>NZ_CP108798.1:0-4800000 GCF_045207455.1 Nocardia sp. NBC_00881
GCGTTTTCCGCCGCGTAACTTATTCCAGGTCAGAGCGACACGGACACCGACCCGGAGCCGAGAAGCCCAGCGGAGACGCTGAGCGGAAGGACTGGGAAACGAGGTAGGACGAGGAGCGCCTGGCAGCCAAAAGGATCAGGATCGAGCTTGACTTCGCTCCAGAATCTAGTTAGGCTGGAACGGTTGCCTCGCAGAAGGTCTGGTTCGTCTAGACTGGATGTGTGTGCGTGTGTTCTTTGAGAACTCAATAGTGTGTCGATGAATGTCAGTGCCAATTTTTATATTGGTTCCGGCCTTTCTTTCCCCCCGGTTGGAAGGTTGGACATTTTAGTCAACATTTTGTTGGCGTTTTGTTTTGCTGGGTTTTCGGACTCTGGTTCATACTTTTGATTGCACCTCTTCGGGGGTGTGGTTGTGAGTCTTCAACGGAGAGTTTGATCCTGGCTCAGGACGAACGCTGGCGGCGTGCTTAACACATGCAAGTCGAGCGGTAAGGCCCTTCGGGGTACACGAGCGGCGAACGGGTGAGTAACACGTGGGTGATCTGCCTCGTACTTCGGGATAAGCCTGGGAAACTGGGTCTAATACCGGATAGGACCTGCTGGTGCATGCTGGTGGGTGGAAAGATTTATCGGTGCGAGATGGGCCCGCGGCCTATCAGCTTGTTGGTGGGGTAACGGCTCACCAAGGCGACGACGGGTAGCCGACCTGAGAGGGTGACCGGCCACACTGGGACTGAGACACGGCCCAGACTCCTACGGGAGGCAGCAGTGGGGAATATTGCACAATGGGCGAAAGCCTGATGCAGCGACGCCGCGTGAGGGATGACGGCCTTCGGGTTGTAAACCTCTTTCGACAGGGACGAAGGGAAACTGACGGTACCTGTAGAAGAAGCACCGGCCAACTACGTGCCAGCAGCCGCGGTAATACGTAGGGTGCGAGCGTTGTCCGGAATTACTGGGCGTAAAGAGCTTGTAGGCGGTTTGTCGCGTCGTCTGTGAAAACTCACAGCTCAACTGTGAGCTTGCAGGCGATACGGGCAGACTTGAGTACTTCAGGGGAGACTGGAATTCCTGGTGTAGCGGTGAAATGCGCAGATATCAGGAGGAACACCGGTGGCGAAGGCGGGTCTCTGGGAAGTAACTGACGCTGAGAAGCGAAAGCGTGGGTAGCGAACAGGATTAGATACCCTGGTAGTCCACGCCGTAAACGGTGGGTACTAGGTGTGGGTTTCCTTCCACGGGATCCGTGCCGTAGCTAACGCATTAAGTACCCCGCCTGGGGAGTACGGCCGCAAGGCTAAAACTCAAAGGAATTGACGGGGGCCCGCACAAGCGGCGGAGCATGTGGATTAATTCGATGCAACGCGAAGAACCTTACCTGGGTTTGACATACACCGGAAACCTGCAGAGATGTAGGCCCCCTTGTGGTCGGTGTACAGGTGGTGCATGGCTGTCGTCAGCTCGTGTCGTGAGATGTTGGGTTAAGTCCCGCAACGAGCGCAACCCTTATCTTATGTTGCCAGCGCGTAATGGCGGGGACTCGTGAGAGACTGCCGGGGTCAACTCGGAGGAAGGTGGGGACGACGTCAAGTCATCATGCCCCTTATGTCCAGGGCTTCACACATGCTACAATGGCCGGTACAGAGGGCTGCGAGACCGTGAGGTGGAGCGAATCCCTTAAAGCCGGTCTCAGTTCGGATCGGGGTCTGCAACTCGACCCCGTGAAGTTGGAGTCGCTAGTAATCGCAGATCAGCAACGCTGCGGTGAATACGTTCCCGGGCCTTGTACACACCGCCCGTCACGTCATGAAAGTCGGTAACACCCGAAGCCGGTGGCCTAACCCCTTGTGGGAGGGAGCCGTCGAAGGTGGGATTGGCGATTGGGACGAAGTCGTAACAAGGTAGCCGTACCGGAAGGTGCGGCTGGATCACCTCCTTTCTAAGGAGCACTTCTGCACGGCACCCCGAAGAGTCGGGGATGGTAAACGCTGGTGCCAGAGACCGTTGAGTCCTCGTCTGTGGGACTGCGGATGCTCATGGGTGGAACGCTGACACTTTCCTCCGCGGTATCAACTGGTTTCGTGACTGGTTGGCGGTGGGATATATCGACACACTGTTGGGTCCTGAGAGAACACGCGAGTGTTTCTTTCTAGGCGAATACATGATCCGGTTCGGATGCTACGCAGACCGCACTCTTCGGGGTGGTCGTGGTGGTGGGTTCGTTCGAGTCGGGTGTGTTGTTTGAGAACTGCACAGTGGACGCGAGCATCTTTGTTTGTAAGTGTTTAAGAGCGTACGGTGGATGCCTTGGCACCAGGAGCCGATGAAGGACGTAGGAGGCTGCGATAAGCCTCGGGGAGCTGTCAACCGAGCTGAGATCCGAGGATGTCCGAATGGGGAAACCCAGCACGAGTGATGTCGTGTTACCCGCACCTGAATATATAGGGTGTGTGGAGGGAACGCGGGGAAGTGAAACATCTCAGTACCCGCAGGAAGAGAAAACAATTGTGATTCCGTGAGTAGTGGCGAGCGAAAGCGGATGAGGCTAAACCATGCGGATGTGATACCCGGCAGGGGTTGTCCGTGTGGTGTTGTGGGGCTCACTTTCTTGTCACTGCCGTGGCGAGCAACAGTCAGAAAGGTTCGTGTTAGTCGAAGTGGTCTGGAACGGCCTGTCGTAGAGGGTGAGAGTCCCGTAGACGAAAACACGTGCCCTGTTGTAGTGGGTGCCCGAGTAGCAGCGGGCCCGTGAAATCTGCTGTGAATCTGCCGGGACCACCCGGTAAGCCTGAATACTCCCTGGTGACCGATAGCGGACTAGTACCGTGAGGGAAAGGTGAAAAGTACCCCGGGAGGGGAGTGAAATAGTACCTGAAACCGTGCGCTTACAATCCGTCAAAGCCTTTGGGCAGTTGAGTCTGCCGGGGGTGATGGCGTGCCTTTTGAAGAATGAGCCTGCGAGTTAGTGGCATGTGGCGAGGTTAACCCGTGTGGGGTAGCCGTAGCGAAAGCGAGTCCGAATAGGGCGTTCCAGTCGCGTGTTCTAGACCCGAAGCGGAGTGATCTACCCATGGCCAGGGTGAAGCGACGGTAAGACGTCGTGGAGGCCCGAACCCACTTAGGTTGAAAACTGAGGGGATGAGTTGTGGGTAGGGGTGAAAGGCCAATCAAACTCCGTGATAGCTGGTTCTCCCCGAAATGCATTTAGGTGCAGCGTCACGTGTTTCACGCCGGAGGTAGAGCTACTGGATGGTCTAGGGGGCCTACAAGCTTACCGAAATCAGCCAAACTCCGAATGCCGGTGTGTGAGAGCGTGGCAGTGAGACTGCGGGGGATAAGCTTCGTAGTCGAGAGGGAAACAGCCCAGATCGCCGGCTAAGGCCCCTAAGCGTGTACTAAGTGGAAAAGGATGTGGGGTCGCGAAGACAACCAGGAGGTTGGCTTAGAAGCAGCCACCCTTGAAAGAGTGCGTAATAGCTCACTGGTCAAGTGATCCTGCGCCGACAATGTAGCGGGGCTCAAGTACACCGCCGAAGCCGCGGCACTCGAACAATACATCCGCATCCGACTCCGGTTGGGTGTGCAGTGGTTCGGGTGGGTAGGGGAGCGTCCTGCATCCAGGGAAGCCACGGAGTGATCCAGTGGTGGAGGGTGTGGGAGTGAGAATGCAGGCATGAGTAGCGAAAGACGAGTGAGAAACTCGTCCGCCGAATGACCAAGGGTTCCTGGGCCAGGTTAATCCGCCCAGGGTGAGTCGGGACCTAAGGCGAGGCCGACAGGCGTAGTCGATGGACAACGGGTTGATATTCCCGTACCCGTGTATCCGCGCCCATGATGAATCAGTTGTGCTAAGTGTCCAAAACCTCCGAGAAGACCTTCGGGTCTCGAGTGAGGGGCTGCACACGACCCCGGCTGGTAGTAGTCAAGCGATGGGGTGACGCAGGAAGGTAGCTGGGCCAGTCAGTGGTTGTACTGGTGTAAGCCTGTAGGGCGTTGTGTAGGCAAATCCGCACAACACGTGCCTGAGAGGTGATGCGTAGCCGATTGAGGTGAATTCAGTGATCCTATGCTGCCGAGAAAAGCCTCTAGTGAGTTGATACACGGCCCGTACCCCAAACCGACACAGGTGGTCAGGTAGAGAATACCGAGGCGATCGAGAGAACTGTGGTTAAGGAACTCGGCAAAATGCCCCCGTAACTTCGGGAGAAGGGGGACCACGTCTGGTGACGACCCTCGCGGTCCGAGCTGGGTGTGGTCGCAGAGACCAGAGAGAAGCGACTGTTTACTAAAAACACAGGTCCGTGCGAAGTCGTAAGACGATGTATACGGACTGACGCCTGCCCGGTGCCGGAAGGTTAAGAGGACCGGTTAGCGCCCTTCGGGGTGCGAAGCTGAGAATTTAAGCCCCGGTAAACGGCGGTGGTAACTATAACCATCCTAAGGTAGCGAAATTCCTTGTCGGGTAAGTTCCGACCTGCACGAATGGCGTAACGACTTCTCTGCTGTCTCAACCACAGACTCGGCGAAATTGCATTACGAGTAAAGATGCTCGTTACGCGCGGCAGGACGAAAAGACCCCGGGACCTTCACTATAGCTTGGTATTGGTGTTCGGTACGGTTTGTGTAGGATAGGTGGGAGACTACGAAGCGGGCACGCCAGTGTTCGTGGAGTCATCGTTGAAATACCACTCTGATCGTATTGGACTTCTAACCTCGGACCATGATCTGGTTCAGGGACAGTGCCTGGTGGGTAGTTTAACTGGGGCGGTTGCCTCCTAAAATGTAACGGAGGCGCCCAAAGGTTCCCTCAGCCTGGTTGGCAATCAGGTGTCGAGTGCAAGTGCACAAGGGAGCTTGACTGTGAGACAGACATGTCGAGCAGGGACGAAAGTCGGGACTAGTGATCCGGCACCGGCAAGTGGAAGCGGTGTCGCTCAACGGATAAAAGGTACCCCGGGGATAACAGGCTGATCTTCCCCAAGAGTCCATATCGACGGGATGGTTTGGCACCTCGATGTCGGCTCGTCGCATCCTGGGGCTGGAGTAGGTCCCAAGGGTTGGGCTGTTCGCCCATTAAAGCGGCACGCGAGCTGGGTTTAGAACGTCGTGAGACAGTTCGGTCTCTATCCGCCGCGCGCGTCAGAAACTTGAGGAAGGCTGTCCCTAGTACGAGAGGACCGGGACGGACGAACCTCTGGTGTGCCAGTTGTCCTGCCAAGGGCACCGCTGGTTAGCTACGTTCGGAAGGGATAACCGCTGAAAGCATCTAAGCGGGAAGCCTGTTCCAAGATGAGGTTTCTCACCACCATCGAGTGGTTAAGGCCCCCTACAGACCATAGGGTTGATAGGCCAGAACTGGAAGCACGGCAACGTGTGGAGGTGACTGGTACTAATAGGCCGAGGACTTACCAACAAAGAAGCTACGCGTCCACTGTGCAGTATCTGAAACAACACACAAACACCACACCACCCACCCCAACAAGGTGAACAGTGTGGCGTGTGACAGTTTCACAGAGTTACGGCGGCCATAGCGGCAGGGAAACGCCCGGTCCCATTCCGAACCCGGAAGCTAAGCCTGCCAGCGCCGATGGTACTGCACTCGACAGGGTGTGGGAGAGTAGGACACCGCCGGAACATCCTTTCACGATAGGGGACCCAAATTTGGGTCCCCTATCGGCGTTTGAGCACCTGACTGTGCCCGGACTACTTCGCCGTGCCCCCGCCCCACCGTCGGCGCGTGATTGAATTTGTGGGGCCCTACTTACTTCTTGCGAAATCTAGAAAGGGAGCACCGTGCCGGAAGAGAACGACGATCGGAAGCCCTTCCGGCGCGGCGCTGCCGAGTCCGGGTCCGGTCGGCGCGGCGACAGCCGTGAGAGCGGCGAACGCTCCGGCTCGGGCCAGCGTAGCGGTGGCTTCAAGCGCCGCGACGACTCCGGTGAACGCGGTGGCTTCAAGCGACGCGGTGTGTCCGGCGGCTCTGGTCCACGCGATGACTCATCGGAGCGCGGTGGCTTCAAGCGCCGCGGAGAATCCGACGGCGGGTCGAATCGTGGCGAGTCGGGTGAGCACGGCGGCTCCGGCCAGCGCGACACCTCCTCCGAGCGAAGTGGCTTCAGGCGGCAGGACTCCTCCGGCGATCGGGGTAGCGCCGACCGTGGTGGTGGCTCCGGTGGCTTCCATCGCGGAGGCGATGCGGCCAAACGTGGCGGGTTCGAGCGCGGCAGCGATTCTGGTGAGCGCGGGAGGTTCAACCGTCGCGGCAGCTCCAGCGAGCGTGGCGGGTCCGATCGCCGTGGCGACTCCGGTAGGCCTGGGGAGGTCGACCGGCGCGGTGATTCCGGTGAGCGCCGCAGTGAGTCACGTGGCGGTTTCGACCGGCGTGGCGATTCCGGCGCGCGTGGCGGCGCCAGCGGGGGTACGGATTCGCGTGGCGGTTTCCACCGTCGCGGTGACGATTCAGGGGATCGAAGCGATGCCCGGCGCGGTGCCTCAGGGGAGCGCGGCGGGTTCACCCGTCGCGGCGATTCGGCTGACCACAGCGGTGGCGGTCGGCGGGGCGACTCCGGCTTCGAGCGCCGTGGTGATGCCGAGGATCGCCGTGGCTCGAACGAAAGCCGTGATGCCGGTGAGCGTCGTGGGTCCGACCGAGGCGACCGTCGCGGTGACTCGGACCGCGCCGAGTGGGCCGCGCGCGGTGATGCGCCGCAGGATCGCCGTCGCGGCGGCGAGGGCGGCGGTGGTGGCCGTTCGGCGGACCGTCGTCCGCCGCGTCCGGAAGAACCGGATCTGCCGGACGATGTCCAGCCTACCGATCTCGACCCTGCCGTCCGCCGCGATCTCCTCAGCCTCGACAAGGGCAATGCGGAGACGGTCGCCCGTCATCTCGTGATGGCCGTGCGGCTCATCGATGACGATCCGGATCTGGCTCTCGTGCATGCCAGGGCAGCGCGCCAGCGCGCCGGTCGGATCGCCGTGGTGCGCGAAACGGCAGGCGTCGCCGCCTATCACGCGGGCGAATGGGCCGAAGCCCTCTCGGAGCTGCGAACCGCCCGCCGGATGTCCGGCGGGTCCGGCCTGCTGGCCGTGATGGCCGACTGTGAACGTGGCCTCGGCCGCCCCGAACGCGCGATCGAGCTCGGTCGCAGCGACGAGGCCCGCGCCTTACGCGGAGACGAGGCCACCGAATTGCGCATCGTCGTCGCGGGAGCCCGGATGGACCTCGGTCAGTACGACCAAGCCGTCGTGACCCTGCAGACGGCGGATCTCGATCTGTCCCGCACCGGTTCGGCCGCGGCCCGCCTCTTCTACGCCTACGCCGACGCACTGGTCGCCGCAGGTCGCACCGACGAGGGCCTCACCTGGTTCCTCAACGCCGCCTCCGCCGACCTCGACGGCGAAACCGATGCGGAAGAACGTGCCGCCGAACTCACGGGTGACATCGACCTTTAGCCGAGTGTGGGCGACCCAACCGGACAGACCCGGAAAGGGTGCCCGGCCTGGTCGGCGAAAGGCAGCAGCGCCGACGGCGAAGTTCCTGCAGCAGCTCAGGCACCGACAGTCACGCCGGATCGGAAGATTCTCAGATTGAAGTGCAGCAGGCCGATCCTGCCTTGTCGCTTCGCCACTCTGATGAGGACCCGCCCGACGGCGGGTTTTGCTGAAATACACCCCGACGGATTCGATCCCGTCTCCACGTAGTTGCTCCGCTAGCGGCTGGCCCCGCAAGTAACCGGCTTCTCCCAATATGCGGGACAGCACCCACTCCGTGTGCGGTGGGTGCTCGATTCCGCGAATCTGCGCTCCTCACGTTGCTGCTGCTGAGGCGCGTACCGGATAGGTCGCACAGCGTGACGAGTAGTGCCGGAACGGATTCGGATGAGCCGGGACGGTACTTGATCAGCACTGACGAGTGTGCCCGGAACCGCCGCGCGGCACCGACGATCCAAGCCACCAGTGGCTGACGCCAGGCTCTTCCTGTCTCTCGCCTGGCGTAGTGTTCGAATGGCTCGGACTTGCCGAGATGGCTGTACCGCCGGAGGGCCCGGCGGTGTGAGTCGGCAAGTCGCCGATCGGGTGACACGGAGTGAGAGTGGTGTGAAGCGACTACGGGATCGCTACCAAGCCCTGCTGCTGGATTTGGACGGCACACTGTATCGCGGTCACGCGGTGATCGAGGGTGCCCCACAGGCATTGGCCGACGGGGGCAAGGGTGCTCAGCGGCTCGTGTACGTCACGAACAATGCCAGCCGGGGCCCGGACGTCGTGGCCGGGCATCTGACCGAGCTCGGCTTTTCTGCGACGACCGACGACGTGGTGACCAGCGCGCAGGCGGCCGCCCGTCTGCTGGCCGAGCGCCTCGACCAGGGCGCGCGGGTACTGATCGTCGGCACCGATGATCTGGCGGCCGAGGTGGACGCGGTCGGTCTCCTCTCGATGCGGCGCTTCGACGGTGCCGCCCCCGCGGCTGTGGTGCAAGGACATTCCCCTCACACGGCGTGGCCGGACTTGGCCGAGGCTGCTTACGCCTTGCGCGCGGACGCACTGTGGGTCGCCGCGAACACCGACAAGACCCTGCCGAACGAACGTGGCCTCGCTCCGGGCAACGGCGCGATGGTCGCAGCGCTGCGCGCAGCGTCCGGCCGGGAGCCGATCGTGGTGGGCAAGCCGTACGCGCCCCTGCTGGAGGACGCTCTCGTCCGCGCGAACACTCGCGGCGCACTGGTGGTCGGCGACCGTCTCGACACCGACATCGAAGGCGCCAACCGCGTCGGTCTCGATTCGCTGCTGGTGCTGACCGGCGTGAGCACCGTGGACGAGCTGCGCGACGCCGCTGCCGACCAGATTCCCACCTATGTCTCCGACTCCCTGGACGCCCTCAACTATCCGCCCGTTGATCTCCCGTCCGACAGCGACCTGGGTGAGGTCCTGCGACGTAACCCTGGGCGAGCGGTGACGGTTCGCGCGTCCAGTTCGGAAATCCGATAGCGTTGACGCCACGATGACTACTCCTATGCCCCGTTCCAACGGCCCCGGAATGCACGCCGCCGGGCCGAACGGCCCCCGCCCCGGAGTCCCGTTGCCCGGTCAGCATTTGCCGGGTGTGCAAGGGCGCGCGGAGCCCGCCGACCCGGATCGGATTCGCGGAGGTGTCGACAGCCTGCTCGCAGAACTCGACTCACGCCCTGGTTGGGCCGCAGCAAATGCGGCGGCCGACAGCGCCGAGTCCGGCGCGGATATCACCCGTCGCGCCCGAATCCTCGAGCAGGCACACGACGTGCTCGTTCAGGCGCTGGCCACGGTGGACAAGATCTGAAGTGGCCCGGCGCTCGCGAGTGGACGCGGAACTGGTTCGGCGCGGATTGGCGAGATCGCGAGAGCACGCGGTCGAGCTGATCGGTGCGGGCCGCGTCCTGATAGCTGGAGCGGTCGCTGTCAAGGCGGCGACCGCCGTGGAATCGGGCACGCCGTTGGTGGTGCGTGCGGAACCCGACGAGGTTTCCTGGGCGTCGCGCGGGGCGCACAAACTGCTCGGCGCGTTGCAGCTGTTCGAACCACAGGGGCTCTCGGTCGCGGATAAGCGATGCTTGGACGCCGGCGCGTCGACCGGCGGCTTCACCGACGTCCTGCTGTCACGTGAGGCGCGTGAGGTCATCGCGGTCGATGTCGGATACGGCCAGCTGGTCTGGCGCCTACAGAACGACGAGCGGGTGCGGGTGTTCGACCGCACCAACGTGCGCCACCTGACTCCCGAAGCGATCGGCGGCGCCGTCGAACTTGTGGTAGGCGACCTGTCGTTCATCTCGCTCGGTGTGGTGCTGCCCGCGCTGGCGGCCTGCGCGGCGCCAGGCGCCGACCTGTTGCCGATGGTGAAGCCGCAGTTCGAGGTGGGTAAGGACCGTGTGGGCTCCGGCGGCGTGGTGCGTGATCCCGCCCTGCGGGCCGAAGCGGTCCGCAGGGTCGCCGCCGCGGCGGCGGAACTAGGCATGCGTACCGTCGGCGTAGTGGCGAGCCCCTTGCCAGGGCCGTCGGGCAATGTCGAATACTTCTTGTGGCTGCGCAAGGATGGGCAGTTCGAAGACGACGGCGAGCAGGTCGCGGTCCTCGTTGAACGTGCGGTTGAGGAGGGTCCACAGTGAATGCGCTGGCACGGGCCGGAGGCCGGGAGATCCTACTGGTGTCACATCCGGGCCGGGCGGAGATCATCGAGACCGCCCACCGGGTGGCGAAGATCTTCGCGGACGCGGGCATCTGCCTGCGGGTGCTCGCGGACGAGGCGGACAGCACCCGATTCGAGGCCGAGCCGTGCGGCTACCCGGTGCGCGTAGTCGAGCACGGTCCCCAGGCAGCGGTCGGCTGCGAGATGGTGCTCGTACTCGGTGGCGACGGAACGTTCCTGCGCGCCGCCGAGCTGGTGCGTCCGGCCGCGGTGCCCGTGCTCGGAATCAACCTCGGCCGCATCGGGTTTCTCACCGAGGCCGAGGCCGAGCACCTGGACGAAGCGCTGGCCCAGGTGGTCCGGCGCGACTACACGATCGAGCACCGGATGACCATCGACGTCACGGTCCGGGTCGAGGACGAGGTGGTCGAGAGCGGCTGGGCGTTGAACGAGGCGAGCATCGAAAACGCCTCGCGCATGGGTGTGCTCGAAGTGGTGCTGGAGGTCGACGGTCGCCCGGTGTCCGCGTTCGGCTGCGACGGCATCCTGATCGCCACGCCGACCGGATCGACCGCCTACGCCTTCTCCGCGGGCGGGCCGGTGGTATGGCCGGAACTCGAAGCGCTGTTGGTGATTCCGAGCAATGCCCATGCACTGTTCGCGCGGCCGTTGGTGACCAGCCCGGAGTCGCGGATCGCGGTCGAATCGGTGGCGACCGGTCACGATGCGATAGTTTTCCTGGATGGCAGGCGCACGCTCGCACTACCGAATGGCGGCCGGGTGGAAGCGGTCCGCGGCGCCGAGCCGGTGCGCTGGGTACGGCTGGACTCCGCGCCGTTCGCCGACCGGATGGTGCGCAAGTTCCAATTGCCCGTGACAGGCTGGCGTGGCCGACGGCGAACGGAGAGCACAAGTGCTGACAGAGATCAGGATTGACGGCCTCGGCGTCATTTCCACAGCCACCGCGCAGTTCCACGAGGGGCTGACCTGTCTGACCGGTGAGACCGGAGCGGGCAAGACCATGGTGGTGACCAGCCTGCATCTGCTCAGTGGTGCGCGGGCCGATGCGGGTCGGGTCCGGCTCGGCGCGTCCCGTGCCGTGGTAGAGGGCCGGTTCACCGTCGAGGACGTCAACGACGCGGCCCGGGCCGAGGTCGCGCGAGTTCTGGAAGCGGCGGCGGCCGAACAGGACGACGACGGTAGCATCATCGCCATCCGCACGGTCGGCAGCGACGGGCGGTCGCGCGCGCACCTCGGCGGTCGCGGCATCCCCGCCTCGGTGCTGGCCGATTTCACCGCGCCCCTGTTGACGGTGCACGGCCAAAACGACCAGCTGCGCTTGCAGCGTCCCGATCAGCAGTTGTCCGCGCTTGACCAGTTCGCCGCCGACACCGTGGGTCCGCTGCTGCGGAAATACCAAGTCCAGCGCCGTTCCTGGCTGGAAGCCAGGAACGAACTGCTCGAACGGACCGCGCGCAGCAGGGAACTGGTGCTCGAGGCGGACCGGCTCAAACACTCGCTGAACGACATCGATGCCATCGCACCCGAGCTCGGCGAGGACGTGCGCATCGTCGATGAGGTCCGCAGGCTCAGCGACTTGGACTCGCTACGTGAGGCGGCGGCCACCGCGCGCGACGCGCTGGCCGGGCCGGCCGACGCTCCCGAAGTCGGTTCCGGCGCACTGGAATTGCTCGGTGCCGCGCGCGCCCGCATCGAATCGGCCGATGATCCCGCGCTGATCGCCCTCGCACCACGCCTGGCCGAGGCCATTGCCGTGGTAGTCGATCTGACCACCGAGCTGAGCGGCTACCTCTCGGACCTGCCTTCGGATCCGGGCGCGCTGGACGCCCTCCTCACCCGGCAGGCCGAGTTGAAGACGCTGACGCGCAAGTACGCCCCCGACATCGACGGTGTGATCGCCTGGGCCGACGAGGCGCGTACCAGGCTCGGCTCGCTCGACGTGTCCGAGGAGGCGCTGACCAAGTTGGCCGCGGAGGTGGACGTCGCGGCCGAGCGGGTACGGGAGGCGGCGACGAAGCTGAGCGCCGCGCGAACCGAGGCGGCGGGCAAACTGGGGGTCGCCGTCAGTGCCGAACTGGGTGGTCTCGCGATGGCCAAGGCACGCTTGGAGGTCGAGGTTCGGCCGCTGCCCGCGAGCCCGCAGGACTCCGCGCCGCTCACCGTCGGTGGGCAGGAACTGCACGCCGGTTCGTCTGGTATCGATGAGGTCGAGTTCCGCCTGTCGGCGCATTCGGGCGCACAGTCGCTGCCGTTGAGCAAGAGCGCCTCCGGTGGTGAGTTGTCGCGCGTGATGCTGGCACTCGAGGTCGTGCTCGCCGTCTCCGATCACGGCGCGACCATGGTGTTCGACGAGGTCGACGCTGGTGTCGGCGGCCGTGCCGCAGTCGAGATCGGTCGCAGGTTGGCCCGGCTCGCCCGCACGCATCAGGTCATCGTGGTCACCCACCTCCCGCAGGTCGCGGCGTTCGCCGACACCCACCTGGTGGTCGACAAGTCCGACAACGGCAAGGGCAATGTCGACAGCGGCGTTCGTGCGCTCACCAAGGATGAGCGCGTCATCGAATTGGCCCGCATGCTTGCCGGTCTCGACGACACCGAGACCGGCCGGGCGCACGCGGAGGAGCTGCTGGCTACGGCGCGTGCCGAGAAGACGGGCGCCGAGGTGGCGACGCGGTGACCGCGTCGGTCAGCGCACAGCCTTCTGCGCGCCCTTGATGAACTGGTCGATCAGGTTCTTCAGGCCGAACTCCAGCACCTTGGCGGGCACGGGGAGCTTGGGGTCGGACTCCATCGTGTAGGAGACCAGGGTGCCGTTGTCGGTGTCGGCGAAGGTGACGATTCCGACGTGGCGTTTCACCGGCGCGCCCTTGACGATCTTGTATTCCATCCGCTCGCCCGGCACCAGCTTGGTGATCTCCTCGGTGATGCCGAGCGGACCGAGTCCGAACATATGCTGGGCGCCGACGCCCTCACGTTCGGTCAGGCCGGGCTTGGTCAGCTTGACCTGGACCGGAAGGAAGGGGCTGATGCTTTCGCGGTCGGCGAAGAGCCGGTATACGACATCGCGCGGCGCGGCGATGACGGCGTCGACGGTGGTGCTGGCCATGGGGCCTCCTCTTCGAGTTATCTGTGACGGGCAGCATATAGGTATGTCTTGCCATGCTCGCTGATCGTGTTGTCCGCATCACAGCCGGTTGTGAGCGCGTCAGGATGGCTGATGCGCCCGGCCTGGGGCGGGCATCGTCTCAGACGGGTCGGTGCTCTGATTCTGAACTCTTCGCGGAATCAAGGGAAACCCGCCCATCGGTTGAGATCCACGTGACCTGAATCGGGATCGACAGTCGGCAATTCATACCGGATCAGATGAATAGCGACTCGTTCGCTGGATAGGCGAATTCGAACGGAAGGCTGCCTTGGGGAGGTGCCGGGCGCGTGGTGTCGGTTCGGTCTCCCCCTGATGGCTATGAAGGTAATCCCTGTCTGCGGTTCCGCGGTGCCGCTGGTTCACTCAGGGCAGCTGAACAGTAAATGTGGTGCAAGGCGGCCTTTTATGGCGCGCCCTGTCCTGAATCCGGCCGGTGGACCAACGTCGAAGAGGTGCCGGAACGGTGTGGCATGTGGGCCTATCACGTGACGGATGTAATAGATGATGCGGCGCGCCTCCATCAATGGTTGAGGGTTTGCCACCATCATCGGCGACATGAGGATGCTGGCGCTGTTGTCGAAGAACACCGAAACGCCGCCCGGTCTGACCGGGACAGCCCGGGTGGATCGCAACACTCGGCGTCTGCTGAAGCGGGTGGGACCGGGTGACATCGTCGTTCTCGACGAGATGGACATCGACCGGTTGACCGCCGACCGGCTGATCGAGGCCGGTGTGGTGGCGGTGATCAACACCTCGCCGTCTATTTCCGGCCGCTATCCGAACCTCGGCCCGGAAGTGCTGGTGGCGAACGGGATTCTGCTGCTGGACACAGTGAGTTCGGACGCGTTCGGCAAGATCAAGGACGGTAGCAAGGTCCGGATCGACGGAGGTGTCGTATACGCCGACAAGATGATCAAGAAGGAGCCCGAGGTCCTGGTCGAGGGCATCGAACTCACCGACTCGGCCGTCGCCGAGCGGATGATCGAGGCACGCAATGGGCTGGCCGATCATCTGGAGGCTTTCGCGGGCAATACCATCGAGTTCATCCGCACCGAAAGCCCGCTGCTCATCGACGGCATCGGGGTTCCGGAGCTCGAGCTGGTCATGAAGCACCGGCACGTCGTGGTCGTGGCGGACGGCCCGGATCACGCCGACGATCTCGCGCGGCTCAAGCCGTTCATCAAGGAGTACACGCCGATCATGATCGGCGTCGGCCGTGGCGCGGACACCCTCGTGAAGCGGGGCTACCGACCGGACCTCATCGTCGGCGACCCGGACGAGATCACCTCCTCGACGATGAAGTGCGGAGCCGAGGTTATCCTGCCTGCCGACACGGACGGTCACGCCAAGGGACTCGAACGCATCCAGGATCTAGGCATCGGCGCGACGACGTTCCCTTCGTCGGGTTCGCCCGCCGACCTGGCGCTGCTGCTGGCCGACCACCACGGCGCCTCGCTCATCGTCACCGTGGGCGCCGCCGCATCGCTCGACGACTTCTTCGACCGCGGCCGCCGCGGCAGCAATCCGGCGACCTTCCTCACCCGGCTGAAGGTCGGCACCAAGCTGACCGACGCGAAGGCAGTCGCCACGCTCTACCGCAACCGGGTCTCCGGGATCGCCGTCGCGCTGGTGGTGCTCGCCGCGCTGGTCGCGGTGATCGTCGTGCTGCTCGCGGCCGACAGCGGCGGGGACGTCACGGACTGGGCCATCGAGACCTGGAACTGGTTCGCGCTCTGGGTACACGGGCTCGTCGGCGACAAATAACCTGAGGAGAACGATGGTTTCGATGCGGCAACATGCCATCTCGATCGTGGGGATCTTTCTCGCCTTGGCGATCGGAGTGGTGCTCGGATCGCAGACATTGGCGGCGGACCTGCTGGCGGGGTTGCGCGCGGACAAGACCGATCTCCGGCAACAAGTGGACGTGCTCGCCGAACACAATCGGCAGCTCACCGATGAACTGACCTCCGCCGATCGCTTCATCGCCGGATCGTCCGGCCGTATCCTGGCCGGCACCCTCGCCGACCGCAGCGTCGTGGTGTTCACAACGCCGGATGCCGATACCGGCGACGTCGAGGGAGTGACCAAGGCGCTGGAGACGTCCGGGGTCGCGGTGACCGGACGGATCGCGCTCACCGACGCCTTCGTCGACGCCGCCGAGGGGGACCGGATGCGCACCGCCGTCACCAACGTAATTCCCGCCGGCGCTCAGTTGCGTACCGGCGCGGTCGATCAGGGGAGCATGGCGGGCGATCTTCTCGGCCTGGTCCTGCTGCTCGATCCGGCCGACGGGCAAGCCCGCAGCACTCCGGAGGAACTCGGCCTGGTCGTGGAGACCCTGCGCGGCGGCGGTTTCCTCGCTTACGGGGACACGCCGGTCCGTCCCGCACAGCTCGCTGTTGTGATCACCGGAAACGGCGCCGAGTCGATCGAGAACGGTCGTGGCTCCGACATCGCCCGCTTCGCGGGGGCCCTGCGCGGCCGTGGTTCGGGCGTGGTCTTGGCGGGCCGCACCGGTACCGCGGAAGGTCTCGGTCCGATCGCCGTCGTCCGCACCGACGCGGCCCTCGCCGCCCAAGTCACCACCGTCGACAATCTCGACCGCGAAATCGGCCGCGTCACCACCGTCCTCGGCCTCGGTGAACAACTCAACGGCGGCGCGGGCCGCTACGGCACCGGCAGCACAGCCACCTCCCTCACCCTGGCCGCCCTGCCCGGCTGAACCAGCGGCTTCTCCGGATGACATTCAGTTTGGATCAGAGAGACCGGCGACCCCGCTCACGGCAGGGTTGCCCAGCTCTGAAGGACGCCATGGCGATCGGGTGGCAAACATGCGTGGCGTCGAACGGATGGTCGGATTCGTGTTACCGTGAAGCTCCGTGGGTCAAACACGGATTCAGGCGCGAACGGCCACGAAGCACATCTTCGTCAGCGGTGGAGTCGCCTCCTCATTGGGTAAAGGTCTTACCGCCTCCAGCCTCGGTCAGCTGCTGACGGCGCGTGGGCTGCGCGTCACGATGCAGAAACTCGACCCGTACTTGAACGTCGATCCCGGCACGATGAACCCCTTCCAACATGGCGAGGTCTTCGTGACGGAGGACGGCGCCGAGACCGATCTGGATGTCGGCCACTACGAGCGGTTCCTCGATCGGGACCTGTCCCGGGACGCGAATGTGACTACCGGGCAAATATATTCGTCGGTCATCGCCAAGGAGCGCCGCGGCGAATATCTCGGCGACACGGTGCAGGTGATCCCGCACATCACCGACGAGATCAAGAGCCGCATCGTCGCGATGAGCGGCCCGGATCTGCAGGGGCACGCCCCGGACGTGGTGATCACCGAGATCGGCGGCACCGTCGGCGACATCGAGTCGCAGCCGTTCCTGGAGGCGGCTCGCCAGATCCGCCACGACGTCGGTCGGGACAACGTCTTCTTCCTGCACGTCTCGCTGGTGCCCTACCTCGCTCCCTCCGGCGAGCTCAAGACCAAGCCGACGCAGCACTCGGTGGCGGCGCTGCGCAACATCGGTATCCAGCCCGACGCGCTGATCCTGCGCTGCGACCGCGAGGTCCCGCAGGCACTGAAGAGCAAGATCGCGCTGATGTGCGACGTCGAGGTGGACGCCTGCATCTCCACCCCGGACGCTCCTTCCATCTACGACATCCCCCGCGTGCTGCACCGTGAAGGATTGGACGCCTACGTGGTGCGCCGACTCGGGCTGCCGTTCCGCGATGTGGACTGGACCGTGTGGGGCGACCTGCTCGATCGGGTGCACTCGCCGCGGGAGACGGTCGAGGTCGCGCTCGTCGGCAAGTACGTCGACCTGCCCGACGCCTACCTTTCGGTCACCGAGGCGCTGCGCGCGGGCGGGTTCGCCTCGCGCGCCAAGGTCAACATTCGCTGGGTGCCCTCCGACGAGTGCGAGACCCCGGCGGGCGCGCAGCATGCACTGCGCGACGTGGACGCCGTGCTCATCCCCGGCGGCTTCGGCATCCGTGGCATCGAGGGCAAGGTCGGCGCCATCCGGTACGCGCGCACCCGCGGTATTCCGCTGCTCGGCCTGTGTCTCGGCCTGCAATGCATCGTGATCGAAGCGGCCCGCTCCGTCGGCCTGGCCGAGGCCAATTCGGCCGAATTCGAGCCCGACACACCCCATCCCGTCATTTCCACCATGGCCGACCAGGAGCAGGCCGTGGCCGGTGAGGCCGATCTCGGCGGTACTATGCGGCTCGGCGCCTACCCCGCGACCTTGGTGAAGGGCTCGGTCGTCGCGCGCGCCTACGGCAGCGAGCACGTCTCCGAGCGCCACCGGCACCGCTTCGAGGTGAACAACGCCTACCGCGACAAGATCGCCGAGAGCGGCCTGGAGTTCAGCGGCACATCGCCCGACGGGCATCTGGTCGAGTTCGTCGAGCTGCCCGCTGACGTGCACCCGTTCTTCGTCGCCACCCAGGCCCACCCCGAGTTGAAGAGTCGTCCGACCCGCCCACACCCGCTATTCGCGGCGCTGGTCTCGGCGGCGCTGAAATACAAAGCGGCCGAACAGCTCCCGGTTGATATTCCGGGCGAAGAACTCGCGGGCGCGACGGAACAGGGATAGCGGCATGACCGACGGGGGAGCTGCCGGACCAGGCAGCCACGACTTCGAGACCGTATCCACCGAGACCGTCTACAGCGGCGCCATCCTGGGGCTGCGGCTCGACCAGGTGTCGATGCCGGGCGGGCGGATCGTCGAACGTGAGGTGATCGAGCACCACGGGGCCGTCGCCGTCGCCGCGATCGACGATGACGACAACGTGGTGCTGATCAACCAGTACCGCCACCCGATCGGCAGAAGGTTGCTGGAGCTGCCCGCCGGTCTGCTCGACCTCCCCGGCGAGGATCCGCTCGTCGCAGCGCAGCGTGAGCTGGCCGAGGAGACGGGGCTGGCCGCGCGGGAATGGGCGGTGCTGGTGGATGTGGTGCTCTCGCCCGGCTTCACCGACGAGGCGCTCCGGGTCTACCTGGCCCTCGGCCTGCACGAGACCCACCGCCCCGAGCCGGAGCTGGAGGAGGCCGACCTCGAGGTGGTCCGGATGCCGGTCGACGCGGCCGTCCGTGCGGCGCTGGCCGGCGAGATCGTCAACGCCACCGCGGTCTCCGGCGTACTCGCGCTGGCGGCCGCGCGGGCAGGCGGCATCGAGCTGCGGGCGGCGGACGCGCCCTGGGCCGGGCAGCCCACCGCGTTCCTTCGCCGCAAGGCGACGCAGAAGTCCGAAGACTGATCGACGGTGCTCGCGCGGGAGCTCGATACGTATCTCGATCATCTCGCGGTCGAGCGCGGCGTCGCACGCAACACCCTCGGCGCCTACCGGCGCGATCTCGGCCGCTACTTCGACTTCCTGACCGGGCGCGGCATCGGCTCGCTGGATCAGGTCGCCGAATCCGACGTCGCCCAGTTCACCATGGCGCTGCGCACCGGCGGAAGCAGCCATCCACCGCTCGCGGCGAGTTCGGTGGCCCGCGCACTGATCGCCGTGCGCGGGCTGCATCGCTTTGCCGCGGCGGAAGGACTGACCGGCACCGACGTCGCGCATGCCGTAAAGCCGCCCACGCCAGGCCGCAGGCTGCCCAAGGCGCTGCCTTACGACCAAGTGCTCGAGCTGCTGGAGGCCGCGGGGGGTGCGCCCGTGGACAATCCGGACGGCCCAGCGGGTGTGGATGGCGGACCGCGCGGGCTGCGGGACCGCGCGCTGCTGGAACTGCTGTATTCGACCGGGGCCCGGATCTCCGAGACGGTCGGGTTGGATGTCGACGATCTCGACATCGAGGAGCGCGCGGTCGTGCTGCGCGGCAAGGGCGGCAAACAGCGCATGGTTCCGATCGGCCGCCCCGCCCTCGCCGCCGTGGACGCTTACCTGGTGCGTGGGCGGCCGACGCTCGCCGCCCAGGGAAAGAGCAGCGCAGGAGCCCTGTTCCTGAACGTCCGCGGCGGACGCTTGTCCCGTCAGAGCGCCTGGCAGGTCTTGCAGAGCGCCGCCGAACGCGCGGGCATCGCAGCGGCGGTGTCGCCGCATACCCTGCGTCACTCTTTCGCCACCCACCTGCTCGACGGTGGTGCCGACGTTCGCGTCGTGCAGGAACTTCTCGGCCATGCGTCGGTGACCACGACTCAGATCTACACCCTCGTCACGGTCCACACCCTGCGCGAAGTCTGGGCAACCGCCCATCCCCGTGCCCGTTGACGTGCGAGGTTGATGTCACAAACCTGCTCACATCTCGCGCGGTGGACCCGACTGCTACTCGTCTGCGAGGACGAGCCATGTCTGCGAAGTCCGTTGTGCTGGTTGGCCCGACTGATCGTCCTGCCGGGCGCCGTGCGATGTGGCGGACGGCCCCGCCGAGTTCTCGGCGGTGCACACAGCGGGTATCGTCCGCTGCGAGCACTTCCGGCAACTCGGCCGGATCGCACGGGGAGGCGGACCGGCAGCATCGACGACGAACACAACGGGCGCGGCGTCCATTTCGACGGAGGCTCGCAATGGCGCTGACCAGCGCGTGGCGAACACGCCGCGCGCAGGCGCGGCACTCGAGTGCCGTCAAGCTGTAGCGTCTATCGAGAGCTGGACCGTACGAAAGCGAGGTCGGGCCCTGATCGGCCTCGCTACGCTCGGCGAGGCAACGGGCAGGAACGTATAAGGAGCAGCGGATCGTGACGACAGCCGGAGCGGCAGAGCCGCCGATGGGTGCTGGGGCGGAGCCGCTTATGGGCCCGCGACCGGGCCCGTACTCGGACGCCACGGCGGAAACGCTGTGGGGCAGCGCGACGGAACCGGTGTCGGAGGACGCGACGCTCGGTCCGACCGGACGCCCGTTGCGCCTGGTCCCGGACCCACCGCCGTTGGACCGGCACGGCGATGCCCTGGTCGTCGCGATGTGCAACCAGAAGGGCGGGGTGGGCAAAACCACCTCCACCATCAACCTCGGCGCCGCACTGGCCGAATACGGCCGCCGAGTGCTGCTCGTCGACCTGGACCCGCAGGGCGCGCTGTCCGCGGGACTCGGTGTGGCCCACCACGACCTCGACTCGACTGTGCACAATTTGCTCATCGGCTCCAAGGTGTCGATCGACGACGTGCTGACAAAGACCCGCGTCGAGAACATGGACCTGCTGCCGAGCAATATCGACCTCTCCGCCGCGGAGATCCAGCTTGTCAACGAGGTGGGCAGGGAGCAGTCGCTCGGTCGCGCACTGCATCCTGTGCGCAACCGCTACGACTACATCCTGATCGACTGCCAGCCCTCGCTCGGCCTGCTCACCGTCAACGCCCTGGCCTGCTCGGACGGCGTGATCATTCCGATGGAATGCGAGTACTTCTCGCTGCGCGGGCTCGCGCTGCTCAACGACACCGTGGAGAAGGTGCGCGACCGGTTGAACCCGAGGCTGAGCCTGTACGGCATCGTGGTCACCATGTTCGACGCCCGGCTGTTGCATTCCCGCCAGGTCATGGCGCGAGTAGTCGAAGTTTTCGGCGATCTGGTCTACGACACCGCCATCTCGCGCACCGTCCGTTTTCCGGACGCCAGCGTCGCGGGCGAGCCCATCACCACGTGGGCACCGAAATCCGGTGGGGCGGAGGCGTATCGGGCGATGGCGCGGGAAGTCATCCACCGGTCGGGCCGGTGACCGGCTATTCCCACCCCGAGTCCGCGAGAACCACCCACACACCCGGCACGCGGTCTTCCGCCGCTGGTGTGACCCCCACGCCGGATGATGGCTCCTGCGCTGCCGGTGCTTCGGGCATCGGCGACGAACCCACCGAACCACCATGCGACGGCGCTGCTTCCGGAGACACACCCACGCTGGGCGACGTAGCGGCCGCGTATATTGCCGCGGGCCGGGGCGCATCGACTCCGCGCGCGAACGCGGCCATCGTCGGCGACACCCGCGCACGGACCGAATCAGGCACCGAAGCCGCGACCCCTCCGTCCCCGTCGCGGCCGGGCACCCGGGCTCAGGAACCGCCGACGATCGAACCTGCACCGAACACCGAGGCGCGCGATACCACAGCAGAACAGGATGATTCGCGGCTAGCGGCTGCCGCCGAGCCGGGCAACCTATCTGCTGCTGTCCCGGATGGCGTGCCTGAGGTTGTGCTGGAGGAATCGCTCGACGTCGTACTCGATAGCACACCTGGCACCGTGCCAGAGGGCTTGCCGAACGCTGTATCGGACAGCGCGACCAACGCGATTCCGGAGGATTCGCCGAACGCTGTGCCACAGGACGCGTCGCAAGCGGAGCCCTCCGGGTTCCGGCTGCGCCTGAGCAACTTCGAGGGGCCTTTCGACCTGCTGCTCAGCCTGATCAGCTCGCGCAAGCTGGATGTCACCGAGGTGGCGTTGCACAAGGTGACCGACGAGTTCATCGCATATACCAAGGCGTTGACCGCGAACATGGCGCGGCAGAATACGTTGCGTGCGGACAAGATCTTGGATCAGACCACCGAGTTCTTGGTCGTCGCGGCCACTCTGCTCGACCTGAAGGCGGCACGACTGCTGCCGTCCGGCGAGATGACCGACACAGAGGACCTCGAACTGCTCGAGGCGCGCGACCTGTTGTTCGCCCGCCTGCTGCAATATCGGGCGTTCAAACAAGTCGCCGAGTTGCTCGCCGAGTTGGAGGCCGCTGCGTTGCGCCGCTATCCGCGCGCGGTTGGACTAGAGGAGCGCTACGCCGACCTGCTGCCCGAGGTTAGGCTGGGTGTCGGGGCGGCCGAGTTCGCCGAGATCGCCGCGGCGGCCTTCCAGCCCCGCCCGGTGCCCAAGGTCGGGCTCGACCACCTGCATACGCATGCCATCTCGGTTGCCGAACAGGCGGCGCTCGTGCTGGAGCGGCTCAAACAGCGCGGTGCGGGCTGCTGGACCACCTTCGGTGAACTGGTCGCCGACTGCGAGGTACCCGTCCAGATCGTCGCCCGCTTCCTGGCGCTGCTCGAGCTGTATCGCGGCAAGACGATCGAGTTCGACCAGCCCGACCCACTCGGCCCGCTGTCGGTCAGCTGGATCGGCGACGATGCCGCCGCACAGGTGGACACCGTGACTATCGAGGAGGACTACGGGTGAGCGAGCGGACCGACAACACCGTCAGCGGGGCATGCCTGTGAGTGCGGCA
The DNA here is from genome assembly GCF_045207455.1 of Nocardia sp. NBC_00881. NCBI lineage: Bacteria > Bacillati > Actinomycetota > Actinomycetes > Mycobacteriales > Nocardiaceae > Nocardia > Nocardia sp. NBC_00881. The sequence continues at coordinate 22,480 of NZ_CP108798.1, forward strand.
GTGGCGGAACTCACCCCGGAACCGCTGGACGATGCCGAGTTCCGCTCGGCGCTGGAGGCCATGTTGCTCGTCGTGGACGCTCCGGCCCCGGTAGAGCAGCTCGCGGCCGCCCTGAACGACACCGCCGAGCGGGTCGAGTCCACCTTGCGTGTGATGTCCGCGGAGCTGTCCGCCCGGTCCAGCGGAATCGATCTGCGTTTCGTCGGTGACGGTTGGCGCTTCTATACTCGCAGCGAGTACGCGCACTATGTGGAACGGATGCTGCTCGACGGCTCCCGCTCGAAACTGACGCGGGCGGCTTTGGAAACTTTGGCGGTGGTGGCATACCGTCAGCCGGTGACCCGGACCAGGGTTAGCGCGGTGCGCGGCGTGAACGTCGATGGGGTGATGCGCACGCTGCTGGCCAGGGGCTTGATCGCCGAGGCAGGCGTGGACCCGGAGACGAACGGGACGCAGTACCGCACGACCGAACTGTTCCTGGAACGGATCGGGCTCGCATCGGTGAGCGACCTGCCGCCACTGGCGCCCCTGCTTCCGGGCGTCGACCTGATCGACGAGATCAACGAGAGCTTGGAGACCGACCCCCGGTACACCAGGTTGAGGAAACCCGCCGAGGCCGATTTGGATCTCGGCACCGAACAGTGACAGGACAACATGAATACGCCCGCTCGCCGAGATGGCACACCGGATCGTAGGAAACGCGGCGCCGAGCCCGAACGGGGCGGTGCAGGCGCACGCGACGCCCGTTCAGCGCAACGAGGGCATACCACTCGTGGCGCCCAACAGGGTAGTGGCGCGGGACGCGGTACCGCCCAGCGTGGAGCCCAGGCCGCGGGCTCGCCACGGTACGGCGCCCAATCCACCCCGACCGGCAAGAAGAAGCCGAAGCCGCAACGCCAGATCGCGCAGCCCACGCTGCTGAGCAACGCCAAGCCCGCCCGTCGCCAGAACGTGGAGCCCGCCGAGGCCGCACACACGAAGCTGCCGTCGGGTGAGGGCGAGCGGCTGCAGAAGGTGCTCGCCAAGGCGGGTGTCGCCTCGCGCCGCGCGGCCGAGGAGATGATCGCGCAGGGCCGCGTCGAGGTCGATGGTCTCATCGTGCGTGAACAGGGCTTGCGCATCGACCCGCAGCACGCGGTGGTGCGCGTCGACGGCACCCGGGTCATGGTGCGTGAGGAGTTGGTGCACGTCACGCTGAACAAACCCAAGGGTTGGCAATCGACCATGTCCGACGACCTGGGCCGTCCCTGCGTCGGTGACATCGTGGCCGAGCGGATCGCCGCCGGTCAGCGTCTGTTCCATGTCGGCAGACTCGACGCCGATACCGAGGGCCTGCTGTTGCTCACCAACGACGGCGACCTCGCGCACCGGCTCATGCACCCCTCCTTCGAGGTCTCCAAGACCTACCTGGCGACGGTGAACGGTGAGGTCAGCCGCGCGGTCGGCAAGCGACTGAAGGACGGCGTCGAGCTGGAGGACGGTCCGGCCACGGTCGACCGTTTCCAGGTGCTCGAGCTGGGGGACGGACGCTCTCTGGTGAAGGTGGTGTTGCACGAAGGGCGCAAGCACATCGTGCGCCGCCTGCTGGACGCGGTCGGCCATCCGGTCACCCGGTTGGTGCGCACCCATATCGGTCCGATCGCGCTCGGTGATCAACGGCCGGGCACGCTACGCGTGCTCGGTCGCGATGAAATCGGCAAACTCTATGAGGCGGTGTCGTTGTGAACGGTGTGGAGGTCCCGGTCGAGGCGCCGGCGCGGATGTCCGGTAGTAGCCCGCTGGTGGTCGCCATGGACGGGCCGTCCGGTACCGGCAAGTCCAGCGTTTCCCGGCGCCTGGCCACCCGGCTCGGCGCACGCTACCTCGATACCGGCGCCATGTACCGGGTCGCGACGCTGCGTGTGTTGCGCGCGGGCATCGAGCTCACCGACTCGGCCGCCGTCGCGGCCGCGGTCAAGGAATTGCCGCTGTCCATCGGCACCGACCCCAGCCGCGAGGTAATCCAGCTCGACGGCGAGGACGTGGCGTCGGAAGTTCGCGGTGACGCCGTCACGAAGGCGGTCTCCGCGGTCTCGGCGGTGCTCGAGGTCCGCGAGCTGCTCGTCGCGCTGCAGCGCGACATCACCACGGCCGCGCAGCGAATCGTGGTGGAGGGCCGCGACATCGGCACTGTCGTGCTGCCCGAGGCAGATGCCAAGATCTACCTGACCGCCTCCGCGGAGGCGCGCGCCCATCGGCGCAACCAGCAGAACATCCTCGAGGGCCGCGGCGACGACTACCAGGGCGTGCTGGCCGACGTGCAGCGTCGCGACACCCTCGACTCGACGCGCAAGGTCTCCCCGCTGCGTCCCGCCGAGGATGCGGTGCTGGTCGACACCAGCGAACTGACCATGGACGAGGTCATCGACGAGCTGTACCGCGTTGTCGCGCAGCAGCTTTCGGCGAACCGGGCAGGAGGTGACCGATGAGCGAGGATGTGCTGGCCGGCGACGGTATCTGGAGCGACGAATCCGACTGGGAGCTGGCCGATCTCGATGGTGAGTTCGAGGACGAGGCGCATGTCGCGATGCCGACGCTTGCGGTCGTCGGCCGTCCGAATGTGGGTAAGTCGACGCTGGTGAACCGGATCCTGGGCCGCCGTGAGGCGGTCGTCGAGGACATTCCCGGTGTGACCCGCGACCGGGTGTCCTACGAGGCGAACTGGGCGGGCCGCCGTTTTCTCGTCCAGGACACCGGCGGGTGGGAGCCCGACGCGAAGGGGCTGCAGCAGTCGGTGGCCAGGCAGGCCGAGTTGGCCATGGAGACCGCCGACGCGGTCCTGCTCGTGGTCGATGCCGTCGTCGGCGCTACCGCCACGGACGAGGCCGCGGTGAAGAAGCTGCGTCGGTCCCGGATTCCGGTGATCCTGGTCGCCAATAAGGTGGATGACGAGCGCGTGGAATCCGAAGCCGCGGCGTTGTGGTCCCTCGGTCTCGGCGAGCCACGGATGGTCAGCGCGGCGCACGGCCGCGGCACCGGCGATCTTCTCGACGACGTGCTTCAGGTGCTCCCGGAGACGCCGCGGGAGGGAACCGGCGGCACCGGACCGCGTCGCGTCGCGCTGGTCGGCAAGCCCAATGTCGGTAAGTCGAGCCTGCTGAACAAGCTGGCCGACGCCGAGCGTTCTGTCGTGCACGATGTCGCGGGTACCACGGTCGATCCGGTCGACTCCCTGGTCGAATTGGGCGGCAAAATCTGGAAATTCGTCGACACCGCCGGGTTGCGCCGCAAGGTTGCCAACGCCAGCGGCACCGAGTTCTACGCGTCCCTGCGCACCAAATCCGCGCTGGAGGCGTCCGAGGTGGCGATCATGCTGATCGACGCTTCGCAGCCGATCACTGAGCAGGACCTGCGGGTGATCAGCATGGTTGCCGACTCGGGACGCGCGCTGGTGCTGGCGTTCAACAAGTGGGACCTGGTCGACGAGGACCGGCGCCTGCAGTTGGAGCGCGAGGTCGAGCGGGATCTGATCCGGGTGCCGTGGGCGCAGCGGGTGAACATCTCCGCGCACACCGGTCGTGCGGTGCAGAAGTTGGTGCCCGCCATGGAAACCGCGCTGGACTCCTGGGACAAGCGGATTTCGACGGGGAGGCTGAATACCTGGCTGAAGGAAGTGGTCGCCGCTACCCCGCCGCCGATGCGCGGGGGCAGGCTGCCCCGTGTGCTTTTCGCCACCCAGGCGACCACGCGGCCGCCGACATTCGTGCTGTTCACCACCGGCTTCCTGGAGGCGGGCTACCGCCGCTTCCTGGAGCGTAGGTTGCGCGAGGAGTTCGGCTTCGACGGCTCGCCCGTCCGCATCTCGGTGCGGGTCCGGGAGAAGCGGGATCGTTCCAAGAGATAGTCCACTGCCACGAGGCCTCGGGGGTTCGCTCCTCGGGGCCTCGTGTCGTCCGCTTGGGCGGCGCCGCGTTTGCAGATAGTCTATTTAGACTGATATAAATCGCCTATGCCTCGTCGAACGCTCGACAACCCGATCGTGCTCGCGGTGCTCGGCCTGCTACTGGAGCGGCCGTCGCACCCGCACCAGATGCTTTCCGATTTGCGGCGACGCGGTGACGACTACGCGGTCGCGATCAATCGAGGCTCGCTGTACACCGTCGTACGGGCTCTGGCCGACGTCGAATGGATCGCGGTCCAGGACCAGGAGCGCTCCGGCAACCGACCGGAGCGAACGGTCTACGCGCTGACCGGCGCGGGGAGTAGGGAACTCGTGCGGCGGTTGGATGTCCAGATCCGCGATCCGGGCCGTGAGTTCTCCCGCTTCCTCGGTGCAGTCGCCTACCTCGGCGCCCTCGGCCCGGACGGCGCCGTCGCTGCCCTCACTGAACGTCGCGCGCGACTGCGCGAACGAACCGTCGCGGACGCCGAGCGGCTCGCCGAGGTGCTGAAGGGCGACGTTCCGCGCCTGTTCGTCATCGAGGCCGAATACGCGCTTGCCCTGGCCCGCGCCGAGCTGGATTGGATCGACTCGGTCGTCGACGACATCCGCACCGGTGCACTGCGCTGGCCGACGGCGAACTGACTTCGAATCGAAAGGTCTGCGGCAAATGTCGAAAGCACACGCCGATGGCCTGCTGTTCGGGGTGTACCCGGGCGGCGCGGCGGTGGACTGGCGGTCGGCCCACCGGACGACCCGGCGGAGATATCCGCTGCGCTCGACCTGCTGCAAGGGCGGCCGGGCCGCCCGTTCCTGGTGCGCGCCTACACCGCCTTCGATGACGGGACCGATGTCCACACGCGGCACAAGACCGCCGCACCTGTCGACGCGGCACGGTACGCCGTGCACGGACGCACGCTCGATCTCGTCGCCCAGTACCGGTCCGCATCGGGAAATGTCGACGGTTACTGCCGATTCGTGCGCCAACTCGTCGAGCAGTACGGTGCGATAACCAGCACCCTGCAGGTGGCGGAGGAGCCCGATGTCACGGACAACCCGACGCTGGACGGTTACTACCCGAACGTCGTCCAAGCGATTGTGCGCGGTGTGTCCGCGGGTAAGGCGCGGGCGCGCGAACTCGGATTCGACCATCTGCGTGTGGGTTTCAACACCACCCCGCTGTTCGGGCCCGCCGCATCGTTTCCGGCGACGCTGACCGAGTGTGGGGGAGTGGAGTTCGCCCGCGACCTGGACTACGTAGGCTTGGACTTCTTCCCCGGCGTCTTCCGCCCCGTTTCGGACGCCGAATTCGCCGATTCCGTCGCCGGACTGCTCCGCCACCACCGCTGCGCGGTATTGGCCCCGGCGGGCCTGGATCACCCGCCGTTGCACATCACCGAACACGGCTGGCCCACCGGACCCGACCGGACGCCGCGGCGGCAGGGCGAGGTGGTCGACATTGTCGTCCGGATCGTTGCCGCCGAGGCGGAGGCGCTGCACCTGAGCGGATACACCCACTTCGCGCTGCGCGACGCCGATAGTGCGAACCCTGACCTGTTCCATCAATTCGGGCTCACGACCGACAGATACATTCCAAAACCTGCCTTCGGGACCCTGTGCGCCCTGGTCGACGAGTACAGCGTCGGAATCGGCTCGGACCGCCGCTAGGTCGTGCCACGGTGGGATTGATGAGCGCCATGGCGGCTCGCGAGACTGCCGCGCCGACTCTGTGGCGCATGATCGGCTATCGGAACGAAATTCTCACCAACTGTACTTATGTCACGCAGCGCGTCCGATTGTGCGGCAATAGCAAATACCTGGCATCATTCGATCATGGTCATTCCCAGCGTGCTGCCGGAACCCCCGACCGAGGGAACTCCGTTCGAGACCGGATGGCTGGTCCGTGTTGCCGACACCGCCCCCGACCAGCGTCTGCGGCTCGACGCTGTCGCGCGCTACCTGCAGGACATCGGATACGAGCATCTCGAGGCCGTCGAGGAAGGGGACACCCATCGCGGGTGGGTGGTCCGCCGGACGGTGATCGACGTGCTCAAGCCCATCGAAATCGGTGAACGGGTCACCCTGCGCCGCTGGTGCTCGGCCCTGTCCAACCGCTGGTGCAACATGCGCGTCCAGGTGTGCGGAACCCGGGGCGGGCTGATGGAGACCGAGGCCTTCCTGATCCATTTCGGCACCGAATCCGGCGTTCCGGCCCGGATGAGCGACACCTTCATGGCACCGATGCTGGCCAGCACGACCGAACACCGCCTGCGTTGGAAGGCCGCGCTCACCGACCCGATGCCGCCCGCCGACGAGCTCGGCGTCCAGACTCGTCCGTTCCCGCTCCGGGTCACCGATATCGACCTGCTCGACCATGTGAACAACGCGGTCTACCTGAGCGCCGTCGAGGAGGTCCTCGCCGATCACGCCGAACTGAAATCCGGCCCGCACCGCACCGTCATCGAGTACACGAAGCCGGTGCGCTTCGGCGACGACCTCCAGCTCATCGCGCGCCGCGCGGGCTCGTCCCTCGATCTCTGGTTCGCCGTCGGCTCGGAGTCCCGCGCGATCGCGCGTATCACCCCGCGCTGACGCGCCAGCTCCTCGATGGTGGCGCGGTGACCGGCGCCATGGTCTCCAGTTCGGCGACGCAGGACACGATCGCGCTCTCCGGCGAGTTCGAACGCGAGAATCCTGGTGCCGGGCTCGCATTCGTCTCCGCGGCCGGCCGATACGCTCACCTCGGCGGTGCCGGAACGATGGATTGCAGGCCGTGCCGCCGATCGCCGAGGTCTCGCTCGCAGTTCGCCCGCTCCATCTCCGCGGAGAAGGCCTCGGCGCGCCATCGCTCGACCGCGCCCCGGGTGTCCTCGTCGACCAGATCCGTGTTGACCGCGGCGGCGGCGGTCACACCGCTCGCCGCGGCCTGCGCCACCCCGGCGATGAGGTCGGTGACGTTGCCCGCTGCCCAGACGCCCGGGACCGAGGTGCGGCCGCTGGCATCCGCGGCGAGGTGCGTGCCCAATCCCCATGGGTGATTACTTGTTTCGGTGCCGAGCGCAGCCGGGACCGCGTCTCGGCCGGCCAACCGCGGCGCGACTGCCAGCGTCGTGATCGGCACGATCCGGCCGGAATCCAGTCGTGCCCCAGTGAGGCGATCGTCGACGATCTCCAGGCCGGTGACCGTGCCGTCCACCACGGGAATGCCGCGGGCCGCGAGCTGCTCGGCCTGTTCGGAGGTCGGCTCCGGCGAGGTGTGCCGCAGCAGCGTCACCTGCGCGCTCCACTGCCGGAACAGCAGCGCGTGGTGCACCGAGCCGAGCACGCCGATCGGCTGGTCGCGGATCTCCCAGCCGTGGCAGTACGGGCAGTGCACCACCTCCCGGCCCCACCTCTCCCGCAGGCCCACGATCGGCGGCAGTTCGTCGACTAGACCGCTCGCGACGAGCAATCGGCGACCGCGGAACCGATCACCCCGGTCGGTGTCGACCATGAAGCCATCCGATGTCCGCCTCGCGGACTCGGCCTGCGCGTACACGATGCGCCCGCCGTATTGCTCCACCTCCCGCGCGCCGACCGTCAGCAACGCGGTGGGCGACATGCCCTCGCGGCTCAGCAACCCGTGCACGCCGTCAGCGGGTCCGTTGCGTGGTTCCCGCGCGTCTATCACCACGACCGACCGGCGTGCCCGCGCCAGAGTCAGCGCCGCCGACAATCCGGCCGGGCCGCCACCGATCACTACTACATCGAACTGCTCTTCCTTAGTCATGCCACACCTTGCAGCGGTATCGGCCAAATTGGCAAATACCGTTGCTATTTTGGCAAACAGACTCGGCCGTGCCGATCACGCCCGACAGCGACTCACAGTGGACGTGAGGCTCGTTCGGGTGCGCTGGGCCAGCCGAGGTTTAACGTTCCGCAGGTGGGTAGCCCGTCGGTGACCAGTGACCGATGCGGAAAGGCGGGAGCGATGACCGAACCCATCACGAGCACCCTCGACCCAGAGCAGCAGCATATTGCGGGCGAGACACTACGTGCGACAGTTGTCGATCTGATCGATCTGTCGCTGATCGCCAAGCAAGCGCACTGGAACGTGATCGGTGCCAACTTCCGTTCGGTGCACCTGGCGTTGGACGAATTGGTCACGGCGGCAAGGGAGTTCACCGACGCCGCGGCGGAGCGTTGCACCGCCGTAGGGATCAGCCCGGACGGACGTGCCGCGACGGTGGCCGGCGATTCCGGTGCTCTCGGAATCGGCGACGGTTGGCAACAGGACGCCGACGTCATCGACGCGATCGTCGGCAACCTCGCTGCGGTGATCAAGCGACTGCGCGAGCGTATCGCAGCGACCGAGAAGGCCGACCCGGTCACCCAGGATCTCTTCCTGGCCATCGCCGCCCGACTCGAGCAGCTGCACTGGATGTGGCAGGCGCAGCTCGCAGCCGTGTGATGAACATGGTCACCGGCGCGTTCGGCGCGCGAGCCGCGGCTACCACCACGGTCGCCGTCCGCATTCCCGCCGCCGCGCAGCATCTGGCCATGGTCCGCGGGCTGACCGATACCGTGTGCTTGGTAGCCGACTTTCCCCTCGCCGCGGCCGCCGACATCCGGCTGGCGATCAACGAAATCGCCACCATGCTGATGTTCGACGCCGTGCCGGACTCGTCGCTCGGCTGTGCGTTCACCTACAACGCGAACCGGATGGTCGTCCGGGTCGACGCGATCGCCGAACGCGAAGTCGAGGTCAGTGGCGATCCGCTCAGTTGGGAATTGGTCCGGATGCTCACCAGCTCCACATCGATGTCCCGTGACCCTTTTGAAACAGATGCGCGTGGGTATCCGACCGCCATCGAATTCAGTTGGGAACGAGGAACATCCGATGACACGTGAGTTCACGACCGACCGAAATGACACCCCACGGCGGCGCGGTGACAGCTACGACGACATCGAACCTTGGCTGGAGAAGCTGGCCGCGCTGGAAGAGACCGACCCGCATCGGGCGATGCTGCGGCGGACGCCCGATTCTCTGAGCCGAGACGGTGGAGCCGGTCGTCGGGCGGCGCGTCCGGTGGTCAGCGGACCGCCTCCTCCAGGTCGGCCAGCGCCGACTCCAGGTGGTCGAGCAGCATGGACGCACGGGGGACGCTGCGACGGCAGGCGACGATGCCGATGTCTAGGTTGTCGGCGTTGCTGGTGAGGGTGATGTTGATCGCTTGGCCGTCGATCGGGATCGAGAGCGGGTAGGTGGCGTCGAGGCGGGCGCCGTTCCAGTACCGGTGGTCGCGTGGTCCGGGCACATTGGAGATGACGATGTTGAACGGCGGGCTGGTCAGCGCGACCGTGGCGGGTACGAGCAGTGACAGCGCGAGCGGGCTCAGCGTCAGCGCGGACAATGAGACAGCCTGCGCGGGGGTGAGCGAACGGTAGATGTCCTTGCTGCGCCGCATCGAGGAACTGATCGCTGCCAGCCGCGCGGCCGGGTCGGCGAGATCGGTGGCGAGGTTGCACAGCAGCGCCGCCAGCGCGTTGCCGTCGGTGGCGTCGCCGTCGTCGGAGTCGTGCCGCAGCGATACCGGCACCATCGCGACCAAGGGCTTGTCAGGAAGGGCTTGGTGCTCGATCAAGTACGAGCGCAGCGCGCCCGCCGACATGGCCAGCACCACGTCGTTGACCGTCGCGTCGGTCGCTTTCTTGACCTGCCGGACCCGATCGAGCGGCCAAGAGCGGGCGGCGCAGCGGCGTGCCCCGCCGATCGGGACGTTGAACAGGGTGCGCGGCGCGGCGAACGGCAGGGTCAGCTGCTGTTCGACCAGCGCAGCGCGGGCAAGGCGCAACGCCGTCGGCGCGGTGCCCGCCGCGGCGAGCATCCCGCGTGCCATGGCGCCGAGCGAGCGTTGGCGCGGTGGATTCTCGGTGCGTCGGCCGGAAGATGGCAGATGCCAGGGCACCAGCGCTTCGCCGGAGTCGGGGTCGCTGGTGAGTGTGCGCTGCAGCAGTCGCTGAGCGCCGACGCCATCGATGAGGGCATGGTGCATCTTGCTGTACACGCCGACCCGGTCGTCCGCGAGCCCTTCGATCAGATGCACTTCCCACAGTGGCCGATGGCGGTCGAGCAGCGTGCTGTGCAGTCCGGCGGCGACCTCTACCAGCGCGTCCAGGTTCCCGGATTCCGGGAGCGCCCAACGCTGTAGGTGATAGTCGAGCTCGACGGTGCTGTCGACCGTCCACGCCAGCTGGGGGGAACCGAACAGCCGGGCCGGGTGCTTGCGGAAGGTCCGATGGAAGTTCCGGTCGGCCGCCATGGTCGCGTAAGCGCGTCGCGCGAACTCAGATCCGGTGCTTTCCATCGGATCGAATACCTGTAGCGAACCGACGTGCATCGGGTGCTCTCGTGATTCCGCGATGAGGAATAGGGCGTCGACCGGCGAAATGAATTCCATGGGCAGTCCCTCCTGACGACGCTGAAGCTTCGCCGCGATCTGGTGCGAATTCGGGGTGGCAGGTGTCGGCGTCGGGCATGCCCACTGCTCATGACGCTGGAGCGGCACGGCGTGGTCGATGACAATCCACCACCTCATGATTCGATGCCGAATCCGAACCGGCTGGGCGGCGGGCGGTTCTTTATTGCGCGTCGGCTCAGGACAGGCGGCTGACCGGCCAATCGTGCGGCAGCTCCAGGCGTTCGCTGATCATGCTGATCGCGGTGTGCAGCGCTTGGATCTCGTCGACGCCGGTGGCGACGGAGGAGCCCTGCTCGCTGATGTGGAACCGGCATAGATGATGACGTCCGTCGGCCGCGAGGTACGGCCTGCCGATGATGATCGACAGCGAGCTGTCGGCGTCGCGCAGAGTGCGCGCGGCGATCAGCGCCTGGGGCTCGTGATCCGCTGTCGCTGCGGCACGGGACGGCCGAGCGGGGGCGGCGGGGAACCGCGGATCGGACGGTTCGGTCACCTCGAACTGCGCCCCTCGGTCGTTGGCCTGTCGCAGCTCGGCGGCGATCTCCTGAAGGGCGCGGTACAGCGCCTCGATCGTATCGGCGCCGTGCGCCCAGCGCTCTCCGATGTCTTGGATGCGGAATCCGCACACCACACCGGTGTCGCCAGGCGCCATCTGCGGTTTGCCAACTTCGATCGACACTTCACGCGTCGCGTCGGCGATGGTGCGGGTCGCGATCACTTCCCTGATCCGACGCCATTTCGTGCTCGCGATCGCATCGCCGTGTTCGGACTCGCGCACTGTGGGCGTGGTCGTGTCGCCAGTGACCCGCGCCTGTATCGCTCCCATAGATGAGGGAGTACCCAACCTGCTCGCAGGTTTACCCTGCGGTTCGCGTGACCTCGACCGCAGGGCAGGTCTGGAAGGGCGAAGCACCACGAAGTCGGTGGTGGTTGTCTCGACACGCTCGATCCCGCAAGATGGCTACCGGGTGGTTAACGTGCTGTGGGCTTGGCACACCGTCGCCGAGATGTGATGGTGGGCCCGCGACGATGAAAAGGGGCGGACGAAGTGGTCACGATTGCGCAGTTGCGAGCGGTTCTGTCGATTCTGCGTGTCGACCCGGACGAGGTCGGCGCGCGGCTGAATGACACCGGTCTACGCGGTCCGAACGCGGAGCGGGCCATGCTGGTCGGATTGCTACATCGGGTGGCGAGCAGCGAGCTGCGGCAGGTCATCACCACCACCGACGACGAGGCTGCCAAGGCCGCTGCGGTCAGCGCGCAACCGGTGGACGGCGAAAATGCCACGGAACAAGTCCGTTTCGACGCACAGTGGCTGCACGACCGGATCGGTGCCCTCGCGGCCGGCACCACCGTGGATCCGGTGCCGGTCCTGCTCGACGCCGCCGCACGCTCCACCGACGCGGCCGAGGCCTTGCTCCTGCTCAGCCGCAACCCCCGCGGCGGTGACGCAGAAGCCAGATGGGAGCGGGCACTCGACGACCTCGGCTGGGCCTACCACTTGATCAACGACGAGCGCGTGGGGCGCTCGAACACGACGACCGCGCCGCTGTAGCGGCGCGGTCGTCCCGGCGGCGTCGTGCGCGCCGCCGGGACCAGTTGTCAGTTCGGCTGTTCCGGTGTGGAGCGCGCGGGCCTGTCGGCCCAGTGGGTGGTGCCCTCGGCCGCTTGCAGTGTGGTGAGCAGGTCTACGCCCGCCGCGAGGAGCGTGGGGCCGCCGATCGCGATGGTCCCGAGGATGCCGCCGAGGGTCGCACCGGTAAGCAGGCCGGCCACACAGCCGACCGCGATCGTGGCCACACAGCCGATCGTGGCGCCGATAGCGGTGCCGATGAAGCCGCCGACGGCGCTGGCCAGCCCGAACTGGCCGGCGAATTCGTCACGGGCGCGCTGATTTTCGGTTCTCGATGCCACCGGCTGGGCTACGAGCGGTTCGGCGATCGCCAGCCCCTCTGGCCTGGTCGGCGTCAACTCCAATACCGTGGCGTCTTTTTTCAACTCCGGTCGAACCGGGATCGCGGTGTCGGCGACCCGGAAGTCCAGCGGCAACGTCATGGCGACGCGCCCGTCGCGGTCCCGGATGTCGACCACATCGATCACCTGGGCGATGTCGGCGCGGGCGCCGTTGCTGTCGACGAGCACACCGTCCCGCTCGGTCAGCCGGGCGTTCGCATCGGTACTCACGTGGTCCCGAAGTGCCTTGAACAACTCGAAGGTTCCGTCTTTGAGCGCGGCGACCACCGTCTTGTCCACTAGTCGGGCCGAGTAGACGATGTCGGGTGTCGTCGGCTCGGCGTGTGCCACGCCGGTGCTGAGAATCAGGGAACCGATGGCCAGTGTCGCTGCCGCAGTGATGCCGCGGAGTTGCATGATTTATCCATTCCGTCATGAGATTTCGCAGCTGCGTCCTGCACGAGCGGACCCGCGCACTCCGGTAGCGCAAGACGCAACCGCTGAGGTCGCAGAGGAGCCTAGCAGCGCGTGCAGCAACCGATGAGCGTTCTGGCGGGACGAGTTTCGGCGCGCGGGCGACGCGCGCGGGGCTCAGCGGGGTGCGCCCGGGCAAACACGACGCCGTGTCGACCGCGCCGGTCGCCGCGCGCCAGGGCCGTGTCGACCAGCGCGGCGATCTTGCCCGCGCCGACGACTACCTACGGCAGATCAACGCGAGTCTGCCCGTGCTACAAAGGGATCTGTCGGCCACCGGCGATGTCATCAGGCTGTACGTCGACACCGCGCCCGACCCGTTACGCACGCTCGACAATGCGGCTGTCGCGAGCGGCACGACCAACGAGGGCGCTCCCTACGTTCCGTCGACCGCGGTGACGCCCAAGACCCCGCAGACAGCGGGGTAAGCGCGCCCGAAACGCGCAAAAGCCCCGCGCCGTAGCGCGGGGCTTTCCAAGCTGCGTCGATCAGATAGCGCGGACGTCCTGGGCCTGCGGGCCCTTCTGTCCTTGGCCGACCTCGAACTCCACGCGCTGCCCCTCTTCAAGGGACTTGAATCCCGAGCCGGACACGGCGGAATAATGAACGAAGACGTCAGGACCGCCACCGTCTTGCGCGATGAAGCCGAAGCCTTTTTCGCTGTTGAACCACTTCACACTGCCTTGAGTCATTGCTTACTTCATTCTTTTCTGTAGACGAGCCAAGCCGATCACGTCAATCGGCCTGATCTCACTAGACAACCATGCCATGAACCGGCGATTCTCGTCGTGATTGTGAGCTAACGAACATCGAGCGGGCTATGCGCGGCCTCCGCCGCCTCCTCGCCCGACACGCCGAATCAGGGCTTGACGGCGGCCGACTCTCCGCGTTACCCGCAGTGCGACCTCTTCCGTCCGGTCCGACGAGAGCGGTCGCGGGTGGCTGATCATCCAGCCGGTAGCGGGTGGTAGCCGGCGCCCACGTCGCCGCGCGTCTCCAGATCGGCGATGATCGCGCTGATATTCGTGCCGACTTCAGGACCGAAGCAGCCGATGCCCAGGTATGCGTTCACCATGCCGACCAGGGTGGTGCCTACCAGAACCGGCGCACCGGAATCGCCTTGCAGGACGCACATCTGAGTCCAGGTTTCGTTGTTCGTCGCGCGCACGTCGCCCCAGGCCACGCCGCAGCTGGTGCCGGTGGTGCGGCCCTTCTTGCACACCACCGTCGGGAACTGCGCGGGCGCTCCGATCCCGGTGATGGTCGTCGCACCCACCCGAGCGAGGGGCGCGATCCGACCCGGGTCGAATTCGATGACCGCGTAGTCCAGTGTGGGATCGGAGTACACGAAGCGGCCGACCACCCCGTAGCTGGGATCGGCTTCCGCGCGGACCTTCGCGCCTTGGTCGCCGCAGTGACCAGCCGTCAGCCCGAGCAGACGTCCCTCACGGTCGTGGCCGACGGTGGTGAGCGTGCACTCGGCGCGGCTGTCGATGATGATTCCCGAACCGCCGCCGACGGCGGGCGGTTCGGGACGGGCCTGTGCGGTTCCAGCTCCGCCGACGGCCATTGCGGCGGCGGCCATTGTGGCGAGCGCGGCGTGTGACCACGCCGGTCCCGTAGTGCGATTGCGCATCGAAATTCCTTGCTTTCCAGCTGAATCAGCTTCCAGCCGTATGACGCCGATCAAATTGCGCTGGCTCAGCTGCGGCCCAGCGCCTTTTCCAACTGGCTCTTGGTCATCCTGGAGCGGCCGTTGATATTGCGCTTCTTCGCTTCGCTGTACAGCTGGTCCCGTGTCGGGCCCTTCGGCCCACCGCGCCCGGAGCGCTGACCACCCCGTTGCTGCGGAGACTTGTCCTCGGTGGAGGCCCGGCTCGCGGTCTTGGTCCTGCCCTGCTGCGCCCGGTTCTTGTTGACCGTGCGCGCGGCGATCTCCTCCGCGCGTTCCGTGCTCGCGCCTCGGCCCTTCGCCGAGTCCTTGACGTGCTCGTACTGCCGTTCTTCCTTGCTGTTCCATTCCTTGGGCATCTCACACCTCCTGGGTCGCGACTACCCGCGGATCGCCATTCCAACCGCGCCGTGGGCGGTCGATGGCATTCGCTCGGTCCGGAAGAGTCTCACGCGCATGTCGACGACGGTGCCGCATGTTCTCATCGTCGGCGAACCCAGTGCAGTCGAGAGTGACCGAGACGGGGAGGCAGGTTTCCGAAGCCCGTCGGTGGGTGCAGTGCGAATCTATTGCTGGGCAAGGTCTTCGGCCCATATCGGCAGGGCACGCCTTTCGCTCGGTGCCTCACCTCTGCGAGCACCGTACGCCCGGCCTCGGCGTCGACTCGGCTTCCTGGCGCACGATTCCGTTCGCCGAACCATCGCCAGCGGGTCAGCATTCGACGACGTCGACCGAGACGTTGATCTTCTCCTCGGCGAGGCCTGCGTGCGGAGGCGTAGCCGGAACCGGAATCGGTGACTTCGCTCGGGGCAGGGTTTTCGATTACTGGAAGACGATGGTGCTGTGGCCGTTGAGCAGGACCCGGTGCTCGCAGTGCCAGCGGACTGCGCGGGACAGCGCCAGCGCCTCGGCGTCTCGGCCCACGGTGGCCAGGCGCAGCGGGTCGAAGGTGTGGTCGATGCGGATGACCTCTTGTTCGATGATCGGCCCCTCGTCCAGGTCGGGGGTGACGTAGTGGGCCGTGGCGCCGACGAGCTTGACGCCCCGGTCGTAGGCCTGGCGATACGGCTTGGCGCCCTTGAAACCGGGCAGGAACGAATGGTGGATGTTGATCGCTCGCCCGTGCAGCAGTTCGCAGGCCTCGTCGGAGAGCACCTGCATATAGCGGGCGAGCACGACGAGGTCCACTTGCCATTCGTCAACCAGTTCCAGTAGGCGCGCCTCGGCTTGCCGCTTGGTCGTCGTGGAGACGGGGACGTGATAGAACGGCAGCCCGGCCGCCTCGGACATCGGCCGCAGATCCTCGTGGTTGGAGACCACGCCGACGAGCTCGCCGCCCAAGTTGCCCGCGCGCCATCGAAAGATCAGGTCGTTCAGGCAGTGGCCGAGGCGGGAGACCATCACGAGAACGCGCGGGACGCGCTCGTCGCCGAGGGCGAATGTCATGCCGAACTCGGCAGCGACGGATTCGAACGCTGAGCTGAGCTGTTCCGCTTGCACCTCGCGCCCGGAGCGGAAGCAGGTTCGAAGGAACAGCGACCCACCTCTGGTGTCGTCGAACTGCTGGTGCTCGATGATGTCGCACCCGCGCTGAATGAGGAACGAGCTCAGCGCGTGGACGATGCCGGGTCGCTGTGGGCAGCTGAGTGTCAGGGTGAAGGTGTGCGTCACAGGGTCTCCTGGGCGTCGGCGCTGGGGAAGCGGCGCCGGTGTTTCGTCGCGCGGCTGCTCAATCGATAGACCGGACGGACATTTCGTTCGAATATCAGAATGATAATTCTGATATATCAATATGATCCAAAGCATATTGCATGGGTGTCGACGGGGTCAAGCGCCTCGATCCGACGGCATAGGATGCTCGATGTGAGCACTGTCGCGCCTATTCCCGAGGGTGTACCGGACTCGATGGCCGAGCGTGCGTACGCGGCGATCAGGGACCGATTGATCATGCTCGACATCCGACCCAACGCGGCGATTGTCGAGAACGAGCTGGCGAGGGACCTCGGTGCCGGCCGGACGCCGGTCCGAGAGGCGCTAAAGCGGCTCGAGATGGACCGGCTGGTTGTGTCGTACCCGCGCCGAGGGACCTTCGCGACCGGCGTCGATATCACCGACCTCGCGCACATCTCCGAAATCCGGCAGGTGCTCGAGCCGCTCGCCGCACGTCGAGCCGCGCAGGTGGCGAACGCGGCGATGCGGTCGGAGCTGCGGGAGCTGGCGGACCGTACCGACCGGCTCGACGTCGCCGGGATCGATCGCCGAGAGCTCATGCGGTGGGACCTGACAGTGCACCGAGCGATCTACCGGGCGACCGGCAACCCGCACTTGCGGGACGTGCTCGTCCGACACGACGACCTGGCCACTCGGATCTTCTGCCTGTTCCTCGACCGTATGCCGACAGTCGCCCAGCATGTGAGCGAGCATGTGGCGCTGCTGCGGGCGATCGCAGACGGCGAGGCCGACCGCGCGGCCGAACTCGCGCACGACCACGTCACCGGCTTCGAACGCGCGATACGCGCCGTCGTCTGACCGCAGGGCGAGCCGGATCCGCTGCGGTATCCGTGGGGAAAGCTTGGGCTGTAGGAGTTGTCGTGCTGGGCAGGCTCGAGCAGTCCGGCACTGGGCGCGCATTCGACGCGTCCTTCTCCCGTGCCGTGCGCTCTTCTGTGTCGCGGTAATGCAGGGCGAGACGCTATGCCCGCGTGAGGTCGAATGCGCGATCCCGTACGCGCTCTTGACAACCGAGTGTGATCCCGAGCACGCTGTTGCATATCGCGAATCGAGTTTCGCCAGGCGCTACAGAGAGGCCCAGTCATGCTCGAAGTCTGCCCGCTATCCGAGCTGCCGCGCGGCGAGACCCGTCGTATCGAGGGGGACACCCCGATCGCGGTGTTCCATACCGAAGACGGCGACCTGTACGCCATCGACGACACCTGCACCCACCAGGACGCGTCTCTGGCCGACGGCTGGCTGGAGGGCTGCCAGGTCGAATGCCCCCTACACGCCTCGCGGTTCGACTTGCGTACCGGCGCGGTGGACGCCCCTCCCGCCAAGCTGCCGGTTCGTACCCATCGGGTGAAAATCGTCGACGGAGTCATCCACGTCGAGCTCAGCAGCGCTCCACCGAACCTGCCTCCGAGCGTGTCCGTGCGGGCGCTGAAGGCCGGGCGATGAGGACCATCGCGGTCATCGGTGCCTCGCTGGCGGGCCTCTCCGCCGCCCGGGCTCTGCGCGCCCAGGGATTCGACGGCGAGCTGACAGTCGTCGGCGCCGAGGCCCATCGGCCCTACGACCGCCCGCCACTGTCGAAGGAGTTCCTCGCCGGCCAGATCGACGCCGACACCTTGGCCCTCGAACTCGACGACGAGAACCTTTGCGCGCGTTGGGTGCTCGGTACCCATGCCACCCGAATCGACGCCGCCGGGGGAGCGGTGGAGCTGGAAGACGGTACCCGACTCAGCGCCGACGGTGTCGTGATCGCCACCGGAGCCCGTGCGCGCCGGTGGCCCGGCTCGGAGGCGATGGCCGGTGTGCACGTGCTACGTACTCTCGATGACGCGCTCGCACTGCGGGACGGGCTCCGCGACGGCGCCCGGCTCGCGGTCATCGGCGCTGGGTTCATCGGCGCCGAGGTCGCCTCCACCGCCCGCAAGCTCGGTCTCGAGGTGACCGTGGTCGAGGCCGCGCCCACCCCGCTGGCCGGGCCGCTCGGAGTTCGGCTCGGCGCTGCGGTGGCGCGTCTGCACACCGAGCATGGCACGACGCTGCGGTGTGGGGTCGGCGTCGCCGGCCTGACCGGCAGCGACCGGGCCACCGGGGTCGAGCTCGCCGATGGCACGCACCTGACCGCGGACGTGGTACTCGTCGGCGTCGGCGCAATCCCGAACATCGAGTGGTTGCACGGCGGTCCTGTGGAATTGGGCAACGGCGTGCTTTGCGACGCGGGCGGGGCGACATCGATCCCGCAGGTCGTCGCCGTCGGGGACTGCGCGTCCTGGCACGAGCCGTTTCTCGGCCGGCGGCACCGGGTCGAGCACTGGACTGCGGCTATGGAGCGTCCGGCCATCGCTGTCTCGACGCTGCTTGCCGGCGGGCTGTATCAAGGAACGTCCGCCAAGCCGCCCTACTTCTGGTCCGACCAGTACGGCAAGCGAATCCAGTTTGCCGGCATCGCCCACCCTGACGACGAGATCACTGTTGAGGATGGCGTTCTCGATGAGACCAGCTTCCTGGCGGTGTACCGCCGCGAGGGGATGCCGGTAGCGGTCCTCGGCATCGACCGGCCGCGGCTGTTCACCCGCTGGCGGCGCCAGCTCGCAAGCCTGCCCGCCGCCTCCTGACCGGGAACCGGACACTTCCAGCGAGATCGAACCAACAGCGACACCGAAAAGGAGCCTGCCGTGACCACCGCAAGCCTGCCTGAAAGCCTGATCGCCACGCTGCCAGGCCACTACTACACCGACGCCGAGGTCTTCACCATCGAACAGGAGAAGGTCTTCGAGACAATGTGGTTCTGCGCCGTGCGCGCCGCCGACCTCGACAAGCCGGGCGCGTTCAAGACCGTGCAGGTCGGGCGCGAGAGTGTGCTCGTCGCACGGTCCCGCTCGGGGGAGGTACGGGCGTTCTTCAACGTCTGCCGCCACCGTGGCGCGCGCCTGTGTACCCAGGAAAGCGGGGAGGTCCAGCGCGCGTTCCAGTGTCCCTATCACGCCTGGACTTACGACCTGGACGGCAAGCTCGTGGCCGCGCCCAACCTGACGAAGATGCCGGACATCGACCGGGTCGATTTCGGCCTGCGGCGCATCGCCGTGCGGGAGTGGCTCGGCTACGTCTGGGTCTGTCTCGCCGACCAGCCGCCGTCATTCGACGAGACGGTGATGCGGGAGGTGCGCGACCGGCTCGGCGACCTCGAGTCCATCGCCCACTACGACATCGCCGAGCTCAGTGTCGGCCGCCGGATCGTCTATGACGTCAAGGCGAACTGGAAGCTGATTGTCGAGAACTTCATGGAGTGCTACCACTGCGCCACGATCCACCCGGAGCTCACCGAGGTGCTTCCGGAATTCGCGGACGGCTACGCAGCGCAGTACTACGTCGGTCACGGCGCCGAATTCGGCGCGAGCATCGAGGGTTTCACGGTCGACGGCTCGCACGGACTCGACCGGATCCCCGGTGTCGCCGAGGATCAGGACCGGCGCTACTACGCGATCACCATCAAGCCGCAGGTGTTCGTCAATCTGGTGCCCGACCACGTGATCGTGCACCGGATGTTTCCGCTTGCTGCCGACCACACGGTCGTCGAATGCGACTGGCTCTACCTGCCCGAGGTGGTCGCCGCAGGCAAGGATCTCAGCCGTTCGGTCGAGCTGTTTCATCGGGTCAACCGGCAGGACTTCGATGCGTGCGAGCGGTGCCAGCCCGCGATGAGTTCGCGGATCTACCGCGACGGTGGGGTGCTGGTGCCCAGCGAACACCACATCGGAGCGTTCCACGACTGGTTGCGCACCAAGATTTCCGATTGACAGATCGATACATCCGGGGCGCAAGCGGCGCGGCCGCAACCGAGAGCGGCCGACCCTGCGCACCTGAAACGGAAATCAGTCGAGATAGCCCATCCTGCGGCTGATCGCGTCGGCGGCGACGATCACGTCCCGCGCGATCTCATGCAGCCACTGCTCGCTGAACCGGTAGACCGGACCGGACACGCTGACCGCCGCGACCACCTCGCCGGTGTGATCGCGGATCGGCGCCGCGATGGCGTTGAGGCCCTCCTCCAACTCCTCGACGGTGTATGCGTAGCCGTCGCGCAGGGCGATGGAGAGCTGCTCTTCCAGCGTTGCGGAAGAGGTGATCGTCCGCGGGGTGAGTTGGTCCAGACCTGCCGCGGACAACAGGTCTTCGCGCTGCTCGGCATCCATATGCGCGAGGAGAATCTTGCCGCTGGACGTGGCATGTAGCGGGGTCGACTCGCCGATCCAGTTGTGTGTGCTGACGGCCGACGGACCTCGTGCCTGACACAGGTTGACCACGAAATGGGACCGCAGCACGGCCACGTTCACTGTTTCGCCGAGTTGTGCGGCGAGCGTTCTGCACACCGGGCCTGCCTGTTCCGCGATGTCCAGCCGTCGAGGGACCGCCCCGGCAAGGCGGAGGATTCCGAAGCTGAGGCGGTACTTGCCGCGCTCGTGGGTTTGTTCGACGAGCTCGCGCTCCTCGAGCGCGCTGAGCAGCCGGAACGCCGTCGACTTGTGCACGCCGATGTCGGCGGCGACCTCGCTGACACCCGCCTCGCCGCGTCGGGCCAGGATCTCGAGCACACTCACCGCACGGTCGACCGACTGCACGCCGGTCGCGGTTCCCGCCGCCCCGTTTGCGGTTCTCACCGTGGCGTTCTTCATGGCGCAACTATAGGCACAGCCACTTGGTGTTGCCTAATGAGAAACACGGTGCGTATTGCGCTCTGTAATCCGCTCGAGGTCGTTGACGCGCCGGTCGGTCACGTGTGCCGGACCGCAGCATTCGACGCCCGCACCGACGATGGTCGCCGAGAAGTCGGATGTTGTCGGATCAAGGTCAGTGTCCTCGCGCGATCCAGGCGGCCAGGTGCGGAGCCTCTGCGTCGATCGTGGTGCCCTCGCCATGTCCGGTGTGTACGAGTGTGTCCTCGGGCAGGGCGAACAGGCGGTCGCGGATCGAGTCGATGATCGTCGGGAAGTCCGAGTAGGACCGGCCGGTGGCGCCCGGGCCGCCCTGGAACAGCGTGTCGCCGGAGAACAACATGCCGGCCTCGGGCATGTGCAGGCATACCGAGCCCGGCGAGTGACCGGGGGTGTGGATGACTTCGATCTCTGTGCCGGCGACTCCGATCCGCTGCCCGTCGTCGATACGCAGGTATCGCTCGTCGGGATGGGTCATCCTCCACAGCACGTCGTCACCGGGGTGCAGCATCAGCGGGGCGTCCAGCTTTTCGGCGAGTTCGGGCGCCACAGTGACGTGATCGTTGTGGCCGTGGGTGCAGAGCACCGCGGTGACCCGACGGCCCCCGACTGCGTCGATAATCGGTTGCGCGGCATGCGCTGCGTCGACAATCACCACGTCGGTGTCGTCGCCGATCAGCCAGATGTTGTTGTCGACCTCCCAGGTGCCGCCGTCGAGGCTGAAGGTGCCGGAGGTGACGACCCGCTCGATACGCAGACTCACAGGACCACCACCGAGCGCAGCACGTCGTTGCGGTGCATGGTCGCGAACGCCTCCTCGACCTGGTCGAGCTCGATGCGTTCGGTGACGAATTTCTCCAGCGGCAGCCGGCCCTGCTGATACAGGTCGACGAGCATCGGGAAGTCGCGCTCGGGAAGGCAGTCGCCGTACCAGGACGACTTCAGTGCACCGCCGCGAGAGAAGAAGTCCACCAGCGGTATCTCCAGGGTCATGTCCGGGGTCGGTACGCCGACGAGCACTACGGTTCCGGCCAGGTCGCGCGCGTAGAACGCCTGCTTCCAGGTCTCGGGCCGGCCGACCGCGTCGATCACCACGTCCGCGCCGAAGCCCCCGGTCAGCTCCCGCACAGCTTCGATGACGTCGACCTCGGCGCCGTTGATCGTGTGGGTGGCGCCCAGCTCGATGGCCCACTCCAGCTTGCGGGGATCGCGATCGATCGCGATGATCTTGTTCGCCCCGGCCAGCCGCGAGCCCATGATCGCGGCGTCGCCGACACCGCCGCAGCCGATGACCGCCACCGAGTCGCCGCGGGTGACGTTTCCCGTGTTCACGGCGGCGCCCAGGCCCGCCATCACCCCGCAGCCCAGCAGTCCGGCCACCGCAGGGTCGGCGGACGGGTCGACCTTCGTGCATTGTCCGGCGTGCACGAGGGTCTTGTCCGCGAACGCGCCGATGCCCAGTGCGGGGGTCAGCTCGGTGCCGTCCTCGAGGGCCATCTTCTGTGTCGCGTTGTAGGTGTCGAAGCAGTACTGCGGCCGACCGCGCTTGCAGGCCCGGCATTTTCCGCACACTGCCCGCCAGTTGAGGATCACGAAATCGCCGACCGTGACCGTGTCCACGCCTGGGCCGACGCTCTCGACGACGCCCGCGGCCTCGTGGCCGAGCAGGAAGGGGTACTCGTCGTTGATGCCGCCCTCGCGGTAGGTGAGGTCCGTGTGGCACACCCCGCACGTGGCGATCGCGACCACGACCTCGCCCGGGCCGGGATCCGGGATGGTGATGGTCACGGTCTCGACCGGGGCGCCCTTCGCGCGGGCGATGACCCCGCGTACCTGCTGCGGCATGGTGAACTCCTAGCTCTTCGTCGGCCGCGCTGGTGCGCGGGTGGACTGGGGTTGTCGGGTTGTCGCCACCGTGCTCGGCCGCACCCACGGAGCTGGACGGGCGCGCTGCCCCTCATCGCAGGCGGGGCGCATCAGCCCCCTTACGTCGAGCGACTCGAATGGTGACACTCCGACGATGCCGCGGTCGTCTGTCGTGATAGCGAACCCTAGCGGGGCGGGAAGTCCCATGTTGGTCATCTCAGCGAGGTTTGCGCCCTTGCCGTCGAGTGGCGCGGCTCGGTCTCGGCTGCCTTCTTGGAAGTCGTCGTGCGGCATGCGGTCTCCGAGGTCGTCTGGTCGCGGAAGCTGCTCACCTGAAACGCCTTATGTCGAGAACTGATATATCAATACGTTAGAGTGGTGGCGTTTCGGGGTCAAGGGTTGCGGTGGAATCGGCGCCACAACCGTTGTGGCGCCGGCTACGCCATTCAGAACATCTCCCGGACCTCGTCCTCGAACTCGCGCACGTGCCGCTGGGCGAGCTCACCTGCCCGCTGCGGATCGCGGTCGAGAATCGCCCGCAGCACCTCGGCCTGACTGTGTACATGATGCTCGAGGTGTGGCAGCCGCTCGCGCGCCATGTTCCATATCCGTAGCGACAGATCGAGACTCTGCATCAAGATGTCACGCAGATACTCGTTGTGTGCCAGTCGGTGCACCGTCCGGTGCATCGCGGTGTCGAGCTCGAGCAGCGCCGTCGGCTCCGTGCAGCCGTTGAACTCGGCGAGCAGGTGCTGGAGTTCCTGACGCTCTTCGTACCGGGCGTGGCGCGCGGCCTGTTCGGCGGCCAACCCTTCGAGCCGCTCGCGGATATCGCAGATCGACTCGAGGTCCGCCACATCGATTTCCGACGCATAACTGCCCCGGCGGGGATAGATGACAACGAGTTTCTGATGGGCAAGGCGTTTGATCGCCTCGCGCACCGGAGTTCGGCCGACGCCCAGTTCAGCGGCGAGCCGCTCCTCGTCGATGGTGTCGCCGGGGGCTATATCGAGAGAGATCAGCTTGTCTCTGATTGCCACGTAGGCGCGGTCGGAGAGCAACTCGCTGTTCGACGTGCGGACCCTGCTCGAAGGCCGCGGCAACGGTGTCACCATGCCCCCTGAAACGTCTCTTGCACACATTGAAATATCAGATAGCCATCAGGGTACATCGGTGTGCACGGTTGCGCTCAGGCCCACCCGAGCCCGGATCGGGCGGGGATGCGGGCACGGGCGTCTCAGGGCGTCGGCCGACTATTGCGCTGCACCGTCACCGCCCGTCCAGGCTGAACTCGATGGCTGCGTCGAGTAGCCAGTCGGTGAGGTAACGCGCGAAGGAGGATCGGACGAGGATGCGGTGGTCAGTGCCGGTGTCGTCGAGGGCGAGGAGGACGATGCCGGCCCGGGCGAGGGTGGTTTGCGCGGCCGAGCCGGTGGTGAAGACGTTCGGGTGTAGGTCCAGCGAACAGCCCTTGGCCAGTACGTCGCGGGCATGCGCACCGCGCAGCCGCAGCGTGGTGCGCTGTGCTGACACGTCCACCGCTGCGCCGCCATGCGGGGCGACGGCGGCCCGCAGCTCGGCCTCGAGGGCTCGGCCCGTGCGGAAGGTGTCGGTGACCAGCCATTCATTGGGCCCCAGCCAGATCACGGTGGTGTCGCCGGAGCGCGCGAAGGTGGACGACACGGTCGGCAGGTCGACCCCGCACACCGGCGCGGCCGCGGCGGGCGCATCGATGCGCAGGTCGACCATGGCGACGAAGGGCTCCTCGCTCAGACGGAGGGACTCGGGTAGCGCCGAGATCTTGTGCTCCCAACCCTGCAGGGGACTGACGGGGGCGAGGGTGTCAGCCATCGCGGCGTGCTCCTTCTGGGTCGATCAGGACGGATCCGGTGACCTGCACCGGGACCAGAGCGCCTTGGACGGGGATGTGCAGGGTTTCCCCGATACGGGAGCGCCCGGCCTCGAGCAGCGCGAGGGCGAAGGGCCGATCGAGCTCGGCGCTGCGATAACTGGAGGTGACGTGACCCAGCATCGGGACCGGCGGCGGTGGAAGGACCCCGTTCTCGCAGAACTCGATGATCTGCGAGCCCTCGGGCAGCATGGTCTGCCGGTCGATGGGCAGCAGCCCGACCAACTGTTTGCGTCGCGGGTTGTTGTTCTCGACGCGGCTGAACGAGCGCTTGCCGACGAAGTCCGGCTTCTTCTTCGACACGGCCCATGCCATGCCCAGATCGTGTGGGGTGACCGTTCCGTCGGTGTCCTGCCCGACGATCGGGTACCCCTTCTCCGCGCGCAGCACGTGCATGGTCTCGGTCCCGTATGGGGTAATTCCTCGGGTTCGGCCGGCCTCGAGCAGGCGGGACCACACCGCGAGCGCGTACCAGCTGTTGACATTGACTTCGAAGGCCAGCTCGCCGGAGAAGCTGATCCGCGCGATCCGGACCGGGATGTCGCCGAGGCTGGTGTCCCGCCATGTCATGAACGGAAACGCCTCATTGGAGACATCGAGGTCGGGGAAGACGGCACCGACCACGTCACGGGAGCGCGGCCCGACGACGGGGAAGGTCGACCAGTGCTCGGTGACGGAAGTCAGGCAGACCTTCAGATGGGGCCATTCGGTCTGGGTCCACTCCTCCATCCAGTCGAGGATCTTCGCGGCCCCGCCGGTAGTCGTGAACACGAGAAATCGGTCCTCGGCCAGGCGCATGACGGTCCCGTCGTCGATAACCATGCCGTCGACCCCGCACATGACGCCGTACCGGATCCTGCCGACCGCGAGGCTGCTCATCATGTTCGTGTAGATCATGTCCAGCAGCTCGCCGGCATCCGGACCCTGCACGTCGATCTTGCCGAGGGTGGAGCCGTCGAGAATGCCGACTCCGCCGCGCACGGCCGCGCACTCGCGCAAAACGGCGTTGTCCATGTTCTCGCCGGGACGCGGGTAGTACCGCGGCCGCTTCCACTGCCCGACGTCCTCGAACACCGCACCGCGGGCGACGTGCCAGTCGTGTATGGCGGTGACGCGTTCCGGGTCGAACAGCATGCCCCGATCCTGGCCTGCGAGCGCAGCGAACGGGACCGGGGTGTAGGGCGGGCGGAAGGTGGTGGTGCCCAGCTCCTCGATCGGAACGCCGAGAAGTTCGGAGGCGATGCCGGAGGAGATGACCCCGGAGGTCTTGCCTTGGTCGTGCGCGGTGCCGATGGTGGTGTAACGCTTGATGTGCTCCATCGACCGCATTCCCGCGCCGATCGCCCGAGCGAGGTCGGCGACAGTCGCGTCACGCTGCACGTCTACGAACGCGCTCTGTTCGCCTGCGGCATCGGGGACGCGCCAGAGCACCAAGGGTGCTGTCTGCTCCTCATCATCCTCGTCGGTCGCCGCGCTCGACGGTGACGTGGGGGAGAATCCGAGTTCGAGAACCGCTGCGGCAGCTGTCCTCTGGCCCTCCCGCAAACATCCCGACAGGGCGAAGATCCCGTTGGCGGAGCCGGCGACCGAGACACCGGGGAGTTGCTCATCGGGCAGGAACGCGCCGAGTACGTTGTCGTAGCGCAGTGTGCCGCGGGCCTGGCTGAACAGATGTACCGCCGGGTTCCAGCCACCGCTGACCAGCAGCACGTCGCACGCGAGCGGAAGATCGGGCCAGGTGTCGCGGTGGGAGCGCGTTGACACGACGGCATGGGTGATGCGGTTGGTACCGCGGGTGCCACAAACCACGGATCCGGTGCGGATCGTGATCCCCCGCTCGTCGCATTCTCGCTGCCAGCGTTGCGGCGCCCGGTCGCGGGCCTCGATGATGGCGTCGATGCGAACGCCGGCGTCGTGCAGGTCGATCGCGGCGAGATAGGCGCTGTCGTTGGTGGTGAAGACGACCGCCTGCTCTCCGACTTTGACACCGTAGCGGTGCAAGAAGGTGCGCGCGCTGTGCGCCAGCATGATGCCGGGGCGGTCGTTGTCGGTGAACACGACGGGCCGTTCGTGGGCACCGGCCGCGAGGAGTACGTGCCGCGCGCGGATCCGCCACACCCGCTGCCGCGAGACGTGTGCCGGCGCCTCGTACCCGCGGTGATCGGTGCGTCGCTCGAGCGCGAGCACGAAGCCGTCGTCGTAATGTCCGAATGCGGTGGTGCGCTGCAGGTGCAACATGTCCGGGTAGGTGGCCAGTTCGGAAACCGCGGATGCGATCCAGTCGAGCGCGGGGACGCCGTCGATGGTGTCGGTGCTACCGAGCAGGGAGCCGCCCGCCTCGGATTGCTCGTCGACCAGGACGACCCGGGCGCCCGCCCGGGCGGCGGTCAGCGCCGCCGTCAGCCCGGCCGGACCGGCACCGACGACCAAGAGGTCGGCATGGACATGCTGGGCGTCGTACTTTGCCACATCCGGGATGGTGGCGAGCCTGCCCTGTCCAGGGATGCCGCGGGCGACCAGGCCGTCGAACAACTCGATGGTGGTCGCGAGCAGCATCGGTTCGGGGAACGGTTCCTCGATCTGGACCGTGCCGCCGGTGTCCTCTGCCCAGGCCCCCGCGATTCCCCGGGGGCGACCGAGGTTCACGCTACTGGCGACGTTGTGCACGCCGTGAGCGAGCAGCGCTGAGGCGAGCGTGTCACCCGGGTGTCCGGTGTAGGCGCGGCCGTCGAAGGTGAATTCGTAGGTGGTGTCGCGGTCGATGCGACCGCCGGCCGGGGTGCGATGCGATGCGTTCACGAGATCGTCGGCTTCGGCTCGTCCAGGCGGTATACGCCGTGGAATCGGTAGGTGGCGGTGTCACGCACGGCGTTGAACCAGCGTCGGCACCCGGCGGTGTGGCTCCACCGTTCGGCGAAGGGCCCCTTCGGATTTGCCCGGAAGAAGATGTAGTGCGCCCATTCTTCGTCGGAGAGGGACGCCGGGTCCTGCGGGTAGGCGACATGCGCCTGGCCGCCGTAATGGAACTCGGTTTCTTCGCGGGGCCCGCACCACGGGCATTCGATGAGTTGCATTGCCGCTCCTAGATCAGTGCGCCACGGCGGCGGCGCCATGCTCGTCCACAAGTGCACCCGTGATGAAACGGTCCAGGCTGAACGGTGCTGTGTAGGGGTGGATCTCGTCGCGGGCAATGGTGTCGGCCAGGCACCAGCCGACGCCGGGTGTCGCCTTGAACCCGCCCGTGCCCCAGCCGCAGTTGAGATACACGTTGCGGTATGGCGTTCGGCCGACGATAGGGGAGGCGTCAGGCGTGACGTCGACGATTCCGCCCCAGGTTCGCAGTAAGTGCGCGCGGGCGAAGACCGGGAAGAGTTCGACGGCCGCCGCCATTTGGCGTTCGATGATGTGGAATGCGCCCCGCTGGCCATAGCCGTTGTACGAGTCGATACCCGCACCCATCACGAGTTCACCCTTGTGCGCCTGCGAAACGTAGACGTGGATGGCGTTGGACATGACGATGGTGGGATGCACGGGCTCGAGTAGCTCGGAGACCAGCGCCTGCAGCGGGTGGCTCTGCACCGGAACTCGGATCCCGAGCATGTCGGTGAGCACCGCTGTGTGGCCGGCCGCGCAGAGCGCGACCTGCCCGGCGGCGATATCTCCGCGGGAGGTCCGCACGCCGGTCACCCGGTCACCGTCGGTGACGAAGCCTGTGACCTCGCAACCCTGGATGATGTCGATGCCCGCCTGATCGGCGCGGCGGGCGAAGCCCCAGGCGACGTAGTCGTGCTTGGCGATGCCAGCGCGGGGTTGGTAAGTCGCACCGAGCACCGGGTAGCGGATATCGGACGAGATATTGACGATCGAGCAGAGTTTCTTGATCTCGTCGGGCTCGACCCACTGCGCGTCGATGCCGTTGAGCTTGTTGGCCTCCACCCGGCGGACGCCGTCGCGGACGTCCTGCAGGCTGTGCGCCAGGTTGAGCACGCCGCGCTGGCTGAACAGGATGGGGTAGCCGAGGTCGTCTTCGAGGTTCTCCCACAGTTTCAGGGAGTGTTCGTAAATTCGCGCGCTCTCGTCCCACAGGTAGTTCGAGCGGATCAGTGTGGTGTTGCGGGCCATGTTGCCGCCCGCGAGCCAGCCCTTCTCCAGGACCGCCACCTTCGTGATCCCGTGGTTCTTCGCGAGATAGTGGGCGGTCGCGAGCCCATGCCCGCCGCCGCCGACGATCACGACATCGTAGGACCGTTTCGGCTCAGGGTTACGCCAGAGGAAGTCGGGATGCTCGGGCAGGTGCGCGCCCGGGGCCTTGGTTCTCATCGTGTGGCCTCCGTCAGGTGGTGGAGCGGATATGTGGACGGTCCGAGTGGCTGCGCAGCCGCCAACTGAAGCCTCCGCCCGCTCAGCTGAAGCCAACTGATATATCAGTTGGTGGATAGAGTATGATTCTTGGTACACAAAGGTCAAGGGTCTCCATGAACCCCATCCCGACAAGCCCGGAGAAAGAGGAACGTGAGCGTCCAAACGCAGGCGACGGTGGTTAGGCAACCTCTCGCCTCCAATGCAGACCGTGCGTACGAGCTCATCCTCGAGCGACTGGTCCTGCTGGACATTCGGCCGAGCGAGCCGATCAACGACGACCGCTTGGCCAGCGAGCTCGGTTTCGGCCGCACACCTGTGCGCGAAGCGCTCAAGAGACTCGAGCGTGACCGGCTGGTTGTGGCGTACCCGCGCCGCGGAACGTTCGCCACGACCGTCGACATCACCGATCTCGCGCATATCTCCGAGATTCGCAAGCAGCTCGAACCGGTGGCGGCCGCGCGGGCGGCCCGGACTGCACCACCCGACGCACGCGCCCGGCTGTCGGAACTCGCCGCAGCGATTGCTCGGCTCGAGCGCGGCGGCGACCGCCGACAGGTACTCCGGGAGGACGTACGCGTCCACCGCGAGATCTACCGGGCGGCCGGCAATCCTTACCTCGAGGACGTCCTTGTGTGCCAGGACGCCCACGCCACCCGGATCTGGTGCCTGTTCCTCGATCGGCTGCCCGATGTCACCGGGCATGTGCGTGAGCACGTCGAGCTGCTGCACGCCATCGTCGACGGCGACGATGCCGCCGCCTCCGAGCTCGCCCTCGCGCACGTCCTCGGGTTCGAACAGGCCGTCCGCGCCGTGGTGTGAGGGGAGCGGTGGGGGCCGCGATGATCGGCGCTCGAGGCCTGTCGCGCCCGAGGTCGGGCACCCGGCCTCGGGCGACAGCGTCCGCCGCTGACGGTCATGTCACGATCCGAGCGAAGATCGGCGCGTGAATGGCCACGGGCGGGTGCGCGTCCGGCAGGTCATGTCGCCGCACCGAGTCCGTTGGCGTACTGGGCCGCGGTGAGTAACCCCGCGGTCGACGCTGTCAGTGTGGGAAGAACGGCGAAAAGCCATCCGGCGTGGAACGGATCGGCGGCCACCAGCCGCGGATCGTCGACGACCGCGGTGTTCGCCAACGTGACCAGGCCGGTAATCGGTGCGGCCAGTGTGATCGCGCTTCGCGCCGAGGTCCAGATCAGCGCGCATGGTGCGCCGATCATCACTGTGCTGCGGACCGCGGGCAGGTCCAACGCGACGACGTCGACGCCCTCTACTGCGGCCTTGGCTACGCCGCAGCGAATCGGGTAGTCGGCGAGGTGATCGCCCGGGGCGAGGGCCAACCAACTATGGCCGGCGGTATACCGGCGATCCGTCGGGATCTGCTGAGCTCTCATGGCTTCCTTCTGACGGTCGAAAGCGGGGCTTTGTGAACGGTCGCCTGGGTCACGCCACAGCTGTCGGCGCACCTGCCGAACCTCGCACACGTGCGGTCCGGCCGCGATCGGGTAAGCAACTGACAGTTGGGAGTGGGACCCGAGCGGTCAGGCTTTGATGCGCTTCATCTCGGGGTCGACCAACGGTTCGGCCACCACCGTCGCGGCGACGCGCCGGTCGAAATACTGGATCTCGACTGGTGTTCCGGGTGCTGCGGACGCAGGCAGCCAGGCGTAGGCGATAGGTGCGCCGACCGTGTGGCCGAACGCGGCGCTGGTGACATAGCCGGCCGGGCGGCCGTCCAGGAAGACCGGCTCCTGTCCGAGCACGACGGACCGGCCATCATCGACCCGCAGGCAGGCCAGGCGCCGGGTAACCGTCGCGTCACCGACACCCTCGAGCGCCATGCGGCCGACGAACTCTTCCTTCTGCCGACGAACGGCGAAGCCGAGGCCCGCCTCGTAGGGGTTGTGTTCGGTGGTCATATCGGTGCCCCACGCGCGGTAACCCTTCTCCATGCGCAGGCTGTTGAATGCTGCTCGGCCTGCGGCGATCACGCCGTACTGATGGCCTTCCTGCCAGAGCACGTCCCACAGTCGAAGACCGTTGTCGGCCGAGGTGTACAGCTCCCAGCCCAGCTCGCCGACGTACGACAAACGCATGGCGGTGACCGGGACGCCGGCGATACGGGCATTCTTCGACCGGAAGTACTTGAAACTCTCGTTCGAGAAGTCGTCACTACTGAGCGCCTGCACCAGATCGCGGGCCCGCGGGCCCCACAGGCCTATACAGCAAGTGCCGCCGGTGATGTCGCGGATCTGCACGCTGCCGTCGCCGGGCATCTGGCGACGGAAATAGTCGAGGTCGAGGTTTCCGTTGGCACCGACCTGAAAGGTGTCAGCGGACAGCCTCGTGACGGTGAGGTCGCTGCGCACCCCACCGGCGTGGTCGAGCGCCAGCGTGTACGTCACCGACCCGATGGACTTGTCCATCTTTCCGGTCGTCAGGTGATCCAAGAGACTCGAGGCGCCACGCCCGCTGATCTCGAGGCGCCTGAGCGGGGTCATGTCATACATAGCGACCGCCGTGCGGGTACGCCAAGCCTCGACTGCGGCGATCGGGGAGTGGAACTTCGCAGACCACGCATCGCGAGCGGGGGGCGTCCACTCCTCCGGAAGGTACTCGAGCAGACTGGCATTGGCCTCGAACCAGTGGGGGCGCTCCCACCCGCCGCTTTCGAGGAAGACCGCGCCGAGTTCCCTCTGGCGAGCATGGAAGGGGCTCACGCGCAGGTTCCGCGGTGAAACGCGTGGCTGCAGTGGATGCAGCACGTCATAGATTTCGACGAAGTTCTGCTGCGAGGTCTCGCTGACATAGTCGGGTGCCAGCTGAATCTCCTCGAAGCGGTGCACGTCGCAGCCGTGCAGCTCGATCTCGCTTCTCCCGTCCACGAGGAGTTGGGCCACCGCGCGAGCTACGCCGGCAGAGTGCGTGACCCACACGGCTTCCGCGATCCAGAATCCCGCCACGTCGGCGGACTCACCGACGAGTGGTCCGCCATCGGGCGTGAACGAGAAGACGCCGTTGAAACCGGTGTCGATCTTGGCGGACTCGAGACTGGGAAGAAGACGCCTGCTCTGCTCCCACGACGGGGCGAAGTCCTCTCCGGTGAACGGCAGCATCGAGGGCATGTCGCAGGCGGAGACCGCATCGCTTTCCTCGAGATCGCGCAGGCTGACCGGCATCGGGCGATGGGCGTAGGTTCCGATTCCGAGACGATCGCCGTGCTCGCGGTAGTAGAGATCGTGGTCCTGGTGGCGAAGAATCGGGAAGCCGGCCTCGGCGAGTTCACTATTGCGGCCCACGAGCTCGGGGATCTGATCTGTCTTGGCGTACTGGTGGGCCAGCGGAAGCAGCGGCACGTTCATGCCGACCATCGCGCCGATGTTCGGCCCCCAGAAGCCCGCGCACGAAACGACGATGTCTGCCGGAATGACTCCGTTCGATGTGGCCACTCCGGTGACTCGCCCATTACCCTGTTCGATGCCGGTGACTTTGGTCAGCCCCCGGAAAACCGCACCCCGAGCCTCTGAGCGCCGGGCAAGAGCGACAACGGCACGCGACGCCTTCGCGAGTCCGTCGGTCGGTACGTAGAGTCCCCCGAGTATCTGGCTCTCGTCGATGAGCGGATGCAGCTTCACACATTCCTGTGGATCGAGGACGGTCCCCTCGATCCCCCATGACGTCGCCCAGCCTTGCTTGCGGTGCAGGTCGGCCAGACGTTCGAGGGTGGTGGCCACCTCGAGGCCGCCCAGCCTGCTGAAGCACCATTCGCCGTCGACGTCCATGCCGACGAACTTCTCGACTGTGTACCGGGCGAACTCGGTCATTGTCTTCGATGCGTTCGTCTGGAAGACCAAGCCGGGCGCATGGGAGGTCGATCCTCCGGTCAGGGGCAGCGGCCCCTGGTCCACGACGGTGATCTGATCCCAGCCTCGGGCGGTCAGCTCGTCAGCCAGGTTGGCACCGACGATGCCTGCTCCGATGATCACTACGCGCGGTGACCCCATGATGGTCCTCCTAGATTTCACAGGTGTGCCCCAGCTACGGCTGCCGCGTTTCGGACGACGACATCGCAGCGTCACGGGGCCGGAGCAGCGCCGAACACCACCGCTGTGGTGAATGTGACCGCATCGCAGGTCAGTATGTCGACAACTGATATATCAAAAGATAAGTCGAAGATGCGGTGGGGTCAAGCCCCAGTGGTCGTGCCCGATCCTTTTCAGCGCACCCTTGACCGGCCCCGAATGACTGAAATACAGTCACAGAACGCTGATGTGTTAGCCGGGCACATCAGACATTTCTACAGGCACTCTTCAGCTTCGCTCATTCTCCGAGTGTCGCTAGCGATAAGGGATTCGCAATGACGACGACCGCTCCGGCAGCCACCGTGACCAGCCTCGATGATGCGCCGGTGACCTCATTTCACCGCCGCCTGATGTATCGCTGTGCGGGCGGGCCGTTCCTCGACGGGTACGTCTTGAGCATCGTCAGCGTCGCCGTAGCGGGGATGACGGACGATCTACACCTGAGCGTGTTCATGCTCAGCGCGATCGGGGCGGCGGCCCTCGTCGGAATCTTGGTCGGGGCGGCGGTTTTCGGCCCTATCACCGACAAGATCGGCCGTGAAGTCATGTACATCCTGGACGTGGTGGTGCTCGTCGGAGCATCGCTGTTGTCCGCGTTTGCGGCGACCAGTTGGCAGGTCCTCGTGCTCCGATTCGTTATCGGTCTAGCCATCGGCGCCGACTACCCCATCGCCACCTCGCTGCTGGCCGAATGGCTGCCCAGACACAACCGCGGCCGCATGCTCGGCGCATTGATCGTGTTCTGGTACGTCGGAGCCACCGCCGCCTACGTGGTGGGACTGGCCATCATCCACTTCGGGGGCGACGACCTGTGGCGGTGGATCCTCGTCAGTTCGGCGATTCCTGGCGTGGTCGTCCTGCTGATGCGGATAGGCACCCCGGAATCGCCGCGGTGGCTGGTCCAGCGTGACCGCAAAGACGCGGCGCGTCGGGTGATCAGCAAGGTTTTCGGCGACACCGTCGATGCCGACGCGGCCGTCGCAGCGGAGGTCATCGCGGCTGGCAACCCTGAGCAGCGCGCCTCGCTGCGGACGGTATTCCGGGGCCGAAACCTGCGCCGCATTACGTTCTGCGGCCTCTTCTTCCTGTGCCAGGTGACCCCTCTGTTCGCGATCTACACGTTTGGCCCGGTGATCCTCCAGGCGTTCGGCTTGAACGAGGGTGTCATGGCGTATGTCGGGTCCGCGCTGATCAGCCTGCTATTTCTGATCGGCTGTGTGCCGGCGCTGCGGTGGGTCGACAGCTGGGGACGGCGCCCGTTGATCGTGTGGTCCTTCGGCCTGATGGCAATCCCGCTGGCAGTGCTCGGCATCGCGCCCACGGCCCCGATCGTCGTCATTGTGATCTGCTTCTGCCTGTACGCATTGTTTTCCGGCGGACCGAACGTCCTGGACTGGACGTACCCGAGCGAACTGTTTCCCACCGAGGTCCGGGCCACCGCGATCGGAATCTCCACCGGCATCAGCCGCATCGGTGCGGCCGTCGGAACGTTCCTGCTGCCGGTCTCGCTGGATGAGATCGGTGTCGGTCCGACCATGCTGATCGGCGCCGCGTTGACCGTCGTCGGCTTCGTCGCTTGCCTGGCGTGGGCGGAGGAGACGAAGGACACCAACCTCGGTGGCACCGCCCCGGTGCACGCCGGGTAGCCCGTGCGCCCCGGCAGCCGGGTGGGCACTGCGATCATGCTTAGGCCAAGTCCGGGCGTCGCAGACCGGCTCGGCGCAAGCCGCACCGAACACACTGGCGGGCAGCCGCATCGAGGGGCCATCTCACTCCAGGCGTCCGGACCGAATCCTGGCTGGGAGCGGCTTCACCGTCAGTCTCGAGTAGCCGATGATGGGGCGCCTCGGCTGACCTTGTGCGGGAGCGCGGGGTACAAGGTCTCCTCGTCGACGACCGGCAGCGAGTTGTCGACGCTCGTCACGCCGTGGCAGGCGAAGACCTCCTTACCGTCCACCAAGACACAACGCCGGGAAGGCCGAATTCGGTAGCTGCGGCCTCGATGACAGGGCGCTGACACGAGCGCGTTGCCGTGCAGGCCGCGGACTGGTCACGTCGAGATGGTGTGTTGATCGGCGAACACCTTGCGACACACCGGCGCAGATGGCGTAATCGACCGCGCCGCGGAATCGAGGAACTGCCGGAAGAGTCAGTGCATGGACACGCTGACGACAGTCACCCGGTGCGCTGCGTGGTCACGGCGTTCACGGCGGCTCGAGGGCGATCGCGGCACGATCTATGATGGTCTTTCCGATTCCGGGCGCGGCGGAGCCGCAAGCGCACAGGAAGCGACTTGGTCTGAGCGACAGCCAAATTCGGGTCTCCTCGGTCGGTGACCGGGGAAGAAGGTAGGAGGTATGTGGATGGGCGTGGCAGCGCGATCTGGGGACCAGCGGGTGATTCGTGGTTGGCGGAGGAAGACCGGCGCTGTCATAGCAACAGCTGTGTTGGTGTCGTCGATCGGTGCGGCGGTGGCTACCGCCGGACCGATTCACGCACCGATATTGCGGGCGCCGGTAGGCGGGTACGAGGAGCTCTTCGTACCGTCCAGCATGGGGTCGATCAAAGTCCAGGTGCAGTGGGCGTCCCGCGGCGGAAGCGCGGCCCTCTACGTGCTCGACGGTCTTCGTGCGCCGGCCGACCACAGTCAGTGGACGACCGATACCGACGCGCTGCGCCAATTCGCAGGCGATAACGTCACGTTGGTGTTTCCGGTCGGTGGTCGCTCGAGCTTCTACACCGACTGGTACCGACCGAGTAGTACCAACCGCCAGGCGACGACGTACAAATGGGAGGCCTTCCTCACCCAGGAGCTGCCTGCGTACCTGCAACGGTACGGCGTGTCGCGAACCAACAACGCCATCGTGGGGGCCTCGATGGGGGGCAACGCCGCCCTGACGCTGGCCGGCCACCATCGCGACCAGTTCAAGTTCGCCGGATCCTTTTCAGGGTTCGTGCACCCGACGTTTCCGCTCTGGAGCGAAGCGATGCGCGCTGCCATGTGGGACGAGGGTAACTTCAATGTGGACGACATGTGGGGTCCGGCGGGGGATCCCGCCTGGGACCGCAACGATGCCACTGTGCAGGCAGAATTGCTGCGCGGACTGCCGATATACGTCTCGACGGGCAATGGCGCGCCTGGTCCGCTGGACCTGCCGTACGGGATCGGCAACACGGTGAACGCGATGAGCCTCGAGGCGATGACGACGACTGCCACCCAGATGTTCGGTGACCGAATCGCGGCGTTGGGAATTGCCGCTCGCATCGACATCGTCAATGGAACGCATACCTGGCCCTACTGGCAGCAAGCGCTCGCGACGGCGCGTCCGATGATCCTCGATGCGCTTGGCGCGCACTGACGCGATGCCACTCACGAGGTTTCGGTAGCACGCGGCAAGATCTCCGACGGCGTTACCGCGGTCGCCGGCGCATCCTCAGGCGCTATGAGGTTTGATGAGCTGTCGGCCGGGACGGCGGTAAAGCTGTAGGTCGGCGAGTCAGGTGTTGCGATGGCCGTTGATCAGCAGGGGGTGGGCCAAGTGTCGTGGCTGGGTCCCGTCGGCGGTGAGAATCGGCTGTGCTGAGTATTGGGCGAGGTAGACGCGGCGCACCCGATCTGTCGCATTGGGACCGCTGCGGTGCAGGACCGTGCTGGAGAAGCAGGCGATGCTGCCTGCCGGCACGATCACTGGATCGCCCGGGTCGTCGCCGAAGTAGCCGATCCGGTCCCGCGTTTCCTCGTCTTGCACATGCCGAACGACCTCGCGCGTTCCGGCTCGAGAGTACGGCAGTAGATACACGGTGCCGTTGGCTGCGGTGACGTCATCGAGGGCGATCCAGCAGGTGAGGTAGGGGGTGTGCGGGTAGTCGATGAAACCGGAGTCCTGGTGCCAACCGAATCTCATACCCTGCTCCGCGGCCTTGACGACGTACTGCTCGTTGAACAGGTATATCGTCTCGCCCAGTGCCGCTCGGGCAATCTGAACCATCAGGTCGCAGGCCAGAAACCGTCGTATCACCGCGCTGTGGTCGTAGGCGTGGACGAAGTAGCGTCGACCACGATGATCGAGGTCCAGGCTGTCGACGCCGAGCTGATCCATTTCGGCGTCGCGTTCGTCGACGAAGCGCTGACACTCATCGCGAAGAGCTTGCAGATCATGCGGATCGAGGGCGTTTTCGAGGACGAAGAACCCCTCATCCCGGAACAGACGTATGTGCTCAGCCGTGACCGGCGAAGACGCGTTGCTCAAGGCAGTCATGAGGTTCTCCCGATGGTTGGCGAAGTCGTTCCACCACAGTTTCGGCGAACCAGGGCACGACGGTCTTCTCATGGCTCGGCAAGTATTTATCGTTTCTTGCGTGATCGAAGATCTGAAGCTGCCCGACGGCCTCGACGGTCGAGCGGTGCGCCACATCGCCGGCGATGTCCGTGTACGCGCCCATCGCCATGCCGAGCTGGAAGTCAATCTGGTCGTGCGCGGCACTGCCACCTACCTGCTGGGTGAGCGTCGATACGAACTCAGCCCCGGTACGTTGACGTGGTTGTTCCCGGCACAAGACCACATCCTGGTGAACCAGTCGGCCGACCACGAGCTGTGGTGGGCGGTGTTCACACCCGAGCTCGTTGCCCGAATCGCAATGGCACCACACACAAGACCTCTCGCGCAGGACGATCCGGTAGAGCAGTTCTCACGTCGCCTCGGCGCTATACATAGCCGTCGCCTGCAAACCCTGTTCGGTGAGGTGTGCGCCGCCGAGACCCGGGATCACGCCCTGGCCAACGCCGGGGTGGCCTACCTGCTCACTCTGGCCTGGCGTGCGTTCCTGGACAGCGATGATGTCGTCGACAGTGACGATGTCCATCCCAGCATCCGCACGGTTGCCCGAGTGTTGCAGGCCGACCCGAACGCGGGCGACCTCGCCGATCTGGCGCGCATCGCCGGCCTCAGTCCCACACACCTGAGCCGTCTGTTCAGAGCCCAGATCGGTATCCCGCTCACTCGCTATCGCAACCAGCAACGGCTGCACCGATTCCTACTCGCCTACGGCAATGGCGAACACACCACAGCATTGGCCGCCGCCGTCACAGCCGGGTTCGGCAGCTACGCCCAGTTCTACCGAGTATTTCAGCACGAAACAGGCCGCACCCCCTCCACCTTGCGCGCCAACCACGAAGATCTCCGGCTGCAGCACTAGAAGCCGGCGTCGACATGCCCGAGTTCTGGTGGTGTGCGCCGTCGGCGCCGGGCGGTTCGGCCGCGGCGATCCCTCTACCGGATCGGCCGCCGCCTACGGCCGGCGCAAGGGGGGCGCACACGGGGCAGTCGGCCCGCGATGAACACTGTCCCTGGTGCGGCAAGCGGTGCGATCAGAGGATGGCGGGTGAGAGGACAGTGTTGGCGGGAGTTCTTTTGGCGCCGGCGGCCCAGCGGTCGGTGTCGATCGCGGCGCTGAGTTGGGCTTGGACGGCACGCATGTGGCCCCGGTCGGCCTGGTCAGCGACGAATCTATCGACGGCGGCGGCGGTTCGCTGTGCGTGTTCGGTGCCGATCCACCGCATCATGAGCAGCGCTTCCTCCCGGCTGTATGGAGCCGTTTCCTCCCCGTCCGCGACTTTCTGCAGCGCGGTCAGTTTCGCCTTGGTCGGTGCGGCCATATAGTCGTGCACGTACCCAAGTGGGGTGTGGGGGTCAGTTGTGCTGCCGTTGAGGGTGACTGCGCCGGGCATGTGGTGCCGGTAGGTGAGTGCCGCGCGTTCGATTTCGGCGATGGCGGCAGGGGTGTGTGCCGCATTGGCGTAGGCGGCCGCGGCGACGACTCCGGACAGGTTCTTGTCGGCCAGTGAATCGGCCGCACTGTATCGCATGACCTGGCTGCGGGCCTCGACGGCTCGGTGGACCAGATCGTCGTCGGTGAAACCCGCGCCGCGCAAGGCGGAGCTCAGTTGGGAGAGACTCGCACCGCGTTGCGTCATCGCCTCATCGATGGCCGCCGCGGCGCCACGAGCGGTATTGATGCCGCCGCGACCGGCTTGTTCGGCCGCGGTGACGCCGGCACGGGCAGCGTGCACAAGGCTCTGCTTATCCCGAAAATTGTGCGTGAACAATCCGTCTCGTCCATAGATCGTGGACGAGCCGATCGGGGTGGCTTGGGCTTGCCACAGTTCCCGTTGCGCTTTGTTCTTCATCTTCGAATAAGGGTCGAGAGGGTGCTCCCGCAGGAATAGCCACGAGGTCAGCGGGCTGGTATTGATGGCGTTGAGTGTGTACATCCCGGCAAGGAGCCCGCCGCCGCCGTGCGCGCCGTGCGGGCCGGTCATGGCGTGCCGAGTACCGGCATAGCCCATACCTAGGGCGTTACCGCTCGAGCCATCACGGGCAGAGGTCCCAGCACCTTGGATGGCGAGGCCGAACCGATTGGCGATCCAATCGGTGCCGTTGGTGAGATTGGCGCTGAGCCGGCGGAGTTGGACGATGGCGACGATCTCCACGATGGCGCCGAGGACGAGCACGATCATGACTTGGTCATGTGCCTGTGCGAAGAGATTGCCCAGAAACAGTGTGTAGATGCCCAGAAAAAGGGTGAAGACCGTCATGCGCGCCGCCGCGACGAAGCTGTCGACGAGATTGCGGACCAGGAAGGTCTGCGTGGGCCCGTAGATGAATCCGCCTGCGGCGAAACCGAATATGGCCATGAAGGCGTGATAGATCGCATCCAGTGCGGCCCAGATGACCTTCAATCCCAGA
This sequence comes from Nocardia sp. NBC_00881, assembly GCF_045207455.1. Lineage (NCBI taxonomy): Bacteria > Bacillati > Actinomycetota > Actinomycetes > Mycobacteriales > Nocardiaceae > Nocardia > Nocardia sp. NBC_00881. The sequence goes on from NZ_CP108798.1 coordinate 62,358, forward strand.
TAGGTTCCGAAGCACAGCACGATAGTCCCGCAGGCCAGCAGAACCAGCCCGGTGCCGATCTGCCCCATCCCGGGATGGTCGGCCTCGGTATAGGCTGCTGAGTCACCGCAGGTCCGCATGCTGTTCAGCACTCGGGTGTCATCGCCGGCTCGCACTCCCGCCGACCACGCGGCGCGGCAGTTGGCCGAGCTGTCGACTACATGTCCGAAGTTCCACACTTGCACTGGGTGCCGTGCGAAGTTGTCGGCCATATCGGCCTGCATGGTGGCCACCAGCTGATCGGGATCCGGACGCCCGTGACCGTGCAATCCGGCGGCGACCGAGATACCCAGATTGCGGCCCGTGGCCAGTAGTCCATCCGACGACAGGACGTCGGCAAGCGGCTCCGACAGCACGATCGGGCCGAGTAGCCCCACCCCGATCATCGTCACGACCTGCATCGCCGCCTTGGCGTGATATCCGCGGACCACGAACCACGCCACGAAGAACGCGCCGATCGATGCCGCCACCATCAGCAGAATGGGAGTGGCGATTTGTTCGGTGAGGGCCTCCGCGACCCCGTTCAACGCGTTGCCGAACGGATCCAGCCACCGGAAGCTCATAGCAAAGCCGATCACCCACACCGTCGAGGTGACCAGGACCATGTATCCGATGAATTCCAGGCCGAGAACCATCGCCACCGCTGTCTCCAACGGATTCAGCAGACCGCCGTGGCCGGTAGCGAAGACGTAATCGGTCAACGGCACTCCCGAGGAGTCCCGGATCTCCATCCAGCTCAGGGCCGAGATCCTCGTCCCGCCCGCTCTGGTCGTATCGCTCTGCGCTGTCGCGACAGCACCGACGCTGCCCGGAAGAACAAGCAGAGCGAAGACCAGGGCCAGAAACCATACGACACGGCGACGGCAGCGGGTCGCGGTGGCTCGAGCGCGCAGACGCCGGAAGACCGTGCGAGGTTGCCACCGAGCAGGATCCCGGAATGTATGTTCCCGTAACATGCCATTGCCTCCGTTGGTTTGCAGCCCGATGTGCTGAGTCGCGCCTCAGCGCGACAGCGTTCGCGATCGCATCGAGGCATTCGGTGTACTCACGTCGCCAGCCGAGCGTCTACCACGCACAGGAGGCACACCTTACCTGACTAAGGTCAGCCTTACCTAATGTAGATCTAGGGAAGTCGAGGCCGTGGACGACGTTGACGCCCACCAGTAATGCCGAAGCGTGTCGCATCAACCTGAGGAACGGACGATGGTCGGGGATCGCCGCCGCGTTGAAACGGCATCGAATGCAGGATTGTGTGTCAGTCGCCAGCGGCCACTACTTGGCGCTTCGGCATTTTCCTGCCAGTTCGATCGGTGCGGGGTATGACTCGGTGTCGCATCGGAACCCGGCCGGCGAATGGGTGATCTACAGCAGTGTTTCCCCGGAGGTCGGCTGCGCCCGCTACTTCGGCTCAGCGATCGAAGACGCACGGGTTGAGCACATCTCGGTGACCTGGACGGGTCCGTCCGCGTTGACGGTCGAGGTGCGCGACAGGCTCATGTGGGATCTCGAGCTGGGACGATCGGCGGCGACGGCGGCGACGACGGGTCTCGGTCGCATGCTGCCCGCCGCCTTGTGGCGACGTCCTGCCGTCCTGCCGCTCATGTCGCGGGTCGCGGGTCCGGCGCTGGGCGTCGGGCGTCGGGCGGGTGCGGCTCAGCGGCACTTCCCCGAACGGTCAGTGGTTCCGGGCCAATCCGCGGATGCTGTGGACCGTGGAGAAGAGTGGTGCACGGATCGATGGAATCGATATCGGTCCTCCAGGGGCCGCTGGCCGAGCAGGCGAGGTTGGGTGACTTCTGGCTACCGCGACGTGGAATGTTCGTCGTGGGCGAGGCCTATTTCGAGCAGTATGACGCGACGCGCCATCAGGCGGCCCGCCCCGGCTCATGATGGCCGCGCTCGCTCGATTCATGTGCGACACCAGGGTTGCCACATGCCAGTTGCTAGCGAAAGTCGTGCTCGTTGGAGCCGCGATAGCCGTTCCGATGACGGCGGCCGCGGTTTCTGCCATGGCCGCGCCGACGCCCGAACCCGGTGTGGTACAGGTTGATCGCCCGGGGGGCGGCGGCGGCTGGGGTCGCGGCTGGGGCGGCGGCTGGGGTTGGGGTTGGGGTAACGACGGTTGGGGCGGCGGCTGGGGCGGCTGGGGTTGGGGTAACGACGGTTGGGGTCGCGGCTGGGGCGACCGTGGTTGGGGCGGTGGCTGGTTCGGCAGCAGCTGACCGAACGGATCTGCGCCGGTGGGATCGGCCTGTCGGCCGGATTCTCGGGCTCGCATCCCCACACAGCGGTGTGCGGCGTGTGAGCATGAAGGCCGAGCACCATCGAGCCCCGGTGTCATGAGGTCGAGTGTTCAGGCGGCGCGGTGCGCCGTCGGCCGTGGGGCGCTGATCAGCGTCGGTGCGCTGATCAGCGCTGCGGCACTCCGGTCGATGCCGATCGCCCGCGGGTGACCGCGGCCGGATATCGTGCTCGGCTGGTCGACCGTGGAGGAGCTCTTCGGGCTGCGTGTCAGAGCCGGCGCGCGGTAGGCCGATGCGCTGCTGCCCTGGCATCCGGGGTGAGCTACGCCCCTGCAGCCTTGATCCGTGGATTCGTCCTATTCGGGGATGATCGCTACCGCGTCGATCTCCACGAGCGCGCCTGGGCGAGCGTGGCCTGCGGTGGAAACGACCGTGATGGCTGTGCGGTGATTCCCCCACACTGATCGCGCCGCCGCGTAGCCCACCTGTGCGTCGACCCCATTGACAAGGTAGATGTTGAGTTTGACGACATGCTCGGGACCGGTACCTCCGGCAGCAAGCACGGTCAGCACGTTTCGCATTGCCTGAGTGGTTTGCGCCTCGATACCGTCGAGCAGGTTTCCGGTGCTATCGGTGCCGAGCTGGCCACCGACATAGAGGGTTCGGGCAGCGGATGCGATCACGCCCTGCGTGAAGGCAGGGTTGCTGTGAAGTTCGTGGGGGTCGAGGTGTGTCGTCTCGACGGTCATGAGTCTCGTCCTGGAGGTGCCGGGTTTCGTGTGCAGGTAGAGGTCGCGCAGAAGGCAGACCTCGGACAGGTGGTGGATCAGCTCGCGGTGGATGTGCAGCACCAGATCAGCCATGGGCACCTCCGGGAAGGGCTCCTTCGCGCCGACCGGGACCCGGAGCCCGGCCTCGCCGAGGCCGCGCACCCCGGCCAGCCAGACGTCGAGCTGGGCCTCGAGCTGGTCGAGCGCGGTGGCCGCGCTGCCCGCGTACTCCCAGGTCTCGTACGACGCCGCCGGTGCGCCGAAATGCGCCGCGTTGCGCGCGGCGAGCACGCCGACGATGACGTGACCGAGTCGCCAGGCGATCGTGGTGAAGGCCGCGGGAATCGGCTCGGGGAAGGCGTAGTCGATCGTGAAGTCTCCGGCACCGACCTGCACGGGCGCCGTCGAGCTGCCGCGCGGCCGAATGCTCCAGGCGTCCGGCACCGGCGACCAGAAGTACTCGTCGTCGGTGAGACCGTCGAGGCGGGATCGGAGCTGATGGTTCCAGTGGAACTCCCACTGCTCACGCAGCGTCCGGTTCCAGTCGAGTTCGTCTGCATCCATGGAGCCACTCTGACACCCTTAGCGGACAGGATCGGTCCGCTATCTTTGGCGGGGTGGGTACATGGGTTCGGCAAGCGGTGACGAGCGGGGTACGACGGAGCGGGTGCTCACCCTTCTCGGGTTGCTGCAGCAGCGGCAGGTCTGGACCGGCCCCGAACTCGCCGACCGGCTAGGGGTCACACCGCGCACGGTACGGCGCGACGTCGAGCGGCTGCGCGTGCTCGGCTATCCGGTACATGCCAGCCATGGTGTCGGCGGCGGCTACCAGCTCGGCCCGGGTCAGGACCTGCCGCCGCTGCTTCTCGACGACGAGGAGGCGATCGTCACCGCAGTCTCCCTGCTCGCCGGCGCGGGTGGCGCGGTCGCCAGCGCCGACGACGCCGCACTTCGGGCGCTGATCAAGCTCGACAGGGTGCTGCCAACCAGGTTGCGGCACGAGGTGCGCGCCCTCTCCGGCTCGGTGGAGTCGTTCGGCGGAGGCCGCACACCGGTAGACCCCGAGGTGCTCATGACACTGGCCAGGGCCTGCCGCGACGAAGTCGAGGCGGGATTCGACTTTCCGTCCGGGACTGAGGTGCGATCGCGGCGGGTCGAGCCCTACCGCCTGGTCGCCTCCGACCGGCGCTGGTATCTCCTCGCCTACGACCTCGATCGTGACGACTAGCGCAGCTTCCGCGTCGACCGGATGAATGTGTCGGTACGGACCTGGCGCTTCCTCGTGCACGCGTCGGCCGACACGGTGCGCGCGCAGATTCCGGCGTCGGCGGCCGCCGTACGACGGCGAGGGAGCGAGCTCTGCGAGGTGCGCAGTGGCGCCGGCAGCCTCGACTTCGTGCTCATGCACGTCCTCCTGCTAGGGCACGACTTCGAGGTACTCGACCCTCCGGAGCTCGGGACACGCTGTCGCGTACTGGCGGAAAGACTGCTGTCGGCCGGTGCAACGATCTCACCGGTGCCGGACATGGCAGAGTCATGAGCCGCGACCACATGCCGACGTGCGCGTGTGGCTGGAGAGCAGTCCGATGGCGACGAGGCTGGATATGTGAAAGCGCTGTAAAGTTTCTCGACTTTCATTGCGTCTAGGCGTAGTCGCGGAATATGTAGGAGTGGTGTGCGCAACTTTGCTGGTCGGGACCGTGAACAGTGCGGCTCGTAACGTTCTCAGAGCTCGATCCGGGGATCGCGGTGACGGTGTCCTGGTCGATCCGGCCGGCGGGCATTCGTCGCAAGTCGGGTCGAGTTCGTTGGTCGGCTGCTTGGCGGTGTACCCACGGTGAGTGAATACCACGAAACCGGTCCGCCGGATCCCGCCCATACCGATTCGTCACCAGGGACAGATCGGCGCGTGCGGCTGGCGATAGTCGAAGACGACGACGAAGTGGGCGATGCGCTGGTGGAGGTGCTCACTGACCAGGGTTTCTTCGCAATACGTATGCGCCGGGGAGCGGATTTGCTCATCGGGCACCGCCGCTGCGATGCGGTGATCCTCGATCTGGGGTTGCCGGACGGCGATGGGCTGCAAGTGCTGCGGCAGCTTCGGGAGGTCAGTTCGGTGCCCGTGGTGATTCTCACCGCCCGCGACGACGAACGGACCGTGGTCCGCGGCTTACGGGGCGGTGCCGACGACTACCTTGTCAAACCACCGCGTATCGCGGAACTGGTTGCCCGGCTGGAGACGGTGACCCGGCGCGCCGCTGCCGCTGCGGCCGGCCCGGAGGCCCCTGTGATTATCACCGGGGATGTTCGGATCGATCTCGAGATGCGGCAGGTCGAGGTCGCTGGTGAGCCGGTGACTCTCACACAGAAAGAGTTCGAATTGGTAGAGGCCCTCGTGGAGCGGCCAGGCTCCGCGGTGAGTCGCGAACTACTGATGGACCGGATCTGGGGGGATGCGTTCATGGCGGTGTCCCGCTCTCTGGATGTGCATATTTCGACGTTGCGTGCCAAGCTCGGCAGACCAGGATTGATCACAACGATCCGGGGGTTCGGCTACCGCTGGGGCAAATGAGTACAGGTTGAGGTTTTGCGACGACGGTTGCTGGTAACGCTGTTAGCTTTCGCTGCGCTAGCAGTGCACGGACTTGCGGTTCCGTTGGGGGCCATGGCGTCCACCACTCGGACACAGCAGCTGTGGCTCGGTCGATACGTGGACGCCGAGTGGTTCGGCGAACTCGCCGAGCAGGCGATGGCGACCGGTGACCGTCAGCCGCTGGTCGCGGCGATGGAGCGCTACCACGACCTGTATGAGGACGCCGTGCTCGTGGTGGATGTCGGCGGTGCCGAGTTCGCGAACATCGGGGTGGACACCGGCGATCCGGCAGTTGTCGAGGCCGTGGCGGCGGCCCGCAGTAATCGGCATTCCACGGGGTTCCCGCATCGCTTGCGCACCTGGGACCCGGACTCGCTGATGATCGCCCGTCCCATCGGATCCGGAATGCAAGTCGACGGCGCGGTGCTCATCGAGACGTCGACCGTGCAGGCAAAGCGGGATATCACTGACCGTTGGGCCCTGCTGACGCTGGGCATGTGGACGGCCCTGGCGCTGTTCGCGGGACTGGCGCTGGCACTGAGTAGGTGGGTGTTGCGTCCCCTGGAACGGTTATCGCAATCGGTTGCCACGCTGACGGATACGTTGCCGAATCCGGTCTCGGGCCCCCCGCCCACGTCGATCATGCGGCAGTACGACGGACCACCGGAGGTGCGTGAGCTGGCCCGATCGTTCGATGCGATGGCGATGGCGGTCGCCGATGCGGTGGAAGCCCAGCGCCAGTTGGTTGCGGATACCGCGCACGCTATCCGCAACCCCCTGGCTGCGCTCGCCATCCGGTTGGAATCGCTGAAGCCGGTGATACCGGATCAGTCCGCGCATTCGTTTCGGCGCGCCAGTTCACAGGTCGACCGGCTCGCGGCGGTGCTCGACGGCCTGCTGCGTCTGGCGGTGGCCGAGACACCCGAGGGGTTCCGCCCCGTGCCGCATGATTCCGATTGGCCGAGCTGCTGCGACGCGGTGCGAGTTGTCGCGGACCGGGTGGAGGCATGGGGGGTGGCTTTCGAGCGGGCCGGCATGGACGTGGCGGCCGTTGTGCCGGACGGCGAGGTCGAGGTGGCAGCGCCAGAGGATGCGCTCATGCAGATCCTTGATGTGCTGCTGAGCAATTCGTGTCGCTATGCGGGCGCGGGCGCGCGGACGGAGGTTCGCGTGCACGGCGGGACGCGTTGGGTGACCGTGTCGGTGAGCGATGACGGGGTGGGTGTCGCGGAGCCCGAACTCGACAAGCTGACCACGCGATTCTACCGTGGCTCGTCGGCCACTCCCGGTGGATCGGGGCTCGGCCTGCCCATTGCGGCGGCGCTGGCACAGCGACATCAGGGCGAACTCACGGTCGGTCTGACCGTTCCGCAGGGGCTACGCATAACAGTCCGGCTGCCGGCGAGAGCGTCGTGATCGGTCGCGTACTCGGCGCGGATCGTGTTCGAACCCAGGTGACCCGATGGACGTTGGATACGTCACGACTCCAAGCTCCGTGGGCAAGAGCCGGGCACCTGTTGACTCTCCGATCTCGAGCGGTTGAAATAGCCTCCGAAGTGGAGGGCGTTGTCCGCGGCACGAGGACGCCACGCGGCAGTCCCCGGTGCAGGCGAGACGGTCAGGAACGAGTGCGTTCGATGTGTTGCAACGCTTCTGGCGTATGGCCGGACGATGGCAGGCCACCGTCGGGTGGCGGTGCGACGATGATCAACCGCCGGGATCTGTTCGTCGTGGCGGCCGTGGCGGCTCTCTCCGGCTGTGGTATCGACCGCAACCCTGTCACGATCCGGCTCGGTTCCGGGCGGGTGAACGGGTTGTTTCACGAGATCGCTCAACTCCTCGCTGCCGTGGCGGCCGAATTCAGTACGGTGCGTATCGATCCGGTCGCCACCGCCGGGTCGCAGATGAACCTCGACCTACTCGCCCGCGGCGAGATCGATGCCGCACTTGCCCTCGCTGACTCGGTGTACGAGTCCGCGACTCATCCACTTGCGATCGGACGCCTGTACGAGACGTACCTGCAGATGGCTGTGCTCGCCGACAGCGCGATTCACCAAGTGGGTGATCTGCGTGGGAAGCGGGTCGACCTCGGAGTGGTCGGGTCGGGTGCGGCAATGACCGCCGAACGCGTACTGCAGGCGGCGGGCCTGGACCCTGCGGTCGACGTGGTGGCCGGACATCGGCAGCTTGCCGGGGCAGTGGAAGCGCTCCACAGCGGCGACACGGATGCGATTCTATGGGGCGGTGGCGTGCCGACACCCGGTCTGGACATCCCCTGGCGGATACGGTTGATCGACCTGGGGGAGTTCCCCCCGATGATGCGTGAGCGATTCGGGTACCGCTACGACCGCGTGGTGATCCACCAGAATGCGTACCCGGGAGGTCCGGCGGTCAGTACCGTCGGGATACCCAACCTGCTACTCGTCGCGCCGACTCTCGCGAATTCCGCAGTGGTTGCCATCACAGAACTGCTGTTGCGGAACCCCGACAGGTTGGTGCCCGAGCATGCCAAGGGATTTCAGTTCCTGGACCGGCGCTGGCTGGTCGGGACCGGGGACATTCCGCTGCATCCCGCCGCCGCTGATTTCTATCGCAGCTGGCACGACTGAGTGCCTTGCAGTGCTTGGAGGAGAACAAGCTGCTCGGCCTGGATGGTAGTGACCATCGACCTCAAGGAAGTGTTAGAAAGCGCCTTTCCGTGTCCGGACTGGTTGCGCCCGGTGCCGATTCCGGCTGAAGTATTGGAACACAGTCGGTTACATGCTGTAACCAGTTACGGCGTGGACTGCCCGGGTGGCATCGCGACATCTCGATGCAGTGGCAACGGAGCCGACCGGGTTCTGGTCCAGGTGGAGCGAGCAGGGCGATTTCGGCGACGAGGAGGCCACGGTGCGGAAACCGGGAGGCATGCTGGCAGGAGGCACGAAGTGTCGGCCGAGCCAGCGGGCGGCAGGTGCCGGCTCGTGGTGACACGGAGTTGGCGTTTCACGGGTCTCGAGTTCGTCGTCCTCTGGGAGGATGCCGGTGGGCAAGGTCCTCCCGCGCCATTCACCGTGACCAACCGATTGTGGCAAAATCACTACTTGGCGCGAGAGAAGCGAGAAGCGCGCGAGGCGGTGCGGGCTCGATTGGGTAGCTGTTTCGAGGATGTGCTCGATGCGGTGTCCGTGCCCGATATCCGGATCGTCGTGCAGGGGTGGAACCCCGCAGAGTATGACAACCCGAGGTCGTGGATCCGGATGCTCGGAGCCTGTAGCGGCAAGCGAGTGTATCTGCTGGAGCAACTTTCGGGTGAGACGGCTTCGCTCAGTTGTGGATTTGCCATTACGGAATACGGTGTGCGCGAGTTCGGTGCTGTCGTCGCGGCCCGGCTGCCCGAGGCTCAGAGAGGCAAGCACGGCAATATCGATCTGTCCGCCCATGCCTACTGTGACACGGATCAGGGATCCCGGCGGTCCCGGGTCTTCGCGTCCACCGGAAAGATCGCTTGGTTGCAGGCCGAGAGATTCTTGCGGTCGCCGGTCACCTGCGCGGGGGCTATTGTTGTCGGTCAAGGGATTTCGCGGTTCGATCGCTGTCGTGCCCATCGGCGGATGCTGGAGTGGCGTGATATTTTCGGGGACGGCAGATATGTGATCGCCGGGAGTGCTCCCCCAATAGCGCAAGGGGTCGACGAGAAACGCCTGACTGCTCGAATAGACACCGAGATCGCCGGTGTGGCTCGGGCATTGAAAAAATGAATTTTGCTGATTCAGTCGCGATCTCGGGTTGTCCGCCGGCAGGGGCGTCGGCCGCCGCCGTTACGGCCGAGGCAAGCTCGGTGAGCCCGTCGCTGACAATTCGTATTCCTCCTGACCGAGCTCGCCACCGGTGTGCGCACCAGGTCATCCTTGCTGTGGCCGGGGCGGTCGTAGATCGCTCCGGTGTAACCGACGTGCCGACTGCTGCCGAACCTGGGCGATCAGGTCCTTGGGAACAAATCGGATGATGTCTTCCCGGGAGGTGATCATCAGTTTCTGGAAGATCGCGGTCATCTGTGTGTCGACGGTCCTGAACGAAGTTCCACGCTGCGCCGCGATAGCGGTATTCGTCCATCCCGCCGCAGCGAACGTCGCGACCTCCTGTTCCGACCGTGTCAGGTCGTCCCAGCGCGTGGTGCCCGTGCGGGCGGTATTGTCCGTCGGCACCCGGTTCATGGGTAGCGTTCCCAGCGCAAGCCGCTGAACCTCATGCAGTTCGGAACGCAAGAGGGAACCCTCCTCCTCGGCGGCGGCGAACGCATCGGGTCCCAGCACACTGCGGGCGACGTTGATGGCTTTGTTGGTTTCGTCGGCGAAGGGCCGCAGGGCTTCGATGTCGGTTCCCAGCTCCGCCCGCAGCGTCCTGGCACCTCCTAGGAGCCGAGCGGTTTCGGTCGCCATAGCAACGAACTCGTCCGCACCCGCGCCGCCTGCGGCGATCGAGTCGGTGATGATCTGCGCCAACGCCCAGGACCGAACATGCACTGCCCAGGCCGCACCCCACGGGTCGCGAATGGATACCAGGTGGGCCAGCGCTTGACGACCGACCGACAACGCCGCGGTGGGATCACCGTGCTTGGTCAGTGCGAGCGCTCGCATCAGCTCCGCCCAGGATTTGAGCCATTGAGCCCCAGCTGCCGTGAAGTTGTCAACGTTGCGTTGTGCGATCTCCAACGCCTGTTCTGCTGTTCCGAAGAAGCTGGCTGCCATAGCCTCGATGAGTCCACCCATCGCCTCGCCGCCGCTATCGCCGGTACTGCGGGACTTCTCGCGGGCGCGCGCCAGCGCGGTGATGGATGCCGCGTCGCCGTGCACCAACATCAGCTCCTGGCCCCACACGAAATCGACCGCGGCGGGGAAGCCGAGGTCGACTTCGGGAGACTGTCGCCAGTTCTGCCGGATTTCCGGATCGCCAGTGCAGGTGGCAACGCACTCTTCGAGCATCCGTTCGGTGTCCGCATGCTGTCCCTGCCACATGGCCACCCACCCGATCAACGCCATCGCCGCCACTTGGGTATAGGTTGGCTGCGGCGTGAGCGTGCGGCTTGCTTCCAGCGTTCGTTCCGCCCATTGACGGGCTTCGCGCAGCGAGCCGTTGAAGAAGGGCGCTCGAAGCGCGATCAATCCTACCGAGATCTCCAGACCGAGTGCCGACTCGCCCGGCGTGGTGAGGCTTCCCTCGATGGCGACCAGTATGTTGCCCCACGACGCGCGCGCCCATTTCAGCAGGTCCAGCTCCGCCGGGCCGAACCACTCGACATACGCCTGCAGGACTTTGTCGCGGTAATATTGCCGATGGCGCGCGGCAACCCGTGCCGGTTCGTCCGTCTCACTGGTGGAGTATTCCCGCAGTCGTTCATGAGCGAATACCCGAATCGTTTCCAGTAGTGAGTACCGCACGCTGGTCTTGGTGCGGTGTAGTGACGCGAGGGACTGGTCGACAAGGCGTTCGAGCAATCCCTCGATTTCTCCCTTTGTCAGACTCATGGCGCTGTCTCGGTTGGGCTCTCCGTCGTCTGCGCCGATCGGATCGTCAGCGCAAACGGCCTCGATGGCTTCCAGGTCGGCCCCTATATCGAGCCCGAGGCTGTCGTCTCTTTCCAGGTTGGTGTCGTGGCCCGCGGCGAATACCGACATGCGTGCCAGGAGCAAGCGTTCCTTGTCTGTGCACAGGTCATACGACCAGGCGATCACGTCGGGAATCCGCTGATGGCGCGCATCCACCCCCACCTGCCAAGCAGGGGACCACCGCATTCGCTTGTCGTTCGCGCCGCCGCTCAACTCCTGCAGGATCGTCGCGAGTGGTTGACGCCGAAGCCGCGCTGCGGCGAGTCGGATATAGAGCGGGTGGTGGTGCATGTGGTGACAGATCAGCTGAGCTGTCGCGACCTGATCTGTGTCGGTGACAGCGTGGCCGCTGAGTTCCGCGCGCTGTCGGAACAAGGCCAGGGCCTGCTGTTGCGACAATGGCGGAACCTCCACCAAGTGCTCGTCGACCCATCCCACCGGCTCGCGGCTGGTGGCCAGGATAACCAGGTACGGCGCCGCCTCCAGCAGTCCCGCAATGAGCGAACCGGCCTCGGCCAGCACATGCTCACAGTTGTCCATCACTACCATCGTCCGCGCGGTTCGCCCTACCGCGTTCTTGATAGTGAGTTTGTCGACAAGTGCGTTCCACGCCGACCGCCCAGAGAAGTCGGCGTCGAGCACGGCGTGCGCGACTTCTTCTTCCACCGCGGTGAAGTCGGAGCCCTTGGCCAGTCTTGCCAGTCGCACCCAGTGCACCGGCATACGCGTAGCCTTGCGGAACTGGCCGACCGCTTCGGCCGCTAGCCGAGTCTTCCCGATACCGCCCATACCGGTCAGGGTGATCAACCGGGCCGAGCCCGACAGTAGAGTCCTGATTCGATCCAGCTCTGGACCCCGGCCGACGAAATCATTCGCGGGTGCTGGAAGATCGCCGGGACCTTGTCGTTGGCTACTCGACATAGAGGTCAAGCTCCTTCTTCCCCGCGACTCCATCACCAAGAACCGCTGTGCTGAACCAGCGTCCCAATTGTCGGTAGGTGCACTCGAGGACGGTGATCTTGCTGTCGCGTGCTCCGACCGTACCCCCTAGACCCTAGCCTGGCGTCCAGCGCCGTACGTAGTTGATACGTAGATAGTTCGCGACACCTGCGGCGATTGCTACGGATGCGGTTCCGCCTACGTAGTCGACCAGACTTCGTCGTGAGCGATTGCGCAGGCAACCTGGTCGGACCGGCTGAATGGACTGAGCAACGGAATCACCGGTGATGAGTGTGCCCGATGTTCGCCTTCGCGGCGGGCTCGCGATCGCCGCCGCGTAGGACTGACGCGCACTCGTGTGAGATCTGGACGATAGTGGGACTGAATATGACCGACTTGCAAGTGGTGACCGCTGCGGTAATCGGCATAGAGATACTGTTCGTCGTCGCGGCCTTGTGCTGGCCACGACGACGGTGGCCAGCCGACCACAAGAAGCAACCAGCTGATCGTCAGCACAAACGTTATCGTGAGCTGATTGCCGGAAGGGTGTGACGGACCTCAGCTGACCACGACTGGAGAGTAGTGAGCTTTCTCAGGTAGCGGTGTGGAGTTGTGATCAGTTGGTGCGGGCCGTGCCACTGGTAATTTCTCGAAGCTGTGAAACGGCTTCGTGCGACGGTAGCCGGCATTTTGTCACGGTGGTGTCGGTGCGGGCGGTATCGGTGAGCGCTCCGGTGTCGGTGGATCCGCCGGCGGCCGGGTCATCTGTGCTGGCCGAAAGCTTTTCGCCGCTGGCCGCCGTTTCGGCTTCGTCGAGGGTCGCCTGGAGCGCGTCTACTGCATCCAGAATCGCCTGATGGCGAGCGGCACCGACTTCATCGGCACCGAAAACGGTGGTGTCGATACTCGCTTCCAGATCCCGCAGAAAATGCTTGATTCCGTAGGTATCAGGCGAGGTGTTGTCGGCTCGTTCCTCGGCTGCGCGCCGCTCTATCCAATCCCAATTTTCTTGGTACCAGTCGGTCAGCGATTCGCGGATATGGTCCCCGATGGGCTCGAGCTCTTTCCCCTCGGGTGTGGGGCGGTCCGGCTCGGTCCGGCCGGCGTGAACGGCGTCGGTCTCGGTGGTTGGGTAGGGGCCCGGTCCTGCGGTATCGCAGGACGTCTGGAGGTCGCCGCGCCTGGCGCGGCCGGGCCGTTGCCTGGCCTTGCTGAAGAAATCGCTTTCGTCGATCATGGGCACTTTCCGATTGTGGTGATCGCTTCGAGTCGGCCGGATGGCTCGTCATGGGGCAGTCGGCGAGTGATCCGATCATGCTGTCGGGTATGACATTCGCCCTCACCGTCTTCTGCTTCGATCACCTCACGCTATCGATCGGCTTGTGGATTCTTATGTGATCGGTCAGCTGTCGCTGAACATACGGAAATCATGACTGGAGGTTTCTACTGAACGCAATAAGTGGGCGCATATTTGACTATGCTTTGAGGATGCGGGGGTACGAGTCGGAGTTCCTGCCGCCGCATTCGGCCACGTCAGTTTCCTCAACTCGATGGAGTTGGCACCTTTGTAGGCTTGTTCGGCCGGACTATTGCAATATTCCGCCAGCGGAGCGCGGCGATGGCCACAGCAGGGTACCGGCCGTTGAGGTGGTTGCTGCTGGAGGTGGACGAATCCGGCGAATCGGTCGTCGAATACGACTACCGCGACGAGCCGTTTCTCGACAGCGTCCAAGGGCGCTCGGCGTGGGTCTTGTTCACCCATGCCAGGTCCGGTAGACGTCAACCGATGCGGGGTGTATCGGGATAGCGTCGGTTCCGACCAGCCACCGTCGATTCAGGAACTGGAATCCCACGGTGCGCTTCGGTGTCAGTTCGTCGGCGCGCTGCAACAGCAGTTCGGTGATCGCGCTCACTGCGGAATGCGGCAGACCGGGTTTGGTGAGAAGCAGGTTGGGGACGCCGACGGTGCTTACGGCAGGACTGCCCGGATAGGCATCCGCGGGGATCGTCACCCGGTGGTAGTCGAATTCGAACCGTTCTCGCATGGTCGTGACCAATCCGCCGAGGTCGATCAACCGTAGACGCCGGGGAATGTCGGGACCCGGCGTCGGCACACCGGCGCACCACATGATCGCGTCCGCCTCATCGGCATACAGCGCCGACACCGCGTCGGGCAGCTGTCGATGGCTGACCTGCAGGTCGGCGGTGGGGTCCAGGCCCGCCGCACGCACCGCCCGTTCGGCGGTGATCTCCGCACCCGACCCGAGCGCACCGAGGTCCACTCGTGCGCCGCGCAGGTCTTCGACTCGGTGAATCGGGCTCTCGGCGGGCACAGCCAAGTGGAGATAGCATTCGTGCAGTCGTCCGATGGCCAGTGCGCGTGTGCGGGACTCGTGCGCCGAATCCGACAATGCGAGAGCGGCATCGATCTCGCCGCGGGCAAGCAGATCGAGGTTCGTGCGCGATCCCGCCGTGATAACCGGATCTATCCGCACGGTGCCCGCTTCGGCGGCCACATCGGCGAGGAGCCGGGCGAATGTGTGGGACAGCCCGCCGACCCGTCCGGAGCCGAGCCGTACCGTGACCGCGTCATCGCCGATGGAACAAGCAGACACGGTCGAGAGCGCGGCGAGCGCGAGGAATCCGCGGCGGCAGATCATTGTCCGACCACGGTGCTGGGAGGGATCGCACTGTGCGTCGCGAACGCTGGCACACCGTGTCGCACCGCCGACCATCTCGGCTCTGCCGGACGTCGCCGCGGACGTGCCCTTCCGATAATCGACATCGACTCGACTACTCCGTCATAGCTATCAAGTGGACCGGTATGCCCAGCTCGAATGGGCTCTCGGCGTCGGGCCGCGGTGTGCAACCCGAAAACATTACACGCCAATGGCCTTAACGAAGTCTTAAGAATATATTGGGAAACGATCGAGGGGCGGAATCTCATCAGTCGACGCAGCCCCCGGCACTTACCCCTTCCGGGGGTTGATATCAAGCAGGAGTAAATTCGGCACGCTGAAGATGGCATCGCATGGCTTTACCGGATACTTTGCTTGCGCCGGCTAGTGCAAGCGGCGGATGGCAGTGGATGACCGCCATTGCCGAAAATTGCAACATCTAACGTACTGGACGCCCGACCGGAAGGAATCTGCTATTGGAACGGGTTTTTACGTTCCCTTGAGCGTATTTTTGCTTGGGAGGTGAGGGCGTCAGGTGGAGTTCGTGAAACAATAATCGTGAATCAGTTCAACTGTGCGACGCGACGCACCTCTTTCTATTCGAAGATTCGGCGGGCATGTGCTCGTCGGTGGAATTCTGGCGTGGACGGACGAGGATAACCGTGATGCCTTTTCCGGTGCGTTGTCGAAGAATTGAGAGTCGCGGTGACCGGGCTCCACCGCGGAGTCGGCCCCGTCGGGGCTTGACCTGGAGATCCACAGCTGGCGAAGGTGTCGAAGTCATGAACTGGACTACTGAGGACCGAGACGGTCAGAGGGTCGGCGTTCCGCACGGTCGGTTCGGCGATGAATCCGGCTCAGGGGTCGAAAGTGTCCCGGTATCGAGCCCCGGTGGGATTCGTTGCCTCCTAAAAGAATCGCTCAATAGTCGAATGACCAGTGGGATATTCGAGTTCTGGGATCCGGTGCGGTGGCGACCGCGGGTGGTGGTGCGGCGGTTTCGGTGTTGGGTCGAGGCTACCGGCCGACGGCGCAGGATGGTGTGGTTGCTGGGGATCACTCTGGCGTTGTTCGTCTTCCCGGGTGTTGTCGGTGGGGTGGCTGTGGCGCAGACGCACAACGGTATGGCGGCGGGCCGGTCGAGTATCGGCATGCTCAGCTGGATGAATATCCGGGACTCGTTCGGGGTCCGGTTGACCGATTACGTGTTCGCGACCAGCCACGGCAGCGTGTTGAATCCGTTGGAGACGATCGTGTCGTTGATCCTGGGTTTGGAGTTCGTCGGCTATCTGGTCATCGTGACCTCCGCGGTGTGGTTGATCGGTTTCGCGATCAGCTTCCAATGGCTGGATCCGTTCGGTCGAGCGTTGACCGGGGTCGCCGACAACCTGACCGGCCAGATCGCCACACCGCTGCTGTTGACCGTCGCCGCGGGGATCGGCGCGTTCTTCGTCGCCTGGTTCGTGGTACGCGGGTTTGTCGCCAAGGCCACGATGCAGGTCGTCACGATGCTCGGGGTGGCGGTGCTCGGCCCGATCGTGCTGGCGGAGCCGTTGGCTGATGTCTTGTCCTCACACGGTCTACTCGCCCAAGGCCGCGATCTGGGTATCGCGGTAGCGGCCGGGCTCAACGGCAGCACGAGCCCGAACCCCGACCAGCTGGTCGTCACGATGCAGGGGGATCTGGCCGACAATTTCGCACGCCGCCCGATACAGGTGTGGAACTTCGGTCACGTCGTCGACCAGTCGCCGCGGTGCGCCGCGGCGTGGTCGGCCGGCGTGCAATCGGGCGAGGATTCCCGGGTCTTGACCGGTATGCGGACCTGCGGGGACACCGCGGCCTATGCCATGGCAAGCGATCCCAGTCTGGGGCAGGTCGGCTCCGGTTTGGTGCTGTTGGTGTGTGCGACGATCCTGCTGGTGTTCGGGGTGTACCTCGGCAACAAGATCATGTGGGCTGCGCTGGACTCGATCTATCACGCGTTCATGGCCATCTTCGGGTTCGCGGCAGGCGGATTCGTCTACGGACCGACACAGACGTTCCTGGTTCGCAACGTCGTCGATGCTTTCGTCGCGGCGGGAAGAATGGCGGCCTACACCGTCTTCCTCGGTGTCTACGTCCTGTTCCTGGGCAACCTGTTCCGCCAAGCCGAAGGACAGGTCGGGGTGGTACTGGTCCTGGGCGCCATGGTGGAGATCGTCGCCATCCTGCAGCTGAGGCGCCTGAGCGCGAGCATCGGCCGGGGCAACAATTGGGTCGCCAACCGATTCGCCCTCGCGATACAGGGCGCCGGCGGCTCCGGCGGGGGCGGCGGCGGTACCGCTCTGGGAATGGGCAACGTCGGGGCCGGCAACTCCCTGCCCGGGGCCGGGCTCATGGCCGGAATCGCCGCCATCAACACCATCGGCGCCAACCCGGTCACCGCGTTACTCTTCCGCAGGCGCTCACCATGGGACCTCGACTCGAAACTGAGGCACCGCGTCGACCTGATGAATCTCAAAGCGAATGAAGAGATCCTCGGGAAGGGCTGGGCGCTCAACTCGGCGCGGGTCCGAGAAGGGTATATCGAAGCCGCCAGAACAGCCGCCAAGGAATACGGCTACACCCATCGCGGTGCCGCCGCGGCGGTGGACCGCGTCATCAACCGCGGCGGATCCCTGGGCGACGTCGTCACCTCCATGACAGACGCCGGCTTCAAGGACAAAGAAATGATGGTCGGTGCCATGCGAGCCTACAACTACCGCGAGCAATTCGGTCCCAGCGTCTGGGACGGTGACGCGTACATCGGCGAGGCCGCGGCCTCGATGTCGCTCCTCAAATTGGGTCAAACACCGGCGAACATGGCTATCTTCGAGCACACCGCGCACCGGTTGGCAAACCGACGCTACATCGACCGAGTGCCATGGACTGCTCTCACTCATGCAGAACAGGCCTATCTCCAGGACTACTTCGACAACCCCACAAGAGACAAGATCAGAGGTATCGAGGCCCTCGCCAGCGGCAGCCAGATCACTCGAGATCGCCATGGCAACGTTGTACAGTCGAATAAGGAATACCCCCTGCCGGAAAAGTTCGAGGGCTGGAGTCAGGAACGTGGCCTGCTGATGAACAGGTTCATCATGCCGCATCTCAGCCAGAAATACCTGGCCGCCGCCAACGCAGGCGACCTCCACGAAGCTTCGAAAATACTGCAGATCATGGCGCATTCCGAATACTGGACAGGCAACGTCAAGCTGACCCCATCGAAGGCGATTCCACGATTCTAGTAGCCGGGCGCGGGTGTCCGCGAAATCCAACGCGCACTGGCCATCTGGATCGGCATCTGCCCACTCTGCCACCGCCACTTCTGTTGCGGGACATGACGTTGTCGACGGCGGACAGCACGTACCGACTCTGGCAGGTGCTGTCACCGCATTTCGTTGTCGGGGTACTTCTCTCGTCGTAGGCATGACGGGCATGGGCGATGACGTCCCGATGTTCCAGCGACCAGTCAGCCAGCGCCTTGACGAGATGGGTGAGGCTGGCTCCGGTCTCCGTCAGTCGGTAGTCGACCTGGGCAGGCACGGTTGGATAGACAGTCCGAAGCGCAAGGCCATCTCGTTCGAGCCGACGGACCGTGAGCGTAAGCATGCGTTGAGAAATACCGTCGATTGCTCGCTGTAGCTCCCTGAGCGGCGCGGGCCGTTCGCGAACTCGACGATGACGAGCACCGACCACTTGTCTCCGACGCGGTCGAGAACGTCGCGGATGCCGCAGTCGGGATGGTCCGGCTGCCCGCACGGGTTCAGCTCGGCCACGCGGTGGTCACAGCGGTGTGCGTGGCTGACATCAAACTGCCTCCTTGTGAGCAAACCCGGGAGTGAATCAAGATCCATCGTAGTTACTGAAACGAACCACGAAGGACTGTGAACTCATGATTTTGGTGACCAGGGCCAACGGACATCTCGCCTCCCTGACACTGGCTGAGCTACGGCGCGCGGGGCCGAGGCCGTAGGAGGAAGTCGTACCCCGGGAGATGGCGTACGACGTCTGGATTTCGACGATCCGGCCGGTTTCGATCTGCACGGTGTTTCCACCCTCGTGCTGGTCTCGGCGGGGTACGCCGAGGACGATCAGGTGATCGCCCGCCATGGCGCGGTCCTGGACGCCGCAGTCCGTGACGGCGTCACCCACGTCGTCTACACCAGCCTGACGACCGCGGGCGATCACCTCGGCTTCGCCCTTGCCCACCGCGCGACCGAGCAGCATGTCGAGAACAGCGGATTGGAGTGGACACTGCTGCGCAACGGCCTGTACGCCGAATTGTTCGGTGCGTTGCTGATGTGGTCTCCCGATGGCGTGGAGTCGGCATTCGGCACCGGCGCACTGTCGGCGGTGGCACGCGGGGATCTGGCCGCCGCGGCAGCGATCGTCGCAGCCGCGCCCGCAGCACACGCAGGCAAGATCTACGACCTGGTTGGCGACCCGATCACCGCTGACGACGTTGCCGATCGGCTCGGCGTCGCCCACCACACGATCGGTCTCGGCGAGTACCGCGCTCGCCTGCTCGCCTCCGATGAACTGTTGCCGTTCCAGCCACCCATACTCGCCTCGATCGCAACCAGCGTCCGCCACGGCTTCCTGAGCAACATCAGCCCTGACCTACACAATCTTCTCGGACGCCCCCTCATCGACCCGCTCATGGTTGCCGCAGACAGCGCAGCCGCCGCGCGTCCTGGCCTTGCCTGAAACTCGGCATAGCTCATTGGGAACACGCCGCTGTCCTATGTCCGGCAACGGATCCGGCGGCCGAGGCGGTCACCCCGACCGGTCCACCACCCAGCGGCCGCTAGGTCGACGCGACCGGACTACTGGGTGGAATCGACGATGAAGTCCCGTCCGAGTCCCAGTAAGACGCTGTCCGCGGTCAGTAAGCTCAGGCGTTCACACAACGCCTGAGCTGTGATCAAACGATCGAACGGGTCGTGCCGTACCAATTCGGGGAATTCACGCAAGCCCTCCGCGTGCTGTCCGGTGACATCCAGAATCCCGAGCCCCTGATCACTCATCGTGTCGGTGAGGTTCGTCGGCACCGACAATTTGCCCAGCATGGACTTGATCGTCAGTTCCCAGATCGTCGCCACCGAAACATAGACCTCGGTTGCGGACGTGATCGCCTTGCGGGCAGTCACACCCAATCGGGGATTGTCATCGAGCACCCAGAGTGCGGTCTGACTGTCAAGCAGAAGCATCGGCGTCATCTCCGTAGAACATCCGCTGCATGTCCGGATCGACGTCGAATGCATTGTCGTCGTACCGCAGCTGCCCCTTCAGGCCGCCGATCGTCACCGGAGCCGCCTGATGAGGCACCAGGTCAGCGATCGGTTTCCCAGCTTTGGAGATCACGATGCGCTCCCCCTTTGCGACCCGCTCCAAAAGCCTGGACAGATGCGTTTTCGCCTCATGGATGTTCACCGCAGTCATGCGGATACCATATCAGACTTAGTCTAGTCTAGTTCGTGATCAATAGGACGGATGCTGGTTACGGACTAGGCGGTATCCGGGACGTTCGGTGGGAGGCTGGAGGAGACGAGCCTGCGCCGCAATCGAATCCGGTTCCTGAGCCGGCAGTGGGTGCCTTTCGTTCTGGTTCACCAGGGTTTCCCCCAGAGTCGGTGTCGTCGTGCGGTATCGGGGTGAATGCGTCCGGCCGCGACCAGCGCCGCGAACGCGACGCGCTTGCGGGCGCAGTCGTGGTCGCGGTGCAATTGCATTGCGATATGGGCATCGGCGAGGGTGAACGGCTGGCGGGGTGGGTCGCAGGTCGATGCCTTCGGCCATTCGACCGGGCGCGACTGGCAGCGGCTGGCGGGTCGATTCGCCGGGACATGACGTCGGGGCTGGTTGATCGGCCACACGCAAGCCGCTCCGGCCACGGTGCACGCGCCGCCTCCGACGACCGCGAGAACGCTGTGCACGATCTGCCACGCGTCCATGGCCGTTCAGCTCTCGCCGCCGCTGCCCGAGTGGGTCGGCGGTAGTGCCAGTTGCGCGAGCCCGTCGATGACCTGCTGGAACGTCTGGGGTTCGGGTGTGCCATCGGGTGCGGCGCGGTCGGTGGCGTCGGCCGGGTAGTCGAGACCGCGCAAGTGGGCACGTTCGCGCGGGCTCAACTCCTGCGGCGCGATCCGGCCGTGATGTACGAGGGTGTAGTAGGCGACCCACTTCCACGCGCACCGGTCGACCCGGCATGCCCGGTGCGTGCGCATCTGCTGGTGCGCCAGCTCGACCTCGGCGAAGCCGCAGATAGTGGGCGGGGTGACGATCGTGTCTCCACTCATCACGCGGCCCCCGCGTCGACACCGGGCCCGGGCTGGGCCGAGCGGGTCCACGTGCCTTGTGGGCATACGGTTTCGAGGTCGAAACCCTTGTCGCAGACCGACGAGGGCTGGCTGTCGACATGGCCAAGGTCGAACACGACGATTACGTCGACGCCGAGCCCGGTCGCGATGCCGAGCACGTACCCGATCGGGTTGTCCACGTGAGCCGGTGGGCGAAGGGTGTACACGTACTGGTAGCCGAGCCTGCGGGCGTGTCGTTGCACGTCGCCAGCGTGGCGGAGCGCATGCGGACCGGACACGTCATTGCGTACGAACCCAAGAGCTTTCGGCCTGCCGTCCGCCGTGGGCGGTGCGGCGATGGCCTGCGTGTGTGTCATGGTTCCCCCGAACCTGGTCGATGTACTGGCTTGTGGGGCGTTCGGGTGCCCGGAACAACAATCGCCATCGCTGCCGTGCCGGCTCGTGGCAGCCAAGCCACGATGTACTCGACGGAAGTCGTTGTAGTTCCCGCAGTTTGGAGGTTGCCAGGGCTCCGACCTGGGGTGCCACCTGAACGTCGAGACCCAGCACACCACGAGCGGTATCGTGATACGAGCCGAACTGAACGATTCAACTCAAGTCGTTCAAACTACTAGGACACTACTCGTGTCCGAGGGGCGGAGTGATTCACATTTCCGAGCCGATCCATTCACTCTTGCAGGGGGTGCACTGCACATGACCAGTGACAACGACGACGCCTCAACCTTGCCCCGGCGCCAGCTGGGCCGCTTCCTGCGCAAAGCCCGTGACGAGCAAGGGCTGTCGATCGCGCGGGTAGCCGAACTGGTTGAGCTGAGCCCGGCAGGCCTACAGCGCATCGAGTCTGGGAAGGTGAAGAAGGTTCGCGTCCGCGACATCCAAGCCATCTGCGAAGTCTTGGAGGTCAGCCCCACGGATACCGACCGCGCTGTCGAACTCGCCAAGCAAGCGCAGGTGAAGAGCTGGTACACCGCGTTCGCTGGACTTTACAGCGACAACTTCAACATGTACGTCGGGCTCGAAGCATCGGCCCGGCGTCTGGTCATGTATCACGAACACATACCGGGACTGCTGCAGATATCGGACTACGCTCGGGCAGTCTTCGCCGCCTATCCCGGATTCAGCGATCCGGAGCAGATCGACCGGCGAGTCGAGCACCGACTGAAACGGCAAACCATCATTACTCGCAAGACCGACCCATTACAGCTAGAGGTGTTGCTCCACGAGTCGGCGTTACACCGTGTCGTCGGTAGCCAGTCAGTCATGGCGGCCCAGCTCCGGCACCTTGCCGAGATCGGCAAGCGTTTCAACGTCTCGATTCGGGTACATCCGTACGCTGCTGGCTTGGCGTGGGGCATGTTGCATGGGCCGTTCGTCATCCTCGACTTCGGTACCGACGCGAAGGGCAAGCTCGTGGAGCCGTCGCTTGTCTTCCTCGAAAGCCAGATGAGCAACGACCTCTACCTCGAGAAGGTCGACGACGTTCAGCGCTACCATGGGCTTGCTTCGGCCATCCGGGATTTATCCATGGGTGAAGAGGAATCGCGAGACCTGCTCAGGCAGGCGGCAAGGAGTTTTGAGGCGTGAATACTGACCTATCCGGGGTGAATTGGTTCAAGAGCAGCTACAGCAGCAGTCAAAGCGAGTGTGTCGAGGTGGCGTGGCTCGTCGAGGGCGGGGTTGGTGTTCGTGATTCGAAGCACCCGACCGGTCCGGCGCTGATTTTCACGCCGGGTGAATGGGATGCCTTCACGGCTGGTGTCATTGACGGTGGGTTCCGTCGCCCCACCTGAGCCCGGCGCGACATCGAATACCCGCAGCAGCCCGTCCCGGCGAACGCGCAAGGAGTTCGAGCATGACCAGCACTGACCTGTCCGTGGTGAACTGGTTCAAGAGCAGCCACAGCAGCGGCCAGACCGACTGCGTCGAGGTGGCCTGGCTCGAGGGGGACCGGGTCGGCGTCCGTGATTCGAAGAACCCGATCGGTCCGGCGCTGATTTTCACGCCGGGTGAGTGGGATGTCTTCATGGCTGGTGTCATCGACGGCGAGTTCCGTCGCCCCGCCTGAGCCATTCAGTACCAAGCCCCCCAGCCGCCCCGTCCCGGCGAGTCGTGTCGGGACGGGGCCGCCTGCCGTCTCCACGATTGGTAGTTCGAGTTGCTCGGCCTCGCCGTAGCTTTGATCAGTGGCCGAGGCGTTTCAGCAAGTTGCCCAGTGCCTTTGGTGCGAATCATGCATGCGGTGCAGCTGCCGCCGTGCTTGCGCCTCCAACTCGTCCATTGATTCGATCATGCTGTTCCGCTGGCCCCGCCGATCAGACCGATCGGAGCCAGCCCTGCAGCTCCGTGTCGTACCCCTGCTCCTCCATCATTTCCTGCCGCGGCACCATCTTCCCGCGTCGGGAGCCCGGTGAGCGTGAGTACATCGGGCTTGACGATGTTATGGCCACGCTGATTCAAAACCGCTTGGAACTCTGCTGATCCGGGCAGCATGATGCAATCCGTGATTCTTCTCGTTCCTGCCGATGTTCTGCATCCTCGCCGTGTCGATGAACATTTCGCCGCTGAAGCGGATGCCGCCGCTGCGGCCGGGATGGATGTCGCGCTGGTCGACCACGATGCGTTGACCGGGCCCGCTGACTCTGACGACGCGGTCCGCCGGGTGCGGGTATCGGGTCCAGCGTTCTATCGCGGCTGGATGCTGCGCAGTGACCAGTACGTGGCATTCGACGAAGCTCTGCGCCGCCGCGGTGTCATGTTGCGGACCCGTCCGGAGCAGTACCAGCGGGCACACGAGCTGCCGGGCTGGTATTCGGATCTCGCCGCTCTGACACCTCGGTCGGTATGGACTGTCGGGCACGATCGCGAGGCGTTCGATCGTGCGTGTCGGGAACTGGGATCGGGTCCTGCTGTCCTGCGCGATTACACCAAGTTGATGAAGCACTACTGGCATGAGGCGGCATTCATCCCGGAGGTGAACGACGGGGATTCCGCATGGCGAGTGGCAAGTCGATTCCGAGAGCTGCGCGACGAGGACATGACCGGCGGATTTGTGCTCCGTGCTTTCGAGCATTTCTCCGCCGCGGAGGTTCGCACCTGGTGGATAGATGGCAGCTGCCGGTTGATCGGCCCTCATCCCGACACTCCGCAGGAACTGCCCGCTGCCGAGTTGGACCTGACGGAGATCGAGCCGCTGATCGCGAACCTCCATCTGCCCTTTGTGACAGTCGACTTCGCCTTGCGCACCGACGGGGCATGGCGCGTGGTGGAGCTCGGCGATGGGCAGGTCAGTGACCGGCCGAGCACGATCTCACCCGAAACGTTGATCACTGTCCTCCGCAAAGGTTTTAGTAGTAGCTTACTCGAGTATTGAAATGAAACGTCTTGGTTGCCTCGCTTGTTGAGGGTGCGTGCGCGATCAGGACTTGTGGCGGTTGTCGAGTTCGTGGCCGGATTGCTCGATGCTGAGCGAGCGCGGCGCCGGAACTGCGCCGGATGGTGGGCATTGGGCTGAAACGGGCTATGCACACCCCTCGGTGCGGAATTCGCCGCCGTCGGCGCGGCTAGCACCCGAATATCCCGGGCGGTGCAACCATACCGAGAACTCTTGCAACGCAACGATTCCGCCCGGTCCGTTGTCATAGGTGATGATGTGACCAGGGTCCTGTAGATTTCGGCGAAGCTGGTCACCGCGATCTCGATACCCGTCTTCTCACGAACCTCGTGAATCACGGTGCACGGCTGAATATCCCCTGAGCACGAATTTTACCTCCCCTTGAGGGAATTCGTGCACAATTTGTGAAAGGGTTCAGGCGTGACGGGCGAGGACAGCCGAGATGCCGAGGACATAGCAGATGGAACTCCGGATATCGCGTTCACCCTCGCCGAATTAGGCGGACCGGCGGAGGCCGGTGATATCGCGGTGCACAATGGCGTGCCCGGTAGTCTCGCGGTCGGCGACGTGGCCGGGGCGGAATCCGAGTCACCGTCCGATGCCGGTGCGGCGGCTATCGTCGGGCGCGCCGAATTCGACGGACCGGGCGCGTCCGGTGATATCGCGGTGTCCGATGGCGTGCCTGGTAGTTCCGCGGCGGGCGGGGCAGAATCCGAAGCACCGTCCGACGATGGTGCGGCGGATATCATCCAGCGCGTTGCCGATGAATTGCGCAGCGTAGCGCCGGTCGGGTGGCAGCGGCTGACCGCGGAGTTCGCGATAACCGTCACGGCCGGCAGTGCCCGGGCGGTATGCGCCACCGACGACGCCGAGGTCGAGGTGGATGTGCCGAATCGGGTACTGGAGGTGGTCCGCGAGCATCGAGGGGTTGCGGCGGATTCGTCCACCGGTCCGTGGTGGCGACTGCTGCTGCAGCTTACCGCCGAGGGCCGTGCCGATGTCGAGTACGACTACGGCGACGACCCGTTTCCGGACGAGCAGTTACTGGCGCCGGAGGCGTATCGCGCCGACCTGGCGGCGTATCCACGTGCGCGCCTGCCGGTGTGGCTTGCGGCCTACATCGGCCACGGCGGGCGGCAGACGCGCAGCCCGCAACAGGCCGCCGCCGCGGCACGGGCGGACCGCGACGCCGCGGTGTGGTCGACGTTGGCGGAGAACGAGTTTCCGCCGTACCCGGTGATGTGGGCGCGGTGGACGACAATCGCGGCGGCATTCGTCGCGGCTGGGTCGGAGTGGGGGCCGCGAATGTTGCCGTCGCTGGCCGGGTTCGAAAGTTCGCGGCGCAGCGGCGCCACCATCTGCGCGCTCGCTGGCGGCCGGGCGGTGCTCTCGGGTGGTGTGTGGAACGCACCGGCGCTGGACGACACCTACAACGGCGACGCCGAGATGCCGAACTTCTTCGCCGGAGCCCCGGATTGGGTTGCCGACCCGGTCCTGAATCCGCGCGCCGGTGTCGGCCTGATGTCGTTCTGCTACTGGTGGGATGCGGGCCGGTGGTACCGGGGCGAATCGCCGTCGGCGGAGCAGTGCGCTCCGGCGATACCCGGAGTCTGGAGTGCCGACACCGTCGTGGACATTGTCGCGCGCCTCATCTCGCGCCGACCGGGCGCGGCGCAACGGTCGGCGGCGGCGACGCTGCTGTCGGCCGCCGAAGTAGGTGTGGTGACGCCGGAAACTGTCGCGAAGACGTTCGGGGACAACGATGCTGACGGTGCGCTGTACCAGTTCCGGATGGCCGGGCTGGTGGCCGACACACCGCAGCCGATGCCGCAGCAGCTGGCCATCGCCCGAGTTCGCCAGTACATCCTCGGGCGCGGGCTGGACACCACCGGCTACCCACTGGACGAACTCGTCGCCGACCGGCTCAGCTGCGGCTGGATGGTGTTCGCACCGGTACCGGGCGGTGAGATCGCGATCGGCAGGGCCATCTTCTATGTCGCCGATGACGGTGTGCTGGAACCGTCTTCGTCATCGGTGCCGCCGACCAGGTTCGTGTCGGGATTCCAGGAACGGTTCCGGCGACGTCAACAGCCGACGGGATGAGACCGTCGTGTTCATGCGCCGCTGACCAGGTTCGTGCCTGGGATTCGAGGAACGGTTCCGGCAACGTCAGCGGCCGACGGCGTGTGCGCGCCGCGTCGTTGCACCGCCGTCGTGGCCAGCACAGTGCCATCACGATGATGCCGCTCTCCACGACGATAACCAGGAGAATTACGGTCTGAAACACTGTCATACCCCGGGGAGTGACCTTTCGTGCGCGCGGCGTCGGCCCGCGCAGGGGGCCGCGTCGCATACTGGCGCGATCTTCCCTGGTCGCGGTCAGTGAGCCATTCCAACGTGGGTCCGGGGTCGCGGATAAGGTCGGTGTAGATCAGGGTGCCGTCCACGCCGAGATGCTCATGGCCTGCGGCTTTGCGCCGCGAACGGACCAGCCGATGACGGTGTCGCCACAGGCCCATGGGAAGTGTGGAGCTGGCGGTGTGCGGGGTCCCAGTGATCGCCGCGCGAATCAGCGCTGCTCGTCCTTGATCAGACGGATCACATCGGCAACAGCACGATTTATCGAGC
Source organism: Nocardia sp. NBC_00881 (assembly GCF_045207455.1). NCBI lineage: Bacteria > Bacillati > Actinomycetota > Actinomycetes > Mycobacteriales > Nocardiaceae > Nocardia > Nocardia sp. NBC_00881. The sequence goes on from NZ_CP108798.1 coordinate 89,568, forward strand.
TGACCAACCGCGCCGTGTCGACGCCAGTAGCAATGGCCGGACTGCCAGGAGTGATCGCATAGCGTCCGTCGTCGGCGATATCGCGCCACCACAATCCATGTCGAGCCAGATTCCGTGGACCGAATCTCGTTACCCCCTGCCGAACCTCTACGAAACCTTGGCGCACCACCGGTTTGCGCAGAAGTTCGGCACCATGCTGGTCAACCGGAGCTTCCTTCGATTCCCGCACCATCGATGCACCGAATTCGGCGTCGAATTCCGCGTCGGTAGATCTGGTGGGTAGCACGACATTGTCGAACCGTCCGCGCTCCTCTGTCGGCAGACGGGCAGCGATCCGTCCGGCCAGGGAAAGGCAATCACACTCGGTGATGGTGACACGGCCGCTGCCGTAAGTGGTCCTGGCCGGAATCTGTTCGAGGAGGTAGCCTCGGTCGGCGCGCCGTACGGCATGGAGACGGATATGTGACGTCGGATCGGCGGGAGCGCGCTGATCCCAACCGTGCGCGATGATACGCAAATCAGGCTTCGCTACGATGTCGAACACCTCATCGAGCCCACTACTCCACCGAGGCCGCAACCCCAGCCACGCTTGGCGTTCTTCGTGTTCCTCGTCCCAATCCAGATCACGCACGAGAGCGGTGAAAGGCGCGGGCAGCCGCAGCTCCCGCATGCGGTCCCAGGCAACGACGAACTCGACGTCGGTGAGTGTCCAGCTCCGATCCATCAGGGCGCCTCCGGCTGCTGCACGATGACCGGCTCCTCCGGGCGCGGAGCCCGCGACCGCTCCGAGCGTGGCATCCGCGGCCGATTCGGCTGCTCCGGCGGCACCGGCTGTTGCACCTGTTCAGTCATGTGCCGCGCCTGTATCCCTCCCACCACCGCTCGGGTCATATCGGGCGCCTCACCCAGTGCCTCATCGAGATGCTCCCCGGAATCCAGGTACTTCGGGCGCTCATGCTTGCTCTCCTGGCCACCGCCACGCGCACCGGCACCCGGCGCGCCCGCGGGGCCTGGCGTGCCCATCGGCGGCTGGCCCGCCATCGGAGCCGCACCGGCCCGCGGCATCCCAGCCGCCGACCCGGCCATGGTCGCGCCCGCGTTCACGCGTGGAAACAACCGTGATGCGTCGTACGGTGCCTTCGGCGCGCCGTACGGCGCGCCACCGACACCACCACCACCGACCTTGCCGCCAACCGGGTTCCGTGCCGCATCAAGCCCCGCCGAGGTCGACGGGAGGCCGGCAGGCGGATGCATCGGATCGCTGCGCAGTGCGTCCTTCGCCGCACCCAGTGCGTTCTGTGCCGCATTCGAGGCCGTGGACAGGGCGTCGGTGACGGCGCCCATGCCGTTCGAGAGCCCGGCGGCAGGGTCGGCACCATAAGGATCGAGCGCGTTCGCATATTCGTCCAGACCCGCAGCCTGTTGCTCGAGTTCATCGGCATATGAATCCAGCGCCGCCCGTTGGTTGTCCAGCGACGAACCGTCGAGACCGTCATTCAGACCAGCACCGCCACCACCCCCTTGGGTGTTCTGATCGTCGGTGCCATCAGTCGCCGTCGGGCCATCCGGCGTTTCTGCATACTCCGGAAACTTCGGAAAGTATTTGGCCGTTTCCCGGTAACCGGACATATATGTGTTGCGGTAGTCTTCCTGATACAGGGGTGTCGGGTCTTCTTGCACCCGGGTCGCTGTGCCAAAGATCCACCACCCGTCCTTTGTGACGGTATACTCGTTCGGGTTCTCAGCATCCTGCGGCATCGCCTTCTGCGTATCATCGAGCCAGTAGGCCGCATGAGTGTACGCATGACCAGCCTGATGCATCGCCTGCCACAATGGTTCCAGCTGCTTCTTGAAATTGTCGACCGTCGTTTCGGCAGCTTCTTTTCCGTCCCGCTCCCATGAGTCGGCAGCGGCCAGTACGAAACCATTCTTGAATTCTTCGGACTTGTCACGGAGAGTGTCGCCCATCCGGTACCAGAGAATGGCCCTCGATTCATAGTGGTACGGCAAATCCACCCCCCGGATGAACTCACCCAGATTGTACAGTGTTTCGTAACTCTGCCTCGAATGATCCGGTCCGATATCGTCCGAAACAGATTCGAACGATTCGCCCTCGGGCAGTAGCTCGTCGATTCTCTTACTCGTCGGAACCCAGCTTCCCGGAGTGCGATCGATCAAGGAGGCGGCACCGCTCGGTTTGATGCTGTCGAAATCGGACGCGGAGATGTCATCAGCTGCATCGTATGCTTTTGCGGCCGATATGAAAAGCTCCTTCAAATTGTTCAAATCATGCAGTCGAGTGCCCTCTTTATCCTCGCTGCCAATTATGTCGTACAGTTTGGTTCCCAGGTTTGTGAGATATGTGTCGAGCGTCTCCAGAGAAGGTAGCGGAGCGCCGCCGTACCCGGCATCCTTTGCGTACGCCACATAGTGCGCCTCATACGAGCTCGCCCCCTCGACGTCTCGCTGATCCCTGATACCCCGCAACACCTCGATGAAGTCGGCACACAGTTGTGCACATGTAGAGGCGATATCATCGGCGATGAGCAGTTCATCGGTGTCCACGAACTCGTTCAACTCCGACCAGGAAGTCACCTCCGCGGTGGGGTCCTCTGTGACGGACTCGCCCGTGCTCTCTTCTCCACCCTCTTCCTGGGGAGGCATACCGCACACTCCTTAATGACCCCAGCGCCCTCTCGGCCATACCAGGTCGCCAACCGTCTGATCCCATAGCAGTTGATCAGTGGCTCCCGGTCAACGTCGTAGACCCTACGGTCGCAGTTATTTACACTTAGTTGAGGCGGAACCACTTGCCGATAGGACCTGTGGGTCCACCAGTGGAACGCTTCGGAATATCGCGGCAACGAGTCGGACTGCGCGGCGGCCAGCACAGGGCGGCGACAACGATGGCTACCTCTACGCCGATGATCATCAGGGCAATCGACTGAGTCATCTCGGTACTGCTCTCTATGTCCTGGACCGCCGCACCTGCGATGGCCATCTCCGATGCGGCCGTGGCGCTCGTTTTCGTGCATCGCCGCGGTCCGCCTCTTACGATGGATTTATTCACGGAGGCATTGGGCTTCGCTTATCGGATCCTTGTCGCGTCCCGATCGAAAGGCGTTGCCGTGTGCGGCAGTCGGGGCAGGCTCGGGTGAACGTTCACACTTCCGATCGTTGGCGCCGCTGGAACCCGCTTCTCGAACCCGTCGACGAACTGCATCGGCGGCACCGGTCTACTCGGCGCAACGGCGTGGGGTACTGGTACGTGGCGCGACGTCCTGGTGTTGATTTCGCCGACGAGTTCGGCTTGGCGGGTGGTGCCCGAGCGAGAGCGTCCGAGGGTGCTGCTTCGGCTCCGGGCGGTCGGTCGGCACCGAAGGAGCGACGGCGGCGGTGACCTGCGGCCGAGATGTCGCAGCAGTCCATTACCTTGGCCTCGGGGTAATGGATAGTGGTATTGTAATGGTCATGGATGCAAACATTACTGTCACCAGCAAGGGGCAGGCGACACTTCCCGTTGCCATGCGCCGTCGGCTTGGCTTGGCCGACTCCGGGGGTGTTTTGCACGCGCATCTGGATGAGGACACCGGCGAGCTCGTTCTCACCAAGCCGCCGACCATCAGCGAGCTGAGTGAGCGCATCAGCCGTCATATCAAGCCGGGTACCCGCCCCTTGCTGAACGTTGACCAGTTCTACCAGTCCCAGCGTGAGCTGCGGAGCTGATGCCCGTGTCGGCCGGTTCGCTCGATGCCAATGTTGTGCTTCGGCTGCTGCTCAACGACGTCCCCGACCAGCATGCTGCGGTAGTAAATCTGCTCGCAGGCGCAGATGCGCCCTTCGCCGTGGCCGACACAGCTGTCATCGAGGTTGTCTTTGCCCTGTGCCGCTATTACGAATTCGGCCGCGCCGCGGTTGCCGAAGCGATCGAAGGCCTGATGTCGTTGACGGAGATCGATGGCAACCGTGCGCTATACGCACAGGCGCTGTCGTTGTTCGTCGCACATCCGAAGTTGTCGTTCGAGGACTGCTGCCTGGCAACCTACGCGGAGCTGTCGAACGCGAAACCGCTGTGGACCTTCGACAAGAAACTTGCTGCCCAAGCAGGCTCGGCGCGAATTGTCCCGATGTAAGACCGTGTCTCACGTCCGACTGGACAGGTGATCACGTGGAATCTATGGCGGTGAACGCGAGAAGCCGCCACAAGTTCCACCTGATCTTGGTCGTTCAGCTGTTCGGTAGGCGGCGGCCGTCGGCTACTTTCGCGGGCCAGGTCGGCGTAGGCGACGTCGAGTTCGGCTCAGCGGGAGTCGAGGGTCGTGGACCACTCCGGATAGGCGGTGCGGTTGCGGTGCAGCTCGGTGAGCTCGTGTGCGTACCGACAGAGCAGCCCATGCACGTGATGGACCGGCCACTGCGCACAACAGCTCGCTGGCGCTGGGCAATTTCGGGTGCCGGCCCGCTCCGGCAAGCCGGGCGGCGCTGCAGGATATCGTTCGGCAAGCGATGGGCTTCGCACAGGACATTGTTGCGAAAGGGACGGAGATGGTGGGACAGGCGATCGACGCTGCGCAACAGTTGGCGACCGCCGAGGGCATGCCCATCGTTCCGACCGTCCCCGGTGCAATTCGATCCCCCACGCGCCGCAGGCCTCGGTCTGGGTTCGACCGGGGGTGGAGCGAGTGGTGCGGGCGCAGCAGGTGCGGGGCTCAATTCGCTGAGGAGTGCCACCGAAACGTCGAAACTGTTCCCAGAGCCAGTGCGACCGAGACGGTTTCGGCGACACGTGCGGGACTGGCGTCGACGCAGCAGACGGAATGGAGGCGCTGGATGTTTACCGGTGCACCCACGAAGCGGTTTCCCGATCGAGCTGGGCCGGTGACCTCCGGCGGGAGCAGGGGACGATACTCGCGCGGTCAGGCGGCCGGGTTGGCCGGCATCCTCAGCAGATGACCGCCGATATCGGCAAGCAGTTCGAGCTTGCCACCGAGCGCGGAAACATAGGCGGCGATGGCGTCCACGGTGGCGACCTCGCCACGTTCGATCTGCGAGACTCGACCGGGGCTGACACCCATGAGTTCCGCCAGCCCTGCCTGCGTGAAGTTCAGTCGTTTCCGTTCCTCGGCAAGCTGGAATCCCCACTGTTCAGCCATGATTGCACCGCGTCGCCGAGCGGCCTCGTCCTCGCCGACCCGCTTGCGGTAGGCGTCCTTGTCCCATTTGCTGAAGCTGCTCATCTTTCGCGTTCCTCCTCGGCTCATTCCTTCAAGTAGATTTCGTAGAGTGTCTCGGCCCGGGGAATAGCTTGCTGGTACCAATCGTTCCAGTGGCCTGTTTTGTCGCCGCCGATCAGATGAATGGCCGAGCGCCAGGGATCGAACACGATCAAGATTCGGATCATCGTTTGTCGTGGCCGCAACTCTTTGAGGTTGGCGAGCTTCGACCCGGTGAGGGTGTCTACAAGCGGTCGCCCCAGGGGCGGCCCGCGTTCGGATAGCACGTCCACCGCCGACTCAACGTGTGCGGCGGCGCCCGGATCGCTGCGTCGCAGCTCGTCTATCCATGCCGCAACCTCGTTGGTCTGGTAGGTGTCGCCGACGGCACACCGTGCTGTGTGCTCCGGCGGCCCAGGCGCGGATCGGCGCGATTCAGTCGTGCGACACAATGGTTGCCACGGTCATCGTCGTTGCGCTGCCATCCGGTGTTGATCGAGCTTGAACATCGAGGGAGAAACATCCCGTCATTCCGGCGAACGCCGGAATCCAAGTGACACCCTCGGATGTGCGCACAGGGTCCCGGCGTTCGCCGGGATGACGGAGGGATTTCGTTCACACTTCCGATCGTTGGCGGCGCTGGAACCGCTTTTCGAACCCGTCGACGAACTGCATCGGCGGCACCGAGGGTGATGACCGCTCGAGGACCCCGTCGTCGGCGATGTAGAAGATCGCCCGCCCGCCTGCGATCTCGCCGCGCGGCACCGGTACAGACACCATCCAGCCACAGCTGAGCCGGTCGGCGACCAGATCGCCCAGCGCGTAGCCGGTGGTGTCCAGGCCGAGGCCGAGAATGTACTGCCGCACCCGGGCGATGGCCAGTTGCTTGGGCATTGCTTCCGGTACCACGGTGACCAGGCCGGCCATCCGGAACTGGAAGAGGGCGCCGTCGATATCGAGTGAACCGCTGTCGCCGAAGGCATTCAGTACGGTCTCGCGGGTCACGACACCCACTTCCGCGGCCGAAACCAGTGTCGAGGCGGCCAGGAGCTGGGCCTTGTTCGGCTGGCTGGAGACTGCTCTTGCCAGGATGTCGGCGACCGTATCGGCCGACCACACTCCGGGCATGGCGGCAGCGCACTCGGATGCCGGGGGTGACTCGCCCCGGTACCACCGGCCGGACTCCCACCAGTAGCAGAACGACATCAGGCCGGCCCCGATGCGCGGGTTCAGCATCGGTTCGGCGACCCATTCCGGTGCTCCAGCAAAGAATTTCGGCATATCGCTGCCGCCGTTGTAGGTGGCGTCCAGGGTCGGCGCGTCCCATACCCCGCCGGAGAGTACGGCACGACCATCGGGCAGTGCATATAGCGTGGAACCGCTGCGCCGGGAACTTTCGAACCAGCCGAGTGCCGGCAGCATTCGCGGTCCCAACTCCGAACCAGCGGCGACGAATCCGGCCGCGATCGTCGCCCACCGCGCCCACATCACGGGAAATGACGGAAATTCGTTCTCCGCCAACGTCGCCCACACCGCCGCGTGGCGATCCGCGCGAGCCGCGATCGCCGCCTGCTGTGGACTGCGGGACTGCCGGTCCGCGTGTCCGAGGTAGGCCGCGAGCCATACCGGCAGGCGTTCGCGCGGATAGGTTTCCAGATCGGCGCGATACGCGGCGGGCGGGAACAACTGATTGTCCGGGAATGGGCGTTCACCGTAGTCGTAGTCGACATCGACCGAACCATCGGAGGTCGCGTGTACCAGCATCCGCCACCAGGGCGCGGCGCTCGGGCCGGAACCGTCCGAGCCCGCGGCAGCCTCTCGATGGTCGCGGACCAAACGCAGTGCCGACTTCGGTACCGCCACCGCGACCTCGGTGTCTTCGACGGAATAGACCGCCTGCGCCGCTTCGGTCGACACCGTGATGGCGAACTCGGCGTACAGTCGCTGCCATTCGTCCGGCGCCGCGGTCTTCAGTTCGTCGACAATGCGACGGAGGATATCGTCTACCGCTTCATCGGTGCCCGACGCCGGGGCTTCGTCGGCCAGCAGGCTGAATACGATATCCGGAGCGGGCTCCGATTCCGCCGCGTCATCCTGGGGCAAGTCGTCTCGACCGCGCTCCTCTTGTCCACTTGTCACTTTCACGCCCCTCGGACATTACGGTTCTCTTCGTCTGGTCCGAGAATACCGCGGACGGGGTCCTCGGCCGCCGAATCAACGGATGGGCATTCTATCTGGGGGTTTCACGGTTTGCTCGGCCAGGAGGTGGGTTCCGATGGTATCGGAGCAGACTTTGGGATCTCTCGAGGTAAGGGCGTGCGATTCGTGACCTCCGCCGGGGTAAGTGCAGGATTTGACATTCCCTTGAGGTGTGAATTCGCGTCTGCCGTGCAAGCATTGGGCATACAGCTGTGCGTTCGGCAACTGCGGGAGGTTTGTCATGGCGGAACGGACCGAGTTCGACCTCGATGCGCTACGGGCGGCGGCTTCGTACGGCGAAGAGGTGTGTGATGGGATCGCGTCCTTCAGTGCGCGCCTGAAAGACATACTGGGGGGGCTGCCCGAGGCTTGCGGTACTGGCAAACCCGCCGAAAAATTCCTCAATGGCAGCGAAGGTGAGCCAGGGGCCAAGGAGAGCAGCGACGCCACAGTGGAGGCGACTGAAGGCGTGCATAAGTCAGCCGTGGTGGTGCGCGATGCGGAACTCGACATAGTCAGCACGTTGGAACAGGCCGAAGAGGCATCGACGCGGGGGTTCGACTGACGCGAAGGTTCGGCTGGATGTAGGGGTGCTGAGGTAGGCGCACAGCCATTGGGCAGTGCGGATTCGAGATCGGTTGAGGGACTTCAGATGTGGAATGGGCGCGCCAAGGGCAACGAGTCCGGCATGGAGGCGATGCTGGGCGAACTGCAGGAGCAGTTGCGGCAGGTCACCGATGTCGCGCAACGGCGCACCGAGCTGACCGCCAGTGCGGTGACACGAGATAAGCGGGTCACGGTGACGGTGGATGCCGACGGCCATCTGACCGATCTCCAGTTCTCCGCCGATATCAAGCAGCTCAGTTATAACGAGATCGCGGCGGCTGTTGTCGCCGCCGCGCAGCAGGCGGTGGCGGAGGTGACTCGCCGCGGCGGTGAGCTGTTCGAGCCGCTGAACGAGAGCCGGGCCCGCATGCCGAAGCTTTCGGAGCTGATCGAGGGGCTGCCCGATATCGAGGATGACGCTGCATCGCGGCCGTCGGTAGCGGGTGCGCAGCCGAATACCGAAACCGTCGAAGAAATTTGGGACAGCACGCTGCCCGAGTCGAGCAACGCTTCGCCGGTAGCCGCACATCTGGATGACGAAGCTCTGGACCTGCGGATCGCAGATGCGGTCGACTTGCCAGAGTCGAGTGACACGTCCGTGGTAGTCGCATACCCGGATGTCGAAGCTTCGGAGCCGCGGTTCGAAGATGCGGTCGATCAAGAGCACATGGCCGGTGACACAGAGGGCTCTGAGGTCTCGGATCGCGGCTGGGGGTAGCCGCTCGTGGGACTCGAAGTATTCCCGTTCGCAAAGCCGTTCTTCTTTGTGGTCGGCGATCATTGGCCGCCGACCGACGAGGAGGCGGTCTGGGCGATTGCGGACCAGCTGCAAGATCTCATCGATGAAGGGAACGTCGCACTCGTCGAGAAGACGGCCGAGTGGGCCAGGAAAACGGCCCTGGGCTGGCCGGAGGGGGAGGGTTCGGAGGAGCTGCAGCGGCAGATCAGCCAGTTCGGCATTGCCGGTGCCGGTATTCTCGAGAATGCTCAGGCGCTGGCCGATGCCATCGGCGCGTTCGGCAATCAGATCTATGCGACGAAACTGAACCAAAACATCACACTGCTGTGGGTTGCTATCGAAGTAACCATTGCCAGCGCGGCAGGGCCGGCCGGTGAAGTGGCCGCATGGCGGGCTATCATCAGCGGCCGCTGGGCGGCGAAATATTTCGGTGGCCTGCTGGAGAAGGGCATCGAGTTTATCACCCGCGGCCTGGCCAAAAGGTTGGTCACCAAGTTTCCGCAGATCTCCAAATACATATCCCGTGCGGGTGGTTACCTTTACGAGACCATTCAGGAAATGCTCGAGGAGGTTTTGCAGGGGGGTCTGCAGGAATGGCTCGTCCAGCAATCGCTGATCGAGAAAGGCCGTGAGGACGAGCTCGACTGGGAGGCACTCAAGAAGAATATGAAGGCGGGTGCCTGGGGCGGTGCGGGGGGCGGATTTATCGGCCACCTCCTGCACCGGTTGATGGGGAGATCGACCAAGTTGATGCAGATCCTGCCCTACAACAAGTGGGGCGGGCTGGGCCGCGGCGCGATACAGGGAATTCTGGCGGGCCTCGTGGGCGGAGTGTTCGGTGGTGTGGCCGGGGCCAGGTACGACGGCAAGTCATGGAGTGAGGCATTCGACTCGCTCACGGGGCTGCAACTGCTGAGTGGTGCGGTGTCGGGCGCACCGTCGAGCATGGTCTACGGCTTCCGCGGCTATTCGGAATTCGGCGGGCGGCCGATCGAGGAGCAGCAGAAGTTCCACGATCTCCGGACCTGGATGAGCGACGTCGAGGCGGACATCCATGCCGACGTCCTCGTCCGGCAGATGCATCGTGATATCGACATTTATCTCCGGGACGAGGCCGAGCGGGAGAGCGCGCACCAGGCGCTCGACGCCGCCGTCCGGGAGGTCAGCCAGAGCGTCACCTTCGATAACGAGGGCAAAACCGAGGTCAATCAGCATGCCCGGCGGATGCTGATGGAGAAGCTCCAGGGGCATGTGGCAGAGCGGATCGACCAGGGCGCATCCCTGGCGGGGGTGTCGACAGAAGGCGACGTCGACGCCGTCAAAGCGCGGGGGCAGGCTGATGGGATCGTGGCCGGCCTTCATCAGAAGGTGGACGGGCGATTCCCGGAGGGTGCGGAGCGGATTGCCGCGCATGGGCTGGTCGGCGACATGCTGTTCGGTATCGCCGCGTCGAATCTCGCTGATTCTTCGTTGACCGAAGCGGAGCGGTTGGCGCGGTTCGAACAGCTCGATGAGGCACTGCAAGAGTGGATGGAGCCAGAAGCGCCTGAGGAGGAAGAAGAGGAGGAGGAATCCGAAGAATCCACCGCGACGGTCGCACAGGCCGAACAGTCCTCGGGCCCCGGGTTCGTCTCGAGGATCGTCGGCACCGACATCTTCGCCGGCCATGGAGCCGACCAGCCGGCCTCCCGGTACGACGAGAACGGCGTCCTGATCGGCGCCGACAACATCGGTCAGTCCATCGCGATCACCAAGACTGTGGACGAGGTCATGCAGCTGGTGCCGCAGATCCCCGAGGTCGACCTCAGCGGACTGCCGGAGAAGGTGCGGCGCAAACGGCAGAAGGAGTTGCGGATATTCGAGTTCCGGGTGAACGGATTCCGTGCGGCAGTCACCCAGGCGATCGTCGATGCGGTGCGGCGAACCGGTTCGAATGCGCGGGTCATTGCGACGCTGGGCGGCGATGGGGTGGTGCAGGTCCGGGTGGTCGACGCGCACGCGGATCTGGGGTTGCGCGCCAATGACCAGCTGACCGGAAGTAGACAGGGCGATCAGCCTGCCCACCGGAATCTGGATTTGGTGTTCGCGAACTCGGATAAGTGGGCATATGGGTGGAATTCATCTGGGCACAACGAGATTCGGTTCGAGGCACACCTGACGGCCCCGAGTTTCACGGCGTCCGCGCCGACCGGCTCTGGGCCGAAACATACTGCGGCGTCGGCGGATCCGAAGGCGCCCGTCTTCGACGGCTGGACCGGTGTGGCAGGTTCGCGGGCGGATTTCGCCGAGTTGATCGGTGCGTCACTGGATTCGGAGTTCGGCGACCCCGCCGCCCCCGCCGGTGCCGCGCCGTCCGAGAACTCCGGCGCCGGTCCCGCGCCGTCCGCGGAGTACAGCGACCTCACCGCATTGGAGCAGACGGTCGGCCCCGTCCCCGCCGAATTTGCGGCCGACACGTCTATCCTGACGGCACAGCCCGGTGGCGACCGGAAAGTGGACCATCTGGCCAAACATCTGTCCAGCTGGCTCGAGAGCCAGAAGATGCCGTGGATGTCGGAAGCACTCCGGCAGATGGCGAACCAGGGCAGTGGGCGGCCGATCGGTGGCGTGCACGAGGTGACCGGGCTCGAGGATCTTCAGGATGTTGATGATAAAGACGAAGTCTTCGTCATCACCGATGGGCTGGCCAAGGTCGGGTTGACGATCGCTGGCGACGAGGTGGATTCCGGTGTGGACCTGGCGCTTCAGGCCTTGAACGCGATGACCTCGGACTGGTCACCCACCCAGGCCGAGCATGCGAAGACCGCGTTGGAGCAGGCATTGCGCGATGCCGCATCGCGTTCCGGTCGTAAGGTGCGGGTAGAAGCCGAGGTGACGGAAGATCCGAAGACAGGTTCGCGCCTGCGAGTCCACCTCTTCGATCTCGGCGCCGGGATGCCGACCGAGCTGTCGGCGCGGCCGGGTGACGGCGGGCGCGACGCCCCGGCGGTAACGATGCATGCCGACACCTACGGCGTCGACGTCGGGGTCGCCGACAGCACCGGATTCGGCTGGCGCTACCGGCTGCGGTTCGAGATTCCGGCGACACCGGCGGTGCAGTCCGAGAAGTCCGGTCTCCCCGGCATCGGCGGCCGGCTGCGGGCCGCGCTCGGGGAGCTGGCTGACAGTCCGGATGCGTCCAAGCAAGTGCGCGCGTGGGCCATCGGCCGATTGGTGGACGAGGCGCGTGATGCGCTGCGGCAGGAGGATCTCGCCGCCGATATCCGCCAGCAGCTGACCGATGCGCTCGCCGATTTCGACGCACTGGTCGTGACGGTGACCGAAGCCACGGCGCGGGCGCGGCTGAAACAACTCGGCGGTGTCGAGGTGGGTCCGTGGGCGCGGGTGGTCGGCGGCAAGCTGCTGCATATCCGCCCGGTACAGACCGACGATCCGGTCCTGGCCGATCCGGTTCTACGAGCTGCGGCGCAGCGGGGCGTGGAGATCGAGCACTGGCGGGTGCTGGTCGACGCCGCCGGTCTACCGGTGTACCAGCAGTGGCAGAACGGCAAATGGGTGCCGGGTCAACCGGACATCAAGACGCTGGATACTACGGGGACTGCGCTGGCGCAGGAGCACGCCGTGCGGACCGTGCGGGATGTGCTGGTCGCACGGGCCCTGCAGGTGGGCAGTGGAGGACCGTCGCCGACTGCGGGACAACAGATTTCGGAGCTGCTCGAGCTCGCCGAGCAGGTAGCCGAACTCCAGGAGAAACTGAAGAAGGCCGAGTTCGCGCTGGCGCAGTTGGGGAAGCTGGGCGCCGAACCCACTGACGAAGAAGAGGACCGCTCGGCGGAGGCTGTCGAGGAAATGCGTCAGCAGGTCGCCGACTTGCGCGCCGAGCTGGCGCGGGCCCGGTCGGACTGGTTCGCGCGGGCGCAGGGCATGCAGCTCATGTCCGCGGAGTTGGCCGCTTCGGCGTCCGAGTTGCCGGTACTGCCGGAACAGCTGCCGCAGGCGCTGAGCGACATCGATACGCAGATCGGTAACCTCGACACGGAGATCGGCGGTATCGAGGCCCAACGCTTCGGGCTCAACCTCGGCGAATCAGAACAGCCACCGCGCGGGCGTCGGGCTAAGGCGGCGCAGAAGGCTCGGCAGGCCGAGCAGGCCCGATTGCGGGCCGAACTCGAAGCTCGCAAAGAGGAGCGGGCGCGGCTGCAGGCCGAGCGGGACCGGTTGGCGGCGGTGCTGGACCAGGCGGGCGAACTGTTGGCGCGGCTGGCGCAGTCGCGGGCGGCGGATGGGCTGTCGGAACAGCAGGCCCGCAGCGACGACGAGATCGCCGCCGCCGCGGACGATGCGTATCAGATCGCAAAGCGGCAGCTGTATGCCTTCACCGTCGGGATGAATCCATCTGCGGCACATATTGTTTCGGAGGAAACCGTCGCCGCCGCGAACGCCATCACCGGCGACGACGCGCACGCCGCGATTCAACGGGTGCAGGCGATCGAGGCGGGCCTGCACACCCTCGAAACACAGTTCGGTTCAGAGGTTTCCGGCAGCGGTGGGAAGCCGATGGGTCCCGAACAGTTGGCCCAGGTACTCGCCGCAGCGGGCGTCGAGCTGCCCGAACAGCGGACGGCGACGTTCTTGCTGGCCGCGGCGGAGCGGGTGCTCGCCGACGCGAAAGCGCGCGCCGAACAGGCCGAGACCGACTCGCAGCGCACCGATATCCCCGACCAGAAGCTGCAAGAGTTGGCCGCGGCCGTCGCCGAATTCCAGCGATCACTTCGGCAGTCGGCCGCGATCCGCGCCGAACGCGAACAGGTCGGCGGCGCCCCGATCGGCAACTGGGGCAAGGTGGTCGGCGACCGGCTGGTGATCATTGCCGACGAAACCTCGGGCGGCAACCCGATCAGCGATCCGGGAACCCTGACGGCGCTGGAATCGGCTTGGGTCGTGGTCGAGCGGCGTGCGGTGGCCGCGGACGGTACGGTGACCGTCGCCTACTGGAACGGCGGTGCCTGGCGAACCGAACCGCCGCAGGCGATTGGACCCGATCGGCGGGTCGCGGGCAGCGCCGAGTCCGCCGTGCTGGGCAGCCTCGACGCCCGATTGGCACAGCAACTCCAGACCCTGCGGAGGGTGCAGGAGGTCTTGGCGACCCAGTCACTCGCCGGGGTGTCGGATGTGGACAGCAGCATCGATCCGGTCGCTGCGGCCACCGCGTTGGCCGCTGAGGTCGAGCATCTGGGCGCCGAACTCGATGACGTGGCCAGGAAAGTGGCGCAGATCGAGGCCGAGATCGAGCAGCTCGCGGCCGAACACGCCGAGCTCGTTGCCGCGCTGGAGCCGTTCGACGAGATGCCGGAGTCCACTGAGGTCCGGGAACTGGGGCAGGCCCGCGTGGCGGCCCAGATCGTGATGCGGGATCAGCTGCAAGCCGAGCTCGATGCACTGCGGTCCCGACGGGCGGGACTGCAGGCACGGCGAGACAAGCTGATGGGTACGGTCGCGCCTGAGTCGACCACCCAGAACTCGGATCGGTCGGGACTGCTGCGCGCACTGACCGAGGCGAATGCCTGTGCCGAACAGATCACCCGCGAACGTAACCGGCTCGCCCGGATGGCCACCCGGCAGGCCGCCAATCTGATCGATCGCCTGTACCAGCGGGTCTTCATGGGCTACCCGGATCCCGAGCAGCGTGCCGCCGTCCGGGCGAAACTGCAGGAGTTCAGCCGCGCGGATGATGCGAAAGCCAATGGCGCCAATGCGTTCCAGCGGTTGTCCAGGGCGGAGCGCTTGTGTGCTCAGAGCAACATGTTGGAACAGGCCGCTGTCGACGCCGTTGAGCGGCGTCGCGCCGAAATGCGCCGTCCAGAGGTAGTTGCCCTGGTACAGGCGCTCGAGGGGCTGGTCGAGTACCCGGAGCGGATGACTCCGTCGCAGTTGCTGGAGCTGGCGCGTCAACAGCTGGGGCGTATGGACCTGCCGAAATGGGCATGGGAGCCCCTGGCCCTCGCGGCGGCCGGATACGAGGACGCGATCTCGGATGGCACATCGCCGAGCCAGGTCCGGAATGAGACCGCCATGCGTTTGGCGGAGACTTTCGATTCATTGCTCATCAACTGCGACGGGCTGACATTCGACGAAATGTGGGCCGCGGCGCAAGCGGTGCTGTCGGGGAAGTCTGACGAACTGACCGGGCGGGTCGAGCTCCGGGAGGGCGTCGAGCTGTCGCTGGATGACTACACGGCGTTGGACCAGATCCTGGCCGACCATGAATTCGCTCTTGCCGGGGACAGTGGCAAGCAGACCGCGACCGATCCGAAAGAGGTCGCGGGACAGCAGTATTCGAAGAACGCTGATTCGAAGGCCACCGAGCAGGAGACGACCGCGCAGGGGATCGCCGAGTCGGGGACGACTGCGTCGGAGACCGACGATCCGGAGCAGACCGAGTCGGAGGTCCGTCGCATGTTGACGGGTGCGCTTTCGGCGGTCGGCGGTGGTCCGGACCGCATCGGCGCCCTCCCGCTCGGCCAGCTGGCCGACGAGGTTCGCCTCCAGCTGGCTCTGCTGGACCCCGATGACAAACACCACGGCGAACTTTCCGAGGCTCTCGCGGAATTCGACGCGCTGGTCGAGCGGCTCACCGACGCCGCCGTGCGGGCGGAACTGGAACGCCTCGGTGGCCTCCCGATCGGCACATGGGGTCGGCTGATCGGCGGCAGGCTGATAATCATCCTGCCCGCCGGGGTGCAGGACCCGGTGCTGGACGTGTACGTGCGCCAGGCCGCGGATCCGCGTGGTGTCGAGATCGAGTTGTGGCAGGCGGGGGTCAATGCCGCAGGTCGGCCGACGTTGCGCACGCAGCGGAATAGTGAGTCGGTGGCTGGGCGGCCGATGGCCACGCAGGCCGGATCGCCGAACCCCGTTCTGACCGCGCTGCTGCAGGAACACGCGCTGCGGACGCTGCGGGACGCGCTGATCGAACAGGCATTCCGGGTGCCGCCCGGAATGCAGGGAATGCCGGTCGCGCGGGAGGAACAACGACTGCGGGTGCTGCAGCGGGCTCAGCAGCGTCTGGCCCGGTTGGAGGCGCGGGCCGCCGGACTCGATGGTGAGTCGCCGGAGTGGGCGGCCGCCGCGGCCGACGTCATGGAAGCACGTCAGCAGGTTGCCGAGCTGTTCGCTGAGCTGCTGCCCGAACAACTGCCGCCGGGGGACCGGAGGACGGCGCAGGTGCACGCGATCATCGACCTGTTGGCGGCGGATGTTCGCGGCGCCGAGGACATCGAGACCACGCTGTGCTCCTATGCCGATGGTCTCGAACAGTTGCTGTCCGACTATGGTGTCGCGTCGGGCGGAACCGGGAAGGGACCTGGGGGCCAGGCGCAGCGGTTGCGGAAGCTGCTGACAGGTTTTCGTGACCTCCGAAAACGCCTCTCGCCAGCGGAATTCGCCGCTGTCTCTGCCGCGGTCGCGGGCCTGGGAAGTTCCGTTGAACCTGATGCTCTGGTTGATGACGGTCCGGTCGAGGGGGAGTCTGCGGCTGAGGCCAAAGCTGAGGAGGTAGCCGATTTAGAGGCGAGGCTGAAGCGGGCAGAGTTTGCGCTGGACCGGTTGGGGAGGCTGGGCGCCGAACCCACTGACGAAGAAGACGACCGCTCGGCGGACGCTTTCGAGAAAATGCGTCAGCAGGTCGCCTACGTGCGCGACTTGCGTGCCGAGCTGGTGCGGGCCCGGGCGGAATTGGCCGACATCACAGGCTTGGGTGACGCTGCGGACGGTGCGACGGTCGAGGACACCACGCCCGGGCAGAGTGCTGCCGCGTCGAAGCTGGGAGGTTCCGGGTCGGGCAAGGGTGGTCCGCGATACACGCTCACTGAACGTCTCGGATCTTCGATACTGCGTGTGCTGCCGGAGATGATGGTGCCAGGTGGGGCACTCGGTCAGGTGCTCGAAAATTGGGGTTTGGGCGGAGTATCCGAATCGTTGCGGGCGCTGGTGGCGGCTGGTTTCGCGGCGCACGGGGGAGATGTCAGGGCGTCGCGCCTATCGAGTGGAGCGGTGACCATCACCGGCTACGCGGCCGATGATGATGGCACTGGTGGTAAAGGTAAGCGTTGGATGAGTGTCACCGCCGATCCCGATACCGGGGACGTGCAGGTCAGGTGGCGGGCGCAGGCCGAGGGCGACCCGACCGGGTGGACCCAGCTGATGTCGGACTGGGGCAATTCCGACGATATCCGCGAGGAGGCCGCCAACTGGTTCGATGAAGTGGTCGGTGACCCGTCGGATGGAACGGCGCGCACTGTCACGGCGACGTTGTCCGGGCGGGAGCCGGACCGGGCATTGACCGTGACCGTGAAGGGAGTTCCTGGGGAGAAGACGTTCCGGGAGTCCGGCGGCGGATCCCGCCCTGCTCCGAAGCCGGACGGCAACCACGTCGATCCTGGTTCCGGCGGTGCTTCGGTGCCTGCCGATGTCGCCGGCGCGGAGCAGACTGTCGCCGCCGCGCTGTCCGGTGAGCCGGGGGGCACACTCACTCTGCGGGACGGATCCACGGCCATGAGCGTGCTTCCCGACACGGCTGATGAGGAACTCAGCCGGGTGCTCCGTGAGTGGGGGCTGAGCGATATGTCCACATCGCTGCGGGCGCTCATAGCGGCTGGTGTCGCGGCTCATGGGGGAAATGTCACGGTGTCGCGCTTGTCGGGTGGGGCGGTGACGATCACCGGCTATCCCGCCGACACAGACGGTGCTACCGGCAAGGGTAAACGTTGGTTGAGTTCGACCATCGAGCCTGCTACAGGGGCCGGGCAGGTGAAGTGGCGGGTGCAGGGCGAAAGCGTCCCGGTCGGGTGGCACACGTTGATGTCTGACTGGCGCAACGTCGACGATGTCCTCGACAGAGCCGACCGCGAATTCCAGGAAATGTTCGACGACCTGGCGGATGGGACGGCGCGGCCGGTTACCGCGACCCTGTCCGGTGCGAAGCCGAACCGGACGGTGACGGTCACGGTGGGGGGAAAGCCGAACAGGGTGTTGACGTTCCAGGAGTCTGCCGGCGAATCCCGCGGTCTTGGAAAGCCGGAGACTACGCGGGGAGAGCTCGCGAACGACACCGGCGCGGCCAGCCCATCGCCACAATTCGGGCCGTTCGAAACGGAGAACCTGGACACCACCGCGCAAGCCCTTCCTGGTTCGGATGGTACGTCGGTGCCTGCCGGGTCCGAGGACAGTTCGAGGCCCGTGGGTGCTGGGCCGGTGGAGGCTTCGGACGCGAGTGGAATTGTCGCTGGGCGGGATCAGAGTTCGGGGCCGGTGGGTGGCGACTCGCGCGGCGCAGTGCCAGTGACCAGTTCCGGCATTGCTGAGTGGAATAAGGCGGCGCGGCAGCATAACGAGGAAAAGCGCGCCCGGGAACTGGAAGCCGTGTTCGGCACCAATTTCGTGCCCACGGACGTTAACTCTGGTGCGTCGGACGATGTCGATACGCCGGCTGTGGATGAGTCCGATCCTGTTGCAGGCGTTCCGGATTCGGCAAGTCCATCACCTGTGGTGGCCACTGGTGGGGAATCGGTTTCCCAGGAAACGGCCAAGCTGGATGCTATCGAGAGTTTTATGAATCTCGTACGGACGCGTGGCTGGTCTGTGCAAAGTGTCCAGTGGGAGAACGGGTTCGACGACCCAGCCATCGATGTGACCACACTTGAGGAGATTCTCGACGCTGTGGCCGATGTGCTCGATGGACACCCCTGGATGATCCTTACGGACATTGTCGTCGGCGAGTTGCCGAGCGACAGCTTCGCCAAGTTGCAGGCTTTGAGCGGTGGCGGTGGGAAGCCCAGTACGAACCTGGTCCTGGACCGATCTGATCTCACCGACTTGGACCAGGCGCGCCAGAGGTTTGCGAGGCGGGTGGAGCTCGGCGAGGTGGTCGGCTCGGCGACCACGATGCTCCGTAACGTCATTGCTCACGAATTGGGGCACGCGGCGCAATTTTCGGCGCTAGTCTCAGGCGATCTGTCCCGCCGCGCCGTATTGGCATTGCGTGAGGTCTATCGCGAGACTACCGACAACGACCGGGAATTCGTCAAATGGCTGACGAATAAATTCAACTTCAACAGTGATCGGTCGCTGAGAGTCGACGTGAAGGTTGTCCTCGAGTTGCTGCGCTTGGCGTATCGCGCTACTGGCGACGATAGCAATGAAGGGTTCGTCGGATGGATACAAGACGTGTTCAGCAGTTACGGCGTGGAGGATTTGCTCGCTGAAGAAGATGAAGACTCGCCACTGCATATGCATGTGAAGGAGCTGTTTGCTGAGGCATTTTCTGCCGTGGACTTCAAAGGCTTCAGCGGTGCGTCCACTGGTGAGCAGCTGCTGTACGAGTTGCTGGCGGGCGATGGCACACGCAACAAATCGACATTACCGCAGGGTGAGGCGCAACGTCTCAACACCGATCAGTGGCCGGATGCTCATGGCGAGGGCCCGGACGGGGCGGACAGTGCCTACGGTCTGGCGTTGGCGCAGATGGGATTGACGCCGGTCGATCTGGGTGGGGGCCATCTCGGGTTCGTGGCGGGGGATCTGGCGGATGCGGATTCGGTGGTGGTGTATGCGGGTGCGGGGGGACTGAATCCGCAGTCGGCCGAGACTGCGGGCATCGCCGACGTGTTGGAACAGGTACGGGCGGCTGATCCGGATGGTCGGGTGGCCGTAGTTGTTCCGGTCGGGGGAGGTGTGTCGGGTCTGGACGACGCGTTAGTGAGTGTCGGGCATCGGTCGCCGCGGCCGCGGATCGTTGTCGTCGGGGACGGGCCTGACGCGGATAGAAAGGTGTATGCGGCGTCCGGCTTGAGGTCTGTGGCTGCGGTGGTGTTGCGGGGTGTGGCGGGGGCGCCGGACGTGCGGTTGCTGTCTGGGCTCGGGGTGGATGTGTTCGCGGTGGCGCCTGCCGATGTAGCGGACATATCGGGCGCGGTTTCGCTGCCGGCCGGAGTGGAGTCGATTCGTGGCGATGAGATCGGCCGTGTCGCGGTTGGTTCGTTCCAGCCGAACGACGATGCTGTTGATGAGCTCGGATCAGTGGGGGGAGAACAAGATTCGGCGACGTCGACCAGTGTCACGGAGGAGTCCGTGGGGGCTGGCGATTCGGATGGTGTGGATAAGCAGCGTTACTCCGGGCCGGTTATCGTGCCCGATCGGCACGCATCTGGAAACCATCACCACCACGCCGACGACACAGGCGGGCTCTCCACGGACGACGCGGCGACCGACACCTCCGTGAACGCGGCAACCGGCACTGCGGAGCCGGCACCGCTCCAAGGCGCCCGCGGGCTCGGTTTCTCCGAGGTGTCGGGGCTCGAGGACCTCGATGCCGTGACTCCGGACGCGCTCGATCGCGGTGAGACTTTCCCATCGGATGACGGCAGCGGGCAAACGGAACCTGCCGATGGCACTGCTGGATACACCTCATCCGGTGGTGCGGGTTGGAGTCGGCGTGGTGTATTGACTACGGCTGGCCGGGTTGCAGGTGGGGCGGTGGTGGCTGGGTCCGGGTTGGTCGTGGTTGGTGATAGTGCCGCCGAATCCGGTTGGTTGCATGAGACTTTCGGTGCTGAGGTCGCCGAGCTCGTCAATTATTCGGAGTCGTTGTGTCGGCGGATCAATGAGCTGCTGCTGAGCGAGCGGCCTTGGACGATCGGGTATGGGGATCGGACCGTGGTGGATCACGATGCCCGAATGATTCTGATCGACCAGGATGCCCAGTCGGATCCGGCGCAGGTTGTGTATCTGCTCGCGGTGGCGGTCGGGGAGGCTGGTGGAGATCCGCTGCGGTATTTGGCTTTTGTGCCGAATCCGGAGGGGATGTCTCGCGAGGATTTTGTAGAGGCGTATCTGCTGGCGCGGTTCTCGCAGTACGCGGATCATCTGTTGGTGGCCGCGCAGGCTCGGTGGGAGATTCTGGAGGGGTCCCGTGCCGAGGGTGCACCGGTCGAT
The DNA here is from genome assembly GCF_045207455.1 of Nocardia sp. NBC_00881. NCBI lineage: Bacteria > Bacillati > Actinomycetota > Actinomycetes > Mycobacteriales > Nocardiaceae > Nocardia > Nocardia sp. NBC_00881. The sequence goes on from NZ_CP108798.1 coordinate 110,316, forward strand.
ATTTTCGAGTTCGAGCCTGTTGATTTCGACATCGAGCCGAATAAGCATGGGGAGGAGGTCGCCTATGAGCAGTTGAGGATCGGAATCTGGGATCCGCAGATTGCGCGTGAGTGGATTGCGCGGGAGTTGATGGAGGATCCAGACGCGCCATATTACGACTCTTGGTTGGAAGAGGCTGAGTCGCAGTGGGATGTGGCCAATGGTGGCGATCGCTCCGGTGGCAATAGTGTGGCGGCCGTCGAGGATCCCAGGGCTGGTATTGCTGGTGCGCCTGGTGATGGGGTGGTTGCGGGGGCAGCTGCGGTGGGTGCTGGTGTTGCGGGGTTCGGTGGTGATGAGCATGGTGGTTCGGGTCGTGATGGCGGATTCTTGAATGAGGGGGACGCTCCGTACACGCCACCGCCCATGCCGCATTCGGCGACCAAGCCGGGTGCGGAAGTACCAGCTGACCTTCTCGAAGAGAACCTTCAGGTAATTCTGAGGGTTTTGCGGGAAGTCCACCACCTCGACGAATCCGACGCTGTTTATCGGATATTGGCGGAGGCGGACGCAGAGCAAGTTGAGGCTGCACGCCTCGAGTTGGGCGGATTCGATCGGCAGATCCTGAGTGCACGGATTGGTCCGGCGGACGACGAAAATGTCTGGGTGAGAGCCCTTCGGCAGGCCCGCCTGACACACAGAAAGCAATATCTCGAGGACGAGCGGGCCGCGATTGAAAACCTTGCCGAAAAGGTCGGGGAGCTGGCTGAATCGGACAGTGCGAACGACAGCGGCGTCACGAGACGCACAGTGGTCAAGGGTGGGGTAGCCGCGCTCGTTGCGACAGCTGTTGCGGTTCCATCCGGCGAGGACGGCAATCTTTCGCTCGACGATGTTCCGCAATCACCGATCCTGGAGACCGGGCTAGGGCCGGAAATCGACGCCCTGGTCGACGGGCTGGCCCGGCGGTCCGAATATTTCATGGTGCAGTTCAACCGTGCTCGCGGCAACGGTCACACGATCGAAAATGGTGGCGACAAGTGCCATTGCGATGGAACCCACGGTACGTACAGCCGTGATAAAACGCTGGTTCAGGTGGACTGTGCCGAAATAGCGAACCGTGCGCAAGAAATTGCGATGAAGCGAGGGGAGACTGATCCGGATCGGATTGCCGATGAGATCGCGGCGCGAATCCTGCTCACACTCGCGCATGAACTCGGCCACGCAAACTATGGTGTGGACACCGCCAAGGCTCCTTGGCAAGTGGGGACGACCAGGACACACTGGATCGCCATTGAGCTGCGCAAGCGTTACGAGAACGAGGCACACGCCGCGCTCGTATCCGCCCGAGTGCGTCGTGAGCTCGAGAAGCAATTGGGCAGCCTGCCACCGGATGCTTTCACCACGAATAAATATGGCGAGATGCAGGCATATGACGACATCGGTCGGATAACCCTCCCGGAGGCCATCGATCGCGTCGCGGATCGGATGTTCTACCGCCTCGAAGAAGACGGGCACGACTACGGCGGTTACCACCAGGATCTCATCGATTATTGGTACAGCGGTCCCACCGGCCTCGGTCGCGATATCGACGAGCTCCTTGCACACGCACCCCTGCTGGCACAACGAATGCGTGATCTCCAGGCTGACGGTTGGACCTTCCAACCGTCTGAGGATGCGAGCCGGACTGAGATTCATCCCACGGGCAAGGCAATCAGCGTCGGGGTTTCAGATCTGATCTCGGCTGAGCAGAAGGTGTTCTTCCTGGCGAAAGCTATCGGCCGCGTTATGTCCGGGATCGAGGTGGAGCCGCGCGGTCCGGGGATAACGGAACAGGAATGGATCGATCGCGAACTGCTGAAGCAGTTCCGTATGGAGGCCGTGGCTTGTCTTGTCGCCTTCGAAGCGCAGCGGGAAATCTGGAACAACAGGGGTGTCGACATCAGCGACTTCCCGGAGGACGAATGGGGTGGCGAGCCGGACGCCTTCGGAGCGGCGGGCGCTTACGACGATTTCGCCGCCGACCACATCACGTGGGATCAGGCAGTCCAACGGCTTGTCGATGAGATCCAAAGCAAGCCCGAGGTGCCCGCCCACCAGCAAATGCGGCAGCAAGTGGAGGGCCTGTGGGATGAATTCCGCCTGCCCAACGGAGCTGATGCGGATCCGCTCGCATCCGGTTTCGAGTCCCTGGAGCCGGGGATGGATAGTACGCAGGTCCCGGGGCCTGGTGAACAACCCAGCGGACTGGATGCGGGTGCGATAACCGGGGCGGTGGCCGCCGGTTTCGCGGCAGTCGACCTTCCTGGCTCGGGCGCGGGTGCACCCGCGCCGCGACCGGAGGCTGGAGTCGCAGCCCAGAACAGGCAGGCGAAACAGGTTGTTGCCGAACAGGTGTCGGATACCCGTGTGCACCTCGGCGGGCTGGTTGCGAACGGAAAAATCTCGCTCGCTGATCTCGTGAAGATCACGGAATTCCTGCGGGCGGCGCATAGGCAGGGTGAGGTGGCGCTGCCGCATGCGATCGCGGTGACACCGCTGGAGAGCGGGAAATTCTGCGAGTCCTGGGTGGAGGATGTGCCGGGTGGGCAGCAGCGGGTGCTCGTGCTGAACGAGCGGGTGTTCACCGAGCCCGGATGGCTGGCGGACCAGTTGGCGAAGCGGAAGGTTCACCCGTGGGCCGAGGGACGGTCGCGCGACGACCTCACAACTGTTCTCGCATATGGGATCGCGGATGTCGCGTATCAGTCGGTCGTGCGCCATCCCGAGGTCGATGATGTCGAGTCGGCGCTGCAGGGCTTCTATCAAGACGGTCCGGGCGGCGGCGACTTCGACGAATTCGAGTACGCGATGTGGAAGCCCAAGCAGTTCCCGGAGTTCTACTCCGACATGAACGGCCTGAAACTCCGCGAGGCCGTCATCGCCACACTGTTCCAGGCGCTACCCGGAGGCAGGCCCCTGCGCGACGGCGAACATATTCTCCTCGAGCAGTATCCGGGTGTCCGCCCCGGCAGCAGGGCTGGCGCTGCGGAGGAACGCAAGTTCATCCCCGGCGTCCAAGTCTACGAGAACAGCAGGCAATCGAACCTGATCGCGCCTGCGCATACGCTGCTGCCGGATGGAGAACTCGTTGCAGCGCTGCGTGATTGGGGTTTCGTTGACGACACCACAGAGATCCTGCGGCAATCGCTCGCATCCGGCGTCAGCGAACGCGGCGGCTACGCGGACGTCGCCTACGACGAGAACTCCCGGCAGCTGACGATTCACGGGGCCGGTGCCGATTTCTCGCACTGGCTGACGGTCGAGGCCCCCAGCGGTGCCGACGGCGCGGACGCGAAATTCACCTGGACGGTCGAATGCGACAGTCAAGGGTGGCCAACCGAATTCACGTATCGACTGCTCAGCTCGATGGTGTCGAACTGGCATGACAGCGACGAGACCGTCGACAAGGTTGCGCGCTGGTTGCAGGGTTCGCTCGGTGGTGCGCGGAAGCAGATCACGGTCAGTGTTTCCGGCGGTGCGGCACCGCGGTCGATGGTGGTCGTCGTGCCGGGGGGGCCAGCGCAGGAATTCGACGAGGCGGTGCCGGTGGCTGCCGAAGCTGTGGCGGGCAGCGACGTTTCGACCGCCAGCGACGCTGCGGAGCGCGTGGCGACAGATGCCGAGCCGGACCAGCCGAATGCGGATTCGCCGATAGCAGCCGAGGAGCCGACCCCGGAGCCGCTCGAGGTCGAGCAAGGTGGATTGTGGTTGCGCAGGTACACCGAGCTGTTGCTGGATTCGCGGCTCGAAAGGTTTGACGGTTACCCCTATAAGTTCTTCGTCGGCCGCGTTGGCAACTTCTCCATCCAGCTCGACGGGATCGACTGGATCGCGAACGGCGGTGTGCGGCTGATCCTTTCGTTGCGCTTCGACCACGGCATGTCGAAACAGATCATTGTGCAGATCGGTCGGGGCAACGACGGCCGTGTCATGGCGTTCTACCCGAGGATCTTCCACGGTCCCGACGCCGACATCGTCAGTGCGGCTGTGGACGCGCTGAAGCTCGAGATCGACTCGTGGCTGAACACTGTTGAGCTGCAGCAAGATGCGGATGCGAGCTTCAGCGACGACGAGGACACCACCCGCGTCTACGAGACTTTGACCGAGCTTCCCGAATCGACGTCAGATGGTCAGAAAGTTCGGGAGGCGAAGCAAGCCGACGCTATCCGGGCAGGGCTGAGTGGTTCCCCGGAAGCTGCCGCCCGCGCCTCCGAAGGCGATTCTCAGGACACCCACCGGTATGCGGCGTCGGCGTCTGACGTCGAATCCAGCGACGAACCGGCGCGGACCCAATTGGACTCGGACCAGAACGGCGCGCCGGCACACCGAAGCGGCTTCGAATCTCCTCGTTCGGACTTCCATCCGCCGGCGCCGCTTACTGCCGAACCGGACTCCGACCATCGGGTGACTCCACCCTTGCTGGGTATCCGCCATCAGCGGCAGGGTGTCGAAATGGGCCCGACAGGAACCACTGTCGACCCCAAGCGTAGCCGCCAGCGTCGTCTCGAGGAGCCCGGCAGCGGGCCGTGGTACGGGCCAAACACCAATGGCGCTCGTTTCGAGGAGGATGGTTCCGATTCACAGGCGGCGGGGTCGAGTGGCGCCATTGCTGAGGTCCGAGCGAGGGTGCTGGACGCACTGAAGGCGATAGCGGACGCTTTCCCGGGCGTGAAGTTCCAGGTCGAGCGGGGAGGCTCTGATCTGCCCGATGGCCTATTCGACCCGGATGAGGAGAAGCGCTCGCGAGTCTTGGGGTTGGTCAGGGACTTGATGCCTCTGTCAGCGCACATGTCCGAGCGGCCGACGCTGTTCGGCCGGCTGTCGGAAGCGGTAGCAGACTACCATCGGTTCCCGCTGGAAACCATTCTGGCGGATCGGTCTCCCACAACAGAAAAGACGATTGGTGCGGAGGTCGCGACCACTCCGGATCCCGCGCCGTCACCCGGGTTGCCGGAAGGCTCTGCCGGCCCGAGTAGTTCCACGGTCGGACCCGTGCCGGACACCGAGTCGGAGTCCGATCCCCGTGACGCGGTTGTCCATCAGGCCATGATCGAAAGTGAATTCGCCCGGCGGCGCCTAACGGACCCCGGGGATGCGAACCCTCCGGTGCCGAGTGTTGAGACCGCGCTGGAAAGCCCGGATCCGTTCGCCGGCGAGACTCCCGACGTCCTCGAACAAGAGCCCGGTGAATCCGATGCGGGCAAGCGCGGCTGGTTGCGGCGCGGAGTGCTGAAATTCGCCGCTGGCGTCGCGGGCGCAGCGGCTGTGGCGGGGGTCGCCGAGGTGACCATCGATGACGACGTCCCGAGTGACGCCGACGTGCCGGAAGTCGATGTCGAGGAAGCGATAACACGCATGCTCGGCCCGGATGTCTACGCGCTGGTCGATAAGTCTCCGTTCCTCGTGTCGAAACTGAAGATAGCGCTGCAGGCGGGCTGGACCTTCGCGTACGGCGGCGAAGGCTCGGCGTACTGGGTCTATTTCGGGACGAAGCTGATCGCCTTCGGCGTCGATATCGAGGAAGACCCCACCGCGGTCACGGCGTGGCTCGCGCGCGCGATCGGACGATTCACCGACGACACGGTCGATACCTCCGTCGAACCGCCGACCGACACCGACACCAGGGGCGAGTGGGTCGACCGCCATATGCGCAAGAGCCTCGAGAGCTGGGCCGCCGGGGAGCTGGTGGCGATCCGGGCACGGCGGGAGATTCTGCGCGGCGGCGAGGAGGACATCGGGTCCGCGGATCCCTTCCTGGAAGCGACCTATGAGCGCCTTCGCATCGGGGCCCTATCTCCGGAGGAGGCGCGCACGCGCATTGCCAAGTGGATACTCGCCGATCCCGACGGATCCCTGTACCAGGAGCACTTCAACCACATCACCGAGATGTGGTTCGAATACCGCGGGGTGGTGACCGGTCTCGGATTCGATGTCGATGAATTGGTCTCGTATTCGCCTTCGCTGGTGGAGGTCGTGAAGACGCTCAAATCACACGGCTGGACATTCCGCTACGTGTCGCTGGAAAACGGACAGTTCGGCGTCGTCGATCCCGAAACCAAAGAAATCCTGGTCCGCGCGAGTCTCGAGGGCAACGCGACCGAAATCCTCTACGTTCTCGCGCAGCAGGCCGTGGTGGCATCGCACACCCCCGAGGAAGCCGAGCCCGAGCCGTCGGACCCGTCGGATCCGGTGCCGGGAATGACAGAGCAGGAGTGGATCGAAAGGGAGATCCCCGACCGGCTCGCACCGGTCGGGGAGCAGCTGCTCATGTCCGGCCTGGCATGGTTGGAGGTCAGCGACACTGGACGCGAGATCGACTACTACACCCAGGAACACCTGGGATCGACGGCGGAGGACTTCGGCGAACGCGATCTGGTGGAAGCCGCCAGAAACGGGGCCATCTCATGGGATGAGGCGTGGGCAGGCATCGTGGCGAACCTGGTCGCCGATACGACGTCGGGACCGTATCGCGCCGCGGCTCAGGATCTCCGGTTCATCTGGGCAAGGAAATATGCCGGCAAGAGCGAGGGACCCGGCGGAAACTCTGTGGCCGAGTCGAATCGTGACGTTAGTCCCGGAGACCGCCTCGGCCCGCGGGACGTTGGAGTCCCGATCGCCGCACTCGCCGCAGGGTTCGACGAGGATGGCTCGTCCACAGTTGACGAAACCCACAGCGCCGACGGCGATATCGGCGTGCCCAGCACTGGGGCACTCGAATCTGATGCGGCTGTGGCGGCTGTTGGTGCGGGCGGGGTGAAATCGGCGGATCAGGGCGCCGACACAAACGAGCAGCAGGTCCTGCGGGCGAAGCTGAACGATCTGCTGTTGCTGCCCGATGCGGTGCATTCGGTCATGCGGTTCGTGTCCGCCGCTGCGGAGGGCGACGACGGCCGGATCGGCATCAAGCTGCAGGACCTGACCCCGATGAAGCGGTCGGATAGCGCTGTGCCGCAACTGGAGATCACCATCCAGCACGGTGATGTGGTCCGCACGGTGATGTATATCGGGCGTGGATGGTTCAGCGTCGACTGGTCGAGTTGGTTGGGGACGCAGGCTTGGCGCAATGGACCCGTACAGGACTGGAATGCGCTGACCGAGGCGCAGCGGGAAGCGGAAACCGCTGCGGCGCAGCGCCGGTTGGTTGCGGACTGGGAGGCCCTCACCGGGGACTGGGGCAACGAAGCCGAGGTTGCGGCGGCCTTCGGCCGGTTGGGGGCGTTGATACAAGCGGGTCTGCCAGCCAGGGTGCACGTCGGGTGGACCGATGGACACCGTCAACTCACAGTCTCGAATACCGGCGAGCGGAACAGAGTTGACACGACTGCGGGCGAAGAATCGGCCCTGCCGCCTCGCTTCGAATACCAATACTCGATGCAGTCCTCATCAAAGGGAGTGGCGAGCACTGTTTTCTGGACGCATGGTCGAACCCGACCGGATGTGCGTCAATTGCGCGAGTGGCTCGGGGAGCTGCTTCCCGGCGGGAAGGATAATCCCGATGTCCACGCGGCAGCGGCTCTGCTCGCGGAGCTGGCACCAGCACTCGGGGATGCGGCCAAGGCGCGTGCCGGGCGACTGAGGGAGCTCGCGGAGGTGCTCGTCGAACTCGCGAGCGCACCCGCTTCGCGCGGAGTGCTCGAGAAACGGGCGAATGATCTCGCGGTGTCGGTGGATCCGCTTCAGCAGCAGCCGGATGAACTCCGCGCGCGGGCGCGGGCGCTCGACCAGCTGGCCGACGTGTTGGTTGTCGGCGGTGCTAGGACCTGGGCGAAGCTGGCCATGGGCCCCAGCGAGGACCCGAGCCTGTACATCAACGCATCCGTGGCAGATGTCCCCGGCATTGTCGCTTCGGATGTGGATGCCCTCCAAGAGCACTCGGACGTGCGCGCGCTGTTGAATCGTGCGGACGTTTTCTTCTCGGCGAACGTCGGCCGATCAGCTTTGAGCTATACGTTCGAATTCGCGATCGACGGGTTCTTCGCCGACACATCGAGGGGGCTCGCGCACGGCAGGCGCGAGCACGGATCGCGATTCGCCGGAGCCCTGCTCGCAGAGGTGGTCGGAGATTTGCGTGCGTGGTTCCGTGCCAACGGGATCGACGACGGTATCGGTCAGGTACTGGCCGAGGTGACCTACCACGCAATGCGTTCCGGCGACGGCCGGGTGCGGGCGGGGTTGATGTCGGATGGCGGGTTGTGCGTCGATATCGACGGCCCAGATGGCGAAGTCGGTGTGATAGTCGACCGCGATGAGCGCGGTCGCCACCGCTGGAGTGTCACGGGTGATGTGCGAATGGTCAGCGGCCATATCGCGGCCGAAACCTGGCACCAGTGGACCGTGACCACCGCGCAAGAGGGAGAGGTCACCGACGCCGAAGGCTACTGGGACCCGCCCGGTGCAGGTTCCGCAATACGTGTCCGGGCCACCAAGATCAACGGCCTCCGAGTGCTGGCGGCCTCCGGTCCTGTCGGTGCGTCCGAATCGGATCTCGCCCGCGGCGTCCTGGACGCAGTGCACGCGCAATCCGAACTGGGTGCGGTCCTGGCCGAGGGGCCTTGGGTTCCAGTCGAATTCCAGCTGACGCTCGGTGACGGGTCGACGAAGGCAAGGCGCGGTGCGGTCCGTTCGGTCGGCGGCCGGGTGTGGGTGTGGACCCCCGACGGTGCCCGGCATTCCTTCGACGCGGTGCTGCGTCTCGGCGATCCGGGCTGGTCGGATGCCGATGCCGCGTCAGGCGCTGCTATGCCCGACGGGGTGCAAGCGTCGCAGTGGGGCCCGCATCGAGTTGGGGCGGGACAAGGGCGCTCAGCGGGTTCCTTTGGTTCGGAACCGTATGCGCGTCACTCCAATTCTGGCGATTCGCCGGAGCCTGGTGAAGGTGAAGCCCGCCTGGTGTCTGGTGGCGAGCCCCTGTACGAGGTGTCTGTCCGGGGCAACCAGTTCAATGAGCTGCTCTATCAGCTACGGACTGAACTCCAGGAGCTGCTCGGTGGTCGGTTCGCCGCGGACGCAGTGGATTTGATCTTCGAGCCGATCCAAAAGTTCGGCGGGTATGTGGTGGTCCGTGCGCTGGGGTCGTCGGGGGGCCGGCGGGTCGAGATCGATCTCGACGGTCATCCCGGACGGATCACGGTGGATGTGACCGCCGATGCGGTGCGCGTGTCGTGGGAGGGATATCCGAACGATCCGCAATGGCGCGACACCGCGGCCGAACAGTGGGCGCGGTTGGCCTCGCACGGCCGGCGCGGCGATCCGCGACCCGCGGTACCTCCACTGAGTGCGGAACGGTTGCGGCAGTTGCTGTTCCGGCGACCCAGGTCGGCTGCTCTGATCGAGTTGCAGGGACAAGTACGGCTCGAGCTCGACCTTGATCCGAACTCTTCGGACGACACCACAGTGACGTGGGCTCCGAGCACGGGGCTCGAGCAGGACGGCCCATGGGCGCGTGAGTTCGGCTACGTGCGCGATCTCGACGGCCCACTGGCCAAGCCGGGTGGCCACGTGCCGGCTGACGAATTCCAGGTGTTCTGCGGGTGGGCTGCCGGGGCACCACCGCAGGCCGGGACCACCACCCGGGTACCGGTTTCCATCGTCGACGGCGCGACCGTGGTCGTGACAGACCAGGGGCAGGTCGTCCCGGTGGCCGAGGTAGCGCAATCAGCTGGTGAGCACCTGTCGCTGTCGGTGGACAGCCGGGAGATTCTTGATGCGGTGGCTCGCGACCTCGACGGTGTGGACAGCGTTCGAATCGAGAGCGCTGATCCGGAGGTGCTGGCGGCAGCCGCCGAACTTACCGACGCCGGATATCTGCCCGAGGGGCAACGGGTGCTGTGGGTGGACGTTCGCGTCCCGGCGGACAGCGATGTGCTCGACCGCGATGCCATGTTCGACGCGTTCGATCGGCTCAACGCGTTCCTCCGGCGTGGCATCGGGTCGGCGGTTCTGGTGCTCGCGGGCGGAGAGCCGATCGACACACTGTTCAACGAGGATCCGCTGTTCCGGTCCTATATCGGTGCGGACAGCGTCCAGGTCTTCCTCGATATCTCCGGTGCTGACGCAGGGGATGTGCGGCGGGCTATTCGCTTGGGAGCCACCGGCGTTCTCACCGGCGATCCAGAGTCCACTCGTCGTCGATTGGCGGAGGAACGTGGTGCCTGGCCGGTAGTGCTGATCGATGGACAGCCGCATCGGGTGCTCAGCGCTGAGCAGTTGAGCAATATCGCGGAGAGCGTGCGCCGGAGCGCCGCCTACCAGCTGCGCGGCGACAACGCCACCGACGGAACGGAAGTGGCGCGCCAGGTAAATGCGATGCGGGCTCCCTTCCGATCGCTGGTCGCGCTGAAATCGGAGACTGGCGAGTACATCCCGGTCCCGGAGGGGGCGTGGCTCGTCACGGATTCGTCGAACATCCGCGTCGCCGAGGAAGCAGCATTCCATCAAACCCATGAGCTGGTCGTGGAGGAGGACGTCGACGAGGTTTCCGCGTGGATGGACTCCGCCGTGGACGCAGGCGGATTCGCGGCGGTCGTGTCCGGCGGTGAGGCAACGATCCAGTCGGCGGGAAGCGAACGCCGCTACGGGGAACGGCCGCTCCAAGTCGATGCGGAGTTGGCCCGGTGGTTGAGCGGACGGGTCCCCCCCGAGGTCGCGAACATGGTGTTGGGAGCGAATCTCGCGGCCATCAATGTCGGAGATATGCGCGTGCGGGTCCGACTGTTGGACGATGGCGCGCTCCAGGTGGCGATTACCGACACGGACGGCACCGGCCTGACACTCACAATCCATGGGCCGCAAGAGTGGGCGGCCACTTGGTCGATTCCGCCGGACCGTCTGGAAGATCTCGAACTCGCCTACAACCAGCTGACACTGCACCTGGCACCTGCTGAGAAGGCGACCGTCGATCGCCGGATGGCCGGTAGACGGGGCCGAATCGGGCAGGGCCCACTGCGGATCGGCGCGTCGGTGGATGAACGAGGATTCCGGTTCCAGGTGTTGGCGGAGGGACCGGAGGACGATCTCGGACGGTCGTCTGCTGGTCGAGCGCCGGCATCAACTACGACAAGCGGCGGCGAGCGTCGTGACTTCACCCGATACCGCGACGGCGGATTCCGGCCATCGACCGGAATGTGGGATCTGAATTTCAATCCCGCGATGGAGGAGGATCTCGGCGACGACCCCCCGGAGTGGCTGGGCCCGGCCACCGACGCAGACGATGCGGACCAGCCGGACATCGTCGTGGAACCCGCTCGCGCCGAGGAGCTTTCGGTGGTGCCGGCGCTCCGAGGCGCGCAGGCTCCGCTGCACTGGATGGCGGAGGGCCACGACGACCTGAACGTGGCTGGCCTGCGTCGGGCGCGTGATGGGCTCGCCTCGGTGGAAACCGTCGACAGTAGTGCGGCGAGCGCGCTCGAAGATGCTGTCGGCTGGTTCGTGGCACTGCTCGACCGGGTGCGGGCTATGCAGGAGATCGATCCCGACATCATTACTGTCCTCAGCGAATGTGGTGACGAATTCCTCCGGCTGGCAGGAGCGGAAACGACCGCGGGTCAGCGCTTGCGCAGCGCACTCGACCAAGGCGGTGATGTCGAACTCGGGTCGCCCGCAGAGCCGCAGTCAAACGTGGAGGACGGCCAGAGCGGCGGCGGCCAGATCACCCCCGGCGACCCCCAGTCCATCGCGGACGCGCGCGAATCCGTAGCCTCGGCCGGTTTCGTCACAGAAGCTGCGTGGGTGGCGGCGGTGCTGGATCAGGCGGCGCAGGCCTGCGGTGGCGGCCGGTTCTGGGTGGGCAACCCTGACAACTCGAACGGGCTGCGGGTGACTCTGTACGACGCCGCAGGGCAGATGTGGCTGTCGGTCGACGTCGAGCACCGAGGTGGGGAACGGTCCCGGTCAGTGTACGTCGGTGGCGGTGACGATGCGCGAACGGCATTCGCGCACGAAGTGATCGGGTTGTTGACCGCGGGCCGGGTGCGTCCGGGCGATGCGGCCATTGTGCGAGGCGAGGTCCGTTCGCGGATGACGGCCGACCACGGTTCGGCCGGCGTGGAGCTGACGGTGACCGAATCGCCGGAGGGTGCGGCGGAGCTCCGCATCCACGGTCCGCATCCAGAGAACTGGCGCGATTACACGCTGCGCCCGTCGGATGTTGCCGCCGCAGATCCGAGGCTCGCGAATGTCGCCGCGAATGTCGCGGATTTGGTGTCCGATGCGACTCGTTCGGTCGGTGCGACGCTGCGGCACGGGCTGGACGCGCTGCTGCCGATCGACCATCCCGATGCCGGGCAGGCCGCGCTGGTCGAGTCCATGGCGGGGTCCTACCAGGCGCTGGTGGCTGCCCTGCCCACGCGCGCCGCGACACCACCGGCGCTCGAAACACTCCGAGCTGTCGATGAATTCGGCGCCGAACTGCACCGGCTTCTGCTCCGATCCGGGCCGGAAGCCCCATCCGAGATCCGTGCGCTCGCTACTGCGGTGGCCGAGGTGCGGGAGGTATTCGCCCGGTGGGGTGAAGCGCCTGTCGACGGTGATGTCGAGCGGTCGCTCGCCGAGGCGGCCGAGCACGTCGCGGAGCTCACCGAGTTCGGGGCCGAGGCGGCGTGGGCGGTGGAACTGCTGCGCCGCGCAGACGGCATCGCGCATGCCGGCCAACCTGCGGCGATACGATTGCGCCGGACCGAGTCCGGGACCGAGTCGCTGTGGATCGAGGCGGAAGACTTCGGTCCTTGGCTGACCGTGGACGCCCACGCCGACGGTAGTCGGCGTCTCGTCGAACTTCGGCTTTGCAAGGCCGATTTCCTGCTCGACACCGTCGTGCTGGCCGCTGGTGGCCGGTTGACCGAGCCGCAGGTGGAGCGGGTGCGGGGGTTGTTGCGGCTGGACCGAGGCAACTGGGACGTGACCGGCCGCATCGAGGTCACCGAGACCACGCTCACCGTTCAGACGTCGTACGGCACACTCGAATTGCCGCTCGACGACATTGAGGAGCCGTTCGGGTTCCCCGCGGGGGCGGGTCACGATTCCGATAACAGCTATCCCGATGTGCCGGCTGAGCCGGAACAGCGCGTAATCGCTGACGCCGATCAGGAGTTGGCCGCGGCGTTGCGGGCTGCTGCGGAGCTGGTGGGTGCAGATCCGGCTCAGAGTGCGCCTGCACCGGCCCATTTCGTCGGATCCCCCACCGATACCAAGGCACTCATCGCCTGGTTCGACAGACATCCGGAATTCGATGACCGTGAACGTGCACTGGTGTTGCGCTATCTCGAGGGGCTCGAGAATCGATGCCCGCAGGTCGATCTGGAGGCGTACGACGGTTGGTTGCAACTGCAATTCCGCGACTTCGCAGGTTCGGCGATCACCTACCTGCGGGTATCCGGTGGACCTGACGACCGCCAGGTGAGCGTCTCCACGTCGGCGAACATCTTCCAACCGACGCTGGACGAGGATTGGGCGCCGTACGTGTGCTCACAGCTTGCGGCGTGCTTCGATCATCCCGGCGCGAACGGTGCGAAGGACTGGATCGCAGAGAAAGTCCGTGCGTCACAGGACCAGGGCAACTCCGCGATGATCGCCACCCTGAAACTGTCCGGACAGCCGCGCGTGCAGCTGGGCAACGGCGTGCAAGACACCATCTATATGCCCGGTCTGGAGGGCCTGGGCGAGTACCAGTTGTCGGAACCCCCCGCGCAAGGGAACAGTCATCTTCGGGACTCGAGCATCACCGGACGTGGCCGCGGTGAGTCCGCGCTGCGGCACGGGGGTGGGGGACCGGGGAAGTTCGGAGAGTCTCGGTCGATGCGTGGCGCCCCGTCGGCGGATCCCCCTGCGTCGTATGGATGGAGGGACAACGGCGATAGCGCGGGTTCAACCGAGCCGTCGCGCGGTGCGGATTCGCCGGAGCGGGTCGACGAGGCCGCGGCGGAGGACTACTCAACCGAGACCGGACCGACGGAATCCGTGTCGGAGCCGGTTGGTCGGGTGCTGCGGGATCTGGGTTCGATTGCCACCGTAGGCGATCCCAGCAGCGCCGCCGAATTGGCCGGCGAGATCGCAACGATGCTCGATGCGTTGCGGGATGAATTCCCGTGGATGCGTCTGAGCATCGGCGTCGGTGCGGTCGAGGGTGAGGTGTTCGGTTCCGTATCGGCAGAGGTGCGGGATGGGGCGTTCGTGGTGGATGTCGTCATCAACGAGCGGTTCCTCACAGATCCGGAATTCGGTGCGAATGTTGTTGCGGCGCACGGTGGTCCCGCGGAGCGGCCCGGTAGGTTCGCAGGCTCCTATCTGATCGGGCTCGCGATCACCGAGGCACTGGATGACCGGGCGATTCTGAGGGTCAATCTCGATCTGAGCGATCATCGTGCCGCCGGTCGCCATCCCATGGATTGGCGGCAGTTCAAAGCGCAGTTGATGGCGCAGCGTTCCGCTGGCCGCCCTGGCATATCAGACTTCCGCCGCGGTCACCGACGTTCGTTCGCGATGGCTGCGCTGGATGTCCCGGGGCCGGAATCGCTGGTGGTGCGGAACGGACTGCTGCGCGAAATTCAGGCCCTCGTGGCCGGGGATAGGCCGGTGCCTGAACCGGATCCCGCACTGCAGCTTGCGAAGGCGAAGATCGCGGCGGATTTCGCGAAAGAATTCGGTGTGCGGTTGGTCGGATTCGATAAGGATCCGAATGTCGGCATCGACACCCTCCGTGAAGTCGCGGGTCACTTCGCTGTGCTGCTCCGTAACCGCACTAATTTGCGTTCGGTTGTCAGCGCCGGTCTGGACGACCAGGGGCGGGGGAATCCGGGGCTGACAAAAATGATGGACGGTGGTAGCCACGTCGTTCTGGATAAGCTCTGCACGACGGATCCGGAATTGGCGGACCGTTTCGTCGTGACGAGCGTGGCGTCGGGTTACAACGTCGGACCGGTTCGCTCAGCCAGCAAAGCGGTCTCTGATCACGAATACGGTCATGTCGTCCTCAACACCATCGGCCTGAGCCGGGAAGCACTCGTTGAACGGGCCGAATCCACACTCCGCGATACCCACCAGGGCGACGAGGCGTCGTTCGGCCCATGGGTGTTGGATCAATTCAGCTGGTACTGCTTCGAGTTGGCCGACGAAGACAGCGGTGATGTCGATGAACCCGTTATCGAGCTGACGGATTCCGAGGGGACCCGCTGGAGATTGCGGCTGGGTGAGGCATTCGCTGAGTCGCACTCGAGGATGCGAGGCGGCGCGGACGAGGCCACCGACGGCGAGCGGGCACTGTACTCGCTGATGATCGAGCTGCTGGAAAGCGCCGAACAGCCGAACGAGCCCCGCGCCGACGGGGTGCGGCTGGCCACCGACGGTTCGCAGCAGCTGCCTGTTTCCACGATCACCAGACTGCGTGACGGTGAGCTGAGCCAGGTCTTGGACGAGTGGCGGTTCAGGATTGCGATGCCGTTCGTTGCGCGGCTGCTCGATGACGAACACCTTCTCGGTGCGGCGGTCGTGTCGAAGCACGCTGGTGCGGCCGGGCCGGAGCTTCGGGTGCTGTTTCCGCTGAGTGGCCAACTGACCCGCCTGTCTACCGAGGGCCGGGACGAATTCCTGAGCGTCACATGGGATGTGGCCGGACGGGCCGCACCCGATGCCGTGGATCGCCGGTTTTCCGAAAAGCAGGTTCGCCGGCTGCTGAGCGGTGCGTCCAGCGCGGAGCAGGACGCCGCGGTCGCGGCGCTGCGTCAGGCGTTCGCGGAGGCGGCACCGGATGATGATGCGGTCGCGGCGGATCCGATCACACTTCGGGCGGCGGTGCGGTACGCGCCGGACGGTGACCCGATCGTGTCATTGGGCCTGAAAGTGGGCGGCGATTGGCGTGTTATCGATTGGCGAGACCATGCAGGTTCGGGGTCATCGGTTGATTCCGGTCGGGCACAGGCATTTTCGAGCCCGCGAGTGCAAGCGGCATACGATCAGGCTTTGGCGCTGGAAGCGGACCTGGCGGTGGCCGTTCGCGCGGAGGCAGCCAAGCACAGGATCACCGCGGGGCTGGAGCCCGCGCGAGCGCTGAAGACGGTCCAAGGCCGGATCCGCGGCACAAACACACATCTCCTCAGCCTCGCCGAACAACTCGACGATGCTCACCGCACGGCCGCGAATTTGAAGCAGCACTTGGACAGATTGCGGGATCGAGCTCCGTCCGACCAGGTGATGTCGCCGGATTATGAACGACGTCTGACGTCTTGGGCGCGGGCGTCGGCTTTCGATGCGCGGCAGGCAATCGATGCCGAGATTCGGGAATTGGTGGGGGTCCTCGCCGCGGCGGCGAACTTCGTGCTCCCGTCCGGAACACTGACTGTCCAGCACCTCCGGGAATTGGCGGCGAGTCTGCGCGGCGGGCAGTGGTCGGACGACCAGACACGACAGCTGGCAGCGCTGAGTCCCCTAATGGCGCGCTACGCCGGAATCGACTTGGCAGCACAATATTTGGATGCTCGTCTCGATGATCTGGGTGGGCCATTCACCGACGCGCAGGACGCGTCTGTCGGCATCGCCGAGTCGGCGGGCGACCACCAGGCCGAAGGCCCGCCAGGGTTGCCGGACGACCTGTTGAGGTCGAACGTGGGCCGTGCGTACCTCGAATCCAGGGGCGAGCGCGACCGCGCGCGAACGGAATTCGCAGCGCTCATCGAGGGGATACCGCTGCTTTCGCTGTCGATGGATCACGGCCAGATCCAGCGCACGCTCGCCGACCTGTGGGCCTCGACCTACACCACCGAACAACGCCGGCACCTCGACGCCTTGCTTCGGGCCGCGGTCCACTACCGCGACACCGACCTGGCGACCCGCTACTTGGAAGAGCGACTGAGTGCACAGGCTGCAGGTACTACCAGCCATGATCCGGAAATCGTTGCGCTGGCGGCCAGCCAAGCCGCCGCGGAACGCGATACGAACGCCGCGATGGTACGAAAAGCGGCGGAACTCCTGCCGAATCCGCTAGCTCCCGCGAGTCTGGTGCCTGGCCAGATCACCACGACAGCAACGGCATTGCTGGTCCGGATGCCGCACGTGGACGCTGTGGAATCGCTGTCGAATTACGCCTCCGGTTTCCGCACGGCGCACATTCAGGCCCGCTACTTCGAGGCACGCCTGTCCGACTTCTCGGAGGACTCCACCGACTTGGCTGGGGGTACACCGGAGGCCGGCCCACCAGCGCGTTCGGACTTCCATCCGGACCCTCCCGGCGGGCGACCCACGCGCAGTTTCGGTGGACATCAGCAGGGTCCACCACGGCCGGATCCGGTGTGGACCGGTGCGCTGTCCGACTCCGATGGTCTGAGCGAATGGCTGGGCACCGCTTTCGCCGATGTGAAAGACCTGGTCGGTCGATGCGCCGAGCTCGCCGCGCGCCTGGGTCCGGGATTGATGACGGCTCGCCTTGACGGCGGGGTGCTGCGTATCGACATGGTCGACCGATCCCGTTTGGCGCGAACGGCTTTGAAGGTGCCGGGACCGTACGGGGCACGGGAGGTGCAGATTGGGGCGCGGGTCAAGGAGGGCGGAGACACGCGGTGGGTGTCGCGTGGTGCGCTGCGGGTGCTCGACGAGGTGCGGGGTTGGGGGAACAGCCTGCAGGCCGCCGCGGTAGCTGACTGGGTAACCGACGCGGCCATGCAGGCGGGTGATGTCGATGTGGTGCTGACGGTGCGTGGCGGGTCCGGTGATCGCCAGGTGTGGGTGGGCACGTTCGATACCGAACAGGCTGCGGTGCTGGGGATTCGGATCGATGAATCCGGTCCGGATTCGGACATGACGCCGGAGATGTTGCCGGTTGGCGGCCTCATCGACCTCGACACGCGTGCCCTCGAACCCACGGAGCAGCAGCAGCGCGCCGTGGAAGCCGGATTGGAGATGTTCCACTTCGAGCTCCCGCAAGAGCTGTTGGACCGGTTGCGGGACGACGACATCGAGGCGGAGCAGGAATACATCGCGCGGCTCGCCGCGTGGGCTGACGCACTCGACCCCGAACAATGGGCGGCTGCGCTTGCGTCCCCCTTGATCCTCGAGGTCGTTGCCGGCACAGCCAGTTTCCGCAACGCCGACCGTGACGCCGCGAATCAGATCCTGCTGACTTCCGGCGACCGGTCGGTCGATCCCGAGTCGACGCGACAAATTTTGGATCTGAAACGCGAAGCCCGGCGGTTGGTCGAGCACCTGGCGTCCAGCACTCCCGTGCACCTGTCGGCGGTCGATGCTGGCCCGGCCACCTACTCACCGACGGGACGGACCGAAACGCAGCCCCAGTCGCTGCGGCTCACCATCGGTGACGAGGACGCGGCCGTGTATCGGGCCGTGCACGTGCTGCCCTGGGATGCGAGCTGGTCCGACATCAACGCCGCCCTGGCGACGGTAGTCGCGCATTACCGGTGGTTGTCGACCTTGGCAGGTGGCGCGCCGGTATCGGTGACCCTGCAATACGAGGGCGGGCATCCGTCCGACCGCGACGACCGCAGTATCACCGAACTCAACATTCAACGGGTGCTCGATGACCTGTGGCGGCGTAGTGGGGCATGGAAATCCCGTGCGGCACAGGATGCTCCGAATTCCTACGTCGACCATTTGGTCTTGCACTCGGTCCGCGGCGGGGTGGGCTTCCGGCCCTGGATGGACATGATGACCGACCAGGTCGCGTCGCTGATCACCGACGTCGCCGCGCCGGAGGAACTCGCCAACCGGACTATGGCTGCCCGCCCGCGTGTGCCGGAAGACGATGCGGCAGCACCAATCTCGGATCCACCGGCGCCGGGGCTGTCCGCGGCGGATTCGATGACCATGGTGCTGAACGTGATCAACCATGTCCGAGAGGGCCTCTCGGACATGGCCGATCCACCGTCGATCCGACCTTTGTCCATCGATCCAGGTGAGCGTTCGCTCATCCTGATGAAGGAACCCGGGGGAACCGAGCCGGAGACCATCCTGGTGTATGCGGCGGAGGGCTCGCTCAATGAACCCGACGACCTCGCGGCGGCATTGCGCGGCGCGGCCGACCTCTACCGCCGGGCCACCGAAGACCACGGCGGCCACATCGAAGTGCTGGTCGCGTTCGGCTACCGAACCTCGGATGCCGACAGTGACGTCGGTACGGGGCTGCGGTCCCTCGTCCGCCAATTCACGCCCGATCCATCGGAGGGAGACGAGCCGCGTCCCCGGATCCTGCTCGCCGGCCACGGCATGGGTGCCTCGACCGCCAGCGCTGCCGCCCTCGACGGTCAGTTGTCCGCGGATGTCGACGCGCTGCTGCTGATCGATCCGGGTATGACGCCCGCCGACTCCGCCGCCGCGCACGGCATGCCGGTGTACGTGACGGGTACCCCCGGTCCCTCCGAATTCGGGGTCACCCCGAGCGACCCCGGCTATGGCGCAACACGACTCGGCTCCACCGCCGCTGCTCGTTTGGTGGCCGGTCTGGACCCGGACGAGGAGGTTTCCGGTCTCGGGTCGGACGACGCGGCGGCGGCGATGGCCGACGGGTCGGTCACCATGAATCCACCCGACTTCATCGACATCCCGCTCGGCCCAACCGGGGTCAACGACTTCCTCGACCGGTCGGACGAGGCCGCCGCCGTCCTGAACGTCTGGATGCGGGCACACGGCTGGGAAGACGCCGGTCAGTGCGCGGATGCCGCTGAGATCATCTGGGAGCTGGCGCTTTTCGCCTACGAGGACAGCAGCGGCGGCCCGGTCGTGGTGCGAGCGGAGCTGGCGGGTGCGCACCCGGAGCGGACCATGACGGTGCGGCTCGTCGCGGACTTCGACAACCAGCCCGACGACATGTCACTCGACGGCGAAATCTCCGGCGACGAGAAGGAGCCGACCGAAACCTGGTGGACTGCCGCGATATTGGCAGACGAGCTACTCGGCGACTCCGAGGACCCGCCGCGCGGGTTCACACTGCGGGAAGCTCAGCGCGGGTCATGGCCGGCCGGCTTCGATCCGGAACCTGATGGTGGCCGGGAAGAGGCGCCCATTGCGAACGATGTCGCTCAGGAGCGGGTGCGAGAGATATCGGATGACTTCTTCGCGCGGGTCGCCGCGTATCAGGGGCCCGAACCGCGGATCTCATCGTCGTGGATTGTTGGCGCCTACGCGTCGGCATGGCAGGAACTGTCCGATGAGGACAAGGCTGCGTGGATACACGGAGATCCGTACGTCGTGCACAGACTGTATGGGGTTCCGCATGTTTGGCGGCGTCAGGGGTATGAGGCGATGCTGCGGCGCGCGATCGATGAGCTGCAGGCGTGGGAGGCCACGGGCAGGCTCGATGACGTCCACACCCGGCAATTGGCCGGATACCGCGCGCTGGAGCAGGTGCTGGCCGCTGGAGACGATGAATCCCGGCCACAGCTCGCGTGGTTCGACCCGCGCACCGGCACTTTCGAGCTCGCGTACGGCGCTGGACTCGATACTGCCGAGGAGATCGCAGTACACGAGGTGGTGGGCGTGCCGCTACGGGTATCGCCCGTCGCCGCGGCCTTCACCACCCACCTGCATGAGCAGTGGCACCGCAACACCACCGGCCGCCCGACCCGCAAGACGACGATCCTGCGTTTCGCCACCGACCAGAAGCAGGCCGACCGGCTGTCGCGGAACCGCGCCGAGGATCTGCTCGAGACCCGGCGCTATTACGTCGGGCAGAATGTCCGCGCCACCATGCCGTTGTACCCGATTCCCGTGGATCGCTTCAACTTCCATGATCTTTGCGACTTCTTCCGCGATCGACGGCAAGCACCTGAGGTTTCCGCACCGACGCGGCGGCAACCATCGCCACCTGATCCGGCCTGGCTGCAGGCATTCGCGCCCGAGCGGGATGTCACGCCGGACAGTGCGGTCGGCGCAGGAATCGTGGAACAGATGCATGCGGTGGCCGTCGCGCGCCGCGACGCTCTCGAAGCGGACCTCCTGTACATGGGGGTAGTGCCTGGGGACACGGGAAACCAGCTGCAAACCGGCCAGGCCCTGGCGGCGGCCACCGCGCTCGCGTCCTTCGACTCGGAGCATGTCGACGTCGCGCGCCTGATGGAGACCGCCCACGCTCTCGAACGCGCGGTACGCCATGCGCGTCGCCTGAGCGAATACCTTGATGAGCTGTATATCCGCGCGGATAGCGGACTTTCGGCTGCCGCCGAACTCGAGGAGGCGACGGCCGCTCACTCCAGCGCGGCCACACAACGTGCCGAGCTGGGCGCGCGGATCCGGCAGTGGGCCGCATCCCTGCCGACGGACGGACCAGGATGGGGCCAGAGCCAGATCGGTGAAACCCTCGCCGAACTGTCGAGCCGCTCCGATTTGACCGACGAGCAGTTGCAGGTCCTGACACAGATCCTCGGTGTGGCCGACGAATACATGACCGCTGGCTTGGACACTGAGATCTACGCGGCGCGGCTGGCGGACCTGGCCGCCGAAGTACCCGGCCTTGCAGAGGATCGTGCGGCCGCCGGGTTGTTGTCGGAGGTTGCAGAGCTGCGCGCCGATGCCGCCGTCTACGGTGCGATCGCGACAGCGGAAACCGTCAAACTGCGTGCCGAAATCGTCGCGACCCTGACTCAGATCGGCGTGGCCGATAGTGATTCGCTGCCTTCGCGGCTCGACTCCCTGGTCGACGATGTCTTCCTCCACGACCCGGCAAGCGCCGAGCGCTATGTCGACTTGGTCCGCCGCTACAAGGTCGCAGCGCACGAAGCCGCCCATTTCGCGCGGCGGTTGACCCAGCTGACCGAATTCGCCGATCGGATCCGTGAGATGGATTCGGATCCGATCCCCGAGGAGCTGGTCCGAGCCTTCGTGGTGGCGGACTCCGTGCGCGAGTCTGAAGCCAAGGGTCTGCGACAGTTGGTCGCAGACCTGCCGGTGTGGATCGATCCGGCGGAGCTGGCGCCGGTTCGAATCATTGCCGTGCTGCCGGATACCCGTGCGCGCGTTGCGGATTCCAGTGAACTGGGGTCGCCATCGGGAGCGGTCGAATCCGGGATCGATGTACTGGCCCAGAAGGCGCTGACGTATCGGCTCGCCGACGCGGAGACCGAGGGCTTCGCGGCGCTGGCGGTCGACCGGGTAGCGCATGACTGGCTCATGCCGAACCCCGGAGAAACGGTTGCCCTCATCGAAGGGTATGCCGCGGCCGTCGCGGATACCTACCGTGGCGAAGGCCGGATGCATGCTCTGCTGGGGTATTTCGAAGGGGAGATGCCGCTGGATCCTGAGCTCATACCGGGGACGGTGGCGGAGGTTGCGCACTCGGCGGCGCAACACCGAAGTGGGGATACCCCGGGCGATGGTGCCGAGCAGGTTGTGGGGGATCTGCTGTGGCTGGCGCCGCATTTGCGGATCACGGCGTGGAAGGCCGCCTACCTTGCCGCAAGGATGCCGCAGCCGGACGCGACGCATGAGGAGCGCCCGGACAGCAGGCCGGCACTGGGGCAGGAAGTTTCGGCGCTGTACGCGGACCTGCTGGAACAGCGCAAGCGGCTGGTGGACAACGAGGCATACGCGACCGATCCCCTCGAAATCGAGGACCTGTGGTGGCAGCGGGCGATCCTGGAGACCGAGATCGACCTGGTCGAAACTCTCGCCGTAGACCTGCCGAAGTCGTCCCCGACCGCGCTGGCCGACACGGTGCACCTGCACCTGGAAGCGGTTGCGGCCGAGCAGGAGTTGGAGGCGCGGGTATACGCCGCGCACCTGGCCGACCTGCTCGATGCCCGGCAGCGAACCCAGCCCACCGAGCAGTCCCGCGCGGCGGAAGCTCTCGCCGAGGGAATTCGGGCTCGCCGCAATGTGACCCAGATGCTGTACCGGTTCGACGCCGGCCGCTCCGCGCAGCAACCCGGAAACCTGACGGCCGAGCAGATCGACGCGACGGTGTCGGGGTACGGGGAACTTCACGACGACGAGCGCTACATTCCCGGGTTCGCGAAGGCGCTCAAGGAACACGAAATGCGCGTGCGTTACCACGCCGCGCAGGTCTTCGCACTGCGGGCAGGCGCGGGACTGCCCCAGCCGGACGCCGATGGCAATAGTCCAGGCTTGCAACAGTTCTGGAGGCTGCGCGAAAAGCTCGACGCGGTGGTCTACCGCGTATACGAACAGGTCGCGTCCTTCTCGTTCTGGGTGGATCCAGGGACGACTCCCGATGCCCTCGCCGCAGCAATACAGCAGCTGAGCCACGATCTTTCGCCGCAAGAAATGGCGGAACTCGAGCAGCTCGCGGCCGATTACCGGCACCTGGACGACGAACTCCATACTCTCCGAACACTGTTGAACACCGATGGCGTCGAGGACTTCGCATCGATGCGTGAGCTCCAGTCCAGGATCCTGAGGTTCGGCGCCGGCACCACGGCCGACGTGCACGCCGTCGATTCGGAGAGCAACGGCATCGACTTCCGGATAGAGGTCGTGGACGGCCCGGCGGTGCGGATCGTTGACCCCGCCACCGAAATACCCTCTTCCGCAGTGTTTGTCGGTGAGATAACCCCACCACCCCTGTCTGTGGAACCCGACGACAGGGAGGGTGTGGTCGCTGCTCTGCGCGAGCGGTACAGCGCGGATCTGACGCGTTGCGCACGGGCCGCGATGGGCGAGACCCGCGCCGCCGAAGCCACCGTGGCGGAGATCTCCGACCGCGCCGCACGGGGACTCGGCGGTCTGACCCCGGGCGGAAGCCCCGACAAGTGGCTCCTGGACGACGTAGCCGAATTTGTCATCGACGCCAATACCCGTGCCGTCGCATTCGGGACGTGGTTGGCAGCCACCCACGACCTCCCGGCACTTCGCCTGGGCGACTTGACCGCCCGCGAGTGGGCCCGCGCATTGCGCGCACTCGACCCTGCCGACCGCGCCCTGCTCCAGCCACTGTTCTGGATGCACGTGCAGCAGGGGGCCGCCGCGAGCGATTCGGCCGCGATCGCCGAAGCCGGGCCCGCACTCGACCGTCTGGCACAGCGATTGGTGTGGACTGACGCACCGGACGGCGCTGGCCCAGACCAACCATGGCTGGAATTCCCGTGGGACGATGGTGACGTCGAAGAGTTTGCCGACCATGTACTGATGCAGAACGTGCGAGGGCTACGCGAGAACCAGCGCGCCGACCTCCGCGAACGTTTGCTGCACGCCCTGACTCAGTTGGGCACCGACACCGACGACGCCGCACCGGACGTGCGAGTGCGGATCGGCGAAAGCAACCGGATAACCCGTATCCAGCTGTTCGAGAACGGTCAACCGGTCCGCTCCTGGGAATACCACGAAACCGACCGCGGCTCGGCTCCCCACCAGAGCGCAGCGACCGCCGACCCCGAAGCAGCCACCGACAGTCTCGAATTCCGCCGCCGCCAGGCCCTGCCCTACGGATTGGGCTCGGGCAGAGCCGCTTCCTTCGGTCCGGGGCCCTACGCACGTAATCCCAACCCGGATAATGCCGGCGACAATGAGGACAGGGGTCCGGGCGACCCGGATGACGTTGGTGAGCTGCCGGCGTGGGGATTCCGCGACGACGATCCCGCCGAGCAGGCTCTTCGCGCGGCACTCGTTCGTCGGTTGACGAATACGAAACAAAAGTATCCGTGGATCAACATCACGGAGCTCGAGGCCACCACATACAACGATCTGATGCGCCGGTTCCGGCGGCGTCACCGTCCCGATCTGGACCCAGCCGCATTCGTCTGGCCGGTTCGGAAGGCGGACGGCAGTATCAGCCTGATTTGGAACCGCGACCAGTTGCCGTATCTGGCTACCGGCGGTATCGGTGACTTCTGGATGTGCAGAATTCTCGGGGCCGTCGCGTACAGCGCGGCCGGGGAGCGCGCCATAGTGCGGGCGAGGGCGGCACTGGCGGCGCGAAATTTGAGCGACGGTGGTACCGAACAAGGTTTGACGAACTGGCTGCGCGACCAGTTCGGCCGCGACGCGGTAGACGCCGAAGGCAACGTCGATCTGCCGTCGGCATTCGCAGAAGCATTTGCCTCGTACGAGATGATGACGGTCGAATACTCCTCGCTGCCGTTGGACTTCGAGCCCGCCGTCAATAGCGGTAAGCAGGTTCTGCGCGACGAGCTGGTCGCGGCCGGTGGAGGTGTCTACGGGCGGCACCCGGATTTCGAACTGAAGGTGTACGCGGGCGACGAGGACGCCTACACCCGCCCTATGGCGCTCGTGGAGCAACAGTTGCGCGGAATTCTCGCCGACGTGGACATCCAAGACGCCCTGATTTACCTCAGGGCACAATTGGCTACCGCGCTGCGCAACGGCCAAGCGGTGGTACGTCTTTCGCACTCCGACCTCGATGCGTCCAGCCCATCCGACAACCTGCCCGATCACGTCGCCATCGAACTCACCGTCGACGGAGGGGAGGAGACACCATGGCGTTGTCACGCTCACCTCGACGGCGAGAACCCGGTGGCCCCTGGCGCCGCCGATTCGGATTCGTCGGCACTGACCGCGGAGGCCCAGCTGTTGACGGTGGCGCTGGCGCTCGACGAAATCGTCGACGGTCGGGCCCCCGGAATTGTGTCGCTACTGGAAGAACCCCGTCGACTGCTGCCGACCGGACAGTCCGGCCGCGAGGTCGCCGATGCGGTCGGCCAAGTGATCGACTCTTACGTGCGACTGCTGGTCCGAGTGCGGTCCGACGGCATTGTCGCTGGCGCACCGTCACTCGATCAAGAGATACGGGAGTGGGCCACCGCATTGGCGGCGTTGGCAGCTGGTCTCCCGGCCGCAGAGCGTTTGAGCGCGGCTCTCGGCTACCACGAGGCGATACTGATCGCTCGCGGCGACCGCCCTGATCCCACCGGAGGGGATTTGGCGATGACTCCGAGCGATGCCACCCGGACCGCGTCCATCAAGCTGATCGACGATGCCAATCCGCGCGGCAAGCTGTATTCGACACTGCGGGAATGGGGAGTGCCCGAGGACCGGTGTGCGATGGCGGCGGCGACGGTTCGCTACTGGCTCATGCGCAATGGTGGACGAGCTGTTGTCGGATGCACCGATACGGCCGATGGAATCGGCGTAAGCATCTTTACCAGCGATACCGGCGGCACTAACCAGCTGACCCTGTTCTCACCGCATATCGAAGGCTCCGATCTGCGCATGAGATGGCCGGTGCTGTGGGACCGCGACGTTCCGATCGAGCTGTCGGTCCGTCTGCTCGGCGATATCGCGCTGGCGGGATGGGCCGGTGACCGGTCGGAGGTCGAAATTCTCACAGCTAACCTGCAAAGGGCGTTGGAGCTGCTCAGCCAGCGGTCTCCCGCGGTGCGTGTCCAGGTCACAGTCGTGCTGGCCGGCAACCGGGTCTCGCTGCGGCTGAGTGGCGACATCGAGGAAGTCTCGATCGATGTCCTTCCGCAGGCGGACTTCGAGGAGCTCCTGAGCTCGTGGACTGACGATGTCGAGAACTTTCTGCGGTCGTCGAGTACTGACGGCGTCGGGGGCGACGGACCGGCCGCTCAGGAGCACAGTGACAACGACGATGCGCTGGCCGAAGGACCGGCACCGTTCGAGTTCGACCTCGCAGCCGCTGGACAGTCTGAATCGGTCGGCGAGGCGGATGCGTGGTCGGCCGGTGCTACCGCCTCGGAACCCGCCACCTTCAACGCTAGCGACATCACTCCTTGGCCCGGATCGGTTGAACTCGGCACAGTGCACACCGCCGACGGCGACAGCCTGGTCTTGGTCGGCCCCCCGAGCCGCCTGCAGGTCCTGCTGGCTTCGGACCCGGACCTGCGCGAGCTGGTCTTGGCCGGCATCGATGTCCACTACTGCCAAGGCGCGTCCACAGCTACCACGATCAGTGTCGTGTCCTCGGAGCGGGCGACGATCAACGCCGATGAGTTGTTGCGGCACTATGGAATCCGCGCCGACGGATTCGGCTATGCGGCCGGTATATTCGGCGATGAGCGCCTGGATCCGGCGTCGCTGCAGGTGGCGGCGCAGACGCTGGCCGACCTCTCGACCGCTTACGGTCCGTTGGACGGGGTACGGATTCCCGGCGATGAGGGCACTGTCGATGACTACCAGGAGAACTGGTTCATTCTCGACCGGGACCTGATTGACGGATCGCTGCCGCCGGACGAGCTGTGCGAAGCCGTGCGCCGCCGCTTCATGGATCAGTTGGCGTTGCCAGGTGATCCCAGTGGAGATGTCAAAACATGGTTCGAGAGATGGTTGGCCGGACTGTACGGTCCGTCCGAAGCGTCCCAGGCGGGGGCCGCCCTCGAGACGATGTGGGCTTACCTGCGAAATGATCGCAATTCGGAATGGTTCAATGCGGAACAGGCATTCGACCCTGCGCGCGAGTACGACTTCGCGCTCTTGTTGGGGCACAAGAAGCCTGTCCACGCGCTTTTTGCTGCGAGGTTCCTTATCGAGCAGGGACTCGGCCATCTTCTGAAAATTGTCTCCGGCTGGCACGGCGAGGCCGGCGAATCCAAGTCTCTCGCGGTACAGGGCGGCTATCCCGCAAATCGGATCCTTCTGGAACCGGATGCGATGAACACTCCCGAGAACTTCACGATTTCGATGATGATGCTGGCAGAGCATCTCGGTCTGGATAGTGTCGAGGACCTCGCGGGTAAGAACCTTCTCCTTTTCTGTCGCCCACCGCATGCGCGCCGCGTGGCACTGCTGGCGAAGATGTTCTGCCCAGAGTTTGCCCATATCGCTGTGACGTCGGTCGACCTTTCCGCGGCGGAATTCCTGCGCTACGGGTTGCCGGGTGGACCGCGTGCGAAGCCGAGCGCCGAAGACATCGTCACGGTCCTGATGAACGAAATACGACTGCTGGCACAGCCTGCCGATGCGGGCTTCGGTGGTCTCGGGCAAGAGATACCAGCCGAGGTGCGCCAGGCCTACGACCTCCTCAGTGGGCTGTTCAAGCCTGACAAATATGTTCCGTTGAGCGACACCCCCGCACTTGTCCCCCTCGCCACCCACGATGAGTCCCCGGCCAACGCCGCATCGGGACAAGCGCCGGAGGAAGACAAGGCGCCGGAGCCAGCCCCTCAGCCGAGGGCCGATGCCATCCGCGCTGAAGACCGACTAGCCGCCGAGCTGGCGGCAATGTGTGAGGAAGCCGAGCGCAAGTCGGTGGAGTTTCGTGACGGGCTCGCAAAAATTATCGATGCCTCTGCCGCGAAAAACGAAGGCGTGGCGTGGTACGACGTGCTGTACCAAGGTGAGCAGGAGTCCCGTCGTCTGCTGAAGCGCGTGTACGCCCTCCGCCGCCTCGAGGCCGACCTGACCGATGCGCGTACCCGTCGCGACCAGGCTCGCGCCAGGTACGACGAACATCTCGAAACATCGGATGGAAATTGGAGTGCCGCCCCGCAGTCGCGGCCAGATGTGCGGGCGCTGTCCGAGCAGGACGCAGCGCCCACGGAGCTACTTGCCGCGGCGGAATCCTTTGAGCGCCTTGACCTCGAGTGCGAGCAGAAGTGCGAAGAGGTCACTGAGGCCATCCAGGTGGTTGACGCAGACGCGGAACTGGATGACAAGATGGCCGC
Source organism: Nocardia sp. NBC_00881 (assembly GCF_045207455.1). Taxonomy (NCBI): domain Bacteria; kingdom Bacillati; phylum Actinomycetota; class Actinomycetes; order Mycobacteriales; family Nocardiaceae; genus Nocardia; species Nocardia sp. NBC_00881. Next base: position 138,866 of record NZ_CP108798.1, read on the forward strand.
GATTGCAGCGCTCGTCAAGCGTCGGGCCCAGAGTGTCGAGTTCGTACGCGATGCCGGCACGATGCCCACGGCGAAGCGTATGCGCGACTACCTTGCCAAGGCATTGCCACGTGGAACCGAGCAGGCCGAAATCCAAGGTGCCGCTCGGCGAGTGCTTCGCATGCTCGACTCTTTCGATGCCCGTGATGAGCTGACTGTCGTGCTGTCGGTGGACGAAACCACTGACGAGCCGGCGTTGGTGATACAGGTCGACGAGGCCGGTACGGCCGAACCACGGCCACGGGTGCTGCGCGACGGCGCGGATGTCAGCGAAGTCGACGGCGGTTGGCGCTACACGAAGCGAATCCCGTTGTCGGACATCGGCTCCGCCGATACCCCACGTCGACCGCGGGCGGGTGACCTGTACGGCCCGTACCCCTATCGGCGCAGCCACGATGGACGCGGGCATCGCCCGGAGGACGGTGGACGTGCGTTCCAGCCGCCCGCCGCTGGCCACGCGGATAATGCGCTTCCGGGCGGAGATGACAGTGCCGAGCGCATATCGGGTGACGAGGTGGCGAGCGATTCTGCCGCCTCGTGGTTCACCGGACGAGAACTGCTCTCCGCAGACGAGGCCGCGAGAGTGGAGATCGCGGTGGAGGGGGCGACGGGCGCGTTCGGCGGCCAGCCTCACATTGATGTCACCACCGAATCGGGACAGCGGATTACACAGATGACTGTGTCGCTGGACTTGGATGACAATCCTGATGCGATCTCACTGGCGGACCGGCTACTCGGTGATCCCGCGGTGGTGGGCCTGAGCGAGTACGACCGCGGGAAGCTGCGGATGACGTTGTTTGGGCTGGAGGAAAGCCCGACCGGTGTGCTTTACGGGTCGAAACTGGTGGTGCGGCGCGCCGGTAGCCAGGCAACCGTCACGTTGATACCTGTCGGCGATGTCATCCGGCCGTTGGGAGAGTACGAGGTCGACACGACTGCGAGGCTGGATGCCTCCAGCGGTGACGACACCGACCCGCTGAGCCTTGCGGAAGCCGAGCTGCGGGCCGCGACCGCTCTGGTGGAGGGCGTGGATCCGGAACGACTCCTGATACAGCACTGGCTCGGCATGCCCGCCGAGACACTGTCATACCTGGCAGGAGTAATGCGGAGCCCGCAGATCGCAGCAGGGCGCTCCGCTGAGCCGACCGACACGGAGGGTGCGCCCGATCCGCTGCCGCGACTGAAGCGCGCGATGCGCGACTACCTGAATGTGGCACTCGCGCCGGATATTTCGGCGGGCCGTCAGATCGGCCGGGTGGGATCGATAACCACCGTCACCGATCCCAGTGGCCGCTACTACAACCACGACGCACTGGCAGCCGCCCAGCCGACAATCGGGGGCACAGTGATGACTGTCGGCATCGTGTGTGACGGGCTCGGTGCCTCGGAGGGCACCCATGTCGTCGCCCAGCTCGCCGCCGGGATTACCCGCGAAAGTGTGGTCGCGGCGTTGACCAACGAAACCTCGCCGTACTCAGCGGCAGAAGACGGCATCGCGGATGCGCAGCGGGCCATCATGACATTCAACGAGCTGCTGTATGACGACCGCTCCGAAGAGAGTCAGCCTGCGACGACGCTCGTCCTGGCCATATCCGACGGCAAGCGCCTGGTAGGAGGTGGGATCGGCGACAGCTTTGTGGAATTCGTGCCCGAGACCGGTCCTGCTGAGCGGCTCACCAAGGACCACCGCGGAGGCAACGGGAAACTCGAGCGATGGATCGGGGACGGAGAGATCCCGGTTGCCGGCGACCGTAGCCATATGTTCGACGAGGTGCTTACCGTATCCGGGTATGTGCTGGTGGGCAGTGACGGGCTGAGCGACCGGACGGCGATGCGCATCCGAGAGGCCATCGTGCGGGGTAACTCCGATGACCTCGTTGTCGTTGCCGACAAGCTTGTGGACCAGGCTATCGACGACTTCAGGCGTGTCGGCCACACCCCTGACAACACAGCTGGAGTGTTGTGGTTCGCTCAGCGACAACCTGCGAAGGCGGGTGGCGCCGAGGAAGATCCCATTGCGGACGAGGACAACTACCTTCTTCGGGCACTCGAGTCGACCGAACCCACCGCAAGTCCGTCGTCGTTCACGGAATCGGAACCCGCCACCTACAGCCAGGCCGCGCCGCTGCGCACCGCCAGCGACACCGAGGCCGAAGTCGAGACAACCTTCGACGCCGACGACATCACTCCTTGGCACGGCTCCGCGGACCTCGTCGTGCGCCCGACCAACCGCATAGGCTGGGCCGCCGACCCCGCCGACCCGGAGGACACTGGTTCGTTCGATGGGGCGACTGGCCCGGACGCCGAACCCGATGTGCCCGATAGCCCCCCTGGACTGGGTAACCCGAACACGGCTGAGCGTCCCGCAGACCCGGACGTGAACCGCGGCGAGAACGGCTCCGAGCCGTCCATCGCGGAACGGATCGCAGGGCTGCGGGCCGACACCTATCAGGAGCAGCTGTCGAGCGGTGTTAAGGCCCTGACCTTAGCGGACGGCTCGAAAGTTGTTGAGAAACGCTATTTCCTGCGGAAGGAGGCCGACGCCGAGGAATTGGCCAGAATGGTCGGATCGGCGTTCGGCGCGCCGGTGCCGAAGGGACTGCGCGTCGGCGACACGATGTACTTCGAGTACGTCGAAGGGGTGACGGCCCGCATCGCGTTGCCGGATTTGACCGAAGCGGAACTTGCCGAAATTCTGCACTCTCGAGCGGGAAGGTTGCTGGGACTGCTGGATGTGCTCGTCGACAATGGCGACCAGAACAGCGGCAACTGGTTGGTCGATCCCCTCACCAGAATCGATCTCGACCACAGCTTCGCCAAACACCGCAAGATCGGCCTGTTCGAGCGCAGTTACACCCTGGAATCGGGCGTCTTCGTCGACAACAACGGGCTGACCGCAGCCGACATCGCCTTCCTCGCGACCCGGCTGGAGGCGCTGAAGCCGGAGTTCGAACGCCGCGACCGACTGCCCTGGTTCAACCAGATGATGGCCCAGCTCGACCGGCTGCGCGTCGGCGCCACCGGCACGGAGAACTTGCTGTCGCATGTGGACGACGAGTCCGCTCCCGGCGAACCGACGATGGCGAGCGAATTCCTGGACGTGGTCGCCGAATACCGGCGACAGCTCACCGCTCCGGCAGTGAGCCAGAACGAGGCCGGCGAAGTGGAGGTCGCGGCCAAATCCGAGCCGGGCCTGGCGGTGGCATTGTGCCAGGCCCTGGCGTCGCAGCCGCCGGCCGGGAACGCCGCGCGCGCCGCGGTGCGGACCGGTGAGTCGATCACCGGCCGGCTCCGCGACGGCACGGTCGTTGCGATGACGGTGGAGATGGACGGCGATGTCGTGCGGGTGCGCGTTGGAGCGAACTGGTATGACCGGGACGGAATTCCGGTGTCCGAACCCGTGCGGACGCTGCCCCGGGGCCAGCGGTGGTGGCGGTTGCTGCTGAAGGCGGTGCTGCCCACGATCGAAGCGAAGGCAGCGACACCAGAGACCAGCGATCCGGAACCTTCCAGTGCCGAGCCGAAGGCGTTGGACGCCATCGCTTCCGGTCGTTTCGCTCAGCTGCTCGCGCAGGCGGACGAGCGCGTGCGGCAGTTGGCAGGGGATCCCGCCGAGGTGTCCTCGACAGGCCAAGATAGCAACCCCCACTGGGCTGCACAGTGTGAGACAGCGCGGGATGTCATGGCGGCGTTGGCGCAACGACGCGGGCTGCAGGTGGACGAGTCCTACTTCGACGACGCCCGGTTCGATGTCGACCTGGTCCGGCCGTTCGCCGTCCGGCTGGACCAGCTGCTTGTCGAAAACCCGCATGTCACGGTGCCGGCACTGCGCGCAGCGCCTTTCGAAGGGAACCACCTCGCCGAGTCGGAGGACCAGGTCGGCGACGACGCCGCGCGCATGGAATGTCTGGTAGTGAACGAACGGCTTCTTATGGACCGCGATTTTCTCGACAGTGCGGTCTCGGAACGGGGAGCAGGCGCCAGCCGGTCGGCGCACTATGTCGCGGCCTATCTGTTCAGCTTTGCGCTGGACGTCACCGGTGGAATGCGCGCCAGCGAGGCGGTGGAAGTTGAGCTGTTCGAACACTACTGCGGTGTGATCGGGTCTGACGGGCCTGTGGACCGAGACCAGTGGTACACCTGGTTGGCAAGCCGATTCAGCCCGCACGGCTACGACCCACAGCAGCGCCTTAAGACTCGTCAAGCCGTCGCGGAGTCGTTTGCCGCCGCGAAGACAGATGGCGTGATCGCGACGTCCGACAAGCTGCGGCTGTGCGCGACAGTGGAGCGTGAGGCCCACGTCGGAGGCGGACGCGCCGAGGCTTTCATCGGGGACTCCGAGCACGAGGCCAAGATGTCGGCGATCGGGGAATTCAGGGCCGCGCGGGGAATCCGAGTGTCCGGACTCGGCGATCGGCATATTTCCGCCGAGACTGTCGGCGAGATACTCAGGACATCCGGTGAGAACGTTGACAGCGGACCACAGCGCGAGGTGGATGAGATCCTCGTCGCGGATTTCGACACAGGTTTCGTCGCCGGCGAGTCCCTCCACGTCGGGCGTTACAAAGAAGCTGTCCCGACTTGGTCGTTTGCCAATGCGATCGAACTCGAGCTGCGTTCCGCACGCCGGTACATCATCGTGTGGAACAAGTGGTGTGTGACCAAGCCGGGACTGTTTCGGCGCACAATTGCGATGGCGGTGGCCCTCGGGAACATCGAGGGCCCGGCGGAACTGCCATATGACGCGGTCAATTTTCACGAGTTCGGCCATTTACAGTTCTTTCGGAAATGGCCCACCAAGCGCAGTAGGCGGGAGGCCTTCAAACTTGCGAAGCAGATGTTGCGCGGTCGCTACCGTCAGATTCACGGCACCGATGACGGGTACGACGCGTGGGAGAGCGTCCAGTTCCCGGGCTACTGTTACAACGACGACGGAACCATCGACTGGGACGAGGTGTTCCCCGAGTCGTATAGCGCGGTGCATCGCAAGCGGGAGAAGGCGACAGAGGGCGCGCAGATCGTGGCCGGGCTCGAGCCGCCGCCCCCCAATCCCAGCGTGCGGCATTTCGACTCCGTAGAGCCGGATGGGGACCTCAGCGCGTGGCTGAAGGACAAGGGATTCGACCGTGCAGATCCGATGCTGACGCCGATCATCGGCGACGGACTGTACAACCGGCGTCTTATCGGAAAAGCCGTGGCAAAGGGGTGGGTGGACAAGGTCGTCGGTCGCCCCCATTTGCAGGTTGATGTGGTCGCCGACGGCGACCGATGGTTGAAGCTGCGTGTATCAGGCACCGACTTGAGCGTGATGTGGGACGTGCGACGAGGCGACGACGAGGCGGTGAACTTCTCGCTTCGCCAGCTGGCGGATCGGCTGCTGCGGCGCCTCCCGGACAACCAGGTTGTCGACGCCGGATGCCGTCTGCTGTTGGCGCTGGCAAGCGTGTTGCAGGACGGTGACGCTACGGTCGAGGCGACGGTGCGCGGGCTGCCGGACGGCGATCTGGTGAAAGTATCCGTAACCGGCCGCGGGCAGTCCTATACCTGGGAATTCCCGTTGCCTCATGATTCCGTCGGCCGTCCTGGTGAGCCGGGGGATTCGGCGTGGGAGGATCCGTGGTTCCATTGGTACCACTGGCATCGGAACTACTCCGCAGCCGATCTCTATGACGCGCAGCCAGTCTGGCTGAGGCGACGCAAAAAGCTCTCGCGCCTATGGCGCAAGGTGCTGGCCGCCGACCGTCGACCCGAGGCTGGTGACGGTGTCGTTCCGAAGCCCGGAGCAGGCCAGATCGGAGCAGGCCAGATCGGACGCGGGTTCGCGATGCTGCGCGCGGTCACCGGCAACCCTGCGATAGGCGCCGGTCTGCCTCTCGGAGTGGCGGAGTGCTCGCAGCAGGAGCTCGAGACCGCCGCCGGCGGACCCTTCGAGCCCGTCGGCTCACTCGATGTGGTCGCCGCCCGGTTGGCGCATTTGGACGAGACCACCTTCGCGGTCGGCGTCGAGAAGTATCCGTCCGGCACCCGAATGTGGTTGATGACCAACGACATCCGCAGGGCTATGGCCGTTGTCGCGATGGACCGAACCCAGCGCGCTGACCTGACTACGTGGCTCCGGCGTATCCAGCACCTCTGGCAAGACGGCCTCCGCAACACCCCTGGCGAGGTGTGGATGGTCGACTTGGCCGACTCCGGTTCGGAATGGCGGCGGTATCAGCCGGGGCAGCGGGACACGGCGCAACAGACAGCGATATTGGCCTACGACAGCGAGGGTCTCCCCGTGCCCCCGATCGACGGTGGTGTCGGGGTGGACCTAGGGGTGGTGGGAATTAGGCAGTGGCCTGATGCGGGTCCGTGGGGGGATGCGCTTGGACGCCACGCAGCCATCGAACGGCAGCTCATCCCGGAGGGGACTGTCCATGCTGGGCCGTCGACCCCTCAGGATGTGGCATCCGGTTTGGGCGTGTACAACCCTGAGATTGCCCAGCTCTACGGGCGGACTGGTCTGCCGGTGCGGTTGCCGACGGGGCCGGTCCCGAATGCGGGGGATGGCACATCTGACCGGCTTCCGTCGCCGACCCATTCGTCCGCGCATCAGAATGATTGTGCGGTACGGGGATTCGCGGAGGCTTTCCGTGTTACTGGTAACCCTCGGTTCGAGGTGATGCAGGATGCCCCGGAGGATGTCGGTGGGAACGGCTTGGCGGGGTGGGCCGTGTCGCAGGAAAGGTTCGAGGAGATCGCCGGCCATCCGCTGCAGCCGGTGCAGTCGCTGCAGACGGTGGCTGCGGGTCTGGAGGGTGTGACGGAGCGGGCGCTCGTGGCGGTGGGAAAGAAGTACCACGATGGCCTGGTGGGTGGGCACATTGTGTGGCTTACCAACGATCCCAGCGTATTGGGGCTGGCGGATGGTGAAACCTCCGACAAGGTATTCATTTTCGATCCGAACGTGTCGGATGAATGGCAGCCGTACCGGAAGGATGATCAGCCGGAATCCGTACCGGGTGTTGCCCCGACGCTGACTGGGATCGTCGCACTCACCATGGATGGTGAGGCGGTGGCGGTGCCAGGTGGCGCGCGGCGTATGGAATTCGGCACCGCGTTCGGATCATCCGGGGGTATCCAAGTCGACCGAAATCCGATCAGCGACGACGGTGAATCCTCCACTGCCACAAAGCGGTTGGAGCGTATTGCGACGTTGAAGAAGCAGGCCGGCGTAAAGCCGAGATTGTTGAACGATTATCGCAGCGGTGTGTTCGCCTTCGCCGATCGTTCGATGGTGGTGCGCGAGGTTTGCGACAGTATCGATAGTGCCGACGCGATTGAACTCGCATCACTGCTGGGCCGGACGATCGGGTTGTCGGTGCCGCGTGTGGTGCGGGGCGGTTCCCTCGTCGTCTATATCGAGTCGGGGGAGAGGTATTCCGGACTGCTGCGTGAGTTACTGGAGGCCTGGCGTCTGCTGCCGCGCGAATCTGATCGCCCGGTCCACGCGCCTTCCAAATTGTTGGATCGGCTGGTCGATGCGTTGATGGAGGATACGGAGGCGTTCAGGGAAGGCGGTGGTGGTGCGAAACGAAGGCGGACAGCTCGTCATCCTCGACCCGGCCGACGTCAACGATACGGTGTACCCAGGGATGCCCTCGCGGACAGGCTCGAGTCATCGTTGCGGCCCGCCTTCGCCCGGCGGGGCCGCGCCATGTGGTTCGACCAGATTATGGAGGGGTTCAATCAGATCCGTGACCATGCGACCGGGACCGAGGAGCCCTCGCGGCTGAATCGAAACCGCACGGCCGCGGACGAATTCCTCGATCTGATAGGCGAATTCCGGGACGAGGCCGATTCCCGCGCTGCGGGCGATACGTCGACCGCCCACCCCGTCATCGAGCCGCTCGATGACGAGGATCGAGTTGTTCAGGCACGCCGAATCGACATACCCGCCGGGTTCAAGGGATGGGCGAGTGTGGAGGAAGCCCGGGCCTGGTTCCGCGCCGGTCTCGGCAGCCTGCTTCCGGACAGGGTCGACGACAGCCGCGTCGACGACGCTGCCGATCTGCTCGCGAAACTGCTGGACCGTTTGTACATATCGGATCTGCTGACACCGCACCCGGGCACCATCGAAGTGTGGCTGCACGAAGTCCACGGGGCGCCGACCGTGCGGGTCGTCACCACCATCCACCCCTCCCGTGAGCGGTTCGACCCGGCGATCGGTGAGTTGCTGCGTCGCGGCGCCTACCATGCCGATGCCGACCTCCACCGCGACGCCAGGCGGGTGTGGTTCGACTGTCAACTGTCGGAACCTGCCGCGCCGGCCGCGACCTTTGTCAGCGTCCCCGACGTCCCCACCGAGATTCGCGCGATCATCGAGGACTGGTACCTCACCGGCAATCCTCCCCTGCTCATGGGGACTGATCCGGTGCCCATGGGGATTGATCCGGCCACGCTCGGGGGTCCGTACCACTTCGAGCCCGGCCAGGTCGTCAGCCGTCCCACGATGGACGCCGACGGGCAGATCACCGGGGTGGATTCCGTCTTCAACGAAAGTACCAAGGAATACGAGCGGTGGGCCGCGGAGCACATACGGCAGGACCGCATCGCTTACCTGCCCATCTACCCGGAGGATTGGCAGTCTCGGTTCAACAGGTGGGCGGCCCGAGAGGGTCCGTCCTATGGTGTTCCGCTGCGGGCACCGTTGGCCGGTCGGCGGTTCTTCTATGCCAGGGCCAAGATGATGGCGGGCCGGTTCGTGATAACCGTCGAGTACGCGCCGGGCCGGACGCGGCAATTGCTGGTCGACGGGTGGACATACGGATTGCTGCTCGCAGCGAACGATCACTTCCGCGCCGCCGTCCATGCCGATCCAACAATGGCACTGATGTTCTTGTCCGGTAATTCGGCTCGGGGGTCAGCGGCCCGGAGGGCCGTCGCCGTGCTGCATGCTGCTGGATTAGTTGTCGACGCGATCGCACCGAGGTCCAGCGTCCGTACGCTGCGCCAATACTCGGAGCTGCATTTGAGTCCTGTCGCCGACATCGCTACCAAGGTCGAACTCAACGCCGACGGCTCGATCCGGCACCCCTGGACGGTGTTCGAGGCTCGGCCGACATCGCGACGGAACCTGCCCGACGATCTGGGTGTGCAGGTGGATACCGGTGACGCCGGTACCCGGGTGATCGTGCTCGACCCCCTTGGTGTGGATCCGGGTTCGGTGGACGCCGCCGAACTGGTACGGACCATGGTGGCGGCGTTGCGGGAGAGATTGCCGGGCAAGCAGTCGGGGCTGGGCAGCGTGCAGGATGCACTGCTGCGCAAGGTGCACAACGCGCGGATGACCGGTGCCAACACTCAGGTGCCCGGTGTGCCGATAGAGTTCCGTGCGGCCGGTGCGGATTCCGGCGCGGCGGTTCGGATCGGTGAGCTGTTGACCGACGGCGGTACGGTGCTGGTCAGAATCGATGACACCTGGTATAAGGGCGATGGCGCGCAGATAGACGACGAGGCCGCGGTCCGGGAGGTTCGGCATTCGCTGGCGCGCATTGCCGGTGGGCCAGACCGGCGCAACTCGTATTCGATCATGGGGAGGTTGGGCAACGGCTGGTTCGGTCGGGACCCCGCGAAGGACTCGAAAACAGAGGGGCGCTCGGAAGCATCTGTTGCAGCACCGTCGGATCCGGGTCCTCGCCCGTTCTCTCAGCAGGTCGACGAAGGCCGGGTTGGCAATCCGCCCAGTGGTTTGCGTGCCAATGATCCGCGGCACGATCCACCGAGGACGATGGGTGGCCCCCACCTGCAGCCGCCCGACCGCCCGACCCGTGGTCCTGTAGAGCCGGCGCCGAAGGTCAGCGGACCAGCGAAGGCTCAGGTGAGAATGGAAGCGGCGAAGGAGTTGCTCGCCGAGGCGCATGGGCTCGGTCTGCAGCGGTTGACGGACATCGCCGAGGTGCTAGGCGGCGAGCAGTCCAGTGCATTCGAACGGTGGTTGATTGGTGAATTCGATCTGGACGAGCTGGCAAAACAAAAAAACGGTAAGTATCAAGTTGGGCGCGACGTAATTCTGCGGGTGGCAGATCTGCTGTCGGGTTACGCGATGTATCAGCCGACCGCGCAGCAGGTCACAGAGAAGGTGCGCCGCCGTTCCGACACCCTCTTCGTTCAGGCCTACGCCACACTCACTCCGGGCCAGCGCCGCACGATGTCACTTGCCCAGCGCACGAGCACCATCCCCGAGAAGCGAATAGTCGATTGGCTGAACGAAAATCATCCGAGCGCGGTTGCGCCACCGGCGCTTTCGGTATTCGGCGCTGAGGTACCCGCGGACGTTGCGGCGAAGATCGCGGCTGCCAAGAGTGATGCGAGGATCGCCGACCACGAGATCGCCGCACGGCAATACCGCTGGGCGTTGGAACATCTCGAAGCGACCCCCGACGACCATGATGTCTCCGCACCGGGCGACGGCACCGGGCAGTGGCAGGCATTGGACGAGTCGACAGACGATTTGCCGGGATCCTGCGTCCAGAACACCTGTGCGGTCGCCAACGCAATACATCCCGGCGCGGTCGATGCCTCTCGGAACCCGCAGTCGGCGTTGGCGGCGGAATCGGTATCGCAGACCCTTGCCCGATTGCAAAAGAACAACCCTGCGGCAGAACTCGAAGAATTCGTGTCGCACGATGGCTTGAACGCGCACGACAGGATCGCGAACGCTCTCGACGAGGGTGATGTGGCGATTGTCGTCGACCTCCACTCCGGGATGCCCGGGGCGGATTGTCACGCCTACGCGGTCGCGAAGCTCGGCGGGGTTGTCGTGGCGTGGGAACGGATCAATGGGCGCTGGGAGCCGATCGAGCATATTCCCGGCGGGTGGTTCGGTGACGGTTCGCGCGGGGCGCCGAAGCGGACGTGGGCGACGGTTGTCCGGGACGGCGCGGCCGTCACGCGGATCGACAGGGACCGGGTTCCCGGTACCAACGATGGTTTGCCGCTGACCGACGAACTGCTGATCGCGGGCCAGGGGATCGGCCCGGAGTTGCCGCCTGATCCAGAGATCGGCGCAAATCTCGACGACCCCGAAATCAACCGGCCTGTCGGCCTCTTCGATCTGCGGCAGATGCTCGATGTATTGCGTGATGACCACGGGATCGATGCGTCCGATGAGACTTATCGGATCCTGTCGGGGACCGATGCCGAGCTGATCGAAGCCGCAAGTGGTCAGTTGACGCAGCCCGACCAGCAATTCCTGCATGTGCAGTTCGGGCCGGACAATGTAGACCGTGAAGTGGTGGCGGCCATGTACGCCGGACACCCAACCGACGGTGGAGTTGAACCCGAGCCTTACCTCGAACGCGAATTGCGAGTTCTGTCCGAACTTGCTCGTCGGGTCGGTGAGCTGTCTGTTGCTCAATCGGCGATGCCTCGAGGATTCGCCACTCCGTTGACCCGCAAACAGTTCCTGACGGCGGCCGGGATTGCGTCCGTGGTGGGAACTGTTGCGGCCCCACTGCTCTCTGCGGATTCGGCGGCACCCGGAATGGTCACCGCGGAGCAGGCCGCCTTCCGACTCCCCGACGATGTGCGGGCGCTGCTGGAGCTGTCCCAGAGCATGAAAGCGCGCTACGAGCAAGCGTTGGCGGACGGCTACGAGTTCCACTACGAGGCCGACATGGAGGGCAAGTGGGGATACTGTAGCTTCGGCGACAAACGAGTTGCGCTCAATACCGTCCTGCGCGGACTGGACGGTCGCAGTGCCTGGACACTCTTCCACGAGATCATGCATACGGTCGAGAAGCCCATCGGACCGGACCATGTGTTGCCGGGCGAAACCCGTGACGAATGGGTGCAGCGTAAAGTCTTCGCGCACGAGGCCGAGGCGAATCTTGGTGCTGCACAGGGCCAGTACGAGGTTCAAAGCAACGGCGGCACCGATATCGGCGCCGACCCGCATGCCACTGGCGCCGACGTCGATCCCGACGGGGCAGTCACCGGAACCGCGCGGCGCATCTACGCATTCGAACAGCACACCTATGACCGCGTCCGCCAGGGCAAGATCACGTGGGAGCAAGGACGCGCTGAGATCGCTGCGTACATGCACCACAATCCCGCGAAATACAGCGGCTACCACGAGAATGTTCCTCGCTACGAGGCAATGTGGGATCGGCTGCACGCCTTGGGTGATGTCGTTTTCGACCTGATCTGCAAGGCTCCCGCATTCCGCGACGGTCTGATGAACCTGGACGGCTGGGAAGTACTGGTCGGCTACGGGACCCAGACAAGCGTCGTCCATGAAAGCAAGCACATCACCGTCGGTGCCGACCTCCTGGACGACCCCGGCCGCGTGGTGTGGGAACTCGCGCGCCTGGTCATCCAGGCACGCACCGGAACCGACATACAGGTCGCGCCGTTGGAGCCCAGTCCGGGAATGGCGGCAGACGACTGGATCGACCGAGAAATCGATCGGACACTGGATCCGCATGCCGAGCCGCTGCTGTCGGCCGCGCATGTGTGGTGGGAGATCGACCAGCACGACGGTACCGACATCGGCAGCTATACCCAGGAGGTCTACGACTGCACCGCCGATGACTTCGGCGAACGCGACCTCATCGTCAAGGTCCAGGACGGTGTGATCGCCTGGGAGCAGGCCGTCGAGCAGATCAAGGCGAACATGCTTGCCGACAGCCAGTTGGTTTCTCGCCTCCGCGAGTTCCTCGAACAACTCTGGGAGGACCGGTACAGCGGGACGGAGGCGGACCATTACGGCGGCGACTACCTCGCCCCCACCTCTGACACCGTCTTCGATCCTTCGAATCCGTTGCCCGGGACCGGTCTTGGGATACTGGCAGCTGGCGCGGGACATGATCCGGCATCCGGTCCGGAATCGGTGGACGATGCGGCAGCCGATCTCGTCGCGATGGTGGCCGACGTGCTGCCCGAGGTACTGCGGCCGGCGCTGTTCTGGGTTTCGGACGCGGATCGGACGTTGGTGCTGGCGTGGCTGGGCGAGCGCAAGGGGCTGAGTCAACCCAGCAGTCGGTTACCCAAGCAGGTTGCTCGCGAACTGGCCAATCTCCTGTCCAGTAAGGGGGTGCCCAAGTCCGGGAAGTACCGGCAGGAGGCGGTCGCACGGGCGTTTGCGCGCGACGATGGTAGCTACAGTGCCGCCTTCGCGAAGGTCCCGCCGGAGTACCAGGGGGTGCTGCGACTGATATCCGAAGGAACGCCAGCTGGGCAAGCTACGTTCGTCCTGAAGAAGCCGCTGCGGCATGCGTCGGAAGCCATCGAATTCATGGTGCACAAGCTGCTCGACGCGGAGAACCTGCTCGATCGCGACGGGATTCCTGAGCCGCCGAGTGCGATTCTTGCGATACTCCGCAGCGGCGATGCCTCGGAATTGCTGGTCGAGGAGCCCCAGCTCGACAAGGCGACAGGCGACTACCTGAACGCGCTGTTGACCACCAAGTCCTTGAAGGCGGTCGCGACTGCGATCGGACTACGGGTAGACAGTGACGAGTTCATGGCCCTCCGTTACGCCGCTACTCGAGAGTTGGTCGCACGGCACGGGCGGATGTTGCGAGAGAATCCGGCCGGGCATCCGAATGTTGCTGGTGCGATCGAACAGCCGGTCGTGGACGAGGCGCCGCCGGGGCCATCCGGCGCCCCTGGCCTCGGGAGCGTGTGGCCCCCGGACGGCGAGCCTCCGCGCCGAGGCCCCGATGACCCAGGCCACCGGCCCGATCGTCGTGGTCAGCGAGGGGTGACATCCGATGCGGGCTGGTTTGTGAATTGGCTGGTGGCGCAGTACCCGCCATCCGAGGTGGACCAGGCGATGGCCGATTTCAAGACGCTGTGGGCTTATCTGCGAAACGATCGGACCTCGCCGTGGTTCGATCCGGATCGAGCATACGATCCGCAGCGCGAGTACAAGTTTGGACTGTTGGCCGGACACCGGCGGCCGAAGCGTCTGTCGACCAATGCCGGGAAGTTCCTTGTCGAACAAGGACTTTCCGATACTTGGTTGGTTGTCTCCGGCCGGGATGGCGAAGCCGCCACGGCCGAGTTCTTCGTGAAGGCACAGGGCCATCCCGCACACCTGATTCTTGTGGAGCCGAGCGCCGAGAACACCCTCCAGAATGTCGACAACGCCATGCAGATGCTCATCGAGCGGCATCCCGAGCTGAACGGTGTCGACGACCTGGCGGGCATGAATTTCCTGCTGTTCACGCGGCCACCGCACGGCCCTCGCGTGGCGGCGACGCTGAAGATGCGGTATCCGCAGCTCGGGCAGATCGCCGTGGTGTCCGAAGACGTTTCAGTCGAGGAATTCCTGCACCACGGATTGCCGAGCGGCCCATCCGACAATCCGGATCCTCGCGATATCGATGTGGTGCTGCTGAACGAAGTACGGCTGCTGGTCGAAAGCCCGAGCAAGGGACATATTGCCGGCCGACCGATACCGCCCGAGATTCTTGAGATCCATGACCGCCTCAGCGCGAAATTCCGTCCGCATGCGCCGGTGCGGCTCAGCGGCTCCCCGGAAGCTGTCGCTCTTGCGGCCGGGGACGATGCACAGACCGTCCCTCGTTATGCGGGAGCTGTCCGATACTGGGAAGTCGGTTCGGAGACGGTTCGGCTGGGACCGGCCGCCAGGTTCCACGATGAGGCGCTCGAGAAGATCGATGCTCGTCCGGAAGCGGAGCAGAAGATTCTCCGCGACCACCTGGCAGCGATCTACCGCGCTCAGGGCCTGCTGGAGGATATGAGGTTCGGGGTCCTGACCCCCACCGCCGCAGAGATATTCGCCGTGCGGCGATTGCTGGGCGGAGTCAACACGACGGACAGCCTGTTCGCCTACCCCGTCCAGGCCACCATCGAGACGTTCGGTGCCATGCTCGACCGCCTGGCTGAACCCGGCCCGTTCCTCGGAGCGATCCGCCTGTGCGCCCTTGAGCTGTGCCGGCTCGCCCTGGAATTGCCGGATTCCGGCACCGCCGCACAGACACTGCGAACCGCGCTGGAGCGGACCGGCGTGAGCACCGAGTTCCTCGACCTGCTCGGTGACGCCCTCGTCGAATCCGCCGACGGCACCGGCACTTCCGGTGGTTCGGTGACTCGGCTGCACAGGTTCCGTGCGGCACTGGTGGCCGAGAACAGCGAGGTGTTCGATTACGTGTCCGCTGGCTTGCGAGAAATAGCCCGGCTCGAGCGCGAAATCGATGCATTATTCGACACACAGACCACCCGCGCCACGGTCGATGATTTCGCGGAATTCCCGAGCGGCGAGATTCTCCTGTCGGAGGCATACCGAGATATGTTGGCCGGACGTGCCGATCAGCGAGTCATCGATGACTCCGGAGTTCTTCTCGGACAAGCCGATCCCGTGCCTGCTGTCGACCACGAGGCGCATGACGTGACCGATCAGCGGTTCCTGCCGGACGATTACGTCGGTGCCTACCATTTGGCCTATACCGAACGGGAGACCGCGATCGCCGGTGTTCGCGACCAGCTGGACGCGGACATGGCGGCCCTCGGAGTGACCGCGCCGGAGCAACTGCACTCTGACATCGACGCGGTGACGGATCCACGGATCCGTCAGATCCGCGCCTTGCTCGCCGTCGACGAACTGATCCCGGTGCGTGGGTCTTTCAGTGTCGGTGGCGCGGATGAGACCCGGGGGCCACGTTCCTACTCTGATGTGCCGATCGAAGGCGGCCCCGCTGATGCGCCTAGTGCGAGCGTCCAGCTCATCGGCCCTGTCGCGCAGGACATTTCGATTCGAGCGGGTCGCTACGACGTCATGGCGCTGGCGGACCGCGGTGCCGAAGGTTTGCAGGGTGCCCTCGCCTCGGGAGCGGCGAAAGTGCGTGTGCCGGTAGTGATCACCTCCGATGGGCAGGTGGTTTCGGTGTATGCGCCGGCTGGCGTGCCTGATGCCACGTCCGTCGCAGAGTGGGTGCGTGGCAAATCGCTCGACGAACTGAGGGCCGACGGTGTCGAGGTGACGCTGCTGTCGGAGGTGGCCGCACAGGTGGCGGGCGCAACGTATCCGGTGGTGCTGGATGTGCGTCTCGATACCGAAGGCTCCTGGCCGGATGGTGAGATCGCCGAGTTCCTCGGCGCGGTCGGGGACGCGGTGTCGGATTCCGGTGTGCGCTATCAGGTGTCGAGTCTCGATGCGCGGGTATGGAGGAACGCTCCGGACGGAGTCGACCTGATCGCGATGTTCGGGCCGGAGGCCGACGAGGATGCTGTGGCCACTGCCAGCGCGGCCGGGGTGTCCGCGCTGTCGGTGACCCACGAGCCGTCCCCGTCGATACTGTTTGCGGCCGAGGGACTTCCAGTGCAGGTGCGGTTCGAGACCGAACCGGATGCGGCCGAGATCCGCCGGTTGATGGCGATGGGTGTGTCGGGTTTCGAGACCATGAATCCTGAGCGGGTAGTCGAAGCGGCGGTGGCGTTCCTGCCGTCACGGGTCGCGTCCGCTCCCGCCGCGGTCGCCGGGCCGATCGAATCACTTCGGCTGAATGCCGAGGCGTTGGAGAGCGAGTCGCAGCCCGCCGAATATGTTGTGGAGGCCGGTCCGTCCGCGCTGTCGTCGCTGGAGCGTGCGGCGAGGGCATTGGCAGGCAGTGGCGCCACGCTGGTCGTGGGTGTCTCGGCCGAGCCCGGCGGCGCGACCGAGATGGTGAAATCGGTGCTGGCCGTGGTGGACCGGCATGTGTTGAAGATTCGGTTTGAGAGTGACGACCCTCGCGTCATCGAGGCCGCCGCCGCACTGGCGCCGAATCTTGCTCGCGGTCTCGTTGTGCGCGTCAGCGAAGGGGCGAGCGAGGTCGAAATCCTGGCTCGAGTGCGCGAGTCTGGTGCCACGCTGCTGGTCGTCGATAGGGCGACGACGGATTCGGTCGCCACACTCGTGCGGGCGGCTGGGGATCTTCCGGTGATCGCGATCGCGGATCGGGCAGGGGGCGAGATAGCGGATCTGCTGAAGATCCGGGGACTCTACGGTGTCCGCGCGCACCAAGCGGGTCAAGTCGGCCAAGCACGAGCCGAGCTACGGAAACGATTGGTGCGCAACAACCATGACATGACTGCGATCGCGGGGTTGAGTCTCGCCGCCATCAACCGCCTGCCCGAACTGTCGACGGTACGGAAACTCATTGCCACTCACCGTTACCTGAAGGGGCGGACCGCGGTGGAAACCGCCTCGGTGCTGGGTATCGGAAACCGGACTTATGCCGCGCTCGAACGGGAAACCTCGAAGGCGATCGCAGAGGTGATCGATTCAGGCCTGATCGCTGATCCGGCGTCGTCGGCGCCGTACGAGGTGCTCGTCCAGGGCCAGCGGTGGCCTATCTGGGCGCGGGCGGCGGTCCTGGCCAACGTTGCCGAAAGACTGAGTGCCGCCCCCGGACTCAGTGCAGCCCAGATCGAGGCCGCCTCCGTCGCCACCCAGCGTCTCTTGGAAATGGTGGAACCGGGCACGGTCGCCGACCGGCGGTTCACCGTCACCGTGCTCGACGATGGTGTTCGGATCGAACTGGCGAGCCCTGGCGCCTTGTCCGCGGAGATCATGACGAACCAGACCTGGGCGGGGACCCTCGACCCGGCAACCACGACTTGGGGTGTCGAGTCGCGGCCGGACGGAGACACGGCGTGGTTCGAAATGCGGCGGCCGCCTGCCGAGGTAGCGGATCGGTCGGAGAACGACAACCGAACGCTGACTCGCCCGGCTGGCCCCGCCGGTGGCCTGGGGCTGCCGACGATCCGCAAACTGCTCCGGACGCTGCCCGCCGAGGAGCAGAACGTGGTGCGCCTGCGTCACCTCGAAGGCATGACCGTCGGTGAGACGGCGAAGGAGACCAAATACAGCCCGGCGATGGTGCAGGAGTTCGAGCAAAAAGGATTGCTCGCACTCGTCCGCCGGCAGGCCGGGGCGGTCGCTGCCGGGTCCCAATTGGCGAAAACGCAAGACGCGAAAACCGGACTGTCCGCCGAACCTGCGGGTACGGCCAGTCGTAGGGATTCTCAGGGACTGTGGCGCGGTCCCGGTGATGTGCTTGTACCGGGTGTCGGTCCGCACCGCGGCGGATTGTCACCGTACGGGCGGCCGAATAAGGGCCGATACCGTCCGATGCGTGGTCCGGCTGTGCCTGGTGATGCGGACATGGGTTCGTGGGGGCGCGACGGTGGGCCGGCTGACGACGGAGCGGCACCGACGGGCCCGGGTGGCGCGGCTCCCACACCGGCGCAGCCGGACGCCGACGGCGAAATCGATTCGACCCCGTTGGCCGATCATGCTCTGCAACTCGCGCAGGCTGCCGCCGAGGCGGCCGGAGATTCCGTGCGAGCGCGCGCGATTGAAAGGTTGCGCGAGAACGTGCAACGGCTGCATGCCGACTTCCGTGGGGCAGCCGCGTCAGAGGCGAGTGCGAGTGCGGAATACTCAGAGCTACTCCACGAGCTGCTCGGCGGAAGTCGCTACGACCGCATTCCGGCGGAGCCCGGTCCCTGGGCAACTGGTGAACTGCGCCGACTGCTGGCCCAGCTCGACGAGGAACTGCTGTACCACGAGCGCAGGGCGGGGGAACCCGAGTCCGACGCGACGGTCGCTGCGGAGCTGGCACGCCGACACCAGCTGGTCACGGAACTGCTCGCCGCGTCTGTGGACTACGTCCAGGCCGGCAAGGCCCACCTCGAGGCAGAAAAGGGTTTGTGGTCGTACACGAAATTGACCAGAGACGAAGCCCTGCTCGACCACACGGTGGAAAAGACGGCCAGGTGGCAACTGCGCGAGGCGATCAAGGAAGAGATGCGCCGGATCACCAGGGCGCAATCCGGTGGCGGCCGGTTCACGCAGGACGGCAACCCGTTGCTGGGCACACCGCTGAAGGTGATCGATGCCGCGTTGCGGTTCGACTCCCAGGTCGAGGTCACGCCGGTCGGCGGCGGTGAGATCGACGTCGAGGTACGGGACCGCGACGGCACCCTCCGGTTGCGGATGCGGTGGCAGACGCACGCGCCGGGATCGTTGCGGGTCGAGTCGGGCGACACCGCCACGCCCGCCGAACAGGCACATCTGTGGGCGACGGTCATCGCGAGCCTGACCGACAGCAGGCGCAGTAAGTTCGCCTCGCGCTGGGTGCGCACGGCACTGGCCAACGGTTGGTCGAAGCCGATGTGGCTGGAGGTGGACGGCCGAACCGGATCGACCACGATTCGTGACACCGAGGTCGCGGGCGAAGAGTCGCTGCGGTTCGAGTTCCACGCGGACGGGCGTATCGACTTCGACGGTTCGGCAGGGGACGGCGTCGGTGATCTTGCCGCGCTGGTGGAAAGTCTTGTGAGCGCCGATCAGCGCGGCGCAGCGCCCGAAGTGGGGGGCTGGGTGGCCGAGGCGCTGCGGGTGCACCCGCACGTTCGGGTGGTTGCCGAGCCAGGTTCCGGGACACGTATCGAGTTCACTGCCAGTGCAGGCGACGGCGTCGGTGATCTTGCCGCGCTGGTGGAGAATCTCGTGATCGCCGAGAACGGCAGCATCCCGCCGCGGATGGCCGGTTGGTTGTCGGAGTGGGTGACCGAGGCGCTGCGGGTGCACCCGCACCTTCGTGTGGTGGTCGAGCCGGGTACCCAGCTGCGCATCGAGTTCGGCGGCGCGCAGAGCTGGCACACACTGACGTCGCTGGGCGGTGGCCACGGGTGGAAAGCCGAGTGGTCCAAGCCCGCTGACCTGGACGCCGACGACGTGAGGGAGGCCGCGCGCGGTCAGCTGGCGAACGGGTGGATGGCCGGCTGGCCCGACGATCAGCATCTTGCCGACCCGCTGAGCCCGGTCAAGCGGTTCGAGGAGTTGTCGAAGCTGCTGCGCGACGGCGGAACGGCCACCGCCGAGCTGACGCTCGACCCGAACACCCACCAGCGCCGGATCGATGTGACGTGGTCGGGACGAAGCACCGCGCGTGACGAGCCCTACCAGGAGCCGGCGAACTCCCTGCTCGAGTATCTCCACGAGGACCTCGCGGCAACGAAAGCCCAACTGGAACTTGCCGAGATGCAGCTGAGTCCGCGCACCGCGGACGAGGATCGTTTGATCGCGATCGCCGAGGCGATCCGCGAAGAGCGTGCGGAACGGGACCGCGCCGACGCACAACGCGCGGCCGCCGTTCAGCGGGCCGAGGCCGCTGAAGACGCTCGTGATCGTGCCATGGAAGACGGCCGCGATGCCGACGCATTCACCGAAGGGATCTGGGTTTTCGTCCAGCGTGCCGCTGCGGACGAGCGCGAGGACCGGATGAATGTCGCGTGGGGTCGGATCAACGTCCTCATGGACGAGGCGGCCGTCACCTACGACTTCCGCGATGACAGCGACATCGATGCGCTGGTGGATGCAACCGGCATCGAGGATCCGCAGCAGCTGCTCTCCGGTCCCGCGGCGGCGGTCCTCAACGATCAGGGCCGTGCGATCGTGGCGCGGCTGGTCGCCGAGAAGCGCGTCGCGCAGATGCGCGAGCGCTATGAGGACCTAGTCCGCGCCGTGAACAACGCGCTCGCCGAGCAGACCGCGGCCGCGGTGGACACCGAACCCGCGACCGACGCGGGACCCGAGCCGGAAGCTGAGGCGGCAGACCCGGATGGGCTCGACCCTGCCATGGAAGCCCTGCTGACCCGGGTGCAGGAGGCGACCCCGGATGGCGAGGAATGGAATCTCACGGTCCTGAACGACAACGACAACGACAACGAACTGGACAAGGTCGTCCGCTACCTGACGCGTTCGCAGGCCGAGCGACCCACCCAGGTCAAGAATCTGAACACGCCCAATCCCTATGCCGACGGCCCGGACGACCACCGGATCCAGGCCCGTCAGCGGATCACGGGAATCTTCGGGAACAAGAAGGGCCGCACGGCGCTGAAGAAGGCGCTGCTGGACGAGCTGATCGATCCGGAGCAGCGGGCACGACTGGTCGCCGAGATCCGCGAGCGGGCGACGCAGAATCCGCGCGGGCCCGAGGTCGATCCACAACTGTTCTTCGGATCCAAGGCCAATCGCGCCGACCTGATGAGCGCGGCACAGACGGCGGCCCACGACCGGTTCGTGGAATATTTCGCGACACAGCTGCGTGATCAGCTGGTTTCCGATGAGATCGTGGACATTCACCTCGTTGGTGCGGACTCGGCCGCGGAACACTTGGACGGTCTGCTACGACGCAAGCCGATCGTCGTGCACGCCGACCTCGAGGCAATGATCACCGACGCCGTCGACGCCGCCGACATGGCGTTGGTGACCGCGGTGACGAACGCGGACCTGAAGGAATGGACGCGGGCCTGGGCGACAGCCAAGAAGCCCGAGGTCGAAGCTGATGCCTGGTCGACCCTCACGGACACCGAGGACCGCGTCGCAGCACTGCGGGCCGCGGCCGAGGCCGAGCTGCGGGCGATGCTTCCGGACCTCGCCGACTGGTTCCGTGCCAACCCGATGCTGTCCACCGACCTCGCCACCTGGTTGCGGGAGAACGGATTCGACGTCTCCGAGGAGGCGATCTACGAGCTTCTGCTCAACCATGTGCTCGGTGGTCCGTTCCCCGAGATCGAGTTCTTCGGCCCGTACACCGCCAAGGCGGGCCGACTGGCCGTCGGCCCGGACGGCCAGCCCACCGTTACCGCGTTCATCAAGGACACCACGCTGGACGAGCTGCTGGGTATGGTCCTGGACGCGCTGAAGTACCAGGTGCTCGGTGGGCGGGCGCACGTGATCATGCTGCTGGACCGGATTCACGAAAGTGTCGAAGACGAGAACCCCCATATCAAGGAAATCCGCGAAAAGCTGGGCAAGAAGCCCTTCTTGGTGGCGAAGGTCGAGGTGGTCAACAACGAGGACGGCACCCGCACCTACAAGCGCACCTACACCCGGGCCGCGATGGAGAGCGTGGTTCGCTGGGAACTCGAGGCGCGCCGCCACGGCATCGCAGCCCCGCACATCCTGATCGTCGACGAGGGCGAAGTCGACATCAACGCGTTCGTCGACTACCTCCGTCAGGTAGCCACCTACCCGGACAACCAGCTCGAGGTCTGGGACGAGGAGGACGGAAGTTTCTGGGCCGGCTACCCCGGCGGCAAGGTGATGATTCGCGATCAATTCGGCGAAGGCACTTGTGAGGGCCTGGATCTCGCCGTCTACAGTCGCGACAAACTGGCCCGAGTGCGGAACAACAACGCCGCTTCCGCGGTATATCTGGCTGAGGTGTTGCGGGAACAGATGGTTCCCGTGGAAGCGATCAACAAAGAACTCGGCTATCTGTACAAGTCCGGTGTACTCACCTACCCGGGCAGCACTCCCGAGTTGCGCCCTGGGAGTGTGGCCGAGACCAGGCCGGAACTCGTTCTCGCAGCCATGGAGTACATGTTCCTGACGGTCGTCCAGCAAGCCCTTGTGCGTATTCGTACGGCAATGAACGATCCCGAGAAGTTCGTCGAATTGATCGGCACCCGCCGGTCCGCCGGCCGCACCGACATGGGTGGTGCGCAGAAGTTCCTCAAGAATCCGCCGCGCCTGTGGGAGCAGGACACCCGGACACCCGAGCAGCTGCGGGCCGCTTTGCAGCGGTTGCAGGAGCAGCTGGATGACGCGACATCCCAGGCGGAACGCGGCAGGTCGTTCGGTGCGGATCATCTCCCGGGGGATGAGGGTTTCGGAACATCGAGGCGGCCATCCTGGAAGCAGCCACTCCGAGGCAGACGGCACCCCATCCGGCGGCCGAATCCGAAGCCGGAGCCGAGTGCCGAGGGTGCGGAATCCAACTCCGTCGCCGTACCCGGTGACCCGGCCCCTGATGCGCCGGTCCCGGCATCCGTCCTGGCCGAACTGGAAGCCTGGTTCGCGGACCTGCGTCGGCTCGACAGCGGCGCAGCGCTGACCGGTCTGCGGAAGGTGTGGGAATTCCTTTCCGCCGACCGGGTTTCGGCGTCCGGCTTGAGTAACCAGCCCGCCCCCGAGGCGACCATCGTGCTCGGGAACCCCGCTACTGCGCGATCGATCGCAGCAGTGTTCTGGAATCACTATGTCGACAATCCCGATCTCCGAGGTAAGCCTGTCGTTGTGTCCGGTCATCGAGGCCCGGAATCGGCTGCAGCCGAATCGACCATCATCAGCGAGGAGCTGGCGGCCTACGACGCACAGTCCGAGCTGCGGATCATCGAGGAGTCGGAAGCATCGACCACGTGGGAGAACATCGACTTCTCCATGGAGAAATTGAAGGTCGACGGCAGGTATCCCACCTCCGTCCGGTTCCTCTCCAACCCGCACCACCTGCGTCGCACCAAGGCATTGGCCGAGAAATGGGTCGCGGACAAGCGGCGGAATGGTGAGATCGACTACGAGATTCACCTCTCCGTGGCCGCGATCGATGTGCCCGTCGAAACCTACCTCGCCTACGGGATGCGGGATTACGGCCCCGTTACCGATGATCCGACCGAGACCACTCCCGTTCTGAACGAAACCCTGCTCGCCATTCTGTTCGAGATGAAGGGAGCGATCGACCTCCCGAACAAACAGGTCATCGCCGATCAGAACGTCCCTGACGAGGTGCGCGAGGCCTTCCACCTGCTCGCCACGGCGTTCCCGCGGCTTTACCACGTGGAGGTGCGGGAGCTGGCCGAGGCCGCGTTCGGTCCTTGGCCGATCGCGGAGGCTGTCGTGGAGAAGGTGCTCGCGAAGGCCGAACAGCTGGTGGCCGAAACCTACCGGGCGCAAGGCACTCTCGACAGTCTGCTCGAGCTGGGGATCGAGCAGTGGCTGCTCGGGGATCTGGCGCCGGCGGTGATCGAGTCGACGATCGCGCAAGGCGAACTCGAGGGCCTGGACACCGCTGCCGAGCCGCTGACGGTCCGTGGGCTGGTCGGCACAGGTCCTTGGACGGACGCGATAACCCGCAGCGGGCCGCGAGTAGTGCAGGTCGACGTGACGTTGGACAAAGACGGCGACCAGATGTGTCTGGCCGGCACCGACACCACACTGACAGAGGTCGCCCAGCATGCCGCTGACTGCGGCGTGGCACTGTCGGTCCGCATTGTCGCCGAGGCCGGGATCGATATCGAACGCGCCCAGGGCCTGGTCGGCGCTTGCGTGCTGGCGACGGATGGGATCGCGCCGATCGCCGAGTTCGTCGCCGACGACTGGACGGTGCTGGATGCCGTCAGACAGATCGCGCCGGATTCGCGGCACGCTTTCCTGATCCCGGAGGATCAGACAAAGACAATCGACGGTCGACTGCTGTGGAATGCGCTGCGACGACAGGACGTCCCGGTGATCGCCAGCGCCAGCGGGGCCACGGACATCGCGCGTGCCTTGGACCTCGGTGTCGATGGCATTGTTTCGACCGAGCCCGATGCGGCCGTTCGAGTGGTGAACAGCCATCCGACCGCACACCTCGAGCGGCGCCGCCGCCCCGTCCGGACATCGTGGCCGGACTTCGAGGTGCAGACACGACTGGGCGAGGCGAGCCCGGACGGTGTTGATCGCGCGCTGCGGAGCGGCGCGAACGTGATCCACGCCGAGCTGATGTGGTTCCGCGGTGTGCCGATGGTGTTCCCGGTCGGTCGGAGCTGGGACCAGCCGGCGGACTATGAGCAGGCCCGAATGCGCGGGATGATGCCGCTCGACGAGTTCGCCCGCCGACTCGTCGGCTGGCCGGTCGGTGTGTCGTTGCGGTTCCGTGACGAGCCGTATCGAGAGATACCGAGTGCACGCAACGGCGTACTGGCCGCCGAAGCGATTCTGGCCCGCAACGGGATCGCCGCCCGCTTCGAATGGGACCGTGACCGAGATGCCGCCCGTCTGGTGTCCAAGGACGATAAGGTGCACTCCTTGGTCGGCATGGGACCCATTGACAGGGGTGCCTCTTCGATGCGTTTCGCGCGAAAGCACGGAATCACTACCTGGACGATTCCTGCCGGCGATGTGACCGCGGATTTCGTTCGTCGCGCCCGCAAATATGGGATCACCGTGATCGCCGACCGCGTCGACAGCCTGGACACCGGACTCGAGTTGAAAGCCATAGGTGTTGGTGGTATTACGACGTCCGCGCCGGACCGGATGAAACAGCTCACTACCGGACACGAACACTGGCAGCCTTCGGCGATCGAGCCGGCTCCGATTACGGCGGACCAACAGCCGAAATCCCACCCGGTGTCGGTGACCGCGGTCGGCGACAGTGCTGGAATCGAAGGTCTGCGTCGAGTGCTGCGCGAGGACGTCGCCACAGTGCAGCTGCGCGTCGGCTGGCCCGGGGACAGCGAGTCCATTGCTACGACGGACCGGGAGGTCGTTGTCGTTCCCGAATCTCTCACCGCGACAGCGAACAAGACCCTGTCCGATCTGCGCATGGTCGGTTGCTTCACGCTGACCGAGGCACTCTCTGTGATCGGCGATTCCAGCTGGGGCGGAGAAATCATGCTGGAGGTAGTGACTGACGGTCTGACCGAAGATCAGCTGAAGAAATTCACCAAGGATCTCCGCGGTCGGATGACGGACGTGAGGTGCAGTTGGGCGAGCGGAGACTTGGATGTACTGAAGCGGATGCGCTTCGAGTCGGACGGCAGGTTGGACGCGGTGCTGGTGGTGCCGCGCGGCGGCGCGATTCCAGAATTCGGGATGTCCGAGGTCTGGCCAAGTTTGTCGGTGGACAGCACCGATGTCACCGCCGACCTAGTGCGCGATGACGGCTGGCGCGTGCGCGTGCGCGCCGATCGTCCTGAGGACGCGGCCCGCATGATGGCGTTGCGGCTGGATGTGCAGACGCGGTACCCGGAACTGTTGCCCGACAGGCCGATTCCCGTCCATGGGCCGCGCACCGTGGAGCCGGCGACACCTCAGGAGGTGATGTATGAGACCTGGCCTTCGGGTTCCGCTGAGGACATGGTTGCGGAATTTGTCCGTGGCCTGGAATCCGGTGCATCCACCATCGTGGTGGATGTCTCAGTGGTGGACGGTATTCCGGTGCTTGCGGGCATGGAACCCTTCGGCGTCGGAACAGCCTTCGTCGATACCGCGGCATTACCTTTGGCGCACGCGCTACGCATGGCCGAACTGCAAGATATGGAGCTGCTCGCCGTCCCTCGAAATCTCGACCTGGCAGGGCTGCGTATGGTGCTCGCGGTCTTGCGGCGGTCAGGGAGTGGCAGCCGCCCCCATTTGGTGATCTCCGACGCCGCCACGGCAAAGCAGGCCCGCAAGTTCGCCCCCGACGTGCGGTTGGCTACTGACCTGCGCAACAGCAAATTGCACAAGCTCGCGGCCCGCAGGAAGGCGCGGGTCAACATGGTGTTGGTTGACATGGAGTCGGTCGGCAAGGACCTGGCCGAGGTCGGCGATGGGAGCCGGTCGCATCAGCTCGAGGCCCGCCGCGAGGAGGGGGTCGACATGGTGTTGGCCGACATGGAGTCGGTCGGCAAGGACCTGGCCAAGGTTGGCGATGGGAGCCGGACAGACAGCAAAGAGTCGGTGATCGTCGTGAATCCGATCGGACCCGCGATGCGCTTGCTGGCTCCTGCCAGCGTCGCCGGGTTCTGCTACTCGGCCAGCGCCTGGAAAGAGGACCCGTTCCTCGGGTTCCAATTGAAGCGGGCCACAAACCGGGCGGAATTCGCAAACGTGGAGTTCTTCTCCCCGCGAGCGGGATTCGTTACTACTAAGGATGGGCAGCGCAAGATTTGTCTGCTGGTTGCTCACAGCAACGACAAGGCAGCTCGTCGTGCGGCGGTTTTCGACGTGCTGTCGTCGCCGGAGGTGGCCGCGGCCGCCGGAGAACAACCGATGCCGGTGGAGTTGTGGAAGATCCATGGCAAAGGAGTCGACCGTACGGCTTTGTATGTTGAGAGACACACGGCGCTGAGGTCCGGTCCGATGGCATTACTGCTCGACGAAGATGGACAGTGGCGCGATGCCGAGGGCACGGTACACAACGCGGGCACCGATGCGGATTCGACCGGCCGACCTCCCCATGCGCCGCTACCACCCGACAGCCAGCCGTACGCCCTCATGGGGATACCGGACTATGCGCGGACCGCCCCGGACTACGCATGGCCCGACATCGAGGACGGGAGTTCGGCGCTGTCCGAGGTTCCCGGCGAGGCTCGGGTGTTGATGGTCCACGCGTTGCGGCAGGTTGGCAGCCCGTATCTCGCGGCGCTGTCCAAGGCGACCAACGCGCAGGTGCTGGCGGGGATGGAGGCGCTGGCCGAGCTTCCGAACGGCCAGGACATGCTGCGCGTACTGGTGCAGCGGTTCTGGAATCTGCGCAATGCGTGGCGGACGTCGGCGGCGCTGGACATGACCGTGGAGCGGGTGCGCGAAATCGAGTCCGAGGCGGTCAAGGCATTGGCCGACAGCATCGCCCATGCCCGTGTGGATCCACACGAGTGGGAATTGGTAGCGGCCGCGCAAGCGGGAGACCCTGTCGCGCCGCACCAGGATGTGGATCGCGATTCGGCGGAGTTGTCGGCGCTGCGAGAGCGGATGGCGGCAGCGGTTGCCAAGACTCGTGACGGTCTGCGTGATCTCGATGACGCGATCGAGCCGGAGATTGCGCGGCAGTTGCACGACTTGGTCGCCTCGTTCAAATCCTTGTCTGGGCCGAGGGCACCGGAACAGCGTGTGGCACTGCGGCGGCAGCTCGCCGCCTTGGTGGCGATGGCCGATGGTGACATCGCCGCGCTGGGCCGTGCCGCTGCGGCGATAGGTGCGGATTCGACTGAGGCGCTGCTGGATTGGCATAACGGTTCTGAATCGCTCGACCCGCTGCAGCGGACGATCGCCTTGCATGCCGCCCGGCTGGAACTTCGCCGCCTCGAGGAACGCCTCGCGGGCTTGATGGCGTTGTCCGACACCGAGATCCGATTTGCCGACGCCCGGATCGGGATCGAGTCCGAGCAGCGTGTGGTGGTCGTCGGAATGTCCGCGGACTCCGAGGCGGATCTCGTCGGGATGCTGACGACAGCGATGCGGGCGAATCCCGAGTTGCTCGCGGCGGTCGAAGATGGCCTGCCGGTCGAGTTGCAGTGGGTAGCGGCCGGCAAGCCTCGCTACCGCACGGCCACCGTCCAGGTGCTCGTCGAGGGTGACACGATCCTGATGCTCGGCTCGGGTGGGGTGCGTTACCGCGACGGCCAGGAGATCCCCGGGCTGACGGATCAGCGCACGGTCGCTGGCGCGGCACGAGGGCAGCGGCTGGGAACGTGGTTCGGCGCGGGTAAAGCCGGTCGAGGCACTCCGATGCGCGGGCCGGACGGCAACGGCCATCACGGCCCGGATGGCCGTCGTGAGGCTGCTGGCGAGGAGAGGGGAGCCGACCCCGATCATCGACCGGCGACTTCCGGCGATGCTGCTCGAAGGCGGCTGGACGGTCCTGAGTCGTTGCTTGCGGATATCGCGGAGGCACACGACGAGGCGATCCGTAGTCGCGACACCGCCATGGACAAGCGGAACGCCGTGCGCGCTCAGATCTTCGAGAGCGGAGTGGATGCCGGGCTCTTCGACAACCTTCGCCACGTGCGGTGCGATGCGGCCGTAGCCCGGGCGACGCCCATCGAACTGGGTAGCTTGGCGCACTTGAACCTGTCGGAACTGGTTCGTCAGGATCGGGCAGCGGCGATGGACATCGCCTTCTACGCGGAGCGCATCGCCGCGCTGGCCGCGCTGTCCGAGCGTGTGCGCACACTGGCCGCGGGATCGGTTCCGGTGCAGGTGCTTTCGGTGATGTGGTCGGCGGATGTGCGGTGCGCTGTGGACGCCGATCAGGTCAGGGACGCCGTGGCGGAGATGGGGCTGTGGGTGTCGGCTGCTGACCTGGCCCCCGAGCGGATCAACCGGACGATTGGTCGGATCAGAGAGCTATCGATCGACCCCACCATGGGTGATCTGAGGCCGGAAGAACAGGCTGGCTTCGACCACCTGGCGACGACGGCACTGTGGTACCGATTTGCAGCTACCGAGGCCGAGCTGTTCGGCGAACTGTGCGCTGAAGCTGGTCCGCTCTCGGATGACGGGACGCTGCGTACCTACGCGCAAGCGCTCTCCGAGCGTCGTGAGTTGGAGAGGCAGATTCGTGCGGTGGCCGCGCAACCGTCGACGCCGACGCAGTCGGGGTGGTTCGCCGAGCGGATACATGAGTTGATCGCGACTGCGCATCGGGAAGAGCCGGACCTGTGCGATGAGCTGGTCACTCTGGGGGCCCGGTTGCGAGTCGCGGCGTGGCAGGCCGGATATCACGCTGGGCGTGCGCGCGAAATGCTCGGTACCGCATCCGATTCCGAAACCGAAATGGCTGCCGGCGAGTGGGCGGCCAACCTCGGCCCACAGCTGGCACTGCTGTATGCGTCCGAAGTTGCCGCGCGTAACAGCGCGTGGGTTGCGATCTACCGCGAGGTTCGGTCGAGGTCGGGGTCGATGGCGGCCGAGGAGGTGCGCAGCCTGTGCGAAGCGGCCGAGGCGGAGTTGTCGGTGCTGGAGGACCAGGATCAATTCGAGTCCAGTCTGACTGATGATGACCAACAGCGCGCGCGAGAACTGGACGAGTTCATCCACGGCGCGTCGGAGTATCTGACTGCGGTCGGACGCGTCGAGTATGTCGAGAAACTGTTGTCCGGTATGGCTTCCGACTTCAGTGGCGCGGTGCGGGCATGTGTGTACTCGCCCGCGCAGTTGCGCCAGGCGAATTCCTCTGGTGATGGCAACGCATCCAACGATGTGGACAGCGACACCTTCGACCAGCTCGCTGTTGCTGTGGCCGAGGCACATCTCATCGATATGCATGCCGCGCGGGAAGGTGCCGTCGATACGCCACTATCGGTAGCGGCTGCAGAGTTCGCGAGCGCACTTGTCCACCGTGCCGACGCCGTCGCCGCACGGGATCAGGCGTGGCGAAGGGTCTCTGATGCCGAGACGGCCGAGGTTGCGCCCGCGGGCGATGATGCGGACGAGGACATCATGTCCGCCGCTCGCACAGCATCGGAGGAGGCCGCCGAGGCGGAGGCGGTGGTTGTCGACTGCGCCGTGCGAATGAGCGATGTCGCTTCGGCCGTGGTCATCGGTACGTTCGGCGCCGACGACGATGTCCGGTCGGCGGTTGAGCAGGCGGCGGCCGTGGTGGGTGAGTGGCTGCGAGACAACGGGTTCGACGATCCGGTCGAGGTTCCTGCCGCGCAGCAGGTGGTGAGCGTCATGGTGGCGCGCGCACTTGGTCGCGGTCCGGTCACGGTGACGGCGGATACCATCCATGACGACAGAGGTCTCGTCACCCGCATTGTGGTGACCGATGCCGCTGGTGAATGGAACACCTGCGAGATAGCGGAATCGGCACTTGGACGCTGGCAGGACGAGCCCTTCGACGCGATGGCTCAGCCGTGGGCCAGTCGTGCGGAATCACGAAGTGCGCAGACACTATTCGACGGTGCTGCCCGCGACGTACGGGCACGCTTTCCCGGAGTGCAAAGATTCCACGACGCGTGGCGCACCCTGAGCGGCTCCACACAGATGGCTATGACGTTCCCGCGGCCCCAGGGCGACCATCTGTACGGTATTCCGGCGTCCTGGCGCAACAAGATGGACCGGGCAGCGCTCGACAGCCGAATGCGTGAACTAGCCCGAAAGTGGCGAGACCTGAAACTCGAGGACGAATCCGCACGTCCGTCCACGCAGAACCTTGCGGCGGCACTTGATGTCGACCTCGACCTCGACCACGTCAGGGACAGGGAATCGATCGCGCACGATCTCGCAGCGGTCGGCAAGGAGTTGCTACAGCTGCGTTCCTTGTCGGCGACGCTCGCTGAGGTCGACGCCTGGCTGGCGGACCAGCCGGGCGAGCAAATGGCGTATCTGCTGCACTGGGATCCGGTGAGTGGTTTCGCGGAGTTCGCGATCGGCCACGATCTGGACACCGCCGAGTTGATCGACATCCACAGGGTTACCGGGACTCCGGCGACATTGATGCCGGTTGGTGTGATGCGAGCTGTTCAGGAGCATGCCGGTCGGCAATGCGCAGATGCCGACGGTGGATCACCACGGCGGCGGACGGCAGTGGTGCGCTTCATCCCCGGCGTCGTGGCGCTGACTGTCGCCCGGAGCCGCGACGTCGATATACAGAGTGGGCGTGAGTATTACGCCAGTTTGGATCTCGGCGCCCAGCTGCCGTCGTATGAGACAGCGTCGGACGCAGGACTGTCACCGCTGCACCATGACGTCAACGATCTGGTGCGCTATCTCGATGAGCCTGTCACGGCTGCGGCGTTGCCACAGCGGCAGCCGGCGCCGCCCGATAGGCGATGGGAACAGGAGCTGCTCGGATTCCCGCGCATCGACGGTCCGCTCGTCCAGGGGATAGTTGCTGGCCTGGTGGTGGATGGCCGGACACCAGGGATGTCGGTCGACGATCGGTCCGGTGACCTTCCGGACGGAACCG
The DNA here is from genome assembly GCF_045207455.1 of Nocardia sp. NBC_00881. NCBI lineage: Bacteria > Bacillati > Actinomycetota > Actinomycetes > Mycobacteriales > Nocardiaceae > Nocardia > Nocardia sp. NBC_00881. Next base: position 170,344 of record NZ_CP108798.1, read on the forward strand.
AGAGCGTGGATCTGGCCGCGATGCTCGGAGGCGCCTGGCAACGCATCGGAGCGCGAACGGAATCGGGTGCGCAGCCCGAATTCGCTACTGTGGCCGAGCTCGCAGCGTGGCTCACCGACAATCCCGGCTCGACGGCGGTGGTGGCTACCCAGCCGGCGGGCGCGACGACCGCATCAACCGTGTTGCTACACAACGACGGAAGCGGTGTGCTGACACGGTTGAACCCAGCCGATGTGCACCCGTTCGACTTCTACCGGGCGCTCAACGCTCCCAACCCGCATCTCGCGTTCCAGGAGATCTTGCGGATGTATGGGCGTCCCTACCCGCAGGAGCAGTGGCCGCGCGAAGCCCCTGCCCTCGACGAGCGAGTATCGGCGATCATCCGCACAGCCGAAGGGCCGCTGCGGCAGTTCGATCTCGAGGACCTGCTCGCTGGACGAGACGACACTGAGGGTCCGACCGTATTGATCGCCTCCCGGCCGCGTGCGGGTGAGGTGCCGGTGACCGACGGCCAGGACGGCGAACTTTCCCAGGATCTTGCGGACGGGGCGCGGATCGGATTCCAGCGTGAGCTGCCCCCCGAACCCGACGAACGGGAAACCGCCGGGAACACGTGGCAGCGGCTGACCGGCGTCGATGTCACGCAGCCGCAGGGCGGGGCCGCGCGCTGGATCCACCGGTCATTGCGCGAAAACCGCCATGGGGCAGAGCGAGCGGATGAGATCGCCATCCGCTTCCTCGATTCGGCGAGACCGGGCTGGCGCGCACCTGATGAGCTGGTGGATCCCACCCGGATCGCGGACGCGCTGCGTCGACAGCACTGGGAGACAGCCGGTTTCGCGAAAGCGTGGCATGAACTCGAGTGGCGCGACAAATGGCTGTGGACCTGGTTCAAGCCGGAACTGGTTGCCTGGTTGCCGGGCGTCACCAGTGAGTGGTGCGATCTGGCGAACCGATACCTGGTCCTGCGTGAGATCCGCCGATTGCAGAGTGAGCCGCTGCTCGACGAGCGGCGGCTGAGTCAGCTGACGGCGATACTGCAGGCCTGGGCCGATGCCAAGCAGTGGGGTCGCGCGCACGGCGTTCCGGTGTATCTGGGGAAGGTCGATGTCGACTCCGGTTACGCGGAATTCCAGCTCGGCTACCGAGAGAACGCCGAGGAGCTGGACAGCTATCTGGTCGATGGGGACCTGAACGGGGCCTCATCCGCACTGGCCGCGGTCGCCGCTTCGCACATGGATCGGTCCGTGACGGGATCGCCACGGCGGGTATCGATTATGCGTCTCGGTCCCGGTATCCTGCGCTCCGATACAGCTGCGCACCGGATCGCGAACAACAGCCACCTCGACGTAATCGCGACCCGCAAGTTCCAGGTCAAGCTGCAAAAGGCGGCCGGACAGCAGGCGGCCGGCGCCACGCGGATCACCGACTTCATGACGCACGACAACGCCACGCTGATCGAATGGGACCGGGAAGGATTGGCGCGTCGAGTGACCGCCGCGGTGCCGTCGGCGTCCGCCCCCGCCCGCTACCGTCCGCCCCCGCTGAGCGATGCCGACCAGGCATGGCTGGACCAGGTGATGTGGGCGCCGCAGCGATGTGGTCTGGCGGTGTGGGGTGTCGTCTCCACTCTGGCCGGGAATGTCTCGCCGCCCCTGCCTGAAGACTTCAGAGTATTCCTAGCCGGAACCGACCTGGCGAAATCGCTCGAAACCTCCTGGGCGCGTTTCGAATCCGGCAGCGCGCTCATCGAATGGCTCGGCGGACGGGAAGGACGGCTCGCGGTCGTGGACGTCGGCGAGCATGTGGTGCTGCTGCGCAATGTGGGTGGGTCGGTGCGGATCTTCGACCCGGCCGACATCCACGACGGAGCGGAACTCGACGAGGCCGCCGGCGCCGCCGCACCAGGAGAGCTCTATGCGGAGCTGCTCGCACAGCACGAACGCGACCGCCGTGACGGTGACCTCGGGGACGGGCCTTTGGACGTGCTTGCTTTCGACCCCGGTGCGTCGTCGGGGCAGGCGGTCGCGGTGGTGGAAGCCGGGACGGAGCCGGGTGTGCGGATACCCGGCCTCGATCACCGCTTTACCTCCGCCGGGCCGCTGTTCGTGGCCGGACCGGTAGCAACCACGGAAGACGCTGCGGCCGTGGATGTTCCGGACCAGCAGACAGAGACCCAAGACCCGCTCGCACCACAACCGGACGACAGCGGCGAACCCTCATTGACCGCGGTCGACGCGCGCAACCGCAGGGCCACGGAGTGGGATCTGGCGATGCTGGGTTCGCGAGAAAGGCCCGCGGAGCTGACGGAGACGCTGCGGCAGTTGGCTGTTGCGGAGATGATGGCGCAGTCCGCCCCCGCCGACGCGATACCTCCGGTGTACCTCGTCGACTACGACTCGCTGGACGGCGGCGGCAGTGGCGGTGGCCGTGTGGTGATCGGAACTCGCGGCACCGATTCCGGGACGGTGACTGGTGACGCACTCGTCTTCGGTTCCGGAGTGGAAATTGCCGCGTGGTTCCGGGATGCGCACCGGCTGGAAGTGGTCGGCGGCGATGCGGCGGATCCGGCCGTCATCCGTGAGGTGGCATCCACCTGTGATCCGGCCTTGCTGCTGCATCCCGAAATAACGCTCTGGGAATTGCGGTTCACCCCCGATCTGCGCAACGGATATGGCGATGCTTTCCACCTTTCGAAGGGAGGTAGGCATGGTTGCGGTTCCACCCGCTGGATCGGTATCGGGAAGGACTTCGACTCGGACATCGCCGACTGGCGGCATCGGCGTGCGCGGGAATTCGACACGGGATACTCGAACGCCGCCCACTTGATCCAGCCGGCGGGGCAGACTGCTGCCCACGAATTCGCGCATGCACTGCACTGGATGGTGGCAGAGCAGGTAAATGTCGGACTGGTCGCCGCAATCGACCGCACCTATATCGAGACGGAAGGCCGGTCGCCGTCGAGCCTCGAGCGGCTCGCCCGGGTACGCCGCCAGCTCGGTCAACGCGTCCTCGACGAGCACGGAATCGCCGCACTCGAACAGGAAGTCGAACCTAGCGAAGGGTATGGATTCGACTTCTTCGAAGTCGTGGCAGAAGCAGATGCCGAGGTCCGCAAGCGTGGCTCGGAGGCATCGCCACTGGCATGGGCAATCCACGATCTACTGCTCGAGGAGATCCGCAAGCTGTTCGGCGGCGCCGAACAGCTGCCGATCAACAAGGGAGACATCGATCATGCGCACCGAGCGCTGCGACGCAGGGAATTGCGGCCCAGGGATCTGATTCGAGATGAGCGCAATGGCTGGTGGTCGGAGCTGGCGGACGGGGAAGACATCCTCGCCACCGGCCTGTCCTACACCCAGCACACGATGCTGCAGGCATTCCCCGAATACGTTGCGGTATCACCGGATCCGGACATCCCTTTGCAGGCACGGCACCGCGCCAACCTGCGGGCCATGGCCTTGGACCGGGCCGATCTGGAGTCGATTCCCGCTGAACGGCTCAGCGCGGAAGACCTGTGGTCGCTGGACAACCTGAAGCGGGCGCAAATCCAGCTGATGGACACTCAGCGGTCGGTGTACGAGGCGGCCCAGAATTGGTTCGAAGGCCATAAGCGGTCACTGCGGCACCTCGGGATGACCCGAGTCCCGGTGCCGCCAGTGTACGTAGCCCGGTACATCCCGCGCATGCTGCGTAACGACTCCGAGCTGTCAATCGAGGCACCCGATCGGTGCCGAGCCGAGATCGTGGTCGGAGGTGTCGAAGTTCCCCGCGGATTGTCCGGCGGCGACGCACCGCATCCGGACATCGATGTCCTCGGCATCCCGTATATCGATGTGCTTCCATCCCACGAGTCGGAACTCGGGGAACGCCCGCCGAACCCGCCGATATCTGTTGATGGAGTCGTGAATAATTCTGCCGCACCCTATTTCGGCGCCAGGGCGGTGGAGGGCCTTGGATTCCTGGTCGGGAAGATGGCGTGGGCGACCGAGCGGGCGGTGGGCACGGTGCGCTCGCCGCACGCCGACACTTCGGTCAGCAAGCCGACCAGGAGTCGCGGTTCGACCGAAATCGATGGCAGCACAGACAACTTCCGCAGCGTCCTCGATAGGATCCGGGCCTGGTTGACCGATCCGGCGCACACAGCGGAAAGGCCGACCGGCGACGATTGCGCCTGGCGGATGCTGCTGATCAGGCGAGCCCGCTCACCTCTACCCCTCGCGATCGGCGCGATTCCACCGACATTGGCGGGCTACGACGGCCAAAGCTATGTCCATCAGGACGGCGGGAACTGGGCGTCGACGGTCTATTACGGCCGGGATGGGCTCGCTGACCTCATTGAAGCGTTCCGTCGGGAACAGCCGCCGGGCGCGCGTATGGAGGTCGCGGTAGACCTGGTCGAGCGAAACGACAAGGGCGAGTGGGTTGTCGGAACCCACATCATCGAAATCCGCAAGACCAACCGTGGCAGGATCAAGCTGCTCGAGCCGCTCAACATCAGCGACACCGACATCGCGCGGATGATGGTGGGTCGGCCGGTAGACCTGCGCCGCTACGAAACCGACTATGACCGCGATGGGTTGCCCGCCTGGACATCGGATATTTCCCGCGTCACATACCGCATCGACCGTCCTGATGGTTCGCCGGAAACGCCGATCGCCGTTCTGGAGGGTGAACTGGGGCTCGACGAAAATCACGGCACACTCAGCGAACTGGGACCGCACTATACGATTCGGGGTTTCGGCAACAGTAGTGCGGAACCGCTCCTTGCGACCGAGAACGCTACAGGCCCCAACGATACGAAGCCGAGCCCGGATTTCGCGATGGCGGAGCTCGACGCGTGGCTGGCAGCATTGGGCCGGGTTGATGTCGAGCAAGCGAAGCAGGCGCTACAGAAGATATGGGATTTCCTCCGTTTCGCTGGGAATTGGGAATTGCCGCCCGTTCTCCATCCCGATGCCGTCCTGCATTTGGGAAATGCCGACGAGTCGACACCGGCCGTGTTCACGAACAAACTTCGCGAGAAGCTGCAGAAGAGCGAATTGCACGATGTCCCCAAGGTGTTCACCGGTTTCGCGCGACCGGGTGACAGTGTGTCCGAGGCGGACCGGAACAGTGTGGTCGCACGACAGACGGGTATGAATCCGAACCGGATCATCCGCGAGCGGGAGGCCTCGAATACCCGAGAGAACATCGAGTTCGCCATGACATATCTGGAGAACGAGCTCGGCCGCAAACCCAGAAGAGTCATCATCTCCACCGTGCCGCAGCATCTCCGGCGTGCCAAGGAGACAGTGGAGAAATGGGCGCACGACAACGACCACACCGTCCAGGTCGGCGTGGCCGCGGTCGATGTCCCGGTAGAGGTTTTCCTTCGTTACGGGATGCGCACGGACGGCGACGTCGCCGCCGATCTGGATTCGACCATGGTGGCGATCCTGCTCGAATTGAAGGGACTGATCGACTACTCCGCTGCGGGAGTCCTTCTCGAACAAGACATTCCGCCCGATATCCAGGCCGCGTTCGACTTGCTCCGCACCGTGTTCCCGAGGCTGTATCACGTCGAGGTGCGCAAACTCGCCGAGACGGCCTACGGTCAGGGGCCGGTAGCCGAAAGGGTTGTGGAAGAAGTCATCACGCGTGCGGAAGCGGAGCTGGCTGCTGTCTACGCGCGGGATGGACAGGCGGGCATCGACAGCCTGTGTGATGGGACTGTCGTCGAATGGCTGCTGCGCGATCTGACACCCGCAGTCATCGATGAGATCGCTCCGGACGCGGCCGCCATCGCTGCGGAAACAGATTCTGCCACTGATGAACCCGGCGATCCCCAGAACTCCGAGCAGATCACCGATGAGCTCGACAGCGTTGTGGAGCCCGCACCCGTCCCGCCGTCCCGCGCGGAACGGCTGGCCGCCTTCCGTGAGCTGTACGAGGCCGAGGTGACGCGTCTGGTGCAGGCAGAACTCGGCGAGGGCCCGGCAGCCGATGAGGCGATCGCCGAGGTCTTCGCGCGGGTAGAGGCAGAAATTGACAGCCTGCGCGACCGCCAGCCCGGTGAGTGGCTGCTCAACGATGTGGTGCCGTTGGTTATCCTTCCCCATCTACCCGGGATCAATAGGTTGGGCGACAACCTCTATCGCGGTGGCGGCTTCCTTATCGAAATACGGGACGGCCGGCTCGTCCTGCACCGCGATCGCTCTGCTGAGGTCCGCTGTGACAAGGATCCTGTCATAGCGGTCGCTGTCGAAGTGCGCGGACCCGAGCTGCGGGTTCGGTCCCGTATCTTCAGTGGCCAGAGCGGCGCGAATGTTGATGTGCAAACTGACTTGTCGCGCCGGGGACGTGTGTCCGGGGGCCCGCTTTCCGCAGAATCCACGGCGGGGCTCGACCAGCTCGAGTTCGCCGAGGTCCCACTCGAACAGCAGCTCCTGGACTCGGGATTCCAGCTCATCGCCGACAATGTCCTGCGTCTGACATCCGGCGATGTCGAAGTGACCGCCGTGATCGGACCGTATGAAACGATCAATTTCTACGGTCCGGTAGCCGAAGACCGCCTGGACGAAATGATCGCGCAGTCGCGAATTCTTGGTGTCGGCACTCTGCAAGACGGCTCCACGCCTGTATTGCAGCTCACCAACGGCTGGCTGGAGTACAAACTCCGTGGTTCGGGCAGACCCACTGAAGGTCGGGGAGTGCGTGCGGTAACCCCCGCTGATATCGGTGTGGAGCCAGCTCCCATCTGTAGGGAGCGGACCGGATTCGTTGTCGCCGGCCAGAACCCCACCGAGTTGATCCGGCGTCTCACCGAACTCAACGGGTTTGCGATCGAGGATCTCGAGCGGTGGATGCGGCTACTCGAAATCGAACCGGCCGGGGAGTCCGCCGGCGAGTTCATCGGCTCGCAGTACGGCTTTTTGAAAGCTGACGAGGGGTTGATCGAAACCTTGTGCCGGGACAACGATCTCGTACTCGCGCTCGGGCTCACTCATGCGGAAATCGGTGAGGCCATTCGGATGAACATCGACTTGTCGGGTACTTTTGGTGTGCGCAGTTATATCGGACCCGGGGGGCACGCCTACACGGTCAAGGGCCGTGGATCAATGGGTGTAGCACAAGAATCGCCGTTCCGTGACGGGGTATTCGGCGCCAGCGATTACACGGTGACGAATCAGGAGACCGGCGCGACGATCGAGCTCTCGGAGCTCGGTGGCCACCTGATCGAGCGTTACGGTTTCTATCAGGGACGGAATACTGACTTCCGGACCGCGCCGGAAGACATCATCGCCACCTTCGGGCACCTGTTGGATCGGGTTGGCGGCGAGGAACGACTCCGGCAGGTTATTGCCGAAGTCGACGCCCGTTACGACTGGTCCAGGCGGTCCGCCGACGACCCGGCCATGCCGCGGGAGGTGGTCGCCGATCAGGTCCCGTCCGGAGACCTCCCAGGCCGTCAGATGCCGCTCCAGCAGGCGCACGCCGACGCGGTGTTCCGCGCGGTGCGGCCAACCGTCGCGAGTGACGAGGCGGCGGGTGTCGTCACTGCGGAAGTGTTCACGCGGCTGGAGCGTGGCATGGCCGCGCTGCCTGACGGCGACGCCGCCGCGGTCGAGGCGAGTCTGGTGCAGATGGCCCTTCACGTGCGCCTGCGCCGCGGGATGATGCAGATCCTGCGCAATGCCGCCCTGCGCAATGCCGGCGAGGTGTCGCCGGAGGTGCGGGATTCGCTGATCAACGCCTCCGACGCGGACCTGGATGCGGCGATCGGGACGTTGTACAAGGACGAGCCCCAGTTGGAGCATTGCTTGCGGCGGCGGTGCTGGGAGGGGTTGTCGCCCACCGCGGTCGGCGACGCGATGGGGTTGCCGGACGAGACTGTCGCGGAGATGGAACTCGACGCCGTCGAACGAGTGGTCGTCAAACTGCTCGGCAACGTTGAGGTGAGCGAGGCGGACGACATCGCATCCGGCCCGCCGCTTGACCTACCGGGCGGTGGCGACGGCTCTGCGGACAACGTTACGGCGCACGAAGAGCCCCAGGAAGATTCGACGTCGGATCGACCCGAGGAAACGCCAAACCGCAGCGTCGATACAGTGACGGAATTGGCCGGTCACCTGGATTCGGCCAACGACGTCACGGCCGCCAGCGACGGCGACAGGGTCCTTGCGCTGGTGGAGGATCCCGAGGGTAAAGCGGCCGTGCAGAGAGCGATTAGGCTGCTCAGCCCGTCCATCGCGAAGGTCGCAGCATTGGCGTTCCTGGCGGTGGAGGGCAACTCGGACGCAGAAATAACGCAGTCGACCGGGATGCTGCGTAAGACAGTGGAGATGAACCGGCGAAAAGGTGCCAAGCAAATTGTCGAATTGATCGATGCCGAGCGTCTTTTCGAGGAAGTTCGGCACAACGATACGGAGCGGTTCGAATGTGCGCTGGATCTGCTCACACCGGATGAGGCAGATGTTTTCAGAGTGCGGTATCTCGATCCAGCGGGCAACTCGGAGGCCGCTACCGCTCGGGCGACCGATCTGAGTGAAGAGGCGATATCGCCGCTGTTCTGGAATGCATTCCATCTGGTAGTCGACGACTTGTCCGGTGGTGAGTGCCCGCCCACCCGGATCGATCAGCGGATCGTCAACTGGGCGATGCGTCGCAAACCGAAACTGGTCGAAGAGCTTGTGGGGCAACTGCCCGACGTCGAGCAGTCGGCGTTCCAGAAGCGGTATGTGGAAGACAAATCGCTCAAGAAATCCCTTAAGGCCGTCGGAGGCACGATAGGAACCTTCAGATCCCGGCTCAAACTTGCGGTCAAGGACCTTGCTGAGCTGCTTCAGCAGCAAGGACTGGTCGTGCTGGTGCCGTCCGGCAGCAGTGCGGAGAGCCGGCGCGCTGCGGCATTCGAGGCTTTGTCGTCGCCAAGTGTGGTCGAAGCTGTCGGCAAGCGTGAGTCACCGGTGTGGTTGTGGGAAGTCGACGCGGACGGCGTGAAGACCTTGGTCGAGTCGCGTGTGGCGAGGATTTTCGGTGGAATGGTGTTGCTGCTCGATACCGATGGGGTGTGGCGCGATGCCGAGGGCACGGGGCGGATGAACCACCCGTTGTCCGATGATTCGCTGCGGCGCCGTAAGCCGTGGGAGCAGCGGCGTAGGGCGGCACCAGGGGTCGGTTCCAACGATTCACACCGCGGTGGCGGGGCACCTTTCGATCGACGGTCGCGGCCAGGTGGATCGGATGGCACGGCGGAACACGAGCCAAGTCGAGATACCGAAACACCGGAGCAGCCGAGATCGAGCGGACCACGTGACAGTAGGGCGTCGTCTGGGAAAGCTCCCGTTTCGCTGTTCGGCTGGTTGTCGTATCTGGGTGCGGGCGCTGGGCGTAGTGGTGCTCTCGCCGAGCACGGACGGGAATTGTTCGATCAGCAGGAAGGCACCGCACAGAAGCCTGGATTCACGAGGAATCAGATCCTGCGTCTGGGACTCCTGGCCGCCGCACGGCTGGCAACCGGGGCGGATGGAAAGCCAGTGGACGGTAGTTCGGCCTATGACACACCGGAGCCGAATCCCCTCGACGACGTGGCGGAATTCCTTGACCGCTCGATAACTCTGGCTGATAAGGTTCAGTTCGCTCTGGACAATAACTGGAGCTTCGAGTACGTATCGGCCGATGAGCTGAAGGTTCTCGGGGGCACTGACCCTCGCGGAATTGCGATTCTTCCACAAGGTATCGGGCCCCTGTTCATGGGTAAACGGATATTGATCGATCGTGCCCTCAGGGGCAATCTGGAGAGTTTGATTCATGTCCTAGCCCATGAACTCGGACATGCGGGGGATCCCGAATTTGAACTACGGGACCTTGAATTTAGAATGTCGAAAGAGGAGTGGATCGAGCGGGAGCTGACTGCCGCATACGAGCGCGAGGCAGAGGCAGAACTAGTTGCATTACAGGTTATGTTCGAGTTGGTGGAGTCCAAAGCGTTCAGTTCAGTTCCTCCGTCATCGGAATTCTTGGCGGGGGCAAAGGAAGCCTATGAGGAATTCCTTCAGCACCGTGACCGTGAGCGCGCTCGGCAGCGAATTGTCGCCAAATTCCGAGCCAACCCAGATAATCACTATCGTGTGAACACAATTCGTAGCCTGGAGAAGATGTGGCCTCGGGTTCGGGCCTGGCAGCTCATAAAGTCCCTGCCCACGGCCGCTGCTGGTGCCGTTGTGGCATGGGAGCTGGACCGGCTGAATCAGCGGCACCGCCGAGAGGAAGTCCCAGCTGCGGAGGCATATGCCGGTAGCCCTCTTCCGCCGGACCAGGAGGAAGTAACGCAGGAGGATGCCGAGTCGGTCACGGCATACGTAGCCGCACTCGCGTGGCGTAATGAACTGGGAGTCATTCTCGTGGGTTTGACGGGCGGCGGCTCGGCGGCATCGACGCTGCCTGCCCTGGTCGGCGGGGCAACTCAGCGAGAAATTGGTCAACTACATGTTCTCGGTGACATCCAGGGCCATTACGACGCTGTCGGGGCGGCGGTCGACCGTATCGGCAAGCACACCGGCAAGCCCGCTGCCTGGGGGATCGAGGGTGCGTACCTGGAGGCCCTGGCCCGGCGTGACGGTCTCGCGATCGTCCTGCGCGATCTGCTCTACGAGCTGGGAGCACCCGTCGAGTCAACAGACCCGGACGAGTTCGCTTCGACCGTTGAGTCCGCGCTGGAAACCTTGGTCGGCCAACCGGTTCCGCACGACTTCGGTGATCGGTTCACCAAAGACCGTCTCGCACTTCTCGGATACGTTCGAAACGGCGATGAGCTACCCGGTGCCCTGGTCGGTCGGCATCAGGCATATGTCGCCGCGCTGGATGCCATCGGCGATCGATATCTCGCCGCGGTAGCCGATGTCCGCCACCTCGAGGACACGATTCAGGCTCGTCAGCACGCGACGGAACGACGAGACGTGATCGATGTGACCGCCCTCGACGCCGCCGGTGTTTCGGCGGACATCACCGCCTCGGTGTCGTGCGTTGCCGAACGTGTTGCCGCCACCGGTATCGAGGTTGGTGAGGTTGGTGTCGCCGACCTGCCACCCGGTGCCTGCATGGACGTCTCCTGGCAGGACGACTCCATCGTCATCACCGTGGACCGGCGGGCCACAGCTGATGCCGTCACATGGCGGAACCAGGTCGCGGATCTCGCGCGCCGATCCTCGAAAGGCGCATGGGCGCTGCGGCATCCGTTGGAAACTCTCGTAGCGGAAAAGGTCGCTGCTGAACTGGTTGATCGTGCAGCACCGGACCTGGAGGACGTGCGGCAGGAACTCTATGGCCGCTATCGGGATCTGTACGGGGCGGTGCTGCGCAACGCCAGTCAGCGGAATGACGAGCGCGGTGACGGAGCCGAGCAGGTATTCGATGCCGGGTACGAGCGCTGGTTGCTCAATTCCGGGTATGGGCTGGAGGGTTTCGGCCGCGAATCGATCGTCAACGGCGTCGCGGAGACCCTTGCTCGTGGTGAAGCGGCCTCGGCTCCGGCGCAGGTTCCCTTTGAGCTGGTCGTTACTCAGATTGCCGCCGATTCGCCCGAAACCACCGATGATCCTGACAGAGCCCACGCGGTGTCCGGGCATCGGGATGCGGACGCGCGCAATGGTGATGAGTCGACGGAGCTCGGCGAAACGATCGACAAGCTCAAGGCGACCGAACGGCGGAAGGCGCTCGAGTCGTTCGACGACGATCAGAACGGACTCCCGCCCTCGAAAAAGCGTTTGCCGCGTCGGACGATTCTGTGGACCGGTCTGGCCGCGGCGGGTATCGGTGCAGCCGATTTGGCTTCCCGATCCGATGCCGTGGAGGACCTGACCGATGACCTCATCGGCGGCGAGCCGGAAGAGCGGGTGGAGACGGGTTTCGGCGAGGTTTTCGACGAGGTGATCGCGATGTCGCCAAGCCTGTCGAAGCGGTTACTCGTTCTCCTGAAGAAGGGCTGGCGGATCGAGGCCAGATCGGAACGGCAGTTCTTGCCTAATCACGACGAGAAGAGGATGTACATCTTCGAACCGTTGCTGATGGATGTGGATGTGCGGCAGTTCGTTTACGTGCTCGCCCTGCAGGTTGGTCTCGCTGAGGATTCCGACCCGGATCCGGAACCAGCGCCGCCGGACGGCGACGAGGTGGCGAACATGAACCTCTGGGTGGAGAACGAGGTGCTGTTCCGGCTCGAGAAGATGGTAGGCGCACCTGGTTTCGGCGCGGCTGAGACACAGGACGAGATCCTCGCTGCGAGCACCCGGAACGGTATGTCGAACGCCATCGACATCTTCGACTTCGAACCGAGTCGCTTCATACCTCCGGCCGATAGGTATGGGGAGCGTGCGGCCTATCAACAAGTCCGCCAAGGTGATTGGACGCCAGAGGAGGCCAGTGAATGGATTGCGCGGAAAGCTCTCGACGATCCGGACTCTCCCGAGCGGGCCCTACTTCACGCCGAGGCCGAGAGCTACTGGTATTGGAATTTCGAACCGACCGATTCCGGCGGCGACAGCCTGCCCACCACAGACGGTGAACCGGGTCGGGGTGGTTCAGGTCCGGGCGATCCGTCGATGGCCAGAGATATGGCGACCGGCGGGCTCGGCGCCGCGGCGTATCTCGCGCAATGGTTGCCGACGATGGATGGCTGGGTCGACCGGGGCCTGGTGGTGGCCGACCTGGTGAGTCTGTGGGAGTTCCTCCGCGACGAGCAGGTGCCGGTGGCCGATGCGCTGCGTGCGGACTTCGACCGGACGCCTGATCCGATCGACAACGTGTTGGCGATCGTGCGTGCGGTGTGGGGGGTGATCGAGTCCTCGAACAATGCCTTCGAACATGGTGTGCCACAAGATGTCCGAACGGCGTTCGCCCGGTTGGGCGCCATATTCCCGCGGGTGTTCGAGGACGAGGTACGTCAGCTCGTCGCTGAGGTTGCTGGTACCGGGTCGGCGGCGGATGCGGTCGTCGACGACATCATCACTCGGGCGCAGGCGAAGGTGGCCGAGAGATATGCGCTGGTGGGGCACTTCGGTCTCAGCGACGGAAAGCTCACCGAATGGTTGCTCGAAGATCTGACGCCGTTCATTGCGTGGCTGCCCGAGGAGCTGGCCAGGCTGTACGCCTACGTCGCGGACGAACTGGCGGCACAGGAGTCGCACCGGGACCACAGAGATCGCGCTTCAGCGTGGTTGGCGAATCTGCGGCGACTGGCTGTGGAGATTCGCGACGCCAGGGCAATGACGGCGCAGATCGCCGCTGTCGCAGGCGATTCGGCGGCCGACGTCGACTGGCAGTCCCGGGCCGCGGAACTGGCGAATCTCGTTCCGCCGGATTCGCCTGCCGCGCACCTGCTTACCCGTGTGCACCAGGTCGCCGCACACGCCGCGGGATTGGTTGGGCTGGTGCGCGCCGCGCGCACCGATGTCGTGCAGGGTCGCGGTGCCGTGGGCACCGAGGCCGCGCAGGGTATCGGTGCGCGCGGTGTCGAGAACGAGTATCAGCCCGTGTACTACGGCAACCAGGCGGTCGACTACATTTTGTCGAATCCGGCGGGGTGGTGGGGCAACACGGAAACGCCGCTGCTGGTGGAATCCCAGGGACATCGGGCGGCTCGGGGTCTGTGGCGGGAAGGCGTGCTGCCGGCGTTCGCGCGGGCCATGTTGCTGGGCGTGCATTCGATCGAGCTGGATATCCAGGTGTCAGCCGATGGTGAGCTGGTGATCTACCACGATGAGGTGCTGCAGACCGGCACGGTGCCGGAGGAGTACGTCGGCCGGCGGATCAGCGAGATGACCCTGGCCGAAATCCGTGACATCAACGCCGCCATGGTGAATCCGGCGCATGCCGACCAGCGTCCGGTGGGCTTGGCGCCCATCCCGACCTTGACCGAATTGCTCGACCTCGCGGATCAGCTCGGCTGGCAGGGCACTTTCCTGATCGAGGCGAAGACCAATCCGCGCGTCGTATCAGGACCCGAGGCCGCTGATCGGAAGCGGCCGTGGTCCGATGCCGAGGTGCGCGATCTTCTCGGCAAGATCATGGACACGTTCGCACCGCGTGATCGACGGTACCGGCTCCTCGACTTCGACTGGCGTGGAGTAAGGATCGCCAAGGAACTCCTCGCCGGACGCACCGGGAACCTGCCCGAGGCCCTGGTCGCCCTGACCGAGCAGCGCACACCGGAAGACACGCGCCGCTGGATCGACGATGCGCAAGCCGACATCGACAACTTGCCCTTGGCCGCGAAAGAAGCTGGCGCGGACGTAATCTCGGCTCACAAATCACAGATCGACGCAGCCTTCATGGCGCAAGCGCGGGCCGCGGGCATCAAGGTTTCCACGTGGACGGTCGACGACCCCGAGCGGATGCGGGAGCTGATCATCCTCGGTGTGGCGGGCATTGTCACCGATCATCCGGATATCCTGCGCGCCGTACTTCTCGAGTTCGGATTGGATCTGCCCGAATCCGCGGCGGGAAGTGCTACCGCCACAACGGTGTCCGATGGCGTAGGACGGGCCAGGGAAGCGCTCGTCGGCACCCCGCAGGGGCTCGCGACAGCAGCGGAATCGCAGGGCACCGCAGCGCGGCTGGAATCCGTGCTTACGGGTCTGCGCAGGATCGATCGAATCAACCGGGCAGTCGAAGCGGACGACGCCACACCTGATCTGCGGGAAATCGCTGCTCGCGAAATACAGTCCATCCGGGCGCAAGTGGCGGCGAATGCGCGCCGTCTCGGTGTACTGCCCGAGGAACTGGACGCAGCCCACGAGGGTCCTGTCACTGGTCGGCGCGCCCGGCAGATTCGTGAACTGCGGGCCATGGACTCGCGGATCGAGGCGAGTGCACAAGCAGGCGATACGGGGCAGCCGGATCAGCAAACTGTCGTCGGGCGAGGGGTGAATCTCGCGACGGCTGAGCGAAATGGTTTGCGGCTGTTGGCATTCGACGGTGGTGATGCCAGTTCGGAAGCGGACCTCAGTCGCCGCCTGATCAATATCGTGCGGTCCGGCCCGCAGTGGCGTGAACTCATCGGCGAGCGTGGAATGACTGTCGAGTTCCGGATGCTCAACAGCGCGGGCGAACCAGTGGTTCGCCGTGGTGAGGTACGGATTGTCGACGGCGAGGTGTGGGTGTGGGCACCTGGCGGCACCCGATTTACCGCTGATCAGGCTATGCGCAAGGGTGATGCGGGCTGGGACGACTGGAATGGGTCCGGCTCGGGCGCGCCGATGGCAGGCGATGGCTTGGGGCAGTACATGCGTGGCCCGTGGCGAGTCGGGTCGGGAAGCGCCCTGACTCAGCCGGGCGATGGGGCGGGCGGCGGCCGGAAGCGGCGGATCCTCGGATTCGACGGCTGCGACTCCGGCGCGGTCGGGTGGGCGATCGAGGCGATCGAGGAGCTGGAATCGGAGCACGACATCGATGTGGCGGGCATTTGGATCGGCACTGCCAGGCGCTTGGGTGTCGTTGATGGCGGCCGGAGTGCCACGGCCGGATGGGTGAAGCTCTCGGCCGCGGAACTGACGGCGGGGGCCACACCGGATTCGGTGCGCGACCACGTGCGCACCGAATTCGCGCAGATGCTCGGTGGACGCGCCGAAGGCACAGTGGCCTACCCAGCCCCGGTGCGGCCGACTACCGCTGCCGTGCTTCCTGGACCACACATTGTCATCGAGGCGGGCGGTGATATCGACTCCGCTCCCGGGCTGCTGTCCGATCAGATGCGGCAGTTCCGGCTGGGCAGCCGGGCGGATGACGTGATGGCGCTGGTCGTGGATGCATTGCAGTCCGCGCGCCTACCCTCGTTCAAGTCCACGGTGGATGTCGGCAATTCGGTACTCGAGCTGGACATCGCAGATGCTGACGGCAATGTCCTGACCGTGCGCGTCGAGGGCAACGGCCAGCTCTCGGTTACCGCGGATAGCACTGTGGGGAGCCAGCATTGGGCCGAATTCGTCGAGCGAGGCCTACAGCTCTTGGAGGCCGGGGAGCACATCGAATCGCGCAATCCAGCGGCCTGGGCGGTCCGGCAGCTGGTCGAAGATCTCTCGGACCGCGATATACAGGTGCAGATGACCGTCGCGCCCGACGAGGACACCCGCCCGCTCGTTGTGTCGGTCGCCGCGATCACCACCACGCAGGACGGCGACCACTTCCTCGGCCGAAAGAGTCGTACCCTCCTCCGCCTGCTCGATGACGGTTTCCGCTTGAAAATCAATCCGATCGACGCGGCTACTGGCAGCAATGAGGTGAAACTTGTTGTGTCCTATGGTGGTAGCGGCCCACTGTCCAATGGCATGCAGAGCTGGGATGCCACGCTCGGGTATCCGGTCCAGATCAACTTCGGACCTGGTGACGCGACGACGGAGGCCGAGGAAGAAATCCGGTCCCGCACTCGTGACTGGCCGACGGAACGGACCGAGGACGTCATCAAGGTGATGCGTCGTCTGGTGACCACGATCAGTGCGGGAGATCGCAGCGGCACGATCTGGTTCGACGTCGACGAATCCGGCTTCACATTGATCATCGACGACGGACGGGCCGACGCACCGTCGCGGGTTCGCGACGGCTCGGAGGTCATTGCCGGACTCGCACCGGCATCGCTTGCCGAGCGTATCGAGCAGCGGCCGCTGCGTTCCGGCGGTGCCATCGTCGGTCGGCGATACCTGCTCCAAGAGACCTGGACAGGTTGGGAATCTGGTGATGCGGCCGCACCACCCGACGTCGTGGATGCCTCGGACGCTCCGGAACCGGCCGACGCTCCGCACAGTTCCTGGGCCGCCGGGCCCGATGATGCCTTGTCGAATCTGGTCAAGCAGGTGGTTCAGCAGATGACAGGGCCGGGGCGGTGGACAGGGAAGGTGGTGTGGGCGCCCATGGGCGCGTATGGCACTGCCCCGCCGGATGCCGATCACGGTTCCCTCAAGATGGGCATGGGTTCATCGGTCACTTTCGGCGGCGGTGCTGGCAAGAGTCCGCGTCGGCAGATCCCGCGCAGGAGCGGGAAGCATCCTGGAAAGCCGAGCAGTGCACAGAGCAATTCCGAGGTGATAGCTGCGCGCCGGTCTGCCGAGGCCGAGACTGAAGATCATCATTCTCGGAAGTCGTCGAGCTCGGGTGGCGGCCCGTCGCCGCAGCGCGACACCGGTGCGGACGAGCCTTTCGAGCAGGTGCTGGAACGTGTCACCGACGCTCGGGACGATACAGCGAAGCCGTTCGAGAGATGCCTCGCGCTGTTGCGGCCGCGGCACCGGCAATATCTCGAATTGACAATCGGCAGGGCTGTGGCGATCAGCGCTGTGGCGGCACAGCTGGGCGACAGGACTCGCCCCGCCGCGACCATGTGGAACAAAGCGGTACGCAAAATGGATGGCGTACTCGCGAATTACGAAGCCTCGGTCACCGCTGTACAGGAGTATCAGCAGACAGGAACAGGACCGGTGACAGGGTTGACTCCCCGGCAGCGCGATCTTCTCATCGACGTGCTGGGAAGTAATGGCCGAACCTTGGCGGAGATTGCGGATGGGTCGGAATCCTTCGAGAACAGACTCGCGGACATGGTGCAGCGGGGCATGCGCGAGGTTGCCCGGTTGGCCGCCGGTGCCGACGTTCGCGCGTCCAGGGCGGATGAGGCCCGGGTGCTTCGGGCATTGACAGACGAATCCGACACGATATGGCATTACATCGACAATCACATCGGGCCACACCAAGCCGCAATACTGCGGTTGCGATTCCGCGGTGACGGCAAAACCGTCGTCGAAATTGCCGAAGAACTCGGGTATACCCTGCCGACTCTCAATTCCCGGATGGTCGAATCGTTCGAGATACTCGCGGCCTGGCTGTCGCTCTGGGACGACGTTCCCGGTGGTCGGCGGACACTGATGCATTCAGACGACCCGGTCCAGGCCCACGAACGGGCGGTCACACTGGACGAATGGTTCGCCGGACTCAGTTCGGCAGCTCGGGAAGATCTGGTGGAAGCCGTTGCGGGCTCCAGTCTGGACAGCGAACTACTGAGTTCGGCGCTGGGAGTTCCTGAGGATATTCGCAACGCGCTCAACAAAGTTCGGAATCGAAGAGCAGGGCGCAGCCGGGCTCACGACGATTTCGGTCAGTTTGCCCCCATACGTCGCGACCAGTCGAGCGATGACGATCGTGAGGCAGGCGACACGCCGAACCCGCTGCCGCCGACCACCGAAACGGCAGTGCCAAAAGCGCCGTCCCTGCGATTGAACGTGCCCGGCCAGGCCGATTCGGCCGACTCATACGACGAAGAGTTTGCCCGGGCGGCGGAACTGAGTAACGGATCGAACGAGGCCCCAGGCGGACTGGCCGGTGTGCTCGACCCCGAAAGACCCTTGAAAATCGTGATGTTCGCCCCGGAGTGGGATCCGAACAAGGGCGGGCTCACCTCGATCAACAGGATTGTGGCCGAGCAGCTCGCGGCGGACGGGCATCAGGTGATCGTGCGGGTCGGGCATGAGGTGTCCGGGTTCGACTTCCCAGAGAATGTGACCCTGATCGGCCCGCGGCAGCCGGATGCGAGCCTGAAAGAGTACAAGCAGCTGCGGTCAGACTGGAAAGAGGATCTGCCGCTCGATGCCGATATCGTGATCGGACACGACCGTCTGACCGGATTCCAGGCCCGTGATTTCCGCGACAGGCATTGTGCCGCAGCGAAACTGGTGGTCTTCACGCATTTCGTTCCCGAGCCGTTGGGCCGGGTCAGGGAGGCTCCCGAGGAGGGACTCCTCAACGATCGGATGGTGCAGGACTTGGTCGGCGTAGCGGATGTGGTGGTCGCGATCGGTCCGGTTATCTTCGAAGATTCGGTGCGGATGCGCGGCAAAGCCGGAAGCGACGCCGTTGTCTACCAGATGGATCCGGGCCTGGTGCTACCGGAACCGCCGCCGCCCGCAGAGCGGGCCGACGATCATCCCTTCACGATTCTGCTGTTCGGTCGCACCGGCGACAAACAGAAGGGCGCGGAGGAACTGGCCGAGATCGTCGGAGAGCTCGCCGAACGATTCCGGGGGACAGGCCGGAAGTTCAAGCTCATCGTCCGTGGTGTTCCGGCGGACGAGAAGGAGCAGATGCAGAACCTTCTTGCCGACAAAGCCGGTCCGGACTGCGAGGTCGAGGCGCGCGAGCACACCGTTGAGGCCGCGGAACTCGCCGATGACAAAGACGAGGCGGATGTCGTGGTGCTGGTCGGCTCCGCTGAAGGCTACGGTCTCGTCGCCATCGAAGCCCTCGACGCCGGAAAGGTGGTGCTTGTCGTCGACAGCAGCGGCGCCGGAGTCGATTTTGTGGCAGTCAGCGAACTCGCACGAATGTTCGTGGTACACCAGAAGTTCGACGGGCCGGTGAACAGCGAGGGATGGCTCGACAAGTTCGTAGATCTCGTCCACAGATACGACTACTACCAATCTTGTGCACTGGCATTCCGGGCGGTGATGGTCGCTCGAGGTCGGAACTGGTACAACCCAGTCCATGGCCTCGTGCCGGTACTCCGCTCGGCTGCGCGCCGCGAGCGGGTATGGAAGGACTACGAACCGAATATCCGTGCGCATCCAGGAGCGCATCCCATCGGTCGAATCGTGCCGCCGAACGTACATTTCACCTTGGCGGGTAAGCCGGAGGATCCCACACCCGCTGGCGTGCCGATGCCGTCACGCACCGGCGACTCCGAGCGAACGGCCGATCCTGGCGATGCCGTTGCGCCGTGCCTGCCACGGGAGCGTTTCGAAAGCGCAGTGCTGGAGTTTGTGAGTTCGCGTGTAGGTGACGAGGACACCGCGGATAGGTTGACGACGGAAGTCCTCGATCTCGCGGACCAAGAGTTCGCTACACGGCCAACGGGTGATCCGGTGGGACGGTGGTTGTTCAAGATCGCCCAGGAAAGGACATCGGCTTACCTCGGCCTCGTTCAATTCCGTGAAGAGGCAACGGCCTTCTTGGACTATGACGACGATCCACACTCTGGCTTGCGGGCTCAGTTGCTCGACGTTACCGAGGAGCACTTGCAGAGTGTGATCGGCATGATCGCTGCCGATCGTAAGGCTCAGTCCTACCTACGCGCTCGTTTTGTCGAGGGGATGGAACGCCGAGTGGCGGCGTCTGCTCTCGGAATCAACCTCGCACAGGCGTTCCGGATCGACCAGACCGCTTTGCCGGGTCTGATTACCGAGATCACCGAAGCTGTTGCGGACGACCCAGATATGTTCTATCCGGTTCCAGATGACGAGATAGCGACTCCCGATTCCGTATTGGTCGAGGCCGAGGTTCCTCCGCTCGAGGAGGCATTGAGCATCGCGGCTGCCGCGTTCGTGGATGTCACGGCGCACCAGCAACGAGCTTGCGAGCGGGTAGCGGCGCTCCTCGCCCTGCCTGAACTCGAGGATGCGTCCTATGATGTCTATTTGTTGGAATTGGGGAAGTTACGTGACGATGACCCAGAGGGCTTCGAACTCGTCCTCGGTCATCTGAGCGACCATGACCGCAAACTTATGATGCGGCCGAATCTGTCTATCGCCGCATTGGTCGCTGAAACGAACGTCTCCGAAGCGACGATAATCCGCCGCGTCGAGAACATTCTCGATGAGTTGCGCAGTCTTCCGCCAAGCCGGAACGACACGGCACATAGGCGTCACGCCGAATTTGCCGTGCTCACCGCTGTGGCGAAAAGGATCAGCGCACCGGTGTTCGAGGCGAGCCTGCAAATCCTCCCGGAACGGCACCGAAATACCTTGGGGCAGAAAGTTATACACCAGCGGACTATCGGTGATATCGCCCGCGATCTCAATCAAGGGGAGGCTTCGAAAGCGGACCGAACTCGCATCGGACGACTGCTCGATGCTGCCAGGGCGCAATTTATCGAAGAAATTACCCGCGCGGCTTCGATTTCCGACGTAGAGGACCCGATCTCCGCTGATACTGAGCAATTCTCCCCAGATGTCGAGGCATGGGCGCTGCTGGTGGCCGTGCATGACCGCCTTCCGCTTGTTATGGATCGGGCAATCGGCCAAGTAGGTCACAGATCCGACCGTGAAAATGCTCGCGCGATCTTGCGAACCGTCCGCTCACAAAGCGCAATACGCGTTGCGGGTGGTGACGCATTACAGTCTGTGCGTCAGCTGATCGATTTGTTGACATCTCAGAATTTCTTCCGGGCGGACGGGTGGATGCGTCTCATACGTGGAGTGGCGGGTGATTATCGCGAACGCGGGCTGTTCGAACGCGTACTCCTGTCTATCCGTCCTGAACCCCGGCGTTACCTCGGGGAGCATTTTCTCAAACACAAGTCGATGGCGAAAATTGCCGAAAAATACGGCACCACCGAGAAAGTGGTCAGGAACTCAATCGAACGCGCTACTCGCACCATGGTCAAGCGATTCATAGACCAGGGGCACCTCTTCGAACCGGACACGTACGACCTCGTTGCCGTGTTGCGGTTGAGTCATTCCGCAGCGATCCGAACAGTGTGGGAAACATCCCTGCATGCGTATGAACGTGACGTTCTGGAATGGCTGATGGATACCAATGCAAGGTCGATCGAAACGTTAGTTCATAACCTTGGGGTCGAACACAGCATTGCGCTGGCATTGGTGTATCGTACGATGCGAAAAGTTGTCGAGGCCCTCCCTATCGTCGCTCCGCGCCCCTCGAATAATGATGGTCTGGAATCCGGTCCGGCAGCTGCCCTGGACGATACGGTCGATGTGATCTCCGAGATAGATCACGTCCGGTCTGCTGCTCGGTCGCTGGATGACCTGGTCGATACCCGTGCTCTGATGCGGCGAATGCAGGATACAGAAGCGTTCCACCTCGCCCTCGACGAGTTGACGCCCGACGAGTCGGACGCCTTCACCGCGTGGTTATACCGGTCTCGTGGTTCCATCGCGGAAGTCGCAAACGATGCCGAGCTGAGTTTGTATACGGCTGCGGCCGTGTTCTGGCGCGGCTTGCGTCGCATGGCCCGAGTTCTCGTCTGCGGTGAACCATCGGAGGATCGAACCACACAAGCGATCGTCAACTGGCATCTGCGCAAGCAGCGCGGTGCGGTGGAGACGCTGACCGAACGTCTTCTCCCCAACGAACAGCAGGTGTTCCGCCGGCGGTATCTCGAAGGCGCAACGGTCAGTACGATCGTCGGCGCTGAACCCGCGTGGACGAAGGAGTCGGTCCAGCGCTATCTGTCCAAAGCTGTCGACAGCATGGCCTATCTCCTGCGCGGCGGCGGCGACCCAGCGGACAGTGCGTCGCCACCACCGAGTCCAGATGCCGGAGAACCCAACACCACGGATCGCGGACCAGCCACCGGGCTGACACCGCGCCCAGCCACCGAACCGCCGTGGGATCCGCCCTTCTTCGTGCTCGATGACGATCCATCGACCGACAATGACGACGACGAAGTCGACAGCAGCAGTAGCAACACCGACGCTGCCGACTCGTTATCGGATGGCGCCGCTGACGCGCGACATAACGGCCCTGTGGCGATCGGAAGAACACCCGCCGCCCCGCAAGATCACCAGTTAGACCCGCCCCCCGATCCATCTCCCGACGCTCAGCGCGTCGAGGATGGAAAGGGGCCGGATAATCCGGCCTCTTTTGTGCAAGGCGCTGGCACCGGTGTCACCGAGAACTCACGCAAGATCCTCGCGTTCGCGATCGCCTTGGATTTCGCCTCCGGCGGCGTCCGGTCGTTGAACACCAACCTGCTCCGCACCCTGGCAGAACGGGGACACGAGGTGACCGTTGTCGTGGCTGCGGAGGTCCCTGGTGGTGTGTTGATCGATCCCAGCGGGGTGCGAGTGGTGGGTCTGCCATCCCACGAGCCGGACAGTTCCGTAGCGGCGCGGTTGTCAGCGGCACAGGCCGCCTTGTCGACCGACGACGAGTTCGACGTCGTCCTCGGTCATTCGAACGAACTCGGCGAGGCGTCGGCCGCGGCCGCAGCCGCATTCGGCTGCCCCTTTGTACATTTCAAGCACGAGGACTACGAGACGCTGAAGATGGTCGCGGGTGATCACCGCACGGGGCTCGAGCGTGAGCGGCACGAAATCGCCCTGGACGAGAAGGCGGCAGGAGTTGTCGCGGGCCGGACTTGGGATCGGACCGCGGTGGAACTGGAGACGGTTCTCGAGGAAGTGATCCGGCGTGCCGGGGCTGTGCACCGATCCGAGACCGTAGCCAGCGAAACCAGCGAAGTCGGTCCGGAGCGGGGAATCGGGGCCGCACTGCGGGCGGGGACGATTGGACCACGGGAGGCCGAGTCGCTCAGCATGGCACTGCGTCTGCCACCTCCGATGTTGTTCAACACCAGCGGTGGATCGGATGAAGACCCAAATCATGAACGAGAAGAACATGATTCGGAGGAAGGGGCGAATGCTGCCGAGTTCAGTAGCCCGGACCCGGCGGATACACCGCCAGCGGATCTGCTGGATCGGTTGGTCGCGGCGTTGCCGGAGGGCACTGACCTGTCCGATGTGGTGAAGGCGCCAGGCGATGGTGTCGTGTCACATGCCGAAACCGTGGCGGCAGTGGTCGTGCGATGGTGGTTCGGCCTGACCGCGACCGAGCAAGCGGTGGTGGCCGAGGAACATCCGGAGATCATTGGCAATCTGCCCGGTGTGCCGATCCCGATCCGGCACGACACCAACCTGACCGCGATGCGGCGCGAGCGTGATGCGCTGCTGCGGCTGTTCCCCGACGGGAAACGACCACGCTCCGGTCGGGCGCGAAAGCGGCAGTGGAGCAGGCTGTGTGAGCTCGACGAAATACTCTACATCATCGAAGAGTTCACCCAATGGGCGCGACGCGCCGGCCTGGTAATGCCCATGCCGGTACATGTGCTGAATTACATTCCGGGCGAAGACAGGGACAAGGTGGCTGTCATTGTCGGTAATCCGAACGCTCGTTCGCTGACCTGGATGTTGCCCAACATCGCGGGCAGCGGCGGGCTGGTGAGTTCTCTGGTCGGCGCGGCCGAGCACACCGAAGCAACCATACGGATGGCGCTGCCTGATGGTAGGCCGATCCCGTTGAGTTCGGATTTGACCGCGGCCACCATTGTGTCGCTCGACAACCGCGACCCACTCGGTTTCGGCGGCAAGCGTGGGCACACAACCGCAGGTGAGATTCTCGCCGGTGATGTCGTTGCCTTGACCGCAGCTCGGCGGCACACGAGGCAGTTCGACAAAGAGTTCACGGAACCGAAGAACTATCTTTTCGGCAGGAGATTCCGGGCTTTGAGTGTGGAGTTCGCGCGTCGGCACCTCGATCAGGCCGGCGGCGGGTACTACGAGAAGACAGTTTTCATAGAACCCACACCGATGCCGCGGTGCGCTTCCGATGATGTCTATCTGGCCATGACACCGTACGGTGATCCCATCCTGGAGGAGGCGGATCCGTTCTTCGGTTACCTCGACGCGGCGCGCTCCGTGCTGAAACCGGCGCAGGTGAATTTCGCGCGAATCGCCGCGGGCCGCTACGCGGAGGTGGTCTCGGACGAACTTCCTGCCGGATCGTTCAATGCCGCATTGGTTGGTAGGACGCTGCCGGTAATCGCCGCGTCGACTCAGTTCCGCCAGTCGGAAAGTCTCGGTCGTGTTCCCATCCTGGATTTGAAGTCCGGACAGTCGCTGATACCGCCGAACTACTTGTTGCCGACGGCGGTTCATCTATTCGGGATCAGCATCGGGGAGGATCTGCGGCTCGACCGGACAATCGGGTTGACCGCCATGCCGGGGGCGGAACTGGAAAAAGCTGTCGGCGCCCGATTCCAGCAGTTCAGCTCCCTGAACCAGCTGGCCTGGGAATTGCGGGATCTGGGCGACAAGGCGACGGCTCTGGTGGCGCTGCCGGCGCGGCGCTTTCCGTTGATCATGACCGTCCAGGGCAACGACGTGCTGGTCCGCCGACCAGAGACCGGGTTCGCGAACCGGCCTCTGGTATGGAGCGAGGGCATCGAGAGTGGGCCCGTCTTCGCGATACTCGCCGACTCGACCGGAAAGAAGTTGTGCCCTACCGCGGAATATCCCTCGAGGTTTGCGGGCGACATCCTCCTCGGACCGGCGTCCGGATTGGAACCCCTGCCACCGGCGATCGGGACCGTGGCGCTGCTCCTTCCTCGCGGCGAGGGCGAACCCGATGATCTCGTGTCCTTCGGTTCCGAACGCACACCGGCGGACTCGGCCGAGATCCGACACAGATTGCGGATGCGCGCCAGACGCCGCGACCTGCCTATGCCCGGCCCGCTGCACCCGGCCGAAATCGAAGCACTGCTCGGGTTCACCCGCGCCGAGCAGCAGACGATTCAGGAGGTCGCCGATGCGTTCGGTGTCGAACTGGCCTTCCGGGACGCCAATCCCTATGCGGGGCCGCTGCGCGACGGCGGAGGCGTGCTGCCGAAACCAGCGTGGCTGCACGTGAGCAGCCTCGACGCGCTGGACTGGATACTCGGCGCTGACAAACAACATCTCGGCAAGGTCGGCATCTACGAACCGCGCCTGCCTGAGTGGCTCGAACGCGAGGTCACGCCGGGTGAGTGGCAGGAGTTGACCAAACGCGCCGAGAAGCGGCTGGAGGAATGGGTCATGTGGCAGGCCGCGCCGCCGCCGGTCCCGGTGGACGTGCTGATCGGCCCGGATGGTGTGTTCCACATGGGGAACGACGACGGCGAGTTGTGCGTGATCGTCGCCGACATCGATGGGGCGGGTATTGGCGAGAGGGTCGAAATATCCAGTGGGACAGACGAATTGGAGTTCGTCCCGATCGAATATCCGATCCGCTACGACTTCATCCTGATGGTGCTCGCGGACCGGGGCATCGTCCAACACGGAATGGACACCCAGTGGCGCACCCGATCTGCCGCCGAAGCCGGGCTGAAAGAGCACGTACTGCGTTACAAGAACCCGTGGGTGACCGTATTCCGGCCGCAGCAGCCACCGCTGCGGAAACATCTGCGCCCCGACCGAGCGCGCTCGGTCGGTGACCTGCCGACACTGGAAGAACCCGCGCTCACGACCCGTGACTACCTGGCGCTCGGGCCCGGGGCAAGGCGGATCGAGGCGGCGTTGGAGAGTCTGCCCCCCGGTTGCATCGAGGAAATGGCACGCTTCACCGCGTATCGCACCAAGTGGCTCGGCCTGAAACCATGGCTGCTGTTCCAATCCCCGATCGGGCTGAACGGGCACTATTCCGGCTGGCTGCCGAATGTTTTCGGTGCGGAATGGCATCGGGACGGATTCGATGATTTCGACGCGGTCGCCGAATGGGTGATGAAGCACGGCGGGCTCGTGAACGTGGTGGCCGGACGGCCAGGGGCGGTGCGGGCCGACGAGCAGGAAGGTCACGGTTGGTCGTTCTACGCGGAAGGAGAGGGGCCCGACCGCGTGGTGTGGGTTCACGAGTGGACCGACAACCCCGACGAACTGCCCGACGACGCACGGGATCTCGGCGGGGGCGTCTACGAATATCGCTACGACAGCCGGACGCGCTGGCCCGACGTAGGGCGACTCGGCGGGATGGTGTACCTGGACGACGGCGCACCTGAGCTGGCCGTGGTCGACGGTGAAATGTCGAATGCCCAGCCGCGCAGGGACTTTCCGATCACGCGCATGGGGTCGGGGGCAGCCGTGTCCGGGAGTCCCGATGATGCCCCGGATCGTGCCGGCGTGCTCGAACTACTCGGAGCGGAACTCGAACGCGCGGTCGCCCAGCAGCGTGCCGCGGTGCACTGGCTGCAAAGCCGCCTGTGGCAGAACGGCGAACTCGGTTTGGCCGATGACACGTCGGTGCGGGCGGCCATCCTGGTCGAGGCCCATCGTGCGGACCCGGAAGCGTTCGAGCTGGCGATCGCGCATTTCGACATCGATGTCCGGGAGAGCGTGATGCGGCTGGTGGATCAGGACCGGGCGGGCTGGTCGGAGGGCGCGGGCGCGCACCTGCTGGCCTTTCGGATGGCCTCATGGATGCCGATGCTCGAGCCGGCCGGACAGGAGCTGGCTTTGCGCAGGGTCGCGCAACGGGTGGGATTCGATACGTTCCGGCGGGCGTACGAGCATTATCCGGAGTCGGCGCGACAATGGATCGAGAATCGGGTTCTATCCCCGTACGCTCCCGACTCGGAGTCGGCGACCGAGATGTTCCACGACACAGAGTTGTGGGAGGCCCGGCGGGACGCGATCACCGGGCTGTTCCTCGAGCTGTCCGGTGGGGCGATGCCGTCGCCGCCGCGGCGCGAGATGTGGGTCGACATCCTGCAGGGACCGGTGTGGTGGCCGGGTCCGTGGGCGGTCGCCTCGAGAAAGCTCGCCGACACTCATCCGGTGCACGCGCGTCTGCTCGAGCAATGGGTGGTCGGTCACCTGCTGTATCGGGAGATCGCCGCGCGATCCGAGCTGGACGTGGTCGAGGTGCGTCGGATCCTGGACGAGGCCATAGTGCGGATGCACACATTGCTGGCCGATGCGAGCTCCGCGCCGCCGGTCGAGACCGATCTGATCAGCGATGCTCTAGATGGTGCCGAGCTCAATGAACTCGACGCGGTCTTGATGTTTCTGCAACAGCGCCAGGTCGACAGCGCCGCCGAGCCGACGACGGCCACCGCCGAGCGGCTGGAACTGCTCGGCTTCCCGCCCGAACACCAGAGCACCATCCAGCAGGTCATGGAAAACCACGGTATAGGGAGTGTATGGACGCTCGGGAGCAGCGAATGGTTCGGCTCTCAACAAGTCCATCCCCTGTCCACCGGCATCGATATCGAGGAAATCGGTATCCTCGACTGCCTGCTGGGTGCACCGTGGTGGAAGCTGGGTCTGGTCGGAATATTCGAACCGCGGGAACCCGCCCTTCCCGATGGATTGAACCTGGAACAGCGATCACAGATCTTGCCCCTGCTCTACGAGCGATTCGAGTACCGCAGGCGGGAGTGGTTGCGCTATCAACACGGCTACCTGGATGAGCACAACCAATCCCTGGATTTCGACGAGCACTTCATCTTGCACGGCATCGACGCGCAGGGGCGTCGACGACCCGTCACTCGAAGCCCGGAACTGGTCGGGTTGACGCGACCGGACGGAACACCGATTCGCGACCAGAAGCAGATGCAGCGCGTGTTCGCGGATCTGTCGCATGCGGGCGTGCTGGCCAGCGGTGCGACGGGTGCGGCATGCAATCCGTACAACCGTGGCGACACGCGGCGGACGGTTCACTTCGTCGCCGGTGCGCAGCCCGAGCTCGCGACCGCGCCACGGCCGCCGGAAGGCTGGTCCAGCGTGCCATTCGACGGGGTGCCCTCGATCACGGTCGTGCGGGCCCGATCCGAGCAGCTCGCGCCGTGTTACGCGCTGAGCCGCAGGGAGCAAGAAATCCACGACAAAGGGTTGCCGGAATTCGGCCCGATGCTGGACCGATCGACCGAAGGCGGTGCTGGGCCGGACCCCCACGGGAAGCTCTATCATTTCGCCGACGAGACCACCTGCGTATTCCGTTCGGCCGCGGCTACCTGGCCGTCGCATGAAGGTGGTCCCGAATTGTTTCTGGCCGTTCGTGACGTCGGCTACTCATGGATTCACGAATATCTTGCTGAACGCGTCGAGCAATACACCGGTCTTCCCATCAGCACCCTGTGGTTTTCGGAGGACGGATGGGGCGCGCTCACCGAAATGCCAGAGCGTCTCGACGACCGCGATGTGTCGGACTTCCCGGTCGAGTACTGCAATGCCAGAGCCCTGGGTGATTTCGTCGCCGGACTGCTGATCGGCCCGGACGGTCGAGGTTTGTGCCTGCCGCCTGCGGAGTTCCCGCTGGATTCCGTTCCCCAGGTGCGATCGGATTTCGTCGCTGATGCGATCGGCCGACCGATGGATGCCGGCACGCTGCGGGCGGGGCGTGCCATGCGGGCTGAACTGGCGGCCCGATTGGCAGCGATCCGGACCGATGACGGCGAATCCGTCGAACGGTCCGCCATCGAACTCGCCGTCGAGCGTTTGGACGCGGTGCTTCGCGACGGCATGATCACTACGGAGGCGTGGCCGGAATTCCTCCGCAGGCTCCCCCTTCCGCTGGCGCCAGGCGGCGGGAATGTCGCGAGGCTCGAGCGGATCATCGATCGTGTGGTGCGCCCGGTGCGCCCGCTCGGGCTGCTGACCGAGACCGTCGCCGACGAGTGCTACGGCATCCCAGGAGAATTGCGACAGCAATGGAAACTGGCCTTGGCGGAGCTGTCGCGAAGCATCGGGCAGCCGATCGAAGCTTGGCTGTGCCCGATGAACGCGGCCGGATCCGCGGCGCTGCGGGAAGGAACGGGCTACCCCAAGCAACGCGATGTCAAATACAAGAGCCTGGACTACCTCGACCTGCTGCTGTGCCCCGACCTGACACGTGCCGACCTCGGCAAGGTGTTCTGTTACGAAGCCGGCCCGATACCCGAGGGTTTGGCGCCGGAATCGGAATACTACAAAATCCTGCGCCGCCGTCGGGAAGAACGGGTGCGAGACCGGCGGGATGCTTTGGCGCGCACGGACCTACGGCTGGGGCAACGTGGTGAGGTCTTCGTTATCGGCCAGGACGGAACGCTCAGACAACAGCGTCTCGACGCGGACCTGTACGGGCTGTTCTTCCGCGGGGGTGCAGATATCGAGGACCCGGCTCTGTTGGCGCACTGCCTGAACTTCCTTGCCGAACGTGGCCTGATCCAGCATGGAGGCATCAGAGACTGGGACGCCCGCAGTCATGAGCAACGGGCACTGGCGCAAAAGTTCCGCCACGACGGGGGCGAGCACCTCATGCGGATCGCGTCGGGTGAGCCACTGTGCGGGGTGCGTGGCCTGCCGCCGTCAGCGTGGACGTGGCGTTCGCTGGTTGTGGAATCCGACCACGACGGTATACCGAGGTTCTCGGTGCACCCCGGCATTTCGAATCGGGGCCGGAAAGGGCCGGCGGCCGATGCACTTGCCCGGCGGCGCGGACTCGAAGCGGCGCAACACCCGCCGCAGGAGTCGACGACTGAGGCCGACGGTGATGTTTCCGCCAGGGCCGATACGGACCCAGTCCTGCGCTATGCGTGGATCCGCTTCGGGCGCATGGTCCGCAGTCGAGTCACCACTGTCGTCGAGGATTGGCTCGATATGTGGCCCGACACTGATCCAGTCCGCGAGAGCGCCAGGGACACCGTGGATGACATTGTTCGGCTGATCACCGCGCGGGCACACGCCGAGGTTGCTCAAAATTCGGCGCTGCTAGGCGATTCGGTCTGGATGGACACCCTGACCGAGGATCTGCTGGCCGAGTACCAGGACTTCTGGCTGTGCCGTACCGCGCTCGCCGAATTCCTCACCGACTTCGTGCGCCTGGGCGCGGCCGATCCGCGGGTGCGCTGGGCCCGGCGGCTGACCTTGGCGCAGTGGAAATCGGCGGTACGGCGTTGCTCAACCCGGTCCCGGTCCCTGGCTCTCAACTCGCTGTATCCCGGTGCCCTGGATCTGCTGCTGTCCAGGGCGCGATCCGCGAATATCGCTGATTACCTGGGAATTCCCGATGCGCGGGCGGAACGGCTCGTGTATGAGGCCGTCCTGGAATTGGCCGACCATGTCATGGCCGTAGCCGCTGATCAGGGAGCTACAAGGCTCGATCCGGTATCCAGGGATGTGGCGCCGGACCCCGGCCTGGAAGACGCCGTACTGGCGGACGAATGGGCTACCCGGTTCGGCAGCGGGGACACCCGGGAGACGGAGCTGGCCGCCTCGGCGGCGCAGGGCGATGAACGGGCGTTCGAACAATTGTGGGCAGGCGTCGAAACGCAGGTGTACGAATATGTGTATCGCCGTCTCAATGCTGAATTCGGTCCGGGGCAGTCGGACAGCGAGCAGATCCGGCGTGAGTTGCTCGCGGAGATCCGCGAGAACTGCCGTCGCGAAATCTCGGCCATGCAGCCGCGGGAATTCGGCCAATGGCTGAGCAGTCACGCCGTCCGCCGACTGCGAGATTATTTCGGTTGGCGAAACTTCCGGCGCCAGGTCGCGGTCCGATACGCCACCACCCTTCGCGTCGAATCCGAACACCCGCTGGTGCGTGCGGTTTACCAGGCCGGCGAGCAACGACTGCGAGACGTGCTCGAGAATTTCACGGACAAGCCGATTCTCCGAGAGATCCTGCTGCTGCGAATGCGCTACCGATTCTCGATCGAGCAGACCGCGAGCTGGTTTGAGGTGCCGATTCAGCTCGTCGACGGCCTCGAAAACGAAGCTGTCCGTTTCTTTGTCGAACATTTCACCGACTCCGTAGTGCCGGAGAGCGCGCCGCCGGAAGGTCGCGGCGGTCACGTCGAGATGTTGGACCAATTCGTGGTCGATGTGCTCACCACCACCGAGCGCGAATCCGAGTTCGTCGACGAGGAGCGTCGCGATACGGTCACCATGCTGGATGTTCTGCTCGGGGCTGATCCAGCCGACCTCGGCCTGGCGAGGATCTTCCAACCGTCCCTGCCGGAGCGTCCATTCCAGCCATCTTGGATGTCCGAGACACAGTGGGCAAACATGTGGTCCCAACTGCGATTTCGATGCGCGTACCGGTGGACGCAATGGCAGCAGCACAGTTCTGAGCGGCAGGCTGGGGCCGGCGCAGAGGCCGCGCACCCGGCACCGGGTACGTTCAGTGCCGAGCGATTTCGGGATCTGATTCTGGCGCAGTATCTGTCCGAGGACAGCGGCACGGAATCCCTCCCACAAGCACAGGTGCTCGTGGATGCCTTCCCGGATGTGGTGAAAGTCGCTCTCGGAGCATTGGATGCCGACCAGCTCCGCGTAGTCGATCGAATATTCGGCTGGAGGCCGCGAGCGGATCAGGAGGTCGTGGAATCGTTCGACCCGAGCCCGGATCTGCGGCGCACCGTGCTGCTCGAACTGGTGAGGCTGCTGGCTCCGTGGCCGACCGGCCAACTGGCGGGTGATGAGGCGAGGATCGCACGGGCCGATCGGCGAGCATTGCAGGTCGTGTTCTCGGGTATCGATAACGACTTCCTGAGGCGGTATGCGCACCTGCGCTTCGGCGATGGGGAGTCGCTTGCTGAAATCGCCCTCGGCATGGGCATTTCGGTGGCCGCGGTGGAAGAGCTCGCGGCGGACGTCCAACCTGAACTGGCGGCCAGGTTGCCCGAGGCGCTCGCGTTGCACGAGCAGGCCGCGATGGCCTTGACGGCCATGTTGGGGACCGGTATCGCCGATCCGGATCGGGACCACGTCGAGGATTGGGATTCGCTCGTCTCCGCGCTGTGGCATCGATCCGAGTCCCACACGGCGCTGGTCGACGCGGAGGCTTTGGCGCGGCGGTGGGCGGTACTGCCCGAGGCGCAGCGAGATGCGGTGGCGGCGCTCTATCCAGAGGTCGTTCTCGCTATAGATCCGATCCCCGGGGAGGCGAACGTGTCCGCACTCGAGCGGATCGTCGTCGGGCAGCGTGCGGCGGCCCGATGGGTGCGTCGGTTCCTTACCGACTTCGGTGTGGATGGAAGCTCAGCACCGGACGAACTGTATGCCGCGCTTCAGGCCGCGCGTGCCGCTAACCCTGTGCTGTTCGACCTGCATACCGAGGATCTACTCGCGCCGCTATGGGTGCCAGACCGTTCAGGGCAGATCAAGCCAGGGTTGGTCGCCGCGCTGTGGGCGCAACCCGGTAGCCGGATCGCTGTGCAGTGGCGCAAGTGGCCGGCCGCGCTTGCTCACGTCATGCGCGCGATCGGTACCGACGCCTTCCAGGAAATCTACGCACACTACCCGCAGGGGATTCGATCAGCCTTGGGCAAGGCGATTGCGCGACGTCGTTTCGACGACCAGCCGCCATGGTCGAAGGGGATCGTCAAAGAGGACATCATTTCGGTGAAGTCGTTGGCGTATATCGGTATTCACCGTCTATACACTGAATTGTCCGGTGGGGCTTATCCAGAGCCGCGGGAACGTTCAGCCTGGATCGAAGTCGTTTCTTGCGCCTGGAATTCGAGATCTGGGCCTTGGTCCGGTGCCCGATGGGATGACGCGCTGGCTCGGCTCGCCGAGATCGCTCCCAGACAGGCGGAGTTCCTCCAGCAGTGGCTGATCGACGGCCAGTTGCCGTGCGAGATCGGCCGTGCTCGTGGGCTCGACGCCACCGCCGTGCGAGAACTACATCGAGCCGCGGTCGCCGGCATGTATGGGGTCCTGATCGGAAACCCCACTGCGGAGCGGGTGGAAGCGTCCGGACGCCGGCCGGAGTGGCGCCGTAGGCAGCAGCGCTTCGGCCGGGCAATCCGCGCCTGGGTTGAGTCAGGGTCATCAGCGTTGTGGCTGCTGGGCGATCTGACGGGCGATTCTTCGTTGCAGTCGGACCTACGCGAGCGCGGCAAGTTCGAGCTGGTTACCGCCGAATCGGAGAAGCGGACGACGGGGCGGGCCCGGAGTTATTCGTCGCTCGACGAACTCGCATGCTGGCTCGAAAGTCAAGGGCATTCCGCGGCGGCGGTGGTGACGACGGGTGTGCCCGGTGACGAGGTCGGTGACCACTATCTGCTGGAGAATGATCAGGGCCGCATCGTCATGCACCCGACCACCGACGTTCCGGCCACCGTGGTGCCACCGAGGATCCGGGCTCGGCCCGGCGTAATCGAGGCCATCCCGGTCCGGCCTGGCGGCCGAATGCACCATCGGGCCGATGATCTGGCCAAGCGTGACCGCGATCCGGTGTCTCGGCTCGAGATCATCGTCGACCTGGGAAGGCCGGGCCCCTGGACCCGCGCCATCCAGGACAAATTCCTCGCCGCGATGCGCCTCGGCGTCGACGGTGTCGCCGTCGAAATCGGTACGGCCGACGACGTCGAGGCATTGGCGCGGATGAGCGCGTGGGCGCTGACTTTCGGTTGGGGTGGTGCATTCGTAGGGCACTTCGTCTTGACCGAGGGCACGGACTACAGACGAGAGGCGAAGAAACCGATCCCGCGGACTGACAATCCACCGCGGTTGGAGATGAGGCTTCTGGTGAAAAGGACGGTCGGCATCCTCGAGAGTTTCGAGCACCGCTACCGACTTGGCAGTTCGGACCGCGAATACTCGGCGCGCATCAAGGAACTTCTCTCGCCCAACGGCCAGCTAGTCACCCTTCGGCAATCGAATGATGACGATCCTGACCGGGAATGCTGGTCGGGCGGCCAACTCATCGGATTGGTCACCGCGAATCCACAGTCGTTGCGCGAGGAGATGAGCCGATGGGCTATGGAATTGCCGGCGGCGGCTCCGGTGCCCTATCGGATTCCTGGTGTGTCGGGTGTCGCCGCCGCGCCGAAATCGGGTGCGGGTGGTGTTGGCGCGGCGCTTTCTCTTGTCGCACAGCGTCACCCGGGGGCGTCCATTGATCTTGCCGGTGCCGGTCCGGTGATGTCGCTGGGCGAGTTGGAGACGCGTGGGCGTAATCGTGCGAGGCATGTCCTCGGTCCGTGGGCTGCGGCCGAGAACTTGCGAGACAGTGCGATCGGTGCCACGACGCTGCTGCTCGGCCAGCACAACGGGCCGATCGATCGGTACGGGGTCGCGACCGAGCCGTACGTTATGACGGTCGCGGACCTAGGAAACGGTCCCGAAGTCACGATCACTGAACCAGGCGCGGCGGAGCCGATGCCGTACGACGTGTGGGTCCAGCAACCGCGGGCAGTGACGATGTGGTGGGAAATGTGCTGGAATCCGGACGATTCGGCCGAGCTCCCGGCGGAGTTGTTCGGCCCCGGCCCGATCCGTCCGATCTCGCTGATCGGCCCCTCTAGTCCAGTAGACGGAGAACTGGGCAACGAGGATGCGACGGTGGCCGCCGCCGACGAGATCGATGGGGTCGACACCGGCGTAGTGGATGGCCTGATTGCCCGTGGTGAAGGGCAGGGCACTGGCCCGCGGTATCGGGACCCCCATCATCGTATGGAGGGCCCACCGGATCTGAGTCGTTTGGGGAATATGGGCGCGGTACCGCGCCCAGATAATCGGCCTCCGCGGCGTGGGCCTGGTACCGGCGGTGCGCCGAGCAACCCACTGCCGAGCTCCCGTGATCCCGAACCATTGCTCGAGCAGTTGCTGGTTCTGCTTCCCGACCGTGACTGGGTACACGGCCTGATCGAAACAGCTCCGGGTGCTCTCGAAGCCGTACCGACCTCCGCCGAGACAGTGCGGATCGTGGAACGGTGGTGGGAACAACTCGGAGACGCCGGACAGGCGGTGATGATCGAGAGGTATCCGACCTTGATCGGCAATCTGCCGGGTGTTCCGATTTCTGTACGGTACGACGTGAATTTCAGGCAGCTGTGTCGAAAGTATGCCGAGGTGCACGCGCAATATCTCGAGGTACAAGAGCGCTCCTCGATCATTCAAGTGGAGCTGCTGGCGCGTAAATCGGATCTGCAATCAGCGATCTATTCGCTGCGCTGGAATGCCAGCAGTGATTCCGGGCGGCTGCCGGCGCCAGCAGGTCTGGTCTCGTACCTTTCTGATGACCACGGCGATCTAATGGTGGTGCTCGTCGGAAGTCTCTTTGCGCAATCGCTGACGTGGTACCTTCCGCCGAACGCCGCCACCTTCCTGCATTTGGCCTCGGGTGTGCACGATATGCGACGGCATATCGAGGCGACTGTGCTGACCGCTCTGCCGACTGGCAGACTTCTTCCACTCGAGTCGGACCCGACCGCTGCTGCCGTCCTACTGGTCGACAACCGCCACCGCGGTTCGATCAATCCGCGTAGTCGGTTGGCCACCGGATTGATTCGATATGTCGACGAAATCATGGCAATTCGCGCCACCAGTGCCGATCCGGCGACAATGCCGAAGAACTACTGGTTGGGTTGGGGGGCCGGTGCCGCGGTCGTGCACGCGGCGCTGCGGCGCCTGGACACAGCGAACAGTGCGGTGTGTGAGAAGGCGATCCTCATCGACGCGGGGCCGGCGGCCCGGCTGGCCTTCCGTAGATCCGACGACGTATATCTCATTTCGGGTGTAGGCCGTTCGAGAGATCCCTTCGGATTCTCTGACGACGACTTGCGGATCCTCAAACCCTCGCAGGCGACCATCTCACGCATCGTCGGAGACCGCTACCCTGGGGTCGGCGTTGAACCAACAGGTACAGAAGAGGTTTCGTTTGTCGAGGTGTCCCGGCTGCCTGGATCGGACGGCGTAGCGGAAGTCTTTCCGCCCAACTATCTGGTGCCTATGGCCGTGTATCAGTTCGGGGCGTTGATCGGCCGCGAATTGCGATTCGAACGAGAAATCGGAATGACCGGCGCCGATGAGGAGGAACTGGAGGAGGTGGTGGGCGGGCGCCTGCGTCCGTTCGATTCCTACGAGAGCGTGATCGAACACCTGCTGGAGCTGGCACATTCGGATCGTCGGAGAAATCCGTGGGGCTCACCGTCTGCTTTGCTGCTCGGACAAGATGCGCACGGCGTCGGCCATTTGGTGTGCATGACCGTTGCTGGTGACAATATCCGCATCAGCTCCGCCAAGAGTGCGATGCGGATGCGTTCTTATCGACCGGACCAGTTGCCCCGGGTCGAGTGGCTGGCGGCGATCGTGGCGGACGACGCGGGCGAACTGACCCATCCGGTGTCCGAATGTGCACCGATGCCGCGTTCAGAGGTTCTGATCGGTCCCGACGTCACCGCCCGTCGCTGGCCGTTCCCAGTGCGGGGTTCTGTGCTGGTGGTCCGCCCCGATCCGGAAACGGACTCGGGCGGAGACGAATCCACCGAAAACGCCGAGCGGTCGCCCAGCGAATTCGAAGAGATTCGCCGTGTACTGGACGCATTCTTCGACCCGCGCGACCACGACTACGTGGGACCGGTGACACCCGCCGATCTCGAAACCAAATACGGTATCGCGGTCGAGGAACAGGAAAAGATCCAGAACTGGCTCGACCGCCTCGGGAGCTATCAGCTGGCCGTTTGGGATGCCAATCCGGATGCCGCGCGATTGCGTGCCGAGGGGAAGTGCATTCCGAAACCGGCCGGGCTGTACATGAAAACACTGGATCGGCTGGACTGGATACTGGGCGCTGATAGACAGCATCTCGGAAAGCTGGGCATATACCTGCCGCGGCTACCGATGTGGTTGCGGCCGTACGTGACACCGGAGCAGTGGTCGGCGTTGGAGAAACGCGCCGAGGTCCGTCGCGGCGAATACGTCATGTGGCTCGACTCTCCGCCGCCGGTACCGGCCGACGTAGTGATCGGCCCGGGCAACGTACTTTATATGTGCAACGACGACGGGGAATGGTTGCCGGTCTGCTCGGACATCGACGGGGCTGAATTCAAGGTCCTCGACGGGCTCGGGCGCGAACTCGACCCTGTCGACTACGACGCGGTGATGCTGATCCTGAACGAAATGGGTCTGTTCCAGCACGGTGCGACCGCAGGGTGGCTGGCTCGGACCCCGCCGGAGGCAGCAGTCAAACGTCAAGTGCTCAGCAAGCAGACTCGGATGACGGTTTTCCGTCCGGGCCAGCCGCCGCGTCGCGAACGCAGCCCCCGGCCCGAGGAAGCACGCTCCCTCGGTGACCTTCCCACACTGACCGATACGGGCCTGACCAGCCGCGCCTATCTCTTGTTCGCGGGGAGTAGCCCTACGGATACGACAAACCAGCCGACCGGCAGGAGCCCGGATGCGCTACTGGGGATCGCGCCGCCGCGGGCCTTCGGTCGGCCTGCCCGGCTGTTCTCCGGACATCCTCCGTCTCGAGGGGATTCCGAGACAGGCACTCGTTCGGACGGCGAGCAGCAGAACGACGGTGTCTCCGAACGAGATCAGGCAGTCGAGGCACTCAGGACTGCGTTGGTCCGGATCGCAGTTCCGCTGCGTAACGCGTTGGAGACGATGCGGAGGGTAATCATCGACTTCTATGGCCCGAACGGTGGTGCCGGCCACGCCGCGCTGCGAGATGCCTATACTCGAGACCCCGACGCAGTCTTACTGGTCGCCGAGTTGATGCCGGAGGAAGATCGGGAGCGATTCCAGGCATTCCTAGCCGGGGACGCGGATACGTCCCCCCTGTCCTTCGCCTCGACCGTGTTTACCTACCTTCCGTCGAGCGCCGCCCTGACCGTGAATGCGAGGTTCGCGGAGCATGTTGTCGCGGCACTGATCGATCAAGTCGGCCCGGACCCGATTCGTGTCGTCCTGCGCGACTATCCGGCGGATCTGCGAATGATGCTGGAATTGCTGGTATTTGGGGCAGCCCGCGACGCCGAGTCGGAGGCGACTATCCGGTCCGCGATCGAGGAAGGCTCGGTGTGGAACAACCCGTTCGTCCACCTTTTCACCGAACTCACCGGCGGCAGCACTCCGTCGGTGGACGAACGAACTGCGTGGGACGAAGTCTGCCGAAATGCCTACGATCGCACGGGAAAGTGGCGAGAGGGTCTGCTCGAACTCGATGAAATCGACCAGGAGGCAGTCGATTTCCTGGTCGAGTGGCTGTTCGCCAACCGTCTTCCTCGAGAATTAGCGCAGGAGTGGGAACTGGAGACCGAGGAGATCCGGGACCTGCATCACCGTGCCATGGTTCAGATGGACCGGCTGTTTGTGAATTGGCGGCCCGAGTCGGAGCGCAGAGGCGAAGAGCTGTCGGCTCAGCCGATGACGACGGGCGAACGGGCCCTGCACCGCGGTGAGCCGATCGACTTCGCCTGGCTCCATACCGGCCGCAGGGTCGCGCATCGGATCATGTGGTTCGCGCACAATCCTGGCAAGCCCTACCTGTTCACCCGGCTCGCCGCTCGCGGCGAGGAGCCGCCGCCGAGGTTCGCGCCCCTGGCGATGCGGGATATCGGCATGCATCGAGTGGACTGCAATCTGCTCGGCTATGGTGTGACACCCGTTGCGACGCCGTACTATTTGTCAGAGTATGCGGCGTGGGGAGTGCTCACCGAGCTGCCCGCCGGTGCACTTCCGCCCAAGCTGTTGGCTGGCGAAATGACCGATCCAGCGCCCCTGGCGCGCTTCCTCGATCCTGTATATCGACAGCAGATGTTCGTGCTGTTCTGTCTCACACGGGTCTGCGGCGGGATGTCGATGAACATGGGTGCTGACCAGCGGACGCCCACCTTTCCCTATGTGCCGTTCATTCCGGCCGACGACGGTGCGGAGCCTCGATACGCGCAATGGGCCGATTTCGTCCAGATGGGGTTGCGGCAGCCGCTGCTGCCCGAGGTGCTGGAACCGTTGCTGGAGATCGATCCTGACGAGTTCGCGGCAACGCTGCGTCAGACGGGGCTTCCAGAAGATCTCACGCCGCCTACAGAGGATGAGATCGCCGACGCCGTGCGTCTTTTGGAAGAAATCCAAGACCATGGGATGGTCACGGGCACCGCATGGCCGGAGCTCGAGCAACTGATCCCTACGGCGGTGACCGACCTTCCCCCCGCGGCGGACCTGCGGACGATGGCGGTGCACTGGCGGTCGCAGGTGGACTACGACTATCCCCTGGGTGCGCTCAATGCGGCGGAGCTCGAATGTTATTACGGCGTGACCTGGGAATTGGCGCGGGACCTCCAGCGTGCCGCCGACCTCGAGGGCGTCGTCATCGGCATTCGGCCGATGAACCCGTGGGCAACCGGGCAGCTGCGATTCGGGCGCACCCGGCCGAAACCACAGAGTGTCAAAGACAAGTCGTCCTCGAACGAGGATGTCGCACTCGGCCGTCGGCCGAGTTTGATCGGCCTCGTCCTGGCTGGTGAACCGATGCTGCCGTCGGCGCTCCCCACCGACCCGGCCGCTCGGAACAGGTTGTTCACGCGTTACGAACGGCGCATGAGCGAGTGGCGTGCCGCATGCGCGAGACCGGATCTGACCATCGACGAACACCAGGTTGTGCGTCTGGAGGGGGAGAACGAACCCGTCGGACCCGACACCGACCTCTACGAGCTGCTGCTGCCCCCGGACATGACCCCCATCGACGATCCATCCACCTACGAGCGGATACTGACGAGACTGAGACTGGTGCACGGTCTTCCGATCGAGCATGGAGCGCTTCGCCAGTGGGATCCGAAGGACACCAAGGGATTTGAGCTCAAATTGCGACTCATGGAGGACCACGAGCCCGGCGGGGTGCCGATTGTCCGATTCATACCGGGTGAGGAACGCGCGTGGGCGGTATCCGGGGTGATGGCCGACGAAGGTATAGCTGTCGGTGATATGCCGCCGGAGGTCATGGCCATGCCGATCGGTGCGCTCGCGCCGGGAGTGCGTCGGCCGTAGAGCAGTCGAACCGGATACTTCATTTACTGCTTTTCCCCGAAGATGTCCGCTATCACTCGGGCCATTGTGACGCGTTCACTTCTTTCGTCGAGTCGCCGAATTGCTTCGCGGGCGAGCAATTCGTCTTCGGCTTTGTCGAATGCCTCGACCATTTCGAGCGGGACCAAGGCTGCTATCGGTTTCCCGTCGCGGAGGATGATGGCTTCTTCGCCGCCGTGGGCCTCGTCTACGTACCGGGCGAGGTACCACGCGGGTTGCGACCGCAAAGCCCACGGCGACCGCCGTGGCGGCGATCATGCCGTCTGCGATGCGCCGTCGTCCAGCGGGCATGGTCGCGATGCTGTAGCGGATCTCGCCGACGGTGACCGCCGACAGGTACAGGGTTTCGACGGTCTGGTCATCGAGCCAGGCCAATGACCCGCGCATTCGGAGCCTTGGTGGTGGATTCTCCTGGCCCTGGCCGCAGACTTCGGTTCGGCAGTCCACCGTGCCGACCCGGATCGACGTGCGGGCTCAATCCTCGTAATGTGACCCCACCTGCACCACAACGATTTCGGTGTCGGTGACCAGATAGATCAACCGATGCTCTTGGCTGATGCGGCGTGACCAGTGTCCGGCCAGTTGGTGCTTCAGCGGCTCGGGCTTGCCGATGCCCGTGAACGGATCATGAAGTGCTGCGTCGATCATCTTGTTCGCGCCTTTGAGCACGTCGCGATTCGTGGTGAGCCATGCCTTGTAGGACTTCCCGCCTTGCGCGGTGAAGGTGAGTTTGCGGTCCGTCATCAGTCGGCGTCTGGATCGATCAACTCATGGGCTTCGGTTCGTCCGGATCGGGCGTCCTCGGCGGATTGGAGCAAGGTGACACCGCCATGGGTGCGCAGCACGTAGAGAGTTTCCATCAACGAATTCCAGTCGCTCTCCGCTACCAGGACCGCGTTCTCACCGGTCTTGGACACGACTGTCACGGTGTCGTGGTCATCATTGACCTGCTGGACCAAGCCGAACAGGTTCTGGCGCACGTTCGATATAGGTAGGGCTTTGGCCATGAGCGCATCCTATCAAGTCGTACAAGTTATGGTACGACAATACTTCGAGGAGCTGCTCGTTTGCCCGGCATCAGCACCTCCGTGACCGCCTCGTCGCGGCTGAGCATCGTCTTTCGGTTCAGCAGCACGACAACCACGGCGTCGGCGAACACGTAGTTCTCCCAAGCTGGCTTTCGGGCCAGGCGGGCCCATTCAGCTGGAAGTGGAACAGTGCCGGGATCAGGATGCTACCAAGCCTTCATCGGCCGAGGATGCGACGAAGCGCTCCACGGTCGTAGTGCAGATAGATCTCGGCGAGGGTATCGACCGGTGCTCGGTAGCCGGGACCGCCGGACGCCGATACCAGGTAGCAGTCGATGCCTGCCTTCCGGGCGTACTGCCATTGCAACGGACGGACCTGCCGGAAGACCTCACCGCAGTACCAGGCCGCGCCGTCGAGGAAGTCCGCATGGGCCTTGTCCTCGAGCAACTGCTCCGGCAACGGGGTCACCTCGAGAATGAGAACCTCCAGCGTGTCGAGTGATTCGGGCGAGAAGTCCCAGGTGTGACCCACGCCGAATCGGGCGATCCAATCGGGAAAGCCGCGTTCGCGATCGGACAACCAGGAGGCAAGGTAGTCGGCATCGGACTGCTTGCGCCGGGACTTCTTGCGTTCTCGCCGGTCCATGGCCTTCTTCGCCCGGTCCGCTCGGGTGCCGTTCACCCAGCTGCGGTAAATGCTGTTCAGTCGGTCGCGGTCGTTCTGACCGAGCATCAGATCGAAGAAGAAGGCGGGCTTCACGCGGGGACGGAGATAGACGATGCTCTGCATGCTGTCGTACGAGTCGAGGATGGCGATCTCAATGCACTGGAGCGGGTCGTCCGGTTGAGGTTTTTCGAGGTACTGGATGTAGCGCCAGTATGACGGTCTGACGCGGCGCAGGACTTCACCGAAGTACCACAAGGCACCCGCGAGGAATGTGGCATTGTCCGGACTGAACAGTTCCCCGCGTGTCGGGGTGACGTCGAAGATGACCGACGTCAGTGCCTCCAGTGATTCTCGGGAGAAGTCCCAGGTGCGGCCCGCGCCGTAACGCGCGACCCAGTCCGGGAACTCGCGCTCGCGCTCGGCACACCAGGTCTGCACAACCGC
Source organism: Nocardia sp. NBC_00881 (assembly GCF_045207455.1). NCBI lineage: Bacteria > Bacillati > Actinomycetota > Actinomycetes > Mycobacteriales > Nocardiaceae > Nocardia > Nocardia sp. NBC_00881. Next base: position 212,784 of record NZ_CP108798.1, read on the forward strand.
TGGTGCGGGGACCGGGCGGGGGGCCTGTGACCTCACCGGACGCCAGTCTCGGCTTCTCGTCCGCAGCTCGCCTGCGCGACGCTCCCACGCCGAATACACCCGGGTGAATGTCACCCCGTCCCGCATCCGGCGAGCCAGCAACACCAGGTCGATCGTCGCCACGCTGACCAGACCCGGACCGCCAACCATCTCAACCGTTGTGCCCGACCACTTACCACCACCGACAAGGCGCAGGGTCTCGCCGAGATAGCCGGCCACCGCTGCATCCAGCTCTGGATCTGGACCGGCGTCGAGCAGCAACTCCTCGAACCGGCGTAGCGAATCAGCGGAGTGGTCCAGTGGGATGCCCACCTTGCGGAGCGACTCGAGGCGTGACGCGAAGAAGTATCCCCACATTCGGGGTTCTTCTTCGGCTCTGGCGGGCTACGGCACCAAATCCGGCTGTACAGCCGAATCAGGCGCTGACCGTCTTAGGTGCTCTCTGCATAGCTGGCATAGCGGACATCACCGAAGACCGGCAGGCGCGCTCCGGCCCCGGACGCTCGGGACCGCTTTCACCTGGCAGGAGTGAAGGAATGCTGTTCGGGGTGCTGCAGATAATCCAGGTATCTGCTGGGCTCCTGGCCGCGCAGCAGACGCAGCAGGAAGCTCGTCGCCGTACCCGGGTGGAATTCCCAGTCTCCGCCGCTGGCGGATTCGAACGCGATCTGCCACGACGCGGGGTCGGTATCGGGCCTGGCGACCCAGTAGAGATAGAAGCCCAGGCCGGAGTAGGCCCACAGGACGGGGCGAACGCCGGGTTCGTCGAATACCGTGGGTTTGGTCCGGAATACGGCAGGACTGTGGGTTTCCGCTTCCCAGATGGTCTCCAGTCCGCGCATGCGCTCCTGGTGGATCAGCACCTGATCGTAGTTCTCGTCAGTCGCGTACGGCTGCAAAAGGATCGTGTCATTGCCGATCAGGCCCGGACCCAACGCATTGACCAACGCCCGGAAATCGCCGGGGATGCTCGCTCCCAGGGCCTGGCTGGCAGCTTCCCAGTCGGTCGGCGCACCGCGGTATGGCTGGATTCCCAGGATATCGCGGATATCGTCGAGGTCGCTCATTCGTCTCCTTCGCCTACGAGCACGGTATAACCGATGTGTCGTATCGGCGGGTGCGTGATCACGTGTCGGTGCGGGGCGGGGCGATCCGCGCCGAGGCGGCTTGCACGCAGCGCTCCTCCGGATCATCAATGGTCAGTTGCGATCACCGGGTGCGTAGTCCGCATGTCGGTCAGGAAGCAGACGATCGCACCGTCGGTGGCGCGACCGATCCAGGTCGGATAGCTGCCATCGGGGTAGTAGCAGTTGTAGGCGATCATATTGAAATTCGTGCCGGGTAGGCGGATACCGTCCCGATCGTCCAGACCGCGTTCTAGGGCGTCGCTCCACTGAGAGTGTGGATGCTCGTGTAGCTCACCGCGTTTCGCCATCCTTGCCCACTTCCGGAGAGCGTATGACTGCTCCCTGCCCCGGTCGGCGTTGATCTGATGGTCTGCTGTTCGTAAGGGTTCCGCATCGACAAAGCACCCCTGACTTCCGCTGAATCCGTAGAAATCACCGTCGCTCAGCGTCCGGGGATCTTCGCCGGCGCGCAGTGCCATCTCCCAGGACACCACCGGGGCCTCGGACACCCGTAGCAGAAATCCTGCCCGCGGCCACCAGTCGCTTTCGCTATCCGGATCGGTCAGGAGGACATCGTGGACCTCGTACCGGCCGGGTTCGATTGTGTCGGTGAATGGTTCGCTGTAATCCAACCATCTGGGTTCACACGTAATCACCTGCCCGGTAGGCATGTCGACCATGCCCCGCAACCGGTGGGCCACGACCCTGGGCTGGGCCCCCTCCATCAGAACGGTCGCGCCCTCCAGCATCAAATCGTCGAGATAGAGATTTCGGTACGGCGTCGGCGGGCGCCACGGGCTGCCCGCCGACACAGCTTCATACTCTCCGGTGTGCTCGGCAGCAGTGCCCACCGGGCCAGCCTCCTTGTCGGGCAACGCCCACCTCCAGTCCCCGAACACGGGAACCTCCCGCCAGATATCGGTGTCATCCTCCTGGCCGGCAGTCCGGCTACTCCCTCCTAGACGTCCACGCGGCCTCTTCGACGTCGACATCCAACCATTCGCCTTTCGGGACACCTCCTGCTCCCAGACATCATCATCCCCGTCCCGCTGACCCTCCGCGTAACGCCAGACCCGTTCGCGGACAGGGAAAAGCTGCTCAGCGCGAAGCCGGCGGTAATCGACATGGGAATCCCGCCGCAGTGCCTCATCGAGCGTCCATACCCCCAGATAATGGGCGGACCAGGCGATATCGATCACGACACGAGGCACACCACCACGCAGCAGTGTTACCGAATACTGTTCGCCGGCTTCATTTCTCGCGCACGCGGTATCGGAATCCAACAGACCGACGAACCTTTGCAGATCTCGATTCCATCCCTGGCAGTACACGTAGTTCCAGGCTGCATCGGCACTCAGTTCCGCCATCGCCACATCGTGCCCGCCACCACAGTAGTCGCGCCGGATCGACTCCCAGCCCTGAGAAGCGCTCCCTCCAGCAGGACTGGCTTTGCCGCGCTCTGCAACTCGAAGGGGCCCCGCTGATGCCGAGCCAGCCGCTGCGCCTGATCTGGGGGACTCGATCCGGATACCGACGACATCCCTATGTCTGCTCGGCTTCGATCTTCGAAACACGAAGGCCGACTTTGCCCTCGGTGGCGTGAAAGTGGAGCCCTACGACGGTGGGTGAGTGCGGGCATGCGGGGAGATGGGGCCACGGTGACACCGCGCATGTAGGGCCGCACCCGGAATCCGGCTACCGGCTCGAGGCGCCAGTGCAGCCATAGCTGGGCCAACATGACGGCGATCTGATAGTGCGCGAATGCCGCGCCTACGCAGCGCCGGGGGTCCCCACCGAACGGCAGGAAGGCGAAAGGAGAGGTGCGGCCGGTGAGGAAGCGCTCGGGAACGAAGTCATCGGGGTATTCCCAGTTTCGCTCGCTCCGGTGTGCCAGATAGATGCTTGCCGCGACCAGGGTGCCGGCCGGTAGGTCGTATCCAGCGATCTGCGCGGGCCGGATCAAGCGCCGGGGCACCGCCACCGCGATGGGGGTGATCCGCAGGATCTCGTTCACGACCGCCTGCAGGTACTCGAGATCACGGACACGTTCGGGTGCGACCATGCCGTCGGGAAACGCGGCTTCCAGTTCTCGGTGTAGCCGTTGACCTACCGCCGGTGTCTCCATCAGGTGATGCAATCCCCAGGCCAGTGTGGTTGCCGTGGTCTCGTGCCCGGCGACCAGCAATGTCAGGATTTCGTCGTGGAGTGCCTGATCGCTCAGCCCGGCTCCGGTCTCGTCACGGGCTGACATCAGCATGGCCAGTATGTCCTCGCCGGGCGTCTCGGAGTTGCCCCGATTTACCGCGATCTCCTCGTACACCGCCCGTCCTATCTCGGTGCGATGCCTGGCGAGCCGACGCTGCGGGAGAACACGATTCGCGACGGCGGTCAGCGGTCCGGAGTCATCGGCGGCGCTACGGCGGTCGAAGTAGCGGCGGATTCGTTGTGGTGCAAGGACACTGGATGCGAGGAAGAGCGCAGGGGTCCACGCTGCCTCGACGAAATGCTCGACGGCATCCCGCAATCGCTCGAGTCGTGGTCCCTCGCCACTCGGATTCCGGTGATCGGGATGGTCGATGTCAACCTATCGGGCAGTGGTCCGAGCCGTTCACCCCTCGACTCTCGTTCGGAGAGCCGAGTTGAGTTCGTGGCACCGCTGTTCCAGTGCACTGATGAGCATCCCTGCCATCGGGATCAGCAGACCGCTGAACCGGCCGTAGTGCCGCATCCGTGTCCCGCCGTCGGTCGCGTCGAGGTGGAAGCCATGTTCTCCGTCCGCGAGTCGGGGTATCGCGAGACCGCCGCCCCACCGGAGGCGGCACGGCGGATCGACCGTTCGGACCGTCACGGTGGATACCCGAGGGCTGAACCGCCGGGAGAACTTCGTATGCAGTGCCAGCTTCTCGCCTGGGTGTGCCCGCCCGTCCACCGCGATGAAGAACGGATTCCATTCCGGGTAGGCGGCGAAGTCGGTCAGGACATCCCATACTCGTTGCGTCGGTGCCGCTATGTCGATATGTGTTTCCACTTCTCGCATCGGAATCCTCTCCGCATCGACGATGTATCAGCGGGGTGTGCACCGGGCGGGCATCGGACTTCCCGGATAGGTTTGATGCACCCGCTCCCGGCGGGTGGGCACGGGGCCCGATAGTTGGATCTGGTACTGCGTGAGCAGTTCGTCGATGACGGTGGCAGTGACCGTTTCGCTGAACCGCTGCGCGACACATCCGAACGGTCCCCGCCCGAACGTGGCAGTCTTGGGCGTGGGCTCGCGCAGATAGCGATCGGGGTCGTATCGGTCGGCGTCGCCCGGAATCCGGTCCGGATCTCGGTTGAGCGTGCCGGGAAATACGCCGATCGCTTGGCCGGCGGGGATGTGATAGGTCTTGCCGTCACGTTCGAATTCGTATGGCCGGTCCAGGTAGCGGATCAACGACGAGACGGGATGCATCCGTACCGATTCGACCAGACAGCGGCCCAGGAAATCGAGTCTCGCCGGTTGATCGTCGAACGACTGTAACCGGGCGAGCGTCCCCGGCTGCGTCAGCACATCGATCAGCGTCCAGAATGTGTAGGTGCCGGGGTAGGCGGTCGCGTTCCACAACACGTACATGACCATCCACAGCCTGTCCGCCGTCGAAAGCGGCGCGCCGTCGAAAAGCGCTGCGTCGATGGCACGCAGCAGCGGTGAGTCGGCGTTATCGAACGCGGGCAGCTCGTCGCGCAGCGTTCGGTAGAGCTTACGTGTGGAACGGTACTCCGGCATCAGATAGTGGTACGGCGTGATCGACATCGTAGTGCGCGGGATGTCGATACCATCGGCGATATTGCGGTAGTAGGTCGTAAGGCGGGTGCCTAGCGCGTCCCAGATCTCGTCTCCGAGGAAATATCGCCCCGTCGCTTCGTACACGATGGGGTGAACCACGTCGGCCAGATCGACCGTTGTCGACCAGTCGACGGTATGCCGTTTGACAATGCCGGGAACATCGGCCGCGATCCGGCTCACCCGTTCGGCGGGCAGGTTTTCCGCCATCAGACGCCGACCGGCGAGAATGAGCTGCTGCAGCGATTCCGGTCCCGAGTCTTCGCGCGGGAACCAGTAACCGACGGTCGGCACTCTGTGCAGCACCTGTCCGACGCCCGCGTGATCGGTGGGCAGATTCAGCACCCGCTGGTAGTGCTCACCGTCGAGGAGGAACGTGAAGTCGTAGATGCTGGGGACGCGCAGGGTGAAGACGTCACCGTACTCCGCCCGGTTGCGCACCACCAGACCGATGGGATCGGTGATCACGGACTTCAACCGTGTTATTACGCCGACAATGGGAATATTGTCGGCGCCTGCCCACGCCAGCGGCGCAGCCACCGTTCCCGGCGGCGTCACCGTGGGGCGTCGATGCCAACGCCAGTAGCCCACAGCTGCCGCGCCAGTGGCCGCGAACGCCGCCGTTCCCACCCGTTTTCCAATACTCATCATGACTCTTTCCTCGGGTAGAACTGCCGTGTCCACGCGCGATATTTGGCGATAGGGCCGTCCCCTGCGGCAATGGCCGGTCGGTCCAGATACATCTTGTGATCCCAGATCTCCTGATCTCGACGGAGTTCAGTGACGACGATCCGGAGCGCTATCCGTTCGAGGACTGCCTCCACCGGCATCCACGCGGCCCGACTCGAGGCGGTCCTGCCTCGGGATCGCACTGTCGTGCCCACGTGCACCGCTACCTCGCGTTCGCCGATCGGTGTGGAGAGCACGAGTTGGCGGATCGCCCACCCTGCGGCTTCCAGTTCCACAATGGAGAAGCCCAACCCGTCGACACGGACGTAGATCTCCGTGCTGATGCCTCCCGTCAGTGGGAGCGGTCGAGTGAAGGCATACCGCGCCCGCAACCGCGGTCCGTCCACGATGATCGGGTCGATGGTCCGCACGCCGTCGAATCCGTGCAGCACGCCGAAATGCCCTGAGTCGACACTGTTTTCGGTAACCTCCTGCGGGTGGCTGTGAAACCGAAGCTTCTTCGTTCGCATGGTCCGCCAGCCCAACTCCTCTGTCGGCGGCTCGATCTCCCACACCTGCTGATCCGGCGGACCGTGCCAGACCATCAGCACACCACAGACCTCACGGAGCTCGAGCATGCCCAGTCGGGCCGCTGGCGGCGGAGTTCCGTAGGGCGAATAGGTGCATCGGCCCGCGACGGAGTATCGAAATCCGTGGAAGGGGCAACGCAACTCTTCGTCCTGAACACTGCCACCGTGCCCGAAATGTGCCCCGAGATGTGGGCAATAGGCTTCGATGGCCCGCGCCGTGCCGGAGCGGGTGCGATAAACGACGATGTCCCGATTCATGAACCGCCGGGTCAACAGCCCACCCGGGGTCAGTTCGCGGGAAAATGCCACGGCGAACCAGCCGTATGGATACGGCGGTGGAGTATCATGCATCTCCCGGCCCGCAATCCCTTTGGCCACAAAAATATCTCGTTCACCGACAAGGGCGTGACTGGACACCATTGCGACCTCACTCTCGTGCCGTGCTGAATAGACCGTGTCCTACGTGAATGTGATTTGTCGCGGCGTTTCGGAATTGCTTGGGCCGCATGATGTTCGACTCGTGACCGACGAGTTGTGGATGTGGTAGTTTTGGGTGCGGACGGTAACCGTCGCATCCTCGTCCTTGCGGGTTGCTCGATTCGGGACGCCGTTCCGGCTCTCCTTTGTGAATTCTGGGATATTTGTGAATACATGTGGTCGACCAACGCTTTGAAGCCGATATCGCCGATTGCGTGAATCTTAAATCCGCACGCCACGGTTCGATACCGGGCGGTGGGTAATTCCGAATTATTTAACACTCTATTGAGCTCGGCCAGCCCAGTGTCTTTCGCGTTTCTGATGCGGTCCTCGCAGCGGGCGCGGCGGCGGTGACGTAGTTCCAGGTCGGGCAGTTGCCGCGAGTGGTGTTGGTGACGAACGCGGTCAGCCGCTGCCTGTCGTGGTCGGTGAACCCGCAGCCGGGCGCCGGGGTGGTTGAGTCGGCTGCCCCGACAACCTGGGGGTCAAGGCACGAATTCTGTCCTTCAACTCCCATCCCCGAACGATCACGGTCGATCGTCGTTCTCGATCAGCGCTGCCGTAGTTCGCGCCTGTGCCCGTCGATCGTCGAACCAGCGCGCGGGAGTGGTCGTCGAGGAAAGCGAACAGATAGGTTTTGCGGCCGTCAATTCTGATGCCGTGCAACGCATCCCCGGTCCGTAGGTCGTTCGGATGCTCGGCTTCGAACCGCCCGAACACCGTCGCTGCTGCCGGCGAAGTGGTGGCGCCGAGGCCGAGACGGTTGAAATACCGTTGCAGGGTGCGCTCGTCCGGCGCCCAACCGAGCTGGGCGCGCAGGATTCGTTGGATTCCTGCGGCGGTGCGGGCCGGGTTCTCCCGCCCCAGCGCGACGGCCAGCTCCAGCACCTGCGCCGGGGTCCGCGGCGTGGACTGGCGCGGGCTGGGCACCAGCGCGTCGAAACCACCTGTGCGCCAATCCCTGATCCACCGATCCAGAGTCTGCCGCGAGATACGGACCCGCCGCCCGAACGGATCGGTGTGCTCGGCGGATGCGATCTCGCGCACCAACTTTCCCCGCTGTTTCGGCGAATGCGCCGTATCAGCGGCCTCGCGGATCAACTGATACCGGAACAACCCGATCGCCCGCGCTCGCTCGGCCCGCACTCTCGCCTCGTCGTCACCAACTGCCACCGGTCATCTCCTTCGCTGTCGTCAAACACAGACAGCGACAAACGATTCCGGCTGTTGCACTCACCGCGGCAGGGTCGGCTCGTGTTGCACCCCCGCCTCCGGTCAGCCCGGTGCCAGCAGCCGGCCGCCGGTGACCGTGACCACCACCTCCGACAGCGGCGCCTGCGACAACCCGAACCGGCGCCGGATCGCCTCGGCGACAGCCGCGATCACGGTCATCGCATCGGCGAACCCCGAACCGGCGGGGCCGGGCAGCACCGGATCCGGATCCAACGCCGCCAGCCAGACCGTGAACTGCGCCCGCACCGCCTCCGCCCGCCCGGCGAAACACCGCAGCCAGCCACGCACCGTTTCCGCCGGCCGACCCAGCCCTGCCGCGATCGCGCGGAACCCGCTGACCTGCGCAGCTTTCGCCGCCAACGCCGCCACGATCACCGCCGCCGTGTCCGCCCGCCTGACCAGCGCGAAGACCGGCAACAACACATGCGTGGCCCCGCAACCGCGACACCGCGACCGGCGTGGGGACACCAGCACCGGCCCTACCGGACTCCGCAATCGGCGCGGGCGCGCCCGCCCCCACCCGGCCAGCACACCACCACACCCCGGGCACGCCAGCTCCCGCGCCGCCAACCGGCGCTCGACTCGATCCGCATCAGCTTCTACGGTGACCACAGCGCCTCCGAGCGCGAACCACGGCCCTCCCGCAGCGCTCCCGCCAAAGAGACAGCGGGAGGGCCGTCTACTCGAACCTGGCCACCATCGTGATCACCACGCCGCCCCGCCACCAGCACCACCATGCCCACCCTGCCGCAACCCCGCCCGTCCTCACCCCCAACGCCGGACCGCTACCCCCACGTGATCACTCAGAATGCCGCCGAACACCACCCGCCGCGGGCGACACCGGTCGGACACAAGCCGACAGACCAGCAGACGACCAGGAGGCTGCACGATCTATTCGTGAGGCCACCGGCGCTGGTGGCGGGGAGCCGCGTCCGGCCATAAACGACAATCCGGCACCTGGCCAGGCCGAACACAATGGCGCCGACTGGCGGACTCCGACGATATCGATCGGGACGAGACCAGTGTGCTGTACCTGACCGGTGCGGACGGTCGGCAGCGCTGTGTCACCTCCACCTACCATCTGTTCCCGATCTACCACCGGGGCGGCACACGCGTCACCGACCGCGACGAATTCGAATCCGACAGCGAGTATCTCGGTACTCGCCTTCAGAGTGGCACGGTCGTGGCGCAGGATCCGGAGTCCGCTGCGACGAAAAGCGCGCTGTCGGACGCCGGTCACACCAGCATCGCCGCCGCACTCCGCCACCACGCCCGCGACTTCCACCGGCCCGCCGAACTGCTGCTCACCTGCTGAAACCGACTTTGCCGGGACCCTGCGCCCGTGGCAACTGCCCGGCCTACGCTGAGCCGGTAGCTGTGGTTAACCTGTACAGTTCCTCCCCCGCGCGACAAGGCCGTTTCGTGGATGCGGATGGGGTTGCGGCGTATTTTCTGACTCGGGATTATTGGGACGCACCGTGAATCCACCCTCTCAAATCTTCGTAAAATCGGCTGTTCCGTGCCGCTCGGCCCTTGACGGTTGAAGAATAAAATCACAATCTATTTACGGTCACTTTCGTGATCAGTAGCAGGTGATTCTGGTCGGTACAAGCATAAGGAGTGGAACATGGCATCCGGTCCCGAGAACCACGGCCCCAAGGACAAAGAAGGTCTGCCGCTGGAAGAGTTTCAAATTTCGGCAGACGAGGCGGCAAGCCTTGACCGCGCTTTCGGTTTCGTGACAGCCGATCGCTGATATCCATCGCATGGTGCTCGGGCGGTGTAACCCGCCCGAGCACCATCCGGTGGCCGATTCTCGTCGGGATCGACGGAGGGAGTGGACCGTTGCGGGTATTGAACACTCGCCATATGGCGCCGGAAAGCGCAGTCGGTGTACTGCGCGAGGAGTTGGATCGCGAAGCTCTTTCGGTACAGCTGATCACCCGGTCCGAAACGCGGACAAGTGTCGTTCGATGCCTGCTCCGCACCCGGGAGCGCAGCGTGGTGGCCGATGCTTCGGGGCGCGGAGCCGGACCGCAGGCCCACGCCAGTGCACTATTCGAGGCCTGGGAGAACTTCTGCCACAAGTCCGGATTCGACGCGTTACGGGGTAATGCCGATAGGATGCGGTTGATTCCGGCGAAGCAAATAGCGGATCAGCCCGCACTACGTGGAGACGCCCTCATTCCTCGGCTTGCCGCCGAATTCCCGGATGCGCGGATCGCTTGTTTGCGGTTCGATCCGATTCATACGGGCACCGATGCACTGTGGTATCCGGCATTCGCACGATTCCCCTGGTTTTTGCAGTATCCCGTACCCGGCGAAGACGTCGGTTATCACTCGTATTTGCGCTATGCGACGAATTTCGGTACGGCTGCGGGTGTGTCGGAGCCGGAGGCGCTGCTGCACGCGCTGCTGGAGGTCATCGAAGGCGACGCCTTTTCGCTGTCCCTCCTGGACTGGTGTACCTCCGCGGATTCGGTTGCCCGGACCGTCGACCCGGTCGACCTTCCGCACGACCTTCGGCAGATGTGCGAACAGATCGAGCACGCCATGGGATCCTCCCCACTGATCTGTGAGATCACGACGGATATCGGGGTGCCGTCCTACTGCGCACTGCCGTCGCGTTCCACCTACGTGGTGTCCGGCGGTGCGGGCGCATCCACGACACCCGGTTACGCGGTCGAACGTGCACTGGGCGAACTTCTCCAGACTCATGTGACTCATTCCGAGCAGCCCGAACGCCTGGCTCAGCTGCGCCGCAAACTTGCCCGTCTCGAATCCTGGCCTGTGCTCGAGCGCTGCATGACGCTCGATGGCACCCATCTTTCGGGGAAGAGCCAACCGGTACCGCATCGGCCGTCGGGATGGTGGGATCCGCCACCAGTGTCGGTGGAGTCCCAGCTCGAGACCGTGACTCACGCTCTGGGCAAGGCTGGCCTGTCAGGCTATTACCTGCGGTGGAACTCCGTGGAATCGGCAGTCCCGGTCGTCACCGTACTCGTTCCGGGCTTGGAGACCTTCTTTCTCAGCCGTACCGGTGTTCCGGTGTTGCCGACCGGCAGGGGAATCCACACATTGCCCGCGCTCGCCGGCGACGGCCGGTAGCTCGCTGCCGATTCTTCGCGCCGAACGGCGCGGATCCGGCGCAGGACGGCTGATGGGTGTGGAGAGGTCGGTGGCATATGTGGTCGCGCGGGTCCGGGAGTCGCCTCGGAGCACTATGGCGTCAGCACGACTTCCGGCTGTTCTGGTTCGGCGAATCGGTCAACCAGATCGGAAACTCACTGGCTGTTGTGGTCATGTCACTGCTGGCGGTGACGGTGTTGGACGCGACGCCCTTCCAGGTGGGCCTGCTTGCGGTACTCAGATACCTGCCGTGGCTGCTCATCGGGCTTCCGGTGGGGGTCTGGATCGACCGGCTGCCTTCCGGAAAGGTCATGGTTGTCACGGACCTGGTCGCTTCGGCATGTTTTGCCAGCGTCCCCGTGGCGGCCTGGCTGGACCTGCTGACCATCGAGCATGTTCTCGCGGTCGCATTCCTCTCGGGAACGGCCGCCGTGTTCTTCGATACCGCCTATCAGGTCATGGTCCCGGCGGTGGTGGACGCCGCCGACCTGATGGAAGGAAATGCGAAGCTCCGTGGCAGCGAGAGTGTTGCTCACCTGGCCGGCATCGGCCTGGGCGGCCTACTCGCCCAGGCCATCGGCGCGGCAACCGCATTGCTGGCCAATGCGGCGAGCTTTCTGGTATCGGTCGCCTGCCTGGTGCGCGTTCGCGATGCACGTGGTCGGCGATCGGACAGCCGGGTACGTCCTTCGCCGAGTGAGCCCCGGCAGCCGCTGCGGCGGAGCATTGCCGAGGGTATCGGGTTCGTCGCAAAGGATCCGTATCTCCGACCCATCACCGGTTGGACCACAGTGTCGAATTTCGGGCTGGCCGGATATGACGCGCTGATCATGCTGTTCCTCGTTCGCGAGGTGGGTGTGGGGCCCGGTCTGGCCGGACTCCTGCTCACCACCGGGGGAGTCGGCGCCATTCTCGGTGCACTGCTGGCCAGGCGTATTGCCGCCGGTTTCGGAACGGCCCGTAGCCTTCTCCTTTGCGGATTGGTCCTGAGCCCTCCCGTTCTGCTGGTGCCGCTCACGTCACCCGGGGTCGGAGTGGTGTTCTATGTCATCGGCATGCTGGTGTGCATAACCGGCGTCGCGATGAGCAACGTCGTCGTCGCTAGCTTCCGGCAGTCGTATGCCCCGGCTGGAATGCTCGGCAGGGTAACCGCGACGACCCGGGTCCTGCTGACCGGGACAGCCCCGGCCGGCGCGCTGGCCGGTGCGATGCTCGGTACTTGGCTGGGTACGAGAGCCGCGCTGTGGGTCATGCTCGGCCTGGTCGCGTCCGCCGGGAGCATCCTGTTGACCGGCGCCTTCGTCGGACAGCGCGACCTACCGCAGGCAGTCGTGCCGGCACCGGCCGTGCCGGGGGCGGCAGGCCTGTGATCCAGCAGATGAGTACCGCTACTGCCCCCTCGCCGTCCGGTGTGCTGCGCCGGCATCCCGATTTCCGGAAACTGTGGGGTGCCCAGACGATCAGCGTCGTCGGCACCCGAATCACCGAACTGGCGCTTCCTTTGACCGCCATCGGGCTGCTCGGCACATCGGCGTTTCAGGTGGGTCTGCTCGCTGCCGCGCACTATGCCCCGTACCTGATCATCGGCCTGCCGGCGGGTGTATGGGTGGACCGGCTCCGGCGTAGGCGGGTGATGATCGTTGCCGATATGGTGCGCTTCGGTGTCCTCCTGACAGTGCCGATCGCCGCGGCGACCGGTGTGCTGCACGTGTGGTTGCTGTTTCCCGCCGCCATTGTCGTCGGGATGATGAGCGTATTCTTCGACCTGGCCTCGCAGGCATATCTTCCGACGCTGGTCGGCGCCCGGCGCCTGATCGAGGGAAATACGAAACTGCAGTTGTCGCGCACGGCGGGTGATCTGACTGGACCCGGTATCGGCGGCATACTCGTACAGTGGATCACCGCACCGTTCGCGATAGTGGCCGATGCGGTGAGCTACGTATTCTCGGCACTGGCACTGCTACTGATCCGCCACCCGGATCCGCTACCGCCGCGGAACACCGATTCCGGGATGATCGCCGAGATCGTGACCGGATTGCGGGCTGTCTTCGCCGATCCGCTGTTGCGGCCGCTGCTGTTGGCGACCGGTGTAGGGAATTCGTTCGGGTTCTTCGGCATGTGCCAGGCGGTGCTGGTGCTGCACTGCATTCGTGAGCTGCATGTGTCGCCGGTGGCTCTGGGCATTGTGCTCGGTGCCGGCAACGCGGGGATGCTCGCCGGCTCGCTGCTCAACCGCCGGGTGACGAACCGCGCCGGGGTCGGGCGGGTCATAGTGGGTGGAGTACTCCTGGCCGGTGCCGCTCTGTCGATTCTGGCGGTGGCACCTGCCGGGCCGATGGCTTTACCGGTGCTAGCCACCGGTCTCGCGCTGGTGGGAGCGGGTGTAGCCGTGGCCAATATCAATCAGGTCAGCCTCCGTCAGTCGGTGACCGAACCCCAGGTGCTCGGCCGGATGACGGCGACCTTTCGTGTCGTGAATTATGGTGCCATCGCGCTCGGCGCCGCTCTCGGTGGGGTACTGGCCGGGCCGATCGGACTGCGCGGTGTGCTGTGGCTGGCGGCGGCGGGAGGCACCCTGGCCGTGGTGCCCGTCCTGCTGTCACCGATTCGCGCACTGCGCACCATTCCCGCCGCGGCCTGACAAATCACCACATACACCGGTTGCGGCGCGACCGGCGACGCGGATTGTGGCGTTCATCGGCCGTGCGTGGCCGACACCGTATTCTTCGGCTACGTGTTTCGAAGCCGATCGGCGAGTTGTGCCTCGTATAGGGAGCCGGGTACCAGACCGGGCCTATTGGTCCCTTCCTCATACCCGGCCTCAGAGCCGGTGTACCAGTTCTCGCCGGTGACTGCGCCCGTTGTGCCGATCGCGAAGTTCTGTGAGGTCGGCGGAGCCTGTACACACACCTTTTTGCCATTGTCTACCGTGCAATTCCACGCCACACTGTGCACCGAGGACCAACCATGGCCTTCGCCATTGCCCTTGTCGCCTCGATTGTGCAGAGATAGAACCCAATCCCACTTGTTCCGGCTGCGCAGTTCCTTCACATTGTCGTACAGCAGCCCCTGGCTCCATCCGTTATGGCCGCCGGACTCGTTGAGGCCATCCTCGCTGGTCCCATTGAGCCACACGTTGCCCGAGCACGTACTCATTCCGGCAGCAATGAAGGCATGCCGGGCCTTATTGGCCTCCACGTCGCGGAAAAGGACCTGCTGGGCGTAGATATTCGCGCTGAAACTGTATCGCTTCCTGCCTTCGACCACTGAGCGCGGTTCGCGAGCCCGAACGCCCTGGACGGTGACTCGCGAACTGTGCGTTACTGCAACCGCCGCCCTCGAGAAGTGCAGCAGTGTGGCGTCCTTGACCCATGCGTCCTCGGTCCAGTTGATGTGGACGCAGTTCTGCGGATGGTCCTCGCTGAACTCCGATGGATCGCCCATGTCGATACGAAGATTCTCCACTCCGACATTGCGGACCAACCCCTTCCGGTTCCACACCCAGACGGAGCATTGCGACTGAGACCTCCGGAGGTTATTGAAGACGGGGGCGCAGATGACAATGTCATTGCCGACGATCTCCTTGACGTACCTGTTGTACATAATGGGCTTGGTATTCGGTTTCCAAGGCGCATCCTTGATCACGCCCCCACCCTTGATCGCGTCGGTCCACTCCTGAGTGTGGGGATGGTCGATGATGATGTTGTCACCGACCTTCAGGTTGGCCGTCGATGCCAGGGTCATCCGGTTCTCCCCCGCCTTGACGAGACTGGACGTGATGCCGGTTTCGGTGCCGGGCACCTTCGACCTCCAGTTGCCGTCCGGGCCGCCCACCCGTAGGACCTCGGTGGCCGAGCCTCCACCAGTCCCGGTGATCACCGTGTTCGTTGAGTCGTCGTCCCATTGACCGGCTCCACGCAGTACGACCCCGTCGTGCTGCATTACGATTGTGCCAGCGACCTTGTAATGGCCCGCCGCGAGGCGGAGCGCACCCCGAAAACCGTTGGCGCCCAGCGGCATCGCGCCGACATCGTCGAGAGCGGCCTGAATGTGAGCGGTGTTGTCACCGCTGATCGGGCCGATCTCCTTGACGACCGGCACGGAAGGCAGCGGCACTTCAGCATTGCGGTACCCGGCCCAGCTGAAGTCGGGAATCGTCTTGCCCCGCGGATCCTCTTTGTAGACGAGCCGACCGTTGGCATCCGGGTACACAAGCTGCGAGTGCCATCCGGCCGCGTGAGCGAGATCAGGTGCGACCGTACTGCGAACCAAGGGCAGCACAGCGCCCGCGACCATCGCGCCACTGCCGATCTTGAGGAGATCACGACGCGACAATGGTCTGGGCACGGTTGGTCTCCTTACGAGGCGATGATCGAACTCGGCAAAGGCTACCGGTACAAGTACGTTTCAGGCTCACAGCAGAGCTCAACGAACAGTCAAATATCGAATCATGCCGGATTCGTCGTGAAGAAGCTCGAATCAGGCAAGCTCGAGATCTTGTCAAATCCTGTGGATCGGAAAGTTTCAGGCGACCTCCGTTCCGGCGGTATCGGCGGGGGCAGCCGGGGTGATGTCGCGGGGGCATTCGAGGGCCGAGATCCGGTCGGTGACGCCTCGGGCCACCACCTCGCGCGACTCCAAGCGAAAAGCTTTGGCCACCATCCGGTTTCCCGTTGGCGGAGCAGTCGGTCATGCGCCTCGGCGCTGGAGGTCTTCTATGCGGTTCTGGTTCAGGGCGAGGACGCCTGCGAAGAACTCTTTGAAGTTGGGGTACGAGGTGCGCTCGATGCCTTCATCCAACCAGATCACCCGGCCCGCGTGCGCTCCGCTTCGCACCGTGACAACGAGCTCTTCCCCGCGGCCCGCAGCGACCGGATAGATGTTGTCCGCCGTGATCGAGGAGTGCTCGAAGCGCTGCTGGTCGGCATGGTGACGGAGCAGTTCGGCGGCGGCACGCCCGTTCCCTTCGCCACGTAGCTCCGACAGCCCGAACAGATCCATCGTGAAGTAGAAACCCTGCCACCCGTCGGCATGCAACAGGAAGTTGCGGTGGGCTTTGGGAATCGGTTCCCGCCGTTCGGCTTCGAACTGTTGAATATGCTCCTCGGAATTCTTGGGCTCGGGCAGGGTGTCCCAGCAGGTCTCGGGTGACAACGTGTGCAGTCTGAGTTTCGCTTTGATTGCCAGGCCGAGTAGATCGGGCCAGGAAAGCTGGGAATTCACGGGAGTGAGTCTTCCACAGCGAACGTCGACGCGGCCGGTGTATTCGGTGCGCGAAACTCAACATTCTGTAAATAGTATGCGGTAGACCGTGTTTCGCCACTGTAGAGTTCCGTGCCGATCAGCGCCGCGCATGAGTCCGGGGTGAGTGAGGTGATCTCAGCTCCCGAGATGATGAGCAAGTTCCCCGAACTGCCCTGTGTCCATCCGCAATTTCCGTGATGGAAGCCGGTCCGCCACCAGAAGATCATCGGCGTGGGTGACGTCATGACAGCGGGAGCGGACCG
The DNA here is from genome assembly GCF_045207455.1 of Nocardia sp. NBC_00881. Classification (NCBI taxonomy): domain Bacteria; kingdom Bacillati; phylum Actinomycetota; class Actinomycetes; order Mycobacteriales; family Nocardiaceae; genus Nocardia; species Nocardia sp. NBC_00881. The sequence goes on from NZ_CP108798.1 coordinate 229,378, forward strand.
CCTGTCTTCGAGACCGCGGCTGACGCGGTGGTTCATCGATGATGTCATAGTCGGTCGAGGTCGATGAGTAGGTGGCGTGCGGCCAGTTGCACCATACGTCGTAATGGCCCGCCGCCTTCAACCTGAAAACCCGTGAGCGGATCACGCTTCCATGGCCCGGTGTTGCCACCCGGCCATGGAAGCGTAGTTGCGTGCTACCTCGGTCAGCCGCGGCCCTTGGTCGTTAGCCCTTACGCAAGTACGGGGCATCGGCGTTACGCACGGAATCGTCATTGTTGTTGACACTTCTGACTTCGAAGCGGTACTTAGTGCCCGGTTTGACGCCTTCCGCCACCGTGAGCCATTTGTCCTTCTCGAGCGTCGTGAATTCCCCGCACTTGCTGCCGGGGCGCAGTTTCTTGTCACCGGAGTTGTCGTCCCGATAACACACCTGAACCTTGGCATTCGCGGCGCTCTTCGACAAAGAATTTACCTTGATGCTGCCACCGCACGCGGCGGTCGTCTCGAACCAGCCGTCGTTGATCGGCGAGACCAGGTGACCCGCAGGCTTGTTTTCCGCCTTCTCCACACAGTCCTCGGCATGAGCCACGGCTGGGGTGGTGATCGCGAGCATCCCTCCGGCCAGAACCATTCCCGCCACTGCGGCCGTCGCGGCTGCGGTGCGCCGCACAGTGTTTCGCACGAAACTACCTCATTCTTCATCGCTTTGATCAGATCCGAAGAGATCATTGCCGATCCGGTCTGACCACGCACTCACCGAAGGTCGATTTTACGATCGGTTGAGCCGTCGGCGATCAACCTCGGAGCGGGCCGGCATGCCGCGCGGCTGGCGCGATTCTCGCCGGATCTGCAGCAGCGCACCGTACTCGAATATCAGGGTGACAAATGTCAGCTACAGGTAAATTCCTGTGGCAGTCGATATTTCACCGTCCACGACCGACCCGTCGAGTGCGTCTCTTGGCACAATGCATCGGGTGAAGAGGTCAGGTTTGGCTGGGTTGCGTCGGCGGGCTCCGCGCACTGAGCACCGCTGCGACGAGCGCCGCCGAGCGGATCGAGGCGCTGGCGTGCCTTCGACCAGACGTTGAGGCAACCTGTGGTTGCTGTCCCGGCGGCGGGCTTTCCCCAGTCGCCCGAAGAATTCGCCGACGAGCTGCGCCTGCTGGTGGCTGATGCGGTGTGGGAGGTGTCGCGGGATGCGGACACCACTGTGGTCTCGGATCTGGTTGCCGCGCTGGATCTCTGGGCGGACCATCTGCTGGTGGCGCGAGCGGCGGCAATAGTCATAGATACCGCCGCATTCGAGCCGGAGCTGCAACCGCTGCATCGGGCACTCGTGCGGGCCGCGCAGGGCGAATGGGCCAAAGATCCACGGCCTTCGCAACGTGTCCAGAGGCTGCGACGGCGAGCGGCGAGCGAACACGAGGAGGAATGCTCCCTGGTCGCCGCGGATCTGCTCACCGCGGCCATAGCCCTCTGCGACGACCAGGCCATCGATCGGGTTCCGGGCCTGTCGCGGGTGGCGGAGCTGCTGGGGGAGCTGGTGGCTGTCCTTGCCGAGGCCGCCCTCCATGATCCGGACGACGAGGCCGAGGTGACCACCCGCGGTGCTGTGGCGGGCCGGCGGCTGATCGAGATCTACACCGAACTGGTCACGGTCGACCGGGTCGCCCACCTGGCTGCGCTCGCCGAGGCTCATATGACGGCCGCCGGCTTCGTGGAGTCGGTGGACGGGTACGCGGCCGCTGCCGAGCTGTCCGAGCGCGGCGTTCGTCTCTACGAAGAGTTGGCGGAGGTCAGCGGTCTCTCGAAGCTCGGCGCTCTGGACCGATCGTGGTCGGAACATATCGCCCTGGCGGACCGCGGTGGATTCGAGTCCGTGGTGTGGAAATGGGAACAGCATCGCGGCGAGACGCTGCGCCGGTACGCCACCGCGATCGCTCCTGCCGCCACCTTGTATGCGCTGTCGGATCTCACCCGGCTGCTACGGCGGCACACCCTGTACACCGAGGCGGTGACCGTATCCGAGCGGGTCGTGGCGATGGCCGAGGCGGCCGCCGCGACGGATGAGTCCGTGATTGCCCACCTGGCCGAGGCGATGCGCGGGTATGGCTGCGATTTGCACTGTGTCGGTCGCCGTCCCGAGGCGGTGGCGGCGTGGTGGCGTTTCGTCGAGCTTCGGCAGCGCATCCGCGATCGCCCGGGCACGAAGTGTGCGACCGCCGTGGCGAACGGCTTCGACGGGATTGCCGCGGCGGCGGATGAGTTCGACGATCCGGACGCAGCCATCGAGTTCGGTGCAGGAGCGGTGCGCGAATGGTCCCGGCTGGCCCGGCAGCACCAGCGGCATCTGCCGGAGTCGGTGCATGCGCTTCGCGCCCAAGCGGATCGGCTGAGTGCGGCCGGTCGCGGCGTCGAGGCGTCCGATCTCTGGGAACGAGCGGTCGAGCAGGCCGGGAAACTGGTCGCGATCGACCCGGAGCAGTACCGGCCGTGGCTGGGCTGGGCGCTGACCTGCGCCACTCTGGCACATCTGCACGTGTACGACGAGCGCGCGGATTCCAGTTCCCGCGCGGCGATCGAGGTGATCGAGCAGGTCGCCGCGGCGGTACCGGACAACGCGAACGCGGCGCTGGCCGACGCACTGCACAACCGCGCCCTGGTACTCAACCAGCTCGACGACTATCGGCAATCGACAGCGCTGTTGGCTCGGGCCGTCGCACTATGCGAGGAGCTGGTCGAATCCGGTGACGACGACAGCGATCGCGCATCATTGGCCAACATACTGTGTACGCGTGCCACCACAGTGGCGCGTCTCGGCGATCTCGATGCAGCGCTGGGATACGCCACTCGCGCGGAGACGATCTACGCGGAGCTTGCCGAGCGCGATCCGGAAGTGCACACCGCGGAGCTCGCGTATGCGCTCGGCAAGGTGGCGGCGATCCAGATCGATGTCGGCAATCGCGATCATGCGCGGGCCGCGGCCATAGCGGCCCTGGAGATCTGCGACCGATTGGCATCCGGACCCGACCAGGATGAGCATCGGGCCGCGGCATTGCACACGTTGGTACGGTCGCAGATGCGCGATGGCCGGGCTTCGGAGGGCCTCGACCATTCGACATTGCTACTGGAGTTGCGGGAGCGGATGGCCGCCCGCGACCCAGCGGGCGAATCCGCTGAGCTCGCGGTCGCGCTGGGAAATCACGCTGTGTACCTTGCCGATAGCGCTCGACCACTCGAGGCCGTCGAGTACGCGCGGCGGTCGCTCGAGCTGTTTCGGCAGTTGTCGGAGTCGAATCCCGTTCCCTATCGGGAGCATCTCGCGTCCGCCTTGGACCGGTACGCGCAATGTCTGGCCGACACACGTCGGCATGAGCACGCCGTCGAGGTGTCTGCCGACGCCGTCGACCGGTTCGATCGGCTACTGGAGGACGATCGAGCCCGGTGTCTCGAGGCTGCCGCCCGGTGTCTGGACCATCACGCCCTGCGGCTGGACGCGGTGGGCCGCGGCGCGGATGGTATCGACATCGCGGGGCGCGGCATAGCCATGTTCGAAGAACTGGAAGCGATCGACGGGCGCACCCATCGGCCGTCTCTGGGTACGAGCCTGCTCAACAGCGCCGGACTGCTCACCGATTTCGGACGCAGTGCGGAGGCGCTCGAACAGGCCGATCGCGCGGTCGCGATATTCGAGCAATTAGCTTGTGAGCCAACGGATTCCCGAGCGCGGGATCTGGCCCGGGCACTGCACAATCGGTCGTACGCCCTGGATCGTCTCGGACGTCACGACGATGCGGTCGTGGCTCAGGAGCGAGCCGTCCGCATCTTTGCCACCGAGGCGGCATACGATCGGCGGTCGGCACTGGAGCAGTTGGCCACGACCACATACAATCTCGCCTGCCGGCTGATCAACGCCGGCGACTGGCCGCGGGCGCGCGAGCATTCGCGGACCGGCGTGCGACTGTGGCAGGAACTTGTCGACGGTGGTGCCGAATTGCACCTACCGGATCTGGTGCACGTCCTCGGCGAACATGCCCGTTTCTGCGGTGCGGAGCACGAATGGGAGGAGGCCGCCGCGTACCTCGAACGCGCCGTATCGGCCTGCGAGGAGCTGACCGCCCGCGATCTCGAGCAGTACCGCTCCCGATGGGTGGAGGCGGTACAGCAGCATGCGTGGGCGCGGTGTCGACTCGGCCAGCGCGACCGGACGGCAGCGGAAATCACACGTGCCCTGTCGATTTGGCGTATCGCGGTCGTGGAAGATCCGCAGTGGTCGTTGCCGTCGCTGGCCGCCTGCACGGCGTGGGCGGCGCGGATGTGGCTGCAAAACGGTGAACCCGAGCTCGCGCATGAACAGCTGGAACGCAGTGTCGGCCAGTACCATTCGCTCATCTTGGACGGAGCTGATGACCTGGTGCCGGACTTGATCGATGCGCACCACCGGTACGCGACGACTCTATGCGAAACGGGATATTCGGAGCAGGCGGTGACGCGATTGGCGGAACCGGTTCGACTGATGCGCGCACTATTCGAAAGCGACCGTGCCGCATATCGATTCCGCATGGCCGATCTACTGCGTGATCTGGCATCGTGCTGCTCGGAAGCTGGTCGGCGCCCGGAGACCGTCGCCGCGGCGCGGGAGGCACTGGCGCTGCTGGAAGAAGAGGTGGCGGACAATCCCGAGTCCAGTGCCGAGGACCCGTATTGGCAGCTCGCCGAATTCCGCGTTGCCCTCGCCGACGCCCTCGCGGATATGGGTCTGCTGGCCGATGCTCTGCACAACCTCGACGAGGCCGTACCGCTGTGGGAGGAGTTGGTCGAGGAGTACGACGACGCATCCCGCGAGCTGGCATGGGCACTGTGGCATCGGGCACGCTGGGAGGCCGAGCTCGGAGTCGACGATCGCACTGTGCTGACGCTGTCGCGGCAGGCTGTCGACCTATACGAACAGGCGTGGGAGCAACAGCCGCACAACGGTGCCGACTTCGCCGGATCACTGGTAGATCACGCCCGCCATCTCGCGCGTGCCGGGCGCAACGCCGATGCGCTGGACCACAGTTCCCGTGCGCTGCGGTTGTGGGAGAGCCTCGTCGAGGACGAACCTCGCCAGCACGGGCCCGGCCTCGGCGATTGCCTGCGCTGGCACGCTACTCACCTGGCGGCGGCCGGTGCGGATGATGCCGCCATCGACTGTTCCCGGCGGGCACTGGGATTGGCGGAGGAAGCCGTCGAGTGGATGCGCCTGCGTTACCTGCCGGAGTTGGCCGCCACATCTCGCGAGGCGGCGCTGTTGCTGCGTGATCGCGATCCCGCGGAAGCCCGTGACCTTGCCGGGCGTGCAGTCACGCTGTACGCGGAATTGGCTGCCGCGGAACCGGATGCGTTTGCCGACCGCCATGCCGACGCCGAGGACACCGTTCATCGAATCTGCCGACCACGAATCTGACACCGCGCTCGTGACAGCATTTCGCTATCCCCGAATGATCACGGTCGATCGTCGTTCTCGATCAGCGCTGCCGTGGTCCGCGCCTGTGCCAGTCGATCGTCGAAGATACCGGGCTCCTGCCGGGCCGATTCCGCGTACAGCCCGACGGCGCGCACTGCCAGGGTGCGTGCCTGACCGGAGTCACGGTCGCGCCACAGCAGTGCGGCCTCGTGGCAGCAGGCCGCCAGGTCCGGTAGGTGGCGCCGTCGGGTCCATTCGGTCGCCTGCGCGGTCAATTCTATTGCGCGCGACGACGTTTCGAGGGCAGCTTCGATGTCGAACGATTCGGCCAGATGGGTGGCGCGTCGCCGGAGGCAACCGGCGAGCCCCGGAATGTGTTCCCGGGGTTTGTCCGCGGCCAAAGCCTCCCACAACACCAGCGCACGGCTGTTGTGGTCGAGTGTCTGCGTGTGCCATCCGGCGCGAGCGAGGTGCAGGCCGTGATCCACCAGTGCGTCCGCCAGGTATTTGACGTCGCCCGGACGATTCTCGGACGTCCGCTGAAGTATTTCGATGGCGCGCTGCGAGATGGGTAGTGTCGCGACGTCCCCGTCGCGTTCGGCCAGCCAGCGGGCTCGGTGCCACAGTGACCACGCCAAATCAACCGCTGTCGTTTCCCTTTCGATCGCAAGCTGCTCCCAGAGCGCCACTGCGCGAGCGTTGAGTTCCAGGCACTCGGTCAGCTGTCCCACCTCGGCGAGGCTGTCGGCCTGGGAGTCGAGATAATCGGCCAGGGTCGAGCGGCGATCCTCGTCGTCGGAGGCGATGAGATCGGTCAATACGTCGAGCGCCTCGCGTCCCGCGTCGACCGCGTCGCGGCGCCGGCCGGCATCCGAATACAGCCACGCTTGATCACGCAGGGTATCGGCCAAGCGGAAATGGTGTTGCGCAGCGTCGGTTTCGAACAGCTGACGCGCCAAGTACACCACGTCCTCCATTGCTGCTGCGGCCCACGCGCAGAGCCGCACCTGGTGCAGGGTCCGTGCGTACCGGTGCAGCGCGATTTCCAGGTTCACCACCAGGTCGTCGCGTCCGGCGTCGATAAGTGAACAGTAGTGGCGGACACCGCGTTCCATATGTCCGGCCGCGCGGTCGAATTCGTTGTTGTCGAGCCGGAACCGCGCCGCCCATGCTTCACCGGCGGCCAGTCTCGGCAGGAACTCCGCGGGAAATTCCGCTACGGTCCGTCGCCAGATGGACAGCGCGCGATCGGCTTGCGCCGAGGCGCGGCGGCGCCGTCCCAGCTTCTGAAGGGCATACGCGTGGTTCTCCACCGCCCAGCCCAGATCCGCCAGATGCGCGCGCGGATCGCGGGCGACCAACTCCTCGTATGCGGTCGCCGCACGCTCGAAATATGCTGCCGCCTCGTCCCATTCGTCGTGATCGAGACAGAATCGGGCGTTAGTGCCCAGCGCCGCGGCGAGTCCGTCCAAGTGCAGCCGGGTGTCGAGTTCGGTCAGTTCCTCCCACAGCCGCACCCCGGTGCGCAGCTGGTCGCGCGCTTGCGGCCACTGCCCGGCATGGGCGAGTCGTTGCCCGAGTCCGCAGGTGGTCTTGGCCAGGAAGGTCAGGTTGAGCTGTCGATCGTGCGCCGCTCGTGCCGCGCAGATTCGTACGGCCCGCTGCTGCGGTGGTAGCGCTTCGTCGTGGCGACCGAGGCCGTCGAGTGCGGTGGACTGCAGGTGCAGTGCCCGGGCGAGGTTGGGGGCATGGGCGCCCGGGTTCTCGGGCGCCAACTCTTCGAACAGCTCGAGCGCGCGCGTGGCGTAGCCGAGGGCTTCGGTATTGCGCTCCTGATGCTGGAGACGGTTGGCATGGTTCAGCAAGCAGGTGCCGAGATCGGCGCGATCGCCACCGCGCTCCAGTAGTTCCTCGAACATTGCCAGACTGCGCGCGGCCGCCGCGAACCCCTCCTCGGTGTGGCCGACCCGGTCCAGCCACAGCGCGTAATTGTCCAAGCACATGGCGGCGGAGCGCAGGTGCAGGTCGCGGTGGTCGGTCAGCAGTTGCTCATAGCAGGCGACGGCCTCGGCCGACACCTCGACGGCCCGGTCGGCCTGGCCGGTCTCGGCGAGTTGATTCGCGTACCGGCCGAGTGCCGAGGCCATCGGAGCCAGGTGTGGGCCCGGCTCGGATTCGGCTGGCGGGCGGACGAGATCGACGGCGCGGCAAGCATATTCGAGCGCCTCGTGTTCGCGGCCCAGCTGCGACAGGCACAGAGAGTGATTGCCAAGTGCGATGACGAGGTCGACGGTTTCGGCCGGATCGCGCGCCACCATCCGCTCCTGCACTTCGAGCAGCACCGTCGAATGGGCGAGTGCCTCCCGTGGTTGTCCGGTGCCGGTCAGGTTCCGGATCAGGGCATTCAGCGCCGAGGTCTGCAGATCGTCACGCTCCCGACCCTCGGGCAGCGCGGCGCAGATCTCCAGCGACCCGGCCGCCAGCGCGGTTACCTGCGCGGAACCCATACTCTGGTGAATCGAGGCCAGCCGGTTGAGCACGTAGGCGAGATCGCCCGAGTACTTCGCCGGATTCCGTTCGGCCAGTTGCGAGTAGATCTCCTGGGCCTTGGTGACACAGTCGAGCGCGGTATCGAAATCGCGCAGGTTTTCGGCACTGATAGCGCGCGTGCACAACACATTGGCCCAGGAGGCTCGATGGACGGCCTTACCGGCGGCCAGTTCCTCGTATAACGTTGCCGCCCGGGCGGATGACTCCATGGACAGGGCGTAGTCGTCGCGGAGATTGAGGGCCAGGGCCCGATTGTGCAGGGCATTGGCCAGTGCCGCGGTGTACTCGCCGGTTTGCGCGAGATCCTCGATCAGGTCCAACGCCTGCCGTGATCGCAGGTCCGCCGCCTCGGCCCGCCGGGAACCGAAGTGGACGCCGGCGGCGCAGGTCAGTGCCCAGCTCAGGTTCGGCCGGTACTGCTCTGGATCGAGGATCAGCAGATCCTGGGCCCGAGCCACGGACTGCTCGGCCACCTCGACGGCCTCGTCGCGCCGGCCGGCGTTGTCCAGCCGACGCGCTTGTGCACGTAACTTGTCAACCAGATGGGGCAGGTGCGTTACCCGATCCAGTTCGGCAGACCGTGACAATTCATCGATCGCGCGGCCGCCGAATTCGATGGCCGCCGAACGGTCACCGATCTTCTCGGCCTGCTGGACGATTGTGTGATAGGCGTCCGCCACCACGGTGCCGTCGATATCGGCCGAGGTGCCGATCAGCCGCCGTTGCACCTCGACGCAACGATGCCAGGTGGCCATGGCCTCGGCGCGCTGCCCGGCGCGATGCAGGTAGATACCGTGCTGGCGGACGATGTCGGCCAGGTTCGTCACCGTGGCATGGTCGACGGCCGCGGCTTCGGCGAGTGTCACCATATGCGCCGATAGGGATACGGTCTCGGCGTGCAGGTCGTGGCTGTTCAGCAGCCGAGCCAGGCTCCGCAGCCCGAGCAGTGCCATGGCATCGGCGCCTACCGCGGATCCCGCCGCGGCGAGGATGCGCAACTTCTCGGTGCGGTGCCGCTCCCACTCGCGGGCCCGGCTTGCGAAACCGGCTCGGTCGAGTAGGGCGATGTGCTCGGACCAGGCACGGCTGAGCCGTCGGAATCCCCTCGAGGTGAACGAATCAGCGAGTTCCTCGAACAGGAGAACCCCGCGTTCGGACTGGTCGGCGCCTGCGAGGGGGCCGTCGACCCAGGCGATGAAGCCGGCGGATGTCGTGATCGCTTCGGCGAGCGACGAGAGGTGTGCGGCGCGATCGGTTTCGACCAGCTGGCTGTATATGGCCACCAAGCGTCGGCCGGCGTGCGCGCCCTGCGTCATTACCCGGGCGTGGTCGGTCGGCCCGGCCGAACCGTATTCCTCCAGTGCTCGCAGCAATTGCCAGAGGAGATCGGCGATCGCCGGTAGCCCCTCGGTCGGGCCGTCGACTTCCCACTCTTCGCGCAGGGCGATCGCCGTGTTGAGCAGTTCGGCCGCCACCGGGCTGGAGCCGTCGTCGTTCTCGTCTCTCGCGCGGCGGCTCAACAGGTCGATCCGTGCTGTCCGGTCCAGGTCCCGGCGCCAGGTGTGATACGCGGCGCGCACCAGCGCCCGCCATAGCGACTCGAACCCCCACGACGGGAACGATGCCGCATCGCAGGCCAGTACCGCGGCACGGGAGACCAGCGGGTGCTCCTGCCACTTATTCAGTGCCGCGGTCAGCTTCGCGGAAGGTTGCGGATCATTGTCCCGCGCAAGGGCCCAAACCACGTCCGCCAGCAGCAAATTCAACTGGTCGGCGAATTCCTCGGGCAGTACCGGAATCTGGTGTGTGGTGTCGGAAGTCACCTGCTCAGCAGTGCTCCGCCGGGCACCGGTCCCACCCGGTCCGGAACTCGCCGCGGTGGACGTCCCGAGTAGAACCGCTCCGGTGCGAATCAGACACGCTCATCCCTGGCATTATGCCGACCGGTCCGGAGAATCCCGAGTGCGAGCCGTCCACGCGCATGGGAATTTACATACATTTGAGTCTTTGGATCCGAATATCCATTTCCCGCAGGTCGCCGCCTGACCGTTGCGTCCGATGGCGGTTGAATTCGCTTGCTATCGGACTGCTCCGCGCAGACACCGAACGTCATCACTGGCATCATCGGCCTATGCGCACGGTTTCCGAACTCACCGAGGCCGACGATCCCGCCTGGCCTGAAATCCATCAGGAGCTGGCATCGGCTCCTGTCCCGATCAAGATTCTGCCGGTCCATCCCGCGAATGGCGCGCGGAACCTGTATGCGTTGCAAGTCAGTACGCGATCCGCGCTCGGTGCGCTCGCTCTCCATACCGGCGGAGTGCTCGTCGACCACGGGTGGCTGCGGGTCTTCGGCGGTGGTGATCCCGCCCGGCGGATGCCCGGCCTCGCCGAGGTGAACGATATGACGGCGGGATATCCGCCGACATTACTCGTCGGCGTCGATGTCATCGGTGGCCGTTTCGAGATCAACGGCGCGGATCCGGCCGCGCTCGGTCGCCCCGGAAGCCCAGGCGATATCTGCTATTTCGCCCCCGACACCCTGGAGTGGGAGGAGCATCTCGACGGCCACAGTAGCTGGCTCAGCTGGCTTGCCACGGGCGGCACGACATCGTTCTACGAAGATCTGCGGTGGTCCGGATGGGCCGAGCAGACCCGTAATCTTTGGCTGGACCAAGGGTTTTCGAGCTACCCGCCGCTGTTCACCCAGGAAGCCCAAAATAATCCGGTGGCCATCAGCCGGAAAGTCGTGCCGCTAGCGGAATTGCACGGATTTCTCGCTAACAGCGCGGGCTCACGGTAGATATCGAGCAGATCGGCGTCGGCCGCCCTATCGTCAAAAGCATTCAGACCGGCTTTATCTCGGCGGAAGCTCATCACTCGAAGGCCTGTAAAACAATTTGGCGGGACCGGGTATCGCGTTTAGTGTAGGTCGCTTGCAGCGATGACCATATGTGGCACCGATGACGACCGAACAGAGGACCGAACCCTGACTTCCCAGCACTCCTGGCCAGTCCTGCTCGGGCTGGCAATCAAGGCCAAGTACGAACTTCTGCGACTCGACTCCGAGCAGCAGTGGGAGACATTGCCGCGTGTCAAGAACACCGATGCCGCGATTCAGCAGTTCGAATACGAACGGCGATTGACGATCCCGTCCGACTATCGTGACTTCCTGCTGCATGCGGATGGGTGGGAAGGATGCTTTTTCGACTTGGGCCTCTTCGGACTATCGGAATTGCGCGGCGCCGAGAACGGGATGCCTGCCTTGGAGTTGTTGCGGCGCTACACAAATAATGGGACGCTGCGGGACTCCGGGATCGTGGCGGATGAGGTGCTGCCGATCGTCGCCGGTCCGGTGGAGCATCTGGTGCTCATGGTGCACAGCGGTGCACGGGCCGGCCGGGTGATCTGGTTCGACGGTGGTGCCGAACGCACCGCATATCCTGATTTCGCGGACTTCTTCGAAGATCTGCTCGGCATCATGCAGGATCGTGTCGAGCAACTCACCCCGGGGGAGCGGCCGCGGTGAGAGGCAAGTACAAGCCCTCGCCGCCCGAGGTCGTCACGGTATCCGGTGGCCTGGCGGTCATCTCGTTGCGCGGCGGAAGTGACGGGTCGCTGCTGTCGATCGCCGGTGATCCGGTGTTGACGGATTCCAGCGATTTCTCCGGCAGTCTCGGTTGGATCGTGCAGCGGCACATATGGTTGCCGGGTGAGCGGGATCCGCATTTGCTCACCGAGTGGGTGGACGAGGCGCAGTGGCAGCGGTTGCGCACGTGGCTGGCCGATCCGACTCCAGTCGAGCGGCTGGCCGATCCGTTGGCGCCTTTGCTGGGAATTCTGGAGGATGGGGAGTACAGCCTCCGGCTGTGCACGCTCAACGACGTTCGGGTTTTCCCCGTGGATTTCGGGAAGCGTCACCAGTGGTACCGGGGTGGTTTCGGCGACTGGGACGTCGAGGTGGTCCCGACGCATCGGTGGCCACCGCCGAATACGGAAATGATCGAGCAATATTGTCGGCAGTTGGCCGACGGCGGCCGACCCGCCGCGATTGTGTTGTCGCACAGCGCGGAGTCACTGTCCTACCTGCTGGATGGCCACCACAAGATGTCGGCCTATCTGCGGCGCGGATTGGATCCGGTGTGTGTAAGTATCGTCCGGCAGCCACCGCACGGTGTGCGCCGTTGGGAGCTGCCGCATCCCTGGCCGGACAATAGGCCGATTTGGTGATGACAGGCGCGGGTCTCATGCGCCAGTGACCCCCGAGGACCGGATATGGTGAAATCCAAGCGCAAGCGGCCACCCGAGGTCGTGACGGTGTCGAGTGAACTCGATGTCATCTCGGTGCGTGGTGGGCAGACCGGGTCGCTGCTGTCGATCGCGGGAGAGCCGGTGCTGGTGGATTCCAGCGATTACAGTGGCAGTCTCGGTTGGCTCGCCGAGCGATATCTGGCACCGCCGGTTGCCGGGGATCTGCATCTGCTCACCGAGTGGGTGGACGAGGCGCAGTGGCAGCGGCTGCGTGCGTGGCTGGCCGATCCGACTCCGGTGGAGCGGCTGGCGGACCCCTTGGCGCCCCTACTGGAAATTCTCGAGGACGGCAAGTACACCCTCCGGTTGACCCCTGTCAGCGATATTCGGATTGTCGCAGTGGATTGCGCGAAGCCGGTCGGATGGTACCGGGGTGGTTTCGAACAGCCGGAGGACGTCGAGGTGATTCCGACGCATTGGTGGCCACCGCCGGATGCGGAAAGGATCGAGCACTATCGCAGGCAACTGATCGCGGCCGGCCGGCCGGCCGCAGTGCTGTTGGCGCACTCCGCAGGCGCGATCTGGTACCTGCTGGATGGTCACCACAAGGTGGCGGCCTACCAGATGCGCGGGTTGGATCCGGTGTGCGTGACCATCGAGCGGCAGCCCCCACACCGGATTCGGCCCCGGGCTATGCCGCATTCCTGGCCGGATAACAGGCCGATCTGGGAATCCTGATGGCCGCGGTGTCAGTATCCGTTCGGCTGTTGCCGACGTGAGCGACGGGGGCATTGGCCGTCGATTCGGACGTCAGTCAGGATCCCAGGCCGGTATGCCTTCGATCCGTCCCCGGTACGGGTGACGTTGCTGGAATGCTTCCTCCCACGCCGCCAGGCTTTCCGCGGCGGGGCTGAGATCCGGGTGGAAGACGAGAGCCGCGTGGGGCTCGGGGTTCGCGCGGTAGCGGACCACCCAGAGTTCCTCGATCGCGGATTTCAACTCCGCGAACGGAATACGCTTGCTGCGCGACGGGTCGAAATGGTCTTCCATGTCCGCGTGTTCCGAAGTCAGTGCCACGGTTACTTCTTCGCCTCCGATGACCTCCCGCTCCGACCGGCGCTGCTCGATCTGCGCTGTGTAGTACAGGGCCATCAGGCACTTGTACGGGTCGTAGCCGATATCGAGGAACAGGAACGTCCCGAGCGTGGCGTCATACTCGTCCGGGATCACCAGGACGCCCTGATCGTTCAGGTGGATGCTCATGATTTTCCAGTCTATGAATCGGTCGTGGTGGTAGCGGCGTGCAAGCAAGAGTGACTGCGGGACTTGCTGTGGTTCGAATCGGTCGTGTAAGCAGTGGCGTACGCGCCGCAAGAGAAGATCCAAACCGGGTCCCCGGAGACGACGGCACGCGGAACTTGGACGAGACCGCCATCGCTGGCGTAGGCGTCGTCACTGTCGCAGGTGGGTCCCGCGACCATGGCCGACACGTATTCCCCGCCCCCGTGGGAAGGAAATTCCAGCCGATATTGCAGCTCGTCTATCTCGTAGAGGCCGTTGAACTTCCCACAGCTCAGGTAGAGCCAGCTGCATGTACCGGCCGACTGGCGCCGGGAGGACAGACGGGCCACATGGGCGCGAATGGCGCCGTGGTCAGCCACCAAGTGCCGCCCCGGTTCCATCAGGAACCGCAGCGGCGAGGGCGACAGCTCGCGGAGCCAGGCCGTGCCCTCCCGAATCACGGCGAACATCTTGTCCAGTGGGGGATTCAGCGGCCGACCCTGGCGATCGAGACAGCCGACGGCCGGCAGACCGCCGCCAAGGTTGACGTGGTCGAGTGTGATCCCCCGCCGGTTCAGGGACTCGACCGTTGCGGCGAGCCTGTCCAGCGCGCTCTGCCACGCCTCGGAGGTCATCTGCTGTGAGCCCACATGAACGGAGAGGCCGGACGGGACAAGGCCTGCGGCCCGCGCAACCTCCAGCACTGAGACGGCGTCCTCGGCCGAGCAGCCGAACTTCCGGCTGAGGCTCCAAAGGGCCCCGTCCCCGCTGGTGGCGAGTCGGCAGAACACCCGGGAGCCGGGCGCGTGGACGGCTATCGCCGTCACGTCCTCCGTGCTGTCAGTCGCGAAGTCCCGAATACCCAGCCGATACGCCTCGGCAATGTTCGAGTCGGACTTGATGGTGTTGCCGTAATCGATCCGCTCGGCCGGTACACCGGTGCGGAGGGCCTGCGCGATCTCCGGAGGGCTGGCCGCGTCGAAGCCGGCGCCCTGCCGCGCCAGGCAGGCAAGGACTTCGTCCACCGGGCACGCCTTCATAGCGAAGCGGACGGAGATGTCGGGTAGTTCCCGCAGCAGCGCCGCGATTCCGTCGAGGTCGAAGACGATCCAGTCGTCTGCTGCGGCTGCCAGGGCGGCGCGGATGGGTGTGGTGGATTCCGGTACCGGGTGACACCTACCGCCGGCGTGGTCGGATCTTCTCACTGTTGACGATCGAATCGCGTCGCCAGTTCGCCGATCGAGGGCATTTCGAACACCATTCGGACCGGCATGTCGATCCCGAGCTCGGACCGGATCGCACTCACCAAACGCACGGCGAGCAGTGAGTGCCCGCCGAGGTCGAAGAAGGAGTCGTCGATACCGATCCGCTCGACGCCGAGGATCCGGGTGTAGAGCTCGGCCAGGGCCCGCTGCGCGGGGGTCTCGGGGGCACGGAACTGGTTGTCCGAGGTGAACTCGGGGGCGAGAAGTGCACGCTTATCGAGCTTTCCATTGTGGGTCAGCGGCAGGTCGTCGACCGAGACGATCGCGGCGGGCACCATGAATTCGGGCACCCATTCGCGCATTCTCGCCCGCACCGCGCGTTCGTTTATCGTGCCGACGACATACCCGATAAGGCGTTTGTCGCCGTGCTGGTCTTCTCTGGCGATGACGGCGGTGCGAGTGGTGTCCGCTGCCCGCGAGAGCGCGGCCTGTACCTCGCCGAGTTCGATGCGGTAGCCGCGGATCTTGACCTGATCATCGCCGCGCCCGAGATATTCGAGTTCGCCACCGGCCTTCCAACGAACCAGATCGCCGGTGCGATACAGCCGGGCGCCGTTGGGGCCGAAAGGGTTGGCCACAAACCGCGCCGCGGTGAATTCGGCGCGGTTGTGGTAGCCGTGCGAAAGACTGTGGCCTGCGATATAGAGTTCGCCGGTCACTCCTGCCGGCACCCGCCGCAGACCGGTATCGAGGACGAAGAACCCGAGGTTCTCGAGCGGGCGGCCGATGACGCTCGAGGCGTCTCGGGTGTCTTGCGCCGTGATCTCGCGGAACGACGCGTGCACAGTGGTTTCGGTCGTGCCGTACATATTGATCATCCGCGGCGGTCGCGGATGATCGGTGAACCACCGCTGCAGGCGGTTCGGATCGAGCTGCTCACCGCCGAACACCACCGCATCGAGTCGCAGGCCATCCGGTAACTCGTCGGAATCCGTGCGCAGAGCCGACTCCTGCAGGGCGTAGAAGGCCGAAGGCGTTTGGCTCACCACGGTGACTTGTTCGTCGATGAGCAGGTCCAGGAAATCCGCAGGGGAGCGGACGGTGGCTTCGGGAACGACGACAAGCCGCCCACCGTGCAGCAGCGGTCCCCAGATTTCCCAGACGGAGAAATCGAAGGAGTAGGAGTGGAATTGCGTCCACACTTGTCCTTCGAGGGGAAGGTGCGCTCCGACTGCGGCGAGCATTCGCGCCACGTCGGTGTGGGTGATCGCCACACCTTTCGGAATACCGGTCGTGCCGGAGGTGTAGATCAGATACGCCACCCCTTCGGGGTTCGGATACCGAAGCGGCTGGGCCGGATACGTTGCTCTCGTGGGATCATCGGTTCGGACGACGGGGACGGTGAGTCCGGACAGTCGGCTCTCGAGATCCGGGGTGGTTATCGCGAGTGTGGGTGCGGCATCGTCGAGGACGAATCGGATCCGCTGTTCCGGATAAGCCGGATCGATGGGCACATACGCGGCGCCGGATTCGAGGACGGCCAGGATGGCCACGATGGCATCGATCGAACGGGGCAGCAGCAGCGCCACGCGGTCACCCGCGCCGACTCCGTGGTCGCGGAGCAGGTGCGCGAGTTGATTGGCGTGCTCGGCGAGTTCGCGGTAGGTCAGTGACCTGTTCTCGAAGCGCACGGCGATCGCGTGTGGCGTGTCGGCCGCCCTGGCGGCAAACATGGCGGGAATCGAGGATCCGGCCGCTCGCGGCCGGGCCAGGACCGAGCGGTTGCCGAAGTCGTCGAGGACCCGGAATTCGTCCGCGCCGAGTAGGTCGATGGATCCGATGGGTACATCCGGATCCCTCGCCACCGCCGTCAACACCCGCCGGAATCGGGCGATGAGCTGCTCGATCGTGGCAGTGTCGAAGACATCGGTTCGGAATTCGACAAGGCCGGTGACTCCCGCTGGTTGTCCGGTATCGGTGAAGGTTTCTTCGAGGCTGAAGGTCAGGTCGGTGCGGGCAGTGCCGGTGTCGACCGGCACCGGTGTGATGTCGAGTCCGTCGAAACCGAATTCGACCGCCGCATTGTTCTGCCAGGCGAGCATGACCTGGACGAGCGGGTGGTGGGTGAGTGATCTCGTTGGTTGCAGGCGGTCGACGAGTACCTCGAACGGGATGTCTTGATGGACGTAGGCGTCGAGGCTGCGGGTGAGTACCTGGTCGAGCAATGCGCGGAAGGTGGGGTTGCCGGACGTGTCGGTGCGCAGGATCAGGGTGTTGACGAAGAATCCGATGAGGTCGTCGAGCGCGGCGTCGGTGCGGCCTGCGGCGGGTATCCCGATGGCGATGTCGTTGCTGCCGCTCAGCTTCGAGAGCACGACCGCCAGAGCGGCCTGGACCAGCATGAAACTGGTGACATCGGCGTCTTTGGCGAAACGGTGTATTTCCTGGTGCAACTCGGCCGGCCATGCCACCACAACACTGTCACCGCGGTAATCGGCTACCGGCGGATATGGACGATCGGTCGGAAGTTCCAGCCGATCCGGAATGCCGGTGAGGATGTCCTCCCAATACGCGAGCTGTTCGGTGATCGTACTCTCGGAATCACTGAGTTCGCCCATGTAATCCCGCTGCCACAAGGCGAAATCGATGTACTGCACCGGCAATTCGTCCCATCCGGGGGTGCGACCACGGCATCGTGCCGAGTACGCGGTACTCAGGTCCCGCCACAGCGGTCGCAACGACCAGCCATCGGCGGCGATGTGATGCATGGTGATCACGAGGATGTGTTCTTCCGCGGAAACGGCGAAAACCCTGGCCTGGAAAGGGATCTGCGTGGACAGATCGAATTCGTACCGCGCCTGCGCGCGGATTGCCTCGACGACGCGGTGCTCCGGCCAGTCGGTCGCGTCGGTGACGCTCCAGCCGAGATCGGCGTCCTCGGCGGCGATGATCTCCTGTCCCGGCGTGCCGTCGGATTCGGCGAACGTCGTGCGCAGGCTCTCGTGACGTCCGACGACATCGCGTAGCGCGATGCCCAACGCGGGTGGATCCAACCGACCACGCAACCGCACCGCGACGGGAATGTTGTAGGTGGCCGACGGCCCCTCCATCCGATGCACGAACCACAGGCGGCTCTGCGCGAAGGACAGTGGAATGACATCCAGCCCCAGGTCGATTCTCGAATGTCGTTCCAGTGCCGCTCTTCTGGTGTGTACGCGGTGCCCGGCTCGTTCGGCAACGATCGCGGCCAGGCCCGATACCGTCGGTTTCTGGAAGAGGGTGTGGATACCGATCTCGGCATCGAGTTCGGTTTCGACGGCGGCGATGACCCGCATGGCCAGTAGTGAGTGGCCGCCGAGATCGAAGAAGGAGTCGTCGATACCGATCCGCTCGGTGCCGAGGATCCGGGAGTAGATCTCCACCAGGGCCTTTTCGGCCGGTGTCGACGGTGCCCGATACGGCATGCCGGAATCGAATGCGGGCGCGGGCAGGGCGCGCTTGTCCAGCTTCCCGTTGACGGTGAGTGGGAATGCGGGCAACACCATGATCGCCGCCGGCACCATGTAATCCGGCAGCCGCGATGCCACCGCCGCCCGCACGGCGGCGGCGTCCACCGCTCCGGTGACGTATCCGACCAGCTGCTTCATCCCGGGCGGCGCCTCGCGTGCGAGGACCACCGCCTGCACGACCCCCTCGACCGCAGCCAGCACGGATTCGGTCTCGCCCAGTTCGATTCGAAAACCGCGAATCTCCACCTGATCGTCGCGGCGCCCGATGTACTCGAGTTCACCGGAGGAGTTCCACCTCGCCAGATCACCGGTGCGGTACATGCGCGAACCCGGCGGCCCGAACGGGCATGCCACGAACCGCGATGCCGACAGTCCCGGCCGGCGCAGATACTCACGTGCCACACCGCGGCCCGCGACATAGAGCTCCCCCACGACACCGACCGGCACCTCGCGCAGCGCACCATCCAGCACGCTGAGCGCGAGGTGCGCAAGCGGAA
Organism: Nocardia sp. NBC_00881; assembly: GCF_045207455.1. Lineage (NCBI taxonomy): Bacteria > Bacillati > Actinomycetota > Actinomycetes > Mycobacteriales > Nocardiaceae > Nocardia > Nocardia sp. NBC_00881. The sequence goes on from NZ_CP108798.1 coordinate 248,117, forward strand.
CACCGACCGGGCTGGTCATCGCGTTCGCATCGGCTTCGCGAACCTCCCGGAACGAAGCGTGCACCGTGGTTTCGGTCGTGCCGTACATATTGATCAGTTGCGGTGCTGCGGGATGGCTGCGCCACCACGGAAGCAGTCGATACGGCTCCAGCGCTTCTCCGCCGAATACCACGGTCTCCAGGGATAATGAATGCGGCCGCGGATAACGGTCTTCCACGATTTGCAGCGCATAGAACGCCGAGGGTGTCTGACTCAACACTGTCACCCGCTCGGCGGCCAGCAGCGCGTAGAAGTTCGGCACGGATCGCACGACCTCGTCCGAGACGACCACGAGCCGCCCGCCGTGCAGCAACGCACCCCAGATCTCCCACACCGAGAAGTCGAACGCGTATGAGTGGCACTGGGTCCATACCTGGCCCGCCGCGGCCACGAATCCACTCTTGCGCACCGATTCGAACAGCTGTGTCGCGCTTTCATGGGGGATGGCGACGCCCTTCGGCGTGCCGGTGGTACCGGAGGTATAGATTATGTAGGCCAGATCAGCAGAGCGCGGTGGGGGCAAGGTGGTCACCGGTTGCGACGCGATCGCGGGATCATCGACATCTACCACGACTACGCCGCGCCCGGCCAGCCGGTGGGAATGCTCGGCGACGGTGAGTGCGACCACCGGCCGCGCATCGGCAAGGACGAAATCGACGCGATTGTCCGGAAGTTTCACATCGATCGGCACGTACGCCGCGCCGGTCTTGAGCACCGCCAGAATCGCCACGATCGCATCGGCTGATCGCGGCAGCAGCAGGGCGACGGTGTCGCCCGGTCGCGCACCCTGCTCGATCAGCAGGTGCGCGAGCTGCCAAGACGCCTCGTCCAACTCACGGTAACTCCACGACCTGTCCTCGAACACCACGGCCGTCGTATCCGGTCTCCGCTGAACTTGTTCGGCGAATAGTGTGGGAATGGTCTGGCCCGCAGCAATTTCCGCCAGGGCCTCGCGATTGGACAGCACCGCCAGCTGCGCCAGCTCGTGGTGATCGAGGATATCGATCGATCCGATCGACCGGTCAGGTTCGGTCACCACGGCCGTCAGGACCAGGTGCAGACGGTGTATGAGTCGAGCAATCGTGGCCGTGTCGAAGACATCGGTGCGGAACTCGACACTGCCACCGAGTCCCGTCGGTAGTCCGGTGCTGGTGCGGCGTTCCTCGATGCTGATCGTGAGATCGGCTCGGGCGGTGCGAGTATGAACCGGTATGCCGGTAACGGCGAGGTCGTCGAATGCGTACTCGATCGCCGCGGTGTTCTGCCAGGCGAGCAAGACCTGGACAATGGGGTTGTGGGAGAGCGATCGGGTGGGACGTAGCCGGTCGACCAGTACTTCGAATGGAATATCTTGATGCGCGTAGGAATCGAGGCTGCGCTGGCGCACCCGGTCGAGCAGCGTTCGAAAGCTGGGGTTACCGGAGGTATCGGTCCGCATTACCAGGGTGTTGACGAAGAAGCCGATCAGATCGTCGAGCGCGGCGTCGGTGCGGCCCGCCGTCGGTATTCCCACCGCGATATCGGTGCTGCTGGTCAGTCGGGTCAACAGGACGGCCAAGGCCGCTTGGACGACCATGAAGCTGGTTGCGTTATTGTCCATGGCAACCTGCTGGATCGCACGGTGCAACTCGACAGGCCAGTCGATGGTGACACTGTCGCCGTGGTGATCGGCGATCGGCGGGTACGGTCGATCGGTGGGCAGCTCGAGCCGCTCCGGTAGTTCGGCCAGCGTATCTTCCCAGTAGGTCAGTCCTTTCGTTATTCGACTGTCCGGGTCGTCGAGTTCGCCGAGATATTCGCGCTGCCAGAGCGTGTAATCGAGGTACTGGACCGGCAACTCGTCCCAGCCGGGTACGCGATCGGCGCAGCGCGCCGAGTACGCGGTACTCAGATCCCGCCACAGCGGGCGCAGTGACCATCCATCGGTGGCGATGTGGTGCATGGTGACGACCAGGACGTGTTCCAGCGCGGATACAGTGAACAACCGTGCCCGGAATGGGATCTGTCGGGTCAGGTCGAATGCTTTCCGTGCTTCTTCGCCGATGGCGTCGGTCAGCTGCTGCGGCGGCCAATCCGTCGCGTCGGTGATCGCCCAAGCGAATTCGGCCTCGTCGGAGCTGATGATCACCTGCTCGGGGATTCCGTCGGTTTCGGAGAACACGGTGCGCAGGCTTTCGTGCCGATCAACGACATCGCGTAACGCGGCAGTCAGGGCCGGCACGTGCAGTGCACCGTGCAGTCGTACCGCGACCGGAAGGTTATAGGTTGCCGACGACCCCTCCATGCGATGGGTGAACCACAGCCGACTTTGTGCGAACGACAACGGAATCACAACGAACCTCCTGAGCGGTGCACCAGCTGATCCCTCGAATACCTTCGCAGCGCGGGTTTTTGCGTGCGGTTATCTTGTTTCGCCCGTGCGATGATGACCTCGGCAAGGTCGGATACGGCCGGCTTCTGGAACACGGTCTGGATCTCGATTTCGGCATCGAGTTCCGTTTTGACGGCGGCGATTATGCGCATGGCCAGCAGTGAGTGGCCGCCGAGGTCGAAGAATGAGTCGTCGACACCGACCCGGTCTGCGCCGAGAATTCGAGCGTAGATCTCGGTGAGCGTTCTTTCAGTGGGAGTCGATGGCGCTCGGTAGGCCACCACTGGGCGGTAGTCGGGTACGGGTAATGCACGTTTGTCGAGTTTCCCGTTCGATGTCAAAGGCAGCGTGGTGACCGCGATGATGGCGGCGGGCACCATGAATTCTGGGAGCCGGTCGGCCATTCGGGCACGCACCGACCGGGAATCGATATCGCCGGCCACATACCCGACAAGGCGTTTGTCGCCGAGGTTGTCGTCTCGGGCGATGACGACGGTTTGGTCGGTGCCCGCGGCCTCCGAGAGCGCGGCTTGTACTTCGCCGAGTTCGATGCGGTAGCCGCGGATCTTGACTTGGTCGTCGCTGCGCCCGACGTATTCGAGTTCGCCGTCAGTATCCCAACAAACGATGTCGCCGGTCCGATACAGCCGACCTCCGTGTGGATCGAATGGATTGGCGACGAAGCGTGTCGCGGTCAGTGCGGGGCGGTTGTGATAACCCTGCGAGACGCTGTGGCCCGCGACGTACAGTTCGCCTCGCACACCGACGGGTGTGCGTCGTAGGCTCGGGTCGAGGACGAAGAAGGCGAGATCGGCCAGTGGGACACCGACATTGCTTGCGGTGTCGAGCGTGTCCTTCGCGGTGACTTCATGGAACGAAGCATGGACAGTTGTCTCTGTTGTGCCGTACATGTTGATCATCCGGGGCGCGCGGATCGCGTTGTCGAACCATCGGCGCAGGCGGCGGGACTCGAGTGCCTCACCCGCGAATACCACCGCGTGTAATGCCAGCCGGTCCGGTGAATCACCCTGCAGCGCCGTGTCTTGCAGTGCGTAGAACGCTGACGGCGTCTGGCTGAGGGTGTCGACCTGTTCGGTGATGAGCAGCCGTAGGAAGTCTGCGGGCGAGCGCACCACCGATTCGGGGACGACGACGAGCTTCCCGCCGTGTAGCAGCGCACCCCAGATCTCCCATACCGAGACGTCGAAGGCATAGGAATGGAATTGTGACCACACTTGCTGCTCGAGCACTAAATGTTTTGCCGCAGCATGGAATAGATTCAATACGTCGGCATGTGTAATGGTGACGCCTTTTGGAGTGCCAGTGGTTCCGGATGTGTAGATCAGATACGCCGGAGATTCCGAAATCGGATGCCGTAGTGGCGAATCAGGATATCGGCAGATTGCCGAGTTATCGGTTCGGACGTAGGTCATGCCATGAGCGGCCAGGCGTGCGGACAGCTGCGGAGTCGTCACCGCGAGGGCGGGGGTGGCATCACCGATGATGAATCCAATGCGTTGATCGGGATAGCTCGAGTCGATCGGCACGTACATCGCACCGGTTTTCAGTACCGCCAGTATTGCCACGATGGCGTCGAGCGATCGAGGCAGCAGCAGCGCCACGCAGTCTCCCGGACCGACGCCGCGGTCGCGCAGCAGATGGGCGAGCCGGTTGGAGTTCAGGTCGAGTTCGCGGTAGGTCAGCGAACTGTTCTCGAATACCACCGCAATCTTGTCCGGGGCGTCGGCCACGCGGGCGGCGAACCGTGCGGGGATGGACATCCCGGTGCTGCGCGGTTCGGTGAGGATCGATCGGTTGCCGAAGCTGTCGAGCTCTCGGTGTTCCTGCTCGTCGAGCAGGCCGACGGATACGATCGGTGCCTTCGGATCGGCCATCACCCTCGACAACGCCTGGTGCAGGCGTCCGGCATCGAGGCTCGCCCTGGTGCCGATGGTTCGGAGCACCAGGTCGCCGTCGTCGACAAAGAAGTAGTAACCCAGGCTCGGTACGGGGCCCGCGGAGAGCAACACCCGAGTCGCCGAGGCGCCGCCGAAATCCCGTGTCGGGAATGGCGGGAAAAGATTGACCTCCACACTCGACCCGCGATAGGAGCCACAGTCGCGGTGAGGCGGCTTCCGCACCGGGAACCGGCTGTGTGTCAATGCCTCTTGTATCCGCTGGTCGACCTGCTCGCACAGGTCGGCGAAAGTCTGGCCCGGCCGGATGGTCACCAGCAGGGGCACCACACCGGCGATCATGCCGGGCAGGCTCTTGGACCTCGCGCGGATTCGTCGCGAAACCGGAAAATCCAGGCACACCTCGGAGTTCCCGGTCGCTATGGACGTCAGGAGCCCGCACGCGGCGGTGATGATCGCCGCCCGGCCGATGCGTTTGGTTCGGGATGTTTCTTCGATGGCTGCCCGGACGGAAGGAGAGAACTTCATGGGTGCTGAGAATGTGTCCGGCGTATACCGATCGACATCGGTGCGGCCGTCGAAATCGACTGGGTTTTCCGGATGAGAGATCGCGGACCAATATTTCTGGTCTGCGATATATTCGGCGGACTCTTGGTATTCCGACTCCATCGAAATAAGATCACGCAACGAGCCGAAGGAATGCGGTTGGGGATCCGCCCCCGACCTCGACGCCGAGTATATGTCCGCAATCCTGTTGCCGATGAGCGCCAGGGTGGTTCCATCCATCACGATGTGGTGTCCACACAGGAAGAGGAAAGACCGTTCACCAGCGGTCCGCAAGAACGCGAATCTGAACAACGGCCCGGTCACCGACATGTTCGCATGCAACTCACGCGTCGCGATCGCATACACGTCCGCCTCGGATTCGAGTTCGTAGCACGGCAGCCGCCAGTCCGGGTAATCGGTCGGAGCCTGGATGAGGCTGCCATTCGTCTCGGTAATGTGAACCCTGATCGCTTCCACCTCGTCCACCACGCGTCGTATGGCGGATTCGAGGAGGGGTTCGTCGATCGTTCCGTCGATCACCAGGAATTGACTGACGAGCCAGCTGCCGGCATCGAATGTTTTCTGGGCAAGCCATACATCAACCTGCTCGCGCGTTAGTGGAAATTGTTCCCGACTCGATGACATGCCGACCTCTTCCGGCTCATATGTATATCTTGTGGCCGATCAACAGTCGGCCCCCGAGTTCTGGATCGCTGATACTCCTCCGTTTTGCACGGAAGTCTGTCGTGGCGAATCAACCCCTGTCGTGCCCGGTTGGCGCGCTCGTTGCCGATCCCGTTGTGTCCGTGCACATTCCCGCGTACGCGCACCACGCGCCGACCATTCCGAGAATTCCGCATAGCAGCCACACGCCTTGGCCGGTTGTCTGCCACGCGAGCACGCCGAGCGCGGGCCCGAGCGCCTGACCGGCCCCGAACAGCGCCTGATGCACGGCGACACAACGGGCTCTGACCGCTGTTGGGAAGGTGGCCGGGTAGGCGAACATGGTCGGGCCCTGGATCATCATGCCGACCACCATCACGATGGTGCCGATGGCGATCGGCGCGGCGCCGTAGCCCGCTAGCGCATAGGTGATGAGACCGATGCCCTGAATCGCGATGCCGAGGGCGACCGCTGAGTTCGGCCGCCAGTGTTCCACGTAGGCGGTGACTTTCAGCTCGAACGCGATCAGTATTCCCGACGCGGTCGTCAGCATCGCACTGTAGAGGGCGATCGAGTGGCCATGTGCCGCCGAGCTGAGCGGCAGTGTCGCCAGGAACTGCACCCAGATCAGCGCGGTGATAAATGTCGCGGTCAGGAAAAGTAGGTAACGTCGGTCGCGCACTATCGCGCCGTACCCGGATTCCGGTTGCGACACCAGGGCATCGGCGCGCACCGGGGCCGCGACATTCGGTAATCGCCGCCAAGCGATCAGTGCGCAGCAGGACGCCGTGCACGCGTTGAACCAGAACAGCGTATTCCAGTTGATCGGGATGAGTGCGGTGGCGATCAAGGGGCCGAGAGCCGCACCGGTGTTCAGGGCGATACGAAACATCGAAAACGCCATCACCCGATGCTCAGCCGGCATGAGATCCTCGAGCAGGACCGCGGCGGCCGGGCGGTAAGACTGGGCGGCGAACCCGGCAAGGGCGACCACAGCCATCAGCACCGGAAACCTGCCGGGTGTGCTCACCGCCGGAATCAGACCGAGAGCGAGTGCCGAACCGGTCATGCCGGTGATGATGGCGGTGCGTGCGCCCATCCGAGCCGTCGATTCGCCGCCGGCCATGATGCCGAGTACGGCCCCGATGCTGTAGACGGTGAGGGCCGAACTGGCTTGTCCGACCGAGAAGCCCTGATGCGTCAGGTACAGCATCAGGTAGGCCTGTGTGAATGCGCCCAGCTGATTCACCATGACGCCGGCCAAAAGATACCGGACCGTCAGCGGAGTTTCTCGGAGTGTGGTCGTGACGCCGAGGCGGAGGGCTGTCGCGGCACTCATCGGCGGGACCTGTCGTCCGTCGTCGGCGCGGCGGCATCGGCGCCGGACTTCACCGGTTCCAGGACCGGAGGACAGCTCATCGAAGTCCTTACTCTGTAAGCGCTTCCCCACCTGCGCAAGAGCATATTGTCGCGGCCGACAATGCCGGACAGTAAAATGGAGACCTTACACATATTTGATCTAACGCGAGGCATCCGGGCGACGATGGACGAGATCGTTCGGTGCAGTGGACAGAATTACCTTATGGGAATGTAAAAATCGCGACGCTATGCAAATATTCAATTAGCGGTGTGTGTCGGGGTTCGCTCGCGGCGACAGTGCATACCGGCTGCCTGATTGGTACGTGCGGGTTTGGGAGAAGGGCCGGGTCCAAGGTGTCGGAACCGGGCCCGACGGCTGGCTCAGTGGCGAGTGCATTCGCCGGAGGCGTACCGAATTACAGGCTGATTTGTCCTTGGATGGGCAGGGAAAGGATGTTCGCCATGAGCGTGCTGGTGGCGGCGTGTTCGACACCGCGATACGCCCTTATGCATGCCGGATCACTCCACGCATCCTCGGGGCTCATCTTTTACAACCCCTGAAGGTTGGCGGCTTGGACACTTCCTTTCCTTCAGATGGTTGAATTATTCCCAATGATGAGAATCTGAAGTTTTGCTGGTTCACTTGGGAAAGTTTCGTGTCTTCGGAGGTCCTCATGTACGCCCTGGCGGAGCCAGCCCGCGAAGAAATGTCGATCGAAGCCGCCTTGCCGCACAACGGTGACCGGTGCGGGCAGGTTCAGGTCTGTCTATGGCGGTCGTTCGCCGCGATGGTCGGTGCTTGTGGGCGGTGGACTGCCGAAGTGGTCGCGGCTGTAGTGGTGATACTGGGGGCTGTGGCGATGGCGTCCGGGGTTGCCATCGCGGTGCCGCCGGATACCGGGTCATCGGGCGGTTACCAAGCCCCCTCGGAGGGTCTCGGTCTCCCAGTCCGGCCGGTGGTCGGCCATATCGAGCCGATCACCGATCGTTGGCTGCGGGTATTCGTGAAATCGCCCGCGATGAACCGCGTCGTGCAGGTGCAAGTGCTGGTGCCGGCCGACCGCAGTCGCCCGCGACCGACTCTGTACCTGCTCGATGGTCGCGGTGCACCGGAGAACGGAAGCAACTGGTTAGCGCACGGTGGTGCCGTGGAGTTCTTCGACGCCAAGAACGTCAACGTCGTGCTGACCACGGGCGGTCCGGCCAATCTCTACACCGACTGGCAGCGGCGCGATCCTGTATTGGGCGCAAATAAATGGGAGACGTTCCTCACCCGTGAGCTACCGCCGCTGATCGACGCACATTTCGAGGGCAACGGACGCAACGGGATCGAGGGGGTCTCGATGGGTGCCGAGGCGGCGATGATGCTCGCGTTCCGGACCCCGGGCCTGTACTCGGCCGTCGCGGCCCACAGCAGCTGCTACACCCTCGCCTCCGGTGTCGGACAAGCCCATGCCCGCGGGATCGTGGCAACCTATGGCGGAAATCCGGACAATATGTTCGGCCCGCCGACCGACCCAGACTGGCTCGCCCACGACGTCATGGCACACGCGGAAGCGCTGCGCGGTACCGCACTCTACCTGTCCAGCGGCACGGGAGTCCCCGGCGAACACGACGTACCCGGTCGGGTCGACCTCCCCGACACCATCACCGTCGGGGGCCCGCTCGAAGCCGGAGCCTTCACATGCACACTCGCCTTCGTGAACCGGCTCGCACAACTACAGATTCCGGCGACGGTGAATCTGCGGCCCACCGGCACCCACTCCTGGCCGTACTGGGCCGACGAACTGTCTCGATCTTGGCCCACCATCGCCGAGGCACTCGATATCGACTGACTGAGTCCTCTGCCGACTCAAATAAGCGACTACCGAGGGCGGAGCACGTGAATCGCCCATGATCGGCTTCAGAGTTCGGGGCGGGATGCCGGTGTACCGGAAATCACCATCAGCCCGGGGAATTTCAGGTCCAGCTTTGGTCATTCCTGACCGTCGGACGGTGATGAAGCAATACGACGTGCGCTCACGACCGCTGCGGAACAATGCCAGTCGGGTCCCCTGGACGGCCCGACCCTTGCGCCGCGGCCTCGGATACCCTGAACGCTGTTTTCGTGGACCGGTGAGAGGGATATCTGGGGGTCTGATGGTCGGCGGGGATCTGTGTCGGCACGAGTGGGCCACCGATCGCGGAGTCGTCTGTGGCGGTGACGGCGGCACATGACGTGTGGCGGGGGCGGGTTCTTTATCGGGTGGCTGGTGGGTATGATTCCCAAGTTTTCGAGTCCTCCTTCGGCTCGAAGTATGAAGCTGTGGATTCGAAGCCAGGGGATGCGAATGGTGAGTCACCTCGAGGAGATGGGTCCGCAAGATCGACTTGTTACGAGAGCTCGACGCCGTCGGGGAGATGGAGCGGCGCTGGGACGAGTGGGAGGACGGCAACGAAGAGTACGGCGAGTTCTCCACCGATGGGCCGCTCTCGCTCGATGACGGTGTGGGGCCGGACGGCGAGTGGGCGGAGGGCCTCGCGGCCCAACGCATCACCCGATACACGCCACGGCACAACGGCAAGGTCGAGCGCCACCACCGCATACTGGCCGAAGAATTCCTCCAGGCCCGCATCTGGCAGAGCGAAGACACCCGCCGCGAGGCCCTCTGCGTCTGGAACATCCACTACAACTACCGACCCCACAGTGCCGCCGGAAGCCAGCCCCCAGCCCCCAGTCAGCCGCCTCCGCACCCGCGTCACCGACGTGACGGCCTCATACGGCCTGCGGTGAAACATTTCGAGCGCCAAGGACTCTCGAATCGCGACCGAGATCGTTGTGCATCTATCGGCGTACTGGCACGGTGCACGGATGGGCTCCGCCGCGTGCGTCACCGTGGCGTGCCTATTCGCTCGGGATTGGCGGGTCCGGTATGGGTACGGCGCGGTCGAGGTGTTCATAGACGACGCCGAACAGTATCCGAGACTGCCCTGTGAGCGGCTTTATCTGGCCGGATCGCTTCGACTTCCTCGTCGGCTGCGACGGCGGCAACAGCCTGGTACGACAGCAGTTGGGTGCGCAACTGACCGGTACCGATACCGTTTTCCAGGCCGTTTCCACCTATTTCCGGGCACCGGCGTTGAACGAATACATTCGCCCACGCACCTGGATGACCTGGTCGATGAATCATGACGCGCTGGGCGTCACCATCGCGATCGACGGACAGGCCCTGTGGCTCACCCACACTTTCCTGCCCACCGACACCGATACCGACCTCATCGATCCGGGAACCCTGATCACGCGGGCCGTCGGATCCGAAGTGCCGCACGAGATACTCGGCGTCGACCGGTGGACCGGACGCCGCCTGGTCGCCGACCGCTACGGCAGCGATCGGGTCTTCATCGCCGGAGACGCTGCCCACCTGTGGATACCGATGGCAGGCATGGGGATGAACACGGGAATCAGCGAGGCGGCGCACCTCGCCTGGATGCTGGCCGCGGTGCACGCCGGCTGGGCGGGTCCGCGGTTGCTGGACGCCTATGAAATCGAGCGACGCCCTGTCGCGGAGGCCATTTCACGCTTCGCGACCGGTATCGGCGAAGCCCTGCTCGACCTGGGCAACACCGAGGTCGTCGAGGACGACAGCCCCTTCGGGATCAGCGGCGACGCCACACCCACACAACCGGCGTCGCTCATCGACCGAATCCGCGGCGGGAGTCGAGTGGGATAGTCCAGCGACCGGCGGGTGATATCGGCCAGCTCGTCGCCACTGCGGGCGCGGGTGGCATGGACTTGCCACTCGAGGTCGGCGTGAAGATCTCGTCAGGATGAGTTCGGGGCTGTCGCCGGGTATCCGGTGCAACTCGATGCAGCGCGGATCGCGACGGTGGCGCTCGTTGCCGGGGTGCCGGGGTGCCGAGGCGGCCGGAGAGAAGTACATCAATAACTACACCTCGAAATCCTTCTGTGACCGATCCCCGTATCCGCGGACTGTCCCATGGCGAGCACTCATGGAATCGACCAACAGCATGGTTTACGGAATCATATCCGCGAAGGTCATCGTGGGCAATCGAGAGGACACAGTGAACAGCCAATCGTTCGGCCGGGCAGCGGAACTCCTTCGAGAACTACACGATTTCGGCACAACCGAGCCGTATCGCGCCGCCGTCTCGGCAGCGGTGCTCGCGCGCATCTCGCCCGAAAACCACAGCAACGACGACATTGTGGCGCACGAGTTCTACAACGTCCTGCTCAATCATCGGCTCGACACCGGCTACCTCGTCGTCGAGCAGTTCGTCGTCGAGCGCGACGACTTGTCGGATGCGGACCGCACGATGCTGTTGGGTTGGCGGAACAACTTCAAAGGCCTCTTCGAAATCAAGGAGGTACTCGTCGACGGGCTGCGTCTGTTCAACCACATCGATGAGCTGACATATGCGATACGCACTGCCCGCGGCGAAGACGCCCTTTCCCTCTTGTCATCAGGGATGCTGATCATCGGACGGCTCGCATCCTGGGCCGACGAGTGGATATTCATGGGAAGTGCCCAGACCTTCATCGCCGAAGCCGCAGAAGCGCAGCTCGCCAAGGTGCCGCGACTGCAGCGGGAGAACCCCGACTTGGTGTTCCGCAACCCCGCCAAACTCGCCGAGGGCTGGAAACTGCAAGCCGCTCAACGCGCCGATTTCATCGCCTACCACGGTAGCGACACCGTGATGGTGCACGGCTCACAAGCGCACGACGCTTGGACGGTGTCCTACCGTCAGTCGTGCCTGGACGCCGGCCGCGCCTGGAACGAGGAGGCCTTTCCGCCTTTGTCCGAGGCGATCACTGGTTCCGACGACGTCACATTGATCTTCGATGAGGTCGACGGGCTGAGCTTCTATGTCAACTACGCGACAGTGCGCGCGGTCTTCGCCGACCCCGACCTGGTCGACGAACCGCCCTACCGCGATGCCGTCGTCACGTATCTGCACAACGACGCCTTCCCACCTGTCCCTCTCGCCCGGCTCGCCGCCGCCTACCCCCACAACGCCAGCCGACTGTTCGCCAAGCTGCTGCGCAAACCGGACTTCTCCTGGGAACGCGACGGAGACAACGTCCTTCGAAAGGCGAAGGCCCGCTGGTACGCGGGACCCCGCCTGCCCCGTGTCGTGCCGATCTCCACCGAGGTGACCGAACACATCTGGCCCCGCGCGACGTGAGCCGAGCGTCCATCGCATACGAGGCCGTCCGGTGCCGAACCTCGATCGCAGCGTGCATTTCACCACAATGCTCGGCTCCATGGCGGCACCATCCGTTACGAAATGCCGATGACGCTGTTCGACGCGGCTGTGGCGATCCTGTTCAGCGTCCGAGCAACAATTGGTGTGGCCCTGATCATGGGCGTTGCGGTGTGTGGGATGCGTTACACCGGAATGGCATCGATTTGGACCGACTTATTCAAGTCTTGCTTGTGGAGTTCGGCTTGGAGTGGAGAGATCACGCGGCGACGATCAGGTGGGATTTGGACACCTAGGCCGCGCATGAGATCGAGACCTCGGGTATCTTCCTGTCCGATTTCGTGGGCGATCCGATGTGACGCACCGTGATCAGAGTTGTGTAGGCGGTGGCGCAGGGCGCTCTCCGGCGCAGATTTTACAATTAGTTCAGTTCACGAGCGGGCGGATGCTTGGCATGATTGGCTGGTGCGAACGTTCGCGGAGCTGACCGATGTCGATGATCCGGCGTGGCCGTATATTCGTGAGGAGTTCGCGGACGCCCCAGTGGCGATCGAAATACTGCCGGTCCATTCGTTGGACGGTGCGCGATGCCTGCAAGCGTTGCAAGTGACGACGCGGTCCGCGTTGGGGGCGTTGGCATTCAATACCGGTGGCATATTGGTCGATCACGGGTGGTTGCGCGTCCTCGGTGGCGGCAACGCCGCGCGATGGATGGTGAGCTTGGCCGATCTGAACGATCTGTCGGCCGGTCATCCGCCCGCGCTGTTGGTAGGTGTCGATGCCATCGGTGGGCGTTTCGAGGTCAACGGGGCCGACCCAGATGCGTTGGGGCGGCCCGGTGAACCTGGCGATATCTGCTATTTCGCCCCCGACAGCCTGGAGTGGGAACCTCATGTGGAAGGTTACGGTGCCTGGCTCAGCTGGATCGCGGCCGGTGGATCGACATCCTTCTATGAAGGGCTGCGTTGGCAGGGCTGGGAGGACGAGACTCGGCACCTTCGGCTCGATCAAGGTATCTCGATCTACCCACCGTTGAATACCCGAGAGGCGCAGGAGAATCTAGCCGCTACCAGCCGACGACCCGTTCCGCTGTCGGAACTGGGCGCGCTGACAGAGTGGTGACGGATATTCGCCCGATGATTTTACCTCGATTTGAGCGTGCGCCGGTCGATTGCAGAGGTGGATCGCCATTACAATTCGTCTGGTGAGTGATGCATTGGGATGGGCGGCCATCGACGGCGCCCTCAGACGGATCTACGGAGATATCGACCCTTTTCATTTAGGGACAAAACATCCTTTTGCACTCGGCGGTTCGGACCCGCTGGACGGCATCAGCATTTTTGCGCGTACGGACCCGACACCGCATTGGCATTACGTCAGCTATGGCATGTCCGAGCTGTATGAAAAGGAATCATCGAATACGGAGGTCTCCGGATGGGGCTTCGAATTCACCTTTCGCCTGGTTCGTCGGACCGAGGACACCGATCCGCCGGTCTGGCCGGCCGGCCTTTTGCAGAATCTGGCTCGGTACGTTTTCAAGACCGAAAAGTGGTTCGAGCCCGGTCACACCATCAACGCGAACGGACCGATCGCCGCGGATCGCCCGCACTGCACCATCCGTGCGCTGACCTTCGCCATCGATCCGGAACTCGGCGTAGTCGAAACACCGCACGGCAGTCTTCAGTTCCTGCAGGTCGTTGGACTGACGCCGGAAGAATACGCCGCTGCCCAGGGCGGAAAGGCGAAGGCTCTGCTGGACTATCTCGCGCCCTATCTGCCCTTGTACGTCACCGATATCGGTCGCGGACCGCTCGTCACCCCGGCACAGTGAACGGGGAGTCTTATCGTGCCCGTGCCCGTGCCCGTGCCCGTGCCCGTGCCCGTGCCCGTGCCCGTGCCCGTGCCCGTGCCCGTGCCCGCTGCGCTGTGCGGCGTATACGCGGTCTTCGGCAGGACTGGGGGACTGGCGGACTCGATCGAGACCGCTCGGAGCACATCGAGCTACTTTTGATTCAGCTGCCCTGATCGTCGACCTGGACACCGGGGCCGCTTCCGCCGATAGCGCGCGGGACGCAGAGCCGTTGTTCATGCTGTCAGAGGTCGCTCAGGTGGGGAGAGTTCGGATATCAGATTGCGGGCCGATCGCGTGCCGAGTACCACGTGCTGGAGGATTCCGTCGTCGAAGATGACCTGGACCGGCAGGTCGGACGCTGAGACGCCCCAGGCGGCGGCGATCCGTGGCGCCAACTCGATATCGACGACTTCGATGTCGACGCGGTCGCCCGTCTCGCGTTCGAGGTCCGCGAGCTGCCGCTGGAGAACTTGGCTTCCCGGACTCGCGTCGGTGCTGAACACGACCAGCCGCAATCCGGGTCCAGCCAGCAACTCGTCGTTCGAGTCGTCCGCGAATTGCTCGGGCCGCCTTTGAATCTGCTCGTAGTGCGAATCGCGCTCCCACTCGACCATCGTCCGCCACCGATTGTCCCCGTCGAAGTAGCTGAGGAAAGCATCCATAACGGTGGCCTTGGACGGAACGTTCACGGTGTAGTGCCGGCGGGGTTCACCATTGCGGAAGTCGAGCCCGAATACGTCGCGGTCGGATAGGTACACCGTTTGAATGTAGGTCTGATCCTCGCGGCCGAGGATCGCTATCGAATTCTCTCCCTCGCCGAGGGATCGAACGAGGTCGATCACTTGTTCGCGAGTGGCGGCCTCTGATACACGCGAGAAGTCGGACATGAGGTACACGGATTATCTCCTGGTGGTGCGAACGATCATTTCCCGGTCGCGAAGTATGGTGGTTGCGTCCGGTGCTGGTTGCGGCGTCCCGACGTCGGGAAGGGCTGCCGCCACTCGGATTCCGGGGTCTGGTCAGCCTGTTCCGGCCAGGGCGGTTCCTTCGCTGTGCGCCTGATCTCTGCCCCTCCTGCTCATGCAACAGCCTGGCATTCGACTCAACACCGGGACTCCTGAAATGTCATCAGCCACACTCACGATTTGACGATCACTTAGGGTCACGACGGGGAAGGTGTTGTGTGGCAGCGGCTTCGATCGTGATCCAGGGCGGCAGCACCGCCGGGTACAGCATTGCCTCGATAGCCTCCAGTGGATTGGAAGCCAACCGAACGATCGGCGCGATGATCCATTGCCAGACCGAGAATTCGGCGGAGAGTAATCCGGTTGCCCCTGAGATCGAGGGGTGTGAGGGACCTCGCTGGAAAGGTTACGCTGTCCTGCTCCCGTATCCCCGAGCTCGTACGCAACGGCCGGACGCACGATATCGGTGCACCGGTCGCTGACGGGACCGGCCGAGGCTTGCCCGCCGGTCAACGGCCACGGTGCTTCATCTCGGCTTTGACAGTTGAGGGCGATTCATAACTTCGACAGCGCCAGGGGGGACAGCTCCATCAATGGTGGACAGCTCCATCAATGGCTTGGTGAACTTGCCCTCGCCGACGCCGTCGTGGTGGTGGACGATACTGATGACCACGTTGTGGCGGCGGATCGATATTTCGGCTTGGTTGACGTGACCCTGCTGCTCTTGACCTCGCGGAGCCGGTCATCGTCGGCATCGGGGACGCCGACGGTACTGCCGGGCTTGCGCCGCAGCTCGGCCTTCGCCCTGTCGACCCCGGACTGTCGCGTGTTTGCCTTGTGCATGCGCGTGGTCACGGTGAGAGCCCTGCTGTTACGCGAGCGCGACCCGCGGGAAGTTCTCGCCTTGGCGGAGCGTTCCGTGTCGCTGTACACCGAACTGGCCGAAAATGAGCCCGACGTATTCGCGCAGCGGCTGTCCGAGGCGGTGGATTTTCTAGGACGCTGAATCTGCCCGCTTTGGGTGCTGTACGCGGACCGACTACAGACGAGTGCATGGTGGTGGAGAGGAAACAGCCTCTCCACCACCATCTTTGTCATGCCCGTGTCGGCTTCGACTGGCGCGTGGAATCGACCGTCTCGATGAATTCGAGGCGATCATCGTCGTAGCGAGGATAGTCAGCGTATCGACATACTGAACCGTCAGATTTGGCGAACCCAGGTCACTGCGGAATTAATCGAAGGTGCCGAGTATCTGGCGATGGTGTGGGCGCGGCATGCCGAACCGCGCGAATTCGAAATCGACCGGCGGACAAGTGAGAGGGTGGCCGGCCATCACCTGATACCGGCGTTCAGTGCCTTGAGCAGGCCGCATACCTTCCATTCGCCATCTTCCTTGACGAGGTCATAGGTCACGTTCTGGGTGTTGGTGCGCCCGCCGACCTTCACTGCGACGCTGACGGTGAAGGTGCCCTTGTCACTTCCTTCAGGCACATCGACACTCTTCAGTGTGGATTTCGCGTCGATCTTCGGCACCCCGGTCGGCGCGGAGCTCGGCTTCGGCGCGCCGTCGGCCTTCGCCAGATCGGCCTTGCAGATCAGGTCCTTCTTGTTGTCACCGCCATTGACGAACGCCTCGGCCACCTCACGTGGGCTGTTGGATGTGCCAGGGATGCCGCCACCGGAGAACAGGAAGTAGGCAACGATGCCGATGACGACCATGAGCACGAAGCCGCCACCGAGAATCAGGGGCACTGCGGCACCCCCGCTCTTGCCGGGCTGCGGTGGGTAGTGCCCGCCGGGCGCCGGCGGGTACGGTGGCTGCCCGTAGGCCTGCGGCGCGCCGTACTGCGGTGGGTACTGCTGTGGAGCACCGTATGGCTGCGGCGGGGGTTGCGCGCCGTAGGGTTGCTGCGGCGGCAATCCGCCGGGTTGGCTGTGGGGGTTGTGATGTTGTGGGCCAGTCATATTCGAAGTCCTGCAAGTCCTTATCTTCGCCGACGACAGATCGCGGTTTCCGCCATCGTGATTCAATCATGTCGATCGCGGAACGGTTACCCCGCGGCTGCAGGTTTTACGTTCCTTTGAGATGGCGAGTGCGGCTACTCGTTGATTTTCGCTGTGCAGTCCAGTATTGCTGAGGGAAAATCCCGGGAGCGCACCAGGTTTCGGAGTCGAAGTGGCTACCGCCGCGACAGTGCGCGCCGGGTCTGAATCACAGACGTCGAACAGGCTCCACACGTCGCGGTGTGTGCGGAGCCTGTTCGAGGAGGCTGGTGCCGCTGATTACCGGCCGTGCCTGCCGGTACGGCCTGAGGGTGTTGGAGGGCGGGCTACGGATGCCAAAGAGTTGGCTGCGAGAACAGCACGTCACTGGCTCCGGCATTCGAAGGGGTCACGACTATGCCTCGCCGGCTGACACGCCGTCACGTCGGTGCCGTCGCTCGACCGACCGTCCTCGACGCGTAGCCACTGCGGGATTGGTCCGGTTGCGCGCAGATATGCCCATCGCGCGCTGCGCAACCCCTACCCGGTGGAATAGTTCGATCGGTCGAATCGCGATGAGTTGGAGATCTCAAGCGGCTGTAAAGTATTGGCGATCTCGTTGCGACATCAGCCGCCGGGAAATATTCAAGAGCCATGGTCGAAGACGTGCCTCTAGAGGCCGGTCAGAGGTTAGGCGCTCCGACTTCGCACCGACTCGGCGGTGGATTCGAGGTGCGGATGGCCGAGCTGGTGGCCCGACTGGAAGAGGTGACTCGGCGATCACGTCGTCCGGCCCTGAGCCCACCGTGATCGTCACCGGGGATGTGCGGGTGGATCTCGCGGCGCGGCAGGTCGAGGTCGCCGGCGTACCGGTCGAGCTGGCTCAGAAGGAGTTCGATATCGTGCGTGCGCTCGTGGAACGGCTGGGTTCCGCTGTGAGGCGGGAACTGTTGATGGACCGGATTTGGGGCGATGCGCGCATGGCGGTGTCTCGCACGCTGGATGTGCATATTTCGACTTTGCGTGCCAAACTCGGCCGACCGGACCTGATCAAGACGCTCCGGGGTTTCGGGTATCGGTTGGCACAATGAGTGTGGGGTGAATTTTGCGACGACGGTTGCTGGTGATCCTCCTGATATTCGCGGGCCTGGCGGTCTTCGGATTCGCGGTGCCGTTGGGAGCCGCCGTATCCACATCACGTACTCAGCAACTGTGGTTCAGCCGCTACGTGGACGCCGAATGGTTCGCTAAGCTCGCCAGCCATGCTATGGCGACCGGTGACCGGCAGTATCTCGATGCCGAGCTGCAGCGCTACCTCCGCCTATACGGTGAGCGCGTGCTTGTGGTCGACGCCGGCGGTGTCGTGTACGCCAACACCGGAGTGGACGCCGATGATCCGGAGATGGTCGGCATACTGGCCGAGGCTCGCAGCAATCGGTATTCGACACGGCCGCCGCAGCGCCTGCTGACCTGGGATCCGGAGACGATGCTGATCGCCCGCCCGATCGGGGTCGGCATGGACCTCGAGGGTGCGGTGCTGGTCGAGGCGTCGGCGCGGCGCGCGCAACAGGATATCGCCGACCGGTGGTCGTTGATCGCGGTCGCCGCCTGGACGTCGCTGGCGCTGTGCACTGGTCTGGCGCTGGTGCTGAGCCGTTGGATTCTGCGCCCACTGGGGAGGTTGTCGCGGGCGGTCGGGGCGCTGACCGAAACTCTGCCGAGGTCGGATGTGCCCACCCCGCCCACATCGATGACGCAGCGGTATGGCGGGCCGCCGGAGATACGCGATCTGGCGGAGTCGTTCGACACGATGGCGCAGACGGTGTCCGATTCCGTGGAGTCGCAGCGTCAGCTGGTCGCCGATACCGCGCATGCGATCCGGAATCCATTGGCGGCGCTTTCCATTCGATTGGAGGCGCTGCATGCGGTGATTCCGGCGAAGGCCGAGAAGTCGTTCCGGCGGGCCAGTTCCCAGGTCGACCGGCTCGCCGCGATACTCGACGGCCTGCTGCGGCTCGCAGTGGCGGAGACGCCTGATGGTTTCAATCCGGTCCATGCCGAGGTGGATTGGCCGAGTCGCTGCAATCTGGGGAAGATCCTCGTGGAGCAGGTGGAGGCATGGGAGGCGGCCTATGAGCGGGCCGGCATGAGCCTGTCCGCGAACACGCTGCCGAAGTCTGTCGTGGTGGCGGCGCCCGAGGACGCGATGGTGCAAATTCTCGATGTGGTGCTGAGTAATTCGTGCCGTTATGCCGGCGAGGGCGCCCGGACGTGGGTGTCGGGATGGGCGGAGCCCGAGTGGGCGACCATATCGGTGTTCGACAACGGGGTCGGTGTCGCGGAAGACGAAATCGACAAACTAGCCACTCGGTTCTTTCGTGGTAGGTCGGCGCTTCCGGGTGGTTCCGGACTCGGTCTGCCTATCGCGGCGGCGCTGGCGCAACGGTACCAGGGGCGGCTCACGGTTACGGCGGCGATTCCGCATGGATTACATGTGGCCATTCGGTTGCCGATGGCCCGGTGATAGGACGGTGTTCGCCGCCTTCTGCTCATCGGCGAGCACACCACGGCCCGCGTAAGCCCAGATCGCCGAGTGCCGGCGGGTTCTCATCGATCCAGGCGGTGAACGCTGGCAGCATGCCCGGGTGGGTGCGCAGCGCGGTGACGTCGTGCTCGGGGCCCGGCCGCATTTCCGAGGTTCGCAGTGGCTATCCGTCTGGGGCGGTGACGATCTGGATGTTGTTGCTGTGGTGATGATGTTTCCCGGACCACCACAGATCCACCGCTTTCCTGCTCTTCAAAGTGTGGCCGGGTTCGCGGCCACGGTCGGTGTACATCAATAGGCCGTCCACGCCGAGGTGCTCATAACCCGCGGGTTCGGCCGCCAGCGGCACACTGTGGAGGTCAGAGGTCTGATCAGCACTAGCTGACAGTGCGGTGCTGTTCCAGGCGATGGCCGATTACACCGCCGAGGTCCTGGTGCGCATCAGCTGCCACACCAATCGCGCGTGTCCATTGACTCAGCGGGTTACGTGGGACGGTGCTGGGAGGCAGAGATCGGTCCCGTCCACGTGGTCCTGTTGCTTGCGTGAGCGGTCGTCGTGCGGCTCTAGGGCGCCGCGACGGCTGTGCCGGACGCCCTGTCTGCGCTGGACATCGTGTTCTCGCCGACGAAGGCGAGCTGAAGTCGTAGGCCGTCGGCGAGCCGAGCCGCCCCGCTGCGGCCAGCACAGGGCTGCCAGGATGAAGAGCACCTCCACGGCGATGACCGTCAGTGCGGCTACTTGAAGGATCGTGATGTGCATGCTCGTTCGTGGTGTTGGGGAGCGGGATTGATGCAATTCTAGTTGCATACTATGCGGATGATGCAAATATTGCGTGCACGTGATGGTGTGGATCGCTGCGCACCGGTGGATTGTCCGGGCTGCCGGGCGGCTCCGCCGCAACCTGGAAGCCAAGCACGTCCTGGTAGAAGGCGCGGCACCGCACGATGTCGGCCGCATCAGCCGGATGTGGTGCGTGCCCTGTCGTATTGATAGAGGGCATGTGAATCCCGAAGGGAAGGATTGGATGCGGCTTGACCGGGACCAGACCAGCCGCCGCACCTTTGCGCAGGATAGAAGGTCCGGGCGTGATGGAGGCTCGCCGAGATTGGGGTCCTCGACGGTTCGCCCGGCGACTTCGAGTTGGTGGCTCGGCCCGAGGTTTCCGTCGCGGTACCCGCCGGTGGCGGTGGATGAAAGCCGCACGCGCCACATCGTGACCAACTTTCGCAGCCGTTCGGCATAGCGTCCGCCGGCGGCGAGTGCCGAGTCCAGCAGGGGCGGTCACGAAGCCACCGTGCACGCCGCCCATCGGATCGAGTAGGTGATCGCCCGGCTCGTCCTCGAACACCACGGTCCCGTCGCCGACCTGCACCAGCCGGACGCCGAGCGTGCTCATGATCGATGCCTCCGGGAACCGTCCGTCGAGCGTTTCCTGCAAGATCTCACGGCCGGTCATGTGCGGGATTTCGGGCGTCGCCTCGAGACGTGGCCGCCAGGTGGGCGTGCGGGACCGGAGGGGCTGAGGCGCTGTCATGCATCGACGCTACGAGCCTCGCGAAGGGAGCAAAAGTGTCGGATCCGACACTTTTGCCACTGTTCGCGACGCTGTCACCGACGGGAAACTGCCGCACCGGATCAGCCGACCGTGTTCTTCGTCGCGATCCGAAGCAATCGCCGCGCAGTCACGACATCGAGGATGACACGCGTTCCCGCCTTCGCCTGGATGACGGTCTTGCTGCAGTTGCCGTTGGTGAAGCCCAGCTGGACCGTTTGCTGGTCGGCCGCCGCCGGCTGAGGACCTCGGGCGCAGCCTGCAACGCGCCATACAGGCTGAACTGGGCATGTCTCCAAAGGATTTAGATAACGACATTGTCTGGCATCGGCTGCGCACCACATCGTCGACCGTGGGTGTGGTGGCGGCGAAGATCAGTGGCTTTGCCCCGTCGCGTCCACTATCTGTGTGCAGGTACCACTGCTTCGACTTCAATTTCAACCAGCCAGCCAGGAACGACCAAGTCGACTTCCAGTGTTGTACGTGTCGGTCTCGCGGGATTGCGCTCGATCGGCGGTGCAGGCCGGCCGCTACCCAACGGCACCATAGATGTAGCGCCGGTATCGAGGTCGGTATTGGCAAAGAATTGGCGGTAGGCGCGGTTCCAGCCCGCGAAGTCGGCTTTGTCCGAGCCCGGCGGATTCGCTAAGAATGCGTGCATCGCAATCACATCCGTGAGTCCGAGACCCTGGGATTGCAGGTTGGCTCGGATCTGTTTCAAGGCGCTGATGGCCTGCGCTTCGGTGATCGTTACGCCCTGTGGAAGGCGACCGTCGGTCAGTAGATCGGTGTCGATGTAGCGCTCTGGCGTGCCCTCTGATGCGATCGTGTACAGGTCTTTCGGGCCCGTTCCGGCTGTCCTGTAGATAGTCGCTCCGCTGGGCACGGCAATGCCGTCTGCGTACATGGCCTCTGGCTTGCCTGTCTGGATGACTGCGCGGACGTTTGGCGCCCCAGTAGGTGATGACTTCGGGCCCGATGAGCACCCGCTCGCGAGGCCGGCGGTGCTGAGCAATGCCAAGACCGCAGCAATGAGTCGACTACGCATCAGAATGCCGGCCTCGATTCGGGATTGATTTTTGCCGTCGATCAGCGGTTTCTCCGCCAGGCAGGTGGATTATGGCGTGTCCGCATCTGCCGCAGCAAGGTCGGGAGAACGTATTTGCAACCTTTTGAGCTCCACAAGAGTGGCAACAATGGCTCGTGGCCACCCACCAAAGCAATCCGCACACCCGCGATCACCGCCACAGCGGGGATAGGCACGCCGGACAAACGCGCCGCGCTGCATCTCGTGCATGCACACTGCTGGCGCCGGATGACCAGTAATAGCAACGGGCCCAGCACTTCTGACTGCTTTGTGCGCCTTCAGGGCTTACTCGAGCCGGTGCCTGGAAATCGGGCACGGCCGGTTCTGAGAGGCCGAGGCAACGCGTTCCCGAACTGGGTGATCTGTGAATCCCAAAAGGCGTAATCCGGATCGCCGGGACTGAAAATAACATGCCCGGTCCGAGAGTCTCCATCGGTTTTTATGATGTGGTACTCGACGGCGATGCTGCAGTCCCCGAGGCGCCGTGCAACCGGGTGTTTACTGCGCATAAGATCGATACCAATCCCACGATGTCCGACTAAGGCACGGTGCTGCAGACCTATGGCGGTGTGGAAGTCACCGGATTGGCCGACTCGCCCCTACCCGGAGCCGAACCGTTTGTCACTGCAACGGATCGTCTCGTCCATCCACCAGGACACCTGAAACTAGTATCGTTCGTTTCCTCTGCCGCTTTCCCGACACTGTTTTGTCAGTGCAATAAACCACGCTCCGGCTTCGATCCCGGCCGTCTTCATGGTAGAGGTTTGATTTCTATGGTGCCCAGCGGTCGGTGCTGAATTGACACTCCCTTGATATGTGCTGAATCGCGACTGGACCGAAGTGGCCCCGGTGGGAAAGGCGTTGGCTCTCTCGGGCTCGCGACGATATCTCAAGTGACTGTAAATTACGTGATCCCAGGGTGCCACTCGGTCTTTTTCTGGTTAACCTGCCAGGGCCGTCTCAGGGAGGAAGACGGAAAAGGGCCGCGATTCATGGGCTCTTGCAAATTCTCAACGGAAGGAATTCTCAAATGAAACGTACGATCTCGGCCGCCATGCTTGCGGGGGGCGTGCTGTCGATGCTCGTATGCGCGGCGCCGGCTACGGCGGCGCCGTCTGATGTGGAGAGCATCAGCTGCGCGGAGTATTCGAGCCAAAAGCTGAGTGACCGGGTGTCGACCATCAAGGATCTTCTGGAGGCGCGGCCAGGGCACAAATACGGGTCGAAGCCCACCACGGTTGTGCGCAAAGTCGACGCTGGCTGCAAGGTGGCCAGGAAGAGGAACGCGGGCGATACGGTGCGGGTCGCCAAGCTCGTGGATGAATTGAACCGGGGCAACTCGTCCTCCGACAGGTCGTCGTCCACTGACCCCTCCTCGCCGAGTGACACGTCGGCATCCGGTGACGCGAACACCAAGTGCTCGGTGTGGTTGAAGATGAAGCGCCCGGAGCAGGCGGCGCTGTTGCAACAGCACCTGGTGCGGCCCGGTAGCAAATTCGACGGTCGGTTCAACACCGCAGCGGCGCTGGTGGACGGTGAATGCAACAAACTCGGCGCCGGCGCGACAGTCGCGCAGGCGTACGACGCCGTGATGAAGAAACACGACAGGTAATCGGAAGGGTTCGCATTCATGCGTCATACTGTCACCATCCTCGCCGCCCTTGTCATTTGTATCGGAGCGCTGTCCGGATGCGGCCAGGACTCGCCGTCGTCCGGAAGTGATAATGCGGCCTCGTCCGAGAGCGCGGGTTCGGATACCTCCGCATATTGCGCCGCGGTCAAGGATCTGGGCGACCTCACCGCGCAGCAGGGCTCGGATGAGCTTGTCATCAAAGCGCGGGAGATTGCCGGAATCGCCCCCGCTGACATCGCAGCGGATTGGGAGACTTTCGCCGATGCTCACGAGGCCGTCCTCGATGCGCTGAACTTCGATATCGACCCCTCCGATCCGACATCCTCCCTGGAGCAGATGCAGAAGAAGCAGACCTCCGCTCAGGACAACACGGACAAGATGGCCAAATCCTCGAAGAACATCGGGGACCACATCACGAAGACCTGCGGCAAGTAGGACTGAAACTTCACGCGCTCCGAGCGACGGGCTCGGGTGCGTGAGTTCATGCCGGGCTGCTGTCGGGTTGGGAACGCAAGCAGTCCACGCGGGCCGAATGCGCCGGAAAGGTGTAGCCGCACGGTATGCAGCGGCGGCCGAGCAGGCAGACCGGGACGTCGACGGACTTCGTGATGGCGTGCGGGCGTGCTCGGCTACCTCGTCGTTTGCACGGCGAACAGGAAGTGGCCGCCGAGGTCGGAGAAGGACCCGTCGGCTCCGGCCCGGCTGCTCGGTCGGGGCCCGCGGCGTCCGACCGTAACTCGATTCGCCGGATTCGATCCGCCACTCTGGACTCGGTCACAAGAGTCCTCGCGGATTTCCGCGGAGATGCTTCTCAAGTGAGTGTAAAAGATCGTCGGCCGACTTGCTCGGTGCCTATGAGTGGTCGATCCTGGATCAAGTTATGTGTATTCAAATGCTTTGTAAGAGAATTGAACAAGGGCGCTCGTGGCGATAAACGATATCAAGTCATTCGCTCATCTTTCCGAGTCGGATATCGAAACTTTTGCCGCCGAGCTCGACACGGTTCGTCGAGACGTCGAACGATCACTCGGGGTGCGGGACGCCGCCTACGTAACGCGTGTCATCAGGGCGCAGCGGATCCTCGAAGTGGCCGCACGTTCAATGCTTTTCGCGAGCGAGCGCAGACCTGCGTGGTTGGCGGGCACGGCGATACTGGCCGTTGCCAAGATTATCGAGATGATGGAGCTCGGGCACAATATCAGCCATGGTCAGTGGGACTGGATGAACGATCCCGAGATCCACTCCAGCTCATGGGAGTGGGATTTCGCCAGCCCTTCGTCGCAATGGAAGAAGACACACAACCACATCCATCACACGTACACCAATGTGTACGGCATGGATGACGATCTGGGTTTCGCTGTCCTGCGAATGACCCGCGACGAACCATGGCGCCCGGTTCATCTTGTCCAACCTGCGATGGCTGTGGGTATCGCAGCATTCTTCGAATGGGCGATCGCCGTGCACGACTGGGCGGTCACGCGAAGGGGCTCCGGCACACCGGACCGACATCTGCTGTCGACACCGACCAGGGAGCTGGCGCGAAAGTTCGGACGCCAGATCGGTAAAGATCTACTGATCTTTCCCGCCCTGACGGGCAGGCGTTTCCGGCGCACGCTCTCGGCCAACGCGGCGGCGCTTCTGGTCCGAAATCTGTGGTCCTTTGTGGTGATCATGTGCGGTCACTTCCCCGACGGAGCCGAGAAATTCACGCCCGGAGAGCTCGCGGGCGAGACTCGCGGTCAGTGGTATCTACGGCAGCTGCTCGGGACCGCGAATTTCAAGGCCGGGCCAGTGCTGGCGTTCATGAGCGGAAACCTCTGCTATCAAATCGAGCATCACTTGTTCCCCGACCTGCCCAGCAACCGCTACGCCGAGATCGCCGAGCGTGTTCGCGGACTGTGCGACAAGTGCGACATTCCCTATACGACCGGCTCGCTGCCCAAACAGTTCTGGTTGACCTCCCGCACCATCTGCAAGCTCGCACTGCCGGACCGGTTCCTGCGTCGCACCTCCGATGACGCACCGGAGACCAGCTCGGAACGAAAATTCCTCACGGTCTCGCTCCCTTCGACCCGGGATGCGTCCGACTGGCACGGGTCCGACCTGATCACCGGCGAACGGCGTGGTCTTCGAACCGCTCTGGCAGCGGCCCGTTCATCACAGCGGAAGGCGGCACAGGAGCGGTTCGGGTGGCAATGGATCAAGTCGGTCGTGGGCACGCATTGATCGAACAGCGGAAGGAAAATCATTGACTCGACAAGGTCCGGTGGTGCGTATTGTCGCCGGAGTGGCCGGTCGCAGCCTCAGCTTGATGGCAGGGATGAACATCGGTGCGGTGGACGCGCTCTCTGCCCGGCGAGCGCGGAGCAGCCGGCAACAGCTGGCGACCGCCCCGTTACAGCCGGTTGTCGTAGGTGTGAGCGGAGGTGCGATCGGCGGTGCGGCAGTGGCTCTGGGTATGACTCGCGACCAGGTACGGCAGATCGCGGTCGATCACCCGGAAGAGAACGTGCTGGGCAGGAAAAGCTTTCGTGCACTGCTGACACGGCGTGCGCTGTACCCCGAGGCGCGAGTTCGCGAACTCGCCTATGCCGTCGTCGGCGACCGCACATTCGCCGACTTCGCTTTCACGTCGCAGCCGCCCGGACCGCGCCCGTATGAGACGGCATCGTCGTTGATCATTCCCGTCTACTCGGCAAAACACGGCACGCTGCTGCTGCCGCGCGACCTACCCAAGCTGGGCCTGACCGACCTGCCGGTTGCCGACGCGCTGGTCGCGGCGACCCGCATCCCGGGAGCTCTGCCCGCTGCCGCGGGGCTCGAGGACGTCTTCGACGGCGGTTGCCAGTACCGCGTCCCGCACGAGGTCTTCTCCCCGCATCCAGCCTTGGTTCTGGATCTCTACGGACCGCGACCATACAACAGCCGGGGTGGATTGATCTTTCCGCTCCTCCACCCGTCCCTGCGTCCGATTCCCAATCGCCCGCGCCCGTTTCATGACAGGTCCCTGCGCGAGTCGACCATTTTCGCCCACCAGCCGTACGGGTCCGCACTCCAGGCCACAGCACGGCAGCCTGGACAACTCTTCGACTGTGGCTACGATATCGCGACGTCGTGGATCCATTCCCGGACCGATGAGCAACTTCGCAACATAGTCGGCCCGCATGTTCTCGGTCTGTCGGATGAAACTGTCGCGGCTGGTTGAATCCAGCCCATCAGGGCGGACCGGTCAGCGGTAGGTCGAGTTCGGCTCGAGCAGATAATCAGGGGCGATTACATGAAACGTCGGGCGGTCCTGAGCGCGGCTGGTGTGTTCACGATGGCTTCCGTGGTCGCGGGCTGCCGCGCGCATGGAGTCGGCTCAGAGGTCGTCCCTACGTTGCCTGCTACGCCGTTACCGATCGACGGACACGAACCATTGGCCGCCGGTCCCGGCCAGAAATGGGACATCCACGGCAACGCTCAACGGTTTACCGGCAACACCTTCGTATCTCCGATTCCGCGAAACTCGGCGTTCCTCCACGCTCAGATCAAGGCCCAGGATCGGTTGCGGGCCAGCGCATTTTCTCGGCATTACGTCCTGACCCCGTACAACAGCTTCCACATGACAGTGCTCGATGGCGTCAACCAGGACCAGCTGGGCACGGCCGACTGGCCGACTTGGATGGCACACGCGACGTCGACCGTGGACACGAACATCCCGTTTCTGCGACGCCTCGAGTCCGCGCGGCTGGACGTGCCGCGCACCGTGACGATGCGAGCCGACGGGCTGCGCGATATGGCCACGGGATTCATCGTGGCCCTGGCACCGATCGACTTCGCCACCGCCGATGCACTCAACCGGTTCCGCGACCAGGTCACTGAGCTACTCGGGCTCAGCCGCACAGGGTTCGGCACTTACCGCTTCCATTCGACAATGGGCTACCGGCTGGTTAAGCCCTTGCCGTCCGAACACGAGGAAGTACACGCACTGCAGAACGAGATGACCGAATACTTCGCGGGAGATGCCGGCACCGTGACTGTGGACCCGCTGGCGTTCAACATCTTCGACGACATGCTCGCCTTCCCACAACTGACAGTCCTGTAGCAGCGATTCGGTCGGACCCAATCGGCCGGTTCGAGGCTTCGGCGGTTCACCGCTGCGCACGCGTACGGGATTCACCCACTGCTTTCGTCTGGGACATCGACGTTCTTCAATGTTCGCCTCGGTGTTCGGCACCCGTTGGGTTGTCACCACCCGCCATCAAAGGCTGGAAACAGGCCACTGCTACCGTAATTTCTCCGTGCCTCACGGTTTTCCGTGCGCTTGTGAGTACTCGCTATCCTTGCTCGTTCGCCAGTGCATGAGTGTCTCGTGGTACAGGTTTCGGATCTCTTCGATGTTCTGGTTGTAAGCGTCCGGGTTCCATGAGCTGATGTCGATTGGTTCGAGTACCGCTACGTCGATAGTTCCGGGATGGACCAACACCGAACTCCGCCAGAGGATTTCACCGGCGTTCCGGATGACGATCGGGATGATCGGAGCACCTGTTCGAGCTGCGAGGTGAAACGCTCCTTTCTTGAAGGGCAGCAGGTGCGGGGTGGGTGATACGCGGCCTTCGGGCGCTATCGCGACCGATCTCCCGGACTGTAGGTCAGTGACAAGGGGTTCCAGTGTCCGCTTGGCGCGGTCGGGTGCGGACCGGTCGACAAAGATGACTCCGACGAATCGCAGCAGGGAACCGAATATCGGGTAGCGGCGAGCCTTCATTGCGACGACCCCGGTGAACGCGGTTCGGAGCACATAGGGGACGATCAAAGCGTCGATCTGGCTTTGATGGTTGAAGATGAAGACCGCTGGCCGATGGGCACGGATGTGCTCGGAACCGGTTATCCGCACCCGCACTCCAGCACAGCGAAGCGCAGCGGTTGAAACCCATACATACATTCTGTCGATCGCCGACTGTCGGTCACGACCGAGTGAGCAGACCGCCGCCGCAGCCGCCGCGGCAAGGACGGCAAGAAGCCCGAGGATGGTTCGCACTATTCGGTGGGGGCCTGCGGTACAGCGTGGACGCAATCGCAGTACTCGCCAGCCTCGACGGTCCGCGACGGCGGACAGTCGGCGGCCGGGATTCACCGCGATCGAATTGCCGACGAGCGACAGCAGCGGGATATCCGACGCCCCGTTGGAGTAGCTGTAGCTGCGTGCGAGTTCTACGCCATTGGCGGTCGCGAACCCCGACACAGCGTCCGCCTTGCGCTGGCCCCACAAGATTTCGCCGTCGACACCGCCGGTCAGTATCCCCTCGGAGACAGCCGTTTCGGTGCACAGAATACGATCGATGCCGAGTTCCCTAGCCGTGGAACGAACCTGAAAGGGCACCGCCGCCGTCGCGATCACGAGTGTGTGGCCGGCAGCATCGTGTGCCCGAATCAACTGGCAGACTTCCGGATACAGGTGCCCGGCAATGAAACGGGAGAACAGCCGATCCTCGATGTCCTTGAAATCTTCCTCCGTGCGGCCACGCCATACCTGAGATATCAGTCGGTGGATGCGGTCGAGGTGTGCGGTGGTCTTCCGGCCTGAAAGTCCGGCCAGCAGTGACCAGATCAGAGTTCGAGATCTCACGGCTCGCAACGGCGTCAACGGACCGGAAAGGCTTCGACGAAATCCCTGCAGGAGGGTGCCGTCGAAGTCGAAGAACGCCCCGACGCTGGAACCCTGTGGGCCGGTCCGGATATCGTGCAATGTCGCCGCAATGGCCACCTCTTGTGGCGGCAGCGTGTTCAGGTCGTGGACTTCGCCGCGATACCGAGTTCGCCTTCGGCCGTATGCGGTGATCAACGGTGTGGAAAAGATGGACTTGTGGTGCATTCCATCGGAAAATGAATTCAAGAGTCACCTTCGGGGCCGAAAATGTATAGAACTGTGGAGGCCGCGATCGCCAACAGAACACCGAAGACGGGGCGTCGATGGCATTTACGGCCAGGTCTTCGACGAGTAGGTGCGTGAGATCTTCATCAGGCAGGCCGCGGCGGGGCCACTACCGGGAGGATGGCGAGCGGCGGGGTGGCTGCAGTCCTTTCATCTCCGGGTGTGCGATGGTCGGCGATCTTCGCCCCGACGCCTTCGTCGTCGCTGCCGAGTCGTCCTTCGGATCGGAAGGTCCCCGAGCGGAGATTCTGGTGGGAGCGGCTCCGCTGGGCAAACAACGGGATTACTATTTACATCCTATTTAGGATCGGGCGCTTCCCTACATCCCGGTGGGCACGGATTTGGGACGCCGTCCTGTCGTGCGGTCAGCGCCTCGATCGCTTCCTGTGCCTCGGTCTCCGACTCGGTCGTGCCGCCGATTTCGGCTCGGTATGCACCGTCTCGCTGAAGTTCCGGCACCATGCGGGCGAATCTCAGCTATGTGTAAAAACGCTGGCTGGGCGTCGGGATCCCGTCGTTCACGCGGTGTTCGATGACGGTGTTCGTGGCACAATGCGCAGGTGAGTGTGTCACGCCCAGGTCTTGGAGGAAGTCGGCAACCATACTCGTTTCCGCGGCCGGTGCACGTGCCGGAGGAGGCGGGCGAGGGGCGGTTGGTCTTCGCGGCGATGACGGATGGCCTCTTTGCGCTGGGTGCCTCCTCCGTCATCACGGTGGGTGTCTTCCATTACGACTTCGGCGATCTTGCATTCGTTCCGGTCTTTCTCGGTTGCGCACTAGTGTGCTCGTTCGTCAACCACGTGTTCGGAAACCTGCTGTTCCGCGGCAGTGTCGCCAAACTGCTGTTCGGTCTGCGAGTGGTCCGCGCGAAAGACGGTCGCCGACCGGGTTTCTGGCGGTCGGTCGCCCGGTGGTTCACTGGCTTCGTCTTGCTTGCCGTGATGGCGATGGCGGAAGAAGGTGGCGGCGTCGGGCAGGCGTGCGGTCTGCGGACCGTGCGCCGCCGCGACGAGTTCTCCGTTGTCCGGTGAGCGGGTTCCGGGTGGACGGCCGAGATCGTGTCGACGCGCATCGTGATCGCATACCGGAGGTGTTGGCATACTCCAATTTTGGTGGATTGTCTCGGCAGATCCGCGGCGGGCCGCGGTTGCGTTGTGCGACGCGGACGCGGCAGGCGACCCGAAGGCGGGATCGGCTGAGGCGGCGGCCTTTGCCGTCTTGCAAGCCCAGCCACCGCGCGGAGGGGAGTCGGCAGGATGAGGGGACTGCCGACTCCCCATCAAGAGAATACGGTCGCCAAAGGCCATGATGTCCAGTGAAATCCGAGGACTTACAGCACTTTGAGGTGGAGGCACCACGAACGGGTGCACCGGAAGCCGGTCAGCGATGAACACCGTGTTCTCGTCTGCGAAGGCGATCCAGAGTCATAGGCCGCCGGCGAGCCGAGCCGCCCCGCTGGGGCCAGCATAGAGCCGCCAGAATGGCGAGCATCTCCACGGCGATGACCGTGAGCGCGGTTAGTTGAAGGGTGTTCATGTACATGCCTGTTCGTGGTGGTGGAAGCAACCCTGTAGCGTAATGCAAATCTGATTGCATCAAGCCGGTGTTGTGCAAATCTATATGCCCACGGTTGGGATGTCGGCTGTGAGCGCAGGAGGTCGGAGCCGAGGCGGTCGGTGGCGGGCGCCGTTCCAGCAGCATCCCGTTGGCGTCGAATACGACGCCGACGTAGAGCTGGTACGAGCACATCGAGTCGGTGACGCGGCTCGGCGGGGCCGGTGCGTGTGGCGCGGTGTTCACCGCCGCCTGATCAGCCGGAGACCACGGGAACTCGGACGCTTCGGCTCGAGTCGACCGCGGTGCGGATAGTGGATGGACAATGTGCGGCCGAAACGTCGAATCTCAGACGGCTGTAAAAACTGTCATCACATTGCCGGGGTGGGACCCGTCGGCCCCGATTCCTTGGAACATGGTTACTCACATGTCTTCCTGCGGTTCGCGTGCTTGGGCTCGCTGCTCCGCGGGCCGGTGAGAGGACGTCACGAACTGATGAGGACCAGACCGGCCGCGCTCGCTCTGCTGATCGTGTTGGTGTCGACGTTGGTGGCCTGCGGCTTGGCATCGGGGCCGAACTCCACCGCGCTTACTATCTACACCGCGCGCCCGAAAGCGATCGCGCGGAGTGTCGTGGATGCCTTCGAGGCCGCGAATCCCGAATTTCGGGGCCGGGTTCGGATACTCACCCTGGGGGCGAGCGAGTTGGTGCATCGCGTCCGCGCGGAGACGCACCGTCCGCAGGCCGATGTGTGGTGGGGAGGTACGTCGCAACAGTTCACGCAGGGGATACAGGCCGGTGTGCTGACCGAAGCTCGCCGGGATATCGTCGCGCGGGTGCCAGAACGGTACCGAGGGCCGGACGAGCTATGGCTGGCGGAGATGCGCACGGCCGAAATCATCTTCTACAACCACACGATGCTCACAGCGGACGATGCGCCGAAGGACTGGGACGATCTGGTCACCCCGAATATGCGGGAAAAGCTACTGATCCGCGACGTCGCGGCATCGGGGACGATGCGCAGTATTATCTCCGCGTTGATCGCGCGATCCGGCGATCCGCAGGTCGGGTACGCGTATCTGCGCGCCCTGGACCGCAACACGAAAGACTATGTCGCCAATCCCAGCGATCTGTATCTGCGGATCCGGCGTCAGGAAGCGCCGGTCAGCGTCTGGAATTTGCAGGACGTGCTGATCCAGCGCGGTGCGGGAGCGCCGTTGACGGTGGTGATGCCGGCGTCGGGTGCTCCGATGCTGCCCGACGGTGTCGGCAAGATCAAGAACGGTCCGCACAGGGACGCAGCGGACCTGTTCATGGAGTTCCTGCTCCGTCCATCCACACAACACATGCTGTCGGACAAATTCTTTCAGATTTCCACTGTCGCGTTGCCAAGGGAGCCGAGGTGGCTGGCCGAGGTGGGATTGCGCGAGATGCCGGTCGACTGGACCACTGTGAGCCGGGAGGAGTCCGGATGGGTCAATTATTGGGTGCAGAACATCAAAAACCGCGGTTGACCAACCCGCTCGAATACGGATCGACCGGAGTACCCGTGACATCGATAACTTTCGACCGACAGCACAAAAGATACAGCGCGACAGCCGATATCGGAACGGACACCACCATCGGTGTCGGCGAGAATGTGTTCCTGCAGGTCACGGTGCCCGAAAGTGCCGTGGGCCCGGGAACCGGGGACGGTACGTCGGTCGGCGTCACCTCCGGACGTCCATGGCTGATGCGGCCGTGACCACGACCACCGCGCACGTTGGGCGCCCCCGGCGGAGGCCGATCGGCCGGCCACGGTTGCCCGGCAGTTCCGGCGACCGGTTCGTCTACGTGCTCGCGGCGCCGGTGCTCGCCATCCTCGCGTTCCTTGTCCTGATCCCGATGGCCCGCACTTCGGTCGTCAGCGTCGATGGCGACGGCGCCGCCACGAATTACGGCACGTTTCTCAGCGGAGCCTCAGGCACCGCTCTGCTGCTGTCGGTCGGTATCTCGCTGGGGTCGGTGCTGGGTTGCGGCGTCGTCGGAACTCTGTTGGCAATCCTGCTTACGCGCTTCGACTTTCCCGGCCGCCGGACCCTCGAGACCACCGCCCTGCTGCCGATGGCGCTGCCCCCACTGATCGGTGCCGTGTCGTTCGTGTTGCTCTACAGCGAGACCGGGATCGTTGCCCGCAGCCTGTCGCTTGTGCTTGACGCCGATCCCGCCGCGGTTTCGGTGAACGGCGTCGTCGGCGTGCTCATGGTGCACATCTTCACGATGTACCCGTTCTTCTACCTACCGGTCGCCGCGGGCCTGGCCGGGTTGGATTCCTCGCTCGAGTCGGCCGCCTTCAATCTGGGCGCGCACCGGATCCGCGTGTGGCGCACTGTCATTCTGCCCATGCTCACCCCCGCGCTGGTATCGGGAACGCTCTTGACGTTCATGATCTCGATGGCATCGTTCACCGCGCCGCAGCTCTACAACGTGCAGACCCTCACCATGCAGATCGTCGCCACGAAAACCGCTGGCAATCAAGAACTGGCCGCGACCCAAGCGACCGTGCTCGCGATGGTGTCAATTCTCTTCCTGGTCTCGATGAAGTGGTACCAGGCCCGCCGCGTGCACCGCAGCCTCTCCAAGGGCGTGCAGCGCGATCGCGTCGTCAGCCACGGTCCGATCCGTTGGCTCGCCGGAGCCGGCTCGGCGGCGCTCGCGATCCTGCTCATGGCTCCGGTGCTCACCGTTGTGCTGGTGTCGTTCTCCGTCGATGGTTCGTGGACCACACAGATCCTGCCGCCGGACTACACGTTCGCCAACTACACGGCCTTGTTCACCGATCCGGAGAGTCTGCTGCCGATTTCGGTCAGTGTCCAGATGAGTTTTCTCGCGACTCTGGGCGCCATCGTGCTCGGTGTCGCCGGTGCCTACATCGTCGCCCGTTGGCGGGGGCCGGGGCGCAATTCGGTCGACTTCATGATCATGCTGCCGTGGGCGCTGCCCGGCACCATCATCGGCCTCAACCTCGTCACCGCGTTCAACGAGCCGAAACCGTCCAACCTCGGCGTATCCCTTGTCGGCACGCTCTGGATCCTGCCGATCGCTTACCTCATCCGGTTCGTGCCGCTGGTCTTCCGCTCGACCAGCGCGGCGTTGGAGATCGTCGACCCGTCGCTGGAAGAAGCCGCCCGCAACCTCGGTGCCAGCTGGTGGATGGTGTTGCGCACCATCACCATCCCACTGATCTCGAAGGGAATCATCGGCGGTGCGCTGTTGGCATTCGTCGACGGTGTCGGCGAGTACGTCGCCTCGGTCGTGATCTATCCAGCCAGCTATCCGCCCCTGTCGGTCGAGATCTACAACCGCATCTACTCCTCCGAGTTCGGCACCGCGGCCGCGTACGGGACGCTGCAGATTGCGCTGATTCTCAGCGTTCTGGTTATCGACAACATCCTGCGGCGCGGACACCGCCACACCGAATCCGCGGCGACCGAAACCTTTGCCTGACTCGAAAGTTCCTGACGAATAGCGATTCACCGCTCCGCGAACAAACGGCCGCGCAGGCGGAGCCATCGACGAATCCGCAGGGTGGACTGGACAAACGAGACTGCAATCTCAGGCCGAGATCCGTGTGCGACTCGAACCGGCTCAGCGGTTGCGCAGGATCAGTGGCAGCCCCCCTTTGGGCTGACAGGTGACCACATAGTGGGGTACGACCTCGAAGTCCGGCTGCACGGCGAACTGGAACCGGCGCGTGAACGCGCTCAGCACCATCTGGGTGATGGTCACCGCCAGCCGTTCTCCGATGCAGACGCGGCTACCCTTGCCGAACGGGTAGTACGCGTGCCGGGTGCGAGCGTCGAACCGCTCGGTGGTGAAGCGTTGCGGATCGAATGTCTCGGGATCGTCCCAGAATCGCGGATCACGGTGCGTGATATGGGGATTGATTACGATCTTGGCGTTTGCGGGCAGCTGATAGGGGCCGAGCAAATCTGGTTCCACGGTGCTGCGGAACCAGATCGGGAACGCCGGGTGCAGCCGGAACGCCTCATCTATGACGCGCTTTCCGTACTCGAGACGCGGCAGCTCGGCGAACGTGGGGATCACACCGGTTGTCTCCCGATCGAGCTCGGCTGCCATCGCCGCCACCACCTCCGGGTTTCGAGCGAGCTCGTAAGCAGACCAGGTCAATCCGGTGGCCGTCGTCTCGTATCCGGACATGAAGAGGGTGAATATCTCGTCGCGCAGCTGCCGATCGCTCATTCCCGCCCCGGTCTCGGCATCCACGGCGTCCAGCAACAATCCGAGGAGATCGTCGGTTTCGGCATCCGCGGCGCGCCGCTCCTCGATGAGCGCGTACACCTCGGCGTCCAGTGCCGCCACCGCGCGGCGATACCGGACCGCGCCAGGCATCGGGAACCAGCCGGGCAGGAAGAACGTCCATACCTTCGATGAGAGTCCCACGAACACTTGGGAAGTGAGTTCGCGCAGCCGCTCCGCTCGCGCCGTATCGATCGACGTGCTGAACAGTACCCCCAGCACGATCTCGACGTTGAGTTCGATGCAGTCGTCGAGAAAGTTCACCGCCCGGCCCGCGTCGGCCGCGGATTCCCAGCGCTGCACGGCACGCTCGACACACGCGGTGATATGTCCTTCCATCGTCCGCAGCTGCGCGGCGTGAAAGGCTGGTTGCATCAGGCGCCGCTGTCGCTTCCAGTGCTCGCCCTCACTGGTGACGAGCCCGTTGCCGAGCGCGGTGCGGAACGGTTTCATCAGCGAACCCTTGACATAGTTCGCGGCGTTGGTTACCAGGATCCGGCGCACATACTCGGGGTGGCTCACGATATAGGTTTCCAGTGGTCCTGCCCCGATCCGCACCAAGCCGTCATGGCGCGCGGCAGCGTCCATGACGAAGCGGAAGGGATCGCGGATCAGGCCGGGCCGGACACCGGCGGAGGGCGGTGTGTGCGTAGTCGGGTCGGGAACAGTGGACCGTGTCATCGTCGGCTTCTCTCGCTACGCGTGAAAGGGGGAGTCCGCGAGCCGTCGGCGCCTCGCCGTCGGCCATTCTCGTCTGTGCCGAGAATATTTGCGGTAGACGGCATCCGAGCGTGCGAGGCGCAGAATTTACCTCCGCTTGATTCCCGAATTTTCCTGGTGCGAGTGCATCCGAGCCTTCCGGGCAAGTCGAACGCCGACTCCGAGTTCCGGCCCTCGCCGGGGTAGTTGGGATTTGGGATCAGTGGAGTGGTGGCTCGCCATCATCCCGGTGAAAGAGGAGATCGTTTGTGACACAATTCGGAACTATCCGATCATCTCAGGCAAGGTGATTTAGCCGTAGAACTGGAAATGCCCGTTGTCGATGACGTGCGGATCGCTTCGGCTCCGGCCAATCCCGATCTGGCACCGGTGATGTCGATCTGGTCGGCTGGCGTCGTCGATCACCCGGTGACGATCGGCCAGCCGCGCACAGACCGGCGCTGTGCGGGTACAGACACGGCCGAGGATCTACCGGGCTGTTTCGGGGACGACTGAATCGAGCGCTATCAGGCCGTAATGTCGTTCGTGTTTGCTGCCGAGTGAAACGATGAAGACCAGCGATCGTTCAGTACCGCCGTCCCCTGGGCCGTCGACGACGCCGGCACCGAAGACACTCACCCTGAAGTCCATCACATCGTCCGCGACCGTGTCGTTCCCACCCCGCGACCTTCCGGAGGATCCGAAGTCCGCTGGGGTCCGACGACTCCCTGGATGACATCGCAATGTTCGCCACACCGGGCGCAGGGTCAGGCTGACGAATCTTCACGCCTGCGATCTACGAACCGGCCGATGACCACGGAATGCCGCCATCACAGAATGCCGGCATGATGTCGCAGGAGCAGATGGCGTCGCTGACCGCGTTGTCCGGCCCGGACTTCGACTCCGTGTGGAAGGTGATGTCGGGGCCGGGGGCGGTCACGCCGTCGCCGGGCTCGCCGTTCGGGTGGACGTGGACGTAGGCAAGGTCGCCTGTGCGCAGCACCACCAGATGCCCGTATGCAGCGAGGTAGGGCTGCAGATCGGTGACAGCCACGCCGTCCTTTCGCACGGTCAGCGTGAGCAGTCGGCCCCCACCAGGGATCAGATCCCGGTGCAGTGCAACCTCGTAACCATCCACGACAACCGTCCGGGCGTGCGCGGGTGCCGGCTGCGGGTCGTAGCTGCCCGCGACGGCGAGGTCGGCGCCGAGGGTGATGGTCCGGCCGAGGTCACGCGGGGCGACCGCCGGTGCTGCTGATTCCCGGCAGCGGCGGCTGGAACTGACCTTCGCCGCGATGATCAAGGAATTCGCGCACGGGCACACCGTCTTCGTGGCAGACCCGCCCGGTCAAGGCCGGACCGAAATCGTCGAGAGGTCAGGCCCGTTCGGCACAGATGCGGTTGTCGCGTCGATAGGTCACTTCCTCGATGCCGTCGGCGTGGAACGCGCTGCCGTCGTCGGCCATTCGTGGGGCGGGGGCTTTGCCCTCCGATTCGCCCGGACCCACCATGATCGAGTGGAGTCGAATGACGCTGATCGCGCCAGCCGGTGTGGATGTGGCGGACGTGTGGGAATTCCGGCTCCTGAGACTGCCTCTCGTCGGCGAGATCATCGTTCGCCTCACATCCACAGCGTCGGTGCGACATATGCTCCGAAAGTCCTTCGCCGACCACGCCAGCGTGCCCGCCGATCGGATCGGAGACTACGTGCAGATGATGCGAACACCCGACGGACGAGCAGCCCGGCTCGCAGACATGCTGCGAGTCGAGCGATCAGTGCGATGGAGCGATACCGAACGTAATCTGCCGCTGGTCGACACGCCTGTCCTGCTGTTATGGGACCGAGGACCGGTACTTCCCGGTCGAACTCGTCGAGCGGTTCACCTCCCAGCTGCCACGGGTGCAGGCTCACGTCTTGGTCGGCGGCGGTCATTCACTGCACGATGACCTGCCTGGGGAAACCTACGCACTGCTCCACCCGTTTCTTCGTCCCGACCATACATAGAGGTGTCCCCGGCTAGGCCTGGGTGATCTCGTCGAGGAATTCTCGAAGGGCGGGGGCGGTCACGCGCGCGAGGTCTTCGGCGGTGTGCAAGTCACTCGATATTGCCTCCGACGCCAAGCGGCCATGGGGCAGTATCCGGGCGACCTCGCCGGCAAGTGCGGTGGGGTGACGCGCATCCGATCCAGAAAACACCAGCGTCGGCGCGGTGATCGCGGCCAGTTCGGCAACGTTGCGGAAGGATCGGTCCCGGCCTATCGCCGCAGCGGCGACAATGCTGGCCGGATCCGATCGGGGTATGGCGTCACGCACCATCGCACCGACGACAGGCGGGAACCCGGCCAAGATCGGCGCCCAGCCCGCCTCGATGCCTTCGGCCGCGACGCGAGCGGCGAAGGCATCCAAGAAGCGGATCTCGGCTTCTTTCGCCGTGTCGTCCTCGATGTCCTCGTCGGTGGTCGCCGTCCGAGCGGAACTCATCGATCCTCCAACGCATATGGCCGTTGGGGGCGACGGGGTCCGGGCGATGCTGGCGTTGCGTGCGGTTCGTGACTTCGGGGGGTCGGTCTCAGACGAAGTGGGATTTGGAGATCAGCCCGTGGACGCCGACTGTACGGTCCACGACCTGTGAAACGGTGAAGTCCGCGGCGGCGGAGAGGTACGCGTAGGCGGTGGCGCGGTCCATGCCGCGATCGTGTTCGAGGAAGTCGAGCGCGTTGACGACCGCACGGCGCATTGCGACGTTGAGATCGCTGATCTGGCCGTCGACGGCGCCGTTGGGATCGGACAGGCCGATGGGGATCCACGACTCGTCGGTTTCAGCGAACGGATAGTGGAAGGCGACCGACGGCGCGTCGCCGGAGCCAGGCTTGCACACCGTCAGTCGAAATGTTCCCCGCAGCGACCCTTCCATGGCCGTGAGCGAGACCTCGCCGTCGCCCATCGACATGTGCGGATCGCCGACATAGAACAGTGCGCCGTCCGCGAAAACGGGAAGATAGAACGCTGATCCGATGCCGAGCTGGCGGATGTCGATGTTGCCGCCGCCGAGGGTCGGTGGGATCGAATTCGCGTTCGGTGAGGTTGGATCTGTGTCACTCGCGAACGCCACGCCCATCATTCCCATGAAGGGCCGCAAGGGAAATCGCACCTTGGATTTGTCACCGACGGGCAGCACCCCGTGTCCGTCCTCGATCGCGGTGAAGGTCGAGACATTGCCGTATTCGGTCGGGGTGCCGTTCGCGCGGCCGTCGCTTGCGATCGGCGGCATCACCTCGTCCAGCGAAATGCCTGCTGGCGCGGCACGATCGGCGGTGACCCCGAGCGCGCCTTTCCCGTGCCGACTGGATACCACTCCGTATGGAACGCGTGGGGTGGCCTCGAGCGTCTCGATCTTGAGAACGTCACCGGGGCGGGCGTCTTGGACGAAGATCGGACCGGTCACCACGTGCGGGCCGTCCTTGTCGAAGGAGCGCGGGGTACGGTTGTACTCGGCGGCAACCGCGATGGCGTCCTCCAGTACGTCCGACGCCGCCACTCCTTTGCTACCGAAGTACTCCACAGGATTACGGCCCTGGTCCTCGAGGATGCCCTCGTGGGAAATGCTGTCGATGGTCACCGTTTCGCCGGACTTTATCCGCATGACTGGAGTGCTGTGCACCGTCGGCACATATCCCCACAGCACCTCATCGGGATTCGAGCGCAGGTAGTGAGCGCCAGGGACGTTGCCCCTGCCTGGCTGCAGCACGCCGACAGGAGAAGTCGATGCCGTCGAAACCCCTGCTCCGGAACCGTGTGAGCACGCGGCGGCGGCACCTGCGACCCCTACACCACCACTGATCGCCGCGACGGCTCGCAGAAAACCACGGCGTCCGAGACCTTGCTCCAGCGTTTGAGCGGCGTCGAGCCCACCATCGTTGTTCATTCTGCTACCTCGTGATCTCGATCGTCGGATGGACACCATGAACCTAAAAGGATTCTGTTGCTGATATGTTTCGGATGTGTGTAAGTCATGGGATGATGTCGTGTAAGCGCTGGACATTTGACCTGACGACCATAAACACAAGGTTTGCTGTTGCCCCGTGGGCGGTGGGTCACAGGCGAATTATGGAGCGGGTGCGGTTGCTGGAATCGGTTGGCGGCGGACGGTTCCGTTTTACGGTGGTCACCTGGCCGGGTGTTGCGCTACCAGGGCGGCGAGCAAGTGGGCCGCCGGGGATCTCTCGAGCCACGGCCTGTCCGTTGCCGTACGGAAAGAACGGGTCGTCGGTACCGTGGACGACGAGGGTCAGCACGGTGAGTCTCCCAGACGCTCCCGGCAGCGGCACACTTCGAGGAACGAGGCTGTAACGCCTTCGCGTCCGGCTCGGCGAGACTCG
Source organism: Nocardia sp. NBC_00881 (assembly GCF_045207455.1). NCBI lineage: Bacteria > Bacillati > Actinomycetota > Actinomycetes > Mycobacteriales > Nocardiaceae > Nocardia > Nocardia sp. NBC_00881. Next base: position 288,681 of record NZ_CP108798.1, read on the forward strand.
GACTTCTGCGCCGATTCCCGCGGCCTTCGCCACCGCTCGCCGATATCGCACTACAGCCATTCTTGTGCACCGACACTCCCGCGTCGCTGCACCGACGTGTGCGCGTCCTCGGGTCGGAAGGCCGATTCGCAAGGCTCGTGTCGACACCTCAGCGGCCCGCCGGTCCAAGACCCCAGATGCTCTCGAACCGCATGTGGCAGGTACTGATCGGCCTTATCCTCTGAGCTGTAACTACTTTCAAGCGCTTTGGGGGTATCGTGCGCTACCGATCTTTCATCACCGCGACCTTCACCTCACTAATGCTTCTGGTCGGACAACCGTGGACGGCACCTGCCCAACCAGGGCCTGCGAAGCCGACCTGCACCCCAGCAATTCCGGATAACGCACCACCGACGACGAGCTTCTACGACCCGAATCGGCAGTATCTCGGCCCCGATCCGCTCCCACAGGGTCTGCCGGTACAGCCGCTGCTGATCGGGTACCAGCGGTTTGGCGGGCTCACCGCGGATGACTTCGTGGCCAAGTACCGCCACGACTCCGGCTGGATCTACCCTCCTGAGGACGGATTCCAGGTGATCGGTGGGCAGGCCGTGCGGCACCCGCAGGAATTGCCGCCCGGCAAGCGGATCGACCGGTTCGGTTACCCAGGTGGACGTTTCCTCGCACCAGCAAATGATCAGTTCGAAGCGCGGGCGCTGCCGCCGCAGAACCTCAACACGCCCACGGGAACTCCACCGAGCAACTACCACCTCTACTGTGTTCTCAAACCGTTCAAGGTCGAGGCGGGTCCGATCGCCGCATGGTTCGAGCAACCCGGTGGTGGAACCCAATTCCTCCTACAGGCCACGCACCTCCCCGAAGCCGGATCGGCACTGAGCGTCACGTGGCTACTGCAGAACGGATACCTCGTCGAAGAAAGGCCTGCCTGACATGGACCGTAAGCAACTCAACGCTGCGTTGCTGGCGGCCGGACTACCCCCGGAATCGTTCCAGATCTCGGGCACCCATACTCACGATCCGCTCCCGACCGACTTCTGGTTCCTCCGGAAGGGAACACGCGGCGACTGGGAGGTCGGCGCTTACGAGCGCGGGAAATACGATGTGCGCGAGCGGTTCGACACCGAGCCGGATGCAGCGGCCTGGCTGTACCGCACCCTCACCGGACAAGCTCCCTCAGGCGCGTAACGTGCCAATTCCGGCCCGCTCGTCGATCGCTATCCTATGTTCGTCGTACATCGCGCGCTGCGACAGCGAAGTCGCAATGCAGGCTGTGGGAAACGACTGGTTTCCCACGCCGCCCGCATGCTTTCCTGCACCGCGCCATCGGCCTGCGGGAACTTCATGGCGGCGGGACCTGGATGCAAGCCACTCGGTCCCTTCTTCAGAAGGTGGAGCCGCAACAGACCGGCGGCCTGCCCGTCTTCCTTCCGCTCGGCGAATAGCACCGGGCGGAAGCACGACGACTGTGACCATCGGTCCGCAAATCACAATTCACAGCCGGTGACTGGTATCTCGTCGAATGCCTAACGTTGGCGGCAACGCCGTGTAGATCAGCCCGCTGTTCATCACGACGGACGAGGAGTTTCTGATGGCTGATTCGCGAGAGCGACTCCGTGATTGCCGCGCAGCGGGTGAGAACGACGCGGCTACACGTTCGTTGCTTCGTCGCCGTCCCGCTCCCGGCGTGCACTGGTCAGCGAGTCGACCGCGTGAGTCAAGTGCCGATCGATCTCCGCCAGCATCTCGGCGAGATCGCCCCCCAGCAGCCGGTCGAGCAACCTCTGGTGTTCCTCGACCGCTGTAGGCGGCCGGATGTACCGCTCGTCGAAAGCCGACATGCACAGCATGGTCTCGGCGGCCAGCGTGGAGAACATTCGGATCAGCCGTGGGCTTTGCGCGGCTTCGACCATCGTTTCGTGGAAATAGAGGTCCTCGCGGGCCAGTTTCGGCCAGTCGCCGGCGTCCATGTATTGTGCGATGTTTCCCAGGATTTCTTCGAGACGAGCCGCGAGTCCGGCTGGAATTCCGCGTTCATACACGGTGCTCGCCGCTTCCTTCTCAACGGCGCGCCGACTACGGTAAATGTCCTCGATGTCGGCGACGTCGAGCTCGACGACGAACACGCCTCGGTTGCGGTGGCTGACCAGGAGTCCCTCCTGGGCGAGGCGCTGCACGGCCTCTCGGACGGGACCACGGCTCATCTTCAGCCGAGCGGCCAGCTGTGCCTCGCTGATCTGCTCACCCGGTGCGAAGCTGCCCTCGAGGATCCGTTCCCGCAGCTGTTCCGCGATCACCGCAGAGGTGACCCGAAGAGGCATGGGAACCATGTTGTCGATACCTGACATCTACTGCTGCTTTCCCGGTGCACCGTCAACTGTGGTGGATCAAGGATGTGACCGTATCCGAGTCGCTTGTCGATGACGTTCTGCGACGGGCGCCCCGTTGGCTGGGCAGGCCCACAGTACCGATCTCGAAGTTGGTCAAAGTCCCGTCGCACCTCCTGATGGATGGTTATTGCCGCCTTTGTCGACATGTTGACAGTTGGCAAGCCTACACCTCAGTGGCACGCCGTACACCGTGGCCTACCCGCGCCGATAGATCGGAGCAGTGCCAATCCCCGCGGTCCCGGTCCTGGGCCCAGTCAATTCTGGTGCGTTGTTGTGGTGAGATCGTCAACGGCCTTGCGCATGTGACGACTGATCGCCTGCTGAAGTCCTTCGTTATCGCCGGCTTCCAGCAAGTCCAGGAGATTCTGGTGTTCCTGGACCAGAACGTCCACTCGCGGATAGGAAACTCGGAGGTTGAGAATGCACATTCTCGATTCAGCTACGAGCGTGTCGTAAATCCGGATCAAACGCGAGTTTCCTGTCCTTTCGACAAATGAGGTATGGAATTTCATATCCAGTCGGGTGAGTGCTTGCCAGTCCGACAAAGCAACCTGCGTCGCCATTTCTGTCAAAGTTTCTTTCAGCGACTGGCAAGTGCGGTTGATTTGTTCTTGTCCGGCGGCCAGGAGGATATTTGCGGAGGCTGATTCCACTGCCTCGCGGACGGCGTAGATCTCTTTGATATCGTCGATCGACAGCTCCGGCACGAAAACACCGCGGTTCCGCAAGCTGACGAGGATTCCCTCCTGGGCCAGCCGCTGCAGTGCTTCGCGGACTGGTCCCCTGGATGTGCGCAGCTGACCTGCCAGAACAGATTCGTTGATCTGCTGACCGGGACGGAAGTCCCCTTGGATGATTTGTTCCCGCAGGTGATCGGCAATCAATTGTGCAGTGGGTCGTCCATCTAATACAAGCGGTCCCTCGGGTGTCGCCATGCGAACTCCCTTGATTCAGTCATCGGCGCAGAGCGATCTAATGCGCTATTGCGGTGTACTTGTACTCGAGAAACTCGTCGATTCCGATCTTGCCGCCTTCGCGTCCCAGTCCGGAATGCTTGACGCCGCCGAACGGCGCTGCTGGATTCGACACGAGGCCTGTATTAAGGCCGACCATTCCTACTTCCAGCGCGGAGGAGAACCGCATGGCTTTGTCGACACTTTCGGTGAACACATATCCGACGAGCCCCCAGTCGGTGTCGTTTGCCAGGTGCACCGCTTCGTCCTCCCCGTCGAAGGGTGTGATTGCCGCGACTGGCCCGAAGATTTCGGTTCTCATCAGTTCCGCATCCAGGGGGACATCCGTCAGGACCGTTGGTGTGTAGAAGTACCCGGGACCCTGCGGTCGGCTTCCGCCGGTCAGGATGCGGGCACCCTTGGCGACGGCGTCGGCGACCAGACCGTCGACTTTGTCCAGTCCTGCCTGTTCGATGAGGGGACCGACCTCGGTTCCTTCCACCGCGCCGTTGCCTACCTGTAGTTCGGCCATTCTCTTGGCCAGCTTCTCCCCGAATTCCTCTGCCAGGGAGCGGTGTACGAAGAAGCGGTTCGCGGCTGTGCATGCCTCGCCCATGTTCCGCATCTTGGCCTTCATGGCGCCGTCGACGGCCCGGTCCACGTCTGCGTCTGCCAGGACGATGAAGGGGGCGTTGCCTCCCAGTTCCATGGAGGAGCGCATAACGTTCTCCGCTGCCTGACGCAACAGGATCTTGCCGACCTCGGTGGACCCGGTGAAGCTGACCTTGCGTGCGATCCCGCTGCTCATCCATGGCTCCACCACGCTGGCGGCATCGGACGTCGTGACGACGTTGAGAACGCCGTCGGGAAGGCCGGCCTGCTGGAAGATCTCCACCAAGGCCAGAGAGGTCAGGGGTGTCAGTTCCGCCGGTTTGAAGACCATCGTGCACCCGGCGGCAATGGCCGGGGCGATCTTACGGGCACCCATTGCCAGCGGGAAGTTCCACGGCGTCACCAACACACACGGCCCGACCGGTTCCTTGCTGATCAGGATTCGGGTGTTGCCGTCAACGGAGGTGGTGTGGTCTCCACCGATACGAATGGCCTCCTCGGAGAACCACCGCAGGAACTCGGCGCCGTAGGCCACTTCGCCCTTGGCTTCGGCAAGAGGCTTGCCCATCTCGGCGGTCATGATGGCGGCCAGCCGGTCGGTGTTGGCAATGACCAGGTCGAAGGCGCGGCGCAGGATGTCCGCCCGTTCCCGAGGGGTGGATGTGCGCCACGTCGCTTGCGCGCGACCGGCCGCGGCGATGGCATCGAGGGCGTCGTCGAGCCCGCCGTCGGCCACCTCGGCGATGACTTCCTGCGTTGCCGGGTTTTCCACGGTGAAGGTGGCTGCGCCCGTGGCTTTCCGCCAGACACCATCGATGAACAGGTCCGTGTGGAAGGTGGAGGGGTCCAAGGAAGGGCTCATGTGACACTTTCGGTGATCGAGGGAGATGGGTTCCGCCGGTCCGGAGGGGAGTCCGTCGCCGGCGGAACCATGGGGGATGTGTGTCTATGTGGTGGCCGTCTTCAGCGCCTGGGTGAATTTGTTCAGGCCGTTTTGGATTTCGTCGCCGGTGACATTGAGCGCCGGAATGATGCGGATGACATTGCCGTACGGACCGCAGGTGAGAAGCAGCAGTTCTTCGGTGACAGCGGCCTGTTGCACGGCCAGTGCCATCGCCGCATCGGGAGCATTGTCAGCGGTGGTGAACTCGACGCCCTGCATCAGGCCGCGGCCGCGGATGTTCCCGATCCCGGCGAAGTCGGTCCGGAGGCTTTCCAGGCCCGCGCGCAACTCCTCGCCTCGAATCTGGGCGTTGGACACCAGGTTCTCGCGCTCGATCACGCCCAGCGTTGCGACGCCCGCGGCGGCGGCGACCGCGTTTCCTCCATACGTGCCGCCCTGGGAGCCCGGCCATGCCTTGGCCATCAGCTCGGTGGGGGCGGCGATCGCGGAGATGGGGAATCCGCTGGCCAAACCCTTCGCGGTGATGACGACATCCGGCCTGATCCTGGCCCAGTCGTGTCCCCAGAACTTCCCGGTGCGCCCCACGCCTGCCTGGACTTCGTCCACGATGAGCACGATGCCGTGCAGATCGGCGCGCTCGCGCAGCCCCTGCAGGAAGGTGACGGGGGTGGGGATGTAGCCGCCGTCGCCGAGGATGGGTTCGATGATGAAGCCCGCTGTGTCGGCGGGGGTGCTGATGGTCTGCAGGAGGTGATCGAGTTCCTTCAGGGCGAAGGCAACAGCTACGTCTTCGTCCCAGCCGTATCGGAAGGCATGGGGGAAGGGAGCGATATGCACCCCGCCCATCAAAGGGGAGAACCCGGAACGGAACTTGGTGCCGGCGGTGGTCAGCGAGGCGGCACCCACCGTCCTGCCGTGGAATCCGCGGTGGAACGAGATGATGTTGGGTCGTCCGGTCGCCATGCGTGCCAGACGGACCGAGGCCTCGACCGCTTCGGAGCCGGAGGTGGCGTAAAAGACACTGTCGAGTCCCGCGGGCAGGAAGTCGCCCAGTTTCTCGGTGAGCTCGAGCAGTGGCTTGTGCATCACCGTCGTGTACTGGGCATGAACGATCTTGCCGACCTGTTCGCGAGCCGCGGCCACGACATCCGGGTGGCAGTGCCCCGTGCTGGTGACGCCGATTCCGGTGGTGAAGTCGAGGTACTTCTTGCCGTCGGTCGCGTACACCCAACTGCCGGCCGCGTACTCGACGACGACGGGGGTGGCCTGCTCGAGAACCGGGCTGAGAGTTGCCATGGCAGTCATTCTTTCTTGAAAATTGTCAATTGTCAACAATCAACAATCCGGTTGATGGGTTAGTCGCAAGGCCGCGTGGCGAGGCTGAACCCCCGGTTCGCCACGCGGCACGTGACCTACCTCGAGCCGTAGGGACCTTGCGTGCTGACGGTTGTCAGGCACCTCGTCGGCAGGGCCCTAGCCCTCGCGCGGGTGGGGTGGCTGAAACCGTTGGGGCCGCAGGAAGTCGAGCCCTCGGAAGGACCGCGTGCCCAAGGCCTCGTTGGCGGCGATCTCGCCGAAGCCGGAGGCCATCTTGAAGCCGGCGCCGGAAAATCCGGTGGCGCAATAGATTCCGCTGTTCTCCCGCAGGGGGCCGAGAAGGGAGTGCTGGTCCGCGGTAAAGAGGTCCGGGAAAGCGTCGGAGCGGACAATATTGGGAAAAAGGCCGGGCAAGAACTCGGTGACCGTCTCGGTGGTCTCCGCAATCTCGTCTGCCGTGAGCTCCCTGGGCACTGTTTCGGCGCGCGGGGTGGGTGCCCCGCGACCGTCCAGGGTTGCCTTGACGGTCACCCCATCGACGCTGGGGGCCCCGTACATGGAGCGATCTCCGGAGATGCGGATGAAGATAGGGAATTTTTCCGGCGTGAATTCGGAGGCGTCCCGCGCCACGAACCACGACAGGAAGATCCGGCGTGTTTCGGTTGCTGCCTTCAGGTAATCGGGCATGAGGTGCTGGGACCAGCCGCCGGAGGAGATGATGACCTTTTCGAACTTCCAGGAATTGGCGCCGGCTGTCACCACGACGCCGTCGTCTGCTTCGCGTACGTCGTCGATCGCAGTGTTGGTGAGTACCGTTGCCCCGTTCGCCTGTGCGGCGGCCACCGCTGCAGTGACTGCGCGGTCGGTCCGCAGGGCGCCTGCATGGGGATCGAACACCGCTCGGCCGTCCGGCCGCAGGTTGTGTTGCGGGTACCGCTCGGCCATCGCCTCGCGGCTCAGTATTTCGTGGTCAGCTCCGTTCAACCGGGTGGTTTCGAGCAGGCTCGGAAGATACGGACCGTCCACCGTTCCGATCGACAGTCCGCCGCAACGGGTCAGGATGTGCTGACCCGAGTCGGCCTCGAGTTCGGCCCAGAGACGGCGGGAGCGTTTCAGGATGGGGTAGTAGTTCGGCGTTCCGCGATACAGCATGCGGAACAGGCGTGTGTCACCGCCGCCGGCGCTGCGGGCATGGCCCGGCGATTGCGCCTCGAATCCGACCACCGAGTCGGACGCGCGGGACGCTTGCCACAATGCCATGCTGCCAATGCTGCCCAGGCCGATGACGGCAAGTTGTCCGTCCATCGTCACAGTACCTTTTCGAGGAAAGCCTGGGTCCGGCGTTCCTTCGGATGGGCAAGGACTTCGCGGGCGTCTCCGCGTTCGATGATGCAGCCCTCGTCCATGAAAAGCAGGGTGTCGGCGACTTCGCGCGCGAATCCCATTTCGTGGGTGACCACGACCATGGTCATGCCCTTTTGAGCCAGGTCCTGCATGACGGCGAGGACTTCACCGACTTTTTCGGGGTCCAGGGCGCTGGTCGGCTCGTCGAACAGCATGATCTGTGGATTCATGGCCAACGCTCGCGCGATCGCTACGCGCTGCTGCTGTCCTCCGGACAGCTGCGCGGGATAGTGGCCGCCGAACCCGCTCAGTCCCACGCTCGCCAACAGCTGCTTTGCTTGATCGGCGGCCTGCTGTTTGTCGCCGCGCTTGACCAGTACGGGGCCGGCCATGATGTTTTCGGCAGCGGTCATGTTGGGAAACAGGTTGAACTGTTGGAAAACGATGCCGACCTTGGTGCGCTGTTCGGCCAGGCGTTTGCGGCTCAGGGCATGGAATGCGGTGTCGGTCTCGTAGTAGCCGAAGTGTTCTCCGTTGACCTTCAATACTCCGAGATCGATGGTTTCGAGGCCGTTGACGCAGCGCAGCAATGTCGATTTTCCGGAGCCGCTGGGGCCGATGATGCAACAGATCTCGCCGCTGGCGATATCGAGATCGATGTTCTGCAGAACCGTTTTGGAGCCGAAGGATTTACGGATTCCCCGGCCGTGGATCGTACCGTCGCAAGTCATCGGGCAATACCTTCCGGGTCTGTCAGCAGAACGTTCTTAGCTTTCCGGGGAAGCCTGGAAGCTGAATGGGAGTACTTCTTCTCGAGCTGGGATTGCGGGTAGCTCAGAATCAGGGTCATCACGAGGTACCACAGGCTGGCGACGATCAGCAGGGGTATGGTCTCGTAGGTGCGTGCGTAGATGAGTTGCGCGCTTTGGAGCAGCTCCGCGACGCCGAGAACGCTGACGAGTGATGTCTCCTTGAACATTCCGATGACCTGGTTTCCGGTTGCCGGAATGATCGAGGGCATCGCTTGGGGAATGATGATCTTGCGCATCTTCATCGCGCCGCTCATTCCCAATGAGTCAGCGGCCTCGATCTGGCCCTTGCCTACCGAGGAGAACCCGCCGCGGATGATCTCCGCCATGTACGCCGCTTCATTGAGCGTCAGGCCGATAACCGCGGCCGTGATGGGGGTGATGAGGGCATTGACGTCGATGCCCATGCCGCCGATCGACAGGTTCGGGTACAGCGCGGCGATGTTGAACCAGAAGATGAGCTGTACCAGCACCGGTGTGCCGCGAAAGAAGGTGATGTATATCCCTGCCGTTGCGGCAATCGGTTTGATGCTCGAGGACCGCATGATCGCCAAGATCAGCCCTAGCAGCGTGCCGAGGACCATGCTGACAACCGTCAGGTAGATCGTCAGGACCAGCCCGCGCAGGATTGATTCATGGGTGAAGTATTTGGCGACCACTTCCCACTGAAAGTTGGGATTGATCGAGACCGAGACGAGTATCCCCAGGGCGAGCAGTATGCACACCACCCAAGTCGTGTACTCGAACGCACTTCGCCGCCGAAGCCTCGGTTTGAGGGCAGGGTCCATCCCGTTCATTATCGCGTTACTTCCGTGGGTAGTCGGTTGCACCATGGTGTTTCCCTAGTTGAGCTTGGCTTCGGTAACGCCGCCCGCGGTAAGACCCCAGTTGGACAGGGAGGCCTGGTATTCGGGGCTGTGGAGGACAGACTGGACGGCTGCCTGCAAGGCGGGAGTCAGCGGCGATCCCTTCTTGAGGGCGACGGTGACGATGTGCTCCGTGTGCGTGTCGACCTGGGGGGTGAGGACGGTGATGGCGTTGGGTTGGCGCTTTTCTGCCCACACCAGGGCCGCGGTGTCGTAGAAGACACCGTCGACCCGCTTGGAGGCCAGCTGGGTCAGCGCTTCCTGGACGTTGGGCAGGGTGATGCCATTGATCGCCGGCTTTCCTTGGGACACGCACGTCCATTCGGAGATGTTGGGTAGGTGCTTGAGCTGCGCGTTGGAGCCCTTTGTCACGGCGATGTTCTTGCCGCACAGATTGTCATTGCTCAGGCCCAGCGGGTTTCCGGCGGCAGCGGCCACGGACACCCCCGCATCGAAGTAGTCGATCATGTCCAGGACCTCGAGCCGCTCGGGTGTGGGTGACATGGACGTGGCGGTGAAGTCGTATCGGTCGCCCTCGATGCCGGGAATGATGGCGTCGAAACTGGTGTTCGCGAACTTGATCTTCAGTCCGAGCTTCTTGGCGACCAGGCGGGCGACGTCTGGGTTGAGGCCGATCGCAGTGGTGTTGTCATCGGCTAAGAAGGTGGTCGGCGGGTAGTGGAGGTCCATCGCCACCGTCAGTTCGCCCTTGTCTTTGTATGAGGCGGGCAGCAGTGCGACCGCGGCGGCGTCCGGCTGCACGCCCTCGGAGATATCGGCCGTATTCGACGTCGAGCCCGCTGCCCCATCGCTGTCGACAGTGCTACACGCACTCAGGGCAACCAGGAGGGCGAAGCCGGCCACTGCGGCCTGGAGTCTTGTTCTTGTCTTCATGGGTTTCCTTCGAATGATTCAGCGAAAGAGGGTTTGCTGAACGGTCGCGGGGGTCTCGGATTCCCGGCCGGTAGGTCTCCCGTCGCCGCAGGTGGCGGGGCATGTGTGCGAGGCATCTGCACTGTCGGCTAGACCATATCCAACCAGTCGGTTTGACAGTGCAGTGGATCACACTACCCCTCTTGCGAACTGTTGACAATTGACAATTCTGCGGCTTAGGGTCGAATCAGCAGGTCAACAGAGTCCTGAGTGAGGGTGGCGACGACCGCCCGTAACTCCGCATTCCCACGGGAACAGCAATGGTTCCCGAACTGTCCGCTGCCCCTTCGATGAAACGGATGATCATGGCAGACAAGACTTTCCGACCGGAGTACATTTCTTTCGATTGCTACGGCACACTCATCAACTTCCAGATCGTGCCCACCACCCGGGACCTGCTTGCGGGCCGGGTGCCCGAAGAACAGATGCCCGCCTTCCTTCGGGATTTCCGCAACTACCGTTACGACCAGGTGTGTGGTTCGTACTACGCGTACGAGCAGGTGCTTCAGGACGCCTACGACCGCACCTGCAAGAAATGGCACCTCGAGCTCACCGCGGACGCCGGGGCCCAGTTCGCGGCCGCCGTGCTGAACTGGGGTCCGCACGAGGACATTCCGGCTCCGCTGAAGATCATGGGTGACAACTACAAGCTGGTTATCATCTCCAACGCCGACACCAGCTTCCTCGATGTCAGTGTGCCCAAGCTCGGTGCCGACTTCCACGCCGTGTACACCGCCGAACAGGCCGGATTTTACAAGCCGCGCTACGAGGCCTTCGAATACATGGTCGAGCAGCTCGACGCCTCGCCCGAGGACTTCCTGCACGTCTCCTCGCACACGCGCTACGACCTGATGCCCGCCGATGACCTGGGGTTCACCAACAAAGTGCTGCTGGACCGCGGCTATGACCCGCACAGCCTGGCGTACAACTACACCACCGTCGATTCTCTCGATGAGCTCAACAAACTGCTCGGTCTCTGAGCCGCGGTCAAGGTGAAAGGTCAATCATGAAACTCACCCCCTATTGGCTGGATACTGCTGAGACGTCCGGCGACTACCGCCGGACACCAGTTCCCGCACAGGTCGACGTCGCCATCATCGGCGCCGGATTCACCGGGCTCTCGGCGGCGGTCGAGTTCGCTACGCAAGGTGCGAGTGTTGCTGTTCTCGAACGGCATACTGTGGGTTGGGGTGCATCTGGCCGCAACGGTGGGATGGCGACCACGGGATTGGCGATCAGCTTCCACAGGGCGGTGAAGCGGTACGGGGGCACCCGCGCCGTGGAAATGTTCCGGGAATACAACGATGCCATCGACACCATCGAGAAATTGGTGCAGAACTATGGCATCGACTGCGACTTCCAGCGGTTCGGGAAGCTCTCGTTGGCCTTTCATCCCTCCCACTACGAGGGAATGCTGAAGTCGCAGGAGCAATTGGCCGCCCTGGCCGACCACGAGGTCATCACCATCCCGAAGTCCGAGATTCACAGCGAGATCGGTACCGATTTCTATCACGGAGCGATGCTCGATCCGCTGGGAGCCGGACTGCACGTCGGGAAGTTCGTGCACGGCTTGGCCGGGGCGGCCGATGCCGCGGGTGCTGTTGTCTGCGAAAACGCAGCGGTCACCGAACTGCACAAGGTCTCGGGAACCGTTCACGATGTGCACACCACCCGCGGGGTCGTCCGAGCGAAGCAGGTGCTGGTGGCTACCAGTGGCTACACGGGCGCCGTCACGCCCTGGCTGCAGCGGCGCGTGATTCCGGTGGGCAGTTTCATCATCGTCACCGAACCGCTGCCGGACGAGGTGGTCGACCGCGTTCTGCCGAACCGGCGACAGTCCTCGGACAGCAAGATGCTGACCTACTACTTCCGCATCACCCCGGACAACCGACTGCTGTTCGGCGGTCGCGCCCGCTTCGCGCTCTCCAGCCCGGATTCGGATGTCAAGAGCGGCAAGATTCTTCGCAAGGCGATGATCGAGCTGTTCCCGTACCTGTCGAACGCCAAGGTGGATTACACCTGGGGTGGACTGGTCGATCTGTCGATGGACCAGATGGTCCATGCCGGCGTTCACGACGGAGTGTTCTATTCCCTCTGTTACAGCGGCCACGGCGTCCAGATGGCGGCCCACATGGGAAAGAAGATGGTCCGCTACATGGGCGGCGACAAAACCGCAAACGTTTGGGAAGACCTGAAGAATCCCCCCGTCCCGGGACACTTCGGGCCCCCGTGGTTCCTGCCGATCATCGGCGGCGCCGCGAAGATCATCGACCGCATCAAATAGGTAGAGGTAGGCAATCTCATGGTTCCGTCTTCAAGCGCCGTCGACTCGCGTCCGAAAACAAGCGACAGTCGGTCAGGGATTGCCACTCTGCCCGGAGGGGCCTTTCTCGAAGGCCGCTGGCAGTCCACCGAGATGACCCTGGACGTGCGCGATCCCGAGGATGGGTTCCTGCTCAGCCGGGTGTGCACCTCGACGGCGCAGGACGTACGGCGCGCTATCGCGTACATCCACCGTCACCTACAGGTCGACCCATGGCCGCTGCGCCTGCGCCGGCAGGCGCTGGAAAAGGCAACTCGACTGCTCGACGAGCAGTCCGCGCGGTTCGCCACCATCATCGCCGCCGAAAGCAGCAAGACCATCACCGAGGCAGAGCGTGAGGTCGTCCGCTGCATCGAGACGCTGCGGCTCTCGGCTGCCGCGTCCAGTGAGCTGTCCGGATCGACCCTGGACTTCGATGACAGCACCGCGGCCGGGAACAAGATCGGCTGGTACAGCCGCAAACCGGTGGGAATCGTCGCGGCGATCACACCGTTCAACGATCCCCTCAACCTGGTCGCGCACAAGCTGGGCCCGGCCCTGATCGCCGGCAACGGTGTCGTACTCAAGCCCTCCGAGCGGACCCCGCTGAGCGGGCTGGCCCTTGTCCAGCTGCTGCTCGAGGCGGGAGTCCCGTCGGGACGGATCGCCGCGATCGTCGGCGGTCCCGGTGTGGCCGAAGCGCTCGTGACCGACGACCAGATCGACCTGATCTCCTTCACCGGCGGTCCCCGGACCGCCGAACGGATCGCCGCCGCCGCCGGCGCCAAGAAGATCCTCTCCGAACTCGGCGGCAACAACGCCACGATCGTCTGCGCCGACGCCGACCCGGTCTACGCCTCCCGCGCGATCGTCGCCGGAGCATTCGGGGTCGCCGGCCAGAACTGCCTTTCGGTGCAACGCGTGTACGTGCACACATCGCTCTTCCAGCGGGTCCTCGCGGAGGTCACCCGCGGCACCCAGGCACTCCGCACGGGGCCGAAGTTCGACCGCCGCACCGACGTTGGGCCGCTCATTTCCGAGGCCGAGGCCCGGCGCGTCGAGGAATGGGTGGATGAGGCCACCGCTGCGGGGGCGTCGGTCCACGTGGGAGGCCAGCGACGGAACGCCTTCTACGAACCCACCGTCCTGACCGACGTGCCGACGGAGTGCCGGGTTATCCGCGACGAAGTGTTCGGTCCGGTCGTGACCATCCTGCCGTTCGTCGAGGTCTCCGACGCCGTCCACGCCGCCAACAACTCCGAGTTCGGACTCCAAGCAGGTATCTTCACCCAATCGATAGAGCTCGCCCTGACCATCGCCGACAAACTGCACGTCGGCGCCGTGGTCATCAACGAGACCAGCGACGTCCGCATCGATTCGATGCCGTTCGGCGGCTGCAAGAAATCCGGCGTCGGCCGCGAAGGGGTGCGGTACGCCGTGCATGCGATGACCGAACCCAAGAACACCATTGTCAACCTCGGAGAATCGGGGGCGCTCTGGCAACTGCTGGGCGGCCTGCCAGAGTCGGCCGTCAAGCCATCACCGGTGTCATGACGACGGCTGCGGAACGCACCCGGCCCGTCGTCGCGGTCCTCTACCGAGAGGCGACCAAAGCCGACGGTCTGGCCACCGCGCTCGACGGCGCGAACGTGTTATACCAATGGCACTCGTTCTCGCCGGCCTTGCGGCAGAACTGGGATGCCGCCGCCTCCCTGCAGTGGGTCCATGTCTCCGCGGCGGGGGTGAGCCAACTCCTGTTCGACGACCTGATCGGCAGCAACATTGTCTACACCAACTCCCGGGGCGTCCTGAGCCGGGCCATCGCCGAATTCGCGCTCGGATTCGTTTTGGACATGGCCAAAGGCGCGCAGACGTCATTCCGGCTGCAGCGACAACACCGCTGGCAACACCGAGTCACTCGCAAGCTCCAGGGGCAAACCGCGCTGGTGGTAGGCACCGGTTCCATCGGCCGCGAAATCGCCCGTCTCTTCCATGCTGTGGGCATAAAGGTCAGCGGCGCCGCCCGCTCCAGCCGGCCCGGTGATGACGATTTCGCCCAGATCCACTCCTCCCGGGACCTGGCGAGGATGGTCCATGACTACGACTACGTCGTGCTCGCAGCGCCGCTGACCAATCAGACGAGGGGATTGGTCAGCGGCGAAGTGCTATCCGCGATGAAGGGGTCCGCACGCCTCATCAACGTCGGACGCGGGGAACTTGTTCATACCGGCGCCCTGACCGAGGCGTTGGAATCGGGTTCGATCGCCGGCGCTGCCCTTGATGTCGTGGACCCCGAGCCTTTGCCCGACGAACACCCGTTATGGGGCATGGACAATGTCATCATCACCCCCCACATGAGCGGGGACACCGACAATTATCTCGATGACCTCAGCAAATTGTTCGTCGACAATCTGAAACGATTCCGCGATCGCGAACCACTACACAATGTCGTAGACAAGGCGCTCGGATTCGTTCCCAATACTTGAATCCGCCGCATTCCGCGGCCCGGGAGCAGCGCCACAACGGTCGCGGGCTGCCGGGCAGGCCGGGAGATCATCCCACCTACAACATCCGTTCACTCACCCCAGACCACCATCGCGAGAACCGAGAGCAATGGCACAGATGACCGAACCGTCCCTGTTGGAAGCCAATGGAGGCAGGATCGAGACAGACTTCATGGGTGCCCGGGAAGTCCCGGCCGCGGCCTACTGGGGCATCCAGACACTGCGCGCAATAGAGAATTTCGCGATCACCGGTACCGAAATCTCCTCGTATCCACTGCTCGTCAAGGCATTCGCCCAGATCAAGCATGCAGCAGTACTGGCAAACTTCGATCTGGGCTTGATCGACGCGGTAAAAAAGGACGCCATCAGCCAGGCCTGTCAGGACATCGAACAAGGCCGACTGCTGGACCAATTCGTAGTCGACGTAATCCAGGGTGGCGCCGGCACCTCGACGAACATGAACGCCAACGAGGTCATCGCCAACCGTGCACTGGAGATCCTCGGATTCGACAAGGGCGAGTACTCCAGGATTCACCCCAACGGGGACGTGAATATGGGGCAGTCCACCAACGACGTATATCCCACCGCGATCAAGATCGCGACCATCCAAGCCACCCAAGAGTTGTTGGCCGGCATGGGTCATCTGCGCCTGGTCTTGGCGCGCAAAGCCCGCGAGTTCGATGATGTGGTGAAAGTCGGTAGAACCCAGCTGCAGGATGCCGTGCCCATGACCCTCGGCCAAGAGTTCAGCACCTATGCGGTGATGGTTGGCGAGGACGAACGCCGAATTTGCGAAGCTCTGGTTCACCTACACGAGATCAATCTGGGGGCAACTGCCATCGGCACCGGCCTCAACACTCATCCACAGTATGCCGCCCGAGCCTGCACTCACCTGCAACGCATCACCGGGCTGCCGCTGGTGACGGCCGGCAACCTCGTGGAAGCGACCCAGGACTGCGGGGCCTTCGTGCTGTTCTCCGGGATGCTGAAACGCGTTGCGGTGAAACTGTCGAAGATCTGCAACGACTTGCGGCTGCTGTCCTCCGGACCCAGGGCCGGCTTCGCCGAGATCAACCTTCCCCCACGACAGGCGGGATCGAGCATCATGCCCGGAAAGGTCAACCCGGTCATCCCGGAAGTGGTCAACCAGGTGGCCTTCGAGGTCATCGGCTATGACCTCACCGTCACTATGGCGGCCGAGGCCGGACAGTTACAGCTGAATGCCTTCGAACCGATCATTGCACGCTCACTGTTCGCCAGCCTGGCCTCTCTGACCGCGGCATGCACCAGCTTGGCCGACCGCTGCATCGACGGGATCACCGCCAACAAGGAATTCCTGCGCTCCCAGGTCGAAGCGAGCATCGGAGTCGTCACCGTCCTCAACCCGCTGATCGGCTACGACGCAGCAGCGTCCATTGCCCGCCAGGCTCTGACCGACGGTCGCAGCGTCACCTCCCTGGTGCTCGAAAGGGGACTGCTCACCGCCACTGAGCTCGACGAAATTCTGCGCCCCGAGCGCCTGGCCAATCCACAAGCCCACACCACGGAACGGATGCCTACTGCGGTCGCGGTGCCAGGTCCTGACTCTGTCGGAGCACCGCTTGACCGCTGACGGCCGAGCGGTAGTGGACTCCGCGTCATGATTCCCGACACCAGACTCACGATCATGCCCACCGAACCCTGCAGATATGACGCTCGAGCCGATCACCCCGTCCGGCCAGCCTCGACCCAGAACCGCACTGTTGAACAGAGAACCAATGTCTATACCCGACAATGGGGCACACCCGAGGAGGAGCCCAGATCGACCGGGCCACATGGTACCGGGCGGATTCGATCCGGTGGAGTCAGATATTCGGCGTTACCGCCGACGGCGCGAACGACAACGAGAAGCCGAACGCCACCGCCCGAAACAGCTCAGCAAACAGGAAAAAGAAGTAGAGGACATTCTTGCTTTCGCCCGCATCTGGGCACCATTCGGCGGTGTCCCGGAGGAGGAGACCTTTATCAAATTCGGCATCTGTACGATGCGGTTCATCGAAAGACTCTGGCAAATTATCACCGAGATGTCCGGTGACAAATCCGAATTGGCCGAACTGCGGCAAGCCTACCCGCCTTATGCGGTGGCGGTGACGGCTCCTGACACCGTCGCTCCCACGATCTCTGACGGACAAACAATGCCGGACTGCGCGCCATGATTCCCGCCGCCGAACACCGAAGAATAGATTTACAGGTCGAGCAGTCCTACACCATCGACGAATGCCTCGATTCGCTATCCTCTGGGCGCCGATCGGGGTCCGCCTGTGATGGAGACGCACGCGGGTGGTGTCGTTTGGGGCATGGATCCCGATCAGGGCCGCGTTGATCGAGTAGTTCATCGATCGACGAGATCAAATCGCGTGCACTACCTCTGCACTGACCAACCTGGCGAGGAAGTCCGCTGGCACCTCCGGCCATTCGGGTCGCCAGCGCTCGTTCTGCTGGTGCCGCGGTAGAGGGTGACATCGGCGTGTCCGGTAGCGCGGTAAAGAACCTCGTGAAGGCGAGATCTGCGATGTGATCTGCCTACCGAGCGCGAATCGCAGATGATTGCTTGATGGCCATGACTATTTTTGTCACCGACGAATACGCCTGGACTGCATCCTTCGGCCTGTTCGAGTGGGTGGTCGAGTTCCTGATCGAACACGTCGCCGATCAGGACGCCAAGGCGGAATTCGTGACTGTTCTCCGCGACCACCATGGATCCATCGACTTGCGGATAGTGCCTGCTGAGACGAGGCGGGAAATTCTGCGGTTGCTACGCGAAGACCTGGTTCCCGCGATCGTCTCCCGCTTCGAATCCGACCCGCTGACTCGCGGCCACCTCGAGACTCTGACTCTGATAGCCCGAGACATCGAAGAATAGGCGGCACCTTCAAGTCCCGTGGGCGGCCGGCGTCAGCGACGTGAGGCACGGTCTCAGTCACCTCGTGTGCCAGGTGTCGAGCGCCGTTGCACCGTCCGCGTACGACTGTTCGCTTCGCTGGACCACGTTGTCCAGATTGTTTAGTGATTTGGATAACTGTTCAAAATTCGGCTGTCCACGATGGCTCTATTGACAAGGGTTGCCGAGGTTCGGCCGTGTCAGAATATCGACTCAGACCAAATTGAAACGGCTGCGAAAAGGTGACACATTGTTCGACCCGGGTTTCGCAGTGGTGGATCGAGTTTTGCCTCCGCGATGGACATCTAGGCTGATCATGACAACCGGCCGAGGTGACTTCGCCAGTACCCACCCGGGCTCGGGTTACCGCCGATGCGGTACTGGCGGCGATTACCGCAGGGTCGCGGATGGCGAACGTCCGATATGTGCCCGACCGGTCCTGTCGAGATCAGGGGTATAGCTGTGAATGACTCCTTGAATCGGGGCGGCTGTACAAATAGCTACCTATTTTGCCGAAGCCCGCATCGGTGCATGAATGCCAATGCTCGTTACCTTTTCGACCTCCCAGGTAGCGGCAGCACGGAGGCCTACCCGTGACCGACCATCTTCAGTTCCTTCTTCTCGGTCTTGGCGGCGGCGCCGTCTTCGCCGCCATCGCACTAGCGCTCGTTGTGATCTACCGCAGCTCCGGTGTCGTCCACTTCGCCACCGGTTCCGTCGCGCTCTGCACCGCCTACACGTATGCCTTTCTCCGCCAGGGGAAGCTGCTGGTCTTGGTGCCTGGGCTGCCGAGGAGCATCGAGATAGGTGGTGATCCCGGATTCTGGGCTGCCGTATCGATTTCGCTGATGATCGCCGCAGCGCTCGGGGGTCTGTTGTACCTGCTGGTTTTTCGGCCCTTGCGCACCGCGCCACCGGTGGCCCGCACGGTCGCCTCGATCGGCCTGATGCTGGCTTTCACCGCGCTCGCGGTCCAGAGGATAGGCACGGCACCAATTGGAGTGAAGCCTATATTCCCCACGGGCAGTTGGAGTTTCGGCGATATGCAACTTCCCCGGGACCGCGTCTGGTTTACAGTGACGATTCTGGCGGTGGCGGGAGTGCTGGCCGTGTTATATCGATCCAGCTCTTTCGGCCTCGCCACCCGGGCGGTGGCTCAGAGCGAGAAAGGCGCCTATGTCAGTGGGCTGTCGCCGGACCGTATTGCCGCGTACAACTGGATGATCGGCACGGCGGTCGCCGGACTGTCGGGCATCCTGATCGCCCCGATCGTGCCGCTCGCCCCGACGTCGTACACCCTGTTCATCGTTCCGGCGCTTGCCGCCGCCATCCTGGGCCGGTTCTCGTCCGTGGTCGGCGCGGTAACGGCCGGCTTGGTGATAGGAATGCTGCAGTCCGAGGCTCAGTTTCTGACAGGGCAGTACGGCTGGCTGCCGTCGAGCGGACTGGTCGAGCTGATCCCGCTGCTGTTGATTGTGCTGTTGCTGGTTGTGCGGGCGCGTGAACTACCGATACGCGGCGCGCAATCGACCGCAACACTCGGCCGTGCACCGAGGCCCAATCACCTATTCTTGTGCACGGTCTCTGCCGGGCCGGCCGCACTCGGCGCGCTGGTCACTCTTGGCGGCGAATGGCGTGCCAGCTTGATCGCCTCGCTGATCTTCTCCGTCATCGCGCTCTCGGTGGTCGTCGTGACCGGTTTCGCGGGCCAGGTGTCCCTCGCTCAGTTGGCGCTCGCCGGCGCGGCTGGGTTCCTGCTCGGCCCGGTCACCGCCAACTGGGGTATTCCGTTCCCGTTCGTGCCGCTGTCGGCGGCGGCGGGCGCGGCGCTGCTCGGAGCCGTTGTCGGCCTGCCCGCGCTGCGGGTGCGTGGCTTCACGGTAGCGGTGGCGACACTTGCCCTGGCTTATGCGCTCGAGGCGGTATGGTTCCGCAACAGCGACTTCGTCAGCTCCAGCGGCGTGCGTGTCCCGTCGCCCCGGCTGTTCGACTACGACCTCGGGATCGGCTCCGGTGCCGAGTATCCGCGGCTTCCCTTCGGCGTTCTGTGTCTGACCGTGCTGGTCGTTGTGTGCATAGCGGTAGCGCAGCTTCGGCGCAGCCGGTTTGGCGCTCGCATGCTTGCTGTGCGCGCCAACGAACGCTCGGCCGCGGCCTCCGGCATCAACGTGGTCCGCACCAAACTCGTCGCCTTTGCCATCGGCGGTTTCATCGCGGGTCTGGGTGGTTGCCTGATGGCCTACCAGCAGACGTCGGTGTCGTTCGAACCGTTCGCCGCGCTGACCGGGCTCACCGTGTTCGCAACGGTCTACCTGGCCGGTGTCACCTCGGTATCAGGTGGTGTGCTGGCCGGACTGCTGAGTGTGGGTGGCCCCGCATTCCTGGCGCTGGAGAAGGTGCTCGGCGGCGCCGACTGGTATCAGGTGGCTGCTGGTGCCGGCGTGGTGTTGACCGTGCTGCTCAACCCGGAAGGCCTTGTCGGCCCGGTGCACCAGACAATCGCGCGTCTGAACAATCGGACGCTCGCCCCCGTCAGGAAAGGTTCTGCATGCGTCCCGGACTACCCTGACCCCGATACAGGGCCGATGACGATCGCTGACGACACGGCGCTCTCCGTGCGAGGCGTCACGGTCCACTACGGCGGTGTGGTCGCCGTCGATGCGGTCGATCTCATCGTGCCGCGCGGCGCGATCGTCGGGCTGATCGGCCCCAACGGCGCCGGCAAGACCACCCTCATCGACGCGATCAGCGGCTTCACACCAGCTATCGGCGTGATGACCATAGGCGACAAGCGGATCGACCGGCTGCCCGCCTTCGAACGGATTCGGACCGGCCTCGGTCGAACCTTCCAGGCCACTGAACTCTACGACGATCTCAGCGTCCGGGAGAACGCCCTGGTCGGCTTGACCGCACGCGGTCGCGGCGCAGGGGGACAGGCCGAACTCGACGAAGTCTTCGATCTGCTCGGCCTCACCGAACTCGGCGATGTCCCGGTCGGCCAACTCTCGCACGGAATGCGTCAACTCGTCTCCATTGCCCGGGCGCTCGCCGGTCGGCCGTACGTGCTGCTGCTCGACGAACCTGCCGGCGGGCTCGACACCACCGAAAGTCGTTGGCTCGCAAAACGATTACGGGATATTCGGGGCAGCGGAGTGAGCATTCTCCTGGTCGAGCACGACATGAGTCTGGTCCTAGGCCTATGCGACCGGATCCATGTGCTGAACTTCGGCCGCACCCTCATCACTGGCACTCCTGCACAGATCCATCGTGACCGCGCCGTCGCCGAGGCATATCTCGGCAGCGCACACGCCGACGAGGCGACGGCATGACGTTGCAGTGCCGCGAACTGATCGCCGGACACGGCCGAATCCCGGTGGTGCGCGGCATCAACATAGAACTCTATGCCGGCGAGGTACTAGCCGTGCTCGGGCCCAATGGTGCGGGCAAGACTACTCTCCTATCGACCCTGGCCGGCCTGCTGCCGCGCCTCGCCGGTCACGTACGGCTGGACGGGCAGACGCTGCCCAGCGGCAAGCCGGCCCGGGCCAACCGCGCGGGCATCGTCTTGGTTCCCGATGACCGGGCATTATTCGCCGGACTGACAGTCGCCGACAATCTCCGCATCGCTCGGCGCCGCAGCGGACCGCCGCTCGACCAGATCATCGGCCTGTTTCCCGCGCTCGAGACTCGGTGGTCTGTTGCGGCCGCAGCGTTATCCGGCGGCGAACAGCAGATGCTTGCATTGGCCCGGGCCCTGGTGCAGGAACCAAAAGTGCTGCTTATCGACGAGATGAGCACGGGGCTGGCCCCGGTCATCGTCGAGAACATGCTGCCAGCGGTGCGGCGTATCGCCGAGGAGACCGGAACCAGAGTGGTGATGGTCGAACAGCATGTCCGGCTGGCGCTCGAGATCGCCGACGAGGCACTGGTCCTCGTGCACGGCGACGTCACCTTCCGCGGTGCCGCCGCGACACTGGCCCGCGATCCAGGCCGGATCGAGGCCGCCTACCTCGGTGGCATGGATCCCGGACCCGTTCCATCAGCCGCAGCCCAGCCATCCCGAACCCGAAACATCAACTAAGGAAAGAAGATCAAGATGTTCACCATTCGAACTGAACAGTGGGCGATGCTGCCGTGTGCCGCGCTGGCCGTCGCGCTCGCGGTGACCGGCTGCTCCAGCTATTCGACTACCTCGACGGTAGATGAATCCGCACTCGGCATACCGAACAAGGCCGCCGGCGCACCGATCAAGATCGCCTTCAGCTCCGAGGGGAAGGCGGCCCAGTTCGACACGACCCCAGAGATCGAGGCAGCCAAGGCGGCCGCGTCGTACGTCAACGACTACCTGGGCGGGATCAACGGCCGACCGATCGAAATCAACCTGGTCTGCGAAAACCAAGGCCAGCCCGGCCGGACACGTGACTGTGCCAACAAGTTCGTGCAGTCCGATGCCGTCGCATTGGTAAGCGGACCGACCATATTCATGGACACCACCCTCGAGGTCACCAGCACTGCCGGATTGGCGTACTTCAATCTCGGCTCCACTGCGGGGGCATTCGGTTCGCCGAATTCGTATGTGATGACGAACACCCTCGGCGCCGTGGTCGCGGTGCCGGCCACCTACGCGAAGGAGCACAACATCCAGCGCGTGGCAATTCTGACCATGGATGTGCCCAGCTCCGTTGAACCCCTGCGCCAGATCGGCGCAATGGTGTACGGCAATGCCGGAGTCACGCCCGATATCGTTCCGGTGCCGCCTGGCACACCGGATCAGACCCCGCAGGTCCAGGCCGCGCTGAACAACCATGCACAGATGTTCCATGTCCTGGGCGATCCGGCTTTCTGCACCAGCGCACTCAAAGCGATGCGTACGCTGAAGGTCGAGCAGCCGATAGCTGTGATCGGCCAGTGCATCGGTGATGAGACCACAGCTGCGCAAATCCCTGGCGGTTATGCCGATCTGCTCGTCGCGCCGCAGTCTGCGACCGACCCGAGCGCCCAGGACACCAAGATTTACGACGCGGTCATCGACAAGTACACCGATGGCAAGCTCAAGACCGCTACCGCGCCCACCGGCTATCAGGCCGTCCTCGGCTTCGCCCGCGCCATGACCGGATTCCAGGGCGAGGCGACGCGCCAGAACATCACCGCATACCTGGGTGCGATGCCCTCGCCGCAGCCGATGCCGCTCGGTGCGGGGATCACTTTCCAGTGCGGCAGCAAGGTCGTCGCCATCGCGCCGAATATCTGCGCGAAGGAGGGTCTGCTGGGAACAGCCGAGGAAGACGGCACCGTGGTCGACATCAAGGCGGTTGACGTGACCGGGCTGCTGAAGCCGCCCGTCGCGTAACGGGCTGAGACAAACGGAATTCGAAGATAAAATTGGGGCCGACCAGGAAGTCCGGTATCGGGCCGACGTGGAGGAGCGGAAAAGGCGCGGCGAGTACTGGGGATGAGCTTCCGCTCCCACGCAGCGGGAAGCCCAGGGAGTTCTCTAGGGCTTCGTGCTGTATTCGCAACAGGTGGGTGGGTCGGGATGTGGTCAAATCCGGCTGTCACGGGTCAGTCGTTGCAGGGTTTTCGGCCCGACATCGAGATCGGGTTTGTCACCCATACCATCCCGCGGCCGGACTCGGCCGGCGCGCGCTGTTCGCGCGGCACGATCCGATCCAGTCGGTACCCGATGCGGCGGGGAACGGCAGAACTGCGAGTATTGGCTGCGTCGCAATGGATTTCGACGCGACTGATCCCAGACAGACTCAACGCCGTCTCGGTCAGCGCCGCGGCGGACCGGGTGATCACGCCGCGGCCGGTGTGCATGATGTGGCACCAATACCCGATTTCCAACGTTGCGGACCCGACCCGGTCGTGCAGGCCGATTGCGCCGAGCAGAGTTCCCCTGGAGTCGAAGATGCCGTAGTTGAAGTCCCCGTCGGCTGTGGGCCAGCTCGCGGTCGCGACTTCGTTGAACTCCCGCTGCTGGTCCAGCGTCCTAGGCTCGGCCAACCACGGCATCCATGCGTGGAGGTGCTCGAACGACGCGGTGATCGCTTCGAATTGGGCTACGAGGTCCTGCGACTGCCATCGGCGGATCAGGATGTCGCCGAGGTCTATGCGCGGAGGCGCCGCAACTTCCGGCGCCAGCGCTGGGGGAAGCCCGGATTCCATTTGACGATCGTGGCCCCTGCCTAGCAGTCGGGCAACACAATATTGCCGCGACCAGAATGGGACTTGCGGCAGTCTGTTGGTGGGGCTGTCCGTCGTTCGATGTGGGCAGCGGGCCATGACTGAACTGCTCGAATTCGCCCGCCCGGCGACACCATTGTGGCCTACACCCTCGACCGGCTCGGCCGGAACCTGCGCGAGGTACTGAAACTGGTACACGACCTTGGCGAGAAGGGAATCGGGGCCCACAACCACGCGATCACGACCCACCGGGCAGTGTCGATGCTGTAGGTGGCCGACCATCAGGAACGCCGCCGCGGTGCCACCGCTCGCCGACGGGACCCCGATACGGGTGTGGCGGGCGCGCACTCCGATCAACGGCCCGACCTACGGGTACGGCGGGCTCGAGCCGGCGTGGTAGAGCACCTGGGCATGATCTGATCGCTACGGCCGATAGCAAGGCGTCCTGTCGATCGAGGCTCGCAGTCGCTGGGGTAAGCCTGCGGCGACCTTACGATCATTATGCAACAAGAGGTTGCAGATTGCCGGGGCGGCAGTTAGGGTCATATGCAACTAATGGTTGCTTATTGGAGGTTCGTGTGGAGTTCGGAAAGTTGGAGCGCGAGATCCGCATCGACGCGGCACGGGAGATCGTGTTCGAAGTGGTGAGCCGTCCCGAGCACATCAAGATGTGGTGGCCCGATGACGCGTCGTTCGAGCCAGTGCCGGGCGAAGTCGGCGAATTGGTCTGGGGCGACCGCGCCGAGGTCGCCTCGATCAAGGTGGTCGATGTGGACCCGCCCCGCAAGTTCGCGTTCCGATGGGTCGCTCCTGATGGTCAGCTGCCCGACGCGGACAACTCTCTCCTGGTCACCTTCGAGCTCGAGCCTTCCGGTGACGGCACGATTCTGCGCCTGACCGAGAGCGGCTGGCGGAAGAAGGGGTGGGAAGCCGCGGTGCTCGAGGAGGCCTTTCACGATCACGAGCGCGGCTGGGACTTGTTCCTGCCCAGGCTGCAGAGCTACGCCCCTTCCGTGGTGCCGCGATGACCGTCGCTGTCGACGACGAGCTCTGGTCGGCGATCGGGGACCCGATCAGGCGCCGTCTGCTCGACCTGCTGCTCGCGGAAGGAGTTGGTACGCCGACCAGCCTGAGCGATCGTCTCCCGATTTCGCGCCAGGCGGTCACCAAGCACCTGGGCGTCCTCGATCGCGCCGGGCTCGTGTATGTGACACCGATGGGCCGTGAGCGGCGCTACGAAGTCGACGAGGCGCAGCTCTCCCGCGCGGTCCGGCAACTGAATGAAGTCGGCAAGACCTGGGATGCACGCCTGAACCGCATCAAGCGGATCGCGGAACAAATCCAGCGTCAGCACCACGACTGACCGACAGGTCGCCGGAGAAGAACTCCGGCGACTCTCGGCGGCATCAGCCGCCGGCCTTCTGAAGCCTCCGGTAATTGCGGACGCGACAGAGCCCGCGGCGGCGACGGTGTGATCACCGAGCCTGCGTAAGCATCCGGAAAAATCAAATCACCTGGAGGACAAAATGAGCGGATTGCTGCTCGAGGGCAAGAACGCTGTGGTCTATGGAGGCGGGGGCGCTATCGGCGGCGCTGTCGCACGGGTATTCGCCCGGGAAGGCGCGAGGGTCTTCATCGCCGGGCGGACGCAGGCGAATCTCGATGCCGTGGCGCGTGATATCGCCGCCACGGGCGGGACAGTCGAGACCGCGCAAGTTGACGTTTTCGATCAACAGGCGGTCGACAAGCACGCCGATGCGGTCGCGGCGACGGCCGGCAGCATCGACATAGCCCTCAACGCCGTGAGTGTCCTGCACGACCAGGGGACTTTGCTGGCGGACCTCTCGCTGGAGGAGTTCATGCGGCCGATCGATGGCTTTCTGCGGACGCTGTTCATCACAAGCAAGGCTGTGGCACCGCACATGGGGCGCGAGCGTCCTGGCGTCATTCTGACTTTATCTGAGCCGGGTTCCAAACTGGCTGTAGGCGGCATCTTGGGACACGCCGTGAGCGCGGCAGGCAAGGAGGCCTTCTCGCGGAATCTGGCCGCGGAGCTGGCACCCAGCAACATCCGGGTCATCGGAATCCGTCCACACGCTGTCGTCGACGCGCCGGCAGCGGGTTCCTACACCAAGGACCTCTTCACGCATACCGCGGCAGCGGCCGGGCAGTCAGTCCACGAATTGCTCGAAGGCGGGGCGATGGCGCAGGGGACGCTGCTGAAGAGGCTGCCTACGCTCTCCGAAGTCGCAGAGACGGCCGCGTTCCTGGCCTCGGATCGAGCTGGAGTCATGACCGGAACAATCGCCAATTTGTCCGCTGGCGCACTTGTCGACTGAGAGAAGACCAGTCCGGCACCGGTTCGCCATGAGCATGGCCTGCTCACTTACGTTGGTGCCCTAGTAGTGCTTTGTTAGGTGTGAGGTGGTTGTTTTTCGGGTGGGTAGGGTTGGTGGCAGGTGTGGCAGTGTCCGGTCCAGGTGGCGAGTAGGTGTTGGAGTCGGCGCAGGACGGCGTAGAGGGTCAGGCCTGCGCAGGGGCTTTTGGGGTGTGGCGCAGTGTGGTGCAGATGGCTTGGGCGATGGAGGCGAGGGTGACGTGACGGTGCCAGCCGGTCCAGGATCGGCCTTCGAAGTGGTCCAGACCCAGGCCGTCTTTGAGTTCGCGGTAATCGTGCTCGATGCGCCAACGGATTTTCGCCAGCTGCACGAGATCTCGTAGCGGGATGCTCGGTGGCAGGGTGGCCAGCCAGTAGTCGGTGGGTTCCGGGGCTCCGGTGGGCCATTCGGCCAGCAGCCAGCATTCGGGCAGGCTGCCGTCGGGTGCGCGGGTGATGTTGCGGTTGGCCGGGCGCACCCGCAGTGCGAGGAACCGTGACCGCATCACCGCGCCGGGATTTCCTGGGGTCTTGCGGCTGCCGCGCCGCCAGGTGACGAACCGTCCTGCCGCGCGGCCGGCGGTGGTGATCATCGTCTTCGCGGTCATGGGTTTGTCGGGGTAGTCGGTGCGGGTTCTGGGCCGTCCGAACCCGGAGTAGGTCGGTGCCACCGGTCGGGCGGTGGCGGGATGGACGCTGGTCGAGGCCGAGACGGCCAGCACATAGGCCAGTCCTCGGTCGGTGAGCCCGGCGCGGAAGGCGGTGCTGTCGCCGTAGGCGGCATCAGCGATCACCGGGCGTGCGGGCATGCCCCAGGCGGCGACTTCGTCGAGCATGTCCAGGGCCAGTCGCCATTTCTCCCGGAACCGGGCGTGGCCGGGGATCGCGCAGCGTGCTCGCAGCGCCGCGATCCGCTGGGCTTCGGCGGGGTCGGTGGCGGTGTGGTCGTCCCAGGAACGGGGCAGATACAGCCGCCAATCCAGCGCGGCCGAGGACCAGTCGGTGACCGCGTGCACGCTCACCCCGATCTGACAGTTCCCGCGCTTGCCCAGCGCCCCGCAATACATCCGCGCCACCCCGGGTGAGGATGTGCCGTCCTTCGGGAAACCGGTGTCATCGACCACCAATGCGTCGGGATCGACGAACCGTGCCGCCCACCTGGTCAGCCGCGCCCTCACCTGGCTGTGGTCCCACGTCGAGGTCGTCACGAACTGCTGCAACTGCTGATGATCCACCCCCAGCCGTGCCGCCATGGGCTGCATCGACTTGCGCTTACCGTCGCAGAGTAGGCCCCGCAGATACAACTGTCCCTTTGCTCGCTGATCCCGACGGGCGAACCCGGCGAACATCTCCGCCGCGAACTCCTCGATCACCGGACGAACCAACTCCATCTCCTCACCCAACACCGTTCAACCACAACACATCTCGCACCACCTAACAAAGCACTACTAGGCGCCGGTCAGTGCTTTTTCCGTGTTCGTCTGTGCCTTGCCCTTGCCATTGGGCTGCCCTGTACCGGCGGTGATCAGGTCCCGCAGGCTGTTGGTGATGTAGTGAGTCCATCCCTCGGAGCAGGCGCCGTAGCACTCGTACTCGGAGACCAGGCCGTGGTGGGTGAAGTTGATTTCGGTCTTGCCGTCCTTCTCCGCGATGTCAAAGCTGATGGTGGTGCCGTTCCACTCGTCTTGTCCTCGGTGAAGTTGAAGTAGTTGTCCAGCACGAGCCAAGAGACTTTCTCACCCGGCAAGGATTCGATTACGCGAAGCGTGCAGCGGTGTACGTCCTCGTAACTGTAGGTGAACTCGTCGCCGACATTGATGGTTTCGCCTTCGATGTCCTCCGACCACCAGCCGCGAACATCGTTGATGCCGTCGAAGGCTTCTTTCGGGGTGCCGACTACCGACAAGGCGGTGGTAAAGCTCTGATCACTCATTCTTATTCCGCTCTGGCGGGAAATTTGTCATCGTCGGGTCACCTGCATCCGGACGGGGTTCGTCATCCGGAGTGTCACCAGCGGTGCGGGTTCGACGGTTTCGTCCTGTGTGAGGGTGAGCCGGTATCGCTGCAGTGTAGCGGCGATGACGAGAGGTATCTCCAACATCGCCAGCGGCTTTCCGATACAGAGATGGCGGCCCTCGCCAAACGGAATGTACGCACCGCGGTGGCGTCGCTCGGTTTCGACAGTCAGGAAGCGGTCGGGTTTGAAGAGTTCGGGATCGGTCCAGAATGATTGATGCCGATGTAGGTGGTAGGAGCTGTAGAAAACCGTCGTGCCGCGCGGCACGCTGTAGCCGGCGATGTTGTCGTCGACGCGCGCGCTGCGATAACCCTGCCATCCGGGCGGGTACAGACGCAGCGTCTCATCGATGATCGCCCGGATCCACGGCAGCCGGGCGAGATCAGCCGTCGTCGGTACCCGCCCGCCGAGCACGGCGTCGACCTCGGCGTGTGCTTTCTCCTCGATCTCGGGGTGCTTCGCCAGCAGATACCACACCCAGGACAGTGTGTTCGCGCTCGTTTCGTGGCCCGCGAACAGCATGGTGAACACCTCGTCGCGTAACTGGCGCTTGCTCATTCGCTCACCGGTGTCCTGGTCTTCGGCGCTGATCATCATCGATAGCAGGTCCGCGCCATCGCCGTCGATGTGCTGGTGTCGGTCGATTATGCCGTTCACGATCTCATCGATCTGGTGCATGCTGCGCCGGAAACGCCGGTGTGCGGGCGTCGGTACCGATAGTGGAATGAACGGGGTGCGGACGTGAGCGGCCAATCCCCGATTGGCCTGGGCCACCGAACCGGTGAGCTGATGTAGGCAAGCCCGGTCGAGGTCGAGCTTGAACAAAGAACGCAACACGACTTGGAGTGCGAGCCCGTTCATCTCCGCTTCGATATCGATGGGCCGCCCACTGGTCACATGCTGCTCCCATGTGTCGAGTCCGGCGAGCACCGTGTCCCGGATGGTTTCATAGAGCTGGGCGATCCGGTTCTTGTGGAAGGCTGGCTGCAGCATGCGGCGTTGCTCGAGCCAGCTTTCCCCGCCGACGACGGAGGCGAGGCCGTTGCCGAAGATCGTTCGCGCAATCCGATGCGGCGTCGAGTCGCGTTCGTAGTTCCCGGCTCCGTCGACGAGGATGTGACGGATATGGTCTGGATGGTTGACCAGGATAATCGGGATCGGGCCGAGCCGGAACCGCGTGATGTCGCCGTACTCGGCGATCAGGCGGGTGACGAATCGCAGCGGATCACGCGGGAACAGCACGGTACTCGATAGTAGATTTCGGGACCCGGGCGGGTCGACTCGGCAGCGTTGGGAATCTATTTGGTCATGCACTCCAATATCATCCCCCTATCCGGAAAATCGTTGTGGTGTACCAGGCGATCGACTCTTTTCATATCTACACCGATCGTTTAACTATCGTGAGCGTACAAGTGGCTCAGCAAAGCATCCGGTCGGTCAGCAGGATGGCCCAGAAGTTACCTGATAGATCTTCGACGTATGACCCCGGTGCACGCGCTGCCCTGAACAACTGCGGTGAGATTGTTTAGCCGGCGGACGATTAGTTTAGATTCTCTACCGTTTGCATCGGACAATGTGTTCGGAAATGGACGCATAACAGACTTTCTTCTGATGCTTTCTGTGATAGTAGAGGGGCGGTGCTCCGATGAGTCCGAAAACCGGTGCTGAAACGTCTGTCCTCGGCACCGTCGTCGCTCTTCCGTGGGGGACGATTGCTGCGGAACGGCGACTAAGACCGTCCTGCAGGTGCTGCCGTCGCGGCAACGAACGATCGCGAGTGACCACAGCGGGCATCGGGACGTGATCGTCACCGGCAGCCTCAGCATTGTCCAGTCGCTGACGGCCCACGATCTCGTCGACGAGTACCGGCTGTTGATCTCCCGACGGTGCTCGGTGCAGGCGATCAACTATTTCCGGCCAACCGACCGCCGCTGTATCTCGAGTGTCGGTCGGTGGAACCGGTCGGCGCCGCAATCCTCGCCCGGTACCGAAGGTCAGCTCAGTGAGTGCCGAACCTTCACACCACACACAACCGCCCCCGGCAGCGACCAGCCCAACGCCGCCCCGACGAAGCTGATCGCAAGCCAGCCAGGTACAGACCTCGCCTGGACAAGCCCCTCCACAGATCATGCCAATATCTCGGCCGACAAGCTGCCACGGTCCTGATCCACGCTGGTCAAGGCATTAGATACAGCGAATTGGACAACATCATTGCCAGAAATTGCCGGTACACGAACTGACCTGTCGTGTTACTGGCAGCGGTTCAAGGTCAATGGGATTCGGTGGGTAGGCGGCCAACAGATACGATCCGTGAGGACCCGAGGCACGATCGAATCTGGCGAGCTGTTTGGAGGAGCGATGAGTCGGCCTGCACGGCGTCCCTCGGTGCGACCTACGATGAAGGCCATAGCCGATCGGGTCGGTGTGAGCATCAAGAGTGTATCCCGGGTCCTCAACGGGGAGGGCGGAGCCTCGCCTGAGACTGCCAACCGCATTCTCGCCACCGCCGAGGAAATGGGTTTCCGCCGCAACGAACTTGCTCGCGGATTGCGCCAAGGCAGTCGTACCAACACGATCGGTCTCGTCTTGAAGGAATCGTCTACGCGGTTCTTCGTCGAGCTGATCCGTGGCATTGAAGACGTGGCGGAACGACATGAATTGTTGGTTGTCACTGCCACTTCGCGCTCGTCTGACCAGGAGAAAGCGACGCTGCTTGCGCTGTCCTCCAGGCGAGTCGACGGTTTACTCATTGTCCCCGCCAGCTTCGATCAAGCCTATCTACGACCCGAACAAGCGGCTGGGTTGCCGCTGGTATTCATTGATCGACCTCCTGCGGGAATCGCTGTGGATGCCGTGCTCAGTGACTGTTTCGGAGGAGGCTATGCCGCGGCGGCTCATCTGATGGAAAACGGGCATCGGCGAATCGGCGTGATCGGAGGATTTGCATCGGCGTATACCGTCTCGGAGCGCCTACGCGGCTATCGTGCGGCTTTCGAGACCCACGGTATCCGTGTAGACCGAAATCTCATCCGCCTCGACACCGAGGGAGCATCTGAGGCGGAGGCTGCCGCCGACGAGCTACTCGACCTGGCAGACCCCGCTACCGCCTTTTTCACACTTGGTAACCACTGCACAGTCGGCGCCATCCGGTCCTTGCGCGCGCGGGGAATCAGCAACGATCGGGCGCTGGTGGGTGTCGAGAATATGGAACTCGCCGACATGCTGGAGCCACCCCTTACCGTCGTCACGCATGATATTTCCGACATGGGCAGAATCGCAACCGAGCGACTCCTCGCCCGCATAAACGGTGATGATTCCACTCCGCAGGTAGTGATTCTGCCTACTCGCATCATTCCCCGAGGCTCCGGAGAGATCCCGTCGGCCCGATAGCGGAAATTTCTGACGAAACGAAGCTTCGGACTTTGCAATATGTCCGTCCCCTGACTCATCGACGGCGGCGCGGGTAGCCGCGCCCATCGGTCGGCCCTGAGGATCAGACCCGACGGGTGCGCGTCCCGAGAAGGTGGGATTCTCGGCTTGGGCGGCGATCAGCGGGCTGGATGGGTTCAGGGGCGTGTCGTTGGTGGTGGCGCATTCCACGGGGTCCTGTTGACCCCGGCTGCCCAGAGGTCGGAGTATTGAGCGGCGTTGACCTCGGCTTGGACTGCCTGGAAGCGGGCATAGTCATTGGGGGCCTCCATGAGGAGGTTGACGGCCTCGAGGCTTCTCCTAGCGTGTTCGGTTCCGATGTAGGTCATCATGCGGCCGCCGCTTGCGAGGTCATTGCCCACGCCGTCAGTCGCCAAGGTCCTTATCGCTTGTATCTCCAGCTTGGAGGGATTGCTGAGGTAAGCGTCCGCACGCGCCCGTTCCGCATCGGTGAGGCCGCGGATAACGTGTTCCCCGTTGGCTTCTCGAAACTTCACCGCGAAGGTCTCTAGTGTTCCGTAGCTGGCCGGCGAGTGCTCCTCCGTGTCGGCGAGCCTCAACGCGGTGACAAGTCTGCCGACGGGCTTGGACAGGAGAGTTTCGTCCTCGGCATCTCGCAGAACTCTCGAATGGAGCCGGACGGCTTCGTAGACCTGGTCGCTATCGGTCCATCCGGTAGCGATGAGGCCGGCACCAGCATTGAGGAGGGTTCCACCGAAATCGGTTACGCCATGGACGGCAGCTGCGGCACCTCTAGTAGTGCCGATGCCACCGCGTCGGGCGGCGTAGCTTGCGCCAGCCCTGATCTGGTCCCGGTCCAGGTACATATTGACCATTTGACCGTTGCGTCCGTAAATATTCGTGTTCGCGAATGTGTCCCATGTTGCGAGCTCCGCCCGGTGTCTCAGTCTGGAGTGACGGTCGAATGGCGTCCTGCGTCCGAGGATCACGCCGATTATCGGGTTGGCGTTCATGGTGTTCAGGGCGGCGAGCTGGGTGACCAGGCCAGCCGCCGACATGGTGTGATTCGTCCCTACCGTGCCCATTCCCAGGGCGGTGCCACCGGCGGCGCCGGCGGCGGGTCTCGACGCGCCCTGCAACGCGAGGGCGAATCGGTTGGCTATCCAGTCGTTGCCGCGGTGCAGGCTACTGTCCAGGCGCCGCAACTGGAAGATGGCGATGAGCATCACTATCCCGGCAAGGACGAATACCGTCATGACCTGGCCGCGGGCCTGCTCGAACAGGTCACCCAGAAATAGCGCGTATACGCCGAGGAATACGGTGTAGGCGGCCATCCTTGCGGCCGAGACGAAGGAATCGACCATATTACGGACCAGGAACGTCTGCGTGGGTCCATAGATGAACCCGCCTGCGGCGAACCCGAAAATAGCCATGATGGCGTGGTAGATCGAGTCCAAAGCACTCCAGACAATCTTGATCCCCAGATAGGCGCCGAACAATAACAGGATGGTTCCGAACATCAGCAGTAGCAGTCCCGTGGTGATCTGGCCGAAACCGGGATGGTTGGCTTTGGCGTACGCGGACGAGTCCCCGCATGTCTTCATCGCGTTCACGACCTGTGAGTCGTCACCAGACTGGACTGTCGCCGACCAAGCCGCGCGGCAGCGCGGCGAATCGTCGACCACGTGACCGAAGTTCCATACCTGCACTGGGCGCCGCACGAAACCGTCGGCCAGACTGCCCTGAATACCGGCTACCACATTGCCGGGATCCGGATCGGAGTCGCCGTTGAGGCCCGCTGCTATCGAGACGCCGACGTCGCGACCTTGGGCCAGAAGGCCGTGCGAGGAAAGCACATCGGCCAGCGGATCTGCCAGATATATCGGCCCGAGCACCGCCACCCCCACCAGGGTCATCACTTGCATCACGGCCTTGGCGTGATATCCACGCACTACGAACCAGGCGACAAAGAACGCACCGACCGCCGCCGCCACTGTCAACACCATAGGAGTGGCTACTTGACGGGTCAGACTGTCGGCGGTCCCCGTCAACACTCGACTGAACATGTCGAGCCATTGGAAGGTCAGCGCAAAGCTCATCACCCAGATCGCGGTGACCACAATCGCCATATACCCCGCGAACTCCAGGCCGATCACCAACGACACAGCTGTGTTGTCCGGATGCAACAGACTGCCGTGGTTGGTGGCAAACATGTAGTCGGCCAAGGGGACTCCAGAGGAATCCCGGATCTCCATCCAACTGATCCCGTCGATCACGGACATTCCCGGCGTGACACTGCGCGTCTGCGCCGTCGCCACCGCGCCGACCGGGCCTGGGATCACCACCAAGGCAAGGGTGACGATCAGAAGCCACATGGTTCTGCGCCGGCGGAGTGTGGCGTTGACCCAATCACCACACCGCCGCGCCACCGGCCGCAGCTGCCACCGGGCGGGATCCCAGAACGCCAGCTCCCACGCCGACGGCCACCGCCTATTCCCCGACCCGATACCTGTCGTCATCGGATACCACCGTTCCAGTCAGAGCAAAACACTTGGCGGCCGCAGGTGCAGCCTTATCTGCTGCCGCTCCACCGCAGCTGCCAGATTACGTCAACGTTGACGCGCAATTATGCACGGTCAGTCCACTCTGTCAGTATCCGACCGACTAGATTCCAACAGCGTCGAGCAACCGCGCCGACCGAATCGGCAACTGCCGCCTGGGGTCAAACAGCTGCGGGCCATGCTCGCGGTGACCCATGCCCGCGCTCGAGGTGGCGTTCCACCGCGTCAACCGCTTGCCGCTGATCCTGGTCATGCTTCTGAAGCGACTATGCGATGCACCCTGCCACCTGCCGCAACAGTGCAGCCGCGTCTGCCGTCGACATCAACGCATCGGGCTCCAGCTCGGCGAGATGTAGAGGCCTGCGAACCCCGCGGCTGCCCTACGACCTTGCCGTGCAGGCTCTGCGCGTCCAGCGATCCCTCGCCGGTGATTACCAGGTCGGCACCGGCGATCAGATCCGCAGCTAATTGGAGGCAGACCTTGGCAGAGAGTCTGTCGAAGAGATATTTGCAACGTCAACGTTGACCTAATACTCCGTGCCGATAAGGAAGCTAGTTCGCGGGCGCGGAGTCATAGTCGCGAGGTCCGCGAGGCATTGTTGGCCGCAGTTTCGACCAGCTGACGGCGGGCGCCGTCGCCGAGCTCGAGGAACGCGATCTCCTCGCCCGTACGCGGCCGCAACTTACGCACGCGCGGCAGATCTCGTCCGGGATCGTGGGAATATCAGATCAGTGATCGTAGGCATTTCCCCCATACCGCCCGATTCGGAGGGCTGAGAGGATCGCTGTCAATAATGGATGTGCAGGATCGGCCAGTGTAGCCCAATCGGGAGTCAGCCGAAGCGAACATAGGGGAGCAGATGTCCCAGGAAATCGGGGACGAGCAATTGGGCTTGGCCAGTCTCACGCCACAGCAGCGTCAGCAGCGGATACTCGAACTGGAAAATAAATACACCCGGGCGAAAGCGGAAGCCAAGGTCGAGCTGGATTCCCAACAGGAGCGATAGAGGTTTGCGCGAACAAAAATAAAATGATTCCCGATGCTCGATCGGCGCGGGGTATGGATGGCCGACCCTCGTATTTGTGATTCAGGCAGCCCTCTGCTCATAATCGTATTGCCATCGCCACACCTGGTTGGTGACATTATTTGTCGGCCCACTACGTTGCGGAACTATCCGATGTTCTCTACCTAGGAAGCTTCGGCCTGAAAGCTGCGGTCGGGGTACGCCAGGGCAAGCCGACCTGGTTGAACGCACTTTGCCCGACTGTCCCGCAGGGGCGCGGCCCTGGTTGTCGTCCGATGTGGTCGTCTATTGGGCGAGCAAGGCGGATTGCCGGATGCGGTGAGATCGGCAGCAACCTTCGTTCCGGTAGGACTGTACGGAGAGTCTGGTCTTCCCAGCGGGGAATCATACGAACAGCCCTCACGGAAATGCCGACGCGCGGAGGGCATCGTAGGCATTTCCCCCATGCCGTCCTGGCCGACAACGTGGAAATGTCGCATTAGTGGCCAACCCACACCATGCGCCAGAAGATGATGCGAGGCACCATCGACGGTGACAACACGCCGATCACTCCCTTCGCGTGGAGGGGTAGATGCTACGTGGGCAGGTCGCTGAAGGAATGGGAGCAACGATGTCGTGCTGGGCGCTGCGGTCGGTTACCTGCCGTCGATCGGGTAACAGCGTGGTCGCCTGAACCCGAATGGATTCGCTCCAGGTGTGAGTGCTCGGCACCCACACTGCCCCGACAAAGGTGTCGGCGGCGGTTCACAACGGTGTGGACCTGGAGTCCATGCTCATCAGGGCTGGTGGACCTCGACGGGTTCGTCGGCCGATTGCGATTGCCTATGGATCCGAGAGAAAAGCCTAGCGTATTCGGGTGGATAGGTAAATGGCCACATCGCC
Source organism: Nocardia sp. NBC_00881 (assembly GCF_045207455.1). Lineage (NCBI taxonomy): Bacteria > Bacillati > Actinomycetota > Actinomycetes > Mycobacteriales > Nocardiaceae > Nocardia > Nocardia sp. NBC_00881. The sequence goes on from NZ_CP108798.1 coordinate 324,970, forward strand.
AGAATCGGATTAACCCCTATTGGCCCGCTGTGTAATACGTCTTGCGTCCCTGGGTGCGGTCCAACGGCCACGTCGGACGCACCGGCGCTGACTATGAACCAGTCACAGGATAGATATATGATTTCGATGCGTGAGTATCGACAGGATGCCGTACAGACGACTCGGCAGGAGTTGATCGAGCGGCTCGAGCGCTATATGCCCGACACCGATCAGCGTGCGTACTATAGGTGGGCGTTGTCCGATCGGAACCCTGATCGAAAATTGTTCAGCCGAATTATCGCATTGACACAGTTGGGTAACCTGACTGCGGCTATGCTTACGGGCCTGCAGGGGCGGGATGACTGGCCGATATTGCTTCGGCATGCCATTCCAGTGAACCTGTACCAAATTTTCGAGGTTGTTTCGGATAATTTGGGTATCGGCTTGGCCGCGGTGCGTTCGGATGAGCAGTCGGACGTGCGTGATCTGGTGTTGGAGTTCAATGCAGTCGCGGCTGACGATCTCCGGCATCCCACGGGCCGGCCGGCCACGGAATTACTCGCCGATCTGCGGCCGCACAGCGCACATATCTCCAGCTTCGATCAGAGCCTGACATCTCGCTACCAGGCGCAGCTCGTTGATCGTTACCTCGCGACCACCAGGCTGCGGCTCGCGAGAGGCGTGCTCGAACGAACAGTGTGGAGTGGGTTGGTGGCCAACCTCGAGTCAGGGCGTGACGTGTTGGCCGCGATCGCAGGCACCCGTGGTGAACCGCTGGTTCGGGCGAAAACCGTCGAGCGGTACCGGGCGGTGGACCGTACTTTGCTCGCGCAGTACCTCTCGCGCGATGACCTTGTCGACACCGGTCGACAGGCGATCCTCGTCGCGCCGACGCTCGGCTATTTCGCTACCGTGTTCGGCGAGATATCTCATACCGATCCGGGGTATCTCGAGACGTTGGCGGACGGAACGCTCGTGGCAGCATTCGATACGGCGTCGTTGATCGTCCGGCTGCAGAACGATATCGGAACGCCTTTGTTGCTCATGTCGAGGCAGCAAAGGTCAGCACTGGTTCAAACACTGCGACTGAGCTTCGCGGTAGTCGACACACACACCGCCATCGACCTGTTGACGCGAGCCGCTGACCATCCGGTGTTGAACCGGTTCCGCAAGGATCTACTCAACGGCGAGTTCAACATCTGTCTATACGACCTGTACCGGATCGACGACATAGATGAAGGTCTAGCGGCGTTCATGGATGGACTGGACTACTTCGCTGACCTCTATGCCCGGCACCGCACGCTGCTCCACCAACAGTTGGACGATTTGGACTGCCGACTGCACGATCGCAGGATCACCGAAGTGACCCGACGCTTCGTCGCCTTCCATGAGAAGCTGTATTCCCATCGCTACGACACTCTGGTCGGCGACTATGCGATCTGATCCCGTCGACTCTGAGATTCCGCTCGCGCCCGGTCGACTGCCGCTGCTGGGCCATATCCCCATTTTGCTCCGCGCGCCTTTGCCATTCGTTTGCTCGGTCAGCGGCCTCGGGCCGGTGGTTCGCGTTCAGCTGGCCGGAACCACCAACTATCTGGTTACTGATCCCGCCCTCGTGAGGCAAGTCCTGGTCGCCGATGTCGCACGCTTTTCGAAGGGCGTGCACTATGACAAGTTGCGGGCGCTGCTCGGTAACTCGCTGTCCACCACCAGCGGTGTGCACCACCGCGACCGCCGACGATTGATGCAACCTGCCTTCCACCAGCGACAGATCAGCCATTACGCCGACCTCATCCGCCACGCCACCACTCGTCTGGTCGGCGAGTGGCGTGAGGGCCAAGTTGTCGCGGTCGACGATGCCATGCGGCAACTTTCGCTGACCATCGCAGCCGAAGCCCTGTGCTCGACCGCACTCCGCCCGCAGGCGATGGATGTGATCCAGCGGGATCTTCCCGTCGTCATGCGTGGCGTCGCCTGGCGGGTGTTGCTGCCCTCATCAACGATTGAGCGTCTGCCACTGCCGGCCAACCGGCGCTTCCAGGTGTCGAACAAGCGCCTCCGCCAGATCGTTGCGGAACTGGTTGCGCGCTACCGGAGCGAGGGCATCGACCATGGTGACCTGCTGTCTCTGCTACTGACCGCCCGTCATCCGGACACCGGAGTCGGCATGGAAGACAATCAGATCCGTGACGAGATAGTGAACCTGCTGTTCGCGGCCACCGAAACTACGGGCAACGCGATGGCTTGGCTCTGGCACGCTGTCGCCGGGCACCCTGAGGTTCAGCAAGGCCTCCGCGGTAGCGCACGCTCCAGCACGACCGACTACGCCCGCCGCGTCGCTCGCGAGACCTTGCGTCTATATCCACCGCCGTGGCTGGTATCGAGGCAAACCCGGGAGCCTGTCCAGCTGGGGCCGTACCGACTCCCGGCCGACGCCCCTATTCTCTTCAGTCCCTATGCGATCCAGCGGCATCCGGACAACTTCCCGAGTGCCGACCGATTCGACCCGGACCGATGGTTGCCTGACCGGCTCGGTGAGAGCAATCGGCACGCATATCTGGCCTTCGGAGCGGGACCCCAAAATTGCATCGGTGAAGGCTTTGCCATGCTCGAAATAGCCACCGTGGCAACAACAATCGCAGCGTATTGTCGCCTCGTCCCCACATCTGTCACCGTCGAGACGGCGTCCGCCACCCTGGTACCCAGCCAGCTGAGGATGACGGTTCGAATGATGTGATCCCGCCCACAGTCTGGACCGACTCTGGCGGCACCGGCCGCGCGAAGCGCGCCGTGTTCGCGGCTGCGTTCGAGCATCAGGTATGCCGCGCGCGGTTCCGAAGCGTTGTTCGGCCACTGCAACGCATACCCCATTCATGGCGAATCGTACGGCGGTATCAGGGAGCGGCGGCCTCGTCGGAGTCGGACAACGCCGGACCGGATCGAGCTGTCTCGGGATCAGGGCCGCGTGCAGGTTACCCAACTCCCGCACCCACCCGATCGGCGATAATTCTTGCGCGAGGTGGCCGGCGGTAGCCGCGAGCGGCTGAACAGGCGAGAACAGCGCCGTTGGGGCGAGGGCCGGATCAGCTACTCGCGCAGGGACACCGACGGAACCGGTCCGTGCACGGCCAGCATGCTTCTCACCATGCCAGACCCGGAGACGCGGTATGGACCGACTCGAGTGGGGGTGCGCACTCGCGTGGGGGAGTGCACGCCAGCGGCAGCGTGCACCGCGTTACCGTCCGGCCGCGATCGAGGAACCGAACAACGTCCTGGCACAAGGCTTTCAAACCCTCGGCGGGATGATCGCTACGTTGGCGGGTCTCCTCCAACTCCACCACCAGCCCATTCGTCTCGTGCAACAATCGGATGACGCCGTTATTACCACCTGGGCCGAACCCGAGATCGCCCGCCTTGCCGGCGGCGCGATCAGCATCCTCTACCAGCTCCAAGTACAGCTTGTCGACCGGCTCGATCAGCTCCGGCCAACGCTGGCGGGCTAGGAGCTCGATCATGTCGAACCTGGCCGGAATTGAGACAGCGCCCACTCGCGATTCCACCAGCACCTTTTTGTCCTGGTCGCCGGCAACCAGTGGGGTGGTGTCCCGGTGACTGGTTGTGGCGATAAGGTCGGCATCGAGGTAATAGATGTGGGCTGTTGGCATGCGAGTGACATGCTGAACCACAGCCCGACCAGATGGACCGAGGCCGGTCAGATGCGCACGAGAGGGCACCACCAGGTGCCCGCCGCCCTGGCGTTCGAGTTCTTCCATCAACTCCCACAACACTTGCGTGCGAGGGGAGCCGGCGTCGAACACTCGCTCCAGATCGAGACCCCAGGACTCCGCCACCCACTCCAGCCGTTGCATGACCCTGGCGGACGGGTCGCGGCGATCGGTCTCCGCGAGCAACGATAGCAGTACCTGCTCCCGCGGGATCGGCTCGAAAACTACCTGCCCCGCCCCGAAGTCGAAGGCGGATGCAAAGTCGCAAATCTTGCGGCAAACTTCGTCACTTACTTGGTCGGCGATCAACTCTGAGCGTACATAGCCCAACCACATTTCAACCACCCTCTGCTAATCATCGTCGAACTCAGCCGACAGGAACGACACCATTCGTACCCACTAATCTGGCGGCATGTCGTGATGCACCACTGTGTTGCTCATCGAGATCACATTCGCTCGAGCCTGTCGAATTCGGCTATACAAAGCCGCAATCATTTTTCGGAAAGCAGCATCGTCTTGGCCCGCAACACGACACTTCCACGTCGGCGCATGCGGGGATATGGGGAGAATCCCTATGATGCTCGCGCCCGCGGCCAGTGACCTGTCCAGGTAGGGCTGTTCTGGCGAGTGGTTTTATCCGTGAATCACGACATCGTTGATCGGTGAATCTCGACACCACTCCTGTGCCGGAAGGTGTTGGCATCCGCGAATTTTGACACCATCTGGCGGGTTCCAGTGGCCGGATCACCCTGCTATCAGTCTGCAACGGCCCGTAGGAGTGGACCCGTGCTGCCGAACCAATCCAAGGCGCAGCTGTATGCGGCGATCCGCCGGGACTCGAGAGCGGGCATGTCGGGCCGGGATCTACAGGCCAAGTACAACGTCGGCTACCGCACGGTCAACGCCGCGCTGACGTCGGCGTTCCCGGAGAAGTGCAAGGAGTATCCGGCGCGGGCCTCGAAGCTGGATCCGTTCAAGCCGTTCATCGACGAGATGCTGCGCACAAATCTGGATGCGCCGCGCAAGCAGCGGCACACGATCAAACGGATCTACGCGCGGTTGATCGACGAGCACGGTATGGAAGACGTGTCCTATCAGCGGGTCCGCGACTACGTCGACAAGCGCAAGCCGCAGATCAGGGTCGAGGCCGGCCGCGAACCGCCGCAGGTGTTCATCCCGCAGACCCACCGCCCGGGTGAAGAAGCCGAGGTCGACTTCGGGGAGGTGACCGTCGAGTTGCGCGGTGAGCGGGTCGTGCTCTACCTGTTCTCGCTGCGGATGTCGCTGTCGGGCCGCTCCGTTCAGCGGGTGTCGGCCTCGGGCGGGCAGGAAGCGTTCCTAGAGGGGCACGTCCACGCGTTCACCGTGCTCGGCGGGGTGCCGCACGGGAAGATCCGCTACGACAATTTGAAGGCCGCGGTGGTGAAGGTTCTCGGGTTGAGCAGGGCCAGAACCGAATCCGAGCGCTGGACCGCGTTCCGCAGCCATCACGGCATCGATGATCCGTTCTACTGCATCCCCGGCATCGAGGGGGCACACGAGAAGGTTGGTGTCGAGGGCCATATCGGGTACTACCGGCGCAACCACTTCGTCCCCGTCCCGAAGGTCGAGTCCCTCGAGGAACTGAACTCGCTGGTCGAGCAGTGGGACACCCAGGATCTGACGCGGCGGATCGGGGCGCGGGCGCGCACGATCGGCGAGCATTTCGCGCTGGAGGCACCGACGCTGAAACGGCTGCCCGAGGAGGAGTTCGAGACCGGGTCGTGGCTGGCCACGCGGGTGGACCGTTCGATGGTCGCGGCGCGGACCAACAAATACAGTGTCCCGATCCGGTTCATCGGTCGCCCGGTCCGGATCCTTTTGCATCCTGGCTGGTCGTCTACGACGGCCGCACCGAGATCGCCCGCCACGAACGCCTGATCGGCAAAGCGCTCCGAGTGGAACTCGATCATTATCTCGAAGCGCTGGTCCGCAAGCCCGGCGCGATGGCGGGCGCGACTGCCCTCGAACAAGCCCGCCAGAGCGGGAAGTTCACCAAGAGCCACGACGCGTGGTGGGCCGCGGTCCGCAAAGCCCACGGCGAGAGTGACGGCACCCGCGCGATCATCGACGTTCTTCTGCTGCACCGCAGCATGCCCCACGACCAGGTTGTTGCGGGCCTGGACGCCGCGCTGCGCGCGGGAGCGGTGACCGCGGACGCGGTCGCCCTCGAGGCCCGCAAGGCCGCCGAAGCCGCGCCGCGGCTGGCCAACGTGGTCGATCTCGACGAACCCGACCCGGATCCGGTTGCGTCGCTGACCGCGCGGCGCCTGGCGCAACTACCGCCCGACACCCGGCCCCTGCCCTCGGTCGCCATCTACGACCAGTTGCTCCGCATCACCAAACCGAAAACCGCAGAAGGGAATCCCTAGATGACCAGCCCGACCCCGCGCCGCCACGGCATGACCGACCAGGCCGCCGACACCGCCATCGACCAGGCATGCCGGATGCTGCGGCTGCCCAGCATCCGCACCCAGTTCAACGACATCGTCGAAACCGCGACCCGCGACCAGATGAGCTACCGGGCGTTTTTGGCTGAGCTGCTGCTCGTCGAATGCGACGACCGGGCGCGGCGGCGCTCCGAACGCCTCATCCGCGCCGCCGGATTCCCGCGAGATAAATCGTTGCGGGCCTTCGACTTCGACGCCAACCCGAACATCGACCCCGCCGTGGCCAACACCCTCGCCCACTGCGACTGGGTGCGCAAGGGCACACCGCTCTGCCTGATCGGTGACTCCGGGACCGGCAAGAGCCACCTGCTGATCGCGTTGGGCACCGAAGCCGCGATGCGCGGCTACCGCGTGAAATACACTCTCGCCACAAAACTGGTGAACGAGCTGGTCGAAGCCGCCGACGAGAAAGTGCTGGCCAAGACGATCGCCCGCTACGGGCGAGTCGATCTTCTTTGTATTGACGAACTCGGATATATGGAGCTCGACAAGTGCGGCGCCGAGCTGTTGTTCCAGGTATTGACCGAGCGCGAGGAAAAGAATTCTGTCGCGATCGCCTCGAACGAGGCGTTCTCCGGCTGGTCGAACACATTTCCCGAACCGCGGCTCTGCGCGGCGATCGTTGACCGCCTCACCTTCGGCGGGCAGATCATCGAAACCGGCACCGACAGTTACCGGCTCACCCGCACCGCCCTCAACAACACCGCTACCACCACTGCGCCTCGTCGTCGCGGAGCGGACCATCCCGGAGCCAGTCGATCCGCCCGCGGAGATGTCGTGGGTGCAGCGGCTGGTGGCGATCACGGGCGGGCCATCGGCGCCCGTCCCCGCGCTCGACTGGGCAGCGGTCGAGTCGCGGCTGGGCACATCCCTGCCGAGCGACTACAAGCGGCTCGTCGAGGCGTTCGGCTGCGACGGCATGTTCAACGGGTTCTTCGATGTATTCGACCCAGAACAGCTCATCTGGCACACCGAATATCACGCCCGCGCCGACATGACGTTCGGCGACGAGCATCCGCCGTTCCCGGCCCAAGGCGGGCTGATTCCCTGGTCGAACAACGAGCACGAGGAGACGTACTCCTGGATCACCGAGGGGCCCGATCCCGATCGGTGGCCCATCTACGCCGTGGATAGCCTCGACGAGAGCGCCCGGTTCGAGTGCACGGCAACGGAGTTCCTGTTCCGGCAGATGACCGACCAGGAGCACTCGTTCCATACCGCCGCGGAGGGCGTCCGCGGGCACTGGTTCCAGGAGCTCCCCCCGAGGTCATGACGCTCAGCCAGGAGCTCGCCGGACCCGAGGCCAATTCTTGCTCCCATCAATAGAACTCGACCAGAACGGGTCAACTGCAATGGCAGAGACTCCACGATGGACCAACATCGATGGCGAAAGTCCAACTTCACTGGCAGAAGACACTGACACACCTAGCGACCGGACACGCCGACCGGGGGTGACGTCAAAATTCACGGATACACCCGCCCCGGATCGGCCCCGACTGACGTCAAAATTCACCGATAAGTGGTGTCAGAATTCGCACTTAGGGCCAGGCGAGCGCGGCGGGGGCCGGCCGAGTCCCTGTTCCAGGAGAAACAACTTGGGCTGTGCGTGCGCCAGACTCCCTACCTGAACAGGCACTAGTAGTGCTTTGTTAGGTGTGAGGTGGTTGTTTTCGGGTGGGTAGGGGTTGGTGGCAGGTGTGGCAGTGTCCGGTCCAGGTGGCGAGTAGGTGTTGGAGTCGGCGCAGGTCGGCGTAGAGGGTCAGGCCTGCGCAGGGGCTTTTGGGGTGTGGCGCAGTGTGGTGCAGATGGCTTGGGCGATGGAGGCGAGGGTGACGTGACGGTGCCAGCCGGTCCAGGATCGGCCTTCGAAGTGGTCCAGACCCAGGCCGTCTTTGAGTTCGCGGTAATCGTGCTCGATGCGCCAACGGATTTTCGCCAGCTGCACGAGATCTCGTAGCGGGATGCTCGGTGGCAGGGTGGCCAGCCAGTAGTCGGTGGGTTCCGGGGCTCCGGTGGGCCATTCGGCCAGCAGCCAGCATTCGGGCAGGCTGCCGTCGGGTGCGCGGGTGATGTTGCGGTTGGCCGGGCGCACCCGCAGTGCGAGGAACCGTGACCGCATCACCGCGCCGGGATTTCCTGGGGTCTTGCGGCTGCCGCGCCGCCAGGTGACGAACCGTCCTGCCGCGCGGCCGGCGGTGGTGATCATCGTCTTCGCGGTCATGGGTTTGTCGGGGTAGTCGGTGCGGGTTCTGGGCCGTCCGAACCCGGAGTAGGTCGGTGCCACCGGTCGGGCGGTGGCGGGATGGACGCTGGTCGAGGCCGAGACGGCCAGCACATAGGCCAGTCCTCGGTCGGTGAGCCCGGCGCGGAAGGCGGTGCTGTCGCCGTAGGCGGCATCAGCGATCACCGGGCGTGCGGGCATGCCCCAGGCGGCGACTTCGTCGAGCATGTCCAGGGCCAGTCGCCATTTCTCCCGGAACCGGGCGTGGCCGGGGATCGCGCAGCGTGCTCGCAGCGCCGCGATCCGCTGGGCTTCGGCGGGGTCGGTGGCGGTGTGGTCGTCCCAGGAACGGGGCAGATACAGCCGCCAATCCAGCGCGGCCGAGGACCAGTCGGTGACCGCGTGCACGCTCACCCCGATCTGACAGTTCCCGCGCTTGCCCAGCGCCCCGCAATACATCCGCGCCACCCCGGGTGAGGATGTGCCGTCCTTCGGGAAACCGGTGTCATCGACCACCAATGCGTCGGGATCGACGAACCGTGCCGCCCACCTGGTCAGCCGCGCCCTCACCTGGCTGTGGTCCCACGTCGAGGTCGTCACGAACTGCTGCAACTGCTGATGATCCACCCCCAGCCGTGCCGCCATGGGCTGCATCGACTTGCGCTTACCGTCGCAGAGTAGGCCCCGCAGATACAACTGTCCCTTTGCTCGCTGATCCCGACGGGCGAACCCGGCGAACATCTCCGCCGCGAACTCCTCGATCACCGGACGAACCAACTCCATCTCCTCACCCAACACCGTTCAACCACAACACATCTCGCACCACCTAACAAAGCACTACTAGGCGCGGGCCGGGAGCGGGCTTCTCCCCATATCCCCGTATGCGCCGACATGGAAATATCGCGTTGTGGTCCAAGCGATGCTGCTTGCCGGGGCCGCGATTGGGAGCCCCGTACCACCAACATCGATAGCTCGAACGGATGTGATCTCGATGAGCGATTCAGTGGCGCATCACGCCATCTCCGGGGTCGTGGCTCGGTTGGTGACCCCATTTGACGCCGACGGCTGCATCGATGTGCGCGTGCTACGCAGACTGCTGGATCGGATGATCGGTGCCGGTGTCGATGCGGTCACGCCGCTGGGGGACAGTGGTGAGAGCATTTATCTCGATCGAACCGAGTGGCGGCATGCAGCGGCGGCTTGCCTCGAGCAGGTTGCCGGGCGTGTACCGACGATCCTCGACGTCTCCGACATCACCACGGCCGGCACCATCGAACGTGCCAGGTTCGCTGAAAAGCTCGGCGCTGCCGCAATCCTGATCAGGCCGCTTTCCTGCGGGCGACTGAGCGAGAACGAACTGCGGCAGCACTTCGCCACTGTCGCGGAGTTCGTGAGTGCGCCGATCGCGATCGGCAACGACCCCGCGGCAACAGGCATCGACATGACCACCGAATTCCTCGTAGATCTGGTTACCGGCATCGACTCCATCACGATGATTGTGGAATTCAGTGGCTGCGTCCAGCGGATGAACTGCATCACCGACCTGATAGGTGGCTCGATCTCACTGTTCAACGGCAGCGACCTGCACGTACCACAAGCCTTTCACGATAGTGCGGGCGGGTGGTACACGGCCGCAGCATGTCTGGTGCCCGAGCAGGTCGTACGACTATGGCGGCTGCTGAACTGCGAACAGGACATCGCGGCCGCGGTGTTGTTCGATCAGCTCGCGCCGCTGTTCGCCACCGTGGCCGGCCACGGGTTGCCAGCCATCCTGAAGTCAGGCTTGCGCTTTCTTGGTATCAATGCCGGTGACCCGCGACTGCCCCAACTGCCGTTGGACATCCACATCGGCGTTGAGCTGGCCGAACTCATCAGCGCAGTCAGAGCGACGACGCGGTTCGCACCGGACCTCAGAATGCCTACGCACCCAGGCCCTCGAAGTGGGGCGATTACGGCTACCTCTGTCTGTAGCCGGTCGTTGCGACGATGACCACGCCCTCGGCTCCTGCCGGAGACCCCGACAAACGCTGCCCATTTTCTCGGGACGGCGACAACATCGAAGTAGAGGTGGGTGCTGGCCCGGATCGCCAGCGTGCAATGCAATCCACCACGTCGCGAAGCTGTCCCGTGGGTACCACCGGCCGATTGTGATCTGCCGCAGCACCTATGGGCCTGTTGTCGAGCGCACCCGTCAGCTCGGATCGGTTCTGTGTCGGCTCAGTGCCGTTGCCACTCCGGCGCGGGACGAGATGCCCAGTTTCGTGAAGATCCGGGCGAGATGTTTCTCGACGGTCTTCGGGCTGACGAACAGTTCTGCGGCGATCTCGCGGTTTGTGTAACCCTGAAGGACGAGCTTGGCGATGCCGTGTTCGCGTTCGGTCAAGATCGGCGGGTGTACCAACTCCTTGGCGGTGGGCTGGCGGTGTACGCGTCTTCCCAGGTTTCGAAGTTCTTTCGCGGCCTCATCCCGTAGCCGTTCGGCCCCGGCGTCATGGAAGATGCCGTGGGCCCGCTCGAGTTCGCGAATTGCCGCGGCCTGCTGGCCGGCATGAGCGAGACTTCGGCCGGCGATGAGTTGTGCGCGAGCGGACCAGATGCGCATCTCCGCGGCGTCGAAGCACTGAGCTGCCTCGAGGGCAGGTGCTGCGGCCGATCCGTAGTCGCCCTGCGCAAGAAGGATTCGAGCGTGGGCGTAGTGCACATTAGCCTGGCGGGAAGGCAGTCCCGACGCAGTTTGCTCGATGCGTCGAGCTGTTGCTTCCGCCGCGTCGATTCCGCCGACGGACAGTTCTGCCGTGATGAGGGCCTGGGACCAGAACACGCGCGCGTTGGGGGGTATCTGAGAGAGTTCCGGTCCGCTGGCAGACAAGATCTCCAGGCAGCCTCGTTCGGGCTCGCCTGCTTCGATGAGCGCCTCACCGTAACAGGCGTGTGCCATCCACGCGAACAGCGCGTCGGGCTGGCGATCGGCTGCTTGTACAGCTGCGCGGCCGGCGGCCAGCGCGGCCGCGAGGTCGCCGCGCAAGGTCTCTACCCAGCACCGCAGGGCTTCCGCTGTCGAGAGCAGCTGATCATTATCCAGCAACAACGCCGCCTCGACGGCGGTCTCAGCAGCAGACCTGGCGTCATGAAGCTGTCCGAGCCACAGCTTGGACGCGGCCGCACTGAGGGCGAGGCGTCCGAAAGCGTAGCCGTGCCCGGTAGCGCGGCTGACCTGCAGACCGCGTTCGGAATGGCGGCTGGCGGCGCGGTAGCGGTCGATGCACACCTCCGCGTAGGCCAAGTCGGCGAGCGCATCGAGTAGCTCGGGGGTTAGGTCGACATCGCGCGCGTCCATACCCTCGGCGGCGAGGCCTGCCAGCTCCTGTGCCTCGGCGACGTTGTTGTCTCCGTAACCGGTGAGCCACGCAAGGGTTGAGGTCGCGGCAAGAAGCAGTTCTGGATCGCCGAGAGTTTGCGCCTGCGTGCGGGCGTGCCGGGTGGTGTCGATGGCTTGGTTCCACTCGCGCATCATCAGCTGGTTCTCGGCGAGGTCCCGACACAGTCTCACGGCGTCCGCGCTGTCCGGTGTCGCTTGCTCGAGCGCCGTGGTGATGAGGCGACGGGCCTGCTCGGCCCGTCCCATACCGAGGTCGGCACGGGCGATCATGCCGATGATCTGTACACGAAAGCCGGGCGAGTCGGCCGGTATGAGTTCCAGCGCCCGCTCGAGTGTCGCGCGGGAATCGCGCAGGCGTCCGCACGAAGCGAGGGCACCGGCGAGCGAGATGACCAGTGGGAGCTGCCGTTCGGGTTCGCTGGTCTCCGTCAGCAGCCGCAGGGCGGCCTCGAACCATCTGGCCGCCGCCGCAGGCGCACGGGCCGCGACCGCACGCCCCGCGTCGGTCAGGATGGCGACGGCGTCCTCGTCGCCGACGGAAGCCGAGCGCTCGACATGGTGCGCTCGAACACCGAGGGAAGCGCCGCGCCGGGCAAGTGCGAGCGCTGCCCGCTTGTGCGCGCCCAGCCGCCACCCCGGCCCCGCACCGTCGTACACCACTCTTCGCACGATCGGATGCCGGAACCGGAACCGTCCCGCGGTGTCGGTCATCCGGACGAGATCGACCGCGACGAGGGCGTCGAGGTATTCGAGGACCCGCGTGTCCTCGGCGTCAGCGATCTCGGCCAGCGGCCCCACGTCGAACGGATCTCCGGCCACCGCAGCCGACTGGAGCACCACCAGCGTGTGCGCCGGAAGGACAACTAGTTCTCGAGCGAGGGTCGCACGCACTGCGGCAGGTATACCGGTCCCGTCCTCCCGGTGAACCCAGGCACTACGACTGGTGACCGCTGGATCTTTTCGTGTCATCCGTGCCAGCTGTTCGAGATAGAAAGGATTCCCTCCGCTCTCGGCGTGCAATGACCGGACCGTAGATGTATCCAGTTGCCGGCCCAACATGTCAGCGGCCTCGGATACCGTCAACGGCGCCAATTCCAGTTCGCGCAGGAATCCCTCGCGCGCGGCTTGTTCGACGGCAGCCAGCAGCATGCGCGGCGCCTGCCGCGGGCGGTAGGCCAACGCCAACACCATCCCGGGCACCGAGCGTCTGAGCAGGTGGCCGATCAACTCCACCGACGCCGGGTCTGCCCAGTGCACGTCATCGAGCGCCAACAGCAGCGGCCGGCTGCGGACAAGTCGCTCGAATGTCGCTCGAACGGCGCGATGGAACTCGAATCGCTCGACGTCCAATCGGCTCGCGGGTTTGCCGCCGCGACCGGACAACGACGGCAGCACAGCGGCGAGCTCTGCCAATCGGTCCTGGTCAAGGCCCCCGATAACCTCCGACTCGAACTCACGGAACCGTTCATCGATGGCTTCGACCACCAGACCGTAGGGTACGTCCCGCTCGAATTCGGATCCACGGCCGGTCAAGACGTCGAAACCCGCGGCGGCGGCTCGTTCACACAACACATCGAACATGCTTGTCTTGCCGATCCCGGGCTCGCCCAAAACGGCGATAGCACCCACAGAGCCTGCCAGAGCAGAAGTCAGCATCTCGTCCATGGTCTGCAGCTCAGGCGACCTGCCGACCAGCCTGGCACCCGGATCCGGGCCAGTAGAGGTCAGCGCCATCGAGCACCCCGAGTAATGGAGCGCCCCCGTGGAACCATCATGGCCGACCTTTCAATTTCCTGACAGACACCGCAGGCCCACCAGTTGCGTAGCGCGAACCTCAGCGCCCATATGGATGAATTCCACCCTACCGCCGCGCCGCGTCGGCATCCTTCTTTGAGGGACTCCCGATTTGCGACCTGAATTACGCGAACAGGCAGCGCCGCAGGGAGTGTCTGAAAGACGGCGGAGCTGATCTTGGTCTGACTGGCTGAACCTGATGTTCGGTGGGAAGGGCATCGGGTGCCTGGTGCTGGTCGTCCTGGTCCGCGGCCGGAGGGTTTCGGCGCACCCTGCGGGGCAGGCTGCTTGTGTGCGCAGGCGCCGAAACCCTCGGCGGACGCGGGCCGGTGTAAGCCATTGTGGGGCGGCGGATTTCTTCCAGGGGCGACGTAGGTCCGCAGCGACGCCGCGGGCCGAGCGCGGTTGGGTGTAGGCAACCGGCGGCAGCCAGGTCCACCGGTCGGCCGCGTGCGGGCTCTGAACTCGGAAACGAACATGGGCACCAGGTAAGCACGGGTACAGCGAAGATGTCTTGAACAAACGCGACTGGTGTCGAGGGGACGACGGGGGTGAGCGCGATCGGTGAAGGTGTACCGCCGGCGTAACGGGCAAGTTGGAGGTCAGGTCAGGTACGAGGCGCAGCTGCGCAGTCGCGCAGGTTCGACAACCAGCGACCGCAGGTTGCTCAGCAGCGCCCAATCCATTCCAGCTCTCGACCATATTGGTGCAGCCGGATACAGCTTGCCTGCTGCCCTCCGTACCTTCGGGCCCATTCCTTCCGGCCTCTCAAACCTGCGGCGGTCCAACGGGTGGTGGACCGGCAGGCTGTGCGGCGCTTACAGTCGCCGGAGCTGGCGCCGCGGATCCGGGGTCGGCATTGCCGGCGACATCCAAACCGGTCGGGTGGAAGTAGCCCGTGAAATTCCCATACTTTTCGATCAGCGGGGGACTGTTGGGATCGAAGGGAATAAGTTGACCGTTGTCCAGGATTAGCAAACCATTCTGCTTTCTAACGATCAGACCATAATGCTTCGCACCGTTGTTGTCCCACTCCACAGTATCCCCCGTCTTCAGCCGGGCGACATCATCGACCGTTGCCCACGGATGCTGGCCCGGTATATTCTCACCCGCGGTTCCCTCATATGCGGATTTCGCATCGAGGGCGACGTTCTGTATCTGATTCCGCAGAGCATCAGCGACTGGCTGGGATGCCTCTACCTTCGTATCGCCGATGGTGACATCCACCATTGCGTCCGGTGCCGTTATCGGTGGTGGGCCACCTGCGTAGGCTGGCGCCGTCACCGGGGGAGTAGGCGCCTGAGTATCGGGATCGGCGGTGGGTGCGGGAGCGGTGCGGTTCCGCTCGAGTTGCCGGGCCTCACGCGAATCCCTGTCGTCATGGCCCCGGTCATCGCCGGGCTGACGGCCTCCCTGGTTCGCCATATTCCCCAGAGCGCTGATCATCGCGAGTTGCCCTAACGCACCGGCGCCATTGTCATTGCTAGCGGAGCCCGTGGGATCGGCAGTTTTGTTACTGGTTCCCCATCCGTTTCCGGAGCCCTGCATCGCCGCCTGGATCAGAGAACTGGGATCCATGCTCGACGGCGTATCATCACTAGCACCGCCAAGGCTGGGCTGGATACCGTCCAGAGAAGCCGTGGATTCCGTAGAACCCAGACCTAAATCGTCGAATGTGGAGCTGAAATCCTCCCGGAGGCCGGTTGGTTGCGTGACAGTATTCTGAGAGTTGTTGCTGACCCCGTTCCAGTTATCTCGTTTATTATTGTTTTTGTCGTTGCTGTTCTCTTTGTCGATCGTCGCGGATTTTTCCTGGAACTCTTTGATCGCTGCCGCGTACGCCGTTTCCCACTTCTCGACAGCCTCGTCGATGTTTCTGACATAGTATCTCTGTTCCGCTTCGGCAGTAAGCAAGTATTTGCCAAAATCATCGCTCTTCTCGTCCGCGTTCTTCTCGTAGACGGTGACCTGCATCTCGGAAATGGGAGGGCCCCCAGAGCTTTCCGTGATCTTGTTGCCGGTATGCGTCGTGCCCGAAATCTCGTACTCGAGGCGCTCGTTGAGTTCGTCCGTGATTCCCTTGAGTGTGTTGAATATTGCGGAGCCCGTTTTCGCAGACTCGTATGTCGTGCCTTGAACGCTTTCGTGCGCTTTGATGTACTCGGTCCGCCGCTTGTCCAGCTGCTCCTTCAGTTCCTGGTGCGCGTCTCTGATTTTTGACCAGCCGCTTGCGGTCGTAACCTGTTCGCCGTCGAGCACGTTGGTGGGGTCCGGCGCGGCCTTCGGATCATGGGAGCCGAGTGTGTCGAATCCCCGTTGCATAAAGAACTCGGTGTCCCGGATCAGCAATTTCAGCGCCTCGCTGGCCCCCTTCGGCTCATAAAGGTCAACATAATGCGCATGTTTTTCCTCGTTTTTAAACTTATCGAATCCGTAGTCCGCGAACTCCGGATTGCCTGCCTTAGCCTTTTCCTCCTTCTCAGCCTCTTCCTCCTTCTTGGCGTCGACGACCGCCGTCGGGTCACCGCTGCTGAGCGCCTTGAGGATATCCGCGTACTTGGGGTCATCCTCGAGGTCTTCAGCATCGAAGGCAAGCTGTTGTCTCACGTCTAATGTATTCATCCACGACCACCAAATAGTGGATTTGTCGAAAGCCTCCTTGAACTCGGTCGAATTCAATCCTGCCAGCGCATCCAGCAAATTCCTGGCCTCGTCGTCCTGAACAAGGAAATGCCAGTTCCGGGTGTAGTACCAGTTTTTGATCTGACCGACGACGTCGTCTACTCTGCTCATCAGGCTCTCCTGTGCTCGCCGGAGCACTCAGGCCCTGGCAGACCTTTCAGCAATTCGGCTATCGACGTGGCAGCCCCGCCGAGGCCGATGGAATTGGTGCCGTCGGCCTCGGACCCGACACTGCGGCAAACCTCGACGACCGGGACCGCCATACCTGCGCCGGTCGTCTCCGTCTCCTGCGCCGCCACTACACCGGCTGCCGCCGGGAACAGCGGGTACTCGAGCGCCGAATCAGAGACGGCGGGAAGGCGCGCGGCGAGCAGTGTGCGGGCGAGCGTCAAGCCCTCGTCAATCTGTTCCCCTACCACCAACGGCGGCAGCGGCCGCCTGCCCTCGGCTGCGCGGACCACTGCCACGAACGGCCCCGTCGCCGGTGGTACAGGCATATCGTGGGCCATGTCAGCACCTACCACTGCCACGAACGAGCCTGTCGCCAGTTGTACTGGCGTTCCGCCGGCCGTGTTCGCATCGCCGGTCATCCCCGGGGCACTGTTCGCGTCGACGGCCGAAGTGACGGGTCTGTCGGCGGCGACGGGCTCCGGTATGCCGACCGAGGACAGCGTCGTCCCGGGCGGCGCGCCCGCTCCGGCGAGCGCGGTGCCGAAGGTCTGTGGTGCCGATGCGGCGGGTGGCATGTGGACCTGGTCGGAGCGGCCGGTCTCGTCGAGCATGCCCGGGGCGTCGGGAGTGGTGACGGCGGGCTGCCTCGACTTGGTGCCGTTCATAGCGGCGTGTCCGGGCTGGTGCCCACCGGCGCAGCGGGATCCGTGGGCGCGCGGCGTGTCGGACCGCCCGGAGGGGTTTCGTCGTCGAAACCACCCACCAGGGAGATCTGGCGTCCACCGGCCTGATCGGCGTCTTCGAGTGCTCTTGCTGCCGCGATCAATTCGTCTCGCGTCCGCTCATGTTCAGCGGCAAGTCGTTCCGCAGTGTCGTGGCGCCGGTCGTAGTAGTCCACCAGAGCCGCCCGCACCGGGTCGGCGATCATGCCATAGGTGGATTGGAAGTCGGCGAGCCAGGCATTCGGGATTTCACCCCACTTCCGGATGTTTGCGGCGACCAGCTCGTGCTGCTTTGCGATTGCGCGCAGCTGCTCCGGCTCGACCTTCAGGTATCCGGGCATGCTCGGTTAATCCCTCCCGCCATCTACCTCAGGTTCATCGTTCCGCCTTATCGAGTTGGAGACCTGCAGGTCCGGCTCGGTCCCGGCCCGCCACTGGCGCATGACATCCGCGAGCGGTCGCGGCAGATTGTCGGTGTCGTTCATGGCGATGTCGTACTGCCGATGCGCGTCCTCGGTGCTTTCGGTGATGGCGGCCATGATTTCAGCGGCCAGTTCCCGATTGCCGAACCGTGCCGAGGTTCCGGGGGCCAGATACAGGTCGCGCAGCCGTCCCATCGCGTCGACCTCGGGAATGACCAAGCCGCTTGGGGAGGGGCGACGCGCAACGATCCCGTCCGCCCGTTCGCGCATCTCGGCGACGCGGTGCCCCAACACCCGCGCCATGTCGAGTGCGGCGCGCACGTCAGGGTGGATGTCTCTCATAGGTTCTCACTCATCCCGTGGCCGAACGCCCGGCGACTGACCAGCTCGGCCCTGCTCGTTCACTACGTCGGCAATGCCGTTGTCGAGTTTCCGGCCCTGTCGAGTGCCGCTTGTCTTCCTACCGGTTCCTGGGTCGGCGAATCTCTCCTTCTCGGCGTGGATGACGACGTCTGCGCCGTTCAGGACGAATTCATCAGCGACATTCTCCCCAGCCCGTCCATCCATCCGATATGGGTGAAATGCCTACGGTTGCCCCCACGCTCCCAGCACCGGCAGGGGGACTGTGGTAGTTGTTGCCGCACTTAGGAGATCTGGTGATCGGTGATGTTCGTAGTGATGGTGATGCAGTAGTTGTCGAGGTCGTTTACTGCCGCCGCGACCGCGCGGTGCACTGAATGCGAAATCGTGCCTGCACGTGTGCATTCCCGCTATCTGCGCCGGTTTGCCGATGCTGCCATCACCGGATGGGTGTTGCACCTGGGGTTGGCCGTGCGACGGTTCTTGTGTCCTGAAATCGAGTGCGTGGCGAGCTCTTTCGCCGAACAGGTCGACGGACTGACCGCGAAGTGGTCGCGCCGAACTGCGTTATCCGGAGAACAACCAGGTCACGGTGATGGCGCGGACCAGTTCATGGGATAGAAGTACCCGCCTTGGGACTGCGGAAGGTCCTCGGCGTCAAGGTTCAGCAGCCCACATCGGTTTCGCCCAGATGAAGTCGGCGATGACGCGAGGATCGGGGCCGAGCAGAGTGGCGATGCCGCGTGGGGCGGCAAGCGCGCGGCTCGGGTCGAAACGCCTTGGCAGCAACTCCCATTCCCGACAGTTCCGGAAGAATCGGCGCGTCGCGGCGATCTGCTCTGCTTTCGTGGGAGCTCCCATCAGAACTTCCAACACCCTGGACCGCTCACAGGGCTCCAAATCCGCGCGTGCGCGGCCGCAGGACACCCCCTACCTGATCGAGACGCCAGCCGCGGGCGGAGCGGCGTAGGGATTTTCCCCATACCCCCGGTGCACGCAGACGTGCGAGTGTCGTGTTGTGGTCGAAAAACTACGCGCCTTCAGCCAAATCCGACAGGTTCGATCCTGGCCATTCCACGGGAAAGGACGGCGCGAAGCGAGACCTGCCCGGCCACCATCCATTCGGCACCAGCCTCCGGTGTTGTTTCGGCAGCACCTTGTCCATGGCCGAGATGTAGTTCGTGCTCGCAATGATTCTGCAGCGCTTCCAGCTCGTGCCGATCTCTCACGCTGAGAATCCAAAGCTCTGGTCACGCTCGCCACACCGACCGCTGATTGCCCGCCTCACGACGGGCGAGATGCTCGGTCCGGGTGAGACTACTCGGGGTGCGTTGACTCGAGCGACCCCGGCCCTCAGGTAACCGGGCTCCAACCGGCTCCATAACCTCGACATCGTTTCTGAATTCTGAATCGAAGTGATGTCGTGCGTGGGAACCGACTTCCATAGGTGGAACGCATGCAATTACGAGATATCGAAGTCTTCTTGGTCTTGGCCGAGGAACTGCACTTCCGTCGAGCGGCGGGGCGGCTGTACCTCAGTACAGGCCGTGTCAGCCAGACTGTGCGGTCACTGGAAAAGGAACTAGGCGGGTCTCTGTTCGCCCGGACCTCCCGGGAGGTTCATCTCACCCCGCTCGGCGAACAGTTCCGCACCGACGCGGGCCACAGCCTCGAACTACTACGCGCCGCCGTCGCGCGCGCGCATGCGTTGGCGGCCAGTCACAAGCAGGTGTTGCGAGTCGGATATCTCGCCTCCGTCGGCGCCCCCCTGGTCGCAGAACTGGCGACCGAGTGCCAGGCCCGGCACCCAGGAATTCAGGTAGCCACCACCGCGGAGTTCACAAGCACCGGGTTCGACATACTGCGCAACCGCGTGGTCGACGTCCTGTTGACATGGTCCCCGGGCGGTGACGCGGATGCGGTGGCCGGTGAGGGACGCGTCGCGGGCCCAGTTCTGGCCAGTGTCGAACGAGCTGTGCTGGTTCCCAGCGATCATTCCCTGACGGCTGGATCCGCGATAAGCATCGAGCAGGTCGCCGGCTATGAGGTGCTGGACGTCAGCGCCGACGCGCCTCCAGCCTTCGCGGCGGCTTGGACACCACCGCATACGCCGATGGGGCAGCTGCTGCGCCGGGCCGAAACGGATCTGCCCTTCCTGCTCGGACGAGAGCCGGTCACCATCCTTGATGTGATGACGATGGTCGAGCGCTACCGCCTGCCCTATCTCACTGTCGGTTCCCTCCTGAGTTACCACCCGTACCCCGGCTTGACACTGGTCCCTGTGTCCGATCTGCCACCTTGCGTGCTCCTGCCGGTATGGCACACGGAATTCGAGACCCGTGCCGTCCGTGCTTTCGCCGACGTCGTCGCACAGCACAGTTCAGTGACCGCCGCGGGTGCGATCCACTTCCCCGCCAACCGGAGAATCGCCTAGACGAGCGATCTCCGGTTGCGTCCTGGGCCGCATCGCGGGCCGACCGTCGCCTCGGCCCCGATCACCGGCCTCTTCGGCTCGGCCGCCGCTATCGGCTGCCCGGGCGGCATCATCGCGATCGGCGCCCTGGGCGCCTGGCCGGTCAGATCTTCATCGCCGCGCCGGTTGCCATCGGCGCGGCGATCCAGCACTCCACCACTGTCGATTCCCCATTCCAGTGGAATGCTCTGACCTGGGAACCGGACGGGCACTCACGGCGTCCAATGAGGGTCGCGGCCGGTCAGGCCTAGCAGGCGGTCCAGAGTTGGTGAGGACGCCGGCATAGCGACCGCGGGTCCGTAAATGCCCATCTCCCGCCCTTGGTCGGCGTTCTTCGCCGTCTCCTCGTACACATACTTCAAGAGATCGTCATCCCAGTGGGGGTTCTGGCCGGTGGCACGTGCCAGATCCCACCCGTGCACAACAACCTCGCCGATGACCATGCCGCCGATCAACGAGGCCGGCAGTTCCATGGGACTACCCATCTGCGTCAACCCGAGCCACGCTTCAGGATTGCTCCATACGGCAACGATACGATCGAGCTGGCTTTCGAGAGCAGTAGCCCAGTCACTATCAGTCAGGTCTACGTCCGCCTCGGATGCGGCCAAAGGCGGGACGGATTCCTTACGTGCGGCCGCCTCTAGCGTGGGCCCCCAGAACAACAAATGGTTGATCAGCCTCCGGACGTCGAACTCAGTGCATGGGGTTTGCCTTCCGAGTTGGTCGGCGGTGACATTTTGGATGATCGCTACCGTGGGTGCGGCCGCGCGGGCTATGAACTCAGACTCGAACATGGGCACCAGGTAAGCACGGGTACAGCGAAGTTGTCTTGAACAAACGCGTCATAGACTCACGGCGTGAGCAGAGACGTTCGTGAGCTCGGCAGTGCGTGGAGAAATTTCCAACGCCATAGGTTCCTGCGCCCCTCCTCGGACTTGACTTGCTATGTCGAGCACTACTGGGTGGTGTCCTGGGACTACCAGGAGCCCTATAGGCAGCTGATCGTGCCCTATCCGAACGTGCATTTGACATTCCACGATGGTGCGGCGACCGTGCGCGGCGTCTCCAGCGCGCACCAGATCAGGGTGCTGGAAGGTACGGGCAGTGTGTTCGGCGTGGCGTTCCGGCCAGGGTGCTTCAGGCCGTTCCTGGGTGCGCCGGTTTCCACGATCAAGAACTGCTCGATCGATGCGACGAAGGTGTTCGGGCCCGATTTACCAGAATCAGTGGAGGTCGAGTCCGTCGAGAGGTTCCTCAGACTACAGAAACCCGAGCCTGATTGGCGCGCAGAACAAGCTGCGCAGATCGTCGCAACGATCGCTACCGAACCCGAAATTACCCGAGTCGATGCAGTAGCACGCCTGTTCGGCATGAGTGTTCGCTCTGTGCAACGTCTTTTCGCCGAATACGTTGGCATCGGCCCGAAGTGGGTCATCCGCCGTTACAGGTTGCACGAGGTGACCGAACGGCTGACGAACACCGCGGAGATCGACTGGGCTTCACTCGCGGGCACACTTGGATATGCAGATCAGGCTCATTTCGCCCGGGACTTCAAGAAAATGTTCAGCGAATCGCCGACCTGGTATGCCCAGCGGTACCGGTAGCACATGGTCAGAATTGTCGTCCATGCTCATGGCAAAGGATCCGAACTGGTCCCTTCCGCCTGGTAACCGGCTGGATCGTGTATCGTGCGGCGCGACGACATGGATGGGGTCGTGGCAGCGCCATTATCAAACAGCGGACAGCGCGATGAGCTTCTTCTGAAACCGGTAGTTGGGTCCCGGTGCCCCTTTGTTCTGGTCATCGAACGCCACGGGTTAGTTAATGGATATTTGCTGGATGAGTCCGATGTACGTGTAGTTGTGTGGGGCTGCGGCGGGATTGTTTAGATTGTGGACGATTCGTTTAGGTTTCCAACCGTTTGGACCAGAGAATTCTTTCGGGGATGGACGCATAATAGACTTTCTTTGATGCGTTTTGTGATGATGGAGAGGTAGGTGGGGAAATGAGTTCGAAAACCGGTGTTGGAATGTCTGTCCTCGGCGCCGCCGACGTTCTTCCGTGGAGGGCTATCGCTGTGAAGCGACGACTAGACCCAGGCGCTCGGGTCCGACGCCACTGTAGTGCGAGAAGTGAAACACGAGAACATGTTGCCAGGAAATATCGACGACACGACCGAGTCGTTTTGCGACTCAGGGCTGGTGAGGGGAGCGCACGTCTTCAGTGCCACCGACCGGGTGTGCCCTCGGTGGGATGGGGCGCAAACCTGTGATGGTTGTCGGGTTTCTAGTGAAGCGGCATGGCAGTGCGGTGAGCCGCGTGCAGCCGATGGCAGCGCGGTGATGGTGATGGACGAACTGCTTGTGGTATTGCGACGTCGGCATCGTGGCTGGCCGGTGGAGCGGACGACCGCGCATCGGGTGGAGCCGTTGTTGCCGGCCGAGGAGTTGTTGTGCGGAATCCGCGGTAATCATGTCGGCGGTCACCCGCTGGCGCAGTGGGCGTCTCTGCTGGCCGGTCTGTATCGCTCAGCCCTGCTCGCCAACGATGCCGTGCTTGTGCCCGAGCGCCGTTGTGCACGTGGTGATCTTGTGCACCGGATCGATGTGTGGACCGAGCAACATGTGCCACAGCATCGTCATGGTGTGGCGCTGCACACTGAGACGCTGGGATCGGTGATCGATCACATCGCTGCTGCCCAGGTGCGCGCCGATGATGCGTTGATGGCGTGTGCCAGCGCGGGAGATCCCCGGGTGCACGCCGCCTGGCATCGACTGGCTGAGCTGGTCGATGGATACAACGATCTGACCACACAGGTGGTTCGTGGTGTGCGGCGGCTGCCGGTGCCAGCAGGGGAGGATTGGTGACCGGGCGGCGATGTGAAGGCGGGACGAGCATGCGATGTGCACGGCCCGACAGGCGGCTACGCCGCAACTCTTTCTTGGCTGGCGGGCACCATGCGCGGCCAGGATCGGCAGATGCGTGAACGACTCATCGCCGCCTCCGGCGAGTTCTGCGCCAGGGAAGGCCTCGCAAGCACCACCCGCGAAGCCGGTACCCGCATCGCGGGCTGTATCGGCGGCGTCCTGGCGGACTGCCTGGCTCGTGCGGTGGTTGTGTCCTTGTGGGACGGCTCGAATGGGGGACAGGTGCGGTGAGACTTGCTGTCCTCGGGGCCAGTGGTGCACTCGGTCGGCGTGTGGTGGCCCGTGCCGTGTCCGACGGTCATTCCGTACGCGTGCTCGTACGGGATCCCGCTGCTTTCCCGTTGTTCGACCAGCGTCTCGTGACCGTCGTCGTCGGCGATGCGTTGGATCCCGACGCGGTCCAGGCCGTGGTCACCGGTTCGGACGCGGTGATCAGTGCCCTGGGCTCACCTGGAATCGACTACAGCGTCGTCCGCCGAACCGGCGCCGTACATGCTCTCGATGCGATGCGGCGGTCCGGAATCACCCGCTTCGTAACCGTATCGATCACTGCGGTAAAGCCGGGACTGAATCCCATCGGCTGGGTGATCGCAACGGTGCTGCGGAATGTACTCCGTGATGTCAGAGCCATGGAATCGGTTGTGTGTCCAAGTGACGCCGACTGGGTTGTCATTCGAGCGCCGCGGCTCACCGACGAGCCGTCAACTGGCCGATATCGGTTATCGACGTCCGGGCTTCCTTCCGGTGGAATGCGGATATCGCGCGCGGATCTTGCCGAAGTCATGGTCGCACGAGCAACCGCCCCTGGAAGAGCACGAACCGTCTATTCGGTGTCGTACTAGACAGTATGAGGGCCCACCGCGATCCAAGCGGTGAGCCGCCATGACGCAACCTTGAACACTCGCAATGGTCATCGCACGGAGGCGCAAGTGGCGAGGCGACCGGGCGAGGCAGGCATGGGGCGCAGCACGAGCTACCGACCTTCATTCAAATTTTCGCTGACCAGCTGATAGTGGCCAAGGGCCGGGTAGCCGAGCTGGAGGCAGAGAAAGCCGACCTGCCAGCCCAGCTGGAAAGCCGACGAACTCGACTGAACCGGCCGGAATCCGCGATGCAGCCCACCGAGTAGCCGGCGTAGTCGGTCGGCCACCTCACCAACTCGGCACCGAACATCTGTTGGCCGTTCCCATTTGGGATGGACCAAGTGGGCGGCGGCTGGCCGTTCGATTTCGCATGGGAAAGCAGCCACCCGTAGCTCATTTAGCTATTGCGCCGGTACGGTGTTAATCTGACGCAATGGCTCAAAAGACGGTGGTTAAACACTATGACGACATCAGCGGCGACGAAATTGATCTGAACATCGTCGACAAACCCACGACCATCTTCTCTGTCGACGGGGTCGAGTACGAGATTGATCTGGGTGCGAAGAACCGCGATAAGTTCCACAAGCTGTTGGACCCCTACATTACGGCTGCCAGGCGAGTCGGTGGGCGCAGGAGTGTGCGCCGCACCGCTGGGCCGAACGACAAGAATGAGGCTGCTGCCGCGCGGCAGTGGGCGATCGGAAAGGGGATCGCTGTCCCTGCTCGCGGCAGGGTGCCGCAGGTGGTGATCGATCAGTACCGGCAGGCGGTTTAACGCCCTGGCAAGTAGGGGTTGCGTGAGGGCATGAGTACATCTCATGCCCTCAGCTATTTACCGAGCGCGCAACTTCGCGGCGTGCTCCGGACACACAATGGTCGCTGCATCCTTGATGTAAGCAGTGCACCATCGCTTGTCAGCATGTTCGTCGAGGCCTGCTGCAACTGGTCAACGGTCGTGCCGTAGCGCAGGCTGCCGCACATCTCGACCGCCCGGTGATACGCCGACTTGGAATCGGCGCTGATCGGCGCGTCGGTGTTGTGCAAGTAGCCGAGAAACGATGGACCGGGCCGCCGCGTTCATCCGGGCGCATACCGCCGGTCCGCGGCAAAGTGCTGTATCAGGACGCGTTGCTTGGGTTCGGTGCCCAGGTGCCTGGGCAGCCGGGGAAGCGATACCCGGCACTCCGGTCTACACCTGCGGACTGCCGCGGGACTGGGCGGCGGTGTGGGTGGTCGACGTGATCACCGGCGGCGCGGTCGAGATCTCGAGCGGTGGATGGTCGCCGTCGACTCCGACGATCCACCGGCACTGCACTCGTTCGTCCGAGGACTGCGCCGCGACCAGGACGCAGTCACCGCGGGCCTAACCACGGCATGGAGCAGTGGAACGGTCGAAGGGCACGTCAACCGCATCAAGATGTTTAACGGCAAATGTTTCGGGCCGAGCGAAGACCGAACCTCCTCCGAAAACGAATCCTGTTGAGCAAGTGGGCAACCCGTGATCCGCGATCACCAAATTTATGCCAGATCCCGGATTGGCGTGCTGCTGACATTCCGGATCTCCGGACGGGCGTTCGCCTATTCGACAAGGGTTGCTCCTGATGTGTCCATATAACAATCTCGTTGTCGCGCTGGACACGACGATTGGCGCACACGGTCTGTGCGCCAATCGTTGCCGCCGATCACGGATGCTCACGTTGCGTGCCAAGAGCTACACGGGTGACAGGACGCTGGTGTGTGCGCTGTGTTGTATGGTCATCGACGCGCAACCGGGAAGCACGGTCCCAGCCGTTGTGCGAGGCAGGATCGGTGGGCGTCGGCGTCCCACTTCGCGCATCCGCCAGGCCAATCTCCGGCAGGCTTCCAGCACGAGTTCGAATCGCCATGGCACATCACCTGCAAAGCCGTCCTCGCCGAATGGGCCACCACCCGAACCGGCGTCACCGCTGTACACATCGAGGCGTGGCTTGCCGACTTCGACCGGCGCTGCGATGTCCAGGTGACCTTCGACGACGGAGCTCGAATCATGATCGAAGCGCGACGCTCCCGCCTCACCGATGCCCAGTGGATCAACCACCATGAGGGCTACCGCCGTCACGGCATCGCCGACGTATGGCTATGGGATCCAGCGACTCCTGTGCACCGAGTAGTGCTCACCCACGGCCGTCAGCACCTCCGGGACTTCGACCCGTTCAGCCGAACGATCAGCCTCCTCGCCGGCGCAGCACACTCACGACGCCACCGAGGATCCGCAGGCTGGTGGCCGGTGGCTGCCCGCGCAGCGCCGCGGTGCCGAAGGGGCCCACCAGCCACAACGTCCTCCGCCGAATGCCGCTTCCGACCAGCCATGTCTATCATCGTCCCTTCCACCCCCAAACGGGCCACCAGAATTTCAGACCGTCTGGTCTCATTCGCCGGGACGGGCCGCAACCGCTGCTCCGTTATCCGTCGAATTGGCACTTCCGCACCCCCGCCCGCGCCATCGCCGACCCGAGCGCAATCGACACGCACGTTCGACCTCGCACTCGGCACGACGACACCGCACCATCCCGGCGGCGGATGTGCACTAAGCACAAATCCCGCCCGAAAGTGTGTGCCCGCAGACCTTTCCGGCCTCGGAGACGCCCATTACACTCATACTTCGTGGCAAGTCGAAAATGGTCGAGGTCACGGCTGTGGCCATTGAACATTTCATATGGCGGCGCGCTTCCGAATCGGACTGTCCGTATATTCTAGGACAAGGATGTCTGAGAGTTCACCGAGCGTTTCGGGGCCCTCCGCGGCTCCACTCGAGGTGGCCGTTTTGGCGGCACGGACGCCATCCGGATTTATTTTCCCCGAATTGCTTTCGCGCTCGTGGTCTCCTGAGGAGGAAATATGGGATTGACCACAGGGGATCTTCCGCCGGTCGACCCGCCGACATTCCAGCAACTGCTCCTCCCGAACCGGATACGTGGGCTATCGAAACTATCCCGACGATCTGCGTCGCTCCGCGGCGGCTGGCGGAGTGCCCCATGTACTCGGAAGGTTCGTGGAGATCAGCGTCCCGCTGCTGGTGTTGCTCTCGCCGCATCCGGTGACCATCCTGCTCGGTGTGGCGGTCGCGTTCCACTTCTTCATCGTGTCGACGTTCCCGCTCGCGGCGCCGACGGAGTGAAAAATTCTGTTCTCCTACGCTGCGGTATTCCTGTTCCAAGGTTTCCGAACCACGATGGATTCGGCGTCACTGATATGTCGATTCCGTGGTTGCCGCTGTTGGTCACGTCCGACTTAGGGTACTTCCCAATGCTGGGTAGTCCGCGGCGCGGCCTGGTCTCATTGCTGCCGTCCATGTGCCAGTACACAGGCAACTGGGCGACGACGACATGGACTTTCGCGCCCGGCGCGGAGGGCAAACTGGACCAGTTCATGCCCCGGCCCGTCTCGAGTACCCGCACTCGATTCCTGACCAGCTATCCGCCCGACGTCGCCGACGTAGCCGTGCACCGGCCACCCGTCGGATCTCAGCCCATGCGCAACACTACCCAACGCTATAAGGTCATCGGCGCCGGACTCGAAACGATCGAGACCGGCACCGACCTGGTCGCCGACGCGGTCGCCGAACAGCCCTGGTTGCCCAACAACCCCATCCCATTCGACATGGAGTGGGTGTTGGACTCGCATACCGACCCGGTCTTCGACCAGACCGATCTGCAGGAGTCTCTATGCACGGCACCGCTTCCTCGGCCGCCGAGGTTCGGCGGACGTGACCACAGCCGTCGTCGGCGGACCCGATGGCTCGCCGCAGCCGTCCGCATATCCCGGCACGGTGTCGAAGGTCAACTGGCGGAGGCAGTCGACCGTCGTCCACCGCAACCGGCGAAGTTCAGCACTGCGGTATCCGCGGACACCTCCTCGTTCGCCGGTCACGCAGGAGGCGCACCTATGATCGCCTTTCCCGGCTCGCCCCATCAGCGCCAGTTGTCCCAGGTCCCGGCCACGGACGATGCCGTCGCGGTCATAGCGGACATCGCACGCACGCTGAAGTCGCGCGAACGGGAGATCGCCCAGGCGATGAGCGCCATGATTGCGCGAGCAGTCGACCACCTCGACAACGACCCGCAATTGATGGAAATGTTCGAGGCCAGTGTGCACGGCAATCTCACCGCCTGCCTCCATGTCTTGGCCGACGATATTCCCCTCGACCATTTACAACCCACCACCGCGGCCGTCGAAAACGCAATGCGACTCGCCCAGCGGGAAGTTCCGTCCCATTCGCTGGTGCGTGCGTACCACATGGGCCAGAACTACATGCTGCGGATTTGCCACGACGAGATCGATCGCCGCCGCCTGCCCGCGCCACTCGCGCTCGCCGTCGTCAAGAGGCTCACCGAGATCCTCTACGCCTACGTCGAATGGATCACCCTCCACGTGTTAGGTGCCTACGAGGCTGAGCGCAGCCGGTGGGTGAATGCCCGCGGCAGCGTGCACTCCTCCACCGTCCACGCCGTGCTGTCCGAGGACACAGCCGATACAACTGCCTTCGAGACCGAGACCGGCTACCGGCTCGACCAAACCCACCTGGCTCTCATCCTGTGGCGCCCCGGCCAAGAGAAACCGGGCACCTGGAACCTCCTGGATACCCAAGCACGGACGCTCGCCCGTGGCCTGCGCGCCGAGGGCCCGGCACTGGTCACGGCCATCGACCGCCGCACAGCATGGGCGTGGCTACCGTTCGGTCACCGCCACCCGGTGATCGACACCACCGAACTGCACGCGATGATGGATCCCGCCGACGGGGTGCGATTGACGGTCGGACTGCCCGGACGCGCACGCGGCGGATTCCGCCGTTCGCATCGACAGGCCATCGCCGCATACTTCGTCGCCAGCGTTCCTGGGATCTCGTCCTCGCATACGATCGTCGGCTTCGGCGATCCCGGTGTGGCCGTCATCTCCTTGCTGGCCAAGGACATGGACTCCACCCGCGCGTGGGTCCGTGAAGTCCTGGGCGAACTGGCGGTCGACACCGACCAGGCAGCCGCTCTGCGCAGCACCCTCAGCACCTACTACACCACCAGCGAAAGCCATGTGCGTACTGCCCAAATCCTCACTCTGCACCGCAATACGGTCAAATACCGCGTCACCAAGGCGATCGAGGCCACCCGCGTCGGCACCGCCCCACACGACAAACTCGATATCGCGCTGGCTTTGCAGGTCTGCCGCTTCCTCGGTGCCACCGTCCTGCGCCGATCCTCCTGATTAGCCGATAATTCTGCAGGCACGGCACGCGGTGCTACACCACCGGAAGAAAGCGTTACGGGTACACCGAAATCAATGACGTCGGAATAATTCTTCGGTGGTTTGCTGCGACAGGTTGCGGCGAGTATTTCGGCCCGTGCGGCCCACAATAGAACGACCGGCGCGGGGATCTCCTTCAATCGAGGTCCGTGGCCGGCGGCGAGATCATTCGCCGGGTGGATCGGCATGGCTGCCTGCGTTGCGAAATTCTTTGTGCTCCGAACTGATTCGATTTCGAGTAGGATAGTCTGTTGGTTGAGGAAACGGTTACGGTTCGCATTCTGGCCGGTGTAGCCGGGCTCAGCCTCGCTCTTATGGCGGGGATGGTCAATGGCGCCGTGGATAGTTTGAATTCCAGGAGAGCGAAAATTCTGGTGGATCGTGGTGTCACACAGCCGATACCTATTCAGCCAGTCGTACTAGGTGTCAGCGGAGGGGCTATCGGGGCCGCCGCCGCAGCATTGGGAATGAGTCGCGCGCAGCTGCGTCAGATCGCCGTCGATCATCCGGCAAACGAAGTAGTCGGCAACCGAAGCCTTCGGGCGATGTTGACCAAACGCACGCTCTACCCCGATGCTCGCCTACGCGAACTCGCACACGCGGTGGTCGGCGATCGGACGTTCGCTGATTTCGTGCTGGAACCGAACCTGGCTCGGCGGCAGCCGTCGGGGATCGTTTCCTCCTTGATCATTCCGGTCTACTCGGGTGAGCATGGCACGTTATTCCTTCCACAGGATTTGCCGAAGCTGGGCTTGACCGATATGCCCGTAGCCGATGCACTGGTCGCGGCGACACGGATACCGGGAGCCCTCCCTGCCGCCACCGCGCTCGATCACGTCTTCGACGGCGGAACACACCATCGTGTCCCATATGAGGTATTCGGATCTCATCCCGCGCTGATTCTTGACCTCTACGCCCCGGAGCCGCACTACAGCCGCGGCGGTCTGCTGCTCCCATTGGCCCACTCGTCACTGCCGATGATCCCCCGTCGTCCACGACCTTTCCGTGACGAAAACCTGTGCGCGCGAACAATTTTCGCCGAGATGCCATATGGGTCGGCGCTGCAGTCCCCGACGCGTTCGCCCGAGGAGCTCTTCGACTACGGCTACGACATCGCGGCAACGTGGGTCGACACCCGCACTGCCGACCAACTCTTCGCCGTCGTCGATCCAGATGTACTCGGTGAGCTGATGCCGGTGTCACCGGCCGAGGATGCCGCGGCGCTCGGCGCTCGGCGATAACGGTAGACCGGAACATGAGGTGCGGATGCTTGTCGCTTCGCGATTCACGGTGGCTTCAGCAGCGCCGGTGCGGCCCCGAGTCCGCGGCGGATTTTCTGTCGAACCCGCCGGCCGGCCCTACGGCGCTCGACGGCAACGAGTGAACGCTCCAAGCAGTAGAAAGGACTCCCGTGGCGATCACGGACATAAAGACGTTTTCCCATATGAACCAAGCAGATATCGATGCCCTGTGCCAGAAACTGGACGCGATTCGTCGAGACATCGAATTGTCACGAGGTGAGCGCGATGCCAATTATATTCTGCGTGTGATCAGAGCGCAGCGGATGCTGGAGTTGGGCGGACGATTGACGTTGTTCGCGAGTCGACGGCGACCGGCGTGGCTGGTGGGCACAGCGATGTTGGCTCTAGCGAAGATTATCGAAATGATGGAGCTCGGACACAACATCAGCCACGGTCAGTGGGATTGGATGAACGATCCGGAGATTCATTCTACGTCGTGGGAGTGGGATTTCGTCGGTTCGTCGGCGCATTGGAAGCGGTCGCACAACCACTTCCACCACACATACACCAATGTCTTCGGCATGGACGAGGACCTGAGCTTCGTCGTCATGCGAATGACTCGGGACGAACCGTGGCGTCCGGTTCACCTGTTTCAGCCGGTGTCGAGCCTTGTAGTCGCGGCGTTTTTCGAGTGGGCGATCTCGGTGCACGACTGGGCGCTGGAACGCCGGTTCACGCACACATCGCGCCAGCGGTTGTTATCGAAGCCGAACAGGGAGTTCGCGCGAAAGATCGTCCGTCAACTGGGCAAAGACTTCGTCTTCTATCCGGCGCTGACAGGTCCAGCGTTCAAACGAACGCTCGGCGCCAATGCCGCCGCGCTGCTGCTGCGGAACCTGTGGTCGTTCATCGTCATCATGTGCGGGCATTTCCCCGACGGTGCAGAGAAGTTCACTATCGAGGAGTTCGACAACGAAACCCGTGGTGAGTGGTATCTCCGGCAGCTGCTAGGCACCGCCAACTTCGAGGCGGGGCCGGTGTTGGCGTTCATGTCAGGAAATCTCAGCTATCAGATCGAGCATCATCTGTTTCCCGACCTGCCGAGTAACCGCTATGCCGAGATCGCGGTGCGGGTACGTGCGCTGTGTGACGAATACGACTTGCCCTACACCAGTGGTTCGCTGACCAAGCAATTTTTGCAGGCATTGCGGACGATCCATAAACTCGCACTGCCCGATAGGTTGTTGCGTCGCACCGTTGACGACGCGCCTGAGACCAGCTCCGAACTCAAATTCATAGGTGTATCGAGCCAGCATGCGACATCAGATCGGCTTCCGGCTGACCCCGTCACCGGCAAGCGCCGTGGCCTTCGTACGGCACTCGCCAAGGCCAAATCAATACAGCCGGACAGTAGCGGTGCGCACTCGCGCTCTTCGCGGGGATCCAAAATCCGGGCCGCCGGCAACTCGAAGAGCTAAACCTCAATCCGTGGATGGGGTCGGTGATGGTCGGCGCGCGTGCGGTGCGCCGAACGTCGGTTTGTGGGTAGGGCGTAGCTGCTGGTCTTCCCAGCTTTTCCACTTCGGTCTCGTTCGGCCCGGTTCGGGCGGGGGCGGTCAGGCGGTGGCGGTTTTTGGTGGCCTGTAACCGATTGTGTTGTGCCACAAGGTAAGCCAGGGTTCGGTCCAGGGCCAGTGAGCGGGCAGGTGCAAGATGGGGCGGCGTTGGGGGCGTGCGAGCCGTGCGGGAATGTTGACGAATTTGCGGCGCAGGGTGGCGCCGCGGGCGCGGGCGTGTGAGCTGCCGGCGAGAGTTCCGGCGGCGCGCAGCAGGTTGTGGGCGATCGCGGCGCAGAGCACCCATGCGGAGTTGGCGGCGAAGCGCCCGGACGGGATGTGGGCCAGGGGGCCGTCGATCAGATCGGCGAACACGGTCTCGATGATGGCGTGGCGGCGGTGGGTGATGTCGGCGTCGGCGGTGGTCTCGGTGGAATTGGTGAAGAACGGGTGATACCGCCAGACCGGGAACAACGCGTCCGGGTAGCGGGCGTCTTTGACCCGGCGCACGATCAGTCGGGCGGTCGTTCTTGTCTTTGGTGGAAGCGAAAGCGGTGTAGCCGATTTCGGCGACTTCGGCATCAGAGATCCACCAGCCGGTGTCGGGGTCACGAACCGCGCCGGGGTAGCGGACCGGTGTCCACGCGTGTTCGCCGATCGCGGCTATGGCCCTGGTGACGGCGGGGTTCTTGGTCAGCACCAGCGAGAACTGGGCCCCGGCGCACAGTGCGGCGCGCACGACCTTGTCGGTGCCGTAGGCGGAATCGCCGCGCACCAGGATGGTGCCGGTCGCCCCGGCTGCGCGGGCGGTGCCGATCGCGGCGGTGACCATCGAGCCCGCGCCTTTGCCGGAACCGGTTTTCCCAGCACGCAACCGCATTCCGCGATCACCGGCGCGGCCATATCGGTGCTGAGTGTGGCCGCCAACGGTGAAAGCCCTTTACGGAGAACTCGTTTCCCGGCGATCTTGGTGTGCCCGTAGGAGGCGCCCTGCTTCTGATGGCCGTAGACCGGCCGCAGCCTAAGCGCTGGCAGCCCGGCGATGCCGCTCGAGGGTTTCGACCGTTTGCCGCAGCGACTTCGGCTGACCGAACCACCGCAGGCATTTCAGTGCGCTCGGCCGGTGGTCGCCGGTCGCTGTGCGGACTTCGACCTCCCAAGTATGGGAGTCGCCGCTGACCTCGATGGCGGTGATGTCGGTCCAGGCCAACCGGATCTCGCTCGCCGATTCGACGAAGGTGACACCTCCGTCGTCGAGGATCATCTTGCAGCGCAAGCCGAAAGCGTTACCGATCGCTGCGCCGAGGATGACCAGGTAGAGGCAGCCGCCGAGCAGCGTCTCGATGATGCCCTCGTTGCTGCCTTCGGTGATCAGAAAGACCGGCACGGCAATCGACATGTAGCCGAGCAGGACGACCGCGACGAGCTTCCGCGCGAACGCCGCGCGGCAGCGCAGGGTGAGAGCTTCGTTCACGACCGTCGAGCTTAGTGGTCCCGCCCGTAATTAACTCGGGGATTCACGCGGCGGCCGGTGCTGCGGCAGCTGGTGGTCGCAGCCGGTGGCTTCCCAGCGGCCTGCCTATCGGCACGCCCCAAGAAGCCCTCGACTGCGCCTGCGGCCTCTACCGCTGACCCCCGACAGACTTGCGGGCAGGACCACTAAGGCTGGTAGGTCGTCACAGGCAAACTCGTTGGAACGAACAGCCAACGGGACGGCGAACCACGCCAGAGGCGATTGACGCGGCTGCGCGCTTCGGCGGCCGGCGGCATCGGGGCGGCCGGTAGGCATGCGGGCGACCGATGAGCGGAAACCTCAGCGAATTTCGGCTACCTTGACCGGCCGTGCTTCCTGGCGCGATATTTCGCAAGCCTCAGCGATATAGAACGCCTCGAGGGCATCGGTGGGGCTACAAGGGTTGTCGAGATCGCCGATCACGACGGACCAAAGGCGGCCAATTCTTCGGTGTAGGCGCTGCGGAAGCGTTCGATGAAGGCGGGGGCCCGATGGTCACCGACCTGAACCCATTGCGGGCGCCCGTTCAGCCGCCGTTGAGTGCTTCGCCCAGGGCGGTGGTCTGGGCCTTGACGAAGGCCCGAGAGATGGCGGCTTTCGCTTCGATGGAGTCGAAGTTGTGGTAGGCGCCGGGCACTACGTGAAGGGTGCAGTCGACGCCCGCCTGCTGCAGTCGCCGAGCGTAGGTGACGTCCTCGTCGTGGAACAGGTCGTTGGTGCCGACGCCGATCCAGGCGGGCGGAAGGCCGGAGAGGTCGCCGTAGCGGGCCGGCGCGGCCAGCGGGGGCACGTTGCAGTCCGCGGTGGCGGGGCCGAGGTAGGCACCCCAGCCGAACCGGTTGCTGGCCGGGCTCCAGATGCGGAGCCGCCGCGGGTCGATGTCGGTGCGGGTGGTGGTCCGGTCGTCCAGCATCGGGTAGGACAGCAGCTGCAGGACCGGACGGATCTCGCCGCGTTCCTTCGCCAGCAGCGTCAGCGCGGCGGCCAGACCGCCGCCGGCGCTGGCGCCGCCGACGGCGATGCGTGCGGGATCGATGTCGGGCTGGCGGGCGAGCCATTGTAGCGCGGTGTAGCAATCCTCCAGCGGCGTCGGGAACGGGTGTTCGGGTGCGAGCCGGTACTCCACCGAGACGACGACGATGTTGAGCTGATCGGCGATCCGGCGGCAGAAGGCGCTGTCCTGCGCCGCGTCGCCGAGCACCATTCCGCCGCCGTGGATCCACAGCAGCGCCGGAGTCCGAGGCCGGGCCGAAGCCGGCCGGAAGACGTGTACTGACACGTCGGCGTCCACGGATACGACCTGCGCGTCCGGCCGCCGAGTGCTCCCGATGAGCTTGGTGAGGACACGGAGCGTGGGAAGCGTTCGGGCGTTGATGATGGTGCGGGGAAGGAACCGCGCGGCTCGCAGCTGTGGGTTGAAGGGGTGCTCGGTCATCGTTTTTCCTGACGGGAGGGCGACGTCGCCGGGTGTGCCGGCTTGTCAGCGGAAGTGTCGGTCATGGTCGGAGCTCGGCGTCCACCAGGACCAAGGCGTTGCGGAGGCCCTGCTCGAGGAGGTCGTCGGAAAGCTGGCGGTCCATCAGGGCGCGGGAGAGCTGCAGCGTCCCGGCCATCAGGCCGAGGAGGCTGAGCGCCTTCACGCGGGACGCGAGCGGATCCTGGGGCGTCATGCGGGCGGCGAGGCCGTCGATGACGACCAGCACGCCGTCGGTGTACACCTGCCTGGTCGTGTCGCCGCTGCGCGCGATCTCGTCGAGCAGGGCGGCGTTGGGGCAGCCGTCGTCGAGGTCGTCCCGGTGGTCGGGCGACAGGTACCAGCGCACGATCTGTTCGAGGCCGGCCGGGCCGGGCTCGGCCTGCTCGACGATGTTCACGTGCAGCGTGCGCAGCTGGTCGGCGATCGCGGTGTCGACGAGGTTGTCCTTGGATGCGAAGTGGGCGTAGAAGGCGCCGTTGGTCAGGCCCGCGTCCTTCATGAGCGTCGCGACTCCGGAGCCGTCGATGCCGTCTCGCTTGAGTCGTCGACCAGCCGTCGCGATGATCCGCTGCCGTGTTTCCTGCTTGTGTTCTTTCGTGTACCGCACCGTGCGTTCCTTCATCTCAGCCCGGGCTTACGCTCCAGATACCGCCCTGACCAGGTCAGTGCGCCGCGTCGGCAAGGAGAGAGCCGCGACGTTGATCCTCCTGGTCTGCAGCTTCGCGTCGTGGGGCTCGGGGACGCCGCCGTTCGTGATGTACAGCCGGTTGCCGCGAACCGCGGTCGCGGAGGGCGAGGCGAGACCGTCCGCGCTGGTCAGGACGGGCTTGTAGGTGCCGTTCCGTTCGGGTAGACCACCACGATCTGTCCGGACCGTTCTGTGAGGAGGAGCCGTTCTGCGCGACGAACACGACATCGGACCTGGGGGGTCAGGAAGCTGAGATCGTCGATGTTGGGCAGGCCGTCCGCGACAAGGCGGATGGGACCGGCCGCGCCCGCGGGAGTGACCGGTACCCGCAACAGTGTTCCCAAGTTGAAGTTGCTGACCCACAGAGCGCCGTTGTGGAACCTGAGCCCGTTGGCGCCGATCGGCAGTCTGCTGGCTTTGCTGCTGCATGACTCTCCTCGGTAGATCTGCGAATGGCTGGTTAGTGGATCTCGGCAGCGATCAGCTCGGCATCCGGTTGAATCTGCGGATGACGCGGTCGAAGATCCGGGGCGGGGCGACGCGGTACACCGCGTTGATGGTCCTGGCGGTCGTACCGGCGGTGCGCCGTAGTTTCGGGTTGCGGTCGGTTGCCGCCGCGACGATCACCTTGGCGACGACGGCGGGGTCGTCGCCGCTGCTGAGGTTCTTCTCCAGCAGCTCGTCGTAGTTGCGCCGTCCCGCCGCGTAGAGCGGCATGGGAGTGTCGGCCTCTACGCTGTGGCCTGCGAACGGAGTGTTGATCGGGCCGGGCTCGACGAGCAGGACTCGGACGCCGTACTCGCGAACCTCGTGGTCCAGCGACTGGGAGTAGCCCTCGACCGCGTGCTTGGTCGAGACGTAGACGGTCATGAACGGGCTGGGGACGAACCCGCTGAGGGACGAGACGTTGATGATGCGTCCCTGCCGTTGCGCCCGCATGTGCGGCAGGACCGCCTTGGTCGTCCGCATGACGCCGTAGACGTTGATGTCGAAGATGTCCTGCGTCTGGGTGATCGAGAACTCCTCGCCTGCGCCGGTTGAGCCGACGCCGGCGTTGTTGACCAGGACGTCGATGCGCCCGAACCGGTCGATCACCTGCTTGACCGCTGAGGCGACCGATTCGTCGCTGGTCACGTCCAGGTCGAGGTAGGTCACCCCGGCGGGCGCGGTGCGGCGCGCGGTGTTGCGGCCGGTTCCGATCACCTCGAAGCCCGCGGCGGCCAGCGCGATCGCTGCCGCCTTGCCGATGCCTGAAGTGGCGCCTGTTACGAGCGCGACCTGCTGAATTGTTGTCATCACTGGCTCCCGATGGTTTAGATTACGTTCGTACTACCATAGCGGGTAGGCGGTCGCGAGGGGGAGTCCTGCCGGAAATTAAATTATGGTCATACTCTCAATGGAGGGCGAGACGAGGACCACCAGGCGGACGGGTGAAGGAGCATGCGGTGCGGTACTGCAAGGAGCGCAAGCGGGCGACGCGGCAGCGGATCAGCCATGGTCGGGCTCGGCGTTCCGTGACTCGGCGTTCGGATGCGTCTGGACCGAGAGGTATTGCGGATCGTTGGGCGGCGTGTGTGGTCATATCGCGAGGGGGATACACCCGTCAACCACAGAGATCGACCTGCGAGAACGGCAGAATTAGTGCTGCGTTGGACGCCGGGAACCCGTTCCTGCTTCGCGCGCACGTTCGGCGCCTCGGTTGACGAAACTCAACCGGCTGGAACGGGAGTGTCTCGAGCAGGCCGACCGGCGAGAGGAGTGCCGCGTACTTCTCGAGTCGATGTAGTCGACATCGAGGCCTCCGGTAGCTCACCGGGGGGCCTTTTATCGTCTTCGGAAGGTGTTCATGTCGGGGGTCGGGACTGGTCCGCCCCGTCCCGCGCCAGCCCCGTGACCTGCCCGCTTGGCGCCGGATCGGGGCGGATCTGCTCCCCGCCCCCGAGGGCTACTCGCCGAGCCGCTCGTCCGCGTAGACGACCATCGCGTCCCGCTGATATTCGGCCAGGCCCTCGGCGATCTTCTCGTAGTTCGCCTTGAACCGCTCGTCGTCCAGATACATCTGCCCCAGGCATTTGTACGCCTCCCGGCCCGGGGTCCAGAAGCGGCATATGCCCTGGTATTGCGTGTGGATCTCGGCCTGGACCGCCACGTCGCCGACCGGGGTGCCGGCGGCCATGAACTCGGCCATACGGATCATCGCCGCGGTCATCTCACGCTGCATGCGCTCGACGTCCTCGGCAGTCATCATCGCGGTGCTGTGCTGAGACTGCTCGAACTCCTCCGGCCAGCGCTCGCGGGCCTCGTCGTCGTACTGCGTGTGGTCGAAGCCCTCGAACAGGTTCTCCGGGCGGTTGATCTTGACTGTCATTTCCGTCTTCCCTTCGAGTTCGGCGATGGTGCGCGCCACGGTGTCGGCCATACGCGCCAGGCGGTTGCGCTCTCCGAGTAGGCGGATGTGCTGCCGTTTGAGGGCGGCGAGCGTGTCCGGCTCGGAGTCGACCGCCTGCGCGATCTCGGCAAGGCTCAAGCCGAGTTCGCGCAGGACGAGGATCTGCTGCAAGCGCAGCAGTTGCTCCTCCTCGTAGTAGCGGTAGCCGTTGGTGCCCACGCAGGCAGGCTCGAGCAGTCCGATGTCGTTGTAATGCCGCAAGGTGCGGGCGGTGACGCCCGACATCCTCGCCACATCCGCGATCGACCAGCTCATGACACTTCCCATCGTTGCGTGAGGCCGGTCCCTCCGGCCTCGTCTTCGACCGTAAAAGTTGCCGTTACGTGAAGGTCAAGCGGGAATGCGCCGAATCAGCTGAGAATTCGGTCCGCCCACCGCATCGATGATGAGGTTTGTGTAGACCGCGGGTGATCAC
Organism: Nocardia sp. NBC_00881; assembly: GCF_045207455.1. Classification (NCBI taxonomy): domain Bacteria; kingdom Bacillati; phylum Actinomycetota; class Actinomycetes; order Mycobacteriales; family Nocardiaceae; genus Nocardia; species Nocardia sp. NBC_00881. Next base: position 363,793 of record NZ_CP108798.1, read on the forward strand.
CGCAGGCTGTGGTAGGTGTACCGGCTCACCCCGATCAGGGCGGTGCGCCAGCTACTTCGATTCGGCGCTGGGGTCATTGCGGGCTGGTCGGTCGAGCATCTGGTGTCCGAACAGCGCATCGTATGCGTTGAAGTCCGGCTTCATTCCCGCGGCGACGAGTTCCCATAGCACTTCGTCGGTACCGCTGCCGATCCGGGACAACCGCATGTCCTGCCACCATCTGGCGAGCGGGGTTTCTTCCGTCAGATATCCAAGACCACCGAAGATGTGGAGGCATTCACCGACAACTTCTTGGCCCAGCCGCGCAGCGGTGACTTTCAAGCCCGCAGCCGTTCGTATGTCGATCTGCTCCGCCGCCGCAATCCCCTGCAATGCGAGTCGCAGCATGGCGACCTTGGCGTGCAGATCTGCCACCCGCAGGCGCAATGCCTGGTGGTCGAACAGAGGTTTGCCGAACTGCTCTCGTCGCATCATCCGCGCAACGGTGAGGCCGAGAACTCGGTCGCATGCGCCCGAAACTTGAGCCGCGATCGCCAGGCGCTCATGCGTCAATCCCCACGTTATCGCGGCCAATCCGGTGCCGGGACGACCCAAAAGCGCCTCATCGGGCAACCACGTGTCGAACTCGATCGGGGCCGTGTCCAATGAGTTCGCCCCCAACTGGTCGTACGGTTTACCCACCGACGCCGACGTCAGGGGCAGTACGAACAAACCGAGGTTCCCCGGCCGATGGCCGCCTCCATTGTCTACACATTGCGCGAGCACCAACGCGAAGTCGGCTACGCTGGACAGCGATACGAACGCTTTCGCCCCGGTCAGCACATACCCGCTACCGTCGCGGACGGCGGTCGTCCGTACAGCTTGCAGGTCCGAGCCGACCATCTCTTCCGACGCGCCGATGCAGAGCACCGCAGTGCCTGCCATCGCGTCGGCGCAGAGCGAGCGGAGATGATCCGAACTGGCAAATCGATGGAGTATGGCGAGTGCTGAATCGTGCAGACTCACTCCTACGCCGACGCCGCCCGAGCATGCCGCACCGAGTGCCGTGTGCAACCCGACGAGTTTGGCGAGTTGGAACCGATACCCTCCCGCCCATTTGTCGGTGAAGATCCCGGCAGCACCGAGTCGGGCAAGAACTTCTCGTGGAAAAACGCGCTGCCGCTCTGCCTCCGCCGCCGTCTCGCGGAATCTGTCGTCGAGCACGGCCTCGACTTCGGCACGGAAATTCTCGACCGATTTGCCTTTCGTCACCGCGTTATTCGACATGACGAGGCCTCCGATGCTTGTCCAGTACAATCCAACGTATTTCGTGGCGACATCACGAGAACCATGTCGCCACCTCCACCCTCCGCAATTCCCCGGAGGTCGTGCGAGGTAGTTCGCCTGGTTTCACCAGCTCAACTTTCCCAGGAACCACACCGCATTCAGCCGTTACCGCGGCGATGATCCGATCTTCGGTGCCGGTGGCCCGTATTCCACTGAACTCGGCAACCACCAATAGACGTTCGGTACGTCCCTTCGAGATCGGGATCTCTGGTCAGCGCCGCACCCACGTCACACCTGTCCCACCATCAGTTCGCGCAGGTGCTTGGCGAACAGACCGACATCTGGCAACGCGGCGGGGTCCGCCATCATCCCGATCGTGACCTGATCGCGCAGGATCAGGGCGGTTACCGCGAGCTCACGACCCAGCATCGGGTGGAAGCCGACGACATTCGTTATCTCTCGACCGAGCAGCCGGTCGTCCGGACTGAAAGCAGGGTTGACGCCTACCGCCAGGTCCCAGCTGTCGGCTGCGATCAGCTGGGTCATCAACACCTGTGCGCGCCATGGCAGATAGCTCAATCCGTGTGAGGTCTTGGGGGCGTCCATGGCTTGGCGCAACGGATCCGATCTGTGCAGCGCAGCCTGGACATCGTGGACTCGCTTCGACAATGAATCCGCCGCGTCGGGTAGTTCGAGGATCGCCAGCGACGCGGCATTCCCCGTGTGCGCCAGCGTATGGTCCAGCGATACCGGAAACATTATGCGTAGCGGACGATCGGCGTGTTCCGGGAAAGCCCGCGCGAAGGCGAGCCCGGCCACCGCGTACACATACTCTTGCGTCGAGGCGCCCAGCTTCAGTCGGTTCTGCCGCACCGTCTCGGTGGGGACCGCGATCTCGGCTACCCGACGCACGGCCCGGTCCCCCACGGGGCGCACGTGTCCCCGGCGCCGGCCTTTACGCCTGACCAGTCGAGAACTCCGCGTCCCGGCCGCCAAGGCCGCGACCGCATCGACCGGACCGACCTTGAATCGCGGCGTGCTGACAAAGCGCTGGTACTCGGCGGTGCTTCCGGAGACAGTATCGATGAGCATGGCGACGAAGCCGGCCGCGGCGAGCCCGTCCGACAGCGCATGATGCACACGCAACAACAAAGTCTGAGCTTTGGTGTCCTGCTGGTGGACCAGAGTGAAGTCCCATGGGGGAGCATCACGCCGCATCGGACTACCCATGAGTTCTTCCACCTGGCGGAGCATCCCGAATCGGTCCGCGACATGATGCTCCTTCGCATGCTCGGTCGGGTCTATCGAGGTTGCGATGGTGAAATGGGGTTTGCGTCGAGGACGTGTCGGCAGCACCAACCGATACAGATCACTCTCGTTGACCCGATGTGCGATTCGCGCCCGCACATCGTCGATCCGGACGGGCTCGCCGTCGGAGGACAATTCGAGCACAAGAACCCAGTTCATCGGATGCGCGGGAACATCTAGGCGCAAGTGGTGACTGTCGAGGCTGCTCAATTCCATCTCGGCGGGCATGACAATCGCACTCCTCTCTCGTCCAAATGGAGACTGTTATGCATCCGCCGACATGCCCGGACCGTCAGCAAGCGCGACCCGAACCAAGGCCTCGACTTCGCCTATCGTGCGGCACTCCATCAGTCGTTGTCCGGACAGCTGCAGTCCCGTTTGTTCCTCGATGGCGACCAGCGCGATCGCGAATGCCACCGAATCCATTCCGAGGTCTTCGATCAAGCGATCGTCGGGATCGATGTTCTCCACATCGAGGGCGAGATCTTTTTGGAGGACATGGCATAGCTTGTCGCTCAACCAGCTCGACATGCTGTTGAACTCCCTTCGACAATGATGGCGGGGTCTGAACTGTGTTCTCGTCGGCCGCGCGCAGTCGGCCGGTCACCGGCCAGCCGATGGCTGGGAATCGGCAGCCGTGCTTCGCAGCATTTCCTTGCTCACTCGGCGTGCGAGGGCGGTGGGATCGGGATTGTCGAAGAGTGCGTCGGTGCGCAGGTGCAGGCCGGTCAGCCGATTCAGCCGGTTGCGGAGCTCCACGGTGGTGAGTGAGTCGAATCCGAGATCACGGAAAGTCTCGTCTGCGGCGATCGAGTGGCCGACGGGGTAGCCAAGGACGTCGGCTGCCTGTGTGAGAACCAGTTCGAGTACGAGACGGTCCCGCTCCGGTTCGGTGGCTCCGACGAGTTTGTCGGTCCACGAGCCCTTTTCGTGTCGGGCCGGTTCGGTGGTGGTGCCGGTCCTGCTCTCGCGCTCGGGAACGAGGTCGCGGAGTATCGGCGGCTGTTCAGCTCGGGAAGAGCGCAGGACCGACAGATCCCACCGTGCCGCGATCGTCATCGCTCTGGTGCTGTGGCGGGCCACGTCGAACATCTCGATGCCATCGGCGGCGGACAGCGGGACCATTCCGCCACGGGTGACGCGTCGGTGGCCGATCGGGTCCAGTCCGCGGCTGATCGGCGACGGTGAAGCCCACAGGCCCCATGCGACCGCGCAGGCGGGCAGTCCCGCGCCCCGGCGGTGGTAGGCCAGGGCGTCCAGAAATGTGTTGGCCGCGGCGTAATTCGCCTGACCGGCATTGCCGAAGACACCTGCGGCCGAGGAGAACAGCACGAACTCGGAAAGATCGAGATCGCGGGTCAGTTCGTGCAGGTGAAAAGCGGCGTCCAGTTTCGGACGCAGGACACGGTCCAGCCGGTCGGTATCGAGAGATTCGAGGGTGCCGTCGGCCACGATGCCTGCCGCGTGCACGACAGATCCCAGGGAGGGAATCGAGGCCAGCAGTGCGGCTACCTCTTCGCGTACCGAGACGTCGCAGGACACGATGCGAACATCGGCTCCCCGCGCGGCAAGTTCGGTCGTGAGTTCCGAGACCGACTCAGCTGTCGGTGCGTTGCGGCCGGCCAGCACCAGGCGCCGCGCACCGTGCCGGGTTACCAGGTGCCGTGCGATCTGGGCGCCGAGCGTGCCGGTGCCCCCGGTGATGAGCACAGCGCGTTCCGGATCCGGCCGTACCGGCACGGTAAGTACGACTTTGCCGGTGTGTCGCGCATTGCTGACGTAGCGGAGTGCGTCTCCGGCCTGCCGGATGTCCCAGGCGCGGACCGGCAGTGGGCCGATGGCCCCGTTATCGATCAGTGCCTGCAGCGCCCGGAAGAGGTCGGCGACTCGGTCGAGCTCGAGATCGGCGAGGTCGAACGGCCGGTAGGTGACGCCGGGATGCTCGCCGGTGACGGTGTGGGGGTCGCGGAGGTCGGTCTTACCCATTTCCAGGAATCGTCCGCCCCGTGGCAGCAGGCGCAGTGAGGCGTCGGTGAACTCCCTGGACAAGGCGTTGAGCACTACGTCGACTCCGCGTCCGTCCGTGGCCTGCCGGACGAGTTCTTCGAAGTCGAGCGTTCGCGAGGACGCGATATGCCGATCGTCGAGGCCCTGGCGGCGCAGGGCCTCCCATTTGCCTGGGCTCGCGGTAGCGAACGCTTCGGCTCCGAGATGACGGGCCAACTGCACGGCTGCCGTGCCGACACCTCCTGCGGCCGAATGGATGAGGATCGACTCGCCGGGTGTGAGATGCGCCAGATCGACCAGGGCGTGATATGCGGTGAGGAACGCGATGGGGAATCCGCCCGCCTGGGCGAACGACCAACCGGTCGGGATGTGGATCAGGCAGCGGTGATCGGCGCCGGCCTGGGTCGCGAAGGCGTCGTCGAACACGCCCATCACCCGATCGCCGACGGCGAAGGTCGTGACGTCCGAGCCCACCTCCGTCACCACTCCGGCAGCCTCTCGCCCCATGCTCGACGCGCCCGGATAGATGTCCAAGGCGACCAGCACATCGCGGAAGTTGATACCCGCTGCGCGCACGGCGATCCGCACGTGCCCTGGCGGCAGCGGTGCGAGAGGGTGGGATACGAGAGTCAGCCGGTCGAGGTCGCCAGGCTCCTCGAGGTGCAGGTGCCACGATGAGCTATCGGCGGGGGGCCTGAGTTCCGTGGTCCCGGTGTTCGCGCGTACCAGTCGCGGCACGTATAGGGTGCCGGACCGCGACGCCGACTGCGTCTGTCCGGACGCGAGCGCCGCGCTCAGCGCCGCAGGCAGGCCGGCGCCTTGGTCCACGTCCAGCAACAGGATCCGGTCGGGGTTCTCGGTCTGTGCCACACGGACCAGCCCCCAGATCGGTGCGCGGGCGAGATCCGCGACGTGATCGCCCGCGGTGATCGCTACCGCTTCGCGTGTTACCACCGCCAGGCGCGAGTCGGCGAAACTCTCATCGGCGAGCCAGGAACGAAGCAGATCCATGACGCGGGCGGTCTCGGCATGTCCCGCCTGGATCACGCTTGTGCCGTGCTCGTCCGGGCCGGCGCAGGAGACCAGCACCACCTCTGGTGCCGGTGCGTCTGCGCCCACCGCCAGGGCGAGTGTGTTCCAGTCGGGCACGGTCAGGACCGAGTGCCCGCTCGTTGCGAGAGCGGCGGTCACGCCGATCCGGTCGGTGCCCAGCACAGCGATGCTGCGTTTCGCGGAACGCAGTGCGGCGTCCGGTTCCGGGGCAGAGACCCAGTCGAGCCGGAACAGGGCCTCCGCCGTGGACTGAGCCAAGAGCCGGTGCTTCACCTCCGGATGCGGGCACAACGTGGCCTCGGCCCCCCGCGCGGGCCGCAACATGAGCGAGGCTACGTCGAGGACCGGTCGTCCGGTCTCGTCGGTCACGTGGAGCGACAACTTCATCGAATCGTTCGCATCGGGGCCATCGACCCGGATCCGGGCCCGAAGCGTGCTGGGCCGCAAGGCGCTCCGAGTGACGCCACTCCACGAGAACGGCAGCCATAATCCGGTCGGTACCGCGAATCGCGTGGCGTGCATAAGGGTGTCGAGGGTGGCGTGCATAAGGGTATCGAGGAGAGCGGGATGGATGCCGAACCCACCGACGGATACCCCCTCGGGCAGATTTGCTTCCACATATACGTCGGCATCCGAGCACCAAGCCGCTCGCAGGCCACGGAACGCAGGACCGTAGACCATTCCGCGCGCGGCGAGCTGCTGATACAGGTCGTCCACAGGTAGCGGGACCGCGTCGGGCGGGAGCCACTGCACATCGCCGGCCGGCGGTTCGGCGTCGGAACGCAGGACTCCGGTCGCATGCCGAGTCCACGGTTCGGGCTTGCCGGTATCCACTCCTGTTTCCGGCCGGGCGTAGATGGTCACCGGCCGGTCACCGTCGTAACCCGCCGCGCCGACCTCGACCTGGAGCCGAATATCGGTGTTGTCGGGCAGCAGCAGCGGTTCCTGCAGGATCAGCTCGTCGAGCCGATCGCAGCCGAGGTGGCCACCGGCGTGCAACGCCAACTCCATCAGGGCCGTTCCCGGAAGTACCGGATTGCCGCGGATGGTGTGGTCGTCGAGCCACGATGCGCCGCGGCGGGAAAGCCGGCCGTCGAAGACGTGCCCGGCGGTGCCGGCAAGCTCGACAGGTGCGGAAAGCCACGGGTGGTCGTCGGCGCCGGTCCGTGTGATGGTCCCGCCTACAGGCCAGTAGCGTTGCCGTTGGAAGGCGTAATTCGGCAGGTCGACCTTTTTCGGTCGAAGTGCGGCGAAGAGAGTGTCCCAGTGCAGGGGCACGCCGTGGACGTGGGCTCCGGCCAGAGCTGTCGCTACGGTGCGGGCCTCGGGCCGGCCGGGACGCAGGACCGGACCGAGTTGCCGAGCCTCGGGCAGGCAATCGCGGGCCAATGCGGTGAGCACCCCGTCCGGGCCGATCTCCAGATACCCGGTGACGCCGTCGGCGTCCATCCGGAGCAGCGCGTCGTAGCAGCGTACTGTGTCCCGGGCCTGTCGGACCCAGTACTCCGGGGAGCAGGCCTGCGCGGCGGTGAGGGGAGCGCCGGTGACACCCGAGATGACCGGGATCTGCGGTGCGGCGAATGTGACACTCTCGGCCACCTGCCGAAACTGTTCGAGCATGCCGTCCATGCGCGGTGAGTGGAAGGCATGGCCGACCCGCAGTAGCCGGGTTCGGCGCCCCGACGACTCCCAATAGGTGGTCTGGTCGGCTATAGCTGTGGCATCGCCCGAGAGTACGACGGACTGCGGCCCGTTGACCGCCGCGATGGCCAGGTCGAGGTGGTGCACGGCCAGTGCCTCGGCGGCTTCGCGCTCACCGGCCGCGACCGCCAGCATCGCTCCGCCGGGGGGCATCTCCTGCATCAGCCGGCCCCGCGCGGCGACGAGGGTGCACGCATCCGCCAACGACAACACGCCCGCGACATGTGCGGCGACGAGTTCGCCGACCGAGTGGCCGAACAGCACGTCCGGTCGTACTCCGGCCACCTCCAGGAGGCGCACGAGTGCCAGTTCACACGCGAACAGGGCAGGTTGGGTGAACTCGGTCCGATCGAGGAGTCCGGCGTCCGCGGACCCCGGTTCGGCGAAGAGGATCTCCAGCAGCGGCCGGTCGAGCAGCGGGTCCAGATGGGCGCAGGTCGTGTCCAGTGCGTCCGCGAATACGGGGGAGCGGTCGTACAATTCGCGTCCCATGCCTACACGCTGGGCCCCTTGGCCGGTGAACATGAACGCGATCTTCGGGTCCGGTGTCGCCGTCCCCTGTATCACACCTGGCTGCTCGTAACCCTCCTCGATCGCTTCGAGACCACGGAGGTAACCGTCCCGGTCGTCCGCGAGCACGACGGCGCGGTGCGAGAACGCCGTGCGGGTGGTGGCCAGGGCATACGCGATATCGACCATCGGGAGATCCGGGTGAGAGCGCAGGTGATCGGCGAGTCGGGCTGCCTGCGCGCGCAGTGCGGGACCGCCGCGGCCGGATACCACCCAAGGCACGGTTCCGGGCTCGGGCGCCGGACTCGGTCCGGAGCGGACCGGGCCGTCGGACGTGGCTTCCTCTTCCAGGATCACGTGTGCATTCGTCCCGCTGATTCCGAACGAGGACACCCCGGCGCGGCGTGGGCGTTCGACGCGTGGCCACGGCCGTGACTCGGTCAGTAGCGATACCCCACCGGCCGACCAGTCCAACTCCGCCGGCTGGTCGACGTGCAGCGTGCTGGGCAGCACGCCGTGGCGCATGGCCTGCACGGCCTTGATGACACCGGCGATCCCGGCAGCGGCCAGAGTGTGGGTGAGGTTCGATTTCACCGAGCCCAGCCACAGCGGCCGCTCGGGCGGCCGCTCGTGACCGTAGGTCGCCATCAGCGCTCGAGCTTCGATCGGGTCGCCCAGTTGGGTACCGGTGCCGTGGGCCTCGACCATGTCGACATCGTGCGGCCCCAGGCCGGCGTCCACCAGTGCCTGCCGGATCACCCGGCGCTGCGCGGGGCCGTGCGGTGCGGTCAGGCCATTGCTGCGGCCGTCCTGGTTGATCGCCGATCCGCGGATGACCGCGAGCACCCGATGGCCATTCCTGCGGGCGTCGGCCAGTCGTTCCACCAGCAGTACCGCTGCCCCTTCGCCCCAGGCGGTTCCGTCGGCCGCTGCGGCGAACGCCTTGCACCGGGCGTCAGGCGCCAGGCCACGTTGTTTGCTGAACTGCACGAAGGGCTTCGGAGTGCAGATCACCGACACGCCGCCCGCCACAGCCAACGAACAGTCACCCGCCCTCAGCGCCTGACCCGCCAAGTGCAGTGCCACCAGGGATGACGAGCAGGCGGTGTCCACCGTCAACGCGGGCCCCTCGAATCCGAGGGCATACGCCACGCGTCCCGAGGTGACCGCGAACGAGTCGGCGGCGCCCAGGTACGCGCCGTCCTGGCCGGGCTCATGCGACAGGCTCTCGTACCCGTGGGTGGTCATACCGAGGTATACGCCGGTCTGTGTCGCACGCAGGCTGGTCGGATCGATCCGGGCGTGCTCGATCGCTTCCCACGTCGTTTCCAGCACCAGGCGCTGCTGTGGGTCCATCGCCAGTGCCTCGCGGGGCGAGATGCCGAAGAACGCCGCGTCGAAGCGGTCGGCGTCGGCGAGAAACCCGCCGTGGCGCACGTAGCAAGTGCCTGGGCGATCCGGGTCCATGTCGAAGAGGCTGTCCAGGTCCCATCCCCGGTTGCTGGGGAATGGGGACAGGGCTGAGCGTTCTTCGGCGACCAGGCGCCACAGATCGTCGGCGGATGCCACCCCGCCGGGCAGGCGGCAACTCATCCCGACGATGGCGAGTGGCTCGTCGGACGTGACGCGATCCGGTGCGGCCGCGGTCGGTCGCGTCGGGCGCGTGGCGGCGGTCAGGACGCTCCGGAGATATTCGGCGAGTGCCCGCGGGGTCGGGTACTCGAAGACGACACTCGCTTCGATGGGCACGTCGAGCGCGTCGGACAGGAGGTTGGCCAACTGTACGCCGGCGATCGATCCGAGACCCGAGTCCCAGAACGCCCGGTCGATCGCGATGGCCTCGGCCGGAAGGTTTCCGTGCGCTCGGGCGGCTGCCTCGCGAACAAGTTCGGCGAGGCGCCGCTCGTCGTCGGCGACACCGAACCCACTGTCTCCCCGATGCTTACGATCTGAAGCAACGATTGACTCTTCGCCAGAGTTCACAGCACACTTCCTTTGTGGGCCTTTACATCACAGGTGGGTCGGCATTCGCCGGAAAGTGTTCGAATTGCGTGTCGAGGCATCATCGTATCGTGCACAGAGGCGAAAACACTTGGGATCGAAAGGAATCCGTATGCGAGGCTTCACGGACTCGGTTCTGGAACCGCCCATCGGGGAAACGCCCGACACCGAGGATTTTCTGGCTGCGGCCATGCGCTGGCATTTCTCCCCGGACACCGGGTCGAACTTCTGGCTCGACCGCGCCGTGAGGCTCGATTTCGATCCGGTACACGATGTCCGGTCCTTTGCCGATCTCCGGCGATTTCCCAACGTTGTCGACGAACTACGCACAGTGCCGGTCCAGGACCTGATTCCGCGCGGATATGGCCGCAACGCCCCGGTGTTCGGTGTCTACGAAAGCGGCGGTACGACAGGCAGTCCCAAACGCCTGGTCTTCCTGGCCGACTGGATGGACCGCGTCGTCGACTGGGCGATGCGGGACATGGACACCCGCGGTCACCCGTACGGCGTCAACTGGCTGACTCTGGTCCCGAGCGGGCCGCAACTGTTCGGCGACTGGACCGCCGAGCTGGTCCGGCGCCGGGGAGGCGTCCGTTTCTGTATCAATATGGATCCTCGCTGGGTGAAGAGGATGATCGGTGCGGGTGAATCCGCCGTCACCGACCGCTACGTCGACCATCTCATAGCGCAGAGCGCGCACGTCCTGCGCAGCCAGGACGTCGGAGTACTGGTGTGCACTCCACCCTTGCTGGAGCGGCTGTGCCGGGACGACGAGCTGGTCGAGCTGATCAACGCCAAGGTCCGGCTGATCGTCTGGGGGGGAGCGCGAATGGATCCGGATACCCGTCGGTTCCTGCGCACCGATGTGTTCCCGGGCATCGAGCTGTACGGCTACTACGGCAACGTCACGATGCTGGGCACGACGATCGAGCGCCCGGGTCCGTCCGACGACAGTCGGTGCGTCTACGACACCTTCTCTCCGCACATCACCCTCGCGGTCGTCGATCCGGAGACCGGACTACCTGTTGCATACGGCGAGCGCGGCCAGGTGATCGTGAACCACATCAGCCGGGCGATGTTGCTGCCCAACAACTCCGAGCGTGATCTCGCTGTCCGAGTCGAACCGCCGCCGGGGCGGCTCGGTGACTCGGTCGCGGACATCACATCGATGACTGCCTTCGCTGGGACCACGGTCATCGAGGGCGTGTATTGATGCCGGACCCTGTGCAGCTCGACGTGCTCGGCCCGCGCGGTGCGTTCCGTGCCGTAACCCGCCGACGCATCGACGATGTCACCGGAAGTTCGGTTGCCGAGCTGAGCCTGGCGCCGCAGGTGTTCGTGAGCCGCGCACTGTCCGCTCTGCGACAAGCGTCGGTGCCGCCGGCAGATGAGCGCATCGCCATGCTGGCGCGGGCGGGCCACCTGTTCGCGACGAGCACGCTGTGCGGGCTGTCACCTGCCGACTATCAGTGGCTGACCTGCCGGGTCAGTGGTGTGCCGATCGCCGCGGTGCGCCGCGCGACGCAATGGATACAGACCTGCGCGGAACATGTCGAACGGGCGGTGACCGATGCCTGTCCGCGAGCGGCGGCGGACAACGGCGCTCGCACCGGTTCCGAACTCGGAATCCGCCGCGTCACCTGGGCTCGGCGCGGTGACGTGCTCGCCGTCTGCGCGGCGGGTAATCACCCCGCCGTGCAATCGCAGTGGTTGGAGGCGGCGGCGCTCGGATATCGCGTCGCGGTGCGCCCCTCCTGGCAGGAACCGTTCACCCCGCACCGGCTGGTTGCCGCGCTGCGCGCGGCCGGCTTCGGGGCGGATCAGGTCAACTTGCTGCCGACCGACTCCGACGGCGTCGATGCGCTGATCCACGGCGCGGACCTGGCGGTGGTGTACGGCGCGGACCTGGCCGGTCGGTACGCGACCGACCGCACCGTCGCAGCGCACGGCGCCGGGAGGTCGAAGGTCCTGCTCGCCGGTGACGGCTGGCGTGACCATCTGGACATGGTCGTGCGGTCGGTGGCCCACGACGGTGGCACCGCCTGTGTGAATGCGACGACCGTATTGGTCGAGGGGGATCCGGCGCCGCTCGCCGAGGCCCTGGCCGCGCGGTTGGCTGAGTTGCCGAGCCTGCCGCCGCAGGACGACCGGGCAGTGCTTCCCGTGCGCTCACTGGCGAGCGCACGGGTGATCGAGCAGTACCTGCTGCGTCACGTGCAGGGCGCTCGGATATGGCTGGGTAGCGACGGAGTCGTAGACGAGCTGGGTGACGGCAGCGCTGCGCTGCGGCCGGCGGTGTTGCAAGTGGACCGGGCAGGGGCTGCGGGAATCGGTGTCGAGCTGCCCTTCCCCTGCGTGTGGGTCGCCCCGTGGTCTCGGGCAGACGGGTCGGGGCCGCTGCGGGACACACTCGTACTGACGGTGGTGACCGACGACGAGGAACTGATCGACCGGCTGGTCGTCGAGCCGTCGATCGGCAATGTACATATCGGCAGCCACCCGACATGCGCTATGGAGGCGGGTATTCCACCGGACGGATATCTCGCGGACTTCCTGATGCGCGGCAGAGTGGTGTTGCGATGACAACACGGGCGGAACACGGAGGAGGTTTTCGGTGCAAATACGCCGAATCGGTGGTCTGACCGTGGGAGCCCAGGGACTGGGGTGCGCCGGGATGAGCGAATTCTACGGGCCGACAGACGATGTCGAGTCGACCGTCACCATCCATCGGGCCCTGGACCTGGGTGTCACACTCTTCGACACGGCCGACATCTACGGCCGGGGCGGGAACGAGAAGCTGATCGGGCAGGCGCTCGCCAAGCGTCGCGACGAGGCGGTGATCGCCACCAAGTTCGGCCTGGTCCGCGCCGCGGACGGATACGCGAGGACCGTGTGTGGCGATGCCGGTTATGTGCGGCGGGCGTGCGAGGAGTCACTGCGACGTCTCGGGGTGGACCATATCGATCTGTACTACCAGCATCGCGTCGATCCGGCGGTCCCGATCGAGGAAACCGTCGCGGCGATGGCCGGGCTGGTTGCCGCGGGCAAGGTCCGGGAGCTGGGGCTGTCCGAAGCCGGTGCCGCGACGATCCGGCGGGCACACGCCGTACATCCCCTCGCCGCTGTCCAATGCGAGTGGTCGCTGTGGACCCGCGATCTGGAACAGGACGGCGTTCTGAGAACGTGCCGGGAACTCGGTGTGACCCTGGTAGCGGCCTCTCCTCTCGGCCGGGGCTTTTTGACCGGAAGATTCACTTCGGCGGCGGATTTCGAGCCACTGGACTTCCGCAGGGCAACGCAGCCGCGGTTCGCCGACGGGAACCTGGAACACAACCTGCCGATCGCTGCCCGGTTGCAGGCGCTCGCGTACCGCCACGGTGTGACAGCAGCGCAGTTGGCGCTGGCGTGGGTACACCACCGTGGTGCGAACGTGGTGGCGATCCCCGGTACCAAGCGCAGAAAGTATTTGGAGGACAATGTGATCGCGGCCGATCTCGTCTTGTCCGAATCCGAACTCGGTGACCTCTCGGCCGCGGTTCCGGCGGCCTCCGTCGCCGGAGAACGCTGCGACCCCGCGATGGCCCGGCAATTGGGCCTGTGACGGCGGCCGATCGGTGGTCTGTGACCGGGCCCGCCGCGGATCAAACGAAGGTCACCGGCAGCGATTCGAGCGAGCGAACAGACAGGTTCATCCGCCATCGAATCGGCTCACCGGTGAGCCGCACAGCGGGCGTGACGCGGCACAACTCGTCGAGCACGATCTCCGCTTCCGTCTGTGCCAGCGTCGAACCGGGACAGGTGTGTACCGAATAACCGAACGCGAGGTGCCGGTCGCTGCCGCGCCAGATGTCGAACCGATCCGGGTCCGGGAAGACCTCAGGATCCCGATTGGCTGCGCCCGCATGGAAGTACACGAGGCTACCCTTTTCGATCCGGATGCCGCGCAGGATGGTCTCGGCGGTCGTCAGGCGAGAGATTCGCTGCACGGGGCTTTCGTAACGAAGCGCTTCCTTCACAGCGCCGCGGATCAGCTCTTGATCCTGGCGCATCGCAGCGAGCTGTTCCGGATGCCGAAGCAGCAGCAGGATCCCGTTGCCGATCAGATTGCTCGTGGTCTCGAATCCGGCGAAGACCATCATCAGGCAGATCGCGACGATATCGTCATCGCTCAGCGATGGATCGCCCGCGAGTGTGCTCAGCAGATCGTGCCGCGGCTTCTCGCGCCGGGCGTGCACCATCGGACAGAGCAGGTCGCTCGTCTGTAGGACGGCTTCCATCGCGGCCTCTGCGCGGGGTAGGTAAGCCTGCGGATCCGCACCGAAGAAGTCGACAATGTCCACAGCGCAGCGCTTCAGCAATCCCACCGCGTCGTCGGGGACGCCGAGGATTCGCGATGTCACGTACAACGGCAGCGGCAAAGCCAGCTCCGCTATTATGTCCATGCCGCCGCGTTTGACTCCCTCCCACAGCAACGTCCGGGCTGTATCGCGGATCAGCCGTCGGAAGCCCGCTACGGTCGCCGGTGTCATCGCCCGCGTGATCGGGATCCGCAATCGAGCATGTTCACCGTGATCGAGCATCAACGGCCAGCGGCTCAACACCTCATACAGCGGAATGAACCGGTTCCGTTCGCCTGCGGGAAACTGCGCCAGGCGTGGGCTGATTCGATCGGCGGAGATCGACGGGGCGGCCAGCCCGTAGCGGACGTCCGTATAGCTGGTGACGATCCAGGCCTGCAGGTGTTCGCTGAAGGTCACCGGTCGATCGTTCCGCAGCCGCCCCAGGACAGGATAGGGATCGTTTCTCGCTCCAGTGGTGTGCAAGTCGTAGTCGTATGCGGCGTTGGCCATATTCAGTTCCCATCTCCGAGGCGGGGGGCCCGCGGAGCCACCGAGGCGATACCGATGCCCGCCGACAAGTAGTCGAGGTCGATGCGGACCGGTGACGCGGGTGGACCGAGTACTGACACTGTCCGGGTGTCGTCGTACCTGCGCCGATGACTCAGCATCGCTGCGGTGGGCGACCTGTCGAGGAATGTTTCGAGTGCGGTTCGTTCGGCATGCGCCGAGGATTCCATCGTCATCTGCAACGGAGCCAGAGTTTCCATGAGGTCCATCAGCACTCGCACCGAAACGTCGTGCCCGTGCACGACATGGTACGTCGCCGTACGACGGGGGTGCTCTGCGTCGGTCAGCCGGGCCAGGGTCTGCGCGGCGCGTTCCACCGGGTGGAAGTTCAAATGCCCTTGCGGGTATCCGATCACACGCACCACAGCCCGCGATGTCCCGCACAGGCGGGCAGCAGCATCTCGGATGATCTGTCCTAGGGACAACAAGGTATGCGGTGGCAGATCCGCATGTGGCGGGCGGTCGGTCACCAAGACACTGGGACGCGCCACGACCACAGCCCGGTCGTGCCGGCGAGACCAGTCCCGAACCAGCGTTTCCGCCTCGAATTTAGACTTCTCGTAAGCGTTTTCGAACCCCGCCGAACCGTCCAGTTCCGACTCGTACACGACCCCCTCGCGACGGGCTCCTGCCACGAAAGCGGTACTGACGTGACACAGCAGCGGCGGGCGTCGCCCGGCCGATACGAGCTCGAGTATGTGGCGGGTTCCGTCCACGTTGATCGGCCACAGCGATTCCAAGTCGCCGTGTAGTTCGGTGCTGGCAGCGCTGTGCCAGACGACATCCACTTCGTCGGCCAGCCGGTGGAAGGCCGTGCGGGACAACCCGAGCATCGGCAACGACACATCCGATTCGACGATGCGGATCCGCCGGGGCAGCGCATCCAGCAGCCGAGGTGGTTCGCCCACGAGTTCGAGAAACCTCGCGATACGATCCAGCGCCCCTGGATCACGGACCAGAGCGACGAGATCGTGGTGGCGAACCAATAACTCACGAACGAGGTGAAGACCAAGAAAACCGGTCGCACCAGTAACCGCAACAGAAGACATGAGGACCTTTGCTGACCGCCGGGCGAATCCCAGACTACCGGTTCTTCACTGCGGACTCGGCCGGATCGGTGCGAAAACCACCGTCCGATGCCGGTCCGAGGAGATTCGGCGCTGAGCCGGGGCCGCTGTCTCGGTCGTCCCGGGGAGCAATGATCGAAACTTGTGGACGACCGGGAGGAATGCGTTCCCGGATGCCCTGAAAGACAACGGGTTTCGATCGACGGGCGGAAAGGTACGTCCCATGCTCAAAGTAGTCGACGATGGGTCCGACTCCAATCCGGACGGCGCGCCCCCGCGGGTGTCGCCGCTGGATGAGATCGTGCGTGAGAATCCGCGGCGTGGCGGGCGTTGCGACATGACCAAGGGACATCGACAAAGCGCAACTCGCGGTGAAAGACTTCGAAATCAACTACGGCACAAAGTATCCCAAACGGTCGCAAAGATCGTCGATGATCTCGACGTGTTGCTCGAAGCCGCCCAGGCCCGCTGGCACAAGGCCAACGCCCTGAACTCGTCGCCCTCGTCCGCAACGGAGCGATGTTCCATATGGGCAAAGCTGCCCGAACGAGAATTGCAGAGGCCGGCTACACGGCGGCAAGGACATTCAGCGGCACCAGGTCGGTGCGCCAGAGGCGTCGGGGTGGTGGGCACCCTGCTTTGCCGGTTCGTCCGTACGCCGGAGACGGGGGTTGCCGCTGGACATCGCACAGTCAGCTTCGGAGCGGGCTCGCGTTCCAGGTTCGGATTGTGTCCTGCCACGTGTGGTGAATTCGGTCGAGGCCGGGAAAGCCCTTGTCCGCTCTGAAACATACTGTGGCGTAGCCCTCGTAGGTGAACGAGAGTACCGCGAGCGGAGTCCCCGCAGGGGCGCACATCACCGGGTATACAGCGGTGACGGGGCTGCCCCGAAACGCCAGACGATGACGAAGAGCGATATGTGATGCGCCGACAGGGCCACGTCGACGACCTGCGATCGTGTTCACCGTGGCGCGCGCAAGCCACATGGGCACGTGGTCGACGCCGGCACGTAGCGCTGTTCGGACGCACGGAGATTTCAATGGCATGGTCGCACGGATCGTGCCGGCTATCCGTTGCGCCGGATCGAGAGACGTTGCGGGCAGTCTGATGTGGGTAAGAGCGGTTCGGTTGCCTGGCAGGTCCACCTCCTCCGGCCGGCGGATATTGGCTGGCACCGCGAAAGCCAGGTCGCGTCGGGCGGGAATATCACTCATCGTATCCAACCAATGCGCCAGGCTGTGGGCGATGGCCGCGATGTACACATCGTTACGGGTTCCGTCGAAGGTCGCAGCGATCGATCCGAGCGCGTCGGTGGGTACACGGCTCCAGTGAAGCGTACGATCGGGCGTTGTTCGACAGTGCGGCACATTCCACTTTCTCGCCTGCCGAACGTTGCGGACGGACATCATAAGAGAACGCCCATAGTCCGCCGCCGTGGGGCGGTGCCGGGTGTAACCGTGATACACCGCTGAGGATGCCTCCGCGGGGATTTCCGGGCCGAACAGCGACTCCAGAGTGTGCAGCATGCCTCCGGCGTCCTGCAGGTAGTGGTGGGCCAGATACAGCAGTGCATACTGCCGTGGGGTACGGCCGTGGAGCAGCCACAGTCGCCAATGCGGTGCGTCGTCAGGCAATTCGGTCCTGGTCAGCTCGGCGACGACACTTTCCAAGTTTTCCTGCTCACCGGGCGCCGCACGCTCTGCCACATGAACCGCGAGATCTGGGTAACAGGAGACTGTCCACCGGGTGGCTCCCGGGGCCAGATACGAAGTCAGGGCAGGTAGTACTGGTAATCGGGCGGCAATGTGGTCCCGAAGCTCGCTCAGTTCTGGAGGTCCACCGTCCACGTGGAGGACCGCGCCGACAAGCATTTGCGTATCGGGGGAGCGGGGCAACAGCGCCCGGAATGCCCGGTCCACCGCTGCGGCGGACGCCCCGCGGACACTGCGGATCGCGACCATCGTTATCCTGCCACCCCGATCATCAGCCCGAGCCACCTTCGTAAAAGCATACGACCGGATCGCCTGCTATGTGCCCGTACCGTGTCCGTCGAATCTCGGAGGGTGTCTCATGTGGGGAGTTTCTTGTAGCAGATGAGCGCGGCAGCATGGTTGAGAAACGCCGCGAAGAGATGGCCGTGGCGTTCGTAGCCGATGGTCAGATGCCGATATCTGAGTGGTGCGCGCGGTTGCCCGGTGTGGATGTGGTCGTGGCAGGTGGAGCAGACCACGAGGATCCTGCTTCTCCGGTTCGCCATGGCTGTAATCCATTGGGGCTGAATCGGTCCGGGTCTTCTAGTTTGCGAGCCTGTGGATGTGGTGGACTTCGACCTTGCCCACGGAGCCGCAGAGTGCGCAGGTGAACGCGAGGAGGCGGGTGAGGACCTCTTTGTGCGGATGGTCGACCCGGATCGGCTGGGTGTCAACGACTGTCGCCGTTTTCTGCCGGTGCACGGTGTCTCGCCGAACTGTGCGACCAGTGGGTTCCTGCTGTCGCGTCGATACGTGCTTCGAAGCAGGTGCGTAGCCCGTGCGGTGTCATGATTTTGGGTTTGTGCTCGGCCGCCATCTCCTACATCGACGAGCGGTGCTTGCCTGCCAGGGTCTCGAGCATGGAGGTCTCCATGACCCAGCGCAGCCGGTGTAGCCGATAGACGTCCCTGGCGAGCAGGTAGTACTGGACGATGCCCCGATAGATAGCCCCATAGGTTGCGACGATGGTGTGGTCGCTGCCGTTTGTCAGGGCCGCCTGCTGGGCAGGTTTGCCGCGGCGCAGATAAGGGGCGGACTTGGCCTCGATCACCTCACGCGGAACATGAAGAGCGATCTGACTGTTGACGCGACGGTAACGGCCGGTCTTCTTCGTGTCGTTGTGCTGGACGGTGATCTCGTAGCCGAGGAACCGTGCCGCGCCTGTGCTTTCTCCTGGGACCCAGATGGGGGAAGACAGCCGGATCGATTTCGTGTGGCACGCGGGCACTCCTGACTGGGTACATCGCTCATCTACACACCGCAGATCAATGGCAATTCGACACTACCTCGGCGCGGAAAATGTTGGCATCAGCCAATTTTGATGTTTACACAACTTGGGTGACGTAGGTTGGCGAGTGCCGTCCTGGGAAAGACCCTGCCGTGCAGGGTGTCTCGCAAGTGATTGCTCTCACTGATTCATGGGGATGAAGTCGGTAGATCCCTTTGAGGGCGTCCGGTTCGCCGAACTTCGGTTCTAGGAAGGGGGTTTCGACGATGTGCGCCTATAACGCTGACAACCGCGCGCACCGCGCGCCGGTTGGTAGTCGGCCGTAGGTCCGGCGCAAGGCTCATGTGCGTGGAGGAGGAATTTAATGGGTGCATCGGACCGAGATGCTGTCCCACCGGACAGAGTGTCGTCCGATCTGGGCCCGATCGACCCCGCGATCCTCGAGATGGGTGCCGGAGACCACACCCGGTAGGCACGCAGGTGCTTATCGGGGGTCGAGGAGAATCCGCCCGATCCGGCGCTAACGAGTTACCGCACATAGTTACTCGCTATGCGTGCTCTGCGGACGACAAGTCGCCCGGTCCCCGCTTGGCGAGTTCCCCGCTTCGGCAAAGGTCCGAACTGAGGCCGCACGCTATGTTCAGGGTCTCAGTCTGGTTGTGGCCGGTCAGCATCCGGGCGGGGTTGTCTTGCAGCAGTGTGTTGATCAGGGTGGGGTTGATTCCCTGCTCGGTGAGCATGTCTGCGAAGACGGTCGGGATGAACACGAATCCGTTTCCGCCGTTGCGGGTCCACATTTGTTTGAGGAAGACGTCGTGGCTGAGCAGGATTTGATCCGGGTGGCGTGTCACCAGGTTCGCGACCGCGGCTGCGATGAGTTCGGGGTCCGGTGAGCGGCCTTCGTGGGGGAAGGTGATGTCCATGCCGATCATGTCGAATTCGAGCCAGACTCCGCGTTCGGCGACGCTGAGCTGGTAGGTGGTGTCGGCGGCGGACGGGTCCATGTGGGCCAGGACGACCCGTTGTGGTGCTACTCCGATCTGGTCGACCACGATGTCGAGTACCTCGTGCGCGCGTCGCTGCCATCCCGGGAGGTGGATCATGAGGGCGCGGGTGGGATGGTCGAGTTGTGCCAGCGCTGCGGCGCGCAGCGAAGCGTGTTCGGCTGGGGTGAACCCGGGGGAGACACCGATTTCGCCGATGATGCCGGGTTTCACACTGTCGGGTCCGACGCCGTGGGCCAGCTCGTCGGCGATGGTGTAGGCCAGTGCATCGACGGTGGTGGCTGTGATCCGTCGCCCTTCGGATTTCTCGAGGTATGCCCCGCAACCCATCACGATATTCAGCCCTGTTCGCCGCGCGGTCTTCACGAGAGCGTCCGGGTTGCGTCCGATGGCGGCGCTGGATGTGGCGTCGACGATGGTTCTCCCGCCGAGGTCGGCGAACTCGGTGATCTCGGCGACGACTTCGTCAACGGGTTTAGCGGTCAGGTTGTCGAGGCAACAGTACGGGTCGTGGCGCAACGCCCACGCGGCAGCGGCGGCGACGGTGCTTGTGGTGAGGAATTCGGTGAACTTGTGGCTCGATTGATCCCGAGCACCGGCCAGCTCGTTGAACAGGTGCTCATGCGGCAGCACCATCCCGAGTTCGCTCACCGGCACGGGGCCGGTGACCGTCTGCACAGCGGTCACCGGGCTGCTCCTGCGCGGTGACCAGTGGTGCGCGCCGGAATCGCGGCGATCCCAGCAGCAGCGAGCGCGAGGACGGTCCCGACCACTGTCACGACATGAAGCGACGCATAGGTTCCGGGCACGACTCCGTTGAACAGCAGTGAGCCGAGTAGCTGGCCTGCGATCGAGGCCAGGCCGAGCAGCAGCAGCCCGAGGCCGCGCACCAGCAGCGCCATCAACCCGATGGACAACAATCCGAGTGCTCCGCCGGTGTACATCCACCACACGGCTGGAAGCCTGAAATGCGCCGTCCCCACGGCCAATCGGATCAGCAGCCCCGCTGACAACACGACGAAACCGACAAGAAAGTTGAAGGCTATCGCGACGATCAGTGATCCGCTGTGCCGGGCTACCGCCGCGTTTCCGGCGGGCTGCCATCCAGCCAGCAGCCCCGCGCCGAAGGGCAATGCCGCAAGAAAGATCGCATGCGGTACATGGAAGTTCGGGGAGATCGCCACAGCGGTCGCTACGACGGCCAAGCCAGCTCCCAGGATCCGAACACCGGACAGAAGCTGCGGTACCGCCGTCGTGACACCGATCCGGTCACAGACCACGCCGGAAATGATCAGTCCGCAGATCAACGAGATCTGGAACACGGCCACACCGAGCGATCCCACCGAGACACCTTCGGACAGCACGACCGCCGCCCCGCACAAGCCCGCGAGATAATTCCACCAGCCCAGGGTGCCGCTCCGCATGAGCTGGGGAAGCCTCAGCGCCCGGGCACGCCATCGCCGATGAACACCCACGACAGCGGTCATGATCAGCAGCCCGGTACCGAAGGAAACGACCGCCGCAGCGTTTCCGTCCCCCACCGTGCTGCCGAGCGCCCCGTTGACAGCCGATTGCAGCGGACTGAGCGTTCCCGCTGCAACCGTCGCGACCAACAGAAAGGCAACACGAGATGCATTCCGCACCGCAGCACTGGGATTCGCAGGCACCACAACAGATTTGGCGTGCTCGGACACACGGTCTCCCTTCGGGTGATCGTTCATGATCGCCCGCGCCCCAACCTGGCCCGACTTCAGCGCATTCCCATCGACGGGGGGCCACAGACGGGCTTGCACGCGATCACCACACAAGATGAGGCGGTCTAGGGGTCGCGGTAGTGCTCGCCGAAAATCGGGCGTATTTACGCTTCGGCGCCGGTAGGGGTGTCAGGTGCATGCCCAACCGCGACTGGCTGACGTCGCCGCGTACGCGGCAACCGTTGCGCTCGGACCTGTGCGGAGGAGCCTGCGCCTGAACGTGTCTCGCGACAGACTCCCGGGCATCCCGTGCGTAGGCCCATATCCGCCTAGAATTCGGCCGATACTACGGCGACCCTTGAAAGCCGCGGTCGGTCTGCGTTGGATCTGTTCAGTCCCTCGGGGTGAGCAGGACCAGCGGAATTTCGCGAGTGGTGCGCTGCTGATAGGCGGCGTAGCCGTCATATCTCGCGATCACTTTCGGCCATAGCTCGGCGCGTTCCTCCGCAGTCGCGATCCGGGCGGTCATGCATCGACGGGGGCCGCTGCGGAACGACACGTCAACCTCGGGCTGGTCCCGCAGGTTCAGATACCACGCCGGGTGGACCGGATCACCACCGCGGGACGCCACGACGACGATCGTGTCGCCGTCGACCAGTGGGGCCGTGAGCATCACCGTGTGCGATCGTCCCGACTTCCGTCCGACCGTGGTCAGTTTCAGCGCCGGCATGCCGCTGAAGGAGTTGCCCAATTTCCTGCCGCTGGCCCGGATCAGGCCGCGGTGCGCGATGTTCATTGCCTTCAGGGCGAGGTTGGGTGGCAAAGAAGGGGCTCCTATGTCGAGGTTCGGCCGGAGGTCGAGGTTCGGCCCGGTCGTCCAGTGTGAATCGAGTACTTGCAGGCGGTGGCCATGCGGTTCAAGGCAACCAGGCTGATCGAGTCGCAGTATTGGATAAACGCGACAGCCAGGACTCGGACGCTTCATCCCCGGGTCGGTCGGTCGGGAGGAGCGGAGCACAGACGATTGGCGAACCCACTCTCATGCCGCCTGTCGAGCGCCCGGAGTGGTGACAGCCGCAGCTGGCACGTTGCAAAGCAGATCGGAACCACGCAGCACCCTCGTCATCAGCGCCACCTGACAAGGGGTTCCGGTAGCAAATCGCGAAAAACAACGACCTTGGCTTGACCAGCAGCGATAGCGTGTTGTCGGTCGATCCTTCAGTCAGCTGTTTTCGGGATCAGAGCGGGATGTATTCGCGGAGTTTGCCTTTGATGTGTGGCCGGGGGTCGCCGAGTTGCACGCCGAGGGTCGGCAGCCGGCGGGCGATCTGTAGTTCGGTCAGCGGCGCGGAGAGGGCTTTGCCGATATCGGCGTAGCCGCGGTCGTCGTCGGGATTGCAGGCGATGTCGGGGTCGACGGCCCGGACGCGGGCCACGGTGCCGTCCACGACGTACACGATGGCCTCGAGCTTGCGGCGGCGGGTCGAGGCGATCGGCCACCAACGCCGGTCGGCCTCATGCTGGACCATTTCGCTGGCGTAGGTTTCGCCATAGCGGCGGTTGGTGTCGGGATTCACCTTGGTTCTGCTGCTGCGGTACACGATCAGCGCGCAGTCGCCCTCGTAGGCACCGAGTTTGCGGTACAGGGTCGAGACAGCGACGTTGAACGCTGCGGCGATTTCCTCCATGGTGTGGTTGTCCTCGTCGTACATGCGCTGGGCCGCGTCGCCTCCGTGGTAGTCAAGACATCCATTGTCGCACTGCTGTTGCTGCCGGTATGGGCACTGGTCGCACGATGACCACGCCCACTGTGAACGAGGCGATCACTGCAGCCCGTATGGTGCACGGAAGATCATTCAGTTGGCACGGAACCGAAAACCATACTCGATCACCCGCACCAAGGGTGGCACAGGCCGGTGCGCGCGGTGATCGCGCTGGCCAGAACGACGGGGTCGGACAAAGCGGTGAAGACCGGGCTGGGCACGATCACCGGTGCCCGGGTGCTCGCCGAGTTCGGAGACGACCCCACCCGTTACGCCAACGCAAAGTGCCGCAAAAACTATGCAGGCACCAGCCCGATTACGCGTGCCTCCGGCAAGAAGAAAGTCGTGGCCGCTCGGTACGTTCACAACGACCGGCTCATCGACGCGCTGATGGCCCAAGCGTTCACCGCACTCAGAGTCTCACCGGGCGCACGTAACGTCGGCACGGCCACCTATCAGCTGCCGTGTCCTGGCCGCACACTCACACTGTAGTCACTACGCCTGTTTGTTCCGGTTCGCTCGTATCCGATCCCGGGGCGAGGGAACGCGGCTCAGTGCCGTCGTGGTGGGTCGTCTCTGGTCGAGGATGCTGTTCATCCGGTCGATCTCCTGCTGCTGTGTGGGGCGATGTCGTGGGTGATGCTGCTCGCGTCACCGTCTTTCCGGGCGTGCCATGCTCTGAGGCATCGGGATCGGCCGACGGTGCCGGCTTGCCGACCTGCTTCAGCAGCGAACCGTTCTGCGCCGCTCGGGTTGCGGCGCGGTCATGATACGGGCGGCGGAATCGAACACTCGCTGGTCCTGCGAACGGGCAGGCACCGGATCGGCCGTTTCCGTCGCCTGCGCACGGTGTGGGTACATCCTTTCAGGAAGGCTACGTCGTCGTGGTCGGTGCGAGTCGCCGCACCGCTCTGATGTGTCATCCCCGGCGTATCGCCGGAATTATTGCGGCGGCCGCTTCAAGGTACCCGGTATGGGTATGATCATGTTGGAGCTCGCGCATGAGGATCGGGAGAAATTGATGGCCTCGGACAGCTATCTCGCCTGGGAGGGTGCACGAATTGCCTATCGGCTCACCGGTTCCGGCTCACCACCGGTCGGCTATGCCCACGGCGTCCCGCTGAGCCGTGCGGCGGTCCGGCGGCTGGGTCTGTTCGACTTCGACGCGCTGGCGCCCGGCCGCCGCCTGCTCACCTACGACCAGCGTGGGCACGGTCACTCGACAGGGCGGCCGGTTGTGGAGGACTACCGGTTCGAGAACTTCGCCGCGGATCTGCTTGCGTTGCTCGACACTGTGGATCTCGGCGAGCCCATGGACCTCGCGGGTTCGTCGCTGGGCTGCGACTGCGCGCTGCGTGCCGCGATCGCCGAGCCGCACCGGTTCCGTCGGCTGGCGCTGCTGATCCCGCCCGCCTCATGGGAGAGCAGGCCCGGCCGGGCAACACAGTGGTATTTCGACACCGCAGACGATATCGAGACATTGGGACCGGCGGTGTGGCGGGAGAAGTCGGTCCACGCCGAGCCGCTGCCCATCTTCGCCGACTATCCGCGCTTCGATCTGATACCGGATGTCGCCGACGAACTACTTCCCTCGGTTCTGCGAGGGGTCGGCATGTCCGAGCTTCCGGACCCCGATGCGATCGCGTCACTGCGTCATCCCACCATCATCCTCGCTTGGGACACCGATCCGCTGCACCCGGTGTCCACAGCGCAGCGATTGCACGAACTGATGCCCAATTCGACACTGCACGTGGCGAAATCGGTGGAGGACATCAAGAGCTGGACCGGCCGCGTCGCCGAGTTCTTCGCCGACTGAAACTCCGCGGAAACCCCGTCGATCGACTGCGCGTCCCACAACCCGACCGATACGAGTCGACGGTCGCGTCCCGTCTCGACGTCTCCGTCGGGATGGTTCTGTCTGTGCGTACGACAATCCGCAGCACTTGTGCACCGTAAGGTCCCGGCCCATCTGCCTCGAGTCCGAGGCCCGCGGACTGCTCGCCGCGGGTCGGCACCTCCATCGCCACCGCGCTCACCGAGAGCGCTTCTTCGACGTCCGTCCTGTCACGAGGGCCAGGAACGCGCCGGCGATGACGACCGCGACACCGGCGATGAGTGCGGTAGCCATGGCGGTGTGGAAGCTGTCCAGGACGTTCGGCAGCAGTTGGGGTGGGGCGCCCGGTGCGGATCCGATCGCCACACCCGCGGTGACCGAATCCTCCACGGCGCGAGCCGCTTCGGAGGGCAGTTGAGCGGCGGAGGCGGTGGTGTGATCGCGGTAGGTGCTGGCAAACACGCTGCCGAGCAGGGCGATTCCGAGGACGCCGCCGAGTTCGCGGGTGACGTCGTTGAGTGCGGAGGCCACGCCCTGCTTCTCGGCGGGCAGCGCGGCCATGATCGCTTCGGTGGCCGGGGTGGCGGCGAAGGCGATTCCGCTGCCGAGCGCGAACACGCCGATCGCGATCGGTGAGTAGGACGAGTCGGCGGTGAGCGTGGTCATGACGATCAGCCCCGCTGCAATCATGATCATGCCCGCGGTGACCACGGGCCGGTAGCCGAGCTTTGTGTGCAGGGCGGGCACGATCGGTGAGAACACCATGGCGGCCAAGGCCAGCGGCATCAGGGCCAGCGCCGCGACGAACGGCGAGTAGCCCTTGATCACTTGCAGGTACTGCAGGCCGACGAAGAAGAACCCGAACATCGCCAGCGACTCCGAGGTGATGACCGTGGCGCCCGAAGCCAGGCCGTGCTGCCGGAACAGCCGCGGATCCAGCAGCGGATGCGGGTGCCGCAGTTCCCATCCCACGAAGACGGCCGCGCTCACCGCGGCGAGTACGAACGCGGGACGACGCGAGCCGAACCCCAGCCCTGTTGCGAGCCTTCGATCATCCCGAACACCGCCGACGCCACGGCGAGAACCGACAGCAATCCGCCGCCGACATCCACCTGCTCACCGCCGTCACGGTCGCGGCCCGGGATGATCACGCTGGCGGCCACGGTGATCGCGGTCAGTGCGACGTTGAAGACGAACACCGACCGCCAGGAGAACGCTTCGAGCAGGCCGCCCGCAGTGAGCAAGCCGATCAACGCACCACCGACGGTGACTCCCGACCAGACCCCGACGGCGCGGGCGCGTTCCTCGGGCGGGAACACCCGGGTGATGATCGACAGTGTCATGGGCATCACCGCGGCGGCGCCGACTCCCGCGATTGCTCGCATTGCGATGATCACGCCGATGTGGTCGACCGCGAGTACCGCCGCGGAAGAGATCCCGAACAGCAGTAGTCCCGCGATGAGCATGGCCTTGCGGCCGTAGCGATCTCCGAGTGCGCCCGCCATGAGCAGCAGGCCGGCGAAGGTGATGCCGTAGGCGTTGACGATCCACAGCAGTTGCGACTCGGTCGCGCCCAGATCAGTGGCGATGTCGGGGACGGCGACCATCAGCGAGGCCATCATTCCCACAACTGCGACCAGGGCGAGGCTCATCACCGTGAGGATCAGATTGCGCCGCAAAAGATTGGGATAGACCTTCGCGGTGTCGTGCAGCTGAACCATGGCGCAACTCCTTTCGAGAACTATGCGTCGGATGCGATCGGTCAGGGAGCGCTCACATGCAGTCCGGCGGGCGGCTTCCCGGCAGGACGAACGCCGCAACAAGCGATCGCGACGATGAGCGCGGTGACGGTGTTGGAGGTGAAAGCGTGGGTTGATCTGCTGGTGCAGGCACCCACGGTGCGACTGGCGGAGGCACGGTCCGACCGTGACTAGCTGAAGGCGGCGGCGACGAGTCCGATGCTGATCGCGAGGAACGAGCACACGGACAAACTCCGATACGCCAGCGCCTCGGCCAGACTCTCCCGAAAGGCCACCGGCAGAAACAGCGTCGGGTTCAGCAGAGCACCCGCCACCACCATGAGCGCGATCCAGAAGGACAGATCCGACGCTGCGAGTCCGACCGCGACGAGGACGAGCCCCATCATGATGTAGTCGAGGTGAGCCTGCAGGATCCGCCGCGGGCTGACGACCCCAATGCGCCGGACCCGGTCCGGGGCCGCAATGTCGGCCGCCACCGCCCAGCCGAGCAGCGTCCCGAACGCCAACTCCAATAGTCCGATCCGGACCAGAGCGCTCATCAGCCGCCACCATTCTTGCGGTGCCGGCGTCGGCCGTGCCGCCGCTGGCAGTAGCAGGCGCCGGGCAAGGTGCCACGCGGATGTAACCAGATTCCGGCCGGTCCCTCGTGCATCGGCGTCCAGGCGTCCAGCAGGATGGTTCCTGCCCATTCGTCACGCCGGCGCTCGACGGTGCCCGTGTAGTCCGCAGCGACGGTCTCCGTCGCCGGCTGGAGGTGCCCCCAGCAGCGCGCTGTCTGCCACGGAATTGGACACCGTAATTCCTCGGTTCGTGTCATGGCACAACTCCTTTCGAGAAAAGCCGATACTCGGTCAGTGGGCGCTGACCCGCAGTCCGGCGGGTGGCCTCCCTGCGGGGACGAGTGCCGCCGCCGCGATCGCGACGACGAGCGCGGTCACGGCGCTGAAGGTGAAAGCGTGGGTGAATCCACTGGTTTCGGTGCCGAGGGTGCGCAGGCTGACCGCCGCGATGGTGGAGATCACCGCGACACCGAGTGCCGACCCGACTTCGTGGAAGGTGTTCACCAGACCGGAGGTGACACCGGCCTGACTGTGGTCGATGTTGGCCAGCGCCGTCGTGGTGGCGGTCACGATGACCGCTCCCTGACCGGCCGCGGCGATGGTGAGACCGACGATCAACCCGGGGATTCCGCTCCACAGCGCGGGCACCGCCGCCCCAGCCGCGGCAACCACCAGACCGGCGACGCCGACAGGGCGATAGCCGAACCGGCTGATGACATGCCCGGCATTGTGGGCACCGACGATCGTGCCGAGCGCGACCGGCACGAACAACAAACCGGTCACCAGCGCCGACTTGCCT
The DNA here is from genome assembly GCF_045207455.1 of Nocardia sp. NBC_00881. Classification (NCBI taxonomy): domain Bacteria; kingdom Bacillati; phylum Actinomycetota; class Actinomycetes; order Mycobacteriales; family Nocardiaceae; genus Nocardia; species Nocardia sp. NBC_00881. Next base: position 392,006 of record NZ_CP108798.1, read on the forward strand.
TGCGCCTGTTGCAGATAGAACGAGCCGAGGAAAAATCCGGTGATCAGCAGCCCGGTCGCCACCAGCATGAGCACCGCACCGGCCGCGACCGGGCGGCGCACCAGCAGGCGCGGATCCAGCAGCGGCCGCGCGGTGATGCTTTCATAGGCGATGAACACGGCATAGAGCACCGACGCGGCCAGCAGCGGAATCCAGGTGGCCGAATCGCCCCAGCCCTCGTCGCCGGCATTGATCAGTCCATAGATCGCCGCGCCGGTCGCCGTCGTCGCGAGAACCGCTCCGAGGACGTCTATCCCACCTGCTTGCCGCATCGGCGGTTGCGGCACCATGCGCGGGGTCAGACCCAGCAGTAGGACACCGACCGGCACGTTGACGAAGAAGATCCAAGACCAACCCGGCCCTGCGGTCAGCAGGCCACCGACCAGGACACCGACCGCGGCGCCGGTGCCGCCGAGCGCACCCCACACCCCAAGGGCTTTGTTGCGTTCGGCGCCATGAAAGGTCGTGGTCACGATCGACATCGCCGCCGGCGACAGCAGTGCCGCGCCGATGCCCTGCCCGACCCGGCCGCCCACCAGCATCGGCGCGGTCACCGCCAGCCCGGCCAGCAGCGACGACGCGGTGAACACGACCAGACCGGCCATCACCATCCGCCGGGCACCGAACAGGTCGGCTGCACGGCCACCGAAGATCATCAGCCCACCGAACAGCAACGTGTACGCAGTGACGACCCACGTCGCGGCGGCCCGGCTCAGATCGAGATCACCCCCAATATCGGGCAGCGCGACGGTCACCACGGTGATATCGAGGATCAGCATGAACTGGGCGACCGCGAGCACCGCCAAAGCGCGCCAACGACGCGGATCGGGCACGATGGTGGCCTCGTGGTCGTGATGTGTCGACGACTGCGCGTGCACGACACCCTCCTAAGTTGAACCTGTATGTTCGAGTTATGACGAGACCATAACTCGAACACGCGTGTACAAGAAGAAGGGGATGTGTGATGTGCGACACTTCATCGTCCGTCGTTGGTGTGGCATATAGTGGCGGCAAAACCCGTACATGCTTGTTCGAGAAGAGGTGAATCGGTCCGTGTCACCTGCGAAGACCGCGACAAGTGCGGCCAAGCGCGCCGATGCGCGGCGCAATATCACCGCGATCCTCGACGCCGCGCAAGAATGTCTGGTCATCAACCCTGACGCCAACGTCGCCGAGATCGCGAAGAAGGCCGGCGTCGGTCGCGTCACCCTCTACGGCCACTTCCCGTCCCGCGCGGAGCTCATCGACGCCGTGTTCACCCGTGCGGTCGCCGACAGCGACGAGACGCTCGACACCGTCGACATCGACGGCGACCCCCGCGAGGCGCTCGCCCGGCTCGTCGCCGCCTCCTGGAAGATCATCGACAGGTTCCGCGCACTGCTGGCCGCCGCGCAGAATCACCTTCCCGCCGAACGCATCCGCGCCGCCCACGACCGACCCATGCGCCGCGTCCAACGGCTCATCGAACGCGGCCGCACCGAAGGCGTATTCCGTGACGACCTGCCGCTGTCCTGGATGGTCACCGTGTACCACAGCGTCGTGCACGGTGCTGCCGGAGAGATCGCCGTCGGCCGTCTCAGCGACGACGATGCCGCCGAACTCATCACCAAGACCCTGCTGGCCGCCTACACGAAGCAGCCGTAACGGCAGGAACGCCGAGCCGAGGAACAGCATGGACAGCACCAGCGGTCGACCGGACAACCAGACCTCGCCCCAGCGGGACGACAGCCGGCGCACCCCATCGATCCGCGAAGCGGAAATCGACACCGCCGTCGCCCACTTCCACTACGCCCAGGCGGGAACCGGGCCCCCCGTACTGCTCCTGCCGGGCAGCGGCGGCTGGAAACTCACCCTCACCGATCTCACTGCAGCGCTCGCACGTCGTCACACGGTGTACGCCCTCGATCCACCCGGGCAGGGACTGACCCGGATTCACGACCGTTCCACAAGGTTCGGAACCGATGCGGTCGCGGACTCCATCCGCACTTTTCTCGATGCCGTCGGTATTCGGCGCGCCGCAATCGTTGGCCACTCGTGGGGCGGAGGTTTCGCGCTACGCTTCGCCCAGCTCCACCCCGAACGCCTCACACGATTGGCGCTCATCGCGCCCGGCGGCCTGGACGTCGCGGATAGGTGGGAATTCCGGTTGCTGCGATTGCCGGTGCTCGGCGAGATCGGCGTCCACCTGATCTCCACCGCATCGGTGCGGCACATGATACGCAAGTCGTTCGCCAATCGAGATCGCATCCCGGACAACCTGATTCAGGACTACGTGCGCATGATGCGGCAAGCGCCGGGCCGGGCCGAACGGCTGGCGGATCTATTGCGGGTGGAGCGATCCGTGCGGTGGAGCGACACCGAGCGCGACCTGTCCTCGGTCGATGCCCCGGTGCTGCTGCTGTGGGGTAGCGAGGACCGCTACTTCCCGGTCCGGCTGATGCAACGATTCACCGCCCGGCTCCCGCACGTCCAAGCGCACCTCCTGCCCGGCGGCGGGCATTCGCTACACGACGATCTACCCGACGCGACTATGCAACGACTCCGTCCGTTCCTCTCGGCCGACCTCGGATGACATAGTGTCGGAACCCCTCCACCATCTAAACGGTGCGGGCACCGCCGCGAACGCCCCGGGCCTGTTCTGATCGGTGTCCGTGCCGTACCACCGGGGAGCATCGACAATCGTCGACGCGCTGCCGCACCACACGCCGACCGGCCGAGGACGCCGCCGGCGACTTGCCTCAACACAGCCCGACATAGTCGGTTCGAGCCTGCCGGTGAGCTGCTACTACCCGCCACCCCGGTCTGGAACACAATGCAGGGGCGATCGCGTCGAGCACCACCCGGCACGCCGAGGGGTGCCAGGTGGTATGGGATCACTGCGACTGCCGGGTGCTGAGGAAGAGCACGGGCGCGTCGGGCCACGATCGGGCAGGTGCGTTGGACCTTTACCCGGTGGACCAGGTCGTCACCATTGCGGTGGCCTGGTGGTCGGCGTCGTGACGGTGCAGTACTCACTTGGCCGGATTGTCGGCGTCGTATTCGGTCTCCGCGGTGCGCAGCGGACCGATCGTGGCGGTGTCGTTGCGCTACCCGGGGTCGCGGTGGGCGAACGGGTATCCGTGCAGGTGCAGAGCGCGGACAGGTCCGATTTCGAGGCAGGGGTAGCTGCGCCCGCTCGCCTTTCTTCGGCGGCATTGGCGACGCGGATGTCCGGGGTGAGCCCGCCCGCCGCGGGCCACCGATCGGCCCATACGGCCTCCGGTCCCGGCGCTGCGCGTGCGACCGGGCTGTTGCCGAGCCGCCACACGACGACACCGGTTCTCATCGCTGGCCACGATTGGTTTCGACCGGTCCTACCGGTTGCGGGTGTCGGGGCGGTGGGGTGGGCTGCGTGTCGATCTGGTCGCCCGTGATCGGTTGCGCGGATTCGGATCGGTCGAGTCGGAGCAATGCGAAGGCGGCGAGGGCTCCGATGAGGCCGAGCCCGGCCCATACCGCCCAGTCCGCGCCGGCGGCGCGTGCGGCTCCGACGACGGTGCCGGTGGCGAGGTTGCCGACCAGGATCCCCACGCCGACGATGGTGTTGTAGAACCCGTAGTGCGTGGCGACGAGCTTCCCGCCCGCCAGCGAGACGACGGTGTCCATCTCGAATGGGAACACCGCCGCTGTGCCCACCGCCAGCAGCGCCGTCGAGACGAGTAGCGCGACGACACCGGCCACGGTGCCGAACCGGTCGGCCCCGGGCACCGCGAGAAGAGGCAGGAACGCCGCGGCGAGTATCGCCATCCCGACCGCAAGGCTGCGCCCAGTTCCCCAGCGTTGTTCGAACCATCCGGTGATGCGCAGTTGTCCGGCCACGGCCACGCCCCCCGAGATCACGAACAACGCCGATACCAGCACCTGAGCGTGGGCGCCTGCCAGATATTCGGCCTGCAGCGGCAACGCCAGATACACCTGGAACGACAGCACATACGATCCGATCATCGCCAGAGCGAACCAGAGGAATCGGCGATTGCCCGCGACTGTGCGCCAGTCCTGCAGCACCGAGGTCTTCTCGGCCGACTGCTCGGCGCGGCGTACCGGCAGGGCGAACAATTGCGCCACGGTCAGGATCGCGAAAACGACCGCAGCGACCGCAGCGGTCACTCGGAAGTCGAGGACCATCAACGCCAGGCCCACCAGAGGCCCGGCCAAAATGCCGGCCTGGTAGAAGACGTTGAACACCGCGAACGCTTCCACGCGGCGTTCACCGGTGTCGGCGGCCAGATAGGCGCGCACGGCCGGGTTGAACAGGGCGCCCGCGAACCCTGTCGCGGCGGAGGCGATCAGCAGCCCCGGCAGTGAGGTAGCGAACACCAGCAGGGCGAAACCGCCGGTACGCAGCAGACAGCCCACGACGATGAGCGGTTTATAGCCGAGCCGGTCGGCGAGTGTGCCGCCGATCAGGAACATGCCCTGCTGGGAGAAGTTGCGCACCCCGAGCACCAATCCGACCGCCCACGCCGCCAGCCCCAGGGGCCCGGCGAGGTAGCCGGCCAGGTACGGCATCAGCATGTAGAAGCCGAGGTTGATGCCGAACTGGTTGATCATCAGCAGCCGCGCCGGGAGGTCGAAGCTGCGGAAGCTCCTCAGTACGGTCACGAGGCCTTCTCTCCTGCCCGGTTCACCGCATGCGGGTCAACGATAGTGGTGCAGCGGGTCCACGAGCGCACCACCGTCTCGGCGGGATGGGCGATGAGGGCCGGTTCGATCGGCGGGTCGGTGTCGAGCAGTCCGTGCTCGGCGCAGTAGGTGTCGTTGTAGATGGTGTCGAAATAGCGTTGCGGTCCATCCGGGAACACCGCGGCGATGCGCGTGCCTTCCGACAGTGTGCGCGCGGCCCACCCGGCGACCAGCGCCACGGCCCCCACACTCCATCCACCGGTCGCGTAGTGGGTGCCGGCCAAGGCGCGGCAGGCCCACACCGCTTCCGACGGCGCGACCCAATGGACTTCGTCGAACGCGGGGTAGTCGACGTTCCGGGGGAAGATGCTCGAGCCCAGCCCGCGCATCACCCGCGGCCCGGCCGGCTGGCCGAAGATGGTCGAGGATATGGTGTCGACTCCGATGAGTCGCAGAGCGGGGTTGAACCGTCGCAGCACGCGCGCGACCCCGGCTGAGTGTCCGCCGGTTCCCACCGCGCACACCAGCACGTCCATCCTGCCCAGTTGCTGCATCAACTCCAGTCCCAGCGACTCGTAGCCCTCGACGTTGTCGGGGTTGTTGTACTGATCAGGGCACCAGGCACCGGGGTCGTTCTCCAGCAGTTCGCTGACGCGATCCCGGCGGGCCTGCTGCCAGCCGCCGCTGGGGTGCGGCTCGGTCACCAGATCGACCCGCGTACCGTAGGCGGCCAGTAGTCGCGCGACGATCGGTTCCAGTCCAGGATCAGTCACCACGGTCACCGGATGGTGATACACCATCCCCGCCAGCGCCAAGCCGAGTCCGAGTGTGCCGCTGGTGGACTCGATGATGCGGGCACCCGGTGCCAGATCACCACGCTGCTTGGCGCGGCACACCATGTGCAAGGCGGGACGATCCTTCATCCCGCCGGGATTGAAGCCCTCCAATTTCGCCCAGAACCCACGACCGGGCGGCGCCAACGGCGCACCCACCCACACCACCGGGGTATTGCCGACCAGACCACTCGACCCCCGCGCCGGGGCCGGAGGCGCGAACGTCTTGACAGTGTCCCCGGCGGGCACTCGGAACGCGACGTTGTTCATGTTTGATGCTTTCTGTATCCGAACCGCCACCATGGGCGGTGAAGACGGTGAGCAGGCAGCGAACACCGGCCGACGGCGCAACGGCGCCGGCCTGGCGCTGACCGATCAGCGTCGGGCGATACAGAATTTCGTGAGAATGCCCTGCCCGTTCAATACGGGTAACACGCCGGGGGGCCCGCGAGTGCCACGGGATCCGGTGAAGACCAGGGCGAGCGCGACCAGCGCAACTGCTGCGATCAGCGCCGGCCACGGCAACGGCGCAACGGCTGCTCCACCAGAGGGGAGCACCGCTTTCTCGATGCAATGGATCATGTGCTGGTCACAGTGGTCGCTCAGATAGGCATCCAGGGCGTGCAGATGATGAGCCTCGGAGCCAACCGCCACTGCAGCGACCGCACCTCCACCCAGGTGAGTGTGCTCATCATCTCCGTGCAATGCGCAATCGACCATCGGAGCGATGAGCAGCATCGCTAGCAGCAGTGCCAGCAACACACCCCGCAGACGTCCGAAAATGTTCACCGTGCACCGCTGGGAGTCGGGCAACCGGTGCGGTCGCCGCCGGTGGGCCCGGTGGGGCGAAGGAGGTGCGCCGATGCGGCGGCGTGGAACCCGATCCACACGCTGCCTCTGCGAATCGGCATGTTCGGACAGTTCACTCACCTGCACCACCTCCTTCGAGCCACTCATCCCTCGCGCTGCGCTGCAATATCGGCGACGCACGAGCGCGCCGTTTGCGAAACAACCTACTATCCACTTCCATGATCCGCGCCGTCCTGTGAGGAGCGCTACCGATGACGCCGGGCGTGGGAAGCAATCACGCGCCACCCCGGCGGGTTATCCGCGCAGCCATGGCCGGGCAGGCAGGCGCGCGAATCGCTGCAGATCCCGAGGGATCGCCCTCATCCTGGCGCGTTGCTCAGGCGAGGACTCGGGATCCGACACCTTCGATGGCGTTCTTGACGGCATCGGAGTCGGCCGCGTCGGTGGCTTCGATCGTGACCCGTCCGGTGGCCGGATCAGCGTCGACACCGGTGTATACCGGCAACCGCGCCCAGTGCCGTCCGGACCTTGGAAGCACAACCGTCACAGGTCATTGCCGCGACGGTGACGATCGAAGTACTCATGTCATTCCCTTTCGAACGAGCGTGGACCCGATCCGAGTTGATCACCCGTCACGGGGCCGAACACTACCAAATGTACTTCTACCCCCCAGGGGTATATGTCAACACACGCGGGTGGATGCCCGCCGAAGGTTCACCCTCGGGTGGTGTGACCGTCTCGCCGGGTTATGGCCGTGGCGACGAGTTCCTTCGACTCGGGCGCCCGTCGGCCGGGGTCGACGGAGTCGGGTGCCCGCCCGGCGGCCAGCCATGTGGAGCGAACCGCGAAGAGGCGGTCGGGGCCGGCGCCTGTCCGCGCGGACCGTGGCCCGCGGCAGTCTCGATGGGGCGGGCCTGTGGCGGGATCGAGAAGTGCGGCGCGAACGCGGGGCCGGGATCGAGTGGCCGGCGCAGGATGTTCCGGCGCCGTGGCACTCGACCCGCGTCACGATGAGAACCCGGCGACATAGGCCGGATCCTCGACGAACTGTGAGTGAGCCATGCCATGGACACCCACCTCTTGCATATACCCCCAGGGGGTATTATGTTTTCGGGTGTCCACCACAGCAGGATCGGAAAGGCCGCGACAATGACCACTCAGACTCACTCTCATCACCATGGCCAGCACGCCGCTCATATCGGTCACGGTCATCACGCCGAGCGCGCGGCCGCGTCCGCCCACGCCGGTCACGGAGATCACGCCGCGCACGGCGGCGGAGCGCCGGGCGGGCTCCAGATCACCCAGGACGGGTACACCTTGGAGTTGGCGGAACCCATCACCGAGCCGGGTGGGATCGACTTCCGGTTCCGGATCCTGGGACCGGACGGGAAACCGGTCACCGATTACACCGCCATCCACGACCGCAACCTGCACCTCATCGTGGTGCGGCGCGAACTGACCGGGTTCTGGCATGTACACCCCGAACTGGGCGCCGATGGCACCTGGGCGGTGCGGCTGAACCTACCGGAAGCGGGCGCATACCGCGTATTCACCGATATCGCTCCGCGCGCGCTCGGAAAGACCATCACCCTCGGCGCGGATCTCGCCGTGGCGGGTCCGTACCGACCGCAACCCACTCCGGAGGGCGCGCGCACCGCGATCGTGGACGGATACGAGGTGAGCCTCGACGGTGATCTCGTGCCCGGTGAGGGCCGCCTGCTCACTCTCACCGTGCGCGAGGCCGGCGCACCGGTCACCAATCTGCAGCCGTACCTGGCCGCCTACGGGCATCTGGTGATCCTGCGGGCGGGCGATCTGGCCTATATCCACGTGCATCCGAACGGTGAACCCGGCGACGGTGTGACCGCGCCCGGACCGGATGTCGCCTTCCACACCGCCGTACCCGGACCCGGCACGTACCGCCTGTTCTTGGATTTCAAGCACGGCGAGGTCGTGCGCACCGCAGCCTTCACTCTGCCCACTGTTACCCACTGATCACCGCACGCTGGTGAGCGGGCGCATGGTGCGCCCGCTCACCACTACCGGCGAAGGAGCCCGAGATGTGCGAGTGCTGCTGTCGAAGCACCCGTGACCCACCCCAACTCGTCCGAGGAAGTATTTGCGATGCGTTCCGCGCTCATGACCAGCTCACCGTTCCGCAACTATGACTACCTGCGCCTATTCACCGCCCAGGTGACCGGTCTGTTCGGCACCGGATTGACCACCGTCGCACTGGGATTGCTCGCCTACGAACTCGCCGGGGCCGCCGCTGCCGCCGTCCTCGGCACCGCCCTGACCATCAAAATGCTCGTCTACGTCACGGTCGCGCCGATTGTGGGCGCCTACGCCGACCGCTTTCCCCGCCGATTGTTCCTGGTGTCACTGCATCTGATTCGCGCCGCCGTCGTGCTCGCATTGCCGTTCATCGACCAGATCTGGCAGATCTACGTGCTGATCGCCGTACTCCAAACCGCTTCGGCCGCCTACACTCCGACCTACCAGGCCGTCATCCCCGACATCCTGCCCGATGAGCGCGAATACACCCGGGCCCTGTCAGCGACCCAGTTGGCCGCCACCATGGAGACCCTTCTGAGCCCCATGCTCGCCGCGGCCGCGCTGACCGTGATGAGCTTCCACTGGCTGTTCGTCGGTACCGCGATCGGATTCGCTATCTCGGCGGCGCTGGTGATCACCACCCGCATACCGAACGTGACCGCCGCGACCGAGGGCTCCTTCCGCGAACGGATCGCGGTGGGCATGCGCATCTTCGCGGCCACACCGCGACTGCGCGGCCTGCTCGGATTGAACCTCGTTGTCGCCGCCGCCGGATCGGTGTTGATGATCAACACGGTCAACTACGTCCGCGACACCCTCGGTGGCACCCAGTCCGGCGTCGCGATGTTGCTGGCCGCCAATGGTTTCGGCACCATGCTCGTCGCCCTGTCCCTTCCCCGCGTGCTCGATCGCCTCGGCGCCCGACCGGTCATGCTCACCGGCGCGGCCACCCTGCTCGCCGGACTCGGATCGGCCATCGCCCTGTCCTTCGCCGATGCCGGTGGTTGGCGCTGGGCCGCCGCGATCGCGGTGTGGGCTACCGTCGGTATGGGCACTGCGGCGATACTGACACCCACAGGGCAGGTACTGCGCCGCTCGTCCCGGCCGGCTGACCGCCCCGCACTGTTCGCGGCCCAGTTCTCGCTGTCGCATCTGGCGTGGCTGCTCACCTACCCGATCACCGGATTGCTGACCACCGTCGCCGGTTTCACCACGACCTGGGTGGTCCTCGCCGTGCTCGCGGTTGCGGGAATTGCTGTGGCACTGCGGATGTGGCCGCATCACGATCCGGAGGTCATGACCCATCTGCACGAAGTCGGCACCATCGATCCGGCTCGACTGATCGACGCCGTACGCGTGGACGACCGTTTCTACCGGCACACCCACGCCTACGTCATCGACGCCGAACACCCACGTTGGCCGACAACACAACAGCGGCTGGTCGAAACCGCCGCCGCCTGAACAACCCCATCGAACCCATGCACCTGGTGGGCACCCGAATTCCGGGTGCCCACCACGGGGGTCGGCCCATCTACGGCCCGTTCGGCGTGAGTGCAACGAGCCCCGTCCGTGCCTCTCGTCGATCGTCTCGGCCGCTGCCCCGAACGCGCACGCTGCGGGCGGCACGTTCTGTGGTGAGCGCGTCATCGCGGAGTTCACCAGGCGCGCGCGAACGATATGTCTCCTCGAGATACAGCAACGGCGCCACTAGTTCCTGTCGTGGTCTGCGGTAGCCCTATGCCGGGTCGTCGGTACGGGTCCATGGACGGCCCCTGGCGAGCCTGGCGCTGCGACGCGGCGGTGGTCTCCGCCGACGCTCACTAATTCTCCCACCGAGGTGCCGCTGAGATCGCGGTGCCGAGCATGGGAATTGCAAACCGGCGACCTACTGCCTGGCGCCACCATGAGGTGGGCGGCGCATCGATTCGGAAACCGCAGATCGAACGTACCAGCGACATGATCGGTGGACCGGCGGCAGCAGCTTCGGTGACGCCCCTGAGGGAAGCATCACAACCCCTAGACCACATACCCCATGGGGGTATTATGGAGTTTGTTCAGCGGTCGGAGCCGCCACATCCGGAGGAGGGAGATACAGATGAGCGCCGCAACCACCACCGTGACGGTCACCGGCATGACCTGCGGCCATTGCGTGTCCTCGGTCCGGGAGGAAGTCGGCAAGATCGACGGGGTCACCTCCGTCGATGTCGACCTCGCCGGCGGGCTGGTCACCATCGGCAGCGCGGCTCCTGTGGAGCGCGCCGCGATCGCGGCGGCTGTCGAGGAAGCCGGCTACGAGCTGGCCGACTGAATCCATCCCGACAGAGCCACGCCAACCACCCACCATTCGGAAAAGGGAGCCTCCCGATGAACACAACCACCAAGTTCGCCGGATTCGCCCTCGGCCTCGCGGCGGTCTTCGGGATCGCTCTCGGCGTCGGCGCCGCGGTCGGTCCGGAACCCTCCGAACCGGCCGCGCACGACTCCCACGCGGCCGGATCCGCCACCGCTGGCGGCTCCGCCACGGACCCGGCGGGCGGCCTGCTCGCCACCGTGGCCGGTTACACGCTGAGTCTGGACAACGCCACCACCACCGCGGCCGACGCCCAACTCCGGTTCCGCATCCTCGACGCCGACGGCGCGCCCGTCACTCGATACGTGCGCTCACACGACAAGGACCTGCACCTGATCGTGGTCCGCCGCGATATGGCCGCCTTCCAGCACGTGCACCCGGTGCTGGACGAAACGGGAACCTGGAGAGCTTCGCTGAACTTGTCCCGAGCCGGCGACTATCGCGTCTACGCTGACTTCACCCCCGAGGGAGGCGAAGCGCTGACGCTCGGCGCCGACCTGCGGGTCGCGGGCCAGTACGACGCGCAGCCGCTGCCGGCGTCGGCAACCACCGCCACCGTCGGTGAGTACACCGTCACGCTGGACGGGAGAATCACCCCGGGCCAGTCCTCGAAGATCACCCTGTCGGTCAGCCGCAGCGGTCGACCGGTCACCGATTTGCAGCCCTACCTCGGTGCGTACGGTCATCTGGTCGCCCTGCGCGCATCCGACCTGGCCTATCTACACGTGCATCCCGAAGGTGAGCCCGGCGACGGGGTCACCCCGGCCGGTCCCGGCATCACCTTCTCCGTGACAGCGCCGACCCCGGGTGATTACCAGCTGTTCCTCGACTTCCAGCACGAGGGCGTCGTCCGGACCGCCGAGTTCACCGCGCAGGCTGTCCCCGGCGCGGCGGCGCCGCAGTCCGGGCACAGCGGCGAGCAACCCGGCCACGGCCACTGACCTCGACCAACCTCGCCTCAACCACCCATTTCCTCCCGGTACCACAGAACGGAGCGACCCATGACCACCGCGACACAACCACCCGCCACCGGGCAGGTCGAATTAGTGATCGGTGGCATGACCTGCGCGTCCTGCGCCAACCGCATCGAGAAGAAGCTGAACAAGCTCGACGGTGTCACCGCGACGGTGAACTACGCCACCGAGAAGGCCCGCGTCGACTTCACCGGCGATGTCTCCCCCGCGGACCTCATAGCCACGGTCGAACAGGCCGGCTACACCGCGGCCCTGCCCGCACCGAAGGTCGAGGCGACCGCCGCCGAACCGGCCGAGGAAGATCCGACCGCCTCGCTGCGCACCCGGCTGCTGGTCTCGCTGGTGCTGACCGTGCCGGTGATCGCCATGGCCATGATCCCGGCGCTGCAGTTCACCAACTGGCAGTGGCTCTCGCTCACACTGGCCGCACCGGTCGTGGTCTGGGGTGCGCTGCCGTTCCACAAGGCAGCCTGGACCAACCTGCGTCACGCCACCGCCACCATGGACACCCTGGTCTCGATCGGCACGCTGGCCGCGTTCGGCTGGTCGCTGTATGCCCTGTTCTGGGGCACCGCTGGCACGCCCAGCATGACCCACCCGTTCGAATTCACCATCTCCCGGATGGACGGCACCGGCAGCATCTACCTCGAGGCCGCAGCCGGTGTCACCACCTTCATCCTGGCCGGACGCTTCTTCGAGGCCCGGTCCAAGCGACGCGCCGGTGCCGCGCTACGAGCGCTGCTCGAGCTCGGCGCCAAGGAGGTCTCCGTGCTGCGCGCCGGTGGTGAGCAGCGCATCCCGGCGGAGCAGCTGGCCGTCGGGGACCGGTTCGTGGTGCGTCCCGGTGAGAAGATCGCCACCGACGGGGTGATCGTCGAGGGTTACTCGGCCGTGGACGCGTCCATGCTGACCGGCGAGTCCGTGCCGGTCGAGGTCGGCGTGGACGACACCGTCGTCGGCGCGACCGTCAACGTCGGCGGACGAATCGTGGTGCGTGCCACCCGCATCGGCTCCGATACCCAGCTCGCGCAGATGGCGAAGCTGGTCGAGGACGCCCAAACCGGCAAGGCGCAGGCACAGCGGCTGGCGGACAAGATCTCCGGCATCTTCGTCCCGATCGTCATCACGCTGTCGGTGGCCACCCTCGGCTTCTGGCTCGGCACCGGCGGCGCGATCGCCGCGGGGTTCACCGCGGCGGTCGCCGTGCTGATCATCGCCTGCCCGTGCGCCCTCGGCCTGGCCACCCCGACCGCACTGATGGTCGGCACCGGACGCGGCGCCCAGCTCGGCATCCTCATCAAGGGCCCCGAGGTGCTGGAATCGACCCGGCGGGTAGCCGGGCAACTGCTCGAACAGCAGCGAACGTGCCGCGCCAAACGCTCTTTCGACCGCCTGCTTGTCCGTCGGACGCAGCACCCGCGCCGGAAGGATGTTGCAGCCCAGCACTTGCTGAACCTCGACCAGGTGATGGTTGCGATAGACCGATCCGTGGTCGGTGGTGACCGTCTCCGGGGTGAAGAACGGCAGCCCGGCGACGCGGTGGCCTGCGAACTCGGCGACCGCGTTCGCCGGAAGGCCCGGGTAAGGCCACTCCATATCTTGACCCCAGTCCGGGCGCATCGGCAGCGGCATCGTGATGTCGCGCAACAACATCGCGACATCGATCGCACTGTCGGACACCAGCGTCAACCGGAACCCCACCATCGAGCGGGTGAACACGTCCAAGGCCAAGGTCAGGTGAACCGACACCGGTTCACCGAACACTGTCTCGCGGACCTTGACCGGCAGGACCGTCGAATCCAGCACCACCACCTGCCCGGGCCGGTGGATCGCCACGTGCTCACCCGAAATGGGTTTCGCCGCTGACCGGACGTAACGTTGCCGGCCGCCGCCGGATCCGAACCATTCACGCCAGGCCCGGCGCAGAGTGTCGTAGCTCGGGATCTGTTGTGCCGCTTCGGGTCCGAACTGCTCGCGGACGTATTGGTGGATCATCCGTTCCTTGGTGCGCATGCTCACACGGGACCGGTGTAGGCACTCGGTGTGGACCGCGTGGATCGCCTCACGAACCAGCTCCTCGATCCGATGCCCCGACATCGGCCGCAGCCACCGGTCATCGGCGCAGCCGATCGCACCGACCTGACGGCGACGCGTCTCCCACCGGATCAACGTGCGCAAACCCACCCGGTCCAGACCCAGCAACCGTGCCTGTTCCCGGTCGAGTGCGGCCAGCTCAGCCGCTTTTGCCCGCCGCCGCTGCGTCAGCGTCGTCGCCGCAGGGTCGTAGCAGGGCTTCGGCTCACCCGGTCCTGGCCGCAGCGGATCCCCACTGCGGTAACCTGCTTCGATCTCGAGCAAGTGCGAGATCCGCAACGCCACCAGCTCCCGCTGGTGCTCGGTCAGATCCGCCAGCGACGGTTCCTGCCGTCCCCGCGCCGCCGGTAGTAGCGCGCTCGCGCTGCTCGAAACCCGGCAGCCGGGATGGTGCATCAACACACCGACACCGGTCTGCATCCTTTGCCCGCCGACGACGGCGACCAGCATCACATGCCCGAACTGCGGCTCCAGACGCTCGACCACCCAATCGGCGCCGTCGAGCACGAGGACCGTTCCAGGCGACAAGTCCAGCCGATCCACTACCCGGCCTTCCGGCCCTCGGCCGCCGCCGCAACGATCAGCGTCCGGTCGGTCAGCGGCTGCGACAGGTCCATGCCCAGGCGGCGATGCCATAACAGATGCAGCAGAAACGCCCGAGCGACCGTTGGCGCCGATGTCGAGTCAGCCAGCTCGCCGAACGACACCGGCCCCGTCGCCGCATCCGACATCAGAACCTCGCCGATGCCTAGCTGGTCGTCCAACAGGCGACGCTGCGCCGACAAAGTGTCAACCGTCACCGCCGCATGCGGCTGCCATCCTCCGACCACGACATAACCCCAACCGTTCAGCGCCGCTACCTGCGCGGTCGCGGCAAACGCCACCTCGTCCCGTGAACGAATCCGCGCCGCCGGGCGCACGTCGATCAACCACCACCCAGACACCGTGGCGACCAGGAAATCCGGAACATGCTCCGCCCGACCCTCATTAGAGACATATCGCAGCCGCAACGGCTGCGACAACACATCCGTCACCGCACCGGCGAAGTCCAGCATCAGCAGCAGCCGAGCCTCTGCTAGCGACTCATACCCATGATGCCGGCCCGTGCCCACCAGATATTGCAACCCCGACCGATGCCGCTGCCCTTGCCGCCAGGAGAATCCGCGGACCGGCTCCCGGCCCGCCATCGGCAACGAGCCCAGATCCCGAACCGGCACCGAGACCTCACGCCCGCCCACCCGGCACGACACCGACCACGGCGTGTCCCACCGCAACCGCTCCCACGATTCATCAGAAACCGATGCCGCAATAGCCAATTCGGTCCACCGGCAGGTGTGCGACCACACCGGTTCAAGACTCAACCTCACCGCGACATCCAAGCCTATCCACGGTCACTCGCGCAGGACAGTCGCACCATTCCGACGAAGACCGAGAGGTAGACCCTCCTCGGCGCAATAACTACCGGCCTGTATCGATGAATGCTCCATCGACAAGCGTGGGCACCACACCGCTCGCGTCGAGTTCCGTGGCAATGACGACATCCTCCGCGAACCCGCCGCTCGTCAGCTCTCGACCAGAAGCGCAGTTGGAAATCAACGACGGGATGTCGTCGACGCCGTCATGACATGCCTTGGCGGCGAAAGCTTCCGGCGACAGTGGACCGGCTCCGCAGTCTGCGAGCGCTGAGACGACCGCTCCACAACCAAGCCAGTCCTCCACCGCGGGCCGAAGAATATTCTGGCCGGGCCAGTGTTCTCCGGCAGCAACCACGGAGATCGGCCGCTCGGATGTTCCCCAGCCCCGTCGACTGATCCAGCGAGCCACCGCAGTCGAATTCCGGAAGCATGCCGCGACCACTGGCACACCGGAGACGGCTGCCGAGATGGCAGATCCGTTGGGCGACGACAACACCAGACGCGCCGCGACCGGTGCCCGCCGTAGTGCGGCCGGCGACAGCGACCAAGGCTGCTCCGCGCTCACAGCTCGACGTCCCACTGCCAACTCCGCGCCGTGTTTCGCAGCGAATTCGGCGGCCGTGTCATCTCTCCAGCGATAAGGCACGACCTGTGTACCAGCGTCGACAGCGACGGTCACCGATGTCGTGAACGACAGGACATCGACAACCACTATGCACGCACTATCCGGACCCAAGGCCCTCGCCCCGGCCAGCCCCCACTCGAGCCGCACGCCCCACAGCCCCTGCCTCGACCAATCGATGTCACCCAACATAGCTTTCCCCTCCCGAGACGACCCTGATCCGGCATCGACGATAGAGGGCCAGGCCACGTATCAACCACCGCGCCAACCCGTTCTTCGGCATCTGGTGACAACTACCGTGCAAAAACGGTGACAGATAGCGTGCTCCCGCCGATCACAACTGCCACGTCGCGCGGCAGCATTAGTGACAGATATCGCGCTCTGTCACAGAAATCGATAGCTGTGGATATGCTGATCTTGTGGTTTCGGTCCCGGCACCGATGTTGGCCGTCGCGGGACGGCCGCCGGACAGTGCCGTATGGGCGATCGAGATGAAATGGGACGGATCGGTGATCGAAGCGCCACCACACCCGCAGCAGCCTGGCCCAGCACAAAGTCAAGCCGATAGTCCCCCACTCACCCATTCCAGACGACCTGCGGCGCATGCGCGGCAAGGAGGCGATCCTGTTATAGGACCGGGCGGCGCGAGCCCGCCAGGCCTCGACCAGCTTCTCCGACACGTCCGCGAACAGATCCGGCGGCAGGCGCAGGCCGCGGATCGCGTTCAACTTGTCGATTTCGCGCAACAGGGTCTCCAGTCCGACCCTGGCCAGGGTCGGCTTTCAACTCGGCGAGCAGCTGCCGATCGGCGAGATCGTCCAGCCGTTCGGTGCAGTGCTCACCCAACCGGGTCACGGTGCGGTCGCGGAACCGCTGATCGAACGCGGTCCGCGCCGATCCGATGATCCGCTCGATGCGGCCCGGTGGTTCGAGCCGCTCGGCACGACACCGCACCAGCAGCGCCTCGCGCAACTGTTCGTCACGCAGCTCGACAGGGCACACTTCGTTTGCCATCCAGTCCGCAAGCTTTTCCTCGTCCGCACGGGTGAACTCGCGGAAGCCGAAAGCGTCCCGGATCTGTGCGCGGTGATACTCGATCGTTCGTCCGGTCCAGCGGTATGCGGCGAACTCGCCCGGATCGACCGTGACCTTCTCGGCAAGGTAGACGACCGCGGCAGCAGGAATTTCGTCCCCGCCGCGCGGAACCTGGCCTCGATCTCGAAGAACTTCAGAACCAGGGCAAAGGCCAAACGTGTTGCGCCGGTCTTGTTGCCCACGAGCTGCCAATCGTCGCCGATCAGCATCCATGACGCCACCAGTTCCTCGCTCGACCACTCCCGACGCACGAGAGCGAACCGTACAGCGACCGCCGATCAAAGGTCAGCGGAATGGAGCCGCTACCTTGCGGCTAGTGTCAGTTTCGGGCGTCCGGGGCCAACAACGCGGTCGCACCCTCGACCGCGGACCGCAGCGAGTCCGCATGCTGCAGATCGGCCTGGAACGGCTCGATCTCTTCGGGCAGCCCGGCGAAGGTTGCGTTGCGGGTCGCCGCTCGCACACGGACCTCACCATGTTCAGCCAGTTCTGTCAGCAGTGCTCTGCCGATGTTGCCAGTCGCGCCGGTCACCAGGATCGTCTTCGCCGACGTTTGCGTGTTTATCATGCACGCAAAGTTAGAACCTCAATACCAGTTCAGGTCAAACGATCTGCCGCAACACAGCGCTCCTCACGACCGGCAACCTCCGACTTCGCTACGCGCCCATCAAATCCGAAATCTAAATCCGAACAACCCCATGCGAAGAGAGACGATCAAAATTTCGGGCCGCAGGTGAACGACAACCCCAACCGAAACGATGATCCGGAACGGACAGATGTTTGTTCTGTTCGGACGTAGGTTGCGGAGTTCGGACTTAGATTGCGGGACTGGTTGCGGAGTTCAGGTGAAGGTTGCGGGGATGGGTGGGCGACCAGGAAAGACACGGGCCGGCACCGTGGATCCGCCCCCGCCGGACCGCAACCGCGGCACCGAATCCACAAGGTAGATCCGAACACCCGCGCCGCCGAACAGATCGGCCAACCCTGCGGGCCGCAGGTCAGCTGTGGCCCGATCTGAAAGGTTCGCGCGGCACAGACAGATTTGTTTGTCGTCGTGTCCAGGTTTAGTTGGCGAACCGCAGCTCAGCGGCGCACCGCTCGCCGACTACGTCTGGACGGGACAGTTGTTGTCCTGTTCGGACATAGTTTTCGGGTTCTGTGGATGTAGTAGGGGCTTGGCGGGCAGACTGCCCGCCCGTGTCGAGCGTGGCCTGCGGCGAGGCGTCGGCGTCGGCAGCGGCTAACCGGTGGCCTGGTGGTCGAGGAAGCCGGTCACCGCGGCAATATAGTCGTCGGGGCGGCCGACCAGTAGCGAGTGGCCGCCCTCGGGGAAGGCGCGGAACTCGCTGCCCGGGTGTAGATCCCGCAACCGCTGGACATGGACCGAGGTGATCAGCGGGTCGTCGTCGGCGCGGACGATCAGCGCCGGGCCCTGCCAGGCCGGCTGCTGCTGCAGCTCGGGTGCCCGGCGCGCCAGGTCGAGCAGCCAGCGCATGGCATTGACGGCGCCCTGTTGCCCGGCTCTGGCATAGGCGGCGTCGACGCGCTTGACCCAGAATTCGGCCTCTCCGGAGTCTTTCCAGGTGATGCGCAACGCTTCCCGTGCCGCCGACCGGGTCTGTTCCCACGGCGTCGACTCCGTCGCTGCCACACGGGCTTCCAACCGCGGAATGTCCTCCGGCCCGTACAGGCCGGTGCCGGTGAACACGATCGACCGCACCCGTTCGGGCGCCCGTCGCGATAGCACCTCCGCCAGCATCCCGCCCGCCGACTGCCCGACCACATGCGCCGACTCGATACCGACGGTGTCCAGGATCGCCACCACACCCTCAGCGAGCTCGTCAAACGACGTGGCAGTCGGCGGGTAGTCGACGGTCACGACCCGGGAGTCCCGCAGTGTGGGTGTCAGGTCGAGCCATCCGATCGCGATGCCCGCCCCGCCTGGCAACAGGACCACGGGCTCGCCATCGCCGCCGGCATAATAGGACCAGTCGTGCGTGCCCAGTCGCAGTTGTTTCCGGTCGAGGTCCCGTTCGAACGCCACCGCGCGGCTCTCAATCGACTCCATATCGTGAAGTTAACATATGCTTACCTAAGAATGCATCTACTGTGTGGTCTCGCACGACCGACCGAAATCCGAAAATTAGATCCGAACACCACACGTGGATTGTGATAACGACACAGACTTCGGGTCGCAGCTCAGGGACTACTCAACCCGAAGTGATCACCCGGAACAGACAGTTGTCCTGTTCGGGTGTCAGTTCTAAGGTGATGTGGCGAGTTCTCATGTGATGTGGCGGTGGGGTGGCGGATTCTCAGCTGATGTGGCGAGGATGTTCTGATGCTGGGACCGAGAGAAGAGACAGGCTGCGCCGCTGACGAATTCCGACGCGTTCGCGGTGAATCGCGCCGCGTGTAATAGGTTCGGCTGCTTTCCGTTTGCGCACCCGCTCGTGTGTTCGACCCACGATGCGGATCCACTATCCCAGGACCTCGCATCCCTGGACCGACGAGGTCCGCACAGCCGGCGAAGCACTGAGGGCGCGTCCCGCGCGACCACCCACCGTGGATTGCGCGAAACACACCCTGCTTTGCCGGCTGCGGGGGCTTACGACGCGGTGGGAGCCGGTTCGGCGGCCGGGTAGTAGATCTCGCGGCGCAAGCGTTCCAGGTCCGGCGCTGCGGAAGCCGAGGTCGGCGTGTACCGATCGGACTGATGCGCCTCGAGCAGGTTTGTCACGTTCTCGTAGAGAGACACGTACTCCTTCACCTGGCCGGGCAGGCCGGGAATCATGCGGACGAGCGCGGGGAGGTAGCGGACCACCGCGTCGAGCTGGGCGCGGTGCTCGGCTATCTGGCGCTGCACCTGCTCGATGGCTTCGCTGCGGGTACATCCGGTCTCGTGACGGATCGCCCTGACCAGGTTGTAGGGGATATGGTCGGCCTCGTCCCGATCCAACCCCGCCAGGTCGTTCCCCGCAACCATCACCAAGAAAACGAGTTCCTCGAGACGGCGGATCACGGGGTGGCTGCGCAGCTTCGGCGGCAGTTCCCGGTCCTGGCGCACCTCCAGGCAGGCGATGCCGATGTCGAACCCAGCAGTCGTTTTCCGCAGCGGCAGGTAGTCGGCCGTGGAGGGGATGTAGCCGGTGATGCGATGGTGGGCTTCGCGTTCGCAGGCGTCGAACCACTCCTCGAGGTCGTCGAGGAACCGCTCCTGCCAGCGGGTGGTGCGGCCCTCGCGCAGGCGCGGCCACACACTCGCCCACGCCGTCGGGATCGCGCCGGACCTCCACGGCGCCTGCGGGTCCTGGCGCAGGATCGCCACCATGCCACGCCGCAGCGCGGTGACGGCTTCCGGGTCGGTCAGCCGCGGATCGTCGAACAGGTCGTCACACACAGCGATCAGCACGGTGATACCGACGGAGGTCTGTTCATGGGCCCCATCCGCCGGGGCCATGTACTGTGCCGGGAACCGGAACGCTCCTGTCCACCGGTGGTAGTCGGCTTCGGCGGTGGAGGCGACAAGGCCTGTGTCCACCATCCAGCTCTTCAACCATGACATGGCCTGCGGCGAGACCAGCTCACTGTCGGCGTGGGGTGGCAGCGTCGAGGGTGCGGAGGCGACAGGGCGGTGCGTTCGCCGGTCGAGTACGGACCGGGCATAGGTGCTCATCGCGTGGCAGGCGCGCGGGTCGACGGCCACGGCCGCAAGCTGACCGGCAGCCTGATCCATGAAATCCTCGGCCATCACCTGTGCTTCCTGCACCGCGTCGGAGGCGATGACGAGTTCACGGGCGTGTGCGGCTTGCTCACCCGTCATTGCTCTGCCCAGCAGGCGGGCCAGGCTTCGGTCGCGGGCAGCCGCGCGGATCACGGGAAGTGTGTAGATGCCTTCGGGTAGATCCGCGTTGACGGGCTTGCCCATCTCGTCGGCAGTCGAAGTCAAATCGAGGATGTCGTCATACAGCTGGTAGGCCAACCCGAAGTATCGACCGAACAGGGCCAACGCCTGTTCTTGGTCCTCGGCGCGGCCGGCCTGCATCGCACCCACCCGGCATGCCAGCGACAGCAGCGCCGCTGTTTTGCCGTCGATCGCGTCCAGATAGGCCTGCTCGCTGCGGGAGGCGACATACTGGTCGGCGGCCTCGATCACCATGCCCGCACACATCTGCTCACTCGCGATCGCACCCGCAAGCCCTTCGCGCTGACCGAGTTCGGCCAGTATGCGCCCGCCCGAGGCCGTCACGGCGTCTCCACCCAATACAGCCATATGCGAACCCCACACCGCGTTGGCGCTGGGGCTGCCGCGACGCTGGTCCGCGTGATCGATGACATCGTCGTGATACAGCGAGCCCAGATGCAGTAACTCCATGGCAGCGGCGGCGCGCACCACCCGGTCATCGGCCGGCGCCGCGGGGTCGGTGAGCAGGTAGTACGACAGCAACGTCAACGTGGGGCGCACCAGACGACGAGAGGTGTCGGGCCCTTCGTCGGTGAGCGCGGTCAGTTCGGGCCTGCCCCGGAACTGCACGGGGCCGAGAACGTCACGGACGCGGTCCAGGTCCGCCTCCAGATATGGGAAGACAGCCGAATCGATTTCACGTGGCACGCGGGCACTCCTGACTGGTTACAGCGGTCATCGACAACACCGCCGATCAATGGCAATTCGACACCACCATCACGCAGAAGATGTTGGTATCGGCCAATTTTGATGCCACCACTACCCGAGTGATGCCGGTTAGTGAGTGCCGTTGGGGGAGAGCACCGCCGATCGACGTTGCCAGAGACAACGATCAGCCAGGGAGAACTCGAGTCCGAGCACCAGGAAGCCCGTCACGGTCACTGGCAATCCGCCCGAACCATCCGCAACCGAGACATCCCACTCCCTGAAATCCGCCACTTCAAATGAGAAGTAGCGACCGACGACGATCGGATAGCGAATGGCGAACCGCAGGCCAACAACACAGCCCCGACAGATCAAACGAGAAGTGACATCGGGTATAGGTTTCGGTGTTCGGGTTAGGTTTCGTGGGTGCTTGCGGAGTTCGGACATAGTTTTCTGGTTCTGAGGACGTAGGGCGGTTGGCTCGGAAACCTGCGTGCCCGTGCCGGCCTGAGTGTGGTTCGCGGCGTCGCCGTGGGCTCGGGAGTCGAGATCGCCTATGTCGACCGGAAAGCGGCGTGTGGCGCTGATCGATGCGTGGTCGGTGCCGTTCGAGGGTGCCTGCCGGTGCGCGGGTCCCTTTCTACAAAGGGCAGCGCTATCACGTCGGCTGTTGGTGGACGGCGACGACCGGAGCACTCGTGGGCTACGAGTCGTGGCTGAAGCTCGATCGGCTTGTGCTGCTCGATTTCGATTCGGACGTGATCGGTATTGCAGCGCGGCCGTTCTGGTTGTTCTGGACCACACCGGAGGGCAAGACACGTTCACGCCGGACTACTTCGCCTGGTCGGTCGACGGTGCCGCGCTGGTGGTGGGCTGCCGGCCTCCCAGCGAATCAAGCCGCGGGATGCCGACTCTTTCGTGGTGACTCGCGCCGCGTGTAATGGGCTCGGCTGCTTTCCGTTTGCGTACCCGCTCGTCTCTTCGACCACGATGCGGATCCGCATACCCGGACCCCACATTCCCGGACCGACGATGTCCGGACAGCCGGCGACGCACTGAGTGGGCGTCCCGCGCAACCAACCACGGTGGACGCGCGGGACAAACCCTGCTTTGCCGGCTGCGGGGCTCACGGCGCGGTAGGAGCTGGTTCGGCGGCCGGATAGCAGATCTCGCGGCGCAAGCGTTCGAAGTCCGGCTCTGGCGCTTGGGTACCGGAAGTTTGCGTGTGCCGATCGCTCTGGGGCACCCGCCGCGTCATGTTCGTCAAGCTTTCGTATATCAACTCGTATTTCTTCCCCAGGCCGGACAGGCCGGGAAGGATTCGGAGGACCTTCGGCATGTAGCGGGTCACCGCGTCGAGTTGGGCGCGTTGCTCGGTCAGTTGACGCTGCACCTGCTCGATGGCTTCGTCGCGGGTGCAGCCGGTCTCGTGACGGATGGCTCTGACCAGGTTGTAGGGGACTTGGTCTGCCTCGTCCTGATCGATTCCCACCAGGTCGTTCTCCACGAAGGCCACAAAGAAGGCAAGTTCTTCGAGACGGCGGATCACGGGGTGATTGCGCAGTGTCGGTGGTAGTTCCCGGTCGTGGAATACCTCCAATATGGCGATGGCGGTGTCGAATCCGCTGGTCGACCTCCGCAGTGGCAGGTAGTCGGCCGTGGAGGGGATGTAGCCGTTGAGGCGATGGTGTGCTTCGCGTTCGGCGGCTTCGAACCACGCCTCGAGGTCGTCGAGGAACTTCTCCTGCCAGCGGGTGCTGCGGCCCTCGCGCAGGCGCGGCCATAAACTTGCCCAGGCCGTCGGGAGCGCGCCGGGCCGCCACGGTGTCTGCGGGTCCTGGCGCAGCGTTGCCACCATGCCACGCCTCAGCGCGGTGATGGCTTCCGGGTCCCTCAGCTGCGGATCTTCGAACAGGTCATCCCACACAAGACACAGCATGCCCAGGGCGGCGGCGGTCTGTTCATGGGTCGCGTCGGCTGGGGTCACGGTTGGGAACACGGCCGCCACCAGCTGGAACGATCCTGCCCACCGGCGGTGGTCCAACTCGGCCGCGGAGGCGGCAAGGCCGGTGTCCACTAGCCAACTCCTCACCCATCGAGTCACCTCCTGCGGGAGGCCCTCACGATGGTTGCGGGGTGCCTGCCTCGACTGTCGGGAGACTGCGGGCAGTGGAGTTCGCCGATCGAGTACGGACCGAGCATAAGCGGTCATCGCGTCGCGGGAGCGCGGGGCAGCGGCCAGAGCGGCGAGCTGACTATCAGCCTGGTCCATGAAGTCATCGGCCACCGCTTGTGCTTCGTCCACGGCGCCGGAGGCGATGACGAGTTCGCGGGCGCGTGTGGTTTCCTCACCCGTCATTGCTCTGCCCAGCAGGCGGGCAAGGCCCTGGTCGCGGGCAGCTGTGCGGATCACGGGAAGTGTGTAGATGCCTTCGGGCAGATCCGCGTTGACGGGCTTGCCCATTTCTTCGGCGGTCGAGGTCAAATCGAGGATGTCATCACGCAGCTGGTAGGCCAACCCGAAGTGCCGGCCGAACTGGGCCAGCGCCTCTTCGTCCTGATCGCTGCGACCTGCCTGCATCGCGCCCACCCGGCATGCCATCGACAGCAGCGCCGCTGTTTTGCCGTCGATCGCGTCCAGATAGGCCTGCTCGCTGCGGGAGGCCACATACTGGTCGGCGGCCTCGATCACCATGCCCGCGCACATCCGCTCGCCCGTGATCATCCCCGCGAGAACTTCACGCTGACCGAGTTCGGCCAGCATGCGCCCGCTCGCGAATATCGCGGAGTCCCCACCCAATACAACGAGATGCGAACCCCACACCGCGTTGGCACTGGGACGGCCGCGACGCTCGTGCGCGTGATCGATGACATCGTCGTGGTAGAGCGAGCCAAGGTGCAGCAACTCCACGGCAGCGGCGGCGCGCACCACCCGCTCATCGGCCGGTACCGCGGAATCGGTAAGTAAGTAGTACGACAGCAACGTCAAAGTAGGACGCACCAGGCGGCGAGAGCTGTCGGGCCCTTCGTCTGTGAGTGCGGCCAGCTCAGGCCTGCCCGGCAACCGTATGGGTCCGAGAACGTCACGGACGCGGTCGAGGTCCGCCTCCAGATGCGGGAAGACAGCCGAATCGATTTCACGTGGCACGCAGACACTCCTGACTGGTTACAGCGGTCATCGACAACATCGCCGATCAATGGCAATTCGACACCACCCTGATGCGGAAGGTGTTGGTATCCGCCAATTTTGATGCCTCCAACTACTTGGGTAATGCCGGTTGGTCAGTGCCGTTGGGGGCGAGCAGCCCCGATCGACGTTGCCGGAGAGACAACGATCAGCCAGGGAGGACTCGAGTCCCAAATCCGCAAGGCAGGTCAGAACACCCGGGAAGTTCGAACCGTCCGGCCAACCTCGCGGGCCCCAGGTCAGCTGTGGCTCGATCCGAAAGGTTCGCGCGGAACGGACAAGAAGTGGAGAAGGTGAAGGTGAGAGGGTGACGTGTGGATGGATGCGGGGAGTGCGGTTGGGGTGTGGGAGCGGCATGGTGTTCCTGTGGTTGTGACAGTGCGGTTGGTGGTGGTACGGGACCGGTGGTGGGGGTCCCGTACCTCGTCGTCGGCGCAGCGGAGATTCAGGCGGGCGCGGTGATGCGCGTCCATTCGACGGATTGGCAGGCGTAGTGGCGGTCGTCGATGGCGATGACGTCGCCGACGGACAGTGACCGCAGCCGTTTGTCGGCCCACGCGTTGGCGTGGGCGTTGTCGTCGGGGCGCTCGGGGTGTCCGTTGAACGCGGCGAAGGGGCGTTCGAGGATCACCGCGTCGGCCGGGGCCCCTCCGACAGGGATGGTGTACTCGTAGGCAAGGATCAGCGGCGGGGCGGGGGTGTAGCCGTGGAGCAAGGAGTGCGGGGCGCTGTTGAGGAGCACCCGCACGATGACGGCACGGCGGTGTGGTGTGAACGCGCGGCGCAACGTTCGGGTGAGGCGGCGTAGGCCGGTTGGGGGTCGGTGCATCACGTGGGCTCCTGAAGGTTGGTGGTGGACCGGTCCGCCGTGGGCGCAAGGCAGCCACGGCGGAGCGGCGATCAGGGGGTGTAGTGGGATGTCGGGTCAGGCCGCCTGCGACTGATGGGGGCGGGCGGGGACGAGGCCGAGGTCGATCCGGCAGGTGAGGCAGTAGTTGTCGGCGTGGATGACGGTGTAGCGGGTGCAGCCATCGCAGCGGCCGTGGCGCTGATCGGCTCCCAACGTCACCCGCCTCTTCCGCGTGGCGGCGCGGGGGCGGGGTGTTACCTCGGTGCCGGTGAGGTCGGCGGCGAACTGGAGCGGCTTGGCCGGATTCGGGGTCAGTTCGGGATGGGTGGCGGGGAAGCGCGTGATGTGGCGGCAGATCGGGTGCGGTGCGGCCCGGTGCCACACCTCGACGATCAGAGCGTGTGCCGCAGCAGGGTAGGTGGCGGCGAAGAATTCACAGCGGGAGAACACGAAGTCCTCGGCGGTGAATCGGTCGGGCAGCGGTGCGATCCCGGGGCGGTGTTCGTCGTGGCAGGAATCGCAGAGCCCGTCATCGGAGACCAGCTGTTCGTCGCGGATGTGGATGGGCCGCTGGTCGGTCATGGCGCGTTCGATGAAGCAGGACACACACCGCCATCCCATCGCCGGGACCATCGCCGCGTCGTCGTAGTCCAGGCCGTTGCCCTCGCGTGGGATCTCCGGACGAGCATCGTCACGGACCCGCAACCCGGTGCGGGCATCGGCGAACGCCTTCGCCTCGTCCTCGGTGATCCGGCCGCTGCGCCGCGGCGCACCGCCCTGGCCGCGTCGGCGCGGGCGCCGAGCCCGCGGCGCGGTGTCGTCGTGGCTGTCGAAGTAGTCGCTGGTGCGTTCGTCCAACATCTCGTCGGTGTGGTTGCCGTCGCGCTCGCGGCGGGCACACCATGCGGCGCGATGCTCGTCGTCGTATTGGCCTGCGACATAGTTGACATAGACGCGGTCCCACAGCTCGGTGGCTTCGGCGCGGTCGGGATCAGCGGGCGGGGCCGGTTGCGTACCGGCATCGGCGGGAGTTCGGCGGCGGTGTAGGAGACCTCGAAGATCCCCGGCAACTCGCGGTGGTGCAGGCCGGGTCGGTGTCGGGGGCGCAGAGGTTGATCAGCTCCCGGCGCTCGGGGTCGGCGGCCTTCCACATCGCGTCGAGCCGCTTGTGCGCGGTCTCGAACCGATAGCGGGTAAAGGTGTCGGCGAGCTCATCGAGGAACGCGCGCTCGGCCGGTGTGGCGAGAGCGAGCACACCGGGGAACCGGGTGCGCGCAACGCGCGGGTTGTCGGCGTGCAGGCAGTGCAGGTGGAACAGAGCATCGTGGAAAGCACTGGGCATGACGAATGTCCTGTCTCGCGAGAAAGGAACCCACCCCGGGAATCGCGTGCGCTTCTCGCAACACGAGGGGTGGGCGGCTGGTCGGGTGACCCGCCTGAAGGGCGATCGACCAGGGTGGTGAACGAGGTGTCGCGGTGGGCGCGGTTGACCTTGGCGGTGGCGAAACGCAGCGACGGACCGACCTCGTCGACTTCGAGTTCGGTGGTGGTGCGGTTCTCTCCTTCGCGCGTCTGCCAGCGACGCTGCCGAAGCCTGCCGCTAACGATGACCCGGGCTCCGCGGGTCAGGGTCTCGGCGACGTTCTCCGCGGCCTCGCGCCAAATGTTGCAGCGCAGGAACAACGCCTCGCCGTCTTTCCACTCGCCGGTGTTGCGGTCGGGGTAACGGGGTGTGGAGGCGACGGTGAAATCGGCGACCGCCACACCATTCGGCGTGAAACGAAGTTCCGGATCAGCTGTCAGGTTCCCTATCACGGTGATTATGGTGTCTCCGGCCATGAGGTGTTCCCTTTCTGTTCGGGTGAGTGACGAGCACCGCCCACCACGAACAGATCCGTGGTGGGCGGGTGCGGTTTGTGTGGTTGTGCTGGTTCAGGACTCGATGTCGATGTCGTGGTAGTCGATGAGTTCGGCGGCGGCCTGTTCGACGTCGACCAAGGCGAAATCGAGGTCGAGATCGGCTGCGGCCTCGCCGAGGAACCGCAGATACCGCTGCGTGGCGGGCAGGGCGTCGCGCCACAGGCTCTTGCCGATCTCGAGTTCGGTGGAGGCGATTTGCATGGCGAGCACGATCGTCCACGCCCGGTTGGGCGAGGCGTTGCTGATCGCGGTGACCAGTGCCTCGCTAGAGGCGTCGATCCGCAGCAGCGAGGCCACTTTCGTGCGCTCGGTGTGGTTGAGTTTGTGCGCGAGAGTTTCGGCGACGAACCTGGCGGTGGACTGGTGCAGGGTGGCACCGGCCACCAGCCGCGGCAGGAATTTGTTGCGACGCTCGTTGGCGGCCTCACCGCGTACGTTCAACTCGATCACCCGCCGCCGCGCCAGCCGAGCCTGCTCCCGCACGGCTGCGGTGTCGGCTTCGATCTCCGGGTCGGGCTCGGGCACGACGACCTGGAATCCGCTGCCCGCCAGTGCATCCTCGGGCAGGTAATAGGTCGGGGTCCACCGATCCGCCCGCTGCACCGACTCGGCGTGGCGCAGTCCCTCGCCAGGTTCGGCGTCGGGGTTGTGGCGGGTGTTCCAGTCCACGGCCTCGGATTCGACGAGCGCACCGGTTTCCTTGTCGAGGAGCAACGCGTTCTTCTCCACCGCCAACCACACCACCCACTTCCGTGGGTCGGCATAGGGATGGTCGGCGGTGACCGGATCACCGTCGGAGGTAGTGAGCGTCGCGGCGGATACGAACCCGGCGTTGGTGTCGGGTTCGGTGGTCAGGATGCCGAATCCGTAAGCGGCATATGGGAGTGCGGCTTCCAGCAGGGCGCGGGTGGCGGCGCGTTCGGTGTCGATGCGCTTGTGCACGTAGGTGAAGTCGTAGCGCCCGGCGCGTTCGAGGCGCTGCACGGCGTCGGTGTCGCCGCGCTGCTCGTAGTCGGCGATGATGGCGAGTTGGTCGAGATCGATCTGCCGGTTCTCGGTCAGCAGCCGTTTCGCGGTCGGCGACGCCCCGATGGCGGCGGTCTTGGTGATCTCGGATCGCTTGCGCTGCAACCCTTCGGCCACCCGCGTCGCGCTCGCCCCCAGCTCCAGGGTGAGCGCGACACCGCTGGCAAGGTCGGCGTCGGGCAACGGGATCCGGCGCTCGTTGAGGTTGATCTGGTCGATCGTGCGCGCGATGCGGCGTTCGTTGTCGTTGACGGCGGGGTCGGCGTCGGTGATCCACACCGGCACTCTCGCCAGGCCGACCCTCGCGGGCCAGAAGCACCCGCAATTGGCCGTCGTAGACGTGCACCGACCCGTCGGGCTCGCGTTCGGCCAACGCCGGGGCCCGCACCCCGAACATTCTGATCGACGCCTTCTCCTTGGAATAGTTTTCCAGTTCGATACTGGTGCGCACGTTCTCATCGATCACCAGCTCATTCGGATCCAGATACGCCGCCTCGGCCTTCGGCGGCGGTGACACGATCGGATCGGGATCGGTGGTGGTGGCGTCGGACGTCACACCGGTGCTCTCGATATCCACGATGTCGGGCGTGGGGCTGGTGTCGGGGACGACGGACAGGGAGGCAGTGCTCACGGTGATCTCCTCACAGAACAGACGGCGCGGCACCCATCCCTCGCGATGAGCGGGGTGAGGTGCCGCGCCGAAAATATGGATACGGGACAGCCCAGGGACGTGGGACCTGGGGCGCGGGTGGGTTAGGCGGCACGGGCGCTGCGCGACCGGGCGAGGTTGACCGGCCGCAGCCGCAGCGCGCCGCGGTCGTCTTCGGTGTAGGTCCAGTTCCGGCCGCGCCAGTCCGGGAACTGCGACCGCCAGCCCTCCAGCCCCGGTGTGTCGGGGATCGCGGTGACCGGACCGGCATAGCCGCGCTCGACGCGGATCTGATACTCCGCGCGGGTCATGCTTTGCAGGGCAACAGGATTCGAGGACATGAATACCTCCGACACAGTCGATTTCGGACACGGTGCTGCCGCCTCGACCGAGCACGACAACGCCCTGGAAACGGCAGCGAACGGTGCTGCTGCCGGGATGATCAGCGAAGACGGCGAGCCGATCACCGCCAGGAGTGCGGCAGTGGTGGTGACCGGGCGGGCGCGACCCGACCTGGATCAACTGGTGACATCCCGCCGACGCCGCGGCATCGGCCGGTCCCGGTACCGCGAACACCAAATTCAATTCCGCCTAATTCGATGTGGTGTGGGTGGCGGCGTAGGTGAGGCCGTCGTCGATGGTGCGGCTAGCCTCGGTATCGGTGAATCCGTTGACACCGACATGCGGTGCGGCAGCGTCGAACAGGACCCGGTAGGCGTGGTCGCGGTCGAGCATGCCCGCGCCGACGAGCCGCCCCAGGCTGTTGGCCGCCAGCAGCACCGCACGATGGCGGGTGCCGGTGCGCGCGAACCGAATCCGGTCGGCCTGGTTGCGTAGCGCCGCCGCGACGTAGGCATCCGGATGCGCGATCTCGGCGACCGACCGCACTGGCAGCAGCAGCGGTGGCGGTGGTGGTGCGAGGAGTCCGACAAGCCAGCGGGGTAGCGGGATCGGATCGCGGTCATCGAGGATCCGATACCGGCCCGACGGCAGCCGCGAGCCGGGGCCCACGACATAACCGCCGACACCGCGGCTGTCGACACGCCAGCCAAGGCGAGCGATGGTGTTGCGCAGCAGCGGGATTCGCGGCGTCCGGTAGTACAGGTGTATGCCGCCCGATGGGGTGGTGACCACGAACGTCGGCACCGGCAGCGGATGCCCGGCCTCGGCGGCGAGGCGGGCCAGGACGTCGCGTCCGTCGCGGGCCCCGCCCCACGGTGGCGGCGGGTCCTGGTCGTGGCTGGTGTCGAGGTCGAGCACATGCAGTCGGCTGGGCCCGCACGCGATCCCGAGGTTGCCGGAAGGCCATCGGTGCCACCAACGATGGATTTGGTCACGGTCGCGGGTGGCGTTGTCTTCCCAGTTCTTGATCGCAGGCACCTTGGCCCCTGCGTGTAGCGGGAAGACGTGAAAACCGCGGTCGGCGTTGTCGAGCGCCGCGTGCAGCAGAACACGAACGGCGCTGCGACGTCCTGCTGAGGGTCGCAGGGCGGCGTGATCACGGAAGCTGTTGGTAGCGGAGGCATCACCTATGAGGCGGGCGGTGTCGGTTGATGAGGCCGATCCGGTCACGGGGTTTCGCGGCTGGGCTGCGGGGTGGGTCGGGCGGAGCTGATGAGGCGTGCTACCTCCAGGGTGTGGTCGTGGGTGATGTGGAGTTCGGCTGTGGCGTCGCCGCTGTGAAGGACACGGATCACCCCGTGCACAGCGTCGTTGGGGCCGCCGAAGTGTGTCGAGGGTGCGGCGCCGTTGAATGAGGCGTTCGGTGTCGGCGCGAGCGCGGGCACGGCACAGACGGAGGGTTTGTTCGTGGTCCGGCAGCAGCCGCCGGGTGATGTCGGCGGCGATCGCGGCCGGAGCCCGGTGGGCGGCGACGGTGATGGACTCGTCGCCTTCACCGGTGGCGAGGAGGCGGGAGTATTCGCCGTAGCCGGTGTGGATGCGCAGCCTGCCGTGGTCGCTGCAGCGGAGAGAGTCGTCGCCGTGGGTGATGGGGAGGATCTGTTGATCGGGCCCGTAGAGCACGGTGTGGGCTCGGATCATGTATCCGCGTTCGGCGACCCAGCCGGGCCCGAGCGCAGCGGCGATGTCGTGTGCGAGGTCGACAAGATCCATAGTTGGGGGCACTCCTTCCAGGTGAGGGGGCTATCCGATGTGGGCTCCCGTATCGGCGAAGGCGACGCGTATCAGCCATCCAGCTTCGGGGCCCGAAGACGCTGTCGTGCAGATCCGCGAAGACGGCGCAGAACGCCGGACCGTGCCCGACACTTGCCGGTGGTGGCAAGTGATGGGCGAGCGCGTGCAGCAGCACGAACTCCCGCAGCACGGTCCGGTTGTGCAGCGGCACCGCGATGGTGGCGATAGCGGGTTCGTAGTGGGCGCGAGTAGCGCCCCGGGCTCGGACGGTGACCGGGATTCCCGCGCGGTCAAGGTAGGTCGAGATCGAGTCGAGCGACACCATCCGCCGCTGGACCGGGAGACAGATCCGCGACCCGAACATCTCGGCCGTGCGACCGGGGATCTGGTCGGCCCTGTCGAAGACCTCCCGGACATGCTGCTCGGCGTCGTACACCCTGCTGTGCTGGATATCCTGCGGACGGCGAGGCGGGCGTCGTCGCGGGCGGGTTGCAGGCGATAGCCGACGTGTCCGGCGAAGGGCACGCTGGTAAGCCAGCCGCGCGCTCACCCCCGAAACCCGGTGCCCGCCGACGGGGTCCTCGCGGGGCACGCACGAACGCAGGTGGGTTCGGGAGCCGCGGACCATCTGTTCGAGCAGACCGGCGTAGAGGACTTCGACTGCGGCGGTGTCGGATTCAAGGCCGAAGGCGATCACCCAGGTCGAGTTGTGGGCGGCGTCGACGCGTACGTCGTTGGCGCGAGCGATCGCGACGAACAGCTGGGGGATAGGTCGCCATCCCGCGGGTGCCGCGCTCACCGGTCGGGATCTGCCGTATTACCGGCATCGGTTTCGCGCGGCCGTGTGCGGCGGGGCGGGCTACCGCGAGACCGATCGAATGCTGCGTGGCGAGCCGTTGCGCCCTCGACGAGAACGCGTCGGTCTCGTGCGCGTTGTCGGTGCCCTCGGCTTTGCGGACCGCGCCGATGCGGGCGAGTATCTACTGCGACGTCACGACAGTTCACCGCTCTCACCGAACAGCGCGCGCACGGCGACGATCGAGGCCAGCAGATCGACAGGCTGCGACTGCCTGTCAGCTGCGGGTGCGGCATCACGGACCTTGCGCAACTTCAATAACTCAACTCCCCGCAGGTTGATGCCGACCGCGGGTGGGGTGTCGGCGGTGCCGGGATCGTGGATCACGCTGTACTCGGCGATCGAGATCGACGCCTCATACCAGGCTTCGGCGGGCTGGCCTTCCCGCGGCGCCTCGCGGGGGTCGGGTTCGCTGGCCCGCCACTGCCAGCAGTTGCAGGCGGGGTCGCTGCAGCGGTTGAACCGCTCGCGCGGGTGCGGGTTGTAGCGGTTCTGTCGAGCGGCCAGCATCGGGCAGGCACGGCTGGAGTAGCGCCCACATTCGGGGTGGCATCCCGGTTCTACGGCCAGACCATGAAGGTAGTCGGCGGGCCGGATGAACAGCACCACGCGGTCACCGAGCCCCTGGCCGCAGATCTGGCACAGCTTGCGGGAGAAGGTGTCCCACAGCCGTTCCGGATCGACCTTGCCCCACACCGGGCGGGAGCGATCACGGTGAGCGAGGGTGATGTGCGGAACAACCAGCCCCTGGGACACGGGCTGGTGTGCCAGGCGCATCGGCACCGGCGGGCGTGCCGGTGTAGCGGGATCTGACATGGATCACCTCGAATCAGTTGGGGGCCACCACGGGTGGCGCAGGACGGGTGTCAGGGAGTTGGCCGGCGGCGACAGCTCGACACGGATCGCCCGGTCACCGAAGCCGGACGCCTGGATGCGGACCTCGATCACCGCGCCGCCTCCTGGCACGGGTGGTTCGACCCGCCAAGGGCGAACCGGTCTTCGTCGAGGTCGGGAAGGTTGGTTTCGACCCAAGCCACCATGTCGGCGGCGCTGGAGATCACCACGGACGCCACCCGGTGTGAGGGTCGTGATCGTGCAGGGCAACCGCGGCGGGTACGCCGGGAACCTGCGCACGCACCGCCGCAGGCAGGATGATCTCGCGGCCTCCCGCGGCCCACCACCCCTGCCCGATCACGATCCGCCCGGTAGGGTCCGTCGCGGCGGGCGACAGACGCCAGCCGATACCGGTCGGCAGTCGACCGAAAACATCTCTTTCCCAGCGGATTCGGCGACTGCCGTCGCGGTTCGCGGTCACGACTTGGGTGGCGTACTCCACGCGCACCAGCGCGACGATGGGAAGCTCGTCGGGGCGAGCGTGCATGTCGAAGTCGTCGAAGGTGGCGACGACGGTGCCTGGTCGGGGTGGGGTCGCGAACGCGGCGTGGACTCCAGCGATGAGCACGCGGGTCGTGCGGGAACGCGGCGATCGATCGCGTGGAGCGGGCGTGATCGGCGCGGTGTAGCGGTCGAGATCAGTCCCCATCAGCGGCGCCGGGCAGGCTGATGGCGGGTGGAATGGTCAGTGCCTGGTGGTAGAGCCGGACGAGCCGGTCGGTGTGTTCGTAGCGGGTGGCCAGGTAGTTCAGTACGGCCAGGGCATCACCACCGAGCGCATCGGCGATGCCCTGGGCGAAGGTGACCAGCTGCGTGGTGGTGTCGAGGTGTTGGCCGAGTGCAGCTAGCAGCTCGGCGGTCAATTCGTCGCGGGTCAACGGCATCGCTGTTCCCATGGGATTGCAGTCCCTTTCGGTAGGGGAGGGTGGTGGTCAGGGCAGGTGCTGGACCGATTCGATGAAGGCCAGAGGCACGAGCACACCGGGACGGTCGCCTCCGTTGAGGACGGCGTGGTGGCGGTGCACTGTATGGATGGGGACCTGCTCGTAGACGTAGCCGCCGCGGGTGATGAGCGTGGCCGGGATCTGGTCGCGGCGCAGCCGATGCAGTTCGACACCGATGACCTCTACCACCGGGTTGGTGGTCCCGACTTCGTTGCCGTCGCCCGGTGCGGGCGCGGGCGTCGAGGACGGCAAGGTGTTGGCGCAGCAGGTGTCGAAAGCGGGTGAGATCGCCGAGATCGGCGGCGTCGTCGAACCAGTGATCGATGCCTTGCAGGACCTCGCGCAGGAACTGCGGCTCGGACTCTGCGCCAGCGGGCAGCGACGGGTTGGTGGGTTCGGTCATCGACGGATGTTTCTGGTGCGCAGCCACCGCGCCAGCGGCCGGATCGGGCGCGGCCGGTGGCGGGTGGCGAGTCCGGCAGCCAGGGTGTCGGCGTCGTCGCGGTCGAGATCGATGGAGCACCACCGTGTTTGGGGCGCGTGGGTGTCGAGGATCAGCAGCCGGACCAGGCGTCCGTCGGTGCTGACGGCGAGATGGTGGTCGGTTTCGTCGTGGATCCGCAGCAGGGTGATGGGCAGATTCAGCGTGCGATGCATGGATAGCTGACCTTTCTGCAGTCATGGGCTTGCCCCCCCCGGAGGCGTGCGGTGCGTGGCGGTTAGGCGGTTTCGTACTCGAGCAGGTCGGCGTAGCGCTCGACGCCGTCGAGGTCCGGGCATTCACATGTGGGGAAGGGCTGCCAGCAGTCGTCGCAGTAGCCGCAGTAGGTGCAGTGCGGGCCGAGGCGGTCGACGTCGTTCGCGCCGCAGTATTCGCAGTAGTCCCAGTAGGCGTCGCTGGCCCACTGGTCGGGAAGGTAGCTGTGGTTGGAGTACCAGATGCCCGAGTCCCAGTGCCCGTGGCGTTCGTTGAAGATGTAGGCGCTGTGTTTGTAGGCCGGATCCAGGGTCAGCAGCACCATCTTGTCGCTGTGTAGCCACCGTTCCAGCCGTTCGCGCCCGGCCCAGGAGTCCAGCGACCCGAACGGCCGGGTCGGTAGGTAGTCCTCCGCGGCGATACGGGTATCCGAGCGCAGATCCCCCGGCCCGGGATGGACATTCGCGGGCAGGATCCCGTTGTGCGCGAGGACAGTTCGCTCGTCATCACCGACCAGGAACGGGTGACAGTTGTCTACTGTCCGCAGGCCGTGGGTCGCCAGGCGGGAATGGAACAACGCCGGACCGTCGGGGTGCTGCTCGCGTGCTTCGGCGAATTCGCTGATCACCGCCGTGGCGTCGAGGCCTCGTCCCACGGTGATGCCGGTGTCGGTGAGGACCGCGTAGCCGTGGCCGTGCGGGTTGGCCAGGGCACCGCTGCGCAGGGCGTCGAGGTCGGGGCTGATACCGGGTTTGATGAACGTCAGGATGCACACGCGAGGGCCTCCATTTCGGCGAGAAGCGGCGAGTACTGGGGGCGCGATCGGACCCAGGTGGTGAAGGCGGTCCATTCCCAGCCGCGCCGACGGGCGATGTCGGCGGCGGACAGACCGCGGGTGTATTCGACCGACGCCGCGGCGAAGGCGAGCGCGGCCTGCACCTGTTGCGGGGTCAGGGAGCTGGCGAAGACCCGCAGTTCGAAGGTTTCGGCTGGGCGGACGTTGATGGCTTGGTAGCGGGCGGCTGATCGCTGCCCCTTGGCGTAGTCACGTACCTGCGAGCGCGCCCATGGGGAGAACTCCGCCCAGGTGGAGGACCGTCGCGCCAATGTCGTGACCGGAGCTTCGTTGCGGTACACGAACTTCAGCCACCGGTAGGCGTGGGCGGGGGAGGAGAACCCGGTACGGGAGACGTGCACGTGGATACCGACGTCGGCGTCGGTGTAGCAGCCCAGCAGCCGCAACCGTGCCAGCAGCGGCCACGGAAATCGCTCCTGCGCGTACGCGTAGTCCATGGGGTGGGTGACCAATTCGAATCCGCAAGGGCGGATCGAGGAGTCTTCCTTCAGATACGCCAGGTCCCTGACATGGGCCAGGACGGTGTCGACCGCGTCGTCGAAGTGGCCGGAGGGGGTTTTGATTTCGAGTTCCAGCCCGAGATACAGCGGGCCGGCACCGTGGAAGTGGGGTGCGGGTTTGTAGTCGTAGCCGTGCACCGCGTCATGTGAGGGATGCTCATCCAGGCAGTTCTCGCAGTAGGTCTCTTCGCGGCGGATGAGGGTGAAGCATTCGGAGCACTCGCGGTAGTCGTCGTACTCGCACGTCGGGCACACCCGGTTGCCGCCGTCGACCGGATAGGTTTCGGCGGCCAACTCCGTGCAGTCATCGCAGCTGGAGTAGTGCTCAGCGCAGTGGTCGCAGACGTCGGCGCCGCCGATCACGGTGCGGATCCTGCGCGCGTAGGCGTCGCAGTCCCCGCACCGTTCCCACCCGCTCAGGCACTCGCTGCACAGCAGGGTGTCCTCGGTCGTGAGACTGGTGGTGCGGGTGTGCGCGGCGCAGCCGTCGCAGCGCACCAGTTCCTCGGCGCAGTCCGGGCACAAGCGGTCACCCTCGACCGTGGAGATCAAGTTTGCGGCGGTGACCGGGTCGGAGCATTCCTCACACAGGGGGTCGACCAGCGTGAATGAGGGCATGACGAATCCACCTTTCGGGGGAAATGGGAAGAACCCCGCACACAGCAGGAATGGACTGCGTGCGGGGTTCTCGAGGGACAGATCAGCTGCTGGTGCAGAGCCGCCGGTTCAGCCAGACTTGGCCTGACGGCAGGAGCGGTGCCGTGTCGGCGGCATCAGCGCTCGTGATCGGCGCCGTGGCGGGTTGGATGGGCTGAGCTTGGGGATGAGGCAGGTGCAGTCGGGGAAGGCGGTCTCGCAGTCGAAGCACCAGCCGCAGCGGGTGCAGTAACGGCCGGTGCGATCGAAATCGAACCGCTGGCAGTACCCGCACACATACCGGCGCCGCGTCGGCCAGCGCAGCGACGGCGGCAGGGAGCTGGTGTTGGAGTACCACACCCCGCCGTCCCACCGGCCTGCCTGCTCGCCGAACAGGTAGGCGTGATGCTGATATGTGGGGTCGACGGTGAGGATGACCAGCTTGCTCGACCCCAGCCACGAGGCCAGCCCGCGGGCGCCGCGGTGGGTGTCGATCGACCCGAACGGCTGATCTGGCAAGTAGTCCTCGGCGGCGATACGGGTGTCCGAGCGCGGATCGTACGGTCCCGGGTGCACCCGCTTGGGCAGAGTGCCGTTGTGCGCCAACACTGTTCGTGGGTCGCCGCCGACCCGGAACGGGTGACAGTTGCCGAGAGCGCAGACTCCGTGGGTGGCGAAACGGGAGTGGAACAACGCCGCCCCATCCGGGTAGCGGGCCCGCACCTGCATGAATTGGTCGATGACGGTCGCGGCGCGCATACCGCGGCCGACGTGGATGCGATCCCCGGTGAGGATCGCGAAGCCGTGCCCGTGCGGATTCGCTGAAGCGCCGAACGACAACGCGATCGGATCAGGGGTCGCGCCGGGCGGGCAGTAGGTCAGCAGGCACATGCGAGGTCTTCCATCTCCGCCCGCAGGGGCTGGTAGTCGGGGTGGTGGCGGACCCACGCGGCGAAGCGCGACCATTCCCAGGCGCCGGCGCGGACATCCGCGACACGGAGGTGGCGGGTGTAGTCGATGGAGGCGATGGTGAATGCCAACGCGGCCTGCACTTGCTGGACATTCAGGGAACTGGCGAAGATTCGCAGCTCGAGGGTTTTGCGGGGGTAGGGGTTGATCGCCTGGTACCTGTCCAGGCCCAGCGCGTGCTGGTGACCTTTGGCGGTGTCCTTCACCCGCGCCCGCGCGACGCGGTCGAATGGGGCGTAGTGCGAGCGGCGTCGCGCGATCATGGAGACCGCGGACTCGTTGCGGTACAACAACTTCATCCACCGGTAGATGTGGGCGGGGGAATCGAACCCGTCGCGGCTCGCGTGAACGTGCAGCCCGACACTGGTGTCGGTCTCACAGTCCAGCTCTTCGAGCGCGCCCAGCAGCGGCCACGGGAACCGGTCGATCGCATACCGATACGACATGGGGTGTGTGACGAGTTCGAATCCGGTGGGCCGAATCGAGGAGTCCTGCTTGAGGTAACCGAGATCGTCGAGGTAGTCCCCGGCTACGGCGACGCATTCGCGGTAGCGGTGGTCGGGGA
The DNA here is from genome assembly GCF_045207455.1 of Nocardia sp. NBC_00881. Taxonomy (NCBI): domain Bacteria; kingdom Bacillati; phylum Actinomycetota; class Actinomycetes; order Mycobacteriales; family Nocardiaceae; genus Nocardia; species Nocardia sp. NBC_00881. Next base: position 430,249 of record NZ_CP108798.1, read on the forward strand.
CGATGATCTCCAGTTCCATCCCCAGATACAGCGGGCCGTCCCCATGGAAGCGGGGGTCGGGTTTGTAGCTGTAGTTCCACACATGCTCGCGGCGCGTGCAGCAGTCACACGTGCGGCCAGCGCGCATGAGGGTGCCGCAATCCGAGCAGGTTTCGTAGTGGCCGGCGCAGCGGGTGCAGGCGCGGTGACCGCCGGAGACATAGCGGGTGGCGGCACTGTAGCGGCTGCACTGGAAACAGATGTCGAAGAACACCGCCGCGCACCGCAGACACACCGCCTCGTCGGCGTCGGTGCGCACCCGCGGGTCGGTCACCCCCGCGCAGGACACGCACGGCAACCAGCCGGCCACACACCGCGCGCACAGTCGCCGTTCGTCCGCCGTCTCGGTCAGCGCGATGGCGAACTCGCGGCAGTGACCGCACCGCGACAACTGCGGCACACAGTCACCGCAGACCGGCTGATCCTCGATCGGGTACCGATCACCCGGGTTACGGGTTCCACAGACCGCGCATGGTGCAGACAGGGTGATATCGGGCATGGTGCGCCGCCTTTCGTAAACGAAAGAACGCCAGGGCGGAAGGTGATTCCGGCCTGGCGTTCAGGGGCAACACGGTGGGTTGTTACTTCATGGGCTCACAGCAAAAGGGCTGCCGATATCGCGGGCACAAGGCGGACGTACCGAATACGCGGGACTCGAGGGCGATCGATCCAGCAACAGTCGCGAACCGCTAGAGGCTCATCCCATACGTCCACCACACAGGCGCCAGGTTGGAGCCGAAAGTCTGGGGCAGCTCGAAGGTTCCTTCTGCGGCGAGCATCAGCTCCTCCGATCTGGGTACGCTGGGGATTGGGAGAATCAGGCAGACGGGCCGAACAAGGAAGTCCGCTATGCCCGCTGCAGGTTCGAAACGCTCCCCACGCTCGCCTCGCACTCCGGAAGTCCGTGCACGACTGGAACGTTCACGCGAACGGGTGCGGGCACGCCGCGCGCAAGCCCGTCACCGCGAACAAGCCATCACCTCCGCGGTCAAGCAGTACATCGCGGGATGGCAGGCGATCACGGAGTGTGAGAACAAACGTGACAACGAGATAGAGGCGCTGCGCGAGCAGATCCGCGCAGTACAAGCGCGTGCCGCCGAGCGGATCGCGGGCTATCGCGCTGAGCAGGCGCTGGCCGCGGCCACGATTCGCGATCAAGGCCAGACCGACGACGACGTCGCCGAACTCCTCGAAATCGACACCAAACAAGCCCAGCAACTGATCAACACCGCGCGCACAAACAACGGCCAAACCTTGCCGAGCGCATCACCGAAACCCACCGCCACACCAACCGCGCAGCCCAAGGAAGCTCGATCGGGCGCTGCGAATCCCGTTCGGGAACAGGGGGTAGGCCAGGTCAGCGCACCACTCGACACTGTCGGGCCCGTCGTGCCGGGACGCAGCGGCGAGGCATCAAGTGACGAGAGCACGTAACGGCTTTTGCCGACTCCCTGCGTGGGGATTGCGCGAGAGCTGGTCGGCTGGCATGGCGTAAGTGAGATCGTTCATGTTGGCGAACGGTCGGGTGTCGGGAATTCGCCGGTGCCTTGCGGCATCCGAGCTGGTGCGCCTGCGTGTCGGGCGAGATCGACGCCCTCGACGTCAGGCCTCCGACCTAACCGTACGAACGAACGCTGCGCTCGTATCAAAGTCACGGCTGAACCCAAGGCGGCGTCAGATGTTGGCGTAGCCACCGGCGTTCCACACCAACCATCGGAAGTGCTGGGGTGCGAATGCCTGGTTGGCGGGAATGCCCGGTGCGGGAGACAGCGGCCAGAACGCCACGCCACAGCGATGGCAGTAAAACGCTGCCTGCCACACAGCGTGAGCGGTGCGGCGTCCGCGGGAAATGCGCCCGTTGCGACGGCCACGAAACACAGCAACACCGAGCACGAGCAAGCCCGGCGCTGCGATCCCGCCGACAAGCAAGGCTGCCCCAGCCAATATGCCCACGTTTGTCGCTTCGGGATCATCTGACGTCGCCACGGACGCAATACCGATCACCACGGCCAACAATGCGGGCAGCAGCAATAACAAGCCGAGCGTGGTGAGCCGCCCCACCGGTCGCCGAGCGGGTTCGCGTGCAAGACTGTGCGCCAACGCGGTGGTGTGAGTGCGTTCGACCGTCGCAGTGCCGAAGACCGGCACCAGGCCGCTGGAAGCCACTCCCACGCCGGAATAGAGGTTGGTCCCGGAGGTGGTTTGACACCCCGTCCGCGTGCAAGGCGGGCACGCTCTGAACCAAGTCGAGTTGGCGGCAGTGCGGACAAGTGATGTCGATGTCCATGCGGGACTGCCCTCCCAAGCTGTTGCGCTGTAGCGGCGCGGGTGTAGTGCTGGCACCCGCAACGAAAGCTCTGTGGGGTATCCAACACCGTGAGTGATCTGCTGTCGAGAGGTAGTCGTGAGCTGATGCATCGGTCAGTCCTTTCGCCGTCGCTAGCTGGCTTGCAGGGTTCATGAGGCGTCCGGATCCAACCGACCATCGAGCGCAAGTACGAGTGTCGCCACCTGTACCGGCCGAGGTGGGCCGAGATGAATGAGCAGTTGCTCGACCGGTTCACAATCATGGCGCCGACCGGCAACAGGCGGCAGATGCGGCGGGCGGTGCCACTTGCCAACACGACGCTGCTCATGGGCTGGACCGACCCCGGCCGCTGCGGCATGTCGCTCCTCAAGTCCGCCGAGCATTCGCCTGGGACGTTGTCGCCGGTTTCCCGTACACCGCCCCGTAACCAAGAGGGCGACATCATCACAGTGACCGTCCAGGACGGGGTGCCAATGCTGGCCGGAGTACCACTTACCGACGTCGAGTTGGCGAACACGGTCACGGCTGGCTCGGAGAGCGTGCCCCAGAGCAGCAGCGACGAGGAGCTCCGCAGCTCGTGGGAAGCGCGGCTCTTCGACGTATTCCGGTACCGCGAGCACCGCCGCCCGGCGGCATAGTCCGCTCGCACAGCCGAAGGCCCCCGGCCGGGTCCTGTGTGTTTCGGGGCGCACGGCCCACGCAGGCGTCACGTCCTCGTTGAGAGTGCGCGCTCATTGCTCGACCAGTTGCTGGACCTCAGGAACAGGCTCGTCCTGTGTGGGAGTGGAGTGGTCCGGAGCGCGGTCGATGTCAGGTCCACCTCGTGCGGTTGGCTCATCGGGGAGTGCGTCCGGATCTCTGATTGCTGCGGCGTCGCTGAGCATTCGGCTGATCGTCGACCGGCTTTTGTTGAGCTCGCAGGCGATTCGGGTGGGAGACCACCCGTCGACGTGGTGGTGGCCAGCGCCTGGGCGACTACCTCGGGGTCGCGGCGACGGGCCGGGTCGCGTGCACACAGAAGCACGGCCAATTCCCTGAACCCCCGGTCGGATCGGTCGACAGTGGGGGACGGCGTGTGCACGTAACCGCTCTCGGGTGTGGCCTGCGACTGATCCTGAGTAAGAGGGGGCGCAGGTGCCGTGCACAGCTGCTCGGACGGCTGGTGGTCTGCGGTGGCGGTACCGCTGTCGCTGTGAGTGGCGGAGTGAGCGAGTGCGAGCAGCGCGACGGTGGATTGGGCCATGGAGCCCTCGATGATCAGCGGCCACAACCACGCCTCGCCGTGCGGGACACCGGCCGTGACCGCCAGCGACCGCAGGGCTGTGAACGACAGCCAGAACGCGCCTGTGGCGATGAGTGCGGTCATCGCGGTCGCGATCAGGTGGGTGGCCCGCGCTCCTGCGTGCGCACGCAACAGCACTGATACTCCGTGGACAGCGGCTAGTAGTGCCAGTGGTGGGATGATCGCGACTGCGGCGGCGACTGCGGGGAGTGCGGTGTCGTGCAGGAGGGCTTGGGTTGCGTTGCCGGTGATGCTGACTGTGGCTGCTGCGCCGAGCACGGTCCAGACGAAGGCGTGCGCACGCGGCTTCCGAGCAGTGGACTCGGGCAGCGCGGTGTGCAGGTCGGTGGTGGGCTGATCGGTGGCGGTGGCGGTGGCGGTCATAGAGGTCCTTGTGCGGTCTGGTCAGCGTGCGGACGGGAGGTGGGTGCTCGGCTGGTGTGCGGACACGAGCGGATGTGGCTCGCTGGTGAGTACCGACAGGGCAGCGGCTACTTCCTGTAGGTAGGACTTGACGTAGGTGGCTGTGGTGCCGCTGGCTTTGCCGCGGTGTCCGGCGTACTCGCGGGCGACGGCGTAGCTGAAGGTGCGCTCGACCCAGGTGAGTGTGGTGTGGCGTAGCCAGTGCATGCTGATGCCTTGGGCGGCGACCCACGGCAGGGCTTCCCCGACCCTGTTCCAGAGGTAGTCGAAACGTCGTGCGGTGATGGGTTTGCCGTTGCGGTAGCGCAGCAGTTGCCCCGATTGGGGGCTGTGGCGTTGCGCGGCGTGCTCTTGCAGGTGCCGCATCAAGGTGGGGGAGACCGGTTGCCACCGGTCGGTGCCGTCCTTCTCCCGCAGAAACACAAGGCACTGGTCGGGGTCGAGGTCGTGTGGGCGTAGCGCCAGCGCGCCGCCGCGGCGGCAGGCGGTTTCGATGTGCAGCCGCAGGATCACCGGCGTCGAGGTCGGGGTCGTTGCCGGTGGTGGCCGCGACCCGGCAGATCTCCGCGAGCTGGCCCGAGGGGATCGCATACCTGTGCGACGGGCGGCGTACGGGCATGGTGAGTTGGCGGGCGGGGTTGTCGCAGGGACGGATCCAGCCGTTGTCCTCGGCATACCGGTACACGCATCGCACCGCGCTGGTGAAATGCTCCACCGCACTGCCGCCACGAGGTGCGGTTGGTGCGGGCGGTGGCCTGGATGATACGCGCCAACTCGTCGAGGTCGGTTTTCGTCGGTTCGTCGAGGCGGTGATCGCGCCACCTGTCGAGCAGATGCTCGAGGTGGGTGTTGTAGGTCCGTAGCGTGCCCGCCGACAGCCGCGCCCGGAGGTTCGGGATGACTTCGCCGAAGGTGGGGACCGCCGCGCCGGCGGTGACGAGATCGGCGGGGGAGATGCCCATTTGGGTCAGCAGCAATCGGGCGGCGGCGACGGTTTCGGCAGTGGCCGCAGGTTGGATGCGTGTCGTCATCGGTGCACGGCCTGGAGCAGGCGCAGGCTGGCGGCGCACAGTTCATCCAGTGCGGCGGGTGGGTGGATCAGCAGTTGGTTGCGGGTGCGGTGCCCGATGAGCAGGGTGCGGTCGCCGATGAACAGGCTCACCCGGCGTCGCAGCCGGTAGGGGACGCGGAAGAACCCGCCCGTGGTGATGGCGGCTTGTCCGTGCTGGGCGGGTTGGGCCGGCAGCACTCCGGCGTCCAGGAGTGTGAGCTCCAGGCGCATGCCCGGCCCCCAGCCCAGGGCGGCGAAGCTGGTCTTGTCGAGGATGCGGCCCGACTCACCGACCATGCACATGCCGTAGACGACATCGCCGTCGGCGGTGCGTACCGCGTGGGTGGTGGCCTGTGGTCCGTGGATGAGTTCCTGCAGCGGGGACAGCGGCGGCACGACGGGTGCGATCATCACCGATCACCCCCGCCAGCAAACTTTCGCGAGGTCGCTGTGGACGCGGAATCCGGCAGATATGCCACACATATCGGCGCAGGTCAGGACATGAAATCACTGGTCATCCTCCGTGTGTTCGAGTGCACTCGCACACACGGCACCGAAAAATGACAGATTTGTTGCGAATCCGTGCGCGAGAGGGGACTCCCAGCTGGAAGTCGGTGCTGACCAGCGCCTCAATCTGGCGTGTTTGCCGGATCCTTCTGTCGCGGAGCGACCTTAGCGCTGATTGCGGGTGCGGCTCTGCGGTGTTGATTGGAACGAGCCGTGCGGGCGCCTGGGGCCGGGCGGTTCGCTTCTCCGGGCACTGGGCGACGCCGTTACGTCACTCAGCCTGGTCGTCGTAGGCGTACTTCCGATCGGGTTCCGGTAGCCATGCCACGATCGAGAACCTCACTGCTGCATCGATGTTCGGCGACCAGGATCGGCGGGAGTGTGACTGGCAATGGCGTCCGGCCAGAGGTTTAATGGTTGTCGGGTACGTCTGCTGCTTGGGGACTGAAGAAATGAGGTACCCCGTTATGTCCGGAGAGTCCCCAACATCGCGGCCCGATCCATCGCGGCCAGCTCCGCGGGCCACTGCGAGATCCCAGCCCGATGCGGTACCGGCGAGTGACGAGGTCTGGTTGAGTACGCGTGAAGTATCGGAGCGATTGAAGATTCCGCTCAAGACCTTGGCGTCGTGGGCCTCCGCCGGTCGCGGCCCTCGGTTCGCGCGTATGGGTAGATACAGGCGTTACCGGGTCACCGACCTCATTGCCTGGGAAGAACAGCAACTCGCCAACGGCGGGGGAAGCAGCGCGGGGTCCACCTGAGCGCGATCCGGCGAACACGTTCCTGTCGCCTGTCACCGGTCCCGAGCCACGCACCCCGTATCATGGAGCTAACTTCTGGCAAATATTTCTCTCTTGAATCTGGCCGCCGGGTCGCGGAATCTCAAAAGCCCACCCCGCACTACCTGAATCGGCGTACCCAGCCATGCGAAAGCACGGTAATGGCGAGGTGGCTCGGGCATTTTCGACGGATCGAAAGGCGATCGATGGGAGGCAGACTGCCGAAGCCGGTTGGCACCTTTGGCCAGCCGAGCAAGCCCAAGAAGCAGAAGAACGGGAAATGGCGTGCGACGGTCCGCTTCTACAGCACGCAGGGGCCGCAGCAACTCGAGCGGATGGGCGATACCGCCGACGAGGCGCGTAACCGTCTCGCCGAAGCCATGCGTGATCACCGGGAGCAGTTGGGATACGCGCGGAACACGCGTAACACCAAGCTGATCGACCTCGCGGCCGAGTTGATCATGGAGATGGAGGGAGACGACGCCTACACGCCAGGCAACGTCGAGGACTATCGCCGCGAGATCTATGTCTCCACCGACAAGCGTGCCAGCAAGAAGACGATCAAGATCGAGAACTCGGTCGGCAATCTCCAGATCTGGCAGGCCACCGCTGGCGAGCTGGACCGCCACCTCAAACGTCTCGTTGCCATGGGCCTGCGGCGGAAAGCCAAACAGCACAAGATCATCCTGCGCGCGATGATGGCGATCGCTGTCCGTCACGGGGTGCTCGACAGCAACCCGATCGACGGGGTCGCCGCGTTCACCCGGCGCAAACCGCCGGCCCGCGGCAAAGTGCAGGATCAGGACGCGTTGCCGGCGTTCCGTGCCCAGGTGCGGGCCTGGGCAGCCGGGGAAGCGATACCCGGCACTGCGCCCTACACCTGCGGACCGCCGCGGGACTGGGCGGTGGTGTGGGTGGTCGACGTGATCACCGGCAGTGGTATGCGCCCGCATGAGGTGTTCGCGCTGCTGCTCGAGGATATCGATCTCGATGTGCAGGATCCCTATCTCGATGTCACCGGGACGTTGGTGGAGGTGAAAGGGAAGTGGGTGCGCAAACCGGCCCCGAAGTCCGACAACGGGTGGCGGCGCATCTTGCTGCCCGACCACACCGTCGAGGCGATCCGCGAAGCCGTGAAGGACCAGGAGGCCTGCGATCGCCCCAACCCGATGGGGCTGCTGTTTCCCGCTCGCAACGGGTCGGTGCGCAACCCGAACAACTTCGGCCGGATCTGGCGCGCGGCCCGAGGGGAGAACTTCGCGTGGGTGACTCCGCGTACGTTCCGCAAAGGTGCGGCGACCGCGGTGGACCACGCCTACGGTGACCCCGAACGCGCCGCCCGCCAACTCGGCAACACGCGCGCGGTGGCCAAGACGCACTACATCGATGCACCCGAGACGGTTCCGGACAATCGGGACGTGCTCGAACGATGGGCTCGGGGCTCCACCGGCTCGAAAACGTGAGATTTCTGTGAGAACCGTTCGAATCCGGCCGGTCTTCGCGAACGAGAAAACCCCTTCCGACGCTGGTCGGAAGGGGTTTTTGCGGTCGGGCTGACAGGATTTGAACCTGCGACCACTTGACCCCCAGTCAAGTGCGCTACCAAACTGCGCCACAGCCCGTTCGCGTCCGTCGTGCGGGCGCTCGAAGAGATTACCGCACGACCCGGCGAGGGAGCTAATCGCCTAGTCAGGACGTGGTGGGTGTCCGGATGGTTTCGTCAAGAAGAGTGAGGATCAGGACATATCAAGCGTGGGATGGGGTTGGGTCGTAAGGATTGGGCCCTGGTAGCTGCGGTGTTGTGAAGCTGCGTGTTCGCGGCGGTGCACCTGGCAGTAATGGAAGCCGAAGCCGGGCTTCGGCCGACCGAATAGTAAACCGGCAACCGAACGATCCGGTGCCCCGGCGCTCGCGCAGCGAATGTCGGGTACCTGCCTGTGGAACCGGAGTCGTCGTCGTGGAATAAGTGGACCTGAGCAGGTGCATCGGTGGTGTGCAGGCTGCGCCCGCTCGGTCGTGGAGGTCAAGCCCGTCCACTGAACTGTGCCGATCGACACCAAGGGTGGGGCGGTGCCCACCCTTGGGTTTGCTGGAAGATTCCTGAGGTGCTCGCCGTACGAGCTGCCATGGCCGACGTTGCCGACCTGCTCGCGGACGAACCGGCGGTCGCGCTCGCCGCCGTCAACGGGCCGGGGGACCTCGTGCTCTCGGGTGCCGCCGCGGCGATCGCACGGATCCGGGACGAGCTCGCCTCGCGTGCGGTGACCACGAAGGCGCTCACCGTGTCCCACGCGTTCCACAGTCCGCTGATGGAACCGATGCTGGGGGAGTTCGAGGCCATTGCCCGGGAATGTACCTTCCGCACTCCCAGCCTTCCGATCTACTCGACCGTGCACGGCCGCCTGCTCGACGGACACGAGACGATGGACGCCGCGTACTGGACCGAACACATCCGTGCTCTGTCCGGTTCGGCGACGCCATCGAGGCCGCCCTCGGCGCCGACCCCACCTATGTCATAGAAGTCGGCCCGCGCCGTGTCCTCGCTTCCTTGGTCCGACCTGGTAGCGCGCTGCCTTGCCCCCAGCCCAGGGCCCGGCGCGACCGGCAGCGAACTCGCCGACACACTGGCCGCGCTGTACCGCGACGGGCTCGACCCCGACTGGGACCAACTCTACGAACCGGCACAACGTGTCCGCCGTCGTCTGCGGGCGTACCAGTTCTCGACCGAGCATCGGTTCTGGCCCGAACCGACCGCTCGCACAACGCCTTCCACGCCCTCCGAGGAAATCACCATGGACAATCTCATCGCGCTCTTCCGTGAGCAGAACGCAGTGCTGGCGAGCCTCGTGGCGGGACCGTCCGATCTCGGCTCCCCGCAGCAGGCTGCCCCGCGGACGACCCCGGAGGCGGTCGCCGGTGTCGTCCGCGGACAGTTGGCCAGGGTGAGCGGGCTCCCGGCCGACCGGCTCCGCGATGCCCAAACCCTCAGCGACGAACTCGGCTTCGATTCTATGATGCTGGCCGACCTGTTCGGTGGGCTCGTCCGCAAGCTCCCGGGCTGACCGTCGATCCGTCCTGGTTCACGCCGACGACGACACTCGGCGACGTCGTGACCTGGGTAACGGGTCGGATCGTCGGCTCATCCGGCCCCTGTGCCGCCGCACCGGCCCGCAGCGCCCACACCGGCCAAGACGTACCAGAACCCCAGCTCGCAGCCGTGGCACCGGAGTACCGGATCTCGGACTTCGCCGAGGTGAAAGCGATCACCGATCGGCTATCGGGTGCCGAGGTGCTCGGCCTGTCCAATCCGTACTTTCTGATCAACGACGGAGTCACCAGAGACACCTCGGTTATCGATGGGGCACCGGTACTCAACTTCGCCAGCTACAACTACCTGGGCATGTCCGGTCATCCGACGGTCGTAGCGGCAGTGCAGGACGCCGTCGCCCGCTATGGCAGCTCATGCTCGGCCAGCCGGGTGCTCTCCGGCGAGAAGCCGGCGCACCGCGAGCTCGAGGCCGAACTTGCCGCCCTACTCGGCACCGACGATGCGATCGCACTCGTCGGTGGACACTCCACGAATGTCACGATCATCGGGCATATCGTCGGACCGGAAGACTTTGTCATCCACGACAGCCTGGCGCACGACAGCATCTTGCAGGGCTGCAAGCTTTCGGGCGCGGCGCGTCGGCCGTTCCCGCACAACGACCATGCCGCACTCGACCGGCTGCTGAGCGAAATCCGCCACCAGTACCGCCGGGTCCTCATCCTCATCGAGGGCGTGTACAGCCAGGATGGTGATATCCCTGATTTGCCCGCGATCATCGCGGTCAAGAAGAAGCACAAGGCTCTGATGATGATCGACGAGGCGCACAGCATCGGGGTGCTCGGCAGGAGCGGCGGCGGGAGCGGCGAATTCTTCGGCATCGACCGGCGCGACGTCGAATTGTGGTCCGGCACCATGTCGAAAGCGCTCGCCGGTTGTGGTGGCTACGTGGCGGGCAGTGCGGAGCTGATCGCTTCTTGAAGTACACGACGCCCGGTTTCGTCTACAGCGTCGGCATGACACCGATGAATGCGGCGGCCTCCGCGGCGACGATTCGACAACTACGGGCGGACCGGGAGCCACTCGAACGTCTGCGGCACAACTCGCGGCTGTTTCTGCGGCTTGCCCGGGATGCCGGGATCGACACTGGCGACAGCAACGACACCCCGATCATCCCGTGCATCGTGGGCGACTCGCTGAAGACCCTGAAACTGGCCAACGCGTTGCTGTGCCGCGGCATCAACGTCAATCCGATCCTGTACCCGGCGGTTCCAGAAGACCTTGCGCGCCTTCGGTTCTTCGTCACCGCCTGCCATACCGAGGACCAGATTCGCGATGCCGTCAAGATCCTCGCCGAGGAACTCGCGCTGCTCGACAGGGGGCGCAGTAGCGCACCATGCAGAGCGGGCAGCCATCGCACTGCCCGCCCAGGCGGCCCATCGTGCTCGCGGCTGTCGGTCCGTGCGCGGTGCCTCACTCCGGTGGCTCCGGCGTGCGTACATCCTGGGGCACCGAGCCGCCGGCGATGTCGGCGGCGATCCCGAGTCGTTCCTCGTAATGGTCGGAAGGCGGCTTCGCCTGCGAAGGCTCGATCGGAGTGTCGGGCTCTTCCTCGGCCAGACGTTCGTCGAGTGGCCGCGGATGGCCTTCCTCCCAGGGTGTCATGCCATACTTCGTTGCACCGGACCAGTGTTCGGGCGGATCCATTCCTCGCTCGAGTGGATCTTCGTGCAGTCGGTCCTCATCGAGGTCCTCGGCGCTGCTGAGCGCCGCCGGGTCGGTCTCGACGGAGTCGGGTAGCCCGGTGTCCTGCGGTGGGTCGTAAGTCTCATGCGGTTCGCTCATTGCTGCGCCCCTCTCGTATAGACGATTTCCGATTGCACGGCACCAGCGCGAATTGCTTGTCTGCGAGGCAGGCAGCGGAGACCGCGAGTGCCGAACACCCGGGCGGCGAATGCCGCCTACCCGCAGGCAGTGGCTCGAAACCAAGCACCGGAAGTAGCCAACGGCGGATTCCGCTCTCAGCGGGAACGATGGCGCCGAGCCGCGGAAATGCCCGGACACCGTTCTTGCTCGCACCCGAGTCTTCGGGTTTCGGCCACTACCGGTCGGGTACCGCGGGTGCATCGGCAAAGCTGGTTGGCAGCGAGGAGGTCCTTGATGAGCGAGTCGGCAGACTGGAAGCGACAGTCCCCACATCGGCCCTGCCCCGGGGAGAGCTACGACGACATCGAGCCGTGGTTCGAGAAGCTGTCTGCCCTCGAAGCCGATGATGCGCATCGGCGACTGGTGCGCGACCAAATCATCGGGATGTGTCTGCCGCTGGCCGACCATATCGCGCATCGATTCAGTGGCCGCGGCGAGCCGGTGGATGACCTGCTCCAGAGCGCGCGGCTGGGGTTGGTACACGCCGTGGACCGCTTCGACGTCTCCCTGGGTGCGCCGTTCCTGGGATTCGCGATTCCGACGATCATGGGCGAGGTCCGTCGCCATTTTCGAGACCACACGTGGGCGGTCCAGGTGCCGAGGCGAGCGAAAGAGATACAAGCACTGATCGGCCCGGCCACAGAACTGCTGACGCATCGGCTCGGACATGTACCCACCGCTCGTGAGATCGCTGCCGAACTCGACCTCGGTCTGGACGAAGTCACCCGCGCGTTCATCGCGCGCAACGCTTACCAGGCGAACTCATTCGATGCGGTGTTCGGCGACGAGGAGGACGACACGCCGCCGTCGATCCTCGACCGCCTCGGCGCCGACGAGCCGTGCTATCGGCTGATGGAAGATGCCATGGCGGTGCGGCCGTTGATCGAAGCGCTGCCCGACCGTGAACGCCGGGTGCTGATCTGGCGGTTCTTCGAGTCCAAGACCCAGTCTCAGATCGCGGCGTTGCTGGGTGTGTCGCAGATGCAGATTTCCCGCATCTTGTCGCGGACTCTGGCCATGCTGCGTCAGCAAGTCGCGGCCGAACCCGCGCGAAGGCCTACCGCAGTTGCCTGACCGGCCCGGCTGGGCCGAGCGGGAGTTCCCGCTCGGCCCCACACTCACGCAGTACCCGGGCCCACACCGCTGAACCGGTCCCTCAGGAACAGGGACCGCCGGCGCACCTACATATCCCTTGCCAGTCCGGGTTCGAGCCGATAGTCCCGTTCGAGTTCCTGCAGCAAAATCGCGCGGCGACGTCCTCCTCCGCGCGGCTCGATCTCTGCGTAGGGGACCGGACCGCGCCGGATCGCCGCGACTTGAATTGCCACGTCGTTGTTATCGAGACGGATGAGCTTCGCACCGCGCGTAATCATCATGGTGTGGAACCTCTCCACTGGTAGGGGTGTTCCCCGGCGCGACTACCCGGTCCAGTTGGCGTCAAACCGGGTTGGAAGGACGACGCCCCGGTGTCCGGCTGGCTGTGTTTCGGCGCGATGAAACGGGTCATTCCGCACCCGCGAATCGGATTACCGCTTTCGTGCCCCGCGTGCCCTTCGGTCGCGGAAGGGAAGCATCGTAAAACGCGCACAGGAGGATCCCATGGTTTCACCGGATATGATCGCCCAACTCCGCCAGGACATCACCACCGCCGAGGACGCAGGCGACAAACCGACTGCCAATCGCCTTCGCGCCGAGTTGGCCACCGCGTTGCAAGCGGCTCGCGGCGGCGAACAGCTCGACGACCTCGACGAGCGATAACTCTTGGGCAGCGCCGCGCACATCGAAGGATCACTCGTCGCCGCGATCCGTCGACGGCCGGAGCGCGGGGCCCCGGTGGCGATCTGCTCGATCGGACTGTCGACCTGGTTTTGTGACCGGCGTGCCGCCCGCTCAGGCGACTGGTTCATTTCTTTGATGTGCGGTCAACAGCAGGTGGTCGAGTCGTGTCCGAAGTCCGATCTCGTCGCGGGCGACTGCGGGTAACTCGGCGATTACCCGCGCGGCGAGAGTTCGCAGTTTGGTGTTGGTGTCTTGGGAGCGCCATTTGAGTACGCGGAATGCTTGATCGGCGTTGATGCCATAGGCCAGCATGAGTGCTCCCTTGGCTTGCTCGATCACTTCCCGGGCTTCGACCAATTGCGGCAAGGTGTCATCGAGAGCTTCCCGGCGACACGCGGCGAGGGTGTCGGTCAGATCGATGTAGTAGCCCCAGGTGCCGATGACGTCACCGTTGTCGTCGATCATCCGATCGGAGACCACCATAACTTCGTGCACGCGACCGCCGGCGTCGATGATGCGGTGCCGGCTGGAGAATGGACCGCCGTCTTCGACCGAGGTGATCATCGCCTCCAACCGATCGCGATCCTCGGGATGCTTGTGCGAAAGCAGGAGCTCGGTGGTCGGCTCGACCGCATCGGGCTCATAACCGTGCAGGCGCGCGACCTCCGCGGACCACTCCCAGCGCTTGGTCGCGAAGCAGAACCGGAAGCTGCCGATGTCTTGCGGACTACCTACGCCGATCGCACGCTCGAGTTCCACTACTTCGTCTGTCGAGAGATCGCCGCCGTGCGTCATGATTCCGAGTATTCACCCGTCGGACCGTACGGTTTGTCGCAATGCGACTTTTCGTGCTCTTTTCGCGCGCGGTCGGGTGCCCTCGAGTTCGGCTCGAACGCGGCGGCGCGGGCGACTCGCCCTCGGCGCCGCCACGATGATCAGGGTCGATGCGCCTGAGCCCAGTTGCGCACAGCGTCGCGAGCACGGTCGAACAGGGACAAAGGAGGGCCCGCAACGACGTTGGCGGTGGCTGACTCGCCGGCGTGCGGGTGCGGCCGGGTCGGCGCGACCGCTTCGGCCACGCGAACCGCGTCGGCCATCCGACGCAATTGCTCCTGGGAGGTCGAGTTGCGCAGTGCGGGGAACTCCTCGTTCTCCTCATGCGCGGCGTGGGCGAGCACAGCGGTGGCGAACTTGTCGAATTTCGCGTTGAACTCGGGATGGTCCACACCCAGGTCGGAAAGTTCGGTCAGTACACGCTTGGCCTCGTTTTCCTCGTGCAGTCGTTCCTCCACGATCTCGTCGCCCGCTTCGGTTCGTCGCGCAGCCGGGTGAACGACCTGTTCCTCGGCGCTTTCGTGGACTGCCAGGAGGCGAACCAGTTCGTTGAACTGTTCCTGTTTCGGACCACGCTCGTTGCGCAGCCGATCGAGCAAATCCTTGACCTCGTCATGCTGATGCAGCAATAGGTCGATCACGCTTTCATCGGTGCCAGCGGCCATTGCGGTCATCCTTTCGAGTCGGCACTTCCGATCCCTACCGGCACTACCCGTGGTGGACCCGACCAATCACCTAGGACACCCCTTCGGCCTCGCGCCAGCGGAGCGTGAACATCGCATGACCGGGTATTCGCCGGCCATGGCAACAATCGCTCCGCTTCCGCAAGATCGCGTCGGCGCGCCACTACGTGCTGTGGTGACCGGATCCGACTCGGGCATCGGCGCGGCCACGGCCGTCGCCTTGGCAGGCGGCGGTGCCGATGTCGGCATCACCTTTCACTCCGACCGTCAGGGAGCCGACCGGACCGCCGAACAGGTACGCGACCAAGGCGTCACGGCAGCAGTGCGTCGTCTGGACCTTGGCGACCTGCCAACCGCGGCGTCGGTGATCGACGAACTGGCCGAAGAACTCGGTGGCATCGACGTGCTGGTGAATTGCGCGGGCACCGGCTCGGCGCAGAAAGCTATGGACATGGATTTCGACACCTGGCGCCACGTACTATCGGTCGACCTCGACGGGGCATTCCTGTGCTCCCAACGCGCCGCGAAACACATGATCGCCGCGGGAAAAGGCGGCCGCATCATCAATATCACCAGCGTCCACGAGCATGCTCCACGTGTTGGCTCCGCGCCGTATTGCGCGGCCAAAGCCGGGCTCGGCGCACTGACCAAAGTGCTCGCCCTGGAACTTGCCGAGCACGACATCACAGTGAATTCTGTCGCCCCTGGTGAGATCTCGACTCCGATGACCGGCCAAGAGGACGTCGATCCGCGAGCGCAACGGCGTCCCGGACTGCCCTTGGGCCGCCCAGGCCATGCCAAGGAGGTTGCCGCGGTTGTCGCTTTCCTGACCACGCCGGCGGCGGGTTACGTGACCGGCGCGTCGTATGTGGTGGATGGAGGGATGCTCTTGATGGGGCCGCAGGCGAGCACCCTGCTCACCGACGAGGATTGGCGGCAGCCGTAGTGGCGTTCACGACCCACGCTCGAGGGTTCGCTCGCTGGACCTGCCGACGATAGCGATCGTCCCGCATGGACGATCGCGGCTGCGGCTACAGCATGGGAGTCTTTTACCGACCGATATGTTTGTTGTGTATTTCCGGTGGTACCCGCCGTACGTATCGGGCCGACAGCGCGGTCGTACCGCCCGGAACCGCGGGGGACCTGCGCTGCTCGACGAGCCGCCGGGATCGGCGGCGACGCGTCGCGACCGACCGGCACCCACGAACACGAGGGTCCTCCGCGATATCTGCTCCACCGCAGAGGAACGGCATCATGATCGAGAACCCGAGTGTGCGTACCGCCGATCAGGAACGAGAACCCGTGGTCTGGCCCGACCCGAGCCCACTCAGCTCGTGGTGGGCCGACGTCATGGCCCATCGATCCGCCTCGGACCCGCACATCGATTGCCGACCCGATGCAGAACTGACCACTGACAGCAGCCGAGATCGGGACCCTCGGTCGGCCCGATCACAGTCTCCGGCGCCGCACGGAGTTGGCTGATTCCCCAGGTGACGCTGAGTGGCGCATGCTGCCAGCGATGCAGACCCCGATCCGTGATCGGTAGGCTGGGCTGCACACAGTTAGTGAAACATGTTCTAGAAAGTGGTGCGCCGATGAAGTCGATCTTCGCGCTGTGGGGCGTCCGTGACCTCCTCGCGGCCGACCTGGCGCGGCGGCTCCCAGGTGCCGAGGCGGTGCAGGTGAACGTCTCAGACGCGGCGGTCGAAAACGCGATGCTGCGTATCACGACGTTCGATTCGCCAGTCCAGGCGGTCGTCGGAGTCTGGTGGGCCGCGGATCCGCAACCGGACGCGTCGGCCGACGTGCTCGGCACCCTCGCCGAGCGGGTGGTGGGCTGGCACGTCGAGGAGGTGACGCCGATCGTTCCGCCGGTCGTCGCTCCGCTGGTGCGTTCGCCGGGTCTGGCGAACATCGCCTTCCTGCGGAAACCGGAGGACCTGTCGCACGCCGAGTGGCTGGACCGCTGGCGCACCCACCACACTCCGATCGCCATCGAAACCCAGGCGACGTTCGGTTACGTGCAGAACCTCGTCACCGGACCGGCCACGAACGACGCCCCCGTCATCGCGGGCATCGTGGAGGAGCTGTTCCCGATCGAGGCGCTCAGCGATCCGCATGCGTTCTACGGCAGCGGCGGTGACGACGCGGAGCTGGTGCGCCGGATCGGCCTGCTGATGACGAGCGTGGCCACTTTCGGCGGCGACCGGAACCTGGATCTCGTGCCCACCAGCCGATATCGGCTGCACTGATGGTCTGCGCTCCGCCGAGCTCCGCAGCGCGAACCGGGGCCCGCACGGCGTGGGATGATTTCCGGTGCCGCGCCGACAGGCGAGACGGGTTCGTCCCCGAGGCGGCAGCGGGCTGAACGATTTGTCTCTCCTGCCCGGCGGGGGCCCTTTGACGAATTTTCAGCATGAGGAACCGTAAACAGCTGGTGTGAAGACCACGGAGGTGCGACGCTGAAGCGGTGACACAACCTCCGGATACTCAGGCGGCTCGGCCTGACCCGTCGGCCGACAAATTGGACGCGGCCGTCTTCAAGGTGGCAGGCGTAGTCGTGCTCGGCGCAATCATGTCCATCCTCGACATCACCGTCGTCAGCGTTGCGATCCCCACCTTCCAGCGCGAGTTCGACACGAGCTACGCTATCGCGGCGTGGACGATGACGGGCTACACGCTCGCGCTGGCCAGCGTGATCCCGCTGACCGGCTGGGCCGCCGACCGTTTCGGCACCAAACGCCTGTACATCATGGCGTTGACCTTCTTCGTGCTCGGCTCGGTGCTGTGCAGCACGGCATGGAACATCGAGTCGCTCATCGCATTTCGCGTGATACAGGGCATCGGCGGCGGCATGCTCATGCCGCTCGGCATGACCATCATGACGCACGCGGCGGGCCCGCAACGGGTCGGCCGGGTGATGGCGGTGCTCGGTGTTCCGATGCTGCTCGGCCCGATCGGCGGCCCCATCCTGGGCGGCTGGCTGATCGAGAACTTCAGCTGGCACTGGATCTTCCTGATCAATGTGCCGATCGGCGCGGTCGCGCTGCTGCTCGCGGTCATCGTGCTCCCCGCCGACAAACCAGAGCCGTCGGAGTCGTTCGACTTCCTCGGAATGCTGCTGGCCTCGCCCGGTCTCGCACTGTTCTTGTTCGGTGTCTCCTCCATCCCCGGCGAGGGGACGGTCCTGGCGGTGAAGGTACTGATTCCCGCGATCATCGGCGTGCTGCTCATGATCGCGTTCGTGTTCCACGCGCTGCGCACCGAGCATCCGCTGATCGATCTGCACCTGTTCGGCAACCGTGCACTGACTTTCGCGGTGCTCACCATGGTGCTGTTCGCGGTCGCGTTCTTCGGCGCGGGGCTGCTGCTGCCGACCTATCTGCAGCAGGTCCGCGGTGAATCGGCGCTGCAGGCCGGTTTGCTGATCGCGCCGCAGGGCTTGGGCGCGATGCTGACCATGCCGATCGCCGGCCGACTGGTCGACAAGATCGGTCCCGGCAAGATCGTGATCTTCGGTATAGCGCTGATCGCGATCGGCACGGCCTACTTCGTGCAGCTCGACGCAGACAGCTCCTACGTCTTCCTGCTCACCGCCCTGTTCGTCATGGGTCTGGGTATGGGCTGCACCATGATGCCGATCATGACCGCCGCGATCCAGACCCTGACCCATCAGCAGGTCGCCCGTGGTTCGACACTGATGAATATCGTCAACCAGACCGCGGGGTCGATCGGGACCGCGACGATGTCGGTCGTGCTGACCAACCTGCTGAACAACGAGCCGCTCGCCCGCCCGGCGGTCGCGGCCAACTTCGACCCCTCACTGGCGAGCAAACTGCCGCCGGGTGCGGTCGAGGCGGGTCTGCAGCAGGCCGCGCAGGCGTTCAGTCACACCTACGTCGTGGCATTGGTTCTGATCGTGCTCACCTTGGTCCCCGCGTTCTTCCTGCCGCGGACCAAGCCGAAGAACCAGGAGGCCGCCGACGCGGCGACTGCGATCCACGTGTAGTTCCGTGGTGTCCCGGGATCGCCACCTACGCGGTGATCTCGGGACGTCGCCGTCCGCCGGGCTTCGCGGCCATGCGGACGTGGCAATTGGCCGCGACGACCACTTTCGGGCGCGAGGCCGTCTCAGCTCGGAGGATGTCGTCGATGGCGTAAAGGCGGGCGGTTTCGGCCGCATATCGTCCCGGGGATCAGGAACATGCCTCGTCCAGGAAGCTCAAAACGAGTGGGCTCGCGAGGGCGCGGAATTCGTCGAAGTACGCGTGCCTGGCACCGGGGATGAGGTGCAGTCGCGCGCCGGGGATACGTTCGGCCAGCAGGGAAGCATTCGCGGTCGGATTGAACCTGTCTTCGGTGCCGTGCACTACCAGCGTGGGAATTCGGATATCCGGCAACGCATCCCAGGCGTCGTGCTTGTTGCTGGCGTAGAGGTGCCTGCGTCTCGCGTAGGCGGGCATGGTGGGATCGCCGAGCGTATTACACGGTCCGGACCTGGTCGCCAGCCACGCCGGGCTGTACATCAGTTCCCGCAGAGCCTGTCTCGCGGCGAACGGATCCGGCTGCGCCAGCGACCTCCTGACCTCAGGGCCGCGCTCGACGCTGTGCCTGCCTCCGGGGGAAGTGCAGCCGAGCACCAGGGTGTGCACCCGATCCGGTTGGCGGGCCGCGAGCCATTGGGCCACACGTCCGCCCATGGATGTGCCGTAGACGGCCGCTCGCTCGACGCCGATCTCGTCGAGCACCGCGACGACATCTTCGGCGAATTCCTTTGTGCTGTAGACCTCGTCGGGTTTGTCGCTATCCCCGGTGCCGCGCCAGTCGAGCGTGATCGTGCGGTGCTCGGGTTGGAAGTCATCGCGAATGCCATCCCACCAGTGGTG
The DNA here is from genome assembly GCF_045207455.1 of Nocardia sp. NBC_00881. Taxonomy (NCBI): domain Bacteria; kingdom Bacillati; phylum Actinomycetota; class Actinomycetes; order Mycobacteriales; family Nocardiaceae; genus Nocardia; species Nocardia sp. NBC_00881. The sequence continues at coordinate 449,792 of NZ_CP108798.1, forward strand.
GTTGTTGGCCTGCCCGGCGAGCAGGACCAGCGGTTTGCCCGCGCCCGCTATTTGATAGGCGAGGCGAACCCCGTCGGAAGCCTTGGCGTATGGCACGGTATGCGCAATCCTTTCCGTGGGTCAGTTGGCCCGGAGGCCGTCGAGCACGAAATCCAGGCATCGGCGCCATGCGATGGGGCCGGTGGCCTCGCCGAGCAGCGCTAGCGCCCATAGGAGGTTGACGACGTCCTCGTCGCTCGCGTCGGCTCGCACGGCGTCCGACTTCCTGGCGCGTTCGAGAACTGTCGACAGCTGCGACATGCCACGATGACACGCCTCGACCAGCTGGGCCGCCGCGGGATGGTCGCCGGTCAACGCCTCGAGCAGTCCGCGATCGGCGGTCAGCCGGTCGAGCAGGTCGCCCACGAACCCGGTGAACGCCGCCCACGCGTCCGGTTCGGTCGCCGCTCGCGCGGCGATCTGGTCCAACGCCGCCACCCGCGGCGGGATCAGCGCGTCTATCAGCGTGTCGCGAGTCGGGAAATGGTTGTACAGCGTTCCGATGCTGACCCCTGCGCGCCGCGCGACCTCTTCCAGCGAGCCGTCGAGGCCCTGCTCGGTAAATACGTCGGCCGCCTCCCGCAACAGCTTCTCGCGGTTGCGTGCCGCGTCCCGGCGCAGCGGTCTGGTCATGGCGACATTCTACAAAATCTGAGGGCGGCCTCGAATTCGTGCTATCGTCAGAAGTCGAGGCACCCCTCAAATTAAAGGAGAATAATGTCGAACAGCAGAACGGCCCTGATCATCGGCGTCGGACCCGGCCTCGGAATGTCGATGGCACGGCGCTTCGGTCGCGAAGGCTTCCGTGTAGCGCTCGTCTCGCGCAGCGATACCAGGCACGACGCGTATCTCGCGGATCTCGCGTCCCGCGGCATCGACGCCAGCGCTCACGTAGCCGACGTCACCGACCGGTCACGCCTGATTGCGATACTCGGCGAGATCCGCCGCGACGGCGACGTCGCCGTGGCCTACTACGGCCCCGGCCCGGTTCAGCAGCCCGTGCCGATCACCGAAATCGACATCGCGACAGCGCAATCCGCATTCGACTGGGTCTGGCCCGCAGTCGAAGTGGTGCGCGCCGTCCTGCCCGGCATGCTCGACCGCGGTGACGGCGCATTGCTTTTCGCGGGGGGCCTGTCCAGCGTCCGCCCGATGCCGATGCTCGGGCACCTCGCCCTGGCGACCGCAGCCCTGCGCAATTACGCTCTCACCCTCAACGCGGCCCTGGCCGAGCGCAATGTCTACGTGGGCACCCTCACCGTCGGCGGCCTCGTCGAACGCGGCGACATCCACGCCATGGTTACCGCCGACCCGGCCCGCTTCGGAAGCCCCGAAGGCCACACCCTGGACCCCGATCGCCTGGCCGACACCGCCTGGGACATGTACCGCGATCGCGACCGCGCCGAGGAAGTCTTCGACGCCTTCGCCGGATCGTGAGGCGCTCGGGCAGCGATTGCGCCAGATCCGGCAGGACGCCCGGCTCGCCGGCCGCCAGCTCGCGGAATCGGCGGGCCGGCATCAGATCTGAAGTCTTGTAATAGCCACACCGAATGCACGAATCGGATCTCTGATCTCATGGCCGCTCTCAGGAAATACAGGCCGGCAGCGCATCCTGGCTCGCGACGGTCGGTGAGGACGCGGTATGAATGATCGGCGGGTGGATCGGCTCTCGCGGTGACGTGCATGCCGCACCAGCGGATCTCGGGGTAGGAACTCAGGCGTAGAGGGCGACGAAGCGGTCGAGGGAGCGTTCGATGTCACCTTTGACCGCGCGGGCGACGCCGGAGCCGATCGGGCCGAACAGTGGTTTGCCGCCGAGTTCGATGTCGACGGTGACTTCGGAGCCCGAGCCTTTCGGGGCGACGAGCAGTTGCAGGCCCAGTTTGGTGCCACCCTTACCCGCGCCGATCAGTCGCAGGCGGCGCGGCGGTTCGGCGGCCTGGACAGTCCAGGACACCCGATTGCGCAGGCCCTTCACGGAGGCGATGCCGACCAGTTGCGTGCCGACGGTCAGTTCGGCGGGGACGGGACCGCGCCACGCTTCGTGCATGGTCAGCCATTTGTCGAGTTCGGCGAGGTTGGAGGTGTGCGACCAGGCATCCTCGGGGGAGATCGGGACGTCGACGGAGACCCTCAGCTTTGCCATGAGCGCATGGTATCCGGTACCGGCGGTCTTCCGATGTGAGGGCGGACGGGTGTGGTTGTGCCGAGAAGGGAGTCGGCCGACGGTATTCGAGTGATAGGTCCAACGCGCTGGACATCTCGTCGGGCACCTGAGGAGGTAATCGAATCCATGCGCCGTCAAGACTCGTTGATAGATCAGTGAACGCCCATTCTGCCTGGGAATTCCCAGTGTCGAGGACCGTCGGCGCATGCGGGCACGCCACCATCTCGGTCGGTGCCCATCCGCGATACTGGCCCTCGCGGAGCGAACGGTGATCGGATTCCATTGCAACCCAACATTATTGCGCATCCGTGCTGCGACCTGCGGCACCGGTCGTCCCGGTTCGGGAAAGCGTAAAAGTGTCGGTGGGGATGGGGAGAGACTTCGTTGAAATACTGCTAATGTGCGAATGGTCGGGTTCTGGTAACCGTTCGGACACGGTCCGTACGGTCGGCGATTCAACGCGTAATCGCCTGCCCCGCGGGCACTGTGCGGTAGGCGCGGTGAGTGCCGAAGCGGAGCTCCGGTCCTCCGACACGGACGCGACCGACCCGGTCAGTCCATGGTCGGCAGGCGAGGGAAGGCGAGCGAAGCAGGATGGCAGAGAGCCGATTCCTCGAGACAAGTCAACGACGAAAGAACTGATGAACCAAGATATCGCCGTGGTGCTTTCATGGGTCCTCGCCGCCGCTCTGGTGATCGCCGTAGCGGGGGCGTTATACGCAGTGCAGTATGCCAACGGACAGCGAGACCGGGTCGAGGCTCTAACCAGGGAACAGCGCGCAACGGAGGACACGCTGGAGCGGTTCGCCGCCACCACGCTACCCGCGGTGGCCGACTCGATCCGCCGGTTCGAGTCGCAGGTGCCTCCGGTCGAAGTGCAGGCGGGCATGGAGAATTCGCGGCTCGCGCAGTGTCTGCGCTGGATCTCCGAGCGGTACGCCGACGATCTGAGCCTGATGCGCTCGGAGACCAGGGAGCAGACCAACAACGAAGCGCACCAGGCGATCAAAGCCGCCGAGGAGGCCGCGCGCACGGAGGTGTCGGCAGCGTCGCGCCAGGCGACCAGCGCCGCGGTCCGCTCGTTCGGCACCTCCGTGGTCAGCCTCGGCGCCGACGTCAGCCAGGTGGTGAGCGCCGCGTTGCGCGAACACCGCGACGACGAGGTCTACGCGACGCTCACCCGCATCGACCACACCATCCAGCAGATGATCCGCCAAGCGCAGGCGTTCGTGATCGTGTGCGGTGGCCTGCCCGGTCGGCGCTGGCCACAGCAATCGCTGACCGACGTCGTCGGCGGCGCAACCGGCCGCGTTCGTGATTATCTGCGCGTGCGCTCCGGCCAGCTGGATCGGATCGTCATCAGCCGGGCCGTGGAACCGCTCGTACACACGTTGGCCACTCTGCTCGACAACGCGCTGCGCTATTCTCCGCCGATGTCTTTCGTGGACGTCAGTTTCCAGGAGGGGCACCACGGCGTCACCGTCATCATCGATGACGCGGGCGTGCGGATGAACGCCGAGCAAATGGAAGATGCGCGGCAGGTGCTCGCGAACGAGCGACCGGTCGACATCCACCAGCTCGGTCCCGCGCCCAAGGTTGGATTTCCCGGTATCGCCGCCCTGGCCCGCCGCTACGGTTTCACCGTGTACATCGACGGTCCCAACGTCTACGGCGGCATGCGCGCGATGGTGTACATCCCCGAGTCCCTATTGGTCGCCCCGCAGAATGTCGAACAGTCTGTCGAAGCCAGCAGTCCCGCACAGCCTGAGCCTGAGCCGGTACCGGTGCTGGCCGGAGTGAACGAGCAGCCGAGGGAGGATGAGCGGTCCACCGTGCACGAGATTACCAGCGGCGGCCTACCCAAGCGGCGGCGCCGAACTGTGACGTCGGTGTCCGAATCGGCACCGGGTGGCCCACGCACCGAAACCGGACTCGCCCGCCCCGATATCGCGGCCGCGTGGCAGAGCGGCTCTCAGAGCGGCCGCGCTGCCGCAACCGATCACACCGAAGGGATGACATCCTGATGAGCACACCGGTGACCGACAGCAGCAACAAACTGGGCTGGCTACTCGAGGACCTCAGTATTCCCGGTGTCCGGTTCTCGGTCCTGCTGTCGGAGGACGGTCTGCGGATCGCGCACTCGAGCGGCATCAGCAAGGACGATGCCGAGCGGTTCGCCGCGGCGGCCTCGGGACTGCGGTCGCTCGGCAAGGCGCTCGGTGAGTTCTGCGGCGGCGCGAACAACGGTGTACGGCAGAACATGACCGAGTACGACCAGGGGATGATCCTCATCACCGCAGCGGGTGAGGGTGCGTTACTCGGCGTCGCCACCACCACCGATATCGACGTGGGTCTCGTCGCGCATCGGATGAACGAGCTTGCCTCGCGGGTCGGGCGCGAGCTCGGCAGCCAGCCCCGCAGGAGGCCCGACGGCAGCGAAGTGCCATGACGAGGTCCCGGCGTGATCCCGATCTGGTGCGCGCCTACGTGCGCACCGGGGGACGTTCGCGTCCCACTCGCGAACTGGATCTGGTCACCTTGGCCGTCGCCGCCAAGGATCCGGCGGCCGGTGCGAGCCCCGACGCCCGCCGGGTCCTGACGCTGTGCCGCAGTGCCCTGTCGATCGCCGAGATCGCCGCCTATCTCGATCTGCCGCCGTCCGTCGTGAAGATCATCGTGGCCGACCTCCTCGACAGCGACCATATGGTCATCCCAACCCCGGCCGAAAACCTGCCGGAGATCGCCCTGCTGGAGGAGGTACTCAATGGGCTCCGTGCTCTCGCGGTCTGATAACGCCGTCGATTACGTGCCCGATACCGTGGTCCGGTCGGTGAAGCTGCTTGTCGCAGGCAACTTCGGTGTCGGAAAGACCACGTTCGTCAACAGCGTCTCGGAGATCAGGCCACTCCGCACCGAGGAGACCATCACCGAGGCCAGCGTCGGCGTCGACGACATGGCCGGTTTGACCGGCAAATCGGAGACCACCGTCGCCATGGACTTCGGCCGCATCACGCTCAGCCCGCAACTGGCGCTCTACCTGTTCGGCACGCCCGGACAGAAGCGCTTCGTTCCGCTGTGGGAGGAGTTGGCCCGCGGTGCGCTCGGCGCGCTGGTACTGGTCGACACCCGGCGTATCGAGAAGTCGGACGAGGTTCTGTCGGTGCTCGAGCAACGTGGCGTGCCGTATTCCGTCGCCGTCAACCAGTTCGAGGGTGCCAGGCGTTACGCCCTCGAGGAAGTACGCGACGCGCTCGACCTGGAACCCGACACGCCGCTGACCTCGCTCGACGCACGTGACCGAGGTACGTGTCTGCGCTCGCTGATCACTCTCGTCGAATTCCTGTTCCATCGTCTGGAGTCAACTCATTGACCACGCCGCAGTCCCCACCTGTCGTGCCGCACGACAGCACGACCGGAACCTGTCCCGTCGCGCACGGCTCGCCGATCGACAACGATGGCCCCAGAGTTCTGCTGTATACCCCTGAGTTCGCCGCCGATCCGCATCGCGCGTATCACGAGATGCGCCAGCAGCATGGTTCGCTGGTCTCGATGGAGTTGGCGCCAGATGTCCCTGCGACGTTGGTGATCGGATACCACACCGCGCTGCGAATCCTCAACGATCCCGAGCATTTTCCGGTCGATCCACGTCGATGGCAGCAGAACATCCCCGACGACTCACCCATCAAGCCGATGATGCAGTGGTACCCGAACGCGCTGCGCAACAGCGGAGACGCGCATATTCGCTATCGGCAGGCATACACCGTGAGCATCGACGGAATCGATCTGCACGAACTCCATTCCAAGGTCGAGAAGATCGCCATCCCGCTGATCAATACCTTCTGCGCGGACGGTTCGGCGGACCTGGTGACTCAATACGCGTTCCCACTCGTCTTCGAGATCATCAACCAGATGGTGGGCTGCCCGGCGGAACTGGGCCAGCGGGTCGCGACCGGCATGGCCGCGCTCTTCGATACGGTCAATGCCGCCTGGGGTATGCAGACGCTCAGCGAGGCGCTGATGGAGCTGGTCGAACTCCGGCGCGCAGAGCCCGGCGACGACGTCACCTCGCGGCTGGCGCATCACCCGGCCGAACTCGATGACGCGGAGATGCTTTCTCAGCTGATCAGCTTCTACGGTGCGGGTATCGAGCCGCAGCAGAATTTGATCACCAATACCCTGCTGCTGATGCTCACCGACAAACGGTTCGGTGGCGACGTCCTCGGTGGGAGCTTGTCGACCCGCGACGCCCTCGACGAGGTGCTGTTCGATGACCCGCCGCTGGCGAACTACTGTATGACCTATCCGCGGCAGCCGATCCTGATCGAAAACACCTGGCTACCCGCCCACCAACCGATCGTCGTCAGTATGACCGGTTGCAACAACGATCCCGCGATCCGGGGCGGGGACTATACCGGTAATCGCTCGCATCTGGCTTGGGGCGCCGGGCCGCACGCCTGCCCGGCCAAGTCTGTGGCGTACCTGATCGTGCAGGACGCTATCGATCAGCTGCTCGATGCCATCCCCGAGATGCAGCTGGCCGTGCCGACGGACGAGTTGGTGTGGCGGCCCGGTCCGTTCCACCGGGCCATGGCCGCATTACCGGTCGTCTTCCCGAAGTCCCCGCCATTGAACATGCCGTAAAGGAGCGTCCGATGCAGCGTGAACCGATAGCTCTGGACACAACCGGCACCGATATCCAGGGCGAGTCGGTGCGGATCCGTGAGCGGGGGCCGGTCACTCTGGTGGAATTACCCGGCGGCGTGCCCGCGTGGTCGGTGACCGACGCCGTTGTGCTCAAGAGCCTGTTGGCCGACACCAGGGTGTCGAAGGACCCACGGCAGCACTGGGCGGCATTTATGAACGGCGAGATCACGCAGGACTGGCCGCTACACCCCTGGGTGTCGGCGGACAACATGTTCACCGCGTACGGTGCCGACCACCGTCGCCTACGGAAATTGGTTGCGCCGGCGTTCACTCACCGTCGTACCCTCGCGCTGCGTCCGCGCATCGAGTCGATTACCGACAACCTGCTCGACGAGCTGTCGGCGACCCCGCGGGGTGTGATGGTCGACCTGCGCGAGCGATTCGCATACCCGGTCCCGATCCAGGTCATCACCGAGTTGATGGGGGTGCCGGACCACTTGGGCCCCGCAATGCACAAATGTGTCGACGGATTCTTCGACGGCTCGTTCACGCCCGAGCAAGCCCAAGCCAACTACTTCGAAATGTATCGACTCGTCAGTGAACTCGTGGCCTATCGGCGGGAGAAACCTGGCGATGACATCACCAGCGTGCTGATCGCCACCCAGGATGAGGACGACGGATCGCAGCTGACCGAGAAGGAGCTCGTCGACACGCTGATGCTGGTCATCAACGCCGGGCACGAGACGACGGTCAACCTGCTCGATCAGGCTATCTTGGCGCTGCTGACCCGTCCACAGCAGCGCGCCGACGTGGTCGAGGGCCGGGTTTCCTGGTCGGATCTGGTGGAGGAAACGCTGCGTTTCGAGGCACCGGTCGCACATCTGCCTTTGCGCTACGCCGTCGATGACATCGAGATCGGCGGGATCCACATCCCCAAAGGGGAGGCGATCCTGGCCTCCTACGCAGCCGCCAACCGCGATCCGAAGGTGCACGGCGCCACTGCCGACGAGTTCGATGCCACGCGTTCGACCAAGGACCAACACGTGGCCTTCGGCTACGGGGTCCACCACTGCATCGGCGCCCCGCTGGCCCGGCTGGAGGCGTCCATCGCCCTCCCGGCTGTCTTCCGGCGCTTCCCGGATCTGCGGTTGGCCGTGGCTCTGTCGGAGCTGGAACCTGTGGTCAGTTTCGTCTCGAATGGGCACCGGACGCTACCGGTCTATCTAACTGCCGGGGAGTAGCCACACCTCTCTAAGGGTTTGTCGCACCGAGGTGTGTCGTCAAGGCGGCGGATGGCGCCATGATCGAGACCCGACCCACCCCGACACGGCTCTCCTACACAAGGGCACACGCCCGAGTTCAGTCAGCACGCCCGTCGTATTCCTGTTCCTTTCCTGGAGTCACGTCTTTGACCACGCCACAGCACCCAACCCAAGCCGGTACCTGCCCCGTCGGGCACGGATCACCGATCGACACCGATGTTCCCCGAATTGCGCTGTACTCTGAGGAATTCGCCGCCGACCCGCATCATGCCTACCGTGAGATGCGGCGCCGGTACGGTTCGCTGGTGCCGGTGGACCTGTCGCCCGGCATTCCTGCCACGTTGGTGATCGGATACCACACCGCAGTGCGAATCCTCAACGATCCAGATCATTTTCCGTCCGACCCGCGCACATGGCAGCAGAGCGTACCCGGCGATTGTCCGATCCTGCCGATGCTGGAGTGGCGCCCGAATGCCTTGCGCAGTGCGGGACTCGAGCACGCGCGCTACCGGCAGGCCAATACGGTCGCCATCGACGGGATCGATCTGTTCACGCTGCACAGTGCCGTTGAGCAGGTTGCCGTTCCGCTGATCAACACGTTCTGTGAGGACGGCGCGGCCGACCTGATCAGCCAGTACGCCTTCCCGCTCACCTTTGCCGTGCTCAACTCCATCCTCGGCTGCCCGCCGGACATCGGGCAGCAGGTGGCCTACGGCATGGCCGCGATGTTCGAAGGAGTGGACGCCGACAAGATCAACACGATACTGTCCGGCGCATTGTTCGACCTGCTCACTCTCAAGCGGGCCGAGCCCGGCGACGACATCACCACGCGACTCTTGGTCCATCCGACCAAGCTCGGGGACGCGGAGCTGATCAATCAGTTGGTCACCCTCTACGGCGCGGGAATCGAACCGCTGCAGAACCTGATCGCCAACGCTCTGCTGCTGATGCTCACCGACGATCGGTTCGCCGGAAAAGTGCCCGGCTCGGCACCCTCGACGCGTGATGCGCTCAACGAGCTGCTGTTCACCGACCCGCCGTTGGCGAACTTCAGCGTCACCTACCCGAGGCAGCCGACCCTGGTCGATGGTGTCTGGCTGCCCGCACACCAGCCGGTGGTCATCAGCATGTCGGGCTGTAACAACGACCCCGCCATCCACGACGGGGAGTACACCGACAACCACTCGCATCTGGCTTGGGGTACCGGGCCGCACGCCTGCCCCGCGAAGTCCGTTGCGTACCTGGTCGCGCAGAACGCCATCGATCAGCTGCTCGACGCGCTGCCCGAAATGCGGCTCGCCTGCCGGGCCGACCAATTGTCCTGGCGGCCAGGGCCTTTCCATCGTGCCTTGGCGGCAATGCCGGTCGTTTTTCCCAAATCGCCACCACTGAACGTCTTTTGAGGAAGCCCGCAGGGGCGGGCAAGCTATGACTCGGCTCGACCTCGGGTGTCTATTCGGCCCCCGAGGTCGGTCTGTGACGAAACTATTGGTTGGTTATTCTGTTGCTACAGAACGGGTTTCACAACTGAGGCTTCGGTGATCGGTGTACCTGACATCGGTTCGGCCGGTGTCGCGGAGACCGCCGACGTTTGCGGCGGGGATTCTACCGATGCCTGTGTCGGGTGATGGATCGTTCGAGCCGGTCGACGCACGTGTCAGGCCACTGACGGAATTGGTCGACACCCTGTTCGCTCCGCGCAAGCTCGACCGTTCCGTCGGCTTCCGAACATAGACCGCGACGCTCGCTGGCGGCGATGCGATCACACTCTTCTGTACATCAGCAAGCACTCGGCCGACCTACGCGCACAGGTCGATTGCCCGCGGTGTCCTGCCCAGATCAGTCCCACACTTGCTGCCGCTCGGCCGCCCGCCCGTGCTGGCCCGGCAGCGGTCACCTGTCTCGAACAACAGATGTTCGGCCGCGGTAACGGTAGGCCTACTCCGCAAGCGAATCTGCTGAGTGACCGAATGATCCGGCCGTCGGACTACTGACGGCGGCACTTGCCACCGGCGGTTCGGTACATGGGTTAAGAATCAGCTAGCGTTCGGCACGTGAAAATCGTTGCCTACGTGTATGATTTGCTCATGGCAAAGTTGTGAGAGTTCACTAGCAGGGCCTGTCCGATCAGAGGACATTTGTCACCCTTGGGGCGCGGAGCTGTGGTCGGCTACGTCACGCAGGCTTCATACCCTGTTCATTAGGTCGCCAAACATGGGCGGGAGGGTTGCTTCGGGATGTGCAACTCCAGCATCACTCGACGAGAGTGAAGATGTTGCAATCGGGAGAAACGCTCGGATGTTGCTGAGCGTCACCGAAATCGGGCTGACGCTGCACGACCCCTAACGCCGCTTCGGAAATCTTGATTATGTGGGCGAGCCGATGACCGCAAACGCGGATCGGCGCTATCGCCCTGCCGTGCCCCCGCAAGGAAGGATTCCCAATGCCTGTGCCAAGTCGCAGTGACAGTGGGTGTAGACGCTTCGCGGGTGAATTCGCGTCTATCGCTCAGCGGTGCCTCCAGCGCGTCGACCAGTCGGTCGGCAAGTGCTAAGAGGGCCTGAGTATGGATCATCCTACTGCTTTCGCCTTCATACAACTGCCGGGGTGGGCCTTCGGTTTCGGGCCACAGTATGGCCAGGAATTTGACCAGCATCGCGGTATCGGTTTCGCCGGACAGCGCGAGGGTGTGTGCTTCGGTTGTCGCGACGGCGGCGGTCACGGTGCTGCCGATCGCGGCGGCCGCTGCGCCGTTCTGGGTGCGATGTGTTATGACACCATCGATTTCTGCCGCCTGCCTCTCCACTGTCGCGCACCGCGCGGTGACCAGGATCAGCGGGGCACGCGCGCAGTAGTCGAAAGTTGCCTCGGATCCAGAGAATATCGAGCCGAGCAGTTTTACTCGCAGTCGGTTCACGCGGTTGACGTATGCGGCCATTCGGTCGATGTAGTAGTTGGTGCGGATGCCGATCAAGATCTCTTGGCGCACAGCCGGTATCGCCATCTTCTCGGCACAGACCGGACCCGTGGACAACCCCGTCGTGGATCCTGAGTAGCGCCGACCCGCATCAGCTCTCAATCAGCAGCTGAAGTGTGTTCCAGCACGGCCAGGCAGCTACCCCCTTCTGGGCAACAACACCTCTGCGGAATGTCGTCAGCTATACCACGCGGCCCCGTGGCATCCAGGGCACAACCCGAGACACCAACGAACTCAGGGGAAATCATGACCATCACCGACCCGCCCCCCCGGCTCGCACCACCGCTGTCCTATCGGCCGCAGCGCGTCGACACTACAACAATGGCCCTGCAGGACGCCCTGTTCGGCGACGACCACCACCTGCAGACCCGGGTCCGGAAGGCGATGGTCGCGCTCGACGATCGTCACGCCCCGGGCGCCACACACGATTCCGATGTGCGGCGTAGCTACGACATGCTGCGCCGTCTCGTACGTGATTTGGGCGGGTCCTCCCGGAGCATCGCCGCCGACACCGCACTGCTCAGTGCCGTGTTCGATTGGGCAGCGATCGCCGCTCCCCGCCTGCTGCCGATACTATCCGGGCATTTCCGCCTCGTCGTCGGCGGAATCGACGAATTGGGCAGCGGCTCGCCCTATCAGCAGCAGTGCCTGGACGAACTGGATCGGGCGGATGCGATCGGCGTACTGCTGCACACCGAACTCGGGGGCACCAACGGCACCGATATGCAGACACTGGCGGTCCACCAGCCCGACGGTACTTTCCTGCTGCGCACTCCGCATGCCGGAGCAGTGAAGTTCATGCCCAACGTCGCCGAGGGCAGAGTCCCGAAGACGGTGATCATCACCGCCCGGCTGATCATCGACGGCGTCGATGAAGGAGTGTTTCCGTTTCTCCTACGACTACGTACGACCGCGGGTCTTGCTGCTGGTGTCGACGTCGCGGCGTTGCCCGACAAGGCGTGGGCGCCGATGGACAACGCGATGATCATGTTCCGCGATGCGGTGGTTCCCGCCGAAGGACTGCTGGGAGGGGACTGGGCCCGGGTCGTCGGCGGGCGGCTGGTCTGCGACCTGTCGCGCGGCGAGCGTTTCCATCGGGCCATCAATCCCTTGCAGACCGGACGGATCACCTTGGCCGGTGCGGCGGTGGCCGGTGCCCGGGCCGGAACGGCTATCACCTGGCATTATGCGAAACAGCGCCGCGCCGGCGCCGGTCCGGCCCTGAGTGAACGCGATGCCTTCCTGCGGGACCTCACCTCTGCTGTCGCGCAGGTGTACGCGATGACCACGCTTGCCCGAGATGTGCGCGAACGCTTCGGTACCAGTGGCGACGCGACCCGATCGGTACGGGCGATGTTGGCCAAACCGATACTGTCGAATACCGCATTGGCGATTCTGTCGGTATGCCGGCAACGCTGCGCAGCCCAGGGAGCCCTGCGCGCCAACTACCTCACCGAGTGGGCCGGGAACGTGGAAGGAATCGTCACGGCGGAGGGCGAGAACCAGGTTCTTCAAGTGACGACTGGGAAGTTGCCTCGGCAAGTGACCCAAGGGCGTGCGCCCCGTCATATGGATATCACAGGGCTGCAGGTCGCGAATTCGCCTGTCGACACACCGTGGTGGCAGCGGCTACTCACCGAGCGAGAACGCGCGCTGGCGTCGACGGCCCAGGACGGCGACACCGGTGCGGACGCTTTCGGAGCTGACTCCGCAGCGATCGAGCTGTCCACCGCAACAGCCGAGCGACTAGCCGCCGACTCTTTGTTGGCTGCGGCGCAGCATAGTTCGGATAGAAGCGCCCGTGGTCTTCTCGGTGTCTTGGCCGCGGCTTATGGATTGGAACGGCTGCAGGCGCATGCCCTCTGGTACATCGCGCAGGGCCTGCTGAGCTCGGAGCGAGCGGCTCAGCTGGGCGTCGAACTCACCGCCTGCCGTCGCGAGCTCGCTGCCCACCTCGACACGCTGGTGAATGCTTTCGGCATCCCTCGCCTGGCGGCACCGATTGCCACCGACGACTATCAGCAGGCATGGCTGGATTTCGCTGGCTGGGATCAGCTGGTCAGGGGGGGAGAGTAGTACGGATTGCTGGGGTGCGGGTTGCGCTCGGTTGATTGCGGTAGGTCCCGCACCCCCCATCCTCCCGGACGGACATGTCGAGTCGTCGCTTCGTTCCGTCGTAGGGGGTGCTGATCCGCTTCTGGGGATCGACGGTCTATCGAGATGCGCTGACGAGATCTGGCCGCCCTCAGCATGATTCGCGTACGGTATGCGGAGGGTTCGGTTCGAGGAACCGCGCGGTACCCGTTCGACGAGGCATGCGTGGACTCTCGGCCGAAACCGACGCCCGTACGCCACTCGACGCACGTGACCGAGGCACGTGCTTGCGCTCGTTGCGCATGCTTGTCGAATCCTGTTCGATTGTTTGGAGTCTCGTCTTTGACCACGTCACAGTTCCCGCCGCACAGCTCGGCGTCCACGATCGCCTGCCCCGTCCAGCACGGATCGCCAATCGATACCGACGGCGGCCCCCGGGTCGCGCTGTATTCGGAGGCATTCGCGGCGGATCCGCACCAAGCCTACCGGGAGATGCATCGCCGGTACGGTTCGCTGGCGCCGGTGGAATTGGCGCCTGGCGTACCGGCAACACTGGTGATCGGATATCACACCGCGCTACGGATCCTGAACGATCCCGACCATTTCCCGCACGATTCGCGCACCTGGCAGAAGGATGTCCCCAGCGATTGCCCGGTCCTGCCGATGCTGGAGTGGCGTCCGGCCGTGATCCGCAACGACGGACCGACGCACTCCCGCTACCGGCAGGCCATCGTGGCGGGCATTGAAGAGATCGACCTGTTCGCCCTGCATGCCACCGTTGAGCAGATCGCCATTCCGCTGATCAACACCTTCTGCGAGGACGGTTCGGCCGACCTGATCAGCCAGTACGCATTGCCGCTGTCCTTCGCGGTGATCAATGCCATGCTCGGCTGCCCGCCAGAAATCGGACAGCGGGCCGCGACCGGGTTGGCCGCGATGTTCGAAGGCGTGGACGCCGACAAGGGCAACGCGATGTTCAGCCAGGCGATGTTCGACCTGGTGACTCTCAAACGAGCCGAGCCGGGCAATGACATCGTCTCTGGGCTGCTGCAACACCCAGCCAACCTCGACGACGGGGAGATGATCCACCAGGTGCTGTGCCTGTACGGTGCGGGAATCGAGCCGACGCAGAACCTGATCGTCAACACCCTGCGGCTGATGCTCACCGACGACCGGTTCGGCGCCGGCCTCCTCGGCGGAAGCCTGTCGACGCGCGACGCATTGGACGAGGTGTTGTTCACCGACCCGCCGCTGTCGAACTATTGTGTTTCCTTCCCGAAACAACCGATCCTGATCGACGGTGTCTGGCTGCCTGCGCACCAGCCGGTGGTCGTCAGCATGGCAGGCTGCAATAATGACCCCGCGATCAATTCGGGCGAATATACCGACAATCGAGCTCATCTCGCGTGGAGTCTCGGGCCGCACGCTTGCCCGGCCAGGTCGGTGGCGTACATGATCGCCCAGGACGCCATCGACCAGCTGCTCGACGCCCTGCCTGATATGCGGCTCGCCGTCGCGGCGCAGGAGCTGGTCTGGCGACCCGGTCCGCTCCACCGGGCGCTGGCCGCTCTACCGATCGTTTTCCCCGAATCCCCACCGCTGAACATCTCGTAGTCGTCCCGATCCGCTCGGTGCGTGAGAACGCGGCGCACCGTATTCCATTCGCCGCCATGGGTGCGGTCACCGTCTACGCGGTGGGCGTGCTCGCTGTACGGAGTCGCGCCCGGCACGTGCTGCGATGTTCCCGGTCCTTTGGTGAGTTCTTCCGGCGGATCGGGAACTCTGAAACGTGGGCCGTGATCCGGACATTCACGGACAAACCGAATTCGAGACTGTGAGCGGGCTGTCAATTGGCAGGCAATCAGCCGTGATCCATTGTCCGTGGCGAAATCGGGCATACGCTGCGTAGGGAACGCGCGGTGCAATGGCGGATTCATCCATTGCCCCCAGCGATTACGGGAAGATCTCCTGCCTGAGAAAGGCCTGATTCATGATTATCGCTATGCTCGTTGCCGGCCTGATCGCGACCGGAAGTGCCGCTGCCGAAGCGACCGGGAGCGCCGCTATGGGTGCGGGAATGAACATCCCCAACTACCAGTAGTCCGGACTCCTGTCTCCCGATAGCGGTGCTGGACGAACGTGGAGGTTGTCGCGAAGGTGCACGTGGAACATGTTGTGCTCGACTATGATCCACCAGAAGTAGATCCGAACGTCCTGATCTACGCCAGCCGTCTCAGGGCATCCAATCCCTCTTCGGCGCGGCCGTCTCAGACGATTTCCCGCCATGGCTGTAGGGTGAGTGGTGCTCGGTCCGGCACGTTTGCCCGGTGATCGCGCGGGCATCCGGGGAAGACGTCGCATCATGCTGGGAGGACCGATGGCTACCGAAGACCGGACCGCCCTGTTCGACGCGGTGGTCGCGGCGGCGGACTACCCCATGCTGGTGGTCACCGTCCAGGCCGGTGGTCGGCGCGCCGGATGCCTCGTCGGTTTCGCGACGCAGGTGAGTATCGAGCCGCGCCGATTCCTGGTCGGTTTGTCCAAACGTAACCACACCTACCGGGTCGCGGAGCACGCCGAGCGGCTGGCCGTGCATGTGCTCGGTAGTGAGCAGCTCTCGCTGGCCCGTCTCTTCGGTGGGGAAACCGGTGATGATATCGACAAGTTCGTGCACTGTGACTGGCATGTCGGCCCCGGCGGTGTGCCGGTGCTCAAAACGGTGCACAGCTGGTTCAGCGCCCGAATTCTCGAACGACACGACTTCGGTGACCACGTCGGGGTGCTGCTCGATCCGGAGGATGGCGCGGGGCCCCGACGCCCAGGCGAGACACTGCGCTATCACGCGGTGGCCCGCCTGAGCGCGGGCCACCCGGTATGAGACGGACCGCCTACCGCGGTCGGTCGGCTGATGCGGTCGCGAGTCCGAAGCGTTCGGCGAAGGCCGACAGCTCGTCGCGAGCAAGGTCTGGGTCAGCCGTGCTCGCGCTCACCACGATTCGGGTGACGCCCTGCGCGGCAAGGCTTTCGACGCGTTCGAGTGGCAGCCGCGGGTACCGAAATCCACGCCCGCCGCCTGAGCCTCGCCGGGCAGGATGCCCAGTCCCACCGTGAGCAACCGCATCCGGCCCTTGGACAGCACATCGATGGTCGCCAGGCGCTTGGCCAAGACCACAGGGTGGTGATAGGGCAACAGCAGCACCGCCGTTCCGAGCAGGATCCTGTTCGTCGCCGCGGCGACGAAGCTGAGCGCGTCGAGCGGGTCGGCATAGGGCAGCTACGGCATGATTTCCATGGGTCCAACCGCCGCGCCGGGGTACAGCGCGATGTGCTCGGGCAGGTAGAGGGCCTCGAAGCCGCAGCGCTCGGCATGCCTGGCGTAGTCGATCCGCCGGTCGGGATCGGCACCGCAGAACGGCGTGCTGTAGCTGACCGCGAACTTCACCGCGAATCCTCCATTCTGTCGTACTCGCATACTGCGACGAGCCGGCCGCGCAACTGATGTCGAACAGTCTCCAGCCGCTCGACGTAGGAGTCGACCTCGGCCAGTTTGCGCCGCAAGGTGGGAACCGAGTCCGGGCAGACGCCGCCGGAACCATTGCCCGCCCGAAGGCAGGCGACGAACGGGCGGATGTCGTCGAGGTCGAAGCCCTCGCCGAGTAGCGCCCGGATCTTGCGCACGACCAGCAGCCCCGCCTCGTCGTAGGAGCGGTATCCGTTGGCGGCGCGCTGCGGCTGCACCAGGCCGTGCTCCTCGTAGTAGCGCAAAGCGCGGGTACTGGTGCCCGTCCGCTGCGCGAGCTCACCGATCCGCATTCATCCTCCTTGACCCGACCCCCACGGCAACGCTAAACCTTCTCGCCGACGTCAAGGCAAGTAGAAGCCTTCTCGCGACTACCAATCCACCGTGCCGAGTTCGTGCAGCCTGCGGAACACCATCATCGAGCCGGGCGCGACGTGGTCCATGGCGGCATATTCGCTCACGGTGAAATAGCGCAGTTCGGCGATTTCGCTGGTCGGTTGAGGTTCACCGTCGAGTTCCGCGGTGAAACAGGTCATGTGCAGGCGGGTGCCGGGTGTGTGGCCGTACGCTTCTGCGAGAAATACCCCGAGCTCATCGAACGACGCGACGCCGACACCCAGTTCCTCACGCACTTCGCGGTGTAGTGCCGCCACCGGAGTTTCGCCGGGGTCGATCTTTCCGCCTGCCATGTAGAAGACGTCCTTGCCGACCGATCGCGCCTGCAGCAGGCGACGATCCCGGACGTGGGCCAACGCGGCGGTGCGAATCACCGGCTCACTGTACTGAGCAGTCGAAATCGGGCGCCAACCGGTTTTCAGCCGGTGTCGATCGCTATTTCGGAACGGATCGCTGCCAGAGTTGTATTTCGCCGGGCAAACGTGCGTGCAGCCCATGGTCGACCTCGGATTGCCAGCGGCTGATGGAGGCCCGGCGGACGCCGACCCGCCGCCCACCGCACGGACGCGCGAGCTGTAACTACACCATCGCGCGAGAGATGGCCGCGACCAGTCCGCCGTCGATGATCAGGTCCTGTCCGTTGATGTAGGACGCTTCGTCGGAAGCCAGGAACGCCACCGCGTCGGCGACCTCGTCCGCAGTTCCGAGTCGACCGGCTGCCACCTCGGCGAGGACGGCGGCTTGCGCCTCGGTCGAGACGTTGTCGTGGAACATCGGGGTTTCGATGTAGCCGGGACTTACGGAGTTGACTCGAATTCCCTTGGGCGCCAGTTCGGCCGCGAGAGTCTGCGCCAGATTGTGCACGGCTGCTTTGGTGGCGGAGTAGAGGGAGGCGCCGGGCATGCCGCGGTGCAGCGTCCACGATGCGTTGATGACGATCGCGGCGTGGTCGGTCAGTAGGGGGAGGGTTTTTTGGATGGTGAAGAAGACGCCTTTGAAGTTGGTGTCGACGACGTGGTCGAATTCGGCTTCGGTGATGTCGATGGTTGGTTGGAATGCGGCGATGCCCGCGTTGGCGAAGAGTACGTCGAGGTGTCCGTGCCGGTTGTGGATCGCGGCGGTCAGGGCATCGAGATCGGTGAGGTTTGCTACGTCGCCGGGTAGTGCCCAGATCTGGTCGCCGCCGTCGATTTTTTCGATGGCGGCGTCGAGTCGGGTTTTGTCGCGGCCGGTGATGATGACGTGTGCGCCTTCGGTGAGCAGTCGGTGTGCGGTGGCCAGTCCCATGCCGCTCGAGCCGCCGGTGATGAGCGCGATCTTGCCATCGAATCGAGAGATGCTGTGCGTCATAAGGCCAGGGTGCCGATGGGGCCGCGATCCGAACAGTGCGTAGTTGACATAGGTGTGGCACCACCAGGTTCCGCGGATGGATCAAGCCGGGGCGGTGAGGCGGATCCGCGACAGTCGGTCGACCCGATCTGCGGTCTCGGTACCAGGTTGCGGGTTGTACAGCACCAGAAACCAATCCGGGCGATCGGCCACCGCCAGGGTCGTCGTGTCGAAAAACAGCTCGCCCGCCTCGGGATGGCGCACCGCCTTCACCGCCTGGACAGCGGCGCCGACCTCGTGGCGGGCCCACAGTTCCGCGAACTCGGGGCTGGCGGCGCTGAGATCGTCGACCACTCTGCCGAACTCTGGATCGCCGGGGAAGTGGGCCGCGTCGGCGCGGAAGGCGGCGACGACAGCGGGCGCGACCGAGTTCCAGTGCATGTGCATGCCGCGGTACCTGGCGTTCGTGAAGAACGAGATCAGGCAGTTGTGGTCGGCATCGCCGAACCCGAATACCGTCTGCGCCGTCTCGTTGATCGCGAGGAGATTCCAGTACCGGTCCCGCAGCACGGCAGGCCCCGGCCGCCACGCGTCGAGGAGGTGCCGCAGCTCCGCCGGGACGTCCGCGTCACGCGTCGCGTCCGGCGGCGGCGGATTGAGGCCGGCCAAAAGATACAGATGCGACCGTTCGGGCTCGGTCAGGCGCAGCGCCGCACCGATCGCGTCGAGCACCTCTGTCGAGACATTGATGTTTCGCCCCTGCTCGAGCCAGGTGTACCAGGAGACGCCGACCCCGGCGAGCGTGGCGACCTCCTCACGCCGCAGGCCCGGCGTCCGGCGCCTACCTACTGCCGCTATACCGACGTCGCCGGGCGTCAGCCGCGCCCGACGGGTACGGAGGAAGTCGCGGAGCTGCTCACGGCGATTTCGTGTCACCGCGGGGGATTCGCTGGTCATACGTCACGGTAACAATGGGCGGCTGCACCGAATTTCGCCGGAAGTGATCGCGGTTGCGTGCCCGCCATGGCGTTACGCCGAGGAGCTGGCGAGTGCGCGCGAACGCGACGGCACGCACCACCCACAAGTATTTTCGCCCGCAGGGAAATTGCTGGGTCGATGCGGTCCGCGGTCTCTAGTGTTATGGCGATGAGAATCCTCGAAGTCCACGCCCAGTTGCATGTGCTCCAGTTCTCCGAGGTGAACGATCTGAACGTCTTCGTGTGGAACGACGAGTCTCAGGTGACGCTGGTCGACAGCGGAATGCCGGGCTCGGCCGCGGAGATCGGCCGCGGACTCGTCGAGATCGGCTTCCGGCGTGCCGATGTTCGGCGATTGATCATCACGCACGCGCATCCCGACCACATCGGTGCTGCCCGCGAGATCGGCGACTGGGGCGCCGACGTGCTGGTGCACCATGCGGATGCGGATGTGGTCCGCGGCCGACACGCGCCGCCGGAGCCGAAGCTGCGGGAATGGGAACTCGCCATCGCCGAGGCGCTGCCACCGATCCCGACGCCGGAGGCGGCGCGGGTTGACCACGAACTCGACGATGCCGACCGGATAGCCTTCGGCGGGGGCGCCGAGGTGATCGCCGTTCCGGGGCATACCGCGGGCAGTATAGCCCTGCATCTGCCGGAGCACCGGGTGCTGTTCACAGGCGACACACTGGCTAACGTTCGCGGTGCCACCATGCCGGGAGTCTTCAACGTCGACAGCGCCGCCGTCGAGCGCGCTGTGCTCCGGTTTGCCGCGTTGGATGTCGAGACGATCTGCGTCGGCCACGGTGATGTCCTCCGTGGCCCCGCCGTCGCGGCCTGGCGGTCTCGGCACGGTGCGCGCGCCTGACCGCGGGGTTGTTCGGACGTCGGTGCCCATCCTGGGGCCGGAGGAAGCCCGACGGGCTGTTCGATCAGAGTTGAGCGGTGTGTTCGCACGGAGGTAGACCGTCGGCGCGGCGTAGGACGTCGGCGACAGACTCCAAGTAGAGCAGGGTACGCATCGAGGTTCCCGACACGGCTTGGCCGAGGCGCCGCAGGGACGAATTGTCCAGGTGCGCGATCACTTCTGCGTCGTCGGCCTGGTCGAGGCCGGGGTCACAGCCGAAATAGCCGGGATCGAGGCCGAATACGTGGGCCAATCCGGTACGGGTACGCTCCGGTATCGCGGTGGCCTGCCCGCGGCGAAGGCGCGCCAGGTAGCCGGGGGATATGTCGTACCCGGCGGCGGTCATCCATCCCGCGACCGTCTCGTCGGCCAGCGGGCGCCCGTGCGCGCGCTCCCACATCTCGAATGCGAGATTCAATCGGGTTGTGACATCGATGTCCACGAGCGCCTCACCTTCTGGCGGTATCGCCTGTTGACGGGTCGAACATTGACTCGACCGTAGCGTGGGCGACTGCGGTCGCCGTGATTTCGTGGCAAATGTCCGGTTAACTAGGGAGCGGAACGTACTCTAGCCCCGGTTCTGTCAGGATTGCGGCAGTCGAAATCATGGGCTGCGTCAGATGTTTCGGGACACAGCGGCGACGAGACGGCGGCGTCGCGGTCGACATACCGTCGCGCAACGGCGTGTCGGCACGCAGATCAGGGCCATTCTGATTGCCTGGTTCGGACGCTGAACCACTGGCGTGGGAGACGCCACCCAGTGTCGCGAGTTCCGGGTCAGTCGGAGTTCGAGCGTCGACCCGGTGCACGGCGGGCAGACCCCAGCGAATTCGAGGAGGGCGAGTGCGACTGAGCTCCGACGAGGCGCGCGGGCGGTTCGCGCGTAGTCCCGTCGCGCGGCTGGCAACAGTCTCGGCCTCGGTGCGGCCGCATTTGGTCCCGATCGTGTTCGTCGTGGTCGGGGACGTCATTTACACCAGCATCGACGCCAAGCCGAAGACGACGATGATGCTGCGACGGCTCGCGAATATCGAGGCCAACCCGGCGGTCACCGCGCTCGTCGACTTCTACAGCGACGACTGGACCCAACTGTGGTGGGCACGCGCCGACGGCGACGCACGCATCGCGGACACGGCCGAGGCGGCGGTGGCGAAACGGCGATTGGCCGCACGCTATCCGGACTACACCGCCCAGCCACCACCAGGACCGGTGATCGCTATCGATGTCGCGCGATGGTCCGGATGGCGGGCGCACTGACCATTCGGTGCCGGCCCCGGACAAGGTGCCATCCGGTACAGTCCGACTCGCCGCGGTGCGTTCCCCTGGGGCGCCGAGCTACTTGCTGACTGGATTGTGAGGATCCCATGCCCTCGAATTTCGCCCTCAAGGCGATGAATGCGGCGCATCGTGCCCTGCTGAAGGCGAGTTTCGGAAAGCTGGGGAACGAGGTCGGGGGTATGCCGTCTCTCGAGCTCACGACCACGGGTCGTAAATCGGGTCGGCCGCACGCGGTCATGCTCACCGCGCCGGTCGTCGATGGCGACACCTACGTCGTCGTCGCGTCGCGTGGCGGCGATCCTGTGCACCCGGCATGGTTTCTGAACTTGCGCGACAACTCGGACGTCGTGGTCTCCGTGCAGAGCGGCCCGCGGGTGCCGATGACGGCCCAGGTGGCGACAGCCGAGAAGCGAGCGTCGTTGTGGCCCAGGGTTGTCGAGGCGCAGCCGGTGTATGCCGACTATCAGACGAAGACCACGCGAGAAATCCCGCTTGTCCTCCTGACGCCGAAGAACTGACGCGACGCGGGTAGTCGCGAACATCATGGCGGGCGACGTCCCGCCACCGTGTCGAGACAGTCGTGCCGCCGGGCGCGGTGGTGGTTGCAGCTGGTGGACGCCGGACAGATGCTCAGCCGGCGCGTGGTCGAAGCCGTCCGGGTCGGCCGCTTCGAT
Organism: Nocardia sp. NBC_00881; assembly: GCF_045207455.1. Lineage (NCBI taxonomy): Bacteria > Bacillati > Actinomycetota > Actinomycetes > Mycobacteriales > Nocardiaceae > Nocardia > Nocardia sp. NBC_00881. Next base: position 472,056 of record NZ_CP108798.1, read on the forward strand.
CGGGTCCGCGAACCGCGTGCTATGTGATGTCTCAGCGATGTCGACCCGATCGCGGCATAGTGCGCCGCTGTTCATCCGCTGCCGGCGTTCGCCCAGCGAATCGTAGTAGCCGGGCCGGTTGCCCGGATCGGCCCTCGTCAGCTCGTTTGCGCGACGGCTGCCGAAGATGTTGCGGACAGCGGGGATAAAAGTGGGTATAGGCCGAGTATTTGAATACTTTGAAGCTTGTGTATCGAATTATTTTCATTGGACTAGCCGAAATGATGCAGAATATTCATACTTTTGACGAGCGGTGATTCCATTCGTGCGGATCATCGGCAGCGTCCATCGACGATCAGGAGTGCAGGTGAAAATCGGAATTCCCGCCGAGGTCAAGAATCACGAGTATCGCGTGGCGTGCACGCCGGCCGGCGTGCACGAGCTGGTGTCGCGCGGGCACGAGGTGTACCTGGAGGCGGGCGCCGGGCGTGGCTCGGCCTTCGAGGACGAGTCGTACACCGTCGCGGGCGCGCGGGTGCTGGACACCGCCGACGAAGTCTGGGAAACCGCTGATCTGGTCCTCAAGGTGAAGGAGCCGGTGGCCGAGGAGTATGGGCGGCTGCGCGAGAACCAGGTGCTGTTCACCTACCTGCACCTGGCCGCGTCCAAGGAGTGCACCGACGCTCTGCTGACCTCCGGCAGCACCGCGATCGCCTACGAAACCGTGACCGGACGCGATGGCTCCCTGCCGCTGCTCGCGCCGATGAGCGAGGTCGCGGGCCGGTTGGCCGCACAGGCCGGCGCCTACCACCTGATGCGCAGCGGTGGCGGGCGCGGCGTGCTGATGGGCGGCGTGCCCGGCACCAGGCCCGCGAAGGTCGCCGTGCTCGGCGCGGGCGTCGCGGGCGGGAACGCGATCGCCGTAGCGCACGGCATGCGCGCCGATGTCACCGTGCTGGATCTGAACATCACGCGCCTGCGCGAGATCGACGCGCAGTACCGCGGTCAGGTGCGGACCATCATGTCGAACAAGCTCGAGGTCGATACCGCGGTTCGCGAGGCGGACCTGGTGATCGGCGCGGTGCTGGTGCCGGGAGCCAAAGCGCCCACCCTGGTGTCCCACGACCTCGTCCTGCAAATGAAGCCGGGCTCCGTGCTGGTCGATATCGCGATCGACCAGGGTGGGTGTTTCGCGGACTCACGGCCGACCACGCACGCGGAACCGACCTACTCGGTGCACGAGTCGGTGTTCTACTGTGTCGCCAATATGCCCGGCGCGGTGCCCAACACCTCGACCGTCGCGCTCACCAATGCCACGCTGCCGTACGTGCTCTCGCTCGCCGAACGTGGGTGGCGTGATGCGGTGGCGGCCGACCCGGGCCTCGCCGCAGGGCTGAGCACTCATCGCGGAGCGCTGTTGTCGGAGTCGGTGGCGCAGGCGCACGGTTACGTGACGGAAAGCCTGGCCGCGTAACGGTTCGCCGGCGGTGCGCCCGTCACGAAGATCCCGCACGCGGGCGCATGTGCTCGAAGATGAGGATCGTTTCGGTCGAGGCGACCGCCGGATGGGCGCTGAGGTGATTCAGGACGAACACCCGCAGCTCGTCGGTGTTGGCGGTGGCGACATGAATGAGGTAGTCGTCGGCGCCCGCGATGAAATACACGTTGAGCACCTCATCGAGCGCCGACATGCGTTGCCCGAACTCGGCGAGCTGCCTGCGCGCGCTCGCGTGCAGCCGCACCGCGACCATGGCTTGCAGGTTGCGGCCGAGCGCCGCCGGGTCGATGTCGGCGTGGAATCCGCGAATGACGCCGCGCTCCACCAGCGCTCGCACCCGCCCGAGGCAGGTGGAGGGTGCGATGCCGGCGGCCGCGGCGAGCGCGTTGTTCGTCATGCGCCCGTCCCGCGCCAGCTGGTCGAGCAGAATCCGGTCGATGTCGTCGATCGGGGCGCCCGACGGCGGGTGGCCGGGCGCGACCGGGCTGCGTGCTGAGTCGGTCTTGCGCATGACCCGACGGTACCGAATCGGGTTCGCCGCGCACCGGGTCTCGATGAAGGTTCTTCGACTACGAACGGCGATCGGGTTGCTCGTGCCTCGGGAAGCGTGTCGCGCTGCCTGAACGCGGATGCGGACGCGCCTGCTCCACCTGCGCCGCCACCGTGAGAATGGTCGTCTCGCCATTCGCGGGTCCGACCAGTTGGACCGACAGGGGAAGCCCGTCGTCGCCGACGCCAGCGGGCAGTGCGGCCGCAGGATTGCCGGTGACGTTCCACAGGGCGGTGTAGGCGACCATCGGGAGGGAGGCGAGCTGGGCGCCTATCGTGTTCGCTCCGTCGAGGACGCCGAGCCGGGGTGGGCGGATCGCGATGGTCGGGGTGAGCAGCAGATCGCACTCGGTGAAGATCCGATCAACCTTGCGCCCCAAGGATTCTCCTTGCCGGATCGCCCATTCGACGACGGGTCGCCGCGCCCATGCGCCGAGCGCGACCGTTTGCTTGGTCCGGCGTTCGAGCCGCCCCGGATGATCCACTTCGGCTGCCTCGGCGCGGACGCCGCCGAAGAACTGGGGGAAGAAGGCGCTCGTCGAATTCGGGTAATCAGGGTCGATCTCGACCACCATATGCCCCAGTCCCGCAAGGAGCTTCGCGGTATCGCGAACCGCGCGGACATTGAGCGGATCCGTTTTCACCAGCGGCGGCGTGGGAGGTTTCATGCTGTAGCCGATCCGCAGCGGTTGCGCCGCCTTGCGGGCCGCCGCCTCGAACGACATCACCGGTTCGGAGGCCTGGAACCGATCGCTCGGCGCATTGCCGCGGAGGACGTCGTAGACGATCGCGGCATCGAGCACGCCGCGAGTCAGCGGTCCTGCGACACCCAGTGCCCACCACAGGTGCTCGTTCGGTGCATTCGGCACCCGCCCACGTTGCGGTTTCAGGCCGAACAACCCGCAGCACGCGGCCGGGATGCGGATCGAGCCGCCACCGTCGCCGCCGAGCGCCACGGGAACGAGGCCGGCCGCCACCGCTGCGGCGGACCCGCCGCTGGACCCGCCGGTGGAGCGCGTCGTATCCCACGGATTGCGGGTCACACCGAAGGTGCTGGACTCGGTGAACGGCCATTGCCCGAACTCCGGCATCGCGGTCTTGCCGACGATCACCGCCCCCGCCGCGCGCAGCCTGCGCACCACCTCCGCATCCGCCGCGGCGGGGTTCGAGTTCGCCCTGGTGCCGAACGTGGTGACCACGCCGGCCACGTCGAACTCGTCCTTGATCGCGATCGGGATTCCGTGCAGCGGGCCCACGGCGCCGCCTGCCGCGCGTTCCCGGTCACGCTCGATCGCCTCGGCTCTGGCTTCGTCGCGGAGCACGCGGGTGAAGGCGCCGAGATCCGCGGCGGCATCGATCTCGTTCAGCGTCGCCTCGACGAGCAGCTGTGCCGAGAGGACCCCCTGCTCCAACAGCTCACGCTGTTCGAGTACGCCCGATGCGACGACGTCCCGGAGATCCATTTGCTACCACTCCTCTCGGCCCGATTACGAGCCGCCGTGGCAGAGGCGTCGTCTGCCGATGCCCACACTTCGACCCTATGTAGTCGAGCGATCATTTTGCAATGACTACTCCGTGAACGCCGAGTTGGTTCAATCCTCGAGTAAACCGAGACCCGAACTGGTCGCGGAGCCGTCGTCAGGGCAGCTCGGGGTTCGGCAGACCTGCCGTCGCGGCGGAGTCGGTACCTGCGAGCTTGGAGTGAGTGCGCGAGTAGGTGAAGTAGACGATCAAGCCGACGACCAGCCAGACCACAAAGCGCGCCCAGGTCTGCCACGGCAACGACCAGATCAGATACACCGAGAAGCCGATGCCTACCAGCGGGACGACCGGCATGAACGGCAGCCGGAACTCTCGCGGCTCGTCGGGTCGGGTGCGCCGCAGGACGATCACCGCGACGGACACGACGATGAAGGCCATCAAAATGCCGATGTTGGTCAACTCCGCGACGACCGTGATGTCCAGCAACCCGGCCATCAGCGCCGCTCCGATGCCGACGATCCAGGTCACGCGGGTGGGCACCTTCCGGACCGGATGGGTCTTGGCGAACCATTCCGGCAGCAGCCCGTCGCGGCTCATGGCGAACCAGACGCGGGTGACGCCGAGCATGAAGGTGAGCACCACGGTGACGATGCCGACGATCGCGCCGACCGCGATGATGTTCGCGACGCCGGGCTGACCGACCGACTCGAACGCGGTGGAGAAACCGCTGGTCGGGCTGATCTCGGTGTACTTCTGCATGCCGGTCAGTACCAGGGTGGCCAGCACGTAGAGCACCATGGCGATGGCCAGCGAGTAGATGATCGCCTTGGGCAGGTGCTTCTTGCCGTCGGTGGATTCCTCGGCGGCGGTGCTCATCGCGTCATAGCCGAAAACAGCGAAGAAGACGGTGGCCGCACCGGTCCACACCGCGCCCGCGCCGAACGGGAAGTACGGCGTGTAGTTGGAGCTGTCGATGTGAAAGACGCCCAACACGATAATGAGCACGACCAACGCGACCTTGATGCCGACCGCGACGGTCTCGAACCGGCCGACGCTCCTGATGCCACGCGACAGCAGCCAGGCTGTGCTGAGACAGAACAGCATGGCGAATACGTCGACCACGTGGCCCTCGCCTGTGCCGGAGGCCCCCATCATCCAGTCCGGCAGGGCGATGTCGACCTGCCCGAGCAGGAACCGGAAGTATCCGGACACACCGATGGCGACCACCGCGGCGACCGCGATGTACTCCAGCAGCAGATCCCAGCCGATGAACCAGCCCGCGAGCTCTCCGAGCGACACGTAGCCGTAGGTGTAAGCGGACCCGGCCTTGGGGACCATCCCGGCGAACTCGGCGTAACACAGTGCGGCCGCAGCGCTGGCGACGCCGGCGATGAGGAACGAGATGAGCACCGAGGGTCCGGTCACGGAGTGCGCGACCGAACCGGCCAGCGTGAAGATGCCCGCGCCGATGATCCCGCCGACGCCGATCGCGGTGAGCTGCCACAGGCCGAGCGATCGGGACAGCTGTTCGTCGGCAGGGGCGGATTCGTCCTCGACCTCGCCGAGGGGTTTGCGACGCAACATTTGGCTGCGCAACTCCGCGATGGACATGTGTATCCTTTCGTCCTCTGCGGTACCCGGCGGTGCCGTAACGCAGACCACATTTCGAGCTGTGACTAGCTGAATACGATCACACGACGCTGTGATCGGTCAGTTGGACAAATAATTTTCAACCGGGCCTCGGCCCACCGGACGGCGCGGCTCGGATGTGCCCGGCTCAGCGGTCGCGGCCGAACGAGCGCAGGAAGAACGCGACATTCGCCGGACGCTCGGCCAGCCTGCGCATGAAGTAGCCGTACCACTGGTCGCCGTAGGGGACGTAGACGCGCAACAGGTGTCCCGCGCCGACCAGGCGCCGCTGTTCGGCGTCCCGGATGCCGTGCAACATCTGAAACTCGAAATCGTCATGCGCGCGCCCGGTTTCGTGGACGCGGCGCAGCGCCGCATCGATCAGCGCCGGGTCGTGCGTGGCGACCATCGGATAGCCGTCACCGTCCATCAGAATGCGCAAGCAGCGCAGATACGCGTCGTCGACGGCGGAACGACCCTGATAGGCCACCGCCGCGGGTTCGCGATAGGCCCCCTTGCACAACCGGATTCGCGAGCCGGGGCCGGCGAACTCCCGACAGTCATCCTCGGTGCGTTTCAAGTAGGCCTGCAATACTGCGCCCAACCACGGGAAATCCGTGCGCAGCTCGCGCACGATCGAGAGCGTCGAGTCGGTGGTGGTGTGGTCCTCCGCGTCGATGGTGACCCAGACCCCCGCGACTGTCGCGGCGGTGCAGATCTGATGAGCGTGCTCACGAGCTATAGCGTGTCCATCGTGGGGGAGCGCCTGGCCCAGCGCGGACAGTTTGAGTGACACCTCCAGCGGTAGCGCGGTCCCCGCCGCCGCGGCGGGGAGTTCGGTCAACGCCGACAAGAGACGAAGATAGTGCGCGACGGTGATACGGGCTTGGTCGAGGTCGGTGGTGTCCTCGCCGAGATAGTCGATGGTCACGCGGCGGTCGGATTCGAGGAGAGCGGCGGTCGTGGCCACCGCCTGCTCCTCGGTCTCGCCCGCGACGAAACGGTCCACCAGCTTCTTGGTGGACGGCATGCGGCTGATCGTGCGCTCCATGCGTGGGGAGCGTGCGGCCGCCAGCACGGCGGGACGGAGCAGCCCGGAGAATGCCATCAGAGTTCCTGGTGCGGGTAGCGGTGGTCGGTCGCTGGGACGAACGATTCTTTGATCGTGCGAGCGGAGGTCCAGCGCAGCAGGTTCTGCGCCGACCCTGCCTTGTCGTTGGTGCCGGACGCGCGCGACCCGCCGAAGGGCTGTTGTCCGACGACCGCGCCGGTGGGCTTGTCGTTGACGTAGAAATTGCCCGCCGCGAACCGCAGCCGTTCGGTGGCGGTGGCGATGGCCGTGCGGTCGTCGGCGACGACCGCCCCGGTCAGGCCGTAGCGCGAACCCTTGTCGATCAGGTCGAGCGTGGACTCGAACGATCCGGCGGCGGAGTCGTCGTAGACGTGCACGGCAAGGATCGGGCCGAAGTACTCGGTGCGGAACGCCTCGTCGGCAGGGTCGTCACCGAGCAGGATGGTGGGCTCGACAAAGTAGCCGACGCTGTCGTCGGCGTGGCCGCCCACGGCGATCGTCAGGCTCGGAGTCGCCTTGGCGCGTGCCACGGCGTCGGCGTTCTTGTCGAAGGCGCGCTTGTCGATGAGCGCGCCGCCGAAGTGGGTGAAGTCGGTGACATCGCCGTAGCTGAGGGCGGCGACCTTGTCGACGAACTCGCGGCCCATCCTGGCCCACACCGACCTCGGGATGAACGCGCGGGAGGCGGCTGAGCACTTCTGGCCCTGGTAGTCGAAGGCGCCGCGGATCAGTGCCGTGGTCAGGACGTCGGGATCGGCGGAGCTGTGTGCCACGACGAAGTCCTTGCCGCCGGTCTCGCCGACCAGGCGTGGATAGCTGTCGTAATCGGCGATATTCGCCGCGACCGTGCGCCACAGGTGCTGAAAGGTCGCGGTCGATCCGGTGAAGTGGATGCCGGCCAGGCGGCGATCGGTGAGCGCCACGTCGGACACCGTGGGACCGGCGCCGTGCACCATGTTGATCACGCCGGGCGGCAGCCCCGCCGCCTCCAGCAGCTTCATCGTCCAGTACGCCGCGACCGACTGGGTCACGGCGGGCTTCCACACGACGGTGTTGCCCATCAGCGCGGGCGCGGTAGGGAGATTGCCCGCGATCGCGGAGAAGTTGAACGGGGTGATCGCGTAGACGAAACCCTCGAGCGGACGGTACTCCACCTTGTTCCACACGCCTGGTGTCGAGATCGGCTGGTCCTGCAGGATTCGGCGGGCGAAGTGGACGTTGAAGCGCCAGAAGTCGACCAGCTCGCACGGGGTGTCGATCTCGGCCTGGTACGCGGTCTTGGATTGGCCCAACATCGTTGCGGCGGCGATTGTTTCCCGCCACGGTCCGGCCAGCAAGTCCGCGGCGCGGAGGAAGACAGCGGCACGATCCTCGAAGGCAAGCGCCCGCCAGCCCGGCGCCGCGGCGGTGGCGGCCGTGATGGCGTCCGCCACGTCGCGCGGTTCGGCGGTGGTGAGCGTACCGAGCACGGTGGCGTGCCGGTGCGGCTGCACCACCCGGACCTGCTCGCCGGAACCGCGCCGGTGTTCGCCGCCGATGACATGATGGACCTCGGTCGGCGTCGTGCCGAGCTCGGTGAGCTTCGCCTGCAACCGTTCGCGTTCCGCACTGCCCGGGGCGAATGTGCCGACCGGCTCGTTGACCGGCTGGGGTGTGGACACGATGGCGTCCATGGTTCCTCCTGCTGGGTAGGCGATTTTGCGGTAAGCCGAAGTCAACACCGGAAAACTGCCTGGAGAATGAGCCAGTCGGACAAAGATGGGATGAGTGCGTTGTCGAGTTGGCCGAAGGACGGGAACGTGGCCGGGGAGAGCGAGTCGGCCGCCGCGGACATGGATCTGTTCGGCTTGGCGCAGATGGTCGCCCACAACGCGGGCGGGATGGTGTCCATCGAGGACCCGCACTCCCACGTGCTGGCGTACTCGGCGTCCGACCAGACCGCCGACCAGTTGCGCGTGCTGTCCATCCTGGGCCGGGAAGGCCCGCGCGACTACCTGACCGTGCTGCGGAAGTGGGGTGTGTTCGATCGCTTGCGCAACACCGACGAGGTCATCGACGTGCCCGCGCACGAAGAACTGAACATCAAGCGCAGGCTGGTGGTCGGTATCCGGCATCCCGCGGACGCGACCGCGCGGGCGCCGCGGGTACTCGGTGCGATCTGGCTACAGCAGGGTGATCAGCCGTTCAAGTCGGACGCGGCGGAGATCCTGCGTGGTGCCTCGGCCATCGCAGGCCGTCTGATCTCCCGTAGTCTCGACGCACCGTCTACCGAGGCGCTGCTGATCCAGCGGTTGTTCGGCGCGGGAGGGACCGCGGTAGAGATAGAAACGGTGGCGACCGCGCTCAACCTATCGCAGGCCGGTCCCGCCGCGGTGGTGGCGTTCGCGCTCACCGCCACCGAGGAGGCCACTGCCACCGAGCCCGCGGCACTCGGCAGCATTCTGCGATTGCGCGCCAGCTCCTTTCGGGTCGACTCGGTGACCACGACGCTCGGCGACCGCGTCTACGTGCTGTTGCCGGGCTACCGGTCCGCGCACGCGGTGACGTCGTGGACGCGGCAACTGGTTGAACAGCTCGAGGCGACACGGTCGCTGGCGTTGCGGGCCGCGATCGCCTGTCCCGTCGCCGATCTCGGCGCGGTGGGTGCCGCGCGGGCCGAGGTCGATCGCGTACTGGACAGCACCGTCGCCACCTACCCGAAGGGGCGGGTGACCACGCTGTCCGAATCCCGCACCGCCGTGCTGCTCGGCGAGCTGCTCGATCTCGTCGGTTCGCGCGCCGAACTGCACGATCCTCGGCTGCGCGCTCTGTTCGACTACGACCGCAAGCATTCGGCGAGCCTGCGCGACAGCGTGGAGACCTATCTGCGGGAGCACGGCGACGTGCGCAACGCCGCGGCCGCGCTGCAAGTACATCCGAACACGCTTCGCTACCGCATCCGCCGCGTCGAGGACATCCTCGGCATGGATCTCGGCGACCACGCAGATCGCCTGTTGCTCGAGATCCAGCTGGCGCTGCAGCGCCGACCGCACACCCGCCCGCCGGGCCCATCTGCCTGACCCGATCTGCTCGAGAAGCAACGTTTGTCGGGCGCGGCGGCGGGTAGGGCCCCGACATGGTGCGGAGTGTCTTCAGGAATCGACGTGAGGCGGGCCGCGTGCTCGCGAGGCTGCTCGAGCACTACCGGGATTCCGCCGACACCGTCGTTCTGGCGTTGCCGCGCGGCGGGGTACCGGTCGGCTATGAGGTTGCGGCGGTGCTCGGCGCGCCGTTGGACGTGCTCGTGGTCCGCAAGCTCGGTGCGCCCGAACAACCGGAGCTGGCCGTGGGAGCCATTGCCAGCGGCGGCGTCCTGGTCACCAATGACGATGTGCTTCGTGCCCAAGCCGTCGCGCCCGAGGCGCTGGAGCAGATCATCCTCACCGAAGGACAGGAACTCGCTCGTCGCGAGCGTGTCTACCGCGGTGACCGTGCGATGCTCGACGTCACCGGGCGGACGGTGCTCGTGGTCGACGACGGGCTGGCCACCGGTGCGACGATGAACGCCGCGATCGAGGCGCTGCACAGGCTGCATCCGGCACGAGTGGTTGTCGCCGTGCCCGCCGCACCGGAGTCGACCTGCGTCGAACTACGCGAACTCGTCGACGAGGTGATCTGTGCCTCGACGCCGGCGCCGTTCATCGCGGTCGGCAACTCGTACTGGGACTTCGAACAGACCACCGACGCCGAAGTCCGCGACCTGCTCGCGCGAGCGCCCGCGAAGACGGACACCGAGCCCGACGATGGGGACCTGCTTCGGCGCGCGCGTATTCCGGCTCCGGGCGGGACGCCACCAGACGACATCTTGTTCGACCTGGTCGGCGACGCACGTCTGGTGCTCATCGGTGAGGCGTCACACGGCACCGACGAGTTCTATACCGCGCGTGCCGCCATGACGCGACGACTGGTCGAGGAGAAGGGATTTCGCGGTGTCGCGGTCGAGGCGGACTGGCCCGATGCCTACCGCGTCAACCGGTACGTCCGCGGGCAGGGCACCGACCGGACCGCCGAGCAGGCGTTGCGTGGGTTCCGGCGATTCCCGGCGTGGATGTGGCGCAACACGGTCGTGCGCGACTTCGCCGAATGGCTGCGCGGGCACAATTCCCGATGCGCCGCCGAGGACCAAGTCGGCTTCTACGGTTTGGATCTGTACAGCATGCACCGTTCGGCGGAGGAGGTGATCGCCTACCTCGACCGTATCGACCCGGCCGCCGCCCAGCGGGCCAGGGAACGCTACAGCTGTCTCGAACACCACGCTGACGAGTACGGCTTCGCGGCGGCGTTCGGCGCCGGGCAGTCGTGTCACGACCAGGTGGTCGCGCAATTGACCGAACTGCAGCGGCAGATTGCCGATGAGGTACGGCTCGACGGCGTGACCGATCACGACGAACTGTTCTACGCCGAACAGAACGCCTGCTCGGTGCTGGCGGCCGAAGAGTACTACCGCTCCATGTTCGGGGGCCGGGTAACATCCTGGAATCTTCGCGATCGGCACATGTTCAGCACGCTGATCGCGTTGCGCGAGCACCTCGGCGCACAGTCGAAAATTATTGTGTGGGCACATAATTCACATCTCGGCGACGCACGGGCGACGGAAATGAGCGACTCCGGTGAACTGAATCTCGGGCAACTGGTGCGTGCGGACAGCCCCGATTCTGCCCGGCTGCTCGGCTTCACCACCTACACCGGATCGGTCACCGCGGCCGAGGACTGGGGCGGACCGGCGCGTCGGATGCGGGTGAATCCGGCGTTGTACGGCAGCGTGGAGCACATGTTGCACCAAGTCGGCGCCGAGTCTTTCCTGGTGCGCTTGGACTCCGAGTCGCCGGTGGCGGACCGGCTCCGGAGCCCGCTACTCGAGCGGGCTATCGGTGTGGTCTATCGTCCGCAGACCGAGCGTCGGAGTCACTATTTCTTTGCGCGTCCGGCCGACCAGTTCGACGCCCTGATCCATATCGAGCAGACCACCGCGCTGCTTCCGCTGGATCGGGCCGCGCCCTGGGACCGGGATGACGTCGAAACCTATCCGTACGCGGTCTGACCACAACCGTGACAGAAGTGTCCGCTCGCAGCTGAAGGTTCACGGTGCGGTCGCGATTCGGGTCCTACCGCCTGGATCGGCTCATCGGGCGGGGCGGCATGGGCGAGGTGCGAAGAGTGGGCGATCCCGCCGTCATCGCGCGGACGCGTCCGGAATGTCCGGCCCGTCGTTGCGGGCGTGGTCACTGTCGGCGGAGGGGCTATCCGTGCTATCGAGGACGGATGAAGCCGACACGGTCGTTCTACGATGTCGTGATCGTCGGCGGTGGCCATAACGGGTTGGTGGCCGCCGCGTACCTGGCGCGGGCCGGGCGGTCGGTGCTGCTGCTCGAGCGTCTGCCGCATACCGGTGGCGCCGCAGTGTCGGAGCGGGTGTTCGCGGGCGTCGACGCGCGGCTGTCGCGGTACTCGTATCTGGTGAGCCTGCTGCCGCGACAGATCGTGGACGAGCTGGGGCTGCGGTTCACGACACGGCGCAGGCATATCTCGTCGTATACGCCGGTCGGCGACGGTGGCCTGCTCGTTTCCGGGTCGCCGGAGCGAACCAGGGCGAGTTTCAGGCTGCTCACCGGGTCGGATCGGGATTTCCTTGCGTGGCGGCGTTTCTACGGCGCCACGCGGCGGCTGGCGCAACGCATATTCCCGACATTGACGCAGCCGCTGCCGTCCAGGGCGGCGCTGCGAGCTGCCGTGGACGACGCTGCGACTTGGGAGGCGCTGTTCGAGCGTCCGCTGGGGGAGGCGATCGAGTCGACGTTCCGCGACGATATCGTGCGCGGTGTGGTGCTCACCGACGCGTTGATCGGTACGTTCACCCATGCGCAGGATCCGTCGCTGCGGCAGAACCGCTGCTTTCTTTACCACGTGATCGGCGGCGGCACCGGCGACTGGGACGTGCCCGTCGGGGGTATGGGCGCGCTCACCGACGCGCTGGCCGAGGCGGCGTGCTCGGCGGGCGCCGAGATCGTCACCGAATGCGAGGTGACTGACCTCGAAACTGATGGCAGCACAGCCGAAGTCAGCTATCTGGACGGAACGGTCGGTGCGCGTCACGTGCTCGTCAACGCCGCACCGTACACGCTCGCGGAGTTGCTCGGCACGCCACTACCGCCGAAACCACAAGGCGCGCAGCTCAAGATGAACATGTTGCTGCGCCGGTTGCCACGATTGCGTGACACCGAAACCGATCCGCGCGAGGCGTTTGCGGGAACTTTTCACATCGGCGAGTCGTACGCGCGACTCGACCAGGCATACGGCGAGGCGGCGATCGGCCGCGTACCGTCTGCGCCGCCCGCGGAGATCTACTGTCACACATTGACCGACCCGTCGGTCCTTTCCGCGGATCTGACCGCGCGAGGCATGCACACCCTCACGTTGTTCGGTCTGCACACACCGGCGAGACTGTTCGCCGCCGATCCGGAGGGGGCGAAGGCGAAGGTGGTGAAAGCTACGCTTGCGCAATTGGATTCGGTGCTGGCCGAACCGATCGCCGACTGCTTGGCGACGGACCGGTACGGCGAGCCGTGTCTGGAGGCGAAGACCCCGCTCGAGCTGGAGCGTGAGATCGGCCTGCCTGGTGGCCACATCTTCCACCGGGATCTGGCCTTCCCCTACCTACCGGAGGCGGCCGATCCGGCTGACCCCGCCGCCCGGTGGGGTGTATCGACCAGCCATCGCAACGTCTTTCTCTGCGGTGCTGGGGCTATCCGCGGCGGCGGGGTCAGCGGCATCCCGGGGCACAACGCCGCGATGGCCGTGCTCGACGTCGATCAGGCCCGCTGAGCCGACAGCGCGATCTTGGCGCTGCGCCCCGGCGTTTCGGTGGCGACCGCGGCGTCGGCCGCGGACTCCAGCGGGTAGGCGGTCTCGATGTTCAACCGCAGCTCGCCGCGGGCCGCGAGGTCGATCAGCTCGCCGATCAGCCGCCCTCGATGCTCGGCGCCGATCTGCTCGATCCGCTTGGCACCCCAAAAGCCTTTGACCACAGCCTGTTTGAAGATGAGGCTGCCGGAATCGAGCGACAGCGGCTTGCCCGACAGCGCGCCGAAGATGATCAGGTGCCCGTTCGGCGCGAGTAGCACCAGCTCGTCGGCGCCGGCGCGACCGCCTACCTGGTCGACGGCACGCGCGATGGGCGCGCCCGAGGTGACGGTCTCGACCCGCGCGCGCCAGTCCGCGCTTTCGGTGTCGAGCACCGGTTCGTAGTCGAGCTCACGCAGCGCCGCGACCGAAGCGGGGCCCCGCACCAGGTTGAGCACGTGCAGACCGCGTTGCCTGCCGAAGACGTTGACCAGCCTGCCGACCGCGCCGTTGGCGGCGTTGATCACCAGCCATTCGCCCGGCTGCAGGGCGAGGTCTTCCACCAGCATCAGCGCGCTCAGCGGCATGGCGAGTAGCTGGGCCGCGGTTTCGTCGGACACTGCGTCCGGCACCGGAACCACCTGTCCGGCCGGGACAACGAAGCACTCCGCCCACACGTTCTGTGCCCCGGACACCGTGACGCGTTGTCCGACGACGAGACCGGTGACGTCCGGCCCCACCGCGTCGACGCGCCCGACGGCCTCGGTGCCCGGAATCGCGGGCAGCGGCGGCCGGTAGCCGTACACGCCGCGCACAATGGCCAGGTCGTGATTGTGGATCGGCGCGAGGATCAGCTGGAGACGGACTTCGCCGGGACCTGGTTCGGGCACCGGCCGCTCTTCGGTGGTGAGTACGTCCTTCGGTTCGCCGAATCGTTCGATGACTACGGCACGCATGGTCGCTCCCTTCCCGATCAGTCCTCGGCGACGAGGACTTCGACGTCGATGTTGCCACGGGTCGCGTTCGAGTACGGGCACACCTGGTGTGCCTTGTTCGCGAGTGCCTGTGCGTCCTGCCTGGACAAATGGGGGAGCGAGACCTCGAGGGTGACCGTGAGCCCGAACCCGCCCGCATCGTTGGGGCCGATGCCGACCTTGGCGCCGACCGCGGAGTCGTCGATATTCGCCTCGGCCTGTTTGCCGACCAGGCGCAGCGCCGAATGGAAACAGGCCGCGTAGCCCGCCGCGAACAGCTGCTCGGGGTTGGTGCCTTCGCCGTCGCCGCCCAGCTCCTTAGGGGCAGACAAGTCTACGTCGACCTTGCCGTCCGTGGTGCGGGCGTGCCCGTTGCGGCCGTCGCCGGTCGCCAAGGCCTCGGCGGTGTACAGGATCTGCATGTCTACTCTCTTTCGTTCAGCTGGGACATCAGCGAATGCGTCAGTCGTCGCAATGTTTCGCGCAGCGCGAGGAACTCGTCCTGGGACAGGCCCACGGCCTCGGCCATCTGGGTCGGGATGTCGCCCGCCTCGGCCCGCAGCGCGCGCCCACGTTCGGTTAGCTGGATATCCACGCGACGTTCGTCGGCCGCCGACCGGTGCCGCTCGACCAGTCCTGCCCCCTCCAGCCGCTTGAGCAGCGGGGAGAGCGTGCCGGAATCCAGGGCGAGTGCGTGGCAGACCTCGCCGACACTGCGTCCGTCGCGTTCCCACAGTGCCAGCATCACCAGGTACTGCGGGTACGTGAGCCCGAGCCGTTCCAGCTTCGGGCGGTAGACCGCGGTCATCGCCCGGGACGCCGCGTAGAGCGGGAAGCAAAGCTGCTCGTCGAGGGTGAGGTGATCGGTCATGTCGATAAACGTAGTGGACAACTATATTGTGCACAATAGATATGTCGGTGGCGCTGGTCACATGACGCGCACCGTCAGCGTCAATTCCCGTCCGGCAACCCGCCGATGCGGTGCGTGAGGATGGTCGCGGTGGCCCGGACCTGGGTGGCGAGCGACGTCCAGTCGGCGGAGCACGGCCTGGATGCGCAGTGGTGGCGGAAGGTGACGCTGATCGCGGCGATCGGGCGGTGATTGTGGTCGAAAACGGGATAGGCGACGGACGCGAAGCCGGGGGTGACGTGGCCATCTTCGCAGGCCCAGCCGCGGCGGCGGTCGGTGGCGAGCGTCGTGCGCAATGCGGCGAGGGTGATTGGACCGCGGTCGGTCCGGTGCACGAACGCCGCCGCGGACGGGAACAGAGCGCGGACCTGGGCGGCAGGCAGATGGGCCAGGATTGCGCGGCCGGAGGCGGTCAGGTGCGCGGGCAGCCGGACGCCGACACCGGTGACCAGTGTCTCCGGACGTCCGGGCTGCTCCTTCATCAGATACAGCAACTCGTTGCCGTGCAGAACGCCTAGGTGGGCGGTGTGGCCGACACGCTCCACCAGACTGCGCAGCAGTGGGTGAGCAAGGCGCTCCAACGGATCGTGGCGCAGATAGGCGGAACCGAGTTCGACGGCGGCGATGCCGAGGCCGTAGCGGCGCTCGGTGGGCAGCCGGGTGACGAACCGGGCCGTTTCCAACTCAGCGAGCAGGTGGTAGGTGGTGGAGCGTGGAAGGCCGAGTTCGCGGGCGATGGCCGTGGCGGAAATCGGCCCGGCTCGGCTCGCTAGTAGCTGCAGCACGGCGAGCCCGCGGCGCAACGCCGGGACGTCGCTGCTCGTTCCCACACTCTCTCCTCGGTATGTCTGGGATCTCAGACGAAATCGGCCGCAGCCTCATTCTGCACCGACTGTCGCGGCGGTGGAATGGACCCATGCCGGACACTGCGCAACCACCGATCGTGGACTTCGACGGGCCGCTCACCCGGGATGGGGTCGTCGCGGTCGCGCGGCACGGCGCGAAGGTCCGTCTGAGTCCGGCGGCGCTGCGGCGGCTGGCCGCCGCGCGCGACCATGTCGATGCGCTCGCGGCGGGCTCCCTCCCGACCTACGGGGTCTCCACCGGATTCGGTGCGTTGGCGATTCGCTATATCCCGCCGGAGCGGCGCACCGCGTTGCAGCGGTCGCTGATCCGCTCACACGCGGCCGGGGCGGGCGCGGCCGTGGAGCGCGAGGTGGTGCGCGCGCTGATGGTGCTGCGCCTGCGTACGCTCGCCACCGGCCACACCGGTGCGCGGCCCGCGACGGCGGAGGCGTTGGTCGCCTTGCTCAACGCGGGCCTCACGCCGGTGGTGCACGAGTACGGCTCGCTCGGATGCTCCGGCGATCTCGCGCCGCTGGCCGCGGTGGCGCTGACGCTCATGGGCGAGGGCACTGTGACCGACGACACCGGTGTGCTAGTGGACGCTTGTAATGCGTTGCGGACCAACGGAATCGGGCCGGTCACCCTGGCTGAGAAGGAGGGCCTGGCGCTGACCAACGGCACCGACGGCATGCTCGGCATGCTGGTGCTCGGCCTGGCCGACCTGCGCACTCTGCTGGACGTCGCGGACATCACTGCCGCGATGAGTGTCGAAGCCCTGCTCGGCACCGATCGCGTGTTCGCCGCGGACCTGCAGGCGCTGCGCCCACATCCCGGCCAGGCGCACTCGGCGGCGCGGATGCGCGCCGCCCTGGCCGGATCGGAGATCGTCGCGAGCCATCGTGGCCCCGAATGCCACCGGGTCCAGGACGCCTATTCGCTGCGCTGCGCCCCGCAGGTGCACGGCGCCGCGCGCGACACGGTGGCCCACGCCGAAACGGTCGCCGATCGTGAACTCGCCTCGGCCATCGACAATCCGGTGGTGCTCGGCGACGGACGGCTGGAGTCCAACGGCAACTTCCACGGTGCACCCCTGGCCTATGTGCTCGATTTCCTCGCGATCCCGGTCGCCGACGTGGCGAGCATGGCCGAGCGCCGCACCGACCGCATGCTGGATGTCGCGCGCTCGCACGGCCTGCCTGCCTTCCTCGCCGCCGATCCTGGCGTCGACTCCGGCCACATGATCGCCCAGTACACCCAGGCGGCCGTGGTTTCCGAGCTCAAACGCCTCGCTGTGCCCGCGTCCGTGGACTCGATCCCGAGCAGTGCGATGCAGGAGGACCACGTTTCGATGGGGTGGTCGGCGGCCCGCAAGCTACGCACGGCGATCGATGGTCTGACCACGGTGCTCGCGATCGAATACCTCACCGCGGCGCGGGCCCTGGACTGCCGTGCTCCGCTGCGTCCAGCTCCTGTCACCGCCGCGGCCGTGGCCCTGCTGCGCACTCGAGTCGACGGCCTCGGCCCCGACCGTCATCTCGCTCCCGAAATCGCCACCGCCGAATCCCTCTTGCGCACCGGAGCTTTCACCCGAACCGTCACGCCCGATCTCACCTGATGCGGAGGACCACCATGACCACGCCGCCCCGGACACCGCCGAGCGACACATCGTCGCGCGACAGATCGTCGATTGGGCACTCGTCGCGGTCGGCACCCAGGGTGGTGCGGGCGGCTCGGGGCACTGGACGCACGGCCAGGAACTGGCAGACCGAGGCCGCGCTGCGCATGTTGCACAACAATCTCGATCCCGATGTCGCGGAACGTCCGCAGGACCTGGTCGTGTACGGCGGAACCGGGAAGGCCGCGCGGGATTGGGCCAGTTTCGATGCGATCACGCGCTGTCTCACGACTCTGGCGGATGACGAAACGCTGCTGGTGCAGTCGGGTAAGCCGGTCGGCGTGTTCCGCACGCACGAGTGGGCGCCGCGCGTGCTGATCGCCAACTCGAATCTCGTCGGGGACTGGGCCAACTGGCCGGAGTTCCGCAGACTCGAGGCGCTCGGGCTGACCATGTACGGCCAGATGACGGCGGGCTCATGGATCTACATCGGTACCCAGGGCATCCTGCAGGGCACCTACGAGACATTCGCCGCTATCGCCGACAAGCGGTTCGGCGGGAGCCTCGCGGGAACGCTGACCCTGACCGCGGGACTCGGTGGCATGGGCGGCGCGCAACCGCTGGCGGTCACCATGAACGGCGGTGTGGCGCTGGTCGTCGACTGCGACCCGGTGCGCGCGGGACGACGCCTGCGGGACCGCTACCTGGACGAGATCGCTACCGACATCGATGATGCGGTGGCCAGGGTTCGCGCCGCCCGCGGCCAGCGAAAGGCGTTGTCCGTCGGTCTGATCGGCAATGCCGCCGACGTTTTGCCGGAGCTGCTCAGCCGTGGGTTCGACCCGGACATCGTCACCGATCAGACCTCGGCGCACGACCCGCTGTCCTATCTGCCGCGTGGTGTCGCGGTCGAGGACTGGTCGGACTACGCGGTGAACAAGTCCGACGAATTCACCGACCGCGCACGGGAGTCCATGGCCGACCACGTCGGCGCCATGCTCGGCTTCCTGGACGCGGGCGCGGAGGTGTTCGACTACGGCAACTCGCTGCGTGGCGAGGCCGCGCTCGGGGGGTGCGACCGGGCGTTCGACTATCCGGGGTTCGTTCCCGCGTACATCCGTCCGCTGTTCTGCGCGGGCAAGGGACCGTTCCGCTGGGTTGCGTTGTCCGGAGACCCGGCCGACATCGCGGCCACCGATCGTGCTGTCCTGGAACTGTTCCCCCAGAACGAATCTCTGCGCCGCTGGATCGAGATGGCCGGTGCGTGCGTGGCCTTCCAAGGGCTGCCCGCGCGAATCTGCTGGCTCGGCTACGGCGAGCGGCACCTGGCCGGACTGCGCTTCAACGAGATGGTGGCCTCGGGCGAACTCCGGGCGCCGGTCGTGATCGGGCGGGACCACCTGGACTCCGGGAGTGTCGCCTCGCCCTACCGAGAGACCGAGTCGATGGCCGACGGCTCGGACCCGATCGCCGACTGGCCCCTGTTGAACGCGCTGCTCAACACGGCTTCCGGCGCGAGCTGGGTGTCCATCCACCACGGCGGCGGCGTCGGGATGGGTCGCTCGCTGCATGCGGGACAGGTGTGTGTGGCCGACGGAACGCCACTGGCGGCGCAGAAGCTCGAGCGGGTGCTGACCAACGATCCGGGCACCGGAGTAATCCGTCACGTGGACGCCGGCTACGTGAGTGCCAGCGACATCGCCGTACAGCATGGCGTGCGAATTCCGATGCGGGAGAACGCGTGACCGGCAAGGACGCGGGCGGTGCGGATCGCGTACCCGCGAGCAGCGCGACGAACGTGTACTGGGCCCAGTACGCCTGGCTCCCGGACGGGCTCGCCGCGGATGTCGCCATCGAGGTCGATGGATCGACGATCCGTTCGGTGGCCAGTGGTGCGGGTCGGCGCGGAAAACTCTTGCACGGGTTGACGATTCCCGGGTTCGCCAACGCGCACTCGCACGCCTTCCACCGTGCCCTGCGCGGTCGCACGCAGCACGAGCGCGGCTCCTTCTGGACCTGGCGGGACCGGATGTATATCGTCGCCGCATCGCTGGATCCCGACTCCTGCTACCGGCTCGCCCGCGCGGTGTACGCCGAGATGGTGCTGGCCGGGTATACCAGCGTCGGCGAATTCCATTACCTGCACCACGCGCCCGGAGGCAGACGCTACACGGACCCGAACGTGATGAGCGCGGCGCTCGTCGCAGCCGCCGACGATGCCGGCATTCGGCTCACGGTGCTCGACACGTGTTATCTCACTGGGGAATTCGGGATGCCGCTCGGTGAGCATCAGCTTCGGTTCGGTGACGGCGACGTGGGCGCCTGGGCCGAGCGGGCCGCCGCATTCATGCCGGAACCGGGCTTGGTGCGGACCGGCGTAGCCGTGCATTCGGTGCGCACCGTGCCGCGCGCCGCACTCGGCGTGGTCGCGGAGCAGGCGGCCGGGCGCCCGGTCCACGTGCACCTATCCGAACAGCCTGCCGAAAACCGCTATTGTCTGGCCTTTTACGGTCGCACCCCGACGGAGTTGCTGGCCGCGGCGGGCGTGCTCGGTGCGCGTGCGGTCGCCGTGCACGCCACCCACCTCTCCGCCACCGACATTCGTGTGCTCGCAGAAACCGGTGCGCGTGTGTGCTTCTGCCCGACCACTGAGCGCGACCTGGGTGACGGCATCGGGCCCGCCCGGGCGCTGTTCGACGCGGGTGTGGGACTGTGCCTGGGCAGCGACAGTCACGCCACCGTGGACGCGTTCGAGGAGTGGCGGGCGCTCGAGCTTCACGAGCGGCTGGTGAGCCACACTCGCGGCCGCTTCACCCTTGCGCAGTTATATTGCGCGGCAACGGATCACGCTGCGATCGGCTGGCCCGAGTGCGGCCGGATCGCACCGGGTGCCGCCGCCGACCTTGTCACCGTCGACCTCGACTCGATTCGCACCGCGGGAACCGCCCCCGCCGCCGCGCTCTTCGCCACCACCGCCGGCGACGTACGTGAGGTGCTGGTCGCCGGACGTCCCGTCGTATCCGACCACCACCACCTGCTGTTGCCTCGCCCGGAAAATTTGCTGTGCGAGGAAATCGAGGCGCTATGGCGATCCTGATCACCGGCATCAGCGAGCTCACGACCAACGTCGAGGACGGCCCGGTGCGCAACGCCGCGGTCGTGCTCGAGGGGGGCCGTTTCGCCTTTGTCGGGTCGGCCGCCGCGGCCCCCGCCGCTGACGAGAAGGTCGACGTCGGCGGCCGCGCCGCGCTGCCCGGCTGGGTGGACAGCCACAGCCACCTGGTCTTCGCCGGAGACCGGACCGCCGAATTCGAAGCCAGGATGGCTGGGCTCCCTTACCGGGCCGGTGGCATCGCCACCACCGTCGCCGCGACCCGCGAGGCCACCGACGACGATCTGGTCGCCAACCTCGCTCGCCATCTCGCGGAGGCAAGGCGCCAGGGCACCACCTGCCTGGAAACCAAGACCGGCTACGGCCTCCGTGTCGAGGACGAACTGCGCTCCGCCCGCATCGCCGCGGCTTCCGCCGACGAGGTGACCTATCTCGGTGCGCATCTGGTACCGACAGGCACGGACCCGGAGTCGTACGTGGACCTGGTGTGCGGTCCGATGCTCGACGCGGTGGCGCCGTATGTGCGCTGGGCCGATGTATTTTGTGAGACAGGCGCTTTCGACGAGCACCAGGCCGAACGGGTGCTCCGCGCCGCCGCTGCTCGCGGGCTCGGCCTGCGTGTACACGGCAATCAGCTCGGCTACGGCCCCGGCGTCCAACTAGCGGTGCGTCTGGGCGCGGCGAGTGTGGACCATTGCACCTATCTCGCCACCGACGACATCGAGGCGTTGGCCGCGTCGAACACCGTCGCTACCCTCCTGCCCGCCTGCGACCTGTCCACCCGGCAGCCCCTTGCGCCCGCTCGCACCCTGCTGGACGCCGGCGCCACAGTCGCCTTGGCCACCAACGCCAATCCCGGCAGCTCGTACACCACCTCGATGGCCTTCTGCGTGGCGACCGCCGTTCTGCAGATGGGTCTGTCGGTGCCGGAGGCGGTGTACGCCGCGACCGCGGGCGGGGCAGCGGCGCTGCGTAGGGACGATGTCGGCTCGATCCGGGTCGGCGCCCGTGCGGATCTGCAGGTGCTGGACGCTCCGTCCGTCGCCCATCTGGCCTACCGCCCAGGAGTACCGCTGACTCCGGCTGTGTGGCGTTTCGGCAGGCGAGTGCCGCCGCAGCCGACTTTCGGCTGACCAGATCGGCGATCGGGGCCGACACGCGCGGTTACGGCGGACGGCAACGACACGAGTCCGGCTCAGCGGGCCGGGAACCGGAGGACGCGGTCGTCGCCACTGCCGACGTCGCCCCGGCCGTCGGTGTTGGAGGTGGTAAGCCACAGCGCACCGTCCGGCGCCACGGCCACGGTGCGCAATCGACCGTAGCGATCGCGCAATGCGGCCCGTGGCTCGCCAAGGCCGCCGGCCTGGAGTGGCACCGTCCAGAGCCGCCGGCCGCGCAGTGCGGCGACGTACAGGGTGTCTCCGGCGATCGCGATGCCCGAGGGGGAGGCTTCCGCGGTGGTCCAGGTGACGAGCGGATCGGTGTAGCCGCGATCGGCGCCGCCCGCGCCCTCGACGGCAGGCCAGCCGTAGTTGCGTCCCGGTTCGATCAGGTTGATCTCGTCGAACCGATCCTGGCCGAACTCGGACGCGAACAACCGGCCCGAGCGATCCCACGCGAGCCCCTGTACATTGCGGTGGCCACGACTGTATACCGGCGTACCGGGCGTCGGGTTGCCCGGCGCGGCGCGGCCTTCAGGGGTCATGCGCAGGATCTTGCCGTTGAGGCTCGCCGGGTCCTGTGACCGGGCGCTCTGCCCGGCGTCACCGGTTCCGGCGTAGAGCATGCCGTCCGGCCCGAACGCGATCCGCCCGCCATCGTGGTTGCCTGCTTTCGCGATACCGGTGACGAGCACCTCCGGCGGCCCGTCGAGCCGGAATCGCACGATCCGGTTGTCCGTGTCGGCGGTGAAATAGGCGTAGACATAAAGCTTTTCGGCATAGTCCGGTGGGACGGCGAGCCCGAGCAGCCCGCCCTCGCCGCGTGCGGCGACGCCGGGTAGCTGGTACACCTGTTCCGGCGCCAGGCCGGGTGCCAGCCGCAGGATCCGTCCGGTGTTTCGCTCGGCCACCAGCGCGCTGCCTCCGGGTAGAAACGCCAGGCCCCACGGGACGTCGACGTAGCCTGCCACCTCCTCGGCAGCGTCGAGATCTGGTCGACCCGCCGGGGTGCTCGGTGCGGTGGTGCCGACGCCTGCCGAGCCGGGAAGATGGGTCGGTGCAGGTGTGGTGCCGCCGGCGCATGCCGCGACGGCGCCCGTGACCACAAGTGCGGCGATCGCCGCGCGCGGGCCTCGGTCGCGGGCGTTCACCTGTCTCATGCGTGTCCACCTTCGATGGTCTGCGGACGTCGAATCGTCCGTTGTCATCGACCACGGCCGATCCGCCTCGGCTTCGGCCTGGGCCGGTCCTGTTCGCGCGAACGCGGCCTCCTTTCGAGGACCCAGTTCACTGTGACGCACCTCCGCCCGTTCGCGCTATTGCCGACCGCGCAGCCGTGCCGCGGCGCTTGTGGCCCCTGCACAGTGGGCGGAATCGGGTCAGCCGAGGTAGGTGCCGTACCAGTCCAGTACGCGGCGCCAGGCTTCGGTGGCCGCCGTGGCGTTGTAGCGCGGGCCGGTGTCGTTGAAGAATGCGTGGTCGGCGTCCGGGGCGATGAAGATCTCGTGCGGATCGCCCGCACGAACCAGCGCCGCCTCGGCGGCCGGGCGGGAGGCGTTCACCCGGGTGTCGGCCGCCGCGTAGATGGCAAGCACGGCGGCCTTGGACGCGGACAGATCACCGTTGCCCGGGAACGGTCCGTAGAAGGGCGTTGCTGCGGAAAGCGGCGACGGCCCGGAGGCCAGCAGCAACCACACCAGGCCGCCGCCGAAGCAGAAGCCGGTCGTGCCGAGTTTCTTTCCCTCGACCCGCCGCTGCAGTTCATCGAGCCCGGACCGCAGGTCGGCCACGAACTGTTCCTGCGGGATGCGGCTCAGTTCGGCGGTCGCCGCGGCCGGATCAGTGAACGCGGCGGTGCCGCCCTGTGCGGAAAGCAGGTCGACCGCGAGCGCGGAGTATCCGGCACCCGCGAATCGCCCGGTCACCGAGCGGATGTGGTCGGTGAGGCCCTTGTTCTCGTGGATGACCAGCACCCCGCCGCGCGGCTGCGGTGCCGCCGCCCACGCGGCTTGTAGCTGCTTCCCGTCGGGTCCGCCGAACGTGATGGCAGTCGTGGTGGCCGCGGTGGCTGAGCCCGGCGGAGCCGACGGGGATGTGGGCGGCGGCGAGGGTGTCGCAGGCGAGGGCGCCGAATCGGTGATTCCGTTGTCACCGCCGGTACAAGCGGCGAGCAGCGCACCCGCGGCGGTGACCCCGAAGCCGAGCAGAGTCAACCGGCGCAACGCTTCCCGCCGGGTGAGGATGCCGTCGGCGTGGTCGATGGCGATCTCTTCTGCGATATAGCGCTGCAGCGGCGTCATGTGCCCAACCCTATGCCGGGTAGGTGCCCTGCCGCGCCCTTCGAGTCAACGACAAGGCTCACCCCAGAGTGAGCACTTTCGTCTGCCCGGATATGACGACATCGTCCTGACCGGTCAAGGCAACTCGCACCTGCACAACCTTGCCCGACTGCAGTGGCGCCTCGCCGTTGGCTCCCGCCAAGGGGACGGTGGCGACATGTTGGGTGCCGTCACAGATGAGGTCGTTCTGGTTGCCGGCGGCTGCAGGTTGTTCCGCGGTGGGTTCCCCCGCCATCGCCTGCAGGCGTGTCGCCCCGGCGGAGGCATCGCAGCTGTAGTTGACTCCGACGTTGCCCGGTTCGACACCAGCGATGTCGACAGCGTTGTCGGCGAGAGCGGGAGCAGCGGCCAACACCAGGGCGGCACCCATCGTTACGAAGACAGCCGCAGTGCGGGCAGAGCGCTGACAGTTCCGAGTAGTCATCATGGATCTTTTCCTCCTGAGTGGCGGATACGGATCGCTGAACACAACAGAAAAGAACGCGGCCCCCCATCTGACTGCACGAATCTATGGTCCAGCCTTCGGCCGCCCCGCGTGGGAGAACCGCACTAAATGGTGCGTCACGGAGGCCGATAGCCAAACGCTGATCGCTGCGCCTTCGGCAATCGCCGCGGCCTGGACCACCCCGAGCAACTCGAGTCGGGGGCGCCAAAGCCTGATTCGACATGTCCGGAGAAGTGACGAGGCGGAAGCCGCGCTCGTCATCGAGCCCGAGACCCTGCCTCGCGGGTTCCGGATCAGCCCGGGCAGCACCGACGCCAGGATGGTGGGCCTTATGGCGAGCATGCCGACGGTGTGGGGTGCGCTGCGTCGGTTGTCCAGATCTCCGCCGATAGTGTCGGTGTCCGATATGCCGGGCCGAACACTGGATCGGTCTGGTTCGGGACACCAGGGGAGGAGTTCGACATGCCGGCACGGGAAGGCGCACCGGTGATCGTGGTGATGGGAGTGTCGGGCTCCGGGAAGTCGACGCTCGGCACCCGGCTGGCCGATGTGCTCGGCGTCGAGTACGCCGAAGGGGACGACTTCCATCCGGCGGCGAATGTCGCGAAGATGGCGGCCGGGACGCCGCTGGACGACGCGGACCGGGCGCCCTGGCTGGACGCGGTGGCCGCGTGGATGGCCGAGCACACCGAGCAGGGGGGCGTGGTCAGCTGCTCGGCGCTCGAGCGCAGCTACCGAGACCGGTTGCGGGCGGGGGTTTCCGAGGCGTTCTTCGTGCATCTGGCCGCGCCGCGAACTGAACTCGCGCGCCGCATGACCGGGCGCCGCGGGCACTTCATGCCGCCGAGCCTGCTCGATTCGCAGCTGGCGGCGTTGGAGCCGTTGGCCGCCGACGAGAACGGCATCACGATCGACGCAACCCGCACACCAGAGGATCTGGTCACGGACGCGGTAGCGGCGCTGGGATAGCGGCACTTACAGACTATACGGTCGCCATGGAAGCATTAGGCAGCTGGCGAGCAGTGCCACGGCGGTGGATCCGATCGCGACCCGGAGGCTGGTCGCGGCGGCTATGACGCCACCGAGCGCGATGAAGGCGGTAGCGGCGCGGGTCAGCGCGCGGGGCAGGCGCCGGAGGACAACTGCGGAAGGCAGAGTTCGGCGATGTCGGAGACGAGCAGCCCCGCCCCGAGCAGCAGCGCACCCACCGCGATCGCGACGAACACCACCACCCACAGCAGGCCGGGCAGATGGGTGAGCCGGGCGAGCTGGTCGGCGTCGGAGTCGACGTCATGGTGCCGGGATCGCTGCTGCCGGGAGCGCCCGCGCTGGAGTTCGACCACCGGTCGCGCCCCGGCGAACAGCAGGAACCAGGCGCCCAGATAGGCGAAACCGGCTTGCAGCGTGTCGGTTCCGAACCACGACACGA
Organism: Nocardia sp. NBC_00881; assembly: GCF_045207455.1. Lineage (NCBI taxonomy): Bacteria > Bacillati > Actinomycetota > Actinomycetes > Mycobacteriales > Nocardiaceae > Nocardia > Nocardia sp. NBC_00881. The sequence continues at coordinate 497,974 of NZ_CP108798.1, forward strand.
CGAAGACGGCGGCTCCGAGACCGAGCACGGTAATGCCGCCATAGATGTTCCTGATCTTGATCAGCAGCGCGGCGAGCAACGCTATGGCGGTCCAGAGCATCAATGTGATCCGGCTCGCGCCGAGTAGCGCCGCGAATCCCACACCGAGCAGTGGCGGTGCCGGATAGCCCGCCATCGTGGTAAGGATCATCCCCAGACCGTACGGTTTTCCGCTCGACACCGTGAGACCCGAAGTGTCCGAATGCAATCTGATGCTGTTGAGCCTGCGCCCGGTCAGCAGCGCGACCAGGGCGTGACCACCTTCGTGCGCGATGGTGACGATATTGCGAGTCAACCGCCAGATCGGGGTGTACCCCACCAGCATGAGCGCGGCCACCGCGGCGGCGGCGACCAGCCACCACGGCGGCTGTGCTTGGGTTGTCGTCAGACGGTCGGCGATGGAGGCACCGCGCTCGACAAATTCGGCTCTATCCACCGCCGCACCTTAACCGCCATCGGACGGCCGCGCTCACGGCGTGCCTTCCGGGCGGCGACCACCAGCCAAGACGGCGTCGTCGGCACGAAACGGCCTGAGTAGGCCGCCTCGGGTCGATGGATTGAGTCGTCCCAGCTCCCATCCCCAGCGACGGCACGCTCCATGAGGTGGAGGCAAGCCCGGTCTCCAGCGTGCATGCGCCCGGCTCTGTTTCTCACTCGCGCTGGAGCATCGCGTGTGGCGCTACCCGCCTGCGTACGAGGCTCTCGAAATGGGCGCCGCCGCACTAACCCTTGCGCAGCACGCCTTCGATGTTGCCGATGAAGCCGGAGGTGCTGTAAGACACCGAACCGTCCGGCAGCAGCTTGACGGTGGAGGCGGACCCGTTATCCAGGCAGTCGGCCGCACCGCCGGAAAGCCGCGCGACCAAGGCGATCTCGGTCTTGGTGGCGCTGGTCAGGGTTTCAGCGCGTTCACAGCGGCTACCGGACACCTTGCCGGTGTTCGACGACGCCGCGACTTCTTCGCCGACTTTTCCGTCCCGGATGGTCAGCACGATGTCGAACGACGCGAAGTTGTCGCGGGCAACCCCTTTCCATTCGCCGACTAACGCTTTCGGCACCTTCGAGGAGGGAGAACCGCTGACCGTCCGTGTGCCCGTGGAATCCGCTACGGCCGACGGGGAGCGGCCATCGGTCATCGCGTCGGAGCCGTTCGAGTCCTTGCTCCGCAGCTGGGCGCCGACCACGAACGAGGCAGCCGCGACCGCGATGCCGACTACGAGCGCCCCCGCGATCAACACGGCGCGGGCCGGGCGTGGTGTGGACGCTGGTGTGGCAGACCCTCCGCGCCACCCCTGCGTCGGCGCCGACCGTCCGGCGTCGCTACCCCGCGGATACTGCTGTTGGTGCGGTGGTGGCGTCGAGCGGACCACGGTATCGGCGGTTCGTGCGGGATCCGGCGGCCAGGGTTTCGGGGGCTCCGACCGGTCGACCGGTCCGGAGTCCAGGTCGAGCAGCTCTACCGCGCGCCTGCTGACCTCCTCGAGCGCAGGGGCCGGGAGCCAGCCGCCGCGATCGGGAATTCCTAGTGCCGTCAGCTCGGCGAGCAGCCGGTCCAGCGTCGGGCGTGCCGCGACATCTTTGGTCAGGCAGGCTGCCAGCAGCGGCCGCAGCCGTTCCGGTACATCATCGAGCTGCGGCTTCTCGTACACCACCCGCCAGAGCAGCTGCACGGTTTCGCCAACGCCGAACGGCCCGTGGCCGGTCGCCGCGAACACCAACACCCCGCCAAGCGCGAAGATGTCTGCCGGCGGGCCCACCGGATCGCCAGTCACCTGCTCCGGACACATGAATCCCGGTGAGCCGATGACCTTTCCGGTGGTGGTGAGCGCGCTGTCATCGACAGCGCGGGCGATGCCGAAATCGATCACCTTGGGACCGTCGAGGGCGAGGAGAACATTCGAGGGTTTGAGGTCGCGGTGCACCACGCCTGCCCCATGCACCGCCACCAGTGCCTCGACCAGCCCGTGCGCCAGCACGAGTATCGAGTTCTCGGTGAACGGACCGTAGTTGTCGACCGCGTCGGCCAGCGAGAACCCGGCCACATAACCCGTGGCCAGCCACGGCGGATCGGCGTCCACGTCGGCATCGAGCACCGGCGCGGTGAACCGTCCGCCGACCCGGCGTGCCGCGGTGACCTCGCGTCGGAAGCGCTCGCGGAATTCGGCATCGATCATGTCCGGGCGGATGACCTTGACCGCGACCGTGCGCCCGCCCGCGTTCCGCCCCAGATAGACCCGGCCCATGCCGCCCGCGCCGAGCAGGCCGAGCAGCCGGTATTCCCCGATCCGCGTCGGATCGTTCGCACCGAGCGGTTGCATCGCGCAGCTGGCTCCCTTCGAATGGGGTCGAACTTCCGAAAGGCTACTCACCGGGCCGGTTCGTGTCCGAATCGCCCGTAGTCGCCGCTGACCTGCCGCTAGCCCGCCGCGCTCGGCACCGGCGTGGGCAGGCGCCGGCGCGCCTGCCTGGCCAGCAGATATGCCGCGATGGCCGCGGGGATGTTCATCAGCACGCCGTACACCGCTCCCGGTACGGCCATGGTGTCGTTGCCGAGTACCGATGCGGCGACGGCGATCGCGATCGCCCCGTTGTGGACGCCGATCTCCATTGCCGAGGCGATCGCCTGGTCGGCATCCACCTCGAAAAACCGGGGTGTGAAGTAGCCGATGGTCAGACTCGCGACCGCGAACAGCAAACAGATCGAGGCCAGCGTGCCGATGTTCTCGGTGAGCGTGTCGAAGTTCTTGCCCACCGCGGCGGCGACCACCAGCGCGAGCACCACGATGGACAGAATCTTCACGGTGCCGCGCATCCGCTCCGACCACGACGTGAACCGCCGGTGCACCCACATCCCGATCGCGACCGGCACCAGCACGATGGCGAAGACCTGGGCGAACTTGTCCGGTCGCAGCCCGAGTGATCCCTCGCCGTCCAGGAACAACGTGTAGGACAGGGCGACGACCAGCGGCATGGTGAACACCGTGAGCACCGAATTGATCGCGGTGAGCGTGATGTTCAGCGCCACGTTGCCCCCGGCGATATGGCTGAACAGGTTGGCCGATGGTCCGCCCGGCGACGCGGCGAGCAGCATCATGCCGACCGCCAGCGCGCCGTCCAGGCCGAACAGGTAGATCAAGCCGAGGCAGATCGCGGGCAACACGACCATCTGGCACACCAGCGCGATCACCGCGGCCTTCGGAAACCGCAGCACCCGCGCGAAATCGTCCGGTGTCAGCGTCAATCCGAGCCCGAACATCACCAAGGCGAGGGCCAGCGGTAGAAGTACCGCGAAAATCGTTGAACCCATTCGGATGTCCTCTCCGCCGAGTGGTCGACGCGATGCCGTCGACACCAGGTGCCGACGTTATCGAGTAGCAGTGGAGGTGACCAGATCAGGCGGTCACGGTCACACCCGTGTCCGCCGATTCCCGCGCCTTGGCCAGCAGACGCAGCGTGGTGACGGCGTCGCGCGGGTCGACCGGTACGGGCGCGCCGTCGAGAAGCGCCGCGGCCATCGCGGAGTAGAACGCGAGGTAGTCGCCCGGAGCGGTCGGTGTCGGCACGGTGTCCGGTTCGGCGCCCAGCAGCCCCCAGTGCTCGGGTTCGACTGTGCCCCATGGTGCGCCATCGCCGGGACGGCGGCCGGACCGCAGCGCGTCCTCCTGCGGGTCGAGTCCATAGCTGACGAACCCGGACTCGGAGCCGAGAACCCGGAAACGCGGACCGAGTTGGGGCGCCACGGCGCTCATCCACAGGTGCGAGCGCACGCCGGAAGTATGGGTGAGCGCGACGAAGGCATCGTCGTCGCTGCGCACGCCCTCGCGCCGCTGGTCCAGTTCGCAGTACACCGAGAGCACCGGGCCGAACAGCGTCACGGCCTGGTCGACCAGATGACTGCCGAGATCGAGGAGAATACCCGCGCCGTCCTCGTCGGAGCCGACCTCCCGCCAGCCGCCCTTCGGCACCGGCCGCCAGCGTTCGAATCGCGACTCGAACCGTCGTACCCGGCCGAGCTTTCCGGTCTCCACGAGTTCGCGCACGGTCTGGAAGTCACCATCCCAGCGCCGGTTCTGGAAGACCGACAGCGCGAGGCCGGACTGCTCGGCCTGCGCGACCACGGCCTCCGCGTCGGTCACCGAGACTGCGAACGGCTTGTCGACCACCACCGGCAGTCCCGCGTCGAGCGCCTGCGCGGCCAACGGCGCGTGTGACCGGTTGGGCGTGGCGACTACGACGAGATCGAGCCCCGCTGGTTCGGTGAACAGATCGTCGGCGTGCGACACGACACGCACGCCCGGGTGTTCGCGCCGCGCCTGTGCGGCACGCTCCGCCGACGACGTGACCACAGCAGCTACCCGCATCCGAGGCTCGGCGGCGATGAATGGGGCATGGAAAATCGACCCGGCCAAGCCATACCCGATAATGGCGACTTCGAGGCTGCGCATGCGCTGACGCTACCGCGCCAGGATCCGCCGCGCCCGTCGAGATATGGCTGCTTCTTCGCTCCTGACAACACCGGTTCGGCAGCGCAGACCGCTCGCGCGCAGACTGTTCGACCTGCGGCTCCGGCGACGCCGCGGCGACCCGGCAGGAGTTTCCGATGGCCACGCGAGCGCGGTGGCCCGGTCCGGGGTGGAGCTGTCGGCGCCGGTGATCCAGGCAGCCATCGCCCAGCTGCCCACCGATCCGATGACGAGGACGCGGTGGGCCGCCGACCCGGGCGGGTTCGCCGGAGACTTCGATCCGTGCGCCACGCTGTCGGCCGTCATCATCAGTATCGAAGGGGCAAGTGTCGCGGGGGCCCACGTGTCATGGTCCAGCGCTGCACCCGCACCTGTATCGGCTGATCAGCGACGTGATGAGCGCGGCGCACACCCGTACGAGCCGTACGCACGGCGGTTCCCGTCGGTCGTCGATCGCTGGTGAACGGTGCGTGGTGACTCACCGCTGGGGCGCGGCGGAGTACTCCTGCTCGGGGCGGCCGGTGCTGCCGTAGCGCAGGCCCATGCGCACCGCGCCGCTGGTGACGAGGGTGGCCAGATAGCGCTGCGCGGTGGCGCGCGAGATGCCGATGGCGGTGGCGACCTCGCCCGCGGACAAGGGTGCGCCCGCATCGACAATGGATTGCAGGACAAGGTCTTTGGTGGGGGAGCCGACCACGGCGGGAATACTGGCGGCTGCTGCGGGCCGCAGCGCATGGAGCGCGGCTGACACCCGAGCGTTGTCGACCTGCGGTACGGCAAGGATGCGGCGATAGCGGGCGTACGCGGCCAGCCGGGCGGCCAGCTCGGTATGCGGGAACGGCTTCACGAGGTAGGCCAGCGCGCCCGACGCGATGGCCGCCCGCACGGTGTCGCTCTCGGCGGACGCGGTGAGAATCATGGCGTCGCACAAGATCTCGCGAACGAAGTCGATGCCGGAACCGTCCGGGAGGTAGACGTCGACCAGCGCGAGGTCGATCGGCTCTGCTGCGACGCGTTCCCGCGCGGTCGCGAGGGTGTTGGCGGTACCCGCGATGGTGAAACCGGCGATGGAGTCGACGATTCCGGCATGCAGATTCGCGACCCGGAAGTCATCGTCGACGACGAGAACCTTCAGATCTGCTGCGGCCATGGCACCTCGCTGTCGACAAGCACTCCGGGCATGCGGGCGATGAATTCGGCGCCGGTGAGCGGTGGTTCGCCGCCGCCGGCGCTGGACAGACGCACGTCGCCGCCGTGGGCACGCGCGATCTGACGGATCAGGGCCAGGCCGACCCCACGTCCGCCAGGGACGCCGTGGTCCTCCCTGGTCGAAGTCCCCTCGGTGAAGAGTGAATCGACCAGCTCGGGCGCGACACCGTCACCGCTGTCGGCGACGGTGATGTGCAATGTCGAATCCTCTTGCACTAATTCGACTTCCACCTGCGGCAGTGAACGGCCGGAGGCGCGGACTGCCTCTATCGCGTTGTCGAGTAGGTTGCCCAGGACCGTCGTCACGTCCACTGGGTCGGCGAGGCTGCCCTCCACCCAGGTGTTCGGACCGAGCACGAGTTCGACGCCGCTCTCCCTGGCATGCGCGGCCTTGGCGGCCAGGAACGCCTGGAGGTAGGCGTCGTGAATGGCATCGATACCCGGTGTCGCGGCGCCGAGCGGTCCCGCGCCGATCAGCTCGTCGATCGATCGCGACGCCTCCTCGACGCGTCCGCTGTGCAGCAGGCCGCTGATCAAATGCATCTTGTTGGAGAATTCGTGCCGCTGCGCGCGCAGCACCGTGCTCATCGACTGCACGGCGTCGAGTTGCCTGGTCAGGGACTCCACGTCGGTGCGGTCACGCACGGTGAGCACCGCGCCGAGATCGCGCCCGTCGCGGCTGACCCGCCGCGCGGAGACGATGACGATATGCGAACCGACCGTCGCGGAAGCGGGTTGTTCGTCGAGGCCGCGAAACACTTCCAAGACGCGAGGGGTCAAGCCGACCTCGTCCACCGGTCGCCCGATGTCCGGTCCGATGCCGAGCAGCCTGCGCGCCTCGTCGTTGACGAACGTCGTACGCCAGGACGAATCCACGGCGAGCACCCCCCGGCCGATGCCGTGCAGCACCGCGGCTTGACCGCGCACGAGTTCGGCGAGCTCGCCGGGCTCGAGCCCGAGCGTCAGCCCGCGCCAGCGCCGGGCGAGCAGGATCGAACCGGCGATGCCGACCAGCAGCGCGGCACCGACCAGTATGCCCGCGGTGCGCAGATCGTCCAGCAGCTGATCGTGCACCGCGTCGGTAGCGATGCCGACACTCACCGCGCCCACGACACGCGTCGAATCAGGTTCCAGCACAGGAACTTTCGCCCGCACCGAGTCGCCGAGCGTGCCTCGCTCCTCGTCGATCACCTCCCGGCCCGCGAGCGCTTCGGACGGGTCGGTGCTGACGTGCTCGGTGAGCCGGTTCTGGTCCGGATGCGCGAGGCGGATGCCCGCGTCGTCGGTGATCACCACGAACAGTGCCTCGTTCCGCTGCGTCGTGTCGACCGCGATCCGCTCCAGCGGCCCCGCGGCGAGCTCCCTGTGCAGTTCCGGGTCGGCGGTAACCACACCGGGCGCGTACCCGCTCACCTCGCCGCGCACCACCGGGTCGGCCGCGACGGTGCGGGCGATGGCCAGCGCGCGCTGCCCGTATGCGTCGCGCAGCCGCTGCTCGGTGAGGTAACCGAACACCGCGAACGCGACACCGAGCGTCAGCGTGACGACCACGATCTGCAAAAGCAGAACCTGGGTTCGCAACCGCACGGCCCGTACGCGCTCAGTGGCCATGGCCGCAGCATAGGCGGCTGCCTCGCCTTCGCTCGACCCGGCGCGGTCCGAGGGCGGACTTCGTCCGGCTGCGCCTGTTGTGCGGCTGTCTCGGCTTTGCTCGACCCGGCGCGGTCCGAGGGCGGACTTCGTCCGGCTGCGCCTGTTGTGCGGCTGCCTCGCCTTCGCTCGACCCGGCGCGGTCCGAGGCGGGCGAAGTTTGTCAGACCACTCCCCGCAGCGTGAGCAGAATGCGCAAAACCTGCGAATCCCGTGTTTGTGGCGGTTGTGCGCACAAGCTCCGAGGTGTGACTCGGGACACGTACGTTCGCCCTATCCCGATCTCGCAGGAGTAGGAAGCAATGATTGAACCACTGATCGAGCTGCGGAGCGCGACGAAGCGCTTCCCCGGCAGCGGCGGCGGCATCCACACCGCTGTGCGCAACCTGAATCTCGAGGTGCGCCCCGGCGAATTCGTCGCCGTCGTCGGCCCGACCGGGTGCGGCAAGTCCACCACGCTCTCCCTGGTGTCCGGCCTGGAACCGGCCTCGGCCGGACGGACACTGGTGTATGGCAAGGACGTGCACGGCATCCCCGACGGCATCGGCTACATGTTCCAGCAGGACGCGGTGCTGCCGTGGAAGAGCGTGCTGGACAACGTAGCGCTCGGCCCGCGCTTGCGTGGCGCGTCGAAATCCGAGGCGCGGGTGAAGGCCTCGGCGTGGGTGCGCAAGGTGGGCTTGGCCGGGTTCGAGGGCTACTACCCGCACCAGCTGTCCGGCGGCATGCGCAAGCGCGTCGCGCTGGCGCAGACACTGGTCAACGGACCGGAAATCCTGCTGATGGACGAGCCGTTCAGCGCGCTGGATGTGCAGACCCGCCAGCTCATGCAGGACGAACTCCTGCGAGTCTGGGCGGGCACCGGTGCCGCGGTCATCTTCGTCACCCACGATCTGGAGGAGGCGATCGTGCTCGCCGACCGGGTTGTCGTCATGACCGCGAGCCCGGCCACCGTCTGCGGCGACTTCACCGTGGGGCTCGAGCGGCCGCGCAGTGTCGAGGACGTGCGGCTCACCACCGAGTTCCGCGACATCTACAAAGAAATCTGGGAAACGCTGCGCGACCAGGTCGAGGCGGCTCGAGCGAAGGGAGCCTCCCGTGTCGCATGACGTGCTGGACAAGAACGGCGCCGTCACGCCGGTGGTGGAGAACGAGACCGAGGAGCAGATCCTCGCCAGGGTTCGGACCAGTGTCCGGCGTGCCCGCGTCCGGACCTGGGGCCTGCGCGCCGTGCTGGTGGCACTGTGGCTCGGGGCGTGGGAGCTCACCGCGTCGGTATGGATCGATCCGTTCTTCTACTCCAAGCCCTCGTTGATCTGGGCGCGTCTGGTCGAATGGTTTACTGACGGAACCCAGTTCGGCTCGGTCTGGCTGCAGATCTACACCACCGTGCAGGAGGCGGTGCTCGGCTTCGCGATCGGCACGGTGGCAGGCGTCGTACTCGGTGTGCTACTAGGCCGCAGCCGGTACTGGGCCGACGTACTCGCGCCGTTCATCAAGGCGCTCAATGCGGTTCCGCGCATCGTGCTCGCGTCGCTGTTCATCATCTGGTTCGGTCTCGGGTTGAGCTCGAAGGTCGCGACCGTCGTGGTGCTGGTGTTCTTCGCGGTATTCTTCAACGCGTTCACCGGTGCACGTGAGGTGGACGGCAATGTCATCAACAACGCCCGCATCCTCGGTGCAAGCCGTCGGCAGGTGCTGGTGTCCATCGTGTTGCCGAGTGCCACCACCTGGATTCTGTCCAGCCTGCACACCGCCTTCGGCTTCGCTCTGATCGGCGCGGTCGTAGGTGAATACGCGGGAGCCAGCAAGGGTTTGGGCCTGCTGATCAGCAACGCCCAGGGCACCTTCGACTCGGCGGGCATCTACGCAGGCATGATCATCATCACGGTGATCGCGCTGATCGCCGAGTGGGCGATCGGTATGGCGGAGAATCGGCTGCTGAAATGGCGTCCGTCGCAGGCGACCTCGAACCACGGGATCTGACCATGAGCCACCGCAAGCATCTGACGTTTGTCGTCGTCGCGGTCGCGGCGCTGCTGCTGGCCACGGGATGCCGGGATTCCCGAAGTATTCCGATGTCCGACGGCCGACCGCAGATCTCCATCATGGTCGGCGGGCTGGAGAAGGTGATCTATCTGCCCGCCATGCTCACCCAGCAGCTCGGCTTCTTCGAACGCAACGACATCGACGTGAAGCTGCTCGGCGAGCAGTCCGGCGCCACCGCGGAAACCGCGCTGCTCACCGGCGACGTGCAGGGCGTGGTCGGGTTCTACGACCACACCATCGATCTGCAGGCCAAGGATCAGTGCATCCGCTCGGTGGTGCAGTTGTCCGACGTACCGGGCGAGGTCGAGTTGGTGTCGGCGGCGGACGCGGCGTCCATCACCTCGCTTGCCGATCTGCGCGGCAAGAATCTGGGCGTGACATCGCTCGGTTCCTCGACCGACTTCCTCACCCAGGCGCTGACAGGTCAGGAGGGCATGTCCACCGCCGACTACACGCGGGTGAAAGTCGGCGCCGGCCAGACGTTCATCGCGGGCATGAACCACGACGGCATCGACGCGGGCATGACCACCGACCCGACCGTCGCGCAGATGGTGAACTCCGGCGAGGCGCGAGTCCTGGTCGACATGCGCACCGAAGCAGGCACCAGGGCGGCGCTCGGCGGGTTGTATCCGGCGTCCTCGCTGTACATGAACTGCGCGACGATCGATGCCCATCCGGACATCGTGCGCAAGCTCGCCGCGGCGTTCGTGCAGACATTGCAGTGGATCAAGGTGCACACGCCGGAGGAGATCGCGGCGAAGATGCCGTCGCAGTATGCCAGCGCGGGCAAGGACCTCTACGTCCAGTCGATCCGCGACTCGATCGGCATGTTCAACGGCGACGGGCTGATGAAACTCGAAGGCGCGCAAAACGTTCTGGATATTCTCGGCAAGTACTCGAAGAACGTGCGGCCCGTGCGCGATCGCATCGACCTGTCCGAGACGTACACCACGAAGTTCGTGGAGGACGCGTTGCGCGCGCCCCAGCAGTAGCACGAGTTCGTCTCGGATATCCGGCGAGCCGCCGGAGGGCCACTACTGCCCTCCTGCGGCTCGCCGCCGCGAGGCCCTGATCATCGTCGGTGAGGGCGAGCCGGCATCCGGCCTGTCCGGATCTGTGGGAGACGTGTCCTTGCCGGGTGGGCTCGAGACTGCGTTCATGGAGGCGAGCGATGACGTTCGACTACGACGACAAGACCATGTATCTCATCTGCGCACTGCGCGACATCGGCCTGGCCGACATCGCACGCGGCGACCAAGGATTCGAGTTCGACGGCGCCGACTTCGCCGCACAGTTCCTGGAGGACAACGGTGTCACCGACAGGAGGGTGGACATGATCTGGGACGCGATCGCCGCCCACACCTCGGGTTTCACCGACTCGCCGGTATACCGCAGGCGCCGACCGCTGGAGACCTGGATCGCCGTGGACGGTATCGGCATCGATGTCGGTGGCGCGCCGACCGACCTGCAACCGGTACGGCGATCTGGTGCACGGCGCCTTTCCACGACTCGGTGGCAGCCGTGCCGTGGCCGACGTCATCGAAGCTCAGGCGCTGGCTGATCGGCGCAAGGCGCCACTCGGGAGCTTGGCTGCGGCTGCGAGGATTGATCGTTGAATAGCGTTGGGCGGCAATGTCTTCAGGTGGATACCACCCCCGGGCGCCGCGGGTCGCGTAGCTCAGCTGTTGGCCGAGGCGGCCGCCGCGGACTCCGTCGTGTCGAGTTCGGCCTTCCACTGCCGGAAGCCCTCCTCGGTGCGACCGAGGCGCCAATAGCCGGAGATCGACGCGGCCCATTCGGCGGGCACGCCGCGTTCTCGGCGCACGTAGCGGCGCAGCTCGTGCATGACGGTCTGCGCCTCGCCGTGGATGAAGACCTGGGCCTGCCCCGGCGCCCACGGCGCCTGGCGGACGGTCTGTGCGAGCAGTTCGCCCGGCGGGCGGACGCCGCGGTGCAGCCAGGTGAGCTCGACGCCGTCCGGCTTCTTCAGTGGCAGCTCGTCGTCGGGGCCGGCGACCTCGACGAACGCGAGCCCGGTCGCGTCGGTGTCCATTGCCTCCAGTGCGGTCGCGATGGCGGGCAGCGCTGCCTCGTCACCGGCCAACAGGTGCCAGTCGGCGTCCGAGCGCGGGGTGTAGGCGCCGCCGGGGCCGTAGAGGTCGATGGTCTCGCCCGGCTGTACCGAGGCCGCCCACGGTCCCGCGATTCCCTCCGCGCCGTGGAAGACGAAGTCCGCGGCGATCTCCCCGGCGGCCTGATCCACTGAGCGGACGGTGTAGGTGCGCACCACCTCGCTCCCGTCACGCGGGAAGATGAACTTCACGTAGGAGTCGGTGAACTCGCTGGGCCGAAACGTGGCGAAACCAGGCCCGCCGAGGTGGACGCGGATCAGGTGCGGGGTCAGCCATTCAGTGCGTTGCACCGTGAGGGTGGTGCGGGGTCGTGCCATAGGGAACCTCCAATTGTGGGCGTTATTAGGATTACCTTACTCAGGCTACCTGCGTTTCGGCTCAGGCTGCGGACGGCGAGCCGAGCGCCGCGGGAGGATGACGACTACGACGCAGACCATGCTGACCCTGACGCGAGCCGTGCAGCAGCGCTACCGCGACCCCGAACCGGTCGAACCCGCCCAAGAGAACCCGGCCTTGCGGGTGCTGCACGAGCGTCGCTCGGTGCGCCGCTATCCGGCTGAGGTGAGGTGGTCAGGCCGCGACCTTCTCCTTGATCAATTCGAAGGAGCGGACGCGGTCGTCGATGTCGTAGACCAGCGTGTTGATCATCAACTCGTCGGCCTCGGTGCGCCGCAGCAGGTCGTCCAGCTGAGCGCGCACGGTCTCCGGCGATCCGAGCAATTGTCCGGCCCTGCGCTGCTCGATGAATACGCGCTCGCGCTCGGAAGGCCGGAACGCGGCCGCCTGCTCCGGGTTCGCCAGCGCCTGCGGCCTGCCGCTCACCAGGTTCAGGAAGGCGAGGTCGCGGGGCACGGCGAGGGTTTCGGCGCGCTCGTCGGTGTCGGCGCAGATCGCGGCCACCGCGACCATCGCGCGCGGGCGCTCCAGCTGTGCCGACGGCCGGAAGTACTCGCGGTAGAGCGCCAGCGCGGACTCGGTGTTGGCCGGGCTGATGTGGTGGGCGAAGGCGAACGGCAGGCCGAGCACCGCGGCGACCTGGGCGCTGTAGCCGCTGGAGCCGAGCAGCCAGACCTCCGGCTCCTCGCCACGGCCCGGTGTCGCGGCGATGCCACCGGGATCGGAGCCGCGGAAGTAGCCGAGTAACGCCGCCAGTTCCTGGGGGAACGACTCCGCCGACAATCCGTCCTCGGTCCGGCGCAGCGCACGGGCGGTCGCCTGGTCGGTGCCGGGCGCCCGCCCGATGCCCAGGTCGACCCGTCCGGGATGCAGCGCGTGTAGCGTGCCGAACTGTTCGGCGACCACCAGCGGCGCGTGGTTGGGCAGCATCACCCCGCCGGAACCCACCCGGATGGTCGAGGTGGCGGCCGCCAGGTGGGCGAGCAGCACGCTCGGCGCCGAGCTGGCGATGCCCGGCATGTTGTGGTGTTCGGCGACCCAGAAGCGGTGATAGCCCAACCCCTCGGTGCGTCGCGCCAATTCGGTGGTCGCGTCGAGTCCCTCGCCGACGGTGCGGCCGGATTGCACCGGCGCGAGATCCAGTACGGACAGCGGGACGTCGATCATGGGTCTCCTCCAAGGTGCGATCGCCAGTCCCAACGCTCGGCGAGTCCGGCGTATTTCGCGTGCCGCCTCAGCTCCATGCGATCGCACGGAACACGTCGACGGTCTCCTGCTCGTCCTGGGTTGTCCCGTGATCACTGAGTTTCACGATGACCGTGCCGCTCAGCGGGTCTACGTAGATGTACTGCCCATAGACCCCGACTGCTGAGATTTCCTGGTCGTTTCCGCCCGTGGGGTGCCACCACTGCGCCCCATAGCGCCAGTCGCCGACCTGGTGCGGCGCCGGAATGCGGATGCGGTCGAGCCATGCGGGCGGCACGATCTGCGCGTCGCCGGCCCGCCCGCCGTCCAGCACCAACCTGCCGATCTTCGCGAAATCGCGGGCGGTGGCGTTGAGGCAGCAGAACGCCTTCTCCTGTCCGCCGGCGCGGTCGAGGTTCCACAGCGCGTCGTCCTGCGCGCCGATCGGACCCCAGATGTCGCGCTGCAACAATTCGCCCAGCGGTAGCCTCTCGACCTTGGCTAGCGCCATGCCCAGCAGTTGGGTGTCCACACTGCGATACTCGCCCGCGCTCCCCGGGATGAACCGGAGGCCGCGGTGTGAGTGGACGAAGCCGGCCAGATCTTCGGTGAGATACATCCGGGCGGTTCCGGTCAGCGGCATGTACTTGTTGTAGTTCTCTGCGACGTCGACGCCGGAGGTCATGTCCAACAGGTCTCGGATGGTGATGGTGTCGTATTCGCCGCCGGTGGCCAGCTCGGGCAGGATGTCCACCAGCCGGTCGTCCTCGCGCAGTTTCCCCGCGTCGATGGCCCGGCCGGTCAGCAGTGACACGACCGACTTCGCCACCGACCATGAGGAATGGCGCGTAGTCGCCTCGATGCCGTCGCGGTACCACTCGTGGGTCAGCGCACCACCGCGCAGAACCAGGAACGAGTTGGTGTGCGTGGTGTCGAGGAACTGTGCGACCGAAATTCGCGATCCGCGCCACGGAACCGTCGCCGGCAGCGGCGCGGTCGCGACGGGCAAGGGGCGCGGGGTGGGGGAGGCGGCCACGGTGCGGCTCGGGAATAGTTCGCCCTGGTTGGAAGGCGGCGTCGTCGTGAGCCGCAGCAGTGTCGGTGGCGAGGGGATGTGCAGCACCGTCGTCGCCGCGAACGCCGCGCCGATCAGGACGGCGACGACCGCGACGAACGCGACAACCGTACGGAGGGCGTAGCGGCGTAGTCGCGGCCACCGGGTGGGCTGTTCGATCATCGACGGTGCTCGAGTCGCATGGTTCACGCTAGTGTGCCGGTCATTCGCTGTAGCCCGTCCTCGCCGCCATCATCAGTGCTGACACCGATGATGGCATGTCGGGCGGTTGGGCGGAAAGGCTTGGAAGGGGCGGGCGGTCGGTCCGGAGCGGCGGGCGCGCGGCGGCGCGGGCCGGTAGCGTGACGAGCTGATCGATGCCGAACAGGCGATGATCCGACGCTATGCGGTCGGCGCAGCGAGCGACGATCCCGGTGCCGCTGTGACAAGAGGGGAAGGACCGCACTATGACAGCCTCCGACCGTCAGGCCCAGGAGGCGGGGCCGCTGAGCCCGGCGGACACCGGCGACTCGGAAGGCTACGCCCGGGGGCTGAGCCCGCGCACCATCCAGATGATCGCCATCGGTGGCGCGATCGGCACCGGCCTGTTCTACGGTGCGGGAGGTGCGATCGAGCAGGCCGGACCCGGCCTGATCTTGGCCTATCTGGCCGCGGGCGTCGCCATCTTCGTGATCATGCGGGCGCTCGGAGAGCTGCTGACCTATCGCCCCGTCTCGGGCAGCTTCGCCGAGTACGCGCACGAATTCCTCGGCCGCTTCGCCGGATTCGTGACCGGCTGGTCGTATTGGGCCGTGTGGGTCGCCACCTGCATGGCCGAGATCACCGTCGCGGGCAAGTATGTGCAGTACTGGTTCGACATCGAGCCGTGGATCACCGCGCTGGTCGTGCTCGCGGTGATGTTCGGTGCGAACCTGATCTCGGTGCGGCTGTTCGGTGAGGGCGAATTCTGGTTCTCCACCATCAAGGTCACCGCGATCGTCGGCATGATCCTGCTCGGCATCGGCGTGCTGCTGTTCGGTTTCGGCCATGCCGCCGACCCGACAGTCACCAATCTGTGGGCCGAGGGCGGCGTGTTCCCCAACGGCATCGGACAGTCGCTGCTGGTGCTGCAGATCGTGCTGTTCGCCTATGTCGGTGTCGAGTTGGTTGGCGTGACGGCGGGGGAGGCCCGGGAACCGCGCAAGACCTTGCGCAAGGCGATCAACACGCTGCCGATGCGCATCGGCTTGTTCTACGTCGGCGCGCTCGTGGTGATCATGTCGGTGTCCAGCTGGCGCACCTTCCACGCGGGCAAGAGTCCGTTCGTGGAGGTGTTCGAGCAGATCGGCATTCCCGGTGCGGCGGGCATCATCAACTTCGTCCTGCTCACCGCGGCGCTGTCGTCCTGCAACTCGGGGATCTACTCGACCGGCCGCATGCTGCGCACTCTGTCGCTGCACGGCGAGGCGCCTGCCCGGCTGAACAAGCTGAGCGTGAACGCGGTGCCTTACGCCGGGATCACCGCGTCGGCGGCTGCGATGGTGATCGGCGTGATCGTCAACATCATCTCCCCGGACAAGGCGTTCGCCTACATCACCTCGGTGTCGACCATCGGCATCATCTTCGTCTGGGGCATCATCCTGGTTTGCCACCTGCTCTACCGCGCCAAGGTCGCTCGCGGTGAGCTCCCCGCGAGCGACTACCGACTTCCCGCCGCGCCCTACACCACCGTGCTGGCGCTGGCCTTCCTCGGTCTGGTGGTCGTGCTGCTGTTCTTCACCGAGAGCGGGCGCACGGCGATTGTGGTCGGCGTGGTGTGGGCGGTGCTGGTATCGGCTGGCTACCTTGCCTTGAAAAAGTTCGGAAAGTCCAGCGCAGCAACCGCTACGCGGTGAGAAACAGCGCCGTGGCTGCGATCGCCTCCACCGCGCAGTAGAACCAATTGGGGTAGAAAGCCGTTCGTTCGTCGAGCGCAGCAGCAAGTACCCGCCCCAGTGCCATGCCTGCCAGCGCCGCGCCGACGGCGACCATGATCCCAGAGCGCAGCGATCCGGGGTCCAGCGCCGCCACGGCGAGCACGGCCGCCATCGCCAGGCCGAAGCCTCCGTAGACCGCGCGCACCTCGTAACGTGCGCGCGGTTCGGTGAGCATGATGCCGAACGGCCGGATCAGCGCGGCAGGTGCGGCCAGCGCATAGCCTCCCATCCCCAGAAAAAAACCCCGATGATCGCGCAAACGGCCAGAGCCACTATTTCCTCCAAGTCTCGATTCGGTCAGGAGCTCAGCATGCGTCGTACTCCGGTGCCGTCGCTTCTGTAAACCCGCTATCGGTCCGCCGCCCTTGCGGAGGTAGCGATGGTCGGCCTCGGAGGAGAAGCCGCGGTCGGCGACCCGCACGGAGGGCGCGCCTGGATCTGCGGGGTGGTGGCCTGTGCGGCGAGCACTCGTGCCTGTTCCAGGAGGACGGCCGCGGACTGGAAATCCCCTTGCAGCGAGGCCATCTGGCAGCCGACGCACAGCACCTTGATCGGTCGGGTACCGATTGTGCTTTGGTAGGGGCGTTCGCTGGCGGTGGTACCCGTCTCCAATACGGTGACGATGTTCGGATGCCCGGTCATCCGGCCCATCGCCCGCTGCTCCCGAAGGAACCGCGCCTGGTTGTCGGCGTCCAATTCGGCGGTCAGAACCTTCACCGCCACCGTCTGGTCCAACGCCACCTGTGTACACCGGTACACCACACCGAAACCACCGCGCCCGATCTCCACCGGCTCCTCGAAACCAGCGGCAGCCAACTCCGCCGTGACGGGCTTTACCACCTCACGGCGCGTCCGCAGCGGATCGTCCTCGCTCATCGGCCGAGTGCTATCCCACCAGCATGCTTCTGGACGCCAGCCAACATGCGTTCGCCTTTCGCCAGCCCCCAGCGTATCGCCGATGAACGTCGACGAAATATCGAGCTGGAAACGCGCGTAGCGCGACATCGGCCGCTCCACTAGCCGGAAGCGGCTGCCGCGCGGCACTCCGGACAATTCCATGCGGCGATTGCTGACACCCTCCACGACACGATCGAGCCGAAACCAGACGAAGGCGCCCATTCAGGGCCAACGGAACGGCGGGACCAACAGCGGCGATTCACGGCGCAAGCAGTTTGTCACAGTGCCGACAACACGCGATTATCAACGTTTCTGGCGCGCCACCACCAGTGGTCGCCGACATTTCGAATGCGCTTCTCGCCTGGTTCGCCGTCGCCTCCTAAACAGGCCGACGACGTCAGGCGGGCTTCTGTTCCAGGTTGGTGATGAAGTCGGCCGGCATGTCGGGGCTCCACACGGCGGCCGGGCAGTCCCAGTTGTTCGGCGTCCAGTTCTCGGTGATGCAGTCCATGTCACCGGAATACTCGATCCAGCTGCCCCAGGGGTCCTGGATGTAGTGGAAGAGGTTCGAGCCGAGGGTGTGGCGGCCCAGGCCCCAGCCCTTGGAGTAGCCCGCGGCGGCCATGTTCTGCGCACCCATGGCGATCTGGTCGATGTCGGCCACCGTCCAGCTGGAGTGGTGCAGGCCCGGGTGCGTTCCCGGGACGAAGCCGAAAACGTGGTGGTCACCAGGCCCGGAGTTCATGAAGCACGCGATCCCGCGGATGCGATCGGACAGGCGTAGCCCGAGGGTGCGGGCGTAGAAGGCTTCGGAGGCGTCCAGATCGGTGCTGAAGATCAGCATGTGCCCGAGGCGCTGAGGGCGGGTTTTCTCGTTCGCGTTGAGCCAGCGCGCCTGGTCGACACGGCGAATACGATCGCCGACGTTGGCGTCCTGCGCGTCCGTGGTGCCGAAGTCGCGCCAGGGGGCGATCCCCTCGTCACGGAGGTTGATCAGGTTGTCCTCGTGATCGCGCAGCCACAGCCCGCCGGGCACGTCGGCCGGCGCGTCGAGCAGCTTCAGGCCGAGGCTTTCCAGGTGGCGCTGCCACTCGGGCAGGGAGCCCGGCTCGACGGCGAACGCCACGTGGTGCAGCCGCTTGACCGGCCCCTCCATCAGCACCGTCTGGTCCTGCTCCCGGCCATCGCAGCGGATCACCACCGCGTTACCACGCCCCACCGTCTCCAGCCCGAACGCGCTGTAGAAGCTCTCACCCGCCTCCAGCGACGGCACTTGGAGTCCGTAGTGCAGAAGACCTTTGACACGCAACATGTGCACTCTCCTCATGATTCTGGTGGACCCGCGTCGCAACGGACCCACCCCCCTAAGTGTGTACACCTTTGCTGGTTTGGCGTCCAGGCTTCAGGGGGAATCATTTCCGACCTTTTCAGGTTCGGGGCCGCAGATCATGTCCGTCGCCTCCTGGACATCGCGGGCTTCCTGTCCTGGAGCGATGTCCTCGATCACCCAGTGCGCAGTGCGGGCCAGGTGCCGCGCGATGAGCCGGGCGGCCCGGTGCGGCTCGCCGGCCACGACTGCGGCGAACAGGTCGTAGTGCTCTTGGCGGCGCTGCGCGTATTCGTCCTGGTGCCGCTCCTGCGCCGCCCGGACGTAGCGCTCACTTCGCTCGCCGTAGGAGGCGATGGTGCGCAGGACAGCGGGCGTGCACCGGGCGACCAGGAGCAGGTGGAAAGCGCGGTGAGCCTCGTGCCAGGCCGCGAGATCCGCGCCCCGCTCCGCGCGGTCCATGTCGTGCAGCTGAGCGGACGCCTCCTGCACTTCCTGGCGGGTCAGGCGCCCCGCGGTCACACGCACCCCCATCCCTTCGAGGCAGATCCGCGCGGCGTACAGACAGTCGAGGTCGGCGGCATCCAGGGAGGTCACCCGGCCGCGGTGATTGATGTCGGCGTCGATCAGCCCCTCTTCCTGGAGCATCCGGAACGCCTCGCGCAGGGGGGTGCGGCTGACGTCGAATGCCCGGGCCAGTTCGGCTTGTTTCAGCTCCGTGCCCGGCGGCAGGAGGCCCTCCAGGATGAGCCGACGCAGATGGTCATGGATCTCGACGCTCGTGCGCCTGGGGTCGGAGATGACGGGTCGAGGCATGCCGTTGACCATGTCGTCCACAAAAGGCCCCGTCACTCCTGCGGTCCTGTCCGAGTCATTGGTCTCCGCCTCCGGTCGTCGATCGATACACCCATCGCAGCCTACCCTTGCCGCCGCAAGGTGTATGCACTATGGTTCAGCTGCTTCAGAGAGCCGCTTATTGGAGGAGCCATGAAACCGCCTGAATGGTCGCTCGTGCAGTACCGGGTCGATGACTCGGAGAAGGTCACTGTCGGCATAAGCCTCAACGGCACCGTGCTTCAAGGACCGTCCGAGACCGCCGATCTCACGCTGATGGGGGCGCTGGGCCACTGGGACTCCCTCACACGACTGCTGCGCGAGTGGACCCCGGCAGCGTCAGAAGCCGTCGCCGGCGCCCGGATCGCGCCCCCGCTGACGTATCCGGGCAAGGTGCTCTGCGCGGGCGCCAACTACTGGGACCACATCGCCGAGATGGGCATCGAGCGCCCTGACGCGCTGGGCGAGCCGTTCTTCTTCCTCAAACCGCCGACGACGACCGTGACGGGACCGGGAGACCCGGTGCCGCTGCCCGGCTACGCCGGCGCCCGTGTCGACTGGGAGGCCGAACTCGCCGTCGTCATCGGCCGTGCCGGGCGCGACATCGCACCCGAGCAGGCACTCGACCACGTGGCCGGCTACCTGGCGGCGAACGACATCTCCGCCCGCGACCGCCTCACCTCGGCGATGCCGGTAGCAGAACCGTTCGCCTACGATTGGCTCGGCCACAAGGGACAGGACGGCTTCTGCCCGCTCGGTCCCGGACTGGTGCCGGCCTGGCAGATCCCCGACCCGCAGAATTTGCGCATCCGGCTCAGCGTCAACGGCGTGCTGAAACAGGACTCCTCGACAGCACAGATGATGGTGCCGATACCCGAAGTGATCGCGGCGGCCAGCCGCCTCACCCGGCTCGAACCAGGGGATGTCATCCTCACCGGAACACCGGCCGGTTGCGGAGTACCGCGAGGGGAGTTCCTCGCCGCCGGGGACGAGGTCGTCGTGGAGATCGAGCGGATCGGCCGCCTGGAGAACAAGGTGGTCGCGTCATGAACGGCACTGCGACCGCTTCGGCGCATGGCTGGCCGGAGCCGATGCCGGTGCCGGCCTCCATGCGCGCCATGGTGTTCCGCCGCTTCGGACCGCCCGACGTCCTGGAAGAGGCCACGATCCCCACGCCACGCCCCGGCCCCGGCGAGGTCCTGGTGCAGATTGCGGCGGTCGGCATCGGTCGGCTGCTCGACCTCACTGCGCGTGCGGGCCACCATCCCTACGCCCACTTCCAGCTGCCCCACGTCCTCGGCGCGGACCACTCCGGCGTCGTGGCCGCCTTGGGAGACGGGGTGGAGTCCGTCCGGGTCGGAGACCGAGTGGCTGTGTATCCCGCGGTCGCGTGCGGCAGCTGTGGCCACTGCACGGAGGGCCGCGAAGAAGCCTGCGCCGGTCTCTCCGTGATTGGTACGCACCGTCCCGGCGCCTACGCGCAGTTCTGCGCGGCGCCCGCCCGCAACGTCCACCGGGTCCCGGACGGCATTCCGCCCGCCATGGCGGCCTCCCTGGCCCTCGTCGGCCCGGTGGCCGCCAACCAGCTGGCCCAGGCGGGACTCCACCGCGGGCACTGGGTGCTCGTCCAGGGCGCCGCCTCCGCACTCGGCTCCACCACGGCGGCGCTCGCCCAGTACCTCGGCGCGAGGATCATCGCTACCTCCCGCTCGCCGGAGAAGCGCAAAGCGCTGGCCGCGGCGGGCGCCGACGTCGTACTGGACACCACCGCCCCCGACTTCGTCGAGCGATTGCGCGAGGCCACCGACGGCCATGGCGTCGACATCGCCGTCGACAACCTCGGTGACCCCACCGTGTGGGACGCCACCCTCGACTCCCTCGCCCGCGGCGGCACCGTGGTCACCTCCGGTGCCTTCCTGGGAGGCAAGGTCCAGGTCGATCTGCTTCGCCTGTACTCCAGCTGCCACCGCATCATCGGCGTACGCACCGGGAACCCGGCCTCGGTCGCAACCCTGTGGACCCAGGTGGAGCATGGGTTCCGTGCCGTCGTCGACCGCACGTTTCCCGTCGCCCGTGCCGCCGATGCCCACCGCTACATGGAGGACGACAACAGCGTCGGGCGCGTAGCACTGACTGTGGGACCGCACGACTGGGACGTCTGACGACGCGGAGCTTCGGCGAACTCCGGATGGATCCTGTCTTGGGGGCGACGCAACAGCATCGCCCCCAAGGACTGCCCAGCACGCTCCAGTCGGGCCAGGGTGCCACGGCCGGAGTTCGGTCATACCCTTGGCTTCAGGACTGACCGACGCCGGTGGTGCTCAGCTGCTGTCCGAGTGGCCGCGCGGGTCGAGCCTCCTCATACCGTGGAGGGCGCGGTACGCGCCACAATCCGGAAACACCCACGTCGACCGCGACGGACTGACCATACGGCTCAGCGTCCCGCCGTCGATTCCCGTAGAGCCAGCTCGGCGTCATGCCCGTAGATCCACCCGTTGTGCGCGGAAGGGGTCCTCCCTCGTGAACGAGCCGTCCCTGGCCTGCTGAGCGGGCCCGTCGGGCAGGTGGTTGCTCTCTGCCCTGCCGCGGCTCATCTGCTGCACGCGAGTGGCACGCCGGCGGCGGATGTCTTCGTAGCGGCGCAGCGCGGCAGGCGGGTCCTCCGGTCGGTCGGCGAGGCAGCCCGCAAGGACGGCGGCGTCTTCCATCGCCTGCGCCGCTCCCTGGGCGAAGAAGGGGAACATCGGGTGCGCCGCGGTCGCCGAGCAACGCGACGGGCCCGTCCGTCCAGCGGGGGAGCGGATCTCGGTCGAGCAACGCCCACCGCCCGGTACGTTCCGAGGCCGAGAGCAGCACTTCCAGGTCGTCGGACCACCCGGCGAACTCGGCGCGCAGGTCCTCGATCCGCCCCTCGGCCGACCACGACTCCGTCGTCCAGTCGTGGGCGGGCCCGAACGCGACGATGTTGATCTGCTTGCCCGCTTGGCGCCGACGCCCAGACCCACCTGCTGGTGCCCGCCGTCTTGATGGCCGGTATCTCCCGAGGGCTGGGTTCAGGCGCCGTGCCGTGAGGGGCTGCCGACACACAAGCGCATGCGGTCGGGCATCGCCGCGTTCGTTCAGCGGATGCGAACAGTCGACCTGAGGGAAGCAGCGCCAGGACTCAGTTTCGCCTGCCTGGCCGTTGCCAATGGGGCTTCCGCGCCCGGCATGCGGGGAACCAACACGATCAGTACGGCGCCGAGGACGCCGGGGCAGGCGAGGGCGTAGAAGTTCCACTGGAACGCCCACCCGGCCCCGATGATCAGCCCGAGCACCGGCGGCGCGAGCATCGAACCGAGGCGACCGAACCCCAGCGTCCAGCCCATCGCCGTGGCACCCATCCGCACCGGAAAATGCTTGGAGACATACGCGAGGACGAACGACTGCGTCCCTATCGTACCGACACCTCCCAGGGCAACGGCCACGTACAGCATCGCAGTAGGCAGCCGCAGGCTGAGCAGGATTACGGACACACTGGCCAGGAGATATGTGGTGACGATGATCGGCTTCGAGCCGAGTCGATCGGCTGCCAGGGAAATGACGATCATGCCGACGACAGCCCCGATGTTGAACACGAGGAGGAAAGCGAGAGCCGAGCCGGCGGAGTAACCCGCCCGGTGCATGATCTCCGGGAGCCAGGTGTTGAGTCCATAGATCATGAACAGGCACAGGCACGTCATGGCCAGGAAGCACAGAGTCGCTACGACGTAGCTGCGCGAGAAGAGAGCCTTCACCGACGACATGCCGCCCGCGTCGAATCCGGACGGTGGCTCCGCCGAAACGGGTGCTTCCTCCTGGACGTCATCGAGCGGGATGTTCCAGCGGTCAGCTGTCTTCTCGGCCTCGGCGTACCGGCCCTTCGCTAGGAGGAACGCGATCGACTCCGGCAGGTATTTGACGGCCAGCGGCACGACCAGCACGAGTGGGACGAGACCGAGCAACAGCATCGGCTGCCAACCGAACCGGGGAATGATGAACATCCCGGAGAGAGCGGCGATGATGCCGCCCACAGGAAAACCACTGAACACGATCGCGAAAACCAGATTCCGTGTTTTCGGATGCGAGTACTCACCGGCGAGAGCAGTGGCGGTCGGCAGCACACCGCCCAGGCCGAGGCCGGCGAGGAACCGGAACGCACCGAACACCTCGGGGGAGGGCGCCATCGCGCACAGGCCCGTCATTACCGAGAACCAGATCAGGCAGCCGATCAGCATCTTGCGCCGGCCCAGCGTGTCAGTGAGCGTGCCGACGGTTGTCGCCCCTGTGAGCATCCCGACCAGAGCCACCGAACCGATCAGACCGGCACCGGCCGGAGTCAGGCCCCAGTCCGGCTCGTGGAGAAGGGACGGAATCACCGCGCCGTAAACGACCACGTCGTACCCGTCGGCGACGACGGTGATCCCGCAGATGGCAAGCACCAGCAGCGTCACCGGCTGCCAGGTGACGTTGCTACCGGTTCCTTTTCGATTGTCGTCGTGCATGAGAGTCCTATCGTATTTCTGTGTCGGGGGGTGTCTTTCGGCCGAACTCCGGGTGGCCGTGCGGATACAGCCTGTTCGCACGTCGAAGGCTGTATCCGTGATTGCTGAGCGACCGTCGTCAGGACCCCTGGCCCGGTCCCATCAGGGACCCGAGCGAGCAGGAGGGCCGCCAGGCAGGATCGAATCGTCGGCGCAGGTCGGCCACCACCTCCAAGCCGCGCAGGGCCACCTCGGGTGAGGTCGACAGACCGGCGGGCCCCAGGAGGCCGGGGACGGCGGCCCTGGCGATGGCCGGGGGCCAACCGTGCCGGGCCAGGGCCGCTTCGATGCCCCGCGCGCCAGAGGCCAGGAGTTCCGAGGTGCTGAGGCGGCAGACCTCGAGGTAGGCGCGGGTGTACCACGCGGTGGCGGTGGCGCGCGGGACGATCACCGCTGTGGTGATGAGGTCGGGTGCGATCTGGAGGTGGCCGCCGAGACGCGGGTATCCCTCCTCGGCGGCGAGCAGGTCGAAGGGCGGATGAACGGTGGTGCCGTCCACGGCGCCCGTCCGCAGTACGTTGAATCTCTGCAAAGTACCGCCGACCGGCGCGAGTTGGCTGTCGATAACCGGGGAGCCGGCGACGTCGGCGAGTATCGCGCGCAACACGAATGCGAAGGCGCTTCGCGCGTTGTCTACCGCCCACCGGTCCGTCGGAAGCGGATCGCCGGGGCGCCGGTGGACGGCCAGTTCGCCCACACCTTCGGCCCGGACGGCCACCGGATCCCGCCCCAGCAGCGAGCGCAGCAGGTGGTCGGGGGAGGTGTGCATGATGTCGTAGTCGCCGTCGTTCCAGCCGGTCATCTGTTGATCGGATGAGACGACCTCGATCAGCTTCACCTCCAGGCCCGCCTGGTCGAAGTACCCGGAGTCGAGGGCGTGGTACAGGTGCACCGAGCCGGCCCCGGGGAACACGGCCACAGTCAGCTGTCCTATGGGCTGGTCGGACGGGTGGAGCGTGGTCAGCCCGCTGAATTGATCAGGTTTTGCGGGGATCTGTGACATGTGACCTCCTGGGGATACCGGCCGCGTGCCCTCGGTTCCGATCGCGCGGGACGAAGCGCCGGTCGGCTGCGACGAGGCGCCGAGCGGACACGGAGAGGGTGCACGGCCGGTGGGGCGGTGCGGTGGGGCTGTGCGACGCCCGGCGAGCCAGGGCAGTGGGGCGACATTCAGCGTCAGGGGAGTTCGTGGGCAGCTTCACGGACCTCTCTGGCGGCCCGGGACGGGTTCTTCCGCCCAGAGGACCCGAGATGGCGATAGTGTGCACACATTCTGCATGGGACGTCAATACCTCGCGAGGCGATAAGTTCGCGAAGCTGCTCCCGGGGAGGTCGTGGCAACTTCGACGAAGAGTGAACTAGGACAGGCATCGAAGACCGAAAGTGAATACACATGCTTCGGTTGCGTGTAACGAGCGGGAAGAACAGCCCTGCCCTCCCCAGGTCGGCACCCGGGCATCCATGCGGGGCCGGATACGCGCGGCACTCTCGAGACGCCGGAGTGCAGAGGGCGTGGGAAGAGCGGTCTACGAGCGGCAACCGAACTCACCGCATGGCCTCAGAAAGGTCGCGCGAGTGGCGTGTGTGGTAGGGAGTTCGGTGGCCGATCGGCGCAGATTCGCAATCAGGATGACGAACGTCGTGAGTCGCGGTTGCGAGGCTGTCGGTAGAGCGGAGCGAGTGCGTCGAACCGGGTCGGCGGCAGATCGGCGAGTATCGCGCATGCGCGGGCGGTGCTGCATGTCGAGCCTTCGATGACGATGACGATGACGATGACGATGACGATGACGCGGGAAGCATTGTGGTCGTCGCGACCCCGGTGGCGTGGACGGTGCTCGATGCGCGGATGTCCGTGTCTGGCCGGACGGCCCTCCCGAAGCAATCGTTCTGCGCATTCGACGGAAAACGTTGGCGCGTCGCCAGTGATGTCGCGTGTGAATTCCGTGTGGACTTCGACGGACTCATCCGATGAGTTAATCGAATAGCGGATAGTGTGCTGATTTAGCCGACATGTCAGCCTATTCGATGCGTATCTCAATGAAAACTACTGGAAGGTCTTCCGCGAGGTAGAGTTCGACGACATGTGCTGTGTCGAAGCTGGAAGTCTGTATCGCGATGCGCCGCACTGAGGGCCTTGGCGTCACGGCGATCGATTTCCTCGTGTTCTCCTTGTGCGGCATGACAATTCGAGGCTGCCGGCGTGTTGCGGATTCCCGGCCGATGCTCGTCCCCGTCCGTGAAGACAGGCCATCGGCGTTCAGGCCACGATGCGGGCATGGCACGTGCTGTACCAGGTCATGTGCCCTGGCCGGCCGTCTTCACCGGATTCCTCGTGAGCGCGCAGGTTTCGATA
Source organism: Nocardia sp. NBC_00881 (assembly GCF_045207455.1). Lineage (NCBI taxonomy): Bacteria > Bacillati > Actinomycetota > Actinomycetes > Mycobacteriales > Nocardiaceae > Nocardia > Nocardia sp. NBC_00881. The sequence continues at coordinate 524,100 of NZ_CP108798.1, forward strand.
TCTGTGCGACCGGGCATAACCATGGGAGAAGCGGGTGAAACCCGACGAAACGACCCAAATCTTCGGGGCATGCTCGCCGTAACGTGGTTGGGTAGGTTGAGCGTCGGCAAAACCGCTGCACGGCAACAGATGTGATATCGAATACACAGCTCGATCAACGATGAGGCTTGGGTGCGCAATTCGCGGTCGCTGGAGGTTCCGCGGATGGGCCCAGCGCTTTACGTCTTGGTGGGCAGCGCCCTTGTCGCGCTGATGCTGGTCTTCACCACGGTCGATCCGTGGCTCGACAAGGCGGGCATTCTGGTCGGCGGTCTCGACGCACACGTCTACCGCGACGGCGCATGGCGCGTCCTACACGGGCATCCGCTCTACACCGAACCCAGCGTGTTCGGGTTGCTCTACACCTACACGCCGTTCTCCACCCTCGTCTTCATCCCCATAGATCTGCTGCCGTGGGGGTGGGTCACCAACACATGGCTGGCGGTAAACCTGGTCGTGTTGTTCGGCTGTATCCAGATGAGCTGGCGCATCCTCGGGTATCGGCTCGATGTGCGGTCGACCTTCGCCTGCGCGTTGCTGGCGATCACCTGTGCGTTCATCGAGCCGGTCCGCACCACGCTGTACTACGGGCAGATCAACCTGGTCCTCATGCTGCTGGTGCTGTGGGACTGCGCGCGCGGCGATCGCGGCGGGCTGCGCGGGCTCGGTGTCGGCGTGGCCGCGGGTATCAAGCTCGTTCCGCTGTATTTCGTCGCGCATTTCATCGCGTTGCGGCAGTGGCGCGCGGCGCTGACGGCGTCGGCGACCTTCGTGGCGTCGGTCGGCCTCGCGTGGGCGATCCTGCCCGCCGACTCATGGCAATACTGGAGTTCGACGTTCCTCCAGTCCGATCGCATCGCGCTGGACATCCACCCCTCCAACCAATCCCTCCGCGGCGCCATCGCGCATCTGACCGGTCATCCCGCACCGATGTGGCTGTGGCTGCCGGTGGCGGGCGCCGTGGCCGCAACCAGCCTGGTGGTGGCGGCGCGGCTGCACGCACACGGGGAACGGCTGCTCGCGATCGTGCTCGCCGGCCTCACCGCCTGCGCGATCTCGCCGTTCTCCTGGGGGCATCACTGGGTGTGGTTCGTGCCCTTGCTGGTCTACCTCGTACATAAGGCGCTGACCCGCCCTGGGTGGTGGATCGGTGCGGCTACCCTGTACGTCTCGATCGGTGCGTGGACCTATCAGTGGAGCGAGACCTACGTGAGTGTCGGGCTGTTCTTGTACCCGCCGTGGTGGCCGATCGCACCGATCTTGATGAACGGTTACGTCGTCGCCTATGCGGCGGTGCTGGTAGGGGCGGGAGTGGTGCTCGTCGGTCGGCGGAGAGAGCTGGACCCCGACGAGGATCGTTCTGGGCCGGGCATGCATGCGATCAGGGTCGTCCTGCGCGGCACGCGCGGAGTGTCGCGACCGGTCCCACGGCCGGATTCACCGATGCGGCCCGCACGCGAGCCCGTCGGCGTTGCCGAAAACTGATTTTCTTGGGCGCCAGGGATTTCCGGCTCCGCTGTGCTGGTTATCTGGACCGGCGTGCGCGGAGTCGGAAATCACCTGTCGCCTGAGGTGCGCGTCGTCGTGGTCAGAACGCGCTTCCGGTGCCGGGCAGGAAGAATCCGAGGCCCGGCCAGATGCCGAAGGGGCTGCCCCAATAGCCGAAGGGGTTGCCCCAGGCGCCGTAGCCGCCCCAGCCCCCGTAACCGCCCCAGCCCCCGCGATCCCAGCCGCCGTGGCGGTGCCGCCCGCCGTGGCCCCAGCCGCCGTGGATCTCCTCACCCTGGTTCGTCTGCTCGACCGCGACGGTGGGCCCCTGCGCCAGCGCGGGTGCCGCCGTGACGGCGACGGGCGTCAGCGCGATCGCGGAAGCCAGCGCCACTCGGGCGATCACTCGCCGGGCACGTCCGGCGTCGACGTCTTGGATCATCGGTACTTCCTCACTTCGGTACGTACTGTCCAGTCGGTGACCAACTGGCTGGTCTGGTCGACATCAATTCCCTCGGGAGGCAAGAGAACCAACCTCGCCGGTTTATATCGTACCGTTAAATAACGGCTCGTTCAATATGGCGCAATAGTACGGGAATTCGATGCTCGGACCGTCGATCCGATTCGCACCGAATGGGAATCGAGTCCCGCGCGTTGGCTGAATGTTCCGGCGCGTCGGCGTATGGGTGGGTACGGTCGACGGCACCAGACATCGATGTAGGAGCCGACAACGATGACGAGTGCCGATGTGCTGACCGATGCTTTCGAACGGATTCGAGAGGTGGTGCACGAAGCGGTGGACGGGCTCGGCGAAGACGAGCTGGCGCACCGGATCGACAAGGGCGCCAACTCGATCGCGTGGCTCATCTGGCATCTGACCCGGGTGCAAGACGACCACGTCTCCGAAGTCGCCGACGTCGAGCAGGTGTGGACGGCGCGGCGCTGGTACGACCGGTTCGGCCTGTCTATCGATGCGAGGGCGACCGGATACGGTGACCGTTCCGTCGACGTCGCCGTCATTCGCGCCCCGGCCGAGCTGCTCGTCGGCTACTACGACGCGGTGCACGAGCAGACGCTGCGCTTCGTCCGGAAATTGGGCGACAGTGACCTCGAACGGATCGTGGACATCCGATGGGATCCGCCGGTGACGCTCGGCGTACGGCTGGTCAGTGTGATCTCCGACGATCTGCAGCACGCGGGTCAGGCCGCCTTCGTGCGTGGCGTCATCGAGCGGACGACATGAGCCGGGAGTGAACCGGACGCGGCACGCACTGTCGATGCGGTGACGTAAGTTGGTGCCGCGGAACCGGATTGTTCACAGAGAGTGCAGCCGTGGTCGTTGTGATCGTTCTCGTCGGGATCGTCGTCCTGGCGTTGTGCCTTGTCGTCCTGGCGTTGTTCGGCGTGCTGCACTGGTATGTGTGGCGGCGTCTCGTGCGGGATACGACCACCGCCGGATCCCGCGCGCGGCGCGTCGGCACCGCCGTCGTGGTGGCGTGCCCGCTGCTGCTGGTCGGCACGGTGGTGGCCGAATTGGTCTCGGCGCCATTGCCGTTCGTTCGCATTATCGCCTGGCCCGGTTACCTGTGGGGCGTGCTGTTCGTCTACCTACTGTTCGCGCTGTTCGTCGGCGAGCTGGTGCAGCTCGTGCTGCGGCGGTTCGGCGAGAAATCAGTGCCCGAACCGGTCGCCGCCGTCGTGTCCGCGGACTCCGCATCCGAGTCGCATGCGTTGACCGACACTGTTGTTCAGTCGCAACCTGAGGCCTCGGTCGATCGGGTGCCGCGCCGGGTCTTCGTCTCTCGCGTCGTGGGCGGGGCGGCCGTGGCCGTCGCGGCGACGACAGTCGGCTCAGGGACCTACAGCGTTCTCAACGGACCGAGCGTCAAGCACGTGGCCGTGCCTCTGGCGAAACTGCCGCGCCGAGCGGACGGGTTCCGCATCGCGGTGGTCAGCGATCTCCATCTCGGCCCGATCCTTGGCCGCGGCTTCGCCGAGCGGGTGGTCCACACCGTCAACGACACTCAGCCGGACCTCATCGCCGTCGTCGGTGATCTGGTGGACGGCAGTGTCGAGCACCTGCGGTCCGCCGTCGAGCCGCTGGCCGACTTGCACGCGCGCCACGGTACGTTCTTCGTCACCGGCAACCATGAGTACTTCTCCGGTGCCGAACAGTGGATCGACCACGTTCAGGAGCTCGGGATGCACCTGCTTGCGAACGCCCGCACGGAGTTGCCCGGATTCGATCTGGCGGGCGTGAACGACCTGCAAGGCGAACGTACCGGGCATGGCCCCGACTTCGGCAAGGCACTCGGCGATCGGGACCGCTCGCGGACCGCCGTCTTGCTGGCACACCAGCCCGTGCTCATCGATGACGCGGTAGCGCACGGTGTCGATCTGCAGCTTTCCGGCCATACTCACGGGGGCCAGATCTGGCCGGGCAATTACCTTGCGGGGCTTGTGAATCCCACGGTCGCCGGTCTGGAGCGGTACGGCGATACTCAGTTGTACGTCACCCGGGGAGCTGGGGCGTGGGGTCCGCCGGTGCGTATAGGCGCACCGTCGGACATCACCGTCGTGGAACTCGTGTCACCGCAGGCGTGACACGCGAACGCTCGCGCTATCCGAACAGTCCGCCGAGGACCCCGCCGCTCTGGCCCGCCTCCTGGCCGCCGCCCGTGCCGCCGATGAAGCCGCCGGGTGGCAGCTCCGAGGGCTGCACGATGACGAAACCGCGGCCGGAGAACGATAGCGTCATGCCCTCGCCGGTGCTGCGACCCATGAGCCGGCCGAGGCCGAAGGAATCGTTTCGTTTGATCCCGGTCTGCAGGCTCGACGACCAAGCCACTGCCGCCTGCGGGTCGGCATAGGTCGGCTGGTCGACGTTGAGCACGACCGGTGTGCCGTGTGTGGTGATCGCGATGCGGCCCCGGCCGGTGAAGACACAGTTGAACAGCCCCGCGTTGCTGGCGAATCCGGCGGCGCCCTGCACCATGCGGACGTTGTATGTCAGCGTGGAATCGAACGCGAGCACGTTGGCGCCGTTGATGGTGAGGCCGTCGGTGCCGTCGAGATCGATGGTGTGCACATCGGCGGCGCCGTTGGCGACGAACAGGTCGCCGCGGCCGGACACCTTCATCAGCGGAACACCCTCTCCGGTGAGCCGCTGCTGGATCGCTCGTCCGATGCCGCCCGAGCCGAGCGCCTGGAACTGCAGGTCGCCCTGGTAGGCGACCATCGACCCGGCGCGGGCCATGACCTCGCCGTTGACGGCGACCTTGATCATCTTGCCGCCCTGCTTCTGGATGCCGGCGCCGGTGACTTCGGCATGGCTCGGGGCGAACAGTTCGCTCTGCATCGGCAGCGCTCCTTGCTGGGGTGAGGGCATCGGTGGTGGCGGCACCGGGGTAGGCGACGAGGGATAGGCCGGTGGCGGTGAAAAAGTCGGTGACGCGGGGTGATACGGCTGTGCCACCGGATTGGTCGGTGGGTACATGGGTGGGGGAGGCGCGGCGGGTGGCGGAGTCGGAGGTGCGGGCTCGTCGTCGATGCTCACGCCGAACGCGGTCGCGATCCCGGCCAGGCCGTTGTCGTAGCCTTGGCCGACCGCGCGGACCTTCCAGCTGCCGCCGCGGCGGTAGATCTCCACGCACACCACGGCGGTCTCGGTGCTGAGTCCGCTCATCGGGAAGGCCAGCCGGCCCGCATCGGCCGCGATGGTCGCGCGCAGCGAGCCGACGCTCGCGAAGGTGGCGGGCCCGCTGCCGTCCAGGCTGGCGGTGACGACCACGCGGTCGACGTCGGCGGGTAAGGCGGAGGCCTGTATCTCCACCACGTCACCGGAACCGCGGCCGTGCCGGTAGGTGACGCCGGGGGCCACCGGCTGGTTGAAGAACACGAAGTCGGCGTCGGACCGTACTCGCCCTTCGGGGTTCAGCAGTAACGCCGAAACGTCCACGGGGACCGAACACGTAACGGTGACCGTCAGCCGATCGCCGGGAGCGGGGCGGTTCTCACCGCGGGCGAGATCGGTCACGGCGGGCCCTCCAGTGCGCAGGCGCGCCGTCCGAATGACATGGGATTCACGGCCTCCAGTGTGTCGTGCCTCCGGAGTGTTCGCTACCGAGCCGGGTCTGAGCCGCTCACGCTCCACCGCGGCTCGGGCCGTCGGACCCGCGTGTCATCGCCCGAACAGGTGGCCGGGGCCGACATCGCCCGGGACACCGCGGGCGAGAGTGTCCGATGTCGGCAGGGTGGTTTGCCTGCGCACCCTGCAGGGCGGGACCCGGTCCGCACATGTCGGCGGCGAGGGCCCGGCCGTATCGGTCAGGCCCTCGCCGTGGCGGGTGCTGGTCAGAGGAGTTCGGCGTACATGGTGCCGTCGAGGATGCCGAATTCGACCTGTCCGGGGAACAGTGGCACCGCGCCACTGGCGTGCTGGGCGTAATTGAGCGCGATGGTGTCGGTCGCCCAGCGGTGCAGTGGACGGGGTAGACGCAGAACTCGGTGGTCGGTGCAGCGGATGTAGGGGTAGGTCGTTTCGCCGGGCACGGCGAGGGGGTTGTGGATGTCGAGGTCGGCGATGTCCAGGACCAGTCCGGTCTGCTTCGCGGAGGCGACGGTCGGAGGCTGCAGTTCGATGTCGTCCATGACCGAAGACGGTAGCCCGGAGGATGCCGGATGCGCGTTATTCCGAGCGAATGTCCGCAGGATTTGCTGCGGGATAGGTGTGACGGTGAGGTTCATCGAACCGTCGAACCTCACCGCTACCACCAGCGATCGCGGTCGGCTTGGGCGTACCGGTCCCGCGCTGCATGTCCCGGGGCCACCGGGACAGGGATGAGCGTAGGCGACGCTAATGGTTCGCGGTGGCGTTTCCGCGAATCGGTGCGCATGCGCTTTCGATGCGAATCTCTCCCGATGCCCGGGGGGTGATGGGTCCTGCGCATGCCATGCGGAGGATCGCGGTCTACTATGCGTGCGGCATGAAAAAGGCTGTGCGCGTTGAGTATCCGCAATAGCCCGCGCCATCGGTTCGGAATCTCAGGAAGGTGGAAGACGTGCTGTACGCAATCGTAGCGGCCATTGTCGTTACGTTGTTGGTCGGTTCGGCCGCGGCCATGGTGTGGGATCCGCGCCGCCGGGACGACAGTTTGGACGAGTTCGAGCGAGATCTGGCCGAGAGTGACGCTATGGCACAGGATTACGCCCGAACTCGCCGTGAGTGGCCACGTAAGGAAATGATCTGAGCGATGGCGGCGTCGGCGCCGCCCCACTGCGACAGGTAGTTCGGCGTCACGGATTGTGATGCCCGGTGATGTCGAACATCTACTCCTGGGTCGCACGACCGGGTTGGTACCGCTCGACAGCGGTGAGATCGCACGACGTGATCCCGTGGTGGACATCCGCCCGCCCGGACAGCATGGCGCCCAGTCGTACTCGGCTGGGCGCCAACTCCGCCGAGGTCATCGTGGTCGTCGGCCAGAGCCATCACAGGTCTGCGTGCCCAAGGCAAGCGCAGGCCCCGGTCAGCGGGTGTGCTCAGTCCACGGTGAATTTTCGCCAGAGACCATGCAGGCCCTGTCCGCGCAGCGAGGTGCTTTGCCCGTCACGGATCGGGTGCAGGGTGATGATGCCGAATCCGATCTGAACTTTCTCCGGCAGGTTCAGCACGTGTGCGGTGTAGACGGGGGTGGCATCGACCGACCAGCCGACGGTGCTGGCATCGCGGTCGATGGTGACCGCGTAATGGTGGAATTCGGCGGGTTTGATGTCGATGCCCGCAAGCGGAGCGTGCACGATATGCGTGAACGCTTGTTCCTTGGGTACGACGCCAGGCACGAACAGCCGTTCGTGAATCGCGTAGGCGTGCTTGCTGGTCGCGATCAGGTCGAACACTTGGGCGCTGCCCATGTCGAGGACATTGAAGGCGGCGAACCCGTCCCGGTAATCCTCGCCGGTGGAGCCGATGTTCTCGGCTGCCATCTCCACCGCGAAGGTCCGAGGTCCGCCGTTGAGGTCGAATTCCTGTACCGACACCAGCAGATGCTTCGGGTTGTCGAGGATCTGGACGTCCGAGTGCGACCGGGTGAAGGCGTCGATACGGACCGATACGGTGCCGTCTTCGATGTCGGTCCGGGCCGAGGGGTCGGCGTAGCTCCAGGCTTGGCCTTCCCCCAGCGGAACTTCCAGAAAACGCCACCGGTCGTTCCGGAGGTCTGGTCCGTTCAGTTCGTCATAGGTCATTGTCGCATTACCTTTCCGTCGAGCCGCCGCTGGCGGAAGCAGGTCGATAGTTCTTGCTTGCCGCCCTGCGATGCAGGGAGGTCACGACGGTGTCCGGTGATCCGGATTTGTAGCCTAGTCCGCCCAGCAGCAGCCGCTCCTCGGTCAGCCGCGGGCGCACCGCCGGGCCCATCGGCCACCAGTCGTCGAGTTCGACCAGGCCGGGCTCGATCAACTCCAGATCACCGAAGTACGAGGCGATCTCCTCGTGAGTCCGGTACCAGCCGGAGCCCAAACCCATTTCGGTGAAACGCCGTTGCAGCTCGATGGCCATGTCGTGGGCCTCGGAGCCGTCGGCGGGGTCATAGAAATGCGTAATGCCGACGTACGAACCGGCGGGGAGAGCGTCGATGTAGTCGCGCATGATTCCGGCAGGATCCAGCGCATCGTCGACGTGGTGCAGGATTCCGCACAGGATCAGCGCCAACGGGCGGGTGAGGTCGAGATGCGGGGTGACCTCCGAGTGCGTAAGCAGGGTTTTCGGCTCGGTCAGATCGGCAGGCACGAAGTGGGTGAATTCGTTGCGTTCCAGCAATACTCGGCCGTGGATATTGCAGACCGGATCGTTGTCGACGTACACGACCCGCGCTTCGGGGTTCTGCTGCTGGGCGATCTCATGCGTGTTGCCCACGGTGGGCAGACCCGCCCCGATGTCGAGGAATTGGTCGATGCCCACGGTCCCGGACAGATACCTGACCACGCGGTGCAGCCAGCGGCGGTTCATCCGGGCCACGTCGCCCTGGCGTGGCGCGACCTCGGCGACCTTGTCGCGGACGTAGCGGTCGACCTCGTAATTGTCTTTGCCACCGAGGGTGGCGTCGTAGACGCGGGCGATGCTCGCCCGCGTCGTGTCCACGCCGACCGGCGCACGGACACCGGTCTGGGGAGTGGGATCGGACATGAAGACCTCTCTATGCATTGCCGCAGCCTGGCTCACCAGCCTAGAGTCCACCGATTATCACGGCAATAACCTCGGATATGTTCGGCCAGTGATGATTTCATCTCGCCGAAGGGCGATCGTTTCGACCACGACCGAGCGGTGGATACTGTACGGTGCCGCCGGGTAGAACCGCGGTGGAAGCTCGCGACCCAGTCCGAGCACCAGTTGACGCCGTCCTGGAAGTCGCAAGGTCGATGCTGGTGAAGCTGAGGACATCGGCCGGCTTCGCCCGGACGTCCCGGTCGGTGATCCGCGGAACGTTCGATGTCAGGCCGGGCTCGGTGGTCGTGGAACAGGTCAGCCGCCGCCGTAGGCAACTCTACGTACCGGGGCGGCTCGGTTGCCAGGAATTGCCTTCAGCTTATTGCCTTGTCGCTCTTGTGAATCCATGCCTCCACACCGCGGATTCAACCTGTGCTCGCGTCGTTGTCCGGCTTCGTGCGCGCCGAGTAGGATCGGCAGCCGACATCAGATGATCTGTAATGGTGGAGGCAGTGCGCCCCGCGGTCTACCCCCTATCGGCCGGAGGCATCTATGACGAATGACGAAGACAACAGTGGAGACGCGGAATCTCTCGCGGCAGAACGTGGTCCGACGGTACTGCGGATCGCGCTCGGCAGTCGGCTGCGTCAGCTGCGCGAAGGCTGCGGGATCAGCAGGGAGGTCGCGGGCGATTCCATCCGCGGATCGCACGCCAAGATCAGTCGTCTGGAGTTGGGGCGGACCGGGTTCAAGGAGCGCGATCTCAGGGATCTGCTGACCCTCTACGGTGTTGTCGACCCCGCTGAACGCGAAACATACCTGGAATTGGCTCGCCGGGCCAATGACCCGGGCTGGTGGCAGCACTACAGCGACCTGCTCCCTGCCTGGTTCGAGACCTACATCGGCCTCGAACAAGCCGCGACCACGATCCGCACCTACGAGGCCCAATTCGTACCTGGTCTGCTGCAGACCGCCGACTATGCCCGTGCGGTGATCCAGCTCGGCAACACGGACGAAACCGAGCGGCGGGTTGCCATCCGAGTGCGTCGACAGCACATTCTCTTTCGGGTCGTCGCCCCGACCCTGTGGGCGGTCATCGATGAGAACGCGCTACGCAGACCGGTAGGCGGGATGCAGGTGCTCCTGGAGCAGATCGAGCACCTGGTCGAGATGGCCGAGCGCCCCAACATCAGGATTCAGGTGCTGCCGTATTCGGCCGGAGGGCATTCTGCCGCGGGTGGGCCGTTCAGTATCCTGCGCTTTCCCGAGACCGAACTACTCGACATCGTCTACACCGAGCAACTCACCAGTTCGCTCTACCTGGACAAACGGCGCGACGTCGAGCTGTACATGTCGGTCATGAACCGGCTCAGCGTGGAAGCGTTGTCACCACCGGGCAGCCTGCAATTCCTCAAAGACCTGCTTTCGGAGATGCGCTCGGGCGAAGGGATTGCCTGAGGTGTGGTCTGCCGCATGGCACCGCCCGGTGCCCTTCTCGGCGCGATGCCGAACAACCTCGATTCGGTGGTAGCGGCTCCACGGATGAGACACGTCCTCATGGGGGAGAGTTCGCCGACGCGACGCGGTTGGATCGATGTGGCAGTATTTCTTTCGAGGTCGGGGTCTGAGGATAGACTCGGGCACTGGCTGGTTCGCCCACGGCGGCCCCGATACGAATTGGGGCCACCGGCGGGACCGAAGGGTGCGACCAGCGAATCCTGCGGTATGAGGACGAGCCGGATCGGGTTGCCTTCCTTGTTTCCGCGGTGCGGAAAGTAGTTCCCATCCGACCAGTCTGCGATTCCGAATCACCTTGCGGTGCTGCCGTGCCCACGGTCGCGCCTTCTCGGATACGGCGTCGCCGGGCCTGGGTGTCCGCCCTTCTGGTCCGGCGGAGTCGCGGGCCCCGCGTGCGTGGTCGGGCAGGGGTCAGCGTAACGCGTCGGCCGCCGCGTCGGCGATGGTGGCGGCGACAGCGCTGAGGGCGGGGGAGTGTACGCGCCACTGCTGCCAGTACAAGGGGACATCGATGACGACGCCGGGGTCGATCGGTACCAACCGACCGGCAGCAAGATCATCCTCGGTTTGCAGATCGGGCAGCATGCCCCAACCGAGTCCTAGGCGGACGGCCGCCGCGAATCCCGTGGACGACGGGACGTAGTGGCGCGGCGGATCGAGTGGCTTGCGGCTGCGGCGACGGAGGAGCCGATCCTGCAGGTCGTCTTTGCGGTCGAAGAGCACCACCGGCGCCGCCGCATAGGCCCCCGCGGTGGTGGCGCCGTCACCGAACCAGGTCCTGGCGAACTCTGGACTGGCCACCGGTCGGTAGCGCATCGCACCGAGTCGCTCGACTTTGCACCCCTGCACCGGTTGTGCGGTGGCCGTGATCGCGGCCATCACGGTGCCGTCGCGGAGCAGCCCTGTGGTGTGCTCCTCGTCCTCGCGATGGATCTCGAAGCACACCCCGGAAGGCCCACGCCCCAGCGCGGACATCACCCAGGTCTCCAGCGAATCGGCGTTCACCGCGATCGGTACCCGGGTCGGACCCCTGGACAGCTCGTCTCCGAGTTCGCGCGCGGTGTCCCCGGCGAGCAACTCGATCTGCCTGGCCAGCCGGAGCACCGCGAGCCCGGACTCGGTGGCACGCACCGGTTTCGTTCGCCGCACGAGAATACGCCCCGCCGCGTCCTCCAGCGTCTTGATCCGCTGACTGATCGCCGATGGCGTCACGCTCAGTCTGCGCGCCGCCGCGTCGAACGTCCCCTCGGTGATGGCGGCGTCGAGTGCGCGAAGCTGGTCGAGCTGGAGATCCATATTAAGAGATCTTAATGATAGATAAGAACCTTTAGCTTGTCGCGCTATGGTGCCGGGTTTAGCGTCGACCGACGTGAGCGTTTCTTCCGCGGCGGTGGCGGCCGTATCCGGTTTGGGCTTCGGCCTCTCCTTGATCGTGGCGATCGGTGCGCAGAATGCCTTCGTGCTGCGCCAGGGGATCAGCGGCAGACATGTGGCGGCTGTGGTCGCCGTGTGCACGGTGTCGGACATCGTGCTGATCGCGGCTGGTGTCGGCGGTTTCGGCGTGATCGTCGAATCTGCCCCGGGGGTACTGGTGGTGGCGCGCTACGCGGGCGCGGTGTTCCTGATCGGGTATGCCGTGCCGACCGCCCGGCGGGCGCTGTCGCCTGACGCACTGAGGTGCGAAGCTGCCAGGGCCACCGCCGCATTCGGCGCCACGGTGGCAACCTGCCTGGCGCTGACCTGGCTCAACCCGCACGTCTACCTGGACACCGTGCTGCTGCTCGGCTCCTTCGCGAGCACCTACGCGAGCCCGGACCGCTGGTTCCTCGGCGCGGGCGCGATGCTGGCCAGCCTGCTCTGGTTCACCGCACTGGGATTCGGCGCGCGACTGCTCGGACCGCTGTTTGCCCGCCCGCTGGCCTGGCGGGTTCTGGATTCGGTGATCGCGGTGGTGCTGCTCGTACTCGGACTGGGGCTACTGTGCAGCGGGTGAACAGCGAATTCACAACTGTGCCTTGATCTTTGCCACGAACTCATAGTCGTCACGCCACTCCGGACCTGAGAGGGCGAGGACGACCCGTTCGGCGCCCGCGTCGGCGTAGGCGGTCAATTGTTCGGCCGCTCGGCCGGGATCGGTCGAGAGGCGGGGTGCGACGACGGTGACGGCTGGAGGCCGTCGGCCGTATTCGTCGGCGAGCGCACCCAATTCGGTCACGCTCGCGCTCACCTGGCGTGGCTCGAGTCCGATGGCGACCCAGCCGTCACCGTAGGCGGCGGCGCGGTGGCGTGCCCGCGGTGCGTCGCCTGCCACGAGGACCGGCGGCATGAGTGCGCCCGGCGACAGCGTGACCTCGGTGCCGTCGGGTAGCGTCGTCGGCCGCCCGGCGACCAGGTCGGGCAACACTCGCAGCGCCTCGTCGGTGCGCCGCCCGCGGTCGGCGAACGTTGCCCCGGCGGCGCGCCATGCGACATCGCCGTGCGCCGGATTGCCGGTGCCGACGCCGAGGACCAGGCGATTACCGGAGACGTGCTGCAGTGTGGCGATCTGCTTGGCCGCCCAGGCCACTGGTCGCAACGCCAGCAGCATCACGCCGTAGCCGACGCGGATGCGCTCGGTTGCCGCGGCGGCGGTGGCCAGTACGACGGTGCTGTCCAGGATCGGTGCGCTGGCCACCAGATGATCGGTGGCCCACACCGAGTCGAGCCCGATCTGCTCGGCGAATCGGGCGCTTGCCCGTACGTCTCCGAGGATGGGATTCACGGGATCGGGCGTCGAGGTGGGCAGGATGGTGCCGATTTCCAAGGTCATATTCTTGACGCTACGAACCTCTGGCGGCCATGCCAATGCCTCGGCGACTCATCTCGATGTCTTGAACGCTCATGCCGACCCGCTGGTGTCCGAGGGGATTCGGTGTCGGGCTGCGCTCGGGTCGATCCGCACCGGAGTGTGGCCGGCGTCGACCGGGTCCTGGGTGAATGACGCGTTGCGTCCCAGAGGCTCACTGGGAGCGGACGGGCGGGGGAGGAGCGCCTCGACCAGAGATCTGGACTCGGCAGCGGGCCCCGTCGCTCCGAACGCCTGGGTCGTCGCGTAGACGCCCTCCATCACGAGCATCAGCTGATCGGCCAGCGCCGACGGGTCGTGGATCGTCGTGGTTGCCGCAAGTTCGTCGACCAGTGTGCTGAACTGTTCACGCACCCAGCTCTTCATCCCGACGGCGTGCTGGTGGCTGGACAGGTCGCGGTCCGGGAACTCGCCGAGGGCGATGAGAAACGGGCAGCCGCGACATGATTCGGGACCGACCTGGTCGGCCAGCGCGTCGAACAGGGCAAAGATGCGCTCGCGCGGGCCGTCGCCCTCGGCGGCGGCGCTGAACCAGTCCCGGTAATGACGGTCCTCGCGTTCGAGGTAGGCGGCGACGAGGTCGTCCTTGGAGGCGAACAGTCGATACAGAGTGGGCGGAGCCACGCCTGCCGCGGCGGCGACGCGGTCCACACCGGTCGCGCGAATCCCCTGCTGATAGAACAGCTCCCGCGCGACGAGCAGGATGTGTTCCCTGGTCTCCGCGGCAGCTCGACGTTTCGGCTCCACGGGTCTAGAGTAGCTCGTGTCAGCAATGTTAGGGAACGTTCCCTATTAACCGCGCAGGAGCGAAATATGTCCCATCCGACTGGAAAGACCGCCCTGGTCACCGGTGCCTCACGCGGGATAGGGCGCGCCATCGCCGAGCGGCTGGCTGCCGACGGCGCCGAGGTGGCCGTGCACTACGGGACCAATAAGGAGGCGGCCGACGAGACGGTGTCCGCGATTCGGCGGGTAGGCGGGCGGGCGTTCCCGGTATGCGCGGAACTGGGCGTGGAGGGCGATATCGACCGGCTGTTCGGCGAGCTCATGGCCGGGCTGGACGGCAGGCCATTGGACATCTTGGTGAACAACGCAGCGGTCATTACCTACGAGGCCACTATCGAGCAGGCCACGCCAGAGCAGTTCGACCGACTGGTCGCGATCAATGTGCGCGCGCCGTTCTTCATCATCCAGCGGGCGTTGCCCATACTGCGCGACGGCGGGCGCATCATCAACATCTCCTCCGGCGTCACCTGGTTCGCCACGCCGGAAGTTGTCTACGGGATGACCAAGGGTGCGCTGAACGTCCTCGGCCGCTCGCTGGCGAATTCCCTTGGGCCGCGCGGGATTACGGTGAACACCGTCTCGCCCGGCATCACCGATACCGAGATGAATTCCTGGCTGCACACCAACGACGGCGCGATTTCCGGCGTAGCGAGCATGACCGCGCTGGAGCGGGTCGGACGGGGTGCGGACATCGCCGACGCCGTGGCCTTCTTCGCCTCCGGTGACGGCCGCTGGGTCACCGGTCAGACGCTGGAGGTCAACGGGGGCTTGTTCTTGGGGCCCAAGACACCGTCCTGGTGATCGCCCTACGCGCGAGCTGGCGCGGGTGCCGGAAGCGCCCGCGCCATCCGACTAGGATGAGCGGCATGGTCGAGTCGACGCGAATCGTGCTTGCTTCCCGGCCGGTGGGCACGCCTACCCCGGAGAACTTCCGTATCGAGACGGCTGAACTCCCTGCGCCTGCCGAGGGGGAGGTGCTGTTGCGCACACGGTACCTGTCCCTCGATCCGTACATGCGCGGCCGGATGAACTCCGCAAAGTCCTACGCCGAACCGGTCGAAGTCGGCCAGGTGATGGTCGGCGCTACGGTGGCCGAAGTGCTCGAGTCCCGCGACCCTTCGGTGGCGAAAGGCGAAGTGGTGCTGGCTTATTCGGGGTGGCAGACCCATGACGTCGCGCGCGCCCGCGATGTCCGCAAACTCGACCCCGCGAAGGCTCCGGTCTCGACGGCGCTGGGTGTGCTCGGTATGCCGGGATTCACCGCGTACGCGGGTCTACGCAAGATCGGCAAACCGCAGCCAGGTGAGACGCTCGTGGTCGCCGCCGCTACCGGCCCGGTGGGCTCGGCCGTCGGGCAGATCGCCAAGATCAAGGGCGCACGTGCCGTCGGCATAGCGGGCGGGCCGCGCAAGGTCGCCTACCTGAACGAGCTCGGCTTCGACGCCGCACTCGATCATCGCGCCCCCGACTTCGCGGAACAGTTGAAGGCGGCCGTACCCGACGGCATCGACATCTACTTCGAGAATGTCGGCGGCGCGGTGGCCGACGCGGTCTATCCGCTGCTGAATACGTATGCGCGCGTACCGGTCTGTGGCCTGATCGCTCACTACAACGCGACCGGGGCACCGGCCGGGCCGGACCGGCTGCCCGCCTTCTATGGCCGGATTCTGTTCAAAAGCCTCACCGTGCGCGGGTTCATCCAGACCGAGTTCGTCCGCGAACTCTATCCGGACTTCCTGCGCGAGATGGGCGAATGGGTCTCCGACGGCCGCGTCCGCTATCTGGAGGACGTCGTGGACGGCTTGGCCGCCGCCCCCGATGCGTTCATCGGCATGCTCACGGGTCGCAATTTCGGCAAGCTCGTTGTGAAAGTCGCCGAGTGACCGCGTTGTTCGCGGCCGGGGTTCAGGCTGTCAGCGAACCGCCGCCGATCCCGAGATAGACAACCATCAGGGTGAACAGAAACCAGCCCGCGCCCTGCCAGATCGGCCAGGTCTGGCCGCGGCGCCACTGCACATAGGTTTCGACGAAGGCGCCGATGCCGCCGATCAGCAGGACGGACGACGGTCCGATCAGCATGGCGGCCTGGGCTGGCTTATCGCACAACAGCGTGTCGGCTTCCGAACAGTTCTGCCGTTCTGCGGTCCAGAGCAGGGCCAGCACGAAGACCAGCGCGGCCGTGGCGAGGACAGAGCAGACATAGGTCGCGGCGCGGCGGAATGTGCGCGGGTCGCGCCAGCGTTTCTCGACGTCGTTGACCATTTTCACCGCCTCGTCGCACCCAGCGTTCGGGTCCATCCGAGGTGATTGCCGAACGAACGTGGCTCAAACGTCACCCGGTCGACACCGGGATCAGGGTTTGCGGCCGATGCCCGCCCAATACCAGGCGGACTCCGGGTCGACGGCGACGCCGGGGTCCGGTCGCCACCCGGCCACCGGCACGACACCAGGATTGATGATTTCCGTTCCGGTGAAAAGAGATTCGGTTTCGACGCGGCTGCGCGGATGGAAGATGAGGCCCGCGTGCGCGGCCGCCGCCGCCACCCGCGCGACCGCGCGCTCGTCGAAGTCGGCGGTGGGATGGGTGATCACCAGATAGCTACCCGAGGGCACCGCGTCCAAGAGCCGACCGATGATGCCGTGCGGATCGTCGCAGTCCCGGAAGTACATCAGGATCGCCACCAGCATGATTGCGATCGGCCGGTCGAGATCGAGGGCGCTCAGGGCGGGGTCGTCCAGGATGGAGTGCGGATCGTGCAGGTCGGCATGGGCGAACGCGGTCCTGCCCTGCGGTGTGCTCGCCATCAGCGCGCGCGCGTGCGCGAGCACGACGGGGTCGTTGTCGACGTAGACGACGCGGGCCGCCGGATCGAGCTGCTGGGCCACCTCGTGGGTGTTGCCCGCGCTCGGCATGCCGGTTCCGATGTCGAGGAACTGATCGACACCTTCCGCACCCACCAGATGACGCACCGCGCGGCCGAGAAACGCGCGATTGGCGCGCGCCATGCTGCGAATGGCGGGAATGTGCGTGGCGATCGTGTCGCCGAGCGCGCGATCAGACGGGTAGTTGTCCTTTCCGCCGAGCCAGTAATCGTAGACGCGCGCCTCGTGTGGGACGCTCGTATCGAGTTTGGCCGGCAACCGGGTAGTGACCTGCGCATCGCTGTGGGGCATGGCGGTTCCCTCCTGAGGTGGTGCCGCGTGTCGGGCGCCTGCGCGACACCGAAGCCGCCCTTCGAGCGACGACTTTGTGCTATGAATTTCCTTGTTCAGGATATGCCAGCGAACGCCTGGCACGACGCGGATCGCTGGATACCGACCGGAGTCCGAACGCTGTCCGGACGTGCCGATTCTGTCCGGATTTCCGGCGCGGTACCGCTCACGGGCCGCGCAATCGCCCCCGTCAGCGCAGCGAAGGATTCGGGCGGCCGCCGTGTCGTTCGGTGGAGCGCAACTCGAACCAATATGCGGCGATAGCGGTGGCGTAGCCTGCCACGACGGCCCCCGCCGTGACGACCGGCAATGCGATCAGCAGTGGAATCAGAAACGCGGTGTACATTGTGCCCTCCCCGCGGTCACAGTGATGTCAGCGGAAGGTTCGGCGCGACACTGCACCGAATGATGTCACCCCCGCACGGGTCAAATCCTAAAGGCAACGGCCCGCGGTAGGCACGGCCTGCGACTGTGAGTCGAGTCATGCGCTGACCGGTGTGTCGGCCGGATCACCCCATCTCGATCGGGTTCAATTGATCTTGTCACGAGTCTTCCCAGCAACCACGTGGAAAACAGGAGACAGCCATGACACGGGACGCCTGAGTCGGCGGCTGTACATAGCTGTCGCAGTGCCCGTGGCGCGCCGAATTCCACGGGAGCGCAGATCTTCTCTCGAATCTACCTCCGGCATCACCTCAGCATGCGAAAAAGGAGCACGAACGTGAGCATGATTCTCGCCGCGCTATACGACACCGTTCTTGCGGAGATTGACAATCCGACCCCGGAAGCGCCGCCGCTGGCGGACAAATTGATGCAGATGGGCCAGTACTTCACCTGGCTGGTCCAGCTCTCCGGCGTCACCGCGATCACCTACGGCGGTGGCAGGTTCGCGTGGGAGAAGTGGAATGGCGGCACCCTGCAATCGCCCAAGATGGTCGCCAGCGCCATGACCGGCGGCGTGGTGGCGACCAGCGCGGGCACGATCATGAACGCCGTCCTCGGCTGACGCGCGGCGGAGACTCGTGGCCACCGGCTCGGCGGGGTTATCTCTGCCGGGCCGCTGCTAGGTGACGAGGATCGCGGTGCCGATCCCGGCGGCTGCTCCACCGAGTGGTGGTCGGTGGCCGAGCACCGCGAACATCGTCACCGAGAGGTGGTAGTCGCCTGTGGCGATGCCGGCCTCCATTCCGGAGATCAGGTCGAGGCGCTGCTGCTCGGTGATCACATCGTCGGCGAGGGCGCGTTCGGTCATCCGCGCAAACAGGGAACGTACGGTGTCCGGATCCCAAATCACTGCCTCGGATCCGATGTCTTCGATCGAGAATCCGGCGGCCGTGAGCAGACCGCGCAGGCGGCGGCCCGATGTGGGGTTCGGGGTAGCTGCGAGCATCGTCGTCGTCAGCCGGGCGATCACATCGGCGTCGCCAGGATGGGCGATCGCGGTGTGCCAGTCGCTGTCGACGAGCAGCACCCGCCCGCCGGGCCGCAGTACCCGCGCGATCTCGGCGGTGGCAGCGGCCGGGTCATCGAGATGCTGGTAGACGCGCTCGCAACGCACCGCGTCGAAGGAATCGTCCGGGAACGGCAAGTGGTAGGCGGTGCCCTCGACGAAGCGGGCCCGCGAACCCGCGGCCTCGGCTCGCGCCCGGGCAGTGGCGAGCATCGCGGGATTCGGATCGACGCCGACCGCGTCGCCGTCGCGGCCGACGCGGTCGGCGAATTCCAGCACCTCGGTTCCTGTTCCGGCGCCTATGTCGAGCGCGTATTCTCCCGGCCCAACGGCCAAGGCGTCGTGTCCCCAGCGGCGCATCCGTTGAATACCCGGTATTGCTGCCTGAAGATCGAGGATGCCGATCAGTGCGGTCATCGGGTCGTCGATAGCCGCATCGTCTCGCACGCTTTCGGTGCGATCGGAGGGAATCGCGTCCAAATGGAAGGACAGTGAAGGGCGGGGTGTCGCCTGCTCGCTGGGCATGCTCCGACAGTAATCCCACACCGCCCGCCGGCGGCGTCCGCGTGCTCGCCGCGACCATGTCGGTGGCGAGTAACTGCTCGTTCGACGCCCTGGTCGCCGCGTCCACTGTCTCGCTTGGGTTTCGGCCCTCGCGATGAACTGCTGCGCCGTCGATGGAGGGATGGCAGTCAGGTGACCGGCGTTCGGTGTGCATGGGCCGACTGCGTTATCGGCCCAGACGGCAGTTCGATCCGATCCATGACCACTTGGATATCGAAGTGTGCGACATGTCCGGAAGCATCGAATTCGATGTCGCCCGCGACGCCGTGGCCGCTGAACTCCAGCCACCGGTAGTCATCGAGAAATTCGGTGAGCAGGCCCCGCCTGGTCAGGTAGCTGTGGACGGCGCGTCGATGATCGGTCAGCGGCAGCGCACCGACGCCGTAGGCCAGCACGCGCGCAAGGCCGGACGCGGTGGCTGGCGGCAGCACGAACGCCGGATGTTCGACGAGAAACGCCACGCACGTGCCGTCGGTGATACCGCAGTAGGAACTCCAGCGCCCACAGACGACCTTCGCGGCGTCGGCCAGCAGCCCGGCCACTTGGTGCGGCTCGGGTGCCGCACCCGCGAGGGTGACGGGCAGTTCTGCTGCGCATAGTTCGGCTACGCCGTACCGAAAGCCGAACTCGCGCACCGTCTGCGACGCCTTGATCAGCGCAGGCGGGTAGCCCCAGGGATTTGCCCACCCCCACAACCACGACTCGGCGTCGGCCGTGCCGAGCAGGTGGACATTGGTGCACACGAATGAGCGCTCTGCACCGACGAATTCGAGTCGACGTCCATCCAGATCGGCTTGCCACACATGTGCGCCCAGCACTTCTTCGAGGTGGAGTCGGTGCTCGAGCGACAGCAACCCCGCGTCATCGAGCAGCCTCGTCAGTGGCACAGGTTCGGACACGCTAAGCAGCGTAGTCAACCCTGATTCCCCGTCTCCGCTGGTGCGGCACCGATCCCAACGGCCTATCGAGATTCGGTCGGTCGGCAGGCAGTGCGGTTTGTGCGAATCTATTACGCTGCAACACGTCTCGCTTCCTCCGTACTGAAAGACTCTTGCGTCGACATCGATCCGCAGGGCGGCGGCTACGCGGACGAGCGCAGCGACAAATATCGACATGGCGGGGTCAGCGCGCTCGCCGCGGTGTGGGCGGCCCCTGATCCATTGCTGGTGAGCTGAACTCACGAGCGTCGATAGCGAAGGGCCCGCGTAGAACTGGCGGGCACATCCGAGGGCTGCCCACCCGAAGTCGCTCACATAGCCCAGCTCGTCCCTCGACGCATACTGCCGCCTTTGCTCCCCCGCAGCATTCGGGACTGCGACGGGACCGCCGCTGAGCCGGGTGGAGAAATCGGGTAGGGCTCTCCCGCGGCCGGTGGTCAGGCGGCGGTGTCGTCTTGTGGCGGTGCGTCGAGGGAGGGTAGTGGGCGCCGGCAGATCTCGTGGGCTTCGTCGGCCGGCAGGCCGAACATGCGTAGGAGGTCCTCGGCGACTTGGTCGGCGGCCTCGGTGTCGTCGCGTTCGGGGTGGTCGTGCAGGAGCCGGCCGAGGCAGATAGCGGCGCCGGCGACGATGGTCATGGCAAGTTCCGGGTCGCGGACCTGGAACCGGCCGGCATGGGCGGCGGCCTCGATGTCGCGGTGGGCACGGGGGGCGAGGCCCTTGTCGGAGCCGGCGAGGGTGAGTCCGTTGTTGAGCAGCACCTTGCTGAGTGTGGGGTTCCGGCGGTGCAGGCGGCCGGTGAGCCGGAAGCTTTGCGCGAACACCTGGGCGGGGTCGTCCACGTCTTCGCATAGTAGGTCGAGGACGGCGCCGTGCTGGTCGAGTGCCTCCTCGACCGCGGCGGCGAACAGCTCTTCCCGGCTTTGGAAGTGGTTGTAGAACGATCCCATCCCGACGTCGGCGGCTTGGGTGATCTCGAGGATCGGCACGTTGAGTTTTCCCGCTGCGATGAGCGACTGGGCCGCACTCACCAGCGCGGCGCGGGTACGCGCCTTGCGGCGCTGCAGGCGGTTGGGTTCCGAACCGGTCTGCACGGTCATCGCGGTCCACCTCCTTCTGACGGAACTCGTCGCCATCCTAGCGCCACTGGTCAGCAGTGACGATTCACTCAAAAGCTATTTGTGAGTGCCTTGGCTAGCTGAAGCGGCGAGCTGTCCGACGATCGCCGCCAGCGGTCGCCCGCGCCGTAGTAGTTTGCTGACCATTGCTGCGTTTATGAGGAATTCGTCATTAATCGTGTTATCGTATCGAAGTCGCAGGCGATCGCTATCGGTGATGCGTCAGTTGGTGACTCGACGGGAGGCAGTATGTCTCGGTATCTGTTCGGTCTTGGTCGGTTGGTGGCGCGTCGCCGCTGGTGGGTGCTGGCGGTGTGGGTGGTGCTCTTGGCAGGCGCCATCGGCTTCGCTGTCGGGACGGGCGGCAAGACAACCGACAGCTTTACCGTTCCCGGCACCGAGTCGCAGGATGCTGTGTCATTGCTGCAGCAGCGGATGCCGGCGTTCAGCGGTGCCCAGATGCAGGTCGTGTTCGCTACGCCAGGCATGGTCAAGGTGACCGACTCGCAGCCGAGCGCCCAGATCGAGCAGGTGATGGCCGAATTGAAGGGACTGTCGCAGGCCGCCGCCGTGGTCGACCCGTTCCAGGCCAAAACCGTGTCGCCGGACCAGCGTGTCGCGTTGGGCAGTGTGCAGTTCTCGGTGTCGGCCGGCGAAGTCACCGAGGAAACTCTGGGCGAGGTGGATCGCATCGCCGAACCGGCGCGAGATGCGGGCCTGGAAGTGGAATTCTCCGGCGCGGTGTACCCGGGCTTCACGGCCGAAGTTCCCGAGACACCGGAGATCTTCGGCATCGCCGCGGCGTTCGGCATCCTGCTGATCACCTTCGGTGCGGTGGTCGCGGCGGGGCTACCCATCGTCACCGCGTTGATCGGCGTGGGAATCGGGCTCACCGGGATTCTGGGCGTCGCGTCCTTCGTCGACGTGCCCGCGGCGGCGACGTCGCTCGCGCTGATGCTGGGCTTGTCGTGCGGGATCGACTACGCGCTGTTCATTCTGTCGCGACACAGGCACAACATCGTGCTAGGGATCCCGGCTGCGGAGTCGATACCGCTGGCGGTAGGGACCGCGGGCAGTTCGGTGGTATTCGCCGCGGTAACAGTGATCATCGCCCTGTGCGGGCTGTCGGTCGCGGGCATCCCGTTCCTGACCGTGATGGGTTTGACGGCGGCTGGTGCTGTGCTGGTGGCGATGCTTGTCGCGCTCACGCTTCTGCCGGCGCTGCTCGGATTCGCCGGGGGAACGGTCGCTCGGTTCATCTCACCGCCGCTGCATCCGGGACGGCCGCAGGAGGTGGCGCGGATCGCCGCGTACGAGCCCGAGCGCACTGTGGGACACGCGTGGGGACGGTTTGTCACCCGGTTCCGGATCCCCTTGCTGGTATTGGGTATCGCGGTTCTGGGCGTGCTGGCTGTCCCGGTCACGCGGATCCATCTCGGGCTGCCCAGTGGCGAGTCGCAACCGGAATCGAGTACTGCGCACAAGGCCTACGACCTGGCCAGCCGTTCGTTCGGTCCCGGGTTCAACGGGCCGCTGCTGGTTGTGACCGACCTGTCCAACGCCACCAGCCAGGACGCTGCGCAAACGGTGATGAGCCGGCTGCGGCAGGAGCCGAACGTCGCCGCGGTGCAGCCCGGCGGCACCGGAGACGGGCTGGTGCTGATCCAAGTGGTTCCGAAGACCGGTCCCGACGACACCGCGACCGCCGATCTGGTGTCCCGGCTGCGTGACGACCGTGCCGATATCGTAAACGGCACCGGGGCAACCTATCTGATCGGCGGCACAACCGCCGCGAATATCGACACCTCCAACCGGCTGGCCGAGGCGCTGCCGGTCTTCCTCGCGGTCGTGGTGGGTTTGGCCCTGGTGCTGCTGACGATCGCGTTCCGCACCGTGCTGGTGCCGCTGTCGTCGATCGTCGGATTCATCCTGTCGGTCTTCGCCGCCCTCGGCGCCCAAGTCGCAGTGTTCCAATGGGGCTGGGGAGCCGACCTCTTCGGCGTCGTCAAGACGCAGACGCTGAGCTTCCTGCCGATCATCATCCTGGCCATCATCTTCGGGCTCTCCAGCGACTATCAGATCTTCGTCGTCTCGCGGATCAAGGAGGAACACAGCCGCACCGCCGACGCGATCACCTCGGTACAGAACGGGGTCGCGCACTCGGCACGCGTCGTGACCGCCGCAGCACTGATCATGTTCGCCGTTTTCGTCGCCTTCACCACCGTCGACAACCCGATCGTCAAACCGCTGGCCTTCACCCTCGCCGTCGGTGTCCTTCTCGACGCTTTCATCGTCCGCCTGACGCTGGTGCCCGCCGTCATGGCGCTGATCGGAAACCGCATGTGGTACCACCCTCGCTGGTTCGCGCGCTACGTCCCCGACCTCGACATCGAAGGTGTAGAACTCGAACGCCGATTCGAGCGTGACGCCGAAGCCGAAGTGCCACAAAGCTTTACGGGAACATCGTGATGCCGGATCGCCGCGGGCCTCAGCCCGGATAGACCACGCGCACCGTCCTGTTCCCGGCGCGGCACAAGTCCACATCTGCTCCGGCCGCGAGCAGAGCATCGGATGCGATCAGTTGGCTGACGACGCCCGCATTCCGGCGGGGACGGCCGAGCGTGGTGCGGCGCAGGGATGACGATCCGGCCGCCATGGTATCGCCTTGCATCAGTAGTGACGAATAAGTCAAAATTTCTTGACTGACTATAACATCTTATGTGACGATATCGTCAATACCTTGGAGGGAGTGGTCTATGACCGACCATCACGACCCACATACCGGCTTGCACAGCGAGCACGGCGGATCAGCCGGTGAACATCCGGGTCGGGCGCGGAATCCGATCGTCAAGGTGCACGATCTGTCGTGGTTGGAGTTCGAGAAGCCGGACCTGGACCGAGCCGAAACCTTCGCGCATGCCTTCGGATTCGCGACGTCCCTGCGCACTCCGAACGAACTGCGGCTACGTGGTACGGACCCGGGCGCGCCGTGTGTGGTGATTCGCCGAGGGCCGCGATCGAAATTCGTCGGTCCGGCCTTCCGTGCGGCGGACACCGCCGATCTGCTCCGGCTGGCGAAAGCCGGCGGAAACAAGGTAGTGAACCTGCCCGATAGTCTGGGCGGATCGACCGTAGACCTGATCGACCCGAGCGGCTTGCAGGTGCGGGTTGTCGCCGATACCCACAAGCTTCAGGCCCTGCCCGTGCAAGCTCCGCACTTACTGAACTTTGGGCATGAGGTCGCCCGCGCGAATCGGACACAGCGGCCACCCCGTGAGCCGGCGAGAGTTCAGCGTCTCGGGCATGTGGTGGTACAGACCACCACATACCGCCGAACGCTCGACTGGTATCTGCAGCACTTGGGTCTGATCGTCAGCGACTTCCTCTACTACGCGGGGCAGCGCGAGCGGGGACCGGTGATGAGCTTCATCCGCTGCGATCGCGGCTCCACACCGACCGACCACCATACGCTCGCGTTGGTCTTGGGTGGCGCCAACCGGTATGTGCATTCGGCCTATCAGGTCGCCGACCTGGACGCGATGGCTGCGGGCGGGGAGTACCTGCTCGACCACGGCTACTACCGGTCATGGGGGATCGGCCGTCATAACCAGGGCAGCCAGCTCTTCGACTACTGGCGTGATCCGGACGGGTTGCTGGTCGAGCATTTCAGCGACGGCGACATGTTCGACTGCACCCTGGAACCGGGCTGGGCACCGATGAGTGCCTCGGGGCTGGCCCAGTGGGGGCCGCCCGCCAGCAAAGATTTCCTCGGCCTCGAGCCGGGCCGGGCAGCCCTTCGCGAGCTGCGCGCCATGGTCGGCGCACTGCGCGAGGACAACGAATTCGACCTCGACCGCCTACGTGGCCTGATGAAAGTAGCCAATTCATGAGTATCTCCGTCCTCCGCACCGCCGATGCCTGGTGGGTGGCCAAACCTTCCGGCGCCGCCGAAGTCGGCACCGCCGCGACCACCACCGGTCAGCTGCTGGCCGACAGGCAGGCGATCGTCGCGGCTGCCGTGAGCACCGAGGTCGTGCCGATCGAAACGCTTTCACTGGTCTCGCCGGTGACCGCGCCGTGCCGGGTGGTGGCCCAGATGACGAATTTCGCCTCGCACGTCAAGGACTCGGGCATGGACCCGGAGACTGTGCCGTTGACGTTCTTCCGCAAGACCTCCGGGTCGATCAGCGGCCCTTACGACGATGTAGTGCGGCCTTCCCATGTGCGGCTGCTGGATTACGAGGTAGAGATCGGGCTCGTCTTCGGCCGTTCGATGCCGGTAGGAACCTCGATTACCGCGGACAACCTCGCGGACTACGTGACAGGCCTGGTCGTCACCAACGACGTGTCGGCGCGTGACGTGCAGTTGCCGAAAACCCAGTTCTACGAGGCGAAGTCGTATCCGACGTTCACCCCGGTCGGGCCCGCGCTCGTGCTGTTGGACGCCGATGAGCTGAAGCGGTTCACCGATCTGCGGCTGCGGTTGTGGGTCAACGGCGAGCCGCGCCAGGACATGACCGTCGCGGACATGATCTACGGCCCCGTGGAAACACTCCAGGCGCTGACCCGTTTCCAGCGTATGGATGCCGGTGATCTGCTGCTGACCGGGACGCCTGTGGGCACGGCGATCAGCGCTCCAGCCAAGTCGGTCGAAATCATCGGGTCCCTGCTACCTGCCGCGATCAAATGGAAGCTTTTCTTCAAGGGGCAGGCCAAGAATCCGAAGTATCTGCGGGACGGCGATGTCATCGAGGCCGCCGTGTCCACCGACGACGGTGCGATCGAGCTGGGCCGGCAGCGTACGGTCGTGCGGCACACCCGATGACGGACGATCTGATAACCGAGGATCTGCTGTGGCCACGCTACGCGGGGCCGAGCGACCTGCCCGAGATCGAATCCGTGCCGCTGGCCGAGCGCCCTCTGGCGGAATCGACCTATGCCCTGCTGGTGCGGGCTGCCGAACTGTGGCCGGAGCATACCGCCGTCACCGTGTTGCCCGAGGCGGCGCGGTGGCGGGAACCCCTGCGGCGCAGCTTCGCTGAGCTGCTGGGCGATGTCCACCGGTACGCGAACGTGCTGCACGAACTCGGTGTGCGGCGCGATGACGCGGTGGCCTTGATCGCCCCCAACTGTGCCGAGCTGATTCCCGCGACAATCGCTGCCCAGTTGGCCGGGATCGCCGCCCCGATCAATGGTTCGCTGTCCCGGCCGCATATCGCCGAACTACTGCGGCTCACGGGTGCGAGGGTACTCGTCGCGGCTGGACCTGAATTATCTGACGACGTCTGGGATTCCGTGCGTGCGCTGGCTGCCGACGGCCTGCTGGACGCGGTACTCGTGCTGCGCCCGACCGCGGCGGTGGGAGACCCGCAGGCGCTGCAGCGGATCGACGGCGTGCGCGTCGGGTACCTCGACGAGTCGGCGGCAGCGCACGATTCGACCACCTTCGCCGGGAAAGCCCCGGCCGCCTCGGATCTTGCCGCACTGTTCCATACCGGGGGCACCACCGGTGTGCCGAAGCTGGCCGCGCACACCCATGCGGGCGAGGTCGCCAATGCGTGGATGATTGCTGCGAACTCCCTGTTCGACGAAGATTCCGTGGTGTTCGCGGCCCTGCCGCTGTTCCATGTCAACGCTCTGGTCGTCACCTTGCTCGCGCCCCTGTTCAAAGGGCAGTCGGTGGTATGGGCCGGACCGCTCGGTTACCGGGACCTCGCGATCTACGCCGAGTTCTGGAACATCGTCGAGCACTACCGGCTCGCCGCGATGAGTGCGGTGCCCACCGTGTACGCGGTGCTGGCGCAATGCCCGGTCAACACCGACATCGGCAGTTTGCGCTACGCGATGGTGGGTGCCTCGCCACTGCCGCCCGCGGTCCGGGAGAGCTTCGAGATGCACACCGGAATCACCCTGGTCGAGGGTTACGGACTGACTGAGGCGACCTGTGCCAGCGCGCGCAGCTTCCCCGATCTGCCTCGACCTCATGCGGTGGGGCAGCGCATGCCTTATCAGAAAATGAAGGTGGTGCGTGTCGGCGAGGACGGAACCTGGGCGGACCTGCCTGTCGGCGAGGTCGGAGTGCTGGTCATCGGCGGCCCCACGGTGTTCGCGGGATACGTGATCGGCCGTACCGAGCGCGGCCACGTGCTCGATGGCATGGGCAAACTGGTCGACGGCTGGCTCGACACCGGCGACCTCGCCCACATCGATGAGGAAGGGTTCATTCATCTGCACGGTCGCTCCAAGGATCTGATCATCCGCGGCGGGCACAACATCGACCCGGCGATCATCGAAGACGCCCTGCTCTCTCACCCGAAGGTCGCCGCGGCCGGCGCGGTCGGACGCCCCGACATCCATGCCGGTGAGATGCCGGTCGCCTACGTCACCCTGGCGCCCGGTGCCGCCGTCACCGAAGCCGAACTGCTCGAGTGGGCGAGCCGGCATGTACCCGAGCGCGCCGCGGCTCCCAAGACGGTCACGGTGCTCGATACGCTGCCGGTCACCGACGTGGGCAAACCCTACAAGCTCGGGCTGCGCGCGGACGCGACTCGTCGCGCACTCCTCGACGCCCTCGCCGAGATCGCCGGAGTGCACAGCATCGCCGCCACCGTCGAAGACGGCGTGATCGTCGCGACCGTCGAACTCGACCCTGTCGGCGACGAGAAGGCTGTGACGGCGATCCTCGGCCGCTATGCGATCGAATGGAAGGTCGCGGTGCTGCAATGACTGGCGCTTCGACCGTCCTCGCCGCCGCGCTCGCGCTCGTTTTCCTGCTGCTCGGCGCGGCGAAAGTACAAGGAGTGCAGCCGATGCGGAGTCGGGCCACCCATCTAGGCTTCGCCGCAGCTGCCTTTCGGGGTATCGGTGCGGCCGAGATCGCCGGAGCTGCTGGGCTGTTGGTCGGCATCTCTTGGCCGGTGGTCGGCGCGGCGGCCGGCACCGGCCTGGTGCTGCTGCTGACCGGTGCCGTTGTCGCGCATCTGCGTGCCGACGACGGTATCCACGCTGTCGTGCCCGCGTTGATCACCGGGCTCGTATCGATCGGTTATCTCGCAACGCTTTCAGGAGGGCATGGATGAGTACGCCCGTGGTTCCGGTCGTGATCGTCGGAGCGGGACCGACCGGACTCACCGCCGCGACACTGCTGGCCCGATACGGTGTCGACACTCTGGTGCTGGAGCGGTGGACGGAAATCTATCCGCAGCCGCGCGCGGTGCATCTGGACGGTGAAATCCACCGTATCCTAGCCCGTCTCGGGCTCGCGGACGAGTTCGCGGCGATCTCGCGGCCGGGCCTCGGTCTCCGGCTGGTCGACCGGAACATGAAGATCCTGGCCGAGTTCCACCGCCGCCCTTGCGGGCGACACGGGTATCCGGACGCGAACATGTTCGACCAACCGGAGCTGGAGACGATCCTGCGGGCCGCGGTCGCACGGCACGCGAGAGTCATCCTCCGGGACGACGTCGAGGTCACCGCGGTGACCGAGGAAACCGACAGCGTGCGCGTCGACTTCACCGACCGAACCACCGGCGCAGCGGAGTCGGTCCTGGCACGGTACGTACTGGGTTGCGATGGCGCCCATAGCCTGGTTCGAGCCACGATCGGCGCTACCGTGCACGACCTGAACTTCGAGCAGCGCTGGCTCGTAGTCGACATAGCCACCGCCGCCGAACTCGGGGAATGGGAAGGCGTACACCAGGTCTGCGATCCGTTCCGCGCCGCAACATACATGCGAATCGGAAAATCCCGCTACCGATGGGAATTCCGGTTGGGTCCCGATGAGGCCGCGGCCGACTACGACGATATCGAGCGGCTGCACGGTCTGATTCGCCCGTGGACCGGCTCGATTCCGGTCGAGGAACTCGTACTGATCCGGGTCGCCGAATACACCTTCCGTGCTCAGCTCGCCGACCGTTGGCGTGCGGGGCGGGTCTTCCTGCTGGGCGATGCGGCCCATCTCACGCCGCCGTTCATCGGTCAGGGCATGGGCGCCGGACTGCGTGACGCGGCCAACCTGACCTGGAAGCTCGCCGGAGTTCTTGCCGCCGAGCTGCCCGAGCGCGTACTGGATACCTACGAAGTCGAGCGGAAACCGCATGCGCGGACCATGATCCGGCTCGCGAAGGTCACCGGCATAGCCATGACCGATGGCGGTGAACTGGGCAACCTCGTCCGCCGTCTCATCACGCCGCACCTGCACCGCCTGCCCGGTTTCCACGAACTGGTCACCAGTGGTGAAACGCCGCCGCTGCACCGGTCCGACCTCGTATTGCGGTCGCGCCTGCTCCCTGGCGGGGTGGGGAGGCTGATTCCCAACGCGGTCTTGGACGACGGCCGTCGTTACGACGACGTCGCCGCGGGCCGGTACGCGATCGTCACCACCGCCGAGCCGACATCCGCACAACGCACCCAGATCCGAGAACGGGGCGCGATCCTGGTGATCGCCGGCCCCGCAAGCGAACTGTGCCGCTGGCTGCGCCAGGGGCACAGCGCCCTCGTCCGCCCCGATGGAACCGTACAGTGCACCAGCGCGTACCTGTCGGCTATCTGCATCGCCCTGCCTCGATTCGGGCTACGGACCCACCGGACCCTGCGTCATGAATCGAACGATGTCCCGACCGTCCGCTGATCAAGTCTGGTAAAAGCTGGTTCGCCGACCCGGCGCTCGCCACGACAGTCCGCGGCATAGGTCGAAGTTCAAAGGGAACCTATATGTCCAAGACTGATTATCTTCCTGTGGGTTCAGGTGAGCCGAGATCCTCGCCCGAGCGTCAGAAGGCGTGTGCGACACCGCCGCAGCGCCCTCGGATACGTCGCACTCGCGATCGCCGCCCTGCTTGCTGTGGTCGCGATAATTCTGCCGAGCTACGTAGCCGATGTACTGATCAAGTTCCCAGCTCAGGTACGGCAGGTGACCATTTCGTCGGGCACAGGGACGGTGCTGGATCTCAACCTGTTGGTTCAGGGGAGGCTACAAATCCAACACGAGGTCCCCATTCAACTGTCGACCTTGGTGACCAGCATCGAACCGACAGATTCCCGAACGGTGACCCTGCGCGTCGCTCAGCAGTCGACGAGGCTGGATCGCCCACTGGCGACGACGAGATGATCGCGCTGTCGTTGCATTACTCCGCCGCTCGAGACAAAGCGGGCCATCAGCGCCCGGAATTCGGCACGCACGGCGGCGGGTCGGTGGGTCATCCTTGGTCCGCAACAACTGCCGCCCGCTGCCGCTAGCTCGACTTTCAACGTCCGAGGTGCCCGTATTGATCATTGGTGAAATGCTCGGTTGAGCATTTCTATTGCTACCGAAGGAATTTCGCACCATATCTACGATGATCAGTGTCCACTGTGCCGGACCGGTGGGACGCGTCGGCCGATCTCCTGCTCGACGAGCAGGAACGTGCCGATGACAATCATCGCGGCACACCGGATAGTCGGCTCACCCCCGTGCTGCGTAGGTCGTGAGGTATCCGCTGTGGCGCCGCCGACGAAATGTATGGGCTGTGACTTGCTGCTTGCCGCAGCGGTGGTGCCCGGTCGGACGTCTGGGCGTATCCGATCCGTTCGTGCAGGTGCTGCAGGTGCTGCAGGTGCTGCAGGTGCTGCAGGTGCGCTCCGCGCAAACTTTCATTCGCGGAGAGCGTAGTCCGCCCACAGCTCGGCTCATAGCCTGATTCATATGCGCAGTTATAGCGAGTGCCCAAGGAGGAGTAGTGGAGTGTCCGACGCCGCGAAATACGCGTTCGACCTCGATCCTCGTCGGCGCACTCACCGACAGGTCACCGGAGGTTGTGCGGCGGCGTCCGTCGCGTCCGGGCGTAATCGGCACATTTCAAGGAACGACTGATGAATTGGAGCTCGATCGGTGTCTCCGCGATTGATGGCCACGAGGAGTTCTGTCCGGTGCTCGACGAGGCGCGAGCGGGATGCGGACAGCCAGATATCTCCGTATCCCGAGGAATCGGATGTGCACCTTGCAGTGCAACTCGGTAATGTGCGCTTCGATTTCACGGCTTGCGCTACCGCGGCATTGTTGTTCATACAGGATTGCCGCGCCCGCCGCTATCCGAAGCATGTCGCGGTGATCCCTGGTGACGCCCATGGATACCCACGCCTACCCAACGAACGCCTGTATCTGGAGCCCTGAACCGTCAATGAGCCCAATAAGTCGGACCGACCCGATCGTCGCGGCTCGCGATCGATGCCTTGGAATCACAGCTTCCGCGGCAAGTCGGACTACCTGGCCGCAGATCGGGTGACAGCGTTGTCACCGGAGCCCGGATGGATTCGTCTCCAGGTGAGGGTGTCCGACACCCTCGCTACCCCTACAACGGCGTTGGCGGCGGTTCACAACGGTGTGGACCTGGAGACGGTTCCGGTGAGGTGCGTTCACCTCTTCGCATCAAGCTGTGCGGCAGGTGGTTGGGCATTCGCGAACATTGCTGTCAGGGGTACTGTCGACGAGTTCGCCCGCCGCCACTGGGCGATGTAGGAGGCCATTTGCGGCGTCCTTTCCGCTGAGGGCGAATGGCCGAGACGCGTGATCGATGCGCCGTGCGAGGCCGACACGAGAGATGGCAAGAATTCCTCGACGCTCTGGAAGTCAGTGTCTGACGAAAGTGCGGTTGCGGCGGCTGTTGGGATCTTGAATTCCACGGTGCCGTCTCGACGTCAGGGGCCGATGGCACCCGCGTTCGCCGGGCGAACTCGCGACCAGCAACGATCTGAGAGGCAGTGACCCCGGCGACGGACTACTCTGGCCTACACCGACTCGTCGGATGCCTGGCGTGCTCGGGTGTGAACCGATCACGGAGTAGGGAAGTGGTGACGGTGAACGATAAAGCCGTCTTTGTCCAAAACGCCACGACACGCGTCGTCGCCCCGCATGAGCGCGCAGACTACTGGTCCGAGCTGATCAACTCGTATCACCGGCGTCTGGGCTATGCCTTCCCACATGGAGGAAGTGGCTTCGAGGGTCGTACGACCTTGCGACGCACCCGCGACTACCAGCTCATCGGCTGGAAATCCGACGCGGTGACCTACTACCGTAGCGCCGGACATGTGCGCGGCGACTCCGACGACGATTTTCGACTGCTGCTACCCACCGCCGGGCAGGTGGACCTCTGGCAGGCCGGCCAGCACGCGCGCCTGCCATCGGGTGTCGGTTGCCTGGTGACTATCGACCGACCGTTCGCATTCTCGCTAGGTGATGGCAGCAGGGGACTGCTGATGACCATCCCCCGACGCGAGGTCGACCATCGCCTGGGCCGCACGCCGGAGCTACCCGCTACTCCCGCCGACCTCACGTCGGGACTCGGTAGGGTAGTCGCCGACCTCGCCGCCGGGCTGTTCGCCGAAGGCGGCGACCTGACTCGACATCAATTCGACACCATCTCTTCCCACCTGGTCGAACTGCTGTGCATGCACCTGATCGGCGACCAGCCCACCAGCCCCGGCCATCTCGCCGACGTGGAAGCTGCTGTTCGACACTACGTCCGCACCCACGCCGCAGACCACGACCTCACAGGCGCGACGATCGCGCGCGCTCTCGGTTGGTCGCTGCGACAAATCCAGCTCGCGTTCCAGCATGCCGGCACCACACCTAGCGAACTGATCAAGGAAGAACGTCTGCAACTTGCCTATTCGCGCCTGCGCAGTCCCGTCTACCGTGACTGGAGCATCACAGACCTTGCCATGGGACTCGGCTTCAGCTCGGCCAGCGCCTTCAGCACAGCTTTCCGTCGCCGGTTCGGCGCCAGCCCGCGCGATGTCCGCCACGGTTGACAGGCGTGCTGTCCTGAACCAGGGGGCGCCTCAGCTGGACCGTATCGCGATGTCGCGAACGCGCGCGGCCGCGATGTCGAGCAGGCTTCGGCCAAAAGTAGGATCGTGTGCCGCAGCCGGTGGCCCTGACACCAGGGGTCGCAGCGCCGGGGAGGTGGGTTCTGCATCGAGCGAACAGGTGGTCGGTGCGACGACGTCCGACCGACCATCCGTCGGCCCGTCAGCCTAGAGCCAGCAGGGCGATGGCGGTTGTCGCGCCGGCCAGGCCGAGGGTCTGTTGCCAGACCAGGCGTTCTCCGAGCAAGGTTATGCCCAGCAGTACGGGGATCGCAGGGTACAGGGAGGACAGCACGATGGCGATCACGACCAACTGCTCCCGGATGGCGAGCAGGTAGCTGATCAGGGCGAGGGCGGCCAGGACACCAGTCATGAGTGACAAGGCGATGGTGAGTGAGCGCAGTCGGCCGGTTGGGGTTGCGGCGCGCAGGAGCGGTACAAGGGTCACAATCGCGGCTAGGCGTCCGCTGATGACGGGCCAGGTACCGGCTGCTGCATCAGCCTGGGCGAGTGCGAGGTATTGGACTGCGATGCCGGTGCCGGCGATCAGCGCGTCGACCGTTCCGGAGGTTGATCTGCTTACGGCGTCGCGGTTGTGCGAGACCAGCCAGAGCGCGGGAACTGCCGCGACGATCCCGACCCAGGCCAGCGGCGAGGGTCGTTCGGCGAGCCAGAGCACGCCGACCAGCACGGGCAGCGCCACACCGCCGACAGCGCTGACCGGGACGACCACACTCATCGCGCCCGTGCTGAGTCCGCGGAAGAAGGAACAGCATGCCGAAGGCGGTGCCGACCTTTGAAACAGCGCCCCACACAAGGCTTTCCGTGTGGAGTGCGGCGGGAAACAGGGGCGCGGTGGCCAGTGCGGCTACCAGTCCGCCCATTTGCCCGAACAAGGCGACGGTGCGGAAATGGATACGCCGTGCAAGCAGCCCACCGGCGAAGTCGGAGACACCATAGGCCGCAGCGGACGCGAGCGCCAGCGCTGCGCCCGTCATCCGTTCCGCTCCCGCTCGGCCTGCCCGACCGGGCAGGTGGCATCCGTGGTACAGGAGGCGCGATCGCACAGGCGGCACAGTAGATCTGCGTTGCCGATTTCGGCGTACAGCCCGGTCAGCACCTTATCCAGTAGCCCGGACAGGATGGCGCGTTCCGCTGGGTCGAGCACGGCCAAGGCTTGCGCCAACCGGCCACTGCGCGCAGCGAGGATCTGCAGTACGGCGGCCGCGCCGGGTGAGCCGGATAGCGACCTCGCGGGCCTGGCCGGGACGTCGTTCGGCGAGCTGCCGACTTACGAGGGCATCTACCATGCGGGCTGACGCGGGCTGGCTCAACCCCACACGTCTACCGAGTTCGGGTCGGCGCGCCCGGCCCGGAATAGCTTCGCGCTGGTCGCCTCCGCTGCCGTTGACCTCAGCGAGAGCAGCGACTTCATCGTTGTCGTCCGCCGCAGGAAGACGCCCATTACGGTGGATCGGTGCGCATCTTCCTGGCCGGTGCGACCGGCGTTATCGGAGTCCGCCTGCTCCCGCTGCTGATCGAGTCGGGGCACGAGGTCGCGGGCATGACCCGGTCGGCC
This sequence comes from Nocardia sp. NBC_00881, assembly GCF_045207455.1. Taxonomy (NCBI): domain Bacteria; kingdom Bacillati; phylum Actinomycetota; class Actinomycetes; order Mycobacteriales; family Nocardiaceae; genus Nocardia; species Nocardia sp. NBC_00881. Next base: position 558,689 of record NZ_CP108798.1, read on the forward strand.
ACGAAGGCAGATCAGGTGCGTGCCGTTGGGGGCGTGCCGGTCGTCTGCGATGTGTACGACGCGGACGCACTGACCGCTGCCGTTGTCGCGTTCCGGCCCGAGATGGTGATGCATCAGCTCACCGATCTGCCCGACGACGCCGCCTTGCTGCCGGCACGAGCAGGTGCGAACGCGCGGATCCGCACCGAAGGCACCCACAACCTGATCGCCGCGGCGCGGGCCGCCGGAGCGAAACAATTTCTCGCCCAGAGCATTGCCTGGGAGCCGCCCTCGGGGCGGAGTGAGGTGATCCAGGCGCACGAAGCAGCCGTGCTCGATATCGACGGCGTGGTGGTGAAGTATGGCCAATTCTACGGTCCGGGAACCTATTACGAGACAGAGCTGCCGGTTCACCCACGTGTGCACGTCGACGCCGCCGCCGAGCGGACGATCCCTTTGCTCGACGCGTCCAGTGGCGTCGTGATCATCGCCGACGCGTCCTGAAAACACCGACGAGCGCCGACTACGCGGCGCAGGGACCGGTGTCGACGGGGCGATCGGAGCGCAGGCCGTCGTTCAAGCGATCGAGCACCTCCGGCAGATTGGTGGCGAATCCGACGTTGTCGTCGTTTTCGTCGACACCGAAGATGATCCCGAGCACTCGGCCGCGGGTATCGATGAGCGGACCGCCGGAGTTGCCGTGCTGGATCGAGCCGTCCACGGTGTAGATCCGGCGCTCACCGAGCCCGGTGCGGTAGATGTCGCGAACTCGGCGTATGGCTGTGCTGTGCACCCGGGTCGCAGCCGCGGTGTACGGCCCGCCCTTCGGGTAGCCGAGGGCGATCGCGTCGGCACCGGGTTCGGCGGGTTCGGGCGCGACGGTGACGGTGGGCGCCGTGAGACCAGGGACGGCCAGCACGGCGATGTCCATCGTCGGATCGAACTGCACGACGGTCGCCGTGAGCGGCCCCGCCGTGGCGTCGATGGAGACCTTGGTGGATCCCGCCACGACGTGGGCGTTGGTCAGGACCCGTTCCGGCGCTATCACGAATCCGGAACCGGATTGGCGCAGCCCGCAGGTGGGCGCGAGATCACTGATGCGAAATACGCTCCGGCGCAGCTCGGCCGGCGCCGGTCCGTCGAGAATGCTCGGATCGGGCGGCGGGAGCGGCCGGGCGAGGCCCGCGTCGACGATGGGCGTGGTGAGCGCGGCGGACAGGCCGGTCAGCCAGAACGGCGCGACATCGTCCACTGCCCGCACGATCGTCGAGTCACGCACGGTCGCCACTGAACCCAATGGTGCGGCGAACAGCCACACCACCAGCGGCACCGCGACCACATGGGCGACGATCCCGCCGACGGCGTCGGCGCGCCGGGCAGCGGAGCCGGAAACGGCCGTCCGGGCGGCGCGTCCGACCCGGTGTCCGACGGTCGCGCCGACCGCGACCAACCCGATGAGCAGAACCAGCACGAACAGCAGCCGTACGGAGCCGGGGGCGAGGTGTGTGAGCGCCGTTCCCCCGATCGTCGCACCGAGGCCAGCGCCCGCCATGACACCCGCGAAATCGAGCAGCCCCACGATCGCGCCGCGGCGCCACCCGAACGACGCGGCGGCCACCATAGCGACAAACACGGCGAGATCCAGCCAGTTCGGCAAGGTCAACGCCACACTCCCGTCGCTGATCATCGAGACACCGACAGTCGTCGTCGGTTATCTCCGTCGCCCGCGGCACCGGCGGGCTATGGTCCAGCTAGCGTGCAGCGACGGTTAAGCCGTCAATCTAACCAGGGATTCGGGCGCCGGCAACCAGGCAGCGCTAGGCGGTGACCTTATCCAGCGCCCGCCGGGCATACGCGCGAACGTCGGCCTCGGAGTCCTCGATCGCGCCGCGCAGCGCCTCCTGCGCGGCAGGGTCCGGGCGAGCCGCCAGCGACAGCACCACCGCTTTGCGCACGTCGAGATGCGGGTCGCCCAGGGCCTCGGCCAGGATCGGCACCGCGAGCTCCGGGTCTGTACCTGCCAACCCCGCGCCGCACCCACCCGGACCTGCCAGGCCGAGTGCCGCCGCGCGGCGCGCAGGGTGAGCACGTCAGCGGGCTCGGCGCCCAGTTGCGCGAGGACCAGCTGCGCACCGTGATCGGCAACCTGATCGACGCCGGGCACCACCGGCCCGACGACCCGGACATCTGGATCGTGACCGACGCCGGCTACGACGCACCCCGGTTGGCGTTCCTGCTGGCAGACCTGCCCGTCGCGGTCCTGGGACGGATGCGATCAGACCGGGTGCTGCGCCGTGCCGCGCCGCCCGGGCTGCCCGGCACCACTGGTCGCCCGCCGCGGCACGGCGGCGAGTTCGTCTTCGGCGACCCGGCTACCTGGGGCGAATCGATGACTGCCACCACGACCGAGCCCCGCCTCTACGGGCCGGTCACCGCCAGATCCTGGAATCGGCTACATCCACGACTGACCCACCGCTCGTCCTGGGGCGACCAGACCGGGCGCCTGCCGGTGCTCGAAGGCACCGTGATCCGCCTCGACGTCGACCGGCTGCCCAGCGGCGCCATCCCGAAACCGGTGTGGTTGTGGCATTCGGTCACCGATCTGGATGCCGGTGAGGTCGACCTGTTGTGGCAGGCGTTCCTGCGCCGAGTCGATATCGAGCACACATTCCGCATGCTCAAGCAAACCCTCGGCTGGACCTGCCCGAAACCACGCGACCCACACGCGGCCGACCGATGGACCTGGCTACTGATCGCCGCCTACACCCAGTTGCGCCTCGCTCGCGGCCTCGCCGCGGACCTCTGTCGTCATTGGGGGAAACCCGCTGCCCCGCAACGACTTACACCAGCACGTGTCCGACGAGGGTTTCGGCACCTACGCACACAAGCCGCCTGTCCCGCCAGTGCACCGAAACCCTCTCGGCCCGGACGCGGACGACCACCCGGTCACCGCAACCAGCACCCCGCTACGACGTGCACATCAAGACCCCCAGCAACCAGCAAGCATCGAAACCTGCCGGGTCGCGACCTCGCCGCAAAGGTTAAAACTCAAGCTAGTGTTCCGCGCCTGAAATCCGTTGGCTAACTGTAGGATCAGGCGGCGGCGCGCCCCGTACGTCCGCTACACGACCCCGGAGGAAATGACATAGTTTCGGCTCAATATGACCGCGCGGCTCCGGTCAATTCTCGAATTCGAGGTGTTCGAACAGGATTTCTTCGAATCTAACTTTCATTTTCTCCGCAGTCACGGCATCGATCACATCGGTGGCGTATTCGAGGATACCCCATAGGGATTGGGGTCGCCCTGTAGCGGACGGGACTTCGGACAGGATGAGGGAGATGTCGAAGTCGGCTGGGGTTATGGTGGCGACCGGATCCCAGTGGGCGGGGAGGCCTGAGCGTTCCAGGTCGGCTGTGGGGATGTTTTGGAATGCCAGGCGGAGACGAATGCGTGGGCGGATTCCGAGGCGGTCGGTGAGGAATTCGAAAGGGATGTCCTGATTGTCGAGGGCGGCCAGGGTGGTGCGGCAGACCCGGGCCAGCAGGTCCGGGAAGGCTGGCTCATCGGTGAGGTCGGTGCGCAGGACCAGGAAGTTGGTGAATCGGCCGATGGCGGCTTCCATTCCTGGTTCGGTGCGGCCCGCGGTGGGGGCGCAGATGGCGAGGTCGCGGCCGAGGCCGAATTCGGTGAGCATCAGCGCGTATGCTGTATGCACGACCATGTAGACGCTGGCGGCGTTGGCGTTGGCGAAGGCCTCCAGCCCTTGGTAACGATCTTCGGCCACGCCCAGGTAGACCTGGGCGGCCTGCGGGTCCGGGGCATCCGGTCGTCGTCGGAAGGCGGGGGCGGGCTCCGGCAGGTGATCGAGAGCCGTTGTCCAATAGGCAAGTTGGGTGTCGAGCGGCGGGCTGGCACCGAGACGCCGGATCAATTCGTGCTGCCAGGCCGCATGCGCGGCGTACTGGATGGGTAGGGGCTGCCAATCCGGCTGTGCGCCCAGGCCGCGAGCCCGCAGGGCGGTGGCGAAATCGTGGATGAGCGGGGCGGCCGACCAGCCATCGGCGGCGATGTGGTGCAGCATGATCAGTAGCGCACCGGAATCGCCGCTGGGGTAGAAGCGCACCCGCAATGGCACGTCGGTGCGGATGTCGAATGGCCTGGCGATATCGGTCGCGATGGCCGCCGGAATGTCGTTCGCAACCACGGTGGCGAAATCGATGGTGTCGCTGGGCAATACCCGCTGGATGCCGGGGAAGACGGTGCGCAGGATTTCGTGGCGCGCAACCAGATCGGTCATGGCGTGCCGCACGATCTGCGGGCGGGTGGGTTCGGTCATGCGCAAGGTGAAGACATACGCCCGGCCGGGGCCGCGTGTCCGGCGCTCACGGTCGTTGAGTTCGAGCAGTCGCTGCTGCGGGAAAGAGAGCGGGACGACATCAGGACGGTGGGTCCCGGCACGGGTGGGCAATCCGTTGCGTCGGATCGGCAGGGCAACGAGCGCGGCTACCGTGCGGGCCTCGAAGACCTGCTGCACGGTCAGATCCGCATCGAGCACGTCGCGGAAGCGGGCACGCAGGCGGACCGCGCCGAGCGAATCCCCGCCCATGGTGAAGAAATCGTCATCGATGCCGACTGCGGGGAGTTCGAGCACCTCGGCGAACAGGGCCGCGACGACGGACTCACGCTCGGTGCGCGGCGCTCGGCCGGTGGCGCGGGCGATGAAGTCCGGCTCGGGCAGAGCCTGAATGTCGAGCTTGCCGTTGACGGTCAGCGGCCAGGCGGTGACCGGAGTGATGGCCGCCGGGATCATGTGCTCCGGAAGATGGACGGCGATCTGCCGATACAGCTGCGCCGGATTGAGGTCGCCGGTGTGCCGGACATAGGCGAGCAGCCGGTTGTCGCGGGTGATCACTTTCGCCTCGTCGATGCCATCGACCGCGGCGAGAACGGCTCCGATCTCGCCCAATTCGATGCGAAATCCACGCAATTGCACTTGCTGATCGGCGCGGCCGAGGTACTCGAGCCCGGCACGCCAGCGGCCGAGATCACCGGATCGGTACATCCGGGATCCCGGCGGACCGCACGGGTTGGCGATGAAGCGGGTGGCGGTCAGCCCGGGCCGGTTGCGGTAGCCGCGCGCGACTTGCGTTCCAGCCACATACATTTCACCCGTGACGTCCGTCGGTACCGGCCGTAACCGGCTGTCGAGAACGTGTACGCCGAATCCGGGAAGGCCCCCTCCGATGGCGCTGGCCGAGGATTCCCGCGTCTCGCCGTTCAGTTCTCCGAACGTCACGTGCACGGTGGTTTCGGTAATGCCGTACATATTCACCAGGCGCGGGTTGTCGGCGGTGTGGCGGTTGTACCAGTCGTTCAGTACGCCGGAAACCAGTGCCTCGCCGCCCAACACCACATACCGCAGGGGGAGTGGGCGATCGGGACCGGCCTCGCGGTCGGCTTCGATCACTTGCCGGAAAGCGGAGGGGGTTTGGCTCAGCATCGTGACGCGCTCACGAATCAACAGGTCACGGAACATATCCGGCGAGCGCGAGGTGATGTGGTCGACGATCACCGCGGTCCCGCCGGTGGATAGCGCGCCCCACAGCTCCCACACCGCGAAATCAAAAGCGAAGGAATGGAATACGGTCCATACGTCCGCGCTGCCGACGTCGAACAGCGGGAGGGCGTTCGCGAACAGGTGCACGACGTTGCGATTGGTAACGGCGACACCTTTGGGAGTGCCGGTGGAACCGGAGGTGTAGATGACGTAGGCGAGGTCGTCCGGGTGCGCGACCGGGCCGGAGAACGCGAAGTCCGCGGTGCTGTCCATAAATTCGACGAGCACGACCGGGATATCGCCAACAGGCAGTTCGGTACGGAGCCGGTCGGCGGTGAGCACACAGCACGGCGCGGCGTCGGCCAGCACGAATTCGATCCTGCCCGTGGGGTAGGCCGGGTCGATGGGCAGGTAGGCGGCACCCGCCCGCAGTACCGCCAGCAGCGCGATCGGCATATCCGCGGTGCGTTCGAGCGCCACGGCCACCAGGGATCCCGGGCCGATTCCCCGCTGGGCCAGGCGGTGTGCCACGCCGTCGGCTCGCCGTGAGAGTTCGGCGTAGGTCAGCGTGGCTGCTCCGGCACGGACTGCGACCTTGTCCGGATGCATGCGGCACCGCGCGTCGACGAGCTCGACGAGCGTGGTGTCCTGCCCCTGCACGCCGGGACGGCTCGATTGCCGGAGCAGCGCTTCGCGTTCGCCTTCGAGAAACAGGTCGATTTCACCGACCGCAATGGCGGAGTCCGCGGCGATGCTGGTCAGCACTCGAAGCAGCCGGTCGCCGATGCGGCGGACGGTCTGTTCGTCGAAAAGGTCGCGCGAATACGAGACTGCCATGGGCAGCGCACCCGCGGCGGTGTGGTCGACCGTGACAGTGAGGTCGAATTTCTCGGTCGGGTTGGGTACGTCGAGAATGGCTGCCCGGACACCGGGCAGTTCCATATCGGTCCGCGGCAAATTCTGAAAGGCCAAGGCGATCTGGAACAACGGCGACCGTGCCGAGATGCGCTGCGGCGCGAGCGCGTCCACCACATCGTCGAAGGGCACATCCGCGTGCGCGAAAGCGGCGGCGTCGGCGTCTCGCTGCCGAAGTAGCAGCGTGGCAACAAACTCGGATGGATCGAAGCGCGTCCGCAACACCAGCGTGTTGACGAACATCCCGATCAGGTCGTCGATTTCGGCTTCGCCGCGTCCCGCGACGGGCGCTCCGATCGCCACGTCCGTGCTGCCCGACAACCGGGCCAGCAGGACCGCGAGCCCGGTGTGGACGACCATGAACAGGGTCGCGCGATGTGCCTTGGCGACGGCGCGCAACCCGTGCGCGGTCGCCGCGTCGATGGTCAATCGAACCGTGCCGCCTGCGTAGGAGGGCCGCCGCGGGCGAGCGCGATCGGCGGGGAAGGTGGATTCCACCGGCAGCTCGGCCAGTTCGCCACGCCAGAAGTCCAACTGGGCGGCGACCGGTGAATTCGGATCGGCAGCGCTGCCCAGCAGCTCGCGATGCCACCGGGCGTAGTCGGCGAACTGCACCGGCAGCGGACTCCACCCCGGCTCGGTGCCCGCCGTCCGCGCGGCGTAGGCGAGCATGAAGTCCCGCGTGAGTGGTCCCATCGACCAGCCGTCCGCGCTGATGTGATGCACCACGAAGACCAGCACGTATTCGGCATCCGCCGCCAGTTCCAGTACGGCAATCCGCAACGGCACCGCGGCGGTGACGTCGAATCCGGTCGCGGCGAGCTCGGCAATGCGGCCGTGCAACGCTTCCGTCGCCACCGGTTCCGGCTCGACCACGACCTGTACCGCAGGCAGGATCTCCTGCCGCGCGTGACCGTCCCCCTCCGGGTAGCGGGTGCGCAGCACTTCGTGCCGAGTCACTACATCGGACACCGCCGACCGCAGCGCGGGCAGGTCCAGGGTGCCGGTGAGGCGGATGGCGACGGGGATGTTGTAGGCGGCCGCGGTCGGGTCCATCCGGTTGAGCAGCCAGATTCGCTGCTGTGCGGGTGACAGCGGGATCGGATCCGGGCGCGGGCCCGCGATCAGCGCCGGACGCGAGTGCGCCCCGGCGTACCGCGCCACCTGTTCCGCGAGTCCCGCCGCCGTCGATGCCTCGAACAGCAGGCGAACCGGAAGTCGCGTGCCCGATACGGCGCCGAGACGGGCCATCACCTGCGTCGCGATCAGCGAGTTGCCGCCGAGAGCGAAGAAGTCGTCGTCCGCGCCGACCTGCCCGGCGGCGAGGACCTCGGCGAAGACCGAGGCGATGAGCTGCTCAGAGGAACTCGACGGCTCCCGGTACGCGGTCGCGGCGAATTCGGGCTCTGGCAGGGCGTTTCGATCCAGTTTGCCGACCGGGGTCAGCGGCAGCTCGTCGAGCACGACGACCGCCGCGGGCACCATATGCGACGGCAGCCTCCGTGCGGCGAAGGCGATGAGTGCGGCGGGGTCGGGCGACCGGTCCGGCCTGGCGCGCACGTAGGAGACCAGGACGGTGGCGCCGGAGTCGCGCTCGCGACCGAGTGTGACGGCGAACTCGATGTCCTCGTGAGCGCCGAGGACGGCGTCGATCTCGCCGAGCTCGATCCGGAACCCGCGGATCTTCACCTGGAAGTCCGCGCGGCCGACATAGTCGAGCTGCCAGTCCGTGGTCGCCAGCGCGTCTTTTCCGGTCTGGTGGTCCGGATTCGCGTACCACCGGACGAGGTCACCGGTGCGATACATCCGCGCACCCGGCGCCCACGGATTCGCGACGAACCGCTCCGCGCTCAGGCCCGGTCGATTCCAGTAGCCGCGCGCCAAGGCCGCACCTGCCAAATACAGCTCACCGGTCACACCCGGCGGTACCGGCCGCAGCCGATCGTCGAGCACGTATACGGCGACGCCCCGGACCGCTCCGCCGATGGTGATGTGCTGCCCGGCAGTCAATGTCGCGAAGGTGGAGATGATCGTCGTCTCCGTCGGGCCGTATCCGTTGATAAAGCGGCGACCCGGCTGCCAGGACCCGAGCAGTTGCGGCGTGGTGACATCGCCGCCAACGGACAGTGTTTTCAGATCCGTCAGCCCGTCGGGATCCAGTGTGCCGAGCACCGCGGGCGTGAGGATCGCATGCGTCACTTCCTCGGCGCGCAGTAGCGCGCCCAACTCGTCGCCGCCGATGACTTCCGGCGGCGTGATCACCAGGGTCGCGCCGACCGCGAACGCGCACATCCATTCCAGCACCGACGGATCGAAACTCGGCGAGCAGATGTGCAGCATGCGATGGTCAGGTCCGAGCCGGTACAGGTCGACGGCCTGTTCTAGCAGGCCACCCAGCCCCGCATGGGTGACGGCGACACCCTTCGGCAGTCCGGTCGATCCGGAGGTGTAGATCACATACGTCACCTGGGAATCGGAGAGCGGGCCGAGACGATCCGCATCGGTCACCGGATCCGGCGACCGATCCGCCAGCGACGTCGTGGTCGAGGGGGTGTCCACAACGAGCCAGTCGACCGCGTCGGGTAGCGCGCCCGCGAACTCGCGGGTCGTAATACCGAGCACCGCACCGGAATCCGTCAACATATGCCGCACTCGATCGGCCGGATGGCCCGGGTCCACCGGAACGTAGGCCGCACCCGTTTTGGCCACCGCGAGGACGGCGGCCACCATCTCGTACGAACGCGGCAGCGCCACCGCGACAAGCTTCTCCGGGCCGACGCCGTCATCGATCAACAACCGCGCCAACCGCGACGAGTACGCGTCCAGCGCACCGTAGGTCACCGAACGACCGGCGTCGCGCACCGCGAGGCGATGCTCGCCATGAGCGAGGCCGCGTGTCAGCAGATCGGGCAGCAATCCGCCGAGCCCGCTGTCGACCGGGGGGTGCGTCAGCCGTTCGTATTCCGGGCGGGACAGCAGCTCCGCATCACCCACCGGCAGGTCCGGCCGCTCGGTGATTGTCTCCAGCAGCCGGGCGAAGCGCTGCGCGAAGACCGATACCGTGCTGTCGTCGAACAGATCGCGCGCGAATCCGAAGACTGCACGCAACCCGGCGGGATCCCCGTTCGCTGCGAACTGTTCCCGAATGCTCAGTGCCAGATCGAATTTCGCGGGTTCCTCGTCCGGCTCCAGCAGTTCGAGGGTCAGACCGGGCAGCTCGATGGCGGCGTCGGTGAAGTCTTGCAGCGTCAGCATCACCTGGAACAGCGGATGCCGACCGGGGGAGCGGGGTGGGTCGAGGTCATCGACCAGCCATTCGAACGGCAGGTCCGCATGCGCGAAGGCCGCAAGGTCGGCCTCCCGGGTGCTGCTCAGCAGGTCCGCGAAACCGGCGGCCGAGCGCACCCGCGTCCGTAGGACGAGCGTGTTGACGAACATGCCGATCAGATCGTCGAGTTCCGCGTCGCCGCGACCGGCGACCGGGGTGCCGATGGCGATGTCGTCGGTGCCGGATACGCGCGACAGAAACGCCGCGAAGGCGGCATGCAACACCATGAACAGTGTCGCGTCATGGCCGTGCGCGAGGCGCAGCAGCGCGGCGTGGGTGGGTGCGGGAATGCCGAAATCTACTCGCCCTCCGACGAAGGACCGGGCAGCGGGCCGGGGCCGGGCACCGGGCAGGTCGAGTTGGTCCGGCAGTCCGTCCAGAGCACGCCGCCAGTACGACAGCTGCTGTCCAGCACGCGATTCCGGATCCTCGCCGACGCCGAGCAGCGTACGCTGCCGCAGCGCGAAGTCCGCGTATTGCACCGGCAGCGCGGTCCAGCGCGGCTCCTGCCCGTTGCCGCGGGCGGCGTAGGCGCGCATGAGGTCGCGGCTGAGCGGGCCGAACGACCAGCCGTCCATGCCGATGTGGTGCGCCACCAGGACCAAAATGTATTCGTCACCGCGCAGTCGCAGTAACCGGGTACGCAGCGGGGGCTGAGTGGTGACGTCGAAACCGGCGGAGCCGATCCGGCGCAGTTCGTCGCGCACTCGATCGGGGTCGATCGGGACGGGCGACAGGTCGATGCGCACCTCGTGTGGACCGAGGACCCGTTGCACCGGCTCCGTGGTGTGCCCATCGGGCTGCGGATACACCGTGCGCAGCACCTCGTGCCGTGCGATGACATCGGCGACGGCCAGGCGCAGGGCGAGGATATCCAGGTCACCCCGCAGGCGCAGAGCGACCGGGATGTTGTAGGCGGCCGATCCGGTGTCGAACTGGTTGAGCAGCCACATGCGCTGCTGCGCGAACGACAGCGGCACGTGCTGCGGCCGCTCACGCGCGACCAGCGCGGGGTGCTCCGGCTGATCCGCCGCCCCAGTGAGCGCGGCTGCCAGCGCGGAGACCGTTGGTGCGTCGAAGACCAACCGCACCGAAGCCCGCTTGCCCAGTGCGGTTTCGAGCCGGGCGGCTACCCGGGTCGCGCTCAGCGAGTTGCCGCCGAGCGCGAAGAAGTCGTCGTCGGCGCCGACTCGCTCGCTACCGAGTACCTCGGCGAACACCGCGGCGACGGTCCGTTCGAGCGGCGTCGACGGTCCGCGATAGGTCGGTGCACCGAACTCGGGTTCCGGCAGTGCTTTTCGATCGAGCTTTCCACTGGCGTTGAGCGGCATGGAGTCCAGGAATACGACGGCGTCCGGAATCATGTACGACGGCAACGCCTTACGCGCCTGCGCCTGGAGCGTGTACTCGTCCACCTCCACGCCCGGCTGGCGGACGACATGGGCGACCAGCCGGGCACTGAGCTTCCCGTTGACCACGCTCACCGCGGCGCGGGACACACCTTCGTGTGCGCGGAGCACTGCCTCGATCTCACCGGGTTCGATGCGCTGACCACGCAGTTTGACCTGGAAATCGGTGCGGCCGAGGTATTCGAGCACACCGGGCATGCCGTCGGCGCCGAGCGTCCAGCGGACCACGTCACCGGTGCGGTACAGGCGCGCGCCGCCCGCGTGGGCGATGAATCGCTGGGCGGTCGGCCCGGAAGCGCCGAAGTACCCGCGGGCGAGTTGAACGCCTTCGAGATAGAGTTCGCCTGCCGCGCCCACCGGGACCGGTCGCAGGTGGCGATCCAGCACGTGCACCCGAGTATTGGCGACAGGTGTGCCGATGGGAATCGTCGCGGCCGAAAGGTCCTCCGCGACAGCGGCTGTCACGACGGTGGCTTCCGCAGGGCCATACCAGTTGACGAGCGTCGCATGCGGGATGGCCGCAGCGAACCGCGCCGCCGTCTCGGTCGGCAGCGCCTCGCCCGCGGCGAAGACCCACCGCAACGATTCCTGCCCGGATCCCGCCGCCGTGACCGTCTCCAGGAAGGCATCGAGCATCGACGGCACGAAATGCACTGTGCCGATGGCGTAGTCATCGATCGTTCTGGACAGATAACCGGGATCGCGATGACCGTCCAGATCGGCAATGACCAGGGCAGCGCCGGTCTGCAACGGCCAGAATAATTCCCACGCGGAGATGTCGAAGGTGATGGGCGTCTTGTGCAGTACGCGATCACCGGGGCGGTGCGGATAGGTGTGCTGCGCCCAGCGGAACTGATGGACGAGTTGCCGGTGGGTGAGCACTACGCCCTTCGGCCGCCCCGTCGACCCGGAGGTGTGGATGACGTATGCGGCGTTGTCCGCCCGCACGACGGGAAGTGACTCGTGCCTGTCCGATTCGATGACGTCGGTCCGGAGGACCGCTACGTTCGCAGCCGTCGTGAAATCGTCTGCCGCCGTGGTCAATACGCACACCGGTGCCGTACTCGCCAGCACGTGCCCGATGCGCTCGGCCGGGTGATCGGGATCGATCGGCACCGCGGCACCGCCCGCCCGCAGCACCGCATACAGCGCGACCACCAGATTGACGCCGCGCCGCATCGCGACCGCCACCGGTTTTTCCGGACGCACGCCCCGGGCGACCAACACCCGCGCCAGCCGCCGCGACCGCGCATCGAGCTCGGCATAACTCAGTGTGGTGGACCCGTGGATCACTGCCGGTGCATCCCCGGACCGCGCCAGTTGCGCGTCGAACAATGTCAGCAGCGTCGAATTGTCCAATAGTTCGGACACTTCGGTCGCATTGCGGGCCGTCAGTGCCGCGCGCTCGGCCTGGACAACCGCGTCGATGCTCGCCGGGCGTGCCTGCGGCTCGGCAACCAGACGGCCGATCAGCATCGATAACCGCTCGGCCAGCGCAGCCGCGACCGGATCACCGACCAACTCACGCCGGTACCGGATCGATACCCGCAGTCGACTGCCCAAGCCGACCAGCACGGTCAGCGGGTAATGCGTGTCGGTGATCGCCGCGACTCCGGTGACCCGTAGTCCGCCGGGCACGGTGGCCTGTAGCGCCACATCGGCGGGGGCGGCCTCGAACACCAGCAACGAGTCGAACAGCGTCTCCACACCAGCAATGCGCTGTATCTCGCTCAACCCGAGATGATGATGCTCCAGCAGCGCAGCCTGCTCGGACTGCAATCTCCGCAGCAGCTCGGCCACGGTGTCCGCCCCAGTCAGGCGCACGCGCACCGGAATCGTATTGATGAAGGACCCGACCATGTCCTCGACACCAGCCAGCTGCGCCGGCCGCCCCGACACCGTCGCACCGAATACGATGTCGTCGCGGTCCACGGTGCGCCCGATCAGCAACCCCCACGCTGTCTGCACAACGGTGTTGACGGTGACCCTGCCCCCGAGCGCCGCACGTCGCAGCCGCTCGGTGTCGGCGTCTGTCAGCTCGAATCCCACTTCGCCCATGCCACCGGTAGCGCCGGAACTGCTGTGCGTACCGTGTCGAGCCAGTAGCGTCGGTTCGGCGAATCCCGCCAATGCGGATCGCCACGCGTTTTCGGCATCCGATGTTTCCTGCGCCGCGAGCCACGCCAGATAGTCGTTGTATGGCCGGGAGGGCGGCAAGTCTCGGCCGTCGCCTCCGAACGCATACAGCGCCAACAACTCTCGCGCCAGCAGTAACAGCGACCAGCCGTCGATCAGGATGTGGTGTCCGGTCACCAGCAGTCGGTGCCGGTCGATCGATCTGAGCAGCGTGACCTGGAGGAGCGGGGCGATACGCATATCGAAGTGGTTCGCCGGATCGGCTGCCATGACCGAGTCGAAGTCGGCATCCGGGTCGAGATCGATTACCTGCCAGGGCACTCGAATATCCGCGAGTACAACCTGAACCGGAGTGCCCGTGCTGTCCTCGGTGAAGGCGACGCGAAGATTCGGATGGCGGTCAAGGACCCGCTGCGCCGCCGTGCGCAGGCGGCTTGCATCCACTTGTCCGTCCAGATCCAGGGCGAACCGCATCATGTAGGCGTCTGATTCGGCGAGTAGCGCATGGAACAACATGCCCGACTGCATCGGGGTCAGCGGCCAGACCTCGACCATGTTCGGGTAGCGACGAGCCAGCTCGGTGGTGTCGGACGGAAGAAGTGCGGGCGGGTTCGCGATGTGGTCGGAAGAATCGTCGATACTGCTCGTGAATTGGGCCAGCTGCTGCACGGTGCGGTGCTCGAAGAGGGCTCTGGGCGTGAGCCGCATACCGCGCTCCGCGGCGCGGACGACTGCCCGGATGGCCTGGATGCTGTCTCCGCCGAGGGCGAAAAAGTCGTCATCTCGGCCGATCCGGTCGAATCCGGTCACTTCGGTGAACACCTCGGCGATGGCCGCTTCCATCGGCGTCCCAGGAGCGCGGAAGTCCGGGCGCGTGAAGACCGGTTTCGGCAGGGCGGCGCGATCCAGTTTGCCGCTCGCGTTCAGTGGCAGCGCGTCCAGTTCGACGATGAGCGATGGAATCATGGCGGCGGGCAGCGTGTTCGCCAGTTTTGCGAGCAACGCGTCGTGATCCGGCCTGACCCCGTGGGCTGGCACAATGTAGGCGACCAGCCGATCGCCGAGCTCCGATGGCACGACCACCGCCGCTGCCCGGCCGACGCTCGGCTCGGCCAGCAGGGCGAATTCGATCTCACCCGGTTCGATTCGCTGGCCGCGCAGCTTCACCTGGAAGTCGGTGCGGCCGAGGTATTCGAGGACGCCGGTGCCGTCGATCTCGCGCCAGACGACCAGATCACCGGTGCGGTACAGGCGGTCCCCAGCGCCGAACGGGTTGGCGACGAATCGATCCGAGGTCAGGTCTGGGCGGCCGATATAGCCGCGAGCCAGCTGGACACCTGCGAGATACAGTTCGCCTGCGACGCCGACGGGAGCGGGACGTAGTCGCGAATCCAGCACGTAGACACGGGTATTCCAGGCCGGGCGGCCTATCGGCACGGTGGAGACGGTCGGGTCGGTCGGCCAGTGCGTAGCGCTGACGGTGACTTCGGTGGGGCCGTACAGGTTGTGCAGCTCGGCCGTGCTCAGCGTTCGAAATGCCGCCACGGTGTGCGGGGAAAGCGCTTCACCGATGGCGAAGACGTGGCGCAGGGTTCGGCATTGCTCGATCGTGGCCACCGTGTGGAAGACATCGAGCACGGACGGGACGAAGTCGGTGACGGTGACTTTGTGCTCGGCGATCAACGCCGCCAGGCGCATCGGATTCTGATAGTCCGCCGAGGAGGCCAGCACCATTCGCGCGCCGGTCAGCAGCGGCAGGAAGGAACCCCACAGTGACACATCGAAGGTTGTGGGTGTCTTGTGCAGCCAGACATCCGCGGCGTTCAGGTCGTAGGTGCCGAGGATCCAGAGCAATTGATTGGTCAGCCCCGCGTGGGTGACCGCAACGCCCTTGGGTTTGCCCGACGAACCGGAGGTGTAGATGACATAGGTAGTGTTGCTGCCGCGCAATGGCATTCGTAGCTCGTCGGTCACCGGTGTGCTCGCATATCCGGATAGGTCGAGGATGTCGACCTCGATGCGGTCGACGGCCGACGGCAAATCCACGCGGTCGGCCGAATCGGTGAGCACAGCGACCGGATTCGCGCCGCGCAGCACATGCGCGGTGCGCTCGGCCGGGTGATCGGGATCGATCGGGACCCACGCGCCCCCGGCCCGCAACACCGCGTGCATGGCGACCACCGCATGCAGTGAGCGCCGCATGCACAGTGCGACAAAGGATTCCGGTCCGACGCCGATCGCGATCAAATGGCGGGCGAGCCGGTTTGTGCGTTCGGTCAGCTCGGCATACGTGAGCGAAGCCCCGTCGCACTCCACCGCGATCGAGTTCGGCGTGCGGGCCGCCCGCGCATCCAGCAAGGCGGGCAGCAGGACCTCGGGTACGTCGAAATCGGTGGTGTTCCACTGGACGACCACCCGCGCGGCTTCGTCGGCTACGGTGAGCGGCACCGCCCACACCGGGTCGTCGCCGCTCGATGCGATGAATCGCTGTAGGAATCCGAGAAACCGGCTGTGCTGGCGGTGCGCGTCCTCGTCCGAGTACACATTCGGATTGGTCTCGAAAACCACCCGGTGCCGTTGCTGTTCGGCCGCCCGATAGATGCTCACCACCAGGTCGTCGACGGCGCCAGTGGACAACACATGCACCTGTCCGACGACTGCGCCGAGCCTGATGCCGCCGTCCAGCGGGGAAACATTGATCCGCGGCCCGAAGCCGCGGGCGGGGCGTCCCGACTCCGCGAGATCGCGGCGAATGTCCTCGGCACGGTAGCGCTGATGCCGCAGCGCCCCGCTCACCGCGACCTGCACCTCGCGCAGCAAATCCGACACCGTCGTGGTGTGCGTAACACGCAAGCACAGCGGCACCACATTGGCCACCATGCCCGCGCAGCGGCGCAGCAGCGCAGTCGTGCGGGCGGCGACGGGCAGGCTCAACGTCACCTGGGGCGTGCCCGTGACCTGCGCCGAGTAGGCAGCGAAGGCCGCGATGCACAGCACCGAATCCGAGGTCTCCAGCCGTGCGGCCGCCGCGTCGAGGCCGGAGTCCGTCGGCAGGTCGGCTCCGATGATGCCGCTGACCGGCGCGGGTGGGGCGGTCCGCCCGGTGAGCCCACTGCCCTCCCGGTACGCCGTGAGCCGGTCGAGCCAATAGTTCCGGTCGGTGTCGAAGCGGGTGCTGCCTCGGTAGGCGAGGTCGTATTCGACCAGGGCATCGAGTTCGTCGCTCGCCACCGTCTCGCGCGGTTCCCCCGCGATGGCTGCCGAATACAGTGCCGCCGTCCGCGTCAGCAGATTCATCGCACCGAATCCATCCATGACGATGTGATGCGCCCGGACGAACCAGAACCACCGCGTCTCATCGAGCCGCAGCACCGCCATGCTCACCAGCCGGTCGGTCAGCACATCCAGTACATGCCCGGTCGCCCGCCGCATCCATGCCCGG
Organism: Nocardia sp. NBC_00881; assembly: GCF_045207455.1. Taxonomy (NCBI): domain Bacteria; kingdom Bacillati; phylum Actinomycetota; class Actinomycetes; order Mycobacteriales; family Nocardiaceae; genus Nocardia; species Nocardia sp. NBC_00881. The sequence goes on from NZ_CP108798.1 coordinate 575,456, forward strand.
GCGGCCGCTTCCGGATCGACCGCGGCCCGAAAGTCGACGTATTCGAGCTCATCGTCGGGCCGCGGCTGCACCACTTGCCAGATCCGGCCGCCGTCCTCCTCGAACCGCACGAATCCGGAGCCCAGCTCGACACCCGCGGCAATGGCGGCCTCCCGCAACAACCGCCGATCCAGCTCGCCGTCGAGATCCACGTAGGAGGTGATATTCATCGGCACGGCGGGATCCAGCTGACAGGCATGCCACACATCGACTTGCGCCGCGGTCAACGGCATCCTCTTCCGCATGCTGCCCCATCACCTTCCCTCGAACGCACACCAGCCGGGGAAGAACGCATGCAGCCCAAAAAGGCGTCACCGCTCAGACATTGGAACCGGACTTCCCCCGGGCGAGGCGACAACGGCCACGCGTGGTGAATACATTTCTGACAGTACTGACCACCCCAAGGGAGGACACGCCCCATAATGTGGGGTCCTGCGTACCCGTAACAGTGGTGCGGGCGGCGGCGATCCCGTCAGGCTGGAAGATGGCCGGATGCCAGCGGGAGTGCTATTGAGCCGGTCTTGTTCGCCACGTACACCGGCACTGGCAGGATTACGGCTGTGGGCATGGTGTATTGGGCTGGGATCGGCATAACCGTGCTGGCGTGCGTGATGACGCTCATCCGCGTTTAGCGAAATGCCGAGTGGAGCCGCGGGTTTCGGATGTTGGTGACGAATTGACGACTCGGGTCACTAGCGTGACTCTGTCGGTGATCTTGGAATTCGGCACACGTAGCAGTTGATGGGCTGCCACACTGCGAGGCGCGAAAAGCATTGCGTCCTCGAAGGAATAGGTGAATGTCACTCGGATCTGGACTGGCCAAGACGGTTCCGCCGCTGACTGTGCGGGTGGCCCGCGCCAGTAATCCCCGGGGCACCACGGCGATGTGGATACGCGACCGGCTCGAAAATCTGTGGAGCAACGATTATTTCGCCGATTGGTATCCACGCGATGGGCGGCCGGGTCTGTCCCCGGCCCAGCTGGCCACCGTGTGCGTGGTGCAGTACGTGCTGGACGTGTCCGACCGGCAGGTGGCCGAGGCCGTGCGCTGCCGCATCGACTTCAAGTACGCGCTCGGCTTGGAGTTGGACGACCCTGGTTTCCACCACAGCGTGCTGAGCGATTTCCGCGACCGGCTCGCCGAAGGCGACCGCGCCGACCGCTTGCTCGATCTTGCTCTGGCCCGGCTCACCGACGCCGGACTGGTGTGCGAGCGCGCCACCCAGCGCACCGATTCCACCCACGTGTTGGCCGCGGTACGCGACCTGACCCGGCTCGAGCTGATCACCGGGGCTGTGCGCGCCGCACTCGAAGAACTCGCCCGTACTGCCCCGCACATCCTGACCGGCCTTGTTGACGAGGAATGGGGACGCCGCTACGGCCGCCCAGTGCGCCTGGGCCGCAACCCCACCCGCCCCAAGACCAGGATCCTCGCCGCCGGCGAGGACGCCTATCGGATGTTCGAGCATTTGCGACAGCACGGGCCGAACTATCTGTCCGGCCCCCAGGTCCTGCGACAGATCGTCCTGCAGAACTACCACCACGACGACAAGGGCCGCCTTCGCTGGCGGACCGACGACGGCGGTCTGCCACCGTCGGCAGTGGCGATCGTTTCTCCCAACGACATCCAGGCCCGCTACGCGCGCCGAGGACAGGTCACCAGGTGGAAGGGGTTCTTGGTCCACCTGACCGAGACATGCGCGGCCCAGGGCACCAACGTGATTACCGACGTGGCCACGGCCCCGGCAACCGCCCACGACTCCACGTCCCTGGCCGGGATCCATTCCCGGCTGCAGCGTCGTGGCCTGCTGCCTGACGAGCACCTGGTCGACGGCGGCTACACCTCGGTGGTCCATATGGAGCGGGCCGCCCGCGAGAACTCCTCGACCTGCAAGTATGAGCCCGGGCCGAGCAACAGGACACCGCCTGGCGGCAGCGGTATGCCGTGTGTTCCGGAATCGAGGGCACCGTCTGCGAATTCGCGAACGGGCACGGCATGAGGCAATGCCGCTACCGCGGCGAGGGCAAGGCCCATGTCCAGCATGTACTCACCGCCATCGCCGTGAACGTCGAACGACTCAGCAGGCAATCACCGTCACTGCCACTACGTCCGTCTCGATCGCCGACGGCCTTCCAGGACTTCCTGGATCGGCACGGGCTCTCACGGCCGCTTTCCTGGCGGGCAGTCAGCCACTGACCGCTCTCGCAAACAAGATCACCGACAGAGTCGAGCTAGCGGCTGGGTCGCGGGGCGATGGCCTCAGGGATGCCGAGCAGTGCCGCCTGCACCTCGTGCAGTCGATCGATGTCGCCGCGAATGCCGGCGACGTTGTCGTTGTAGAGGAACGCCTCGCCGAGCCGGACCAACGCATAGGCCAACAGTGCCGGTTCTATGGGCGGAAGGTAGCCGTCCTCCCGCTCGGCGCGGGCGATCAGCGCCCGGACGGTGGTGACGACCAGCGGCTGCACCGGTCCGTCGCTAGCGGTCAGGATGCGCAGACCCGACAGCGGCTCGTTTTCGAAGTAGCGGCGAAACGGTTCGTTGTCGGCCATCCAGCGGTTGACCCGGTATAGCACGTCCAGGATGCGCCGGGCGCCGGTGGAGCGGCGGCGCGCGTCCGCGCGGGTGAGCAGCGCCTCGAATTCACCGGCGAGGACCGTGCCGAGCACGCCGTCGCGGGAGCCGAACCAACGGTAGATCGAGGCGCGGCTGAGCCCGAGTTGCCCGGCGATCGCCTGGATATCCACGCGTTCGCCGGACAGGAATGCCTGCCGGGCGAGCTCGATGACCTGTTCCCTGGTCGCCGAGGCCGGTCGGCCGGGAGGTCGGGTGGTCGGCTGGCTGGAATCGGTCACCGGGGAATGGTACATCGTACGAATTCTGTATCGAACTGGTGCTCAGAACCATTCGTCCCGCATCCGCAGGGTAGTCGTGTCCAGACGGGCGAGCAGGTCCAGTGCTGGTGCGGTCTTGGGCAATTCGAAGCCATAGAAGAAACGCGCCGCATGCCGCTTCCCCTCGTAGAAATCGCCGGAACGGTCGGCGGCGGCGAGGAACTGCTCGAGCCAGATCCAGGCCAGCACGATGTGCCCGAACGTCTCCAGGTATACCGAACTGTTGGCCAGTGCGGCCTCGATGTCGCCGGATGCGAACAGTCTCGTGGTCACCTCGACCAGCCGCTGCCACGCCGAATCCAGCTGGGCGGCAAGCTCGCCCGCCTCGCTGCCCGCGGCGCCGGCGGCTTCGATAGTGGCGCCGATCCGCTCGCCGAGTGCGAGCAAGCTGGCGCCGCCTTGTTGGGTTACCTTGCGCCCCAGTAGATCCAGGCCCTGGATACCGTGTGTGCCCTCATGGATCGGGTTGAGCCGGTTGTCCCGGTAGTGCTGCTCGACGTTGTACTCGCGGGTGTAACCGTAGCCGCCGAGCACCTGGATGGCGAGGTTGTTTGCCTCCAGGCACCACTGCGAGGGCCAGCTCTTGGCGATCGGCGTGAGGATGTCCAGCAGGAGGGTAACCGCGCGGCGGTCCTCCTCGGTGTGCGCGGTGTGCTGTTCGTCGACCAGTCGCGCACAGTAGAGCACCAGCGCCAGGGCGCCTTCCGCGTACGCCTTCTGTGCCAAGAGCATTCGCTTCACATCGGTGTGCTCGATGATCGGCCGCTGCGGCGCGGCGGGATCGGCGGGTAGTTTAGCCCGTCCCTGCGTGCGGGTTCGCGCGTAGTCGAGCGACTCGAGGTAGCCGGTGTAGCCGAGCGCGGTGGCGACCAGGCCGACGCCGATCCGCGCCTCGTTCATCATGTGGAACATGTAGCTCAGCCCGCGATGCGGCTCGCCGATCAGGTAACCGATGGCGCCTGGCGCGTCGCCGGGTGTCCAGCGGCCCTCGCCGAAGTTCAGCACGGTGTTCACCGTGCCGCGGAAGCCCATCTTGTGGTTGATCCCGGCCAGTGCGACGTCGTTGCGCTCGCCGATCGCGCCATCGTCGCCGACCAGGAACCGGGGTACCACGAACAGCGAGATGCCCTTGGTGCCCGCGGGCCCGCCGGGGATCTTCGCGAGTACCAGGTGCACGATGTTCTCGCCGAGTTCGTGATCACCGCCGGAGATCCACATCTTGGTGCCGAACAGCCGATAGGTGCCATCGTCCTGCGGCTCGGCACGGGTGACGATGTCGGCGAGCGACGAACCCGCCTGCGGCTCCGAGAGGCACATCGTGCCGAAGAACCGTCCGGCCAACATGGGCCGGACGAACTTCTCGACATACTCCGGACCGCCATGGGCGACAAGCAGATTCGCGTTGGCCGCGGTAAGGAACGGGTAGCCCGCGGTGCCCGGGTTGGCCGCCTGGAACCAGGCGTAGCCCGCCTGTGCGACGGTCGCCGGCAGTTGCGCGCCGCCGAGCTCATGATCCATTGTGGCCGAAGGCATTCCAGATTTGGCGAACGCGGCGAGTGCCTGGCCCACCTCGGGGATGATGGTGACGCGTTCGCCGTCGAAGGTCGGCTCGTTGGCGTCGTTGAGTTTGTTGTGCGGCGCGAAGTACTTGGTGGCCAGCTGTTCGCTGAGGTCCAGCACGGCGTCGAAGGTCTCCCGCGAGTGCTCGGTGTACCGTTCGCGTTTGGTGAGCTCCTCGACGTCCAGCCACTCGTAGAGCAGGAAATCGAGATCACGCCGGGACAGCAAGGTCGACCGCATCAGCCCGTCCTTTCGAGACATCTTCTACTCACTGTATCTTAGGGTGGCGCGATCGGATCGCCGGCCATGGCATCACGCCGTTCGAGCCAGCAGGCCGTGCGGTCGCGGCGGCTTCGGTGCGGGTGGCCACGCTCGGCTCGGCGGAGGATGCGCGAGATATGCACCCTGCGGTGTTTGCCGCTGATGAACAGCTCGGTCGCGATTTTACGATTACTCAGTTCTTGGCGACCAGTCGAAGCACGTCCTGTTCCCGGGGGGTCCGGCTGGAAGTGCTCCGCACGGTCGGCCGGGCGGGGCGACCGGCGGGTTCATCGCGGGTGATCCCGGCGCGGTCCGCCAGCTGCCTGGCGCGTTCGGCGGTGTGTCCTGCTGATTTGTTCGCAGGCTTGAACGCTGCCCGCAGTGGGCCGCAGCGCGATTGCCCGATCTGGTCAGCGGCGCGATGACGGTCGCGATCATCGCTGCGGTGTGTCGCCCAATGGTCGGACCCATCGGCGCAGTGCGTCGATGGTTGTTTCGGGCGAGGTGTTGAAGCAGAGTTGGATACCGGGTGCGGCAGCGCCCAGTACGTTGATGATTCGTTCGAACAACAGGGTGTATTCCGGCAGAGTGCGTATGCCTGCGCCGACCATGGCCAGCGCGAACGAGTCGGCCGCCAGCTGGCCGCGGATTGTCGATTCGGCCTCGTCCGGCGACGTGCCGATCAGACAAGACACCGCGTCGAATCCCGCTTCGTCGATGGCCCGGTTTCCGGCTTCGATCCGTTGTGTGAAGGTCGCTTCGTCGAGACCCGGGAAGCGGCTGTAGTCCACGGTGGTCGGGTGCAGCCCGATCATGAGGATGCGATTTTTCGTTGTCGCCGAGTTGGCCATCTCTGCTCTCCTCAAATCGATCGTTACCACGCGACGGCGCCGTTGTCGTCTACGAAAGTGCCTGTAGGACCGTCGGTGTCGAGGGTCGCCAAACGCACGGCGATCTCGGCGCCTTGCTCGACGGTGCGGATTCCGCTGTGCTGGTTTAGGTCGGTCGCGACGTAGCCGGGACAGACAGCGTTGACTTTGATCCTGTCCGCGCGTAGGTGATTGGCGTACAGGAGCGTAACCGCGTTCAGCGCGGTCTTCGACGAAGAATAGGCCAGGTGCGACAGGTCCAGCCCGGGGCTGTTCGGGCCGGCGTGCAACGCCAGGGAGCCCATGGTGCTGGACATATTGACGATCCGAGCGGTCGGTGCGCGCCGCAGCAACGGCAGCAGCGCGTTGGTCACCGTGACCACCCCGAAGACGTTGGTCTCGTAGAGGCGGCGCATTTCCTCGGCTGTGTGCCCGGCTCCCGCAGCGACACCGGCGTTGTTGACCAGCACATCGAGTCGGCCGTACTCCGCACCGATTCGGCGCGCCACAGCGGCGGCAGAGTCCGTATCGGTGACGTCCAGCACAGCGAACCGCACCTCGGCTCCACCAGCTGCCAGTTCGGCGACAGCCGATCTGCCGCGCGGTTCGTCGCGTGCCGTCGCCAGCACCGTCATCCCCATCGCGGCCAGCCTGCGCGCGATCTCCCGTCCCAACCCCTTGTTGGTGCCCGTGACCAGTGCAATCTCTTTTTCTCTCATCACAGGTCCACGCGAACGTCGCCGGGCAGCAGGGCGATGCCCGGGCCGACCCGTTCGGTGTTGCGCTGGTAGCCGACAACAGCCGGATCGCGCTCAGCCTTGGATCTCGGGGCTTTCCAACCGGGCATAGAACGATAACCTCCACCACTCGACTGTATTTGTAATCAAAGATAATTTGAAGACAAAGGTATGTCAACGGAAGGTGGCCGGCACTCGACGAAGTGTCCGCACATGCTATGGCCCGAACTACGCGCGGATAGTCGCGCCAAGCCATCGCGCCAGGGCAGCTCGCGATCTGGACGCGCCCCAATGTGGCCCAAACGTACTGTGCGCGGAGCGATCAGTGTCGGATTGCGACGATGCTCTCGGCTCGCGGCAGCGGTCAGTTGCTGGTGACGGCTGAGGTTGTGCTGACGATGATGGCGATGGTAACGGCTTGGACTTGCTGAACGGCCTTGCGTACTGCCGGTCCGCCCCATTCGCTGTCGCTGATCTGTTTGCCGCGTCGCTTGACGGTTCGCTTGTCGATGTCGGGGAGGAGCTTAGGCAATAGATCGATGGCGTGCAGGATCGAGATCAGCGCCGCAGTACGGTCGTCGATCTCGCGGTCGTCGACGATGACGCCACGGACTCGTTGGAGGATCTCGGCTTCGAAGGCTGGGTTCGCTTGCATCCACACAGTGGTCGGGAAGACGCCGAGTACTTTGCTTTTGGCCTCGGTGAGATAGCCGGCGGCGGCGAGATCTTTCAGTAGCGCTTCCTGGAGATTCCTTGCGCGACTGTGCCAACCGCCGAACCCCGCAACCTTGCCGATGGCGTCCTTGGGTTTGCGGCTGTCTGCGAGGGCGACGAGCTTCGCCAGCCGCTGGTCAGGCGGCTGCCTGTCGGTGGCGACAAGCCTGCCCGGTTTGTGATCGGGGTCGCCCTGTTCGGTCAGCCGAAGGGCACCCTCGAGGGTGAGCTCAACAATGGCGGCGCCGGCTACGGCGGCGTCCATCCTGGTGCTGTCCACCGACTTTCTGCCGGTGTCGTCATCCAGGGCGAGCAGCAGAAATTCTTCGGCCAGCGTCAGCATCGGGCCTCCTTCTCCAGGATCTGGTCGTTCTAGTCTCTTCTGAGAACCCGGGCTGTCGCCGTGGACTCCGAGATTCGAGTGAACTCCTCGTAGCGCAGCGATTGCTGAAATCGTCGCTGTACCAGGAGTTCCTGTGTCATCATCGCTTATCTCCGCATGCCCGTGGTGTCCGACCCGTAACGGCGCGCCCGGGTCACCGGGTAAGGGGATACGCGTCGTCGACGACCGCCCGACCGGTTGGTAGCGGTTGTCCGCTCTGGACTGCAAAACCGCGAACAGTTCTGGCGACGCCCATGGCTGGTACACCGTCTGCCCCGTTCGACGTGCGTGGGTTCAGTCCAGCCGGGCCAGCCTTGCGAGGATCGTCGTGGCCATCGCCGCGGGATCGCCGTGGTCAGGCCGCAGGACGAGTTCGGCATCCGTCGGCGCTTCATAGGGATCGTCGATGCCGGTGAAGCCACGGATCTCGCCCGCACGGGCCTTGGCGTACATGCCCTTGGGGTCGCGGGCTTCGCATACCTCGAGCGGGGTGTCGACGAATACCTCGACGAACGGAATTCCTGCCGCCTGATGCGCCGCCCGAGCGCGGTCGCGATCGACCCGATAAGGGCTGATCAGTGAAACGACCGCCACCACACCGGCTTCGGCGAACAGTCTGGCGACTTCGCCGACGCGCCGAACGTTTTCCCTCCGATCGTCCGCGCTGAACCCGAGGTCCGAGTTGAGTCCGTGACGCAGGTTGTCGCCGTCGAGAAGGAACGCCGGACGGCCCGCCGCCACCAATTTGCGCTCCAACTCCACTGCGACCGTGGACTTTCCGGAGCCGGAAAGGCCCGTCAGCCAGACCGTCAGGCCCCGCGTGGCGCGCTCGTCGCGTTCGACCGCCGTGGAGTGCCAGACCACCCGGGAGGATGGCAGGCTCGGACCGGTGATCATGCCCGCTGCGACGGTGTTGTTGGTGGCGTCGTCTACCAGGATGAAGCTGCCGGTGGCGCGGTTGCGGCGATACGGGTCGAACAGCAGCGGTTGGCGCGTCCGCAGCTGGACACGCCCGATCTCGTTGAGTGACAACGACTCCGCGTCCTCGTCGCGATGCAGCGTGTTCACATCGAGTCGGTAGTCCAGGGTACGGATCGCGGCGGTGGCCGTGCGGGTGGTGTGCCGGATCGTGTAGGTCGCGCCAGGAGTGAGCTGGGCGTCATCGGCGAACCAGCACACCATGGCGTCGAGGTCGCGGCCGGCGTGCGGCCGGTTGTTCGGGCGGCAGATCAGGTCACCGCGGGAGATGTCGAGCTCGTCGGCGAGCTGGATGGTGACCGCCTGCGGTGGAAAGGCTTCCGTGACCGGAACGCCGCCCGGCCCCCAGATCGCCTCGACGGTGGTGGTGAATCCCGAAGGCAACACCGCGACTTCGTCGCCCGGCTTGAATACCCCGCTGGCCACGGTTCCGGCGTAACCGCGGAAATCCTGGGCGTGCCTGCGCGTCACGTACTGCACCGGGAATCGGGCGTCGATCAGGTTGCGGTCCGAGGCGATGTGCACCTCTTCGAGATGGTGCAGCAGGGGGGTGCCCTCGTACCACGGCATGCTCGCGCCACGGTGCACGATGTTGTCGCCGTGCAACGCCGACACCGGGACGAAAGTCAGGTCCGAAACGTCGAGTTTGGAGGCGAACCGCGCGAATTCCGCACGGATCTCCTCGTACCGCTCTTGCGACCAGCCGACCAGGTCCATCTTGTTCACGCACAGCACCAGGTGTGGGATGCCGAGCAGGCTTGCGAGAAACGCGTGGCGGCGGGTCTGTTCCACCACGCCCTTGCGGGCATCCACCAGGATCAACGCGAGATCCGCTGTAGACGCGCCGGTCACCATGTTGCGGGTGTACTGGATGTGCCCCGGGGTGTCGGCGATGATGAATTTCCGTCTCGGCGTGGCGAAATAGCGATGCGCAACATCGATGGTGATGCCCTGTTCACGTTCGGCGCGCAGGCCGTCGGTGAGCAGGGCAAGGTCGGGGTAGTCGTCGCCGCGGTCGCGGCTGGTGCGTTCCACCGCGGCGAGCTGGTCGGTGAAGATGGTCTTGGAGTCGAAGAGCAGACGACCGATCAGGGTCGACTTGCCGTCGTCGACGCTGCCCGCGGTAGCCAAGCGCAATAGTGTGGTCGTCATCAGAAGTAGCCTTCTCGCTTGCGGTCTTCCATGCCTGCTTCGGAAATGCGGTCGTCGGCGCGGGTGGCGCCGCGTTCGGTGACGCGTGCTGCGGCGACCTCGGTCACCACCTCCGCCGGGGTCACCGCGGTGGATTCGACGCAGCCGGTGCAGGTCGCGTCGCCGACGGTGCGGAATCGAACGGTGGCGTCGTAGGGCTGCTCGCCTTCGAGGAGTTCGAGAAAACGGGTGTGCGCCAACAGCATTCCGTCGCGTTGCACCACCGTCCTGCGGTGCGCGTAGTAGAGCGGAGGGAGCTCGATACCCTCGGCGGCGATGTAGCTCCAGATGTCCAGCTCGGTCCAGTTCGACAGCGGGAACACCCGGATGTGCTCGCCCGTCCGGTGCCTGCCGTTGTACAGGTTCCACAGCTCGGGGCGCTGGCTGCGTGGTTCCCATTGGCCGTATTCGTCGCGGAAGCTGAACACCCGCTCCTTGGCGCGGGCCTTCTCCTCGTCGCGGCGGGCACCGCCGAACACCGCGTCGAACGATCCCTCCTGGATCGAACGCAGCAATGTCGTGGTCTGCAGCCGATTGCGGGAGGTGCGCGGGCCGGTCTCCTCGATCACCCGTCCCGCGTCGATGTCGTCCTGCACTCGCCCGACCGTCAGGCGCAGTCCCAGCCGCGCCACCGTCTCGTCGCGGTAGGCGATCACCTCGTCGAAGTTGTGGCCGGTGTCGATATGCAGCACCGGGAACGGCAGCGGCGCAGGCCAGAAGGCCTTGGCCGCCAGATGCAGCATCACCACCGAATCCTTGCCGCCGGAGAACAGCAACACCGGACGTTCGAACGTCGCTGCGACTTCACGGAATATATGCGCCGACTCCGCCTCGAGCGCGTCCAGATGGGGCAGCTCGTAGGTGCTCGCCGTCGACTTCGCGTACTGGCTCACACCGCAAAACTAGAACACGTTTCGGTCGTTGGTCAATGGCTTGTATCCGCCCGAACTCGCCGTCACGGCATCGGCGGCGGCCACCAGTGCCGCGCCCCGTCTCGCGATCTCGGCGCCGGTGATCGCCGCGCCGACGTACATGGTGAGCACCATGTTCTGCCTGCCGTCACCGCTGTAGGTCGGCGCGGCGAGCAGGCTCACGGCGTGCTCCTTGCGTGGACGCAGATCCGACCCCAGGTAGACGCGTTCGCCGAGGCTGGTGACCAGCTCGCCGACCAGTTCGCGCAGGCCGTCGGGTAGATCACGGTCGGCGACGCCGGCCAGCAGCGAGTACAGCCTGCGACCAGCGGTGGTCATACTCTCCACCAGGAAACCGCGTGCGCGGCACTCGGCGACGACCTGGCGCAACCGGGCCTCGTCCTGCCGCAACGGCACCGCCGGCGGCTTGGCCAGCCACGCGTCGAAGGCCGCGTCGGTGTCCCAGAGTACGTACATCAGGCCGACCGGCGGTGCGAAGTGGTAGGCCGCGCCGACCTTGACCAGGCCGGGTCCGGTGCTCTCCAGCACCATGATCTGCTCGCCGACCACGGCCGACGCGGTGCAGGTCGTGCGGTAGTTCGCGGTGAGTTTCTCCAGCTCGACGCGGGCGAGTGCCGAAATCGCGAAGCTGTCCTGCGCCACCCGCCCCGCCGCGATCAGCGCGGGCCCGAGGCCGTAGGTGAGCGAGTCGGCATCGCGCACCAGGTACCCGGCCGCGGTCAGCTCGGTCAAGATGCCGAGGCAGGTCGGCTTGGCCAGGTCGAGTGCGCGGGCGATCTCGGAGAGCCCGAAGCGTTTGCCGCGCTGCTCTACGAAGAAATCCAGTACCTGAACCACCCGCACGGTGGGAGCGGACCGACGGCCGACCATTGACCACTCCTAGAACGCGTTCTAATCTTTCTCTTGTTGAAATGTACCAGAGTGGTACGTATTTGGAACACCGGAGAGCCTTTTGCTGACACAGCCGTTCGCGGACGCCATCGCCGCCGCCGAGCAGATCATCACCGCAGCCGCGCACATCCGCACCGAACAGGACCTCGTCGAGGGGTACGACTATCTGGCGGGCAGCATCCGAGCCTCGCTGCAGATGGCGTGGGCCTACGAGCGGGACTTCCCGTTCTTCGTGCAGTCCACCGGGCCGTACACGAAGATGGGCCTGGACAACCCCGACACCCTCTATTTCCACTCTTACCTGCGGCCCGACGCGGAATACGTGGTGACCGGCAAGCGCGGGACCACACGCGACCTGAGCTTCCAGGTGCTCAACGGCAATTACTCGCCGGTCGACGTCCCCGACAGCCTCACCGCCTTCGACGACCGCGAGCTGGAAATCGGCCCGGACGGGAGCTTCGAGATCCGTTTCGGTCCCGGTGCGGCGCGCCCCGGGTACGTGCATCTGAGTCCCGACTCGGAGATGCTGGTCGTGCGTGAGGTGCACAGCGACTGGGCCATCGAGAAGGCGGGCACCTTGCGCATCCAGCGGGTCGACCGGATCGGCGCCGCCCCGCCACCGCTCACCAAGGACGTGCTCACCAAGAGATACGGCGTCGCAGGCAAGATGCTGGTGTCGCGGCTGAAAACCTTCCTGGCCTTCCCGGAATGGTTCTATCTGAACCTGCCGGTGAACACGATGACCGAGCCGAGGTCCACCCCGGGCGGGCTGACCACGCAGTTCTCCTCGGTGGGCCACTACGAGCTGGACGACGACCAGGCGATGATCATCACGGTGCCGAAATCCGACGCGCCCTACCAGGGCTTCCAGCTCGGCAGCATGTGGTATCTGTCGCTGGACTACATCAACCACCAGACCAGCCTCACCGCCGACCAGGCACACCTGGACCCGGACGGGATGATCCGCCTCGTGGTCGCCGAGCATGACCCCGGTCTGGCCAACTGGATCGAACGCACCGGGCACGCGAGGGGGTACCTGCAGTTCCGCTGGCAGCGGTTGTCCAGGGACATGAAGCCTGACGACGGCCCGACCGTGGAGGTGGTACCGGTCGCCGGTCTGCCGGAGAGATTGCCGTTCTACGACCGGGCGCGTGTCACGCCTGAAGAATGGCGCGCACGGATCGCGGCACGGCAGGCGGCCGTCGCGGAAAGGATGCTCGGCTGATGTTGTTGCAGGACAAGATTGTCGTGGTCTCCGGTGTCGGGCCCGGCCTCGGCCGCGCAATAGCGGTCCAGAGTGCGAAGGCGGGCGCCGATGTGGTGCTCGCCTCGCGGACCGAGTCGCGGCTGACCGAGGTGGCCAAGGAGATCACCGAACTGGGCAGGCGTGCTGTGGTCGTGCCGACCGACATCAACGACGAGGCCGCGGCCGCGAACCTGGTCGAGGTCGCACTGAGTGCGTTCGGCAAGGTCGACACGCTGGTGAACAACGCATTCGCGATCCCGCCCATCGTCGATCTCGCCGATGTCGACCTGGATCAGGTGCGCGCCGGGTTCGAAACCAACGTGCTGGCCGCGCTACGGCTGACCCGACTGTTCGTGCCCACGCTCACCGAGACCAAAGGCTCGGTGGTGATGATCAACTCGGCGGTGCTGCGGCACTCGCGGCGCACCTTCGGCCCCTACAAGATGGCCAAGGCGAGCCTTCTGGCGCTGGCGCAGAGCCTGGCCACCGAGCTCGGCCCCAAGGGAATCCGGGTGAATTCGGTTGCGCCCGGATACATTTGGGCCGACAACCTCAAGTGGTACTTCAACTACCTGGCCGAGCAGCGCGGCATCACCTCCGAAGAGGTCTACGCCGAGACCGCGAAGACCATCGACTTGCGCAAGCTGCCCGAGCCCGACGAGATCGCCGACGTGGTCGTGTTCTTCGCGTCCGCCATGGCGCGCGCCATCACTGGAGCGTGTCTGGACGTCAACGCCGGCGAATACCACCACTGAGGAGGGCATCGTGAGCCGCCAACGCGCAGTGCTCGCGATCTTGACCGGGTGCGGGTGTCCCGCATGAACATTGAGGAGATGAACGTGATCGGCAGGGACGACGTCGGGACCATCGACGATCTGCACGCCTCGGCGACCAAGGTCGTCGGACTGGACGATTTCGGTACCGACGACTACCGCGAGGGACTCGAGGTACTGCTCGAGTCGTATGCCGAAGATGCGGAACTCACGCCGATCGGCAACAAGGTGAATCGCGCCTTCCTGCGCGGCGCGCTGATCGCCCGGCTGCTCAGCGAGGCGGCTTGGCAGCGCTTTCCGGAACATGCCGACGTGGCGATCGAGCGGCCGATCTTCGTGACCGGTCTGCCGCGCTCGGGCACGACGGCGGTGCATCGGCTGCTGAACGCCGACCCGGCGCACCAGGGGCTCGAGATGTGGCTCACCGAGATGCCGCAGCCGCGCCCGCCGCGCGACACCTGGGCGAGCGACCCGATGTATCAGCGCCTCGAGGCTGCCTACGAGAAGCACCACGTGGAGCACCCGGAATTCATGGGAGTCCACCACATCTCGGCCGATCAGGTGGAGGAGTGCTGGCAGTTGCTGCGGCAGTCGGCCATGTCGGTGTCCTACGAGTGCCTGTCCTACGTACCCGGCTACTCCGAATGGCTGCGCCAGCGGAATTGGACGCCCGCGTACCGCAGACATCGGCGCAACCTGCAGTTGATCGGTCTGCCGGACGCCGGGAAGCAGTGGGTGCTGAAGAATCCGAGCCATCTGTTCGCGCTGGACGCCCTCTTCGAGGTCTATCCGGATGCGCTGGTCATCCAGATGCACCGTGACCCGCGGACCATCATCGCCTCGGTGTGCAGCCTGAACGAACAGGCGTCGGCGGGCTGGTCGGAGACGTTCCGCGGGCCGGTGGTCGGCGCGGCGCAGCTGGATCTGTGGGGGCGTGGCGCTGAACGATTCCTCGCGGACCGCGCACGGCACGACGCGGCCCAGTTCTGCGATGTCGATTACGACGATTTCGTCGCCGATCCGATCGGCACGGTCGAGTCGATCTACCGGCACTTCGGGCTGCCGCTGACCGACGAGGCGACCTCGGCGATGGCGGCGTTGCACGCGGAGAGTACGTCGGGCGCGGCACGTCCGGCGCATCGATACACCCTCGCTGATTTCGGGCTCACCGCCGATCAAGTAGACGCCCGGTTCGGCGCGTATCGGGAGGCGCATTTCCCGGGGCGGTAATGGCTCGGTGCTCGCCGGTCATGCGACTCGACCGGCGAGCGTCTGAATACGTGGACCGTCATGGCGTCTGGCGCATATCCGCGTCGCGCGCAGGTTTCGGGTTCCAGGTCCGGGCATCGACTCTCGACGTGCACTTCTTCGAGCCTTCGTGAACTGCTTGCCGCGCAACGCGACCCTCGTGCGGGCCGACTATCGCCGCGCCGGACACGCTCCGACAGGTCAGGGCTGCCCGGGCTGGAGCACGATGAACAATCCGCGGGCTTCCGCGCACAGGCGCTCGCCGTCGTGCAGAGTGGCGCGGACGTAGACTTTGCGACCCTCTCGCCGTTCGGTCCAGGCGCGCACCCTCAGTTCGGTGTTCAACGGGGTGATCGCACGGTAGTCGACGGTGAGCGAAGCGGTTCTGGTCACCGCGCCCGTGTGCACTGCGGCGGTCATCCCGAGCAGGTCGTCGAAGCCGATCGCCACGTGACCGCCGTGAGCGGCGTTGTTGCCGCCGAGGTGGAAGGTGCGGAAGGTGATGCGGGCGTCGACGCCGTCTTGGTCGGCGTGGTCGATGAGGAACGGTGGCAGCGTGATGTTGCCGCGTGCGGGTAGGTCGAAGCGGGTCCAGGTGGGGGTCGACCACTCGTCCACCACTGCGTCGTCGAGCTTGTCGTTCAGCTCCTTCAGGACGCCGATCGCCTCCACCGCCAGTTCGTCGGACGGACAGGCCAGGCGGGCGCGGTCCATCAGACCGCGGATCTGCTCGATGAATTCAGCGTAGTGCGGGCCGCCGCGGGTGATGTCCTGGGCGGCCTCGTGCGCGGCGATCAGCTCCGTCATCGGCCGGAACCCGCCCTCGTGATGCTCCTCGTTCGGTAGCGAGCCGGCCTGCTGTTCGTTCATGAGAACACGTTATAGGTTGCCCGTCGGATGTTCGCCGTGCGGGTGCTGGGGTCGCGCCGATCCGAGCTGTTTCCCCTAGGCTGGGGCGCGATCGGCAAACTCGCCTTCCGGGTGTGGCACCGGAGGGGCCGTGGGCGGAGTGGGAGGTCGACCCACCCCGACACTGACCGGATCGGCTGGCGAAAGGCTATGGGCGCATGAGTATCACGGCGGTCGTCTTCGACATGGACGGTGTACTGATCGACTCCGAGCCGGTGTGGGAGAAGGTTCGCCGCGCCTACGTCGTCGAGAAGGGCGGCCATTGGCTGCCCGATACCCAGCAGCGCCTGATGGGTATGAGCACCCAGGAATGGTCGGAGTATCTCAGCGGCACACTAGGGGTCCGCGAGCCGCCGGAGACGGTCGCGCGTGACGTCGTCGCTCGGATGTCCGAGCACTACGACAATGCCGTTCCGCTGCTGCCCGGCGCGGTCGAGGCGGTGCAGCGGATCAGCGAACGATGGCCGCTCGGTCTGGCCAGCTCGTCGCCGCGCGCCCTGATCGATGCCGTGCTCGGGCAGACGGGTCTCATCGAGTTCTTCACCGTCACCTTCTCCACCGAGGAGGTCGACCGTGGCAAGCCCGCGCCCGATGTCTACCAGGCGGTCGCGGCCTTCCTGCGCCGGCAGCCCACCGACTGCGCCGCCGTGGAGGATTCGAGCAACGGCCTGCGCTCGGCTCATGCCGCGGGCATGCGCGTCATCGCCGCCCCCCGACCGGAGTACCCACCCGCTCCGGACGCGCTGGCCCTGGCCGCCCACGTGGTCTCCGACCTCGATGAATTGACCCCCGCTCTGGTCGGCGGTTGATCCGGCGCCGCTGCGCCGTCAGGGACGGTAAGAGGTCAGGAGGGTACGGGCGGCGGTGGCTAGGTCGTCGTCGAGCCAGTCGGGCAGGGACTCGGCGTGGGCGTGGCGGCGCAGCGCGGCGTAGGGAAGGTCCACGATGGCGCGGCTGACCGCGTCGATTTCGCGGTCGCCGTCGCGGCCGAAGAGTGCGCTCGCGATGCGGCGCAGCTGATGGATCAGTGGCGCATTCATCCGCGCCAGAGTGCCGCGAAACTCCTCGTCGGGGCCGGCGTCGAGCAAGTCACTGGGGCGCAGGTTGAGTAGAAGCTTTGCGTCGTCGGGCAATTCGCGTCCGAACCGCAGGGCGGCGCGCGTCATCGCGACGCCGGCCTCGACCGGATCCGGGTCCTCGGCGGCCGCCAGGGTGCGGTCCTGGAAGCGCCGCAGCGCGCGCAGCCAGGCTGCGGTCAGCACGCCGTCGCGATTGCCGAAGCGGTGATAGAGGGTGCCGACCGGTGCGCCGCTGGCTTCGGCGATGGCCGCGACGCTGGCCGCGCGCGGGCCGTCGGCGAGTACCAGAGTGCGTGCTGCGTCGAGGATCACATCGGTGTGGTGCTTGCGGGGTGGTGCCATGTACTAGTACGTTCCTTCTATATGGAGCGTTTACCCTATATAGACGAGCATGCCAGATCGGTGGACGTGAACCGCGATCGGGCGTGGAAGGCATTGCTGAAAGTTGTTTGCAAGGACCCGGCTGATCCCTCGTCGGCGCCGAGCGGGTTCGCCCTGGATTCCGCTGAGGAGCCGCACCGGTTGGCGTTGCGAGGCAGTCACTGGTTCTCGAAGTACGCGCTGATCTTCGAGCTGGACGAGGAGGGGCCGAGCCGGACCCGCGTCCGTGCGCGGTCCTTCGCCGACTTCCCCGGGCTGCACGGCAGGATCTATCGGGCGCTGGTCATCGGGTCGGGTGGCCACCGGATAGTGGTGCGGCGACTCCTGCACCGGATCGCGGCCGCGGCATGATCCCCGGGACCGTGTGGGGTGCCACCGAGGCCGAGCGTGAGGCGCCACTGCCGTGCGACGGCCTGCGCCCCGGTGGGTTGCAGGCCGATCGGGCGATCAGCATCGACGCCCCGCCCGCGCTCGTCTACGCCTGGTTGTGCCAATTGCGCGTCGCTCCCTACAGCTACGACCTGCTGGACAACTTCGGACGCCGCAGCCCACACCGGCGCGACCCGATGCTCACCGAACTCGAAGCGGGACAACGGTTCATGTCCCAATTCCAGCTGGTCTCCTTCCTCCTCGGCCGCCACATCACGCTGGTCGCGGGCAAGATCTGCGTCACCTACGCGGTGCGGCCCGAAGCGAAGGGGACCAGGTTGGTGGTGCGCATGCGCTGTGGCGCACCGAAACCGATCGCCGTGGCGCTGGCCCTCGGTGACGTGCTCATGATGCGCAAGCAACTGCGGACGCTGAAGGACCTCGCCGAGGCCGAGCATCGCAGCGGCCCGCCGGGGGACTGAATGCCACGTCGCACGCCGGTTGCCTGAGGCCCGATGTCCTGCGAGCTGATAGCCGGGGACACGATCGGCGGCCTGGACGAGATGATGGGCGGATCAGCGCACTCGAGAGCTACCGGCGCTCGATCAGATCGAACTTCAGCTGCTCGAATCCGTTCGGTACGGTGTCGCGCACCGAGATGAGAGCGCGGGCCCAGGAGCCGATGAGGGTGTGGTCGCCGACGGTGTGGCGGTCGTCGGCTGCGGGCACGGGCTCCGCGGTGAGCAGCGGCAGTGGGTGGATGCGGTGGCGGGTTTCGTTCTCCAGAACGGTCGCCTTGTCGACGAAGGCCCGCCGGTCGTGGTTGAGCAGATACCTGCCGATGGCGCCGTGTTCCGGTGTGGCCAGGGGGGCAACGGAAGCCGCTGTCTCGTAGAGGTTTTCGTCGTCATGCTGAGGCGGCGCGTCACGGCCCGCCCACACCACCCGGGCGGGCGTTCCGAGTAGCCGCTCGATCCCCTGGACGAGATGGTGGCCGATCCCGGCGTGTTCGGTGAGTTTCGTGCCCGGCTCGACGTAGCCGAGCAGGCGGTGGTCGCCGGTGAGGAGTACTGCTCTATAGGGCTGCCGCACGTGCTCGTATTCCCTTTGGTGGTAGTGGGATTTCGTTGCATGCTCACACGCGATTGCGGTGTTGCGATGACAGCGGAGTTACCACCGTGGTACAGGCCGGGTCAGTTGCGGCCGGCATCCCGTGCGCATGCGGCCGCGCGGTCGAGCAGTAGTGCCTGCTCGGCGCTGTTGCCGGTCAGCTCGGCGGCGCGGGTGAATGCGGCGCTCGCCTCCGCGTGCCGGCCGAGTTGGGCGAGCAGGTCGCCGCGAACGGCGTGGCGGAGGTGGTAGGTGTCCAGGGTGCCCGCGGCGACGAGCGTGTCGACCAGTTCCAGCGCCGCCGCCGGCCCGTGCACCCTGCTCACCGCAACGGCGCGGTTGAGTTCTATGACGGGGGAGGCAAAGCGTTGGGCCAGGACGGCATACAAGCCCGTGATGCGGCGCCAGTCGGTATCCTCCGGCGTCGCCGCCATCGCGTGCACCGCGGCGATCGCGGCCTGGAGCGCGTATCGGCCCGGCGGCACCCCGCGCTTGCGCGCCATGCCGTTCCCCCGGCCGAGGGCGGCCAACCCCCGCCGGATCAACAGCCGGTCCCAGCGCGAGCGGTCTTGATCGGCGAGCAGGATGACATCCTTGGCCGGGCCGGACCGTGCGCGCCGAGAAAACGCGAGGTCCACTCCACCGCTTCCTCCTTCGACTTGACCTGCAGGATGCAGTACCCGCCCACAACCTCTTTGGACTCGGTGAACGGCCCGTCCAGCACGGTCTGCGCGCCGCCGGACTGGATGATCTTGGTGGCTTCGGTGATCGGGCGTAGGCCGTTGGTGTCCAGCAGCACCCCCGCCTTGGTCATCTCTCGATCACCTTGCCCACCTGTTCGAACAGTGTGTCGTCCGGCTCCGGCTCGGTGGTCGGGTCCACGTGAATGAGCATCATGCATCGCATCTCGGCATCCTTGATTGGTTGTCGTCAGGATCGTCCGACCCTCACACCACTGCATCGAACGACCACCGCCCGAATCGACATGCTGCACGAAAGTTTTCCGAAGATTTCGTGCCGCCGCAGCCTAGTTGCCGAAAACGCCAGGTCACCAGTTCGGCTCAGTCCCTGTTGCGGAATGTCCATGCGGTCTGCTTGCGCGCGGCGCGAGCGGTCCAGCGCCCGTCGTCGTAGCGGACCTCGACCGGATGTGTGAAGGCGGTGGTGACGTTCTGGGTGGTGACCGTCTCCAGTGCCGGACCTGTCGCGACAGTGTTGCCATCGGCAATCAACAGCGCGTGGGTGGTTGTGCTCGGCAGTTCCTCCAGATGGTGGGTGACCAGAACGGACGCGACATCGGGGTGGGTCCGATCGAGCGAATCGATGGTCTCCAGCAGTTGTTCCCGGGCGGCGACATCCAGACCGGTGGACGGCTCGTCGAACAGCAGCAGCTCGGGATCGGCGATCAGCGCACGGGCGATCAGCGTGCGCCCGCGCTCCCCCTGGGACAGCGTGGCCAGATTTCGTGCGCCTTGCCCGTCAGGCCGACGGTATCGATGACGGCGTCGGCGCGGGCGAACTCTTCCGGTGTCGGTGTCCAGCGCATCGGGGTGTCGATTGTCGCGGTGATGCCGGTCAGCACGACCTCCCGGATTGTGAGCGGAGAACGCAGCGGGTGGCGCGGGTTCACATGTCCGATGCCGCGGCGAAGGCGCTGCAGTTCGACGCGGCCGAGCTGTCCGCCGAGCACGCGCACGGTGCCTGAGGTCGGGAACGTGACCGCGCCGCAGAAGCCGAGCAGGGTGCTCTTGCCCGCGCCGTTGGGGCCGAGCAGCGCCCAGTGTTCGCCCGCGCGCACGGTGAGCGAGATGCCGTTGATGATCTTCTTGCCTTCGCGGCGGAACGTCACGTCCAAGTTCGAGCACCGGGACATCGGTCACGTGAATGCCTCGTTCAGGAAGGTAAGGTGCGAGCGGCTGTATTCCGTTGCGGCGATGGGGTTTCGGGCGGCGATCGCGTCGGCGAGTCGTTCGTGCGCGGCGTGGTCCGCAAGTTCGGACGGCGCTGGGCGGATCTTCAGCATGTCGATCATCGCCAGGCGCAGCCGGGGCAGGAAGCTGTCGAACAACTGGGTCAGCACGTCGTTGTGTGCGGCGATGATGACCGCCCGGTGGAACGCCATGTCCGCGTCGACGTGCGCGGCAACCGGCTCGCCGTGCGCCTCGCGGGCGGCTAGTGCACGGCGGATCGCCCGAAGGTCGGCTGGGGTGCGCCGGTGGGCGGCGAGAGCGGCGGCCTCGGCTTCGATGGCGATGCGCGCCTCGATCACCGAGGCGATGGTGGCGCGGCGCAGCACCACGTCCCAATCCTCGGTGGCATCGAGCGCTGTGACGAAGACGCCCGCGCCCTGACGGCTGTCGAGCACACCCTTACCCGCGAGTTCGCGGATCGCCTCGCGCAGTGTGGAGCGCCCGACGCCGAGCTGCGCGGCGAGTGTCGTTTCGCCGGGCAGGCGGTGACCGAGCGGCCATTCGCCCGCCCGGATGCGCGCCAGCAGTAGCTCGGCCGTCTGCGCCGCCAGTGGATGGCGCCGTACCTGCGAAATCATCACCGACCTCTCTACTTGTCTGAGGAGTTAGGTATAATCTAACCATCAGGCGTGCCAAACTTCTGCTCAGCCGCCACGGCGAGGCCTGACCGACCGGCCGCCTTGCCGTGGGGCTCTGCCCTGGCCGGTCACATCTCGTCGCACGGCCAGAAAGCAGACCTATGGCCTACACCGTTTTCCCCACCATCGATACGCCCGCGGGTGCTGTTCCCGACGCGGCTCCGGCATGGAACCGACAGCGGCATTCGCAGATGCCCTCGCGCCGTTACCGCGACGTCTACGACCGCGTGGAACTGCCACTGACCCAACGGCATTGGCCGGACGCTAGGCTCACCCGAGCGCCGCTGTGGGTTCCGGTCGACCTGCGCGACGGCAACCAGGCGCTGGCCGAGCCGATGGACCCGGCGCGCAAGCGGCGCTTCTTCGAACTCATGATCGCTATGGGCTACAAGGAGATCGAGGTCGGATACCCGTCCGCGTCGCAGACCGACTTCGACTTCGTGCGCCTCGTCGCCGACACCGATCTCGCACCCGAGGACGTCGCGATCGTCGTCTTCACCCCTGCGCGGCGCGACCTCATCGAGCGCACCGTCGAATCGGTCCGCGGCATCCGCAACGACGTGGTGATCCATATGTACACCGCCACCGCCCCTACCTGGCGCGACACCGTGCTCGCAAGGAACGCGACGCGCTGCGCGAGCTGATTCTCGCCGGCGGCCGCGACGTGCTGGCATGCACGGACGACCTGCCGAACGTGCGCTTCGAGTTCTCGCCCGAGGTGTTCAACCTGACGGACCCGACTTCGTTCTCGATCTGTGACCGCATGACCACGCTGTGAGACGCCACCGCGCAGCGGCCGGTGATCCTCAACCTGCCCGCAACGGTCGAGGTCGCCACCCGAACGTGTACGCCGACCAGATCGAGTATATGCACCGCAATCTGGCCCGCCGCGACAGCGTCATTCTGTCGGTGCACCCGCACAACGACCGCGGCACCGGTATCGCCTGTGCCGAGTTGGTAAGGGCGGCATCGCCTACCTGCTGCATGCCGAGTACGGGATCGACCTGCCGCGCCGCCTGCAGATCGATTTCGCCAAGCATGTGCAGGCCCGCGCCGACGACACAGGTGTGGAGATCACCGCCGCCGAACTTTATGATCTGTTCGAGGCGACCTACTTCGACGACACGCCCCGGATCGATCTGAAGGACTGGCGCGCCCGCGGCGACGGCCCCGCGGCGGCCACCGAGATCACCTTGACCGTCGACGGAATCACCCACCGCACCGAGCATCGCGGCGTCGGCCCGGTCGCGGCGCTCACCGAGGCGCTGGCCGAAGCCGGCTATTCGATCGAAGTGCTCGGCCTGACCCAGCAGTCGACCGGGTCGGGCAACGACGGCGTCGCCCTCACGTATGTGGAGTATCGCGGCGACAATGGGACCGGATGGGCCTGCGGGCGAAGCAATTCCGTGCTTGCGGCGTAGTTGGCGGCGGTGGTGCGCGCGGCGGGCAACTCGACGGGATGTTGATCACGTGATGGTTTGGTCGGGCGTGTGGCGCCGCGCTGCCGTCCGACCGGCGGATCGCAGGCGTCGAGTGGTTGGCCCGTGTGATCTGCCGTGCCAGGCTTCACTGGGTGGCCAGGGTGGCCAGCCGCGTAAGCAGGCACCCGGCCTCATCGTCGGGCGCCGGTGAGGCCGTCGATCCGCGCGCGTAACAGATCCGCGTGTCCGTCGTGCCGGCTGCGCTCCTGATCATGTGCACATACACCCGGTGCTGTAGCTACACCATCCGCTCGGGGATGGCGGCGATCAGGCCGCCATCGATCAGGAGATCCTGTCCGTTGATGTAGGACGCTTCGTCGGAAGCCAGAAAAGCGACCGCGTCGGCGACATCCTCGGAGGTGCCGAGGCGACCGGCAGCCACCGCGGCGACGGCCGCGGCTTGTGCTTCGGCAGAGACGTTGTCGCGGTACGACGGGGTCTCGATGTAGCCGGGACTTACGGAGTTGACTCGAATTCCTTTGGGCGCCAGTTCGGCCGCGAGAGTCTGCGCCAGATTGTGCACGGCTGCTTTGGTGGCCGAGTAGAGGGAGGCGCCGGGCACGCCGCGGTGCAGCGCCCACGATGCGTTGATGACGATCGCGGCGTGGTCGGTCAGTAGGGGGAGGGTTTTTTGGATGGTGAAGAAGACGCCTTTGAAGTTGGTGTCGACGACGTGGTCGAATTCGGCTTCGGTGATGTCGATGGTTGGTTGGAATGCGGCGATGCCCGCGTTGGCGAAGAGTACGTCGAGGTGTCCGTGCCGGTTGTGGATCGCGGCGGTCAGGGCATCGAGATCGGTGAGGTTTGCTACGTCGCCGGGTAGTGCCCAGATCTGGTCGCCGCCGTCGATTTTTTCGATGGCGGCGTCGAGTCGGGTTTTGTCGCGGCCGGTGATGATGACGTGTGCGCCTTCGGTGAGCAGTCGGTGTGCGGTGGCCAGTCCCATGCCGCTCGAGCCGCCGGTGATGAGCGCAACCTTGCCGTCGAATCGAGAAATGCCAGCACCCACGGTATGACCTCTCAGAGAGTAGAATAATACGTATACTCACGTACAGTTCGACTGTATGTCAATAGTCGAGATATCCTCAGTCGTGTGATCAGGGCACATCCCGAACGGACGCAGATCCAGTTGGCGAATGTGCTCACCGCCATGGGAAATCCGCTACGTCTGCGGATCGTGCAAGTGCTGGCGGACGGCGGCGAGCACAATTGCGGGTCCGTCCTGCCGGAAGTAGCCAAGTCGAATCTGACCCATCACTGGCGTGTGCTCAGAGACGCCGGCGTCATCTGGCAGCGACCATCCGGCAGAGAACTCTTGCTGTCGTTACGTCGCGAGGATCTCGACGCCCGCTTCCCCGGTCTGTTGGATTCCCTGCTCGCCGCGGCACGCCGCGACGCCGCGGTCGACTAACCGGCCGCGAAGGCTTCAGCGAGCCCGAGCTGGCGGTCGCCTGTCGGCGGGTCCGGGCAGATGGTGTCCTCGCCACGCGAATCGGTGCCGAAGTGCTGAGAATCCGGTTCGGTGAGGCGCACTATGTTCTTGTGGAGTTGACAGCCGTGCAAATCGACAAACCGGACGATCTCAATGTCGTCATCGGGCAGGCCCACTTCATCAAGACCGTCGAGGACCTGCACGAGGCGCTGGTCGGGGTCGGTCCCCACCTGCGGTTCGGGCTCGCATTCTGCGAAGCATCCGGGCCGTGCCTGGTCCGCCACTCCGGCAACGACGACGAACTGGCCGAGCTCGCCACGAAAAACGCGGTCGCGGTGGGCGCGGGACACTCGTTCATCGTCTTCCTTCGCGAGGGATACCCGGTCAATGTGCTCAATGCGATCAAGCACGTCCCGGAAGTCTGCGGAATCTTCTGTGCCACAGCTAATCCCGTAGAAGTATTGATTGCCGAAACCGAACTCGGTAGGGGAATCGTCGGAGTGGTTGACGGGACCGCGCCGCTGGGCGTCGAAAATGCCGACGATCAGGCGGACCGTAGACAGCTACTGCGCCAGATCGGTTACAAGTTGTAGACGCTCGCGTCGACGGCCCTCGAGCGGTGCCCGTCGGCGGCTATGCCCGCAGGGCGGAAGTCGGCCACCTATCGAACGCCGCCGTCGTGCGGCGGCGGCTGTCCGAATGCTCCCGCCAGTGACGATAGTCACCTGACGCCGGCGGCTTACCCTTACTCTGTGGGTGAACAGGGGACTCCGTGGACGAATCCGTCCGAAGGCCGGTCCAGCGAGCAGTTCCGCGATGCGCGGCAGACCCGCGATCCGGCACCTTCACTCACCGCCGCCGAGAAGTCGCCGTCGAGCTTCGGCAGCAGCGCCCCACGGCCGAACACGCCCGAGATCGAAATGCCGAGTCCGCCAGCGCCAACTACCCACCCCCGAATCGGCATGCTTGTCGGAATCAGTGTCGCGCTTATCCTTCTCGTGTTGGCGGGCACTCGCCTGTACATGAACGAGTCCACCGTTTCGGCATCGACAAGCCGGCCCGCCAGGCCCGCCAGCACCGCGCCACCCGCCCCTGCGGTCGTACATGGAATGACGACCATCGGCAGGGTCACCGCGAACGATGGTAAAACGCTGAAGATCGAGGGCATCCGGGGTGCCACGACCACCGTGCACACCACTGCCAAGACAAACGTCCTTGTGTTTTTCGGTACGCGGGTGTCCGAGGTGGCGTTAGGAGCCAGGATCTTTGTCCTCGGCGGCAGGCAAGCCGACGGCTCCATCATCGCTAGCTTCATAGCAGGAGGCTGATGTCCCGGGCAGCTGAGCGGCCTTCGCCCTTCGCGGATGTCAGCCATGCGGATGTCAGCCACAGCGGCCTTGCCGCACCAGATGCCACAGCCGCTGACCGATGAGGATCTGCGCCGCTGCGCCGTCGGTGCGGCCGAAGCGCAGCGCGAGCTTCCCACGGGAGGTGAGTTCGGATCGAGCTCTCGCCCGCTGTCCAACTCCTAAACTGGGAGAATGGTGCAGCCAACTCCCTGGCAAGCGAGCAGAACTCCAGACCGAGAGCCCGGCTCGCCCAGTAGCGCAAAAGACGGTTCCTGGCGCCGTCAGTTCGACGATGAGATCGTCCTGAAGGTTCTGGGCTCGCTTCGCGGGTACTGGGGCTATCTGTTCGCCGCAGCCGGGAGCATCCTCACGTTTGCCCTGCTGTTCGAGCCGTGGCTCACCGGCAACGGGCCCGACGGCGGGATCAAGGCCAACCCCTTCGGGAAGCTTCAAATATCTACTTCCCTCGTGGCTCTCTGGTCGGGAGCGCCACCACCTGGCGCGCAGATCAACGGTATGTGGGCAGTCCTTGCCAGCGCCGCCATCACCGTCACCGTCTTCTCGGTAGCAATCAATCTACGAGCACGCAGTGCGGCATTGTCCTATTTGGCTGTGGGTTCCTCGGTCGCCATGGCGATTTTCGTCGTCTCTGCCGTGGTCCACCTGAACGGTAAAGCTGAAGCAGTGCGCGGCATAGTCGGGTCCGGAGGTCAGCGGGATCTGGGCACCCAGGTCGGGCAGCTGATTCGCTGGGCCTCCGGCAACGGCACTTACCCGGTACCGGGACTCCGGAAGGTTTCCTACGTCACCGCCAGTCTCACTTCTGTCGCGTGGTTCGCTGTCGCGATATCTGTCGTTTCAGCAATGGCTGCTCTTGGCCAGTGGGTTCACGGGCGTACGACCGGATTGGGAGCCATCCGCTTACCGCGGAACTTCCCTATCGTCATTTCACAGCAACCGGACGCGACCCAACCCGCTCGGCACAAGGGCAGCAAGGGCAAGCGCTCCGACGCGGGCAACTCTGCCAACCGACGCAAGAAAAAGAAGAAGCGAAAGCAGCCCTCGGACGATTCAGGCAGTTGACGATTCAGGCGGTGGCCGGTGTGGTGAATCGAGCCGCTGGAACGCCGCCATGCGGAGTACGGTGCCGGCACCGTAGCTGAAATCCAGGTCGTCGGCGCGCAGTCCCGGCGGCTTCCACGGGTGATCGACGTTGTCCCACAGCGATTTCAGCAGATCCTCGGCCGCCCAGAGCGTCGGCGCATCCCAGCCTCGTGGCATCGAGCCAGTGCCGAGCACAGCACAGGCTTCCCCCTGGAGGTGAACTCGGCTCGAGCTCTCACCCGCTGTCCAACTCCTAAACTGAGGCAATGGTGCAGCCAACTCCCTGGCAAGCGAGCAAAACTCCAGACCGAGAGCCCAGCTCGCCCAGTAGCGCAAAAGACGGTTCCCGCCGCCGCGAGTTCAACGACGAGATCGTCCTGAAGGTTCTGGCCTGGCTCCGCGGGTACTGGGGCTACCTGTTTGCCGCGGCCGGGAGCATCCTCACGTTTGCCCTGCTGTTTCAGCCGTGGCTCGACGCCACCGGGCGCGACGGCGGGATCAAGGCGAACCCCTTTGGGAAGCTTCAGATATCCACTTCCCTCGTGGCTCTCTGGTCGGGCTCGCCACCGCCTCCGGCGCATATCAACGGCATGTGGGCAGTCCTTGCCAGCGCCGCCTGCGCTGTCACCGTCTTCGCGGTAGCAATCAATCTCCGAGTACGAAGCGCGGCACTGTCGTATTTGGTTGTGGGTTCCTCGGTCGCCATGGCGATTTTCGTCGTCCTTGCCGTGGTCCACCTGAACGGTCAAGCGTCCGCAGTGCGGGGCATGCTCGGCGCCGGAAGCCAGCGGGATCTGGGCACCCAGGTCGGGCAGCTGATTCGCTGGGCCGCCGGCAACGGCAAAATACCGGTGCCGGGGCGCCAACGGGTTTCCTACGTCACCGCCGGTCTCACTTCTGTCGCGTGGTTCGCTGTCGCGATAGCTGTCGTTTCAGCCATGGCCGCTCTGGGCCAGTGGGTTCGCGTGCGTAGGACCGAATCCGGAGCTATCCGCCTACCCTGGGGCTCCTCTATCGTCATTTCCCAGCAACCGGATGCGGCCCAATCCGCCCGCCATAAGGGCAAGCCCTCCGATGCGGGCAACTCTGCCAACCGACGCAAGAAAAAGAAGAAGCGAAAGCAGTCCTCGGACGATTCAGGCAGGTGAGCCGGGCATGGTGTATCGTGCCGCCGGAGCGCCGCTGAGGTGGTGCCCTTCCGGCATTGTGCGGCCGCAGAGCACGAGCAGGAGATCCTGGGCGGAGCCCGACAGTACCGTGCGGAACCGTAGCTGAAATCCAGGTCGTCGGCGCGCCTCGATGCCGTTCAGTCGATGCCGAAGAACTTGACGCTTTTGCGATTCAGCGCGTCGAGCACCAGGTACAGCCGATCCTGCGGCACTCGGCGGTCGATTCCCAGCGCCACGGTGATGTCCAAGCCATGGATGACGTCATGGCTCAACGCGCCGGTGAATCCGCACCCGGCGGCTTCCACAGGTGATCGACGTTGTCCCACAGCGATTTCAGCAGATCCTCGGCCATCGACGCCGCGGCGTCGTCACGTGCGCTGCGATCGGCCGTCCGAGGACTTTCAGGTGTCGGGCAAGATGCTACGGAACCGGCCACCTACGCGGAGCAGTGTCCTGCCAGGTCGCTGTGCCGCCGGACGCAAGGATGTCGTGGTCAGCCGTAGAGCGCCTGGCGGGCCTGCCGGTATCGCGCTCGGATTTGCCGACCTACCGTGGCGTCAGGCGGTGCGGGGACTTCCGCGACCGTGTGCGCGGGCCAGTCGGGCGGCTGCGACGCGCCGCTGAGCGCCCAGGCGGTCTGTCTGGCGGCGCCGAGCGCGACGTACTCGTTCGGCTCCGGCACCGTCACGGCGACGCCGAAGATCTGGGCGGCGATCTGGGCGACCAGGGAGGATCGGGCGGCGCCGCCGATGAGTAGGATGCGTCGGGTCGCTACCCCGATGCCGGTGAGATGGTCGAGCGCGTCGGCCAGGTTGCACAGCATGCCTTCGAAGGCGGCGCGTGCGATGGTCGCAGGACGCATGGCCCCCGGGCGCAGCCCGTGCAGACTACCCGCCGCGTGCGGAAGGTTCGGTGTGCGTTCACCAGACAGATAGGGGAGCAGCACGACGCCGTCGGCGCCCGGAAAAGATTGCGCAGCAAGCGATTCCAGAGCCGTCAAGTCCACGTTCAGCAGATCGGCGATGGAGGTCAGGACGCGGGCGGCGTTGAGCGTGCAGACCAGCGGCAGGAACGCGCCGGTCGCGTCCGCGAATCCGGCCACCGCGCCGCTCGGGTCGGCACTGGCGCCGGTGGTGCGAGCAAAGGCTGTTCCGCTGGTGCCGAGGGAAACCACCACGTCGCCCTCGGCGATGCCGAGGCCCAGCGCGGCCCCGGCATTATCGCCCGTTCCCGCGGCGACCAGCGTGCCCGACGGCGTCCGCCCCGCCAGTTGGGTCGGGCCGAGAATGTGGGGGAGCGCGGGCGTCCGTCCGCGAAAGCCCATGGTGAGCAGGTCTTCGCGGTAGTCGCCGGTGGTGGGTGACCAGTAGCCAGTGCCCGAGGCGTCGCCGCGGTCCGTGGTCGGTGGGAGCATCCGTCCCGGCTCGCCGCCGCGCAGCCGCCACGTCAAGTAGTCGTGCGGCAGCAGGACGTGCGCGGTGCGGTCGGCCTGCTCCGG
Source organism: Nocardia sp. NBC_00881 (assembly GCF_045207455.1). Classification (NCBI taxonomy): domain Bacteria; kingdom Bacillati; phylum Actinomycetota; class Actinomycetes; order Mycobacteriales; family Nocardiaceae; genus Nocardia; species Nocardia sp. NBC_00881. The sequence continues at coordinate 604,661 of NZ_CP108798.1, forward strand.
TTCGTGATCGGCCATCCAGCGCAGTTTGGCGATCGTCAGCGCGGCCACCGGCACGCTGCCGACCGCGTCGACCCATGCCTGCGGGCCGCCCAATTCGACGATCAGGTCCTCAGCCGCTTCGGCGGAGCGAGTGTCGTTCCACAGCAGGGCATCCCGCACCGGAGCGCCCTCGGCGTCCAGGGCAACCAAACCGTGTTGCTGCCCCGCGACGGCAATCGCGTCGACGCCGTCGAGCAACCCGGCGCTAGCCGTGCGCAATGCGTTCCACCAGGCGTCGGGGTCGACTTCCGTCCCGCCGGGATGCGCTGCCTGTCCTCGGCGCAGGATCGCGCCGCTGTCGGCGTCACAGATGACGACTTTGCAGGATTGGGTGGAACTGTCCACCCCCGCGACCGTCGTCATGTGGCCCGTCCCAGGTCGCCGATCAGACCCCGCTGCTCGCCTGAGCCGTGTCGTCCGATCGAGCAGCACCGGCAGGCGTCGCAGAACCGCGCGGCATCGACCGCAACCCCCGTGCCTTCAGGCAGGCTGCCTGCCTCGGACGCGATGAGCGGGCCGGTGGATACGTGAGCCGGCGCGATGGAATACGGCGTCAGCGCGAGTTCGCTGTCGACCCGCCGGTGAGTGGTGCGGATGCCGACAGCGTAGACCCGCACCAGCGCGCGAAACGTCGGGATCGTGTCCGATGACTCCTGCACCGGAAGCCGACCAAACGCCTCGCCCACCGCACGCATACCAACACCTTGCACCCGAAGTGCCTCTGCTCGGCACATTTCGGGTATTCGGGCGCGACATCGGGCAGACTGGCCAGGGTGAGCACCAATCCGCGCCGGCCCGCAGACGTGCGCATTCGTGCGGGAGACGGGACCCCGCTGCCGGAGCTGACCGAGGCCATGCTCGGCGACCTGCTGGAAAAACCGCCCGATCCGGACTGCCTCATTCTGGAACTGAGCCGCGCCGACCTGCATGATATCCGGGCCCGTCTGCTGTCCGACGGCGTCTACGAGCTGGAGTATCGGGCCGGGTCGGCGAACGAGTCCTTCCAGATGTACACCTCCGACGCGGTGCTGGTGCGCGACGTGCTGCGGGCGTGGCTCTCCGACGATCCGTGGTGGCATGACGCGGTCGCCTGGTACCGGGTTGATCCGGCGATCGCGGAACTACAGGCCGTGCAGGAAGAACTCGCAGGAATGCTGGACGGTTTGACCGTGCTGGACGACGTGACTGCGAGCATGGACGCGGCACTGGCGCGCGCCGACGAGCTGATGGCAATGGACTTTCCGGAACCGAATCCAGCGGATTCACCGGATCAGGACTGATACCACCACGCCGTGGTCGCGATCTCGGCGTCCGTGAGTGGAAGATAGGTTTCCGCGTCCTGCCATCCGAGCGCCTGAACTGTGACGCGCAGATTGCTGTCGAAACAGATCGGATCGCGTACATGCCAGCGATACATCCCGAATCGCTGGTCCGGTCGATAGATTTCCTCCGGCGGCAGCACCTGGTGCAGCCCGAGATAGGGCGTGGAATATGTCCGATATGTCCCGTCGAGATCGAAATTCCACGCGCCACCGAAGTAATCTTCGGTACCGGTGCCGCAAATGGTCGGGTGCACGTCGTCGCCGTCGAGATAGAACTTGACTTCGCCCTCGCCCCACCATCCCGGTGCGCCCGGGCGAATAGCGAGATAGGTGCCGACATAGCGGCCCGGACCTGACGCCGTCCCGAGGATCGTGTGCACCGCCGGAACGCCCAACCGGGTGGTGCGCGACCAGCTTGTGTGCAGGTATCCCGCGGCGTCCGGCACCTCCTCTTCGGTGTAGGTGGCCTGGTAGTACACCGGAACCGTCTGTCCGCAGCGGTTTTCGAGCGTGATCCGAGCCCGGTGCCGAAACGGCATGGGCCAGTAGCTGTTCAGCCCGCCCGCGGGGGCGACAACCACCATCTCAGAACTCAGCAGCGCCAACTCGCCCCACCCATTACAGAAGAAATCGCCGAGTGGCAGGTCGATCGCGGGCTGCGGCTCGTCGTCCCAGTACATCCGCAGGGTCAGTGCGCGCAGCGCGGTGCGCTCCGTGGTCAGCCAAAAGTGCCGGAACACCCCGGGGCCGGAAACGTCTGCCAGCGTGGCGGTTTCGCTGTCGGTGAGCGCGATCGAGGGCGACACTTTCCAGCCGACGCCTAGCAGCCGGGCCGCGTACGCGCCGGTGCCGTCGCGCGCCCGCGCGCCCGCGCCAGGAGCACCGGTGGGGTTTTCGGCGCTGATGGATCGCGTCCGCGCGTCGTCCAGCCGCCACAGGTCCCCGTCCGGCGCTGTCACAATCCTGGCCACCCATACCGACTCGGTATCGGCGCCGGTCCCGCCATACGCGCGGCGGGAACGGCGGATGACGCGGACGCCGTGGCGAGCTGTTGGGCTTCGGACTGCCTGGCGACTTCCCGCCGGATCTGCTCCATGTCCAGCCACAGGATCTGCTGGACCAGGTCCTCCAGCGCGTCGCCGGCCAAAGCGCCCGCCTCCGAATACACCAGCATGCCTTCCCGGAACGCCATCAGTGTCGGGAACTGGGTGACCCGTGCATTGGTTTTCAACGTGACCTCGGCTTCGATGTCCACCTTGCCGTGCACGATCTCCGGATGGCGGTCCGACGACGCCTCGTACACCGGGGCGAAATACTGACATGGTCCGCACCATCCCGCCCACCAATCCACGAGCACGATGGGGTTGGACGCGATGATGGTGTCGAAGGTGTGCTGAGTCAGGTCGATGGTGGGCATGGCGTCCTCGTAAGTTGTCCTACAAACCAACCCTGGATCTTCGCATGAACAGTCGGAATCAGGAAGCCGCGCCGGCGCGGTGGTGTTCGGATGCCAGGAAATGCGCGATATCGGTCGTGCGTTCGTACAGTTCGCGGTAGCGCCGATAGTACGGTTCGTATTTCGCGGTGCGCTCTGGACAGGGCTCGACCGTGTCGATAACGGGATTCCACCCGGACGTGTCGACACCGGCGGCTTCGGCCGCGAGCAAAGCGTCGCCGAGGCAGGCGCCGACGGTGTCGGCCGGAAGCTGCTGCGGCAGGCCGGTGACGTCGGAGACGATCCGGGTCCACAGCCCGCCCTTGGTGCCGCCCCCGACCGCGACCAGCCGCCTGGCTTGCCCACCGGCCTCGGTCATAGCCGCCATGTTGTGCCGCACCCCGTAGGCGATGCCCTCCAACACCGCGCGATAGAGCTCGGCGCGGCCGTGCTCGAGGGTCAGACCGGCGACAATGCCCCTCGCGTCCGCATCGAACAAGGGAGTGCGCTCACCCGCGAAGTACGGCAGCATGAGCAGCCCCCTGCTGCCCGCGGGGACGTCGGCGGCCGCGGCGACCAGATCGGCGAACTCGCCGCCGACGAGCTTGCGTAGCCAGTCGGTGACCGCACCCGAGGTCGCCATGCCCGCGGCGAGCGTGTAAGTGCCCGGCCAGGTGCCGCAGGTGCCCCAGAGTCCGGGATGTGGACGCGGATCCGTGAGCACCTGCACCAAGAACAGGGTGGTGCCGTACATGATCATGGCGTCGCCCGGCGCGCGAACGCCGACACTGGCGGCCTCCGCCCAGGCGTCGATGGTGCCGGTCGTGACCGGCAGCCCCGCCGGAAGGCCCGTGGCGGCCGCCGCGTCGGCGGTCACGTGACCGACGATCTCGGTCGGCCAGGCCAGATCCGGAAGGGACCATCCTGGCACCACCCGTTCGGCCCAGTCCGTGGCCCACGCCCGCTCGCGCAGGTCGTAGAGGGGCACGCACTGGCTGGCGGCCTGGTGGTCCAGCACGTATCGGCCGGTGAGCCGGTGCACCAGAAAGGAACTCGCCATCAGCAGCATCGCGGTATGCTCCGCGATCTCCGGCTCGTGCTTGACCAGCCATCGCGCCTTCGGACCGACGGCCTGGCTGGTAAGCGGCGACCCGGCGCGCTCGAGCACCGCCTGCGCACCGAATTCGTCGTTCAGCTCCGCGATTTCGGCGCCGGCCCTGGTGTCGACACCGTAGAGGATGGCCGGGCGCAGCGGCCGGCCCTCGGCGTCCGCGGGCAGCAGGCACGGGCCGATACCTGATACCGCGAGTCCGTCGAGTGGCGCGCTGTCAGCCGCACGCACCAGGTCGCGGGCAAGCGCGACGAACTCGGCCCACCAGACCGCCTCCGCGTCGTGTTCCACCCACCCGGGGCGCGGCATGGAAACGCCATGCGTCCGTTCTGCTTTGGCGAGGACAGTGCCGTCCTCCGTGGTGAGCACGCCCTTGGAACTGGCGGTTCCGATGTCGATGCCGAGGAACATCGTCACCGCGCGAACTCGTCCAGCGTGACATCGAGCAGTTCGCACGCCGCGCGCACGGTGGCCCGGTAATCGCCGGGCACCGCGTGGATGTGGTTGGCACCGAAGCGGGACAGGAAATCCTCGGCGCGCGCGTCCAGCCGGGCGAACGCGTGCGGCCACTCCCGGGTGGACTGTCTCATCAGCGCTTCGTTGGTCTGCTGGTCGTAGTTTTCGAATTCGCCGAGCATCAGCTGCATCCGGTAGCTGCCGTCGATGCGGGTGAGCCGCGCGAGGGTCATCTGTCCCGGCGCGGCCAGATGATGCACTGAGGCGCCGCCCGCCGGGAAAAAGAATACCTCCGGATACAGGTGCACCTTCGCCAGATTCTCCATGGGGTCGCTGCTGCGCGCGGCGAACCAGGTGGCGTGCTGACCGGAGTTGCACAGATCCCAGATGTCCCGGTCGGCGTGATAGTGCCGCACGTCGGCGAACAGCACCGGAGTGCCCGCGATCTGCTTGAGCAACTGCATGGTGAGCGCGCCGTCCATGTCCGCCTCGGTGGCGCAGACATGCGGCAGTTTCGGACCGTTCCAGTCGTAGGGATCGTTGAGAAACGCCTCGGTGACGTCCATCGTGGCGAAGTACTGGGTGAGCTCGGGCTGCCCCTTGATGCCGGAGAAATCCAGGCGCCGTTCGGCGATCAGTTCGCGCACCGCGAGGTACGAACGGATCTGGCGTTCCAGCAGCTCCGGAGTGAGCTTCGCGCCGTCGTAGTGCACGCCCGCGGTGTGCCGCTCCAACCACTCGCGTGCGGCCTTCGTCTCCGCGGCGTCTGCCAGCTCGGCGCGGCGCACGATCTCCCACTGGTCGATCTCTTCGACGTCGATGCCGAAGAGCCGCTGCCACTGGTCGGTATTGGCGACCGCGGTGTTCATGCCCATCGGCCGCCCACCGAAGCGACCAAATGTCGAACCGCGCAAACCGGAGACGGCCGCGGCGGCTCGTGCCCGCACGCCGATCGCCTCGATCAGTGCGGGATCGGACGGATCGCCCCACAGCCTGCTGTGCCCGCGGCCGATCTGGTCCAGCGCACCACCGGCCGCGAGCATGCCGACCATGCCGGGCTGCACCGGGTCGATATTCGAGAGCAACAGCAGCGGCCCGGGGGTCGCGCCCGCCGCGAGCATGGTGAAGTGCGGGAATGCCCACACCGCGTAGTGCAGGATGGTCAGATCGACCCCTCCCACGGCGACCGTGCGCGCCACCGAACTCGCCAAGGCATTGTCGCTGATGAGTTCCGCGCCGCGGACCACATCGTGTCCGGCCGCGGTGAGCGCCTCCACCAGCCGATCCTCGGCGGTTGCGATGAAATCGGCGATGCCCGCATGCACATAGTCGCGGCCATCGGAAATGCTGATAACGCCGATACGGGCCATGCGTCCCTCCCGTAGGTGGGTGGTCGGAGAGTTCGACTCGCTCAACAGATACCAGCCGGGGCCGGGTCCGTTGGCGTGATTCGCGAAATCGAGCCCGGCCCGGCCCACCGGGACCGCTTACCGCGGAACCGCTTTGACGACGCGCGACTGTGGGAAGGTGAGCGGTGCCAGGTGTACGCCGTTCTGACCCCAGCCCGCACTGGTGATCCACCAGCGGACGTTGTCGTGCACCACCTCGGCGGCGTGCGCCGCGATATGGCCGACCTTGTCACCTATCCGGAAGCGGAACGGGCTGTCGCTACGAAACACGTCGGTGCCGACGTAGCACGGGCGCGGGCCGATGAACAGATACCACCAGCCGTCGTACCGCACCACGAACGGGGATTCGGTGTTGCCCGCCTCGGTGCCCCGGGTTGGATCCGTGTAGGCGATATGCCGGTTGCCCCAGTGCACGAGGTCGGTGCTGGTGCGGTAGGCGACGACGTGACGTCCCCCTGCGGGGGCGCTGGTCGCGCAGTAATACATCACCCACTGGTCGCCCACACGCGCCACCATCGGGTCGCGGGCGTCGTAGCCGTCTCGGAACAGTGGGCCGGTCTGGTGTCTCGTCCAATGGAACAGGTCGGTGGAGATAGCAAGGTTCAGCGCCGAGCCGGTGCGATCGGCGCCGCCTGCCGCGTAGAACATGTAGTACCGACGGTGCGCGCCGACCACGTACGGCGCCCACAGGTGCGTCTCCCCGTAGTCCCGGTCGACGCGTAGCGCGGGCGGGCGCTTTCGCCACGGCCCGCCTAGCCGCGCGGCTGTGGCATGGGCGAATTCGGTCTCGTCGTACGGGTCCGCGGGCTCAGGGTGGGTAATCCCGAACATGTGCCATCGCCCGTCGAGGTCACGCACGAGTGTGTGGTCGTTGATGTACCACGGTCGCTGCTCATCGGCGCTCGGGTCGTAGATTCTCGCGAACGCGCCTGCTCGAACCGCCTCGCGCGTCACCATACGTTCATGATGCCGCCGCGACCGCCCTGACGGTGCCGCCACGTGGATTTCGGTATGGCCAGGAAGGGCGGGCCGACGACGTGCCAGGCACCCCTGCGAACGGCATCGCAATGTATCCGCATTCGCTACTCCCGCTGCCGGAGTCGAAGCTGAACAGCCTCTGCTGAATGTCGTGTCCCTTGGCAAAAAGTCGACGCAGCGGATCCCTGCTACCGAGGTAGGTGCGGTGCGATGATCTCGGCCCGGTCCACACTTCCCGGACCCGCGAACCGACCGGCCGTCGTGGACTGGCAGGTGGTCGCTGTTTCCCGGGTGGTCTGACGGTGCAAGCCTCGGCGCTGTTGTATCGGGGACCTCGCCGGTTCGGGTCCGCTCGCGAACGGCCGCAGGCACCTCGAAACGATCTTGTGGTGGCCTGCATCACACTTGGACGGTCAGGCCGCCGTCCGGGCCGATCGCAAGCCTCTGACCTGCGAAATATCGCGCTGCGCAGGCGATTTGACGTACCGTTTTCCGCCGCGTAACTTATTCCAGGTCAGAGCGACACGGACACCGACCCGGAGCCGAGAAGCCCAGCGGAGACGCTGAGCGGAAGGATCGGGAAACGAGGTAGGACGAGGAGCGCCTGGCGTTCACACTGGTTCGAGCGGGATCCTGATTTTGTTCGGGTGATCGGGTTGAGCTAAGCTGGGTAGGTTGCCTCACTGATCAATCGGGTTTGAAATCCGGGTGATGGTGTGTGCGTGTGTTCTTTGAGAACTCAATAGTGTGTCGATGAATGTCAGTGCCAATTTTTATATTGGTTCCGGCCTTTCTTTCCCCCCGGTTGGAAGGTTGGACATTTTAGTCAACATTTTGTTGGCGTTTTGTTTTGCTGGGTTTTCGGACTCTGGTTCATACTTTTGATTGCACCTCTTCGGGGGTGTGGTTGTGAGTCTTCAACGGAGAGTTTGATCCTGGCTCAGGACGAACGCTGGCGGCGTGCTTAACACATGCAAGTCGAGCGGTAAGGCCCTTCGGGGTACACGAGCGGCGAACGGGTGAGTAACACGTGGGTGATCTGCCTCGTACTTCGGGATAAGCCTGGGAAACTGGGTCTAATACCGGATAGGACCTGCTGGTGCATGCTGGTGGGTGGAAAGATTTATCGGTGCGAGATGGGCCCGCGGCCTATCAGCTTGTTGGTGGGGTAACGGCTCACCAAGGCGACGACGGGTAGCCGACCTGAGAGGGTGACCGGCCACACTGGGACTGAGACACGGCCCAGACTCCTACGGGAGGCAGCAGTGGGGAATATTGCACAATGGGCGAAAGCCTGATGCAGCGACGCCGCGTGAGGGATGACGGCCTTCGGGTTGTAAACCTCTTTCGACAGGGACGAAGGGAAACTGACGGTACCTGTAGAAGAAGCACCGGCCAACTACGTGCCAGCAGCCGCGGTAATACGTAGGGTGCGAGCGTTGTCCGGAATTACTGGGCGTAAAGAGCTTGTAGGCGGTTTGTCGCGTCGTCTGTGAAAACTCACAGCTCAACTGTGAGCTTGCAGGCGATACGGGCAGACTTGAGTACTTCAGGGGAGACTGGAATTCCTGGTGTAGCGGTGAAATGCGCAGATATCAGGAGGAACACCGGTGGCGAAGGCGGGTCTCTGGGAAGTAACTGACGCTGAGAAGCGAAAGCGTGGGTAGCGAACAGGATTAGATACCCTGGTAGTCCACGCCGTAAACGGTGGGTACTAGGTGTGGGTTTCCTTCCACGGGATCCGTGCCGTAGCTAACGCATTAAGTACCCCGCCTGGGGAGTACGGCCGCAAGGCTAAAACTCAAAGGAATTGACGGGGGCCCGCACAAGCGGCGGAGCATGTGGATTAATTCGATGCAACGCGAAGAACCTTACCTGGGTTTGACATACACCGGAAACCTGCAGAGATGTAGGCCCCCTTGTGGTCGGTGTACAGGTGGTGCATGGCTGTCGTCAGCTCGTGTCGTGAGATGTTGGGTTAAGTCCCGCAACGAGCGCAACCCTTATCTTATGTTGCCAGCGCGTAATGGCGGGGACTCGTGAGAGACTGCCGGGGTCAACTCGGAGGAAGGTGGGGACGACGTCAAGTCATCATGCCCCTTATGTCCAGGGCTTCACACATGCTACAATGGCCGGTACAGAGGGCTGCGAGACCGTGAGGTGGAGCGAATCCCTTAAAGCCGGTCTCAGTTCGGATCGGGGTCTGCAACTCGACCCCGTGAAGTTGGAGTCGCTAGTAATCGCAGATCAGCAACGCTGCGGTGAATACGTTCCCGGGCCTTGTACACACCGCCCGTCACGTCATGAAAGTCGGTAACACCCGAAGCCGGTGGCCTAACCCCTTGTGGGAGGGAGCCGTCGAAGGTGGGATTGGCGATTGGGACGAAGTCGTAACAAGGTAGCCGTACCGGAAGGTGCGGCTGGATCACCTCCTTTCTAAGGAGCACTTCTGCACGGCACCCCGAAGAGTCGGGGATGGTAAACGCTGGTGCCAGAGACCGTTGAGTCCTCGTCTGTGGGACTGCGGATGCTCATGGGTGGAACGCTGACACTTTCCTCCGCGGTATCAACTGGTTTCGTGACTGGTTGGCGGTGGGATATATCGACACACTGTTGGGTCCTGAGAGAACACGCGAGTGTTTCTTTCTAGGCGAATACATGATCCGGTTCGGATGCTACGCAGACCGCACTCTTCGGGGTGGTCGTGGTGGTGGGTTCGTTCGAGTCGGGTGTGTTGTTTGAGAACTGCACAGTGGACGCGAGCATCTTTGTTTGTAAGTGTTTAAGAGCGTACGGTGGATGCCTTGGCACCAGGAGCCGATGAAGGACGTAGGAGGCTGCGATAAGCCTCGGGGAGCTGTCAACCGAGCTGAGATCCGAGGATGTCCGAATGGGGAAACCCAGCACGAGTGATGTCGTGTTACCCGCACCTGAATATATAGGGTGTGTGGAGGGAACGCGGGGAAGTGAAACATCTCAGTACCCGCAGGAAGAGAAAACAATTGTGATTCCGTGAGTAGTGGCGAGCGAAAGCGGATGAGGCTAAACCATGCGGATGTGATACCCGGCAGGGGTTGTCCGTGTGGTGTTGTGGGGCTCACTTTCTTGTCACTGCCGTGGCGAGCAACAGTCAGAAAGGTTCGTGTTAGTCGAAGTGGTCTGGAACGGCCTGTCGTAGAGGGTGAGAGTCCCGTAGACGAAAACACGTGCCCTGTTGTAGTGGGTGCCCGAGTAGCAGCGGGCCCGTGAAATCTGCTGTGAATCTGCCGGGACCACCCGGTAAGCCTGAATACTCCCTGGTGACCGATAGCGGACTAGTACCGTGAGGGAAAGGTGAAAAGTACCCCGGGAGGGGAGTGAAATAGTACCTGAAACCGTGCGCTTACAATCCGTCAAAGCCTTTGGGCAGTTGAGTCTGCCGGGGGTGATGGCGTGCCTTTTGAAGAATGAGCCTGCGAGTTAGTGGCATGTGGCGAGGTTAACCCGTGTGGGGTAGCCGTAGCGAAAGCGAGTCCGAATAGGGCGTTCCAGTCGCGTGTTCTAGACCCGAAGCGGAGTGATCTACCCATGGCCAGGGTGAAGCGACGGTAAGACGTCGTGGAGGCCCGAACCCACTTAGGTTGAAAACTGAGGGGATGAGTTGTGGGTAGGGGTGAAAGGCCAATCAAACTCCGTGATAGCTGGTTCTCCCCGAAATGCATTTAGGTGCAGCGTCACGTGTTTCACGCCGGAGGTAGAGCTACTGGATGGTCTAGGGGGCCTACAAGCTTACCGAAATCAGCCAAACTCCGAATGCCGGTGTGTGAGAGCGTGGCAGTGAGACTGCGGGGGATAAGCTTCGTAGTCGAGAGGGAAACAGCCCAGATCGCCGGCTAAGGCCCCTAAGCGTGTACTAAGTGGAAAAGGATGTGGGGTCGCGAAGACAACCAGGAGGTTGGCTTAGAAGCAGCCACCCTTGAAAGAGTGCGTAATAGCTCACTGGTCAAGTGATCCTGCGCCGACAATGTAGCGGGGCTCAAGTACACCGCCGAAGCCGCGGCACTCGAACAATACATCCGCATCCGACTCCGGTTGGGTGTGCAGTGGTTCGGGTGGGTAGGGGAGCGTCCTGCATCCAGGGAAGCCACGGAGTGATCCAGTGGTGGAGGGTGTGGGAGTGAGAATGCAGGCATGAGTAGCGAAAGACGAGTGAGAAACTCGTCCGCCGAATGACCAAGGGTTCCTGGGCCAGGTTAATCCGCCCAGGGTGAGTCGGGACCTAAGGCGAGGCCGACAGGCGTAGTCGATGGACAACGGGTTGATATTCCCGTACCCGTGTATCCGCGCCCATGATGAATCAGTTGTGCTAAGTGTCCAAAACCTCCGAGAAGACCTTCGGGTCTCGAGTGAGGGGCTGCACACGACCCCGGCTGGTAGTAGTCAAGCGATGGGGTGACGCAGGAAGGTAGCTGGGCCAGTCAGTGGTTGTACTGGTGTAAGCCTGTAGGGCGTTGTGTAGGCAAATCCGCACAACACGTGCCTGAGAGGTGATGCGTAGCCGATTGAGGTGAATTCAGTGATCCTATGCTGCCGAGAAAAGCCTCTAGTGAGTTGATACACGGCCCGTACCCCAAACCGACACAGGTGGTCAGGTAGAGAATACCGAGGCGATCGAGAGAACTGTGGTTAAGGAACTCGGCAAAATGCCCCCGTAACTTCGGGAGAAGGGGGACCACGTCTGGTGACGACCCTCGCGGTCCGAGCTGGGTGTGGTCGCAGAGACCAGAGAGAAGCGACTGTTTACTAAAAACACAGGTCCGTGCGAAGTCGTAAGACGATGTATACGGACTGACGCCTGCCCGGTGCCGGAAGGTTAAGAGGACCGGTTAGCGCCCTTCGGGGTGCGAAGCTGAGAATTTAAGCCCCGGTAAACGGCGGTGGTAACTATAACCATCCTAAGGTAGCGAAATTCCTTGTCGGGTAAGTTCCGACCTGCACGAATGGCGTAACGACTTCTCTGCTGTCTCAACCACAGACTCGGCGAAATTGCATTACGAGTAAAGATGCTCGTTACGCGCGGCAGGACGAAAAGACCCCGGGACCTTCACTATAGCTTGGTATTGGTGTTCGGTACGGTTTGTGTAGGATAGGTGGGAGACTACGAAGCGGGCACGCCAGTGTTCGTGGAGTCATCGTTGAAATACCACTCTGATCGTATTGGACTTCTAACCTCGGACCATGATCTGGTTCAGGGACAGTGCCTGGTGGGTAGTTTAACTGGGGCGGTTGCCTCCTAAAATGTAACGGAGGCGCCCAAAGGTTCCCTCAGCCTGGTTGGCAATCAGGTGTCGAGTGCAAGTGCACAAGGGAGCTTGACTGTGAGACAGACATGTCGAGCAGGGACGAAAGTCGGGACTAGTGATCCGGCACCGGCAAGTGGAAGCGGTGTCGCTCAACGGATAAAAGGTACCCCGGGGATAACAGGCTGATCTTCCCCAAGAGTCCATATCGACGGGATGGTTTGGCACCTCGATGTCGGCTCGTCGCATCCTGGGGCTGGAGTAGGTCCCAAGGGTTGGGCTGTTCGCCCATTAAAGCGGCACGCGAGCTGGGTTTAGAACGTCGTGAGACAGTTCGGTCTCTATCCGCCGCGCGCGTCAGAAACTTGAGGAAGGCTGTCCCTAGTACGAGAGGACCGGGACGGACGAACCTCTGGTGTGCCAGTTGTCCTGCCAAGGGCACCGCTGGTTAGCTACGTTCGGAAGGGATAACCGCTGAAAGCATCTAAGCGGGAAGCCTGTTCCAAGATGAGGTTTCTCACCACCATCGAGTGGTTAAGGCCCCCTACAGACCATAGGGTTGATAGGCCAGAACTGGAAGCACGGCAACGTGTGGAGGTGACTGGTACTAATAGGCCGAGGACTTACCAACAAAGAAGCTACGCGTCCACTGTGCAGTATCTGAAACAACACACAAACACCACACCACCCACCCCCAACAAGGTGAACAGTGTGGCGTGTGACAGTTTCACAGAGTTACGGCGGCCATAGCGGCAGGGAAACGCCCGGTCCCATTCCGAACCCGGAAGCTAAGCCTGCCAGCGCCGATGGTACTGCACTCGACAGGGTGTGGGAGAGTAGGACACCGCCGGAACATCCTTTCACGAAGGCCCTCGACACCGTCGAGGGCCTTCGGCATTTCCCAAGCGAAAACCATGTTTCGCAATTCTCGACGGAATTACTGTCGCGACAAGGTCGCTGTGGTTCTGTGCTAACCGACAGAGCCGAGCTGGCGCACGTCAGCCATTGCGCCTGCCCGCTGCCAGTACCGCGGTGACGTCACGTGCGGTCGCGAGGGTGGCCGAAATGAACTCGGCGCGTTCGCTTTTCGTCGTAGCGGCGCGCAGCGGGCCGAGCTGGATTTCGTAAGCGGCGCTGCCTGCCGCATCGAAGACAGGTGCCGCGAGATAGCTCAGGGGCAGCGGGTCGTCGGAATCCAGCTCCGCCCGGGTGAACGGCCGCGAGGTGAGTGCGGCCAGCTGGTGTAAGGCGCGGGCGCGCAGGTGCGGTTGCAGCAGCTGGGAGCCGACCGCGCCGAGTAGGTCGGCAAGTAGGTCGACCAACCCCGCGTCATCGGCGCGTGGACGGAAGACGGCAACGCCGCGGTCGCGGACGAGCGTGAGCAGCGAACCGGCGATTCGCCGGTCCGCGCCCGCAGCGGTGCCCAACCAGGTGTTCTGCTCGCTCGCCGAGCGCCATGGCATGACGCTCGCGCCTGCTGGGAACTGCAACGGAATGCGATGCCCTACCGGAATACCGGGGACGACACGGTCGACGCCGTGCCGAACATCGAGCACCGTGAGCCCATCGGGTCCGATCCGACTGAACGTCGCACCAGACCTGGTGCGGGCCGCTAGTGCTGCAAGTATCTCGCCGACACCGTTCGGAAGCATGGTGCCGTGCAGCCCGGCCAGAGCGGGGCCGATGCCGTAGCCGCGGGCCTGGTCGCGGATAACCCAACCGGCCGCATTCAACTCGACCAGGATCGCGGTCGCGGTCGCCCGCGCGATACCGAGCCGCTCGGCGATCCCTGCCACACTGATCGGCTCGCCGGAGGCGGCGAGCAGCGACACGATCTCGACGACGCGACGCGTCGGTGGCGAGGCGGATCCTTCCGGCATTGCGGCGACCCCTTGTCTCAGCTCTGGCTAGCGACCTACGATGACGAATATTAGATCCCGTGGTGTCGAATAGTCGACATCGCGGTGCGTAGGGAGCGCGCATGATTCTGGATCGGTTCCGGATCGACGGACAGGTCGCCATCGTCACGGGAGCAGGTCGCGGCCTTGGGGCGGCGATCGCCTTGGCGTTCGCGGAGGCGGGCGCGGACGTCGTCATCGCCGCACGCACCAAAAGCCAGCTGGAGGAGGTCGCCGAGCAGGTGGCGGCGACCGGACGGCAGGCCCACGTGGTGCCCGCGGACCTGAGTGATGTAGATGCCACGGCGGCCCTCGCGGCAACGGCGGTCGAACGCTTCGGGCGACTGGACATAGTGGTCAACAACGTGGGCGGGGCGCTGCCGTGCCAGTTGCTCGATACGACACCTCAGGCGCTGGCGGACGCGTTCAACTTCAACGTCGTCAACGCGCATGCCTTGGTCCGGGCCGCGGCGCCGCGTATGCTCGAAACCGCCGGTGGCGGCTCCATACTGAACATCACCTCAACCATGGGACGCCTGCCCGGTCGCGCGTTCGCTGCTTACGGCACCGCCAAGGCCGCCCTCGCTCACTACACCAAGCTTGCGGCGCTCGACCTGAATCCACGCATCCGGGTGAACGCGATCGCGCCCGGCTCGATCCTGACCTCCGCGCTCGAGATTGTCGCCGGCAACAAGGCGATGCGCACCGAACTGGAGGCCAAGACCCCGCTGCACCGCATCGGCGAACCCGATGACATCGCCGCGGCCGCCCTTTACCTCGTCTCGCCCGCCGGCAAGTACCTCACCGGCAAGATCCTCGAGCCCGACGGCGGCTTGATCATCCCTAACCTCGACCTGCCTATCCCGGACCTGTGACATGACTTGTCGTGTAGTGCAGTGGGGCACCGGCAATGTCGGCAGGCATGCGCTTGCCGGCGTCATCGCCAACCCCGACCTGGAATTGACCGGCGTGTGGGTATCCGGAGCCGCGAAAGACGGAATCGATGCGGGAATGCTCGCGGGACTGGGTCATTCGGTCGGTGTCGCCGCGACGACCGATGCCGATGCCTTGCTGGCGTCGCGTCCGGACTGCGTCGTCTACTGCTCGATGACCGACAACCGCCTGTTCGAGGCCGTGCAGGATCTGCGGCGCATCCTCGCCGCGGGAATCAACGTCGTCGCCTGCGCGCCGGTCTTCTTCCAGTACCCCTACGGTGTGCTTCCGGACGACCTGCTCAATCCGGTGCGGGAGGCGGCTGCGCAGGGCGATTCGTCGCTGTGGGTGAACGGCATCGACCCGGGTTTCGCCAACGACCTGCTGCCGCTCGCCCTCGCGGGCACCTGTCTGCGCGTCGATCAGCTGCGTTGCATGGAGATCGTCGACTACGCCAGCTACGACAACCGCGAGGTGATGTTCGACATCATGGGCTTCGGCAAGCCGGTCGACGACATCCCGATGCTGTTACAGCCCGGCGTGCTCGCACTGGCCTGGGGCGGCACGGTCCGTCAGCTTGCGGCGGGAATCGGCGTCACGCTCGATGCCGTCACGGAGACCTACGAGCGGATTCCCGCGCGGGAGCCGTTCGACATCGCCACCGGGCACATTGCTGAAGGCACCGCCGCCGCATTGCGTTTCGAGGTTCGTGGCATGGTCGGCGATGTCCCCGTCACGGTGCTCGAGCATGTCACCAGGCTGCGCCACGACCTGTGCCCCGACTGGCCGCAGCCTGCCCACCCAGCGGGTTCCTACCGGGTCGAGCTCACGGGTGAACCAAGCTACGCATTGGATCTGGTGACCTCGAGCCGCAACGGCGATCACAACTACGCGACACTGCTCGCCACCGGCATGCGCATTGTCAATGCCGTTCCCGCCGTAGTCGCTGCGCCGGCGGGCATACTCACCGCGCTCGACCTGCCGCTGATTACCGGCCCCGCGGCACGGCCGCCCACTTGATCCGGATGAGGACGTGCGGCGCAACGCGCGCCGCGTACGGCGCCGTTCGAACGCTGGATCCGGATGAGGCGGTGCGGGCGCGACCGGAGCACGACCGGACGGCCGCGTTCGAGCATGATCTAGGAGAGGTCGGGCGGCGCGATGTCGTGCGTCGCGGACTTCGCAGACTCGGACGCGGATGGCCGCCCGCGTCGCTCGAGTGTGCTTACGTGGCGCGCAGCGCTGCCAGTGCCCGCTCGACATCCGTGTCGCTGTTGTAGAGATGGAAGGCGAACCGCAGGCCACCCGCGCGGGCCGAGGCGATCACCTGTGCCGTTTCCAGGCGGGGTGCCGCATCGCCGGCGCCGGGAACGACGACGATGGCGGAGCTGGCTTCGACGGGTTTGAAACCGAGTTCGCGCAGTCGATCGCGGAACCGGTCGGCCAGCTCGATGTTGTGCGCGCCGATCTTCTCGACCGTCAGTTCCTCGATCAATGACAGGCCCGCCGTCGCGGCGATGACGCCGAGCCAATCCGGCGTCGCGTCCAGGCGCCGTGCGGTAGTCGGCAGTGCGACGGGATTGTAGAGCTCAGCCCAGCGATCCTCCGCGGCATACCAGCTGGATCCGACCGGTCGCAGCTGGGCGGCGAACTCGGGCGCCGCGGCGAAGAACGCGACGCTGCGCGCGCCGACGAGCCATTTGAACGAGGCGCACACCCAGTAGTCCGCGTCGGCGAAGCGCAACGGCAGCCAGCCCGCGGCCTGGCTGACGTCGACCAGCAGCCGGGTGCCGTTGGCTCGGGTCGTCGCGCGCAGTTCGGCCAGGTCGATGATGCGTCCGTCCGCGGACTGGACCACGCTCACCGCCACCAGCGCGGTCTCCGGCCGGACCTGCGCGGCCAACTCGTCCAGCGGGGCGAATCGCACGACGAGGTCGCCGCGGTACACGAAAGGCATGGAGACCGAGGAGAATTCGCCCTCGGCAAGCAGCACCTCGGCGCCCGGCGGCAGTGTGGCGGCCACCGGGGCGATGAGCCCGGCGACTCCGCCGGCGAGCGCGATGTCATCGGGCGTCGCGCCGTCGAGCAGGCGGGCGAACCCCGCGCGCAGTTCGGGCACCAGCTGATCGAGTTCCGTCGGGCCGCCGCGGCCCGCCGCCCAGGTCGCGCTGGCGTCGCGGACCGCGGTCAGTGCTCGCGTGGACGGCAGTCCGTAGGAGGCCGTGTTCAGATAGGTGGTCTCTGGCGTGAATTCGTGCGGCGCTAGGGAGGACATATCCGCAGCCTCCGCCGCGATTCCCGGTGCCGTCCAGCGCCACTGGACGAATAGTGGACCGATTCTCCGGCGCAGACCCGCGTCGATACGCTCGCGCCGCCTTCCGGCCATCCGTTGGCGAGCTCGACTTAGCCGAGCGCAGGTTGGCCGGCATTTGCCGGGTATCGTCGAGATATCCAGGCGACGGCCTAGGACGGCAATCTACTTCTTGGACGCCCACATGTTGGATAACAGCTGGAAGCTAGGTGTATCGGACAGCGACTGCATAGATTCATAGACGCGCTGGTAGCCGGTCGAGGTGATGCGCCATTGGCCATCGATGTCGCGGCGGTAGGTGTCGGTGTAGTAACCGGCGCCGCGGATCAGGACGCCGTACTGCATTGCGATCACCGTATCTTCGAAAGCCCATGTTCCCTTGGCGGTTTCGCCATCGACGCTGATCTCCGGATGGTTGGCGATGTGGACGGTGACGACCGAGGGGCCGAGATTTTCCCGCATGAACGCGGTGATGGCGTCACGGCCGTCCAGGTTCAGGGGCTCGCCGAGCGCATGGGTGCCATAGCGGCCCGTCGCGTCGATGGTGAGGGTGTCGCCGAACTCGTCCCACCGTTTGAGGTCGAGGGTTCGGAAGTAGCGGTATTTCAGCTGGCGGACGGCTTCCATGGCGTCGAGATCCATCTGTCGAGGGTGGCACGTAGGGGCTCGCAAGACAAGAACGTGTTCTATTTATGGCCTACGGTGCGTGCCTTGAAGGGCAATCGGCGCGCCGGCTCGGCCGCACGGCACACCAGCTCGACACATTCGGTGGACATGATCCGGTGGTGCGGCCCGGATAATTCCTGGCGCGATGCGGTGCTTCGGCGGTGTCGAACGCGGTCGGTCGGGTACCCGATCGTGGGGCGTGCGGTCGTTCGGCCGCGAAGGCGCCGCCAGCACCGATTCGTCACGACCGGGGAGTCTGCGATGACCGACCGTCCTGCCGCCCGCGATCCACACCGTGAGCCCGCCATAGACCAAAAACTCGCCCTGAAAGCGGCGGCCGATCGCTTGGAGGATGAATTCGACGGGGTTGTCAGCGAAGAGGCCGTGGAGGATTTCCTGCACTCCTCGTACGATCATTTCGCCGACCACGCGACTGTTGCCAACTTCCTGCCGCTGCTCGCCGAGCGCTACACCCGCGAGTGGCTGAAGGCGCTGGTCGACTCCCAGCGTTCTGGCCAGCGGTCCGGGTAGAGGGGTGAGCGTCGCTGTGCGGCGGCGTCGACACACCCACGCGGGCGAGCATCGCCCCCCGCAGTCCGGTGCGTCGCGATCGGACGAAACCACGTGGGAACATCCGTAGCCGGGCTTTGTTGTTTACGGCATTTCCGAACGGGGCATTGTGGTGGGACGGCACAAGCGGGCAGGCCGGAAACGTACATACTGGTCGAATTGCTTCTAAGCTCTAGGCGAGCGCGCAGTGTGGAGGTGAGCATGACGGTCGAGGTGGTGACCCATCTCGAGTCCGGAGAGTTGTGGACTGGATCGGGACACGCGGCCACACGGCCCGCGCAGCCCCCGGTGTCGATGATCGAGCGAATGACGTTGATACTGGACGCTTTCGATGGCGCGACGCCCACCCTCACCCTCCTAGGCCTCGCCGAACGCACCGGGCTGCCGCGGTCTACGGTGCACCGCATCCTCGACCAGATGATCCGACTGCGCTGGCTCGCACACACGCCCGGCGGCTACCGGCTCGGCATGCGCACGCTCGAGTTGGGCGGACTTGCCGCCGGCCACAACGAGATTCGTGACGTGGTGAGTCCGATGCTGTACGACCTCTGTCAACGAACCGGCATGGTCGGCCACCTCGGCGTCCTGGACGGGCGCGAGGTGCTGTACCTGGACAAGGCTGGTGGCCGGTGCGCAGCGACCGTTCCCACTCGGCTCGGCGGCCGGATGCCCGCGCACAGCACGGCACTCGGCAAAGCGCTGCTCGCCTCGCTCGAACCGAGCATCGTCGAGGTGTCTTTCCGGGACCGGATCCCGCAACTCACCCCGCGTACCATTTGCGATCGCACCGAACTGCATCGCGAGCTGATGCGTATCCGCCATCGGCAGGGTGTCGCGGTCGACAACGAGGAGTCCGTCCCCGGCATCGGGTGCGTCGCTGTGCCGATTCGTGGGCGCAGCGTTGCGGTGGCCGCTCTGTCGCTGTCGGGCCAGATCGGCGGTGAACGTACGGTGTTGGACACCGCGCGTCTCGGCCGCCTGCTGGTGGAGGCCGCCGACGAGGCTGGACGTTCGCTGTTCCCGCGTCACGAGCGCTCGCGCTAATTTATTCGGTAATCGGCTGCAGTATAGAAGGATTCGTTGTATCGGCCAGTTCCATCGAAATCCGGACCGCGCGCTTCCGGCAGCCCTTGGAGGGGTGCTGGTGTTTGTTCCGTCGCGGCACGGGTAAGCGACGAGGGTTGCACCAGAAGGAGGTCGGAGGATGACAGCGGATGATGGCATCGGGCAGTTACGCAGCGTCGTACTGGATTGTCCCGAGCCGCGCGAGCTCGCGAAGTTCTATCGTGGACTGCTCGGCGCCGAACTGCTCGACGGCAACGACGACGACTGGGTCGTCCTCATCGACGAGTCGGGCCGGCGGATCGCGTTCCAGACGGCGCCGGAGTACAAGCCGCCGCGCTTCCCGGATCCCCACGCGTCGCAGCAGATCCACTTCGACATTTTGGTCGACGACATCGAAGTGGCCCAGGCCAAGGCGATCGCTTTGGGTGCGACTCCGGTCCAGCTGGACACCGACGGCGCCTTCCGCGTCTATGCGGATCCGGTAGGACACACCTTCTGTCTTGTCTGGCTGCCCGACGAGTGACGATCGGCGATCGCTGTGACCTATTGCGGTCGCTGTCCGCCGAATCCAACCGCTACTATCCGATGCGCTCCAGAAGCCAGCGCGGCCCGACTGTGTGTGCCTCGAGCGCCTCGACGCGATCGCGCAGTCCGCGATCTGCGGTCACGACAGTGATCAAACGGTCGCTGTCCTCCTCGACGGCTGTCGCTACCACGCCAACGATTGCGTCATCTCCCGAACCGTCCGCCAGCACGATACGTAGGCTTTCGAACTCCGGATTCGTCTCGTCAGCAACCGCGGCCTTCGCCGCACCCTCGAGCACGACAACCACCTCGGCCGGGAGCTCCAAGCGCTCATCCAGCCTCGTCATCTTCACGAGCAATCGCCCAGCCGCACCGGTACGGTCGCGCCACCAACCATCGGGCCGTGAGCCGACGACATTCGCCGCATCGACCACAATCAGCTGAACCCTGTCATCCGTCACACCCTCAGTCTCCTCCCTCCGGAACGACAGCTGAGCTGAGAATGGCATCGACTCAGCGCCGGCCAACGCTGTGGGGACGTGACCGCCGCTGGCCTTCTGGCGGCAACGACGCCGTCGCCGAGCGCCATGGCCGAGGTTGGACACCCTTTTTGTCGAATCACCGATATGACCCGTCATTTTGTGTTCTGCTCGAATAGTGAGCCAAGTCCACTTGGGGCACATTTATCACATTGCCGGGCGTCCCGTTGCCGACGATGCGGCTGATGCTCTGGTCTCTGTGCCGGACGGCGCTTTGGCAATCGGTGACGACGGTCGGATCGGCTACTGTGGTAGTCGCGACGAGGTCCCGTCCGACTACCGCGACGGAAAGGCATTCGATCACCGTCCAGGCTTTCTTCTTCCTGGTTTCGTCGACACCCATGTTCATTTTCCGCAGACCTTCGCCGGCGACGCGTACGGCGGTGGTCAACTGCTGGATTGGCTCAATCTCTGCATCTACCCCGCGGAATCTCGGTATGGCGAACCCGACTTCGCGCAGCAGGCGGCAGTCGAATTCTGCGCGCGACGTATCGCGGCGGGAACAACCGCGGCGATGGTCTTCGGGTCGGCCTTTCCGCACGCGCAAGACGCGTTGTTCACCGAGACGCTACGGCACGGTTTGCGGATGGTCAGCGGCCGCGGTATCCAGACGACGGGAGAGGAATCTGCGGCGCCCCTGATCACCTCCGAGGAAGACGCCCTCAGGTTGACGAGGGAGGAGATCGATAAATGGCATGCCGCCGATACCGGTGACGTCGACACGGCACTCTTGCATGTGGCTGTCATTCCTCGCTTTTCGCTATCGGTGACGCGTGAGACACTGAAGAACCTTGGTGAACTATATGATTCGGTGCGCGACCGCGGCGTCTATTTCCACAGCCACCTCAACGAGAACAATCGCCCTGGAACCGGTGAGGTCGAAACCACCAAGCAGGTCTACCGAGTCGATGCGTACCTCGACACCTACGACGGGAAGTTCCTGGCAGGCTCGGCCGAGGGTGGCAAGAGCCTGCTCGGTCGGCGCAGCATCCTCGCGCATTGCGTGCACTGTCAAGACATCGAACTCCAGCGGATGGCGGAGACCGGCACTTCGGTCGCACACTGTCCTGTATCGCAACAGTTTCTGGGATCCGGCACGATGCCGTGGAAACGAACGATCGCGTCGGGAGTCAACGTGGCCGCGGGAACCGACTTCGGCGGGGGCGACGAATGGCTGATCCCGCAGGTGTTGTCGGCCGCGTTCAAGGTCCATATCTCCGAGCCGGGTGACGACGGTGTGTCGATGCACCCGGCGGAAATGTTGTTCACCGGTACGCTGGCCGGCGCGCGCGCTCTCGACATGGAAAGTCGATTCGGGAATTTCGACCTCGGCAAGGAAGCCGATTTCATCGTCGTCGAACCGGCACGCTGGCCGGCGTCGGCGGCTGCGTTGGCGCGGGGGATTCGTTCCGAGGACCCCACATCAGCGCGGGATCAGACGCTGTTCGCACTGCTGATGGGTATGCGCGAGCCCGCGATCTCGGAGGTCTACGTGCGGGGCCATCGCATCGACGGCGTCTAGAGGCATGCCGATGACAGCTACCGCAACCGCCGTAACCGTCTTTCACCATCCGTCGGACCGCGCGGGATTTCATGCTTGGCTGGCGCGGATGACCGAAATTGCCGAAGCCGCAGAGGGATTCGTGGATTCATCCGTTGCGGTGCGTAATGGTCCGGAGCTCGAATCGGGTTTCAGTGTCACTTTCCGATCCGAACGGGCAGTGCACGATTTTTTGGACTCGACCGACAGGGCGCGCTTGCTGGTCGAAGGCGAGTCGCTTGGGTTTCGACGCAAGAGTGCGGACCTGATAATCGTCGAAGGTGGATTGCCGCCTGCGGGGATCGGCGTGTTTCGGCACAGCGTCGCCCGCGGAAAGGAAGACGAATTCGCGGCGACGGAATCGCGCTTGGTCGCGTCGAGTTCTACTTTTTCCGGATTCGAGGGCGCCGCCCTTTTTCCCATGAGCGAAGCCGGGCAATGGCTTTCGGTGCTCCGATTCCGAACGGGACATCAACTGTCGGATTGGATGCACTCGGAGGAACGCGCCGCCGTCCTGCCGGAATTGCGCTCGGAGTTGACCGAGGATTTCACGGTCGATGCCCACACCACACCGTTCGGGTCCACGCTCCGAACAGTCGACGGCGAGACCCGAATCACGCCGACGTGGAAGATCGCCATGTTGGTGCTGTTGGTGCTATATCCGACGGTGATGACATTGTCGAGGTTTCTCGGCCCGGTGCTGGACGAGATCGGAGCGGAGCCGTGGTTGGCGATGTGGCTGAGCCAGATCGTCAGCGTCGCATTGATGAGTTGGTTCTTGTCGCCCGCGGTCGCAGCATGCTTCCGGCGGTGGCTCGATCCGATCGATGGTGCGGGGTGGCGAATCAGTGCCGTCGGAGCCGCGGTGGTTGTTGTGGTCTACGCCCTGACGCTGCTGTTGTTCGCGTCCGTGCAGTGGCTGCAGTACTGGGATTACAACTGACGCGGGCTTGCTTCGGTACGCAACGCAGACTTGCCCTCGCCGCGGTGTGACCGTAGCGGTCAGGCGAGTTTCGCGGCCAGCGCCCGCCCGGCGGCTCGGCCGGAGAAGATGCAGCCGCCGAGGAAGGTGCCCTCCAGGGCGTTGTAGCCGTGCACGCCGCCGCCGCCGAATCCGGCGACCTCGCCTGCGGCGTACAGGCCGGGGAACGCGGTGCCGTCCGGCCTGATCACCTGGGAGTCCAGGTTGGTTTGCAAGCCGCCCAGGGTTTTCCGGGTCAGGATGTTGAGCCGGACCGCGATCAGCGGACCGGCTGTCGGATCGAGGATGCGGTGTGGTTTGGCGACCCGACCCGCCTTGTCGCCGATATACCGGCGGGCGTTGGTGATCGCCATCAGCTGGCCGTCCTTGGTGTACTTGTTGGCCAGTTCCCTATCCCGGGCGACTATCTGGCGTTCCAGGTCGTCGTAGTCGAGCCGGGGGAGGTGCCCGTCGATCCCGGCCCGCCCGATCTTGTTCATGCCGTCGACCAGCTCACGCAGCGTGTCCGCGACGACGAAGTCGACACCGTGGCGCTTGAACGCCTCCACCGGGCCCGGCGCGCCTTTGGCGACCCGGCTCTTCAGCGTCAACGTGAGGTCCTTACCGGTGATGTCCGGGTTCTGCTCCGAGCCCGACAGTGCGAACTCCTTCTCGATGATCGACTGTGTGAGCACGAACCAGGAGTAGTCGTAGCCGGACTTCAGGATCTCCTTCATCGTGGTGTTGGTGTCGAATCCGGGGAAACAGGGTGCGGGCAGCCGCTTTCCGTTCGCGTCGAACCACAGTGAGGACGGGCCCGGGATGATCCGGATTGCGTGGTCGGGCCAGATCGGGTCCCAGTTGACGATGCCCTCGGTGTAGTGCCACATGCGATCCCGGTTGACGATAGCGCCGCCCGCCGTCTCGGTGATACCCAGCATCCGTCCGTCTACGTGGGCGGGCACACCGGAGATCATCGTTTCCGGGCACGGGCCGAGCCGCGCTGTCGGCCAGTTGCGGCGGATCAGCTCGTGGTTGTGGCCGATCCCGCCGGATGACACGATCACCGCCTTCGCGCGGAACTCGAAGTCGCCCACCTTGTTTCGGGACGAAGCCTTGCCGCGTTCGAGATCGGTGTCCTCCAGAACGGTGCCGCGCACGCCGACCACCGCGTCGTTCTCTACGATCAGCTCGTCCACCTGGTGGCGGAAGCTGAAGCCGACCAGCCCGCGCCGCTCGCCCTCGAGCACCGGCTCGGCGAACACCCGAACCACCTCGGGGCCGGTGCCCCAGGTGAGGTGGAAGCGCGGCACCGAGTTGCCGTGTCCGTCCGCGAATCCGCCGCCGCGCTCGGCCCAGCCGACCAGCGGTGTCACGCGCAAGCCGAGGTCCCGCAGATAGTCGCGCTTCTCGGTGGCGGCGAACCGCACGTATGCCTGCGCCCACTGCCGCGCCCACAGGTCCTCGTCATCGCGGTCGAATCCGGCAGAGCCGAGCCAGTCCTGCAACGCGAGATCGTAAGAATCCTTGATGCCGAGGCGGCGTTGCTCGGGGCTGTCGACGAAGAACAGCCCGCCGAGCGACCAGTACGCCTGACCGCCGAGATTGTTGCGGTTCTCCTGATCGAGCACATGGACGGTGTGGCCGGCCTTGACCAACTCGTGCGTGGCGACCAGGCCGGCCAGCCCGGCGCCGACGATGATGACGTCCGCGTTCTGTGCCACATCGGGACTGCTGTGGGGCATGTTCATCCTTCGGTTGCGGTGCTGTAGGCCAGCACGATGTGGTGGAAGAGTTCGGTGCGCCGCCTGCGGACGACGCGGCTGTCCGGCTCCATCAGGACCTGCACGCTGGTGCCGTCGTGGACGGCGATGAGCGCCTGGCCGAACGCGTCCGGGTCCGGCACGGTGCGCCCGCCTCGGCCGAGCGCGGCGACGATCGTCGGCATGAGGGCCGCGACGATCGCCTCCTCTCGTGCGGCCATCACCTGACGCAGGGCGGGTGTGCGCAGGGCGTGCGCGGTGAACTCCGCTGTGATCCGGTACCAGCCGTCCTCGACCGGGACTGCCCGCTCCAGCCGTTCGATCGCTGTGCGGACATCGTCGGCGCCCTGGGCTGCGATGTCATCGAGGATGGTGCCGGCGTCGGCGAGCATAACCGCCGAGCGTTGTTCCCACATGGCCAGAAACAGCTCGTCCAGCGAGCTGAAGTTGGAGTAGAACGCGCCACGGGTGAATCCGGCCCGTTCGCATACCCGCTCGACGGTAGCACGACCGAACCCCTCATCGGCGAAAGCCTCGTAGGCGGCGGTGAGCAGCCGATTCCGGGTCTCGCTGCGGCGGCGGGTGACCCGGGTGGGTGCAGCCTGCGCGGCATCGGACGCCACCGTGCACCTCCTTGGATCGGGCTGATCGCAGCAATCAGATTCACGGCCATCAGATACATAAGTGTATTCAATACGAAAATGTATCAGAGTTGGGTGCCGCGACAGTGCGAGACCGCCGAGTAAGGTGGGCTGGGCGCCCGGCCCTCGTCGGGATGTCCCGTCCGTGTCGAGTCGATCGGTGCGAGGTGATCCGATGAGCGAGGTGCCGGGCGGAACGACGTCGATGCTCTGCTGGCAGGTGCGCAGACCGGGCCCGATCGATAGCGGGCCGATGGACAAGGTGCGCACGGCCGTTCCAGAACCGGCACCGGGCGAGCTGCTGGTGCGCGTGCTCGCCTGCGGCGTGTGCCGGACCGACCTGCATGTAGCGGAGGGAGACCTTCCGGTGCACCGTGCGGGTGTGGTGCCTGGGCATGAGGTCGTCGGTGAAGTGATCGCGCTCGAGTCGGCGACCGCGGGGGAGGGGTTCGCGGTCGGGGATCGGGTCGGCATCGCCTGGCTGCGGCACACCTGCGGGGTGTGTAAGTTCTGTCTGCGCGGTGCCGAAAACCTTTGTCCGCGTTCGTCCTACACGGGCTGGGATGCTGACGGTGGGTACGCCGAATTCGCCTGTGTGCCCGTCGCGTACGCGCTGCGCCTACCTGATGGCTACTCCGATGCCGACACCGCGCCGTTGCTGTGCGCGGGCATCATCGGATACCGGGCATTGCGGCGGGCAAGTCTGCCGCCTGCCGGACGACTCGGGATCTACGGCTTCGGCGGCAGCGCCCACATCGCGGCCCAGATCGCGTCCGCGCAGGGGGCTGAGGTGCACGTGATGACGCGCGACGCCGCGGCACGCGAGCTGGCGACCGCGCTGGGTGCGGCCTCGGTACAGGGTGCCGCCGATCCGCCTCCGGTGCGGTTGGATGCGGCGATCTTGTTCGCGCCGGTCGGCGACCTGGTGCTCCCCGCACTGGAGGCGCTCGATCGCGGCGGCGTCCTGGCCATCGCGGGTATTCATCTCAGTGACATCCCGTCACTGAACTACCAGCGGCATCTATTCCAGGAGCGAGAGATTCGCTCCGTAACCGCCAACACTCGCGTCGACGCCCAGGAATTCCTCGAGCTCGCGGGCGAACACCGGATACACCTCACCACGCGTGGGTACTCCCTCGATACAGCCGATCGCGCGCTGAACGACCTAGCACACGGAAGGTTTACTGGCGCAGCGGTTCTCGTTCCATAGGAAAAGCGCCGAAGGAGACGATTCGGCCAGAGTGCTGTTGTCGGGTGCCTGGCCCACCGAGCTACGCCCAGTCGGATTCGCGGCCCGCTGTTCTTGTCGGAATCACGCCGCACCGGGGAGAGTCTTCGGCGTTGTGGACTGGTCGAAGGTGGTGCGGTGGATCGCGCTAACCGCAGAGCTGCCGCTTCTCCACGCACATGATCCGGCAGTGTCCGATCGACCGGCCCGCATGGGCTGGGAGTTGCACGCCATCGCCACCTTTTATCCAGACTGCGTAACAATGGCCCTATGGCTATCGGTGCACACAGAGCGTGGCCCGGCCGACGCGTCCGATGAGCAGCGCGCAGTCCCCGCGGCAGCTATCAGCGGATCTGGCGCCGCTGTGGCAAGCGCTCCACCGACGACTGTCGACGGGGCGTTCGGTGAGCCGCGTCAAAGTCGGCCCGCTGAAGGCCGGGCAGCGGGCGGCCATCGCCGATCTGTTCGGATCCGCGCGGATGCCCGGCGAATACTGGATGGTCAGCTTGGCGCAGGTGGACACGGTGCTGCTCGAAGCGACCGGCTGCGACGCTTACACCGTCGTCGAGCACCTGGTCGGTTCGATCGGAAATCGGTCGGCCGAGCGCGCGGCCGCTACTGCCGAGCGAAACCGGTTGTGGGAGTGGTTGTTCGATCACGAGGTGGTGCGAGCCCAGCCCGCGCTGGTCGGCTGGGCGGCGTTGATGCGGCGAAACGGACTGGTGGAGGGATCGGTCCAGCGGACCACGATCGAGCTCGAGCGCGCGTTGCGCGTCCTGTGCGAGTTACCAGGGCCCGGGGTGCCGTTGCCCGTGTTCGCCGCCAGAATGCTGGGGGATCCGCACGGCCTCGATGATGGCACCCGCACGCAGGCGATGGTGATTCGCGCCTTGACCGCGATCTATGACAGCGAGCCGCCGAAGGATGTCGTCCAGCTGCGGGCATTGTGGGAGCGAGCGGGCATTGCCGACGACGAGCTGTCGTCGACAGTTCTTGTCGCGGGAGTGCCGACCGACGATTCGAACACGGTGATCGGCCAGATCCTGCACACCTGTGCGGGGGCTGGGCTCGCCGCGGTGCTGACCTTGCAACAGCTGCGCGTCGAGGCGGAGCTGACCGAGGTGGCTGCCCGGGTGTGGGTGATCGAAAACCCCAGCATCCTCGCAATGGCATTGGCGCGCTTCGGTGACCGCTGTCCGCCGATGGTGTGCACGGCGGGCTGGCCGAGCAGCGCGGGCGTTCGGCTGCTCGACCAGTTGGCACGAGCGGGTGCCGAGCTGCGTTACCATGGCGACCTCGATGGGGAGGGATTGCGTATCGCCGCGAATCTCGTGGCCAGGGTCGGCGTGGTGCCATGGCGGATGACCAGCACGGACTATCTCGCGGCGGTCGGCTCCGACGGCCCGTCAGTCGGTCGGGTGACGCAGGCGCCGTGGGACCCGGAGCTGTCCGAGCATATGCGTCGAGTCGGCCGGCTGGTGCCAGAGGAACGCGTCGTCGATCTGTTGCTCGAGGATATGGCGCCGTAGTTATCAGACCGTGCGGCTATGGTGGTCCTCCGAGTCACCAGCCAGGGGGAGCCGATATGGATCCGATTCGGGTACCACCCGAGATGTTCCGATTCACCGGTGGAGATCGCGCCGGGTTGTACGTGTCGGTGCTCCATGCGTTCGGTGAGGCGAACGAACGGCTGGAGACGGCGCTCGGTATCGATGACATCCGGGCCCGATTACGGTCGGTCGGATGGTTGGAGGCCATCGAAGACGACGACCTGACCGCGGCGCTCGACCAGCTGCGCGCCTGGAAACTGGTCGACGTCATCCAGAACCATTCCGAGAACTACCGCACCGCAACCGAATACGAACGTCGCAATCTGCAGTACTCGCTCACCAGGCAGGGTGAAGCCGCGTTCGCCGGTGTCGTGCACGCGATGACCGTCCTCGCCTCGACCGGCGCCCTGCAGACCGCGGTGCTCGACGCCATCTCCGACCGGCTCGCCGACCTGTCGCATGAACTGGAGTCGGGATCGGACCGCAGAGTGTTCACGGTGTTGAGCGAGCTCGAGTCCCATCTCGAGGCGCTGCGCGGCAACACCAAACAGTTCAACGGCGAATTGCAGCGACTGCTACGCGCCGACGGCGTCGACATCAACGTATTCCACGAGGTCAAGGCCGCCACCGTGGCCTATCTCCAGGAGTTCCTCACCAACATCGAATACCGCAGCCACGCCATCGCGTCTCGGATCCAGGCGATCGAGGACTACGGGTTGACGCGCATGCACCAGCGCGCATTGCTCGGAGCCGAACTGCCGCAACTGACCGGTGCCGATCCCGGAGGGGCATGGCTGGAACATCGCAGAGCGCGCTGGGACGGTCTGCGAGCCTGGTTCCTGCCCGTCGACGGTACGGCGCCTCGCATCGACCAGCTGCGCCAAGTCGGTCGAAAGGCGATCATCACGTTGCTGCAGGTGCTCGACCGGATCACCGAGTCGCGCAGGCGTTCCAGTAGCGCCGCGGCGGACTTCCGCGAGCTGGCGCGGTGGTTTTCGGTCCTGCCGGAACAGGACGATTTGCACCGGCTGTGGTCCACCGCCTTCGGGCTCAGCTCCGCGCGGCACCCGCATCTGGCCAACCCCGACCAGGAGCTGGTGAGCTACACCGCGCCGTGGCATGAGGCGCCCGCGGTCGAGATCTCACCGCTGCTGCGTTCGTCCGGTCGTGCCGAGCGCTTCGGCAGAACCGGTGCGATTCCCGATGTCGCCGCGATCAGGGCGGCCAGAGCGGCCCGTGCCGCGGTCGAACGCGCCGAACTGCAGGCGGCGTGGGACATGCTGGATACCGGCGGCACCATGCGTCTTTCGGCATTCGGCGAACTGGAACACGAGGTGTTCGAGCGGCTGCTCGAGCTGTTAGGTCGCGCGCTGGGCAGCGCGCCGGATCCGAACGGAACCCGGCGGGGCAGCACCATGGATGGTCGGGTCGAGATTGTCCTGCGCACGCCGCCGGACAGCGAAATCGCCGAGCTGAAAACGCCGCGCGGGGTGTTTCGCGGACTCGACTACATCGTGGAGGTTGCCGCACCTGGGCGTGGCGCGTGCCGACGGGGAGCCTCCGCGTGAGTACGGCGCGGTGGGTGAATCTCAGGAGGCAGCCATGAGCGAGCTCGCCAACCAGTTGGTGATCGCCGAGCGGGAGGAGGTCGCCCGAGGCGTGCGGCACCTGCTCGCAGACCCGTTGATCACCGAACGTGCCGCACCGGACGTGTTCGACGTGATCCGGCGGCGGCGCGGTCCGATCGCGAAATGGTTCGACTACTACTGCGGCTGGACGCTGATCGTCGAGCCCCGGCTCGGCTATGCCCGGCTGGTCAAGGTGGGCGCGGCAATCGACCCGACCCGGCCGGCGCGCCGATTGCGGTCGGGCAGAGCGGAATTCGATCGCCGACGGTATGTTCTGCTGTGTGTGGTGGCCGCGGAACTGTTCGCCGCGCCCGTGACGACGATCGGTCTGCTCGCCGGACGGGTGCGTGCCGCCACCGCGGAGGATCCTGTGGTGGCGAGCTTCGATACGGCAAGCCGCAGTGAGCGGATGGCGTTCGTGGACGCGCTGCGGCTCCTGGAATCGTTCAGCGTGCTGGAGGCGATCGACGGATCGGCCGACTCGTTCGTGGAGTCGGATACGGCGAAGGTGCTGTTCCGGGTCGACGCCACGCTGCTGCTGCGGCTGCTGGCGGTCCCGTCGGGGCCCTCGCAGCTGGGCGTGCCCCCGGAAGAGGTGCCGCTGCGGTTCGATGACGTCCTCGCGGAACTCACCAGGGAACGTCGCTACGGTCTGGCGGGTGCGCGATCGGGCAGGCATGCCGAGCACGCCGGTGTCTCCGATGTGCAGCGCAACTTGTGGTTGCGGCACAGCGTGTTTCGGCGCATGGTCGAGGACCCGGTCGTGTACCTCGACGACCTCACCGCGGACGAACGCGCCTACCTCGCCTCACCCACCGGCAGACAGTTGCTGCGTCGCGCCGCCGAACAGGGCGGCTTCGTCCTCGAAGAGCGAGCCGAAGGCTTGCTTTTAGTCGACCCGGACGGCATCGCCACCGACGGCCGGTTTCCCGACGACGCGGGCACTGCGAAGGTGGCGGCGCTGCTGCTCCTCGATGCCATGCCGGGCCCAACCACCGTCGAACAGTTGCAGCGCAGCGCCGCCGGAATACTGGGCCGCTTTCCCCGCTGGGCCCGTACATTCCAAGGGGAAGACGGTGCACGACAACTGGTTTCCGATGCGCTTGCGGTGCTGAAGTCGTTCGGGCTGGTCCGCGCGTCGGCATCGGGCCTGGTCACCCCGCTACCCGCCGCGGCCCGTTACCGCGTGAGCGCGATCCGCACAGCCGATACGACCGAGGAACCGTCATGACCGTGACCGAGTTGCCGCAACCGTTGCCCGAGACTGGCGAGAGCGTCCGATGGATCCCGACCCGCGCGGGAATTCTCAATGTTTGGCGCTACTACGACGAGGTCTTCGAATTCCATGAAGGGCGTCTGCTGCTGCGCGGTCCGAACGGTAGCGGCAAATCCAAGGCCCTGGAGCTGTTGCTGCCGTTCCTGTTCGACGCGAATCTGCGGGCCAACCGGCTGTCTACCTTCGGCACCAGCGAGCGGACAATGCACTGGAACCTGATGGGGGAGGGCGCATCTGGCGCCACCCGGGTCGGGTACGTGTGGCTCGAGTTTCGGCTGGTGGGGGACCTCGACCAGTGGTTCACCTGTGGCGCTCGACTCCAGGCCACCAGTCGCACCACATCGGTGCACGCGGACTATTTCACGACCGAGTTGCGCGTCGGCGCGTGGGATTCCGGCGACGAGCTGATCCTGACCGATGCCGGTCGCCCGCTGACCCGCGCGGCACTGGATGAGCGGCTCGGCGCGGCGGGTACTGTGCACGACAGCGCGGCCGACTACCGCGCCGCGGTGCGTGCGACCCTGTTCCCGACGTTGAACGAACAGCGGTACGACGCGCTGATCACCGCACTACTGCAACTGCGCACACCCAAACTATCGCAGCGCCTCGACCCCGCCCTACTGTCCACGCTGCTCTCTCGCGCGTTGCCGCCGCTGAGCCACGACGAAATCGCAGATCTTGCTGAGGGATTCGAGCGCCTCGACGCACAGCGGGAACGATTGGTGCGCTTGGATGCCGAGGTGGCGGCCACTCGCACGCTGGCGCGTTATCAGCGAACCTACGCCCAGCGGGTGCTGCGTGCCGGTGCCGCCGCGCTCATCTCGGCGACCACCGACCTGGACCGAATCTCCAGCGCAGCCAAGCGCTCCGCCGAGGAGTGCGAGCGCACCGAGCAGCGCAAGCGTGCGACCGAGCAACGCATCGACGCGGCGAAAGCCGATGTGTCGCAGTCGGAATCCAGACGCGATGGTTTGATGAAGACCGACGCTTACAAGCAGGGCTTGAAACTCGACGACCTGCGCATACAGACCCGAGGCGCCGAAGCGCGGGCCAACCGGGCCGATGCCGACGCACAGCGGCTGCAACGGGTCGCCGCGAGCGACGCGGCCGACCACGCCGCCGCTGTCGAGGCAGAACAGGGCAGGGCGCGGATAGCCGACAACAGCGATATCGAAGCCCAACAGGCAGCCCACCGCGCCGGACTCGTCAGCGTGTACGACGAGCTCGCGCATGACCCCGACTCCGACCACTCTCGAACTCTGCTGCGGGCAGCGGTGCGCAGTAGACGCGACCGGTTGGACGACATGACGCGCGCACTCGACATCCATGAACGTGCGGTCGATTCGCGCACCGACGCCGAAACCGCGTTGGAGGCGGCCAGGACGGTATTCGCAGAAGCCAGACAATCGCAGACCCGAGCCGCCGAGGAGCGCGCCCGCGAACTCGACGCATTGCGTGAGCGCCTGCGGGACTGGGCGATCGGATGTTGCGCACTGTCGTTCGATGATCCCGATCTTGTCGCCGATCTCGCGGACAGCCAATCGGCGGTGATCGAAACGGTGAACAAGGCGGCCGCCTCAGCGCTGGAGGAGGTGGCTCGGCAAGCGGTCGGGTGCGAGCGGGAAATCACCGACGCCACGAGCGAGCGCGAAGACCTGGTCGCCGAACGGGACCGCCTCGCCGATGAACAGGACATTCCCCCGACCCCGCCGCCCTGGCGCACCACCGACCGGAGCCGGATGTCCGGCGCGCCACTCTGGCGCCTGGTCGATTTCGCCGAGGGAGTGCTGGACACCACCGCGGCAGGCATTGAGGCCGCCCTCGAATCCGCTGGACTCGTGGATGCCTGGATCGGGCCGCGCGGCGAGGTCGAAGGCCACGATGTGTTCGCAGACCACACCGCATTGGAGCCGGTGACCGGGCGCTCCTTGGCGGACGCGCTCGTTCCCGCATCCAACGCCGAGGTCAGCCCGGACGTGGTGCGTCGATTGCTGGCCACCATCGCCTTCGACGACCGCCTGCCCATCGCGTCAGTAGTCGCCGTCGGCGCCGACGGCGGCTGGCGCATCGGCAATCTCACCGGTAGCTGGCGAAAAGACCAGGCCGCCTACATCGGCGCCTCGACCCGCCAACGCACCAGACAGCGTCGCATCCGTCAGCTCGACAACGAGATCGCCGGGTATGACCGGCGGCTCGACGACCTGGATACCCAACGGCGGCAGCTGGTCGCCCACCGCGCCCTCATCGAATCCGAACGTGACGGCTGCCCCGGACACGACAGCGTGCTCGCGGCCGAAAACCGGCTTACCCGAACCGAATCGGACCTGGCCGCAGCCGATCGCCAGCTGCGCGAACGCCTCGAGATCGTGTCCATCAAGGAAGCCGCGGTCAAAAGCACTCTGCACGCCCTCTCTGCGCTCGCCGCCGACACCGGACTCCCGACCGAACGCACCGCACTCACGGCCCTGCGCGGCGCCATCGACGATTTCGTCGGTCAAGCCGAGGTGTGGCTCGACGCTCGCCGCGACTTGGGTCAGGCGCGTGCGACCACCGCCGACCGCGCCGACCGCGCTCAACGTTCCGCCGACGCCGCGGCGGAGCGTGCCGAAGCCGCCGCCGAAGCAGAGGACGAGCACCGAAAATCGGCGTCCGAACTCGAAGCGATCGAAGGATCCGTCGGGCGTGACTACCGTGAGGTATTGGCCGAAATCGCAGATCTGCGCATCCGAATCAAGGAACTCACCGACGACCTCGAACACGACCGCACGGACCTCACGAAGCTCGCCATGGAGGTTGGTCGTCTCGCGGCCCAGCACGCCGTCGACTCCGCAGCACGTGATAATGCGGCTGTGACGAGAGACCATGTCGCCCTGCGGTTTCGCCATCTGGCTGCGGGAACCTTCCCCGACGACAGTGCAATCCCCGATGTGGCGAAGTTCCGCGAGACGCTGGCCGGTTCGGAGGGTGTGCGCGCCGCCCTCGACGCCGCCCGGTTGGTCGCCGCGGCGTGGCCCACCATCCCATACGCCCTGGCCAACCTCAACGAAGCGGTGCGCCGCCTCAATGAAGCGGTGCACGAATGCCGCACCGCGCTCAGCGCCCGCGCCGATCTCGATCTCGAAACCGACGACGACATCCAGGTTTTCACCGCGGTCATCGACGGTGTCCGGGTCGGCTGCGCCGAACTATCGACGCTCCTCGTCACCGAAGCCGAACAGAGCAGGAACGAAATCACCGAGCAGGAACGGCGCCTGTTCGACCAAACCCTGACCGGCGACACCCGTCGCCACCTCGCCGCCCGCATCCGCCAGGCCAACGACCTCGTGGACAGCATGAACGCGCGTCTGAAGCGCGTGCGCACCGCCTCCGATGTCGCCGTCCAACTCGTCTGGCAGGTAGGCAAAGATCTCCCACCCGGCACCAAGGCCGCCCGCGATCTGCTGCTCAAAGATCCCGTCCGCCTCAGCGACGCCGACCGCGAATCCCTGCACCGCTTCCTGCGTGACCGGATCGAGGAGGCGAAAACCGACGACACCGCCACCAGCTGGGAACAGCAGCTCGCCCAGGTCTTCGACTACACAGCATGGCATCGGTTCGTGGTCAAGGTTGATCGCGGCAATGGGGAAGGCTTCCAGGAGCTGACCAAGAAGCTGCACGGCGCGCTGTCAGGCGGCGAGAAGGCCATCGCGCTGCACCTGCCGCTGTTCGCTGCTGTCGCCGCCCACTATCAGGCAGCGCCGCAGGCTCCGCGCGTCATTTTGCTGGACGAGGTGTTCGTCGGGGTCGACAGCGTGAATCGGGGGCAGATTTTCGCGCTGCTGTCGGCGCTGGATTTGGATCTGATGCTGACGTCGGATCACGAGTGGTGCACGTATGCGGAGTTGAGTGGGATCGGAATTCATCACATCGTGGGCGGAGATGGGGATGATGCGGTGACGACGGCGCGGTTTACGTGGGATGGGGAAGAGTTGCTGCCAGTATGAGTCATCTTCGCACCGCGCCGCTACGGCCACAGACCGAGCAATAGTGGACACAACTGCGGCACGACCCGTTTGCTCGAGCGCCGCGCTTACACACTCCCGATGACGACAATCTCGCTTCCGCTTCAAGGGCTTCGCTGACACCGCCCTCGAGCCGATTGACATCGCAGTCGTGCAGAGAATTGGAGTGTGGAGTTGCGTGACAGCGCGAATCGACCGTGCACCGGATCAGCCGAGTAGCTCCGACCGTTTCCCGCTCCAGGTCACGACCAGCTGGTCGCGGGCACGGCTGGCTGCGACATACAGCAGCGAACGTTCGCGTTGCATCGCCTCGGCCTGCTCTTCCTGCGGATATCCGCGCAGTGTCGCGGGGGAGGGGACATGGGCGTCGTCGATCTCGGTGAGGATGACACACCGGAACTCCATGCCCTTGGATCGGTGCATGGTCAGCACCTGGACGTGGTCGGCGCTCGCGGGTTTGTCGTCGAGCGCGCGGGCTTCGACGGCGCGTTCGCCGAGGGCGCGCACCAGTTGGCCGCGATCGCTCTTTCCACGAGTCAGGACCGCGATACCACCCGGGGCGATGCCGTCGTCGGCAAGCCATCTTTTGACCCGATCTGCGATCTTGCACAGTTCGTCGGTGGCGGAATCGCATTCGAGCAGGCGCGGATTCGGCCCGAGTCGGGCGGAAGTGTATTCCTTTGTCGACTCTTCGCCCTCCTCGAGATCGCGGTATTCTTCGCCCGCCAAAATGTTCACCACGAAATGCAGATTCTGTGCGGTGGTCCGGTAGTTCAGCGTGAGCCGGTTCGAGCGGCGACCACGAATGTTGATGCCGAGGCGACTGAGCACCACCGGTTGACCGTAGATTCGCTGATACGAATCCTCGGCGATGAACAGATCGTCGGGTCCCTCGGCGACGAGTGCGCGCAGTGGTGCCCAATGCGTGGCATGCAGGTCCTGGGCTTCGTCGACGATGACGTGGTCGGCCAGGCGCTCGGCTGCGGACTCGGCACGCAGCTGAAGCTCTTCGGCCGCCAAGACCAGCACCTCGGGGAAGCTGACCGATTCGTCCATCCGGCTGCGTCGGCGGAACCCGTCGATCAGCTTCCAGACCGCGATGCGCTGCGGTCGGGTCAGGCGCACCCCACGTCCGGTTCGCATGACCTTCGCGTACTGTTCCAGGCTGGTCACACTATTGCCGAGTACCACTGCGACGTACTCGTTTTCGAGGAAGCTCGGGTGCGTGAGCCGATGATCGAGCCCGCTGGCCACAGTCTGCACCACCTCCCGCCACGTCGAAGGCGGGGCCGAGATCGGGGGACTGGTTCAGGACGGCGTTGGTGAGCTGATCGATGCCCGCCACATAAATACCGGGCTCGCCAGGCTTGTTCGCGATGGTCAGCGCCGGATCGACGATCCGGAGATCAGCCTTGAGGTCCAGGGCGAGGGTCTTGTTGAAGGTGGTCAGGATGATTCGTGCGTCCTTGTTCCGCTTCGCGAGATTCCTGGCTCGATGCAAGGCGACGACTGTTTTCCCGGTGCCCGCGCCACCACACAGCCGGAACGTTCCCCGGTAGTTCTTCTCGGCGTACTTGCGTTGCGTCGGGTGCAGGAAGGTACGCCACTTGGCGAAGTCGCCGCCCTCGATCACACGGCGCAGTTCGTCATTGTCATCGATAATGGTGAACTGCACTTCCGACGCAGGATGGTCGATCGCGGCGAGGATCTGGTCGTCCTCGCTGAGGGTGCCGTCCACCGGTCTGTCCGTGAAACCGTAGGCGTCGCGGATCCGGTCCCGAATAGCCTTGGCGGGTAACGAGTGTCAATGCACCGCGTGCGCCGACGGCGGTGTGCAGTTCGCTGTCGCCGAGCCCGCGCGCGAGCATGGCCCGCTTCATCGTCTCTCCTGGGAGCGGAAAGCCACTTACGGCGGACTATTCACCCTCGGAACGACACCGAGCCACGGTGTCGATTCCCATTGAATGATCACCGGCGGTCGGGGATCTCACGGCGCGGGTATGAGACCTTCCTCCGGGTCGCGGATCAACACCGACGGAGGTGTGAGGGCGAGCCGGTCGTTCAGACGAAGCGGCTTTTTGTCGCCTGTCCAAAGCACCTTCTGGACGGGCTTGTCGTCGGCGAAGAACAGGTAGTACCCTGACGGCACTGCGGAGTTGCTGCTGTAATCGACCTTGTCGGGTATTCCCTTCCAACAGCCTGGCGCAACGTTAGCCATTGCGGCACGGCTCAGATCCTCGGGGTCCATTCCCGGTTGCACATCCACCATTCGTTCCCAGCCGTCGGCCCATCCGGCCGCCCGGGTGACATCGATGAGCGTCACGGAGTCGGAATCCCGCATCGCGTTCCCTAGTGCTTCGGTGAACCTCGTGCTCGAACCGAGCGTCTCGAGCCTGCCGCTGAAGTTGACAACTTCTGCGGTGCAGGGTAATTCGTGTGATGGCGATGACGCGAACGGCCCGATGCAGCCACTCAGCATCGGCACCAGTGTCGCGACAAGGGTCAAGTATTTACTGTTCATCGTTAGACCGTTACTTCCCCGGAAGCGGTATGCCGACTCCCGGCTGGATGTCTGTATGGCCAGGCCGTACACCATTGCTCCATGCGATCTGAGGATTTGTGCCATTGGTCGGAGTGTCGAGCACGACCATCTTCCCATCTCTGATAGCCGCACCGATCTTGGCCTTCAGTTCCTCTGGACTGGCATCGGAGTTGTCCCGGCCGATTTCCCGGCCTTTTTCGTTGTTGAACAGATCCATCGCTTCGCGGGCGGGTGGATTACCGCCGGTCTTCTCGTGTGCGGTGGTGTACGCCTTGGTCCAATCGTCGCCGAATTCCTGTGTCATCCGCGCATTCCAGTACGCGTGACGGAATGCGTCTCCGTGTCCGTCGGCGTCGGCCTTCCCCCGAAG
Source organism: Nocardia sp. NBC_00881 (assembly GCF_045207455.1). Lineage (NCBI taxonomy): Bacteria > Bacillati > Actinomycetota > Actinomycetes > Mycobacteriales > Nocardiaceae > Nocardia > Nocardia sp. NBC_00881. The sequence continues at coordinate 642,697 of NZ_CP108798.1, forward strand.
GTCTTCATTCGCCAACCCTTTGTACTGATCCAAACCAGCCTGCTCTGCCTCGTTCTTGATCTGGTAGAAGTCCCAGAGGCCGATTGCGCCGTGCTGGGCGACCAGCATCTCCAAGGCATTCGCCTCTTCGCGAGGGAGTGAGCTCGGCTGGAAGCTCGGGTTCATGCTGCGGATGTAGTCGAGCAGCCAGCCGCTCGGCCAGACCACCGGGGCGGATGCCGAAGCATCGGTTTGGTAGTCGGCGAGGATCTTCGTCAGAGCAGGGTCGGTCGGCATGGCGACCAGTGCCTGTTTGGCAGAGTTCGGTATCTGCTCGAGCAGATTCTGGATATTTCCCTCGGCGGTTAGATCGGACTCCTGGATTCTGCTCAGGGCCTGGCGTAGTCCGCCGGTGAGCCGGATTTCCTCGAGCTCCTTTCTGGCGACCGCAGTGCCCGGCGCCCACCAGTACTCCTTCATCCACTCCCAGTTGGATTTCCGAGACGACACTCCACCGTCATCGTGGTAGAACAGGTCCCACTCGGAGTCTTCGACTTCTTTGATGACGGCGCGAATCAGGAGGATCATGCCGTCGAAAATGGCTGCCGTGGAAGCGATCGTACCGGACATCGACTTGTAAAGGTCTACTGTGGTGAGCGCGTCTTTGCGATCGTCCTGGGTGCGCTGACGCGCCGCATCGCCGGTTGCGTTTTGGAAGTACGGCTGCGAGTCACCGACCGCGCGAGCGGCTGCCTCGACTTCCGCTTCGATGTCCCCGGCTACCCGGGAAAGAATTGTCGCGAGCTCTTTTGCGGGACTCAGATCCCACTCCAAGACCTGCGAGATCAGCAGCTTTTTCGCCTCGCTCATCGCGGACCCGCTTGGTTGAACTGGGCGGCCCGTAGTTGGTCCAGGTTCTCGAAATCGGTCACCGCTTGGTCCAAGATGTCGGCGACACCGGTAAATCGACCGGCATGGAACTTCAGCACTCCGTCGAGCGCCTGCAAAGTCTCCTGCGCCCGGGTGAGTGCCAGTGACTGCTCCGCTCCGTAACGTGCTTCATCACGGGCGGGCACGGCCATCGGCGCTTTGCCGCCGATCGTCTCCGCGCGCCCACGCATCTGACCGGCGAGTTCGCGGACTCGGCCCGGATCCATATCGAACATTCAGTGACCTCAGATCACGTATCCGCGGTCGCCGGACTCGCCGCGACCGGGACCGCGCACATCGCGCCGGCTCGCCGGGCCGAACGACGACGGTTGGTACTCCGATGACAACTCCGTGAAGATCCGCTCGGCCTCCGCCTCGGCATTCGTGTACGCGACACGATGTCGGTCGGCGATGAGCGCGGCCAGCCGATCCGGATCATGCTCCCGCGCATAGGACGACAGACGGAGATCGGTGATCGCTCCGCGGGCGTCGGTTTCGACATAGACGGTGCCGTCGGCGGATTGCGCGTGCCCGCGCACCCGTTCTGTCGCCTCATTGATCCGCTTGACCCGAGCCGCCAGCTCGTCTGCGTCTTCGATCATCTTGCTCCCCCGGATCGCCTGCTCGTATCCATTTCCGCGTCAACGGTAACAGTTGTCCGATGTAGTCGCGGGCGCACGCGACTCTGTCCGCATCCCCGGTTTCCGCGCGAACCCGCAGCTGTGGGTAGTCACCCACATCGTGAATCATGTGCGCGCACAGCGACATGAACTAGATGATCCCGCAATCGAATCGATCGGTGTGAGGACTGCCGCGCGTCCGGCGGATCACCTCCGGCAGGACACGGCACAGCCGCGATCATCATCCGGCATCCTTTTTAACGGCGTCGAGCGCTGGCGCGGGAGTCACCCGGAGACGAGCACTTGGCAGGTGGTGTCGCCGTCCCGGCCTGGTTGAGGTGGATCGGTGAGGTCGAGTGGAATGGCGTCGACCCCGCGCCGGGGCACCGCCCGAGGCTGCGCGCTGCTTGTCGACAACTTCGACACCATCAGTGACCTTGCCTCCACACGATTGCATCAGCGAATCGACTCGATGGCCAATCGGGTTCGTAGTCACGCCACAATGCCCGAGGTACGGGAGTTCCTGAGGAACCGTGCGGCACTGGTGTAGCGTCTCGTAGAGCCTTGCCTTGCGGCGAATCAGCCTGTGCCCCTGCCGGATTTGCGCCATCGTCGCCGTAGCATTCGTGCTGCTGCAGATCGAACACGGCCGCACCACCTGACCGCCATGGCACATCGCTACCCGGAGAGGCTCAATCTATGAGTTCCACTGGAAGCCAATGCTGTTCGGTAAGCCGTGCGATCGCGGCAGCAATATGCGCATCGGTGAAAAGCGAACCCTTGCGCTCTGTCCAGGCTCGGACGTAATCGACGATTTCATGTCTGTTCTGGGAATTCCCGTGTGCTGCGGCCCAGTGGACGCTAGCTAACAGCTCCATGCCGTACATGCTGCTGAAGCCCTCCGACAATGAGATAACACGCTCGACGTGCCGCGTCGCATCCTCATGATCGGCAAGTAGCGAATCGGAGCGATCCACGGCTTCGTTTAGCACACGGATCGGCTCGGACTCTAACCTCGGCCATTCACCCTATTTCCGGCGCACAGCGCCGGAAATAGGGTGAATGGCCGAGGCTAGAAGTACCAGCCGGGTCTGACATCGAGCTTGGGTGTCGGAGTCTCGGACCCAAGCATCTGCCTGACCTCGGTCGCTACCTCGTCGGACCGAGTCGCGATGAACAGGATTACGTCGAGTTCGCCGAGTAGCTCGTGCGTCAGCCGCTCGGCCCGCAGTGTGTCACCGCTGGTGTGAACTCGTATCAACCACTGGCCACCGTCGAACGTCATGACTCCCCCTTCGATCTTGGTCTATGGGCCCATTATGTCCAGAGCAGGTCCATGCCGTGTAGGTTTTCACGAACGAGCCCGTCGGAACGCTGAGTCGAAAGTCTGTGCGACACAGCATGTTTCGGATTTGTTCGGCTCGTCAGGCTACTTGGCAACCGCGGCCAACCACAACACACCCTCACCGACCGGGTTGCGGCTCGAGGCATTGAGTGTGAGCTACCGGGTCGTGGTGCCAGATGTTCGGTAGTGCGTTTGCCGATGGTGGTGCTGAGTGCGTCGAGTTCAGCCAGGACCTCGGTCGCTGCCCAAACGCGGTTACGGTTGCTCTCCGACAGCACCTCGAGGATTCCTGCATCGGTCAGTCGTCCGAGGGCCCGGTAAGTGCTGGCGTCGGTGGTTCCGGCGATCCGTTGTGCGGTGTCGGCATTGAAAATCGGCGTGCCGAGCAGCGCCGCGAGCAGCGTCTCATCCGTCGAGTTGGCGCGACTCACCCGGCCGAAACAAACCCCTTGTCCACCAGCCAATCCCGCGCGACGGCCGCGATATCCTCGCCCTCCACGTCGATGCGTCGGTTGAGTTCCATGACCTCGTCGTTGGTCAGCGCCTGGGAGACCGGGGTCATGATCTGTTCGATCTCGGGGTGTTGGGGGCGAGGACGGTCGAAAGGGTGACGGCCGGGTTGTAGTGCGGGAAGAACGACCGGTCGTCGGTGAGCAGCACCAAGTCGAGTCCTTTGATGCGACCGTCGGTGGTGTAGACCTCGCCGAAAGGGCATTCGGCGCCGCCCGCGGTGGCGTTGTAGATAATGCCTGTCTGGAGCACTGAGCGGAATATCGTGGCCGGCTCGAGGCTGTATGCCTGGGCCATTCCGGGGAAGCCGCCTTCGCGGACGTTCAATTCGGTGTCGACGCAGGTTTTGGCTTGGTCCGATGTAGTTTTGGCGAGTTCGGCGTACTGGGTCAGCGTGCGGACGCCGGTGCGTTCGACAACGGCCTTGCTGGCGCCAGCGCGTAGGTGTTGTCCATCGGAGCCAGCGCCACCCAGTCGAAGTTGTTCTCGGCGACGTCCGCGTGGCGCACGGCCTTGAACTGTTCCATCGGGTCGGGCAGGGGCTTGTCGTGGCCGAGATAATTGATCCAGCCGTTGCCGGTGTACTCGTAGGTGAGCTGCACATGGCCGGAGAGTTGGGCGGCGCGGGTGCTCTGCGAGCCGATGATGGATGTCAGGTCCCGGATCTCGGCGACCGCGGCTTGCAGCGAGAACGCGAGTATGTAGCCGAGGAGGACTTGTTCGGTAAATTCCTTCGAGCCGACGGTCAGGGTGACACCGCTGAGGTTGTCGTTGTGCTGGATGGAACCAGGGCCCATGGTGAACGGGAGGGAGGAGCCGGCCTGCACGCCGCATGCGGCGGCGAACGTGGTCGCGGCCACGATTATCGCAAAGCAGTACCGGCGTCGTGGAGTTGTCCGCCGATGTTGCCTCATGGCTGAACTCGTCTCATTGAAGCACTTGGCCTGGGAATTTCTGCCACGACGCAGTCGCGAGCATGGGAGACGTTGCAGGAGAAGAGAATAGTGCACACGCCTGGCCGAGGTAACGGCGTAGCCGCTGCCTGCCGCGCTTCACAGCGGCAGGATTGGCGCCGCCACGATCGGCGAATAGTTCTCCGGGTTGCCCGCGACGGTCTCGCTGAGACGGCCATTCACAGCGACGGGGATGTCGCCGGCCAACGTCACCCGGTGTAGTTGGCGGCGGTGCTCGCCGAAATCGGCGACTCCGTAGTGCTGGGTGGCTCGGTTGTCCCACAGTGCGACATCGTCGTTGTGCCAATCCCAGCGCACTGTGTTCTCCAGGCGAGTGACCCGCTCCTGGAACAGGTCGATGAGCGCGGAGTCGCCGGTGCCCGGGATCACAGCTTCCTGACTCGGGTGTCTCGATAACGAAAGCTGTCCTGCCTAGCGGCCTCGTAGTGGAATGCGACGCGATCGTCCGCCTCCAGTGCCAGGAACCCCGTGCCCTCGATAACGGAAAAGTGCACCCACGCGTCGTGCCCGCCGGGCAACTCGGCCGACGCGATGGCGCCCCAACCCTTCTCGGCGTGGAAGAACTTGACAATGCCTTCGATCATCGTCCGATCATCGCGCACCTACCAGTGCAATCCCGGTACGATGCGCGCGACGCGCGCCGCGGGGCCGGGGAGGGCCATGAGCGGCAGGATGACCGGGGCGAGCACAGCGAGGGGGCTGCGGCTCTGCCGCGCGTCCGGAGTGGCGGGCTGCTTGGTCGTGGAGTCGGTGCTGCCCTGTGCCGCATGGGATTCCCCGAACAGACGGAAGCCCTGGTGCATGATCTGACGCTTCACCGACGGCATCAGCAGCTCGACCGCTTGGGCGAAAGTGCCGACCGGGGTGTCGATCCGATGCGGACGGTCCTCCAGTGCGCGAATCACGATGGCGGCCGCCTGCTCCGGGTCAGGAACCGGAATCGCGCGGTACAGGTCGGTGGGCGCGATCATCGGTGTGCGCACCAGCGGCATCCGCACCGAGGTGAAGGTGATTCCGGCATCGCGGTTCTCGACCGCCGCGATCTCGCTGAAGTTGTCCAGCGCCGACTTGCTCGCCACATATGCGGCGAACCGGGGCACCTTGGTCTGCACCGCGATCGAGGAGATGTTGACCACATGCCCGAAGTGGCGTGCTCGCATGGACGGAAGCAATCCGAGAATGAGCCGCACAGCGCCGAAGTAGTTCACCGCCATGGTGCGCTCGAAATCGTGCATCCGATCGGTCGAGTTCAGCACCGAACGACGGATCGAGCGGCCGGCGTTGTTCACCAGGTAGTCGACGTGACCGTGGTCGTCGAGCACGCACTGCACGAGCTTCTCGACCGCGTCGGAGTCGGTGATATCGCAGGGATAGGAATGTGCCACACCGCCTTCCGCACGCACCGCGTCGGCGGCGGCGGCCAAGTCGTCATGTCCGCGGGCGACCATGAGTACCGTGGCGCCGCGCCTGGCGACCGCGTGTGCGGTGGCAAGACCGATGCCGGAGGAGGCGCCCGTGATGAGAACGACCCGGCCGGCGAGCGGATCACCGGTGAAGGAAACGCGGCCGCGCTGCGGATCGAGATGGTCGCGCCAGTACTGCCACAGGTGCTCGGCGTAGCTGTCGAACGACGGAACGGTGAGGCCCGCGCTGCGCAACTGTGCGCGGGTGGAGTCGCTGATGAACTCGGCCGAGAACGACGTGTGCGGCGCCACCTCGGCCGGTATGCCCAACTGCTCCAAGAGGAAATCGCGCACGGCAGGGACGCCGGGGATGTGCGCGAGCCCACTGAGCGCGAGGCCGCTGCCGGGCACCGTGCCGACGCCGGTCGGTGCGCCCGCCGCGGTGGCGAGTGCGCCGTAGATCTCGCTGAACGGCTGTGTCTCCGGGTTGACCAGGTGGAAGGTGTGTCCGTCCAGGCCGGGGCGCCGGACCAGCTCGACCATGGCGGCGGAGACGTAGTCGACCGGGACGATATTGGTCGCGCCGAGATCGGGCAGGGGCATCGGCAGGTCGGTCGGCAGCGCGCCGAGCTTGGCGATGGCGGCGAAGAAGTAGTACGGGCCGTCTATCTTGTCCATCTCGCCGGTGTGGGAATCGCCCACGATGATCGCGGGCCGGTACACCCGCCAGCGCACACCGCGCGACTCGCGAACAAGCTTCTCAGCGGCGAATTTTGTGCGGTGATACGGCGAGGTCAGCTGCTGCCCGAGATCGAAGTCCTCTTCGAAGAACTTGCCTTTGTGATCGCCTGCCACCGCGACGGAGGAGACGTGGTGCAGTACCGCGTCCAACTCGCAGGCCAGCGACAGGACCGAGCGGGTGCCCGCGACGTTGGCGGCGTGCGCGGTGTCCTCGTCGGCGGTCATGTCGTAGACGGCGCCCAGATGGATGATGTGGTCGGCCGCCGGCGCTTCGCAAGCCAGGCCGAGCCCGTCGGCGGTGAGGTCGCCGATCAGCGCGAAGACGCGCTCGCCGCCACGCCAACCTGCTGCGAGCTCGGTGAATTTTGCCAGCGACGCCTCGCGCACCAGCACGTGCACGATCGCCTCGGGATCGCGATCCAGGAGATCCTGCACAACCCGCCGGCCCAAAAATCCGGTACCGCCTGTAACGATGTAGGAGGCCATCGCCCTCTCCTGCCGTTCGCTCGAAATATGTTGTCGCACAAGTCATCCAGCATGCGGCAGTGGATGCGGACAGCTTCGATTCGGCCCCCATGACAGTCCGTCGGGCCGAAAGTAGGAACACCTTCGTCCTGACTTGTTACTGAACAGTAACTGACAGCGCGTGATGCGAGCAAGCGATCATGGTCCGGTTCAGCTGTGGCAATGGTCACCGTCTGCCCAGGTCAAAGGGTGTGTGTTACAAAGATTTCCAGTTATCTTGATTCCGGTCGGGTATCCAGCAACCTGGCGGCGTTCGGTGCCGCTACTTCTTCTCGACCCGGGCGGGTGGCGTCTGCAGCGGTGGCTTGTCGCGGAGGAACGTTTCGAAGGCGTCCAAATCCGTCGGGCCCGTGGCATGGTCGATGCCCTCGGTGAAAACGGTGAAACCGTCGCCGCCGGAGGCCAGGAAGCTGTTGGTGGTGACGCGGTAGGCGGCGACCCGGTTGAGCGGCTTTCCCGCGACGCGGACGCTGTCGGCGATCACCTTCGCGCCTGTGGGGGCCGTGTCGGAATAGGTGTAGGTGATGCCGGCGGGGGACAGGACAGTCGGCTTGCTCATGTTGTCCCACTGCTGTTCGAGCAGGCGCAGGATCTGAGTGCCGGTGAGCGTGCGCGTGACGACCTGGTTGCCGAACGGCTGAATGGCGAAGATATCGCCGTAGGTGATCGGGCCCGCCTCCAGATCGGCGCGCACACCCCCGGGATTCATGAACGCGGCGAGGGCCCCGGCGCGGCCCTCGGTGACCGACAGCATGGAATCGGCGATCACGTCACCGAGCGGTGAGGTGCCCGCAGGGCCCGGTTCGTGCGACAGGGCGTCCGCGGTCGCGCCGACGACGCGGTCGGCGCGGGAACGGGACTGCTCGTTGAAGAAGTCGATGAGCGCGTTCGCCGAGGCGTCCGGTGTGACTTCGCGTGACACCACTCGGTTGATCGCGGAAGCCCGCACCCCGTCGCCGCCGAAGTGCAGGGTGATGTCGGTGATGAGCCGCCCGTACGAAGCGGCCTGGGTGACCACCTTCCCGCCGATCGTGCACACGTAGGGCTGATGGCTGTGGCCGGTGATCACCGCGCGTACCGCTTGGTCGACCCGTTCGGCAAGCCCGGTGACGTTCGGCGAGATGTCGGCGCACCCGTTGTAGTCGAGCGGCGCGTCCTTGCCCGGTCGCTGGGCGCCACCGTCGTGTATCAGGGCCACGATCGCCTCCGCGCCGGCCGCCTGCATCTCTGGCACGTAGCGGTTGACGGCGTCGGCTTCGTCGCCGAAGGTGTAGCCGCGAATACCTTCGGGTAGAACGATATTCGCCGTGTCGGGCGTGACCGTCCCAACTATGCCGATCTTGTGCCCGCCCACCTGGAGCAACATCCACGGGCGCAGCGCGGGCGGCAGGTGGCCCTGCGCGTCTGTGACGTTCGCGGCCAGATATGGGAATCTCGCGCCCGTGAACGGCGCGCCGGGGGAGCAGCCGTCCGGGGCGCAACCGCCCTGTTGGATTCGCCCCAATTCCAATACGCCGTCGTCGAATTCATGGTTGCCCACCGACGACGCGGCCACCCCGACGTTGTTCATGAAGGTGACAGTCGGCTCGTCGTGGAACAGCCCGGAGATCAGGGGGCTGGCCCCGATGTTGTCTCCGGCCGCCACCACGGCGCTCACCGGATACGCGGCCTGCAAGCGCCTCAGGTGGGTGGCCAGATACGCCGCCCCGCCCGCGTCATAACCCGCGATCTTTCCGGTCGGCCCGCCCGGCGGCTGCAAGTTTCCGTGCAGGTCGTTGAAGCCGAACAGGTGCACCTCGTCGGGGTGCGCCGCAGGCAGATCATTCGTCGAAACCAACGGCACCACTCGCGGGGCCGTCGAGGAGGCAGGCCCCCCACCGGCATCCGTCCGACCGCATCCCCCGACCAAACCCACAAGACCGACAAGAATTATCGCGATGCGGCGGCGCGTTCTCATGTCACGAATGTCTCACGCCATGCCTGTCCACGCAGGGCACTGCGGAATCCGCACCCACGGAAGGGGGCCACTCGCGGTTCGCAGCCACGGCCGTACGGGCCAATTGATTCTCCCCTGGGCCCTCTGCCGCCCCGTCGCGGCGGAAGACGCCTACCGGGCGGCCGGGAACTGCTCGGCCAGCTCCTGGAAGACCGCGGTGTTCACCGCGAAGGCGCGCAGGACCTCGTCGAGCACTCGGCGGCGCTCCAGATCGCCGAGCGGCAGCCGGTCGAGCACAGGGGACCAGGTGGGCGCGAGGGCCGGGTGGGGCGCGGGGCCCGTACGCATCTCGCCGTTCACTGAACCGGCGCCGACCGGCGGCGACGCCGCACGATCGGGCGTCGCAGCGAGCCGAATCGCCGCAGTATCTGGGGCCTGCGGACGGTCCGGTCGAACCACTCGCCGAGGGTGACGCCCGCCGCCAGCGCGCAGCCGACGCCGACTGCCGCGAGTAGTTGGTTGGCTCCGATCAACAGTTCGTCGTTGAGTAGCGCGGACAAGCCGCGATAGACCTTGAGACCGGGTAGCAGCGGGGTGATTCCCGCGACCGCGACGACCAGCGGGGGAGTCAGCGCCCGGCGGGCCATCAGACCACCGGCCAGGCCGACCAGCGTCGCGGCGACGGCGGAGGAGATCACCGGACCGAACCCGGCTTGCTGCGCGAGCAGGAAGCAGATGGTGCCCGCGGCGCCGCTGCCCGCCGCGGCGGCGAGGGCGCGGCGTTCGGCATAGCAGGCGAGCGCGAAGGCCAGCGCCGCGATGGCGCCGGCCATGATCTTCATCGGCAGGTCGGTGATGTCGCGGGCGGAGGTGAGATAGACCGGCGGCACGGTGGCGTCGACCAGATCGGCGATGCGCAGTGTGAGTGCGATACCCGCGATGATCCCGCCGGTCATCATCATCACCTCCAGCATGCGGGCGGTCGCGGTGATAGGGGCGCCGGTGATCGCGTCCTGTACTGAGCCGACCAATTGTAATCCACTGAGCAGCACGGTGATTCCCGCCGCGATAATCAGGGTCGGGTCGACGTCGACATTCAGCCAGGCAGCGAGGGTCGCCAGCACGATGGCCGGTATCGCGGCGATGGCGCCGCCGACCACGTGCTGGAAAAAGAACGGCAGGCCGTAGCGATTGAGAACTCGGTTGGTGCGGTCGATCGCCGCGGTGCTGGCGAAACTGACGGCCGCGACGAGGGCGCCGCCGCCGAGCAGTGCGGCGATCGCCGCCGCCATGAGTGACCAGGCGAAGGTGGCGGTCCAGCGCTGATAGGGGTGCGGAGCCGAGGTGATCGCGTCGAGCGCGGCGCGCGCCTGGTCTGGCGGGACCAGCTCGTTGCGGATCCGCCGGGTAAGCCGGTCCACCGCGGCGAGGCGCGTGAAATCCAGGGCTCGGTAATGGACGATCCGAGCGGCGCTTGCCGGTGGCAGCTGCGGTCCGCGGTCGGCCCAGATTCTGATGGCGTCGTAGGTGACATCAACGCTGCAGCGAGATAGGCCGTAGGTGGCGGCGATGAATCGCACCGTCGTCGTGGTGTCGACGACGCCGGTGCCGGAGGCGAGCACTACTTCGCCCACGCGGACCGAGAGATCGAGGACCTCGGCGACGCGGGCGTCGTCGGTGAGGTCGATCGGCTGTAGCGGCGTCGGCGCCGAGACGATGGTGTCCGCGGTCGCCTGACGGTCCGCGACGAGCAAACCGACGGCTTGGCTGACGACGGGAATCCGGCGTGCCCGCCGCAGGCGCAGCCCACGGCGCCAGCCGAGGTGGTCGACTCGCTCGGCGGTGATGTCGCCTCCGGAAAATGCGTCAGGACCCATGACCGCGAACCTAGTCACTGGGCGTGTCATTGGCATCCGGGCGCGTCAGGGTGGGCGTGTCGGTCCTGCCGAGGCTCTTGGTCGGTCTCGCGAACCGTGATAGAACTTGTTCTAATTCGGCGATGGGAGCGTGTACGGTGCGGTACGGAATCGTGTTGTTCACCAGCGACCGGGGAATCAGCCCCGCGGATGCGGCGGTGGCCGCCGAACGTGCCGGTTTCGACACGTTCTATGTGCCCGAGCACACCCATATCCCGGTGATCCGCGCGGCGGCGCATCCGCGCACCGGCGACGCGAGCCTGCCCGACGACCGGTACCTGCGCACCCTCGATCCCTGGGTGGCACTCGGCACGGCGGCCGCCGTGACCAGTCGCATCGGGCTGTCCACCGCGGTGGCGCTGCCCGCCGAACATCATCCGATCACGCTGGCCAAGACCATCGCCTCGCTGGACTATCTGTCCGGCGGCCGGGTCAGCCTCGGCGTGGGATTCGGGTGGAACACCGACGAGTTGGCCCACCACGGCGTGCCCGCTGGCAAGCGAAGGACTGTGCTGCGTGAGCATCTGGATGCCATGCGCGTCCTCTGGACCGAGGAGGAGGCCGACTTCGACGGGGAGTTCGTGACCTTCGGTGCCAGCTGGTCGTGGCCCAAGCCGGTGCGAAAGCGAATTCCGGTGCTGCTCGGTGCTGCCGGGACCGAGAAGACATTCCTGTGGCTGGCGAAGAACGCCGACGGGTGGATCACGACCCCCAAGGAGGACGGCCTGGATGACAAAATCGCACTTCTGCACCGGATCTGGCATGAGCACGATCGCGCGGACACGCCCGAGATCGTTGCCCTTGCCGGTAGGCATGACGCGGCACAGTTGACGCAGTGGGGCGAATTCGGCGTCACGGAAGTGGTTTTCGGGGTACCCGACCGATCGGCGGACGACGTCAGAGCCTATCTCACACGGCTGGCGGGAAAACTGGGGATCGAGGAAACCCAGTGACGCCAGCGCGCTCGAATTCCCACGATGCCAGCCGCGCCTGCGGGACACCAAGAGGCCCGCGATCACGCCGACGACGGCGCCCGCGTCGAGTCCCGCGACCAGAAGCCATTTGGTCGCCGACCCGGTGGCCCCGTCGGCGGTCGCCTGCGCCAAGGTCAGCTGGGCGCGTGCCCTCGCGTCCACCGCGAAGCCGATCGAGTGCATGGTCAGGTCGACGCCACGCTGCTTCACCTCCCGCGCCACCTCGCACGGGTCGGGCACGGCGCTGGTGTCGTCGCCGTCGCGAGACGAGCACGACCAAGCGTGGGCCGGAGCCGGCGGGCCGCGGGATCGGGCGGGTCAGCGCAGGTCGCGCCTGCGGAACGCGGCGATACCGACGCCGAGCAGGATCGCGGTGATTCCGAGCAGCCACAGTACCGGCTGTGCCTGGAACTCCGCGCCAGGCAGCTTCGGCGGATGGATGTAAGGCACCAGATCCACCATCCACTGCGGCAGCCCGTCCAGGGAACCGACGAAGTAGAGCACCACCATGGCGCTGAGCACGCCCCACGCGACGGGTGTGAACCGCGGCGCGAGACCATACAGGGCCACTGTGATGCCGGTAACCACCCAGACCGCGGGCAATTGCACGGCCGCCGCTCCGATCGATTGTGGCAACTTCGTACCCAGATCGCCCGCCGAGAGGTCGTACACGACGCCGATCGCCGCTCCGGCGACCAGCAGCGCCGCCGCCGGACCGAGTAGCGCGAAACCGATATGGCTGAGCGCGTATCGGGAGCGGCCGACCGCGCCGGACAGCGTGGCCTCGACGCGTGCGCTGGACTCCTCGTCGTGCAGCCGCAGGGCGGCAGAGATCGAGTAGGCCGACGCGGCCGCGGCGAGCATCACAATGGCATAGGTGATGAACGATTGCTGCAACTGCTCGGAGCCACCCATCCGGGTGACCATGTCGCGAATGGTGGCGCTGCCATCGAGCATGTCGCCGACACTGTTGACCGCGCCGCCGATCAGCAGGCCGTAGAGCGCGAAACCGACGGTCCAGGCCAGCAGCGTGCCGCGTTGCAGCCGCCAGGCCAGTCCGAGCGGGCCGGACAGGCTGGGGGCCGCGGCTGGCGGTCCAGGACGCTCGGCGAGCAGCCCCGAGCCGGTGTCGCGGTTGCCGAGCAGCGCGTACGCAGCGGCGGTCCCGAGCACCGCGACGGCGCACAGCGGGACCAGCACCCACCAGCGTTCGCTCGCGTACGGCCGGATCTGCAGGCACCAACCGATCGGTGAAAACCAGGACAGCACACCGTTTCCGGCGTCGCCGACGGCCCGCAGCGCGAACGCGGCGCCGAGCGTGCCGAACGCCACGCCGCGCGCCACCCGCGCGCCCGCGCTCACCTGGGCCGCCACCGCGGCGACGGAACCCCAGAGGATGCCTGATGCCGCGAGCGCGGCGCCGAAGGCGAGCGAACCCGCGCCAGGCAGGTCATTGCCGGAGAGCGACAGGGTGCACACTATTCCGGCGAACAGCGCGCCGGAATAGGTCATGATCAGCGCGGCGGTGAGCCCGGCATACCGGCCGATGCTGGTGGCGCCCACCAGCTCCGCGCGCCCGGTCTCCTCCTCGACCCTGGTGTGCCGGATTACCGTGAGCACCGTGGCTATGGCGATCATGGTGTACATGGCGCCTGCTTTCCAGGTGCCGATCGAACCGAGCTCGGAGCTGAATACCGGGCCGTACATGGCGCGCAGTGCCGGGCTGTCGGCCGTGGTTCTGGCGAAGCTGTCGAGCTCGCCCTGGGTGTCGTACAGATCCTTGATGCTGGCGATCTGCAGAGCGGGCATCAGGCCGATCAGCAGCGTCCACAGCGGCAGCACGATCCGGTCCCGCCGCAGATACAGCCGCAGCAGCTGGCGGGTGCCCGCGAAATCGCTGGAGTCGCCGAATGTCGGTGCCGCGGCGGCGCGGTCGGCGGTGGAGATGGTCATGACCGCACCTTCTCCCCGGTGGTCGCGGCAGTGTCCGGTGTCTGGCCGTCGACGTGGTAATGCCGCAGGAACAGTTCCTCGAGCGTGGGCGGAGCACTGATCAGACTGCGCACGCCGGTGTCGCCGAGTACCCGGATCAGCTCGCCGAGGTGCTCGCCCTCGACCTGGCAGCGCAGCGTGGCGCCGTCCCGCTCGATGTCCTCCACGCCAGGGATACGGCTGAGATCGCCGGGATCGCCGAGTAATTCGGCGGTGATCGAGGTGCGCGAGAGGTGGCGCATATCCGACAGTGAGCCGCTCTCCACCGTGCGCCCGGCGCGGATGATCGTCACCCGGTCACACAGCACTTCGACCTCGGAGAGGATGTGGCTGGACAGCAGGACGGTGGTACCGCGCTCCCGCGCCTCGTGCACGCACTCCCGGAAGACTTGCTCCATCAGCGGGTCGAGGCCGGACGTCGGCTCGTCGAGCAGCAGCAGGCGCACGTCGGAGGCCAGCGCGGAGATCAGGGCGACCTTCTGGCGGTTGCCCTTGGAATAGGCGCGCGCCTTCTTGCGCGGGTCGAGGTCGAAGCGGTCGATCAGTTCGGCGCGGCGTTTCTCGTTGATGTCGCCGCGCATCCTGGCGAGCAGGTCGATGGTTTCGCCGCCGGACAGCGAGGGCCATAGCGTGACATCGCCGGGGACATAAGCCAGTTCGTGGTGCAGGGCGACCGCGTCGGCCCACGGATCGCGGCCGAAGAGCCGAGCCAGGCCCGCGGTGGCCCGCAGGATGCCGAGCAGCACCCGGATCGTGGTCGACTTGCCTGCGCCGTTGGGTCCGAGGAAGCCATGGATCTCGCCTTCGGTCACGCTGAGATTCAGTCCGCCGAGCGCGGTGACGTGTCCGAAGGTTTTGCGGAGATCGTGGACTTCGATGACGTCGGACATCAGTTCTCCTTGGTGAATGTGTCCAAGATCGTTGGATCGGTGAGGAGGCCCTGGGTGTAGAACTCCAGGGCGGGTGCGGTGAGTTCTTCGGTGAGTTCTCGAACAGCCTTGCGGTAGTCGATCTTCTCGCCGTGTCGCTGACGCATCTGCATGTACAGCAGGGTGGCGCCGACATTGAGCAACATCAGGTATCTGGCGCGTGCCGCCGGGTCGCGACTCGGTTTGACAGTGCCCGCCTCGACCCCTTGCTCGAGGTACCCTTCGGCGTCGGAAACCATATGATCGAGCAGCGATTTCGCCATCGGTCCGCCCGCCTGGAGACTGCGCACCATGTAGGCGACCAGCGGTCCGTACGACTCGATCTCGGCGAGGGCGTTGAGCATGCCCTTCGCGACGGAGGGTGCCGTGATCGCCTTGACCTTCTCATCGCGGATCAGTTGCAGAACGCGGTCGTCGCAGGCGACACGCAAGCCGTCCTTGGAACCGAAGTGGTGATTGACCAGCCCGGGTGAGACGCCGGCGGCGGCGGCGATCGTCCGGACACCGACCTGGAATCCGTGTTCGCCGAATACCTCGATCGCGGCGTCGCGGATGCGGGCCGCGGTGGTCAGATCGTCGGCGGGTCCTTGCGAAACGGGCTGTTGATTAAACACATGTTCAGCATACTAAACGCGCGTTCAAGATTCTGGCAAGGGCTTCGGCGGACATGTCGCGTCAACGTTTTACCGTTCGGGTGCCGGGCTATCGTCGAATTATGACTTCCGGCACCGCAACGACGGCCGATCATCTACGCACGGCACTCGATGGACCCTGGGCGGCCGTCCGCGACGAAGCTCGCATCCAGCTGGCGGGGAAGCAGTTCACCGGTGACCCCTACCTCGACTACAAGGCGGCGCGGGCGCGGGTGCTCGCGCAGATGCGTGCCATCGCCGCGATCGGCTACGCCGAGCGGGGCTTTCGGCGGGAGAACGGTGGAACCGGCGAGCCGGGAGCGGCGGTGGTCGGACTGGAGATGCTGGCCTACACGGACCTGTCGCTGTGGGTGAAGTCGGGTGTGCAGTGGGGATTGTTCGGCGGCGCGGTGGAGAATCTGGGCAGCGAACGGCACCGGAAGTACATCAAACAGCTGATCTCGCTGGATCTGCTCGGATGCTTTGCCATGACCGAGTCCGGACATGGCAGCGATGTCGCGAATCTGGAGACTACGGCGACGTATGATCCGCAGACCGAGGAGTTCGTCGTGCACTCGCCGACGCCGTCGGCGCGCAAGGACTACATCGGCGGCGCGGCCGAACACGCCAGAATAGCGGCGGTTTTCGCGCAGTTGATCACCAACGGCGAGAACGAGGGTGTGCACTGCCTTCTGGTGCCGATCCGCGACGAGAGCGGCGCCGGCTTGCCCGGGGTGACCACCTCCGACGACGGACTGAAGGGGGGCCTGCCCGGTGTCGACAATGGGCGCATCGTCTTCGACCACGTGCGCGTGCCCCGGGAGAACCTGCTCAACCGCTACGCCGATGTCGCGCCGGATGGCACCTACCACTCCGAGATCGAGAACCCGAGCCGCCGGTTCTTCACCACGCTGGGCACGCTGGTGCGCGGTCGGGTCAGCGTCGGCGGCGCCGCGGCTGCCGGTGCGCGGGTGGCGCTGAGCATCGCGGTGCGTTACGCACTGAAGCGGCGCCAGTTCGCCGACCCGGACACCGGCGCGGAGACGGTGTTGCTGGACTACCGCAGCCACCAGCGCCGCCTGCTGCCGCTGGTCGCGAAGTCCTACGCGCTCGCCTTCGCGCAGAACGACCTGGTACGTCGGATGCATCTGGTGCAAACCGGCCAGGACCTCGACCAGGGCGCGCAGCGTGCGCTGGAGAAGCGTGCGGCGGGCCTGAAGGTCGCGCAGACCGAGCACGCCACCCGTGCGATCCAGGAGTGCCGCGAAGCGTGCGGCGGCGCGGGCTATCTGACCGAGAACCGGCTCGTCACGTTGAAGGCGGACACCGACGTGTTCACCACCTTCGAAGGCGACAACGTCGTGCTCACCCAGTTGGTGGCCAAGGAACTGCTCACCGCCTACGCCGACGAAGTGCGCGACCTGGACGCGCTCGGCTGGGTGCGCTTCGCCGCAACCATGGCAGGCGATGTGGTGCGCAAGCGATCGGGCGTTCGCCAGCTGATCCAAACCCTCAAGGATCGCGGTGACGAGTCGATCGACGAGGGGGACCTGTCGCGTCGGGCGGTGCAACTGCAGCTGTTCGCCGACCGAGAGGACTACCTGGTCCGCACCGCGGGACACCGGCTGCGCGCCCGGGCCGCGGACACCCGCCCGTTCGAGGCGTTCAACAACGCCCAGGACCACATCCTGGCGGCCGGCGCGGCGCATATCGACCGGTTGGTGCTCGAGGCGTTCATCGAAGGCGTCGCGGACATCGAGGACCCGGACGCGCGCGCGCTCGCCGACTCCATGTGCGACCTGTTCGTCTACTCGACGATCGAGGAGAACCAAGCCTGGTACATCATGCACCGGTTCATGTCGGTCGACCGGGCGAAGGCGGTGCGCCGGGGTGTGAACGAGCTGGTCGACCGGCTGCGTCCGCACGCGCCGGCTCTGGTCGAGGCGATGGGCGTGCCCGAGTCGATGCTGTGTGCGGCAATGCTCGACGACGCGAGTGTGTTCGACCGGACGTAGTCCGAGGCCCGGCGCGGGGCGTAGAAATGCGGCCGCGCCGGAATCCGGCTGCCCAGCACAGCAGTATGACCATCGCGATCGCCGCTGTGGTGCCGCCGAGGATGTCGGTCGGATGGTGGTAATCGAGGCCGACCATCCCGGCAGCGGCGGCCAGTAGTGCCACGCTCGCCATGGCGCACACCGTGCATCGCGTGCGGTGCGTGTCGGCCAACAGCACGAACGTGCCGGCGATAGCGACGAGGTGGACGGTGTGCCCGCTGGGGTAGGCGAGGTAGTCCTGCCACTGCCGTCCCCACAGCGGTTTCAGCAGCCAGGTGTTCACCGCGACGGCGAGTTCCGGCACCACGGCCATCGTCACCGCGCGGCGCCGGTCGCCGCGATACGCGAACCACGCGCCCGCCAGCAGTAGCAGCGGGAGCAGGATGTAACAGTTGCTCGGGACGACGAGGGCCTCGTACACGCCGGGTCGCGCGTCGAGCGTCGAGTGGAGGGGATCGGCAATCGCGCGATCGACTGCGGACGGACCGCCGTCGGCGGGCAGGGTCATCGGCAGCCCGGCGGTGACCGCGGCTCCTGCCCCGGCGACGCCGATCAGGACGATATTTCCTGAGACAGGTTTCTCCGGAACTGCGAGCACCGCTCGACGATAGTCGCCGGGTCAGCCGGGGCCATAGGTCGATATCGCGGTGACCACGAACCACAGCACCCAGGCGAAGCCGATGATCATGCCGATCACCAAAAGGGTGCGCATGAATGTGCGGCCGAGGTCCAGATCGCCGGCCTCCCTCGGGTACAACTTCCACGGGCTGTACCACGGCGCCTCGATCGTGAAGGCGGACGCCTGCGCGTCGCGTTCGGCCTGCGCCAGCTCCTCCGCATAGGCCTCGGCCTGCGCCTGGTTCGGTCCGCCGTGCCACAGCGTGATATCGATCGGACCGAGGAAACCTTCGTTGAGCAGGTCCTGCGGTGCGGGCAGATACGGCAGGATGCCGAGACCGCGGAACGCGACGGCGACGTCGTTGGCCGTCCAGAGGAAGTTCTCCTCCTCGGCGAGCACGTCGAAGTAGTGCCGGAGCCGCGCGGCATCGTCTCCGATGATCACGTCGAAGCTCGGATCGGTCCACGCTTGTTCGATCCGCAACTCGGCGCCGCGCAGTGGGACGATCACTGCGAGGCCGTGGACGGATCGCTGGCCGAGGCTGCGGGCGGCGAGCCAGCTTTGCAGCGCGAAGGTGTGTTCGCGGGACCTCTCCAGGGGCGTGCCGCGGTCGCGCCCCTCCATCGCGGCGGGCGCGCCGTTGATCGTCCACTGGCCATTGAGCGGGACCTCCAGGACGCCGTCCTGCCGGGCGACGAGCGCCTCGGCCTCGATCACCACACAGCTGGTCGGCGTCCACACCACGGCATCGAACTGGTGCAGCCGGTCCTGGTGGAACAGGCTGCAGTTGATGGTCGCGACACCATGCGGAGTGTCGGGATCCTTCCAGGTGCGCAGCCAATCGATCAGCGCCCGCTCGGCATTTGTGCCTGCGGCGTTCTGGACTCGCACGAGCATTGGCGACCGCCCTTCACGTCGACACTCGACAGTGGACAGGATACGAGGTCCCGCGCCGAGTTCGCCGCGCCGACGGCAACAATCGGCGTGTTGGGACCGGGACTACTCCGGCTGTTCTGCCGCGATCCGGCCGACACGGACCGCGTCGACCAGTTCGGCGTGATCGGCCTCGGTGCGATCGGCATAGCGCACAGCGAAACTCGCCACCGCGTCGTCGAAATGCTCGTCGCCGTCGAGGTATCCCGATAGCAGCCGCGGGTCCAGCGAGCGGGAATGTGCTCTGGCCAGCAGCGCACCCGCCAGCCTTCCGTAGTCGTCGAGGTCGTTTGCGGGCAATTGCGCGGGGTCGATGCTGCCCTTGAGATTGCGGAATTGCCGTACGGTGAAAGGCAATTCGACCCCCGCGCCGGTCGGGTCGATCGAGGTCCAGCCGAGCAGGATATCGCTCTCGGACTGAACTAGCCTGGCGCCCCGCACAATTCGCTCTCCTTCGTGCCGGGTGCCGGCCGCGGGCAGGAACGGGGCAAGTGCGGAGGGAGCGGCCTGCTTCACCTGGAGGACCAGCGCCTCGCCGTCGTTGCCGTGCAGCAGCGCGAGGTAGCTGTGCAGCCCGACACTTCCGGTGCCTACAATCCGAAACGCGATGTCGGACACCGCGAATCGGGCGATCAGGTTGCGCCTGGATTCGCGCAGTGTCCCTGAGTAGCGTTCGAGTCCTGCGATCACCGCGTCGGCGACGTGGTCGGTTACCAGGGTGAGAATCGGTGGGTCGCTGACGAACCGATGTTGGCGGATGCCGGTTTCGTGGTCGTCGAGGTGTTCGGTCCACTTGGCCACCACCTTGGCACTGGTGTTCTTACGTGCCTTCTTCGCGGCCTTCTTGAAGTCGTCCAGCAGGTCGTCGGCCTTGGCGCGGCTGATCACCGACTCGTCCGGCAGCGCGCTCCAGGACTCCATGAACGGCATGGCGGCCAAGGCGTCGACAGCCAGACGGTAGGAGCGGGCCGCATCGCGCGCCGCCGTGCGGCAGTCGTCCTCACCGGCGCCGCCTTCGCGCCCCACCAGCACCAAGCCGGCAGCGAGCCGCTCCAGGTCCCACTCCCACGGTCCTGCGATAGTCTCGTCGAAATCGTTGATGTCCATGATGATTTCGCCGCGAGGGGTGCCGTAGAGGCCGAAGTTCGCGGCGTGCGCGTCGCCGCACAACTGGGCGACGAGCCCACTGTCCGGACCACCCGCCAGGTCGGCCGCCATCAACCCCGCCGCGCCGCGGTAGAAGGTGAACGGGGAGGTGATCATGCGGCCGATGCGCAGCGGTACCAGGTGCGGCAGCCGACCGGCGTTGCTCAACTCGACGAACTCGAGCACGCTGGGACGGCGCACGCTGGTCGCCTCCCGGTCCCGCGCGATGACCGGAGTCCGCTGACGCAGCGTGCGCCCCTTGGCACGGACATCGTCGGCGGGCACATAGGAGCGCAGGTCGATACCACCTTCTGACACACCGATTCACGCTAGTGGGTGCGTGGCCCCGCAACGGTGTGGTGTCGGCCTCACTTCGCCAGTGGCGGCACCGGCTCGATCGGTAGCCGCAGCGAGCCGGGCGCCGCAGCGGGCACCGCGGGATGGGTGGGCGCCACCGGTGTGACGCGTCGGTAGGACGATCCCAGCTCCGGCCGGGTGTCGGGTTCGTTCCGGTTGGGCCAGAATGCCATCGCGCGCTCGGCCTGCGCGGTGATGGTGAGCGACGGGTTGACGCCGAGATTGGCGGTGACCGCGGAGCCATCTGCGATGTGCAGGCCGGGGTGCCCGTAGATCCGCTGGTACGGGTCTACTACTCCCGTCTCTGTGCTGTCGCCGATCACGCAGCCGCCGATGTAGTGGGCGGTCGCCGGGATGTCGAATACGTCCATGATCAGGCCGTGGGTGTCGCCGTCGATTTTCGCGCCGAACCTACGACCTATGTCATGGGCCAGCGGAATCCACGTCGGGTTCGGCTGGCCGGTGCCTTGCCTGGTCACGAGCTGCCCGTGCCGGCGAAACGAGGTCAGCGAGTTGTCCAGCGACTGCATGACCAGCAAGATCACCGATTTCTCCGACGCGTGCCGTGCGTTGAGGCTGCGCAGGAACACCAGCGGGTGCAGCAGTATCGCCAGCAGGAACCGCAGGAAACGGAACGCGCCGCCGTCCACGATCGGTGCCGACATCGGGAACAGCGCGTTCTGCCCCTTGCCGTAGTGGCACACCTCGACATGGGTATCGGCCTCCGGATGGATCGAGGAGGTGATGGCGATGCCCTCGGCGAAGTCGCGGCGCGACCGGCTCACCACGTTGAGGATCGCCTCGGAGTTGCTGCGGGTCAGCTCGCCGAGTCGCGGTGACAGGTTGGGCAGCACGCCGTCGTCGCGCATCTTGTGTAGCAGCTTCTGGGTGCCCAGGGCGGCTCCGGCGAACACCACCTGCTCGGCGGAGAAAGTCCTGCGCTGCTTGCGGACCCAGCGGTCGGACCGTTGAGTGTCGACCGCGTAACCGCCGTCGGGCAGCGGGCGGACGGCGGTGGCTGTGGTCAGCGGGTGTACCTGCGCGCCTGCCTGTTCAGCCAGATACAGGTAGTTGGTGGTCGTCGTGTTCTTGGCGTTGTGCGGACAGCCGGTGAAGCACCGCGCACAGTGCACGCAGCCGTTACGGCGCGGCCCCGCGCCACCGAAGTACGGGTCGTCGACTTCGGTGCCCGGATCGCTCTCGTTGAAGAACACGCCGACGTCGGTCGGGTGGAAGGTGTCGGCGACGCCGAGGTCTTCGGCGATCTGCTCGAGCACCTCGTCGGCCGGGGTCATGCGCGGATTCGGCGCGACGCCGAGCATGCGCTTGGCTTGGTCGTAGTACGGCGCCAGCTCCGCACGCCAGTCGGTGATATGGGCCCACTGCTGGTCGGTGTAGAAGTTCGGCAGCGGTTCGTAGAGGGTGTTGCCGTAGATGAGCGAGCCCCCGCCGACGCCCGCGCCGGAGAATACGGCGCACTTGCCGAGCAAGCTGATCCGCTGCGGTCCGGTGAGGCCGAGTCGCGGAGCCCAGATCGATGAGCGCACATTCCAGTTCGTGCGCGGAATGTCCTCGGCGTTCCACCGTCGACCCGCCTCGAGGACACCGACCCGGTATCCCTTCTCCGTGAGCCGCAAGGCACTGACGCTGCCGCCGAAGCCGGAACCGATCACTACCACGTCGTAGTCGAATGCGGACATACCTACCTCTCACTCATCTACCGATAGATGAGATAGTTTCATACTCATTCTTTCACTGTCGATCTGTGGCGAAAACCATCGCCGCCCGGCATCGGCGGCGGGGATATCGGAGAATCGGCGCGGGGAGATGGCGGTGGTGGGGGTCGGTGCGGTATGCACGGGTCGTGACAACCGAATCGGGCAGAACGGAACCGGAGGAGCGCGCGGGCGCCGATGGCGCGGATACCGGTGTCCTCGCCGACCGCGTCCTAACCGTGCCGAACGTGCTCAGCGTGCTGCGCCTGCTCGGCGTTCCGCTGTTCCTGTGGTTGCTGCTGGTCGAGCGGGCCGATGGCTGGGCGTGCGTGCTGCTGGTCGCCAGCGGCGTCACCGACTTCCTGGACGGCAAGCTCGCGCGGCTGCTCGACCAGTCCTCGCGGCTCGGGGCGCTGCTCGATCCGTTCGTCGACCGGCTGTATCTGATCACGACGCTGGTGGCCTTCGTGATCCGAGGCCTGATCCCGTGGTGGGTGGCCGTGATCCTGGTCGGCCGCGACCTCGTGCTCACCCTCACGCTCTCGGTCTACAAGCGTCGCGATCTGCCCCCGCCCGAGGTGATCTACCTGGGCAAAGCGGCCACCTTCGCGCTGATGTCCGCGCTGCCCTGGTTGCTGGCGGGGCAGATGGACTGGGCGGCCGCCGGTTTCGGGCGAGCCCTCGGTGGGGCATTACTGGTCTGGGGTACGGCGGTCTACGTGTGGACCGGCGTTCTCTACACCGGCAGGGCCATCTCGGTCGCAAGAGCGATACCGGCTGTGCCGGCCCGGGCGGAGTAGCCGATAGAGTTTGCGTGCAACGTTCAAACGAAAGGACGGCCTGTGACCCAGACCCCCGAGGATTTGCGCTATACCGAGGAGCATGAGTGGGTTCGCCGGATCGCCCCGACCCGGGTTCGGGTGGGCATCACCGACTACGCCCAGTCTCAACTCGGTGACGTTGTGTTCGTACAGTTGCCTCAGACGGACATGGATGTGGCCGCCGAGGACAGCATCGCGGAGGTGGAGTCGACCAAGAGCGTGTCCGACATCTACGCGCCGCTGAGCGCGAAAGTTGTTGCGGTGAACGAGAAGTTGACCTCGGAGCCGGAGACGTTGAACACCGATCCCTACGGTGACGGGTGGCTGTTCGAGTTGGAGGTGAGCGACACGGAGCGCCTGGATGCGACGCTCGGTGGACTGCTGGATGCCGCAGGTTATCAAGGAGTTATCGGGGGCTGAATCAGCCTTCCCAGTTCTACCTGCACGGGTGCGGCCCGGCAGGGTACGGTCAATGCCAACAGACGTATCCGGCGGTTGTGCCGGGAGTCCAGGCACTCGAGGGCAGGTCGTGGTGCCACAGGTATCACCTGCTTGCATGGATAATCAGGTTCGAGGAGGAGAGAAACGGTGAGCGAGAACAAAGACCCGGGTTACGGGGAGACCGCGGCCGAGACGACGTCGGTCTTCCGCGCGGATTTCCTGAACGAGGTCGACGCGTCGCGCGCCGCAGAGACGGCCGGCGAGCAGCCGGTCCAAGGGGTCGAGGGTCTGCCCGTTGGCGCGGCCCTTCTGGTCGTCAAACGCGGCCCGAACGCGGGCTCGCGGTTCCTGCTGGATCAGCCGACCACATCGGCGGGGCGCCACCCCGACAGTGACATCTTTCTCGACGACGTCACCGTCAGCCGTCGGCACGCCGAGTTTCGTCAGGACGACGATTCATTCCAGGTCGTCGACGTGGGCAGCCTGAACGGCACTTACGTGAACCGGGAGCCGGTGGACTCCTCTGAGCTGCAGAACGGTGACGAGGTGCAGATCGGCAAGTTCCGGCTGGTGTTCCTGACCGGACCGCGCGCGCAGGTGACCGACTCGTCGGCGGGTGCGGGCAGTCTATGACAATGGCGGCGCTGGGTCTCACACCTCATGAAAGGCTCGGGGTCATGAAGGACCTGGCGCGGTGACCGGTGCGGCGCAGTGGGCCCGCGGAGGCATGTCGATCGGCTCCGTGCTCGACCTGCTGCGCCCCGACTTTCCCGACGTCACCATCTCGAAGATCCGCTTCCTGGAAGCGGAGGGCCTGATCCGGCCGGAGCGGACGCCCTCGGGCTACCGCAGATTTTCCGTCGCGGACGTCGAACGGCTCCGGTTCGTGCTGACCGCGCAACGCGATCAGTACCTGCCGCTGAAGGTGATCAAGGAGCAGCTCGAAGCTATCGACAGCGGTGCGGCGACGCTCGGCGTCCGGGAAGCCCGCGCCCGGACGCACGTCGGCCGTGTCGATGCCGCGGAGTCCGGGCGCGTGTCGCCGGACGCCGAGCATCCCGCCTCGGGTGCCGAACATGGCGGGCGGCAGGTGGCCGCGCCACGGAGGCTCGGCGTCGTGCCGAGTGAGATCTCCCCGGATGATCTGCGGTTCGATCAGGAAATCCGCGTCACCCGGGCGGATCTGCTCGACCAGGCCGAGATCGAGGAAAAGTTCCTCAACGATCTGATCCGCGCCAACCTGATCACGCCGGGCCCCGCAGGGTACTTCGACGCCGACGCGGTGACGCTGGCGAAGGCCGCGCGTGCGATGGCCGAATTCGGTTTGGAGGCAAGGCATCTGCGCGCCTTCAAGCTCGCCGCCGATCGTGAGGCCGCGCTTGTCGCGCAGATCGCCGCCCCGATTGCGAAGAGCCGCGACGCGGGTGCGCGAGCCCGCGCGGAGGAGACGGTGCGAGAACTAGCGGCGCTGTCGCTGACCCTGCACACCTGTCTGGTCAAGGCTTCGGTCCGGAGTTCACTGGGCGGTTGAGCCCCTTCCGCGCCGGCCCGCGAGTTTCGTCGAGCCAACACGCCGATTTCGGCTGTGCACACGGATCGCTGCACCCGTGCTGGTTCGCTTAGACTCGTGGTACGGCGAGTTCGGCAGCGGTAATACCGGGCTGGCGGCGAGTATGGGAGGCAGTGCGATGAGCGAAATGCGCGTGATCGGCATACGTGTCGAACAGCCACAAAACCAGCCCGTGCTGTTGCTCCGCGAGGTGGCGGGGGATCGGTATCTGCCGATCTGGATCGGGCAGGCCGAAGCGACGGCGATCGTGCTCGAGCAGGAGGGGGTGACACCGATTCGCCCGTTGACGCACGATCTGATCAAGATCCTGATCACCGAGCTCGGGCACACGCTCAAGGAGGTCAGGATCGTCGACCTCCAGGAGGGCACGTTCTACGCGGACTTGGTCTTCGAGAACGATCTGCGGATCTCCGCGCGCCCGTCCGATTCGATTGCGATCGCCTTGCGGGTGGGTTGCCCGATCTATGCCGAGGAGGCTGTCCTCGAGGAGGCCGGGCTGGTCATGCCGGACGAGCGCGAGGACGAGGTGGAGAAGTTCAAGGAATTTCTCGAGTCGGTGTCACCGGACGACTTCAAGGCGACCGACAGCTGAAGTAGAGGTCGAGACTTTTACCGCGCGTCGCGTTTGGCTCGATGAGGGCGCTCCCTGGACAATCGAAGGGAGTAATCTCGACAGTTGGGGCCACGTCCGTTTCGGCCGGATCCGACCCGGTTCGGCCACCAACGGAGCCGGGTCATCGATGAGGCTGTGAATGCGTCGGCGAAGCAAGGGAGTGGTCAGTGGCAGAGCAATCGCAGGATGTGGTACAGCCAGGCCTGTTCCCGGACGACTCGGTACCTGACGACCTGGTCGGTTATCGCGTCCCCAGCGCGTGCCAGGTGGCCGGGATCACCTACCGGCAACTCGACTACTGGGCGCGCACCGGTTTGGTCGTGCCCTCCGTTCGTGGCGCCGCCGGCTCGGGTAGCCAGCGGCTGTATTCGTTCAAGGACATCCTGGTCCTCAAGATCGTCAAGCGGCTGCTGGACGCGGGCATTTCGCTGCAGAACATCCGCATCGCCGTCGACCACCTACGCAGCCGCGGCGTGCAGGATCTGGCGGGCATCACGCTCTTCTCCGACGGCACCTCGGTCTACGAGTGCACCTCGCCCGAGGAGGTCGTCGATTTACTGCAGGGCGGGCAGGGTGTCTTCGGGATCGCTGTCAGCGGTGCCATGCGCGAGTTGACCGGCGCGATCGCCAATTTCCCCGCGGAACGGGCATCGGCTGTCACCGAACGCCCCGAGGACGAGCTATCCTTCCGCCGCAAGGCGCGGATGAACCGCAAGACGGGCTAGGTCAAGTCCGCGGCGCGATCGGAGCGACGGCGCTGTCGCTCGACCGCACGCGTCCGCCCTGATCGCTTCGCTGCACAACGCGGAGTTCTTCGACACCACCGGTGGTGGCCAGGGTACTCGTTGGCGCTGACCGAGCGGCTCGTCACCGCGAACGTGCCGATCTATCGCGTCCAACCCACGCGGTGCGCGCACCGTGGCGCAGGGCGTCTTCGAACTGCCGCGATTCGACGCGATGGCCGACCGGCTCACGGCACAGTGCGTCGACCTGGTCGCGGCACTGGGGGAGGCGGCCGCCGGGACTACGTCGCGCTGCGGCACGGCGATCCTGGGCGGAGGCACTGTCGCTCGCGGCGATCCGGCTGCGCTACGGTCTTGCGGTCAGGGCGGCTCGCGATCGGGAGTGACGAGAACGACACGGCTGGGCGGGGTCCTGCGGCGCGCTTCGGCGTGGCGTCGGCATAAACTACCGATGCGTCGCCGCCGTGCGGGAGAGTCCCGGCTCGACATGAGTCCGGGCGCCGAAGGAGCAGCACCTCCCCGTCAATCTCTCAGGCAGCAAGGACCGTGCGGGCTTCGGCGCCTCTGGAAAGCGGTGGCTTCGAGCTGCCCGCCCATGGGGAAAGGGGCTCGGCACCGGCCGCGCCACCCGAATCTCTCAGGCGCCACGACAGAGGGGGAGGTCCGGTATCCGCCGACCACCGATGAACCCCGCCCGACCTTGGGAGCTGCCGTGACTCGCTCATTCGCCGACCGCCACATCGGACCCGACCGAGACGAACTCGCCCGGATCCTCGATGTCGTCGGCGTGCCGTCGCTCGACGAACTGGCAGCCAAGGCGCTGCCCGCCGGCATCCGGGACAGCACCGGCCTGACCGGACTGCCCGCGGCGGCCACCGAGCACGAGGTGCTGGCCGAGCTCGCCGGGCTCGCGCAGGCGAACACCGTGGCGAGCTCGATGATCGGGCTCGGCTACTACGACACGCTGACCCCGCCGGTGCTGGTGCGCAACCTGCTGGAGAACCCCGCCTGGTACACCGCTTACACCCCGTATCAGCCCGAAATCAGCCAGGGCAGACTCGAGGCACTCATCAACTTCCAGACCATGGTGTCCGAGCTGACCGGAATGGACGTCGCCAACGCGTCCATGCTGGACGAGGCCACCGCCGCCGCCGAGGCGATGACGCTGCTGCGTCGAGCGAGCAAGTCCAAGTCCTCGCGCCTGGTCATCGACACCGATCTGTTCCCACAGACCAGGACCGTGTTGTTCACCAGGGCCGAGCCGCTCGGCCTCGAGATCGTCGAGTCGGATCTGTCCACTGGCGATCTGCCCGACGGCGAGTTCTTCGGTGTGCTGGCGCAGACGCCCGGCGCCTCCGGTCGCGTCGTGGACTGGACCCGCGTCATCGCCGCGGCACATGAGCGCGGTGCGTTGGTCGCGGTGGGCGCCGACCTGCTGGCGATGACGCTCATCACGCCGCCCGGCGAGCAGGGCGCCGACGTGTGCTTCGGCACCACCCAGCGTTTCGGTGTTCCGCTCGGCTTCGGTGGTCCGCACGCCGGGTATCTCGCGGTGCGCAAGGCGCAGGCTCGTCAGCTGCCCGGTCGCCTGGTCGGCGTTTCGGTGGACGCAGACGGCGACATCGCCTACCGTCTCGCGCTGCAGACCCGTGAGCAGCACATTCGCCGAGAAAAGGCGACCTCCAATATCTGTACCGCGCAGGTGCTGCTGGCCATCGTGGCCGCGATGTACGCCAGCTACCACGGCGCCGAGGGTCTGCGCGCCATCGCCCGCAGGGTGCACGGGCACGCTGCGGCGATCGCGGCGGGGCTGGACGGCGCCGTCGTGTACGACACCTTCTTCGACACTGTGCTCGCATTTGTGCCCGGGGGAGCGGAAGCCGTGGTGGCGAAGGCGAAATCGCGCGGCATCAACCTGCGCCTCGTGGACGCCGACCGCGTCGGCATCGCCTGCGACGAGGCGACTACCGACGCGCACGTCGCGGCCGTGCTCGAATCGTTCGGGACCGCGCTGTCGTCCGAGCAGGGCGCGGCTGCCCCGATCGCCGCGATCGAGACCCGCACCTCGGAGTTCTTGACACATCCCGCGTTCACGAAGTACCACACCGAGACGGCGATGCTCCGCTATCTGCGGTCGCTGTCCGACAAGGACATCGCGTTGGACCGAAGCATGATTCCGCTCGGCTCGTGCACCATGAAGCTCAACGCCACCGCGGAGATGGAGGCCATCACGTGGCCCGGCTTCGCCCGTCTGCACCCGTACGCGCCAGTCGAGGAC
Organism: Nocardia sp. NBC_00881; assembly: GCF_045207455.1. Classification (NCBI taxonomy): domain Bacteria; kingdom Bacillati; phylum Actinomycetota; class Actinomycetes; order Mycobacteriales; family Nocardiaceae; genus Nocardia; species Nocardia sp. NBC_00881. Next base: position 671,393 of record NZ_CP108798.1, read on the forward strand.
GCGACCGGACTGCTGCGGGTGATATCGGACCTGGAGAACTGGTTGTCGGATATCACCGGCTACGACTCGGTGAGCCTGCAGCCGAATGCGGGCAGTCAGGGAGAGTACGCCGGGCTGCTGGCTATCCGCCGCTACCACCTGGACCGCGGTGACCCGCACCGCGACACCTGCCTCATCCCGTCCAGCGCGCACGGCACCAACGCGGCATCGGCGGCCATGGCCGGGCTGCGCGTCGAGGTGGTGAGGTGCCGCGACAATGGGGATGTCGATCTGGACGACCTGCGCGCCAAGATCGCCGACCACGCCGACCGGCTGGCCTGCATCATGATCACCTACCCGTCCACGCACGGGGTGTACGAGCATGAGGTCGCGGAGCTGTGCGCGCTCGTGCACGACGCGGGCGGCCAGGTCTACGTGGACGGCGCGAACCTGAACGCTCTGGTCGGCCTTGCTCGTCCGGGCCGGTTCGGCGGCGATGTCAGCCACCTCAACCTGCACAAGACGTTCTGCATCCCGCACGGTGGCGGCGGTCCCGGTGTCGGCCCGGTCGCGGTGCGCGCACACCTGGCGCGGTATCTGCCCGGCGATCCGCTGCAGTCAGGCTCGCACGCGGTGTCGGCGGCGAAGTACGGCTCGGCCTCGATTCTGCCGATCACCTGGGCTTATATCCGCATGATGGGCGCCGACGGCCTGCGCAGGGCGTCGCTGTCGGCGATCGCCTCGGCGAACTACATCGCCCGCATGCTGGACGAGTACTTCCCGGTGCTCTACACCGGTGAGCATGGCATGGTCGCGCACGAATGCATCCTCGACCTGCGCGAGATCACCAAGCAGAGCGGCGTCACCGTCGACGACGTGGCCAAACGCCTGGCGGACTACGGTTTTCACGCGCCGACCATGAGCTTTCCGGTGGCGGGCACCCTCATGGTAGAGCCGACAGAGAGCGAGAACCTCGCCGAGCTGGACGATTTCATCGAGGCGATGATCGCCATCCGCACCGAGATCGACCAGGTCGCCGCGGGAGTGTGGCCGGCGACCGACAATCCGTTGCGCGGCGCGCCGCACACCGCGGCGTCGCTGGTGGCGGAGTGGGAGCATCCCTACAGCCGGGAGCTCGCCGTCTATCCCCGCGGCCTTGCGCACGCCAGAACCAAGGTGTGGCCGCCGGTACGCCGGATCGACGGGGCTTATGGCGACCGGAACTTGGTGTGCTCATGCCCGCCGCTGGAGACTTACGCCGACTGACACGCATGGGCCGGTGCCGGATCGTTCGATGGGCAGGCCGGTATGGCGTGGCCGGATATTTCACTGGTCCGGCCGTGTAGCGGACCTAGATCGGCTACGGCGTGGTGAGGGCCTGAACGACGGCGGAACCGAAGCTGATGTCGTCGGACGTGGCCAGGCGGTTGTAGGTGCCGCCGGTCTGCTGCGCCAAGCCTTGGAGGGTCTGGCTGCCGCTGCCGAGGACTATCACGTCGATCCGGACCGGGTGGGCGCGGTCGATCGCGGCGGCGATGTCGGCTGCCAGCTTGGTTCCGGAGACCGTCGAGTCGTCGTCGGGTCCATCGGTGATCAGCAGCACCGAGTTGGTGTGGCCCGGTGTGTACCCGGCGAGGGCGCTCTTGTACGCGGCGATCAGCGACGGGTAGGCCTGGTCGGACCGAATCTCACTGGGGCGCACGGAATTCAGGGCGGTGCTGATCTTTGTGCGCTGATCGGCGGTGAGCGGCGCCGTGGCGGCCTGCACCTGGTACGGGGCGGTGCCGTCGAGATTCTTGCCGAAGGTCCATACGCCGAGGCCGAAATCGGGTGGCATGACGGTCATCGTGGAGTTCAAGGCGGCAAGAACATTCGCCAACCGCGTGGTGCCGCCCTCGGCGGTGGCCATGGAGGACGATACGTCGACCAGGACCGTGGACCGCACGCCGAGAACGGGATTCGCGAGGGTGGCCCGCAGCTTGTCGAGAGCAGCACGTGGCGGGGCAGCGGCCGCGGACTGCGGTGCGGTGGTGAATCCGGCCGCAAGGAAGTTCTGCGCCTGACTCGGGGCCCGCAGGTAGTCGATGAAGCGTCCGGCGATGAGATTCTGCGTTTTGTCCACCCACGGCCCGGACATCAGCGCGGCCGGATAATCTGCCATCGGCGCGGACCCGGTGGGGCGGAACGCGGCGAGCCCAGGTCGCGCTTTTAGTTGCTGTTCAGTAGCAGCCACCGCGTGAATCGGCGCGTCCTGCGTACCCGTGAGTATGGAGAGCGCGGCCGCGGTGTCGGGTGCCGCAGGAGCGCCGGCGGCGAGCCCCGAGACCGCGGCGATGACCTGACCGGACTGAGCGGCCTCCGCGTTGAGCGGGTCGGCGCCCGACACCGCGGTGCCGACCGCGGTCGCCGCGGCGAGCGTGGCGTCATCCGAGGGCAACGCCATGCGCAGGCCGCCCCAGCCGGACAGTCCGAGCTCGCCGAGCGAACCTTGTTGCAGGCGTGGCAGATCCGCCCAGCCGAGCTGGGCCTGCTCCAGCGCGCTGCGCAGATCCTCCGGCACCGCGAGCACGATCGGACTCCCGGCTACCGACACCGGAGTGCCTTCGATCAGCCCAGGTACCCGCATCGACTCGATCGAGCGGGTCGAATCGGCGATCCACAGCGCAGGCTGCGGGCCGAGCGCCCGGTCCCACGCTGTGCCGCTGGTGAACGCGGCGACGATCGCCGAGGATGGCTGCGCTGTCACCTCGACCTGCGCGCAGTGGTCGCGTACCCGCGGCTTGGTCGCGTTGTAGCTGTCGGCGACGGCCCGCACCTGCGACGCGATGTCCGGATCAGCCGTCACAGAGAGCGTCGCCGGCCCCTCCACGCACTCGGCTGCCGCCGCGATGTCCTGATCGGCCGCCCGATCCCGCAGTTGAAACCAGCCGACGACGAATACGACGAGGAGCGCAACAGCGACCACTGCGATAACCGGACCTTTGCTGACGCCCCGGGACCTGGTTCCGCTGCGATGAGTGCCCACGAACTCAGTGTATGGTCACCCGCGGTTGCCCGGATCGGCGAGGTTCTCCCACCTGTGCCCCGGCGGACGGTGCGTATCGCATGCGATGCTCCGCCGTCGCGCCTGGCGGGGCGTGACGGCGGATCGTCACTGGCGGGTCACGCGTCCACGGTCGAACTCGTGCCCGCCCCAGACACCGGACTGTCCGGTGCGTGCGGCGAAGGCGCCGCACGCGTCTCGGATCGGGCAAACCGCACAGACTTCGCGCGCATAGTCGAAGTCCTGCGAGGGGTATGGGAACCAGGCTTCGTGGTTCGGGTCGCCGCGGCAGGCTGCTCGGTGCCACTCTCGGGAATCCGAGAGGGGGAGCAGGTCGGCCAGGGTCAACTCCGCGACGGTGGCGGTTTCGGTGTGCGTCATCGCGATCTTCTCCTTCCTCGGATCGTGGTCATGTGGCGGCGAGTTGCTTCCAGATCCGCCGTTGCTGCTTGGCGCGGTGGTTGGGCGCCTTCGGTTCCCAGAGCAGGCGCATGCCCGCCTCCGCCGGGGTGCGGTCAGCCTTGGCCGTGTTGCACGGCGCGCAGCAAGCCACCAGGTTGCTCCAAATGTTCGGACCGCCTCTAGAGCGTGGCCGGATATGGTCCACGGTGTGGGCCCAGCCCGCGCAGTAGCCGCACCGGTGATTGTCCCGGCGCAGCACACCGGCCAGCGTCGCTCGGCTCTCGTCGTGCACCCGCGCGGCGTGTTCGATGTACACATAGTGCAGCAGCCGAATCGTCTCCGGCAGAGCGAGTTCCACGCGCCGAGACCGAATCGGGAAGTGTGGTTCGCGGTCGGTGACCGTCTCCGCCGCTCCGGCGATGAGCAGCACGACTGCCCGGTCGGCACTGATCTCGTCGAGCGCCTCGTAGGAGGCGTTCAGGACCAGCACTCCGGTGTGTATCCAGTTGTCGGCGGTCAACACCACCTGATCGGTGGCACGGCGGAAGAGCATGGGAATCACCATGTTTCGTGCGATATCGAGCGAGAGAAGGGAGAGATGTGCGCCGGCGTCAGCAGACAGCCGGGAGGCGGCTGTCGTCCGGTTCGCCGTGCACTACGCACAGCTGCGTGCCGAACGCGTCGCCCGCGGTCGACAACCGCTGCATCGTGTCGGGATCCACCCGATTCGTTTTCTCCGGAATCACTGCCGCCCCTCCTCTCCACTGCTCGGCGACCAGCCTCGATCCGGTGGTCATCGTCGAATCACATGGTGACACACCACACCCGCCGTTGTCGGGTCATTTCCCGGTGGTCGGTTCACGTCCCACCCAGGTGCGTCGCAGCTGCCCGACGTGCACGGCTGCCTCCGCCCTTACCAGCGGCATCGCCGCACCGATCACCGTGTTCGGTATCGGCGGCCAAGCGTCCGCGGGGCGGGTCAGCGATACCGCCGCGTCGGGCACGAACACGTCCTCGACAACCACGGTGTGCGAGCCGCTGGCTCCAAGGCCGAGCGTGTCCCAGCAGGATCGCGCCCGCGACCTTTGTGGCGAACACCGGCGTGGCACGTCATCCATTCGACCTGTCGCGCAGCCTGCTCGCCAAGCGCCTGCGCCAGTTCGAGCGGGCCGGGCTCATGGACAAGATGAGCAGCCAATACCTGCTGAGTCTTGACCCGGGGCTTCACAGCGGGTGGGGCCGATCCGCAAGGCGCCGGGATCGCAGTCACGATCAACGCCTGCACGTGCCCTGGTGCCCTGAACTCCGACACCTCTGCGACCCGCCGAGTGCTGGACCCACTCACGACCGGCATGGCGGACCAGAATGGGCAGACGGCGTGTCGACCCAACGCATGGTGGCATCACTACCCACGGGTAACATGGTTGCGTCTTTTCCCACCCGACTTTCTCAGAAGTGAGGCAGTAGATGACAGAGCGGATTCAGGTCGGCGGGCTCCAGGTGGCCAGCGTTCTCCACGAGTTCATCGAGAACGAGGCGCTCCCCGGGACCGGCGTGGATTCCGCCGCGTTCTGGGCCGGCGCCGAGCAGATCATCAACGATCTTGCGCCGCGCAACCGCGCCCTGCTGGCCGAGCGCGACGAGATCCAGGGCAAGGTCGACGCCTGGCACGCGGAGCATCCTGGCGCGAACTACGACAAAGCTGCCTACAAGAATTTCCTGACCGACATCGGCTACCTGCGTGCCGAGCCCGCCGAATTCCAGATCGCCACGCAGAACGTGGACGACGAGATCACCACTACCGCCGGACCGCAGCTCGTGGTGCCGGTGATGAACGCCCGCTTTGCGATCAACGCCGCGAACGCGCGCTGGGGCTCGCTCTACGACGCGCTCTATGGCACCGACGCCATCTCCGAGGCGAACGGCGCGGAGAAGGGCAGCGGCTACAACAAAGTGCGCGGCGACAAGGTCATCGAGTGGGCGCGCAACTTCCTCGACGACTCGGTCACCCTGATCACCGGCTCGCACATCGGCTCGACGTCGTACAAGATCGTCGACGGCGAGCTGGAGGTCGGCTTGGAGGACGGCACCAGCGTCGGCCTCGCCGACGCCTCGCAACTGGTCGGCTACCTCGGTGATCCCGAGTCCCCGAGTTCGGTCCTGCTGAAGCACAACGGTCTGCACATCGAGATCCAGATCGACCCGGCCTCGCCGATCGGCAGCACCGACAGCGCGGGCATCAAGGACGTCGTGCTGGAGTCCGCGGTCACCACGATCATGGACTTCGAGGACTCGGTCGCCGCGGTGGACGCCGAGGACAAGGTGCTCTGTTACCACAATTGGCTCGGCCTGATGAAGGGCGACCTGGCGGAGAAGGTCAGCAAGGGCCAGAAGACCTTCACCCGCACCATGAACCCCGATCGCGTGTACACCGCGCTGGACGGGAGGGAGCTCGTGCTGCACGGCCGTTCGCTGTTGTTCGTGCGCAACGTCGGTCACCTGATGACCTCCGACGCGATCATCGACGCCGAGGGCAACGAGGTGCCCGAAGGCATCATGGATGGCCTGGTCACCTCGCTGGTCGCCAAGCACAGTCTGAACGGCGACACCGAGCTGAAGAACAGCCGGACCGGCTCGGTCTACATCGTGAAGCCGAAGATGCACGGCCCGGACGAGGTCGCGTTCACCAACGAGTTGTTCGGCCGGATCGAGGACGTGATCGGACTGGATCGCAACACGCTCAAGGTCGGAATCATGGACGAGGAGCGCCGCACCACGGTGAACCTGAAGGCCTGTATCCAGGCGGCCGCAGAGCGCGTCGTGTTCATCAATACCGGCTTCCTCGACCGCACCGGCGACGAGATCCACACGTCCATGGAGGCCGGCCCGATGGTCCGCAAGGCGGACATGAAGTCTCAACAGTGGATTCTGTCCTACGAGGATTGGAACGTCGACACCGGTCTGGCCGCGGGCCTGCCGGGTAAGGCGCAGATCGGCAAGGGCATGTGGGCCATGCCGGACCTGATGGCCGACATGCTCGCGCAGAAGATCGGCCACCCGCGTGCGGGCGCCAACACCGCGTGGGTCCCCTCGCCGACCGCTGCCACTCTGCACGCAACGCACTACCACCTGGTCGACGTGTTCCAGCGACAGCAGCAGATCGTCAAGGGCGGCCGCCGCGCCACCGTCGAGGAAATTCTGGAGATCCCGCTGGCCACCCAGCCGAACTGGACCGACGAGGAGAAGCGGCAAGAGCTGGACAACAACTCGCAATCCATCCTGGGCTACGTAGTGCGCTGGATCGATCAGGGCGTCGGCTGCTCCAAGGTGCCCGACATCAAGGATGTCGCGCTCATGGAAGACCGTGCGACCCTGCGCATTTCGAGCCAGCTAATGGCCAACTGGCTGCGCCACGGCATCGTCACCGCCGAGGAGGTGGTGGCCAGCCTGGAGCGGATGGCCCCGGTTGTGGACCGGCAGAACGCCGGCGACCGGAACTACCGGGCCATGGCGCCGGACTTCGCGGGAAGCATCGCCTTCCAGGCCGCCAAGGAACTGATCCTGGAGGGCGCCAGACAGCCCAACGGCTACACCGAACCGATCCTGCACCGCCGTCGCCGTGAGGCCAAGGCCACGTGCAAGTGAGTGATGTTCAGTGATTGAAAAGTAGCTTCTGACAGCTCTTTTCGAAATGCGGCCCCTCACCTGGAACACCAGGTGAGGGGCCTCTGTAATCACGGGAGATCAGCTTGGATACCGGCCCGTCACGCTCAAAACGGTCACAAAAACGGTCACACGCGGGAAGGCGGTCGGTGTCAGAAAGCGATGCCCTACCAGCGCCGATGACTGCCGCCATCCTTGATGAGTACGGTCGTGGCGTAACGAAAGTGCGAGATTTTGGTGGGCGGCCGATGGTGCGCGTCGCCCGGATACAGTGGATCGGCCACTGCGTCAGCGGTCCACCACCGGAATGAGGTCCGAGCGTCAACCGCTTCCGCGACCGGCACGGCCGCGCAACTCACCGATTATGTGCTTCTGGCGTGTCGTCGCGCCGACACGCTGACGAATTTTCGCGGAAGCTAATTTCTGGCAATCTTTGGGGTGCTGCCTGGTTTCGGGGCACTCTGGAGCGGCCTTGGCGGGCGGCGCGCGAAGACCGCAGCGCGCGGGTGAGGACCCGCTCGCGTGGCATGTCTCGGTGGGGGTTCAAGACGGGAGGGGGACTCGACCACTACGCACACCTACTTCACCAGCGGAAACTGCTGGTCGTAGGGCAGTAGCAGTGTCAGGGCAGCTCCGATTGACACCGCGGTTGGGCCACAACGACATCGCCCGTTCAGCCAGTGCGGTAATGGTGAGCGAGGGGTTCACGCCCAGATTCGCCGAGATGGTCGATCCGTCGACGACGTGCAGGCCGGGATAGCCGAACAGCCGGTGGTAGGGGTCGACGACGCCCGTGTCTGCGCTGTCGCCGATAGTGCAGCCGCCGATGAAGTGCCCGGTCATCGGAATGTTGAAGCCGCTGTTGCTGGTGGCCGCGGTGGGTACACCGTCGATCTTCTCGGCCAGCCCCCGCGCGACCTCGTGGCCGGCCGGGGTCAAGGCCGGATTTCGATTGTCCCTCAATCTATTTGGTGTCGTGCGTCGGCCGAACAGGCCGCGGCGGGCGTAGGCGGTGAGGGAGTTGTCCGCCGACTGCATCACCAGCAGGCCGAGTGTTTGTTCCGACCAGCGACGCGGATTGTGGATCCGGACCAGATCCCGGCGGCTCCGGCCGAGTTCACGCAGCCAGCCCAGTCCGCGCAGGCGGTCGCCGCTGACCATCAGCGTGGTCAACAGTGCTATGGCGTTGCTGCCCTTGCCGTATCGCAACGGTTCCACGTGCGTGTCCGGATCCGGGTGGACGGAGGAGGTGATCGCGATGCCCTTGGTGAACTCGTTGGATTTGTCTCGGCTGCGAACCCCAGCAGCTCCTCGGAATTGGTCCGGGACAGATACCCGAGCCGGGCGGACAGGTCGGGTAGTGAGCCCCGGTCGCGCAGCCGGTGCAGCAGCCGCTGCGTGCTCAGGTCAGCGGCGGCGAACACGATCTGCTCGGCGGTGAATCGATGCCGGCGCTTGCGTATCCGCCGGCCGGTGCGGACCGTGGTGACCTGGTAACCGCCGTCCGGCAGCGGGCGGACATCGGTCACCGTTGTCAGCGGATGCACGGTGGCGCCGGCCTGCTCGGCCAGATAGAGGTAGTTCTTCACCAATGTTCTTGGCGTTGTGCCGGCAGCCGGTCATACATTCGCCGCAGTGGGTGCAGGCGCGCCGGTCCGGCCCGGCGCCGCCGAAGAACGGGTCGGGCACATCCTCACCCGGCTGGCGCCCGGGCCCGCCGAAGAACACACCCACCAGTGTGCGCTGGTAGGTATCGGCGATTCCCATGTTCTGCGCGACCTCCGCGATGACGCGGTCCGCAGGTGTGATCGTCGGATTGACAGTGACACCCAGCGTGCGCTTCGCCTGGTCGAAATGCGCGGCCAGCTCGGCCTTCCAGTCGGCGATTTGCGCCCACTGGCCGTCGGCGAAGAAGGTATCCGGCGGCTCGTACAGGGTGTTTGCGTACACCAGGGAGCCGCCGCACACCCCGGCTCCGGCGAGCACGAAAGTGTCCTCGAGCAGCGTCATCCGCTGAATTCCTTAGTAGCCCAGCGCCGGTGCCCACAGGTAGCGCCGGATGCGCCACGAGGTCTGCGGGAACTCGTCGTCGGCGAACCGGCGGCCGGCCTCGAAAACACCGACCCGGTACCCTTTCTCGGTCAGGCTCAGCGCGCTCACGCTGCCGCCGAAGCCCGAGCCGACGACGATGACGTCGTAATCGAAGGTCATGGACACGTTGCCTTCAGGATCGCGTCCGGTCGACCGAGGTGATCCGGTAGTCGGTGGGATCGAACCGAGGGGTCTCGCGGCGGTAGGCGGTCACGGTTGTTTCCGTTGTCGGCTGTCCCGCGTGTGTCCAGCGATTTCTACCGCTGCGGGTATCAGGAGCGGGGACAACATCAGCCCGAACAGCGGCGCGAAGATCTTCAGCAACTCGAGCACGAATCAACCTCCGGTTCCAGACAAACTGGTTGGACTTCCCAAGGGGGCGAATTTTCAGGTCGGAGTAGCTAGAAGATCTTGCGTAGGATCTGCAGCGCCCGCTCGCTGTACGGGGGATAGATCAGCTGCGGATCGGGGTGGAAGGTCTTGCGCAACACCGCTTTCCGGTGGCTGGGTGCTTCGAATCCCCAGCGGCCGTGGTAGGCGCCCATGCCGCTGGCGCCGACACCGCCGAACGGCAGCTGCGGCACCAGACAGTGCATGGCGACATGGTTGATCACCGCACCGCCGGACGGGATCTCGTCCACCAGGCGCTCGCCCACCGCGGTCGTTTTCGTGAAGTAGTACGCGGCAAGCGGGTTCGGCCGGGGGTTCACGAACGAGATTGCGTCGTCGAGACTTTCGTACGACAGCACCGGCAGGATAGGTCCGAATATCTCCTGCTGCATGACCGCATCATCGGGATGCGGGTCGACGATCACGGTCGGCCGGATCGACAGCGACGCCTCGGTGGCCCGTCCGGCCCAGTACGATCGTGCCGCGCGTCTGCGCGAGATAGGTGGCCAGCCGCGCGAATTGGCGCTTGTTGACGATCCGGCGGCCGTCCGCGCTGCCCTCCCGCTCGAACTGCTCGATCGCCGCGATAATCTTGTTCACCAGCCGATCCCGGATGCGGTGATCGGCCAGCACGTAGTCCGGCGCGATGCAGGTCTGCCCCGAGTTCGCGCACTTGACCCAGGCGATGCGGCGGGCCGCGATATCCAGGTCGGCGTCGGCGGTCACGATCACCGGGCTTTTCCGCCGAGCTCCAGGGTCACCGGGGTCAGCGTCGGCGCGGCCGCGGCCATGATCTTTCGTCCGATTTGGTCGCCGCCGGTGAACAGTACGTGGTCGACACCCTGCGCCAGCAGCTCCCGAGTGACCGGGGCGTCGCCCTCGACCACGATGACCGGCTCGGAGTCCAGATATTCCGGAACCAGCCGAGCCAGCACCGCCGACGTGGCTGGCGCCAGCTCGGACGGCTTGAGCACCGCGCAGTTGCCCGCGGCCACAGCGGCCACCAGCGGTGAAAGCGTCAGGTAAACCGGGTAATTCCACGGGCCGACGACCAGGACGACGCCAAGCGGCTCGTACTGCACCCAGGCCGAACCCGGATACTGCACCAGCGGCAGCGGCTGCCGTCGCCGACGCATCCACCGGCGCAGGTGTTTCAGGGCGAACACGGCCTCACCCCTGGTGGACGAGATATCGCCGAACCAGGTTTCGGCCCGGCTGCGTCCGAGATCACTGGCCAGCGCGGCTGCGATCCGATCCTCCTGCTCATCCAGCAGCCGGATCGCGTTCCGCAGCTGCTCCTCACGCCAGGCGCGGTCTCGGGTCCGGCCGGACGCGAACGCGCGGCGAACCCGTGCCATCGCTGCGGGAATGTCGGGCAAATCAGAGACCGCTCGTGCGGTCGTCGGTGTAGACATTTCATTACCTCTGAGAAGTTCCGTCACGCCTCCGGCGACGGAATCAGACCGTGTTCGAGAAGTCGTTCCGTGCCCGCGGCCCTGCCACGAAAGTGTTTGCCGCGCAGGATGTGTCGTTGACCGGGAACGGGTCGGGTCTCCGGTAGATGGTTCGGCTACCCATACGAAGGGGACCGACGAAGATTCCGAGCCCGGCGATCACGCGTTGGGGCGTCGCGGGAGGTGGACCACCAAGTCAGCTGTCGTAGTCGACTGCGACCGTTGGGGTGGTGGGATGCGATTGACAGGTCAGGATGAAACCGGCGTCGACCTCGGCTGCGGTAAGTGCGAGGTTTTGCTCCATCGATACCGCTCCGGTGGTGATTCTGGCTTTGCACGTGCCACATGCGCCGCCGAGACAGGCATACGGCGCGTCGATGTTGTTTTTCAGCGCGGATTCGAGGACGGTGTCACCCGCGGCGAGTTCCACGGTGTGATCCGCGCCGGACAGGGTGATGGTCACTTCCGAGTTGGGGAAGCCGTCGACGTGTGTGGATCGGTTTGGGCCGCGGAACAGTTCGAGGTGTATCCGCTCGGTCGGCACTGCTTCGGATGTGAGGTCATCGCGCATTGTCGTGACGAGATCGGCTGGGCCGCACAGGTACCACCGGTCGATCGAGGTGAGGTCGTTGTCGAGCAGCCGTTGAACCATCGCCAGGTCTATTCGGCCACGAAAAGCGGCCGGGTGGTGGGCCTCGCCGGAGCGGATGTGGAATATGCCTAACCGGTCGGCATATCGAGATTCGAGCTCGTCGAGTTCGGTGGCGAACATGGTCGACTCTGCGGTTCTGTTGCCGTAGAAGAGGGTGAAGCGGCTCTCGGTCTCGATCTCCATCGTGGTGCGCATGATCGACAGGATGGGCGTGATGCCGCTTCCTGCCGCTACCGCGACATAGTCGCGCCGGGCGAGGGGATCGAGGGGTGCGCCGAAGCTGCCCGTGGGCGTCATCAGCTCCAGGACGTCACCGGCTCGCAGCGTTTCGACCGCGAAGCGCGAGAACATCCCGCCCGCGATGTGCCGTACTCCGATCGCCAGTTCTCCCGAGGTGGCCGAGGTGCAGATCGAGTAGTTTCGCCGCACCTCCCGCCCACCGATGCGGTGTCGAATCGTCAGGTTCTGGCCCGCCCGGAATCGGAATTGGTCGCTCAGATGATCGGGAACGTCGAAGGTAACTTTGACGCTGCCCGGAGTAAGAGGCTCGACGCTGTTGACGGGGATCGGGTGGGTACTGGCATGGCGTGCCGCGGAGGAACGCGGCATTCGGGCCGGGAGTAGTGCGGCGAGTTTGCCGTTGAGGCGTTTCCATTCGCGGTACTGCGCGGCGTCGAGCTGCTGCCCGAAAACGGTGCTTATCGCCGAGTCCCGCTCGAGGTAGGCGGCCTCGTTGCGTCGCCAGGCCGCGACATAGCGGTAGAAGGGGATGGAGGGGTGCAGGTGGTGGACCAGGTGGTAGTTCTGCGACAACAGCAGGGGAGTCAGGATCCACTCCGAGCCGACGCGGTTGCGGGTCGCGCGATAGCGGTTCTCGCGCTGCGTATCTTCCAGGTCGTGGTGGGGCAGCCAGTCGAACCACCACGCGAGCACGAACATCGCCACCCGCCCGGGAATCAGGCAGATCACCGCGAGCGTCCACAGCTGTCCGGTGAGCGCGGCCGCCACGATGACCGTCAGCGAGAAGGTCATCAACGTCGCCGTTTCCAGGACCTCGGCGCGTGGTCGCCGGCGCACGTTACGCACCAAGAAACTGATATACGGCAGGTCCATGGCCGGGAAGCGGACGGGCAGCTGCCACCACGGTGCGGCGCTGACGAATGGTCCTACTGAGGGTACCGTGAATAAACTCAAGCATCAGAAACGCCAATGCTTCGGTCGGGCCAAACTCGACCTGCTGCGCAAGCGTCTACTGCTCAGCCACGCCACCGCAGACCAACACCTCCCAGCGGTGTGATCACGGTTTCTGCGCCAGAACCCTTCAGGCTGGCAGGCGACAGCGTACTTGGCCATCAGATCGAACCGGGTCGGTTCTTCTGCATCGCGGCAAAGTACGCCGAAGCTTTTACCAAGAACGCGTTGTCCTACCTGCCTGCGCAGTCGCAGCAACTCGGCCCGCTCGACCGAATCCAGAGGTTTCTCCTCGTTGACCTCGGCCGCGGCGATCCTGCGCCGCTCGTCTTTGACCCAGGTACTCAACACGGTCTCGTGAATACCGAGTTCACGCGCGACCTCGGCGATCGAGCGACCGGAATCGATCACCCGATGGGCAGCCTCGACCTTGTACTCGGCCGTGAACGACCGACGCTTGCGAGGAGGCATAGTAGACATCCTTACCAGCAGAATCTTCGATCCTGCTAACTCGGTGTCCACTACCCGGGGTGAACCTCACAGACCCGCTGAGACACCACTTTGTCGAGTGTGTGCCACGAACAGAGAAAGTTGTGGGGCCGATGGCCTGCGGCGGACCCTGCAATTCTGTCAAGCTTGGATTGAAACCGTACCGAAGCAGCTCAATCCGAAGGAGGGATAGGACGATGCCTGCAATCAAATGGCTGAACACCAACTCAGCCACGAAGTTGGGCGGCACTGAGATCGTCGTGACCGGGTCGGGTTTACAGGGGGCCAGCGAGCTGTACTTCAGAGATATGAACGGCAATAGATATGACGTGGTGGACTACACGGTAGACAGCGATAGCCAGATCACTCTGGTCAGTCCTGCGACAGGGAAGAGCGGCAGGTTCGACCTCTATGTCGTCGTCGGCGGACGAGCGGCTACGACTCCGCTGGAGAACACCACGGTCTGGGATGGAGATCGCCTGGGGGCCACGGGAACGGCTGGAGGCACCATAGTGAAGGCTCAAAACCACGCCAATCGGATTATGGTGGATTGACGCCCGCTTCATGGATCGGCACCGGAAAATGCCCCTGCTATAGATCGGAAACTCTACGGCGACCCCGAGGGCCCCGGCAATCCTCTCACCGTGTGGGGGTGAGGTTCTCGGGCCGCTGAGGAGAACCACATAGGGCAAAAACCGTAGTTGCGAACCGCCTGGCACCCTGCCTGACCGCCATCGCCATTCATCTCGCAAGCCGCTGCGGCATCACCAGCAATACCGGTAGCAGCACGACGGACTTGCCACTCCGCTCGAACTGCGAGGATTTGACGCACCTCCACTTTCCCAATTTCGGGCGAACGGGTGTTCGATGCGAACCGCAACCCGCGCGACCTGCGACCTCGCCCGGACAACGGCATGTAAAGAGTCTTATAGTCCCGCACCCCAGCGTGGACCACACCGCCGCGACCAGGAAAAAAACCGATCTGTAAGCGGCTACTTATGGGATGCTTCTCCCGGACGCTTCGAAGCTTCCGTAGCTCGTCTCATTCGGAGTGGCGGATGGTGTCCTGATTCGGTGTTCGCGTGTTCACTGGTCGTGGGTTGGCGGGGTGTTCAGGTGTGTGGGTGTGGGTTGGGCGAGGAAGTTTCCGATGGCGAGGTAGTCGATGCCGGTGCGGCGGAGGGTGGTGATGGCGTCGGTGGGTGTGCAGACGATGGGTTCGCGGTCGTTGTAGGAGGTGTTGAGGACCAGTGGGATTCCGGTGATCCGGTGGAACTCGCTGATGAGCCGGTGGTAGCGGGGGTTGTGGTCGTGGTGGACTGTTTGGATGCGGCTGGTGCCGTCGACGTGGACGACGGCGGGGATCTTCTCCGGTGTCAGGGCGCGGTAGCCGATCAGCATGAAATCCGATGCTTGACATGGCAGGGGGATGTCGAACCAGTTCGCTGCTTCCTCGGCTAGCACGCTGGGGGCGAAGGGGCGGAAGTCTTCGCGTTTTTTGACGATGCGGTTGAGCCGCTCGCGCATCCCGGGCTGGCGTGGGTCAGCGAGCAGGCTGCGGTTGCCCAGGGCTCGTGGCCCGAATTCCATGCGGCCCTGGAACCATCCGACGATCTTCTGGTCGGCCAGTAGTCGCGCCACTTCGGTGGTGATGTCCTGGACCCGACGGTAGTGCAGGCATGAGTCCCGGAGTGCGGCTTCGATGTCGGTGTCGTCGTATTCGGGGCCGAGTTGCGCGTGGCGCATTCGGTCGCGTTCGGCTCGGCCCAGTATGTCGTGCCAGATGAGCAGTGCCGCACCGAGTGCGGTGCCGCCGTCGTGGGCGGCGGGCTGGATGTAGAGGTTGTCGAACAGTCCGGTCGCGGCGATGTGTGCGTTAGCGACGCAGTTGAGCGCGACCCCGCCGGCCAGGCACAGGTTACGGGTACCGAGGTGGCGGGCGGCGTGCGTGGCCAGGTGCACCATCGTGTCATCGGTGGCCGCTTGGAGGGCGGCGGTGATGTCGGCGTAGGTGCTGGTCATCTCCGAATGCGGAGTGCGGGGGCCGATCCCGAACAGTTTGGTCAGGCTGGAGTAGTCGGCGATACGGAAACGCAGCAGGTCGTTGTCGATGGCGAATCGGCCGTTGGGTAGCAGTGTGAGGATCTGCCGGAAATGATCTCGGTAGGGTTCGGGGTCGCCGTAGGCGGCCAAACCCATCACCTTGCTGGCGTCGTATTCGCTGAAGCCGAGGAACTGCGCGAGCTTCTCCCACAGGAACCCGATCGAAGCGGGGTAGGAGATCTCATCGATTGGTGACAGCCGGATGCCCTGCCCGCAAGCGAGCAGGGTGGAAGCGGTTTCACCGATGCCGTCCACGGCGAGCACGGCCGCATCGGCGAAGGGAGACGGGTAGTAGGCGGAGGCGCCGTGACACAGATGGTGGCTCAGCCAATGGAACTCGCCGCCGAAGCTCATTTCCCGCAGCTGGGCGGGCACCTGCCGGAGGTTGTCGTGGAAGACGGTCTCACCGATGTCGCTGCCCCAGTCCCCGGCGACGATACGGTCGGGAAAGTCCTTGTTGCGCAGCCGTTTGGCCGGGTCGATCGAGGACCCGATGTGATCGACCTGTGCCAGGGTGATGCCCGCGCGGTCCAGGCAGTAGGCGATGGCGTGCACGGGCAGTTCGTGCGGGTTGCTCACCAGAGCCGGTTTGGCGTGTTTGACGCGAGTGAACCGTTCTTCCTCGGCGGCGGCGAGGACTCGGCCGTCGTGTATCAGGCAGGCGGCGGATTCGTGGTATGCGTGGTTGAGGCCGAGCACATACATCGTCGGTGTCCTCGAGGGGGCGTCAGCCGATGGCCAGGATCAGGCAGCGGACACTGCCACCGGATTTCTTGAACTCGCTCATGTCGGTCTTGACGACCTGGTAACCCCACTGCGCCAGTTCGTGTCCGAGCTCGTCGGTGCAGTTGTCCATCAGCAGATGCCGACCCAGCGGAATGTTGTTGCACACGAAGTAGTTCTTCGCGTCCTGCTCGCCGCATTCGATGCGCCGTTCGAAGTTGGCACGCAGAAACGCCAGGCTCTCGTCGGTGAATGCTCCCGGGTAGTAGAGCAGGGTGCCGGCGTCGATGTAGGAGACCGCGAGCCCGAGGTGGTACATGCCCTCGTCCTGCAGGTGCAGCTCACCGCGTAGCTCGAGTTCCGGATAGACCTCGCGGACATGGTGAATGGCTTCCGGTGACGAGCGCTGACCGTAGCCGAACAGAATGTCCTCCCCGTAGTAGACGATGTCGCCCAGACCCTCGAAACAAACGTGCTCGGGGACGGTGAACACCGGCACATCGTGCTCGCGCATCCACCGGATGTAGTGCTCCACCTCGCCCTGGCGTTCGGAATGACGGAAGTTCGTCGCGAGGAACTTGCCGTTGTGCAGCATCCCGGCATCGCCGATGAACGTCATATCCGGCAGCCCCGACACCGGATCGAGAACCTCGATCTCGACTCCAAGCCCACGCAGGGTGCCGGCGGCGTGGTCCCACTGCGCCTGGGATTTGTTCTTGTCCACCCTGTTGGTGACATCCATGTACGGGTTGATCGAGTATTCGATGTCGAAGTACGTCGGTGGACACATCAGGACCTTCTTGATCACCCTGATCCTCCTAGGATCCACCAGCGGCCCGCAGCACCGCCGTCCCATCACCAGAGTCATGCTCCTACAACAAGTATCACAGCCCGACACGCGGGACGGGCACGCTTCGAAATCGGCAACCATCACCAGGAGTACGTAGTCTCCGTTACGGTCGTTGGCAGATGAACGCCGCCCAGCCCAGGTCACGGAGGTCGATGGTGCGGATGACACCGCGGTAGGTGTCGGCAGCGTCGGGGTGGGTGGCCGCGATGCGTTCGCAGGCGTGCTCGTAGCTGCGACGCATGTGGGCGGATAGGTCCTGGGTGTCGAGCACGGTCAGGCCGCAGGCGGTCAACAGCGCGAGGTAGGCGCCGTGGGTGAGCTGAGGGCCCATATTGGCGACCCGGTCGTAGTAGTAGGCGCGCCCGACTGGACTTACCTCGGACGACGGTGTGATCACGTCGTCCAGGGCGAGGATGCCGCCGGGAGCCAGCACACGGCACACCTCGGCGAGCACGGTCGACCGGTCCGGGACATGGCACAGCATCGCCTGGCACCACACGTGGCTGAACAGATCGTCGCCGAAGGGCAGCCGCATGGCATCGCCCCGGACCAGCGGTATAGCCGAACGGCGGTGGCCACGATCCAGTTGCACATCGACCCCGACGGCCGCGCAGCCGGTGGTCGCGGCCAGCCAGGATGTGGTGGCGCCGGTGCCGCATCCCACATCCAGCACGACGGACTCGCCGGTGATCCCCGCCTGGTGGCACAGACGGCGATCCCACGCCTCGATGGCCTCTCCCAAGCTGACAGCGACGTCGGCGGGAGCATCTTCGAAGTAGCCCCAATGCATCCGGCCGCCCGGATCCCAGGTCGCGGCGTAATGGTCGGCGGCCCGCCCGTAGTAGTGCTCGACCACTTCACCGTCTCGGACTCGGTCAACACTCATCGATCAACCTTTCCGTGGAAGAATCAATCCGAGTTGCGCTCGACGACGAGACGACTGGTTATGTAGACGATCTGTGACAGACTCGACAACCCTTGGACGCGTTGATATCTCATCTGAGTCTACGAGGCTTGCGACAATCCGGCGGTCATACGTCGCAACCGCGGTTTCCCTCGGCGTCGGGTCCGCCGCCCATCGTCGCGATCGAGATGAGAGGCGACCCCGACGTGCGATGAACCCGAGTCCGTTCCACAACATCCACTCGTCGCGACATGAGCGGATGTCGGCGCTACAGCGTTTCTCTCCTCCAGCCACTCGTAGCGACCCAGCCCTCCTGACGTCAGTCAGTCGAGAAGGTCGCCCGGAAAGAACATCGCGGCCTGGCCGGCGAGATCATGTGCGGCAGGGAACGTTGTGGCTGTTGGTGCCGTGTGGCAGGCGCTGCACTGCTCGGGCTGCCCGGGAGAAATAGATCAGCTGTGCCGCGCCGAAGGCGAGGCCCTCCGCGCGGTCGCGTGTCCACACGAGGGTCTTGTTGAACCCGATCCCGGCATGTGCGGCCGAGCCGCGGGGCACCAGGCAGCACAGGCCGCCAGTCTCCAGCGCCCGGGTGTGGCGGATGGGTGCGTGTACCGCGAAAGAGCTCAGCAGTTCTCGCACGATCACTGCTGCGGCTGTCCGGGAGAACCGCTCGGCAGGACATTTCCGTTGCCCCTTGCCGAAAACCACGAATCCGCTGTCGGCCCGGCTGCGCTGTTCCCATCTCTCCGGGATGAACGCGTCTGGTGCTGTGTGGCCCATTCGCTGGTGGCGGCTGATGTCTACCAGGAGCTGAGTCCCGCGCGGGATCGTCACCGTCGGGCTCAAAGCGACGTCGTCCACCACGAGGTGTTGGATCGTGGCGTGCTGGGGGTAGAGCCGCAGTGTTTCCGACAGGACGTGGTCGAGGTAGCGGGCGTCGCCCTCGATGATCCGCTCGACGACATGGGGATGCCGGGATGCCGCGAGCACGGTATGGCAGACACATTCGGAGAGCTGGTTGACGCCCTTGCTGAAGAACATCCCCAGCAGGTGTTTCGCCCTGGAGTTCGTGTCGAGCGTGCTGTCGGGGCCGAAGATGTCGGGGCACCCTGCATACTCGGTCACCTTGGCCCGCAAAAGGTCGAGGAGCTCCAGCTTGGCGGAGATGTTTCCCGAGTTCCGAAGTCCCTTGAAGTTCTTCGCGGTATCAGTGGCGCAACGACCGATCAGCGCGATCTGTTCCTGCGACGGCGCGGCCCTGAAGACCAGTCCGAACATGAGACGGGAGGCGATAGGGACGGTCAGGTCCGTGAGTCGCAGTACGCGGCTTGTGGTGCCGACGGGCCAGAGGTCCTCCAGGACCTGATGGGTGTACCTGCGGGCCATGGCGAGGATCTCCTCGCGTGGAACGGAGAGGGTACGCAACGTCGCCTTGGCCAGCTCCGTGTAGTGGGGGTGGTTGGTGTCGATGCATTCCTGGTGTTCGTCGGCTGGCCTGTTGTAGTAGAGGAAGGTTCGCCGCACGTGGGTATGTCCGCGTTGGCTTGCGGACTTGTGGGCGAACAGCTTCTCCAGCAGATGCCCATGGATGTCCCGGTTGGGGATCTGGATCGTCGGGGCATCGGCCGGGTCGTCGCCATTGGCGAGCAAGCGGAGCCTGTAGGCGTCTGCGAGGCGTGGAGTCGCGGCAAAAGCGAGCAGTGCGGCGGCGGCAGCGGTCGGTGGGATCGCCTTCAGCAAGATCGGGGGGACGCTCATGTGGGCTCCGTAGATGCGACTCGGATCTTGTGCGTGTTCGATAGCCGACTCCCGTTGTCCCGTTGTCACGTTGTCACGTTGTCGCAGTGGTCGTGAGTAGGGGTGTGGACGGGCCGGTCGGCCGGTTGTTTGCAGGCCGCGCGGCCTCCAGCCCGGCTACGCCTACGTTTGCCGATCGCGTCGTCGGCCTGTCGGGAGCATATTCCGGCCGCCATGCGGAAACCGTGTGGCATGCCAGGATTCGCAGTACTCGACGCGCACACCGGCGTCCCAGGCCAACGTCCGCTCGTCGGCATAGAGCACTATAGTTAGCTTTGCTGAAGGTGTCCCCGATGTCGCGGTTGGGTCGTATTGGTACAGTTCAGGTTCGATTGCCCGGTGTTATCTCGGGTGTCCTCGAGACTGGATCGACGATCCAGCCCCTTCCGTAGGGACTCGGGCTAACCGTTAACCGAGGAGGGGCGCCAGCTTGCCGTCCCGGTCGAGCGCAGCCAAGTCGTCGAAGCCGCCGATATGGGTGTCGCCGATAAAGATCTGCGGCACGGTCCGGCGTTTGGTCCTCTCCACCATGATGTCGCGTTGCGCAGGGTCGAGGTCGATGCGGATCTTTTCGATCGTTGCAACACCCCTCTCTTTCAACAGTTTCTCAGCCCTGACGCAGAACGGACTCACTTCCGTGGTGTACATGATGACGTGTTGCATGACGTCTGCTCCTCTGCCGTCGGGAGACCGTGGAGTAGCGACTACAGGTCGTGTGTCGACGCTCCAGGTCGAGTCACATCGTCGCGCTTCAGCAAGTCTGACACGGCAGGTCCTCGCGCAGAGCCGGAACCAAGACTGTCGTGGAAACTGATACGTTGCTACACGACTGCGGCGGTAGCAATTCCTTGGGCGGGCCCGGAGGGCTGTCATCTCAGCCCGATACTGGCGCCTGGCAGTTTTCGCAGGTGCTGGCGTCGCCGTACTCTCACCTGGTCGACGGTCCAGCATCGAGCTGATGTCTGCGGTCAATGAACGCGGGTGGTCTGCCGCCCGATGAGCCACGGTTAGACGGCCTGCCACGACCCGTACTGCGCTGGCACATCCCACCACGGCGAACCGACCCGGGCACGCCACGGGATCCCATCGATGAGCTGCCGTTTCGTCCACCTCGACGGGCGGCCCGCCTTCTTTTCGGAGTCTACTGATCGGCCTTTCGTGGCGTTAACGCCGTGAAAGGTTGCATTATGCAGCCGTCGTAGTCGGCAAGTAGCTCGGAAACGATCGGTGGAAATGCGTGTGCTTCTGTTCGGTACCGTGCAGCGGCGAAATGACTGTGACAGCATCCGGGGACAAGACCTTCAAGGTCCTCGAGATAGGTGGTGGTCAGCATCTTGTCTTTATTGTCGAGTCCAAGTAGCACGCAGATCTTCTCGAACTCGACCTTTATCGATCGCAACTCCTCCAATCGCTCCCGATACATGTCCCGCAACCGCAACAGAGCGTTCTCGCGGGTCATCGTGTGGAGCCGCTCGAGAGTGAGGACCACGTTGAGTTCGCCGTTGTCATCGACATCGCGATAGAGTGAGAAAACGTCGTTCTGCAGGGTGAGGAGTTCACAGACCAGATCGCGAGCGCGCCGCATTTGGGGTGTGCCGATCAGAAGGGGGGAGATTTCGAAGCCTTCCAGCATATCAATAAAGTTCATGGGGGGCCTCATGGCGATATCATCGAGGCGAATTGCCATAATCTCCTCGATATCGAGGGTGCGGTTGCTCGACAGTGCCAGGCTTTTGGCGAAAAAGCCACGAAACATCGTTTCCATATCGGCACGGAATCTTGTCATCCAGGTCGCGGACATGACAGCGGATGCCCGGCGGATGAGATCGGCGAGCGCTCGGTCGGATCCGCGCAGCGGCCGAGGAATCCGAACGGATGGGTCATGGTGCAGGACGCGTAGCGCCTCGTCCAGAACGCCAGCGACCCGCGATGGTTCACGCCAGATGCTCGAGAGGCTGTCATCGAGGGAGAATCCCCAGGTGATCCAGTTGGTGATGTAGGTCAGAGCTTCTCCGTGGGCCCGCGGGTATGCACACGCGGCGGTACTTGCGATATTCCATGATTCGTTCATACCGGCTGTCACCGAGCTTCGCACCAGACCCATTTCTGCCGCCCACTCGAGGTTGTGCGATTGCGCTTGGTCCACATCGGGGTGAACAGGCCAATCATTCGGCACGTAGAAGAATTCGGTGACGTCTCTCCTCGACGTAAACATTCTTTCTCTCCTCCGACTAGTTTGAGTTCTGGATCCGTGGTGACGATGACGCAACGGTTGCCGCGTTATCGGACGCCGATTTCGTCATGAGCTGATTCGGAAACTGAACAAGACCTGACACGCATTCGTGGCGGGTCATGTGGTGCGGTAGGTTGCGTTCGCGGCGAATTGCCGCAACCATGTGGTGCGATGGAGAAGATGTGTTGTGGCGTCCAGGGCGCCCACGGCCTGCTCGTATCGTGCGGTGATGGTCTGCTCCACGGCGCTTCGGGCACCGCAGGCGGTCAGGATGGCGCGGATCTCCTCGGCTGCCGCGGAATCGAGGTCGGGGTTTCCCAGGTGTATCCGCAGGTAGCGGGCCTGACTGGGCGTGGCATTGCGGTAGGCCATAGCGACCAGGACGGTGTGTTTGCCCTCGCGCAGGTCGTCGAGGACGGACTTGCCGGTCTGCGTTGGGTCACCGAAGACTCCCAGGATGTCGTCGCGGAGTTGGAACGCCTCGCCGAGCGGAATGGCGTAGTCGGACAACGCTTGTAGCTGTTGTGGGTCGGCACCGGCCAAGATCGAACCGAGCTGTAAGGGCCGTTCGATGGTGTACTTGGCGGTTTTGTAACGGATCGTCCGCCACGCGGCGTCGACGTCGACCTCGCGCCGGCCCGCAGCGGTGAGGTCGAGGTATTGGCCGACGAGGCATTCGGTGCGTAGCGCATTCAACACCGCCGAGACGGCGGCCACTTGGGGTGGGGCCAGGTCGGCGGTGGCGTAGAGCAGGTCGTAGGACCAGCCCAGGGTGAGGTCGCCCAGCAGAATCGCGGCGTTGATGCCCAACGACTCGGCCCCGGTGTGGCCCGCGTGCGCAGTGGTGAGGGCACGGTGTGCGGTGGGGCGACCGCGGCGGGTATCCGAGCGATCCATGATGTCGTCGTGGATGAGCGCGAAAGCATGGAATAACTCCAGCGATGCCGCCATCCGCCACACCACCGGTGGCGGTGCTTCGGCACGGATGACGTACCAGCCCGTGACACACAGCAACGGCCGGATACGTTTTCCTCCAGCGGTGAGCATCTCGCGCAGCAGGCCGGTGAACAAGGCCAGCTCAGGGGCGGCGGCCGTTCGCTCCTGAATGTCCAGGAAATCGCGCAGCACCCTCTCGACCCCGGAACGGATATCATCCGCGTCCAGGGGCACGTGGACCCCGATCGTCACAGCACACCGCCCGGCTCAGGTTCTTCGCAATGTTGGATCGACCGGCGCGCTTGTTCGAGGAAGACCTCAGCAATCTGGTGCTCGGGGACGGTGCCGACGACCTGACCTGGAACCAGGACTTCTCCTTTGCTGTCCCCAGCGCTGTCGTCGCGGGCGAAGGTGTGGGCCAGTTTACTGATCATCGCAGCACCTCCGGGAAACGGATAGCGGACCGGGCGATCCAGAGTTCCACGTTCGCGACGTTGCGAGTCGGTCTGGAGCCTGTCATCAAATTTTGTGTGAGTCCGAGATGGCTGAACTTCGAAAATTACTCTAACACAACGCAATTCGCTGCAGAGTGGGTTTGCCGAGTCGCGTTCAACCCAGACCATCCATCAGTGCGTATGCCGGTACTGGAATCGCCCGCCCTTTTTCGAACGCCATGTCATCAAGCCGACATCTCATCGGAACCCGCACGAAAAGCGAAACATGCTCGAGCGCAATACGTTTCAGGAACCGCCGAGGCCGGCAGGATCATGGGTTCGACATAGACGGTGAACCGAGAATCGAGAACCGCGATCATTTCGGACAGCCAATGATCTACATCGGCTGGTGATTGCATCGCCGAGCACATCCTCGAGGATCTGAAACGCACCCTGATGCCGACGCCATTATCACCGAGACGGCGCTCAATTCGGCAATTCAGTGCGTTGCCTATGCCGAGATGATCTCGCCCATCGATCTTCGGTCGTGCCGCGTGGCCGGTTCGAACAGCGCACTATGCGGCATTTGCGGACATTCGACGGGCCGCCCCGTTGCAGGCGCTGTGTCAATGGCCACTTTCAGGTCGCCGCTGGTGGCCGGGGTTGAAGTCCCCACCCCTTTGCTGGGGGTGGGGTGGTTAGTTCAGGGGCGGTCACCTCGTTTGTTGCGGTGTTTCATGCGGTAGGAGTCGCCGTCGGTGATGACGACGGTGGCGTGGTGCAGGAGCCGGTCGAGGATGCTGGCGGCGGTGGTGTGTTCGGGCAGGAACCGGCCCCATTGCTCGAACGGCCAGTGCGACGCGACGGCCAGCGAGCGGCGTTCGTAGGCGGCTGCGACCAGCCGGAACAGCAGCTGGGTGCCGGTGTCGTCCAGTGGCGCGAACCCGATCTCGTCGAGGATCACGAGGTCCGCGCGCAGCAGGGTGTCGATGATTCGGCCGACGGTGTTGTCTGCCAGGCCGCGGTAGAGGGTGTCGACTACATCGGCGGCGGTGAAGTAGCGGACCTTGTGGCCGGCGGTGACCGCAGCGTGGCCGAGCCCGATCAGGGTGTGGCTCTTGCCTGTCCCCGGTGGACCGATAATCGCGAGATTGTGTTGCGCGCGAACCCATTCCAGACTCGACAGGTAGTCGAAGGTGGCTTGCGGGATCGACGACGCCGACACGTCGAAGCTGTCGAGAGTCTTGGTCACCGGGAACGCGGCGGCCTTGAGCCGGTTGGCCGCGTTGGAGGCGTCGCGGGCAGCCAACTCGGCCTCGATCAGAGTCCGCAGCACCTCTTCCGGTGTCCAGCGCTGGGTTTTCGCGACCGCCAGCACCTCCGGCGCGGTGCGCCGGACCGTGGCCAGCTTCAACCGCCGCAGCCCAGCGTCGAGATCGGCGGCGAGTTCCGGAATCGGCTTGGGAGCGACGATTTTCGATCGAGCTGTGGTCACGAGGCGCTCCCGTCACGAGTGATCTTGTAGGCATCCAGGGACCGGATCGGTGCGGTGGGCAGGTCCAGCACCAGCGCGTCACCGGCCCCCCGCGGCTGCGGGGTGCCGGTGCCAGCGGCGAGGATGGAGCGGACGTCGGCGGCGCGGAACCGCCCGAACGCGACCGCCCGCCGCAACGCCGCGACCAGCGCGGCTTCGCCGTGGGCGGCGCCGAGCGCGAGCAGGATCTCCAACTCGGCGCCGAGGCGGGTGTTGCCGATCGCGGCCGCGCCGACCAGGAACGCTTCCGCGTCCGGCCCGAGGGCGCAGAACTGCTGTTCTGCAGTGGTTTTCGGACGCGGCCCGCGGTTGGGCGCGGGCCGGGGCCCGTCGTAGTGGTCATCGAGGATCGACGCGTCACCGGGAGCGACGAGTTCGTGCTCGGCCACGATCACCCCGGTCGCCGGTTCGAGCACCAGCAGCGCGCCGCAGTCGAGGACGATCTGCACTTTCTCACCGATCAGGCGGGTCGGCACCGAGTAGCGGGCCGACCCGTAACGCACACACGAGAGCCGGTCGACCGTGCGCGTCACCGCCGGTGCACCGACCTCGAGCCGCAGCGACGGCAATCCCCGCAACAACTCCCGCTCGACGACCAGGCGTTCGTCGGGGACGGCACAGATCTCCGAATGCACCAGCGAGTTCACCTCCGCGCACCAGGTCCTCGCCGCCGCGTTGGCCTCGCGCAGGCTCACGGCCGTCCCGGTCATCGCGGCCTCGGTCAGCAGCGGGACCGCCAGATCCCGCTGGGCATAGCCACACAGGTTCTCCACGATGCCCTTGGACTGCGGATCGCTGCCGTGACACCAGTCGGGACGAAAACCGTAATGTGTTGCGAACCGAACGTATTCGGGTGTCGGGACGACCACGTTCGCGACCACCCCGCCCTTCAGGCAGCCCATCCGGTCGGCGAGCACCCGGGCGGGGACGCCGCCGATCGCGGTGAACGCTTCGGCGAGCATGGCCAGGGTGGTCGACTGTTTCTGGTCGGTGGCGAACGCGGTGAACCGCCACCGCGAGAACGCCAGCACCGCACAAAACAGCTGCAACCCAGGCGCGGCCTCGGCCCAATCGATCACCAGATACTCACCCGCCGACCACACCGCCGGACGACGACCCCGATGATTATCCTTGCGCCACAACGCTTTCTGCTCCGACACCAGGCGCCGGAAATTCCGTGGCGACCCCTCGTAACCGGCAGCGCGAGCGGCCGGTAACAGCCGCTTGGCCGAGATCCGGCCCTTCGACTTGGCGACCCGTTCGGCGACCAGATCCTGCACCGAGTCGTAATTTCGGGACCGCGGTGCCCGCTCCGGCGGCCGGCCGCCGGCCTCGACACGCTCGACGACCCGTTTCACCGTCTTGTGCGTGGTGCCGCACAGCTCGGCGGCCCCCCGATAGGTTCCGACCTCTCGATAGGCGGAAATGATGTCCATTCGCTCCCTCGCAGACTTCAATGGAACTCCCTGGGCAGTGACGGAATGACAGTTGGCGCTATCACCGTCACCGCCCAGGCCATGAGCTCCGGGCATGACACGACGAGCAAGAGGAATGGGGACTTCTACCTGGCCGCCAGCGGCGACCTACAACCAGCCACCAGCGGGGACTTTGTCACGGCCATGGACACGCTGGGACGGCCCTTATGGTCGAAACCTAGAAACGATGACTGCTTCAGCTCGAAGCTGTCACTCGGTGCCCGATGCCCTGCGATGGTCAACGACAGAGTCCGGCCCGGGCGACATGATGGTCTCGTGGCCATTCTCGGCCCGAACTCGATAGGGAGGCGTGCCGTCGGGGCCGAGAACTTCGACGATCTCGACGACGTGGTCCTGCTGGCCGACAACGCGGCCGTGCACGACCAGTCTGTCGCCCTTCGATGCATGCATGTGAAGCCTCCTCGTTTCCGTAGGGGGACTGTCGGAATTTTGGCTCTGTCGCACTTTCGGTGGTGCCGCGATGGCGCTGACAGCACGATGTTGCGGTGTCTGAGGTGAATATGCCTGCTGCCGTGGCGCTTTCGGGGTTGTCGCCGCTGGTGGTGGAGGATGTGGTCGACAAGGGAAACCAGATCGTGGTGTGGGCGCGGACGCCTGACTGCCCGGCCGTGTGTCCGGGCTGCGGAGCCGAGTCCGCGCGAGTGCACGGATATCACTGGCGGACGGTGGCCGACGTGCCGCTCGACGGCCGCCCGGTGATCGTGTGCGTGCAGGTCCGCCGCCTGGTCTGCCCGACAGCGGGCTGCCGCAATACCTTTCGCGAGCAAGTCGTCGGTGTTCTGGAGCGATACCAGCGTCGTACGACGCGTCTGACCTGCCAGGTGCGGTCGGTGGTTCGGGAACTGGCCGGTCGGGCGGGTGCCCGGCTGCTGGCCAGATTGTCGATTGGGTTGTCCCGGCATACCGCTGTGCGTGTGCTGCTGGGTATCCCCTTGCCGCGGCGACCGGTTCCGGCGGTGGTGAGCGTCGATGATTTCGCGTTGCTGCGCCGCCACCGGTATGCCACGGTCGTGATCGACCCCGTGTCCCACGACCGGGTCGATGTGCTGGCAGACCGCAAATCCGACACCCTGGCCGTCTGGCTGGCCGATCATCCCGAGGTGACGACCGTCGTACGGGACGGTTCGGCCACCTACGCCGAAGCCGTGCGACGCGCACGACCTGCGGCGACACAAGTGTCGGACCGGTGGCATCTGTGGCATGGTCTGGCCCGTGCCGTCGAGACGGCCGTCGCCGCGCACGGACGTTGCTGGGCCGCCTCGGGCCCGAAGCGGCACCGGATGGCGCGGGAGACCACCACCATCGAACGCTGGCATGCCGTGCACAACTTACTCAACCAAGGCGTCGGGCTGCTGGACTGCGCCCGGCGGCTGGGCCTGGCGTTGAACACTGTGAAGCGGTACTCCCGGGCGCCTGAACCGGATTCGCTGCGCCGTCCGCCACAGTACCGGCCCGGACTGGTCGACCCATACCGTGATCATCTGCGGGCTCGGCGGGCCGCTGAGCCGGGTGTGCCGGTCACGCACCTGTTTGCCGAGATCAAAGACCTCGGCTACACAGGTGGGCTGAACCTGCTCTACCGCTACCTCAACGAAGGGCGCCTGACCGGTGACCGGGTCGTCGTCTCGGCCCGCAAACTCACCGGTTGGATCATGAGCAGGCCATCAGACCTCTCCGAAACCCGCCGGAGCCACCTCGGCGAACTCGTCGCCGCCTGCCCGGAAATGACCCGGCTGACCGAACTGGTCCGTGACTTCGCCACGATCATGACCGACCGGCGCGGCGCCGACCTCGACTGCTGGATCAAGCAGGCCCGCGAGGCAGGACTGCCCCAGCTCGAGCCGTTCCTGCGCGGTCTGGACCAGGACCACGACGCCGCGGTCGCCGGACTGACTTTGCCCTACAGCAACGGGCCATGCGAGGGAGTCAACACGAAAACGAAGCTGCTCAAGAGGCAAATGTACGGACGAGCCGGATTCCGGCTCCTACGACACCGGATCCTGCTCGGATAACCCCACCACCGAAAGTGCGACAGAGCCAGATCTCAGACAGTCCCTCCGTAGGCGGACCTTGCGGGTTCAACGGTACGGGCTCGCACCTGATCGTAGTCGGCTTATCGTGCGCTGGTGCCGGGGTCACGGATCGATGTTCTCGACCGGTCTCGTAGGAGGACACGCAGGGTGAACGGTTAGCCCGGGGCAGAGCCTCGGGTAGCCTCAGGTCGTCATCGCGGGTTGGTCTATGAAAGTGCTGGAGTCCCGTCGAGATTGGAGCTTCCCAACGAAGTTGTCAACCCCGGAAGGTGACTTCCGATTACGTTTTCAGGCGGCAGCGGCGGCGGGTGGCAGCGGTTGGTATGTCCGTTTGTCGCGGATCAGTGCCCAGAGCACGTTGACTCGGCGGCGGGCCAAGGCGAGGACGGCGTGGGTGTGTTTTTCGCCCTCGGACCGTTTCCGGTCGTAGAACTGGCGCGATTCGGGGCAGCAGCTGATGGACACCATCGCCGAGTAGTAGAAGACACCAGGATCGGATGAATAAGGCTACTCGCTTTGGCCGCCAGGTGGCGGTCCCAACCACCGAACTCATCAACGAACTCGCTCCAGCCGCTCGACATCTATAGGAGCATCTTCAGCTGACAAACCCGAGCGTGCCGAAGGCACGCCGCAGTCGACTGAACATCCTGCAATGCTGCGTCGAGTCGAGCACTACCGCTGCCTGCTGATGACAGTTGGTGTCGGTTCCAGGTTTTCGCGTGCGGTTGAATCTTCCCCGATGCTCGGGTCGCGTCGATCAGCGCGGATAAACAGTCTCTCCAGTATGTTCGGGCGATCTCGACGGCCGGAGCGCGCCACGTCTATACAGTCATTCATGTCAGCTATCGGGCGCGAGAAGGGTTGTGGCGATGGCGGATTGGTATTCGACGCGGGAGGAGCGCACCGCGCGGCTGAGCGGACTGATGGACGGGTCCTCGGCGTCCAGGCGAGTGCAGCATGTGGGGCCGCGCAATTTCCTGATGGGAGTCGCGTTGCGTGCCGCGGCGCGCGCGTGCCGTGTGCTGGAGTTGTCGGATCAGGAGCGGCTGCTGGTGGACGCGCTGGATCGGTTGCTGCCTGCCGCCGAGATCGCGGAGGCGGGAGGGATATTCACCGAGGCACATGCCCGCGGCGGGGCCGTGTTGTTCCCGCCGAGGGTGTCGGCGATCGCGGTGGAAACTTCCTATGCTGGCGCTGATCTGCTGCGCGATCTGCCTGTGCTCGGCAAACAGGTTCTTACCCAACCCAACTGCAGCCAACCGATTTGGCCCCGAACTCGAGTGGCTCGTGGGCGCCCGACGCGTTTGACTATCCGTTCGCGCAGTTGACCAGCGGGAGCCGTCTGATGGAACAAGTCCCTGATAACGAGAGCGCCGTGCGCCAGCACCAGGACACGGTTCACGGATCACCGAGCGGAATGCTCGCGGACGCGCGCGAACAGGTGTTGCCTGCGCTGCGCGCGACTGTGGACACCATTCCTGCGTCGATCCGTCCTATCTGCGAGTACCACCTGGGCTGGCGCGATGCCACCGGGGGCATCGACAACGCGGGCGTGGGCAAGGGCATCCGCGCTGCCCTGGTGCTGGGCTGCGCCCGCGCGGCCGGGGGTCGCGCCTCCGATGCGGTGCCCGCGGCCGTGGCGGTGGAGTTGATCCACAACGCCTCACTGCTGCACGACGACGTCATCGACGGCGACGCTGTGCGTCGGCACCGTGCCACCGTGTGGTCAGCCTTCGGGATGCCCGCGGCCATCCTCGCCGGGGACGCCTTGTTCTTCCTGGCGATCCGCGTGCTTGCCGCAAGCCCCGCCGCCTGGGCCTCAGACGCGACCCTGCACCTGGTTCGGGCCACCGAGCGCCTCATCGACGGGGAGTACACCGATACCGTCTTCGAGGCCGCCCCCAGTGTGCCTCTGGCCCAGTGTCTGACCATGTCCCAGGCCAAGACCGCGGCCTTGATGGAATGTGCCTGCCTGCTGGGTGGCTTGGCCGGAGGAGCCGATCCCGACCGCACACTGTTGTGGAGCCAGTTCGGCGCCCACCTGGGCGTGGCGTTCCAACTCGTCGACGATTTGCTGGGCATCTGGGGCGATCCCGCTGCTACCGGCAAACCAGCGGGCTCAGACCTACGCCGCCGCAAGAAGTCCCTACCGGTGGTGGCCGCCCTGGTCTCCGAGACCGCCGCGGGCCGCGAACTGGCCCGGGTGTACGCGGCCAACTCCCGCTTCGATGAGGCCGATCTCGCGAGGGCCGCCGCCCTCATCGAGGACACCGGAGCTCGGGAATGGGCGCGACAAGAGGCCGACCACCAACTCCGCCGGGCCGCCGCGTGCCTGCGCGCCACCGATCCAGCCCCCCTCGCGGCGGCGGACCTGACCGGCTTGCTGGAGCTGCTGGCCAACCGAACCCGATGACGCCCCGACACCACCCACGCCCACACCACATCGCCGACCAACATTGCAAGCCCGAGCACGAGGCCCATCGTGCTCGCCGAACCGTGGAGGAAAACGATGACCGCCGACGCCTACGCACCAGACGCGCCACCCATCTTCTGCCCGATCCAGCCCCTGCCCCACCCCGACCCTGGCGAGTTCATCGCCGCCACCACAACGTGGGTATCCAGGTTCGGGCTGGCCGAAGACCCCGATTACCTCCACAAGTCGGTGCTCACCGGGGTCGCGATGACCCTCTGCTTCTATCCCGACGCGCCACCGCCACGACTCCAGGACCTCTGCAACTATTCAGCGTGGGCGTTCATCCTCGACGACATGATCGAGAACGGTCAGCTGGGAAAACGGACCTGCGATGTGGTCCCCGCCCTGTCAGCGTTCGTGCGCAGCACCGAGAACCCCGCAGCCCGGCTCCTCGGAGACCACCCCCTGGACGCCGCCTTCGCCTCGATGATCAGCGACGTGCACCGCTGGGCCAGCCCCGTGCACAGGCAGCGCTTCACCGACAGCTTCCGCGAATGGATGGCCGGTTTCATCTGGGAGCGCTCCCTCCAAGAACTCCACCAGCCCATCGACCTCAACACCTACCTGCCACTGCGCTTGACCTCTGCCGGGGCAGCCCAAGCCATCGCGATGGGCGAGATGTGCCACGACCTCGAACTGTCCGCCCAGCAACGCGACCACCCCGCCGTCACCGCCGCCTCCGAAGCCGCCATGACCGTCGCCGTATTGGACAACGACCGCTACTCCCACCTCAAAGCCGTCAGGGAGGAGGAGGACTCCACCGACATCTTCACCGTCATCCGCAATGACAACCCCCACCACACCTTCCGTCAAGCCCTCCACGACGGCGTCGCCCTCCGAGATCGCTGCCTCACCCTGTACTTGAGGCTGCGCGACCAACTGCTTCGTCATGCCAGCCCCCAGCTACGCACCTACTTCCACATCCTCGACCTCCTGATCGTCGGCAACATCGACTTCGGCGCCACGTGCATCCGCTACCTGTTCCCCGACTCGCCCGGCAAAGACTTCCCCCGCACCACCACCCCACTAGACCCCAGCACCGAACCGCCGTCTATTCCCTCCATCGCCTGGTGGTGGGACCAAGTGGACCCCACCAGTCTGTGACACGAGTCCACCCACGCTGTCGAACATCCGCCTCCCAGGAACTTCAAGGCCTGCGGAGGCTGCGGTGGCTGAGACATTCCCCACGCTGTTTCTCGCCATCTCAAAAGACGACATCCCCTGAACGGACCGCGCTACGGGGCCTTCCGCATCAAGCTGGCGAAACCCACACAACCCAGCCGAACATCACCTCATAGGGTTACTTACAGCGCGTTTGCTCGACGTGCCCAGATGCTGAGACGCGCCCTGATCCGTGACGCCACTTTTCACCGATACGAGCGATAGCGCTGACAGCCACAGCGCTAATGCGTCAGATCCGGCCCGCCAGCAACACAACTGGCAACAATGGACGTGAGCTGTACGGGGCTAGATAACTGCAGTTGGGCGCTGTACAACGTTGCCCATGGGTGACGTCGTCTTGGTACGGATACCGGGAGGCCAACCGAAGCCAGACAATACAATCCGCCTTCAGCTGAGAGTTCCCACCAGGATGTCAGGGCTTTGACCTGCGGTCTTCCCGCTCATGTCAGTTTCACGAGATGTCAGTAAAGACCTGGTCAAGCCCCATATTTGAGATGAGGGTGGCCGAGTCGAAATCGTTCGCAGAACCTCCCCGGAGATGTCAGTAATGACGAGTCACGACTGACATTTCGCGGTCGCGGCGGAGCCGCTCAGGTAGCGGGCGACGGAGGCTGCAGTGTCAGACTTCGACGAGCTGAGGCACCAGGTCATCGGTGTTGTACATGTTCGCCAAGCTATGCCCCGGCTCCGACATCTCCCACGGCGTCGGTCCGTGCGTTGGCCGATATTCGTGTCCTCATCATGGTCAGGAACTGCTCGATCACCGGCTCGGAGTAGCCGTAGCGCCGCCCGACGCCAATCGGATTCAAGTGAAAGATCGCTGACGCCCGCTTCCGCAAACGCGGTCATGTACCCCGGTGACACGATCCTTACCGGTTATACCGACACATGCGTTTACAGGTTCGACCTGCGGAACTGTCCTGCCGCGAACGAAGGTCTCCGGACACCGTCTTGGCGAGGACTCGCATCTGACGCGACTTCCTCGCATCTGATGCAGAGTCTATCGACTGCCGATGACCATGCCTGATCAGGGCGTATGCCGAAAATCGTTGGATTTTCGGCGAGTTCTACCGCAACCCCGACACCGCAAGCGCCGGACCCGATCTGGTGCCGTGCTGCGGGAATTGCTTGTCATGGCTCCAGTTCTGCCCGTCGGTGGTGGTCGTCTACCACAGGCTCCTGTCGCTGCCACTGCCTTTGTGGACGCAGTACAGCTTTTCGACGCCGCTGCTGTCACGGAAGACCGCCAGCGCCGGGTTGCGTCGGAGGCCGCGTTCGGGATTGCCGCGTCCCGCGACCAGCTCGAGTTGCTGCTGGCGAGGGTGCTCCACCACAGGTTCTGGCTGCTTCCTGATCCGCGGCGCACGCAGTACAGCTTGTTTTTGAACACTGCGAGTGCGGGATCGGCGTCGCTGGCATGATTCGCGAAACGCCGGTCTTCGGTCCACCCGGTGTCGGGGTCGTAGAGGGTCTGCCACAGGCTCTTATCCGAGCCGCCCCCGCGATGCACGCAGCTTGCCCTCGAACGCGGCCAGCGCCGGGTTTGCTTCGCTGGCATGCTTGGGGAACTCTTTGTCTTGACTCCACCCGTGCTCCTCCTCGAATACCGTCCACCACAAGCTGGTGTCGGAGGAGGGCCAGCCGATAGGCGTCGGGACCAGCGCGGCGATGGCGATCCACGGCGAGGTCAGCACGATTCCCCGGTCCTGGTCGACGCGTTTCATGACCATGCTGTGCGCCTTGTAGTACAACCTGACCAAGGTACCGATGGGCGAGGGCAGGAACTGCCCGACAAGGGTGCCGATGCGGGGATAGATCTCGGCGGCCACGTTGACGGCCTCATGGTTGAGGAAGACCCGAAACCCCCACCACTTCGCCTCTGCCCACACCTCGGGATTGTCTTGTATCTGGGCCAGCTCTGCCCGCGCCTGCCTACCGGCCTCGATGTCTTCGGCGGTGGGTGGAGTCATCCCCGGCGGGATGTAGAACACCTCCCCGGCCGCTGCGGATCCATCAGCACCAACCGTGGTGTGGGAAGTTGACGGCATTGATTTGGGCGGGGATCCCGGCCCGGCTGCAGTCCGGGCCGATCTCGCCGAACCCGGTCACCTGGAGTGGGAGCCTGACGAACCGAGCGAGGTCGTGCAGTGCGAGTGTGGCGGCAACTCGTTGCGCCGCATGGGATTTACCACCACGCAGCATTCCGGATGGCTTTCGCCGATACGGCCCGCGCCGGACTAGACCGGGGTACGATTATGCCAATCGCTTTAGTTGCGAGAGTTCACTGGCACTTGATGTTTAGCGACCACGTAGTCCAGTTCTATAACCCGTTCAATTGATATTTGCGGTTCGTCGTGCGTTTGATGAGCCGATAGAAGTTCTGCCCGGAAAATGTCTGATGAGCCCGTCTGGGTTATAGAGCGTACCGAATTTGGTGAGCACCTGTCGCGTTCTCGTCGATCGCGACAGTCGCGGGGAATGGAGTGCTGATCATGGCAGCAGAGAACCTCGGATTGAGAATGCCTCCAGCAGGGATGGGCGCGGGGGTGTCTGCGATGGTCGGGTTCGAGATCGCCGGTTCCGCCAATCCGCCGCTGGTACTGGCCTTGACATCCGGATCCGGCGCCACGGCGAGCAACGAGACCGTCATCGCGGCCATCGACGGCGGCAGTGTCACCCCCTCGACCAGCACCGAGGTGGTGATCGCCGCCGATGGTGGGATCTCACGGGAG
This sequence comes from Nocardia sp. NBC_00881, assembly GCF_045207455.1. NCBI lineage: Bacteria > Bacillati > Actinomycetota > Actinomycetes > Mycobacteriales > Nocardiaceae > Nocardia > Nocardia sp. NBC_00881. Next base: position 706,177 of record NZ_CP108798.1, read on the forward strand.
CTGAACCTGACAGCGGGACCGGTGCGGGTGTCGAAGATCGCCGTCGGTTTCGTGAAAGGGCAGATCCGGGTCGCCTTCGACGCAGTGATGACGGTCGAACCGGTGCAGCTGGCGCTGATCGGACTCGGCGTCGCGGTGACCCCGCGATTCGAGTTCACCCCACTACTGCAAGGTGTGGGCGTATCGATGGACAAGCCGCCGGTGCGGTTGACCGGTGTGCTGGAACGGCGTTCGGACGATCGGTACGCCGAGGTCATCAATGGCCTACTGACGATCGAGACCGGATTCTTCGCGCTGCTCGCCGCGGGCAGCTATGTGCGCAGCCACGACGGCTGGACGTCGATGTTCCTGTTCGGTGAGATCGCGGGCAACCCCCAGCTGGGGCTGTTCGGTCCGCCCGCGTTCCGGGTCAACGCGATATCGCTCGGCTTCGGCATCAATTCGACGGTCCGCCAACCCGGCATTGATGAAGTGTCGGAATTCCCCCTCGTGCAACGCCTTTCGGGCTGCGGGGAAACGACACCGGAACAGGTGCTGGAACGGCTGACCGGGTCGGGTGGGTGGATCACCCCGAGGAAGGGCCAGTACTGGGGTGCTGGCGGCCTGGAGTTCTCCTCGTTCAAATTCCTGGACGCGAAGGTGCTGCTGCTGGTCGAGGGCGGACAGGACTGGAAGGTGATGCTGTTGGGCCGCGCGGTCGTCGACCTGCCGCGCAGCAAGGCGGCGAAGAAACCGATCGCGCGGGTCGCGGTGGATCTCGCCATCGCCTACCGCGCGGACGAGAATTTGTTCTCGATGGATGTAGTCGTCGCGCCCGGTTCCTACGTTCTCGATCCCGCCGCGCAACTGACCGGTGGTCTGTCGCTGTACATCTGGGGCAAGGACCGCACGGCGGTCGGTGGTGGTCGCGGGTTCGTGTTCACCCTCGGCGGTTATCACCGCAAGTTCAAGAAGCCGTCGTACTACCCGGTGGTGCCGCGGGTGGGATGGGTGTGGCAGCTGGGACCGATCGCGATCCGCGGACAGGTATACGCGGCGGTCACCGATGGAGCCTTCATGGCCGGTGGTGCCCTGGACGCCCGCTACGACGCCCATCACGGCATCCGGGTGGAGGCATGGTTCTCGGCCTGGCTCGACGTGCTGGTGCAGTGGAAACCGTTCTATTTCGACCTGTCCATGGGCATGAGCATCGGTGTGGCCGCCACGGTGAAGGTGTGGTTCATCAGAGTCCGGGTATCGCTGTCGGTCGGGGTGGATCTGGAGCTGTGGGGCCCGCCGATCGGCGGGCGAGCCAGGGTCAAGGTGTGGTTCATCTCCTTCACCATCGGAATCGGCGCGAGCCGCGACGGGCCCGCTGCGATCGGCTGGGACGAATTCCGGGTACAACTACCGTCTGCGCTGAGCATTACCCCTCTGCACGGCATCCTCGCCGATGCCGCTCCCGCCGAGATCGCGGTGCGCAACGGCAATGGCGAACCGACGCTGGTGTCCTCGGACGGATTCACGATTGCGACCGCTGCCGTTATACCCGCCACCGAAATCACCCTGAACGGAAAAAGCTTTGCCGGGACCGGCGACGCGACCGCGAACATCCGCCCCATGGACAAGCAGGGCGTCCGGTCGGTCCACAAGGTCAGCGTGTGGCTCGGTGATGTCACCGAACCCGGTACGCGGTCGGTGTTCGATCCGGAGGATGAAGAGAACGGCTGGACGGTGACCGTCGTCGAGGAGGACATGCCTAAGTCGCTGTGGGGCGACAAGCTGAACAAGCCCACGGATGTCCTCGACGGTGACGGGCTGTTGACCGGTTCGCTGGCTGGGCTCCGATTCGAGGTTCCGCCACCGACGTTGGGCGACACCCTCGGCCCGGTCTCCTCGACCGCGTTCATCATCGAACCCCAGCAGCCCGCGCTACTGCCGCCCCGGGGTACCGCGCCCGAAGGCCCGGTGCCGGTGGCGGATCCGCGATCCATCGCCGCGATCATCGACCCCCAGAGCGGTATCGACTCGAGTGCGGCGCGCGCAGGGCGTGCCGCGGTGTACGGGGCGCTGGATGCCCTCGGATTCGCACCGGGCGCCGACGGTCCGCTCACTATGTTCACCGACCAGGCGGCCACCTACTTCACCGACGCGCCGCTCACCGCTGCCGCACCGTAATCACGTTGTGCTGCACCAGTTTTCGTGGATCCGATCCTGAGATGAGCCGAGATGACCACCACCGATCCCGAGCTGGAAATCCGCTTTCGCGACAATCTGATGCCCAAGGCTGTCGCGGGTGTCTATACGTTCCGGGCAGAACAAGAACTCACCCACAACGATTCCGATGTCACCGGGGGGGAGGTACTGCGGGTCGAGGAGCAGTACGAGATCCGGGCGGTCCGCTTCGTCCTGGACGAATCCTCGGTGCACGCGCTCTATCCCGGCGCAGGTGCGAGCGGCCCGTATTCGCGGGTGCTGCCGCACATCACGCTGGATCGGGCGATCCTGCCGTGGGAGCGGCGGCTGCTCGGGCGGTCGGATCGGCCGCAGTGGCTGGCGCTGCTGGTGTTCGGCGAGGGAGAACTGCCCGATGACCCGCAGGCCCTCGGCTTGACCGTCACGCGGACCGTGGCCAAGCTGCGCGCCCCCGACGAAGCCCGGGTCAAGGGACCCGAACTCAGCGATCTCGGTATCGGCCCCACGATCCAGCAGAGCCCCTGCCAGACTCTGGATGTGCCGGCCGCGCTGTTCACCGCGATCGTGCCGCGCGAGGATGAGCTGCCGCACCTGGCACACGTCCGCGATGTGCGGACCGTGGCCCAGCGTCGTGATGACGACCCCGAGGTCTTGACCGAGGGCATGTACTCCGTGCTGACCGCAAACAGATTTCCCCGCGCACCGGGTTCCTATGCGGTGCACCTGGCTTCGCTGGAAGGGTTCAAGGATCGCCTCGGCCCGGACGGGCCGGGACCGAACACCGACGCGGTACGGCTGTGCGTGCTGAAATCGTGGTCGTTCACCAACGATCCGGTGGGGACGCTGAATATCCCCGCGCTGTTCGCCGGGCTGGCCGAGCCGGGTTACACCAATCCGGAACCACTCAACCTCCGCCTGAACCCAGCGGCGCCGTCGGGCACGCCCGGTGAATCGGAGCGCTACGCACGGGAACGATTGCGGCTCGGCTATGTGCCGGTGCCGTATCGGATGCCCTCGGGGGAACTCACCTACGCCTGGTACCGCGGGCCGTTCACCCCGATCACCGCGCCGGAACCACCGGTCGTCGGCGAGACCGGGCACACCACCGCCGATCACGCGCTGATCTACGAAACCCAGCACGGGCTGTTCGACATCGGCTACGCCGCCGCCTACACCCTCGGTCGCACGCTCGCATTGGCGGACCCGGTGTTCACCGAGGAGGTGACCAGAGCCCGCCGGGAGCTGGCCAACAAGGCCGTCGAGATGATGGCATTCGGCGCCGAACCGATGGTGTCGGATTCTGGTGCCTCGGCGCTGGCGCGGCTGGCCGAGCCGGGTTTCGGGGAGGGGTTGCTCCAGACGCTTGCCGCCCCGGCGGTCACCGGGCGCAGCACCCCGCGGCCCGCGACGCGTCGGCCGCGGCTGGGCCGGGTGCAGGCGCGGGCGACGCTGAACGAGCCACGCAGGCAACAGCTTCTGCGGGCTACCGCCATCAGAGGCGCACCGACCGTGCCCGTCTGGCTGGACGAGCTCGAGTCGCTGCGGCGGGTGCCGTTCAGCTACCTGGTGCCGCATCCGGAATTGCTGCCGCCGGAATCGTTGCGGCTGTTCCGCGTCGACGAGGCGTGGATCGAGGCGCTGATCGCCGGTGCCATCGATGTCGGCATCCACACCTCCCTCGATGAGCGGCTACACAACGAGTTCCGCGCGGGCATCGCCGGTGTCCGCAATCCCGCCAGACCGAAGGCGGGCCTGTTGATCCGCTCGGCGCTGATCGAGCAGCTACCGGAGTTCGACATGGTGATCAACGCCGGCGGATTGGAGATCAACGAACTGCGCCACGAACATGTCGCGCCGGACACCCTGCTGTGCCTGTTCGACCTGATGCCCGACGAGATCATCATGCGCGAGCCCGGTCAGGGCATCCATTTCGGCCTCGACCACGGCGAGGTCATCACCCTGCGCGACCTCACACCAGGAGACGGACTCGGCCACTCGCTGGAAAGGAACTTCCCCGCCACGGGCAGCGTCATCGATAGCCATGTGCGCCAACCGGTTTCGGGTCGCCGTCCGGTGGTGCTGAAACTCACCGGCAGCGGTGGGCTGATACCGGCGCTGGCCACCGAATTCCCCGGCACCGATATGTCGCCGGGCGCCTTCGCCATCCAGCTGGTCAACACCCCCGTCGAACAGCGCTTCATCGCGCGCAACAATGCCGACAGCGAGGACCGCCCGTGACCGACACCGACCTGATCGTCCCGATCGAACTGCACGCGCTGGTCGCCAACGAGAACGTGCGCAAACAGGAGGGCTACTTCACCCGCTGGGTGCCCTCCTTCTCGCTCATGGTCGATCCCACCGAGAAGTACCCCGGCGAACCACGGCCGTATGAGAACGGGGAATTGGTGCACGAGAACGACCTCTTCGAAGGCGTGCACCTGCAATGGGAGCTGCCGGAAGCGTTGACCACCGGCTACTTTCATCCTGAGACCGGCGACAGTGTGTTCCCGCTGGTGCCCAATCGCTGGCTGGTCGTGCGGTACTCGACGATCGGCACCACGCGCCGGACGGCGGGCTGGGTAGTGCACAGCGACTGCCTGGCCTCCGACGGTCTCGGTGTCGCCACCTCGAACCCGTACCTGAACCCACACGCCGAGCGCCCCACCTATGATCGAATCGGCCGGGCGCATGCCCTGTCCGACGGCCCGTGGCGGGAACCGAACACGCCTCGGGGCCTGTTCCTCACCGCGATCGGCGCCGGTCTGCCCGCTTTCGCCGCATTCGCGGCGTATCACAAGAACGTCTTCCACTTCCAGGACACCTTGGAAGATCTCGGAGTCGGCGGTAGACGACCGGCCACCGCGACGCTGAGCTATTGCGTCCTCGGCTGGTACTCCGACGACGACGCCGATATCCTGCGGCGCGCGGCCGACATTCCCAGCCTGCTGCCCCCCGACGCCCGTCAGCGCGGACTGCACGCGGTGCTGGAGGCGCTGGGCTGGCGGCCACCGAGCAATATGCCGGACACCATCGAACGCACCCGCTACTCGGGGACAGCCCTCGGCGTCGAATGGAAACACAAGATCGGCTTCCCTGGGCCCGCGCTCCCTGACCCGAGCGATGTGCCTGTCGCGATCGGGCAGAGTCTCGACGAGGCAGCCGAGGCCCTGGTGAATCACCAATCTCAACAGCCCGGCACAGGTGAACTCGTCCGCGCGCTGTTCCTCGGCAACCCGGACAGCCTGGACGACGCCGACGGGCCGATCGATCTCAACGAACTGATGCGCCGCTCATGGTTCGCAGGACGCGACGGCGGCTACCTATGGCGCGTCGTCAACCGTGTCGGCGACGATGCCGACACCCCGCACGCGCCGCCGGCGCAGCCCGACTGGCTGGACACACTCAACGCCGACCAGGCCACGCACGACACCGCCGCGGCCGCGCTCGCCGACGCCCAGTGGCGGCTGTGGTCGCTGTGGTGGTTGCGGCATCTGCCCGCAGATCACAGACCGTCTGGATTTCAGTTCGATGCGACGGAGTGGGACAACAAGGTCAGCGCACTGACCACGGCGGCCCGAGATCGCCAGCGGGAACTTGCCGCGGCGCGCGCCGAGATCCCATGGCATGAAGACCCCGCCGAACTCCCAACGGCCATCTGTGAATACGCGACGAACAAGGGCCTGCCCAGGCATCAGGAACTCATCCGCGCACCGCGTGCCCACTATCATCGGCCGAACGATCCGGTTCTGGTCCTCACCGGGTCCGGCGCCACCCGGCCACTGGGCCGCGACGGAGACGACCCGCTGCCATGCCGACTTCCCGCGCAGCTGCTGACCGAGGTGAGGGTCGGTTCGACCACGCTGCGACCGGAGTCGAATCCGCTGGCGCCCAACATCAGCGGGTTGGAGTGGGCCAAGCCACTGATCGCTGAGATGGCCATGCTCGATCAGGCGGCGCGCACCGCGACCGGAACGGACACGACCGCGCTGCACGACATCATCGCCGACCCCGACACTTTCACCGAGGGCCCGTTCCCCGAATACACGCGCGTCTGGGGGCAACCATGGCTGCCGCTGTTCCTGCAATGGGAGGTCGATTACTGCCCGACCCCGCTGGAGACCGACGGTACCGACCACTGGGAGTTCTACGACGACGGCTACCACTGGAAGGGGACCGGCGCCCCGTCCGGTGACGGTGTCGGCGCGCTGCGCTGGACACATTTCACCGGGCGCGCCTTCCTCACTCCGGCCATCCCGTATGTGCTGCGCGAGCAGACCAGGCGCCTGATCGACAGTGCCGGAGCGGAATTCGCGGGACCGCTGCGCAACTTGATGGAGGATTTCGGCAAGCTGGAGTTGCTGTCGCAGAATCTCGACGGATTCAACGACTGGCTGCTGCAACTCGACGGTGCCGCTCAGCCGGTCACCGACGCGGCCATCCTGACCGAGGCGGGCCAGAGCAACCATGTTCCCGACGGTGCGGGCGATCGCCGCCAGCGCCGGTTCCAGCCGGTGCGCGCGGGCCAGTTCTATTTCACCGATCTGCGGATCATCGACCGCTTCGGGCGGGCGTTGCGCCTTGTCGGTCCCGAACAGCAGCAGCCGATCGACTTCGAGCCGGTGCGCGCGACTAGTGTCGTCGCGGAGAAACCGCTGAGCACCCCTCCGCTGCCCAATCAGGATCGGTTCATCCAGTTGCCGCCCCGGCTGTTGCAGGACACCCGGCTGGTGTTCGAGCCGGTCCGCCACCAGGATGACGCGCCGCTGACCGCGGCCTCATCCACCGAGCCGGGCATGGACACACCGGTGGCGGGTTGGGTGCTGGTCAACAACCTCGACCGGACATTGCTGGTGTACGCACCGGACGGCAGCCCGCTGGGTGAGCTGCGCATGATTCGCCAGGCCGACGCGATCGACGCGCTCGCCTGGACGGCGTTGCCGCACGCCGCTTTCGCCGAACCAGAGGAATTCGCCGCCGTCTACCCGCACATGGCCGGATTCGTTGTGGGACTTCGGGAGGCGGGTCTGGCCGCCTTCACCGACCTGATCGCCACCATCGATAACGCGCTGGACGCGATCACCGACCCAGCACCGGAGGAGGACCGTGCTCCGGCCCGGCTGATCGGCCGCCCGGTCGCCCTGGTCCGGGCCCGGCTCGGGGTGGAACTGCTCGGTCCGACGCTCACCGACCCCAGCTGGGATACGGCGTTGAACCCGCCCGAGGAGAATTACCCGGCCCACCGGTGGCCGATCCGGCTCGGCGAGTACCAGCAGCTGGCCGATGGGCTGATCGGCTACTTCACCTCCGAGCTAGGCGAGGACACCGACTACCGGACACTGTGCGTCACCGATTGGATCAGCGTCGGCATGAGTGGCTATCTCGCGCCGATCGGCACGGGCGCGGCTCTGGCTCTGCCCGCCCGTCCGGTCGACCAGCCGATGACCCGATGCGTGACGCTGCTGGTCTGCCCGCACACGGCCGTGCACGCCACCACCGACATCCTCCCGGTCGCCACCCTGAAGGTCGACGCTGAGGTCACCCATCGGGCACTGGCCGCCGTGCGCGCGTCCTTCCGGCTCAACCCGCTGCTCGCACCGGAACGACCCGGCGGCACAGCAATCGCGTCCACCTCACTCACGGTCGATCCCGCCCATCCGGTGGAACTGATGCTCGACGGGGACCTGTCGACCTGCTTCCGCAGCACCGCCCATCCCGACACCAGCCACTGGGTGATGCTCGATCTCGGATCCGAGCGCAACATCGCCGAGGTGCACTTCTATCAGGGCGACGGGCACGGGCCGCACGAGCGCACCCTGCACTCTGGGATATTCGAGTACTCCATCGACGAGCAGGCGTGGAGGCCGTTGGGCGACTTGCCCGATCGGGTCGAAGAACACCATCTGCGGCTCCCAGATCCCGTCGCCGGCCGCTACGTCCGCCTTCGATCCACCAGCGCAGACAACGGAATGCCGTGGGCGATCAGACGATTCGACGTGGTCACCGATCCAGCAGACGGCGGTGTCGTCATGCCGAAGCCCGCGTCCTGGTTCGGCGACTGGACTTGGGCCGAACCACAAACCGGTGACGGTCACGACATGTGGACCGATCTGTCGATCCTGGCCGCCGACACCGCAGCCCATTTCGGTGACGCCATCCCGATCGCCCGCGCCGGATACCTGCAGCTGCGGCCTACAGGTCTGGAAGAGGAAGGAACCCGATGACCACGCCGGATTCCACACTGCTATTGCCCTACCGGATAGAGGCCGGACCCCAACCCCGCGCCGAGACCGGGCCGACGCACCGGCAGTTCCGGTTGACAGTCGGGGACGGCGAAATCGAATCGGGTGAGCCGGTGCAATGTCGCGGATTCACCGTTTCGGTTGCCGCACACAGTGACCCGCGGCTTGCCGCGCGCGCGGTGTCGCTGAGCACCGCGGTGTCGGCGGTGAGCGGGCGCGCACACGGACAGCAGTGGTGGATTGTTCCCGACACCACCGACCCCGCCAGGGTGGTCTTCCGCATCCGGCCCGAGGAACCCGCGCTGTTCGACGGTTCGTGGTCGGTGTCGTTCCAGATCGAGATGAATCCAGGTTTCGACAGCGACATCGTCGACATCACCGAACACACCGCGGTCGCATCCACCTTCACCGACCGCGGCGGGCACGTGCGGATCAGCACCCTCACCGCCGGGTCATTGGCCGGTTTGAAAGGACAAGCATGAGCGAGGGAATCATGTCACAGCGTGCACCAGACATGACCGACACCGTGGTGACCACCTCCGTGGGGGCGGACCACGGCCATCCGGTGGATCTGATGCTCGATGGTGATCCGGACACGTTCTATCGCAGCGCCGCTCATCCGAAGCGGGACGACTGGGTCATGCTCGACTTCGGCGCGCCCCGGGCGATCGGCGCGGTGACACTGTTACTGGGCAGCGGCACCGGCCAGTGGACTCTGCATTCCGGAGTGCTCGAGTATTCCGATGACTCGACCGGCTGGACCGAGTTGGCCACCGTGCCGTCCGGGGTCGCGACATTCCATCACTACGCCGATACGCCGGTGACCGCCCGGTACCTACGACTGCTCTGCCTCGCCGACCAGGGGTATCGCGTTGCCATCCGCTCGTTCGAGGTACGGGCGCCGGGGCTCCTGCCGCCGTCGGTGGCGCCTGCTCCGTTTCCGTTGCGGGTCAGTACTTTCGCGGTGCCGGCGTACGGCAAACTGGTGTTCTCGTTCACCGGGCCCGCTGGGTCGAATGCCTCGACGGCGGTGCGCTGCAAGTCGATTCTGATCAAGGTACCGACCGGGCGTCGGCCCGAGGCGTTGACCAGCGCGCCCGCACGAATCCGGTCGGGCGCGGCGCCGGTGGCCGGGGAGGAACAGGGCTATCACTGGAATGTCACCCGCCTCAGCACCGACCCGGAGGTGACGGTGTTCCGGTGCCGACCGGAAGTGACCGCGCGGTTTCACGCCGGGTGGACGTTGACTATTTCTTTGGCAAGCATCGAAATGAACGGTGCGGCAGGAACGGCGTGGATAGATATCGAAGAGGAGACCGCGCTACCGGATTCGCCGGACGCATTCACCACGCGGGTGAGCCGGTATGCGGCGGCTAAGAGCGCTGATGAGTTCTATTTCGAGAACCTGCGACCACGCAGCGCGGTGGTCGGCTGGAACCAGCCGATCGATCTGCTCTGGCACGGATCGGGAAACGCGCAATACCGCATGTACTTTCGCGATGTGGACGGTAAAGAGACCAGTGTCGAGGTGGACAACGGATTCTGGACCACACCCCGGTGCACACAGAACGCCAATTTCACCCTCGAAGCCACCACCAGCGGTGGCCAGAAGCGATATCTCACCACGTCGGTAAAGGTCGAGGGCGGTGCGATCGATGCCGCGTCGCTTCGGGTGACCGGCACCCTCACGACCCCGCGGATCACCGCGGAAGACGGGCAGGTTATCGAATTCGCAGGCACCAGCCTGCACACCGTCCACGGAAATCTCACCGTCGAATCCGACGGCGAGCTCGTCTGTGCACATCCTGTCAATGTCGGAGGCGACGTCGAGATCGAGGGGAAAGTCACGGGCGCTGATCGTATCGAAGCTAGCTCCGACTTTTTTACGGGTCGCCGGCTATCCGTGCGGGAAGTCGCGGTCGCGCTGTTGGACCTGCAGTCGTCCCCGTCATACGGCTGGAGTGGGGGATCGCAAAGCGTGATATACGTGCTGGTGGCGTCTTCCACAGCGGATGGCCCGAGCATGAGCCGCATGGAACTGGACCACGGGAACGCGAAGATCGTCGCCGAGGCAAAGGCGGATTCGGGGGACACCGCAGCAGCCGTACTTGTCGCATCCCCTGGCTGCTATGTCGTAGCGAGGGCACACCAACCGGATTCCGCGCAGGGGACAAAACATGAATTCAAGCCACGCGGACGGTCTTGGTGAGTTCCAGCCTGCCACCTCACTCACTTCACTGAAAGGGCAGTCGTGACCCCCTCCGATCTTCCCGCGACCGCGGATGCCGGCACGCAGTCCAGCGAGTGGCTGCTGACCGCCGAAACAACCATGGGTGCGGCCGACGGTCATCCACTGGCGCACATGCTCGACGAGCGGATGTGGACCTTCCACCTCGGCAACCGGAATCCGCAGGAATATGATGCCGTGACGGTGACACTGCCGCCGAGCACCTGGCTGGAACTGTCCAGTGTCACGGTCGACCTCGGCGACGGATTCGGTGAAAACCTCTGGCCTGATTCGGTGTTGGAGTATTCGCCCGACAAGTCGGCTTGGTGGCCGCTTGGCACCTACGATGCCGGGATCGACCGGATCGATGTCGATTCCGCCAGCCCGATCGCTGCCCGGTACGTGCGGTTGCGGGCCACCGCCGCGGGTGCGGTTCCGGTGGCCGTGCGCCGATTCCAGGTTGCGGCGCGCAGCCGGGTACCTGCCCTGCTCACCACCGATCCGGCTCCCCTGCAGATGAGCACCTTCGCACACGCCCGGTTCGGGACCGTGCACCTCTCGTTCGGCCGTGACTGGGGCAGCGGCGCGGCGCTGCCGACCTACTGCCGGGCGATCTCCGTGCGCGTACCGGCCGGGCGTCAGGGCTGGGCGCTGACCCTGGACCCCGCAGCGGTCCGATGCTCGGCGAGCGCGGTCGAGGGCCCCGACCAAGGGACCGAGTGGGAGCCACAGGAACTCGACGATCGGCACCCCGAGTACGCGGTGTACTCCTTCGTGCCGCGGGATGCCGCCATCTTCGACGGAACCTGGCAGGTCGATCTCACCCTGTCCGATATCGAACTCACCGGTGTCGCACAGACCGTGTTCCTCGACATCGACCAGGTAGTGTCGCCGTCCGGCCGGGACGACGACTACGTCACCACCCGTAGCCGGGTCGCCGTCGAAAAAGTACCTGGCGGCTTCTATTTCCACAGTCTGCGACCGGACACCGCAGCAATCACGGCGGGCACAAAGACTTGGCTGCGGTGGGAGGGGCCCGGCAGCGCCCAGTATCGGATGTACTACCGGGGCACCAATGGAGCCGAGACGAATATCGCGGTGAGCGACGGCTGTTGGGAGACGCCAACGCTGTCCGAAAGCACCCACTTCACACTCAAGGCGACCACGGGCAACGAGGATCACTACCTCACCACGTATCTCACTGTCGCACACTCCAATACCGCGGCCAGGGTAGTTACCGGCAGTCTGTCACCCGCCACCATCGCCTCGGGCACCAGCGATCCACTCACTATCGATGGCTCGATGCTGGTCAGAAGTGAGTTGTCGATCGGCTCGCTGACCTCGCACGGCCCCGTCCAGGTCGCGTCGCTGACATCTCGCGGTGCAGTCCAGATCCGGGACACCGAGGCGCTGCGCATTAAGGACCTGGTCGTATCCCGGTTCGTCGAGCCGGGTGACGATGCGATCGAACTGTTCGGCACACCGCAGCGATTCTCACTGTCGATCGGGGCCACCCGGCGGTTCACCCCTCGCACGGACGGCTACGCGATACTCACGGTCACCAGGACCACCACCCGCGCTCTGGCCAGCATCACCACCGAAGGGATCACGGTGTGGGCCGATCCCTCTTCCACAACCAAGGCCACGACACTGCTGCCGGTTCGCCAGGGCAATCTCGCCGAGGTGCGGTTGACCGGCACCGGATCGTCGTCCGCCGAGTTGATCTGGATTCCATTCGGCAACGGCGCAATCTCCCTGACCGGGTGACGGTCGCGAACCCGTAATCGGAAAGGACATCATGACGACCAGCGAAAGCGCCAGCTCGTATCCCGATATCCGATGGGGCCGGATCACTGCGGCAATGCCCGCCGCCGACGGATACCCGGCGGAAAACATGATCGATGACAATTCGTCGACGTTCTATCTGAGTGCCGAGGCGCCGCAGGCGGGTGCGGAGATCCGCATGGTGCTGGGCTACCAGTACCGTCTCCGTCACCTGGTGATCGAATTAGGCGACGGTGCAGGCAACCACCTGTGGCCGAAGTTCAGTGTGTGGTACAGCGTCTACGGTGAGCAAGGCTGGCGCTCGGTCGGACCGGTGGGGGCGGGGGTACAACAAATCGAAGTTCCGCTCTCACATGGATCATCGCGTGTCACGGCCCTGAAGTTGGTGGTCGACGAACCGTGTAGCGATCCGGTGGCGGTGCGCACGCTGGACATCGTTGCAGACCACGAGATTCCGACCATTCTGACTTCCACCCCGAATCCGCTGCCCGTCAGCACCTTCGACGAACTTCAGTATGGTCGGCTGCGGATCATCCTGGGCCCGATGTCCGGGGCAGACCAGGTGACACATTGCACGGGTATCGCGATCCGTGTTCCGCTGGGCCGCCGTGCGCAGGCCTTGGCCGACAACGCCGCCGCCGCCGCGTGTTCGGTGAATGCCGGAAACGCCGGCGTGCGCTGGACGCCGCTGGCGCCCGACCTTTCCGACCCCGATATCGCGGTGTTCCGCTTCGTTCCGGAAGGTCGGGACTCCTTCGACAACACGCGCCGGGTGGAATTCACCGTGTCCGGACTCGAGGTGAACGGTGCGCCGTGGAGAGTACCGATCAGCGTGGACCAGGTGGCGGCATATGGGTGGCGCCCGGATGACTACTTCGTCAACCGCAGCCGATATGTAGTCGAGAAGGTCGCCAACGAGTTCTACGTCCACAGCTTCCGCCCGGCCAGCACCGTCGTCGACTACAACCGGACCGCGACCCTGCTGTGGGACGGCGTGCAGAACGCAAAATACACGATCTCCTTCCGGGATTCGGCAGGTGCCGAACAGACGGCGCAGGCGAGTGGCGGCAGCTGGACATCGCCTCCGCTGTTCGACGCGACCAATTTCACGCTCACAGCCACCCGCGGCGGACACGTCCGGCATCTCACCACCCACCTCGAGGTGGGCCGCAAGGCGCTGTCCTTTACCGACTTCACCGCAACCGAAAACATCACCGTCACAGAGAGAGTCGTGCTTGCTGGCGGCGCGGGCATCACCATCGGTTCGCCGGGGGTGACAACCCGGGGGCTGACGGTGGAGCGACCGATCCGGGTGACGGGGGGCGCTGTCCTGACAGACTCGCTGACGGTCACCGGGGCCGCGGGGCTTTCGGGCACGCAGATACACACCGCCGGCGATGTCGAGGTCGTCGGTAGCCTGGACGCCCGGTTGGGTATATCGCATCTGCACGGTGCGCCGCAGATTTTCGCGATGCGCAGCGGTGTCGAGCAGACCTTCACCCCGCCCACCGACGGATACGTCATGGTCTCGGTCACCAGACAGCCCGGCGCGACGGGGGAAGCCAGGATCGGCAGCGAAGGGGCCACCGTATGGGCCAGTCCGCCGACGGCGTCGGGTGAACCCGAGGTGCGCTCGGCCATCCTCCCGGTCCGAAAAGGCAACGCCACCACCGTGAAATACACCGGCTCGGGCAGCTCATCGGCGACCTTGCTGTGGATGCCCTTGGGCACTGGAACCATTTCGGGAGTCGGGTAACGCCGATCCCACGAGCCACACAACGTGTGGCAGGTGTCAATAGAACTCGTGAGCGGAGGGCGAGATGCCGGTCGAGGCAATCTTTTTCAATGTCGGTCAGGGCGATTGCACCCTGCTGTGGTTCTACGACAGAGGTGTCGATCCAGCGACGGGAAAGGGCACGCACGCCATCCTCATCGATTGCGGATCATCGGGAGCGGTAGCGCCGATGACACCGCCCACCGGCGCCAAGGGCAACGCGAGCGCCCTGATGGTCGCCCACTTGAAAGCAAAGCTCGCGAACTACCTCGAGCGGCTGGACAACCCGCGCACCCTCGATGCGCTGATCATCACGCACCCGGACAAAGACCACTTCAACCTGCTCCACAAAGTGCTGCTCGACGCCACGGGCAAGCTCGCGTACACCATCAAGGCCCTCTATTACACCCTTGATCCCATGGAGTACCGCGAGGGCGGTGGCACATTCATGAAGGATTTGCTGACCGATCCGGACACGCTGACGAGCCCGGCCGGGCACAAGGTCGAGGAGAGGCCGATTGCGATGGACCCTCAGACCGAACCGCTTCCTCTGCTGAGCCGGGATACGTCCCGAGCGAATCTGCTCATGCTCGGTGGTAGCTGGTACGGAGACGGTGTAATCCATGGACGCAAGGGCCCGAAACGGAAACGTGTTGAGTACACCAAGGAGGAAATCGCGAATCAGAGCAGCTTGGTGACGGTGTTACAGGGGGAACGGGACAGTGGCGGCAAACGCCAGCGGGTGCTGTTGATGGGCGATGCGGTGGACATCACCGAAATGCTGCTGATGGGGTTTGATAAAAAGAAGGATTGGATGGGCCGACAGTCAAACCTGTGGCTGAAGATGGGCCACCACGGCAGCGCAACCTCGACCTGCGACGAGTGGATCGAGCACACCACCCCGGACGGGCTGTTCGTCAGCACCGGCATGCTGCAGTTCAGCGGGGCCTCGACGACCTTCACCGAAGCCAATATTCGCGGTCGGGTGCTGCCAACGTGGAAGAGGGTTCGGGGCGCGAACGGGATCGCGGACCCGGTGGTGACTGCTCGATCCCGGATCTACGGATATCAGCCGACTGCCGATCCGAAGCAGATCTGGGCGGTGTCCACCACGCAGGGCGTTTTCAGCAACTTCTGCGAGCCGGGAATGGCCTTCCCGCAACCGGCGGAGCTGGACAAACCGCTGCTCGCCGGAAACCGTGACGCATGGCGCGGAGCCGACTGGCACCTGCGCCTGGACCATCCTACGGACGGCACCTACTCCATCCACGCCGAATAAGACCCGAAACACGTCCGAGCAGGTGCGAGGAGACCCATCATGCCGTTGACCGTCAACCAGTTACGCGTCGCACTGCAGGAGGCCGCTGGTGCGGGATATCTGCGGATGGCTGCCAGTGAGTTCGGTCTGGAACCGGCGCTGGAGTTATTCCAGGACTATCTCACCGACTCGCTGCTGGAGCTGCGGAATGTCACCGTGGATGACGTGGATGTCGATGGGCTCACGATTGTCGGCAGCATCTCCCTGCTGGGGCAGGCCGCGTCCCGGGCGGAAGTGGAGTTCCTCGCCGATGACGCAGAGCAACTTGTGACGGGTGTCTGGATCGATGCCGTCCTGCTGCCGGACGGCCGGGGGCTGCCCGATTTCCTGACAGAAGCGCGCGATGTGCTGGCCAAGATAAACCTGGGTCAACTGCATCTGGTACTCGGGATCGAGGCGGGCACGGGAACATACCCGCCCCGGCCGGTAGTCGGGTTCGGCGCGGAGATCCTGTTCCCGGACTCCGACACCATTCCGCGACCCTACATTTGGGGTGCCCCGCCGATGCGGCCCGGACAGTCGTGGCAGTTCAGGTCCGAGTTCGACGAGGTCGCCATCCCGGATCTGGACACCCTGCTTCGGTTCTTCGGCCTGCCCCCAACAGGTTTCGATATTCCGGGCGATGTCCTTGGTGCACTCGCACTACGGGCCTTGGCGATCGTTTTGGTAACTCCCGAACAGTCACGGCGAGCCCTAGCCGGGCCCCGACCCTGGGGAGTGCAGTCCGATTGGCGGGCTATGCGATTGGAGGTGAGCATCGACAAATCCTGGAACGCGATCCCCGGTATCATCATCGAAGATCCCCATGCAGTGTTCTCTATCGCAGATCCGTTCGGCGCCTGCCACGTCGCGTCGATGCTCGGCGGAATCGTTACCCTTGCCGACGACGTCACGGTAGAGGTCGGGGTGAGTCTGCCCAGACGGTTTCTTCAGGGTCGGCTGGTGGAGCCGGTGCCGATCGGCCCGCTGCTGGACGCGCGGTTCGATGGCATCGTGCCCGCACCCTTGGCGAACCTCACACTCGAGGAACTGGAACTGTGGGCCGAACTCGCCCAGGGACCGAACCAAAGTTACGGGCTGGAATTCACCCTCGCCGGGGTGTGGAGTTTCACCGAGGGCATCGAACTGAGCGGGATCACCCTGCGGCTCGCCGATGTGGGCGGCGTGAAATCAGGTGAGATCACAGGTATTTGGACCCTCGCTGATGGCGCCCTCGACGTCACGGGCAGCTGGGCGCCCATCGGATGGGAGTTCAGCGCCCACGCCATCGGCATCGAACCGGCCACGGTCATGAGCGTGCTCGGGATCACCCCACCATCGGAACTCGAGGGATTGACGATCGATGAGCTGGCGCTGCGATTCGGATCGGACGGTGTGATCGAATTCCTGGGCGACGCCCGATTCGCCTTGGGCGACAAAGACGCTCAGCTGCTGGTCCAGGTCAGTGCGCGACGCGGGGAAGCGGCTACCATCGGCGGTGAACTGCGGATCCTGGCCGTCCCCGAGATCGCGGACGCGCCGCCGCGCGAACTGGTTTTTGCCGTGACCTTCCAGAGCCGTCCAGGCGCCACAGGTTCCCAGCTCGTCGCCCGATGGGAGGCATCAGCGGACGCCGCAGTCCCGGTGCTCGATCTACTGGCCGGCGTCGGCGTCGACACCAGCGAGCTGCGCACCCAGCTACCGGATCTGCTGTGGCCGCAGGCCTGCGCGGCGGTCGTCGGATACGACACCGGAACCGGGACCTTCGCACTCACCGTTGACACCGAACACGCGGGCGTCCTCGCCGCTGCCGTCGGCACCGCCCCCAATCGCGCCATCGCCGTACTCGTCGCGGGAAAACTGGAAGCCAGGCTGTCGAACTTGCCACTCGTCGGTACCGCCGTACCCGCCGACCGGGACATCGTCCTCACCGACGTTGGATTCAGCTGGGCGTCCAAACCCATCACCTCGGAGCAGGCCACCGCCATCAACCAGCTCTTGTGACCCTCGTTTCCACCCAGGTCGAGGCGTCGAGTCCCACGCGGATCGCGACCCGACAACCATCGCGTCCTCCGACCGATGAAAGGCTGGCAACTCTAGTCCGCAAAGGTCTTGCCGACAGGGCACGCGCTCACGAACCCGGCGCTCAGTCGGGCTGGGCGCGAGCCCATATCGGTGAGGATCGGAGCATAGCAGCCGGGACGGTGGAGGGGGATCTTGGCGACGGTCGGGCGTTCGTAAAATGACGGTCGCGTCAGGGAGGACGAACCAGCTCCCATCCGCCACGGGTGATTCCGACGTCTCGGCGTAGATTTCAGTTTCGGAGAGATCGGGTTCGGATCGGGTGTTCGTGTCGAGTCGCCCGGTTGCTTGCTGCGCCGATCGCCGCGCGCGGCCCGGCCTTGAGACGTTTAACGAAGCTCGAAAGATCTACCAGGTTCATTGCCTGGTTGGCGAGCCGTATGGTGATCCAGCGAAAGTCCATGCCTCAGGAAAGACCAAACCGAAAGCCATTGCGAATCTCAAGAAGCGGCTCGCTGCATGGAAACCGCGCGCCCAATCGGTTGGTACTTATCCGCCGGAGGTGACCGTCGAGGAGCTGTGCAGGGCGTGGCTCCGCACCTATGAGAACGACAAACAGAAGCGGCCTCAGAACGCAAAGCATTATCGGCGCGAGATCGAACCGGCCACGAAGGGCCGAGCGAAATCCGACAAGATCACGCTAGCTGGGTCGGTCCTTGGAAGGATGAAGGCGGCCGACACGAGGCCGTTCCACATCCGCATACACTTGGAGTTGCTGAGCGGGTTTTCGTACAAGAACGCCCGCCAGAAGTCCATCCTGCGGAACGCGTTTCAGATGCTTGTTGACGACGGCTTCCGTGATGACAATCCCGTCGACACAGTGAAGGGGTACAAGGTAATTCGGGCCAAACAGTCCAGAAGCCGCGCAAGCACGGTGCGCAATCCGTTTTTCCCCGATGAGCCGCAGCCGTTCACCCCCCAAGAGCTCACCTCGTACTGGGAGGCCGAACGTGCTTACTTCCCTCGCCCGAAGCAATCCCGAGTGTTCGAACAGCGATACATGGATTTTACGAAGCTGATGTACGAACTCGCTGCTCGCCCGAGCGAGGCTTTGTCAGTTCGCTTCGACGACGTCAACTTCGACACACATGAAGTGACTATTTCTGGCACTATCGTTGATACCGAACTGCGTGTGCGGCAACTCAAGGAAGTCATCGAGCAGTATCGGCTGCCTCACGACGAGATCGTCATGCCTCGTGGATGGCCGAACTACAACGATGACGACGTTGTCTGCGTCGCCTACCGTCAGCCGTTCACGAAGACCGCACGATCGATGCGGACGATTAAGGTTGGTCCTGACTGCATGGCAATGTTGCGTCGGCGACAGATAGCAGCGTCACCCGGTCACCAACTGGTGATCCCAAGCCGGACCGGCCAAGTGGTGCGGTCGGAACAGATGTCCAAGACCTGGGCGGCGGTTGTCAAGGGGCTGGACCTCGAGTGGTCGACGGTAAAGACGCTCCGCTCCACCCGCGCGACGCGCGTAGCCGAAAAGTACGGGCTTCCCGCTGCCCGGCTAATCCTGGGTCACGAGGTGGATTCGGCCGTAACCGCGAGGCACTACGTCCCAGAGACTCGCCACGTTGTTGATCTTGCCGATGCCCGGTGATACGCAGGTGGTTGGTGGTGACCCTCCTAAAACGGCCACAAAACGGTCACTGGCGGATTTGAGCTAAGTTAAACCGCAGGTCAGGCGAGGAAGCAGAGTCATGAGGCTACACCGAACCGATCCTGCACCGCCGTCGCCGCGAGGCGAAGGCGCTGGCCTCCGTGTAATCGCGTCGCGCTTTTCCGCACCACGACGAGCTTCGACTCCCCTTTATCAATCCGTTACCCTTGGGCGCACAGAGATCGTCGATTTGTGAGGAAGATTTATGGGAAGCGTTGTGCTCGACATCGTGGCATTGCTGGTCAACCGGGCCGCGATGTTCTGGAATTGGATGGCTACCGGGTCGGCGGGGTTCCCGCCGCTGTAAGCGATGGATTTCGTCGTCGAATCCCCTGGTCAGATTACTGGCCGGGGGATTTTTCGTGTCCGAGGCCGGTGCCGAACCGAAGCGTGCTTTTACGATTGCGAGTTGCGCGGCGACGGCAAGTGATCCTCGGATCGTCAGAAAGTTCGAAGGGTTAGCGCGGCGCTGACATAGTCAGCCTGATCATGCAGCGCTCGGTTGCTTGCGGAGTAGGTGTATACAGGTTGCGCGGGCTTCCCTCCTCCGAACGTCCCGTCTGCTGGGATACACAGCATCGTGACCGCCAGCAGGTCGGGCGATTTCGTCCTCGATAACGCCCGCGAAGCCCGCGGCGCTCGTATCTTGATCAGGTGAGCACCACCAGATCCCGTGCACGGGCGCGTATTCCTCGTTGGTTCGTTCTCTGGATGGGGCTCCTGGCCGCCCTTGTCGCGGTGTCCTGTTCAGCGCTGTTCTGGCAGCTGGCGGCCGAGGGGACGCTCCCGACCATCGTCGTGCTGTGGTTCGTCCTCGGAGTGCTCGGCGCGATCGCCCTGCTGTTCGGGCTGCTGGGCCTGCTGCGCTACCGCGCCTTCTTCTACAGTCTCGTGTCGCCTCTGCTGCTCGGCGTACTGGTAGCGCTGGTTTGGTTCGACATACCCGAAGCCACCGGTTGGCGGCTCTCGCGCCCGATTCTCGAAGACCAGGCCGCCGACTGCGCCAACCCCGGCCACCGCACCCGTCTCGGCATCTACACGATCACCTACATCACTTCCCGTGACGGTGGCTGCCTGTTCTACACCCAAGCACACGAATCGAACTCGGGCGGGTTCGCCTACTTCAGCGACCCCGCGACCCCACCCCACATCGGCCCGCCCGCCACCAACGGCGTCGAGTACGAGACGTTCGAGGGGCACTGGTACCGATTCGTGGAGCACCATTGACAGGCGCTGGTCGCCGAAGAGCTCGTCGAGTGATTTCGCTGTGGCTGCATGGGTGATCGTGCAGGTCGGAGACTTGAAGGAATTCCTTCGTCGCGAGTGGCGTTGCGCCGAAATGTGACGGAAGCCGGAATGAACGTACTGGTCGTGTACGCCCACCCGAAGCCGGACTCACTCACCGGTGCGCTGAAAGACGTGGCAGTGCAACAGTTACGGGCCGACGGGCACGAGGTACGGATAACGGATCTGTACGCCATGGGCTGGAAAGCCCACGCCGACCCCGACGATTTCGGTGTGGTCGAGGAGACCAACTTCATGCTGGCCTCAGGTGCCGCCTATCATAACGGGACGCTGAGCTCCGACATCCGCGCCGAGCAGGAGAAACTGCTCTGGGCCGACACCGTCCTCCTGCATTTCCCGCTGTGGTGGTTCAGCATGCCCGCGATCATGAAGGGCTGGGTCGATCGGGTTTTCACCTGCGGGTTCGCCTACGGCGCCGGGGGGAATGCGCTGCCGAGGTATGGGGCGGGCGTGCTGGCGGGCCGGCGTGCGATGCTGGTGGTCAGTATCGGTGGCAGGGAGCCGTCGTACTCCGATCGCGGCGTCAACGGGCCGGTCGACGACCTGCTGTTCCCGATTCACCATGGCATTCTTTACTATCCGGGCATGGATGTGCTGCCGCCGTTCCTCGTGTACGGCACGATTCGCCTCGGCTCGGAGCGTTTCGACGAGGTCGCCGACGACCTCAGGCAGCGAATGTCGAATCTGGCGAAGTTGGAACCGATCCGCTACCGCCCGCAGGGCGGTGGCGACTACGACCGGAGCCTGCGCCTCGAGCCCGGCCGGGAAGCGAAGGGTGCGAGCGGGTTCGGTTTGCACGCGGCGTCCTGACGGCGCGTGCCGGTCAGGACAGCCGCGCCCCCGCGCTGGGTGAGCAGTATGCCCATCAGCTCCGTTTTCCTGACCCTGCTGGTGGATCATCGAGCGAGCGCTCTCCTTGACCCGGCCGAGCGAACGGTGGCCGAGGCGGAGTGCTGGGCGAGAAGTCCGTCGCATACGCCGAGGAAGATCCGGCGCAACTCGGCCGCGCGATCGGCCAGCGCTGATTGTGCGCGGACGTACTCGGCGCGGCCCGCCGGTGTCTCTATGCGGACCGGCTCGTAGCCGTACTCGGACAGATCGTAGGGGCTGGCGCGCATGTCGAGTACGCGGGCGGCGCAGGCCGATTCGAAAAAGTCCAGCAGCAGCTCGGAGGAGATCAGCGGGACCAGCTTGAAGCCCCACTTGTACAGGTCCATGTTGGCGTGCAAGCATCCTGGCTGTTCGCGGAGCACCTGGTCGGCGCGCGTCAGCGGCTCGGCATTCCGGCCCACCGCGTCCGGGGTGAAGAAGCGATAGGCATCGTAATGTGTGCAGCGCAACGACATCGACTCGACCACAGCGTCGGTGCCCGCTCGCCCCAGCCGCAGCGGCACTTTCTGGTGGCGGACGTCGTCGGTGCGATACACCATCGCCCACTCGTGCAGACCGAAGCAGGACAGCTGTGCTGGCCGGGAGGCGGTAGCGCGCAGCAGGTTCGCGACGAACTCGACGGTATCACGGCGCTTGGCCAGATAGGCGGGGTCGGCCGTGCAGACGTTATCGAAAACACCGCAGGGTGATGCGTGTGCCGCGCCGTCGCTTCCGGTAGCGGTTTCCACCGTCATATGGCGATACCCGCGAAAGCCTTCGTACTCGGCGGCATCCGCCAGCGCGACGCCGTAACCCGGATGCCAACGCCGCAAGTGGGCGGGTTTGTGACCGTAATAGGTGAACAAGAAGTCGATCACCGGATGCGACGAACCCTGCGCCCGCTGTTCGAAGTATGGCCCGACCAGCTCGTCGAGCCGGGCCCGGTGGGCGGCAGCGCTCGCCCGCCAGCGCGCCGCAGGCAGTACGGTTATGCCGACATCCCGTCGCCACGTCGCCGAGGCGGTGGGAACTCGCCCGGTATTCATTCGATCACCCGGTGCGTACCGTCCCGGACGGTGCCGACGAACTCCTCCACGAGGTCCTCCAAGGCGACGACGCCGGAGGTGTTGCCCCGCTCGTCGACCACCCGGCCGAGGTGGCTGTTGGTGCGCCGCAGGCGGGCCAACGCCTCATAGAGCGTGGTGCCCATGCCGACGGTCGGCAGCGGCCGGATGTCGGTGCGCGGGATCGGCGTCGCGGGACCGGCGCTCTCGTCGGCGACCTTGTCGAGCACGTCCTTGACGTGCAGGTATCCCACCAGCGAGCCGTCGCTCGCCCGAACCGGGTAGCGGGAGAAGCCGGTCTCGGCGACGGCGGACTCGATGTCGCCGAGGGTGGTCCCGTTACCACGCAATGGAATCGACCGGGTCGCGTCCAGCGGCACCATGACGTCGGCGACTACCCGGTCGCTCGTGCCGAGCGCCTGGGTGAGGCGGCGGTGCTCCTCCTCGTCGAGCAGGCCTTCCGAGCGTGACTCGCCGATCATCTCGGCGAGCTCCACCGAGGAGACGGTGGCTTGCAGCTCGTCCTTCGGCTCGATCAGCAGCAGCCGCAGCGACAGGTTGGCGGCGAGATTGTAGAGCGCGATGAGCGGGCGGGCCAGCCGCAGCCACATCAGGTGCACCGGAACCAGCAGCAGTGCACAGCGTTCCGGCCCGGCCAGCGCGATATTCTTCGGGATCATCTCGCCGAACAGGATGTGCAGGATGACCACGATGGTGAGCGCGAGCGTGAACGCCACCGGGTGCAACAGCTGCTCGGGTAGGCCGAGCAGCTCGAAGGGGCCCTCGAGCAGATGCGCGATGGCGGGCTCGCCGACGCGGCCGAGCAGGATGGAGCAGATCGTGATGCCCAGCTGGGCCGCCGCGAGCATCATCGAGAGGTTCTCGCCCGCACGGATCACCGTGGTCGCGTTCCGTTTGCCTTGCGCCGCCAGCGCTTCCAGCCGGTCGCGGCGCGCGGAGATGAGTGCGAACTCGGCCGCGACGAAGAAGGCGTTGCCACCGAGCAGCACGACGGTGAGCAGCACGCCGAACAGGTCACCCATGGCTGTGCTCCCTGGTGGCGAGGGCGTCGGCGGCGACGGGGATCAGGCGCACCCGGTCGATGCGCCGCCCGTCCATCCGCTCGACGCGGGCGACCCAGCCGCCTGTGCGAGGAGTGTCCGCCGACGACCACTGCTGTGAGCGGGGATTCGGTAGCACGATTTCGTCGCCTGCCACGGGGATGCGGCCCAGCCTGGTCAGTACGAGACCGCCCAGGGTCTCGTACTCGCCCTCGGGGGCGTCGTATCCGGTGGCCCGGGATACCTCGTCGATGCGCAGCAGGCCTGAGCAGTCCCAGCCGTCGGAGACACGCCGCACATCGCGCTCCTCCTCGTCGTGCTCGTCGCGGACGTCGCCGAGGATCTCCTCGATGATGTCCTCCATGGTGACCAGGCCCGCGGTGCCGCCGTACTCGTCGACGACGAGCGCTACCTGCATACCGTCGGCCCGGATGCGTTCGAGTACTTCGTCGCCGTCGAGGCTGGCGGGCACGATCGGCACCGGGCGGGCGAGCATACGCAAGGGGATGGTCCTGCGCGCGTTCGCCGGGTGTGTGAACGCCTGCTTGACGTGCACGAAGCCCAAGGTGTTGTCGAGATCACCGTCGATCACCGGGAACCGGGAATAGCCGGTGCGGCCCGCCGCGTCGATGAGATCGGCGATGGTGTCGAGCTTGTCCAGTGACTCGATCTTCACCCGCGGCGTCATCAGCTCCTCGGCGCTGCGCTCGCCGAACTGTAGCGAGCGATCCATCACCTGGGCTGTGCGCTGGTCGAGCGCGCCGCGTAGCGCGGACGTGCGCACCAGGGAGCCGAGTTCCTGCGGGGACCGCGCCGAGCGCAACTCCTCGGCGGGTTCCACGCCGAGCCTGCGGACCACCCAGTTCGCGGTGCCGTTGAGGAAATGGATCATCCACTTGAATACCACCGAGAAGCCGATCATCGGGCCGGCCGTCGTGCGGGCGGTGGCCAGTGGCTTGGCGATGGCGATGTTCTTGGGCACCAGCTCGCCGTAGATCATCGATAGCGAGGTAGCCAGCACCAGCGCGAGCGCGAGCGCGACGCCGTGCGCGGCGGCGTCGCTCAGGCCGATCCCGGTGAACACCGGGTTCAGCAGCCTGGCCAGCACAGGCTCGGCGATGTAGCCGGTGATCAGCGTGGTGATGGTGATGCCGAGCTGTGCGCCGGACAGCTGGAACGACAGCGTGCGATGCGCCTTGCGGACCATCCGCGCGCGCACGTCACCGGTGCGAGCGTGGGCCTCGACGGTGCTGCGTTCCAGTGCGGTGAGGGAGAACTCGGCGGCGACGAACAGAGCGGTGCCTACCGTGAGAGCGACGAGCCCGATCAAGCTGAGCGCGGTGAGCGCGACGGACATCGTCAGCACCATCCGAACAGTGCTGGGAACCGGCCTGTGGGGAATGGGACGACTACTGCGAAGAGGAGGACGCCGGGTTTGTCACCCGGCTCGATAGAGGAGCCCTCCTGTGCGGCGCCCTCGGACGCGGGTGACAACTGGATCCTTTCGCGGAATGAGCCATGGTGCCGGAGTCCGGCAACCACCATGTTACCGGCCCACGCGTCAGGTCGCGTGGGCCGGTGGCGGGTTGTTCGCGCGTGTCTCGACTCACCAACCGCTGGGCAGTGGACGACCTTCGGCGAAACCAGCCGCGGACTGCACGCCGAGCACGGCCTTGTCATGGAATTCGCTGAGGCTTCGCGCACCCGCGTAGGTGCACGCGCTGCGGAGACCGGAGCAGATGTGGTCTATCAGGTCTTCGACGCCGGGACGCTCGGGGTCCAGCCGCATTCGTGAGCTGGAGATGCCCTCCTCGAACAGCGCCTTACGTGCACGGTCGAATTCACTGTCGGAGGCAGTGCGGGCGGCGACGGCGCGCTTGGACGCCATGCCGAAGCTCTCCTTGTAGGCGTTGCCCTCGCGGTCGACGCGCAGGTCGCCGGGCGACTCGTAGGTGCCTGCGAACCAGGAGCCGATCATCACGTTGGACGCGCCCGCAGCCAGTGCGAGCGCCACGTCGCGGGGATGGCGCACCCCGCCGTCGGCCCAGGTGTGCACGCCGAGTTGTCTGGCGGCGGCGGCGCATTCGGCCACCGCGGAGAACTGCGGACGGCCGACGCCGGTCATCATGCGGGTGGTGCACATGGCGCCGGGGCCGACCCCGACCTTGATGATGTCCGCACCCGCCTCGGCGAGGTCCCTGGTGCCCGTGGCGGAGACCACGTTGCCCGCGACGAGTGGGACGCCGAGGCCGAGATCGCGGACGGCGGCGAGGGTTTCGAGCATCTTGGTCTGGTGGCCGTGCGCGGTGTCGATGACGAGCAGATCGGCGCCTGCGTCGACGAGGGACTTGGACTTGGCGGCCACGTCGCCATTGATGCCGACCGCGGCCGCGACGCGCAGCTTGCCCTTGGCGTCGACCGCGGGCTGGTAGATGCCGGCGCGGACCGCACCGGTGCGGGTCAGCACTCCCGCCAGGGTGCCGTCCGCAGCGGTGAGCACGGCGAATGTGGCGTGCTTGCTGTCCAGCAGGTCGAAGATGTCGCGCGGGGAGGCGCTTGCCGGCGCCTGGACGAAATCAGTGACCGCGACCTCGCGCAGTCGGGCGAAGCGGTCGACGTCGGCGCAGGACGCCTCGGTGACGACGCCGATCGGACGTCCGGCGTCGACGACGATCACGGCACCGTGGGCACGCTTGTGCATGAGGGCGACGGCCTCGGAGACCGAGCGGTCGGGGTCGAGCGTGACCGGGGTGTCGGCGGTGAGGGAGCGGTCCTTGACGAAAGCGATGGTGTCGGCGGCGGCGCTGATCGGCAGGTCCTGCGGGAGAACCACGATGCCGCCGCGGCGGGCCACGGTCTCGGCCATCCGGCGCCCGGCGACGGCGGTCATGTTGGCCACGACGATCGGGATGGTGGTGCCGGACCCGTCGGCCGTCGACAGATCGACGTCGAAGCGTGACGTGACATCGGTCCGGTTCGGGACGAGGAAGATGTCGTCGTAGGTCAGATCGTACGGCGGCTGGTGACCAGGGAGAAAGTGCACTTGACCGATGATAACCGGCAGGCGGTGCGAGTGCGCCGTTCTCTGGCACCTCTGGCGACTATCCCGCCGCGGCGATCGATCTGCTGATCGGCGTGTCATGCACTGGTTCTCCCGCGTCTGCCTCGCGGCGACCGGAACCACGCCGTTGTCCCGCCGCACTTCGTCGGCGATCAGGCGGCAGCCTGGGAGCGGGAGAGCGCGATCGCGGTAGCGCACATGACCAGCACCGCGAGCCCGGTGACAACGAGGCCCACCGTGCCGGTGCGGAACCGTTCGTCGAGCGCTGCGACGCCGAGGAAGGCGGCGGCAAGCGGCTCGGCGATTGTGACGGCGGGCAGTGACGCGGTGAGCGACCCGGCCTGGAACGCGCGCTGCTGCAGATAAACGCCGGTGATGCCCGCTGCGACCAGCGCCCAGGTCTGCCAGGCGCCGGGCACGTCACCGAGACCATGCTCGAACAGGCCGGTGACATAGGAGGTGAGAGCGGCGGCCAAACCGTACAAGGACCCGCTGGCCGCACCGAGCAGCAGCGCCCGCCGCGCCGGGTCCTCCGTGACGATGCCGCATGCGGTGGCTGCGAGGATCAGAGCGAGTAATACTCCCAGCGGAAGCAGCCATTCACGCAGCGGCGCATTGGCATTGCCCGGGGTCGGATCGCCGACGAGGAGAAAACAGGCCAGCGCGGCGCTCAGAGCGAGCGCGGTCGCCCAAGTACGGGCTGCGATTCGGCGGTTATTGAGCCGCGCTGCCAGCGGCAGCGCGAATACCAGCGCGCTCACCAGGATAGGCTGCACCAACAGCACCGCGCCCAGCGCGAGCGCCGCGACCTGCATGGCATATCCGCCCGCATCCCCGACGATGCCCGCCCACCACCGCGGGTTGCGCAACAACGATGCGACGAGGGAGTTCCCTTCCGGTACCGCGGCCGCTGCCCGTTGCTGTGCGACCGCGGCGACCGCGAACAGCAGCGCCGCGATCAGCGCGCAGACGACGGCTCCGAGCGTATGGGTGGCCACCAATTAGTTCGCTCCGCGATTGCCAAGCCTTGGTGACTGCTGTGCTCGCACGGCGCGTCGCCTCGTACGCCCGGGCGTGTCGGCGGACCCGGAAACTCCCGCTCGAGCCGAGAATTCGGCCGTCGCATCGAAGTTGCGTCCGGGTGCCGCCTTCGGCGTGCCCGCATGCCGTCCCACGTTGTTGCCCGCGGCGGGATTTCCAGTGAGTTTCGCGGCGCTGCGTCGGCCTGACGTTCCCTTGGCGGGGCCGCTGATGTGGCCCGCCGAGGACGCCGCGCCCGAACGTCCGCCGGACTTCTTCGCCGCACCCGCGCCGCGCCCACTGGTTGCGGAAGCCTCCCCGCGCCGCCCCGGCTTCCGGCGAGCGGATTTCGCCGGGTCGGTGGCGGGCGCCACCGCGGGTGCGGTCGGCGCCGCGACCGGAATTCCGGATGGTCGGCGCGCGCCGGTGATCCGAATCAGCGTGCGGTCGCCTGGACGGACGTCGACCCCGTCGACCTCGACGCCGGCCTTGCGCGCCATCGACTCGACGTCCCGGCGTTCCTCATCCATGACGAGCGTGACCACGACGCCGTCCTCGCCGGCGCGGGCGGTGCGCCCGGCCCGGTGCAGGTATGCCTTCGGCTCGGCTGGCGGATCGACATGCACGACAAGGGAGATGCCGTCGACGTGGATGCCGCGGGCGGCGACATCGGTGGTGACCAGTACCGGCACCGAGCCGTCGGCGAATGCGGCGAGGGTGCGGGTCCGGTTGTTCTGTGCCTTACCGCCGTGCAGCGCGCCCGCGGGGATGCCCGCGCCGCGCAGCTGTTTGGCGAGGCGGTCGGCGCCATGCTTGGTGCGGACGAACATGATGGTCAGACCGTCGCGCGCGGCGATCTCGGTGGCGACAGCTCGCTTGGCTATCTTGTCCCGTACGTACAGCAGGTGGTGCGACATCGTCGCGACCGAAGCCGACGGCGGCGCGGTGGAATGGGTAACCGGCGAGCGCAGGTAGCGTTTGACCAGCTTGTCTACATCGCCGTCCAAGGTGGCCGAGAACAGCAGGCGCTGGCCGTCTTTCGGTGTACGGTCGAGCAGTTTGGTCACCTGTGGCAGAAAGCCCATATCGGCCATGTGGTCGGCCTCGTCCAGGGCGGTGATCGCCACGTCGGACAGGTCGGCGGCGCCCTGCGCGAGGAGATCTGCGAGCCGCCCCGGCGTGGCGATGAGCAGGTCGACGCCGCGGGCGAGCCGGTCGGCCTGGCGCCTGATCGGCGCTCCGCCGACTACCGAGGCAACGCGGAGACCGAGCGCGAGCGCAGGCTCATCGAGCGCCCGCTCGATCTGTGCGGCCAGCTCGCGGGTTGGTACCAGCACGAGCCCGCGCGGTCGGCCCGGCTTGGCGGACGCGCCCGCCAAACGGGTGAGCATCGGAAGGCCGAAGGCGAGGGTCTTCCCGGAACCGGTCGGCCCGCGGCCGAGCACGTCCTTGGCGGCCAAGGCGTCCGGCACGGTGGCGGACTGAATCGGGAACGGCGTCTCGATGCCGTCGCGCCGCAGTGCCTGCACGAGCACGGCGGGCAGGCCCAATTCCGCAAAGGTCACGGTGGGCGCCGCGGCGACGGTGGTCGAGGGGGTCACGAGGTGTGTATGCCTTTCGTCGCACAACGCGTTCGACGGGAACGCACTGTTCGGTGGGATCGAGAGCGGTGCACGATCGGTTCGCCGCGCTGCGGCGCGAGCGATCGAGTGCCGGTGGTGAGGTGGTGCGGCCGACCGGAGAGCGGGCCGAGTGTCCAGGATACGTGCCCGCGATTCAGCCGTGGAACAGCCGACCCAGTTCCACGAGCCAGGGTACGGCCACAGCCAGTGTCGGAACCACGAGAATGGTGGCCGAGCCGAGATAGGCTGCCGTGGCGATGCGCACGTCGCCGATCCGATCGCTCAGGCGCTGGATACGGATTAGCGTGGTCGGCCCGCCCGCCGCTAGCGCGCCCTGCGGGGCGGTGGACTTCGCGCACGCCACCAAGGCGCGGGCCAGCGGTTTCGGACCGGTGACCTTGACGGCGGAATCGTCGGCGAGCAATTCGATGAGCAGTTTCACCGAACCGAGGGCCGCCTTGCTGCGCACCAGCCTGGGGAAGGCCTCGTGCACCGCGGTGAACGCCTCGAGCACCAGATCGTGCCTGGCCCGCAGGTGCGACCGCTCGTGGCTCACGATGGCGGTGACCTCGGCGTCCGCCAGGTTGGTCAGCGTGCCCTCGCTGAGCACGACACGCTGGCGCAGGCCTGGCAGGCAGTAGGCGATCGGCTCGGTGGCGGCGAGCACCCGGATATCCGCCGCGCGCCGCCGCGGACCGCTCTGGTCGAGCAGGTCGACGAGCATGCGGTGGCGCGCCCGGCGCCTGCGGGTGTGCACGCCGACCCGGACGATGGCGTAGATCAGCCGGCCGCCGACCAAGAGCGTGAGCGCGAAGACGAGCACGTAAGCCAGCCACAGCGGCAGGCCGAGTGCGTCGATCTCGCGGGTCGGTGCGGTGGTCGGGCGTCCGTCCGGGCCGGGAACGAGCAGTTCGGCCGCGATGGCGAGCCCCGACCCGAATGAGCTGAGCACTGCGGCAAGCGCGATGGCCTGCCAGAGCACCAGCGCTGCCCGGGGCGTCCGGTAAGTCCAGGTCGCCCGACTCAGCAAGCGCGGGGCAGGCCCCGCGAGAAGCAATGCGAGTCCGCCGAAGACCGGCGCGGTTGCGTTCATCGACTCAGCTCACTGCGTTGTGGGGCCAGGGCGCCCGAGGAGGCTACTGCGGTGGCGGTGCCGAATCCTCGGTTGCTTCGAGCTTAGCGAGTGCTTCCCGCAATGCGGCAGCCTCATCCTTCCCGACCTGTTCGACGAAGTGCACGAGCGCGGCGGCGCGGCTGCCCGCCTCGTCGGCCTGTTGTAGGGCGTCGACCATCAAACTGGCCACGAGTTCGTCGCGCGTGTGCACGGGTGCGTAGCGGTGCGCGCGGTCGTCGCGTTGCTGAACCACGAGGTTCTTCTTCGCGAGGCGTTGCAGCACGGTCATCACCGTGGTGTACGCGAGCTCACGGCGTGCGGCGAGCGCCTCGTGCACCTGCCGGACCGTCTGCGGTTCGTCGGCCGACCACAACTGGTCCATAACCGCTTTCTCGAGTTCACCAAGACCTGCCATTCCACAATTTTAGGTAATCAACGACGTCGATGCGTACTACAGGACGTCGTAACTATGGAATAGCTGGTGTGTCATTTCTCATAGCTGCGGTTTCCGGCGTGACGGTAGCCGGTCCGCCCGCTGTGCCGCGCACGTGCCTTGTGCCGATCGGCACGACCATCGGCCTGCCCGAGACCGGGTCCTCGAGCACTGCGGCGTCCAAGTCGAAGACCTTGCGCAACAACTCGACGGACACGACGTCAGCCGGGGCGCCGGCGGCGACGACGCGCCCTGCCCGCATCACGACCAGCTGGTCGCTGTAGCGGATCGCGAGGTTCAGATCGTGCAGCACCATGACGACGGTCCGCCCGAGGTCGGCGTGCAGCCGGTCGACGAGATCGAGCACCTCGACCGAATGCGCCAGATCGAGGTAGGTGGTCGGCTCGTCGAGCAGCAGGATGTCGGTGCCCTGGGCCAGCGCCATGGAAATCCAGGCGCGCTGGCGCTGGCCGCCGGAGAGCTCGTCGAGCGTGCGGTCGGCCAGATCGGCGATCCCTGTCTGTTCCAGCGCGGTGGTGACCTCGGCTTCGTCGGTCGCCGACCATTGTAGGAACCAGGACTGATGCGGATGGCGACCACGCGCGACGAGATCGGCGACGGTGAGCCCTTCCGGTGCGACCGGCGACTGCGGAAGCATGCCGACGACGCGGGCCACGTCCTTGGCCTTCATCGTCGAAATGGCCTTGCCGTCCAACAGGACCTGGCCCGTTCGCGGGCGCAGTAACCGCCCGAGCGAGCGCAGCAGCGTGGATTTGCCGCAGCCATTCGGCCCGATCACCGTGGTGATCACGCCGGGGGCGATATCCAGGCTCAACCCCTCGACGATCACCCGGTCGCCGTAGCCGAGGGTGACGCCGTCGGCGCCCAGCCGGTGCGCCGGGACGTTCGCCCGGCGGCCCGTGGTGTCCGTAGTGGTGATGTCCGCGGTGGTCATGACAGCGTCACCTTCCGATTCATCCGCACGAGCATGTACAGCAGGAACGGACCGCCGAATGCCGCGGTAACGACGCCCACCGGCAGCTCTGCCGGGAACAACGCACGCGAGGCGCCATCCGCGCCGACCACGAGGATGGCGCCGATCAGCGCTGAGCCGATCAGTGGTTCGCCCGGAGTACGCAGCAGCAGGCGCGCGATCTGCGGGCCCGCCAGCGCGACGAAGCCCACCGGCCCGACGGCTGCCGTCGCCACCGAGGCGCCGACCACGGCCGCGCCGATCAAGACAGCCTGCTGAGTCTGGATTCGCACACCGAGCGCGCGGGTGGTGTCCGCGCCGAGGCGCAGCGCCGCGAGTGTGCGGGCCGAGCCGAGCGCGACGAGCACGACTATGGTCGCGGCGACCCCCGCGGGCGCCAGGTGAGCGCGGTCGGCTGTGTTGAGCGATCCGTTGAGCCACAGTTGCGCGCGCTGCGCGTCTACCGAGCTGGCGCGGGTCAGCAGCCAGCTGACGCCCGAGACCAGCAGCGCGTTGACGCCCACGCCGATCAGCACCAGCCGAAGGCCGGTGGTGCCGCGCTCACCGGTGGGATTGCGTCCCCAGGCGAGCAGGTAGACGGCCACCGCGGTGAGCAGCCCGCCCATCAGCGCGGCCAGCGGCGCGCCGACCGTGGCGGCCAGTCCTGTGCCGGCGCCTCCGGTGCCGACCAGGACGGCGACCGCGCCGAGGCTCGCGCCGGAGGTGATGCCGAGTATGTCGGGTGCGGCCAGCGGATTGTGCAGAATCGACTGCGTGATCGCACCCGCGAGGCCGAGCGAGACGCCGACCACCAGAGCGGTGAGCGCGCGCGGCAACCGGGATTCGAGCACGATGAACCGCTGTGAGTGGGTGCCGCCTCCGGTCAGTACGTCGAGTACACGTCCGAGCGGGAGGTGCGACTCGCCGACGGCGATGTCGAGGCAGAACAGCGCCAGCGCCAGCGCGGCCAGCGCGACGACGATCAGCGTCATCGCCGGACGCAGCACCATCGAGACCGGTCCCACCCGTAGTGCGCGTCTCCTGCTCGTGGTCTCCAGCGAAATCGTCACAATCTCACCAGCTCGCGGCGACGGACGAACGTGAGGAAGAACGGCGCGCCGAGGGCGGCGAGCGTCACCCCGACCTGCAACTCGCCGGGCCGGACCACCAGGCGGCCGACGATGTCGGCGACCAGCAGCAGCAACGCGCCGAACAGCCCGGAGTAGGGAACCAGCCAGCGATAGTCCGGACCGGTGAACACCCGGGCGAGGTGGGGGACGGCGAGGCCGAGGAATGCGATCGGCCCGACCGCCGCCGTCGCCGCTCCCGAAAGCAGTACTACGGCCGCCAGTCCTACCGCCCGGCTGCGGCCGACGTGCACGCCGAGCCCCCGCGCGACATCGTCGCCGAGGCTGAGCACATTCAGTCTCGGCGACACCGCGACCGCGAGCAGCGTGCCGAGTGCCAGGAACGGAAGCACCTGCCAGAACACCCCGGCATCGCGGCCCGCTACCGTGCCGACGACCCAGAACCGGTAAGTGTCCAACGCTGACGCGTCGAGCACGATGATGGCGTTCGTCATCGCTTGCAAGAACGCGGTCACCGCGATGCCGGCCAGCACGAGGCTCAGCGGACTCGCCTTGCCGCCGCCGACGGCCGAGATTCCGAATACCACCAGACCGGCGATCAACGCTCCTGCGAAGGCGAACCAGATGTACTGCTCCGGCGCGGTGAACGCGAACAGATACACGCTCAGCGCCGCCAGGAATGCCGCCCCCGCGTTGAGGCCGAGTAGGCCGGCGTCGGCGAGCGGGTTGCGGGTGTAGCCCTGGATAAGCACGCCCGCGATGCCCAGCGCCAGCCCGCAGACCAGCGCTAGCGCGGTGCGGGGGATGCGCAGGCCGCGCACGATCTGTTCCTCGGTCGAGCCAGCCGGGCAGGTGAAGGGCCCGCTGGGGCAGCTCAACGCGTGGTGCGCGGCGTCGTACACGGTTCCGGGAGCGAGCGAGCGCGTGCCGACTGCGACGCCTGCCATAACGGCGAGCAGAAGCATGGTGGTCAAGACGATGAGTCCGGAAAGGCGACGCCGCCTCACGGTGCCAAGGTGTTTCACGGCGACGACCGCTCCTGACTCGAACCGCGATACTTGCTAGGTCTGGTAAGCCTAACCTATCTTTCGAGGTACGCCGACCCGAGGAGGTTCGATGACTGAGCTCGTCACCACACCGCACCGATCCCAGCCGGTATTCGGGCGCGCCTGTGCCCGGCTGCGCGCGCTGCAACCCGAGCATCCGCGGGTGTACGCCGTGGCAGCGATGGCTGAGCAGGGCAAACGACGCTGGTGGCGGCTGTCGGACGGAGCGCGCGAGGGTCGGATCGAACTCATGTACCGGCGTCACGCCGCGGAGATGATCAGCGCCGACATCGCCGCGGAGGTCGTTGCGACAGCTCTGATTCACGCGGTCGTGGGTCGCGTGGTCGCGTTGCTTGTCGCGGAGGGTCGCGCTTGGGATCCGGGTCTGGAGAACCTCTGGATACACACCGACAATGACGGCGGGATCGACTGGGCCGGCTTGGAGGACACCACGATCCGGGTGCTGGACGGTGATCGGCTCGCTGGCGGGCCTGGCGTGGTCAGCTTGCCGTGTGAGGAGGCTATGTACGTCTGGCTCGCACATCGCTGCGAGCCCCCGCTGGCGCTCATTCAGACGAGCATGGCGCACTGCTCCAGGCTGAGCCCGCGCCGGTTCTGGTCTCTTGTCGGCGAGTCCATCGCGGGCGCTTCGACTTACGTGCCCGACCTCGCGCGGACCGACTCGGTCCTCGGCGTGCGGCGTGGTCGGGGGCTGCTGGCCGCGCTCGCCGACCGCGGACTCCCGGTGTGTCGACCCGCGGGTTGCTTAGTTAGGTAAGCCTGGCCTATACTCATGCTCGGCGTAAGGATCGTGTGCGAGTCCCGAGGGCTGCGGTGACCCCCGATCCCTTGCCGCGACGGGCTCCACTCCGGTGGGGCCCGTCGCTCTGTTTCCCATGGCTGACCGTCGACCCGCAAGACGCCGGGTGTGCGGCGGGCGGTCGTTCGCGTTGTGCGACAGTGAAGGCATGACACAGCAGGAGACCCAGGCCATCGGCTCGCTGGCGGAGCTCACACCCGAGCAGGTGAACAAACTCAGCGAAGGCACCTTCACCGACCTGATCGGCCTGCGCTACACCGAGTTGAGTGCCGATCGGGTGCGCGGCGAGTGGGTCGTCAAGCCGCACCTGTATCAGCCCGCAGGCATCCAGAACGGTGGTGTGTACTGCACTGTCATCGAGACACTCGCCAGCATGGCGGGCGGGATCTGGTTCGGCGACCAGGGCATGGTCGTCGGCGTGAACAACAACACCGACTTTCTGCGCGCGGTTCGCGAGGGCACCCTGACCGGCGAGGCGACGCCCGTGCATCGCGGCAGGCTTCAGCAGCTGTGGCAGGTCGTCATCACCGACGAGCAGGGCCGCACCGTGGCGCACGGCCAGGTGCGGCTGCAGAATCTCCCGCATCGACCCTGAGTGCGCTCGTCCGGCAACGGCGGAACGCGCGTGCCAGAATGTCGGTCACCCAGCCACTCCCACCCGGTGAGGAGCCCGGATGCGATTGTCGCCGCACGAGCAGGAGCGCCTGCTGTTGAGCTACGCCGCCGAGCTTGCCCGGCGCAGGCAGGCGCGCGGACTCAGGTTGAACCATCCGGAGGCGGTCGCGCTCATCACCGACCACGTGCTCGAGGGCGCGCGGGACGGCCGCACTGTCGCCGAGCTGATGTCCTCGGGGCGAACAGTTCTCACCCGTGGCGACGTGATGGAGGGTGTGCCGGAGATGATCCACGACGTCCAGGTCGAGGCGACTTTCCCGGACGGAACCAAGCTCGTCACCGTGCACCACCCGATCGGTTAGGAGGACCGCGTGATTCCGGGCGAGTATCTGTGCGCTGAGGGCGCGATCGAGCTCAACGCCGGGGCCGACCGGATCGAGCTCGATGTGCTGAACACCGGTGATCGACCGGTTCAGGTCGGCAGCCACGTGCATTTCCCGCAGGCCAATGCCGCGTTGCGGTTCGACCGCGCGGCCGCGCACGGCCGCCACCTCGATATCCCGGCGGGCACCGCAGTGCGCTTCGAACCGGGCCTCGGCCAGCGGGTTTCGCTGGTCCCGTTGGGCGGGACACGTGAGGTGCACGGTATCAGTCCGACCCCGCCCGGACTGCTGGATGGACCGGCATGAGCCAACTGAGCCGCGCGCGCTACGCCGAGCTGTTCGGGCCGACCACCGGTGACCGGATCCGCCTCGCCGACACGAATCTGCTGATCGAGATCACCGAGGACCGCAGCGGCGGACCGGGATTGGCGGGCGACGAAGCCGTGTTCGGCGGGGGCAAGGTGCTACGCGAATCGATGGGCCAGGGCCGAGCGACCCGCGCCGCGGGCGCCCCGGACACAGTGATCACCGGCGCGGTGGTCATCGATCACTGGGGAATCATCAAGGCGGACATCGGTGTTCGGGATGGCCGCATCTGCGCCCTCGGGAAGGCGGGCAATCCGGACACCATGAGTGGGGTGCACCCGGACCTGATCGTCGGCCCATCTACCGAGATCATCGCGGGCAACGGCCGCATTCTCACCGCCGGCGCCATCGACTGCCACGTTCACTTCATCTGCCCGCAGCTGATGGGAGAGGCACTCGGCGGCGGCATCACCACGCTGATCGGCGGCGGCACCGGTCCCGCCGAGGGCAGCAAGGCAACCACCGTGACCCCCGGCTCGTGGCATCTGGCGCGCATGCTGGAGGCCACCGACGGCTGGCCGATGAACATTCTGTTGCTCGGCAAGGGCAACACGGTCAGCGCCGAAGCCATGTGGGAGCAATTACGCGGCGGCGCAGCGGGTTTCAAGTTGCACGAGGACTGGGGTTCCACCCCGGCTGCCATCGACGCCTGCCTCACCGTCGCGGACGCCGCTGGTGTGCAGGTGGCGTTGCACTCGGACACCTTGAACGAGGCCGGTTTCGTCGAGGACACCCTCGGCGCCATCGCGGGCCGCGGCATCCACGCCTATCACACCGAGGGCGCGGGCGGCGGGCACGCGCCTGACATCATCACCGTCGCCGCCCAGCTCAACGTGCTCCCCAGCTCGACAAACCCGACCCGCCCGCACACGGTCAACACCCTCGACGAGCACCTGGACATGCTGATGGTGTGCCATCACCTGAGCGCCTCCATACCGGAGGATCTCGCGTTCGCCGAGAGCCGTATCCGCCCGTCCACCATCGCCGCCGAGGATCTGCTGCATGATCTCGGCGCCATCTCGATGATCGGAAGCGATTCTCAGGCCATGGGGCGTATCGGCGAGGTCGTGATGCGCACCTGGCAGACCGCGCACGTGATGAAGCGCCACCGCGGCGCACTGCCGGGCGACGGCGCGGCGGACAACGCCCGCGTCCAGCGCTACGTCGCGAAATACACCATATGCCCGGCCGTCGCGCACGGCCTCGACCACGAGATCGGCTCGGTCGAGGTGGGCAAGCTGGCCGACCTGGTGCTGTGGGAACCCGCGTTCTTCGGTGTCCGTCCGCATGCCGTGCTCAAGGGCGGCACGATCGCCTGGGCCGCCATGGGCGACGCCAACGCCTCCATCCCGACACCGCAGCCGGTGCTGCCGCGTCCCATGTTCGGCGCCGCCCCCTCGACCGCGGCGGCCACCTCGTTGCATTTCGTCTCCGAACAGGCGATCGAGGACGGTCTGGCCGACCGGCTGCGGGTGCGGCGCGAACTCGCCCCGGTGCGCAACGTCCGCCGCGTCACGAAGGCCGATCTCCCGCACAACGACGCTATGCCGCGCATCGAGGTGGACCCGGACACCTTCACCGTCCGTATCGACGGCGAGGTCTGGACCGAGCAGCCCGCCACCGAACTCCCGATGGCCCAGCGCTACTTCCTGTTCTGAGAATCGTGCTGGCTGCTGCCCTGGGCGCGGAGGTCACCTTCGGCGCGGCCGGCCGGCGTCGAGATAGAGGTCGTGGCGAGCGCGCCGCTCCGTGCGGTTACCGAGAAGCGGGCGCTGGTGCTCGCCGAGATCTACTTGCCCGGTGACCGCTGGCGGTTGCGTGCGGTCGGGCACGGGTATCCGACCGATCCGGCTCGGTTGGCCCGTGACTACGGAGTGGAGGTCGAAGAGTAACGCGGTCACTCCGATGGTCCTGCTATCGCGCCGCGCTGGTGGCGGAAGGCGAGGCGGACGATGTCGGCGACGTCGGGGTCGGCGATCGCGTAGACGTTGCGCCTGCCGTCCTTGTGGGCGCGGACGAGACCGGCGAGTTTGAGCTTGGCCAAGTGCTGGCTTACGGCGGGCACCGTCTGGCCGATCGCGGCGGCGAGGGTCCCGACATCGCGCTCGTCCTGGCTGAGCAGCCACAGGATCTGCAAACGCGCGGTGGCCGCGAGCATTCCGAAAACCGCCGCCGCATCCTGTAATCGGTCCGCCGGGATAAGGCCCGGCGGCTCGCCGTGCTTGGTCACGTCCGCCTCCAACCTGTCGTAGCGTGGCACGGCGTGATCGGTTGCGCAACCGGGCGCGGATCAGGTAGCGGCGGGGCCGATCAGCCGACGACGGCGTTCATGATGGTCCCCGCGCTGGTGGCGACGACACCGCCGATCATGGCGCCCGCGACCATCTTCGGTGAATCGAGGGTGCCGCCGCTCCACTTCTCCCAGGCGAATTTGCCTCCCGCGTAGGTGATGCCGGAGACGCCCGACAGCAGCACGAACCAAGTGAGATAGCGGACCATCTGCAGGATCTTCTCCGAGCCGGGCGGCGCCTCCGGCGTGGGATTGTCGATCTGGGCAAGGAGGACTTCGTGAACGGCGGTGAGAATCATGGCTGCACTCACTCTGGGTCGTGGGGCGTAGGGGGCACGGCTAGCCTCCCGGGCCGCTCCTGGCTACGGGATCTGGTGTCTTGCCGCAGCCTCTACCATGCATTCCAGGGGATAGCCAAATCTTTACCGAACAGTATGTGTCGCTCCGATTGATTTCGTGTGGTGTCCTCGGGTTTCTGTCCGAAATGACTGATATAGCGGGCGCTTTGCGTAGTTTGTCATGCGATGATTGCGAGGAGAACTCAAGTTTGCTACTAATTTGCTACGGCGTTTGATCGGGCTCTGCATCCCACGCTGCGGGTCCGGATGGGTGGCGTGTTGATCGACCGGGGCGCACATGTTCACCGTCGTGCCCAAAGGCGCTGTCGCAGTCGGTGATCGCCTCTTCCAGGTGATAGCCGACGACCACCCTTTCAACGCCGTGACCGTGGACCGTTTCGACACTGAAGTGCTCCAGCGGCATTGGATTCCCTGGCCCGCGAGGACGTCGACACCGCCGCCGTGCTCCGGGAACGGCTCGGCGTGGACTTCGCCGCCGCGCGCGACCGCGTCGGGGGACCGGCAACTTTCTTCTGCCTTCCGGTAGTCGCCAACTGCCAACGCGGGCTGGCTCCGCTGATCCGGGTCCGCCGGATCATTACCTCGCGCGTAATCGACTTGGCGCACGCGGCCGGGCATCGTGGAGGAAGCCGATCCGAAAACCCGGGTCGGATAACGAAAAGTTTTTCTACACAGGAGGATTCGCTATGTCGCGATACGAGGAAGCGGTAGATCGGTACTTCGAAGCGTGGAATGCCACCGAGGAGGAGTCCAGGGCGAAGGCGGTCGCCGCCGCATGGACCGAGGATGGGTTCTACATCGACCCGCTGGCGGACGTCAGTGGGCACGACCAGCTTGCGGCGGCCATCGGGGGAGTGCAGGCGCAGTTCCCGGGTTTCGAGTTCCGTCGGATCGGCGTGGTCGACGGCCACCACGACGTCGCGCGCTTCGCCTGGGAGTTGGTCTCACTCGCTGACGGCAGTGCACCGGTCGCAGGCTCCGACGTGATCACGCTCTCCGCCGACGACCGGATCATCGGCGTACACGGCTTCCTGGACCGGGTGCCGTCGGCGTAATCCCCGCTCTCGAGCGCGGGGGCGTCGACACTCGTCGCGGGCCGGATCATCGCATCCGGCCCCGCGAGCTCAACCGTCCGCGTTCCGGCATCGCGACCGGACTACTCCGGAACCAGGACGGGCGCGGGCTCCTGGACCGGCGGTGTGGTCATGCGCCACCGCGCGTCGACGACCAGGCCGACGACGCCCACCGCGAGGCAGACGCCGGAGAGCACCAGCATCGCCGGATGCGTCGCCCCGGTCAACGCATCACCGAGGATGACCGTGCCGATGGTGCCGGGCAGTACGCCGAGCACCGTGGCGATCAGGTACGGCCAGAACCGGATCGAGGACAACCCGCTGCAGTAATTGATCACCGAGAACGGCACCGCGGCGATGAGCCGCAGCGAACCGACTGCCAGCCAGCCTCGGCGTCGCAGGCGGTCGTCGATGGCGCGCACCGCAGGATGGGTGAGCCGGGAGGCGACCTGATCGCGATCGAGCGCGCGTACGAGCAGGATCGCCAGCGCCGCGCTGACCGTCGTCGCCCCCACCGCGAGCGTGCTGCCCAGCAGTGGACCGAACAGCAGCCCCGCGCTCACCGTAAACACGGTCCGCGGGATCGGCGCCACCGTGACCAATGCATGGACTGCGAAGAACAGCAGGGGAAAGACGGGGCCGACCGAGGTCGCCCAGACCTGGATCTGATGTGGACTCGGCAGCGGAACCAGCACCGCCGCGACGAACAACGCGGCCGCGCCGACGAGTAGCGCGGCGATACGCGGGTCACGGATCAGCTTGGTCATCGCGACAGGTTACCGGTTGGTAGTGGCGGGCAGGGTCAACCGGCGCGAAACCGCCCGCTAGCATCGAAGGAAGCGGGACGAATGCTCGTTAACCAAAGTGGTCGTTGAGCTGGGCAGATGTGAGGGTACCTGGCCCATGGAGGCGGTACGCCCGTGTTGAGGAAGAGGGACAGCAATATGCCGATTGCTTCAGATCCTGGGGTGGATCCGGTGCCCGAGTACGCCGCGTGGCGCAAGGGTGTGGCCGGCGTGCTGGCGAAGTCTCGCCGGGTCGAAGTCACCGAACTTCCCGAGGAGCCCGAGCGGCTGCTCGACGAGACCACCTATGACGGGCTGACCATTGCCCCGCTGTACACCCTGCGCGACGAGCTGCCCGAGCAGCCGCTGCCGGGCTTCTTTCCCTTCGTCCGGGGTCGGGACGCCACCCGGGACGTGCACCGCGGGTGGTACGTGAGCGCCCGGGTCGGCGAACGTGATGCCGCGACGGCCAACCGGGAGATTCTGGCCGGTTTGGAGAACGGAATCAGCGCCGTCTGGCTG
Source organism: Nocardia sp. NBC_00881 (assembly GCF_045207455.1). Taxonomy (NCBI): domain Bacteria; kingdom Bacillati; phylum Actinomycetota; class Actinomycetes; order Mycobacteriales; family Nocardiaceae; genus Nocardia; species Nocardia sp. NBC_00881. Next base: position 747,295 of record NZ_CP108798.1, read on the forward strand.
ACGGTCGGCGAGCGCGGCCTGCCGGTGGCCGACCTGCCGACCGCTGTCGCGGGTCTGCTGTTCGAGCTGGCTCCCTTGACCCTGGACGCGGGCAGCGCGGCCGCCGACGCGGCGGCGCGGATGTTCACCGCGCTGGACGGCTATTCCGGACCGTCCCGCAAGGATATTCGGGTCGCCCTCGGTGCCGCGCCGCTGACCAGTAGCTTCGCCGGCCTCGCCGATGTCGACCTCGCCGAGGCGGTCAGGCTCGCCGGACAGGCCGCCGCGCGCGCCGAGACGGTGCGCGCGATCACCGTGGACGGCACCGTTTTCCACGACGCGGGTGCCTCCGATGCCCAGGAGCTGGGCGCGGCCGTCGCGGCCGGGCTGGCCTACCTGCGGTCGCTGACCGAGGGTCTCGACATCGTGGACGCGTTGGAGCAGCTGGAGTTCCGGTTCGCCGCCACCGACGACCAGTTCGCCACCACCGCGAAGTTCCGCGCCGCACGCCAACTCTGGGCCCGCGTCGCGCACGTGTGCGGCGCACCGGATTTCGGGGGCGCGCCGCAACATGCGGTGACCTCGGCGGCCATGATGAGTCAGCGCGACCCCTGGGTGAACATGCTGCGCAGCACACTCGCCGCGTTCGGAGCGGGCGTCGGCGGCGCCGACACTGTGACCGTGCTGCCTTTCGACGGCGCGCTTCCACCAGGTGAGCTCGGCGTCTCGAAATCGTTTTCCGACCGCATGGCGCGCAACACCCAGTTGCTGCTGCTCGAGGAATCGCATCTGGGCCACGTGCAAGACCCGGGCGCGGGGTCTTGGTATGTCGAGGACCTTACCGCCGGGCTCGCCACGAAGGCGTGGGAGTTCATGCAGGAGATCGAGGCGGCGGGTGGTTACCTCGCCGCACTGGACTCCGGACTGCTCGCCGAGCGCATCGCCGCCACCAAGACCGCGCGCGACACCGATGTCGCGCATCGCAAGACTGCCGTCACCGGCGTCAACGAATTCCCCAACCTGGCCGAGCGGCCACTGTCCGAGACAGCGCGGCGGCCGGGCCGGGTCGCCCGTTACGGTGCGGCGTTCGAGGAACTGCGCAACCGCTCGGACGCCTACCTGGCGGCTACCGGCGCCCGGCCGAAAGCCCTTCTGGTGCCGCTCGGTTCGGTAGCCGAGCACAATGTTCGGGTCACCTTCGTCGCGAACCTGCTGGCCTCGGGCGGGATTGTATCGATCAGCCCCGGTCCGCTCGAGGTGAGCGGAATCGTCGCCGCGGCAACGGAAGCCGGTGCGCCGATCGCGGTGCTGTGCGGGTCGGACGCGCGGTACGCGGCGGAAGCCGGGGCCGCGGTGCAGCAGTTGCGTGCGGCAGGCGTGCCGACCGTGCTGCTGGCCGGTGCGGCCGAGGCCGTCACCGAACTGAGTGACGCGCAGCGTCCGGACGGATTCCTCGCGGCGCGCATCGACGCGGTCGCGGCACTGTCCGCCCTGCTCGAGAAGGTGGGAGCCTGATGACTACTCGCGAGATCAAGCATCTGATCGGCAGTTTTGCCGACGTGCCACTGGCCGAGCGCGCGCAGAAGGCGGCCACCGTCGACGCGGCACAGGTGGAGGCGTACGTACGGGCGGCAGCGGTGGCCAACCACTACACGCCCGAGCAGCTGGTGTGGTCGACGCCGGAAGGTATCGACGTGCCGCCGGTGTTCACCAAGGCCGACCGCGATGCCGTTGCCGCCGAGGGATATCCGCTCGACAGCGTGCCGGGCATCGCGCCGTTCGTGCGCGGGCCGTACCCCACGATGTACGTCAACCAGCCGTGGACCATCCGCCAGTACGCGGGCTTCTCCACCGCGGCGGACTCGAACGCGTTCTACCGCCGCAACCTGCAGGCGGGCCAGAAAGGCCTGTCGGTTGCGTTCGATCTGGCCACCCACCGCGGCTACGACTCCGACCATCCGCGGGTGCAGGGTGACGTCGGCATGGCGGGTGTCGCCATCGACTCGATCCTGGACATGCGCCAGCTGTTCGACCACATTCCGCTGGACCAGGTCAGTGTCTCGATGACGATGAATGGCGCGGTGCTGCCGATCCTGGCGCTGTATGTCGTCGCCGCCGAAGAACAAGGCGTCGCGCCGGAGCAGCTGGCCGGAACCATTCAGAACGACATTCTGAAAGAGTTCATGGTCCGCAACACCTATATCTACCCGCCCAAACCCTCGATGCGGATCATCTCCGACATCTTCGCCTACACCAGCGCGAAGATGCCGAAGTTCAACTCGATCTCCATCTCCGGCTACCACATCCAGGAGGCGGGCGCGACCGCCGACCTGGAGCTGGCCTACACCCTCGCCGATGGTGTCGAGTACATCCGCGCGGGCATCGACGCCGGCATGGAGGTCGACAAGTTCGCACCACGGCTATCGTTCTTCTGGGCCATCGGCATGAACTTCTTCATGGAGGTAGCCAAGCTGCGTGCCGGGCGTCTGCTGTGGAGCGAGTTGGTCGCGAAGTTCAACCCGAAGAGCGCGAAATCGCTGTCGTTGCGCACTCATTCGCAGACTTCCGGCTGGTCACTCACCGCGCAGGACGCCTACAACAACGTCGCCCGCACCTGCATCGAGGCGATGGCCGCGACCCAGGGCCACACGCAGTCGCTGCACACCAACGCGCTCGACGAGGCTCTGGCGCTGCCGACGGACTTCTCCGCCCGCATCGCCCGCAACACGCAGCTGCTGATCCAGCAGGAGTCCAATACCACCCGTCCGATCGACCCCTGGGGCGGTTCGTACTACGTCGAGTGGCTGACCCATCAGCTGGCCAACCGAGCCCGCGCGCACATCGCCGAGGTCGAGGCGCACGGCGGCATGGCGCAGGCGATCGGTGAGGGCATTCCGAAGCTACGTATCGAGGAAGCGGCCGCGCGGACCCAGGCGCGTATCGACACCGGCCAGCAGCCGGTGATCGGTGTCAACAAGTACCAGGTCGAAGAAGACCAGCAGGTCGAGGTTCTCAAGGTCGAGAACTCCCGGGTGCGCGCCGAGCAGATCGAGAAGCTTCGGCGGTTGCGCACCGAGCGTGATCCCGACGCAGTGCGGCGTGCGCTGGCCGAATTGACCCGCGCCGCAGCCTCTTCGGAGGGCGGCATGGCGAACAACCTGCTCGCGTCGGCGATCGACGCGGCGCGCGCCAAGGCCACCGTCGGGGAGATCTCCGACGCGCTGGAGCAGGTGTACGGCCGCCATCAGGCCGAAATCCGGACGCTCTCCGGTGTATACCGCGACGAGGCTGGAAAGGTCACGAACATCACCGAGGCGAGCGAGCTGGTCGAGGAGTTCGCGGAGGCCGAAGGCCGCCGTCCGCGCATCCTCGTCGCCAAGATGGGCCAAGACGGCCACGACCGTGGACAGAAGGTGATCGCCACCGCCTTCGCCGATCTCGGCTTCGACGTCGACGTGGGCCCGCTGTTCCAGACCCCGGAGGAGGTGGCGCAGCAGGCTGCCGACAACGACGTACATGTCGTCGGCGTGTCCTCGCTGGCGGCAGGCCACCTCACGCTGGTACCTGCCCTGCGGCACGCACTGGCGGATGTCGGACGTCCCGACATCATGGTCATCGTCGGCGGCGTCATCCCGCCCGGCGACTTCGACGAGCTCTACCAGGCGGGCGCAGCGGCGATCTTTCCGCCCGGCACGGTGATCGCCGACGCGGCGATCGACCTGCTGAAGAAGCTCGGCGCCGAACTCGGTCACGAACTCGGGAGCGGCGCCGCGGATTCCGCCGCCACCGAATGAGCGAAGCGGGTTCGCCGGTCGCGAAGGTGACCGCGCGCCGGACGATCGATGTCGACGCGCTCGCCGAGGCGGTCCGCAACAACGAGCGGTCCGCCTTGGCGCGGGCGATCACCCTGGTGGAGTCCACCCGCGCCGATCACAGGTCGCTGGCGCAGCAACTGCTGCTGAAGGTGACACCAGAGGGCGGCGGTTCCGCGACGGCTACGGTCTCGAACCGGGTCGGGATCACGGGTGTTCCCGGCGTCGGCAAATCCACGTTCATCGACGCGCTTGGCATGTATCTGATCGGCAGAGGACATCGGGTCGCCGTACTGGCGGTCGATCCGTCCTCGACCAGGACGGGCGGCTCCATCCTCGGCGACAAGACCAGGATGGCACGGCTGTCGGTGGAACGCGACGCTTATATCCGCCCGTCGCCCACCGCGGGCACGCTCGGCGGCGTCGCCAAGGCGACCCGCGAGACCATCGTGCTGCTCGAGGCCGCGGGCTACGACGTGATCCTGGTGGAAACCGTCGGGGTCGGCCAGTCCGAGGTTACGGTCGCGAACATGGTCGACGTGTTCTGCTTCCTCACTCTGGCCCGCACCGGTGACCAGCTGCAGGGCATCAAGAAAGGTGTGCTGGAGCTGGCCGACCTGGTGGCGGTGAACAAGGCCGATGGCAAACATGAGATGGAGGCCAAAGCCGCGGCCCGCGAACTCGCGGGAGCGTTGCGCCTCATCCACCCGCACGACGCGCTGTGGCGGCCGCCGGTGCTCACCATGAGTGGACTGCAGGGCATGGGACTGGACAAATTTTGGGTCGCCGTGCTGGAGCATCGCCGGGTGCTCACCGATGCTGGGGAGTTCGACGAGAAGCGCCGCCGCCAGCAGATCGACTGGACCTGGACCATGGTGCACGACCAGCTGTTGCGCAGGCTGGCGGACAACCCCGAGGTGAAAGCGATTCGGGCACAGGTGGAGAAGCAAGTCCGCGATGGCACCCTGACCGCCGCGCTCGCGGCCGAGGAACTGCTGCGGGCCTTCGACGGTCGCTGATCCAGCTATGGCGCCGGCTACTGGCACGTCGGCCGAAGTGGGCAAGTCAGGCGGCGTCGTCGAGTGATTCGAGCAGGTTATTCGACGCCGAAGAGCCGGGCCGCGTTCCGGTGGCAGACCTGCCGTAACCAGTCATCGCCGAGCTCGAGGCGCTCGAGAACTTGGATCGAATGGCCGTAGGGGTACGGGATATTGGGGAAGTCGCTGCCGAACAGGATGCGGTCGGCAAAGGAGCGCAGCCTGCCGCGCTCGCCGGTAGGGAAGGGAGCGTTCGCTTCCGAGAAATCGGTCCACACCATGGTGGTGTCGAACCTGACGTCCGCGTAATCCTCGGCCAAATCGAGGAATTCGGAGTACTCGGGGGTCCCCATGTGCGCGATGACCAGGGACAGGCGCGGAAAGCGCCGCAGTACACCGGCGATCGGTTCCGGTCCGGTATACGTGCCGGGTGCGGGTCCGGAACCACAATGGATGACAACCGGAATCCGAGCATCCTCGATCAAGCCCCACACCGGGTCCAGTAACCGGTCGCCCGGGTGGTAGCCGCCGACCTGCACGTGTGCTTTGAAGACGCGCGCGCCCCGCTCGATGGCCGCCTTCACGTAGCCCTCCGCTTGCTGCTCGGGGAAGAACGTGGCCGTGTGCAGGCAGTCCGGGGTCCGCCCGGCGAACTCGGCGGTCCACTCGTTGAGCCACGCGGCCATATCCGGCTTGTGCGGATACGCCAGCGACGTGAACGCCCGGACACCGAAGTCGCGCAACGTCTTCAGGCGGACTTGCTCGTCGGCGCGGTAGGTGATCGGCCAGCTGCGGCCGATCAGCGGACCTACCGAATCGAAGTACGCCCACACCTTGCGCAGTACCTGGTCGGGCATGAAATGGGTGTGCACGTCGATGATTCCGGGCAAGCCGAGTCTGGTGCGAAACGCGGAAAGGTCCGTGGTGTCGTCCTCGGTCATCGCAGCTCCGAGATCTTGCGGCACAGGCGTGTCGGGTCGGCACCGATGAGCGCTGCGCGACGGCGTCTCATCGCACCTCTTGGGCGGCGGGCGGATGGACGGCCCGCGCGAAGTCGCCGACCCGCGTGATCAGCCGCTCGAAAAACAACTCCGGGTCGGTGCCGATCACGATGTCGGCGTTGGGTTCCCTGCCCCACATGCCCGCCCAGTCGGCGACCGTGGTCGCGCGCGTGAGGGTGCCCGCCAGCTCGACGTCGACCGTCGCGGGACGGGTGCGGGCCAGCGTCGGGTCCAGCGCTACCGCTGCCGCGAACGGATCGTGCATGTGGGCGAGGTACCCCTGGTCGTAACTGCGGTGGAAGTCGAAATAGAACCGCACGGCATCGGTGACGTACCGGACGATCGGATTGCTCGCGGCCGAGCGGGCCTCGGGCTGATCGTTCTCCGAAACCAATTCCACCGGAAAACTTTTCGCACGCTCGGCGAGCCGGACCAGGTGCGACGGCCGCATCTCGATGGTCTCGGTGATGTCGAGCGCGCAGACGATCGGCCTGCGCTGTGCGGGCGCCGCGGCGAACGCGTCGAAAACCTCCTTGGCGGCCTCGGGGTCGACGTGCACGTTCCACTCGTTGGTCGGTGTCGTGTTGCCGGGGTGATTGAACGCGCCGCCCATGATCACGAGGCGGCGCAGCAGGACCGGCAGCTCGGGCTCGATCCGCAGGGCGAGGGCCAGGTTGGTCAAGGGGCCGGTGCAGAGTCCGACGAGCTCGCCGGGGTGCGCGCGAGCCTGGTCGGCCCACATTCGCGCGGCCGGGCGCGGGGAGAGAAGGCGGGTGGAGGCGGGCAGCTCGGCGTAGCCGACGCCCTGCGGTCCGTGGGTGTCCTCGGTGGTGCGTAAGGGGATCGCGATAGGGTCGGCGGCACCGAGCGCGACCTCGATGTCGGGGGCATGGCAGACATCCAGCCACGCGATATTGTTCGCGGCGACTTGTGCTGCGGACACGTTGCCAGCCGTGGCAGCTATCCCGGCGATCTCGGCGTCGGGGGAGCCGAGCAGGTAGAGCAGCGCGAGCGAGTCGTCGATGCCGGTATCGACGTCCATGATGATTTTCTGCCGCACGGCACGAGACTAGCGAGTCGGAGCGATCCCGCCGCGCCGAGGCGGCAACTCGCCGGCATCGGCGGTGGGCGGTGGTACGAGCGTCTAGTACATTTGTCTGAGACGTTGTAGCCTCGAGTCATGGGAAATCGCGAGGATCTACTGGCTGGGGCACGGAAAGTCATCGTCGAGCGCGGCGTCGCCAAGGCAACGGCCCGCGACATCGCCTCGGCCGCGGGCGTGAGCCTGGCGGCGATCGGATATCACTTCGGCTCGAAGGAGCAACTGATCACCGAGGCGCTGACTGACACCCTGGGCACCGCGATCGGCGACAGCATGGAGCAGATGATCCGCGAGGGAAGCGGCGTCGCGCCGCTCGAAGCGTTCGTCGCGATGTGGAACGCGATGCCCAAGGTATTCGCGGACAACCGGGACTCCATGCTCGCGAGCATGGAGAACCTGGTCCGGGTCGCGCGGTCGCCGGAGTCGCAGAGATTCTTCGCCGAGAGTCTGCCCGGGGCCTATCGTGACACGGCGGCGGCATTGCGCGAGGCGCACCCGCACCTGCGCGCGGAACAGGCGGAGGCGATGGCCGAGCTGTACTTCGTGCTCGTCCAGGGACTCGGCGTCCTGCAGACGATCGTTCCGGATGTGAGGCTCCCCGACGGGGACCGTTTGGCGCAAGCTGTGGCCGCCCTCATGGGAGACGTGCCCGCGGCTGGCTGGAATGCAAGTGGCCACACGGTCGACCCCGCCGGGGGATGCTAGTGGCCATGTTGCGATCACGTTGATCGCATATCTCTGGTCGCCTTTCGGTACGTCCTACCATGATCGGACGAAGCGCGCTGGCGATTCTCTCTATCGTTCTCAGTTCATGTCGTGACCAGAGTGGTGGTAGCGCAAGGGTAGAAGAGCGGTAGGGTAGCGCAGGCCAGAAATGGTACTTACGTACCAATTTAGTTAAGGGCCCCATCGATGTCGGCCGACCGATCTTCGACCGAAAGAGCCCGATGACTGTGCCGTCGAACCTCTCGTCGTCAACCGTGAAGCCCATTGCTTCGGTGCGGAACTCGCGATCACGGAGGCCATGGTCGGCTCGCGAGATGGCGTTCTGGGATCCGGTGAGCTGGCAGCTTCCTGTGCTGCTGGGGCGGTGCCATGCGTGGGTCGGCGCCTCGCGCGTGCGACGCAGGGTAGTGTCGTTTCTGGCCATCGCAGCCGTGTTGCTCGTCTTCCCAGGAGTTGTCGGAGCTACTGCCGTGGCGGTGGGGGAGGGTGACTCGACCACGGTGGGATCCAGTATCGATGCGTTGAGCTGGATGGATATTCGGGATTCGGCTGGGGTCCCGTTGACCGGCTATGTATTCGCCACCAGTGGCGGCGGCCTGTTCAATCCGGTGGAGACCGCGGTGTCGACGGTGCTCGGCCTGGAGTTCGTCGGGTACATGGTGATTGTGACCAGCGCGGTGTGGGCGATCGGTTTCGCGATCAGCTTCCAGTGGCTGGACCCCTTCGGGCGGGCGTTGAGCGGGGTCGCCGACAGCCTGACCGGCCAGATCGCCACCCCGATCCTGATGGTCTTGGCGGCGACGATCGGCGCGTTCTTCGTCGGCTGGTTCGTGATACGCGGATACCACGCCAAGGCCACCATGCAGATCGTGACGATGCTGGGGGTCGCGCTCGTGGGCCCATTCGTGCTGGTGGCGCCGTTGGCGGAAGTGTTGTCGTCGGACGGGCTGTTGGCACAGGGACGTGACCTCGGAATCTCGGTGGCCGCGGGGTTGAACGGCCACGCCGCGGCGAATCCCGACCAGTTGATCGCGAGGATGCAGGGCGATCTGGCCGACAACTTCGCACGGCGGCCGGTGCAGGTGTGGAACTTCGGTCACGTGGTCGACGAGTCGCCGCGGTGTGCGGCCGCCTGGACGGCGGCGGTGCGCTCCGGTGAGGATTCCCGGGTGGTGAACGGCATGCGCGCCTGCGGCGACCCGATGGCGTATGCCAAGGCGAACCATCCCAAAATGGGGCAGATCGGTTCCGGTCTGGTGTTGCTGTTCTGTGCGGCGGTCCTGCTCTGCTTCGGGGCGTATCTCGGGATCAAAATCATTTGGGCCGCTCTGGATTCGGTTTATCACGGCTTCATGTCGATCTTCGGATTCGCGGCAGGGGGATTCGTCTACGGGCCCACACAGACCTTCCTGGTGCGCAATGTCGTGGACAGCGTGATCGCGGCCGGGCGAATGGCGGCATACACCATCTTTCTCGGGGTGTACGTACTGTTCCTGGGCAATCTGTTCCACGAAGCTCGCGGCCAGGTGACGTTGGTGCTCGTCCTCGGCGCCATCGTGGAGGTCATCGCAATTCTCCAGCTGAAGCGGCTGAGCGCGGGTCTCAGCCGCGGCAACGACTGGATCGCCAACCGGTTCGCACTTGCCGTGCAGGGCGGGGGCGGCCAGGGCGGCGGTTCGGGCACCGCTCTCGGGATGGGCCCCGGCGGCACGGCACATGCCATGGCAGCCGGGCTGATGACCGGGCTCGCGGCGGTCAACACCATCAACAGCAACCCGATCGCCGGGTTGCTGCTCGGGAACAAGCGCAACCCGCTCGACCCGAACGCGCGACTGCGCAACCGTGCGGAGCGCGGGAGTTGGCAATCGAACGCTTTGATCAACGAAAAGGGCTGGAATGTCAATTACATGCGAACCCGCGAACAGATCATCGAGGCGGCAAGGAGCGCTGTCCGCGAGCATGGCGGGCGGCACACGGCCCGCAGCGCCGCCGCAGCCGTCGACCGCATCGTCAATCGCGGCGGGGGTATGGGCGATATAGGTACCGCGATGATAGATGCCGGGTTCACCGATCAAGAGATGATCATCGATGCCATGCGGGCCTACAACTACCGCCAGAACTTCGCGCCGAGCGTGTGGGACGGCGACAAGTACATCGGCGAGGCCGCGGCGTCGCTCGCGGTGCTCAAACTAGGGCGCTCGCCCGCCAACATGGCGCTGTTCCAGCAGACGGCGCACCGGCTCGCGAACCGCCGCTACATCGATCGTGTCCCGGAATCCGCGCTCACGCGAGCCGAACTCGACTACCTTTACGACTACTTCGACACGCCGACCCGAGACAAGATCAGGGGCATCCAGGCTCTCGCAGGGGGGAGCAAGATCATCGAAGACGCCCATGGCAACCAGGTGCAGTCCAACCCGGGCTACCCGCTACCAGAGCAGTTCAAAGGCTGGAGCCAGGAACGCGGCGAGCTGATGAACAGGTTCATTATGCCGCATCTCGCCAGCCGGTACCGCACCGCCGCGGAGGCGGGAGACCTCAAAGAAGCGTCGAACGTTCTGCACACCATGGCGAACTCCGAATACTGGACAGGCAATGTCAAGTTGACGCCGTCGAAGGCGATCCCGCGGTTCTAGCGACCCACCGTCGGCGACGGGCCATGCAGTCCGGGAACTCACCGACTGGCCCTACACCGGCATGGGGACGATGCCCGTACGGCATGGGTCTCAATGGATCACCCCCGGTGCGACGGATGCCGAGCAGGCCGGGGATGCTGCACCGGTGGAGGAGATCTTTCGGGCGGTCGGCGTCCAGGGGTGGGTGTATGCCCGCTGCATGGACTGTGGAGCTGACGCGGGCTCTGGCGCGGATGAGCCCGTGGTGCTCGCGTCCGTGGTCAAGGTGCCGATGGTGCTGGAGTTCGCCAGGCAGGTGGTGGCGGGTCAGCTGGATCCCGCCGACCGAGTACGCGCCGGTGCCGGCGACCGGCTCGGCGGCATCGGCACGGCGGGCTGCGCCGACGACGTCGAATTGAGCCTGCGCGACGCCGCCTACTTCGCACTCACCCTCAGCGACAACACCGCAGCAGACCTGCTGTTCGACCGTGTCGGTCTGGACAATGTGCGGTCTCTGCTGCGTGAGCTCGGCCTCACGGCGACCCATGTGGTCGGCCCGCCTCGAGCGGTCGTGCAATCGATGGCCGAAGACATCGGTGCCCGGGACGCCGCCGAGTTCGCCCGGCGGTTTCCCACTCTGAGCCCTGAGGAGGTACTGCGCACCCGGGCGCTCGACCCACACCGGACGAGCGCGAGCACTCCGCGCGAAATGGTCCGGCTGCTCACCCTCCTCGCGGAGGACCGGGCGGGCGCCGCCGAGGCGTGCCGGTGGGTGCGCGATCTGATGCGCCAGCAGGTGAGCTGGCACCGCCTAGCCGCCGCATTTCCGCCGCAGGTGCAGATCTGGGCCAAGACCGGGACACTGCCCGGCGTGCGCAACGAGATCGGTGTGGTCGAGTATCCAGACGGAAAGCGCTACGCCGTCGCGGTTTTCACCAGAGGATCGACGCTGGCTCAGCGGCTGCCCGAGGTGGACCGCGCCATCGGCGCCGCCGCAGTGCGCGCGATCGAAAGTATCGCTCACGGCCTCCCGTAGACGACGTTCCACGGGCGCTGCTGCGGCAGCGGGACGGTCGCGGGCCGCGACGCACCGTCGCCCTGCACCACGGCCACGACCAGCTCGGCCAGTTCGCACACCAGCGAAGGGGGAAACCCCACCGGCCACGCCAGCGACAGCCGTCGACTGAGCGTGCCTTCCGGCAGCGGCCGCCACACCACGCGCGGCTCCTTCTGCGCCACCATGCCTTGGTCGAACGCCACACCTCGCCCGGAAAGGACCATGCCGAGGACGAACTCGGGGTTGCGGGCGTGCTGCACCGACGTGGGCCGGAAGCCGTGCTCCCAGCAGCGTCTGAGCGTCTCGTCGTAGAGCCCGGGCGCCGCTGCGCGCGGAAAGATCACCAAGCCGTGCCCGGCGAGGTCGGCCAGCTCGAGTGCGGAGCGCGCGGCCAACGGTGAATCACGCGGTAGCACAACCCCGAGCGGTGTCTCCACGACGGGACCGAGTGCCAGTCCCACCACGTCGACCGGATGCTGCAGCAGCCCGGCGTCGAGTTGCCGGTCGGCCAGCAGCCGCACCTGTTCGGCGGTCGTCAGCTCTTGCAGGTCCACTCGGACGTCCCTGGCTTCGAACGCCGTGAGCAACGCGGCAAGGATCCGTCCGGCGAGTTCGGGGGGTACGCCGACGCGCAGCGCGTCGATCTCGCCCCGATGCGCCTTGCCGACCAGTGCCTTGGTCCGGTCCCAACGGGCGAGCAGATCGCGGGCTTCGGCGAGCAGGATCTGCCCGGCCTCGGTCAGCTCGACGTGGCGGCTGTCGCGCTCGAACAAGCGGGCCCCGAGGTCGGTCTCCAGGCGGCGGATGCGCTGGCTCAGCGGCGGTTGGGCGATACCGAGGCGCTGCGCGGCGCGGCCGAAATGCAATTCTTCCGCCACGGCGACGAAGTATCGCAGCTGGCGCAGCTGGTCCATGCTGGGATGATATCTGTTTCAATATCACCGGGGATCCAGGCTGGTCTTGGACAGGGGGTGCGCGGATGTGATGAGGTGCCCGCATGACAGGTTTCGGACGGCGGGAACTGCTCGGCGCAGCTGCGGGGTCAGCGGCTATGGCGGGCTTAGTCGCATGTGGCACAACGGATTCTGGAACGCGGAGCGCGACGGTCGCGACCGAGGGCAGCGGCGCGCCGGGCGGCGTGACGCTGCGCTGGTGGGGCAACAACAGTTGGGAGATCCGTCTGCCCGCCGGCAAGACCGTGCTCATCGACCCGTGGCTGACCAGGTTCCATACCGGAACCTACACCGAAGCGGGGGCAGACCCGGAGACGCCGATAACGGTGGACACCGCACTCATCGACCGCTATGTCGACAGCGGCGAACTGCGCGCCGACCACATTCTGGTAACCCACGGGCACTACGACCACCTCGCCGACGTGCCGTACCTGGCGAAGAAGACCGGCGCCACAGTCCTGGGCACCGAGACGCATCTCAACCTGATGGCCGCGCTCGGTGCGCCGGAGGATCAGCTGTCCTTGGCCACGGGCGGCGAGTTCCTCCGTTTCGACGGCTACTCGATCCGGGTGCTGCGGTCGCTGCACTCGGCGTCAGGAACGAGGGCGACGGTGGCGTTCGCGGGTACCCGTCCCGGGCTCGGCGCGGGAAAGCTCGCCGAGCCGAAGGTAATTCGTGATCTGGTCGAGGGCGGCACCCTCGCGTACGAGGTGAGTGGCGGCGGGGTGAGCGTGCTGGACTTCGGCGGATCGAACTACATCGAGTCGGAACTGGGAGGCCTGCGCCCGGACGTGCTGCTGCTTCCCGCGGGCGGGACAAAGATCGTCGACTACGTCGCGCGGCTGCTGCGCGTCACCGGCAACCCGCGATATGTGCTCCCGACGCACTGGGACGACTTCGACTATCCGCTCACCGCTCCGGCCCGCGACTGGGGCGGTCTCGAGCCGCTGCGTGCTGCCGTCGCTGCGGCGAGCCCGCAGAGTACCTTCGTCACCGTCGACCATCTGCGTACCTTCACGCCGTAACCGTCCCGCGCCGCATTCCGGACGGAGAACGTTTTCGGCGGTGTTCGGCCGGTCGCGCCGATCCAGCGGTCCACGGCGGTGCGCGGCAGGATCGGTCCCGACAGGGCGCACTCGACGACTACGGTGGCCTTCGTCCCGTGCGGGCGCCGACACAGACGATGGAGAAGGAGACCGAACGTGGCTGGAACCCTCGCCAACTCGGAGTGGTTGCGGACCTTGCGATTCGAGGCGACCGCGCGCCACCATCTGCTGTGCTTCCCGCCCGGCGGGGGACCGGCCACGGCGTATCGAGAACTGGCGCGGCGGTTCGGTGCGGGCGTCGTCGTCCTCTCCGCGCAGTATCCGGGTCGGCAGGACCGGTTGGCTGAGACGCCGATCACAGATATCGGTGAGCTTGCCGATCGGATCGCTGAGGAAGTGCTGGCGCAGGGGCGGATCGCCCAGCTGTCGCTGTTCGGGCACAGTATGGGCGCCACCGTGGCGTTCGAGACCGCGCGCAGGCTGGAACGCTGTGGGCAGCAGATCGCGACGCTGTTCGTGTCGGGTCGTCCCGCACCGACCTTTCTGGAGATCCAGCGCTTGCATCTGGCCTCCGACGACGAGCTGATCCGGGATCTGGAGCGGTTGGCCGCCGACCCTGCACCGGTGGAACTGTTGCGTAACGAGCCGAGTCTCGCCGAACTCGTACTGCCCGCGGTGCGCGCGGACTATCAGGCCGTGGAGACCTATCGTTACCAGCCGGGTGACCCGCTGCGCGCCGACATCGTGGCGCTGGTGAGCACCGAGGACCCGACCATGCGGCCCGAGCAGGCCGACGAGTGGCGCGACCACACCCGCGGGGCCTTCGAACGAGCGACGTTTTCCGGCGGCCACTTCTACCTCGACGAGCGCGTCGCGGAGGTCGCCGACTTCGTCGGCCGCCATCTCCGGAGTGCCTGAAACCTCGGTCCTGCGCGAAGTTTCGTCAGCTCGGGGCATTCAAGCGAACGGTCGGCCCGCCGGGCCGCTGCCGAAGAGTCCACACATAACCGATCCAGGACACCGCTACCAGCGCGGCAGCCAGGACGCGTACCAGCCCCAGCGCGTCCGCGGGGTAGAGCACGCCGGTGATGTAGTAGTCGATGAACCCGCTCGACGGCAGCCGCGCCTGGCCCGCGCGGTCACGCGCCCAGTTCTCCAGGCGCGTCAACGGACAGTCGAATCCGAATATGATCGTGCTGAATCCCCACGCGGCCGAGACCAAGTGCGGCCAGATGGTGCGCGGCAGGCGCCACGCGAAATATCCGCCGACCACCACGTAGGCCACGAAGGCGAAATGCGCGGCGGCCGTGGTATCGGCCAGTAGCCGGTACAGCACGCTTCAAGGGTAGCCCGCACTCGACCGGGGTATCCGGGCTTCAGCGCAGGCCGTGGCGGACTACCACGGGGAAGGCTCGTAGTCCTTGAGGAAGCAACCGAACAGGTCGGTGCCGTTCTCGCCCTGCACAATCGGGTCGTAGACCCGCGCCGCGCCGTCGACCAGATCGAGCGGCGCGTGAAAACCTTCCTCGGCGAGGCGGACTTTCGTGTAGTGCGGGCGTTCGTCGGTGATCCAGCCCGTGTCGACGGCGGTCATCAAAATGCCGTCTTCCTCGAACATCTCGTGGGCGCTGGTGCGGGTCAACATGTTCAGCGCGGCCTTGGCCATGTTGGTGTGCGGGTGTCCCGGGCCCTTGTAGGCTCGGGAGAACTGGCCCTCCATCGCGGAGACATTGACGACGTACTTGCGTCGCGCTGCCGCGGCTGCCATCGCTGGGCGCAGGCGAGAGATCAGGATGAACGGCGCGACCGAGTTGCACAGCTGTACTTCGAGCAGCTCGGTCGGATCGACCTCCGCGACGGTTTGCACCCAGCTGTTGGTGTGCGCGAGATCCGGTACCAGACCGCCCGCGTCGATCGCCACGCCCCGCGCAATGCGGTCCGGCGTCGCAGATCCCGCGACCAACGCCAGCTCGGCGACGTCGGCGGCGGAGAGCGTCGGAGTGAGCGAGGCGGTGAGAGCGGTCGGGTGCGCCTGCATGGTCTTGCCGAAGCTGACCACATCCGGCAGCGCGCCGGCGGGCAGCGGTCCGGACTCCGCCTCGACCAGCGCGCTGTAGGCGCCGGGGGAGCGGCGTACCGTCTGTGCGGCGTTGTTGATCAGGATGTCCAGGGGGCCGTGGGCGGCGACGTCATCGGCCAAGGCGACCACTTGGGCGGGGTCGCGCAGATCGATGCCGACGACGCGCAGCCGGTGCAGCCAGTCGGCGCTGTCATCCATCGCGGCGAAACGCCGGATCGCGTCGTTCGGGAAGCGCGTGGTGATGGTCGTGTGCGCGCCGTCGCGCAGCAGCCGGAGCGCGATGTACATGCCGATCTTGGCGCGGCCGCCGGTGAGTAGCGCCTGCCGCCCGCTCAGGTCGGTACGAGCGTCCCGCTTGGCGTGGCTGCTCGCCGCGCAATCCGGGCATAGCTGGTGGTAGAAGGCATCCACCTGGGAGTATCGCTGCTTGCAGATATAACACGGGCGCGGGCGGACCAACGTGCCCGCGCTGGCACCGGCCGTGCTGGAGCTGATCGGGATGCCGGCGGTCTCGTCATCGATCCGGTTCGGAGAGCCGGTCGCGGTGGCCGCGACTACCGCGCGATCGGCGGTAGAAACCGCCTCGCGCGCCTCTGACCTGCGCCGTTGCTTGAGCTTCTTGAACATGTGCCCGACCGCGCGCTGCACGGTCACCGAGTCGGGATGTTCCTTCTCCAGCGCTCCGGCCAGCTCCAGGACCCGTAGGCAGGTCGCGAGGTCCTCCGGATCGATCATGCTTTCGGCCATCGCGGCTACGGACATCCTTCATCGAGCTGGGCAATTGACCGGGCTATTGTCGCAAACCCCGCCTGGCGGGTCGGCGCCTGGTCGCGAGCAGCTGCATCGGAACGGGGGTGCGCCGCACCCGCGTTACCCAGGTGATGCAGCAGATTGGCCTCCGCGATTCCGCCCTCAAGCGACGAGGTCGATGCGCCAGGACACCGTCGGCCAGCTGGGTGCCGCGCTGGTCGCCTCCGACCCCACCTACCGCCGCGCGTGGTATTCGAGGCAGTCGGCGCGGGCTTCGCGGAGGCGCACGGCGATCCGGTCAGGATCTCAGATGGCATCGACGGAAGCTGTGCCGGGCGGGCTTCGTCGACTGCAGGTCGGCAAAAGTGCTTCGATACGCGTATCGCCATTATTGACAGTTCGCCAATAGTTGGGAACTGTAAGGGCAGAACCGGCGACAGGATCGGACCGGAGCGAGCAAAGGATCGAGCGATGGCACGCGTGGCGTGGAGTGACGACGAGGTCGAGGCGGTACGTGACCTGGCGAGGACCTTCTTCGAGAAAGAGGTCGTCCCACATGAGGAGAAGTTCGTCGCCCAGGGACATCCCGATCGCGCGCTGTACAACCGCGCGGGCGAGCTCGGTCTGCTCTGCACCGCGATCCCGGCCGAGTACGGCGGGGGCGGCGGCACGTTCGCGCATGAGGCCGCGATCATCGAGGAGCAGTCCCGTGCGGGCGACGGGTCGATGGGCATGCCCGTGCACAGCGCGATCATCGCGCCGTACCTCCACGAGTTCGGCTCCGAAGAGCTCAAACGGCGAGTGCTGCCCAAGGCGGCCACCGGCGAGATGGTGTTGTCCATCGGCATGACCGAACCGGGCACCGGTTCGGACCTGCAGAACATCAAGACCCGCGCGGTGCGCGAGGGCGACGAGTACGTGATCACCGGCTCGAAGATCTTCATCACCAACGGCTGGCTCTGTGACGGCATCATCATCGCCGCCAAGACCGACCCGGCCAAGGGCGCGGCGGGTGTCTCGCTGGTTTTCGCCGAAGTCGGCGATGACACTCCGGGTTTCCAGCGTGGGCGCATTTTGAACAAGATCGGAGGCAAGG
This sequence comes from Nocardia sp. NBC_00881, assembly GCF_045207455.1. Taxonomy (NCBI): domain Bacteria; kingdom Bacillati; phylum Actinomycetota; class Actinomycetes; order Mycobacteriales; family Nocardiaceae; genus Nocardia; species Nocardia sp. NBC_00881. The sequence continues at coordinate 764,549 of NZ_CP108798.1, forward strand.
CCCAGGACACCGCCGAGCTGTTCTTCGACGGCCTCCGCGTGCCCGCGTCCAACCTGCTCGGTGTGGCCGAGGGACAGGGATTCTACCAGATGATGCAGCTCCTCGCGCAGGAGCGCTTGGTCACCGCGATCATCGCGGTCGCCATGATGGAGAAGGCCGTGCAGCTCACCGTGGACTACACCAAGGGCCGCGAAGCGTTCGGCAAGCCGCTGTTCGCCATGCAGAACACCAAATTCGAACTTGCCGAGTGCGCGACCATCGCGAAGGTCTCCCGCACCTTCCTGGACGACTGCATCGGCAGGCATCTGCGCGGCGAACTCGATATTCCCACCGCTGCTATGTCGAAGTACTGGCTTACCGACCAGCTCGGTATCGTGGTTGACCGCTGCCTGCAACTGTTCGGCGGCTACGGCTACATGACGGAGTATCCGATTTCGCAGCTCTACACCGGCGCCCGCGTCCTACGCATCCTCGCCGGCAGCAACGAGGTGATGAAGGATCTCATTGCCCGGTCTCTCTGACACCAGAAGCGAGACCGCGGACGGCGGCGCCGACCCGGCGCTACCGCGCCGCCGTCGACTCGAACCCGACGAGCGGCGCGCGCAGATCCTCGCCCGCGCGATCGACATGTTCGGTGAGCGGCCGTACGCGGCGGTGTCGACCGCCGAGCTGGCGCAGCGGGCCGGGGTGGCTCGCGGCCTGATCAACCACTACTTCGGCAACAAGCGCGATCTCTATCTGGCGGTGGTTCGTCGAATGGTGACATTGCCCAAGCTCGACAACATGATCGTGCCCACCGGCGCTGCGCGCGAGCGCGTCGATGCCAGTGTGCACTGGCTGCTGGATACCATCGCCGAGCACGGCAGCACCTGGGTGAAGGTCACCAGCCACGAGGGCGTCGGTGACGACCCCGAGGTGCAGCAGATCCTCGACGAAGCCGACGACGCGGCCGCCGAGCGTCTGCTGTTGATGGTCGGTCTCGCCGGTTCGGCACACGGTACCGAGTTGCGCGCGATGGTCCGCGCGTACGGCGGGATGGTCAAGGTCGCCGGACGCGAATGGATCACCCGCGGCACCCTCACCCGGGAGCAGGTGCACGAACTGTTGTCGGACATGTTGCTGACCCTGGTCACCGAATCGTTGCCAAAGGCGGACCGGCGACGGTGAGGGCCGGCGTCCGGCGCCCAGATGCGCCGACGCCCGCGATCCACCTCAACGCGGTCGCGGCCGCGTTGAGGGCCGATGATGCTGTTCCAGGGAGCAGGACATCCCGGCCGTAGTCCCGATCCGCACCGGCGGTGCGTGTTCGATATCACGGCCCGATCACGAAAATTCGATATTTCGGATTCTCTGTTCGCGTTTCGCGCCCTATTCTGTGTCGGTATATCGGGGCGGGTCCGGGCAGTCCGAGATTCCTGCGCGGTGTGGTGTAGGAAAGGGACCTTGATGGCACGGGCAGAACGACTCGAGACGGACCGCTGGCCGACGGCGAAGCCGGATGAGAGCTGGGCGGAGCCGGAAGTCGACGGTCGCTGGCCGGACGAGGAGGACGAGCGTCGCCCCGAGCAGGCACCGAGCCGCCGCAGGACCGGGCGAATACGCGTGGAGATTCCGCCGATCGTCAATCCATACGCGATCGTCGCGCTGGTCGCCGCGCTGGTCGGCCTGTTCCCGGTCGCGATCGTGTTCGGGTTCATCGCCTTCAGCCATCCCCGCGGGCGCGTCATGGCGATGTTCGCGCTGTTGATCGGCTTCGCGGAGGTGACCGCGCTGGCCGGATTCGTGCTGCTGTCCAGCAACTGGCTGTCGGACGTGGTGAACCGGCCGGCCGCGCTCGCCCCGACATCCGTCACGTCGGTGCCCCTGACCGTCGAGCGACCGGTGGCGAGCACGACGACCGTCGCACCCAGTCCCGCGCTCACGACCGCACCGGCGACCAGCCAGGGCCCCGTCATCAAGGGCTCGCCGTGCACCGAGGCCCAGCTGGGCCAGATCGGCTCTGCTGCCGACGGCGGCACCCTCCTCTGCCTCACCACCAGCGGTGGCTACCGGTGGTCCGGCCCGCACATCGTGGCGACCGCCGTGCAGCAGGCCGGATCGAAATGCGATGCCACTGGCGCGAAGACCGGCCGTACCTTCGACGGCCGCGCCCTGGTGTGCGAAGTCAGCGGCCGTAGCGGCACATGGATCCTGTGGACCGAATAGCCGTTGACCCGACACTAGATATCGACGGATTACGCTATTCGGCCTTCCTTGCGCGGCTCGGCTGGACGCGGGGCGGCTCATTGGGCATCTTCGGGTACTGGGGTGGCCAGGGGGCGTCCATGAGACCCGCGGCCATGTCGCGTTCGGACAGCTCCAGCAGCGGGGCGATGGACTGGGGTTCGCGGTCGGCCCACGGGTCGCCGAGTTCGGCGTAGCGCTTGGGCACGGTGGCGATGGTCAGTTCTTCGGGTACCACGGAATCCAGGTCGGACCAGGTGATCGGTGTGGACACCTGTGCACCGACCTTCGGCCGTACGCACCATGCGCCGAAAACCGTTTTGTGCGGGGCATTCTGGTTGAAGTCGACGAAGACCCGATTGCCGCGTTCTTCCTTCCACCAGTGCGCGGTGATCTCCTCCGGGTGCCTGCGCTCCAGTTCGCGGGCCAGCGCGACCGCGGCCGCCCGCACCTGGTAGCCGTCCCATTTCGGCTCCAACGCCACATAGATGTGTAATCCGCGGGAACCGGAGGTCTTGATCCGCGTTTCGATGCCGAGTTCGCTGAACAGTTCCCTGGTGAGTACTGCGGCGTGCTTGAGATCGTCGAATGTGATGCCCGGGGAGGGGTCGAGATCGATGCGCAGTTCGTCGGCGATCTCGAGGTTGTCGGCGCGGTTGGGCCAGACATGGAATCCGAGGCAGCCTTGGTTCACTGCCCACAGGATGTGCGCGAGATCATGTGCGACGAGCGCGTCGCTGGTGGTGCCGTTCGGCGTGGACACCTCCACGGTGTGCAGCCAGTCCGGCGCGGATTTCGGCACCCGCTTCTGAAACCATGATTTGCCGGACGCGCCGTCGGGATAACGCTCCAGCAGCAGGGGCCGCCCGCCGACCACATTCAGGAACGGTTCGGCGATCGCCTGGTAGTACTGCACCAGATCCAGTTTCGTCTCGCCGCGCTTGGTGAAATACACCTTGCCGGGATTGCTGATCGTGACAGTTCTGCCGTCGACCTCGATATCTGTCGACTCGCTCATCGCGCCGCGCTTTCGCCGAAGAGGGCACCCAGCTCCGCGGGCGCCACTTCGTCGAGCTGGGCGTAGGTGCATGATTCCGGTGTTCGGTCGGGGCGGAAGCGCACCAGCCTGCCGCCATGGCGCAGCCGGCCAGACTGCACGTGCTCGTAGCGAACCTCGGCGACCAGTTCCGGTCGCAGCGCTTCCCAGGACAGATCCTTGCCACCGGTCCAGCGGCTCACTCCACCAGGCATCTTGCCGTCCGCCTTGGCCTGCGCCGTGGCGTCGGCCCAGTCCCGCCACGGATGATTGTCCAGCGCGTTCTCCCGCAGCGGAGCCAGCTCCTCGACTAGTTTCTTACGCCGGGCCGCGGTGAAACTGCTGGCCACACCTACGTGGTGCAGGGTGCCGTCGTCGTCGAAGAGCCCGAGCAGTAGCGAACCGACACCGACGCCGTCCTTGTGCCAGCGGAAGCCCGCCACCACGCAGTCCGCGGTGCGCTCGTGCTTGACCTTGACCATCACCCGCTTGTCCTGCAGGTAGGCCAACTCGTCGGACTTGACCACGACGCCATCGAATCCCGCGCCCTCGAATCTGGTGAACCAGTCCTCGGCCACGTCGGGGTCATGCGTGAGCGGCGTCAGATGGACTCGGGCGAGTTCGGTGTCCAGGATCGTCTCCAGCAGTCGCCTGCGTTCGGTGAACGGCGCACCGGTCAGATCCTGGTCGCCGAGCGCGAGTAGGTCGAAGGCCACGAAGCTGGCGGGCGTCTCCACGGCCAGCTTGTTCACCCGGGAGGCGGCCGGGTGTAGGCGGTTCTGCAGGGTGTCGAAGTCGAGGCCGTGCTCGGTGACCACCACGATCTCGCCGTCCACCACGCACTTGTCCGGCAGCGCCTGCTTCAGCAGCTCAGCGACTTCGGGAAAGTACCTGGTCAGCGGCCGATCGTTGCGTGAACCGAGTTCCACCTCGTCGCGGTCCCGGAACACGATGCAACGGAAGCCGTCCCACTTGGGTTCGTAGCTCAGGCCCGGCTCGCGCGGCACCAGGGCCGCGGATTTGGCCAGCATCGGCCGTACGGGCGGCAGCACCGGTAGGTCCACGCGATCCTCCTCGGGTCGATCCTCACCCGTTCCGACGTCGCGCGCGGCGCAAACTCATCGGTACGTGATGCGGCTTCGACTCGATCGTAGGCGGCCGCCCGGACAAGATCGTGGACTTCGGGCGCGTTCCGTGCCGTGGCCGTCTGCTCAGTTCTCCAGCCAGCCGCGCTGTTCGGCGAAAGCGGTGAGCCGATCGCGGATCGTGAGGATCTCGCTCGCGGTGAGCGCGGGGCTCGCCTCCAGGAGCAACTCGGTGATCAGGCGTTTGTGGTCGGCAACGGTAAGCTGTCCGGAACTCGGCCTGTCCTTTCCCTTGTGTCGGGGCGGCGGAACAGCGGGCGGGCCGCCGATCGCCGTGAGATTGACCGCCTTGGGCCCGCGGTCGCCTTCGGTCATGTCGAATTCGAACACCCGTCCCTGGCGCAACTCATCCTCGTCCAGACCGATGTCGTTGACGTGGACGAACACATCCGGCCCACCGTCTTCCGGCCGAATGAACCCGAATCCCCGAGAGCTGTCGAACGACACCAATTTCCCGATGGACACCAACACCCACTCCTCATCCTCTGACGCTACTCGGCTACTTTAACCCGCATTTTCGCCGTCGTTGGAGGAAAGCGCCTTTTGCAATGAATTGAAAACAGTCAGTCCCTGACCGACCATTCCGTTCACCAGTTCGCCCACTCCGTCGGGTCCGTTGAGGACAGTGAGATTCGCGTTCGCCAACCCGGTGGAGGCCTGCTTGACGATTTCCGGAAGTTGTTCGATCAACAACTGATCCAGCGCGATCCGGTTGTTCGACGCGGCCGCCGCGGCCTGGATCCTGGTACGGTCGGCCTCCGCCTCTGCCAGGATGCGCACCCGGTCGGCCTCGGCCCGAGCGGGCTTCACGACCTCGGCCTGCAACTGCTGTTCGCGGAGCTCCGCCTCCTTGCGCGCCTGCTCGGCCTGAGCGGTGAGCACCTCCTGCAGCGCCATCGCCTCGGCGAGCGGACCGGCCTGGGCGGCTTCGGCATTGGCTTTGTCGATGTCGCGCTGGTACTGCGCGCGCAAGATCGCCGTCTCGCGCTGATACTCCGCCTGCCTGCGCTGAGATTCCTGCTCGGCTTGCGCCGACGCCTGCGCCGCCTGCGACTGCGCGATCTGCGCGTCGCGCTGCACGGCAGCGTTGTGCGGCGCGGCGAGTGCGGCGATATAGCCGAGGTTCCCGTCGTCGATGGACTGGATCTGGAAGGAATCGACCCACAGGCCGATATTGCTCATCTCCACTTTCGACGCGACGAGCACTTCGTCGGCCAACTTCTGGCGCTCCCGGATGATCTCCTCGACCGTCATCGAGCCGACGATCGAGCGCAAGTGCCCGGAGAAGATACGTCCGGTCAGCACGGACATCTCCCGTTCCTGCTCGGAGAGGAACCGCTGCGCCGCGTTCACGATGGACTGTGTGTCGTTGGCGACCTTGAACGCGATCACCGCGCGGACGTCCAGCTGGATAGCCTGCTTGGTGACGCAACGCTCCTTGATCTCGGACTCGAACATCGCCAGCGACAGGTACCGCACCTTGCGGAACAGCGGAATCACCCAGGCGCCGCGTCCGATGATCACCTTGAACGGTGCGTTGTCGCGGCTGGTGCCGCCGCTGACCAGCATCGCCTCGTCCGGGTCTGGCACGTGGTAACCCAGCACGTCTGTCTCCCTTACTGTTCAGATTCCTTCGAGTGAATCCGGGCCGAGCGGAATCCACGGAACGACATCGACGACGCGCCCAGGATGGACCGCGATGACCAGTACGGCCGATCCGGCCGGAATCGGCTCGGTGGCCTGTGCGATGTACAGCTCGGTTCCCCCTCGAATCGCGACCAGGACCTCACTCAACGCCCCGGCGCCCCGGATCGACGATGTGAGCGTACCTGTCAAACCCACCACAGGGTCGGTCATCCCACGATCTTCTCCTGCTGGCTCCCGGATCGCCACCCTACTTCTCGCGCAGCAGCTTTCGATACGGTCATCGATCGGCGCATGCGGTCAAGAGCGGTACAGCGAGCGATACGCGGTGAGCATCGCGACGCAGTGGTCGACGATCTGGTCCCTGGTGGCGCGCAGCGAGCCGTTCAGCCATGCCGAGAACATGCCCGCGTTGCCGCTGGCCATCGTCACCGCGGCCAGCCTGCGCTTGACCGGGTCGTCGATGTGGCCGAACAGATGGTCCTGCACGACTCGGGTGAAGACCGGCATCACCGCGATGGTGGTCTGGCCGAGTCCGGTGTTGGAATATGGTTCCACCAGAAACAGTCGCGACTTCCGCGGGTCGGCCAGCACCCGGTCCACCAGGAGCTCAGACAGCTTGCGGTCACGGGACGGGTCGTCAGTGGCGGCGAATGCGGTCATCGGCTCCAGGAATTCATCAGCGATCCGACGGTAGAGCAGGTCGAGCAGTTCGTCGCGGCTGGCGAAGCTTTCGTAGAAATAGCGGTCGGTGAGGTTCGCCTTGCGGCACACGGCGCGCATGGTGACCCCGCTCGCGCCCGCCTCGCCGATCAGATCGAGCGCGGCCTCCAGCAGTGCCGCCCGGCGCGCCTCCCTGCGCTCGAAGAGCGTCGTTCCACCCCAAATCCGCGGGCCCGCATCGTCCTCTGATTCCTGACCTGTCTGCACGGCCCCACGATAATGCCTGGTGCCCCCGCCGACGCGACCTCGCCGCCGCCGGCATTCCGCGACAAAGTCCTGATTCAGCCGCGTTCCATGGGAAGGCCCGAGTCACGCCACGCGACGATGCCGCCGTCGAGGCTGGCGGCGTCGTATCCCGCCTGCCGGGCTCGAGCGGCGAAACGCAGCGACAACTCGCCCACCGGGCAGACGAAGATCACCGGTCGCGACCGCGGGAACGGGATTCCGTGGGTGAACATGTCGTCGAGCTGGTCGTCGCGGATGTTCAGCGCACCGGGCACGTGGCCGAGGCGGTAGGCCATCGCGCCACGGGTGTCGACGATGGTCGGTCGACCGGCCCGGTCCAATTCGGCGAGCTGCTCGGGCGACAACGTCGGCGTGGCGGCCAGATCGGCCGGCGTCGGCGCCGGTACGCGGTCGGCGCGGCCGAACAGGTCGGGCCTGCGCTTCTTGATATACGACAGGTACGGCTCGAGCCGGTCGCAGACAATGAACACGGCGACGATCGGCTCGTTCGATTCGGCCGTCGAATGATCCAGTGCGCCAAGTGTTTCCAGGGCCGCTGCATAGCTCGCGCCGCTGGTCGGACCGCCGAGCACCCCGTACCCCGTCGCGAGCCGCAGCGTCGCGTCAACGGCATCGCCCGCCGCCACAGTGACGATCTGATCGTAGAAGTCGGGTTGGAACAACCCGACATCCCACATCTCGCTCTCCGACCGGATACCCGGAATGAAATCCGACCGCTCGGACACCACGGCGACGGTGCGCAGTTCGGGATTGTGCTTGCGCAGATAAGTGGCGGCGCCTCGGGTGGACCCGGTGGTACCGAGCCCGCCGATCAGATAGTCGACCCTGGTGATGCCGTCGGCGGCGAGGTCCTCGTGGATTTCCCGGCCGGTGCCGTGATGGTGTGCCTCGACGTTCTTCTCGTTGGTGTACTGAGAAAGGTGGCGATACGTGCCGGGCTGTTGCGCTATCATCGCCTCGATGACCGAGTAGACGTCGTTCGGTGTGGTGGGGTCCGGGCATTCGGAGAGACCGGGCAGTTCCACGATCTCGGTGCCGACCAGCTGCAACAGATCACGGACCTCGGCCACCTTGATTCGGTTGGTTACCGCGCGCAAGCCGATCCCGTGCATCGCCCCTAGGACGCGTAGCGCCTTGGCCGTATTTCCGCTGGAGGCCTCGATGAGGGTCTGCCCGCTCGCGCGGATCTCATCCAGGTCGTCGCGGAGCATGCCCCAGGCCACCCGGTCCTTGACCGAGCCGAACGGATTGTGCGACTCCAACTTGGCGTAAAGCTCGACATTCGCCAGCCCGTGTACCGCGCGATCAAGGCGCAGCACAGGCGTATTGCCGATGAGTTCGGTGATGTGTTCGTAGCGCATCAGGGAGCCTCGGCGGGTCGGACCGGCCTCGGGGGCCGGCGGAGAGAGTGCGGCACGACAGGACGCGGCGGCAGATCGGCGGGGACGTGTGGCTCGTAATCGGTGTCGCCGACGACCTGAAAACCGCTCGAGTGATGTGAGACGGCGAGTTTTGCTGTAAGCGGGTGCATCGAGGCCGACGCCGCGGACAAGTCCATGTGGTAGGCGGCGGTGTTCGGGAACACGACCAGATCACCCGGCTGCGGCCGTTCGGGTAGCCACACCTTGTGATTGGTGATCAGATCTCGCTCCAGGCACAGACGTCCGGCAAAATACACGCCGACCGGGCCGGACTCGGCCATCGGGTGGGGCGCGGTGGGGCATCCTGCGGGGGCGGGTTCGCCGTCGGCGCCGGGCAGGACGATCGGATCGACCATGACCTCCTGGTCGGCGGGGGTCACGGAATCACGGCTGAGGTCCACGTTCACCAGTACCGTGCCGTCGGCAAGCTCTTTGACGAACTCGACCGTGGCCACCGTAATGCCCGCGTGATCGACCAGCGCCTTACCTGGCTCGAGCCACAGCTCGAGCAGGTTCTCGCCCACGACGTGCGCCACGGTGCGCCCGCCATGGCGCTCCAGAGGCGCGTCGAGCAGATCCGCGAGCATCCCGCTCGCGGGCACGGTGTTGGCGTACTTGTGGAACACCGGTGTGCCGTGCACGGCGCCGCCCGCGATGTGGTAACCGAAGGTGTTGCTGCTCCAGCTCATCGGCTCGCCACGGCCGAGCAGCGATTCGCGCAGCGCGAGCACGTAGGCGTCGAACCGCTCGGCGTCGGCGGTGAACACCTGACGAAATCCACCGCCGATGTCGAGCACCGACGGTGCGAGCCCCCAGTCGTAGGCCCGCTCGACCACTGCGAGGCAGGCGTCGATCGCGCGGACCCGCTCGCCGAGGTCGCCGGAGTCGAGGTGGAAGGCAAAGCCGAGGAACGTGATTCGGCTACGTTGCGTCGAAAGGAGGTCGAATGCCTGTGGGAGATGCGCGAAGGGCACGCCGAACCGGCTCACCTGGCCCGCATCGAAACCGGATACCCGAAGCAGCACAGGCACGCGCGCGCCTTCCTCGGCGAGCTCGATGATCCGGCGCAGTTCCCACAGGTTGTCCACGTTGACGGTCGCCCCGCAGCCGACGAGGTCGCGCAGAAAGGCTTCGCCCTTGGGCCCGGTCACCTCGATGCGCGTCGGATCGAACCCCGCGCCGACGGCTCTGGCGAACTCGTACGGCGAGGCCACGTCGATGGCGATACCCGCGTGCTCTGCGGTGCGGACAAACGCGCGGGACTGATTCACCTTGTGCGCGTAGCAGATCCGGTGCCGGTGCAGCCGCGATTCCAGCTCGGCGCGCAGAGTCGCGAGGTTCTCCGCATACACTTGCGGAAATATCAAGTGCGCGGGGGAGCCGTACCGAGTCAGCGTCTCCGCTACCGCATCCGGTGTGTCGAGGAAGGCGCGCACCAGCGAATGGAGCTTCGCGGGTAGCGTCGGGAACGGCGACGTCATACCGAGGTTTCCGACGGCTCCGTGGCGGCTCCCGGCGCCGCGGTCTCGGGCTGCTCGGCGACCGGGTTGTAGCCACCATCGCGGATGGCCTCGAACGCCCGTGCCCGGTTGCGCGGGCTGCGGAACTCCGCGACCACGCGCTTGCTGGTGAGGTCGATGTCGAACACACGGATGTCCATCGACTCCAGCACCCCGCCGATCGTGCGGACACAGTGCTTGCAGGTCATGTCCGGGACGTAGAACACCTGGTCCTCGGTGGTGGCGGCGCGGCCCGCGGTCGCCCCGTCCGGATCGGAGCTCACGTCGACGATCTCGCACCGCTCGGCGATCTCGGTGAACGTCGTGACGAACCGGTCGACCACCATGGGCAGGATGCTGTAGGCCGCACCGTTCAGCTGGTGCGGCACCGCGGCGAGGCAGGAGGGGCGGGTGCCTACGGGTAGCAGCGCGTACTGGCGGGAGATCAGGTCGAGGTCGTCGTGGTACTTGGCGATCGCGTCCTGGGTGGAGAGCCCCTCGACGGTGATCGCGCGGCGCATGACGGTATGCGCGTCGGCGATGGTGGCGTCCTTCATCGCGCGCAGCGTCACCACCGTCTCCGCCGAATAGCGGACGGTGCCGTCGGGCTGTGCCACGAGCGTCACCGGGATCATGCCGCGCCGGTAGGTCGAAGCTTGCAGTTCCCAGAACCAGCGGGTGGCCGCGGCGGCGAACAGTCCGGAATCGTGGATGCCCCTGGCGAATTCGGCGGCGCCGCGATAGGGGGTCTGCCCGGCCAGCAGCGCGTGCTGCGCGAGCACCCGCCCGGCGGCCTCGATGCCCACTCGGAAGATGTCGAGCGGATCGTGATCAGTGGTCGTTCCATCCAGCACCGCGTGCTCGTGCGGACCGAGCCTCGAAATCCGATCGGCGAATCCGGTATTCGCATCCAACGCGTGCCACAGTGTCAGCACGGTCTCGCGCATCGCGATCGGCACCAGCGCTCCGAGCCCATCGGAGCGGAAGTGTCCCGTGTTGGGGATGCCCTCGCTGTCGGTCCACGTGATCCGGTGGGTGGCGCTCGTCACCTGGTCTGCCCGGCACGGCCGCATGAATCGCTCCAGGTACAGCCGCTGTGCGTAGGTGAGATGACTTCTCGGCTCGAGACGTACTGCGGCACAGGTGAATTCGATACTGCGCGGCGCGAGCGGCGGCACCGGCGCGGTGAACAGCCCCGGCTGCGCCAGCCCGGCCAGCACGCGGGACGCGGCGCGCCGGTCATAGCGCGGGATGTCGATCGTCACGCGACCTCCTCGGCAATCGTCTTGATGCCGGCCGTGAAGCGGCCGATCTCGTCGAGGGTGTTGTAGACGTGGGTGCTGACCCGCACCGAGTCGACGTCATCGCCTACGGCGGGGGTGCAGTGCGCGCCGGTGCGCACCAGGAAGCCCAGCTCGCTCAACACAAATCCCAGGTCGGCCGCGGAGATGCCATTCAGCGTGAACGAGACGATCCCGTAGCCGACGGCGCAGGCGGAGTGCGCCGGGCCGGGCAGGAACTCCAGCCCGGGGATCGGTCGCAGGCCGTCGATCAGGCGCTGCGTCAGGTCACGGTTGTGCGCGGCGATCGCACCGACGTCGAACGATTCCAGCACTTCCAGCGCGCTGCCGAGTGCGAGGATGCCAGGGATGTTGTGCGTGCCACCCTCCAGCAGATCGGGCATTGCCTGCGGCGTCAGCCCGTCCACGCCGAGACGCACCCCCGAGTTTCCGCCGGGCAGAAATGGCACGAGGCTGTCGTGTACGCGCCTGCGGCAGTACAGCACTCCGGTTCCCGGCGCGCCGAACATCTTGTGTGCGGCGAAGATCGCGAAATCCGCGCCGAGCTCGGTCACGTCGACCGGAAGGTGTCCACCGCTCTGCGAGCAGTCGAAGCACAGCAGGATCGCGGGATCGATGCGGCCGCGCAATTCCTCCAGGGTGGTGAGGCCGCCGAAGACGTGGTGCAGATGGCTGGTCGTGATCAGCCGGGTCCGCGGCGTGATCTTGGCCAGGATGTCGTCGGTGTCCGCCTCGCCCGCGCCGGTCACCCGATAGGGAATCAACTCGATGCGGCGCCCGAACCGCCCGAGCAGCCCACGCAGATGATGCCACGGGTGCACGTTGGAGGCATGATCCATTGCACTGTAGAGAATTTCGTCGCCGTCGGCCAGTGTCGCCAGCCCCCACGACAGCGCGACGGCGTTGAGCGCGGCCGTGGCACCGCCGGTGAAGACCACCTCGTCGGAGTGCTCGGCGCCGATGAACGCGGCGGTACGCTCCCGGACTCGGGCGATCCCGGCGGACAGGCCGGTCGCCCACGGGTAGGTGCTACGTCCCGAGTTGGCGGTGCGGGAGCTGTGATAGCGGTGGATGGTCTCGATGACCGGCAGCGGTTTCTGCGTGGTGGCGGCACTGTCAAGGTAGACCTCGGTGGTGTCGGCCAAAGCGGGAAACAGCGCGCGCACCGCGGCGGGTGTGAGTGTCGGCGCCGGAAGTCGCACAACCTCCGGCCGCGCGACGTGCGATCTCGAGGCGGGGGACCGCACCGTAACGCTCCCTTCACCCGATCACTGGACGCCCCCAACGATACGCATTTTTGGTACGGACTTCGAAGTTTTGTCGCGGGCAACGGCTTTCAAGCACTAACCTGGGCGTTATGCCGCTGACCTTGGACGAGCGTCAACAGTTCTTCGCGCAGCCGCACATCGCGGCGCTGTCGGTGTCCGCGGGCCCTGGTCGTGGCCCGCTCACCGTCCCGATCTGGTACCAATACAGCCCCGGTGGTGAGGTGTGGGTGCTCACCGGCCCGGAGTCGCAGAAGATGCGCTACATCCGGGAATCCGGCCGGTTCACCCTCATGGTGCAGCAGTTGCAGCCAACTATCCGATACGTGAGCGTGGAAGGTCCGGTCACCCGGATAACCCCCATGACCGACGAGATGCACCACGAGATGGCCTCGCGATACCTGGCCGCGGAATCGGTCGACGGCTATCTGAAGGCGGCTGAGGCCTATGGTGAGCAGGTCGCGGTCTACCTGCGGCCGGAGCATTGGCTCTCGGCCGACCTGGGCAATCTCAGCTAGTAACTAGTACCGGCCCTGCACGTACTCGACGAGAGCCTGGCGTTCGGTCGCCAGTTCGGAGATCGCGCTCTTCACGACGTCGCCGATACTGACGATGCCGACCAGCCTGCCGTCGTGCACCACAGGCAGATGTCGGATGCGGTGCTCGGTCATGGTGCGGCGCAGCCCGTCGACCGGGTCGTCGGGTGCACAGGTGCGAACGTCGGAGGTCATGATCTCGGTGACCGGGGTATCCAGTAGGTCGGCGCCGCGGGCGTGCAGGCTGCGCACCACGTCGCGCTCGGAGACGATACCCGCGATCGTGTTCCCATCGGGGGAGACGACCACCGCGCCGATATTGTGATCGGCCAGTGCGGCGAGCAGCGTGCGTACCGTCGTGTCGGGCGCGACGGTGGCTATGTCGCTACCCTTCCTGCGCAGGATCTCCGAAATTCGCATGTTTCACCATCCAGACGTCGCGGCACTTCCAGGATCGCAAGTTCGTGGTTGGATAACCAGCACGAACTCGTTACAAGCCACATCGGTCACGGAGCGGGCATCGGTCACAGGCGCCGAGTGACGCCGCGGTCGAGATCGCGGGCCAGCAGCGCGATCGCCGCCTGCGAGATGCCGGCCGAGGTCGCCAGATCGATCGAGGTCAGTTGGGCGATGCGGCGCAACCGGTAGTCGACGGTATTGGGGTGCACGTAGAGCTGGCGCGCGGTGAGCTGGCGGTTCATGTCGTTGCCCAGGTAGGCGCGCATGGTGTCGCGCAATTCGGCATGGTGCTCGAGCGGATCGAGTATGGTGGCGATCCGCCGGGTCGCGGGGCCACTGCGGGTGAGCTGATATTCGACCGCCAGATCCGACATCTGGTAGAGACCGGGTGGTTTGTCGCCGACCCGGACCAGGTTGAGCAGCTCGTGGGCCTGATCGGCTGATTCCGGAATCCGATCGGTGTCGCCGGCCACCGAGGTCGCGGTGAGCGGGACCTCGGCGGCCTCGGCCAACAGATCGAGGGTCGCCGCGTTGACTATGGTCTCGTCGTCCGAGCCCAGCGGGATGAGCAGCGTGCCGCCCTTGGTGCTCAGCAGTGCCAGGGCGCGGGAAACGAACACGGCTGCCAGCTCGGACTGCAGTCTGCGTAGCTTGCGTCGGGCGGCGACGTTCGCGTCGACCTGCGGATCGCGCTCGTCCGCGTGTTCTGGAATCGACAGGGCGACAACCTGATAGGACTCCGCAATCGGGATGCCCGTCTGCCGGGCCAGCGCCGAACTTCCTCGCCCGCTCAGCAGTGCCGAGGCAAGTGTCTGCGCCGCCGTCTGATGTTCCTTCGCGACCAGGTGCTGCTCATCGACGTAGGCGTCGGACACCGCTGCGGTGAGCGTCTTCAGCAACTCGAGCACCAAATCGGTGGCGATCAGCACTTCATCGACGTCGTCGGCTTGGGCGTGCGCGGTCACCAGCCCGAACGCGATGCGCACCCCTTCGTGGTAGGCACGCAGGATGGTGCTCAGCGGCACACCCTCGCGGGCCCATCGGGTCGCGGATTCACGTACCGTGCCGAGCTTTTCGCCGTCCGGTACGGTGCGCTGGTCGAACATCTCGGCGACGAGGGTGAGGCAGTTGCGGGTGAGTCTCGTGACGTCCCCGCGCAATTGCTCGCCGGGCAGTGTGCGACAGGGGGCCACGCAGGTCTCGAAGTATCCGACCATGTGCGAAGCCACGCGATCAGTGTTCTGCAGTGGGATCGAAGCCGGCTGCCCGCCGATTTCGAGCACCGGGTCGGACGAATCAGTGGACAGATCCAACGCCGAGAAGGTCATTACCAGTTCGCTCCAATGCCACCTCGGGCGTGGAAAGAGCTGCGCCCGAGTCGATCGGATCACTATACGAAAGGCTCGTGCGCACGGCGAGCGATCGGCGAGATCGATGGCAACCTTCCGCACTATTCGATGACCTGCGTGTGACCAAGGGCGCTGCGAGCGGGGCGCCGCATCGACCGCACGTTGTGCCGAGGAGGATTCACGCTGCGGCGACATTCTTGCGCGCCAATCGATATCCATGCGCGCCAAGCGATTCAGAGGGCTACTCGTCGTCCAGTCCGGCCGAGAGGTAGGCGGCGGCCGCCAGCCACTGCCTGCACTGCGGGCCGTGTACCTCGTGAGCGTAGAGGATGTCGCGCGCCTGCCGGTAGGTGAGGCCGCGTGGCTCGAATCCGCAATCGGACATCGAATATTCCGGTACCAGGCACTGGCGCGGGGGCTCGGCACCGGCGCCGTCGATGACGGCAACCCGGCGGGGAGCTAGGAATGGCTGGCTCATTCGACTACCCCTCGCGTTTGCGTGTGGCGGGGAGTGCGATGTGATGGTGACGCCGGCGCGAACTCCCTGCGTACTTCCCCGATTTCGAGTATGAGTCTATGCCTCCGTTGCTTACAGATGCAAGTACATCTGCACGATCGGTTGAGTAGAAATGGTGCGGCGGCCGTCGGTCTCGAGCCGACGACCGCCGCTGTGGTGCTTGCGGTTTGGCGTTTACCGGGCTTACGGTTTGCGGGCGACCGCGCAGTAGGCGGAGATCGGCCGAATCTCGCCCACTTCGGTTTTGTCGGCGCGCCATTGGGTAAGGGAGACGAAGCCGGGTTCCACCATTTCCAGGCCGTCGAAGACCGCTTTGATCTGAGCCTGGGGACGGGGGACGTACGGAGCGCCGCCGGTGCCGGTGTAGTTCTCGCACAGCGTGACGTAAGCCTTGCTGTCGTCTGTGCCGTCCCACATCACCAGGTAGCTGCCCGAGGGCACCGCGTCCAGCACGGTATGCACGATCCGCAGCAGGTCGTCATAGGTCTTGGCGTGGCCGAGCACGCCCATGAACATGACGGCGATCGGCTGGTTGAAGTTGAGAACGTTTTTGGCGTCGGCGATGATCCGCTCGGGATCGTGGTAATCGGCGTCGACGTAGGTGGTGACGCCCTCGGGGGTCGTGCTGGTCAGCAGTGCTCTTGCGTGCGTGAGCACCAAGGGGTCGTTGTCTACGTAGACGATCTTGGACTCGGGAGCGACGCTCTGGGCGACCTCGTGAGTGTTCTGCATGGTGGGCAGGCCGGTGCCGATGTCGAGGAACTGGCGGATGCCCTCCTCGCCCGTGAGGTAGCGCACGGCACGGATAAGGAACTGGCGCGACTGCACCGCCATGGTGGTGATGTCGGGGTCGACCTCGATGCCGGCGTCTCCGGCGACGCGATCGATTTCGTAGTAGTCCTTGCCGCCCATCCAGTAGTTCCAGATACGCGCGGAGTGCGGAATGTCTGTCCGGATCAGGGGGCTGTGGTCGTCGGGCATGGGTAGGACTCCTCAGGCAAAACGTGTCGGCGGCACGGCCCGTGCGGGTGGGCGCTGCGGGGTGTCGCGAATGACTGGTATATCCGATGTGCACTGTGACAGTACAAGATTCGTTGTGCGGGGCTGGCGGGATCGCCGAGCTGATCACGTGTTTTCGGTGTCGAACCGATCGTGATTCCCCTTCTCGGCCGAGTGGGTCGCCGTAGTAAGGACGCAAGGGCGAACCTCGTGCTATCGTCCGAGTGTTGGTGCAAATGCAAGAACGTTTGAGCGTGCATCTGCACGAACCAATTCGCTGACCATGTAACCGAGGAGTGGGGAAGATGTCGGATACATCCATGAACAAGATCATCGGATCTTGGCGCAAGAGTTCCTTCAGCAATCCGAGCGGCAACTGCGTGGAGGTCGCCGAGACGGCCAATGGCCAGGTGGCAGTACGCAATTCCCGGGATCCGGAAGGGGGCGTGCTCTTCTATACGCGTCCGGAGATCGATGCGTTCGTCCGCGGCGCCAAGTCCGGAGAGTTCGACTATTTGACTAGCTGAGCGGTAGCATTAGCGGTCGGTGCGGTGTGTCTCGCGACAGGTGGTTGTGACACACTGTGGGCAACCCCGGAGTATCGGAGACGAACTCGATGATCGCTGAACCCGATGACGATGGTCATGTGCAAGCTGTTGTCACGGAACGTGGTCCGACCGTGCTACGCATCGCACTGGGGGGTCAGTTACGGAAGCTCCGGGAGAAGAAAGGCATCACCCGCGAGGCGGCGGGCGACGCGATCCGGGGCTCACACGCCAAGATCAGTCGTCTCGAGTTGGGCCGCACCGGTTTCAAGGAACGCGACATCCGCGACCTGCTGACCCTCTATGGAGTACTCGACACCGAGGAGCGCGAGTCGTTTCTCGAACTGGCCAGGCAGGCGAACGAGCCGGGCTGGTGGCATCGCTATAGCGACCTGCTGCCGCAGTGGTTCGGCACCTACCTCGGTCTGGAACAGGCTGCGAGCAAGATTCGCACCTACGAGGGGCATCTTGTTCCCGGACTGCTGCAAACGCCCGAATACGCAAGGGCGGTCGTGGCGCTCGGGTACGAGGACGCCGATACGGATCGGCGGGTCGCGGTGCGGCAACGTAGGCAAGAGATCCTATTTCGATCGGATCCGCCGATTGTCTGGGCGGTGATCGATGAAGCGGCGTTGCACCGGCCGGTCGGTGGTGCGGCGGTGCACCGTGAGCAGATGCAACATCTGAGCAAGCTCGCCAAATTGCCGAACGTGACAATTCAGGTGCTGCCGTACTCCGCGGGCGCGCACGCTGCGGCGGGTAGTTCGTTCAGTATCTTGCGCTTTGCCGAGCCGGAACTGCCCGACATCGTTTACCTCGAGCACCTGACCAGCGCGCTGTACCTTGATCGGCGGCAGGACCTTGCGCTATATCTCTCGGTCATGGACCGGCTCAGCGTCCAGGCCGAACGTCCGGAGGGGTCGATCGCGATCATCGATAGGTACGCCGACGGACTCTGAGTCCGCTGAGGGGTTTCTGCACGCAGACCCGATCGGTCAGAACGACAAGCACACCATGCCGTAACCTCCGAAACGGGCAATGGATGTCCGGCGTGTGGTGTTTCCAGCGGCCACATAGACCGACTGACCGCGGCGGTGATGCCCGGCGCCAGCCCGCGGTGGAATGCGAAAGACGCCGGGCGCGGCGACTCAATGCTTGTGGCACAAGGAGATTCGGTGCCCGCTGGGCATCGGGCCGAAGCGGGGTCAGAGCTTGATGAAGCTGGAGGTGATCCGCCAGAACGTCGCGCGCTGCAAGGTGTCGAAATCCCAGTCGTCGGCCATCGCGTACACGGTGGTGACGATTCGGTCGATATCGAAATCATGCCGGGTCGCCGCACCGGTGGATTCGACGGCATCGATGACGTATGCCATGGCGGATTCCCGCGAGAATGTGGTATCGGCGTGGCCGCTCCTGGCCGACGGTGTGCTCATTCTTCTACCGTTCGCTGGCTGGTCGGCCAGTACGATGTCGGCTGAGCCGAGCCGAAAAGTGGTTGTTCCATTCGAACATCCCTGTTGTGTGGCGGCGGCAACCTGCGGCGACTTCGGCCTTCGGCTCGCCCACGCGGGCTCCCCTGGTTGTCCCCTGTAAACCGTTGCGGGACTGAGTTTAATTCGCCGTCCCTTTCAGATGCAAGCACATCTGCACGGTCGATTATGTATTCGCAGTAGGCATTTCGTACCTGTGAGTTTGCGGACGCAGTGCTGGGAAGAGGGAATTCAATCGCGGCCGAATAGCACGTCCGTGCTGTAGACGATCTGCGTACCAGGCTCGACGAATTGGTCCGCCGCGGCCCGCCAGGCAAGGAAATGCTCGGTGAAGCGATGCGCTTCCGCCGCCTCGTCGTCGGTGTAGAGCTGATAGAGGAAGAATCGGTGCGGATCGACCCGATCTGCGCAGATGTCGAAGCGCAGACATCCGGGCTCGGTCCGGACCGAGGCATCCGCGCTCCGGGATATGGCCGCGAGGAACTCCGCGCGAGAGCCTTGGCGGATCTTCATCGAGACGATACGGCTGAACACGGTTGTTCTCCCATCGTGACCGTGGGCATCAATCGGCAAGGGCGGCAGTCGGGTTCGCCTCGGTTCAATCTGCCAGTTGTGCAACTGCCTGGCTAATCGGAGTGGTTCCCGACACGAGTTCGAGCGTCGTACCGAAGGTGTGCGTGGCGGGTAGTAGTGCGGTGAGCACGGCGGCCACATCGGAGCGCGGGACGTCGCCGCGACAGCCAACGGGCGGTGTGAGCGTCACCAGTCCGGTGCCCGCAGTGTCGACGAGGCGGCCCGGCCGGAGGATCGTCCAGTCCAGATCCCGGTCCCGCAGATCGTTCTCGGCCTGAGTCTTCGCATCGATGTAGGCGGCCCACACCTCATCGGTGCCGGGCGCGGGCGGCTGACCGGCGCCTACCGTGGAGATCTGCACGAAGCGGCGCGCGCCCGCTCGTCCGGCGGCCTCGGCCAGTCGGACGGAGCCGCCCAGGTCGACGGTGTACTTGCGGTCCACGCCGCTGCCCGGTCCCGCCCCGGCCGCGAAGACCACGGAGTCGGAACCTTTTACGACGGCGACCAGATCATCGGTGCCGGCGTTCTCCAAGTCGAACGGGACCGGATCGGCGCCTGCGGCCAGGACGTCGGCGGCGTGGTCCGGATTGCGAATGAGCGCGGCGACCTCGTCGCCGCCGGTAGTGAGCGATCGGATGAGTAGCAGTGCGATCTTCCCGTGTCCGCCTGCGATGACGACGCGCATGAATCGGTCCTTTCGGTCGGGACGGTGCCCGTGCTCAGCGCTCGGGACCGCCGGGATTACAGCGTGCGTCGACGGTGGCCGAGTAACCGACCGCTGGACGCCAGGGTTCCAGATTCCAGCTGGGTTTGTTCGGCTGTACCAGCCGCGCCCAGTCCCAGTGGCAGATGAACTGATCGCGCATGCCGGGTGCGTCCGCGTCCGAAGACTGGGCGATCACCTCCTGCCAGGCGCGCTCGTCGGACCCGGGAAAGGTGGTCTGCCGCCCGGCCGAGGTAGGAAACACGAGCAGCCGCGGCCCGTCGACGGCTTCGGTCCAGGTCACGTGGTCGATCAATGGCAAACCCGCGTAGGGATCGACGGTGGGCACGGCGCTCAACGGTGCGGAAGCCGCGGAGGCCGGTGCGTTTCGCGTCGGCGTGGTTGTGGCAGGGGGCGTCGTGGTGCTGCCCCGCGCGGAGGCGGACTCGTCGGAACCGCAGGCCGCAACAGCCATCGGCAGCAGCGCGACGGACAGCAGCGCGGCAGTACGGTGCCGGACCCCGTTCCGGCGCGGGTACCGCTGTGCCACTGTCGAACCTCCTGTGTTCTCCTCGGCACCGCTGGCGTGCCCATCCGAGCCTAGCGAGCGCGAGCGGCCTCGGCGAGTGCCACGGATTGTGGTGGTTTTCTGCTGTGCAATGCGGCCGCGACGGGTGCGCCGTCGAACCTGGGCCTGTTGTTCCCTTCGCGAGCTCTGGCTGCCGTGACTTCTGTCGCAGAGGGCCGCCGCAACCTATTGCACGATGCGCCTGGCCGGATTGCGTGCGATCCCAGCAGAGCGCGATGTCGACCGGCATTTGACGCCGACCGGCCGCGAGGTGCCCGTGCCGCCGGCGCTCGAGCTGATCGCGGAGTTGTGGTCGTCCGGTACGGACCTGCGGGTGGCCATCTATCCCGGTGACCATCTCGGTGTAGCCCGCGAGGCGATCCCCGATGCGTGTGCGCTCCTGGACGGTGTGCTCGACCGCCGGTAGGCGGCCGCGCTCAGCGCCAGAGCGATCGGCAAGGCAGCCTGCGCAGGTCGGGACGCACGTCCCCGTCCACGGTGACGGTGAGCCCAGAGTGTGCGGCGGCCGAGGTGAATTCCCCCGCCTCTGTCCGAGTCGCCGCGTATTCGAGGATCAGCGCGTCCTCCGGTGTGGGCCCGTCGAAATAGACAGTGATCCGCCGTGTCGGCGTCTCGGTGTCGTCGGCGAGCTTGTGCGCCATGCCGTCCATGCCACCGTCTCCTTCCGGGCCGGCGCGGCGGCGCGCCGTTAAGACCGACGGTAAGCTCCCACCATTGCTGAGAACATGTTCTAGGCAATCGGCTGGATTTGTCACAGCGCGGGCACACGGCAACCGAGGTAGAGTCACCGGCGGGGGCACACTACGGTCACAGGTCGGTCGCCCGAAACTTGTGAATTGTCAACACGTTCGCGTCGGCAGCTGCCCTGCGCGCGCGCTGTTGTCGAGGATGAGCACAGCGTTGAACGATGCAGGAGGCACACGTCGATGAGTCAGGGCCCACGGTCGATGGGTAGGGGAGTGCGGCGACGGCGCCTCGCACGAGCGTTCAGTGCGGTGGCCGCGGGTCTCGTGCTGGTTGCCAGTATGGCCGGGGCGGCCGTCGGCGCGCCGCTGTATCCTGCGGCGGATCCGGACCCCTTCTACGCGACCCCCGCGGACATCGCGGACAAGAAGCCGGGGGATGTGATCGCGACCCGCGTGATGCCCCCACTGATGATTTTCCCGGACACCACTGTGACCGTGGTGCGGTTCCGGTCGACCAGTTCCGAGGGCAAGCCGATCGCCGCGACCACCACGGTCCTCACCCCGAAGATGCACCGCAAGGATGGGCCGCTGCTGTCATTCCAGCACATCATCAACGGTCTCGGCGCGGAGTGCTCGGTTTCCCGCGTGCTCTATACCGGAGACCCGAACCTGATCGTGCGCGAGGCGCCGGGCTGGAATGTGCTGTTGGCCCGTGGCTGGAGCGTCGTGCTGCCCGACCACCTCGGTCCCAACTTCGCCTACGGCGCAGCCAAACTCGGCGGGCAGATCACCCTGGACAGCGTCCGTGCGGTGAAGCAGGTGGCCGACCTGGAGGTACAGCAGAGCCCGGTGGCGATGGTCGGTTACTCCGGTGGCGGCATGGCCACCGCGTGGGCGGCTGCCCTGCAGCCGAAATACGCGCCGGAGCTGAATATCGCGGGCGCGGCCGTGGGTGGCGTGCCGATGAACCTGGTGAAGATGCTCGAGACGCTTGGGCTGAACTCGCACCCGGTGTTCGGGCTCGCGTTGGCCGCGGGCCTCGGCTTGGAGCGCGAGTATCCGGACCGATTCCCACTCAGCGAGCAGCTGAACGACCGCGGCCTCGCCGCCCGCACGCAGATCGCCAACAGCTGCACCAACGACATCCTGGCCGCCGGCGCGGGCCGCGGCGCGCTGGACTTCGCGAAAACGACCTCGATGATCAACGACGACACCGCCCGCGCCGTGGTCGAGGAGAACAGTCTCGAGCTCTACGACGGCGTGCCCAAGACGCCAGTGTTCGAATGGCATTCGCCGATCGACGGGCTCATCCCGATCGACTCTGTGGTCAATACCGATAAGCGCTGGTGTGCCGCCGGTGCCACGGTACAGACCGAGCAGATTCCGGTACCCGACCACCTCACCGCGGCGGTGGTCGGCATCCCGGCGGCACTGAGCTGGCTGGACGCCCGTTTCCGCGGGGAGCCCCCTCCGAACAACTGCTGACCAACCGTACGTGACGACCGAGTCGGCCCCTTCTCCCCTAGCGGTCTCGGCTCGGTTGTTGCGAAATGGACACGCGACATACACAACTCGAGCGCTTTTGCATCTCGAGTTGGGTGTAGTGACGTAGCCTGGCCTTCTGGCCCCGGCATGATAGGGGGCATTTTCGGGGGCCGAAGGCCGCGTTGCCCGGGCGCCAGACGAACCTGACGTCGCACCCAGAGGCATGTGCCATGAGATGCTTACGTGCCATCGCGGTCACGTTGCTCGTTGTTTGTCCGGCTATGGCCGGGCAGGCCGTCGCCGAGCCGTTGCCCACGCCACCGGCGCCAGCAGTGCCCGACGTGTCGGGCATGTTCCCGCCGCCGGGCGGACTGCTACCCGGCCTGCAGCAATTCATCGACCGGATAATCCCCCCACCACCGATCACACCTGTGCCGGACCCGATTTCGCCGACTCAGCAGGCGGCCACGCTATCGCCCTCGCTGGCGGCGCTTCGCAAAGCCACCCTGCCCGCGCCGATCGGTGATCCGATGTTCGACGCCTGGCCCGCGAATCTCGGCGAGCTGACCGAGGGACAGGTCATCGATTACCGCGACGTCAGCGCGACAACCGCCCCGCTGATGCTGATGCCGATCCAGCGGGCTCTGCTGCTGAAGTACCGGACCGCGGACGCCCATGGCGCCCCCTCCTACGCCACGGCTACGCTCATCGTTCCCACCGCGGCCTGGCCGGGTCCCGGCCCCCGGCCGGTTGTGGTGAACAACCTGCCGATCGACGCGCTCGGCCGCACCTGTACTCCGGGATACACCCTCGCGCACGGAGCCAATTCGGACACCAGTTTCACCGACTTCGTCCCGCCGACCACCCATGCGGCGGCGCTGCGTGGGTACGCCGTGCTGATCCCGGACCACGAGGGCCCCTCGATGGCCTATGCCGAACCGGTCGTGGCCGGTCACGCGGTGCTGGACGCGATCAGAGCCGTCCGCGGACTGCTGCCGGACGAGTTCGGCGCCAGTCGGTTCGGCATGGCGGGGTACTCCGGCGGTGCCATCGCCACGCACGGTGCGGTAAAGCTGATCTCCAGTTACGCACCGGAATTGGCGGAGGTGATCGTCGGCGCCGCGCTGGGCGGCGTGCCCGCCGACTACGAGATCCTGGCCCGCAGCATGAATGGCAATCTCGCCTCGGCGGTGTTCATGGGTGCGGTGTTCGGGATCGGCCGGGAACGGCCGGAGATCCTGGCCAGGATGAACAATCTCGCTCAGTGGGCGGCCACGTCGCGGCTGAAGGACCTCTGTGGCAGCAGCTTCGGAGTGGTCGGCGTGCTGATGCTGCCGATCGATATCGCCGCTAACATTCCCGATCCACTGCATTCGGATCTGGCCACGGACATCTACCGCGTGACCAGGATGGCCGACATGAAGTCGGCGACCCCCCTGTACATCTACAACGGGGAGCAGGAATTCTGGATCCCCGCCGAGGGCGCGCGTAATCTCTATCGTGAACAGTGCCGTCTGGGCGTTCCCGCGGTGTACCGGAGTGTGCTCGGCGAGCACATCGTCGCGGCGGCTCTCGGCTATCCGGAGGCCATGCTCTGGCTGGACGATCGGCTGCGAGGAGTGCCTGCGCCGAGCGAGTGCTGACGGTTCGCCGGTATTGCCCGGGGACATCCGATGTTGCGGTGTGCCGGACTACCACGATTGATGCCCGGCCCGGTCCCGGTCGGTCGGTTGCTGCGATGTCCGAACTGTCCGGGGCGGCAGTGCGTCGTCGTCGCGGCTTCGGTACGGTGGGCCGGTCCAGGCGGGGTGACGCCGGATTCGTGAAAGAGGCAGATGAACGACATTACGACCACCGCGTCCGAACAGGCCACGGCGCTGGTCGGGCGGCATTTCCGCATGACCGAGCACTATGAGGTAGGACGGGAGAAGATCCGGGAGTTCGCGCGGGCCGTGCAGGACGGTCATCCGGCGCACCGGTACGAGGGCGCCGCCGCGGAGCTGGGCTTCGAGGCGCTGGTCGCGCCGCTGACTTTCTCCTCCATCGTTCTGATGCTGGTGCAGCGCAAGATGTTCGAGTCCTGGCTCACGGGCTACGATCTCGGGCAGGTATTGCAGACCGAACAGTCCATCCGGGTGCATCGGCCGATTGTCGCGGGCGACAAGCTGTGGTGCGACTCCTATATCGAGTCGTTCCGGCAGTTCGGTGACAAGGACTTCATGGTCACCAAGAACGTGCTCAGCAACCAGCACAAAGAGGTGCTGCAGACCACCCACACCACGGCGGTGGCGCAGACCGGGGTCGAAATCGCCACCGACCTGCGCGCGGCGGTCGCGGGCGTGATCATGACCGGACAGTCGGCCGGCGACCGGTCCGACGCGGCGGCCGCGCGTGCCAGGGACGAGCACGCGGGCATGGTGGAGCGATTCGACCACGTGGCACACCCTGATCCGGACGAGCGGCGCAGGACGCCGCGTACTGTATTCGCTTTCGAGGAGCTGTCGGTCGGTATGGAACTGACCCCGCGCACGATGGTCCTCTCCCGGGGTGACCTGGTGAATTACGCGGGAGTTTCCGGTGATTCGAATCCCATCCACTTCAGCGATCTCGTCGCGCGCAGGGCGGGCCTGCCCGATGTGGTGTCGCACGGGCTGCTGACGATGGGACTCGGTGCCGGGTATCTCACCGAGTGGCTGGGTGATCCGACCGCCGTGACGAATTACGGAGTTCGATTCGCCGGGTTCGCGCCGGTGCCGGCGGACAAGGCCAGCGCGATCGAATTCCGCGGCCGCGTCAAGGAACTGGACCCGATCCGCCGATCCGCCGCCATCGCACTGACTGCGACCTGCCACGGGCACAAGCTGTTCGGCCGCGCGACGGCGGAGGTGCTGTTGCGCTAGCGCCTTCTTCGGACCGAGCGGTTTCGATCTGGAATGTGAACAACGCACATGCAAGACTCGTGGAATGCGTGCTTCGGTAGTGCGGTATCACAACGAATCCATCGCTCGCGGAACAACTCCGGCTGACGAGGGTGGGCCGACTGTCCTGCGGATGATTCTCGGCGGGCGGATGCGGCGACTGCGGGAAGCATGCGGCATCTCGCTCGAAGACGCGGGCGAGGCGATCCGGGGTTCGCATTCCAAGATCAGCAGGCTCGAACTGGGCCGCACCGGATTCCGGGAGCGCGACCTGCTCGATCTGCTCGATCTGTACGGGGTCATCGACGAAGACGAGCGCGCCGAGTTCAAGCAGCTGGCCAAGCAGGCCAACACGTCGGGCTGGTGGCATCGTGATACCGACTGGCTGCCGAAGTGGTTCGACACCTACCTGGGCTTGGAACAGGCTGCGCAGTTGATCCGTTGCTATGAGCCGCGTGTGGTCCCCGAGCTTTTACAGACTCCGGATTACGCCCGCGCGCTGATGGTTCTCGCGCACCCGAACGAGGACGAGGAATCGATCGAACGGCGGGTGGCGCTGCGGATGCGCCGCCAGGAGATCCTGACCAGACCGGATCCGCCGCAGTTGTGGCTGATCGTCGAGGAGGCTGCGCTGCGCCGCGGGATCGGCGGATCGCAGGTGTGGCTCGCGCAGTTGGACCACGTGCTGCGCGCCACGGACAGACCGAACATCACCGTGCAGGTGCTGGCCGACCATGTCGGCGGGCCCGCGCTCGCCGACGGCGCGTTCACCATGCTGCGCTTCGCCGAGCCGGATTTGCCGGACATCGTCTATCTCCAGCAGCTCACCGGTGCGCTCTATCTGGACAAGAACGCCGATCTCGCCGCGTACCGTGCGGTCGCGAACCTTCTCTCGGTCCACGCCGCGCCGCCCGAATACACCAGCCAACTCATCGAGGCACTGCGGGAACGTCATCCATCGACTCTGGATCAGCCGTCCGACATCTGACGGCGGCTCGAGCGCGCCCAATCGGTCGAAGTCGATCGGGTGCCGCGTCGTCCTTCGCCTGCGTCGCGAGCTCGGCACCGGCCGGAGCCCCACAGCTGATGGCTGATCGTCGAAGAGGCGCGCTGCGCGGCAGGATCGGTGGTTCCGCTGTCTGGCGCGTCCAGCGCGACGAGCTTTTGCGCGCGGAGGCGCAAACCACACATACCGATCCAGATCCCGACCGACCGCGTCAGCGCGGCTGTCCTCGCCCCGACGGCGCGTTCCTCATGCTGCGCTTCCCCGCGACAGACCTACCCCGCATCGACTACTCCAGCTAGCTGGTTGGCGCGCGCTCTATCTCGACAAGATCGCCGACCCGTACATGTATCCGGCCTCGGCTCGTCTGGTCTGCCGATAACGGGCGGCTGATAGACGTGGTCCATCACGAATCCGGCGGTCTCTGCCTCGCGCGTCTCCGCGGTGACCACGCCGAACAGCTCGGCGACTGATTGGGTGTCGCTGAACTTGGGCATGTGACAACCGAGACGAATACTCGTGCCATCGGACGCTACGTCGACAGCGGAGTGCTGAGCAGGGTTGAACTCACCCCGGCGGAGCCAGCCGCGTCGTGCAAGCGAAGAAAGGGCAAAGTATTGTCCCAATGAGACAATAAGGTGGTAGCCTTTGAACATGAGCGACGACGGTGTCGATCTCGATGGTCGTCGGCTGCGCACGCGGCGTAGTCGACAGGCGCTATCGCGTGCCGCCTTCGATCTGCTCACCGAGCGGGGGCTCGAGGCGGTCGCTGTCGAGGACATCGCGGTGCGGGCCGGCGTCACCCGGCGCACCTTCAGTAGGCATTTCGCCTCCATCGAGGAGGCGATTCTCGGCGACGTCGACCAGGATGTGCACCTGTTCAACGAAGCCCTGCGCCGCCGCCCGATCGGCGAGCCGCCGCTGACCGCCTATCACCACGCCGTCCACGACTGGCTGGCCACCGAATACGGCGGAGCCCGCGCGGCTTTGCTGGCGCGGCGTTGGGCGCTGTTTCAGCGTTTTGAGGACGAGCCCGAGCTGTTCGCCGGTTATCAGCGCATCCGCATCGATGGGCAGCGCGAATCGGTACGGATCATCGCGGCGAGGCTGGGGGTGGATCCGCTGACGGATCCACGTCCGGCCGCCGCGGTAGGCGCCGGTGCGGGCATGCTGCTCGCCGCGTTGCAAACCTGGGCGGCGGGCCCGGACCCGATGGGCCTGTCTGCTCTCGTCGAAGAGTTCTTCGACACCCTCGTCACTATCACAACCGAATTCCGGAACGAGGAGTCACCGTCATGTCTACAGGGTCGGTGAATATGTACCGCCGGACGTGCCGACGCGTCGGGCTGGACCGTAATCCGCTGCGACGGAAGGAAGACCGCCTGCAAGCCGGGGTCGCGATGTTTCTCGCACTGGTGTTTGTGCTCGTCGTTCCGGTGCTTGCCATGACGGTCGGTGGTCGGGTGTATCGCACGGAAACGGCAGCGGTGCAAGCTCGAACTGCGCAGCTGCACCAGGTCGACGCGACCGTGATCGAGACAGGCAAGGCGCCGCTGTACGCGCCGATCATGCCCGCGCGGGTGTCCTGGAAGGATACCGACGGCGTGACGCACACGGGCGATTACCAGTCGACCACCGTCGTCGAGCCGGGTTCCACGGTCTCGATCTGGTCGAACGAAGGTGGCACCATCGTGGAGCCGCCGTCCTCGACCCAGGCGGCCAGCAAGGCGGTCCTGCTCACCTCGGGCGCGGCGCTCGGCGTCTTTGTCGTGCTCACGGGCGGCTACTTCCTGCTGCGTCGCGGTCTGGACCGGCGGCGCCTGCACAAGTGGGAATCGGAATGGACGGCCGCCGATCTCAGCTGGGGTAGTCATGGCTGACCAGGAGCGCGGCGTGCCCGCAGCGCTGGTAGAGACGGGCGCAGCGGGCAGGTCGCGGGCCAGCCCACAACACGGCGAGCGAAGAGGTCCGGCAACGCTGTGCACATCAGGGCCCCGGGGCGCCCGGTTCGGTGTCGATCACCGGACATCCCACGATGGGCAGCCGGTTCTGGTGTGACACAACATAACCGCTTGGCGCGGTGGGATCGGATCAGACCGGGAAGAGGCTGTGCTTGCGCGGATTCGGCTCCACGCTCGCCTCCTTCTCGCGCAGCAGCCGCAGCGCGTGGCGGATCTCCAGTCTGGTCCGGGAGGGCTCGATCACCGCGTCGATATAGCCACGCTCGGCCGCGATCCACGGCGTGGCGACGGTCGTGTTGTACTGGTCGATCAAGAAGTCCCGCGCGGCCTCCCGCTGCTCGGCGGGCACTTGGGCGAGCTGGCGCTTGCCGACGATACTCACGGCGCTCTCCGCGCCCATCACCGCGATCCGTGCGGTGGGCCAGGCCAGGCTGATATCGGCGCCCAGCTGCTTACAGCCCATCACCGCGTAACCGCCGCCGTAGGCCTTGCGCACCACGACGGTGACGATCGGGACGGTCGCCTCGATCACCGCTCGGAAGAACCGCCCGCCGCGCTTGATCACGCCGCTACGCTCTTCCTCGACACCGGGCAGCACGCCAGGGGTGTCGACGACGAAGATCAACGGCAGCCCGTAGACGTCGCACAGCCGGATGAAATGCGTCGCCTTGTCTGAGCACTTGGCGTCGATGGCGCCGCCGAGGGCCAGCGGCTGATTCGCGATCACGCCGACGCTGCGTCCATCCACCCTGGCGAAACCGGTGATCAGATTTTGCGCGGTGGCGGCGCTGATCTCGTGGAACTCGCCGTCGTCGAACAGGCGCAGCAGGATCTCGTGCATGTCGTAGCCCTCCCGGTCCGAGTCCGGGATAATGGAGTCCAGCTCCAGATCGTGCGAGCTGATCTCCGGCTCGATGCCCGGGTTGACGATCGGTCCCTGCTCCAGGCAGCTCGATGGCAGGTAGCTCAAATATGTTCTGGCCCAATCGAACGCGTCCTGCTCGCTGGCGGCGACGTGATGAATGGTGCCGTTGGCTGCTTGGACCTGCGCTCCGCCGAGTTCCTCCATGGTCACCTCCGCACCGGTGACTTCTTTGATCACCTCCGGCCCGGTGACGAACATGTACGACTTCTCGGTCGCGATCAAGATGTCGGTATTGACCGGAGCGTAGACCGACCCCGCCGCGCATTTGCCGAGCATGATCGACACCTGCGGCACGAAACCGGACAGTCGTTCCTGGCGGCGGCTCATGAGTGCGTACCAGGCCAGCGACGTGACCGCGTCCTGGATGCGAGCGCCGCCCGAGTCGTTGATCGCGACCACTGGGCAGGCGTTGTCGGTGGCGAAGTCCAGCGCCTTGGCGACCTTGCGGCCGAACATCTCCCCCACGGAGCCGCCGAACACGGTTTGGTCGTGCGCGATCACCACGACGGGCCTGCCGTCGATGCGGCCCCGGCCGGTGACCACGCCGTCGCCGTACATGGCATCGGAGGTACCCGGCTGGCGCACCAGGGCGCCGATCTCCACGAAGCTGCCCGGGTCGAGCAGTGCGCGTACCCGTTCCCGCGCGCTCGGAATGCCCTTGCTCTTGCGCTTCGCGATTCCGGTTTCGCCGGCGGGTTCTTCGGCCAGCTCGAGGATCCCTCGCAGCTCGTCCAGCTTTTCTCGCGTACCGCTCATCTGTGGTATTTCGCCCTTCGAACTCGTCGCCTCGCCGTATGGGCACGGCGCTCGATGTTATCGGTGGTGAGTCCTGCTGCACACGCGTTGGGATGATCTCATGGGACGGCTCGCCGCTTTGCCCGCCACGCCCGTGGCTCACGGCAGGAGCCGCATCGGCGCCGCGGCGCGCGGCGATTTGTGCAACTTACCAGTCGCGCACCGTCGCGCCGATGAATGGTTCCTACGCCGTCGCGGGGGGCCTATCCGCGGCCGTCGGACGTCTCTATGGTGACCACCGGAATGCGTGGTCGTCGTTGCGTCACGCACTGTCGGAAACCCACGAAATCGCCAGGATAGGAAATTCACGAGGCCGAAACGAGGCGCCGCGGAAATTGTGACAGTCCGACGCGCCGAGTGCCTCGGATCTGCTCGAGTGCTTGTGGTTCAGCCAACTGCGAATGTCGACTCTGATGACTTCCTGATACTTTCCAGCATATCTCGATTCCATCACGATCCGTCGCTAAACTTCGGGAGGCATGACGGGCATACAGCTGAGCGCGAGTACCGAGGCGCCGGCATCGAAACTCGCACACTCGGCGGGGTACCCCGGCCATGGCGTGCCCGGCGGTGTCACGACAAGGGCGCTGGCAGCGGCCGTCGGTGATTCGAGCGGTTGTGGATTGCCTCAGCAGGGCCCCATGGTTGTTGTCACCTCGCCCAACGATCAGGTAGTCAGGGCGTTCGGCCTGACATTTGGTCGCTGTCGTCGACTGCGCCCTGATGTCTCGGAGTGCGCAAAGGAGTACCTGTGACCATCGTGGCTCGAACAGCTGGAGGTCCGTACACGGCTGTTCGAGGAGCACAGCGAGTACGCCGGGGCCAGACAGGCAGAACGGGCTCCTGCGGCCGGATGAGTCTCCGAGTGCTGATCACGGTGGCGGCGATGGTGGTCATCGCCTCGGTGAGCGCTGCGACCGTGTTTGCCGATCCGGTGCCGCCGCCCACGCCGCCGCCCGTCGTCGATCCGGACATGACCCGGACCGGCCTGGTCTCGCTCGAGCAGGTCGCGCCGCAGCGCGAGCGGTTGTCGATCGCCTCGGCGGCGATGCGCCGCGTCATCACCGTCGACGTCCTGCGCGGTAGCGGAGCGGCGCCTCGGCCGGTCCTGTACTTGCTCGACGGCGTCGATGGCGACGCCACCTCCGCCTGGCTGACCAAGGGCAGGGCAGCGGAGTTCTTCGCGGACAAACCGGTCGACGTGGTGCTGCCCGCCGGCGGCACCGGCAGCATGTACAGCGACTGGGTCCGTCACGACACCCAGTTGGGGCTCAATCGCTGGGAGACCTTCCTCACCACCGAGCTTCCGCCGATCGTGGAATCGCTGCTGCGTTCCGACGGCAGGCGGGCGATCGCCGGCGTGTCGATGGGGGCGCAGGCCGCGATCATGCTGGCCCAGCGCCACCCTGGCTGGTACCGCGCCGTCGCCGGGATGAGCGGATGCTACTCCACCGCCGACCCGCTCGGTCACGCCGTCACCACGATCACGGTCGCCTCACGTGGCGGCGACGTCGACAACCTCTGGGGTCCGCCGGTCGGACCCGAATGGGCCGCGCACGACAGTGTGCTGAACGCCGAAGCGCTGCGCGGCACCGCGATCTACCTCTCGGCGGCCACCGGCCTGCCCACCGGCGCAGACCTGATGGCGGTGGCGAACTCGTCGACGATCGTGGACGCGTTGGCGACCGCGGGCGGCGGCGCGGCGCTCGAGGCTGGGGCACGGTCGTGCACCGAGCTGTTCGCCGCTCGGCTCGCCGCATTGAGAATTCCCGCCGCCGTGGAGTACACGGCCGACGGAATGCACACCTGGCCGGATTTCGAGGCGCAACTGCCGAAGGCGTGGCAGGTGCTGGCGCAGGCGCTGGAGCTGTCGAAGTCCCAGTGAACGGCGCCGCGGAATCAGTGCGTCACCGTGGCGTTGACACCGGTATGACCTCGGCACTTCGCTCTATCCGGTTCTCCGTCCTCGACCGTTCGCGGGTCCGGCGCGGCCAGAGCCATTCTGCGGCGCTGCGGGAGACCGTCGAGTTCGCCCGGCTCGTCGAGCAGT
Source organism: Nocardia sp. NBC_00881 (assembly GCF_045207455.1). NCBI lineage: Bacteria > Bacillati > Actinomycetota > Actinomycetes > Mycobacteriales > Nocardiaceae > Nocardia > Nocardia sp. NBC_00881. Next base: position 796,635 of record NZ_CP108798.1, read on the forward strand.
GGGGCTATCACCGGTTCTGGGTGTCCGAGCACCACAGCGTGCCCGGCGTGGCGGGCTCGGCGCCCACCGTGCTCGCGGCCGCCGCGGCCGCCGCGACCGTACGGATCCGGATCGGTACCGGCGGAGTGATGTTGCCCAACCATCAGCCGCTGATTGTGGCCGAGCAGTTCGGCGTGCTGGAGTCGTTGTATCCGGGACGCATCGACATGGGGCTGGGTCGGTCGGTCGGCTTCACCAACGGCGTGCGGCGAGCGCTCGGGCATGACAAGCGCGACGCCGAGGACTTCGACGCCCAGCTCACCGAGCTGCTGGCGTACTTCGCTCACGGCGGGCAGGAGGGCGTGCACGCCTGGCCGACGGAAGGGCTGCGCATTCCGGCGTTCCTGCTGGCGACCGGATCCGGTGCGGAGCGTGCCGCTCGGTTCGGACTCCCGCTGGTGATCGCTGCCGTGGGCGGCGAAGACCGCATGATCGCGGCCATCGAGCGCTATCGGGCCGGGTTCCGTCCCGCAACCCCCGGTGCCGAACCCTACGTGATGGTCTCGGGTTCGGTCGTCATCGCCGATACCACTCGGCAGGCGCATCGACTGCTGCTGCCGGAGGCATGGTCCACTGCGTACTCACGTACCCACGGCACATTCCCGACCCTGATTCCGCCCTCTGAGATCGAAGCGCTCACCATGACCGACCGGGAGCGCCGGATACTCGACGAAGCGTTGCGCGGTCATATTCACGGCACTGAAGAGGAGGTCGCCGATCAGCTGGAGCGGTTGGTGACCAGGACCGGCGCCGACGAGATCCTCGTGCACACCAGTACCTACGACCGTGCCGTTCGCTTGGAATCGCACCGCAGGCTGGCGCGGCTCACCGGCCTGTCGCGCGATCGCGCCGACGTGCGCCAGCCCGGCACGGCGGCCTGACAAGAAATCTTTCGCCAGCCACTGCAGACACATCGCGGTACCGGGCAAACCCGGCCCGGTGCTACGTCAGCTGCAGCGTAAGTGTCGCGATGCCCAAGCCGACGAAGCCGATGGCGAGGAAGAATTGCGGTGTAGGCACGTTCCCGTACGGGCGTGCGGCACATGTTCGGTGCGCTCGACCTGGCCACCGGCCAGATGTACTACCGGATCCGAGATCGCAAGCGATGGACGGAGTTCCTGGCATTCCTCGAGATCCTGCTTGCCCGCTGGCGGGCAGAGAAGCTGTACGTGATCGCGGACAACTTCTCGCCGCACAAACGCCGGGAAGTGCGGGAATGGGCGGCGGCAAACAACGTTGAGCTGGTGTTCACACCGCCCTACTCGTCCTGGCTGAACTGGATCGAGTCCGAGTTCGCCGCGCTGCGTTACATCGCGCTCAACGGCACCGACCACCGCAGCCACGGGGAGCAGGACGACGCCATCGGCGCCTCCATCCGCTGGCGCAACCAACACGCCGAACCCAAGCGCGAATTCGCCGTCAACTCCAAGATCCGATTACCCGATTACCTGGCCAACGTTGCTTGACACAGGCACTAGCGCTTCGGCGCAACCGACTCTGAGCCCGTGAATGTCCGTACATCGCGGGACGTAATGAGGGGCAGAAGTTCAGCCGCACCGATCTCCTGGAAGTGCGCTGAATCCCGGTGTGCTGCGAATGCCTCAGCATCTGCATACGTTTCGATACTGACGAACCGCTCGGGCTGCTCGACCGACCGAAAGACGTCATAATCGACACAACCAGGCTCGGTGCGGCAGACCTCCGCAAACTGCTGGATCACCTCGCCCAGCCGATCGGCGTTCTCCGGGCTGGACGTCACATCGGCAATCACGTAAACAGTCGAATCCATCGGCCGAGCGTATACCGGTACCTGGGCGCAGCCGTCCACCGCCAACCGGGGGAAGCGACCTTCCGATCACTCGAATTACCTCGTCAACCTTTCGAGACAAGGCACTAGCTCTGGCAAGGCCGGCGAGCCATCGGTCGTGGAGATCGAATCGCAGGATGGCGATGTCCTGTGTTACCACCGGCGACATGGGCTACTCGCGGGGCCCGGTGGTTTCCGCCGAGGGAGCGGTGATGCCCGCGAGTCGGCGTGGCGCGAGGATTTCGTCGATTCTTTCTCGGGCGAGGAGTCCGAGTTCGATCGCGATGTCACTGACAGATTCTCCGGTTTGCAGCGCCTGCTTGGCGATAAGGGCGCTGGCGGCGTATCCGATGTGCGGGGTCAGGGCCGTGACGATGCCGATGGAGCGTCGGACCCCTTGTTCCAAGTGGTCGCGGTTAGGGGTGATGCCCGCGACGCATCTGGTTGCCAACGCCTCGACGGCGGCGGTCAGGTGCGTCGTGGTGCGCAGCAAGCTGTAGGCGATGATCGGTTCGAAGGCATTGAGTTGCAGTTGCCCGGCCTCGGCGGCCATCGTGACGGTCAGGTCGTTTCCGATGGCCTCGAACGCGACCTGATTGACGATCTCCGGGACGACCGGGTTGACCTTCCCTGGCATGATCGATGACCCCGCTTGTACCGGGGGCAGGTTGATTTCACCGAAACCTGTTGTGGGACCGGATGACATAAGACGCAGGTCGTTGCACGTCTTCGACAGCTTGACCGCGACCCGCTTGAGGATTCCGGAGATTTGGACGAAGACGCCACAATCCTGGGTCGCTTCGATCAGGTCGGCCGCTGGTATGACGAGCTCTCCGGTGAGCTCGGCCAGGTGGGCGCATGCCAGTGCGGGGTAGCGCGGATGGCCGTTGATTCCGGTTCCGATCGCGGTGCCGCCGAGATTGCTTTCGCACAGCAGTGCGATGCCTTCCTCGAGCCGGTCGCGATCCTCGCGCACCATGACCGCGAAGGTGTCGAATTCCTGTCCCAGCGTCATCGGCACGGCGTCTTGCAACTGGGTACGGCCCATTTTGATGACATCGGCGAATTCGGTCGCCTTGCCGCCGAATGTGTCCGCGAGCCGGCCCAAGGCGGCGACGAGTTCCCGAATGTGTTGAACGACAGTGAGTCTGATGGCTGTCGGATAAACGTCGTTGGTGGATTGCCCGAGGTTGACATGGTCGAGCGGATCGAGTTCGGCGTAGCTTCCACGGTCGTGGCCGAGCAATTCCAGCGCCCGGTTGGCGATGACCTCGTTGGTGTTCATGTTCGTCGAAGTTCCCGCGCCGCCTTGGATCGGGTCGATAGGAAATTGATCGTGCAGCGCGCCGGCCCTGATCTCGTCGCAAGCTGATTCGATCGCGTCGGCGCGTCGGGCGTCCAGGATGCCGAGTTCTCGGTTGGCACGGCAGGCAGCCTGCTTGACCGCGGCGAGCGAAATGATGAGCGCGGGGTATCGTCCGATGCTGTCGCCCGTGATGGCGAAATTGTCCAGCGCGCGTGCGGTGTGGATGCCCCAGTAAGCGCTGCTGGGCACAGTGCGGGCGCCCAGGGAGTCACGTTCGGTGCGGGTGCTGTCGGTCATTATCGACTCCAGGCAGTCAGGTAGGTGTCTTGGCTATGGATTGCTGTGGGCGCGGCGAGCTTCGACAACTCGCCGAGCAGGTTGGTCGTCATCCAACGGTGCAATTGTCGACCGGAGAGCCCGAGATCGACGAGGTAGCCAAGTTTGGCGAGCGCCGCCTCTCTGGTCATGTCTCCTCCGCTGATGGCGCCCGCGTCCAGCAGAGTTCGTCCTGGCAGGTATCGCTCCAGATCAACCGAACCGCTGTCACACTGGGTGATGACGACGACCGGCGTTCCGTGCCGAGTTGCGCTCCGAATCGCCTCGATTGTTTCTGACCCGTCCAGTGGCAACGTGCCGGAGCCATAGCATTCGAGGATGATCCCGCCGGGGTAATGACGAATTGCTGCGGCGAGAAGGTCGGCATGCATGCCGGGAAATACAGTGAGCAGCCCGACCGGCAAGCGGGTCGCTGCACTGTGTCTCCGCGTGGCGAGTGCCGGAGGCGGGGACGGGGGCGGTGCGAATTCGCCGAGTGTGGTGAAGCCGTCGTAGTTGTCGCAGGCGCGTTTGCTGGCTCGCACGGCGCGATGCAGTGTCGAGCCGAATGCGATAAATGTCCCTGGACCTGGTTGCGCGGCAATCGAATGCAATGCCAGGTGCAGGTTGTCTCGCGCGTCGCTGCCAGGGTGGCCCAAGGGTATCTGGGCGCCGGTCAGCACGACCGGAACATCGATCTCACGCAATTCGAACGCCATGCGGGCACCCATGTAGGCCATCGTGTCGGTCCCGTGGATAACGACGACACCATCCGGCTGTGCCGATTCGGTGCCGGACCGGACCCACTCAGCAATTCGGCATGCGGTCTCGGGGCCGGCATCGGCGCTATCGATGACGCGGTCGAATTCGGCATATCGGAACTCGACCGACCTGCCCTCCGCATCCTCGAATCGGGTGATGATATCGGCGATTTCGTCGCCGATCCCCGAACGGGGGCGCAAACCCGCGCCCCCATCGGCCATCCCGAAGGTGCCTCCGGTGTAGAGGATACGGACCCGCAATGCCGAGTGGTGATGTGCCGCAAGCGTTGCCGGAGCAGGCGCTGAATCCTCGTGGGCACGGGCTTCTCGATAGGTCATTCGCCCAGCACTCCAGCGGTCGCCGCGCCGGGCCGGTCAACCGGGCCGAGAACGTCCGGATCGAGACGGCCCCTGATTCGGAACCATCCCACGATCATGGCGGCGACGAGGACGGAAAACACCGCGAGGGTGATTCGCCCGATCTCGGCGTCGAAGAACATCAGTCCGACGACCATGGCCAGGAATCCGAGGGTCAAGATGTTGAGGACCGGCGCGAAGGGCAGCTGGAAATCCGGTCGACGGTACTCGCCCCGCTGCGATTTCCGCACGAATATCCAGTGACAGATCATGATCGATGCCCAGGTGCCGACGATGCCCAGCCCGGCTAGGTTCAGCACGATCTCGAATGCCTTCTGCGGCATGAGCAGATTCAGCACAACACCGGCGATGCCGACCGAACTGGTGATCAAGATCCCGCCGTAAGGAACACCATGGCGGTTCATCCGCGCGGCGAAGCGCGGCGCCGTCCCGGCCACGGCCATCGACCGGAGGGTGCGACCGGTCGCGTACAGACCCGCGTTCAGACTCGACAGCGCGGCGGTGAGAACCACCAGATTCATGACGTCACCAGCGTGCGGGATACCGATCGAACTCATCACCGTGACGAATGGGCTCTCGTCGGGGGAGTACGCCGTCCACGGCAGCAGCAGCGTGAAGAGGACAACCGAGCCGGCATAGAACAGGATGATCCGCCACATGATGGAGTTGACCGCCTTCGGAACGACGGCGCCGGGGTTGTCGGATTCGCCAGCGGCCACGCCGATCATCTCCGTTCCGCCGAATGCGAACACCACCCCGAGCGCGATCGTCAGCATCGGAGCAAGACCGCGTGGGAAGAAGCCACCGTTGTCGGCGATCATCGAGATGCCGGGGACATTTCCGTCGACGGACGTGCCGGTGACGATGAATGCCACGGCCAGCACCATGAAGACGACGATGGTGCCGACCTTGACCAACGCGAACCAGAACTCCAGCTCACCGAACAGTCGCACCGACACGACGTTGAGTCCCACGACTACAGCCAGCGCGATGAGTGCGAGCACCCACTGGGGTATCGGTACGAACAGCGACCAGAAGTGCGCGTACAGCGCTACGGCGGTGATATCGGCAACCAGTGTGGTCGACCAGTTGAGGAAGTACAGCCAGCCGACCGAATATGCTCCGCGCTCGCCGAGGAATTCGCGCGCATAGGAGACGAACGCCCCGGAGGAGGGGCGGTACATCACCAACTCGCCGAGCGCGCGCACGACCATGAACGTGAAGATGCCGCACACGATGTAGACGATGGCCAATGACGGGCCGGCGAGTGCCATGCGGCCGCTGGCTCCGAGGAATAGTCCGGTGCCGATCGACCCGCCGATCGCGATCATCTGCATGTGGCGCTTGCGCAGCCGTTTTTGATAGCCGACATCGCCGAGGTCGAGCTTCGGTGCCGGTGTCGCGGCTGGCCGGGCCGACAGTTCATCGTGGTGTGTCATCGAAACCTTCCTTGGGCCTGCTTCAGCCTCCGAGACAGCCCGCCGCTCCCCCTCATCGAGAGCGGCAGGTCAGTAAAGCTGCCATGCTGTCAGGCTGTAAGACAGGAATACGGTAACGTAGGTCACACCCGCTGTCAACGCGGGAGTTTCCGCTGCCAATACGTGCTGGACGAAGCGTTTTGACGCCATAACAGCGGATCTCCATACTGGGTCACGTGACGGTCGAAGAAGGACGGGTCCAGCGCATCGGCGCCACAGAAGCGGTCTTTCGTCGGCTGAAAAGCCTGATCCAAAGCGAGGAATATGCGGTTGGCGACCGCTTACCCGCCGAGCTCGCCTTGGCTCAACAGTTCGGCGTGAGCCGTCCGGTGGTCCGGGAAGCGCTGCATGCCTGCGCGACTTTGGGCCTCACCGAGACACGAACCGGTCGAGGCACTTTCGTCGTCTCCAAGAAGGAGAGCTCGCAACTGACGTTCGCCGGTGTGGATGCCGAAGACCTGATCGAGGCTCGCCAGCTCATCGAGATCCCCACCGCGGGCTTCGCGGCCGAACGTCGCTCACTGAATCAACTGCAGCGGCTTGACGAGATACTCGGCAAACTTGCCGTCGCCGCCGATGACCATGAATGGGTCCGATACGACGGCGAGTTGCACACCGCGATCGCGGCCGCCAGTGGAAACAAGATGCTGGCCACCCTGGTCGCGGACACCCGCAGAGCGCTGGACATCCAGTCGGAGTTCCTCAACTTGACCCAAGACCGCCGCGCCGATTCCGATCGGGAACACGAGGCCATTGTCCGGGCTATCGAGGTGGGTTCGCCGGAGGGCGCTCGTTCGGCGATGGCCGAGCATCTGGCGCGAGTAGCCGAGACCCTGGGCCGCATCGGCGAGTGATCACGGCGACAATGGCAAGACGGCCGGCAGGAGACGTCGCTCGTTCATTGCCGTGCGGGTAAGGGGTAGAAAGGTCGAGGTGTTGTGGAAGAACTCCACGATGCCGCCGCGCAGCGTCGCGCGGTCACCCAATTACATCTATCGAACGAAGAGAGCGGGTTCATGGCGTCCTCTACAGCGCGCGCACAGATCGGGGTTACCGGCCTGGCGGTCATGGGTAGCAACATCGCCCGAAACTTCGCCAAGCATGGCTATACGGTGGCGCTGCACAACCGCAGCATCGGCAAGACCGACGCACTCCTCGAGGCACACGGCGCGGACGGCGACTTCGTGCGCACCGAAACCATCGAAGAGTTCGTCGCGGCACTCGAGAAGCCGCGCCGGGTGCTGATCATGGTCAAGGCGGGCGATCCGACAGATGCCGTCATCGAGGAGCTCGCCGCTGCCATGGAGCCGGGCGACATCATCATCGACGGCGGTAACGCGCTCTATACCGACACCATTCGGCGTGAAGCCGCAATGAAAGAGCGTGGACTGAACTTCGTCGGCGCAGGCATCTCCGGCGGCGAGGAGGGTGCGCTGAACGGTCCCGCCATCATGCCCGGCGGTCCGAAGGAGTCGTACGACTCGCTCGGACCCCTGCTGGAATCGATCGCGGCGAACGTCGACGGGACGCCGTGCTGCACACATATCGGCCCCGATGGCTCCGGGCACTTCGTCAAGATGGTCCACAACGGCATCGAGTACGCCGATATGCAGCTCATCGGCGAGGCCTACCATCTGTTCCGCGATGCGCTCGGCTTCGGTGCGAAGCAGATCGCCGAGGTGTTCACCCAGTGGAATTCTGGAGACTTGGAAAGCTACCTCGTCGAAATCACGGCCGAGGTCTTGAATCAGGTCGACGCGAAAACAGGCCGACCGCTTGTCGATGTCATCGTCGACGCGGCTGAGCAGAAGGGCACCGGTCGCTGGACTGTGAAGGCCGCCCTCGATCTCGGTGTACCGGTGACAGGGATCGCCGAAGCGGTATTCGCGCGAGCACTGTCCGGTTCCCGCGAGCAGCGGAAAGCCGCGGCCGGCCTCGCTCCGGGCAAACTCGGTGAAAAGCCCACCGACACAGCGCAATTCACCGAAGACATTCGGCAGGCTCTCTACGCGTCGAAAGTTGTCGCGTACGCGCAGGGCTTCGACCAGATCGCCGCAGGCAGTGCGGAGTACAACTGGGACCTGCACCCTGGCGACTTGGCAACGATCTGGCGCGGCGGATGTATCATCCGGGCTCGATTCCTGAACCGGATCAAAGATGCCTACGACGAGAACCCCGCACTGCCGAGCTTGATTCTCGCGCCGTACTTCCGCGACGCGATCGAAACGGCCATCGACAGCTGGCGGCGAGTCGTATCCACCGCCACCCTGCTCGGAATTCCAGTGCCTGCCTTCGCATCGTCGCTGTCGTACTACGACGCCCTGCGCGCCGCGCGGCTCCCGGCCGCCCTCACCCAGGGCCAGCGCGACTTCTTCGGTGCGCACACCTACGAGCGCATCGACGCGGACGGTAAGTTCCACACCCTCTGGAGCGGAGACCGCAGCGAAGTCTCCGCAGACTGACACCACGTCGGCATAGTGCCGTTGAACCGGGCCACGACCCTGTTCGCCCACTTCATCCGCAGCGAACATCGCGGTGGAATTCACCGAAGCACCGCAGAACGGTCTCGCCTCGAGCGACAGTGCGCAGGTGCACAGCCGTAGCCATGTCCGGTTGATCGCGGCTTAGCGATGGGTCCAATCGGGCTGGGTGAAGTGGGCGACTCGGGCGGTGGATGCGGTTCGGCCGAGGAGGACGATCTCGCGGAATTGCCAGAGCAGTGCGCCGGTCGGCGCGTGGATGGTCATGTTCGGGCCGAGTCGCATTTGGAGAAGGCCGGTTTCGTCGGTCGGCGGGGCGTTGTCGCGAAGTACTGCTTGTCGTACTGCGTCGTCGGCGTGGACCCAGTGCGGGGTGTCCTCGGCGGCGAGCCGAGCGAGATCGACCAGGTGTACGGAGTGGACCTCGTCGGGGCTGGGGCATAGATCGGTGGTGTCGGTCAGCGCCATGACGATCGGGGTGATCGCGAATCCCGATGCGGCAGGGAAGTCGTCGAGCTTGCCGATGAGATCGGCGGGATCTGCTGTCAGGCCGAGTTCTTCGTGTAGTTCGCGCATCGCGGCTTGTTCGGGAGTCTCGCCTTCGTCGAGTCGGCCGCCAGGCAGTGCCCACTGGCCGGCGTTGCGGCCACGGTAAGCCCGTTTGATGACGATCACCGACAGCCGTCCGTCCAGTTCAACCGCGCACAGCAGAACCGCCGCGCGGCGAGTACCCGGAGCATCCGGAATGTCGATGCGTGGGAAATCGGCCAGCCGGGTGTTCGCGAGCACGCGGAAGTCATTGATCTTCTCGGGGAGACGCTGTCCCGGGGTGGAGCCCATATCGTCGATCTTGCCCCACCGCGCGAGTGATCGGCGCGGGCACTGGACCTGCTTCGCGAGTTGGCACCGGTCGGACCGAGGAGCGGATGGGCGGACTGGCTACAGCCATGCGCGTCCGTCGACGGGACACCGCAGGCCCTGATCGGAAGTCCGGTACCGAGCGCTCAGGCGATCGCGGTGCGCAGCGTGAACCAGCCTGTCGCGGGATCGGCGAAGCCGTGGTACATCAGGCGGATGCGCTGATCGACCTCGAAATGGCGGTATACCGTGAACATCGCGCTGCGTGTCGCGTCTTGCTGAAAGTCCTCGGTGCGGCGGAATCCGATGAGCCGCTCCGGGAGTAGCGCCAGCCGCGTCAGTTCGGCGGGGTCGCCGACGTCCAGACCTATCGGTGCGGTGTCGGAGATGTGATGATCGTGCAAGACGGCACGAACCGTGCCGGGGTCCGGGAGATCGGATCGGAACGCCTGGAACTCGATGCGCACCAGCCATCCTGGATCGGCGGAAGCCGACTCGGTCTGCACCGACTCGACCAATCCTGCGTCGAGGCTCGGCGCGGCTGTGTCGTCGGCGAGCGGCGCCTGTTCTAGTAGGTGCAATATGCTGCCGCCAGGGATCAGGGGCTCGGGGGCGAGAAACAGCGTGACGGTGGGACAAGTGCACCCCCGGCCGAACAGGCAGACTTTCATGTGCGACGGATCGGACATGTGGCCTCCTCCGGGAACGGGAGCGAATTCGGGCCTTGGCTGGATCGGGACTTCTAGATACGCCGGCCGTTGAGTCGCGATGGCGCCTCGATGGTCGACCGTGCCGCAGTTTCCAAGTCTAGGAGTCCGGCAGAGCTTGCGCATCGGTGCCGCAAACCGGATTCGGGCGGCCCGCCACCCGTGCGGTTTGCTATCTTGAACGTCGTTCAAGTTGTGTAGCGGAGGATGTCGTCGTGGAGGGTGTCGAGAACTCTCGGGAGTCGCAGGCCGGAATTTCCGCGCGGGACATGGCGCAGATCGCCGTGTTCGCGGCGCTGATCGCCGCGTTGGGTCTGCCCGGCGCCATCACAGTGGGATTCAGTGGCGTGCCGATCACCGTGCAGACCCTCGGTGTCATCCTGGCCGGCGCGGTGCTCGGGGGCCGCAAGGGCACGGCGGCCGTGGTGGTCTTCCTCGCGCTGACGATGATCGGTTTGCCGCTGCTGTCCGGTGGCCGTACCGGATTGACCGCGCTGGCAGGGCCCAGTGCTGGTTACCTCATCGGCTGGATTCCCGCAGTCTTGTTCATCGGCCTGCTGACCGGCCGAATTTTACCGCGATACCCGATTGTTCTCGGTCTGCTCGTCAACGCGGTCGGCGGGATTCTGATCGTCTATCTCTTCGGCACCATCGGGCTCGTGCTCCGCACAGACCTCGCGGTTGGTCCAGCCGCCACCACCAACTTCGCGTTTATTCCAGGCGACCTGGTAAAAGTTGCCGTCGCGACTGTGGTCGCCAAGGGAGTACACCGTGCGTACCCCGGTGTGATCGGTGCATAGTCTCGAACTCGGCGGCGGGGGCGATCAGCCCGCGATGGACTTCGACGGCCGCATCTACACCTACCGGCAACTCGATGATGCGATCGAGCGGTGGATCGACCGGCAGGGACCGCACGCGGTCGTCTACGACGCGTCGGCGCTCGCGGTTCCGGACGCTTTGATCTGCGTCTGTGCCGCGGCGCGGCGCGGCGTCCCGGCGGTAGTCGAGAACCCCGATGCACGTCCCGACCGCCCGAGCATTCCGCCGTCAGCGTTTCTGCTGGTGGCGACGTCGGGCTCCACCGGACGTCCACAGCCTCTGGCCCGGACGGCGGCATCCTGGTTCGACAGTTTCCCCGCGTTCACCACGATCACCGGCGTCGAGCCCGCGGACCGTGTGCTGATCACCGGCCCGTTACACGCGACGATGCATCTGTTCGGTGCGCTGCATGCGCTGTGGCGAGGTGCGTGCGTCACCGACGACCTGTCCCAGGCCACGGTGGTGCACGCTGTCCCCGCTGTCCTGCGTGAGGTGGTCCGTGGTGCTCCGAAGCTGCGTACCGCGATCGTTGCGGGCATCGCGCTGGACGACGGCGCTCGGACAGCGGCGGCGAGCATCGAGATCATCGAGTATTACGGGTCCGCGGAAGTCTCGCTTGTCGCGGCGCGGCGCGTGCCCGAGCCGCTTCGACTGGTGGACGGCGTCGATGCCGACGTTCGCGGTGGGCTGCTCTACGTCCGGTCCCCCTACCGTGTGATCGGAGCGCCGGAGTGGTTCGGCGTCGGCGACCTCGCGGAGCTCGGGGACAACCGCGAGCTGACCGTCCGGGGCAGGGGCGAATATGCGATCAATGTCGGCGGCACCACGGTGGTCGCCGAGGATGTCGAGCGCATCCTCGAGACGCTCGAGGGCGTCGCGGCCGCGGCCGTTATCGGAACTCCGCATGCCGTGTTCGGCGAAATCGTCACGGCGGCAGTGCAACTCGATGGCGCCGCGAGGCTCGATGATGTTCGCTCGCGGGCACGTCGGGTGCTGACGAGGGAGGCAATTCCCCGTCGCTGGATGCTGCTCAGGTCGCTGCCGCGGACTGCCAACGGCAAGGTTGCCCGTGGTCGCCTGAAAGACTTGCTGACATGAACCATGTTCCCGTTCTGGTAGCGCCGCGTCGAACGCCGATCGGCAACGCCGGACACGGGTTCGCCGATCTGACTACCACTGATCTGGCCGCCCCTGTGCTGCGCGACGTGCTGTCGTCGCTGCGCGGTGCCGGGATCGACGCCGAGGTGGACGATGTGGTCCTCGGCAACTGCCTCGGGCCGGGCGGCGATCCGGCCCGAATCGCGGCATTGCAGGCCGGCTTGGGAGTGCATGTTCCCGGTGTCACCATCGATCGTCAGTGCGGATCCGGCCTCGACGCGGTCATGCAGGCGGCGTGGCGTGTGCACAGCGGCGCGGACGAGCTCATTCTGGCTGGTGGCGTCGAATCGGCGAGCACGGCACCGTGGCGGTTCTGGCCGCCGATACCGGGCGCCGACCCGGTGCGATACTCCCGCGCTCCGTTTGCGCCGCAAGGCTTTCCCGATCCCGACATGGGTGTGGCCGCGGACGATCTAGCGCGATTCCGTGGTATCAGCCGTGAGCGGCAGGATGCCTATGCGGCGCGCTCGCACACGCTCGCCGCGGCGGCCGACTTCTCGGCTGAGATCGTGCCGATCGGCGATATGCACCGGGACGAACGCATTCGCGCAGGGATGACCGAGGCCAGGCTCGCGCGGCTGCGCCCCGGTTTCGGGGCAGACGGAACGGCGACAGCGGGCAACTCGTGTGGCATCTCCGACGGGGCTGCGGTAGTGGCGGTCACCAGTGCGTCGCGGGCAGCGGGGCTGCCGGCGCTGCGAATACTCGGCTCCGCGGTGGCCGGATCCGACCCTGCCTTTCCTGGTCTCGGACCGGTACCGGCCATACGTAAGCTGTTGCGGCGGACCGGATTCCACACGGCTGATCTCGATGTCATCGAGATCACCGAGGCCTTCGCGTCGGTGGTGCTGGCAGTGTCGGATGAAGTGGGACTGGACGAGTCAAAGATCTGTCCACAGGGCGGCGCCATCGCACTCGGTCATCCTTGGGGTGCGTCGGGAGCTATCTTGTTGGTGCGGTTGGCAAGTCAGATGCTCCGCCAGGGCGGAGCCGCAGTCGGGCTCGCGGCATGTGCGATCGGCGGCGGGCAAGGCATCGCCATGCTTGTGGAGCGTGTGTCGTGAGCGAGTGTCAGCGAGTGAACCGAGAGCACAGGGCGCAGTCGTGAGCGAGATCATTTTCCACTCGGTGAGCCATGCCTTCGGGAATCGAAAAGTCCTGCGCGACGTAGATTTACGCATCCGCGAGCGCCGTGTCGGCATCATAGGGTCGAACGGTTCCGGCAAATCGACCTTGGCGCGCATGATCAACGGACTGCTGACGCCGACCTCCGGCACCGTCACGGTCGACGGAGTCGACGCAGCCAGGAAGGGCGCGCAGGTGCGGCGCAAGGTCGGGTTTGTGTTCACCGATCCCGATACCCAGATCGTCATGCCCACGGTCTCGGAGGATCTCGCCTTCTCGTTGCGGCGAACGGGACTGAGCAAGCAGGAGGTTGCGGCGCGCGTCGAGGAGATGCTGGTTCGGTTCCGGCTCGACGAGCACGCCGACCATCCCGCCCACCTGTTGTCCGGCGGGCAGAAGCAGTTGCTCGCCATCGGCGCCGTCCTCATCCGCAGGCCTGAGGTGATCGTCGCCGACGAGCCGACCACCCTGTTGGACCTACGGAACGCCCGTGTGGTCGCCGAGGCACTGGATTCCATGGACCAGCAGGTGATCGTAGTGACGCATCAGCTGTCGCTGTTGGACAGTTTCGAGCGGGTCATCGTCATCGACGACGGTGGCGTGGTGTTCGATGGAACCCCGGACGACGCCGTTCCCGCCTACCGGGAATTGGTCGAATGATCGGCGTGTACCTCCCGGGTGACTCGCTGCTGCACCGGATGCCCGCCGGGCTGAAACTGGTGCTGTTGATCGCATCGATCGTGACGGTGACGGTGTTCGTGCGCACCCCGCCGCAGGTCGGTCTTGCCGGCATGGTGGTGGCGGGATTCCTCGCGGCGGCTGGTATTCCGGTGAAAGTCGTTCTGGCGCAATTGCGTCCGGTGGTGTGGGTGGTGCTGATCATCGCAGTGTTCCAAGTTTTGATCACCTCGCCGGCACGGGCTGTTGTGGTGAGCGGCGTCCTGCTGATCTCGGTGGCGCTCGCGGCGCTGGTCACGCTCACCACTCGCGTGACGGACATGCTCGACACCGTGACGCGTGCACTCGGACCGCTACGGAAGGTCGGCGTCGATCCCGATCGGGTGGGGCTCGTGCTGGCTCTGGCTATCCGGTGTGTTCCGTTGCTGACCGGGATCGTTCACGACGTCGCTCAGGCACGGCGCGCTCGCGGGCTGCAATGGTCGATGACGGCACTGGCCACGCCCGTGCTGGTCCGGGCGCTTCGCACCGCGGATGCGATGGGCGACGCCCTTGCCGCGAGGGGAGTGGGCGATGATTGAGTTGCCGGCCGAGCGTATCGCCCGACAAGCCGCCGACCATCCGGAGTCGACAGCCATCGTTTCCAGACGTGAGAGCGTCGACTATCGCGAGTTCTGGTCGAGGGTCACTCGCACTGCCGCAGGGCTCTGCGGCATGAACCGGGTTGCCGTGCTACCCACGTCGGATGTCGGATCGCTTGTCGTCGTGACGGCGGCGATGCACGCCGGTGTCAGCGTCGTGCTGCTGCACCGGCACTTGCTGCCGAGTCAGCTGGCCCGGGTGCTCGAGCTCGCGAAACCCGGTGCCGTCGTGGCTGCGTCGCAACAACACCGCCGGTTGCGCAGGCTGGGATATTGCGGGATCGTCCATACGGCTGTCGCGCTGGAATCCGACAGTCCGGTCGGCCGAGCTCATCCCGACACCGAACTGCTGGTCGGCATCACCTCGGGAACTACCGGTGAACCGAAGTTGTTCGTACGCAATCAACGATCGTGGGCCACGACTCTCGATCGTTCGGACGGCACGTTCGACATCGCGAGCCATAGTCGGGTCTCGGTGCCCGGCGTCCTCGATCACACACATTTCCTGTACGGCGCCTTGCATGCCCTCACCCGAGGTGCGTCGGTGGACCTGCGACCAGTCGTACAGGCTCTGCGCGACGGGCCCACACACCTGTATTCGGTGCCGACGATCGCCTGGGACGTGGTGCGGTCGGGAATGGCTCCGGTCGAGCGCGTCCGCGGGGTGCTGTCCTCGGCGGCCCGATGGCCGTACCCGGGACGCCGAGCGCTGCAGGAGATCGTGCCGAACGCGTCTCTCGTGCACTTCTACGGCGCCTCCGAATTGAGTTTCGTGTCGTTCTCTCGGGGGCTCGGGACAGCCGACGGGGATTCGGCGGGTGAACTGTTCGACGGCGTCGAGGTCGAGATCCGAGACGGCCGGGTGTTCGTGCGCAGCGACATGTTGTTCGACGGCTATCTGACGGAGGAAGGTGTGGTGGACGGTCCCGTCGAGGGGTGGATGTCGGTGGGCGACCGGGGCCGAGTGGTCGGCGACCGCCTGCAGTTGTTCGGCCGTGACAGCGACATGCTCATCCGGGCGGGACTCAACGTGGAACCTGCGGCCGTCGAAGCGGCGCTCATCGCGATACCGGGTATCGCGGAGGCCGCCTGCGTCGGAGTGCCCGACGTGCGAATGGGCGAGGTGCCTGCGGCTGCGATCGTGGTGGACGACAATGCTCCGAGCTCCGATGAAATGTGGCGGCACCTGCGCGCGACCCTGCCGAGTCCGAGTATGCCGGTCCAAGTCCTGGCGGTCGACAGCCTGCCGCGCACACCGCGTGGAAAGCTCGATCGGCGGGCTCTGTCCCTTACTCTCGCCACCCACCGCAGCGCCGGGCGACCCATCGACATCGGGGACGGGTCGAAGGATCAGACCACCGAATCCGGGTCGCATGCGGTGGTCCGTCGGTGCACCTGACAGCGGGCCGAGCCACCGGATTCGGTGCATTAATGTTTCAGGAATGGCAATAGCACCACGCCGGGCGAACCGCGGGCCGAGGGCGGCACCGGGAAACCGAGCCGCACTGATTCGGGCTGCACGGCTGGTCTTCGCGGAGAACGGCTTCGACGCGCCGCTCAGCTCGATCGCGCGCACCGCCGGGGTAGGGCAGGGCGTGCTGTATCGCCACTTCCCGAATCGCGAAAGCATTGCGCTGGCCGTGTTCGAGGAGAACATCAGTGAGGTCGAGACAATCGCGGCGGATCCGGACGCGACCGTCGACCACGTTCTCGCCGTGATCGTGGCACAGCTCGCCTCTTCGGCGGCGTTCATCGCGATGCTCGATCCCGCCGGCACGGACGACCCTCGCCTCTTCCAGGTCGCGTGGCGCCTGATCAACCTGATAAACCGCAAGCTCGACGACCCGGACAGGCGTGGCGCGCTGCGCGCGGACGTGACGGCCTCGGACGTCATCATGGCGATCGCGATGCTCGCCGCGATGCTCGCGAAGACGGCGCCGCCTTCCCGGGAGGAGACAGCCATACGTGCGTGGTCGCTGCTCGAACGCGGGCTGCACGGTTGACCCGGCCCGGGCGCGGCGATCGAACTTTCGTCAGATCCCACGTTGGCATTCTGCTGCGCCGTCGCCTTTCGCGGGCAGTGCTGCGCCCGGCTGGCAATATTCGACTTGCGGCCGATGAATCGCCCAGGCGAGCCAGGAGACTCGAAAACTTGCGATCCCGGATGGTCGAAGGCGGCAGGCGCCATCCTTACCGGGGCAGGCGGCACCCGCGGCTCAGGTGGCGGTTCGTACCGCAGTGACCACCACAGCGGTGTAACGCATCGTGAAGGTGCCTCCCACTGCGTCGATGGCGGCGCCGATCCCCGCGAGTATTTCCCGCGGCTCGGCCGGTGGGAGTTGAGTGTGGAAGCCATGGGTAGGTAGCTGGTCCAGCCACTCGTCCCGGGTGTAGGGCCGGTCCCATTCGAGTTGCCACTGCTCAGGGGCGCAGAACCCGCCGACCTGCCGGATGCCGTCGGCGGCGTTGGCGCAGAGCGCCGAGTACCCGTCCGGGCTGGGCATCCCGCGCTGATAGATCGGCGAGTCGGGCATGACCCGACGGTAGACCGCCGCGAAGGCTTCACTCACATCAGGTGGGGGCTGGAACGCGTTCCAGAAGAGCGCCAGCCGTCCACCGGGGCGCAGCACCTGCGCAGCCTTGGCAGCGCCGGCGACCGGGTCGACCCAGTGCCAGGCCTGTCCGGCGACGACCGCGTCGAATTCCCGCCCGGCGTGATCCCAGGCTTCGAACGTGGCCACCTCGACCTCGACTCCGCTGCGGCGCGCGAAGTCGGCCATCCGCGCGTCGGGTTCGACGCCGAGTGTCTTGCAGCCGACCGCTTGGAACTGCTGGGCCACGATCCCGGTGCCGCAGCCGACGTCGAGGACGTCGGGGCCGGGACTGGCGGCCACGATGCGAGCCACCATGGCGTCGGGATAGCGGGGCCGGGTCCGGTCGTAGCGCTCTGGGTCCGAGCCGAACGACTCTGCTACCTGTCGATGTCGGTGTGGCTGATTCTCGGACAGACGCGCTCGCTCCGGCGGTAGAGTGGGCATGCGCCCACCATAGTGGGCGTGTGCCCACTCGTCAATCGAGTGGTACCGAGCGAGGCAAGGAGGGGTGCGCGGTGCCGACCGGGTTGGCTATCCGTGACGTACGGGAGCAGCTGTTCGCCGCTGCCGAGCGGGTCTTGCTCCGGGACGGGCCGAGCGCGCTGACCAGCCGGGCGGTCACGGCGGAGGCAGGCTGTGCCAAGGGTGTTCTACACCGGCACTTCGATGACTTCGACGTCTTTCTCGCCGAATTCGTGCTCGATCGCATCCATCGGATGGATTCTCAGGCCGCCGCCCTGCGTGACTCCGCCGGGACCGGCACGATCGCCGACAACCTCGCTGACGCGCTGACGGCGCTGTTCGGGTCGGTCGCTGTGGCAATCGTCGCCCTCCTCGTTTTCCGGGACGAGCTGCGCGGACGATTGCGCCAGACTTGGCCTGCCGGTATCCCGATCCTCACGGAAGCTGCGAACATGATCGCCTCCTACCTCGCCGCGGAGCGTGAACTGGGTCGCATCGCCGCCGATGCCGACGTCGACACACTCGCTCCCACGCTGATCGGGGCCGGGCACCTGCTGTTCGCCGACCGGAAAGGCGCACCGCCCGAGGCCGGAGCAGTCCGCAAGATGGTAACCGCGGTTATCGCCGGGGCGCTGCCCCGCTGATTCGAATCTTCGGTGGTGCAGCGAGTTCGCCGGGCCGGTTCATTTCGTTTCAGGGAGTCCAAGTGATGCGGCCGCCTTGGAAGTCTTGGGCTTTGCCGTTTTCGAAGTCGTATTCGTCGCTGGTGGGGTAGCCGTAGCGGCCGGCTTCGGAACCTGCGGCTTCCCAGGTATCGCGTAGGGCGCCCCAGACGACGTGGGCTCCTGTGCGTGGGGAGTAGTAGATGGCGCCGCCGCCGAAGAGGTTGTAGCGGCCGTTGTCTTTGCGGGCAGCGGTTTCGTCGGTGATGGGGAAGCCGAGGGGGCTGGCTTCCCAGCCGTAGCTGCCCCATTTGTCCCGGATCGCGCCGCCGATTTGGTGGGCGTCGGTGCCGAGAGACCAGTAGATGGAGCCGCCTTGGAAGTGGTTGTAGGCGCCGGGTTTGGTGGGAGTGGCGGCTTCCCGGGTGACGGGGTAGCCGAGGAATCCGTTCTCGAAGCCGAGGTTGCCCCATTTGCCGCGGATGGCGCCGCCGATTTGGTTGGCCCCGGTGCCGGGGTGCCAGTAAATCGAGGCGTCGCGCTGAAAGGTTTGATAGCGGCCGCCGCGGGCGGCGTCGGCTTCGGGGCTGGTGGCGTCGCCGAATAAGGCGGGGCCGCCTGCTTGGTCGTATTCGACTTCGATAGCTCCGCCGACGTCGAAGGGGCCGATGGGACGCGCGGTGGCGTCGGTCGAGCCGAGGGGAGCGGCGAGCAGGGCCGCGGTGACGAGGGTGGTAGCGACTGCATTGCGTGTGCCTGGTCGGTTGCGGATCAGCGGTTCCAAGGGATCTCCCTGAACAGATGTTGGCTGGTTACGAGTGGTCAGACACACGACATCTCCTGAGTCGGTGCGTGCTGCTGATCGTTAGGGCGGCATCATTCTTTGGTGACGAAGTCGGCCGTTTTGACACGCTGACGACAAAGTGGCGCGCGTTCGATCCGGTTGTGGCAAATCTAGCCCGTGACGGTGTGGGTGAACAGTGTCTCGCTGAGTTTGTCGGTGTGTTCGAGCCTGTGAGCGAGGACAAGACCGCACCGGGTTCGCCTGCTGGGCCTGTCGTCTGGTGATCAGTTCGCCCGGGACGTCCGGGCCACCAGCGCTAAGCGCAGATACCGCAGCTTGACGGCTGCGACGGATCGAATCCCGGTCAGCTGCCCGATCCACTCGAGCCGGTAGTCCACCGTATCGGTGTGCACGGGCAGCAGGCGCGGTGCCCTGCTGGTTGAGGTTGTCGGCGATGTGCCGCCGCAACGGCTCGAGCAGCTCGGGGTGCTCGTCCGCCGGGTCGAGCAGCGAGCCGAGATATTCCCGGTCTGGCGCTGGGAAGGCCTTCTTCTTGCCCGGCTGGCGGGATCAGACAGACAGCGACAAGGTCAGGACGCTGTCAATACCCTTGGCACGCTCCACTTTCGCCGCACTCGTCTCGATACGGAAATGATCTGGCAACACTGCCTCAGACCGTGGCATCCGGTGCCTGGTACTACGACTGGCGTCTATATGTGGACGGATGCCGAGATCGAACTGGGCGTTGTCTATGGTGCAACCGTATTGTGTTGGTGCACAATACGGTATCGGTGGCTCGACGGCGATAGGTTGGGATTGTCACCATGAAATGCTACGAGGTGACCGCGAGTGATTCGAAGTCGTGGACCATGGTCGCCAACAGCTTCGTTCCGATGGACTATGAGTACGTCGATCCCGATCGGTGGCATTCGGGGCTGACGGTTCAGGAGTCGACGGTATATCGGTTGCTGCGCTGGGAGCAGCGCGGAACCTGCACGTCCTCCCGAACGCGGACCAACATCCGTCACGGCCCCTGCGACGACTTCTACTGGGTCGTCCTCCCCGAACAGGGCTTATATTCGGTCCGTTATCGGGATGAGGTGACCTGGACGCATCCCGGCCACGCGGCGCTGACCGCCCTCGATGACGTGTGCCAGCAATACATCCCGGAATTATCGGCGTACGCGTTCCAGGTGCCACGCACCGAGATCGACCATCGCACGGGGTCTTCCGGCTCGGGGGGCAGGGTGCTCGACCTGGGCTCCGGCCTCGGCCGGATCACTCAGGCCCTGATCCGCAGCACCCACGCCGAGCAGTCGAATCTCTCCGACCGTGAGTTCAACGCGGTCTGCGATCGGCTCGCCGAGCTGCTGTCCTTGATATCGCTCGGAGACACCCAACCGCAGCGGGCTCATCACGCACATATCGCCGAGCAGATTCGGCGATATGTGCGGGCGAACGTAGGTCATGGTGACGTGCGATTGCCCGCGGTGGCACACGCGTTGGGCTGGTCTCCCCGGCAGCTGCGAACGGTCCTGCAGCAGTCGGGTACCACGTTCCGTGATGTGCGTCGGGACGAGGCGCTGCGCGCCGCCCGGGACCTGCTCGAGGACCCGGCACGGGAGGCAGTGCCCATCCGCGACCTGGCCATCCGCAGTGGTTTCACCCCCGCCTGGTTCTCCGCGGCATTCAAGGCGCGTTTCGGTGAGACGCCACGGGATTTCCGGCGCCGCAGGTTGGCGGAACTCACCGAGCGCGGCGGTGCTCGGGAGTCGGTGGCGACGCACTGACCGCAGCCGAGGGGGCCGGACGCGGGGAGCCGCATCCGGCCCACGTCGTCAGGTGGTGGAATCGAGTCGCACCGGAAGCTCGAGGGGGCCGTTGGTGCTGATTTGCGGGGCGTACTCGATATCCGTCGGATCGCACGCGAGGCTCAACCGCGGAAAGCGATTGAACAGCATGGAGAGTGCTATGCGGCTCTCGAGTCGGGCGAGTGGCGCACCGAGGCAGAAATGCGGGCCGCGACCGAACGCCAACTGGTCCCGATGGTCGTGGTCGATATCGAACGTATCGGCGTCCGGATAGTGCCGCGCGTCCCTGCCTACTCCGCCATACCACATCATCATGCTGCCCGCGGGAATATCGACCCCCGCCACGGTCACATCGTGGCGTGCGTATCGCATGAGGGCGCCGACGACAGACGACTTGTACCGCAGCATTTCCTCCACGACATCGGCCCATCGGTCCTCGGCGAGCGCTTTGGCGCGTTGTTCAGGATGGGTGCACAGCGTTACGACGGCATTGCCCAACAGGTGCACGGTGGTCTCGTGTCCGGCCACGATCACTATCCAGAGCATGTTGCACAGCTCATCGATCGTCAGCTCGTTCTCCATGTCGGCGTGGAGCAGGGCGGTGGTGAGGTCATCGCCCGGCTCCCGCCGTTTGCACTCCAGCAGCTCGGTGAAGTAGCCCATCATGCCTGCCATCGCGTTCTGCGCCTGTTCAGCCGTACTGGTGTGCGACACCATCGTCGCGGTCCAGTCCTTGAGCCGCGGCTGTGCCGCCATCGGTACGCCGAACAGTGCACAGATCACACGGACCGGGAACGGCGTGGTGAAGGCCGAGACCAGATCGATTCGGTCGCCGCTGGGAAAGTTCGCGATCAGGTTCGCGGCGATCTTTTCGATGCGTGGTTCGAGCGCGGCGACCCTGGCCGGCGTGAACGCCTGGCTGATGGTCTTGCGCAGCCGCCGGTGGTCGAGACCGTCCTTGTTGAGCATGTGGTCGATATCGGTCAGCGAGCGTAAGGGCCAATCGGCCGGAATGGTGCCGTCCTGCAAGGCGGGACATCGCGTCGCACTCTTGCTGAACAGCTTGTCATCGAGGACTTCACTGACGGCCCGGTAGCTGGTCGCCATCCAGGCGGGCACACCGCCTGGCAATTCGATAGGAACGACCTCGCCTCGCTTACGAATTCGGTCAAAGGTTTCGAAGGTGGACTCTCCAGCGGTGGGCAGCTGGATCGCTTGCTCGGACATGCTGTCTCCCAACCGGTTCGGGCTGATACCGAAATTCTCGGTCTTCGGCACGTGCGGAGTGCGTGGTACGCGCGTTACCTGCCTCAGAACGGAACCGGTAGACACCAAAACGTAAGGGACGGCTGCCGAGCGACGCAGCGGCCCATAGCAAGTCATAGCGGCGGAATCGGCATCGTGACGCAGCCGACGAGAGATTTCCGCCGCGCCGCAACCATCGACGTCGTTCGTGCCGACTGGGTGCGTGGGAACATGCGCGCGTACGGGTTCCGGAGTCGTCGCTGTTCCCACTTGCCCTCGTCAAGGCCGTCGGCGGGGCCGGGTTGCTGGCCGGTCGCGCGGTTCCACCGATCGGCGCTGCCGCCGCCGTCGGCTTGGTCGCCTACTTCGTCGGCGCCGGGCTCACCGTGGTGCGGGCGCGGTGGTACTCGCACATCGGGTACCCGCTGCCGTATCTCGCGCTGGCGGCCGCCTCGCTGGGGCTTTTCGTGGCGTCATGAGCCCACTACCCAGCGAGGATGAACTTGGCCGCTTGCTCGCCGATGAATACTGCGGGCGCGTGCGTGTGGCCGCGGATGATCAGCGGCATCACCGAGGCGTCGGCGACCCGTAGTCCTTGCACACCACGGACTTCCAACCGCGGCGTGACGACACTACTGGTGTCGGTGCCCATCCGGCACGTGCCGACCGGGTGGTAGAGGGTGTGCGAGTAGGCGTTGAGCGTCAGTTCGAGGACGGCTTCCCGTTCGGTGGGCGCCTGCGGCGGGTAGATCAGCGGGCCGAGCACCGCTTTCATCGACGGCTCGGCCGCGATGTCGGCGCAGATGCGCAACCCGGCCATCATGGCCGCACGGTCCGCGCCCGCGCTGTCGGACAGATAACGCGGATCGATCAGCGGCTTGGCGGACGGATCGGCCGAGGACAGCGTGATCCGCCCGCGACTGTGCGGGCGCAGCAGCACACTCGCGAGGACCACGCCGTGCTCGGTAGGGTCGACCAGTCCCTCGTGGAAGAACGGGGCGGGTGCGAAAACCAGCTCCAGGTCGGGCACCTCCAACTCCGGCCTGCTGCGCACGAACCCGTACGCCTCGCCCACGTTCGAGGTGAGCATGCCGCGGTGCCGGAGCAGGTAGTCCAGCAGCTGGCGCGGTTTCAAGGCGGCGAACAGTGAATCGGACGCTACGCTGTAGCCGACAGCCGCGACCAGATGGTCTTGCAGGTTCGCCCCCACGTCCGGCGCGTGCCGGCGGACCTCGATGCCCTGGCGGGTCAGCTCGTCGCGGTCGCCGATGCCCGAAAGCATCAGCAGCTGAGGGCTGTTGATCGCACCGCCGCACAGCACGACCTCGCGCCGCGCGGTCACCGTGTGCGTGCCGCCGCCCCTGCGGTATTCCACGCCGACAGCGCGCGTGCCGTCGAAGAGCACTTTCGTGGCCAGCGCCTCGGTGCGCACCGTGAGGTTCGGGCGACGCAGGGCGGGCCGCAAGTACGCATCGGCGGTGCTCCAGCGGCGCCCGCCGCGCTGAGTCACCATGGTCTCGCTGAACCCCTCCGGCTGCGGCCGGTTCGGCGGCTCGACGTCGTAGCCCGCCTCCTCGACCGCGGCCAGATACGCGGCGGTGAGGTCGCGCGGGCTGCGTTGGCGGGAGATGTGCAGCGGTCCGTCGGTCCCCTCGTCGGGATACTGAGCGTTCTCGACCAGTTCGATCCGACGGAACTGTTCGACGGCCGCGGCGAAGCTCCACTCCGCACCCGCCAGCAGCGCCCACTCGTCGTAGTCGGCACGGAATCCACGTACCCACATCATGGCGTTCATCGAGGACGAGCCGCCGAACATCTTGCCGCGCGGCCAGTAGATCTCGCGGTTCGCCAGTTCCGGCTGCGGCTGTGTGAGATAGTCCCAATCCACCTCGGAGCGAAAGAGTTTCGCAAACGCGGCGGGGATATGAATGAACTTGTTCTTGTCCGGTGGGCCTGCTTCGAGCAGCACCACGGTCGTTCCGGGATCGGCGCTGAGCCGATTGGCCACGACCGCACCCGCGGATCCCGACCCGACGACGACGTAATCCGCGATGTGCCCATCTGGTTGCACTGTTTTACTCCGATCTGTACCGACTACGGCAAAGATACGAGCAAGCGATCGCCCAGGGTTCGGTTTCCGGCCAACCCGGCGAAGTCATCGGAGTCGAGGTGGCTCGGCCGTGGTCGGCGCTAGCGCAGGATGAGCAGCGCGGATTGCTCGATCCGGTCGGCGAGCTCGGCATAGGACCCGTAACCCAAGCCCGCGCGCACCAGCGCACCCGCGTAAAGCAGTTCGAGCGATTCGACGACATCCGGGTCCGGGTCCGGGCCGAGGGCGCGGATCTAGGTGAGCCGGGACGGTTCAGTTCTCGGCCGCCGCGACGCCGGCCTTGCGCCCGTAGAAGCTGCCGTCGCCCAGCGACGCGCCGCTCACATAGTCGCCCGCGCACAGACCGGACGTGCACCGGCCCGCCGCGAACAACCCCGGGATCGGCTCGCCCGAGACGTGCAGCACCCGCGAATCGAGATCGGTGCGCAACCCGCCGAGGGTGAACCCCGCGGTGGAGCCGCGCAGGTCGAAGGCGGCCAGCGGGCCTTGGAGCGGACGGACCCATTGCGGCTTCTTGCCGAGCAATGGGTCCTTGCCCTCCGCGGCGTGCAGGTTGTAGCACGCCACGGTCGCCTGCAACGCTTGCGCGGGCAGGCCCATGTCGGACTCCAGTTCGGCGACCTTCTCCGCCGCCCAGGTCGGCGGCCGCGGGATGCCGCCACCGCGCAAGCTCCCGCGGTATCGGCGTCGTCGAGCACAATGAACGCCGACTTGCCGCCCAGCTCCAGGAACGCCTTCTTCACTGTCGTGGCGGCGCCGGAGACATTTCACGTTCCGAAGCACGCCGAGTTCGAGATTTTCGACGTCCAGGCCTTGCAGGCGCGTGCCGACGTCGAGCGCGCGGCTACTGCCCGACCTGGGCACTGTCGATCGTCACGGACGCTGCGCGAAAATTCTCCGGTCATGGCAGGTACGCGCCGGATTCCGCTGCGAATAGTATGGAATCGAACCGGAACGTGTTCTAATTTGGGTGCGGCAACGCCCGACACCTGCGGTGATGCCCGACGTCATGGAGAAGATCCGATGAGCACAGATACCGAGAAGACCGCCGTACCCGCCAGGATCACCCACGAGATGATCGACCGGCTGACCGGGTTGGTCGCCGCAGACGGCAGCGCGGCGCCGTTCACGATGACCGAGGTCTACACCGGCGCGCCCGTCGGTGAACTGCCGCAGTCGAGACCGCAGGACGTGGCTGCGGCGTGCGCGAGAGCGCGCGCAGCGCAGCGGGAATGGTCCGCACTGCCGCTGCGGCAGCGCCTGCGTGTGTTCGAGCGTCTGCACGAGCTGATCCTGGTCGAAGTGGAGACCATCGCCGACCTCATCCAGATCGGTTGCGGCAAGACCCGCCGGATGGCCGTCGAGGAATCCTGTGACGTGCCCATGGTGATCAGCCATTATCTGAAGACCGCACGCCGGGTGCTGCGGCCGAAACGGCGCGGGGGCCCCATGCCGCTGCTGACTACCTCGACCGAGGAGCGTCGGCCCAAGGGGCTGGTCGCGGTGATCGCACCGTGGAATTTCCCCTTCGCTATCGCCATGTCCGATGCCATGCCGGCACTCATGGCGGGCAACGGAGTCATGCTGAAGCCGGACAACAAGACGGCCCTGTGCGTGCTCTATGGGGTCGAACTGTTGCACCGTGCCGGGCTGCCGCGCGGACTGGTCCAGGTGGTGTGCGGCGAGGGGCCGGATATCGGACCCGCCCTGATCGACAACGTCGAGTTCGTCATGTTCACCGGCTCCACCGCCACCGGGCGGGTCGTCGGCGAACAGGCGGGACGTAACCTCATCGGCTGCGGTCTGGAACTCGGCGGCAAGAACCCGATGATCGTGCTCGAGGACGCGAATCTGAACGAGGTGATCCCCGGGGCGGTCTTCGCCGCGTTCGCCAACTCGGGCCAGGCGTGCATGCACATCGAGCGGATCTACGTGCACCGCAGTATCCATGACGAGTTCGTGCGCCGATTGGTCGCGGCTACAGACGAATTGAACGGCAAGATCGGCGGTGCGTACGACTACGCGCCGGAGTTCGGTTCCCTGGTCTCCCCGCAGCATCTCGAGCGGGTCGCCGCCCACGTCGAGGACGCGCGTGCCAAAGGTGCCACGGTCCACGTCGGCGGCAAAGCGCGCCCGGACATCGGCCCCGCTTTCTACGAGGCCACCGTGCTGACCGGGGTGACCCCCGAGATGACGCACGCAACGCTGGAAACCTTCGGCCCGGTCGTTACGGTGTACCCGTTCGACGACGAGCAGGAGGCGGTCCGCCTCGCCAACGCCACCGACTACGGACTGAACGCGAGCGTATGGAGCCGGAATCCGAGGCATGCCAACCAGATCGCCGCCCAGCTCCAGGCCGGCAGCATCAACATCAACGACGGGTTCGTCGCGACCTATGCCGCCAAGTCCACGCCGTCGGGCGGGGTGAAGCAGTCCGGTGTCGGCATTCGCCACGGAGACGAGGGCCTGCTCAAGTATACCGACACAGTGAACGTCGGCGTGCTCAAGCGCCAGGTGCTCGCCGCGCGATCGGGTCAGCCCTACGGCAAACAGCTGAAGATGACCTTGATGTCGCTGCGGCTCATGCGCCGAACCAGGTTGCGCTGAGTACCGTTCCGCACCGCCCGTCCGGCATCGCGCCCGAGCCCGCACCTGCTCGATCCGGTACCGTGGCCCTCGGGGTGGATCAACGGAATCAAGAATTGGCAGGTCCGATACGAATGAGCCTTCGAGACGTACCGCTGCGCACACTGTCCGGTGAGCCGACGACGCTGTCCGACCTGGTCGGTGACCACGCCGTCCTGGTTGTCAACGTGGCGTCGAAATGTGGGCTGACGCCGCAGTATTCCGGCCTGGTGGACCTGCAGAAGGCCTACGGGTCGCGCGGGTTCAGCGTGGTAGGCGTGCCGTGCAACCAGTTCATGGGCCAGGAGCCGGGTACCGCGGAGGAGATTCAGCAGTTCTGTGCCACTACCTACGGCGTCGACTTCCCGTTGCTGGAGAAGGCCGAGGTCAACGGCGAGAACCGGCACGGCCTGTATCAGACCTTGGTGAAGACCGCCGACGCCGAGGGTAACGCCGGTGACATCCAGTGGAACTTCGAGAAGTTCCTGATCGACCGGGACGGCAAGGTGGCGGGCCGCTTCCGTCCAACCGTCACGCCCGACGCGCCGGAACTGGTGTCGGCGATCGAATCCGTTCTCTGAAGATCGACGACGCAGAACTCGGGGGCGGCAGGACTGCCGGGGTGCTGGGCTCGAGTAGGTCGAGATGTTGCCGCAGCGTGGTGCTGGTGTACGCGCTGCGGTAGACATCCCGCTCCTGGAGTTCGGGGATAACAGGCCCGGTAGACCTGGTACCGGCGGCTGAGCGCGACACGGAAGAAAATCCACCGCACATTTGCGACATTTGGCATGTCGTGTCTCGTGCCACTGGCACTTGCCACAGCCTATGATCGGCCTAGAATGATTAGGCAAGCTAACTTATTCAAGGTCGGAGGCGTCTTCCAGAAAAAGGAGGTCGGCCGTGGAGGCAGGGACGCGCGAGGCAGGGGTGATGAGCCGCATCGCCGAGCTGTACGCCGAACATGAAGACATCCGCAATGCCACACCGGGTGCGGAGGTTGTGCAGGCGATCCGCAAGCCCGGGTTGCGGCTCGCGCAGATCGTCGAGCAGGTCATGGTCGGCTATGCCGACCGGCCCGCCCTCGGGCAGCGTGCGGTGCAGTTGCGGACCGACGAGACCACCGGCCGCACGTCGCGCACGCTACTGCCACGCTTCGACACCCTCACCTACGGCGTGTTGTGGGAACGGGTCCGCACGATTGCCGCCGCGTGGCACGGCGACGCGGAAAATCCGCTGCGCGCAGGTGATTTCGTAGCCATGCTCGGATTCACGAGCAGTGACTACACCACACTCGACTTGACCTGCGTCCACTTGGGACTGGTCGCCGTTCCTCTCCAGTCCACTGCATCCGTCGCCCAGCTGACCGCGATCGTCGGGGAGACCGTGCCGCGGGTGCTCGCCGCGACACCAGAACTGCTGGACGCGGCCGTCGAATGCGTCTTGGCAGGTCCCGCGCCCGAGTGTCTGGTGGTCTTCGACTACCACGCACGCGACGACGGCCAGCGGGCGGCGTTCGAGGCGGCACGTGAACGGCTGGCGGCCGCGGGCAGCCCGGTCGTCGTCGAATCGCTCGACGAGGTGCTCGAGCGTGGACGTCGCCTGCCGCCTGCGCCGCTGTTCGTTGCTGAGTCGGGAGACGACCCGCTGGCGCTGCTGATCTACACCTCGGGAAGTACGGGTACGCCCAAGGGTGCGATGTACACCGAACGGTTGGTCACCGCGGCGTGGCTGGACCGGCCGGAGGCAGCCGCGATCAACCTCAACTACATGCCGATGAGCCACGTCGCCGGCCGCGTGTCGCTCACCGGTGTGCTCGCGCGCGGCGGCACGGCGTATTTCACCGCCGAGAGCGACATGTCCACGCTTTTCGACGACGTCGCGCTGGCCCGCCCTACCGAGCTGTTCTTCGTCCCGCGCGTGTGCGACATGGTGTTCCAGCGCTATCAGAGCGAAGTGGACCGGCGCGGCGGACCGGGCATCGATCGCGCCGCGCTGGAAGCGGAGGTGAAAGCCGAACTGTGCCAAGACTTCCTCGGCGGGCGCGTGATGACGGCCATTTGCGGGAGCGCGCCGGTGGCAGCGGAGATGAAAGCCTTCATCGAGTCCGTGCTCGGCCTGGATCTGCACGACGGATACGGCTCCACCGAGGCAGGTGGGGGCATCCTGATCGACAACCAGGTGCGGCGGCCGCCGGTGCTCGACTACCGACTCGCGGACGTCCCCGAGCTGGGCTACTTCCGTACCGACAAACCGCATCCGCGCGGCGAGCTGCTACTGAAGAGCACCACCATGATTCCCGGGTACTACAAACGGCCCGAGATCACCGCCGAGGTCTTCGATGAGGACGGCTTCTACAAGACCGGCGACATCGTCGCCGAACTCGAACCCGATCGGCTGGTCTACGTCGACCGCCGCAACAACGTGCTGAAATTGTCCCAGGGCGAATTCGTCGCCGTATCGCATCTGGAGGCCGTCTACGCCACCAGCCCACTGATCCGGCAGATCTTCGTGTACGGCAGCAGCGAACGCGCCTACCTGCTCGCGGTGATCGTGCCCACCGATGACGCGTCGGCAGACGGCGACCGCGGCAAACTAGAGGCGGCGCTGAGCGAGTCGCTGCAGCAGCTCGCCGTGGACGCCGACCTGCATTCCTATGAGATTCCGCGCGCCTTCCTGATCGAGACGCAGCCATTCACCACCGACAACGGACTGCTCAGCGGCATCGGGAAGTTGCTGCGGCCCAAGCTGAAAGAGCGCTATGGGCAGCGTTTGGAGCAGTTGTACGCGGAGCTGGCCGAGGGCCAGGCCAAGGAGTTACTCGACCTGCGCCGCGCCGCGGCCGATCTGCCTGTGCTGGAGACGGTGAGCCGCGCCGCCAGGGCACTGCTGGGTTGCGCGAGCACCGACCTGCGACCCGACGCGCATTTCACCGACCTCGGTGGTGATTCCCTTTCGGCGCTGTCCTTCTCGAACCTGCTGCAGGACATCTTCGGCGTCGAGGTACCGGTGTCGGTGGTGATCAGCCCCGCCAACGGTCTGCGTGAGGTGGCGGACTACCTTGCGGCCGAGCGAGTTTCGGGCGATCCGCGCCCGACCTTCGCCTCCGTGCATAGCGACGGCTCGCGGGTCCGCGCGGACGAGCTCACGCTCGACAAATTCCTCGACGCCGGCACCCTTGCGAACGCGGCAGCGCTGCCACACCCCGCGGGCCCCACCCGGACCGTGCTGCTCACCGGCGCGAACGGCTACCTCGGCCGCTTTCTGTGCCTGGCATGGCTGGAGCGGCTGAACGCGATCGGTGGCACGCTGATCTGCCTGATGCGCGGCGGCGACCAGACCGCCGCACGCAAACGCCTCGACGCCGCCTTCGACAGCGGCGACCAAGTGCTGATCCAGCATTTCCAGGAACTGGCCGCGACGAACCTCGAGGTGCTCGCCGGCGACATCGGCGAGCCGAACCTCGGCCTGGACGAGGCGACGTGGGACCGGCTCGCCGGCAGCGTGGATCTGATCGTGCACCCGGCCGCGCTGGTCAACCACGTGCTGCCGTACCGGCAGCTGTTCGGGCCGAATGTGGTCGGCACCGCCGAGTTGATCCGCCTGGCCGTCACCACCCGGCTGAAGCCGTTCACCTATTTGTCGACCGTCGCGGTGGCCGCGCAGATCGATTCGCCCGACTTCGACGAAGACAGCGACATCCGTGAGATAAGCGCGACGCGCGCTGTCGACGAGAGCTACGCCAACGGCTACGGCAACAGCAAGTGGGCGGGGGAGGTGCTGCTGCGGGAGGCCAACGACCTGTGTGGTCTGCCGGTCGCGGTATTCCGTTCGGACATGATCCTGGCGCACAGCCGCTACGCCGGTCAGCTCAACGTGCCGGACATGTTCACTCGATTGCTGGCGAGCCTGATCGCCACCGGGATCGCGCCGTTCTCCTTCTACCGCATTGACACCGAGGGCCACCGGCCGCGCGCCCACTACGACGGCCTGCCCGCGGACTTCACCGCCGAGGCGATCACGACCCTCGGCGCCGCGGCCACCGCGGGGTTCCAGACGTTCGACGTGCTCAACCCACACGACGACGGCGTCTCGCTCGACGAGTTCGTCGACTGGCTGATCGACTCAGGTCACCGGATCGAGCGGATCGCCGACTACGGCGAGTGGCTCGCCCGCTTCGAGACCGCGCTGCGGGCGTTACCGGAAAAGCAGCGCCAAGCCTCGCTGCTGCCGTTGCTGCACGCCTACCGGTGCCCGGCTCCTGCCGCTCGCGGCTCCGCCCTTCCCACGAAGAAATTCCGATCCGCTGTCCAGGCCGCGAATATCGGTGCCGGTCACGATATTCCGCACGTGTCGCGTGGGCTCATCGAGAAATACGCGACCGACCTAGAACTTCGGGGCCTGCTGTAAGCGTCGCGCGGGTCGACCCGGGTGCCTCTTCTCTGGGGCGCGCATCCGGCACCCCGCCATCCGTCTCGGCCGGAATCTGCCAGATCCGGCTACGCAGATCCATGCCCCGAATAACTTGAATCCGCCACGGATCCAGACGCATGATGTGCAGCTGCGAATCGTCGGGCGAACGCCAGAACTGCCCCAGGTGATACCCGGCTCCCGGTGGGCTGGTTCGCGCGTAGAGGTTCCAGATCCGCTGCCTGGTCTGGGGATCATCGACCCATCTCGCCGTGGCATCGACCGCGACCGAATTGTTATTCGGCGCCCAATACGAGAAGTTCACGTGCGGATTTCGCGCGATATGCGCCGCCTTGACCGGCGTCTTGTAGGTGGCGAGCCAGCCCAGCGGATGGCCGTCGACGTTCTCCCACACCGGAATCAGTACCCGGGTGCGTGGCCGGTTCTGCGCGTCCACGGTCACCATGGTGGCGTAGACAATGCGACCGACGAATGCGTTGAACTCCGCCTCGATCTCCGCGAACGACCCGACCTTGCGCGTCATGCCGCCGCTCCGGTCGTATTGTCGGACGGAACCGTGAGTCCCTGTCCCCAGCCGCCGTCGACGGGAAGCTCGACGCCGGTAGTGAAAGTTGCGTCGAAAGCGAGGAAAAGCGCCGCCTTTGCGACCTCGTCGACTGTTCCGTTGCGCCGCAGTGGTGTACTTCGCTCGCCTTGTGCGAGAAAGTCGGCGCGCTGCTGCTCGGTCAGTCCGACCACGCCCATGGTCGGCGTCTCGATGAATCCGGGCGCCACCGCGTTGACCCGAATCCGCCGCGGCAGCAACTCCGCGGCCAGCACCTGGGAGATCGCCCGGAGCGCCTCCTTCGATCCGGAGTACGCGCTGAGTCCGGGAAAGACCACGTCGTTCGCGACGGTCGTGAAGACGATCGCGCCTCCGTCGGCGAGCAGTGGCGCGAGTCTGCGCACGGTGAAGAACGCACCCTTGGTGTTGACCGCGAACTGGCGATCGTACGACTCCTCGGTGGCCTCGTCGAGCGTCTGGAATTCCGCGGTGCCGTGGTTGACGAACAGCGCGTCGATACGGCCCAGTTGCTGCTCGACCACGGCCCCGAGGTCATCGATATCGGTCATGCTCGCGGCATCCGAAGCCACGATATGTGCTGCGCGTCCGGCCAACCGGGTCCGAGCTTCGTCCAGGGTCCTCGGATTGCGGCCGGTCAGCACCACCTCCATTCCTTTGGCGAGCAGCGCCTCGACGATCGCGAGCCCCATGCCGTGGGTGCCGCCGGTGACCACGGCCTTCTTGCCTGCGTATGCACTCACTACCGGATGCCTTCCTTTCAAGTTACCGATGAGCCGGTCAGTTACTCCTTGTAACTGACAGCATCATGCGTCACCATTGACTGCTATGGAAGACGGCACATTGATGTCCCATAGTTACTGTCCGGATACCGTCGACTACACGGCCAAACAGTGGGACTCCCGCGAGGACTGCGAGGTGCGCCAGATCCTCGACCGGATCGCCGACAAGTGGTCGCTGCTGGCCATCGCGCTGCTCGCGGGCCGGACCATGCGGTTCACCGAGCTGCAGCGTGAGATCGACGGAGTCAGCCAGCGCATGCTCACCCGCACCCTGCGGCACCTGGAACGGGACGGTCTGGTGCGCCGGACCGTCCACCCGGTAGTTCCGCCGCGGGTCGACTACGAACTCACCGAGCTCGGCGGCAGCCTGCACGAGACCATCCAGGCTCTGGTGACCTGGACCGAAACCCACCAAGGCGAGATCGCCGCCGCGCGCACGGTCTATGACACCGCGTCCGCGGCGGTGTGACGTTCGGTACGCGGACCACCAGGTGCCCAGTGCGCGACGTGGCACCTGCTGCAGCCCGGTATCCGGCCGCTACCGTCGGGGCCGATGTTCAGCAAAAGTTTAGGTCTTGTCCGGCTGGTAGCTCACGAAAAACTCTTCGAGGGCGCGAAATTGGCAATGACATTCAGCATGGCACGGTTCATGAGATCCTTCACGTTGATGTGAGAAGTCGTCACTGTATCAAGGTCCGTCTAGGACAAAGGCCGCTCTGACACAGAATCTGCCGCGACGAGGTGGCCGCGTCAATGCCAGTAGTACCTACACGATCGGACCTCGGCGCCTGACGCTGTGAATCCGGGCAAGTGCTTCGTCCGGTCCGGCAAGCGTTCTTCGGCATGCGTCAGACACTCATCCACAACGATGGTTCCAATACCATTCCCCATGGGCTGCCAGGTGTTAGCCTCGATCAGCTGGGCGCGAGGGAATGCCGTAGACCGATCAGGAAGGGAGATAACCGATCACGGGTCCAGTTGTACCCCGCCCCGATCGAGGCGCGCGCCGATCGACCTGAAAACCGTTACCCGTACAAAAGCTGGGCATGTGACCGAGCCGCGTGCCGCGCGTACCGAACACGCGTCGAATGCTTGTTTCCTTTTTGGAGTCCCGTCTTTTGACCACGCCACATTTCCCGCCACCCACGTCGACGTCCGATTCTGGCTGCCCCGTCCAGCATGGTTCGCCGATCGACACCGACGGCCCTAGGGTCGCACTGTATTCGGAGGCATTCGCGGCGGATCCGCACCGCGCCTACGACGAGATGCGCGACAGGTATGGTCCCCTCGTTCCGGTGGAGTTGGCACCGGATGTGCCCGCCACCTTGGTCATCGGCTACTACACGGCCCTGCGCATTCTCCACGACCCCGAGCACTTTCCGGCCGATCCGCGCACCTGGCAGAAGAACATCCCCGGCGAGTGCCCGATCCTGCCGATGCTGGAGTGGAGGCCCAATGCCTTGCGCAGCGCGGGCCTGGAACACCTGCGCTATCGGCAGGCCACCGTCGCGGCCATCGCCGAGGTCGATCTGCATGCCCTGCACGCCACTATCGAGCAGATCGCCCTTCCGCTGATCAATGCCTTCTGCCAGGACGGCGCGGCGGAACTGGTCAGCCAGTACGCGTTTCCGCTCACCTTCGCGGTGCTCAACGCCATACTCGGCTGCCCACCGGATATCGGGCAGCACGTCGCGACCGGCATGGCCGCCATCTTCGAGGGCGTCAACGCGGCCAAGGGCAACGCGATGATCACCGACGCGCTTTACAGCCTGGTGCAGACGAAGCGGAAAGAACCGGGCGACGACATCACCTCGCGGTTGTTGCGGCACCCCGCTGCCCTCGACGACGTGGAGATGATCCACCAGCTGGTCACGTTGTACGGCGCGGGAATCGAGCCGACGCAGAACTTGATCGTCAACACCCTGCGGTTGATGCTCACCGACCACCGGTTCGCGAGCGGCATCCTCGGCGGTAGCCTGTCGACCCGCGACGCCCTCGATGAGGTGCTGTTCAGTGATCCGCCAGGGGCCAACTACTGCGTCAGCTACCCGAAGCAGCCCATCCTCATCGACGGCGTCTGGCTGCCCGCGCACCAGCCGGTCGTGATCAGCATGACCGGCTGCAACAACGACCCCGCTATCAATACGGGTGAATACACCGACAACCGAGCTCATCTCGCATGGAGTCTCGGACCGCACGCCTGTCCGGCCAGGTCGGCGGCATACCTCATCGCCCAGGACGCCATCGATCAGCTGCTCGATGCCCTGCCCGAGCTGCGGCTCGCCGTCCCGGCGCAGGACCTGGTCTGGCGGCCCGGCCCGTTCCACCGCGCGCTGGTGTCCCTGCCCGTCGACTTTCCCAAATCACCTCCGCTCACTGTCTATTGACAAGGGTCCGGCGATGCAACGCGCTCGGATCAGAGGGCCGGGGATTGCTCGTAGCTGTAGGTCCAGGAGCTCTGGCCGCCGGGGGTGGTGACGGTGAGGGTGATTCCTGGGCTGGCGGGGTGGGGCGGGGCGATGGTGCTGATCGTGGTGTCGGAGATGGCAGAGAAGCTAGCCGGGATGCCGTCGAAGGTCACCGTGTCGGTGTGAGCGAGGCTGCTGCCGGTGATGGTCACGACGTTGCCGCCGGTAGCCGGCCCGGCGCTCGGGTCGACATTGTTGATGTTGGGGCCAGCGAGGTAGGTGTAGGTGAGATCGTCGACGCTGCCGCCCGGGGTGGTCACGATGACCGGAAACGTGCCGGGGCTTTGTCCGAAGATGGTGCTGACGGTGAGCTGGGTGGGCGTGGCGGACTGGATGATGACGGGGCTGGGGCCGATGGACACGGCGATCGCGCCGGACAGGTTGAAGCCGGTGATGACAGCGGTGCCGCCGTCGGGGGAGCCTTCGGCGGGGCTGATGCTGTTGATCAGCGGCGGTGGGAAGTAGATGAAGTACCCCAGAGGTCCGGTGCCGCCCGGGGTGGTGATCGTCACAGGGACTGCTCCGCTCCCCGCAGGGGTGACGACGGTGATCGAGGTGGGAGTGTTGGTGAGGATGGTGGCTTCGGTGGTGCCGAAGTGCACGGCGCTGGCATTGGCGAGGTTGTGGCCGTTGATGGTCACGAGGGTGCCACCCGCGGTGCTCCCTTCCCGTGGAACCAGGGTCAGAGGGATGACGCTGAGCGTGTTGTCGTCGGTGTTGGTGACATAGAGCAGGGAGTCGTCCGAGGTGACCGCGACACCGCTCGGGCCTTGCCCGACTCGCAGGTTTCCAGTGAGCGTGTTGGTGGCGGTGTCGATCACACTGACGGTGTTGGAGCCGTAGTTCGCCGTATAGGTGTGGGCGCCGTTCTGGCTGATGGTCACGAAACGCGGCACGACGCCGACGGGATGGTAGCGGTAATGGTGTTCGTGGCGGTGTCGATCACGCTGAGAGTGCTGGCGAAGTTGTTGCTGACGTAGGCGCGCGTGCCGTCCGGGGTGATCGCCACTATCGAGGGGCCGCCGCCTCCAGGGACGGTAGCGGTGACGGTGTTGGTGGCGGTGTCGATCACGCTGAGGGTGTCGCCGAGGGTGTTGCCTACGTAGGCGCGGGTCCCGTCCGGAGTGACCGCCACACCGCTCGGCAGCACTCCCACCGCGATCGTAGCGGTGACGGTATTGGTCGCGGTGTCGATCACGCTGACCGATTCGCTGCCCTGGTTCGCCACATAGACGTGGCCGCCGTCCGGAGTGATTGATACACCAGTGGGTGCCGCTCCCACCGGGACACTCGCGGTGATCGTGTTGGTGGCGGTGTCGATCACGGTGAGCAAGCCATCCTCGGCCACGGTCAGATAAAGGTGACCCCCGTCGGGTGCGAAAGCAAAGAGCCTCGGCCCCGCACCTGTAGGAATGGTCGCGACGACACCGTCGGTCGCGGTGTCGAGCACAGTGACCGTGTTCGACGTACTGCCGGCCACGTAGGCGCGTGCCCCGTCGGGAGACAGCGCCACCCCCAGGGGGCCGCCACCCACCGGCAAGACGGTGTCGGCGGCCGAAAGCACCGCGGGCGCAAGGTCCCCGGTGTCGGGGCCGAGCAGAGACAACGATCACGCAGTGGTGAACATGAGAATCCCCCTTTGAATAGTTAACTTTTCAGGATGGCGAACGGCCAGATGGCCGAGAGATGGTAGAAAGGCACACCGGCTCGGGCCTGCCTGTAGGAATGTCCCGGCTGGTCACCGCGTAAAACTCTTTCGACACCTTCGACATCAGCGCCCCCTCGGCAGTGCCACCATCGTTACACTACGAGTCGGCCGGCACACCGGAATTCGCGCACATCGACTTCGCGACACGCCGGAAGCGCTGAGATTTGGGCGCAAACCGAGCTGGAAATCGTGCGCAAGCCAGGATTTCTGAGAGCCTCAGGGCGGATTCCGACTGCCTTGTTTCATCGAATTCGACTATTGCTAGGGGAATTGAGTAAAAGATCACTTCTCGCCGCACGGCCCGACTCCCAGTGCGATCGAACCGCGTGGTCGAGGCATATTCCCGCACCGGCGTCAGCTCTGCGTCCAACCGCCATATGTCGGGCCACGGAAATGCTTGCCCCCCAAAAGCTTCCGACAGATCTCCTCGGCGCGGGCCACGCAATCCCGGTGGCCCGCGTCCAGGCGATGAGCGAGGGTACAATACCGTGCCCGCGCCAGTCGCGCGGTCTGACGCTGTCAGGTCGCTTCTGCTGTAGGTGCTCGGCCGGTCAGCCGCCGGCGGCGGTTCCGGCGTTCGTTGGACCGGGAAGCAGCGGACGCACGGCAATAGCCTCAGGGCCGCGTTTGCGCACGGTTGCGGTGAAGATGACTGGTTGGCCGGCGGCAAGGGATTTGTAGCCGGTGGTCTCGATGCTGGTGTACTCGACGAATACCGGCGTGGGGTCGTCGTCGGGCTGCAGGAATCCGAAACCCTTCTCGACGTTGAACCAGACCACGATGCCGCGGCGCCAGGACTCCGCGGTCGTGCTGGGACGCTGCTGCCGACCGATCACGTGGGTTGGGTGGCCGCGGGCACGCGACCGTGCCGAGGTCGGTCGACGTGCATAATGTGCCGCCACCAGGCGTCGAGGGGGCTGGGGTCGGGCCAGACGATCGGGGTCTCGGGCGTGCCAGTGGCTTCGGTGGTGGACGGTCTCGGCGGGGTATACCGGTATTCGGTGGGTGCCATGATCGAGGTTACTCCATCAGGTGATCCATGTGCTAGGGGATAATCCCCAATGCGGCAACGCCTTTCGCGTTTCCGCCGAGTGCGGGCCCGGTCTCCCGGGCCCGCACGAAGGGGTGGATATGACACTCGTTGCAGATATTTCGGCATCACCTCGCTTCCGACGGCGGTGCGTATCGGAGTAGGCGCGGATCAGACGTTGATGGCCTTGCGTCCGTTACCGTGGGCGATTTCGATCTTGCGTGGCTTGGCCTGCTCCGCCACCGGAATCATCAGACGCAGGACGCCGTCCGTGTAGTCGGCGCGGATGCGGTCGGTGTCCAGGGTCTCGCCGAGAAACAGTTGGCGGCTGAACACGCCGCGGGAACGTTCCGCGGCGATCATCTCACGCCCCGAATCCAGCTCCGGGCGACGTGCTCGTACCGTCACCACATTGCGCTCGATGTCCAGGTCCAAGGACTCGGGGTCGATGCCGGGCGGGTCGAACTCGACCACGAACTCGTCGCCCGCGCGCCAGGCATCCATCGGCATCACCGCAGGGCGGGCCGCTGTGCCGAACACCTGCTGCGTCAGACGGTCCAGATCACGGAACGGATCGGTACGCATCAGCATGGTCGCCACCTCCAACTCACTCCATTCTCTATCGTAGGGCAGATAACCTATGTCATCTGATGTAGATTTTTTATACCATTGAGAGATGGTGAGTTCAAGGAGCTAGACTAGGAAATATTGTTCGCAATGGAGAAGTGGGGATGGATGGTGCAGCAGCGAGGCGCGTCGGGGCATCTGCCGGATCCCGATCAAGCGGTGTACGGGATCTCGGTGGCCGCCGGGCTCGCCGGCATCGGCGTGCAGACGTTGCGGCTGTACGAGCGCCACGGTCTGCTGACTCCAGAGCGCAGTGGAGGCGGCACGCGCCGCTACAGCGCCAATGATCTGGCCCGCCTCCAGCGCATCACCGAGCTGGTCTCCGCAGGAGTCAACCTGGCGGGAATCGGGCGCATTCTCGACTTGGAGGACGCGAACGCCGACCTGCACGTGGACAACGACCGGTTGCAGGCCGACAACGTTCGCCTTCGCGGCGCGGAAGAATCACCGCCCGAGGGCATTTAAATCGTTGCTGCCGCGGTCGAGCCTCCGGAACGGCGTACCGGATGGCTCTGATTCGGCGGCCGTCGAGCGAACTATGACGAGTGGCAGCGCGGCAGGCGCACGACCTGGACGAAGAACTCGTCGATCTGTTTGATCGCGGCGACGAACTGGTCGAGGTCGACCGGCTTGGTGACATACGCGTTCGCGTGCAGCCGGTAGCTGCGCAGGATGTCCTCTTCGGCTGCCGATGTGGTCAGCACGACCACAGGAATGTGCCCGAGGCCGGGGTCGGCCTTGATCTTCTCCAAGACCTGCCGCCCGTCGTACTTGGGCAGGTTGAGATCGAGCAGGATCAGATCCGGACGGGGCGCCTCCGCGTGTGCGCCCTGGCGGTAGAGGAAATCGAGAGCTTCCTCTCCGTCGCGGACCACGTGTAGCGTGTTGCCGATCTTGTTGTCTTCGAAGGCTTCCCGGGTCATCAACTCGTCGCCGGGGTCGTCCTCGACGAGCAGGATGTCGATGGGACGGCCGGGGACGGTCATGCGGATGCTCCTTCACGGGCGAAAGGGTCGGCGGTGTGGGTGGTCGGGTTCCAGGAGTGCGGCGTGAGAGTTCCTGCCATGGCAACTCCACGGCGACGACCACCCGAGGCAGGTCGACCGATCGGTCACGCCGCGCGGACGCCGCCGGTCGGGTGCACTCGGGAAGTAGGACTGACAGCACATGCCGTCGTCGGCAAGCACCGACAACGGGGCCTCCGATCACCAATGGTGACGCCAGCAGCATGCCGGCCATCTCAGCGGCCGGTTGCTGGACCGAAGAGGTACCAGCGATCGTATCCGATCTTCGGTCGGGTGGAGACGTGACGGCGACCAGCGGGACTCGGCGTCTGAACGGTGTTTTGGTGGGAATCAGACCGTGGGGGTGCAGGATGTCTGCTCGGCGCGGTCGGGCGCGCCCTCGCGGCGCGGCGATCGCAGTTCCGCCAAGCTGCGGGCGACGACCGTGACATGTGCCGCTATGACCGCCAGGGAAGCAGAGCCGACCGCAGCGAGAAGCGCAACCACGACAGATACCGGTCCTTTCGGGCGCGAGCGGGCGGGGATGCCCGCTTCATGGATGCGGAGCGCGGGACCGCCGATACTGGCAGCGCCTGCTCCGTGTCCAACGTGCCCCGACTCCTCCGGACCAAACACACCGAGTCCGCACCCATGACACCTCGCCGATCACCAGAACGTCGATCCCGCCGTCGCCGGGCGGCCACGAATCCGCGGAGCGGTGGTGCGCGATAGGGGCGTGCGATCAGGCGAGGGCGACCTCGGCCGTCGCGCGGCCGAAGATTTTGCGTCCGTCGTGCTCGGCGGTGATCGCCACCGTAGCGGTCCGCGTGTCCGGATCCAGGTCTTTCACCCGGCCGCGGAACTCGATTCGCCCACCGGTCTCGGTGACATGAACCGGGCTGGTCAGCCGCACGTTGTAGGCCCGCACCGCACCGGGGTCGCCGAGCCACGAGGTGAAGAAGTCCACACTGAGCCCGATCGTCAGCATGCCCTGGGCGACAACGGTATCGAGCCCCATCTGCGTGGCGATCTCGGCACTCCAGTGGATCGGGTTCGCATCGCCTGCGACGCCGGCATAGTTGACCAGGTCGCCACGGCTGAGCGCGAGCGTGCGCGGGGGCAACTCGTCGCCGATGGCCACCGCGTCGAAGGACAGCGCGTGCGCGGGTGCTGTAGCCGCGGGCACGGGGCGCACCGGCTCGGAGGTCTGAGTACCGACGTACCGCGGCGGCGTCCGGTGTGACTTCCGCGCGTCCGGGTGTGCGCCGTGCATCACGATCGCATCGACCGAGCGGGGGAGTGCGCCGTTGGCGCGGCCGAACAGGCTGGTCCGGGAAGTGAGGACAGGCCGATCGTTCTGGTCGACTATGGTCTGGCGCAGTCCGATGAGGTCGCCGCCGAACGCTGGGCGGAACGAGTCGAGGCACATCTCGAAGCCGACTCGATCACCGGCCAGCAGCGGGCGGTGGAACTCGATCATCAGATCGGTCTGGATCATGTTGCCCAGTTCGTAACCGGGCAGGATTATGTCGAACACCTCGGCATAGGCCAGATAGCCGGGCACGGAGCCGAAGGTCGGTGGCGCCAGCAGACTGTCGTAGCCGAAGCCGGCCGCTACGTCCTCTGACCAATGCGCGGGGTGGTAGTTTCGCACCGCACTGGCGTACTCGCGAATCTTCTCGCGCCCGACCTCGTAGTAATCGCAGGTGCGGTACCGCCGCCCGAGTATCGAAGACGTAAGCACTGCGGGATCGATCACTTCGGTCTCACCGGACGTCGAACGGTTACTGGACATCGCGGGGAATCTACCCAATGGACCGCGATTTTCCGGTCAGCCCGCATCGCACGCCGTTTCGCGGCTTCACCACGCGGGTATCCCGCTCCCCAGCGACGAGCGCTCGTTGACGGTCGGTTCGACGGCCCGATTCTGCTCGACTACGCCCCTTTGATCGAGAAGATGACGACCTCAACCGGGAGCGGGTGCCCGAACGTCACCGCACGCCAAGGGCGGCGGAGCGTTCGGCGCACGCGCCCACCGTGCGGTCGTGCGGTCGTGCGGTCGTGCGGGCGTGCGCCAAGGATGGCGCGATGCGCCACCGCAAAACCCTGGCGGCCCGGTGTGCGTGCCGAACTCGAAGGGCGGCCCGCACGCCGCTCCTGCGGTTTCCGCCCGTCGGCGGGCTGGCGTATCGATGGTCCGCGAGGTCCTCGACGACGTGGCGCGCCAGCGGCTGGTCGACAACATCGCGTTTTCCTTTCCGAATATGCGTGTGACCATGGAAAGTTTCCAGTTATCGTTTTGTTATCGAATTCCGGTGTGTCCGGCTTTGCGAATTAGAGATTGTGCTGAAATATGACTCTTCGGATCCGCTGGATTGACAACACCGTGGTGTTTCGAATTCATTCGAGGCTTGGTGAAGTCCTGCGATACCGGATGCGTCTCACCGGGCCTGCCGACGTAGATCGGAGGACCGCATCATGGCGTTCAGCGCCGATGTTCGACCTGATCAACGCTCGCAACGCACTTCATGCCGCACACTCGCTCTCGCCACGGGGGCTGTTGCCCTTGCGGCCGTCGGAGTGATCGAAGCTGCCGCACCTGCAGTCGCCCAGCCGTTCCCGGGTGCGGGCAGCTCGGAGAGCGCCGAGGAAATTCCCTTACCCGGTTTTCTCGTTTTTCCGAGTATTCCAGGATTCACGCCACCCGCGCCCCCGGCTCCGGAGAAGTCCTTGGGTGAGCGTGCCGTCGACGCCGCCCTGACCAAACTGGGCGCGCCCTACGTGGGCGGCGCGGCGGGGCCGTCTGCCTTCGACTGCTCCGGACTGGTGCAGTGGTCCTACCGGCAGGCTGGCCAGGAACTGCCGCGGACCAGCTACGAGCAGCTCGCTGCGGGCAGCCCTGCGTCGCAGGACGATCTACGACCGGGCGATGTCGTGTCCTTCTACGGCGGCAGCCACTCCGCCCTCTATGCGGGAGATGGCAACGTCATCCACGCCGCAACCTATGGGACCGGTGTGAAATTCGCGCCGATCTCATCGATGCCGTATGCCGGAGCGCGCCGATTCTGACCAAGCGGCGGGCGGTGCGCCCACGGTTGTCGAGCCGGGATCCTCCAAGCCGGCCAGCGGCCCGATTGCACCGCCCGCTACGGCGCGTACCGCGAGACGGCTTTCGCCGTCGCCGAGGATCG
Organism: Nocardia sp. NBC_00881; assembly: GCF_045207455.1. Lineage (NCBI taxonomy): Bacteria > Bacillati > Actinomycetota > Actinomycetes > Mycobacteriales > Nocardiaceae > Nocardia > Nocardia sp. NBC_00881. Next base: position 839,278 of record NZ_CP108798.1, read on the forward strand.
TTGAGCTTCCCCGGCGTCTCGATCGGCTTGCGGCAGCATCGACCGTTCGTCGTCGTCGAACGAGCCTCGGCCACGGTGTGTGCCGAGTTGTCGGCGGTTCGTGATCCACCCGCGTCGCTCCCGGTGCAGAAGCCAACCGACGCAGGCGAACTCGATACGACGATTCGCCGCTCGAAATCGAATTCTGGACCGCGAAAAGCTGGGGGCAGTGTGGCGGCCAATGTATGCTGTGTGGTAACTGTATGCTGTCTAGTCGGCGATTGCGCTGGTGGTCAGCATGATTGGCTGGCGCAAAGAGATTGCCATAGCGCCGCACTACGCGGCGCTGTGCATCGGCCAGACACACTCACAACGTTTCCTTGGCTCGCTGGACGCAGACGCGAGAATCGTGAAAGAAGGTAAGGCAATGGTCAAAGCAGCACTCGGCTCGGCCCTGGCGGCCGCGGCGCTCCTCGTCGTAGGGGCCGGTCAAGCATCAGCCGTACCGGTTGTGAATCCCGGGCCGCTCGGGGCGCCTATCGACGGAATCCTCAGCGATACCGCCGGCGTGGCGGGCTACAACTGTTTGGTCCTCGGTCCCGGCTGGGGCTTCGGCATGAATACTCCGGGAGCAACCGGAGTAGTGAGCGGGACGTTCTTTGCCCCTGGACCGGTCTCCGCTTACTGCATGGGCCCCATGGGTTACGTTACCGGCGGGGGGTTCGCCTCATAACCCCTCGGCGACCAGCCGGTGTGCTCACGCCCGGGCGGCCGCGACCACAGTCGACAACTCTTCGCTGCTGGTGTGCTACTACCGGTGATCGCGTGTCGTAACGAGGCTCATAGCCTCCGCCGGCTGGCATCGAAACTTCGGTGGGCATGGCCCGATTCAATGGCGCTTCTGGCGCCTCTATTCATGGTGCCCAGCAGAAATGGCAGAGCCCCAAAGGAATGTCCTTACCGATAGTAATCTCGCGACCGATAGTAATCTCGCGGCCTACGCTGCCGTCATGGTCACAGTCGTTTTCGGAGCCAGAGGCAATGTCGGTCGTCGCGGCGGGCCTGATCGCAAGGGGCGAGCAGGCCCGTCTGACGAGCGGAGAACCCCACACGGCCGGCTTCCCCCGAGCGGCCACGTCGTCCCGGCCGATCTGGAACGCCCCGAAACGCTGCCCGCCGCACTCGAAGGCGCGGAGCGCGTGTTCCTCGACGCCAAGCCCGACGGGATCGACGGTTTCGTGGCGGCGGCCGAGAGCGCCGTGGTACGGCACGTGGTATTCCTGTCGTCCGGGGCCGTCTTGCAGGGAAACCCAAGCGCAACCCGATTGCCCGGATGCATGCCGTCGTCGAGTCCGCCATAGAGGCGTCCGGTCTGGAGTGGACATTCATTCGGCCCGGCATGTTCGCCACGAACGCACTGTTGTGGTGGCAGAAGTCCATCCGCGCCGAGGGCGTCGTCCGTGTGCCATATGCCGACGCGCGGACCGCACCCGTCCACGAGTGGACCTCGCAGCGGTCGCGGTGACCGCTCTGACCGAGCCGGGTCACCACGGCCACGCCTACGCCGTATGGGCCCCGAGTCACTGACCCTGCGGCACATCGGTGCGGCCATCGGCCGCGAGATCGCTTTCGAGGTGATCTCCGTCGAACAGGCACGTGCGGAATTGAGCGAGACCATGCCGTCGATCGACGTCGAGGCCGTCCTGGCCGGATGGAAGCCCGGAACAGCCGCACCACCGCAGGTGTCGACGATCATCGAGGAGGTCACCGGTCGCCCCGCGCACACGTTCGGGCAGTGGACGAAAGACCACGCGACCGACTTCCGCTGACCGGTCGCGGGTGTCGCGGTCCTCCTCGATTTACTGTGAACCCTGCAGCCACCGATTCGAGCTCTCGTGACCGGATGCGTCGGTGCTCAGGGCCATGAGCCGGTCGGATTCTATTGGCGGAGTCGCCGATCGGAAAGAGCCGCAATCTTGGTCGGTTCGGCGACCAATACCGCTGCGGCGTCGGTGTTTTCGATGACCAGCTGCGGTATCAGCGAGTTCGGGGAGCGATCACCTCGCGCCGCACAAGGTGGCTGGGTGCTTGCCGGGGCGAAGTCGATCGAGTGCGGTGCAGGCATCGTCTGCCCGGCCTTCGGGTGCGATGGTCGGTCATTCCGCTTCCGCGTCGCGCGAATCGAATACTTGCGCAACTGATTGACGAACCCGGTGTGGCGGGTTTCTAATGGTTGTCGGCGCAATTCATGCGTCGACGAGCAATCACACGAAGGGGGGTGAGCGGCAGATGCCGGCTGACAGTATCGACGCCTCCAGCCGGGCCGCCCTCGCGAATCGGGTTGTGCTGTCGCGTCGCTGATCCGCGCGCTGATTGGTTACCGGGAGTGGACGGCTGACAGATGTCTTGCGGTGCCGTCACTCACCAGATGTCCGAAGATATCGGAGGCCGCCACCGCGATCTTGTCGAGGACTTCGCCCTGCGGACGGCCCGCCTCGTCGGCTGAGACGAGAAGCAGCTCGACGCGAACCTTCGCACCGACGGCCATGTTCGCGAATATCTCGGAGGAGTGAAGTAATCATGGCTGAGCTCATCGACTTTTCACCCCGGCTCATCGACCCGCCGGCGATCAAAAATGTCGGATACACCGGTGTGATCGGGTATTTCAGCGAAACCCGCCCGGACGCGACGGTCGGTGCCGAGCCGCTGACGATGAATTGGACGACACCGGCTGGGATGCAGGCGCTTCGGGGCATCCGATCACCGACTACACCGATCTCCCCGGCGGTCTGGTACCGGGTTTCCTGGGCAGTGCGATCTATCGGCTCGACGGTCGGGATGCCTACTGGGTGCGCTGCGCGATCAGAGACCGCTGAAACCGCCCGGCGTACGAGAACGAGCCGCTGGCCTCCGAGTTGCGAAGCTCCTGGGACACCCGCGCATACCAGCGGTTCGACAAGGTCGCGTCTATTCGCGACCACGCCCGACACTGAGATGGACTCTGTCGACGGCCCCGATATGCGCCTGCGCGATCCGCAGGGCCGACGAGGGGAGAACTATGGACAAGCTGCTCTCTGACCTGGAAAGCGAGCCGGTACGCACCTGGGCCTTGTCGCAATACATCCTCGCTGCCGTCGCGGTTTTGCTCGGGCTTCGGGCTGTCGAGCTGGCCCGCGGCAAGGTGACGTCGGTCGGGAAGGGACAGTGATCATGCAACGTTTGGGAGTGGTGCACTATGACCCCTTCGAGGTGGTGTTATGCGTGGTGTTCGGGGTCTCTGCGGTGCTTCAGTTCTTCCACGGGGCACCGCCGGGGTCGACGGCCGCGTCACTGCCCCCCGGGTTCCGGATGGTATGGCTGGTGTTGATGACGGCGGGTTGCGTCTTCACACTCGGTGGGGTGCTCTCACGCTGGGTGTGGGGCTACCTCGTCGAGCAGATCGGCTTGATGGCGACGGGCTGGTCGCTGGTGGCATACGGCGCGCAGGTACTGCTGCTGCAGATCCAGCGTCATGCTCTGTCGCCCGCTACAGTGCTCGGCGGCCCGTTGGTCATCGGGCTCGGCGTCGCATTTCTCTGGAAGCGCCAGCAGGTATGGAATGACGTCAAGCACTTACGCGCGTCGATGCAAGAGGAGGCAGCATGGACAGCATCTCGCAGTCGCCGATCTTCGCGGCGTTCGTGCTGATCGCCAGCTCCTCGGTCGTTTCTTCCATCGCGACGACGTGGTTCAGCCGCAAGAATCTCGACGCCAGCATGACGAAGACAAAGGCGGACGCCGCAAAGACGCTGAGTGACACCGCAATCGCGCAGACACAGCTGATGGCCGAACAGCTCGGTGAACTGCGCCAAGCGCTACGCATGCACCGCGAATGGGATAAGAAAATGGTGATCATCGCCCGGCGGGCGGGGCTCGAAATCGACGATCCTCCCGAGCTGTGGTTGTAAGCCATCGAAGTGGGTCTTCAATGAATTCATTTCTTCCTTCCTCATCGCTGCCGCGCTGAGGCAGCCGAGTCGAGCTCTGCTGCCGGATGCGGTAGCAGGGTGTGAACTCGGGTGCTCACTACCACCGCCGGACTACCTCACATCGGCCGCGACACAAACCTCGGACGCCATAGCGATCGTCTATGATCAGAAGTAGTCAAGGTTTCTGCTTCATGAGGTGATCGAATGGTTACCTACCTTCACAACGCGGATGGAGTCGTCTTTCGGCCACGGTCGGCAGCGCCGAATGACGCGGATCCGGCATGGTGACCGAGGGCGCGTGTCATGTCGGCATCCGAACCCGCCACAACCCAGCGTGACCTGCAGGTCGATCTCGCGGCTGAACTGGCCGCGGAACTGGCCGCGGCCGGATTCTTCGACGCCGAGGAGATCGGACGGGGCGGATTCGGCGTCGTGTACCGCTGCACCGAGCGATCATTGGACCGCGCCGTTGCGATCAAGGTCCTCACATCAGAATTCGCTGGTGAAGACCGACAGCGCTTCGTCCGCGAGCAGCACGCGCTGGGACGTCTGTATGGGCATCCCAACGTCGTGCAGATCCTGCAGGCCGACATCACGGCTACCGGCCGACCCTATATCGTCATGCCCTTCCTCTCTCGGGGATCACTGGAAAGCCGGCTGCGCTCGAAGGGGCCGATCCCGTGGGGCGAAGTACTGTCGATCGGGGAACGCATCGCCGGAGCCCTGGCAGCCGCGCATGCCGCCCGGACCGTTCACCGCGATGTGAAGCCCGCCAACATCCTGGTTTCCGATTACGATGAACCGCAGCTGGCCGACTTCGGCATCGCCCGCATCAGTGGTGGCTTCGAGACCGCGGCCGGGCGAATCACCGGCACCCCGGCATTCACCGCACCCGAGGTTCTCGATGGTGAACCACCCAACCCGGCCTCGGACATCTACAGTCTCGGTGCGACGCTGTTCTGCCTGCTGACCGGGCATGCGGCCTTCGAGCGCCGGACCAACGAACGCGTCATCGCGCAATTCCTGCGTGTGATGACCGAACCGATCCCGGACCTGCGCGGAACTGGGATTCCCGCCGAGGCTGTCGCCGCGGTCGAGACAGCTATGGCACGCGACCCTCGGGCGCGCCCGGAATCCGCTGCCGCCTACCAACGCCAGTTGCGGGACGTGCTGGGCAGCTGGGCTCCGGCCACCGGCCCCGGCCCTCCGAGGCAGTCCGGGTATCCGGCACTGCCGGATGTTCCGTCACGCGCGAGCGCGGTGCGCCAGGCCGCACCTCCGCCGACGGCGCTGACGAAGTTCCGCCCGCCGACACCGCCGCGGGCACTCGTGGACCGGCCCCGGCTGCTGCAGATCCTGCGGAAGGGCAAGCAGCGCCGGTTGACGGTGGTTCATGCGCCGGCTGGTTTCGGAAAGAGCACGTTGGCCGCCCAGTGGGCGAAGACGATGGCAGCCGATCAGACCCAGGTCGCCTGGCTCACCATCGATGCCGATGACAACAACGCCGTCTGGTTTCTGGCGCACCTGGTCGAGGCGGTCCGCCGCGCACGACCTTCGCTCGGCGCCGAACTGGATCAGATTCTCGAGGAACGAGCCACCGATGCCACCCGCTACGTCGTCACCGCGCTGATCAACGAAATCCATTCCAGTGGAGAGACATTCGCGATAGTGATCGACGACTGGCATCGGGTGACCAACCGCGCAGCCATCGCGACGATGGAATTCCTGCTCGACAATGCCTGCCACCACCTGCGCATCGTCGTTGCCAGCCGAAGCCTCGCCGGGCTCCCGATCAGCCGGATGCGGGTATGTGACGAGCTTGTCGAAATCGACTCCAACGACCTGCGATTCAACCAAGCAGAAACCAATTCCTTCCTGGTCGACATCAATCTACTGGAGTTGGCCGCGAGCGACGTCGCCGGCCTGCAGGAATCGACCGAGGGCTGGGCGGCCGCACTGCAACTCGCGTCACTGTCGCTGCGCGGCAAGGACAATCCCGCCGAATGTATCGGGCAACTGTCCGGGCACAACTACGCCATCAGCGAATACGTCGAATCGAACATCCTGGACACGCTAGACCCCGCCCTACTCGACTTCCTGCTGGCGACCTCGGTGACCGAGACCGTCTGCGGCGACCTCGCCGATGCGCTCGCGGGGGTGGGTTACGGGCAGGAAATGCTGGAGGAAGCCGAGCATCTGGAGTTGTTTCTGCATCGACTCGATGATGAGTCCACATGGTTCCGCTATCATCGGCTCTTCGCAGATATATTGCGGCACCGGCTCACCCGGCACAACCCCGACCGGCTCCGACGGCTGCACCAGACCGCTTCGAAATGGTTCGCCGATCACAAGATGCTCAACGAGGCCGTCGATCACGCCTTGGCAGCCAACGAGGTTACCGGCGCGGTCGGGATTATCGAAGAACACGGGCGGGAACTACTGGAACAGGCCAAGATGGCGACCGTGCTCGGCCTCGTCGCGAAACTGCCGTCGGCGTACGCGACGACCAATCCACGGGTACAGCTCTTGGTGGCCTGGGCTACCGTCGCACTACAACGGCCGTTGGCGGCCCGCACCGCACTGGATCTGGTCGATGCGGTGCTGGATGCTGGTGTACCGGACGAGGCCGCCGCCGCCATGCGGGTGGAGGCATCCTTGATCCGCACTGGGGCAGGCAACTTCACCGATAACTACGGTCGCCTGCCGGAGGTGATCGAGCAGCTTTTGCATGTGGAGGGGGCGGAAGGACAGCTCGATCCCTTCTTCGCCATGGTCGCCGCAAGCACCGGGTCCACATGCGCGCTGAACCGCTTCGATTTCGACGAGGCTCGCCGTTGGCAACACTGGGTCGCACCGTATCGCCCGAAATGCAACGGGCCATTCGCCGTCGTCTACGGATACTGCATGGGCGCGATAGCGGCCTACGAACAGCTCGATATCGCGGCGGCCGAATCCGACCTGCGGACGGCACTCGCAATGGCACGGACGATCGGAAACCGTACCCACGGGGCTACGCTGGCATCCGCACTGCTCGGCGCGCTGCAATACCACCGCGGCGACCTCGTCGGCGCCGAGGAACTGCTCGACGACAGCGCCGCGCTCGGCCCCGAAGGCGCCCTCGTCGAATTCATGAACGCCACCTACGGAATCGGGGCCCGGGTGAAGGCGCTGCGCGGCGACCGGGACGCGGCGGAGGCGCGGCTGGCGGAGGGAGCCAAGATCGCGGCCAACCTCTCCCTGCCCCGGCTGGCCGCCCGCATCGTGAACGAACGCGTGCGCATCGGACTACCGATCGATCAGGATGACCATGACGAGCTCATCCAGCTGTCACTCGACCTCCATCAGCCGGACGGGCTACACAGACTCACAGCGGAACTCCAGCAGGACACGGCGATTCGGCTGTTGCTCGATCACCACTCGCACGTAGCAGCCGAGCAAGCGTGCACGCGCGCCGAACGCTTGGTGCGCGAAATCGCCACCTTCGACCGCCCCCGCGCGTTGACGTCAGCCGAACTCCTCTGGGCAGCAACCCTTTCCGCGTCCGGACGACCGGACGAGGCGATCGCCCTTGCCGTCCCGGCGCTCACGCGGTGTGCTGAGCACGGATTGACCCGATTCGCAGCCGACGAGGGCTGGCCGATGCATCGGATACTGGCTGCCCTCGATATGGACCCGACGTCGGCACCCGGACTACCGCGGTCCTTTCTCCGAGAAGCCCTGGCGGAGCCCTATTTCGACAGACACTGACGCTCCGGCACAATCCCGGCGACCGGACCGCTTCTCCGGCTCGTTCGGCGCTGACGACCTACAGATGGCCATTGATACTGGCCTCGTCATGCGGTCGTAAGGCCGTGTTGTGTTCGTGCTGGTCACGGCGTTGCTTCGTGGTGCAAGGACGGGCTACTCACGCTCTGGTAAGTCAGTGATCGTGCCCATGACCAGCGGCAATGTTTTATCTTGCAGCCTGCCGGGATTACCGGAGAGCTGGGCCGACACCAGCTACCTAGGCCGTTTCCGCAGCACCTCGGTCAACTGCTCGCCGATCGCCGGTGTCAACCTGCCCGTCAGCTCGAACCCGAGCTGGTTGGCAACGTCCCGGGCGTGCAGGTCGACCGAAGCCTCCACGAGGTCCGCGTATACCCCCACCGCACGGCGGATCCGACGGGGTGACATCAGCAATGCGCATACGCCCGGCACGAGCGCTGGCCACCAGTACACACCGACTGCCAGATAGGCCAAGCCCCATACCGAGGTGCGGGCGGCGGAGGCACACCGTTCCTGGACCATCGTCACCTCGGTCCGCGCAGCCTCGGGCAGCACAAGCCACAGCCGCGGCCACGTCGTGGTCAGGTCGAGTCCCGTGCCACGGCTGACGCGGTCGTCCACGGTCCGCAGCCGGTCGCCCGCCCACGTTGGGCATGCCGGTTCGATCTCGGAGATCGCGTCGCGCCGCAGCACGGCCCGACGCGCTTTGCTCTTGGCGCGAAGGTCCGATCGGTCGGCCAGCACTGCCTTGACCGCGGCGTCCGCCTTCGCCGCTGCCCGCCGCCAACGGTGGTGGCGCAGCACGACGAACGGCCTGCCGGCACCCGTGCCTGTCGCTCCCCATGCGGCGATCACGACGCCGCCGAGCGCGGTCACCACCAACCCCACCACGGCGGTCGCGGCGAGGAACGTCGCCGCGGCCGACACCAGCGCGGGCCCGGTCGACGCCGCTGTCAGTCTCGTCCGTAACAGGTTGAAATCGAGTGCGTGAGAAGGCCCGAGCATGACCGCCACAACGACGACGGCTACGAAAACCGCTGCGGGCAGCGCGAGCGCGGAAGCCCAGCGGGTAGCCAGGTTCTTGCCGAGCTCGGTGAGAAACGCGTTCACAGGTCGATCCTGGTTACGCGGCACGGCTGCCCGGTGAGCCGGCAGAACGGACGTTCGTCGGTCGCGGCACGCGTGCACGCACCCGTGGGGCACACCCACGCGGTGACCACGACGCCCCGCGCTCCCTTCCACGGCTCGAAGCCGCGGTGCGCCCGTGTCAGGTTGTCGATACCGTGCCGGGCGAAGGCGTTGTCGAGCAGGTCGAGGTCTGCTTCGGACACGTCGCCTCGCTCGGCCGCCGCGACGATTCTGGCCAGCACGTCCGCGACGCCGTAGCGAGAAGCGCGTTCGGTCAGCGCCTCTCCCGCCAGCTCGCACAGGACTTCGACCCGAGGACCGGTCGTTGGTGCCATACCGACTGCGAACCTCCTTCTCCGCGATCCAGATAACGCTACCGTGGACCGAAAGGGATTGGGGGGTGCGAGTGTACGACGACGTCCAGTTGGTGGTTGAGAACTTCGAGTACACCGGCGACGTCGGCGCACTGCTCGCCGCAAGTCTGCCGCCGCCGCAGCAGTGCCCTCGGCACCTGCTGCTCCACCTCGCCCAAGCGCACTGGCACCGGTTCCAAGCGCAGAGTGGGTTCACCGGCCTGGTCGACCGGGAGATCTCGGCCGCCATCGCGGGCAGGCCGGGTGATCCCGCGGTCTCGCGCGTCACCGCCATGCCGCAGTACCGGGCGCTGGACGAGGCACGCGACGAGTTCCAGGAATACCAGGACCGAGAGTCGCTGGCGCTGTTCGCGAACGCCTACACGGCGTTGATGAACGTGCTGGACGACGAGCGAATGAAGGCCGCGCTCACCGCCGACCATGCCAAGTTGCTGCTCATGCTCGACGAGCACGACGGTACGGATATCTACCGCGAGATCGTCCTCAACGGGCTGAACTGGACGATCGCCCGCACACCCCGCGACGATCCGCAACGCGCCCGCAGGCTGGTCGACCGCGCCCGAGCACAAGTGAACGCAGGCAGGCGGCCGGGGAAGATCCTCGCCGACTACCGGGCCGCTGCCCAGCTGGCGCTGCGGGAACGCCCGGTGTGGCGCGACGTCGTGCTGGAGCTCGCCCAGTACCAGTCCGATCTCTACGCGGGCGCTCGGACGCCCATCCACCTGATGGGTGCGCTGGTCGCATGCCGTGACCTCGCCGACGCGTTGGAGCGGGACTACGGCAACACGGCTACGGTGCCCGCGCTCCGGCAGCTCGAGCAAGAGGTAAGCGGCCGGATCGGTCCCGAAATTGCGCGGTTCCTGCTGACCTGCCATCGCGATCCCCGCGTTCTCCAGGCGCAGTACGACCTGGTCCGGAGCCTGCAGCAGCAGTCGGTCACGCTTGATGTGCTCATGCAGCGACGTGACCAGGCGTGGGTGCTCGCCATCGGGCTGCCGCTGGACCACGACGGCAGGCTGGACGCGCTGCTGGACCTCCACCACGCGCACAACGACCTCTGGGAGATCGGCGGCGACACCGACGCGATTGCGCTCGCCTACGACACGGTGACCGAAGCGCTGCTCACCACATCACCGGACGACGCAGGCCGGGCGGAACTGCTGGAGGCACTCGCCAACTCCGCGACGACCGCCGCCATGCGGACCGGCTCCCACGACGAGGCGAAGCAGGCGGTTGATGCCGCCCGCGCCGCGCTGGACCTGCCGCCCGCAGACCATGGCCAGCGCGCACTCCGGCTCTCCACACTCGCGTCCGCGCTGATCATGCAGTTCCAAGTCGGCGGCAACCCCGCCGCGGGCCAAGAGGCCGTCACCATCGCGGAGGAAGCCGTCGCGCTGACCCCACCCGGCGACTCGAATCTTCCGTTGCGCTGGTCGACGCTGTCCATGGCGGCCGAGAAGGCGGCCGAGGCCGGTGACCACGGCTTGTTCACCAAAGCCGTCGACGCAGGTGCGGCTGCCGTGGCCACCATCCCGGCGGACGACGTACGCCGGGTCGGCATGCTCTACAACTACGCCGGCGCCGTGCAGACCCAAGCGGTCACCACGAAGGTGACGGACGCGGAACCGTTCCGCGAGGCCGAACGTGCCTATCGGGCCGCACTCGCGCTAGTGGCTCCCGATCACCCCGACGTTCCGCGGATCGAGAGCACCATCGCCGACGTGCTGTACCACCGATACCGGCAGTGCGGCGACCTCGACGCGCTGGACGACTCGCTCGAGCTCGCGGAGAAAGCCGTCAATCAGACACCGCAGGCCCACCACTGGTGGCCGTTGCGGGCGATCGCACTCGCGCGCTCGGCCCGTGAGCTCGCCAGGTTCGGCGGGCCGCGTGCCGACCAGCTCCGCCAGCTCGCGATCACCCACTACCGGGCGGTCTCCGCACACCCGGCCACCAGCGCGCAGTACCAGATGTTTTGCGAACAGGCCCAGGCCGCGATGCTCGCCGAGGCGGACCCGGCGACATGGCTGGACGCGCAGGAACGCGTGATTGCCGCCATTCCCGCCACGGTCAGCCGGGCCCTGTCGCGGTACCGCAGGCTGGAGGCCGTGCGGCAGCTGGACGGCCTCGCCGACCGGGTGGCGGACGCGGGAGTGCGGTCTTGCCAGCTCGACCGGGCGCTGGAGCTAATCGAACGGTGCCGCGGCGTACTGTTCGGCGACGCGTGGGGTATCCGCCGAGGCTGGGCGCGACTGCGTGAGATACGGCCGCAGCTGGCCGAGGAGCTCAGTGAGGTCGAGCGCGAGCTCGCTGAGGCCGACGCGTACGCCGACGTGACGTTTCACATCGAGGTGGAGTTCGACGGCCGGACCTCCACCCGAGACTGGGACCCGCGACCACAGGCCGTCGAACAGATCCGGCGGCTCGCGGTGCGGCGGGACCGACTGCTCGCCGAGGCGCGGGCGGTGCCGGGGTTCGAGGATCTGCTGGCGCCGCCGAACCTCGAAGTCCTGCGCACGCGCACGGCCGGGCATACCGCGGTGGTCGTCAGCGCCGCGGGCACCGCGCTGGTGGTGCCCGCCGACTACTGGCAGCCCGTCGAGGCTGTGCCGCTACGGCAGATGACCGAGACCACCGCCCGCGCCCAGGTCAGGCGGCTGCGAGCGGCGCTCGCCGACGTGAAGGACCCGGCGTGCTCGTTCGAACGGCGCGAGCAGGCCCAGCTGGACGTGCACGCCGTACTGGAATGGCTGTGGGACACCACGGCCGGGCCGGTGCTGGACCACGTCACGACGACGCGGCTGTGGTGGTGCCCGATCGGAATCACGGCCCAGCTGCCACTGCACGCGGCGGGCAGGCACCGCGACGGCGCGGGGCAGACCGTGTTCGACCGGGTCGTCTCCTCGTACACGCCGTCGCTGACCGCGCTCGCCGACACGTTGACCACGCCTCGGCCGCACCACGCCCGCCACACCGCGCTCATCGTCGGTGTCGGCGAGCGTCGAGGCGTGCCCGTGCTGCCGAGCGCCCGCGCCGAGGCCGAGGCGGTGGCGGGGCTGCTGCCAGGCTCCACTGTGCTCATCGACTCCGCCGCCGATCCGGAGGCCATCAAGCAAGGCCTGCACGAGCACGCGATCGCCCACTTCGCCTGCCACGGCCAGGCGGTCAGCTCGGCAAAGCACCCCGACCAAGGCGGACTGATGCTCAGCGACGGGATGTTCGTGCCCTCATTCGTGCGCGACCTGCGCACCACGCAGGCACAACTCGCGTTCCTGTCCGCGTGCGACACCGCGGGCCCCGACCCGGTACTGCTGGATGAGCCGCTGAACCTGGCGTCGGCTTTCCACCTCGCGGGCTTCCGTGGCGTCATCGGCACGCTGTGGCACACCGCGGACAGCACCGAGACCGCCGAGGCGGTCTACGCGGCGCTCACTGCGCACGGCACCCGGCCTGCCGACACGGCCGAGGCGGCCACCGCGCTCACCGAAACGATGCGCCGCATGCGTAACGCCTATCCAGCCGTGCCGACCAGGTGGGCCGCCCACGTGCACGTCGGCGATTGAGCTACTCGTGGTGGTGGAACGCCTCGATCACCAGCAGCCCCGCTCTCGAAGGTCGGGGTCCGTATCGGACGGGAACTGTCGGAGTGGAAGCGACCGTTAGCGTCGGGTGTGTTCGATATCTCCGTCGCTGCGGTGTGGTGTCGTGGCCCAGGAAGGGAGCCAGGCTGTCTCAGTGAGCGGTGTCAGGCTTCCGAAGTGGGTGATGATTGCCCGGAGTCCTGGGTGTGGATTCGTTCTGGGGAGGATGAGCGAGAGCGGGTATGCGAGCGTCGGATTCACGATCGGGATGCGGCGTAGGTCGTAGTTCGTCGGCCAGATGTACCGGTCGCGCGCGCCTACGAGGGTGGCCACGTCTGCGGAGTCCGCGAGGATATCGAGGAGTACCTCGTTGCCGAAGTTCGGGCCCGCGGCGTCGACACGGAGGTCGAATTCGGTGGCGAGCTGATCGTAGAACTCTGCCCATTCGCTTCGCGGGGCGATACCCGGTACCCAGATCCGGTGCTTGCGCAGCTGAGGTGGTGTCAGTGTTCGTGCGGAAGCGAGCGGATGTCTCGGGCCGACGAGCAGTTCCAGCGGGGAGTCGAAGGCGTGGATCATTTGCACGTCCCGCGGCAGCGTGGCCAGGTCGGTGACCGTGCGGAATGAGGCGTCGATATCGCCTGCTTGGACGGCGGCGACCGCCACGCGCGGGTCGTTGACCCTGAGGGTCACCACATCGAGGTCGGTTTCGGGATGCGACCGCCAATAGTCGTGCAGGACGACGGCCTGCGCGGATCGCAGGCCGAGAACGTCGATCCGAAGGGCCCGCGATCCTGGCCTGACCGCGGTGATGGCGCGATCGACTCCCGTGATGATGTTTCGTGCGTGAGGAAGAAACGCCTGGCCGTCGAGTGTCAGCTCGACCCCTCGCGCGGTACGGGTGAACAACCGGATGTCGAGTACGCGCTCGAGGGTTGCGATCCGCTTCGACACGGCCTGTTGCGTCACGCCGAGCTCGTCGGCCGCGTGTTGCAGCTGTCCGAGCTCGGCCGCGCGGACGAACGATCGCACCGCCTCGGTATCCATTGATCTAGCTTACGTACCCAACTGATTGTTGTGGCTTGCCGGGGAGTCGGTTGTTTGATCCTGCGCCGGTGCGGCTGATGTGATTCAGAGACCCGAACATCGGTTGTCGCGAAGGAGTCGCATGCACGTGCAGTTGGGGCGCAGCTTCGGTTGGCTGTGGTCGGCCTACGCCGTCAGTACATACGGCACGTGGATTGCTTTCGGAGCGTTCCCGCTGATCGCGGTTCGAGTGCTGCACTCGCCGGCATTCGCCATTTCCCTTCTGGAGGCGGCTGGGCTTGCCGTCGCGGCGATTGTTGCGTTCCCGCTCGGGCCGTGGATCGAGCACCGAGCCAAGCGTCCGGTGATGATCGCGATGGACCTGATCCGGTTCGTCGCGATGGCAAGTGTTCCGATCGCGTACGTCCTCGGGTTGCTGTCCTACGGCCAACTGCTGGTCGTCTCGGTCATCTCCGGGACGGCGAGCATCGCCTTCACCGCCGCCTCCGGCGCATATCTGAAGTATCTCATCCGTAGCGAGCACCTCCTTGTCGCGAACGGAAAATTCGAGGGCACGAGCTGGGTGGCGACCGCGGCAGGCCCGCCGCTCGGTGGCGCGCTCATCGGGTTGCTCGGTCCGGTCATCACTGTCATGGCCGACGCCCTCAGCTACCTGCTGTCCGCGCTCGGGGTCCTCCGCATCCGTGGAGGCGACGTCGCAGCACTCCGTGACCCGGCCGCCAGGTTACGCGGAGCCGACCTCCTCGGCGGCTGGCGGTTCATCCTCCGCGACCGCGCTCTGCGTCGCCTTTTCCTCAACTCAATCCTGGTCAGCGGCCTGATCATGGCCACTGTTCCGCTCCTGTCCGTCCTCCTGCTTGGCCAGTATCACTTCCCGGCCTGGCAATACGGTCTTGCCTTCGGCATCCCGGCGCTCGGCGGCTTCGTGGGCGCCCGCCTCTCCGCACGCCTCGTGACCCGCTACGGCCGGCACCGGGTCATGATCATCTCCGGCTGGCTGCGATCGCTCTTCCCACTCGGTCTCGCGTTCATCCATCCCGGCATTCCCGGACTCCTCACCGTGATCATCGTCGAGGGCCTGCTGATCACCTGCATGGGCATCTTCAATCCGATCTACGCAACAGAACGCCTGCAACGAGTTCCCGCGGATCATGCCGCCCGAGTCCTCACTACATGGAGTGTCAGCAGCAAACTCCTACAATCTGCCCTGATGGTGATCTGGGGCATCCTCGCCACACTCACCAGCCCGCTCGCCGCGATCACCATGTCTGGCATTCTCCTGCTCGCCACCCCGCTCCTGCTGCCCAAACGGACCCACTTGTCCGACCCTGAGCCCGCCGCGTCGGCCGAAGATGTCCGGGCTGCATGAAGAAAAGCGACAGCGGCCCGACAGCGAGACGGGTGTGGGCCGCTGCGTTGCGTGAATCCCGCTCAGCTGCTACCGAACAGCCCACCCGGTATGAGATTGCGGAACATTCGCCACAGCGGATCATTACCACGCCCGCGGTCATTGTCCCATCCCCGATCATCACCGCGTCCGCGGTCACGGTCGATGTCCTGGAAGCTGGGACGGTCCGCCCAACGCTCGTGGCTGATTTCGGTGCCGACGGCTGCGGGTGTCGCCGGATCGGCTGAGGCCGGAATCGTGGATGCTGTCAGAGGAACAGCAGCGATTGTGCCTGCGATGGCCACGCGGGCAAATATCCGACGCGGAGCAGTGGATGTGGTTGCCGAGAACAACAAGGAAATCCTTTCCATCTTCCGGTGAACGATGTGTCCACCTCCCTCCTCGAGGGGCTGTTCCAAACTGTCCGAAGACGACCGGAACAGGTTGGAGATCGACAGTGCCGACTGTCCAGGTGCCGTGGTTCGGTCTCTCACGACATGTCGACCACATGTGTCTACCCACCTACACTTTGCCGCACTCGAACCGAAAGGTCACGGGTGGAGATGATTTGGGAAATCGACTCCGCCGAGGCTGCCGCTTGCGCGGTGTCATCTCCTACGCGTCGGTGCTATGGGCGATGAAAACATGGTCGACATCGAACGATTCGCCGCCCAGACCTTGGCCCTCCCGACCGACCCGAACCATCGCCAGGTGTTGCACCGCCGCGCAATATGGCAAGAGGCGAAATATTTGCGTTCGCGTTGGGAAGCCACCGCGACCGTGTCGATGGTCGATGGTCGATGACCAGATCGTCTCACTGCGGCGGTTGTTGGCGACGACGTCTGCCGATGAGTAAGGAGCGGTTGGTCGAGCGAATCCGTTCGACGCTGGCCGAGGCCGCAGCCGAACGTGAATCCCCGACTCGCAGCGTTCGCGTGGCCGTCGAGGCGGCCGCCAGCGCTGATGAGCTGCTTGCTCTTATCGACCGACAGATTGAGATGCTCGATTCCAAGGGGGTGGGCGATGCGCAGAGCGGCCGCCTCCGACCGGCGTGGAATCGGCCACCCAAACCTCTTGGGATCAAGCATCCGTGGAAAGTGTCGACAGCACGGGTGTCCCGGAAGAGTCACTCGCCCCGTGCTGTCGGCCTCGACACCTCGGTATTCAGCGGGTCTGCTAGTCGGCGATTTTCACGTATGTCAGGTAGGAACGGTCTCCTTGGAAGTACGAGGTCTGTAGCGTGGCATCGTCGATGCCGTCGCCTGGGCCGCCGCCGTGCAGGATCGCTTGCACGCGGACAGTTTTCGACCCTTGCGCCGCGGTCACGGTGACGAGCCCGGACAGCGAGGTCGGACCGTGGGAACAATGCTGGAAGCGGGTCTCTGGCGCTGCCCGGAACTGGTGTTGGGCTGATATGCGGGGTGCGAATTCGACGGCGCCGGACTGCACATGGATGAGGCGCACCTCGGTCCACAGGTTCGTGCCGCCCCCGTAGTCGATGATCGCGCAGATATTCGTGTCGATATCGCCGATCACCAGGTACACGCCAGGATCGGGAAGCGTGACCTGCAATGCCGTGTTCGCCCAGTCATTGCTGACACGGGTCGGCCGCAGGTCGACATCAGCGACTCGACCGGCCTCGCCACGCAGAGGCGTCAGGTATGCCTGGATCCTGTAGTTCTGCGGGCAGTCATCGGCAGGCGGGCGTTGCACGACGACGTCGATGGACTGCTGGTCGTTGGCGATCCGGGCCGGTGCCGGGCCGGAGCTTCCGATGACACGGGTCTGCGGGACGAGCAGGCCCGACGGAGTACAGGTCAGCGCGTTGCAGCCGGTCGGGTCGATGTCCACGCTGCTGCAGCAGGAGCCGGGGGGTTGTGGGTGTGGGGTGCAGGGGTCGCAGCAGGAGGAGGCACGTTCGACGCAGATGGTTACGGTGTCGGTGTTGTTGGCGGAGGTGAGGTCTGTTTCGTTCCCGTCCACGGTGGCGGTGTTGGTGATCGGGCCGGCCGCGGTGGCCTTGGCTTGCAGGGTGAGGGTGGCGGTGGCGCCGTCGGCGAGGTCGCCGATGGTCCACAGGCCAGTGGCCGGGTCGTAGCTGCCTTGGGAGGCGGCGGCCGACAGGAAGATGAGATGGTCGGGGAGTTGGTCGATGACGGTGACGCCGGTGGCCTGGTTGGGTCCGGTGTTGCGAACGGTGATGCGGTAGGTGACGGTTTCGCCGACGGTGACAGTGGTGGCGTCGGCCGATTTCGCCACACTCAGGTCGGCGGCCGGCAGGACCGGGGTGATGGCCTCGTTGGAGGTGGCGGTCAGTGGCTCCGGGGTGGGACCGAGGCGGTTTTCGTAGGTGGCGGTGGCGGTGTTGGCGACCTGTCCGCCGGCGCTGCTCTGGTCGATGGTGACCCGGTATTCCACCGTGGTCCCTGCGGGCAGGGTCTCGGTGTTGGGCAGGCTGCCAGGCTGCCCGCTGGAGGCGCCGTTGCCGAGGTAGAAGACGACCCGGTTGCCCTGGGCGTCGAAATATGCCTGGTCATCCCCGTTCTGGTCGGTCTTCGCTCCGGTGTTGGGACCGTCGACGATGCGCATGGACCCCGGCAGGTACGTCGTCCCGGCAGGGATGGCGTCGGTCAGCGTGAGTGCCTCGGCAGCGCCACCACCTTCGTTTCGAGCGGTGATGCGGTAGGTGATGACCTCACCCACCTCCAGCGGCCCCTCGGGGATGGCTGTCTTGGCGAGTTCCACCAGGGGCGCGGTCCCGAAGAACACCCCGTCCAGGAAGTTTCCGACCGCTTGGTTTCCGCCGGCGGCGGACACGGAACGGAAGGCGAAGCGGGTGCTCGTCTGGCCTGCCGGGACGGTGTAGGTGCCGAAGTAGGAGCCCCAGGCGGTGTTGCCGTCGGTGAACCGCCGCTGCTCGACCACCGCGCTCGGCGCGCCGATGTCCAGCGCCATCGTGTCCTGGCCGTTACGGCCGCGGTGGTACACCCGCCAGTACAGTGTGGTGCCGGGGGTAGTCGGCAGGTCTTGGTAGAGCGTGGAGACCTGGTTGGCATTGAGCTCGGCGAACTGGGCGCCGTCCGCCGCGGGCACGCCGTTGAAGCCCGAGTGCCACAGCTCGATCTGGTGATCGGTTGCGGTGGTCCGCCAGCCAGGAACGCGCTTGGGTGCCTGCGTTTGCGAGGCGTCGGGCAACAATTCGTAATTGGTGACGACGGGCGCCTCGAAGCTACCGTTGACCAGCGCTACACGGAGCGGGACGGGTGTGGTCATTGATTTCCCCCATATCGCTCAGCGGTTCCGCAGTCGAGAAGGCATTGGTGGCCTCCGACGGTGCCGCGCGGTGTGGACTTTCGGCGCAGCAGCATCGAATTCGCTTGGGACACTGCACTATCCAGTAACGCCTCCGCAGCACCACTTTGACAATGAATCCCGATGTCCGTTTTCGTCCGTTTTCAGATGAACCCCGATCCCGGACCGGCTGTCGAGCCGAACGGAACCCGGACAACGTCGAGCCCCTCCAGCACGCCGCAGAGGCTCGGCAAAGCGTGATCCCCGAAATTGCATACCCCGAAATCCGTTCGGTGATCCTGCCGGTTCCGCTCTGGCGCCACCTGACAACGCGAAAACGCTGCCACGCAACGCTGCGAGTCACGAGCTGGTCAGAGGCGGTGTCCGCGAATCGTTCTTGTCCCCTAAGGATCACCGCATCGCCGAGTGAATAACCCTGTCGGCGTGTATGTTTGGGCGCGGGGGTCCGGGATGTTGCTGCTCGTCAGGTCGAAGCGTGGCGCCGGTGCTGGGCTGTTGAGTGGTTCAGCGCGATCGCCCGGTCGCTCGGGCTGCCGTCGCGGCATTGAAGGTCGTTCTATGCGCCGGGTGTCTGGACGAGGGAGCGTCCTCCTGATGCGCTTGTCGGGCTCGGTGTCCCATCGCAGTAGGAGGACGTTCGTGGGTAACGGTAGGGGCTTGTCGCGGGGTGATCGCAACCGAAACGCGCGTTTTGCGCGGCTTCGGGCGCTGGTCCCGGCCGATAAGGCCATTGTCGCGACGATCCTGCGCCACCTCCACGCCGTCATCATCACCAGAAACCGCTGGGACCCACACACCGCCACCCGCGGCACACGACGAACCAGCACCCCAATCACGGTGATTGCCTGAATATTTCGGCGAACTATCGAGTGGCCGATCGGGGCGAGCACCACGCGGCATAGAGACACGCCGTGATCTCGACGCACATCACGGGCAGCCCCGACCGTCGTCACCTCAACCCGATTACACGCTGCCGGGACCAACCCCATCACCGCTATGCTGGGACGACGACGGACGAGGCACGGCATCGCAGACATGTTCGGGAACCACGACGAACGCGGTAGGCGACGCCGCGGGGTCGGCGGTAGCCACGGGGATGGCTCCTCGGTTCGGGGATTCGGGCGATTCTTTCGGAACGTAAGGCGCACCTCACGGGGCGCCCGGTTCCATCTCGGACCCGACTCGCGCCGAATGCACCGTCCGTCGCGAGTTTTCATTCGAGTGGGACCGAACTACTCATCACTGTGTCCTACAAGTAGGACGTCTCTCCTCGACGGCCGCGAATCTCGGGA
This sequence comes from Nocardia sp. NBC_00881, assembly GCF_045207455.1. Lineage (NCBI taxonomy): Bacteria > Bacillati > Actinomycetota > Actinomycetes > Mycobacteriales > Nocardiaceae > Nocardia > Nocardia sp. NBC_00881. The sequence goes on from NZ_CP108798.1 coordinate 859,111, forward strand.
GAGGCGAAGCCATCTCAGGAGCGGGACGGTCAGGTTCGTGCGCGGCGGCGCACCCATTGCGTGACCGAGTAGGCCACCAAGAGCAAGCCGAGGCTGACGAGGCTCAGCCACAGCTGCGGCCTGGTGGCCTCGATCAGGCTCATCGAGAAGATGATGACGACGATTCCGAGAACGGTGACGATGCCGAGCCACGGATGCAGCCACATCTTCAGGCCGAGCACGGATTTCTCCTCGTCGGTCATGCGGGAGCGCAGGCTCAGCTGGGAAAGGGCGATGATGACATAGACGAACAGGGCCACCGCCCCGGCGGAGTTCATGATGAACGAGAACACCCGATCTGGTGAGACGTAGTTCATGACGACCGCCGCATAGCCCACGATCGTGCTGAGCAGGATCGCCTTCCAGGGAACCCCGCGGGGGTTGCAATCCTTGGTCCAGCTCGGTGCCCATCCGCGGTTGGCGAGGGCGAACAACATCCGAGAGGCGGTGTAGAGGCCGGAGTTGAGGACGGACAGTGCTGCGGTGAGCACGACGACATTCATGATCTGCTCGGCCGCGGGAAGGCCGAACTTGTCGAAGGCCGCCGCGAACGGGCTGGAGTCGCCGGGGATCTCCGTCCATGGGGTGATCATCAGCAACAGGGCCACGGATCCGATATAGAAGAGCAGAATCCGCCACAGCACGGTGTTGGTGGCCTTGGCCACTGCTTTGGCCGGGTGCTCCGATTCGGCGGCCGCCATTGTGACGATCTCTGCACCGAAGTAGGAGAAGATCACCACCACGACGCCCTGCAGGATCGAGAACCCACCGTTGACGATGAAGCCGTGTTGACCGATGTTGGCGACCGAGAGCTGCGAGCCCGGCCAGAGCCCGAGGACGACAAGCGCACCGACGGAGAGGAATACGATGATGGTGGCGATCTTGATCGAGGCGAGCCAGAACTCGGTCTCGCCGAACGAGCGCGCCGACAGCAAGTTGGTGGCCGTCAGGATGAACATGAGCACCAGCGCGAACACCCAGTCCGGTACGTGGAACCATCCGCCGAGGAGTTTGCCGCCGACGACGGCTTCGAAGGCGACCACGCCGACCCAGAAATACCAGTACAACCACCCGACGACGAAGCCGGCACGTTCACCGAGGGCCTCTCGCGCATACTCCATGAACGAACCGAGAGTGGGCTTGGCGGTGGCCATTTCACCGAGCATTCGCATGACGAAGATGACGAGCACCCCGCCGAGGGCATAGGACAACACGGCCGCCGGTCCGGCGGTCTGAATGACCGATCCGCTGCCGACGAACAGGCTGGCACCGATGATTCCGCCGAGGGCGATCATCGTCAGGTGCCGTTGCCGTAACCCGCCCTTGTGGAGGATCCGGACTGGCCGCCCCGATGCCCCACCCGGAGGGTTTCCCTCTCCCTCGTGGGTGGAAGTCACCGGCGGCGCCCCATCCCTTGCTGGGGGATTCACGTCTGATTTGCGGCTGAGTGCCATCGAGCCTCCGTAGCTCAGTTGAATTCAGGCAAGATAGCAGTGAAGTGGGATTCGTCACACACTTTGCCTCAGCTGTCGGACGTGGCCACGGTGCTGGCTTCAGCTGGCGTGCCCGGCGATCCGGCGCCGCTCGGCGCGGTCGGCGAGCGCATCGAGGATGCGTTGCCATGCCGCCGGTGTTTCCTCGGAGATCCGGGAAGAGATCAGCTTCAGGTTCCCCGGCCGGCTGCTGTCTCGTTGGTGTTTGATCTCCCATGCGTCCAGGCGTGGATCGTGCGGATCCCAGTCGACTGATTGATCGCAGGCGAGATACAGGCGCGTCGTCTCGGGATCGTCGAAGCCGGCATTCTTGTCCCGTATCCGCTGCGGCATGGCGCGTGGATCCAGTGCCTGCATCAGAATCCACGAGTCGCGCTCGAGTCGTACCCTCCGTTCGCTGACCCCGAGACTGCGCATCCGGTTCAGGATGGCGACCACCTCGGGGGCAGGACAAGCCTTTCGCCGCTGTCCAATTCAGCGATCCGGCGGCGGTATTCGGTGAGCTGGTCGACCTTGCGTCGCAATTCGGCGTCGATGTCGGTAATGGCCGCGGCGAACTCGGTCGGCTGTGCATGCAGCAGATACGGGCCAGCGGAACACCGGCATCAGCGAGAGTCCTGATCCGAATGAGATCCACCGCCACTTGCGCGCTGTAACGGCGGTAGCCGGAGGCATCACGCTCGGGCTCGGGCAACAGACCGATGTGATGGTAGTGGCGAACGGTGCGCACGGTCACGCCGGCGGTCGCCGCGAGCTGGCTGATCGTAAGCAACCGTTCACCTCTGATCGTCGGGCATGGTCATGCCGAGTCTAGGGGCGAGCCGCCCGGTCGACGACGTAGCGGATCGCTTGGACCACGGCATCAGGGCGGTCGACGCAGAGCCGGTGGTGGGAGGTGTCGGAGAGGATCCGTTGTTTCCCGTGCGAGACCGCGCTCACCAGGGCCGCGTCCATTCTCGTCTTGGCGTCATGCATCTCTTGCCGCGCCCGCTCCGGCTGGGCGGGGTCGGCGCCCAACACGGTGAGAGCGACCACCGGGACGTCGCGGTGCAGGGCGTCCAACCAGACCAGGCCGGCCACCTCCTGCGGGTACAGCTGCGCGAACCGATGCGCGTAGAAGCCGCCCAGGGAGTGTGGCGCGAGCACGTATGGGGCGGCGATATTCAGGGCGTGCAACAGCTCGTGCAGTTCCGTGGCGACCGCGGCGGCGCTGCGCGGCAGCGGGAGGGGATCGCTGTAGCCCGTGCCGCCGCGGTCGTACACTACGGCGGTGGTGAACTGCGAAACCTGTTGCTGGACACCGAAATAGTCAAGCCCCACCGCGCTCGCGCCCGGCAGGAGCACGACGGCTGGTCCGCCACTGCCCGACCGATGCACGAAAATGCGACGGCCGTCGACCTCGTGGAACCTTCCGATCGGTGGAGCGAACTGAGCCGAGGAAGTGATGTTGTTCGTCATGCGACAAGGCTCCAACCCTGACGCAGGGTCAGGGTCAAGCCTTTCCATCGCAGTACCCGAAACGTGCGCAGGACGCACTGCCGCGGGGCGATGTGCGGACTCCGTGATCGTGCTCGGCGTTGAGTTCCCGGATGGCCCGGGCCTGCGGCGGCTTCGCCTTTATTGACTATTGCAATTCCATTGACTATCGCGATGCACTGAGCACGCTGCTTCGGCGTAGTCGGTACCGGCGAATTCGCCGACGTCCGGCAGTGACCGGTGCGGAGCTGCAGAGTCGCTATTTTACGCGGACGAACACATTTCCACTGTTGGGAAGGCATTCGATACGGGCGCTCGGAGTCCCGGGAAAAATGACCTACCGTCAGCGCCCGGGCCTCCGATCCGGCCTGACGGCTCAGCGTGAGAGGGAACCGAATGCGATGAGGATCAACCGACTATTCCGCCTCGTTATCGGGGCGATCGCCGTCACCCTCGTCGCTACCGCCTGCGGTGGCGGCAGCGACACCGCGACCACCGATGATCACGTGAGGGAGGGGAAACTGACCATCGGTATCAAGTTCGACCAACCCGGACTGGGCTTTCGTGACAAGGACGGCTCGTATCAAGGGTACGACGTCGAGATCGCCGAATACGTGGCCGGCAAGCTCGGCGTGCGGCCCGACGGCATCACCTTCGAAGAGGCGCCGACAGCTCGACGCGAGACGATGATCATGAACGGCGAGGTGGACTTCATCGTTGCCACCTACTCGATCACCGACGAACGCAAGGAGAAAGTCGACTTCGCCGGGCCGTACTTCGTGGCCGGGCAGTCTTTGCTGGTGAAAAAGGAGACCACTGATGTCATCGGTGTCGAGTCGCTGACCGGCAATAAAAAGCTCTGCTCGGTCGAAGGCTCCACCCCGGCGCAGTACGTCAAGGACAACTACGCCAAGGACGTCCAACTGGTGGAACTGGACACCTACTCGCGGTGCGTCGAAGCCCTGCGCAGCGGTTCGGTGGACGCGGTGACCACTGACGACATCATCCTCGCCGGTTTCGCTGGGCAGGCATCAGGCGAACTGAAGCTGGTCGGCAACACGTTCACCATAGAGAAGTACGGCATCGGGCTGAAGAAGGGCGATCAGCAGACCCGGGCGAGGATCAACGACGCGATCGAGGAAATGATCGCCGACGGTTCTTGGACGAAGGCGTTCGAGGAAACTATCGGTCCGCTCCGGGACTCGACGCTGACGCCGCCCACCGTCGACCGGTACTGATCGGACTCCACCGATTCCCACCGACAAGGACACACAGAAGTGATACCCGGTGGGAGGGGATGGCAGCATCCCGGAATGTGTTCATCGAGTGGTCTCGAGCGGATCGCTGTCCACGTCGGCGATAGGTGGTCTACCGTCTGTGATGAGTGCGGTGGCGTTGTCGGTTCCTCCCATCCACAGTGCGTTGTCCACCAGGGAGTCCGCGGCGAGCCGGGCTGTTGTGTTGTCCGCGAGCGTCGATTTGATCGTGGCGATACCAAGACGCCTGTGCACGCCATCGGTGCACAGCAGCAGTCTGCCGTTGCTGGATCCCGTGGCGGCGTGTCCGATGTCGGATGGACGAGTGGTGCGTATCGAGGTGGTGACGATGTGATCCATCCCGGGATCGGGCTTGCGCCCACGAGCTCGCCAGAACTCCGCGACGGTGTGGTCGGTGGTGATCTGCTGCAACACTCGCCCGTTCCATCGGTAGGCGCGACAGTCACCGACCCAAGCGATGTCGCATGGCGCGTCGGGCTGGTCGGATGCCGGAAGCACCGCGACGACCAGGACAGTGTCCGCTTCAGGCTGCGGGAATTCACGCAGCAATTCCCGTTGTGCGGCGAGGATTGCGGCTCGCGCTCCAGCGCGGGCGCCGACTCGCGCGGCGACCGCGACACAAGCCCGTGCCGCTCGCGCCGCCAGCAGATGATCTCCGACACCGTCGGCGACGACGCAGGCGATGCGACCCGTACTCGGGTCGGAGATCGCGGCGACTGCGTCGGCGTTGATGGAGCGCGGTCCACGTCTGCTCACCGAATCCCACGAGGCTCCGGCGGACCGCAGCACCTCACGACAGGTCGACGCGGCAGTCGTCATAGCACCCATGACACCCGCCACGTCGAAAATCTTTGCGACGCTGACTCTCTCACAGAGCGCGCAGAAGAATTTCCGTGTCCGTCACCCGGTTCGTCGGCTTCTGAATTCGTCATGGATCGTCCAGACCTGTTCGGTTCATGCCCATTTATCGCATGAAAGACCGGAGCGCATTCCACGACATACTCGGGTGTGCGCATCATTCGGTACCCACTTCAGCAGAACAACCGCGGTACTCGATAGGGCCGAATGGCCCTGAGAGCACATTGCCGAGACGGCATCACGGTGGCTCGCGCCGGCCATGCGCGAGGCCCGGGACGGCGCCCTGCTGTTCACCACGGGCACTACCGCTCGCACCCGATCGCGGACCATCGGGTCCACCGGCCGCCGTGACGATTCACGTCCAGGTTGCCGCTTCCTCAGAGCCAAGGGCCGAGGTCGTGGACGTCGGCGAGGAAATGGGGACGACCGGCGAGGTAGGCGGCGACCTCGGGTAGCTGCCCGTCAGGAACCTCATCGAGACCGCGCTTGAGCTGGATGTCCGCCACGAGCGCGGAGAGGAACTCGTCGGGGAGATCTGCGAAGGTCAGGCCAGTGCCGAGGTCGACGGCATGCACACACACCTCGCGCGCCCGCAGCCACGGGATCTCCGTGGCCGGCACGGTCCGGCCCTGCGCGGTGACGACCTCGGCGCGCCACTGCTCCCTGGTCAGGGCATCCATCGCGACGGCCGAGTTGCGCGCTGCCTCGTTCATCCATGCCGCCAGCTGGGTCGCGGACAGTTTCGCACCGGACTCGATGTCGGCGTTGCGCTGGTCCATCGAGGAGTACATCGGCGTGCGATCACCGGTTCTGGCCCAGTGCACGAGGTTGGCGAGTGCGTCCGCGTTGGCGGCGACGTGCGCCACGAGGTGCTTGCGCGTCCAGCCGGGCAGGGCGCTCGGCTCCGCCATCTCCTGCTCCTCCAGCATGGTCACCTGCGCGGCGAGCAGCTCCGTACCATGCTCGACCCACTTCAGCGAGTCCGCGTGCGTGCGCACCTCACGACTCCTTGACGACCTGGTTGGTGCATGCCCCGAGGCCGGCGATCTCCGTCACGACGGTCTCGCCGCCGACGAGGTGGACCTTGGGTTCACGGGCGTGGCCGACCCCGGCGGGCGTCCCGGTGGCGATCATGTCGCCCGGGTTGAGCCGGATGACGGTCGAGATGTACTGCATGAGGTGCACGGGGTCGAAGAGCAGCGTGCCGGTGTCGTCGTGCTGCATGACCTGGCCGTCGACGACCGTCTTGACCTCGAGCGCCGGGCGGACGCCGCCGACCTCGTCGGGAGTCACGACGTAGGGGCCGACGGGCGTGGAGGAGTCCCAGATCTTGCCCTGGGTCCACTCGATCGTTCGGAACTGCCAGTCGCGCACCGATACGTCGTTCATGACGGTGAAGCCCGCGATGGCGGCGGCGGCCTCGTCCTCGGTCGCCCGGCGGACCGGCTTGCCGACGATGACCACCAGTTCGACCTCCCAGTCGAGGGCGTCGGTCTCGGCGGGCTTCACGATCCGGTCGTTCGGACCGATGAGGGTGTCGGCGAACTTCGTGAAAAGGGTTGGGTAGCTCGGGAGCTCGCGACCCATCTCCTTGATGTGGTTCGTGTAGTTGTGGCCGACGCAGATCACCTTCGACGGATTGGGCACGACGGCGGCGAGGTCGGCGCCCTCGGCCCGCCAGGTCTCACCGGTGGCGGTGGCGGCGATCGTGGGCCACTCGTCCTGAGCGAAGAGCGCGCCGAGGTCGTCGTAGCCCAGGTCGACCAGGAGATCACCGTCGAGCCGGACTGCGCGGGTGCCACCGTTGACACGGAGGGTGGCGAGCTTCATCGGGTGGTCTCCTGACGGTTGAGCTGGAGCGCCTCGAAGACGGGCGCATCGGAGAAACGGAAGAGGTCGAGTGCACCGGAGTCGGAGTCGGTGTCGCCGGCCTCCGATTTGGCGGAAAAGGGCTCCCACGACGGGACAACGAACAGGTCGCCGCGGGTGACCGACCAGGTCTTGTCACCGACGGTCACCGTGCCGGAGCCGTCGAAGACCTGGTAGACCGACGACCCGGTCTCACGAACCGGTGCGGTTTCCGCGCCGCGGGTGGTCCGGTGGAACTCCGCGCGGATGGTCGGCAGTACGTCGGAGCCGTTGTGCGGGTTGGAGAAGCGGACGGCCGCGTGGCCGGGCTCGACGGTGCCACCGTACCCCTTCTTCTCCAGCAGCAGCTGGTCGTTCAGGGCGGCGTCGGTGTGCTCCCACTTGTAGGCGAGCAGCGGCGAGCCGGGGGCGACCTCGCCCACGGAGAGCGGCCGCAGGCCTGGGTGGCCCCACAGGCGCTCGGAGCGCGAGCGCTCCGAGGTGATTCGCTCGGGCTCGCTGATTTCCTCGCGACCGAACTGGAAGAACTGCGACTCGATGACGTGTTGGAATGGGATATCCAGCCCGTCGATCCATGCCATCGGCTCCGAGGTCGCGTTGTGGTGCGCGTGCCAGTTCCAGCCGGCCTGCGGCAGAAAGTCGCCGCGGCGCATCGGGACGGCGTCGCCGACGGACACCTCACCGCTGCCCCCGATCACGGTCCACACCCCCGAGCCCTCGACCACGAAACGGAAGGCGTGCTGGGTGTGGCGGTGCTCGGGGGCGTCTTCGCCGGGCATGAGGTACTGGATCGCCGCCCACAGCGTCGGGGTGGCGAACGGCCGACCGCCGAGGGTCGGGTTCGCCAGCGCGATCGCACGACGTTCACCGCCGCGGCCGACGGGGACGATGTCGCCCGCCTGCTCGGCTAGGCGGAGCAGGTTCTCCCATCGCCACAGGTGCGGCACTGCGCGCGACCGCGGATGCGCTGGCATCAGGTCACCGATCTCGGTCCACAGCGGAACGAGCAGCTCCTGCTCGAAGCCGCGGTACAGCTCCTCGAGCGCAGGAGTCACCTCCGGCTGGTCCGGCAGCGCGACCGCCTGTAAGCGGACAGGGATGTCAGTCGTGCTCATGTCGCCTACATTGACACTTGTCGCATCAGCGGAACACGAGATTCTGGACAGCGGAACGAGCAGGCATGGGCAACGCTGAACCGAAGACCCCGCCGACGTACGTCGTGACCAGTGCCGACCACGCGCTCCGGGCCGCGGTCATGCTGCAGCTGGAGGGCGGGCTCACGGTGAGCCAGGTCGCCGAGCGGCTCGGGGTGGCGCGGTCGACGGCCCACCGATTGCTGCGGACGCTCGTCTACCGCGACTTCGCCGTTCAGGACGACCAGCGTGTCTACCACCCTGGTCCGGTCCTCGAACTCGCAACGCACTCGCAGACCCGTACGTCGCGGCTCCGGACTGCTGCCCTGCCGCATCTCCAGCGGCTCGTCGACGTCGTGGGCGAGTCGGCGAACCTGACGATCCGCACGGGCGACACGACGCGGTTCATCGCAAGCGTCGAGTGTCGGCACGCCCTCCGGGTGGGTTCGCGCGAGGGTATGGTGTTCCCGGCCCACCGAACTACCGCCGGCCTGGTGCTGCTCGCGGCCCTCGACCCGGCTGAGTTGGACGAACTGTATGCCGCGGAGCGGTATGTCGAGCGCCCCGACGAACGGCCGGACGTGCCGAGCCTTCGGGCCCAGCTGACCCGCGTCCGCCGTGCCGGGTTCGCGCTCAACAACGGCCTGTCGGAGCGAGGTGTGGTCGCGATCGGAGTCCCGGTTCGGGACGCCGACGGCACGGCGCTCGCTGGCCTCTCGATCTCGATGCCGACTGTCCGCTACGACCGTCATCAGTTGCCGGCCCTCGTCGCCACGCTCCATCGAGCGGCCGGTGCCATCGAATCCGGCAGAGGCGACTGAGCGAGACATGCACTACATGGATGGAGCTACATTCTCGGCGAGGACGGGCGTCCGGCATCTCGTCGTGCTCGACAGCCCAGCGCCACCGATCAGCATTTACGTCCCGGACGGGGAAAGTCATTCGCTGCTCCATGAGAGCACGCAGTCCGGGCGTGTGCTGCTCGGAAACTCTCCGTCCGCGGTCGGCGGGAACATCGAAGGCGCATCGACACTCGACATCAGCAGGTCGGTACCGACCGTTAGTGGTATCGAATCACACGCTGACAGCCCAGTGCTCGCCGTCGTCCACGTGCCCCGAAGCCTGCCCGGCGCCGAACCAACGCGACTGAATAGCTCTACCCATCCGACGACCACCGCGGCCCCCTGCGCTTCCCGGCTGTGGTCAGCGCCGAAACAAACGTCGGATGCGCCCGCGCATACCAGAGGCGTCCCGCGGTGCCGGAGGGGTGCTTTCGGCAGCGGCCTGAGCCGGCGTCGCTCGGGCGAATCGCAGGTGTAGTTGTTCGCGGACCTGATCTGGGGTGTAGGCACGGCGGCGGCGATCGGCGCGCACGATCACCACACCGGTGGCGACCACACCGGCCGCACCCGCCAATCCCACTGCCTTCCACCACCTCATACCGCATAGGCTACTGCCATGACGGGTGCGGGCATCAGTCTGGACCGAGCGCTCGAGCTCACCAGAACTGGCGACATTTGGCTGTTCCGTGGTCATTCGGCAGTCGACCGGGCGATCCGGATGACGACGAACAGTCCGGTGAATCATGTCGGTATGTCGGTCGTGATCGACGATCTGCCCGCATTGATCTGGCATGCGGAGCTCGGCCGGTCTCTGCCCGACATGTGGTCGGGAGTCGCGCACCGTGGCGTTCAGTTGCACAATCTGCGCGATGCTGTACTGGTGTGGGCGCACCGCTACGGTCAGCAGGCATGGTTGCGCCAATTGAACCGTCCGGCCACCCAAGAGATGGAAGACAGCCTGCTGCGCACCATTGCCCGGCTCGACGGAACCCCGTTCCCATCCACCGCCGGTCTCGCCGGGCGCTGGCTACGCGGCCGGGCGCGCCTGCCGCGCCACAAGCTGCGCCAGGCAGCCGCCCGCGAGTTGGAGAGCGCGTATTGCGCGGAGATCGTGGCTGTGACATACCAGGCGATGGGACTGCTGCCGCAGCACCGCAGCCCCAACTGGTATGACCCCGGGCGATTCTGGAGCGGAGACGGGCTACAGCTGTCCGGTGACTACGAACTGGGTGGCGAAATAGTCGTCCGGACACCCGCCGGGACACACTCCTGACCACCGAGTTCCGCGACGCGAAACGCCGTGGCCGCTCACGCAGCAGCGCCGGCAGATCCCGCCGCTATGTGTGCTCGACCAGCGGTGACCGGGCTCGATTCGGGCGAACGAAGTCTTGGCCGCGGCCTGCTCAGGAGCGAGCGTTTGCACGAGTTGCGAGAACCCGATACCGCTGGCAAGCTGCTGCTCAGCAGGCAACATGGGCGCCTCTGTTGCTGCCTGCTCGGCGAAGAGAGATGTTGGATGAGTGCTGATTTCGTCTTCTGGGAAGTAGGGCACCGGCCGCGGGGCTCGAGTCGGGCAAGACCTATGACACTTCCGGCGTACCTTTCACCGCAGTGAAAGGAGTCTCGGTTCACCAAGGGGTTGTCAAGCGGTCGAATCAATCGGTATTCGGCGAGTCGCCGCCTCGGAACCGACACCTGACCGACCGATATCAATAGCCCGATGGCCCCGCTCGCCGTCGGGCTTCTTCGACGACACTGAATACGCTGGATTTGGATGTGACACCGTGGACACAAGCGCTGGCGATTCGTCCGCACGCATGTTTGAGTACCTGAAAAAGTACACCGTCGAGCTAATGGAGACTCGCGACGAGCTGACAAAGTTACGGGCGCGGATCGACGAGCCGATTGCGATCGTGGGGATGAGCTGCCGGTATCCGGGTGGCGTCGAGTCGCCGGGACAGTTGTGGGATCTGGTGCACTCCGGTTCGGATGCCGTGGGCGGGTTTCCGGTGGACCGGGGTTGGGATGTAAAGGGGTTGTTCGATCCCGATCCCGACCGGTTCGGGAAGACATACACGCGGGAGGGCGGTTTCCTTTCCGGGATCAGTGATTTCGATGCGGGGTTTTTCGGGATCGGTCCGCGTGAAGCGTCGGCGATGGATCCGCAACAACGGCTGATGCTGGAGGTGTCCTGGGCGGCCTTGGAGGACGCGGGTATCGATCCGACCTCGTTGCGCGGCAGCGACACCGGCGTAATCGCGGGCGTGATGCATGCTGACTATCAGCATATGGCCATGGCGGCGGGTCCGGTTGCCGAGGGGTACGCGGGTACCGGGTCGGCGGGCAGCGTGGTGTCGGGTCGGGTTGCGTACACGTTGGGTTTGGAGGGCCCGGCGTTGTCGGTGGACACCGCGTGTTCGTCGTCGTTGGTGGCGATTCACGTGGCCTGCCAGGCCTTGCGGCGCGGGGAGACGTCACTGGTGTTGGCGGGCGGTGTGACCGTGATGTCGACGCCGTTGTCGTTTGTGGAGTTTTCCCGGCAGCGGGCTTTGTCACGCGATGGGCGGTGCAAGGCGTTTTCGGCATCGGCGGATGGAGCGGGGTGGGCCGAGGGGGTGGGTGTGCTTGTGCTGGAGCGCTTGTCGGATGCACAGCGTTTGGGGCATGAGGTTTTGGCGGTGGTTCGTGGTAGCGCGGTGAATCAGGACGGCGCGTCGAATGGTTTGACTGCGCCTAATGGTCCGTCCCAGGAGCGGGTGATCGGTGCGGCGTTGGCGGCGGCGGGGTTGGAGCCGGGGGATGTGGATGCGGTGGAAGCGCATGGGACGGGGACGCCGTTGGGTGATCCGATCGAGGCCCAGGCGTTGATCGCGACGTATGGGCAGGGTCGTGCGGTGCCGCTGTGGGTGGGGTCGTTGAAGTCGAATATCGGGCATTCGCAGGCGGCCGCGGGTGTGGGTGGGGTGATCAAGATGGTACAAGCCATGCGGCACGAGACATTGCCGCGCACATTGCATGTGGATGTGCCGTCGCCGCATGTGGATTGGTCGGCAGGCACGGTCCGGTTGTTGACCGAGGCCCAGCCGTGGCGTGTGGGTGAGCGGGTGCGGCGGGCGGGAGTGTCCTCGTTCGGAATCAGCGGTACCAACGCGCACATTGTTCTCGAGGAAGCACCCTTGCCAGTTGTCTCCTCGGTCGAGGATGACGCGGTTCCCACGGCCACGGTGGATGTTCTGCCGTTGCTGGTGTCGGCGAAGTCTGGTGCTGCGTTGCGCGCCCAGGCGAATCGGTTGCGGCAATGGCTGATCGACCATCCGGCTGCGGACCTGTGGAGCGTGGCGTCATCGCTGATCGAGACCAGGGCGAAGTGGGATCGCCGCGCTGTGGTGGTCGGCGGCGATCGGGGGCAGTTGGTATCGGGCCTGGCGGAGTTGGCGAGCGGTTCGTCGTCGCCAGGAGTGGTCGAGGGAACGGCCGGGGCGGGCAAGACGGCGTTTCTGTTTACCGGTCAGGGTGCGCAGCGGGTGGGGATGGGGGCGGAGCTGGCTGCGGCGTTCCCGGTGTTCGCGGAGACGTTGGACGCGGTGTGCGCGGAGTTCGACCGGTTGCTCGGTGGTTCGTTGCGGCAGGTGATGTTCGCCGATGCTGTATTCGATGGTCGGATCCAGGCGGGCTCCGCTCCTCGTTCCTGCGATGCTCACCCGGCTTCCGCCTCCGAAGGACTGTTGGATCGGACGGAGTTCACGCAGCCGGCGTTGTTCGCGTTCGAGGTGGCGTTGTTCCGGCTGTTGGAGTCGTTCGGTGTGACTCCGGATGTGCTGGTCGGGCATTCGATCGGGGAGTTGGCCGCAGCGTATGTGGCGGGGGTGTGGTCACTCGCGGATGCGTGTGTGCTGGTGGCGGCACGGGGTCGTTTGATGGGTGCGTTGCCGGAGGGCGGGGCGATGGTGGCGGTCGCTGTGACGGAGCAGCGTGCCGTAGAGATCGTGGCGCTGTATGGGAATCGACTGTCGGTCGCGGCGGTGAACGGTCCGTCGTCGGTGGTGCTGTCCGGTGATAATGACGCCGTCGACGAGGCGGCGCGAACCTTGTCCGACCAGGGGGTCGAGACGTCACGATTGCGGGTCAGCCACGCGTTCCATTCGGCGCGGATGGACCCGATGCTGGTCGAATTCCATGCTGTAGCCGAAAGTTTGACCTATCGCGCGCCGACCGTCACGATCTTCTCGACCGTCTCGGGTGCGCAGGCAGCCGATGAGGTGTGTGAGCCGAAGTATTGGGTCGAGCAGGTGCGCGAGTGTGTGCGATTCGCGCCGAGTGTGGACGCTCTCGTGCGGGCTGGAATACGACGATTCGTGGAGGTGGGGCCGGACGCGGTGCTGGCCTCGATGACTCGCCGGTGCCTGGCCGAATACCCGGACATCGAGGCGGACTCTGTGGTGGCTGCCGGGTCTCGACGCTCGGTCGACGAGGTGACGCAGTGTGTGACAATGCTGGGGCAAGCACACACCGCTGGTATCGAGGTGGACTGGCGACCATTGTTCAGGGGCCGGGCGCTGCGCCGGATGTCCTTGCCCACCTACGCGTTCCAGCGCCAACGGTACTGGTTGAAGCCATTCGGTGGTGGTTCTTCGGCGGGGTCATCGGATCATCCGCTCCTCACCAGCGGCGTGCCGTTGGCGGGCAAGGACGAATGGCTGTTCACGGGTCGGGTGTCAGTGCGTACTCATCCGTGGCTCGCGGATCACGCGGCTTTCGGTTCGGTGCTGTTGCCCGGGACCGGTTTTGTGGAACTGGCGCTGGCCGCGGGCGCGAAGGCGGGCGCGGAGTTCGTCGAGGAGCTGTTGCTGGAAGCGCCACTGCTGTTGGCGGACGACACTGCAGTAGATATTCAAATCGGCGTCGAACCCGCCGACGGTGCGGGCCGGCGTCGGTTCGTGATCCATTCCCGTGTTGTCTCTGATGAGAATTACAATGTGGCCGAATGGGTTTCGCATGCCAACGGCATGCTGACGCCGGTTGCGGAGGCCGCTCCGGCGTGGGTCGAATCGGCGGTTTCCGGAGGTTGGCCGCCCGACGGCGTCGATCCTGTGTCGATTGATGGGCTGTACGACCAGTTGGCGGACATGGGGATCGGCTACGGTTCGGTGTTCCAGGGGGTCAGGTCGGTCTGGCGTGACGGTGACGATCTGCTCGCCGAGGTGTCGCTCGATGGCGAATCCGGCGATCAGGCAGCGCTGTTCGGGATACATCCCGCGTTGTTGGATGCCGCCTTTCACCCGCTGATCACCGAATTCGCGCACGACGTGCCGGCGGGGCAGCTGCCGTTGCCGTTCTCGTTCGGCGGAGTGCGGCTGTATCGCAGTGGGGTGACGGCCGTGCGCATGCGGCTGGTGCGATTGGACGCCGGGCGGATGCGGGTGGTCGCCTTCGACGACGCCGGTGCACCGGTGCTGAGCCTCGATTCGGTGGTCGTCCGTCTCGTGGACGCCACGACGCTGAACAAGGGCGCCGGGCGTGGTGTATCGCTGTTCGAAGTCGAATGGATGGCGGTGCCGGGTGACTCCGGGGCGGAAGTGCGGTCGTTGGATAAGAGCACTCCAAGGCAGATTGCGATGCTCGGTGTCGATAACACCGGACTCGCGGGGTTGCTCGACGGTGGAGTGGTGCCGGAGCTGGTCGTGTGGTCACCCAGCGGTGACGGTGATGTGGTGGCCCGGACGCGCGTGTGGCTGCGATCGACGTTGGAGCTGTTGCAGGAGTGGCAGAGTCGGGAGCGGCTCAGCGACTCGCGACTGGTCGTGCTGACGCGGGGAGCGACAGGTCAAGCGCCGGATCCGGCGGGCGCAGCCGTGCGGGGTTTGGTGGGCAGTGCTCAATTCGAGCATCCGGGGCGGTTCATTCTCCTCGACGCAGGTGTCGAGGAGAGCCTGACAGCCGACATGATCGCCGCAGTGGTCGGTTCGGACGAGCCGCAGCTGGCCGTGCGCGGCGGCGCCATCCAGGTGCCGAGGTTGCGGCGGCACGCCGAATCGGCCGCGGCGACGGGGCGGGGAGCGTCAGGGTCGCAGGCGGCAGTCTCCACAACCATGGAGGCCCACGCGGACACCGTCATCGAAGCCGCTTCGGCGTTCGGGGCGGGTGCGGTGTTGATCACCGGTGGCACTGGCGGTTTGGGAGCACTGGTCGCTCGGCATGTCGTCGAAGTGCATGGTGTGCGCCGGTTGGTGTTGGTGTCGCGGCGAGGTATGCAGGCCGACGGGGTAGCCGAGTTGGTGGGCGAGTTGACGGCGTCCGGCGCGCAGATTCGGGTGGCGGCCTGCGATGTGAGCGATCGTGCCGCGCTGGCGGCGCTGCTGGCGGAGTTGCCGGACGAGTTCGTGCCGAGCGCGGTGATCCATTCGGCGGGCGTGGTCGATGACGGTACCGTCGAGACCCTGACCGCCGAGCAGCTGAACCGGGTGCTGGCGTCGAAGGCGGAGGCTGCGTGGCATCTGCACGAGTTGACCGAGGGCGTGGATCTCTCGGCGTTCGTGTTGTTCTCATCGATTATGGGGGTGATGGGTTCGCCGGGGCAGGGCAACTATGCCGCGGCGAACGCGTTCCTGGACGCGCTGGCTGCGCACCGGCGGGCGGCGGGCCTGCCCGCGGTGTCGATCGCGTGGGGATCGTGGAACCAGGGCAGCGGCATGACCAGCGGTCTGGACAGCGTGGCGATGGCGCGGATGGCCGGAACAGGGGTGCGCCCGCTGGAGACCTGGGATGGTTTGGCGTTGTTCGATCGCGCCATCGCCGCAGTGGCGCCAGCGGTGGTCGGGATAGAACTCGACACCGAGGTGCTGTCGGCGCAGGCGCGCAGTGGAACTCTGCCGAGTATGTTTCATTCGATCGTCACGGTGCCGGTGCGGCGCGCGGCGGACAATGGCGGGACATTGGTGCGGCGGTTGGCCGCCGCACCAGCGCAGGATCACACGGCGATTGTGCTCGACGTTGTTCGTGAGCAGGTCGCCGGTGTGTTGGGACATATCTCCGCTGATGCTATCGATCCGGATGCGCCGTTCACCGAGCTCGGGTTCGATTCGTTGGCTGGGGTGGAGCTTCGTAACCGGCTCGCCAAAACCTGTGATGTGCGATTGCCGTCGACAGTGGTGTTCGACTATCCCACTGCGGCGGCGTTGGCGGCGTTCGTGCTGTCCCGGGTCGATGTTGCGGCAGCGCCCGCGAGTCCCCGGCGCGTGGTCGAGCCGAGCGCATCAGGCTCCGGCGCGGTGGCATCGGCGATGGTGCCGTTGCTGATATCGGCGAAATCCGAAGCGGGAGTGCGTGCGCAGGCGGCTCGACTGCGTGAGTGGTTGTCGGTGCATCCGGACGTGGAACCGGTGGACGTGGCCCATTCGCTGCTGACCGGGCTAGGCCGCATGCAGTGGCGCGGGGCGGTCGTCGCAGCTGACCGGAATACCATGCTGGCCCGGTTGGCCGATCTGGCAGAAGGTCTGCCGGGATCGGCTGTGCCGGGTGTGGCCGAGGGTGTGCCGGTCGACGGGAAGATCGCGTTCTTGTTCACCGGGGAAGGTGCGCAACGGGTCGGTATGGGTGCCGGGTTGTATGCGGCGTTTCCGGTGTTCGCGTCAGCGTTCGACGAGCTGTGCGCCGAGTTCGACCGGCTGCTGAATGTTTCGTTGAAGGACATCGTCTTCGGTGATGTGGGCGAAGCCGGGGTGGACCGAACTGCGTGGCCGCATCGGACGGAGTACACGCAGCCGGCACTGTTCGCGTACGAGGTGGCGTTGTTCCGGCTGGTCGAGTCGTTCGGGATCACTGCGGATGTGCTCATCGGGCATTCGCTCGGCGAGTTGGTTGCCGCGTACGTGGCTGGGATGTGGTCGCCGGCCGATGCCTGCGCGTTGGTTGTGGCGCGGGATCGGTTGACGGGGACACCGTCCACCGATGGCGCGATGGATCCCATGCTGCCGGAATTCGACGCCGTGGCCGACCGGGTGACCTACCGCCGACCACTGTTGCCGGTGGTGTCCACCGTGTTCGGCATGGTCGCGGGCGTGGCTGCCGCCAAACCGATGTACTGGGTCGGTCACGCACGCGACCGGGTTCGTTTCGAGGCCGGGGTAGACGCCATGGTGGACATGGGTGTGCGGCGTTTCCTGGAAATCGGGCCGGACGAAGTGCTGGTGCCGATGACCCGGCAGTGCTTAGCCGGTCGGCCCGGGGATGTCGCGCCGCTGGTCGCGGCGGCGGGCCGCCGCGGTGTCGACGAGGTGACGCAATTTCTGACATTCCTCGCGCACGCTCACCATGCGGGGATCGACGTGGATTGGGGGCCGTTGTTCGCGGGTCGGGCTCCGGTGCGGGTCTCGTTGCCGATGCCGGACACCACAGTGGAAACCGGGACTCGGGACTGGCTCACCGATCTGGTCGTGGCCGCGCACCGGCGCGGGCGAGTCGACACCGCGATACCGATGTTGCTGGAGATCGCCAAGCTCGCCGAGACCTTCACCACCATCGACGATCTGCCGGTTCTCCCGACCCCGATACCGCTGAGCAGAGGGACGGAGCGAAGCTTGCGGAGCGACCGTGCTCCAGTCGGCCCTTCGTTGATCTGTGTTCCGTCGTTCATGGTCGGGACCGGACCGCATATGTTCGGTCGGCTGGCGCGTGAGCTCGGCGCCGACTACCCGATAACTGTGCTGCGCCTGCCGGGAACCCGGTCCGGGGAATTGTTGCCCAGGTCGTGGGAGGGGTTGCTGGATTGCCTCGCGGCGATTGTGGAAGAAGCCGGGGACTCGCGACCGGTCGTTCTCGTCGGCTATTCGGCGGGTGGTGCGATCGCGCAGGCGTTGGCGCATCGCCTCGAGAAGAATGGGCACGGTCCCGCGGCGGTGATATTGCTCGACCCCTATTCGCCTGACGATGCGGAGCAACGTAGGCGGGTGTTCGTGAGTGCGATGGGCTCGCTGCTCGATCTCGGCGACGAGATGACCGAGATCGGTGACCACGGCCTGGTCGCCATGGCCAAGTACATGCAGATATTCGACGAACGGCAACCCGCGTCGATCGTCGCGCCGATGTTGAGCCTGAGTGCGGCAACGCCGTTGCCCGGAGGGGAGCTCGTCGAGCGGGTGCCGGCCTGGCTGCACACGGGCGAGACGGTGGAGATCGACGCGGACCACTTCTCGATCATCGGAGGGAAGTCCTCCGGAGTGGCGGAGGAGATACGGCGCTGGCTCGAGGCGAAGGTGCGGGCCGATGGTTGAAGCAGCGAATGCGATTGCCCCCGCGCTGCGAGACGGCGGCCCGAGGAGGCAGCGGGGCGTACCACCGGACCTTACGAGCGGTGCGATTGCCATTGTCGGTATGTCGTGCCGGTTGCCGGGTGCGGTCGATCTCGAGAGCTTTTGGCGGTTGCTGCGCGAGGGCCGTGACGCTGTCGGTTCGGCTCCGGCTGATCGTCCGGGGATCGATGAGACGGCGGGGTTCCTCGATTCGGCGTCGGAATTCGATGCCGACTTCTTCGGTGTGTCACCGAATGAGGCGCGGTCGATCGATCCGCAGCAGTTGCTGGGTCTCGAGCTGAGCTGGGAAGCGTTGGAAGACGCGGGCTACCGTGACCGGAATGGCGCCCGGGCCGGGGTGTTCCTGGGCTGCACCGGAACCGATTTCGCCGAAATAGTGGCCGCGCAAGGTAAATCCGGTGTCGGCAGGCATTCGTTGTGGGCGGTCGGTAGGAGTGTGGCCGCCAACCGGATCTCCAACTACTACGGGTTCACCGGCCCTAGCATGGTTGTCGACAGCGGGCAGTCCTCGTCGTTGGTGGCGGTGCATCTGGCGTGTGAATCACTGCGTAGCGGCGAATGCGATGTGGCGTTGGCGGGTGGGCTGAATCTGATTCTGTCGCCGTTGAGCGGCGAGCGTTACGAACACTTCGGTGCGCACTCCCCGTCGGGAAAGTGTCATACCTTCGATGAACGCGCGGATGGCACGGTCCGTGGTGAAGGTGGCGGCATCGTCGTGCTCAAGCCGCTTGCGCGTGCGGTCGCCGATGGTGACCGGGTCTACGCGGTGATCCGTGGTAGTGCGGTCAACAGCGGTAACGAGCGTCAGGTGTTGAGCGCGCCCAGCGTGGCGGCGCAGACGAATGTTGTTCGGGCGGCACTGGCGGCGGCGGAGGTGGAACCGGGGTCGGTGCATTATGTGGAGCTGCACGGCACCGGCACGCCCGCAGGCGATCCGGTGGAGGCGACGGCTCTCGGGGAAACTTATGGCGTAGGTCGGCCTGCGGGCGCGGCGTTGGCGGTCGGTTCGGTCAAGACCAATATCGGGCATTTGGAAGGTGCCGCGGGGATCGCCGGTCTGATCAAGACGGCGTTGTGCCTGCGGTATCGGGAGCTGGTGCCCAGTCTGAACTTTCACGCTCCGAATCCGCGGATCCCGCTCGATACGCTGGGTTTGCGGGTGCAGACCACGACGCAGCACTGGCCTGCTGCGGTGTCGAGCGCTGGGCCCGAGGCCGCATTGGAGCATAGCCATGAGGGCCGAGCCAGCGCTGCGATTGATACCGTAGCGCTGCGCCGGGCAGGAGTGTCGTCATTCGGTATGGGCGGCACGAACGCGCATGTGATTGTGGAGGAAGCGCCCGCGGCGTCTGTGGATGGAGCGGACACGGATACTTCGCGGCCGCTGGTGTGGGTGTTGTCGGGCCAGAGTCGGGAGGCGTTGCGGGGGCAGGCCGTTCGGCTGCGGGAGTGGTTGGCCGATTGCCCGGGAGTCGGTGCGGCCGAGGTGGGGTATTCGCTGATCCGTTCGCGCATGCCGTTGGTGTGGCGGGGTGCGGTGGTCGGACACGACCTCGACGCGATGAGCGCGGGATTGGCCGCACTGGTCGATCCGGCTGTGGGCGAGCCCTTTGCGGTGACGGGTCGTGCCGCGTCCCGGCGGGCGGTTTTCGTGTTTTCGGGGCATGGAAGTCAATGGGTGGGGATGGGCGCGGCGTTGTTGGCGTCGGGGGGTGTGTTCGCGGAGTCGATCGCGGAGTGTGAGGCGGCGTTGGCGCCGTTCGTGGGTTGGTCGTTGACAGAGGTGCTGCGGGGGGAGGCGGGTGCGGCGTCGCTGGACCGGGAGGATGTGCTGCAGCCGGTTTTGTTCGCGGTATCGGTGTCGTTGGCGCGGTTGTGGCGGGCCGGTGGGGTGGAGCCGGCCGCGGTGGTGGGGCATTCGCAGGGCGAAATCGCGGCGGCGGTGGTGGCCGGCGGGTTGTCGTTGGCCGATGGGGCACAAGTGGTGACGGCGCGTTCTCGTGTTCTCACCGAGGTGTTGTCCGGTTCGGGCGGCATGGCGTCGGTTGGTCTGGCGGCGGACGCGGTGGCCGACCGTGTGGCGCCGTTCGGTGATCGGTTGTCGGTCGCGGCGGTGAACGGACCGGGGCAGACGGTGATATCGGGCGAGTCGGAGGCGTTGGCTGAGTTTCTTGCCGGGTGTGCGGCCGATGGGGTGTGGGCGAAGCAGGTTCCGATCGATTACGCGTCGCATTCGGCGGCGGTAGAGCCGATCCGGGATCGGTTGCTGGCCGAGTGGGCGTCGATCCGCCCGAAATCGGGTTCGGTGCCGTTCTTTTCGACGGTGACCGCGGAGTTTATGGACACAGCGGGGTTGGATGCCGGGTATTGGTATCAGGGCCTGCGAGAACGGGTGCGCTTCGCCGAAGCGATCGAGGCGTTGATCCGTCTCGAGATGAACGCGTTCGTCGAGGTCAGCCCGCATCCGGTGGTGTCGGCGGCGATCGAGTTGACTGCGGGCTCGGTCGGCAAAGCCGATCACGTGGCTGTCGTGGGCACGCTGCGGCGTGGCCATGGCGGCCCGGAGCAATTCGCTGCCGCGCTGGCACACGCCTACTGCGTCGGGATCGACGTGACACCGGAGGTGTTGGCCGCACCCGCCGCGCGGGTGGACCTGCCGACGTATGCGTTCCAACGGCGGCAGTGCTGGACGCTTCCCGCGGTCGAGTCAGTGGAGTCCGCGATCGCGGACTCCACTGTGCCGCCGCAGCGCATCGTTTCTTCGGCCGAGAGTCGAAGCGCTGTCATAACAGGTCCGCTGGCGCCGCGGCTGTTCGCCGTTCCCGAACACGAACGCGAGGCGTTGGTGTTCGCGGTGGTGGCCGAGCAGGCCGCGGCAGTGCTCGGCCACGATTCGCCCGACGCCGTGCATCCCGACCGGCCGTTCACCGCGTTCGGGTTCGATTCGTTGAGCGGGCAAACGCTGCGTAATCGTCTGGTGACGGCCACCGGTGTGGAGTTGCCGACCACGTTGATATTCGACCATCCGACCCCGACCGCGGTGGCGCGCCTGGTGCGTTCACGGCTCGAAGGTGTGGATCTCGGTGTGCGGCGGATGACGCGTCGCACTCGTTCCGATGAGCCGATCGCGATCGTCGGCATCGGTTGCCGCTTCCCCGGCGGCGTTGCCTCGGCCGAGGACCTGTGGGACCTCGTCGCGGCGGGCCGGGATGCGATCACACCGTTCCCGTCGGACCGGGGATGGGACCTAGGGCGGTTGTTCGATCCGGATCCGGACAAGCCAGGCACCACCTACGCCAGGGCAGGTGGATTCCTGACTGATGCGGGCGCTTTCGACGCCGGCTTTTTCGGTATCGGTCCGCGTGAGGCGGCCGCGATGGATCCGCAGCAGCGGTTGATGCTGGAAGTCTCTTGGGAAGCGTTGGAGGACGCGGGGATCGACCCTGCCTCGCTGCGCGGCACCGACACCGGCGTGTTCGTCGGTGCCGGCTCGTCGGGTTACTCGCGTGCGGTGACCGACGAATACGAGGCCTTCCGGCTGACCGGGACGTCACCCAGCGTGATATCCGGCCGTGTCGCCTATGTTCTCGGCCTGGAGGGGCCTGCGGTCACGGTCGACACCGCGTGCTCGTCGTCGCTGGTCGCGCTGCATCTGGCCTGCCGGACGCTGCACCATGGTGAGGCGTCCCTGGTGTTGGCGGGCGGGGTGAGTGTTGTAGCGAGCCCGAGTCTGTACGTGGAATTCGCGCGCCAGCGGGGGTTGGCGGTCGATGGGCGGTGCAAGGCGTTCGCCGCCGCCGCCGACGGCGTGACATGGTGCGAGGGGGTCGGCGTGCTGGTGGTAGAGCGCTTGTCGGACGCCCGTCGCCGCGGCCACAACGTGTTGGCCGTTGTCCGCGGCAGCGCGATCAATCAGGACGGCGCCAGCAATGGACTGGCCGCGCCGAACGGTCCGTCGCAGGAACGGGTGATCGCGGCGGCTTTGGCGGACGCCGGTCTCGTGCCGTCGGATGTGGATGCGGTGGAGGCGCACGGCACCGGGACGGCGCTGGGTGATCCGATCGAGGCGCAGGCGCTGATCGCGACCTACGGACGTCATCGCTCCGATGCGCAGCCGCTTCGTCTCGGATCGCTGAAGTCGAATATCGGTCACGCGGTCGCCGCAGCGGGCGTGGGTGGCGTGATCAAGATGGTGCAGGCCTTGCGGCACGAAACACTGCCGAAGACATTGCATGTCGACTCGCCGAGCCCGCATGTGAACTGGACCGCGGGGGCGGTGCGGCTGCTGACCGAGGCGGAACCCTGGCCGACCGGTGACCGGGTGCGTCGTGCGGGGGTCTCGTCGTTCGGGATCAGCGGCACCAACGCGCACATGATCCTGGAGGAGGCGCCCTCGCCGGCTCACACCGAACCTGTTGCTGTCGAACGTGGTGCGAACATTCTGTGCTGGACCCTTTCCGCGGAGAGCCGGGAGGCGTTGCAACACCAGGCTGTTCGGCTGCGCGAGTGGTTGCAGTCGCGTGCGGAGGTGGATGCGGCGGGTGTGGCGCATTCGTTGTTGCGTCACCGTGCACGGTTGGAGTGGCGGGCTGCCGTAGTGGGGCGGGAGTTGGCCGAGTTGAAGGCTGGGTTGGCGGACCTGACCGCGTCGGCAGCCGAGCAGCCTGAAGGCGTGGACAGTGTGGTGTCCGGTCGTGCTTTGTCGCGTCGGGTGGCGTTTGTATTCCCGGGGCAGGGGAGTCAGTGGGTGGGGATGGCTGCTGGGTTGTTGAGCGCCGGTGGAGTGTTCGCTGAGGCGATCGTGGAGTGCGAAGCGGCATTGGCGCCGTTTGTGGATTGGTCGTTGACAGCGGTGTTGCGGGGAGAGCCGGGTGCGGCGTCGCTGGACCGGGTGGATGTGGTTCAGCCTGTGCTTTTCGCGATGATGGTGTCGTTGGCGCGGTTATGGCGTGCGAGCGGGGTTGAACCTGCTGTGGTGGTAGGGCATTCGCAGGGTGAGATTGCGGCGGCTGTGGTTGCGGGTGGGCTTTCGTTATCCGATGGTGCGCGGGTGGTGGCTCTTCGCTCTCAGGTTGTTGCGGAGGAACTCGCGGGCCGTGGCGGTATGGCGTCGGTGAATTCGACCGTTGATGCGGTCACGGAGCGGTTGGCCGGTTTTGGGGAGGGGCTTTCAGTGGCGGCGGTGAATGGTCCGGCGCAGACGGTGGTGTCGGGAGAGGCGTCGGCCATAGACGAGTTCTTGTCGGCGTGCGCGGCCGACGGGGTGTGGGCGAAGCGGATTCCGGTGGATTATGCGTCGCATTCGAGCGCGGTGGAGTCGATTCGGGATCGGGTATCGGCCGAGCTGGACGCGGTGGCGCCGATGTCGGGGTCCGTCCCGTTCTTTTCCACCGTGTTCGCGGATTATGTCGATACCGAGGTGTTGGATGCGGGGTATTGGTATCGGGGGTTGCGTGAGCCGGTGCGGTTCGCGGAGTCGATTGAGGTATTGGCGCGTGCGGGCGTGAATGCGTTTATCGAGGTGAGTGCGCATCCGGTGTTGACGATGGGGGTGGAGTCGACGCTGGAGGCGATCGGTTTGGCGGATCGTGTGGCTGTGTTCGGGACGTTGAAGCGCGACCATGGGGGACCGGAGCAGGTCTCCACCGCCCTGGCCCAGGCGCATTGTGTAGGTGTAGAGGTCGCAGCGGTGGCGTTGGCGCCGATGGCCTCTCAGGTGAATTTGCCGACATACGCCTTCCAGCATCAGCGGTACTGGCTGCAGCCGGTGGGGGTGTCGGATGTGCGGGGGGCGGGCTTGGAGGATGCGCGGCATCCGTTGTTGGGTGCGATGGTGCGGTTGCCGGACTCCGACGGGGTGGTGTTGACGGGGCGGTTGTCGTTGATGACCCACCCGTGGCTGGCTGATCACGCCGTCGCTGGGGTGGTATTGCTGCCCGGCGCCGCTGTGGTGGAGCTGGCGCTGCACGTCGGAACCGTCGTGGATTGCCCTCGGCTCGAGGAGTTGGTCATCGAAGCGCCGTTGCCGTTGCCGTCCGCAGGCACAGTCGAGCTGCGTGTGATGGCGGGCGGACCGGATGAGAGGGGTGCGCGGACGGTGTCGGTGTACTCCCGTGCCACAGGCAGCGACCCTGACGACGGAGCGGACGCAGCGGACCAGGCCGGGTGGGTCCGCCATGCGGTCGCGACCGTCACTGTCCAGTCGGACCTGCCGTCGATCGACACCGGCATGGCGGATTGGCCGCCGGTCGGCGCGATGGCTGTGGAGATCGATGCCGCCTATGCGGACCTGGCGGCGGCGGGTTACGAGTATGGACCGGCGTTCCGGGGACTGACCGGCTTGTGGCGGCGTGATGGCGAAGTGTTCGCCGAAGTCGTTCTGCCGGAATCGGTTCGGTCGGAGGTCACGGGATTCGGTGTACAACCGGCATTGGTGGACGCGGCGCTGCACGCGGTCCTGGTCGGTGGGCTGGTTCCCGTGACCCGGGCTGGTGAGGTTGCCGTCCCGTTCTCCTGGGCCGACATCGTACTGCACGCGACGGGAGCGACGGCGTTGCGGGTCAGGGCGGTCGCGGCCGGCTCGTCGCCAGCGAATGAGCGGATCGCGATGACACTTGCCGATGCGTCGGGCATGCTCGTGGCCGAGGTAGGGGAGTTGACCCTGCGGCCTTTGTCGACCGATGCGCTCGGCGCGGCGCAGCGTCGGACCGACAACACCGGCTACGGCGTCGATTGGGTACCGCTCCCCGTACCTGTGGACCGGCACGTCGTGGCTGAAGCCTGGGGAGCGGCCGATGACGGCGAGACCGTCACCATCGCCGAAAGCCCCGCCATGGTGCTGCGCCTCGGCGATGCGCGGGCCGACCGCGATCTTCCTGCGGCGGTGCGGGACTCGGTCACCGCATTGGCGGTGCGAGTGCAGCGGCTGCTGACTCGGGACGGGACCGTCGTCGTGGTGACGCGGCAGGCGGTGGCGGTGCATCCCGATGAATCGGTGGACCTGGTCGCGGCGACGGCATGGGGTCTGCTGCGGACCGCGCAGAGCGAGAACCCGGACCGGATTCTCCTGGTGGACATCGACGAGAAGACGGATTACAGGGACGCCGTGGTCCTGGTTTCGACCCTGGTCGGTGACAATCAGGTAGCGGTGCGGCGCGGGACGGCATACGCACCCCGGCTCGCGGTCGTGGCTGGCGCAGAACGGCATGGGTCCTTCCGGCCCGATGGCACTGTGCTGATCACCGGTGGTACCGGGGGGCTCGGTGCGTTGGCCGCGCGGCATCTGGTCACCGAATACGGCGTGCGCAGGCTGGTGTTGACGAGTAGGCGGGGCCCGGACGCCCCCGGCGCCGCCGAGGTCCGGGACGAGCTCAGCGCGCTCGGTGCGCACGTGGAGGTGATCGCGTGCGACGCGGCCGACCGGGCCGCAGTGGATGCGATGGTGGCGGCGATACCGTCGGAGCATCCGTTGACCGGCGTCGTCCATGCCGCGGGAGTGCTGGCCGACGGCGTGTTCGCCGCGTTGACGGCGGAGCGGATCGCGGAGGTGCTGCGGCCGAAAGTGGATGCGGCATGGAATCTGCACGAGGCGACCAAAAGCCTGGATCTCTCGGCGTTCGTGCTGTATTCCTCGATCGCGGGGTTGATCGGTAATCCGGGCCAGGCCAATTATGCCGCTGCCAATGTCTTCCTCGATGCCCTGGCGCAACACCGGCAGGTGTCCGGTCTACCCGCGACGTCGGTGGCATGGGGGCCGTGGCTGGAGCGCACCGGTATGACCGGTGCGGCCGACTTCGCCCGGTTACGCCGACAGGGTTTCGCGCCGTTGAGCGACGCGGAGGGCATGGCGCTGTTCGATGCGGCATTGGCAAGCAGACGGCCCTTATTCGTGGCGGCCCGGGTCGACCGAACCGCTCTTGTCGAGACGAGTCCTGCTGAGTCGCATGCGATCATGCGCGGACTGACGCCGCGTGCGTATCGCCGGATGGTCGGGCCCGCGAGCAAGTCGTCGGGTCTGGCGGCACAACTGCAGGGCCGTTCGACGGCCGAGCGGGAACAGATCATCGTCGAGATGATTCGAGTCCAGGCCGCGGCTGTTCTCGGCCACGCCGGTGCGAACTCGATCGCCGTGGACAAGCCGTTCAGCGGTATCGGGTTCGACTCGCTCGGCGTCTTGGAGTTCCGCAATCGGCTGGCCAAGGCCACCGGTCTGCCGTTGCCGTCGACCTTGATGTACGACCACCCGACCGTGGCGGCGGTGGCGAAGTTGGTGCTGTCCCGGGTCGAGCCGACAACGACGGTCGAACCTGTCCAGCGGGCTCCGCGTCGGGTGTCGACAGCTGATCCGATCGCCATCGTGGGGATGAGCTGCCGGTTTCCCGGCGGGGTCGGCTCCCCGGACGAGCTGTGGAAACTGGTTGCCTCCGAAGTCGACGCGATCGGCGAGTTCCCGTCGGATCGCGGCTGGGATCTGGAGCACTTGTTCGATGCAAACCCGGACAAGCCTGGCACTTCCTACACCCGTCAGGGCGGATTCCTCGATGGCGCAGGTGATTTCGATGCCGGGTTCTTCGGGATAGGCGCACGGGAAGCGTCCGCGATGGATCCGCAGCAACGTCAGCTGCTGGAAGCGTCCTGGGAGGCATTGGAATCCGCGGGTATCGACCCGACATCGTTGCGCGGCACCGATACCGGAGTGTTCGCCGGAGCGTGCCTCTCGGATTACGCCGATCGGGTGGTCGGAGATCTCGAGGGATACCGGCTCACCGGCAATACGCAGAGTGTGCTGTCCGGCCGGGTAGCTTATGTCCTCGGTGTGGAGGGGCCTGCTGTCACCGTGGATACCGCCTGCTCGTCGTCGCTGGTGGCTCTGCACCTGGCGTGCCAGGCGCTGCGGCAGGGAGAGAGTTCACTGGCGTTGGCCGGCGGTGTGACGGTCATGGCCCGGCCCGACCTGTACATCGATTTCGCACGGCAGCGAGGTCTTTCGCCGGATGGGCGGTGCAAGGCGTTTTCCGCCGCGGCCGACGGCGTCGCGTTTTCGGAGGGTGTCGGCGTGCTGGTGCTGGAGCGGTTGTCGGACGCGCAGCGGCTGGGTCACGACGTGTTGGCTCTGGTGCGCGGGACCGCGGTGAATCAGGACGGTGCGAGCAACGGTCTGACGGCGCCGAATGGCCCGTCGCAGGAGCGGGTGATCGCGGCGGCGTTGGCGAATGCCGGGTTGGAGCCCTCGGATGTGGATGCGGTGGAGGCGCACGGCACCGGGACGACATTGGGCGATCCGATCGAGGCGCAGGCACTGATCGCCGCGTACGGGCAGAATCGACCGGATCGGCCGCTGCGAATCGGGTCGGTGAAGTCGAATATCGGCCACACCGTCGCCGCGGCAGGCGTCGCGGGCGTGATCAAGATGGTGCAGGCACTGCGGCACGAAACTCTGCCGAAGACACTCCATGTCGATGCGCCGAGCCCGCATGTGGAGTGGTCGGAGGGCGCGGTCGAGTTGCTGACCGAGGACACACCGTGGCTACGCAACGGACGCATTCGCCGAGCAGGGGTGTCCTCGTTCGGCATCAGCGGCACCAACGCCCACGCCATCCTGGAAGAAGCACCTGTTCCTCGAGTTCCGCGTCCCCGGCCCGCGCCCGCAGACCGCCCCGACCCCGGCCCAGCGGTTCCGTGGCTGGTGTCGGCGAGTTCCGAATCGGGCCTGCGCGCCCAAGCCGATCGACTGCGGCAGTGGGCGATCGACAATCATGACGCGGACCCGTGGGATGTCGCGTACTCCTTGGAGACGTCGCGGGCCCTGCTCGACTGCCGCGGAGCCGTCGTCGGGCGTGATCGTGACGAACTGCTGGCCGGTCTGGCCGAGTTGGCGACGGGTGCGCCAGGGGCGATCGCGGCGACAGCGAGTTCGGGCAAGACCGCGTTCCTGTTCACCGGTCAAGGTGCGCAGCGTGCCGGCATGGGCGCGGGATTGTACGCGGCGTTCGAGGTGTTCGCGACAGTGTTCGACGAGGTGTGCGCCCAGATCGATCCGCTGCTCGGTGTGTCGTTGAAGGAGTTGATGTTCGCCGAGGACGATCCGGCCGCCAGCGATGGAGCGAGCGGTCGCGCATCAACACTCTTGGATCGGACGGAGTTCACGCAGCCGGCGTTGTTTGCGTTCGAGGTGGCGTTGTTCCGGTTGCTGGAGTCGTTCGGTGTGGTGCCGGATATGCTGATCGGGCATTCGATCGGTGAGTTGGCCGCCGCGTACGTGGCGGGGGTGTGGTCGTTGGCGGATGCGTGTGCTCTGGTGGTGGCGCGTGGTCGGTTGATGGGGTCGCTGCCGGCGGGTGGGGCGATGCTGGCGGTAGCGGTGTCGGACGATCGTGCGGCCACTGTGGTGCCCGAGTTCGACGGCCAGGTGTCGTTGGCTGCGGTGAACGGTCCGTCGTCGGTGGTGTTGTCCGGCGATGTGTTCGCGATCGCCGAGATCGAGGACGCGTTTGCCGTGCAGGGCGTGAAAACCACCCGGTTGCGGGTGAGTCATGCGTTTCATTCGGTGATGATGGAGCCGATTCTCGACGAGTTCCGCAGGGTCGCCCAAGGATTGACTTACCACAAGCCGACGGTGCCGATCGTGTCGAACGTTTCGGGTGCCGTGGTCGGTGCGGAGATGACCGATCCGGGGTACTGGGTGCAGCAGGTGCGTGGCTGTGTGCGCTTCGGGCCCGGAATCGACGCGGTGGTCGAGGCGGGGGTGCGGCGGTTCGTGGAGATCGGACCGGATGCGGTGCTGTCGGTGTTGGTTGGGCAGCGTCTGGCCGGGACTCCGGATGTCGAGGCCGAGTCGATGGTGGTCGCGGCTGCCCGGCGTTCGGTCGAGGAGTCGACCCAGTTCGTGTCGGCGCTGACGCAAGCCCATGTGGTGGGTGTCGGTATGGACTGGATGCTGCTGTTCGAGGGCCGTGCTGTGTCGCGGATTTCGTTGCCCACTTATGCGTTCCAGCACCAGCGGTACTGGTTGCAGCCGATCGGTGTGGCGGATGTGCGGCAGCCGGGTATGGATGATGCGACCGACAGCGTCGGCTACGGCGAGACAAGCCGGACGCCGGAGCTGATGGCCCAGCTGGCGGGCGCCTCGCCAGGCGAGCAGGATCGCCTCATCATCGACGTGATCGTCGCTCAGGTCGAGGCTGTCCAGGGACCGGCGAGTGCGGACGTGATCGCCTCGCGCCGGCCGTTCGCAGATCTCGGGTTCGATTCGCTCGGCGTGATGGAACTCCGCAACCGGCTGCAATCGGCAGTCGGTGTGCAGTTGTCCACGACCGCACTGTACGACTACCCCACCCCGGCGAGACTGGCCGTCTTCCTCCGCGGACAGATCGCCGCTATGGACGCCCCCGCGGAACGCGCCGTAGCCGAAGACCTCGCCCGACTGGAGGCGATGGTCGACCGCGTCCTCGCCGGGGCGGGCGAGGACGCTGCGGCCGTCACCCGACTGCTCGGCATCAGCGACCGTCTTCGGTCCCACCTCGGTGACCGGCGGCAGAGCGACGAATACGACGACCTTTCTGCCCATTCCGGCAGCGAATTATTGGATCTGCTCGACGAGGAGTTCGGACGACCATGAGTATCGAGGAACGACTCACCCAGACGCTGCGGAAATTCGCCGGCGACCTGCGTGCCGCCAATCGGCAGATCCAGGAGCTGGAGGAGCGTGCGCGAGAGCCGATTGCCATTGTCGGGATGAGCTGCCGGTATCCGGGTGGGGTGGATTCTCCTGCGCGACTGTGGGATCTGGTCGCCTCCGGCACCGATGCGGTGGGGGACTACCCGTCCGACCGGGGGTGGGATCTGGAGCGGTTGTTCAACCCGGATCCGGATGTGCCGGGCACGGTCTACACCCGTCAAGGCGGCTTCCTCGACTCCATCGGCGATTTCGACGCCGGCTTTTTCGGAATCAGTCCGAGGGAAGCCGCGGCGATGGATCCACAGCAGCGTCTGATGTTGGAGGCGTCGTGGCAGGCATTGGAGGATGCGGGGATCGACCCGGAGTCGTTGCGTGGCAGTGACACCGGGGTCTTCGCCGGCGTCAACCACCAGTATTACGGTCCCCGCGTCGGCTCCCCGAGCATCACCGCCGAGACGGAAGGCCATGCCTACCTCGGTGTCCAGAACAGCGTGTTGTCCGGTCGAATCTCCTACACGTTCGGATTCAAAGGCCCGACCGTGTCGGTCGATACCGCGTGCTCGTCCTCGCTGGTGGCATTGCATCTGGCGTGCCAGGCGTTGCGGCACGGCGAGGCCACACTCGCCCTGGCGGGCGGGGTCACCGTGATGTCGGATCCGTCTCTGTTGATCACCTTCGCGCGTCAGCGCGCTTTGTCGCAGGATGGGCGGTGTAAGGCGTTCGCGGCCGCCGCCGACGGGACGGGGTTTTCCGAGGGCCTCGGTGTGCTGGTGCTGGAGCGGCTGTCGGACGCACGCAGACTCGGTCACTCCGTCCTGGCGGTGGTGCGTGGCAGTGCGGTGAATCACGATGGTGCGAGCAACGGGTTGACCGCGCCGAACGGCCCATCGCAGGAACGTGTCATCGAGCAGGCATTGGCGAATGCCGGTCTGGAGCCCTCGGATATCGACGCGGTCGAGGCGCACGGCACCGGCACGATGCTGGGGGACCCGATCGAGGCGTCGGCGTTGATCAGCGTTTACGGCAGGCGGCGTGCGGATGGGCCGTTGCGGGTGGGTTCGGTGAAATCGAATGTGGGTCATACGTCGGCGGCGGCGGGGGCGGGGGGCGTGATCAAGATGGTGCAAGCCATGCGCCATTCCCTTCTTCCGAAGACACTGCATGTGGATGCGCCCACGCCGCACGTGGATTGGTCGGCGGGCACGGTGCGACTACTGCAGGACAGCGAGCCGTGGCCCGCCGGAGAACGCGTCCGGCGCGCGGGTGTGTCGTCGTTCGGGGCCAGTGGTACCAACGTCCACCTCATCCTCGAGGAGGCGCCCGCAGATCCGGTCACCGAGGCGTGCGGCGGTAATCCGGAGACGATCGATTCCGAGGAGACGGTTGCTGCGCAAGCCGTCGGGTCGAATATCGTTCCGCTACTGGTATCGGCCAGGTCCGGCGAGGCTTTGCGTGCGCAGGCCGATCGATTGCGGCAGTGGATGATCGGTAATCCCGACGTGGACGCGTGGGATGTCGGGTATTCCTTGGCGACGTCGCGCGCTCGGTTGGACTGGCGCGGCGCGGTCATGGGGCGGGACCGAGAAGGGTTGCTGGCGGGTCTGGCAGCCCTTGCCGATGGTGCGGACACCCGCGGTGTCGGTGTGGTTCGCGGTAGCGTCGGCTCGGGACGCACGGCGTTCCTGTTCACTGGTCAGGGCGCGCAGCAGCCGGGCATGGGTAAGCAGCTGTATGCGGCGTTTCCGGTGTTCGCGGCAGCGCTGGATGAGGTCTGCGCCGTGTTGGATCGGCTTCTCGGCCGGGATCACCCGTCGACCGACCACCACCCCTCGAGGAGCTCCGCGCTGTCATTGCAGGATGTGATGTTCGCCGAGGATGGTGTGGCGCCCGGCGAGGGCGCGAGCGGCCGCGAGTCGACACTGCTGGATCGCACGGAGTTCACGCAGCCGGCGTTGTTCGCGTTCGAGGTGGCGTTGTATCGGCTCGTCGAGTCGTTCGGTCTGCGTCCGGATGTGCTGCTAGGGCATTCCATCGGTGAGCTGGTGGCGGCATATGTGGCGGGTGTGTGGTCACTCGAGGATGCGTGTGCGCTGGTGGCCGCGCGTGGGCGGTTGATGGGTGCGTTGCCGGCGGGCGGGGCGATGGCGGCGGTGGCGGTGTCGGAGGAACATGCGGCCGCGGTGCTTTCCGAGTTCGGGGGGCGGGTGTCGATTGCTGCGGTGAATGGCCCGTCGTCAGTGGTGTTGTCGGGGGACGTGGAGGGTGTCGAGGAGATTGCGGATCGGCTGGTGGCGGAGGGAGTGAAGACTTCTCGGTTGCGGGTCGGTCATGCATTCCATTCGGTGTTGATGGAGCCGATGCTGGACGAGTTCCGGGTAGTGGCCGAAGGGTTGACCTATCACCAGCCGACCGTGCCGGTCGTGTCGAATGTGTCCGGCGCCGTCGTCGATAGTGAGTTGACCGATCCGTCGTACTGGGTACGTCAGGTACGGGCGGCCGTGCGGTTCGCTCCGGGTGTTCAGGTGCTGGCCGCGACCGGAGTTCGGCGGTTCCTCGAGCTCGGCCCGGATGCGATCCTCGCGGCGATGACTCGCCAGTGTCTGTCCGAGCAACCCGATGTCGAGACCCGGTCGGTGGTGGCCGCTGCCGGACGGCGCGGTGAAGACGAGGTCGCTCAATTGACCGCATTCCTCGCCGCCGCCCACACGGCGGGACTCGAGGTGGAGTGGCGCCCCCTCTACGCGGGCCGGTCCGTACGTCGAGTTCCGTTGCCAACCTATGCGTTCCGACGTCGACGGTATTGGGTGCCGGCCACTGACGGCCTCGGCGATGTGAGTCGTGCCGGTCTGGTATCGATGGACCATCCCCTGCTGGGTGCGGCGGTCGCCATAGCCGACAAGGACGAGTGGCTTTTCACCGGGCGACTTTCGACGGCATTGCAAACGTGGATTGCCGATCACAAGATATTCGACACGGTATTGCTGCCAGGGACGGGTTTCGTCGAACTGGCCCTGGCGGCCGGTGCTCGATTGGGTTTCGAGACCGTTGACGAGCTGGTGTTGGAAGCGCCGCTGCGGTTTGACGACCGGGCCGAGATCGACGTCCAGGTCGCTGTCGAAGCACCGGACGCCGACGGGCGCCGGCGGTTCGTCGTAGCCTCCAGGACGGTCGATGAACCGTCCGCAGGAGCAAGCGGAATTACCCACGCGCGCGGTATTTTCGCTCCCGGCGTGGCGATCGATGTTCCGGCATACGACAATGCGGCCGTGCCGGCAGCGGAAGACGACGTGACGCCCGGTGACATGATGTACGACCGGTTGGCCGCGCGCGGACTCGGTTACGGGCCCGCGTTCCAAGGTGTGACTCGCTTGTGGCGCGATGGCGGCGACGTTGTGGCCGATGTGCGGTTGCCTGCCGAGGTCCGTGCGGACGCTTCCCGGTTCGGCATACATCCCGCGTTGCTGGACTCCGCACTGCATGCCGCTGGGGAGGTGCTGACCGCGGACCTTCCGCAGGACCAGGCGCCGCTGCCGTTCTCGTTCACCGGTGTGCGGTTGTACCGCCGCGGGGTGACAGCCGTGCAGGCGCGAATTCGGCGCAGCGGAGCCGATAGTGTGCGGGTCGAGCTCGGCGACGACGCTGGTGCTCTCGTGTTGACCGTCGAGGCGCTGCAGGCGCGTCCGGTGCACAGTCGGGCATTGAACGATGGTCGATCCGCCGGTCGCCATCGGCTCTACGACGTTCAGTGGAGTGCCGTCGAATCGCGCGCACAGGTTGGTACGAGCATCGGGCGGGTCGCGGTCGTGGGTTCGACGCCGGTACCCGGATTCGACGCGACGTACCCGGACATGGCCGCGCTGGCCGCGATCGCTGGGAACAACGGTCCGGACACGAACGATGGCGCGGAGCGGCCCAGAATCGACGTAGTGGTGTGGTTCCTCGATGACACCGACCCGTCGTCGGCCCGTGATGGATCACTGTCGATCGAGGTCGGATCATTGTCCGCGGACGCCGTGCGGCGACGCCTGCACACGGTGCTCGCGACGATTCGATCGTGGTTACGTCTTCCGGTAGCGGTCGATGCGCGACTGGTTGTGGTGACACGCAATGGAGCGGGTCTGCCGGGTGAGGACACCGATTTGGCAGCGGCGGCCACGTGGGGGCTGCTGCGTAGCGCTCAGTCGGAGAATCCCGGTCGGATTGTCTTGCTGGACAACGCCAGCGACGGCGAGGTGGCCCCCGAACTGATTTCGGCGGCCGTCCGGTCCGACGAGGTGCAGCTGGCGGTGCGTGCGGGTGTGTTGCTGGCGCCGCGGCTGGCTCGTCGCGACGGGTCAGCGGCCGGCTCCACCATTGTCTGCGGCCCGGGTGCGGTGCTGATCACCGGCGGCACCAGCGGATTGGGCGCGCTGGTGGCCCGGCACCTGGTCGCGGCACATGGTGCGCGCGATCTGGTGTTGGTGTCTCGGCGCGGTGCTCGGGCCGACGGTGTCGCCGAACTCGTGGCCGAGTTGTCCGAACTCGGGGCTCGAACGCGGGTGCTGGCCTGTGATGTGAGCGATCGCGCCGCCGTGGCGACGATGCTCGACCAGATCTCCGACGGTCCCGCGCTGACGGCCGTCATCCACGCCGCGGGTGTCGTGGCCGACGGCACCGTCGACACGCTCACAGCAGAGCAGGTCGACCGGGTGCTGGCGCCGAAGGTCGACGCGGCGCTGAACCTGCACGATCTCACTGTCGATCATGATCTGTCGGCGTTCGTCATGTTCTCCTCGGCCGCGGCGATTCTCGGATCGGCGGGTCAGGGCAACTACGCGGCGGCGAACTCGGTGCTGGACGCGTTGGCGCGGCGTCGCGTCAACGCGGGCTTGCCCGCGGTTTCGGTGGCCTGGGGTCCGTGGAATCAAGATATCGGTATGACGGCCGAATTGGGCGCGGCCGGAGTCGACAGACTGTCGCGCATGGGCTTTCGACCGTTTGCCCCAGCCGACGGGCTTGCGCTGTTCGACCTGGCAGGCGGCGCGGACGTACCGTTCGTCGCCGCGGTCGATTTCGACATGTCAGCGTTGACCGTTCAGGCTCGCGCCGGCCTGTTGCCGGGCCCGTTGCGATCGTTGGTGTCCGCGCCACGCCGCGCCGGCAGCGGTGGTGGGGACCTGACAATTCGATTGGCGTCGGCGGCGCCGGACAAGCACGACGCGATCGTTCTCGACTTCGTGCGTGAGCAGGTTGCCGAGGTGCTCGGTCATGCCTCCGGCGAGTTCGTCGACGTCGAGAAGCCTTTCAGTGGAATGGGTTTCGATTCACTGAGCGCGGTGGAGTTCCGCAACCGACTCGCCGGCTCCACCGGTTTGCGGTTACCCGCCAGCCTCGTCTTCGACCATCCCACAACCAGGGCGGTGGCGGCGTTCATCCGATCACGGATCGAGGACACACCTGGTGCCGAGCAGCGGAAGAAGCCTGCACGTCGAGTGCGCGCCGATGAGCCGATTGCGATCGTGGGTATGGCCTGCCGGTATCCGGGTGGTGTCGAATCCCCGGATGATCTGTGGGATCTGGTGTTGTCGGGCACGGATGCCATCAGTGAGTTTCCGTCCGATCGCGGTTGGCCGCTGGAAAGCCTGTACCACCCGGACCCGGACAACCCGGGTACCTCCTACACCCGAGAAGGCGGTTTCCTGCACAACGCGGCCGATTTCGACGCGGGCTTCTTCGGGATCGGTCCGCGCGAGGCGGCGGCAATGGATCCGCAGCAGCGGTTGTTGTTGGAGGTGTCGTGGGAGGCGTTGGAGCACGCGGGGATCGATCCGTTGTCGCTGCGGGGCAGCGATGCCGGTGTCTATATGGGACGGATGTACCAGGACTACGAGGACGTAGTGCGCAAGGCCGGTCCCGAGGTCGAAGGATATATCGGGACCGGCGTGACCGGGAGCGCGGTGTCCGGACGGTTGTCGTATGCATTCGGCTTGGAAGGGCCCGCGATCTCGGTGGACACGGCGTGTTCCTCGTCGCTGGTCGCCTTGCATATGGCCTGCCATGCGCTGCGCCAGGGGGAGGGTTCGCTGGCATTGGTGGGCGGGGTGACGGTGATGTCTACGCCGTTGATCTTCGTGGATTTCTCCCGGCAGCGCGGCCTGGCACCGGACGGCCGATGCAAATCGTTTTCTGCCGCCGCCGACGGAACGGCCTGGTCGGAGGGTGCGGGAGTCCTCGTCGTGGAACGGCTGTCGGACGCACAACGCCTGGGCCACAACGTGCTTGCCGTGGTACGTGGTACTGCCGTCAACCAGGACGGTGCCAGCAACGGCTTGGCCGCGCCGAACGGTCCGGCGCAGGAGCGGGTGATCGCGGCGGCGTTGGCCGACGCGGGTTTGGTGCCGGCGGATGTGGACGCGGTGGAGGCGCATGGGACCGGAACGACGTTGGGTGATCCGATCGAGGCGCAGGCGTTGCTGGCCACTTATGGGCAGAATCGGTCGGAGCCGCTGCGAGTGGGTGCGTTGAAGTCGAATACCGGTCATACGCAGGCGGCTGCCGGGGTGGGGGGTGTGATCAAGATGGTGCAGGCTATGCGGCACGAGATACTGCCGAAGATCGCGCACTTCGATGCGCCGAGCCCGCACGTGGATTGGTCGGCAGGCAGCATCCGGCTGTTGGCCGAGCCCGAGCCCTGGCCGACGGGTCGTCGGGTGCGGCGCGCAGGGGTGTCGTCGTTCGGAATCAGCGGCACGAACGCGCACGCGATTCTCGAGGAAGCGCCGACACCACCATCGCCGGTCGAGCCCGGGTCTGCCGGAGTGGACGTCGACATCGTCGATGTCGCTGTGGTGCCGTTGGTGGTGTCGGCGAAGTCGGCGCAGGGGTTGCGGGGACAGGCGAGCCGGTTGCGGGCATGGTTGGTCGAGCGTCCAGATGTGGATGTGTGGGCGGTGGCGCGGTCGTTGTCGGACTCACGGGCGTTGCTTGATCGACGGGGTGTCGTCCTCGGGCGCGACCGCGGCGAGTTACTCGCCGGCTTGGCCGCGCTGGCCTCCGGTGCGTCGACCGCAGGCGTGGTAGACGGCATCGCCGGGGCGGGAAAAACGGCTTTCCTGTTCACCGGTCAAGGGGCGCAGCGAGCTGGCATGGGCGCGGACCTGTACCGGGCGTTCCCGGTGTTCGCTGCGGCATTGGACGAGATCTGCACGGCGTTCGACAGTCTGCTCGGGAGGCCGTTGCGGGAGGTGATGTTCGCCGAGGCTGTTTTCGATGATCGGCTCCAGGCGGGCTCCGCTCCTCGTTCCTGCGATGCTCACCCGGCTTCCGCCTCCGAAGGACTGCTGGATCGCACGGAGTTCACGCAGCCGGCGTTGTTCGCGTTCGAGGTGGCGCTGTTCCAGCTGCTGGAGTGGTTCGGGCTCACACCGGATGTGGTTGCGGGGCATTCGATCGGCGAGCTCGCTGCCGCGTATGTGGCGGGGGTGTGGTCGCTCGAGGACGCGTGCGCACTGGTGGCGGCGCGAGGCCGGCTGATGGGGGCACTGCCGGAAGGTGGCGCGATGCTCGCGGCAGCCGTCTCCGAGGACCGAGCGCGCGCCATGGTGGCCGACTTCGGGGGCAGGTTGTCGGTCGCGGCGGTCAACGGTCCGGAGGCGGTGGTGTTGTCCGGTGACCTGGATGCCGTCGAAGAGGTCGAGCGACAACTCATTGTCGCCGGGGTGAAGACCAATCGGTTGCGGGTCAGCCATGCGTTCCATTCAGCGCGGATGGAACCGATGCTGGACGAGTTCCGCGCAGTGGCAGTGGGGTTGACCTATCGGGAGCCGTTGTTGTCGATCGTGTCGAATGTGACCGGTGAGGTGGCCGATGGTGCGTTGACCGATCCGGAGTACTGGGTGCGTCAGGTGCGGTCGGCGGTGCGGTTCGCTCCGGGGGTGCGGGCGTTGGTCGCCGCCGGGGCACGACGGTTTCTGGAGGTGGGCCCGGACGCCGTTCTGGCCGCAATGACCAGCCAGTGCCTGGCGCTCGAGCCGGAGGTCGAGACCCGGGCCGTGGTGGCTGCCACCGCCCGGCGCGGCGCGGACGAGGTTGTGCAGTTCACCACCTTTCTGGCCACCGCGCACGTTGCGGGACTCACGGTGGACTGGCGTCGCATGTACGCAGGGCGGTCGACGCCTCGAATTTCCTTGCCGACCTATGCATTCCAACGCCAGCGGTACTGGCCACAGCCGGTCGTCGGCGTCGGTGATGTGGGGCGTGCGGGTCTGATGCCGATCGACCACCCGATGCTGGGGGCGGCGATCTCCCTGGCGGGTAAGGACGAGTGGTTGTTCACCGGCAGGCTTTCGACGGCAGCGCATCCGTGGATTGCCGATCACAGGGTATTCGGCGCTGTGTTGTTTCCGGGAACGGGTTTCGTGGAGCTGGCGTTCGCGGTCGGTGCTCGGTTGGGCGTGGAGATCGTCGAGGAGCTTGTCCTGGAAGCGCCGCTGCGGATCGCCGCCGAAACCGAGGTCGACATCCAGATCACTGTCGAAGCGCCTGATGACGACGGACGGCGGCCGTTTGTCGTGGCGTCGCGGACAGTCGGCGAACCGTCGGAGGGCTCGAGCGGAATCACACATGCGCGTGGCATTCTGGCGCCGGGCTCGGCGATGGATACTCCGGTGTACGACCTGGACATGTCGCAGGACGATGCGACGCCTGGCGAGGTACTGTACGACCGCCTGGCCGCGCGCGGGCTCGATTACGGGCTCGCGTTCCAGGGGGTGGATCGCCTGTGGCGGGACGGCAGCGGTGATGTCCTGGCGGAAGTGCGGTTACCTGACGAGATGGCGATGGCGGGTGCCCGGTTCGGCATCCATCCCGCGCTGTTGGATGCCGGGTTGCATGCCGCGGTACAGGAGATGGCCGACGGCTTCGCGGCCGACCAAGTGCCGCTGCCGTTCTCGTTCAACGGTGTCCGGTTGTACCGTCCGGGGGCAACGGCTGTGCAGGCCCGGATCCGACGTATCGGAGCCGACCGCGGCATGAGCGTCAGGCCCGAGGCGGCAGCGGAGCATAACCATGATGGCCAAGGGCATGCCGCAAACCAACACAGCATCATGCTCGAGCTCGGCGACGACACCGGTGCTCTGGTGTTGACGGTCGAGTCACTGCAGGCGCGGCCGGTGAGCAGCCACGCGCTGGGCACCGTTCGACACCGGCTCTACGAAGTGCAGTGGCGCACGGTCACCTCCCGCGATGCGGACACCATCCCGGATGTACTGGTGTGGTCCGACCGCGAGTTGTCGCCTTTCGACCGTGAGTCGTCGGATTCAGGTCGCGAGTTGTCGGTTGTGAACGGTGAGTCGTCGGTTTCGGCCGAGGCTGTGCGCAGTCGGGTGCACACGGTGCTGGCAACAGTGCAGTCGTGGTTGCGGCTTCCCGCGACCGAGCAACGACTGGTGGTGGTGACATGCAATGGCGCGGGTCTTCCCGGAGAGAATCCTGATCTGGCCGCGGCAGCCACCTGGGGCTTGGTGCGCAGCGCGCAATCGGAGAACCCTGGTCGAATCGTCCTGCTGGACGTCGATCGCGACGGCGAGGTGACCCCGGAACTGATCGCAGAGGCCGTGGCCACCGAGGAGGCGCAGCTGGCGGTGCGCGCGGGTGCACTGCTGGCGCCGCAGCTGGTTCCCTGCGAGGCACCGGCGACCGGGTCGGTAGAGAGGCGGGCGAGCGGCGCGAAGCGTCTCGATGAGGGGTTGTGGTCGGGTGACGGGTGGGCGGTCGGCTCGGGTGCGGTGTTGATCACCGGTGGCACCGGTGGTTTGGGTGCGGTGGTGGCGCGGCATCTGGCCGCTACGCATGGGGTGCGCGAGTTGGTGTTGGTGTCTCGGCGTGGTGAGCGGGCCGAGGGCGTTCCGGAACTGGTGACCGAGCTGACCGAACTCGGGGCTCGGACCCGAGTGCTGTCCTGTGATGTGAGCGATCGTGCCGCAGTGGCGAGGATGCTGGACGATATCTCGGACGGCCCCGCACTGACGGCTGTTGTCCATGCGGCGGGCGTGCTGGCCGACGCCACCGTCGATACCCTCACGTCCGAGCAGGTCGATCGGGTGCTCGCGTCGAAAGTGGATGCGGCGCTGAACCTGCATGAACTCACAGTGGAACGGGACTTGTCGGCGTTCGTGTTGTTCTCGTCGGCCGCGGCGGTGCTCGGATCGCCGGGGCAAGGCAATTACGCGGCGGCGAACTCGGTGCTGGACGCGCTGGCGCGGCGCCGCGGCCACGCGGGCCTACCCGCGGTGTCTGTGGCCTGGGGTCCATGGGGTCCAGGCAGCGGAATGACGGCCGATATCGGCGCTGCTGCGGTTGATCGGTTGTCACGCAACGGATTTCGGCCATTGGCCGAAACCGAAGGGCTCGCACTTCTGGATCTGGCGGGCGGCGTGGGCGCGCCGTGTGTCGTTGCGGTGGACCTCGATATCGCGGCGTTGTCCACCCAGGCTCGTGCGGGTCTGTTGCCCGGTGTGCTGCAGTCATTGGTGGCGTTGCCGCGTCGCGCCGCCAGTGGTGGTGGGGACTCCGGATCGAAAGCGATTCCGGGGCAGGCCCTTGCGACACTGTTGGCGTCTCGAGCGCCGGATAAACATGATGCGGTTGTGCTGGAGTTCGTGCGCGATCAGGTTGCCGCGGTGTTAGGTCATGCTTCGGGCGACCAGGTCGATGTCGATACGCCGTTCAGTGACATGGGTTTCGATTCGTTGGGCGCGGTGGAGTTCCGCAACCGGCTCGGCGTAGTCACCGGTCTCCGGCTGCCGTCGACCCTGGTCTTCGACCACCCCACCACCCGGGCGGTGGCCACTTTCATCCGGTCCCGAGTCGGGGGCGCCCCCGTTGGACAGCGGCAGCAGAAGCCTGCGCGTCGGGTGCGGGCCGATGAGCCGATCGCGATTGTGGGAATGGCCTGCCGTTATCCCGGCGGTGTCGCGTCCGCGGACGACCTGTGGAATCTGGTGCTGTCGGGAACCGATGCGATCAGTGCGTTTCCGTCCGATCGTGGTTGGGATCTGGAACGCCTGATAGATCCGGATCCTGAACATTCGGGCACGTCCTACGTGCGGGAGGGCGGGTTCTTGCGGGATGCGGCCGATTTCGATGCGGGCTTCTTCGGAATCGGCCCTCGTGAGGCCACCGCGATGGATCCGCAGCAGCGGTTGCTGTTGGAAGTGTCGTGGGAGGCTCTGGAACATGCGGGGATCGACCCGACGTCGTTGCGGGGCAGCGACACCGGTGTCTACACCGGCGCGATGTATCAGGACTACGCGGCTTTGGCGCATAAGGCCGGGCCCGAGGTCGAGGGGTACGCCGTCACCGGTGTCATGGGGAGTGTGGTGTCGGGCCGGGTGGCCTATGCGCTGGGTTTGGAGGGGCCTGCGATGACGGTGGACACGGCGTGTTCGTCATCGCTGGTGGCGTTGCATACGGCATGTCGGGCGCTGCGTCAGGGAGAGAGTTCGCTGGCACTGGTGGGTGGTGCGACAGTCATGGCCACGCCGATGGTCTTCGTGGAGTTCTCCCGGCAGCGTGGTTTGGCTCGGGATGGTCGGTGCAAGCCGTTTTCGGCAGCCGCCGACGGGATCACCTGGTCGGAGGGCGCGGCGATGGTGGTGGTGGAACGGTTGTCGGATGCACAACGTTTGGGTCACACCGTGTTGGCGGTGGTGCGTGGTACCGCGGTCAATCAGGATGGTGCGAGTAATGGTTTGACCGCGCCGAATGGTCCGTCCCAGGAGCGGGTGATCGCGGCGGCGTTGGCGGCTGCGGGCTTGCGTCCGGAGGATGTGGACGCGGTGGAGGCGCATGGAACCGGGACGACGTTGGGTGATCCG
This sequence comes from Nocardia sp. NBC_00881, assembly GCF_045207455.1. Taxonomy (NCBI): domain Bacteria; kingdom Bacillati; phylum Actinomycetota; class Actinomycetes; order Mycobacteriales; family Nocardiaceae; genus Nocardia; species Nocardia sp. NBC_00881. The sequence continues at coordinate 900,938 of NZ_CP108798.1, forward strand.
ATCGAGGCACAGGCGTTGATCTCGACCTATGGACAGGGGCGCGAGGAGCCGCTGTATCTCGGGTCGTTGAAGTCGAATATCGGGCATTCGCAGGCGGCGGCGGGTGTGGGCGGGTTGATCAAGATGGTGCAGGCGATGCGGCACGAGACTCTGCCGAAGACCCTGCATGTCGACGCCCCGAGCCCGCATGTGGATTGGTCGGCGGGGTCGGTGCGGTTGCTGACCCAGCCACAGCCGTGGCCCGCGGGTGAGCGGGTGCGTCGTGCGGGAGTGTCGTCGTTCGGGATCAGCGGCACCAACGCGCACGTGATTCTCGAGGAACCACCGCGGTCGAATTCAGCCGAACCCACTGTCGCGGAACCGGACTCGGATGGGTACGTGACATGGGTGGTGTCGGCGAAGACGCGGCAGGGGATCCGAGATCAAGCGGTTCGGTTGCGGGAATGGTTGGTCGATCACCCGCACGCGGGTGCGGCGGATGTGGCGTACTCGTTGCTGCGGCATCGTTCACAGTTGGAATGGCGTGCTGCGGTCGTGGGCCGAGAGTCCGCCGACCTGAAAGCCGGGTTGGCGAGGTTGGCGGAGTCCGTCGAGGACACCGATGGCGTGGTGTCCGGTCGTGCTACCGCGCGGCAGGTGGCATTCGTGTTCCCGGGGCAGGGCAGCCAGTGGGAACAGATGGGTGCGGAGTTGCTGGCCGCGGGTGGGGTGTTCGCGAAATCCATCGCCGAGTGCGAAGCGGCGTTGGCGCCATTCGTTGACTGGTCGCTGACCGCGGTGCTGCGCAGAGACCCGCAAGCAGCGTCGCTGGAACGGGTAGATGTGGTGCAGCCGGTGTTGTTCGCGGTGATGGTGTCGCTGGCCCGGTTGTGGCGCTCGAGCGGAGTAGAGCCCACGGTGGTGATCGGACATTCGCAGGGTGAGATCGCGGCGGCCGTTGTCGCTGGTGGACTTTCCTTGTCCGACGGTGCACGAGTGGTGGCGCTGCGTTCTCGCGCTGTAGCAGAAGAACTCGCCGGTTCCGGTGGTATGGCGTCGGTCGGCTCGAGCGTCGACGCGGTCGGGCAGCGTCTGTCCGGGTTCGGGGACCGGCTGTCGGTGGCAGCGGTGAACGGTCCAGGACAGGTCGTGGTGTCCGGGCAGGCATCAGCGATGGACGAGTTCCTGGCCGAGTGCGCCAACGAGGGCGTGTGGGCTAAACGGATCCCGGTGGACTACGCGTCGCATTCGACGGCCGTGGAATCGATTCGGGATCGGGTATCGGCGGAGTTGGCTCCGGTCGCCCCGGTATCGGGTTCGGTGCCGTTCTTCTCGACCGTGGTCGCAGACTACATCGATACCGAGTCGTTGGATGCGGGGTATTGGTACCGGGGGCTGCGGGAGGAGGTACGGTTCGCCGAATCGATCGAGGCATTGATCGGTGCGGGGGTGAACGCGTTCATCGAAATAAGTCCCCATCCGGTGCTGACAATCGGGGTCGAGTCGACAGCGGAAGCGCTCGGTGTCGCCGATCGAGTGGCCGTGCTGGGCACGCTGCGACGCGACCATGGCGGACCACAACAGGTCACTGTCGAGTTGGCCCGTGCCCACTGCGCCGGTCTGGCAGTGGCCGCAACAGCCTTGGCTCCGACCGCGACTCGGGTGACTTTGCCGACGTATGCCTTCCAGCATCAGCGGTACTGGCTTCAGACCACCGCAGAGGTCACGACCGGCTCGTTCGGGCATCCGTTGCTGACAAACGCGGTGCAACTCGCCGGAAAAGACGAATGGCTGTTCACCGGGCACGTGTCAATACGGACTCATCCCTGGCTAGCCGACCACACGGTACTCGACTCGGTACTGCTACCTGGGACAGCCTTCGTGGAAATGGCACTGGCCGCAGGAGCACGACTGAACGTCGACAGTATCGAGGAGCTGCTGCTGCAAGCCCCACTCCGGCTCGCCAGCGATTCCGAAGTGGATCTGCAGCTGAGCGTCGACGTGCCCGACGACGATGGCCGACGCACGTTCGCGATCTACTCCCGCTCCGAAGCCGCCGACGGGGACCCATGGGTACCGCACGCACGCGGTACCCTGACCGCCGTCGATGACCGCGCCCCGGATTCAGGGGCAGGGCTGTGGCCGACGCCGGGTGCTCTGCCGTCGGACGACGGATCCCTCTATGACCGCTTGGCAGAGCGAGGTTTCGACTACGGCCCGGTATTCCAGGGCGTGACCGCGATGTGGAACCGCGGCGAGCAGACGTTCGCCGAAGTCTCCCTCGATGAATCCGTGAGCGACTCGGCGTCCGCGTTCGGCATCCATCCCGCACTCTTGGACGCCTGTTTGCACCCCGCTCTCGACGAGCCGATCCGCGACTCCGAATCACCAGCGTCTCCGGGGCGGGTGCTGCTGCCCTTCTCGTTCACCGGAGTGCGGCTGTGGCGTCCCGGCGCGGCGGCGGTGCGCGCGAGAATGGTCCGGGACGAGAGCGGGCAGGCCCGGATCGACGCTGTCGATGACGCAGGTGAGGTCGTCGTGAGCATTGATGCGGTCGGCGCGCGTTTCATCGATGCCGACGTTCTGGCCGCGACGAGCACAGCGCGCCGCACGGTGCCGCTGCACCTGGAATGGACCGACTTCGCGCTGCCTGCCGCACCGTCGCTGCCGTCGGGTTGGGTGCCCGCAACATTGGGTTCGGCGCGGATACCCGGAATCGAACGCCACTACACCGATGTTGCGGAACTCGTTGCAGCCGACGATATTCCGGACGTAGTCGTGTGGTCGCTCGCCGAGAGCTCCGCCGTGGGCGAGCATGGTCCGGGCGGTGAGCGTGCCGCGGCAATTCGGCAGTCGGTCCACACGGCCTGGGATATGCTGCGCTCCTGGCTGTCGGTCGAACGGTTGACCGACACCCGGCTCGTGGTGGCGACTCGCCGTGCGGCGGGACTGCCGAACGAGTCGGTGGAGTTGGCCGCGGCCGCGGTGATCGGGCTGGTCCGCAGCGCCCAATCGGAACACCCCGGCCGATTTGTACTGTTGGACCATGACGGCGACGCCGGATTACAAACGTCTTCGGGGCAGGCTGTGCGCGCCGATGTCCTGTGGCGCGTGCTCGAGTCGGGACAGGCTCAGGTAGCGGTACGTGACCTGCGAATGTTCGTGCCACGGCTGATCGCCCGCGGTGGTTCCGAGGCCGACACCCACGGTACCGCGTTCGGAGACGGCACCGTGTTGATCACCGGTGGTACCACTGGACTGGGCGCGGTGATGGCCAGGCATCTGGTCATCGCACACGGCGTCGAACACCTGCTTCTAGTGTCCCGCCGAGGCGAGGCGGGCCACGGCGTCGCGGAACTGGTCGCCGAGCTGGCCAGCCTGGGAGCCGAAACACGGGTCGTCGCTTGTGATGTCGGTGACCGGGATGAGTTGGCGGCTGTGCTCGACTCGATCGGGACCGAGCACCCGTTGACGGCGGTGATCCACTCCGCAGGAGTACTCGACGACGCTATGATCGAATCGCTGACCGCGCAGCAGATCGATCGCGTGCTCGCACCCAAAGTCGACGGTGTGCTGAACCTGGATGAACTTACTCGAGCTCACGATCTCTCGGCGTTCGTAGTGTTCTCCTCGCTTGCGGCGGTGCTCGGCTCGCCGGGGCAGGGCAACTACTCGGCGGCGAATTCGGTTCTCGACGGTCTCGCGCGCACCCGCCGCGCCCAGCAGCTGCCCGCCTTGTCGGTGGCTTGGGGACCGTGGAACCAAAGCACCGGCATGACCGGCCATCTGGAGCGGGCGGCGGTGACACGGCTGGAGCGTATGGGAATCAAGGTGCTCGGCAACGACGAGGGGACCGAGCTATTCGATGCCGCGGTCGCCTCGGATGAGGCCATGGTCGCCTGTGTCGAATTCGACAAGCTCACCCTGGCAGCGCAAGCCCGAGAGGGTCTGTTGCCCGATGTGCTCAGAAGCCTGGCGTCCGCACGGGCACTGCGCGCGACGAACGGCGCCGCAGCCGGCCGCCGGTTGGCCGCGCGCTTGGCCGCCGCGCCGGAGGACGAACGGGAAGCGCTCGTGCTCGGATTCGTGCGCGACCATGCCGCGGCGGTCCTCGGTTACCCGTCCGGGGCGGCAATAGACGCCGAGATGCCGTTCAGCACAATGGGATTCGATTCACTCGGCGGTGTCGAGCTGCGTAACCGGCTGGCCGAGGCGGCAGGTGTGAAGCTGCCGTCGACGCTGGTGTTCGACTACCCGACTGTCGACGCAGTGGCGAAATTCTTGCGCTCACGGCTGGATACCAGCCCAGCCACGTCTCCGGCCGATGACCATATCGCTTCGCTTCGAGCGTTTTTGTCGACCATGTCGTCTGGTGGCGAGAAGGAGCACTTCGTCGAACGCATCCGCGCAACGCTGGCCGAAACCGTGAAAGAACCCGAATCCGACACCCGTAGTGACCGCGCCGTCATCGCAGCAGCGAGCAATCCCGAAGAGCTCCTTGCCTTCCTCGACCAACAGACGACGGAGTAGGGGGTTGCGGGCTCAGATTTCGGCTGCCAGACGGGTGCCCTGGCTGATGGCACGTTTGGCGTCCAGTTCTTTGGCTTCCTCGGCTCCGCCGATGACGTGTGCCCGTATGCCGAGGGTTTCGAGTTGGTCTTCGAGGTCTCGGACGGATTCCTGGCCGGCGCAGACGATGACAGTGTCGACGTCGATCACGCGCCGGTCTTCCCGGTTGTTGCCGAAGCTGATGTGCAGGCCGCGATCGTCGATCCGCTCGTAGTTGACGCCGCCGATCTGCTTGACTCCCTTGGCTTCCAGGGCCGCGCGGTGGATCCAGCCGGTCGTTGTGCCCAAGCTTCTTCCGAACGGGCCCGACTTTCGCTGCAGCATTGTCACGTCTCTGACGGCGGGGGAGGGTCTGCGCGTGGTCAATTGGCCGGGCGCGCGGTCGTCGTAAGTGATGCCCCACTCGGCCTGCCACTCCTCGAGGGTCAGGGCCCTCTGCCCGTCGACTGCGAGGAATTCGCTGACATCGAAACCGATCCCGCCCGCGCCGATGACGGCGACACGCTTGCCGACGGGCTTATCGCTCCGGATCAGTTCCGGGTAGGACAGCACCATTGGGTGGTCGATTCCCAGGATGTCGGGAATGCGGGGGCGCACGCCGGTGGCCAGGACGACTTCGTCCCAGTTGCCCGCGGCGAGCTGTTCGGCGGTGACGCGAGTGTTCACATGCACTCTGACACCGGTGAGTTCGAGCTTTCGATGGAAGTACCGGATCGACTCGTTGAACTCCTCCTTGCCGGGGATGCGGCGAGCCAAATCGAACTGGCCGCCGATCCTGTCGTCGGCTTCGAAGAGCTCGACGTGGTGGCCGCGCTCGGCCAGCCCGATTGCGGCCGACAGGCCGGCCGGGCCTGCGCCGACAACAGCGACACGTTTAGCGCGCCGGGTGGGCAGCAGCTGCAGCAGCGTTTCGTGGCAGGCCCGCGGATTCACCAGGCAGGATACTGTTTGGTCGAGAAAGGAATGGTCGAGGCATGCCTGGTTGCAGGCAATGCAGGTGTTGATCTCGTCGACTCGGGATTCGGCGGCCTTGTTCACCCATTCCGGGTCGGCCAGCAACGGCCGGGCCAGCGAGACGAGATCCGCGTCGCCGCGGGCCAGGATCTCCTCCGCGACCTCGGGCATGTTGATGCGATACGACGCACACACCGGGATGCTCACGTGTGCCTTGAGTTTGGCGGTGTATTCGACGAACGCGGCCCGCGGCACCAAGGTCGCGCTGATCGGCACCCGCGACTCGTGCCAGCCGATCAAGGTGTTGAGGGCGTCCACTCCGGCGGCTTCCAAATCCTTCGCCAGCTCGACGATTTCCTCGAAGGTCTGTCCGTTTTCGACCAACTCGGCCATGGACATCCGGAACATGATGAAGAAGTCATCGCTGACCGCCGCCCTGATCCGCCGAACGATGTCGAGCGCGAACCGCCGTCGATTGGCCGCCGATCCACCCCATCGGTCGGTTCGGATGTTGGTGCACGGCGCGAGGAACTGGCAGATCAGCCAGCCCTCGCCGCCCATCACCTCGATTCCGTCGTATCCGGCCCGTTCCGCCAGCTGCGCGCAGCGCGCGTAGTCGGCGATCGTCGATTCGATTTCCTGCTCGGTCAACGCCCGAGGCTCGAACGGGCTGAGTGGCGACGCCACGGCCGAGGCCGACACGTTGTTGGGAATATGCGAGAAGCGGCCACCGTGCAGGATCTGCATCGCGATCTTGCCCCCGGCCTCGTGTACCGCCGTGGTGATGCGACGGTGTCGCTGCGCGTCGGCCTCGGTGAGCATCGCGGCGCCGAACGCCGAGAGCCAGCCTTCGCGATTGGGCGCGTACCCGCCGGTGACGATCAGGCCCACACCGCCGCGGGCCCGTTCGGCGAAATACGCGGCCAGCCGGTCGATGTGCCACTCCCGTTCCTCCAAGCCGGTGTGCATCGACCCCATCACCACGCGATTGCGCAGCGTGACATGCCCCAGTTCGAGCGGCGAGAGTAAACGCGGAAAAACCGATCCCATGGAATGAACTTAATGACGGTCCGCGACCCTCGCAATGCGAACGGCCACGCGTTGTACCCACTTTTCTTCTGGGCATCGAACACTCGCCGTTGTTCGGCTCGAGTGATCGGCGTTCCCACTCATGCCGCGCTGACTGCAGTGACTTCTGGTGGCGGGCCAGGCTGCTGTCCGCATCGGATCCGACGGTGGCGCGCTTGTGGCGTCAGCGGAGGTGGCGCAGGGCGCGTTCGGCGGAATTGGCGCCGCACATGCCGTGCAGGCCAGGGCCCGGTGGCGTGGCGGCGGAGCACAGGTAGTGGCCCGGAATGCCGACGTCATAGGGCTGCAACGTTTTTCGTGGACCGAAGATGAGCTGGGGGATGTCTTTGGCACCGGTCATGATGTTGCCGCCGACGTAGTTGGCGTTGTACTCGGCGAAACCCGTGGTTGTGCGTACGGTGGTGCCGATGACGCGGTCACGGAAGCCAGGGGCGAAGCGTTGTATCTGGCTGATGATGGCCTCGGTGGCGTCGCCGGTGTAGCCGTGTGGGACGTGCGCGTACGTCCAGATCGGGTGGACGTCACCGACCGACCGTGCGGGGTCGGCCAGGTACTGTTGGCCGACCAGCACGAACGGCCGCTCGGGCATGCGTCCGGCATGGATGTCGCGCTCGGTGGCGGCGATCTCGGCGTAAGTTCCGCCGAGATGCACGGTTCCGGCTCGGCGAGCCGCCGCGGCGGTCCAGGGGATGCCGCCCTCGACGGCGAAATCGACTTTGAAGGCCCCGGGGCCGTAACGGAAACGGCGATAGGCTTCGCTGACTCGGGCGGGTAGCCGGTCGGCGAGGATCTCCGCGACGACGGACGGCGCGAGGTCCCACAGCACGATGTCCGTGGCGGGGAGGTCCGCGCCGGAGGCCACTCGCACGCCGGTTTCGATCTTGCCGCCGAGGTCGCCGAGCAGCGCCGCCATGGCGTCGGTGATGCGCTGCGAGCCGCCTGCCGCGACGACCCATCCATAGGCGTGGCCCGCGGTGAGGATGCCCAGGCCGATGCCAGCGCTGAGCGGTCGGTGCAGTGGGGAGAAGGCGTGGGCGGCGACGCCACCGAAGAGGCCGCGCGCCTGTGGTGTCCGGAAGACCTCCGCGAGGAGGTCAGCCGAGGCGAGCGCGGGGATCCCGAACCGCGCCAGGCTCAGGGGATGGCGGGGTACTCGCAGTAGCGGACGCATGATGTCCGGGCTTATGCGGTCGTAGCGGGCGGTGGGACGTTCGAATAGCAGGCGCCAGGCGCGGCCGTCGGCGCCGAGCCCGGCGGCGGTCTCGGCGATCGAGCGGCGCAGCACTCCGGCGCTGCCATCGTCGAGCGGGTGGACGCAGTCGATCTGCGGCCACGCCCAGGTGAGTCCGTAGCGCGCAAGGTCGAGGGACCGCAGGAACGGAGAGCCCACCGCCATCGGGTGGATGGCCGCGCACTGGTCGTGCAGCAGACCGGGCACGATCGCTTCATGGGTGCGGGCGCCGCCGCCGATATCGTGCGCTGCCTCCAGCACGGTGACCTGAACCCCGGCTTTGGCCAGAACGATCGCCGCGGCGAGACCGTTGGGGCCGCTGCCGACCACAAGTGCCGTGCTCATATCGCTCTCCGTTCCGATGGCCGTGGTCAGCCGACCCACTGCGGCGGCTCGTGGGCGGGTTCGGCCGCGCGTGCCGATTCTGGGTCATCCATGCGAAGCCATGTCACCAGATGCGGGATCGGACCTTCGGGCAGCCAGGGCTGCGCCTCCACTGCGTCGCGCACCTCCCAAGTGCCGCGTTCGATGACCCCGAGCGCCGCATCGATGACCTGGTACCGCTGGGTGCCGCGGTGAATCGGCTGCGACTCCACCCAGACGATGAGCCACTCCCCGGGCGCGAACCCGATCCGGGACTGCACGGCATTGACGAGATCGATGGTGTGCAGGTGCCCGTCGCCGAAGTTGAAGCCGATCAGCGAGTTGCAGCCGAACTCGGCTTCACGCACCGTCCATCGGTCGAGATCGGGAATGTGCTTGTACAGCAGGGAGAACAGGCCGCGGCCCTGGCTGTGCATGGATCGCCACGCGATGGCCTGTTGCATGGTGATCTCGGCGACCGCCCTCGGGTAGCCCGTGGCCTGCAGCTGGTCGACCTGATTCCGGGTCGGCCGGTGCGGCAGCGTGTTCAGCTTCTCCTCCGCGCCGGGGGCGAAGGCCCACAGTGCCGAGGCCCAGTTGCCCGCGTACTGCCGCATCGACGGCAGGAACGAGACGAGATCAGGGCGCAGATTGCCGAGGATCGGGAAGAATATCAGTGCTGAGACGATCCCAGCGGTCAACCACGGCGAGGACATATCCGCGACGCCGTAGCCATCGGCCGCCGGGTAGCCGAGAAACAGGAATACCGACAGGTAGGCGAACAGGACGTTCCACTCCAGTGGCACCGCCAGCGGGAAGGTGCAGATGATGAAGAAGTGGAACACCACCATCAGCACCACACCGGCCAGCGTCAGCCGGTGATCAGTCGAGAACAGCAGCACCAGCGGCGTGACAATCTCTACTGTGGTGCCGCCGACATGCGCGAGAAACGAGGCGACCTTGGAGGGGCGAAGGTCGCGCGGGAAATCGCGGTAGTGCAGCCGCTTGACCCACTTGGACGGCACGGTGGGGCTGTTGGACATCATCGGAGGGACGACGTTGGTGAAGTGACGCCCGAACTTCGAAACCCCCGCGCCGATCCAGACGGTGCAGATCAGCAGTTTCGCCGCGATGATCATATCGATGAACGGCAGCACCGCGAAGAAGACCAGGGCGGGCAGGTATTGCTCACCGCGGGCCGCGAGGAAAATCGTCTTGTCCCGCAGACCGCACAGGACATACAGCACGATCGGTGCGATCAGCAGCTCCGGATCGATGAGCCCGGAGGTGCCGGCCGGCAGCGCAGCGCTCGAAACCCCGGGAAGCAAGATCGCGGTCAGCAGTGTCAGCAGGAACGCAAGGTAGAAGGTGACATCGAGACGGGTGCGGATATCGCCGTTGGTCAGCGGCACCCGCTTCCATGGTCGCAGGCGGATGGTTCCCGGCCGCGCCCAGAAAAGGATGCCGCCGGTCATCGGCTTGAACTTGCCCGCAAGCGGACCCCAGGATCCCGCGAGGCCGATGGCTTCCAGCAGCACCGTCCACAGCACGAATTTCTGGTAGACGATCGGCTCGTTCCACCAAGCGCCGATTTCCCAGAACGAGCCGACGCCGGAGGTCCAGGTCACCACAGCCGCGCCTGCGAGGATATAGAGCACGAGTAGTTTCACGACGTAGATGGTGTGAATCATCTTCGGACTGCCGAAGCCGTATTCCACCCAATGTGATGTGAGAACTCGGATGCGTTCCCGCAGTGGTTTGTCGAGAAATGTATCGACGTCGACGGGCGGGAAATCTCCCGTTTTGAAACCCATGGTTGCAGCCCTTTCTATGCGACCGTATTCCGAATGCTCGACATCGATGTCAGAAAACCGGATAGTGGCGTGGATTGCCGCTCGTACGACGGTCGTCTTCTATCCTTTTCCTATCGTGGGATTCGTATCCTCGGGCAGGTGCGCTAATGCTGGCCACTACATGGGCGACCGGCACTGCGCCGAGCGCCTCTGCGCCGTCCACGGATTCGAGGCCCCATCCGCCCTCGGCGATCACGATTTCCGCCGCGCATTCGGAGATTGGTATCGCGCTTCATCGAATGTCGTAGCCGGTTCGACCTGGCTGACCATGGACCCTGGCTGCCATGCAGCGGAACAGGATGACCGCGAAATCGTCGGCGAGACAGGGCTCGGCTGGATTCCGGATCCCCAGAACGTGGGGTATGTCGGCTACCTGCTGCACGATTTTCTCACCATCGAATTGGTATGTGACGCGTATTACATTCAAAATGTAGGGAAATGGGCCGGTGCGGGCTATGTCCCCGCATCCCAGAGTTTTCGCCACCTTTTGTGCAGCTGGCACAATGCGCTACCTCGAGCCCCCTACACCGCGCCTGAACTGGGGTATCACCCCGGGCATGGATGTGGACGCCGATTCGACCGTCCGCGAGGGTACTCAGCGCATCAAGGCCGAACTCGCCCAGCCGTCGATCCGGATGGCGATCGGCGGTCATAAATCCGGGCTCGCCGGGTTCCGCGACGCTCAATCCGCCCGTCGCGTGGCGGTCGGCGCCGCCGATACCCGGTTTTCAGTCCGTGCGGGTCGAATCCGGGCAGCAACCGCAGGACCGTCGGATGGCCAACTCGGACGGGAGGACGGTGGTCACCGGCCCGGTGGCATCGCCGATGAGTCGGTCGTGCAGCAGCTGGGCCGCCCGGCGGCCGAACTCGAGCGGCTGGCGGCGGATCGTGGTCAGTGGCGGCTCCATCAGCTCGGCATGGCCGACATCGTCGAAGCTGATCACTGGGATGCTCGTGGCCCGTCCGGCATCGTGGAGCGCGCGATAGACACCTAGCGCGATGTCGTCGCTATGACAAATGATGCCATCGCACGCCGCTTCGCTGGCAAGCAGTTGGCGCCCGGCCGCCAGACCCCCGCGCGCGGTTGTTGGGGACGTGATGTCGATGAGCCGCACCGGCGCGAGGTTGTGGCGTTCCGCCGCGGCCCGCACTCCGGCGAGATGGTCGCGCCGAGCAACCGAATCCGCCGGCCCGCCGAGATAGGCGACGGTGCGGCACCCGTGCCAGAACAGATGATCTGCCGCCAGATCGCCATCAGCGACATCATCGGTGCGCAGGTAGAGGTCCGGGTCCTCACCTGCGGCGCGGGTCAAGAACAGCAGTGGGATCTCGCGGGCGGCAAACGATTGGAGGGTACGCGGATCGGTGGTGAAGGCTGGCACCATCACCACACCGGCGACGTTGCTCTCCTGGAGAAAAGTGACCAGCCGCGCCTGGCGGTCGGCATCGTTGAGGGTGTTCGCCAGCAACGACACGTAGCCCAGTCGGGCCAGACGCTGTTCGAGCCCGACGATCACCTCGGCGAAGAAGGGGTTGGTCACTGTGGTGACCAGTACACCGATGACGTTGCTGCGACCGGCTCGCAACGAAGCGGCACTTCTGTTGTAGACATAGCCGAGTTCGTCCATCACCTGATGGACGCGGTCACGCGTCCGCTGTGACACCCGGCCGGTGCCGCGGACGACCAAGGACGCGGTCGCCCGGGACACGCCTGCCCGGTTCGCTACGTCTTGCAAAGTAGCGTGTCGGGTCTCATCTTGCTGATTCGTCACCTGTTGCGCCCGCCTCCCACTCCGCGCCGGCGCGGTCGCTTCCTGCGCAGCGAACAACCGCCGCACGAGCCCGGTCGACCTGCTCACGCGCGATGACCGGGGCGAATCCGAGGTGCGCGTCGGGCTGGAGCAAACTTTCGATGGCCTGGGCATCGAGCCTACCGGCGACGCGGGCATCCGCGGTAAGGGCGGCAGCGAATGGTACATCGGTGGTTATCGCAGTGTGGGCCGCGTCGTAGACAAGCTCGTGTGCAGTTTGCCGACCAAGGGTTCGACCGAGCCGCAGCATGATCGCCTCGGACAAGATCATGCCATCGGACAGATCGAGATTGCGGCGCATGCGTTCTCGATCCAGACGCAGTCCGGCGACGATGACTTCGATGCGCGCCAATGATTCCGCGGTGAGCTCACAAGCACGCCGCTGCGTATCGAACAACACAGACGAGGCGTGGTCGGCCTCGTGCTCACCCATGGCCGATTCGAGAGCCAGCGGTGCCAATGCCCGAATCTCGGCAGTGATACCGATGACGTCCTGACACAGCTGCGGATTGCGTTTGTGCGGCATCGTCGAGCTGCCCACTGTGCCGGCCGGGATGGGCTCCTCCGCCTCCTGGTATTCCGTCTTCATCAGCTGATAGATCTCGCGGGCGATCTTTCCGCTGGTCGCAGCGACCAGCCCGAGCACGGTGACCAGTTCGGCCTGATGATCGCCGATGCTGCGGGAAGGAACGGCCATCAGCGCCAGCCCGAGCCGGTCGGCCACGAGTCGCTGCAGTTGCGGGGCTTGCTCGCCCAGCGACGCAGAGGTTCCCGCAGCGCCACCGAGCAGGGCGACGAACAGCCGCGGCGCCAGCTGGTCGAGCCGCTCGAGATGGCGCAGATACTCGTCGATCCACGCGGCGCTCTTGTATCCGAAGGTGATCGGCACAGCGTGTTGGCCGTGGGTGCGGCCGGCCATGACCATGTCCGCGCTGCGGTCGGTGAGTTCGGCGAGCGCGGCGAGGATGCTCAGCAGTTGTTTCCGGATCAGGACGCAGGCGCGACGCAGCAATAACGTGTCGCCCGTCTGGGTGATGTTCTGGGTGGTGGCTCCCCAGTGCACCCATCGGCCGTGTGGTGGCTCCACGGTGCGGCTGAGTTCGACGATCAAGGGCATCAAGGGGTGGCTGGTTCGTTCCATTTCGGCTTCGATGCGAGCTACATCGAGCCGGTCCAGCTGACAGCCGCGGGCAATTGCGGAGCCGGCATCTGGAGGGATGAGATCCAGTTCGGACTCCGAAAGAGCAAGCGCCGCTTCGACATCGAGCCAACATTGCCAACGTGCCGATGTATCGAAAATCGGTTCCATCTCGCTCGGCGGCACTCGGCCGGAGGTGAATCGCTTTGCCATGTATCAGTATCCGTTCCTGTCGTGGTCAGATTCCCGCACGAGTGACTACCGGCGCCGCAGACTGATGGCGCCGTTGCCGCCGGTTGTGTTGCAGAATGTTATTGACTATCAGAACGGCGAGGATCAACGCGATCTGCAGCGTTCCGTAGGCGGCAGCGGTGCCGAATTCGGACGAGTAGATGCGGTGGTAGATCTCCACCGACAGCGGCGGAAAACTGGCCGGATAGACGACCACCGACGCGACGTACTCACCCACACCGTCGACGAAGGCGAGCAATGCCCCCGCGACAACGCCTTTGGCGATCAAAGGGATCGTGACCGTGCGCAATACCCGTAGCGGGCCGGATCCGAGACTGAGCGCGGCCTCCTCGAGTGCGGGATCGACGGTGCCCAGCGCCGCGCCGGTCGACCGGAATACCAGCGGCACGAATCGAACGAAATACGCGACGGGCAGGATCCACAAGGCCCCGACCAGCGAGATCCCGAGATTGCTCGGTTGCGGTTCGTCGAACGCGTTGACCAGGTTGACGCCGACGACAGTACCGGGCAGGGCCCACGGCAGCATCACCATGATGTCGATCACACCGCGGCCGGGTCCGCGCCAGCGGGCGACGACGTACGCCGCGGCGACACCGACCAGTACGGCCCCCACCGTGGCGAGAAAGCTCATCTGGACGCTGACCGACATCGGCAGCAGACTGCCCGGATCGGTGAACAGCGTGGCGTAATTGCCCAGCGTGTAGGCGGGCGGCAGGATCTGTGTCGTCCATGAGTTGTCCACCGAAAACGACACCAGCACCACGGTAAGCACGGGCGCCATCAGCACCAGGGCCAGTACTGTCGCGGCGACCGCGGCCACCCAGCGTATCGGCCCTCGGCTCGCGGTCCGGTCACGCTGAATCCCCTTGGACAGACTGCGGTGCACGCGCCGACCCTGATACCACCGCATCGAGACGAGAAAGCAGATCGACACAACCGCCAGCCCCGTCGCTTGAGCGGCAGCCAGTTCCTGGTTACCGCCGGTCTTGGTGGCGACGATCTGCATCGTCAGCGTCTGCACGTTGTAGAGCTGCGGAGCGGTGAACGACGCCATCGAGATCATGAACGTCAGCAGGGCGCCGGATACCAGCGCCGGAGTCAGCATCGGAAGAACAACCGTGCGCCACACCCGAATCCGGCTGGCGCCGAGGTTGTACGCGGCGGCTTCCAGCGACGAGTCCATCCCGGCCAGCCCAGCGGCCACCGGCAAGTAGAAGAACGGGAACATCGTGAATACGTGCACCAGCACCACACCACCGACGCCGTTCACCGCCACCGTACCCGGATCGATACCAAACCACTGCGAGAGTGTCCGCGGCACGATGCCGGTCACGCTGTAGAGCAGCACGAACGACACCGCGCCGATCAATGGCGGCAGTGCCATCGGGAGAATCGCGGCGACCTCGAGAATTCGACGGCCCGGAAAATCGAAGCGGTTCATCGTGACCGCGAGCAGAGTGCCGATGATGCCGCACCCGAGAACCGACGCGAGCGAGATCCCCACCGACAGCACCAGCGCCGTGCCCGACCCACCATGGAGGAATGTCTCGTAGTTCGCCCGGGCGCCTTTGCCTCGCGTGCTCGAGATCGCGGTGTAAACCATGGGAATGACGACGAAGAGGAGGAGAACTGCCACAACCGCCACCGTCGGCAGGTAGACGAACCTTGCGCTGGAACTGCCCGGCAGCCGGCGACGCATTTTCTTCCAGCGGCTCGGCGCGGATCCCGGTGGTCTCGGGGCGTCTGGGGCGGGCGAGGCTTCTTCGGCGGTGACGGCGGTCATGGCTGCACCAACCATGGGTGCCCGGAAGCGATACCGATCGAGACACTGTCACCTATCCGTGGTCGGCCGATTGCGTCGGACACCGAGACCCGCAACGTCAGATCCGGCGTTACTACGGTATAAGTGCTTGTAGCGCCGCTGAATTCGATGTCGGTGACTTTTCCCTCGGCGACAGCTCGCTGTGGTGTGGCGAATTCCAATGCTTCCGGACGCAGTGACAGCGCGAGTTCGTCACCGACACCGATCGGGCCGAATGCCGGTATCGGTACCGTAATGGACGACCCGCCAGCGAGCTTGACACCGACCTCGTGATCGTTCACCTCGACGACCGTAACCGGCACCACATTGCTGCGCCCGATGAAGCGGGCCACGAAGGCGGTGGCGGGGCGGTGGTACACGGCCCACGGCGTGTCGATCTGATGCACGCGACCACGATCGAGCACTGCGATACGGTCGCTCATCGCCATCGCCTCGGCCTGATCATGGGTGACGTAGACGGTGGTGATGCCGGCTTCCGACTGCACCCGCCGGATCTCGGCACGGGTTTCCTCCCGTAGCTTCGCATCCAGGTTCGACAGCGGTTCGTCCAGCAGCAGCACCGATGGCGCGATGACCACTGCCCGAGCGAGCGCGACACGCTGCTGCTGTCCGCCGGAGAGCTGGTCGATTCGGCGGTGTCCGTATCCGGCGAGCCCCACCTGATCGAGCGCCACAGCGACACGCGCGGCACGCGACTTCTTGTCGACTTTGCGCGCTCGCAGCCCGTACGCGATGTTCTCGGCGACGGTCATGTGGGGAAACAGCGCGTAGTTCTGAAACACCATGCCGGTGTCCCGGCGGTTGGGCGCCATCGTCGTGACGTCCTTGTCCTCGAAGAGAATTCGACCTTGTGTGGGGTCGACGAAGCCCGCGATGATCCGCAGCAGGGTGGACTTGCCGCATCCGGACGGACCGAGCAGTGTGAACAGCTCGCCGGCGGCGATGGTGGCGTGCATGGCTATTTCGGTGGTGGTGTCGTAGGTCTTCTGAATGTGATCGAGTTCGATCGGTATCACGATGTCTCCAACAGGACCGGAGGTTAATTGCTCAGCGCTTTGTCAGCGGTGGTTCTTGATGTTCTGAACCCAATAGTCGATCCACTTGTCCTCCTCGCGATTCACCGTCGCCCAATCCACCGACATCTCGTGTAGATCGATTCCGGCCAGCCAGGCCGGATCCCGCGGGAGCGGCACCGTCGGGAGCTGAAACGCCCGGTCCGCCAACATCTGCTGAGTGGAGGGTCGGAGCAGGAACTCCAGGAAGGCGTCTGCGTTGCCGCCGTGCGGTCCACTTCTGATCTTGCCGACACCGTCGAGCTGCATCAGTGCACCCGATGTCGGTGCCACCGGCGTGAACGGCGCGCCTTTGGCCCGTTGTACCAGGATGTCTTGCAGATTCCAGACACTGATCGGCGCCTCTTGCCGTTGGACGCGCAGATACAGGTCGTTCGGATGCGGGACGTACGCCTCGGTATTGCGGTCCAGAGCGCGCAGAAAGTCATAACCCGGCTGGGGGTCGCCGGTTCGAGTATAGGAACGACCGATCAAAGCCCCGTAGATGCTGCGCATCGTTCCCGACGCCGCTACATCACGGATCAGCAGCTTTCCCTTCTGTGCCGGCGCGATGAGATCGTCCCAATCTTTCGGCGCCTGCCCGGGCTCCACCATCGCGTGGTTGTAGAAGATCAGGTTGACTGTGCGCATCTCGCCCAGCCACAAATTGTCCGACCCTCGAAACTGTTCCGGAACACGGGCGATGACGTCGTCACGAGCAGGGGACAACACGCCGGCTTGCACGGCTTCGCCGAATTGCTGTGGTGTGCCGCCCCACCATATGTCCGCTTGGGGGCGATGCGTCTCGGCCCGGACTCGCTCCAACACCTCGCCTGCCCCCAGGGTGAGCAACCGTACGCGTCCCTTGTACTCCGGGTTCGCGGCCTCGAACGCGTCGATCACCGGTTGCGAGATGCTGCTCGGGCGTGCCGTGTAGATGGTCAGTGCGGTCGCGGTGGGCCCAGATGTCAGCCCACACGCAGAGCCCGCCCATGCCAGCACCGCTACCAGGGACAGCGCAACGAACGACTTGGTGGCCTTCATCGATGAACGCCCTCTCGCGCAAACACATGACCTCCGCGACTACTGAGGGCCGAAAGGCGCGCCGTGTAGCCATCCGCAAGGTGGTAGATCGATCTACCGACCTGCTAGAGGAAACCATCCCAGCCAACGCGCTGTCAATAGCTATGTGGCACACCGACGAGCTCGCACGAGCAGAGCGATCCGTCCAGTGCCGACCTTGTCCGCAGTCCAATCGACGGTCTCCGCCTGGAGAGGTGCTGCGGCAGTCGTGACTCGCGAGGATGTGTCGCGGGAGCGGCGCGAGACAGGGTCGTGCGCTGCCCGCGCTGCCTCCGTCCGCAGGGAGGGCGGTGGCACCGCATTCACGGCGCCGGCCGCTCCGATTCATCCGATGTGAGTGTTCACGGTCGTCGGTGTACTGTCCGACCGAATCCTCGAGCGACGATCGGAGGTCGCCATGGCGCCGCCGCCACTTCACCGCCCACCCACCTCGGCCCAGGTCTACCGCCGGGCGGCCCAGTGATCACCACCCGCCGGAAGCTGGCCGACGGCCGCGAGATCCTGTACTTCGACGCCGACCCGGGCGTTCCGCGCACCGCGACCGGCACTCGCGAGCCGCTACAGACCACCACGCATTCGCAGCGGCGCTTCGATCCTCTGCTTGGCGAGTGGGTAGTGATTGCCTCGCACCGGCAGACCCGGACCTTCCTGCCGCCTGCCGATCTGTGCCCGCTGTGCCCGTCCACGCCGGAGCGGGCCACCGAGATCCCCGAATCCGAGTATCAGGTGGTCGTTTTCGAGAATCGGTTCCCCTCGCTGTCCACCAGTCACGAAGACCCGATCGGGCCCGGTGCAGTGCCGGACACAGAAGGGGCGGGATCGGTTGGCGCGACCGTCGCGGGCTCACCGCTGACGCCGCTGCGCGACGGCTTCGGCCGCTGTGAAGTGGTGTGCTTCACCAGCGATCACGATTCCTCCTTCGCCCAACTGGATCCTCAGCGCGCCCGATTGGTGGTGGACGCCTGGGCGCAGCGCAGTGCGGAACTGGCGGACATCGATGGCATCGGGCAGGTGTTCTGCTTCGAGAACCACGGTGCGGAGATCGGGGTGACGCTGTCGCATCCGCATGGACAGATCTATGCCTACCCATTCGTCACGCCGCGGGTGACCAGGATGTCGGAGAATGTGCGACGCTACCGGAAGTCCCACGGCGGCAACCTGTTCGGTGACCTGCTGGCTGACGAACGCGCGGCCGGGCTGCGGATAGTGGCGGCCAACGAGGAGTGGACGGCGTTCGTGCCGCCGTTCGCGCGCTGGCCCTACGAGGTGCTGCTGTATCCTCATCGTCGCGTCGCCGACCTTCCCGACCTCGAGGCTGCGCAGCGCGATGCATTCGCGACACTGTATTTGGATGTGCTGCAACGCTTTGCGCACTACTTCGACAGCCCGATGCCGTATATCGCCGCGTGGAATCAGGCGCCGACGCCGGGATCCGGTGTGGCCCGCGAGGATTGGTGGCTGCACCTGCAGCTGTTCTCGACCCGTCGGGCGGCGGACAAGTTGAAGTACTTGGCCGGTTCGGAGTCCGGTATGTCGGTGTTCATCAGCGACACCACGCCGGAGACGGTCGCGGCCGAATTGCGGGAGATGCGGTGACCAGCGGGGTATGGGCGGCGCCCGGGCGGGTCAACATCATCGGCGAGCATACCGACTACAACAACGGCTACGCCTTGCCGATCGCCGTCCCGCAGGTGGTGACCTGTACCGCGGTGGCGACCGGCGACGGCAGGGCACGGGTTTCCTCACGGCAGCATCCCGGCGAGTCGGTGAACGCGCCGATCACGGGACTGGCAGAGGCCGACGTGTCCGGCTGGGCCAGGTATCCGCTGGGTGTGGTGCACGAATACCTCCGTCGCGGACATGCGGTCGCGGGCGTGACACTGGAGCTCGACGGCGCGGTGCCGGTCGGCGCCGGGCTGTCGTCCTCGGCGGCTGTGGAGTGTGCGGTGGCGATCGCGTTGCGTGACCTGTTCGCGCTGCCCGTCGCCGACACCGACCTCATCGACATCGGCCGGGCCGCGGAGAATACCTACGTCGGCGCGGCCACCGGCACCCTGGATCAGTCGGCCTCGGTGCTGTGCACCGCAGGGCACGCTCTGTTCCTCGACTTCGCCAAGGGTGAGCACACACAGATCCCGTTCGATCTGGCCGCGGCGGGCCTGCAACTGCTGGTGGTCGACACCAATACTCCGCATCAGCTGGTCGATGGCGAATACGGCAAGCGGCGCACCGAATGTCAGGAGGCCGCCGCGGCGCTCGGCGTGCGCGCGCTGCGCGAAGTCACCGATGTAGCCGAAACGGATCGGATCGGCGATCCTGTGCTGCGACGGCGGGCCCGCCATGTCGTCGCCGAGAACGCCCGGGTGCTCGCGGTCCTCCACACTCTGCGCGGTCGTCACGATCCGCGCGAGATCGGGTCGATCCTGACCGCAGGGCATGCCTCGCTGCGCGACGATTTCGAAATCTCCACACCGCAACTCGACGCCGCGGTCGATACGGCGCTGGCGGCCGGCGCCTACGGAGCTCGCATGGTGGGTGGTGGCTTCGGCGGTAGCATCATCGCGCTCGCCGACGCCGAGCACACGCGGCACATCGCCGCGGCCATCGCGACGCGGTTCCACACCGAGGACTTCGCAGCGCCCCGAACCCTCGTGGCGGTACCGTCGGCCGGAGCACGTCGGATCTCGTGATCCCGCGCTAGCCGGGTTCCGGCCGCTGACGGCATGGACGGCTATCGCCCGTCGTCGAGCACCTGGCCCAACGCCCCCGGCGCAGCCGCCGCTACCGGTGGAGTCGGGTGAGGTCGTCGCCCGCCACCGTGGTGTCGCGGGTGTGTTCGGCTGTGCATCGGGTGATCAGTGTGCCGTCCGCGGGGACAGCGGTAGCGCCGCGGTTATCGTTGTGGCGCCCCGTTTCGGCTCTCCGGATAGGTATACCCCGTAGCGGTAGGTTGCTATAGTCGGACATTGTGAATTCTCTCGGTCGGTTGCGGCGCGGCGGAGTCGTGGTCGCACTTGTCGTGTCGGTGCTGCTCGTGGCACACATGATCGACTGTGCACTGCTGGGATCCCATGCGCACCGGCCTCCATCGCCCGCCTCGGTAGTCGGGCACTTCACCTCCCGTGCGCATTCTGTGCCGGAGGAGCACACCCACGGGGCTGCAACAGATTCGGATGATGACTGCGGTCCGCACATCGTGCACTGCCTCGTCAAGTCGGTGCTGCCAAGCACAGGGACGAGGGCCCTATCGCTTCAACTGTTGGCGTTGATGTTGGATGCGGCCGCGGTTGTCCTCGCGGTCGTCTTCTCGCCACCCGGCCGCGGTGTCCGTGGTCCACCGGCGACGTCCCTGCCCGCTGCTGGTGGGCGGGATCTACTCACGCGGTTCTGTATCGCGCGACGCTGATAGGTCAGCGCCAGGCCGACGTTGCCGGGTCGTCGGCCGGTGTTCGCTGCCCATTCATCGTTCGGACCGTCTTGATGGCGGTCCAGATACAGGAAGCGACAGTCATGAACAAGATTGTGTTCGACAGGCGCACCGAGATACCCGCAGAGATTGGTGCCGCGCCGGGCGCGGCCCGGCATCCCCACGCATTGGTCGGGAACACTCCCGTCCTGTGGGTCGGCGCCCCGCTGGCACCGGTCGGGCGCGGGTTCTGGGCCAAAATCGAAGCGGCCAACCCCGGCGGTATGAAAGACCGTCCCGCGCTGCACATGGTGCGGCGGGCGGAAGTCCGTGGCGAGCTGGCGCCTGGGGCGCGGATCATCGAATCCACGAGTGGAACATTAGGTTTGGGTTTGGCGCTGGCTGGAATGGTGTACCGCCACCCGGTCACGGTGGTGACCGACCCCGGTCTAGAGCCCATCGTCGCGCGAATGCTCGCCGCCTACGGCACGCAGGTGGACGTCGTGTCCGAGCCGCACCCGATCGGGGGCTGGCAGCAAGCCCGTCGCGATCGGGTCGCGGACCTGCTCGACCAGGATGTCGATGCCTGGTGCCCGGACCAGTACAGCAACCCGGACAACGTCGACGGCTACGAATCGTTGGCGCTCGAGCTGATCGAACAGCTCGGCGTGGTGGATGTGCTGGTGTGCGCGGTAGGCACCGGCGGACACTCGGCCGGAGTGGCCCGGGTGCTGCGCCGATTCAATCCGGACCTGAAGCTCATCGGCGTGGACACGGTGGCTTCGACGATCTTCGGTCAGCCCGCGGGCCCTCGCCTGATGCGCGGCCTGGGATCGAGTATCTACCCGCCGAACATCGACTACGCCGCCTTCGACGAAGTGCACTGGGTAGCGCCGTCGGAGGCGGTGTGGACATGCCGCACCCTCGCCGCGACCCACTATGCCGCCGGCGGCTGGAGCGTCGGAGCCGTGGCGCTGGTCGCGGGCTGGGCGGCACGCACCCATGACGCCGACGCTACAGTCGCTGCGGTGTTCCCCGATGGTCCGCACCGCTATTTCGACACCGTCTACAACGATCGGTACTGCGCCGAACACGGACTGCTGGACGGCGCCCCGCCGATCGAGCCGGACACTATCGCGCATCCGAGCGAGCGGGTGGTCCAGTCTTGGACTCGCTGTGCGACGGTGGTCGATCCACGCGCGCTGTCCCTGGTCGAGGAGGCGGTCTCGTGACGGTGTTCCGGAAGTTCCGTAGTTTCGACCTCGCCGCCAGGTTGTTGATGGTCAATCAGTTCGGCATCAACCTGGGTTTCTACATGTTGATGCCGTACCTGGCGGGCTACTTGGCGGGTCCGCTCGGTTTGGCGGCGTGGGCGGTCGGGCTGGTGCTGGGCGTGCGGAACTTCTCCCAGCAGGGCATGTTCCTGGTCGGCGGCACACTGGCCGACCGGCTCGGGTACAAGCCGCTGATCGTGGTGGGGTGTCTGTTGCGTACCGGTGGGTTCGCGCTGCTGGTATTCGCGACCTCACTGCCTGGTTTGTTGATCGCGTCGGCGGCAACGGGTTTCGCCGGGGCCCTGTTCAATCCGGCGGTGCGCGCCTACCTTGCGGCCGATACCGGGGAACGTCGGGTGGAAGCGTTCGCGGTGTTCAACATCTTCTATCAGGCGGGCATCTTGGCCGGTCCGCTGGTCGGCCTGGCGTTGATGGCGGTGGATTTCCGGGTGACCGCGGGTGCGGCGGCGGTGGTGTTCGCGGCGCTGACCGTGGCGCAGCTGTTCGCCTTGCCCGCCCGGCGCACGGAGACGGCGGCGGAGAAGCCCTCGGTGCTCGACGATTGGCGCACGGTCGTTGCCAACCGGCGGTTCGTGTGGTTCGCGCTGGCGATGATCGGCTCGTATGTGCTGTCATTCCAGGTGTATCTCGCACTGCCGTTGCAGGCCGAATTCATCGCGGGCGCACGATCGCAGCTGCTGGTGTCGGCGGTGTTCGTGGTATCCGGAGTGGTAGCGGTCGCCGGGCAGTTGCGAATCACCGCATGGTTCAAGGCGAGATGGGGGACCGGCCGTAGCTTGGTCGTCGGCATGGGGATCCTGACCGCGTCGTTCGTACCGCTGGCGGTTGTATCCGGACCGGACCGATTCGGCGTCGCAGCCGCGGTCGGGGCACTGCTGGTCTCGGCCGCAATCCTGGCGGTCGGCACGGCGGCGATATTTCCATTCGAGATGGACGCCGTGGTGACACTCTCGAGTGGAAGACTGGTGGCGACTCATTACGGCTTCTATAACACCATCGTGGGTGTCGGCATCCTGATCGGCAATCTCGTCACCGGTGCCATTGTCGGCGCCGCCCATGACGCAGCAGCGGACTGGGCGATTTGGCTGGGACTCAGCCTGATCGGCGTCATCGCGACATTCGCACTACACGGCCTCGACCGTTTCCGGCCCACAGCTGTCTCCACCACAGGCGCTCACCCGGTAGGTCGGTTCCGGCCGCCGAATGTGCCCGCGGCCAGTCGAGGAACTGTCCCCGCGGGGGCGGACGACGCAACCGACGGGATGCGCTGATCGCACGGTCGCGAACACGTCACATCCGCGCCAGACGTTCGACATCGGACCCGGCCACAGCAGGAACCCGACCAGCTGCGGTCCCGCACCGGTCGCACGCACAGCGCAGATTATGTCGAGTGCATACCGCAGCGGGAAGTCCGACTTTGATGCGATCGGAAGATGCTGCTGCAGTAGATCCGGGACAGGGCCCACCGGGAGCGGTGGGCCCTGCATGTCGAAAAACCTTGCGGTGCAAGGCAATTATTGAGAGGAATGGTTATGTCTGTGTCTCGGCGTCGGCTGTTGGCCGGGCTCGGTGCCGGTGCCGTTGCGCCCGGCATCCTGCGAGGGGACCACACCCAGGACGGGAGATCGGATATCACGCCGGTGGTGGCGCCCTCGGGCCGCGGTCTCGACGAGGTCGCCAGGGACGAGCGGTTCTGGACTACGGTGGCAAACCAATATCCGGTGACCCCGCAAGTCATCAACCTGGAGAACGGCTACTACGGGATTATGTCGGCACCGGTGCGCCGTGAGTACCTGCGCAACATGGACCGGCTCAACCAGTTGAACTCGTACCTGCTGAGAACCACCTATAAAGCGGAACTCGAACACATCCGGGAACGCCTGGCCGCGGCGGCCGGTGTGTCCGCGGAGGAGGTCACCCTGACCCGTGGTGGCACCGAGGCGCTGCAGAATCTCATCGCCGGCTACAACCGGCTGCGGCCAGGCGATGCCGTGATGTATGCCGACCTCGACTACCACAGCTGTCAGTACGCGGTGAACGCACTGCGGCACCGGCGTGGCGTCGAGATCGTGCGGATCGTGATCCCGGAACCGCCGACCCGCCAGGCAGTTCTCGACACCTACTCCCGGGCGCTGCGCGACCATCCCGGGGTCAGGTTGCTCTTGCTCAGCCATATGAACAACCGCACAGGCCTGGTCGTGCCGGTACGGGAAATCGTGGCGATGGCCAGGGAGCGGGACGTGGACGTGATCGTCGACGCGGCCCACTCCTGGGGTCAGCTCGACTTCACCATTCCCGACCTGGATGCGGAATTCGCCGGGTTCTCCCTGCACAAGTGGATCAACGCGCCGCTCGGTGTCGGGTTCCTCTACGTCCGCAAGAACCGTTTGGCAGACATCGACGCGGCCTTCGCCGACGAAACCTACCCTGCCGGCGACATTCGCTCCCGGGTTCACTCCGGCACCCTGGACGTGGCTGCCTTCCTCACCCTGCCGACCGCTCTGGACTGTCATGAGGCTCTGGGCGCCTCTGTCAAGGAAGCCCGGCTGCGCTACCTGCGTAACCGCTGGGTCGATCAGGTCCGGCAGATCGACAACCTGGAGATCTTGACCCCGGACGACTCGTCGATGTATGGCGCGATCACCTCGTTCCGGCTTTCCGGTCGGACCTCGCAAGCCGACAACGAGGCCATCGCCGGCTACCTGCTGGACACGTACCGCATCTTCACGGTCCGGCGTGGCGGGGTCACGGGCGGCGACTGTGTGCGGGTCACCCCGGCCCAGTTCACCCCCGCCGGCCACGTCGACCAGCTGGCAACCGCGCTGCACGACGTGGCCCGCCGGTTCCGCGTCTGAGGCCACACTCCAGTGCTCGGCGCGGCCGGCGCTGGGTGGCGCAACTCCTGGCGCCGGCGGTGATGGATGCCCGGTTCCATTCTCACGATCCGGGGTGGCCCGCGAGCTGTCACGGAACGTGACAGGTCCTAGGTGGTTGGTGTCGAATGGGTGTGTTTCATCGGTGACGTGAGCTGGTTGGTGGGGGCTTATCAGTCGACCGGTATCGGTGGTTGCTGGCGGTAGTCGGACGAGTCTGGTTGTGGCTGTTGATGTTCGGGCTCATGGTGTCGGGCGTTCGGGCTCGATGGGTGGGTGTCAGGCGGGGGCTGCGGTCCAACCGCCTGTGGTGTGGGCGATGCCGAGGACTGCGAGGCGGGCGAGGTTGTGCGCAGCGGCGAGCAGTCCGAAGTCGGCGGCGACTTTGACTCGTCCGCGCATGCGGGCGCGGCGTCCGCCGTGGCGGCGGCGCATCAGGTGCCCGATCTTGCGTTCCACCTTGGGCCGGGTGGCACGGTAGTCGGCCTTCCAAGCCGGATCGCGTTGGCGCTCGCGACCGGTGACCAGGTATTCCTCGAAAGCACCGACCGTGATCGTGCGGCCACCGGCCGCGGTGGTGCACTGCGCGCGCAGTGGGCACCCGGTGCAGGCGACGCCGAAACAGGCGGTGCCGGTCCGACGCCCGGTGCGGGCGCCGATCGTCGCGGTGACCCCTGCCGGGCAAGCCACCGTCCGCCGGTCCAGGTCGATGGTGAAGCGGTCCTTGGCGAAATGCCCTTTCACCGACGGCGAGGGCTGCACCTTGATCCGGTTGCCAATCCCGTTGTCGTCCAACCGCTTCAGCAACTCACCCGCGCCGTAGGCGGCATCACCGAACACCGCCACCCCACCGGCTTCGGCTTCGGCTTCGGCTTCGGCTTCGGCTTCGGCTTCGGCTTCGGCTTCGGCTTCGGCTTCGGCTTCGGCGGGCAGGATATCGGCGAGCAGGCCCTCAGCGGCGTCGGCGTCACCGGCATTGCCGGGGGTGACGGTGGTGGCGGTGATGATCTCGCTGTCGGGATCGACGGCGATATGGCCCTTGTAACCGTCGAACCCGCGAGCCGAGGTCTTGTGCCCGTGACGGGTCTCGGGATCGACGGTGGAGATCACCCGGTCCGCGGCGGTACCCCGCACGATACGGAAACAGCCGTCATCGCCTTCGGTGATGTCCTGGCCCACCACGGTGGCCAGCAGCTGCGCGGCCCTGCCCGTCGGCTCTTCGAGTTCACACCCGTCGAGCACCGCCAGCATTGCCATCGCGTCACCGGCGCGGGAATCGATCAACTGGGCGCGGGCGGCTTCGTCGTCCCAATCGATCACCGGTTTGGCCGCGCTGGCGTAATCGTCACCGCTGCTGACCCGCGCCCGCAACATCGTTGCCAGCTCCGCATCGGCGGCGGTGAACAGGCCCCGGATCGCCGACCGGACCAGGGTGATGGTGTCCATCGTGGCCACCGCGTCATACAACGGGGTCGAGTCCAGCACCCGGCGACGGCCCACCAGCCCTGCCCGGTGCGCGACTTGCAGCACGGTGTCGAAGATGCGGTTCGGCCGCTCCGAACGCGCCAGCCGGGCCCGCATATCGACCAGAACGGTGTGCACAAACCCTGGATAGTCGAAATCCAGGCCCCCGGCCGCGTACTTCCAACGGGCATCGAACGCGAACCGCTCCACCGCCTCCCGATCCGAAAGCCCCTCGACCCGCTGCAGCACCATCACCACCGCCACGATCATCGGCGGCACCGACCGCCGCCCGACATCGGTGAACAGATCAGCGAACATCTCATCCGGGAACAACCGGACACATTCCCGGTGCAACACACCATAAATCGAGTCCTCACCCACCCGCCCGGCGCAGAACTCGACCGTCGACCGCAGCAGATCACCCTGACTCGGTACACGCCCCAACGTCACCCGAAGCATTCTGCTCGAGACAGGCCCGCACCGCACGAAAAACACCAACCACCTAGTAGTGCTTTGTTAGGTGGTGCGAGATGTGTTGTGGTTGAACGGTGTTGGGTGAGGAGATGGAGTTGGTTCGTCCGGTGATCGAGGAGTTCGCGGCGGAGATGTTCGCCGGGTTCGCCCGTCGGGATCAGCGAGCAAAGGGACAGTTGTATCTGCGGGGCCTACTCTGCGACGGTAAGCGCAAGTCGATGCAGCCCATGGCGGCACGGCTGGGGGTGGATCATCAGCAGTTGCAGCAGTTCGTGACGACCTCGACGTGGGACCACAGCCAGGTGAGGGCGCGGCTGACCAGGTGGGCGGCACGGTTCGTCGATCCCGACGCATTGGTGGTCGATGACACCGGTTTCCCGAAGGACGGCACATCCTCACCCGGGGTGGCGCGGATGTATTGCGGGGCGCTGGGCAAGCGCGGGAACTGTCAGATCGGGGTGAGCGTGCACGCGGTCACCGACTGGTCCTCGGCCGCGCTGGATTGGCGGCTGTATCTGCCCCGTTCCTGGGACGACCACACCGCCACCGACCCCGCCGAAGCCCAGCGGATCGCGGCGCTGCGAGCACGCTGCGCGATCCCCGGCCACGCCCGGTTCCGGGAGAAATGGCGACTGGCCCTGGACATGCTCGACGAAGTCGCCGCCTGGGGCATGCCCGCACGCCCGGTGATCGCTGATGCCGCCTACGGCGACAGCACCGCCTTCCGCGCCGGGCTCACCGACCGAGGACTGGCCTATGTGCTGGCCGTCTCGGCCTCGACCAGCGTCCATCCCGCCACCGCCCGACCGGTGGCACCGACCTACTCCGGGTTCGGACGGCCCAGAACCCGCACCGACTACCCCGACAAACCCATGACCGCGAAGACGATGATCACCACCGCCGGCCGCGCGGCAGGACGGTTCGTCACCTGGCGGCGCGGCAGCCGCAAGACCCCAGGAAATCCCGGCGCGGTGATGCGGTCACGGTTCCTCGCACTGCGGGTGCGCCCGGCCAACCGCAACATCACCCGCGCACCCGACGGCAGCCTGCCCGAATGCTGGCTGCTGGCCGAATGGCCCACCGGAGCCCCGGAACCCACCGACTACTGGCTGGCCACCCTGCCACCGAGCATCCCGCTACGAGATCTCGTGCAGCTGGCGAAAATCCGTTGGCGCATCGAGCACGATTACCGCGAACTCAAAGACGGCCTGGGTCTGGACCACTTCGAAGGCCGATCCTGGACCGGCTGGCACCGTCACGTCACCCTCGCCTCCATCGCCCAAGCCATCTGCACCACACTGCGCCACACCCCAAAAGCCCCTGCGCAGGCCTGACCCTCTACGCCGTCCTGCGCCGACTCCAACACCTACTCGCCACCTGGACCGGACACTGCCACACCTGCCACCAACCCCTACCCACCCGAAAAACAACCACCTCACACCTAACAAAGCACTACTAGGTGGTTGGTGTTTTTCGTGCGGTGCGGGCCTGTCTCGAGCAGAATGCTTCGGGTGACGTTGGGGCGTGTACCGAGTCAGGGTGATCTGCTGCGGTCGACGGTCGAGTTCTGCGCCGGGCGGGTGGGTGAGGACTCGATTTATGGTGTGTTGCACCGGGAATGTGTCCGGTTGTTCCCGGATGAGATGTTCGCTGATCTGTTCACCGATGTCGGGCGGCGGTCGGTGCCGCCGATGATCGTGGCGGTGGTGATGGTGCTGCAGCGGGTCGAGGGGCTTTCGGATCGGGAGGCGGTGGAGCGGTTCGCGTTCGATGCCCGTTGGAAGTACGCGGCCGGGGGCCTGGATTTCGACTATCCAGGGTTTGTGCACACCGTTCTGGTCGATATGCGGGCCCGGCTGGCGCGTTCGGAGCGGACTGCTCGCCGCTGCGCACAACCTCGCCCGCCTCGCAGTCCTCGGCATCGCCCACACCACAGGCGGTTGGACCGCAGTCGCCGCCTGACACCCACCCATCGAGCCCGAACGCCCGACACCATGAGCCCGAACATCAACAGCCACAACCAGACTCGTCCGACTACCGCCAGCAACCACCGATACCGGTCGACTGATAAGCCCCCACCAACCAGCTCACGTCACCGATGAAACACACCCATTCGACACCAACCACCCTAGGCCGTTGTTGTTACCAAGACCCCTCGGTGCTTCGCCGGCTTGGGGGCTTACGGTGCGGTAAAAGCCGGTTCGTCGGCCGGGAGGTAGATCTCACGGCGCAAGCGTTCCAGGTCCGGTGCCGCGGAAGTGGAGTTCTGCGTGTACCGATCGCTCTGATTCACTCGGAGCGCCCCTTGCGCGATGACCTCGTACATCGACGCGTACTTTTTCCCCTGGCCCGACAGGCCGGGAAGAATGCGGAAGAGCGCGGGAGCGTAGCGCAGCACCGCCTCGAGCTGGGCGCGCTGATCGGCCAACCGGCGCTGCACCTGGTCGACGGCTTCGCGGCGGGTGCAGCCGGTCTCGTGACGGACCGCCCGCACCAGGTTGTAAGGGACATGGTCGGCCTCGTCCCGATCCAGTGATACCAGGTCGTTCTCCACGAAGGTCACCAAGAAGGCGAGTTCCTCCAGACGCCGGATCACCGGGTGGTTGCGCAGCTTCGACGGCAGTTCCCGGTCCTGGTACACCTCCACGCAGGCGAGGGCGATGTCGATGCCACTGGTCGACCTCCGCAGCGGCAGGTAGTCGGCCGTGGCGGGGATATAGCCATTGATGCGATGGTGCGCTTCGCGTTCGCAGGCTCCGAACCACGCCTCGAGGCTGTCCAGGAACCGCTCCTGCCAGCGGGCGGTCCGGCCCTCGCGCAGGCGCGGCCACAAACTCGCCCACGCCGTCGGGATCGCACCGGACCTCCACGGTTTCTCCGGGTCCTGGCGCAGCATCGCCACCATCCCACGCCTGAGCGCGGTGACAGCCTCCGGATCCCTCAACTGCGGATCCTCGAACAGGTCGTCCCACAGAAAGGCCAGCACGGCAAGGCCGACGCTGGTCTGTTCACGGGCCGCGTCCGCGGGGGTCAAGTCATCTGCCGGGATTCGGAGCGCGCCTGCCCATCGGTGGTGGTCGGCCTCGGCCGCGGAGAGGGCAAGGCCGGTGTCCACCATCCAATTCCTCAACCATTGCGCGACCTCCGGCGAGAGCGCCTCGAAGTGCGCTCGGGATGGCTGCGCCGGCTGCCGGGGAACCGCGAAACCAGCAGTTCGCCGATCGAGTGCGGACCGGACGTAGGCGATCATCGCGTCACGGGCCCGCGGGTCAACAGGCACGGCGGCGAGCTGACCGGCAGCCTGGCCTAGGAATTCCTCGGCCATCGCCTGTGCTTGGTCCACGGCGCCGGAAGCGATCACCAACTCGCGGGCGTGTGCGGCTTCCTCACCCGTCATTGCCCTGCGTAGCAGGCGGGCAAGGTTCTGGTCGCGGGCAGCCGCGCGGATCACGGGAAGGGTGTAGATGCCCTCGGGCAGATCCGCGTTGACGGGCTTGCCCATCTCTTCGGCGGTCGAGGTCAGATCGAGGATGTCGTCATACAGCTGGTAGGCCAGCCCGAAGTGTCGACCGAACAGCGCGAGCGCCTCTTCCTGCTCCTCGGAGCGGCCGGCCTGCATCGCGCCCACCCGGCAGGCCAGCGAGAGTAGCGCTGCTGTTTTGCCGTCGATCGCGTCCAGGTAGGCCTGCTCGCTGCGGGAGGCCACATACTGGTCGGCTGCCTCGATCACCATGCCCGCGCACATCTGCGCACTCGCGATCGATCCTGCGAGCCCTTCGCGCTGGCCGAGTTCGATCAGCATGCGCCCGCCCGACGCCGTCACGGAGTCGCCACCCAGTACGGCCATGCGCGATCCCCACACCGCGTTCGCGCTGGGGCGACCTCGACGCTCGTACGCGTGATCGATGACGTCGTCGTGGTAGAGCGAGCCCAGATGCAGCAACTCCACAGCGGCGGCGGCGCGCACCGCCCGGTCGTCGGCCGGGGCTGCGGGATCGGCGAGTAGGTAGTACGACAGCAAGGTCACGGTGGGCCGGACCAGGCGGCGGGAGGTGTCGGGTCCATCGTCTGTGAGTGCGGTCAGTTCGGGCCTGCCCGGCAGCCGTATGGGCCCGAGAACCTCACGGACCCGGTCGAGGTCCGCATCCAGATGCGGGAAGACAGCGGAATCGATTGCACGTGGCACGTGGGCACTCCTGAATGGTTACATCGGTCATCTACACACCGCCGATCAATGGCAATGGGACACCACCATCGCGCGGAAGATGTTCGTATCGGCCAATTCTGATGCGCACGTGGGCCAGAGCCAGCGTAGACAACTTCGGCGGACAGCGTGTCTACCGGGACCGGCAAAGCATGCTCGGCGAACGCGAGATCGCCCAGCGTAGTGCAGCCGCTCGATCGGGCTGACACTTACCCTGCTGCCGGTGCTGTATCTGGTCTGGGTGGGTTCGCTTTCACCGGGGGCCGACGCCTTCCGCACCGCCTATGCGGGCGGGGTGATGACACCAGCCGCTCCTACTGGCCGGAAATCTATCTGCCGCAGGGCAGGATGGGGTCGAAATGTGAACCGTGCGAATGCTTCCGACAGCGGCGGTGGAACTCAACCTCACCACCGTGGAACCCGTCCTGAGAAACACATCTAGCCTGCATCCGTGAGGTGGCGTCGGAACCACGTGGTCAGGCCGGCGTCCACCTCGCGAGCCGGCGGCAGCTGTGGCGCGGGCTCGATGCCGGGCTCGTCGGCGAGCGGATGTGCCAAACCAGGGATCGACAGCAGTTCGGACCGTTCCCCTAAAGCGTCGACGAGGCGGAACGCGTCGGCACGCAGCGCCGGGTGATCCAGCTCGCCGCTGACGACCAGCAGCGGCGCGCGATCAGCGATGGCGCCCGCTTCGGCGACGAAGTCCAGGCTGTCGACGGCCTTGTCGGACTCGGCGTCATACCGGTAGTCGCCGGGGAACAGGTCGACGACGGACCGCATCCGGATAGCGGCGTTCACGACGGCGCCAGCGGCAACCGGAATCTCGGTGCCGGCCAGGATCCGCAGCGCGACGGCCCCGCCCAGCGAGCCGCCGAGCACGCCGATCGGGCCGTCGTCGACCGGCAGTTGCGCACGGATCGACGCCAGTGCGGCCGGGAACTCCTCGGTCGCCTGTCGGACGAACGGGTACAGAAAGGACATCAGAGCGTCCTTGCGGATCAGCTCCAAGACGGCGGCGGTGCTGCCGTCGACCATGCGCGCCCCGCACATCGGCATGCCGAGGTGCACCCGCCACGCGGGCAGGTCGTTCATTGGCAACGCGGCAGCGAACGCGGCGTTCGACCTCGGCGCGTCTAGCATGTGCCAGGTGACGATCAGCGGCGCGGGTCCGTTGTCGGCCGGTGGCAGGGCGGTGAACGGCACGCCGGCGGCTGTGCCTGTGATCGGTGAGTGCATGCGGCCACGGTAGTTCTATGGTCGCGTGCCGGGAATCGGTTACGCCACCAGCGGAATCAGCGCGGCGGGCCGAGGGTTGTCCTGTGGGTCGGCCAGAGAACTCCAACGGCACGACCATCGGCTGGCGCGCTGGAACGACGGCAGTAAGTCGCGGAACTGCGCCGTCGACTCGGCGAGAAGGACGACGACCTCGATGCCGCCCACACGACCAACCGCGAAAACGTCAGGGCCGGACCATACGCCGAATGTCTTGGCTATGGTTGCCTGTGCCGATCAGCCTTCGGGGAGAGTGAACGTGGCCAGCGAAAGTGCGTGCCTACCAGCGATCGATGTCATGATCCCGGTAGCAGCCAAGGACCTTGCCAGTCTGGACACCTGTATCGCGGGGCTGATCACTTACAGTCGCAACCCGATCCGG
Organism: Nocardia sp. NBC_00881; assembly: GCF_045207455.1. Classification (NCBI taxonomy): domain Bacteria; kingdom Bacillati; phylum Actinomycetota; class Actinomycetes; order Mycobacteriales; family Nocardiaceae; genus Nocardia; species Nocardia sp. NBC_00881. The sequence continues at coordinate 933,504 of NZ_CP108798.1, forward strand.
TCGGTGAATGTCGTCGGGTCGGCTCGACTGGCGGCGCAGGTGAGGGTCGGCGGCGTGGTGCGGTGGATCGGCGAGGAATCGGTGTCGCCGAAGCCCGCGATGATCGAAGCGACTCTGCGCGCGGGGGGCGGCGATCACCACAATTCGTCGTGGTATTTCCAGCAACTGATCAAACTGGACTGCTTCGAGATCCTACCGGGTGCGGCCGAGCACATCCTCGTGCTCGACGCGGACTACACACTTGTCGACAACGTCGTGTTCATCGACGAGGAGGGCAGAGCTTGCCTGGCGCTTGGGTATCCGCTGCAGTGGCGCCTCGATACTCGCGAGCATGGGCTGCCCTCTCATCACTCCGCGATCGCCGCGGCGACCAGGCTGCTCGCCGAGTGGCGTCCCGTCGACCCTTACAGCGGAATGCAACACCACATGGTGTTCGACAGGCAGATTCTCGCCGATCTGATGCGGCGAGTCGAGCATCAGCACGAGCGACCGTTCTGGGAGGCGTTCCTCACGACGGTAGAACATGCCAAATGGACCGGCGCTTCAGAGTATGTGCTCTACCGGCACTTCGCGGCGAAGTTCTTCAGGGAACGGATCCGGTCTCGCCACCTGGACGCCATCGACATCATCCAGCCCGTCGAAAACGCTGTATGGACCTTGACCGATGCCGTCACCAGCACCCGTCGAGCAGGTATCCAGGCAATCGGTTGCCACAGCTTCCTCAACTACCGCAACCGAATAGCCACCATGGATTACATACCAGACCAGTTGCGGAGGCAGCTGCAAACCACCCAGGGGCCGCTGATGCTCGATCTCGACCAAGGCGCCCTTCGTATCGCCCCTGCCGCCCGGCCATTGGGTTGTGCCGAGGTGCATGCGGACCGATGATCGGGCGCACCGGCCATGCCGGTGAATCCGACGTCTTGCGGCGTGGAGCGCGCCGTGCGGTTGCCAGAAAATCGTAGTTATCAGCGCTGATGCCTCGCGGAAACTCAGGACCGGGCTCGGTCGGCGAAGTACAAAAGTTGTTCGGTGAGCAGGTCCGGAGCGGACAGGAATGGCGAGTGGGCGGTCGGCAGGCTCACGATTTCGGCAAAATCATTCCGCTTGTACATCATCTGTTGGAGATCGGCAGGATGAAGACCGTCGTTCAGGGTCTGGATCCCGAAACGCGGAACGGTGCCGAAACGCTGCGCGGTCACATCTATCGGCGTGGACATCGCGCTGTTGGGTTCGGGGGTCAACAAGCGCAGCGCCAAAGCGGTGTCCGCGGCGTCGCAGTCGCCGTAGAAACACCGAATCGCCAACTCCGGGGGGAAGATGCTCGCTGCGTTCTGCTCATCCAAAATTAGAGAAGAGCTCAGTTCTCCGAAAAGCCGCGCCATGTCCGGGTCGGTCATCATCGACCGCCCTCCGTTCAGCACGATGGCGGCCAAATACACGATAGCGGCGATCTTTTCAGGGCAGCGCTCGGCGGTCAAGGACGCCGTCATTCCCCCCATCGAATGGGCTACCAGCACTGCAGGCTCCTCGAGGGTGCGCAGGACTGCTTCGACGGCTGCGGCGTAGTCGTGCTGGGTGAGTCCCTCGAGTGGAGTTCGATCGACGCCGTGTCCGGGAAGATCCAGTGTCAGTACCCGGTGCCCGGCCGACTCGAGCCGAGGGATCATTTTGTACCAGCACCACGCGCCGTGGCTTCCACCGTGAATCAAAACAAAAGTGCTCATCGAGAATGCCTCGTCGTCCTCACGTTTCATACGCGGCGACAATCGGACGGGTCGACCTCGCCGGCGTGGGTTCGCTGCTCGAAAGCGTATGACTCCCAACGGAATTACTGGTCCTGCTATATTCCCATGGCTAAGAATGTCTCCGGAGCGGCGGCGTCGAGGTGAGGTTGCGGTCGGATCTCCAGCTGTTGTCGGCTCGCCGGCGCGGTGACGTCCTGCTCCGAGTGATTCGAGGACAGCGGCCGGCTTGAGCTTCGCATGAACAGCTGCCGATCCAGCGGCGCGGAGGCGTGGTCGAGCACCAGATGAGAATTTCTCGTGCCGCCGGCCGTGCTCGGTCCACGCTCGCGCCGCTCATCCACTGGTGGTTTATTCGATCAACAGATGCTCCAAACCGGCCGTTTGGTCGGAGTACTTGTGGACGCCGATGACCGCGACGAACTCACGATCGCCGACACGCTGTTGTAGAGGGCGCCAATAGTTGGCGAGATACCACCCTGCCCCGGCCGTGCCGCGCCGACCCAAGCCCGCGCAATATATCCAGTATCGGTCGGGGTGCCGATCCGGGCTCGGTCGCACCCGCGCAATGATGCCGATGTTGCGGTTGTCGCTCGAGACATACCGGGTTCCATCGGTCAGCTCCAGGCACTCCGAATTGGAGCCGTCCTCGGCAGGGCTGTCGCGGATGGTGAAGAGAGGACGCTCGACGGTTTCGAGATACAGATGGGTGCAGTCGTTGCTGCTCAGTCCGAAACTGATGAACGGGCGGTCGCAGCGCGCGACGATGTCGCGGTCGCACTCGAGGGTGATCGGAATGCTGGTGCGGCGCTGGAGCAGGGAGGACACGTACAGCAACCCTCGAACATCGTTCTCCGCCACAACCACCGGGACATCGACGTGATGTCGGTCCGCGAACGCACTGTCCTTCTTCCCGAATGTGCGCTGACGGGAAATTCCAGCCTTCCGGAGTGCGTTAACGGATGGCCCGGTCAGCTCGAACGTCGGGTACACCACAGTGGCACCCCGGGTGGTCATCTCAGCTCCGAGGAACGCCTGGAGCTGGACGTCGGCGCCGGAGGGACCTACCTCGTGCGGTCGAGTTGCGGCCGGTACCGAGTCGGCCATCTGAAACAATCCTTCGACCGTCCAGCCCGGAAACATCTTCTCGAGCACCCGGCAGTGGTAGTCGCGGGGAAGCCCGATCATGCGGCCCGACAGCCACTGGTAGTACTGCGCCTTCGCCGGCCCATGACCAGAGGGAATGGGCGGGTCGAGCAGGGCAGCGCACTTGTCGTACGCGGCCAGAAAATCCGGATGACTTTTGAGATGCCGCTCCGCCAGGAGCATCTTCAGTACAGTCGCCAACGAAAGCCCCCTTACCCCTGCAGCCTCCGTCACGGTGGCGGAGGCTCTGTCGCTATACGCTCAACCGCAACGAGACTGGGCCGCCGGCAGCAACCTGCCAGCGGCCCAGCCGCATCAGCCGTCAGATATAGATATAGGCGATGCCGTTACTGGTTCCTGCGGAGGTTGTGACGGTGAGTTGCACGGTTCCCGTCCCAGCGGGGGCGATCGCCGTGATTTGGGTTGCGGAGTCGACGGTGAACGAGGTTGCCGGTGTGCCGCCGAAGTTGACCGCTGTGGCTCCAGTCAGTTCTGTCCCGGTGAGGATGACCGGCGTCCCGCCGACGGCCAGGCCGGTGTTCGGAACCGCCGTGTTCAGGGTGGGTACCCCGAGGTAGGTGTAGGCGATGCCGCTGCTGGTTCCACCCGGGGTTGTGACGGTGAGTTGCACGGTTCCCGTCCCAGCAGGTGCCACTGCCGTGATCTGGTTGGCGGAGTCGACGGTGAACGAGGTTGCCGGTGTGCCACCGAAGTTGACCGCTGTGGCTCCGGTCAGTTCCGTCCCGGTGAGGACGACTATCGTCCCACCGGCTTCCAAGCCGACATTCGGAAGTGCGATGGTCACGGCGGGAACCGGAATATAGGTGTAGGCGACGCCGTTGGTGGTACCTCCCGCGGTGGTGACGGTAACTTGCACGGTCCCGGTACCGGCGGGGGCGACGGCCGTGATTTGGGTTGCGGAGTTGACGGTGAACGAAGTCGCCGGTGTGCCACCGAAAGTGACCGCGGAGGCTCCTGTGGACAGCCCCGTTCCGGTGAGGACGACCGTTGTCCCGCCCGTTTCCGGGCCCACATTCGGAACCGCTGCGGTCAGGGTGGGTGCCGGAATGTAGGTGTAGGCGACGCCGTTACTGGTTCCTGCCGCGGTGGTGACGGTGAGTGGCACCGTTCCCGTCCCGGCAGGTGCGATCGCTGTGATCTGGGTTGCGGAGTCGACGGTGAACGAGGTCGCCGGTGTGCCACCGAAGTTGACCGCAGTGGCGCCCGCCAGTCCGGCGCCGGTGACGATGACCGTCGTACCACCGGCTTGCAGGCCCACATTCGGAGCAACCGCCGTAAGGGTGGGTACCGGAATGTAGGTGTAGGCGACGCCGTTACTGGTTCCACCTATTGTCGTGACCGTGAGTTGCACCGTCCCGGTCCCCGCCGGGGCCACGGCGGTGATCTGGTTGGCGGAGTCGACGGTGAACGAGGTTGCCGGTGTGCCACCGAAGTTCACCGCCGAGGCAGTGGACAGGCTCGTCCCGGTGAGGACAACTATCGTCCCGCCCGCCTCGACGCCCACATTCGGAACCACTGTAGTCAGGATGGGTACCGGAATGTAGGTATAGGCGAGGCCGTTGCTAGTTCCTCCTGCGGTGGTGACGGTGAGTGGCACGGTTCCCGTCCCGGCAGGTGCGACTGCCGTGATCTGGGTTGCGGAGTCGACGGTGAACGAGGTTGCCGGTGTGCCACCGAAGTTCACCGCTGTGGCGCCCGTCAGTCCAGCACCGGTGAGGACGACAACTGTCCCGCCAGCTTCCAAGCCTACATTCGGAAGTGCGATGGCAAGGGTGGGCGCCGGAATGTAGGTGTAGGCGACGCCGTTACTGGTTCCACCCGCGGTGGTGACGGTGAGTTGCACCGTTCCGGTCCCCGCCGGGGCGACGGCGGTGATCTGGGTGGCGGAGTCGACGGTGAACGAGGTCGCCGGTGTGCCACCGAAGTTGACTGCGGTGGCTGCTGTCAGTCCAGTGCCGGTGACGATGACGGATGTCCCGCCCGATGCCGGGCCTATGTTCGGAACAGCGGTGGTCAGGGCGGGTACCGGAATGTAGGTGTAGGCGACGCCGTTACTGGTTCCTCCTGCGGTGGTGACGGTGAGTTGCACGGTCCCGGTCCCCGCCGGGGTGACGGCGGTGATCTGGGTGTCGGAGTTGACGGTGAACGAGGTTGCCGGTGTGCCACCGAAGGTGACCGCGGACGCAGTGGACAGGCTCGTGCCGGTGACAATGACCGTTGTCCCACCAGCTTCCAAGCCCACATTCGGAAGCACCGTAGTCAGTGCGGGAACCGCGACATAGGTGTAACCGACGCCGTTGGTGGTTCCACCCGCGGTGGTGACGGTGATTGGTACGGTGCCGGTTCCGGCGGGTGCGACGGCGGTGATCTGGGTGGCAGAGTTGACGGTGAACGAGGTTGCCGGTGTGCCACCGAAGTTGACCGCGGAGGCCCCCGTCAATCCCGTGCCCGTGAGGACAACCGTTGTCCCGCCCGATACCGGGCCCACATTCGGAACGACCGTCGCCAGGGTGGGAACCGCGACGTAGGTGTAGCCGACGCCGTTACTGACTCCACCCACGGTGGTGACGGCGATCTGCACGGTCCCGGTCCCCGCCGGGGCGACGGCGGTGATCTGGGTGTCGGAGTTGACGGTGAACGAGGTTGCCGGTGTGCCACCGAAGGTGACCGCGGTGGCTCCTGTCAATCCCGAGCCGGTGAGAACGACGGTTGTCCCGCCCGAGACCGGGCCCACATTCGGAACGTCTGTGATCAGGGTGGGGACCACGACGTAGGCGTAGACGAGGCCGTTACTGACTCCACCCGCGGTGGTGACGGTGACTTGCACGGCGCCCGCTCCGGCCGGGGCGACCGCGGTGATCTGCGTGTCGGAGTTGACGGTGAACGAGGTCGCCGGTGTGCCACCGAAGTTCACGGCGGAGGCAGTGGACAGGCCCGTGCCCGTGAGGACCACCGTTGTCCCGCCCGCGACTGGGCCTGAGCTCGGAACCAGAGTGGTCAGCGTGGGTACGGCGACGTAGGTGAAAGCGACGCCGTTGCTGGTTCCACCCGGTGTGTTGACGGTGACCTGCACGGTCCCGGTCCCCGCCGGGGCGACAGCGGTGATCTGGGTTGCGCTGTTGACGGTGAACGAGGTTGCCGGTGTGCCACCGAAGTTGACCGCGGTCGCTCCCGTCAGTCCCGTACCGGTGATGACGACCGTTGTCCCGCCCGTTACGGGGCCCACATTCGGAACCACCGTGGTCAGTGCGGGAACCGCGACATAGGTGTAGGCGACGCCGTTACTGGTTCCACCTCCGGTGGTGACGGTGATTGGTACGGTGCCGGTTCCGGCGGGTGCGACGGCGGTGATCTGGGTTGCGCTGTTGACGGTGAACGAGGTTGCCGGTGTGCCACCGAAGTTGACCGCGGTCGCTCCCGTCAGTCCCGTACCGGTGAGGACGACCGTTGTCCCGCCCGTTACGGGGCCCACATTCGGAACCACCGTGGTGAGGGTGGGTACCGGAATGTAGGTGTAGGCAAGGCCGTTGCTGGTTCCGCCCGCGGTGGTGACGGTGACTTGCACGGTGCCGGTTCCGGCGGGGACGACGGCAGTGATCTGGGTTGCGCTGTTGACGGTGAACGAGGTTGCCGGTGTGCCACCGAAGTTGACCGCGGTGGCTCCTGTCAGTCCTGTCCCTGTGAGGACAACTGCTGTCCCGCCCGCGCCTGGGCCTGAGCTCGGAACCAGCGTGGTCAGGGTGGGAACCGAGACGTAGGTGTAGGCGACGCCGTTAGTGGTTCCGCCCGCGGTGGTGACGGTGACTTGTACAGTGCCGGTTCCGGCGGGGGCGACGGCGGTGATCTGCGTGTCGGAGTTGACGATGAACGAAGTCGCGGGTGTGCCACCGAAGTTGACCGCGGAGGCAGTGGCCAGCCCGGTTCCGGTGAGGATGACCGTTGTCCCGCCGGCCGCCGGCCCTGAACTGGGAGTGACGGAGGTCAGGCTGGGGACCGCGGCGTAGGTGTAGGCGACGCCGTTACTGGTTCCACCCGAGCCGGTGACGGTGACCTGCACGGTTCCGGTCCCAGGAGGGGCGATGGCAGTGATCTGCGTGGGGGAGTTTATGGTGAAAATGGTCGCGGTCGTGCCGAACCGCACGGTCAGCGGGCCGGTGAACCCGGTGCCGGTTATCGTGACAGTGTTACCGCCCGACGGGGGTCCCGCGGTCGGCGAGATGGAAGTGATAGTAGGTATCACGACATAGATGAAGGGGACCGCACCACTGGTGCCCCCTGGGCCGGTGACCGTGACCGGCACGATCCCAGTGCCGGCAGGGGATACGGCAGTGATCTGCGTGTCGGAGTTGACGGTGAACGAAGTCGCGGGTGTGCCACCGAAGTTGACCGCGGTGGCTCCCGTCAGACCCGATCCGGTGAGCGTGACCGTCGTCCCGCCCGAGGTCGACCCTTGGTTGGGGCTGATGCTGTTCAACGCGGGAACCGCGACATAGTTGAAGGGAACCCCGTTGCTGGTGCCACCAGTCGAGGTGGTGACGGTGACCAGCACCGTACCGGACAAATAGGCGGGGGCGATGGCCGTGATCTGGGTGGGCGAGTCCACCGTGAAAGATGTCGACACGTTGCCGAACTTCACGGTCGTGACAATAGGGTCGAAGCCGGTGCCGGTTATCGTGACACTGGTATTGGCGGGCCCTGAGGTTGGGGATATGGAAGTAATGGTAGGCATGGTGCTGCCTCCTTGTTGCTGGGTTGATGGTTCCTCTGCACCGGGGGGTGCCCGATTCGCTTAGTGGCCCGGCACTTTCCATTAACACCCCTAGACCGGCACCTGGGCAACGTGTCTTCCGATCCGTTTTGGTCCGTTTTCGGATTGTTGCCAGGCGTTGACGGCGCCGAAAGCGAGGCTAGGAGGGCCTTGTCGGACGTTGTGGCAGCGTCGTTTTCGGTGACGCGGTGGTGCCGTCGTCGGCGCAGCGCCGAGACCGGTCGCCGATGGTTTCGCCGACCGCGAGGGGCGGCGCCGCTCGACGACTCGCGGCCGTACCTCGAGTACCGAGCTTGTCTCAGGCGCCAGATCTGCTCACCCGATCGCTCCGCCACTCGAAAGCGCCTGGGACAGCGTCCCGCCCAGACGAAGTCTTCCTCCTGTTATAACAGCTCGGATGGTGTGCAAACTCCACATTTCTCACCGGCGCTGCTGTGGCTGCTTGAACCACTTCGCCATAAACACGTCCCGCTCACGCCTTCGGCAAACCCTCAACGGCCCCATAGTGGTATCGCGTCTGGAACCAACTGGCCGAACCGGCACGCTACGGTAAAAGTCGACTGAAAAGTCGGGGCAGGGTTGCCGAAACAACAACGGCGATGGGACCGGCCCGTGAATCCGGGTCGGTCCCATCGGTGATCGCATATGCCTCAGCTCGGCAGGCGCATGCAGGTGGTGGCTCAGATGTAGGTGTAGGAAACGCCGTTACTCGTACCAGCCCCGGTGGTGACCGTGACCGGCACTGTACCGGTCCCCGCAGGTGCCAACGCAATGATCAGCGTGTCCGAGAATACGAAATAGAATGTCGCGGGAGTAGCGCCGAAACGTACCGAGGAAGCTCCCGTGAACCCGGTGCCGGTCAAAATCACCAGAGTTCCCCCGATCGCCGGCCCCGAATTCGGAGTGATCGAAGCCACGGTGGGAAGCGTGGGAACCGACACGTAAGTGTACGGCAGCCCATTACTCGTACCGGCCGCAGTGGTGACCGTCACCTGCACTGTACCGAGCCCGGCAGGAGCAACCGCCGTTATCTGCGTGTCCGACACTACCGTGAACGAAATTGCCGGCGTAGCACCAAAACTCACACCTGTGGCACCGGAAAGGCCCACACCGGTCAGAGTGACGGTAGTCCCCCCAGCGGACGGACCCGAATTCGGAATCAACGAAAGCAGGATCGGAAGCAACACATAGGTGTAGGAAACACTGTTACTTGTACCGCCTGCAGTGGTGACCGTGACCGGTACCGTGCCGAGGCCCACCGGAGTGACCGCGGTAATCTGCGTATCCGAATTCACCGTGAACGAAGTCGCCGGAAGAATACCGAAAAACACTGCAGTAGCACCCGTGAACCCGGTGCCGGTCAAGGTGACCGTAGTCCCGCCGGTCACCGGCCCCGAATTCGGACTGATCGAAGTCAGCGTGGGAACCGGCACATACGTGAACGGAACGCCAGCACTCGTACCACCCGCAGTGGTGACCGTGACCGGCACCGTACCCGTCCCGGCAGGAGACAACGCGATGATCAGGTTGTCCGACAACACGAAATAGGACGTCGCCGGAGTAGCGCCGAATCTTACCGCGGTAGCACCCGTGAACCCGGTGCCGGTCAAGGTGACCAAAGTCCCGCCGGTCACCGGCCCAGAACTCGGAGTGATCGAAGCCACCGTGGGAACCGTAGGAACCGATACGTAGGTGTACGAAACACCGTTACTCGTACCGGCACCAGTGGTGACCGTTACTTGCACCGTACCCGTCCCCGGCGGAGCGATCGCAGTGATCTGCGTGCTGGAATCGATGGTGAAAGTGGTTGCGGTCGTACCGAACCGCACGGTCGTGGGACCGGTGAAGTCGGTGCCGGTGATGACCACACTGTTGAATCCCGAGGTAGGTCCCGATGTCGGCGAGATCGAAGTGATGGTAGGCATGGCGCTGCCTCCTTGTTGATGTGGTGGAGAGGGTGACGCGGGATATAGAGGGTTCCGTCTGCACCGGTGTGCCGACTGTTGTCATGGCCCGGCTCTATCCAGTAACGCTCCAGCACCGGCATTCGGACAATGAGTCCTCGGATCCGTTTTCGAGTGAACCCGGATCCGGACCCATGGTCGCGCCGACGCCTCGTCGCCGGTTCGGTTCAGCGCGTCCAGCATCGGAGACGATTGCAGCTTCGAGGGGTTCTTCGCTCGGAGCTACCGCAATCACTGCGGTGCGCTTGTGTCACTGCGGCGACATCGTCAAGATGAAAACTTGACGGGCTCGGTCAGCTACCCGGATCCGGATAGCTCGGTCACTCGGACGGACGGCAGTTGTCCGGGAGGGATCGGATTCTGTGCCCGAGATGCTCGGCCACGTCTGCGCGTTGAGTCACACCGAGCTTCTCCAGGATGTTGTGCACATGATTCTTGACGGTGCACACCTCGATTCCCAAGCACGTGGCGATCGCACGGTTACTCAGGCCGAGCGCGATGTGATCAGCGACCTGCGCCTCGCGGGCGGTCAACAGTGGGCGTGAGCCGCGCAGACGATTTTCGTTGGCGAGCGTTGCGACGCGCCGCATCAGTCCGGCCGCGATCACCGGTGAGCACAGCGTTTTCCCCTGTGCGGCATGCCGTATCGTCGCGACAAGATCGTCGATAGATCCTTCGCGCGGGACGTACCCGACCACTCCCGCTTCCGCGCAGGCGACGACACGCTGCTCCGTTTCCGGGAGCGCGAGAGCCACGATCTTGGTCTCCGGGAATTCTCTGGCGTACAGACGAGCGCTCGCCGAACTGTTCTCCGCGGACATGTCCAGCAGGAGGATGTGCGGGACGACATGGCGAGCAAGGTGGAGTCCGTCGACGGGATGCTCGCACGTGGCGATCTCACCGATGCAGCCGAGCGCGGACAGTACCGACGCCAGCCCCTCGCGGTAGAGCCGGATCGGCGAGACGATGACTATCCGCAACGCGGACTCTTCACTTCGGCAGACTGCACGGGCCCCCTCGAGCATCCCCTAGCACCCCTTTGTGAAGCCCGGCATCAGCAGAGCGACAATGACCTTCGTGCTCTCTCCGGACCGATAGCCGCAAGGATTCAGCGACCGCATCATTCCTCCTTGACGCCGGCTGGGATTGCGTCCACCTTCACCTCGATCGCCCGTAGTGGCGCGGTTTCCCACCTGGGGCGCCCGACCTCTAAGCGCCGGCTCTATACCATTAAGACCCCTGGACCGGTACCCGGGCAATGTGTCTCATGATCCGTTTTCGTCCTTTTTCGGATTGGCTGCCAGGCATGGAGAATGCGGGGCGTTCGGGGCCGGCCCAAGACCAGCCGGATCTCTCGCGCTGTGTGGAACGAGTTCGCCACCAGCGCTGCCCCTCGGTGGTAGGCGTGTTCGGCCGACACCGGAGTAGCGACACCGCCGTTCTCGGTTGCGCGGGGGTGCGTTTCGTCGCGACGCGCGCCGACTTGTCCATGGATCCGGTGGCACTGCGCGCGGCCATGGAACAGGATGGGGCACGTGGTCTTACGCCGGTGATGGTGATGGCCACGGTCGGCACTACATCCACCAGTGCGGTAGCCACGGTGGAGCTATCGGACACGACGATCCGCTCATGTGAGGGTGTCTGCCACGTAGGCGGCGGTCTCGGCAATGAGGGATTGATCGTATTCGGCGTGTTTGGTGGCTTTGCTGGACATGATCGCAATAACGAGAGGCGCCGACCTCGGAGGCCACGCAATGGCAATATCGTTGAGCGTGCCGTAGTCGCCGGTACCGGTCTTGTCCGCCACGGTCCAGCCCTGCGGCAGGCCGGCTCGGATGCGTTGGGCGCCGGCCGCGGTGGCGTTGCGCTCCAGCAGGTCGCGGAGAAATGCTCGTTTCTCGGTCGAGAGGGCGTCTTCCAAAACAACTTTCTGATAGTCGGTGCCGAATGCCCGTGGAGACGTTGTGTCGCGCGGATCTCCTGGCGTGGCTTCGGTGATCGTCGGCTCGAACCGGTCCATCCGCGTGACCGTGTCGCCGAGGTCGCGGGCGTATGCCGTCAGCTGCGCCGGCCCCCCGATATCGCGGAGCAGGAGATTGGCGGCTGTGCCGTCGCTATATCGAACCGCGGCGTCACAGAGTTGACCGATCGTCATTCCCGCTGTCACGTGCTGCCGGGTGATGATCGAGGACTTCATGAGATCGTCTGCGGCGTAGGTGACGACTGTATCCAAGTGCGAGAGCGGATTACGGTGCAATACCGCTGCCACCGCCAGGCCCTTGAAGGTCGAACAGAACGCGAATTGTTCATCGGCCCGGTGGGCGATCGAGGTGCCGGTGCCGGTAGCGAGGGCATATACGCCGAGGCGTGCGTCGAACTTTCGTTCCAACTCGACCAGGCGGTCATGCCGAGCGTTCGTCGCGGCATCCGGGGAGGAGGATGGCGCAACGACGGCCGGGGGAAGCCTGCCGTTCGTGCATGCGGCCAGCGGTAGAAGTGCCGCGGCCCCGAGAAGAGCGCGGCGAGTGATGATCGGGGCTCGCACATTTCGACGGATGGGTGGAGTGGGCATGAATTCCTCTCGTCGCGACGGATATCGGAATCGTTGCGGAGCCTGTTCATGCTGTCCAAGACAGAATCGAGAAGTTCGATGCCAAAGCTGCATAGAGTGTCTGCGTGGACCTCATCGCTGGCTGCCGGGCGTTCGTGAGTGTGAGTGAGACGGGGAGCTTCACGCAGGGCGCTGCGGCCGCGCGGATTCCCCAGTCGGTCGCCAGCCGCCGGATCGCTGCATTGGAACGTCATCTCGGAGAGCGATTGTTCGACCGCTCGACCCGCCGAGCGAGCCTCACGCGGTTCGGTCAGGACATGCTGGTGTCGGCGCAACGTCTGGTCCGGCTCGCCGACACCATGGAACAAGACGCGAAGCGAGCACGGCTGCGCCCGCTGCGCCTAGCTGTGCCCGACATCTGCACCACCCGCAGCCTCGCCGAACTCGACGCCGAGGCCCGAGCACACGAGATATACCTCGAGTTTTGCCGAGGCACACCCGGCGACCGAGTCCAACTGGTGCGGACCCACGAAGTACGTGCCGCCCTTACCGCGGTACCCGCTGAGGAGGGAATCTGGACCGTGCCACTGGGCGTGGCCAGCGCCGCGAGGCTACGTCCTGGCGCGGTGTTCCTGGAGACTCTTCGGGTCGGGCGGTCCAGCCGACCACCACGACGCCGGGTGTGGATCCAGCCGGAAGACGACGTGCCCCATATTCGTGATCGCGTCCTGCGCGTCCGCGACTCTGTGGGACTACAACCTGCGCAGGTGACGGTCGCAGCGCTGACCGAGGCTACCGCGGCGGTCCTCGGGTCGGCCGACCTGCTGGTGTGCTCCACCGCGCAGGCCCACGAACTCGAACTACAGTGGCGACCCATCGGTGAACTCCGGCTCGCGCGCGGCTTCGATATCACGGCGAGTATCCATGACGATGCCGACCGCCTGCGCACCCGCCTGTGGCCGGCTATCGCACGATGCCTCGGTATCACCGAATCGATGGAGACCGCGTGAATCGGGAGGCGCTGATCCAGGAGTTACGCGCTGAGCTGGACGACGGCGGCCTTCGTGGCTCGTTCCTGGTCCGCGACCTACATACGGGGTGTGAACTCGGCATCGAGCCCGACGTACAGTTTCCGATCGCTTCCCTGATCAAGATCCCGCTCGCGACGGTCACTCTCGACCGGATCCGGCGCGGTGAACTCGACGGCTCTATGCCGGTGCAGGTAGCTCCTGGCCGCATGACGACCCCCGGCCCCACAGGGTTGAGCAGATTCCGGCACCCCGCCCGCATCGCTATCGAAGACCTGCTGTACCTGAGCACGTCGATCAGCGACAACATAGCCGCCGACGCACTGTTCGACATGACGCCGCCAGCCGAGATCACCGCAACACTGCGCAAGTGGAAAGTCCACGGGATCACCGCCCGGCACTTGATGCGAGATCTCACCCAGACCCCCTCCGAACGGTTCGACACCGCCGAGGTCCATCTGGCTCACTCGCTGGCCATCGGAGGCGGCACCGCCGGGCACGGGCACCAGCTCGCTCAACTCGATGTCACCAGAGCAAACTCGGGCTCGGCCCGGGCATTTGTCGACCTGTTACAGGCCTTGTGGACTCCGTCGGAGATCGATCGTCACGTATCCGAGCGCGTGCGCGAACTCATGGCACACAACTTGATACGGCACCGCCTGGCACCGGACTTCAGCTCCGACGCCTCGAGGTGGTCGTCCAAAACCGGGACCCTGCTGAACCTGCGGCACGAGGTCGGCGTCGTCGAACACTCCGACGGCCAAACCTTCGCGATCGCCGCGCTCACCGAGTCCCGCATACCGGCCGCCACTCAACCCGAAGCCGACGTGCTCATGGCACGCATAGCACGAGCCCTCCGCGACCAGCTACGTCACGCTGAAATCAGATGATGAGAGCGCCGTGGTCCAGTAGTTCGACAGGTCGTTCTTCGCCCACTGCGGGGTTTCAAAGTTGCTGACCATCACGAATCGAATTCGCCACCGTGTGTGGCTACCGAGCGATGATCTCGGCGCGCGCCTCGTTCTCCGACAACGACACGAATTCGAGTATCGTGCTGGGGTTTGCACGTTCGAACTCGCCGGACCGCGCGATGGTGTCCTGCACCTGCGAGTTCGAGACCATCGCGATGGTGTTGCTGCCGGAGGTGAACGATCTGGCGCCCGCGCAACCGCCCACCCCTAATCACGGCCGCCGCGGCTTTCGCCTGCTTTCTCATCGGGCGGTGTTTGTCATCGGGCAGCGCTCTCCTTCTGTTCCAGCAGCCACCGCGCGCACTCGCTATCGGTGACGAGGATGGTGGCCAGTCCGCCCCGCAGCGCGCCGAGGACGGCTTCGTGCTTGGTCTTTCCGCCGGAAATCAGCAGCGCGGTTCGGCAGGCCCGAATGGCGTCGAGTCCGACCGAGACGGTGCGTGCGGCAAGGGATCCTGCGACGTCGCTGCCGTCGGCGTGGAAGAATCGACCGCCGATCTCACCGACCGCGCCGAGTCCGCGCAGTTCGTCGAGGATCGCGGTGTCGAGGTAGCTGCCTTCGAACAGGGTGGTGGCGGTGGAGACCGGTCCGACGCCGAACATCATGATGTCGGCGCCGCGGCCCAGTGCCATAGCGCGGCCGAGCATCGAGTCGTTTTCCAAGGCGGTCACCGTCGCCGGATCCGCGTAGAGCGGGGCGTGCAACCGAACGGGGGTGGCTTGCAGCTGGGTAGCGCAGCGGCCGAGCGTGTAGTCCACGCCGGTCTTATAGTCGCCCGAGGTCATCGATCCGTCGAGCTGGACAACGGTCGCGCAGCGGGCCGACTTCGTCCACAGTTCATGCGCGACCGCGATTGTATCCGGGCCCCAGGTGAATCCGAGAGTGTCGTCCGGCCGCAGCCGGCGATTCAGGACTCCGACCGCTGCGCGCCCCAACGGCAGCAGGCTCGCCGCGGACCGGTCGGGTACCTCACCGAGTACGACCGCCTCGATGAGCCCGAACGTCGCCTCGAGCTGGCTCTCGATATCAGCGTGCACGGCCGAGCGCAGATCGTCCGGGACATTGATCTCGATGCGCACCAGCCCCTGCGCCCGGGCGCGGGCGATGAGCCGCCCGGCGGTCGGGCGGGAAACGCCCAATTTGGCGGCGACATCCGCCTGAGTGGCGCCCTCGAGGTGGTAGAGCTGCGCGGCTCGCAAGGCGAGCCGGATCTCGTCCGGTGTTCCCGGCCGGGATGGTTCGGTGGCCACACGAGCTCCTCATCGGCTGTGAAAATTTGCTCAGCTCGTGAACAATTGCTCAACACGCTAGCATTGCGATGTGATGAACACAACAGTCGAGGGGTGGTTATGACTCGGACCGCAGGTACTGCGCTGAGTGCCGCGACGATCGGTAGCCTCATCCCGGAAGTTTCCGTACCTACCTACGATCGGTCCCGGATCTCGACCGGCATCGTCCATTTCGGCGTCGGCGGATTCCATCGCGCCCATCAGGCGATGTACATCGACCGGCTGCTGGAACGCGGCGGCGCCCGCGAGTGGGGGATCTGCGGCGTGGGTGTGCTGCCCGCCGACCAACGGATGCGTGATGCGCTGGCGGAGCAGGACGCTCTATACACGCTGGCGGTGATCGAACCCGACGGCACATGGTCCACACGCGTGATCGGCTCGATCGTCGAATACCTCTATGCGCCCGACGATCCCGAGGCCGTACTCGAGAAGCTCGCCGATCCGGCAACCCGGATCGTCTCGCTCACCATCACCGAAGGTGGCTACAACTCCTCCGCGGTGACCGGCGAATTCGACGCCGCAAATCCGGTGATTCGCGCCGACCTCGAGACGGATGCGGCGCCCGCCACCGTGTTCGGGCTCGTCACCGAGGCACTGGCGCGGCGGCGGGTGCGTGGGATCGCACCGTTCACTATCATGTCGTGCGACAACATCGAGGGCAACGGGCAGGCCGCGCGCGCTGCTTTCGGAGCCTTCGCGCGGATGCGCGACCCTGGCCTCGGCGACTGGGTCGAGCGCGAAGTGCGTTTTCCGAACTCCATGGTCGACCGCATCACGCCGGTAACACCGCCCGAGGCGATCGCCGAGATCTCGCGACGCTATGGTCTGGAGGATCGGTGGCCGGTCGTGACCGAGCCGTTCACCCAGTGGGTGCTGGAGGATTCGTTCGCCCTCGGGCGGCCGGATTTCGGCGCCGCCGGCGTGCAACTCGTCGCGGACGTCGCACCGTACGAGCTGATGAAGCTGAGGCTGTTGAACGCAAGCCATCAGGCACTTGCCTACCTGGGATATCTGAGCGGCTACCGACTGGTGCACGAGGCGGCGCAGGACCCGGTCTTCCAACGTTTCCTGTTCCGCTACATGGATCACGAGGCGACACCCACCCTTCCTTCCGTTCCCGGAGTCGATCTTGTCTGGTACAAGCACACCCTCATCGAGCGGTTCTCCAACCCCGCGATCGGCGACACCATTGCCAGACTGTGCGCCGAATCCTCCGACCGCATCCCGAAGTGGCTGCTGCCGGTCATTCGTCAGCAGCTCGCCGCGGGCGGTGAGATCGGCTGTGCCGCAGCCATTGTCGCCGGTTGGGCGCGCTATGCCGAAGGCATCGACGAGCAGGGTGAGCCGATCGAGGTCGTCGACCGGCTCTGCGAGCGGTTGACGCCGCTCGCCCGCCGCCAACACGGTGACCCCACCGCCTTCCTCAGCGACCGCGCGGTATTCGGCGACTTGATAGACCAGCCCCGGTTCGTCCGCGCCTATATCGCGGCGCTGGATTCACTGCACGCCCATGGCGCCTTGGCGACGGTGGCCGAGTTCGCACGCACCGAAAGGCGGTGACGGTTATGCGTGCGGCGGTCCGGAAGGGCCGACTGGACGCGGGCGATCGGGTGCTGGTGAACGGTGCGGGCCCGCCCCCATCACCCGCGGTCGCGCCGATCCTGTGGTGGTGGACGTGCTCGCCGAGGTGATCGCCTTCCGTGCGGTGACCTCCGGCGTTGACTATAGGTCAGGACGGCGTCACTCGTGCGTGCTCGGCTGTCGTCGCAGTACGGCTCTGGCCAGTTCGGCGGGCGTTTCTGTGGTTGTGTCGACAACCGTGTCGTAGGGCGACGGCCCGGGTGACTGATGCCGTCACAGTTCAGCTGGCTTGGACGTTGTCGAGTTGAATCAAGTGCTCACGGACGCCGACGATGGCCACATCCATCGACGGGCGGCCCGATACCGGTCACACTGAAAGGAGGCCGCACCAGCGCGGGAAGACCCGTAGCGGTCGTGGTCACGGTAATATCAAGCGAGGTGGTTCGCGTCGGCCGTATACCGCTCGGCGTGACGCAGCCATGGGAGTGGGAGATGAGTACACGCCACGGCCTGCGGCGGTTGAATCGCAGCACTCGGGTGCTGTTGATCGCCGTCACGATGCTCGTTGTGTCGTTGCTGGTCATTCCCCGGCTGATCGGCGTCTATGTCAGCTGGCTGTGGTTCGGTGAAGTCGGATTCCGCGGTGTTTGGCGCACCGTGCTCTTCACACGTCTGTCGCTGTTTGTTGCGGTCGCACTGTTCATCGGCGGCGCCCTTTTCGCGGCAATGTGGCTCGCGTTCCGGTTCCGCCCCCTTTACTTTCCCGGCGCAGGGAAAGAAGACAGTCTCCGGCCGTATCGCGTGATGGTGATCCGGTGGCCACTGCGGTTCGGATTGGGCATCGCCGCGGCACTGGGCGTCATCTGCGGCCTCGTCGCGCAGTCGAGTTGGATGACAGTCCAACTGTTCATCCACGGTGGATCCTTCGGTGTGTCGGATCCCGAGTTCGGACACGATGTCGGGTTCTTCGTCTTCGATCTGCCCTTCTATCGACTCGTCGTGAACTGGCTGTTCGTCGCCATCGTCCTCGCGTTCCTGGCCAGCTTCTCGACGCACTATCTGCTCGGGGGACTGCGCCTGTCCGGAAACGGGGCGGGACCAACCCGCGCGGCCCGCGTCCAGCTCGCGGTGCTCGCAGGCGTATTCATAGCCTTGAAGGCAGCCGCCTACTGGCTCGACCGGTATTCACTGCTCTCGAGCGACAGCAAAGAACCCACCTTCGCCGGCGCCGGCTATACCGACATCAACGCGGTGCTTCCCGCCCGCCTCATTCTCTTCGCGATCGCCGTCATCTGCGCTGTGGCGGTCTTCGCCGCTGTAGTCGTTCGGGACCTACGCATCCCGGCGATGGCCGCCGCGCTGCTACTGCTGTCGTCGATCCTGGTGGGCGCCGTCTGGCCGCTGGCCGTCGAGCAGTTCTCGGTCCGCCCGAACGCCGCCGACATGGAACGTGCCTACATCGAACGCAATATCACAGCTACCCGGCAGGCGTACGGGATCGGCAGCGACCGGGTCGAGTATCAGGCCTACTCCGGAGTCGGCACCAAGTCGCCGTCCGATGTTCCGGCGGACGTGACCACGATCGCCGACGCCCGACTGCTCGACCCGAACGTGCTCTCGCGAACGTTCACCCAGCAGCAACAGCTGAAGAACTTCTACAGCTTCCCAGCGCATCTGGACCTGGATCGTTACCGCATCGGCGGGGACCTGCGCGACTACGTGGTCGCCGCCCGCGAGCTGACCCCGAGCGCACTGAGCGGCAACCAGCGCCACTGGGTCAACCGGCACACCGTCTACACCCACGGAAACGGGTTCGTCGCCGCACCGGCCAACCGCGTCAACGCCGCCGTCCGCGAGGCCGCAGGTGATGCTGCCAGCAGCAACAGCGGATACCCGATCTACACGGTGAGCGACATCGCGTCCCAAGCCTCCAGGCACCAAGTGATCCCCGTGCATCAGCCCCGCGTCTACTACGGCGAAGTCATCGCCCACGCCAGCCCGGACTATGCCATCGTCGGCGGCGGCACCGAACCCCGCGAATACGACACAGACACCACCAAATACACCTACACCGGCGCCGGCGGCGTCCCGATCGGGAACTGGCTGAACCGCTTGGCCTTCGCCGCAACCTACACCGAACGCAACATCATCTTCTCCAAGGCGATCGGTCCCGAATCGAAGATCATCTTCAATCGGGATCCGCGCCATCGCGTCGAACTCGTCGCGCCGTGGTTGACGACCGACAACAACCCCTATCCGGCAGTCGTGGACGGAAGAATCGTTTGGATCGTCGACGCGTACACCACAATCGACGGCTACCCCTATGCAAAACGCAGCACGCTCGAAGCCCCCGATTCGAGCGACAGCCGCACGCGGTCCCCACGACCGGTCTCCTACGTGCGGAACTCGATCAAAGCCACGGTCGACGCGTACGACGGCACGGTCACCCTCTATCAAGTCGACCGTCAGGACCCGGTCCTTGCGGCGTGGATGAACGTCTTCCCCGGCACGGTCGAACCCGAGGAGTCGATCACCGCAGAGCTGCGAGCCCATTTCCGGTACCCGGAGGACCTATTCGCCATCCAACGCGAGATGCTCGCCAAATATCATGTGGATGAACCGCGAGAGTTCTTCACCACCAACGCTTTCTGGTCGGTGCCCAGCGACCCGACCGTTGACGCCAATCCGCATCAGCCCCCGTTCTACGTTCTGCTCGGCGACCGTGCCAACGCCGAGCCGTCGTTCCGGCTGGCCAGTGCGATGGTCGGGTTCAACAGGGAGTTCCTCTCCGCCTACGTCTCTGCCTACTCTGATCCCGAGAACTACGGCAAGATCAGCATCTTGCAGCTGCCCACCGACACCCTCACCCAGGGTCCGCAGCAGATCCAGAACTCGATGATCTCCGACACCAGAGTGGCGTCCGAGCGAACGCTGCTCGAGCGTTCGAATCGGATCCAGTACGGCAACCTGCTCACCCTGCCGATCGCCGATGGGGGAGTGCTCTACGTTGAACCGCTCTTCACCGAGCGGATCTCGACAACCCCCAACGGATCGACTTTCCCGCAGCTGGCGCGGGTGCTGGTCAGCTACCGCGAACCTGGCACCGGCGGCGTCCGCGTGGGCTACGCCCCGACCCTCGCAGAGGCGCTCGACCAAGTATTCGGGGCCGGCACCGGCCGGCTCGCCACCGCACCCGGCGGTGGCCCCGCAGCACCGCCGCCACCAGGCCAGCAGTCCGTCTCACCACCACCGGCGGCGCCTCCACCAGCGGAATCCCCGCCGGGTGTGGATCAGGCGAAGATCGCCGAACTCAACGCGCAAATGAACGCCATCCGTGCTGCCCTCGACCGTCTCCAACAGCAGTTGAACGACCTCAACCGTCCCGGCCGGTGACGCATCCGTCAGCTAGCGTCGGTGTTCGACCCGCCTTCTGCGGTACGAACAATTCGACTACGCCCTTGCCACCAGTCCCACTGTCCTGGTCGGTTGCACGGGCTACGGCTGATGCGTGTCTGCGCCCGGCGTGCCAGGTACGACTGCGCTCGGTAATCGAGACTCCGGCCACGCGGCCCGAACCTATCCGAATCCGGTCGCCGAGCGCCCTATTCTGCCAATGTGACGAGGGAACCAGCGCGTTCGGAACCATCATGGCGCGTGCCGCTGCTGGCTGCCAGTGCTGTGCTGGCAGCGGGTGGGGCCGCCACCCGACCGTTCAGCTGGTCGGCAACTGCACTGGTGGGGGTGCCGGCGGCCGTGGTTGCGGTGCTGGCCTGGCGCGCGAGGCCCGAGCAGAGTCCGCGCACCGCTCGGCTGCGGCGCGGCGCGGTCGTCTGGTCGACGCTGCTGGTTGTGGCGGCGGGGTGGGAGGTGTATGCGTTGGCGCGGCAACCGGACTGGACACGGCCGAGTGCCGAACACCCGACATTATCGACGCTGCTCGATCCGGCACTCGAGCAGTGGCCACTGCGGTTCGCGGGATGGCTGGTGTGGCTGGGTGTCGGCTGGTGGCTGGTGTCGAGATGAGCGATCGGGCAGTCGTTATCGTCGGGTTCGTGCTGGTGCTGGTGGCCACGATCGGCGTGGTCGCGGTCACGCGTGTGCGCCGGGATCTGGTCGCGCCCGCAGGTGAAACGATCGCGTACCTGACCCGTACTCGGGCGGCGAGGGTCGCCGCTGTACTCGTGTGGGCATGGCTCGGCTGGCACTTTCTCGCGCGGTAGGGGCTAATGCGCATTTTCGCCGTCCGGCCGGATTCGGCGTCCCAGCGCAGCCGGAGAACAGCCGTATCCGGCGCGAGCCCTGATGAATACTGGCCACATGACCGGCACCCTCGTGGACCCACAATCCCTGCCCGCCGAGTTGCGTCCATACCTGGCAGACCTCGTTCAGCGCACCCGCGCCGTCTGCGGGCCTCATCTCGTCAGCGTCTTCGCGGTGGGGTCCATCGCACTCGAGGACTATCGGCACAGGCGCAGCGACATCGATGTGACGGTAGTAGCCGACCCGGCGCTTCCCGGGCAAGCTGTGCGCACACTGGCCGAATCGCTCGCCCATCCCGCTCTGCCCTGCCCCGCAGCCGGGCTGGAGCTGGTGGTTTACGACTCGGACTTCGTCGTTCGTCCGTCCGATGAGGCCGGATATCTCCTGGATCTCAACACCGGCCCGCTGCTGTCGAACCGCGCCAGCTTCGATTCGACGGAATCACCGGCCTTCTGGTATGTCATCGATCGCTCCATCGCCCATCAGACCGGCCGTCTCCTATACGGGAGCCCAGTGCGGCAGGTTATTGCACCACCAATACGCCGCGACCTGTTTGCCGCGATTCTGGCCTCGGTTCGTGAGCACACCAACGGGGAAGGCCACCTGACCGACAACCAGGTGCTCAACGGCTGCCGCTCGGTAGCGTTCTGCCGCACGGGCCGATGGCTGGCCAAGCGCAAAGCCGCACAGATGATCGCCATGTCCGAGAACGATTTCCAACCTCTCATCGAAACCGGACTACGCAGCTTCCAGCGTCCTCGCACGGCAGCACTCCCGCTACCCACCGCCGACGTGCGGAGATTCCTCCTCTGGGTACGCGAACGTGTTGAAGAAACCGCTGCCGAAACAACCGCCCCATGGCCGGAGCGCTCAGCCACTGACCTGGCCCCGTAGGGCATGGCCACGGGAGTTGGCCGAGCGGTACGGCTGCGCCGGCGTGGAGGAGGCGTTGCCGGCGAATCGGCGAATCCACGCCGTGGCTATCCGAACTCGATCGGCAAGGTGGCATACCCGTGCAGAAAGTTCGAATGCAACGGTTGTGGTGTGCCCTTGGAGACGACGGTTCGGGCTGAGCGCCGCATCTCGTCCAGCACGATGGCAATCTCCAAGCGGGCCAGGTGTGCGCCGACGCAAAAGTGGGCGCCGTACCCGAATGCCAGATGGGGATTGGGCTTTCGATCGAACAACACCGCATCGGGATCGGAGAATCGGGTCTCGTCCCGGTTCGCGGAGACATTCCACATCGTGACGATTTCTCCCGCCGTGATCTGCGCGCCGTGTATCTCCACGTCGGTGTTCGCAACCCGTCCGAAATGCATTGTGGGGGCGAAGCATCTGATGATCTCTTCGACCGCGGTGCCTAGGTCGTCGGCTTCCTTGAATCGATCCCACAGTCGCGGATCTCCGGCGAACGCGTATACCGCGTTGATCATCGTAAGCCGGCTCGTCTCGTCGCCACCGAGAATGATGCTGTAGCAATTGGTGACGATCTGGTCGTCCGACAGCGGCGCATCCTCGAATTCCTCGCCGATTAGTGCGGTGATCAGGCCGTTCGCCGGTTGTCGCCGCTGGGTTTCCACCTGGTCGAGCAGACAGAGCAATATCTCCTGGCGCGCTGCCGAAGCCGCGACAGCCGACTGCGCGGCGTCTGCGGAGCTGAGGGCCTGCTTGGTCAACGAGACCAGCACGTCGTGTTCGCTGTCCGGAATGCCGAGCAGATCGCAGATGGTCCAGATCGGGATACGGGAGGCGATCTCTTCCGCGAAATCGAAACTGCCCGAACCCGACCACTCGGCCAGCAATCGCCTGGTGCGTTCCTGAATGCGGGGTGCCAGCGCGCGCACCGCGGTTCGTGTCAGCGCCGCTGTCATCAGGCGACGTAACCGGGTGTGCCGGGGCGGGTCCGTCACTGCGAGCATTTTGCCCGCCGCATTGTCCCGGCCCGCCAGCAAGGTGAGCAAGACGTTACCCCGTTGCGAGGTGAACCGTTTGCTGTCGCGGTAAATGGTCACCGCGGGGTCGTAGCCGCAGACAACCCAGAATCCGGGGTGGTCGGGCGCACCGTCGTGCCAGAAGACAGGCTGCCGACGGCGTCGGTTGCGCCAGAATTCCGCTATATCCGCTCGCAAGTGTGTTGTCGGTTCGGTGAGATCCCACACCTGCATGTCATCCTGGCTCGTCGACCGGAACAGCGTGGTCATCCTCTGGTCACCAACCCGATTCCGAAATCGGCAGCAGCGGGGCCAATTGCGCGGGCGATGGGGCATCGAGCAACATGCGCATCGTCATCTCCACACCGAGGACGGTGCGGATCCGTCGGGCGAGCTTCGCGGCTTCCATGGATTCGCCGCCGAGATCGAAGAAGCTTTCTGCGGGGTGAAACTCGGGCAGGCTCAGGGTTTCCGCGAACAGTTCGCACAGCCTCCGCTCCATCGGTGTCATCGTCTCCGGCGCGGTGCGACTCGAGCCGGGCCGTCGGACCGATTCTGCCACGGCATTATAATCGATCTTTCCGTGTGGCGTACGCGGCATTTGGATCAGAGCCTCGACGCGATCGGGCAGCAGATGGCCGGGCAGGTGTTCGGCAAGGAAACCTCGGATCTCGCTCGCACTGGTCGCACCGTCGACCACGACACAGCAGACCAGTTGGGTGTCGGTTGCTACCACCGCCGACTGGCGGACACCGGGGCAGCGCAGCGCGATGGTTTCGATTTCGCCCGGCTCGATGCGACGACCGCGCAACTTGATGCGCCGGTCCATCCGCCCGAGAAATTCGAGCTGCCCATCGGACAGCTGCCGGACGAGATCGCCGGAGCGATAGAACCTTTGACCGGTCACCGGGTCGTCGACGAACGCGGCGGCTGTCTCCAGTGTCGATCCCACGTATCCGCGCGCCACCCCGAGCCCTCCGATCCACAGCTCGCCTGCGGCACCAGGCTCCGAGCCGGCGCCATCGTCGCTGACGATCCGCAGAGTGGTGCCCTCGATGGCGCGGCCGATCGGGATGGGCAGCCGCGAACCGACCAGCGGATCGCTGATTGTGGCGCACACGGTGGTTTCGGTCGGGCCATAGGAATTGATGAGATGGTGCCGTACGGTCCATTCCTCGACCACGGCCGAGCTCGCCGACTCGCCCGCGATGATGAGTCGCAGTCCAGGTGGCATCCGGTGCTCCGGTATCGCCGCGAGCACGGATGGCACCATGATCGCGTGGCTGATGCGTTCCGCGACAATGACTTCGGCGATCCCTACCCCGTCGATCAGCTGATCGTGCGCGGCGAATACCGCCGTTGCACCTGCGCCGAGCGTCGAGGTGATTTCCGCGATCGAGGCATCGAAGGAAGCCGGTGCGAATTGCAGCATGCGTGCGCCGGGTCGGAGTTCGAGTGCCGCCGCGGTGGCGTCCGCCATGGCTGAGATGCCTCGATGCGGCACGGCGACACCTTTCGGCGCGCCCGAGGAGCCGGAGGTGAAGATCACATAGGCGAGGTCTTCCGGGTCGATGGCCGGGTACGTCGGGAGAACCTGTGTTGTGGTGTCGGCGGATTCGGGCGGCGGGATCGGCACCGTGACGAGCTCTTCCGGCAGCACCGGCGGTGGATGTCCCGGCACCAGCAGCGCTACCCGAACCGCGCAAACCGCGAGCATCGATCGTTTTCGTTCCGGGGGCTGATCCGCGGCGAGTGGCACGTATACCGCGCCGAGTCGCCAGATCGCCAACATCGCTGCGGTCGTGTGGGCATCGCGTCGGTATGGGACCACTACGGCAACCGAATCCGATTTGGCGACACCGACTTCGGTCAATTTCCGGCAGATTCGACCGATCCAGTGATCTAGATCTTGGTATGTCAGCGTTAACTGGCTACTTGTCAGCGCAACCTCGTGCGCCACACCGAAAGCTCGTTCGTCCAGCCGTTGCAACCAGGTCCGATTCGGTGGTTGGAGCGGCACCTCATCAGGTGTTTGCACGGTCGTGACTGTAAGCGAGGGACTAGCCTGGCGCATTACATCACCACCAGCAATGGGAATAGCCTGGGGGTTACGGGCGATCATGATCCTGATGTGTCCGGCCGAATAGGAAGTCGATCACCACGCGATTGACTTCCTCGGGCCGCTCGAGGTAGCCGAGGTGGCCGCATCGGTCGATTTCGACATAGCGGGCGTCAGGTATCGCTGCGGCAACTTCCCGGCAGTACTTCGGCGGCGCAAGCAGATCATCGGAGAATCCGATAATCAAGCTGGGCGTAGTGATCCGCGTGTAGTCGGAGAGTCGATTGCGCGAGTAGTCGATGCCGAGCTGCGCCCGCACGCCGGGCGCTGCCGTCGCCGAGGCCGAGAACTCGAACATGTCGAGCCAGTGTTGGGCCGCTGCGGGGTCTTCGAGGGTGTGGGGTGATAGATGGAGTGTTGCCTTGATGGCTGCACCGTATCGGGGTGGCAGTCGGACATTCTCGTCATGGAGTTCACGCTCGCCGGCATTGAGCGCGAGCAGCATCGGATGCGGGCGACCCGCTGTCGCCATCATCACCGCGTGATCTATCAGTTCGGGACGCTCGAGGGCCAGTTCTTGCGCCACGAGTGCACCGAGCGAGGTGCCCACGACATGCGCAGGTGTGCCCAAATACTCAATCAATGCAGCCGAATCGGCCACCAGATCGTCGATGGTGATGCCGTCGGCACTCTCCTCGGACGGGGCGATCCCACGGTTGTCGAGCGTCGCGACCCGGAATCCGGCCTGTACCAGGGCGGGCACCTGGTAGGTCCGCCACGCTCGGCCTGGACTGCCGCTTCCCATGATCAGCAGAACCAACGGCCCTTCGCCGACCATGTGGTAGCTCAACCGTATTCCATTGACGATCGCTATTGACATGTGCTTGTGAGTACCACCTGGTCCGTGGGCCCGATGAGTCGCGCCGAGGCCGACTCCCGCGCAGAAAATAGCAAGTGATGCGGTGCCCCCATCGGCCTCGAATTCCCAACGATGGGAGGTGGCGATCGGTTATGCATGTGTGTGCCGAACTCACCGCGATCAGCTCGCGGGTAGCGCGATGGTTGCCAGGCGGGTGCTGTCTGCGCCCACTCCTACCGACAACGACCGTCGTCCAGATGGTTGCCGGCATCGGCACCATCAAAGAACTCGAGCACGCCTACCGGCCGGGCGTCCGGTCGGTGCGCGTGGCCACCCACTGCACCGAGGCCGATGTGAGTACCGCGAGGCCCCATCAGCGGGAATTAGTCGCCCAGGTCGACGACACGAATGGTAACGCCGCCGAGTCAATCGGGAGTGCGCTCGTCGATGGTCGTCCGGCCCGGCAAGGGATGGGCCAGGAAACCGTCGGCGAAGAACATCATGGAGCCGCACTGATCGCATCGGTAGGCGTGTTGTTCGACAACCTGCTGGCCCCACTCACTCGGATGGTCGGACATCAGGCCGGTATGTCCGGTGATGAAACCGAGAACGCCGATGTAGGTCCGTTGCCGTTCACACCATGGGCAAGTCAGGTCAACGGACTCTCGCCTATGACGGACCTCGTTTTCCCTCAGCATTATTCGTTCTTGGGCGTGAGCTATGTAGCGTCCGGCTTCCGTCAGCGACAGTCGTTTCGCTTCGCCCCACGGGCCTTCGTACACGTTGTCGACGGCAGTCCGAAGATGCGCGAACTCCGCTTCGGAACGTCGTACCACCCGCGTGCTTCTGAGGCCGCCTTCTACACGAAAGGTAATCTCTGCCCGTGAAACCCCTTTTGGTAAGCCCCTGGTCAGCTTTACCCGCTTAGGGTCATCCGCATCCGGCTTGAATTCGATCCCCCGGTCCGCCACACCATGCACGATACCGTCCAGTCCCGCCTCGTGGCGTCTACGACTCCTTGTTCGGAACTCGTCCTCGACCTGCCAAATGTTCGTCCAGTATGCGCGCGATGATCGGCAGCACGTGTGGGGCGGTCAGTTCGTCGTGGGTGACGTCGATGTCGTGGTTGATGATTTCGCCGGTAACATAGCGCCGCCAGCCGGCCGGACCGAAGATGTCCGAGGTGTCGACGGTAGCGCTGAAATACACGATATCGCCGTCGAATACGGGACGCTGGTATCCCGTTCTGGCCTGCATCCCTGCGTTGTACGACCGGGCCATCCGCTCGATGGTGCCTGAGTCGAAGAGCGAAAAACCGCCCAGCCGTGCACGAAGCAGATCGGCGGCCTCCTGTGCGGACGCCTCAGCAGGCACATCGTGAATACCGAAGATCGGGCCGAAAGTATTGACGAAGGCGCCCGCGCTGAGCCACTCGATGCTGTCACCATCGATGTCAGCGGTATCGGTGTCCAGCAGCGTGAGGACGCCGACGGGATCGCCGGCGTTCTTCAGCTTCGCCGCCATCGCGTGCGCGATGAGTCCGCCGAACGACCACCCGAGCAGGTGGTACGGCCCGGTGGGCTGCACGGCGCGGATCTCGCGGATGTACCGATCGGCGAACTCCTCGATCGAGCGTGCCGGTGCTTCGTGGCCCCCCCGGTCCGGTGCCTGCAGTCCATAGATTGGTCTACCCGGTCCCAGTGTGTCCGCGAATCCCAGGTAGCTCCATGACAGTCCGGACGACGGGTGGATGCAGAACAGCGCTGGTTCGGTGCCGCCGAGCCGGATCGGCAACACTACGTCGAGCCCGAGCCCGCCGGGTACGGGGTCGAAGGCGCGGGCTGCGGTGTCGGCGGCCGCGGCTAGTGCGGCGACGGTGTGGTGCTCGAACACCTGCAGCGGGGTGCAGTTGATGCCCTGATGCCTTGCCCTGGAAACGAGCTGGATGGTGATGATACTGTCTCCGCCGAGGGCGAAGAAGGAATCGTCGGCACCGACCTTATCGAGACCGAGCAGATCCGCGTAGATGGCGGCGAGAATTTCCTCGGTCGGTGTCGAGGGTGCTCGGTACTCGGTCTGCTCGGCCGTGAATTCCGGTGTCGGCAGCGCTGCCCGATCGAGCTTGCCGACCGCGTTGAGCGGGATCGCATCCAGCACGACGAAGGCGGACGGAACCATATACGCGGGCAGGGTATCGGCTGCGACGGCGCGCAAATGTGCGATGTCGAGCTCGACGCCCTGGGCGGGCAATACATATGACACCAGCACAGTCGCCCCTGCCGGTCCGGCGCGGCCGATCGTCACCGCATATTCGACCTGTTCGTCGCGGGACAGCACGGTATCGATCTCGCCGAGTTCGATCCGTAGGCCGCGGATCTTGACCTGGAAGTCGCTGCGGTCCAGGTACTCCAGCTCGTACGCGCCGCCGTGCCCGGGGACCCAGCGCACCATGTCGCCGGTGCGATACATCCGCTCGCCCGGCTCGCCGTAGGGATCGGCGACGAATCGACCCGCGGTCATCTCGAATCGGTTGAAGTAGCCGCGTGCGAGCGCGGGACCGGCCAGATACAGTTCACCCGCGACGCCGACCGGCACCGGGCGCAGCCAGGTATCGAGCACCATACCGGCGGCACCGCGGATCGGCCCGCCGATGGTGATCAGTTCGCCGGCGACGAGTTCCGCGGGCCCGGTCGCCCAAATGCTGAACTCCGTCGGACCGTACAGGTTCACCATTCGCCGCCCGGTCGACCACCGCTCGATCAATTCCGGCGTCGCGGCCTCGCCTGCCACAGCGAGCACCCGCAGGTGGTCGAGGCCGGTGGGGTCCATCGTCGCCAGCGCCGATGGCGTGACCACCGCGTGGGTGACCCCTTCGGTGCGCAGCAGCCGATCCAGGTCGGGGCCACCGTAGACATCCGGCGGCGAGACCACGAGCCTGCCGCCGGCCCCATGCGCGGCCAGCAGCTCGGAGACCGACGCGTCGAAGCTCGGTGAGGCCACATGCAGCGTGCAGGCCGTCGGATCCAGACCGAGTGACTCCTGTTGGGCCGCTACCAGATTCGCCACGCCACGATGGCTGAGCAGCACAGCTTTCGGCTTGCCGGCGGAGCCCGAAGTGTAGATCAGGTAGGCCGTCTGATCGATATGAATGGGGCCGCCGCGCTCCTCGTCGGTGATGGGCGCATCGGAGGCCGTCCTGACGCGTCGAATCGTCTCGAGGTCATCGAGCAGCAGCCAGTCGATGGTGTCCGGCAAGGTCTCGCCGATCACCGTGACAGTCACGCCGATCGGCGCCTTCGAGTCGGTGAGCATGTGCTCGATCCGCTCGACCGGATAGTGGGGATCCAGTGGTGCGAAGGCCGCGCCCGTCTTGGCCAGCGCCCACACCGCCACCACTGATTCCAGCGACCGAGTGAGGGCGAGCACGACGGACACCTCCCGTCGGACACCTCGGCGTAGCAGGACTCGGGCGAGGCGGTTGGACCAGGCGTCGATTTCGCCGTAGGAGACCGTCAGTTCGCCCGCGCTCACCGCGATGGCGTCGCGGTCGATCTGCGCTCCGGCGCAGAAAATCTCAGGAAGGGTCTGGGGTGACACGGGCTCCGGTCCGCGAACGGGCAACAGGGCAGCGCGTTCCTCGTCGTCGCAGTACTGCAGCTGGGACACCAGGGCGCGTGGGTTGCCGACGAGCTGTGTCAGCAACCAAACGAAGCGATCGAGCATGGGCCCGGCTGCCGCGGGGTCCAGCTGGTCGGCCAGGAACTTCAGGGTGATCCGCAGCGTGTTGTGCCCATCGCTGCCGCGGAGTGGAACAACCATCAGGTTCAGCGGATATGGTGTTGCGTCGGCGCCTTCGACGTCGATCACCCGCATCCCCGCGATGTCGAGCGGCTTCGACAACGCTTCCCGGTCGATCGGGTAGGACTCGAAAACGGTGAGCGTGTCGAACAATTCGGCGAGGCCCACGGCCTGATGGATGGCGGTGAGCCCGACATGTTGGTGGTCCATCAGCCGCGCCTGCTCGCTCTGCAGGCGGGCCAGAAGGTCGACCACCTTCTCGGTGGGATCGAGCCGCACGCGCACCGGCAGCGTATTGATGAACAGCCCGACCATTTCTTCGACACCGGCCAGTGCCGGTGGCCTACCGGACACCGTTGCGCCGAACACCACATCGGTTCGGCCGGTGAGCATTGCCAGCAGCATCGCCCAGCCTGCCTGCACAATCGTATTGACTGTGGTGTCTGAATCGCGCGCGACCGTTTCCAATCGGTCGGCCGTGTCCTGGGACAGGTCGGCCGACACCATCGCGCTCTCGATCGAGCCCATCCCGGCCAGTGTCGGGACTGCTCGTGTGGGGGTGTCGATGCCGGCCAGGTATTGCGCCCATGCGGCGGTCGACGCGGCATAGTCTTGCTCGCGCAGCCAGGACAGAAACCTGCGGTAGGAGTGCGCGGACGGCAGCGTGGAGGCGTCGCCCGAGGTGACATACAGCGTCAGTAACTCGCGCACCAGCAGCGGCGTCGACCAGCCGTCCAGCACAAGGTGATGATTGGTCAGCACGAACCGGTACCGGTCGGTGGCGGTACGCACGAGCGTGCAACGCACCAGCGGAGGACAGGTCAGCTCGAATCGGGTCCTCGCGTCCAGGGCGATCACCCGGTCGAGCTCCCGCTGCCGCTCCCCGGCATCGGCTACTCCGGTGAGGTCGATCTCCTGCCAGCGGATGTCGGCGTCGGTCAGGACGAGTTGGCGGGGCCCGTCGTCGGTTTCCGCGAAGGCGACCCGTAGGTTGTCGTGTCGTGCCACCACTGCCTGTGCGGCGGTGCGTAATCGCGTGGCGTCGACGGTGCCCGCCAGGGTGAGCAGCGACTGCATCGTGTAGCCGTCGGCGGTGTCGGGGTCGTACAGCGCGTGGAAGAACAGGCCGTACTGCAGGGGCGAGAGCGGCCATATATCGGCAAGATTCGGATAGGTGCGCTCCCACGCGTCGATCTGCCGCTGGGTCACCGGGACGAGGTCGAAGTCGGACGGCGTGTGCCCGCCCGCGCCCACGGTCCTGGCGTGGTCCCCCAGAGCGCGCAGCGCGTCCGCCCAGAGTTCGGCGACTTCTCCGACGTCGGCCGCATCGAGAAGCCGGGAAGCGTAGGCCCAGGTCACTTCCAGGCCGGTGTCGGTCAACACGGCATTGATGTCGACGACCGCGGCCAACGGCGCTCGGTCATCCTGCGTTGCCGCGAAGCGTCGTGGCAGCCAGGCTCCGGTTGCGCCGCCGGTTGCCGATCGGCCCAGATAGTTGAAGCTGAGCTGCGGGGTCGGCGCGTCCACCAGCGCGTCGGCGGTCTCGGCGTTCAGGTAGCGCAGCAAGCCGAAGCCGATGCCCTTGTCCGGCACCACGCGCAGCTGTTCCTTGGTGGATTTGATCACGGTGCCCGCCGCGGGGCCGCCGGCGAACGCGTCGCCGAGGTCGATGCCCGTCAGATCGACGGCCACCGGATACACGCTGGTGAACCAGCCCACCGTGCGCGCGACATCGGCGCCGGGCAGGATGGCCTCCGCGCGCCCGTGGCCCTCCAGCGTGAACAGCGATGACCTTCGGTCGCGCCAGCGGCTCACCGCCATTGCAAGCCCGGCTAGCAGCACATCGTCGGCGCTGCAGTGGAACCGGTCCGGCGCTGTGGTGAGTACTGTGTTCGCGACGTCCGACGCGACGGTGGTCTGCAAGGTCGCCATGGTGGCGACGACGTCGACGGCCGGATTCAGTGTGCCCGTGCCGATCGGCGGATCGGGCGTGGTCAGGATGTGTTGCCAGACGGGCAGTTCGGCACTGCGTCCGGCCGCGTGCTCGAGCTGTCCGTGCGCCCAACGTCGGAACGAGGTGCCGACCGGAGCGAGGGCGCCGCCCATGGCCGCGGTCACCAGATCCGGTAGCAGGTTGCGCCACGAGACGCCGTCGGTCACGAGGTGGTGCAGCACCAGCCAGCACAGGGGAGCGGCGTCCGCTCGATCGATCAACACGAAGCGCGCGACGATTCCGTTCTCGGGGTCGAGCAGATCGGCGGCGCGCTGCAATTCGTGTTCGCAGGTCTGGTCCACGTCGGGACTTGTTGTCACGACATCCACCAGAGTGTCTGCTTCGACCGAACCAGGCTCGGCGACGACCCATTCCCAGCCGTGTTCGGCGTTCCGCAAAGAGCAGCGCAGCACGTCGTGGTGGTCGAGTAGTGCTTGCACGGCCGCGACGAGCCGGGCGCGGTCGACGCCCGCCGGGAGACCGATCAAGACGGCCTGGCCGCACCGGCGCCAGGTACTTCCCTGCTCCAGCATCGCGTGCACAATCGGCGTGAGCTCGACGACACCGACGCCGCCGCCGGGCAGCTCGTGTACCAACTCGGCACGCACTTCCCCGGCCACCGCGGCAAGTGCGGCAACGGTCTTGCGCTCGAACACATCCCGTGCGCTGAAGCCGACCCCGGCGCTCTTCGCCCTCGAGACCAGTTGGATAGCCACGATGCTGTCGCCGCCGAGTGCGAAGAAGCTCTCGTCGACGCCCACCGAGTCCAGCCCGAGAACCTCGGCGAATAACGCGGCCAGCACCTCCTCGCGCGGAGTCGAGGGCGGTCGGCTCATGTACGCGTGGGCACCGAAATCAGGTTCGGGCAGCGCCTTACGAT
Source organism: Nocardia sp. NBC_00881 (assembly GCF_045207455.1). Lineage (NCBI taxonomy): Bacteria > Bacillati > Actinomycetota > Actinomycetes > Mycobacteriales > Nocardiaceae > Nocardia > Nocardia sp. NBC_00881. The sequence continues at coordinate 966,349 of NZ_CP108798.1, forward strand.
CCACCTTGCCCAGCGGTGTCAGTGGGATGCTGTCCAGCACCACGACCGCGGCCGGCACCATGTAGGACGGAAGCGATTCACCGGCAGCAGCTTTCAGTGCTTCCGGATGCACCTCGGCACCTGGCTTGGGAAGCACGTAGGATGCGAGCACGGTGGCCCCGGAGTCGGTCTGGGTGCCGACGGTGATCGCGAAGTCGATGTCCGGGTGTCGTTGCAGGGCGGCGTCGATCTCGCCGAGCTCGATACGGAAACCGCGCACCTTCACCTGGAAGTCACTGCGGCCATGGTAGGCCAGTTCCAACATGCCGGAACTCTTGGTCCAGCGGGCCAAGTCTCCGGTGCGGTACATTCGCTCGCCGTACGCGTACGGGTTCGCGACGAATCGGCCTGCGGTGAGGCTGTTGCGCTGATGGTAGCCGCGCGCCACGCCGGCACCGGCGAGATACAGCTCACCGATTACGCCCGGAGCCACTGGTCGCAACCATGGATCGAGCACGACCGCGGAGACGCCGCGAACGAGGCCACCGATGGTGACCGGCGCGGCTGGTGTCAACGCGTCGCTCAACGTCACCGTGACAGTGGTTTCGGTGGGCCCGTATCCGTTGAGAAGAACACGGTCGGACCACTTGGTTACCAGGTCGGTTGGGCAGGCGTCGCCACCGACAATGACGGTGCGCAGGTCGGGTAGTGTCGCCGGGTCGAGAGATTCCACGACTGCCGGCGTGACATTGAGATGGGTGACGTGCTGCGCGCGGAGGACTTCCGCCATCTCCTCGCCCGCGCACGCCGACGGCGGGACGACAGCAAGCGTCGCACCGGCGGCGAAGGTGACAAGGGTCTCCTCGATCGAGATGTCGAAACTCGGCGAAACTGCGTGTGCCATCACGGAACCGGCACCGATGCCGAACCGGCGACCGGAACTCGCGACCAGATTTGCCAATCCCCGATGCGAGACCAGCACGCCTTTGGGTAATCCGGTCGATCCCGAGGTGTAGATGATGTACGCGACCTGATCCAGGTGCACCGCGGCACGCCGCGTGGTGTCGTCGACCGGTGCCGCGTCCTGCTCGGCGATGCTCCGGCCGGTCGCCTCCTCATCGAGGATCAGCCAGTTCACCTGGTCCGGCAGCGACTTTCGCGCGGCCGCCACAGTCATCCCGCCGACGACCCCGCTGTCGCCGACCATGTGCTCGATCCGGTCGGCGGGATAGGTCGGGTCGATCGGCACGAAGGCGGCGCCCGTCTTGGCCACCGCGAGCATCGCGAGCTCGGACTCGATCGAGCGCGGAATCGATATCGCCACATTGCGTTCCGGCCCGGCACCGGAGGCGATCAGGACGCGCGCGAGTCGGTTGGTGTATTCGTCTGCCCGGCGGTAGGTCAGACTGGTCGCGCCGCTTCGAACAGCGATCGCCTCAGGGTCGAGCTTCGCACCGGCGGTCAGGATCTCGGGCAGCGTCCGGGGCGGGACACCCGCCGGTCCACGTGCCGGTGTCAGCTCGGCCAGCTCGTCGTCGGACACGACAGGCACCGTCGACAGCGCCGCGTCCGGTCCGGCAGCGAGGAACCGGTGCAGGAACCGCAGGAACCGGCTGTGGTGCGCGGCCAATTCGGTGTCGCTGTACAGGTTCGCGTTGCCCTGGAAATCGATGTGTGTGCTCTCACCGCCCACACCGGGATACAGATTGACATACAGGTCGTCGATCAGCCCTGCGGTCAAGACATGCGCTTGTCCGGTGACCGCGCCGAGCTGGACCCTGGTGTCGACCATCATCAGGTTCACCGACGGACCGAACGACGCGACCTCATCCATCGGCCAGCCGAGGTCGCGGAAGATGTCCTCCTGACGGTACCGCTGCCGCCGCAGCGCGCCGGTCAGCTCGCGTTGCGCGGCACTGATCACCTCGGCGACGGTCGTGGTCGGATCCAGCGTGAGTCGCAGCGGGACGACGTTGGCGATCATGCCGCCGGAGCGCCGCATGATCGCCGTCGTGCGCGCAGAAACCGGCAGGCTCAATACCACCTCTGGTGCACCGGTCGTCGCGGCGAGATAGGCGCCGAACGCGGCGACCAACGTGGGTGCCACACCGGAGGAGGCCGCCTTCGCGACCGTCTCCAGCAACTCCGCCGCGTCCTGCGCCAGCGTGCCCTCGACGCGGCTCGGGTGCGCGTCGACGTTGGCGTTGCGGCCCGCGAGGCTCACCGGGTCGGCCATCCCTTCGAGGTGCCGGAGCCAGTACTCCCGGTCGGCCGCGAAGCGGTCGGAGCTGCGGTACGCCAGATCGGCGTCGACGATCTTCCTGAGGTTCTCGGCTTGTGCGGCGGGAGGCTGTCTTCCCTCGATCGCCGCGGTATAAAGCTCGCCGGTACGCTGTGCCATGGTCGACACGCCCATGCCGTCCAGCACGATGTGATGAATCCGCCAGTACAGGAACCAGTGGTCGTCGGCGATCCGCAGCATGACGACGCAGACCAGCCGATCACTCATCAGATCGAGGGGTGCCGAGTATTCGTCGCGCATCCAGGCGTGCGCGGCGGCAACAGGGTCGGGTTCACGCCGGAAATCCACGATCCGCGCACTGTCGTCCAGAGTGGGGTCGAAGCACTGGAATGGATGGCCATCAATGTCTACCAGTCGCAGATAGCCGGTGCCGAACTCGCGCCCTGCCTGGCGCGCCGCCGGTGCCAGCCGGTCGAGGTCGATCCGACCGGCCAGGTCGACGTACTGGGCGATGGAGATCGGGATATCGCCCGCGATGTGCTGAGCAAACCAGATTCCGCGCTGCGCTGACGACAGCGGGAACGCCCCCTCGGGCAGACCGATACCGGTGTCGATCGGTGGAGCGGAAGACTGTTGCATGACGAGACCTTCATCCTGACCGCGCCGTAGCTACCCCGGGTAGTTACCACAAGTTAACTACTGCGTTGTAGTGGTGCCAAGTTTCATTCTGAGCTGGCACGGCGCGCGCCGAAGCTGAATTGCCAACAATGTGCCACTCGAACATTTCGGGATCGGGTCGCGCTATGGTGGACGCGTGGGGGGCGCTGAGGCGATTCCGGTGGACGTACGATCTCACATGTGACCAGCAAACCCGCCGCTGCGCAGCACCTGCGCGACCTCGCGCGGTTGCGCCGCGTCCGCGACAGGATCGACCGGGAGTACGCGCAGCCGCTGGACGTCGAGGCACTGGCCCGCGACGCGCATATGTCGGCAGGGCACCTCAGCCGCCAGTTCCGGCGCGCCTACGGAGAGTCGCCGTATGGCTACCTGATGACGCGGCGCATCGAGCGCGCGATGGCGTTGCTGCGTCGCGGCGACCTCAGCGTCACCGAGGTCTGCTTCGCGGTCGGCTGTGCGTCGCTGGGCACCTTCAGCACTCGCTTCACCGAGCTGGTCGGTATGCCACCCAGCACCTACCGGCGCCAGGCGGCGCTCGCGAAGGTGGAGATGCCGTCCTGCATCGCGAAACAGGTGACCAGACCGATCAGGAATCGAGAAGCGCCGGCGACCGAGCCGCACCTAGCCTGATCGCTATGGACATCACCATTCACTCGAGCTTCCTCCCGCACGACGACCCGGACGCAGCCTTGGCCTTCTACCGCGACACCCTCGGCTTCGAGGTTCGCAACGACGTCGGATACAACGGGATGCGCTGGCTCACGGTCGGCCCCGCCGACCAGCCCGGCACTTCCATCGTCCTGCACCCGCCGGCCGTCGACCCCGGCATCACCGACGACGAGCGCCGCACCATCGTCGAGATGATGGCCAAGGGCACCTACGCAGGCATCCTCCTGGCCACCAAGGACCTCGACGGCACCTTCGAGCGGCTGCAGGCCGGCGATGCCGACGTCGTCCAAGAGCCGACCGAGCAGCCGTACGGGGTTCGCGACTGCGCCGTCCGCGATCCCGCGGGCAACCTGGTCCGCATCCAGGAGCTGCGCTGAGCCGTCCGTACCTGGTAATAGCTGTCCTTCGACTGGGACGGCGCGGCGCTGCTGATGGTTCCCCATCTCCCCGCCGCATCCAGGCCCTGACGCGAGGTGAGCGAGATGTCCGACCGGGAAGCTGAGGCGCGGCGGCCGGCGGTTGGTCCGACGCCTCGGCGGGCACGCCGCGGCCGTGGCCTAGTAGCTCCGCGGGCCGATGCGAAGGCGAACCAGACGTACTGCTCGAAGCTGGTTAGATCAAGCCAGGCGATGCCGACGGCGACCGCGAAGGCGGCCCCGCGTAACAGATGGAGACACGATGAGCACGGCCACGAGGAAGGGCACGCAGTCGCCCGCGCTGCATGTTGCCGACAGTCACGATCTGATCCGTGTACACGGCGCACGCGTGAACAATCTCCAGGACGTCAGCATCGAAATCCCGAAGCGCCGGCTGACAGTGTTCACCGGCGTCTCCGGCTCGGGTAAGAGTTCCCTGGTGTTCGGCACGATCGCCGCGGAGTCGCAGCGGCTGATCAACGAGACCTACAGCGCCTTTGTGCAGGGCTTCATGCCGACGCTGGCCCGGCCTGAAGTCGATGTACTCGACGGGCTGACGACCGCGATCATCGTCGACCAGCAGCGGATGGGTGCCGACCCCCGCTCCACGGTCGGCACCGCCACCGACGCCAACGCGATGCTGCGCATCCTCTTCAGCCGACTCGGGCAGCCGCACATCGGCTCACCTCAGGCGTTCTCCTTCAACGTCGCCTCGGTCAGTGGCGCGGGCGCGGTCACTCTGGAGCGTGCCGGGCGGACAGTGAAGGAGCGTCGCAGCTTCAGCATCACCGGCGGCATGTGTCCGTCCTGCGAGGGCCGGGGCGCGGTGTCCGATATCGACCTCGCCCAGCTCTTCGACGACTCCAAGTCGCTTGCCGAGGGCGCGATCACCGTTCCCGGCTACAACGCGGGCGGCTGGAACATGCGGCTCTACAAGGAGTCGGGCTTCATCGACCCGAACAAGCCGATCCGCGAATACACGAAGAAGGAGCTGGACGACTTCCTCTACCGCGAGCCGACCAGGATGAAGATCGCGGGCATCAACATGACCTATGAGGGGCTGATCCCGCGGGTTCAGAAGTCGATGCTCGCCAAGGACAAGGAGGCGATGCAGCCGCATATCCGGGCGTTCGTGGACCGGGCGGTCACGTTCACCACTTGCCCCGAGTGTGGTGGTACCCGGCTCAGCGAGGCTGCCCGCTCGTCGAAGATCAAGGGGATGAACATCGCCGAAGCATGCGCGATGCAGATCAGCGACCTGGCCGAATGGGTCAGCGGCCTTGATGAGCCGTCGGTGGCACCACTGCTCGCCGCGCTGCGGCACACCCTCGACTCGTTCGTGGAGATCGGACTCGGTTACCTCTCGCTCGACCGGTCGTCGGGCACGCTGTCGGGCGGCGAGGCTCAGCGCGTCAAGATGATCCGCCACCTCGGCTCCTCGCTTACCGACGTCACCTACGTCTTCGATGAGCCCACCATCGGACTGCACCCCCATGACATTCAGCGGATGAACGAGCTACTTCTGCGGCTGCGCGACAAGGGCAACACGGTGCTCGTCGTCGAGCACAAGCCGGAGGCGATCGCGATCGCCGACCACGTCGTCGACCTCGGCCCCGGTGCCGGTACGGCGGGCGGCACCGTTTGCTTCGAGGGGACCCTCGAGGGGTTGCGGGCCAGCGGCACCGTCACCGGCCGCCATTTCGACGACCGGGCCTCGCTCAAGGACAAGATGCGAAAGTCCACCGGCACATTGGAAGTTCGCGGCGCGACCACGCACAACCTCCAGAACGTCGACGTCGACATCCCGCTCGGGGTGCTCTGCGTTGTCACCGGCGTCGCCGGCTCCGGCAAGAGCTCGCTGATCCACGGCTCCATCCCCGCTTCGGAGGGTGTGGTGTCGGTCGATCAGGCACCCATCCGCGGCTCGCGGCGCAGCAACCCGGCCACCTACACCGGTCTGCTCGACCCGATCCGCAAGGCGTTCGCGAAGGCCAACGGCGTGAAGCCTGCGCTGTTCAGCGCCAACTCCGAGGGCGCCTGCCCCAACTGCAACGGCGCCGGCGTCGTCTACACCGACCTGGCGATGATGGCCGGCGTCGCCACGGTCTGCGAGGAGTGCGAGGGGAAGCGATTCCAAGCATCGGTGCTGGACTACCACCTCGGCGGCCGCGACATCAGCGAGGTGCTCGCGATGTCGGTGGCCGAGGCCGAGGAGTTCTTCGGCGCCGGCGAGGCGCGCATTCCGGCCGCGCACGCCATTCTCGACCGGCTCGCCGATGTCGGCCTCGGCTACCTCAGCCTCGGCCAGCCGCTCACTACGCTGTCCGGCGGCGAGCGACAGCGGCTCAAGCTGGCCACCCACATGGCCGAGAAGGGCGGCGTCTACGTCCTCGACGAGCCGACCACCGGCCTGCACCTCGCCGACGTCGAGCAGCTGCTCGGCCTGCTCGACCGGCTCGTCGACTCCGGCAAGTCGGTCGTCGTCATCGAGCACCACCAGGCGGTCATGGCGCACGCCGATTGGATCATCGACCTCGGACCCGGCGCCGGCCACGACGGCGGCCGGATCGTCTTCGAGGGCACCCCCGCCGACCTCGTCGCTGCCCGCTCCACGCTCACCGGCGAGCACCTTGCGGCCTACGTCGGCACCTGACCGACTCCCGCGAGGGAAGGGCCCTGGCCATCGCCGCGTCGCTCGAGGTCGGTTTCGGCGAGACGAATTCGACAGGCGGGCAATTGCATTCGGCATTCGGCATTCGGCCGGAAAATATTCGGTCCTGTGGAGCACACTGGATTGCCTGCTCTGATTGCGACTGCGGCGGTGTGCCGTTTCTGTCGACAAAAGAAGGGTTCGGCCTCGGCGATAGAAGCGCTCGCTGTCGGAGTTTGGTCGTCGCACGCCATCGTCCGGTGTTTCGTGAAGTATTCGCCGTCGCGGTTGGGTCTCGAATCAGGACATCGGCGGTCTGCTGCGGGGTGAGCGGATGGGGTGGGAGCGGTTGTGTGCCCGCGCTTGCCCAGACCAAACCGCAGTTGCCGCGCGATCGCGGGCATTTGGCCGCATGGGACAGCTCGTGGGTCGGCGGTTCAGGTCGGCTGATCCGACTATGTCCGATCCGAGTCGCACACGTCGAACTGACAAACCGGATCGACCTTTCAGTTTTCTAGTAAAACTGAAATCAGTTCAGTATGCTGACATCGATCCGACCGAGGAGACGACGCGATGACGCAGACCGCAAGCAATTCAGAGACGCCCGAGCGAGACCTGGGCGGATGTCCGGTGATGCATCGCGACTTCGCTCCTCCGCAGGCGGCGGGCTGCCATTGGGCGGTGGCGGACGAACTGCGCGAGACGAGCCCGGTCTTCTTCAACACCTTCGCCCAGGGCTACTGGGTGTTCACCCGCCACGACGCGGTGCGCGACATCTACAAATCGCCGCAGCTGTTCTCGAGCGAGTCGATCACGCCCTGGCAGCCGGACCCGATCTATCGCTTCGTACCGACGCAGATCGACGCTCCTGATCACATCAAGTACCGACGGATCGTGAACGCGTGGTTCTCGCCGCACGCAATCGACGATGCGGAGCCGACAATGCGCGGCCTTTGCCGCCGACTCGTCGAGGATGTTGCCCCCTCGGGCGAGTCCAACTTCGTCGGCGAGTTCGCCCTGCGCTTTCCCACCGAGGCGTTCCTCAGCGTAATCGGCATCGATCCTTGCGACGCGGACCTCTTCGTGCCGTGGGTCGAGGACTTCTTCGGCGGGTTCAGCGGCGACCCCGCCGGTCTGGAGCCGATGGGGAAAGCGCTCGACGGTATCCGCGAGTACTGGGTCGCCGCCTTGGCCGAGCGACGCACCGATCTGGTGCCTCGTGAGGGCGATCTCGCCACGCACCTGCTGCACTCGACCTTCGATGATCGTCCGCTCGCCGACGCCGAGATGCTGGACATGCTCACGGTGCTCGTGCTGGCGGGGCTCGACACGACACGCGGCACGCTCGGCTACCTGTTCCGGCACCTCGCGACGCACCCCGAGCATCGCCGGCAGCTGATCGAAGAGCCGGAGCTGATCCCGTCCGCGGTGGAGGAGGTGTTGCGCTTGTACACGATCGTCTTCGGCGACGGCCGAAAGGTGACGCGCGACATCGAGTTTCACGGCGTTCAGCTGAAGCAGGGCGATATGGTCTACGCGCTCGTCTCCGGAGCGAACCGAGATCCGCGGGTCTACGACCGGGCCGGTGAGTTCCTCATCGATCGCCAGCGCAACCAACATATGGGCTTCGCCAACGGACCCCACCGCTGCCTGGGCGCCCATCTCGCGCGCCGCGAGCTGCAGCTCGCGGTCGAGGAGTGGTTGCGGGTGATCCCGGACTTCCACATCGCGGGCAACGACGAGCTGACCGAGCGCGGCGGCGGTGCGATGATGACCCTGACTCGGCTTCCGCTGGCCTGGGAGGTGAAGTCGTGAGAATCACGGTCGACGGCACAAGCTGCACTGGGCACGGCCGCTGTTATTCGATGGCTCCGGACCTGCTCGCCTGCGACGAGGAGGGCTACGTCACGATACGGGATCAGACGATCGAGGTGCCCGACAACCAGGTGGAGGCGGCCGCCGACGCGGAAGGTACCTGCCCCGAGGGGGCCATCACCCTGAGCGCGCAGTGACTCGTCGATTCGGCCGCGAGCGGAAAGCAGCGGGCAGTCGATGTTTTCGACCGCTGCGTGATGGCGCGCGAATCCAGCCCTGCATGCGCCTCCGAATGACCACACCACCGACAGACGCCCCTCGAGGAGGCACGCAATGAAAAGACGCATAGTGGTCGTCGGAGGTGGCTCCGGTGGTTGTGTCGTGGCCGCGCGGCTGTCCGAGGATCGAGACAACGAAGTCGTACTCGTCGAGGCGGGGCCCGACTATCCGACGGTCGATGATCTCCATGAGCACGTGAAGGACGCCTTCACTTTCGGGTTCACGTCACACGACTGGGGCTACGTATCGGACGACCACATCCCTGGCTCCGCCAATGCGCCTACCTTCGCCATTGTCGAGCAGGGAGTACTTCCGGTTCTGCGCGGCAAGGTGATGGGTGGATCGTCTTCGGTCAACGCCACGAACGCGCTGCGCCCGACCCGGCGCGATTTCGAGCAGTGGGTAGGCCTTGGCTTGGACAAGTGGTCGTGGGACGAGGTCTTGCCGTATCTGAAGCGACTCGAGAACGATCCTGTCGGGGGTCCACTGCATGGCATCGACGGACCTGTCCCGATCAAGCGATGGAGCGAAGGGGACGGACTGAGGCCGTTCATGGCGGCCTTTGTCGAGTCGGCCGTCAGCCTCGGCTACCAGATGGTCGACGATCTCAACGGTGAAAGCCAGCTCGGCGTCGGCCCGATCCCGTTGAACCAGAAGGACGGAATCAGGCAGAGCGCCGCGGTGACCTACCTCGCGGCTGCCCGCCACCGCGAGAATCTTGCGGTTCGTGGCGGCGCTGATGTCGACCGGCTCGAGATTGTGAACGGACGACCGCGTGCGGTCCTGCTCGCCGACGGCGAGCGCCTCGATGCGGATCTGGTGGTGCTGTGTGCGGGATCTATCGGTACGCCGTCGATCCTGATGCGATCCGGAATCGGGCCGGCTGAGGTGCTCGAGCAGTTGGATATCTCGGTTGAAGTGCCGCTGGAAGGCGTTGGCCGCAATCTCCGCGATCATCCGTTGGTGTACATGACCTATTCCGGCGATGCGGAGGCCATCGGGGAGCTCCTGCCGCCATTGGAGGTCGTCTTGACGACGGGTGCGGCAGGGCCGGGCAGTTCAACAGACATCGACCTACACGTGATTCCCTTCACCCTGGAATCCGGCTCGGTTCTTGTTGCCGTCGGACTGGTTCGCCCGTACTCGATCGGATATACCGAGATCAGATCTGCTGATCCCGACACAGACCCGCGGATCCTGCTCAATCTCCTGCATCATCCCGATGATCTCCGCCGTTTGGTGCAGGGCGTCGAACTCACGCGGCAGGTGATGAACTCCGGACCACTCGCGAAGTACGTCGGCGACGAGCTGTGGCCAGGGCCGGCGGTCGTCACGACTGGTCAACTGACCAAGGCAGTCCTGGAAGCGAAGAACACATACGCGCACGCCGTGGGCACGGCATCGATGGGCGACGGGGGCAGTCCGTGGGCGGTTGTGGGACAGGACTGCAAGGTTCATGGTCTCGATGCGCTGTACATCGCCGACGCGTCGGTCATGCCAACGATTGTCGGTGTGCCCACCAATACCACCACGATGATGATCGCCGAAAGGTGCGCGGACTTCATCAAGGGCACCTTCGCCTAGCCGGACCGAGCATTCGGGACGGGAAAGGGCACGGGCATGACTATCCCGACCAGGCCCGGAGCGTCGAAGCGGCGTCAACAGCCCGCGACTTCCTCCTCCGGATGCATTGCGCCGAAGCCAATGCCGATGTATCCGCTCAGGACTTGGGGAGTCGACCGTCTATCTCGCACTCGCCAGCTTCAATCTCACAGTCGTAGCAAGGGAGTCATCCCCAACTCGGCGAGGCGCCGATACCGGGAATGGCGCGGGCGAGACGCCGCCGAAGTTGCTGGTCACCGGCCTGCGGGCGCTACGGCAGATTGTCTAAAACTGAAGTCAGTTCAGTAATGGAATTGCTTGTGAAGTGAATCACTGCAGAGGTACAGTGGAATCGAACCGAGTTCAACTCGGTTCAAGTGGGCGAACAACGCGCCGACTATATGGCCATGCCTGTGAGAGGAGTTTCGGGTGATCAACCGCGAATTCACTGGATTCTTTATTGGGGGATCTTGGCGAAAGACGTCCTCACACGACCGATTCGAGGTGATTTCGCCCGCGAGCGGCAAGCCGATCGGTTCGGTGCCGGCCGCGACCGACGCGGATATCGACGCGGCAGTCGCCGCCGCCCGACAGAGTTTCGACGACTCCGATTGGCCGCATCTCACTCCAGTGCAGCGCGGTGAGCATCTCGTCCGCCTTGCGGCGGCGATCGCCGCACACGCGGAGGAACTCGCCGAGCTGGTCACCGACGAGCTGGGCTGCAGCCATCTGCTCTCGCGGGTCTATCAGGCCGTCGCGCCGGTGATGAGTCTGAATTATGCTGCCGAAGTCGCAAAGTCGCTGGAGACCAGTGAGCTCCGTGTCAGCGATCTGTCCCCGTTTGCGGGATCGGCGGATGCGGTCGGCATCATTCCGATGGCGGGCAAAAGCCTGGTGGTCAAGGAGCCGGTGGGTGTTGTCGCGATATTTCCTGCCTATAACTTCGCTCTTCCGGCCGTAGCGCAGAAGATCGGTCCCGCGCTGATCGCCGGATGCACGGTCGTTGTGAAAGCGACGGAACCGAACCCGCTGGCGATCTTCAATCTCGGAAATCTGTTGCAGGAGATCGATTTCCCCGCTGGAGTCATCAACATCGTGGCGGCGCGAGCAGGCGAGTCGGAGTATCTCGTCGGACATCCCGGCGTCGACATGGTGAGCTTCACCGGATCCACCGAAGTCGGCAAGAAGATCGGCGCAACGTGCGGCGAACTGATTCGACCGGTGGTCTTGGAACTCGGCGGAAAATCGGCGGCGATAGTCCTGGCGGATGCCGATCCCGAGATTGTCGTTCCCACTCTCGTGGGAGCGAGTGTTGCCACCAATTCCGGCCAGAGCTGCGTCGCTCAGACCCGGTTTCTTGTTCCCGAGGAACAGTACGAGTTCTACGCCGAGGCATTCACGCGTGCTTTCGAAGCGCTGAAGGTGGGCGATCCGCGTGACGCTGACACGGTGGTGGGACCGGTGATCAGTAAGTCGCACCTGGAGCGAGTCGAAGCTCATCTTGCCGGGGCCGTTGAGCAAGGAGCAACGATACGCACCGGTGGCCGACGACCGTCGCATCTCTCGGAAGGCTGGTACATCGAACCGACGTTGGTCACGGACGTCACCAACGACATGGACATCGCGCAGAACGAGATATTCGGGCCGGTAGCCGTTTTGATCGCGCACAAGGGTGAGGAGGATGCCATCCGTATCGCCAATCAAAGCCGCTATGGTCTGGCCGGGTCCGTCTTCACTGCCGATTCGACACACGGTTTCGGCATCGCAAAGAAAATTCGGACGGGAACCTTCTCCGTCAATACATTCGCCGCGGATCTCGGGTCTCCTTTTGGTGGTTACAAAGAGTCCGGACTCGGGCGCGAGCACGGCGTCGGGGCGGTGCAGGAGTATCTGCTGCAGAAGACGATCTCCGTCGATCCCGCCCTCGACCTGCCGAGAGAAATTGTTTCCGGCGTACCGGTCGGACATGGGCCGGGCATCACCGTCTGAGTCCGTCCGATCACGGCGTGCAGTTCACAACCGCGGCAACGGCGACGGACACCATGGGATCGGATCATCCTGGGCGGCTTATGGCTCTCGTTGGTTGTCGCCCTTGGTCGACCTGCTGATCGAACGCAGTCGACGGCAGGCCTCGCAGCGGCGCGGGCCGTGGAAAGTGTGACCCGCCCGGTACTGTTGCGTTGTCCGGGCGGGTCACTTCCCCGTTGCCGAGCAGACGCCGCCACGTCCCCGGCGCAGCCATCGTACGCAATTGTGAAGTCTGGCGGGGGAAGCCACGCGACAACACGATCAGCGAGTGTCCTACCGAGATCTGCGACTCGTACAACGGTCCGGTTCCCGGACCGAGTGGGTGTACCTGATGCCTGCGCGTCGTCGGCATCCTCACAGCGGGTGCGGTTGTCGAACTGGTGCCGTAGCGGAGCCGGTCCGGGATGCTCGAGCGACGTCGTCAGATCGACGTGCGGGCTGAAAGCGCCCTCTCACGGCCGGGTGAAAACGCCGAGGTGTTCGTTGTCGTAGTACTCCAGCGTGAGCCTGCCGCTATCGAAGATCGCCTGGGAAATCGTGCCCTGGTTGGCGTTCTCGCCCGTCGGGGTGAAGACGAATGTGTTGCCGTCCCAGTGCTTCAGTGGAAAGGTCGTGTTCCTCGGGCCGAGGGCGAGGGTCAGGGAGTTGTCGGTGGCGGTGACCGTCGCCGGGCCGTAATAGGCATTCTCGTAAGTGCTCGCGTAGCTCGGCAAGGGTTGCGCGGGAGCGGCATCGGCGGGCGGCTGCTTGCCGGCCAGTGCGCCGGTCGGTGCGGCGAGTGGTTTGAACGCCTCGCGATACCGGGCGCGCCAGTCCTGCTGGATCTTCCCGAATTGGACGAGGTCGGCGAACTCGGCGTTCAGCGTTTCGGGCACCCCGATCGGCCCCGCGTTGGTCAACGTCACGATGCCGAGGTCAGCGGAGGGAATCAACGTGAACGCGGTTCCCGCGCCGAGACTGAACGCCCCGGAGTGGCCGAGCACGACCCGGCCCGCAGCGGAGTCGCTCACGTTGAAGCCGAACCCGTAGAATCCGGCCCGCGCGTCCGGCGCTTTCGGTGGCACCGACACCGCCTGCGGCGAGATGGCGGGCAGCAGCTCGTTAGGCGGCACGAGAACATGACCGTTCGCGGAGCCGTTCGCGAGCACCATAGCCATCCACTTGGCCATATCGGCGACCGACGAGCTGACCCCACCTGCCGGGGACTGCGCATCGGGTTGGCGTTGTGGATTCGCCACCTCATACCTGCCGTCGATGAGGACATGGCCATCGGCGCGGTTCGCGCGGGACGCGAAGTCGGTGTATCGCGAGCTGGTCGAGTCCATGCCGAGCGGACCGTAGATCGTTTGCTGGGACAGCGTCTCCCAGTCGGTGCCCGCGGCCGCCGCCACGGCGGTCGCGGCCGCGGTCACCCCGAAATTGGTGTACTCGTAAGAGTCCCGGAAGGGGCCGAGCGGCAGCAGGCGCAGCCGGTCGAGCACTTGCTGGCGATCGTATCCCAAGTCTTCCAGTAGGTCGCCCGCATGATCCGGCAGCCCGGAGCGGTGGGAGTACAGGTCGCCGATCGTGACGTGATCGGTGACATAAGGGTCGGCGAGTACGAAGGATGGCAGAAGTCGGCGCACCGGGGTGTCCCATGCGACGCCCCCGGCGGCAATCCGGCGGGCGACGACCGTCGCGCCGACGGATTTGGAGATCGACGCGAGCTGGAAAACGGTGTCCGAGTCCACCTTTTCTTTGGTGACGACGTCGCGGACGCCGAACCCCTTGCTGTACATCATCTTTCCGCCATGGATGACGGCGACCGCCATTCCTGGGATGCCCGAGGACGCCAGCAAGCCGTCGGCGAGTTGGTCGAGTTGGGCCACCGCATCACCGATCTGTCCGTCCGGGATGGGGACTCCGGCAATCTGATTGGGCATCGAGGCGGAACCGGTCGGCCTGCCGTCGCCGGAAGAGGAGTCCGATCGCTGGTCGCCGCTACAGCCTGAAACGGTGAGAACGGCGGCGGCCGCCATCACCGCGGGACCGAGCAGTGCGCGCCGTAGTGTGCTCACAGGTCGCCTCCTGGCTGTCATAGCGACAAAAGACCAGTTCAGACTAGTGGAGATGATGTTGCTGCGCGGGAAGTTTCCGATATCTCTCGGCGCGGAAAGCTAGCGGGCGGGATCGCAGACGCAGACGGGCCCCAGCGCGACGTACGGGGAACGACACCCGCGACGGGTGGGACCGACTTCTGGGACGCCGGCTCCCGGTCATGTATCGGAGCGTCCAACGGACGCTCTGGGCCATACCGTGCTCGGCGACCCGCGTCGATGCGAACCTGAGGATCCCGAGGTAGTACGCGCATGGCCACTGCCGAGTGCACGGCGTGGGTCGGTCCAGTGGGGTTTTCGCACCGAGGAACGCCGGCGGTCAGTGTCCTATCCGGCGGCGGGTGTCTCCCGAATCTCGACGATCGGAAGTGACAGCGCCGCAGGCGAACTGACCGGAACCACCGGTTCGGCGGGGGCGATCGGGGCGATGCGCTGATAGCCGGTGCCCACCGGTGGCCGGGCATCCACCTCGCCCTTGTTCGGCCAGTACGCCGCCGCCCGCTCGGCCTGGGCGGCTATGGTCAGCGACGGGTTCACACCGAGGTTGGCCGAGACTGCCGCACCGTCGACGACGCTGAGCGTCGGATAGCCGAATGCGCGGTGGTAGCCGTCGATCACGCCGTGCTCCGCGTCGGCCCCGATTACCGCGCCGCCGAGGAAGTGGGCCGTGAGCGGGATATTGAAGATTTCGCCCCAGCTGCCGCCCGCGATGCCGCCGATCTTCTCGGCGACCCGGCGGGTCACCTCGTTGCCCATCGGAATCCAGGTGGGATTCGGCTCGCCGTGCCCCTGCTTGCTGGTGAGCTTGCGGCCGAACACCCCACGCTTGGTGTAGGTCGTGATCGAATTGTCCAGGTGCTGCATGACCAGCGAAATGATGGTCCGCTCGCTCCAGTTCTTGGTGCTCAGGAAGCTGAGCAGGTTCATGGGATGCCGCAGCACCAGGCCGAGAAAGCGCAGCCAGCGCGGGATGTGGCCGCCGCCGTCGACCATCAGCGTCTGCAGCAGGCCCATCGCGTTGGAGCCCTTGCCGTAGCGGACCGGCTCGATGTGGGTGTCGGAGGTGGGATGGATCGACGAGGTGATCGCGACACCCTTGGTGAAGTCGACGCCCGGGGTGACCTTCTTGGTTGCCGCACCGACGATCGACTCCGAGTTGGTGCGGGTCAGCACGCCGAGCCGATCGGACAGGTCCGGCAGCACACCCTTGTCGCGCATAGCGAACAGCAGCTTCTGGGTACCGCGGGTCCCCGCGGCGAGCACGACATGCGCCGAGGTCAGCGTCTGCGGCCGCTTACGGACCCACGCACCGGTGCGAGCGGTGGACACGTCCCAAGTGCCGTCGGGGTGCGGGCGCAGTGCGGTGACGGTTGTCATCGGAATCACCTCGGCGCCGGCTTGTTCGGCGAGATACAGGTAGTTCTTCACGAGGGTGTTCTTCGCGCCGTACTTGCAGCCCACCATGCAGTCGCCGCATTCGACGCAGCCGGTGCGCTCGGGGCCGACGCCACCGAAGTACGGGTCCGCTACGGTCTTTCCCGGTTCGCCGAAGAACACGCCGACCGGTGTCTGCACGAATGTGTCGCCGACACCCATGTCGTCGGCGACTGCCTGGAAGACCTTGTCGGCGGGCGTCATGTGCGGGTTGCGCACCACGCCGAGCATCTTCTGCGCCTGCGCATAGTACGGAGTCAGCTCGTCGCGCCAGTCGGTCATGTCGCGCCACTGCGCGTCCTGGAAGAACGGCTCCGGCGGTACGTACAGCGTGTTGGCATAGTTCAGCGAGCCTCCTCCGACACCGGCGCCGCCGAGGATGAGGACGTTGCGCAGCGGGTGGATCCGCTGGATTCCGTAGCAGCCGAGGGCGGGTGCCCAGAGGAACTTTTTCAGCTCCCAGCTGGTCTTGGGCAGCTCGTTATCGGCGAAGCGTCGGCCTGCTTCCAGCACGCCGACCTTGTAGCCCTTCTCCACCAGCCGGAGCGCGGTGACGCTGCCGCCGAACCCGGAACCGACGATCAGCACATCGAAATCCGTCGTCCGCTGGTCCATGTGAAACTCCTCGATCGTGTCGCCAGTGACTCGGCTAACGTTACTCCCGGGTAGGTTTCGCCTCGCAATGTGGCTCCGCCTCGGATCTTTTGCCACGACAGCGAGCTGATCGCCGACCGGGCTGCACGCTACTGCTGTGAAGGTGCTACCTCCCGCGCTAGCCGAGCAGCCTTCGGCGGTTCAAGAGCGGCGCTCACAATGGTTGACATTGCTCTCGAAGGCGTGCAAGGTGTCTGGTATGCCGACGACACCTCGCGCCCGCGCCAGGGTCCAGACCATGAACGACATCGTCCGCATCGGACGGGAACACCTGGCGACCGATGGCGCCACGGCGCTGTCGCTGCGTGCCGTGGCCCGCGACCTCGGAGTGGTCTCTTCGGCCGTCTACCGGTACGTTCGCAGCCGTGATGAACTGCTCACGCTGCTGGTGATCGACGGCTACAACGCGCTCGGCGACGAGGTCGACGCCAGCCTGACGGACAATGCCGACGATCCGATCGAACACCTGCGCATCGTCGGCCGCACCATCCGGCGCTGGGCGCTGGCCGAACCCGCCCGCTACGGATTGCTGTTCGGCACACCAGTGCCCGGCTACGACGCTCCGGCGGCTGAGACCGTCGCGCCAGGCACCCGGGTGATCGCCACGATGCAGACACTGTTCGCTCGCGCTCACCAGGCGGACCTGCTCGCCGCACCCGATCGTGAGCTACGCCCATCCGCCCCGCTCGCAGGTGATTTCGCGCGTATCCGAGACGAATTCCAGCTCGACCTGCCGGACTGGCTGGTCGCCCGCGGCGTGACGTTCTGGGTCAGCCTGATCGGGGTGGTGAGCGCCGACGTCTTCGACATGTACGGCACCGACACCTTCGCCGACCGCGACGAACTGTTCGAACTCCAGCTCGACGCATTGCTGGACATGCTCGGCTATCGCGGCTGACCCACCGCCGATCCGAACCCCGTTGTCGCGGTGTGTTGGTATGGGGCACGTGACAGAGTTCGGAATGCAGCTATCTCCGTCGGACGAGCCGAGTGCCGCGACCGCATGGTCGCGACGGATGGGTCTGCGCATTCCGCTGGTCAACGCGCCGATGGGTGGGGTGGCGGGCGGGCGGCTGGCGGCGGCGGTGATCGCGGCCGGCGGGCTCGGCATGATCGGGATGGGCAGCACCGGGTCGGTCGCAGCGCTGGAACGAGAACTGCCGCATGTCCGCGGAATAGACGGGCCGCTCGGCATCGGTCTGGTGGACTGGGTCGTCGCCGCGCAGCCGGAGCTGTTGAACGTCGCGATCGCTGCCCAGCCCGCGCTGATTTCGGTGAGCTTCGGCGTCGACCTCGACTGGGTTGCCCGAGTCACGGCTGCGGGGATCGTCCCGACAACCCAGGTGTATAGCGCGCAGGACGCGCGGTGTGCGCAGGACGCCGGTGTAGGTCTTCTCGTGGCACGCGGTATGGAAGGTGGCGGACATGGCGCGGTGACGAGGCCGCTGCTGCCACTCCTGGACGAGGTGCTGGATGTCGCGTCGGTTCCCGTGCTCGCCGCCGGTGGGATCGGTTCGTCGTCGGACCTGGCGGCGGTGCTGCTTGCGGGAGCGAGCGGCGCGTGGCTGGGCACCTGCCTGGCAGCCTGCTCGGAATCACTGCTGTCGGAGGCGGGTCGCCAAGCGTTGCTAGCCGCGCGGAGCAACGATACGGTGGTCACCCGCGCGTTCGACGTCGGGATGGAATTGCCTTGGCCTGCAAGGTTTCCCGCGCGAGTGCTACGCAACGGGTTCGCCGAGCGCTGGAACGGGCGGGAGGGCATGCTCGCCGCGGACCCGTCGGCGAAGAACGCGCTGGCCGCCGGGATCGCCGCGAACGATCCCGACGTCGCGCCCGTGGACGCCGGGCAAGGCGTCGGCATGGTCACCGCCGTGGAACCGGCTGCGCGAGTGATCGAGCGGCTGTGGTCGGGCGCGACCGCGCATATCACTTGCCGCCCGGCCGAGGAGTGAGCGGCTGCGATCAGTCCTCGCTGCTGTGCCGGTCGCCGAGGAAACCGATCAGGTCTGGATCGGCGGAGGTGAAGCGATCGACTTCCTCGCCGCCGGTACACGGGTAGAGCGCGACGGTGACCGCGCCGGATCGGTGGCCGACCACGCGCCAGATACCGCCGGAATCATGCCAGCGGCGCAGGACCGCGACGGAGTTGTCGGCCATCGTTTGCCTCCTGTCGGTGGTGTCTCCTGGTTCGGCCGGTAACGGCGTCGCGTCACCGAGGCACGGTGACCGGGCCGACGCAGCCGGCCAGGCATCAACGAACGAGCAGTCCTTCGCGATCGGGCCATTCGCGCCCGCCCTCATCTCATCCGTGAGAATAGCTACGCCGACAACAACAGCTACACCACGACAGTGGTGACCGGTCACCTCCGCAAGGGGAACTGAACGCTGCTCGGCGCCTGAGGTCGCTCGCCCCACCCCGGCCGGGGCCGGCTGGATGAGGATCGCCGAGGTCAGCGGTGCGTGCGGCTCATCGGTTGGTCCGGCCGAGGTCCACGGGGAGCTGGATTCCGGTGATGTGGCGAGCTTCGTCGGAGGCGAGCCAGGCGATTGCGGCGGCGATGTCGTCAACGGTACTGACGGCCTCGGGCAGGCCCGGTATGTACAGCAGTTTTTGGTTCGGGGCCGACTCCATCAACTCGAACAGCTCGGGGACGTGGAGATCGGTCGAAACGCCGTGCGGGATCACAGTATTGACCCTGATCCGGTACTCGGCGAGCTCGTTCGCGAGCGTCTTGGCCAGCCCGACGACGCCATGCTTGGCGGCGACGTAGGCAGCCAGGAACGGTAGGCCCCGAATGCCCGCGACGGACCCGGTGAACACGATGCTGCCACCGCGACCCTGCTCGAGCAGGATCGGCACGGTCGCCTTCGCTGTGTGGAACGCGCCGGTGAGGTTGACGTCGATGCTCTCGCGCCAGTGGTCGGCGTCGATCTCCCAGGTCGGGGCGGCCGTGGTCATGCCGGCATTAGCCACGACGACATCAAGGCCGCCGAGCTCCACGACGCCCTCGCGGACCGCGGCGGCGAGGGCGTCGAAGTCGCGGGTGTCGACCTCGCGAGCGACAATCCGGCGGTCGTGCTTCTCGACCAGGGCAACGGTCTCGGCGAGGTCGGCGGAGGTCGGTC
Source organism: Nocardia sp. NBC_00881 (assembly GCF_045207455.1). Classification (NCBI taxonomy): domain Bacteria; kingdom Bacillati; phylum Actinomycetota; class Actinomycetes; order Mycobacteriales; family Nocardiaceae; genus Nocardia; species Nocardia sp. NBC_00881. The sequence goes on from NZ_CP108798.1 coordinate 986,017, forward strand.
CCGGGTATCTCGTGGTCTCCAGGGAGCGGCCGCCGCCCCGATCGCGACGAGTATGCCGCACCACACCGAGAATTGGTACAACCTGAACTTCGTTTTCAGGTCCATGGGATCTCCTTTGATCTGTCGTACCGTCGCCGGTGTCCGGCGTTTGTGATGTCCGATCACGCACGCGAGTCGACTGTTTCGGCGGAGTCGCCGATGATGCCGAACAGTGGCGCGCATGAGCTCCCGAAGTATGGTCCCGGCTGCTCTCGGCCTCCGGCTGACATCCCACTGAACGGGACAAAACGTACGCAAGGCTGGGTCGGCAACCTGCGCCGGCGATGTCGGGCACATCATGCGCAAGTCCCGCCGAGACCTGAGAATTGTCGACCTCGGCTGGCTTGGGAAACGTTGAGGTAGCCTGCCTGGCCCGACAGCGCGAATGCCACCACCGCTGCCGCGTCCTCGGTATGTCCCTTGGGGCCGCAAGGGAGTGGTTCTTCCATCTGGACGACGAGGACTGCAAGCTGATCCCTGAGCGGCGCCGCGACAGCAACCGCCTCGGGTTCAGTGTCCAGCTCGGAGCAGACGGTGGACCGCGCTGGATACACGCTGTGCCTGCTGGAGCAGTTTCACCGGCATCTCGAGCACCGCAACGTATTCGCCGAGCACTCCTCGAAATGGGGTGACCCGCGCGCATCTGCTGTCCGGTATGGCGTGGGAACAAGCCCGCGGCAGCGGTATGAACGCTCGGCCTGCCCGAGAACCCGCGCTCTGTGCTGGGTGAGCTGGCGCAAAGCCTCGCCGCCGCCTACCGGGAACTGGCCGCCCGGCTGCGCGAGGACACTCCGGCATCGGTGGACGAGGACGGGAAACTGCACGTGGCAGCGTTGTCGGCGGTACCGGACCCGCCGAGCCTGATCGATCCGCGCCGCCGCTCCGGCAGGTCCACCCGCGATGATCCCGCGGGTGGACCTGCCGGAGATGCTGCTGAAGGTGATGGGCTGGCATCCGGGGTTCACCGTGTCGTTCACCCACGTCGTCGGCACCAGCGCTCGCGTCGCTGATTTGGGGTCTCAGTAGCGGCGCTCAGGCTGGCCCGCCCAGCAGTATGGATGTAGCCAAGCAAAGTGAGCTGTAATGCCGAATGCAGTGTGTCGCGTAGATGGTCCCCCGTTCGGGCGGGATCGGCCTCGCTGCATTCGTGATCACTTTGCCGTCTGCTGAGAGTCCGCGATCCCGGTGAGGATGCGGCGTAACCCGTATGAGAACTGTTCGGCCGTGCTCAGGTCGGCGGATTTGGTCATGCGCGAAACCCGGGGATATGCGCCGCTCTCGATGACCTTGCGCATGTAGGGGGCAACGGCGGCGCGCCACTGGTCCTCGGTCTGACCGGTGCGCCGCTGGGTCTGTTTCTCGGCGAGGTCGCGCATGACCGCGCCGCGCACGTAGTCCCTGATCAGCCCGACGGCCGAGGCCGCGTCGGCGATGTCGGAGGTCAGCGGGGCGGCTGCGGTGAGGGCGTGTTCCAGGCCGCGCAGCCAGTTGGGGCCGAGCGATGGCCGGGTGGCCAGCAGCGGGGCGAGCCAGGTGTGCCGCAGCCACAGCTCGCGCTCGTGGTGGGCGTACGCCTCGAGGTCGGCGCGCCAGTCTCCCGTCAGCGGCACGTGGTCGTCCTGTACCGCATCGGCCATGAGGTCGAGCAGGTCGTCGCGGCTGTCCACGTAGCGGTAAAGCGAGGTCGTGCCGGTCGACAGCTCGGCGGCGACGCGGCGCATCGACAGCGCGTCGAGCCCCTCGGTATCGGCGATGGCGACGGACGCGTCCACGATGCGCTCCACGCTCAGGACCTGCCTTTTCGACCGGTACGGCTCACGTTCCCAGATAAGCGACATGGACAGAGTCTACCGAAGTGGATACAGTGTGCCCATGAACGGGCACACTGTATCCATAGATGTTTTGATCGCCGGCGGCGGATCCATCGGGCTGACGCTCGCGGTACTGCTGCGCCACCACGGCGTGAAGCCCCTCGTCGTCGAGGAGAAGCCGGAGCTGTCGCCCCACCCCAGGGCCACCGGCATCGGGTCGCGGTCGGTGGAGATCCTGCGCGAGGTCGGCCTGGATCAAGCGGTCAACGAGGCCGCGGTCGACTTGCGGGCGGGGAAGATCAGAGGGCGCACGCTCGCAGAGGCCGACTTCACCGAAAGCGAGGAGTGGAGGACGAAAACCGCGGCCGAGCTCACCTACACACCGGCCCGGATCCGCGGCACCTGCGCACAGAACCGGCTCGACCGCGTGCTGATCACCAAGGCCGGCGACGTGGAGTTCGGCGTGGCGCTCGACTCGTTCGAGCAGGACTCCGGCGGCGTGACGGCGACCCTGTCCGACGGGCGTGTCGTGCGGGCGCGCTATCTGGTGGCGGCCGACGGGGTGCGCAGCCGGGTTCGGCAGGTCCTCGGCATCGGCCTCACCGGTCCCGGTGTGATCGGTAAGGAGACGACGAGTGTTCTGTTCGGTGCTGATCTGCGTCCGCGCACGCCGTTCGCAATGTGCAATATCGAGCATCCGGACGCGACCGGTCTGCTGGTGACCGTCGACGGCGAACGCGAGTGGGTGTTCCTCACCCGTGTCGACACGGAGCCGACTCCCGACCTCATCCGCACCGCGCTCGGCGACCCGTCGATCGAGGTGGAGATCCGCAGTGTGCTGAGGTTCCGGGGGCGCGGCCAGGTGGCCGATCGGCTCTCCGTCGGGCGGGTCTTCCTGGTGGGCGACGCGGCGCACGCGATCCCCCCACTGGGCGCATTCGGGTTGAACGCCGGCGTCGCCGACGCGCAGAATTTGGCGTGGAAGCTCGCGCACGTGCTGCGCGGTGAGGCCGGACCCGAGCTGCTGGAGACTTATCACGCCGAACGCCATCCGGTGGCCCTCATGACGATGGAGCAGGCGCTCCTGCGGTTCAACGATCCGTCCCTGCACTGGGGAAAGGACATGGCAGAGGCGCGCAAGGCAGCGGGGGCGATCAACGCGCCGGTGGTGCACATGGGCTACCGGTACGGCGGCGCGGAACTCCCGTCCACCGAGGACGTCGCCCTCGACCTCGACGGGTCGCCGGGATCCCGCCTGCCGCACATGTGGGTGGCCGACGGGGTGTCCACGCTAGATCTCGTCGGATCGCAGTGGTGCGTACTCACGGCCGATCCCGACGTGGAGGCCGACATTCCGGTGCACCGCGTGGATGGCTGGCTGTACGGGACAGTGCTGGTCCGCCCTGACGGTTTCGTGAGCCGTTCGTACGGCTAGCACGCCCTGTGCTGTCGCAGCCCGCGCCGTTCGAACCAGCCGCGGCAGTGTCTCGAAGATCAACATCGCCAGCAAACGCACTACTTTGCCGCAACGCGCGCGGTTCGAAGCGGCTGACGTGTGCCTACGGAAGATCAACGAGCCGAGCGCCTTACGGCCGTGGCCTAGAGCTCAGCGGCACGGTCGCCGACGTGCGGCCGGGTCGCTGTCGGCCTGGTACCGGCACAGCCCTCGTCGGACACCCGAGTGTGTTTGGCGAGGCTGCGAACCGAGGTATGGCCGGACAATTTCATCAACACCGGTGTGGACGCACGGTCCTCGGCCCAGCGCGGTCAGCCGGATGTTGAAGGTCTTGGCCGCCTTGCCGCCCCACACGAAGGTGAACCAGCCACTCACCCGATGCGGCTCCTCGCCCAGCAACGCGACATCGGTGTCGGCCCCGAAATCTGCCACCAGCTTTTCCAGCGCTGCCGCATAGGTCGACCGCGTGTTCTCGACCGTGATCGTCGCCTTGAAAATGTCCACTGCGTCCCGAAGGCGGTAGCGGGTGTCTGTGAGCTGGGAGACGAGGAAGGCGGCGATGTCGGCGCGGCTCATAGGGTGCCGTTAAGGATCGTGTCACCAGGTACATGAAGACCGATGCGGTGTCACCGGTGGGCATCGCGGCTTTGGGCAAAGCGGCAATGCCCCGGCAGACCGCGCGACCTCAGCGGCCGTAAGCCGAACCTCCAACGGACACACGGGAGAACCTTTGTCTGGATGTGCCGACCAGGCGAGATGCCGTCTCATTTAGGGTGTCCGCTGATCTGTCCGCTGAGGGGAGGTCTACCGTACGCTTCCCGTGTGACCGCAACTCTCATCGGCTACGCTCGCTGCTCCACCGACGAGCAGGACCTGACTGCCCAGCGACATACGCTGTGTGGCCTCGGAGTCGCAGAAGACCGGATCTACCTCGACCACGGCCTCACCGGCATTCGCCGCACCCGGCCAGGTCTCGACCAAGCTCTCGCGGCCGTCCGCGTCGGCGACACCCTGGTCGTCCCCAAACTCGACCGGCTCGCCCGTTCGGTGCCCGACGCCCGTGAGATCGGTGACTCCCTGGTCGCACGCGGTGTGAAGCTGTCGTTGGGCGGCACCATCTACGATCCCGCCGACCCGATGGCAAGATGTTTTTCAACATCCTGGCCACCTTCGCTGAATTCGAGGTCGACCTGCTGCGGATGAGGACACGCGAGGGGATGGCCGTCGCGAAGGCCAAGGGCAAGCTGAAAGGTAAGCAGCCCAAGCTGTCGGTCAGCCAGCAGTCACACTTGTTGCAGCAGCATCGATCCGGCGAGCACACCATCGCCGATCTCGCAGAACTGTTCTCCGTCAGCCGGGCGACGGTCTACCGGGTCCTGGAACGCCAGAAGACCACAGGTGCCGAGTCGTGTGAGTCGAGAACTGGGGAACTCCGGCCCTCAGCGCGATCCGGCGCACGACCTTCGACCAGGTCCACAAGGTCAGCGGCTGCGCGCGGTTGCGGCGTGATTCCGACAGGAATAACCGGCCACGGGCTCGGCTGATATTCGCCCGGTGGGCCAGATACCCCGACAGCAGCACACCGGTCGGCGCCGAGTAGGGCACCACTCGTTCCAGCCGGTTCTTCGTTGTCTCCGCCCGTACTCGCAGGGTCCTGTGGGCCGGATCGAGGTCGTCGGTGCGCAGCGAGCACAACTCCTCCCGCCGCAGAGCGGCGTCGTAGGCCAGCGCGAGCATCACGCGGTTGCGGATCGGCTCTGCGGCCGCCACCGACAGGATCTCGAGCCACTGCTGTTCGGCGGGAATCCCCGGCAGCTTCGTCAGCCGGGGCACGAGACCGCGATCATGCCCACCACGGCTTCTGCCTGGCGTATAGCGGCCCCGGCCAACCGGATTCGACTCTCGCAGGCCCTCCTCCATGAGGTAGTCGTAGTACAGCCGCACAGGCACCAGGCGCTGCTGAATCGTGGCGTTCGCGAGACCAGCGCCGGAATCGATCGACACGACGTTCGCACCCCAACGGCTGGGCCGCTCGGTCAGTTCACGCACGTAGACGGCGATATGTGCGTGGTTCGCCGTGACAGAGTCGACGCCTTCCCACTCGCACACGGCCAGATACTCGGCGAGCCCGCAGGCGTAGGCGTCGATCGTGCGCGGTGCCCGCCCGAGATCGGTCCACACCAGCAACCATTCGGCCGCTCGTTCGTGCCGGCCCAGGACCGGCCACTTCTCCAGCACCACCGTGCCGCCCAATGCATCTCCTCAGTTCGTGGTCGCTGCCGTGGGAAATCATCTGTCCCACGGTCGGATTCCACGTAACTGATAGAAAGATGGTGTTCTGTGCCCTCCCGAGTTCGATCATCGCTTGGTAGGTGGGGTGGTTGGCGTTGGCCTTCATGAACCGCCGCAGGATGGCCTCGGTCGACGCGGTTCCGGTACGGATCGCGGTCGCGTACTTCACCATCTGGTCGTACTGTTGGGCGATCAACTCCCAGCGGATCGGTCGCGTCAGCGCCGGCCGCAACTCCGGCCACAGATCCGCCTCCCCGGCGGCCGGTCGATACAGCTTGCACTTGTTGATCCGCTTGATCCGCGGCAGCAGGTCGAAACCCAGCAATTTCGTGACACCGAACCCGATTTCGGACTGGCCGTGACTGTCCACATAGTTCGATTCCACGGTCATCTCGGTACCGTGACGGACCGCTCCTTCGACCATCGCGTGAACCGCGCTGGCGGAGCAGTTGATCCGCTTCGAGTGGATCACCACCGATCCCTTCTCCACGCTCCAGTAGATCAGCACGGCACGCCCGCTGTAGCGGGAATGCCACTCGGTGAAGATGTTCTGGTCCCACGACCCGAAATGCGTCGAATCCGACGCGACCGCCGTCGAGCCCTCGCCCCACACGCTCGCACTGCGCACCTGGAAGGTGGCGTTGGCGATCTCGATGCCGATCTGCCGCGCGGCCTCCGCCGTCAGATAGCGGCGGCGCACATAGCGGCGGCGCACATAGCGGATATCCTCCTCACTGTGGCCGTGGTCGCCACCGGCGACCGACCGGATGCCGGTGTTGGTTCCGTAGGCGTAGATCCCCAGCAGGAGCCGTTCGGCCAACACGTCCTCAGGGATGAATCCCCGATCCGCGACCGAGGTCACCGGATGGCTTGAAAAGTCACGGTACTATGGTTCTCGACCGCGTTGTCCGGGATTTCGGCCCAGCCGCACGGAAACGCCCTCGCTCGGTGTAAAACCGCAGCATCACAGCAAATCCGAGCTTGGTTGCGCCGCGCTTGCCAGCCACCAACTCCAACTTGTCACCGACGAGCGTCCAGCGGTCGATCAGCTCTTCTGATCCAACTCCCGAGCCACGGCCGCAAGCTACACCGCAAACAGCCCCGCACATCCGGAATGCTGATTTGCCGTTGGTGACACGATTCTTACCGGCACCCCCGAGCCGGGTGGCTCGCTGTCGGTTGTGCCCGGCCGCATCGATGACAGTCATATGTGTGGCGAGTGGCAGCGGTGTCCAGAACTTGGTGAATGTTCGGTTTGTCTACTCGGGCACTGTGACTGGGTCGGTGCAACTCGCAGCGGCGTCGACGAAAGAGCAAGATTTGGGAATGCGGGTGGGGCGGTAGCCGGCGGGGACCCCGCCGTTGTGGGTGATGGTGGTGTAGGCGAGGACGGCGTCGGTGGGTTTGCGTGTAAGGGTGGGATCGGTGAGTACGTCGACGGTGTAGAGGCCGAATCGCGGTGTGTAGGAGCCCCATTCGTAGTTGTCGGTAAGGCTCCAGTAGTTGTAGCCGATGAGGTTGATGCCGTCGGCCCTGGCGCGTTGGAGCCAGTAGACGGTGTCGCGGAGGTTGTCGGCGCGGGTGTAGCCGTCCGCGCGGGGTTCGCCGTTCTCTGTTGGCATGCCGTTTTCGACTATGTAGAGCGGTTTGCCAGGGAAGATGCGTGAGTAGTGTTGCAGTGCATAGTAGATGCCTTCGGGATGCAGGGCCTGTGTCCAGAGCTTCTGGAAGTCCGGGGGGCCGGCGAGGAGGGTTTCCGGGGAGAGCCCGTAGTAGTAGTCGATACCGATGTAGTCCAATTTCGCGCTGATCTTGCTGACCAGCGGTCCGTTCACGAGGTCTTCACCGCCGGGGATGTAGGCGACGTTGCTGGTGACCTGGGCGCCGGGCTGCATGCTGTGGATGTAGTCGTAGATGCTGTTGTGTGCTTGGGCGATCCGGTCGAGCATGGCGGGCGCGGCGGTGGGGGAGATGCCGCCGTGCCGCAGTTCGTTGACGGTGTAGAAGGCGGGCTCGTTGAAGGTCACCCAGAGTGGGTTGCTGTGGGCGAAGCGGTCGACGACGGTGCGTGCGTTTGCCAGCCAATCCTCGAGGATGTTCGGGCTGCCCCAGCCGCCGCGGTCGACTTCCCAGCCGGGGTAGACCCAGTGGTCGATGGTCAGCATCGGTCGCATGCCCGCCGCGGTGATCGAATTGATCACGTGGTCATAAAATCTGAGACCAGCCTCGTCCCAGACGCCAGCGCTGGGTTGGATCCTGGCCCACTCGATGCTGATCCGGTAGACCTGTACCCCGAGGCTGGCTGCGAGCGCAACATCGGCATCAGTCTTTGTGAAGAATTCGACCGAATCGACGTACGGGTCCTCCGTCGTCCCGGACGTGACATAGCGGGACCAGTTGCTGTCGGGCGCGTGCCCTTCCGACTGGTAGCCGGATGCGGCCACGCCCCAGAGGAAATCCGCGCCCATCGGCGTGACCTGGGCCGGAGGTACGGGTCGGGCGGCGGCCGGCGCGGTGCCACCCATGACGAATGCCGCAGCGGCAGCCGTGAGCGCGGCCACGACATGGCGACGGCGTGATCGCATCCAAGTCCTGTTCCGAGAGGGGTGACGGGCGCTCGTGGATCGCCGGTACGCCGACGCGCACCGACTCGAGGTGGGTACCACGGGGAACAGGGTAACTGGTCGATTGTCCGTTTTTGTCGAAGCGGGGCAGGGGAGGGCGCGGAAAGGTGGGCGTCGGCGAAGGGGAGTGGGAATTCGGGCAAAGAAGCTGTGCACGGGGGCCGTCCGCGGGGTGCTGCTGCGCCGGTTGACGGGCGGGGTCCTAGGGAATCGACCACCGTAATCTACATGTAGTTACGTAGATATTAGCATTTAAACATGTATTCCCAACACTTCCGCCGATCCAGTCAGTGCAAATCTCACGTCACCCCCCTTGCTCGCATCGAAGAGGAGGCGCCGATTCCGGAGCAAGCCGTTTGCCCGACGACCAGCGCGTGGAAAAGTTTGAAGCCTCGGGCGGGGGCCGTTGTATGCGAGGTGGGGGCCTTGGTGGCCTGACTCGCCGTCTACGTGCGGGTTGCCAAGCCAGTCAACGCGACCGCGACGGCGCCGGCGCGAACCGACGCAGCCGAACGCCCGCGCGCTCCAGGAGAAATGGGACCGTGTAGCCAATGCCCGCGTCGCGCTGCAGGCCGTTGCGCCTTTGGGATGTGTGCGGCGATCGCCGTCGTCTGAGTCATGAGTTCCGGCCGGTGCGCATCGCCGTCCCCGCGGCTCGGCGCTGTCCGCCGCGGCCCATGTGAGATGGCCCTCGCTCCCGGCTTGTCGATTCATCTCGGGGCCCGGGCGTGTCAGGATTCGAGTATGGTTCCGAATCCGTTGCCTCGGTTGGCCCGGCGCGTTGCCCAGCAGCGCTGGGTGATGCGCTGCGCGCCGGTGGTGCTGCCATTGGAGCGGCTGATTCGGCGCGCGACCGGTGGCCGGATGGGTGTGCTCGATGTGGCCGGTCTGCCCTCGATCGAGGTCACCGTCGCGGGACACAAGACCGGTATTCCACGCACAACTTCGCTGCTGTTCGTCCCGCTCGGAGAGGACTTCTTGATCCTCGGTTCCAACTGGGGAAGTCCCGATCACCCGGTGTGGTCGGTGAATCTGCGCGCCGCTGGAACCGCCACGGTCCGGCGCAAGGGCGAGCAGTTCCGGGTCGCGGTCCGCGAGATCACCGGTGTCGATCGCAAGCGCGCCTGGGATCTGGCCGTCGAGTTCTGGCCCGGCTACGAGATGGAGTATGAACTCTCTGGCGGTCGCTTGTTTCGAATCTTCGAGCTGCGTCGCCTCCCTCACAGCACTGCGGAATGAAACGGCCCGCTGTCAGTGGGGCGGCTACGGTTGACCGGTGACCACGCATCTGACTCACTGGGGCGCATTCGAGGCGAGTAGCGATGGGGAGCGGCTGACATCGGTGCGGCCGTGGCGCGGGGACCCGGAGCCGATGCCGCTGATCGAGAATGTCGCTTCGGCCCAACATCATCCGACGCGAATCGACCAACCGTATGTGCGCCGGGGATGGCTCGAGAACGGGCCGGGCGCGGCGCCGCGAGGTTCGGACCGGTTCGTCCCGGTGGCGTGGGAGAGGGCGTTGGATCTGCTGGCTGGTGAGCTCGGCCGGGTTTACGGCGAGCACGGTGCGGAGGCGGTGTACGGCGGATCGTACGGCTGGGCAAGCGCGGGGCGGTTTCATCACGCGCAGAGCCAGCTGCACAGGTTCCTCAATTGTCTCGGCGGCTATGTCCGGCATGCGAACAGCTACAGCTTGGGCGCCGCTACGGTGTTGCTGCCGCACGTGATCGGCGACATCGGCTGGGTGATGCAGCGTGCGACGGCCAAAACCGTGCTGGCTGAGCACTCCGAACTGGTCGTCGCGTTCGGCGGCTTGTCGCCGAAGAACGCGGCCGTGTCGCCGGGCGGGGTGTCCCGGCACAACGCGCGGACCTGGATCGCCGCGGCGCGGGCGCGGGGCTGCCGCTTTGTGTCGATCAGTCCGCTGCGCGACGACACCTCGCAGGAAGGCGAGGCCGAGTGGATCGCTCCGCTTCCGGGTAGCGACGCGGCGCTGATGCTGGCGCTGGCGCAGGTTCTGGACGCGGAGGGATTGGCGGACAACGAGTTTCTGCACAGATACACCGTCGGCTACGACCGGTTCGCTGATTACCTGTGCGGTGCGGCGGATGGAATCGTGAAGGATCCGCAGTGGGCCGCTGCGATCACCGGCGTGCCCGCCGACCGTATCCGAATGTTGGCGCGCGAGATGGCCGCCGCGCGGACGTTGGTGACGGTGAGCTGGTCGCTGCAGCGCGCACAGTACGGCGAGCAACCGCTGTGGCTGGGGGTGGTGCTTGCGGCGATGCTGGGGCAGATCGGTCTTCCGGGTGGTGGTTTCGGGCACGGCTACGGGTCTGCTGCGAGTCTTGGTGAGCCAGCGCGTATTCCGGTGCCGCGATTTCCGCAGGGGCGCAATGGTATCGAGACCTTCATCCCGGTCGCGCGAATCGCCGACATGCTGCTGAATCCCGGTCTGTCCTTCCAGTACAACGGCATCGATCTGGTCTACCCAGATATCCGGCTGGTGTACTGGGCCGGCGGAAATCCGTTTCATCACCACCAGAATCTGGCCCGGCTGCGTGCGGCGTTCGCGCGCCCGGACACCGTGGTGGTGCACGATGCGTTCTGGACGGCCACCGCGCGTCACGCCGACATCGTATTGCCGTCGACCATGTCGATCGAGCGGGACGACTACGGCGTCGGGGAGGCCGACCGAGTGTTCTTCCCGATGCGGGCACTTACCCGGCCGCACGCCGGCGCGCGCGACGACTACTGGATGTTCGCCGAGATGGCCGAAAGATTGGGCTTCGGTGAGGAATTCACCGAGGGGCGTTCCGCGGGCGACTGGTTGCGGCATCTGTACGAGGAGTGGCGGCTGGTCCAGTCCGTCGCGGGACACGTCCTGCCGGACTTCGATGCATTCTGGGCCAGCGAGAGCCTCGAGCTTCCGGTGCCCGATCCGGACCAGGTGCTGGGTGCGGAGTTCCGCGCCGCCCCGGACCGGTTTCCGCTCACGACGCCGAGCGGGAAGATCGAGATTTTTTCCGAGACTATCGACGGCTTCGGCTACGCTGACTGCCCTGGGCACCCGGTGTGGTTGGAGCCCGAGGAATGGCTCGGTGGTCCGGCTGCCGCACGGTTCCCGCTGCAATTGGTGGCCAACCAGCCGCGCACCAGGTTGCACAGCCAGTTGGATGTCGGCGCGCACAGCCAGTCGTCGAAAGTCGCTGGGCGAGAACCGGTCCGGTTGCATCCGGTAGACATCGCGGCTCGCGGCCTGCACGAGGGCGAGATCGTTCGGATCTTCAACGGTCGCGGCAGCTGTCTGGCCGGGCTCGTGGTCGATGACTCGGTGCGGGTGGGTATCGCACAGTTGTCCACCGGCGCGTGGTATGACCCCGATCCGGACGATCCGACGTTCTGCCGTCACGGCAACCCGAACGCGCTGACCGCCGACCGGCCCACCTCCACCCTCAGTCAAGGCTGCACAGGGCAGCTCACACTGGTGGAGATCGAACGGTATGCGGGTGCGGTGCCGGACTTGGCGGTCAGCCACCCGCCTGCGACCGAGTAGCAGGCGGAGCGGTCGAGCGTCGGAGATCGGCTCGAACTTCGCACGACGTCACATCCGGGCATCGAGAGCATCGAACGCAGTTCGATCGCGACCCGTAAATTGCCGGATCCGAACATTGGCGATGTAGAGGTCGCGATGCTTCGTGGCGGGTGCCGCGCGTTCGGTGGGTGTCGGCGTCAGCTGGTGACCCGCTACTCGGACAGTGATGCAGTTCGGCCCGGGCAGCGCCTTCAGGTCGCCTCGCAACGGCGGGCGATACGTGGACGGCCAGCGTGGGTCGATCGCGAAGTGCGCGGTCTCGGTGCGGCCGTGAAACAGGATGTGAACCTTGGTGCCGCCTGGATGGCGTTGTGAGATCTCGCGCAGTGCGCGTACTGCGTCTGGCGTGCAGGTCTGCGTGCGAAGCGCCAGGGTCGTAGCACCGCTCGTGACAGCCTTTTCGCGCACGCCTTGCTGGCGGGCGCTCTGACGCCGCTCGCCGCGACGAGCCGTGTGCCCCGTTGAGGCCGCTTGTACGTCGGCACCTCTACCATTCCCGGGTGACCGGATATGACCAGCTCGATGCGTTCGAGCACCTCGACACCTCGACGCTGCCGCCGCGTCAACAGCGGATTCTCGCCACGATTCGGGATTGGGTGGTCAGGTATGGGTATCCGCCGAATTCCCGCGAGCTCGGCGCCGCGGTGGGGCTGCGGTCCTCGTCATCGGTGTCGAAGCATCTGAAGACCTTGGAGGAGCGCGGGTTTCTGCGTCGCAGCCGGACGGTCTCGCGTTCGATCGATGTTCGGATGTTCCTGCAGGGCTCGGTAATACGGGAGACGGCCCAGGATTCGGTGCCGGTCCCGGTGATCGGCGACATCGCGGCGGGCACGCCGATCCTGGCCGAGGAGCATGCTGACGACACCATGACGCTGCCGCGTGAACTGGTCGGGCGCGGCACAGTGTTCGGACTGCGCGTGCGCGGCGATTCGATGATCGACGCGGCGATCTGCGACGCGGACATCGTGGTGATCCGCCAGCAGCACGAGGCGCATTCGGGGGGGATCGTGGCGGCGATGATCGACGGCGAGGCGACGGTGAAGGTGTACCGCCGGCGCAACGGGCATGTGTTCCTGGAGCCGTGCAACGCCGCCTACGAGGTGATCGACGGCGACGAAGCGGTCGTGTTGGGCAAGGTCGTTTCGGTGATGCGGCGCGTATGAACGCGGTCGCGTCACCGGTCCGCGCGGCGGGCGTCGTACCCTGAACCGCATGTCGGACAGCACGCGGCCGCATCCCGGCGCCATGGTCGAGCGGCTGGTACAGCTGCTCGATGGGCGCCGGGTCGTAGCGTTGACCGGCGCGGGGATCTCGACCGACAGCGGAATTCCGGACTACCGTGGTCCGTCCTCGCCGCCGCGCAATCCCATGACGTATCAGCAGTTCGTCGGCGACCCGGTGTTCCGGCAGCGATACTGGGCGCGCAATCACGTCGGCTGGCGTCGGATGGACAGTCTAGGCCGAATCTGGGGCATCGCGCGCTGGCAAGGCTGGAACGCTTGGGTGTCGTGACGGGGTTGATCACCCAGAATGTGGACCTGCTGCACATGAAGGCGGGACATCGCCGGGTGATCGATCTGCACGGCATCTACGCGCGAGTGTGCTGCCTGGGTTGTGTGTGGTGGGGGGGGGGGGGGTGATCTCGCGGATGTCGTTGGCCGAGCGGCTGGAGGCGGCCAATTCCGGCTTCGCGGCCGCGGCGATCACCGACGCGGGCTGGAGGTCGCGCCCGACGCGGACGCGGTGATTGCCGACACCGACGGTTTCCGGATGGTCGACTGTGAGCGCTGTGGCGGGATGCTCAAGCCCGACTAAGGACACCCATTCCGCAGCGAGTTTGCCACATGTGTGTGTTCATAGCGCGTTACGTTAACTCATGAGTCGGGTTCGCTGGGCCGTTGCACGCTGCTCGGGGACAGGGGATGCCGATTGGAGTTCGGTAGCAGCGGATGAGGCTCGCCGGTCAACGCGACCAGTGCCTCGATCACGTCCAGCAGCCCGGCCTTGGTGTAGGTAAACGTGACTGGCCCCAAGGTGGAACGGCCGTCCTCGTGACCCGCATATGCTCGCGCGACAGAGATTCCGAACTGCCGTTCGACGAAGGTCAACGTCGTGTGCCGTATCCAATGGGCACTGACCCCAAGTGCCGCTGCCCAAGGAAGGAGACGTCTGGACCGCGTGAACAAGTAGTCAAGGCGCCGCCGCCCCGCTGGCCTTCCGTCGCGGTAACGGAGTACTCGCTCGGTGGCCTGCGAGCCACCGCGCGCCTCGACATGATCGAGCAGCCGCTGCATCAAGTGGGCGAGATCGGTTGCCACCGCACCGTGCCTCCTTTCTCGTGGAGGCGAACGAGGCAGTCCGCGATGTTGAGGTCCTTGACGGTGAGCCGGATCAGACCGCCCCGGCGGCAGGCCGTTTCGATGAGCAGCCGCAAAATCAATGCGTCGAGCGGCATCCGTTATCCGTGCGCTGCAGGGCATTGGGGTGCACTGCGTGTGAGCAATGGTGGGTTGAAGTGCGCGTTTCGGACAAGGGTGGGCTGATCACCATTGTCAAAGCGTGGGACACGAGATTGCCCTTGGGATCCCGCCGGGCTTCGCCACTGCAACGATCCCGGACGGACTCCAGACGGCGTCGAGCGCATAGCCGGTTCTCCCCTCACGCCTGGAGGCCGGTCAGGATCAGTTGTAAACCGGCGCGAAATTCGTCTTGCGGGTCGCTGTTGGCGGCGACCGCGGCGATTTCGATCAGCTTCGGGAATAGGTCGGCGGGCAGGGCGGCGATGCGTTCGGTGACGACCGTGGGTGTAGCGGCGGATAGTGGGCTTGTGAGCTCAGCCTGGGCGAAGCCGGTGATGTATGCCAACACCGTACGGAAGGCTACGAGTAGTTCCTGGCTTGACCTTCCGCTGCTGGACAGCGCTCGCACCAGAGCCTCGGCGTGGGCGAGCGTGGCGACGTCGGAACTGCGGCGGGTCAAGATCAACGGGATGGCATGGGGATGTGCGCGCACCGCCCGCCACATTCCCTCGGCAATCGCCGCCACCTGCGCCGCCCAGTCGTCACCGGTCTCAGCCCACCGCGCCTGGCTCATCACCGCAGCGGCCACGAGTTCCTCTAGGCCCTCGCGGCCGTTGACATAGTTGTAGATCGTCATCGCCCCGGTGCCGAGTTCGGCGGCGAGATTGCGCATGGTCAACCCCGTCAATCCCTGCTCGTCGACCAAGTTCAACGCCGCCGTTTGCAGCTGCTCCCGACTGAATTTTCTGGGCGCGGGCATACCCCTCCTTGTTTAAGTACGTTGTACGTGATTGACTCTGTGTCGTTCACGTACAACGTACCCAATCGAGGTGTCATGATGATCCGAACCACTTTTCACTCGGGCAGCGACGAATGCGCGGCCTGGCTGACCTTGCCGGAATCGGCAGGGCCGCACCCGGTCGTGGTGCTCGTCCACGGAGGCGGAGCCACCCACGCGATGATGCTCGCCCAGTACGAACAAGCATTCGCGAACGCGGGACTGGCCGTGCTGGCCTTCGACTTCCGCCACCTCGGCGAATCCGGCGGCGAACCACGACAACTCGTCGATCAACGCCGATACGCCCAGGACGTCGACGCCGCACTGACCTTCGCTCGGTCCCGACCCGAACTTGATGCGGACCGAATCGCACTATGGGGCACCTCCTTCGGTGCCAGCCACGTGCTGGCCGCCGCCGCACGCCAGCAGAACCTGCGCGCCGCAGTCGTCCAATGCCCGGTCTTCAGCGGACGCGCCGTCGTTTCCCGCGCGGGCTTACGGCATCTGCTGCGGCTCACCTTCCCCGTCGTCTCAGATCTGGTACGCGCCGCACTGCGGCTCCCGAGGAGCTACGTGCCGCTGGTCGGCCGTCCGGGCGAACTGGCCTTCGTCAACCAGCCCGGCGCACTCGAAGGCTGGCGATCGGTGATGCCCGCCGGATACGACTTCGACAACCGGATTACCGCCGCGTCCGGTCTGGACATGCTCTTCTACAACGCCGCGTCGGCCGCGCCTCGCGTGCGCTGCCCACTGCTGGTTTGCGCCTGCGACCAGGAGAATCTCATCGACCCCGCGATCGCAGGACGAGTCGCGGCCACCGCGCCCCGCGCCACCCTCAACCGCTACGACGCCGACCACTTCACCGTCTACCACCCACCGGTAGTTGAAAAGATCCTCGCCGACCAGATCGAATTCCTCACCACACATCTGCTTTAACGCCAAGCCGACGCAGCACCGACCAAGCGCCCGGAGTGGTTGCGCTCATCGGCAGTTGAGTGCGTTCGTCGACCGGTGCCGCGGCCCTCGGGATCGCGCGGATCGCGGCATTGTCGCTCACTCGCCCTAACTGAAGCCAGCTTGACTGATGCGGTTTAGAACGTCTTACGCTGATGTGCCGATGATGGTGCGACGAGGTGCCCCGCACTGGCAGGATGTTGGGTTCGCGGGTGCGTTGTCTCGCGTGTGAGTGCGTTCGATCCCGTTCGGTTCATTCGATTCGTAGGAGACATCCGTGCGCATGATCCCCCTTCTGTTCGCTCCCGCCGCGGCAGTAGTGCTACTCGCGGCCCTGCCGCCGCTCGAGCGGAACTGACGTTCGGCACAGTCAACAACGCGTCAGTCGACTTCAAGGGCGTATTGGACGGATCTACTTTTGATCGCAAGAAGGTCGCCGCGACGAGCAAGAGACACCCACCCGATTCACTCCATCTGGTTCCGATAGGCGGACCCCACGCTGACCATCCGCTAGACAACCCGACAAACCCATGCGGCCCGGCTAACCGACCTGATCGCGGCATGAGCGGACGTCGGTCAGCTGATGATTGGTAGCCGATCGTGGCATCACTTTGGTCCAGGCTGCGTGAAACGGGGGAATCTGTGACTGCCTGCCGTAGGTCACGCTGTGCTGGGTAAGTACGGATTGCCCTGCGCCCGGTGGAACCCGCGACTGCGCGTTCCGGGTGGATGAACCCGCGTCGGGCGGGGCCTTCTATCTCTCATGTCGATTATTCTTAGAATGGGCAAGTGAAAGACATCGATGCCATAGGTGTGCTGCAGGACCCGGTTCGACGGCGGCTGTATGAATACGTCGCGGCTCGTGGTGAGCCGGTGAGTCGCAATGAGGCCGCGACCGCGGCCGGGATTCAGCGCACGCTGGCTGCGCATCACCTCGACAAGCTGGTCGAGGCGGGGTTGCTCGAGACCGAGAGCCGGCGGCTGTCCGGCCGGTCGGGGCCGGGCGCGGGACGACCCGCCAAGCTCTACCGTCGGGCTGCGGCCGAACATCAGGTCTCGCTGCCACCGCGCGACTATCGGACGGCCGCAAGCCTTTTGGCTCAGATCGCCGAGGAGGCGCGCTTGGATGTCGAGTTGCAGAAGGCGGCCCGTGAACAAGGGCGGGCAGCACGGGGCACACCCGTGCACGACCTACCCGAAGTGGCCGATCTACTTCGTGCTCGCGGTTATGAACCCTTCGCCGACAATGGCACCCTCCGCATGCGCAACTGTCCATTCCATGCCCTCGCCGAGGCGTATCCGCCCCTGGTGTGCGGCATGAATCTCGCCTTGCTGGAGGGTCTGCTCGGGAACTCCGAGGAGGTGCGCGTGCGCATCGACGCCCGCCCCGGAATCTGCTGCGTCGCCGTAGAACTCTCTAAAGACAATTATGATTGACATAGAGTTGTGGGCATGGTGGGGTGACCGCATGACCGGTTATCACCTCGCCGAACTGAACACGGCCATCCTCAAGCACCCTCTGGACGATCCGCGCATGGCTGGCTTCACCTCCATGCTCGAGCCGATCAATGCTCTCGCCGAGCGCTCACTGGGCTACCTATGGCGCCTGGTGGACGATTCCGGGGTTGACGCCACCTCCATGCGCCCGCTCGGCGAGAATGTCATCGTCAACCTATCTGTGTGGGAGACGCGAGAAGCGTTCTGGAACTATGTCTATCGCAGTGGCCATCTGGAATTCCTGCGTCGGCGCAGCGACTGGTTCGAGCGTCCCCGCGATGACATGATCGTGCTGTGGTGGATACCTGCCGGGCAGACACCGACCCTGGACGATGCGCTGGCCCGCTTGCAAGCGCTACGCGCGAATGGCCCCTCGCCCCTGGCATTCTCGCTGCGGGAGAACTACTCGGCCGAGGAAGCGCAAGCCTTCGCGTAACCGCGCTCCCGAACCCAAGGCGCAATGCAGCCCGTCGCGCTATGCAGTGACTGACCTGAGGCAGCCACACCGCCGAGCTTCCTGAAACCGACTGATAATCGGCAAGAGCGCGCGCCCGGAAGCCGTGTCGACCAAGGGATCTGGACGATGGTGAAAGCGCGCGCTGCGGCATGAATGTGCGTTGCTGGCCAAAACTCAGTGACACTTCTGGCTCCAGGCTTGGTCGTTGTAGCGATCGCGCAGGACAATCAGTGGTATTGGAGCGAAGCGATCTGCCGGGAATTGCATCTGTCACCGGCGCGGATGACTTTCTTCTGGGGCACCTTGCCCCCTGAACCGCTCAGTCAGCCCGAAGCTTGGACGCTGACCTGATAACGAATAGGGCCCGGTTAGGTGAAATTCAACAGATTCGGGTCGAGGTGTGGAGCGTTCAGGCAGCCGAGTGATCCTGTGGTGAGGTAGCGAGAAAGGGCAGCGGGAGCCGACTGATTTCGTGCGCTTCCTCGGGCGGGAGTCCGAACATCCGCAATAGGTCTTCGATCACCTGGTCGGTGGCCTCGGCATCGTCGCGTCCCGGATGGTTGTGGAGGAGTGCGCCCAGGCATAGGACGGCACCTGCGGCGATGGTCATGGCCAGTTCTTGATCTCGTGCCTGGAATCGTCCGGCGCGGGTGGCGGCTTGGATATCGCGGCGGGCGCGAGGCGGGAGGCCTTTGTCGGAGCTCACCAGTTTGAGCCCGTCGGCGAGAAGAACTTTGCTCAGAGTCCGGTTGGGGCGGTGCAGGCGGCCGGTGAGCCGGAAACTCTGGGCGAAGACCTGGGCGGGATCCTCAAGGTCTTCGCAGAGTACCGAGGACCCATCCAGCCCATCATCCGTCCCGCGCCTCTGCCCGGCGCCGCAGACGCTGAGGCCAGCGCACCGCGCGCTGCCCACCCGCGCCGTCGACCGTTGCGACCGCAGGGCGCGGGCAGCCGATCGGGTCAACTGCGACAGCAAGCCAAGGCGTGCGTGGGCACCCGTCACCGGGCGCTACGGGTTCGCCGGTAGCGTAAGCCGCATTTCGAATTCCAGGCGCGGATCTTCGGGGGAGATGGCTCCTGCGGCGCTGGTGCGGCGGAAGCCGTGGCGGTGGTAGAGGCGTTCGGCGGTTTCGTTTCCGTCGGAGACCTCCAGGTAGATACCTGGGTAGCCGCTGGCGGTGGCCCAGTCGACGACAGAGCGGACGAGGAGGTCGGAGACACCGGTGCCGCGTGCCTCGGGGGTCACCCACATCGAGATCAGATGAGCGGCATTGTTTTCCGCGATTGCGCCGACGGTACCGAGATCGTGATCGCCTGCGGTGCCAAGAAACTGGGTGCGGGCGGCGAGTAGGTCTCGCCAGTCCTGGTCGGTGCGGGTCCGTGCCTGGGCCAGGGTGGAGCCGAAGGCGTATGGGGCCTCGGCTAGTGCCAGCAGCCGGATGCGGCGGAAGCGGTGCCAGTCGTCAGGGCCGAGCTGGTGGATGCGGACCGACTCGATATCCATGGCGGTCATCATCCCCCACCGCGACTGGTTCCGACATGGCAGACATCTGCGCCGATGCAGTGAAATGTCGTGGTAGGCAGCATGGCTTAGTGACTGGTGACATAGCGGTATTGCCATCCTGCGGTATTCGATGGACAGCGCCAGCTTCATCGCGGACATCGGCGGCGTGGGGGTGCCGAATCGGTCCGCGCCGGAATGTCGAGGTCGTGGCTGTATCAGGTTCGGAGGCGTTCTCGCAGTTCGGCCTTCAATTGTGCGGTGGCGTCGAGCAGTGCATCGAGAATGAGGCGGTGGTCGGTGCCAGGGTGTGAGCCAGGGACCGCCAGCAACCTTCCAGGGACGGAATCGATGTCACCGCCGTCGCCCTGTACGACAGCACTGGTGAGGTGATGCGCCCGGGGCACATCAGCGCCCACCTGCCCACTGACGACGCCCAGGCGACGTCGGAACGATGACCCGGGATCCAGCTGCGTCAGGTTTTGATCGAGTAGGGGAAGCAGTCGGTCCCCGTGGCGCTGCAATGCGGCGAGATTGAAGGCGTCGGTGTCGGGCATGGTGAAGCCGTGAAGACTGGTGGCATAGCGGTATTGCCATCCTGCGTCGGTGTGAGATCCGGGCCTCAGTGACCATCGCCAAGGACAAGGAATGCAGTGTGGGCGCGTCGAGCCGACTCGGAAGTCTTGGATTGCGGGACAGGGATATTGGCGCGGCGGATCTAAGACCGGTATCCCGAATACTTCCCTGCACGGCTACCTGGACGCGGCGTCTAACGACGAGGCCCGCCGACGACTGCCGCCAATCACGGTCGCGACGGGACTACTAACCTCGGCAGGTCACCGAGTTCAGAGCTCGTCGACGAGTAATTGCATCGACTGGATGCAGTTCTCAAGATACTCACCCTTAACACCAACACGCTTGCCCATGATGTCCATACGGCCGGGCTTCTGCTCGTAGAACGGGCAGCCTCGCGCGAACGATTCGACCCCGGCGGTCTGGAAGTCCCGGATCTCAACCATGACTTCCTTGGCCCTGCTCGCGGTGAACATCCCTGGGTTCGCCGCCAGGAGCGTCTTCACGTCCGCGTCGATGGTCTTGAGCACGGCGGAATACCCCGATGCCGCGACGACATTGCCCGCCCGGGCGTTGCTGGTGCGCTGGCAGAATTCCAGGCGGTCCTCAGGTGATCGGCGGCTCGGGTGGCCAGGTAGTCGGTCCAGCCTCGGCGGGTCCGCTGTGCCCATCGTGTGGCGGTGCTGATGTCGATGCCCAGCAGGTCCGCGGCGATGGGGCTGGGGATGTCGTGTGCCCAGGCGGCGCGGGCGGAGTTGCGCGAGGTCAACGTGCGGATTCCATGGGCTCGGAGTTTGCGAGCGAGGATGTGGGCGGCGGCCGGTCGGCCGGGGGAGCGGCCGGGGAACAGGTAGCGCGTGTTCGGGTCGGTGCGGTGGAAGGTTTCCCGCGCGGTGGTCGTTGCGGCGAGTGCGTGAAACACTGCCGCCGCGGCCGCAGGCAGCAGGACGGTGGCGTCCCCGAGTCGCAGGTAGGTTTCTCCGTCGGCCTGTTCGATGTCGGTGACGGTCAGCAGAACCAGGATGCCGCACGCACGCAATACCGCGACGTCACCAGTCATGTATTGCAACCGGTGGAGTAGCGATGTTCTGAACACGCGGTATTTACTGAGAAATACCAGCTGAAACAGCCTTTAGTCCAGTCATCCTTCGTCGGCAACGGCGCGGCATGGCCCAGCTGAAAGGACCTCAGAGCACGTGAATATCGCTTTTCACCCGGTAACTCCCCCCGATTCCGCTGTGCTGGCACAGGCACAGCTTCGCAGGAAGCGGTCTTCCCAGCATTCAGAGATGCTGATGGCGAGCCTAGTACCGTGCTGCTGCGTACCGACAAGCTGCCGTTGGAGCAGCGCTACTACGGCAATGCCCGCAGTTTCAACGACGCGCAGCTGCGCGCGGTGCTCCGGGAATTCCGCCCGGAGTGGACGCACCAGGACGTCACCGCCCGCATCTACGCTGAATCCGAGGGCTTGGACCCGGTGACCCGGATGCAACACTTGGACCTGTTCACCTGGTTGCGCGGCGACATCCTGGTGAAGGCCGACAAAATGACCATGGCGAACTCGCTGGAGCTGCGAGTGCCGTTCCTGGACTCAGAGGTCTTCGCGGTCGCCGAGCGAATCCCGTTGTCCGAGAAGATCACCCCCGACACCACCAAATACGCACTGCGCCAGGCGCTGGATGGCATTGTGCCCGAGCATGTATTGAACCGCGCGAAACTCGGCTTCCCGGTACCACTGCGACACTGGCTGCGCGGCACCGAGCTGTATGACTGGGCCCGCGCCCAGATCACCGACTCCCAGACCGACCACCTGCTCGACAAAGCCGCCGTGGCCCGGATGCTCGACGACCACCGCGACGGCCGCTCCGACCACAGCCGCCGGCTGTGGACACTCCTGGTGTTCATGATCTGGCACGGCATCTTCGTCGAACACCGCGTCAAACCCGACATCAAGGAACCCACATACCCGGTGGCGGTGTAACCGGGTCCTGAATGTGCCTGAACCGACACAATGGCACATTCAGGACAACAGTGTGACCACAATCTTGCCGAAAGCAACGCCCTCTGTCATCGCTTCGAGGCCTTCACCGACGTGTTCCAGCGGCAGTACGCGGTCGATGGTTGGTCTCAAGGCGTGTGTGGGTGCAGAAATCCGTCAGCCGTTTCAGGTGCTCGCGGGTGCCAAGAGTCGAGCCGACGATGCTGACCTGGCGGTAGAAAACATGGGTTAATTCCGCCGATGGGTTAGCGCCGGTTGTCGCGCCACTGATCACCACCCGACCGCCGTTGCGGACACTGCGGATGGAGTGCGACCAGGTTGCCTCGCCAACGGTTTCCATGACCGCGTCCACTCGCTGCGGTAATCGCGTACCCGGCTCGAATGTCGCCTCAGCACCGAGTTTCTCGGCGTTTCTCCGGCGCTGCTCGGTGCGGCTGGTCACCCACATCCGAAAACCAGCCGCAGCGCCTAGCATGATCAGTGCGGTAGCCACTCCTCCACCTGCGCCTTGTACCAAGACGATATCGCCACAGGACAACTCCGCTCGGTCGAACAGCATCCGGTAAGCGGTCAACCACGCGCTGGGAAGACACGCGGCTTCCTCGAAAGACATCCCCGACGGCTTCGGAATCAGGTTGCGGCGTGGCACCGCAAGCCGTTCAGCAAGGGTTCCGTCGTATACCTCCCCCAGCACCGACTGATTCGGGTCCAACGTTGATGTGTGACGTCTCGTCACCGTTCCCCGCAGTTGGATCCCCGATGACCGGGTACACGATCACTTCATTGCCGTGCTCATCGATACCAGCCGCATCCGAGCCGAGCACGATTGGCAGGCGTTGCTTCCCGGGCACCGAACCGCGCAACGTCCACAGGTCGTGATGGTTCAGCGTGGCCGCGACCACCGAAATGGTGGTCCAATCCGGATCATCCACCGTCGGTGCCGGCCAGTCCCCGACATGCAGACATCGCAATGGGTCGTTCTGGTCCGTCCCGAGTGCGACCGCCGCTCGCATCAGTTACTTACCGCATAGTGCCGCAGGCATAGCGAACCCCAGATATACCCGGCCCCGATACCGGACAGGACCAGATGATCACCGTGTTTTATAGAGTCGGCCATCCGCTCATGCAGCACGCTGAAAATGCTGGCCGAGGCGGTGTTTCCGATTCGGTCTAGGTTTTGTGGCACCCGATCTTCGGGTATATCAAGTGCTTTCAGGGCCGCAGCGGTGACGACCACGCCGTCCACAACCACCGGAGGGGTTCGATCTCCGTAGCGGCCGCAGCCACACCTTCACCGCCTTGGCTTCCTTGGATGCCGTGTTCTTCCCTGCTGCGGGCGGCGGTGACTTCACCCTGCGGAGAGACCATGGGCACAGATCACATCTTTCCTGGCGGTAAAACGGGGTGACTGCCCGGTAATTCAGCGCGCAACCAGGCGCAGCCGTAAGGACTCGGGCACAAGCACCATCCTTGCCGCGGGCCGAATCCGAGCCCCGGGTATCGGCTCGAACCACCACTGCCGAGTCACCATCGCCAATACCAAAGTTAATTCGGCCACCGCGAACCTATCGCCGATGCATTTACGGGCCCCGGCACCAAATGGTAAAAACGCACCATGCGGCAGATCGCCATTCTCGCGTTCTGGGTCAAAACGGTCAGGGTCCCGATACAGATCAGCACGGTGATGGACCAGATAGGGACTACACACCACCGTGGTGCCCGCTGGAATCCGCTGCTCAGCAAGCTCAGTGGCGGTTGTTGTGACACGAGTGAGCATCCACGCCGGCGGGTAAAGCCGCAATGCCTCGTTGACCACTCGCTGGGTGAATTCCAGCTTAGGTACATCATCCGCGGTCGGAGTCTGCCCGGATAGCACAGCTTCGACCTCGTCGAATACCCGATCAGCGGCATCTGGGTGTTCCGCGAGCAAGTACAGCGCCCAAGCCAACGCCGCTGCGGTGGTATCCACCGCAGCCCCCATGAGCGTCGTGACTTGGTCGATAAGTTCCGTCCTCGACATACCCCGCCCATCCTCATCACGGACCGCGTTCAATCTTGACAGGATCGCGCCGTGATCACCTTCACCGCCGGCGGCATCGACGATATCGCCGGCAATACCACGTAACCGCGCTGCCGCAGCCTGATAACGGCGGTTTCCCGGTATGAATGAGCACACCGCCGAAGGAACCAACAACGTTTTATACATTCGTGTCATGAAAATATCGAGGTCACTAGCCATCTGCTCGAACCCATCCCCGCTGCGCCCGGTGGCGAACAACGCATCACAGGTGACCCTGGCACTCACCACATGAGTAAAGTCGAGCACATCGATCACGTGACCAGCACGCCAATCCGAGATAATCGCGGTGATCGCATCAGGCATTTTTGACACGTAGCCCGCGGTGATTGTGCGGCTGAACGCTGGCTGTACCATCCGACGTTGCCTGCGGTGCTCAGCGTGCCCACACGTCAACAACCCATTACCAATCAGTGTGGAAACCCGCTCCTTGAGCACCCCGCCCTTGTCGTAGGTCCGATGGTCGGACAAGACGTGCCACAGCAATTCCGGTTCACACACCACGAAGGCCTGCCACTTTCCCACCCCGACCCGTACCACTTCCCCATACTTTGGTAACGCGGTCAATACCCGCAATGGATCACCCCCGGCCCGAAAAACCATTCCCACCACCCGAACCACCCCAAGCGCAGCAAAACGAGTCACCTCTTGAGGTTACCGTGCGTAACCACAACCGGGAGGTTGGGCTTTCAGCCCGACACGTCCCAATACCGGGGGACCTGAGGCGAGTTAGCGCTGCTTATAGATCGTTGCCCTATGGCGTGCGCTTGATCGGCGGCTCGGGTGGCGAGGTAGTCGGTCCAGTCTCGTCGGGTTCGTTGGGCCCATCGTGTGGCGGTGTGGATGTCGATGCCCAGTAGGCGGGTGTGCGGTTCCGTGCGGTGGAAGGTTTCCCGGGCGGTGGTCGCGTCGGCGAGTGCGTGGAAGACCGCGGCGGCGGCCGGGGGCAGCAGCGCGGTGAAGTCCCCGAGTCGCAGGTAGGTATCGCTGTCGACCCGTTCCAGATCGGTTACGGTCAGGTGCGCGAAACTTGTTGTGGTGCGGCCGAATAGCAGAACAAGGATGCCGGCGGCGCGGATATCGAGGGGCAGGCTCGCATCGTGCAGGCATCGCCGCAGGGTCGTCCAGCGGTCGTCTTCGCCGAGGAAGGTGTCCGGGTCGGTGCGGGCCCGGCTCGGGACGGTGAGGTCGCAGAGGCCGCGCTTGTTCGCCCAATCGATGAAGGTGGCCAGGAAATAGTTGGTCTGGGTTCCCGTGTCGAGCCAGCGATCGAGGTCGGCCTGTGTGGCGGTGGCCAGGGTCTTGCCGTGAGCGTCGAGCCAGGTCAGGAAGTTCAGGGCGATAGTGACCTGGGAGCGGATGTAGGTGGCGGCGTTCCTGGTGATCGGCCGGTGTCGCGCTCAATTCCGGGCCCGTCGCAGCGCTTGCCAGGATGCGAAGGGCCGCAGCAGTTTCGCGTGGTGCTCGGGCTGTTCGCGCAGCAGGTTGTCCAGCCAGACGTCGACGCGGTCGAGCAGCTCGGTGCGTTCGGGAAGGATTCCGGCGTGGACAAGCAGGTCTCGGGCTCGGTGCAGGGCATAACCCTGCGGATATCCATCGAGGAGTTCGTGGGTGATGGGTTCGGTGTGGGCGCGAAGCGCGAGTTCGCGCAGCAGGCACGGTCCACTGCCGCGTTTCTGGAGCCAGTTCATGACGTTCGCGGGCCGGGGAACGGTGTCGAAGACCCCGATCAGCGGTGCGAGTTGGTCGGGAATTCCGTGGTCGGAGTGGGTGAGCAGGTCGCTGAGCTTGTTCCGCAAGGCATCGTGAGTGGTCTCGTGCGCTCGCCGCCGGGTCCGGTCCGCCGGCTCGGCCAGGCCCGGCTCGAGGATGTGCCCGGCGTCCCGGCATGGCAGGCAAACAGGTTGGCGGGCAAGGGGATTCGCTGGATAAAAAGTTCCGCAGATCAGGCAAGCGCGTTTGCGGCGGGCGCGGCAGCGGCCGCAGATGTCCGGCTCCTCGGCGCTTGCGCGGCAGTCCATGCCCCGGACGTCGCCGCAGGCTCCGCAGCGCCGTTTGGGCCGCTGGTAGCAGCCCTTGCAGATCGGCCCCTCGTCGGTGTGGGCGTAGGTCGGGGCGGTCCGTTCGCAGCTGTGACAGCGGCTTTCCGGTGCGTGGTAGCAGTTCGGGCAGAGCGCTGCCCCGTCGTCGCGGCGGGCCGCGACGCGCAGCAGCCGGCCGCAGGCTCCGCAATTCTCGACCTTGCGGCCGCGGCAGCAGGTGGCGCAAAGGGGTCGCTGTTGCTCGTCTCTTCCGCGGACCGGGCGATCACGCCCGCAGCGCGAACACGGCGCGCGGTGGCGGAAGTGGAGGTAGCACGATTCGCAGGCGCGGCCGCCGGGAACGATGTGGCGCAACTCCTTCGGCTTCCCGCAGCGCAGACAGCGTGGAACGACGACCGTGGAATGACCGGCCTCCGACAGCAGCTCCGCGAGCCGCTGGACCGGGATCGGCGCATCCGACGATCCCGAGACCAGGGAATCGGGATGGTCGGAGAGATGGGCTTCGAGCTGGCGAAACGCGCGGGTCCCCGCAGCGCGGTCAACGAAGTCGCGGGCGTCGGCGAACTCGATACCCGTGATCACGGCCGCGACGTGACGAGCGGCCAGGTCCACTACGGCCTGCCGCGACTCGGCTGGTTTGCGCGGGCTGGTCACGCCGGCCCCGGGCGGCGGATGGTTGTCCGGCGGGCCTGCGGCCGGGGCCCAGGGGAGTCGCCGGCTGTCTTGGCGACCTGAACATTGACAACCTCGACCTCGATCAGGTCGTTCGGCGTGCAGTCCAGGATGTCGCACAAGGCGACGAGTGTGTCCATCAGCAACCGTTGCGGCGGCTGCGTAACGAGCCTATAGACCTGCTCACGGGACAGATGAACGCCGCGTTCGGCCAGCAGAGGAACGAGGTCGCTGGTCTGGAACAAGTCCTTCTGCGCCATCACCTTCCGCAAGTTCCAGCTGTAACCCATCTTCTTGATCATTTGGTCTCCCATAGCTCGTCGTGGCCCTGCATCGACCGGCGGATCAGCCGAGTCCGATACTCGTCCGACACCCCGGTGTAGATCGCGGTCGTGGAGGCGTAGCGGTGGCCGACCTGCTCGGAGACGAACCGCTCGAGATAATCGAATTCGACCAGGTGCGTCACATAAGAATGGCGCAGCGCATGCAAATCCAGCTCGGCCGGGAGCCCGGCCGCCGCACGCGCCTGCTCGAAAGCCAGATTGATGCTGCGCATCGACATGCGCGCAGCGCGTTCGCTCACCCACAACGATGCCAGCGCCCCGGGATTGAACTGCGGGTGAACCTCTCCCACCCAGTGTTCGAGGACATCGACGATCCAGTCCATTTCCGGCACAGTGAGGACCGTCCGCCGCTTGGGTGGACTGCCCTTGGAGGACTTGCCCCACCGGACGAACAGGGCCCCATACTCCCCGTACTGGGGCATCTTCGGAGCCCGCCGCCGATCGCTGAGATCGAGCCCGTGCGCCTCCCGGCGGCGTAATCCGAAGGCGTAGACGGTCTTCAACAATGCCGAGTCACGCATCGCGACCAGCGTTCCCTTGCGTCCGTGTCTACTGATCTGCTCAGCCCGGCCGTCGGCCGCGTCGAAAAACGCCTGCACCTCGTCGTAGGTGAACGGCCGACGACCGGGCTGTCCCTCGAAGTCAGCAACGTGGGCAACGGAATTGCCCTCGTGAAAGACCTGCTGAGGCACCTGCCCGAATCGCTGCGAGCACACCGACGGCCACTCGTAGCGACGGTCGGTGACGTACTCCATGAACAGCGTGATCGCTAACTCGTATCCACGGGCGGTCGACATGACGATCGGCCGCTTACGGTCCGCCGACCGCAGATGAGTGATGAAATCCTCGCCATCGGCCGGTTCCCATTGCCACGGATAGGCATTCGTGAACTCGGCCATCCGTCGCAGCAACGTCAGCCGGGGCCGGATCGTCGCATCGTCCTTCAGGAATCGAGTTCGCTGCTGACGTTCCCAGCCGTCCAGCATCGCCTGGAACACCGCCTGCTCGGGGTCCAGATGTACAACACCATCAGCGAGCACCAGATGAGCCGCACCAGGCGGCTCGGCAACCCCTTCCATGGTGTTGCATTAGATACAACATTGATGCATCTTGTCCATATGTCCGGCGATATTGCCTGGTGAAGCTGGTGTGTCGCTCCTTGGTGCATTACCGTGAATCGCGGCAGACCAGCACGTCAGCGCAATCCTCGCAACTTGTGCAGTGTTGCATCTGATACAACATTGCGCACAAAAGACCTGCTAGAGGCCGATGCCTTGGAGCGCGTTGTCGCCCCATTGGTCGACGATGTGCACCCGTAGGGCGCCCACCGCGGTGTCGAAGGCGTCGAGATCAGCCTCGGCGACGAGCTGGTGGACCCGCGATGACGACAACCCCGCTGCTTTGGCGATCTGCGGGAGTCGAGGAGCAAATCCGCCCGATCCGGCGCTAAGACCTCAGATGGGTCACCCCGCCTGATGCTCGCGAAGTGCGACATCACGGAGGAATCGGCTCGTTACGCTGGCTTCGCAGCACGTATCGCAGCCGTATATCCAGAACTCAACAGCCCGGGAGACGGACATGGCGTGGACATGGCGATTCGAGAAGTACGACGGTACTGGCGGCCCTACCCCGATGTGGGGCCGATGCCGCGGATAGTTTCCTGAGTTGACCAGCACCGGACTGGTCAGGGCGGGCTGGGGTCCAGTGGCGCGAAAAGTCGCGCTAAGTGGAGACGGTTGGGTCGGATCGACCGATTCGGGTGATTGTTGAGCATTGTTGCGGTGCTCGTGGTTTCCTGAGCGACTGTGCGGGATGAGGGTGCGGCGCCTGGGTATGGCCAGTTCGGAGTGTTGACGCGAGTCGATCTGGAACGGTTCTTCCATCTCGACGACGACGACAACAACGACCACGACCACGACCACGAGCTGATCGCTGAGCGGCGTCGCGATAGCAATCAATTGGGTTTCGCGGCCCAGCTGGTCACGGTCTGGTACCTGGGCATGTTCCTGGCCGATCTGCTGGAGGTGCCCGGTCAACCTGGTCGACTACTTGGCCGAGTAGAACAGCGAGGATGTGACCGAAGCGCTCCGGGTCCGTGGGGGGCTGTGAGGTGACTTCTGTGATGGTCATGATGTTGTTCCTTTGCTGCTGGTGAGGGCGACACAGGAGCAGCGCCCGCTAACGGCGGGCCATCCGGCCCATGAACCGGACGATCAGGCGGCGCGGCAGGAACTTGCTGGCGAGGGCCAGCGGGCGGCCGTTGGTGATCACCGACGGGGGCGCGGAGCGGCGGTCGAGCGTGTCGAGGGCCGTCCTGACGACGTCGGCAGGGGTGGCTCGCTTCGCGCCGTAGTCGGCCGACTGGCTACCGGCGGCGTCGAAGAACTCGGTCTGCATGGCGCCGGGGCACACGGCGAGGACGCGTAGACCGGTGTCGCGGTTCTCTTCCCACAGCGATTCGGTGAAGCTGAGAACGAAGGCCTTGGTGGCGCCGTAGACGCTCATGTACGGGGTCGGCTGGAAGCCCAGCAGGCTCGCGACATTGATCAGGACGCCGGTGTCGGCGGAGGCCAGCGGGTCGATGTAGGCGCGGCTGAGGTCGACCAGCGCGCTGACGTTCAGCGCGATCATGCTCTGCAGGCGGTCTGGATCCTCGTCGGTGAGGGCGTCGTGGGTGCCGAAGCTGGCGTTGTTGACGAGTCCGGTGGCGTAGATATCGCGGGATTCGAGTTCGGCGCGCAGCGTGCGGCCGGCGTCGGGCAGGCCGAGGTCGCGGGCGACGACGGTCACCGCGACGCCGTGGGCGTGGGTGAGTTCGTCGGCCAGGTTCTCGAGCCGGTCCGCTCGGCGGGCGACGAGTACGAGATCCGAGCCGCGACGGGCCAACTGGCGCGCGAATTCCGCGCCGAGCCCGGAACTCGCTCCGGTGACGATGACGGTCTGGTGGCGATAGTCAATTTTGCTCATGACATGCACTCTACGCACACTGCTGCACGTCGTGCAAGTTATTGCATAACACGAAGAGATGTACCATTGGTGCATGGCTCAGGTACCGGCACCTCTTCGTGAGCAGACCCGCTCGGTGGTCCGCTCGCTACTCGCCCGAACCGCCCTCGAACTGTTCGCCGCCAAGGGGTGTACGACGACACGACACTCGAGGAGGTCGCCGCCGCAGCGGGTGTCTCTCGCCGAACCTTGTTCAACTACTTCCGCAACAAGGAAGACCTCGCACTCAGTGGCCTGCCCGAACAGGGCGAGCTGATCGCCGCCCGCTTCGCCGAACGCCCGGCCGATGAGGACCCGTGGACGTCGCTGCGCGCGGCGTTCCAGGTGCTCGGGGAGATCGACCTGAGTGCCGAGCGCCGGCTCGAGATGATCACGCTGCTGTTCGGCAATGAGAGCCTGCGCGCTGGGCACGCCGAGAAGCAGGCTCGCTGGCACGACCTGCTCACGCCGTTGATCGAGCCGCGACTGCCCGACTCCGACCGCCGCACCCTGCAGGCGCGCGCGATCGCGGCCGCGGCGATCGCCTGCCTTCAGGCAGCAACAGAAGAGTGGAAGCGCCTGGGCGGACAGGTCGACCAGTTCGATCTGTACGACGCGGCCGTAGAGGCGATCCGCCGTCCCACCTCACAATCAGAGAAGAAGACAACATGACCGATCGCCTGCCCGCGGCGGACCTGCCGAACATCGTCGCCGCCCTCCGCGCCGAACGCGCCGAGATGCTGAACTTCACCAGCAGCCTCACCGACGACGAATGGACCGCGCCCAGCGCCGCAGCTGGATGGCGCATCACCGACGTCGTCGCCCACATCGGTGCGACGGCGCGGAACTTCTACACACCCGCCGGGCTGCGCACGACCTTCGCCGCCAGCCTCGAACAGCTGAACGAAGACCCCGTCGACCGACGGCGAGACTGGAGCCGTGCTGATGTGATGGCCGAGTACCAGCGCGCCAGCCGTCGAGCCACCACGCTCCTGGACGTCGTGAGACGCACGCCCGCCACCCGAGTGCGGGTACGGCTGGCCGAACTCGGTCGCTACCGCATGGGTCTGATGATCGGCGGCGCACTCGTCTTCGACCATCACACGCACCTACGCCACGACATGGCCCCAGCGCTCGGCCGGCCCGTGCCGCACACCGATGCAGACAGGATGCGCGCGCTCCTGACGTGGATGATCGCCGTACTGCGCAATCAGGTCACGCAGGCGCCAGTCGCCGGGCTCGACGCCCGCGTCGCACTGACTCTCACCGGCCCCGGTGGCGGGACCTGGTGGATCGACGAGGCAGGCGGCCTGCCTCCATCCAACGGCGCGGTCGCCGCGCACGTCACCGCCCCCGCGCTGACCTTCCCCGACTGGGGCACGCAGCGGTCGTCCTGGCGCGACAGCGACGTGACGGTCACCGGCGACACCGAACTCGCCACCCGCTTCCTCGACGCCGTCAACGTCATCTGATCAGGACCCGGGAAGCCCGCCAAAATCGGGGCGATGGCGGCGGCGCGGAGGATGTCGATGCTGGCGCGGTGAAGGGAGGGCCGACCTGCCTCCGACGTCGCGGAATTCGAGGTCGAGAACGGGCGCTGGAACCGCCCTATGCATCGATCGCAGAGAGACTATCGACAGAACACAGTCAGCAGGGTGCGGCGGCTCCTGCCGCCCGCCCCCTACAGACCTGATCTCGATACCTTCGAAGGTGCCGTCGCTCGGGGTCCCTGCCAGTCAGGAACCCTCACATCACCGAACCACCGCTCCCGCCAGCAGGCCGGAACCCGCGCGGACCGGCGACGGTCGTATCCAGGGTCTCACCAGCCCGAAACTGCTTAGCGCGACTTTTCACGTCATTGGACCCCATATACCGGTGTCGAGCCCGAGGATCCGGCGGTGGTGCGCCGCACCAGCATCATCGCCAGGTTCACTGGAGCC
Source organism: Nocardia sp. NBC_00881 (assembly GCF_045207455.1). NCBI lineage: Bacteria > Bacillati > Actinomycetota > Actinomycetes > Mycobacteriales > Nocardiaceae > Nocardia > Nocardia sp. NBC_00881. The sequence goes on from NZ_CP108798.1 coordinate 1,018,172, forward strand.
CGAGCGACACCAGCCGGGTTGTCGCGTGCAGCGTCGCCTGTCTCAACACCCTCGGCGACTACCTCCTAACCCTCCGGCCCGACGCCGATGCTGCTGGCGCTGTCCGGCCACGCCTCGGTGCGCAGCCTCGCGAAGTACATGAAGGCGTCGGCCGCGGCGCTGGGCCGGTGGCAGGCGGCCACCGATCCGGCGTCACGTCGGCGCGGCCGGTTGATCGGGGACTACCGCCGCCGACCTACACCAGCCGGCTGCTTCGGCGCTCAGTGGCACTTTTTCAGTCGAGGACTGCGGTGGCTTCGATCTCGACCAGATGCTCGGGGACATCCAGGGCCGCGACGCCGATCAGTGTGGTCGGCGGCACCGGAGTGAATCCCAGCTTCGCGGCCGCCCGGGCGATTCCTTCCAGGAGCGGGGGCATCTTGTCGGCAGTCCAGTCGAGGACGTAGAAGGTCAGTTTCGCTACGTCATCGAAGGAACCGCCGGCCTCGTCCAGTGCGGTGGCGATGTTGAGGTAACACTGCTCAACCTGCGCGGCGAGGTCGCCTTCGCCGACCGTGGCCCCTTCCGCGTCCCAGGCGACCTGCCCGGCGATGAAGACCAGCTTCGAACCGGACGCGATCGCCACCTGCCGGTAGACATCGATTTTCGGCAGTCCATCGGGGTTCTTCAGGGTGATGGCCATGCTGTCGGTCTCCTTGTCCGGGTTCCTGTAAGTCCGTGTTCGTCAAACCAGACCACTGCGGTCTCTTGTAGTTACTCAGGCACTGTAGGAGAGTGTGCGTTGACATGGAAGAACGCACTTTTCGGTGACTGAGGAACCTGATGGTGACCAAGCAGTTCAGCGGCTCGGCCGAGGATGCCGACCTGCGGCGCGCCGATTCCCTGGCGCGGGAGATCTTCTCCGACGTTGCCAACAAGTGGGCGCTGTTGATCATCGAAGCCCTGGGGGAGGGCACCCTGCGCTTCAGCCAGATACGCAGCCGCGTCGAGGGCATCAGCCACAAGATGCTCACCCAGAACCTGCGCATGCTGGAGCGCAACGGCCTGGCCGAGCGGATCGTCCACCCCACCGTCCCGCCCCGTGTCGAGTACACCCTCACCGAAGCGGGCCACGGACTGCGGGCGACGGTCGATGGGATGTGCGATTGGACCTACCGATACTTCCGGCACATCGAGTCCGCCCGGCAGCGCTTCGAAGCCTGACGGTCGCCGAGGACTGACCCAGCAACCGCCTGAACGGACAACTCCCCCGCTGGTCCTGACGCCAGCAGGGGAGTTCTCCGTTTCTCTCATTCAGCGAGGGGGAGCTGGTGGCCGTGGTCTGGGTGGATCCCGATGTCGCACACCGAACACCCTGACAGCGCACAGCCGTGGCGCGGTGTCACGCCACGGCTGTGCAAGCCACGCACATCGCGCCGCATAGTGTGGATCACACTGCTGATTGCGGGAATGGTCGTCGTCGCGGTCGCCTCCATCGCATTCGACTCGATGTCCTCTGGCAAGCTCCCCTGGACGAAGACGACCTACGCCGCGGAAAACGCGACGAATCCCTGCGGTCTCATCGACGGCTCGGTGCTACGAAAATGGACCGGCGCCAATTCGACCACGCGAGAGCGAGACTACAACCCTATTGTCGGCGATCGCTACCACGACTGCACTGCATCGAGCGATGTGCGCGGCCCGTATGCGCAGGCCCCGGAGATAGAGGGAACGGCTGTAGACGCAACGATCTCCGTCTCCGCCTCGGTATGGCCCTCACACCGCCGCGCCAGCACCATCTATGAGAGCGAGGGGAACCCCTCATGGGAGCCTCACATGGAGTACAGGTCGAGGGGTGACGTGCCGAATCTCGGGCAAGAGGCATACTTCGAGCGCGATGTCATCGAATTCGGGGAGACTACCGGGTTGACTATCAGATCGGCGTCCTCGACGACAACCTCTATATCGAAGTGGCCATGAGCTTCAAACTCAGCCACTCCCATGGTGTCGCGCCCACAACCACCGCCGATATCGACGACATCCAGCGGACCACCGAACAGCAGGCCCGGCGCGCGATGGACAAACTCCGGCGATAGCGACGAAATCGTCGTCCTCCCGCGGACCCTTTCCGGCGTATTCGGTTCCTACCCTGTGGAGGCGCGGATACTTCGGTAGAGACTGCCGCGCAGCAGTCTTGTGCCGGTCGGGCTTGGATCCTGATCCGCCGCTGCCGGCCGGCCCGCTCCTCCCCGGGCCCGCCCAGAGTTCTGCTCGCTCACGCCGGTTGCCCCTATGCACCCGGGCTCACGTCGGAATGCCTTCGGGTCGATCGGCCCGAGGCAACTGAATGTGGTGTTGGGGTACGGGCCAACGCCACACCTGGAGATGACGCGGAGAGTGTCAGGCTGAGGTGCCGTTCGCGTCATTCTGACGCGGTTCAGCTGGGCTCTTAACCTTCTGATCTGTAGTCCCCGGCGATCCTGGGCGGTTGCCGAGACCTGCCAGGGTGTTGAGCCGCTAGCGGGCGAGGCGATCGAGACCGGTGCTCGGCCGCGGCCCTACATAAGCGTGGTCCTGCGTGGCGGCTGCTTTGGAGACTTTTTGCGCCACACGGTTACGAATACGAATAGCACAACGGCGGCAAGTTGACCGCGCGATCCGCAAGGGTTTGATCACAGCACATCGTTACTCGGCTACAGCGCACTGACCCGGAAAATGGCGGTTCCATATCAGAGACCTGGATCGGGTTCTCGTCCCGCGCTATCGGCTCTAGACTTTGTTGGATTGGTACGTTGCCCGCGATTCACCGTAGCGATGTGCATATTCACTGGCGCGCACCATGGGCGCGCACGCCATCGTCGGTTTGTCGCGACCACGACCATTCACGATTCATGTCGAAGGGAGAATCCATGGCCACTCTCCACTTCACCGAGACGACGACCGCGACACCCGAAGAGTTCCTCGCGGCGCTCACCGACTTCGGACCCGACCGCGAGCAATTGTTCGGGAACAGCACCGACGAATACCTCGAGGTGCACCACCGCGGCCCCACCGAAGCCGATGTCACGGAGGGATCACGCGGTATCTGGGAACGCCTGCACTACGACTGGTCCAACCCCCACCGCGTTGTCATGACGACCACTGATTCCAATCTGTGGGGTGGCAACTCGGGCCACACCTACACCTTCGCGCCCCGCGCCGACGGCAAGACCGATATTGATGTCACGGTGGTGCGCGAGGGCAAGAACCTCAAGGGCCGCGCGGTCGGAGCCGTGGTCGGCACCGTCGGCCAGAGCGTCCTGCGAAACGCATTCCACAAGACAGTCGAGGCCGTCGAGGCCCGTACCGACGGAACCAATCAGACCTGAAACACCCGGCCGACGGAACAGCCCCGGTCGGCGCAGCCGAGTCGGACCGGAGAATCGCGTCGAGATCGGTCCGCAGCCGTATCGGCGCCGAGGCCTCAAGGATGCCCAACGGTGATCAACTCGAGTATCACCCGACCAATCCAAGGAGACCATGCCGTCATCGGTAACGGGACTCAGCAGGATGACCCTGGCGCCTCGCTTCCGGAGCGCACCTGCTTGGCCTGAGACCGGAAACTGACTCTGTTCCGGCGATGCGCTTTTCCGAACGTTTGCTCGCCGAAACGAGCTCTGACGGTGATGTCGGCGACGAGTGTGAGGTCTTCCTCTGTTCTTGTGCCGCCACCGGGAAAGGGTGCCGAAGAATACTCGCGCCCCCAAGCTGATCGGGCACCGAGCAGTGGAACACACTCCGGGCTCACCGCGGAACAGATCCGAGAAGAGTCGCGATACGCAAGTGGTTCGGGGCGCGATCGTCGCTGCCGGCGCGAGCGGGAACGCATCCACGTTCCCGCTCGCCGAACAGGGGCTGGATTCTTGGTCGGAGCCGAAGCGGTCAGAAGTCCCAGACTGCCGGAACGCAACGAAAGTTGTTGCCAGCGGTCGCGACGTGGCAGACGGACGGGAACGGCAGGTGAGTGGCCACCAGCGCCTCGCGGTTCGCCGCCAGCTCCTGCAGGAGACGGACGCGCACGCGGGCAGCCTCCTCGGGGTCGTGTTCGAAGCCGTTGAACCAGTCGGGGCGGTCGAACGCGACTTGGAACACGGCGTCTCCGGCGAACGTCAGACGGTCGCTGCCGGACGCCAGGCGAACAACGCTGTGCCCGGGGGTGTGCCCGCCGGTGCGAACGGCGACCACCCCCGGTGCCACCTCATGCTCCGTCTCGAAGGACCGCAGTCGGCCGCGGTACTCCTCCAGGAACCGCGTGGCGGCCGACCGAAGCGCGTCCGGCACTCCGGCGGGCATGGAGGTGTGGGAGAAATCGGGCGCCTCCCAGAACTCGGCCTCGGCGGCGGCCACGTGGACCCGCAGGTCCGGACGCAGTTCGTGCCCCAGCCCGTCACCGAGCAACCCACCGATATGGTCCATGTGCAGGTGGGTGAGCACCACATCGGTCACGGATGCGACGTCGATGCCGGCGGCCTTCAGTCGCATGGCCAACCGCCCGGCCTGCTGGAAGTCCGGGAACTCCAGGCCCAGACCCGCGTCGATGAGCACGGTCTGGTCACCGCTACGCACCACGACGACGTTCAGCGGCCACTCGAGCACTTCCGGTGGCAGGAACATGTCGTCCAGCCAGGCCGCCAGGTCCGCCGAGTCGGCGTTGTAGGCGATCGTCTCGGCTGCGATCGGTAGAACGCCATCGCTGATCACCAGCACCTCGATGTCGCCGACCTGCAGCGCGTAGCGCGACGGAACCAACTCGTCGAGCGCCTGCCCGCCGGATTGTGAGGGATTATCCGAGCTCATTGTCGTCTCCTCGCGGTCGTATGTGTCTGGGGTCGGCGCCCCGGATGCCCAGGGCGGTCGGAGTAGCTGATCGGTGTTTTGCAGTCGTTGTGGCGCCCGAGGAGCGGCCGTCGCGCCGCGCTGGGTGCTCCGGCCACTACTCGAGATCCGGTTCGTCGCTGGCCGGCGACCTGATGCCCGCAACGCTCTACACGTCGGGTCCGCGCCGACGAGTGCTGTGGTGATCGCCAGGTCCGGGTTCTTGCTCGCGCCGCCGACGCCAGCGGCCGTGCCGCTCGGCTGCGGGTCCATGGTTCGACTTTCTCATCAGCTGCCTGCTGCGGTGGTGATGACATCGGCGACGGCGACTGGCTGGGATACGAGCACAGCGTGTGAGGCGGCGATCTCGGTGGTGTGCGCCCCGATGCGGCTCGCCATGAAGCGCTGCGAGGCGGGCGGGATGATGTTGTCGCCGGTGGGGATCAGGGACCAGCTCGGCGTGTTCGACCACGAGGTCGGCCCGGACGGCTCGAGGTTGGCCCACAGCGCGATCGAGCGCTGGTGGGCCAGCATGGTGGCAGCCGTCGCATCGCTGACATCCGGCGCGAACACCCGGTGGAATGCGTCGGCGGCGACGTAGCCGTCGAGGTTCCGGCCGCCGATCGCGTGAGCGTCGTCGACGGCCTTGACCTGCAAGACGGGCGGGAGCAGCTGACTGCCGGGGAATCGGATCGGATCCAGTGCCAGTTGGACGGGCTCGCCCTGTGCCGGCGCGAAAGCGGCGACATAGACGAGCGCGCACGATAGGGTCACTGACGGGTCAGCCACTCCGACAATCGCGTCTGTGCGAGGCGCGCGCCCGCGCTGGGCAGCAGCTCGCGGTCGGGGACCGTCCCGAAGTACCGAGCCTGCGGATCGGTGATCACCTCGCGTGGATCGTGACGCGAGGTGAGCACTATACCGATCCACTGGTCGAGGCCGAACACCTCCGGCCCCGCGACCTCGACCGTGCTGTTCAGTGGGGCACCCGCCGCGGTTTCGCCGACGGCTGCGGCTACATCGTCGGCAGCCATCGGCTGCAGAGCCGCGCCCGGCAGCCGCACCTTGCCGGTGTCGGTAGCGGAATCGGCAATCGCGCCGGCAAATTCGAAGAACTGGGTGGCGTGCACGAGCGAGTACGGCAACCCCGAACCCTTTATCAGCTCCTCCTGCGCCGCTTTCGCCCGGAAGTACCCGGACTCGGGCAACCTCTCGGTGCCCACCACAGACAGTGCCACGTAGTGCTCGACGGCTGCCTCGCGGGCAGCGTCGAGCAGGTTCGTCGTGGAGGTCCGGAAGAACTCCATGACGTCGTCATCGGCAAACGACGGCGAATTGGAGACATCGACCACGACATCCACGGCTTGGAGCACCTTCTTCACTCCCTTACCGGTAAGCGTGTCGACGCCCGTACTGGGCGCGGCCGGAACTGCATCGTGGCCGTGTTCACTCAGCCGAGCAACAAGCTTCGAACCGATCAGCCCGGTGCCGCCGATCACGACGATCTTCATACACATTCCTTCCATTCGAGTAGCACTACAGGGTCAACGAGATTCCCCTGTATTCAGCACACGACGGGTGAATTGCGATCTCGATCTGCCACACACGCGGAAACGTCAAGCGCCAGCCGGACGGAACGGAGGCGTTGTGCGGCTCCCGCTCCGGCATAGCCGAGGCCCGGCAAGCAGGTCCGTCGCGGCGACGGTCACCGGCACCGCCCATCCCGAGCGCCGCGCTCGAACGTAAGCTCGCCGATCGGCCCCATACTGCCACGATCACGTGAACGCAGCCTCGCGCCGCGCTGTGCACAGCGACCCACCGCACCGTACAAGACTGCTGTTCACACCGGTCACCAGCTTCAACCGAAAGCGTAACCGTGTCAATATTGGCCGGTAAGACGAGCTCAATCGTGATCGACCCGCTGCTCATCGGCACGCCATGTCAAAGAAATTGTCGATCCCCTCGAACCGTGGAGGCTCCTCCATGCGGCCTGCTCGGGTGAGTGGGCACGGCCGCCGAATCCCACCCTTTCAGCAAAGCTCGGACACCTCACCCTCGGTGAAGCCACGGCGTACGACCTCGTCGTAACAGCAGGACCCGCGTGGTCCCGACGAATCGAGCAGGAGGCCATCCCCCTCGCAGACGCCCTGATCCGACTTCACTCAATCGCTGGAAAAGCACCACGGGACAGCCGACAAACGCTTCGGCTGCCACTGGACATCGACTGACGCGGGGGCGCTGAAGGCCAACACGCGGGGCAGAACGATCGCGTGAGGCTGCGCGTGCGGCAGGTCGTAGGCGCCGCCGAGGACGTGGCAGATCTTGTGGTGCAGGCCCGATCCGGCGAAGGCGAAAGCGACTCCGGCCAGGTACGTCGACATTGCCGCCGGAGGAGAACACCGAGCCCGCACCGGTGAGAATCGCCGCCGGCAGGCTGTGGTCCCGATCTGCTTGCAGGACCGCGAAGAAGAGAACGGGGAGTTTCAGCGGGAGGTGAGGGGCGTTTCGGACTCGATGTGGGTGAGTTTTTCGGGGTTGCGGACGTAGTAGAGGCTGGTGACGCGGGCGTTGTCCACGTGGAAGGCCAGTACGCCGTCGATCACGCCGTCCACGCGCAGGATGAGTCCGGGGTTGCCATTGATCGTCGCGGGCTCACTGGTGAAGGCGCCGCCGGCCTTGTCGACACTGCCGGCCATGTAGCGGAGCACCTTGTCGGCGCCGACGACGGGCCGCAGGGCTGCCAGCTTCAGGCCGCCGCCGTCGCTGACGAACACGACGTCCGGGGCGAGTACGTCGAGCAACCCCTGCAGGTTTCCGGTCGCGAGGGCGGACCGGAACGAATTGAGCGCTGCCCGGGTCTCTTCGGGGGAAACCGGTGTGCGCGGTCGGCGGGCGTCGACCTGCCGGCGGGCGCGGTAGGCGATCTGGCGCGCGGCGGAGGGGCTCTTGCCGATGGTGGCCGCGATGTCGTCGTAGCCGAAGTCGAAGACCTCGTGCAGTACGAAGACGGCGCGTTCGGTCGGTGAGAGGGTTTCGAGGATGAGCATGAGTGCCAGCGACAGGTTCTCGGACAGTTCGACGTCCTCGGCGACGTCCGGCGCGGTGAGCAGGGGCTCGGGCAGCCAGGGGCCGACATAGGACTCTTTGCGCCGTTGGAGGGTGCGCAGCCGGTTGAGTGCTTGCCGGGTCGTGATCTGTACCAGGTAGGCGCGCTGGTCCCGCACTTGCGCCAGGTCGACTTCGACCCATCGCAGCCAGGTCTCCTGGAGGACGTCCTCGGCGTCCGCCACGGATCCGAGCATTTCGTAGGCGACGGTGAACAGCAGGTTGCGGTGGGCGACGAAGGGCTCGGTCGCGGGGTCGGTGCCGTGGTCGCTCATGTCCTACGTTTCGCTCTCTCGCGGTCGCCCGGTGGGCCGGTAGCCGGCCGTGCATCATGTTCCCGGTCTGACGACGGGGTTGTCGGCGGCAGCCTCGCCACTGATCAGGCTCGGTCCTACGTGGGCCGGTCCGGCCGGAGAAGGGGTGACGGCTGGAACCTGTCCGGCCGATCGGGTCGCAGGAAATCGGCGGTGCCCTCGGTAGCGACGGTGAGCGGGTGATGGGGTCCCCGCTCGAACACGGCCGAGGGCGGGGGCGTGCAGCTGCAGGGCGGAGGAGGGCGTCGACGCGGAGCGTCGGCAACCGACGACAATGCCGCTGGGGGTACCCCCTCTGGGGGAGCGCGTGCCACACCCCCAGTCTGCGGCATGATCGGCCGGACAGACCCTAAGCGGTGTGTCGGGTGCCGGAGGGCGTCTGTTCCGGCTGAGGCGCTGCCACGCGGCCGGTGCTGTCGCCGTGGGATGCGCGTGAACTGGCCTTGCGTGCCCCGAACACCAACTTGTTGAGGGTGAACCGGCAGGCGATCTCCTTGACGCCGGCACCGGGCCGCCCGCTGATGCTGAGCGCGTTCACCTTGTCGTTCGGGTAGGAGAACTGGGTGACGCCTTCGTTTCGGCCGAGGCTGAGGCACTGCCCGGCGAAGAACATCCGGACGCGAGCGGGTGTTTTCCCCGCGATCCGGCGCAGGATCGTATCGGCGGCTGCCGGGCCCAGCTGCACGGCGGCCTGGCAGCTCATCCGGAACGGCTGGTCCGTCATGCCCGCCGCGTCCCCGGCTGCGACGATGCGCATGTCGTCCACACTGGTCAGGGTCGCGTCGGTGAGCAGGCGGCCGTCGGTGTCGGTGCGCAGCCCGCTGCGGGCGGCCAGGTCCGGGATACGGAATCCCGCAGTCCAGATGGTCACCGCGCTGGGCAGCGAGCGGCCGTCGTCGAGCAGTACGGCGTCCTGTGTCACTGCCCGCACCCGCGCACCGGGACCTTCGATGACGGTCACACCCAGCACGGCGAGCCGGCGGGCGACCGGGCGGCGGACCCGGGCGTGCAGGGAGGGGCCGAGCACGTCGCCACAGACCAGGGTGACCTTGCGGCCCGCTTCCGCCAGCTCGGCGGCGGTCTCCAGGCCGGTCGGGCCTGCCCCGACCACGGTCACCGAAGCCGACGCGGACGTTGTATCCAGCGCCGACCGCAGTCGTTGCGCCCCCTCGAAGTCCGACAACCAATGAGCGAATTCCGCCGCTCCGGGCACGCCGGGATCGGCGGCGCCGCTGCCCACCGCGTAGACGAGGTAGTCGTAGGAGAGCGTGCCACCGCCCGCCAGCGACACCCGGCGCCCGGCGGCGTCGATCCGGGTCGCAGTATCGACCACCAGCCGGACGTTCCCGCCCAGCACCTCACCGAAGCCCTCGACCGCGTCGTCGGAGCCGGTCACGAGCTGGTGCAGGCGGATCCGCGAGACGAACTCGGGACGCGGATTGACCAGGGTCACCGACACGCCATCGCGCCGAGCCAGGCGGTTGGCCGCCGTCACGCCCCCGTACCCGCCGCCGACGACGACTACCTCGACGTTCCCGTTCGTCATGTTCCCGTTCATCATGTCTCCTCGTGTTGTGGACTCGACATGGAGACACCAACTGCCCGCCCGGCGTAACAACCCGCGGAGGAGAGGTAGCACACACTAACGCCGGCCCTCCGCGGGTGGCATAAGGCCGCCCTGACAAAGATCTATATCAGCATCTGCTGGGCCCGGCTCGGCTGGTGCGGTCTGCCGCCCGAGCACGCCCTTTTTTCAAGCCTCGACCACCAGCACCGGTGCCGATGTGTGGACCTTCGACGTACCGCCCTTGGACTACGAGCACAACGGGCATTCCTCGGTCATCAGTTACGACGATATGGGCTGGCTCGACGTGCAACGCTCCGCCCTGGTCGACGACGGGATCGTCTGCAACGACGACCGCATGCAGGGACCACCCGGTTGCCGCCAAGGCTGCCGAGTTGGCCGGTCGACTGGAAGGTCGCGGCGCGGATCCGTAAGCACGCCCTCGATGAGGATGGGGATGCCTTGCCAGCCCGACGAGCTCAGCAGGACAACTCTCGCGGCGCAGCACGGCAACACACCGTGATCACCGACAACAAGGCAGGGATGCGCAGCCGCACGGGCGATGCGCTCACCGCGGGGCGCGATTTCTCACCGTACGTTCATTCGACCAGCTTCCCGGCCGTGGATACTTCCTGCATGAGTTGGGCGAGGTCATCGGGGATGTCCGGGATGTCTTCTCGTTCGATTCGGCCGGGTCCGGACCAGACGAGATTCACGCGCAGGTCTGGGTCGAGTTCGGGGTAATCGGAGCGGTTGTGGCACCCGCGCGTTTCGCGTCGTTCCAGGGCGGTCTCCAGCGTGGCGCGGCCGGCGATCGCGGAGGATTTCAGGTCGAACGCGTGTGCCAGATCCTGGAAGCCGGCGGGGTCGGGATGTACTCCGATGTTGTTCATCCGTTCCTCGATCTGATCGAGATCGGATAGGCCGGCTCGAATTCCGGTGTCGTCGCGGACCACCCCGGCGTGCTCGGTCATCGTGTTGCGGAGGGCTCGTTGTAAGGCGCGCACGTTCTCTTTGCCATCGGTGGTCAGGAGTTCGTCCACCTCGCTGCCCGCATCGGCGAGCGCGCCCTGTGATCGGCGCTGGACGGATAGTTCGGCGGAGTACCGCGCTGCGGCCTCGCCGACGATCCGGCCGTACACCAGGAGTTCGATCAGCGAGTTGCCGCCGAGGCGATTGGCGCCGTGTAGCCCACTCGATGCTTCGCCGATCGCGTAGAGGCCCTCGACGTCGGTTCCGTGGTCCTGCGACCGCACCCGGACACCACCCATCGAGTAGTGCGCGGTGGGCGCGATCTCGATCGGATCGCGGGTGATGTCGAGCATCTGCAGTTCCAGCAATGTCTGATAGACACGCGGCAACCGCCGCCTGATCGTTTCCCGCGGCAGGTGCGACACATCCAGCCAGACACCGCCGTTCGCGGTTCCCCTGCCTTGCTTGATCTCCGTGTAGGCGGCCAGCGCCACCCTGTCACGGGTCGACAGTTCCATCCGCTCCGGGTCATACCGTTGCATGAACCGCTCGCCTCCGGCATTCCGGAGGATCCCGCCTTCACCACGCGTCGCTTCCGACACCAGCGTGCCGGCGGCATTCTCCAGTTCGATGAGCCCGGAGGGGTGAAATTGCACAAGCTCCGGATCTCGGATTCGACCACCGGCGAGCAGGGCGACGCGAAAGCAGTCACCAGTGTTCTCATCGCGCCTCGACGACGTGCGCCGCCAGATTCGGGTGTGACCGCCCGCAGCGAGGACGACGGCATCAGCGTGGATCACATAGCGTCGACCGTTGACGAGATCGAACCCGTAGGCGCCGAACACAATGTTGTCGTGCACCAGAATTCGCGTCACATAACAGGTGTCCACAATGTGTATGCCGAGCTGGGTAGCGCGGTTCACGAGTGTCCGCTGGATCTCCAGCCCGGTATAGTCACCGGCGAACGCGGTCCGTCGATAAGTGTGTGCACCGAAGAACCGCTGGGATCCGCCCATCCGGCTCGCGGGCGAACGGCATTCCCCACCGCTCCAGGTCTTCGATTCCGCGAGCAGCGTTCTCGGTAACAATTCGCACGGTCTCCGGACGGGCGAGGAGGTAACTCTCCTTGATGGTGTCGGCGGCGTGCTGTTGCCAGCTGTCTTCGGGGTCCATTGTCGAAAGTGCGGCGTTGATCCCACCTGCCGCCAGTGTGGTGTGCGCATCCGCCGTCGCCCGTTTACCTACCATCAGCACGTCGACTCCACGCTCGGCCAACTCGATAGCGGCACGCAAACCCGCCCCGCCGGTGCCGATCACGAGAACCGACGTTGCGATCTGATGCTCGCCCGAAAAGAAATTGCTCACTTGCCGAGCAGATGCACGTGGATGATCGCCGCCGCTTCCCCGCGAGGTCGAACCAGCCGCCTGACTCGGTCATTTAGTTTCATGCGATACCGTATCGAATGAAGTAATCTGGCGTCATGGCTGCCGATGCTCCTGACCACACCACGTCCTCGCGTGCGACCGGCCGTCCTGGGGATTCCTCGCCATTCGCTCTCGGCTTGATGCTGCGGAGGGCGCACTGGCATGCGGCCGCGGTGATGAGTCAGGCGCTCGAGCCGCTCGGCATCGAGCTGCGGCATTTCGCGGTGCTGATCGAGCTGGTTGATCACGGGCCCACGCCGCAGCGGGATCTGGCGGCGGCGACGGGGTCGGACAAGGCCGGGATCATGCGCATCGTCGACGACCTGGAACACAAGGGCCTTGCCGTACGCAAGGCCGTTGCGGGTGATCGACGGATCCGGGCAGTGGAGATCACAGCGCAAGGACTGGAGCTCTTCGATGCGGCCCACGTGGCGGCGGAGCCGCTGGCCGAGCGTCTGGTTGCCGAACTGAGGCGCGGTGAGCCCGAGAAGCTGATGGATCTCCTGACCCGGCTCGCCGATCCCGCAGGCCACGAGGCGTAGGCGCCCGTTGTCGGCCGCGGCGGCGCACTCCTGCTGCTCCACGGCGAACCGGACCCAGGAAGCCTGGGTCGCTTGCCTCGAACCTTCGACCCAATAACCAGTGGCTGGTCAGGGCCGAGTTGCCGAGGAGGGCGAGCGGTCGGCGTGACTGCCGGGCAGCTGCGCTTTCCCCGCCCCCGCGATCATCGTCATTTCGATGCGAACCGGGCCCTGGCTGTTCACATTGCCGGGCGGCCTGTCCTCAGGTCCCACAACGCCGTCGGAATCGGCGCAGGCGTCCGGGAGGTCGTGTGACGTCCCGGCTGGGGGCACGCGGCGTTGCCGGGTCGGGATAATTATGCAGTGAGGCGCTCCGCGAGTTCCTCGGCTTTGGCGGTCGCCTCCTCGAGCGCGCGTCGGCGGGACGCCTCGTAGAGGGGGATTAGTTCGGACATGGCCGGATTGCGAGGGGCATGGGTGAGTTCCGGGACGATGAAGTCGAGCTCCAGGCCGAGGATGTCCCCGAGGACGGCCTCCAGGTAGTTCTGTACGAACTCATAGCCCTCACGCGGGGTACCCGGCGCGTAGGAGCCACCGCGGCTGGCGACAACGACAACCGGGGTACCCAGGGCAGAGGGAGTCTCTCCGGCGGTCCGGCCGAGCAAGAGCACGTTGTCCAGCCACGCCTTGAGGGTCGACGGGATTGAGAAGTTGTACATGGGGGCGCCGATCAGGACGACGTCGGCCCACTCCAGTTCCTCGATGAGCTTCACCCGGGCCGCGAACACGGCGGACTGCCCCGGGGTGCGCTGATTGGGGGTGGCGTATCCAGCGGACCAGGCGTCGGCGGTGATGTGAGGAACAGGGTCGGCGGCGAGGTCGCGGTAGATCACCGAGCCCTCCGGGTACCACTCCTCCCATGTCTTGCGGAAAGCGGCCGTGACCGAACGGGACGAGGACGCCTCGACAGGGAATACGGACGAGTCGATGTGTAGCAGCGTAGCCATGAGCTTTCTCCGAGGTGTTGTGCCCGCAGCGGACGCCGCGGGCGGGGGATTCGATATCAGAGACTCGTATCGAACAATACAGTATCGAGTGATACCATTGATGGGGTAGGGAAGGCAGACCCATCGAGTAGATGGAGGCGGGAGATCATGGACGTCTATGAGGCGGTGACGAGCCGACGAGCAGTGCGCGGGTTCACCGACCGGCCGGTCCCGAGGGAAGTGCTGGAGCGCGTGCTGTCCGCCGCGGCACGGGCGCCGTCCGGATCGAACATTCAACCGTGGCACGTGTACGCGGTGACCGGCTCGGCCTTGGCCGAGATCAAGAAGCGGGCCGGCGAGCGACTGGAATCGGGCGACCCCTGGGACGAACCGGAATACGAGATGTACCCGCCCGCACTGAAATCCCCCTACTGTGAGCGCCGGTCCGCCTTCGGCGAGCAGCGTTACGGCGCGCTCGGAATTCCGCGAGAGGACCTGGAGGCGCGTCAGCGGGCCGCTGCCGCGAACTGGGACTGTTTCGGCGCACCCACCGCCCTGTTCTGCTACATCGACCGCAGTATGGGCCGACCTCAATGGTCCGACGTGGGCATGTACCTGCAGACCGTCATGCTGCTCCTGCGCGCCGAAGGGCTGCACAGTTGCCCGCAGATGGCGTGGGCGAAATTCCACCGGACCGTCGCGGAGGTCCTTTCACCACCGGACGAGCTGGTCCTGTTCTGTGGCGTATCGGTAGGGTACGAAAGCGTCACCGCGGGCGACGCCCGAACCGGCCGGGCGCCGCTCGACGAGACGGTCACGTTCGTCGACGACGCTCCGCGACGCGATTGCTCCTCGGCTGGTCGAGGCACTGTTTCCTGCCCCGCCCGCGTAACCGATCACAGGCTATTTCCGCACATGCCCTCCACGAAGGCCATGCTGTGATCCGGCTCGACGTCGACCGGCTCCCCAGTGGCGCCCTCCTGAAACCGGTGTGGCTATGGCATTCGGCTTTCGACGACCCGAACGAGACTCGCTGTGCCCCACTGCTGTCGGAGTCGCCCGCTAGGATCGGCTGTACTGGCCGCCACTGACAACAAAGGGTCGGCCCCGCAGATGCTCTCATCGGCAAAGATGAGGACTCGCGGGAATGGGTTCACTTCCTGGCCCGGCGCCGTGGTGCGCCTGGTAGCCCGAGTGTGACCGTAGGCCGTTGGACCCGGCGCCGGGTGTCGTCTCGTTTGGCTCGCAGGAAGGTCAGGGTCATGTCGATTCCTTCGATTTCCCCGGCCCAGCCTTCTTCCTTCGCGCGTTGGCGGCGTTGCAGTAGGTCGTCCTCTAGCTCATCGAGCCGGGTGATCATCCGGGGATCGACGTGCAGCATCGGGCAGCGGACACACGCATGTTCGTGCTGCCAGCCGGTCCCGTAGGGCCGTCCGCATGACCCGAGTTCGACCTTGCGTTTGTCGAAGTGCTCATCGAATTCGTCCCACTCTCCGTCAGCGAGGGGCCGGTACTCGTCGGCCGGCCGGAGCCGTCGGCGTTCTTCGAGAAAGCAGCGTAGTGGTGGACGATGTTCTCGTCGAAGACCGCGACGTACCCGCGGGTGGTTTGAATGTTCATGTGGCCGAGAAGTGCTGCCCCGATGTGGATCGGCAGGCCGTTGTTGACCAGTTCGGTGGCGAAGAGTCTGCGGAAGTCGTGCGGGGTGAACTGCACGGTCCGGAAAGCCGGATGGTGTTCGGCGAGTTCGGTGCAGAGCCGTTTGATCTGGTTCAACACGGTGCCGCCGGCGATGACGGAGCCGCCGCAGTACTCCGAGCCGGGGAAAGCCCGCGCGCATGGGGAAGGGCGGCAGCGGTTACGAGAAGGGAAGGAGACCGCAATGCCGGAAGATGCAAGCGTGTGCTGGGCTTGGTGAAGGCGTTCCTCAAGGCCGGGGACCGGGCACGGCGGGTCGGCGGCGTCGGTTCCAGCGGGCTCCGATGGGCCAGCGCTGCTCGCCGTTGTGGTGACACCGGCACCGGATTGATCACCGGGCCACGACCGAAGCGATCGTGGTGGGCGTAGAACCCGCTGACCGCCGACAAGGCGTGGTTGATGGTCGTGCGCGCATACCCGGCGGCGAGGGCCGGTTTGCCGGTGCGAAGGTTGACCGTTCCCGGAGCTGGAGACCCCGCCTTGTGGCGTCGACGCTGTGGATTCGGCGCGGTGCGCAGCCATCCGACCATCACAGCCACCTCGGACTGTGCGGCCTGCGTCCAGTCGACGTCCAGTATCCAGAGAAAGCGGAACCAGCGCAGCAGATCGTAGGCGTAGCTTCGGCAGGTCAGGGGACTGGAGTCGCCGAGTGCCAACTCGGCCAGATACTCGGTCACCGCGGCGATCTCGACGTCGGCGCGATCCAGCACCACGAATGGTGGGTGTGCACGGTCGGTCGGGACGACCAATCCGGGACAGGGAAGCGGGACTCGGCCTTGCATCAATTGTTGACGGATATCCAATCCAGTTCTCCTCCAACACAACAGCGGAACCGTCGTCATGATGGAGGATGGTCAGATGGTGCAGTCAACTGCGCATCACCGGCGATATGGACGCTTCGACCCGTGTCACCGGTGTCGAGGATGTCGGCCAAGCCGGGTGGGGGGTGCCAGGTTGTGTGCTCGGCCGGCGGCGGGGTGAGGTGGATGGTTTCCTCGACAGCGGATCGACCTCGGGCGGCATCGAGCTGCTTCCAGGACCGCATCAACTGCTCGATACCGGCCGCGGTCAGCCCGCATGCCTGGGCGTAGGCGCGGACCTGGTCCGGGTTGGAGGGTAGAGCGGTGTTGGCCGGTGACATGAAGCTGTAGGCGGTGCTGCGCGGGATGCCGGAGAACGCCGCGATCTGGCCCTTGCTACGCGGGGACTGCTGCGCCATCTGCCGCAGCAGGGACAGAAATTCTGCGGTCGAGCCGGGTCCACGGTCGGTCATTTCGTCTCCTCCGCACCGAGCAGCGCGGCCACCGCGCGCCCCACCGGCGGGCCCCGGCGGTGGGGAAGGCCGGGCGGACGGGCACGACACAGACCACGACGCCGGTGACCACCGCCAGCGCGAGCGCACAGGCCACTGTGGCCTGCACGCCGGTCCTGATGAGCAGGAACGTGAAAACGAAAGTGACCGGTACGAGCACGGATACCACCAGCGCGGCCGGCCATGTCCATGTCGGCGGAGGTGACTGCCCGCTCCTGCGGGGGCGGCAACGCGGCGACGGCGGAGAGGGTTCGGGGTGGGTCATGCTCGGTCCTTCACTCGCCCGGGCGGGCGAATCGTTCGGGCCCAGCGGCTGGCGCCCGGGCCCACGGGGGTGGGATGCAGTCGAGACTGAAACAAGTTGTGGCGGTTGGTTACCGGGTCGAGCTGGCGTTCTCGACCCCGACCACTCTCACTCACGCGAATGGGTCGATTCCCATGAAACAGCAGATCACCCCGCCGCAGGTCCGCCGCCGACATTCGGTGTTCAGACGAGGACACATCCGAGGACCACGCGTTGTGTCCAGAGAGCGTCCGGAACCGTCCGGGCCGGGTCCAGATGTCCGGAATCGGCCGACGGAATCGGTTTTCCGTCCAGAACTGTGCAGCGAATCGGCCGGTAGCGCCCCTCACCAGCTGTTGGATGGGATGGACGCCCGCCGGACACCCCGCCAGCGGTCCTGGACACCTACAGTTCCTATGGAGAACACATGGAGCGATTCTGTTGCCGATGCTGCCCTCATCTCCCGGACTCGCGCAGTGGGATGCAGTCGAACACCGGGTTCAGGTGCCTCCCACTGGCGTGGGGACGGCACCTTGTCGAGGGCCTGAACCCACCCGGTTGAGGCCCTCGATCCGATCCAGCCCGATCAGCTCACCTGCCCGGTACCCAGTTCGCCGGTCGCGCGTAATTGTCCAGAGACCGTGTCGTCTCGGTTGGCTACGTCCACCAATCTGGACGGCGCCTGTCCATGAATTTGGACGGCACCACGAAATCGGACAAGGGTGGTGTCCACGAATTCGGACAGCCATATGAAGGACACGAATGAGCGACCTCGACGATATCCGCGACCTCCTGGGAGTCCAGCTGTACCGCAGCACACCGACCGACTGGGAAGCTGCCAGCCAAGCCCTGGGAGCGAGCACCCCCGGCGATTTCCGCGCGTTGGTCGATGCGTTGGGTCCGGGCCTGATCGGCAATGACACGGTCCTTTTGCAGCCGTACGCGACTGATAAGAACTACGATCAGGTGCTGATCCACCAGGAGCGCATGCGCGGACTGGAGATCATCTGGGAGGACGAAGAAGACGACGACCCCGAAGACCAGACGAAACCGTTGATCTTCAACGAACCCGGCGTTCGCCCCGTCCTATGGGCCTACTCCAGCCTGGGCTACTACCTCCACTGGGTCGCCAGGCCCGATACCGACCCCGCCTCGTGGCAGATCGCGCTCGAATCCGCCCGTGGCGAAGACTGGGAATTCCATGCGGGTACGGCGACGAGCTTCCTGCTGCGCCTGTTCCGCGGCCAGGAGCCCAGCAAGTACCTGGGCTACCTGCAGAACGCCGAACAGCATTCCTTCACCCCAGCCAGGTGAAAGCAGTCACGACCGTACAGGGCCGAGGTGGGCCTTCCGCACCAGCCCAGCGATGACGGCCATGAACATCAATGCCGCCGCATCCGATCCGCGGCGACTACGTCGTCTTCCCATCCCGATGCCCCTCAGCAGCCCCGTTGGAAGGGGTAGCAGCCGGCCGGGAACTGTGGCGGGGCAGGTGCTGCGATCGGTGCGGGTACCTCTGCCTCCTGTGTCTGGCCCGGCGGGTCGGGTGGTGCGAGCAGTGGCGCCGATGCCACGACTGCGGCCACCACGGCCACCTTCGCCCGCCACGGCCTGCCCGGCGAGATGCCCTGTACCTCACCGGAAGAGGAGTCCGGGGGCGGCACGGAGGCGGCGGGTGCGCGCCCCGCTTCACCGACCTCGGACCCAACCACTTCACCCGCCACACCACCCCCGACACGATCAAACGCAACCACATCCGCCAACTCGAAGCACTCGGCTACACCGTCACCCTCGCCCCAGCCGCCTGACCACCGACATACCCACCCCCGCACCCCATTTTCGGATTAGACTCGTATCCACAGCTACCGGTCCGGGATGATCTGTCCCCGCTGCGGACCCGGCCTGTGAATGCGCGTCACCGCTTTCTCCTCTCTGTTTCGGATGAAACTCATACGGCAAGGAGCGGAACATGACTGCACGATCCACGACGATCAACGAGCCGACTCTGCAAGACAAGATCACATACCAGCTGTGCGAGTACGCGAATCTGGTCAACAGCATCAGCAAAGAAGACAGCGACTTGGAGCGCACGCTCTATCAGCAGATCCAGCAGTATCTCCACACCAACCAGGAGGTCATCGGGGGGTGGGAGATCGTATGGGGTCCTGGGGTCGCGCTGTTCGACACCGACTTGTACGCGGTCAACGCCATGTACATGGTGCGAAGCACCGAGGATCGCTCCCGGTACGTGATCGCCATGGCAGGCAGCACCGACGCACTGGTGTTCGACTGGCTCGTCGAGGACTGCTTCATTCTCCAGACGCCGTGGTTCGCGAATCTCGCCGCCTCGCACACGATCGGCACGGCCATCGGGGTGAAAACCCTCACGAATATCACCCCCTCCGGCGACCGTCCCGGTGCCGGTCGCACCTTGCCCGTGTTCCTGAGCACGCTCCACGACAAGGCTATCGACCTGACCGTCACCGGCCACAGCCTCGGTGGTGCCCTGTCACCCACGCTCGCCCTGTTCCTGCGCGACACCCAGTGGCTATGGGACGAATCCGAGAAAGCCAGGATCAGCGTGCTCTCGACCGCCGGACCGAGTTTCTGCAATCAGGAATTCGTCAACTACACCACCCAACGCCTGCAACGGGTGCAGCGCTATGCCAACGACCTCGATATCGTCCCGCACATGTGGAACCCGCCCGACATCGATAGCGCCAAGGCTCTCTACTCCAAGAACAACCAGCCTGCTCCCGACGGTATGAAGGCTATGTTCGACTTGCTCGAGACACAGGCGTCCGTGTCAGGCCACTATGCACACTTCGACCCCGCCAGCGGCGTGTTCCAAGGCACGTTCAACAAAGAGATAAGTCAAACGCAAGGCTCGACGCCAGACGAATTGTACTTGCAACAGGTCGGGTACCAGCACATAGGCGGCTACCATCAGTTCTTCGAAATCGAAGGCGCGCAGTGGCCGCAGGGCGTCGTAGCCCTCCCGCCGGTCGGCGCCGACACCGGGATGGGCCGCATCCTCGCCTCGGCCGGTGTACCGCTCGGCGACGGTGCCGGGAAGATACTGGCGAACCGTCGGCCGGTAACCGTCCCGATCAACGGACAGCCCGTGGAGCTGCCCACCGACCACGACAGCCCCCAAGCCAAGAAACTCGTGGACCGCGTCACCGCCGAGTTCGACCCCACCGCCGCATGAACTGATGCCCCGGGCCCCCGCCGCCATGGTGTGGCGGGGGTGGATGGGGTCACCGCCGTGTGGCGGGGGTGGATGGGGTCACCGCCGCAGGCGACCGCCAGCACGCGGAACGTGTGCACTCCACCTGTTATCAGTCCCACCCGTGAACCAGACCTCGACCACCACCATCCGCTCACGTCGATCGCATGACGGGTCATCAATACCGGTGCCGAATACGACGAACCCCACCGGAGGCACTGCGAACATGGGAACGATCGGCTGACCCGCTCACGTTCACCGCAACCCACAGATTGGGTGCCTACCCACGATGAACAGGCGTTTTCCGGTTGCCCATGTTTTGCGTGTCCTGCCCAAGGCACGACCTTCGACAGGGCCAACTGCAAGGGGTCGACGCCCATCCGATGGCAAAACTGCTCTCTTGTCCGATCGCTCATGTCCGGCATGGTTGCTGGCGAGCCGTCGAGGCCTGTCATCGGGGAGCCCTAAGTTTTTGAGTGTCCGGGCGCGGATCGCTCGGATGCCCAGAAGCGGTGGGGCGTGACCGTTCCGGCGGGTGCCGTGCCCGGGGACGGGCAGTTCTTTGGTATGTCCTGACCGTTACGCGGTCTCACGACTGACAACACCACCGCACTGCCCGTCCCCGCCGGATCCGGGCTGCGCCCGGGTGACGGCCGTGCCGGGTTGGCCATCGCCGGGGTGTTGGCGCGGCTGTCCGAGGTCCGTTCCGACGCTCTCGAAGGCGTACATCCCGGTGGCGCCAAGCGGTCCGTGTGCCCAGCGCAGCACGCCAGGGCCGAAGAGGTCGCTCGTCATCCACCACTGGTGGACGAGGAAGGGGCTGCGGTGCGGCTGCCACGGCACCGGCATGCCTGTGGTGTCCCGCTGGTAGGGTTCCAGCCTGCCCCAGGGAAAGGCGCCGGCCAATGCGGCCAGGTCGGTGGCACGCCGCAGTGCGCTCTCCGGGGTGATACCGGTGCTGGTCATTGTCGCTGTGACCAGCTGGTCTCCGCTGACCGTCCAGAGCAGGTTCAGGTTGTGCGCGGCTCGCAGCACCTCCGGGACGGACAGCAAGAGGGCGGCGAACCCGGGATCGTCGGTGTGCCGCAACTCCGCGGGAACACCGACGTCCACCACTTGGGCGATCTCTTCTACCAGCCCGGTGTTCCAGGCGGCCAGCGAGGACAGGTAAGGCAGGGGGTAAGGCAGTGTCACAGCACACACGGTCAGGTAGCACTTCGCGGACTCGACCGCCTGGTCGGCCCTGCCCATCCTGGCGAGGTTGCCGAGGTCGAACTCGTTGACCACCTCGAGGTCGAAGACGGTGACCGGGAAGCCGCCGAGTGGCATGCGCAGCACGCCCTCGGCGACGAGTTCTGCCGCGTGCCGTGCGCTGGCCGTGTGCCTCGGATCCCCGTTCTCCGCGACGTTCTGGTCGACGCGCCCGAATCGGGCGGCCAATGAGAGCGAGCGCTCCTCATAGGTCACGTCCATGTGCTGGCCCAGCCTCCGGCGCCGGGCGATCAGGTCCTCGTGGGCACGTCGGTCCTCGTCGCGCATTCGCGCCGCCTCGGCGAACTCCCGGCGCGTGAAGGCGTATCCCGCGTACAACAGTGCCGCCAGCCACAGCACGAAGACGACGAGCAGGCCGATCCACCGCGCCAGCACGAACACCGTGATGAACAAGGCGAGCGAGACTGCGGAGACTATTTGGTTGTACGGCGTGCGCGCCAAGATATGTTTGCCTATTTTCGTGCGGTTCATCAGAATTCCCCTTCGTTGCACGTGAATACATTTCTATCGATTTGACGAACGCCAGTCCCGGGGCTCCGAACTGGGAATTCAAGGTTTCCGCGGGGTTTCGGCGAGACGCTTCGCGCAGAGCGGAAGCCATGAAACCGCGACCCTGGTGGATTTTGTGTCAGAATTCGCGCTCCATAGACCCATTCACCTGACCGGTGAAATGACCGTGCGACCGCCGATTGTTATCGTGCCCGAGACACGTCTTGCTTGGACTACCTTGCCTTGTACGCTACCGCCAATCGAATTCGCGCCGGCCGAGCTGATCTGGCCGACGTCACCGTCAATCGAATTCGCCGGGCCAATCTGGACGACGTCGCCGTAAACATCGCCTGTGATGGTCGCGCCCTCCCACATGACCACATTGCCGTACACATTGCCCTCGATGGTCCCGCCCTTCATGACCACATCACCACGCACGTCGCCTTTTATGAATTCGCCATTGAAGTGGTTGACGCGCAACTCTTGGCCGCCATCCACCTGACCCCGTGCATAGCTGACCGCGGCGTGGAGCGCGGCGGCGCTGAGGGCGGCGGCCACCGCCGCCGCTGAGCCGAGGGCGGGGTAGATACCGCCGCAGCCATCGTCTCCCGGGCCGCCCAGGGTGTTGACCAGACCGCTGGTGCACTGGGCGACCGCTGTCGCCGGGGTGAGCAGCAGCGCGGTGAGAATGGTGGTCACGAGAAGGACGGCCCGCCCGAACACGTTATGCATCAACGACCCCCACCTGTGCGGACTTCGAGACCGGTCTTGAGGTCCTGGACGCGCCGCCGCAGCAGTGCGAGGTCCACGTCCGCCCGGTCGGGGTCCTGACGTGCCTGGTGCCAGTGGCACATACCCAGATCGAGCTGGGCCTGGTACAGACTGGACAGCCGACGGTAGGCACGCGGACCATTGCGCCGGAAGGCGTCGACGCGGGTGCGGAACCTGCGGGCGGGGCTGAGCAGCACCGGCAGCTCGGCGGCGGTGACCACGTCGTACCCGCTGTTCGCCTCGTGCCGAAGTTCGACGGCGAGCGCGGCCCCCTGGTAACGCAGGCCGCGGCGCAGCAGCAAGAGGTACATGAAGAGGAACATGCCGAGGAGCAGCAGAACCAGGAGTGGCAGCACGACCAAGGCGAACATCGGCTCGCTGACCCGGAACATCGATGGCAGCAACGAGATCAGGCTGTTGTACAGGTAGTGGCCGCAGATCGCGGTCAGCAACCCGCAGCCGATCACAGCGAGCCGTGTCCTCGGGTTCCGCACCTGCCGGGCGGCGCCGATCGCCGCACCGACCAGCGCCGAAAACGCCACGTGCATCAACATGATCCCGACCACCTGCCGAACCCAGTGCTGGTACAGGGCGCCGCCCATGCTCGGGGCCGCCATGTAGAACATCGACTCGACGAAGTTGAACCCCAGACCGAGACCGGCACCGACGACGAGACCGGACACCAGGTCGGTGACCCACCGCCGCGCCACGACGGCGATCAGCAGCACGCCGACAGCCTTGACCAGCTCCTCGACGACGGGCGCCTTGAAGCCGTCGATGATCGCGACGACCCTGTTGTGGCCCAGCAATTGGTAGCTCAGCGAGTCGTACAGGAGCGGCAGCGCCAGGCCGAGTCCGGTGGCCACCACCGCGCCCCAGCCGAACCCGGCGAACAGGATCCGCAACGGCATCCGCCGATAGCGTTGCATCCGGTGCACGGTCCAGAGCGCGATCGCCGTCGTGGGCAGCGAAAGCAGTGCGGCGGATACCAGATCCGCCCCGCTCTGGACCATCCCGTGGATCAGCTTGATCAGGACCGCGATCGACGGCAGGGTACAGACGAATGCCAGCAACAGCTGACTGTTCCGGTCCCGACGCCGGAGCCGCTCGTCGTCGGTGGCACGGGCGCGAAGGAGTCGGTCGCCGCCAAGGATCATGCACGCCCACAGCTGCGCACTGGTGCCGGCGTTCATGCTCGCGGCAGCCATTTCCGGCACTCGGTACTCCGGCTGGACGAACTGCACGGCCGCCACGAGCAAATGGAGGACGGACAGTGCGGCCAGCACCGACGCCATGACCACCAGCGTGCGAGTCACCGGTGCGGCGGGGGCGGCCAGCCAACGGCGGCGCACCGCCCGATACAGGACGAAAAGCATCAGGAGTCGGAAGACGAACAGGAATCCGACGGAGAACGACCGGGACGCCTCGGCCCCCGAGACCCCGAAGCCGCCGGAGAACCCGCCGGCTGGAATCTCCATTGTCGGCTTGGTCAGAAAAAGCAGCAGCGGCACCAGCGCGAGGACGCCACCGATTACCGCGCAGGTCGCTATGGTCCGTCGGTGCGGATCGGGTTCGTATCCCAGCCCTTTCCCGCCGCCGGAATCACCCATGATTTCCCGGGTCACAACGAACGCACCCCGCTACCGACGAGCCGCTCGCCGTGCGCGACACCGATCACGCGTGCGCCCACGGCGACCAGCAAGGAGATGCCACTGATCCACGCAGGTCCGGTTCCGTCCGACACGGCGTCGGCGGGCTGGGTCACGACCAGGCCGGCCAGCGCCGAACCGACCACGAGTACCGGCTGGACCACGGCGAAGACGAGCTGCACCGCCGGGCGGCCGCGGTGAAGCCTCATACGAGGCCTACCGCGTGCCGGCCGAAGGGTACGAGAACGACAAGCGCGGGCATCCGCGCCGAGCACCTCGTCCATCGTTACCCTCCAGTGCGCTGTGCTCGAGCCGGCACGAGCGCCGGCCTCGGGACTACTACTTTGGGTGATGAGGCCTGTACGTACCTTGCACTAACCTTGAATCAGCAGGTGAGAGGGTACTGAACGGAGTCAGGGGTTACTGTGGGGGTCGAGTTCGCCGTGCTCGGCGACGTCCGCGTTCAGGTCGACGGACGGGATCTGGACATCGGGCACGCCCGCCGGCGGGCCGTGCTCGCGATCCTGCTCGTCGAGGCAGGCAGGATCGTGACCGCCGACCAGCTCGTCGACCGTGTCTGGGGTGAGCATCCCCCCGTACGAGCCCGGCACACGCTCTACAGCTACCTGTCTCGGCTCAGGGCCGTGCTGACCGACGACGTCGCGGGATTCGACATCGCTCGCCAGGGCGGCGGGTATGTGCTGCACATCGACACCGAAACCGTCGACCTGCACCTGTTCCACAGCCTCCTCGGACAGGCTCGCGAAGCGGCGGAAGGACGGCGAGCGCTGGCCCTGTTCGACCGCGCCCTTCGGATGTGGCGCGGCGTGCCGTTCGACCGGCTGGACAGCCCGTGGCTGGCGTCGGTGCGCGACCAACTGCGGGAAGAGCGGTTCACCGCCGAGGTTCAGCGTCACGACGTGGCACTGAACCTCGGGTTGCACGCCGAACTGCTGACCGAACTGACGACCGCGACGGCGGCGAACCCGTTCGACGAGCGGCTCGCCGGTCAGCACATGCTCGCCCTGTACCAATGCGGGCGCCGGACGGAGGCGTTGACGCGGTACCGCACGTTCCGTACCCGGCTCGTGGCAGAGATCGGCGTCGAACCCGGCGATCAACTGCGACGTCTGCACCAGCAGATGCTCACCTCGGAGGTACCGCGTCCTCCCGCCGAGCGGCGAACGGTCGAGGTCTCGGAGCCGGTGCCGCGGCAGTTACCGGCACCGTCACCGTGGTTCGTCTCGCGTACCCGCGAACTCGGTCTGCTCCAGGACGCACTGAACGCCGCCGCGGGCATCGTCGTGGTGACGGGGACCGGCGGGGCGGGGAAGACGTCGTTGGCGCTGCACTGGGCGCACCGCGAGGCCGGGAGGTTCCCGGACGGACAGCTCTACGTGAACCTGCGCGGATTCGACCGAGTGGGCAGCCCACTGCCTCCAACGAATGTGCTGCAAGGTTTCCTGGAAACACTCGGCGTGCAGCCAGAACAGATCCCGGCCGGTCTGGACGCGCGGGCCGCGCTGTACCGCAGCATGCTGACCGGCCGACGAGTGCTGGTGGTGCTGGACAACGCCTACGACGCCGAACAGGTCAGACCTCTGCTCCCCGGCGACGCGAACTGCCTCACGGTGATCACCAGTCGGGACCGGTCTTCCGGCTTGGTCGCCCACGAGGGCGCGGTGCCCGTCCCCCTGACCGTGCTCGACGAGACCGAGGCCGTGGCGCTTCTCACCAGGCGACTGGGACCCGACCGGGTTGCCGCCGAACCCGACGCGGTGGCGCGGCTCGTCGCGCACTCCGCCCGACTTCCATTGGCCCTGGCGGTGGTGGCGGGCCGCGCGGTGAGCAACCCGGCGTTCCCGCTGAGCGCGCTCGCCGGCGAACTGCGCGACGAGCGAGCGCGGCTGGACGCGCTGGAGACGGACGGCACGACCTCGGGCGTGCGAGCGGTGTTCTCCTGGTCCTACCGCACGCTGAGCCCTGAAGCGGCCCGGCTGTTCCGGCTGCTGAGCCTGCACCCCGGCCCCGACTCGGACCGGTTCGCCGCGGCTTCGCTTGCCGGGATCGACCTGTCGCACACCCGCACGCTGCTGAACGAGCTGACGCGGACGCACCTCGTGGACGAGCACCGCCCCGGCCGCTTCCGCTCGCACGACCTGCTCCGCGCGTACGCGGCGGAACTGGCCGAGCTGGAGGACACCGAGCACGACCGGCGAACGGCACTGCGACGATGCCTCGACTTCTACCTGCACACCGGGTTCGCCGCCGAACGGCATCTGGCACCGCACTGGCCACCGATCAAACCCACCGCAGCACAAGACCACATCCCGCACCTACCCATCACCGACTACCACCAGGCCATGGAATGGCTCACCGCGGAGCACGACACGCTGCTGGCCGCGACGGCAAACGCAGTCCGCGCAGGCCTGGACGTGCACGCATGGCAGTTGCCCTGGGTGCACAGCACGTACCTGAGCAGACGAGGATATTTGGCGCACCGCGCCGAGTCACAGCGCACGGCACTCGCAGCCGCCGACCGCCTAGGCGACGACGACGCCCGGGCCTCTTGCCACCTCCTCCTCGGCAGAGCCGAAATCCTGTTGGGCAACCAGGACGAGGCTCTCGAGCACCTGCAATGCGCCCTTGACCTCTACGCGCACCTCGGCGACACCACCGGTATGGCCATCACCCATTTCTCCCTCAGCTCGGCCTACGACCTGTGCCAGCGCCACACGAGGGCACTGCTGCAGGCCCGCGACGCGCTGCGGCTGTGTCGCGAGGCGGGCAACCACGTTTGGGAGGCGTTCACACTCACCGCCATCGGCTGGTGCCACGGCAAAGCAGGCCACCACGCGCAAGCCCTCGCCCACTGCATCGAGGCGAAACCCCTACTGGACCGGATCGGAGATCGAGACGGCACCGCCCACAACCTCCACTGCCTCGCGCGCGCACACCACAATCTCGGCCAGTACACCGAGGCCGCGCGGTACTACCGCGACTCACTCGTCCTGTTCCGCGAACTGGGCAGCCCTTACCTGGAGGCGAAGAGCCTCGACCACCTCGGCGATGTATTGCAGGCGGCGGGTGACCATCCTGGAGCGTCCCAAGCGTGGACCCGAGCACTCGATGTCCTCGAACCGCTGGCCCACCCCGACGCCGTCGAGATCGAATCCAAGCTCCTCAACGCCAGCGTGGGCCGGTAGTCGATAGACCGAACTTACTTGATCTTGAAGGTGTCTGATGAACGTCTGAGCTGGGACTTTGCCACCGGCCATGTCGGTCTTTGTGGCTACCTGCCCGCCAGAGCGAGCGAGATCGACAGGGCTCCGGCAAAGTCCATTGTGGGCTTCCTGACCTGGGACATCAGCGCTTGGTGGTCAGCGCCGAATATGTGCTCTACCGCTGCCGAATCGCCTGCCCTCAACTACCGCAGCCGGGCACTGTATTCGTCGCGGAGTCGGACCCACTCCGGATCGCCCGAGGAAGCCCGTTCGCTGGCATCACGTGCGAGAGCGCCCAGCCACTGACGAGCAAGTTCGAACGCTGCCTGTTCATCAGGCGAGATGCCCATATCCCCTCCGCCGCTGAATCATGCCGCCGGTCGGGCAAGCGGACCCGGTCTCGAGCCTACCGATGTCAGCATCAGGTTGACGGAGCTAAGCGTGTGCGGCGGCGGGGCTAAACTAACGCCCCCTGAGGCGAAGAAAACGTCTGTGCGGTTGGGTGCGCTCGTCGTCATGTCAGCTCTCCTGATCGTTCTCACGCTGTGACGGGGAAGCACAGCGGCTGCCGTTCGCACGCGGCGCCGTGTTCCGGGTTGCGTTGCGCTTCGCGGGCATCCGTCCGCGCATGCCCCCATGGAGCAGGTGACGGCACAAACGCCCGAGAGGCTCAGAACTTCTCGGCGACGTGCTTGCCAAGATCGAGTTCGACTCCCTGAGGCTGCTGCAAGCCGCGTTCGAAGAGGCTGCGCACGCGATCCGCGTTCTCCGGCCGCCCCGCCGTGCGCCTGAAGGCGGCCATAGCGGCTGCGTAGTCCCCCGCTGGTATTGCGGTGGCCGCGTCGACGAACTCCTTCGCGCCGGAGACCCCAGCCTTGCTGAAGCCGGCGATGCGGCGGGCGAAGATGTCGACGAAGTCGTCCAGCTCGCCCTCGGGAAGAACGCGGTTGACGTAGCCGTATTCGGCGGCGAGCTGGGCCGGGAAGTCGTCTCCTCCCAGCACGATCTCCATCGCGCGGCCCCGGCCCACCAACTCGGCCAGTCGCCCCATCGGGTTGCCACCGGGTACGGCGCCGAAGCCCACCTCGGGCTGTCCCAGGATGGCGTTGGTACCGGCGAAGCGAATGTCCGTGTTCAGGACGAACTCACTTCCGGCTCCTCGGACGCGGCCGTTGATGGCCGAGATCGTGACAGCCGGGACCTTGCTGAGGCGCAGAAGGTTGTCCGAGAAGGGGAGAAGTCCGGTGGGGCCCACTGCCGTGCTGTACACGCGCTCGATTTCGGACAGGAGGTCGAAGTGCGCCATGAAGAAGTCGGGGTTGGCGCTCTGGAACACCACGACGGTCAGATCGGGGTCCTCCTCCATGCAGGTCACCAGATCGGCAAGCTGCTCGACGGTGTCCAGGTCGATGAGGTTGATCGGGGCGTTCTCGAAGGTCACCTTCCAGTAGGACGGCGACACCGCATGTACATGAAATTGCGAGTGATTGCTCATGGGGACGACTCTAGAGGGTCTGACTTTAAAAATGCAACTCAGCCTACGCCTGACTAGGCCCCCACTTTCGAGGGAAGCGGCGAGTTCGAGGGCACCGGACTGTCACCGCATCGGTGCTGAGCAGGCACGTCCGCCGTCCGGCTGCGCGGATGGCGCCGCGAGCCGCCGGAGGGGGAGGTGATGCAGGTGGGGGTTTTTGCTGATATTCATGGCTCAGTCCGCGAAGGCTCTCGCGCATCCTGACGCCGCAGCAAGGAGTGTCAGGAGGGAGCCTCGGTGACTGCCCGGACCCTCGAGAGATCCATGGACCTAGGAGTGCTCACTGGAGTGCGGGCAGGTTCTCTGTGTACCGCCCCAGCGCGGGTCCTGTGGGCTGCCGGCACCCCTGCCGTTCCGCCGCATTCCGGATACTGCTGCAGTCGGCTGGGCGGGATCGGGAACTCGTTGGCGGGACGCGTTCAGCCGGACTGGCTGAGGGATGAGCTCTGAGGGTCAGGTGCTGCCATCAGCGACACATCCTCCATGGGAACCTCGCGACCATCGTCATCGAGAAATCCCACGTGGACGGCCCGACCGGTGGAGCGGGTCCGCTGGGAAACGGAGGGACCCGCGGGCCGCGGACGGTGACGGTCACCCCACTGCTGCAGCGCACCCAGGACGGGCTGCAGTTCGAGCCCGGCCGGCGTCAGATGGTAGCTCTGCCGGTGCCTGCTGCCGGCCTCCTGGTACGCCAGTGTCCGCAGCACTCCGGCGTCGACGAGAACCTTGAGTCGGTCACTGAGCAGGTTCGACGCGATGCCGAGAGATGACCGAATTTCGGCGAACCGGTGCCTTCCGTAGAGGACCTCACGCAGCACCAGTAGAGTCCACCGCTCGCCGAGTATCTGCAGGCTCCGCTCCATGGAACAGGCTGGCTCGTCATCCATGGGGCCGGACACGTGCCTTCCTGACGGCACAGAACTCACCTCCACATCGACGCCGGGTACTCGTTCGGGGCCACAGACGCCCCGAACCATGCACCGTATAGCTGAGTTTACTATCACCCGCCAGCTGGCACGTACGACTGCTGGGCGGGAGCGGGCGGCTCGGGCAGGTCCTGCCACGGGACGACGGCGTGCAGCACGTGCAAGGTCCCCCACAGGCAAAGGAACGCGGCAGGTAAGAAGAAACAACCGTGCATCCCCTCGCAGACCGGGCCGATTACACGCTGGGGCTGCCGGTCTGGCGCATGTGACGGCGAGGCGGGCTGCCAGTACGACCGGCGAGCCAGACTGGTCAAGGAGACGCTGTCGGGGGCATCTGCAGCGGACGCAGGACATGGACGGCGCTGCGGGAACAGCGGCCGGCCAGCCGTCAGGCGCGGCGGCCGCCGACGAAGGCCCGCTGCTCCGGATTACACGGAGCGGGCCGCAAGGCCGCCTCGTTCGTTCATGTCCGGTCATAGAGCCTGGGAGGGTCGCGTCTCGGAACTGGAAGCTGCGCTGCTTCCGGCCGGGGGAGGCGGTGGTCGGAATCAGTGCCATGGAGCTTTCGTCGACTTCGCTTCCGTCATCGTCGTTGCACCCGACGTGCACTGGTCGTTCGGTGCCCTCGACCTGGCGCAGGATGCTCGGCCCGTCCGGCCACGGCAGGTGCTTGTCGCCCCAGTGCTGCAGGGCGAGCAGGACGACGAGGAGTTCCCGGCCCGCATCCGTGAGCACGTACGAGAAGCGAGCCCGCTCTCCCGGTTCCCGGTAGGGCACCTTCTCCATCACGCCGTATGTGACCAGCGTGTTCAGGCGTGCGGTGAGAACGTCCGGCACCAGCCGGGAACCAGAACAATAGGGTCGGCCGGGTCGGCGTCGAACGGGTTCGGGTGAGGAACGGGCGGTCGATGAGCACGATCGTGCCTGGACGAGTCTGGTAGGACAGGCCCTACAGCAACCGTGCCAGCAGGTGTGCGCCGTGATCGTCCGACAACACGTGCCAGGTGTCGTGGAAACGGTTTGTGCTAAAGCGGGCGTGGGTGCCGGAGCGCAGGATGACCAGGGTGTGGACATGACCTGCCGACCGCATCAGGTGTCGGTGCAATTTGAGGCCGTCGGTGACGGATCGACTGCGGCGGTTCCTGGCTGCGTTGTCCAACGGCGGCTGGGGCCCGCGGTGATCACGATCGACAGGGTCTTGCGGCCCTGCTCGGTGGCCAGATGGGTCTTCGTGGTCCAGCCGCACCGAGAACGACCCAGGGCGTGGTCGTCGGTTCGACCTCGACCCCGCCGGGTGGCTCGGCCTGTCCGGCGCCGTCGCGGCGGGCACCGGCGGCGTGCCGGTGTGCGCGGGCGATGGTGGAGTCCCCGCTCACCACCGACACGATCGCACCGGCCGCGTCGGCGACCGCTTGCAGCATTTTCAGGATCAGAGTCCAGATCCCGACCATCGGGCTGATGAAACAGGAGTGGCAGTGGACGGTCCAGAGATCGAATATCTTGCGCAGGCCTACTTCCACCAAGACTTCGACCTCGAAGCGGACTCACCGATGGCGTCATCCGGAACTTCAGGATCGGCGAACCTCCCGAACAGGTCGAGGCTGTTCGCGAAGCCATTCAGGTTCTGCTCGACTCCGGTGCGAGCGACCAGCAGATGGCCGAGGTGTGGCTGGCGAGAGCCTGCGCCAGCCACGACCCAAGGTGTGAGGGGCTCACGATCTCGAAATGGCTGAGGCAAGTAGCCGATGAACTTTCCAGCGGTTGACCGAAACCTTGGCCACCGCACGAGGGTCGAGTACACATTGCGTCCTGCCTCCGCCTCATCCCCGCTGCGCCGAGAGGCTCAGGCGGGTGAGACAGCCGCAGGGTGCCAGAAAAGCGGTCAGAAGACCGTACCGCACACCGGACTTATGAGACACGCCTTAGTAGTGCTTTGTTAGGTGTGAGGTGGTTGTTTTCGGGTGGGTAGGGGTTGGTGGCAGGTGTGGCAGTGTCCGGTCCAGGTGGCGAGTAGGTGTTGGAGTCGGCGCAGGACGGCGTAGAGGGTCAGGCCTGCGCAGGGGCTTTTGGGGTGTGGCGCAGTGTGGTGCAGATGGCTTGGGCGATGGAGGCGAGGGTGACGTGACGGTGCCAGCCGGTCCAGGATCGGCCTTCGAAGTGGTCCAGACCCAGGCCGTCTTTGAGTTCGCGGTAATCGTGCTCGATGCGCCAACGGATTTTCGCCAGCTGCACGAGATCTCGTAGCGGGATGCTCGGTGGCAGGGTGGCCAGCCAGTAGTCGGTGGGTTCCGGGGCTCCGGTGGGCCATTCGGCCAGCAGCCAGCATTCGGGCAGGCTGCCGTCGGGTGCGCGGGTGATGTTGCGGTTGGCCGGGCGCACCCGCAGTGCGAGGAACCGTGACCGCATCACCGCGCCGGGATTTCCTGGGGTCTTGCGGCTGCCGCGCCGCCAGGTGACGAACCGTCCTGCCGCGCGGCCGGCGGTGGTGATCATCGTCTTCGCGGTCATGGGTTTGTCGGGGTAGTCGGTGCGGGTTCTGGGCCGTCCGAACCCGGAGTAGGTCGGTGCCACCGGTCGGGCGGTGGCGGGATGGACGCTGGTCGAGGCCGAGACGGCCAGCACATAGGCCAGTCCTCGGTCGGTGAGCCCGGCGCGGAAGGCGGTGCTGTCGCCGTAGGCGGCATCAGCGATCACCGGGCGTGCGGGCATGCCCCAGGCGGCGACTTCGTCGAGCATGTCCAGGGCCAGTCGCCATTTCTCCCGGAACCGGGCGTGGCCGGGGATCGCGCAGCGTGCTCGCAGCGCCGCGATCCGCTGGGCTTCGGCGGGGTCGGTGGCGGTGTGGTCGTCCCAGGAACGGGGCAGATACAGCCGCCAATCCAGCGCGGCCGAGGACCAGTCGGTGACCGCGTGCACGCTCACCCCGATCTGACAGTTCCCGCGCTTGCCCAGCGCCCCGCAATACATCCGCGCCACCCCGGGTGAGGATGTGCCGTCCTTCGGGAAACCGGTGTCATCGACCACCAATGCGTCGGGATCGACGAACCGTGCCGCCCACCTGGTCAGCCGCGCCCTCACCTGGCTGTGGTCCCACGTCGAGGTCGTCACGAACTGCTGCAACTGCTGATGATCCACCCCCAGCCGTGCCGCCATGGGCTGCATCGACTTGCGCTTACCGTCGCAGAGTAGGCCCCGCAGATACAACTGTCCCTTTGCTCGCTGATCCCGACGGGCGAACCCGGCGAACATCTCCGCCGCGAACTCCTCGATCACCGGACGAACCAACTCCATCTCCTCACCCAACACCGTTCAACCACAACACATCTCGCACCACCTA
Source organism: Nocardia sp. NBC_00881 (assembly GCF_045207455.1). Taxonomy (NCBI): domain Bacteria; kingdom Bacillati; phylum Actinomycetota; class Actinomycetes; order Mycobacteriales; family Nocardiaceae; genus Nocardia; species Nocardia sp. NBC_00881. Next base: position 1,051,616 of record NZ_CP108798.1, read on the forward strand.
ACAAAGCACTATTAGTTGGCAGATAGTTTGGCGGGCATGGAACGGTAGCTGTTCAGGTTCACCAGGTCACGTGGGATCGGCGGGCCGTCCAGGCACAGATCCGGATACCGCTCGAAGAGGGCTCGCAGCGCGATGGCTCCTTCCATTCGGGCGAGGCTGGCTCCTAGGCAGCTGTGCACCCCGCTGCCGAACGAGACATGTTCCGCGGCGTTGGCTCTGGTCACATCGAATCGTTCGGGATCGGGGAAGACGGCGGGGTCCTTGTTGGCGCCCGCCAGCAAGAGCAGGATCAAGGAACGGGATTTGACGTGCTGATCGGCGATGTCGACGTCACAGCTCGCAACGCGGCCCGTTATCCGCACCGGACCGTCGTAGCGCAGGATTTCCTCGACCGCGCCCGGCCACAGCTCCGGCTGCGCCGTCAGCAGTTTCAGCTGGTCCGGATGGCTTGTCAGGAGGGCGATTCCGTTGCCGAGCATGTTTACCGTCGTCAAGAATCCGGCGTCTAGTAGCAGGGCGGCGTTGGCAATCTGCTCGCGGCGGGTGAGCTCGCCACCGGTCACCAACATACTGAGCACGTCGTCGCCCGGTTCGGCGTTGAGCCCAGCGATGTGCTGGTCGAAGTACCGTTGCCCCTCTGCCAGGTCTTCGATGGCGCGGCGGAAAGTGGTCCAGGTCAGGCCGCGTTCGAGCAGCGGCGCACCGGTGTCTCCCCACTTCAGCAGGGTGGAATGCATCTGGGCAGGCAACCCGAGAATCTCGGCGATGACCGCGATGGGCAACTGCTCGGAGAAGTCGCCGATCAGATCCGGTCGCGGCGTCGACCCGAGGCGTTCGAGCAGGTCATCGGTGACTTCGACAACTCGCTCACGCAGTTTTGCTATCGCCTTCGGAGTGAATGCCTGCCCGACCAGGCGTCGGTATTGGGTGTGTTTCGGCGGGTCGGTCACCAGCATCGCGGGTGGTTCCGCGAGGTTGGGCAGTTCCAGATCCGTCTTCGTCATCACCCAACGGATCGGCTTCGGCAGGGCTTGATTGTTGGGCGTGACCACGCCGAAGCGGCGATCCCGCAAGATCAATCGGCACAGTTCATGGTCCGCGGTCACGGAAAATCCCGACATGTGGTGCATCCGGCCCCGCTGCCGGATCTCCTCCATGAAGTGCGACGAGCCGAGCCCGCGATCCGGGCCGATCACCATCTGTGCGAAGGGATCGCCCCGACGCGCCGACCACAGCAGATAAGACCGTGGCAGGCGATGCAGGACCAGCCACCGGATCCATGCGCGCGCTAACATTGTCACCTCCCACGCTGGACACCTCTCATGATAGAGCGCCGCTGCTGGCACGGTCGACTAAGTTATTCTTCGGCTATCGGCCGTCAGCGATCTTGGTGACGTGGGCGGAAGGCGCTGCGCATGGCCGTCACGGTGGTCAAACGCACCGACACCGGTTCGTAGTACTGCCACGCAGGTAGGTTGGTCGAAAGGACCTTTGCCTGGTTCAGCAAGCATCGACATGGACATGGCGATGGTCGTCACTATGTCCCAACGACCCGCCCCGCGTAACCGAGTTTTCCGGACGCTCACGACGAGGGATAGGGATGTGATGGAGCGGCATTCCGATCAGGTGACGGGCACGATGGACAGGCGCGGTTTCGTCAAGGGCGCCGGCTTGGCCGCTGTGATGGTGGGTCTTGCGGGGTTGAGCACGCTCGCGACGGCCACGCCTCCGGCGTGGGCCGAAGACTACAGCCTGAGCTCGAGATCGTTGATGTATCGCATCCTGGTCCCGGAGATCTTCGCGCCGCTGCCGGATCCGGCCGACCATGTGCCTGCGATCGTCATCGGATCGGGGTTCGGGGCGTCGATCACCGCGCTGCGCCTTGCGCAGTCCGGGACCCAGGTCGCGGTGCTCGAGCGTGGGTCGCGCTGGCCGAATGATCCGTGGCGCGACATCTTCGCTGCCGACGCCGTTCCGGATGGTCGCGGCTTCTGGCACCGCACCACCTTTACCGGCGCGACCAGGATCCCTGTGTCGGTCGATCCTTTCGGCGGGGTGCTCGACGTTTCCAGTTACCCAGGTATCGACGTGTGGCGCGGTGCGTGCGTGGGCGGTGGCTCGGTGGTGTTCACCGGGGTGATGATCGAGCCGGAGCAGCGGTTCTTCGAGCACGTGTTCCGTGGTGTGGTCGATTACCGCGAGATGCATGACGTCTACTACCCAAGGGTCCGACAGACGTTGCGGCCGAGCCCGATGCCGTACGACCTTTATCACTCGATCGCGTTCGCGCACTCGCGGGCCTGGGACGATCAGGTCCGCGCGGCCGACTACGCGCCGCAGCGCATCGACGGTATGTGGAATTGGAACGTTATCCGCGACGAGCTTGCCGGACGATCGAGGCCGTCGGCGACGGTCGGCTGTTCGAACCTCGGCAATTCCAACGGCGCGAAGTTCGATCTGAATCAGAACTACCTTCGCTATGCCGAGGACACCGGCTGTGCCCGGGTCTACCCCGGCCACCGTGTGGACGCCATCGCCAGGGAGCCGGGAGCGTCGGGTCGTTATACGGTCACGGTGTCCAAACTGGCACCTACCGGCGAGGTGGTCCTAACCCGGACGCTGACCTGCGACACGTTGTTTCTCGGTGCGGGCTCGGTCGGCACCTCCGAGCTACTGGTGCGCGCGCGGGCGACCGGCGCGCTACCGAACCTGAACGAGCACATCGGCGAAGGCTGGGGCAGCAATGGCGATGTGGGCTTGGCGCGGACGCTCAGCTCGCTCGATGTGGGCACCCAGGGCACGCCGTCCGCGAGCCGCATTCTGGACGAGGCGGGCGCACCCGTGTCGTTGGAGAACTGGTACATCCCCGGCGCGCCGCCCTACGACATCGGCATTCTCGGATCGCTCGGCATGGTGCTCGACGACACCCGCGGCCGGTTCGTGTACAACCCGACCAACGGGCGGGTGGACCTGCAGTGGCCAGGCGACGGCGCGGCGGGCTACCTCGCCCGAGCGCAGGAGGTCAACGACAAGGCGGACTGCCACTGCCGGCCCATGGCCCCCCCAGGGGACGCCTCGATCACCTCACATCCGTTGGGCGGGGCAGTGCTCGGACGTGCAACAGACGGGTACGGTCGGGTGTGTGGTTATCGCGGCCTGTACGTGATGGACGGGGCTGCTGTGCCCGGCAGCACCGGAACGGTGAACCCATCGTTGACGATCAGCGCGCTGGCTGAGCGCAATATCGAAGAGATCATTCGTTCTGGGGGATAGTTGATGGCCGTCGGAGTCTGGACGGGCTACAGCGCTCGGCGTTCGTCTTCGGTCGGATATCCGATTCGCTACCTTGCGCGACAATGCATCGAACGGCTGTGCCAGGTGCAGGTACCGGCCAGCGATCGAGCCAATCCGCCCAGTCATCAGGCAGCAGAGTGCGCAATGCGGGCGGCGTAGACAACACGGCCACGAAGTAGAACAGCCTTCAATCGGGAATAGCCACGCGACAAGTATGGGGACTCCCCGGCTGACGCGCCGCGATTGAACGAGCACAGTTCACTGACCGGCGTCGCAGTGATGGCCGAGCTCTGCCTTCACATCAAACGACCGGACCAGTCGGTATTATGCAGGCAGGGTGAACGCCGTTCCATGCCGTTGGAAGGACTGGCCATGCAGAGGCAGGCGTGAGCTGGCTGCCGCAGTACGCGGCCATGCCGGCGACGGCCGGGACCCTCCCCGGTGACGAAGAGCACTGGGCCTACGCGGTGAAGTTCGACGGGATCCTTCTCTGAACTTGGCAAGTTGGGATGGGCTATGGCCCTCGTCGGAGTGGCGGATGCGCGATATTCGAACGTGCAATATTCGTTCGTCGTGGGATCTGTTGCACGGCAAAGGCGTTCAGTCGACAACCCGGAGGTGTGGCCGGTTCGGTCAGCGCGATATGCGGCAGATGAGTGCGTTCGTGGTGGTGAATTGTCGTGTCGCCGGCTGGGCTGGGTCACCGGTCCGATGATCGGCTCATCCGCAATGCACTTGATCTTGGCGTGGAGTCTGATCTACTGTCCACCTCGCGTTGATCGCGCACTCCGGGGTGTTGTGGTCGCTCGCCGCTGAACGGAGGTTGTACGGAGGTTGTTATGCACAAGCTGATGGTCCTGTATCCCGAGCCCGCCGATCCCGACCACTTCCGCGACTACTACGTGAGCAACCACCTCCCGCTGGTCACGCGCATGCCCGGCCTGCTCGCGTGGCGCTACAGCTTCGAGGTGGCAGCGACGCAGGGACAGACGCCGTACTTCGCGGTCTTCGAGGCCGAGTTCGCTGACGCTGCGGCAATGACCGCGGCGAGGGCGTCTCCGCAGGGCCAGCAGGTGGCTGCCGATGTCGCCAACTACGCCACCGGTGGTGCGGTCGTCATCCACTATCCGGTGCAGAACGGCACGTGCTGAGCCTGGCCCTGAGGCACCGCCGTATCCGCGGTGAGCGATGTTCGCCACATCCTCGCGGAATCGGTCCCCGCACTCTCTTCGGCATTACAGGGCATTCCGAGTGAAATCGTCGTTGAGTTCTTCTCCGCTCGCGATCGGGGTCGCTACTGGTCGAGTGGGCGTTCGTGCGCTGCGAGGTAGTGGGTCCAGTCGCGGGCGGCGAGCGTGCTCCAGCGGACCGCGGTGGAGATATGGATGTCGGCGGTTTGTGCCAGGATCGGCCCTGGAAGCTCGCCGGCCAGTTCGATCAGCGCACTGTTGCGTTGAGCACGCACGCTGATTCCGTGGGCGTTGAGTCGGGCGGTGAGCGTGCATGCCGCGATCGGCGCATCGACCGTGCGGCTGCCGGGGATCCTATAAAGGCATTTTGACCTCGCTCGGTTCCTTATCGGGCCGCAGTCCGCGCCAGGACGGGTGCCGAAGGCGGCTGTCGCCGGTCCATTCGGTAAAAGACACTTCACCGACGAGTTCGGGTTCAACCCAGATGGCGTCAGCGACAGGGGCGTCGACGGGGGCCGTGGTGCGTTGCAGCAGTTGGAGTTTCGCGCGTAGGATGTTGAGCATCGTTTGGGTGAATCCGGTGCCGACGTTGCCGATGTAGGTCAGTTTTCCGGTGTCGTCGTGAACCGCCATCAGTAGTGAGCCGATGTGCCCGGCCCGCCGACCAGTGCCCGGTTTCCAGCCGACGATCACCACCTCCTGATCGTGGACGTTTTTCACTTTGGTCCAGAGCGGGCTGCGTCGACCGGGCAGATAGGGGCTGTCGAGGCGTTTGCAGACGATGCCCTCGAGCCCGAGGCGTCGTGACTCTCCGAGGATCGCTGCGCCGGGGCCGCTTAGTCGAGGCGGTGTTTGCCAGTGTGGACCGTGGAGATCGAGCTGTTCGAGGAGTTCTCGCCGTTGCTGGTAGGTCAGGTGGATCAGTGAACGATCGCCGATATGGAGCAGGTCGAAGATGATGTAGGTGGCGGGAATGGTGTCTGCTAGGGCGCGGATCGCGCCGGGGTTGCGTTGGTGCATCCGCGGCTGCAGCGCCCCGAACGACGGGCGCCCGCCGGCGTCGAACACGACGATCTCCCCGTCGACGACGAACGCCGGGTCAGTGGGAGCGATCGGCGCGATTTCGGGCCAGGCCGCGGTGATGTCGTTGCAGTTGCGCGAGAGGAGCCGCAGGTCGTGGCTGATATAGCCGGTAGCGCGGATGCCATCGAATTTCACCTCGTAGTTCCATCGCGAGTCATCCGTGGGAAGGCTGCCAGCCATCGCCAGCATGGCCGCGTAATGCGGCAGCCCGGTCACGCCCGCCTCGCCGCCATCGTCGGTCCTCTCGCGAACTCGAACGTGTTGCTCGACAATCGCTTGAATAATACCAACCGGTCTAACTGGTCAAGTTGAACTGTTCGGCGAGTTCCGTAGGTAGCTGTTCTCGCAGTTGTGGTGGCGCGGTCGTATCAGCTCCGGGTGGGAACGACTTGGGATTTCTTGGATTCGATATGGCGCAGAGTTTCTTGGAGAGCGGTGACCTCGCCGAGCCATTGTTTCTGACGGGCTTGCTCCAGGCGCGCCTGGACGTTGTCCTGCATTTCTTCGAGTCGGGGCTGCTGGGTGGCGTCCAGGCGCAGGAACGGGCAACGGGTGCAAGCGTGTTCGTGGATGCATGGTGTGCCGTAGGGGCGGAAGCAGTCGCCGAGCTCCACACGCCGGAGAAGGAAGTGCTGCTCGAATTCGGCCCATTCAGTGGGTGAGGCGTCGCGGTATTCTCTGGACTCGCGCAAGGTTCGTCGGCGGGCGATGAATTCTTGGTGATGTCGGATGACTTCCTCAGGGAAGACCGCGGTGTAGCCGCGGGTGCGTCCAACGGTTTGCCTGTGCGGATCATGACCCGAATCAGGCAGGTCTCGGCGTCCATCTGCAGCCGTCTCACCTGGATCCGGTAGGACTCCAGCTCCCGCAGTCGGTTGAAGGATTCCGCGTCGTTGAACAGGGTGAATCGCTGAGCCAAGTCATGGAATTGGGTGCATAACAGAAACGAATACGACCGTCGGATGACGCGTGCGATCACCAGAGCCGTCAGCGCGCCGTGCCCGTCGAAGGCGCGGGTGATCCGCCCTTGGTTTTGGAGCTGTCGCGCCCATGCCCGTGGTGCCTCGTCGGCCCCGCTGGCCAACCACCGCTCCTCCCAAGTGTCCCCGGGGCATTCAGCAAGCCATTCCAGCACTACTCGCAGATGTCGAATCCATCGTTGTCGACTGGTGGGGCCGGGCGGCATCAGCGGATCGAGCCGCTGGACCAGAATCGCGGTCAGCGTGCCGATGTCGTGTGTGAGCAGTGCGGTGCCGGGGCCGTCGGCGGGGCGTCGGGGTGGAGGTTGACCTGCGTCGTAGCCGGCGAGCAGATAGACGCGGCCGGAGGGCCCGTATCGGTGGTCTCTAGGCACTTCGATGACGTTGCGTGCCACCGTCGTTGAATGAATGCTCACTCGGGCAACCCAAGCAGTTCGCGGACCTGTGCCGGGTCGTATCCGGCCCCGAACTGGATGTCTGAGGCAGGGCGTGGGCGAGCATGGTGCTCGGTCACCTTGGCGATCAGATCCTCCAGGCGTGGTCTGGTGTAGAGCAGAGTCGTGGTGATCGATGCGTGCCGCAGAATCGACTGGACGTCAACCAGCGTGAACGCTGGGTCGGCCGCCATGCGCGCCGCTGCGGTATGGCGCAGGTCGTGCAAGGAATAGTTCGTTCCCAGCGCCTCGTTGGCGCGTATCAGGACTGCCCGCATCGCGTGATAGGTCAACGGTCGATGCGGGCGGCGCAAGGTGTGCCAGGCAAGCCCATCTTCCAGACATCCTTGCTGGGCAGCCTGCATGAGGTAGAGAGCCAACCACGCAAATGCATCTGCCGAGGCCGGAACTTCGGCGAGCTCTCGGGTTCCCTTGGAGATCACCTGAATGGTCCGTCGTCCGGCATCGATGCCGTCGAGTCGCACTCCCAACAGTTCCGATGCACGAACACCTGACGACAAGTAGAACGCCACCAGCGCCCGATCCCGATCGCTGCGCAGCGCCGCGAACAGGTTCTCCACGGCATGATCGGGGATCGAACGCGGCAACTGCTTGGGCACTTTCTGCCGGTATTTCGCTCGCCGTGACACCAGGAACGGTTCCATCGGATTGCGGTGAGCATTGGGCCTGGCCCCACCGCGGCCGGTCCTCTGCGGGACCGGATTCATCAACGGGCCGAGGTCTACGTCGATCGCGAAGGCATAGAACTCCGAAAGCACCGTCAGCTGGTGATTGATGGTCCGCGCGGCGTATCCCCTTGTGGGGTAAAGCCTTTCAGTTACGAGGTTCACCGAACCCAGCGGCGGCGCCGAGGGAGAACGCCGAAGGCGCTGCGGATTCGGTGCCACCCGCAGGTATTCCACGAGCTCCCGCACGTGCCATCATGGACGGAGAAATCGTCACTTTCACCACCGACGGCCGAAGCTCCTTCGAGACACTGCAACCACGAATGCACCAGCGCGACCCCGCAGCGATCCGAGCTCTCATCGTCTCCGTAAAAGCGGCTTACGTCATCTTCGACCTCCTCCATATCGGCACCCGTTCCCTGATCGTTCTGCCTTACGAGCAGCGCCGGCAACTGTTGGAGCAACTCGGCCTCCAGGGCCCACACTGGCGAGTTCCGCCGCGTCTGCATGGCTCTGGCGCCGACATCCTCGCTGAATCTCGACGCCTCGGTCTGGAAGGCATCGTCTGCAAGCGCCTCGACAGCCCCTATCTCCCCGGACGACGCAGCCCGCTCTGGACCAAGGTCAAAAATGTCAACGACCAAGAAGTTGTCATCATCGGCTGGCGGCCTGGCACCGGCCGCCGAGCAGGACGGATCGGTTCATTGCTCATGGGCGTCTATGACGACGCCGGAACACTGACCTATATCGGCAATGTCGGCACCGGATTCACCCAACCGATGCTCGATGACCTGAAGACGAGACTCCAACCCCTGCAACGCACAACGCCGACCGCCGACACCGACGTTCCTGATGCCATCTGGGTCGAGCCCCTAGTCGTCGGCGAAGTCTCGTTCACTGAATGGACCAGCGACGGTCGGCTTCGACACCCATCCTGGCGCGGGCTCCGTCCCGACAAGGAAGCGCGACAAGTGAAATGTGCCTCGAGCGAACTCAATGGTTGAACTGCTCCGCCGCGGCTGCCACCCCGGGATTGGGGCAGGGCCGAGCGCACCATAATCCCGCACTCGAATCGCTACGCCAACCGCTGATTCCCAGCCTGGTCGGGTGTCCCGGTTTCGGCAAGTCCAGTCAGGGCCTGCGGCAATGGGTCCTGGTGTAGGACGCCGAGGCGTTGGGTGGCGCGGGTGAGTGCGACGTAGAGCTCGGCCGCGCCGCGTGGGCCGGTGGCGAGGATCCGTTCTGGTTCCACGACGAGGACGGCGTCGAACTCCAAGCCCTTCGTCTCCGACGCTGTCACCACGCCAGGCATACCCGGTGGCCCGATCACGACGCTGGTTCCTTCGCGCCCGGCTTCGTCCCGTACGAATTCCTCGATGGCAGTCGGCAGTTCGTCCTCGGTGACCTGCCTGGACCATGGCCGGACGCCACATGCGCGGACCGACGCCGGTGGCTGGACCCCGGGTGCGAACTCGGCGAGCAGCGCAGCGGCGACGGTCATGATCTCCGCCGGAGTGCGGTAGTTCACCGACAGCGACCGGTACACCCAGCGGCCGGGCACGTACGGCTCCAGCATCGTGTCCCACGATGTCGCTCCGGCCACAGACCGGCGTTGAGCGAGATCGCCGACCACTGTGAAGGATCGGCCCGGGCAGCGCCGCATCAGCACCCGCCAGTCCATCGCGGACAGTTCTTGGGCTTCGTCGACCACGACGTGCCGGTAGGTCCAGTCCCGGTCCGCGGCAGCGCGTTCGGCGAGCTGCCGGGTGTCGCGCTCGAGGAAGCGATCCGCCAGGTCCTCGGCGTAGAGCATGTCCTGGGCGAGCAGATGGTCCTCGTCGTCCATCAGGTCCTCGCGGCTGACCATGATGTCCAGTACGCCGGCGGCGTACTCGGCCTCGTCCTTGCGTTCCCGCTCGGCGGTCCGGTCGGCGGGCTTGTCGCGGCCCAGCAGGTCGACCAGCTCGTCGAGCAGCGGCACGTCCGACACCGTCCAGGCGTCTCCGTCGGCGCGCCACAGCGCCGCGGCGGCGCCCGCCGCACGCAGTCGTTCGGGGGAGGTGTACAGCTGTGCCAGCACAGTTTCCGGCGTCAGGACCGGCCAGAGTTCGTCGAGCGCGGCGGTGAACGTGTCATGGTCCGCGAGCTCCTCGAGGAGGTCCTCCCGCAGCTGCTCCCATGCTTCGCGGTCCGCCCGGGTCAGCCAGCCCCGGCCGATCCGGCCTATCGCCCGTTCGGTGAGCACCCACGTGACGATCTCGCGGAACACCACGCGGGCCTCGTTGTGTGGCAGCCCGCTCGCGCGCGCCTCCTCCCTGGCCCACTCCACGGTATCGGCGTCGATCCGCACCGTGACGTCCGACAGTTCGATCGGCAGCGGATGCTCCGGCAACCGCTGCCGATCAGCGACCGCCGCCGCGAGCATGTCCAGGACCTGCAGCGAACCCTTGAGCCGCGCGGCTTCCGCGGTGTCCTCGGCGGTGACGCGCAGCCCGGGCACGAGCTCGCCGGTGGTCGTGAATACCACATTTGACTCGCCCAGCGACGGCAGTACGTGGGTGATGTGGTCCAGGAACGCCGGGTTGGGCCCGACCACGAGCACGCCATGTCGTTCCATCCGCTCCCGCTGGGTGTAGAGCAGGTACGCCACACGGTGCAGCGCCACCACGGTCTTCCCGGTGCCCGGGCCACCTTCGATCACGAGGACCCCGGAGTGATCGAGTCGGATGATCTCGTCCTGCTCGGCCTGGATCGTCGCCACGATGTCGCCCATCCCGTCACCGCGCGGCGCGTTGACCGCCGCGAGCAGGGCCGCGTCCCCTCGCTCGCCACCATCGGGGCGGCCGAGCACCTCGTCGGTGAAATCGACCACGTGTCGCCCGCGGGTGTGGAACTGGCGGCGCCGGCACATGTTCTCCGGGTTCGCGGCGGTGGCGACGTAAAATGCGCGCGCCGCCGGTGCCCGCCAATCGAGCAGCAGCGGTTCGAAGTCGTTCTCCTCGTCGAAGAGGCCGATCCGGCCGATGTAGGTATGTTGGCCCGAAAGGGTGTCCAACCGGCCGAAACACAGTCCGTTGTCGGCCACGTCCAGCCGCCTCACCTCTTTGGCCAGGGCCCGCACCTCCACATCCCGTTCCATGGGTGACCCACCGTTTCCCCGCAACGCCGCGTTGTACTTGCCCTTTGCTTTCGCGCGCTCGGCGTCTAGCCGCGTGTAGAGCCCGGCCACGTAGCTCCGCTCGGACCGCAATTCGTCTTCGTACTCTCGAGTTGACACGTGCCCCTCACAGTGGCTGAACAGATGTTGGGTTCGGCGGTTTCCCATTGGCCGAGGGACGGTATCCAGTTGCGGGCCCTTCCTCGGCTCGATGATCCCGCGTGGTTCACGCGGACATCGGCGGCTCCTTTCGGCTGAGCGCGTCGAGCAGCAGCCTCGCCGCCACCGTCGCCCAGTCGGTGCAGATCGTGCCGGCCACGGCGGTCGCTCGTGCGCGGGTCTCCAGCGGCACGCCGACACCGGCCAGTCGCTGCGCGAAGTCTTCGTCCGGCGGCGCGCACACCCGCACCTCCGCGCCGAGTTCCCGCATCCGCTTTGCGAGTCCCATGAGCGGTTCGACGTCCCCGCGCGATTCATCCGTCGCCAACAACACAAGCACTTCGCGACTCCCATTTCCTCGGGTTCTGGCTTTGGCCGGGCAATTCTGCGGCACCACCCGGGTCTTGCCGCAAGCCCCCCGGTGCGCTATATGTTGAGAGTGGAAGGGAGTAAGTACTCTCCTTTTCTTTTTCCTTGCCCGCTGTGCACGGACAACCTAAGCGCGGGCGAGACCGTGGCGCTGTCGATCGAGACGGTCAACCGGAATCAGGCCGAGTTCGACGACCGGCACCTTCGCGCAACTCGATCGATATCCAGGGTGGGCCGCGGCATCCATCAGTGCATCGGCCCTGCAACTGGCCCACATAGAGATGCGCTGCGTGTTCTCGCCTTCGTGAATCGGCTCCCGACGCTGCGCCATGCCGTTTCGCCATCAAATCAACAATGCGCGAAAGGCGAGCTCACAGCCCGAGTTTGGTCACCGCGTTGTCCTCTAGGGGGTTCGCGGTGCGAATGTAGCCGTGGACGGTGCGGGGATTGGACCAGCGGCCCTGGCGCATGATCTCCCGGTCGCTGGCACCGCCGAGTGCGGCCTGCGTCGCGAAGCCCGCGCGCAGTGAATGGCCGGAGAAGAGGTCGGGGTCGAATCCGGCTCGGGCGGCATACCGCTTGACCAGTTCGGCGACGGCGCGGCCGGACATCGGGCGGTCGGAGATGGTGCCGTGCCGGGTGATGGTGGGGAAGAGGGGGAGGTCCCCGTTGGCGACGGTGCCGGTGTAGCCATGGCAGCGGTGGATGACGGGGTCGGTGGCGGGCAGGTCAGCCAGCCAAGTGCGGACACCCAAAGTTCCTGCGGCGCAATGAACTTCGCGTAGACGCAGCCATTCGGCCAAGGTGCAGACCGGGCAGGTGGCGGGGCGGCGGCCGCGCGGGAGTGCTACGCGTTGTTCGGCGGCGCCGGTAGGGTCGGTTTTGGTGGCGGGCAGCCGGATCAGCAGGATCGGTTCGCCAGTGCCGTGATCGAGGGTCACCGAGACGTCGCCGATGCGCAGGCCGGCAAGCTCGCTGCGGCGCAACGCCCCGGCGAAACCGACGAGCAGCGCGAGCGCATCCCGGCGGCGAGCAGGTTCGGTGGGCCAGCCCGGTTCGGGAAGTCCAGCCAGGAGTTGGTCAAGGGTGTGCAGGAGAACGGGACGTTTGCGTGCGGGCTGGGTGCGGCGGGTACGGCGGACACCACGCAGAGTGAGGCGCACAACGTCCGAACGCGTCGGTGACGGCAGCCCGTTCGCGGCATGCACCGCGGCGATGGCGGCCGACTTGCGTTCCAACGTCGCCGGGCTGAATGCCCATCCTCTGGTGGCGCGGCGCGCGTCGGCGGCTGCGGCCAGGTAGACGGCGACGTCGAGGGCATCGGCGGGCAGTGCCTGCCTGCCCTCGGTCGTACACCACGCTGCCCAGGCGACCCAGTCGGTGCGGTAGGCGCGCAGAGTATTCGCCGATTGCGAGGCCTCGAGATACCGGCGCAACGAGCCTGCCTGATCGTCGTCGAATCGATCACGCACCAGGCGCAGCGCCGTGGCATCCACCAGCACGCTGCGCACGCCACGGCGCAATTCCGTGCGCACCGACTCCGGCACTGCGACGACGCTGGCTCGATCGTCCATGGCTCGGCTCCCGTGTTCACGTCGGCGACTGGCTGGCTGTCTGCGCCACACGGTATCCGGCGCGAGAGTTCACCCTACGACACGATCGGCAACCCATCGGTGGGTCCGTTTCAGGACGGTCGCGTTCGAAGTTCGGCGCACCAGCGGGTGCCTACCACCCGGCGCAGGCGTAACGCCCGACGTCGCGACTTTCGGCGACATCGAGCTCGTTCTGCCACCGGTGTCGGTTCTGGTCATCCTGCGATGCCATGACGAATCCTCTCGGATTACAACGGCATCGAGCGCCAGTCCTCGCTGAACGGGCCATCGCGGCGCTCGACCATCGCCACCGCCTGACCACGAGCCGCATCGATGGCATGCTGCCATTCGACCGGTACCAGTCCGAGGCGGATGGCGAGAGCGTACTCGTCCTCATCTTTCCAGTGATAGGTCAGGTCCGGGTCGACGATCAGGTCGAGGTGCAGGTCGCTGGTGTCGATGCCATCGGCGGTTCGGGTGAAGGGGAGTTGGAAGTTGACGTACCAGCAGCGGAATTCTCTGCGCTCGTTCCACATCGGCGCGATGGCGAAGTAGCGGTCGGTGTACATGATGGCCAGCCGGGTGTTTCGCTGCCAGGTCCAGGGCGCCATCTCCCACTCCCGGCGCGCATAGGCCTGCAGCAGTTCGCGGCGTGCCCCGGGATCGTCCTCGCGCATCGACTTTATCCACAATGCCGGGCCGAGTCCCTTTGTCCCCGGAGTGAGGAGCACGCGGAGTTCGTCACCGCGATCCTCGATCACCCGTTGCGGCCACTCGGTGAACGATCTCCCGTAGATCATGTCCCGGATAACGATCGTTCGACCTGCGGCGAAGGATGTCACGAGAACGCAGCTTAGTGATCGGGCAGCAGTGTTGGACTGTCGGGCCCGGCGTGGTTTGGATGAAAGCTCCATGCCGAAGTGGACGGATTGTGGCGTCGACGTACGTGGCGTCGGTGGCTGTCCCTCCGGTGCGAAACCGACGCCTGTTGCGGTCAGGATGCCGTGCCGATCCATGCTGTCAGGGCATCGGTCAGTCCCTCGTCCCCAGGTGCGGTGGTCGCGTAGGCGACGTAACCGTCTGGGCGAATGAGTACGGCTGCGGGAGTGGGTATTTTGCCTACGCGCGGGATCACCCAGTACTCGGTACGGGCAGTGGCGCGGACGACGTCGACGCGGTCGTCCCATCCGGTGACCGAGGAGGTTTCGGTTCCGTTGAGCAGCAACAGGATCGGTCGCGCAGCGCGGAGCAGTTCGTGCGCGCGGGTGTCGCCGGTCGCGGTGGTGAGGTCGGCGTCGGGGATGCGGCGGCCGGTGAGTGGGTGATCGCCCTTGATGTCGTAGCGGATGTCGAGCGCGGTGATCATGTGTCCGAGCCGTTGGCGGACTTCGTCGAGGTCGATGAGATCGCTCATGATGTCCCGCAGGGCGTCGGTGTGGGCGCCCGAGCGGGACAGGGCGGTCTGTGCACGGGTGTTGTGCAGAACGCGGGCGGCGATCGGACGCCGTTCGGTCTCATAGGTGTCGAGGATGTCGGCGGGTGCGTTGCCGCGCAGCGTGGCGCCGAGCTTCCAGCCGAGGTTCACCGCGTCCTGCACACCCATGTTCAGGCCCTGGCCGCCGGCGGGGTAGTGGATGTGGGCGGCGTCGCCGGCGAGGAGGACGCGGCCGGCGCGGTAGCGGTCGGCTAGGCGGGCCGCGTCGCTGTAGCGGGTGACCCACCGAGGGCTGTGCATCCCGAAGTCGGTGCCCGCGATTTCGGTGAAGTTGGCGCGAAAATTCTCGAAGCTCAGCTCGATGCCGCGTTCGAGGACGCGGTCGTGCCGCTGGACCACGAGTCGGTACCAATCGGGCTGGAATTGGACTGCCGAGAAATCGCCCGCACCGCGACGCTGTCCGAAGAAGGCTTCGGCAGGCGGATCGGACAGTTCGACATCGGCAATCATTCCGGTCATGGTCGCGTCGGTGCCCGTGAACTCGATGCCGGCGAGCTTACGGACCACGCTGCGGCCGCCGTCGCAGCCGACGAGGTAGGCGGCGCGGATGCTGCGCGGGTTGGGTCCGCCGAGTCCGACCTCGATGCCCGCCGTGTCGGAGTCGAAGCCGGCAACCGGCGAGGCCCAGTGCACGGAAGCGCCGAGTTCTGCTGCGCGCTGGTCGAGTTCACGTTCGATCGCCGATTGCAGGACGGCGAGCATGTAGGGGTGGCGGGTGGGGAAGTCGGTGAAGTCCAGGGGCAGCCCACCGAAGTGACCAGCCTGGATCGGCCGTCCTTGTGGCAGTAGTCGCTCCAACAAGCCACGCTGGTCGAAGATCTCCATGGTCCGGGCGTGGATGCCACCCGCCCGCGATGCGCCGGTGCGCGCCCGCAGCCCATCGACCAGCGTCACTTCGACCCCGGCCAACCGCAGTTCGCAGGCGAGCATCAGTCCGACCGGTCCGCCGCCGGCGATCACCACATCAGTTGTCTCCACGACCATCTCCTTAACAATGTTAAATTGAATGTGGTTAAGCTAAATAGAACGTTGTTAATCTGTCAAGTGGATTCGAAGATCGGAGGCGAAGATGAAACTCGATGCCCAGTCCATTGCCGAGGCCGCGCTGGGACTACTCGACGGTGTCGGCCTGGATGGACTGACTATGCGCAAAGTCGCTGCGGCGCTTGATGTTCAAGCACCCGCGCTCTACTGGCACGTAAAGAACAAACGAGAACTGCTCGACGCCATGGCCAGAACCGTCTTCGTCTCCGCCGTCGACGGCATCGAGGCGCCACGGCGAGGGCAGAGCTGGCAGGATTGGCTGGTCGATCTCGCCAGCCGCCTGCGGCAATCGATGCTGCGCTACCGCGACGGTGCGAAGGTGCTGGCCGGCACCTACGTCAGCGACGAAGTCATGTGGCGCACCGTGGAACTGACCTTGCGCACCCTCGAAGACGCCGGCTTCGCCAAGCGTGAGGCGCGGCGCGTCTTCCCGATCCTGCTGTACTACACCGTCGGCTTCGTCATCGAGGAACAGGCTCACTCCGGCGCGGAGTATGCCGAGGGGAACCCGTACGAGGCGGACCATATCGGCGCAGCCGTCGACTCCCAACGCTATCCACTGACCGCTGGCATGGTCACCGAGTTCTTTGCCGCCGACCCCGACGAAGAGTTCGACCACGGCCTACGCGTCATCCTCGTCGGAATCGGCTCACCACGATCCACGGACTCCTGTAGCTAATAATGTTAGCTTTATGGCTATCATTATTAGCTACCAGCTCTTCGGGAGTTCGACATGACCGAGTACTTGACTATCGACGGTGGACATATCGCCTACGACGTGGGCGGGGCAGGGCCACTGGTCGTGCTGTCGCACGGTATCCGGTGACCGTCGGCAGGCCTACCGGTTCCTGGCCCCGAAACTGGTCGCGGCGGGGTATCGGGTGGCGGCAGTCGATCTGCGCGGACATGGGGATCCAGCATGAACTGGAGGTCTCATGATGGCGGTGACGCGATCTCTCGCGCCGACATCGCGGACGACCTGCTCGCCCTGATCCGTCATCTCGGCGGTCCCGCCGTCATCATCGGCCACTCCCTCTCCGGCGCCGCCGCAACCATCGCCGCGGCCCAAGCCCCCGATCTCGTCAGCGGGATCATCGAACTCAACCTGTTCATCAAGACCCAGAAGTTCGCCGCTGGCGCCGTATTCACCGTCTCGCGCTACCGCAGGGGCATGACGCACCTGATGGCGGCGATGATCTTCAAGAGCCTCGGCCAGTGGATGAGGTACCTGAATGCCGCCTATCCGGTCAAGCCCGCCGACTACGACCACTACATGGCCGAGCTGTCGGTGAAGCTGCGCGAACCCGGCCGGTTCGCGGAGTTCCTGAAGACCGGCAAGTCCACACCGGCCGACGCCGACGCGCAGCTGGCGAACGTCAGCAGTCCCGCACTGATCATCATGGGCACCGAGGACCCCGACTTCGCCGACCCCCAGGCCGAAGGCGATGCCATCGTGGCGCTGATGCCCGCGGGACTGGGCCGGGCCGAGCTGGCCGAGGGCTCCGGGCACTACCCGCACGCGGATTCCCCCGACCGTGTCGCCGAACTCGCCCTGTCGTTCCTCGAGGAGCATGCCCGTGCCTAGAGCCGGACTCAGCACAGCCGACGTCGTTCGGGCGGGTGCCGAGCTCGCCGACGACGTCGGCTACGGCAATCTGACCATGGGATTGCTGGCCGAAAGGCTCGGCGTCCGAACGCCTTCCCTCTATAAACATGTCGAGAACCTGGCCGACCTACGGCGCGGCATCGCGGTGCTGGCCATGACCGAACTCGACCGTGAGATCCGTGACGCCATGCACGGACTATTCGGCGCGGACGCTCTGTCGGCCTTCGCGCGCGCGTTCCGCGTCTATGTGGTCGCCCATCCCGGCCGGTACTCCGCCACGATCGGTGCCGAATTCACCGGCCCTGACGATCCGCTGCTGGAACCCAGTACCCGCCTGTCGGATTCGATGACGGCAGTACTACGCGGCTATAACATCCCCGAAGACGAAATGGATCACGCGCTTCGCAGTCTGCGCAGCACATTCCACGGGTTCGCATCGCTGCAAGCATCCAACGGTTTCCAATGGACTGGCGACCCGGACGTCAGCTTCAACTGGATGATCGACTTCGTCGACCGCGGACTCCGGGCTGCCCGCCGCGTAACCGACTAGGGATTGGCGGTCTACGGTTGTACTTCGGATCCAGGCGATCCCACAGCGCGTAGCCCCCCAGTCAACCATCGCGCATGCCCAGGACGTCTTGGCGAACGCGACTCCGTTCCGTCCCGGTCTCGGATCAAGTCCAGTGGACGCGAATCGACTACCAGCCCGCGACCACCGGCAAACAGACCAGGAAGTCCGGCGCATGACGGAACTCCGAATCGCGTTTGTCCCGCCAGAACAGCCAGAACGGCTGCGACACGATATTCACCACGTCAGGGTCGGAATCCGGGGCGATCAGAAGATCTCGCTCGACCCTCGATTCTAATCCGATCATCGCCCCAGCGTCGCCGACCAATACCAGCCCGGATGTTCTCTAGCATCTGAACGACCGGACGATCTCACCGGCGCCCCGATCTCATCCACTCCTGTGGCGATCACCGCCATGGCACTTGCCAGTCAAGATCTCGAGAACCACATCGAAGTCTTCAGTGTCGAGCGGTGCTGGATCGCCTTGACTCCCGCGGTTGTTCAGCACCGGTCCATCGTTGCCGCTGCACCTGGAGCTCGTGATCGTTTCCGACGGATTGGATGAGAACTAGCCAGGCTTACGACAGATCCGATGCGAGACGACAGCTCTGGTACGAGCGTCCAGGGGGAGCTAGTTTTTCGGCAGTTACGTAGCAGTTACGTTTCGTATGATGTAACTAAACGTAAACGAAATACCTGCTGACGATTTCAAGGGTCCGCCCGAATCTGACCGCCGATAAGGTTCACTTATCGGCGGTCAGCAATGACGGCTCGGGCCGCGATATCCCTGGGTGGTTTCGCCGGCAAAACGATCTACCGAGCGTTGAGTGCGGCCGTCTCGTCGTCTTTGAGTTGCGTTTTGGGATTGGTGCTGGGAGCAGGCAGTGGTTCTTGGTTGGCGCTCGAGTTCAGGGGGTGGCTTCCTGGCATAGTTCGGGCCGCGCCGCCTCGGCCCCCACTCGTTTGGGTACCACATGCGTGGTACCCAGGCGGTAGTATCGGGTGGTGGGTTACGAGTGGTGGTACGGCGCCTATGCCGTGCTGGCGATGGCCGGGATCGAGCGTCACGAGGTGATCGAGGTGCTCTACGCCGAACGTCGATGGCCGCGGCGCGGTATCGACCCGGTGACCGGGCTGTGGGCGCTGACCATCTGGGCGCGCACAGACGCCGGTCGGCCTTTGATCGTCACCCTGCGTGCGCTGGATGGATTCGATCGGCAGATCGTCGCGGTCCAGCAGATGACACCGGATCAACTGCAGGAATTCAGTAAGTGGGAGAAGACGCGATGAGCACACCCGAATGGCCCGAGACCCCGGAAGAGATGGCCGCCCTTGCCGGGCGTCTGGAGTTCACCGACGAGGAAGTCGAGTTGCCTCCGACTCCCGGCCCCGACGGGATCATGGTGTCGAGGTCGCTGAAGATGCCCAGCGAGCTGGACCAGCGGATCAAAACGGCCGCAGCCGATCGCGGCATCACACAATCCATGCTGATGCGCCAGCTGCTCGAGACCGGGCTCGCCGCGATCGAGCACGATCACCCGATCTCACTCACCGACGCCATCCGCGCTCTATCCGGGCTGTCCAAGTCCGCCTGACACCCGGTACTCACGTCAGCCCCGGAAGTGGTTTCCGGCTCCTGCGCGCTGCCGAGTCGTCGGGTTAGTCAGTACATCCCGGGATCCGCCGCGCCATCGCTCACTACTCGACGCATTTCTTGGACTCGGCGGACTTGTCGGGGCACTGAGGCTTCGCCTGGTCAAGGGCAAGTTACACCCACACCGTGACCGCCACGCCGAGCTTCCCCGAGTGCCGATCGTGACACGGTTCTTACTGGCCTGTCCTGACTCTCTATGTATCTGACGAAACGGCGAGCCTCCGCCGGTATGCCTTCAGCCCGCGTACCGACAGGGCGCTACGCCCACTGCGTGACCCGGACACCGTCGACGAGTAGGCCGGCGGCGCCCGGTCGCTACCTGACCGTTGCCGGCCAGTCGGCGCTGAATGCTGAGGAGCCTAGCTCGGCGGGGCGTCCTTGACGAACACGATCCCATCGGCGCTGGCCACGTGAGCTGGGTCCAGCGGAGAGTAGCCGAACCACGCGGACACGCGGGGAGCGGGCATCACTTCGCTCACGATAGCGGCCAGTCGGCGGGCGTCGACGACGTATCGGTCCTCCGGAAGCGCGTACAGGAGCCCTTCGATGGTGTCCGGAGATGGAGTTTCCACACCGCGGTGGCGGATCGTGCCGAGGGCCGTAGCCATGAAGGCGTACTCCTCGCCCAGCTGGGCGCTGACGATCGCCCCTGCGCTCCACCATTCCACCGGCAGGTCGCCCATCTGCATCCTGCTCTTGTTCCGCTGGAGGTGGCCGTTGTGGGCGTTCACCAGCGCCGGGCCCCGCTCGGCGATGGCGAGCAGGTTGGCGGCCATCATCGAATCCCGCACGCCGAGCAGCCGCGTCATGCGGCTCGGTGACGTGTCGGCCATCCAGAAGTGGTAGCGCAGCAGGCCGGTGGCGGTGCGCCCGTACAGGAGGGCCCGGTTCCAGTCGTCCGGTGCGGACGCCTCGATCAGGTGTGGCGCCTGCGCGTCGAGCAGCGCTACTAGGTCGTCGGCGAGCAGCCGCAGCTGGTTTGCCTCGGGCGTCCGACCCATGGACTGCGACGGGTCCCTCATCGCGGCGGGATTGGTCCAACGATCGTCGGCGCCGAGCAGGCGGTCGAGCGTTTCCGCGGTGCAGGGAAGCAGGTCGGCGTCAACCCAGGCGGTCAGGTAGGCGTGGAGTGCGGCGAGGGCCTGCCGAGGGCTCGCGGCGTGGGTGATCTCCAGCGGGCCGTCG
This sequence comes from Nocardia sp. NBC_00881, assembly GCF_045207455.1. Taxonomy (NCBI): domain Bacteria; kingdom Bacillati; phylum Actinomycetota; class Actinomycetes; order Mycobacteriales; family Nocardiaceae; genus Nocardia; species Nocardia sp. NBC_00881. Next base: position 1,072,112 of record NZ_CP108798.1, read on the forward strand.
AAACCGGCGAAGCGCAGTTTCTCTGACACGGGCCGGCCGTCGTTGTAAGCGCGCATCCAACGTACCAGCTCCCGGTTGGCCGCGAAGGCGCCCCACTCGTGGCTGAAGCCCCGCTCCATGACGTCGTCGAGAGTTCCTGTGCCCGAGGTGACGTAGTCGTCCACGACCAGACCCACCATGCAGTCGCTCTCGATCGTGATCGTCCGGTAGCGCTCCTGCTCGACGAGCTGCCGGAAGAGGTTGTTTCGCAGGTCGAGCAGAGCGTCCTCGCCGTGGGTGGGCTCGCCCAGGGCGAGCAGCCGCGGCCGGGCCGGGAGCAACCCCATCACGGTCGAAGCGTCGACGACATGTGCGGCGTCTTTGATAGAAGCAGTCATGCTGTTAACGCTATCGTTGAACCAGCTGTTGAAACTTTCTAGCGGTATTGGTAGGTAAGTGGTGCGAAACCTTCAAAACAGTGGCCGACTCAGGCCCGTTGACCTTGCGCGCGAGCACGGGCTGTCCGCGCAGGCGGTCAGGAACTACGAGGCGGACGGCATCCTTCCGGGCGCCGAACGCACTCCGCATGGGTACCGCACCTACACGCCATGGCACGCACAAGCGCTGCGCGCGTTCCTCGCTCTCCTGCCCGGGCACGGCCACCACACGGCCGCGTCGATCATGCAGGCGATCCATCGCGACGACACCGAGGCCGCGCTTCGGCTCATCGACGAAAGTCACGCCCAGCTTCTCGATGACCGCCACACTCTCCAGGCCGTCGAAGCCGCGCTGCGCGACCTCGATCCGGTACCGCAAGAACGCGGCGACACATTCGTCGGCCCCCTGGCCAGAAGACTCGGCATCCGCCCAGCCACCCTGCGAAAATGGGAACGAGCAGGCCTGGTACGACCACGCCGCGACCCGCAGACGGGCTACCGCGTCTACAGCGCGGCCGACGTGCGCGACGCCCTCCTCGTCCACCAGCTCAGACGGGGCGGCTACCTGCTGGCGCAGATCGCCCCGCTGATTGCCCGAATCCGCTCCGCCGGAGGAGTCGCACCCCTCGAGTCGACACTGCGCGACTGGCATGCCCGCCTCTCAGCGCGCAGCCGCGCCATGCTCACCGGCGCCGCCGCACTGGACGCCTACCTCGACTACCGACCGGCCCCGACCCGGACAAAGGCCGAGTGACTACACCACGGTCTCGTCAACCACGGACCTGATTCAGCCGCCTAGCAACTCCCGCTGAGCCGGTCGTGCACTCGCCGACCGGCTGCTGTTCGCCGTGGCCGCCCCGCGCCGAGATGGATCGCGACCTCATGGGCGAACGCACCCTTGACGGGCTACGTGCCGCCGCCGGGCGTCGCGGCGGCCGACCCACGGCGATCACCGACGACCAGCTCGACATCGCCCGCGGCCGCCACGCCGGCGGGGGAGTCCGTCACCTCCATCGCCGCCCACCATGGTGTCGTCCACTCCACCTTGTGCCGCGCACTTCAGCCCCAGAAGCGACCGCAGCGGTCACCGAACAGGCGAACTTCGTGAATGGTAGGAATGAGCGTGTGCCGATTCTCCCGAAAGAGCGTGATCCTCGGCTGATCACCGTCCGACGTGGGGGCACCCTGACGGACGAACACCACCGACTGTTGGCTGACTGGGCCCTCTTGTGCGCCGAGCACGTGCTGAATCTGTTCGAGGATCATCAATCAGGTGACAGCCGGCCCCGCGACGCTATAGATACCGGTCGAGCCTGGATCCGCGGTGAGGTGCGTATGAGTGACGCACACCGAGCGGCGTTCCAGGCGAATGCCGCGGCGCGCGGGATGCCGAATCCAGCGAAGTTCGCCGCACTGTCGGCGGGTCAGGCGGTTGCGGTGGCTCACGTCGCCGCCCATGACCTGGGCGCTGCGGCGTACGCCATCAGGGCGGCCAGCGCACGTGTCCCAGCCCACGACGCCGCTCGAGCTCGGGCCGAGGAACGGGAGTGGCAGCGGGCGCACCTCCCTACCGCAATCCGTGAACTCGTTCTCGACGATCAACAACGCCGGAGCGCCATCTGCTGGCACGTCTTCGATTGATCTGAAGCCTGCCACTCATCCGCTTCCGCCGCGCCCGGCCCTACGCGGCTGCGGGCCAGGCTCGCTCGAACTCCGCCCTGGTCATTTCCCATGCCGCCCAGCCCTCGGGCCGATCGAGCTCGGCGGAACTGCGGAAGCCGAACTGGTTTTCATCGTGCTCGTCGCGGTGACAGGACACCAGCCACCCAGGCAGAAGGGTCGAGCCGACTCCTGACCGCCGAATTGTGAAAGAAATTTGCGAGCAATCGCGGTATGAGCTGCTGGGCATCCCAATACGACGTCGCTGCCCTGCCCGACATTCTCCGCGCTCAGCAACACCATCACCGATCCACCGCGCGAACTTCGGCACTCGCCTGGCCTACCTCGCCGAAGTCGGGACCAGCCTCCATCGACCAATGGCCGACTTCCATCGAGACGGCAACTCGACAATCTGCCTCATGATCCGTTAGACACTCGGCTCGAGGTCTATCTCACGAATAACTGCCACTCGGCAGACCGAACGTGCCTCAATTTCAATGGGACAGGACAAAGATTTTCCGGACAGCGCGAACAGTCACGACCGCAAAGTGCATATACACCGCCGGGCGGCACGCTCGGCGGCCCACTTCATTGGATGGTGAATCGCGGCGCGTGCCGGGTATCGGTCCGACATGTGAAGATCGTCATGGCTCCGTAGCGACCGTGACTCAGCCCTGTCGGCTCACTCTCCGGCTCTGCGTCCGACGGCAACTCCGTGCCCGCGTCCACGACCGGCTTCCAGCGCGGCCCTGAACCGCCATCCCACTCCGAGCTGTCCAGTTGCAGCAGTTGCCGTGTCTCGCCCCCACAGTCGAAGCAGGGCACGGCATACATGTCGGTCGAGTGCCACGAGGTCCATCCACCGACTTTGCAGCCCGGAGCCACCGACAGCAGATACTGATAACAGGTACACCCATACTTCTCGACCTGCTCCTCGTCGTACACCGCGTCATGGGAAGCAGTGGGGTAATGGGCGATCTCCCACTGCCGCAGTCGCTCTCTCAGCTCCGGCGGATACACCTCACGATCCGGGTACTCATCGACCCGTTCGGGGTTCAGCGAACACGCTTGTGGCAGGTAGAAGTCGTAGGAGACCTGGTGAGGAGCAGGAGCCGAATCCAGCAGCGCGGTACCGCCCTCGGTATGCCGCCACACGAGCTGGACCGTGGGGCCCCACCTGTCGAGCTGCTCGTGCTCGTTGGGGCACCACAGCACCTGCAGCACATCGGTGTCGTCGGGGTAGTCGATCTCGGGGAAGTCGTGCCGCCACAACTGCGCGATGGGTACCAGGTAGTTCGGTACATCGACTTCGGCCGGCACCATTCTTTTCCCACGGACCCCGTCAGGTCTCGTGAACGGCACCCACACCAGGTACGGCTCGGTGCAGGTGGGCCACGGCTCGTCGGCCGGCCACCACAGAGGGCCGCCGATATGACTGTCCGAGACGCCGGGCTGCCCCTGCCGGGGGTGTAGGCGGATGGTGGTGCGGGCGTAGTCGGCGATTCCCGGCACCTCCGCAGTGATATCTACTGGCGGTGCGGGCGTGGTGTAACGCAATATCCGAGTCTCTCGTTCAAGAACAGTTCGGTCAGAACCTCATTCGACACCCACCACATCGTCGGAGGGAAGGTTCCTTACCGTCGTCAGTGAGAGTTCACCACTTTCCTTACCGGTTGTTGACCTGAGCGGTGTTCGGAAACCGCTCTCGGGCTCGACGATCATTGCATCACCGCGTGGAAGATCATGTCGGTGTGGAGGTTTGGGTGCGGGGTTACGCGATTCCCGCTGATCGTCAGGACGAGGTGTGGCGCGGGTGGCGGGCTGATTAGGCCATCAACGTTCGAGATCGCACCACAAACCAGTCGGAAGCGCCTCTGAGCTTGCGCTACCTGCTGCAATCGTTCGTGATGACGCCAGCTCTGCTGGTCGGTCGGCACACCCAGATCGTCGGCTGGAACCAGCTCGCCGTGACGGTGTTCGGCGACTTTTCAGCGCTGTCGCCAGAACCGTCGCACGCTCGCACATCTGCTGTTCACCGAGCCCTACCTCCGCGAGCTGCACCGCACCGGTTGGGCGCGGGCGGCACGCGAGCATGTGGCGCATCTGCGCGTTCTGCTCGGGCCGCATCGAGGCGACTCCGGACTCACGGCGCATATCGACCCATGCAGGATCTGAGCGCAGAATTCGCGCGGACGTGGGCAGAGCACCCGGTCGCGCAGGTCCGGTACCGGGCGTACGTGCTACACCACCCGGTCGTGGGTGAACTGACCCTCCACGGCGAGCTCATCGCGCTGCCCGACCAGCCGTCGTGCTGCGGACTGGATCTGTTCGCCGCCGAGCCGGGCTCGAAATCTGCGCATACGCTGCGGAAACTCGGGAGCCTGTAAGCCGGCACGCTGCGGTCAGAGGCGCTGATTGCTGGCGCAGCCGGTGAGCTCGATGTGAGCGCGCCGCCAATCATGGCCGACCAGCTTTGGTGGTGGCATCCCGTTTTGACAGATTATGCGACTGTGGTTGCGGTATCGGCTCGTTCACCATTCGGTAAGGGAGTTGTTGTGATGGTCTTGCCGCGATCGGTTGGCGAGTATCTGCGCTGTGAGGAGAGGCTGCGGCAGGGCCGACAGCCTGGTGGTGTAAATAGAATTTCCGCGACTCAGTGGATCTGACGAATCGAGTTTGGGTGGCGTGGCACCGGACGTTTCGTTGGTGCCAATTCTTCATATCTGATGAAATCAACCTACGATTCATTGGTGTCCACCGTATGTAACTATCCGGGCTGTGTCCGTCCCATCACGCGCGGCGGCGGGCCTGGTCGGCCGTCGGAGTACTGCGACCATCCGGATCACACGCGATGGCGCGCTTGGCGGGAACGTCAACGGCAACAACAGGAGTCGGAGGTACCCGCCGGTTCCGTCACTGTGACGCAGCAAGGGCCGGTGACAGCTGCGCGATTGCGGGCGGATGAGTTGCTCACCCAGTTTCGCGGACTCGCCGATCAGCTGACGAGCACGTTGAACGCCGCGGTCGCCGAATTGTCTACGCTGGCCGACCCATCCGTCGTCGAGGCCCAAGTGCAGGCGGTGCAGGCGGACGCGGCGCGGCGTATCGCGGAGGCAGAGGTCGGCTCCGTCGCGGCCGAGCAAGCGCGCAGGCAGGCGGACGAAGCCAGGACCCTCGCCGAGTCCGCGGCCGACGACGCGGCCAACGCCGCCGAACAGGCGGAAGAGCAGGTCGCCGAGGCGAATTCGGCCCGCGAGGACGCGCTACATGAGGTCGAACGTGTCACCAAACAGGCGGCCGACGATGTGTTCGCTGCGCGCAGCGACGCCGATGCTGAGATCCGTACCGTGCGTCGCGAGTGCACCGAAGAGATCGAACGCATCAAGCAGGACGCCGCCGAACAGGTCCAGCGCGCGGAGCGGCGCACCGAAACGGAAATCGCGCAGGCGCGGCGTGAAGCGGCCGCACAGGTTTCGGCCGCCAGGTCCGAACGTGACCTCGCGGTCCAGCGTGCCGCCGAGGCAGAACGCGCGACCGAACGCGCCGAGCATGCCGCCGCTGAACGAGTCGAAGCCGCCAACGAGGCACGCGACGAATGGCGCAGGGTCCGTGCTGAACTCGACGCCACCCGTGCCGAGCTCGCCGAAGCCCGCCGCGCCGCCGCCGCCGATCTCGCGATTGTCCGTTCCGATGCCGCGGCGGCCGTCGAGAAGGTTCGCGCGGAGGCGACCCACCGTATCGAGGCGCTCGACGAAGCCCGCGCCCAAACCCTGGCTCGCGCCGAACGCGCGGAAGCGCAACTCGACGAACTCCTGGCAGAAGCGCGCCGCAAACCGCCTGGCACCGATCTCGGTGCCCGCGTCGAGGCGTGATGGGCTGAGAAGGCCGTCCCCGAGAGCGTGGGCTGGCCTGAACGACCAGGATCGTGGTCCGACCCTCAGTCGGCTGAACCAGGGCGGATGCGTGAAGGATGGGCTGGTCGGAACCCTGGCTACACTCCGATACAGCGTCGGCGTGCAGGAGGCTCCGTATGTCTGTCATCTACCGAACCGCGATGGTTCCAACCAAGTTGGTGCTGCTGAGTTCCTGGTTGCCGACTCGCACGTGGTATCGCGGCGACGGTGAGCCCGACTTACGGATAGCCGGCGGGTTCCGCCTGGACGATCCCGGTGGTGAGGTCGGGATCGAGTTCATGGCGATCACCGACCATGCGGCCGAGCTGGCGTGGGCTTACCATGTACCGCTGACCTATCGCGCATCGCCGCTGGCGGGTGCCGACGAGGGGCTTGTGGGGACCGCGCTGCATGGTGTCCTCGGCAAGCGATGGATTTACGACGCTGCGCGCGATCCGGTCGCGGTGGCTGAGATCGTCGCATTGCTCGCCGGGCGGGCGAAGCCGCAGGCGCAGAGCGAAAGCGGCACCTCGGACCCCTCCGTCGCGATACATGCTGCCGAGACGATCATCCCGACAAACGAATTCGGCCCAGCGCAGGAGAGCTTGTCCTACACCGACATTCCGGTCGGACAGCGAGCCGTGCGCCTCCATCGTCTGCTGGATGCTACCGGCGCACCCGCCGAGGCATGTGGTTCGGGCTATGTTATTGCCCCGTGGCGGACTGCCGAGGGAGCGGCCGCCCGCAGTGTGTTCTTGTCATTCGCCGAGAGACCAAGGGAACGTTGAACGCCCGCGGCCTGGGGGACTGGAATTTCGAGAATTCGCTTCGGCGTTGCGTAGCGAAGGCAAACACCCCGCGAACAGAAGTCGTCATATCATGTTGCTATGCCCGAAACCGAGGTCGAAGGGCGTACGGAACCACTGGCCGGCGGCGCCCGGCAGACGGTACTGGTGGCCGGTGCCTGTTCGATGATCATGGGTGTGGCCTTGGCGGTGTGGCCACACAAGTCGCTGCCGACGGCGGAAATGCTGTGCGGCGCTTATCTGCTGTTCCATGGAGTGCTTCAAATGATCGTGGCGTTCGGCGCTCGCTTCGCCACGGCGCTTCGCGTACTGGTGTTCGTCAGCGGCGTGCTGTCGGCCTTGCTGGCCGCGCTGTGCTTCGCGGGGGGTAACTCGGCGCAGCTATTGTCGTTGTGGATCGGTTCGGCGTGGGCGATTCGTGGCATCTGCCATGCGACTGTGGCGGTGTGGGTCGACGACCTGCGTGGCAAGGGACGGCAGGAGGTATTCGGCCTCGCCACGATGATGCTGGGCGTGATCGTCGGTGTCCTGCCGTCCGACTCGCTGAACGCGCTCGGCTGGGCGATCGGGCTGTGCTTGATCGTGATCGGGTCGACGGAGGTGCTCGGCGTCGCAGTCGTCCGCCGCGGCGCGGTCGAGTTGCCCTCGCTCGCCCCGAACCCGCGGCTGAATCCGTAACTGGTCGGGTAGCGGGAGTTCAGCAATGGACTTCCGCTACCCCGACAACGGTGGTGGTCCGTAGGGAGGCGATGATCGCTGATCTCTCGTATGCCGTGGGAAGCTGGCGGGTTTCGCTGTCAGGGTGGCGACGCTGCTGACGTGGAAGCGCAGATTGGGCCGCTTCAACCGTTTCCGGGTTCATTCTGATGCACGTAATCGGTTGTGCGCGAAATGGTTATGCATCGGGAGCTCCATCTGACGCTTCTTACGCCAGCGTCAGCGGAGGGGACTGGGATAAGACGACCAGCGATGCGGCCATAGCCCGGTGGAACGGGTCAGGCCACCAGACCAGCTTGTCTGCAGGTACGGCCAGTTGCATCTCGGGGAGGGCGTCGAGGAGTTGATCGATAGCGTCCTGCACGACCAGGTATGCAACTGACTTGGCGGGGCAGGTGTGCGGCCCGGTGCTCCATGCCAGATACGAGCGAATTCCGGGGCGGTCCCGCTCCTGATCCGAAGCGGATTCGAATACGGTGATCGAGGGCCACTCGAAGATCCGAAAGCTATTGGAGTACAAGGTAATTCAATGCAGTTCACCTCACTGTCCTTGCCGTACAAGGGATACGACTATGAATCACCGACCGCTCGGAACAAAGCTCGCCCAACTTGCCTACATCAGCAGCAATGCGCCGAACTCTCTCTGGATCCGCCAACAAGGTGTCGGTGCCGGTCACGGTAACCGCGCCAACGATTGCGGTGGCGGCCAGCCCGCGCACAAGGTTGACTATGCACCATGGCATCCCAGCACCGTGAGCTCCGATCGCCCGCCGAGCTGATCGTGGTCACCCGCGGCACCGATTCCGAGATCACACCTATCGCCCTCAGCGAAAACCGCGACGGACAGTCGCGAGTGAACGACTTGCTTCCGGCGGGCGCCCAATTGGGCCGAATCTTCGGACCGGCCAACCGATTGCAGAGCAGGCTGACCGGCACCCCGCATGCGGGAACAGGCGCCGAGTACCTGAACTACTTCTTCGTCCGCGGCGTCACCGATGATCTCGACGGCGTCGCCGAGCGATTGCGTGCGGACGACGCCGTCGAGGCGGCCTATGTGAAGCCGCCCGCTGAACCGCCGATCGCGCCGGAAGGTGTCGTGCGCTTCGCGAAGCCAGTCGCCGACGCACCGCCTGCGACTCCGAATCTCGAAGAACGCCAAGGATATCTGGACTCCGCCCCGCAGGGGATCGACGCACGATGGGCCTGGGGGGTGCCTGGTGGGCGCGGCGAAGGCGTGCGCGTGGTGGATGTCGAGGGCGCGTGGCGGTTCACCCACGAAGATCTGCACAACAACCAGGGCGGGGTGATCGGCGGCAACCCGTCACCGGATCAGGGCTGGCGTGACCACGGCACCGCTGTCGCAGGCGAGATCAGTGGTGACGTGAACCCCTACGGCATCACCGGCATCGTGCCCGAGGCGCATATCCGTGCGGTGTCGGTCTTCGGGTCGGGGTCGGCGGCGGCGATCCGTTCAGCGGCGGACGCGTTGGGCGCTGGCGATGTGATTCTGCTCGAATTGCACCGTCCCGGACCGCGATTCGACTACGCGGGCAGGCCGGACCAGCGCGGCTACATCGCGATCGAATGGTGGCCCGACGACTGGGCGGCTATCCGCTATGCGATCGGTAAGGGTGTCATTGTGGTGGAGGCCGGTGGCAACGGCGGCGAAGACTTCGACGCCGCGCTATATGACACGCGGCCCGCGGAGTTCCCGACCACATGGCGCAACCCGTTCCGGGGCGGCGCGGCCGATTCCGGGGCGATCATCGTCGGCGCGGGCGCGCCACCGCCCGGGTTCCACGGGAACGATCACGGCCCCGCGCGATCGCGGCTGGCGTTCTCCAATTACGGACAGCGTGTCGACGTGCAGGGCTGGGGGCTGGAGGTCACCACCACCGGGTATGGGGATCTACAAGGCGGTTCCGACGAGGACCTGTGGTACACCGACGTGTTCAGCGGCACCTCGAGTGCGTCGCCGATCGTAGTCGGCGCCGTCGCGAGCTACCAGGGCATGACGGGGGCCGCGGCCGGACGCAAGACGCCTGCGGAGGTGCGAGCCCGACTGCGTGAGACCGGCTCACCCCAGACCGACGCGCCGGGACGGCCCGCGACCCAGCGGATCGGCAGCCTACCGGACCTGAAGTCGATGATCGTGCCGCAGTCCGAGCTTCGACCAGATCGTCGCGACCCGGCTGAGTCGGAGCATGACCGATCTGTTCGGTAGGCCGATACCTGTCGAGGCGGTGCGGTTGGACGAGGAGATCGTGCAGCCGATCATCCGTGGGGAGCGCGGGTGCGCCGAGTTGTCCTCGGGCACTGGGGAGTCGGCCGTCGCCGCGTTTTCCGACTCCGCTGACGGGCAGTCGGGCTTCCTCACCGTCGAGGGGCAGATCTATCTCGAGGTCGCGCAGTGGCGGCCATTGTCATTACGCCGCAGGTCGCGGTCAGTGAGCTATAATCGGCGCGGGAACCGGTCCGACGACGGTCGCGTCATTCCAGTGCGTTCGCCTAGTTTCGGACTATGACCGGGCCGATGGAATCCGTGCTTCCCGCGACCACGATGGCGCGGAGGATCGCGGAGGTCGACATCCTGCGTGGGTTCGGACTGTTCGGCATCCTCATCACCAACGTCACGGTCGCGACCACGCTGTGGTCGTACACCGGCACCGACGACGATCCGCGGCCGCGATTCCAGGGGCCGGTCGACGAGGCGGTGCGCGGGCTGGTGGACGCGCTGTTCGCGGGTAGGTTCTACCTGCTTTTCGCCTTCCTGTTCGGCTACTCGTTCACGCTGCAGATCGCGGCGGCGCAGCGAGCAGGGGTCTCGGCGAACGCACGCCTGTTGCGGCGCTGCGCAGCGTTATTGGTCGTCGGGCTCGCACATGTATTCCTCCTGTGGATCGGCGACATTCTCACCCTGTACGCATACCTGTGCCTGACTCTGATCATCCTGAAGGACCTTAAGCCGCGCACCGCGGTCATCGCCGGGGCGGTGCTGTACGCGGGCTGGTGCGCGTGGGCGTTCCTACCGGGTGGTGGCGGCGCGATCTCCGGGCTTGCGACCTTTTTCGGCATCAACCGGATACACGACGGATATGCGGGCAACGCCGGGGACGTTTTCGCCAACCAGATGTGGCTGGCGCCCGCGTTCATCGCCCTCATCTGGCTCACCCAGGGGGTGACCAGCCTCGGCATGTTTCTGATTGGTATGGCCGCGGGTAAGCGGAGGCTGTTCACCGACCAGAAGACGGTGGCCCGTTGGGCGCCGCGAGCGTTCGCGGGCGGTATGGCGATCGGGCTTCCGGTGTCGGCGGTGACTTTCGCCGACGCGATGAATTGGATTCAGCCGCCTACACTCTGGGTCGGAGTGCAGGAGTTGGTCAATCCGCTCATGACTTTCGCCTACATCGCGGGCATCCTCTGCCTGACCCGGTCGGCGCGCACGGCGCGGGCGATCGGCGGGCTCGCACCGGCAGGACGGATGACGGCCTCCAACTACATCGGGCAGTCGATCGTCCTGATGGTTGTCTACACCGGGTATGGGTTCGCCCTGGTAGACGCGGTCCCGCCCGCCGGTGTGCTGGGCATCGCGCTACTAACCTACGCCGTCCAGCTCGCGCTCAGCGCCTGCTGGTTGGGTCGGTTCCGGTATGGGCCGGTGGAGTGGCTGCTGCGAGCCGCAACCTACCTGCGGGTCCCGGCGTGGCGACGTAGTCCGGGGTGACCGAGACCGCATCGCAGCTCCCTCCGGAACTGGCCTACCAATCGCACCAGTGGTCAATCGTGTCTCGAGCCGCTGGACCACGCCGATCCTGTGGACACTCAACGAGTTCGGTCGGCAACGATTCAGTGAACTGGAACGCCGCATCACAACGATCACGCCCAAGGTCCTGACACAGCGGCTCCGGCAACTAGAACGCGACGGGCTTGTCGTGCGCACCTATCACCCCGAGGCCCCACCCCGGGTGGAGTTGGAGATCATCGCACTGGGACGCAGCCTCGCACCACTGGCCGCAACACTCGCCGAATGGTCGGTCAACCTGGACAAAGTCGATCAGGCCCGACAGGCCTACCACGCTCGCGAGCGGGCCTCCTACCGTCGAAGCTGATCGGCTCGGAACGTGACGGCGCCTCCACTGTTGACAGCGGCAGCACCAGCCGGGCCGCGCCCACGAGATCAGCGGACGAACGTCGCCGCCCGCTCAGCCACATCGAGCAGCGGCTGCGGGAACACGCCGAGCACGAGGGTAGCCGCCGCGGCGACGGCCACGATCGTCGTGGTGAGCGCAGGGGTGGTGATCAGCGGAGCGTCGGCGGGCGGGTCTGTGAAGAACATCAGCACGATTACCCGAATGTAGAAGAATGCCGCGATGGCACTACAGATCACGCCGACGATCACCAGCGGCGTCGCGCCGCCCATGGCGGCCGCTTCGAAGACGGCGAACTTGCTGACGAAGCCACTGGTGAGCGGCAGACCCGCAAAAGAAAGCAGCAACAGTGCGAAAACCGTGGCCAGCCAAGGGGAGCGGCGGCCGAGCCCCGCCCACTGAGGCAGGCTGGAGGCCTCGGCACCGGAGGATTCGCGGACCAGGCTGACGACCGCGAATGCACCGAGTGTACCGAGGCCGTAGGCCAGCAGGTAGAACAGCACCGCCGCGACACCGCGACCGTTCGCCGCCGCCAGACCGATGAGGATGAAACCGGCATGGGCCACCGAGGAATACGCGAGCATGCGCTTGACATCGGTCTGCGTGATTGCCATGACCGCGCCGACCGCCATAGTGGCGATCGCGACGGCCGCCAGGATCGGGCGCCAGTCATCGCGCAGACCCGGCACCCCGATCTGCAGGACCCGCAGCAACGCGCCGACTGCCGCGATCTTGGTTGCCGCGGCCATGAAGCCCGTGATCGGGGTGGGCGCGCCCTGGTACACGTCCGGCACCCACGACTGGAACGGCACCGCACCGATCTTGAACAGCAGGCCGACCGCGAGCATCGCGACCCCGAGCAGTGCCAGCATCGCGTTGTCCGGGTGCTGAGCGATGGCGTCCGCGATTCCACCGAGCCGCACCGTGCCTGCCTGCCCATAGAGCAGCGCGACACCGTAGAGGAAGAACGCCGAGGAGAAGGCGCCCAGCAGGAAATATTTCAGCGCCGCCTCCTGCGAGAGCAACCGATTGCGCCGCGCCAACCCACACAGCAGATACAGCGGCAGCGACAGCACCTCGAGCGCGACGAACATGGTGAGCAGGTCGTTGGAGGCCGGGAACAGCATCAGGCCACCGACCGCGAGCAGCGTCAGCGGGAACACCTCGGTGGTCGCGACACCCGCGCGCACCGCCGCCGCTTCGGTGGCGCTGCCGGGTACCGCGGAAGCCTGCGGCGTGAAGGCATCCACGCCGCGTCCGAGGGTGGCGGCGGCCAGACTCCAAGTTCCCGGGCCGGAACGGGCTTCGACATGGGGTTCGGCGCCGCGCTCGGCGATGAACAGGACGCCGAGGATCGATACCACCAGGATGGTGCCCTGCAGAAACAGGCTGAAGCCGTCGATCGCCACGGCGCCCGCGATCGCGGTGGACTCGGTGCCCGCCAGCGCCACCACGGCCACCAGCGCCGCCACCAGCCCGACCAGGCTCAACGCCAGGTGCGTGCCGTAGCGGTAGCGGCGCCCGAGGAACGCCTCGACGAGCACACCGAGCACGGCGGCGCCGAACACGATCAGCATGGGGGACAGGTAGCCGTATTCGATGCTCGGCGCGGGCACACGCGCGGCGAGCGTTGTCGCGTAGTCGAAGTCGCTCACTTCAGGCCGTCCTCGAGAAGGCGGTCATCGCGGCGAACATTCCCGCGACGGTGACGTCAAGGCGCGCAATCAGTCGGCTCATTTGTGGGCACCTCCGGGGTGTTCGGCTGAACCTGCCTCGGGCAGCGTGGGTGTCGGCGGCGCGGGATCTGTCCGGCCGATGGTGGTGAGCGTCTGGCTCACCGCGGGATTGATGAAGTCCGTCAGGACCTTCGGGTAGACGCCGAGGAACAGCAGCGCGGCGATCAGCGGGGCCACCACGGCGAGTTCCCGGGGCACCAGGTCGTAGATCCGCTCGTTGCCGTCCTTCACCGGTCCGGTCATCATCCGCTGGTAGAGCCACAGCACATACAGCGCGGCGAGCACAAGTGCGCCGGTGGCAACTACCGCGGCGAACTGGTAGCGGGTGAATGTGCCGACCAGCACGAGGAATTCGCTGACGAACGGGGCGAGCCCAGGCAGTGACAGGGTCGCGAGACCGGCGATGAAGAATGTCCCGGCCAGCACCGGGGCCACCTTCTGTACGCCGCCGAACTCGGCGATCAGCCGGGTGCCGCGGCGCGATACCAGGAATCCGGCCACCAGGAACAGTGCGGCGGTGGAGATGCCGTGGTTGACCATGTACAGCGTCGCGCCGGTTTGGGCCTGGCTGGTCATGGCGAAGATGCCGAGGATGATGAAGCCGAAGTGAGAGATCGAGGTGTAGGCGATCAGGCGCATCACGTCGGTCTGCCCGATCGCCAGCAGCGCGCCGTAGACGATACCGATCACAGCGAGCGTGATCACCAGCGGTGCATAGGTTCCCGACGCGTCGGGGAACAGGGGCAGGCAGTAGCGCAGCATGCCGAACGTGCCGACCTTGTCGACCACTGCCATCATCAGCACCGCGCTTGACGGTGTCGCCGCGACGGCGGCGTCCGGCAGCCAGGTGTGCAGTGGCCACAGCGGTGCTTTTACCGCGAAGGCGAACATGAACCCGAGGAACAGGGCATTGAGCACCGCGGGCCCCGCGCCGAGCTGTCCCGCGTTGGCGGCCGCGACCACGGCGCGGAGGTCGAACGTCCCCGACGATCCCTCGCCCAGCCCTTCGCGGGCGGTGAGCACGTACAAGCCGATCACCGCGGCCAGCATGATCAACCCGCCGAACAGGTTGTACAGCAGGAACTTCACCGCCGCCCGCGAACGATGCTGACGCAGTTGCACGTCCCCGGTGCGTGGCCCGAAGCCGCCGATGAGGAAGTACATCGGGATCAGCATCGCCTCGAAGAACACGTAGAACAGCAGGATGTCCAGCGAGACGAAGGAAATCAGCACCATCGCCTCGACGAGCAGGATGAGCGCAACGTAGGTGTGCGCGACCCGTTTGCCGCTGCCCACCTCGCGTTCGTCATGCCAGCCCGCCAGGATCAGCAGCGGAACAAGCGCAGCGGTCAGCAAGACCAGCACCAGGGCGATCCCGTCCAGCCCTAGCGTGTAACCGGCGCCGAACGCCGGAATCCATTGGTGGGATTCAACGAACTGGTACTGTGCGCCGCCGGGATCGAATTCCACCGCGAGCCCGATACCGAGGATCAAGGCCACCAGCGAGCAGCCCAGCGCCACACAGCGGGCGAGGGTGCGTTGCGCGGCGGGCAGCACGAGTACGATCGCCGCTCCGACGATCGGCGCCAACCACAGCGTCGTCAACCAGGGAAAATCGCTCACCACAACCTCACCGCCAGCAGGGCGGCGGCCACCAGGGCCGCGCCGGTGAACATGGACAGGGCATACGAGCGCACGAACCCGGACTGCACCCGCCGGATCCGTGCCGACAGCCCACCGATCATCGCAGCGGTCCCGTTGACGATCCCGTCGATGCCGCGATTGTCGAGGAAGACCAGTGCCCGGGTGAGATGCCGTCCGGGACGCATGAACGTCGCCTCGTTGAACGCGTCACCGTAGAGGTCCCTGCGTGCCGCGACAGTCAGCGCCGACACGGTTTCCGGTGCGGTTTGCGGAACCGCACGCTGCGCGTACCGGTAGTAGGCACCCGCGACGCCGACGGCAACCACCAGTAGCGCGAGCGTTGTGACTATGGCCGCGGGGACGACTTCCTCGCCATGGTGGGCGCCGACCACCGGTTCGAGCCAGTTCTGCAGTGAGGAGCCGAGGACGAACAGGGCACCTGCCCCGACCGAGCCCATCGCGAGCAGGATCATCGGTCCGGTCATCACCGCGGGCGCTTCGTGTGGATGGGTGTCCGGTTTCCAGCGGCGCTCACCGAAGAAGGTCATCAGCATGACGCGCGTCATGTAGAACGCGGTCAGTCCCGCACCGAGCAGAGTCACCGTGCCTAGCGCGAAGCCACTTATGCCGCCCTGGTTGAACGCCGCCTCGATGATCCGGTCTTTCGAGAAGAACCCGGCGAACGGCGGGACCCCGATGATGGCGAGGTAGCCCAGGCCGAAGGTGACATACGTGATCGGCAGCAGCGTGCGCAGGCCGCCGTAGCGGCGCATGTCGGTCTCGTCGTCCATCGCGTGCATCACCGAACCGGCGCCGAGGAACAATCCGGCTTTGAAGAAGCCATGGGTGAGCAGGTGCATGATGGCGACGGCGTATCCGGCGGGTCCGAGGCCCGCGGCGAGTACCATATATCCGATCTGACTCATTGTGGAGGCGGCCAGAGCCTTCTTGATGTCGTCCTTGGCGCAGCCGACGATCGCGCCGAACAGCAGCGTGACCGCGCCGACCAGCACGACCCCGAGCCGCGCGTTCGGCGCGAGGTCGAAGATCGGGTTGGACCGTGCGATCAGGTAGACGCCCGCGGTCACCATGGTGGCCGCGTGGATGAGTGCCGACACCGGGGTGGGGCCCTCCATCGCGTCGCCGAGCCAGGACTGCAGCGGCACCTGCGCGGACTTTCCGCACGCGGCCAGCAGCAGCAACAGGCCGATCGCGGTGAGTGTGCCCTCGCTGGCGGCGGGCGCGGCACCGAACACGTCGCGGAAGCCGATCGATCCGAACGTCGCGAACATGATCATCATGGCGATCGCCAGACCCATGTCGCCGACCCGGTTGACCACGAACGCCTTCTTGGCCGCCGTTGCGGCCGAAGGCTTTTCGTGCCAGAACCCGATCAGCAGGTAGGACGCCAGGCCGACGCCCTCCCAGCCGAGGTAGAGCACGAGGTAGTTGTTCGCGAGCACCAGCAGCAACATAGCTGCGAGGAACAGGTTGAGGTAGGCGAAGAACCGCCGCCGTGCCGGGTCGTGGCTCATGTAGCCGATCGAGTACACGTGGATCAGCGAGCCGACGCCGGTGATCAGCAGTGCGAAACACACTGAGAGCTGATCTAATTGGAGTCCGACGTCGACCTGGAGGCCCGCCACCGGAACCCAGCTGAACAGATCCGAGTGCACCGCACGTTCGGCGGAATCGCGCCCGAGCATGGCGAAGAACGCGATCCCGGCGACCACGAAGGAGGCCAGCGCCATCGTGGTGCCGAGCAGGTGACCCCATACGTCGCAGTAGCGTCCGATGAGCAGCAGGACGATCGCACCCGCCAGAGGGAGGGCGGGCAGCAGCCAGAGCGTTGCCGTGTCCATCTCAGAACTTCAACAGGTTGGCGTCATCGACCGAGGTCGAGCGGCGGGCGCGGAAGATGGTCATGATGATGGCAAGACCGACGACGACCTCTGCCGCGGCGACCACCATGGTGAAGAACGCGAACACTTGTCCGTCCAGATTGGCATGCAACCTGGCGAAGGTGACGAACGCGAGGTTCACCGCGTTGAGCATCAGTTCGATGCACATGAACACCACGATGGCGTTACGCCGCAGCAGTACGCCGGCCGCGCCGATCGTGAACAGCAGGGCGGACAGGAACAGATAGTTCTCTGGATTCACCGATTGCCTTCCTCGTCGCTCTGAGTCTCGGTCCCGTTCGATGAGCTCGCGGTGCCGACCGAGAGGACGGCCGCTTCAGTGAGCGCCCTGGTGCGACGGTGCCGCAAAATGGTGCTGACCGAGAGTTCCTCGAAGGAGCCGTCGGGCAGTTGCGCCGGGATGTCGACCGCGTTGTGCCGGGCGTACACGCCCGGGGTGGGCAACGGAGTGGCGCGGTGGCCCGCTTCGCGGAAACGGCGGCGGGACACCTCGCGCTGGCTCATCCGCGGCCCGAACAGTTCGCGGTGGGCGAGCACCATCGCGCCGATGGTTGCGGTGATCAACAAGGCGCCGGTGAGCTCGAAGGCCCACACGTAGCGTACGAAGATCAGCTCGGCCAGCTCGCCGATCACGTCGCGTCCCGCGAAACCGCTGGCGGGGAAGGAGATTCCGGCGTCGCGCACGCCGTTGGCGATGCCGCCGACCAGCAGCAGGCCGAAGCCGAGGCCTACCGCGGCGGCGGCGAGGCGCTGGCCGCGGATAGTTTCCTTCAGCGATTCGGCGGAGTCGACGCCGACGAGCATCAGCACGAACAGGAACAGCATCATCACCGCGCCGGTGTAGACCACGATCTGCACGACGCCGAGGAACAGCGCATCCTCGGCGATGTAGAACGCGGCCAGCGCGATCATCGTCGCGGCCAGGCACATTGCGGAGTACACGGCCTTGGGCGCGAACACCGTGCCGAGCGCGCCGATCACCGCCAGCGGGGCGAGGATCCAGAATTGGACGGCCTCCCCCGTGGAGGTGCGGGTCAATGGCTCAGCGGCCAGGATCAGGTCGGTCACCGCACTGCTCCTTTCGCGGCCGCGGGGGTGGACTGCTCGGGAACGCCTGCGCCGTCGGCGGCGGTTTCCGGCGGGCCGTCGGGAACGTTGCCGAGGTAGTAGTCGGCCTCGTCGGCGCCGGGGTACATCGCGTGCGGCGGCGCGGTCATGCCGGGCTGCATCGGGGCCAGCAGTTGGTCCTTCTCGTAGATCAGGTCGGCCCGGTTGTCGTCGGTGAGTTCGTAGTCGTTGGTCATGGTGAGTGCGCGGGTGGGGCACGCCTCGATGCACAACCCGCAGCCGATGCAGCGCAGGTAGTTGATCTGGTAGACCCGGCCGTAACGTTCACCCGGCGAATAGCGTTCGGCCTCGGTGTTGTCGGCGCCTTCCACGTAGATCGCATCGGCGGGGCAGGCCCATGCGCACAGTTCGCAGCCGATGCACTTCTCCAGGCCGTCCGGGTGCCGGTTGAGCTGGTGCCTGCCGTGGTAGCGAGGCGCGGTGGGCACCTTCTGTTCCGGATAGAACTCGGTGTTGGGCTTCTTGAACATGGTGGCGGCGGTGACCATGAATCCGGCGAGCGGGTCCAGAAGTCCGGCTTCGGCGGCGTCTCGGGAGCGGACGTCGGCGGGCAGCGGTGGCACCGGGAAGCCGAGGAAAACCGTCGGGCCTGCGGCCGCGGGCTCGTCGACCGGTGGCGGCGCGCCCTTTGCCCGGCCCGCCCGCAGGAACTGGAGAACCATCAGCCCGGTGATCACGAGGCCGACGATCACCAGGATCGGCGTCTGCACGTGATAGCCCTCGGCTTGCAGCACCCGCGCGGTGGCCACCACCATGACCCAGAACAGGGAGGTCGGGATCAACAGTTTCCAGCCGAGGTTCATGAATTGGTCGTAGCGCAGACGCGGCAGCGTGCCGCGCAGCCAGATGAACACGAACAGGAACGTCCACACCTTGGCGGTGAACCAGAGCACCGGCCACCAGCCGGAGTTCGCGCCATCCCACATACTCAGTGGCCACGGCGCACGCCAGCCGCCGAGGAACAGGGTGGTCGCCAGAGCGGAAACCGTTCCCATGTTGACGTATTCGGCCAGCATGAACATGGCGAACTTGAGCGAGGAGTATTCGGTGTGGAAGCCGCCGACCAGCTCGCCCTCGGCCTCGGGTAGGTCGAAGGGCGCCCGGTTGGTCTCGCCGACCATGGCTACGCAGTAGATCAAGAACGACGGAAGCAGCAGGAAGACATACCAGGTGCCCTCTTGCGCGGAGACGATGCCTGAGGTGGCCATGGTGCCGCCGAGCAGGAACACGGTGGCGAAGCACAACGCCATCGCGATCTCGTAGGAGATGACCTGTGCGGTCGAGCGCAGGCCGCCGAGCAGCGGGTAGGTGGAGCCGGACGACCATCCGGCCAGCACGATGCCATACACACCGATCGAGGTGATCGCCAGGATGTACAGCACCGCCACCGGCAGGTCGGTGAGTTGGAGCGCCGTTCGGTTGCCGAAAATCGACACCTCGGGCCCCAATGGGATGACCGCGAACGCCATGAACGCGGGCACTACCGAGATGATCGGCGCCAGAATGAAGATCGGTTTGTCCGCGATCGCCGGGACGATGTCCTCCTTGAGGGCCATCTTCACGCCGTCGGCGATGCTCTGCAGCGAGCCGAACGGGCCGGTCCGGTTGGGACCGATCCGCATCTGCATGCGTGCCACGATCTTTCGTTCGGCCAGCACGGCGATCAGCGGAATGAACATCAGGTAGACGAAGACGGCGAGAGCTTTCGCGATCACGAGCCACAGCGGGTCGTGTCCGAAACCGGCGGTCGCGTCGGGCCCGTAGGAGGCAGCGTGCGTAACCACAGAGGGCCCCGTGGACGCCGTGAAGAGCGCAGCCAGATCACTCATGACGGTGTTCCTTCATCCTCTCGTCGGCGCGTCGCAGGTGCACGATGCCACCGGGTTGGACGGCGAGTTGCTCGGCGACGGAGCAGCCCGGCGAGTGCTGTGGCAGCCAGACCACACGATCGGGCAGGTCGCTGATCATCAGCGGCAGTGTGACGGCACCACGGTCGGTGGCGACCGTAACCGGATCGTCGGTGATCACGCCGATTTCGGCGGCCGTCGCGGCAGACAGGCGCACCACGGGTGGGCGGGCGATGCCCGCCAGATTCGGTTCGCCGTCCTGCATGCGGCCTTGGTCGAGCAGCATCCGCCAGCTGGCAAGCACCGCGGCGCCCGGTCCGAGCTCGGGGAGCGGATGCGGCCGGTTCGCGGGCGGTGCGACGGGCGCTCCGTCCCACGCGCCGAGCTCGGTGAGTTCGGCGCGGGCGGATTCGGTGTCGGGCAGGCCGAGGCGCACCCTCATTTCGTCCGCGATGGCGTGCAGCACCCGCTGATCCGACAGCGGGGCGGACTGGCGGCGCACCATATCGTCGCCGAGCGTGGCGGCGAACGGTCGAGGCCTGCCCTCCCAGGTGCGGAACGTGCCGGATTTCTCCATGGCCGAGGCCACCGGAAAAACCACGTCGGCGCGTTCGGTGACGGGACTGTGCCGCAGTTCCAGGCTGACTACGAACCGCGCGGCGTCGACGGCGGCCAGCGCGGCGACCGGGTCGGGCAGATCGGCGACGTCGACGCCGCCGATTACCAATGCACCGAGGCCGGCGGCGGCGTCCAGGATGGCCGCGGTGTCGCGGCCGACGGTGCCTGGCAGTTCGGGCACGTTCCATACGGCCCGGACTTGTTGGCGAGCACGGGAATCCACGACCGGGCGACCGCCGGGCAGCAGGCCGGGGAGTGCGCCCGCCTCGACGGCCCCACGTTCTCCGGCTCGGCGCGGGACCCAGGCGAGCGCGGCTCCGGTCTCATCAGCGAGCCGGACGGCCGCCGACAGCGCACCGGGGATGCCCGCCATCCGTTCGCCGACCATGATCACGGCCCCGGGTTCACGCAGCAGGCCGGCCAGGTCGGCCAGCTGGGTGGAATTAGTCGCGGGCGTGGGTTTTTCGCCGGTACGGATGGCGTCCAGCAGGTACGGTTCCGCACCGGGCACGGCCTGCAGGAGGCGGCCGGACATGCGATCGAGCCCGCGCGAGGAGTACGGCGCCACTGAGTAGACCGGCAGGCGATGCTTGCGAGCCGCCTTGCGCAGCCGCAGGTAGACGATGGGCGACTCCTCCTCGGGTTCGAAGCCGGCCAGCAGGACGACCGGTGCGGCCTCGAGGCTGTCGTAGGTCACTGTGGTGCCCTGACCCGCGACGTGGGCGGCGAGGAAATCGGCCTCCTCCACCGAGTGCACGCGGGCGCGGAAGTCGATGTCGTTGGTGCCGAGGGCGATTCGCGCGAACTTGGCATACGCGTAGGCGTCCTCCTCGGTGACCCGGCCGCCGACGAGCACCCCGGCATTGCCGAACGCGGCGGCGAGTCCCTCCGCGGCGGCAGCCAGCGCTTCGGACCAGGAAGCGGGCGCGAGCTTGCCGTCCCACCCGCGCACCAGCGGCGTAGTGAGCCGGTCGCGTTCGGTGGCGTAGACGAAGGCCCAGCGCCCCTTGTCGCAGTTCCACTCCTCGTTGACCTGCGGGTCGTCGCCCGCAAGCCTGCGCAGCACCTTGCCGCGCCGATGGTCGGTGCGCTGTGCGCAGCCGGAGGCGCAGTGCTCGCACACGTTCGGGCTGGACACCAGATCGAACGGGCGGGCACGGAACCGATAGCTGGTGCCGGTGAGTGCGCCGACCGGGCAGATCTGCACGGTGTTGCCGGAGAAGTAGGAATCCAGCGGTTCGGCCTGCGCCGTGCCGACCTGTTGCAGCGCGCCGCGATCCATCAATTCGATGAACGGGTCGCCCGCGACCTGCTGTGAGAAGCGGGTGCAGCGGGCGCAGAGCACACAGCGTTCCCGGTCGAGCAGTACGGCCGTGGACAGCGGAATCGGCTTGGGGTAGGTGCGTTTCTCGCCGTCGAACCGGGATTCGGTACGGCCGGTGGACATTGCCTGGTTTTGCAGCGGGCATTCGCCGCCTTTGTCGCACACCGGGCAGTCGAGGGGGTGATTGATCAGCAGCAGCTCCATCACGCCCTCCTGCGCCTTGTCGGCGACGGGGGAGGTGAGCTGGGTACGCACCACCATGCCGTCGGCGACAGCCATGGTGCAGGAGGCGACCGGCTTGCGCTGGCCCTCCACGTCCACCAGGCACTGGCGGCAGGCGCCTACCGGGTCGAGCAGCGGGTGGTCGCAGAAGCGGGGGATCTGGATGCCGATCAGTTCGGCGGCCCGGATCAGCAGGGTGCCCGCGGGTACGCTGACGGTGGTGTCGTCGATGGTCACGGTGACCAGATCGGCCGGAGCCAGCCCGCTGGTGTTGCTGGTCGCGATGGCCGGCCCACTCGTCGCCCGACCGCCACGCCTCATCGAATCG
This sequence comes from Nocardia sp. NBC_00881, assembly GCF_045207455.1. Classification (NCBI taxonomy): domain Bacteria; kingdom Bacillati; phylum Actinomycetota; class Actinomycetes; order Mycobacteriales; family Nocardiaceae; genus Nocardia; species Nocardia sp. NBC_00881. Next base: position 1,094,520 of record NZ_CP108798.1, read on the forward strand.
CTACGCGATACTGGATTCATCGAACCTTTTCTCCTGCCTCGGCCCATGCCGTGGAGCGCGCCGGGTCGAACGGGCATTCGCCGAGCCGCAGATGGTCGACGTACTCCTCGCGGAAGTACTTCAGCGAGGAGATGATCGGGCTTGCCGCGCCGTCGCCGAGGGCGCAGAACGACTTGCCGTTGATGGTGTCGCTGATGTCGAGAAGTTTGCCGAGGTCGGATTCCGTGCCGCGGCCGGCCTCGATCCGCCGCAGCAGCTGAACGAGCCAGTAGGTGCCCTCCCGGCACGGGGTGCACTTACCGCAGGACTCGTGTGCGTAGAACTCGGTCCAGCGCAGCACCGCACGCACGACGCAGGTGGTGTCGTCGAAGATCTGTAGTGCCTTGGTGCCCAACATGGATCCAGCCCCGGCGACGCCCTCGTAGTCGAGCGGCACGTCGAGGTGCTCCTCGGTGAACAGCGGCGTGGACGAACCGCCCGGGGTCCAGAACTTGACCCGGTGTCCGGCGCGGACGCCGCCGGCGTAGCCGAGCAGCTCGCGCAGCGTGACGCCGAGCGGCGCCTCGTACTGTCCCGGCCTCGCCACGTGTCCGGACAGTGAGTAGAGGGTGAAGCCGGGGGATTTCTCGCTGCCCATGGACCGGAACCAGGCGGTGCCGTTATGGATGATCGGCGGAACGCTCGCGATCGACTCCACGTTGTTCACCACGGTCGGGCAGGCGTAGAGGCCCGCGACGGCGGGAAACGGTGGGCGAAGTCGCGGTTGTCCGCGACGGCCTTCGAGCGAATCCAGCAGCGCGGTCTCCTCACCGCAGATGTAGGCGCCCGCGCCCGCGTGCACGATCAGCTCGAGGTCGAAGCCGGACCCGAGGATGTCGCGGCCGAGGAACCCGGCCTCGTAGGCCTGCGCCACCGCGGCCTGTAGCCGTCGCAGCACCGGAACGACTTCGCCACGGACATAGATGAACGCGTGGGCGGCGCGGATGGCGTACGCCGCGATGACGACGCCCTCGATCAGCGCGTGCGGTGCGGCCAACATGAGCGGAATGTCCTTGCACGTGCCGGGTTCGGATTCGTCGGCGTTGACCACGAGATAATGCGGCTTGCTGACACCGTCGGGGCCGGGGCCCTGCGGGATGAAGCTCCACTTCATGCCGGTGGGGAAGCCCGCGCCGCCGCGGCCGCGCAGGCCCGCGTCCTTGACGGTCTGAATGACTTGGTCGGGGTCCATGTCGAGGGCTTTGCGCAGCGCCTGGTAGCCGTCGTGGCGGCGGTAGGTGTCGATCGTCCAAGACTGCGGCTCGTCCCAGTACCTGGTGAGTACAGGGGTAAGTGTCATCAGGCGCCCTCCGAATCCTGTTGTGGCCCAGGCGCTTGCATGTTCTGCTCGCGTGCGACGCGCAGACCGGCGAGGGTCGCCTCGCCCGCGACTCCGTCGAGGACGCCGGGGCGTTCGTCCGGGAATCCGGCGAGAACGCGCGCGGTCTGTTTGAACGTGCACAGCGGCGCGCCACGGGTCGGCGTCACCTGCTGTCCAGCGCGCAGCGCGTCCACCAACGCGCGGGCCGATTCCGGCGTCTGGTTGTCGAAGAACTCCCAGTTGACCATGACCACGGGCGCGAAGTCGCAGGCCGCGTTGCACTCGACGTGCTCGAGCGTGATCGACCCGTCCGCCGTGGTCTCGCCGTGCTCGATGCCCAGGTGGCGCTCGAGGGCGGCGAGGATGGCGTCACCGCCCATGACCGCGCACAGCGTGTTGGTGCACACGCCGACGTGGTAGTCGCCGGTCGGTGTGCGCCGATACATGGAGTAGAAGGTGGCCACGGCGGTGACCTCGGCGCCGGTCAGGCCCAACTGCTCGGCGCAGAATTCGATGCCGGTTCCGGTGACGTAGCCCTCCTCCGACTGCACCAGGTGCAGCAGCGGCAGCAGTGCGGAGCGCGGATGCGGATAGCGCGCGATGATCTGTTCGGCGTCGGTCTCGAGCCGCTCGCGTACGAACGGAGGGTACGGCTCGGGCCGGGTGCTGAGCTTCAGCAGGATTTCCGTCATCGGTCCACTCCGCCCATGACCGGGTCGATGCTGGCGACCGAGGCGATGACGTCGGCGAGCATGCCGCCCTCGCACATCGCCGCGACTGCTTGCAGATTGGTGAACGAGGGATCGCGATAGTGCACCCGGTAGGGCCGGCTGCCGCCGTTGCTGACCATGTGCACACCTAGTTCGCCGCGCGGCGACTCGACGGCCACGTACACCTGGCCCGCCGGTACCCGGATGCCCTCGGTGACCAGCTTGAAGTGGTGAATGAGACCCTCCATGGACGTACCCATGATCTTGCCGATGTGCTTGGGTGAGTTGCCGAGTCCGTCCGGGCCGAGTTGGAGGTCGGCGGGCCAGGCGATCTTCTTGTCGTCCACCATCACCGGGCCGGGGCGCAACCGGTCCAGGCACTGTTCGGCGATCTTCAGTGACTCCTTCATCTCCTCCACTCGGATCACGTAGCGGCCGTAGCAGTCGCAGCCGGTGGTGGTGGGGATGTCGAATTCGTAGTTCTCATAGCCGCAGTACGGCTGAGTCTTGCGCAGGTCGTGCGGAAGGCCGGTGGCGCGCAACACGGGTCCTGTGATGCCGAGCGCCATACATCCCTGCAGGTCGAGGTAGCCGATGTCCTGCGTGCGGGCCTTCCAGATCGGGTTCGAGGTGAGTAGGTGCTCCATATCGCGCAGCCTCTTGGGCAGCAGGGCGAGCAGTTCGCGCACCTTGGAGACCCCGTCGTCGGGCAGGTCCTGGATGAGACCGCCGGGCCGGATGTAGGCGTGGTTCATCCGCAGACCGGTGATGGTCTCGAAGACGTCGAGGATCAGCTCGCGTTCCCGGAAGCCGAACAGCATCGGGGTGAGCGCGCCGAGCTCCATCCCGCCGGTGGCCAGCGCGACGAGGTGTGAGGAGATGCGGTTGAGTTCCATGAGCAGGACGCGGATGACTGTGGCGCGTTCGGGGATCTGCTCGGTGATGTCGAGCAGCCGCTCCACGCCGAGGCAGTACGCCGTCTCGTTGAAGAACGGCGACAGGTAGTCCATGCGGGTGACGAAGGTGACGCCCTGGGTCCAGTTGCGGAATTCGAGGTTCTTCTCGATGCCGGTGTGCAGATACCCGATTCCACAGCGGGCCTCGGTGACCGTCTCTCCTTCGATCTCCAGGATCAGCCGCAGTACGCCGTGCGTCGATGGATGCTGCGGGCCCATGTTCACCACGATGCGTTCCTCGCCCGCGCCGGATAGCGTCTCGGCGACCTGATCCCAGTCCTGTCCCGCGACGGTGACCGCGGTGGGCTCCGGCCCGGTGTCACCGGTGACGTCGGGCCGGGTGTCGGTGTCGTTCATCAGCTGTACGTCCTCCGCTCGTCGGGCGGCGGTATGCGCGCACCCTTGTATTCGACCGGGATCCCGCCGAGCGGGTAGTCCTTGCGCTGGGGGTGGCCTCGCCAGTCGTCCGGCATGGCGATCCGGGTGAGTGAGGGGTGACCATCGAACAGGATGCCGAAGAAGTCATAGGTCTCGCGCTCATGCCAGTCGGTGGTCGGGTACACGTCGTAGAGCGAGGGGATGTGTGGGTCCGTGTCCGGCGCGGACACCTCCATGCGCAGACGGCGATTGTGCGTAATCGACATGAGGTGGTAGGCCGCATGCAGTTCGCGGTCGGAGTCCTCCGGGTAGTGCACGCCGTTCACGCCGAGGCAGAGCTCGAAACGTAGCGCGGGGTCGTCACGTAGCGCGCGGGCGACGGCGACGAGGTGCTCGCGGCGCACGTGCAAGGTGAGTTCGCCGCGGAAGACGACCACCTTCTCCAGCGCTGTGTCGAAGCGGGTGCCGACCGCGCTGAGCGCGGCGCGCAGCGAGTCGACCACCTCGTCGAAGTAGCCGCCGTAGGGCGTGGGTGTGCTGCCGGGCAGGGTGACCGGGCGGACGAGGCGGCCATAGCCGGAGGTGTCGCCGGTGCCGGTGACGCCGAACATGCCGCGGCGCACGCCGATCACCTCGGTGCCGGACTGGGTGGAATCCTCGTCGGGCAGTGTACCTTCGGGGCCCGCGGTGGCCGCGGCATCGGTCGCGTCGTGCGCGGTATCGGTGTTGTCGGAGGCATCGAAGGTCATCGCAGCAGACCCTCCATCCGGATGGTCGGCGTCGAGGCGAGCGCGGCCTGTTCGGCGGCACGGATGGCTTCCTCGCGGTTGACGCCGAGTGGCATCTCCTGAATTTTCGCGTGCAGTGCCAGTATCGCGTTGAGCAGCATCTCCGGGCGGGGCGGGCAGCCGGGCAGGTAGATGTCGACCGGCACCACGTGGTCGACGCCTTGGACGATGGCGTAGTTGTTGAACATCCCGCCGGAGGACGCGCAGACGCCCATTGCCAGCACCCATTTCGGCTCGGTCATCTGGTCGTAGACCTGACGCAGCACCGGGGCCATCTTCTGGCTCACCCGGCCCGCGACGATCATCAGATCGGCCTGGCGGGGTGAGGCGCGGAATGCCTCCATGCCGAAGCGCGCTATGTCGAATCGGCCTCCGCCGGTGGCCATCATCTCGATGGCGCAGCAGGCCAGTCCGAAGGTGGCGGGCCACAGCGAGCCCTTGCGCAGGTATCCAGCGAAATCCTCGACCGTGCTCAGCAGAAACCCGCTGGGCAGTTTTTCCTCGAGACCCATGTTCTACTGACTCACTTCCACTTGTCGTCTACGAATGCGGTCGTGCGGCGTTCAGTCCCAGCTGAGACCGCCGCGGCGCCATTCGTAGGCGTAGGCCACAGAGACGTTGAAGATGAACAACGCCATCGCGGCTAGACCGAAGAGACCGAGCGCATCGAAGTGGACAGCCCACGGGTAGAGGAACACGATCTCGATGTCGAAGATGATGAACAGCATGGCGGTGAGGTAGTACTTCACCGGAAAGCGCTGTCCGGTAACGTTTCCCGGCCCGCCCGCGACAGCGTGCGGGGTGGGTTCGATACCGCATTCGTAGGCTTCCAACTTCGCCCGGTTGTAGCGCTTCGGGCCGACAAGGGCCGCCATGACGATGGAGAACAGCGCGAACGCCGCAGCGATCGCGCCGAGTACAAGAGTCGGCATCTCGATGTTCACGACTGCCCTTCCCCTCCTTGCGGGCTGGAGCTGGTGACAACAGCGTCCGAGGCGGGCTGACGTCGTTGTCCGCCTCGGCCAGACTCGCCCCTCGGCTTGCTCCGGTGCGGGTCCATACCGTTCCCGCTTCCGTGTGAGCTAGGGCACAGCCTACAACTGAACGGTCGAGACACAACTCGTTTCGATGCAGCGTTTGATCGAATTCGGTACGTCGATTTATGACTGAAACGGTGGTAATCCGGAGACGGCCTCACGTGACATCGGGCGATCGGTCAGTTGCGCCGTTGGCCTGTTGCTGTCACCGACGTCTTTGTGGATCCGAGCGGGTTCAGAGTCGGAATCGGCGATGGGGAGCGGTGGCCCAGCGGTTGTCAGGACGGCGATGAATCGATCGGGTCTCGGTTGTCCGGGCACGGACGACGGTGACCGACTATCTATTGATGATCGCTATGAGTCGCGGCGGCTTCGCACGCCGGAGTCGTCCGGGTTCAGGCCGCGGAACGGTCGCGCAGCAACCCTACGACGGCCTCGGTGAGACGGATGGGGTCGATCGGATGAGCGACCGATGCCTCGGCGCGCGACCACTTTGCCAGCCACGCGTCGTCCGGACGGCCGGTGAGCACCAGAACCGGGGGGCACTGGTCGATTTCGTCCTTCAGCTGTTTGGCGATGCCGAGTCCGCCCGTCGGGGCCGCCTCGCCGTCGAGGATGGCCAAATCGATACCACCCGCATCCATCTGCTCGATCACCACGGGGGCCGTAGCCACCTCCAGGTAGTCGAGTTCGGGGAGTTCGGAGTGCGGGTGTTTGCCCAGTGCCAGGATCACCTGGCGTCGGGTATCGGCGTCGCTGCTGTACACGAGGACCCGCAGTGCGGTAGAACCAGCGGAATCGGCCACGAACGGCATGGTACGTCCGTGCGGGCTGCCGCGGGGCAGGTTCGCTCAGATCGCTTCCGTGCGTCGCGCAGCGGCTCGGCACCCGGTCGCTGTTCCGCCCGGCTCGGCGCTGCAGAGAAGAACCGCCCGTCGGTCGAGCATCCCGTCGTCCTGATCAGATGCTGCACAAGTCGTTCATATCGCGGCCGAACTGCGTCGTGGTGCCCGGCGGCAAGATGTGGGCTATTGTCGAGGCGGCCCTATTCAACTAGTTGCATATACGGAGGTATCGAATGAACGCGTTCCGCGCGGCCGTCGAGGCCAGGGACATCGCGGCGGTGGAGGAACTGTTGGCCGAGAATGTCGTGTTCACCAGTCCGGTGGCGTACAAGCCGTATCCGGGCAAGGCGATCACCGCAGCGATACTGCGCGCCGTGTTGCGTGTGTTCGAAGACTTCCATTACGTGCGCGAGATCGCCGGGGCCGACGGGGACGATCATGCGCTGGTCTTCGAGGCCACGGTCGGCGGGAAGACCGTGAATGGTTGCGATTTCCTGCATTTCGACGAGAACGGCAAGATCGACGACCTCATGGTGATGGTGCGGCCGCTGTCGGGTGCCCAAGCCCTCTCGGCCGCCATGGGCGTCCAGTTCGAGCGGATCCAACAGGAGGCGCTGGCCGCCACGGAGGGGTAGCCCTGACGCGCGAGGCTGCGGTTCTCGGGCGTTCGCGCAACTCGACGGGTGAGGCCGATTCCTCGCGAGGTTGTCAGTCGGGAAGCAGCGGCACGGAAAGGCCCTCGCCGCGGCCGAGGAGTGCCGCGCGGGTAACCACGGCGGAGCCGAAGCGTTGTCGCAGGCTGTCGAGCGTCGCGTCGAGGGTGTTGGCGGAGCGCACTTCGAACGGCAGGGTCAGCTGGACGGCGTTGGCGTTGTCGAGGTTGGTCAGGGCGAGGCCGATCAGGGTGAGGCCGCGCTCCTGGATCATCGGCATGGCTGTGGCCAGCAGGATGTCGGCCGCGCGCAGGATTGTCCCGGTGTGGTCGGTGGCCCGGGCGAGGGTACGCGAGCGAGTGGCGCGGGTGAAATCATCGAAACGCAGGCGTAGCACCACGGTTCGGCACACACGGTCGGCGGCGCGCAGGCGTCTGCCGAGCCGGTCGGTGAGGCCGTGTAGATAGGCCTCGATCTCGTCGGGCGGGCGGTGGCGTCGGCCGAGAGCGCGCTGGGCGCCGATCGAGCGGCGCCTTTTGCCGGTCTCGACCCGGCGCGGGTCTCGCGCCCAGGACAGTGCGTAGAGGTGGTGGGCTGCAGCCGGGCCGAGGATTGCGCGCAATGGGCTCTCGCCCAGCTCGGCCAGCTGGCCGACTCGCGTGATGCCATGCTCACGCAGCACGCGGGCAGTGACATCGCCGACGCCCCAGAGCCTGTCGACCGGTAGCGGGTGCAGGAAATCGAGCTCGCCGTCCGGGGGTACCAGGCGCAACCCGTCGGGCTTGGCGACCGCACTGGCCACCTTCGCGAGGAATTTGGTGCGGGCGATCCCCACGGAGATGGGCAGGCCGACCCGATCACGCACCTCGCCGCGCAGCTGCTGCGCGATCGCCACCGGCTCGCCTGCGATCCGGCGTAGCCCCCTGACGTCGAGGAACGCCTCGTCGATGGAGATGCCCTCCACGACCGGCGTGGTGTCGCGGAAGATCTCGAAGACCGCCTTGCTCGCCTCGGCGTAGGCCGACATGCGCGGCGGCACCACGATCGCCTGCGGGCACAGACGCCGCGCGTGCCCGCCGTTCATCGGGGTGCGCACGCCGAATGCCTTCGCTTCATAGCTGGCCGCGAGCACCACGCCGCCGCCGACGATCACCGGCTTGCCACGCAGGCGCGGATCGTCGCGCTGCTCGACCGAGGCGTAGAAGGAGTCCAGGTCGGCATGCAGGATCGACGCCTCGGCCCGCGGGAGGATCCGGGGTCTGCCGGATCCGAGTGCGGGTAAATCGGACACGAACATATGTTCCCATACCCGGCTGACGGGCCAGGTGGGCGCAGTCGAATCTACGATTTCACTCAGTAGTAAGCCGGGTCTGCCAGGTACCCTGTTCCCACGACAGGGCACAGCTAGGCATGAGGGAGTCGGTAGTATGCGTGGATTCGGGGACCTGGAGGCGGTGATCATGGACCGCATCTGGGATCGGGACGCAGAGGACACAACAGTGCGCCAGATCTTTGACGAACTGTCGACTCAGCGGGACATCGCCTACACCACGGTCATGTCGACCATGGACAACCTGCATCGCAAGGGCTGGCTGGCGCGCGAGCGCTCCGGCAAGGCCTATCGGTATTGGCCGACGCTCACCAGGGAGGAGCACAGCGCCCGGCTCATGCTGGAGGCGCTCGGCTCCGGCGGACGCTCGGACCTGGTGCTCAGCCATTTCGTCGACCGGATCAGCGCTGAGGAGTCGGCAGGCCTGCGCGCTGCGCTGCGCAAGCTATCGGCGCGCAAAATCCCAGAAGTACCGTGAGCCTGGCGATCGCGCTGACGTTGTACGGCAGCGCGGTGGCGGCCGTTGGTCCCCCCGTGCTGCGTCGCCTCACCCGTCGTGGCGCCGCGCCGCGGCTCGGCGTGATCGCCTGGCTCGCCGCGATCGTCGGTGCGCTGACCGCGTGGACGGCCACGGCGATCACGCTGACCATCGAATTCGCCACCTACTGGGGACATCCGAAAGACGCGCTGCGCGCCTGCTTCGCGATTCTGTGGACGCCGATCCACGCGCACGGCGCTGCGGCCACCCAGGCGGCTACCTTCGCGGTGGCGACACTGGTGGTTACGGCCACGGTCGCGCTCGTGGTGCGTGCGGTGAGCGTCGTCGTGCACATGCGCAGGCGCACCCGTGCCCACGCGAGCGCCGTGCGCCTGGTCGGCAGGCGGGTGCCGGGCGTCGGCGCGGTCGTGCTGGACTCGGCTGAGCGCCAAGCCTATTGCGTACCAGGCCGCCCCGACACCATCGTCGTCACCAGCGCCGCGCTCGAGGCGTTGACACCTGATCAGCTCGCCGCGATCCTCGCCCACGAACGCGCGCATCTGTCCGGCAGGCACGCACCGTTGACGGCGCTGCTGCACGCGGTCGCCACCACGCTGCCCGGCCTTCGTTTTGTCACCGCCGGTGCGGCCGAGATCGCCCGCTTGCTGGAGATGTGCGCCGACGACAAGGCTGCCGAGGAGCACGGTTCGCTGCCACTGCTCGGCGGGCTGCTCGCGATTGTCGGTATCGCCGAGCCCGCGCCATCTGGCGCGCTGAGCGCGGCGAGCACCGCGGTGCTGGCGCGGGCGGAGCGGCTGGCCGATCCTGTCGGTACGATCCGGCGGGCGACCAACTGCACCGCGCTGGTCGGTGTGATTGCGATGACGGTGATCGGTTCGATGCTCGCGGCCGCGACTGTGCCTTTTCTCGGCGCGCTGCTGACCTGAACAATAGGAGGACAGGTGCGCGTCACCTGGGACCAGGTTTTCGCCTGGCGGCTGCGCCGCCAATACGTCGAGTCGCGCGCAGACGACGGTGCGGTCGAGGTTGCCCGACGGTTGTGCGGGGTGCAGTCCCAGGTCACCTCTGCCGCGGAACTGGCGGTGGCGCTGCGCAGCATGAAGCCGGATTCGAGCGCGCTGGTTCGCTCCCTCGACGACGGTACGCTGATGAAGACCTGGGCAATGCGCGGCACCCTGCACACGCTGACGCCGGACCTTGCCGCCGCTTGCCTCGCCCTCATCGGCTCGGCTCGCACTTGGGAGAAGCCCTCCTGGCAGAAGAACTTCGGAGCGTCGCCCACGGAGGTCGCGGCGCTGTCCGAGGTGGTCGCCCGGGTGCTCGACGGTGTGGTGCTCAGCCGTGCGGAACTGGTCGATGCGGTCGTGTCGGAACCCGGGTTTCACCGGCTCGGCGCGGAATTGCGCTCCGGCTGGGGCGCGCTGCTGAAACCACTGGCCTGGCAGGGCGTGCTCTGCCACGGACCCGCGCGGGGCGCCAAGGTGACATTTACCAGCCCCGCGCATCTGGTCCGCGACTGGAAGGGCCTTCCGGACCCGGACGCCGCGGCACCGCTCGCGATCATCGGATACCTGGGCGCCTACGGCCCTGCGACACCGGAAGCGTTCGACGCCTGGCTCAGCCGCGGCAGCCTGCGCAAGGCGACGGTGCGGCGCTGGTTCGCCGAATCGGAGGACCGGCTCGGCGAAGTCGAGGTGGAAGGCCGCCGCGGCTTTCTGCCGACCGAACACCTCGACGACCTCGCCGCGACGAGGCCGGCCACATCAGTGCACCTCCTCGGCGCCTTCGACCAGTACGTGCTCGGACCAGGCACTGGAGACGGTGTCCTGCTGCCTGGCGACCACCGGGCGAAGGTGAGCAGGACCGCGGGGTGGATCTCGCCGATCGTCGTCGCAGGCGGACGCATCGTCGGCACGTGGGAACTCGCCGACGACGCGATCGAGATCGCCATGTTCGACGGCGCACCGCTGCCGAAGCGAGAACTCGACGCCGCCATCGAGCGCGTCGCGCTCGTGACGGGACGTGAGATGCTCACGGCGCGGGCCGTGTAGCGCTATCGCGTTGTATGGGCAACCCGGACATCATTCGCGGTCGGAAGCGGGTTCCCGCTCGGCCGAACATGCGCGACGGCGATAGGCTGCGGCAGTGGCGGACGGGCGCGTGGAGCGGTTGATCGATACGGTCGCGTGGGTGCGGATCGAGGGTGGTCGGATTCTGTGCGCCAGACCGCGCGGCAAGGACGTCTTCTACATTCCCGGTGGTAAGCGCGAGCGTGGGGAGACCGATCTGCAGACGTTGCTGCGCGAGATCGAGGAGGAGCTCACGGTCGCGCTGCTACCGGCTACAGTCGCGCACGTCGGCACCTACGAGGCGGTCCACGGGCCCGGGGACGTCCCAGTGGTGCGGATGAGTTGCTACACCGCCGATTACCGCGGAACGCTGGCCGCGAGCAGTGAGATCGAGGAGGTCGCGTGGTTCTCCTACGCCGACCGGTCGCTTGTGCCACCGGTCGACCAGTTGCTGTTCGATGATCTGGTGCGCGTGGGCCGGCTGCGGTGAAACGCGGAACCGAGATCGCTATCGTCGAGGCCATGCCGTGGATTCGAGTGCTGCTGCGTTATGCCGCGTACGCGCTCTGGGTGCTGCCGCTGTCGATCCGACGAATCGCGACCAGGCTGCGCGTGCCGCGGCGGATGCTCGGCGAAACCGTTCTACCGCATAGATTTTCGGTGGCACGGTCGCTCTCGCACTCGGTGCTCAGCGGTGCGGTCGGCCTGCTCGCCTGGTTTCTGGCTTTCCTCGCGGTGGTCGCCGCGCTCCGGGGGATCGGCTACCCGCTGGTAGCGGATGAGAACCTGGAAGGTTCCTGGGGTGGGCCCACTTTGGCAGGTGCCTGGGCTGTGCATGCCGGGCTCGGTGTCGGCCTTCTGCCGGTCTGGCTGCTGATCCTGGCAGGTATCGGCACATTCCAGGTGCGGCTCGTCCGTGGCTTGCTCGGTCGGAACGGGCCGCGGTGGCCTGCCCTGGTCGCGCTGGTGCTGGCTACTGGCGGCATGCTGCTGTTCCTCGCCTGGCTGCGGCAGGCGTGAGCACTCAGTAGTACGGATACACCCAGCCGACGAAGTGTCCCGTGCGGCGGCCGCGCGATGGGCGCTCGGCAAGCACACTGGTTGATCGGCTGCCTCGAGGACAGGGAGGCGAAAGGTATCGTCGGAGACTATCTCGACACAGTGCGTGCGGGCTGAAGTCAGGTGGTGACCGGCGCGCGCTGCGCACGCGCGATCAGATGTTCCACCAGGGTCAGTAGCACGGTCTTGCACGAACCGCGGTCGCGGACGTCGCAGAGCATCACCGGGGTGATCGAATCTAGGTCGAGGGCGTCGCGCACCTCGTCGGCGGTGTACTGTGGCGCGCCGTCGAAACAGTTGACGCCGACCATGAACGGAAGCCCGCGGCGCTCGAAGAAGTCCACGGCGGCAAAGGAATTACCCAGCCTGCGGGTATCGGCCAGCACCACGGCGCCGAGCGCGCCGCGGGCGAGCTCGTCCCAGAGGAACCAGTACCGGTCCTGGCCGGGGGTGCCGAACAGGTAGAGCACGAGATTGCCGTCGATGGTGAGCCTGCCGAAGTCCAGCGCGACCGTGGTCGTGGTCTTCCGCTCGACGCCCGATAGGTCGTCGACGCCGGTGCTCACCTCGGTGATCAGCTCTTCGGTGCGCAGCGGGGCGCACTCGCTGATTGCCGAGACCATGGTCGTCTTGCCGACGCCGAACCCGCCGGCGACGAGGATCTTGACCGAGGCGGCCAGGTGCGGCGTGCCGCTCGGGTCAAAGTTTTCGGATTCCATCCAGTACCGCTCGCAATATGTTGAGGTCATCGGGTCCGGCCTCCGTCGGAACGGGGGCACGGAAGATCAATTGCCCGTCGCCGATCAGATCACCGACGAGGATTTTGGTCACCGCGAGCGGCAACCGCAACCGGGCGGACACTTCTGCCACAGTCTGCGAAACCCGGCATAGCCGGAGGATTTCGGTGTACTCGGGTTCGTTCCTGCGCAGCGTGGGCGCAGACTCGTCCGCGACCACGGACGTGAGCATATCCAGTTCGGGTCCGGATCCCCTGGTGCGTCCGCGTGTGAGCGCGTAGGGACGCACCAGCGGACCTGCCGCCTCGTCGAACCAGGGCTCACGCGGATGGGTCATGGCAGCTTCGGCTCGACTTGTCCGACGAGGTCCTGCCGCGCAGTGGTGGACAGATAGGTGCCGACGCGCTGGACGGTCAGGTTCATCTCGTAGGCCACCATGCCCAAGTTCGCTGACTCGGCGGCCTGCAGCGCCAGGCAGGCGTTGTCGCCGGCGGAGGTCACGAACAGCACGGCGCGGTCGAGTTCGATGACCGCTTGGCGCACGCCGCCGCCATCGAAGCGGCTACCCGCGCTGCGGGCGAGACCGTAGAGGGTGGAGGACATGGCGGCGAAATGTTCTGCGTCCTCCCGCGTTATCGCGGCGGAGCGGCCGAGAAGCAATCCATCCGTAGACAGCACCACCGCATGCCGCACACCGGCCAGCCGGTCGACGAGATCGTCGAGCAACCAATTGAGATCACCTGGGTTGGATGAAGTCACCTTAGTCTTTCTGATCGTCCGGATTCGGATTGTCGTGGGAGAGAGGTTTGCGGCCCTGCCTGGTGCCGTTTTCGATGGCGGACATGAGATCGCGGGCCTGTTCGGCTGTGCGCTGTCGTTGCGGCTCGGTCGGCGTTGCGGCCGGTTCGCTCAGTTGCGGTGCGAGATTCGCCTGGCGGTTGCGGCGCGGCAGCGCTGGCCTGACATCGACGTCACCGGTCGGTGCGGCCGTCGCGTCCTCGGACGGTGTCGGGTCCGCCGCGGTCGGCTTGGCGACCAGCGTGGCGACGGACGCCTTGCTCTGGTCCGCCATGTCCATGGGGGACTGGTGCGCGGGCGTTGTTGCCGACGTCCGCGCGGGCGTTGCGCCGGATACCTCCGATCTCGGTGTGGGCATGCCGGTTTCGCGGGCGATGAGCGCGGACGGGATGAGCACGATGGCGCGGATGCCACCGTAGTCGGACTCGACCAGCCGAACCGAGACCCCATATCGAACGCCGAGCTGAGCGACCACGAACAAACCGAGCCGAGAATCGGCGGACAGCGCGGCGACACCGAAATCCGGTGGGTTGCGCAGCATCTCGTTCGTCTTGGTCAGCTCGTCGGCGGGCATGCCCATGCCCTGGTCCTCGATCTCGACGACCACGCCCTTGCCGACGACGTTTCCGCTCACCTCCACGCGTGACTGTGGCGGGGAAAACGAGGTGGCGTTGTCGATCAGTTCCGCGAGCAAGTGGATCAGGTCGGCGACGGCGGAACCGACGATCTGAATCTCGGGCTGCCGGGCGAGGCGGACACGCGAGTAGTCGAGCGTTTCGCCGATGGCGCTGCGCACCAGAGCGATCAGGTCCACTGGGTTACGCCATTGCCTACCGGGCTGGCCGCCGCCGAGGATGACCAGGTTCTCGGCATTGCGGCGTTCCCGGGTGGCTAGGTGATCCAGCCGGAAGAACGTGTCGAGCAAGGCGGGATCCTCCTGCCCTCGCTCGGCTTCGTCGAGGATTTCCAGCTGCTGGTGCACCACGATCTGACTGCGGTGGGCGATATTGAGGAATACCGCTTTCACCCCCTCGCGAGTACGAGCCTCGGTGACCGCGCCCGCTACTGCCGCAGCGTGTGCGCGGCCGAATGCCTTGGCGACCTGGCCGATCTCGTCCTGCCCGTAGTCCAGCAGTGGCGTCTCCTCGGCCGGGTCCACCAGCTCACCCGCGCGCAGGCGCCGCATCATGTCGGGCAGACTCTCGTCGGCGAGTGCGAGGGTTTCCCCACGCAGCAGCTTCAGCCTGCGGATGATCCGATTGGCCAGCTTGACCGCGACGACGAAACCCGCGATCGCGACCAGCAGTACCACGATGCCGAACAGCAGCGAGGTCAGCGCGGAGCCCCCCGCCTTGTCTTCGGCGACCTCCTGGGCCTGCTTGTTCTGGTTGATCCAGATGTCGATCAGCCCACGGTTGACATCGGTCGCCGCGTTCTGCCAGTCCGCTACACTCCACGGCAGTTCGGGAACGTTGCCGGATGTCGTCGTGTTCTGACCGTCGTCTGAGGGGCTCTGCAGAGCACGCCGGGTCAGGGCGTCTTCCATCGAGCTCAGTTGCCGCCATGCGGGGGAGGCGGCCGCCGCCTTTGCGGCATCACGCTGCGGTGCGTCGAATTCGCTGGTCAGATAGTCGATCTGAGCGTGGTAGTAGCCGACTTGGCTGAGGTATTCCGCCACCGGGAAGGTCGCCTGATCATGTGCGTTCACCAAGGCCAGAGCCAGCGCGTTGCTACGCGACATCGCCTCCGCCGCGTAGAACAGCCGCAGACCCTCCGCGAGTTCGATCGCGATCTCCGGGTCCGGCGAGAACTGCTGGGCGATCTGCGTGGCGGTCGGAATGGCCCGCAGCCCATCGTTGTAGAACGCGTACGCCTCCAGAATGGGCAATGCTCCGGTGTCGACCTGTGCTCGCACCGTCGGGAGCCGGTCCAGCACATTCAGGAAGTGGGTGACCTTCTCCCCGATCAAGGACGATGCGAGTGTTTGCAGCCCACCCGAGGCGCTGCGTAGCTCGGCAACCGCCTTGTCGACCCGCACCCTCGCCGAGGCGAGCGCTGGTGCGGCGTCGTGGTCGCCAGCGAGTTTGGCAAGGGTCAGGCGACGCTCCAGCTGGACGGACTCGGTGAACTCTCGGGCCGAAGGTGTCGACTTCTGCACTTGGATGGCCCACACCCGCGCATAGCCGCCCTTGAACACCAGGTATCCGGCCGTGCCCACGCCGACTAGTAGGAGAGTCAGACTCGGAATGAGTGCGATGGCCAAAATCCGGCCGCGGACACCGAGCCTCCTTCTGAACATTTGCCCAACGTACTCGAGATCACCGCCTGCCCGATGGCATGTCTCGTTGAGCGGGACTCGGTTTGACATTACGCGGCCGGTATGACCGAATGATTGCATTCAAATGTGACTTGACATCATTTCGGATGTGCCACAAGGGAATTCGCAGTGGAGCGCGGACGGGATCACCTTCGATGTCCAGGTCCGTAATCGCCGACCGTGTGGAGCGGCTCCTGATCGGGTCTGGGATAGCGTAGATTATCTGTATCTTGCGGTTACTTACAAGGAGGAGGCCACGATGTCCGCGCCGAAAGCCGCCGTCTTCGACCGCCTGAGCGCGCTCGCCGCCCTGGCCGAGCCCGAGACGCGTCAACACAGGACGATCGCCGAAACGTTTACCGGCAAGCCGCTGGGCACCGTGCCGGTGGGCACCGCCGCGGACGTGGCGGCCGCCTTCGAGAAAGCTCAGGTGGCGCAGGCATCGTGGGCGTTGCGTCCGGTCCCTGAGCGCGCCGCGGTGCTGGAACGCTACCGGGCACTGGTGGTGGAGCACCGTGAGTTCTTGATGGATGTGGTGCAGGCCGAGACCGGCAAGGCGCGCTGGGCGGCCCAGGAAGAGATCATGGGCATGATGTTCGCGGCCCGCTACTTCTCGAAGGTCGCACCGGGCCTGCTCGGCGCACACAAGGTCCCCGGCGCTTTTCCTGTGCTCAACCGCGCCACCGTCCGTGCCAAGCCCAAAGGCGTGGTCGGCGTGATCGCACCGTGGAACTACCCGATGCTGCTGTCGGTCGGCGACGCCATCCCGGCGCTGATCGCGGGCAATGCCGTGGTGGTCAAGCCCGACACTCAGACACCGTTCTCCGCACTGGCCGCCGCGGAGCTGCTCTACCGCGCTGGTCTGCCACGCGATCTGCTCGCGGTCATCCCCGGCCCGGGCACCGTCGTCGGCACCGCCATCGTCGAGGGCTGCGACTACCTGATGTTCACCGGCTCCTCGCAGACTGGACGCACCCTGGCCGAGCATTGTGGCCGTAGGCTGATCGGTTTCTCCGCCGAACTCGGTGGCAAGAACCCGATGATCGTGGCCGAGGGCGCCGATCTGGACGCCGCTGCCAAGGCCGCCGTGCGCGCCTGCTTCTCCAACGCGGGGCAGCTGTGCATCTCGATCGAGCGGTTGTATGTCCAGCGCGCGATCGCCGCGGCGTTCACCGAGAAGTTCGTCGCCGCCGTCAATGCGGCGAAACTGGGTGCGGCCTACGACTATTCGACCGACATCGGCAGCCTCATCTCCGAGGCCCAGCTCGAGACCATGTCCAAACACGTCGCCGACGCCACCTCCAAGGGCGCGAAAGTGCTCACCGGCGGCAAGGCCCGCCCGGACCTGGGTCCGCTGTTCTTCGAGCCCACCGTGCTGGTGGAGGTGACCGACGAGATGGAATGCGGCCGCAACGAGACCTTCGGTCCACTGGTGTCGATCTACCCGGTCGACAGCGTCACCGAGGCCGTGCGCCTGGCCAACGACAGCGACTACGGCCTCAACGCCTCGGTATGGGCGGCGAGCAAGTCCGACGGCGAGCGGATCGCCGGACAGTTGCGCGCGGGAACTGTGTGTGTGGACGAGGGCTACGCGCCTGCCTGGGGCACCACTGCGGCGCCGATGGGTGGCATGGGCATCTCCGGCGTCGGTCGCCGGCACGGCCCCGACGGCTTGCTGAAATTCACCGAACCCCAAACTGTCGTAGTGACCCGGTTCTTGAACCTCGATCCACCAAAACTGTTCCCGCATGACAAGTGGCATCCATTGCTGATGACCATCGCCCGCAATCTGCGCCACCTGCCCGGCCGCTGACGCTCGACGTCCGCCCGGGTGGTCGTGCCCCACCCGGGCGGACGCCCCGCCGGTCCGCATGTGCAGGCCTATGCCAACCGGTCGGCTCCGGTGCGCGGCGGTGCGTCCGCCAGCGCCTCTGCTTCCTCGTCGGTGAGCAGCCGTGACCTGAGGGTGAAGCACACTCCCTCGGTCGCTTCCGGCGCGTGCCGGCTGTTCACCACATCCACGGTGAGGTGGGTGTGCTTCCAGAGTTCGTACTGCTCGCTGCTCATCCAGAATTGCGTGTGCCAAGGCAGATTCCCCAGCAGCACATCCCCCCGGCCGACCCGGAACTCCCGGACCGGAAGGCACACCGGAGCGTCGCCATCGCAGCCTCCGCCGGGCTGGTGGAAGAGCACCGCGCCGTGTTGTTCGATCATCTGACGCAGGACCATCCTCGCCCGGTCCGTAATGTCCACCCGATGAATCCGCTGCGACATCACCCGGCCGCCTCGCCACCACCGATGGCGCAGGCCCAACACTTGGCGCAGCCTATGACACCGGAATCGGATCCCGGCTTGGGGTAACTCATGACACTTGCTCCTCGCGAACCTCACCGTCCGAGTCACTATGGTCTGCGAAGGTTGGTGCGAGGTTGGTGTGAGAAGGCTAGGCACGCAATGCGGTATGCAATCGGGCAGTGACCATCGCACGGCGAACATCGTCGGATGGGAGCAGCCGCAAGGCGTGTTCGTGCACCTCGATGTCATCCGCCGCGCGCTCGCCGAATGACACGGCGTGCTCGGCGCTGTCGCTGGCCAGAACCGCGGTCCGCACGCCGACGTCGAGGTGATCGCGCCACTTCACCACGCCAGGTGTGTCCGAGCCGGGCAGCAGCGGGCCGCGATACAGCCACACCGCCGCTGTCGTGTTGCCCGCCGCGATGGCGGCCAGCAAGTCGACGGCGTCGCAGGCCACCGGGCCGGTCAAAAGGTAACGGCGGTTGCTGATTTCGCCGCCGGTGGCGCGGCGCAGATGGGAAACGTCGGCCTTCAATGTTCTGGTGGAAACCGCGCGGTCGCCGTAGATTGCGGTGTGCAGCTGCTCGGGGGTGAAACCGTCCGGCTCGAGCGCGAGCAGCGTGAGGATCTCCAGCTGCCGGGGCGGCAGCCGCAGCGGCCTGCCGTCACGCAGCAGCCGTGCGGTGCCGAGGCATTCCAGCCGAATCCCTGCCGGCGGCGCTGGCTCGCTGGCTCGCAAGATCGTCTCGACCGCGGTGACAAGGGCCCGTACCGAGGTGAGCACCGCGGGATGCGAGCGGTCCCAGGAGCTGGACAGATTCAGGGCGCCGACCTGTGTGCCGTCGGGACCGTGGATCGGCGCGGCATAGCACACCCAGCCGTGTAGTGCGGCGACCAGATGCTCGGCGGAGAACACCGACGAGGGGCGGCCGGTGCGCAAGGCGAGCGCCAAACCGTTGGTGCCCATGTGTATTTCGTCCCAGCGGGCGCCCGGGGCGAAGTTCACTCGCTCTGCCTGCCTGCGCATGGCGCGATCACCGCACGACCACAGGATGGTGCCCGCGCCGTCGGTGACCGCGGCCAGGTACCCGGAGTCCTCGGCGATCCCGCGCAGGTCGGTCGCCAGCTCGGTTACCGGGCCGCGCAGCGGGGACTCGGCCCACAGCTCGCCGATGTCGTCCAGTCCGGGTGCGACTGTGCGGCCAGGATCGACGGTGTGCAGCGACCGCCGCCAGGATTGCGCTACCTCGTCGCGTAGCAAAGTGGTTCGAGGCGGGCGTGGCGTCGCGGTATTCGGCACCGTCGCCCAGCGCTCCCATTCTCGTTCCAGTTCGACCCGCTGCTGAGTGAGGGTATGGAACTGTGCCACCTGGAAGAACACCATCCTCGTGTGAGCTCACATTCGCTCTCTCATTCTGGCGTACGCGCGTCGCATGCGGGCGGCTTTGATGGCAGACCGGCCGGGCGACCACTGTTTCGGTGACGAGGCGGTCGCGAGCGCCTACGCTGCTGACATGGCGACCGTTCCGCGGCGGGCACGCCTCGCCGATGTACACGAGGTGGCATCCGGCATGCCGCATGTGGCACGGGTCGACGGACCACACGGTAACCCGATCTATCAGGTCGGAGGGAAATCGTTCGTCTTCTTTCGTAACGCGCGCCTGGATGCCGTCGATCCGGAGACCAGCGAACGCTACACCGATGTGATCGTGTTGTGGGTGCCGTCGGAGTCGGATAAGCAGGCACTGGTCCAAGACCCGGACTCGCCGTTCTTCACCACTCCGCATTTCGACGGGCACCCATCGGTGTTGGTGCGCGGCAGCCGAATCGGCGAGCTGAGCCGTCAGGAGCTCACCGAAGTGATCCAGGACGCTTGGCTGGCCCGCGCCTCACGGAAACGAGCGACCGACTGGCTGGCCGCTCATCCGCCGCGGTGACCCGACCCGGTCACTTCCTGATAAAAATACCTGCGACGTCGGCATTTTTGATGGGGGTGTCGGCGTTGGCCTGGCTGCCGCAGAGCAGGTCGACCGAGACTATCGTCGCGTCCACTGCGGTCCCCGCGGGCTCGTGGTCGTCCTTGCTCTGCTGCTTGACGAACTTGGTGATCGTCGTGCGCTTGGTGTCCTGGTCCTGCTTGATGTACTCGCTGCACGGCGTGTCGCCACCGCGATTGAGGGCCCGCTCGATATCGGTGCAGCCCGCGAGCACCATGGCGACCGCCACGACCCCGAGGCCGGTCCGGCCGGTCCGTGACAGCGTGGCGTTCATGTGCTCCTCCTGAATGTTCCTCGCGCGGTGATGCCCGCGCGATCGGTGTCCAGCCTAAAGCCAGTGCGCGCCGATGTTACGCGGACCGGCCGCGTGGACGACCCGCAGCGGAACGTTCATCTCGGCCGAGGTCAGCGAGCCGTGGTGGCCGACCAGCATCGACTGCAATGGTTCGACACCGCTACGGATGATGCCGCGCCGCGCGCGGGACACGACGACCAGATCGCCGATGCGTTCGGCGACAGCAGGGGTGACCCGTGGCCCGAACCACCCGCTTGTCACGGCCTCGTCCCTGGTGAGCACCGCGAAATCCGCGCCGAGCATGCCCTGCCAGGTCGCTGCGACATCGGACGCCGCGCCGGCTCTGGTGTAGACGTGCCGGGCACGCGCCTCGCCGCCGAGCTGGCGAACGCCGTCGCGCAGCACGGCGGTGGTGTCGAAATCGACGCGATCCTCGAGTTCCACCATGCCGTGATCGGCGGTGATGATCAGTGCGGCGTCGGGTGGCAACTGTTCGGCTATGGCCGCCGCCAGACGGTCGACGTTGGCGAGTTCGCAGCGCCAGGCCAGGGAGGAGGGCCCGCGCACGTGCCCGGTCAGGTCGAGATCGCCGTAGTAGGTGTAGACCAGCGTGCGCGGTCCGGCACGCATCGCCTCGGCCACGGTGGCGACCAAATCGCCGAAGGACACCTGGGGGCGGAACGCGCAGCCGCGCAACACGGCCCTCGTCAATCCCGTCCCTTCCTGGTAGCGCGGCGACACCTGGGCGACCGCGACACCGTCGGCGGCGGCACGCTCGAAAACCGTTGGGATGGGCTGGAATTCCTCTGGCACGAGTTCGGTCCGCAGATCCGATTTGTCCGCTGCGCCGTGCAGCCGCCAGGCGAGCGGATTCAGCAGCCGCTCGTAGCCGGGGATGTTGAGCAGATAGCCGACGATCCCGTGCTCGCCGGGCGGGACGCCGACACCTAGCGAACCCAGGCTGGTGGCGGTCGTCGTCGGAAATCCCGCAGTCAGCGTGACCGGCGGGAGGCCGGAAAGAAACGGCGCCGCAGCGGGATTCGCGGCCAGCGCGTCGGCGCCGAGCCCGTCCACCAAGAGGACACAGACCCTGGCGGCGGTGACTTCGAGACCTAGGCGGTCGTCGGTACCGGGGACGCCGAGCCCTGCGAGGACGGAGGGAAACAAATCGGCCAGGGAGCCCGTACCGTAACGGGGCGCAACGAACACGCCCGTCAGAATGTCAACTTCGGCATCCGGGTGGCAAGGGCGCTCAGGCCTGCCCGGTTTCGAAGCGGCTGATCCTACCGTCGCGGATGGTGAACCGCCAGCTCGTGCGCATCGAACCCCAGCGTGAGTTGGTGTAGTCGGCTAAGAGTTCGGTGCCGCCGTCGCCGACAGACTCGACCTGCATGCGCGCGTTGCTGCCGAAGATCTCCGATTCGGTCCACTGGGCGAGTTTGCGTTCCACGCCGTCGTCGGACATGGTCGCGTCCTCGGTGAGCACCGCGAAGAGCCGCTCCTGATCGTTGGCGTTGAGCGCGTCGACGAATTCCTGCACTGTCGGATCCAGCTGTGCGGTCATCCGTGTCTTCCTCTCGGATCAAGGGGGAAGCGTCAGGCAGCGAATAATTGGCATCCACCTTAGTTCAGTGGCGGTGCGCTCGGCTCGATCAGCGCGGCGAAGGTCTGCATGACATCGTCCACCAGAGCAGATGCGATGCGGAAGTGCTGCACGTCGCCTCGCCGTTCCCCACCGCCCGCCGGACGACGAGCACGAGCTGATCACCACGGCGGGCCGAGGGAGCCCTGCGGGTGCTGCGCGCCTACGTCGCCGTCGGCGCGGTGCGCCGAGTGGTGCTGACCTCCTCGATCACAGCTATCACGCACGGCCACGCCGACGACACGCTGCGCACCGAGGCGGACTGGGCGGTGGTCGAGCGCAGCCCGGCCTGTCAGAAGAGCAAACGCTCGCCGAGCGGGCGGCCTGGGAGTTCGCCGAAAAGCTGCCAGCCGACGGCGGATTCGAGCTGGTGGTGATCAACCTCGGCATGGTGCTCGGACCGGTGCGGTCCGCGTCGACGAGCACCTCGCATGAGCCGGTGCGCAGGCTGCTGGCCAGGGACATGCCCGGCTCGCCCCGCGTCGGCTGGGCCACGGTGGACGTGCGCGATCTCGCGGTGGCACACCGCCTTCGCCCTGGAGACGCCCACGGCCGCGGGCAACCGCTACATCTGCGCAGGTGAGCACATGTGGATAGGGGAGATGGCGGGCACGCTCGCTCAGTGCTGAACCCGGTGATCGTGGGGGTGGGGTGACTGCGCCGAACCCGATTCGCTAGACAAGAGGCGTGACTGCGCAGCGCCCCTTCCGGTTCGGTGTCAACATGGTGGTTCCCGAATCCCGCTCGAGTTGGATCGAAAAGTGCCGTAGGGCAGAGGAACTCGGCTTCGACGTGATCGGCGTCGCTGACCACCTCGGCCTGCCCGCGCCGTTCCCGGCGATGATATTGGCCGCCGAGGCGACCGAGCGGGTACGGCTGAACACGTTCGTGCTCAACACCCCCTTCTACAACCCGGTGCTGCTGGCCCGCGACGTGGCGGGCGCCGATCAGTTCACCGACGGACGGGTCGAACTCGGCCTCGGGGCGGGCTATGTGCAGGCGGAGTTCGAAGCCGCGGGAATCCCGTTCGAGAGCGGGCGCAAGCGGGTCGAGCACCTGGAGAGCACGGTGATCACGCTGCGCCGGCTGTTCGCCGATCCGGAGTACCAGCCGCGGCCCGTGCAGTCGTACGGTCCGCCTCTGCTCATCGGCGGCTGGGGCGACCGGCTGCTGCGCGTGGCCGCGGAGCACGCCGATATCATCGCCTTCACCGGCGCGGCTGCCGCACGCAACGGCGCGCCATTGCAGATGGCTGGACTTGCCGAAACGGAGGAGCGCGTCGCCTACGTGCGCGAACTGCTCGGCCCTCGCTTGGACAAGGTCGAGTTCAACATCCTGGTGCAGCGCGTGGTCCCGCCCGCCGAACGCGCGAGCGTCCTCGAGATCTTCGGCCCCGCGTTGCCTCCCGATGTCGCAGACACCCCGGAAGAGCACCCCATCCTGCTCATCGGCACCCCGGAGGAGATGGCCGATCGTCTTCGTGACCGCCGCGACCGTTATGGCATCAGCTACGTCACCGTTCTCGAGGACAGTATGGAAAAGCTCGCCCCCGTCATCCACCTACTGCGCTGACCGCCGCACGGCCGAATGTCAGGGCAACGGGTCGATGATCACGCGGGGATCGATCTGGCGGAGCTTCTTCGGACGGCTGGTAAGGCAGGGCCAATCCCGCGTGACCGCTTCGCGGGTGGCGTGGCCCGCCGCGATCAGCGCCTCGGCCGTCGGGTTGCCGATGATGTCGACGCCGAGGCGTTCCGCGGTCGTTCGATCGAATGCCGGGATCACGGTGTGCGGGAGTCCGAGCAACACTGCGAGGATGTCGAGCCGGTCGGCCCGAATATGCGCCCGCGCCGTGGCGAGGACGGTGCTCGGGACCACGATGGTGTTGCCCGCGCTCACCGTCGCCCAGGCGACCGCCTGGGCGTAGTTGGCGCGGTTGGCGAACGCGATGACGGCGGCGGCGTCGAAGACGACGCCACCCAGAGCCCCGGCCCTCACGCGGCGCCGGCGTGCGGTCCGCCCGCCTCCTCTTCGGACAGCGGCGGTAACCCCTGTGCGGCGCGGGCGCGGTTGATCAGATCCAGCGGCGGGCGTCCGCCGAAGACCTCCTCCAGCTTGGCCAGCGATTCGGACTGGTTGATCCCCGCCCGCACCGATGCGGCGACGAACGCGGATACCGAATCGATGTTCCCGGCCGCGCGCCACCGTTCCAAAATCGCGACGACATCTTCAGGCAGTGTGACGGTGACCTTCCGCGTTCTATGGTCCCGAGGCGACGGCATACCACGACTGTATCCCGGCGCTGCGCCCGCCGGGAGGGCGATTACGCGGCTTTGCGCCAGAGCAGGGGTGTACCGCCACCTAAGCTGCGGCTGCAGCCCGCGGGAGTAGTTTCGGCCTAACCGGAAGGCTCCGCCACCGTGAACTGTTGCGTTCCGGTAACCCGGAGCAGATCCAGCGCCGAGGCTTCGCGACTGCCTGGGGCCGCGGAGTAGACGACCACGGCCTGGTCGGTATCCGGAACCAGCAGGGTGTCGCACTCCAGCCGCAGCGGCCCGAACTCCGGGTGGTCGACGGTCTTGCTCGCGCTGCGCCACTGCCCGGAGCGCCGCTCGTTCCACAGCTGCTCGAACCGTGGGCTGCGGGAACGCAATTCGGAGATCAGGCGGAGCAGGTCCGGATCGTCGGGGTAGCGAGCGCGGGCGCTGCGCAGGCTAGCGACCGAGAATATCGCGGCGTAGTCGGCCTCGGCGGGCGTCATAGCGACCCGCCCACGATCGGTGCCGAGGAAACGCTGCCAGATGATGTTGCGCTGTGCGGGCGGCCAGGCGGTGAAGTCGCCGAGCAGCGCAGCCGCCATCGAATTCCACGCCAGCACGTCGGCTTTCGCCGACAGCACCAGCGCGGGCAGATCCGCCATACGGTCCAGTAGGCGCAATACGCTCGGCCGGACGACCATTTCTATCCGGCCCTGCTGCGGTGGCGCGGCGCCCGCGAACTGGAAAAGTAGGGTGCGGTCCTCATCGTTCAGCCGTAGCGCGCGGGCGAGCGCGGCGAGCACCGAGCTGGACGGGCGGGGACCACGCCCCTGCTCCAACCGCACCACGTAGTCCACGCTGACGCCTGCGAGCTGAGCGACTTCCTCGCGGCGCAGCCCGGGAACCTGTCGGCGCGAGCCCGCGGGCAGGCCGACGTCGCCCGGGCGCACCCGGTCGCGTGCCTGCCTGAGCAATGCGGCCAGTTCGGTTCGATCCACGGTCCGATCATGCCGCAGCCGGTTCGAGCCGGGGTGGGATCGCTACTCCCAGGAGTTGGGGGCCCTGGTACGCCGCGCGCACGAACGCGATGCTCATGGCATGAGTGAGACGACAACGGCCCTGGTAACTGGCGCGAACAAGGGGCTGGGACGCGAAACCGTGCGCAGGCTCGCGGGCTTGGGCTGGCGGGTGTTCCTGGGCGCACGGGACGCGGAGAGGGGCAAGGAAGCTGCGACGGAACTCGCCGAGATCGGGCTGGATGTCGAGTTCGTCCAGCTCGACGTCACCTCGGCCGCGTCGATCGCCGCCGCAGTGGAGGCGGTCGGGCAGCGCACGCCGCAGCTGGACGTGCTCGTCAACAACGCGGGTATCGGAGGCACCCGCAAGACGCCGCAGGACGTGGAGGCTGCCGACTTCCGCGCGGTGTTCGAGACCAATGTGTTCGGTCCGGTGCAGGTGACAAATGCGTTCCTGCCGCTGCTGCGCGCCGCCGCACAACCGCGGATCGTGATGGTCTCCAGCGGCATCGGCTCACTGACGCGGACCTCGGACCCGAGCCGGATCGAATCCACACTGCTCGGCCTGCCCTATCCGGCGTCGAAGACCGCGCTGAACATGATCACCTCGCAGTACTCGCGCGCACTGCCGGGCATTCAGGTGAACGCGGCCGACCCCGGGTACACCGCGACAGATCTGAATGGACACTCCGGTTTCCAGACCGTCACCGAGGGGACCGACGCCGTCGTCCAGCTGTCCACGATCGGCCCGGACGGGCCGACGGGCACATTCTTCGACCGCACCGGGCCCGTGCCGTGGTGAGGGGTCTCGGCGACTAGACCGCACACGGCGCCCTCGAACAGAGTTATCACGTCGGCGTCGCGGGGCTACTTTCCGACCGGGACCCACGATGTGGTAATCCCGCCGAATACCTGCACCGCCCGATACACCGAGCGGACCGCCGCTAACCCGCGACGGCCGCGCCGAGCTGCGTCGCGAGCCAACCGGGGAACTCGGTCAGGTCCGCGAGGACGACGTCGGCACCCGCCGCACGCAGCTCGTCGGCCGCGCACGGCCCGGTGGTGACGCCCACCGCGACCACGCCGGCGGCCCGCGCTCCGCGCATGTCGCCGACGTGGTCGCCGACGAATAGATCCGCCCGCTGCTCGCGCAACGCGGTCGCCTTGGCCGCCGACCACAGATCACCCGCCAGATAATCGATCCGCCAGCCGAGTTCGTCGATGTGCAGCCGAGCGAGGGGGGCGTGTTTGCCGGTCACGACGAGTACCCGCCCGCCGCGCGCCTGGATCGCGGCCAACGCGGCCTGCGCACCTGGCATTGCGGGGATGCCGGACACGATGGACGGGTAGATCGCGCGGTAGCGCGCGACAAGCGCGGGAACAAGTTCCTCCGGGGCCCCGGCTTCGACCAGCAGGCTGGCCAGTGGCGGCCCGAGCCGATCGGCGAATTCGGCGCCAGACAGCGGGAGATCGAATTCGGCGGCGACGGTGTCGATGGCCTGTGCGACACCGGGTCGCGAGTCGATCAGCGTCATATCGAGGTCGAATCCCACTGTCCAGGTCACCACTCGACCCTAAACCAGCGTCCGCGGCATTCCCGGACAGCAACCGACCGATGCTCGAAATCTTTCGCGTCTGCCACGGCCGTATCGCAAGAGCTGTGGGGCTTGTCTTCGCTGCAGCGTGACGTCTGAAGCCCGACTGCCTGTCCGAACGCTGCCGCCCAGCTATTGCGATGGGCTCACCGGAGAAAGGTGGAAGCCGCTGCTCCGCGAAGATTCTGCATCCGACTGGACCTTGCGTCAGGCGGATCGCGGCGGAGCGGCGCGCTTGGCGTAGCCGCTGATCGGGCTGACTTCCATTCGCTCGATCCCGTCCAGCGCGGCGATCCGCTCGGTGGTGTAGTGATATAGCGCGTCGATGTCTCGGCAGACGAGGCAGACCAGCAGATTGCTCGCTCCGGTCGTTGCACCGACGAACGCCGCTTCTCGGTCGGCGGCCAAGGTGTTCGCGACGGCAACGAGACGCCCAGGGCTGACAGTCAGCCACAGCAGGCTCTGCACGGTGAACCCGAACAGTGCGGGATCGATCTCGACATCGAAGCCGAGGAGCCGGGCACGGCGCAGTTCGTCGACTCGACGGCGCACCGCGGATTCCGACCAGCCGACCGCCCGTGCGAGCTGCGGATACGCTGCCCGCCCGTCGGCCGCCAGCATGGGCAGTAGACGCTCGTCGAGGTCGCTCAGGACGATCGGTCCGGCACCAGTCTGCGGGGGTGTCCGCAATGCCGCGACCTGCTCGGCCGACAGCGCCGACATTCGGCCCTGCCAGCGGTGTTGCATGAAATGTCGAAGTACCCGGTATACGTCTATGGCGAGCACGGCTGGGTGGCGGGCAAGTTCGGAAAGTGGCGCTTCGGC
Organism: Nocardia sp. NBC_00881; assembly: GCF_045207455.1. NCBI lineage: Bacteria > Bacillati > Actinomycetota > Actinomycetes > Mycobacteriales > Nocardiaceae > Nocardia > Nocardia sp. NBC_00881. The sequence continues at coordinate 1,121,979 of NZ_CP108798.1, forward strand.
CGGTACGCGGAACAGACAGGCGATCTCCGCGCCGCTCGACACCACCGTCACCCAGGCGGTGTCGGCGCGGCGAGACAGCGCCCGAGCGAGGGCGGCGGTGGCATCCGGTCGCACGCGCAGGCGAACCAGCCATTCGGCGTTGCCCACGCGTCTGGTGTCCGCCACCCCGGTCACACGCAGTCTTCCAGTCGCGAGCAGTCGACTGTAGCGACGGCCAAGGGTCCGCTCGGAGACGTCCAGTACCGGTGCGAGGCGGCTGAACGGCGCGCGGCCGTCGAGTTGTAATGCGTGCAGCAGTCTCCGGTCGACGACGTCCAAGCTGACCGAATCCACTCTGTCAGGGTAGGGCAGTGTCGGATTCCGGCGTATCGGCCGCGGTGAAGGACCCGGGGACCATGAACTGAACAGGATGGGCGGTGTGCAGAAAACGATCGATGCCATTCACCACACCGGAATTCTGACTCGCGATCTGGATGGGTTGGAACGCCGATACACCGACCTCGGGTTCACCTTGAGCCCACGCTCGCGGCACCTGCTGAGCGCCCGACCCGGCGAGCTGCCCACCGAAGGCTGCACCGCCAATCGGTGCGCGCTGTTCGGCGGCTCTTACCTCGAATTACTCGGTATCGTCGACGAGTCTGCGCCAGACCCATGGCACACCAAGGCGATGGCCGACGATTACGAGGGCTTCCGGCTGCTGAATCTCGAAACCGGCGACATAGAGGCGGCGCGTGGGCAGCTCGTCGCAGCAGGCGTGCACGCCTCCGGGATCCTCGACCTGGAGCGAGACGTCGAGACCGAGGACGGTCCCCGCACGGTTCGGGCGCGCGCGGTGCACGTGGATCCGAGTTCGACGCCGGAGGCGATGCTCGGCGTCGCCCAACATCTCACCCGCGAGTACGTGCACCAGCCACGCTACCTATCACACCCGAACGGAGCCCGTGGCATCACGGCTGTCCTGATCGTCGCCGTCGACGCCGAGGCCGCCGCGATCACCGAACGCTACTGCCGGATACTCGGTGCGTCGGCCGTGCGCAATGGTGCGCGGGCAGTGCTGGAGATGGGCGCCGGGCAGCTCGAAATCGTGCGCGCGTCGGACGCTGTTGCCGTGCTGCCGCGCGAACCTATCCCAGCCCCGTCATATCTGGCCGCCATGACTATCGCGGTGGACGAACTCGGCGTCGCGCGCGGCATCATCGAAGACGCGGGCGTACCCACCCATGGGACGGCCGAAGGGTTCTTCGTCTCCGCCCGCGACGCCTACGGCGCCGGTCTTTTCTTCGTGGAGGCCTGACTCAGGACTTGGGTGCCGGGTGGTCGGGAGAAGCAGTGGCGGTGCGTCAACCCCCTACCAGCGTGGAGCGTTCGCGTCCGTAGCCGAAATAGACCGCGCTGCCGACGAGCACCCACACCGCGAACCGCACCCAGGTGAGCACATCGAGGGTGGTCGCGAGCAGTACACAGCCGATCAGCGCGAGAACCGGAACCAGCGGAACGAGCGGGGTGCGGAACGGGCGCTCGCGATCCGGCTCCACCCGGCGCAGCACCAGCACCCCGACACACACCACCGCGAACGCCGACAGCGCGCCGATGTTCACCAGCTCGACCACTATGTCGATCGGTAGCAGCCCCGCGATCACCGCGCCGAGGCCGCCGAGCAGCAACGTCAGCCGCGCCGGGGTCGAGCGCTTGCCGGTCGCCGCGAGCCCGTACGGGAGCAGTCGGTCGCGGCACATCGCGAACATCAGCCGCGCCTGGGCGTACACGATCAACAGCAGTCCCTTGGTGAGGGCGATGATCGAAGCGATCACGATGACGTCGCCGATCCAGCCGATCTGCAGAGCGCCGAACGCGGTTGCGATCGGCGCACCGTTGTTCAGTGACGCGAACGGAACCATGCCGGTGAGCACCGCGCTGACCAGCCCGTAGAGCAGAGTGGCAATGAGCACCGTGCTGATGATGGCGAACGGCACGTCCCGGCGCGGCTCACGGGCCTCCTCCGCCGATGTGGCCACGACGTCGAAGCCGAGAAACGCGAAGAACGCGATTGCTGCTCCACCGATGACGCCGCCGAGTCCGAACGGCGCGAACGGCGTCCAGTTGCCGACGTCGATGTGCGGCGCGCCGACGGCCACCACCAGCACCAACACGCCAATGGTTACCCCCACGAGCGCCTTGGTGATCCGCGCTGTGAGCGTCACCTCGCCGACCAGCACCGCGACGATTGCGGCGATGATCAGCACGGCGGGCAGGTTCACAACGCCGCCTTCGGCAGGCCCGCCGGCCAGCGCCTTCGGGATGGTGATGCCGAACAATGAGTCCAGTGCCGACACCGTCGTCCCGGACCAGCCGATCGCCACCGCGGCACCGGCGATGACGTACTCCAGCAGCAGGTTCCACCCGACGAGGAACGCCGGGCCTTCGCCGAGCGTGGCGTAGGTGTAGGCATAGGCGCTGCCGGAGACGGGCACCATCGCCGCGAGCTCGCAGTAGCACAGCGCCACCAGCACACAGACGGTTCCGGCCAAGGCGAACGACAGCATGATCGCGGGCCCGGCCTTCTCGGCGGCGGCCACGCCGGTGATGACGAAGATGCCCGCACCGACGATGGCTCCGACGCCCATGGCGGTGAGATCGAGCCGGCCGAGCCTGCGCGCGAGCGTAGGCTCGCCTGCCGCGATCGTCGCGGTGTCGGGCAGGCGGCGGCGCCATCGCCCAGCTGGTGCGGTGGTCATGACTCCCTCACGAAATGGTCTACCGGTCGCGGCCGGTAGACCGAACGGTAGACGATTCTCGCCGCGTGGGGCGACGAACCGATAACTGGGGGTGTCACGGCCATACCGGCCGCGCGGTGCTCAGCTGCTGGACGACACCGCGAAGGGCGTGGCGGCGGCGACCCGCACAGTGCGGTTCGGGTGTCGCCACAGCCCCTTGCGTTCGAGGATGGGCAGCACCCCCTCGCCGAACCAGTACGCCTCTTCGAGGTGCGGGTAGCCGGACAGGATGAAGTGTGTGATGCCAAGCTTCGAGTACTCGACCAGCCGTTCGGCGACCTCGGCGTGCGACCCGACCAGCGCGGTTCCCGCGCCGCCGCGCACCAGGCCGACGCCCGCCCAGAGGTTGGGCGCGATCTCCAGCCGATCGGTACGACCGCCGTGCAACTCAGACATCCGGCGCTGGCCTTCGGATTCGCTGCGGGCCAGATTGGCCTGCACCCGCTCGACATCCGCCGGTTCGATGCCCGCGAGCAGGCGATCGGCCTCGGCCCACGCCTGCTCGGAAGTGTCCCTGCTGATCACGTGGACGCGCAGGCCGTAGTCGAGCACACGCCCGTTGTCCACCGCGAGGCTGCGAATCCACTCCAGCTTCCTGCTCACCGCGAGCAGCGGTTCGCCCCAGGTGAGGTAGGTGTCGGCGTAGCGGGCCGCCACCGGACCGGCCGGTTCCGACGAGCCGCCGAAAAACACCGGAGGAAGCGGGTCCGGCCGGTTGCCCAGCAGTGCCTCCTGCACGCGGATGTGCTCGCCGTCGAAGGTGACCGGCTCGGTCGAGTTCCACAGCTCCCGCACCACGTGCAGGAACTCGCCGGTGCGTGCGTAACGCTGGGTCTTGTCCAAGAAGTCGCCGTAGGCCTGCTGTTCGTGTAGCTCGCCGCCGGTCACGACGTTCAGCAGTAATCTGCCTCGCGAGTGCCGCTGGAAGGTGGCTGCCATCTGCGCCGCGAGTGTCGGGCTGACCAGGCCGGGCCGGAACGCCACCAGGAACTTCAGCGTCTCGGTGGTATCCACCATCATGGCCGTGGTGAGCCACGCGTCCTCGCACCAGGCGCCGGTGGGGGTCAGCACGGCCTCGAAGCCGTTGTCCTCGGCGGCCGCGCCGATCTGGTTCAAGTAGCGCAGGCTGGCCGGACGGTCGCCGGACATAAAGGTGCCGTGCCCGCCCGCGACCAGGCTGCGGGAGTCACCATAGGTGGGTAGGAACCAGTGGAACGACAGACTCATGCTGAGCCAACTCCCTTCAGGAGGCCGGGGGCAATATGTCGTTGAAGCGGGTGTCGGTGTAGTCGGCGATCGACACATTGCGCGGATAGGAGAGGCAGTGCGCCTTTTGGGCGCCGCAGTGATCCATGCTGAGCGCTCGGCGGGCCGGAGTCACCATTTGGGACCACCGCGGTTTTTATTCGAGTGCCACGCCTGTCACTATCCACAACTAGAGGTAACCTCAAATAACATATACTCTGGCCGCAGCGTTCGCCCCCAGTGTCGGCGGACCAGACGAAACGGGTACCTCGATGACGCGGGATATCGACGTACTGATCATCGGCGCAGGCCCTGTCCGGAATGGGCATGGCCCGCCGTCTCACCAGAGAGCGGACCGGGAGCAGCTACGCGATCCTCCTGGTAATCGGCATGGACTCGCTGTACTTCGATCGCGGCGCCGCGATCGAGCCCTCCGACTCATGACGTAGTGCACGAGCAGCGCCAGCGGGCTCCGGTGCTCCGCCCTGAGCAAGTCTGCCGTGGCCGATCCCCGGTCGACACCCACGCGCTCGTTTCGGAGCGATACCCTTGAGCAGGGAGGACTGGCGATAAGGAGATGATGTGGGGCAACCACGATACCGGGCCACATCGCGCGTAGCCGCCATGTGATCGCCTGGGGCTGATCTCGAGCTACCGATGCACGAGCCGATCGATCTGGTCGATTCAGCTGAACGAACCCGCACAGCGCTTGCCACTGTCGTGGCACTGTTTTCAGAGGCTTGGGCGTCCGGGTCCCCACCCGACCTGTCGGCATACCTACCCCATGAACCGGCTCAGCGGCGAACGATATTGATCGAACTGATCAAGATCGACCTCGAATACCGCTGGCTTCGTCATCACTTTCCCAAACGACTGAGCGAATATCGTGCGGAATTCGCAGAGCTGCAGAATGGTCCGCTTCCAGCCGAGTTGGTCTACGAGGAATTCCACGCCATGCGCCGGGGCTCGCACGCGCCGGCGACCATGATCGCTGAGGCCGCCGCCATGGCGACCGGCCCTGAACCGGCACGGCTCATGGGCGATTACCGCAGCACGATGATTGCTCGTCCAAGTGCCCAAGTAGTCCTCGACGCCATCGACGTCGGCGACCATATCGACGATTTCGACCTGCTGATGCGAATCGGGGCCGGCGCCTTCGCCAAGGTGTATCTCGCTCGGCAACAATCGATGCAGCGACTGGTCGCGGTCAAGATTTCCCACAACCACGGCAACGAGCCACAGACCCTCGCCCAATTGGACCACGAATACATCGTGCGTATCTACGACCAGCGACTCATCGCCGATGGCGACCTGAAGCTGCTCTATATGCAGTACCTACCTGGGGGAACGCTGCTCGATGTGCTGCGCTTACAACGCACGACGCCCGCGGAACACCGTAGTGGGCAACTGCTGCTCGATGCCATCGACAATGTACTTGCCGATAAGGGCGAGGTTCGGCCCACAGAATCTGCCATTCGGACACGAACCGCCGCACTGACATGGCCGGAGACCGTCGCCTGGCTGGGCCGCCGACTCGCGGAGGCACTCGAGCATGCGTCCGAACGAGGGGTGTTGCATCGAGACATCAAACCCGCGAACGTGCTGCTGAGCGCGGAGGGAATCCCGAAATTGGCCGACTTCAACGTCAGCTTCAGCACACGCGTCACAGGTACGAATCCCCTGGCGTACTTCGGCGGATCACTGGCGTACATGTCGCCCGAACAGCTCGAAGCCTGCCATCCGGACTTGTCGGCGACTGCTGCCGACCTCGACACCCGAAGCGACATCTTCGCGTTGGCTGTCATGCTGTGGGAGTTGCTCACCGGACGACGCCCGTTCGCGGACGAAACATTCGCAGGCGAGTCGGAGACGTCGCTGGCCCGCATGCTCGAACTGCGGCGCAGACCGGTCGAGTCCAAGTTCTTGGCGGATCTTCCTTCGGATTGCCCCATGGCGCTGCGCCGAGTGCTTCTGAAGTGTCTGTCGTCTGACCGCGGAGACCGCTACTCGTGCGGATCGGAATTGGCCCAGCAGCTCGACTTGTGCCTCGAGGAGAGGGCCCGCGACCTTGTCTATCCGCTGCCGAACAGTTGGCGGGCACGACTTTCACGACGGCCCACCCCCATTCTGTGGTCATCTTCGATGGTCGGCGTCGGCCTGGCTCATGTCTACCTGGCCGCGCACCTCGAGGAACTGATCGCCGCGCGCCTGCCCGATGCCACCGCCTGGCAGCTCTACAAGGGCACCATCATTTTCTATCTCTGTGCCTTTCCGCTGTCCGTCCTCGTCTACGTATACATATCGCATGATTTGCTCGCTGTTCCTCGCGGCTTGCGCGATGGCAGACGCTACGACGAGGTAATGCTCGCGCGGGTGCGGTCGCGAACCCTTTTCTGGGGCGATCTATGTGCGATGAACACGCTGCTGTTCGCGGTTCTCGGAACTGTGACGGGGGTGATGCTGCTTGTCTGGTTCACCGAACTCCCGGCGCGGATGCTCGTCCATGCGGCAACGACCGTTTTGGTGACGGGCACCATCTCGGTGGCCTACACGTTTTTCCTTTCGACGTTCTACGTTGTCCGCTGTGTTTATCCCATCTATTTGCGCCACGGCCGCACCACGGCGCGCGACTCCGCTGATCTTCGCGCGCAGCGTCGAAGAACCACGGTCTATCTCGCGGTGACGGCGTCGGTACCGCTGGTCGGGGTGCTGGCCGGATTCAGTGCACTCGAGCCTGCGGAGCTTCCGCTCGTGCGCGATTCGGTTCTGGGGTTGTGCGCGGCCTCCGGGCTAGCGTTCGTCGCCATTTATTGGTTGTTCAGAAAGTTGGATGCAGACCTGCGTGCGCTCGAGCGGGTGGTCTAGCAAATTTGCTGCAGCCCATACGCCTTGGTCGCCGCCCTGCGTAGTCAGGTTGAAAGTTGTTCGTGCAGTGATGTCCGAGAATGGTCAGCAGCGAACACCTGTTGGAGATGACTGGCGATACCGTGGCCGGCCCGCGCAGCGGATCTGCTTGCCGCCCAGCAGACCATGAGCACGCCGCAACAGCGTTACCTGCCCACACCCGTACCGCTCGGTTCGAATGCGACCGGCGAGTGAGTCCACGGTCGCACCCGGCCCGTCGAAGCTGTCGGCGTGGACCGCCATACTCGCGAGGCGACCGACCGCCGCGACGAACTGGAGGAGCGCATGCCGCGTGAGCTCGATGACCTGCCCTACGCCCAATACCTCACCGCACCGGAGGGCGACTTCGAGCCCGAAGGCGACTACGACTGTGTGCGGGTGGACGGCGGCCGGTTCGACGACGTCGACGTGCCGAACGCGCGGTTCAGCGAGTCCGCGTTCACCTCGATGGTGATCAACCGGGGAAGCATGCGGTACACCCGGTTCACCGACGTATGGCTGCGCCATGTCCGCTGGGTGGGTACCGAACTCGCCGACACGGTCTGGATGGACGGCGAGCTGGTCGCCGGCGCCCTGTCCGGTGTCGATTTCACCGGTGCGAGCCTGCGACGAGTGCGATTCGAGGGCTGCAAGCTCGACTCGGTCAACTTCCGCACCGCCCGGTTGCGTGAGGTCTCCTTCATCGATTGTGTGCTGCGCGACTGCGACTTCGGCGATGCCGAGCTCACGAAGATCATCGTCCCCGGATCGCGGCTGGGCGGGCTATCGCTGAACAAGGCCCGGCTGTCGAAGGTGGACCTGCGTGGTGCGGCCGACCTGGACATCACCGACGGACTCGACGCGCTGCGCGGCGCCACGATCAGCAGCATGCAGCTGATGGCCCTGGCGCCTGTCTTCGCGAGGGCCATCGGCGTCACCGTCGCGGACTGACGTGCGCAGTCGACCGACTGCTCGGTAGAACTCCCGACGAAGGCCGTCCTGCGCCCGGTGCGGCCTTGCAGCGAGTGCTGTGCGTCGTCAAGACGCCAAACTGCTCGCCTGCCCCTTATGTCCGATATCGGACACTGTGCCGGTCGCGGCCCGGATTAGATCGAGCCGACACGGGATCTGCCTCCGAGAAAGCTCCCGTACTATTCCGAGCGGAGTCGCCGGGCCGGGGAGATGAAGGAGGACGGTGTGAAACCTTGCACCAGCAACGGGCCACTGCGGATACGGCCGGGCGCACTGCATGCGAACAACGCCGCCGCCGCGTCGGTATCGATGGGCATGGGCGGCCCGAGGACACGCCGATGAGCGACGATGGGATCGACCTACGTTGCGCGGGGTGCGCCGCCGTCGGCCTGGACAGCAACGTCTGCCCAGCGTGCGGACGCGAACTCGGGTACCGGTTCGTTGCGCTGCCGAGCCACGATCCGAGTCCACGTGGCCCGTGCGCGGGCTGCGGCAGCGACCGCTACAACGCCGAAGGGCGTTGCGTGGAATGCTGTCGGCCGCAAGCACGCCGAGATCGCTGGGAGGCCGATCTCGGGACGGTCGCGGCAATCACCGATCGCGGCCTCGTCCATGAACGCAACGAGGATGCGGTCGCAGCCGCTGTGGTCGATGGCGCGACCTCTGGGGCACCCGCAGCCACCGTGATAGCGGTGAGTGACGGCGTGTCCACCTCCACACAGCCGCAGGTGGCCTCCGGTGCCGCGGTCCGAGCCGGCGTGCACGCGACCGTCACCGCACTCGCGGGCGGGCAGGCACCGACCGAGGCCATCATGACCGGGCTTGCGGCGGCGGCGCAGGCGGTCCGGGATGTCGATGTCGCCGACGGCCCGGCTCCGTCGTGCACCTACGTCTGCGCGATCGTGCCGCACGCCGCGGAGACAACCGAGATCACCATCGCCAACGTGGGTGACAGCCGGGCTTATTGGCTGCGGGCCGATTCTGCGGACGGGGCGTGGAACGCGCCGTCGCAGCGGCTGAGTGCCGACGATTCGTGGGCCCAAGCCCTCGTCGACGCGGGCGCGATGGACGAGCGCGCAGCCATGAACGATCCACGTGCGCATACCCTGATCCGCTGGCTCGGCGCGGACAGCCCGCCCAGGCCGTGGGCGGACAATTGCGTGCGGACAATACGCACCGTCGGCCCAGGTGTGTTGCTGCTGTGCTCCGACGGTCTGTGGAACTATCTGCCCGCTCCAGCCGCCCTGGCGGGACCGGCGACAGCGGGCACTCCTTTGGCGGCGGCCCGCGGCCTGGTCGAGTTCGCGTTGCGCTCCGGCGGCGGTGACAACATCACCGTCGCGGTGGCTTCGGTTCCGCGATGTGCGGATCGGTGAATATCGAAGCAGACAACGGCCATCACAGTTGCCCGAACAGTAGCTTCTCTGCGGTCTACCTTTCATAGACAATGCTGTTCATGGTTGCGTATGGTCGTCCACTATGACGAAGTTCGGCGGCAAAACCTGTCTGATTACCGGGGCGGCCAGCGGTCTCGGCCGCAGCACGGCGCTCGCGGCCGCGGCCGAGGGCGCCGCCCTCGTCCTCACCGACATCGCCGAGGATGGCCTGCACCGGACCGCTGACGACGCGCGGGCGGCAGGAGCGACCGTTCACCTCGCCGCGACCGCCGACGTCAGCGACCATGACCAAGTGGTCGCGCTGGCGGCCGAGGTGCACGCCGACGTCGGCAGCGTCGACATCGTCATGAACGTCGCGGGGATCGCGACCTGGGGCACCGTCGATCGCCTGACCCACCAACAGTGGCGGCGCACCATCGACATCGACCTGATGGGTCCGATCCACATGATCGAGGAGTTCGTCCCGCCGATGATCGCGGCGGGACGCGGCGGCCACATCGTGAATGTATCCTCGGCCGCGGGCCTGTTCGGCCTGCCATGGCACGCGCCCTATAGCGCGGGAAAATTCGGTCTGCGCGGGGTGTCGGAGGTGCTCCGGTTCGACCTGCGCCGCCATGGCATCGGAGTGAGCCTGGTGTGCCCGGGGGCGATGGCTACACCGATGGTCAACCGCGTCGACATCGCGGGCGTGGATCCCACGGCCGACGCGGTGCGGCGCGGTATGTCACTGTTCATGCGGCACGCGGTCACGCCGGAAGCGGCCGCTCGGGCGATCGTGCGCGGCGTCGAGCGCGACAAATATCTGATCTTCACCTCGTCCGACATCCGCGTCGGCTTCTGGGCGCAGCGCTACATCCCGCCCGCATACACTCTGGCGATGCGCGGTCTGAACTGGGCGATGACTCGCTACATCGATCAGAACGCCGCGGCCCCCGCACGCTGACGCTGCCGCGGTCCTCGCACGGGAGGCGGTACGGCCCGGCTGCTGCCGCGGCTACTTGCCGGCCGCCGCGACACGGATCGGCCGCCATGGCTTCCCCGGGTCGCCGGTCCCGCGTCCACGAGGGTCCAACGTACGGCTGAACGTTTCCCTGCTCCGTTCAGGGTTTGCGCCCTGTCACCAAGAGATAGGGATCGACCAGCACGGGGGCGTGAGTGTCGGAGTGTGCGCACGCATCAAGGTATTCGTCCAGTCGGGTGCTCGCCTGGTGCCACCGGTTGAGCGTCTCCAGTCGCGTTCGCATGGCCGCCAGTCCACCCATCCGCTCGGTGACCTGATCGGCGAGGCTTCGCTTCCCATCCAGCGGCAACCGCAACGCGTGGGATCGGACCTCGATCGTTTCCAGCCCGGAACTCGCCGCTGCTCGCTCGGCCGCTTCGGGGTTGCTCCACAGACTCGGGAAAGACGGCGGCGGTGCATCCAGTTCGTCGGCCAGTATCGTCCGTGCCCTGTTCGGCCACCCTTCTGCGCTGAGCGTGGTGAACGCGACCGGTCCACCGGGGCGCACGCATCGCACCAACTCCGAGAGAGCACGTGCTCGATCGTGCGCGAAGATGATCCCGAACACCGACACGCCGGCGTCGACATGTGCTGTCGGCAACGGAAGGTCTTCTGCATCGGCCACGACGAACTCGGCATCCGTGGTCGGGAGTCGTTCACGGGCCGCGTCGATCTGCTCGGGTGAGGAATCCACACCGATGACTCGTGCCCCACGATCGAGGGCGACCACGGCAGCGTTTCCCGTACCCGTAGCGCTGTCCAGCAGAACATCACCGTGACGCAGACCCAATGCCGCGACCGCCACCTGCGACGCCGGAAACAGGTACTCGGCAGTCCGCGAATATCGCGCAGGGACCCAGCGCTGGTTCATCGTTCACGCCGTGCGGTTGCAGATCTCGAAGCTGATGATTTGACCAGTGCGGAATTCTTGTGCTCGGTGATGATGTCGCTGAGCCGGAATACGTTTCGCGGATCCGGCAGCAGGTGTCGTTTGGCGAACACTGCTGGGCGGGCCAGGCGGCGCACCGCGTAACTGAACGCCGCCGGCGGTCGTGTGATGCCAAGGGTGTTGATGACGTGTTCTTCGGAGAAGGTCAGGGCCAGCCAGCGTCCGAACCAGCGGAGTGGCCGCGGGAACCAGCGGGTCGCGAACTGATCGATGAGCGCGTTCGCGAGGCGCCGTCCGGCCTGCGAATACGCGAAGTCCGTGCTGTGCTCGTAGGATTCGAGGAGTTCTTCCATGTCCTGCCAGGTGTGCGGGATATCGGCGACGCCGAGGCGTTCCGACACTGTGCGCCAGTGTATGAGTTGGGCGCGGCGTTCGTTCTCGCTCAGTCCGCGAGCCCCCGCGACATGTCGCAGGAGGCGGTCGTAGATGAGGGTGAAGACCGCGGCGCTGTGCTGGAACGACGAATACGAAGCAGGCGAGCAGCGCGAGCCCGGTCACGATCAGGGCGCCCGCCACGGTGCGGGTCGACTCGTCGCCGAGTGCGCCGATGGCGTAGCCGATGATCAGCAGCGCTGCGGTGCCGGTGATCGCGCCGGGCACGTCGAGCCGGCCGACGGCACGATTCGACCGTGCCGGATCCGGCGGCAGCACCCGGACAAGGGCCAGTGCCAGCACACCACAGGCAGGTTGATCAGGAAGATCGACGGCCAGTCGAACAGATCGGTAAGTGGTCCACCGACCGCTGTGCCGATGGCCGCGCCCGCCGCCCCCATGGCGCTCCACACGCCGAAGGCGCGGTTGCGCACGGCAGGTTCGGTGAACGTCGTGGCGAGCAGTGCCAGCTGAGCAGGGATCACCACGGCCGCGCCGAGGCCCTGCAACGCCCGGGCGGCAATGAGGGCTGCCGGCATTGTGGCGAAACCGGCCAGCGCGGATGTCACCGTGAAGGCCGCGAGGCCGCCCGCGAACACCCGGCGCGGACCGAGCAGGTCGGCGGCGCGCCCGCCGAGCAGCATAAATCCGCCGAAGGCCAGCAGATAGGCGTTGGCCCCCCAACCCAGTCCCGCCTCGTCTAGACCGAGGTCCGCGCCGATGCTGGGCAGCGCCACGTTCAGCACGGTCGTGTCCAGGAAAACGACGAGATGGACGACGGTGATCAACAGCAGGATCAGCCGGTCTCTTGCCCCGAGTACACCTCTGCTCGCCATGAGCACATCCTCTCGCTAGAGCATCACTACAGTCAGAATTGACTAGAGTACTACTCTAGTCAAGTAGTATCTAAGGCATGACAGGGAAAAGCACCGGTGTGCGGGCGGCCAAGACGACGGCCAACCGAGCCAAAATGCTGGCAGCCGCACGGGAACTATTCACCACCCGCGGCTACACGCCGACCACGATGAAGGCCATCGCCGATGAGGCGGGCATGGCAGTGCAGACGCTGTACTTCACTTTCGCCACCAAGCGCGCGATCCTGTCCGAACTACTCGACGTCGAGATCGCCGGCGACACCGAACCGGTCGCCACCATCGACCGTCCGTGGTTCGCGGCGGCGGTGGCGGCTGCGCCCGCCGAGCAGATCCGGCTTCAAGTCGCCGCGGCGGCAACGATCTACGCCCGTGTCAGTCCGCTGCTCGAGGTGATCCGGTCGGCCGCCACGACCGACCCTGAACTCGCCGAGCTCTGGCAAACCAATATCACCCAGCGTCACCTGGTCCAGCTACACCTCGCCGAGGCTCTCGCCGCCAAGACGCCACTGCGGGCGGGCATCACCGGGGCCCGAGCCGCCGACGTCGCGCTCGCCGTGCTCGCCCCGGAGACCTACGGGCTGCTCGTTCACCAACGCGGCTGGACTGGTGCCGAGTGGGAATCCTGGGCCACCGACGCTCTCACCCTGCAGTTGCTCCCGCCAGGACTGTCGCGCGGGAACACCATGGCAACGCGCGGGCCGAAGGACGCTCGATGAGTGTGCTGGTGCTGGGCGGATACGGAGCGGTCGGCGCACACCTGGTACGAATGCTACGCACGGACGGCATCCCGGCGCTGACGGCCGGACGCGATGCAGCACGTGCGGACCGGGTGGTCGATGTCACCGTCGTGGAGAGTTTCAGGACCGCGTTGGCCGAGGTGTCGGTCGTGGTGAATTGCGCAGGCACCGAAGATGTCCGGCTTGCCGATGAGTGTGCCCACCACGGGATTCCGTTCGTCGAGATCTCCGCGACCTCCGCATACGTGCAGGCATTACAGCATGTCGAGGGGCCGGTAGTACTCGGAGTCGGATTGGCGCCCGGCTTGACAACCCTGCTCGCCGTTGACACGCTGTCGAACGACCTCGGCCCGGTCGACATCATGATCTGCCTCGGCTCTGGCGAACACCACGGCCCCGCCGCCACGGCTTGGACCTACCGACTGATGGGAGAGCACTTCCCCGACCCCGACGGCACCAGCATCCGCAACTTCACTAAGCCTGCATATTTCAAGCTTCCCGAACAAGCTGGGTGCAAGCCGTTCCCGGCGCTGCGCGTCGACTTCGCCGATCAACACCGGCTCACGCGCGAATTCGGTGTCCCGGTCCGCACCTACCTGAGACTGGACTCCCGTCTCGCCACCGCCGGACTGGCCGGTCTCACGTGGGCGCCGGCGCTACGAGCGCTCGCACCACAGCGAATGCCCGGCAGCGACCGATGGGTGGTACTCGCCCGAGCTGCCAACGGGCCGATACGGTGGGCGGCCGGCCGTGGACAATCTCTGGCTACCGCCGCCGTCGCCGCCGCGACCGTTCGGGAAATCGCACGTCACCGAATCACCGTGCCGACATGGATCCACGAACTACTCGAGATCGGCAAGCTGCGGCACGATTTACCAGTGACATGTATCAGACTCTGACATTCCCGACAGGTATATTGCCGCCACCAAACGCTCTATAAGGTTCCGAACTTGGGCGTGGAGAATCTCGGCCACAGCAACCAGCGCGCTCGCAGCACCCGAAAGGTCGTAAGCCGCCGCCTCGACGCCGGATCCCCTCAGGACGAACTCGGGGCTCGACCCATGCCAGTCGCCGTCGGGGGCGTCCGGCTCGCGCGGTGGTCGGTGGTAACGCCGAGGTCGGGCAGGGGAGAGGAGGAGTGGCCGTCGAGGCGTAGAGGGCTGGTCTTCCATGCCGTCGAGGCTGAACCTCACGGGTCGGGCCCGCCAGCTGGGTCAGCGCGGATCCTCCGAGGCATGAAAGACGGTGAGAGGCTTGGTGGCTGGACCTTCCAGCAGCGTGCCGTCGGGCGCGAACCGGGAGCCGTGCAGCGGGCAGTCCCAGGTGCGCTCGGCGTCGTTCCAGTGCACGATGCCGTACAGGTGCGGACACACCGCGGACAGTCGGGTGGTAGTGCCGTCGACCGTGCAGGTGGCGGTGGGCCGCAGTCCGTGTCGTTCGACAGAGCCGCCGCCTTCGGCCGGAACCTCGCCGTAGCTGGAGCCATTCACAACGACCCGCAGCCAGTCTGTCGAAAGGTGCCGGGCCACTGCGGAATTCACGCGGGCCGCGGCCGGGAGCGCTTTCAGTTCGTCCGGACGCCAGCTGGCGAACGCTCCGGACCAGCGCGGTGGTTTGCCGGTAAGCCTTCCGGCCAGAGCGATGCTGGCCGCGACACCGTTGGTCATGCCCCACTTGGCATAGCCGGTGGCCACCAGGATGCGCTCCATACCGGGCAGCAGGGGTCCTGCGTAGGGCAGCTCGCCGACCGGCGCATAGTCCTGGGCCGACCACTGGTAGATCGGTTCGGCGGTGGGGAACCAGGTCTGCGTCCAACTCACCAGGTCGGCGGCCTTCGCGCGCGTCGAGCCGCCGCGGCCGACCACGTGGCCATTGCCGCCGACCAGCAGCAGATCGCCCTCAGATTCCGGGGCGTAGCGCAGCGACCGGGTGGGTTGTCCCGCGCTGATATACATGTCGTGCGGAATGGGTTCGTTCACGCGGAAAGCGGCCAGATACGAGCGCTGCGGGGTGAGTCTCGCGAAGAACCCGCCGCGGTCCAGAATCGGTGTGCCCGTAGCGAGGATGACAATGCCCGCGGCCAGGTCGCCATGCTCGGTCGCAATCACCAGGTCACCATCTCGGTCGTGGTGCACCGCCCGGGCCAGCGTCGATTCGTAGATCGGCGCGGCATGGGATTCGACCTCGGCGGCCAGCGCGGCCAACAGTTTCATCGGGTCGACCTGCGCCTGGTCCGGCAGCCGTACGGCGCCGTGGCTGGGGAAGGGCAGGTCGAGTTCGTCGACCATTTCGGTGGGCAGCCCCGCCTTTTGCGTCGCGGCGTATTCGGTTCGCACCGCGGCCTTTTCGGACTCGGTCTGCGCGTAGGTGAATGCCGACGCCCGCTGCACCGGCACCCCACGCTGAGCACAGAAGCGCAGCAACCACTCCTGGCCTTCGCGATTGGCGTCGACGTAGGCGCGGACGGTGCGGTCGGCATGGTGGCGCGCGATCTGCTGTGCGCGAGTTCCCTGGAGGAGGCTGATCTTTCCGGTGGTGGCGCCGGTAGTGCCCGTGCCGACGCGCCGCCCTTCGACTACCGCCACCTGGATGCCACTCTGTGCGAGCAGTAACGCGGTCACCAGACCGGTGAGCCCGGCGCCGATCACGACGGTGTCGAAGCGCGATCCGGGCGTCAGCCGCAACCGCGCCGGCACCTGGGCATCATGCAACCACAATGACGTCATGGGTCCGGCATAGCCGGTACCGACGTGCTGAAACGCACTCGGCAAAATATGCGTATACGCCGGTTCCCGCCGAAGGTACTTCTGCTCATCCCGCCGTGCCGACCCATATTCGGCGGTCGCAATCCAGAACCCCGACAGCGTGGGGTCCTGATTGAGCCTGTGTACCCCCGGTACGCGATCGATGTCCCTGGTAACCGATATTTCGGAGGTGGATATCGTGGCCGAACACAAGAGCGGACCCCGGGAAGGGCTCGAAGGCGCCGTGGAAGGCGTCAAGGGCAAGGTCAAGTAGGTTGCCGGAACGGTCTTCGGAAAGGACGATCTGCGGGACGAGGGCGAGGCCCAGCAAGACAAGGCCGGATCTCAGCGCGAAGCCGCTCAGAAGGAGGCGGCCGCCGAGAAGGAGCGCGCCGAGGCGGCGGTCGATGAGAAGCGTCAGCGTGCCCACCAGAGCGGACGACAGTAGTCCACGTCGGCGGTGACGGAGGGGTTGTCAGGCTTTAGTCGGACAACCCTTTTTATTCCGACCGGCCGCCAATGAATTGCCCGGAGTACCGAATTACCCAGAGCGCGCTGCGGTGTGTAGGAGTGCGGCTTCGGTAGCCTCGTGTACAGCCAGCAAGCGCGCCAACTCCTCTAGCGGTTCCCGAAGTTCGCTGTCCGATGCGGACAGCATCTCATCGACTAATTCGCGCATTCTGCTGTGCTGCACGAGCAATAAATCGACGACGTTCTGGTGGTGGCGCGTCGTTGTACTCGTCATATTTTTGCCTTACTGTTCCACGTGTTCCACTGCCGGTCGGAAGTGGCTGGCATCTCGGCGGCATTGGGCCGGAGGCCGGGGGCCGGATCAACGCGCGCCGCCTCCAGTGCCGGGCCGCGGCGCGACCAGCTATTTGGGCACGAGGACACCCGAGAGGTCAGCCTTGCGGATCGGCGTGTCCGGATTGGCCTGCGCTGAGCACATCAGTTCGATCGCCGCTACCGCGGCGTCGATGGTGCGATCCTCGCTCGGCGGCGCGTTGCCACTGCGTTCCTGCTCCAAGAATTTCGTGACCGTAATGCGCTGTTTGTCCGCGTCCTGGGCGACGAACTCGCTGCATTTTGTGTCGCCGCCGCGATTCACCGCCTTCTTCGCCTCGTCACCGCAACCGACCACGGCAGCAGTCGTGACCAGGCAAGCCGCTATGGCATGTGCCGCTCTCATCGGCCGAACCCCGCGAGGCCCGAGGCTAGATCCGGGATGTCGAGCGCCTCGAGCGCCTGCTGTCGCACATCCGGGCAGTTCTGGGTGGTGATGGCGTCGACGACTGAGCGATCTCGAACGACCGTGTCGTTCAGGCCTCCGTTGCGGGCGGCCCAATTGTGTACGGTGCCGTTGAAACTCACCTTGCCGACCGTGGGTCCTTGGCCGCGCCAGCGGTCGATTTCCGGACGGATCATGTCGCACAACTGTTTCGCGGCCTCGGGGGTGATCTCGTCGGTGTTGGGCACCTGCGACGAACTCGGCGTAGGCATCGTGATCGAAACCGTGGCATCGGTCGGGGAGGTGGGCGGGGAATCGACGTCCTTGTCATCCGCGCACCCGACCAGGACCGGGCCCGTCACTAGCACACCGGCGATCAGCAAGGCCCGCGTCGCACGGTAGCGATGGTGTGTCATGTCGTCTCCTCCGAATCGAAACCGCTGGTAACGCACAGCGTCACGATTTGGCATACCCCGCTCGACCGCGCCGAATCAGTGGCCGCCTGGATCGGTCAGCGCACGTCCTTCGCGCGCCTTGACTTTTCGATGCTCGGCGATGATCAGGAATACGCCGGTGAGCAGACACACCGCGGCGACGATGCCTCCGATGACGGCCCAGCCTTCGAAGCCGTAGCCCGCGGCGGTCAAGGTGAGCGCGACGGTGACGACGCCGACCCCGACGAGGATCATCCCGGGCCAATTCCGAGCGTCTTCGATGGCTTCGCCCGCATGACTCCGGGCGGTTCTCGCGTGGTCCGGGAAGCTGTGCTCCCGGGGCAGGCCATGCCCGGCAGGGTCGTATCGCTGAGTGGGTTCATCGGGTCCGGGAAGCATGAGGATGTCCTTTCGTCCTGACTTCGAACGGGGTGTTCGACCGGATACCCCGTTCGAAGCGGACCAACCGGTGTCCGCAGGAGCCGTTCGGTGGCGGCCGCTGTCCAGTCCGGCCACCAGGACTGCTTACTTATCCGCCCTGTCCGTCGGCGATGTAGGTCAGCAGGCGGTCCCACCTCGCGACGAACTCGTCGATGCCGAAGTTGGCCTGCGCCCAATGCCGGGCGGCCTTTCCCGTCAGCTGGGCGAACATCGGTTCGTGCAGGAACTGACGGATCGCCTCGGCGAGGATGCCCGGCTCGGTGGACACGACACCTGCCTCTGCCGGGATGGATGCCGAGGCCTCGGTGGTGCCGAGCGCCACGATCGGCATCCCGAGGTACATCGCCTCGATCACCGACATGCCCAGGGATGTCCAGCGTGGAACGTGCACGAAGACCCGCCGGCGGGCCAACTCGACGTGTAAGCGATCCTGCGTGAAGTCGCCGACACCGCACACCCGTTGAGGATCGACCCGAAGTGCCCTGTGTAGCCCCTCGGTGCCCATCCCGTAGACGTCGATCGGTGCGGCGTCGGACAGCGGATCGAGCAGATCAGTGCCGGTGATCCGCCAGCGCCGCACCGGCTCGTTGATGATTGTGGCGGCTCGCGGGAGTTCTCCGGTGTAGAGATGCCCTGGATCGAGCACGCCGTGCGGGATGACCGTGGTCGGGCACCGCCCGTTGTCCCACATCAGCCGATTGAAGTGCGTGACGTGCACGAGCTGGATATCGGTGCGGTCGGCCAGGACATGCCGCGTGAGCGCCGCGTGCTCGGGTGGCGTGTCGTGCTCGACGTAGATCGCGGGAAGGTCGGAGCCGGGGGACCGGCGCAGCCATTCCGAAACCAGGTCCAGTTCGTGCGGACGTTGCAGGACAACGACATCGATGTCTTCGTCGGCGAGGTCGGCTGGTGCGATCTCGATGGCATTGCCGGGCCAGTCGCGACCGCGGCGGCCCCGTGCCCAATCACCGAGTTCGGCGTCATACGGCAACAGATATCGGTGGCGCCCCTGTACGAACGAGGTCATCCAGAAGCCGTGCACATGCCAGACGAGGACGTTCAGAGATCTCGTTGCCCCGTTCGAATGAGTCGTCGGAGCTTCCATATCTGCCGAGTGCCCGCGCCACCACGTCCGAAACCCGGGGGCAGGCGAACGTGTACATGTGCTGGACCCGGGTACGCGGACAACGAGTGGCCGGACGGCCGGCGCACTCATTCCGTCACGAGGAGGAGGAACTCTGATGACAATCGCACGAGAGATCATGTCCGCGGACGTCCAATGTGTGCGCTCCAGCGACTCGGTCGTCACCGCGGCGCAACGGATGGCGGAGTTGAACGTGGGGGCGCTGCCGATCTGCGGCGAGGACGATCGGCTGAAAGGCATGCTGACCGACCGCGATATCGTGCTGAAGGTGGTCGCGGAACGTAAAGACCCGCTCGGGGTGGACGCGGGTGAACTCGCCGAAGGCGTGCCGGTGACCGTGGACGCGACCGACGACGTCCGCAAAGTCATGTCGGTCATGTCGCAGCATCAGGTACGGCGCGTACCGGTCCTGGAGAACCACCGTCTGGTAGGCATCATCGCGCAGGCCGACGTCGCGACATCGCTGGGCAACGCCGAGGCGGGTAGCACGGTTGAGGCGGTCTCGACCGACTTCTGATCCCGCTGCGCCGATCAGGCCCCGTCCGGATGCAGTTCGTAAACCGCGTACGCCGAACGGATCACCGGTTGGGCCACGTTGCGCACCCGGATGCCGCCCGGGGTGGTGCCCCGTTCGGCGCCGGCGTGCGCATGGCCGTGCAGTGCGAGATCGGCGCCGGTCGCGTCGATAGCCTCACCGAGCAGGTAGGAGCCGAGGAATGGGTATATCTCCCGCGGTTCACCGTGCAAGGTGTCACTGACGGGGGAGTAGTGCGTCAGCGCGATCGTGACGTCGGCGCCCGATTCGGCCAGGGCGCTGCTCAGCGATCCTGCGAGTTCCACAGTATGCGCGGCGAACTCGCGCATCAGGCGCTCGCCGAAAACGCTGGCGCATTTTCCGGCGAACCCACCGCCGAAGCCCTTGGTACCTGCGACGCCCAGACTGTGTCCGTCGATATCGAAGCGCGCCGCCGTTCCCTCCAGCACCGTGATGCCGTGGTCGGTCAGCAGGTTCACGATGTCTTGCTCGACGTCACTGTGGTGGTCGTGGTTGCCGAGCACCGCGACGACCGGGACACCGATACCGCTGAACTCCGCCGCCACGACCTCGGCTTCCTCCAGTGTGCCGTGCCTGGTCAAGTCGCCTGCCAGCAGAAGGATGTCCGCACGCTCGGGCAGCTCCACCATCGCAGCCCGGTATTGACCGCGTGATTCCGCACCGAGGTGGACATCGCCGACTGCCGCGATTCGCATTTCCGTTCAGCCCCTTCCGAGATCTTCGATGTCAGCGGGCGCGGCGAGGTGGGTGACGTGAACGTCGTTGTGGATCCGCACTTGCGGAAGCTGTTCGCGCACTATTGTTTCCAGTTGCTGTTTGACGCGCTCGCTGCTCACTTCGCCGCCGAGCACGACCACGTCGCCGCGTATCGTCACGTGCACGCCGAGTTCCGCGGTCCGCGGATCTTCGGCGAGAGCCCTGCGCAGATGGGCAACGAGGTACTGGGGCTGCTCCATTCAGTCCGCCTTCCTCCGCGTATCGGTGATGCCGAGGTCGTCGAGCAGACCGAGAAACGCCCTGGCGTAGGGTGACGCGGCGGTCTGCTCGCGCACTGCTGCCCAGTCCACCTGTTCGCGGACGTCACGGGCAGTGTGCAGCAGCGGGCTGAGGTCGAGCCGGTGCGCATCGAAGACCAGCATCTTGTCCACCATGAGATCGGTGCCGCTGATCACCGGCGCCGCTGCGGGCCCGATCCGCATCATGCTGGCGCGGTCGAGCAAATCGTCGGTCACTTCCCGGTTGTTCGGCCGGAAGATCACGTCGATCAGTACATCGCCGTCGTAGACCTTGCGCAGCCAATCCTCTGGCGGATCGCACACCCGCAATCCGCTGCGCGCCAATGTGTGCACGGCCTGTGATACGTCCTCCGGTTTGACGAAGATATCCACATCGTGATGGCTGACCGGGCCGCCCCGCGCGTAAATCGCGCATCCACCCGCCACCGCGAACTTGATACCGGCGCCGGACAGCGCGTTCACCGCGCGAGTCAGTGCGTGCAGCAGTTGGTCGATCGTCGCTGCCATGCTGCGGTGGTACCCGGGGAATGCTGGGTTAATCGTGCGCTGACCGGGTACGCGACTACGTACGAGGCGGACCGCCACGGGCTGATCGGCGACCGCCCGTATGTCGATTCGACAAGGAAGGAGCGCCGGAAATGCCCAAGACAACCGCACGTGGTGACGCAAAGAAGTCCGAGTTGCCGAGCACACTGCAGCGGTCGGGAGACAAGGCGCAGCGGACCTTCGCCAAGGCACACGATTCCGCGTTGAAGGAATACGGCAGCGAAGAACGGGCACACCGTGTGGCCTACAGCGCGCTGAAGCACAGCTACGAAAAGGTCGGCGACCATTGGGAACCCAAAGCCCAGCGTGGACCCTCCGATGAGCGGGCCGAGAGCGGCGGGCCGAACGCGAAGGGCGAGACAGCCGAGGGAGTGAACGCCAACGCGACCAAGAAACATCTCCTCGACGTCGCGAGCCAGCTGAAAATCACCGGCCGGTGGAAGATGACCAAGGACGAACTCGTCTCGGCGATCGAGAAGCGCAATCGCCGGGAGACCGCCGGTGCGCGAAAGTGACGACCGCGCGAGTGAGGATGACGACTGGTATCGGCAGGCGCGCCGGGAAACCGAGGTAGAGCGGCTCGATCGCAACTGGAGCGATCTGGTGCAGGAACTGCGGGTTGTACAGACCGGGGTGCAGTTCCTCGTCGGTGCGCTGCTGATTCTGCCGTTCCAGGCCCCCTTCGGCGAACTCTCCCAGCCGCTGCGCTTGCTCTACCTCGCCACTGTCGGTGCAGCGATCGGCGCGACGGTGTTCTTGGTGGCCCCGGTCTCCTGGCATCGAATCCTCTTCCGGCGCCACCGTTTGGATAGCGTGGTGGCGGCGGCACACCGTTGCGCGCTCGCCGGTGTCGCGTTGCTCGGCCTCGCGCTCACCGGTGCGGTGGTTCTGGTCGTCGCTGTGGTCGCGGGGACCGCCGAAGGGGTGTTCGCCGGCGCCGTCGTCGCAGCGCTTTTCCTTGCGATTTGGCTGGTCGCGCCGTGGCGGTGGCGCAGGACCAGCATGCGGGTGGACCGCTGACACGCCTCACCGCTCGCACCGCGGGCAGCGCCGCAGACGATGTCAACCGTGCCGCGCAAGTCCACTTCGATCACCCGCTCTCAATCGGTAGCCCGGACGGCTATTCCCAATCCGTTCTCCGGCTTGCCCCCGCTCGATGGTCAGAACTGTGCCTTCTGCCTGCTACTCGGCGGTGGCCGCGACCGGAGGCGACTCCGGTGGTCACGACATTGCCGATTCCGACGAGAAGACATCACCCGTGCGCGATGGTGCGGCGTGGTGGTAGGCGGTCAATGTTTCCATTGCGATCCGATCCCAGCCGTAGCGGCCAGCGGCACGCCGACAGTGCGCGTTGCCACTCGGCCAGGTGGGAATGTGTGGATCCGATTTGTGCCGGATATGCCCTCGCGGTGCCGACCGAAACAATGCGCGGCGGCCAGCCGCCACGTTCCCGGTCCGGTCCGGCCGATCGGAAAAGATGAGCGGTCGGGCAGCCGCGGACGACGCGGTTGTTTGTCACGGCTGTATGCGGGCAGTCGACAACAAGACCGATTTCTTCCGCGCGTACGCGTGTGGAAAGCAGGAAGGAGCAATGGTGGGCAAGGCAACGAACGGTCGCGCTGATTCCGATTCCGATGCCGACGCCAAGCAGCGCCAGCTTGCCGAATGCCGAGTCGACCGCGAGCAGGGCTATCTGACTACGCAGCAGGGTGTGCGGGTGGACAGCACAGACAACGCGCTTGGGGTGGGTCAACGTGGCCCGACGCTACTCGAGGATTTTCACGCCAGAGAGAAGATCACCCATTTCGACCATGAGCGCATACCTGAGCGAGTGGTGCACGCGAGAGGTGCGGGTGCCTACGGGTACTTCCAGCCGTACGACGATTCGCTGGCTGATGTGACGGCGGCGAAGTTCCTGACCAGCCCGGACATTCGAACTCCCGTGTTTGTTCGATTCTCAACGGTGGCCGGCTCCCGCGGCTCCGCGGATACGGTGCGCGACGTGCGTGGGTTCGCGACGAAGTTTTATACGGCGCAGGGGAATTACGATCTAGTCGGGAACAACTTCCCGGTCTTCTTCATTCAGGACGGCATCAAGTTCCCTGACTTCGTGCACGCGGTGAAGCCCGAGCCGCACAACGAAATTCCGCAAGCTTCCTCGGCGCACGACACGCTATGGGATTTCGTGGCGTTGCAGCCGGAGTCGCTGCACGCG
This sequence comes from Nocardia sp. NBC_00881, assembly GCF_045207455.1. NCBI lineage: Bacteria > Bacillati > Actinomycetota > Actinomycetes > Mycobacteriales > Nocardiaceae > Nocardia > Nocardia sp. NBC_00881. The sequence continues at coordinate 1,145,507 of NZ_CP108798.1, forward strand.
ATCATGTGGCTGATGTCGGACCGGGCGTTGCCGCGCAGCTATCGGATGATGCAAGGGTTCGGCGTGCACACGTTCCGATTCGTCGGTGACGAGGGCAGGGGCACCTTCGTCAAATTCCACTGGACGCCGAGGCTGGGCGTGCACTCGCTGCTGTGGGACGAGTGTCAGCAGATCGCGGGCAGGGACCCCGATTTCAATCGGCGCGATCTGTGGGAGACCATCGAGGCGGGACAGTTCCCGGAGTGGGAACTCGGTGTGCAGTTGATACCCGAGGAGAACGAGTTCGACTTCGACTTCGACCTGCTCGACTCCACCAAGATCATTCCCGAGGAGCTGGTACCGGTCCGTCCGGTCGGCGTCATGGTGCTGAACCGCAACCCCGACAACTTCTTCGCCGAAACCGAACAGGTGGCGTTCCATACCGCGAATATCGTACCCGGTATCGACTTCACCAATGATCCGCTGCTGCAGATGCGCAACTTCTCCTACCTGGACACCCAGCTGATCCGGCTCGGCGGACCCAACTTCGCGCAGTTGCCGATCAATCGCCCGGTCGCCGACGACCGCAACCATCAGCAGGACGGATTCGGCCAGCACGCGATCCCACAGGGCAGAGCAAGCTACACAAAGAACTCGCTCGGCGGCGGCTGTCCCGCGTTGGCGTCTTCGGAGGTGTTCCAGCACTACACCCAGCACGTGAGCGGCCAGAAGATGCGGCGGCGCGCCGACAGTTTCCAGGAGTACTACCGTCAGCCGCGCATGTTCTGGCGCAGCATGTCGCCGACCGAGGCCGAGCACATCGTCGAAGCGTTCGCTTTCGAACTGGGCAAGGTCGCGGTACCCGACATACGCAGCCAGGTGCTCGATCACTTGTCCCACGTGGACCCGGAATTGGCCGTGCGGGTCGCGGTCGAGTTGGGCATGTCCGCGCCGGCGAAGACGGAGAAGATCGAACCGACCATGACCTCCCCGGCGCTGTCGCAGAGCAACACGACCATGGACACCATCGCCACCCGGAAGGTCGCCGTGCTGGTCGCCGACGGCGCCGACGCGGCGGGTGTGCGCGCTGTCGGCGCGGCACTCACCGAGCGGGGCGCGGTGGTAGAGGTCCTGGGGTTGCACGGCGGCGCAGTGCGCAACGACGACAGCGAAGTGTTCACGGTCGACCGGTCCGTCGCCACCACCGCGTCGGTGCTCTATGACGCGGTGGTCGTCGCGGGCGGCCCGAGCGCGGCGGAGACTATTTCACGCAACGGCACCGCCGTGCACTTTCTTCTGGAGGCGTTCAAGCACGCGAAGCCGATCGCGGCGTTCGGCGCAGGCAGCTTGGTGCTGCGTGTGGCAGGCATCGCCGCCGACATGCCGCCGGACTCGGACCTCGCCACCTCCAATGGCGTCGTCGTGACCCCGACATCAGGTGGAAAAGTGGAGGCGACTTTCATCGACGCTTTCGCCGACGCGATCGCGAGTCACCGGATATGGCGCCGCTCCACAGCAGCAGTTCCCGCCTGAACCTATGACAGCAGTGCCGGACCATGACAGACTGAGAGGCAGGTTGAGACTACAGCCGACCCCGGTTCGACGCGGAGAGCACGAACCCCGGGCCCGCCGATCGGCGGAAGTAGCGACAACCTTGTTGCGACATCCATCCGCTGACCGCCGCCCCCGCCGCGTAGGGCTGGAAATCCCCCCTTGTACGGGAGGTTCTGTTATGTCCGCCATTTCTTTGCTCCGGGAGCACGCCGACGGAGTACATCGGAACGGCTCGGGGCCCAAACCCCGCGGGAAGGCCCGATTGTGGGCGCAGCACGTGGACCGCCGCCGGGAATGCGTCGTGGTCCGAGTCGAAGGGGAACTCGACGCCGCGGCCTTCTCCGAGTTCTTCCAGGCGCTCGATCGTGCCGCCGAGTCGGACTGCCACGCGATCGTCGTCGATTTGCGCGCGGCGCGATTCCTCAGCCTGCGGGTCGCGGCGACGCTGGGCGCGGTCAAACAAAACCGAGACGCCCGTGGTGGCCCTGACCTCCGTATCGTGGCCGGACGCCAGGTGATCGAGCGTGCCCTCGAGGTCACCGAGGTCCGCGGGCTGTTTCACCGGTATGCCTCGATGCGGGCCGCTTTGCACGGCTGAGCGGTTCCACAGGAGAGGCACCCCGCCGGGTGGCGTGGCGTAGTGTGCTCGCGTGGCGTGTGGCCACAAAGGATACTGGCGATATGACTGAAAGTGGGTCGCTACCGCCGGAGGACAGCCTGGTGCTGAGCCAGGTGATCGGGTTCGGCACGCCGCAGAACGTTGGTGCCTTCCGGTTCTGGTTCGCTGATCGCCGCTGGGAATGGTCCGACGAAGTAGCGGAAATGCACGGCTATCCGCCGGGAAGTATCACGCCGACCACGGACCTTCTGCTGACCCACAAGCATCCCGAAGACCGGGCACAGGTCGCGAGCGCGCTGGAGAAGTCGATCGAGAACACCGAGCCGTTCTCCAGCCGCCACCGGATCATCGACACGGGCGGGCGAGTCCACCATGTGATCGTGGTGGCCGACACTATGAATGATGAGCACGACCAGGTGGTCGGCACTTCCGGGTACTACATCGACGTCACCGACACGCTCGAAGAGCACCGGCAGGAAGCCCTCGATGACGCGCTCCCGGAGCTGTACGCCACGCGAGCGGTGATCGAGCAGGCCAAAGGTGCGCTCATGCTGGTATACGGCATCGGTCCCGAGCAGGCGTTCCGCGTGCTCAGTTGGCGTTCGCAGGAAACCAACGTCAAACTGCGCGCGCTGGCGGAGCGGTTGGTCGCCGATCTGGCATCGCTGGCGGATTCCGCGAGCGGTTTGCGCACCCGTTTCGACCATCTACTGCTCACCGCACACGAGCGCGTTCGAAACGGTTGACTTCGGTGGCTCGAAGCGTAGCCGTTTCGAGCATCATGCGACGGGTACGCCACGGTTTGAGGAAGTCGCGGCCTCTTGTATTCCGATTGCCGCGAGCGCTGGGCTCGTGTGGTCGGGAACGCGGGGAGCGGTACCCGACCGTCTCCGGTCGGCTGCGAGAACGAGGTGGTGATGGGCATGGGCGAGTGGACTTCCCGATCCTCGACCGAAACGACGACGATCGGCGTACGAGTGCCTGCCCGGTTGGAGCAGCTGACCATGCTGCGCGCCCTGGCCGAAACCGTCGCGCTCATCGCGGATTTCGCGCTCGATGAGGTGACCGACATCCGGCTGGCGCTGGACGAGGTAGCGACGTCTCTCATCCTGGATGCCGTCTCGGAGTCGGCCATCGATTGCAACTTCACCTATGACACCAATCAGATGTTCGTCCACGTCTCCTCGGTCGCCGTCTCGTCATCGGCGGTCAACGGAGGCGGCTTCGGCTGGCACATCGTCCGGACCCTGACTGATTCGATCGCCGCTGCGCAAAGCCCTTACGACGGGATGCTCGGCGGATACCCGACAATCGTGGACTTCAGTTGGGTTCGAGGTGTCGCGGATGACCGCTGAATCGAGATCGCGCGGCGACAGCTACGACAACATAGAGCCCCTGTTCGAGAAGATCGCCGCACTGGAGCCCGATGACCCCCGCCGAGATACCCTGCGATCGGAGTTGATCAGCCGATGCCTGCCGCTGGCGGACCACATCGCTCGGAAATTCTCCGGCCGCGGCGAGAACTTCGATGATCTGTTGCAGGTCGCACGCCTCGGTCTCGTGCAGGCGGCGGACCGGTTCGACGTCACCCGCGGATCGTCTTTCCTGTCTTTCGCGGTGCCGACCATCATGGGTGAGGTGCGTCGGCATTTTCGCGACAACACCTGGGCGGTGCGCGTGCCTCGCCGCGTCAAGGAGATCCAGCTGACCATCGGCGTCACAGTGGAGACACTGTCCCAACGCCTCGGTCGTATGCCGCGAGCCAGGGAGATCGCCGCAGCGTTGGATGTGGACCTGGTCGAAGTAACCCAGGCCCTCATCGCAGGTAACGCCTACCAGTCCTCGTCCATCGACGCAGTCGCGGGTGACGACATCGAGAACGTGTCGTTGCCGCTGCTGGAAAGCCTCGGCGCCGAGGAAACGTCCTACCACGTGGTGGAGGACTACCTTGCGGTCCGGCCGCTGATCGAGGAGCTGCCCGACCGTGAGCGGCAAGTCCTGGTGATGCGGTTCTTCGAATCAATGACGCAAACCCAGATCGCGGACCGCCTCGGCGTCTCCCAGATGCACGTCTCGCGCATTCTTTCCAGAACGTTGAACCAGCTGCGCGAACAGGCGTTGCGGGACTGACCGCCAGTCAGGGCCGTTCGACGCGATCGGGCGTGTCTGCGTCGTCGTCGGCGGGCGGTTCCGGTTCCCGCCATTCCTCGGCTCGGCTCGATCGGTTGCCACGCAGGGTGCCTTCCAATTCGTGCGCGAGTTGTTCGTCGCGGACCGGTCCGTGCTTGCTGTTGCCTCGTTGCATGACTCCTCCTCGGGGCTGTCGTTATCGATGTCGTAGCAGCGCGCCGACCCCGTCGGCCGGGGCGGCCGCCTCGTCGACCGGAGTGACCTCGGCGCCGGTGGCCAACGCGGCCACGGGTAGCGCCTCGTCGGCCCGCCGTACCGTCGGTGCGGACTCGTCGGTGGCCGGGCCGATCAACTCATTCGGTCTCGGCCCGGTCACCACTAGTCGATCGCGGAGGGCCTTCCACCGCAAGGCCGCCGGCTCGCCCCAGTTCGGCGGCGAACCGGGCGAGCACGCTCGCACGCCGGTCGTCCGCCACGCGGTCGAGGATTTCGTGGACCTCCGCGTCCAGGGCCACCGGATCCGAACCGGGCGCGCGCGACCCGGATTCGGCTTCGACGATGTCCCGGCCGTGCGGCTCGATCGCCGCATGCAAGCTAGACCGTGCCTCGACCTCTCCGGCGAGGACGATGATCTGCGCATGCACGGTATCGGCCAGCCTGGTCACCTCCGCGGCGAACTCGTGGATATTCCGCCGCGTCGTCTCCTCGACACGCTTATGGAGCGTGCGATGCGACCAGCCTCCGTGGCGGACTTTGTGCACCGGGTGATCCACACCGCGAAGGCTTTTCGCTAGTTCGGCGCCGTGCTCATCGAGGGAATACAGCTCCGAGCCGACCCGGTCCACTACCGCGACCACATGCGGTACCCGCTGTGCTTCCCACTCGATCAGCGGCAGCAGATAGGGCAGCGGCGATACCCGTACGACCTCTGTGTCCGGCGGGTTCGGCAATCGCTGATCGGCGAGTACCTCGTTTCCGTCGGCAATCAGCAGCCTGCCGCATTTGCCCTCGGTCGCAGGCCGATCGGCGATCGCCTGCTCCAGCAGCTCCCTGATCCGCGGGCTCGCGCCGGCGCCGTCCAGTTCGGCGTCGATCGAACGCCAGCGAAGCTCGAGCTGGTGCGCCGAATCCTCGGTGTCGTGCGAACTGTCGAAGCATATCGAAGCGAACGGTCCGTCCCGTTCGATGATCTGCCGAAACTCGGCCATCGATATCACCCGATTCCCAGAAGTTGGCGGATGTCCTGCGGCAAGGCAGCACGCGTCTTGCCTGTCAGATCGCCGGTAGTCGCCTCGTCGAGTACGGTCAGCACCGCCTTGGCCTCTTCCGCGGCCTTCGGCTCGGTGGTGTGCGCGTGCCGGGCGACCCGGACGAGGAATTCCTCGCTATCGAATCGGTCGCCTGCCTCATTTTCGCGCGACGCCGCGACGCGGCGCAGATGCTCGGAAAGTTCCTGGGGCAGCTGGGAGGCCAACTTGTCGGCCAGATGCTCCGGGATTCGCTCCGCGAGCGTCTCCAGGGTGGCGCGGGTCGCGCCTTCCGCCTCGCCGCGGCTCGCCAGCCGCGCCTCGGCTTGGACATGGCCGATGAAGTCGCGGCGGTCACATGGGATCCGGTGGCGCAGGATCCGGTGTCGGCCCCGGCGGCTGCGGGGTCGGGAACGGCTGTCCGGGATCCGGTATCGGTGGCCGCGGCCGCCCTGGTGCCGGTGTTGGGCGTGGCGGGGGCTCCGGCTCCGGAGTCGGCGGGACCGGCCGCGGTTCCGGATCGGGGAGTGGCTCGGGGGTGGGGCTCGGCGGTATCGGGTCGGGTATCGGTTCCGGCGGGATCGGGCTCGGATTCGGTGGGACCGGGCGGGTCATGCTGATCTCCTCCTCGCTCTGCGATGTCTCGACGCGACACCGAAGCGGCGCGCCGATAACCGAGGTGATCGGCTATAACGGGCAGCAGGCCAACCGAACCTCGGACAGTCGCCCTCGCCGTCGGGGGGTACCCGTGCACTCCCATCCGAATCAGCCGGCCCTCAGTGGAGCCGAATCGACAACGACGTTCGGCGGACGGTGAACCCGGACGGTTTGCGCGTCGGTGGCGTGGGGTACGTGAAGGAAAGCCGGACAAACGATGCCAACGGCTCGAGGAGTTCGTCATGAACGACCAGCGACGACCAGGCACCCGAAACCCCAGGTCGGGCAGTTCGAGGTCGCCGAGACACGCAACGGAAATCCCTCCCCCCGCACAGCGGGCGGACCGCATGAACGACACCCGCACGACGACGAGTCATGAGGTGATCCGGCGCTGGGCGGAGCAACGCGGAGCCCGCCCCGCGACCTTGCCCGGCAGTGAGTACAACGGGCGGCTCGGTGTGCTGCGCTTCGATTTCCCCGGGTACGGTGGGGCGGTGCTGCGCACTGTGGACTGGGATGAATGGTTCGCCACGTTCGACGCGCGGCGGTTGCATTTTCGCTACCAGGAACAGCGGCCTGATGGGACGCCGAGCAATTTCAATCGGCTCGAGCACCCCGACCGGTGACACCCCTGATCGGGATCGGGCTTACGGCCATGGCATCGCGCCTCTCGCCCCAACCAGTCGGACCGTACCTACTTCCAGCCATCTGGCATGGCGTCACCCAGCATCACCACCATCTCCCGAACGTGTGCCGCGATCTGCCACCGCCGGGGTCGAACACCCACCTATCGAGAGATCTGCTGCTCGGCTCTGCGCGGCGCGAGTCGGATGTTCTCGCGGTTCCACCCATGGTTGCCCGCACCCGCCGCCGAGTGCGCGATCATCTCTCCGCCGGTTAGTCGGCGTCGGAGCGCGCCGCTCGGCTTGAGCGATGGCGTGAGCCCGGTCACCGGTGCACCTGAATCGACCTCGACTCCGCAGAGAGCGAGTGGGGCAATGTTCGGCCTTGGGCCCGGCGCTCGGCGCCGCCGCCGAGCAATGCCCCGCGCGGGCAGAGACGTTCTGGCCGAATCGAGTTGGGTAGCGACACGGCCGGTCTGGCTGTCACCGAACGGTGAGTCACGCTCGACCGTCTTCGGCCCGATCACCGCTCCAACGGCCGTTGGCGGCGCGGTCGGCGGCGGATGAGCGCGGCTGCCCGCCGGGTTTACCGGACGGTATGTTCGGGTAAACGTAACCAGGCAAGGTTGCTCGAAAGCGGAATGTCGCGTCGGTATGGGGATGCGATTCTCCGCATATGGCACGGATCCGCATGTCTGCAAGGGATAAGGTCTTGAGCGCAAACCTGATGATCGTGGAAGACGACGACCGGGTCCGTGGCGCATTACGACTCGCCATGGAAGACGAGGGCTACGACGTCGATGAGGCGGGGGAAGCCGAGGACGCCCTCACCCATCTGCGCAGCAACGGCGTCCCCGATGTGATGATCGTCGACCTGATGCTCGGCGGTATGGACGGATTCGAATGCATCCGGGAGATCCGCCGTGACCACGACGTGCCGATCATTGTGGTCAGCGCCCGCGACGACACCCACGACGTGGTGGCCGCGCTGGAGGCGGGCGCCGACGATTTCGTCACCAAGCCGTTCGAGATCAAGGAGATCACCGCCCGTATGCGCGCGGTACGCCGTCGCGCACGGATCACCGCCGAGCGCGAGACGCCGCAGGAGATGGTTCTCGACGCCGACGACGCAGCGCCGTTGGTGCTCGCGCAGGACAGCGGCGTGGTCCGGCGCGGCGACGAGGAGATCCGGCTCACACTTACCGAGTTCCGGTTGCTGTGCGAACTGGCGGAGGCGCCAGGCCGGGTACTCAGCCGCACAGTTCTGCTCGAACGGGTGTGGGATCGCGGATTCTTCGGTGACGAGCGCATTGTGGACGTCCATATGCGCAGACTGCGCACCAAGATCGAACGGGATCCGTCCGATCCGCGCATCGTCGTGACGGTGCGCGGCCTCGGCTACCGACTCGATGTTCGGCGCTGAGCTCTCTGGACCCGAAGCACTGGAGCCCGAACGCGTGGAGCCTGCGCGGCCGGGTGACCGCTGCGTTCGCGGCGATCGCCGCGCTGATGTCGCTCGTTCTTGTCGTATCGGTGTTCCTCATCAGTCGCAGCTATCTGGAAGCCCAGCGGTCGCACTCGAGCACCGAGCAGTCCGGCGATCTCAATTCCGATCTGGATCTGCTGCGCAATGTGCTGATCGGCTGTGCCATCGTGGTCACGCTGATCGGCGCGGCCGTGGGATGGTGGGCGAGCCGACGCGTGCTGACCCCGCTGCACCAGCTCGCCGGGACGGCGGCACGGATCGCCTCCGGCGATTTGGACCTGCGGCTGTCTTCCACCCCGGATCACGACCTGGCGATCACCGTCGAGTCGTTCAACACGATGGTGGACTCACTGCAGCGTCGTATCGAGCGTGAACACCGGCTCTTCGGCGATGTCAGTCACGAGCTGCGCACGCCGCTGACCACGTTGATGGCCAGCGTCGACGTGCTCAACCGGCACCGCGACGATCTGCCCGAACGCTCGCGGCGCGCGCTCGGCCTGATCACCGACGAGGTCGATCACCTGCGCAGGTTGCTGGACGACCTGCTCGCCCTCGCCCGGGTCGAGGCAGGGATGCATCACGGCGACGCCGAGCCGCTGTCTGTGCGCGATCTGCTGACCCATACGCTGGCCGATCGCCGCTATCCCGCGGAGCTGCTCACGGTGACCCAGGACGTCACCGTGCGCGGTCGCAAGCTGGAGTTGGAACGTGCGGTGGCCAACCTGCTGCACAACGCGGACCGGCACGGCGGCGGCGTGGTGGCGGTCACCGCGAGCCGCGACGGCACCGACGCGGTGATCATCGTCGACGACGCCGGTCCTGGCGTACCACCCGCAGACCGGCTTCGCATATTCGAACGTTTCGCGACCGCGCGCAGTGGCCGCCGCTCCGCCACCGGGACGGGCATCGGCCTCGCGCTGGTCGCAGAGACCGTCGCCACGCACCGCGGCCACGTCGAATGCACCGAGCGCTCCGGTGGCGGCGCGCGGTTCGTTGTGCGCCTGCCCCGGTTGGACGACATGCATCCGTAACACAACCGTAAAGAAGTCGACAGGTTCACCTCAAAGTCGCTTCGCAAGCCTGGATAAGTACTGCTGGCCCGACGAGGGAGTTGTATGTCACCGCCAACCCTGTCCGCAGCGGAGATCGAGCGATCGCGCGTCGAGAGCGCGGCGGCCGCCCTGGGTTCGAACCCGACACCGAAAGACACCGGACCAGCTGTGGTCCTGCGCACCCCCCGCCTGGGCGACGGCGCCCAGATGTGGCGTATCGCCAAGGACTCCGCGGTGCTCGACGCCAACTCGAGCTACGCGTATCTGCTCTGGTGCCGAGATTTCGCGGGAACCTCCGTGGTCGCCGAGCTCAACGGCCGCATCGTGGGATACGTCATCGGATTCGTCCGCCCGCAGGCTCCAGATACCGTCTTCGTCTGGCAGGTCGCGGTGGAGCGCTCGCAGCGCGGCCGCGGTACCGGCGCCGAGCTGCTGCACACGTTGCTGAACAGCGTTTCAGCGAAAGGAGTTTCGGTGCTGGAGACGACGATCTCGCCGGACAACACCGCATCCATCGCCATGTTCAGGTCGGTAGCCCGGGTGAGGGAAGCCGCCATCAGCAAGTACCCCTTGTTCGATGCCGCCGTCTTCCCGGACAGCCATGCACCCGAGGAGCTGTACCGCATCGCACCGACTGCCCGCACCACCGAGGAGGATTACCGATGATCAACGCCGACACCACCGTTTTCGAGAGTCTGGAGTCGAACGTGCGCGGTTACTGCCGCGCCTGGCCCACCGTGTTCACCACCGCGAAGGGCAGCTGGCTGCGCAACGAGGAGGGCAGGGACTACCTCGACTTCTTCGCAGGTGCCGGTGCGCTGAACTACGGCCACAACAACGACGTGCTCAAGCGCTCGCTGCTGGACTACATCGCCGGTGACGGCATCACGCACGGTCTGGACATGTCGACCGCGGCCAAACGAGAACTGCTGGAGACGCTGCGCGACACCCTCTTCACCCCTCGTGGACTGGACTACAAGGTCCAGTTCCCCGGCCCGACCGGCGCCAATGCCGTCGAGGCGGCGCTCAAGCTGGCTCGCAAGATCACCGGCCGCGAGACGATCGTCAGCTTCACCAACGCCTTCCACGGGATGACACTGGGCGCGTTGTCGGTAACCGGCAACGCGGCCAAGCGGGCGGGTGCCGGTGTCCCGTTGGTGCACGCGACGCACATGCCCTACGACGGCTACTTCGATGGCACCACCGCCGACTTCCAGTGGATGGAGAAGGTGCTCGACGACAGCTCGTCCGGCGTCGACCGACCCGCCGCTGTGATCGTGGAGACGGTGCAGGGCGAGGGCGGCGTCAATGTCGCGCGCGCCGAGTGGCTGCGCCACCTCGCCGGGCTCTGCGCGGCCCGTGAGATTCTGCTGATCGTCGACGACGTGCAGATGGGCTGCGGTCGAACCGGCCCGTTCTTCTCCTTCGAGGTCGCGGGCATCACCCCCGACATCGTGACGCTGTCGAAGTCGATCGGCGGCTACGGTCTGCCGATGGCGCTGGTGCTGCTCAAGCCCGAACTCGATCAGTGGGCGCCCGGTGAGCACAACGGCACCTTCCGCGGCAACAACCCCGCGTTCGTCACCGCGACGACCGCGCTGCGGCACTTCTGGTCCGATGGCGCCCTCCAGGCCGCGACGCAGGCGAAAGGCGAGCGGATCGAACGCACACTGAGCGAGCTTGCCGGGTGCTTTCCCGGCGTCTCGACCAGAGGACGCGGCCTTGTGCACGGCGTCGTGTTCGATGACCCGTCGCAGGCGAGCAAGGTTTGCCAGATCGCGTTCGAGCGAGGTCTACTGGTGGAGACCTCCGGTTCCACAGACGAGGTGGTAAAGCTGTTGCCGCCATTGACCATCACCGAGCAGGAGCTCGACCAGGGCCTGCGCATCCTCACCGGCGCTGTCGACGCCGTGTGTGGTGGCGTGGAGGTGGTCGCGTGATCGTGCGCACCACCGCGGAGATCACCGGCACCGAACGCGACGTGGCGGGAGAGGGATGGCGCAGCAAGCGCATCGTCCTCGGCGGCGACGGCGTGGGTTTCTCCTTCCACGAGACCACCATCGAAGCAGGCACCGTGCACGAGTTCCACTACCGCTACCACGTGGAGGCGGTGTGGCTCATCGAGGGCGAGGGCACGTTGACCGACCTGGACAACGGCGTCACCTACGAGCTCGTGCCCGGGTCGATGTACCTGCTCGACGGACACGAACGCCACCGGCTCGAGGTGCGCAGCACGATGCGGATGATGTGCGTGTTCAACCCTCCGGTCACAGGGCAGGAGGTTCACGACAGCGACGGCGTCTACCCGCTGGTCGCCACGACGACGATCGGAGGATAAGAACAGTAATGGTTTTGCAGCACACCAATTCTCGACTCCAGACCGCTCGGTTCGATCGCTACCCGACTCGGCTCGGCGTGCCCGCCCCACATCTGGAGCGCGCCGACCCCGCGGTCTGGGGCACGGTAGACAGCAAGGAGTTGGCCGCGTTCGACACCGACGGCTTCGCCATCCTCGACGCGCTGCTGACGCCGGCTGAGGTGGCCGAGTTCAGCGCCGAGATCCACCGGCTCGCGGAGGATCCCGCGCTGCGCGACGACGACCGGCTCATCGTGGAGAAGTCGTCGAACCGGGTGCGCTCGATCTTCGAGGTGCACAAGCTCAGCTCCGCGGTCGCCGAGCTGGCGCGGGAGGAACGCGTCGTCGGGCTGGCCAGACAGGTACTGGGGTCGGAGGTGTATGTGCACCAGAGCCGGGTCAACTACATGCCCGGCTTCCGTGGCACGGGTTTCTACTGGCACTCGGATTTCGAGACCTGGCACGCCGAGGACGGCATGCCTGCGCCGCGCGCGGTGAGCCTGTCGATCGCGCTGACCGACAACTATCCGATCAACGGCAGCCTGATGGTGATGCCTGGCTCGCACCGCACCTTCGTGCCCTGCCTCGGCAGTACCCCGGCCGAGCACTATCGGGAGTCGTTGCAGGAGCAGGAGATCGGCGTGCCGACGACCGAGGACATCACCTCGCTCGCGAAGCAGTACGGGATCAGCCAGTTCACCGGCAGGGCTGGATCGGCACTGCTGTTCGACTCCAATCTGATGCATGGGTCGTCGAACAACATCACGCCGTTCCCGCGCGCGAACATTTTCCTGGTGTTCAACAGTGTGGAGAACACCCTCGTGGAGCCGTTCGCCGCGCCGGCCCCGCGGCCCGCATACATCGGCAGCCGCGACTTCACGCCACTCTCGGCGTGACGTGACCGTCCCGGTGTCGCCCGCCCGGCAGGAGCGGGGCCGTGCACCGGGACGATTCGATTGGCGACGCCGGTATCGACAGTGCCGTGGTTCGCGACTGGTCGGCGGGCTGCTTCCGGTCATGCACGCAATGCGCGGTATAGGGTAGTCCAGCGATCTGGAGAGACCAGGCCGACCGGCTGGTCGTGCGGAATCCCGGCCGCCGCGCAGGCTGCGCGCACGGCGGAGGTGAGGAACTCCCGACGCAGCGACGCCGCCAGGGAGCCGCCGACTCCGGAGAATCCCAGCGCGACCACCCTGCGGTAGTCACCGATCAGCTCGCGCGGAAGCAGGGGATCGGGGCGTCTGCGCAGGCGCAGAATCGCCGTGTCCACCCGCGGCACCGGATGGAAGCTGTGCCTGCCGATCCGCGCGCCCAATTCGACCGCCACAGTGGGCCAGTGGCCGATGGTGAGTTTGGTCCATCGCCCGTAGTCGCCGGAATGCTTGCGCGCGAACTCCACCTGGGTGAGCAGGGTCGCGGCGGTGAGGTGCCGGGCGGTGAGGCACCAGCGCACGATGTCGGTCGTGATGGCGAACGGCACGTTGGCTACGACGGCAAACGGTTCCCTCGGTGCGCGGACCGTGCGAAAATCCTGGTGGAACAGACGTATTCGTGGATTATTCGCATATCTTCTGCTCAGCAGGGTTACGTAGTGCGGGTCCTTCTCGTAGGCGAGGATCCGGCCTGCCACACCCAGTAGCTGCCTGGTCAGCATGCCGTCGCCGGGGCCGATCTCCAGCACGAGGTCTTCGGTGGTGACGCCGGACGCGTGCACGATCAGATGTGCGGCGCGCGCATCGGTGAGGAAGTTCTGGGACAGCCGCTTTCGCGTGCTCGTAGTGCGGACATGGCTGTCGCGGGCACGCGAAACGGAATGGTGGCGGGACATGAGTGTCCTCCGAACGGAGTGGTCGAATCAGGAAAGTTGATTCGCCCGGACCTACTCCAGGGCACAACGGGTCAGACGGCCGCTATCGGCCGCCTGCGCGGATTTCGATCAGCCGGATCAGGAAATCGAAGCGATACGGTGCGCCGGCAGAGCCCGGGCCTCCGTACGCAGTCGGATGAAGTATGCGCCGACCGCGCACGCCCCGTTCACACCTGAACTGCCACCCATATTCCGAAACGTACAAGATGCCCCCATCCCCTGGCGAATTGTTTTTCGCCCCACGCCACCGGCCGCCGACAGCCCGTGTTGATCTGACACGCGATGGCAGGGTGGCCGAACCCGTCGCGGCTAGGTTCGAGACCGAGAGCGCGCGCACCCTGACGTTGCGCGTGCCCGCTGGCCAAGGTACGCAGAGTCAGTACGTCGATTCGTGGTCGTCCCCAGCGATCGAATCGGTTCGGCCCACATCGGAATTGGGGCGGGAATCAGCCGGATGTCGGCTGTCCGACCACGTCGACGGCTTGCCCCTTGGCCGCGAAGCTCCGCCAGGCCACGGCCTCGTCGTGGTTGCCCTGCTGGTCGAGCAGTTCGGCGAGTCCGGCCATCGCACGAGGCTCACGGCGGTCGGCGGCGGCGCGCCACCAGTGTTCGGCCCCGACCGGATCACCACGCCGGTATCGGACCATGCCGAGCTCGTAGGCGGCGACCGCATGCCCGGCCTCGGCGGCTTGTGTCCAGAGCCCGCACGCCTGTTCCTCCTCGCCGCGGCTCTGCATTGCGACGCCCAGGTCGTAAAGGGCGCTTCGATAGCCAGGGTCGCCCGACTGTTCCGAGTCGGCCTCGGGCCGAGGGATATCGGCGGCGTACTTTTCGCTGGACCGAGGCCTCGAGGCCGGAGCGGTTCGGGTGTCGGAGACCTGCGGGGTCGGCGCAGGGCGCTGGGTATCCGTGGCGGGCTGCGCAGTTCGTGACGACTGCGTGTTCGTGAAGAGTGTGCCGGCCCGTCGGGCGGAGGTGTCTTGCGCCGCTTGCCCGTTCAAAGCTGGATCGCCGTTCGTGGACGATAGCGGGTTGGAAGGAGGTCGGCCGGTGGGCGAGGAGGGTGCGTTTGGCGGCGGGCCCACGTCGATACGGGAAACGGGCATCGTCGGTGCGGTGGGCGGACCGGCCGAGGAAGGGGACTGACTGGAGGGCGTGCCCGTGGCGATCGGTGTCGTGGCGGGCGCGCTCGGGATCGATTCGTTCGGTGTGACAACCGCGGGAGCGGTATGCACCTCCACGACGAGGTTCGCGAAGTTCGGCGGTCCCTCCCCGATGCTGCACCACAGGACGATTCGACCGTCGGGCTGGTGCTCGATCACGATGCCGTAGTTGCCGACCCAGGACTTCTGGGTCCCGAATTCGTCCACCCATACGGGGGTGAGTGTCACCAGCGTGCCCGGCGCCGTCGGCGTCACGTCGAAGCTGACGCCCGCAGCGAGTGCATCGCTCCATGCGTCGACCCCGGCGAGCGAGCGTCCGTGCAGATCCACGTAGCCCTCGACAACGGACAGGCCCATTCCCAACCCGCGCAGTCCGGCGGGCGGTGCTGCGGACAGCAACGTCACGGTGACGGTAGTGGGCGCGGGCCCCACCTGCTCGGTGTACATGGGGTAAACCATGCTGCCGTGCCAGACGATGGGTTCGGCGCTCTGATAACGGCCGGCGAGGGGTAACTCTTCGGACGAGTTCCGCGCAGCCCACGATGAATATGGCTTGTTCATTGTCGTGCCTGCCCGCCTCTCGCTCGATCCGTGCCTGGCCCCCTGCGCTGTGGTGTGGGATATACCGTACTAGCCGCGCATTACGACTGTGCCTCAATCCTGGACGTCCCGTTACGTCACGACGGGACATCGATAGCGAGCAGTTCACCGGCGGTTTCCCCGCCAACGGTGAGGGATTCAAGGCCTGCGTCAGCCGCCGCTCCTCCCAACGGAAGTGGGATTCCAGAATCGCGGTCAAGCCGCACCCTCCACCTGGCATCGTCACGCGACGCCTCCTCGACCCTGCCCGCCGAACCCCCGGCGATCAAGCCCCGCGTGCGGCGATGCGTTCCAGCGCGGCGAGGTCCTTTTCGAGTATCCGGAACAGCCAATACACGCCGACGAAAGCCAGTGCACTGCCGATGCAGAGTAGCCGCAGCGTCACGATGACGGCGGCAATGTCCTGTGGCGGAATGAAGGTCGCGCCCGCGACGCCCAGCAGTGGCACCGCTGCGGCGGCGGCCAGGAAGTACGTGCTGCGTACCTCGAGTTGCCGCAGGCGGTGTGCATCCTGGGCGCCGAGTCCGCCGTGCGGGATGAACATGGGATACAGCGACCGCACCGCGTAGAAGTTGACCAGGAAGTAGGGATAGGCCATCGCAACGCCACACACGATTTGAGTGATGAAGAAGTAAACGTAGGACTCGCCGGCGATATTGTTGCCGGTAGCCTCCATTATCACGGGGACCACCACGCCTGTGATCGCCCACAACGCACAGCAGGTCAACACGGTGCGTTTGCCGAGCCGTAGCGTTCCAGTCCTGGCTCGGGCGAGTGTTTCCGCGTCATAGGACCGGCCCCTGCGCAGGCCACGGGCGATCGACCAAAGTCTGGCGACCAGTATGTTGATGACGACGAAGCCGATCAGAAAGCCGACCCCATAGGTTGCGAGCGTGATCTGCTCGAAGCGGTGTTGGGCCTGAACGTCGAGTTTGTCGATGATCAAACTGCGATTGTGGTTGTAGTTGTAGAGGATCGCGAGCGCATTCGGTATGGCGATGGCCAGCGCCATGATCGGGTGCATCAGCATCCGGGCGCGCAGGCGCCAGCTTGTCGGCGGCGGGTCGACGAGGTCGCGGGCGCGGGCGTCGAGGCAGACTTGCAGCTGCTGGGCCATGTCGGCACCTCGCGACCAGCGGTTTTCTGGTTCGGGCTCGAGCGCCCGAACGAGGGCGCGCTGCAACGCCTCTGGGCAATCCGGGGGGAGATCCGCATAGGGCAGCGCCTGAGAGCTACGAGGTCGGCGGCGCTTCAACATTCCTTCCAGGGTGGCACGGTCACCGCCGGTCACGGCATCGTCGTCGAACGGCTTGCGTCCGGTGAGCAATTCCCACAGCACGACGGCCAGGGCGTAGAGATCACTGCGAGTATCAAGATCCTGGGCCGTAATCGGCAGGTCGGGGTGCAGCGCGGCGAGCTGCTCTGGTGACATGTACGCCAGCGAACCGCCGAAGTAGGCGACGGGGTTGTCGCCGGAGACGTTGCCGCTGAAACTGATGTTGAAGTCGGCCAGCTTAGGGACGCCATCTGCGGTGAGCAGGACATTGGCCGGTTTGACGTCGCGGTGCAGCACGCCAGCGTTGCCTGCGTAGTCGAGCGCCTCGGCGAGCCGGCGCCCGAGCCACGCGACGGTCTCTGGCCAGGACAACTCGGCCAGCTCCGCCCGCTGTGGCGAGTCGGTGGGCTGGATCTCGCCCTTCGCGGCAAGCACTTGGTCGATCACCTCGAGCAGCATCGTGCCACTGCGCTGAGCATGTGGCGTCGCACGGACGCGCTGGAGCACAGTGAACAACGTGCCACCAGGCACGTACTGCATGTAGAGCAGGCGCAACTTCCGGCTCTCCAGCACCCGCTGGTCGAAGACCCGCACGATATAATCGTGGTCGAGCTGGGCCAGCGTCTGTGGCTCAGTGCCCCTGTCGCGGGAGATCTTCACCGCGACCAACCGCTGCATCGACCGTTGCCTGGCCAAGAAGACCCGGGCGAAGCTGCCTCGTCCGAGACCGGTCATCAGGTCGAAGTCGTCGATCTTCTGTCCGACGGCGAGGTCATCGAGGTTCGTCGGCTCGGCCGGGGCCGTCATCACCGTGCTGTGGTAGTCGTCGGTGGTGAGCATCTCCGAGAGCTCGTCGCCCTGTTCGGGGTAGGCCGCGGTGTACTCGGCGACCGCCACCGAGCCACCCGCCTGCTTGCGGACGTGGAATTCCTCGTAGATCAGATCCGGCGGCAGCGGCCAGGTACGCAATTCCGGCAGTTCCTCGACGTAATCGGCCAGCCGCTTCGGCGCTTTGCCGAGCCCCCACCGGTTGGCCAGGTCCACCTTGATCAATTCGATCAGCGACACGCGGCGGATCGCGGGGGAATCCGGGAGGTAGGCGGCCAGCTTCGGCGGTGTAGCCGCCGTGCGCCACGCGTCGGCAAAGCGCTCCACTACGTCAGCGACCCGGGTGACCCGCGATTTTCCCGGCGGGCGGTCGGATTCGGCCGCCGCCTCCGGACCTGGCGGGGCGGGGCACGCCATAACGTCATCGTATCGCTGCCGCCAGGCCGAGACCGACGGTGGGCCACGGAAATCTCAGTCCGGCGGCGCCATATGGTCGGGCAGCGTAGTGATCGCCGCGACAGGCGGAAGCGCGTTCGGTTGCGATGGAAGCGCATACAGCCGACCAAGCGCTTGCTACGCTCGGCGAATGATCTCCACAGTGGTCTGGGGCACCGGCAATATCGGCCGGGCGGCCATCCGCGCCGTCGAGTCCCACCCGGCGCTGCGGCTGACGGGCGTGCTCGTCCACAACCCTGACAAGGTCGGCCGCGATGCGGGCGAGCTCGGCGGAGTCGACTATGCACTCGGTGTCGCGGCGAGCGACGACATCGACGGTGCACTCGCCGCGGCGCCGGACGCCGTGGTCTACGCGGCATCCGGCGATATCCGCCCCGACGACGCATTCGCCGACATCGTGCGCGCACTCCGCGCGGGCGCGGTAGTCGTCACGCCCGCGCTCTACGCACTTTACGACCCGCGCAATGCCCCGGCTGAGGTACGCGAGCCGGTGCTGGCCGCCATCGCCGCAGGCGGCGGGTCGCTATTCGTCTCCGGCGTCGACCCCGGGTGGGGCAACGACGTCCTGCCGGCACTGGTCAGCGGGCTCGGCAGCAGGGTCGAGGTGATCCGCTGCCAAGAGATCTTCGACTACTCCAGCTATGACCAACCGGACTCGGTGCGCTACCTGGTCGGTATGGGGCAGCCGATGGACTATCAGCCGCCGATGCTGGCGCCGTCGGTGCCGAGCATGGTGTGGGGCGGGCAGATTCGGCTCATGGCGCGGTCGCTGGGTGTCGAACTCGAAGAGATCCGCGAGACGCTGGACCGGCGCGCGCTGGACAGCGCTGTCGCCACCGCGTCCATGGGGGAGTTCGAGGCGGGCACCCAAGGGGCCGTGCGGTTCGAGGTTCAGGGCATTGTGGAAGGGGAGCCACGCCTCGTCATCGAACACGTCACCCGCATTCATCCGGCCTGCGCCCCCGACTGGCCCTCGCCCGCGGACGGCGGCGCGGGCGCGCACCGCGTGATCATCGAGGGCCGCCCACGCATCGAAGTGACCGTCGAGGCCACCGACGAGGACGGCAACCGGTCCGCGGGTGGAAATGCCACGGCCGTCGGCCGTTTGGTGAACGCAATCGACTGGCTGGTAGCCGCCGAACCCGGACTTTACGACGCGCTGGACATCCCACTGCGCCCCGCGGTCGGCAAACTCGGAAGGACTCACACATGATCATCGACGTTCCGGAGGGGAAGGATCCGATCGGCTACGTCTGGGGTGAAATGGTTCCCGGCATCGGCATCGCCGCCTCCAACTTCTCGTTGGCGGTGTACTCGCACAGCACCCTGGGACTGCGCGAATTCGAAGCGGCGCGGCTGCGCATTGCCCAGATCAACGGTTGCCTCTTCTGCCAGGACTGGCGCACCGAGCGTGACGGGAAGAAGGTCGAGCCCGAATTCGCCGACGCTGTCTGCAACTGGCGCACCACCGACGCCTTCGACGAACGTACCCGCCTTGCCGCCGAATACGCCGAGCGCTACGCCACCGATCACCACAAAATCGACGACGAGTTCTGGGCCCGGATGTTCGCCTACTACAGCCAGGTCGAACTGGTCGAGCTCAGCATGAGCATCGGCTCCTGGCTGGCCTTCGGCCGTCTCAACCGCGTTCTCGGCCTGGACGCGGTCTGTGTGCTGCCCAGCCATCTCTCCGGCCAGTAGGGGTAGCCGACCACTGGCAGGGACCGCTATTCAAGTAGTCGGTATTCGGTCGTTTGCTGCTCGACCGCCAATAGGCGATTGACCGCGTTACGGGCGCGGGTCAGGGCGTCCTTGCGGCGGAGAAGCTGGCGATCGTGATTCGCCTGAAGCACCATGGCGTGCAGTTCGAAGACGAGCTGCTCGACGTCCGTGTCTGAGGGAAGCTCGCGCAGGCGCAGGGCAAGTTCGACGTCGCGTTGAAGCAGGGTGTCGGCCCGGGCGACGGCGTCGGCTACCGCGTCTCGGACGGGTCCCGATCGACCGTCGAGTTCACTTGCGGCAGCGACGAAAAGGCATCCGCCCTCGAATGTCTCCAGGTAGTCGATCCATAACGACATCAGCGCACGCAGATGCGCGAGCCCGGCGGGCTCCCGCTCGGCAGGTAGCAGAACATCGCGCTCGAAGACCTGCGATGCCGCCGCGACGATCGAAAGTTGGAGTTCCTGCTTGGTGCCGAAGAGGGCCTGGATGCCGCTTTTGCTGGTGCGCAGAGCATCCGCCAGGCGTCCGAGCGTCAGACCCTCGATGCCTTCGACCGATGCGATGTGCATCGCGCGATCGACGATCGCGCCGCGGCGTGCGTCACCTATACGAGTCATGTATACGATCGTACCGAACTATACGGCCATACGTATTGACACGTACGATCGTATCCCTTAGTTTAGGTGGATCCGGCCTGAGGAGTTTCAATGACAACACTGGATCTTTTGGCGATCGCGAAGCGATATTTCGCCGCTTGGGAGGTGCACGACACCGATGCGATCGTTGCTCTGCACACCCCACGCTCGCAGTTCCAGGCTCATGGTCGTGGTGCCGCGGTCCATGGCCGCGAGGCTCTCCGTCGTGAGTTCGCACAGGTCTTCGAGCTCTACCCGGGCTTCGGCTTCGAGGAGCGGCGTGTGCTTTTCGGGAGCGGCCATTGGGTTCTGGACTGGACACTGACGTTCCAGCGGCCTGGCGAAGATCGTCGGGGCGTTCACTGCCTCGACGTCGTCGAGGTGGCGTCCGACGGTCTCGTCGCGCGCAAGGACACGTTCTTCGACTTCGCCGAGCTGAAGGCCGCGTTCGGGGGTGCTGCATGACCACAGTCGACAAGACCACGCCAATATTCGATCGGGCGTTGCTCGATGCGTTGCCGGTCGAGCATCTCTGCGATCTCAGCATCGATCTGGAGCCAGCCCAGATGATCTCGACCCCGCTCGGTACCCGTATGACTTTCGTGACCAAGGGCGGTCGCTTCCACGGGCCCGGCTTCCGGGGCGAAATGCTGCCTGGGGGCGGTGACTGGGTGTGGTTGGGAGCCGACGGGATCAGTCGTATGGACGTTCGCGCGACCCTGCGCACCGACGACGGTGTGCTCATCCACTATGAGTCGAACGGAGTGCTCCGATTCCCGCCCGATGGTCGTCAGCGTCTGGCCGACGGGCAGCGGCTGTCGGTCGACGAGAGCTACGTGCGACCAACACCAAGGTTCGAGACCTCCGACGAGCGCTACTCGTGGCTGTGCGGTCTGGTCGTGGTCGGCTACGGCGAATACGGTCAAGGCCGCATCGACCACCGGATGTATCGGATTCTGTAGCAGCACTCGGCCCACATACGGCACCAAGGTCATCGTCGCCACCCGCCGCGAAAGCCCACTACGTGCTCGACGAAATCCTCGGCAACATAACCGATCTGCCGATCACCGAACACGCCACCGACACCCACGGAGTCACCCTGGTCAATTTTGGTCGTCAGTCCAGCAGTGGGCGGACCTCGGTGCCCGCGAAGCGAATGAATCCCACCGGATCCGGATCGTCGACGGTGGGTTCGAGGACGACAGTATACGCTCCGGCGTCGAACCAGCGCCGGACCGTGGCCGCGATGGTGGCGGCGTCGCCTGCGACACCGCTATCGGGCATCTACTCGCCGCTCTTGGTCCGCCGCGCCGCCTCGATACGCTCGGCGGTACCATCTCCGGTCGCGGCGAGCAGATAGACGATGAGGGGGTGCCAGTCTGTCTGCCCCGCCTTCGTGCGGCCCTCGTCGATCAGTCGCCGGGCGGTCCGTATTCCGTCAGGTGAGGTGCGGGAGGTGAGGATCGTCGACTACGCCGCAAGGCTTGAACCGAGAGCGCTTGCCAGCCGGCATAGGCGTCGAGATTGGACGCAGGGTGGGGGATCCGCACCCCTGGGGTGTCTATTTGCCGGGCGTTTGCTCTTCGACGATTGGAGTACGCATCCCCAATCGCTCAAGGAGAACGGGCTCTATGTCAATCGCTCTCGACCAGGAACTTCTCACCAGCACGGCTGTGCACGCGTGCGCACACACAACTCCGTCGTCACCGCGGACGACCGTACCCGTCATCGAAGCAATCACGACCGGTGCGCCCAGCCAGGTCATCCACCAATCCGTCGCAGCCGACTGGATAGCTGAGCAATTCACCGATCCGGAGCAGCAAACCCGGATCAGACGCATCTTCCGCAAGACCATGATCGACACCCGGCGATTCGCAGTCGACCCGCTAGATCCTCGACGTCATGCGACCAGCGGCAAACCAGCGACGATCCAGGATCGCATGCACCTGTTCTACCGCCACGCCGTTCCACTGGCGGTCGATGTGGCGCGGCGCGCGCTCGACGGTGTCGACCCGGCCGACCTCGGACTTCTCGTGTTCGCCACGAGTACCGGCGTCATCGCGCCCGGCGTTGATGTCGCAGTCGTCGAAGACCTCGGGCTGCCTCGGTCGGTCGCTCGCCTGGTGGTCAACTTCATGGGCTGCGCGGCCGCGATGAACGGAATTCGCACTGCCTCGGACTTCGTGCGGGCCAACCCGGACAAGAAGGCGATGGTCCTGTGCATCGAGCTCAACTCGGTGCATGCCGTCCCTGTTGAAGACGTCGACGACGCGGTGAGCCACAGCCTGTTCGGAGACGGCTGCGGCGCGGTCGTCATCGGGGCAAACCGAGTCGCAGAGCAGGCCGAAGCCGGGAGGATCGTCATCCGGGACACCTTCACCCACCTGTTCGAGGGCACCGAGGACGGCATCGCGGTCGGCGTCAACCCCACCGCCATCACGTGCGAGCTGTCTGAGAACGTACCTCAGTACATCTACAACGGCGTTGCTCCCGTCGTCGGCGACGTTCTGCGGCGCAATGGATTGCGACAGCCAGACATCGATGAGTGGGCAATCCACCCGGGCGGGCCGAAGATCTTGCTCGAATCCGCGCGATCGCTCGGCCTCCCGCCGGAAGCCTCGTCGACGAGCTGGAACGTTCTTGGTGAGTACGGAAACATGTCGAGCGTCTCACTCATCTTCGTGCTCGAACGGATCGCCAGCCAGGCAGGGGCGAATAAGTCGATCTCGACGGGCGTCGCGTTCTCGTTCGCGCCAGGAATCACGATCGAGGGATTCGTCTTCGACGTCGTTCGCCGATGATGAGGCTGTCTCGGCCATCCGGTCCAGACGAGCGTTGGCTGCGTCCATGGATACGGACGGTGCTTGTCCACTGATTCGGGCGGCAGTGGAGGCTGGTTTCAAGATCGAGTGTCCGTGGATTTCGATGGCATGCTTGGATGGCCGTGGTCGCTGATCAGGTGACCGGGAGGCCCGCTCCGGCCTCCTTCGTATGGCGTGTCAGGGATCCTTGCCGGCACATCGTGAATCACTGCGCCGATGTTCTGGTCCGGCAGCTGGCGCCTCCAAACGCCAAGGGGTAGTTCGCACAGAACGTGGGGCGCTGTGTCTACAACGGATCCGCGCTGACTAGGCCCGAACACTGGTTGGCCGTTGACAGCGATCACGACGTGAAAGTTACCGGCAGTCAGGAGCGAGAATCGGTGCCCGTTGGGTTCCCGGTAGTAATCGTGGAGAAGACAACGGATTTGGACGTCGCTGCTGGCCCGTTCGGTATGTCCCTGAGTACTGCGGTCAGATGTGTCACCAACCCCGCCGCTTGACGTTGCCGCGTACACGGCATGCGTCACAGGTTCGACCTAGGGAAACGTGCAGCCGTCGAAGGTGTCTCGCGAACGAAGGTCTCCGGACACCGTCTTGGCGCGGACTCGCATCTGACGCAACGTTCTAGGATCTGACGCGGGACTCTATCGACTGCCAATGAACATGCCCCCTGATCAGGGCGTATGCTGAACATCCTGGGATTTTCGGCGAGTTCTACCGCAACCCGTGTAGCGGCGGTTGATCAACAGTCGATCTCGTATCGATACCACTGCCGGGGATTGCCGTCCTCGTGCAACCAGAGATTCGCGTCGCGCCCGATCTTTCCCCGCGCCCAGCCTGCCGGTGGCCGGCCGCCGGGCAGAGCCAGGATTTCCGTGCCGGTCTCGGTCACCACCCCATCCTGGCCGCGGGCTTTGCGGATCGTCCAAACCGGCGTGTCGTTGCGGCGGTATTGATCCAGAAAGGCGAGTGCGGAATCCGATACCGCCAGGCCGGAGCATCCCGTAATTGGATTTGGTGTGATCGACCGAACCCCGCTCGCATCGACCTCGACTAGTAGGAATTTGGTGTAGGGGCAGGCGTGGACCAGCGCCTGGCCGACGTTGAGCGCGTAGCAGTCACACCACTCGACCACGTTGCCGGTGTCGTTGTAGGCGAACCAGGGGGTGCCGTCAGGGTCGTTCCAGCGGGCTAGCCCGACCATGAAGCTGACTGACCACGTGCCATCCGGCATGGCGCATCGGTAGGTGGCTTCGTCGAAGTAGCTGATCCAGATCTTGCCGCCGGGATCGGTCAACAACTGCCCGATACCGTCTCCAGCATAGAAAGCCCCCGCTCGCGTGCCGTCGCCATCGAAGGCAACGATGTTGCGGGTCAGATTGGTTTCATGCGCCGGGGCAGATCGGTCGTGTGGCTGTTGGGTATTCGCGGCAGGGATACGTGCAGCGCCCAGAATGACGCCATCGCCTAAGGCATCGATTTTGGAGAACCATTGATCGAGGCCGTGGAGGGGGATCTGGTGCTCGTCGTCCCCGTCGCAGATGACGACGGTCGCGTCGAAAAGCGGTATCGGTGGCTCCCAAGGCCCACGGCGGCACCACGGCAAGATCGCCGCCCCATCCTGGGCAGGATCGACAAGCAAGGCTAGTAGCCGACCACGGTGGTCGATAGTAGAGGCGAGGACGTCGACTCGTGCGTAGCGCTCCGGCAGGGTTGCATGAAGCGCAAGGTTGCGACTATCGGCCATTGGCCTTTCCGGTTGTCATGTGTTCAATCATGGCACGTCCCACTACCGACTGCCGATGACCATGCCCTGATCAGGGCGTATGCCGAACATCGTTGGATTTTTCGCCGAGTTTCACCGCAACCCCAGTAGGCCCAGCCGCGCGAAACGTGCCGATGACGCAAAGGCCCACGGCACTACCCGGCATCGAATCCGTCAAGCCCGCAGTTTCGATACCCAGGCGGGCTGCCCGTCGACGAGGCCGAGCTCGAATTCCTCGGGCGCGTCGAGCACCGTGGTCAACTGTTGATGTGCCTGCTCGGCCGAGATGTCCGCGGGAAACCGGATGAAGTCGAGTGTAACGCCGGAAATTCGGGCTCGGAACTCGTACTCGAATTCGTACTGGGCGCAGTAGGTGAGTGCGATCCTGCCCTGCCAATCGATGTCATGCCTGCCGTCGGCGCGTCGGGTGAAGAACACTTCCTGGTCGGCGACCGAGTCGTGCCCGAGCAGATAGATGTTGAACGCGAGGTCTTCGACGTCGTCGAACTCGGCGAGGGGAAGGGGATCCACCGTCAGCCGTTGCGGCTGAGCCGCTTTCAGCAGAAACGGGCGGCCGGGCTCGGCGGCGCGAAAGCCGGTCCCCTCATCCTCGCCCCAGTACGTCGACGACAGTGTGCAGCGGTGATAGTTCTGCCAGACGATCCGCGACGTCCAGTCTTCGTGGTCCTCACCGTGGTCGGGCTCCCCTTCGGCGTCGTCGGGTGCCTGTTCGGCATCGTACTCCGTGGACTGCAGGTGCAGATCGAACCACAGGTCACCGGCCGGATCCAAGCGGCCGGTCCAGGCGAATTCCTCGATCGCATGCCCCTCGGGCCACGGATTTCCCGGGAACACAATCCTTCCGGTGGGTGAAATACGCGCCAGGTTGGTCCTTTCCATGCCGACGAACCCTAGTGGCCGGAACCGACAAATTCGAAATGCCGGTTCCCGGCCGTGCAGGTCGGTCAGACGATGACGCGCGCCTCGTCTTCCTGTTCGGGTGGCTCGTTCACGGTCCGCTTCGGCCGGTGAACCAGGTTCGCGCCGATATCAGCCACCTCCCGATCGCGACTACCACGCCGACCTGGGAGACAGACGCGTAATTCACAGTGCTTCCAGCGAACTCGCTGTTCCACGCATAGCGGCGGTCGTCGATGAGCAGGATGAACAGGAAGCTGATCAGCACGATCCAAATCAGCGCGACCACACCGACCGGCAGATACCACGCGCCGAGTTGCCTTGGGCC
Organism: Nocardia sp. NBC_00881; assembly: GCF_045207455.1. NCBI lineage: Bacteria > Bacillati > Actinomycetota > Actinomycetes > Mycobacteriales > Nocardiaceae > Nocardia > Nocardia sp. NBC_00881. The sequence goes on from NZ_CP108798.1 coordinate 1,171,590, forward strand.
GGTGCGGTGTCGGGCACTGTGCAGTTGGCGTAGCAGAACTGGGATGCCGTACACGATATACAAACCAATGGTTGCGCTCGACGTGGCCGCCGCGTACGCGGTCGGCGCGCTCGCCGCGGGCACCAGCATCGACGCAATCAGCAGGACGAAGGTGAAAAACCGATGCCGTAACTGCCCAATCCGCGGTGAGAATGGAGACGATGGTGAAGCTGATGGCGAAATTCGAGAATCCCGACCACGATCTGGCCAGTTTTTGATAACGCTTTGCCAGAAGATCAGTGTGTAATACGCACGGGTGGTTCGCATGGCAACCAGAAATCCGCGAATGGCGGTGACACCGGAATCGGATAGCGCGACTACCACACGGTGAATGCGGGATGACCGGGTTCGTCACGCTGCCCCGGCACACGCCCGGTAGCTGTCCGTCGTAGCGTGAGGACTATGAGCGAGCGACTGGTGGTCATCGGCGGTGACGCGACGGGCATGTCGGCGGCCTCGCAGGCGCGCAGAATGAAAGATACGAGCGAGTTGGGGATCGTCGTCTTCGAACGCGGCCGGTTCACCTCGTTCTCCGCCTGCGGTATTCCATACTGGGTCGGCGGTGACGTAGCCGACCGGGACGCCCTGATCGCCCGCACACCCGAGGAACACCAAGCACGCGACATCGACCTGCGACTGCGTACCGAGGTGACCGAGATCGACGTCGACGGTTCCCGGGTCCGCTCCCGCGACCTGACGTCCGGTGGCGAGTCGTGGACGGCCTACGACCACCTCGTGATCGCCACCGGCGCCCGCCCGATCCGCCCGCCGCTGCCCGGCATCGACGCCGACGGCGTCCACGGTGTGCAGACCCTCGACGACGGCCAGGCGCTGATCGAGACCCTGGAGCGGGCCGAAGGCAACCGCGCCGTTGTGGTGGGTGCCGGCTACATCGGCGTCGAGATGGCGGAGGCGTTGATTCGGCGCGGCTACGACGTCACGATGGTCAACCGCGGCGCCGAGCCGATGTCCACCCTCGATCCGGACATGGGTGCCTTGGTTCGTGACGCGATGTGCGGATTGGGCATCAAGATCGTGTGCCATGCGGAAGTGACCGAAATTCGGACCGGGGACAACGGGCGGGTAGCCGCGGTAGTGACGGACACCGCTGAGTACCCCGCCGACGTCGTGGTGCTCGGCATCGGTGTCCGTCCGGAAACGGAGCTGGCCCGCGCGGCCGGTTTGCCGCTGGGCGAGCGCGGCGGCCTGCTCACGGATCTGGCCATGCGGGTGCGCGGCCGGACGAACGTCTGGGCGGGCGGCGATTGCGTCGAAGTGCTCGATTTGGTCTCCGGCCGCGAACGTCATATCCCGCTCGGTACCCACGCCAACAAGCACGGTCAGATCATCGGCGCGGGCATCGGCGGGGGATACGCGACCTTTCCCGGTGTGGTCGGCACCGCGGTCAGCAAGGTATGCGACCTGGAGGTGGCGCGAACAGGCTTGCGCGAAAAGGACGCTCGCGCCGCGGGCCTCCAATACGTGGCGGTGACCGTCGAATCCACCAGTCGTTCGGGCTATTACCCTGGTTCGGCGACAATGACGGTGAAGATGCTCGCCGAGCGCCACACCGGCCGCCTGCTCGGCGTGCAGATCGTGGGGCGCGAAGGTGCGGGCAAGCGCGTCGACATCGCCGCGGTCGCACTGACCGACGGGATGACCGTCGAGCAGATGACCACCTTGGACCTCGGCTACGCACCACCGTTCTCACCGGTGTGGGACCCGGTTCTGGTGGCGGCCCGCAAAGCGGTCACCGCTGTCCGGAAGCGGGGTTAGCGCCGCGCTGAGCCCCCGAACAGCTCGAGCAGCTCGGTCTTGCCGAACATGACGGCGGCGTCACGCGCCGACGGCGTGCCCGCGTCCGGGTCGGCGCCTGCCGCGGCGAGCTGCCGCACGATCTCCGTTTCGCCTTTGAAAACCGCCCCGGCCAATGGGGTTTGGCCCTTGCCGTTGGCGCGGTTCGGGTCGGCCGACCGCTCCAACAGCGTCGCGACGGCGGCGCCGTGACCGTGATACGTGGCGAGCATGAGCGGTGTGTCGCCCGCGTCGTTGGTGAGGTTCACCGGCACACCCGCGTCCACGAGGGCGGCCAGGCCCGCCGCGTCACCGCGTCGAGCGCAGTCGAAGACCTTCCCGGCCAGCTCGATCAGTTCCGGATCAATCTCGTCATCGGTCACGGGCCCATTCCTACCACGTGATCGTCTCCGTCGACTGGGATCTTCAGCGGGCAGCCGCGGACTTTCCCAGTTGCGCCCGGACGGTCCGCAGATCGGCGACGAATGCCTCGTACGCCGCGGCCCGGTCGGGGGCGCGCAATACCGACGACGGGTGCACCGTGGCGATTACCCGGTAGTCCGTGGCGTCAATGACCTGCCCGCGTCGCGTACTCACCTTGAACGATGCACCGAGTACCGCCTGCGCGGCTATCGCGCCAAGGCACACCACCAATCTCGGTCGCACCAGTCCGAGCTCGGCGGTCAGCCATGCAGAACAGGCGACCACTTCGGTCCGACCCGGCTGTTTGTGGATCCGCCGCTTGCCCCGCTCGACGAATTTGAAGTGCTTCACCGCGTTGGTGAGGTAGACCGCGTCGCGGTCGATATCGACCTCCGCCAGCGCCCGATCGAGTAATCGGCCCGCAGGACCGACGAAGGGCTGGCCCACCACGTCCTCCTGGTCGCCGGGCTGCTCGCCGATCAGTACCACGTCCGCGGTCTCCGGGCCCGCACCGAACACCGTCTGTGTGGCGTGCCGGTACAGATCGCACCCGCGACAGTCACAAGCTGCCCGCCGCAGCTGTGTCAGGTCCGCACCCTCGGGTACGAACTCCGTGGCGCCGGGCGTCTTCATTGCTCGGCCCCGTTCATTGCTCCGCCCTGCCCGCCGCTCCCCGCGCCTACCAGGGCTGCGTTCGCCGATACCGGCATGATGCCGACCTCCTCTGCTGCCGTGGACTGTTGGCGATTTACCCGTTTTCACCGCCATCACGCGTCCGGCGCACCGATCTCGCGCCGAATGTTCCCTCCCACCTGCTGAACGAGCGGACACGGGTCGGTATAGTCGCCGCGGATGAGTAGTGTCACGGCCACCACCGATACGCCGATGTCCCAGAACCGTCGACTCGGGCGTGCGGTGCGGCTGGCACCTGTCCTCTCGGTCGCGTTCTCCGCGTTCTGTCTCCTGACACCGGTCTGGCCGTTCCACAAGATCACCGGCGGGTTCATCGACCTGCAGGTGTATCGCTTGGGTGTCGACGCCCTGCGCCGCGGTGCGGATATGTACGGGCAGCTGCCACAGACCACCATCGGCGCCGGCCTTCCATTCATCTATCCGCCATTCGCCGCGCTCGCGCTGAGTCCGTTCGCGATGCTGCCCTGGGACGTGGCCGCCCTGACCTTTTTCGTCTCCTCGGTGGCCGCGCTCGCGATCACGCTCTACCTGGTTGCACGGCGAGTGTGGCCGGACGAGGCGCAGCGCAGGCTCGCGGTCTGGGCGACCGCATGCGCGACGCCGCTCGGACTGCTGCTGGAGCCGATTCATTCGACGCTGGACTTCGGTCAGGTCAATCTGCTGCTGATGGCGCTGGTCGCCGCGGACTGCCTGACGCACAAGCCGCGCTGGCGCCGGGGCATGCTGATCGGCATCGCTGCCGCTATCAAACTGACACCCGCGGCGTTCGTGCTGTACTTCCTGGTGCGCAGGGACTACCGCGCCGCCGCTACGGCCGCCGTCACCGGCGCGGCCGCGACAGCGGTCGGCTTCGCGGTCCTGCCGAAGGAGTCGGTCAAGTACTGGTTCGGCGGTCTCGGGAACGTGTCCGGGCTGAGCGGGTCGGCATTCCACACCAACCAGTCGATTCAGGCGGTTTTCTCCCGGCTCGAGGTGCCCGAACCCGCCTTCACCGCGGTCTGGCTCGTGCTCGGCGCCCTGCTGCTCGTACTGGTCGTCGTCGCGATGCGACGGGCGGCCGACTTCCCCGCGCTGGCGCTGGCCATCAACGCCGTGTTCACCCTGCTGGTCTCGCCGATCTCCTGGTCGCACCACTGGGTATGGATCGCACCCGCGCTGTTCGCCCTCGTCGGCTACACCACCCGCCTTTCGGGCCGACGGGCGATCGGCTGGTGGGTGACGATCCTGGTCACCACGGCAGTCTTCGTGATCGGTCCGCAGAACTGGCTGCCCGACGGCGAGCACCGTGAATCCGCCTGGACGCCATGGCAGCATGTCATCGGCAACACCTATGTCTGGTTCAGTGTTGTGCTGGTCGTGCTTTATTTGCTGAGCGCAAGGCGGGCCGCGGCATCGCGAAATGTGGATCGGCCACGCGACGCGAACACCCTGACGCCGCACCCTCAGCCCTGACCTCCGCACGCCGCTGTGTTTGCCCGCTGGATCCTCGGGTAGCGCCCACAGTGACGGCATCCTGCCGTCGCCGGAAGGAATCACCCGAGGGGCAAGGAGGGACGACACAATGGCCAACGCCCACCGCGGCTTTGCCGCCATGGACGAAGACCAGCAGCGGAAGATCGCCAGCCAGGGTGGCAAGGCGAGCAGCGGCAGCTTCGACAACGATCCCAAGCGTGCCAGTGAGGCCGGCAAGAAAGGTGCCGCCGCCCAGCCCACCGAGGCGAAGCGCCGCGGCGGCGAGAACAGTCACCGGAACCGCTGACTCTCGACAACGATGGGCGAGGCTGCCCGCCTCGCCCATCGCCTGCTTCGGCGACGCGATGCGACGAGTACCTGGATTCAGCGGGCCACAGATTTTCTTCTGCCTTACTGATGGCCAGCAGGCGGAGCGTGCCACTGAGAGTTCCATCGGCGGTCACCACCGACGTGTCACGAGGAGGGCGGTCGGGTAGATACCGGCCGTCCCGGCGCGGGGCGGCCAGTGTTCGGCATCGCCGGCCCGAAGGTACAGAATCCATTGTGCGGCATCAGCATTCGATCCTCCCGCCCAGCGGGTCGGATCCGATGGGTCAACTCATCCCTGGGCCGACGGTGCGACGAAGAGGAAGCTTTTCTGCTCGACTCGCTTCTTGATCCGCCACTGCGCGTCGACCCGGACGAATGTGTCCAGGTACCACAATCCGCACAGCATCATGCTCGGCGGACTGTCGCCGCCGGACACGATCATCGGGTTGTGGCACATCGTGCGCCCGGTGGCCGTGTCACCGTCGACGACGATGGACGAGTTGCTGATGAGGTGTTGGAACGCAGGAAAATTCGGCAGCACCGACGCGAGAAACTTCTTCGTGGATTCCAAGTCGCCCACCGATCCACCCATGGCCGAGTAGTCGATGTGTGCGTCGGGCGTGAATACGTCGTCCAACAGGTCCCATTGCTTGGTATCGACCGCGTGCGAATACCGCACCAGCAGATCCTCGATCTCCAGTCGATCCGAAATCTCCTGCAACGACAGCATGCACGCCTCCGAGTGACGCCGGTACCTCAGTAGATGCCACCAGGATTCGAGGCCGAGGGCAAGGGGCGGCGAGGCTACGCCGGAGGCGGTCGCGTTATGCCTTGTGCGGCAGGATGTTCAGTACGAGAGCGAGCCCGGCCATGATACTGAGGCAGGCCACGAGGGTGGGGAACACAGCCTGCGTGATCGCCGCGATGCCGATCGAAAAGGCAAGGCACGTGGACAAAGCGAGCGCGCCGGTTCCCGGTTCCACACCGGCGATCCGGGTTGGTCGGTGATCCGTCATAGTTACGTGATACCCACAGTCGTCCGTTACGAAACCGTGATGGCTAGTCCGTTTCCGTTCCAGATGATCGCCGCGTCGAAGCCTCGGGGGTAGAGGGGCATGACCGTCGCAGTGCAGACCCTCCTCGCCGGGGACGACATCGGGATCGAGGCATCGACGCGGCACACGGCGACCTGCGGGGCTGGCGGCCGAGTGCCGACATCCGATGTCGTCGTGGGCAACGCAGTCCTGCAGTGGATGCCGGACCTCCCGAAGCTGCTGTCGGAGTGGGTGCCGCAACCGGCCGCTCGTGCGTGGCCGGCCATTCAGGTTCCCGGCAATTTCGACGCGGCGTCGCGCCGCGCACTGGCTGTCGTTGCGTCGAGTGTTCGCTGTCGCGCAGAAGAGGTAGTGGCCGGGCATATCCGCCGATACCCGCCGGACAGCCGGGCGTCCACCGAAACTTTGGAAAAGGGCCGGCTCGTCCATGCGCCTACCGGAGTCGTTCGTGGGCGGTCGACAGCAAGTGGGTGACTCTGCTGCGCAGCTCGGTGGTGACCGCGGGGAGGCCGACCGACGGTAGTTCGGCGGCTACTTTGGCGGCCAAGACTCGCAGCTTGGTGTTGGTTTCCTGGGAGCGCACCCGAAGGATGGCGAACGCCTCCTCGGCGTCCAGCCCGTAGACCAGCATCACGGCCCCTTTGGCCTGCTCGATCACCGCTCGCGCGGCCACCGGATCCAGGTCACCGGGTGCTGTGACATCGTCGCTCACACCCAGGCACTACCCGTCTTCGGCGACCTGACACCGGTTCGCGGCCCCAAAGTCGATCGCACGCACAACGTCGACCGCCGGTCGGAGGGTTGACGGATTGCGCGAGGATAGCGATACTTCCATCGTCATAGCGATTGCGTATAGCTTGTCCGGCGGCAACGCATGGGAGACAGATCAACGATGATCAATACGGCGATCGAAGAATTGTTGATGGCTCAGGTGAGCAACCCCGAGCCCGAAGCCCCACCCAACTCGGACAAAATTTTGATGCTTGTCCGATATTTCACGTGGTTCGTGATTCTCTCGGGCGTCACGGGAATTATGTACGCAGGCGGGAGATTCGCTTGGGAAAAATGGAACGGCGGTCCACTCGCTTCGGCGAAGATGGTAGCGGGTGGCATGCTCGGCGGCGTCATCGCCACCAGTGCCGGAACGATCATGAACGCACTGATCAGCTGACAGCGTGCCCGACAGCCTGGTGGAGCCTCGCTCGGCTCCACCAGGCTGTCCTGTGCAGGTGGAGGGATCCGCGCTAGTCGGCGACCTCGAGCTCGACAAGCTGGCTCGGTGTGAACGACTTCTCCCGCCGGTTGGACTCCACCCCGAAGACCGCGACCACGAGGTCGCCGCCCGGCTGAACCACGCCCGCCTGTGCAAGCTCGCCGTACCCCACGACGGACTCGCCGATATGGTCGGCGAGTTCCGCCGCGGGAATTCGAATTGTCCTGCTCACTTGGCACCTCTCATCGAGAGTCGAATCGTCGCTTCGGCCGGATTCGATCCTATCCGCGAAGAACGGCAGCGGCCCGCCTCCTCGGCCTTCGGATCACCCGGAACCGGTTGGGATGGTGGGAAACTCCGCCGTCCGAGCGGAAATGTCTGCGCGATAACGATTTACACTCGCCGCTTTGATCAGTTCGCTGCAGTGGTCAGTGTGAGCGCGTCGGCGACCTTCGCCTGGAAGTGCAGGCAGCTGCTGAAGTCCTCGGCGTCGCAGTCGAGCGCGTGCGAGAGGGTGTCGAGTGCCGCGGCGGCCTGGGCGACGCGGCGCGCGAGCTGGTCGCGATGCGCACGCAGCAAATTCCGGCGGGCAGTCCGATCTGACGCCTCGGCGAACAGGACGGAGAGGTCGTCGAGTGACAACCCGACCTGTTTGCCGAGCAAGATCATCGCCACAGTCTCCGCGTCGTCGTCGCGGTACCTGCGACGACCTGCGCTGTCTCGCAGCGGCGCGAGCAGGCCGACATCCTCCCAGTGCCGCAGCACATGGGTGGCGAGGCCGAAACGCGCCGCGAGATCCCCGATCGATAAATAGCCGCCCGTCATGCCCGCACTCTAGGCGGCGCGTGCGGTGAACCGCACGTACAGACCGATCGGATGTCGTGGCGGACGGACAGTCTCGCGTCGGACCGTCGCAGGTTCGAACCAATGATGTAGCGCGACCCGTGCGGCCGCCATGCGCAAGAATCGGAAGTCGTAGATCGCCACGGTGCCACCGGGCCGCAGCACCCGAGCCAGCTCGGCGCCCGCCTGATCGAGGTCGGGCCATTCATGCATGCTCAGGCTCGAGACAACCAGGTCGAAGCTGTCGTCGGGGTAGGGGAGTGCGCAGACGTCGCCGACCGACAGCTCGACTGGGCTACGCGTGAGATTGGCCGCGGCGAGATCGATCATGTGCGGCGACAGATCGACACCGTGCAGCCGCAGGTCTGAACGCCGTGACCGCAGCTGGGCCAACAGCTTTCCAGGGCCGGTCCCAACGTCGAGCACCGACGCATCCGGCTTCGCGGCGGCGCCGACCTCGGTGGCGACAAGCGAGTACAGGCCACCGAGCAGCCGGGTGGCCCGCTGGTCGTAGCCCCGACTCTGCTTCTCTCCGAACGTAGTCATGCTTCTCCCTTTCTCGCAGTTCGCTCAGCTTGCGAGTTCAGGTCGACCTGAAGTCAAGCGGTCGCCTCGGCGGGATCGCCTTCCCGAGAATGGGGAGGCTGTGATTTCTCCCTCATTTACCGTGTACTGCAATCGTCGGATCGTGGTCCCGGGGTTGTGGGGGACGAGCGCCTGATCCGCATGTGATCACTACCTTTTGGACAGGCGATGAGCAGATTCGTACATTTCGTGGGCAGTTTGCCTCCGCAGTTGATGACGAGTGACAGCGACGTACTGGAATGGTTCGTCCAGCGCAGTCGTGGACATCAATTGACCGGGATCCCTTGCGATCTCGACCCGAACTGGGTCGTGCAGTATCTCCGGGATCGGGAGAAACACCTCGACGTGTTCGAGGTGGTGCGCGGTGGTGATTTCGCTGATTACTCCGACATGCGCGGCTACGGCGTACGCCCCGGACGTACGCTCGAGCCCCGCCATGTATCGATGGACCGCGTGGGCCGGATCGCCGAAGCTGTCACCGCGTTCCGTGAGGTGCGGAAGCGGCATCCCGAGCTCGCCGGTACCAGATTGCAGATCAGTCAGCCGAACCCGCTGGACATGGCGTTGTTCGTGTTCGCGGCCGCCGCGGTCACCGACGGCCTTCCTCTCGGGCGCGCGCTGCGGCACGCCGGAGCGGTCACGCCCGCACTACGCAACCTACCGGTGTTCGTCGAGGCCGTGCTCGCTGAAATGGCCGAGCTGACAGCGCAATACGGCGACACGCTCACGTGGCAGGTGGAGTCGCCGATCGCCCAGCTGGCACTGGTCAAGGCGACACAACTGGGCGCACAGGTGCCGGCTGGACGTCTGGTGGCGCGCCAGTTGGCGGGATTCCTCGAGCGGGCCCACGATATCGGCGCGCAGACCGTCCTCCACCTCTGTTACGGCGACTACCAGCACAAAGAACTACTCGCCCCGCGGACCATCGCGCCGGCCGTGAACCTGTTGAACGCCACCGCACGAAGACTGCGCAAACGCGGTGTGCCGCTGCCACCCGCACACATTCCCTGCGCCTATGGCGCCCACCCCGCGCCGCTCGACCCAGCGTTCTACCGGCCGCTCCACCGCCTGAACAAGGACTGGCGATTGATCGCCGGTGTCGTGTCACCAGCCGACACCGAACGCAGCCTCCGAAGCCTGGCGCTGTTCGAGCAGGCGTCCGACCGAACCGCCTACGGCGTCGCGACGGCCTGCGGCCTCGGACGAAGCACGGTCGAGGATGCCGAACATGCTGCCGCGGCCACCATGGCGACCGCAGACGGCGATCCTGCGATCGCACCGTCCGACCTGCAAACGGTGCAACGCGAAGGTTGATCGGCAGCCGACTGCTGACGAGCTACAACGCGGCCATCACTGAACCATTTGCCCGAGCGTGGAGCGCCTCGCGTTCGCGCATAACGTCGCCGCCGGGCGTTGTGACCTGGGCGGTACGCCTGCCCACGTCATCGAGAAGCGTGGGCAGGCGTCGACAACACCTATTGGATTCGGACCTCATATTCGGCTCGCTTGCGCGGGCTTATCAGGGTGGTCTCACAGGCAGAAGGCGACACTGCCGAACATCACACAGAAACCGACTGATCCGACGATAGGAGTGGCTGAGGTCGACACGGGATCGGCGGAGGGAGTCGTACTGGCCCAAGCTGCGGGAGCTGCGACGGTACCGAGGGACAAGGCCATGGCGGTCGTAGCAACAATTTTGGTGATTTTGGTAGACATTTCGCATCCTTCCGTTGGATGAACTGCTTACCTCAATGACTCCTGGACTGTCAGTGTTCACCTGATTTGACAACGAATGCCGGAAAAGTATATGACTGCGAATGCCAGACAAAGGAAATGTCTAGTTCCGGGTGTGGCGAAGTCGAATGACGTTGTACATGGGACCGGAAAACCAGCATTATCGCGGGTGCAGGGTGACCGGAAGGGCCGAGGGCGACAGGACGAAGTCCCGATTCGATGCCCGTACCACGTAACCCGGGTCGGGCGTGGGCCGCCAGCGTGACAGCAGCGCTGCCGACGCCAGCGTGATCTCGAGCATCGCGAAGTGATCACCCATGCAGCGGCGACGGCCGACACCGAACGACAGGCTGGCCTTCTTCTCATTCGCACCGGCGCGCTCCGGGGACCAGCGCTCCGGGTCGAACGCTTCCGGATTGGCGAAATAGCGTTTGTCGTGCTGGACCATATAGGGGCTGAACATGATTGCTGTGCCATCCGGAATATCGAGCCCGCCGATGGTGAGGTCGCCGTCGGCGGTGCCTGCGCTGATCCAGGGTCCCCAGAATCGAAGTGTCTCCGCCACAACATTTTTCAGGTAGGGGAGCGCGCCGAGATGCTCGGCGTGAACAGGGCCTGATCCTACGACAGCATCGAGTTCGTCGTACAGCTGCTGGGCAACTTGGGGGCGGCGCATGACCTCGTGCCACAGCCACCCCGCCAGCGACGCCATGGAACCGACACCGCCGGCCAGCATCAGGATCGCTTCATCGATGATGTGCTCGTCGGACAGCGTTGCTCCGGTCTCGCTATCCGTATGGCGGATGAGCGCGGACACCACGTCATTGAAATCCTCCCCGCAACGGCGATATTCGGACACTACATCGCCGATAGCGGCACGCAGGTGCCGCGCTTTCCTGCGCCATCGCCAGTTCGCGATGACGCGGAGCCGGCGCAGTTGCGGCGGTAACGCGGTCCGCAGGATCACCTGGCTGAGCAGCCAAGGCACATTATCCCGGATCTCGCGTCGTGCGCCGGCGCTGAAGCCGGCGGTGAACAGCGTCGACGAAACCGTGTCGAGCACCAGGCCGTGGGCCTCGTCCATCAGATTCACGCGCCCACCCGATGGAAGTCCTGCAGACCATGTGCAGGCGATATCGGCCGCCGATTTCGTGTACTCGGCGAGTCGGCTCTGGCGCAGCGCGGGTGCGATCATCCTGCGACGCAGCTTATGTTCCTCGCCGCGTAAGACGTTGACCGATCCACCCGCAATATCTTTGATCGCCTCCCGCAGGTCTTCACGATTGAATTCGGCGTCGCCTAGGCCGACCTCACGAACCAGCTCCGGGGTGGTAAGGAGGTATCCCGTCTTCTGCCCGAAAAATATCCGCACGATCGGACCGAGTTCGGAAAGTGACGTCACAAATGTGGGGGCGCCGCGCAGTGCCCGCAGGCTGTGGCCCACCAACGGCAGCCTACCCGGCGCAGTGGGAATCTGCGAAAGGGTTTGCGGCATTAACTGTTCCGTGCTGAACGCCGATTCCGCACCGGCCTTCCGGTAGATTTCGACCACTGCCCCTGTGTGCCGTGACTGAAGAACGGAGTCGCCGTGCCTGCCCAGTACCTCCCGCATGTCGGCGAGTGCTGATCGGTTGTCTGCGAGTTCGGCGATCGTCTTGGCGATACCATCTGCCGACGGATCTTCGGTGCGAAGGCCGCCGCCGACGGGCACGGACTCGTCGAGTTCGGGATCGCAATAGACAATCGGAAGCCCCACCGCCACTGCCTCGAGCAGCACCATGCCTTGCGTGTCGAATCCGTAGGAAGGAAACAGCAGAGCGTTGTATTGGGACATAGCGTAGATACACTCTGCCTGTGTAACCCTACCGTGCAACCGGATTCGATCGTTCAGATGATGTTCGGCGATTACGGCGGCAGCATCGTCGCGCACATCGCCGTCGCCATAAATGTCGAGGGTGCAGTTGTCCGTACGCCGCACTGCGTCGATCGATTCGAGCAGACGCTTCTCGTTGGAAAGCCGTCCGCTCCAGACAAGCCGCAACGGCCCGTCGGTCGGTGGTCGGGAAACGATACTGCTACCGCGGCTTTGGAGTACTTCATCGTCGACGCCGTTGGACACAACATGAATCGGTCGTGTCAGTCCGTGCGCGACCATCATCTGGGCGAAATGGCACGTCGGCGCGATAACCTGGTCAGCGGCTATGGCCTGCCCGACTATCGTCCACCAGGCATGGCGCGCCGCACGGCTTTCCGGCACGTGCGGCATGTGATGGCTGTGCGGGACGAACCGGCCGTGCAGTGCGCGCATCGCCAGTGCTGCCGGATACGGAGCAGACGAGTTGTGTTCGATAAACGCGTCGTCACGGCTCTGTGCGGTATGCACCAGCGGAAGCCGATGCCGTCGTGCTGCTTTCATGCCAGCGATGGCGACGCCGTAGGTCGTATGCGTGTGTACGACGTCGATCGGGCCGCGTGCGGCGAATTCCGTGTCGATCAGCCTGTCATTGCGCTTGGTAGGCAGCACGATTGCGAAACCGTTGACAGCGAGTGCGGCGACGGCGTCGAGTTCCACCACGTTCGGGATCGGGTTGGCATCCGCACCGGGTAGCGGCGCCACGAAGAGTGTGACGCGGTGACCCGCGCGCTCGAGCCCACGACACAGCGAGCCGACCGCGGTCTGGACTCCGCCGAGGGTGGCCGGATGGTAATCCATGAACATCGCTATGTGCACAATTGTTCACTGTACCGACGCCCGGCCAAGCTGAAGAGCCCACAATGCTGTCGTCTGCAGGCCGAGCGCCGGTAGGGCACAGTGTCGACAGGTACTACGACAACACCGAAAGAAGCGCCGTGAGAATAGCGATTCCGCTCACCGGAACCCGTGGTGACGTACAGCCGATCGTGGCGCTGGGGCTCGAGCTGCAGCGGCGCGGTCACGACGTCCTGCTCGGCGCACCGCCCAACCTGGTCGGCTTCGTCGCCGGTACGGGGCTTGCCGCCCGGGCGTGCGGTCCCGACGTACAGCAGCTCTACAGTTCGGAGCCCGGGCAGAAGGCGCTGGCCTCGGGAAACACTTTTCGCCTGATGCAGCTGGTAGCACGGCAGATGGCCGGCTACGCGGGCCGGATGAACCGCGAAGTCATCGAGGTGTGCGCGGACGCCGACCTGATCGTCGCCAGCACCGTCACGGAAGACCGGGCGAGTTCTGTTGCCGAAGCGATGGACGTTCCTCTAGTGAGCCTGCACTATTTCCCCTGCCGGAACAACGGCGCCTATCCGTTCCCCGGTGCCCTTCCGCCGCACTGGAATCCGCCCGCACCAGTCAATCGAGCGACCTGGGTACTCGCCGAGAACCTGCGTCGCGTGGTGTTCATGCGCTACCTCAACGACCTGCGGTCGAGACTGGGGCTGCCGAAGTCGTTGGCGAGCACAGCAGCGGTGCTGGCCCGCCGGAACGTACCGGAAGTGCAGATTTACGACCCCGCCCTCGTTCCAGGGCTGCCTCAGCAGTGGGGCGAGCGCCGGCCTTTCACCGGCTTCCTGACACTCGATCATGCTGCTCGCGAAGCTATCGGCGACCTTGCCGGTGACCATGCCAGCATTCTGTCCTGGGTGAGCGAAGGGGAGCCACCAGTGTTCTTCGGCTTCGGTAGCATGCCGATCCGGGACGCGGCCGCCGTGCTGGCCATAGTCTCCGAGGTATCCGCGCGGCTGGGTGCGCGTGCGCTGGTGAGCGCGGGCTGGAGTGATCTGGACATCGCTGCCGCGAAGGTCGGCGCGCACGTGAAGGTAGTCGGTGCTTTCGCGTACGACATGGTCTTTCCGCGGTGCGCCGCCGCTGTCCACCATGGTGGGATCGGCACCTTGTTCGAGAGCCTGCGCGCCGGACTGCCGACGCTCGTCTGCTCGGTGTCGTTCGAGCAGCCCATGTGGGGCGGGCAGGTCGAGCGCCTCGGTGTGGGTGCACACATGAAGTTCATGCAGCTCACAGCAGCTCGCCTCGAGCAAGGCTTGGCGTCGATACTGACGCGGGAATGTAGGGACCGCGCAGCGGAATTCGCGAAGACGCTGAGTACCGAGGACGCCGCCGCCCGCACCGCCGACATCGTCGAGGCGGCCGCCCGGTGATGTCGCATGTTTTCGCAGACACGGTCATCATGTTCCAACGCTGTGCTCGACATACCCTGCGAAGCCGGGACACACTGATCATTTCACTGCTGATGCCGGTCCTGGTCATGATGCTGTTCACCTACGTCTTCGGCGGGGCCATCGATGTGGGAGGGCCCTATCTGGATTACGTAGTGCCCGGAATAATGCTGCTGTGCACGGGATTCGGCTCATCGATCACGGCAACCAGCGTGTCGACGGATATGACGAAGGGCAGCATCGACCGGTTCCGTACGCTTCCGATGTTCCGGCAGGCTGTTCTGGCCGGGCACGTCGTCGAAGGTGTCGTCCGCAATCTGGCGGCCATCGGCATCGCGGTCGCCGCGGCGCTCGTTCTGGGGTACCGACCCCATGCCGGCCCGGCTGCCTGGCTGTCGGCATTGGCTGTGATCGCGCTGTTCGTCGTGGCGATCTCCTGGATCGCGGTCGGGCTGGGATTGCTCGCCAAGAACCCGGAGGCGGCCGGGGGACTCACATACGCGATCATGTTCATCCCGTACATCAGCAGCGCGTTTGTGCAGACCACCACCATGCCGGGCTGGCTGCGCGGTTTCGCCGAATATCAACCGGCAACGCCCGTCGTGGAAACGGTACGGGGACTGCTCAACTCCACCGGCACCGGAGAAGGCAACGCCGCGCTCGCGGTATCCTGGTGCTTCGCGCTCACGATTGTCGGCTTCGCCTGCGCGAGCGTGATATTCAGCCGATTGTCGCGCCGATGAAGTTCGCGCACACAGCTCTGCCGCACCGAACACTTCCTGCCTCGGGTAACTCGAACCATAGCGAGCCGCCAGCACGATCACCACTCGCGTCCAGTCGAGGCGGCATGCTCCGATTCCCACGCCCGCACGTTCAGTTCGCACTGGGTGCCTCTTCAACGCAGTCCTCCACGTGGACTCGGCGGCAAGCGACCGTACTTCACCGGCCGTCCCGGCGGGCGCAGGATCTGCTGAGCTATTGCTGCGTCGGGTAGTGCTGGTCCAGCCATTCGTCGAACGTCGGGCCGGCGAGGATCGCCGCCGGTCCCGGCAGCAGGGCGCCGTTCGCCTGCAGCTCGCGGTTCGGGTCGTCGGTGTCGAGGATCTCCTGCACCCGCGCCGGATTACCGCGTCGCGCAGCGAGTTTCGCCACCGCTGCGGCAAGCTTCAGCTCCAACGGGCCAGCGATCTCGACCAGCTCGGCGCCGCTCTCCTCGACGGCCGATGCTGCCAGGTGCGCAGCGACGGTACTGCCGGCGACGAGCTGAGTTCGATACTCCGGAACGGAGGCCGTATCGCCGCGGGTGGTCCAGTCGAGCATCATCTCCGCGAACTCGTGAAACTGGGCGGCACGCAGGATCCGCACCGGCACCGGGCCTTGTCGATAGGCCTTCTCCTGCGCCAGCTTCCCAGCATAATGCCCCGCGGTGAACGAATCGATGCCGATGATCGACAACAGCACGATTCGCTGCGCGCCCGCGGCGGCCGCCTCCCGTTGCACGTTCTGGGCAATGGTGCGGAAGAAGTCCGTCACCGCCGCGGTTTCCGTCGTTGTCGCATTGACCGCGTCCACCACCACCTCCACCTCGGCCAGCGCCTGCGCCAAGCCCTCGCCGGTGTAGGCGTCCACACCCGCCGACCGAGCGATCCCCACGACCTCGTGGCCCTGGTTCTTCAGCACATCGACCACCTCGCGGCCGATCCGTCCGCTCGCTCCGACTACCGCGATCCGCATCGATGCCTCCTTCGTTCCGATTGTCATCCAGTAGACGATGCACCGAGGGGGAGTGTGACAGGCGGTATGGGGACGGTCCGCTTACCGGCCGATCCGGATTCAGTCTTCGGCCAGCTCTTCGGCCGACTCGTGCCCGGCGGCACCGCTCCGGCGCAGGAAGTCGGCGATCACCTCGAGTTCGGCCTCGGAGTAGCGTTCGCACAACTCGTCCATCCTGGTGTTCATGCCGGACAACACCTGAAACAGCTCCGAATTGCGTCCGCGCGCCGCCCGCAGTGTGACTGCGCGGCGGTCCGATTCGGGATCGCGCTCGCGCGCGATCCAACCAGCCTTCTGGAGTCGGTCGAGGATTCCCGTCAGCGTCGCCGGATGCAACCCGGTACGCCGTGCCAACGAGGTCGGCGACAACGGTCCGTGTCGATTGATGAGGTCGAGGCAGGTCCAGTCGACATCCTTGAGGTCGACCCGACCGCCGAATCTCCGATTGAGCAGCGCCAGCTGAATGTTCAAGTCGCGCAACGCCTCCTTGACGGCAACTGTCAGCTGCCGTCGATGCTGCGCCGCGGCCCGACCTGCTGTTGGAGTCACACACCGCCACTTTCGCATAAGTTATTTGGTTTCCATATCATATCGCGGTGTGGGCCCGCTCGGCGTGACCGGACGGCTAGATCGACCAATTGCGCCGCCGCATCCGTACCATCAGGATGCGCGGCCCCGTGTGGCGGGGCGATCGATGCCAACGAGTTTGGTGAGGAAGCGGTCGAGCTGTTCGACGGCTGGGGGCCACGGCAGATCTGGCTCGTTGATGCGCTACGAGAGCATCCCATTGACAGCGGTGCGAAGGTCGATCGCGACGGTAGTCGCATCGTCGGCCGGGGCATCTGCTGCGTCTGATTTCCTACGACAGTGGTTACCGCGCCGCGCTGGCCGCGTTCGAGCGGACCGCCGATTGCAGCCCCGCGCCCTGTTCCCCGCCAGCCCAGCGACACCCCCGAGGCACCGGAAACGCCTGCTCAAACGACCCGCTCAGCGGCAACGGAGTGCGTTGCAGCGTCGAGCACAGACCCGGCCGGTCCGAGTGTGCCGAGGGTGCGCCCGCGACCGTCGCGGCGCGGTCGATATGTCTCGCGCAGTCCGGCGGGATGCCTACTCCTACATCGACGTCGAGTACTGCTTTCGTCCCAGGATCGTTATCGAGACCAGCGGGCAGGTAGGCCGCAGCGCTGGGAATCGTCTAGCTCGCGCCGTCGTCGGGTGGCGGGATTGCCCGGTGAGCAAATGTAATTGCTTTAGTGGTTAGCTGGTCGGCGACGTGGTTGGTCGGCATGGGAGCGAGCGGTTGGTATGAAATGGGAAGTTCGCGTCGTGTCGGTCGCTCTCACAGCGTCTGCGGTGTTGAAAGGTCTCGGTCTCGCGCCGCAGGCGGTTGTCGAAACCTACGAGGAGTTGTGTACCTCGATCCGTGCCCGCAATCGCCACGTCACCCTGTCGGGGCTCGCCAGAATGGAGGAGCGCCCGCAGTCGGTCCGCAGCAGTGGATGGCTGGCTGAGGAGCTCCAGGAAGTTTCCAGCGTCGATAAGCAGAAAGATGTCGTTGCTCGGGCAAAGCAACAGCTCGCGACGACCCGGGACCTGCTCACCCAGCATGCTGTGGCCGCAGCTGATAGCGGCCTGATGATCCTGCTCGGCAGTCTTGCTCGCGATCTGCGCGAGTTCGTGCAGTGTGAGGACTGGTATGCCCAGGCTGCCGAACTCGGCGATATCGCAGCGGTAGAAACACTGGCCGCGTTCCTCGAGGATTTCGATCGGCCTGAGGAGGCCGAGCAGTGGCAGCAACGAGCCGCCGCGCTCGGCAGCGTTCCGGCGATGATCGTCCTTGCCAGACAATTCGACAAGGACGAGAACCGGCGGGCCGACGCCGAAGACCTCTACCGACGAGCCGCCGCAGCAGGCGATGCCGAAGCCATGGCCTGGCTCGGTGACGAAGCCCAGAAACGGGGTGCGGTCGAGGAGGCGCAGATGTGGCATTACAACGCTTTCCATGCCGGCCATCCGAACGGGGCGCTGCTGCTCGAGCGGTTCCATTTCGGCTGGGACTGGATCTTCACCAATGGGTACATAGCAGCGTCGGAGGCCGGTGACGCAAAGGCGATGCGCTGCCGTGCGCTCAACCTCCACAAAAGCGGTGACAACGATGCCGCCGAGCAGTGGCACCGACGGGCCATCGACGCGGGCGACCCTCTCGCGATGGCCGAGCTATCCGAATTGCTGCGCAACGCCCCTGGCCGGGCTGTCGAAGCCGAGGAGTGGTGCCGCAAGGCAGCCGACACCGGACATATGCCCGCCGTCGTCGGGCTAGGGCACTTCCTGCATAGTCGCCGCGCCAACTCCGAAGCCGCGCAATGGTATCGCCGTGCCGCAGCGGCGGGGTACCTGGCCGCACAGGCGTCGCTCGAACACCTCGAATCATGCGAACGGTGACGGCCATCCCGAGTTCGACAGTGTCGGCCGAGGTATGGGGACTTCAGCAGCACGTAATGGCATGAGGGGATGTTCGGCAGTGCGGGCGGTTAGAGGCCTGTGACCAACGATCTTGTGAAAACTGGCGTTTGGCACCTACTGGACCCGAGTTCGGCGCGGTGATCTTGGCCAATAGGTGGCTGGGGTGGTCGTCCCGATATCGGGTCGAATCCGGGACGACCGCCAGGCAGTCGCGAACGCCCACGGCGGGGCGTCCCGGAATGCGTCCCGCAACCGGGTGTCGTGCGTTGAGTTCCGGGACAGTTTGCGAGACGATCCAGGGATGGCGCGCACCAACACCGTCCGGATCGGCTACGCCAGGGTGTCCGGACGATCGCAGGATCACCAGCTCCAACTCGACGCACTGGACGCACTGGACGCAGCCGACTGCCGCGAGGTCATCATGGAGACCGCCAGCACACGCGGTGACCGGCCGTAGCTGCGCAAGACACTGGCCATGCTCGAGCCCGGCGACACACTCGTGATCTAGCCCGACCGGGTCGCGCGCTCCATGAAGGAACTCCTTATCCTGCTCGAGGACCAGCTGCACGCCTCCCAGCAGTGGTCCCCGACACCCTCGCCGTCGCCATCGACCGCCGCAACGCGGCGAGTCGGTCACCGCCATCGCCAAACACCTCGAGATCGGCCGCTCCACCCTCTACCGCGCCCTGGAACCCCACCTCGCTCGAGCGCCCACCGCATAACACGGTCACCACATCCAGCTCACTGGCCAGGCACTACAACACGCCGCGGCAGGTTTGGACCCCTATCCCGGCTGGCCCCGATCTACTCCCGGTTGAACCGCGCCCGGACCACCGCCATTCGCGTGCGCAACTCTTCGGGCGTGATCAATCCGCGATCCATCAGCGTGTGGGCCGTCACGACGACCGATCGGGTCCGCACGGGAAAGTCGTGGTAGATCGTCTCACCGAGCGCATCCTCGGTATGGCGGCGTTCCAGGTTGTCCCATGTGCCTCGCCAGGACAGGCATTCGCACGTCGCCTGGATGCTCGACTCCCATGGGTCGGGCTTGCGGTCGAGTTCGGGAAGTGTGCTCTCCCGCCGCGACCCGGGCTCCAATGTGTGTAGGAGGATGTCGTACGGACCGCTTCTCACTGTCGCCCACCCTTCCCCGTGGCGGACTCGACCTGGTCCGGCGGCGCCTGCGCAGTCCAGTCGACCTGCGGCAGTGCCACGCCGATCATCGTGTCCCGGGTGACGATGGCCGCCAGTTGTTCCTCGGTCCACCCCTCGGTGCCCTCGGGCCGCATCGGCATCACCATGAACCGAGACTTCTGGTTCGAGTCGTGCACCCGGATCTCGACGTCGGGCGGAAAGTGCAGCCCGAATTCGGCCAACACCTCACGGGGCCAACGCACCAGGCGCCGACGGTAATTGGGGGTGCGGTACCAGTCCGGAGACATACCGAGAACCGGCCGGGGATAACACGAGCACAACGTGCACACGATTACGTTGTGCACTTTGGGCGTGTTTTCCAACACGTAGAAGTAGGTGTAGTCGCTCGGCGTTCCGGATCCCGTCGGGTCACGCCAGTCGATGCCGACCTCCTTACACGTCTCGGTCCCGTCGGCGAGCAGGCGCGCCTTGAAGCCGGGATCCGTCCACGCCTTCGCGACCAGTTTCGATCCGCCGTGCGGGCCGACCGATTCGGCCCATTCGGCGAACCGTCTGTGGTCTTCCCGCGAGAAGAGACCCTTTTCTATGGCGAGTTCGCGAATCGCGGTCTCCAAGACCTCGAACTCGCTGATCTCTCCGCTCGTCTGGATCGGCGCATGCGCCCCGTGATCGTGGGTCTGACTCACTCGGAATCCTCCTCTGCGGGCTCGAGCCAACGCTCGGAGACCTCCGTCTCCAGCGTGTCGACGGCGAAACCGGTGTATTTAGGCCACAGGTCTTTCTGGCGGAACCGCACGACGTAGAACGGTTCGAAGCGGCCGTCGTCGCGTCCCCACGCCTCGTCCTCCGGAATCACCCATTCGGGCCGATGTTCGACGACGACACCCGTACGCCCTCGGGTGTAGGCCTGGGTGCGGGTGTGGAACATCGACGTCGCGTTTCGAACCCGGACGCGATCGCCGATCTCGTACTTCTTGGTCATGCCCGTGCCTCCATTCGCGCCCGTACCTCGTCCAATTTCGCCGACAGTTCGTCTGGTGTGATCAGACCCTTGTTGATCAGCACCTTCGCGGCGACGGTCGCCCAACGCGCGTAGTAAGGCAGACCGAAGTACAGCGTCGCGCCGAGGTCGTTCTCGGCTCGTCGGCGTTCCTCGGAATTCCACACGCCGCGCCAGCCGAGGCATTCGCATGTGACGTACGTGTTCATCTCCCAGGGTTCTTCGTCTTTTTCCTGGTACTCGATCGGTAGGTCTGGCTGTCCGCCGACGTCGTGCAGGACATGGCGGAGAGCGGCAAACAACTCGTTCGAGATCTCGTATGGCGAGTCCAGCGGTCTGCGGAACACTGGAGCGATATCCGCGACCTGGCTTTGAACTTCGTCGAATCGATTCGGTGAACTCATGAGGTCTCCGTAGTGACGGATCCGATGTACCCGGCAGGGTGATCGCATAT
The DNA here is from genome assembly GCF_045207455.1 of Nocardia sp. NBC_00881. Lineage (NCBI taxonomy): Bacteria > Bacillati > Actinomycetota > Actinomycetes > Mycobacteriales > Nocardiaceae > Nocardia > Nocardia sp. NBC_00881. Next base: position 1,192,742 of record NZ_CP108798.1, read on the forward strand.
GCGCTGCTGCGGGCGGTCGACCGAGCTGAACTGGTCGACAGGCCTCCCTGCGGAGGTGTCTGCCGTCGTGCATCAGCTCATGCGGGTATATCCCGGTGCCTGATACAGCGCCTGGTCGAGCCCGATGAGACAGAGAACAAGCAATGCGAGCACAACGATGCCCACGATGGCGAGTGTGGAGCGAAGGCCTGCACTCGTCGAGGCGGGAGTGTGAACGAGCGCCATGGGGACTCCAACGAGTGGTGGCCCGACGATCTGGCAAACGGTGAACTAGGCGGTGGCGGTAACCCCACTGTATTGCATGATCCGGTTGATCAGAATACACGCCAAGATCATTTTGCTGAAGAAGGGGGCGCGCAGGTATTGACTAGAGACAAATCTGGAGGAAACTGGTCATTACACCGGAACACCGGGAGAGCGCCACATTGTCGGCGGAGACGTCTGTCGGCAATGATGAACTTTCCCAGGATCTGGCTAGGCCCCCGGCAAGCCAATCGAATACGGAGTTGTCAGCGACGACTGAGGCTCATGGATTCGATGGAGACTACCGGGGACTGTTCTGTGTGGGGGGTTTGTCTGGAGTCTGTGGCGAGTTGCGGTGCCGGCGGTGCCAAAGACCGCGCGTCCCGAAACAACAAGCTGCCGCCGTATGGATCGGCCCTGATGCTCTGCATGGGACTTGAGCAAGAATGTAGCGCAAGATCGGTCAGGCACGATCTGCGGCGAGTTCGCGAGTTCTCGGCTCGCTCTCCTGCGTCGCGGCAACAGCAGTGGGGTGGCCAGTATGAGCAGCCCGACGATGGCTATCGTGTAGCGTGGGCCGGTGGCGGAGGCCGAGGCCTCAGCATTCGGTCAGCGTCGCGATGGTTGTGTTACTCAGCACTTTCATGCGCCAATATTCTTTCAGCAATCCATCCACGCTCTCCACGCGACCTCGTCTACGCCCATGAAGGAACCTTCCGGGCCCGGCATCTGGAAGCCAGACCGGGCAGGCGTGGTGCCTGACCCTGGCCATCAACGCAGTCATCGCTTGGACACAGAATATTGCGGGCTCGCGGTCGAGCGGATGCGCTGAGAGGGCTGCCGCATCGACGACGAGGTGCTGGCCCGCATTTCCCCGGCGCACGAGGCCCGTCGAACGTCTTGATAGTCGGTACGGTCCGCTATGTCGGGACGGTGATGAAGGTCGACTCGGACAGGCTGCGGGCTCTGCTGGCCGAGCACTCGGTGACGCAAGAGTAGTCAGGCCGGCGATCGAGCCCGACCAGCCGGCGCCTGGTCGGGCTCGGGCTGTCACGCCGGTGTGAGCGCCTTCATCAACGCGGCGGCGGTGTCCTGATCGATGCACGTCGGCTTGCCGCCGTTGTCGGAGTGGTACGTGCCGCCCTTGGTGTTTCCGGTGAAGTAGCACAGTGGGAACGCGGGTTTGCCCTCCGGGAAGGTCAGCGGTGGCGCGAGGCCGTCGAGGGTCTCATCTCGCAGTGCGTGCAGGCCTTTGATCACGTCCGCGCTCGTCGAGGACGGGGTGAGGTCGGCCGCTTTTGCTGCCGCCAGGAACAGCTGGCCGCCTGCCCACGGCCACAGCAGCGGAGCACTGAGGTCCGCGCTGTCCCGAAGGCCGGGTACGTATTTGTCGAGGGCTTCGCTGAAGTTCTTGATCGCCGGGATCGAGTCGTCGGTGTACAGCGCGTTGGAGCCTGCGAAGATACTGCCCTCGAAGTTCGGGTCCGTGGCCCACGCCTTTTGGAGGCTCACGCCGGTGGGGGCCTGTATCGGTTTGTACCCCTGTTGGGCACACGATGCCGCGATCCGCGAAATCGCCTCGACCGATACGGCGGGGAGCACGGCATCGACCCCCTTTTCCTTGAATGCCAAGCAGGGGGCGATGTAGTTCGGCGCGGCTATCGCGACCTTCTCCGCGGCGAATCCCAGGCCGGCCTGTTTGGCCATCGGCTCGAGCATTTTCGGAAGTTGCTCGCAAACCGGGATCTCGGCACAGTAGTAGACGCCGAGGGCCTTCGCGCCCACTCGCTTGGCCTGGGCCACCTCGCCCAGCATCAGCACCGGCAGCGTGGTGCCGGAGGCGAAGAAGTTCGGATCGGTGATGAACGGGGCATCGACGGGCTGCCCGCCGATGACGGGAATGCCCTTGCTGTCGACGTAGGCTTGCCAACTCGAAGTAACCAGGCTGGTCTGGCCGACGATTGCGACCACCTTGTCCTGTTCGACCAGCTTCTTCGCGACGGCCAGCGCCGTAGTCGGATTCTGCCCGTCGTCGTAGGAGACGACCTTGACAGGGTGGCCGTTGATTCCGCCACGATCGTTGACCGACGACGCCCACGCCTGCAGCACATCGGTGGCGCGCCCCACCGATCCGGCGGCAGGGCCGGTACAACTGCAGATCGACCCGATGAGGATCGGATCGCCCGTGAGCCCACCATCGGAAACCTTCACCGGGCCAATGGATTCGGACCCGCTATTCGCCGAGTCGGCGGAACACGACGTGAGCGCGAGCGCTGCCGCCAGCATCGGCGCGACCCACCACAGAAACCTTGTCTTCTTCATTAGCTCCACTCCTATGCGGTTGCCGAACTTCGAATCGCTACGCCCACGGCCCGGCAACGGTTCCGGGTGGGTGTCCCGCCGGCGACGCCGGCAAGTCTGTGTGTCCGCTATCGATGCCGAGATAGTTCTCCAGCACGGCATCTCGGTCGATCTCCGCGGCGGGTCCGGCAAACGTGACCATGCCGCGGCTGAGCAACACCACGTGATCGGCCATGGTCATGGCGTGGTCGACGTACTGCTCGACCAGCAGAATCGCCGCGCCGGCGGCACGCAATTCACCTAGCGCGGCGAAGATCTCGTCCACGACCAGCGGTGCCAGGCCCATGGAAACCTCGTCGAGCAGGACAACCGCCGGATCGGCCAGCCAGGCACGCCCCAGTGCCAACATCTGCTGCTGCCCGCCGGACAGGGAACCTGCCCGTTGGTCGAGCCTGGTCCGCAGCGCAGGGAAGATATCGAGCACGTCGTCGACGCCGCGGTGGCGTCGCCACGGTGGCGTCAGCAGACGTAGGTTCTCCCGGACCGTCAGGTCCGTGAACACCCCTCGGTCCTCGGGGATCAGGCACAGGCCGGCGCGCGCGCGGCGCGCGGGGCGGGCTCGGGTCAGATCGGCGCCGCTGATCGCCACCGTGCCCGATCGCGCACGCAGCAGTCCGGAGGCTACTCGCAGCAGCGTTGTTTTCCCGGCACCGTTCGGCCCGAGTAGGGCGACGACCGATCGAGGTGGAACCGTGAGGTCGACGTCGTGGAGCACGATGGCGGAACCGTATCCCGCGGTGACCGAGCGCAATTCGAGCGCGAAGTCGGTGCTGCTCATGCTACGGGCTCCTGCAGCCGGTACTCTTCGGTGACCGGCTCGCCGAGATAGGCGTGCTGCACCATCTCCGAAGCCCTGACCTGCGCGGGCGTGCCCCGGAATATCCGGCGGCCGAAGTCGAGGACGATGATCTCCTCGCAGACATCGAGCACCAGCGACATGTCGTGCTCGACCAGGACGACTCCAACGCCGCGTTCGGCGACGACATGCCGCAGGATCTGACCGAAACGTGCGGTCTCCGAATGATCGAGGCCCGAGCTGGGCTCGTCGAGTAGAAGGATCCGATATGGCCCGGCAAGACAACGAGCGAGTTCGACCAGTCTGCGCTGCCCGGTGGAGAGCGCGCCGACGCGGGTGTGCGCGATGGCTTCGATGCCACACAACGCCATAGCGGAGGCCGTCGCGGTGCGCACCCGCCGGGATTGTCCGTGCGTCGCGATGAGGTGGGCGAGCGGGTTCGCCCCAGCGAGCGGGCCTTCCGCTCCAAAAGCGACGTTTTCGGCGACGGTAAGAGAATCGAACAGCTCCGTCTTCTGGAAGGTTCGTCCGAGGCCCAGTCGCGCCCGGCGTGGAGTCGATGCCCGGCTGATCACCCGGTCTCGCAGTCGCACCACGCCTGTGTGGGCCTTGACCAGACCGGTGCAGGCATCGAATGTGGTGGTCTTTCCGGCCCCGTTAGGACCGATAAGCCCGGTGATCCGCCCGGTCGGCGCTTCGAACGAGAAGTTTTCGACCGCCACGACGCCGCCGAAGCGAACCGATAGGTCGCCGACGTCCAGTACCGTCGGGGACAACCTGGTGGGCTGCTCCGCCGCAAACGCCGCCGATGTGTGGTTGCGGCGAAACGTGCGGTCGAGCCAGGATCGGATCGGGGCGGGGACTTCGAGGCGGCTAGCGGTGGCGGCACGCAGCACCGCCAGGATGCCGAAAAGGACCTGGAGCCGCAGCGACATGTCGGCGGTCGTGATATAGGACGGCACCAGGATGAGCGCCGCCGCGGCCAGTAGCGAATACCACGGCTCGCGGCCCACCATGATGACGATGACCGCGAAATAGGTGATCGACAGCAGCGGCTGGTAGTTGTCGGCCGCGGCGGTCGTCTGGGCCATTCCGGCGAGTGCACCGCCGAGCGCAGCGAGAAATGCCGAGACGCAGAAGACGAGAACGCGCGTGATGTCGATCGTGACGCCGTGCGTCCGCAGCGCGGTCGGCGATTCCGCCAGGCCGCGGAGCAATCGCCCGAGCCTGCTCTTGTCCAACGCCACCACCAACAGGGTGGCCATCGTGGCCAGCGCCAGCACGAGACGGTAGAAGGCGGGGTCGGAATCGAGTCCGAATACGCTGGGCCGCGGCATTTTCAGGCCCAGCCCGCTGGTGCCGAACATGTAGTCCTGGCTGTAGAACATCACCTGGAGTACGACGCCGAATCCGAAGGTCGCCAACGCCAGATAGAGGCCGCTGAGGCGAATGGCCGGGATCGACAGCACCGCGCCGATCGGCACGACCACCAGTCCACATCCGATGAGTGCGAGCGGCCACGGAAACCGCCAATCGACAGCGAAATGCGAGAACGCGCAAACGCCGATCGCGGTGAAGGCCATGTGACACAGCGAGACTTGACCAGACGTGCGGACCAACAGCCCGAGCGACAGAAAGACGAGTGTCATCGCCAGCGCCACGGTCCAGTCCGTCAAGTGGATGCCCGCGAACGACGGCACCAGTGCGAGCACCATTAACACCACGGCTCCGCCAATGGATTGCAGTGCGGGCGGAGCAGTCCAGCCGGATCGGATACGCTGGACCGACTTGTCTCTTTCCATCAGGTAGCGACGCGGCATGACCAGCAAGACGAGGAACAACGCCAAGAACGGCAATGCGGCAGGAACTCCCGCGGCAAGCCCTGTGTTGAAGTAGTGGGTGGCCAGTGCGGCGAGAACCCCGATGAGCAGTCCACCGCCGAAACTCCATGGCAGGCTGGTGAATCGACCGATGGCCGCCGCTCCGAACGCCTGAACGACCAGTAACGTCAACTGCACGGGATCGAGCGGAATCAACGGCGCGAACAGCACCCCGGACAGTGACGCCAAGCCAGTGCCGACACACCAGGCCCATCGTCGCGTGCTCACCGGGCTGGTCCCGGCCAGATCCAGCAACGCCGCATTCTCGACCACCGCACGCATCGCGATGCCGCGTCGGGTGAACCGCAACGCGGCCGACAACGCGGCCGTCGCGAGTACCGCGACAAGGAACGTGGCAACATCCGACCACTGCACCCGCACGCCGAAGGCGGCGAATCCGCCCTGCGGCAGGAACGTCGGGACGATACGCGTCGTCGTCTGACCGAAGTACAGACTCGCCCCCGCCTCGACGACCAGCAGAATGCCGACGGTCGCGGCGATCCGTAGTTCCAAAGTCGCCCCGTCGACGACACGGGCCACCAACTCCAGCGCCAGGCCCATGGCCGGACCGATGCCGAGAACGCAAATCGCCACGGCGAGCTGCCATGCAACACCATCGATGACGTGGAACGTGTAAAACGCGTACGCCGAAACCGTGGCCATCGCGCCGTGGGCGAAGTTGAACACTCCCGACGTCTTGTAGGTAAGCACCAAACCCACTGCGGCCAGTCCATATACCGAACCGGATACAATTCCCGCGATCAAGAACGGCAATAGATTTGCCACGATGCACTCCAATTTTCGCCGATCAACGGTTCGCGACCTGGAGGAAGCGTCGGCGCGGATCTGCTTGACAGGTCGACCTTTGGTCGAACGACCACCTACGCGGAAAGAGCGTCAGCCCTCTTTGGTATAAATGAATCTGCCGGTGGGCAACTGGGCGGAAGACTCGGTCATGCTGTCTCCAGGGGTGATGAACAGGTCACACACATACCGGACGAGCACGTGCCAGGACAGTGTCGACCGGTGACGCACACCGCGCCACACCATTCCGCAGTTCGTGCCTCGCAACAGAATTCGCCAGCACAAAAACGTAACTGCACGGCTGGTTGTGCGGATGGCCATGGTCGTCGCGCGGCACGCGTGGGTTGCTTGTGGCCTTCCGCGGGCCGGACGGGCTGGCAGGGTCGGAGATCACCTGCACCGGCTCACTGAAACCAGCGCGTTTGTCCTGGATCCCGCCCTTGAACGCGGCAGAGGCGGACATAGGGGGTCGAACCTGTTTTGGGAGGAGCCCGGTGCCGCATTCGGAATTGATGATCAGCGCCGGCGGAATCCGGCGACATCGGAACCGTCGAAACACGCCCGTGGCAAGAGAGCGTGGCAGTGCCGGCCGACGTTGTGGACCGATGCGTGGGGGAGCGTCCTGAACCTGCGCAGACCACTGATGCTGTACCGCAATTCTTCGCTCAGCGGCGGTTGCTTGCTGTGTGGCCGAGGGTCAGTCCAGCACTCGGGTCTATAATTCAATCAACGATTGAAACTGTGATTTAATCATGCTTGACTATCCGTATGACCGAGAAGGTGTCGGCGGCTACGCGCGAACGTCTGCTTGCCGCCGCCGAACGACTGTTGTCGACCGAGCGCTACGACGGCGTGTCGGTGCGCGGGATCTGCGCCGAGGCGGGCGCGAACCCCGCTGCGGTGCATTACCACTTCGGGTCGAAGGAGGCGCTGGTGGCAGCCTTGCTGGAGGATCGGCTGGGTCCGTTGTGGGCAGCCCGGCTGGCCGCTGTGACCGCCCGGCACGGCTCGGTTTCGGCGGTTGTCGAGGCCGTGATCGAGCCGTTTGTCCAGCTGTCCGGTGATCCGATGGGCCGATTGCATCTGCGCTTGCTGGCTCGGTATGTGCTCGGGCGGCACACCACGTCCTGGCACCAACCGTGGTTCCGGATGGACTCCTGGGTCGGTCTGCTGCCCGAACTGAGCGAACAGGAGAGCCGCCGCCGCTGGATGCTCGCATTCGATCTGATCATCATGCGGTTCGGCAGGGCAGGAACAGATGAACGCGACATGTCGCCGCAAGCGGTGAGCACCCTCCGCGACTTTGTCGTGGCGGGACTGACTGTACCGGTGGGGGGAAGCAAATGAACGAGGTTTTCGCACCGGCCGCACTCGGGCCGATCACGTTGCGCAACAGGGTGATCAAGGCCGCGACGTTCGAGGGCCGCACACCGGACGCGTTGGTCACCGATGAGCTGGTCGAGTTTCATCGGGAGACGGCCGCAGGCGGCGTGGGCATGACGACGGTCGCGTACTGCGCCGTCGCCCCGGGCGGTCGCACCGACCGCCACCAGATCTGGATGCGGCCGGAAGCGGTACCCGGACTTCGGCGATTGACCGATGTCGTGCACGCCGAGGGCGCCGCGGCGAGTGCGCAGATCGGGCACGCCGGCCCGGTGGCCAACGCGGCGTCCAACCGCGCTCCCGCCATGGCGCCGAGCCGGATGTTCAGCCCGCTCGGCATGCGCCCGACGAAGGTTCCCGATGTGGCTGAGATCCGCGAGATCGTCACAGCTCATGCCCACGCCGCACGGCTGGCGATCGAAGCCGGTTTCGACGCAGTGGAAATCCACTTCGGGCACAACTACCTGGTGAGTTCATTCCTCAGCCCACGGTTGAACCGGCGCAAGGACCAGTACGGTGGCTCGATAGCCAATCGCGCCAGGCTGGCGCGCGAAATCGCGTGCGCTGTAAGAGAAGCTGTCGGGGACCGGCTCGCGGTCACGGCGAAGCTGAATATGGAGGACGGTGTTCCGGGTGGCCTGGCCGTTCCAGAGTCGCTGCAGGTCGCCGCGTTCCTGGAGACCGACGGCGCGCTCGACGCCCTCGAGTTGACCGCGGGCAGTTCACTGCTCAACCCGATGCTGTTGTTCCACGGTGACGCACCCCGGCGTGAGTTCGCGAAAGTTCTTCCGGTTCCGACGCGTTGGGGCTTCCGGCTCGTCGGCCGCGCCTTTTTGAAGGAGTATCCGTATCGGGAGGCGTACTTGCTGGAGCGGGCGCGCCATTTTCGTCGCGAGTTGTCGATGCCGCTGGTCCTATTGGGCGGCATCACCGAACTCGACACGATGCGTCTGGCTATGGCGGAGGGATTCGACTTCGTAGCCATGGGCCGGGCCTTGCTGCGAGAGCCGAACCTATTGCTCCGCATTCAGTCCGATGCGACGACGCGGTCGGCGTGCGTTCATTGCAACGAGTGCATGCCCACGATCTACACCCGCACCCGCTGTGTGTTCCGGCTCGATCAGCGACCCGATTCGATCGGGGCAGGCTCCGCGGACGATGGAAAGGAAGTGTGGGCATGAGTGGCGCGTGGCAGGCATTTCGCTGGTCCGCGGCGGTGCCCGTGGGATCGGGGCGGCCTATGCGGGTGCCCTGGTAATGCCCAGATCGTCGTCGGCGATCTAATCGACGACCAGGGCGCCGCGCTGGCTGCCGAACCAGGCCCCGCTGCCCTGACAAGTCCGGAAGTCCTTCGAACTTGTGTTCCGCCGCAGTCAGGTCGTGTCACCATTGCGGTGTGCTTGAACAAGCAACCGTCGGTGTGATCATTCCGGCTTGCAACATGGCTGACTGTCTCGACCGCGCGCTGTGTTCGCTCGCGATGCAAACTCAGCCCGCTGAAGAGGTGGTCGTCGTTGACGATGGTTCGCAGGATGCGACCTATGCGGTTGCGCACCGCTGGCGGGGCGTGCTCCCGATCAAAGTTATTCGTCACGAACACAGGTGTGGGATCGGAGCCGCTCGCGCGACGGGGATCGCCGCGCTGAACACCGAGCTGGTGGCACAGTTGGATGCGGATGATTTCGTGACACCTGGTCACTTGGCCACGCTACGGCGGACATACCTGGAACGACCGGGGTTGATCAGTCCACGGCCGCTCCATTGGTACGGCGGCCTGAAATTGTCTGTCGATCGGACGCACGACGCGCGCCCCCTGCCGGGAGTCGGGCATCTCGACCAGCTTCTGATGCGCAACTACGTCCTGGTCGGTGCGCTCTATAGTCGTCGGCTGTACGAAGACGTCGGCGGATATCGCGATCGAAACATCACCTATGCGGAAGACTGGGATCTGTGGCTGCGGATGGTGAACGCAGGCGCACAGGTAGCCAAACCCGTGGAGCACACCTACGTATACCGGACCGGGTTCCCCAGCTACAGCAATGGTCTGGACTGGGATGTGGCCGATATCGAGGTCCTCGACCGGTTTTTGGCCGAAATCGAGTCGCTCGGCGGCGCTGTGCGCGACGACACGGCGCGGTATCTGAGAGTCGCAAAGTTCGCCTTGCTGGGGCGGATGGGAAAGGGGTATCTGACTCGCGCCGCATCGGTGACACTAGACTTTGCTGTCGCCGCAATGGCAGAGGCGTGCCTCGGTAATGCTGGATCGTTGACCGCTGCAGCTCACGATCCTGATCTCGGATTGCTCCTTCTGACGCGGAATCCGGATAACACCGAGAATCTCCTGCTGCTGTCTTCCGACCAGCCCGGAGTGCTGATTCTGGCCAGAGTGCAGGATGATCGAATGAAGGTTGTCGAAGTATTGGATAAATCTCTCCAGGTTTCATACCCGGTGTTGCAACCCGTGGCAGCCGACGAGAAGTTCGATGCTGTCTCGCGAAGTATAGCCACCGGTCGACCGTGGGAAAACTTGTTTGACGACCGGACCGTCTCATGAAAAGCCCGATTCGAGGCGCTGCTGTCGATCCCGTGCGGTCTCGGCGGGATGCTCACAGCGCCGCCACTCCCGCGGGCCGATTCGTGCAGAGTCCGACGTTCGTCCTATCTCTGATGAGGTCTGGGTCGACCCTGTTGAGGTGCATCCTCGATTCACATTCGAAAATATATTCTCCGCATGAGTTGCACCTCGGCTCTATAGAGGTAGAAGCTGTCGACGGCGCACAGCTTTCGATCGGCCGGCTCGACATGACACAACATGATCTGAAATTCATACTCTGGGACCAACTCGTGTATCGACAACTGGTTGGGAGTGGGAAGAAATTCATAGTAGAAAAAACTCCAGCAAATACATTGATACACGAGCAAATACTTTCATGCTGGCCCGATGCTCGATTCATCATTCTCTACAGGAACCCGATCGACATCTGTCGCTCGTTCGTAAATTCTGGAATATTTACCGAAGCAGAAGAGGCATGCGAATCGATATTGCAATGGTCGGAAAGGCTGGAAGCGGCGGCGTTGCATCCTGATTCGATCGAAGTCCGGTATGAGAAGCTGATCGAGACTCCTGATATCGTATTCAGAGACTTGTGTCGCTTTATCGGCGTCGATTATGAGCCGACGATGCTGGACTACGGCAATTACGATCACGGGGCCTACGAGCCCGGCCTGGGGGACTGGCGAGACAAGATTCGAAGCGGGTGCATCCAGGTGCTGAGCACTGACTCAGCGGCCTGCGAATTACCGGGTTCCATAGTCGAGCTCGGCGAGCGTTGGGGATATGGCGAGAATGGTGAACGGTGAATCCTTATAACTGACCAGGAATCCGGTGGACGTGCCACCACAGCGCGGGCACACCGCCCGCTTCCACTCGCCGGAGTCGGTGCCAGGCAAGCCGCTGGACCACTCGACCACGACCAGAGCGCATAACCTTTGGCGTCGGGGTACCGGTAGCAACCGCCGAAATACAACGAATATGGCATAGCCGCTGCGGCCCGCAGGTGAATCGCGGTTTCAACCTGCGGTGACGGCCGGTTGCTGGTTGGCTTGGCTCCCAACGCTATTGGTTGGTGTGCCGGAGGTTGGTTCGTGGCGACGCGGGTGTTCGCGGATGAGGAGTTGGCCCGTCTGCGGAAGTTCCCGGAGATCAGCCGCGAGGAGCTGTTCCGCTTCTTCACCCTGTCCCCTGCCGATGCCGCGTTCATCGATCCCGGGCGCGGGCGCGGTCCGGCCGAGCGCCTCGGCATGGCCATCGCGTTGTGCACGCTGCCGTGGTTGGGGTTCGTGCCCGGCCGGGTCAACAGCGCGCCGACGGTGGCGGTGGCGCGGTTGGCCGAGCAGTTGAAAGTCGATGCGGGCCAGATCCGTTCGCACGGGACTCCGAGCGCGAGGAGTTGGTCGGTCTGGATCTCGATGTCTTGTGTGTCAGTGGAGCAGCGGCAGTATCCGACGCGGAACGGCTCACCCATGTCGAAAAGTGTTCCAGATAGCCGGGGGTTCACCGGGACGGTTCACGGAACACCTCTACGGAACACCCGTGACCTGGGACCGGGTCTGCGCCGCCTGGTGTTTCGTTGGCCGATCGGCTTACGGAACACCAAGCCCCGGACGACTGCTGAAGACGCTGCAGTCCGCACCATAACCGACGCGTTCCTCGCCTTTGACGAAGCCTGCGGCGGCATTGGACGCACTGCGATCGCACTATCTCCTCGCCACCGATAGCGTCACCCTGCTGCGGTCACGATTCGCCGTCCAGGATGCGCCGCGCCGGGCCGGCATCCTTTACCCGCAACCACATTCGCCGATCCGGCACCACCGAATCCCACCCACAACCGAATCCGCCAGGCAACTCACCCCCGGTCACGGCTTACGAGAGTTCCCGGACGCTCACTCAGAGGTCCAGCCGGGGCTTCGCCGTCCACGGTTGCCATATTTGACGCTGTCGATGGAGATTCGACCGGGGTTAGGGTGACCAGGCGTTGGCGGAGATCGCCTGGCAATTCGAGATTTTCGTAATTCACCGCCAGCACGCCTTGCTCGGGGTGATGGAAGCTCTTGCTGCCGTGGTTGCGTAGAGCCACGTCGCCGGTCTGCCACAGGTCGGCGAATTCAGGGCTCGAGATGGTGAGATCCTCGATCAATGTGGAGGCCTCCGGATCGGCCGGGTAGCGGCCCACGACGAGCCGCAGCTGTGCGACCGTGGCGGCGGCAACCTCGTCCCATTCGAGATAGAACGTGCGGGCGGCCGGATTGAGAAACAGGGTACGAGCCAGGTTTTCGTGCTCGCCCAGCGGATCGAACAGCTTGCGTGCCAACGCGTTTTCCGCCAGGACGGTGAAGGTGTCGGTGATGATCAGCGCGGGAACACCGACCATCAAGTCGAGCATCCGGCGCAGCTCGGGTCGCGTGCTGACCCGGGCGGACGGAACATTACGGCGGGCCGGGCGGGCGAGGGCCCGCAGGTGCCCGCGCTCGACCGCATCGAGGCGCAGCGCGTCGGCAATGGCATCGAGCACCTCGTCGGAGGGGGATGTCGACCTCCCCTGCTCGAGTCGCTGGTAGTACTCGGCGCTGATGCCGGAGAGCTGAGCCAGTTCCTCGCGCCGCAGACCCGGGACCCGCCGGCGCCGACCGGCGGGCAGTCCGACGTCGGTCGGATCGATGCGGGCACGACGGGTGGCCAGGAAACTGCCCAGTTCGGTCATGGCCCCAAGTCTACGAATCAGCCTCGTACTGGCTGTACCTGGACAAGGCGGGCCTGGTTGACCGCGGCCGGGGCCAACAGACTCGATGACGTGAACGAGCGATACGAGCGGGGTCTGGCCCGCCAGCAAGAGCTGGGCGGTGCCACGGCCCTGCGGCACCGGGTCTATGACGCGCTGTCCGACATCGCCCCCGATCTGCACCGGTACGCGGTCGAGTTCGCCTATGCCGACATCCACGCCCGTCCGGGTCTCGACAGCGGTTCGCGGGAATTGGTCATCCTCGGCGTGCTGATAGGGCTCGGAAGTGTCGACCCGCAGCTGGAGGCGCACATCACAACTGCACTCAACGTCGGCCTCGCACCGGCATCGGTCGTGGAAGCAGTCATCCAAGCCCTGCCGTACGCCGGGTTTCCCCGCGTCCTGAATGCCATGACAATCGCCCGGAACGTCTTCGCCGAACGAAACCTGTTGCCACTGTCTACGAATAAGGACTCTCAATGACCACAGCACAGCAGCGCGCCGACGCCATCGAAGCCGCAACCCGGATGTTCTGGTACATCGACACTCGGGACTGGGACGCGTTTCCCAGCGTCTTCGCCGACCGGGTCGTCCTGGACTACACCGCAATCTGGGGCGGTGAGCCCGTCACTGCCACGCCCGACCAGATTCGCAGCGACTGGTCGCAACTGCTGGGTGCGTTCGATGCAACCCAACACTTACTTGGCAACCATCTCGTCCGGGTCGACGGTGACCGCGCCGAGCTCACCGCGGTGTTCCAGGCCATCCACCTGCTGGCGAACCGGTTCGGTTCGCCGCGTTGGACACTGGGAGGTACCTATCGAATCGGGCTGGCCAACATCGACGATTGTTGGCTCATCGACAATGTCGCCATGACTCCCACCTGGGCTGACGGCAACAAGGAAATCCTTACGCTCGCCGCTGCGGGCTCGGCCTTCGCCGAAACCTGACGGCCCAGCCGTGCCTGCCTGTCATGATCCACCGCAACCTCAGTGACCGGCAACATCCGGTAGTGCCGCTGATCGTGTGTTGGTGGGCAACGGGTTCGTTCGCCGACGGCATGCTCGGTTTTCGTCGTCTGGCGGGCAACCGGTTGCCCGCCAGTGCGGCCGGCGCCGCCGAGAGCGCTGGCGGGCGGTCAGCTCATGGTGGCCAGGGCGATGTCCTGGCGGGCGTCTTACCGATGGTGTGGTCTCGCGTCGACCGGGTTCCTCGACCGGCTGGCCGGCGCGGCGGTGAGCTAGGCCACACCCCGTCACGTCGGCAGATGCTGTCTCGTCCCTTGATCGAAGACACCCAGAGTCAGGGAGAAAGTCATGCGATTCATTGCCGATGCGCTCGCGTTCGATCATGGCCAGATTCGGCAGCTCCAGATCGAACTCGACCGACGCCGCGAACAGCCGCTCCTTGGTGCCGTAGTAGCGCATCACCATGGCCGGATCGATGGCCGCGTCGGCGGCGATCGAGCGGATGGTGGCGCGGTCGTAGCCGTCGGCGGCGAAGCGCTCGCGGGCCGAGGACAGGATGACAGCTTTGGTTTCCGTCGAGGACCTTCTCATGCCAACAAGTGTAGGCCAACAACCGTTGACATCAGGGGCGCGCATCTCTACTGTTAATGCCAACAAGCGTTGACATGCAGGAGTGAGAGCAATGACGAAGGAAATCGCAGACGTGGTGATCGTCGGGGCCGGGCCGGCAGGCCTGACCGCAGGCATCGCATTGACCCAGCTCGGCCACGAGGTCGTGATCGTCGACAGTCAAGCCGAGGGCGCGAACACCTCCCGCGCCGCAGTCGTGCACCCGCGCACGCTCGAACTGCTCGAGCCCTACGGTGTGACGGCGGCACTGGTCGGCCGGGGCGTGCACACGCCGACGTTCACCATCCGCGACCGCGACCGGCTGCTGATGGCGGTCCCGTTCGACGAGCTGCCCACCGCCTATCCCTACACGTTGATGATCTCGCAGGCCGACACCGAGAAGTTCCTGCTGGACCGACTGACCGAGCTGGGCGGTAAGGTCAACCGCCCGGCCACGGTGACCGGCGTCGACCAAGACAGCGATCTGGTCACCGCCACGCTCGCCGACGGCGACCGCATCCGCGCCCGCTACCTCCTCGGAGCCGACGGCATGCACAGCCTGGTGCGTGAACATGCCGGCATCGGATTCACCGGCGGGACCTACGCCGAATCGTTCATCCTGGCCGACGTCCGCGTTTCCGGTGGCGTGCCGGCCGAGGAAGTGATCCTTTACTTCTCCCCGGCCGGGCTGGTCGTCGTCGCACCGCTACCTGACGGCATGTATCGCATCGTCGCGACCGTCGACGAGGCCCCACACGAGCCGGATGCCGCGTTCGTGCAGCGGCTGCTCGACGAGCGCGGTCCGCAAGCCCGCCCGGCCGTCGTGGAGGAGGTGGTGTGGGGTTCGCGCTTCCGCGTCCATCACCGCATCGCCGACACGTTCCGGCGCGGCCGGATCCTGCTGGCCGGAGATGCGGGCCACGTCCACTCCCCGGCCGGTGGCCAGGGCATGAACCTCGGTATCGAGGACGCCGTCACCGCTGCGGAAACCCTGTCCAGGGTGCTCGCGGGCGAACCCGAGCGCCTGCTCGATGAGCACGCCGCGACCCGGCGTCGCACCGCCGAAACGGTCGTCGCGACCGCCAGCCAGCTCACCGAACTGGCCACCGCGTCGGCCCGGATAAGGCCGGTCCGCAACACCGCCATGCGTCTGGCCGGTGCCGCGCCCGCCGTCCGCCGCCGACTCGCGTGGCGGCTGTCCGGGCTCGACCGACGCTGACAATTTCATTGAAAACCAGCTCGAGACAAGGGAATTCACCGTGAAGATCATCAACGACGAGCGCGCGGTCATGGTCCGCCTCACCTCCCCGACCGATAACGGCTTCTTAATGCTGGGCGCGGAAATCGGCCGCTGGGCGGGCCCGCTGCCCCTGCCCGCGCCGACCCGGCGTCGCGTGCTCGCCCGGATCGGTCCGCTGTGCCGGCAACTGGCTCGCCGCGACGATGTCGTCGAGGCGACGGCGTTCCACGCGGCGCTGCGCCCGCCCGGGGAAGGCGCCCGGCTGCTGCGCCGAGCCGGTGTGCGCCCCGCCCGCTACGACGTTGTCGTCCTCATTCGCACCACGACCGTCGACGACCTCGCTGCACTACGCGTCGACCCGACCTACCGCGATCTTGTCGCGTTGCTGGAGAGCAGCGCCCGGCATGTCCACCTCACCTCCGCCAGCAGTCCTGCCCGGATCGCCGACGTCGATCACAGCGCCGACCACTGGTTCCTGTTCAACTACTTCCACTGCCGAGATTGGCAGACCGTCTTCGATGTCTGGCACTACACCGCGGGCTGGTTCCAGCGGAAAACCGCCCTGCCCGACTCGGTTCCGATGCAGCCGCTGCCCGGAGAACCCGACGACTACACCCTTATCAACCACGCCAGCTGGCCGACGCTGCGCACCTTCCTGCCCAGCCTGCTGTTCCGACCCACCTTCCGCACTTTCGTGCTGGCCAACTTCGCCGCCAACGACATCGCCGCCCAACCCACCATCTACCGGCGACTCCACTGAACCGCGGAACCCGGCGGCCGAGACCGAGACGGCCGCTCGCACAAACACAGCAGGCCGCGACAGGCATGCCAACAGTTGCTACCACTCTGAGAAAAGGACAGAACGATGTCGAAGACTGTGCTGGTCACCGGCGCATCCACCGGAATCGGGCGGGCTACCGCCCTGCTGCTGGCCAGCAAGGGAATCACCGTCTATGCCGGAGTCCGCAAACAAGCTGACGGGGAGGCGCTGGGCCCGGCGGTCACCCCGATCACTCTCGATGTCACCGACCCAGGGCAGATCGCTGCCGCCGCCGAACAGATCGGCCACTTGGACGCTCTGGTGAACAACGCCGGCGTCGGTGTGACCGGACCGGTGGAATGCGTGCCGTTGGACGCACTGCGCTGGCAGTACGAAGTCAACGTGTTCGGCCAGGTCGCGGTCACCCAGGCCATGCTGCCGCTGTTGCGGGCGTCGCGGGGCCGGGTGGTCACCGTCGGCTCGGTCGGCAGCTGGATCACCCTGCCCTTCGGCGGGCCGCTGTGCTCGTCCAAGCACGCCATCCGATCACTCACCGACGCCTTGCGCATGGAAGTCAAGCCGTGGGGCATCGAGGTCGTGCTCATCGAGCCCGGCTCCACCCACACCGACGCCGTCGACAAGCTCGAAAACGAAGTCGAGCCGCGCCTGGCCTCGCTGGGAACGCAAGGCAGAACCCTCTACGGCGACGCCTACCGCACCATGATCACCCACAGCCTCGACAACGAGCGCACCGGCTCGAGCCCCGACGTGATCGCCCGCGCGGTCCTGCACGCCCTCACCGCCCGCCGCCCCCGCGTCCGCTACCCCGTCGGGAAAGGCTCGCGGCTGATGAGCACGCTCGGACGCTGGCTACCCCAACGATCCCTCGACATCCTGCGTCGGCGTGCGCTCGGCCTGTCCTGAACACCCCCTGATTTCGGAGGAAACCGCCATGTCGCGACCGCTCGCCGGTGCAGACGCCCTCGTCCAGCTCGATCCCGTTTTCGCGCAGATGGCCATGAGCGCGGGCCACAACCTGTGGAGCCTGCCCGACCTGACTCCGCGTGAGAAGACCTTCGTCTGCCTGACCGCCGACCTGTGCCATCCGCACCTGGGAACGCCGCTGGCCATGCACATCGAGATGGCATCGACTCACGATGTCGACGCCGAGTCAATCCGGGAACTCTTCCGGCACCTGGCCCCTTACGTTGGCTACCCCATCGTGGTCACCGCGTTCCAGCGCCTGACCGAACTCGGCCTGCCCGCCGTCCGCGACGACCAACCACCGACACCCGCCCCGCTCGACGACACGCTGAACGACATCGTGCGCGAGCTTCGAACAATCGCCCCCGGGCTGGCCGCGTTCACCGAAGCGCAGCTCACCCAACGCTGGACCCGCCCGCATCTGTCGGTGCGTGAACGAGCGCTTGCATGCCTGGTCGTCGACATCTTCTACCAGACACTCGGCCCCTCCCTGCAGCTGCACAGCCGAATCGCCCGAGCAGCTGGAGCCACCGACCAGACCCTCGACAACCTCCTGCGAGCCACAGCCGAATTCGGACTCCCCCGCACGTGGGCGGCCGCCCACGCACTCGCAGCATCCAGCTCACCCACCGAACCCAGCCACCCATGATGGGGGAATTGGGTAGTTGATTTCCCCTTCGAGGAGATGATGTGTACGCGATACGACAGTACGAGTTCGGTTCGCCGGAGCGGTTGGTGTACGAATCGGTTCCCGACCCGAAGCCGGGTGCGGGGCAAGTGCTTGTGGAGGTCCACGCAGCCGGGGTCCACCTGATCGATACGGTGCTGCGCGCCGGAGTCGCCGGCGGTCCGTTCCCGCTACCGCGGTTGCCGATGACGCCAGGGCGGGAGGTGGCCGGTGTGGTGGCCGGACTCGGCGATGCGGTCGACGCGCGGTGGCTGGGTAGGCGGGTGGTGGCCCACCTCGGGGCGGGCGCCGGCGGCGGTTACGCGGAGCTAGCGGTGGTCGGTGCCGATGCTCTGCATGAACTATCCGCCGACGTCGAGTATGCGGCCTCGGTCGCCATGGTCGGCACGGGGCGGATGGCGATGGGGATTCTGCATCACGTCGCGCGATGTGGTGCTGGTGAACGCGGCGGCCGGTGGGATCGGCACTCTGCTGGTGCAGGCCGCGCTCCGGACCGGGGCAGCGGTTGTCGGCGCGGCAGGCGGGGATATCAAAGTCGAACGGGTGCGGCAGTTGGGCGCGACCGTAGCGGTCGACTACACTGCGGCGGACTGGTCGGATTCTGTACGCGACGTGCTTGGTGATCGCACGGTGACGGTGGTTTTCGATGGTGTCGGCGGTGCGGTGGGCCCAGCGGCGTTCGAGTTGCTCGGGCCTGCTGGGCGGGTGGTGCTGTTCGGATGGTCGTCCGGAGAACTGACCAGGTTCACCTCGGCGGAACTGTTCGAGCGGCAGTTGACGGCTGTGGTGGCCCTTGGCGCGAGTATCGCCGGGATCTCGGGTGGTCTGCGGTGTCTCGAACAGCAGGCGCTCACCGAACTCGCTGCCGGTCGGCTGGTGCCGACCGTGCAGGCATTCCCGTTGAAGGACGCCGCTGCGGCTCACACCACGCTGGAAAATCGCGCTGCCATCGGCAAGGTGGTGCTAGTTCCGTGAAGATCGGTGTCATCCTGCCCTCGGTGGCAACGCAACTGTCCCAGAACCTCGACCTCGCGGCTGCGGCTCGGCACGCCGAACAGGTCGGTCTAGCCGGGGTATGGCACGGGGATCACCTCTCCATCGGTGTGCCGGCCCTGGATTGCACGATTGCACTCGCTGTCGCCGCCGCCGCGACTGAGCGGGTCCACATCGGCACGAGCGTCTACGTTCCAGCGCTTCGACCACGGGCCTGGGCAGCCAAGCAGATCGCCACCCTGCAGCACGTCAGCGGTGGTCGGCTGCTGCTTGGCGTCGGATCCGGTGGCGGACCGGCACAGTGGGCGGCGGCAGGGATCCCGTACGGGGAGCGTGGTACTCGCACCGACATCGCGCTGCGTGTGTTGCCTGCCTTGCTGGCCGGTAAGCGGGTGACTCTCCCCGATATGCCCGAGCAATCCGATATCGAACTGATCCCGCCCGCCTCGGTTCCGCCGGTCTGGGTCGGAAACCATTCCACTCCTGCCCGGCGACGCGCCGCGCAGCTGGGTGGCGGCTGGTTTCCGTCATTGATCCCACCGGCCCAGGTAGCAGCCGGACTTTCGGAAATCATCGAACTCGCCGCCCAGCACCAGCGACCGACGCCCACGGTCGCCATCGGTGCGACTGGAGTTCTCGGTGCCAGTTCAGACCTGCCTACCCGCGCCGAGATCGCCGCTGGAATCACCCGTGTCTATGGGAGATCATTCGAGGAAACCTTGCCCATTCCGATCACCGGTTCCCCCCAACAGGCCGCCGAACGAATCGCCGCCTACCACGACGCCGGCGCCCACCACCTCGTCATGGGTATCGCTGGAGGAAACTGGCGGAGGCAATGCGAGCTACTGGCACAAGCCCGCGCTTTACTTACCTGACCTGGGCACAAGGCGGCGCATACCCGGCCGATGCCCGATCCACGAAACCGGGAAAACAGGCTGCGAAGCCGGAAGTGCGGGATTTCGTGTTCAGAACAGGGTGTCGCGGACACGTAGGGGCGCGCATGCGTTCACCCCGCACGCGCGGGCGTACGCGACCAAGGCTGGAATCCTTCTCCTGGCAGCAAAAGCACTCGCAGCATGGGAATCACAGACAGGGCCGGCGCCCTGGGAATGATTACCCGGACCTGGCACGCCGAGCGGGCCGGGGCGCGGCTCATATCTGCCCAAAATTTGGCGAGTTCTACGGGGACCCGGAGATGTGTCATGGGGAAACGGTTGTTGGTGACCGGCTCTCGGTCTTGGCAGGACCGGCAGGTCATCCGGGATGAACTGGCCGAGGTTTGGTCGCAATCGTTGGTGGCCGCCAGCGGGTGATCAGCAGCTTCGTGCCCAGTTTGCCGGCCCGGATGGCCAGTCGGTTCGGCACCAGGACGGCCGTGGCGTCCCTGGCGGTGTCCACGAACCTGGACGTGGGTTCGGTGACCAGGGTCGCGCGGCCCGACAGCCAGCTGATGAGGGCGACCCGGCGTCGCCGGGCCTTGGAATAGGCGGCCAGATCAGGTGCATAGGCGGCGAGGGTGACGGCGTCCTCGATCGTCATCCCGGCACCTTGCCCGAGCGTGGGATGCATCCCGTGCGCGGCGTCGCCGATGAGCGCCACCCGACCACGTGCCAGCGACTTGGGGACGCGGATCTCGAGTAGCTCGTTCCTGAGAACCCGCTGCGGGTCCGCTGCCGCCACCATGGCCGGCACGGGTTCTGGCCAGTCCTTGAAATGGTCGAGACCGTCGATACCGGAGTGAGTGCCCGCGAAGGCGTAGATCCGGTTGCCCGCCATCGGCAGGATGCCGAACTCGGCCCGATACCCCAACACCAGGCCCACCCACTCCGGCGGCGGAGCATCGACAATCCATCGCCAGCCGGTGATCCCCGTGTGCCGGACCGCGCCCGCCTCCGGCCAGACTTGGCAGCGGGTGAGACTGTGGATTCCGTCGGCCGCGACCACGAGGTCGAATTGGGTAGTGCCCTCGGCGGTTTCGATGTCTCCGGACGCGTTGACGCGGATAACCCTGGAACCGGGACGCAGGCACTCCGACGGGAGCGCGTCGAGCAGGACAGCGATGAGATCGGCGCGATGGACTACCACGAGATCGTCGCCGCCGATTACGTCATTCACCCGGCCGCACACCAGTTCGCGCCCGCGCCGGCTGCGGAGCCCGCCGATATGGTCCGCCATGGCGGCAGCCCGGATGGGTTCGCCCACCCCGATCAGATCGAGGGCGGCTAGCACGTTCGAGGTCAGCATGACCCCGGCTTCGACCTCGGTGAACTCGGCGGCTCGCTCGTAGACTGTCACCTCCCAGCCAGCCGCTCGCAACGCGATCGCCGCGGTGAGCCCGCCGATTCCGCCGCCGACTATCCCTGCGCGCCTGCAATTTCCAACCAATTTCCCCACCTACGACGATGACATGACCGTGGATGCCAGCACCCACCATATTCGACGCTAGCTCGAAAGTCGGGGGTCGAGGAGCGCCGGTCGTGGGTCGCGGGCCGTCCTGGTCCGACGGAGCCGTCAGCCGAGGTGACTCGGGGAAACTATCTGCTGTACAACGCAATGATCGCATCTGAAGCGGCACAAACTGCCAGGTGGATGGCGCGCCGCTATCGCCGGATTTCGGGCGGATGTTCCCCGACCCCGGCTTACGGCGTGGTCGGAGCCGGCTCGGCGGCCGGGTAGTAGATCTCGCGGCGCAAGCGTTCCAAGTCCGGCACTGCGGAAGCGGACGGTTGCGTGTACCGATCGCTCTCACGCCCCCAAAGCCCCACACTCGCCATGTTCACGTACAACTCCGCGTACTCCTGCCTCCGGCCCGACAGGCCGGGAAGCACGCGGAAGAGCGCGGGGACGTAGCGGATCACTGCCTCGAGCTGGGCGCGCTGCTCAGCCACCTGGCGCTGAACTTGCTCGACGGCTTCGCGGCGGGTGCACCCGGTCTCGTGACGGACCGCCCGCACCAGGTTGTAGGGGACGTGGTCCGCCTCGTCCTGATCCAACCCCACCAGGTCGTTCTCCACGAAGGTCACCCAGAAGCCGAGTTCCTCGAGACGGCGGATCACGGGGTGGCTGCGTAGCGTCGACGGCAGCTCCCGGTCCTGGTATACCTCCACGCAGGCGAGGGCGGTATCGATCCCACTGGTCGACATCCGCAGCGGCAGGTAGTCGGCCGTGGACGGGATGTAGCCGTTGATGCGATGATGCGCTTCGCGTTCGGCCGCTTCGCACCAATCTTCGAGAATGTCGAGGAACCGCTTCTGCCAGCGGGCGCTCCGGCCCTCACGCAGGCGCGGCCACAAACTCGCCCACGCTGTCGGGATCGCGCCGTGCATCTCCGGGTCCTGGCGCAGCATTGCCACCAGCCCACGCCTCAGCGCAGTCACGGCTTCCGGGTCCCTCAGCTGCGGATCCTCGAACAGGTCGTCGCACACAAGGGTAAACACAGCCATGCCGTAGGCGGTCTGTTCACGGGCCGCGTCCGCTGCTGGGGCCAAGATTTGTGCCGGGGTCCGGATCGCTCCTGTCCACCGGTGGTAGTCGGCCTCGGCAGGGGTGAGGGCAAGGCCGGTGTCTACCAGCCAGCTCCTCAACCATTGCGCGACCCCCGGCGGGAACCCATCACGGTGAGCCACGGGGGCCTGCGTCGACTGCCGGGGAACCGCGAGAACAGGAGTTCGCCGGTCGAGTATGGACTGGACGTAGGCAGTCAGCGCGTGGCGGGCACTCGGGTCAACGGCCACGGCGGTGAGCTGACCGGCAGCCTGGTCGATGAATTCCTCGGCCCTCGCTCGTGCTTCGTCCACGGCGCCGGAGGCAATGACGAGCTCACGGGCACGGGCGGCTTGCTCACCCGTCATTGCTCTGCGCAGCAGGCGGGCAAGGCTTTGGTCGCGGGCAGCCGCGCGGATCACCGGCAGTGTGTAGATGCCCTCGGGCAGATCCGCGTTGACCGGCTTTCCCATTTCCTCGGCGGTCGAGGTCAAATCGAGGATGTCGTCATACAGCTGGTAAGCCAACCCGAACTGTCGACCGAACAGCGCCAACGCCTCTTCCTGCTCCTCGGAACAGCCGGCCTGCATCGCGCCCACCCGGCATGCCAACGACAGCACCGCCGCCGTTTTGCCGTCGATCGTGTCCAGGTAGGACTGCTCGCTACGGGAGGCCACATACTGGTCGGCGGCCTCGATCACCATGCCCGCGCACATCTGCTCGCCCGCGATCGTCGCCGCGAGAACTTCGCGCTGGCCGAGCTCAGCCAGCATGCGCATGCCCGAGAACGTCACGGAGTCACCACCCAATACGGCCATATGCGAACCCCACACCGCGTTGGCGCTGGCACGGCCTCGACGCTCGTACGCGTGATCGACGACGTCGTCGTGATACAGCGAGCCCACATGCATCAGCTCCACAGCAGCAGCGCCGCGTACCACCCGGTCGTCGGCCGGGACCTCAGGATCGGTGAGCAGGTAGTACGACAGCAAGGTCAAGGTGGGACGGACCAGGCGGCGAGAGGTGTCGGACCCTTCGTCTGTGAGTGCGGTCAGCTCTGGCCTGCCCCGCAACTGCACGGGTCCGAGCACGTCACGGACGCGGTCGAGGTCGGCATCCAGATGCGGGAAGACAGCGGAATCGATTTCACCTGGCATGCGCTCGCTCCTGATTGGGTACATCGGTGATCTATACACCGTCGATCAGTGAAATTTGATATCACCCCGCTCGCGAACAATGTTGGTATCGGCCAATTTTGACGTCATCGTCACAGCGGTAAGGATCGCGCCGACCCTCGCGAACAAGGCCGATCACCGTAGGGGCTGGTGGAGAACTCGAGGGGACCAGTGGCCGGGTCATGTCCGTCGCCGACCAGGGGTTCCGGACTGGTGAGGTCTCGTATTCGACTGTCGACTTATCTATTCGCAGCGGTTCGTGGTCGGGGTTCGTTACCTCGTAACGTCCCGTAGGTGACCGGGCGGGGTGACTCGTCAACTGTCTGTCGCCGGTGTGGCTGACTTGCTCGCGATATGTCCACCGTCTGGTCTCCGTTCACGGTCTGACTCGACAGAGGTATGACGACATCACGCTGCGAAGGGTTCTGGAAGTCGACCTGTTGGCCGTGGATCACCCCCACCCGACGAGGCGAGGAAACCGCACCTTACTGGGCTGGGCACGGCAATGGCCCGAACGCACCTGGGCCGTGGAAAACGCCGTAGGTCTCGGTCACCACCTGGCGCAGTGGTTGGTCGCCGCCGGCGAGGCAGTGGTGGACGTAGCACCTGCCGCGACGGCGCGAGTGCGGCAGCTCTCCCGCGGCGGTCGTCGCAAGAACGACCGTATCGATGCCGCAGCGGCAGCCAGCGTCGCGCGATGCACGGTGATGCCCGCCCGGTCCACGTGGAAACGCACGCTGACTCCCTCGCCTTACTCGATGAGCGACGGAAAGCTCTGTCCGAGAACAGAACTCAATCGGTCAACCAATTGCACGCGCTGCTGCGCGAGCTGCTGCCGGGCGGGGTCCCCACGGACCTGACCGCCACCAAGGCCACAACCGTTCTGCGTGGTCTGCGCCCGATCAGTAGCACCGACCGAGTCCGGAAGTCGTTGGCCAAGGACCTGATCGCCGATATCAAACGCTACGACACTCAGCTGACCGAGAACGCCGCAGCGATGAGTGACCTCCTCGATCAGCACGGCACCACACTGCGCGAAATTCCCGGCGTCGGACCGCGGGCAAGTCGACCGCGCTGCGCACCATCATCATGTCCGCAGCCGCCACGCACACCCCGGAACAGGTGCAGTTCTATTGCATCGACTTGGGCGGCGGCTCGCTTGCCGCGTTCAACGGGTTGCCGCACGTCGGCTGTACGGCGGGCCGGTTGGAAGGAGATCGGGTGCGCCGCACCATCGCCGAGCTGACCACGTTGATGCGGCAGCGCGAGGAGCGGTTTCTTGCGCTGGGTATCGAGAACATGGCCGACTTCCGCAGGCGCAAAGCCGGTCTGCGGCAGATGGATGCGGACGAACGTGCTGCGGATCCACTGTCGGCAGACCTGTTCGGCGATGTCTTCCTGGTGATCGATGGGTGGGCCGCATTCCGCGAGGAATTCGAACCATTGGAGGGGTTCGTCAATACTATTGCTGCACAGCGGCTTTCGTACGGACTCCATCTGATACTCAGCGCGTCCCGCTGGGTGGAGATACGTCCGGTGGTCAAGGACCAGATCGGAACCCGGCTGGAGCTGCAGCTCGGCGATCCGTCGGACTCGGAGATGGACCGGCGGGTCGCCGTGCACGTTCCTGTCGGACGCTCGGGCCGCGGGTTGACACCGGACCGACTGCACATACTGATCGCTTTGCCGCGCTTGGATTCCCAGCTAGAGCCCGAGACGTTGGCCGACGGCGTGGCCGCGGCCAAGGAACAGTTGTCCGTGCTTCATGGCGACTGCCGCGCCCCTGCTGTGCGGATGCTGCCCGCGCAGGTCGACCGGGCCCGAGTAATCGCGGGGGCGGAGGCGGGCGGCGCGGATCTGGGAGCGACCCGGGTCGCGATCGGGTTGGGTGAGTCCGGGCTGCAGCCGATCGTGCTGGATTTCGACGCCCAGCCGCATCTGCTGATCTTCGGCGACATCGAGGCGGGCAAGACGACCGTGTTGCGCAACATCGTCGAAGGCGCCGTCGAGCGGACTACGCCGGAGCAGGCACGGGTGATTCTCATCGACTACCGGCGTACCATGCTCGGCGTCGTCGAGGGAGACCACCTCGCCGGGTACTCGACGTCGTCGCAAACGTCGGCTCCCATGCTGAAAGAAGTCGCCGAATACCTGGAGGATCGGATTCCGGGACCCGACGTCACCCCGCATCAGTTGCGGGAGCGTAGCTGGTGGTCCGGGCCGGAGATCTACGTCGTTGTCGACGACTGCGACATGGTGTCCTCGCAAAACCCGCTGACGGCCCTGCTGGAACTCCTTCCGCAGGCCCGCGACGTCGGGCTGCACGTGATCATCGCCCGCCGCGCGGGCGGCGCGAGTCGCGCCCTGTACGACTCAGTGCTCGGCCCGCTGAAGGACATGTCGGTGGACGCGTTCCTGATGAGCGCGCCGAAGGACGAGGGCGTGGTCCTCGGCGGCATCCGGTCCTCGAAGTTGCCCCCCGGTCGCGGCCATCTCGTCACGCGCAGTCGCGACACCGAAATGGTCCAGATCAGCTATCTGCCGCCGCTGTGACCTCATCCGCCCCTGTTATCTCGGCCGACATCGTCGCGGAGTGATCATTGCGAAAAAATCCTGGAGCAGGGGCCAACGCTGTCCGGGTGTTGCCCTGGGCCGCTGCGTCGAGCAACAGCCACGGCGCTTGTCGTATCGAGATGCTCCATCTGATACTGGCCACTGGCGGAGGTTGTGGGCAGCCGTGATGGTGTGGATTCGGATTCTCCTGAGCGCCAGGGCATCGGCCTGTTGACGTCGGCGATCCTGGGCACATCGGGCAGCCGGCTGGGAGTCAGCGTGTGGGCCAATTGCTCAACGGTGGCGAGGACGGCAGTCAGTTCGGGCGGCTGACGGCGCCGCGAGTCCGCCGTGGCACGGCGGAAGTAATGCCGGTGCGGTCGGTGCGCGAATCGCGATGTTTGCCGGTGTCTACGGGATGGGGCCCGAGCTGTCACCTGTTGTCGATGCCAGGCGGCGGCGCTCGCGTGCACTCCCGACGTATCTACTCAGCAGACTGCCGCCGTGACCTGCGCTCGATCGCGTTTGCGGTTACCAGCGCTGGAAACCCGACACCGACCGCGAGACGGTAGCTTCTCCTTCGGGTTCGAAGTCTCTACCTCTTTGCTGGCGGATTGGTGAACAGTGTGATGGGCAATAGTCCGGTGAGTGTCGGCCAAGCGAAGAAACCAGTGCGGGCGCGGCCGGTTCGGGCGCGGCAGCAGACGGTGACCACGCTGCCGCGGCTGTTGGCTGCGGCGGTCGAGGCCAATCCTGACGGGACCGCCGTGTCACACGACGGGGTTGCGCTCAGTTATCGCGAGTTGGACGAGGTGTCGTCGCGGTTGGCGCGGGTACTGATAGAGCGCAATGTCGGCCCCGGGGACCTGGTCGTGGTGGCGATTGTGCCGTCGATCCAGTCGGTGTCGGCCATGTGGGCAGTGGCCAAAGCGGGTGCGGCTTTCATCACGGTTGACGCGACCGCTCCCGCGGAGCGCGTCGCTCATCTGCTGGTCGACGCGACCCCAGCGATCGGTATCACGACAGGCACGACCTTGCCCGACCGCGAATCGGGCGCGGGTCGGCACGTGCGCGGTTCGATCGAGTGGCTGGTTCTCGATGATCCGCAGTTCCGGCGTGAGCTCGTCCATCGGTCCGCCGAGTCGGTGTCATACGAGGACCGACTGCGCCCGATCCGGGCCGAGGACGTGGCATACGTGGCCTACACCTGGAGCGCGACCGACACAGTCGACGTCGTCATCCAGGTGACCCAAGCCGAGGTGGCGACGATCGGCGCACGGCGGACCATGTTCCATCTCCCGCCGTCGGAACCGATGAGCGATTTCCTGTCCGCGGTATCCGCGCGCACCACCTTCCTACACGCGCCGGGCGACAACGACTGTTCCCACGGGCCGCATCCCGGGGAAGAGACGCTGGTCGAGGTGTTCGATGGCGTGGTGGCGACCTACCCGGACGCGACCGCGGTCAAGTTCGGTGCCGAGACGTTGACCTACCGCGAGCTGGCCAGTCGCGTCAACAAATTGGCCCGCAAATTGGTGGCGCTGGGCGCAGGTCCGGAAACGCTGGTTGCGGTAGTGTTGCCTCGATCGCTGGACTTGGTCGTCGCATTGCTCGCGACCGTGCAGGCAGGCGGCGGGTATCTGCCGGTAGATCCGGCTTATCCAGCTGACCGGATCGCCTACCTGCTGTCGGACGCCGAGCCGGTCTGTGTGGTGACAACGGCCGGGACGGCGCTGCCCGCCGAAGCTCCCGTACTCGAGCTGGACTGGATCGATCTGTCCGATATCGACGATTCCCCGGTCACCGACCGGGACCGTCGGTCTCCGCTGCGGCCCGGAAATGTTGCGTATGTGATCTACACGTCCGGTTCGACCGGTCGTCCCAAAGGCATGCAGATCCCTCATCGCAATGTGGTGAGCTTGTTTGCGAACACTCGGTCGCTGTTCGCCTTCGATCACCGTGACGTGTGGACGATGTTCCATTCGTATGCGTTCGATTTCTCGGTCTGGGAGATGTGGGGTCCGCTGCTGTACGGCGGCACACTCGTCGTCGTCGACTACCTGACATCACGGTCACCCGAGCAGTTCCTGGAGCTGCTGCGCGGCGAGCAGGTGACCGTGCTCAATCAGACGCCCTCGGCGTTCTATCAACTGGCGGACGCGGACCGCGCAGCATCGGCGGATACCGAGCACACTCCGCTGTCTTTGCGCTACATCGTGTTCGGCGGGGAGGCACTGGAGTTCCGCAGACTCGGCGACTGGTTCGCCCGCGGTGCGTCTACCGCGAAATTGGTGAACATGTACGGCACCACCGAGACGACCGTGCATGCGACCCATTACTGGCTCTCGGCGGCGACCAGCAGCACGATCGGCACTGCCATCCCCGGTTTGCGGATCTCGGTGTTGGATGAGCGGTTACGTCCGGTTCCCGTGGGTGTCAAGGGCGAGATCTACATTGCCGGTGGGCAATTGGGGCGCGGCTATCTCGGCCGTGCGGGATTGACGTCCGGGCGTTTCGTGGCCGACCCGTTCGCCGCCGACGGCACTCGCCTGTACCGATCCGGTGACCTGGCGAGGTGGAGTCCCGCCGGCGATCTCGTTTACCTGGGCCGCGCGGACAGCCAGGTAAAGGTGCGAGGGTTCCGAATCGAGCTCGGTGAGATCGAAGCTGCCGTGCTTGCCGTGGAATCGGTGCGCCAGGCCGTCGTTGTCGTCCGTGAGGATACCCCCGGCGACCAGCGGATCGTGGCCTATCTCGTGGGCCGACCGGATGTTGCGGTGGTCCGCGAGGCGGTGGCGCGGGTGCTGCCCGCCCACATGGTGCCCACGGCATTCGTCGTGATCGATGCGATTCCACTGACCATGCATGGCAAATTGGATCGCCAGGCGTTACCCGCGCCGGTAGTCGCCACGGCGGTATTTCGCGCTCCGGCAAGCCCGATCGAGGTCACGGTCGCCGAGATTTTCGCTGACCTCTTCGGAGTAGACCGAGTCGGCCTGGACGATGATTTCTTCGCACTCGGCGGCAACTCGCTGCTGGCCACCCGGGCGGTGGCGCGGATCAAGGCGCGGATCGACGCCGAGTTCTCGGCTCGGGTGCTGTACGAGGTATCGACCGTGGCAGGGTTCTCAGGTCGGATTTCGCCCTTGGCCGGCCAGGGCGGCAGGCCGCCGCTGGTCCCGAGACCGCGGCCGGCGCGGATTCCCTTGTCGCTTGCCCAGCAACGCATGTGGGTCCTCAACCAGTTCGACACCGCGTCGGCGGCATACAACATTCCCTTCGTCCTGCGGTTGACCGGCGTCATCGATCCGGACGCGCTGCAGAAGGCGCTGCGCGACGTGGTCGAACGACACGAGCCGCTGCGGACGGTCTACCCCGACTCCGCGGATGGTCCGTTCCAGCGACTACTTTCACCGCAGACGGCACCGACGGTGGAGCCGCAGCCGACTACGGCCGCCGACATCCCGGCACGGATCCGGACAGCAGTTTCGGTCGGTTTCGATCTGACGTCGGATGCTCCGATGCGCGCCAGTCTGTTCCGGCTCGCGCCGCACGAGCATGTCCTGGTTCTGGTCGCGCATCACATCGCCTGCGACGGTGCGTCGCTGGCGCCGTTGGCTCGAGACTTCGCGGTTGCCTATCAAGCGCGTGTGGCCGGCGGTGTGCCGGGATGGCGGCCATTACCGGTCCAGTACGCGGACTACACGCTGTGGCAGCGCGAACTGCTCGGCAACGAGGCCGACGAGCAATCGTTGTCTGCGCGGCAGGCCGCATACTGGGTGCGTCAGCTCACCGGATCACCCGAGTTGCTTGCTCTCCCTTGGGATCGACCGCGACCGACGACACCCTCGGGGCGCGGAGGCATGGTGGAGTTCTCGGTCGACGCGAACGTCACCGACGGGCTGCGGCGGCTGGCCAGAGAGCACAGCGCGACATTGTTCATGGTGGTGCACACGGCATTGGCCGCCCTGTTGGCTCGACTGTCCGGCGATACCGACATCACAGTTGGCACACAGGTCGCCGGCCGCGGGGACGGCGCACTCGACGAGTTGGTCGGGATGTTCGGCAACACCCTGGTGCTGCGCGCCGAGGTGCGGCCGGACGACTCCTTCTCCCGGCTGCTCACCCGAGTCCGCGACACCGACCTGGCCGCTTACGATCACGTGGACCTGAGTATCGATCGGGTCGTCGAGCTGCTGCGGCCGGGACACTCGTTATCCTATGCTCCGTTGTTCCAGGTGCTGCTCATGCTGCAGAACTTTGCGCAGCCTCGGATCGAGCTGCCTGGACTCGGTATCACCCAGATGGCATTCGATACCGAAGTCGCCAAGGTGGATCTGACAGTCACGCTCACCGAGAAGACCGACGAAGACGGCGAGCCCATCCTGCTCGGCGAAATCGGCTACGCGCAGGACTTGTTCGACCACACCACTGCCGAATCGTTCGTACGCAGATTCATCGCGGTCCTCGAATCGGTAAGCGACGACGAGTTCGCACCGGTCGGTGATATCGCGATCCTGTCCGAATCCGAGAGCGCACTCCTCGGTGCGTCCCACACCATCGATGCACCCGTGCAGTCCGGCACGCTGCTGGACCTGTTCGACGCCCAGGTCACCAGAACGCCTGACGCCACGGCGCTGGTGTTCGACGACGACCAGTGGGCCTACCGGGAGTTCGATGCGCGGGTGAACCGGCTCGCGCGGTATCTCATCGCTGCCGGAGTCGGTCCGGAATCCCGGGTCGGCATCGCTGTTCGGCGTTCGATGCGGCAATTGGTCGCGGTCTACGCGGTCCTGCGAGCCGGCGGTGCGTACGTCCCGATCGATCCGGATCATCCCGCTGCGCGGATCGCCTATGTGTTGACGAGTAGCGCTCCCGTCCTCGTGCTCACCGTGCACGATGTGGAGTTGGACGGTGCACCGAAATGTCCAGTGGTGCGGTTGGACGCGCTCGACTTGACGGACATGAGTGCGGCGCCGATCTCCGACGGCGACCGGTCGGCGTCGTTGCGCCCGGACAACGCCGCATATGTCATCTACACTTCCGGATCAACCGGCCGTCCGAAAGGTGTTGTCATCAGCCACCGATCGGTGGTCAACCAAATGGCTTGGATGCGGGCGCATTACGAGCTGGGGCCCACCGACGCGATCCTGCACAAGACACCGTTCACGTTCGATGCCTCGGTGTGGGAGCTGTTCCTGCCATTGCAGATCGGCGCGCGACTCGTCGTCGCGCGGCATGACGGCCATCTCGATCCCGGCTATCTGATCGCACAGGCACGGACGCACAGAGTGAGCATCCTCGAGTTCGTGCCATCGATGCTGGCGCTGCTGCTCGCCGATCGCGCCGAACTTCCGCCGAGCCTGCGGTATCTGTCGATCGGGGGAGAGCGACTTTCGCCGACTATGCTCGAGCCCCTCCGGCACGACATCATCGTCGACAACACCTACGGTCCAACCGAAGCCACCGTGACGTCCACGGTGTTTCGATGCCGGCCACGCCACCTCGGTTCGGTCCCGATCGGTACGCCGGTCCCCAACACCGGTGCCTATGTGCTGGATTCACGACTGCACCTCGTTCCACCAGGCGTGCCCGGGGAACTCTACCTGTCCGGCCTACAGCTGGCACGAGCGTACCTCGGTGACAGCCCGGCCTCCGCGAGCCGATTCGTCGCCGACCCGTTCGGCGCGATAGGCACCCGGATGTACCGAACCGGCGATCTGGTCCGGAGATTGCCGGATGGGAACCTGGAGTTCCTCGGCCGCACGGATTTTCAGGTCAAGTTACGCGGGCTGCGCATCGAACTCGGCGAAATCGAAGCCACCCTCGCTGCGCATCCATCGGTAGACCACGCCGTCGTCGTCGTGCGGGACGGCCAGCATGTGGGTGACTTCCTGGCGTGCTACGTGGTTCCCGCCACGGGCGCCGCCATCGATCCGTCCGAGCTGGCCGATCATGCTGCGCGGTCGCTGCCGGCATACATGGTTCCGCAGCACATCATTCCGATGCCCAGCCTTCCGCTCACCGTGAGCGGCAAACTCGATCGTCGGGCGCTGCCCGCCGTCGACGTCCAGTTGTCGGCACCGGTCTACCAGGCGGCGTCCACCCCTGCCGAGTTGGTGATCAGCGCGGCCTTCGCGGAACTGCTCGGCGCCGAACGCGTCGGTCTGGACGACAACTTCTTCGACCTGGGCGGCAATTCGCTCGTCGGCATGCGGGTGTTGGCGCGGATCAACGCGGCACTGGGAACCGGCCTCGGCGTGCGTGAGCTGTTCGAAGCACCGACTGTGGCGGGGTTGGCCCGGCGTTCGGTCGATGCCAGAGCAGACGTGCGACCAGCATTGACCAAGCGGCCCCGGCCGTCTCGTATCCCGTTGTCACATGCGCAGCAGCGATACTGGTTACTCAACCAGTTCGACACCGATTCCGCCGTGGACAACATCTCCTTCGCGGTGCGGTTGTCCGGGGATCTGGACGTGACCGTCTTGCGGTCTGCGCTCACCGATGTCGTGCAGCGACACGAGAGCTTGCGGACCATGTACCCGGTCGACGGGGACGGACCACATCAGGTGGTGCTGGTGACGAGCCCGGCGGTGGCGGATCTCACCCCCGTGACCGCGGCCGACGACGAGGTCGACGACCTGGTGCGTGCGGTCGCGCTGCGCGGATTCGATGTCGCCGCCGAGGTGCCGGTGGATGTGCGGTTGTTCCGTACTCCGCACGACTACGTCTTGGTGTTCGTCGTCCACCACATCTGCGCCGACGGTTCGTCTACGGTTCCGCTCATCCGGGATCTCGCCACCGCATTCACCGCGCGGAGCAACGGGACGGCGCCGCCGTGGCGCCCGCTTACGGTGCAGTACGGCGACTACGCGCTGTGGCAGCGTGAACTGCTGGGCTCCGACGGCGACCAGGAATCGTTGGTGGCGCGGCAGATCGGTTACTGGACGACCGAGTTGGCGGGGTTGCCCGACCAGTTGGTGCTGCCCAGCGACCGGCCGCGCCCGCCCGCACAATCATTCCGCGGCGCCACGGTCCGGCTCACCCTCGCTCCGACAGTGCACCGCGCCTTGCTCGAGCTCGCCTCGGACAATGGCGTGACACTGTTCATGGTGATGCGCGCCGCCTTGGCGGTGCTGCTGTCGCGTCTGTCCGGAACCTCCGACATCGCCATCGGCACCCCTGTGGCAGGTCGTGGCGAAGCCGCCCTCGACGACCTGATCGGAATGTTCGTCAACACCTTGGTCCTGCGCACCCACGTCGACCTCGATGTGAGCTTCACCGAGTTGTTGACCCGCACCCGCGAGACCGACCTGCGTGCACTCGCACATTCCGACGTCCCATTCGAACGCGTGGTGGAAGCACTCAACCCGGTCCGGTCGGTCGCCCATAATCCATTGTTCCAGGTCGGTTTCGCTTTCCAGAACTTCTCTACCGCCGACCTCGAGCTGCCTGGCCTCGGCCTGCGCGCGCTGGAGATCGACACGCGGCTGGCGAAGACCGACTTGCATATCGAGGTACTGGACCAACGCGCGGCAAATAACACCCCTGGACCCATCGGGATCGCATTCGGCTATACGACAGACCTATTCGATGCGGGAACAGTACAGCAGTTTATCGACCGCTATGCTCGTATCCTGCAGTCGGTGCTCGATGATCCCGCGATTCCGGTCGGCGATATTTCGATCATCGACAACGCCGAGCAGGTTCGGCTGCTTGCCCTCTCCGCGGGCACGGATCGCCGCACACCTGAGGAAACACTTGTCGGGCTGTTCGATACGCAGGTGGCGGCAGCCCCGGATGCACTCGCGATCGTCTGCGGCGCAGTGCGGTTGTCTTACGCTCAGCTCGATGCCCGGGTGAATCGCCTGGCCCGCCATCTGATCGCGCTGGGCGTCGGCCCCGAATCGGTGGTCGCGTTGGCCATCCCCCGCTCCGTCGACCTGGTTGTGGCGATGTATGCCGTAACCAAGGCAGGTGGCGCGTATCTGCCGCTCGACCCAGACCAACCACTGGAACGACTCCAGCGCGTCCGCGATGCCGCTCGGCCGATCGTCGAGCTGACCGCGGCAGCCATGGCTGCCGTCGACTTGTCGGCGCACTCGACGGCGCGCGTCACCGATGACGACCGGCTCGCACCACTTCGGCCGGACAATACCGCCTACGTCCTCTTCACGTCCGGCTCGACGGGTCGGCCGAAGGCCGTCGCGCTCTCACACGGTGCGATTGTCAACCAACTGTTGTGGAAGACCGTGGAATTCGGCCTGGCTTCCGATGACCGGGTGTTGGTGAAGACGACAGCGACGTTCGACCTGTCGGTGTGGGAGTACTGGTGCGGGCCGGTATCAGGAGGTGCGCTGGTGCTCGCATCGGCCGACGGCCACCGCGAGCCGGCATACCTCAACGACCTGATCCGCACCGAGGGCGTCACCACTCTGCACGTGGTGCCTGCGATGCTGGACGCTCTCCTGGACGCAAGCAGCGGCACACTACCCGACCCGCTGCGGCGGGTACTCGCCATCGGAGAAGCGCTGCCGCGGGCGACCGCGACCCGGTTCCGCCAGAACAACTCCGCTCGGTTGTTCAATCTCTACGGTCCGACCGAAGCCGCGGTGTCGGCGACCGCGTACGCGGTAAGCGACAGTCGGCCTGGATCGGTGCCGATCGGTGCGCCGGTATGGAACACCCAGGCCCTGGTGCTCGATTCGAGATTGCATCCGGTACCACACGGCGTGCCGGGTGAGTTGTATCTGGCAGGTGCCCAACTGGCGCGCGGCTACCACCATCGCCCGGATCTGACCGCCGATCGGTTCGTCGCCAACCCGCTGGGCCCCGTCGGAAGCCGGATGTACCGCACCGGCGACCTGGTGATCCAGTGTGCAAGTGGCGAGCTGGAATACCTGGGCCGTAACGACTTCCAGGTCAAGTTGCGCGGCTTCCGCATCGAACCGGGTGAGATCGAGGCAGCACTCACCACGCACCCATCGGTGTCGAGGGCGATAGTGGTCCCACACAACGATCCGCTGATCGGAGATCGACTCGTCAGCTATGTCGTCCCCACCGGCCGCGAGCTGGACATCGAAGCGCTGCGCACGGCGGTCGCGGCAGTGCTGCCGTCGTACATGGTGCCTTCGGCATTCGTGTTTCTCGACGAGATTCCGATGAACACGAATGGAAAGGTAGACCGGAAAGCACTGCCGGAACCGGTATTCCAGGCCTGTGCGTTTCGGGCACCATCCTCTCCGATCGAGGAGATGGTGGCGCACTCCTTTGCCGAGGTGCTCGGCGTGCACCGGGTCGGGCTGGACGACGACTTCTTCGCGATCGGCGGCAATTCGCTGGTCGCGACCCAGGTCGCCGCGCGGCTAGGCGTCCTCCTGGACACCCGCGTGCCGGTAAGAACGCTGTTCGAGGCGCCGACCGTCGCGGAGCTGGCCGCGCGCGTCGCCCGGCTCGCAGGCGCCGGTGGACGACCAGCCCTAACGGCGCGGCCTCGACCGGAGCGGATTCCGCTATCCCTTGCCCAGCAACGGATGTGGTTTCTCAATCGCTTCGATCCGTGCTCCGCGGCCTACCACATTCCTATCGCGGTCCGGTTGTCCGGACAGCTCGATGTGTCGGCATTGCGATCGGCTGTCGTCGATGTCATCTCACGACACGAAGTATTGCGCACCGTCTATCCGGCAACGGAGGACGGTCCGGTGCAGGATATTGTGCCGACCGAACATGCCATGCCCGACACCGCCGTAACGACGGTGCCGGTGGACGAGCTCGCCGACCGCCTGTACGCGCTGGCAATCAGGCCCTTCGACGTGACATCGGCGGTCCCGGTGCGGGTCGGCTTGTTCGAACTCGGCCCGCGCGACCATGTGCTGGCGCTGGTGGTGCATCACATCGCCGCCGACGGTTCCTCGGTCCGGCCGCTGACCCGAGACGTGATGCGCGCGTATGCCGCACGAGCAGCAACTGGCGCAGCGCCCGACTGGTCTGCGCTGCCGGTACAGTACGCCGATTACGCGCTCTGGCAGCGCGCCGCGGTCGGCTCGGAGAACGATGGGGATTCGCCGGCGACCCAGCAGATATCGTACTGGCGTGCCGCACTCGCCGATCTGCCCGGCCAGCTGGACCTCCCATCCGACCGGCCACGCCCGGCGGTACAGTCGATGGCCGCCGACACCGTCCACTGGCAGATCGACGCCGACACCCACCAGGCACTGATCAGCCTTGCCCGGGAGCACGGTGCCACCCTGTTCATGGTGCTGCACTCCGCGTTTGCCGTGCTGCTGGCACGGATGTCACGCACCGACGACATTGTTATCGGGGTGCCGGTCGCCGGTCGTGCGGACCGGACGTTGGACGATCTGATCGGAATGTTCGTCAACACTCTGGTGATGCGCTCCCGAATCGACGAGAACGAGCCGTTCACCGCTCTGCTGGTGCGGCAGCGGGACACCGACCTTCAGGCATACGCCAACGCGGACATACCCTTCGAGCGGCTGGTCGAGGTTCTCGATCCACCCCGGTCCACGGCCCGGCACCCACTGTTCCAGGTGGGACTGGCATTTCAGAACATGGCGCGCACCGAACTCGAACTACCCGGATTGACAGTCACCGGTCTGCCGGTCGACATCGCGTCCTCTCAGTTCGACCTGGATCTGACAGTCGCGGATGGTTACGCCGACGACGGGACCCCCATGGGGATCGGGGGTGTGCTCACCTACGCGACAGATCTGTTCGACACGTCAACCGCACAGGAGTTCGCGAATCGGCTGGTGCGGATCTTGTCCGCCGTCGTGGCAGATCCTGGCGTGGCAGTCGGCGATATCGAGTTGCTCGACGAGAGCGAACGCAGCCAGGTGCTCGTCGAATGGAACGACACCGACCAGCCTGTTGTCGCGGGCGCAAGCGTGATGTCGGCGTTCGAGGAACGGGTGGTGCTCGATCCGGATGCCCCCGCTGTGGTGTTCGGCCAGGAATGCCTGACCTATGCGCAGCTCGATGCGCGGGCAAATCGTTTGGCACGGTGGCTGATCGGACAGGGGGTCGGCCCGAACGTACTGGTCGTCTCGGCCATGCGCCGATCCCTCGATCAAGTCACCGCCATGTACGCGATCGTCAAAGCGGGTGGGACATATGTGCCGCTCGACCCGGACCAACCCGATGAACGCCTCCGTCATGTGCTCGACTCGGCGGCCCCACTCTGTGTGCTGACGTCGACGCCGGACGAGTTCACCCTGGCGCCTGCCACCACAGTCGACACCCTGGATCTGTCGACGGTGTCGGCCGCGCCGATCGCCGATGACGAGCGGGTGCGCCCCCTGCGACCCGAACACGCCGCCTACGTGATCTACACCTCCGGGTCGACCGGCTTGCCGAAGGGGGTCGCAGTCAGCCACGCCGCCCTCGGCAACCAGCTCGCCTGGATGCGGGCCGAGTACCGTGTCGATGCCGCCGACGTGTACCTGCAGAAGACCGCTGCGACGTTCGACGTGTCGCTGTGGGGATATTTCCTGCCCTTGCAGACCGGCGCGCGGCTGATCTTGGCCGAACCGGACGGTCACCGTGATCCGGGGTATTTGTCCCGTCTGATCCGCGAGCACCAGGTCAGCATCACCGACTTCGTCCCGTCGTTGCTCGCCGTGTTCGCCGCGCACGCACCGGCGCGCGCAGTGGCGTCATTGCGTGCGGTTTTGGTCATCGGTGAGGCGTTGCCACTGGAGACGGTCCGTGCGTTCCACGCGGTCGCCGCCGCCGAGGTGCACAACCTCTACGGCCCGACCGAAGCGGCGGTGAGCATCACCCACCAGCAGGTCAGCGCGACCGACGACGCAGTGCTGATCGGCACACCCGAATGGAATTCGCAGGTCTTCGTGCTCGACAGCCGGTTGCGGCCGGTGCCCGCCGGCGTCACCGGTGAGCTGTACCTGGCAGGCGCCCAACTCGCCGACGGCTATCACCGGCGGCCGGATCTCACTGCGGACCGGTTCGTCGCAAACCCGCTGGGCGCACCTGGGGCCAGGATGTACCGCACCGGCGATCTGGTGCGGTGGACCCGTGCCGGGGCGCTCGATTACCTCGGGCGGGTTGATTTCCAGGTGAAGGTGCGCGGCCAACGCATCGAACTCGGCGAGATCGAGACCGCACTGCTGGCCGATCCCACCGTCGGTCAGGCGGTGGCGACGGTGGTCGCCGGGGCGACCGGGGATCAGCTGGTCGGCTATGTGGTGCCCGCGGGCGGCGCACACGTTGAGGCAGCGGGACTGCGTGAGTCGTTGACGCGGGTGCTGCCGTCGTACATGGTTCCGTCGACGGTGCTGGTACTCGACACGTTCCCGGTCAACTCCAGCGGGAAACTGGATCGTTCGGCGTTGCCTCAGCCGGTGTTCCGACCTCGCGACTTGCTCGCGCCCTCGACGCCCGTCGAGCACCTGATCGCCGAGGTGTTCACGGACGTCCTGGGAGTCCCCAGGGTCGGCGTCGAGGACAGTTTCTTCGAGCTCGGCGGCACGTCACTGCTCGCCTTCACCCTGCACCAGGCACTGGCCGCGCGACTCGACCGCGAGCTGCCGATATCGGCGCTGTTTGCCGCCCCCACCGTGCGGGGCCTCGCGGCGCGCGTCGCGGGCCAGGACGTTCCGGTCCACAGCCCCGCTATGATCGCCGCCGACGCCGTACTCGGGCTGGAGATCAGCGTCGCGGACCTCGCGCCCATGCACGCCGGGCCCGCGCGTGATGTGCTGCTGACCGGAGCGACCGGCTTTGTCGGCGCCTACCTGCTGCGGGAATTGGTAGACCGTACCGATGCCCAAGTGTGGTGTCTGGTCCGCGCGGACAGCGTCCGGCAGGGCCGCGACCGCATCCGAAGCGCACTGCAGGCCTACCGACTGTGGGACGACAATTTCGAGGCGCGAGTAGTGCCGGTGCCGGGTGATCTCGCCGAGCCGTCGTTCGGCCTGGCCGACGCCGACTTCACACGACTTGCCACCCGCATCGACGCGATCTACCACAACGGCGCCCGGGTCAGCCACGTCGAACCGTATTCACTGCTGCGGGCCCCAAACGTTCAGGGCACTCGCGAAGTGCTGCGTCTGGCGACTACGCAACGGCTCAAGCCTGTCCACTTCGTCTCCACCGCCGACACCGCGGTGCCCGCGGCGGTTGTTTCGGGGAGCATCATCAGCGAGACGACCCGCATCGACGTCGAGGAACTGCCCGCCCATGGATACGTCGCCAGCAAATGGGCTGCCGAACAACTGGTCCTCCAGGCGGCTGAGCGCGGCGTGCCCGCCCGTGTCTACCGGCCCGGCTTGGTTTCCGGCGACTTCCAGCTCGGTGTGAACAATGTCGACGACTCGTTCTGGAACATGATCCGGGCCGCCGCGATACTCGGCATGGCCCCGGATGTCGGGGACGCGACGATCGCGCTGGTTCCGGTGTCCTACGTGGCCGGCGCCATCGTGGCGATCTCGACCGAGCCCGTGACCGACCTCGTGTATCACTTGGTGAACGAAAAGCCGGTCGCGCTCCACGATATTTTCGAATGCCTGCGCAGGCGTGGACTACCCGTCGTGTCCGAAACTCTCGACACGGTCCAGCTCCGGCTCGCCGACGAAGCGAGAACGCGCAACGCGGCTGGTGACGATTCCTTGGTTCGCGCGGTCCTGCTCAGCGGCAATTACGCCGGAGGCACCGCCGACATCGTGCTGGACGACACCAACACGCGAAAGGCACTGGCCGAGAACGGCATCCGCTGCCCAGCAATCGAGGAGGCCGTGCTCGACACCTACATCGGTTCCTTCATCGCATCCGGATTTCTGCCTGAGCCGAACGGTGCTCCGCGCGCCGAGCCCGGCACTCCGACCAGCACTTGACAGGATGGCACTCGAATTGGGACGCTCCCGAGCGGTTCGACCCGGACCGTTTCGACCAGCGCGACAGTCGGAACGGTGATCCGGTGGGCTACTATCTGTTCGGCGCCGGAACCTTGTGCCGGACGGCCCGCGCGCCGAAGCGGAGGCTCGGTTCCCGCACGGGGGTCCGTTGTTCACGCGGCGTTGCAATCCGGATTTGATCGCCGAGCACTACGACGACCTACTCCGACTGGCCGGGTCGCTGAAGGTCGGGCACGCCACCGCGTCCCTGCTGGTAGGCAAGCTATCAGCCTCGGGTCGCCAGGATGCCCTGGCCGCGGCGCTGAAGGAGTGTGGGACTTTGTGCCGCACGGTCTAGGGGGTAGTGGTGCAGCCGAACGGAATCCGGCGCTTGCGCCGTGATACTCGGAGAGGTCGACCCGGTCTCGTCTCGTCTCGTCGGCGCCGTGCCCGTCGTCGCGGCGGCCGGTCCTGAGCAAGGCATAGGAAGATGCAGAAGTCGCACGGCCCTGCCCCCTTGGAGGGTGGACATGTGTGTTCGGATCGGTTGCGTCCGTGGCGCAGTGGCGACCGGCCGGTGACGTCGGCGGGTGGTCAGGTGCATTTGATTCAAGCTATTTCTGCCTCATCTATCTAATGTCTAACCTGCCTGTTCGGTCATCGTTGATTTGACCGAACACCATGGACGTCGGAGAGGTTGGTTGCATGACCAGAACTCGGTGTGGCCATCCATGGTCTGGGAGTGGGTCCTCAGCTGACGCGGCGGTTGGTGAGACCGAGAAACCGGCATCTGTCGAGTCAGTGCTGGCGCTGCGGTCACCGAGGTGATTCTTTTCATGGCAGGCGTTTGCGTGGCAGTTGAGGTTGCCGGCGCAGTGGCGATCGTGGGGACTTCTCCCGTACCGGATGTGTTGGCGGCTGAGCGGATGCTCGATTCTGCAAGGAGTCACTCCCCTAGGCCGACGGTGATCGTTGGTTCGTCGACTGATCGGATCGTGGCGCGTTGACCGGTTGCGACTTTTGCCATTATCGGTCGGCGAGGTCGGGACTGCCTCGACCGGGGGCGAGTTTCGAGCAGCAGATGCTGGCCGCGATCGAGCGGTTGGAAGACAGTGGCGGCTCGAACCATCGGATGCTGCGGCGCACGCTGCGCGCCAGGGCCGCGGTGAGCCTGTGGGAGGTCGAATGGATACGCCGGATGCGGGCGACCGGGACCGTCCTGCAGCCGCGAGTCAGTGTCGTCGACGGTTACGTCGTGGGCTACATCGCCCAGTGGCGGGACGCCCACAGCGCACGCGTCGGTCCTGCGATCACCGACCTCGAGGTCGGCGCAGGGCTGAGCTTGCCCGACCTTCGGGAAGGGTAGGCCTCGGACGCGCACGCGAGGGCCGACGCGCAGACCGAGTGGAAACTTCCGCGTTCGGTGGCGCCGTCGGCCAGGGAAACGGTGGTGTCGGACGACCGCGATTTCCGGGCATACGCCCTGGCTGATGTCCGAGATTTCAACGAAACGTTGGCACGTGTTCCGAGCAACTATCGCTCGGCGTGGCGGTTGGAACTGCCCAGTTCAAGGAGGAATAGAAATGTCGGACAGCGGGGTTTCTCGACGCCGTCTGCTGCGCACCGTGCTGGCCGCGGGCGCCGTCGCTTCCAGCGCGATCGCAACGACCGCGTGTGCGCCGTCCAGCACCGAAGACGCCGCAGTCGATCGCAGCCGTAGCCGCAGCGAGATGCTTGCCCGACAACTGTTGGGAGTCGACGAGAACGGCGACGACCTCACATTGGCCTACTTGAAGATCCTCATCGATACCGGTCTGCCCGCCACGGATACGCGCAAGAAGATCATTGTCGTCGGAGCCGGTCCGGCCGGGCTGTGCGCCGCGAACTTGCTGGCCGCTGCCGGACATCAGGTAACAGTGTTGGAAGCCAACAG
Organism: Nocardia sp. NBC_00881; assembly: GCF_045207455.1. NCBI lineage: Bacteria > Bacillati > Actinomycetota > Actinomycetes > Mycobacteriales > Nocardiaceae > Nocardia > Nocardia sp. NBC_00881. Next base: position 1,234,745 of record NZ_CP108798.1, read on the forward strand.
AAATCGCACGGGTGGGCGGGTGAAGACGTTCCGCAATGTCTTCTCTGATCCTGCACTCTACGCCGAGGGCGGGGCCATGCGGCTGTCCAGCGTGCACCCGATGGTGCTGGCGCTTGCCGACAAGCTGGGTGTGCAGCGCAGGCCGTTCTACAGCTCCGACGTGCTCCCCGAGACTCGCACACCGCCCACTCCTCCGGTGTTCTACCGCTCCTTGACAGGCGAGGAGTGGTCCAACGGGCCGAAGCTGCAATACGTGCCGCCGCCCACGGCCGGGCGCGGTCTGATCAAGGTCAATGGAATGACTGTCACCCGTGGCGAATACGCCGCGAACCCGGGTGCGGTCCACGCCGGCTTCGGCTGCGAGCTGACAACGTCCGCCAGCGCGGCCGTCGACGCCGCGTTGCGCCAGGCCTCAGTGCGGGCCGACTGGCCGATCGAGCGGCAAGTCGAGGCCTGGACCGAGTTGCTATCCACCTACGAAAACCATTCCCTGCGAAGCTATCTTATGGAGAATGGCTGGCCGAAGGAACGTATCGAGGCCGTCGGCACCCTCGAGAATCTGACTGCCCGAGTGCGACACAGCGTCGTCTTCCCGCTCGTCGACCACAACTTGATCCCGCCCGACGCCACCTACTGGGAGTTGTCGGGCGGTATGACGACGCTCACCGATGCCATGGCCCGGAGGCTCGGGCCGGGCATCCTGATGGGTAAGCGGATGACCCGGCTCGAACAGACCGACAAGGGGGTGCGGATCTGGACCACCGGAGAGTCCGGAGACGAAGGCTCCGACGGCCGTCCCACCGGTCCGGTCGAGTCGTTCGATGCCGAATATGCGATCGTGGCCATCCCATTCACCTCGGCCCGGTTCTGCACGTTCGACCCGCTGCTGTCCTACGACAAGCGACGGGCTATCCTCGAACTGCACCACGACGCGGCGACAAAAGTACTGCTGGAGTTCCGTAGTCGTTTCTGGGAACAAGGACCGACCGGATTCCGCGGTGGGCGTTGCGTCAGCGATTCCCCGAACCGTTCCATCTATTTCCCTTCCCACACCGAGGGCTCCGACGGGGGTGTAGTGCTGGCCGCCTACACCTTTGCCGACGAAGCGATGCGCTGGGACTCACTCACCGAGGGCGAACGCATTCACTTCGCCCTGGCCGGAATGCGCGATCTGTTCGGCCCGCGCGTCGACGCCGAATTCACCGGCGTCGGTATCACACAGAGCTGGGTGCGCGCCCGCTACGCACTCGGCGAAGCTGCCATCCCGACAACCGGCCAGTTGCACGACCACCACGCTGCCTCCCGAGCGGTCGAAGGCCGAGTACATTTCGCCGGCGATCACACCAGCCTCAATACAGCTTGGATCGAAGGCGCCCTGGAAAGCGGCGTCCGCGCCGCGGTCGAGGTACATCGGCGCTGAACCGTGCCGTGCGGCCGGTGACCCGCAGGTCGAAGGTCATCGACCACAACCGGCCACGCCCACGCCCCAGGCCGCCGTGCTGGCGAGCTCGGACCGAATTTCCGCATCCGGCCGCGCCGCCCGCACGGGTCCGGTGACTGAAGAGCGCTCCGTCGTGACTGCGCAGCCGGGCGAGCACGGCACGCATCCGGCTCGGCGGCGCAGCACCGGAAACATCCAGGACGACGACGTCGACACCATCGAGCAGAACTGCGGCCTACACCGCTTACGGTCAGCGGTGCGTCGACACCTCGTATCGGTGTTCCGGTAGTAATCGCCGAAAAAGCAACGGATACGCCCATTCTCCCTGGCCGGTACAGACCGCAAAGGAGAGATTGAACGGGCCGGAACGGGCTCCCTATAGGGCCCTCATCAGGAGATACGGCATATCCGCCCGATTTTCGGCGGATACTACGGCGACCCCAGCATCACGTAAATTTTCTTGCCGGATCCGTTGTTGGCGTTGGTCGCGGCACCGATCGCGTCCTGCTGGCGAAACCTGAAGTCGCCGTGCTGCTTTTATTCAGGCGGGTTGTATGTCAGGCATCGGGTGCCGGGATCCGGAGTGTCGGTCAGCGACTTTATTGCTTGGATATGGATAGCTGCGGCTGTCTTTCGCCATCTGCTCGTAGGTTGTGCTTGTCCAGCCAGGAGGTGATGGCGGTGGCGATCGTTTCGGGTCGGTCTTCCGGGGTGTGGTGGCCAGCGATGAGATCGTGTTCGGCGATTTCTATACCGGTGATGTTGGCGGCACACCATGCGTTGAGTTCTGGTCCCATCATTGATCCGGGGCCGGGTTGAAAGGTGAGCAGCAGCTTGGGGATCTCGACACTGGTCGTCAGCCAGTCGTCGTACCGTTCGATTCTGGCCACGACGTCGGCTGGTTCCCCGCCTAGTGGCATCGCACGCGCCCATTGCAGCAGTGGTATGCGACTCTCGCGCGTCGGGTATGGCTTGCGGTAGGTGTCCAGATCTTCCACGGCGAGGGGAATGGCGACGCTGCCGGGCAGTATTTCGATGAACATGTTCTGGTCGAGCATCATCGCCTCGCCGGTTCCCGGGGTCTTGATGGATTCGAACAGTTCACGCCCGGCCGCGGGGAATTCCTGCCAAGACATGGGTTTCACGATCGTCTCGGTGAACGCGATGCCGCGCACCCGGCCGGGATGGCGGGCTGCCCAGTCGAAGGCGAGTGCGCCGCCCCAGTCATGTCCGATCAGGATGACGTCGTCCAGGCCGACGGCGTCAAACCAAGCGTCGAGGTATCGAGAGTGATCATCGAAGGTGTAGGCGATATCCGGCTTGCCCGAGTTCCCCATCCCGATCAGGTCGGGCGCGAGTCTGCGGCCGGGGTCGCCGACGGCCGGCAGGATGTGCCGCCACAGGTACGAGGAGGTGGGGTTGCCGTGCAGGAAGATCAGCGGCACACCGGTGCCGATCTCCTGGTAGAAGATCGTCGAGTCAAGGACGTGTGTGACAGGCATGTGCTTTCTCCGTGTTCAGATTTGGTTCGACCATCAAGGTCAGGTGTTTAGGGTCATGACGCGGTCGACCGCGATCGTGACGACGACCCGCCCGGGCGGGTTGGGCGGCGGCGACTGATAGCGCCTGGTGTACCGGGACACGCCGTCGGCCACCTCGCGTGAATCGTTGGACACAGTCGCCGTGCCCTCGAGCGTGATCCAGCGAAAACCGTCCACCTGGCACAGGGCGACGCGGCTGCCCGGGTTCGCCGACAGGTTGCGGACCTTGCGCGAGGAGTCCACCGTCATGATCCTGGCCAGCCCCACGTCACTCTCCCAGGTGAAGCGAACCGGCACAGCGTGCAGCGAGCCGTCCGGCCGAATGGTCGTCAGTGTGGCAGACAGCGGTTCGGCCAAGAAGGCCTCGACCGAGGCCGACAGCGGCTTCTGGCGGGTCACTTGAACGCTGTAATGGTGCGTGCCACCCATTCGGCGAAGGTGCGGGGTGGGCGTCCGAGGAGCCGTTCGATATCAGGGCTGACGGCCTGCTCGGCGGCGGACGGTGTGCCGAGCGCGTCAAGGGTGGCTTCCACGACCGGCTCGGGCATGTACCTCAGCATCTGGGTCCGCGCTTCCGCCCGGCTCTGCTCGACGAACCTCACCGACTCGCCCAGTGCGGCACCGATCGCCGCGGCCTGCTGCCGGGGTGAGATCGGTTCCGGCCCGGTCAGCGTATAGATGTTGCCCTGGTGTCGTGGCTCGCGCAGCGCGATGGCGGCTACCTCGGCGATGTCGGCCGGGTCGATGGCCGGGACTGCGACATTACCGAACGGCGCCGCGACCACCCGCTGTGTCCGGACCGTATCGGCCCATTGAAGCGAGTTGGAGTCGAAGTTGCCCGGCCGCAGCATCGTCCATTCCGGACCTGACTGCTTAACAGCATCTTCGAGCACCGAGGGGTGACGTCCCGTGCCCACGCCATGGGACGACAACAGAACCACGCGCGGGACATCGGCCGCCCGCACGACGTCGAGGCCGGCATTGATATCGCCGTTCGCCATGAAGTCTGGGGAGGTCAGCAGAAATAACACCGCAGCTCCCTGGAAGGCTGGCTCGAGGCTCTGCGGCTCGGCCAAGTCGGCCTGGTGATGCCGGACTCCCGCCGGTACCCCGGTCTCGCTCCGGGACACGGCGATCACCGGCTCACCAGCCCGAACGAGTGCCTGCATGAGCGGCTGCCCGACATTTCCGGTCGCTCCCGTCACCACCATCATCTCTGTCTCCTGTTCGGCGATTGTTCAACGCACTCGGCGACGCTACTATCTATGAGCTAGTAGGTACCTAGAGGAAAGCGGGTTTCAGGTGACCGAGACCACATCGCAGGTCCCTCCGGAACTGGCTTGCCCAATCGCACCGGTGGTCGATCTCGTCTTCAGCCGCTGGACCACGCCGATCCTGTGGACGCTCAACGAGTTCGGTCGGCAACGGTTCAGCGAGTTGGAACGCCGTATCACAACAATCACGCCCAAGGTCCTGACGCAGCGGCTCCGGCAACTGGAACGCGACGGACTTGTCGTGCGCAGCTATCACCCCGAGGTCCCACCCCGGGTGGAGTACGAGATCAGCGCACTGGGGCGCAGCCTGGCACCACTTTTCGCAACACTCGCCGAATGGTCGGTCAATTTGGACAAGGTCGATCAGGCCCGACGGGACTACGACGCCCGCGACCGGGTCCCTCACCGTCGAACCTGATCCGAAGGAGTGGTAGTGACCTGCTGCCCAGCATGCTCGCCGGTCACCGCACCGGACCGTTGTTCCTGACCGATCTACGGCAGCGAGACGTGCTTTTCGGCTCGGCAGCTCGATCTACGACTGGCACGATCCTTTCGGCAAGCTGTTCCCTGCAAACTCTCGCGATCACTCGTCGGCGGCTGAATAGAGGGGGTGGTGCTCTATCGCGAACGCGCACGCACCGTACTCGGTGCGAGACTGCGGTCGAGGCGAGCGTCCAAGGACCACGGGCCCGCGCCCACGATGAGCAGGAATACGCTGCCGCACAGCTGGGCGAGGTCTGTGCGGGATTCGTGGATGAGGTCCCACCATCCGGATTTGCCGGCGAACAGTGCCGCGTCGCCCCACAGGATGGGCAATTTCGTGATCAGCAGTGCGCCGAGCATGTTCACGATCATCGGTATCGCTGCTAGCCGAGTGCACAAACCGGCCAGGATCGCTGCGCCGCAGGCAATTTCGAAGACCCCGTCTACGGGGGCGAAGAATCCAGACGCGGGGATACCGGCCTTGTCGAACCGCCCGGTGCCCAGCGTGCCGGGGTAGAGGAACTTCTGGATGCCCTCGAAGAAGAACACCGCTCCCACGTAGAGGCGGATCCAGATCACCGCAGCCGGCGCCGTCGTCGCGGTCAGCCGAGCCAGCCAAGTGTTGTGGTCGGACATACGACACCCCTTCCGATCGTGGGCACGCTACTGCCAGTCTTTCGGTGCTGTGGTGGCAACGGAAGTGAAGCGGCGGCGTGCGGCGTAGACCACGGCGCCCACGGCCATCACCGCGAGCCCGGCCAGCACCGACCGCCCCGGCAGCGTGAACGCCAGAACGAGGCATCCCGCCAGCCCAAGCACCGGGATGACCGGGGCAGGCCGTCCCTCGGCCGGAGTCAACGTCCACGCGGCCGCGTTGGCGACGGCGTAGTAGAGCAGCACACCGAAGGACGAGAATCCGATCGCGGCACGGACGTCGGTGATTGCCGCGGCGACGGCCACGATCCCACCGACGGCGATCTCGGCGCGGTACGGCACCGCGAAACGTGGATGCACTGCCGCCAACATGTGGGGCAGGTGATGGTCACGGGCCATGGCCAAGGTCGTACGCGACACACCGAGGATCAGCGCTAGCAGCGAACCCAGCGCGGCGATCACGGCTCCGGCCCGCACCACCGGCTCGAGCCAGCCCGCACCTGCCTCCTGTACAAGACGTGACAGCGGTGCGGCTGCCTCGGATAGCCCTGGTCCCAGGACTGTGAGCGCCGCTGCGGCGACGCCCGCGTACACGAGCAGGGTGATGCCGAGTGCCAGCGGGATCGCGCGCGGGATCGTGTGCGCGGGATCACGAACTTCCTCACCGAGGGTGGCGATCCGCGCGTATCCGGCGAAGGCGAAGAACAGTAGACCTGCCGCCTGCAGGACCCCGCCGACGGTGACGTCGGAACCGAACGCCAGCCGTGCGGAATCGGTGATGGGGGAGGCGAGTGCCGCCGCCACCACAACGCCGAGCACCGCCAGCACGATTCCCACGATCAGCCGCGTCAGCACCGCGGATTTCCGCACGCCGCGATAGTTGACCGCCGTCAACGCGACGACTGCCGCTACGGCGACGGCGTGCGCATACTCGGGCCAGGCGTACGTGCCGACGGTCAACGCCATGGCCGCGCACGATGCGGTCTTACCGACTACGAAACCCCACCCCGCGAGGTACCCCCAGAATTCGCCGAGCCGTTCGCGGCCGTACACATACGCCCCTCCCGAGGTCGGGTAGCGTGCGGCCAACCGCGCTGACGAAGTCGCGTTGCAGTACGCCACCACCGCCGCTACCGCAAGTCCGAACAACAGCCCCGACCCCGCCGCGCGCGCCGCCGGAGCCAGGGCCGCGAAGATTCCCGCTCCGATCATGGAGCCGAGCCCGATCACGACCGCATCGCTCACCCCCAGACTCCGCCGCAGCTCGTCTGGCACATTCGTCGGCGATCTCCTGGACACCCTGCTCCTATCGCCCACCCGAGTCCGGCCGGTTCGATCAAATCCGCTTAATGTATCTGGCGCAATCCTCTGGTCGTGGAGCCACCGCGTCAAGCCGTCCCGGCGTTCGTGCAACTGGCCGACCATCCGTTGCGGTGACGGCTGGTGGCGGAACTGTCCGGCAGCGATTACGGGTGTGTGAGTTGTTGACGCTGGTGGACGAGCCGCGAAACCTGGTCGCTTACCCCGCCCAGATCGACACCCGCAATCCGGTATCTGTTGCCGGTCCTTGCCGCCAACAAGGGAGTAAACGAAAACCGCATCCGGCGATTACGCCAGCGTCCGTTACCTGGTCGATGACGTGCAGGGAGAAGTCCGCTGAGCCGTTGTTGACCCAGCCACAGACAATCAAGGGGTTTCCTCCTCGGTCTGCGAATGCCGCAGCGTCTGCCTCTGTCAACGCAAATTGCCGAAGAAACGCCCTGTAATCGTCGAGGTCGAGGTCAGCGGTGGATGTATCCCAGTGTGAATGGTGCGTCGTCCAGTCGTGGGGCGATCGATTCCCCGCCGAGTTCCTGCCGCAGTGTGGCTTGTTCGTCTCGGATGACGTGCATAACGGCGTTGATCAGGGCAAGGTGGGTGAACGCCTGGGGGTAGTTGCCCCAGTGCCGGCCGGTTCGAGGGTCGATTTCCTCGGCGTAGAGGCCCAAGGGGCTGGCGTAGGCAAGCAATTTCTCGCACAGCTGTTTGGCTCGCTTCTTTTCGCCGATCTCCGACAGCGCCGAGACCAGCCAGAACGAGCAGATCGTGAAAGTGCCTTCTTCCCCGGCTAATCCGTCGTCGGTTTCATCGACGCGGTATCGCAGGACGAGGCCGTCTTCGGTCAGTTCGTCGGCGATGGCCATCACGGTGTTGCGTACCCGATCGTCGTCGGGGGGCAGGAAACGAACCAGTGGGATGAGCAGCGTCGAAGCGTCCAGCGCCGTGCTGCCGTAGTACTGGGTGAACACCTGTCGGGAGTCGACCGCATGCGTACATATGTCGGCGTGGATTTCCTCGGCGGCCTGTTGCCAGCGATGCGCGCGTTCGAAATCCTGGTGGATTCGGGCCAGCCGGGCGCCGCGATCGGCGGCGACCCAACACATGACTTTGCTGGAGGTGAAGTGTTGGGGCTTCCCGCGAACTTCCCAAATACCATGGTCGGGCTCGCGCCAGCAGGTGAGGGCGCTTTTGACCGCCCGGCCCAACAGCGGCCACGCCCGCGCGTCGATTTGATCTTGGTGTCGGGCGTACAGATAGACCGAGTCCAGCGCCGCGCCCCACACATCGTGCTGGCGTTGCCGGTATGCGTTGTTGCCGATGCGCACGGGGCCGGCATTGTCGTAGCCACGCAGATGGGTGAGGGTCTGCTCGGTGAGGTCGGTTTCGCCGCCGATGCCGTACACGATCTGCATGTCCGCAGTTTCTTCGGCCAAGTCTAGAATGTACGAGAAGAAGTCGTTCGCCTCCCAGCTGAAGCCCAATGTGTACAGACCCCACAGCGCGAAGGCGGAATCGCGGATCCACGAGTATCGATAGTCCCAATTGCGTTGCCCACCTGGTGTTTCGGGCAATGACGTGGTGGCGGCGGCAGCGATGGCACCGGTAGGGGCGAAAGTCAGACCCTTGAGGGTCAACGCACTGCGGGTGAGCTGGGCCGTCCACGGATGGTCCGGAAATCGGCCGCCCGCCAGCCAGTGCCGCCAATGGTGGATCGTCCGCAGCAGCCGTTCCTCGGCCTCGTCAACGGCACGGGGGGCGTCGCGACTGCCCCAGGAGAGCGCGCAGAAGCGTGTGTCGCCCGTCTTCAGCAGGGTGCGGGCAACCGCGTGCGTACCCTCCAGGCCCAAGCGCATGTCGGTGCTCAACGTCAGCCGCAGATCGATCCCGTCAGCGCTGGCCTGCGCGAGGTGGTAGCTGTCGAGGTATTCCCAATGAGCGCGATGCCTGCCGTAATCGAAGGCCGGCTGGCAGTCGAGCCCGAACTGGATCTGCCCGGTCTCACAGTGCACCGTCCGCAGCAGAATGTGCTCGGCGTCGTAGTCGGTGGGAGTTCGACGATGTGCGCTACGGCCTGGTTTTTGGTGCCGCCAGGGCCCGACCAGCAGCACATCGCGCACCGTCGCCCACCCTTCGCCGCTGCGCCAGCTCGTCTCCATGACCATCGTGCCCGGGATGTAGCGGCGATCAGTGGGCACCACGAAGCCGTCGGGAGCGAACCGAAACGACCCGGCGGAACGATCGAGTATGGCCGAGAAAACACTGGGGGAGTCCATACGGGGTAGACACATCCACTCGATCGCCCCATTGGGGGCGATAAGGGCGCTGACCTCGCAGTCGGAGATGAAACCGTAGTCGTCGATGCGCGGGAACGCCGTGAGCCGCGGCGTACGTTCGCTCTCGTAGTCCATGCGTTGCTCCATCGTCATCAGAGCGCTGACATATGACTGGCTATTCCACGCGATTACCTCGTGAACCACCTTCCTCTCGACCAAACTGCGAGCGGGATCGGGGAAGAAGTATTGGGGCGAAGTTGCCCGCCAAGTGAACCAACCTCGAACCACGACGTCGACTGGGCCGAGCGCAGGCGTGGCAGCCGCACCGACACCGGACCGATAGCGCTCAGGGCTTGTCTGGGGACGAGATTTCGCGGGCGCGCACCTGGACCAGAATGTCCCGTAGTTTTCCGGCGCGGGCGAGGACAATGTCGCCGAGCGGACCGACAATGCCACGCAGCCAGTCCAGGGGGCGCCACAGGGCGGGGGCCACCACTCGGGTGCGGTTGCGTTCTACCGCCCTCAAGATTTCCTTGGCAGCCCGGTCGGGGCTGATGCGCTTGGTGAGCATGCGCGGGAACAGTTTTTCCGTCTTCTCGAACAGCGGGTCACCTACCTTGGTGCCGTTCACCAGGTCGGTATCGACGAAGCCGAAATACGCTGTGGTGATGCCGATCCCGGCCACCGACAGTTCGACACGCAGCGTGCGCGCGAGCGCCTCGACACCGGCCTTGCTGACCGCGTATGGTGCGCCGAGCACGCCGTTAACGAACGAGTACACCGAGGCGACCACGACCAGTCGGCCGCGGCTTGCGCCCAGGTGCGGCAAACCGGCCTGCACCGTGTTCCACGCCCCGCGCAGATTTACGCCGATCACCCGGTCGAACTCGGCGAGGCTGGTGCCTGCGACGGTTGCCATCTTCGGCGCCACTCCGGCATTGGCGACAACCACGTCGATGCCACCGAGCTCGGCCGCGGCCGCCGCGACAGCCGCCGACAGTCCCTCGGGATCAGTGACATCGGCGACGAAAGCCGAAGCTGCGGAACCGAGTTCCGTCACCACTTGCTTCAGCTCGAGTTCATCTCGATCGAGCAGTGCCACCCGGGCGCCCCGCGCGATCGCGCCGCGCGCGGTGGCCAGACCGATGCCGCGCGCCGCGCCGGTGATCACCACCCGCTTGCCGTCGAGGTCCGTCATCGGGCCACCGCCCGCCCGTGCCCGCGGTCGGCGCAATCGACGGTCTGAACTACTCGCGCACAGGCCGGATGTGGCCTGGATCGGGCGGCAATCACCATGCCGTTCGCAGTGAGATACCGACCGGGCCAGTCGGCGGTGAATTCCGTGCCGTCGAGACGCACTTGCAGCTCCTTGCTGAATAGATTCCTGGACGTTAGAAGGTAGACGATGCTATTGGCGCACGGCCAGTCATTCGGGGCAGTTGCCTGGATGAGCAACTCCGAAGCCTGGTCAGTGGGTCGTATGCAATCAGTGACTGGGCGACCGTGGATCCGATCAGATTGTGGTGCCAGATGCGGCAGTCACCGCAAGGAATCGCCGAAGGCGAGACGCCCCAGGAAGTACGCGATGCCTCGAACGCTTTCTCGCCGAGGATGTTCGGCGATCATGATCACCGACGACGATGGACTGCCAAGGTGACGGCACGAGCGGCTAGCAGCGATACCCCAGGACTGGGACGGCGCCGGGCGCCGAAGCCGCTGCCACCGAAGTGTGGAAATCGAGTGCGGCGAAACGCAAATCTATGTACCGGAGGCGGTTGCGCGTCTCGGAAGAACGATGATCGCGCTTACTGCGCTGGCCGACCAGCACGGAAAACGCACAGATCTGTTCGGGCATGTTCCTGGGCCGGAGTACAAGCTACATGCGACGCCCTCTACGCGGCCGGCCGGATCACCTGTAGTGCTCTCCAGTAGTACCCCGCCCTCGTCGACCACGAAGTGGCTTCGATCACAACGCAATTCACGAGACTCTTCGAGAGCGTTGAGGTCGTCCCTCCGGCATACGGTTCACCGCTCGGTCGACTATTGTCCAGTACACACAATGGCCCACTGTGCCGACCAATGCCGCCCTGCCGGCAATCCAGGACATTCTCGCGGCCAGCTACGTGAGCACATACCGAAATGTGGTCCGGGCGAATACCCTTCCGGAAGTAGTGGACATCCGGCACGCAGCGGGCACCGGCGAACTATGGTGAGGCGGTGGTACTCGAGCCAGGTCACCAGTTTGCGGGATTTGTTGTGAAGGCCCGGCTGGGTCATGGCGGCAGCAGCGAAGTGTATCTGGCCGAGGATCCGGAACGGTCGCGGCCTGTGTCACTGAAGATTCTGGGGCCGGACGACAGCCGGTCGCCCGAGGCGCGGGCGCGATTTGTGCACGAGTTCGACATTTTGTCCGCGCTACGACACCCCAACATCGTGCGGATGTACACGCACGGTGAAAACGACGGCAGGCTGTGGTCAGCGCGTGAGTATGTGGCAGGCGCGACGGTGTCGACGTTGGTGCGAATGCCGCACCAGCACCCGGATCTGCGGCAGGTGCTCCACGTGCTGACTCAGGTCGCGGCGGGATTGGATTTCGCGCACGCAAACGGTGTGGTCCATCTCGACGTGAAACCGGCGAATGTGTTGATGGGCGCGGACGACCCCGCGACAGTGAAAATCTCGGACTTCGATCAGGCCCGGTGGCTCCAGCGGCCCGAACCGCCCCTGGCCACCAACGGTTTCGTCGTCGTGTCGGTGCCGTATGCCGCGCCGGAACTGCTGCAGGCGGGCACGGTGTCCCCGGCCACGGACCAGTACGCGTTGGCCTGCTCGGCCATCGACCTGCTCACCGGCCGGCCGCCGTTCTTCCGCGCCGACCTCATGGCCACTGCGGAGGCCCAACTGCAGGATCCACCACCCAAGATCTCCGAGCGCCAACACTGGATCCCGCCCGAGGTCGACGCGATCCTGCATCGGTCGCTCGCAAAGGATCCCAGTGCCCGCTACGACTCGTGCACCGAACCCATCCGCTTGCTGACCGAGGCACTCCACGACATCGATCCCCGCCCTCTCGCCCCCTTCCTGAACCGTCTGAAAGTGGCATTCACCCGATCGCATTTGCTGAATGCCACATTCAGACGGAAAGAAGGGGAGGCGACAGGGGCGCGGACGGGGTCCGGCACGCGATAGGACGTCCGCCGGGAATGTTCTGCCGCTGCTGTTAGCAGGAAGGTATGACCCCGTTACGAAGTGGCGCCGCTTCAGCCACCGCTCCCGGACGATACCGGCTCTCGGGCACGAGAGCCACGCTGGTGTCGCTCGATACCGAATCAGCGGTCTGTTCGGTTGTCGACCCAGGAATCGCGAGGTACGCGAGTCCCCGCACCATTGCCCGGCGGGAAATGACGGAGGCAATGGTCGATCCGGTCCGCCGCGGACCTGACAAGGTCGGTCAAACCCGGCGGGGGCTGGGGAGTCAGAACCAGCCCGGTGATGGTCGCGGGTAGGTGTCCGTCGGTGCTGCGCAACGGCGCTGCGACACAGCTCATTCCGACGGCGCCGTCGGAATGATCGGAAATGACGAAACCTCGATCGCGCACACTGCGTACGATTTGCCGCCACTGCGATGCGGACAACGGCACCCTGGGCCCCCACACATCGCCGGAAACCATGAGGGAGTACCAGGCGGCAGCCAGCGGAGTGTAGACGGCATTCAAATCCGGAGGAAGCAACCAGCAGCGATCTCCCCGGGCGGCGGCCGTCACCAGACGCCCCTGTCCGGAATACAGCACATACACACCCACGGCATCCGCCGAACCGATCAATGCTCGCACCGGATCGGCGGCTGCCCGGCCGAGGACGGGATCCGGTTGCCAGGAACGACCCAATCGAGCGGTGAGCGAGCCCATGAAGTAGCGATGGTCGATCCGCTCGACGGCGCCGACCGCGACCAAGTGATCCGCGATGCGGTGGGCGGTGGTCTTGGCAAGACCGGCTTCCCGCGCCAACTCGCTCAGTCCGAGGCCCCGGTCCGCACCACTCAGCACCTCCAACACCGTGAACGCCCGCTCGAGCACCCCGCGCTCGCTTTTGCGGTCCTTGACGGGTGAGTGCACCGCTGGCATATCAATAGTGTGCGACATCAGCCGCCGACATTCACACCCCCAGTGCACCACCCGACCCACCGAGCAGCTCGGGAGGATCGGTGTTGTAGACCATGCTGCAACACGAACCCCTACCTATGGCTCATACCACGCAGACGGGATAGAAAATTAGCGTGGGAATACAAATCCCGAGACTCCACGGAAAGAGGAACCACAACGCGGCCGGCTGGACCGCTTCGCTCGATACCGGTACTGGCGCCGGTGCCGGCGCTGGTGCCGGTTCAGCGGAGGCCATACCCGAACCCATGGCGATTACCGGAGCCATCGCTACGGCTGCTGCCGTCGCCCGCAACTTCTTACTCATGATGATCCCTTCAATAAACTGATGTCGAAGGCCCCACCTCGGCAGATTCCGCTCGGGTACGGCCCACATGGCCCGGGTAGTTTTTCCCGGCCGTCCCCGACAAGCTAATTAACTCGCCATCGGCGTTCAGCAGCAAGACATCGGTCCGATTAGCGGAACGCGCATGGTATTCCTGCCGCAGGGCCGCCGGTCGGGTTCAGTGGCCTGGGCATCGCGAAGCAGTAGAGGATTTCTTCGGTGGTCTTGCGGCAGATGAAGGATTCACCGGCAGTGCGCGGTGAAGCGATCGTCAGCGCCACCGATTTCAGCGCGGTCGCATTGGGTCAATTGCGGGTTGCGGCGGGAGCCAGTTCCGGGTCTGTCGGTGTCGGTAGTGGGCGTCGATCCGCGCGCGGACCCGGCTGTAGGAAAGCCGGCATGACGCCGCAGGGCTCGAATTCATCGACATCTCCCAGACACATCCCACCACCGGTTTGCTGGTGGGATGCTGGAAACCGGAAGGTAGTCGACTTATCGTGCCCACGGCCGCGGAAAGGCCTGAATCGGCTCGGGCCGCCGAAGGGAACACCGACCTCGGACATCAGTGCAATCGACCTTATGAACCCCGGGCATGCCCAGGTGGCACGCCGTGAAAGGTGAGAACCATGAAGCTCATAGTCATCGGCGGTACCGGACGGATCGGCTCGCAGGTGGTCCAGAAGCTGACCGCGGCCGGACACGCCGCCGTCCCCGCCGCACCGTCCACCGGTGTCGACCTGATCACGCGAAAGGGTCTGGACCAGGTGCTGGGGGGCGCCGACGTCGTGGTCAACGTGGCGAACTCGCCGACCTTCGACGAGGCGTCTCTGGACTTCTTCCGCACCTCGATGAACAACCTGCTTGCCGCGGGGGCCAGGGCCGGTGTCCGGCACCAGGTGATCCTCTCGATCGTCGGAGTGGACCAGGTGCCCCAGCTGGACTACTACCGGGCCAAGACCCTGCAGGAGGAGTTGCTCCGGCAGGGGCCCACACCGTACTCCATCGTGCGCGCCACCCAGTTCTTCGAGTTCGTGGACGCGGTCTTGTCCGAGACCTCCGACGGCGACGCCGTCCGCCTGCCCGCCACCCGCCTGCAGCCGATCGCCGCCGCGGACGTCGTCGACGCGGTCGCCGGAGTGTCCACGGGCACCCCGCTGCGAGGGACCCTGAATGTCGCCGGGCCGGACGTCTTCCCCCTCGACGAGCTCGGTAGGCTCACCCTGGCCGCACAGCGCGACAGCCGGACCGTCATCACCGACGACAAGGCCGGCATGTTCGCAGCAGTCACCGGCGATGTGCTCACTGCTGGTCCGGACGCGCACCTGGCACCCACGCACTACCAAGATTGGATCCAGAAGGTCTACTGAACCAAGGGGATACCGATCCCCGCTTCAGGCACGTGGCCCCCTTGATCCGGCAGATCGAACCATCGACCACCGAGCTAGGCCCTCGGCCCGACGATCGGAGGTTCCCGTGCGATGTCGTCGGGTCAGGGGCAGGCGCTCCTGGTCGGCAACGTCAGCGGTGCCGCCGGGCGGATGGTTGCCGGGCCACCGGGCGTCTCGACGGTAACCGGACCGCCCGAAGAGACTGCCACCATTGTGCCTTCCGGTCGGATGTGCAAGGTCAGCCTGCTATCGCCTACCGCGAGATCGCGAATTGTCATCCCCTCGGGAAACCCGCTGGGCAGCATAGGGTCCAGGCGGGGACCCGTCTCGGCCCACCGCAGCCCGGTCGGCCCGTACAGCAAACCCTGGAGGAATCCGCCCGCACCTGTGACGAAGATCCACGCCGATTGACCGATCGTGTTTTCACCCGACCGGTCGCTACGCGCCTCGGACTGGAACCGATACGGTGATCGGACGTACGGCTGCACCGATCGATCCAGGAACTGCTGGGTGCGGCAAGGGTCGTACTGCGCGCTGAGGATCGCACCGACGCTGTTGCTCATGTTGGGGCCGTCGGGATCGGTGCGGTCGAAGTAGTACACCAGGGTCGCCTCAGGGGAGTAGCCCGGTGCAGCATAGGAGTACGGGTAGCTGATCAGCACAGTGTCGGCCTGCTTGATCTTCGCGCCCTGATACCCGAGATACTCGGCGGGCACCCCCGGGACGATGTCCGGCGGCATCGCCATGTGGGCGGCGATGTCGGCCCACCGGGGGTTCACCGGCAGTCCGGCCAGCCGGGCCGCCGACATCGCGGTGCGCATCGTGGCGATCACTCCGGCATTGGTGAGCGCGCTGTCCACGGAAACCGAGACGTATTCGTCGGCGCCCGCCGCGGGCGCGTAGTGGTAGCGGCCGTCGGGCAGCTTCGGACCGACTCGTGCGGCCTGGTAGTTCGCGATGGCCGTGATCACCCGCGCGCCGCTGTCACGCAGCCATTGCTCGTCGCCGGTGGCCGAATAGTACTGCCATTGCGCGAGCGCGATCTCGTTCCCCAGATGTTCCTGAACCAGTCCGCACACCGCCGGTGACGCGCACTGTTGTGTCGGTCCGTCGTTCCAGGGGTACAGAGCGCCGGTCAGCCCATAGGCGCGCGCGTTCGCCTCGGCTTGCGGTAGCGCCGCGACGCGAAAATCCACCACAGTGCGGGCCAATTCGGGATAAAGCGCGAGCAGGGTGGGAAAAATCCAGGTCTCAGCGTCCCAGTAGGTCAGGCCGCCGTAGTCGTCCGAGGACAACCCCGCTGGCTGCACGGACCACCGCTGTCCAGCCCGGACGCTGGACAGCACCGTATACAGTGCGGGCCGGATCCAGTCTCGATAGTCGTCGCGGCCGGGAATCTCGATGGCGGGCTGCCACAAACGATCCCACGCTGCGGCGTGTTCGGCGTGGATGGCGGCGAAACCACGCGCCGCGCTGGAGTCGGAGACCTCGGTGGCAATCGCGCGCGGGTCCGCGCCGTCCGCACCGGAGGTGATTCCCACGTACTTGGTGACCGTATAGCTGCGGCCAGCCGCGACTGTGCCGTCGAATCGTATTCCAGCCGTTGACCCGTTCGAGGGTACTGCGGTGCCACCCAGCTCATCAGGGGTGGTGACCGTGGATACGAGGAAGGCGGTGCTGTCGGTGCCGTCGGCGCGCACGCCGACCGTGGTCTGTCCCCGGTTCGAATCGGACGTCGCCATCGTCGGGGTGACCCTGCGCGCGGCGGCCCCATCGATCATGTCGGTGACGGTGAGCGGCCCCGAGAAGTGCGGGGTGACGGTCAGCTGCTGGACCGCGAGGTTCGGCTGCGCCCGTGACACGAAAGTTCGGTACGTCAGATCCAGCCAGTGTTCCGCGTCAGGCGTCCAGGTGACTTCGGTGGTGGCGGTGGCATCGCGGTAGTTCATGCGCTGGCGGTAGTGCGTGACCGCGGCCGGGTCGACGTCGGCCCGGTAGGTTCGGCCCGCGACGTCGACGGCCAAGCCCGACCACGCGGGGAGCGCGGCGATCACCTCTGTGTTGTTCCACGACACGGACTGCCTGGCATAGAAACCCGCGAGATACGTTCCGGTGTAGCGGGGTTGCACCAAGGGGAACGATGTCCGCACCGAGGCGCCGTAGTCCTGATATCCGCCGCCGCTCGGCGGGATCATCGCGCCGATGCGTCCGTTGCCGAGATACGGTGCAGCGCGGAAGTTCTCGGGCTCGAACGTCTCGGAGACCGCCGACCAGTCGTCTCCGACCGCCTGCCCGCCCTGCGCGGTCGCCACCGCGGGCATTCCAGGCATCGGCACAAACGCGCAGGTCAATAGCACCGCACCGATACTCGACACGAGTCGCATCGGGCCGACAGTAGCAGCGGTCATGCTGAGTCGATCGGAACGACACGATCGCTGCACCACGCCCCCGGCTACTCGGGTACAACGCTGTGCCGCAGCTGTCTGACGCGCTCAGTATCGCGCCGCGGCCGGCTACGAACTTGCAGGGGGCAACGACGCCGTAAGATGCGGCCAAAGACCGAATACCGCCCGGTCACCGACCCCGAATAGACCGAGTTCCAGGAGCATTCGACAAGCGCGAGCTCGAGCTCGGCAACTGTGGCCGCCGCCCATACGCCACCCCCTGCTCACGCGAGCACGCCCTATTGACTGAACTAACTTCATGATCGGGGCAGGCCGGGATCCCCAGCCCAGCGTCAGGTTGTGGGGCACCGGCAACGGACTATGGTTCCCGCTGTGACCGAATCCTCCGTCTTGCACGACACCAGGGCTGCCTACGACGCCGTTGCCTCCCTCTACGGCGAGCTTTTCAGTAACGTGCTCGAGACCTTACCGCTGGAACGTGCGCTGCTGGCCGCGTTTGCCGAACTCGTGCAGGCCCACAATGCCGGACCGGTCGCCGACATCGGATGCGGCCCCGGCCACGTGACCGCACACTTGAACGCGCTCGGGCCGACCACCTTCGGCATCGACCTGTCCTCCGAGATGGTCGCCCTGGCCCGCCGAGACCATCCGGAACTGCGGTTCGACGAGGGGTCGATGACCGCCCTGGACCTCCCCGACGGAGTTCTCGGCGGCATTCTCGCGTTCTACTCCACCATCCACACACCACCGCAGCAACTGCCAGCCGTGTTCACCGAGTTCCAGCGAGTGCTGGCGCCGGGCGGCCACCTACTTCTCGGATTCTTCGCCGGCGACGACCCGCTGCCGCAGGAATTCGACCACAAAGTCACGCTCGCCTATCGATGGTCGCCAGACAGTCTCGCGGAACTGTTGCGCCAGGCCGGGTTCGTAGAGGTCGCCCGGATGCTGCGCGAGCCTAACGAAAACGAGCGGCAGTTCCAACAGGCCCAACTGCTGGTTCGTAAGCCCCAGAAGCACTGATCACCCCGCCAAGCCGCCATCAACGAGTGACCTCTCGAGCTTTGACGAGACACTCACGCACCCATCGCCGCTATCGAATTGGCGACAATGGATGGTGAGTTAGTTCAGAGAAGCCGGCATCCGCTGCCCGATGCTGCACATCGACCACAAGATGATGATCCGCGTCGACGGAATCGAGGGAGGCCTCCTGCTCCGCCGCCAGCATGCCGAAATCGACGGCTGGCACGGCGAAATCGAGGGCCTCGACCTTGACCCCCTGGGATGATGGTCGGGTTGGCTACAGGTGAGCGTCAGGTCCGGGGCGGGGTGGCGCTGCTGCTGATGATGCGGTGGATGGTGGAGCGGCCGACGCTGTATTCCTCGGCGAGGTCGGCCAGGCTCGCGTCGTCGTCGGGGTCGTGGTAGCGGCGGTTTCCGTGCTGCGAGCGGCAGTTTCGGCGGTTTGCCTTTGAGTCGGCCTTTGGCGCGCGCCTTGGCCATGCCCTCACGAGTGCGCAGATGCCCCAGGTTCTGGTGGCCGCCAGCACCCGCCGACGCGATGCCGCCCAGCGGCCCTGGCCATCGGCGAATCCTCCCGGCGAAGTCACGCTGGTTGTTCCCCGGCCGACTGGTCGGGCAACCGATGCACCCCGAAACCTTGGGCGGCCTGCTGAAAGCGCTTGGCGTTCTCAATGTTCCGGGCCGGACATCGGCCATGCGCCAGCACGTCCAGCAGCTGCCTGCTCCCGTTGTCGCCGACGCGCTCGGCTACCACCACGTCACGACGGCGAAACCACGAGACCAGGCTCGATGAACACCATCATCCGCAGTGAACAAACCCTCGCCGCCACTGTTGCTGAGCAGGAACATGAACCGGTCCAGGCCACCACACAGATCCCCGACCCAATAGCCGGCCGAGCCGAAATCCGCCGTCGCTCAATCGGTTGGCAGATTCAACGGAGCCGTAATGGTGAAGTTCCGGTCGATTGCCGTCACAAGAGCGGTTCCGTTCTCGCCCAACCCACTGCGCTCCGTCCACGCCTTCACGAGGGCGAGGAAGCCGACCAAGTCTTGCTGCACGTTCCTCAGCAGGTCGGGCAGCACGAACGGGGGCAGCGCTACGCTTGTTCCCGCCCAGCGGCCGTGGTGACAGTTCGGGCCGCCGTCCTGCCACACACGCAGACCACCGTCGACGCCGATCTCGACCGCCGGGCCCGGGTCGTGTCCCAGCCACGGCGATCCACCCGTGAGCACCTGCCCCCAATCCCGCCAATCCTCGAGCCCGGCGCAGCAGCCTGGCACCACGGCCATCCCGGTGACCGTGTCGAGCAAACGCAGGCCACCAGCCACAATGAGGATTTCCTCGGCGAGCAACGCGGCCACGACCTCATCGCGGCCGCTCGGAGACTCGACATCGAGGTGATGAGCCAGAGCGCCTACGAACAGCCCGACTTCCTCATCGGTACAGCCAGCGGCGAGCGCCAACCATGCCCCCGCGGCTACCGACGTGACGGGCCATGGCCGCAGCGACTCGGTGTCGAAGGCCGGGACCTCGATGACGGCCTGCATCATGATCACCTCGACACTGAAGCAGAACCGCCCGGGATAATCCTCCGGGTTTTCTGACCGGGACCACATCCCACGGCCAGACCGAGCACTCCAGTGGCCACGCCTGCCGATGTGCTGGAATCCGCCCGGCGACGACCCCCCCCGAACATGCTCGGAACCAGTGAGTCAGCGGTTCGGATATGGCGGCTGGCCGTACGGTGGGGCTGGAGGGCCGGGCGGTGGAGCGGTTGGATATCCGTAAGGCTGGTAGCCGTACGGCGGGGACGAGGGCTGACCATATGGCGGTGGGGGCTGGTGGCCGTACGGCAGAGTTGATTGACGACGTCCCGCGATCCACCGGCCGGTCGGACTGATGGCGGCGAGGACAAGGGTCGCTAGCGTCAGCACGCAGACGGCTATCGGCAGCAGGCCGAAAAGGCCTACCATCGCGAGCCCGACAGCCATGTTGATCAAACTCAGCGCGCTGCCGACAATCACCAGAACTCTGCCGACGGTCAATCGACACAGCAGCAGGACGCCGCCCAGAATGAGCAGAAACGCAACAAATCCGGTCACCGCGACACTGACCAGCGCAAGACCTGCCAGAGTGTCGAAGGTCCGTGATCCGCCCGTCCCCATCGAGACGAGACCGAATATCTTCCATCCGCCATCCAGCAGCGCAAGCAGCGCCGCCGCGATTCCGGTGCCACCACCCGCCGAAGATTGAGGCGGCGGATAGCCGTGACCCGGCAGGTGGGGATAAGGGGGCGGATGACCACCTGGTGCGGCACCTGGCCCGCCGTGCTGGTAGTTCATATGGGCAGTCATTCCTCCTAGGTCACTGCGGACCATACCTACCGTGCCCATGGTCGGCTCGCCTGGGCATAGGAGCCTCGCCGATTGCTCGCCCCCGCGCAGACCTTCGCCGCATCGCGCACGAATTCGGCTGCGCAAAGAGAGCGTTGGCCAGAAGCGAACGCTCGGGCTAACGCCTGAGCGTCCGGCAAGGTCACGGGCGAGCCGCTAGTAGGCCGAGTTGACGTTGTCCATAGAGCCGTAGCGGTGGGCCGCGTAGTTGCATGCCGCGGTGATGTTGGCTACCGGGTCCCAGATGTCGAATGCGGTGCCGTCGACGTGGAACGCGTTGAAGGTCGGGTCGATCACCTGAAGTAGCCCCTTGGACGGGGTGCCGGCGGCGGCATTGGAGTCCGACAGGTTGATTGCGCGGGGGTCGCCGCCGGATTCGCGCATCACGTTGCGATGGATGCCGTCGTAGCTGCCCGGGATGTTGTGGACGCGCATGATGTCGAGGGACTGGCGGATCCAGCCATCGAGGTTGTTCTCGTAGACGGGGGGTAGCGACGGGGGAAGGAAGCCCAGAGGCGGCAGTGCGGGCAGCGGAGGTAGTGCGGGCAGTGCAGGCAGTGCCAGGGCGTCTATCGGCGCGGCATCGGCGACCGGCCTCTGCTCGGCAACCATCGCAATGCCGGACGGAACACTGTCGTTGTCGGCCACCGCGGCGCAGGTGCCGGCGGCGATGACGCCGATGGCGGTCACTACGAGGGTGACTCCGTCGCGGAGCGACATGCGGTGAAAAGGAGAAAGGCGTAAATCGGGCATTGCGAAATCAGTTCCTTGCTAGTGCAGCGATCCGGCCAGCAGGAGACAGCACGGATCCACGGCGGGCGTCCGGTGGGGGGAGTTCGCCTGTATCGGCTCATGTGCTGTTTTCGGATTCTGTTGTGATGGCCAGGGGTCGAATTCCTGGCGGCGCGACGCGGTGATTTCGGGTCGGTGCCCGGCGAGAGCGCTGTCATGCGGAGGAGAATTCGGCCGCGGGCTGTGGTACCGCTGGTTTCTCCGGCGACCGCCGCCGGGTGAATATAATTCCGTTGCGGTCGTTTCCCGAGTGTGTGAACTACTCCTTCGTCCCACCAGAATTCAGGTCCAGTCGGGACTGATCTCATCTTGGTCACGGCAAGTGAACATCAGGAAAACAAATAGTGGCTGAAAGATATTGTCGATCTTGGAACAGCCCTGTCGAGTACATCGTTACGCCGTCTATGCGGGGAGTTTGCCCTAAAACGCGATGTGACGCAGAACACAGAAATTGCTTGGTAACGCGGCTGGATTTGTCTCGATTCGGTCACCGGGACGCAGATTGGAGGCGGATTCCCTGCACGCGAGCCATGGTTTTGCGCAACTCGTCGATGACTTGTAGAGATTCTCGACGCAGCCGGTGTGAGTTCGTCGACGATGATCAACGCAATGAGCTGTGCGGGATACCCCGCTAATGCGGTCAGGGGGTACCAGTCCGCACCGAACCCACGCAATGTCGGGTTCTACTTTGATCAAATCGATAGAACCAAGCCGGTGTCCCACATCGATGTATTCGTTCTTCGATGTGTCGGGATCGGTTGCTGCATGGCGTTCGGCAGTAGTCGAGGAGTTGCCGAAGCGCTGGCCGGGCAAGTCGTGGGAGTTGGTGAAGTCGCCGCCCCGAGGGTTCACCCGCGCGCAGGGTGGCGATACTGCGCCGACCGATCAGTGCGGTGTTCACTGCTGTAGCGGTCCGCCGCGAAGGAGGTCGTGGAGGCGTTCGGCGGTACCGGCGTCATCACACCTTCCGAAGGTTGTGCTGTGGGGGTTCCGTGGGAGACGGCGTCGCGCGAATTCAGTGGGAGTCCGACCGCGCAGCGGCCGGCACTGCTAACCGCGCCGTGACCTGTCAGTAGTCCGCGCGTGCGCGGGTCCAAGCTTGCTTCCGTGCAGCAGTTGGGCGACCGCTACCACCGCCGATGCCAGCGACGTCGTGCCTGCGGCGATCCCCGATGTTGTGAGAGTCGGGCTTGCGTATGACACTGTGCGCAGCCCGGGAACGGGGTACTGGCCGTTGCCTGCGGCCGTACGTATGAGCAGGCCGATCTGGGTGCCCATGTCCCGCGGTGGGCCGGACCCGATCACGGCCCGCAAGTCGTTCCCTTTGCCGTTGAAGTAGACCAGGGCGAAGACGACGAAAACCGCGACCGCGACCGTGGAGCCCACCGCCAGTCGGGACAGCGTCTCGGTGCGGGCCCGGAGATTCAGCACGACGGTAGCCACCGTGACGACGACCGCCACGCCCGCGAGGACGCCCCACAGCCCGCTGAGCTTCGCGCTGGGCGGTGGCGACGACGACCAGAGTCCCACCATAGACGTAGTGGCGGTGATGCGACCGAAGGCGTTGGTGCAGATCTTGCCGTCGGCACCGGTAATGGCGAGCCACGGCCGGAACAACAGCGCGAACGTGAGTACGCTCCCGACTGCGGCACCCAAGTAGCCCCAGTCGTCCCGCCGTGCGGCCAGGATCGCCCGGATGTCGATACGCCGTAGGGGAGAGGCGATTTCGGGGTGGCTGGCTGTGCTGGCTGTCTTAATCTGCCGTTGGTGTGACGCCGCGATCGTTTGCCAGGGAGTTGGCTGCACCATGGGCCGTAACTCTAGGTCGCCGTCGGCGACTCGGGGTATAGGCGAATTATTGGCAGCCAAAGGCAGCCGGCCTGAAGGGGTGCCTCATGCTTGGATCTACCACTGATTTTAATACTCGCGTTGCGCTCATCGGGCGGGCCGAAGGCGGTTCCAATCACTGTGAAGCAAATGCTTAGTAATCGCCGTTATTGGACCTCTGACGACGACTCGAGGCGGTGCATCTCTGTGACGACTGCGCTGAGACCTCGGTCCGGACCGTCTGGACGGGTTGGTGGACAGAACAGACACCCCTGCTCTTGTGGCACCAGAAGGTGTGGTTGGCAGTAGCTCACAATGGGGATGTGACTGGGTGGCACGTAAACCTTTGTGCGCGGTGTACGAGCCACTCAGCGGGTAGCCGGATCAACCGTAATCAGCCGGGTTCCAAGAGCGGGTCGGCTTGTTGGTGAGGATGAACCGCAATGCCTTGATCATGGCGCCACCTCCTTCCTACGACTCTGTCGTGTGTGGGGGTGTGATGCAGGGTGAATGACTTGGGGATGGCGGCGTTGGTCACGATCGGGCGGGTATTGCCGCCGCCTACGACGCGCAGGTAAGTGTTGCTGGTGAGGGCGGTGGCTGCTTCGGTGATCAGCTCGTGGGCGACCGCGGCGCCGGCGCAGGTGAAGGGGCCGAAGCTGAAGGGCACGTACGGGCGATGTGTGCTCGGTCGAGCCCAGCGATCGGGTTGGAATGCCTCGGGTCTATCCCAGTGTTGTTCGTCGTGATGCAGCAGGTAGGGGCTGACGGAGAGAAGGTCGCCGGTATGGAATGCGATCCCGCCGAGTTCGGTGGGATGGGGGACGGGACGGCTGACCATCCAGGAGACCGGCCGGTGCCGCAATGCCTCACGTACGACCCAGTCCACGGGCCAAGACCAAGGCGAGCCGGGAGAGTGTAGACTGCCCAGCAGCACTGACCACGCGAGCGAGTAGCCCAGAGGTCCGACGATGGACCGGAACATGAGCACATACAGCTGCGCCACCGTGGGGTCGGTGACCTCGTCCGGACAGACACCGATCACGGCATCGAGCAGATCCCGTGGCTCGGCTTCTGCGGTGCGGCAGGTGCCCCTGCGCCGGTCTCGGACCTGCTCGGTCAGCGCGGTGGATAGCTTGACGCGCAGCAGCTGCGCGCGAGCCCGCTGCTCCATTCGTGCCGGACGAAGCGCGCCCACGCGTGCGTTTCGCTCCAGCAATTGCCGCAACCTGGGGGAACCATCGGGGTGCAGCAGCACGCCCGCGGTGCACCGATACGCCAGCTCGACCCCAGCCGCAGGCCAGCGGGTGACGGTGGGCATCGCGACCACTGCCGCTGCCAGGGACTCGCGGTATTCGGGCATATGCGTCCGCAGGATCGCGCGCACAGCACGGCCGAAATCGACCTGAGCAGATCGCGAAGGCAGCATAGAACCGAAGAACCCAGACATCCCCTCATGGAAAGCGCGATCACTCAACACCGTCAGTGCCAGGCCCGTTTCGCCGACACACCACCCACCCCACGGCAGCCTGAACACCTCCACCGGGCTGGCGCGGCGCAGATTCTCGAGGAAACCCAACGGATCACGACGAAATCGGCGCATCTCTGCAAAACCCATCGAACTGTCCTCTCACGGGGAGGGGCGGACCCGCTTCATCAGATGCTTTCAAGCCGGGTTTATCCACTGCTTGTGCGCACAAACGCGGATTCAGCCAAGTCTCAGAACCCAAGGTTTTCCGCGAGCAGCGTGAGCGTGCGGTGAAGATGGTGCTGGAACGAGTCGACCGTATTCGTCGGTGTATGCCGCTTGCCGGCGCTTGCCCCGAAACTGGGAGTCCATGCCGAGACGCTGCGCGTCTGGGTAAGCATGCTCAGGTCGACAGCGGGACGGTTCCCGGTGTGACGTGTGCTACGCATGTGCCCGCCTGGGGCGGTTCGCGTATGTGATATTCGTGATCGACTGTTCTCCCGGGCGATCGTGGGTTGGGCCGGCCGCGGGCAAGGGCATCGCGGCGGCCACCCCCGCGCTGGCCCATATTCTCTCGATCTAACTCCCACTCCCACAACAAGCGTCGCGGTAGTAGACCTCGAGCTCGGCGATTGAGGTGAAGCAAGCGCTACCACCCGGTTTGCCGACGATTCGCACGCCGTCACCCCATGTGGTCGCGAACGTGAATGTGAACGTCTTGAACGGCCCCGCGGAGGAGTCGTACGGATAGCGCGGTGCGACATTCGCGTTCGGCGCGTCGACCCACTGGAAGTCTTGCCGTACTTGGACTCGCAGGTTTGCACCGAACCAGCCGCCATCGTCGAACATCTTTCCCGTGGTGTACACGACTTTGTTCATCCGGTACGGCTTGGCCCAGGTGAAGCCCCAGAAGTCCAAGTCCTTGTTCTCCTGATCGAAGCTGTCCTCGCTCTTGGTCAGGTCGCCGTCGTGGTAGTACTCGCCGTGACCGTAGTGTGCGCACTTCTCGATTGGCGTGACGGCTTCGCCGGAGTGCGCGAGGTTGTCACGCGGGTCCGGCTGATTTGCCGGGGTTTGTGCGGTGAACGGCCGTAGGGTCAGCTTCCGCAGGTTGAAGGTGTAAGCCGCCTCGCCACCGGAGTTGCCCACCCACCAATTCGACTGCACCCACATCGACGCGCCGTCGGCGGAGACGAACTTCGACGGGATGGTCGTGCCGTAGCCACCGTTCTTCGGACCGGGCCGGCGGGCGCCGCGGCCGAACCACGGGTAGCCGCCGAAGTCCTTGGTCAGGAACAGCCGCCAAGGGCCCCACGGGGCGGGTGCCTCATAGAATTCGAACGTGTACTCGGTCCATGAGGTGTACAGGTAGCGCTCGAGCTGTTTTATGTAGACGACGCCACCCTGGGAGATCACCGAGAGGTTGTGCGGGTACCGGCCGGAATTGCGAAACGTCTCGTACTGCCGCCTGGCATCGTGGAGCACTGGCTGTTTGGCCGTGACCTCCCTGGTCCACACCGGTGCAGCACCGCTGAGCCCGGCGAAGAACTCCCAGCGGCTCCGCTTTTCGACCGCCTCCTTCGGCGCCCGCGCGAGGTACAGGTCGACTGGATCAGGCACCGTGTCGCTCAAGGAATCGCGCCAGTTGCCGTCCAGACCGTACGCATAGACATAGCGCGCCGCCTCGGTACCCAATGCGTCTTCAGCATCGCGGGAGTCGCGCCCGAAGTCGAGGAAAAAGATAGTGGTGAAGACATAGTCGGTGAACATCGGTTGCTGGGTCTTCTGCCACGTGCGTCCGTGATCGTCCGACCACGAGACGCTGGCATTGGGTGCGTCGTTGAACGCGAAATCGTCCGTGCCTGTACGGAGGTCCTGAATGGCCACATAGAGGCGTCCGCCGACACAGACGATCCCAGTCGGCTTCCTGTTGTACTTGTCGGGATCCCCCCAGATGGTGCCTACCTGGTCGGCGGCGGCCAACCGTTCCCCGGTGATACCCGATTCAGGGTCGCCGGTGATCCGGTTGACGACGATGTCTTGACGTTGCTCTTCGCTGAATCCGCGGCCATCGCCATTCGCCGAGTAAAGGGCGTCGTCGTCCGCCCAGCAGGTCGGCCAGAGATCGCCATCGCTGTTGCTGCCGACGGAGGCCGCGCTCTCCACGAAGACCGTAGCGAAGAACGTGCTCGTCGCTGCCTCTTCGGCGATACCAGCTCCGCGGGATGTGTCACCGGTGCGAACCTTGGGGTTGGACGACAGTGACCACGGTGTGGCTGAGGCGGCTCCCGGTGCCCACAGGCCGGCCGCTAGGGCGGCTGTGCCCCCGGAAATGAAACGCCGACGGCCCACGCCACTCATCGCCATCCCCTTCGATTACGTCCGAACCGGTCAGCCGGCCGCGGCGCGGGGGAGCAGGAATGCCGGAATGTCGAGCGGCTGGTGGGATTCGGTCTGATATCACTACGCGGCCGATGAGCAGTCGTAGCTTTGCTTGTCTGCGTGCCCGTGCTCGATCGTGACCCTGATCGAGTGCTCGGACGCGATCGCATCTTCGAGGTGGAACCGGTGCACACGAGCAGGTACACGTCGTCTTGATCGAGACCGACGACTGACACGGCTGTCGCTGCAACCCGAGGCAGGAGCGCGAGATTCGAGGACGAGTTCGCCCCACGTACTCTCGAGAAGGGAGGTAGCAGGCTGTGACTGTTGCTCACACTGACCAATCTAGTTCCGACTCGAGACGTGACTTACCAGGCTCTGGGACAGCAGGTTTCGCCGTCAACGTGCGCCTGTGTGCGACGGATTCCTCATGAAACAGTTTGCGCACCAAACAAATTCGATCGAGAAATCCTTCGCACATGCACCTTATCACTGGCTTCGAACGAAGCGAGATCATCGAAATCGCGGAGCGTATCGAGTCGCTGTGCGCGGCCGGTGGCCGGATGGGTTATCCGCAGCCGGAATCCATCGACACCATCCAAGACTAGATCACCCACACCACCAGCCAGGCGGAGCGATTCCTACGGTACGGCCGACAAGCGGTATGGGACCCGCCGACGGTGACATAATTACCGCAACCTTCTAGCTACGGTGGGCTGGGCGCTGATCGTGCGGCCATTCGGGTCGATCGGCGGAAGAATAATCCCATACGGACCTGCGGCCGTGGGTCTGTGGCGGAGCTTCGCAGGTACCGGGCCCGATCGAACGGCAAGTTCACTTTATTTCTGAAAGGTTGCGGCGAAGTTGCTGACCAAGTGGCGGTGCGTCGGTCAGACTAGGTCTGGTCCATCGAGTCTGTCCACTCAACCAACCTCTGGAGAAGCTCACATGGCACAGGAAACAAACACCGACACCAAGCGCGGCGATGTTATGGACATCCAGAACATTCGGGACTTGGAGATGACGCTGCGGCTTCAGATCGACGAGGCGCGGCAGGAAGCCCAAAACGCACGTCAGTATGCCCAGCAGGCGCAGAACCTCGCCCGGCAGGCGCAGCACCAGACCCGTCAGGTTCAACATCAGGCGCAGATCGCCCAGCACGAGGCCAACCAGGCCAACCAGCAGGCCCAGCAGGCGCGCCAACAGGCCCAGCAGGCGCAGAACCAGGCCCAGCAGGCCCAGGGCGAGGCCGACCGGGCCCAGAGCCAGGCCCAGCAGGCCCAAGGCGAGGCCAACCAGTCCAACCAGCGGGCTCAGTCGGCGCAGGACCAGGCCGAGCAGGCCAGCCAGTTGGCCCACCAGGCCGAGGATCAGGCCAGCCGTACCCAGGACCGCTCCGGACAGTGGGAACTGCAGCTGCATCAGCTTCGCCAGCAGGCACGCCAGATGCAGTCCCGCTAGCCACCACTCGCCCTCTACGAATGACATGTCGGCGAAAGGGGCCACCGCCCAACGGGTGTGCTCCTTTCGCCGACAAGTGAAATCGAGCGGCTGGGCGACCTGGCTCGGATCACGGCCTAGATTGGAGGCACTGCCTGACAGCGTGGTGCTTGTACGGGTGTACTGCCACGGCTAGTGATCCGCCCCCTGGCCCGCGGCAGCGATCGGGCGCAGGCCGCCGAACGGACGACTGTGCGCGCTTCTAACCGGCGGACGGTCCGGTATCCGGTCGAGGCGTCGGCGACCACCCGAGTCGCCATCGTCAGTGGTTGTCGTCGAGTGCTTCGGCGATGGTCGGCCAGGAGCGGGACAGTTCATCGACCCAGTACGGCCAGGAGTGCGTGCCGGTGGGTCGCAGATTCACCGTCGCCGGAATCTGTAGCTGTGCCAGTCGGTTCCCCAGTGCGCGAGCGCATTCGTAGGCTCCGGTTTCGAGAGGGCCTCCGACGGTGATGGCGTCGGGAAGCTCGACTTTGCCGGGTACGTCGTGTTCTCCAGGGATTCCACTACCGCTGGACAGGTAGATTCTGGTGCCGCGCAAGGCTTCCGCGTGGGCCATGACATCGTGGGCGCGCCAGTCGGGGTCTGTGAGTGTGCCGAACATGTTGTCCGGGTTGCCGCCGTAGGTTTTGACGATCGCGCGGGCCTGGGCTTGACCGGTGCCGGAGGCGACGGTGTAGCAGCCGCTGTGGGCCGCGGCGACGGAGTACAGGCCCGGTGTTCGGAATGTGAGCATCATCGCTGCTTCGGCGCCCATCGAGACCCCCTGCACCCCGTTACGTCCGTTGCCTTCGAACTGCGCGTTGATCAGTGGCGGCAGTTCGCGGGTGAGAAACGTCTCCCATTTGTTGGTTCCCAGCACAGGGTCGTGTCGCTGCCAGTCGGTGTAGAGATTGGCCGGACCACCGGTCGTGAGGACGACGTTGACGTTTTTGTCGGCGAAGAACTCCACGGCATGACCGTGCTCTATCCAGCTACTGGTGTTCTCGGGAGCCCCGCGGCCGTCGAGCATGTACAGGGTGGGGCGCGGCCGGCTACGGTCGGCCGGCAGGAGCACCTGCACCTGCACGACACGGTTCATCGCGGGCGATTTCACGAATACCCGCAGCCACCGGTCGGTGATCGGCTCGATACGGTCGATGACTGGCCGGGCCGGAAGGTCGGCGCTCTCGGCAGGGGCTTGGTAGCCATCGGACGACCCGGTATTGGGCCCGGACGTCGGCGCCTCAGCGCCGGCCACTCCGGGCGCCAACGCCAGAACTCCCAGTATCACGACTGCAGGGGCAACCACTTCGGCAACCCACCGCATCGGCAAGCGCGGGCCATCGAGGCGCATCACGGAAGACGAGCCTGAACCGCCGCGCCCCGCCGTCCACCCTCCCGCAGTACGGCGGTTTCGATCGACAGTTTCTTGCCGGCTGACACTATCGGCCCGAGTAGCGGGCCCCCCGAAGACATCACACACCCGCCTAGTAAACCGCAGGGATGAAGCTCGACGGTCTATGTGCGGGGTAGATGTGACGCCGCACACCCAGCTGGGTTCTCCCGACACGTCACGCAAATACTTTGCGCACCATAATATTCCAGTGCCACTCGCACGGGGTCGGTGTCGGCGAGGCAGGCGTCAGTCCACCGCATATGGATACAGATGGCTTAGGCGAGGGCGATTGGCTTAGGTGAGGGCGATCAGCGTCGCCGATGCACCGGCCGACCGTCGCGCCGAGATCCCCGACGAAGTCCGGCACCTGTCCACAACCACCGCGATAGGAAAACCGATGCATGACAACCGATTCCGCACCGCCGCCGTAGCAATCGCATTGGCCGCCGGACTCAGCCTCACCGCGTGCGGCAAGGCGGAGCGCTGGTGCGAACGAGACCGAGACGATGTTGTGGTCGAAAACTGGCACTGCGAGCAGAACCTCGCGGGCTTCGAGTGGGAGCCCGACCACGACAAGCCGAAGGTAAAGAAGAAGCCGAACAAGGCGAAGAAGCAGAACAGATGATCCGACAGTGACCTGATCGCCGAATGGCGGTGAGTGGATCATCCCCACCTACGGCGGGGTCGGCCGGTACGGTCCCTAGCATGAGCAGGGTGATCGTGGAGCTGTCGCATCCGATCTCCGACGGCATGCTCACCGACCCGGGCCTGCCCGGTCCGCGAGTAACAACAGATATTTCGCGCGAGCAGTCCCCGCTGATCGACATGGCCTACGACATCGCGCGCGTGGATATGGTCGGCAACACCGGGACCTATATCGACGCGCCCTTCCATTTCCACGCCGATGGCGCCGACATCGCGGAGCTGCCGCTGGAGCGGCTCTTCAATGTGCCGATCGTGATGATCCGCGCGGCGAGGATTCGCGCGGTCGGACCTGATGTGCTCGGCGACCCGGCGCGGCTATGGGGAAAGGCGGTGCTCGTGCACACCGGATGGTCGGCCAGGTGGGGTTCGTCCGCATACCGGGGCCACGGGCATCCTTTCCTGGTCGGCGAGGTGGCGGATGCGCTGGTCGCCGCCAATGTGGCACTGGTTGGAATCGACTCGCTCGACATCGACGATACGTCCCTGCCGACGCGGCCGTGTCACCACACTCTGCTCGGTGCGGGAATCCCGATCATCGAGCATATGACGAACTTGGACGCGGTCCCCGACGCCGGTGCCAGGCTGGTCGCACTGCCGGCGCCAGTACACGGGATGGGCTCATTTCCGCTGCGGGCTATCGCCTGGACCGATCATGGCGGCGTCGGTAGCTGATCAGGCTACCTGCTATTGCGCCGAATCCTGACAGTCCCCATCCCGGGGTCGAGAGTTCTCTGTCGCGGCAGAGCTGGCGCCCATGCCGACGGCGTCCGGGTAGGCGCGTCGGAGGCGCTGCAGGTCGCTTAGGCGCGAAGCAGGAGGTACGCGGCCGTTCCCGAGCCGATGACAGCGCCGCCGTAGCAGGTCAGGACGATCAACACGCTGAACTGCTCGAGCCGCAAGCCGTCGTACATCATGTACCGGAAGCGGTGTGCCCAATGGAACAGAGCCAGCACACAGAGTCCGAAAAGGACCAACCGGGTGACAGGATGGCGCAACACCGAGAGCAGATATGCGTGGTCCGGCGCGGGAAGCCAGCCCAGCGGGAAGGCGAGGCCGAACAGGAACAGCAGCACAGGTATCAGCATCGCAGCGGCCATCCCGCCGACGCTGAACAGCAGCCACACCAACGGTTCCAGGGACTTCCTTTTCGTCATCGCAACACCACCAACAGCGTGATCGCCGTCAGCAGACCCCACAGCAGATAGTGCAGCCCGAGGATCACGACCGGTGCGACGCGCCGGCTCCGCACACGCACCACCATCGCCTTGGGCGCGAGGTTGAACCAGGTGACCGTATGCATAAGCACGAACAGCAGGGCGATCATGTTCAGTGTGAGCACGCCCGGGCCAGCGCTCCAGCTCAGAAACTCCTGGTACTCCTCGTTTCCCGAACTGACCGCGTTGACCAAAATCAGAAGATATACCACGAACCAGGCGACGAACACGCTGCTGAGTTCGCGCAGAACGAAGATCAGGTATGAGCGGCGTCGCACCCACCAGAACGTGGAGATCGGCTTTCGGTACAGGGGTGTCGCGGTCATCGTGTCCGCCAAGGCATGAGGAAATCTCGGAGCGATTGCGTGGCCGCGGTGAGCTTGTAGCGTTGGATCGCGCCGGCCGGGTCGACACCCTTGGGGCAGGCGGTGGTGCACTCTCCGACAAAGGTGCAGGACCACACTCCCTCCGCCGACGCGAGAACGTCCCGCCGATCTCCAGCTCCCTCATCGCGCGAGTCGAGGTTGTAGCGTTGGGCCAGCGCGATCGCCGCCGGGCCGAGGAACTCGGGATCAAGTGCGTATACGGGACAGGCCGAGTAACAGAGCATGCAGTTGATGCACATGCTGTACTTCGAGTAGTCGTCCATTTCGAGCGGTGTTTGCAGGTATTCGCCGCTTTCGAGTGGGCGGTGTTCCTCCCTGATCAGCCATGGCTCGACCTCGGTCAGCTTGTGCATGAAGTCGCTGATCTCTATGACGAGATCCCGGATCACCGGGAAGTTTCGCAGTGGCTCGACCCGCACCGGCCCCGGCGCGTAGGTCGTCAGGAAGGTGGCGCAGCTCAGTTGTGGGTCGCCGTTGACGGTCATACCGCAACTACCGCAGATGCCCATCCGGCAAGACCACCGGTACGACACCGTTCCATCGAGGTAGTCCTTGATGTAGTTGAGGCCGTCGAGCACCGTCCACTCTTCGCGCAGCGGAACGTCGTAGGACTGCCATACCGGTTCGGCCTCTCGATCCGGTCGGTAACGCGCGACCTGCAGTGTTATCCGGTCTACCATCGCCATCACCTCCCGTATACGCGTTCGCCGGGAGGCCAGCGAGTGATCGTTACCGGGAGGTACGAGATGCGGCTCGAGCCGTCCGGCTGCTGATGGATCAGTGAATGGGCTAGAAATCGCTGGTCGTTCCTGGCGGGAAAATCGGTCCGTTGGTGCGCGCCCCGGGATTCCTCCCGCGCCAGCGCGCAGGCGAGGATGCATTCGGCCACATCGAGCATGCACGACAGTTCCAGCGCCGCTACCAGTTCGGTGTTGAACGTCCGGCTGTGGTCATCGAGGCAAGCGCTGCCGAACCGATCGCGAAGCTCGCGCAACTTGTCGGCCGCGCCGGCGAGGGAGTCGCCGTCCCGGTAGATCCCGGCACTGGTCTCCATCGTCTCCTGCATCTCGGCGCGGATGTGCGCGACACGTTCGGATCCCTCGGCGTGGCGCGTGAGGTCTCGTTCCAGCCGGTCCCGTTCGACACGACCTCGCGCCAGGACCGCCGAGCTCGGGCCGGCCGTGGCCGAGCTCGCGTACTCGGCGGCGGCGCGGCCGGCTCGTGCGCCGAAGACCAGTAACTCGGGAAGGGAGTTCGATCCGAGCCGGTTGGCGCCGTTGATGCTGACGCAGGCGACTTCTCCGGCGGCGTAGAGACCCCCAAGTGGTGTTGCGCCATGGATGTCGGTATGGATGCCGCCCATCATGTAGTGGACGACGGGACGTACCGGGATCAGCTCCCGAACCGGGTCAATGTTCTGGTACTTCGAGCACAGCTCGCGCACGAACGGCAACTTCGTGTCGATGAGATCCGCGCCGAGGTGGCGTATGTCGAGGTGGACGACGGGTCCGTACGGTGTGCCGACGGTCCGGCCCCGGTCGAGTTCGTGCACGAAGGCCTGCGACAGTCGGTCGCGTGGCCCTAGTTCCATGCTTCGCATGACCGGCACCGGTGATGGCATCCCGAGGTCGTAATCCTGCAAGTAGCGGTAACCGTCCTTGTTCAGCAGCCAGCCGCCCTCCGCGCGCGCCGCCTCGGTGATCAAGATGCCTGTGAACGGAAGGCCGGTCGGGTGGTACTGGACGAACTCCATGTCCTCGAGCGGCGCACCGGCCCGGTAGGCCAACGCCATACCGTCACCGGTCTTGATATTGGCGTTCGTGGTGAACGGATAGACTCGCCCACAGCCACCAGTGCAGACGATGACGGCGCTGGCGAGAATGGTTTCGACGCGTCCGGTGGCCAGTTCTATGGCCACGATGCCACACACCTTGCCGTCGTCGACCAGCAACGTTGTGGCGAACCACTCGTCGTACCTGACGATGTCCTGATAGGACAGTGTGGTCTGGAACAGGGTATGCAGCAAGTGAAAACCGGTCTTGTCGGCTGCGAACCACGTGCGGTTGTTCGTCATGCCGCCAAACGCCCGCACCGCGATGTGGCCGTCCGGTCGGCGGCTCCATGGGCAGCCCCAGTGCTCCAGCTGGAGCAACTCCAGCGGTGCTTCCTCGACGAAGACCTCGACCGCATCTTGGTCACAGAGCCAATCGCTGCCGGAGACCGTGTCGTATGCGTGTTCTTCGAAGCTGTCGTCGCGCCGGGCTACTGCGGCGGCACCACCCTCAGCGGAGACGGTGTGGCTACGCATGGGATATACCTTGGAAACGATCGCGATACTCAACCGCGGGTTGTGTTCTGCGATGGCGATGGCCGCACGCAGGCCCGCACCGCCCCCGCCAACGATCACAACGTGGTGAAAAGCGGTCATGGTGGCACCACCAAGGTGTTGCGTGTGTCAGACCTCGTGGTCGGCGCTGTGCTCGTCCATCAGAACCTTGCCGTCATGGCGGACGATTCTGATCCGAACGCTGCCGTCGTGGAATTCGTGCTTAATCCGGCGGCAGCCACAGTCGTAACGCAGATCGTCAATGATCAGGCCCGCTTCGTCGTCTTCGCGGTGGCGAGCCCCGCCCCTCAGTTTTCCGCATGGGGCGCGTTCCCTGCTGAACTGCTCGGTGGCGCTGAGCACCTCCACCTCCCGGCGAACCGGTGGCACATCTCACTGACCGGCGTAAAAACATAAGCGTACGCGCATTGCGCCGAGGCCGCAGGAGGCGTCTGGTGACCATGAGGACATCGTGGTCCCATTCGGCACCGGTGAGGCGACACCCGCTCGTTCATTCGGGATACCTCAGTTCGTCGGTCTCATCAATCTCGTTCAGGACCTGTCGCAGGAAGGGTCTGGGTGGCCGACCGGGCCCCTCCGGGGCATCGAGCAGGGTTTCCACCACCGGCGTGATCGCGGGTCCGCTGTCCACGACCACTCGGACTAGACCGAGTTCGGCACACCGAGAAAGTGCCGGTGCCAGGCAGTCGATCGCCTGATCGGTTCGCCCGGCGGCGCAAAGGCAACCGCCGTACAGCAATTGAGCCTGCAATAGGGCCCGGGGGCGAGGTTGTGTACAGATTTCGGCAACGATCCGTTCGGCGTCGGTGGCTGCGCGCTCGGCTGCGCCCGATGACTGTTGGGAGAGTAGGAGGCGAATGGCGGAGTCGTGGAGGAGCTCGGCGGTGACCGCGAGTGTGTGGTTTGGTTGCCGGTGGTACGCGGGTAAGTGCTCGAGCGTGTGTCGGTCCTCATCGGTGATCGGAAGACCCAGTCGTACCCGCTCGTTCAAAATGCGGGCGGTCAGCCGTGGCAGGGCGAGTTTATCTGCGACCATTTGGCCCTCGTCCAACCTTTGTCGTGCGGCATCGAGGTCGCCTCGCACTGCCGCCAGCCTGGCACCGGTTCCGTAGGCGGCGACCAGGAATTCCATGGCGCCGGCCTCGACTCCGGGACCAGGTGCCAGCAGCTCGGCGGCTTCGGTGCATTGCCCTTTCTGGTAGAGCAATTCGCCGAGTAGGCCGCTGGCCAGCCTGGTCGCGTGGGACCGGCTGCCGGTATTCCGGGCGAGGGTGAGCGCGGAGCGGAAAATCGCCTCGGCCTCGGCGATGTCGAGCTGTTCGGCGGCGGCCTCGCCGGCGATGCAGGCGCCGTACACCACGCCGGCCGGGCCGTTGGCGCGGGTCCGGTAAGGCGTGGCCCATGCGTGCCAGTGGCGGGCACCGGCGAAGTCGAAACGATAAAATGCGGCCGCGGCCGCAGTGGTGGCCGCAACGTTGGCGAAAAACGGTCGAACCGGCTGCTGCAGCCGCGCCGCGGCGGCCTCCGGGAAATCCTTGAACCGATCCGTCACGAGGTGTTCTGCGGCTCGCGCCACATCGGCCTGGATGCGAAGGTCTGCGGTCACGGGATCGTCCGGTGCGGCGGTTGCCAGCGCCGCGTCGACGCGATCCAGCGCGGTTCGGATGGCGGTGGGGCGCTGGAGCGAGATATTGGCCCAGGCGACCGACAGTTGCAGCCGTGGATCGGCATCCGTGATCGCGGCAGGCAGTTTCGCCACCAGCCCTAGGAAGGTTGCCATGCGGGAATCTTCGATCAGCGTGTCGGCGTGTTCCTGCACCAGTTGTTTCGCCTGCTGGGCGGCGCCGGCCGCGAGTGCGTGGTCCACGGCTTCGGTGAGCATTTCGTGCCCGGCGAACCAGGTGGACGCGGTCAGGTGGAGCTGTTCGAGCAGGCCAGGATGCTGCCGGACCAGTTTGCGGCGCAAGAAGTCCGCGAAGAGTCCGTGATAACGGAACCATCGCAGTTCGTCGTCGACACTGCGCAGGAACAGGTCTCGGCGCCGCACGTCCTCGAGCCGTTCCTGCCCTGATTGCACTCCGGTCAGCGTCTGAGCGAGATCTCCGCAGATAGTGTCGGTGACAGCGGTCCGACTTACGAAGTCGAGCATCGTGGGTTCGAGCGCGCCGACGACGTTTTCCATCAAGTATTCGCCGATGGCGTAGTGCTGCCCCGAGATCTGGTCCAGGTAGACCCCGGGGTTCTCCTTGCCACGCAGCGACAGCGAGGCGAGCTGGAGCGCCGCCACCCAGCCCTCCGTCGACTCCCGCAGCCGGTCGATGTCGGCGTCGGAAAGGTGCAGTCTCTTGACACCGACCAGGAAATCCGCGGCTTCCCCGGCATCGAAGCGCAGTGCGCTCTCGTCGATTTCCACCAGCTCGTCCTGAACACTCATACGCCCTAAAGGCAGACCGGTGCGAGTGCGGCTGGTGACGATCAATCGCAGGTGATGGCACCCGTTGTCGAGCAGGAACTCCATTGCGCCGAGGGCCGCAGGACTGGACACTTGGTGCCAGTCGTCGATCACGACGGCGACGGGCTCTCCGCTGTCGTGGATCTCATTGATCAGGGCGGTCATCACCTGCCGCGCCGCGGGGGTGGAACGCTCCTCGAGAATCTGCGTCAGCTCGATCGCCAGCGCGGGACGAACCTGCCGAATCGCCTCCACCAAGTGGCTCAGGAACCACACCACATTGTTGTCGTCCTCCGCGATCGCTAACCAGGCGACGTGGACGCCGTCAGCGTCGAGGGCGTGCGCCCACTGCGCGGCCAGCGTGCTCTTGCCGAAACCGGCCGGGCCATGAATGAGGACCAGGCGCCTGGATTGTCCTTCCTGCAGGGTCTCCAGCAATCGCGGGCGGTCAACCAGCCGGCGCAGCGTCGTCGGCGGACGGTATCGGGTCTTCGGCGTCGGTTGCGGGTGCAACGCGGTCGCCGCAGTTGTCGTCGTCGACGGGATCGGTTGGCCGCCGACGGCGGACATGGTTTCCGCCGAGCCGTCGTGCGTCGGGGCAGCCATCGTGTCCACCGGCAGCCCGCAGGAGAACTGCACGGTGCGCAACCGGTCGCCGAAATCCTGGGGGGTAGCCGGCCGGTCGACGGGGTCGGTGGCCATCGCGGCTTCGAGGACGGTGCACACCATCGCCGGTACACCGGCGGATCGCAGGTCGGGGACGGGTTCTGCCGTGATGCGCAAGAACTGCGCCACCATCGATTCACCCGCTTGGCGCTCGAACGCGGCGTGGCCGGTGAGAACCGCGAACAGCGTGGCGCCCAGACCGTAGATATCCGAGGAAACCGTGGGAGGTTCGCCGCGTAGCACCTCCGGAGCCATGTAGGCCGGGGTCCCCGCGGCGAAGCCTGTCGCTGTCTCGAATGCACCGCCGACGCGCGCAATACCGAAGTCCGCCAGCTGAGGTTCACCGTAGTCGGTGATCAGGACATTGGCGGGATTGACGTCGCGATGGATGACGCCGCAGGCGTGCGCGGTCGCCAGCGCGCCAGCCAGCTTCACTCCCACAGACAGCACCTCCTGCCAGGGCAATGGCCCGTCGGCGCGAATCCGTGCTGCGAGTGAACCTCGGGCGTGGAGGGGCATCACGATGAACGGCCGCCCGGTCGCGGTGATATCGGTCGTCAGCACCTGAACGATGTTCGGGTGGGTCGAGAACTTCCCCAACGCACGTTGTTCGCGCAGGAAGCGGGTCCGGTCCTGATCGTCGACCGTGGAGTCGAGAACCTTGACCGCTACGGGACGATCCAGTGCGGACTCGGTGCACTGGTACACGATGCCGAATGCGCCGCGGCCGATCTCCTGGGCGTCGGCGAACCCGGCCGCAGCCAGTTCCGCTGCGATGCCGAATGTCAGGTCGCGTTGCGTCCCCTGGGCATTACCCTCGGACACCGACCGCTCACCCGATCACTCGCGCGAACTTCCTGGAAAATTCGCGCGTCTGTTCCGACATGCCACCCCAACCGCACCATGAGCGACTCATGTACTCACCTCTTGAGGCGAAACCCGCTGGCTCCGACAAGTCGATCATAAGCCGCGGCGACGGGAGCGGAACTCATGATTTGCTCCGCATGGCGTCGCTGATCCGGTGGTGGACGAGGCCCGGACGGGGAATCGCCGGGCTGGTCAGTCTGTATGGGGGCTCGTTCGGAGGGGATGACGCCGAACCCGCCGGCCGGTTGGTGGCCGCGACGATCAGCTACAACGTGCTGGAGGCGATCATCGCTCTCACCGAGGGCACCCGGGTGTCCTCGACGGCGTTGATCGGTTTCGGTTTGGACTCGATGATCGAGGTGTCCTCCGCAGCGGCGGTGGCGTGGCAGTTCGCTGGCCGCGATCCGCAAGCTCGGGAGAAGATTGCCCTGCGGATCATCGCGTTCTCCTTCGTCGCCCTCGACGCGTACATAACCATGGCCGTGCGGGCGCTCGGCTCTACCTCGTATTCCGTGCACTGGGGTGCGGGTGGCGCAGCTCCGGAATCTGGCGGCTGCCTACATCACCGCATTCGGCGAATCCGGGCCGCATACCGCCTATCCCGGCAGGCGCGGCCCTCCGGTGAGTGACGCGGGTCCACCCGGTAACGCGCACACACGAAGTGCGCCGAAGCCGATGCCGGCCAGCCCGGTATATAGCCCTGGTATCTCGAGATCGCGATAGAGGCCGCAACGCCACCCGCGGTGAGTGATGGCCTCGACGACCGTGGCTGCGTGCCGTCGAAGGCGGGTCCACAATTGGTCATCCGCCCGCTCAGTGGCTACGGCGACGGCCAGCTCCAAGCTGCCGAAATCGCCATGGCACAGGGAGTGCCCATTTCCAAAGCCGCCACGCAGTGTCGTTTCCAGCGCCGCATCCAAATCCGCACGAATTTGCTCACTGTCGTAGTGCCGCAGAATGTGGAGTCGAGTGAGACCGATGCCTGCGGCACCGTGGCACCAGGCAATGGAATTACCCTCGGTTGCCGTCCAATCACCGTGCTTCTCGACCGCAAGCCCGTCGGAAGCGGAAAGCTCACGTATGTCGCGCCAATTGTTTCGCTCCGCGTCGAACAGCTCTCGTTCGTAGTCCACGGCCCGTAGCGCGGCTTCGATATAGCGTTCGTCGCCAAGCACTTCCGTCGCGCGGACGAGCGCCGACGCGATACCGGAGGCGCCGTGCCCGTAGCCGGCGAGAGGTTGCCGAATGATCCCGAGCTCTTGCATCCGCCG
The DNA here is from genome assembly GCF_045207455.1 of Nocardia sp. NBC_00881. NCBI lineage: Bacteria > Bacillati > Actinomycetota > Actinomycetes > Mycobacteriales > Nocardiaceae > Nocardia > Nocardia sp. NBC_00881. The sequence continues at coordinate 1,274,678 of NZ_CP108798.1, forward strand.
GGGCAGCCACGCTGCGTGACTCGCCGTGGCGCCCTGCGCTGCCAGCAGTCGGTCGGCCGCGATCCGTACGATGCCGCTGATCCCATCGCCACGCCCGGTCCGCGCCAACGCGGCCACACCGAGGAGTGCTCCAGCGGTGCCGTCCATTACCGCGAATTCCTCGTCACGTTCGATCAAGCGCGGCATCGTGGCCGCGAGTTTTCGTGCAGCCGAAATCAGTCCATCGTCCGCCCACAGCGTGCCTAGCTCCGACAGCGCATAGACCGCTCCGCCGATACCGAGCAGCCCCAATTCGCCACCGCCATGCGTGAGTTGACCGCGCTCGATCTGCCGTAGTGCCGAGGTGACCGCCCGTCGCGCGCGGTCCCGATGCGCGGTTTCCCCGCTGATCTCGGCGTAGTGGGCAAGGAATAGCGCGATCCCGAGACCGCCGGCATAGAAATCGGGCCCGGCCACGCCGACCTGCCAGTTCGAACCAGCGCTGGTGTGCACTCCGAGCCATACCGCGCCTTGCGAGTCTTCTACTGCCAGTTCGGCAAGCCGTTCGGCCACAGCCTGCGCCACCGAGAGCAGTGGTCCGACGTCAACCGGCATTGTCGATGGGTCATGGGCGTCCCTGGCGAGTACGACCGGTTGGTCCCATCGCACGCCGTTGGTCAGCAGGCAGGCACGAATGAGCCAAATCTGCCGCGCGAGATCGTCGTCATCGAGGCGGTCGAGTAATTCGTTGACCATCTGCCAACCGGAAGTCACGCCGGTCTCGAGGACGACCGCGCCTCGGTCGTCCACGACAGCGGCGCTCTCGGCCCGTGCGGCGAATGCGGGAATATCCCCACGCCACAACGCGTACCGTTCACCCTCGGTCGCTGTGGCCAGACCGGGCTTGGTGGCGACCTCTCGCCATAGCAGGTCGAAATGTTGTTCCAAGTCCCACCGGTCTCGTAACAACTGCGGGTGAAACGACATCCCGAGAATCATCCCATAGGTGCTGGTGTCACGGAGAAGCACGCGTACTTCGTCATCGCGGAACGCCGCGAGCGGACCGTCCGGTGCTGTCAATTCGACGCGATGACGGCGCAGGACGTTGTACACCTCGCTGAACCCGTCCACCACTGGGTCTGCATAGTCCCGCAATCGCACGGTGCCCACTGCCCGATTCGGCTGGTTGTGGCTACGCGGCACAACCGCTTTCTGCAGTCGAATGCGCATCAGGTCGGTGCCGGCAGACTCGACGTGCGGGATTCGTACCGAGCTCGACGCCGATCCGTCGTTGATGCTCATACCGGAGAGTTCGGCCCATCCGGACTTGCCCGAAGGCAACAGCCCCGCATGGATGACCGAGCTGGCGACGAGATCGGCCGCGGTGGCCTCCGCCGTCGACTGGTCGGCGCGGCGCAGCACCTCGAGGCGCGGTTGAAGAAGGGTTTCCAGGTCGACAAGCACCGGTTGGTCGCCCGCGGCGATCAGGTTTTCGGCGCTGATGTCGTTGGCGTGCATCACGTACAGCACCGCCAGTAGCGCGCCTTGCCTTCGGTAGAAGGTGTGCAGCTCGCGTTCACTCGTACACGCTCGCGACTCGATGAACTCCATCCAGCCGTACGCACCGCGGTTGAGGCATCGGACAGTTCGAAGTCCGAGTCCGTCGACACGGTCGTTGATCCACATCACCAGATCCTGGAAGTGTGCGTCGACCCCGAACGGCCGCGGCTTGTACACAACCTTCCAGCCGGAAGTGAACTCGATCAGCGCGACCGATCGGGAACCCCGGTGTGGATCACCGAGCCCTGCCCTGAGGGCGACCAAGGGGCCGTTATCGGGGGCTGCCCCGAACCTTTCGAGTAGTTCAGGCAGATCAGTCACGAGTCTTTCCAGAAACTCTTCTGCGTATTCTTGCCATAGTTCAGCGACGACAATGAGCCGGTTCGCCAATAGCGGATAATTACTATAGAGGGCTCGTCGCCGATCAGGCTCGGTAAAACGCTCTATGAAGCATTCGAATCGCTGGGCCGCGGTAGTTCCCGTCAGGATGTTTGCCGCACGCTCCGCAGCCAATTCTGACACCATACTGCGGTGGAGCATGGTGTCCAATGTTGCGGAGAGTCCTCCCCGCACCAGCTCGGTAACCAGCAGGTCTGGGTCGCCGAACAGTCGCACAATATTCTCGTCGGTGTCGGTCAACAGGGCATGCAGTCGCGCGCAAAGTTTATGAAACACTCCTTCTACCAGGTTGCCCGTCGCTACCAGAAACGGTCTCTCCGCATCAATTCGCGCGGGGCCTGCGCAGCATAAGGTATCCATCGACTCAGCGGTGTCGTGCTTCGGACCCGGGTTTGCGAGCAGGGTCAGTAAGCGGTCCTCGTCCAGCCCGCCTGTCGCGAGCCGAAGCCGCCACAGCTCATCACCGTGTAGCACGGCGCCAGGTATAGCGGTGCCGTTCGAGCTGTCCGCCTCGAACGGCACCGCATTGCGCCAGCGCGCCAATCGGGCAGCAGCCTGCTCTGGCCCGATGCGGTCAAATGTCACGGCGAGCCGGCACCGAGGCCATCACGAACAGCATGTCGGGAAGGAACTGAAGGCGGTGTTTATTGAAGCCAGGTATGCATCTTGCATATCCTGCAGTCGGATGAATTCCGCCACCTCTTCGTTGAGATTTCCAGCGACCTCGAACTCGGTTCGAGAGATCTCTTCTACTGCCATGGATACCATGTTCGTCAATCCCCACTTCGTTTGACTTGCATAAGATGCTGACCCATTAATGAATCAGCTCAGAATATGACCGGATCTTCTTCCGACGTTATAGCTACCGTCGATGCGTTTACTTCAGGGCAGATCCCAGTCGAAAGCTCAACCTCCTTTGCGACGACACATCACATGTTTCGTGGCCAAAAAGTCTTGTTCCGCTAGCGTTTGCTGGGCGACTGCATCAGCCCGCCCAGTGCTGTCCGTCTCCCTCGGGTGCGCCGCATGTCGACGATGAAACCTCGATTCCAGCCACGCGCACCCTCAATGATACGATCACCGCGACCCGACGGTTCGCCACTGCTGGGGGCATCTGCGCGATGCGGTCCTCAATCTGGTCGTGAGTTGGTCTGCCATCGAGCAAGTTTCAGCACCGAGTGATCTATGGTGCCAACCCGACCAATCGGTCTCCGCTCCGAAAGCGTTGGGCGGGTAGCTCATCGGCTCGATGGTCCATGTCATCTCCTGGCCACAGTGTGGGATCGCACCGAACAACTCGGTTTCGTCGCCCGCGAGCGAGGGGGAAGGCGAGGACCGCCGCGCCGTCCGCCTGATGCCGACCGAGGCAGGCAAGGAAGACCTGGCCCGCTCAGGGCAACACATCTGGAAGAACTTCGGCAACCCACATTCCTGTAGTCATCGCGCTGGTCGGCCCCGCCGTGGTGCGGGCCACGATCTGGACCAGCACCAACGCCGTCGTCGCACCGAATGACCTGGTGTGGATCAGAGTCCGCGGCAGACGGTTTTCGTGACAAGGTATTCGCTGATTCCGAAAGGCCCGAGTTCACGGCCATTGCCGGAGAGTTTTACCCCACCCCAGGGGATGTGGGGCATGAAGTATCCGAAGCAGTTCACCCAGACGGTGCCTACCCGGACGGAGTCGGTGAACCGGTCAGCGGTGCCGGTGCTGGTGGTCCATACCGAGGCTGACAGCCCGTAACTGGAGTTATTGGCGATGGTGATGGCCTCGTCGAGATCGCGGAACGGGTAGATGCACACCACCGGGCCGAAAACCTCATCGTGGGAGATCTTTGCCTGGGTGCTCACATTGGTCAGGACAGTAGGCTGATAGTGCAAGGGGCCGGGTAGGCCAAGCGCCGCACCAGTTTCGGCGTGGGCGCCGTCAGTGAGTGCGTCTTGAACCATCGAGTCGATTGCCTTCAGGTGCGCCTGGTCGATTTGCGGCCCTTGCTCGGTGGCATCGTCGAACTGGTCACCGAGCCGACGCCGCTGGGCGTGGGCGGTGAGCCTGCTCACGAAGTCATCGTAAATGTCTCGGTGGACGAGCAGCCTGCTGGCGGCACAACAGTTTTGCCCGGCCAGGCCGAACGCACCGTCTACCGTGGCAGCCAGCGCCCGGTCCAGGTCCGCGTCCGGGAAGACTGCGTTCGCACCCTTGCCACCTAGTTCGGTGACAATCGGCGGGATACGCCACGCCGACTGGCGGGCGATGGCGCGGGCGGTGGCGGTGCTGCCGGTAAAGCTGATCATGTCGATCCGCGGATCGGACACCAGCGCGGTTCCTGTCACCTGGCCGATCCCCGTGGCGATGTTGACCACGCCCGGCGGGAAACCCGCCTCGGCTATCCGGGCGGCCAGCGCATGCAGCGACAACGGTGCTCGCTCGGGTGCTTTGACCACGACCGTGCATCCGGCGGCCAGTGCGGGGGCGAGTTTCCATGCGGCACAAGCGAAAGGGAAGTTCCACGCGACAATGACGGCGCACACGCCGACCGGCTCGCGGCGCAGGGTCACCTGAACACCATCAGGTGCGGGCAGTGCCTCGTCCACGGCATGGGTAACCAGATCAGCGTAATAACGGTAAGTCTGGGCGGCGTTGCCGATGTCCCAGCTCTGGACACCAGCGAAGAGCTTGCCGGTGTCGAGCGATTCCAGCAATGCCAGTTCTGCCTGGTCGCGCTCAATGAACCCTGCCAGCCGGATAAGGCACGCCCCCCGTTCGGCCGGTGTCATTCTGGGCCAGGGCCCCTCGTCGAACGCCCGCCGGGCCGCCCCGACCGCACGGTGCACGTCCGCCTGCTGCGCTGCTGGCAGCCGTGCAATCGCCCGACCGGTGCCTGGATCGGTAATCTCGAGCGTGGCAACGGCTTCCACGTCGGTATGGACGCCGCCGACAAAGGGGCGGACATCAACTAACGGAAGAACCTCGTCTATCGCAAGGGTCCGCCGCTGGGCGGCACCGGCTGGAATACGCATCTTGTCCTGTCTTACCGACGGCTACGGAAACGGCCGCTGGCTAACGAGCGGTGGGCCCGGCATCCGTGCCCAGGTACCGGAATCGGGGAACACGGCGGCCGTCAATTTCCACTTCCTCGGTGAAGTTGCTCGACTGTCTCCCGATCATTGTCGCCAAACCATGGCTTCGATCCCGATGCTGGTTCCCCTGTCCGTTCGTTGATGATGGGTCCCCACTACTTGGAGCGGACGACGATCATCGGGATTTCAGCGGAATGCAGCAGGGCGTTGCTGGTGGAGCCGAGGACCATGCTGGCGAAGCCGCCGCGGCCGTGGCTGCCGACGACGACGAGTTGGGCGTTCGCGGATTCCTCGAGCAGCGAGCGTACAGGCCGATCGACGACGACGATCCGGTGGACTGGGACATCAGGGTATTTGGCGTTGTAGCCCGCCAGGCTTTCGGCTAGTACGACTTGCTCTTGGCGATGTAAGTCGGCCCAGTCCCCGATCGGCAGATCCAGGCCTGTCACGTCGCTCCAGGCGTGCAGGGCGACGACGCCGACGCCGCGCAGGGAGGCTTCCTCGAATGCCAGTTCGATGGCTGGCACACTGTTGTCGGTGCCGTCGACGCCGACGAGGACGGGCCGGGTCGCGGAGGCAGCGTCGACCGCGGGCGTGCCGTGGATCACCGCGACCGGGCACAGGGCATGCTGAGAGGTGGCGGTGCTGACCGAACCGAGTAACCCACGCCGGAATGCGCCCATGCCGCGACTGCCCACGACCAGCATTCTGGTGTGCTTGGAGCGTTCGATAAGCGTGGGCGTTATCGACTCGAACGTCACCTCGGTGGTGATGGTCGGCTCGGCCCCGAGCCCGGCCGTGCGCACCACACGTGTCGCCTCGGCCAGGATCCGGTCGCCATCGCTACGCAGCCTTTCCAGATCCGCCTCCGCCAGCGACATTCCCGGACCGAAGCCGGTCGGGATTGCCACCGAGGTGAGGATGTGCAATGGGCTGTGATGCAGTGCGGCTTCCACGGCAGCCCAGGCGACGGCCTGGTAAGAGCTGGTGGAGCCGTCCACGGCTGCGAGAATCGGGGGGTTGCCTACCATCCGATTTCCTTTCGATCCCGAGGTCACTACCCGGCTCACATCGAGGTACCCGGTTTCGGTTGCGTGACACCGGAATGCGGCCATATGCGCAGCGCCACCGTGTGGCCCGGCGCACCGGTACGTGAATTTTCCGAGGGATGCGCACGCACTTGCTACGCATATGGCTCGACGTGAAGGATGTACTCGAGATGTGAGAGTTGTTCGGCTACTTCCGGCGAAGTGGAAATGACTAGTCGATTCGCGCCGCCGTCCTGAACGACGTGGGCGTCGGCAGTTTCGAGCCAGTCAAAGAACTTCACCCGAATCGCCTCCGGAGTGGTGCCACCGTTGCGCCCTGCGTCCAGAAGGAGGACGTATTGACGGTGTTGTGCTGACATGCGGCTCCCCTTCAATCTGTTGAAACACTGCGATCAGTGTCGAATAATCCACGCCGGAACCGGCAAAAGACGAGTAAAAGCAAACCACGGGGCGGAGCCCGCCTTCCGAAGAAGGGGTTCGACGCGCACAAGCGGCTTCGATCGAGGATCGTGAGCCTGACAGGTCGAACTCGACCGATCTGGCTGACTGCCTCCGGTTGCGCCGACGATCCGACTGCTCGTGGCGGTCCAAAATCTTGGCCGTCGCGCACAATGGCTTCGGGCCCGCCGACTTCCCACCGTCTGATGGGTCAGGATGAGTTATGCGGACTCGCTTTCATGAAAGCCTCGACGATCTCGCTGCGCAACTACACGCAATGTGCGTGCGGGACCGCGCCGCTATCGCCGCCGCGACGAACGCACTGCTGAGCGCGGACGTGACGCAGGCCGAGCAGGCGATCGACATCTGCCGTGAGATCGACACCATGCGCGATGGCTGCGAGCGCACCGCAGTCACCTTGCTTGCTTTGCAAGCACCTGTGGCAAGCGAGCTGCGCCAAGTGGTCACCGCTATCCAACTCGTCGGCGATCTGACGCGAATGGGTGCCTTGGCCGACCACATCGCTGAGATCGCGCGGCGACGCCACCCCGATCACGCGGTACCGGAGCTGGTGCGCCCGATAATGGCGCGGATGGGTGCGGCCGCGATAGCGATGGCCACCACCGCCGCCGCGGTGCTGAAGTCCCGGGATCCTGGCGACGCCGCCGCACTCGATGGTCAGGACGACACCATGGACCGTCTGCACCATGCCCTGCTGACGAGCATCCTGGCCGAGGATTGGGACGCCGGAACCACTGCCGCGGTCGACCTCGCTCTGCTGGGGCGCTACTACGAGCGTTTCGCCGACCACACCGTCCAGGTCGGGCGCCGCACCCTGTTCTTGGCCACCGGCACACACCCGACCGTCGACCATCACGAGAACTGACCGACAGCTCTGATCAGAACATCCTTCGGACGGTTCGGGTGGCAAGCCGGGCGTTGATATGACCGGGGAGGGCCAGGGACGAGGGCTCGGCCATGTGATCGGGCGGCCAGATGGGCGGCGATACTGTTCCAGGCCGGCCGGAAAGGGCCGGCCTGGAACCATCGATACAGATCAGGCGAGGTCGAAGCGATCGTTGTTGACCACCTTGACCCACGCGGCGACGAAGTCTTTTACAAACTTCGTCTTTGCGTCGTGCTGCGCGTACACCTCGGCTACCGCACGTAGCACCGAGTGCGACCCGAAGATGAGGTCGTTGGCGGTGGCCGTCCACTTGGCCTGGCCGGAGGACCGGTCGAAACCTTCGTAGACGTTTTCCGCCGACTCGGACGCCTTCCACTCCGTGTTCTGGTCGAGGATGTTGACGAAGAAGTCGTTCGTCAACACGCCCAGCTGGTCGGTGAACACGCCGTGATTGGTGCCGCCATAGTTGGTACCCAAGGCGCGTAGGCCGCCGATCAGCACTGTCAGCTCCGGAGCCGTCACGTCCAGCAGGTACGCCCGCTCGAGCAGCAGGCGCTCCAGCGGAGCCTTCTCGCCGACTCGCACGTAGTTACGGAACCCGTCGGCCCGCGGTTCGAGCACCGCGAACGACTCCACATCGGTGTTCTCCTGCGATGCGTCCGTACGCCCCGGCGCGAACGGCACAACGACGTCGTGCCCCGCATCTTTGGCCGCCTTCTCGACCGCTGCGGACCCGGCCAGGATGATCAAGTCCGCAAACGAGACCTTCTTGCCGCCAGGGGCTGAGCTGTTGAAGTCCTGCTGGATCTGCTCTAGCACCGGCAGTACCTTGGCCAGCTCGTCCGGCTCGTTGACCTCCCAGTCCTTCTGCGGCTCGAGTCGAATCCGAGCGCCGTTGGCACCGCCGCGCTTGTCGGTGCTACGGAAGCTGGCCGCCGACGACCAAGCGGTCTTGACCAGCTGCGCAACCGACAGGCCGGACTCGAGGACCTTGCTCTTCAGGGCCGCGATGTCCTGCTCGTCGATCAGCTCGTGGTCGACGGCGGGAACCGGATCCTGCCACAGCTGCGGCTCGGGAACCCACGGCCCGAGGTAGCGGCTGATCGGACCCATGTCGCGGTGGAGCAGCTTGTACCACGCCTTGGCGAACGCCTCGGACAGCTCCTCGGGGTGATCCAACCAGCGACGTGTGATCTCCCGGTAGATCGGGTCTTCCCGCAGCGCCAGGTCCGTGGTCAACATCGTCGGGGTGCGCGCCGGCCCACCGTACGGATCTGGAATGGTGCCCTCGCCGGCGCCGTCCTTCGCCTTCCACTGCCATGCTCCGGCGGGGCTCTTGGTCAGCTCCCACTCATAGCCGTACAGGTTTTGCAGGAAGCCGTTCCCCCACTTGGTCGGGGTGGACGTCCAGACGACCTCCAGGCCGCTGGTGATGGCGTCCTTACCCTTGCCCGTGCCGTGGGCACTCTTCCAGCCGAGACCTTGCTGCTGGATCGGGGCGCCTTCAGGTTCGGGACCTACCAGGTCGGCGTTGCCGGCACCGTGCGTCTTGCCGAAGCTGTGGCCGCCGACGATCAGTGCGGCGGTCTCTTCGTCGTTCATCGCCATGCGGCCGAACGTCTCACGGATATCCCGTGCCGCGGCCACCGGATCCGGCTGACCATTGGGCCCTTCCGGGTTCACGTAGATCAGGCCCATCTGGACGGCGCCGAGAGGACTCGATAGCTCACGGTCACCGCTGTAGCGCTCGTCACCGAGCCAGGTGTCCTCTGGTCCCCAGAAGACCTCTTCCGGCTCCCAGATATCGGGGCGACCGAAACCGAAGCCGAAGGTCTTGAACCCCATCGACTCCAGGGCCACATTGCCGGCGAACACCAGCAGGTCGGCCCACGAGATCTTGTTGCCGTACTTCTGCTTGACCGGCCACAGCAGTCGACGAGCCTTGTCCAGGTTGGCGTTGTCCGGCCAGCTGTTGAGCGGCGCGAAGCGCTGGGCGCCCTGACCGCCGCCGCCGCGGCCGTCGGCGATGCGGTAGGTACCCGCCGCGTGCCAGCTCAGCCGGATGAACAGGCCGCCGTAGTGGCCGTAGTCGGCCGGCCACCAGTCCTGCGAATTCGTCAGGACTGCCGTGACGTCGGCCTCGAGGGCATCGACGTCGAGTTTCTTGAACTCTTCGGCGTAGTCGAAGTCCTCACCTAGCGGGTTGGCCTTGGACGAGTGGGCATGTAGCACCGAGACATCGATCTGCTCCGGCCACCAGTCCTTGTTGGAGCGGGGGCGATGCTCCGTCTTCGGAGTGGGGGACGGGATCGCCGGGTTCTCGCTCTCGCTTGCGCTCTGCGTTTTGATGTCAGGATTGGGCGGACGGCTATCGGATGACACAGGATTCCTTCCTGAATGAGTGATGTTGGCTGCGATCAAGGACGTGATCGGACAGGCTGTGATTCCGCACAGTCGGGACACAGGCCCCAGTAGATGACCTCGGCCTCGTCGATCGAGAACCCGTGGTCATCGGACGCGGTCAAACACGGGGTCCCGCCGACGGCGCAGTCGACGTCGGCGATCACCCCGCACGCCCGGCATACGACGTGGTGGTGATTGTCGCCGACCCGCGACTCGTAACGTGCCACGGAGCCGGACGGCTGAATACGCCGGACCAGGCCGGTGGCCGTGAGCGCGTTCAACGAGTCGTAGACCGTCTGGTGGGACACCTCGGGCAGATCGGACCTCACGGCGCGGATGATCGAATCCGTGTCGGCGTGCGGGTGGTCGTGCACCGCGCTCAGCACCGCGACCCGGGGACGGGTCACGCGCAGCGAAACTCCCCGCAGCATCTGCTGGAACTCCGAGGTTGTTGGCACGCACGCAAGTCTTGTCCGCTTTCTGGAATGAGTCAAGAGTCTGTCCGGAAGTCGCGCTGATCCGATTTCCCTTCGGCTCGCACCGGGCCGGAAGGGGCGTGTTTACGATGAGACGCGGGCAGCGCCAGGAGTTCAGGGCCCACCGCTGAGAAGGGGTATGCCGCCAAGGAACCGGCTGTCATGGCCGCGGTCACGTTGCCCGGTCGAGGGCCGATCGAGGCTTTGGTTTCGTGTGCCGTGACGCGGGAATGCGCTCTGCGAAAGCATCTGGACCCACAGACACCACGAGGCACGCCATCCTGGAAAGGAGAGCAAGCATGTCGCCTGCAATCATCAACTCGACCTCGGACGCTGTCGACTTCCTGATCGAGCAACACGGACGGATCCGGCAACTGTTCGTGGAAACTGCCCAGGCGTCCGATGCCAAGGCGCGCGAGAATAAATTCTTCGAGCTGCGACGTCTACTGGCAGTGCATGAGACCGCAGAGGAGGAGATCATCCACCCGCGTGCCCGCCGTGAGATCGGGGACGGCGCAGCCATCGTCGACGCACGCCTCGAGGAGGAGAACAAGGCGAAGAAGCAGCTGGCAGATCTCGAAGCGGTGGATGTCGACTCGGTCGAATTCGAGGTCAAGCTCGAGGGGCTGCGCCGGGCCGTGCTGGCGCACGCCGAACACGAGGAGAGCGAGGAGTTCAACCGCCTGCGCCAGGAACTGGATCCCGATGCTCTTCAGCGGATGCGCAGCACCGTCGAGCTCGCCGAATCGATGGCACCGACCCGTCCGCATCCGGGCATCGAGTCCGCCACAGCCAACATGCTGGCCGGTCCGTTCGCCGCGATGATGGATCGCGCCAAAGACATGATCACCAAGCCGCGCCACTGAATAGGACATTTACACGACTCGGTGGCGCTCGGCACGCCCATTCGCGCCACCGAGTCCGAACTCCGTATCGGGGTAGATGACGGGCGGCAGGAGAGGGCTGTCCTGAAGTGACTCGTCGCAGTGCGCATCGCAATCGCCGCACGCTTGCCGAGCCGAAGGCGCCCCTCAGCTGTGCTGGTCGAGCAGCTCTCGACCACCCGCCCCGGACAGGAATTCGCGCCATCGCCATGGCCCGCCCGCGTCGGCGACCAGTGGTGGTGTGTCCTCGCCAGCGCCTGCGCGCAGGCCGGCCAGCAGCTGCCGGAGCGCTTCGACCGCGGTGTAGCGCGGCGCCCAACCCAGCTCGGCCCGTGCTCGTCCGGTGTCCAGAAGCGGCAGGTGCATCACCGCGTCGAACAACTCCGGTGCTGCGGGCAACATCCGCGCGTGCCATCCCACTGCGAGCCCCGCGCGTACGAGTGGGGGCGGCATCGCCACCACGCGGGCGTCGAACAGCTCGGCCAAATGGGATCGGTCGATCACCGGCTCGGCGGCCAGATTGAACGGCCCGTGTGCGTCGGTCGTGACCGCCAGCGCGTACGCGTGACCGATGTCATGACTGTGCACTGCCTGGAACCGCAGGCCCCGCGGGATGGGCACGATCGGCGCGAGCCCTGGGCGGATCAGCCGATTCGGGAAAATGGGGCCTGCTCGATGAGCTGCTCACAGGACGGTCGGGGTGAGACCTCGAACCGTGGCGAAGACCACTGTCGTCATAGCCACTCGTAACCGCGCCCCCGAATTGGCCCGCACCTTGACCGAGTTATGCGCACTCCGCCCACGTCCTGCAATTGTGGTGCTGGACAACGCTTCCGTCGACAACACTGTCGACGAGGCAGAGGCATTCCCGGATGTGAAAGTCATCCGACTGCCCCGTAACCCCGGAGCGGCGGCACGCAACCTCGATGTCGCGATCGCCCGGACACCATATGTTGCTTTCAGTGACGACGACTCGTGGTGGGCCGGTGACGCGCTCCCCGAAGCCGAGCGGGTACTGGACTCCTATCCACGGCTAGGCCTTGTTGCGGGACGCACGCTCGTCGGCAGCGACCACCGTGACGATCCCGTCAATGAACTGATGGCGACCAGCCCCCTCGGGCACCCCCTGAGCTGCCGGGTCCGTTGGTTCTCGGCTTCCTCGCCTGTGCGGCCATCGTCAGGAAAGAGGCGTACCTGGAGGCCGCCGGGTTCAGTCCGCTGTTGCATTTCGGTGCCGAAGAACGGTTGCTGTCACTCGACTTGGCGGCCTGTGGCTGGCACCTCTGTTACGTGGCGGACGTGCGCGCCCACCACCACCCGTCGGCGTGGCGACGACCTCAGGCATGGCGCAGACGAGTCGAACAGCGCAACAACGCGTTGATCGTCTGGATGCGGCGACCGCTACGGCGATGCGTGGCCGAGTCCATCGGCCTGCTGCGTCGAGCAGCACGTGACCCCGGGACATTGCTGGCGGTCGCGGGGATCATTCGTCGACTGCCGTGGGCGTTGGCACAGCGGCGGCGGCTGCCGCCGGGGGTAGAACGCTGGGCCCGGACCCTGGAACTCGCCGATGGAAGGACGTGACCCGATGGCCACGGAACGAATAACGGTCGTCATCATCACCCGCGACCGGCGTGAACAACTGCTGGAAACGCTCGCGCACATGACCACGCTTGCCGACGCGGCGCCGATCATCCTCGTCGACAACGGGTCCACCGACGGCACGGCCGAAGCGGTCACCGCGGCGTTCCCCACGGTGCAGCTCATCCGCTCGACGGACAACCTGGGTGCGGTGGCCAGAAACATCGCAGTCGAGCGGGCAGTCACTCCTTATGTGGCCTTCTGTGATGACGACACCCGATGGCAGCCGAGCGCCTTGACCCGCACCGCCGATCTGCTCGACCAGTACCCCGGCCTGGGTTCGGTGACCGGACGATGCCTGGTCGCGCCCGACCTGAACGAGGACCCGATTACACCAGAACTGCGCGATTCACCGGTTCCCTGGCCGGATTGGCTGCCGGGGCCCGCCCTGCTCGGCGTCATGGCAGGTCTGTCCGCCTTCCGGGTCAGTGCATTCAGGCAAGTCGGTGGCTTCTCCCGACGCCTGTGGTTCGGCGGCGAAGAGGAACTGCTCGCGCTCGATCTCGCGGCGCATGGCTGGTGGATGTGCTGGGTAGAGGACATGCTGATCCATCACGAGCCTTCACACACCCGTGACGCGACCCGTCGTCGTGGACTCGGTATTCGGAACACTTTGTGGACGCTATGGTTGCGCCGCCCGGCCGGCAGCGCGGCCCGTCGGACCGCCGTCGTGCTCAGGTCAGCCCCAGCAGACCTGACAACCGCCGCGGCCGTCCTCGAGACACTGCGTGGACTGCCCTGGGTGCTGCGCGAACGAAAAGTCCTGCCCCCACCCGTGGAGGCCGGCCTTGTTCTGTTGGAAGAATCCCAACGCCGTTCGCTCGCACGTCGTTATGTGGGCTGACGTCTAGTACAGCGCCGGCTGGACCTGGGATCACCGGTCGGGTTGGTCGGCGCGAACGACCACCAGCTCCTCATGTTGCTGGCCCGGATGGATGAGCCCGGACGCGGTCAGCCATCGCGCCTTGGACTGCATGACCGGACCGAGAACGATGGTGTCACGCGCTACGATCGCGGCTTTGAGCCCACCCTCGCGGAGTTGGTTCACGGTGAGATCAGTGTCGCATAGCGCTGAGTGCACCAGCAACGCCATGCCGCGCGCGGTCAGCAGGGCCGGGAGCAGAGCGCACAGCTTGTCCAGTATCGCCCGCCCGCGGCTGCCGGCCTCCCACGCGCGGGCGGCGCCGCGAGCAGGTACCGGTCGCGGGGACGGTACGTAAGGCGGGTTGGCCAAGACCACATCGAAGGTGCGTCCGGCCAACACTTCCGCGAAGTCGCCATGCAGCAGTTCCGCGCCGATACCCCGTAGCCGGCAGTTGAGCCACGCTGAGGCGACCGCCCGACGGGAGACGTCGACCGCGGTCACCGACGCCGCTCCTGCACGAGCCGCCTCGATCGCCAGCGCCCCGGTACCGGTACAGGCGTCGAGAACGTGTGCGTTCTTAGGTAGGGCCGCCCGCGCCATCGCCTGGGCCAGTAGCCATGTATCGGCCTGCGGCCGGTACACACCTGGCCCACGGATCAACATCATGGGGTGGAGATAACCTCTTCAGCCCGGGCCAACCGTGACGACCGGGCAAGGGACGCAGGCCATTGGAACTCGGCGGGGCGGGTGAGGATGTGAGGATGGCTCCGGCTTGGCGGACCTGCTCGGCGGGCCGTTCTGTTCGATGCCGCGCGAGCACTCGCGGCTTGGCTCGAGTTCTTGGTGGAGGTGCTGCAGCACGAGCTGTACCCCGAGGACCACGGCATTTCCGCAGTCCGCGGACATATCGAACCGCTGGTCCGTCGGAAGCCGCGATTAGGATGACCGTAGCTATGCGTATACGTATACTGCAAATATGTTGGATCCCCTCAGCCTTGCGGTCGGTGCCGGTCTGGTCGGTGTCGGCTGGGCATGTGGTCGGTTCGGGCATCGACGGCGAGCCCGGTCGAGGGAGAAACTTCCCGCGCGCTGCGGTTGTGGTCACGACCTGGCGCTGCACGACCGTTCCACAGGTACTTGTCACGCCGAGATCTCCCGTAAAGGCACTCACGGCCTGCGGGAGTGGGTCGGTTGCACCTGTCGCCGCTACACCGGCCCAACACCACTGGAGGAAGTGTTCACGTCACCGATACTTCCGCCGCAGTCCTGAACGGACGGAAGACGATTCAGGGGCAGCCGCCGCCAGCCGCGATCTCCCGAATCACCGACAGAGGATTGCCATCCACCTCGGCGATGGCCCCCGACAACACCCAGTGCTTGTACGGGACCGTCTCTCGGGCGCAGCGCCTACCGTGTCGACGGCGTCACGGAGGCAGTCGGTGCCATCGGCTGACCGTTTTGCTGTTTCGCCGGCGATGTCGTCAGGTACCGATGCGATGCAGGCAGAACGACACCGGCGGCTGCTTGTGCTCGACGCCGGCGGTCTCGCTGTATTTGCTGTTCGCGGTGTGGCAGACCCCGTAATCGTGGCTCTCGACGCGGGTGTTCACCTGGTAGGCCCCCGCCATCGAGCACGGCACTTTCCGCAACCGGTACAGGTGCGCGTACTTGTTCTTCGGGTTGTTGAAGCAGTCACCGACCTGGGCGTTGAGGTGGGTGCAGACGTAGCGCGTCTTGCTCGGCCTCCTCCCCTGGGCGGACCAGCTGAACGAGTGGTCGGGGCACTCCACGGTCGAGGCTTCGCGCACGACGACCAGCGCGGCTTCGGGGTCGGTGCAGCTGCGGTGCTGCAGGTCCCACGGACGGTTCGCTTGGTCCCGCGTGAAAAAGCCACAGTCGCCGATCTTCATGGATTCCGATTGCGACTTGCCGCACCCAGACATTGCTAGCGTGGCGACGACGAGGACGGCGACGGCTACCGCGCCTCGCGGACGGATCGCGCGGCGGAGTCTGATGCTTCGGAGTCGATGCGACATAGTGCCCAGACTTCCACATGGACTCGACCCCACCGCCGGCATCGGGATCGACGCCACCCGCGCCCAGCTGCGATGCGGCGCAGTCTGGTTGACAGGGAACCCCCAGCCAGCGCCCAGCCTCAGCATGCTGCTCGAGAGTGATTCCACCAGCCCATCGGCACCGACTGTGCGTGCGTCGGACGCCAGGGCGCCCCACTTGCGTCGGCGGCTTGCCCTGCCGCTTCGACACCAGGACGATGCCCTCGGGCATATGCCCAGGGCGCCGGATCGTCAAGTGGCCATGCCTCTTTGTGTGTAGCGCGCTACACGTCAAGTCAAGCGCGCCACACCACCGCACTGTCCGCGCGGAAACCGCCGTTTTTGTTTGCATCGGATCGCGTCCGATTGGTATGTAGGGTGCCCAGGACTGGGATGTTCAGTCGCTGCCGCCTGCGCACTCACCCGCGACATCTCGTCCGGCGGGCCGGGCAGGGGTCAGCTGAGGCCGGCGACTTCTTGGGCGATCGCCGCGAGCCGGGTTTGGGCGGCCGAGACGACACCGTGCCGGTTCTTGTTCGCTTCCTCGTACGCGATGATCGCTCGTACGTCGGCGGGTTCGGTCAGTTCCTTGACCATGGCGACGGCTTGGGTGACGTTCAGGTCGTCGTAGTCGTCGATGGGCAGCTCGCCGGGTTCGAGGACGCCGGTGGCGGTGCGGATCGAATGCAAGGCATCGGCGGCGGCGTCGGCGCCTTCGCGCCGGGTGACCTGCTCGGCGGTCTCGAGTGCGGCGTCGCGAGAGGCTGTGAGGGTTTTGACGACGACATCGCCCGCGTGCGCGCCCTGGGCGAGCAGCTCGCCGAGCGCGGGGGAGGTGGCGCGGACGGTGTCCAGCGCCCGGTCGAGACCACGGGCCGACAAGGTGACTGGGATGTTGACCAGCTTCACCGCGGTACCGGTGGCCGCCTGGAGTGGGGTGCGGCGCAGGGCGGCCGGCCCGCCGAGGGCGTCCTCGGCCAGGACCGTGGTCAGCCAGTCCACAGTCGCCGAGTGCGCGGTGATCAACCGCTCCGCCAATGCCACGACGTCGGGTTGCTGGGCGGTGGTCGCGAGAACCTTGATGTAGCGGGCGCGGTCGAGGAGCTGATGTTCGAGGGCGAGGTCGCCGAGCAGGGCTTCGTCGAACGGCTGGGCCTGGTCGACCATCGCCTTGACCGCTGCGGCGGCCCGTCCGAGGAAGGGACCGATCAGCTCCGGGACGCCGCCGAGTTCGCGAATGGCGGCCTTGACGGCCTCGGTGCGGACGCGGGCGTTGTCCGCATTCGCGGACAACTCGCGGCGCACCGCCTCGGTGCGGGCCTGCGCGATCCGGGTTTCGGCGATCTGGATCTCGGTGTTGGTCAGATCGAGGACGGCGCGCAGCTGCGCCAGCAAGGTAGTGGTGTCGCGTGTGCTCATGCGGATCTCGTCCCTTCGGCGTTGACGGCATCGGGTCGGTGCAAGGTAGGTGCACCGCTACCGTGACTACCCCGCCCTGCCGTCGGATAACCTGTCCCACACCACACCGCCCGACCGGTATACGCCGAGGCCTCGCTAGGGGTATTCGGCTCGACGTCCAAGACGTATTCGCGGTCTTTGAGCTGGTCGGCTGCCTCTGAAGGAAATGACGACCCGGTCGGCGCCGCAGAGCTCGACAACGTCGGCGTCGGCGGTTTCCAGCCGGTCGAGGAGCTGCACCCGAATTTCCTGCGGAGTTGTCCGTCGTGTGCTGGGCCCCGTCGGGTCGCGATGTTCGTCGTGCGGCCGGATACCCTGCCTCGTCGGGGCCTGTCATGTCCTTACGGGCACCAATCAATGGTCTTACCAACGGAATTCGCGGTCCGATGATGATATTTTGATTCGTCGATCCAGCTACCGGAGACTTCACCCGATCACCGACCGGTGACGACGGGTAGCGGGCCGAGAGGGGCAATAAGGGCGATGCAGCACTTCACGATTCAACACGACGGCGTCATGATCACAGTGTCTCGCGGCGGCCGGGGACGACCGCTGGTCATGTGTCCTGGGCTGAGCTCGACACAGGCCGATTTGCAGGAGCTGACCGAGCTGCTGCGGCGCGACCACGACGTAGTGACCTTCGACCTCAGGGGCCATGGCCTCGCCTCGGCCGCCGATCGGTATTCCTTCGAGGCGTTCCTCGGCGATCTCGTCGCCGTGTTGACGGAGCTGGGATGCCTCGACCTGCCCTCGCCGCCCGTACTCGTGGGCTACTCGCTGGGCGCGGACCTGGTCGTACACTATGCCTCCGAACATCCTGACGCCGTTGCCGAGCTCGTTCTCATCGACGGCGCGAACCCGGTGCCCGAACCGTTCATCACCGAGGCTGACCTGCCGGAGTTCCACGCAATGTGGGAGGAACTTGCGACGCAGCACGAGGCAAAGCGGGGCACCGCGCATCAGGTGTTGCTTACCGCACGGGAAATTCTCGACCTGAATCTCGAGATCGATGTGGTTCGGTCCGGAATCCTTGACCGGTACGAGAAGATCGACTGTCCGATCAGCATGATCATGTCGACCTCGATGGCCGGCGGCAGCGGCGAAGGGCATGCGCCGCAGCGCAATCAGAACTGGCGTGCTGGCATCGAGCGGCTCGTTCGCGAGCGGCCGCACATCTCCACGTCCTGGCTCGACGCCGATCACGGACTGGTCTTTACCCACGCTCCGGAAATCGCCCGGATCATCCGGAGTACACAAGGTCCAGCGGCCAAGCCGGCTTCTTGAACAGCATCAGGGGAAATTGGCGAGCGGCTGGGAAAGGCTTAATGGATATCGCTCCAGCACTGATGTGGCTGGTGCCGACTGACGAGGCCGGCACCGCATGACCATTCGGGGAGCCGGCCCCGAGGAGGAGTTCGGGGTTGAGACCGGCGGACAGCCGTCATCACTGAGAATGATCATGATCCAGGTCAACCTGGAGATTTTCTACGGCTCGGTCCCAATGTCTACAACCGGCACGGCCGGGCAATCAGTTCGCGTTCAGGAGGGGAGCTTTCATGCGCATCATCACCACACCCCGGCTGCTCGCGGTGGCTGCCGCGCCAGTGCTCGCCACCGTCGCGCCCGCCTCAGTCGGAGTAGGACGGCACCGCGTGATCACTCTCGCCGACGAAGCATGGCGTAGTGGATGTACCAATGCTCGCCCTGGCGGGTGAAGATATTCACCGGTTCCCAACCGAAATGCTCGTCCAACCATTCGATGCACGATGTCAGGGCCGACAAGGTGCCTCGGGGGTCGGCCTGGATCAGCTCACCCAGCAGGAGCTCCCCCTGCGGCTGTGAGTAGACGACAAGATATTTCCGTTGGTAAGTGCGCATGTCGACAGTGCCATTCAAGATGACCTTGACGTCGAAAACCGGGCCCGGACCGGCCGGGAGCAGCTGAGGCTGACCGTTCACCACACAAGCACTACCCGTGCGAGCCTGATGGGTACAAACTCCTACGCGGATCTGCGTGCGCGTCCGGTCACATGACCGTCGCCATCGGCCGCGATCCGCTTCCACTGCTCCGGGTCCTCGATCCGCCTCGCCTCAGGGTCGGTGGCGGACCGACCGCGCGCACGCGTCCACCTCCGCCAACGCGTCCTGGCGCGTTTCAGGGCTGTTGTCCCACTGCTTGCGCAGCTCATCGATCGACAGATCCGACGCAAGCTCGGCACCACCCAACTTCGCCCCTCACCATCACGAACTTGCGCCGAGTAACCACGCACCGCTGCGACCGGCACAGTCGAAGTTCGCGACCTGTCCTTCTCCTACGAGCCGTCGTGCGGTGTCTCGATAACGTGTCGTTTACGGCTGGGAGGTGATCAGGTCGCGCTCGTCGGCCGATCCGGGGTTAGCTGACGAGAAGAATTTCTTAAGGCCGATCGGCCAGGGTGATCGCGAAATCAGCCGCCGACTTCCACCTTTCGGACTCCGATGCCGAAGAGTCGCATTCTATAGCGACAGTGATTTTGGATTTCGAACAGGAGCCTTTGATGACCACAACCCTCCTCGATGGTTCTGCTGGTGAGGATGTCTGTTATGCCTCACGCGACTCCTCCCAGGGCATCGCCTGGTTGATCGAACAAGTCCAACCACGGATGACCTGGCCACCCCGCCGCAGTGTTCACGCTGGTGTCTCGGATGATTGCCAACGGTGCCGAGAACGCCGCGGTGAAAATCGCGCTCACCGCGGCGGAGTTCGACTTGCGTACCGTCGCGCCGGGTGTGGCGGAACATCTGACCGGTCATGTCGCCGACCTGCTCGATCGTGCGCGCGCGGCCGGTGTCGCGCGCGACGACGTCACCGCCGACGAGGTGATGGCGCTGGTTGCCGGAGCCTTCGCCGCGATCCACCACGCCAATGCTCAAACCAGCCCGACACGCTCGGCGCATATCGCCAAGCTCATCCTCGACGGGCTCCGCTCCCGCCCCGGACGAGTACCCCATACCTGAAACGCGAGATCAGTCGTCGTCGCGGGCGTCGGGATCGCGCAGCGGGCTGCCGGTTCCGCCGAGGTCGGGCAGGTGGAAGGCGTAGTGCCCGCGATGTCTGAAGCCGCACCCGCCAACCGCGATCGACCGGCTCACCCAGATCCTGCCGCGACACAGCGGCCAGGTCTCCGCGACCACCCGAGCAGAGGCACTACCAGCGGAGCGGACCTCGATGGGCTCACCTGCGAGCGCTAGCCGATGGCAGCGCCGAACCACTTGGGCAGCTGGCTGAGCAGATCCTGCTGATCTTCACCGACCCACGCGACGTGTCCGTCCGGCCGCAGCAACACCGCCGACACATCCAATTCCTCGCTGACGTCAACGACGTAGTCGACCCGATCCTCCCAGCCCGCCACCGAAAGCCGGCTGGTCTGGTCGAGCAGCAGCCCTCGGCCGCCGCGCATCAGCTCGTAGAGGCGGCCCTGTTTCAGCACCACGTCCCGCATCCGCCGGCCGAGTAGTTGATGGCCGTCACCGAAGTCGTAGCGGACCCCGACCGCGGTGATGATCTCGGTGACGTACCGGTTCACCTCCTCGAAGTCCATCAGCTTCGAGAACAGCTCCCGCAGTGCGGTCGCACCTGGATCGTTTCCGATCAGCGTGATCTGCGCACGGGTGTTCTCCAACACGCGGGCGCCCACCGGGTGCCGTTCGGCGTGGTAGCTGTCCAGCAGTCCCTCTGGTGCCCAGCCGTTGACCTCGGCGGCCAGTTTCCAACCGAGATTGAACGCGTCCTGGATGCCGAGGTTGAGCCCTTGACCGCCGGTCGGCGGGTGGATGTGCGCCGCGTCGCCGGCCAGCAGCACCCGGCCGACCCGGTAGCGCTCGGCCTGCCGGGTGGCGTCGCCGAACCGGGACAGCCAGCGCGGCGAGTGCGCGCCGAAGTCGGTGCCGGCGAACGCCTGAAGCTGCTGTTTGAACTCTTCGAGGGTCGGTGCGGTCGCACGGTCCTCGGCCACCCCGTCGGCGGGCACGACGATGCGATACACCCCGTCGTCGTCCCCGCTGCGAATGGCGCCGAACCGCTTGTGGGTCTTGTGGACTTCCTCGACGATGGCGGCAATCGTTGCCGGGTCCTCGGTCACCTCCATCTCACCCAGCAGCGTCTCGACCCTGGCGGGCTCGCCGGGGAAGCCGACGCCGAGCCGCTTGCGCACCGTACTGCGGGCACCGTCGCACCCGGCGAGGTAGCGCGAGCGCAGGTGCGTGCCGTCCGCCAACGCGACGGTTACCACGTCTTCGTCCTGGCTCAACCCGACCACTTCGCAGCCGCGCCGGATCTCGGCACCGAGTTCGAGGGCATGCTCGTTGAGCAGCCGTTCGGTGATCGGCTGTGGAGTGGCGAGGCCGTAGGGGTGCGCTGTTTCCAAGCGATCCGGCCACGGCTTGACGATGCCGCCGAAGAGACCGCCGACTTGGAACTTCGCACTGACCGCGAGGAACCGGTCCAGCAGGCCGCGCTGGTCCATTATCTCGACGCTGCGCGCGTGCAGGCCTTGTCCGCGGGACTGCTCGGTCGGCTCGGCCAACTTCTCCAGCACGAGCGTTTGCACGCCGTGCAGCCGCAGCTCGCTGGCCAGCATCAAGCCGGTCGGTCCTCCGCCGGAAACGATCACGTCAATCATGAAAACCCCTCATTCGACAATGTTGCATTTCGGCCAGCTGATCCGCACAGTCCGGCGGCGCGCGCACTCGCATTTCCGGGCTCGAGTGCGTGCCACCGCAGAGCGCGTCCCACCGGCGGTTGGGCGTCCCGCGAGACCCATACGGCGACAAGCACTCATACTTTGCGAATCCCTGATTCGCGCAGGTTCTGGCTTCGGCTGGAGATTCTGCGGCACGACCCGGGTCTTGCGGCAAGGCCCCCGGTGGGCTATATGTTGAGAGTGGCAGGGAGTGGGTAGCTCCTTGCCTTTACCTTTTCTAGTCCACTGTGGGCGGACAAGCTCCCGCCGAAGCGGTCATCTTCGGCGGCGGCCGGGTCGCGCAGAGCCGCAGGCCGCCGCCAGCCGGGATGGACGCACGGAACCTATAACGGCCCAGCACGTTGAGAGCAGCGCCAAGATGGCTGCGTGTCCGTCGACGACACCGGTCTCGGGCAGAACCGATACCGGCCAAAAGGTCTCGGCAAGATGGTTGCCGTGCTCCCGGAGGGGCTGCGAGAACCGTCTGAACGTCCCCCGCGGCAGAGCCGGTTCGATACGCTAACTGACGGAACGACTCCCACTACACGCTGCTGCGATGTCGGGGATCTGTCGGGCGTACTGCTGGATTAGGTAGTACGGCTGCGAGTGACGTTACGCGGGAAGGACATCGATTGATAACAGTGCGGCGAATGGCGGCGGGTGTCGTGGTGTCGGCAGGAATCGGGGCGTTGGTGTGCGGAATTCAGGCGCCGCTTGCGCAAGCGGATCCACTACCGCAATGGGCGCCGTTGGGCACCACGCTCTACACCTTCGGCGATGCGAATTTCTGTGCTGGGGCGATCGGCGTGGTGCTGGAGGCCGCGCCGCATATGCCCGGCCACGTGCTGGCACACGTGACACCACTGGGTTATCAGCGAGGGCCTTGCGGCAATCACGTAATGCTGGGGTGGGTAGGCTCAGCGGGTGGGCGGGCCCAAGACGTGTATGTGCACACCGATGCGGCGCCGGGCGACACCGTGACCGTGGACCTGTGGGTGGGGATGGGTCCGGCCAAGATCATGGCGGATACCTGGCCGATTCAAGGCACGTTCACGGAATGGTATCTGCTGGTGCCCTAGCCGCCCGCCGCAGTTTACTGCCGGCCACGCTGAGCTGGTTCAGGCTCGGGGCAGGGCAGCCAAGGTATGTTGATCGCGAACATCTCAATGCCCGGCGGCTTTGCTGGTGGGTGTGTTTCTCCGTTTCGCGTTGTCCCGCCCACCTATTCGGGAGATTGATAGGAATCCTGAACGGTTCTTGTCGGTTGGTGCCGCCGTGCTTGGTGGCGGCGGCTGTCAGCCGGGTGGGCGGGGCCACCGCACAGCCGAGCACGACGTGCTGCGGTACGTCGTTCGTCAACGATCTGCACTCCGCCCACAACCAGTTCCGGTCGCGGCTTCAAGCGACACCACTGGTCCTCGACCGGACGGTGACAGACACCGCTCAGAAGCGGGCGGACAATTTGGCGAGCACGATCAATTTCGCGTACTCGCAAGGCTCCGGCTACGGGGGAGAACCTATTTCATACTATGGGAGGTCAGGCCACCGGCGTCGCAGCGACCAAGGCGTGGTACGACGAGATCAAGGACTACGACTTCGACAACCCCGGGTTCTCCACGAAGACCGGACATTTCACACAGGTGGTGTGGAAGGCCAGCAAGAAGCTCCGGGTCAGCTGATACCACTTCCCGCATTATGCAACACGGTGCCGTATCGCGTTCCCAAGCTTCCGACCGTCAGGTCGTGTCGGCCGCGGAAATCACTGGCCGTTCCTATCAAAGCAACCCCGTCCACAGCGGCCCCTTTTCCTCAGCCAACGCGAGGATGGAGCGGTCGCGGTTGCCGACCACTCAGCACGGCCGCACTGCCGGGTGCCAGGTCCCGCGTGATCAGGCAGGGCTTTGGTCGATGGGTGCGGCTCCTTTGGAGGGACGGGCTGATCTGCTGAAATGTGGTCTGGGGCTGAGGTGGTGGCGGGGTGGGCGCTTATCGTTGGGGTGGGGGTTCGGTGGTGGAGGCGGCGATGGGCTCGTGGATGGAGGAGCTGGAGCGGCGGCAGGCTGCGGCCCAGGAGCGGGCTGAGGAGCTGCGTGGGCGGATCGTGGAGTTGTCGGAACAGCTTGCTGCCGAGGAGCAGCGGTTGTCGCGGCTGGAGATCACCCGGGAGACGATGATCGAGATCCTCGGCGCGGCAGGCGAAGCTGTTGTGGCGGTGCCGCAGGGCGGCATGGGTGAGAATGACATGGAAGCGGAAGGCGTGAATCGGGAGCGGCTGCGACCGAGGAGGCCGACCTGGCCGCGCGGTTGCGTCGCGGCGAGCGCCCTTCGGGCCGTAATCGGTTGGAGCGCGGGCATTCCCGGTTGCTGGCGACGGTGGTGGGCCCGGTCACGGTGCGTTGTTGCGCGTTGCGCGCTCCGGGCGAGCCGAACATCTATCCCGCCGATGCGGTGTTGTCGCTGCCGGCTGGCCGGCACAGCCACGGGCTGCGCAGACAGGCGGTGACCGAAGCGGTGCGCTCCTCCTACGACACCACGAAAGACGCGATCATGCGCCGCTGCGGCCCGGTCGCAGGCAAACGCCAGCTCGAACAGCTCGTCGCCGCGGCGTCGGTCGACATCGACGCCTTCTACACTGCGCGGATCCCCGCCCCTGCCACCTCGCACACGCTGCTGGTACTCAGCGCCGACGGCAAAGGCATTGTGATGCGGCCGGATTCGCTGCGGGAATCCACCCGCAAGGCAGCTGCCCGGGCGGCACCGGTGTTCCGCACCCGACTCGCCCCGGGCGAGAAACCGCACCGCAAGTGGCCACCCTCGCCGCTGTCTACGACGCGCAACCCGCGCCCCGGCGACCGCACGACGTGATCGCTGTCCCCGGCGGACGCGTCGGCGACCGGAAACCCCGCCCAGGCCCGCAGGCGGTCAACACCTGGCTGACCGGGTCGATCGTGAAGAACCCCGGTGCGGTGATCGAGGCCGCGTTCGCTCAGGCAGACGCCCGCGACCCCAGCCACGAGCGGACCTGGATCGTGCTGGTCGACGGTGACCACCACCAGATCGAGCGCGTCCGAGCCGAAGCCGCCCGCCGCCGGGCCGCTGTCCATATCGTGCTGGACGTGGTACACGTGCTGGAGTATTTGTGGACCGCGGCCTGGTGCTTGCACACCGCCGCCGACCCTGCCGCCGAGGACTGGGTTGCCGCCCGCGCGCTACAAATTCTCGCCGGGCACGCCCTTCAAGCCGCCGACACCATCCAAACCGAAACCGACGCTGCCGCCCTGGCCCCGGACAGGCGCGGCGGCACCGACGCAGCCGTCCGCTACCTGCGCGGCCACGCCGAATTCCTGTGCTACGACATCGCTCTGGCCCGCGGCTGGCCGATCGCCACCGGGGTGATCGAGGGCGCAGCCCGCCACATCGTCGCCGACCGCCTCGAAATCACCGGTGCTAGATGGGGACTGACCGGAGCCGAAGCCATCCTCACCCTCCGCACCCTCATCAACAACGGAGACCTCGAAACCTACTGGCAATACCACCTCACCCGAGAACACCAACGCATCCACCCGAACGACCACCAGGTGGCCGCCTGATCAACAGACAAGCTGCACCCATCGCCTATGGCAAGCAGCTACCGCGAACCATCTCCGACGGCGTGATGCGCTGAGCCGCGACTCGCTGTCAGCTCGGCGCTGACCTGAATCACTGATCGTGCTGGTTAATCTTTCGCCTCGTTGTTGCCCATCCTGACAAGCGGGTTATTCGACAAGACAGGGATCGCGCGTGGCGCATGTCTTGGCGGTACGGCCCTCGTCAGGGCTGTGCACCTGGACGCTGCTCAACTGTTCGCACCGTACCGTCGGGCCGACCGAGGAATGGGTGGAGACACACCGGCTCCTGTGGTCATCCAACACCGTGTGCGGCTATTGCATCGCGCTCGCTCAGTGTCTCCAACTGTCGCCGCGGCATTGACCGTGACGCCGCTTCCCTGTGTCGGTGAATGCTGCGACCTGTGCAGTTCTCGAGGAGTTTGCGCGGTCCGTGCCGTGGCTGGGTTTCACACTCCCGCCGGTCTCGGCTCTCACTGATCGCCACAGTGGAATGTGGTGGCTACTTCTGCCGGCGATTCGGCGTGTTGCCAAGTGCCCGCCGAAGTCCGCCATTGTGCTAGGTGACCTGGAACGATAGTGTTGTCGGACAGTTTGCTCGGTGAGCAGGGTCTGATCGGATAACCCGGAATCGAGGCGCCATGAACCCCGGTGAGGTCGCGGTGAGTCCGTCCGCCGGTGTATCACCCGAAGTTCCTCAGGTGGAGGTCACCCTCAACGTCAACGGCACGAACCATCGGTTACGGTTCGACGCTCGTGTCACCCTGCTCGACGCAATGCGTGACCATTTGGGCCTGACCGGGGCGAAGAAGGGATGCGACCAGGGCGCCTGCGGAGCTTGCACGGTAGTGGTCGACGGGAAGCGTGTGGTGTCGTGTCTGGCGCTGGCCGCTCAGTACGAGGGGCGGGAGGTTGTCACCGTCGAATCCCTCTCGGAGAACGGCGAGCTGCACCCCATCCAGGCCGCATTCGCCAGGCATGACGCGTTCCAGTGCGGTTACTGCACTCCAGGGCAGATCATGTCGGCGATGTCGCTTCTTGCCGAGGGACGAGCGAGTTCGGATGAGGACATCTGCGAGTTCATGAGCGGCAACATATGCCGCTGCGGCGCTTATCCCAACATTCGCGCGGCGATTCGCGAAGTGGCAGGGGAGGAGTGACGATGCGCCCGTTCGAATACATTCGGGCCACCGACGCCGACCAAGCCGTGGCCGCCGTGAGCGCCGATCCGGGCTCCTCGTATCTCGCCGGTGGCACCACTCAGTTGGATCTTATGAAGGACGGCGTACTGGGTCCTGACCGGCTCATCGACATCAGCAGGCTGCCGCTGGGCGGCATCACGCACACCGACGTGGCTGTCCGAGTCGGGGCGCTGACGACGATGGAGGAGCTCGCCGCCGATCCCGTCGTGAGAGAGCGGCTGCCCTTTGTCCGGGATGCCCTCCTGCTCGGCGCCTCGACCCAGCTTCGCAACATGGCCACCATCGGGGGCAATCTGCTGCAACGGGCCCGGTGCCGCTACTTCAGAGACCCAACTGTCGAGGCGTGCAACAAGCGCACTCCCGGTTCCGGGTGCGCCGCCATCACGGGTATTCACCGGATGCACGCCATCCTGGGCACCAGTGAACACTGCATTGCGCTGCATGCTTCCGATCTCGCCGTGCCGCTGACCGCTCTCGACGCCTTCGTCCATATCCAGGGCGCGAGCGGTGCACGCAGCATCCCGCTGACCGAGCTCTACCTCCCACCCGGTGACACCCCGCACATCGAGAACACGCTGAGGCATGGCGAGCTGATCACTACGGTCGAGATCCCGCTGCTCCCCCGCGAGGCACGTTCGCTCTACATCAAGGTCCGCGACCGGGTGTCGTACGAGTTCGCGTTGACGTCGGCGGGGGTGGCCCTGGTGCAGAAGGACGGCTTCATCCAGGAGGCGCGGGTCGCGCTGGGCGGAGTCGGCACCGTTCCCTGGCGGGCGTGGGACGCCGAGGACATCTTGCGCGAAGCGCCCGCGAGCACCGACACCTTCCGCGCCGCGGCCCGGGCCGCCCTTGCGGGGGCCCGCCCGCTGCCCGGCACCGCGTTCAAGGTGGAGCTGGCCCAGCGCACCCTGGTGCGCACCCTCGAAAGCGTGGCAGGAGCGCAATCATGACAACCCGCGAAGTCCCCCGGGTTGTCGGTCCAGGCCTGGACCGAGTGGACGCGCCGCTGAAGGTCACCGGCAGGGCGCTCTACCCCAATGACTTCAGCTACCCCGACCTGGTGCACGCCGCCCTGGTGCGCAGCACCATCGCCGCCGGACGCATCCGCAGCATCGATGCCTCCTCGGCTCACGCCGCCCCGGGTGTGCTGGCCGTCATCACCTTTCTGAACGCGCCGAGGCTGGAACGCGCGCCGATGACGCTGCTGGGCCCGTCCCCACCGGCCCCGCTCCAGGACGACCGCATCCTCCACTACGGACAGCATGTCGCCATCGTGGTGGCCACCACCGCGGAGCAGGCACGCCACGCCGCAACACTGGTGCGAGCCGAGTACGACCCGACTGAGGCCCTGCTCGACATCGACGACCCCCGGGCGGAGGTCCTCACCAACCCATGGGGACTGGACTCCGAGCGTGGCGACGTGAACGCCGGATTCACTGCGGCCGACGTCGTTGTCGGGGACAACTACACCACCCCGGACAACACCAACAACCCGCTCGGTCTGATGGCCACGATCGCCTCCTGGAACGGTGACTCGCTCACGGTCCACGACTCCACCCAGTGGCCCCACAACGTTCGCACCTCACTCGCCGCGGTCTTCAAGATCCCGGAGAGTCGGATCCGGGTCCTTGCCCCCTACGTCGGCGGTGGCTTCGGCGCCGGGCTGCGGGTGTGGCCACATGTGATCCTCACCGTGCTCGCCGCGCGCCTGGTGGGCAGACCAGTCAAACTGGTACTCACCCGGCCCGAGATGTTCACCGCAGTGGGGCATCGGCCCAACAGCGTCCAGCACCTCAGAATCGGGGCCACCCGTGCCGGGGAGCTGACCGCCATCGAGCACGAGGGCGTATCGACAGTGGCGATGGAAGACGACGACTACGAACCCGTTTCCGCCGGCTCGGCCTTCTCGTATGCCTGCCCCAACGTCGTAACTCGGGACCGGCAGGTACGAGTGAACATCCCTTGTCCGGGTTCCATGCGCGCTCCGGCCGAGGGACAGGGCAACTTCGCCTTGGAGTCCGCCCTCGACGAGCTCGCCCACGAACTGGGCATCGACCCCCTCGAACTGCGCCTGCGGAACTACGCGGACGAGCACCCGCTGCTCGGCCTCCCCTGGTCCAGCAAGGCCCTGCGGGAATGCTATCTGCGGGGAGCCGAGCGGTTCGGCTGGTCACGCCGCAGCCCGCAACCGGGCTCGATGCGCGACGGCCGCTGGCTGGTCGGCTACGGCATGGCCGGGGTCTCCTACCCGCACTACCAGGTCCCGTGCCAGGCCCGTGCGTCCGTGCACCGCGACGGGTCGGCCAACGTACGCAGCGCAGCCACCGACATCGGCACAGGCACCTACACAGTCATGACACAGCTGTCGGCTGAACTCCTCGGCCTGCCCACCACCCAGGTACGCTTCGACCTCGGCGACTCCGACATGCCCTATTCACCGCAGGCCGGCGGATCCGGCCTCACCGGGGCACTGGGCAACGCAGTCCATGCCACCTGCCAACACCTCGTGCAGGAATTCCTCGACGTGGTCCGCGACGACCTCGACTCGCCGCTGCGCGGAGCTGCACTCGGCGATGTCACGGTCGCCGAAGGGCGCATCCACCGCGTCGGCGCTCCCGAACAGGGCGAGTCGTATATCGACATCCTGGCCCGCCACGGCCTCGAAGAGCTCAGCGCCGACGGCCGGAGCACGCCGCCTCAGCCCGGTGGAGCGGGGATGGCCACCGCGGGAGCCTTCGGAGCCAAGTTCGTCGAGATACGCGTGGATCCCGACCTGGGCCTGCTGCGAGTAGCACGAGTGGTATCGGCGATCGACGGCGGGCGCATCCTCAACGAGAAGACCGCCACAAGTCAAATCATCGGCGGCACGGTGGGAGGAATCAGTCAGGCGATGTTCGAGGACACTGCCACCGATCGCGGGACCGGGCGCATCGCCAACGCCACCTTCGGCGACTACCTGATGCCCGTCAACGCCGACATTCCCGACATGGAGGTGCTCTTCGTCGGCGGACCCGACCGGGCCACGCCGGTCGGCACCAAGGGAATCGGGGAGATCGGCCTGGTCGGTGTGGCGGCGGCCATCGCCAACGCCGTCCACCACGCGACAGGGCGCCGTATCCGCTCTTTGCCGATCACCATCGACAAACTGCTCTGAGACGCATACCCCATCCGGTCGGGGACATGGTCCACCACCCATCATCGCCCTGACTGCCGCCCCCCTTGAACAGGGACGATCCGCGACTATCAGCCGCCCGCGACCTCGACCGTGCTGCCGAGCTCGGTGCGCGGCTGCTGACCCGGGATGACGCGGCTGGCCCGGCATCAGGTTGTACGACCTCGACGCGCCGAATGTTGCTGATGTGGGGCCGGTCGCGTTGTGGGTGCGTGGACCCGCTCGCGTCAATCTGTTCGCGCAACTGCACGTCGCGGTTGTCGGGGCACGCGCCACCAGCGACTATGGCATCCGCGTCACGACCGACATCGCCGCGGACTTGACCGATCGCGGCTGGCGCATCATCAGCGGTGGTGCGTTCGGCGCCGATGCCGCCACTCACCGCGCGGTCCTGGCCCGCGGCGGGACCACGATCGCGGTCGTCGCGACCGGACCGAAAGCCCCAAGGCGGCGGCGATATGCCCGGCCCGCAACCCCCGCCCCGCATCGGCGAGCACCTCCAGGATGTCGCGATAATCCTGCGGCAGCACCGACACATCCATACCCGGACCTCGTTGCGGCACCAGCATCACCCCGACCGGCGAACTCCCACGCGAAACCGGCTCCCGATTCACGCCTTCCGCTTCCATGTCATTCTCACCCATGCCGCCCTGCGGCACCGCCACAACAGCTTCGCCTGCCGCGCCGAGGATCTCGATCATCGTCTCCCGGGTGATCTCCAGCCGCGACAACCGCTGCTCCTCGGCAGCAAGCTGTTCCGACAACTCCACGATCCGCCCACGCAGCTCCTCAGCCCGCTCCTGGGCCGCAGCCTGCCGCCGCTCCAGCTCCTCCATCCACGAGCCCATCGCCGCCTCCACCACCGAACCCCCACCCCAACGATAAGCGCCCACCCCGCCACCACGACAGCCCCAGACCACATTTCAGCAGATCAGCCCGTCCCTCCAAAGGAGCCGCACCCTTGGTCGATGCACCCATATGACGGGAACGGATCATCAGGGACAGGCACGCCACCGGGCGGTCCTGATAGGGGCGACGGATGATGGCAGCCCCACGAGTCCCGACATCGTCCAACCGCATGTGGAACACGCCGATCAGAAAACGAAGCACCGGGCGGTAGTCGGCGGCGATTTCACCGAGGATCCGTCCACTTTCCACGAGTGAGGCACGCGCGGAACTCGCTGTGGCCGATATCAACGCCCGCACTCCAGGGGGTGTCCAGTCCCTGCTCCAGATCCGCACGTGCCACGCCGTGTCGGTCGAGGTCGGAGACCGGCAGGCACAGCCGCCCGTCCCGCAGGTCCTCGAACAAATCGGTGAGGCAGTCCGTCCGCTGCGCCCCGTCCGCAAACAAGCGGAGGGAGGATGTGAAGGATTGCTCCGAGACCAGACGCGGTACAACCCTCAGGCCAAACATAGACGGCAGCGAAACTGTATCGACGTAACGCTGGTAGTCCGCCTCCTGAGCAAATCCGGGGAACTCCAGGTCGACGCGAGTCCCGGCCAGATATGTGTCGATCCACTCACGGGACAGGTTCAGCAGAACGGCGGAGTGCAAATATGCACGGACCAGCGGATGCCCCGAACTGCCGGTATCCAGCGCCGTCCCCACCTGACCGGCCCATTCCTCGAACCGTTGTGTCCGCTCTCCGACAGGGCCGCGGTCGATGAGGTCATCGGTATAGCGCGCCAACGCCGTTGCCGCGACTATGTGCGGCTGGCTCTGCGGTGGAGCCAGGACCCGCCCTGGCACCCAGCCAACGAAGTCCCTGCGCTGGAGATACCGTGCTGCGGCGGAATAGTCGGCACGCACCACGCCCTTTCGCACGCCTGCTGCATCCAAGCAATGTCGCCACGACCACACGGGCACTCCTGATGAAATTGACCGGCACGCAATGCCTTTCGACTGTATACCGCCATCGCACATGTCAGGGGCAATCGTGTCCTGGAGGTCTCGCCTTTCGTCCGCGGCGCGCTTGTGGCGCGGATCTCGGTGTCGGCGGCTCGTCAACCTCACTGTCGTCCAGGCAAGACCTGGCGTCTTCGTCGTCCCCAACACCGAGCCCTCGACCCACAGGACGGATCATTCGACCGAACGCGGTCGACGCATAGCGTTCGCGCGATGTTCGGTTCGGTCCCGGGATCGGGTCAGTTCCAGGGGGCGGGGCCGGTGCCGGAGTTCCACGCTGCGAGTGTCTTGTTGTCAACGAGTCGGATGCCGTTGCGGGCGGCGGTTTCGCGGGCGGCTTTGGTGAACGTGGATGTCGCGACGAGGACCGCGAGGTCGAACTGGTGCCAGGTGAGCAATCCTCCCGCCAGCTGTTGCATCTCCCGGTCGCCGACAGGGCGCCTGATGTTGTATCGCTTGGCCTGCACGATGAGTCTTCGCCCGTCCGGTGTCACCGCGGTGACGTCGGCACCGCGGTCACCGGCGCCGCCGCAGACCTGTACCTCGCGGCAGCCCCCGGCCCGGCACAGTGCGGCCAGCGCATGCTCGAACTGTTTGTCGTTCATGTCATGGAACGCCAGAACCGCACGCAGACGGTCTTGTTCGTGCTCGGCGCGCCGACGTCGATGACGCGCGCGTAGTACCAGCGCCAGCAGCACCGCGATGATGACACTGATCACGATGGCGGCGACTGTCGTGGTGTTGTCGCGGACGAATCGCGCCAGCGGCGCCAGGATGATGACACCGGCGATAGCGGCCATCAGCACCAGACCCGCGCGGTCCGAGCGGTGACGTCGCCGTCTGGCCACGTTTGTATCCCCCTACTCGATGGCACCCGAAGTGACGAAGCAACCGTAGCGCGCCACACCGACAAACAAGCCCGCAAAGGAGATGAGCTGCAGTAGGTTCAGTATCCTGGGCGGCGATTCGCCTTCAGGTTTTCGGTCGTAGGCTGGATCGGCTGCGGGTGCCGGCGGCCTGCCGATGTCGTGGGAGGCTGGTGCATAGCCGAGCGCATGCTCATTTCACCTGTCATGGCCGTGCTTCGTCGTTCCAGGACTCAGGGCGCATGGATTTGACGGCGCTGACGGACTATCTCCAGCTGCCGCCAAGGGCGTACGGAGCATCCTGTCAACGGCACGACATTCGCCAGCCTCACTATCGGTGAGCGGTGCACGGTTCCGGAGCACTGCGCAGCCGGTGGAGCGGCACGGCGGTCGCGCACGTGCGCGCCGGCGCGGTCGGCGAGGTGAGGCGATCGAGCTGGCCCGCCATGCCCACGATTACCCCGACAGCTCGGCTGTCATCAACGCTGCTCGGTGATGCTCCGATGTCGTACCGCCAGGCTTACCACATACTCCAGGAGTGAGACATCAAGTGGGCCAGATAAACCCGAAGTGCCGTGGTGTTTCCGAGGTCGGCTTCCGATGATGGACACAACAAGATCGGCTCGAATGAGAAGACTCGATTCTCGAGTTGCGAGAACGCGATACCGCTGGCAGGCTGCTGCCCAGCAGGCGACGTGGGCCAATCTGTCGCTGCTTGCTTGGCAGAGAAAGTTAACGTTCGCATGGCGTGCATCTCGGTGGCGGTCGAGCCACCTGTTCCTGTCGAAGTGCGTGGGCGAGCACCTGTTCCTCAACAAGGTTTCTCGGTCGAATGGCAATCGCCGGCCAACTCGCCGCCTCGTAGCCGACACCTGATCGAACGATATCTGTAGCTCGATGGCCCCGGATCGCCGCTCGCGCCATCGGGCTTGTTCGACAACCCGAAATACGCTGGACTTGGATGTGAAACGTGGACACAAGCACTGACGATTCGTCCGAACTCAGGTTGGAGTACCTGAAAAAGGTCACTGTCGAGCTCATGGCGACTCGCAACGATCTGACGAAGCTGCGCGAGCGGATCGACGAGCCGATTGCGATCGTCGGTATGAGTTGTCGGTATCCAGGTGGCGTCGAGTCGCCAGAGGGTTTGTGGGATCTCGTCGCATCCGGTTCGGATGCCGTGAGCGAGTTTCCGGTGGATCGGGGTTGGGACGTGGAGGGATTGTTCGATCCCGATCCTGACCGGTTCGGGAAGGTTTACACACGGGCGAGCGGATTTTTGCGAAATGTCGGCGATTTCGATGCGGGGTTTTTCGGGATCGGTCCGCGTGAGGCGTCGGCGATGGATTGTCGCGTCATCACAGTCGGCCCAGGTCGGGCCGACCGACGCGAGTTGGCCGCCGGCGGGTGCGGTGCCGGTGGAAATCGGTGACGTTTACGCGGAGCTGGCAGAGCGAGGTTACGGCTATGGGCCCTTGTTCCGGGGATTGACCGCGCTGTGGCGGCGAGGCGGCGAAGTTTTCGCGGAGGTCGATCTACCGGAGCAAGCGCAGTCGTCGGCGGATCGATTCGGGGTACATCCGGCGTTGTTGGACGCGGCTTTGCACGCGATCGCTCCTGGCGCGTTGGCCGATCCGCCTGCCGTGGGTGAGGTTCTGGCGCCCTATTCGTGGGAGAACGTGGACTTGCATGCTGTCGGTGTGGGGTCGGTGCGGGTTCGGCTGACCACGGCCGACTCTGGTTCTTCCGGGGCGGAGAGTCGGCGGATCATGTTGACGCTCGCTGATTCGCAAGGTGTACCGGTGGCCGAGGTCGCGGTGTTGACTCTGCGTCCGATCTCACTGAGGGCATTGGGGTCCTCCGTGGCTGCTGGCGATGTCCACCGGCTCGGCTGGGTCTCGTCGTCTGCGGCGAAGCCGGGCGATCTCGTCGCGGATGCGCAGTGGGCGGACACGGGGGCGGAGGAGACGGTGACGGTCGACGGCCGGGCGGTGGCCGTGATTCGCCTCGAGGATGCGTCTGAAGAGGTGAATGTGCCGGCTTCGGTTCATAGTCGGCTCGCCGATGTGGCTTTGCGGGTGGCCGAACTTTTGGCGCGGCATGAATGTGTTGTGGTGGTGACCAGGTATGCGGTTGCTGTGGATGCGGGTGAGCCGGTGGATCCGGTCGGCGCGGCGGTGTGGGGTTTGTTGCGTAGTGGTCAGAGCGAGAATCCCGGCCGCATCGCGATCGTCGATGTGGATCGTTGGGACGGCTACCGTGACGGCGTCGCCATGGCTTTGGCCATCGCGGAGGAGCCTCAAGTGGCGTTGCGGCAGGGTGTGCCGTTTGTGCCTCGGTTGAGTCGCGGGGAGACGGACACCGTGGGAGCCGGTGAGCTGTTGGGTGCCCGGGCGTGGGCGTTGACTCAGCTCGGGAAGGGCACCTTGACCGGGGACAATCTTGTCCTGATGGAGACGACGTCGGCTGCGTTGCGAACGTTGGGGCCTGGTGAGGTTCGGGTCGGTTTGCGTGCGGCAGGTATCAACTTCCGCGATGTGTTGATCGCGTTGGGAATGTATCCGGAGGCGGACGCCGCTATCGGCGCCGAGGGCGCGGGCGTCGTGCTGGAGGTGGCACCCGATGTAACCGAGTTCTCGCCGGGTGACCGGGTTTTCGGGTTCGTCGCCGATATCGGTTCGGTTGTGGTGACGGACCGGAGATTGCTGGCGCGGGTGCCGCGAGGCTGGTCGTTCGCTCAGGCCGCCGCCGTGCCGGTGGCGTTCGTCACGGCGTATTACGGCCTGGTCGACCTGGCGCAGGCGCGACCCGGCGAGACGTTGCTATTGCATGCCGCGACCGGGGGTGTGGGTATGGCTGCGGTGCAGCTGGCGCGTCACTTACGTTTGCGCCTGTTGGTGACTGCGAGTCGACCGAAATGGGATGTACTGCGGCAGATGGGATTCGATGACGGGGTTATCGGGGATTCGCGCACACTCGAGTTCGAGCGGACGTTCCTGGAAGTGACCAACGGTCACGGGGTCGATATTGTTCTCGATTCGGCGGCGGGTGAGTTCGTGGACGCGTCGTTGCGACTATTGCCACGTGGTGGACGGTTCCTCGAAATAGGATCGACCGATCGTCGCGACCCGGGCGAGGTCGCTGAGCGGCATCCTGGCGTGCATTACCGCGGATTTCATCTCAGCGAGGTCGAACCCGACCGGATGCGTGAGATTCTGAGCGTGCTCATCGAGCTGTTCGACACCGGTATGTTGGCACCGCTTCCGATTACCGGATGGGATCTGCGGCAGGCGCCCGAAGCCTTCCGGTACTTCAGCCAGGCCCGCCACATCGGTAAGAACGTACTCACCATTCCGTCGTCGCTGCGGCCCGAGGGCACGGTGTTGATTACCGGCGGCACCGGCGGGTTGGGTGCGGTGACGGCGCGGCATCTGGTGGTCGAGCACGGTGTGCGGAGGCTTGTGCTCGCGGGCAGGCGCGGCCCCGCCGCGCCCGGCACCGACGATTTGGTGGTCGAGTTGACCGCGCTCGGTGCAGAAGTGGACGTGGTCGCCTGCGATGCGGCCGATCGAATGGCGCTCGACGGGTTGTTGTCGAAGATTCCGCCGGAGCATCCGTTGACCGGCGTGATACATGCGGCGGGGGTGTTGGCCGATTGCCTGTTCACCGACCTGACCTCGCAGCAGTTCGAGACAGTGTTGCGGCCCAAGGTCGATGCCGCGTGGAATTTGCATGAGGCGACAAAGGATCTGGACCTGTCGATGTTCGTGCTCTATTCCTCCATCGCCGGCACGATCGGCAGCCCGGGCCAAGCCAATTACGCGGCCGCCAACACCTTCCTTGACGCGTTGGCTCAGCACCGGAACCGCAACGGTCTGCCCGCGACGTCCATCGCGTGGGGTCCCTGGCGCGTCAGCAGCGGAATGATGAGCACCCTCAGGGACGTCGACTTCGCGCGAATGCGACGAAACGGCCTGGTGTCCCTCGACGACCAGCACGGGATGTCGCTGTTCGACATCGCGTTGGCCGCCGGTTGCCCGACGAGCGTAGGCGTGCGTTTCGACACCACTGCGCTCACTGCGCAGGCAGGCGCCGGGTTGTTACCCAGAACGCTCAGCTCCCTGGTCACCGCCACGACACGTCGCGCCGACAGCGTGACAGCGCCGGCGCGGCGACTGGACCGGATACCAGAGGCCGAGTTGGAGCACGCTCTGCTCAACATCGTCCTCGAACAGGCTGCCGCGGTGCTGGGCCACTCGTCCGCCGACGACATCAGACAGGAGAAGGGATTCGATGAACTCGGATTCGATTCGCTTGCCGGGGTTGAACTTCGGAACCGGCTCGTCAAAGCCACCGGCCTCGAACTGCCTTCCACGCTGATTTTCGACTACCCCAATGCGGTCGACATGGCGGGCTATCTGCACGAGCAGATAGTGACGCTGAGGACGCCTGCTGAACCGTCCGCTGTCGCGACCGCGGCCGACAATCTAGCTAGCTTGGAGGCGATGGTCGAACGCGTTCTCGCTGTGGCGGGCGACGACGACGCGACTGCCACCGCACTGCTCGGCATCAGCGACCGTCTTCGGTCCCGCTTCGGCGACCGACGGCAGAGCGGAGGAGACGACTTCTCCGCGCATTCCGGTAGCGAGCTATTGGATCTGATTGATGAGGAGTTCGGTCGAGCATGAGCATCGAGGAACGAGTCACCCGGTCTCTGCAGAAACTCGCCGGAGACCTGCGCGCTGCCAACCGTCACATCCAGGAGTTGGAGGAGCGCGCGCGGGAACCGATCGCGATCGTCGGTATGAGCTGTCGCTATCCGGGTCGCGTGGAATCCCCTGCGCAACTATGGGATCTGGTCACCTCCGGTACCGACGCGGTCGGCGAGTTTCCGACCGACCGGGGGTGGGACCTGGAGCGGTTGTACAACCCGGATCCGGATGTGCCGGGCACGGTCTACACCCGTGAGGGCGGGTTTCTTTATTCGGCGGGTGATTTCGACGCGGGCTTCTTCGGAATCAGTCCTCGTGAGGCTGCGGTGATGGATCCGCAGCAGCGTCTGATGTTGGAGGCGTCCTGGGAGGCGTTGGAGGATGCGGGTATCGATCCGGTGTCGCTGCGTGGCAGTGATACCGGCGTTTTCGCCGGAGTCTTCCACCAGTATTACGGTCCGCGCGTCGGCTCCCCGACGTTGACGGCGGAGGCGGAAGGCCATGCCGGCCTCGGCGTTTCGATGAGTGTGCTGTCCGGTCGGATAGCGTACACCCTCGCCGTCAAGGGCCCGGCGATTTCGGTCGACACCGCGTGCTCGTCGTCCCTGGTGGCGCTGCATCTGGCGTGTCAAGTGTTGCGGCAGGGGGATACGTCGCTCGCGTTGGCCGGTGGGGTGACCGTGATGTCGGATCCGTCCGTGCTGATCGGGCTAGCACGCCAACGTGCGCTGTCGTCGGATGCGCGTTGCAAGGCGTTCGCGGCGGCCGCTGACGGGACCGGTTTCTCCGAAGGCGTCGGGATGCTGGTGTTGGAGCGGTTGTCGGATGCCCGACGACTCGGCCATACCGTGCTGGCGATCGTGCGCGGGAGCGCGGTGAATCAGGACGGCGCGAGCAAGGGATTGACCGCTCCGAATGGTCCATCGCAGGAACGTGTCATCAGGCAGGCGTTGGCCAATGCCGGCCTGGCTCCGTCGGATATCGACGCGGTGGAGGCGCATGGTACTGGCACGACTCTCGGAGATCCGATCGAGGCGCGGGCACTGATCGGCGTCTACGGTTCGCGGCCCGAGAATGCGCCGTTGCTTCTGGGATCGCTCAAGTCCAATATCGGCCATACTTCGGCCGCGGCGGGCGTCGGGGGTGTCATCAAGATGGTCCAGGCTATGCGGCACGGCGTTTTACCGAAGACGCTGCACGTGGATGCCCCTACTCCCCACGTGGATTGGTCGGCGGGCACGGTGCAGCTGCTTCAGGAGAGCGAGCGATGGCCCGCGGGGGAAAGGGTCCGGCGAGCGGGAGTGTCGTCCTTCGGGGTCAGCGGTACCAACGCCCACCTGATCCTCGAGGAAGCACCCGCCGTAGGGTTGTCCGGAGCTTTCGGGGGCAATACGGCGCGGGTCGATTCCGAGGAGACGGTGTCTGCGGAGCCCAGCGCATCTGCCCCGGCCAAAGAAACGCCGGGGCATGCTTATGCGGGCTCGGGTTTCGTTCCGTTGCTGGTATCGGCGAAATCCGAGTCGGGTTTGCGGGCGCAGGCGGAGCGGTTGCGGGAGTGGGTGGTCGGCAATCCTGATGCGGGTGTGTGGGACATTGCGTACTCGCTGGCGAGTTTTCGTGCCCAACTGGAATTTCGGGGCGTGGTTGTTGGTGCGGATCGGGAGGAGTTGCTTTCCGGTCTCGCGGATTTGGCGTCGGATGCGGTGTCTTTTGGAGTCGTACAGGGGGTTGTGGGGTCGGGTAGGACGGCGTTCTTGTTCACCGGGCAGGGCGCGCAACGTGCCAGGATGGGCGCGGACCTCTACGACTCGTTCGAGGTGTTCGCGACAGCATTCAACGAGGTCTGCGCTGCGTTCGACCCGTTGCTCGGCCGGTCGCTGAAAGATCTGGTGTTCGCCCGAGACGACGATGCAGTGTTGCTGGACCGAACGGAATTCACCCAACCCGCCTTGTTCGCGTTCGAGGTGGCACTGTTCCGGTTGATGCAATCGTTCGACATCACAGCGGACATGCTGATCGGACACTCGATCGGTGAGCTGACCGCCGCGTATACAGCCGGGGTGTGGTCACTGCCGGATGCCTGCCGCATGGTCGCCGCGCGCGGTCGGCTGATGGGAGCGTTACCGGAGGGCGGGGCGATGCTGGCAGTCGCCGTCGGGGAAGCCGACGCAGCCGAAATCATCGTCGGGTACGGGGACAGGCTGTCGGTCGCGTCGGTGAACGGTCCATCATCGGTGGTGTTGTCCGGAGATATCGACGCCATCGACGAAGTCGAACTACGCGCCACCGCCAACGGCCACAAAACCAACCGACTGCGCGTCAGCCACGCGTTTCATTCCGCGCGGATGGATGCGATGCTGGCCGAGTTCGGATCGGTAGCCGAAAGTGTGACCTACCATCCGCCGAACGTTCCGGTCGTGTCGAACCTCCACGGTGGCGTCGTCGGCGCGGAGTTGACCGATCCGGATTACTGGGTGCAGCAGGTCCGTGGATGTGTCCAGTTCGCAGCCGGAATAGACACCCTGGTCAACGCCGGCGTGCGGCGGTTTGTCGAGATCGGTCCTGATGGCGTGCTCTCGGCGCTGACTCGGCAATGTCTGCCTGAGGATGTTGAGTCGAGGTCGTTGGTGGCGGCTGCGGGTCGGCGTGATGTCGATGATGTGGCGCAGTTCGTGACGTTCCTCGCGCAAGTCCATAACGGGGGGATCAAGGTCGAGTGGGGCTCGTTGTTTGTGGGCCGTGACGTGCGACGGGTCACTTTGCCGACGTATGCGTTCCAGCACCAACGGTATTGGTTGGCGGCCGCCGCTGCTGGTGGGGGTGATGTCCGGACGTCGGGTCTGGATGGTGTGGACCATCCGCTGTTGAGCGCGGCGGTGTGGTTGCCGGATTCCGAGGTGGCGCTGACCGGCCGGTTGTCGTTGTCGAGTCACCCGTGGTTGGCCGATCACATGATCGGAGGGACTGTGCTGTTGCCGGGTACGGCGTTCGTGGAGTTGGCGCTGTATGTCGGGGCGATGGTCGGCAACCCGCGGCTGGCCGAGCTGGTCGTTACCGCGCCGTTGGTTGTGCCGTCGGTGGGTGCGGTCGAGCTGCGGGTGATGACGGCCGGACCTGATGACGCGGGTTCGCGAGTGGTGTCGGTGTATTCGCGCCCGCAACGTAGCGGTGAACCGGATCAGGCGGAGTGGGTTCGCCACGCGACCGGAACTATTGTTGCGCAGTCACCATCTCAGGTCGGGCCGTCGCTGACGACGAGTTGGCCGCCGGTTGGGGCGTCGCCGGTGGAGGTCGGTGACGTGTACGCGGAGTTGGCTGAGCGTGGTTACGGCTACGGACCACTGTTCCAAGGGTTGACCGCGCTGTGGCGGCGCGGTGACGAGGTTTTCGCGGAGGTGGCTTTGCCGGAGCAGGCGCAGTCATCGACGGACCGGTTCGGGATACACCCAGCGTTGTTGGACGCGGCTTTGCACGCGATCGCTTTCGGTGGGTTGGCCGAACCCGCCGCGCCAGGCGAGATTCTGGTGCCCTATTCATGGGAGAACATCGACCTACACACCGTCGGAACAGCATCGGTGCGAGTCCAGCTGCGGGCCGCTGCGCCCGAA
Organism: Nocardia sp. NBC_00881; assembly: GCF_045207455.1. Lineage (NCBI taxonomy): Bacteria > Bacillati > Actinomycetota > Actinomycetes > Mycobacteriales > Nocardiaceae > Nocardia > Nocardia sp. NBC_00881. Next base: position 1,315,664 of record NZ_CP108798.1, read on the forward strand.
GCGGAGAATCAGCGGATCACTTTGACACTCACCGACTCTCACGGCGCACCGGTCGCCGAAGTCGGAGCGGTGACCCTGCGTCCGATCCCTCTCCGCGCCCTCGGCGCCCCTTCACATCCGAACAGCGACCTGCACCAGCTACGCTGGGTCCCGTTACCCGCCCCCGAACCCAGCGACCTCGTCACGGACCAGGATTGGGCAAGCACGGACGCCGGCGAAACAGTGATTGTCGACCACAGGCCCGTGGCCGTGTTACGAGTCGACGACGCGCGTGCGGGTGGGGACGTGCCGGGTGCGGTTCACCGTCGGCTTGTCGAGATAGCGGCGCGGGTGCGGGAACTGCTCACGGAGTATGAACGGATCGCCGTCGTGACCAGGCGCGCGGTGGCGGTGGAGGCCGGCGAACCGGTAGATCTCGTCGGCGCGGCGGTGTGGGGTCTGCTGCGGAGCGGACAGAACGAGAATCCAGGCCGGATCGCGATCATCGACGTGGACCGTTGGCAGGACTACCGTGCCGACGTCGCCGCCGCAGTAGCCATCACGGACGAACCTCAGCTGGCGCTGCGGCACGGCCTGCCGTACGCAGCGCGGCTGAACCGTGGTGTCGGCGGTGATGTGGTCGGTGCGAGTGATGTGGTCCGAACCCCGGCGTGGGCGTTGGCCCAGCTCGGTAAGGGTACTTTGACCGGCGACAACCTCGCTCTGGTCGAAACGCCCGCCACGCTGGGGCCGCTCGGGCCCGGGCAGGTTCGGATAGCTCTGCGCGCGGCAGGCCTCAACTTCCGTGACGTGCTGATCGCCTTGGGCATGTATCCGGACGTTGATGCCACGATAGGCGGCGAGGGTGCGGGTGTGGTGTTGGAGGTGGCGTCGGATGTCACCGGATTCGCCCCTGGTGATCGGGTTTTCGGGTTCGTTCCGGATATCGGTTCGGTCGTGGTGACCGACAGCAGATTGTTGGTTCGGGTGCCGGGAGGTTGGTCGTTCGCGCAGGCCGCCGCCGCGCCGGCAGTGTTCGTCACCGCGTATTACGGCTTGGTCGACCTAGCCGAGGCGAAACCCGGGGAGACGTTGTTGTTGCATGCAGCTACCGGCGGTGTGGGTATGGCCACGGTGCAGCTGGCGCGTCACTTTGGTTTGCGGTTGTTGGTGACGGCGAGTCGGCCGAAATGGGATGTGTTGCGGGCTATGGGGTTCGACGACGCGGTCATCGGTGATTCGCGAACCCTGGACTTCGAGCGGAAGTTCCTCGAGGCCACCGATGGTCGTGGTGTCGATATCGTGTTGGATTCGCTGGCGGGTGAATTCGTGGACGCGTCGCTGCGACTGTTGCCGCGCGGTGGACGGTTCCTCGAGATGGGATTGATCGATCGCCGCGACCCCCGCGAGGTCGCCGAGCAGCATCCGGGCGTGCACTATCGGGGTTACCATCTCAACGAGGTCGGTCCCGACCGGTTGCATGAGATTCTGAGTGTGCTGGTCGGTTTGTTCGACACCGGGGTGTTGGTGCCCCCGCCGGTGACCGGGTGGGATGTGCGGCAGGCGCCCGAAGCGCTCCGATACTTGAGTCAGGCCTTGCATATCGGCAAGAACGTGCTCACCATCCCGTCGCCGCTGCGACCCGAGGGCACAGTGCTGATCACCGGTGGTACCGGTGGGTTGGGTGCGGTGACGGCTCGACATCTCGTCACCGAGCACGGGGTGCGGAGGCTGGTGTTGGCCAGTCGGCGTGGTCTCGGCGCCGACGGTGCCGCGGACCTAGCAGCCGAATTGACCGCGTTGGGTGCGCAGGTGGACGTGGTCGCGTGCGACGTGGCCGACCGGGAAGCGCTCGATGGGCTGTTGTCGGCGATCCCACCCGAGCATCCGTTGACCGGTGTCGTGCACACCGCGGGGGTATTAGCCGATGGTTTGTTGGCCGACATGACACCGGAGCAGTTCGCGACGGTGTTGCGCCCGAAGGTGGATGCGGCATGGAATCTGCACGAGGCCACCAAGGATCAGGATCTGTCGATATTCGTGCTCTACTCCTCCATCGCTGGCACGGTGGAGAGTGCGGGGCAGGCCAATTACGCGGCGGCCAATGTTTTCCTGGATGCGTTGGCCCACGCCCGGCACCGCGCCGGGCTGCCCGCGACGTCGGTGGCGTGGGGTCTGTGGCGCCCGGCTAGTGGTATGACGAGTACTCTCACCGAAATTCATTTCGCGCGGATGCGGCGCGAGGGTTTGATCCCGCTCGACGAGAACGATGGGATGTCGTTGCTGGATGCTGCCTTCGCGGTCGGTGTACCGACGGTCGCCGGGGTGCGGCTGGACATGATGGCACTGACGGCGAAGGCTGCTTCGGGATCGCTGCCCAGGGTCCTCAGCTCCTTGGTCACCGTTCCCGCGCCGCGTCGCGCGAGCAGCGCAGGTTCGTTGGCCAAGCGGCTCGCCGCCACACCCGAACCCGACCGTGAGAGTGTCGTGCTCACCATCATCCAGGAACACGCCGCGGCAGTCCTGGGACACGAGTCCGTGGACATGATCAATCCGGCGGCACCGTTCACGGAGTCGGGATTGGATTCACTGACGGGCGTCGAGTTCCGCAACCGGCTCGCCAAAGCCACCGGACTAACACTGCCCTCCACCCTCGTCTTCGACCACCCCAACGCTCGGGCACTGGCCGACTACCTCTACTCCCAGCTCACGGAAACCGCTCCCGCAGTACAGGCTGCGAAATCCGGAGCTCGGGGAGGGCTCACGGATCTGGTTTTGGCCGCCCACCGGCGTGGACAGGTGGGGGCGGCGATTCCGATGCTGATGGCGAGCGCCAAGCTCGCTGAGACCTTCACCATCGACGACGAGTTGCCCGCCGCGCCGGCGCTGATGCCGCTGAGTAGAGGTACGTCCGAACCCACGCTCATCTGCGTTCCGTCGTTTCTGGTCGGTACCGGACCGCACCAGTTCGCTCGGCTGGCGCGGGAGCTCGGCGCCGACCCCGCGATAACCGCGCTGCGTTTGCCGGGAACCCGTCCCGGAGAACTGCTGCCCGAATCATGGGATGCGCTGCTGGATTTCCTGGCGATGAGCGTGGAAGAGCTGTCGGGTCGCGCCGCAGGCTCCGCTCCCGTCGTCGGGGAGCAGCAGCCGATCGTGCTTGTCGGCTACTCGATCGGCGGTGCGATCGCACACGCCCTGGCCCATCGACTCGAGAATCGCGGGCGTGGGCCCGCAGGGGTGATTTTGCTCGACCCCTATTCGTCGGATGATGCGGAGCAAGGCCATCGGGTACTGGTGAGCGCGCTCGGCTCGGTGCTCGACCTGGGGCACGAGATGGCGCAAATCGGTGATCACGGCCTAGTCGCCATGGCGAAATACGCGGAGATATTCGATGAACGGCAACCCGTGTCGATTGCTGCGCCGACGTTCAATTTGCGCGCCTCGACGCCGTTGCCCGGGCTGGGTCTCGTCGAGCGGGTGCCCGAGTGGATGCACACGGGCGAGACGGTCGAGATCGACGCGGACCACTTCTCGATCATTGAATCGGCGTCGTCGGCCGCGGCGGACGAGATACGCCGCTGGCTCGACGAGCGCAGCAGCCCGGAGCCGTGAAGTCCATGAGCACGAAATCGCAATTCTGGGCATCGAATAAGGCGCGATACCGGAATATCATGGTCGAATCAGCGAATAAGATCGCCATTGTCGGAATATCGTGCCGGATGCCGGGCGGTACCGATCTCGAGAGTTTCTGGCAGTTGCTGCGCGAGGGTCGTGATGCTATCGGTTCCGCTCACGACAACCGTCCAGGAGTCGATGAGACGGCATCGGAATTCGATGCTGCCTTCTTCTGTGTCGCCCCGAATGAGGCGCGGTCGCGCCGACCGGAGGTGTCGTCGTTCCGTACGGGCCGCACAAATGCGTATGTGCTCCTGGAGGAAGCACCTGCGGCAGCGGCACGTGACGCGGCCACAACCGCAGGCACGCCCCTAGCGTGGGTGTTGTCCGGGCAAAGTCCGGAGGCATTGCGGGAGCAGGCTGTACGTTTGCGGGAGTGGTTGGCCTATCATCCGGGGGCCCGCGCCGCCGAGGTGGCGTATCCGTTCCCGCATGCCGTGGGAGTGGTGGGGTGCTGTAGTCGGGGGTCATGCCGCGTCCTAGCGGGCGGTATTCGTGTTTCCGGGGCAGAGCAATCAGTGGGTGGGGATGGGTGCGGCGCTGTTAGCGTCGGGTGGGGTGTTCGCGGAGTCGACGGCGGAGTGCGAGGCGGCTTTTGCGCCGTTTGTGGACTGGTCGTTGACGGAGGTGTTGCGGAGTCGGCTGAGGCCGTGTCGCTGAAGCTGATGGATGTGGTGCTGCCGGCACTGTTCGCGGTGTTGGTGTCGTGGGCGCGGTTGTGGCGGGCCGGTGGGGTGGAGCCGGTGGCGGTGGCGCCGATTCGGGATCGGGTGCTGGCCGAGTTGGCGGCCATTCGGCTGAGAGCGGGTCCAGTTCCGTTCTTTTCGACGGCGACTGCGGAATTCATGAACACGGAGGCGCTGTCTGGCTTTATCCGCCAGGAGATCGTTCCGGTCGATGACCCCGCGGAGCGGATCGCGGCCGAGATCGAATCGCTGACAAGTAGTTGCGCCGCGGCCGAGCTGTCGCCCGCGGACCGTTCGGACATCGCAGGCAGGTTGACCGCGTTGTTGCGCAAGCTCGAGGGCAAGGACGCCGGCGAGATCGATCCGGGTGGCAACGCCGACACCCTCGAAAACGCAGACGACCGCGAGCTTTTCGATTTCATCGACCACCTCAGCTGAAGTAAGACGATCAGGAGTTTCACCGATGGCCGATAACGACGAGTTACGCCGGTATCTGAAGAAGACCGCGAAGGAGCTGTATGAGACCAAACAGCAACTTCGCGAGCTCACCGACCGGTCGCAGGAGCCTATCGCGATTGTCGGTATGGCGTGCCGGTACCCGGGTGGTGTGCGGTCACCGGAGGATTTGTGGCGTGTGACCGCGAACGGTGTGGACGCTGTGGGGGACTACCCGTCGGACCGGGGGTGGGATTTGGAGCGGTTGTTCAACCCGGATCCGGATGTGGCGGGCACTGTTTACACCCGTGCGGGCGGGTTCCTGGACGCTATCGGTGATTTCGATGCCGGTTTCTTCGGGATCGGTCCTCGTGAGGCGGCGGCGATGGATCCCCAGCAGCGGTTGATGTTGGAGGCGTCGTGGGAGGCGTTGGAGGATGCCGGGATCAACCCGGTGTCGCTGCGCGGTAGCGACACCGGGGTGTTCGCTGGGGTTATCCACCAGTACTACGGTCCCCGTATCGGGTCCCCGGCTATCACCGCGGAGACCGAAGGGCACGCCTATCTGGGTGTTTCGAACAGTGTGTTGTCTGGTCGGATCGCCTACACCTTCGGTTTCAACGGCCCAGCCATCTCGGTCGACACCGCGTGCTCGTCGTCGCTGGTGGCTATGCATTTGGCGTGCCAGGCGTTGCGGCAGGGTGACGCGACGGTGGCGTTGGCCGGCGGGGTGACGGTGATGTCGGACCCGTCGCTGCTGATCGCGTTCGCGCGTCAGCGTGCACTGTCACCGGATGCGCGGTGTAAGGCGTTCGCGGCAGCGGCTGATGGGACCGGTTTCTCCGAGGGGCTGGGGATGCTGGTGTTGGAGCGGTTGTCGGACGCGCGGCGCCTCGGCCACACCGTGCTGGCGGTGGTGCGTGGCAGCGCGGTCAACCAGGACGGTGCGAGCAACGGTTTGACCGCGCCGAATGGTCTGTCCCAGGAACGGGTCATCGCGGCGGCGTTGGCGAACGCCGGTCTGGAGCCCTCGGATGTGGACGCGGTGGAGGCGCACGGCACAGGCACGATGCTGGGGGATCCGATCGAGGCGTCGGCACTGATCAGTGTCTACGGGAAGCGGCGTGCGGACGGGCCGCTGCGGGTGGGTTCGCTGAAATCGAATATCGGTCACACCTCGGCAGCGGCGGGAGTCGGTGGCGTGATCAAAATGGTCCAAGCGATGCGACACGGCGTGCTACCGAAGACCCTGCATGTGGATACGCCTACCCCGCACGTGGATTGGTCCGCCGGTACGGTGCGGCTGCTGCAGGACAGCGAGCCATGGCCGGCGGGGCAACGGGCGCGACGGGCGGCTGTGTCATCGTTCGGGGCCAGTGGCACCAACGCCCACCTCATTCTCGAGGAAGCACCCACCGAACCGGTCACCGCCGCGGCGGAGTCCGGAGGCGAGTCCCCGGACAAGACCACCCTGGGCGAGGCCGACCGGGTGACTGCTACGGAGCCCATCGCGTCGCGGGTCGCGCCGCTGGTGATATCGGCCAAGTCGAGCGAAGCTTTGCGTGCGCAGGCGGATCGGTTGCGGCAGTGGTTGATCGGTGAACCCGACGCGGATGTGTGGGATGTCGCACATTCGTTGGTGTCGTCGCGGGCACTGCTGGACTGGCGTGGTGTGGTCGTGGGAGGTGACCGGGGCGACCTGCTGGCCGGCCTGGCCGAGTTGGCGGCCGGTGCGCCAGCCGCGATCGAGGGATACACCGGTTCCGGGAAAACAGCGTTCCTGTTCACCGGCCAAGGAGCCCAACGCGCCGGGATGGGTGCCGACCTGTATCGGGTGTTCCCGGTGTTCGCGGCGGCGTTGGACCAAGTGTGCGCCCAGTTCGACCCACTGTTGGGGCGGTCGCTGAAAGAGTTGATGTTCGCCGACACCGAAGGGTTGTTGGACCGCACGGAGTTCACCCAGCCTGCGTTGTTCGCGTTCGAGGTGGCGATGTTCCGGCTGATCGAATCATTCGGTGTCACACCGGACGTCGTTGCCGGGCATTCGATCGGGGAGTTGGCCGCGGCGTATGCGGCCGGTGTGTGGTCGCTGCCGGATGCGTGCGTGCTGGTGGCGGCGCGGGGCCGGTTGATGGGTGGATTGCCGGCGGGTGGAGCGATGCTGGCCGTGGCGATCGGCGAAGCACGGGCGGTGGATGTCGTCGCTGGTTTCGGTGACCGGGTGTCGATCGCGGCGGTGAACAGCCCATCCTCGACAGTGCTCTCGGGGGATATCGATGCGATCGAGGAGATCCAGCGGCAACTATCGGCCACTGGAGTGAAGACGAGTCGGTTGCAGGTCAGCCACGCTTTCCATTCCGCTCGGATGGATCCGATGCTGACCGAGTTCCGTGCGGTAGCCGAAAGTGTCGCCTACCAGCCGCCGAGCGTGCCGATCGTGTCGAACATCTCCGGTCAGCTCGCTGGTCACGCGGTGTGCGACCCACAGTATTGGATCACGCAGGTGCGGAACTGTGTCCGGTTCGCTCCCGGTGTGGACACACTGATCACAGAGGGTGTGCGCAAATTCGTCGAGGTGGGACCAGACGCGGTGCTGGCCGCGATGACCCGCCAGTGCCTGGCACAAAACCCTGAGGTCGAGTCGGTGGCGGCCGTGGCGGCGGCCTCCCGGCGTTCGGCCGATGAGGTGAGACAATTCATCACATCCCTGGCACAAACCCACGTCGCGGGAGTGCCGGTGGACTGGAGGCCGCTGCTCACCGGTCGTGGAATGAGCCGAATTCCGTTACCGACATATGCCTTCCAGCGTCGCCGGTACTGGCTCCAGCCCAGCAGCGACACATCGCAGTCATCAACCGACCACCCCATCCTGACCGGTGTGGTCGGGTTGGCAGGAACCGACGAATGGTTGTTCACCGGCCGATTCTCCTTACGCACCCACCCATGGATCGCCGACCACATGGCTCATGGTGTGGTGGTCGTGCCGGGGGTGTTGTTGCTGGAATTCCTTCTCGTCGCAGGTGGCCGGATCGGTTGCGAGGTGGTCGAGGAACTCATTGTGCAGTCACCGATCCGGCCCAGTGACGACGAGGTCGAGCTGCAGGTGTTGGTGCAAGCGGCGCACGAGTCCGGGCGACGTTCGTTCGAGTGCTTTTACCGCAAGCCCTCCGCCACCGAATGGGTGCGCAACGCGACCGGTGCGCTCGCGGCGCACCGTAACAATGCGGAACCTGCCGTGGGGCAGTGGTCGGGCGATGGGTGGGCTGGTGATTCGGGATTGATGTCGCGGCTGCAGGCTGAGGACTGGCCGCCGGTCGATGCCGAACTCGTCGACCTCGACAGTACTAGGCTTGCCGAGCAGATCACAGAAGATACCGGGCTGCAGTACGGTCGGGCGTTCATCGGTGTGCGTGCCGTGTGGCAACGCGACGACACGGTGTTCTCGCAGGTCGTGTTGGACACCGACGCGGTGGCGGAATCCGGCCGCCACGAGGTGCATCCAGCTTTGATGGAGCTGGTGGTGCACGCGGGACTGTCCCGGCTGATTTTCCGCCAGGTGGATACCGATCCGGACACCGGCTGGTTGCTGTTCCGGTGGGGTGGCGCGCGTTTCCACAAACCGATGTCTGAGGCCGACGGCGGGCAGGGACGCTGGCCGGCGGGGGTGACATCGCTTCGGGTCATCGCGGTCAAGACCGCAGCCGACACCGTGGCCGTCGCGGCTGTCGATCAGGACGGCACCCCGATCCTGTCGGTCGATGCGGTGTTGCTGCGTTCGTACGATGTCGAGGAATTCCGGCGCACGCTGTCCACTGACGAAGCCGGCCTGTATCAGGTCGGTTGGGAGCCCACCGCGGAATCGCTGGCGGTGGACGCCGCTCAGCCCGCACCCCGCATTGCAGTGCTAGCGGACACGACGGTGTCGGGGATCGAGGACTCTCATGCGTCGGTCGCTGAAATCGTTGCTGCCGACGGTGTTCCGGACGTCGTTGTGTGGCGAGCGACCGAGCAGGCCCCCGACGATCCAGCAGTGGTGCGCGCGAGCGTGCATGCCACGCTGGCCACGCTGAAATCCTTTCTTGCCGAAGAACATCTGTCCGATGTCCGAATGATGGTGGTCACCACGGGTGGTGCAGGGCTGCCTGGGGACGCTGAGTTGTCGGGTCGCTGCGCAGACACGGCTGCAGTGGATTTGGTTGCGGCCGCGGTGTGGGGGTTGGTGCGTAGTGCCCAGTCCGAGCATCCGGGCCGGTTCCTTCTCGTGGATGAGGATCCGGCCGCGCCGCTGGATGCCGACCGGATCGCGGCCGTGCTGGCAACGGGTGAGCCGCAGGTCGCGGTGCGGAGTCCGCAAATTCTGGTTCCCCGGTTGAGGCGCGCATCCGCGCCCGACGACACCGGCGTGCCGTCGTCGTTGGGTGATGGGACGGTGTTGGTCACCGGTGGTACGGGTGGATTGGGTGCGTTGTTCGCTCGCCATCTCGTCGCCGAGCACGGTGTGCGCCGGCTGGTGTTGGCTTCGCGGCGGGGACCGGCGGCGGCCGGTGCGGGCGAGTTGGTCGCCGAACTGGCGCAGGCAGGTGCCGACGCGTGGGTGGTCGCGTGTGATGTCGCCGATCGTGACGCGGTGCGCAAGCTGTTGCACGCCATCGATTCCGACAGCGAGTTGACCGCTGTTGTGCACACCGCCGGGGTGCTCGACGACGGCCTTGTGGAGTCGTTGACCGGTGAGCAGGTGGATCGGGTGCTGGCGCCGAAAGTCGACGCAGCGTGGTATCTGGATGAGCTGACCCGGGACCGCGATCTGTCGGCGTTCGTGGTGTTCTCCTCGATCGCGGGGGTGCTCGGGTCGTCCGGGCAAGGCAACTACGCTGCGGCGAACGGCTTCCTGGACGCGTTGGCGCAGCGGCGCCGCGCGGCGGGGCTGCCCGCGACGTCGCTGGCGTGGGGGCCGTGGAACCAGGACAGCGGGATGACCAGCGGTCTGGGAGACGCGGCGATGGCGCGGTGGGGTCGGCTGGGACTGGGCCGACTGGAGAATGCCGACGGTGTGCGTCTTTTCGACGACGCCCTCGCCGGTGCCGATGCACAGCTGGCGCCGATCCGGTTCGACGCGAGCGAACTGGCTCGCACCTGCGACCCCGATATGGTCCCCGCCGTGTTGCGCGGGTTCATGGCGCGTTCGACCCGTCCAGTGCGGGCTGCGGGAGAGCCTTCAGCGGGTCTGGCGGCGGGGGTGTTGGGTACTCAGTTGGCTCAGGTGCCGCAAGCTCGACGCGGTGGGGTGGTATTGGAAGCAGTGCTGGCGCAGGCGGCGGCGGTGTTGGGGCATGACTCGGTTGCTGACATCCGGCCCGATCAGCGCTTCGACGAGATCGGTTTCGACTCGTTGGGTGGGGTGGAGTTCCGCAACCGGCTGGCCAAGGCCACCGGTGTGCCGTTGCCCTCCACACTGGTGTTCGACTATCCGACCCCCACGGCAGTGGCGCAACTGGTGGCCTCCCGTGTCGAGCCGGACCCGAAGCCGGTAGGTGATCCGGTCGTGAAAACGGTGCGCCGGGGACAAGCCGACGAGCCGATCGCCATCGTGGGAATGGGTTGCCGGCTCCCCGGGGGTGTGAAATCGCCGAACGACCTGTGGGATCTACTCATTTCGGGAATTGATGCCACCAGTGAGTATCCGTCGGATCGTGGTTGGGATCTGGAACGGTTGTTCGATGAGGATCCCGATAAACCCGGCACTGTTTACGCCCGTCGCGCTGGATTCCTCGACAACGCAGGCGATTTCGATGCCGGTTTCTTCGGTATCGGACCCCGGGAGGCCTCCGCAATGGAACCGCAGCAACGTCAGTTGCTGGAAACGTCCTGGGAAGCGTTGGAAGACGCGGGTATTGACCCGGCCTCCTTGCACGGCAGTGACACCGGAGTGTTCATAGGAGCGTGCTACTCGACCTACTACACCCGAGTGGCCGGCGAATTGGAGAACTATCGCCTCACCGGTTCCCAATGCAGCGTGACCTCCGGCAGACTGGCGTATGTCTTCGGTGTCCAAGGGCCTACCGTCACCGTCGACACCGCGTGCTCATCATCGCTGGTCGCTTTGCATCTGGCCTGCCAAGCGCTACGGCAGGGAGAGACCTCGCTGGCGCTGACCGGCGGTGTGACAATCTATGCTGACCCCTATCTCTCCGTCGAATTCGCGCGGCAACGTGGCCTATCACCCGACGGACGCTGCAAATCGTTCTCCGCCGCAGCCGACGGTGTCGCCTTCTCCGAGGGCGTCGGCATACTGGTCCTCGAACGCCTGTCAGACGCCCACCGCCTCGGCCACGACGTACTGGCGGTGGTGCGCGGCACCGCGATCAATCAGGACGGTGCGAGCAACGGTTTGACCGCACCGAGCGGTCCATCGCAAGAACGAGTCATCGCGGCGGCATTGGCCAACGCCGACCTGACACCCTCGGATGTGGATGCGGTGGAAGCCCACGGAACGGGGACAACAATGGGTGACCCGATCGAGGCACAAGCACTGATCGCCACCTACGGACAGAACCGACCCGACCGACCGCTGTGGATCGGGTCACTCAAATCGAACATCGGGCACACCGCCGCCGCAGCCGGTGTCGGCGGCGTCATCAAAATGGTGCAAGCACTACAACACGAAACACTACCCAAAACCCTGCACATCGACGAGCCCACCCCACACGTGAACTGGACAACCGGCAACGTTGCATTGTTGACCCAGCCACAACCATGGCCCGCCAACGGCCACGTCCGCCGCGCCGGAGTGTCATCCTTCGGCGTCTCCGGCACCAACGCCCACGCCATCCTCGAACAAGCACCCGCACGAGTCTCAACCCCGCGGCCCGCGCTCACAGACCGGCCCCGCCCCGCAACGGCCGTTCCGTTGCTGGTATCGGCGAAATCCGAGTCGGGTTTGCGGGCGCAGGCGGAGCGGTTGCGGGAGTGGGTGGTCGGCAATCCTGATGCGGGTGTGTGGGACATTGCGTACTCGCTGGCGAGTTTTCGTGCCCAACTGGAATTTCGGGGCGTGGTTGTTGGTGCGGATCGGGAGGAGTTGCTTTCCGGTCTCGCGGATTTGGCGTCGGATGCGGTGTCTTTTGGAGTCGTACAGGGGGTTGTGGGGTCGGGTAGGACGGCGTTCTTGTTCACCGGGCAGGGCGCGCAACGTGCCAGGATGGGCGCGGACCTCTACGACTCGTTCGAGGTGTTCGCGACAGCATTCAACGAGGTCTGCGCTGCGTTCGACCCGTTGCTCGGCCGGTCGCTGAAAGATCTGGTGTTCGCCCGAGACGACGATGCAGTGTTGCTGGACCGAACGGAATTCACCCAACCCGCCTTGTTCGCGTTCGAGGTGGCACTGTTCCGGTTGATGCAATCGTTCGACATCACAGCGGACATGCTGATCGGACACTCGATCGGTGAGCTGACCGCCGCGTATACAGCCGGGGTGTGGTCACTGCCGGATGCCTGCCGCATGGTCGCCGCGCGCGGTCGGCTGATGGGAGCGTTACCGGAGGGCGGGGCGATGCTGGCAGTCGCCGTCGGGGAAGCCGACGCAGCCGAAATCATCGTCGGGTACGGGGACAGGCTGTCGGTCGCGTCGGTGAACGGTCCATCATCGGTGGTGTTGTCCGGAGATATCGACGCCATCGACGAAGTCGAACTACGCGCCACCGCCAACGGCCACAAAACCAACCGACTGCGCGTCAGCCACGCGTTTCATTCCGCGCGGATGGATGCGATGCTGGCCGAGTTCGGATCGGTAGCCGAAAGTGTGACCTACCATCCGCCGAACGTTCCGGTCGTGTCGAACCTCCACGGTGGCGTCGTCGGCGCGGAGTTGACCGATCCGGATTACTGGGTGCAGCAGGTCCGTGGATGTGTCCAGTTCGCAGCCGGAATAGACACCCTGGTCAACGCCGGCGTGCGGCGGTTTGTCGAGATCGGTCCTGATGGCGTGCTCTCGGCGCTGACTCGGCAATGTCTAGCCCCAACCCCGGACGTCGAGGCGCGCTCAACCGTGGTCGCTGTAGCCCGACGCTCGACCGACGAACCGACCCGGTTCGTGTCCGCGCTGGCACACGCCCATGTGGCGGGTGTAGGTGTGGACTGGCAGCCACTGTTCGAGGGCCGCACCGTGTCACGGGTTCCGCTACCTACCTACGCATTCCAGCACCAACGGTATTGGCTGCAGCCAGTTGCCGGGACACCGTCGAGGTCGGGTCATCCGATGTTGACCGATGCGGTGCGAGTCGCCGGCAAGGATGAGTGGCTGTTCACCGGCCGAGTCTCGGTGCCGTCGCATCCCTGGATCGCCGACCACACCGTATTCGGCGCGATACTGCTCCCAGGAACCGGTTTCGTGGAACTGGCGTTGGCGGTCGGTGCCCGATTGGGTATCGACGTCATCGACGAGCTGGTCCTGGAAACACCCATGCGATTGGACGACCGGACCGAAGTCGAGGTCCAGGTCGGTGTCGAAGAACCCGACCACGATGGACGCAGACGCTTCGTCGTGGCCTCCAGGGCAGTGGGCGAACATTCCGACCACGGATCCGGAATCACCCACGCACACGGAATTCTCGCTTCCAGCGCGGCGGGTGACGCCCCTGCCCATGACAGCATCGACAGCCCGCAAGCCTGCCTCGCAGTGCCTTTACCCGGGGACGATGTGACGTTCGGCGACACGATCTACGACCGGTTGGCCGCCCGCGGACTCGGCTACGGACCCGCCTTCCGGGGGGTGAGTCGCCAGTGGCGGGACGCCGACGGTGATGTCCTGGCGGATGTGCGACTGCCGGCCGAGACCGGCGCCGAGGCCGACCGGTTCGGTATCCATCCCGTGTTGCTGGACTCCGCGCTGCACGCCGCGGCAGAAGAGTTGGCCGCTGACTACACCGCCGACCACGCACCGCTACCGTTCTCGTTCACTGGTGTGCGGTTATACCGTCCCGGGGCGACGGCCGTGCAGGCACGAATCCGACACAGCAAAACCGACAGCGGTGTCAACGCCACACCCGAAACAGCAGCGGAAAGCAACCACGACAACCACGCGAACACCGCACGCCACCACGGCAGTATCCGGCTCGAGCTCGGCGACGACACAGGCGCTCTGGTATTGACCGTCGAGCTACTGCAGGCACGTCCGGTGAACAGCGACGTATTGCACGATGCTCGATCCGTCGGTCACCACCGGCTCTACGACATACAGTGGAGCCCACTCGACCGTATCCATGCACAACCGCCCCGCACCATCGCTTCCCCCGGTACGGACAGCCAGCGCATCGCCGTCATAGGCTCGATGCAGACCGACGAGCCTGCCACGGAATCCTCCCGGCCAAAAGACTACTGGAACAAACTTAATCCGGCATTTGCACAGATCTACCCGGGCATGACCGCGCTGAGCGATGCTGCCGGGGACAACGGTCCGGATGTGCTGGTCTGGTTCGCCGACAACTCGCCCGAGGAAAGTGCGGCATTGTCGACCGATGCCGTGCACCGACGTGTGCACACGGGACTGGCGACGGTCCGCTCATGGTTGGCCCTGCCCGCGCCCGAAGCGCGACTGGTTGTTGTGACACGCAATGGCGCCGGTCTGCCCGGAGAAGGCCCCGATCTGGCCGCGGCGGCCACCTGGGGTCTGCTACGCAGCGCTCAATCGGAGAACCCCGACCGAATTGTGTTGCTCGACATCGACAGCGACAGCGAAATGACCCCGGAACTGATCTCGGTGGCCGTGGCCGCCGACGAGCCGCAGCTGGCGCTGCGCGCGGGTGGGCTGCTGGCGCCGCGGCTGACCCGCCGCGACACACCCTCGACCGGGACGACCATCGAACTCGGCTCGGGCGCTGTGCTGATCACCGGCGGCACCAGCGGGTTGGGAGCACTCGTGGCACGCCATTTCGCCAGGACGCACGGGGTGCGTGACCTGGTATTGGTATCCCGGCGCGGTGAGCAGGCCCAAGGCGTCGCCGAACTCGTCACCGAGCTGGCCGAACTCGGGGCTCGAACACGAGTGGTGGCCTGTGATGTCAGCGACCGCGCCGCCGTGGCGGCGATGCTCGACGATCTGTCCGACGGCCCCACACTCACTGCCGTCATACATGCGGCGGGTGTGCTGGCCCCCGGCACCGTCGACACGCTCACGTCCGATCAGGTCGAGTGGGTGCTCGCGCCGAAGGTCGACGCGGCGCTGAACTTGCATGAGCTCACGCTGGATCGGGATTTGTCGGCGTTCGTGATGTTCTCCTCGATCGCCGCGGTTCTCGGATCGCCGCGTCAGGGCAACTACGCGGCGGCGAACTCGGTGCTGGACGCGTTGGCGCGCCGCCGCGTCCACCTAGGGCTGCCCGCGGTTTCCGTGGCCTGGGGTCCGTGGAGCCAAGATAGCGGGATGACGGCTGAACTGGGCAAGGCCGCAGTGGAGCGGTTGTCGCACATGGGTTTCCGCCCGCTGGCCGAATCCGATGGGCTTGCGCTGTTCGATCTCGCGGGCGGTGCGGACGCACCGTTCGTCGCCGCGGTCGACTTCGACATGGCGGCCCTGTCCATCAACGCACGCGCGGGCCTGCTACCGGAGATGCTGCAGTCATTGGTGCCGTCGCCGCACCGCGCCGGCAGTGGTGGTGGCGACCTGGTGAGGCTGTTGGCGTCGGGGTCGCCGGACAAACACGCCGCGATCGTGCTCGATTTCGTGCGGGCTCAGGTTGCCGCGGTGCTGGGCCACGCCTCCGGCGAGTTGGTCGACGTCGAGAAGCCGTTCAGTGGTTTGGGTTTCGACTCGTTGGGTGCGGTGGAGTTTCGCAACCGGCTCGCCAAAACCACCGGTCTCCGGCTGCCTTCCACCCTCGTCTTCGACTACCCCACCACCCGTGCGGTGGCCACGCTCATCAAATCCCGGATCGAGTCGAAGACGGTGGGCGAACCGGTCAAAAATACCGTGCGCCTGGCGCGGGCCGACGAGCCGATCGCGATCGTGGGTATGGCCTGCCGGTACCCCGGCGGTGTCGAGTCTCCGGATGAGCTGTGGGATCTGGTGGTGTCGGGAACGGATGCCATCAGCGAGTTCCCGACCGATCGCGGCTGGGACCTGAATCGCCTGATTCATCCGGACCCCGACCACCCGGGCACGTCCTACGCACGCGAGGGCGGATTCCTTCGGAACGCGGCCGATTTCGACGCGGCCTTTTTCGGGATCGGTCCTCGTGAGGCGATCGCGATGGATCCGCAGCAACGGTTGCTGCTGGAATTGTCATGGGAGGCGTTGGAACACGCGGGGATCGATCCGACGTCGTTGCGGGGCAGCGACACCGGCGTCTACACCGGCGTGACGTATCAGGACTACGAGGCAGTGACACGCAAGGCCGGACCCGAGGTCGAGGGCTATATCGGAACCGGTGCCGCGGCGAGCGTGGTGTCCGGACGAGTGGCCTACACATTGGGTTTGGAAGGGCCGGCGATGACGGTGGATACGGCGTGTTCGTCGTCGCTGGTGGCGTTGCATGTGGCGTGCCGGGCGCTGCGTCAAGGAGAGAGCTCACTGGCATTGGTGGGCGGTGCGACTGTCATGGCGACACCGATGCCGTTCATAGAGTTCTCCCGGCAGCGTGGTTTGGCTCCGGATGGGCGGTGCAAATCGTTTTCGGCGTCGGCCGACGGGGTGGCCTGGTCCGAAGGTGCGGCGGTGTTGGTAGTGGAACGGCTCTCGGACGCACGGCGACTAGGCCACAACGTGTTGGCGGTGGTGCGTGGCAGCGCGGTCAATCAGGACGGCGCGAGCAATGGTTTGAC
Source organism: Nocardia sp. NBC_00881 (assembly GCF_045207455.1). Lineage (NCBI taxonomy): Bacteria > Bacillati > Actinomycetota > Actinomycetes > Mycobacteriales > Nocardiaceae > Nocardia > Nocardia sp. NBC_00881. The sequence goes on from NZ_CP108798.1 coordinate 1,332,256, forward strand.
CGCGCCGAACGGCCCCTCGCAGGAACGGGTGATCGCGGCGGCATTGGCCGACGCCGGGTTGCGCGCGGTGGACGTAGACGCGGTAGAGGCGCACGGAACGGGTACGGCGTTGGGGGATCCGATCGAGGCGCAGGCGTTGATCGCCGCCTACGGACAGGATCGACCAGATCGACCGCTGCGCATCGGCGCGCTCAAGTCCAACATCGGTCACACGCAGGCAGCTTCCGGTGTGGGTGGGGTAATCAAAATGGTGCAGGCATTGCAGCACGAGATGCTGCCGAAGACGTTGCACGTCGATATGTTGTCGCCGCATGTGGATTGGTCGGCGGGGTCGGTGCGGGTGTTGACCGATGCCCAGGCGTGGCCCGCCGGCGATCGGGTGCGGCGTGCGGGAGTGTCGTCGTTCGGGATCAGCGGCACGAACGCGCACGTGATCCTCGAGGAACCACCGACGACATCGGCACCCCGCGTCGAACCTGAGCCTGCCGGGTCGAACACTGACATCGGTGATATCGCCGTGGTGCCGTGGGTGGTGTCGGCGAAGTCGGAGGAGGCGTTGCGGGGCCAGGCGGACCGGTTGCGGGCATGGTTGGCGGATCGTGCCGATGTGGACCTCTGGGCGGTGGCGCGGTCGTTGCTGGACTCGCGGGCATCGCTGGATCGGCGGGCAGTTGTCCTCGCGCGTGACCGGGCGCAGTTGCTGGCCGGACTGCAGGCTCTGGCCCATTCTCCACTGGGGTCGGCTTCCCTGGATACAAGTATTCCGGGGCAGGCGTTGGTGGTCGACGGCATTGCGGGTTCGGGCAAAACGGCCTTCCTGTTCACCGGTCAAGGCGCCCAACGGGTGGGTATGGGTGCGGGATTGTACGAGACGTTCCCGGCGTTCGCGGTGGCATTGGACGAGGTATGCGCCCAGTTCGACCCGCTGTTGGGGCGGTCGCTGAAGGAGGTGATGTTCACCGATGTCGAGGGCGTGTTGGATCGAACAGAGTTCACCCAACCGGCATTGTTCGCGTTCGAGGTAGCGATGTTGCGGCTGCTGGAATCGTTCGGTCTCACACCGGATGCCGTTGCGGGACATTCAATCGGCGAGCTCGCCGCGGCATACGCCGCCGGGGTGTGGTTGCTGTCGGACGCATGCGTGCTGGTGGCTGCCCGGGGCCGGTTGATGGGTGCGCTGCCCCCAGGCGGGGCGATGCTCGCCGCCGGCGTGTCGGAGACCGACATGGCAGAGGTGATCGCCGAGTACGACGATCGCCTGTCGATCGCGGCGGTGAACGGGCCGGCGTCGGTGGTGATCTCCGGCGACGCCGACGCCGTCGACGAGGTAGAACAGACGCTGTCGGCGCAACACCGTAAAACCACCCGGCTACGGGTCTCGCACGCGTTCCATTCAGCGCGGATGGAGCCCATGCTGGACGAGTTCCGCACCGTAGCCGAAGGATTGACCCACCGAAAACCGTCGATACCGATCGTGTCGAACGTATCAGGGGAACACGCTGGTGACGAGGTGCGAGATCCGGAGTACTGGGTAGCGCAGGTACGTCGTTGCGTGCGGTTCGCACCCGCTGTGGACACGCTGATCGAGGCTGGTGCGCGCAGGTTCGTGGAAGTAGGTCCGGACGCGGTACTGGCCTCGATGACTCACGAATGCCTGACGGAGCGACCAGACGCCGAGGCGAAGTCGATGGTAGCGGCGTCGTCACGGCGATCGAACGACGAGGCGGTCCAGCTCGTCACAGTCCTCGCACAGGCACATACAGCGGGACTGCCCGTGCAGTTGCGGCCCGTACTCGCCGGGCACGCCGCCGACCGGGTCACTTTGCCGACGTATGCGTTCCAGCACCAACGGTATTGGTTGGCGGCCGCCGCTGCTGGTGGGGGTGATGTCCGGACGTCGGGTCTGGATGGTGTGGACCATCCGCTGTTGAGCGCGGCGGTGTGGTTGCCGGATTCCGAGGTGGCGCTGACCGGCCGGTTGTCGTTGTCGAGTCACCCGTGGTTGGCCGATCACATGATCGGAGGGACTGTGCTGTTGCCGGGTACGGCGTTCGTGGAGTTGGCGCTGTATGTCGGGGCGATGGTCGGCAACCCGCGGCTGGCCGAGCTGGTCGTTACCGCGCCGTTGGTTGTGCCGTCGGTGGGTGCGGTCGAGCTGCGGGTGATGACGGCCGGACCTGATGACGCGGGTTCGCGAGTGGTGTCGGTGTATTCGCGCCCGCAACGTAGCGGTGAACCGGATCAGGCGGAGTGGGTTCGCCACGCGACCGGAACTATTGTTGCGCAGTCACCATCTCAGGTCGGGCCGTCGCTGACGACGAGTTGGCCGCCGGTTGGGGCGTCGCCGGTGGAGGTCGGTGACGTGTACGCGGAGTTGGCTGAGCGTGGTTACGGCTACGGACCACTGTTCCAAGGGTTGACCGCGCTGTGGCGGCGCGGTGACGAGGTTTTCGCGGAGGTGGCTTTGCCGGAGCAGGCGCAGTCATCGACGGACCGGTTCGGGATACACCCAGCGTTGTTGGACGCGGCTTTGCACGCGATCGCTTTCGGTGGGTTGGCCGAACCCGCCGCGCCAGGCGAGATTCTGGTGCCCTATTCATGGGAGAACATCGACCTACACACCGTCGGAACAGCATCGGTGCGAGTCCAGCTGCGGGCCGCTGCGCCCGAAGCGGAGAATCAGCGGATCACTTTGACACTCACCGACTCTCACGGCGCACCGGTCGCCGAAGTCGGAGCGGTGACCCTGCGTCCGATCCCTCTCCGCGCCCTCGGCGCCCCTTCACATCCGAACAGCGACCTGCACCAGCTACGCTGGGTCCCGTTACCCGCCCCCGAACCCAGCGACCTCGTCACGGACCAGGATTGGGCAAGCACGGACGCCGGCGAAACAGTGATTGTCGACCACAGGCCCGTGGCCGTGTTACGAGTCGACGACGCGCGTGCGGGTGGGGACGTGCCGGGTGCGGTTCACCGTCGGCTTGTCGAGATAGCGGCGCGGGTGCGGGAACTGCTCACGGAGTATGAACGGATCGCCGTCGTGACCAGGCGCGCGGTGGCGGTGGAGGCCGGCGAACCGGTAGATCTCGTCGGCGCGGCGGTGTGGGGTCTGCTGCGGAGCGGACAGAACGAGAATCCAGGCCGGATCGCGATCATCGACGTGGACCGTTGGCAGGACTACCGTGCCGACGTCGCCGCCGCAGTAGCCATCACGGACGAACCTCAGCTGGCGCTGCGGCACGGCCTGCCGTACGCAGCGCGGCTGAACCGTGGTGTCGGCGGTGATGTGGTCGGTGCCCGGCATATCGGCAAGAACGTGCTCACCATCCCGTCGCCGCTGCGACCCGAGGGCACAGTGCTGATCACCGGCGGTACCGGTGGGTTGGGTGCGGTGACGGCTCGACATCTCGTCACCGAGCACGGGGTGCGGAGGCTGGTGTTGGCCAGTCGGCGTGGTCTCGGCGCCGACGGTGCCGCGGACCTCGCAGCCGAATTGACCGCGTTGGGTGCGCAGGTGGACGTGGTCGCGTGCGACGTGGCTGACCGGGCAGCGCTCGATGGGCTGTTGTCGGCGATCCCACCCGAGCATCCGTTGACCGGTGTCGTGCACACCGCGGGAGTGTTGGCCGACGGTCTGCTCGCCGACATGACACCGGAGCAGTTCGCGACGGTGTTGCGCCCGAAGGTGGATGCGGCATGGAATCTGCACGAAGCCACCAAGGATCAGGATCTGTCGATATTCGTGCTCTACTCCTCCATCGCTGGCACACTCGGCAATCCAGGCCAGGCCAACTACGCCGCAGCTAATGTCTTCCTCGACGCGTTGGCCCACCACCGCCACCGCGCCGGGCTGCCCGCGACGTCGGTGGCGTGGGGTCCGTGGCGCGGGACCAGCGGCATGACCAGCACCATCACCGAGGCCGACTTCGCGCGCATGCGACGCGAAGGTTTGATCCCGCTCGATGAGAACGACGGAATGTCGCTGCTCGACTCGGCCCTCACAGTCGGCCTCCCAACGATCGCCGGTGTCCACCTCGACGCGGCGCCGCTCATCACGCAGGCTGCCATGGGAGCCCTGCCCAGGATCCTCAGCTCCCTCGTCACCACGGAGGCTCGCCACCCCAGCAATACGGGGTCGTTGGCGAGGCGACTCGCCGCCACACCCGAACCCGACCGCGAGAGTGCCGTACTCGCCGTCGTCCAGGAGCACGTGGCGGCAGTTCTGGGAAAGGCGGCCACTGCCATCGAGCCCGAGACCCCGTTCAACGAACTGGGATTCGATTCGCTCGGCGGCGTGGAGCTGCGCAATCGGCTCACCAAAGTGACGGGCATGGAACTGCCGTCGACGCTGGTGTTCGATTATCCGACCGCCACCGCCGTCGCGAAATTCATGCACTCGGAGTGGGAAGCCACGTTGACGACATCGGTGGTTGACGACCAAGTTGACGACCAGATCGCCGCCCTCCGATCACTGTTGGCGACTATGGCGTCCGCCGGGGGCAAGGCGCACCTAGCCGAGCGGATCCGCTCGACGCTGACCGAAGCTTTGGAAGAACACGAATCCACGGCCAACAGCGCCCGCGTCGCCGCCGAGGACCGCATCGCTGTCGAGGACCGCATCGCTGTCGAGGCGGCGAGTGCTGTCGAACTCTACGCTCTAATTGACCAGCAGATAAAACCGCAGTAAGGAACGTCATGGCACATAAAGACCAGGCGACGATCGAAATGTCCAATGGCAGCAAGCCTGAGGTCACGAATCAAAACCAGGCCGACTCCGCGGTGCAGACCAGGACTTACAACTGGACCGACCCTATGGCAGATCTTGCCGCAATCGCCGAGTTGGCCAAGCGCAGCGGCCTCGAGCAGATCCAGGCGATCGCGGACGGCCGCATCGCGAAGTGTCCCGCGGCGAGTCTGATCGACGGGGGAGACATAGCGGCCCGCGAGGGGTGGGTCGAGGTGACCATGCGGGCACAGAAAATCCACTACAATCCGTCCAGTACGGTGCACGGTGGCGTATTGACCATAATGCTCGACACCGCCGCGGCTGCGCGGTCCGGACGACGCTGAAGCCGGGCGAGGCGAGGTCCACACCACACTTGATCTCACGGTGAAATACCTGCGCCCTGCGACAGAGGACTCCGGCCTACTTCGGTGCGAGACAACCGTAATCAACCGCGGCCGTCGGACCGCCCTCGCCCAGACCCAGGTCGTAACGAGGCAGGCCGTCTCATCGCCCACGCCACCTCGAGCTACGTGATCCTGGCCCCCAACAGCTGAGACCCATCGAAACCCAGCGGGCGAAAAGCAGTACAGAGGCCGCCGCAGCTACCCGGCACCACAATATGACGACCCCATACCTCACCACACCGCGCCTGAACAGGAACTACGCGAATTTCGCTGGATTTTCGGCGATTACTATCGAGACCCCAGCTCGTCATGGGCCAACGATGACCGGTCACCAGCGGGGGTGGGACACCGCAGCGAACGGCGTCGCCGGACTCATGTCAGCCGGTCCCGAAAGTTTACTGCCACAGGTACATTCATTACACGCGCCGACACATCGTGCCGTCAACGACACCACGCCACCATCAAATATGAGACTGAGCCGACGACCTGGATAGACCGGTCGTTCCCATGGACGGTGAACACGCTGGTAGACACAGGCTCGAGCGGATCGTTACCTTCGCGAGCATGAGTCCTGTCAGCGTGCGAGGTCATCTGCGATGAGCGACGATCCGGTCGCGGACAGGAACGTCACGGGGCGTGCCGAGCGTAGTCGTGCAACGGCGGCGAAGCTCGCAGAGCTTGATGACCTCATGGTCAGGTCGCAATGCCCTGGGACTCCGCGGGCGATTGCCCGGCAGCGCTCGCGCGGCAAGAAGACCGCCCGGGAACGTATCGCACTGCTTCTTGATCCGGGTTCTTTCGTCGAACTCGACGCGTTCGCGCGGAACCATTCGACTGATTTGAATGTGGGTGACGACGTGTACGGTGACGGTGTCGTCACCGGCCACGGCACGGTGAACGGCAGGTTGACGGCGGTGTTCGCCCAGGACTTCACTGTCTTGGGTGGCACGCTCGGGAAGGTGCACGGCGAGAAGATCTGCAAGATTCTGGATCTGGCCGCCAAGGCGGGCTGTCCGGTGGTGGGCATCAACGACGGAGCCGGCGGGCGCATCCAGGAAGGGGTTGTTGCGCAGGCGCTTTACGGCGAGATCTTCTTCCGGAACGTTCGCATGTCCGGCGTTGTTCCGCAGATCTCGATCATTATGGGCCCATGTGCTGGGGGTGCGGCGTATTCGCCATCGCTCACCGATTTTGTCGTGATGGTGGACAAGACCTCCCATATGTTCGTCACCGGCCCGGACGTACTGGCCGTCGCTATGGGCGAGCGCGTGGGGCTGGAAGAACTCGGCAGCGCACGAGTGCACAACTCCCGCTCCGGCAACGCGCACCACCTTGCCGTGGACGAGGAAGACGCGATCGCGTACGTCCGGGATCTGCTGGCCTACTTGCCCGCCAGCAATAACGACCTCCCGCCGGTCTACGCCGCTGGGAAGGACCCGGACGGGGCAGTGCTTGACTCAGTGGTCCCCGAATCTGTGCACACGCCGTATGACATGTATGTGGTGGTGAACGCCATCGTGGACGACGGAGACTTCCTCGAAGTGCAGCCACTGTTTGCGCCCAATATCATTTGTGCCCTGGGCAGCATCGGCGGGTATACGGTTGGCATCGTGGCGAATCAGCCACTGAAATCCGCAGGATGTCTGGACATCGATGCGTCCGAAAAGGCCGCGAGATTTGTGCGAACCTGCGATGCCTTCAATATCCCGATTGTGACACTGGTCGATGTGCCAGGATTTCTCCCTGGTTCCGATCAGGAATGGAACGGCATTATCCGGCGCGGCGCGAAACTGCTGTACGCGTATGCGGAGGCCACCGTGCCGAAGATCACGACGATAATCCGCAAGGCCTACGGCGGAGCATACGTCGTCATGGGCTCGAAGCACCTACACGCGGATGTTTGCTTTGCCTGGCCCACTGCCGAGATCGCCGTGATGGGAGCGGAGGCTGCCAGCAACATTCTGCACCGCGACCACATTGCCGCCGCAGCGGATCCGGAAGGTCTCCGCCGCAGGCTGATCACCGAGTACGACCAAACCCACTGCACACCCTACCGGGCCGCCGAACGCGGATACGTCGATGCGGTGATCACCCCCTCCGAAACACGGCGAAATATTGCCACCGCACTGCGCATCATGAACGACAAACGAGAGCCGTCGCCTCCGAAGCGGCACGGAAACATCCCGCTGTAGAAATACCTTCTCCGTTGCGACGACACGAACCGGAGTGGCTCCCGGAAAGGAAAGACCGATGGTTATCGGCGACATCTCGCACCTGCTCGTGGACGACACGCGTCGACTGAACGAGCATATCGCTGTCGTCGGGATGGCCTGCCGAATGCCGGGGGAGGTCGATTCGGCGGATGATCTGTGGCGGCTTCTGATCGAGAAACGGGATCCGGTCCGCGAGGGACCCTTCGACCGATGGGATGTTGACGCGTTCTACGACCCCGATCGAGAGGCACCGGGTCGTTCGAACACCCGCTGGGCGGCCACATTGGACGACATCACCGGTTTCGATGCCGCCTTCTTCGGCATATCGCCCGCGGAGGCGGCCTCGATGGACCCTCAACATCGGCTCCTACTGGAGGTTTCCTGGGAAGCTTTGGAGCATGCCGGCATCCCGCCACGCGACGTGATGGGAACCCAGGGCGGTGTCTTCGTCGGGATCTGGAGCCAGGACAACTCCGTGCGTCTCGGCACGCACTACCAGAACATCGATGCCTACGCCGCGACTGTCGGGAACGTGCACAGTACGGCGGCGGGACGTGTCTCCTACATGCTCGGACTGCACGGACCCTGTGTCGCCATCGACACAGCCTGCTCATCATCACTGGTCGCGACCCATCTGGCCGTCCAGAGCTTGCGGACCGGCGAGTCCGATTTCGTGCTGGCCGGCGGTGTGAACGTCATGCTGAGCCCGGAGTTCATGCTCTCCGGAACCCGGTGGGGAATGTTCTCGGCCACCGGGCGCTGTCATGCCTTCGACGCCCGCGCAGACGGCCTGGTACGAAGCGAAGGCGCCGGAATCGTTGTGCTCAAACGTCTTTCGGACGCGCAGCGCGACGGGGACCGGGTGTTGGCGGTAATCCGCGGCTCCGCGATCAACCAGGACGGGCGGTCGCAGGGACTGGTCCATCCGTCTGAGGACGCGCAACGCATGGTGTACTCCGCAGCGGTCGCACAGGCAGGTATCGACCCCGGCCTGGTGGGGCTGGTGGAGACCCACGGTCCCGGCACGCCGGTCGGCGACCCGATCGAGTTCCGTGCGCTGTCGCCGGTCTACGGGGACGGTGTGGGACGATGCGCGCTCGGTTCGGTGAAATCCAATATCGGCCATCTCGAATCGGCCTCGGGAATCGCGGGCTTCATCAAGGCCGTACTCGCTCTCCAGCACGGTGTCATTCCGCCGAATCTGCACTTCCAGCGGTGGAACCCGAAGATCTCCCCGGACGGTACCCGTTTCTTCGTGCCGACAGAGCCGACTGTGTGGCCGGTGGACGCGCCCACCCGGCTGGCGGCGGTGTCCTCGTTCGGCTTCAGTGGCACCAACGCTCATATTGTTCTGGAGGAGTACTCGGACCGACCGGCTGCTGCACAAGTGCGGAGCGAGACCGCGCCGCGCCCGGTCCTGGTGCCGTTGTCGACCACGGCCCCGGAGATGCTCAGCGCGGCCGCTGCACGGCTTTCTCGCTGGCTGACCGACACGCGCGGCCGGGTCGAACTCGGCGATGTGGTGCACACCCTCGCGGTGCGGCGCTCACATCACCGCGCGCGGACAGGCGTGGTCGCCGAGTCTGTGGATGAGCTCGTCGGAGCACTGGACCGGATCGCCGCAGGCGGCGATGAGGATGATTCGCTCGGCGGCACGGTGCGCGATGCTGCTGGCGCGGGTGCGGTCTGGGTGTTCTCCGGACAGGGGTCGCAGTGGGCCGGCATTGGCCGCCGCCTGCTCGAGGATGAGCCGGTTTTCGCCGCCACGATCGCTGAACTGGAGCCGCTGATCTCCGCCGAGGCGGGCTTCTCGGTGACCAACACGCTGCGCGCCTCGACGGAGGTCACTCGGATCGACCGTATCCAGGTTTGCCTGTTCGCCACTCAGGTGGCGCTGGCCGCAGTCTGGCGATCTCTCGGCGTGCGGCCCGGAGCAGTGCTCGGCCATTCCATGGGAGAGGTGTCGGCCGCGGTCGTCTGCGGTGCGCTGTCGATAGCGGACGGTGTACGAGTCAGTTGCCGCCGTGCGGCTGCGCTGATCCCGCTGGCCGGCACGGGGGCGATGGCGTCGGTGGACCTGCCCCACCAGCAGGTAGAGGAGGAACTGCGTCAGGTCGACGATGTCACGGTCGCCGTGATCTCGTCTCCACGTGCCACTGTGGTCGCGGGCGGTCCCGAACCGGTACGGCACGTTGTCGAGCGCTGGCAGATCCGCGGACTGACAGCCCGGTTCATCGCCTCCGACGTGGCGGCTCACGGGCCGCACCTGGATCCCTACGCGCCCCTGCTGATCGGTGCGCTATCCGATATCCGCCCGCAACATCCTGCTGTGCCGTTCTACTCCACCGTGACCGACGATCCCCGACAATCGGTCATCTTCGACGGTGCCTACTGGGCGGACAACCTTCGCAGACCAGTCCGGTTCGCTGACGCGGTCCGGGCCGCCGCCGAGGACGGCCATGTCGTGTTCCTCGAGGTCTCGGTCCATCCCATCGTCGGCCACGCGATGCGAGAAACACTCCAGGACATTGATAGCGACGCGGTGGTCGCGCACACCGTCCGCCGCGACAACGACGATCTGCGCACGATCACGGGCCAGTTGGCCCGCCTCTACGTCGCAGGCGTGCCCATCGACTTCGGCCGGCGCCATACGAGCGGAATGCTCGTCGATGCCCCGGCGACCACATGGAATCGGACCCGCCATTGGGTGGATCTGCCTCTGCCACACCCCGCGCGCCAAGTCACGGCGCAGATTCGGCCACCGCTGCTCGGCGTGCACACTGCCGTGCCCGAGCCCGGCCGCCGACACCTCTGGCAGGTCGATATCGGGACACAGGCACAGAGATGGCTCGCCGAGCACCGAGTGGAAGGCGTCACAGTACTTCCCGGAGCGGCGTACTGCGAGACCGCGCTGGCTGCGGGGATCGAGTTCTTCGACTGCGACGTAGCGCACGTCCTGCTGTCCGATATGCGTTTTGTCCAGCTACTGCCGTTGGAGGAGCACACGACGCTGTACACGTCGCTCACTCCGCGCAGTGACGATACAGCTGTCGTCGAGATGCTCAGCAAGGGCGACGGCGACGACGACTGGCTCGTCCACGCGACCGCTGAATTGAGGTATCTGCCGCAGGACACTCGTCCCGAGCCGGTCGACCCGACCTCCTTGAACGCGTTGTATGACGAGCGGATCGACGTCGAGAGCCGCTACGCGGAACTACGCGCCGACGGTTACCATCACGGCCCGGCCTTCGCTGCAGTCGAGACCCTGCGACGGTCGGCTGACGAGGGAATGCTCGCGCGGGTCAGCGTGCCGCCCGCGGCCCGTGCACTCGCCGGCCCGGTCAGTGTGCATCCGGTCCTGCTCGACGGATGTCTGCAGACGCTCCTCGTCGAGGCGATCGACGCGACAGGCAGCGCCGGGAACCAGTTGCTTTTCCCCGTCGGCGTGAGATCGTTGCGTGTCTTCGACACCGGTCCGATCGCGGCGTACTGCCAGACGACGCTGGTGTCGACGTCGGCGGATGGACCAACAGGAATCCTGCGGTTGCTGGCAGACGACGGAGCAGTGGTGGCCGAAGCGACCGATGTACGGTTCGCGCCGATGCAGCGGCAGCGGCCTGCCTCCCGGCATGAGCGATTGTTCCATGAGGTCCGGTGGGCGTCGTTGCCGCTGGAAGGATCGGGCTCGGCTCGCGGAAGCTGGCTGGTACTCGGCGACAACGCCGATCCGCTGTCGGCAGCTTTGCACGCTGAACTGGTCGCGTCCGACGTGACCGCCACGCTGCTCAGCGCCGACGGTCCGCGCGAGTCGTGGCCTATGGCGGCAATAACGGAAACGTTGGCTACCGCAACGGATGTCGTCTTCCTCCCGGCCGCGGCGGTGGCGGCGGAATCGGAAATCCCGGACCTGTGCCGTAGCGCGGTCATGCGTGTGGTCGATCTGGTCGGGCTACTCTCGGAGTCCGAGACTGTGCCCCGGTTGTGGATCGTCACCCAGGGCGCGCACACCATCATCGCAGATGAAGTGCCCGCATTGGTGCAGGGCGGGTTGCGCGGAGTCGCCCGAGTGGCGATGTGCGAATATCCGGGGCTGCGCACGACCCTGGTCGACGTGGAACCGGGCATCGGCTCGGTGCGCAATCTAGTCGCCGAGTTCTTCGCCGGCGGCTCCGACGACGAAATCGCCTGGCGGAGCGGCCGGAGGTGGGCGGCGCGGCTGGCGAACAACCGGATCAGCGACGGGACCTGGCAGACCCGGCCGCGGCGGACTCGGCGGTACGGCCAGGACCGCATCTCCCTCGACATCGCCCGACCTGGAGACCTGGACACGATCGGCCCGGTCGCCCGACCGCGCTGCGAGCCTGCACGTGGAGAGGTCGAGATCCAGACGACGGCGATAGGGCTGAATTTCGCCGATGTCATGCACATGCTGGACATGTTCCCCGACCTGCACGGTACCTCCGGCAGGCTCGGCCTGGAGTGCTGCGGCGTCATCACCGGCATCGGTCCCGGCGTCGATCACCTACGAGTTGGTGACCGTGTGATGGCGTTCCACGACGGCACCGCCGACACGTTCGTCACCTTACCCGCCGAAGTGGTCGTTCCAGCGCCCGACGAGATGACAGACGTCCAAGCCGCTGGCGTGCCTGCTGCTCACCTGACCGCCTGGTACGCGCTCACGCGAGTTGCTCGGCTCACCGCCGGTGAGCGGATCCTCGTTCATGCGGGAACCGGGGGTGTCGGCCTGGCCGCGATCGCCATCGCACGGTCTCTTGGTGCGGAGGTTCTCGCCACGGCCGGCAGCGACCGCAAGCGCGCTTACCTCCGCGACCTCGGCGTGCAGCATGTGATGGACTCCCGGTCCTCGGAGTTCGCTGCCCAGACTCTCGCCGCGACCGGTGGCGAGGGAGTCGACGTGGTACTGAATTCGCTGTCCGGACCATTGCTGTTCGCGGGGCTGGACGTCCTGAACCTCGGCGGGCGGTTCATCGAGATCGGCAAACGCGATATCTACGCCAACGCCAAGCTTGGTCTGCTGGCGCTGCGCCGCAACATCACCGTAGCCGCAGTTGATCTGGCCGTTCTCGGCCGCGAACGCCGTCCGCTGATCCACGAACTGCTGCGTGAACTACGGGACGAGTTCACCGCCGGCCGGCTGAACCCGCCTGCCTGCACTCAGTTTCCGTTCACTGACGCAGCGACAGCGCTGCGGCACATGGCGGCCGCCAAACACATCGGGAAGCTGGTCTTGACCGTACCGCAGCACGGCGAGATCGAAGTGGCACTTCCCTCCCACACGATGCCAATCGTGCGACGCGGTGGCAGCTACATCATCACCGGAGGACTCGGAGGACTCGGCCTGGAAATCACCCGCTGGCTCGCCGACCACGGCGCCGGCAGGATTGTGCTCAATGGCAGGTCGGCACCGTCGCAGGCCGCGGTTGCCGCACTTGCCGAAATCCGCGCAAGCGGTGTACAGATCGACCTCGTCCGCGGCGACATCGCCGGACCCGGTGTGGCCGATAGGCTCGTCGCGGCGGCGACCGCGGGCCGAGCGGCGCTTTCCGGAGTCCTGCACGCCGCGACCGTCCTCGATGACGGTGCCCTGGCCCGTCTGAACACCCGCCGCCTCGACCAAGTGTGGCGGCCGAAAGTAACCGGAGCCTGGCGGCTGCACGAGGCGACGGCCGGGCACTCACTCGACTGGTTCGTTTTGTTCTCCTCAATAGCATCGCTGCTCGGAAGTCCAGGACAGGGCAACTACGCCGCGGCAAACGACTGGCTCGACTCCTTCGCTCGATGGCGACGGGCGCGAGGACTGCCCGCTCTGGCGATCAACTGGGGAGTCTGGGGGGAGGCCGGTCGGGCCACCCAGCTGGGCCATCACGGATACGCCGCGTTCACCACCGCTGAGGGCCTGCGTTCTCTGGAAGAACTGATCGATCACGAGCGGACCAACGCGGGCGTATTCGTTTACGACCCCGAACATTGGTTTCACACTGCCCCCGCCGCAGCCGAGTCCGCCTTTTTCGCTGACATGCCGATCACGTCGGCGGCCGAATCTGTCGGCGTCGACGACACCTCCGGCGTCAACGCCCGGCTCCGGGCGGCACCGCTCGATGAGCGCGGCAAGCTCGCCCTGAATTACCTCGGTGGGTGCATGCAGGCGATCCTCGGGCTGAGCACCGCATCAGTCGACTCGACCACACTGCTGTCCGACCTCGGATTCGACTCGCTCACCGCCCTACAACTGCGCAACCGCCTCGAAACTGACCTGCATGTGAAGATCCCCGCCACCATCGTGTGGACCCACCCCAGCGCGGGCGAACTCGTCGGTTACCTCCTGGAACGTCTCGACCTGGAGACCCGGACGGACTACGACCTGCAGACCAAAGCTGCGTCCTCCATCACCCGCGCCGTAACCGGACGCTGGTTCCGCACGTTCGCTCCGCGCCTCGGCACAGCGACACGGCTCTACTGCTTCCCGCATGCCGGGGGTTCGGCATCGACCTATCTGCCCTGGATCGACCTGCTCCCCGAGCACATCGAGTTGCACGCGATCCAGTTGCCCGGACGTGAAGACCGCGCAGAAGAGCATCCGCGAAGCGACCTCCTCGCACTGGCGGAAGAACTATCGACCGCCATCGCCGCGGATTCCGACCAGCGCCGGTTCGCATTCTTCGGGCACTCCGGCGGTAGCCTGCTTGCCTTCGAGACCGCCCGTGCACTCTCGCGCGGCCACAGCACCACACCGGTGGCGCTCGGGCTCTCGGCGATGCCGGCACCCGATGGCCCGGGAATGGCCGAGTTGTCGGAACGCCTCTTCCGCACCCCCAGTCCCGAGGCACTGGAGGCACTGGCCTTCATCCCACCGGAGATCCGGCAGGAAAAAGCTATGTTCGAACGCGCCGCACAGGCGCTGAACTACGACTACACCATGTACCGGGGCTATCGATACACGGCAGATTCGACTCCGCTCGACTGTTCACTCGTCCTGTTCACCGGGGACGACGACCCGCTGTGCAAGCCCGAGCATCTGGAGGGATGGGGCAAACAGGCGACCGGTTCCGTGGCAACACATGTCTACCCCGGAGATCATTTCTACCTCCGAAACCACCTCGCGGAACTTATCGAGCAGCTCGCGAAAACGTTTGAGCAGTAAAGAGATCGCGCCCGGTGTGACTGGTACGGCTGAGGCAATCGCACCGCTCGTCGCGGCTGAATCAGGCAGAGGCACCGACCGCGGTTGATGACAGCGAGCCCAGCACGGGTGACTACTCGTTGTGGGACCACATCTCAGTGGCTCGCGCAGTGCCCCCGGTCCAGGGACTTTCGCCTCTCGCGGCAAGGGTGGTTCGGTTCGCATAGTGAGGACATACACCGGACCGTGGTCGTGCGGCTGCCCGGTCAGACGAGGAATGGGGTACGACGATGTCACAGCTGAGGACATTGACCGAATTGAACGAGGCCGATTGCCGAACGCGGTTGCGCTCAGTTCCGGTGGGTCGGCTCGGCTATGTCGAGAACGGGGTGCCAGTGGTCCGACCCGTCAATTTCTACATGCTGGACGAGAGCATATGGATCTGGACCGTACCCGGCAGCCGCGGCGCGGCCGTCGCGGGCCAGACCGTAGCGTTCCAGATCGACCAGATCGAGCTCGAGACCCGCAGCGGGTGGACAGTACTGGTCAGCGGACCAGCGACCGCGGTCACCGACGTGGACGAACTGGTCGCGGCAGCGGATTTTCCGCGCCGACCGTGGGCGCCGGAGCGCAACGACCAGGTGATCAAAATCCGCATCGACCACATCTCCGGGCTTCGGCTACCACCGAGCACAACTGAGCAATGTGCGACATCCGTGATCGGCCGAGCACAGCAATATCGGCGATAAAGGCTCGGTGAGGTGCACTCATACAGTCCGTGCGTGGGTTCAACGCCCATGGCCTGAGCCAGCGGTGAGCGTAGTCACCCGCCGGCGACCGACGGGATGATCATGACCTCAGTGCCGGTGCCGAGGGGTGTGTCCAGGCCGTCGAGTGTGCGGCACTCGTCGCCATCGACGTAGAAGTTCACGTAGCGACGCAGTTTGCCGCTCTCGTCGCGAAGCCGGCGCTCCAACGCGGGAGACCGCTCGCGCAGGGCGTCCAAGACGTTCCGGAGGGTCGCCCCTTCGACGTCGAATTCCTTTTCGCCGCTGACGTACGTACGCAGCATGGACGGCAAATGCACGCGTGCCATGGCCGTTATCCGATGACTGCTGCCCGCACGCACAACACGTCCGGCAGTTTGTCGACCACGAGCTGCCAGTGTTCACCTTCGTCGGCGCTGCAATAGACCTCGCCGTTGCGGGTGCCGAAGTAGATGCCAGGCGGGTCGGCGTCATCCGCGCACATGGAATCGCGCATGACTGCCGCCCAGAACGGCACCTGTGGGAGCCCGTCGGTCTTCGCGGACCATGTCTCGCCGCCGTCCTCGCTGCGGTACACGGCGCATGTGGCGTCCGGCGGAAATCGGAACCGCTCCATATCCGCGACCAGCGGGAACGTGTAGATCACGCCGGAACGCCGAGGGTGCGCGACGATCGGAAAGCCGAAGTTGGACGCCGGCAACCTGCCGTCGATCGACTGCCAGCTCGCGCCGTCATCGGTGGTGCGGAATACGCCACCGTGGTTCTGCAGATACATGGTGCTCGGCGTCTCGGCGTCCAACGCGACCTTGTGTACGCACTGCCCCCACTCCGGCAACTCGCCCGGCATGAAATCGGCCGTGACGCCCTTGTTCGTCGGCTTCCACGATGCCCCACCATCGGACGTCTGATACACGCCGCCGGTGGACATGGCGACCGCGATCCGTTGTGTGTCTGTCGGATGCGGGAGGACCGTGTGCAACGCCAACCCGCCGCCTCCCGGCGTCCACTCCGGCCGGTGCGGGTGTTCCCAGAGTCCTCTGACCAGCTCGAACGTCCTCCCGCCATCGGTGGAGCGGAACAACGCCGATGGTTCGACGCCCGCGTACACCACCTCCGGCTCGGCGTCTGTCGCGGGCGCGATCTGCCACACACCCTGCACCGCCGCCTCGGTGTCCTCCGGGAACGCCAAAGGTGCATCGTCCGGCTCACTCCACGTCTCGCCGCCGTCGTCGCTGACCACCATCGTCGGCCCGAAATGGCTGTCCAGCACTCCTGCGAGCACGCGTGGCGTCTCCCGCCGAGCGTCGATCGCCAACGCCTTCACGTCGGCTACTGCGAACCGCGGCGCACTCACGTTCCAGCTCGACCGACCGTCCCTGCTACGTGCCAGGAACAACCCTTTGCGCGTCCCGATTCCGAGCAATACGTCCATCGCCGACCTCCATGTCGTCACCGCCACGCCGACGCGAGCGAGCGTACTCCGCAGGAACGACAGGACCCGCCAGAACATGCGAGGCGAGGGGAAGTGTCAAAGGGTGCCCCGCTGGCCGCGCTGGCGTGACATTTCCGCGACCTTTTCGTAATGTAACGGTGACCCGCCCTCGACAGTAACCGGTATTCGACATCATGCCTGGTCGACATCGCAAACGGACCACAGCCTGGAAGCTCACTCCCATGGCCGTGTCTGGCATCGTCGCGACTGTCGCCGTCGTGCTGTGGGTGGTGATCCGACCGAGCCCGGCTGCTCAGCATGCCGCGGCGGCCGATTCGCCGTCGTCGTCTTCCGTCGAAACCGACCTGGCCCCGACTACCGTGCCGTCGACGACTCAGCCGCCTGCGGCGCCGGCGGCCGCAGCCGATCGACCACTACCGTCGGCCAAGAAGGCCGAACAGCACCTGCCCCCAAATCCCTCCGTCCCGTGTTCGACAGAACTCGCCGGCGCACAGCCGCACGTGGCACAGGTGGGCAACCTGCTCAAGAAGACGTTCGGCGTCACCGATATCGGCGGCGCCGTCGGCCGTGGCGACGGCGATCATGGTGCGGGCCTAGCACTCGATTTCATGACATCCGATTCCGCGCGCGGCGACGCGATCGCCGAATTCGTGCTGGCCAATCAGCAGCGTTTCGGTGTGACCTACGTGATCTGGCAGCAGCGGTACAACGACGGCGGCGGTTGGTCGTACATGAAAGACCGTGGAAGTCCAACCGCCAATCACCGCGACCATGTGCATGTGTCCTTCGACCCGGCTGCCGATGTGAACGTAACCTGCTGACTGCGCCGAGCCCGGTCCCGACAATCCGGTCTGGTCGGTGAATCTGCGCGAATGGATGCCGGTAGTTGAGCAGCCTTCGTGCTGCCGCCATACCCGAGGTCCTGAACATCCGCTAAGGCCGAAGCCTGTTCGGCGAAAAATCGTCTGTGGTCGATCACTCAATCTGCGCTGAAGCCGATTGACCGGGCCAGCGCGCATGTGACAGTATTAATATACGCAAACGTAGTCGTATACTAAAAAGGAATGGTGATGGACCGCGTAGACGTGTTGGTGGTGGGGGCGGGCCCGTCCGGTCTGGTGTCGGCGTGCGGGTTGGCCGCACATGGAATTGCGGTTCGTGTCGTCGACCGAGCGAGCGGCCCGGCATCGACTTCCCGAGCGAACATCCTCCACGCGCGAGGCGTCGAGATCCTGCAGCGTTTGGGTGCGATGGGTGATCTACGTGAACGGTCCCTCGCGCCGGTCGGCATGCGCATGTACGTGCGGTCACGTCCGATTGCGACGATGCGGTTCGCGCCGGACGACCGGGAGTCGGTGCAGGCACTGTTTGTGTCGCAGGCCCGGATCGAGGAGCAGCTGCGGCGGCGACTTACCGAGCTGGGCACCGATATCGAGTGGGACACGATGGTCACGGCGGCGACGCAAGATGCCGCTGGTGTGACCGTGGAATTCGCGGACGGGACACGGCTGCGGGCGAAATGGCTGGTCGGTTGCGACGGGGCGCACAGCGTGGTGCGCGGCGCCGCTGGGATCGAGTTCCCCGGAGTTTCGGTGGTGGAACAGTTTCTTCTGGCCGATGCGCACGTGACCTGGGACCGTGACCGCTCCGCATCGGCGGGCTACTATCACCGCGACGGTTTGCTGTTGGCAATTCCCATGCGCGACGCCGACGATGGTGGCGACCTGTGGCGGCTGATGGCCGACGTCCCGGCCGTCGATGGGCAGCTGTCAACTGCGGATATCGTCGCTCGCTTCGAGGAGCTGCTGCCGATACGGGCCGGTGCGACCGGGGTGCGAATCCGTGAAGCGATATGGACCTCGGTATTCCGCATTCACCGACGACTCGCATCCGACTACCGAGCCGGCCGCGTCTTGCTGGCCGGCGACGCCGCGCACATCCACAGCCCGATCGGCGGGCAGGGCATGAACACCGGAATCGGGGACGCCGAGAACCTGGCGTGGAAGCTGTCGCTGGTCGTCAGCGGTCGCGCGGACGAGAGGTTGCTGGACACCTACGCCGCCGAGCGGCGCCCACTGGCCACCGAAGTGCTTCGCACCACCAGCGCGAATACGAAGATCCTCGTCGGCAACGGTGCTGTGGTGCGTTTCGTCCGTGACCGGGTTTTCATTCCGCTGCTCAACTCCCCGAAAGTGCAGCAGAAAGCAACACGCACCGCGTCGCAGCTGTGGGTCGACTACCGGCAAGGCCCCCTGGGTAGCCGCCGCGGCCCTGAACCCCGGCCCGGGGATCGCATACCCGACCGGGAATGTGTGCGCCTCGACGGTAGCGCGACACGGTTGTACACCGAACTGCACCCGGCATGGGTCGTCCTGGCACGCCCAGGCACCGCTCCCGAGGCCTTGACGAATGTGGCCTCGAAACATCTCGCCCCGAACGTCACCATGGTGACCGACACAGCAGCTCCGCAGTCCGCCTTGCTGATTCGCCCCGACGGGCACCTCGCCTGGCGCGGCGATGATCCCGCCGCGCTGCACAGGTGGTTCGCGGATACGTTCTACTCCAGGATTGGGGCATGAGCACCGAGACGCCGCGGCGCGAAGGGCCAGGACGCCCCCGCGACCCCCATGCCGACGCCGCCATCCTGCGCGCCGCCGTCGACCTTCTCATCGAGCGCGGCGTCGAGAACACGAGCATAGAAAGCATCGCCAAACGAGCAGGCGTCGCCAAAGTCACCGTCTACAAACGCTGGAAATCAAAAGAGGACCTGCTTGCCCAGGCGATCGAGCATGCTCGCGAAGACATCCCCGGCGTACCGCTGACCGCATCCGCCACCACCTTGCCCGACACAATCGAGGCGCTGCTACCGGAATGGGGAGCGGCGCTTGCCGACCCCAGGTATCGGCTCCTCTCCGCCCGCCTACTCGGAGCCGGCCCCAGCCACCCCGCGCTGCTCAACGCCTACTGGCACCACCATGCGTTGCCGCGGCGCCAACGTTCCCGCGCTCTCCTCCACCAAGCCCAGGCCTCGGGCGTCCTCTCCCCAACGGCCGACCTTGACATTCTGCTCGACATGCTCAACGGCGCAATCATTCACCATCTCCTGCTGGAACCTGCCCGATCCCAAGCAACCGAAGGCCTGCAGCCATCCGATATATCCGCCTACCTACGCAGGCTCCTGCGACAAGCTGGCTTCATATTCCCCGACGCACCACCACACCCCACCGACTCGGCAGAATAGGCCCTTCCCCGACACCGTCAACGGCACACATCAGACCATCTACACCCCGTAAACGCTGAGCAGGCCCAGGGCGCGGTGGCGGCTCCGTGATCTGCGATGCGCGGCGATCCTGGCGGCGGGTTGAGGCCGAGCGGATTCCAGCTCGGCCAGCTGGTCCAGATAGCGGAGCGACCAGGATTCGAGATCGGCGGCGGAGCGTGCTCGGCGTCCTGCCGCCAGCAGTTCAGCGTTGTCGGCGATCGTGGGCACGTTGGGCAAAGGGGTGAGAGTCAGCGTATAAGACAACTGCCGGAAAGATGTCCGCCCGGTTGCTGCCGGTTCCTGCGGGTACATTTTGTTCCGACGGCGTGTCCTGTTCGGCCGTGCACTGATCGTTATGTACACGAGGGGCGTAGCCGAGCTGGAGAGGAGGCGGAGAGCGCGGTGCCAGATGAGGACAAGAAGCGTGCAGCGCACCGAGCCCTGGTGGATCGTGTCCTGAACGGAGCGGGCAGGGCATCTCCAGAACTGCGAGCGCGTGCCTTCGACAACGTCGCCATCCCACCGTCCTTGCACGCGCTGATCGACAAGGTTGCCACAAGGCCGGGGCAGGTCACCGAAAAGGACTTCGCTGTGGCGAAGGCGTCGGGCTTCAGCGAAGACCAGCTCTTCGAATTGGTGATATCGGCTGCGGTCGGCCAGTCCGCCCGGCTGTATGAAGCGGGACTGGCAGCCCTGGCCGAAGCAACCGTCAACAGCGAGGCCGAATAATGCGACTTGACATCCTCAACCGCGGTTACGGCCCCGGGACCAAGTTGCTGTTCGCACTCATCCGGGTGTTCTCCAGACACCCAGTACCCGACGCCGTCAAGCTGGTCTTCTACCGGCCCGGCTTCTACGGTGCCTGGGCGAAGAAGTTCACTCACGAGGCGATGCGCGGGCCTTCCGCATGGTCGGTAGCTGACCGAGAGCTGATGGCCGCCTTCGTGTCGAAGGTAAACGAGTGCGCGTTCTGCGTCGGCGCACACACCGCGACCGCGGGACAGGCGTACCAGGACGGCGCGAAGGTTCAAGCGGTGCTGTCCGACCTGGAATCGGCCCCTGTCGAGGACGGGCTCCGGGCAACGCTGTGGATGCTCGGCAAGCTGACCCGGGAGGGAAAGGTGGACGCCGACGACATGCGGGAAGTGCTGTTCGCAGGTGTCTCACGTCAGCAGGTCGAGGACGCGCTGGCGGTCTGCGCCGCGTTCAACATGACCGACCGGCTCGCCGATGCCTTCGGCTTCGAACTGCTCAGTCCCGAGAGCTTCGAGGCAGGAGCCAGGTACCTGCTCGAGCGGGGCTACCGATAGCACTGCAGCCCCGCCGTCAGGCTCAGCGGTCAACCGCGGACGATGCGGTTAGCCTTGCCGTGTCGTCCCGCTGGACACGCAGACACGGCAAGGTCCGAAACCTGACGCGCCTCAACTCGCATCGAACATGCCCTGCTACGGCGAATCAATCTCGTCATGCGGGGCTGGTGCAACTATTTCAAGCACGGTGTGTCCCAGCGCACCTTCTGCTACGTCGACCACTTCGCGTCCATGAGGGGTCGTAGCTGCGCAAACGGCATTTCGGTTTGACGTGGGGAACGCTACGCCGCCGATTCCGACCGAACTGACAGATCAGCGACCGCCGCGTCGAGCTGTTCCGACCACGAGAGGTTGCGGTCAGCCGTCACTGATATCGCGGCTCGAAAACTCCTGCACCATGGGCAGATTGGCAACCCGACACCGACCATGTGCCAGCGGCTTGAACATGTGGAGAGCCGGATGCGTGGAGACATGCACGTCCGGTTCGTGTCCGCATCAGTACCTTCGGGGATCCGGTATCCGGACCGGCCGCACGAGCCGAACCAGGGCAGGACGCGGAAACGGATGCGGTCTTTCCTGGTGCCGCATCCGTAAGCTGGAGCGCCCCTACGCGTTTCCGCTGTAAGAGGGCGCTAGACGGTGCACAGGAAGCCGGATCCCTTGCAATACCCGCTGTCTCACGCTAAAGCGGGACACCGACATAGCGGCTCAGGCCTGATCTGCCATCTCGATAGAAGCGAGGCGATCCTGGTGGACGGTGAGAGCGGTGACGCGCAAAGGGCGCCGAAAAAGCCCGAGGACTCAACTTCGCCACGAAACCCACCCTGGCCGCTACGATGATCACCACCGCCATGGCGGTGGGCACCCCGGCGATGATCCGCCGCGACTACAAGACCAACGTCTTCAACTTGTCTGTAGCAAGTTCTCGGCGTGTCCGCGCGGAGCTGATGTCACACTGTGCGTGCCGGGCCGATCTTGTTGGGACAGCACGGTATCGGATCGTTCGCACGAGTGGGGAGCGTGGTCGTATGTCGCAACGGTCTTTTCAGTCCGGATCTCGAGGCGAGGACGCCGTTCTCTTGGCGGCCGGTCTAGCGGATCTAGCGCTGAGCCGTGTCGGCCCGGTGGTGGGCCGGGTGTGGGGGCTGCTGCGGCGGTCGGATGTGGTCGGACTGGCGGGCGACGCGGAAACAGATTTGAAAGCGCGCGGTCGGCTGGCGCTGGACCGGTATACCACCGTGCCGCCTGCCCACTTGGAAATCCTCGCTCAGCGAGTAGTGACGCGACGTGCTGCCTCCGGCGATGTCTGATCGATACGATCCGGATGCGTTCAAAGCCCGCATCGACGCCACGCTCAGGGACTTCGTCGCACAGGAGAACGACCAGCTCCTGATGATCGACCCCCAACTGCGACCGGTGGCCGACCAGATCGTGGTCGCGACAACGCAG
This sequence comes from Nocardia sp. NBC_00881, assembly GCF_045207455.1. Taxonomy (NCBI): domain Bacteria; kingdom Bacillati; phylum Actinomycetota; class Actinomycetes; order Mycobacteriales; family Nocardiaceae; genus Nocardia; species Nocardia sp. NBC_00881. Next base: position 1,354,981 of record NZ_CP108798.1, read on the forward strand.
GGCAAACGTCTGCGGGCGGCGTTCTGCTACTGGGGTTGGCGGGCATCGGGACAACCGGACAGCGATGCGCTCGTGCGGGCCGCGGCGGCGATGGAATTGGTGCACGCGGCGGCCAGTGTGCACGACGACATCATCGACGACAGCCCGCTGCGGCACAGTCTGCCCACCGCGCATATCGCCCTGCGTACCCCGCTGCGCGGTCGTCCGAGCGCCAAGAAGTCCGCCAGGGCGCTCGCCATGCTGGTCGGCGATCTGTTGATGGCCTTGGCCGGAGAGCTGTTCATCGCGAGTGGTCTGCCGGCGGCCTATCTGTCGCGTGCGCGTCCGCACTGGGCCGCTCTGGCGAGGGAATTGATCGCGGGGGAGTGCCTGGAGATCATCTGGACCGGTGCAGCACCGAATACCAGTGAATCGTTGAAGGTGATCCGGTACAAGACCGCCAAGTACACCGTCGAGCAGCCGCTGCTCATCGGCGGTGCGTTGGCCGGTGCAAGTGACCGCCTGCTGAAAGTGTTCTCCGCGTATGGATTACCGCTGGGCGATGCGTTTCAGTTGCGCGACGACCTGCTGGGCCTGTTCGGCGATCCGGTGCGGACCGGCAAGGCGAGTCTCGACGATCTCCGCACCCGCCGCCCGACCGCCCTGCTCGCCGAAACCTGGCGGGCCGCCGACGACGTACAGCGAAAACAGCTGCACAATTTGCTGGATCGGCGCGACTTGGGTCCCGAGGATCTACACGAAATGCGTGATCTGATGAATCATGTCGGATCCCCGATCCGCATCGAACAGATGATTACCGCCCGGGTCGAGGAGGCCACTCGCGCGCTGGTCGGCGTGGATGTTCCAGCGACCGCCACGCGAGCACTGACCGAACTCGCGCATGCTGCGTCCATACGCATGCACTGACACCGGCATAGCACGTCCGCCGTCTCGCCCGTCGCTGTGAGGAGCGCCTGATGACCTACACCCGCGCGTCGATGGACGCATTGCGGCAGTACGGTGACGAACTCGCCGACGCCACCGTGGCTACTTTGTTCGAACGCGGCGAGGTCGGCAAGCTCAATGCGCTCATGCGCTACGTCTCCGCCGCAGGCGCGCCCCTACCGGACGATCTGCCCGACGTCGCCCGGGAGTACCTGCACGAAACCGCCACCCCGCCATCGTGGGTGGACTGGAGTGAGATGGAGAAGGCCCGACTGTTCTTCATCGACAACAACGTGCACATCTCCACGGCACTGTCCTTTGCGGCCATGCCCGCTTGCTACCTCATCCCGCACATCGCGAAACTGCTGTCGGCCACCCACTCGCTGGCATACCCCGCCAATCGCATGGCCGAGACCGGCCAGTTCACCGTGTACCTCATGCAGCCGGACGCCTTCGAGGCAAGCGGGCGCTTCATCCCCGCCGCCCAGAAGGTCCGGCTGTTGCACGCGTCGATTCGCCACCACCTTGCACGGGAAAACCAGTGGGATACAGTCGCATTGGGCGCACCTATCTGCCAGGAGGACATGATCGGCGGCCAGTTGCTCTTCTCGTTGCTCGTGCTGGACAGCCTGCATCGGCTCAACATTCACATGAGCGTCGACGGCGCCGAGGCCTACTTCTATGCCTGGCGCGTCGTCGGCGCCATGCTTGGGGTCGATCAGACGCACGCGCCCCAGAACCTGCAATCCGCCCAGCAATTCCTCGACACATACCTGACGCGCTACATCGGCCCCAGCGAAGAAGGGACCCACCTCACTCGCCAACTCATCGATCTCTACGAGGACGTCGTCCCGGGCACCCTCTTCGACCCCCTCGTCTCCGCGCTGATCCGCTATCTCATCGGCGACACTTGTGCCGACTGGCTGCAAGTGCCGCGCACCGCATGGGATGCCGCCGTCAAAGCCGTCCCCAGCGGCCTCGGTCTCCTCGAAACCCTGGAAGACAGTTCTCCTTTGGGAGCCTGGGCACTGGACCACCTCGGCCGACTCACCACCGTCTTCGAACTCAGCTCCCTGACCCGCGGTCGAGTCATGCACTATGCCATCCCCGAACATCTCAAAAAAGACTTCGGTGTCTCCTCCGCCCGGCTACGTACCCATCGCTGGACACCCCCACCCGCCACATGATCGTCGTCAACTTCTGCCCCTCAACACAAGTCGTGATTCCACGTGGCCGAACGGCTGCCCCGGGATATGGAGCACCACATGGTTCTGCAATGGGCCCTGCCCGTTCTGTCCGCGCTCGTCGCGGTGTCCGTCCTCATTCTGGCGAACCGGCTACGCCCGAAGTCGTGGCGTAAGAATGAGGAAGGAGGTGGCGACGGATTTGTCCTCGACATCATCAGTACGTTCTTCACTGCGGTGGTCGCGTTGGTGGTGGTGATCGGCTGGCAGAACTACGACAACGCACACAACCACACTGTTGCCGAGGCCAAAGCGCTGGTCGGAGTCCACTCTGCCGCGGACGCACTGCCGCAGGCAGAACGCGATCGGATCCAGGGGCTCGTGCGCGACTACACCACGCAGGTGTTGGACCACGAATGGCCGGTCATGGCACAGAAACACCGGCTCAGCGAATCGACCCAGCAGACGTTCGACACGCTGCGCGCCGAGGCGGCCGCTCTGCGCGACGCCGACGACAATGTCCGCTCCAGCGTTTTGGCCAGTCTCGACGGAGTAGCGCAAGCCCGGTACGACCGCGCGATGGACGCGAGCTTGTCGATACCCGGGTTCCTGTACGCGGCCCTGTGGTTCGGAACGGCGTTGTTGCTGCTGCGCATGGTGCTGGCGGGCCAGGACGTCACCAGGCGGAGCTTGCTCATGACCGCCGTGCTCGGTGTCGTGGTCGGCTGGGTGATCCTTGCGATCTACAGCCTCGATCGGCCGCTCTCCGGCGGCAGCGTTGTACCGCGGGACGCCTTCGAACTGGCGTTGACCCGTTTCCGACACGGGAGTTGACCAACCTCCAGGTATGCGACAGACGAGGTATGTGCACATGGCATCGCCGATAGACATGATGCGAATCCGCAGGCTCACCGCGGGATTCGCCTTCCTTCCACTGACCGCCGCGGCTGCTGTTCTAACGGCGCCACCTGCCGCCGCTGATCCGCCGGCCTGGCCGTCTCTCGGCGATCTCACCTCCGGTAGTGCGACGGGCGAGACCTCGGTCACTACAGGTGCCGACGAGGTCGGCAACGAGTTGGCGCTCGCGCCACCTGCCCATGCTGTCTTGCCCGCCACTGGAAGCGCGGTGCCGCAAAACATTTTGACTGATAGCACAGAAGGCGCAGGCACTCCACTGGCTCTCGGACCGGCGGCGCCCGAAGCGGTTGGTTCGAGCGACGCCCTCGGTCTCGATTCCGGTAGCGTGCAGGCAGCCTGTACAGGCAGCGCGGCCACCGGCAGTGCATTGATCATGCTCGGATCGGTCACCGGCAGTTGGTGGTCCGAGTCCGCACTCGGGAGTGCGGTTGTAGGCAGCGCGGCCACCGGGAGCGCGCTGCTGACCTGTTTGTTGCTGCTGCCGGATGCTCCGCCACCTGATTCCTATCCCGACATCCCGCTACAACTGGGCCCGCCGCAGCCGGATTCACCAATGCTCGCGCCACCTCCCCCCGCCCCGGCTCCACTGCCTCTACCGCCGACCGAGCCACGGATCCCAGCCGTCATCGCAGGGGCCCCCACCTACCAGCAGCCATTGGTAATGCCGGTTCGCCATCCAGTGGCCTGGAACGTGCTGCAATTGATCACCGTCATGGTGGTGGCAGTCCTCACGGCAACGCATGGTCGAATCACCCACGCCCGCAACCGTTCCTGACCTCCGACAATCGCGAGGTGTTGCGGAGGCTGTTGGGGTTTCCTCGAACAAGTGGACAGTTCACCCTGCTTCAGGGGCGGCGTTGAGGGAGTGCTCGTAGTCGATCGGCGAGCGCATTCCGATCGCCGAGTGCCGCCGCCGATGATTGTTTCTGTGTATCCAATTGCCTACTGCGGCACTGTGTTCCGTTGTCATGGCGTAGGCGTGCCGGTAGTAGTGCTCGTGTTTGTCGATGTCGTGGTAGAGCGAGCGCAGATGCAGCAACTCGACGGCGGCGGCGCGCACCACCGGTCGTCGGCCGGGTTCGCGGGATCGATGAGCAGCTAGTACGACAACAGGGTCAAGGTGGGACGGATTGAACAGGCAGCGGGAGGTGCCGTGGCCCTTAGTCTGTGAGTGCTGACACTGCGTATTCCGTGAGCGAAGTTCGTGTGTATCGACCTTGGGGAGAGGAAGGATGAACAGCTGATGCGTATCGGTTTCTTGTTATGCGGCGCCGCACTCGCGGCCACGATCGGGCTCGGACTTGCCTGCGCCGGTCCCGCCGGAGCGTCGGAGTTGGATGGCTACCTGGATCTGCCGCTGATCAATCGGAACGCCGCCTCCGGTCCCGGCGGTGTCGATCCGACATTGCCCTACGACGTCGTGCAACTGCGGTCCCTGCTGGACGAGGCGCGCGGCCGTGGCATCACGCCGACCCGATATGCGGCCCTGCTGTACCAGTACTGGCTGGTCGACGCCACGAACAGAGCGGGCATCGACCTGCGGTCATGGGACCCACGCGCGGGTGTGGCGGCGAACCGGGACAATCTGATCAAGTCCTACCGCTACTACGAAGACCTGCAACTGGCCCATCGGGAATTGCAATGGGCAGGTATGGGCGGCCAGGTCGGTGCCGATTTCGGCGGCGGGCTGGTCGATTTCGAATTGCTGGGCGGTATCTACGGGGTGCCCGGTCTGTCCGAAACAGCGGGCGGTGTCCTCGCCGCGGTCGAACAGGTCGCCGGTCCGCAGGCCGTTCCGATGCTACCGCGCGGACTCACCGCGCTCGCCGCGGCGGGCCCACAGATCACGCCGCAGGATCTGCAGCATGTCATCGGGTTGATCCTCGTCATGCAGAAGAACATCTTCTCCGATCTGATGCCCATGCACGACGCCTATGTCACCGAAGGTCTGCCCGCACTCGCCGAATTCCAGGCCGCCGGATTGTTCGGCGACGACATCATGAACGCGTGGCGCGATATCGCTTCCGGTGACTCCGGACGTATCGCGGCTGGCAACGCGACCCTGCTGCGGCGTGAACAGGATTGGGCGATCGGCGCCCAGTGGGACGAGGCGCGCGGCTACAAGGGCCCGGTAGGCGAGGCCATCACCTATCTCAGTGGTGCGGTGGGTTCACCGTCGGTCGCGGGTGTCGTGCCGCCGCGCCAATTCCGGCCGGTGCGTATCCCCTTCACGATGACCGACGGCTGCCCGGCGCTCCTGACACTGCCGCTGCCGGACTGGAACTGGTCCGAACTCGATCCGAGGTGGGACTACATCACCACCGAATTGCTGCCGAAGTACAAATATCAGATCGAGAACAATTGGCCCGCAGTGGAAGCCCAGCTACGCACGCCGTACGAGGTGCAGATGGAATCGCACCGGCCGCTGCTGAACATCCCGCAGTTGCTGGATTCGGCGATCAAGCAGATCCAGGTGACACCGGTCGACGCGGGGGCAGCGACCGGAATGCCGGTCGTTGCTGGAACGGCGGTGCGCTGAGATGCGCGGAAATGGAGTCGATATGCGCGGAAATGGTGTCGGGATCAGTGGACCCGGTGCGTGGAGAACCCGCGGACGTGGCCCGGGCCGGAAACGGTGGACGCCGCTCGCGGCGCTCGGCGTGGCGATGATCGTGTTCACCGCTGCCGGTGCGGCGGTGGCCCAACCGGCGCCGCCCCCTCGGCCGGAAGCACCGGCCCAGCCTGCTCCGCCGGAACCGCTCGCCCCGCCGCGTACACCGGGGCTCGGTGAGGTGTTCAACGGCTACGTGGTCGGCACCGTGCGGGGCGCGACCGTCGCCTCCCCTGAGGAGGCGTTCCAGGCGCTGCAAGCCAACGACCCCTTCTATCAGGAGCCGCCGCTCACCGGGAACGAGCGCCCCGGCACCGTGCTGAACTCGAAGAAGGTCGACGTGCTGTTCACCGGCTTGAAACCGGCGAACCTGGACGCATACAAGCTGATGTACGTCACCACCGGAAACGACGGTGTCACACCCGTGATCAGCACCGGAATCCTGATGATCCCGGTAGATGGCACACCGAATTCCGAACGCCGCCTCATCTCCTACCAGGAGGCCAACGACAGCGTCGGCTGGAGCTGTCACCCGAGCACCCAGTGGACCGGCGGCGCCCCGATCGACGGTGCCTCGTGGTCGGCTCTCGGCCCACTGGCACTGCTGTTCGGCAAGGGGTACGCGGTGATGATCTCCGATGTCGGCAATGACGCCGACCGTAGGCCGCACGGCGTTTTCGCCGGAAAATTCGCCGCGCACGCCCAGCTCGATGGCGCCCGCGCGGCACTGAACTTTCATGAGGCCGGTCTGGACTCGAAAGCGCAGACAGCACTGTTCGGTATCGCCGGTGGCGGGGTGGGTGCCGGGTTCTCGGCCGAACAGCAGCCCGAGTACGCGCCAGAACTGAACGTGAAATCGACTGTGTTGGAAGGCATGGTCGTGAATCCGCGCAACTTCATGCGGATCGCCGGCGGTTCGGTCGGTTCCGGTTTCGCCTTCGCCACCCTGCTCGGACTCGAACCGTGGTATCCGGGCATGCGCGTCGACGAGAAGTTGAATCCGGCCGGTAAGGGGCTCGCGGATTTCTTCCGCACGCAGTGCCAGACGCCTGCGTACTTCGGATTGCCGTTCGTCCCGTTGAACACATTGTTCAACACGGGGCGAAACCCGGCTGACGAACCCGCGTTCCAGCATGCGTTCGACGACAATATGCTCGGTCGTGGAGGTCCGCCGAAATCCAAGGTGCTCATCGCCTCCTGCGCAGCCGACGATTCGTTCATGTCTCTGGTGCCCGCCCGCGATGCGCGTGAACTGGCCGACCAGTACCGTGCCCAGGGCACCGATGTGACCTACGCGCCGACCAATTGCAGCATGGTGCGGATGATCACCGATCTCTACGGCTGGGGCACCGATCTGTTCGGTATGCAGACGATCGTTTGGCTCGACAGCACCTTCGACTGAGCGCACGCCTACACCCGAGAGGAATCACCTGCGCGCCAGGTGAGAAGGTCCCGCAAATCGGCGTGCGGGCCGGGTCCGGGCCCTGTGGCGGCAGTGAGCCCGTCCCCGTACCTCGCGTGATCTCTCCCGGCGGCTGACCAGTCCCGGGGTGGAAGGTCAAGCGTATGTACCGGCGACACCGGGCCGACTCATCGCGGCCGGCGCAGATCGCCCACGGACATCGTCTCGGGCAACCCGAACAGCGGGAACACTCCTCGATCGGCGAACACGACGTTGCGTGCTATTCGGCCGCCGGTGACTGTGAAAACCTGCAGCGTGTGCAGGACATGTCCGCCGCCCGGTTCGGGCGCGTAGGCGGCGAGCGCGGGTTGCCCGTTGGCCGACAGCTGCCGCATCCGCCAGTCGGTGCCGCGCATGTCGAAGACGCGGCGCATGAATCGCCCGTAATCCCGGCTGCCCCGATACCACAATGGCACCGGGGGCATCTCCAGGATTGCGTCGCGGGTCAACAGCCCAACCAATGCCGCGACGTCGCCCGCCTCGAAGGCGCGCATGTACCGGTGAATCGCGACCTGCACTGCGGGGTCGTCCGGTTCGGTGACCTCGTCGATGTCGGGCACATCCGCCAACGCCGCGCGGGCCCGCTGCAGGGCGCTGTTGACCGCGGCGACGGTCGTGCCCAGTTGTTGGGCGACCTCGGCGGCGGTGAATTCCAGCACCTCCCGCAGCAGCAGCACGGCTCGTTGCCGCGGCGGCAGCACCTGCATCGCCGCCACCAGCGCCAACCGCAGATCCGACCGCAATCCCACGTTGAACCGCGCATCGGGAAACGGCTGTAACCAGGGAATGTCCGCTTTCGGGGTGAGCGGCACGGCGGGGTTGTCGGACGGCGCACCCAACCCGGAAGGCAACGGACGGCGAGCCCGACCCTCGAGCGTGTTCAAGCATGCGTTCGTCGCGATCCGGTACAGCCAGGTTCGCACCGACGCCCGCGCACTGTCGTACCGGTCACGAGCCCTCCATGCGCGCAGCATCGTCTCCTGCACCAAGTCTTCGGCCTCATGGACCGAACCCAACATCCGATAGCAATACGCCACCAGCTCACCACGGTAAGGCTCCAACTCCACGCCCACATCCTTCACCGTGCAACCCTGATCATGCGACAGCCACGTCGTCTGATTCGGTTGCTCGGGTGGGGTGATGTCGGTGGGCCGTAGCAGGAGCTTGCCCGTGGGGACCACGCCCCGGCATGGACGAGCGCGATCAGGTGCGGCCCATTCACGGCCCTCCAACGTGTTGAGCGGCCTCGATCAGCAAGCCATACCCAAGAACTCGACTGATGTGCGTCACACCAGGCCCAACTGGGAAAGTTCTCGTTCGCTCGGATACAACATCGGCCAGGCTGATCGGGCGTTTGGTGATTATGGCCTTCGGAACCCGGTGCATTCAGCCAACCTTCCTACCTCCAGCGTCGGCTCCCCGCACTCGTGCGGGGCAATGATCCGTGGCTCTACACTCGCCGAATAGGTACGGTTCGAGCATCAGCAACCCGCGGCGAAAATTACCTACGCCGATCGGCAACAAATGCTCCATCGTCGACGCCGGCGCGGTTCGATGCTCGGGCGGACCCGGCACTCGAACTCCCGTCGCACTTGGGGATGCGATTGGCGGGAAAAGTGCCGCGCCACGTTGTTCGGACTGACCGTAGACCGCGACGAGAGCCCGATCGCGGGCCACCGGACACGCCGCCCAGAACGGGTTTGTTTCAGCCGCGGTGGAGCCCAGGCTTGTTCAGCCGCGGCTTCGCTCCGGTATCGGCGCGGGAGGCAGGTTCGTCAGGTCCTGGCGCGTCGGCCACGCGGCGTTGACTGTCTGCTCCGGCGGCGGCTCTGGCGTCGACCTCGCGTCTCGCGAAGGAAATATCGCGTGCGCTGCGCACTGACAGTCGACCGAGCGATGTCGCGGCGAAAAACAGAATCAGCGCACCGAGACCATAGAAGTAGGTCAGTTGTAGTACGGCACGTTTCAGGTCAGACGTGGCGACAGGATCGCCGACATCTCCGATTCGCAGCGGGTCCGCCAGTAGCGGCCCGATCACGAACCACAAGCCCGCCGCCACCGCCAGCCACCCGCCGAAGCTTGCCACGAGACGGTTGCGGCTTGCCAACATGAGCAATCCGCCGATGATCGCGGCGACGCCGGGCAGTAATTGGAGCCAGCCCCGCGCCGCCGTCCACACCCATGGCTCGTCAGGAGCGAACGCAAAGTTGAAGTACGGTCCGAGGAACGGGATCAGCGCACCCCAGACGCCCAGAAGTAGCACCGCAAGTCCGCCGAGGGCTCCCCGGCTACGCGGAATTCGAAGCAGACGGCCTCGGCCTGTAGAAACGTTGTCGTCGACGTCCCTCATGACGCCTCCATTCGTCGAAGTAGGTGCTTGTACCGCCTACCCTTAGTCCACGGAGATACGCACGAACACAACAAGTGAGGTCCGCAGCATCCGGCGATCGTGCTGTTGAGGGAAACGTCTGGGCCGAGTTCGTGCTGTTCCAGGACTAGCGATGTACTCGCGACGCTGCGGATGCTCCGCGGCGTATACCACCGCGTCAACGGCCACCTCCGGCTGGTAGATCGGAAGCACCGGCTCGGCTTTACGCCGCATTCTGGTCAACGACCGCGACCGTAGCCTTCTAGGCTATCCGCAGGTTCGACCTGCCGAAGGACACCCGAGCGCGCCAGCCGGGACAACGGGAAGTCCGCACCATCGCTCGTATCCCCCCACTTCGGCGTCTATCAATAGTCCAGCAGGGCGATGCTGGACGCGACGATCCATACCATCCATCCCAGCCAGCCCACCAACCCGATCAGCGCGGTGCGGCTGGTACCGGCGGCATTATAGGAGCTGGCCGAAGAGGAGACGAAAAGTAATGCGGCGCTGCCGTATCCGAGCCATTGCTGCCAGAGGGGCAGAAACCCCGTCTCGGCACCGGCGATGCTGAATCCCACCAGTGCGGTGGCGAGAAAGACTTGGTTGAAGCCGAACAACACGTTGCTGAGCGCCCACAGTCCCGCCGTCGATCCACGATCGTGCGCGGCGGCCGAAGCCAGCCCGAACCGCAACGCCTCCACGCAGCTGAAAGCGACGTTCTGCATGAGGACGCCACCGAATCCCATCAGCGCCCACGCACTGGGGGACTGCCCGGATTCCCACAGCACTGCCGCCAATCCGGCGGCGAAAATCGTTGTGCACAGCCACGTCAGCGGGGCGAGCACCGAGGGGCGTCGAACTGCGACCCCGACTGCCGTCAACGAGTCCATGACCTCGTCCAAACCCTTGCCCGACATCGGCAGCGGAAGCCGCGCGCGGACGTAGAGCAGGTTGACCACCAGGGCTGTGAGCACAAACCCGAGCCCACCCAGTCCCGCCCCATCCGAAACAGTCACGACAGACATCCTCTCGATTGACTTTACGTATGATATTTTCAATATATGCAGCAAAAGATCGAAGGTGCAAGTGAGTGAGTCGCCCCCGCGGCGTGGCTACGACAACCTCCGGCGCCAAGCCCAGGCGCACCGCACCCGCGCCGACATAGCGGAAGCGGCTCGTCGCCTGTTCATCTCCCAAGGATGGGCGTCGACGACCGTGCGGGAGGTGGCGCGCGAGGCGAATGTATCGGTACCGACGGTCTACGCCGCGTACGGAAACAAGACCGGCCTGGTATGGGCTCTGGTGGACGCGGCCGATCTGCCGGCCGACCCGGAACGGCTGCTCGCCGACCTCGGTGCAGCCCCGACCCCCGAGAAGCAACTCGCCGCGATGGCCGGTTACGACCGCAGACTCTTCGAACGCTCCGGCGACCTGATTACGTTGGTCCGCGAAGCCGGCCGCACCGAAGCCGACCTCGCCACCATCTACGAGCAAGTACGCCGCGCCGCCGACCAGACCCGTGTCGAGGTGTTCTCTTCCTGGCCCGCGGGCACCCTTCGCCCCGGCGTGGACTTGGCCACCGCCGTCGACGTCTACGCCGCACTGTGCAACATCGACGTCTACACCATCCTCATCCACGAGCGCGGCTGGCCACCGGATCAGATCGAACACTGGTGGGGGCAAGCGCTGTCACGCCAACTCCTCGACCGATGACCGTGATCGACGAACCCTCAGCCGCTAACAGTTGAATCCGTGCACCGATCCATGTCTATCCGTCTCGACGGCCGTATCGCCCTGGTCGCAGGATCTACCCGCGGCAATGGTCGGGCCGCGGCCACCACGCTGGCTGCCGTGGCGCACATGTCGTGCCACCGTCACGCTAACGCGTAGATGCATCGCGGCCGGACCGGATCTCGATGCCTGGCTGTCACGCACGCTCTACAGCCCGCCGCGCGGCTCGGTCGAGACGGACTGCGAATTTCCCGGGTGCGCCCGTTGGAGCGATGGACCCAGCAGACGATTGTGCCGTCCATACCATGTGAGCTGGTGCCATGCCGGTCGATGGCCGTTGGGCGAGTGGTTCATTCACGTCGGGCGGCTGCGCAACCCACACGTGAAGCCGCACGGCCCGGCGGGCAGCTGTGGAAACCCCCGCAGGCGCCGCGCGATGGGATACCCGCTGTGACCTCCGCAGCCGGGCATGGCTGACGACACTGCCGCTACCGACTTCGTGTATCCGTTCACGTCAGCCTGGTTGCCCTGTTTTCAGCTCGTCTTCAGTCGCGTCCGGTCCTGCTCAGTTCGCCGAGCAACGCCCAGGTTCGCTCCTCATCACGTGCCGATCCCAGAGCGGTAAGTGCGAAGATCAGCTCGTCGGCGCCGGCCTCGGCATAGCGAGCCACTGCGTCGGCCATAATCTGCTCGTCGCCGATCACGGCCAGTTCCACCGGGTCGGATATGTTCTCCCGGTCCAGCAGCGCCCGATATGCCGGCATCTCGCTGTATCTGTCCATCTGCTGCGCCGCGCGGTCGCGTGCGCGTGCCACGTCGGCGGTGGCTACGGGCCCCCACCATGCCGACCACCCGGGGCGTCGGTCGACCGGCTGCCGCAGCGTGTCGGGCCAGTGTGGGGATTGTGAAGTCCGCCAGCGTGTTCGGCCCCGGTGAGTAGCGGGAGGGCGGAGTCGGCGAATTCGGCCGCGACCCGCAGGGTCAGCGGGCCGGAACTGGCCAGCAGTATGGGCACCAGCGCGACGACTTCGCCCGTTACGGCCGCGGCCGCCGCGGTACGTGGAGATCCGTGGCGAAGGCGAGGCAATCGGCGATGCACATCATCAGTTTCGGTATCGCCGAGACCGGCAGCGACATCCGCGAGGTCAAGGTCAACAAGCGGACCGTGAGCCGACCGGTAATGGACTGAGTGCGCGACGCTCGTCCGCGAGCCACCGGAATGCCCGGGCCCATATCGGCTCCTGGTGGTGCGCCACAGCGGCCTGCGCGGTGGCGCCGATCGGTGCGACCACTCACCGATCGGCGGACATCCCGGGATCGCGCGCACGCCCGTCGGGAACCGCGTCGATCACGCGCTCGAGGAGGGCGACCAGCCGCGTGCTGTCGTCGCCGAGTTCCTGCGTGATCCGCTGCTCGATCTCGGTGATCACCCGGTCCGCCGAGCGCAGCGCCGCCCGTCCGGCATCGGTCAGGTGCAGCTCCTGCACATGACCGTGCCGGGGATGCGGGCGGCGCTCCAGGTGACCCCGCTGCTCCAGCCGAGCGACCAGCGACGCGACGGCCTGCGGCGTGACGCCCAGGCGGCGAGCCAGTTCCGCACCGGTCAGGCCCGGGTCGACGTGGACGGACATCAGCAACGAGTAGTGCGCCACGGCCATGCCCAACGGGCGCAACCCCTGCTCTTTGACAGCCTGCACCGCGATCTCCGCCCGCCGCAATGCCCACGTCACCCGCCTGCTCAGCGTGGGATCCGCCGGCTCAACACTGTTCTGGTCCACCCGATGAGGATATTACGTCGAATGCTTATCAAACGTTTGACACATAACAGACGATTGATACAGGATGGATGCATGCCTCGACCCCTCGCATTGATCACAGGTGCCTCCTCCGGCATCGGCGCCGCCTACGCCCGGTTGCTCGCCGACGACTGCGACTTCGTGCTGGTCGCTCGCCGCGCCGATCGGCTCAACGACCTGGCCACCGACCTGCGCGCCGGTGGCGCTGCAGTGGAGGTGCTCCCCGCCGACCTGAGCACGCCGGAGGGGCTGGCAGCCGTGACCGACCGGCTGGCAGCCGGGGATGTCCGACGGTTGATCAGCAACGCCGGCGCCGGTGGATATGCACCACTCACGCAGGTCGACCCCGCAGCGGTGGATCGGTCGCTCACTCTGAACGCTGTGTCCCCCATCCAGCTGGTCCGCGCCGCCCTGCCCGGGATGCTCGCTGCCGGTGAGGGCACCCTCATCACCGTGGCGTCGCTGTTGGCATTCAGTGGCGGTCAGACCGATCCGCGGATGCCGCACCGCACCCTCTACACCGCGGCGAAAGCCGCCATCGTCGCCTTCACCCGAACCCTCGCCCACGAACTGGCCGAGACCTCCATCCGCACGCAAGTGGTGTGCCCCGGAGTGGTGGCCACGGAGTTCAACGACGGCGCCGGTCAGCACGTCCCGATCGCCATGCGCCCGGAGGACGTTGCCGCTGCCAGCTTGGCCGGTGTCCGGCTCGGTGAGACGATTTGCGTTCCCGGCCTGAATAACGCCGCCAATGCACTGGACGCACTGCTGGCCGCCGAAACCGCCGTGCTGAACGGCGGCAACCGCCCATCGCCCGCATCCCGGTACCATCCGCTGCCTCAGTGACGGCTGCCCGGACGGCTGCCACCGCGGGCGCCCAATCCACCCAGGCGACGCTGCCCGGCACGGGGGACATGCCAGCGCCGTGCCCGCCGATCACCCAGAAGGGCACCTGTCGGTAATCCGCGGGGCTGATCTCCTCGAAAAACCCTGCATAGAAGCTACCGGCGTTGTCGACCAGCACGTCGATGCGACCGAACCGGTCGACGGCCGCCTTCACAGCCTTCTCGGCGGCGGGGTCGGTGACGTCGAGCTACCGCGCTCCACCAGGGACGCGGACCACGATGCGCTATTTTTCAAGATCGAATGAACAGCCACGCGCTGGCTTCACAGCCGATGCGGTGCGCTACGCACACACCCACTCATCGGCTACTTACCGGACACTCCCAATTCTTCTGGTGAGGTCCGCTCCTATGAGGTCCTTGCCCGCCCGGTCGGCACCAAGGTGGTGAAACCGCCTGATGGACGACAGATCAACAGCCAGGACACCCAAATCTCGGGCTCAGTCGTAAGCAAGGGGCCCGCCACTGCCGCCACACCTCATCCTGACGAACAGGCGATAACTGCAGCCGGTTCGGGTGTCGAGATATGAATGCAGGTTCAGCGGCAGCAGTTGGGGTCGAGGACGACGCAGAGTGCCGCGAGTGCGTCACGGTGGGCACGGTGGATGACGTTCATGCCGTGGCGTTCGGAGCTGACCAGCCCTGCTTTGCGGAGTTGGGTGAGGTGGTGGCTGACCGTGGATTCGGATAGTCCGACCACGGCGGCGAGATCACCTCCGTTTTCGCCGCTGTCCGGACTGGCCAGCAGCAGTGACATCAGCTTCACCCGGACCGGGTCGGCGAGCGCTTTCAGGCGCAGCGCGACGTGCAGTGCCGCGTCGTCGTCGACCGGTCCGGCCGCCACTGGCGCGCAGCAGACAGGGGTGGACATATCGATGACGGGCAGTGCTTTTGGCATGGACCCGATCCTACCGAAAGGATTGACATATGTCGAAAAGGTGGCACACTCGGTTCCGTCAGCTATTCGATATATGTAACACAGGTGGAGGTCATGATGTCTCGTGTTCAGCTCGCTCTCAATGTGGATGATCTGGAGCAGGCGATCGGGTTCTACTCGACCCTGTTCGGTGTGGAGCCGGCAAAACGCAAGCCGGGATATGCGAATTTCGCGGTAGCCGAGCCGCCGTTGAAGCTGGTGCTCATCGAGAACCCTGGCCACGGCGGCAGCGTGAACCACCTCGGGGTAGAGGTGGATTCGTCAGAAAAGGTGCATGCCGAGATCGCCCGGTTGTCACAGGCCGGTTTGTTCACCGAGGAGCAGATGGCAACGACGTGTTGCTTCGCGACCCAGGACAAGGTGTGGGTCACCGGCCCCAACGCGGAGCGGTGGGAGGTCTACACCGTGCTGGCCGATACCGACCGCTTCGGCACCGCCCCAGAACTGACCGGGATGAGTGGCAGGCAGGCGGTACAGGCCTGCTGCGGCACCGACGGCCGCGGCGAAACCGAGCCCGAGCCGGAGACCGGGGTCGCGTGCTGCGCGCCGACCGCCCGGTAGGGCCCGGGCCCTGGAGTGAGTGATGCCGATACCGCGCCCGCGCAATCGGATTGCCGCGGGCGCGGCGCCGCCGGGTGCTGGCGGTGCCGCGCCTGACCCAGATCTCTAATTGCGGGATCTTGTATTACGCGTTTCCGGTGTCGATCACCGGCGACACCGGATGGTCGGCGCCGGTGATCACCACGGCGTTCTCGGTCGGCCAGCTCGCGACCGCGCTCACCGGTATCCCGGTCGGGCGGGTACTGGACCGGATCGCGCCGCGGCTGGTGATGACCGCGGTTCGGTCGTCGCGGTGGTGGCGCTGCCGGTAGTCGCGGTCGCACCGAATCTGAGGGTGTTCTACGGCGGCTGGGTGGCGGCCGGTGCCCTGACGGGGGCGGTGTTGTGTCCGCCGGCGTTCGCGGCGTCGACCCGCTGATGGGTGCCGACCGGGTGATCGCGCTGATGATCCTCACCCTCGCCGGTGGGCTGGCCAGCACCGTGTTCGCCCCCCGTCACTGCTGCACTCGATGAACACACCCGTTGGCGCGGAACATATCCAGATCCGATTGGAACTACCCACCACACGACAGACGCGCCGTCACGGCATCCTGCGGCAACGCTTCTGGGAATCGGCGCGCGCGAAGATCTGCGATTGGGCACCGACCTCGATGGCACTCTCATCGCCCATCACCGCACAGGCGACCACCACTACATCGTCGCCGAATGGCCCGCTGAACCGGCGGAACGACTGATTCCTTATCTGGACACCCACGCGTACTGCTAGGCGGGTTCCCCGGCGTTCTACCGACACGAAAATCTGCCGTAGTCACAGTAGACATTGAGCAAGGACTGAGGTAGCTTCTATCGAGTCAGAAGAGGAAGAAGTCTGGATGGCACGGGAGATGACGAACTGCCCGTGAAGCTGAAAACGGCGGTCGTGAACGCGGAACCGCGAAGTCTGCCGGTTCCAGGTCGCCGAATGTATGAAAGATGAAGTAGCGCAGTTGAAGAGAAGGGAGGAGTTGCCTGCCGTCACGTCGCCTACGAGTACGCATGGTGGAGCG
Organism: Nocardia sp. NBC_00881; assembly: GCF_045207455.1. NCBI lineage: Bacteria > Bacillati > Actinomycetota > Actinomycetes > Mycobacteriales > Nocardiaceae > Nocardia > Nocardia sp. NBC_00881. The sequence goes on from NZ_CP108798.1 coordinate 1,371,421, forward strand.
ACGACCGAATTGTCGGTGACATGTCGGAAGATTGGTAGTAATTCCCCTCAGTGCCCCGGTGCCGTACGGCACCGGGGCACTCGTCGCATGGAGGCACAACGATTCCTGAACACACGACCGCGAATGAGAAGTTCGATGATGACGACTACCCCGCGTACACGATGGGGCGGGCCGCGGACATGCTGGGCACGACCCAAGCGTTCCTGCGCAGCCTCGATGAGGCAAAACTGATCACCCCGCAACGATCACCGGGCGGGCATCGCCGCTACTCCCGTTACCAGTTGCGTCTGGCCGCGCGTGCCCGTGAACTCGTTGATCAAGGCACCCCTCTGGACGCGGCGTGCCGGATCATCGTCCTCGAAGACCAGCTGTCCGAAGCCCGCGAACTCAACGCCGAATACGGGCAGCAGGACTGAACACGGCGGCCTCGGCGGCACGATTGACCGTGCCGTTTCCGGCTGACACGTGGAAGTGTGGCATGCTGTGTGATGAGCACGGGTTGTTGAAGTGATCACTCGGCTCGCAACAGGAAGTAAAACAAAAGTATGTCGCAAGGCAGTGTGAAGTGGTTCAACGGCGAAAAGGGCTTCGGGTTCATCGCCCAAGATGAGGGCGGTCCCGACGTTTTCGTCCATTACTCCGAGATTTCCGGCTCCGGCTTCAAGTCCCTCGACGAGGGGCAGCGTGTCGAGTTCGAGATCGGCCAGGGCCAGAAGGGCCCACAGGCCCAGAGCGTCCGCGCCATCTAGGAGCCGACAAGCCAGAAACCCGCGCCACGGCGCGGGTTTCGTGCTTTCCTAAGCCAGCCCGGGTGGTGTCGAGTGCCTCGTACAGGGAGCCTAATCCGATGCCGCGCTTGCGGAGTCCGGCGCCGATCGCGATAAGGTCCTGGAGGGCTCGGCCGAGCCGGTCCAGGGACCGCACCACCAGGGTGTCGCCGGGGCGCATGTACTCGGCACGTGTTCGAGCAGGCGAGGGCGCGCGGCGACATGACCACCTGCACACCGAATACTCGACGTTCGGAGAGCTTGCAGCCGTTGGCGAGGGGCTCTTGGAGGTTCACGCCGTTCGACGAGCTGTGGCGGCGGCTCGGGTTCCACCCATCACCGAGGAGGATCAACACCATGAGTGAAAACACGGACTTCGACGGCCGGGCCATTGCGGCCCTCTCGACCGAGGCAGGTATCGAATGGGGCGAGGCTGAGCGTCTCGTCGCCATCCTCCGCAAGGCGGGCGTACTCCGATCCGCGAACGTGCGCAACGACATCGCGGACATTCCTGCGTACTCGAACCTGTTCCTGTCGGCGTCCGGCGACTCGAGTTCGTCAGTGTAACGGAGTACCGTGCCGTATTCGGCGGCGAGCCGGAAATCGGCGATCGCGACGTCGGGGTCGCAGTAGCCGGGTCCGAGGACGGCCATACCGAGGGTCAGCAACCCGTTCCGTTCCGCGAACGGGCCGTCGAGAAGCCGTCCGACCTCGGATCGCGAGTGCGGCACATGCCCCGGACGTTTGGCGGTGCCGTGTAGGAACATCACGCGAATACCGGACCGCCGCAACCCCTCGACCGCCGCATAGTGTGCTCGAAAGTGGAATTGTTGTGGCACCAGTCGCCGATTGTCGTTTCCCACAATCGATCTGGCTCAACGCCCCGGTCTCGACGCCGATCCCCACGTCCTCGGCCGTGAAGTGGCCGGCCGCGCTGCCGTGCACGTTCATGATGTAGCCGAAAAGCGTCCAATCCGCCCCGACGGACCGCAGACCGGTCTGCCACGTGTGCAGATGGGCATCGACCAAACCGGAAGTGCGGCTATCTCGCGCCCGCGGGCCCGACCGACCCGATCCGCCGGGCGATGACCGACACCATCGCCGGGTGGACCGCGTTGCGCGCCGACGAGTCGCGGCACACACTTCGGCGCGATGCGGGCGATTTCGCGCGCTGGTGCCGCCAGGACATCGACCTACTAGACCAGGTCACCAGCAGCGTCGACGGCTCGGAAACGCCGAGACCGCTGCCCGCGCCGTCACGGGCATCCGCCGGGTGTCGTGGCCATCGACGCCGCATGACCGGCGCGATCTATCGGCACAACATCGAGATATGACTCCCACTTCCAAGTCAGTCGACTGAAAGCCAACGGCTACGTCGCAGCGTAGAGTGCTGTCCGCGTTGCGCATTCGACTCTGCCGGACCTGACGTGCTGTCTGGCCGACCGGGTCGGCGAGACCGCGACGTTGTTCGTAGCACTCATCTCTGGAAGGACGTATGGTCACCACCACCGAATCCGAGCTGGACGATCTCTATGCTGCCATTGAGAATTCCGCGCGGCTATTGAACGTCCCCTGCGTGCGAGACACTGTCTGGTCCACTCTGACCGCATACGGCACGATGCTCACGCATTCCGTGATCTCTTTCAGAGTGGTCACCGACGCCCGCCGCTCGGGAGACCTGGACTACCGTTTTTTGACGCTGCCGAGAGACGCCGATCCGTACCACATCGCCCTTTCGAACAAACTGATTCCCGAGACCGATCATCCGGTTGGCACTCTGCTGGACCAGGTCCGAAAACAGTGCCCCATCGACAGCTACGGGATCGACATCGGTGTAGTCGGCGGCTTCAAAAAGATCTGGCTGTTCTTTCCTGCCGATGGCGTGCAAAAGGTATCGGAGCTTGCCGCACTCCCGTCCATGCCGCCCAGTCTCGCCGACCACGCCCGCATGTTCGCTCGTCACGGCTTGGAGGACAAAGTCGGCTTGCTCGGCATCGACTACCACGACAAGACGATGAACGTGTACTTCCCCGGACTGCCGGCCGACTGTTTCGAACCCCGTGCCATCGTGTCGCTGCACCGAGAAGCCGGGCTTCCGGAACCGAGCGATCAATTCCTCTCGCTCACCGAGAAAGCATTCGATATTTACGCCACCATCAGCTGGGAATCTCCTCGGATCGAGCGCCTCTGTTTCCCCGTGATAACACCGGACCCGACAACGCTCCCAGTCCGGATCGACCCGCGCTTCGAGCAACTCGTCGACAAAGTTCCATTCAGTACGACCGACCGTCGATTCACCTATTCCGCCACCTCGTCGCCCCATGGAGAGTCCTACAAATTTAGTTGGTTTTACCAATGGCAACCCAGAATACTGGACATGATGAAGACGTCCGATTCATAGAACTGCCAGTCGGGCGTTGTCCGTGCCACCTGAAGCAATCCCTCCGCTACTCCTGCAGGCCGTCAATGGCGGTGTGATCGGAGGACTGGACGTCCTGCTTCAACCGACGCCAATGCTGATGACGACGTCGGGCCACTCGTCGGTGCGCGGCTTGGCCCAGTACGCCCTGCCGTCGACGGCGGCCCGGTCGCGGTGGCGCGTCGAGACCGACCCGGCGGCACGCAGGAATCCGCGCGGAAACGGGACCCATTGGTGTCGTGCTCCGCTGGAGATCAGGCGCGCAGCTCGTCATCCGACTCGGCACGGTGTGCGTGCGTTTGCCTGGCCCTTGTCGAAGGCCCAGGTGCGGTAGGAGTACTCCAAGACGCTCGGGCGCCAGCCACAGGACGGCCGCCACGAACCCATACGGTGAGTCAACATGCTGTGGGACACTGTGTTTCGTGTTCTCGCCGACTATGACGAGTTTGCTGACCTGGTGGTGTTGTGGGCTGAGTGATCGCGTGCGTGGCCGAGCGGAACGCACGGATCACGGAGTGGAAGGTTGACGCAAGTGGCTATGAATTCAAGCGAGAGTGCAACTGTGGGGATGACACTTGCGGAGGATGCGCGGAATGGGTTGCGGGGCAAGCTGGATGCGGTACTTTTCGGCCTGCTCCGAAAGAGGCAGACAAAAGAGGGCACATCGCTGACCGATCTGCTTCGGCACGGTAGCCCGGAGGTTCATCAGCATTTGCAGAAGGCTCTGACCAACCCGGACTTCGTCATCACGGAGAAGCAGAGCCAAGAGCAGCGGCGCCTCAACGCGTACAAGCAGTTGCGCTATCTGGTTGGCGAGCTCGGCACCTCCAGCGCTGTCGCGACCGATCTACCCAGCCTGTTCGCCGTGTTCGACTGGTCGGCAGTGCTCGCGACGGACCTGGTTCCGCTGATCTCCGGACACTACAATTTGGCCTCGGGCAGTTTGGCCACCCTGACCGATCCCGACTCTGCGGCGCCGTACCTGCAGGACCTGGATGACGGTTCCAGCATCGGGAACATGCTGCTGACCGAGTACGGGTGCGGTTCCAATATCGGATTCATGCAGACCACCGCGACCTGGGACGGTGACGGGTTTGTGCTCAACACACCGAATTCGCGGGCGCGGAAATTCATGCCCAGCGTCGGCATCCCGGTTTCACGGGTCTGCGTCATCGCCGCGCGGCTGATCGACGGGGCAGGCACCGATCATGGCGTGCACCTGTTCACGGCGCGGCTGCGCGATGCCAACGGCGATCCATGCCCCGGCGTTACAATCATCCAGCTCGGCCGTCAGCCCCTGGTCATCATGGACAACGCGGTCATCAGCTTCGACCACCTCCAGGTCGAGCGCAACGCCTGGCTGAGCAATGGCCTGGCCACCATCGATGACAACGGTGTGCTGACCTGGCGCGACGAGAACAGTCGGCAGCGGGCATTCCCATCGGTCACCAGCCAGCTGACCGTCGGGCGAATGGCGCTGTCGTCGTGCCTGAACTCTGCGGCCCGCGCCGCGCTCTACATCGCCTTGCGCTACGCCGCAGGCCGGGAAGTGCCGATGACAAGTGTCGACCGACCGCTCATGCTCGACATTCCACATGTGCGAGACACCCTGCTCACCGACCTCGCAGGCACTGTGGCCCGCACCGTCTACGGCAACGCGATCAAGACATTCCTTGCCGGCAGCGATCTCACCGACCCCGACACCGTCGTCACAGTGATGTTGGCCAAGCACTTCATTCAGCTGCATGCACTGGACACGATCACCCACTGCCGGATAAAAATGGGTGCACAAGGCATGTTCAGCGCCAACCGGGTCGCCGACTACCTCGGCGTCTGCCATGCCGCCATCACCGGAGAGGGCGACTGCGACGTCCTCGGTTCGGTCGCCGGCCGAATACTGGCCAAACAACTTGCCGGTACCCCGCCACCAGAACCCGTACTACACGACCCCTCCGACCCCCACGACCGCGCACGCTTGCTCAGCGCCCGCGTTCTGACGATCGCGCAAGAGGCACAGCCGCATCTGTCCACTCCCGCGCTCGCGGATCGGTTGGCAGTCATTCCGGACGCGCTCAGCCTCGCCGAGGCCCATTGCGCCAAGTATGCCTTGGACCTGCTCGACAAACATTCCCAACACACCGAGATTGCCGCCGTGCGTGACGTTTTCGCCCTGCACTATCTCGACCAGCACGCCGCATGGTATCTCACCCATGGTTTAGTCGACGCTACCGCTGCCAACGCTACGAAGCAGCACCTCCACCACGCGATCAACAGCCTCGCCGATAACCTGCCCGCACTGCTGGACGCATTTGACCTTGACGACACGATCCTCGGCGCACCGGTATTATCCGATGATCTACCCGCCGCGTGGGACTCCCACTGCTCTGAGGCACGCTGGTAGACCGCCGATCACCGCCTGCCCAGATCGGCCGACAAGTGCCGTCCGATCTGGGCAGCGAGGCGAATGCCCAGTTCACTGCACCGATCGCGGATGCCGCGGACCAGTCCAGATCCCAGTCGATGAAGGCGACGGGCCGCGGCCCACTGGCGCCGTCGAGGTAGACCGTGTTCTTGGGTGAGAGGTGTTTGTGGCAGACCGCCTGGGAGTCACCGGATATGGGATGCTCGGCAGTCAAGTCGTGGAATTCACGAAGAATGCGAGACTCTCGTCGGATTGCGCGGCAGATAGCCGCACCCGTTCCCAAGCCGCGGTTCCGTTGATGTAGATGAGGATTTCCCGTTCGTCGCCGCGCTCCCGAGGAAGCGAGAGCCCCAGTTCACCCGACCTGCTCGAAGAGGCCGCAAGGAGTGGAGGAACTCCGCCCGAGGTGGAATCGCCGCCACACGCAGCTGTCTTTCGACATGGCACTGTTCAGGAAGCCGCAAGTAATGGTCGTTGTCGGTTAGTTCGCGAGGCCCAGATCGGGCGAGAAAGAACCATTTGCAGATCCGGGCGATCCCTTGGCCCGGCCTGGTCACCTGGCCGGTGGTAATTCGAGGCGTCGATGTCATGATCGGTTCGATTCCATTGCTGATCGGATGGCCCACTCCGGATACCCGCGCGGCCGAAACCACCCCAGCCGTAGGTACGTGGACATCACGCGCTGTGTCACCGGTTCGCTCCGTTCACGACCGGATGTCCCGAACTGCAGCCCTGACAGCGCGACGTAGTCCGTCACGCCAGTGTGGTAGCGGCGTAAGGCCGCAGTCGATCCACGATGAATTCGACAGAACGGCATTCCGGGGCCGGGTTGCGGCATCTCGGTAATCCGATGTCCGGCAGGGCCGTAACAGGTCCGCATCGAGTCCCGCCGCTTCGATAATCGCACGAGCGAATCGGTATTTGGATACGGCGCCGCCGCCGGTCGCGTGGAGCAGGCGCGGTGGATTCGGGTGCGCGACGAGGTCGAACAGAGCGGATACGAGATCGTCGACGTAGGTTGGGGACGCGATCTGGTCGGTGACGACCGCGACGTGCTCGCCCCGGGAGCATCTCCGCACGAGTGCGGCCGGGAAATCCCGGTCGGTCCCCGAGTACAGCCACATGGTGCGGACGATCCGCGCATCGGGCAACGCTGCTCGGGCGGCCTCCTCACCTGCCAACTTGGATTTTCCGTACACGCTCGACGGGGCGGTCGGTGACCAGGTCTCCCACGGACTTGACGACGACCCGTCGAACACATATGCGGTCGAGATATGCAGCAGTCGCGCTCCCTTGTTCGCGCAGGCTCGGGCCACCAGTCCCGGGCCGACCCCGTTGATCGCGAACGCCTTATCGGCTTCGGTCTCGGCGGCGTCTACGCCGGTGTACGCCGCGCAGTTGATGACTACATCGCCGGGGCCGACGGTGTCGTTCAGCGCCGCTGCATCGGTGATGTCGAGTTCTTTCGATCCGAACCCGAGCACCTGCCGACCGGCACGACGAAATGGGCTTGTCGCCCTCGTTATCCCGCTGCCGAGCAGTCCGTTCGCACCGGTGACCACCAGCCTGTTCACCGCTTGCCCTCGGGCGAGGTCTCCACGAGCCGGACCTGGGAGCGTCGGTAGCCGGAAACGTACTCCCGGACCGAGGCGACCATGTAGTCGGTCATCTCGTCGGATATGCCCGGATACACCCCGACCCAAAAGGTATTGTCGGCGACGTAGTCGCTGGCCGCCAAGCTTCCGGAAATACGGCACTCGATGTTCGAGTACGCCGGATGGCGGAGGAGATTTCCGGCGAAGAGGCCACGTGTCGCTATTTTGCGGCCTTCGAGGAAGTTGACGATGTCGATACGGCCGAAAGGGGCGTCCGGCAGTACCGTCAGGGCAAATCCGAACCAGCTCGGATCGCTGTCGGGGGTTGGTTCCGGCAGGCGGAGATGGTCGATCCCGTCCAGGCCTTCGCGAAGCCGACGCCAGTTATGACGCCGGCGGGCGCAGAAATCGTCTAGTCTGGCCAGCTGGGAGAGCCCGAGCGCAGCCTGGATATCTGTTGTCTTCAGGTTGTAGCCGATATGCGAATAGATGTACTTGTGGTCGTATCCGTAGGGAAGGCGGCCTTGCTGTTGATTGAATCTCTTTCCGCATCTGTTGCTTTCGCCTGGCTCGCACCAGCAGTCGCGTCCCCAATCGCGCAGAGACTTCACGACGCGAGCTGTTGTCAGGTTGTTGGTCAGGACGCATCCGCCCTCACCGGTGGTCAAATGGTGTGCCGGGTAGAAGCTGACGGTGGCCAGATCGCCGAAGGTGCCGGTAACGCGTGACTGATATGTCGATCCGACTGCATCGCAATTGTCTTCGACCAGGAACATGCCGTGCTCCGCGCATAACGCGGAGATCTCTGCCACCGGAAACGGGTTACCGAGCGTGTGTGCCAGTACCACGGCACGGGTTCTCGGGCCGATTGCCGCCTCCACGGCTTCCGGTGTCGTGTTGTATGTGGAGGAATTGATATCTACGAACACCGGTTTCAATCCGTTTTGCAGTATCGGGTTCACGGTCGTCGGGAACCCGGCTGCAGCCGTAATCACCTCATCCCCAGGGCGCAGCCGGGTATCATCCAGCTCCGGGGCGGTTAATGCGGTGATTGCGAGCAGGTTCGCCGACGATCCGGAGTTGGTGAGTCGCGCCTTACGGAGTCCGATTTTTCTGGCGAATTCGTTCTCGAATCGATGTGCCAGGATTCCCGCCGCGATACGCATGTCCAGCGCGGCCTCGACGACAGCGACCCTGTCGTCGTCATTGAGGCAGGCGCCGGATGATTGGATCTCGGTGACGCCCGCGACGAAGTGATGCTCGGTTTGCGAATTGTGCAACCGTCGGATTCTCGTGAGTAGATCGTCTCTATCGTTCATTCTATTTCTCCCGGTGTGAGCCTAGAAGGAGATCTCCGAGGTCGTCGGCGAATGCAGATTGTGGCGGCAGTGCCCACATATGTCGTTTGAGCGCTCGCGCGGCTTGCCGGTAGGCGGGGTCGTCGAGGGTCCGCCGGCAGGCAGTGAAAATATCCGAGGCGGTGACGGTCATGGGATCGATGTGGATGCCGGTGCCGAGGGCTTCGCAGCGTTGTGCATTTCCGGGATGATCGGCGAAGAAGGGGAGTACCACGTGCGGGACTCCGTAGGTTATCGTGTCGCGCATCGAATTCAATCCACCGTGCGTGATGAACAGGTCCACGTTCGCTAACACGAGGGACTGGGGGACATACGGCAGGACATGGATGTGTGGCGGTAGCGACCGGAATATGTCCTGGTACAGCGACGGCAGCGAGACGACCGCGGTACACCGGAGCTCGGCCAAGGCCGCGAAGACCTCCCCGTAGATTTCGGACATTCGATCCCTGAACCGCGGTGAAAAGGGTCCGATCGAGCCCAGGGAGAGGTAAACGATCGGCCTATCGCCAGGCATCGACGTGAATACGTCCGGGAGCAGTTGGTCATTGTGACGTACCGGTGGTTCGTGCCGGTAACGGACCAGTGCGGTGTCGAGATCGGCGTTATTGAATTCTTTCGGCGTCAGGGAAACCGTGAGATGCCGCAGGATTCCCGGTGTCGACGGTTCTTCCGGAAGCCCGAGTTTGGCCCGCTGAGTGGTCAGAGCGGGCCGGATCAGGTCTTCGTGGAGGTTTCGCACAAGCTGCAGCGGGCCGATATCCACCGTGACGTGTGGTATTCGGAGCACCTCCGCGGCCAGGTAACCGCCGAATTCCGAGCACTCGTGCAGGACGACATCGGGCCGCCACCGTTCGGAGAGGTTCAGTACGTCTTCCGCGACACGCAGGGCGATCCGGTCGCCGAGGAACTCCGTCATGTACATCCGGTCGAACGCGTCTATGTCCCGGTCGAGCAGATGTCCGAAGATGGCTGCGTCGAACTCGCGGTCGGCCCACCGTGTTCCCACGTCTACGGTCTCGACGCCGTAGTTGCTGCGCAGCCAGGCGCCCCACTTCTCGGGTGCCGCAACGCGGACATCGTGGCCATGCCTGCTTATCGCGTCGGCCAGTGTTACCAGTCCACGGAAGTGGGATTCGAACTGGTTGACGGTCACCAGCACGCGTATGCGATCTGCCCGCAAGGAAGCCATGCCGGCAGCGTGACACATTGGGGCACAGGGCCGTACGGGTTTCCGCTGAACTGTCCAGCGACTGTTTCAGCAGAGGAGGTATCGAGTAATTTGCCCGGTGGAAGCCAGGCTGAGACAGTGCATATCGGCACTCCCGCGATCCGGTGCCGCGGCTGGAACGCGCGCTCAGCAGAACGGCGCGGTTGACGACGACGACTCCCTGGCCATCGACGCCGGCGACCCCAACCGGCTCGCCGGATTCTGGAGCAAGGTCCTCGGCTACGTCGAACTCGGCGGGGAGGACGACGGAAGCATCGAGATCGGGCTGGCCGACGCCGGCTTCGGCGGCCCGCAGCCCACCCTCATCCTCCGCCTCAACAGCGCCCCACGGACCGGGAAGCTCCGACTGCACATCGACGTCAACGCCACCGACCGCGACTAGGACGCCGAATTGGAACGGCTGCTCACTCTCGGCGCCAGCCCCCGTCGACGTCGGCCAGACCGGCACCGAGGGCTGGCACGTCCTGGCCGACCCAGAAGGCAACGAATTCTGCCTCCTGCACACCCGGCTCCAGCCCCTCTGACCACATGCGTCCTGGCGCCGAGCCGCTCGGCCGTTCGAGTGACGCCGGGTGTGATCCAAGCCGCTTTCGGAGTCCAGACGTGACGACCCGGTTGTGGGTGACACTATCGACTATTGGACACCGTCGCGTATGGCTCTGGCGCTTATTCCTTCTTCAGTCCATTCAGAGCCTGCTGGGCTTGGTTTTTGGCGATCGTGTCGAGCTCGTCCCGATTCACCGGGGGTTCGCCTTTTGCGCGTAGGACGGCGACTTCTACTCGCACCGAAATATTGCTGTCGTGCACGCCCAGGATGTAGGTCATTCCGTTGCTGGTGTCGGTGGTCGCGGTGTGCCAGTAGCCCTGGGCTCCGATTCCGGTGACCTCGCCGGAGGCCAGCCCCGCTCCGGTGGCGGCGGTGTCGGTCTGTTTCCAACGGTCGTAGGCGGGGGCGGCCCCCTGGTTGCCGATTCCGGTGACGTCGCCGGAGACCGACCCCGGTCCAGCGGTGGCGGTGTCGGCGTGTTTCCAATGGTCGTAGAAGGGCGGAGCCGTCCCGTCGGTGAACTCGGCCTCGACGCTCATTCGGGCTCTGTTCATGGAGAACTCGTCGCCGGTTGAACTGGTGTAGCCGACATCGCACTTCAGGCTGCCGCTGTCGTGGGTGGACGGCCGGGTTTCCCGATGGTTGGGAGCGCCCTTCGGCGTGGACGACCACTTGGTCAACGGTGTGGGGTCGACCACGTCGCACGTATTGGTGATCCCGTTCATCGAATAGATCCCCGGCCCCGATCCCTGCCGGGTAGTGGCCGAGGCAGCGGCGGATCCACTGCCACCGTCGCCGCCGACGAGGATGCCGATCGCCACACCGATTCCCAGCACCACCACCAGCCCGAGAACGCCGGCGACGATCAGACCCGTTCTGCCGCTACCGGTCGGCGGTGGCGGCCGGTACCCGTGACCGGGTTGGCCGCACCAGGGCGAGTCGGCAGCCGGGCCCGCCGCAACGGGACCGAAGAACGCCAGGTCTGCGCCTGCAGTGGGACTCCCTTGGCCGCCGGGTGGGTTGAATGGCGGCGGTGTGGGTTCGCGGGTGCCCGGGTTCGGGTTACCGCCTAGTCTAGTTCGTGCTGGGAACCGGTCATGCGTGCAGTCCCCTCTCGAACGGGCCTCCCCGCGAAACCGTCGACTCGGACCCTGATCGTAGTAGTTCGGGTGCAATCGAGGCCGAGTCAGCCGTCGCAGCGGAGGCGGCATCTTCGGCGCCGTCGCAGACCAAGCCGTCTACTTCAACATCCACAGGACAATCTGGGTCGAAAAGCAGACGGTGTGCGCAGATAGAATGTGACCACTCCGCGAGGCACTCGCGGTGAATGAACCGCTCCAACGCCTCCCGATCCGAAATCCTTTCGATGCGTGGCAACGCCATAACCACCGCCACAATCATCGGCGGCGCGCTGCGTCGCCCCATGTCGGTGAACAATCAGCGACGCCTCGTCCGGGAACAAACGAAGCCTTCCCGATGCAGCACACCCTGAATCGAGTCGCCGCGACGCTGCCGGGTGCGGAAACACGCCGTCCTTCGCAGCAGATCCGCCTGCCTCGGCACCTGTCCCGAACTCACCCGACGCTTCGAGCCACTACGTCCGGCGGGTCCCGCCACGCGAAAAACACCGGCCATCTAGGCTGAGTCTGTGGCTGTAGTCATCGTCGGTGCAGGATTCGGTGGGGTGGCGATGGCGTTGGAGCTCGTGCGCTCCGGTCACCATGATTTCGTCATCCTGGAGAAGGCGTCCGAAGCCGGGGGAGTCTGGCGGGAGAACACCTATCCGGGTGCGGCATGCGACGTTCCGTCGCCGTACTACTCATTCTCATTCGCCCCGAATCGCAGTTGGCCGAGACGGTATTCGGAGCAGCGCGATATCAAGGACTACCTGAACCGGCTGGTGGACGACTACGGTCTGCGCCCGCACCTCCGGTTCAACACAGAGGTGACCGGCGCGGACTTCGATGCGGCAACGCGACGGTGGCGAATCGAGACAAACACTGGCGAGACTTTGGATGCTGACGTGTTCGTGCCCGCCACTGGTCAGTTGTCCCGACCGGCAATTCCGGCGATCTCGGGCCGGGAGTCGTTCGCGGGCGTCAGCTTCCATTCCGCGGAGTGGAATCATGACTACGAACTCGCCGGTAAGCGGGTGGCGGTCATCGGAACCGGTGCGAGCGCCGTCCAGTTCGTGCCGCGGATCCAGCCGGTGGTGGCCGATCTCACGGTCTTTCAGAGATCGGCTCCTTACATCCTGCCGAAGCCGGACACCGCGTACGGTAGCCTGCACCGGTTGACCTTTCGGCGGAGGCCACTGCTGCACAGCGCGGAGCGGCTGCTGTGCTGGTCAGGCGGGGAGATCGCCGCCTTGGGCCTTGTACGGACTCGAAGCATCGCACGCTTGGTCGGCTGGATCGCGAAATGGAATCTACGCATACAAGTTCCGGACGAGAAACTGCGGGCGGTGCTGACGCCGGACTATCCGATCGGGTGCAAGTGTGTGCTGTTCGGCAACAACTTCTATGCCGCGCTCAACGAAACCAATGTGCACGTGGTGACCGAGGCCATCACCGAGGTCACCCCCTGCGGAATCCGGACTGCTGACGGTGTAGAGCACGACGTCGACGCCATTATCTACGGAACCGGTTTCCGGCCGCAGGAACTGTTGGCGCCGATGAAGATCCGAGGTCACGACGGTCGCGAACTGCAGGCTGTGTGGGCCGAAGGCGCGCGGGCCTACCTAGGCATAGCGGTACCCGGTTTTCCGAATCTGTTCATCATGTATGGCCCGAACACCAATCTCGGCTCGGGGTCGATCATCTACATGCTCGAACGCCAAGCGCGCTACATCCGCCAACTCATCGAGCATCTCGACACTCATCCAGGAACCGCGCTCGACGTTCGCGCCGACGTCGAGCGACGCTACGACACCGAGGTGCAGCGCAGGCTCGACTCGACGGTATGGGCTTCCTGTGCGAGCTGGTATCGCTCCGAAACCGGCCGGATCACGACGAACTGGCCAGGACTGGTCAGTGAATACGACCGACGCACCCGCCGAGTCGAGATCGCGGACTACCAGCTCATATCGTAGGCAGAAGCTACGGGCGGTCCAGCAATGCCGTGCCTCATCTGGGCTGCCGCGTATGGAGTACATCCGGCGTTCGAGCATCATCATCGCGGCCGTCGCCGACCTCGACCAACCGGCAACTCAGGGCGAATATCCTTGAAGGAGACGACTCAAAGATCACCCGTCTCGAGGGACGCTATGAGGTGGCGGTTCCGCGCTACCGCTCCCGACGCCGCCCATGTCACGTGCCGGGTGCTGGGGCTGGCCCGACGGTCCGCTTCAACGCGCCCGCAAGATCGCCGGGATCCCACAGTGCCGTACTGCACGAGGTCGCCCCTGAACGATGTGCCGAACTCGACCAGTGCGCAATAGAACTCGTGCAAGGCTGGATCGCGCCCGTCGAGCTTACCGCCCATTTGATGGAGCATGCTCTGGACGCCGAGCTGTCTGCCGCGCACATCGAGCACTTCCGACGCATCCCGGGCCCAACCATCCGTACCTGGGGCACCGCGGGCTGACTCACCAGACGATCAGGGTTGGACGGATTACCGCGGTGCTTTGTGCGCGAGATGTTGGCTCAGCAGGCGAGTAGCGGTCGCCGCCACGGGGTCAAATACCTCGAGCTCGAATCTATGCGCCAAGGCCTGCTTTCAGGGAACGTACAGTGCTGATCGCGGGGGAGTAGCCAGCCCGTCGCGATCGCTGGCCTGGACAAGAACCCGCAGACGGTTGGTGTCCAGTCTCGGCCCGCGCACGAGCGCGACGAGGCCGTACCGCGGTGCACGAACTCCACCACAATCTGCGCTACAGCCCTGGCGGTGTGGTGTGGAATCCGACGACGGTCACCGTCGGCGAACAGGTGGTGAGCGAGGGCCTGGCCGCCGCCTTCGCCCGCCAACTCTATGGCGAGGGCCTCGGCTACACCACGGGAATTCCGGCGTCACAGCACCGCCGGCGCTCTTCTGCCGGTGGGCAATCGGTCGCGCGCGAGAAGCGTTGGGCTAAGAGCATCCTGGATCAGCCGATTGCAAGCTGTCGCCGGAACGGCGCGGCAATTGGGTCGGTGAAATCCCAGTGGTTGACGGGGTCGCACGACAGAATGTGGCCATGCGAATATTTGCCCGATTGTTGCAGACTGCCATCGCCGGGGCGCTGGTCGCGGCGGCCGGTCATGGCGTCTCGGCCGCCCCTGCCGCGAGCGACGCCCATATTCAGTTACCCTGGCTAACTCCTGAGCTGGACGCAGTGCAGGCATCGGGAGCAGCGCTGGCAGACGGAATCACCGGCACGGTGCTGTGGTCACGACAGCCGAATACCCCGGTCCCGATAGCCAGCATCACGAAGGTAATGACGGCGTTGGTCGTGATCAACGCAGGCGACCTCGACCAGATCATTACCGTGCCGCAAGAAATCATCGCCTACGGCACCAAGTACGACGGAAGCACCGCAGGCCTGGCCCCCGGCGAGGTGCTCACCGCGCGACAGCTCCTCTACGCGATGATGCTCCCGTCGGGCTGCGACGCCGCCTATACTCTTGCGGAGGCCTACGGGCCCGGCCAAGACGGCTTCATCGCCAAAATGAACGACACCGCGCATCAAATGGGGCTGGCGGGAACGCATTTCACCGACCCCAGTGGACTGCCCACTCCCACCGACCACTCCACATACTCCACACCGGCGGACCTGGTGGCCCTCGGCCTGCGCGCGATGAGCCTACCTGCGTTCCGCGAGATCGCCCGATCGCAGACCTATCACCTGCCTGCCGGCCCGGGCAACCGCGATCATCTCTGGCAGACCACGAACTCGCTGCTGCACGACTATCCCGGCACCATCGGCATCAAAACCGGATACACCGACGCTGCGGGAACCTGCCTGTTGTTCGAGACGGTCAGGGCTGGCATACCGCTGATCGGTGTGGTCCTGCACAGCTCACCCGACAGTGACATCGCCGCGAAAGACGACGCCGAGCGCATGCTGAACTGGGCCTACGACCCGATCCTGAGCGCGCTGCCGATCGGTTAGCGCCGGATGCGGATCCCGGTGCGCACCATGCCAAGAGTCCGATGTGGAGGATGTCTGTCTCGAGTCAAGTCTTGGCAGGTTCGGGTGGCCGCAAGTTGATGGCCGTCCCATGAACGATGAAGCGGACGCGAGCAGCGGGGCGGCTCGCCGGTGTATTAGCAGCAAGGCGGTTCGGCGGTGGGTTATCGTCGGCTCCCTGAGGGACATGCCAGCTGCCCCAAGGTGCACTCTGCCCTGGCGTTCGGTGCTGACCTATGCGGTACCAGGGAGGAATTGTGGACATTACCGAGTTGATCCTCGATGACCACCATGAGCAGCGGCGGCTGTTCGCGATCCTGGAGCAGATTGATCGCGCGGAGACCGGTGTGCTTTCGGTGATCTGGGACAGGCTGGCGGCCTTCCTCGAGCTGCACGCGCAGGCGGAGGAGGAGATCTTCTACCCGGCGCTGCTGCAGGCGGGTCTCGCGGCCCGGCGTGCGGGCGGGGTGGAGGAGGAGACACTCGACGCTATCCACGACCACAACGAGATCAGGAACGCGATCGCCGAAGTGGCGCGTCACCGGGTCGGCACCGATGACTGGTATGCGGCTGTCGCGGCAGCGAACTCGGCCAACAGCGGTCACATGGCCGAGGAAGATCGCGAGGGCCTGACCGACTTCCGCCACATGGCCGGGCTGCCGCGCCGCCATCAGCTGGCCGTCGCCTTCGCCGCTTACGAGGCGCGGAACTACGCCGGCGTCCAGCCCGTCGACAAGGATCCGGTCAGCTACGTCCGCGCGGCAGAGAAGAGGCTGCGGACCGCTGCGAGTGGATCGCTGAGCGTCGGCACCCTGAAGCGGAACTGACCCGGCAGACGGACCACGGCAGTCAGGAACGGCCACACCTTCCACAACATCTCTCATGCCGCATATCGCGCTAGACCGAACCCACCAAGAGGTCACGGCGATGAAGCAAGCCTGGCTCAGGCGCAGCGCTATTCGGCAATCTGCAATGCCGAAACGCGGATTGCGGAGCGGGGGACCGGTGCGGCGACCCACCGGTTCCTCGTGAACGCAAACCTGCATGATAGGGCGCATGCTCCCCACCGACCACCTGGCACAGGCAGACCGTCATCCAGCTGTGATCGACACGCCCCTCGGCACCGTCGAGTTCTCCGTCACGCTTGGATCGGATGCGCTACCGGCCGAGCCGAATACTGCGTGGCGCTTGGCGAACGGCTCGTGCCTGCACCGGTGGCGGCATCGAACCGCAACGGTTGATTTGCTGATCGGAAGCATCGAGGTACAGCCCTGGGACGGCGGCGTACCGGTCCCGATGTGGGCCGGAATCTGGCAGGTGCAGGCCCGCGACGGGTTGTCCGGAATGGTCGTCTCGGCCGAACTGACCAACGTACCCGCCGATGCTTACGGCGGCCCGGACTCCGGCGAATGTCTCGCGGCCGTGAGTGTCGAGAACGAACACTTCATGGTGTCGATCGGCGGCCCGGATTCCGAGCTGCTCGCCATGCATGCCGCGGACGGTCGGCTGATGCCCGCCAGTTGGGCGCACCTGCTGCCGACCGGTGAGGACAAAACGACCACCGAATACGGTGTGCGATACACAGATCCGACCCGAATGGCGTGGCATCTGCCCAGCCTGGCCACCGAGGAAGTGGCCCGACTGTGTATCGCGACCGCCTGGTGCCCCCGCGACGACGATCGACCCGCAGCCTGGTTCGCGGTCGACATCCCTCTCGACACCGCGTACCACCACCTCATTGCCGATCCGACCTGACCGGCAATAGGCCCCGTTCCGACACGACCCATAGGCCGTGCCGCCGGCGGGCCAGGACCGTTGCGGTTCGGGGTTCCGGTAGCACTCACGAAGTTTCGGTCGAATATAGCTGTGACCTGTGGTGATGCCGCAGCGTGGGCCTCATTGCGCTGCCGGGCGGGCTACAGGAGGAGGAATTCGCGGAGTTTGCCGGGGAGTGTGGCGGCGCGAGTCGCGGGGCGTAGTTGCAGGCTGGGGAGTTGCTGGGCGGGGCCGCGGCCAGGCCATCGTTGGTGTTGGCGACGATGAGTTCGCGTCGCAGTTCGGCCAGCACGCTCAGCATGCCGAACATAGCGCGGCCCTCCATGGTGGAGGCGTCGATGCCCTGATCGACCACGTGCAGTCCGATCCCGGCGGCGCGCAGGTCGGTGCCGAGGTCGATCGGGTGCTGGACCGAGCGTGACAGTCGATCCAGCCGGGTGACTTCAACGTGTCACCGGAGTTCAGAAGCGACAGCACGCGGTCCAGCTCGGGCCGGATGCCTTGGCGCCGCTGGCGGTGCCACCGAAGATGTTCCCGGCCGCCACGCCAGCGCGCTGCAGAGCGTCGATCTGGTGATCGGGATTCTGGTCGGTCGTTTGTGGGACCCTTTCGCACCGTGGGTGCGGCGGGCTGCGGTCTGGGGGTCGTGTCCATGCCGGCGCCGTGCCAGCACGCCTACTGCCGGGGGGACGCGGGGGGAGTGCCGACCGCTTCGAGGGCGATGACCTGTTCCAGGGCGCGCCGCAGCACAGTGACCTGGTCCCTGCCGAGAAGCCGCGACCATCGCTGCTCGACGTCGGCGAGGATCCGGGCGGCCGCGGCCTGGGCCATCCTGCCTTGGTCGGTGAGTCGGATGATCTTCGCGCGGCGATCGGCCTTGTCGACCACCCGCTCGAGGTAACCGTGATCCTCCAGTTCGCCGACCAGTTCGCCGATCGCCTGCTTGGTGAGTCCGGAGCGTTCGGCGAGCGTCGTCAGCCGCGAGCCTTCGGCGTCGATGAACCGGAAGACCGAGCCGTGGACGTACCGGATCCCTTCAAATCCCTCGTCGGCCAGCTGCTGGTGAAGTCCTCCGAGCGCGATGTCCCTGACCTGCGTGAGCAAGGTGGGGAGTGGCAGCTTGGGCTGGCGTTGCCGCTCGCGTGTTCCGGAACGCGTCGTCATCGTCGTGCGGTCCTCCTTCCGGGCGAGTTCGTCAGGCAGCTTGACAATACCAGGCACAATGGTAAGGTAGCCTGACTATCAGGGAGCTTGACTAATTTTCTGGAGGACGAAATGCCCAACATTGCCGAACAGCGCACGCAGTACGCGGCGCTGTTCACCCGGTCCCTGCCCGCGAACATCGGCTCGTCGGCGACGACACTCGGCGGGCGGCCGGCACTGGAGCTGCGGCCGGCGACGCCCGGCACCGCGGGGGAGGACGTGCTGCTGTATCTCCACGGCGGTGGGTTCGTGGTCGGGTCGGCGCGTGCCACCGCCCACCTCCCCGCCGCGCTGCTGCGCCACCTGGACGGCCGGGCGGTCTCGCTCGACTACCGGCTTGCGCCCGAGCACGCGTTTCCGGCCGCGCCTGATGACTGCCTGGCGGCCTACCGCGAGCTACTGGACTCTGGTGTCGATCCGCGGCGGCTGGTGATCGCGGGCGACTCGGCCGGTGCCGCTCTGGCCGTCGTCACCATGATTCGCGCCCGGGACGCGGGCCTGCCGATGCCGGCAGCGGCGGTCCTGTTCTCGCCGGCGGTCGATCTGACCCTCAGCGGTGCGAGCATGCGGTCCAAGGACGGAGTGGACCCGTTCTTCGCACCGGCCGATCTCGAGTGGCTCTTCGATCGGTACCTCGCCGGCGGTGACAGTGCGGCGCCCGAGGCGAGCCCGGTCTTCGCCGATCTCACCGGGCTGCCGCCCCTGCTGATCCAGGCCGGCTCGAGCGAGCTCCTGCTGGACGACGCCGTACGGCTGGCCGGACGCGCCGCGGCCGACGAGGTCGCGGTGACGTTGGAGGTGGCTCCGCGCCAACCGCACGTGTTCCAGCTCGACGACGAATCGGCCGCGGCGGCAGCGGCACTGGAGCGTGCCGGCCGGTTCCTGGCCACCCGGCTCGGCGGCGAGAAGAAGGAATCATGAACCGGCTGGCCGATCGGATGCTGGGGCCGGTACTCGCGCCCCGTGACGAGCAGTACGACGAGGAACGGGCCGGTTGGCAGGTCGCCCGCCGGCACCGTCCCGACCTGGTGGTGGGCGCCGCCGGACCCGCCGATGTGCAGGCGGCGGTGGCATACGCGAGCGACCGTGGGCTCCCGGTGGCGGTGCAGGGCACCGGGCACGCCTCGGCCGCAGTCGCCGCCGAGGGCGGAATGCTGATCACCACCGCGCGGATGAACGCCGTCCGGGTGGACGCCGATGCCCGCACCGCATGGGTGGCGGCGGGAACACGCTGGGACCAGGTGATCGACAGGGTGGCACCGGCCGGGCTGGCTCCTCTGTCCGGCTCGGCCCCGCACGTGGGCGCGGTCTCCTACACCCTCGGCGGTGGCCTTGCCCTGCTGTCCCGGAGCTTCGGTTACGCCGCCGACCACGTGCGCAGCCTCGACGTCGTCACGGCGGACGGCCGCCTGCGGCACGTCACCCGAGACTGCGAGCCGGACCTGTTCTGGGCTCTGCGCGGCGGCCGGGACAACTTCGGCGTCGTGACCGGAATGGAAATCGAGCTGATGCCGGTCATCACGCTGTATGGCGGAGCACTGGTCTTCCCCGTCGAGAAGGCCGCCGATGTGTTCGAAACCTACCTGCAATGGGCCGCCACAGTGCCGGAGGCGATGAACTCCTCGATCGCGCTGATCTCCCTGCCGGACGTTCCGGCGATCCCGGAGCCGATGCGCGGCCGTCACACCGTCCACGTCCGCATCGCCTGCGCGGCCGGCGATCCCGGAGCCGGCGAGCACCTGGTGGCGCCGCTGCGGGCCATCGGCCCGATGAGCGACACCCTCGGTGAGCTCGCCTACGCCGACGCCGGGTCGATCTATAACGACCCCGTCGCACCGGGCGCGGTCGAGTCGGGCACAGTCATGCTCGGCGAACTCGACGCCACTGCCGTGCAAGCCATCCTCGATCTGGCAGGCCCCCATGCGCCGGTGCCGCACATCGTCGAACTGCGCCACCTCGGCGGCAGGCTCGCCCACCCGCCTGCCGTGGACAATGCCGTCGGCAACCGCGATGCGCGATACCTGTTCAACGTGGTGTCCCGGCTGGAACGCGCCGACATCACCCAGATCCGGCCGGCGCACGCGCGCATGTTCGAGGCGATCGCGCCGTGGAGCACCGGCGGCCGGTTCCTCAACTTCATGAACGGCGAGAACGCCGCCACTCAGGTGCGCTCGGCCTACAACGCCACGGACTACCGGCGGCTGGCCGGCCTCAAAGCCGTCTACGACCCGCAGAACATCTTCCGTCTCAACCACAACATCCCGCCCGGCCGAGGGCCGATCCGGGATTGAAAAGACAACTCATGCTCAGCAACGTCGCCACTGTGCTCGCCGGACTGATCGACGCGGGCATCATCTTCACGGGCGCCTACGCCTTCCGGTCGCCGCAGGCCGCGGCCGGCTTCGGGGTCCCCGGCACGCCGACCGCGTTTTCCACCCCAGATACTTCGCCGCCAGCGCCAGGTGATCCGTACGGGTATGCGCCCGCCTCCCGTACCCCTGCAACACCTGCGGGTCCAGCCCCAACTGTTCTGCTACCCGGGTCACCGCGGCCGACGGCGTCGCAGTGACCTCGTCGGGAACGAACCCCAACCACGGGACCCCCGGTTCGGAACAACCTGTATTGCCGATTTTCGCGTGTTTCGCGGTGTCCGAATCTGCCGAGTTGCTGATCAGGACGGCTGGTACGTGACCGGCACTGCGGCCGGGTCGGGGGCGCGGACGCGGATGGCGTCGATGATGCGGGTTGCCCAGTCGATGGGGCGGTCGTGGCCTAAGAGGTGGGCCAGACGTTTCGCGCGGGTGCGGCGCTCGGTGTGGTCGAGGGACAGTGCGCGGGCGAGTGTGGCGGTGAGGTCTTCGGGGGAATGCGGGTCGGTGAGTAGGGCGGCGTCGCCGAGTTCTGTTGCGGCACCGGCGTAGCGGGACAGCACCAGTACCCCGGGCCGGGAGTCGGGTCCGGTCACTGCCGACTGGGCGGCGACGAATTCCTTTGCGGTCAGGTTCATGCCGTCCTGCAGGGATGTCACCCAGAACACGTCCGCGGCCAGGTAGTGGTCCATCACCTCGGAGAGCGGCAGGTTGTGCGGGATGTAGTCGATCGGTTGCCAACTGCCGACACGCCAGGCGTCGTTGATCTCGGTGGTGCGTCGCTCGAGGGCGCGCCGAGTGGTGTCGTAGGCGGAGATGCCTGGTTCCGGTGGTGGGCACACGAGCCGGAACACCAATCGGCCGTGCAGGTCCGGGCGGTGCTCCAGCAACGCCGCTATGGCGTCGACCTTGTGTACGGGGGCTTTGGTGTAATCGAGACGTTCGACGGAGAGCACCAACGCGTGTCGGCTGGGCCGTATGCGTGAGGCGCGGCTGCGGGCGAGTGTTTCGATGGCTGGACGGTCGATACCCAGCGGATGGACACCCAAGGCTGGCAGTGTGAGCTGGCCAACCAGGGTTTGTCGAAAATTGTCGGCGAAGGCATTGGTGTGAAATCCAGCCCAGTCCAACTGTATGAGCGAGGAACGAATTTCGTCTGCTGTGGGCAGGGCGTCGAACACCTCCCGCGGTGGAAATGGAGTGTGGTGGAACAGTCCGATGCACAGATCCGGTCGGACCTGGCGAAGCAGGCCGGGGACGAGCCATAGGTTGTAGTCGTGTAGCCAGATGGTCGCGCCGTGTGCTGCTCGCTCGCCGATACGCTTGGCGTATCGCTGGTTGATTAGACGATAGTGGGCCCAGGCCGCGGTATCGAAGCGCATGCGGTGCGGCTCGGACATGAGGATCGGCCACAGTGTGTCCTTGCATGCGCGATGAAAGTAGCCGCTCCATTCGTCGGGGGTCACCGGCAGCAGTGACAACGGGGCCTCGTGCTCACGTGCGTCGACACCGTCCTCGCCGACCTGCGCGGCGACCCAGATGCCCGGCAACCCCTGCGCGAACAGGGCGGTCAGGCTGGGTAGAATCCCGTTTGGACTGGACGGTGATCGTGGCTCACCCCGGGGGACCGGTGGTCGATGATAGCCGACTATCAGGTAGTGCCGGTCCTCGGCGCAGTTGTCCGGTGCAACCCACCCCAGCGCGTGCAGTGCTGTGAGAATCCCGCCCGCGCCAGGACGCTCGGGGCGATGGATACGCGCGTCGAGGGGAACCGCCCGGTGTAGGGCGGGCTCGGCGGCGCCCACTATCACGCCGTGCGTGCCCAGTTCGAACAGCGATGCATCGTTGAGCGAATCACCGGCCACCAGGACGGAATCCATTGGCCAACCGAACTTTTCGGCCAACGCCGCCACGGCGTTGCCCTTTGATGCGTTCGGCGGCACGACGTCGAAGTAGCGGTCCGCGGAGTACAGCCACCGGCATCCGAGCGCGTGGACAGCGGCGGTGAGTTCGTCGGTCAGCTGGTCCGGTGCCAGGTGATACGAGCAGCGCCCGTCCTGCGGCACCCGCTGGTACGTCAGTTGCCCGAAGCGGTTCAGGGCGTGCCGAACTTGTTGTGTTCCAGGCCATCCGGTACGAAGGTGGGCCTGAATATCCCCGACGGGCCGCAGGCCGGTGCCGTCGACCACGGTGGCACCGACATCGGCGATGATCCAGCGTGGTGTGGGCACCAGCGGGTCACGCAGCGCATCGGCGACCGACGCCACGCCGCGGCCGGTGGCGAAAACCACCGTCACCTCGGGATGGCGGGCCAACGCCGCACACAGCCGACGCTGGTCGGCGATCTCCCCGCCCAGCAACGTACCGTCCAAGTCGGTGACCAAGATTCTCATCACCGATCCAAAGCTAACACCCGCTGCATGAATACTCCGCCGCCGTGACCATCTCGACCGCCCATATTCCGCACCCACCCCAGGTACGGTCATCGGATGGGCACAGACGAGCCGGGTGGGCGGGAAATTCTCGTGGTGGGCGCCTATTTTGTGGATCTGATCTTCCACGGGCTACCCGAGCCCGTCCGACCTGGCCGTGAGGTCTTCGCTGACGGGTTCGCAATGATGCCCGGTGGCGCCTACACCCTGGCCATGGCCGCGCATAGACTCGGGCACGATGTCGTGTGGGCGACCGACTTCGGCAGCGATCCTTTCAGCACCCATGTCCTTCACGCGGCACGCGCAGAAGAATTGGACGAGAGCGCCTTCCGGCATCAGCCGACGCCGCTGCGCAACCTGACCGTCGCCCTGTCCACGCCCGAGGATCGTGCGATGGTCAGTTTCCAGGACCCGAGCTCCCCGCAACCGCTCTCGTCGCTGCTACGGCAATACCGACCACGTGTCCTGATGGTGCCGCAACTACGCTACGACGCCGACACCGTGCGCGCGCTGAAGCTCGCCCGCCACCTCGGCATCACCGTAGTGATGGACTGCCAAGACGTAGCCGTCGATGTCGACACGCCCGGAGTGCGAGCCGCTCTGGCTTCCACCGATATCTTCGCGCCCAACGCCGAGGAAGCACTGCGGCTGACCAGGGCGCCGACCATGGAGGATGCGATATCGCGGCTGAACGAACTTGTGCCCAACGTGGTGATCAAACTCGGCGGAGCCGGAGCCACCGCAACACATGGCGGCGAACGTTACGACATTGCCGCACCACAGATTTCGGCTGTGGATACCACCGGAGCCGGTGACTGCTTCAACGTCGGTTTCGTTCATGGCCTGCTCGCCGGCTGGCCGCCGGCGAAATGCCTCGCCGCCGCCGTGGCGTGCGGAACGGCAGCCACCACCGGCCCAGGGTCCAGCACGGCTCCGGGGACCGCCGACCTCGAGCGGTGGCTCGCGCGAACCACGATATCGAGTCCCGCGGCTGCGGCCCGCGAACAACGCCCGCCAACGGTTCAGCCTCCCGCAACGCACTGAAATGCCCAATAGCGGATAGGCCGCGCCGGAGAGCGGGTGTGTGCCGAGCGTTATCGCCAAGTCGGTGTTTGCCCGGTATCGGCGAGGCGCCAGCCTTGGTCGGGTGGGCAGGTATCGTCGTAGTAGTACACGGTGTGGGGAAGGACGAGTTGGGTTCCGTCGTTGTCTGCGAATGTTTTGCGTGCGACCGATGGCAGCAGGTCGGGATCGAAGCCAAACAGCTCCGTGCCCAATGTGTTCAAGCGTGTGAGGGCGTGGTGGCCCATAAAACTGTCGTAGACCAGGCTCATCAGGTGAGCGCAATCGACCGCGACATCGCGTGGCACGACGTCCATCGGGGGCAGGTCGGCGGAATGCCCGAACCTGTGGCGTAGCGGGGCGAGGGTGTAGATCCCTCCATCGCGGTAGGCGATTCGGCTGTGGCGACCGTCGCGGGTGAAGCTGAGTAGCGTGTTCTGGCCGTGCAATTCGGGCAGGCAGCCGGTGGAGAACACGGCCCGTACCCAGAACTGGATCATTGGCTTGATAATGTGCTCGGCCAGGAATATCCCGGGTTCGACACCGGACCGAATCACCAAATTATGCAGCAACGGCTGGCGGTCGGATGACCGAATGTCCTTGCCGTACAAGGCGAACAACGGCACTGTGTAGTCGAAATCGTGCCCGTCGCGTACGAGTGAATCTCGGACGAGGTACCCCCAGGCGGTGTCGGGGTCTCTGCCGAACAAGCCGCCGCCGAGATCGCGGAGAACGGGCAGGCCGGCAGTGTGCAGCTGCGTCGTGTTCCACAGCTCGTGGCCAAGGTTGGGTGCGTTCATGGTCCGTTTGAAGCGGGAGATCCGTTGCGGGAAGTGTAGTTTCAAAAAGTGCGGTGCGGTGCCGACGCCGTCGGCGCCGAGTACGAGGACAGTGCGGCCGTTCGCCAGCGGCGTCACGTCGAGCACCGGTCCGGCAGCCATGGTGAGAAGTAGGTCACGGCCCGGCAGGTGCGGTAGCGCCAACGTGTCGGGATGGACCGGGAGCAGCAAGCGGTCGTTGTGGGAGTAGATATCATGCAGCGGTGACGAGGCCGATGTGCGGCGATATTCACTGTGTTCGGAGTCGACCCAGAATGTCGGGAGTTGAAAGCCGGGGGCGCTACCGTGGGGGTGGTAGTCGGCCGACACCGGCATCTCGGCGCTGTAGCGGCTGTAGTTGCGGGTGCCAGCACCGAGGTAACGCTCTGCGGAGGTCCACAGTGCCGTGCGGTCGTTGCCGGGGGTCAGCACATCCGCCCCTCAACCGGCGAGGTCGGCGACGAGGTCCAACAGCGGCGGGAGATCGTCGCCGCTTTTGTGAATGCAGCAAAGTGCCCGACACACCACGCCTCGGCCGGGTCTGCCGACCCGAGCACCAACGCACGCGTCAGCTCCCGCAGCGCGACCTCCGCGCCAATCCCAACCTGCGGCAGCACCGAACCGACCCGACCGGTCACACAAACCTTCACCGCCGCCGGACTACCAGCAGGCAACGGTCCGCCACGCCGCACCTCGCCCGCAGCCAGTTCGCCCAGCACCACCTCGGTCAACCCGCGCAACGTCTCATCTTCGTAGGGTTTCACGGCACCCCTTTCCATATGAGACAGCCGCATCGCTCGTCCCGGGCGATCGAACCTCGCGCGCCGCACGACGCGCAGCCCCCACGGTGCGGGTGCGTCCTCGGCGCACAACTCTCAATCAGCCTGAAGCACAATAAATTTGCCCGCCCGACCTACATGAACATCCTAGATGCAGCACAGGTCCGCGGCTGCGCGCAGAGCAGAGCAGAGCAGAGCTGACCGGTGTCCTGCATACGTATCTCCGAACTCCATCGCCGAAGCCGGACTACGTCCCTGCCGATGACCTACGAGCCCTCAACCGAAACGTCCGGAAATGCCGCTGCGCAGGCGTCCAGTGAGCGGCTGTTGCGGCCGGGCGGCCATTCGCGGTGTGATCACCGGTCGGCCGAATTGCACACCCACTCCCTATGCGAACAAATGATGCTACCCGATGCGAATGCCGGCCGGCGGGTCATCACTGTCGACAGCGGCGAGTTTGTGGAATACGGCGTTGTGGTTGGGAATCGGGATTTGTGGTGTGGCGTGGTCGGGATCAGCGGAGAATTCCGCTGGTGGCCTACCAGTCACGGTGGCGACGATGTCATGATCGGATTCGAGTGGATGGGGCAGGCCATGGAGATCAGCGAGTTCTTGACGCGCAAGCTGGAGCGGCGGTTCGAGACGTTCGACTTCGACGGCGACGGCCGGATCGAGCGCAGCGATTTCGACAGCTCGGCGCGCGCGGTGGCCGCGGAGTTCGGCCACGAGCCGGATTCGCCTGCCGCGCAACAGTTGCTGCAACTGAGTTTGCAGCTGTGGGGGCGCCTGGCATCGGCGGGCGATGTCAACATCGACGGATCGGTCGATCTATCCGAGTACAAGCAGGCTTTCGCGGAGGGTCTGCTGGTGACCGAGAAATCATTCGAACAGGGCTATCGGCCGTTCCTGTCGGCGATCATGGCGATCGCCGACGTCGACGGCGACGGCAAACTGAACGCCGAGGAGTACCTCCGCTGGACGGGGGCACTGATGCACCTGCCCGCCGACGATGCCCGCAAAATCCACCGCAGGCTCGACACCGACGGCGACGGCCTCGTCACCACTGACGATCTGCTACAAGCCATCCACGACTATTACTTCGACGAGAATCCGGCAGGTGTCGGCAGCTGGCTGCTCGGCAAACTACCCGGCTGACGCCAATTCTCGTAAACCGCCGTTGGCTTCCACGTCGTTGATCAGGCTCGCACGCTGAGTACGTGTCTGGCTCTCGGATCCTTTCTTCGGCAGAGACTTCGTATGGGAATCAGGAGAATCGTCGGTACAGCTCGACCAGGCCGTCGGCGTCTACGCCGCGGTATACCTTCCCCACCCTGTGCGAGCGGCAGGCAGTCTCAGGCGCGATCGCGGTCACTATCGGCCGACGGGTGATGGTGCGGGGGGCCGGTCGAACACATCGATGTGCCGATTGCGCTTCCGCTGTAGGCGACGATCGAGTTCAGCATCGATCGACCGAACCGAGTGTGATCACCTACGACCTGGCGGCGGCCGATCCGGGGCAGTTGAAGCCGATCTTGTGCTGTCGACCGGTTGACAGTCGATGTCTCGCGGACGTCCGAAAAAGCCGATGAGTACGTGAAACTCGAGTTCTTTGCCCCGTTCGGCGCGCAATAATCGGCTGTACGGAGATCGGTGGGGGCCTGTGGCCGAAACGGTCCGCGGTCGAGAACACGTGGCCATGGGTCATTTCGGCATGTTTCGGTCGATGAGTCCGGGCGAGCCGAGGTCTAGATGACCTTGGCGGCGATCAGCAGGTTCCAGATCTCGCCTTGGTCGACGACCTCGACGCCGAGCTTCGCCGCCTTGGTCAGCTTGCTCTCCCCGACCCCCGCACCGGTGATGAGCAGGTCGGTGTTCGCCGAGACCGAGGACGCCGCTGCCGCGCCCGCCTTCTCACACAGGCGTTGGAACGTCGGGCGGGCGACCTTCTCGCCGGAGCGCGGGTCGCTGATAGCGCCGGTAATCACCACTGTCTTGCCTTCCAGAGGCGCGCCGGCCGCGATGACCGGGGGAAGGTCCTCCTCGCGCACGTCCAGACAGACGCCTGCCTCTCGCAGCCGCTGCAGTTCCGGACGCAGACGATCCAGGTGCGCCACCAGTGAGGCAGCGACCTTCGGTCCGATATCGTCCACCGCCACGAGCCGTTCCTCGCCCGCATCGGCAACCTCCTCCAGGGAGCCGAATCCCGCCCGGGCCAGGCGCGCGGCGGTGCCTTCGGAGGCCATCGGGATCGCCAGGCCGATCAGCGCGCGGCGCAGGCCGACCTGGCGGCTGGCATCGATCGAGTCGATCATGCGCGCGGCCGAGACCTCGCCGAGGCGGTCGAACTCGAGCAGGCGCTCCTTGGTCAGCGTGTAGAAGTCCGACGGGCGCTCCAGGATGCCCGCCTCGGCCAGGCGTTCGATCCACACCTGCCCGATGGCGTCGATGTCCGCCGCCGCCCGCGACGCCCAGTGGATCAGCCTGCGCACCGTCTGTGCGGGGCATGAGACGTTGGTGCAGAACAGCTCCCGACTATTGCCCTGCTCGGTCACCGGCTGCTCGCATGAGGGGCAGGCGGTGGGTGGCACGATCTCCCGCTCCTCGCCCGTGCGTTTGGAGGAATCGAGCACGCCCGCCACGAACGGGATCACATCGCCCGCGCGGCGCACCAGCACGGTGTCACCGACCTTGATGTCGCGGGCGCGGATCACCTCTTGGTTGGCCAGCGTGGCCTTCGTGACCGTCGTGCCGCCCACGAACACCGGCTCCAGCCACGCGACCGGGACGATCTTGCCCGTCTTGCCGACGTCCCAGACCACGTCGGCCAGCAACGTGGTCTTCTCCTCGGCGGCGAACTTGAACGCCAGCGCACCACGTGGGGAGTTCGACCGAGTTCCGGCCGCCGCGTAGGCATCGCGGTCGGCCAGCCGCAGCACCGCGCCGTCGAGGTCATAGTCCAGCTCATTGCGACCTTGCTCGATCGCGGTGATCGCCGCTTGCGCCTGCTGGGCGCTGGCGCATAGCCGCATCTCCGCGCCCGCGACTCCCAGTGCCCGCAGCCCCTCCCCGAGGTCGACCGCAGCGCCGCCAGCAGAGGTATCCAAGTCGAAGCCGAAGAACTGCAGGCGGCGCTCGGAGACTGTGGCCGGGTCCTTCGCCCGAAGCGTGCCCGCCGCGGCGTTGCGTGGGTTGATCAGCGGCTTGTCCGGATGCGCCGTGTTGTGGGCGAGGAACGTCGAACGCAGCATCACCGCCTCGCCACGCACCTCCACCCGCCCCGGGACGTCAATCCGCTCCGGAACACCATCGACCAACGCGCGGACCAGCATGGTCACGTCATCACCGGTGGTGCCGTCACCCCGGGTCACGGCGCGCACCAGCCGCCCATCCTCGAAAACCAGGGCCAGGGACAAGCCGTCGAGCTTCGGCATCACCACCACCGACTGGCCGGGAAAGCGGTTGAAGAACGCCGCCACCTGCTCGGGATTGGTCGCCTTCTCGAGTGACAGCATTGGACGCGAATGCCGGATCGGGGCGTGCAGCACTGCGGGCGCGCCGACCTGCGCCAGCGGATTCGGGTCAGGCGTAAGGCCGGGGTGCGCCTCGACCAGGCCACGTAGCTCGTCCTCGATCGCGTCGTACTCGGCGTCCGCGACCAGCGGCGAACCCCGGTAGTAGGCGTCGCGCAGCGCCACGATGCGGTCGGCGAGCTCTTGGATATGTTCCCCAGTTTCCACAGCACCAGACGCTACCGATACCCACCGACACTGATGAGGAACGACGACGCGTGGGGCGTTCAATGGTGACGAGGCAGGACATCTGTCATTTGAACAGGACATGTGCCAGCGAGAACGCGCGCGGACGAACATCCGGGAGGAATTGCGGGTGGTGACACAGCCACAGTGCTGGTGTCGATAGCCACGACTGCGGTCGGTTTCGCTGGTGTGGCAACCGTTTTCACCTACGTTGCGCCGCTGACGCGGGTCACCGGATTCGCGGCCCCAGCGGTGTCGGTGCTGTTGCTGGCCTACGGGCAGGCAGCTTCGCCGGAAACCTTGCCGCGGACCGGCTGACGGATCGGTCGTTGAGCGCTACGGTGCGCGGATTGGCCGGTGGTGCTGGCGTTGTTGCCGTTCATGCTCGTGTGGCAGCCCCTGGCGGTGCTGGCGCTGGGGTTGTTGGCGACGGCGACGATCGCCGTTGCAGGGTCTGATCCTTAAGCATGCCCAGGCTGAAGGCACCGACGTTGGCCGTATCGGTCAACGTCGGTGCCTTCAACCTGGGCGCGGCGACGAGATCGGTGGTCGGTGGCGCGGTCGTGGCCAGGCGTGGGGCGGGTGCTCGTGCGAACCGCCGCGAGGAGTCTCAACCCGGACTGGAAGACCCGCGTCTGGGATGTCGGGACACTGCCCGCCACGCTCGGCGGAGATCTGGCTGGCACCGTGGTGACCAGCAATGATTCACGGTGGCGGCCAGGTGACCGGGTGATCGCGATGTCGGCGCAGATCGCCCCGGCCGCGGCACCTGTGCCGAACTCGTCGCGCTACCCGCACACCGGCTCGCCCCGGCCCCGACCGCCGTGGGCTTGATCGAGGACTCACTTCGACGTGGTGGCCGCTGATAGGACCGCGTCGTTGACGGCCGTAGGAGTGATCGCGACAAGGTACTTCTGCGCCCGACTGGTGTTGTCGCACAGGTATCGACGCTTCGGGCGCTTCGATGTCAGTGCGTGGTCGACGGCCTTCACGACCTTCTGGGGATCGCCCGCGAGCTTTTGCATGCGGCCCAACAGCTTCCTGGTCCCGGCAAGGTGTGATGCGTACAGTTCGCGATGCTCGTCGGTCAGTTGCGCGGTCATGCGGTCGTGGTCGTCGAGCATGCTCCCCCACATGTCGGTACGGGTGGGCCCGGGCTCGATGAGCGAGACGGGGATCCGCCATGGGCGCAGCTCCATCCGGAGTGCATCGGCCAAGGACTCGACTGCATACTTCGATGCGCTGTAGGCGCCGGTCCCCGGCGTTGTGATCAACCCACTGACCGATGACATGAAAACCACCCGTCCACGTGCTTCACGTATTTTCGGCAGCACCGCCTGCGTCACTCCGACCTGGGCCGTCACGTTGACGTCGAGTTGCCGTGACAACTCATCGAGGGCCAATCCCTCCACCGGTCCGTTCACGATGATGCCGGCGTTGTTGACAACGCCGTTCAGTTCAGCGGGGAGTCGATCGGGAAGCGCAGCGATGGCGGACCTGTCGGTGATGTCGAGAAAAATCGCGTGCACATTGGGTAAGCGATCGAGACTTTCCAGGGCGGCATCGGATCGAGCAGTGGCATACACCTCCCACCCTCGTCCGCTCATGTGCTCGGTGATCGCCAGACCGATCCCCCTACTGGCGCCGGTAATCAATACGGAAGGCATGTGTTCTCTTCTCTCGTCGTCGAACGTCTATTGGTGAGGCTGCTCGGGCCCGATGATCGGTGCACCATTGACCCCGATGTATACCGATCGGTGTACATCGTCGCGTGACGGTACGTCACCCAATACACCATGTAAACCGAGAAGTATCCGGCGTTGATGGTGTGTGTTGGGCAGTCGAGCACCGGCATCCATGAGCTTTGGTGCGGACCCCTTGAGCGACTGCCATTCAGGGCAGCTGTGGGTAGAGCGCCGTGACGCCTGCGGCCAGTGCGGTCTGCACTTGGCGGGAGGCGTTGTCCGCGAGGATCTCGTAGGCGCCGGTCGCGATGCCGTCGACGGCGATCCGGGCGATGTCCGCAGGGTCCGACTTGGCCTCGGTAACGGTCCGGACCATGTCGGTGTCCATGTAGCCGACGTGCAGGCCGGCCGCCCGGATGCCCTGGTCGGCGAGCTGCAGACGCACGGCGTTGGTGAGTGACCACTCCGCGGACTTGGCGGCGCAGTAGGCGCCGACCTCCGGGAAGCTGACCCAGGATAGGCCAGACAGGATGTTCAGGATCGCACCGCCGCCGTTGGCCGCAATCTGGGGGGCGAAGCCGCGGATCACCGAGAGGGTGCCGAAGAAGTGAGTGTCCATCTCCAGGCGGATGTCATTCAGGTCGCCCGTGAGCAGGTCGGCGCCAGGCGGTGAGCCGGCGTTGTTGATCAGGATCGTCACGTCGCCAGTGGCCTTGACTGCGGCCGCGACGGAGGCGGGGTCGGTAATATCGAGCGTGATCGGCTCGGCGCCCGGCAGGTCGACCTGGTCGGGATTGCGGGCCCCGGCGTAGACCGTGGCGCCGCGACTGAGCAGCTCGACGGCGAGCGCTCGGCCGAAGCCCCGGTTGGCTCCGGTGACAAGGACAGTGCTGGTGGCGAGGTCCATGGAAGGCTCCTGGTGAGTTGGGAAAGCATGCTGATCGATCCGAGTGCGACGGATGATGTAGGCGTTCGGTCCTGGACGACGTAAACCTCCCGGCGGTCGTCAGCTGGTCAGCCGGTTGAGCTTGCGGATCTACTGGTCGAAGGTCCGGGCGATGCGGCGCAGCGCTCTAACACGTCGGGCGATTGAGCCCGCGGTGTACTGAGGCTTCGGTTTCCGGTCGATGGCTGTCGCGACGATCTGCTCGGCGACGACGGCGTCGAGATCAAGAAACATCACACGACCCCCCGCTGCGTGCCAGCGGGTTCCGACCACTTCGAAACCTACGTCGGCCAGCGCTAGGGCACTCCTTTCCTGATGCCTGAGGACGCATCCATCAGAAGCGTCACCTGCCGAGCTGTTGCCATCCAGGACTCCCGAGCAGATTGGATTATGACTATAATATAAACGCAGTGCCGCAGGATGGCAAGTGAGCCTTCCAGCCAGCGAGGAGCCCTGTGGTGCGGCGTGGGGCACGCCGCCAGCGGACCACGAGGCGGCGGACCATCGAGAAGGGCCGGCTGCCGGTTCGAGTGAGTCCACATCGACGGCTCGGTCTACTAACATCTACGACATCGGTGCGGGTGACGTCTGGTGGACAGCCAGCGACGTCGGCTGGTTCGTCGAGCATTCATACATCGTCTACGGCCCACTGCTCGCCGGAGCGACGAGCATCCTGTACGAGGGCAAGCCCGTCGGCACTCCCGATTCCAGGGCGTTCTGGCGCTTGATCAGCGACTACGGCGTGCGGTCGATGTTCACCGCACCGACCGCCATTCGAGCGATTCGCAAGGCCGATCCGAACGCTGAGCTGCTCGCGGAGTACAACGCCTCGTCGCTGCGGTCGCTGTTCGCCGCCGGTGAGCGATTGGATCCCGATACCTATGAATGGGCGACCGCGCCCCTGGGCGTTCCCGTCATCGATCACTGGTGGCAGCCCGAAACCGGCTGGGCCATTGCGGCGAATCTGCGTGGCCTGGACCCGATGCCCGTCAAGGCCGGCGCGCCTACCGTGCCGGTACCAGGCTTCCAGGTGCAGATCGTCGATGGCGGGGGAGTCGAGGCGCCAGCAGGGCGACTCGGGATACCTCGACGAGTACGGGTATGTCTTCGTCGCCCTGGAGGGGATGCTGCACCGGCCCGGCAGCGGGATGAAGTCGGCCGAATTTCTTTACCGGCGCACCGGCGGCAGCGCCATCGCGAGTTCCCCCCGTCGGGCAGCCCGCCACCACCGCTGTCCGGAGTCGATGGCACCCCGGATCTTGCGCACAGTGGGTACCTGTGTGAGCAGGTGTAGCTGATATTGCCACGGCATTTGTAGCCCGTGCCGGGCCGCCATCGCATAGGCGAACTGCACGGCGCTGCGGTCGAGATACCGGTCGGCGTGTTCGAACCAGATCATGCTGGTACGGGCGGCGGCCTGTACCGGGCGCAGCGCAGCGCGCCGCTGCGCATCGTAGTTCTCCAGCGCGTCGGCGACCTCGGCATGCTCGTACAGGTTCTGTGCGAGCACGACGGCGTCGACGATTGCCAACCGGGTGCCCGAACCGATGGTGAAGTGCGTCGTGTGCGCTGCATCGCCGAGCAGCACCACGTTGTCGTGATACCAGGTCTTGTTTGTTACCTCGGGAAAGCGGCTCCACCTTGCGAACTCGCCTCGTGTCTTGCTGATCAACGAGTGACCGTCGAGAAGGCGTGTGAATATGTTTTCCAGAACCCGCAAGTTCTCCAGGTTGTCCAGGGAATCGAATCCCAGTCCATGCCAAGTCTGCGGTTGGCACTCAACGATGCAGGTGCTGATTTTTTCGGCAACCGACGGGTAGGAATGGAACCAGATCCAACCGGCCGAGGTGTGTTCGAAGGCGAAGGTAAATCGGGTGAAAACCTTGTCCGTACCGAGCCAGATATATCGATTCTCGCCCAATGTGACGGACGTGCCGAAACGATGATTACCCAGCTGCCGTAGCCGGCTGTTGGCGCCGTCGGAGGCGACGATGAGATCGGTGTCGTCGAAGCCGGACAGATCGTGGACCTCTCGCCCGTGCTGGACATCGACGCCCAGGTCGCTCGCCCGTCGGGAAAGTACGTCGAGCAATGCCGCGCGCCCCATGCTGAACCCGTAGCCCCCGAAATGCGCGGTCTGGTCGTCGCGCACATGGATTGCCTGTTCGCGCCATAGAACCGACCCGGCACGCACCGCCTGGGCACTGTCGGGGTCATTCCGATACAGAATGTCGAGCAGGTCGTCCCAGTACACGACGCCCCAGCCATAGGTGGACCCTGGGGGATCGCGGTCGATCACCGTAATGTCATGGGCCGGGTCGCGCCGCTTCATCGAAATAGCGAAGTACAAGCCCGCCGGCCCGCCACCGATACACACAATCTTCATCTCGTCACCAGCTCCACCCCGGTTGGTCGAACCTGGCTTCACATGATTTGCACTCGATGCAACCGAGCCCGGCACGCTGTGCGTGTCCGGGCTCGGTCACCAGCGCTAGAAGCTACCCCAGCCACCCCAGCCGGGTGGGTTCCACCAATTCCACCAGCCGGAATTCCATCCCCAGCCGGGGCCGCTACCCCAACCAGGGCCGCCGCCACCCCAACCAGGGTTGTCGACGAGTTGGGTTGCAGACGTGGGTGTCGTTGCGTGCGCGGTAGGCGCTTGCGCCGCGGCCGCGACGACCGGAATCGCAGCAACCGCGGCTATACCGGTGGCAGCCGCCAACCGGGCGAACTTCGTGCGTGAATTCTTTCTTTCGGTCATGATGGGGCTCCAGATACTGTCCCGACCTGCTCGCATTCTACGCGATTTCGCCGACCTTAGAAGTCGCCGTGTTGACCCTCCTGAAATCCCCGCCACATTCCCTACCGTTGCTAATCCGAGGATGCCCGCGTACTGCGTGGCGGAGGGAGCTGGTGGCGCAGGTCGCAAAGGGTGCGACGAACGAGCGCTGACTGCGTGGTGGCGCCGGATCAGCTATCTGCTCCCGCACACTACGAGCGTTGATCGCCCACCTCGCGGAGTTCTTGGTGGTCAACGTTTCTCATTGTGAAGTGGCGAGTTGTCGGGATGATGGCGTCCTTCATGTGCGGGTTGTAGGGATGGTGGGTGTGTACCTCGGGCCCAGCATTCGTTGTGCGTTCTGGCGTGCTTTCGGCGATGCGTGCGGGGTTGTGACGAGGTCGGCGCGTCCACGCGTGCGTCCTCCCAGCCCATGCCATGATGCGAGCGGCCCTGACGCTCACCCGAAGGAGACAACAGTGCGACTCACCCGCATTCTGGCTTTACCCGCCGTCGCGCTGCTCGGTTCCGGCCTCACGCTCGCCGGCTCGTCCTCCGCCCTCGCGGAAGGCCCCGAACTCGACGTCGCGACCTTCAGCTGTCCCCAGCCCGACGGACTCTTCCCTTTCCCCGGGGACGTGACAAAGTACGTTCAGTGCTCGAACAACGTCCCGACCGTTCACAGGTGTCCGGACGGCCTGAATTGGAACCAGACTGGCCAGTATTGTGACTGGCCGTGTCAATGGCCACTTTCAGGTCGCCGCTGGTGGCCGGGGTTGAAGTCCCCACCCCTTTGCTGGGGGTGGGGTGGTTAGTTCAGGGGCGGTCACCTCGTTTGTTGCGGTGTTTCATGCGGTAGGAGTCGCCGTCGGTGATGACGACGGTGGCGTGGTGCAGGAGCCGGTCGAGGATGCTGGCGGCGGTGGTGTGTTCGGGCAGGAACCGGCCCCATTGCTCGAACGGCCAGTGCGACGCGACGGCCAGCGAGCGGCGTTCGTAGGCGGCTGCGACCAGCCGGAACAGCAGCTGGGTGCCGGTGTCGTCCAGTGGCGCGAACCCGATCTCGTCGAGGATCACGAGGTCCGCGCGCAGCAGGGTGTCGATGATTCGGCCGACGGTGTTGTCTGCCAGGCCGCGGTAGAGGGTGTCGACTACATCGGCGGCGGTGAAGTAGCGGACCTTGTGGCCGGCGGTGACCGCAGCGTGGCCGAGCCCGATCAGGGTGTGGCTCTTGCCTGTCCCCGGTGGACCGATAATCGCGAGATTGTGTTGCGCGCGAACCCATTCCAGACTCGACAGGTAGTCGAAGGTGGCTTGCGGGATCGACGACGCCGACACGTCGAAGCTGTCGAGAGTCTTGGTCACCGGGAACGCGGCGGCCTTGAGCCGGTTGGCCGCGTTGGAGGCGTCGCGGGCAGCCAACTCGGCCTCGATCAGAGTCCGCAGCACCTCTTCCGGTGTCCAGCGCTGGGTTTTCGCGACCGCCAGCACCTCCGGCGCGGTGCGCCGGACCGTGGCCAGCTTCAACCGCCGCAGCCCAGCGTCGAGATCGGCGGCGAGTTCCGGAATCGGCTTGGGAGCGACGATTTTCGATCGAGCTGTGGTCACGAGGCGCTCCCGTCACGAGTGATCTTGTAGGCATCCAGGGACCGGATCGGTGCGGTGGGCAGGTCCAGCACCAGCGCGTCACCGGCCCCCCGCGGCTGCGGGGTGCCGGTGCCAGCGGCGAGGATGGAGCGGACGTCGGCGGCGCGGAACCGCCCGAACGCGACCGCCCGCCGCAACGCCGCGACCAGCGCGGCTTCGCCGTGGGCGGCGCCGAGCGCGAGCAGGATCTCCAACTCGGCGCCGAGGCGGGTGTTGCCGATCGCGGCCGCGCCGACCAGGAACGCTTCCGCGTCCGGCCCGAGGGCGCAGAACTGCTGTTCTGCAGTGGTTTTCGGACGCGGCCCGCGGTTGGGCGCGGGCCGGGGCCCGTCGTAGTGGTCATCGAGGATCGACGCGTCACCGGGAGCGACGAGTTCGTGCTCGGCCACGATCACCCCGGTCGCCGGTTCGAGCACCAGCAGCGCGCCGCAGTCGAGGACGATCTGCACTTTCTCACCGATCAGGCGGGTCGGCACCGAGTAGCGGGCCGACCCGTAACGCACACACGAGAGCCGGTCGACCGTGCGCGTCACCGCCGGTGCACCGACCTCGAGCCGCAGCGACGGCAATCCCCGCAACAACTCCCGCTCGACGACCAGGCGTTCGTCGGGGACGGCACAGATCTCCGAATGCACCAGCGAGTTCACCTCCGCGCACCAGGTCCTCGCCGCCGCGTTGGCCTCGCGCAGGCTCACGGCCGTCCCGGTCATCGCGGCCTCGGTCAGCAGCGGGACCGCCAGATCCCGCTGGGCATAGCCACACAGGTTCTCCACGATGCCCTTGGACTGCGGATCGCTGCCGTGACACCAGTCGGGACGAAAACCGTAATGTGTTGCGAACCGAACGTATTCGGGTGTCGGGACGACCACGTTCGCGACCACCCCGCCCTTCAGGCAGCCCATCCGGTCGGCGAGCACCCGGGCGGGGACGCCGCCGATCGCGGTGAACGCTTCGGCGAGCATGGCCAGGGTGGTCGACTGTTTCTGGTCGGTGGCGAACGCGGTGAACCGCCACCGCGAGAACGCCAGCACCGCACAAAACAGCTGCAACCCAGGCGCGGCCTCGGCCCAATCGATCACCAGATACTCACCCGCCGACCACACCGCCGGACGACGACCCCGATGATTATCCTTGCGCCACAACGCTTTCTGCTCCGACACCAGGCGCCGGAAATTCCGTGGCGACCCCTCGTAACCGGCAGCGCGAGCGGCCGGTAACAGCCGCTTGGCCGAGATCCGGCCCTTCGACTTGGCGACCCGTTCGGCGACCAGATCCTGCACCGAGTCGTAATTTCGGGACCGCGGTGCCCGCTCCGGCGGCCGGCCGCCGGCCTCGACACGCTCGACGACCCGTTTCACCGTCTTGTGCGTGGTGCCGCACAGCTCGGCGGCCCCCCGATAGGTTCCGACCTCTCGATAGGCGGAAATGATGTCCATTCGCTCCCTCGCAGACTTCAATGGAACTCCCTGGGCAGTGACGGAATGACAGTTGGCGCTATCACCGTCACCGCCCAGGCCATGAGCTCCGGGCATGACACGACGAGCAAGAGGAATGGGGACTTCTACCTGGCCGCCAGCGGCGACCTACAACCAGCCACCAGCGGGGACTTTGTCACGGCCATGGACAGGCCGGCCAGCGCAGGCGCGGTGGCTGACCAATCCCCATCCGGACCTCGCCACAGCCCTGCAACCCCACCGCAACTGACACAACTGACACGAAGTGCCACTGCCTGAAAGCGACATGGCGAGTCCGGATTCGCCTCCCGTACTCAGTCGAGCGCGGCGAAGTCCGGCAGCGGTAAAAGCGGCGGGAAATCACCCAGGACCGGGCACCCCCGGCAGTGCGGCGTCGTGAGCGGCCGGTCACTGCGGTTGCTGCGTCACTTGGGTTGAAGAGAAGGGCCGCTGCGGCCGGGGCCGTTCCGTGAGAACGGCCGGTGATGTCCGCGCCGGCGCCGGAAGCATACGAACCCACCCATCTACCCACCGGAAAGCAAACCCGCACACTGGAACTCAAACACGACCTGATCACCGTGCTGCTGGCGTACTCGACGAATCTGGCGTTGACCCGGATGGCCGAGGCCTGCGGGATCTCCTACGACATCCTGGGCTGGACGTCAGAATGGTACGTGCGGGAGGAGACGCTGCGGCCGGGCGAACCTGGCACTGATCGACTACCACCAGCAGCTGCCGCTGACTGCGGTGTTCGGCGCCGGAACCTTGTCTTCGAGCGATGGGGAGCAGTAGGTCGCCGGGTAGATCCTGCGTGTCAGCGCTCTCGCTCCAGCTGGGTGAGCCGGGCGACGGCGGGCAGCGCGGCGGCGAGTGCCCGACGGTGTGCGGGGCTCAACTCGGAGACCATCGGAACCAGGTACCGGACCCGGTCGTCGTGGCGGGTTTGCCGCACCTGCCGGCCCGCCTCGGTGAGGTGCACGATCACGGCCCGTCCATCGCCAGGGTCACCGCGGCGCAGCACCAGCCCGTCGCGCTCCAAGCGCGAGATGAGTTGAGTGATGCCCGGCTGGGTCAGCTGCTCGGTCTCGGTCAGATCGGTCAGCCGCGCGGGGCCCCGGTGAGCGAGGGTGTCGAGCACCGACAGTGTGGTGAACGGCAGCTTCTCCTGTACCGGGATACGGATGTAGACGCGGATGAAGTCCTCGATCACCGCGGCGAAGGCGTCCACGTCGAAATCGTCGATGTCGTCCACTCGAGCAACTATATCTTGGACTTATAAAAATTGCTTAAATAAGCTACTTATGTAAATTGAACTCAAAACAGCTCAGGAGGCCAGATGAGCGACGGAACCCACGATGCCCGACCGTTCCCCTTGACGCCGACGAAGATTCACGTCCCCGACAGCGTGCTCACCGATCTCCGGCAGCGCCTGGATCTGACCCGCCTGCCCGACGATGTCGGCAATGAAGACTGGTATTACGGCGTGCCTCGCGGCTATCTCCAGGAACTCGTGGACTACTGGCGCAGCGGATACGACTGGCGCGCAGCCGAAGCCGAGATCAACACCTACCAGCATTTCAAGGTCGAAATCGACCGTGTGCCAGTACATTTCATGCGCAGGCCCGGCGTCGGGCCGGATCCGACGCCGCTGATTCTGACACATGGCTGGCCCTGGACGTTCTGGCACTGGTCCAAGGTCGCCGACTTGCTGGCGGACCCGGGGGCGCACGGTAGTGATCCGGCCGAGGCGTTCGACGTGATCATGCCCTCGTTTCCCGGCTTCGGGTTCTCCAGCCCGCTGGCGAACCGCCCGGATGTGAACTTCTGGAAGGTCGCCGACCTCTGGCACACGCTCATGACCGATGTGCTGGGCTACGAGAAATACGGTGCCGCAGGCTGCGACGTGGGCGCGCTGGTCACCGCCCAGCTCGGCCACAAATACGCCGATGAGTTGTATGCCATCCACATCGGATCCGGACTGAAACTCACCCTGTTCAACGGCGATCGTGCCTGGGACTTCAGCGGCGGAATGCCCATTCCCGACGGCCTGCCCGTCGAAGTACGCGCACGAATCGTGGAGCTGGACAAGCGTTTCGCCGTCCACTTGGCCGCACACCTCCTCGCCCCCAGCACCCTCGCCCACGCCCTGACCGATTCCCCGGCGGGCATGCTGGCATGGATCCTGGAACGTTGGTACAAATGGAGCGACAACGGCGGCGACATCGAAACCGTGTTCAGCAGAGATGATCTCCTCACGCACGCCACGATCTACTGGGCCACCAACACCATCGGCACCTCGATACGCCTCTACGCGAACCACAACCGCTATCCCTGGACGCCTTCCCACGACCGCCTTCCGGTCGTGCAGGCCCCCACCGGCATCACGTTCGTCGGCTACGAGAACCCACCCGGCATCAGCACCGCCCAACGCGTCGAACACTTCCGCGACGGCGACCGCGCCCAGTGGTACAACCACGTCAACCTCACCGTCCACGACCACGGAGGCCACTTCATTCCCTGGGAAATCCCCGACCGATGGACCGGTGACCTACGCCGCACCTTCCGGGGACGGCGCTGACACGCGACAAACACCAGGCGAATACCCGCTCGTAGGCCGCATATCGCGCGTTCGGCAGCGGCCGAGCGTAAAAAGTCACTCACGTGTTTGAGCAGGAGGTGATCTGGTCTACGAGCTCGCGCAGCGGGGCCAAGATGCCAACGAGTTGGTCGCCATTCAGGGCGTACAGCCGAAGCGTGCCTTGGCGTTCGACGGTGAGCAGTCGCGCTGCTCTCAGAATCTTCAGGTGATGCGAGACCGCTGGTTGGGAGAGGGCAAGCTGCGCGGCGATCTCTCCCACGCTGGACTTCCCTCCAGCTTTCAGCAGCAGGGCGATGATCGCCTGGCGTCGGTCGTCTCCGAGTGCGGTGAACAGCGGCTGGCATTCGGTGAATGTGGCCAGGATGTCCTCGGCGGCGGTCACATCGTCGCCCGAGCCGGGAGGCTGCTCCGGAGCTCGCGCAGCCGGGTCACCGGCAACGCACGGGCCTCCCCCTCGGCGATCCAGTCATCGAGCATCAGCCTGGTCTGATCGGCCACCTTGATGAAATGGGCTTCCAGGTACCGGGCCATGTCGAACGGGGCCAGGACAGGCAACAACCGCAGCGCCATCTTCACCACCAACTTCGACGCGCGACGCTGGCGTACTCCGGTCTGCGCGGCCACGATCGCCGACGCTTCAGCGCTGGCTTCGGCCGCCGGACCGACCTCGGAGCGAAGAGTAGGCAACGACCAGCTCGCCACCTCCAGGGCCGCGATGTAGGGCACGGTCAGTGCAGCGATGCCCTCGCCGGCACCGGCCCGAGTGGTAAGCCGGGCACGCAGGCCACCGGCCCTCAGAACCGTCGTCACCGCCTCGGATCGAGTCCGGTCGGCCCCGGCACCGAGTACCTCCAGAGTCGAGCCGAGTGGCACCCAATACGCGATCCCCGGTGCCGGAACCTCACCGGCCAACGGCGCGCTATAGGCGAACAGGGACGGCACGACCTGCACGATCTGCTCAGCAGGCCAGAATTCCTCCAGTACGCGGCGGTCGTGAAGATCCTGACCGATGCTCACCACGGTTGCGCCGCCGATCGCATTCCGCAGATCGGACAACCACGACCCGCGCAGCGCCGTCGAGGACACGCACAGCCAGACCATATCCCAAGTCCCGTCCGGAATCTCAGCGTGCACCTCCTCGGGCCGCAGCTGCTGGGTGACCGGTTTTCCGAGCCAGCGCAGCTGATACAGCGTGCGACCCGTGTCGGCCCATCCAGTCCGTCCGGGCTTTACCAGATAACTCACGGACGCGCCACCAAACCCGAGCCGCATTCCGAAAACCTGACCAAGCGCGCCGTCACCAACTACCAGAACCCGCATTCTCACTCCATTCAAATATTTGAATGGAAGAATACATCCTCTGGCCACTGCCGATCCGCCGAAGCGGCTGATCGGGCCGTCTCCGGCCACTGGTAAGGCGGGCGCCACGAGGGGCTGTGTAACCGAGTGGAAGTGAAAGACCTGCACCGTTGTGCAGTCGCAGCAGCATAACGAAGCTGGGGGCGACTCGAACCGGGAGACGCCGGGGAGGGTGGCAAGCAGCCCCGACAACGACGGGGCGGACCAGCACCACCCGATGGTTCGGGTCCGACAAGCATGAGGAGAAGGTGTGCGCGAGGAACAGGGTTCTACCGCCTCTCAGGTCTCCCGCCAGCTCCAAACCCGGTGGATTCGGGCTGGTCTGCGATGCGCACCAACACCTTTCGGTGTTGTGCGAACTCGGGGGTCGGTTCAGGTCGTCGGCCCCGGAGGCCATGGTGAAAGCCTGCGGCGTAGCCGTGGCGATATCGCAGGGGTATAGCTGGGCACCTCACTCCTCGAGCGGTTGGCAGTGAACGTGGGAACCACCGCGAGGCTCCCGAGTATCGCCCTCTTCCCGAGGTCTGTAGTTCGGATCGACGCGTCGTCTGTCGATGGCCACGCGGTGGGGCGGAGGGGCCGTAGTAGTCCGAGTGAGGAATCGTCCGCTACGCGGATGTTTCCGTGATCATGATGGTCGGGGCCGAAGCACACGCTGTCGCGTTATGGGACGAAGTCGCGCAGGTTATCGCCCCGTTGGGTCACCGATTCAGGCGGGCGGGTGAGTGGTCTTGTTGGGCCGTATCGGCTGGCCGGTTGTGTTGCTGCTGGTTGGCCCTGAAATCCTGAAGACTGATCAGTCGCGGGTTGGGACGACAGCAGCGAGGTTGCTCAGTGTTTCATCGAGTAGTTCGGTGAAGTCGGCACCGGAATTGTCCTGGACCGCGATGACAGCCGAGAATCCCGCACCGACGATGGCGCCGACAACCGCGCGCACTGCCGGATCCGCAGCGTCGGTGCCGGATCGCGTGGCCAGCAGATCCGACATCACGCGGGTTGCGCCGATGAGCTGGTCCAGCAGTGATGCGCGCAGCGGCGGTACGGACATCATCAGCTCGACTCGCTCCTGTAGATGTTGCCGTTGCGCCGTGGATAGCTCGGCGAAGGTGTCGCGCATGGCCGTTCGCATCGCCTCGAACGCCTCCAGCGTGGTCGGCTGAGCCCGAAACCGCTCGGCGAACGACAGATCGAGGTCGTCCCAGAGCACAAGTTCTTCCTTGGTGGGGAAGTAGCGGAAGAAGGTGCTTTCGGAGACGTCTGCGGCATCGGCGATCTGCTTGACCGTCGTGTTCTCGTACCCCTGCTCCCGAAACAGTCGCAACGCGTGCTGCTGAATCGTGAGGCGGGTCTGCGCTTTCTTTCGCTCCCTCAGTCCGCTCACCGGTTAAAACCCCAGCAGGCGTTCGGCGTTGCCGTGCGCGATGCGCTCGCTGTCGGAGCGGCTGACGGGCAGCCGATCCAGGAAAGACCGCGCGTTCTCCATCGAGCCATACGGATGATCAGTCGCAAACAGGATACGGTCGGCACCGACCTGCAGGAGCAGGTTGAGGAACGTGGGTGTCCAGTTGAACGCTGCGAAGGTGTAGTGCAGATTGTCCGAGAAGTAGGCGCCGAGAGGACGTTCCAGCTTCACGACGTGGGACATGATCTGCTCGAATCTCGGCATCATGAAGGAGAGCCCTTCGCCCATGTGACCGACCACGAACTGCAATCCGGGATAGCGGTCGAAGGCCCCACTGAGCACGATGCGAAGCACATGGGTCGCGGTCTCGATATGCCAACCCCACGCACTGGTCGCGAGGATATCGGCGACCTCGCCCGGGTAGTTTCCGACATAGGATGCCTTGATCACCTGCCGTGGCGGTGGTGTCGGGTGCAGATAGATCGGCACACCCAACGCTTCGGCCCGTTCCAGGATCGGCCAGAAGAACTCGTCGTCCAGATATCGGCCCTGAGTGTGACCGTTGATCAACACGCCCTTGAACCCGTGTTCGCGCACCACACGTTCCAACTCCTCGGCGGCCTTGTCCGGTGCGGCGGTCGCCACGGTGGCGAACGCGGCGAATCGATCGGGATGCCGATCAACAGCCGCGGCCAGATGGTCGTTGGTGTCCCTGGCCAACAGAACGGCATCGTGCGGTGGCATCTGCTCGACACCGGGTGCGGTCAACGACAACACCTGCACGTCTATCCCGGCCTGATCCATCGCCGCGATCCGGCCCTCACCGAGATCGCCCAACATGTCGATGATCCTGCCGCCCCCGGCCGCCCGCGCTTGCTCGGCCATCGCATGCCCTGGGCCGGACAGGAACG
The DNA here is from genome assembly GCF_045207455.1 of Nocardia sp. NBC_00881. Lineage (NCBI taxonomy): Bacteria > Bacillati > Actinomycetota > Actinomycetes > Mycobacteriales > Nocardiaceae > Nocardia > Nocardia sp. NBC_00881. Next base: position 1,415,840 of record NZ_CP108798.1, read on the forward strand.
CCGGGGTCGCGAAATGCTCCTCGAGCGCGATAGTGCGCATCACGTCCTCCAATCTGACAGTCGACCTTCATTTGAAGGCATACTGTCACATTGTCCTCGGTTCACACCAGAGGTCCGTCGGAACGCCGAACTCGGTGGACCGAAGCAGACCAGTCCAGTCGCAGCGCGGATCCCTGGTGCAGCCACGCATCCACGGCGGATGCGTCTGGAACAGCCGGCACAGAAGCCGCAGTGGTCAGGCTCGCCACCGAGCTACCGGCGGATCGGGCAGCTCGCGGGTTGCGAAGGCCGTCTGTGCTGTTTGTGCTCCCCGGAGCGGTGAACCGCCAGACGATTACAGGTTGAGCGGCAGGGGCTCGTGCGGGGCCGCAGCGCTACCTCGATCATCGGGAGCGCGTTACGCAGATGACCCACATTCGTTGTGCCGCAATCATGCGCGTGCCGATGAGGTCATCATCGATCGACATGGCCCGCTGGCCGGACTCATCGCCTCGGGTGGACACCCCGAACGTAGGTTGGGCGGCCCGTAGGCGCCTGGGACTTTTCCGCCGATCCACTCCTGCAATCCGAGTCGGCTGCTTGGTCGCGCCTGCTCAGCTGGTTGTGGGCGATCGGGTCACCATGTAAAGGAACTGATCGGGGGCGGTTTCGGTGATCGTCAACCCGCGCGGACGTAGCTCCTCGCTGATCTGCTCGGCGGTCACCACGACCCACCGGTCCCGTGCCGTGAACTCCGCAACGGTGGCACCAGCCTCCATGACCCGGTAGCTCATCTCCCAGTCCACCGCGTCCGGTCCACTCGGCTCTGCCGTGGCGCTGCCGGTATAGCGACGGCGCCCGATCCTGGCCTCCGCCATCGGCGTACTCGGAACATGCTGTGGGACCGTGGGCGGGTACAAAGTCAGCATCGCTCGCCCTGTCGGGGCGAGCCGCGCAGCGAGCAAGTCCCACACCGCGAGACGTTCCGCGGCAGAGAAGTGCCCGAGTACGTTCATCAGTAGTATCGCGCTGAGCTGCTCAGGCAGCGACGCTCCGGCCAGATCGTTGTCCAGCACGCTCACCCGCTGCCGCAAATCCGGATCGGCCCCCACGACCGCGAGTAGCGCAGTACGTAGCGCCGGGTCCGGCTCTATGGCCAGGACCTCGGCCTCTGGCAGCGTCGCCGCCACCACCCGCACCCCCTCCCCGGTACCAGCCCCAACATCGACCACCGGGCCCGAATCGGTATCCAGGCGATCCAGTGCCGCACCGAGCGCCGGGCCCAACTCACGCCATGTCTCCGGCAGCAACACAGCCACGAGTTCGGCGGTGCGCGCGTAGAACTCCGAGGCAGTCACTTCTCCACTACTACAGATGAAAACGAGTTTCATCAAGGGCGTAGTGAAATTTGCAGCCGACCACACGGACCGCCGGATGATTACGCCGATGGCATCGATTCCGTGTACAGGATCGAGCGCATGCCCCTCACTCGGATATCCCGAACGTGCCGCTCCGGCAGGCTGGTATCCCGGTCTTCATGATCGGTGGCGCCAGCGGTGATCTATGGGTGAAGCCGGCCGCTCCGACGAAGGGGTGACGGTTTGCCGTCGGAGTTGAGGCGCATGCGTCCGTCGGTGGACGCGGCGCAGCCGCCGACGCTGGTGGATCGGGCGTGATATGGATGACGATGAGTGCGCCGGTGGAGCACACGTCGCAGCTCGGTGACCGCTCGGTCAGCGAGTCGTTGACGCCGGCGACGTCGTTGCGCGACCACCCCGGCCGCTCTGACGCTGTTGCCAGTCAGATCGGCGGTTTCAATGGATCGGCGGTTTCAATGAAATGAAGCGCGAGGCGCGATCCACTCGTGATCGCCCTGCTCGACGTTGCGGAATGCTCGTTCAGTGCTCCGTGGCAGCGACTTGCCGTAGGCGGGTTTCGAGTCCGTCGAGGGTTCGTTCGAGGGCGTAGGTGTAGAGGATGCGGCGGGCCTGGTCGCGCGACTCGCCGTCGTCGGCATATTGCGCGACCATCTGTCGCAGGTGTGCGGTGCCCGGTCCGGCGGAGGGAGTGCTGTCGAGCATTCGGGCCAGGCTCGCCATGCTGGAGTCGGTGTCGCCTCGGACGTACCGTTCGCCGGTGGCGATCAGTCCGATGCAGGTGTTGAAGGCCATGGCGTAGGCAAGGGCGGCCTCATCGCCGAAGCCGGCCTCGAGCAGGCGGGATACGCCGGCGTCGACGACAGGCATCAGTACTTCGAGCTGAGGGCCGTTGCGCAGGAACCACGCCGCCACGCCGGGGTACTGCCGGAGGTGATCGTTCATGGGTGCCAGCACACCGTAGAGCCAACGCCGCCAATCGGGTTCGTCCAGTGGCACCTCGATCATCGTCCAGACCCGCTCGGCCACCGCCGCGGTCACTCGGTCGCGATCGCCGAGGTGGTGGTAGATCACCGACAGTGAGGTATCGAGGTGGGCGGCGAGGTCGCGCAGGCTCCAGCCGTCGAGCCCGTTGGTGCGGGTCAAATCGACTGCCGCGGTGACGATTGCGTCGCGCGTCATACCAGTCCGATACTCACGCCTAACTCTGGACATAAGGCAACCCTAACTGTAGCCTCGGAAATTAGAACATTGATCTAATCTACTGGAGTGAGGTAGCGGTGTGAGTGCAACCGAGCCGCGAAGATCCGAGCCCGAACCGAGCATGGAGTGTTCCTATGTCGAATGAGGTCGAGCTGACCGGCATTCCCGAGACGATGCTGTGGACGCTGCACAACCGCGCCGCCGAAGCCACGCGAAGCGGCGGGATACTGCACGATCCCGATTGCGTCCGGATCTACGACTCGATCGCCTACGACTACCAGTACAACTTCGGTAAGCCGGACGGAACCCATGCCCAACGCGCCCGAATCTTCGACGACGCTGTGTGTGGCTGGCTCGCCGAGAATCCCTCTGGGACGGTCGTGGAACTCGGGGCGGGCCTGGAGACCCAGTTCCAGCGCTGCGACAACGGGGCCGTCAAGTGGGTGTGCGTCGATGTCGAAGAGTCGATTGCGGTGCGGGAACGTTTCCTGCCCGCTGGACCGCGATGCCGCCATATCGCCTGCAGCGCATTAGATCTGGCGTGGCTCGACCACATCTCGCCCGGACCGGTCTTCATCACCGCGCAGGGTCTGTTCATGTACTTCGACGAGCCTGATGTGCGCACACTTGTCACCGCGATCGTGGGCCGGCTTCCCGGTGTGCAGCTGATGTTCGACGCGATTCCGCCGTGGTTCTCCCGCAAGACGATGAAAGGGTTCGCCAAGACCAGGAACTATACGGCCCCGCCGATGCCGTGGGGGGTCAAACGCGACGGCCTCTCGGCGCTCCTGTGTGGCTGGAGTCCGCGCATCAAGTACGTCGAGGTGGGTAACTTCGGGCCGCCGCGCGGTCCGCTCGCGGTGCTGCTGCCGGTCTTCGAGCGCACACCGGTGTTGCGCAACATCCCGCCGGTCATCGCCCGGGTGCTCACCGCGGCGTGAGTCGCCGGGTCTACTACGGAACGGGCTGAGATTCCACTAAGCAGTTGGCTTGCCAGTGTTATACAAGGACATCCAGCGGGTGCCGATGAGCCGTCCCTGCCGTCGCTTCAGCCGGGGTTGGCCGATCTCGTGCCGGGCCGGGCGAGCGTGGTGGTCACCGGCGGCCTCGATACCGCCACGGCTGTCGAGAACGGCGACCGGATCGCGTCTCCAGCTGCCGGGATATGCACGTCTTGATGCCGTCGAGTCAGCGTCGTGGATGTGCTTGTCCAAAGCTAACAGCAAACGGTTATCGTTATCTGTTTGGAGTGGGAGGTTTGCTGTGGGAAGTCCGTTTCACCGGAGTTGTGCCGGACACCGTGATCATTGACTTCGGGCCGTTGTTCCGGATGTGCAATCGGTGCGCGGCCGCGGCCGCTGCCTCCACCGTTCGATCGGGTTCTCGGCCTGCCTCGGCCAGTTCGACTCCGCGCGAGGCCGGTTGATGAACCGTGTCGGTTTCTTCGGGAGCTTTCCACTGTCCGTGCGGCTCCTGCTGATGAACCATCTGCTCGGCAATATCGGTTTCTACATGCTGGTTCCGTTCCTGGCCGATTACCTGCTCACCGATCTGGCCCTTTCGGCGACCGTGGTTGGGGTGGTACTCGGCGTCCGTAGCCTCAGTCAGCAGGGTTTGTTCCTAGTGGGTGGATCGGCCTCCGACCGGCTCGGCGCACGCGGTGTGATCATCATCGGAGCCGGGATACGGTCGGTCGGGTTCGTGTCGTTCGCCGTCGGCGGTTCGCTGCCGGTGGTACTGCTCGGCTCCGTGCTTACCGGGTTCGCCGGTGCGCTGTTCAACCCGGCTGTCCGCGCGTATATCGCCCGGGACAGCGGGAACCGGTCCGCGCACGCGTTCGCCGTGTTCAACGTGATGGGGAACATCGGCTCCGCGGTGGGTCCGCTGGTCGGCGCGCTACTGATAGGCGCCGGTTTCCGGCTCACCGCGGTCGCCGCGGCCGCCGTGTTCGCGACGCTGACCCTCGCCCAACTGTTGCTGCTGCCCGCGCCGCCCGTAACCGCCCGCGACACCGCGCTGAGCGCTGATCTCGTCCGTGTGTTCACCGACGTCCGTTTCTGGGGTTTCGCTTCCGCCCTGATGGGGATGTTCGCGCTACAGAGCCAGATATATTTCCTCTTCACCCTGCAGATACAGCAACTGGCCGGTCAGGCGGCCGTGGCCGCGCTGTTCCTCGTGGAAACGGCGGCCGTGGTGGCCTGTCAGGTGCCTGTCACCCGGGCACTGAGTAGGCGCCGGGACCGTGGTCCGGCGATGGCGGCCGGAATGGCGCTGTTGGGTGGGGCATTCCTGGTGCCCCCACTGGGCGCGATGCTCACAGACTCCAGGCCACTTGCGCTCACGGTGTGTCTCCTACCAGTACTGGCGGCAGCCGTCGTGCTCGCGGTCGGGGTGGCGATGGTGCAGCCCTTCGTCAGCGAGGCCATCCCGCGATTCACCGGCACCGCCCTCACTGGTACGTACTTCGGTGCTTTCTATCTGGCCTCCGGAATCTTCACGGTGGCCACCACCTCGGGGCTGGGCGCACTGATCGACCGGTCCGGCGGACCCTCCGCGTGGCCACCTGCCCTCTGCTGCACGGGAATAGGCGTCGTCTCGGCATGCGGGATCCTCGCCCTCCGTCGGCGTGGTTTCCTGTCGGCCGTCGAAACCTCACCGCCTCCGGAACAGTTCACGACGAAAGGCGATACCCAGCGATGAATCTCCCCGTAGCCGCGGCGGTCGCCCGATGATCAGCGCCGCAGGCATCCTCTTCTCCTACGGGGGCAACCTCGTGCTCGACGACGTCGATCTGGTCGCGGAACAGGGCAGCACCGTGGGGCTCATCGGCCCGAACGGCTCAGGCAAATCGACCCTGCTCCGCATGATCTACCGGGCGCTGCGCCCGCATTCGGGCGTGGTCGCCATCGACGATGTTCCGGTCGAGTCAATACGTGGCCGGTCCCTCGCCGCGCGGCTCGCGGTGGTCGCCCAGGAGACACCTTCGGAAACTCCGGCCACTGTCACCGACACTGTCCTCCTCGGCCGCGCACCGTGGGCTCGTCCGATGCAGGGCTATTCGCGTCGCGACCGCATCATCGCGGCGACAGCACTCGAGCGAGTCGGTGCCAGGCACCTCGCCGACCGGCCTATGACTCATCTGTCCGGTGGTGAACGCCAGCGGGTACTCATCGCCCGCGCGCTCGCACAGCATGCCGACCACCTGCTACTGGACGAGCCCACCAACCACCTGGACATCGGATATCAGCACGAACTACTCGGGCTCATCCGTCAGTTGAAGGACACCACGACCCTCGTCGTGTTGCACGATCTGAATCTCGCGGCGCGCTACTGCGACGCACTGGTCCTCCTGCACCGCGGTCGGGTGGTAGCCGCGGGCCCGGTCGACGAGGTACTGACTCCGGAAATCATCGAACCGGTCTACGGCGTTCGCGTGCAGCGCTGCATCGCATTCGGCGAAACCCAACTCCTGTTCGGGCCCCGCGAATCGCAATCCGGCCGGGTGGAACCACTCGAGCGAAATTCGGCCCACGGAGAGGCGGCCACCCGATGAGCGCAACACTGCCGGTGGAGGAATCCGTCGACGACCTCGACTACGCGCGGGAGCGCGCCCGACTGCTGATGTGGCTCAGCGGCCTCGGCGCCGGACTGGCGCTTGTGCTCCTCGTGGCCACCGGCCTCGGTCCCGTATCAGTGCCACCGCTCACTGTCGCCCGGATCATCGGCCACCACACCATCGGTATGCCAGCGACCGCGGAGTGGACTGCTGCTCAGGATTCGATCGTCTGGCTGATACGGGTGCCTCGCGTACTGCTCGGTGCGTTGGCCGGCGCCGCCCTAGCGGTGGCGGGAGCGGTCCTGCAGACGCTGGTCCGCAATGTCCTCGCCGATCCCCATATCCTCGGAGTCACCTCCGGAGCCTCCACTGGAGCAGCGGTATCTCTGCTGTTCGGCGTATCCATCGCCTCTGGAGCGCTCGCCGCCAGCGCGTTCGCAGGTGCCGTGGTCGCGACCGCGCTCCTGTTCGCCATCGCCCGCCTCAACGGGCAGATGACCTCGCTGCGGCTACTCCTGGGCGGCGTCACCATCGGCTATCTATTCTCCGCCGCGACCAGCTTCCTCATCTTCGCCTCCGACGACCAAGAGGGGGCGCGAACTGTGCTCTTCTGGCTGCTCGGTTCTCTCGGATCGGCAGCTTGGTCCTCGGTGGTGACGACGACCGCGGTCACCGCCGCGGCGATCACCGCCCTGGTCCTGCTGGCCACCCGGCTGGACATGCTCGCCGCCGGCGACGACACGGCGCGTGCGCTCGGCCTTTCCCCGGCCCGGCTGCGGATGATCGTCCTGGGCATCGTCGCGTTGGCGGTAGGTGGGGTCGTCGCCATGGCGGGAGCGATCGGATTCGTGGGCCTCATCGTGCCGCACGTCGCGAGGCTGTGCGTCGGCGCCCGGCATCGCCGTCTGCTTCCTATTTCGGCCCTGCTGGGCGCACTGTTCCTGGTCCTGGCCGATGTGGTAGCTCGCCTTGCCTTCGCTCCGCGTGAGCTGCCGCTGGGCATCGTCACCGCAGTGGCCGGCGCGCCCCTGCTGCTCATGCTGGTTCGCCGGTCCCAACAGTCACCGCACTGATCTTTGACACGAAAAAGCGAATTTCCCCCTCCCGCGGCGGAGCGCGCAGCGCCCTGAAAGCTTCGCTCGAAAGGAAACCTGACAACATGGCCACCCGTCTGACCCGCGGCGCGCGGCATATTGTGCCAGCCGTCGCGTTACTCACCGCCGCCCTGCTCGCCGGCTGCGGCAGTCCGCGCAAGGTCGCAAGCTCGACCGCAGAAGGATTACTGATGACCATCTCCAGTTGCGGCCGCGACGTTACCTTCGACGTACCGCCGCAGCGAGTGGTCACCGTCGGCTCGGTCGCCGCCCCGCTGGTCGCCGCCGCCGGCGCCGCGGACCGCATCGTCACCCGAACCTTCGAATCCGCCCCATTACCCGGCGAATACGCCGACGAACTCGCAGGCATCGAGACCACCTCGCGCACCGGGGAACTCGCGCGCGAGGAGATCATCAACCGCGCCCCTGACCTCGTCGTCAGCTTCGAAGGTGCGGCGGTTACCGCCGACGACCTCGCCCAGGTAAACATCCCCCTGCTGGTCACCCGGGGTTACTGCCGCGACGCAGCAGGCGGTTTCGACGACATATTCTCCGATATCGAACTCTACGGCCAGCTCTTCGGGACCAGCGCGGCGGCGAACGCCGAGGTCACATCACTGCGTCAGCGCGTCGCCGCGGTGGGCGACCGCAACAAGGCTCGCGCCCCTGTGCGCGCCGCCGCGCTGATCATCTCCCGCGACGGAGCCAAGATCAGTGCCTATGGCCGCACCAGCACCGTGGCGGCCCAGATGCGAATACTCGGCCTGGACAACGTTTTCGGCGACAGTGACCTCCGCTACTCGGAAATCAATACCGAGGCCCTCATCGACCGGGATCCGAACATCCTCATCCTGCTCACCCAGGGTGAGCAGACGCCCGAATCCGTCCGGCAGGCGTTACGTGACCGGCCCCAACTGGCGGTGCTGCGAGCCATCCGAGACAACCGCATGATCGGCCTTCCGTTCGGGTACACCGGCCCGGGACCGGTCGCCGTGGAGGGGGTCGAAGTCCTCGACCATGAACTGGGAGCACTGCGATGACCGTACCCACCACCACCGATTACAGACTTCGCCTGGCCGACGCGAGCGATGTCGACGGCGCCCGCAGCGTCATGCTCGACACCTTCTACCAGGTGTTCGGCATAGGCTACCGGCCCGAACACCACGCCGATGTGATCGACCCGGAGTCCACGTACCTGCGCCACCCCCGCAACCGGCTCTGGGTCGTCGAACACGAGGGCCGGATCGTCGCCACCACAGCGATCCGCGCCCAGGGCCCGCGCCACCCGCCGCACCCGCGGTGGCTCGCCGAGCGATACCCCGACCCACGCACAGCTCAGTTGTTCCGCGTCTATGTACGGCCCGAGCACCACCGGCGTGGACTCGCCAGCCGACTTGTCCTCGCGGCGATCGAATTCGTCACCGAATCCCCGGATTTCGACCGCCTTTACCTGCACACCGACGCCAGGACGCCAGGAGCCCTCGAATTCTGGCTTACCCACGGCCATATCGTCCACGACGCGCGGCACAGCGGGCCCGGATTTCAGACGGTCCACTTGGAGATCCCGCTCCGCGACCGTGCAACAACGTGAACGCGGTGCCGCCCTTTCCGCGGGCGGCAAGTAGCCGCATGAGAAGGTCGGCCTGTGCGAGGTCGAGGGTGATGCCGATCGGGAGCGGGACCAAGATGTGGCGGCCGCCGTTTGTCGATCGGTCAGTGATCGCGCATCCTCCGGCGTCCCGCAGCCTGCCCAGACAGCGTTGTAGGGCCCGCTCGACGGTGGCGTGGCCGTGGCCGGCGCTGTCGAAGTCCAGGGCCAGCAGGCGGGTTCGGCCGCGCTGGTAGATCGGCACTGCGGCGGGCCGGTCGGGCAGTTTGCGAGTCAGCGACGGCCTGGCCCCAGCGCGGCCGGGTCGAGCCGGACGCCCAGCTCCTCGGCGATCTCCCGGACCGCGCTGGCGGTAGGGGTCTCCCCGAGGTCGACGTGCCCGAATCGGCTATACCTCCGGAGCACTGTTCCTTGAAGGCCCCCAAGTACATTGCCTCGACCACGCTCACCGCGCCGCGTTGGGAGAACACGACAGTGCTCCGCGGTGACCTCGCGGCGGCCATCAGTGAGCTGAAGGCCAAGCCCGGGGGGTGAGCTGCATGTGCACGGCAGTGGTTGCGGCGGCCGTAGAGACGCGGCCTGTTGTCGACCGGCCGCGACTCGCGCGGTACTGCTCGGCGGGCTGTTGGCCGGCGCTGTCGGTGCCGGTCTACGACTACGTCCTCGATCCGAGCGCGCTTTCCGTTCGGAATCTGGAGCGACAGGAGCGTCAGCGTGCCCGTGCGCGTTCTGGCCCCGCCGCAATAAGCATTGCGGCGGGACCTTACGGCCACCTCTGTCTAATTGGTGGCCGTAGTCGCACCGCGCCGGCTCAGAACGAACCTCCGGCGGATCCGCTGCGCCACCCACGGCCCCAACCGTTGCCCCGGCCGCCGCGGTGAATGGGATCGCCGTAGCTGTCGACTGTTTCGGTCTGATCGGTAGATGTCTCAATTTGGTCGGCGGGCTCGAGCACCACCGGAGCAGCGAGCGCGGGCGCTACCAGGACTGTAGTCGGCGTTAGTGCGAGCGCGGCCGAAACGGCGCCGCGTATCAGAACACGGCGGGTTCGTCCGTGGTCATGGTGCATATTCAGGATCATGGGTACTTCCTCACTCGATTTCATAGCGTCAGTCATTGACCGCGCAAGCGTCCGTTCGGGATTCGTGCCCGTGGTGTACGAACAACTTTCACCGTAGCGCTTATCGCGGACCACCGGGAGCAAGAGTCGAGCACCGCGGGCGACGCCAGATGTGGTGGCCCCGCGAGCCGGCCGCCGAAGAAGATCGCTTCCCCTCCCGCCCTTCGGCGTTCAGCCAGTCCGATCCCATTTCCGGCGAATCCGTGGCGCCAAGCCGCTCGACGCGTCCCACGATGTCGTCCTCCAGGTAGGGCACCACCTTGACGTGTTTGTGGAAAGACCCGGCTCGGGCGCTGAGCAGCTGGCCGCCGAGCCATGTGCCGTTGCGACCCTCGTGCGCTTCCACCGCATCGGCACCAAACGCATACACCACCCCGACGTCGGTAACCTCGAATTCGTCTACCAGGTACTGGAATTCCCGGATGCCTGCTGCTGGGCACTGTACGGGCTCACCGCCGAACCGGGATCACCCACCGAGGAACGAATCCGACTGCTCGGCACCCCTCGCAGCGGTGCGCAGATCGCGCCCAGGACCTGCCTGCCCGCCGCCCGCGCATCAGTGCTCGTCGGCAGAGAGTCGTTCGGCCGCGGCAAGGTTGGGTTGCCCACCGAGCCACAAACGGGCGGAGCCACCGTAGAGCTGTTGTTTGGCCATCGGGAAGGCCATCATGCCACCCGGATCGTCGGGGCGATGATTGCCAGACGGGTTTGTGCGGCGCGTAGCAGAGCATCGTCGGCGCCTTGGGCGCAGGCGGGCGCGGGCCGGTCATCCCAGTAGGCGATCAGGGCCTGTGTGCCGCGGATCCTCCCGCCGTATCCCGTTGTGACCAGCCAGTTCCGCAGCCATGAAGACAGTGCGGCGTGGGTTTCAGCCGCCGCGAAGTTGCCCAAGTCGAACGATGCGCTCGACAGCGCAGCGGCGGTGTAATACAGCTCGCGGCGCCCTCGAACCGGAAGAAGTGGATTCCTCAACGCGTGGCGCGCAATGTGTCCTTCACCCCGGTGCGGAAGTCTGTGAACATTTCCTCCACCATGGTTTTCGTCGCTTGCCGGGCAGTGTTGGGAGAGCCTGCGTCGAACGGTGGCTGCGGTGCGTATTCGGCCATCAGTTGCACCGTTTCCGCGTAGCGCTGGTTGCGCAGCAGCGAGAGGATGACGTAACCGAGGTCCAATCCAGCGCTCACGCCGGCGCCCGTGACCCGATTGCGGTCAACGACGACCCGCGAATCGGTCGGTATCGCGCCTGCTTCGGCGAGTAGATCGCGTGCGGCCCAGTGTGATGTGGCCCGGTAACCGTGCAACAGTCCCGCCGCGCTCAGCAGCAGCGAACCGGTGCAGACACTGGTGACCCATCTCGCTGTTCCGCCGCGATCCGCAACGAACTGAACCACGCTGTCGTCGCGCATGGCGGCCAGCGTTCCGTTCGTTCCACCGGGCACGAACAGCACATCGACATCACGAGGGCATTGATCGAGGGTTGCAGTCGGCGTCAGGGTCACTCCTGTGTCGGTGACTATCGGGTCCATGGTGACCGCGACCTGGTGCAGGGTGGCGCCTGACAGGCATGCGAACGCATACTGGGGACCGATGAAGTCCAGTGCCGTGCATTGAGGGTAAAGCAGCATCGCAATCTGCTCATTTCCGTCGAGCAGAGGTTCGTCGACCGACTGGATGTGTGCTGAGGTATCGCCCGGCGGTTCGGTCTGCCCACGCAGCCACGGCACCCCGGCCAAAGCCGCGGTAGCACCCATCAGGAAATCGCGGCGACCGGCAAACATCTCTACCTTCCCGTAACAGTCGTCTCTCAGTATTGCGGTACAACAGATTTCACCGTACCCACGTAGACACCTTGCTACTACGGCACGTAGGAGATTTGTGGTGATGCTCCGCGCTAGATCCGTCGCGGACTCGGCGCGGGCAGGGGTTTCACCGCTCCTCCGCGCCAGGCCACTCCACGGGAGTAGCCTCGCCGCGGCCGATTTGGCCGCGGCTGCGTCGATGGTTCTTCACTGGCAGTGCAATCTACCGGCGTCCCAGTACACGGTTTCCAGAACATGTTCGGCGTGACCGGCGGCGGGTGCGCGGGCGCGCGCTCTTGGGCTTCACCAGGCACGAGCGGGCGGCCACGGCGGCGGCGATCGTCGCCGCGTTACAGGGCGGGTACGTCCTGGCCCGGGCCGCCGACAGCGCAACGCCTTTCGAGCAGGCGGTCGAGGGAATCCTCGCGTTGCTCACCGCCCACACCATCCACTGAGTTTCGAGAACCGCACGACATCAAGGAAATACGACAAGCATGCGCATATCCCACCCTCCTCACACTGCCGTATCCGCTTCATCCGCGTTCATCACCGGTGACGCGTGCGTCGCAGAACTCGCCGTCCCCGACGGCCCGTCACGGACGCAGGTCGACAGCGTCCGGTTCGCCCCTGGTGCCCGCACGCGCTGGCACCGTCACCCGGTCGGGCAGGTGCTCGTGGTGACCGACAGCGCGGGGCTCGTGCAACGCCGCGGGGGATCGGTCGAGACCATCCGCACCGGCGACACCGTGCGGATCGAGGCCGACGAATGGCATTGGCACGGAGCGACTCCCGGCAACTCGATGACGCATCTGGCCATCGAGGAACTTCCGGTGGACAGGAGTACGGCGGAGTTCGCGCAGGCTGTGACGGACGCCGAATACCACGCTGTGGACGGAGACCGGGCTGGCCCAGCCCCGCCGCTGAGCCGTGTGATCGTGATGGACCAGCAACTGCCGCAGCCGCTGGCCACCCAGCGTGTCGAGATCCGGCGGATCACCATCGCACCCGGATACGCCGCAGGGCTGCACATCCACAACGGGCCGGTCTTCGGCAATATCGAGACGGGGTCGGTCATCTATCAGATCGAAGGACAACCGGAAACCGCGCTCAAACCCCGCGACGTGTTCTACGAACCCGAGGGCATACGCATCGCACGCTTCGATGCACAGGAGGACGGCGTCACCTTCCTCGGGTACTTCCTGCTCGGCGACGGCGTGAACGCCGAGCTTGTCCTCCCCGACGCCTGATTCCCCTCTGCCGGCTGCTCATCACTCTCAACCGCCTATCGACTCAAAGGGGATGAGCGGACGCCCTGTCGAGATGACCACGGACAGTTGATTTCCGGCGTCTGCTGTGGCCGTCTCGAACGCTCTTATACGCCTACTCGAGGTCGAGGTCGAGGTCGAGGTCAGAAGAGGGTGTCGCGGACGCGGAGCGGCCGGTACCCGGTCGGCCCGAGGTGTGCGAGTTCGGCGTCGAGGTCGACCTTAGTGCCCACGTAATCGGTGTCCGCAATATTCGTACCCATCCGTGAATCATCCTGTGGCGAACAGGTATTGATGTTTACGTTCGCCACTCACATGGCCACACCGGCGGCGGCCGGGCGTGGATGATGACCGATTCGTTGTCCGGAAGGTTCGCCATCGCGACGGGCGGCTGTCGCACTGGATCTTCACCCCGGCCGGGGAGGTGCACCGGCCTGCGCTGGCAGTACTGACCCGGTACGGGACTGCGACGCAGGAGACCTACGCCTACAGCCTGGTCGATCACCTCAACTGGCTGCACGTGAACAACCGCGGCCCTGACTCGGTCACCTTCGATGACCTGCGCCGCTACATGAGCGGCGTCACCGGCCAGGCCGACGGCGTCTATGGCCTGGCCTGGCGACGGCCGGACCAGAAGCCGCTCGGCACGTCGGCCGCGGGCAACGTCGCGACGGTGGTGAAGGCGTTCTACCTGTCGCTGCAGGTGACCGGCGAGGTCCGGCCGGATCTGGTGGAGGCTCTGACATCCGGTCGCAGCTTCACCCAGCACGGGCGGTCGAAGCGGTCGATCGAGTCGAATCCGCTTGCGCCGCGCAAAGGTTCGCGACGGCCGCGGTTCCTGCCGGACGAGATCGTGGAGGCACTGTTCGAGCCCGGGGTCCTCACGACCGCCCGGGACGTCATGATCGTCACCTGGCTGCACGACGGTGGCCTGCGCGTCGGCGGCCTCTGCGGTCTGCGGTTCTGCGACCTGCACCTGACTCGGCACCATCCCTGTGGGCAGCGCGCCGACCCGCACGTTCACGTGGTCGGCCGCGACGACAACCCCAACGGGGCGCGGGCCAAGTCCTACGTCTCGGCCAGCCCGACCAGGGACGGCTACACCGTCGACGGCGTCATCCGCGCGGTCAGCGACGACATGATCAGCACTTTCTACGCCTATCTCCTGGACGAGTTCCATCCGATCCAGCACCTGGTCGACCACGAGCAGATCCTGGTCCATCTGGGCGGCGCCACCGCCGGCGCGGCGCTGCACACCGGCGGCGTCCGCAAGGTGCTGGGCAGAGCCTGCGACCGCGCTGGCTTGGACGTCCGGGTTCTCCCACATTCATTCCGTCACAAGGCTGCCGCCGGTCTCTATGCCGAGTCCGATTTCAACGCCGAGCTGGTGGCCCAAGAGTTCGGATGGTCCAGCCCAGCCATGGTGACTGACGTCTACGGCAAGTCCGCCAACCGGCACGCGATGAAGTTCCTGCAGCAGGCATGGGAGGCAACCGCCCGCCCACCGGCCGAGCATTACCTGACACCGGGCGTGACAAGCGGAGCGGAGGAATGACGACGGCTGTGACGGCCAGCGAAGTGCGGCCGGTGCCGGTTCCTGTCACGTCGAGCGACTATCTGAAGCTGGGCCCTGAAGAGCGTTACCAGCTCGCTAGTCAATGTTTCCCGGCTTGGCTGCTGGCAGAACCGATCGAATTTCCGCCTTTTCATTCCACCTTCGGCTGGGTCTGCCGGGTCAGCGAGTGCGAGGGCACGTTGCGCGCAACCGACACGATTCCGTTGTGCGCCACACATGCACGAGGCTATCTCCAGGTCAGGAAGACCACACAGCTCGAGGACTACATTGCCACCACGAAACCCATCCAGGCTCCGATGTTCGGCTGGGCATTGGTCCGCGGACCGCTCTGCAAAGTCGACCGCTGCCCCCGGGAGATCGAGCGCAGAAGTTACTGCTCCGCACACAACTCAAGTCTGTCTCGAGCGAAGGCCCAGGGCATCAACGAGCAGGATTGGCTGCCGCGGCAGGAACCGCGTCCGCCGTTCGAAACGTGCTCGGTTGATCGTTGCGTCCACGACGGACGACTCTCGGTAACTCTCGACCGGGAGTGTCGCCAGGTTTGCCGCGGGCACGCACAGCGCATCAACCGGTGGCTGAAATCATTTGGTGCACAATCGGGTAGCACCTCCTGGAAGGATCTGTGCGAAGCCCCGCAGCTCCTCGCGTCGGTCTTGTTGCCGAGCTGCCGTGGTCGGCTGTCGCTGGCCAACCTGCCGGCAGGTCTGCAACAGGAGATCCGTTATGCGTTGCACCGGTACGCGAATACCGCCCGGCGGTCGCAGTTGCGCCCCTTCGGGCTTCAAGCCGTCGTTGACGGGCTGGCAGAAGCGGGGGTGCAGTCACTCAACGATCCGGCAGTCGCCGATTTGGCCGCCCAGCGCAGCAGGCAACCATGGGAGCGGCGAATTTGGATGCATCTTCCCATCGCCGCTCGCAGCCTCATGGTCTCGGCCGACGCCGCCAAAGACGCCGGGTGGTTCGACCCTATGATCGTCGGCGCCGCGCCTTTCCCCGGAACACAGGGACACGAACACCGCCGCAAGCCTTGGGATCTCACCGCCGTGACGCAACGATGGCTCCGCGACCTCCTCTGGGACCATCTGCACGACGAGGCACTGAAACCGCAAGGGAAACGTCCCTCGTCGTCGACGATTAGCCCGCGGATCGCCGGCATAGCACTGTTGTCGCGGATCCTGCATCAGAACCGCGGCGACCACGGGAACGTCCCCGAGGCGATCGGCAAGGCCGACGCCGACGCGCTCAAACACACCTGGGATCTGTGGTATCAGGAGAAGACCCCGCTCCCGGTCGTGTCCTCCCACAACGAGCCCCGCACGCTGACGGAAACGACTCGGACGATGTTCATGATCGCCATCCGGCAAGTCCTGCGGCACGGCCGTGCACAGGGCCGGACTGCCGCCGAGCTGGACCCGTTCATCCTCAGCTTGCCGGAATACCCGAATCCCTCGAAGAAACCGCGGCCGCGGCCGCTTAGTTACGGCGACTTCCAGCAACTGGTCGACCCGGACAACCTACGCGCGCTCGACGCCATCGACGACGACCACCTCGGCCTCTCCGACGTCTGGCTCGCACAGGCGTTTCAGGGCGGCAGGATCAGCGAGACACTCAAGCTCCGGCTCGGCTGCATCGGACTCGTCGGCGCCGCCCAGCCCTACATCTGGCGCGACATCACCAAAGCCGGCGTCGTCGACTACGGAATGCCATGCTACCTACCGGTTTACGAGCGCCTGCTCCGCCGCCAGGAGATCACCCGAGCCAAGCTTCGGATCCGCTACCGCGATGAACTCGATCGGCTCGACGACCGCGGCCAAGCCCGGCTGGAAGCATCCTGGGACCGGGCGATGCCGTTGTTCCCACGGGTCACCCTGAATCCCGACCTGACACTGGAAGTTTCCCAGTCCCGATTCCGCGAGGTCTGGACAAGCTGGTTCGAAAGCCTGGGGCTCAGCTCGATCACCACACACCAGACCCGGGCGACGCTGGCCACCTCGCTCCTGAACAACGGCGCACCACCCGCCCTTGTCCGCCAACTGCTCGGGCACTTCTCCGAAGAAGCGCTGGCCCATTACGCGAACTACAGCAACAACACGATGACCCGGCATCTCCAGCAGGTCTGGACTGCAGGCCCCGGAATGAACAAGCCCGGCACCATCCTGCTGCGCCCCACCGACCTCAAGGCCGACAACCCCGCCGCCGCAGCGGCACGGATCGACCTGGCGGTGGTGCCAGTCGAGCATGGTCTGTGCCGTTACGGTCCGGTCGTCGGCGGCGCGACCTGCCCCTACGGCAAGAACTGCAGCGATGGCCCGAAAGGTGCCTGCGAGCATTTCGTGCTCACCGGCGCCGACCTGGCCTACTGGGAACGCAAACGCGACGCCGCAATCCACTTCGCCGAGGGCGCACCCACCGACGAAGCGCGAGACTACATCCTCCGCCAATGGGAGCCTTGGGAACCCGTGCTGACCGGCCTGCGCGACGCATTGGACGAACTCGGCCTACTCGAAACCGCCGAAAATCTCGACCTCCGCACCCCGGTCCACGACTACTTCGACCCGCTGTTCTCCACCGGATGGCAAGTGAACCAACTGAATACGAGCAGCCAACCCGGCAACGACGGCATCCAGGAGGCCAAACCCGTTGACAGCCAATAAACGTCGTCGCCCGGCCGAGGCAATCGCGCAACGCTCCCGCACCAGCGCTGACTGTGAGAAGCGTGTTCGCCGGGCCCTGACCAAACTCACCAAGACCGGCGCGCCGTTCACCATCGAGAACGTCTGCGACCTCGCCGGCGTCGGCCGGACATTCATCTACGACAAACGCCGCCCCGAACTCACCAAAGCCGTCCTGACAGCCCGTGACGCCTCCCAAGCTGCCACCGCCAAACGCGCTGAACAGGCCGTCGATGCCGAGACCGCATCCTGGCGCGAACGCGCCCTGAACGCCGAAGCGATCATCCGCTCACTGCGCACCGCGCTCAAGGACCGCGACGCCCGCATCAGCGACCTGACCGGACAGCTCTACGACCCTGACGGAAACCACCTGACTGACGAAAACGCCAAACTGCGAACCCTTCTCACCACACTCAACGCGAACCTGACCAAGACAACGAGCGAGAACCGCACCCTCCGCCGATCACTCGACGCCTCCCGCGCCAACGTCAAACGCGAACGCGAACGCAACGTCACCCAGCTCTTCTGCCAGTGACACGCCGAGCGAACCGATGTCGCGGACACGTTCTCGACTGTCTCACCAGCGAGAATGATCTATCACTTGGCGTGTCGTCCGCTAAGGTCGACCTCGATCGCGCCGAAGAAGTTGATGTTCTCGCTGCCGGTGCGTTTGTTCAGCTCGATCAGCAGTGACACGTTCGGCGCGAACGGCAGCATCTCGGTCAGCTCGGCCTCGAGCGCCGTCGCTTCGGACGGGATGTCCTCCGCCGTCAACGGCGAGATCACCAGGTCACCCGCCTTCCTCGTCGAGGCGGACCGGGCCGGACAGGTCGATGCTGTCGAGCGTGAGCTCCCGGCGTTCGGCGAAGGCGCGACCGACCGCGACGAACTCCCGCCATCCCGGAACATCGCCCCGAGCCAGCAAGCCCGAAATGTGCTCGAACGCAGCGACCCCGACGCCGAACCGGTGCGGCAGCTGCGCATCCTGATCTGGGACCTCGTGCCGTCGTGGGCCAAGGAACTCGAGCTCGGCTGATCAAAGCCCGCAGCGAAACGTCGCCGCCGGCCGGTCAGAGCAGGCCTTGCCCGCGGGCGTTCGCGATGAACCTCCGAGCCGACGGCGAGCAGGACCAGGGCTCGCCGCAGCGCCTCGCCACGGTCCAGCGCCGCGAGCAGGTCCGCGTACTGCTTCCCGAGATCGATGAGGGGGTGCGCCCGCACTCCCTCATCAAACACGCCCTCACCGGCATTTGTCACGACGGGAACTGCTTGATCAGCTCATGGCGCATGATCTTGCCGGAGGGCTTCTTCGGGAGGTCGTCGGCGAACCGCACCAGCCGCGGTCGCTTGTGAGCGGCCAGTGAACGGCCAGCGAAGGAGATGAGCTCCTCCTCGGTCGCACTTGTGCCGGCCAGGACCACGCAGGCGCACGTGAACTCGCCCCGGACCGGACGCGAGCGGGGGCGATCCACGTCGTTCACCGTTACCTCCTCGTCGTTCCAGCTCACGACACCGCACCGGCGTTCGCGCCGGTACACCCGTTCGGGTGTACTGCGGGGTGTAGCCGGTCTGTCAGGATCCGGTCACTCGCATCGGCGCGAGGAACGAGGAGGCTCCCAGTGCTTGACGTGACGATCGAACACGACGTGTCGGCCACCATGCGCGACGGTGTCGTGCTGCGGGCCGACGTCTACCGGCCCACCACCGGCGGGCCGTGGCCCGTGCTGCTGACCAGGCTGCCCTACGGCAAGAACACGCCGATGTTCGCCGCCATGCTGGGTTCGGTCGGGATCGCGCGGCGCGGTTTCCTCGTCGTCGTCCAGGACACGCGGGGCCGCTTCGCCTCGGACGGCGAGTGGGAGCCGTGGACGTTCGAGATGGAGGACGGCTACGACACGGTCCGCTGGGCCGCCGCGCTTCCGGGTTCGAACGGGTCGGTCGGGATGTTCGGGGGCAGCTATTTGGGCAATACTCAGTGGATGGCCGCGCTCGCCAAGCCGCCGGAGCTGAATGCGATCTCGCCGAGGATCACCTGGTCGGAACCGGACGACGGGCTCTTCGCCCGCGCCATCGACACCGACCTGTTCCTCCGCGCGGATGACCGGCTCGCCTTCGACGCCCCAGGAGCCGGGGAAAGAACCGGCGCCTTCACCTACGACCCCACCGACCCGGTGCCGACCACCGGCGGCGCCTTGCTGATGTCGAACGAGTTCCCGCCCGGCCCCTTGGACCAAGCCCGGGTCGAAGCACGGCCCGACGTCCTCGTCTACACCAGCGACCCACTCGCCAAGGACCTCGAGATCACCGGCCGCATCCAGGCCTACCTCACCGCGGCGACCGACGACCGACTGGGTTGTCCGCCTCTGCGACGTCGACACAGAAGGCCTCTCACGCAACATCGTCGACGGCATCGTGCGCGCGGTGGCGACGCCGGGCGAGTTCACCGAACAGGTCATCGACCTGTGGTCGACCAGTTACGTGTTCCGCGCCGGTCACCGCATCCGGGTGCACGTCACATCCAGCAACTTCCCGTGCTGGGACCGGAACCTGAACACGGGCGAGCCCATCGAGCAAGGAACGCGCTCGCGCCCGGCCCGGCAGGAAATCGCCACGACGCGACCAAGCCCTCCCGCATCGTGCTCCCCGTGATCCCGGCTCCCACGAAGGGTTAGCAAGCGTGAATGGCAACCACCAGACCCCTGCAGCGCCGGTGAGGTCGTCCTACACCTCCGGCACCTCTGATGTGCCGTTGCTCGGAGACACCATCGGCGACAACTTCGACCGCACGGTCGCCGCGCACCCGGACCGGGAGGCCCTGGTGGAGGTCCCGACCGGCCGGCGGTGGACCTACGCACAGCTGCGTGAGGACGTCCACATCCTCGCTCTGGGACTGTTGGAAACCGGCGTCGCCAAGGGCGACCGGGTCGGTATATGGGCTCCGAACATGGCCGAGTGGACGCTGCTGCAATACGCGACGGCGAAGATCGGCGCCATCCTGGTCAACATCAATCCGAGCTACCGAACGCATGAGCTCGAATACGTGCTGAAGCAGGCCGGGATCTCGGTACTGGTGTCGGCGCGGGAGTTCAAGACGTCGAACTATGCCGGGATGATCGAAGAGGTCCGCGGGAACTGTTCTCAACTGCGCTCGGTGGTGCTGATCGGGACGGCCGAGTGGGACGGATTGCTGGAAGCTGGTCGACGCGGGGACGCCGCCCGGCTGGCGAAGGCGCAGGCCGCGCTGTCACCGGACGACCCGATCAACATCCAGTACACCTCGGGGACGACAGGCTTCCCCAAGGGGGCGACCCTGTCGCACCACAACATCCTCAACAACGGCTACTTCGTCGGTGCCACCTGCGGCTACACCCCGGAGGACCGGGTGTGCATACCGGTGCCGTTCTACCACTGCTTCGGCATGGTGATGGGCAACCTGGCCTGCACCTCTCACGGCTGCACGATGGTCATCCCGGCGCAGGGCTTCGACCCCGCGGCGACCCTCGAGGCGGTGCAGCGGGAGCGGTGCACCTCGCTGTACGGAGTGCCGACGATGTTCATCGCCGAGCTCAACCACCGGGACTTCGCGGCCTACGACCTGTCGAGCCTGCGCACCGGGATCATGGCCGGGTCGCCGTGCCCGGTCGAGGTGATGAGGCAGGTCGTGACCCGGATGGGTATGGAGCAGGTCACGATCTGCTACGGCATGACCGAGACCAGTCCCGTTTCGACCCAGACACGCGTGGACGACTGCCTCGAACTGCGCGTTTCGACCGTCGGGCGGGTACACCCGCACTTGGAGATCAAACTGGTCGACCCGATGACCGGCCTGACCGTGCCACGGGGGGAGGTGGGCGAAATGTGCACCCGCGGGTACTCGGTGATGCTGGGGTACTGGAACGACGCCGAGAAGACCGCCGAGGTGATCGACGCCACGCGGTGGATGCACACCGGCGACCTCGCGGTCATGGACGCCGACGGGTACGTCAACATCACCGGCCGGATCAAAGACATGGTCATCCGGGGCGGGGAGAACATCTATCCCCGCGAGATCGAGGAGTTCCTCTACACCCACCCCGACATCGTCGACGCCCAGGTCATCGGGGTGCCGGATGTCAAGTACGGCGAGGAGCTCTGCGCGTGGGTCAAGCTGCGCGACGGAGCCGGCGAGGTGACGACTGAGAGTCTCCGGGCCTTCGCCACCGGGAAACTCGCGCACTACAAGATCCCGCGCTACGTCCTGGTCGTCGACGAGTTCCCGATGACCGTCACCGGCAAGGTCCGCAAGGTCGAGATGCGGGAGAAGTCCGTTCACGTCCTCGACCTGGGCAAGGCCGCCGCGGTCAGGAACGCGTGACATGGACTTCGGCACAACTCCGCTGCGGGCGACGACGGCTCAGGCCGCGGTCACCGAGTCGGATTCGTCCGCCACGACGGCAACGACCGGCTGGAACCGTCGGCCGGGCAGCGCGACCAGGCCTGCACCGGCCGTGGCGTAGCACAGTGCGGCGACCACGACACAGGCCACCGTGAGCCCGGACATGAACGAGTCCTGCGCGGCCGAGAGCAGACCCCGATGGCCGGCTGCGATCCCGAACGCGACCGGCACGGAGTCGGCGGCTTCGGTGGCCTTTCCGGTCGCGGCGAAGGCACTCTCGAGGAGACGAGAACCGAAAATCGACGAGAACACCGAGCCGACCACCGCGACACCTAGCGTGGAGCCCAACTCGCGAGTGGCGTCGTTCACCGCCGAGCCGACACCGGCCCGCGACGGCGCAAGTACCAGCATGATCGACTCCGTTGCCGGGGTCGCGATCAGCCCCATCCCCAGGCCCATCAGCAGCATTTGCGGGACGATCGTCGTCCAGTAGGGGGTGTCGATCTCGACGCTGCCGGCGATCCACGCCATCGCGGTGCCGAACGAGATGAGCCCGGTGACCACGACTGTACGCGTGCCAAGGCGAGGAGCGAGCAGCCCGCCGACTACCGAGCCGATCGCGATCGTCAGAGCGACCGGGAGGATGCGGGCGCCGGTCGACAGCGGACCGAACTCGCGCACGACCTGGAAGTACTGGGTGATCAGGAAGATGAACCCCGACAGCGCGAAGAAGGTGACCGTGACCGCTGCACTGGCGGCGCTGAACCGTCGATCCGTGAACAGCCGGATGTCGAGCATCGGGTGCTCGGCTGCGCGTTCCACCGCGATGAATGCGACAGCCAGCCCCACAGCGATCGCGAATCCGATCAGAGTCCCGTTGCTGTTCCAGCCGCGCTCGGGTGCCTCGATCACCGTGTAGACAAGCGTTCCGAGGAACGCGATCGAGCTTGCCAGGCCGCGCATGTCGAGCGCGGGCACGGATAGGTCGCGTGACTCGGGCACCAGAAGGAACCCGAGAACCGCGGCCGCCAGCGCGAGCGGCACCAGTGCCCAGAACACGCTGCCCCAGTAGAAATGTTCGAGCAGCAGCCCGCCGCAGCCCGGCCCAGATGCGACGCCGACCCCGACCATCGCGCCCCACCCGCCGATTGCCGCCGCACGTTGGCGGCGGTCGCGGAAGGTGTTGGTGATGATCGACAGGGTCGTGGGGAAAATCAGCGCGGCGAACGCTCCCATGCCGAAGCGTGCCGCGATCAGCGTGCCGGTGCCCTCGGCCACGGCCCCCGCCGCACTGATCAACGCGAATCCGAGCAATCCGATCAACAGGGCCGGCCGTCGTCCGTAGCGGTCGGACAGGCTCCCGGCGGCCAGTACCAGCGTGGCGAACGCGAGGTTGTAGCCGTCGACGACCCACTGCAGGCCGCGCGTCTCTGCGCCGAGTTCGGTCGCGATGCTGGGCAGCGCGACATTGACGATCGTGATGTCGAGGTTGATGGCGAGCACCGCGACGTAGACCGCGATCAGGACTCCTGCCTTGCGACTCATGAGGAGTCCTTCATCGCCAGTCTCGGATCGCTGCCGCGAACCGGTGGGGTGCGTCGGACTGCACGAAGTGGCCGCCGCCTTCGACGATCACAGTCTGGTGGTCGGTGAAGAGCTGCTCCCATCGCCGTCGGTCCTTGTCCCCGAAAGCGACGTCGGCGTCGCCCCAGATGATGAGCGTCGGGAGTGATGCCAGGTTGGGAAGGTTCGCCTCGACATCGGTGAGAAGGGCGCGGCTGGCGGTGATGCTTCGCGGCAGTACGGCTGTCGCTTGGCGCCGATCGGAGGTGGCGAGCGCCTTCCGATAGTGGCCCATCTCCTCGGCGGTCGGCTTCCGCAGTCGGTGCCCGGCGGGGATCATCGCATTGACAAACAGATTGAGCCGCCTGATCAGCAGGCGCCCAACGAGGCCGCCCATCACATGAGAGGCGATGTGTGCCTTGGGATCACCGTTCATCGGCCAGCCCCAGGTGTTGGCCAGCACCAAACGCTCGAATGCGTCGGGCCGCTGTTCGACGGTGGCGAGGCCGATGGGGCCGCCCCAGTCGTGCGCCACGAGGGTGGCGCCGTTCAAAGCCAGGGCATCGATGAAGGCGGTGACGACCTGGATGTGTTCCTCGGGCAGATACCGGTAGCCCGGGCGGGCCGAGGACAGCCCGAAGCCGGGGTAATCGAGTGCGATGCAGCGGAACTCGTCTCGCAGGGCACCGATCACCTCGCGATACACGAACGACCATGTCGGATTGCCGTGCAGGAACAACAGCGTCGGCCCCGACCCTTCGTCGACGTAGTGGATCGTGTGCCCGTCAATGGCGACGAAACGGCTCTCGAACGGAAATAGCTCGTCGTCGACCCAAGCAGGCCTTTCCATGTCAGCCATGACTACACCTCCCTTTCAGCGATAGACTAGATGTTGTCAAGTGCACTTGAGAAAATCAAGTAGGTGGAAATGAGTCGAAGCTACGGTCAGTACTGCGGTCTCGCCCGGGCGCTCGATGTCGTGGGCGACCGGTGGAATCTGCTCATCGTCCGCCAGCTCCTCGTGGCGCCCGCCCGCTACCGGGAGCTGCTCGATGGGCTCCCGGGTGTGGCCACCAATCTGCTCGCCGACCGGCTCCGGGATCTCGAGAACGTCGGTGTCGTCGAGCGGCGGTTGGCCGAAGAGGGCAACGCCGTGACGTACGCACTCACGCCGTGGGGTGCCGAGTTGCGGGAGCCGATCGAGGGCCTCATCCGATGGTCCACGCCCCTGATGGTGCAGGGCCCCGCCGGGGACCGTTTCCGGCCCGAGTGGCTCGCAGTGGCCCTCCCGGCCCTGCTCGGCAGCAAGGTGGCTACTGAGCGATCATCCACGGTCGGGGTTACGGTCGACGGGCAGCAGTTTCTGTTGCGGGCAACCCGCTCTGGTCTAGAGGTCGGCCCGCACGATGGTCAAGATCTCGATGCCCTCGTGCGCGCGGACGCCGCGATTGTTCTCGGCCTGGCGGCAGGCATGCTCGACCTCGACGAAATCCGTGGGCTCATCGACATCGAAGGCGACGAGACGGCCCTGCGAGCCATCTTCAATGCCCGACAACCCGATGACGGGGCTCCGCCCGCCGATCACAACCCTAAGCCTGGATCCACCGACCCGGGTTTCAGGCTGGTCTGCGCGCCGCAGGTGCGCTGACCAGTGTGTTCCGGGTGTGGGGTAGCCGCTGGTCTGCCCAGCTTTTCCACTGTTTTTCCTGGTGCGGGCCGTGTCGGGCCGGGGTGGTCAGATGGCGACAGGTTGTGGCGGCGTATAGCCGATCGTGTTGCGCCACAACGTGAGCCATGCATCAGCCCAGGGCCAGTGGCTGGGCAGGTGCAGGACCGGCCGGCGTTGCGGGCGCGCGAGCCGGGCCGCAACGTTGACGACTTTGCGGCGCAGGGTGGCCGCGCGGGCTCGGCCGTGGTTGCCGCCGGCGAGGACACCGGCGGCGCGCAGTAGGTTGTGGGCGATCCCAGCGCAGAGGACCCAAGCGGAGTTGGCACCGAATTTCCCGGACGGGATATGAGCCAGCGGCCCGTCGATGAGGTCGGCGAACACCGTCTCGATGACGGCGTGGCGCCGGTGGGTGATGTCGGCGGCGGCAACCGGCTCGGTGGAGTTGGTGAAGAACGGGTGATACCGCCAGACCGGGAACAACGCGTCCGGGTAGCGGGCATCACGAACGCGACGCACGATCAGGCGGGCGGTGGTCGCGTCCTTCGTGGAAGCGAAAGCGGTATAGGAGATCTCGGCGACCTCGGCGTCGGAGATCCACTCACCGGTATCGGGGTCACGGACCGCGCCGGGATATTTCACCGGTGTCCACGCACCGTCGCCGATCGCCACGATCGCCCGGCTCACAGCGGTGTTCTTGGTCAGCACCACAGAGAACCGGGCACCGGCACCCAGGGTCGCCCGCACGACTTTGCGGGTGCCGTAGGCCGAATCGCCCCGCACCACGATCTCACCGGTGGCGCCGGCCGACCGCGCTGTGCTGATCGCCGCAGTGACCATCGACGCGGCACCCTTGCCGGACCCGGTTTTCCCGGCGCGCAACCGCATACCCGCCACGACCGGCGCGGCGTGATCGGTGCTGATCGTCGCCGCCAACGGTGAAAGCCCCTTACGGAGGATCTGTTTCCCGGCGATCTTGGTGTGTCCATAGGACGCGCCCTGTTTCCGATGGCCATAGACCGGCCGAAGCAGCGAGTCGATGTCGACGAAGCATCGCGTATCGACGCCGGGCAGCAGATCGGCACGGGCGATGAGAGCAAGCAGGTGGGCGCGCAGCACCGACTCCAACTGCTTGCCGTGTCCGAAGGTGAATTCCCGCAACAGAGTTCCAACCGTGGAGGGCGCATACACGCCGTTGAACAGTTGCCGACAACCGCCGCTGCGCAGCAGGTCGATATCGTCGATACTGTCCGCGCCCGCGCACATCCCCGCGATCAGCGTCGCGAGCTTCGCAGCCGGATTCGCCGCCCCGGACTTGATCCGCGGCGAAGCGACGCAGACCTTGTCGGCCAACATGCTGGTCAGGCCGGTCTGCTCGGCCAACGCCATCACCGGCACCAGCCCCGCCACCGACACGAGGTGCTCGTCATCGAACATCGCCGAGTCCTCGGCGAACCTGTGGAACAATCGCACTGAAAGTGCCTGCCTAACCTGGTCTTGATTAATGCGTCAGAACATCAATCGTCCCAGGTAAACAGGCACTTTCGCCATTTCAACACGCCCCCGCCCGAACACTGCGTCGGTGGATTCAGGCTAAGAAGTCGTTGGCAGATGATCGTCGGTCAGCGGGCGACTCAGCCGACATTCGAATCCTGCTGGTCTTTCGTGGGTCCTACCAGAGGGTGGACGGTCCCGCGACGACCCAGCCGGCGTCGGTAGGCTTGACCCAAAAGCCCAATGACACCTCGATTATCTGCGCACGGTAGATGACCTCGATGTAGAAATTGGTGCCGGTGTGGCCCCAGTTGAAGTCCCCGAGATCGAGTTCGCTGAGCCAAGACAAGTTTGGGAGTCTGGCCTGCCACTCACGTGGCAGAGGGCCAGAACCCGCCCTGATCATCCCTACAGACAAGCGCAAGGGACCGTGCCCGCGTCCGCGCCGCTGCGGTCGGAGCGCTCCCGCTCGCCTGCGACACCAGACCATCGGAGGCCAGGATGCAAGACTCCGAAGGTATGCTTCCCCGATCGGAATCGGTATCGGCCGCGCATGTTTCGGCGGCCGCCCTGCTTGGTTTCTCGCTCACCGTTAGGGGAGGTCGTTGTGCGTGCTGGACGGTTGTTGTCGATCACTGCCGCTGTGTTGCTCGCGGTGCTTGCCTCCGGTGGGGGGCCGGCCTCCGCGCAGGGCGAGTTCCCACCGTTCGCGCAGGCCGGGCTCACAGCGCACAACACCTATCGTGCCCGGCACGGTTCACCATCCATGATCCTTGTCCAGGATTTGGTCACCAGGGCCCAGCAATGCGCGCAGCACTACGCCCAAAAAGGCACGATAGATCACTCGTGCGCTTTCAAGAACAATGCCGGGGAGAACCTCGCCATGGCAGTGGGTGGCGGGAACGCGGACCCGGTGCAAAATGTCCAGACGGCCACGAAGGCGTGGTACGACGAGATCAGGAACTACGACTTCAACCATCCTGGCTTCTCCATGGATAGTGGGCATTTCACGCAACTGGTGTGGAAGGCCAGCACACGACTCGGTATCGGGTTCGCGTCGCAGAACAACAAGCGCGTCGTCGTCGCCCTCTACGTGCAGGTCGGCAACATGTCCCCGGCAAGCTACTTCGAGGAGAACGTGCCTCGCCCACGCTGAACCGGGCTCGGCGCCAACGATCACATTACCCCCCGCCCCCAATGCCGCGCAGTTGGCGGGTGGGTCTGATGTCAAGTCGGCGGTTTTCGCAGGTTGATGGTGGTATCCGATGCTGCGGTTGCTGGTGGTGGCCTGCGGCACCCGCACCGTCATCGATGCCGTGTTCGGCACCTACGGCGTCGGCGAACTCGCCTACGCGCCGGCACTGTTCGGCTCTCTGCGCGAGGGCATATGTCCTAAGGCCGTTCCGTTCACCAAACTGACGTAGAGCGACACCGTGCCATCCTCTGGACGGACTTGTCGTCAGAGCCGAGAACGTCGGTGCTTCGCACCTTTTCGAACGGTAGCACCTGGCCGCTGGACAGCTGCTGGACGGCGCAGTCCGCAAAGCGGTCATCAACGGCTTCAAGAGCCTCGAGGCAGGTCAGAAGGGTATGCAGGCGGACCAGGTCGTCGCG
The DNA here is from genome assembly GCF_045207455.1 of Nocardia sp. NBC_00881. NCBI lineage: Bacteria > Bacillati > Actinomycetota > Actinomycetes > Mycobacteriales > Nocardiaceae > Nocardia > Nocardia sp. NBC_00881. The sequence continues at coordinate 1,443,801 of NZ_CP108798.1, forward strand.
GAGGCCTGAACCCGCGATCACGGCGACGTCGCACAGCCGGCAGGCCCGAGGCGACCCAATCGGGTACCGGGCCTGTTGAAGGCGCGTCCGTTTGGGGCAGTGGTGCTCCCGGCTCGGCCGTTCGATGTTCGGGGGCGGGTACCGATGATGTTGCTGATCCACTGGCCTCGTGCCCTCCGTATGCACCGGCAGCCCCGGAAGCTCTTCCGGGGCTGCCGACTTGACGTGCGGGTTCGGTTATGCGACTGGGCGGGTGTACATGACGTAGAGTGAGCTTTGCGCCGATACCGGCGTCGTTGCCTGGGTGCCGTCGCCTCTTCGATACCACGCTAGACGCGGTAAAAGTCCCAATTCACCGACTCGGCATGCGGGTCGGGCGACGTGAGCTCGAAGTCCCTAGCATGGGCGGCGTCGCAGACACGGGGTGAGTACTTGGTACCGGCCCACTTTCCGTTCCGGTACCAGTCGAAGCGCATTTGCACGCACTTACCGTCCCTATAGCTGTCTGCGACCCAGCCTTTGACGTAAGCGGGATTCCAGCACTTGCTCCCTGCCGAGTCTCCCCACCAAGGGCTGTAGTTCCAGCCTCCGTTGCAAGAGGAAGCTTGCCGGTTGGTCTGCATCGTCTGCGCAGTCGCCGAGGCCATGCCTGACACCGCCACCGTCGCTGCCACTGCCACTGAACCCGCAGCAGTCACAGCACGCCGGACAAACGGTTCACCTGCATACTTGCCGATACCAGACACAGTCAACCCCTCACGCCAGGATCAGAATCCGTCCTGATGACAGACGGCGATGCGAGGCAAGGAATTCGGCCGTTGCATCAGCAAATTATTCGGAACCGCAGGGGGTTTGGACCGACACCTTTGCCAGCAGTGCCTGGAGTCGCAGGTGTTTGAACATCCCATAATGCCGAGTTCGGGGCGTTCGCAGGAGTGCGTACAAGATGTCGGCTGCACCGATGACTTTTGGGTGGATCCGTCGTCGATACCTCTGGATATACCGACAGACAGGAGTCCAGGCATGACGAGACCGTTTCGATTGGGCATGACCTCGGTACGGGTGAACGGTGTGGATCTGGGCATCGAGAGCTTCGGCCGCGAGGACGATCCGCTTGTCCTGCTGGTCGGCGGCACGACGATGCTGTCCTGGCCCGACGCGCTGTGCGAGCGGCTCGCGTCGGGCGGGCGGCGCGTGGTCCGCTACGACCTGCGTGACTCCGGCGCGTCGACGACCCTCGACCCGGAGAATCCGGCGTACGACTTGCGGGATCTCGTCGCCGACGCGGCCGCGCTGGTCGGGGTGCTCGGTGCTGGGACCGCCCATCTCGGTGGGGTCGGCGTCGGCGGGATGATCGCTCAGGTCGCCGCGCTGGACTACCCGGACGTGTTCTCCGCACTGACCCTCGTCGGCACCCGGCCGGTGGCGCCGGGCCCGGTCGACGAGGATCTACCGGACCACGACCCCGCGGTCATGGTCGCGCTGTTCTCCCACCCGCTGCCGGACTGGACCAACCGGGATGCCGTCGCGGCGTTCGCCGCCGAGGGTGCCGAGCCGATGGGCGACGCTCCGGAGGAGGCGCGGGCGACGGCGGCCCGAATCTGGGACCGGACGCCGTCGAGCGATCCCGCGGTGCACCAGGCGAACCAGCTCGGGATGGTGTTCTCCCGGATCGACTGCGCCCCGAGATGGCGGGAGCGGCTCGGTGAGCTCGACGTGCCCACGCTGGTGGTGCACGGTCGCGCCGACCCGTTCTTCCCGGTCGGCAACGGCGAGGTCCTCGCCGCCGAGATCCCCGCGGCGCGACTGCTCGTCCTCGACGACATGGGTGCCGCCCTCCGGCACGCCGCGGCCGACCAGGTCGCTGCCGCCATGCTCGCCCTCTGACCGCTCGGCTGGACGCGCTAGGGTGCGAACGGTCAGCCAGCCTGCGACTCGGTCGGACCGAGGCAGAGCTTGCGCACCGTCTGGTGCACCGCCACTCGGTGCGGTCCCCGGCGTAGAGCCGCACGACCCTCCCGGGCGTGAGCTCGAGCAATCGCACTGGGCAACGTAGTGTCGGCTTCCCAGCTCGAGACGGCAGCTCAACACCGTCAAACGGTGCGTCAACAAGCTACGAGCCGCCCGTGCCGTGGGCACCCGCTATGACAAGCGGGGCTACATCTACAGCTGCACCGTCACCGTCACCGTCACCGTCGCCGCGATCCTGATCTGGCTCCGCGACCCCGTCTTGACCGAGTTACCGGAACTCCCTAGCTGAGACCCCGCGACAGTCGACTGGCTCGGGAACGACGGTGCGGTGCGCTCGGCGCTCCTCGCGCATGCGGTGTGGAACTGCGGGTGGCCGATGACGAGAGCAGCACGGTGGCGAGTGGCGCCCACTCCCGACGAACTGCGCGAATTCGTCAAGGACCGTGTCGCCGCCTACAAGCATCCCGGAATATCCATATAGTCGACGCATTGCCGAAGGGCCGACAGGGGAGATCCTGAAGCGCGAAATCACCCTACCGGTCGACCGAAGCCCCCAGCGATCTGGCTCGAACACCTACCAAGAAAGGTAAGGACATCATGAGCACGGACAAGGGCGCGCAAGGCGGCGTCATCACGTCGTACAAGGACGCGCCGACCGGAACCGTCACTGTTGGCGGCGTCACTTACGCGTACCGCGAGCTGGGACCGAAGGGCGGGATCCCTGTCGTCTTCTTCGTGCACCTCGCCGCGACCCTCGACAACTGGGACCCCCGCATCATCGATCCCATCGCCAAGAAGCACCACGTCATCGCTTTCGACAACCGTGGCGTCGGTGCTTCCACCGGCAGCGTTCCCGACAGCGTCGAAGCAATGGCCGACGATGCCGTCAGCTTCATCAACGCACTCGGCTACGACACGGTCGACGTCTTCTCGTTCTCCCTCGGTGGCATGGTCGCTCAGGCCCTGGTGGACAAACATCCCAACCTCGTCCGCAAACTCATCCTCACCGGCACCGGCCCTGCTGGCGGGAAGGACATGGACAAGGTCGCAAGAACCACCTACTACGACGTGCTGCGCGCAACGCTCACGCGGAAGGACCCGAAGGAGTTCCTGTTCTTCAACCGCAACGCCACCGGCAAGCGCGCCGCCCGTGCGTTCGTCGAACGTCTCGAGGAACGCACGCTGGACCGCGATGCGCCGATCACGGTGAAGGCGTTCCGGACGCAGCTGAAGGCGATCAAGCGGTGGGGCCGGGCGGCGTCCGTCGACTTGTCCCGGATCACTCAGCCAACCCTGATCGCCAATGGCGACAACGACCGGATGGTGCCCTCCGTGCTCTCCGAGGATCTCCACCGCCGGATCAAGGGCTCAGAGCTGATCATCTACCCCGACTCCGGTCACGGTGGCATCTTCCAGTACCACAGCGAGTTTGTTCCGGTAGCCCTCGAGTTCCTCGCACGATGACCTCGCGGCCCAACCGGCCTTCGCGAACGCCGCCCGTCGTTGTCGATCTGGGTGCGGTCTTTCTATAGACGCGCTCCAGAGCGGATCGCCGATGACATCGACGCAGGCTTCGCCGACATCGCGCCGCTGACCCGTTTCGTACTGGCGAACCTTGACATCGGGCACGCCGACGCACTCGAAGATCACTGATGGCCGCAGGCCCGGCGGGAAAAACACGTTCGGGCGTCCCATCCGCGCGGGGTCGTAGGTGTCTGCGACCTGCTTCCACGAGGGATATACGGAAATGAGACGCTATTTCACCTTGACGACGACCTTGCCTTTCGCGCGACCTTTTTCGACGTAGGCCATGGCGTCGTTGGTCGATTCGAAGGGAAAGATCCGGTCCATGACCGGTTGGATGATCCCGGAGTCGATGAGGGACGTTATCTCGCGTAACTGGTCTCCGCTCGCCCGCATGAAGAGGAACGAATAGCTGACCTGACGACGCTTGGCGGCTTTTCTGATCCGATAACTTAAAACGCGCATTACCGGACGCAAGATCCACGGCTTTCCGATCTCCCGTGCGAAGCGGGGATCCGGTGGGCCGGAGATCGAGATGAGCTTTCCGCTGGGCTTCAACACTCGCAGGGACTTCTCGGTTGTCGCGTTGTCCAGACTGTTCAAAACCACGTCGTAGTCGTGCAGGACGGTTTCGAAGTCGTCGGTCCGGTAATCGATCACGACATCCGCGCCGAGGCGCTTGACCAGATCGATGTTCGCCGCGCTGGTTGTCGTGGCCACGGTCGCGCCGATATGCTTCGCCAGCTGGATCGCGAAGGTTCCCACGCCGCCGGAACCCGCGTGAATGAAGACTTTCTGCCCCTTCCGCAGGTTGGCGATTTCGATCAACGCTTGCCAGGCGGTCAGACCGACCAGCGGGATGGCGGCCGCTTCCTCCATGGTGAGTCGCTTCGGTTTTGGTGCCAGGTCGTCCTCGTTGATGGAAATGAACTCCGCGAAGGTGCCGATCCGGTCTTTGTCCGGCCGCGCGTAGACCTCGTCGCCCGGCTTGAACTTCCGCACCCGGGCCCCGACCCGAACCACGACGCCTGCCACGTCGTTGCCCAAGATGAACGGCGGGCGATAGGGCAGGATGAGCTTGAACTCACCATCTCTGATCTTGGAATCCAGGAGGTTGACACCGGCGGCGTGGACCTGGACCAAGACGTCATGCTCTCGCACCTCAGGTTCCGGCATTTCGCCGACCCGAAGGTTATCGACGCTATTTCCGTAGCGATCGACGATGAATGCTTTCATGTTTATCTCTCCCATTTATCCCGGCCGGTACCAGGAAGCTTCTGCAGAAGGACTGTCAGCCGGTCATCCGGTTGAGTTTGCGGTCGCTCTTGTCGAAGGCCCGCGCGGGGACGATGCGGCGTCGCACGCTGACGTTTCCAGCGGTTGAGCCGGCGGTGTACCGCAACTTCGGCTTCGGGTCGGTGGCCGCCGCGGCCATCACCCTGGCGACGGCGGCGGGATCGTCGCCGCCCGCATCGACTCCGCGACGGCATCGTAGATTATGCGTCGGCGCTGCGTGTATATCGCGGCAGCGAGGTGTCCGATTGCGCCCGAGAGGGCGAACGTGGCTGCGTTACCGATACCGCAGGACGCGCCCGTCGCGAGCGCCACCGGCGGTGTTGCTGGCATCGCGTCTCCCAGCTTTTGGATTATAGTCATAATATAATAGAGGTGCGTGCTAGCCGCAAGAGCCTGGCAGGCTTTGGATTATGATCATACTAAAATGGGCGTGCTGGTGGGATTCGCAGGCCCCCTCGCTGGCGAAGGAGTGCATGGTGCGGTACCGGAAAGAGCACGAGCTGGCAACAGGCGGCGGATCATCGAGACCGCAGGCCGTCGGTTGAAGCGGGACGGCATCAACGGGTCCGGGCTCGCCACGTTCGCACCTTCGCGCGGAATCAGCCGCACAGCCGAACTCGCTGAGTGGGTCCACCGCCCAGCGAACCCGTTGGCCGTGTCGGGCGCTGTCGTGATCAGCTGTTCGATGACTGCTTGATCGTTGCGGATCTGCTCGGACCACAACACGGTTTCGCGGACATCGACCGCGACCGCATGATGATGAAGTTTGCCGACGTCGATGCCGATCCATGCCGCGTCGACCGCTTCTGCCATACGTCCACTCAATCTTCCATGAATGTGGTTGTACCCATGGACAACCCTGCTGGCGTACCCCTAAACAGCGACCGGTTCGCCACGCGTCTCAATCAGCAGCCGAAGCGTCCGGAGCGGCGGGGCGACTATCTCGTCAGAGCAACCCAGCTACCAGTTCCTCGATCAGTCACGCCCCGCTAGTTCTAAGCATCCCAGCTATCTCTGCCCGGACAACTACGAACTTAGGGGTCCCCGAACGCGGTCTCATTCACGGGGGATAGGCCACATGAAGGTCGATTTCAGTTCGGCGGCTGTCAGCGCATGTACCCGCGTGGTCGTGGACCCTTCCGGCCGCACGACAGTCAATCCATGCGCTCGGAGCTGAGCGACGCGCCGGCCGCGAGCCAGGAAGTTTACTCGCGCCCAGCGGCAACGAGTTCAGCGCCGAAGTATCCGCCTACCGCGCCGACGCCGACGCCGACGATAAGTTGCATGGGTCGCTCCTCTCCTAAGACTGTGTCTTACGTGGTTGTGATTGGTTTGTGTTGTGCCGGAATCGGCTGTGCTGCATGATGTTCGACTCGTGGTCGATGAGTTGTCGAAACGTCTTGTTCCGGACGAGTTGTGGGCTTTGGTAGAGCCGTTGCTTCCGGAGTTCACTGCGCGTCCGCAGGGTGGTGGCACCGCCCCGGCCGACGAGCGTGCAGTGTTCACGGCGGTGGTGTTCGTGCTGGTCAGTGGTTGTGCGTGGCGGATGCTGCCGCCGTCGTTCGGGGTTACGGTGCCCACGGCGCACCGCCGGTTCAGCGTGTGGACCGAGGCCGGACTGTGGCGGCGTTTACACAACGCCGTCCTGGACGAGCTGGGCAGCCGAGGCTTGATCGACTGGTCGCGGGCGGTGATCGACGCAGCGAGTGTTCGGGCGAAAAAGGGGGACCTTTGACCGGTCCGAGCCCAGTCGATCGCGGCAAGCCCGGCTCGAAGCTTCACGTCCTGTCCGACCGCGCGGGAATCCCTCTGTCGGTGGGTGTTTCGGCGGCCAACACCAACGACGCCGAAGCGCTGCGGCCGCTGGTTAAAGCGGTCCCAGCCATCCGGTCGCGGCGCGGTCCGCGCCGACGCAAACCCGGTAAGCTGCACGCCGACAAGGCATACGACACGGCCGAACTCCGGCAATGGGTGCGAGACCGCGGCATCGGCGTCCGCATCGCCCGCAAAGGCATCGAATCCTCCCAGCGCCTCGGACGCCACCGGTGGGTGATCGAGCGCACGATCTCCTGGTTGACCGGCTACCACCGCCTCAACATCCGCTACGACCACAAGGCCACCCACTTCCTCGCCTTCCTCACCCTCGCCGCGACACTGACCTGCTATAAGAAACTCGCGAAATCAACCACATGAGACATTGTCTAAGGCGCGAAAGACCTTCCAGTCCCAGGATGGGCAGTCTTCGCGGCATCCATGTTCGTTGGTTCGGCCGGCCGATGGCGGATAAACAATACGGTGGGTATCACGATGGCGGCAATTATGGTGGCGGTGACCAGGGTGCTCAGGTGGCATGCGTCTGTAAAGGCCCGTCGAGCGCTGTCTGCGACGAGTGATGCGAGTTCTGTTGGGAGACGCGCGGAATCGTGGTTGCCGCGCTGTGCCGCATCGACCACGGAGTCGATCGTCTGCTGCGGCAGATGGTGCCCGGATAGCCGCTCGCCGAGTCCGTCGCCGAATCTGGTGGTCAGGATCGTGCCGGTCACGCTGGCGCCGAGCACATTTCCGAGTTGGCGGAACATGTTGACCATTGCACTGGCCATCCCTGCCTGGGCCCTATGGACGCTGATGACTGCGGCTGCAGTGGAGGGGGCTACGAGCAGTCCGGTGCCGATGCCGACAATGATGAGACCCGGCCACAGCCGGGAAGAATCCGGCCCTGCCTCGATCGCGCGCAGCGCCGATATCCCTACGGCCATGACGATCAAGCCGGCCGTCAACATGATCTTGAAGCCGATCCTGTGGGTGATCTTGCCCGCGAGGGCGCTGACGAGGATGAACGGCAAAAACATGGCTAGCGCGCGGACACCCGCACCGAGCGGGGTAATGCCCTGGACGTGCTGGCAATAGAGGACCACGAGCAGGGATGTGCCGGTGAAGCCGAACATAGTAGTCGCGGCCACGGCCATGACCATGGTAATTGAACCCGATCGGAAGAGCCTGATGTCGATCATCGGATCGTGGTGCCGAGACTCGTACCAGGCGAAGATGAACAGCGAGACAGCGAAAATGGTGTAGCAGCAAAGAATTTCAATCGAAAGGTAGCCGAGTGTCTTGCCCTCGATAATGGCGAAGGCCAACGAGGCGACAGCGATCGTGCCCAGCATGAGGCCCACCGGGTCGAGCTTGCGGTCCGGTTGGCGACTCGCCGGCACGAAGAGAACGGCGCCCAGGAAGGCGATGACTCCGAGCACCACATTGGTGACAAAGATCGAGTGCCAGGAATAGTGCTCCAGCAGCACGCCGGTAACGATCGGCCCGACGGCCAAGCCTAGGCCTGAGCTACCCGCCCAGATGCTGACGGCCTCGGTACGCTCGCGTGGGTCGGCGAATGAGTGCGCCAGCACGGCCAGGCTGCTGGGCAAGATGGCCGCACCGCCGATACCGACGATCGCCTGACCAACAATCAGCAATGCTGTGTCATTCGCAGCGAAGGCGACAACACTCCCGCCGGTGAAGAGCACGGCGCCGACCATGAAGATGACGCTGCGGCCCACGATATCGGCCAGTGTGCCGGCCGCCAGGATCAGGCTTGCGACGACGAGACTGTAAGTACTTGTGATCCAAACAGTTTCAGTCGGTGACGCGTGCAGCTCGTCCTGAATCCGGGCTAGGCCGGTGATCGTCGAGGACACGTTGACGAAGGCCGTCATCGAGCCCACGCAGAGCACCGCCAGTGTGAACCAGCGCCTGACGTTCTGGCCCGATCGCGGCTCCTGCCTTCGTTCGACAAGAATCTCGATTTCTTCAACCACGGGTGTTCCTTTGCTCGAACTTCGGAGGAACGAAGTCGGGTGTCGACGTTAGCACAGCTAGCTATAATTGAAGATAGTCAGAGCGGTTGAGTCGCGTGTGATCATGGCGCTAAGTCCGCATCGCACAGTCCGCGCAGGACGCGACTGTCAGATCCGAGTACGCGTCAGCCTGTTTCTTCCTGGTGGGCGCTTCCATCGTCGCCCGGCTCGTTGTGGGCATTGCAATGCCAAGGGATTGCTAGCTATGGTCTAGCATAGTTAGTCGTGTAGTTCTGCGCCGCCTGCGGCAAGTCGCCGCTCGACGTCATCGCGTCACCCGATCAACGGTCGCCCGTCCACCGCGTGCGGCTTCGATGTCCCGCCGAGGTGATGAGTGCATTGATCCCTGCCAACGAAACCACTTGGCCCTACACCGCAACTCCGGCGCCACCTCCAGCGACGAATTCTGGAGCGTCGCGCGGATCAAACTACCGCTCCAGAGGAGTTGCATGCCTTCCTTATCAATGACTGCCGGATCAAGACAGGTGGCCGAGGCCCTGGCATCAGCCTCAAAATCCTGAGCGCCCAATTTGGCGTTTCCATGACGTATTCACATCCGTATCCGGCCGGGACCCGTGCCGACAGAAGGGACGGAGTCTGCAGGCGCCACGCCGTCCCGTCTGTGGAGTTGGGTGTTCTCGGGACCGGTCCCGTGGGTACCGCCCTTAAAGTGACTGGCTGTCAGGACGTTCGGGCGAAAGAGGGTCGAAAATGAAGTGCCGGGTGCAAATTCCTCATCCCCTGCCGATCTCCATGCCTAGTTTGGCAAACGCAGTGCCGGAGGCACGTGCGAGAACAATTTTCGTGAAGGCTGCACAGGGTGGGTTCACTGTTCCTCCGCGGAAGTTCACCCTGCACTTCGGACGGGCCACGCTGGATGTTCATGTGCCGGTTGGGGTCGGGGACCGGCATGTGAGCCGGTTGCACGGAGTCTTCACCTGTGACGGTGCTCAGTGGTGGTTGCGTAACGAAGGCCGTCTTCCGATTCGGATGCTCGGCGAAGAACCGCTGCTCTGCGGACACGAGATGCCGATGCCTGCTGGCTACACCCCGCTGACCATCGAAACGCCCCATCCCAGGTCGCACTGGATCGAGGTGTTCGTCATCGGGTCTTCATCAGTCGCTGACGATGCAGATTCGCGGGCGTCCACCCTGCAGTCCGATGTTTACGATTTGAGCCCGGCGGAGCGTTTGGTGATCACGGCGCTGGCTCAGCGGTACCTGCGTCAGGAGCGCTATCCCCAGCCGGTGGCGTGGAAACAGGTGGCCGATGATGTGGGTCGGGCTGACCCGCTGCAGAAATGGACGGTCCCGAGGGTCGAGCATACCGTCGCCAATGTCCGTAAGCGGCTTTCGGAAGGCAGACACCCGGTTCCGGGACTCATGCGTGAGGATGGGATCGGTGAACCCGTGGGGAACACGCTCAACCACAATCTGATCCAGGCGCTGTTGATGGACGCGACCCTGCTTCCGCAGGACTTGTACCTGCTGGGCGAGGAGGTGTGCGGATGAACGACGCCGAGCAGGAACCGCTCTGGCAGCCTGGGAATATCATCGAGGGCCGGTACGAGGTGATCCGACTGGCAGGCCGGGGCGGAATGGGGTGGGTCTACCAGGTCAAGCACCTCGAGTGGGGGATCGATCTGGCGGTGAAACAGCCTCGTCCGGACGTCGTGCTCACCTCCAGAGTTCGCGAGCAGTTCGTGGAGGAAGCCGAAACGTGGGTTTCGCTGGGGCTGCACCCGAACCTGTGCTGCTGCCATTACGTCCGTCAGCTCGGTGGGCTGCCCATGGTGTTCGCCGAATACGTTCCCGGCGGCAGCCTGCGCAACTGGATCACCGACGGGCGCCTCTACGAGGGGCAGGCAGACGATGTGCTTCGCCGGGTCCTGGACGTGGCGATCCAGTTCGCATGGGGACTCGAGCACGCGCACCAGAGGAGCATGGTGCACCAGGACGTGAAACCCGACAACGTTCTCCTCGACACGCGTGATGGCAACATCAGCGTGAAAGTCACCGACTTCGGACTCGCCCGCGCTCGCCCTGGGATCCCCTTGACAACGTCGGAGCCCGGCGCGGACGGGGGCGAGGTGGCCAGCATTCAGGTGAGCCGGGCAGGTTTGACCCTTGCGTACGCCTCACCGGAACAAACGCGAGGCGCGGTCTTGAACCGGCACACCGATGTCTACAGCTACGCGGTGTCGGTGTTGGAGATGTTCACCGGCAACCGCCTCTGGCAGAGAGGCGACAAGGCAGGGCAGGCCCTGAGCGCATATCTCGCGGGGGCCGCCGCAAAGCCGGGAATACCGCCGATGCCAGCCGCCCTGGCCGCACTGCTCCAGCGCTGCCTGCATGAGAAGCCGGAGGACCCGCGTCCAAAATCGATGGCCGGTATCGCCGCAGAAATCGCGGCCATCTACCAGTCAGCGGTGCACTCCGCATACCCCAGGACGATGCCGCGTGCGGCCGGCCTCCGCGCTGATGAACTCAATAACCGGGCGCTGTCGCTGCTCGACCTGGGGCAGATCGCCGAGGCCGAGGAGACGTTCGCGGCAGCGCAGGAGGCTGACCCGCGGCACCTGGAAGCCACCTACAACGACGGCCTGCGCCAGTGGCGATCCGGCGCCATCGCCGACGATGTGCTGATCAGCAAGCTCGAGGCCGCGCGAACCGCCTCCGGAGATTCCTGGCTGGCCCGATACCTGCTGGCCGAGGTGCACTTGGAGCGTGGCGACCTCGCCGCGGCACACGAGCTGCTCCGCACCGTCGAGCACATCGCGCCGAAACAGCCCAACGTCGCGAACGCCCTGCGAACGGTCCGGTCGGGTCGGCTAACCGACGCCCGCTGCGTCAAGACCCGCACGATGAGCTGGTGGCCCGAATACGAAAGGTGGGTGACCGAAGCCGATGGCCGCAAGGCGAAGTACGCACCGAGGACGAAAATCCGGTTCACCGCGGACGGGCAGCGGGCCCTGGTCGCCTCCATGAATCATGTAGGGCTATGGGACATTCACAGTGGACAGTGTCTGTTTCGACGGGACGAGCCGCATTATTACAAGAAGATCGACGTCAGTGCCGACGGGCGGTTCGCCCTGTGCGGCCTCGACACCGAGGTACAGATGTGGGACCTGACCCATGGCCGCGAACTGTGGCGGGTGGCAATGCGCGAAGACGCCCCCTCTGGAACACGATATATCGGAATGCGGGAATCAGCGTCAGCCCCGGTCGCGGCCGTCTGGCTTAGTGCGGACGCCCGCATCGCGGCTACGCAGTCGGGCGGCGGCAGTGTGATGATCTGGGACGCGCGCACCGGCAGATTGCGCCTGCGGCTCGGTCGGCCGGGCAAGCTGTATGGATTGTCCCCGGACGGGCGGTTCGCGCTGATCAGGCACGACGACGACACGATGCAACTGTGGGACGCCAGTACCGGTGTCTGCCGGTGGGAGCTTCGCGGGGTAAACGGGGCCGTGCCCGCATCCATCAGCGCGGACAGCCGGACTGTGGCGATAGCCAGCTCTTGCGAGACGAGAGCGCGCACCTGGGAGAACATCGGCATCTGGGATCTCAGCACCGCCCGGGAGATACGCACCCTGACCGGCCACACCCACCGGGTGACGTCGCTGTCCTGGAGCGGCGACAGCCGTTTGCTGCTCTCCGGCGGAAACGACGGCACCGCCCGACTCTGGGAGCTGGACAGCGGTCGCTGCCTGCGGACCTTCTCGTCCACCACAAGTTGGGAGCAGGAGGTGCTCCTGGAGCCGGACTCCCGCCACGCGGTCGCCGCCGATGAGGACATGGTGCGCTGGTGGACCCTGCCCAGCCGCCACACCGCACCGCCGCAGTTGAGCCGCCCGCGCCAGCATGGGGAGCTGACCAGGCTGGACGCCGACGTGACCGCGCTTGTCGACGCCGCCGAAGAGGCGATTGAGGCATGCCGGTACAGCGAGGCGCACGAGCTGCTCTCCCGGGCACGGGAGACCCGCGGCTACGAACGCGCCCCGCACGTGCTGTCCGCCTGGCGAGCGCTGGCCGGCGTCTTTCCGCGTGCCGGAGTGCGGGCAAGCTGGCAGGTGGGTGAGTTCCCCGGGCTCTCGATATCGCCCTGCGCGGTCGACCTGTCGCCGGACGGTGCGCGGGTCGTATCCGGCGGTAAAACCCTGCGGGTATATGACACCAGCACGGGACACTGCCTGCGGGAATGGGACACCAGCACGGGACACTCCAAACGGGAAATCGACAACCGCCCGTACCCGCTCACCGCGGTCCGGCTCAGCCCTGATCAGCAGCGAGTACTGTCCGCCACACAGAACGGCGAGATCTGCCTGTGGTCGATCGATACCGGCGACTGCCTGATGAAGATCACCAACCAGCACCCCCGCGGTGGCGCCCAGCCGGCGTACTTCAGCGCGGACGGGCGCTGGGCGCTGACCGGTGACAGTGACAATGCCATTCACCTCTGGGATCTGGACAACGGCCGATGCACGCGCACCGTGCCCGGCCATGGCCGCAACGGCTTCATCGTCACCGACGTGTGGCTGAGTCCGGACGGTCGCCGCGCGGTGTCTGGCGGGACGGACCGCACGGTGCGGGTCTGGGACATGGACACTGGTGAGTGCATGCACATCCTGGCCGACCACACGGACTGGGTCAGGTCTGTGTCGTTAAGCCCCGATGGGGGCTTCGTGCTGTCCAGCGGTAGCGATCGGACTATCCGGCTGTGGGACCTCGTCTCCGGCGCGTGCGTGCATGTCCAGCGGGATCTGCCGGGCGACGCGCAGACGGTCCGGTACGTGTGCGATGGTCGCTTCGTGATGGCCGTGACGCCCGGTAGACCGACGAGCGTGATCCAGGTCTGGGATCCACGCACCGGACGGTTCCTGCATACCCTCGACACACGGCAGTCCGGTATCTGGGCAAGCGCGTTCACCCCGGACGGTCGGTTCGCTCTCACCGCCGGCGAAGGCACACCATTGCGGCTCTGGGAGCTCGACTGGGAGCTCGCCACGAGCTCGACTTGACCAATTTCGCATTCGCCACACCCGCACGATCACCTCACCAGCAACGACATCCGGACCTCGCGCTAGAAGAAAGACACCTACCGCCCACACGCGGCGCGGACCCGGCGGCACGTAATTCTGCTGTGTCCATGCGAGACGGAGTCGTTCGTGGCTACGCCTACCCCTTTGGCCTGCCGTCAACGACGAAGGGTGCCGCTACGCCGCAAACGTTGCCACGGATCAACTCGTGGCTCGTCGTTCAGTCGGGTGTCTCGGCCGAGTCGGCGGGCTCGGAGTCGTTGGCCGGCGCGGACCACTCGATGTCGTCGTTGGTCGCGGCCCAGCAGGCCAGCAGGTTCAGGGCATCCTGCGAGGGTGACGCGGGCTCGGCGGTGTAGGTGAGGAGGAACTGGCTGGGGCCGTCGCCGAGTGGGAAGGTTTCGAAGGGCAGGTCGAGGTCGCCGACGATCGCAGCAGGCCAGGAAACCAGTGACTCGGCGCGTTTCTCTGCGTTCGTAGAAGCGATGTCCAATTATTTGAGCACATCTGGTCATGCGTTTGGCGGAACCGAATTTGGTTACTACAACATCGATGGTGGAATGGAATATTCTAACCCGTGGAATACTGGAATGTTGTGGAATATCGCGGATGTCGAACCCGAAGACCCCCACAAATACGAATGCGTCACCGCGCTACTGAAATGATCTCAGCCTTTGGGCCTGCCGTGAAATAATCCGCAACATCCGGTTCTCGCGAGTGATGTTGTCGTATAGGCTGCCCGAGCCGCAAGGTCGCCGCCAGGGGGCATCGAGTGTCGCCGGATGTGGTGGCCGATCTGCTCCGGGAAGAAGGATTCGGTCTGCAGGCCAACGCGAAGACCATCGAGGGCTCCCGTCATGCCGACCGTGACGACCAGTTCCGCTACATCAACGACCGCGTCAAAGACCATCAGGAGATGGGAGATCCGGTGGTCAGCGTGGATACCAAGAAGAAGGGGCTGATCGGCCGCTACGGCAACGGCTGGCGCGAATGGCGGAGGCGGCACGAGGGTTGGGGATCATGATGCGTGGGCTCCTTGGTCCGCCTGGATGGGCGCGAGGTGGTCGTACCAGCGCTCCAGGGCGCGCGAGGTCGCCGTCGGTGTCGGTGAGCAGGGTTCGGGGCGCGGTCGCGGTGGTCCAAGCACGGTAGCTGGCCAGCATGTCCGCGAACGACGACCACGCCCCGGTCACGCCGGGCACGGACGGTTCGGTGATCGTGTTGCGTACCACCGGGTCGGCGCTGTTCCAGGGGATCGCGACCTCCGGCATGAGCGTGGACGGGTCGGGATCGTGGGCGAGTTGTTCGGCGGCGGGCAGGTGCTCGGCGTAAAGGTGCAGCGAGTCGATGTGGTGGTGGTATTCGCCCAGTTCGGCACCGAGCCATCCGGCCAGCAGTTCCTGGATCAGCGTGTTGGTGAAGACTTCGTAGGGAAATCCCAGCCACACATCTTGGCTGCGCATGGTGGTGTTCATGTGCAGGCGGCCGCGCCGCAGGTAGAACCGGTAGCCCAGGGTGCAGGGGACATCGCGGTGCCCGCGCGGGTGTCGCGTTGCGGGTCAAAGAGCTGGATCACCGCCTAGCGGATGTCGGGGCCGCGTTGGAGCAGCTGGCGGGGCCGGCCGAGCTGGTCGATGCCGTTCCACCGGCCCATCCGCGGCCCGTAGGCGCCTTACAGGATCCCGTCGTCTGCGTAGCGGGTCAACGCCCGGTTGTACTGAAAGATCCCAGTCGTCGTTGGAGCTGGACAGAATCCACAGCGCCTCGGCCACCGCGAAGGCCGGATTGAGCAGCCGCAGCGGCGGCACGTCGACGAGCCGGCGTCGCGGCGGGGTCAATCGCAGGTGCCCTCCGAGGATTTCGGTGGTGGCCATGCCGCGGAGACTGACCGGCTCGCCGAAATCGGTGATCGCGCGGGCCGCGGAGGTGGACAGGGTGTTGGCGTTGTCGGCGGTCAGCACGATCATCGCGACACCACCTCTGCCACGTCGGACACGGAAACGGATTGCGGGGATGGTTGTTTGACCATCCCGTCCACCTGGCGCGCCATCACCTCACGCAGCCCGACGCGTGGTGAGTACCCGAGCAACGAGTGCGCCGACGTGAGGTCGGCGCGGGTCGCTTCCACCGTCACCGGCCCGCGGCGCTTCCAGTCATCGCACTGCTCAAAAGGGCGAGGGGGACTTTACGGCCAACCAGGGCGATCAGTTCGAGCATCGACACGCTCGAACCACCACCGACGTTGACGATCTCGGCGTCGATGTCTTCCGAGACTGCCGCCGCTGCGAGGGTCGCGGCAACGATGTCGTCGACGTAGGTGAATTCCCGCGACTGCTGTCCGTCGCCGTACAGTGGAACTGGAATCCCCGATAGCACCGCCGCCAGATGGAACACGGTGCGGGCGCCGGCCATCAGCTCGTCGAGTTCGTCGGTGGCCAGATCAGCCTGATGCGCGCGCAGATCGGGGTCGGTCAGTGCGCCGGCGAGGTTGCGGGCGGCGACCGGGTCAACCGGGTATCGGCGGTGAGCTGTCTGCTCTCATTCTGCCCGTGAGGATCTGATTGTTGTGATGGAGTAGAGGTCGTGCTCACCGACATCGAACGTCAGTTGAATGCGGTGGAAGCGTAGTCCGTGGGCAGCCGTCCGTTCATTCCGTTCCGGAAGCGAGGTACCGAGCGATGCTGTTCGAGCACCGAACGGCTATGAACCCGGGTAGCGCCCATTCCCGACTGTTCGAATCATCGTTTCGATAGAAGCACCGGCGGGACCGAAACCGTTCGTCTCGCGCAAGACCGCCGAGGAAATCCTCGACTCCCTCGCCAAATATATGGCGAAGATTTCGGGACCGACACACTAGATTGTCACGGTATGGGTGATGTCATCTATCCCGCAGTAGTTCTCGCTGTCAGGGTAGCGTCTCACGCGCTGGGGCTGCGGATCCAAATCCGTGGCGATGTGAACATCCCCGCGGCGGGCGGCGCGGTGATCGTCGCCAATCATGCGTCCTATCTCGACCCGTTCGCAGTCGCCTTGGGCGCATCCGGGCGCAGCGTGAGGTTCCTGGCGCTGCAGGAGTTGTTCGACCACCGGGTGTACGGGCTGATGATGCGCGGCCTGCGGCAGATTCCGGTCCGGCCCGAGAGGGGAGGCGCAGCATATTGCGCAACCGCGGACGCATTGAAGTCTGGCGAGGTCGTTGGTGTGTTCGCTGAGGCCACTATTGCCCAGTCGTTCACCGTCCAGCGGCTGCGGACTGGCGCGGGGCGGCTGGCGGGCGCGGCTGGCGTGCCGTTGATCCCTGTGGCGGTGTGGGGAACGCACCGGTTGTGGACCAAGGACCGGCGCGAGCTGATCCAGCCACGGTTGCCCATCACCGTCCTCATCGGCGAACCGCTGCGCCCGACACTCCACGACGACCCCGAGGAGGTCACCGAGCAGCTGCGCGTGGCTATGCAGGCACTGCTGGACTGCGCACAACGCGAGTACCCGTGCTCTGGTACCGAGAAGTGGTGGCAGCCTGAGCATCTCGGCGGCACCGCACCTGGCCCAGAGGAGGCCGCGGCGCGGGACGCGGATGAGAACGCTGCGCGCCGCGGGCAGGTCTCGTGAGCTCGACGTGCGTGTTCCTGCATGCCCATCCGGACGACGAGTCCTTGTTGACTGCGGGCACGATGGCGCGCCTGGCCGCCGAGGGCCGTCGGGTCGTCCTGGTGGTCGCCACAGACGGTGAAGCGGGACTCACGGATTCGCCTGCCGGGACCGAACTCGGCGCGCGACGGCGGCGGGAAACGATGGACTCGGCGGCCGCCCTCGGCTGCGCTCGGGTGGAGTTCCTCGGCTACGGGGATTCCGGATCGGATGGTGCCGTATCGGACTCGTTCTCCGCTACGCCAGTCGAGCAGGCTGCGGAGCGGATCGCCGCACTGCTGGTCGAGGAGCGCGCCGAGCTGGTCACGTCCTACGACCCGGCGGGGGGCTATGGGCATCCCGACCATGTTCATCTGCATCACGTGGGTTCGCTCGCGGCGCGGATCGCGGGTACACCGGTACTGCTGGAAGCGACCGTCGACCGCGACATGCTGCTGCGGGCGATCCGGATCGCCGCCCTGTTTCGCCTGACACCGACCGGGCTGACGCCGGACCGGCTCGCCAGCAGCTACTCGCCGGGCAGCGCGATCACTCACCGGGTGAACGTACGCGGCTACGCAGCAGGCAAGCGGGCGAGCATGGCCGCGCACGCCAGCCAGGCAGCTGGCGGTGACGGAGTGCGCACGTTGGCCGCTCTGCTGCGGTTGCCGCAGCCGGTGTTCCGATGGGTACTCGGCACGGAATGGTTTGTGCGGCGCGATGTTTAACTTTCGCATCGAACGCGATCTGTCCATCCCTATGGCTGACGGCACCCTCTTGCTCGCCGATCTCTACCTGCCCGCCAACAGCCCAGCACAGGCGACAATCCTGGTTCGGTCGCCGATGGGCCGCCGCCCGATGGGCATCCTCTACGGCTGCTACTTCGCTCGACACGGCTTCCAGGTCGTCGTGCAGGACGGAAGATCCTGCGACGAGGTGTTGCCTTTGAGTACCGAGCGGGAGGACGGCCTTGCCACGGTGGCGTGGCTGCGGGCGCAACCCTGGTTCCATGGGCCCCTCGCGTTGCACGGCATGAGCGCGATGGGGTTCGCGCACTGGGCTATTACGGGTGACGTGACCGAATTACGCGCGATGTCAGTGCATGTGGCGGCGTCGTCGATCGCCGACACGATCTTTACCGGCGGGTCGACCGCGCTGGAGTCGGTGCTCATCTGGTGCTCCAACCACAGCTTCACCACCGCATTGTTGGCGCCCAGGCGGGCGCGCCGGGCCATTGCGTCCGGTCGGCCCGCTGCCGAACTCGACGTGGCGACCGGAGGTAGAACGGTGCCGTTCTACCAAGCCGTCATCGCCGACGAAGGGCCGGGCAGCCCGCTGCGAGCAGGATTGGATCACAGCCATGTGCCTCGATCCAGCGTCGCGGCATCGGTGCATCTGGTCGGCGGATGGTACGACATCTTCCTACCCGGTCTGATTCGCGACTTTCTTGCGCTGCGGGCGGCAGGCGGCAACCCATATCTGACGGTCGGACCGTGGGGGCACTATCACCCACAGCTGTTTCTCACCGCGAACCGCGAAGCACGGCAATGGTTCCAGGCGCATCTGTGCGGTGACCACGCGGGATTGCGGGGGCTCCCTATCCGGTTGTTCGTCACGGGTGCACGGCAATGGCGGGACTACGCCAGCTGGCCCCCACCCGGAACTTGCTCGGTCCCATGGTTCTTGCACAGGGGCGGGCGACTGGCCCGAAGTGGTCCCGACGAGTCTGGCCGTGACTGCTATTGCTACGACCCCGCCGACCCAACCCCGGCACCGCGAGGGCCGGTGATCGTCGGCCATTCTCGACCCCAGGACTGCCGCCAGATCGAGACTCGCCCAGACCTGCTGACCTACACCAGCGAACCGCTGAACGACCCGGTGGAGGTGATCGGCACCGCGACGGCCCGGCTGTATTTCCACAACAGCCCGCCGACGGGCGCAGACTTCGTGGTGCGGCTGTGCGATGCGCATCCCGACGGTCGCTCGTACAACATCTGTGAGGGCGTGCGCCGGGTCGGTCACGAGACAACGGGCAGGACCGAGGTCGAATTGTGGCCGACAGCCCACCAATTCGCTGCAGGCCATCGACTCCGAGTGCATGTCTGTGGTGCCGCGGTGCCCCGCTTTGCTCGCCACCGCGAGGTCGTGGAGCAGGAGGTTTTCCACGACCCGCGCAGACCCAGCGCGGTGGTGCTGCCGACCGTCACCACCACGTCTTGAACGTCTCGAACGCTACCGCCTCGTTATGGCCGGAGCGATTCACCGTGTGATGCAACGCTCCCACGAACGCACCGGTGGACTCGAGTGGCGTACCGCTCACGGGTACCACGAGCCGCGACACTCGCCGCCGGGCGAGATGCGCGGAGATCCACACATCATCCTGCCATCGCACCTCGTCGGGCCAACCTTCGAAATCATGCACAGCCTCGTCCAGCGATCCGGGTGGAATCAGATATCCCCACATGCCCATCAACACGTCGACCGGGACGTGCTCGAGCACCGCCGTCCCGCAGACATGCCCGAGATACCTTGGGTCACAACCGAACCGGACATACTGCCCACGCAATCCCAACGCTGCGGTCGGAACCTGGCGATGGGCGGCGAGCAGGTCCTCGAGGAACGTCTCAGGGTAGATCGCGTCGTCGTCGACGACCACCAGCACCGCGTTCGGCTCCGCCCGCAGCGCGGGCAGCAACTTCGTTGCCGGACCTTCGTCCTCGCACCGCACAATGTCCACCCCGGCGGGCAGCGACGGCGGGTCGGGGTAGGCAACCCCCGACCGGAGCGAATTCCGCGGCCAGGCCAGCAGCAGCCGATCGGCAGGGACGGTCTGGTCCAGAAGGCTGCGCAGGACCGGGCGCAGGTGCCTGCGTCGTTGCGGCACGGTCGACAGTGTCACGACGACGCGTCCGGCACGCGTGGGCACCATCCGTGGGGCCGGGTCGCACCGCAGCAGCCGGGCCGCCCGGGTCACGTCGCGAGTAAGGCCGGCAACGGTGGCGTTGCCGAACCGCTTGCGCAGATGATCAACGTTGCTCAAAGAGATCCGGGCAACATGCACGGGCGAAATCATCAGGCGGCCCTCCCCGCCGCCGTCGCGCGGGACATGCACGCTCGACGTTCCGCCTCGTCATAGCAATGGCGAAGCCGATTCAGCACGACCGGCCAACTGTGTTCCGACGGTGCCACCGTGCGATTGTGCGCGGCCACCCGGTGGTGCAGCTGCATGTCGCACCCGAGCTGCACCAAGGCCGTCACCAGCTCGGCTGCCGTGTCGCCCAACAAACCCTCACGGCCGTGCTCGACGAAATCGGCCACCCCTGTGCCGGATCGGGCGACCACCGGCAGCCCCGCGGTGCGCGCTTCCAATGTGGCCAGACCGAACGCTTCGCGACTGGTCACATTCAGGTAGACATCCGCGGTGGCCAAGATGTCACGAATGGCGTGCTGATCCTGTACCCCGACCAACTGCACCCACCCGGTCATGCCATGTCGATGCAGGTACCGCCGCATCGCGTCCGTCCGTGGGCCGGCGCCGACAACGGTGGCCCGCACTGCGACCTCTCCATCGAGCCGTTGCTGCGCCATCCGAAGGACTTTCAGTAGGATCAATGGTTGCCGACGGGTCACCAACCGTCCGACAGAGACAACATGTAGTTCTCCCGATAGGCGAGAGATCTTCTGCTGCAATGCCGGTGAGACGCCATTGGGAACAACGACCGCCGCGGTCCCGGGCAGCGCGCGGGCGACCTGGTCGGCGACCACTGTGCTCACCGCAGTCAGCACGAACCGACGTCGCCAGTCACCGGCACTTCCGATCAGGCGATAACACGCCCGCACCGGCGCATCCCACATGCTGTGCACCGTCATCACGGTCGGAATCCGGAGCAGCCCTAACTGTCTCACGGAGCGCAGCGCGAACGGTGAATAGACGCTCAGATGCACATGCGCCACCTGCGGTCGCAGGCGTAGCAGCAACGAACGCAGGTGCCCAGCACGGGTGATGCGATGCACCCTGTACGGCAGAGCCATATCGTCAACGGCCCCGCTGGTCACAGTGACCACATGGACTTCCTCGCCCGCAGCTGTTTGGGCACGCGCCAGCCGCTCGATCTGAACCTCGATGCCGCCGACGCGGGGGGTGAAGACATCAGTAAGGTGCATGATCACGCGTCAACCCCTCGACTGGATCCAACGCACCACCGTGCGCTGATCAAGAATTATAGCGAGGATAAATTACAATGGTCCTGCTCATGCATCACTGAGGCAAAGGTGGGGGCGTGAACGAAACCCGGGTGCTCGCCGACGATGGCACCGGACTGCATGTCGAGCTCGACGGCGATCGCGACGCCAGGCGAGTCATCATCTTGGTGAGCGGGATCAACACTGCACTTGTCTACTGGAGTCGGCAGCGCAAGACACTCGCGGATCTGGGCACGATTGTCCTGTTCGACCATCGCGGTCACGGCCGCTCAGACGAATCCCCGATCGACTGCGCTACCGTCGACCAACTCGGCCTCGACATCGCCGCGATCATCGACTCCGTCGCGCCCGATCGACCGGTGGTCCTGGTCGCGCATTCGTTGGGAGGTATGGCGGTATGTGCCTTGGCTGCGCATCGACCCGAACTGTTCGGCACTCGCATCGTGGGCGTCGCATTGTTGGACACCGTCCCCTCCCGATGGGGCGAAATCGCGTTGCGGCTGCCCGGTTTCGCGACCCGCGTATTGGTCCGAGCGCTCTGGTGGGTGGTACCTCCGCTGCGCCGGCTGCTCACCGATACCAGCGAGCGACGACACACGACACACGACTCGAGCAGCCAGGTGGGCACCGGTCCGCGTACACGGATCGCGCACATCGACCGCGCGCGCCGACTCGTCACATCCTTGCGAACCATGAGTCTGCTGGCATTGATCGCCGACACCGCCCTGTGCGACCACAGCGCAGGGTTGGCCACGCTCGGGACCACTCCCGTGTTAGTGGTTGCGGGCGATGACGATCGATTCATCCCTCTTCGGCACAAAACCCGTGCTGCCGCGAGCATTTCGGGTGCACAGCTCGTAATCATTCCCGGCGCAGGGCATCTGAGTTCGATCAAGAAACCCGAAGAGGTCGACCGGCACCTGCGTGCGTTCATCACGAGCCTGGATCTCGCAGAGTGTCGCGGATGAAGACCGCCTATTTCATCCTTGGTCCGGAGAATGGATGCCTCGACTCCACAGGCCGTCCGAACACGATCGTCTTCCGCCAGAGCTTGCCGCACGGCGACGGCCGACTGCCCAAGGATCATCGGCTCCATGGCCTCTGCGGGCTATGCGGTGCAGCCGGTGTTGATCGTCCGAGACAAGGACCACACGGTGCGGTCGCCGGATACACCTCCGCCAACGATTGCTCGAAATGCTCCACAGCTGCCTCAGCGCTATCGATGTGATAGTGCTGGCCGGACATGACCAGCGACTCCTTCACGAATTCCACCCGCACCCCGTTGTCGGTCGGGGTGCGCACCAGCCGCCGTGCGTTGGGTGTGGCAGTCGAGATCGCAGACTGACGTGGAGGTGTTGGGTCACCGGGAGGCCACTTCCGGAAGTAGGTGAGCCAGCAGGAGCTTGACGAGCAGCAGCGGGGCAAACCAGCCGAGTTCGGGCGGAAGGGTGACCAAGCTGGTGGTCAACGTCAGGGCGAACGCGGTGACGGCGAAGGCGACCGGCCGCCGCACCGGTGCCGGGGCGACAGTCACCAGTACGGCTCCGACCAGGGCTGAACCGTGGATCGCGGCGGCGGCGGTCCAGGTGACCCCGGGCACCGTCCAGGCCAGCAGGTAGGGCTGGACGTGCAGGGCGACGAAGGTCAGGTGGTGCCAAGCGGTGCGCCCCGGTCTGTGGTACCACCGCTTTGCCGCGTCGGTGGCGTTGACGACCGCCCCGCCGAACAGGTCGAAGGCCACGACCGCCACGACGGCCACAGGCAGCGCAGGCAGGTGTGCGTCCAGCGCGAGCGACAGGGCGAGCCCGGCGCCGACGAGGGCGGCACCGAACCCGGCCAGGACTTCCTGCCGGGTCGCGCCGGGGGCGATGGCACGGTCGACGAGATTCACGCGCGGATCCCCTCAACGGTCAGCTCGATGATCGGTGTCGCCAGTTCGGTGAGGGGCATCCGATCGTCGGCCAGCCACTGCAGCAGGCAGCCCTCGATCGCGGCGACGATCAGTGTGGCGTGGTGTTCGCTGACGTCGGGCCGCAACTCGCCCTCGGCCCACGCCTGGCGCAGCAACTCCGAGATCGCCTCTCGATACTGGCGGTAGACCGCGGCCATGTCCAGCGATGGCGCCGACGCCCACACATCCAGCAAGACGCGGGCATGATCGCGGTGCGCGGCGAGCATGTCGACCACCCCACCCACCAGTCGCGCCAGACGCTCCAGCGCCGGCCCTTCTCCCACCGTCGCCAGCACAGCGTCCGAGCGGGCCCGGTAGCTTTCGAACACGCCCGCCAGTAGGGCATCGCGGCTGTCGAAGTAGAGGTAGACGCTGCCCTTGGCGATGCCTGCCTCGGCCGCGACATCCTCCACGCGCGAGGCGGCGAACCCCTTACACGCGAACACTCGCACCGCAGCGCCCAGGATGTCCTCCCGCCGCTGAACCCGGTCAACTGCCTTCACCATACATTGACAATGACTGACCAGTCAGTCAACGTCAATACGACATCGCTCAGCAGCCGGGTTGGAGGGGGTGGCAGCCCGGTAGGAACTGCTGGGTCGGGAACGGAAATTGCTGTCTCGCATGCGTGGGCTCCGGTAGGGGTGGCGGCGGCAGTTCTGGCCCGGTCTCCGAGGACTGGATGGTCTCCCGGGTTGTGGCCGCCCCTCGGGGTGGTGCGCCTTGGCGGCCAGCCTGAGCCCGAACGTCAGTGCAACAACTCCAGCCGCAATCTTGCATCCGATGAAATTGCGATCAAAAGGAGCATTCGCGAGAAAAGTCACGCTAGCGGACAGGTTGAATCTTGTTGCTGTGCTGGTGAATTCATGCCGGTCGTGATTGGCGATAGTGTGCCCGGTTACGGGCGTTAGGGGTGTTGCCCCGGGTGGACGGCGCAAGCAGGTATTCGATGCCGATGTAGAGGATGAATGCGGCTCCCAGCACCGACAAGCCGGTGGCGAGGCGGGTGCGGACCATGAGGACGCTCCAATGTCTAGCGGCGCTTTGGCGAGTATGGCGCCAGATCTAGTAACACTAGATTACCAAGCGATGCTATACTCAACCTATGACGACCCAGACGCGACGAGAACGGGAACGCGCCGAACGGCACCGGCTGATCATCGACACCGCTCGGGAGCTGGCCGAGTCGCAGGGCTGGGACGCAGTGACTGTGCGCAGGCTGGCGGAACGGATCGAATACAGCCAGCCCGTGCTGTATTCGCACTTCGCGGGCAAGGACGAGATCGTCACGGCGGTCGCCGAGGAAGGCATCGCGGAGATGGCCGCGTGGAGCCGCGCGGCGTTGGAGTCCGCGGGCGGCGAGCCGCGCGCAGCGTTGGCGGCGGTGGCGCGGTCCTACCTCGACTTCGCGACCGCGCGGCCCGCGCTCTACGACGCGATGTTCCTGATGAAGGTGAACCTCACGTTCGGCGAGAATGCCTCGCAGCCGCTGCGGGACGCGTTCGCCGTCATGTTCGCCGCCTTCTCACCGTTCGCGGGCGAGCACGATCCGGAGACCTTCACCGAGGTCGGCTGGAGCGCCCTGCACGGCCTGGCGACCCTGGACCGCGGTGGACGTCTGCGGCCGGCTCAGCGGGACGCCCGCCTGGCGGTGTTGGTCGACCAGTGGACCCGGTAGACCTCTGCGAGTCCATGGTTCCCGAGCCGATGCGGCCGCTTGTCTCCCGCATGGGCGCGGACACTGTCGCGATCGCCACCAGCGCCGCCCCCGTGCTGGACTCCCTCCGCGAACACCAGGTCACCGCCACGGTCGATTTGACCCTGATCGGCCACTACTACGAACGGTTCGCCGACAACGCCGTCGAGGTCGGACGCCAAACCATCTTCCTTCCTGTCCGGCGAAACCGCCGACCGTTGGACCCCACCCCACGCGCCGGCCCCGGGCAATCCGAATACGACGGGCTCTGAACGGATCTCGCAGTCTACTGCGGAAAACCCGCACCGGGCCGCCGCCGCGCGCCAGGGTCGCTGTCGGCCCGATAGCGCCGTAGCCCGTCGTCGGACACCCTCGCGTACTTCGCGAGGCTGCGCACCGCGGTATGCCCCGACAGCTTCATCAGCACCGGGGTCGACGCGCCGTCCTCCGCGGCTTGATGAGCCGGGAATGACGCAGCTGATGCAGCGTGTAGGGGCCTCCGGTGTAGCCGGCGGTGTGGGCCTCGAACAGCTCGGCCGCCCGCCGGTACGACAACCGCGCACGCCCTGTCCCCGGGTCGATGTCGTTGGTGGCCACCGACGGGCGGGCCTTGCGGTCGGTCAGGAACAGTGGCCCAGATTTGCGGCCGGCCAGCATCCGCGGCAGCAACCGCGTGGTGGCAGTCTGCCACGCGATGACCTCCCGCGCGCCGCCCTTACGGGTCACCACCGCGCACCGGTTCGCCGTATCGAGATCGGGCACATCCAGCATCGAGTACGGTAGATGCTTTTGCTTGACACACCGAAGGTTTCGGCAATCTGGACGACGGTGCAGCGGCGCTTGCCGCGTTCGTCGGTCACGTCGTACATCTGGCGCGCCTGAGCGCCTGCAACTCGATCAACGCCGCCGGCCGCCCACCGACGCGGCCGCGAGCGCGGGCGGATTCGAGTCCTTCCAGGATGCCCTCGCTGATGAGGTCGTCCATAGCAGCGATGACGTGGAATAGGAACCGCCCCGCCGGGATGGTGGTGTCGATTCCCTGTTTCAGCACCACCAGATCTATACCGCGCTCCTCCAGCTGCGCGGCGAGTTCGGTCATATGCCGCACCGACCGGAACGGGCGCGGGAGCCGAGTTATGCCCAATTCATCACCGCGGCGCAGATGGTCGAAGCATTTGTCCCACTCCGAGCGCCGCGCCAACTTGCCCGACGCCTTGTCCACCCAGATCCGTTCGCACCCCGCTGTGGCGAGTGCATCGATCTGAGAGTCGACTTTCTGCCCGCGAGTGGAGACACGCGCGTATCCGGGGTGGGACCCGAATACGCCAGAAAGGGGCCGCGCTGATGTATCGGCGCTGGTCAAGCATATCGGTGGAGGCTTGTAGCGCCGATAGCTATGGTGGGCTGGTTATTTCGTGATTCTGGTGGGGTGTCGGGTTGGCGTCGATCGATCGCACCGCCTACCCGCGGTTCAAGCGCGCGGTGTCGGGGCGGGAACTGGCCGAGTCGTTCACGCCGGCACCCGATGAAGTGACCTGGGCACAGGGCAAGACGCAAACCGAGTCGCATCTGTTGGCGTTGCTGGTGCGGCTGAAGTGCTATCAGCGGCTGGGCTACTTCGCAAAGCTCGACGATATCCCCGGAGTTGTGGTCGACCACGTACGTACTGCGATCGGGTTGGCCGACGAGGTGGCCGCGCAGACCGATGCTGATCGAACAGCGAAGCGGCACAGGCAGTTCGTGCGGGACCACTTGGGTGTGAAGTACGAGGCCAGCCGGGTGCGGGAGGTCGCCGAGCAGGCGATCCGGGCCGCGGCGCAGACGAAGGACAACCCCGCCGACCTGATCAACGTGGCGTTGGAGGAGCTGGTCCGGCAGCGGTGCGAACTGCCCGGCTACACCACCCTGGACGCGATGGCCGCCAGCATCCGGACCGAGGTGAACGGTCAGTTCTTCGCGATGGTCTCGGCGCGGCCGGACCGGGCGCAGACGGCGAGGCTGGCGCTGATGCTGGTCGTGGATCCCGCCACGCGCCGAAGCGAATTCGACCGGATCAAGGCACCGGCGCAGGCGCCATCCTTGGCGAAGTTCAAGGCTCGCCTCGAGCATTTGCGGGCATTGGACGCGATCGGCTCGACGGAGCGTTGGCTCGATGGGGTGCCGCCGGGCAAGGTCGCCCATTTCGCCGGTGAGGCGCGCGTCGCCGATGTCGACGACATGCGTAAAACCGGTGACGCCAAGCAGGTCACGCTGTTGATAAGCCTGCTGCATCAGCAGCGGATCGAGGCCCGCGACGAGGTCGTCACCATGTTCTGTAAACGCATCGCCGCCCTGCACAAGAAAGGCCGCGAACGCCTGGAGGAACTGCGCGAAGCCCACCGCGCCGAGTCCGAACGCCTGATCGGCGTCTTCGGGGACGTTCTCGCGGCCGCGAGGGAAGCGACCGGTCCCGCCGAGGACGGCGAGCCGGTAGCGGCGGGTGACAGCTTGGCCGGTGGGGTCGCCGAGCGTGCTGGTCGGATGGTGTTGAAGACCCTCGAAGCCGCGGGTGGTGTGGAGCAGCTGTCGGCTGCGCACGAGGCGGTGTCGGCGTATCACGGCAACAACTACCAGGCGCTGCTGGAGAGCTTCTACCGGTCGCACCGCTCCGCGTTGTTCACGCTCGTCGATTCCCTGGATCTGACATCGACCACCGCCGACCACAGCGTCCTGGACGCGGTCGAATTCATCCGTGCGGCCAGGGACAGGCGAAGCGACTGGATCGCCGAGACCATCGCGCACACCCGCGAGGGTGAGCAGGTGGCGGTCCGGATCGATGTTGACGCGTTCGCGTCGGTGGCATGGCGGAAGATATTGCGGCACAAGGACCATCCCGGGATGCTGGCCCGCCGGCACCTGGAGGTGTGCGTGTTCTCGTATCTGGCTGCCGAGCTTCGGTCCGGCGATATCGCGGTGACCGGCTCGGACTCTTACGCCGACCTGAACGCTCAGCTGATGAGCTGGGAGGAGTGCGCACCGCTGGCTGCCCAGTTCTGCGAGCAGGCCGGCATCCCTGTTGAGGCCGGTGAGTTGGTGGCGTTCTACCGCCACCAGCTGGCCACGACCGCCGCGACGGTGGATGCCGGGTATCCCGCCAATACCGATCTCGTCCTCGAAGACGGCCGGCCAATGCTCAAACGGCGCAAGGGCACCGACCGGCGTCCGTCGGCGCTGGCGTTGGAGGCCGCGATTCATCAGCGGATTCCCGAACGCAGCCTGCTCGATATCCTCACCCGG
The DNA here is from genome assembly GCF_045207455.1 of Nocardia sp. NBC_00881. NCBI lineage: Bacteria > Bacillati > Actinomycetota > Actinomycetes > Mycobacteriales > Nocardiaceae > Nocardia > Nocardia sp. NBC_00881. The sequence goes on from NZ_CP108798.1 coordinate 1,472,232, forward strand.
GCTGCGTATCTGACCGGATGGCACCGGCACCTGGGTCCGGCGTCGGGGTCGGACCCGAAGATCCGGGGGGACGCGCTGGGACGGTACGTGCTCACCGCCTACGCCTACGGCGCCAACCTGGGTGCGGCGGAGGTCGCCCGGCACATGCGGGGCAAGGTGTCGGCGCACGAGCTGTACACCGCGGGCAACAAGCACACCACCGCGGACCGGGTCCACAGGTGTTCAGCGGACGTGATCAACGAGTTCACGCGGCTCGATGTGGCGGGGGTGTGGGGCGACGGGCAGATCGTCGCGGTGGACGGCTCGCAGGTCGACACGTGGGAGAACAACCTGCTCGCCGAATCCCACGTCCGCTACGGCGGCTACGGCGGGCTGGCGATGCGGTTCGTCTCCGACTCCTACATCGCCCTGTTCTCCCACTTCGTGCCCTGCGGGGCGTGGGAAGCCGTCTACATCATCGACGGCCTGCTGAAAAACAGCTCCGACGTGCAGCCGGACACGGTCCACGCCGATACCCAAGGCCAGTCACTGCCAGTGTTCGGAGTCGCCGCGCTCCTTGGGTTCGAGCTGCTGCCCCGGATCCGCAACTGGCACGATCTGATCTTCTACCGCCCCGACATGGGCACCCGCTACCAGCACATCGACAGCCTGTTCGGCGAGAACGCCATCGACTGGGGACTCATCGAACGCCACTGGGCGGACTTGCTCCGGACGTCGATCTCGATCCGGGAAGGCCGGGTGTCGTCGGTGACATTGCTGCGGCGCCTGGGCAACCACTCCCACAAGAACCGCCTCTACCGGGCATTCCGTGAGCTGGGACGGGTGATCCGCACCATCACGCTGCTGCGGTACCTGTCCGAACCCGCGCTGCGTGAGCAGATCACCGCGGTCACCAACAAGGCCGAGGCATTCCACGGCTTCGCCGACTGGCTGATGATCGGCGGCCGGCTGATCGGCCACAACGACCCCGACCACCAGGAACGGGTGGTGAAGTTCAACGAGCTGGTCGCCAACTGCGCGATCTACTCCACCGCCCTGGACATCACCGACGCCGCCAACCGGCTCGCCGCCGAGGGCTACCCCATCGATCGCGACGATCTGGCCACGATCACCCCGTATATTCAGCACACCATCCGCCGCATGGGCGACCTCGTCCTCAACCTGACCCCGCCCGAGCAGGCACCGGCCACCCGGCTCGACCTGGAACCGCGAGTGCTGTTCGCGCCCGTGGGTTCTCGCTGAATCCGACGCTCGGCGGACTGAACCGCAGAGGAACGCTCGAACGTGTCCGCGAACCGGTGCGGGAGGGGCAGACTGGGGTGATGGGGTTCCAGTAGTTTCGGCGCAAAAACAACACATATGGCTTGACCAGCAGCGATGGTGTGTTGTCGGTGGCCGATGACAGGATCTGATCGTTGAGGCCGGTGTCTGTCCCCTTCGGACATCGGTCGGATATGCGGGAGTCCCGAAGACCACCATCCGGCTGCTGGGTTTCATGGCGGTACTGAAGCTTTGGGGTCCCGGTAGTAATCGCCGAAAATCCAACGAAGTTCACGTAGCCGCTGGTGGGAGCGGCGATGCTATGGGGTTGGCTTGCTGAGGTGGCGGTAGATCGTGGGGCGGGTGACGCCGAACTCGGCGGCGATCTGGCTCACGGTGTAGCGCCGCTTGCCGTGTTCGTCGAGTTCGTCGTACATCTGCCGGGCCAGTTGGACCTGGCGGGGGCCGAGTTTGGGTTTCTGGCCGCCGGTGCGTCCGCGGGCGCGGGCGGCGGCGAGCCCGTCGCGAGTGCGCTCGGACATCAGCGCGTGCTCGAATTCGGCTATCGCGCCGAGGATTTGGAAGAACATGCGGCCGACTGCGGTGGAGGTGTCGATGCCCTGGTCGAGCACCACCAGGTCCACGCGCCGGTCCTGGAGAGTCTTGGACAGCTCGATCAGGTGCTCGAGGGAGCGGCCGAGCCGGTCGAGCTTGGTGACCACCAGTTGGTCTTTGGGCCGGTTGGCGACCAGCAGCGCCTTGCTCAGCTCGGGGCGGGAGGCGAGTTTGCCGGAGGCCTTGTCGATGAAGATCTGTTCGCATCCGGCGGCGGTGAGTGCGTCGTGCTGGGCTTCGGGGTGTTGGTCGCGGGTGGAGACCCGTCCGTAGCCGATGCGCATGGCCCGGGAGTGTATTGCGGACCCCCGACAGGTTGTCGTTGGCGCGTACACGGCAACCGTTACAAATTCGGCGACACCTGACCTGCGGGAATCGCTGGACACCCAACATGTCTCGTGAACGATCGTTTGTTTTCCTCGGCACGAGCGCCATGCGTGTGAGAAGGCGGGGTTTCACTCCACGGCAACGTGCACAACGCCACCGAAAGGCCGAGCCGCTCTGCCGGACCACACCCGCGGCCAGGCGTGAGGAACGCGATATCGGCAGGGGTGAGCGTGAAGAACCGGAACAACTCCTCGCGGCTGACATCCGGAAACTCCCGCAGACGCACCAACTCCTCGTCCGCAAACACCTGCATCGCCACGAAACCCGACCTCCAGCACACCGACCAACCTCATCGGCAGCCAAGCCAAGCACCAATCACAATGCCCCGCAGCCCGAACCGGAATCCCGACATCACCGCTGGTCAAGCCATTGTCGTTGTTTTTCGCAAGATTGCTCCGGGACCCCTACATCTTGGTGTATCGGGCCATGGCGAAGCTGTAGAGGCCATAGGTGATGATGCCCAGGCCGGCCGTGATGAGGAGCGCTGCTCCGTAGGGTTGGGCCCCGAGAGTTTTGAAGGCGCCGTCGAGGCCGGCGGCTTTGTCGGGTTCGGATTGGTTGACGGCGAGTATTACCAGTAACCCGATGGCGGCGATGGCCAGCCCCTTCGCGATGTATCCGACCGTGCCCAGCCGTCGTACCAGGTCACTGGTGGTGCCCTCGAGGTCTTGGAGGAAGTTCTGGCTGGCTCCTTTGTAGATGTGGTAGCCGCCGATCGCGATGATGATCAGCGCGCCTGCGATGAGGGCGATCGTGCCGGCCGTGGTTTGCATCATGCGGGCGGTGATTCCTGCGCTCTGGCCGCTGCTGGACTTGCCGCTGCCGCGGGCGAATCCGAATGCGGAGAATGCGAATGCGAAGTAGACCACTGCCAGACAGAACGCCTTGACGCGATCGATCGTTTCGGATTTCTTGTTGTCGGCTTGGGGTTTGGACGCGCTGCCGAGTGCGGCTTCGGCGAGCCGCCACAGCGCCATCAGTACGAACGCGACGACGCCCACCCACAGGGCGAGGACGCCGCCGGGCTTGGAGGCGAGTTCGGTCATGGCTCCGGATTGGTCGGCGGTGCCGGTTGCGCCGCCGAGGGCGATCCGGATGGCGATGTAGCCGATGATCAGGTGCACGATGCCACTGACAACGAAGCCGGCGCGGGCGAAGCGTTCGAAGATGCTGTTCTGGGCCAGTCGGCCCGCTATCGAGGACGAGTTGTCAGACGACGCCGACGGCGATGCGCCGGCCGACGTTGAGGACGGATTGTTGTCAGGCATGGTGCTCGCCCCGTATCCGTGGTGGTGAAAAGCTCCGCCGGGGGTGCGATGGGCGGTCTGCGGGGTGCGCAGCACGGTCCCGAGGCCGGCTACTGTCGGGCCGGGGCCGTTGTCCCGAGAACCCACCCGATGGCGGGGGTTGTCGAAGGGTCCGAAAGGTGTCCGTTGTGCGGCTGCGCCGTGCTGTCAGCCTAGCCCCGCCTTCCCTGCTGGCGGTAGATACGGGGCCGGGTCGGCTCGGGTGTCTGATCGCTCAATTCCCAGTTCGGGGATGTGTCAGCTTTCGAAATCGCCTTCGGTGATTCCTCGAAGTCGTGTCAGTGCATCCCTGCTTCGGTGCTGAGTTGGCGCTGCCGTCGGTGCAAATCCGGCAGCCATAAAGTGTAGCTCTACATTGTTGACTCAGTGGGTTTGCGGTGGTTGAGTGAGCATTACAGCGTAGATCTGGTGGGTAGCACAGTGACCGTCATCATCGGGCTTGTCGTTCTGGTCGCGGCCGTCATGGTCGGGCTCGCGGGGGTGCTGGCCAACGGGGGTGTGAACTACGCATTGACCGACAATTTCGCCGTGTTCGGCTACCACGTGACCGGCTCGACCGGCGTGTTGTTTCTCTACGGCATCGTGGTCGGCGCGGCCGGACTGGTCGGGCTGAGCCTGCTGTTGGCCGGTGCCCGGCGAACCGCCCGCCGCGGCCGTACCGCGCGCAGCGAACTCGAGGTGTCGCGCCGCGAGACCACCGCGGCGAGCCGGGACCGCGCCGACCGCGCTGACCGGCAGCCCCACCTCGACGACACGCGAGATGCCCGCGATACCGGAGCCGACGGTGCTGCGCGTCGCGACCGATTCCGCCTTTTCGGATTCGGCCACCGATCCAGGGACCGCCACGCCGCCGGCAACCCGCACTCGGGGCGCGGCTGACGCCACCCGCAATAGATGTCCGCCGCATCCGTGGCGACGGCACACGCGAAAGGGACCACCATCATGAGCATCAGTAAGAAGATCGCGCACAAGGCCGAAGCCGCCAAGGGCGTCGCCAAGAAACTGGTCGGCCGGGGCACCGGCAACACTCGCCTGCGGACCGAGGGTCGTATCGATCAGGCCAAGGGCAATACCAAGCAGGCCGGAGCAAAGATGAAGGACGCCTTCAAACACTGACGCCACACGCAACCAACGGGGTGGCCCACCCGCACAGCCCGTCACTTCGCCACCGAAACCAGGTATCGACCATGATCATTCTCGGAATCATTCTTCTCGTCGTCGGTTTCCTGCTGAAAATCCAGATCCTCTGGGCCATCGGGATCGTGGTCCTCATCATCGGTCTGGTGCTACTGCTGTTGGGGTCGATGGGGCGCGCTGTCGGCGGGCGACGCCACTACTTCTGACGGCCGGTCTTGGTTCATTCATCGACTCCAGGAGGCCGGTGATGCGGTGGCTGACACTGCTGGTGCTGGTATGGCTGATCATCGGCGCGATCGCCGCCGGGCAGCGCGGATACATCACCCACGCCGAACAGAACTGCGCGGGTGTCGGGACCATCGCGGTGACCGTGTTGGCGGGGCCACTGAACTATGCCGGGGTCAATCCCAAGGTGACCAACTGCCATGTGCCCCAACCCAGCCGCTGACAACATCGGTGCCCGGGCACGCGGTCGCGATCGACCGACCCCATTCCCGACACCGGTGCCAACCACATGGGACCACGCTCAACCTTTGAGGAGGTCGACATGACCACCACCACGATCGTCGTCATCGTTGTTGTCGTGATTGCGGCAATTCTGATCGTCGCCGCGCTCACCTGGCTGGTCTTGAACAAACGTAAGGAACACCGCCGCGTCGAAGCCGCGGGCATCCGCGAGAAGGCAACCGAACAGTCCCACGAGGTCGGCCAGCGTGAAGCGCTCGCCGAGGAGACCGCGGCCAAGGCCCGAGCGGCTCGGGCCGAGGCCGATGTCAGGGCAGCGCAGGCGGCGGGCCTGCAAGAACGAGCAGCGGCTCACCGCGGCGAAGCCGTCACCTCCCGCGACGAGCTGAAGCAGGAGTTCGAACGCGCGGACAAGATCGACCCGGACTCCCAGACACGCGACACGCGAGAAGAATCCGAACCCCGCCAGACGCCGTCACGCGAAGCATCCACGCGCGACCGAACCGACCATCGATGACCCTTCCCGGTGAAGGGGCGCTTTCACTGCTGCTGTTCCTTCGCGGGCGCAAGGTAGCGGTGCAGTGATGTCTTCGCGATGCCGGTCCTGCTCGTGATTCCGCCGAGGCTGCTTCCTTGTTCGCGGAGGTCGGCGTACGGGCCTTTCGGAACATGTTAGGTGGAAAGGCTTCGGGAACGTACGCTGTCCCGGTTCGCCCTGGTTGCCGATCGCCGGCTGTGGTTCGTCGGGTGTGGTGTCGTCGTTCCACTTCCAGGGGAGCGGAACAGTTTGCTGACGCAACACGCTTCGCGATCACCGGCGTGTCCACGCAGGAACTGTCTAGAGTCGATTGCTATGAGTTCCCGGACTCGGAAAGGCCGCAAGCGCACCCGTAGGGATTCCGCAGCGCTCGGCCGGGTGACGGCCGCGGCGCGGCGTGACCCCCGTAGCCCGACCGGCAGGACCGGGTTCGCCGCTCGGGCCGTCGAGGGCCTCTACCCGCTGGTGCCGGGGTGGTGCGCGGCACCAGCGGGCACGCAGGCGTGGCAAGAGATGCCTCCGGCGCTGATTCCGCTTCTCGCGCCCAGGCATCGTCGCTGAATTCTCACCGGCCTGTCCACGCCGACCACGTATTCAGAAGATGCAGGGGTGGCTCAGGAATGGCAATTACAGACGTCGCGGCCTACGCGCATCTGAGCCCGGCTGATGTCGAGGCGCTCGGCTGTGAACTCGATGAGATTCGCCGGGACATCGAGAACCGGCGTGGGGTGCGGGATGCGCGGTACATCCGGCACACGATCACGTTTCAACGCGCACTCGATGCCCTGTCACGGCTGACGATAGCGGTAAGCCGCAGCAGAGTCGGCTGGGTGCTCGGCACCGTGGGATTGGCGACGGCCAAAAGCATCGAGAACATGGAAATCGGCCACAACGTCTGCCACGGCCAATGGGATTGGATGAACGATCCGGAAATCTGTTCCAGCACATGGGAATGGGACATGGTCGGGCTGTCCTCGCAGTGGCGGTACTCGCACAACGTCCGCCATCATGTGTACACGAACGTGCTGGGTCTTGACGACGATATCGGTTTCGGTGTGATACGGGTGACCAGAGACCAGCCGTGGCGGCCTCGGTTCCTGCTGCAGCCGCTGCAGAACGTGTTGCTGGCGGTCACCTTCGAGTGGGGGATCGCCCTGCACGGCTTGTACTCCGAGCAGGAGCGTGTGGCAACCAGCGCGGAGCGAAGAGCGCAAGCCAAAGCGTTGATCGGCAAGATCGCCCGACAAGCTGGGAAGGACTACGTGCTCGCCCCTGCGTTGAATGGTCGACGCTGGCGCCGCACGCTCGTAGCGAATCTGGCAGCCAACACCCTACGCAACCTCTGGGCACATGTGGTGATTTTCTGCGGCCATTTCCCCGACGGCGCCGAGAAATTCACGCACATGGCGGTGGAGGAGGAGACCAAAGCACAATGGTATCTGCGGCAGATGCTCGGCACGGCGAACTTCGATGCGGGGCCGGTGCTGGCGTTCATGAGCGGGAATCTGTGCTATCAGATCGAACACCATCTGTTCCCGGACCTGCCCAGCAACCGTTACGCCGAAATCGCCCGGCGTGTCCGAGCGTTGTGCGACAAGTACGACATTCCCTACACCACCGGTCCGCTGCCACGCCAATACCGGTTGGCGCTGCTCACTATCCACAAACTAGCGCTCCCGGATAGGTTCCTTACCGCTACCGCGGATGACGCACCTGAACGGCGTCCGAACGCAAATTCTGCGGGCGACCGGATCGAAGTGACGGTCGCATCCATAACGGCGCCCGGTCCGTCACGTGATTGCTGCCGCCGTCGGCGAATACTCCCGCGACGCCGATCAGCAAGGCGACCATGAGGATGACGAGCCCGACGATGACGATCATGACGATCCCTCGGATCTGTTGACGCTCTCAGTACACGCCGAGCGAACCTCGACCCAGCCCGAATACCGACTACCTGAATACCGGTCCCTGCCAGTCCGGCACCCCTTTGTCCGCCGAACCACCGACACCCTGGCGGAGTAAACCGCCCTCATCCGGATTTGCGCATCAAGGCGAGAAACTCGGCGATTCCGCCGGCGCGCTCACAGATGGCGGTCGGGATCCATGCGTTGGTGCAGGATGCGCATGATCTCGACGACGCCGTCCGTGGTGAGGCGGTAGTAGACGGTGTGGGATCCCGCCGGGACCCGGAAGTAGCCGGCGCGGATCTCCTCGCAGGCCCGCCCGGCGCGCGGTCGAAGGCGTGCAGCAGTCCGCGCACGTAGTCCTCGGCCTGGTCGATATCCCAGCGGTCGAGGGTGTAGCCCGTAGATCTGGTCGAGGTCGTCGTGAGCGACGGGGTTGAGCAGATATCGGCTCACCGGCGGCCTACTCGGCGCGCTTGGCGGCCAGGTAGTCCTCGCCGTCGAACGGCAGGCTCGGTCCGGCGTTCTCGGCCTCGATGAGGGCCGCCCGCACCGCTCGGAGCTTGGTCTCGCGGTCTTCGAGCAGCCGCAGTGCAGAGCGGACGACGTCGCTGGCCGAGCCGTAGCGGCCCGAGCTGACCTCGGTCTCGATGAACTCGAGGTAGTGATCGCTGAGGCTGAAGGACGTGTTCTTGCCCATCACCCGAGAGTACCAATTTTTGGTATTGCGGTGGGTCTACTTCTGCATGGGCAGGGTCTATTGCCCCGGTGGTGTCGGAGGTGGTGCGTACTCTTACCTGAGACAGCACCCGGAAAGTTCTGCGAGCTAAGGGGTTTCGGGGATGATTGGCCATAATGCTGCAGGTCCTGGCCCTCGTCGTCCTCGGTCCACGTCAGCGGGCGGTTGCGGCCCGGCGGGTGGCTGCTCGCGCAGTACGGCCCGCTGATTCGGATGCTCACCGGCCTGCGGCGACTGGGACTTCCCCAGCGACTACCGGTCCCGCCGCCGCCACATCGTCGTCGGGCTCGCGGTCTACTCGGTCACGGCTCTCAGCTGCTGGGCCGGCGGCTGCATGGGGCGCTACCGCTCGCCCGCGATGTCGCTCGCGGCCGCGACCCACCCAGCCTCGGACTCGGGAGACCGAATGACGAATCGTGCCGGCACCCCGGTCCAGTGCGTGCTCCCGATCTTCCCGACCTTCGTGTTCTTCGACTGGTACAACACGCTGTCCACGGCCCAGTTCTGGGACTCGATCCTCGGCAACGAACGCCACCCTTTGGCCGGGCCGCTCAACGCCGCACTCGAAGACCTGTTCCGGGGCCGCAAGGAATTCGTCGGCGCCTGGATGCGCGGCCTGGTCACCGACGAACAGGTCATCGACACCCTGAACCTCACCCTCCCACGTGGCTACAACGACGACTATTTGCTGCGAGAGCTGTTGCGGAACTGCCGCAACGCCAAGATCAACCCGGCCATGTCCGACATCGTCCGAGCCCTGCGCGACCGCGGGTTCCTCGCCGTTGCCTCGGACAATGCTTCGTCCACGCCGCGCCCCGGGTGCTGACCAGCGAGCTGCGCATCGACGAGCTGATCGTCTCCTCATCGGTCAGATCGCTGAAGACAGAGTCACCGGACCGGTTCTTCGGCCCAACCTTAGACCGGTACGGCCGGACCCCGGCCGACGCGGTCCTCATCGACGACTGTGCCGACACCTGCCAAATATTCCGCGACTGGGGCGGATCCGCGTACCACTTCACCGAACCCGGACAGCTGCGGTCCGACATCGCCCACCTCCTGCCCGAACTGGCTGGCGTGTGAACTGACCGGGTGTCGACCCGGGCGATCCGGGTGCTCCCGCACCTCACCAGCGGTTACGGATGCAGCCACGCCAGGCGCGGCCCCTTTCTGGCGTATTCGGGTCCCACCCGTATCCGAACCGAGCAATGCCCAGCGCTGCCCCCCAAAGGGCCGACATCCCTGGTTTCGCCCCGTAGATTCCGCACACGGTTTGTGACTCCATTCGTGGTTTCGGCGCGCTGCGGTTTCGCGATTCCGGTGCGCCGAATCGAGTTTGTGCCAGTAACGACCATTTTTGACCCATCGCATCGCGCGGTATGCGGCAGATGAATGCGTTTCTGCGGGTGGTGTCGGTGCGTGGCATCACTGGGCGGCACGTCAGTCACCGGCGTCGAGGCGGGGGTTGTCAGGTGCCGTCGATCGCTGACCCCGACGCGGTCAGGCCGCCCGCAACCCGGTCGACGGAGACCGGGACCGCGACGAGCCTCAGCACCACCAGCGGAACGAGCAGGCCGAAGATCTGCCAGCGTTCTGTGACCGGCTTGCCGGGCGACAGCGTCCGCTCGGCCGGAGCGGGCATGTGCAGCTTGCTGATCCGCGCGCGGGCCTGCGGTAGCGATCGAAATATAGCTACGCTAGACAAGCTAGCGGACGAATGTTACCGTTGCTCTAGTTTCTAACTCTGCTAGAATTTTGGAAGGGAAGCCGAAAATGCTCATTGTCACCGGCCAGACCATCGCCGCCGCCGCCGTTCTCTCCAATGCCATCGTCTATGGCACCGATGTCAGCGTGGCCGTGATCACCCGGTCCGTGTACCGCAAGCTCGATGACGCGACCGTGACCATGAGTGCGGGATGGGGTCACTATTACGGCGATAAGCGCATGCCGGTTGTCGGTGCGGTCGGTGTGGTCACCGCGGTACTCACGCTGCTGATCGCGCTGCTGGCCGGGCAGATCGGCGCCGCTGTCGCGGCGGGGATCACGGTGGCGGCACTGTTCACCTGGCTCGCCTTCTACGTCCGCATCGCCAAGCCGATCAATTCCCAGCAGACCGCCGCTGCGCAGAGCGGCATCATTCCGGCCAACGCCCGTGCGCTGCAGGACAAGTGGGACAGCATTCTGAAGTACCGGGTCACCCTGCAGTTCATTGCCATTGCTGGACTGTGCGCCGCGCTGATCCTGTTCTGATCTCAGAGCACGGGGTAGGCGGTGTCACGCGCGAGTAGGTGGTCGGTGCGCCAGTAAAAGCACAGGCGCAGCTCGGATGTATGTGCGGTCGCGAGACCGCGGAGAAGCAGTAGCAGTCCGTCGCCAGCGAAGCTGACATCGAGAGGGGAGGAGGTAGCCATCCTCCACGATGTCGCGGTCCCGCTGAGCCGCCGACGCAAGACGCGCGGGACGCGGCAGGCAACAGCTTGCGCTTCCCGCACCCAACAACTTCCGGCGGATCGCCGGGGGAACACCTGATATCGAATTCACTGAGGAGTAACTGACATGACCTTCACCATCAATGAACAGCAGTTCCTCGCCGAGGCCGGGATCGGTCGGCTGGCCACGGTGTCGCCCGACGGCGTAGTGCAGAATAACCCGACCAGCTATCGGGTGAACGCCGACGGAACGATCGACATTGGGGGCATGCGGATGCGTGCCAGTCGAAAGTACCGCAATGTCGAGGCGGGCAGCCGGGTGTCGTTCGTCATCGACCAACAGGTTTCATTGGAGCCATACGTGATTCGCGGCATCGAGGTACGCGGCACGGCGGAGGCGCTCGATGACCAGGAGCCACCGTTCCAACCCCAGGAACGCGCGGTCATCCGAATTCACCCCGAACGGGTCATCTCCTGGGGCATCGACAGCGGATCCTTCGACTTCACCAGTCGCGGCGCCGAGTAGTCAGCCATCGTGGGCGATCCCACAAGAACGGCCGGCACCGACCGTCCGGCAGCGAGCGGAATGGACCGCGACGCGAGTGAGACCAGGCACCACGACACCGGTTACGCCGCCCCTACCCACCCACAGAAGGAACCAGTTCATGACCACTCCCAGCGCGCCGCGCGCGTTCGACTTCGATGCCACCCCCAGCATCGCCGTGCTCCCCGCGCCAGCGGGGATGATTCGGAGTCACCACGGGGGAGCCAGGGCCACCGCGCGTGTGTCGTTTGCCACCGTGGTGCCACCACGGTGCCAGTCGTGGGACCACGACAGAAGGTGATCAGCCGAGAGAACATGTTCCTGATTCGCCGTGCGACCGATCAGGTGGCGGCGGCATCTGAAAGTCCGGATCCGCCGAGTTCCGTACGTGTTGATCGGAACGGTAAATGGTTCGAAGGCTATGTGGGGGTGCTCTAGCATCGCCGGGTGGCGGATGTGGTGAATCGGCAGTGGGTCCTGCGGCGGCGGCCGGAGGGCGCCTTGCGGGACGAGGATTTCGAGCTGAAGAACGGGACCGTGCCGGTTCCGGGGCAGGGGGAAGCCCTGGTCAGGGTGCACTGGCTCGGTATTGATCCCACGCAGCGTGGCTGGCTCAACGAGGCCGACAACTACATCGGTGCCGTACCGGTCGGAGCGGTGATGCGTGGTAGCGGTATCGGGGAGGTGGTCCGCTCGAACGATCCGCGCTATCCGGTCGGAAGCTGGGTCGCGGGAATGGTGGGGTGGCAGGACTACGCTGTGGCGTCCGAGGGCGGATTGTTCGGGCTGAACCTGATTCCCGACGGTGTGCCGCACACGCTCATGCTGAGCCTGTTCGGAGCACCTGGCCTGACCGCATACTTCGGTATGATGGACGTCGGTCGTCCCGAGCCGGGGCAGACGGTGCTGGTATCGGCCGCGGCCGGCGTGACCGGGTCCATCGCGGGCCAGATCGCAAAAGCGTTGGGCTGCAAGGTCATCGGGATCGCGGGCGGCCCGCGCAAATGTTCTTGGATCACCGATTGCGCGGGCCTGCACGCCGCCATCGATTACCAGCACGACGACATCGACGCCTCTCTGACCCGCTTGGCCCCGAACGGCATCGACGTCTTCTTCGACGGTGTCGGCGGCCGCATCCTCGAATGCGGCCTGGCACACCTCGCGCGCCGCGCTCGTATCGTGCTGGCCGGAGCCATCTCGTCCGGCTATCAAGGCTCCGATCCTTCGTCCGGCCCACGGAACTACATGCGCCTGGCCCTCGACCGAGCACGCATGGAAGGCTTCATTTTCCTCGACTATCTGGACCGATTCCCGGAAGCCTTCACGGCGTTGCGCGACTGGCACGACCAGGGAAACATCACGATCGCCGAAACCGTAAGTAGCGGACTGGAATCCGCACCGAGCGCGTTGCGCGCCGTCTTCGAGAGTGGCAACCTCGGCAAGCAGCTGGTCCAGATCGTGCAACCGTGAAGTGCTCGCTGGATTACACGCTCGACAAAGAGGCAATGGAGCATGTCTTCGTTCCGAAGCGCAAACTGGATGGACTGGTGAAGTCACTGGGTGGCGAAGAAGCGACGATGACGAAGATCATCGAGACCGTTCAAGGTGTTCCGGATGTGTATAAGGCTCGAATCCTGTGGTGCGCATAGTCAATGGCCAAACCGTCCATATTCGCGCGCAATGATCGACGGTGTCTTCAAAATCGGTACCGCATACATTCCATGATGTAGCGCGGGAACCGAGGAGATTGATGAGTAGTACACCGATTCCGCCGCGAGCGTTGACCGATCTCGAAACCAGCGTCGTCACCAAGCTGCTGTCGTCGAACGCCCCCGGCGCCTCCGAGTATCTGGCGCAGGTGCCGTATTCGCAGGTCGTCGCAACATGGGGTGTCGGTTCACCGAGTGTCGATCTGGCGGTGCGGCCCGGTGCGGTGCAAGCATCCGGTTCGCCGAACGGGATCTTCGCCAGCGGAGCGGTCACCGACCGCAACGGATCACCGATCGGCGAGGTCATTCTATGGGTCGAGAACGGTTGGCTCAGTGGAATCGAGTACGCCTGGCATACGGACGAACGCCCACACGCGCTGCCCGAGCCCGGTCAGATCGAGCTTCTGTAGCGCAAGACGATGATTAAGGGTGCGTATTGGGGGACGCCGCCGCCGATAGCGCCGGGGATGATGAGCTGGCCGATGTGAATGTTCTCCGGTGCGAGGGCATCGTGGAGCATGGCGGCGTAGGCGGATTCGCCGGCGAAGGCGATAGAGGCGCCCGCGACGGCAGGGTTGGGGGCGGCTGCGCTGGAGCCGTTGACGAACAGGATGGTGCCGCGGCCCAGGGCGCGCATTCCGGGCAGGACATGGTTGAACTCGGTGACGGGGCCGAGGATGGAGAATTCGGTTGCAGTGGCGAGATTTCGACGGTGGTATCGAGGACCAAGCGCAGGAACTCCTTGGGAGCACGGGACTGTATTGGAGCACTTCGATCGGGCCGAGTTCAGCGGCGGCTCGTTCGAGTGCTCCTTCCTGCCGAACCGTGCCGCGGTGGCCGCACCCAGGCCCGGGCCGGCGCCGATGATCGCCATCGCGGTCATCCTCGTCCTCTCGAAGGCAGGTTGACGGGCTATTCGCCGGTGGTGGTGGGCTGGTCGGCCGGCGCTGGTGAATGGATGTTGGTGGCGGCCCAGGTGCCGAGCAGGGTCATCGCGTCGGCCGAGGGCGTGGCGGGTTCGACGGTGTAGAAGTTGAGAACCAGGCCAGGGTCGGCGGGCAGCGGCATCGTCTCGTAGCCGATGCTGATATCGCCGACGACGGGGTGGTGGAAGGACTTGGTTCCGGTGTAGTGCAGGCGCACATTGTGTTTGGCCCAGCGGACACGGAATTCCTCGCTGCGGGTGGACAACTCACCGACCAGGTCGGAGATGCCGCGGTCATACGGGTCGCGCCCGGCGTCGGTGCGCAGCAGATTGACCGCGCCGTCGGCCATGTAGTCCCAGTCTGGGTAGAAGTCGTGAGCGAGGGGGTCGAGGAAGCAGAACCGCACGAAGTTGACCAGCTTGGAGACATCCGGTGTCAGTGGGTCGGGGTAGAGGGGACTGTAGAAGGCGTAGCCGAGCTGGTTTGCCGCGACGAGGTCGTGGCGGGCGTTGCGGATGAACGCGGGCCCGCGGTAAGTATCGAGCAGGGTCTGTACTCCTGGGCGTAGGGTCTTCGCAGTACGTCGCGGCCGTCGTTGTGGGCTGATCAGGGCGTTGCGGTGCAGGTCGAACAGGTGTGAGCGTTCGGCGTCGTCGAGTTGCAGTGCGCGGGCGATGGCGTTGAGGACGGTTTCGGAGACGCTGTTGACCTTGCCGCGTTCGATCTGGGTGTAGTAGTCGACCGAGAGTCCGGCCAGGGTGGCGACTTCTTGGCGGCGCAGGCCGGGGACGCGGCGTTTGGCTGCGTCGTAGACCGGTAGCCCGACCTGGTCGGGGGTGATCTTGGCGCGTCGTGAGGCCAGGAACTGGCCGATCTCGGCGGCGCGGTTGTTCGACTCCATGTTCTCGAGGCTAAGCCTGCTGCCTGCGTGTTTGCCAGGTGCTGTGAGGGGGGTGCTGTCAGCACCCCCCTAATCCTCACCTCCCATAACCCTGATCGACCCGGTTGCATGGACTGCGGAGCGGAGGACAGCTCTCAGTCCCTGGAATTCTTCGACATCGACGAGGTGAGATGAACACGCCGACCATCGCGCGGGCCGCGCGCGGGCACGCGGCTGCCTGTGCTGGTGGGTGCTCGGCGCGGCGATCACCGCAACCGCACTGATCCTGATTGCCGTGCTCGCCGCCACGCGAACCCGTATTCGCAGCGGCAACACGCCGACGCAACCCGGTCAGCGGCCGCAGCGCGTCCTGGCCGGGGTGAGCTGAGCTATGCGCCGCACTTCCACCATCGACAGGAGAAATCGCATGCGACTGAGGGCTACCACCCTGTTCGCGCTGAGCGCGATAGCGGCCGCGGCGATCATCACCGCCTGCTCCAACGCCCCGAAATCACCCGGCCCGACCCCACCTGCCGGTGCCACGCAACCAGCGACGACACCGCCAGGCCAGGAGGCAACGTTCATGCAGATCCGACTGCGCATCGGCGCCGCAGAAGCCACCGCGCGCCTCTACGACATCCCCACCGCCCGCGACTTCGCCTCCCTGCTGCCGCTTACCCTCACCGTCCACGACCTCGGTAGCCGTGAGAAGGCCGGGACGCTGCCGCGTGCACTCGGCGACGGGCGAGGTCGATCCGGTTACCGCGCCGGGCAGCTCGGCTACTGGGCGCCTAGCCACGACCTGGCCATCTACTACCACGAAGACGGCTTTCGCATCCCCAACCCCGGGATCGTAATGATCGGCGAAATCGACACCGGTCTCGACGCCGTCACCGCCGCGGACAGCAGCGCCCTCACCATCACCGCCGCCTGACCACCCGAAAGGAGCGCACCTCCGAACCCCACCTATGACTTCACCGGATAGGTCGCCTTCGTCACCGGCGCGGCCTCGGGCGTGGGCCTGGCCACCGCGACCGCGTTCGCCCGGATGATCGCCTCCGGCGATCTGGACCCCGGCCAGGCAGCCGCCGACGAACCCATCGGCCGCCTCGGCACCGCCGAGGAAGTGGCCGCGGCCGTGCTGTGGCTGTGCAGCCCCGGCGCCAGCTATGTCGTCGGTGTCGCGCTGCCCGTCGACGGCGGCTACACCGCCCGCTGAAACACCAACACCCCTGACAGGAGATTCCTCATGCGTGGAGTAGTCATGTACGCCCCCGGCGATGTTCGTGTCGTTGACCGCGAGGACCCGAAGATCGTCGAGCCCACCGACGCGCTCATCCGGCTCACCGCCACCTGCATCTGCGGGTCCGATCTGTGGCCCTACCGCGGCGTCGAACCCGTCGACCGCACCCTCATGGGCCACGAATACGTCGGCATCGTCGAAGAAATCGGCACCGACGTACGCACGCTCGAGGTCGGCGACTTCGTGGTCGGCTCGTTCTGCATCTCGGACAACACCTGCGAGATCTGCCGGTCAGGTTTCCAATCCTGTTGTGTGCACGGCTCGTTCGTCGCAGGCGCCATCGGCACCCAGTCCGAATTGGCTCGCATCCCCTATGCCGACGGCACCCTCGTCGCGACACCGGCCATGCCCGAGCCCGACCTGATCCCGTCGCTGCTGGCAGCCTCCGACGTGCTCGGCACCGGCTGGTTCGCCGCCGTGGCCGCCGCAGCCGGTCCCGGCAAAACCGTCGCCGTGGTCGGTGACGGCGCGGTCGGCCTGATGGGCGTCCTCGCCGCGAAACAGCTGGGCGCCGAACGGATCATCGCGATGTCCCGCCACGCCGACCGCCAGGCCCTGGCCCGCGAATTCGGCGCCACCGACATCGTTGAGACCCGCGGTGACGAAGGTGCGGCCGCTATCAAGGACCTTACCGGTGGACTCGGCGCACACGGCGTCATCGAGGCCGTCGGCACCCAGGAATCGATGATGCAGGCCATCAACTCCACCCGCCCCGGTGGGCACGTCGGCTACGTCGGTGTCGCCCACGACGGCGTCACCCTGCCGGTCGACCGCCTGTTCTTCGCCGAAGTCCACCTCCTGGGCGGCCCGGCCCCGGTCCGCCGCTTCCTGCCAGGCCTCATCGACCGCATCTGGAACCGAACGATCGACCCCGGCAAGGTCTTCGACCTCACTCTTCCCCTGGACAAGGCCGCCGAGGGCTACAAGGCAATGGACGAACGCCGAGCGATCAAAACCCTGCTCACCGTCTGACCACCGAACTCACCCGGACAACCGAAGAAATCTGCACCAGGAGTAACACCCATGATCACCACCACGACTGTCCGGCGACATTCTCGCCGCTGGGCACGCATTGCCGGAGCCGGCGCCGCAACCCTCGCTGTTCTAGTCGCCTCGGCCTGCTCCGGCGCCGACTCGGGCACGACCTCGGCCGCACCGGTGACACCGATGGCGAACCTGGCCTCCGGTGACCTGTCGCGCGGCGCGGACAACTTCTACACCAGCGACCAGGTCACCATGCAGCCGGTGAAGTTCAAGAACCAGTACCAGATGGACGTCACCGGCAACCTGTTCATCCCCAAGAACCTCGCCCCCGGCACCCGCGCCGCCGCCATGGTGGTCGGACACCCCATGGGCGCGGTCAAAGAGCAGAGCGCCAACCTCTACGCCACCAAAATGGCCGAACAAGGCTTCGTCACCCTCGCCCTGGACCTGGCGTTCTGGGGCGGCAGCGCGGGAGAACCCCGCAACGCCGTCGCCCCCGACCTCTACACCGAGACCTTCTCCTCCGGCGTCGACTACCTGCGCACCCAGGACACCGTCGACCCCGAGCGCATCGGCGCGCTCGGCATCTGCGGCAGCGGCAGTTTCGTTATCTCCGCGGCCAAGATCGATCCCCGCATCAAAGCCGTCGCCACCATCAGCATGTACGACATGGGCGCAGCCAACCGCAATGGACTCAACCACTCCGTCACCCCGCAACAGCGCCAGGCAATCCTTGCCCAAGCCGCCGCGCAGCGCGATGTCGAATTCCGTGGTGGCCCCACCGAATACACCAGCGGAACCGTCCACGAACTGACCGCGAACTCAACCCCCACCGAACGCGAGTTCTACGACTTCTACCGCACCCAGCGCGGCGCCGTCACACCCAAGGGCGCGAGCCCGGACACCACCACCCACCCCACCCTGTCGAGCAACGCCAAGTTCATGAACTTCTACCCGTTCAACGACATCGAAACCATCTCGCCACGGCCGCTGCTGTTCATCACCGGCGAGAACGCCCACTCCCGCGAATTCAGCGAAGAGGCCTACCGCCTCGCCGGTGACCGCAAGGAGTTGGTGATCGTGCCCGGCGCCGGTCACGTGGATCTCTACGACCGCACCGAGCTGATCCCGTTCGAAAAGCTCACCTCGTTCTACACGCAGAACCTCGCCTGAGCATCACGAATTCGCGGATCGGACCGGCGTGCAGCAACAATGCCCGCCGGACCGATCCGCAGCACCTACACCGAACGACACTCGGGATCAATGGCTGTCACGGCAACACGGGTCCCCGCCGACACAATGTCGATGGGCTCCACCGAGCTGGCTGCGTGAGCAGTCCGCGCGCGCTGTCATATTGGCGTTCGACGTATTCCACCAGTGCGGGCAGCAGCGGCTGCCGCAGCCGTATGCGATCATCGATGCGTTCCTCGAGCCGACGTCGTCGTTTGCTGTACCCGCGCAGCTCGCCATAGGGAATAGGGCACGGTACCGCCCACCGCGCCCAGGTGCCGGGAGCCTCGGTGGCGCAGCTGTGCAGATCGAAGTACTGCGCGCGCACTAG
This sequence comes from Nocardia sp. NBC_00881, assembly GCF_045207455.1. Lineage (NCBI taxonomy): Bacteria > Bacillati > Actinomycetota > Actinomycetes > Mycobacteriales > Nocardiaceae > Nocardia > Nocardia sp. NBC_00881. The sequence goes on from NZ_CP108798.1 coordinate 1,490,917, forward strand.
CATCACGATGCGGCTCCGGCCGCGGCCTCGCGTAGTGCTCCTAGAGGCGATCGAACAAGTCGTCGACCCGTACGCGCCTACAACAGCTCAGAGACGACAGGTTGGCGTGGCGCAGGATCCGTTGCATTTCAGACGATGTCATGGCCGGATCAGCGACCAGGTGGATCGCGGCGGTGCGGCGCAGGTCGTGCAGGGTCCAGTTCGCACCCAATCGGTCGTTGGTCCGCTGCAACACCCGCCGCATCGCCGAATACGACAGCGGCCGTGACTCGCTGCGCAGCGCGCGGAACACCAGCTGCCCGAGTGGGGGCGGGCCTTTCTTACCAGAAGTAGATGAGAGGGCAGGGGCCCGGGGCCGAGGTCAGAGATGGTGCGTTTGGCGGTGAAGGCGTGTTCTATCTCGGCGAACAGCGTCGTATGCCTTGTCCGCGTGCAGCTTCGCGGGTTTGCGGCGGCGCCGACCACGCCGCGGCCGGATCGCGGGTACAGATTTCACGAGCGGTTCAGCGCCTCGGCGTCGTTAGTGTTCGCCGCCGAAACTCTCACCGACGAAGGGATCCTCGCACACTCGGAGAGCGCTTGGATCTTCGAGCCGGACTCGCCACTCCGTCTGCGACCAACTGCCAAACTCGGGTTCCAGAGGTTGGGGAGGACGGTGTTGTTGAGACAGCAGCGGTGCCGGATAGGGGACGTTAAGTCGATGTTAGGCCGATTGCAAGTCTGCGCCGCAATCATTCGACAGCTAGGTACAGCTGGGACAGGAGTTGACATATCGTGAAACAACGAGCGAGCACGGCTATCGGGATTGCCGCGGTTGGAATCGTGGCCGTGGGGCTACTGGCGCCGCGGGCCGCCGCCGATCCGGATCCGCAGCGACATACGCTCGCGCCCGGTGTCTGGTGCGTGGGGACGACTTGCCGCAATGACACCGATCAGACCCATCGTATCGACTGGGATGCGATCTGCTGGAATCTCGGAGCGGCGGCGGAGTGGGTCACTGTTCCGGGGCAGCATACCTGGGTGGGACCGCATAACTGGGCGGGCCTCAACACGGACTGCCCCACCGAGCAGGAACCGGGCAAATGGGTGCAGGACCCTCCCTACTACATGGGTTACTACAACGACAGCCTGAACTACTTCGAATACCCCAAGCCGCGCTGGGAGCCCGGCGACACCCACAAGGGTGTGGTCCGGGATGCACGGTACACCGGTGCGGTTCCGGATAACTCGCAGCCTCCCGCCCCCTCACCGACCCAATCTCTCCTGTCTCTCCTGGGTCTCCCCAGCGGGTCGGCTGGCTGAACGAGTCCCCTCGGCTCCTCAGTGCAGGTAGAGAAGTGCGCTCCCCGCAGATGCGGGGATGAACCCCTGGCAAGGTCAGCCCTACTTTCGCAGCTCAGCGCGCTCCCCGGCCCTTCCCGATCGACGCGAGTATCTACCCGCAGAACGTGACGGGGCGCCAACGGCGTCGGAGCAAGCCGCGCACGACGCCATCACGCTGCATGCCTGGCATCAGCAATCCAGGACCGAACCGATGCACCGCCGCGGCGTGTCGTTCGAGGGTGCGCTGCGCACACTGGGCCAACGGGCGAATTCCGAAGAGGCGGTCCGGCGGCGTTTCCACGCATTGGGTGCTGCGTTGCAGGACGACGCAGCGGCTGGTTTACCTGCGCGGGCTCATCAGCCAGTTGCGCACGCACTCAATTCCGCTGGACTACGGCAGAGTTGCCCGGGATCTGCGCCGACTCGACGACCGAGGGTTCGCTCCCCGGCTCCTTCTCGATTGGGGGCGCGACTACCACCGCGGCCTGGGCCCCTGCAGTCGTGGGGTGTGGCGAGCAGGTTCGCTCGACGAGACACCCAGCAATAGCCGTCCAAGAGAGTGGAGTGCTCGGTCTAATCGCCGCCGCGCAGGGGCGGCGACGCACCGACCCCGTCGAAGGCGAGCTCGTCGGGCTTGCGTTCGGTGTGCGCATTGACCAACACGAATCGACCCATAAAGTGACCTCGCCGATCGCGATGATCGCCGCGCCTTCGCGGGCTAGCCGAATTACGTGGCTGCGACCCTGCGCGCGGGCGGCGCCGGTGACGAATGCGGTCTTTCCGGAAAAGAAGCATGAAGTTTCCTCGTCGCCGTTCGTGGTGCCGGCTCAAGCCGCGCGCAGGACGATGCCCTGAGCGTTGAAGAACAGCCCCCCGGGCGTCAGCAGCGCGGCCCGGGCGCTGCTCACCTGCCGCTCGCCGGCGTCCTGACGAAGCTGCAGCACGGCCTCCCGGAGATGTCCGGCACCCTGGGACCCGCCTTCGGACAGGCTGCCGCCGTGCGGGTTGATCGGCACCCGGCCGTCGATCAGGACGCGGTGCCTGCTCTGGTCCCAGTGCTCGGCGAGGAAATCACCGGCCTCGCCGGGATTGCAGAACCCGTACGTCTCCAGGCAGAGCAAGGTGATGAAGGAGAAGCCGTCGTAGGGGAACAGCACGTCGACGTCCCCGATGCCCAGGTCGCTGCGGGCCAGCAGCGCCTGCGACGACACCGTCTGCCCGGTGTGGTCCAGGCTCGCGGTGAGGTGTTCTTCCGGATGGGCGGTCATCCCCATCGAGAGCGCATGCACCAGAACGGGGTTCGCCGGGGTGTCCCGCGCGCGCTCGGTGGTGGTCACCACGAAGGCGTCGGCGCCGTCCACGGGGACGTCCATGTCGTATATGCACAGCGGCTCGCGGATCATACGACCGTTGAGGTAGTCCGCCATGCTGAGCCGCTCCCGCATCACCGCGCCCGGGTTGTCCGCCGCGCCGGCCCGGCCGTTCAAAGCGACCAGGCCGAAGTCCTGCCGATCCCGCGCGAAGGTGTCGAGGTAGCGGGCGGCCCAGGCGGCGTACCCGGTGGGTCCGAACAAGCCCCACGGCTCGGACTCGGTGTGGCCGTCGCCCATGATCGCGCGGCCGTCCGGCAGGCCCGCGGCCGCTCTGGCCCGGAACGCGTCGCGGCCGAGCCGGTACATCGAGTGGTAGACGAGCACCGCGTTCGCGGTGCCGGACCACACGGCGTTGACGGCCGCGGTGAGGTGATTGCCGATGGGCGGGCGGACGCCGGCCCAATAGGTCACCGCGGGAAGACCAAGTGCAGAGACCACGACCGCGGGGTCGATGCCGTTGGTGTGCAGCCCGCCACCCACCACGCCGTCGATCTCGCCGGCGGTCAGGCCCGCGTCCGCGATGGCCGCGGTCGCCGCCTCGAGGACCATAGCGAGTTCGGTCCTGCCCCGGTCCCGGGCATAGAGCGATCGCCCGAGCCCGGCGATGGCGATGCGATCCTTGATCGGATTGCGCTGGAGGAGAAGGTTCATCGGGTGTTCTCCTTCCCGGCCACGGCGCGGAATGCGGGCCACGGCACGCCGTCCCGGTCGATCCAGACCAGTTGCACGGGCTGTCCGATACGCTGCAGCGCGTCCGGCGTCTCGACCAGCGGCGCCGTGATCCGCAGACCCACCTGCTCGGCGAGTTCGACGGCGGCGAGCGGCCACGGTGGTGAGTAGTCCACGACGGGTGGCCCCTGATACAGCCGGGTCAGCAGATGGACCGTCCCTACCCCCTGGACTGCCCGGGCCGTGACGTCGGCGAACCAGCAGGACGGGCAGATGGGACGCAAGGGGGTGTGCCACAGTCGGCAGTGCGGGCACCAGCCCGCCCGCAGTTCGTGCACGAGCAGGCCGCGGTAGTACTCGATGTTGACCTGATCCAGCCGGATGCGCGGAAAGCGCTGGAAGACTTCCTCATCGGCAGGCACTCGGGCGTCTTCGGCCGCCCCAGTCGTGGTGCCGGAACTGCCTGCTACCGATGATTCGCCGACCATTCGTAGTCCCTTGTCTCGCTGGCTATCCTTCTCCGATCTTCGGCCCGCGAGCCCTCCTGGAGAAGAGGTGTCGACCCGAACCTTGTTCTCCTGCGCAAATGCGCCGCCCTTCCGGTTCGATGGACCGTTCCGTACCACTCGCCGGAACCGCAGCAATTGCACGGCTACTAGCCGGAGGGCTGGCGAGTGCCGTTCGTGCCGGCGGTCGATTGCTGCGACAGCGCCAACCTCCACACCCGAATGAGGTCACGGGCGCACTGGATCTATACACCGGCGTCCTGGTGGCGCTGTGCGACGCCCGCCGACGCGACTCGGTCTCTCGACCCTGATCGAATACATTTTCGCGCAGGCTAACGGGCTCAGGTGGGGAGTTCGCGCCCCACCGGCCCGGATCCGTCCACGACCTCCGCGCAGCGCGCGAACATCTGGCGGACGAGTTCACTCAGCCCGCTCGACGAGCTGGTCTTGTCCCAGAACCGGAGGGCCGTGTTGAGGCAGGTGACGGCGACCGAGGCGACGAGCGTGTCGTCCTCCGACGGCTCGCTGCGCCCCTGCTCGGCCGCCAGCCTGCGCGCGATGTCACGTTCCCAGCGCAGTCGCATCCGCAAGCTCCGCGGCTCCAGTTGCCGATTCGTCATGACCAGGTGAGTGAGCCGGAAGGTGCGCTCGTCCTCGAGGTCGACGGCGAAGGCAGCGACCGGCTCGGCGAGGGCGGCCACCGACACCGAGCGGTCCGTCCGCTCAGACACCCGCTCCACCATCGCGGCCGCGGATTGGTCCTCGTCCGCGAACAGCACGTCCTCCTTGCTGGGGAAGTGCCGGAAGAACGTCGCGATCGACACGCCCGCCGCCTTGGCGATCTGCTCGATCGTGGTGGCGTCGTAGTTTTGCTGCTCGAGCAGGGTGATGGCGGCCGCAGCGATGTCGTCGCGGGTGCGTAGACGGTTTCGCTCTCGCAGTGTGCTCACGGCAGCTCCCGATAATCCTGATAGTTACTCTCGAAATGAGAATCCTACTCGAAATTGGGAGGTGATGGAGCCGGTAGTCACGAGAGCACGTCGACCACGGTCGCTTCGGAGTTGCCCACCATGAACCTGGCCACACCCTCTAGGTGGCGCCGCCAATATGCCTGCGCAGCCGCGACATCCGCGTCCCCGAGCAGCTTGGCCAGCTTGGTCCAGGCCCGCTGCGCCGCGCGATTCGCCGACCTCGCCTGGCCGGATTCGTGCTCGGCGATGAAGACGACGTTGTGCACCGCGATGATCTTGAACAACATCTCCGCGAGAATGTTGAGCGTGGTGTTGTCGGTCAGTTCGACCACCGTCCGGTGTAGCCGCACGTCGTGCTGGGCGTAGGCCTCGTTGTCGTCGACGAGGTGGGTCCCCTCCTGCACGAGCCGGTCCAGCTTGTCCAGGCCGGCCGCGGAGGCGCGGTCCCTGCCAGTGCCCAGCATGCCGACCGCGGCCACCTCGAGTTCGGTGCGCGCACGGTAGACGTCGATCAGCGGAGTTCCTCGATACTGCAGCAGGAGTCCGGTGTGGCGAGCGGCCACCGCGTCGTCCAGCGCGAGCGCCCTGGCGCCGCCGTGTGCGCCGCGCAGTACCGTGATGAGGGACTCGGATTCCAGAATGCGGAACGCCTCGCGCAGAGTCGGCCGAGAGACGCCGAAGTGCTCCATCAGCGCCGCCTCGTTGGGCAGGGGGTCGCCCACGGACAGCTCACCGGTGATGATCCGCCGCCGTAGGTCGGCTGCCACCAGTTCACCGGCTTTCGGCACCTTGACTACGTTCGTTTTGACCGGATTGACCACGGAGTCCTCGCTCGTCTCGTACGTGCCCATTCGCACGAAATCGTGCTAGGCGTCCGAAGTGATGAGTCATTCCCCAGGGCGCAATGAGTAAGACTGTTTAACTGATACTACTCCTTGTGGTCCATTGCCACGGCGCAGCAGTCTCCTGGGGTGTCGAGCCCGGGTATTGCGCAGAGGTCCTGGTGAAATGTAATAATTTAACTATTTCCGCCATCGATCCGAGAGGACTCCCAGATGCGTGACGCTGTGATCGTCGAGGCTGTGCGCACACCGGTCGGCAAGCGAGGGGGCGGTCTGGCCGGCGTGCATGCCGTCGAGATGTCCGCCCTGGTACTCAAGGCGCTCGCCGAGCGGACCGGCATCGACCCGGCCGTCGTGGGCGACGTGCATTGGGGAAATGTACTGAGCATCGGGCAGCAGTCCGGCAACGTGGGCCGGATGGCGGTACTCGGCGCCGGCTGGCCGGAATCCGTCCCGGGCTTCACCCTCGACCGGCAGTGCGGGTCGTCGCAACAGGCGATCTCCACCGCGGCCGCTGCAGTGATCTCCGGCCAGGTCGATGTGGTGGTGGCCGGTGGCGTCGAGATGATGTCGGCTGTACCGATGGGTGCCGGGCGGGTTTCCGGCACCGGTGAGATGGGTGGTCCCGCGGTCGACCGGTACGCCGAGCGGCTCACCGACCCAGCCTTCGGCGGTACGTTCAACCAGGGCGTCGGCGCCGAGCTGATCGCCGAACAGTGGAATTTGTCCCGGACCCGGCTGGACGAGTGTGCCATCCGCTCGCACGAGCTGGCGGCCGCGGCTCAGGATGGCGGTGACTTCGACCGGGAGATCATCCCGGTCCAGAGCGCGGACACCAAGGTTGAACTGGACGAGGGCGTTCGCCGCGGTTCCACCGTGGAGAAGCTGGCGACCCTGAAGACGCCGTTCAAGGAGGGCGGGCGGATCACCGCGGGCAACGCGTCGCAGATCTCCGACGGCGCGGCCGGCGTGCTGATCACGACCTCGGAGAAGGCAGCCCGCCTCGGGCTCACCCCGCTGGCCCGGGTGCACACCGCGGTGGTGACCGGCGACGACCCGGTGAAGATGCTCACGGGGCCCATTCCGGCGACCGCGCTGGCCCTGCGCAAGTCCGGGCTCGGCATCGACGACATCGACGCGTTCGAAGTCAACGAGGCCTTCGCGGCGGTGCCGCTGGCCTGGCAGATCGAGACCGGCGCGGACGAGGCGAAGCTCAACCCGTTGGGTGGCGCCATAGCGCTCGGACACCCGCTCGGCTGCTCCGGCGCCCGCCTAGCGACCACGCTGGTCCATTACCTGGTCCGCACCGGCAAGCGGTACGGCCTGCAGACCATGTGCGAGGGCGGCGGCACCGCCAACGCCACCATCTACGAACGGATCTGAGTACGGCAGCCGGAGCCGTGGCGGACGTTCAAGGCCGACTCGGGCCCGTTTGACCACACCCGGGAGACCCGTGGCGGGACACTTCCGAAATAGATATATAGTTGTACTATAAAATGAGATTGTCTCGCCGCTCCCAGGAAGGTCGCGTCGTGTCAGACCAGACCCAAGCCCCCGCTGTCATCGTCGAACAGTGCGATCGTGTTCTCGTGGTCACGATCAACCGTCCCGAGGCCCGCAACGCCGTGAACACCGCGGTCAGCCAGGGATTGGCCGACGCGATGGATCGACTCGACAGCAGCGCCGACCTGTCGGTGGGCGTGCTCACCGGCGCCGGCGCCAACTTCTGCGCCGGTATGGACCTGAAGGCGTACCTGGCGGGGGAGGCCATCGCCGTCGACGGCCGTGGGCTGGGCTTCACCGAGGCGCCGCCGCGCAAGCCGGTCATCGCCGCGGTCGAAGGTTTCGCTCTGGCCGGTGGCGCTGAACTGGCCCTGGCGACCGACCTGATCGTCGCTTCGCGCACCGCGGCCTTCGGACTCCCCGAGGTCAAGCGCGGCCTCGTGGCGGGTGGCGGTGGTCTGCTCAGGCTGCCGCGGCGCATCCCGTACCAGGTCGCCATGGAGCTTGCGCTGACCGGCGAGAATTTCTCCGCTGAACTCGGCTTCCGGTACGGGCTGATCAACCGCCTGGTGGAGCCGGGCGAGGCGCTCGCCGGTGCGCTCGAACTGGCCGCGCGCATTTGCCGCAACGGCCCGCTCGCCGTGGCAGCGACCAAGCAGATCATCGTGGAGTCGAGCGGCTGGACCGACGCCGAGGCGTTCGATCGGCAGCGGGACGTGCTCGAGCCGGTCTTCGACTCCCAGGACGCCCGCGAAGGGGCTGAAGCTTTCGCGCAGAAGCGCGAACCGGTGTGGGCGGGCAAGTGAGCCCGCATCGCATCGCCGTGGCGACATCGAACGGAGAACGCATGACTATCCCAGCGAGCGATGTAGCACTGGTCACCGGCGGCGCGGGAGGGCTCGGTGAGGCCGTCGTCCGCTGCCTGCGCAAGGCGGGGATGAAGGTCGTGGTCGCCGACCTCGCCGATGAACGCGCCGAGGCCCTGGTCGGCGCTCTCGGCGCCGGCGCCGTGTACCAGCGCACCGACGTGACCTCCGAGGACTCGGTGCTCGCGGCACTGGACGCCGCCGCGGAACTGGGCACGCTGCGCCACGTCGTCATCGCCCACGGTGGCTGGGGTGTCGCCGAGCGGGTGGTCAACCGGGATGGCAGCCCGGCCTCGCTGGAGGGCTTCACCAAGACCCTCGACCTCTACCTGGTCGGCACCTACAACGTGCTGCGACTGGCCGCGGCGCGGATGGCGGCGAATGAGCCGACCGCTGCGGGGGAGCGGGGATCGGTGGTGTTCACCGCGTCGATCGCGGCGTACGAGGGCCAGATCGGCCAGACTGCCTACGCGGCGGCCAAGGCGGGGATCGTCGGCCTCACCCTGGCCGCGGCTCGTGACCTGAGTTCGGTCGGCATCCGGGTCAACACCATCGCGCCCGGCACCATGCGCACGGCGATCATGGAATCGGTGGGCGAGGACGCTCTGGCCAAGTTCACTGGCAACGTCCCGTTCCCGAAGCGGCTCGGTGACCCCGAGGAATTCGCGGCACTCGCCGAGCACCTGCTGACCAACGGCTACATCAACGGCGAGGTGGTCCGGCTGGACGGCGCGCAGCGCTTCGGGCCGCGCTGAGCCGATAACCCAAGGGCTGTTCAGCGTCCGTCCGCCGCGGCCGCCGGTGCGTAGCCGGCCCCGAAAAGGATGAATTGTGCCAGCGCCGAGCCTATTTCGGTTTCGCCGATGCCCGGCGGGAACAACGCCTCGCCGGCCAGCCAGGGCAACCGTGAGTCGGACGGTCGACCGCATATCGCTGGTGGCCTCCGTCCATTTCCCGCCATGTAGCGATGCACACCGTCGATCAAGGCCTGCAGACATGTCAGCGGTGAGGCTTCCGCAGTGGCCCGATCGTCGTCGGTTCCGGCGGCGAGTGAGACGAGGATGTGGCGATTGGTGGAACACAGCTCGTACAGCCCGCGGGCGAAACAAAGGGTGACATCATGAGGATCGTGCCGCGTGTCGTCGCCCAGGGTGCTGGCGAAGTCGTCCATGAACGAGACCAGCGGCGCAGCTGCGGTCGATCGGAACAGTTCGGCCTTGGATTCGAAGTGGCGGAACACCATCGACTCGGTGGCGCCCGCACGGCGCGCCACCGAGCGGATCGTCGTTCGCTCGAAACCGTTCTCCACGAACTCCGCGGAGGCGGCGTTCGCTATGAGCTGCTTGACCTCGCCAGGCGATCGGCGTTTGCGGTCGGTGCTCGTCGTCATGGGCCCCATCTCGCACTGCGGTAGCTAGGGAGTCGAACTCCCTTGACATGTAACCCTGTTTACAGTTAGATAATTTAAGAGATTCACGTCACGTGTCCGCCTCGGCGAGCTGGCGCGTGACCGACAGGGACGGCGGTACTCGGTCATCGTTCCAGCGACGAATCCACCCGGCGCTGCGCCTTTTAGTCGAAACCACCATGAGGAGATCGAGAGATGTCGACGTTCGAAGGCCGGTTGTTCATCGACGGTGAATTCCGCGAAGCACGATCCGGGCGTCGCTACGAGGTGATCAATCCGGCCGACGAGTCGGTGATCGCGGAGGCGGCCGACGCGGGGGCGGAGGACGCCGCGGACGCGATCGAGGCCGCGCGGCGTTTCGCGGACACCTCGGACTGGGGCCTCGACCACGGGTTCCGGCATAAGTGCCTGGCGCAGTTGCAGCAGGCGCTGCGCGAGCGATCCGACGAGATCAAGGCGTTGCTCGTCGCCGAGGCGGGGATCTGTGCCGGGAACATGGCGACGCACGTCGACGTGATGATCGACGGGATGGACTTCTTCAATGACCTGACCACGTCGTTCCAGTGGGAGGAGGATCTGCCTGCCTACGACATCCTCGGGAACCGGAGCCTGCGCCGGATCCGCTACGAGCCGTACGGCGTGGTCGGGGCGATCACGCCGTGGAACGCGCCGTTCATGACCGCGATCTGGAAGGTGCATCACGGGCTGGCCACCGGCAACGCGGTCATCCTCAAGAGCGCGCCGGACACCCCGCTCACCGCGGCGTTGCTCGCGCAGGTGGTGAGCGAGTTCACCGACATTCCGAAGGGCGCTTACCATGCGATCAGTTCCGCGGACAAGGCCATAGTCGGTGACGCTATGACTGCCGACCCGCGTATCGATCTGTACCACTTCACCGGGTCGCCGGGCGTCGGACAGCGGATCGCGGAGCGGGCCGCCAACGGAATCCGCCACACCGTGCTGGAATTGGGCGGTAAGTCGGCGAATGTGCTGCTGCCGGACGCGAACCTGGACATGGCCTGCGGTCTGGGCGTGGCGATGTGCATGTCGAACAGCGGCCAGGGATGCGCGCTGGCCACCCGGATGGTCGTACACGCCGACATCTACGACGAGGTGGTCGCGCGGCTCGAGGCGATGATCGCCAATCTGCCCTGGGGCGATCCCAAGGACCCGGGGAACATGGTCGGGCCGATCATCCGGGAAGAACAGGTGCAGCGGATCGAGGGTCTGGTCGAGCGTGCGCGGCAGGCCGGGGCCCGTCTGCTGGCGGGCGGTAAGCGCGGCGACAAATTCGATCGCGGTTTCTGGTACGAGCCCACGCTGCTGGTCGATGTCGACGAGAACGCCGAGATCGCCCAGACCGAGGTGTTCGGTCCAGTGCTGTCGGTGATCCGGTACGAGGGCAACGACAACGAGGCCGTGCGGGTCGCCAACAACTCACGCTACGGGCTGTCGGCGTATGTGCAGTCGGCCGACGAGGAACGCGCCTGGGCGGTCGCGCACAAGCTGCGCGCCGGAACGGTGAACATCAACAACTCCTTCTACCTGTCGCCGGACGCGCCGTTCGGTGGTTACGGCATCAGCGGTGACGGTGTGGAGCACGGCGTCGCCGGATTCCGGGAGTACCTGCGTATCAAGTCGATCGCGAGCCCGGCGAAGTAAGCGGAGAAATGACCATGCGTATGCAGGACAAGATCGTCGCCATCACCGGAGCGGGCTCCGGCCTCGGGCGGGAGGGCGCGCTGCTCTTCGCCGCGGAGGGCGCGCGGGTGGTCGTCAGTGACGCCGTACCCGGCCGCTCGCAGAAGGTGGCCGGCGAGATCAAAGCACTCGGCGGCAGCACCACCGCGGTGGACGCGGACGTGCGCGTCGAGGCCGACATGAACGGGCTGGTCGACATAGCGGTCGAGGCCTACGGGCGCATCGACGTGATGTGGGCCAACGCCGGCATCCCGGAGCCGGGTTTCGGGATGCAGCCGCTGGCCGAGTCGTCGCTGGAGGACTGGAACAACATCTTCGCGGTGAATACCACCGGCATCTACCTGGCCTGGAAAGCGGCGGCCCGGTGGATGATCGCGAACAAGCGTGGTGGCGCGTTGTTGGCGACCTCGTCGGCGGCGTCGTTCACGGCCTACCCAGGCTTCCCGATGTACACCGCGTCGAAGGCCGCGGTAAACGGTCTGGTCCGCGCGGCGGCGCTGGAGTTCGGCAAGTTCGGGATCCGGGTCAATGCGTTGTGCCCGACGCACGGGATGTCGGTGAACTTCGCGTTACCAGCGGAGGCGGAGGTGCTGGGCAAGTCCTACGAGGAGATGCAGCCCTGGGATCCGGATAAGCGGGCCATGCCGCTGCGCCTCGAGCGTCCGCCGGTGCTGCGGGACAACGCGAACCTCGCGTTGTTCTTGGCCTCGGACGAGTCGAGTTACATGTCCGGGCAGACGATCCAGTCGACCGACGGTGGGCAGTTCGCGCGCACCTCGATCATCTTCCCCACCGATCTCGGCCAGAGCGAGGACATCACCTCCGGTTCGATCCCCGAAGACCTGCGCGAGCAGATCGACCGCTGATCGCTCGCCGCGATTCGGTCCCTATCGCCATCTGTTCCGACCGAGCCGACGCCGACCCACCGGTCGTCGGCACCGGCTTCCTGTCCCGAAGGAAACGATGCAGCCCGCTACCACCCGATTCGATCCGCGCGTCGCCGGCCTTTCCCAGCAGGTGAAGAACCTTGCCGAACCGTGTCGATTCCGTCGAACTCGACCCCGCCGATGCCGACCGTGCGCTCCGGGGAAGACGGCGCCTGCCCGGAGCGTGCGCTCCACGTCGAGGAGTAAGCCGCGCCAGTCCCCGGTCGCCGAACAGTTGTCAACGGGCCGCGATCTGCAGTGACACCCCTGGTGCAACAGCATCATTGTGGTCGGCGAACTGCCGAAGCTGCCGATCGGCGCACTCGACAAGGACGGGTTGCGCACGGGAAGCCCGTGACGAGCCCGGCGGATCAGCCGGGCCCCTCGCGTGAATTCTCCGCGACCCGAGCGCGCAGGCCGTCGATGAGGGTCTCGATGCCGAAGTTGTAGTAGTCGGCGCCGTGGAGTTCGTCCAGGTACGGCATCACTTTGACGAGAGTGGGCGGCAGGTCGTTCTTGTCGCGCGGGACGTCGACCAGGGCGACCTGGTAACGGCCGAACAGGTAGGTGTGGATCATCGAGTACGACAGCAGGACCTCTCGCTCGCGTAGCCCGGCCTCGAGCAGGATGGCCATGATTGCGTCCACCAGGCGACGATCCGAGTGCAGCATCCGCTGCAGCAGCAGCCCGGCGATCCCTGGGTGCCGGCGCAGCTGGGCGTCGATGCCGTCGATGAGCAGGCGCAGCCGGACGTCCCACGGCTCGTCGGCGGGATCGGGCACGGTCACGTCGGCGAGGGTGCGCCGGGCCACGAGATCGAGCAGTGCCTGCTTGTCCGCCACATACGAGTAGGCGGCCATCTGGGAGCGGCCGAGCTGCTGGGACAACCGTCGCATGGAGAGCGCGTCCAGCCCATCGGCCCGGACGATTTCCAATGCGGCGTCGACGATCTGGTCTTCGGTCAGCGACGGAGGGCGACCCCGGGCCCGTCGGAACGCCTTCGCTGACCCGTCGACGGCTGCCAGGCGGTCGCTGGATCCCATAGGGGGAGGGTACCCATCCGTTCGTGCGGGACGGGCTGGTACCACCGCCCGCTCGGTGCCGCTCACGACTGCACCTCGCTAGCGCTCGGCTCCGTCGTGCGCGAGTGCGTGCTGTGCCCACGGTTCACTCGCCGACGCTCGCTCATGCCTGCACCTCGCTGGCGCTCGGCTCCGTCATGACCGAGCGATGCTCGGCTGTGCCCACGGTTCACTCGCTGACGCTCGCTCATTGGGGCACCATCCCTTCTGCAGCCCGAACAGATAGGGTTGTTGTCTCTCGGTTCCGGTGGGTGCATGGCCCGCATCGCGTGCCACTAGATGGCCAGCATGAGTATTGCCAGCCCCACCGGGCCGAGGGCCGCAGACCGGCATCAGGGACATGCCCCGCGCACGCAGAGGGCCGATCAATGAGCTTCCGGCGACGGCCCTCGCTTCCGGAGAGGCAGCGCATCGACCTCGAAGGAGATTGTTGGTGTTCGCTGGCTGGGACTGGGGCACTGTTGCCCACGACGTGACCGTGATCGACGATGCCGGCGGCAAAGTCGAGAGGTTCGCGCCGCCACACACCGAAGACGGCATCGCGCGGGCATTGGCTCGCCTGGCCACTCACGGTGATCCCGGCACGCTGCCGGTAGCGATCGAAACCACCCGCGGGCTGGTCGTGGACCGGTTGCTGGCCGCCGGGCACCCGGTAATCCCGGTCCATCCCAACGCTTTTCACGCTGCCCGTCCCCGCTGGGGTGCTGCCCGCGCCAAGAACGACCCAGGCGATTCGTTCAAACTGGCCGACTACATCCGCACCGATATCCACCGGCTGCCGACCCTGGCCCCCACGCTGGCGCAGACCTTGGAACTGCAGGCGCTGACCCGCCAGCGCGGCGATCACCTGGGCTTGCGGATCGCCGCGGTCAACCAGCTCTCCGCCCTGCTGGACGCGCATTGGCCCGGCGGCAGAACAATCTTCGCCAACCTGCACTCGCCGATCGCATTGGCATTCCTGGATCGCTATCCCAACCCCGAGTCGGCCGCCTCGCTCACCGCTGCCCGTCTCGAGGCGTTCTGCCGTCGGCGCAGCTACAGCGGTCGACGCTGCGGCGCTGAGTTGCTGGCCCGGCTGCGGGACGCACCGACCTCGGCCAGCCGCCTCGGCCAACCGATCATCGCGCAACTCATCCGCGCACAGGTCGCGGCCGTTCGGTCGCTGCAGACCAGCCTCGACCAGCTCGACACCGTGATCGCCGAAGCCGCCACGGCCCACCCGTATGCCCGGCTGCTGGCTGACCTGCCGCGCATCGGCGTGCTCAACCTGGCCCAAATCATCGGTGAGATCGGCCCAATCCTGGAGCGCGCCAACAGTTTCGACCAGCTCGCCGCCGAAACCGGTCTCGCACCGGTCACCAGGGCCTCCGGCAAGACCCACACCGTCGCGTTCCGCCACGCCACCAACCACCACGCCCGCCAAGCCCTGGTCACCTGGATCGACAACAGCCGCAGAGCCAGCGACTGGGCCGACCAGCGCTACACCGCCGCCCGCCAACGCGGCCAACGACACCCCCACGCCATCCGAACCCTCGGACGAGCCTGGCTGCGCATCATCTGGGCCTGCTGGCGCACCAAAACCGCCTACGACCCCGGCAAGCATCAACCAGGTCAACGACCGATCGCCGCGTAGGGGTTGACTCAGGGAACTCATGCCTCCGCCTCGCTGGCGCTCGGCTCCGCCATGACCGAGCGATGCTCGGCTGTGCCCACGGTTCACTCGCTGACGCTCGCTCACGACATCAGATTCCGAGGCGTTCGAGCAGTCGCTCGTGCGCCAGTGCCGGACCGCCGAGCAGCAGGTCGGTGCCCCGGGCACGGGTGGCGATGGTGTCGACTTTCGCGCTGTCGAGGTCAGCCGCCACTGAGGTGACCCGCAGCGCTACCTGCCGCACCGCGTTCGAGCACCCGATGTGAGCCATCGCCGCCGCCACCGCGCTCGCGTCGAGATCGTCGTCGCCCTGCAGCTTCACCGCCCGGTACCAGAGCGCGGTGGCACCGGCCCGGAGCAGCTCCAGCTCCGCCAGTTTCCTGGTGTAGCCCCGCCACGACTCGCTGTCGGTAGACGCGGGCAGAACCTCGGAGAGGCACTTCAGCGCCCGGTCCACGATGCCCATCTGCTCGGCCGCGAGCACCGTGGTAGCCCGGTCCACTGTGCGTCGCATGATGCGGCCGCCCGCGCCCTCGAGCCCGATCAGGACCGCGGGGGTGTTCTGGAACGTGATGCGCGCGAGTGGGCGCGCCTCGTCCAGTGAGTCCAGTTGCTCGACGGTGATGCCCGCGGCGTTCCTGTCCACCAGGTACAGCGACGGCCCGCCGATGTTGCGGGCGATCACGAAGATCTTCTCCGCGGTCGCGGCGCCGGGGACGTACCACTTCTCGCCGGTGAGTCGCCAGCCGTCACCGGCGCCTGTCGCCCGGGTCCGGACCATGGCCGGATCCCAGGACCCGGTCTTCTCGGCCGCCGCGAGCGTCGAGCGTCGTACGTCGACGCTGTCATCGGTCGGCGAGCCCGCGATGGCGAAGGCCTGCGCGCCGAGCCCGGCGGCGGGGAACCAGTCGGTCTGCGCCAGTGTGTAGCCGGCCGAGTAGGCCAACCGCGCGAGCCCGGTTGCGTGCGAGCCGAACGCTTCGGCCTCCCATTTGTCCTCGGGAAGGATCGAGGTCAGCGCCTCATTGCGCTCGATCACGTGCCCGGTGACGTCGACCGCGAGGGTATCCAGGGCGCGGGTGGCCTGGGCGGTGAGCTCGCCGGTGGCCCGGACGAGTGGCAGCAGCGGCTCGCGGAAGGCGTTGCCCGCGTCGGCGAGCAGCCGCGGGCCGAGCACCTCGGCGACGAATTCACCGGCCGCCGCCAGCACCCTTGCCTCCGCCGCGTCGAGCGCCGGCGCGGGGCAGCCGACCTCGCCGACCCGCAATTCGCGGACCGCGGTGAGCCCGGTCAGCAGCTCGCTGAGCCTGCGCCGGAGTGCCCGATCGTCCCAGGTCCAGGTAGATCGCATGAGTGCGGACAAGGTCTCCTCGTTGAGGGTGCCGAGGTAGTTGTCGCGCTGTTCGCGGGTGAGTGCCTTGCTGCCTGTCGTCGGTTCCATCGCGCCTCCCAAGACTGTTGTTTCGACGTTCGCTATACAGAATGACCCCTTTTCGTTACAGTGTAAAGTATTTAGCGGGACCGTCCCGCCGCAGCGGCGCGGTCCGGAAGTCACTCGATCGAGGAGAGACCCATGACAGAGGCGATGCCCGCCGTTCAGGAACAACACGAGGACGACAAGATCTGGGCGCATTCCGGCGACTCCCACCTGATGGAGCCCGAGGATCTGTGGATCTCGCGGCTGCCGAAGCGGCTCGCGGATCGGGCGCCCCGCTCGGAGCGTGGTGAGAAGTACGAGGTCCTCTACATCGACGGCATGCAGATCGATCGCCAGCTCAACGACTTCATGGATGCCATGCGCCCGCCAGGGTTCAAGGACCTGCGGATCCGGCTGCGGGATCTCGACCAGGAAGGCGTGCGCAACCAGCTCGGCTTCCCTTCGATGGGCTTCTGGACCTGCAGCATCCGTGATCCGGAACTGGAGAACGAGGTCGCCCGCGCCTGGAACGACTGGGCCATGGCAGAGGTGATGGGCAAGCAGGACCGGATCTTCGCCCCCGCCATCGTTCCGCTGATGAACATCGAGAACGCCGTGGCGGAGGCCGAGCGCGCGGCCGAGATGGGTTTCCGGGCACTGTACTTCCCGTGCGGCATCGAAGACGACCGGGCCTGGGGCATGGATCTGTGGGAGCCGCTGTGGACGGTCGCCGAGGAGCTGAAGCTTCCGCTCTGCTGGCACATCGGCACCGGCGCGCAGAACGTGGTCTACCGCGGTCCCGGCGGCGCGGTGGTGAACTACATGGAGACCACCTACCCGGGCATGCGGGTGGTCACGCACCTCGTCGCCGGCGGCGCGCTGGATCGGCACCCGGGCCTGAAGGTGCTGGTGGCCGAGGGCGGCGCCGGCTGGGTGCCCGCGATCGGCGACCGGATGGACGAGGCATACCGGCAGCACGGCATGTTCGTGCGACCCCGGCTCTCGCGGCTGCCGAGCGAGATCATCCGCCAGCAGGTGTACGCCTCGTTCCAGCACGACATCAGCGCCGTGCAGGTGATTGAGGACACCCACTACGACAACGTGCTCTGGGGTGACGACTACCCGCACCTGGAGGGCACCTACGGGCACACCCAGGAGACGCTGCACACCATCTTCGACGACGTCGACGTACGGATCCGCGATCGGGTGCTGCACGGCGCGTTCGAGGAGTTGTTCCCGGCGGCCGCGGCCGCCTGAGCGGCCCAGCACCGCGGGGCACGTCTCGGGCGCGAACGCGGTATTCCGTGGCGACATGGGGTATCGGTTGCTCGATCCCATCCTCGCCCGCGACCCCCTAGACCGTCGGGTCCGAACCTTTTTCTACGTCGAAGGGAATATCCGTGGCCGAAACCGGAATGAACGAGATCGCGCAAGGCATCGAACGCGACGCGACGGCCGGTGCCGATCCGTCGTCGGCCTTCTATGCGCCCGAGTCGCCGGGGGGAGTGCGTCTCTGCTACGGCTGCCGAGAGCTGAACCAATGCCGCCTCGGTGTCGAGAGAGAACGGCTGGAAGACGATGGGGTGGTGATCAGTCGCGTATTGTGCTCGCCGGCCGACGAGGGCGGGCCGCAGGTGGCGCACGGCGGCTGGACCGCAGGTGTGATGGACGAACTAGTGGGTCACGTGCTGCTGCTGAACAACGAGTTCGGGGTCACCGGAACGCTGACGGTCAAGTTCGTGCGTCCGGTGCCGGTGGGGTGGCCGCTGATCGGCCGGGCCTGGTCCATCGGGCGGGAGAACCGGAAGGTCTTCGTCCGGGCGACGCTGGAACTGGAGAACTCCGGCGCCGTCGTGGCGGAGGCCGACGCGATCATGGTCAGCCGGCCCGACACCCATTTCGACATGCACTACCAGTGGCTGCAGACACAGAGCGACTCCCGGGACCGGCCCGAGAACCCTACCCGCAATACAGCTATATAATTAATCTGTTAGCCTGTGCGTCGGATCACGCTCGACGGCTTGCTCGCGCGGGTGCGTCGCACGATCAGGCGTGAGAGCCCCGGCGATGGTGGCGGCAGACTTCAGTGGGCCGGAGGATGTCGGAAGCCGGAGGGCGTCTATCCCGGTCCCCGATCCGGCCCGGTCACCACCGACGGCGGCACCCTGCTGGTCGGGCTGTGACGACCCGCCCGGACCGCAATGTTCTTCCAACGGAGAGGGGATGGGTGTGGTGCATGGTGAGCGGAACCTCGACGACGGCGCACCGGGATTGCTCGAGGACGGGCGATCGATACTCGTCCGACGGTTGACTCCGGAGGATCTCGAACTCATCGTCGACTTCAGCCATCGGTTGTCGCGCCGTACCATCTCGATGCGCATGCTCGGGCCTGTGGTGACACTGGACCGGGCGGGACTGGCCCGGCTCATGAACTTCGACCCGGCCCAGCAGCTGTCGTTGGTCGCGATCCATGAGAACCGGGCGGTTGGGGTCGCGGACTTCGCGCGGGTGGACGGTTATCCGGACCGCGCCGAGGTCACCTTCACCGTAATTGACGAATTCCAGTCCCTCGGGCTGGGCGGCCTGCTGCTGGAGCACATCGCGGCGGCTGCGCGGGACGGCGGGATCGCGGTTCTGGAAGCGGACATCCTCGCGGAGAACCTCGCCATGGTGCGGACCCTGGAGAGTTCCGGATACGCGGTCGAATTCGGCCCGCCGGGCTCGATCCTGCACGCGGACATCGCCATCCAGCCGAGAGCGCAGGTGCTGGCCCGCTCGGATCGCCGGGAACACCAGTCCGTCCGCTCGTCCATGCAGCGAATCTTCTATTCCCGCACGGTCGCCGTCGTCGGTGCGGGCCGGGGCTCGGACAACCTCGGCCGAGCGGTGGTGAAGAACCTCGTGACGCACGGTTTTCCGGGGCGGGTCTATGCCGTGAACCCGAACGCCTCGGCCGTGATGGGGTTGCCGACCCACCCCACCGTGAGAGCCATCGGTGAACCGATCGATCTGGTGGTGGTGGCGGTCGAGGCAGGCCTCGTCCCGGAGATCCTGCGCGACTGCGCCGCCGCGTCGGTGGCGGCCGTGGTGGTGATGTCGGCCGGGTTCGGTGAGCTGGGCGAGCAGGGGCGCATCGCCGAACTGGACATGGTCCGGTACGCCCGCGGCCAGGGCATGCGGGTGATCGGGCCGGCGAGCATGGGCATTCTCGCCCAGCAGGGTGCGCGGCGCTTGGCCGCGACCTTCTCGCTGTCGCTGCCCGCACCCGGAGTGGTGGCCATGGCGAGCCAGTCCGGCACGCTCGGGCTCGCGGTTCTGGAACACGCGCGCCGGATCGGGCTCGGTTTCTCCGCTTTCGCGTCCCTGGGCCGCTCGGCCGATGTCTCACCGATCGACCTGCTGCAGTGGTGGGAGGAGGACCCGACCACCTCGGTGATCCTGCTCGACCTCGAAAAGTTCGGCAACGCAAGGAAATTCGCCCGCCTCATTCGGCGGGTGAGCGTACGTAAGCCGATCGTGACCGTCACCAGCGCGGTGCGGACCTCGCTGAACGGTCCCGCCGATCCGGATCTGGTGGACCGCGGCGCGGTGATCGACGCGCTGTTCTCCCAGACCGGAATCGTCGCGACCCGCACGCTCGCGGAAATGTTCGATGTCGCACGCCTTTTCGCGCATCAACCGGTACCGCGCGGCGACCGGGTCGCGGTGGTCACCAACGCGAGCCAGCCCGGTGCGCTGACCGCGGCCGCCTGCCGGGTGGCCGGACTCCGCCCGGCCACCGTGAGCGCGGCGACGCTGGTGACCTTGCGCGACCTCGTGCCGAGCGGCGAACCGGTCGATCCGTTCGACCTCTCGCCCAGGGCGGACGCGGAACGGTACGAGGCGGCCCTGTGCGTCCTGCTTGCGGACGAGGGCGTGGACTCGGTTGTCGCGCTGTTCACGCCTCCGCTGGCGCAGAGCCGGGACGCGATCACGGCCGCGCTGGTGCGTGCCGGCGCCTCGGCTCCGAACAAGACCCTGGTGGCCAGCTTCGACGGTACCGAGGGTGTGCTCACGGCGTCCGGCGCGGAGGGGCGCGCGGTCCCGACCTACACCTTCCCCGAGGCGGCGGCCGCCGCGCTCGGACGGGCGACCGCCTACGGCGCCTGGCGGCGGCAGCCCGCCGGTGTGGTGCGGGTGCCCGGCGGGATCTCAGCCGACCGGGTGCGCGCCGTGGCCTCTCGGGCCGGGATCGGAACCGTCCGTGGCGCCGCCGCCGCCGAACTGCTGGCCGCGGTGGGGCTTACCGTGCGGCCGGACTCGGAGACCTCCGGGCCGGAAATATCCGTTTCGGTCGTGGCGGACCGGGTCTTCGGCCCGTTGCTCGCCTTTGGAGTGCTC
Organism: Nocardia sp. NBC_00881; assembly: GCF_045207455.1. Taxonomy (NCBI): domain Bacteria; kingdom Bacillati; phylum Actinomycetota; class Actinomycetes; order Mycobacteriales; family Nocardiaceae; genus Nocardia; species Nocardia sp. NBC_00881. The sequence goes on from NZ_CP108798.1 coordinate 1,511,535, forward strand.
GGCGATCCAATCGCGTTGTACGGGGACATCGCCTTCCACATCACTCCGGTCAGCGATCTGGACGCGATGCGGATGGTCCGGTCGGTGCGCGCGTTCCCGTTGCTGGCGGAGCACGATGTGGACGGACTGGTCGACGCGATCCTGCGGGTGGCGTGGCTGGTCGAGGAGCTGCCTGAGCTGACCGAGCTGCGGCTGTCGCCGGTCACGGTCGGCAGTGAGGGCGAAGGTGTCGTGGTGCGGAAGGCCGAGCTGGTCCTCGCGAAGCCCGCGGAGGACCGCAGACATCGCGAGCCGCGGGTCCAGGTGTCGTAACGGCCGAGCGTTGTCGTCGGCGCGGTTCGGTCACCGTCACCGCGGGCTTGGCCGCTGCCGTCTACGCCATCGTGAAGGCACTCGAGGTCGGCTGGGCCTCGGGACAGACCAGGGGTGTCCTCGCCGTCGCGGCGGCGCTGCTGGCCGGATTCGTGTTCTTCAGTCGCGCGCCGCCAGCAAAGCCAGCAACAGCCCCGCCGCCCCAGAGGTCATGTCCACCGCCCAGACCACCTCCACGGCCTTCGCCTGGACCCGGCCGATCAACGCCTCGACCGCGAACTGGCCGTTGACACTTTCTGGGAGCACACGCCCTTGCCCGCCTGTCCACCACGCACACGTGATGCGCGGCCTTGCCGACATCGATTCCGACCCAAACCTTTTCGCGGACCTTCACCCGGTCTGACCTCCGCTCTCACAACAAAACCCCGCGCACAACCCTGCCTGCATCTGCCAGTACCGCCATACCCGGTCAGGTGCCACAGCGTCTCGGGGTGATGCTGGCCCATCCGCCTCCTGACGAGCGGTCGTACGGTCGAGCTGGGGCATGAACGAGACCTGCGGGCGCCACCGGATCCCATCTGTGCAATCTGCACAGATCTCTTCATCAAGTCTGGCCTCTCGACACCTTCCTTTCCCGCGAACCGCTGGTTAACTTCGGATCACGCTGACCCGGGAAGTTCATCCGCTGACTCGATTCGGCACCTTTCAACCCGGCGTCTCCGCGCGCGCCGCCGGGCCTCTTCGGCGACCTTGAAGACCTGGGATGGAAAAGTGGACACAAGCCCTGGTGATTCGTCCGACCGCATGCTCGAGTACCTGAAAAAGGTCACCGTTGAGCTCATGACCACTCGCGACGAACTGAACCAGTTGCGGGGGCGGATCGACGAGCCGATCGCGATTATCGGGATGAGCTGCCGTTTCCCGGGTGGCGTCGAATCGCCGGAACACTTGTGGGATCTGGTCGCGTCCGGCACGGACGCGGTCACACCCTTCCCCCCGGACCGTGGCTGGGACCTCGAGCGACTGTTCGACCACGACCCGGACCGGCCCGGAACCACCTACGTTCGGGAAGGCGGATTCCTGACCGGAGCAGGCGCTTTCGACGCCGGCTTCTTCGGTATCGGTCCACGCGAGGCGAGGGCCATGGATCCGCAGCAGCGTCTCGTCCTGGAGGCCGCCTGGGAGGCTTTGGAAGACGCCGGTATCAGTCCGGTGTCGCTGCGCGGAAGCGACACCGGTGTGTTTGTCGGTGCTGCGCCGTCCGGGTACGGCGAGCGGGTGACCGGCGAGCACGAAGGTTTCCGGCTGACCGGCAACGCGGAAAGCGTGATCTCCGGCCGGGTCTCCTATGTGCTCGGGTTACAGGGGCCGGCTCTGACAGTGAACACGGCGTGCTCGTCGTCGCTGGTGGCCCTGCACGTGGCGTGCCAGGCACTGCGGAACGGAGAGGTGTCGCTGGCGTTGGCAGGTGGTGTGGCGGTCGCGGGTGCTCCGCAGCTGTATGTGGACTTTGCTCGTCAGCGGGGTCTGGCCGTCGACGGACGGTGCAAATCGTTCGCCGCCGCGGCAGATGGCGTGGGATGGTCGGAGGGCGTCGGTGTGCTGGTCGTCGAGCGGTTGTCCGACGCCCGGCGGTTGGGACACGACGTCCTGGCTGTTGTCCGGGGTTCGGCAGTGAATCAGGACGGCGCGTCGAACGGGCTCACCGCGCCGAATCGGCAGGCGCAGGAACGAGTGATTGCGGCGGCGCTGGCCGCGGCCGGTCTCGAGCCGGCTGATGTGGATGCGGTCGAGGCGCATGGGACAGGGACGTCCCTCGGGGACCCGATCGAGGCGCGAGCGCTGATCTCCTCTTATGGGCAGGGCCGGACAGCGCCATTGCTGATCGGGTCGTTGAAGTCGAATATCGGCCACTCGGTCGCGGCGTCGGGTGTGGGCGGCGTGGTCAAAATGGTGCAGGCGCTGCGGCATGAAATGTTGCCGAAGTCGCTGCATGTGGACGCGCCGTCACCGCATGTGGATTGGTCGGCGGGTGCGGTGCGGATTCTGGTCGAGCCGCAGGCGTGGCCGGCCGGCGGCGGTCGGGCGCGCCGCGCAGGGGTGTCCTCGTTCGGGATCAGCGGAACCAATGCCCACGTCATCCTGGAAGAAGCACCCCGGCCTGGTGAGCCGCCCGGCGTGGAGACCGCAGCCGGTGAGACGGCCCCGCTCGCCGCGGTGCCGCTGCTGATATCGGCGAAGTCCCGCGACGCGCTGCACGCCCAGGCGGACCGATTGCGCCGATGGCTGATCGACAATCCGGAGGTCGATGACCTGTGGAGTGTGGCCTCGTCGCTGATCGACACCCGGACGCAGTGGGACTGGCGCGGCGCGGTGGTGGGTCGTGACCGCGAACAGGTGCTTGTGGGGCTGGCTGATCTGGCTTCAGGTGTGTCGGCGGGCAGCGTGATCCAGGGCAAGACCGTATCGGGTACCACCGCGTTTCTCTTCACCGGCCAGGGTGCGCAGCGGGCGGGGATGGGCGCCGGTTTGTATCGTGCGTTTCCCGCGTTCGCGGCGGCATTGGACGAAGTGTGTGCACAGTTCGATCCGTTGCTGCGGTGCTCGTTGCGGGACCTGCTGTTCGCCGAGGATTCAGCGGAATCACTGAATCGAACGGAGTTCACCCAGCCGGCGCTGTTCGCCTACGAGGTCGCACTCTTCCGGCTCATCGAATCCTTCGGGATCACCCCGGATGTGGTGGCCGGGCATTCGATCGGCGAACTCGCCGCCGCTCATGTGGCCGGGGTGTGGTCGCTGGCGAATGCTTGTGCCCTGGTGGCGGCCCGGGGACGACTCATGGGCGCCCTACCACCAGGTGGGGCGATGCTCGCGGCCGCGATAACCGAGGCGCAGGCCGAGCTCCTCCTGGCGGACCATCGAGACCATGTGTCGATCGCGGCGGTGAACGGTCCGGAGTCGGTGGTGTTCTCCGGCGCCGCGGATGCGGTAGACGCCGTGGAGAAGCTACTGGTCGATGACGGTGTCATGACCTCCCGGTTGCGGGTCGGTCACGCATTTCATTCGGTCCTGATGGAGCCGATGCTGGCCGAGTTCCGTGCCGTCGCGCAAAGCCTGGAATACAAGTCGCCCGCTATCCCGATCGTCTCGTCCGGCGCTGTCGCCGATGCTGCGCCGACCGATCCGGACTACTGGGTGGGCCAGGTTCGCGGCTGTGTGCGGTTCGCGGCGGGTGTGGACACACTCGTCGAACGCGGGGTTCGGCGCTTCCTGGAGTTGGGGCCGGACGCGGTGCTGACGGCGATGACGCGGGAATGCCTGACCGGTCATCCCGAAGCGGAAAAGGAGTCGCTGGTGGCCGCCGCGTCCCGGCGATCGACCGACGAGGCAGCTCAGTTCGTGACCTTTCTGGCGCAGGCGCACAGCGCCGGCGTCCGCATCGAGTTCGGGCGGCTGTTCGCGGGCCGGGCAATCCGCCGGTTTCCGCTACCGACCTATGCGTTCCAGCGGCAGAACTTCTGGCTGGCGCCGCGTCCCGACACGGTGATACCGGTAACGGATCATCTGCTGACCGGTGCGGTGCCGGTGGTGGGTCGGGACGAATGGCTGTTCACGGGTCGGCTTTCAGCGCAGACCGAACCGTGGGTTGCCGACCACACCGTTTTCGGGTCGGTTCTGCTCCCCGGCACCGGATTCGTCGAGTTGGCATTGTATGCAGGAAGCCGGCTCGGTGTGGACGTCGTGCAGGAACTGGTGCTCGAGGCGCCGTTGCTGCTCGAGCATGACGCGGCGGCCGATATTCAGCTCGTTGTCGAGCCGGCCGACAGCGCGGGATGCCGCCGGTTCGCGGTGCACTCCCGCACCGCCTCCGGTCGATCTGCCGACGAAGAGAGGTGGGTCTCGCACGCGGTAGGTGTGCTGGCCCCCGCCGGAGGTGATGCGCGGGACCCGATGTGGGATGGGCTGGTATGGCCGCCGTCCGGGGCCGAACCGATGGACCCCGGGCGCCTGTACGAGCAATTGGCAGCGATGGGCTTCGGATACGGTCCCGCCTTTCAAGTGGTCCGCGCCGCCTGGACCGCGGGCACCGAGGTGTACGCGGAACTGGACCTACCTGAGAACAGTGATGCGCGGCGGTTCCGGGTTCATCCGGCGTTGTTGGATGCCACCTTCCACCCGGCACTGGACCGGCTCGCCGATATCGGCGCCGGGCGGGTGCCGTTGCCGTTCTCCTACACCGGAGTGCGGGTGCACCAAGAAGCGGCCACCGGTCTTCGGGTGCGCGTCGGCCTCGCCGAAGGGGATACCGTCCGCGTCGACGCCGTGGACCGGCATGGCGATCCCGTGGTCACGATCGAACGGGTCCTCGCCCGTCCGGTCGACGCCCGGACCCTACATCGAGCTCGCGCAGCGACCGACCCGCTCTACACCATGGGCTGGACCCCGACCCCGACCCCGACCCCGACGACCGTTCCACAGCGGACTGTCGCCGTGCTGGGTGCGGTGCCGGTGCCGGGGTGTGCGGTGGTGTACCCGGATCTCGCGGCCCTGCTCGCCGCGCCGTCCCTCCCCGAAATCGCCGTCTGGCACGTGGACGAGGCACCGGCTTCGGGGGATATGGCCCAGGTCGCCCGGCTGCGCGTCGATACGGCGCTAGCCGCAGTGCGCGACTGGACGGCCGAGCAGCGGACCGAACAGTCCACACTGGTCGTGGTTACCCGGAACGCCGCCGATATCCCGGGAGAGTCGTGCCACCCGGCGGCGGCCGCCGTATCCGGTCTGCTTGCCTGCGCGCAGGCGGAGTATCCCGGCAGGATCGTCCAGATCGACTGTGCCGGGGCCTCCGCGTTGACCTCCCGTGCGGTTGTCGAAGCCGTAGGTCTCGGTGAGCCGCGGGTCGCGGTGCGGGACTCCGGCACTCTGGTCCCCCGAGTGGTGCGGGCCGGTGCTTCGGGTGGCCAACCGGTGACATTCGGTACCGGAACGGTTCTGATCACCGGTGGTACCAGCGGACTGGGAGCGTTGCTGGCGCGGCATCTGGTCGCGGCATACGGTGTCCGGCGGCTGCTGCTCGTCTCCCGGCGCGGACCAGCGGCTGAAGGCGCGGACCAGCTCGTCACCGACCTCACCGCGGCGGGTGCGGAGGTCGGGGTCGCCGCCTGCGATGTGGCCGACCGCGAGGCGCTGAGCGAGTTGCTCCGTTCCATACCAGCCCGACACCCGCTGACGGCGGTGGTGCACAGCGCGGGCGTGATCGACGACGGCACGATCGAGACCTTGACCGCGGACCAGATGGACCGGGTCCTGCGGCCGAAAGTCGATGCGGCACTGAACCTGCACGAGCTCACCCGCGAAGACGATCTTTCGGCATTCATCGTGTTCTCGTCCGCCGCGCCCTTGCTCGGTGGGCAGGGCCAAGGCAACTACGCGGCCGCGAACCGGTTTCTCGACGCACTCGCGCACCACCGCCGGGAATCGGGCATGCCCGCGCATTCGCTGGCGTGGGGTCTGTGGACCCTGGGTATGTCGGCCGGACTCGGACAGGAAGGGGCCGAACATGTGGTGCGTCAGATCCGCACTCGGCTCGGGCTGGTGCCGATCACCCCGGAAACGGGATTGGCGCTGTTCGACAAGGCTGTGGCGACCGAGCATGCGCTGGTTCTGACCGCGTTGCTCGATCCGGACGCGCTCACCGCGCTGTTGGGCTCGGGCGTACTGCCGCCGGTGCTGCGCGATATCGTGCGCCCGCCGACCGCCGCGCAATCGAGTGCCGAGCGAGGCTCGCTGGCGAGGCGTCTCACGGCGGTGCCGGAGTCCGGACACTACGACATCGTCCTGGACGAGGTCCGGTCCGTCGCGGCGGTCGTCCTGGGGCTGGGTTCTGCGGCGGCAGTGGCCGCCGATGCGCTGTTCGCCGAGGTGGGGTTCGATTCACTGGGCGGGGTGGAGTTCCGCAACCGGCTCGCCTCGATCACCGGCCTGACCTTGCCGTCGACGCTGGCGTTCGAGTATCCGACCGCCGCGGCGGTCGCGGCGATGCTGCAGTCGCGGCTGAGCGCGGCCGTTCAGGTTCCGGACGCGGCGGTGGCCGGCGCATCGGGACCGCGCGGGAGTATCACCGAACTGGTTCTGGCCGCGCATGAGCGCGGCGATGTGAATGCCGTGCTGCCTCTCCTGATCGAAAGCGCAAGACTGAGCGTCGATTTCGATGAGTCGGCTGGTTCGGATACTTCCGCGAAGCCCATGCTGTTGGCGCGCGGCGGTGCCGGCCCGACAGTGATCTGCGTGCCGTCGTTCCTGATCGGCAATGGGCCACATCAGTTCGGGCGGTTGGCGCGCGAACTCTGCGATGAGTTCGGCGTTTCCGCATTGTGGTTGCCGGGAACCCGAGCGGGTCAGCCGCTGCCGGCCACCTGGGATTCGATGCTGGATCAGCTGGCCGGCGTCACACTCGACACCGTCGGCGCCGACACCTTCGCGCTGGCGGGCTACTCGATCGGAGGAGCGATCGCCCACGCGCTCGCCGCGCGCCTCGAGCAGCATGGTCGCGGCCCGGTGGGTGTCGCGATGCTCGATACCTACTCGCCTGACGACGAGGACGGTAATCGCGATGTTTTCGCGAGTGCGATGCGCCTGGCGCTCGGCCTGGGCCCCGAGTTGATCTCCGTAGACGACCGCGCCCTGGTGGTGATGGCGAATTATGTGCGGATCTACAGTGAGCGGCCCGCCCGCCCGATCAGCGCGCCCACCCTGGTGCTCCGCGCCACGACCACAATGCCGGGTCTCGATCTGGCCGAACCGATACCGGAGTGGCAGCATCGCGGCGCCACAATCGAGATATCGGCCGATCATCTCACCCTCATCGACGACGCAGCACCAATTGCGGCGGTGCGGATTCGAGAATGGCTTCGATCCATTGCGGACACACGGTGAATCGCGATGGCTATTCGTGATCGTCCGCCGCTCCGGGCCGGGGGACCGCTACGGCTATGGATGACTTGGTCGATGAAATTCATTACCGCACATCACTTTACGGTTTTTAAGCAAGATTGAGGATATTCCGTGGTTGAATCTGGGCAGAAAATTGCCATTGTCGGAATATCGTGCCGGATGCCGGGCGCCGCCGACCTCGAGAAATTCTGGCGGTTGTTGCGCGACGGTCGCGACGCTGTCGGCACCGTTCCCGCCGACCGTTTGGGGATCGATGAGACGGCTGGATTCCTCGATTCGGCCTCGGAATTCGATGCCGACTTCTTCGGGGTACCGCCCAATGAGGCGCGGTCGATCGATCCGCAACAGCTGCTCGGTCTGGAACTGAGCTGGGAGGCATTGGAAGACGCCGGCTACCGGGACCGGCGCGGCGCGCGGGTGGGAGTGTTCCTGGGCAGCACGGGCACCGATTTCGCCGAAATATCGGCCGCACAAGGAAAGCCAGGTATCGGCAGGCATTCGCTGTGGGCAGTCGGCAGGGGAGTCGCCGCCAACCGGATCTCCAATCACTACGGGTTCGCCGGCCCGAGCCTCGTGATCGACAGCGGGCAGTCCTCGTCGCTGGTCGCGGTGCATCTGGCCTGCGAATCGCTGCGCAACGGTGAATGCGATGTGGCGTTGGTGGGCGGATTGAATCTCATTCTCTCCCCGTTGAGCGGCGAGCGTTACGAACAATTCGGCGCGCACTCGCCGACCGGGAAATGCCACACCTTCGACGAACGCGCGGACGGCACGGTCCGCGGTGAGGGCGGCGGCATGGTCGTGTTGAAACCACTTGCTCTGGCCGCCGCCGAGGGTGATCGGATCTACGCGGTGATCCGTGGCAGCGCGGTAAACAGCGGCAACGAGCGACAGGTTTTGAGCGCGCCCAGTGTGTCGGCGCAGGCAGCGGTTGTTCGGGCCGCGCTGGCTGCCGCGGCGGTGGAACCGGAGTCGGTGCAGTATGTGGAGCTGCACGGCACTGGTACTCCCGCGGGCGATCCGGTGGAGGCGACGGCTCTCGGCGAAACCTACGGCGTGGGGCGGAATGGTGAGGCGGCGCTGGTCGTCGGGTCGGTCAAGACGAATATCGGACATCTGGAAGGCGCCGCGGGGATTGCGGGTCTGATCAAGACCGCCTTGTGCCTGCAGCATCGGGAGTACGCGCCCAGCCTGAACTTTCACACGCCGAATCCGCGGATCTCACTGGAGACACTGGGTCTGCGGGTGCAGACCGCGACGGAGCCCTGGTCCGCTACCGCGCTGCGTCGAGCGGGGGTGTCGTCGTTCGGTATGGGCGGCACGAACGCTCACGTGATTCTGGAGGAAGCTCCCGCACACGGTGCGGGCGAGGCGACCACCACGACGAACGACGCACGTCCGGTGGCTTGGGTGTTGTCGGGGCAGAGCCCGGAGGCGCTGCGGGAGCAGGCTGTCCGGTTGCGAGAGTGGCTGGTCGAGCATCCGCGGGTCGATGCCGGCGAGGTGGCCCATTCGTTGCTGCGTTTGCGCACGCCGTTGGAGTGGCGGGGCGCGGTCGTCGGGGACGATGTCGAGGCGATGGTCGCCGGGCTGACGGCGTTGGCTGATCCGATCGCGGACGATCGCCGCACGGTGACGGGTCGCGCCGCGTCCCGGAGGGCGGTCTTCGTGTTTCCGGGGCATGGCAGTCAGTGGGTGGGGATGGGTGCGGAGCTGTTGGCGTCCGGTGGGGTGTTCGCGGCAGCGATCTCGGAGTGCGAAGCGGCATTGGCGCCGTTCGTGGATTGGTCGTTGACCGAGGTGTTGCGGGGGACCGATGGGGCCGCGTCGCTGGAGCGTGAGGATGTCGTCCAACCGGTTCTGTTCGCGGTATCGGTGGCGTTGGCGCAGCTGTGGCGGGCCTGCGGAGTGGAGCCGGCCGCGGTGGTCGGCCATTCCCAAGGGGAGATCGCGGCGGCAGTGGTGGCCGGCGGACTGTCTGTGGCGGACGGGGCTCGAGTTGTGGCGGTGCGCTCGCGAGCCCTCACCGAGGAGCTGTCGGGATCGGGGGGGATGGCATCTGTCGGGTTGGCAGCGGATGCGGTGGCCGATCGCTTGACGGCATTCGGTGACCGGTTGTCGATTGGGGCAGTGAACGGCCCCGGGCAGACGGTGGTAACGGGCGACTCGGACGCGCTGGCCGAGTTCCTCGCAGGGTGTGCCGCGGACGGGGTGTGGGCGAGAAACGTTCCGATCGATTACGCGTCGCACTCGCCGGCGGTCGAGCGAATCCGGGATCGCCTGCTGGCGGGGTGGGCGCCGATACAGCCGAAAACCGGTATGGTGCCGTTCTTTTCGACCGTTACCGCGGACTTTATGGATACGGCGGACCTCGATGCCGGGTACTGGTATCGAGGCCTTCGCCAACCGGTGCGGTTCGCCGACGCGATCGAGGCATTGCTGCGCGCTGAGATGAATGCCTTCGTCGAGACCAGCCCGCACCCCGTGCTGTCCACCGCGATCGAGGTGACGGCCGATGCACTCGGTAAATCCGACCAGGTAGCCGTCCTTGGTACCTTGCGACGCGGCCAGGGTGGCCCGGAACACGTCACCGCCGCGCTGGCACGTGCCCATTGCGTGGGCCTCGAGGTGGTGCCGGAGGTGTTGGCGCTGCCCGCCGCGCGGGTGGACCTGCCGACCTACGCGTTCCAACGGCGTCGGTGCTGGGTGCCGGCGGTCGGGGCGGGCGCGGCATCGGGCGATATGCGCCGCGCGGGCCTGCTGCCGGGGAACCATCCGGTGCTGGCGGCCGCCGTGCCGGTGGCCGACCGCGATGAATGGCTGTTCACCGGCTGCCTCGGCCCCGACACCCACCCTTGGCTCGCCGATTACGTGATCTTCGGGTCGGCCGCGGTGCCCGCCGCGGTCTGGGTCGACGCCGCACTGAGCGCTGGTGCGTGGCTCGGCGCCTACTCGTTGGCGGAGTTGCGGCTCACCGCACCGCTGCCACCGCACACCACACCGATGAGCATCCAGGTCGGTGTCGCACCGCCCGACGAGAACGCGCGGCGAAACTACACCATCCACGCCCGTCCCGAGACCGGGTCCGACGGCGACGTCCCGCAGTGGCAGAAGTATGCGACGGGCGTTCTTGTGCCCTTCGCCGACGACGCGCTGTCGTGGTCGGGCGCCGATTGGCCACCCGCGGCGGCGGAACCGCTCGCGGCCGACGAATTGTACGACTGGCTGGCTGACCGCGGAGTGACATACGGAGTGGCGTTTCAGGGAGTCACCGCAGCATGGCGACGTGGCCGAGAGATATACGCCGAAGTGTCACTCGACGAAACCGTTCATGATCGGACCGCGCACTTCGGCGTCCATCCGGCCCTTCTCGACGCGATGCTGCACGCCGGCACTCAGGTACTCGACGAGCCCGTCGGCAGCGAGCTGCCCGTGTCGTTCACCGATGTTCGACTGCATCGCGCTAGTGCCGATACTGCGCGGGTCCGGATCGACCGGCTGAGTGCAGACACCGTCCGGGTCGCGGCTGTGGCGGCGGACGGCGCACCGATTCTCACGCTCGGGCGGCTGGTGTTCGCCTCCGTAGCACCCGCCGAACCCATGGCCACGGCTGCGCTGTCCGGCCCGGAGCGCGCCGTTCGCACGACCCGCCGGCGCGCTGTCGTGGCGGGTCCGTTGGCACCGCGGATGTTCGCTGCCCCCGAGCGCGAACGCGACGCGCTGGTGCTCGCGGTCGTGGCCGAACAGGCCGCGGCGGTACTCGGCCACGATTCGCCCGATGCCGTGCATTCCGAGCTTCCGTTCACTGCCTCCGGGTTCGATTCGCTGAGCGGTCAGCAGCTGCGGAATCGGCTGGTGGCGGCCACCGGCGTGGAGTTGCCGGCGACACTGATATTCGACCATCCCACGCCGGCCGCGGTGGCTCGGTTGGTGCGGTCACGGCTCGAGGGCGTGGACCTCGGTGTGCGGCGGGTGACTCGTCGCACACACTCCGAGGAGCCGATCGCGATCGTCGGCATCGGCTGCCGGTTCCCCGGAGGCGTCGCCTCGGCCGAGGACTTGTGGGAACTCGTGGCGGCGGGCCGGGACGTGATTACGCCGTTCCCGTCCGACCGCGGCTGGGATCTGGAGCGGTTGTTTGATCCCGACCCGGACAAGCCGGGCACCGTCTATACCCGGGAAGGCGGATTCCTTTCCGAAGCAGACGTATTCGATGCGGAATTCTTCGGCATCGGCCCGCGCGAGGCGGCCGCGATGGATCCGCAACAGCGGCTGATGCTGGAGGTCTCCTGGGAAGCCCTGGAGCACGCGGGAATCGATCCCACGGCGCTGCGCGGCACCGACGCAGGTGTTTACGTCGGCGCCTGCTCCTCCGGTTACGAGCGCCGGGTGACCGGCGGGTACGAGGGCTATCGCCTGACAGGAACTTCACACAGTGTGATCTCCGGCCGGGTCGCTTATGTTTTCGGCCTGGAAGGGCCCGCGGTCACGGTGGACACCGCGTGCTCGTCGTCGCTCGTCGCGCTGCACCTCGCTTGCCAGGCGCTGCACCAGGGTGAGACGTCGCTGGTTCTTGCGGGTGGCGTGAGCGTGTCGGCGAGCCCTGATCTGTTCGTCGACTTCGCTCGCCAGCGCGGGTTGGCACCGGACGGGCGGTCCAAGGCATTCGCCGCCGGCGCGGACGGTGTGACCTGGTCCGAGGGCGTCGGCGTCGTGGTGCTCGAACGTCTGTCGGATGCCCGCCGCCGCGGCCACCACGTACTTGCGGTTGTGCGTGGCAGCGCGATCAACCAGGACGGTGCCAGCAACGGTCTGACCGCGCCCAACGGTCCGTCGCAGGAGCGGGTTATCGCCGCGGCGCTGGCCGGCGGCGGACTGGAGCCCGCAGATGTCGATGCTGTCGAGGCACACGGTACCGGGACAACCCTGGGTGATCCGATCGAGGCGCAGGCGCTGATCGCCGCCTACGGAACCGATCGGGACCAGCCGTTGCGAATCGGATCCGTGAAGTCGAACATCGGTCACGCGGTAGCCGCGGCCGGTATCGGCGGCGTGATCAAGATGGTGCAGGCCCTCCGGCACGAAACATTGCCGAAGACACTGCACGTGGACGCCCCGACACCGCATGTGGACTGGTCGGCGGGATCGGTGCGGTTGCTCACCGAGACCGAGCCGTGGCCCACCTCCGACCGGGTGCGGCGGGCGGGCGTCTCGTCGTTCGGGATCAGCGGAACCAATGCGCATGTGATCCTCGAAGAAGCACCGGCAGCTGTCGCGTTCGAGGGCTCCAGCGGCGCGGGTCGGCCCGCGGCGGCGACCGATACGGTCCCCCTGCTCCTTTCGGCGAAGACGGAAGACGCCCTACACGCCCAGGCAGAGTGCCTGAGGCAGTGGATAGTCGACTATCCAGAACTCGATATACGCAGTGCCGCTGGTGCTTTGATCGAAGCGCGTGCGCACTTTGCGAAGCGCGGTGCTGTCGTGGGCACCGATCGAGCGGAGCTGTTGGCGGGCTTGGCGGAACTCGCCGCCGGGGCCGAATCGTCCGGTGTCGTCGAGGGCCGGATCGTGGCGGGAAAGACCGCATTCCTGTTCACCGGTCAGGGAGCCCAGCGCGTCGGGATGGGCGCAGAGCTGTACCGTGCGTTTCCGGTCTTCGCAAGCGCCTTGGACGAGGTATGTGCCGAATTCGATGCCCGGTTGGGCTTGACCCACCCATCGCCCGAACGCCACTGGTCACGGGACTCCGCGCTGTCGTTGAAGGAGTTGATGTTCGACGATGTCGATGGATTGCTCGATCGGACCGAATTCACCCAGCCCGCGTTGTTCGCATTCGAGGTGGCGTTGTGCCGATTACTCGATTCATTCGGTGTCACAGCGGATCTGCTGATCGGACACTCGATCGGTGAGCTGGCCGCCGCCCATGTGGCGGGCGTATGGTCGCTGCCGGATGCGTGCGCCCTGGTAGCTTCCCGGGGACGGTTGATGGGCGCGCTGCCCGTGGGCGGCGCGATGCTGGCGGTAGCGTTCGGTGAAGAACGAGCGGCCCGTGTCCTCGCTGATTTCCCCCATCGCGTGTCGATCGCGGCGGTGAACGGCCCGACCTCGACGGTGCTGTCCGGTGACGCCGATCTGATCCGCGAGCTCGAGCAACGCCTGGCGGGAGAAGGGGTCAAGACCAATCGCCTGCGGGTCAGCCACGCGTTCCATTCGGCGCATATGGACGCGATGCTGGCCGAATTCCGGTCGGTGGCCGAGACGATCGACTACCGCGCACCGAATATCCCGATCGTGTCGAACGTGTCCGGCGAACTTGCCGGACACGACCTGACCGATCCGGAGTACTGGGTGCGGCAGGTGCGGGATTGCGTCCGGTTCGCCGCGGGCGTGGATGCTCTCGTCGCGGCGGGAGCACGACGGTTCGTGGAGGTCGGGCCGGATGCCGTACTGGCCGCTATGGCTCGGCAATGCCTCGCCGAGACCCCGGACGTCGAGGCCGATTCGATGGTAGTTGCGGCCGCGCGGCGTTCCACGGAGGAGTCGACCCGGTTCGTCTCGGCGCTGGCGGAGGCTCACATCGCGGGTATCGAGGTGAACTGGACCGATCTGTTCGCGAACCGGACGACCGGACGAGTGGGGTTGCCGACATATGCGTTCCAGCATCAACGGTATTGGTTGACCGCCCCGGAGACAGGTGATGTTCGGAGCACGGGTCTCGCCGAGATAGAGCATCCGCTGCTCGGTGCCGCGGTGTGGCTGCCGGAGTCCGAGGGGTTGGTGGCGACCGGTCGGCTGTCGCTGTCGAGTCACCCATGGCTGGCTGATCACGTAATCGGTGGCGCGGCACTGGTACCGGGCACGGCGTTCGTGGAGTTGGCGCTGCAAGCCGGGGCGATGGTCGACTGTCCCCGACTGGCCGAGCTCGTTGTGACCGCGCCGTTGATCCTCCCGGCGGAGGGAGCCGTCGAACTGCGTGTCATGGTGGACGAGCCCGACGAGGCGGGATCCCGAGCGGTGTCGGTGTATTCGCGTCCGCAGCGCGAGCGTGCGGCGGAACACGGGGAGTGGATTCGCCATGCGACAGGAGCCTTGGCCGTACAGTCACCGGCGTCGCCGGGGCGGTACGTGCCGACGGACAATTGGCCGCCGTCGGGCGCGGTGCCGGTCGATACGGGTAGTGGCTACGAAGAATTGGCCGAGCGCGGCTACGACTACGGACCCACTTTCCGCGGGTTGACAGCACTGTGGCGGCGTGGCGACGAAATCTTCGCGGAATTGAGTCCGGCCGAGCAGGCGCAATCGTCAGCGGAACGGTTCGGAGTACACCCGGCATTGCTAGACGCGGCCCTGCACGCGATCCTGCTCGGCGGTATGACCGAGCCGCCCGCGCCGGGCGAGATCCTGGTGCCTTATTCGTGGGAGAACGTCGATCTGCACGCGGTCGGCTCCGCGTCGGTTCGGGTGCGGTTGACGGGGGCACCGGGCGATGGGCGCGACCAACGAATCACCATCTTGCTCAGTGATTCTCGCGACGATCCGATCGTCGAGGTCGCCGGCGTGACCCTGCGTCCAGTCGCCATAGATTCTCTCGGCGCGGCGGACGCACCGCGGGTCGACCCGGCACAACTGTTCCAGGTGCGGTGGGACCGTGCCATGGGTGGTGCGGGCGACCGGTCCACCCCGACTGTCGCCACGCTCGCGGGCACCACGGTGGCTGGGATCGACCTGAGCTTCGCCTCGGTTGCCGATGTCGTGGCATCGGAAGACGCCCCAGATGTCGTGCTGTGGCGGGCGGCCGAGCCGTCCGCAGACGGTCCGGAAGCTGTCCGGGAAGCTGTGCACGCCGCATTGGCGATGCTGAAATCGTGGCTTGCCGGTGAGCATGGGCCCGATATTCGACTGGCGCTGATCACAACAGGCGGTGCGGGGCTGCCCGACGAGACCCCTGGCCTGGCTGCTTCCGCCGTTACCGGGCTGGTTCGCAGCGCGCAGTCGGAGAGTCCCGGTCGTTTCGTTCTGGTGGACGACGACCCCGCAGATCCGCTGGATGCCGAGCGCGTCGCGATGGTGCTGGGATCGGGCGAACCGCAGATCGCGGTACGCGGCGGCGAGCTGCTGGTTCCCCGGTTGGTGCGCGCATCCGCGTCCTGGGACGCCGGTATGCCGTCCTTCGGGAACGGGTCTGTGTTGATTACCGGCGGTACGGGTGGGTTGGGTGCTTTGTTCGCCCGGCACCTGGCAGTCGAACACGATGTCCGCAGTCTGGTGCTGACCTCCCGGCGGGGGCTCGAGGCGCCCGGGGCTGCCGAGCTGGTTGCCGAGTTGACGCAGGCCGGCGCCGACGTCCAGGTTTTGGCCTGCGATGTCGCTGATCGTGATGCGGTGCGAAACCTGGTGGACACCATCGAAGCCCGCGGCGGCTTGAGCGCTGTCGTGCATGCGGCGGGCGTACTCGACGACGGCACTGTCGAGACCCTGACCGGTGCGCAGGTGGATCGAGTATTCGCGCCGAAGGTCGACGGGGCGTGGCACTTGGACGAGTTGACCCGGCACCGAGACTTATCGGCATTCGTGCTGTTCTCGTCGATCGCCGGGGTGGTCGGGTCGGCTGGGCAAGCCAATTACGCTGCGGCGAACAGTGTGCTGGATGCGCTGGCACAACGGCGGCGGGCGGCGGGGTCGCCCGCCACCTCGGTCGCGTGGGGGCCGTGGAACCAGGGCAGCGGCATGACCGGTGACCTGGACCGGGTCGCCCTTGCCCGGTGGGAGCGATTGGGTCTGGGCCAACTCGGAAATGCGGAGGGTGTACGTCTTTTCGATGCGGCCGTCGCTGCGCCGGATGCGCGTCCGGCCGCTATTCGGTTCGACGCCGCCGCGCTGCGTCGCGAGCCGTCGATCGATGCGCTTCCCGCCGTATTGCGTGGATTCGTGCCGCGTTCCACCCCCCCGAAGCGGGTGGCGGCGGCAGCGAGTCCGTTGGGTGCCCGGCTGGCCGGGACACTGGAGGCGCACCGCGGCTCCGTGGTGCTCGAGGTGGTGCGTGAGCACGTGGCCGCCGTGCTGGGTCATGCCTCGCGAGATCTGATCGAGGTGGAGAAGCCGTTCAGCGATATGGGTTTCGATTCGCTGGGAGGGGTGGAGTTCCGGAACCGGTTGGGCAAGGCGACCGGTGTGCAATTGCCCTCGACACTGGTGTTCGACCATCCGACACCGGCGGCGGTGGCGAAGCTGGTGCTGTCGAAACTCGCACCGGCGCCGGCGGAAAAGGCAGGGAAGGTCGTGCGCCGCACGCGGACCGATGAGCCCATCGCGATCGTGGGCATGGCCTGCCGGTATCCCGGCGGAGTGGCGTCACCGGACGCACTGTGGGATCTGGTTGCTACGGGAACCGACGCGATCAGCGAGTTCCCGGCCGACCGTGGTTGGGACCTGGAGCGGTTGTTCGATCCGGATCCCGCCCACTCGGGGACATCTTATGTGCGTGAGGGTGGATTCCTGACCAACGCCGCCGATTTCGACGCCGGATTCTTCGGGATCGGCCCGCGCGAGGCCGCGGCCATGGATCCGCAGCAGCGGTTGCTGCTCGAAGTTTCCTGGGAGGCGTTGGAGCACGCCGGAATCGATCCGACCTCGCTACGGGGAAGTGACACCGGTGTCTACACCGGCGTGATGTACCAGGACTACGAGGCAGTGACACGCCAGAGCGGGCCCGAAGTCGAGGGATATGCCCTGACCGGGGCGCTGGGAAGTGTCGTATCGGGCCGTGTGGCGTACGCGCTGGGCCTGGAGGGCCCGGCGCTGACGATGGACACCGCGTGTTCGTCGTCGCTGGTCGCCCTGCACGTCGCATGCCGGGCGCTGCGTCAGGGGGAGAGTTCGCTGGCGTTGGTCGGTGGTGCGACCGTGATGGCAACGCCGACGGTGTTCGTGGACTTCTCCCGGCAACGCGGACTTGCCCGGGACGGTCGGTGCAAATCGTTCTCGGCCTCAGCCGATGGTGTGGCCTGGGCCGAGGGCGCGGCTGTCTTGGTGGTGGAGCGGCTGTCGGATGCGCGTCGGCTGGGTCACGACGTGTTGGCGGTGGTACGTGGGACCGCGGTGAATCAGGACGGTGCGAGCAATGGTTTGACGGCGCCGAATGGTCCGTCGCAGGAGCGGGTGATCGCGGCGGCGTTGGCGGACGCCGGGCTGCGGCCGGCGGATGTGGACGCGGTGGAGGCGCACGGAACCGGCACGGCGCTGGGTGATCCCATCGAGGCGCAGGCGTTGCTGGCCACTTATGGGCGGGATCGGGCGGAGCCGCTGCGGATCGGGTCGTTGAAGTCGAACATCGGGCATTCGCAGGCGGCCGCCGGGGTCGGCGGCGTGATCAAGATGGTGCAGGCACTCCGGCACGAGACCCTGCCGAGGACCTTGCACGCGGACGAGCTGTCGCCGCACGTGGATTGGTCGGCGGGCTCGGTGCGGGTACTGACCGAGGCCGAGCCCTGGCCTGCCCGTGGCCGGGCCCGGCGTGCGGGTGTGTCGTCGTTCGGTATCAGCGGCACGAATGCGCACGTGATCCTGGAGGAGGCTGCACCCTCGACGACGACCGGATCCGCGCTGGTTCCCGAGGATGCGGATGATCGGGGAGCGGACGTGCTGGCCTGGACACTCTCGGCGAATAGCCCGGAGGGGTTGTCGGGGCAGGCGGTTCGGCTCGGGGAGTGGCTGGATACGCATCCGGAAGCGCAGGTTGCGGATGTGGCGTTCACGTTGCTGCGTCATCGTTCGCAGTTGGAGTGGCGTGGTGCGGTGGTGGGTCGGGAGCGGGCCGACCTGAAGGCTGGGTTGGCGAGTCTGGCGGAGTCTGTGGACCAACCTGTCTCCGGTTCGCAGTATGTGGTGTCGGGGCGTTCGGTGGCGGGTCGCCGCGTGGCGTTTGTGTTTCCTGGGCAGGGGAGTCAGTGGTCTGGTATGGCCGCCGAGTTATTGGCTGCGGGTGGTGTTTTCGCCGGGGCAATCGCGGAATGCGAGGCGGCGTTGGCACCGTTTGTGGACTGGTCTTTGACCAGGGTGCTTCGTGGTGATCCGGGCGCGGCGTCGCTGGAGCGGGTAGATGTGGTTCAGCCGACGCTGTTCGCGGTGATGGTGTCACTGGCGCGGGTGTGGCGCGCGAGCGGGGTGGAGCCTGCCGTGGTGGTGGGACACTCGCAGGGCGAAATCGCGGCGGCTGTGGTCGCGGGCGGACTCTCGCTGGCCGACGGTGCGCGGGTGGTGGCCCGTCGTTCCCGGATCGTCGCCGAGGAATTGGCAGGCGCGGGCGCCATGGGCTCGGTGAACGCTTCGGCCGAGGCGGTCGAGCAGCGGTTGGCGCGGTTCGGGGATCGACTGTCCATCGCGGCGGTGAACGGGCCGGGGCAGATCGTGGTGTCGGGAGAGGCGTCGGCGGTAAGCGAGTTCCTGGACGAATGTGCGGCCGAGGGGGTGTGGGCGAAGCGGATTCCGGTGGACTATGCCTCGCACTCCGAGGCCGTAGAGTCGATCCGGGCTCGAGTGCTGACGGAGCTGGAGTCCGTTGCACCGGTGTCGGGTTCGGTTCCGTTCTACTCGACCGTGTTCGCGGAATATACCGACACGGCGACGTTGGATGCCGGGTACTGGTATCGGGGCCTCCGTGAGCAGGTGCGGTTCGCGGAGTCGATCGAGGCGCTCCAGCGTGCAGGCGTGAATGCGTTCATCGAGGTGAGTCCCCATCCGGTGCTCACCATGGGGGTGGAGCTGACCGCCGCGGCGATCGACCTGGCCGATACGGTAGCGGTCCTGGGCACGCTGAAGCGCGAGCACGGCGGACCGGAACAGTTCGTCACCGCGCTGTCACGTGCGTACTGTGCCGGCATCGACGTGGCGGCCCAGGCGTTGGCTCCGGCGGCCGCTCGGGTGGAACTGCCGACATATGCGTTCCAGCGGCAGCGCTATTGGTTGCGACCGGTCGGTGTGCCGGATGGGCGGCGGTCCGGTCTGGAGGAGACCGGGCACGCGTTGCTGGGCGCGATGGTGCAGTTGCCCGATTCCCGGGACGTGGTGTTCACCGGCAGGCTGTCGCCGGCCGATCAGCCGTGGTCGGCCGACCACGCGGTAGCCGGACTGGCATTGCTGCCGGGTGCCGCCATGATGGAGCTGGCTCTGCAGGCGGGAACCCTGCTCGGGTGTTCGCGGGTTTCGGAGTTGGCGCTCGAGGCGCCGTTGCCGATCCCGTCCGCCGGAGCGGTCGACCTGCGCGTAGTCGCGACCGGCCCGGAGGAAACGGGCACGCGGACAGTATCGGTGTATTCCCGGCCGAGCCACGATGATTCGGAAGCGTGGGTGCGTCACGCCGTCGGGACGGTCACCACCGAATCGGCGATGACGCCGGTCGGCGCTGTTCTGGCCGACTGGCCGCCGGCGGGCGCGGCGGCGATATCTGTCGAGGATGGGTACGACGAACTGGCCGACCAGGGCTACGAGTACGGACCGCTGTTCCGCGGACTGACTGCGCTGTGGCGGCGCGGCGACGAGGTGTTCGCGGAGGTCGTCCTGCCGGAAGCCGCCCGGCCGGAGGTCACAGAGTTCGGCATACATCCGGCGCTGCTGGATGCCGCGCTGCACGCAATCCTGCTCGGCGGGCTGGCCCCCGCCGCACCGGAAGGCGCGGTTGCGGTCCCGTTCTCGTGGGAGGGCGTGACCCTGCACGCGACCGGCGCAACAGCACTACGGGTGCGCGCGGCCGTGACCGGTGCCGCGGCGGGGGGCGACCAGATCGCACTCACCCTCGCCGACCCGACCGGCCTGTCGGTGGCCGAGGTACAGGCGTTGACCTTGCGGCCCATGTCGATCCACGCCCTCGGCGCGGCGCACGGCCGGGCCGAGGGCATCGGCTACGCCGTTGACTGGCTCGCACTGTCCACGCCCGCGAGCGAGAATCCTGCGGACGCGTCCTGGGCATCCGCGGACGAGGGAGAAACCGTCACCGTCGCGGAGCGGGTGGCAACCGTGTTACGCCTCGACGAGGCGCCCGGCGATCGCGATCTCCCGGCAGCGGTGCGCGATTCGGTGACCGCGTCGGCCGCGCGGGTACAGCGACTGCTGGCGGCGGACAAGCGTGTCGTTGTCGTCACCCGGCGGGCGATGGCGGTGCATCCCGGCGAACCCGTAGACCTGGCCACGGCCGCGGTGTGGGGTTTGCTGCGCACCGCGCAGAGCGAGAACCCGGGCCGGATACTCGTCGTCGATATCGATGAGTGGACCGACTATCGGCGCTGCGTGGCAATGGCTATGACAGTGGACGATGAGCCGGAGCTGGCGATGCGGCGGGGCATGGCGTACGTACCGCGGTTGCGGCGTGCCGGTGCGGGCATACCTGGTGGCGCTGCGTTTCGGCGGGCCGCGGCCTGGACGTTCCGCGATATGGGTAAGGGCACACTGGCCGAGGACAATTTCGGGCTGGTCGACGACCCGCGCGCGGCGGAACCACTGCAGGCCGGACAGGTCCGGGTGGCAGTGCGGGCCGTTGGTCTCAACTTTCGTGACGTGCTCGTCGCACTCGGTACCTATCCCTTCCCGGATGCCCGAATCGGCGGGGAGGCGGCCGGAATCGTGCTGGAGGTCGCACCCGACGTGACCGAATTCGTTCCGGGTGACCGGGTTTTCGGGCTCTTCTGGGGTGTCGACTCGGTGGCCGTAGCCGACCGCAGGCTGCTCGCGAGAATGCCGCGCGGCTGGTCGTTCACCCAGGCCGCCGCCGTGCCGGTGGTGTACGCGACCGCCTACTACGGGCTGGTCGACCTCGGCGGGGCGCAACCGGACCAGACCCTGTTGCTGCATGCGGCTACGGGTGGTGTCGGGATGGCAGCCGTGCAGCTCGCACGACACCTGGGCTTGCGGTTGCTGGTCACCGCCAGCACCCCCAAGTGGAGCGCGCTGCGCGAGATGGGGTTCGACGACTCGGATATCGGTGACTCGCGCACACTGGAGTTCGAGCGGAAGTTCCTCGAGGCAACCGCCGGTCGCGGTGTGGATATCGTGCTGGACTCGCTGGCTGGGGAGTTTGTGGACGCCTCGCTGCGATTGCTGCCGCGGGGCGGCCGGTTCGTCGAGATGGGGGTGCTCGACCGACGGAACCCGGCCGAGGTCGCCGCTGCACATCCTGGCGTGGACTACCGGAGTTTTGTGCTGCTGGACGTGGATCCGGATCGGCTCCACGAGATCCTGACGGCGCTGGTCGACCTGTTCGACACCGGAGCGCTGGCGCCTTTCCCGACCACCGCATGGGACCTGCGGCAGGCGCCGGAGGCGTTCCGGTATCTCGGCCAAGCCCGACATATCGGCAAGAATGTACTCACCGTGCCCACGCCATTGCGGCCCGACGGCACCGTCTTGATCACCGGCGGCACCGGGGTTTTGGGTGCGGTGGCCGCGCGGCATCTGATCATCGAGTACGGCCTGCGCCGGCTGGTTCTGGCGAGCCGACGCGGTCCGGACGCGCCCGGGGCGGCCGAATTGCGGGCCGAACTCACGGCGCTCGGCGCGGACGTCGACATCGTCGCCTGTGATGCCGCCGACCGGGCGGCACTGGACGCGGTGCTGGCGACGATCCCGCCGGGCCATCCGCTGACCGGCGTCGTCCACACGGCGGGCGTGCTCGCCGACGGTTTGTTCACCGCGATGACCGCGGAGCAGATCGCGGACGTACTGCGGCCGAAGGTGGATGCGGCGTGGAACCTGCACGAGGCGACCAAGGACCTGGATCTGTCGCTGTTTGTGCTCTACTCCTCGCTGACGGGCGTGATCGGCACCCCCGGGCAGGCGAACTACGCTGCCGCCAATGTGTTCCTCGACGCGCTGGCCCAGCATCGGCACGTGAACGGCCTGCCCGGGACCTCGGTGGCCTGGGGGCTGTGGGAGCAGAGCACCGGCATGACGGGGACCCTCGGAGCGACCGACCTGGCCAGGTTGCGGAGGGAAGGCATCCTCGCGCTGAGCGATGACGACGGTATGGCGCTGTTCGACGCGGCGCTGGTGGCCGGTGACTCTGCGTTCGTGGCTGCGCGGATCGACCGGGCAACTCTCGCCGAGACGGACTCCGGCCTGCGCGCGATAATGCGCGGCCTGACCGGGCCTGCGCGTCGGCGAGTCGCCGCGGAGCGGAGCGAGTCATCCGGCCTGGCAATGCAATTGGCCGACCGGTCGGTCGACGAGCAGAAACGAATGATTCTGGACGTGATCCGGAGGCAGGCCGCGGCTGTGCTGGGACATGCCGCGGTGGACGCGGTCCTCGCGGACAGGCCGTTCACCGAGATCGGATTCGATTCGCTCGGCGTCATGGAGTTCCGTAACCGACTGAAATCCGCTGTCGGCGTGCAGTTGCCCGCGACAGCGATGTTCGACTATCCGACGCCGCGAGCTTTGGGCGCGTACCTCCGGCGGGAGATCGTTCCCATCGATGATCCCGCGGAGCGGATAGCGGCCGAGGTCCAGTCGCTGACCCGCGATTGCGCGGTGTCCGAACTGTCGCCCGAGCAGCGTTCGGATATCGCAGAAAAGGTGCTCGCGCTGTGGCGCGAACTCGAGGAAAAGGCCGCCGGCGATGTCGAGGAGGACCGCCCCGACCTCGAAACCGCGGAAGACGATCAACTTTTCGAGTTCATCGACCGTCTCAGCTGAACGCATCAGAGCAGGAGTTCCACAATGGCAGGCAATGACGAGCTGCGCCGGTATCTGAAGAAGACCGCGAATGAGCTATACGAGACCAAGCAGCAACTGCGTGAGCTCACCGATCGGTCGACCGAGCCCGTCGCCATAGTCGGTATGGCCTGCCGGTATCCCGGTGGCGTGCGGACCCCCGACGAGCTGTGGCGGGTGGTTGCCGACGGTGTGGACGCCATGGGGGACTACCCGACCGACCGGGGGTGGGACCTGGCGCGGTTGTACAACCCCGACCCGAGCGTGCCCGGCACTGTCTACACGCGACACGGCGGATTTCTGGACTCCATCGGGGACTTCGACGCGGCCTTCTTCGGGATCGGTCCGCGGGAGGCGACAGCGATGGATCCGCAGCAGCGACTGATGCTGGAGGCTTCCTGGGAGGCTTTGGAGGACGCGGGTGTCGACCCGGTGTCACTTCATGGCAGTAACACCGGTGTATTCGCGGGAGCAATTCACCAGTACTACGGTCCCCGCATCGGTTCGCCGGGTATGACCGCCGAGGCAGAAGCTCACCACTATCTCGGTGGTTCGGACAGTGTGTTGTCCGGTCGCATCGCCTACACCTTCGGATTCAAAGGTCCAGCGATCTCGATCGATACGGCATGTTCGTCGTCATTGGTGGCGCTGCATCTGGCTTGTCAGGCATTGCGTCACGGCGATACGGAGCTTGCTTTGGCAGGCGGGGTAACCATCATGTCCGATCCGTCGCTGCCGATTGCTTTTGCCCGCCAGCGCGCCATGTGCGTCGACGGTCGGTGCAAGGCGTTTGCGGCAGCTGCTGACGGGACCGGATTCTCCGAAGGCCTCGGGGTGCTGGTGTTGGAACGGTTGTCCGACGCGCAACGGCTCGGCCACACCGTGCTGGCGGTGATTCGGGGCAGTGCGGTGAACCAGGACGGCGCGAGCAATGGGTTGACCGCGCCGAACGGTCTGTCGCAGGAGCGGGTGATCGCGCAGGCATTGGCGAACGCCGGGTTGGCCCCGTCCGATGTCGATGCGGTGGAGGCACACGGTACCGGCACGATGCTGGGGGATCCGATCGAGGCGCGGGCACTGATCGGTGCCTATGGCGCTCGGCGCCCGGCGACACCGTTGCGGCTGGGTTCGCTCAAGTCGAATATCGGTCACACGTCGGCTGCGGCAGGCGTCGGTGGCGTGATCAAGATGGTTCAGGCCATGCGGCACGAACTGCTGCCGAAGACGTTGCATGTGGATGCGCCCACACCTCATGTGGATTGGTCGGCGGGTACGGTGCGCTTGCTCCAGGACAGCGAGCCGTGGCCCGCGGGGGACCGGATCCGGCGGGCCGGCATCTCGTCGTTCGGCGCCAGCGGTACCAACGCTCACCTCATTCTCGAGGAAGCACCGGCCGATCCGGTCGAAGCGGGGTCCGGAGGCGGGTCCGAGCAGGTCACGACCGCAGAACCCGTCGCAGCGGAGACCATTCCACTGGTGATATCGGCCAAGTCGGAAGAGGCTCTGCGGGCTCAGGCGGATCGACTGCGGCAGTGGTTGGTCGGCGATCCCGACGCGAATGTGTGGGATATCGCGCACTCGCTGGCGACCTCTCGGGCGCTGTTGGACTGGCGCGGCGCGGTCGTGGGACGTGACCGGGACGAACTTCTTTCTGGTCTGGCCGATGTGGCGGCCGGATCGCCCGGCGTGATCGAGTCCTGTGCGGGTTCTGACAAGACGGCGTTCCTGTTCACCGGTCAGGGAGCGCAGCGGGTCGGTATGGGCGCCGGCCTGTATGGCGCCTTCCCGGTGTTCGCGGCGGCATTGGATGAGGTGTGTGCTCAGATCGACCCCCTGCTCGGGCGGTCGTTGCGGAAGGTGATGTTTGCCGACCCCGAGAATCTGCTGGACCGGACGGAATTCACGCAGCCCGCGTTGTTCGCGTTCGAGGTGGCGTTGTTCCGGTTGATGGAGTCGTTCGGTGTGATACCGGATGTGCTGATCGGGCATTCGATCGGGGAGTTGGCGGCGGCATATGTCGCGGGGGTGTGGTCGCTGTCCGACGCCTGTGCCCTGGTGGCGGCGCGCGGTCGGTTGATGGGCGCATTGCCGGAAGGTGGGGCGATGCTCGCGGTGGCGGTCGCGGAAACGCGTGCCGCGGAGCTCGTCGCCCAGTTCGGTGGCCGTGTGTCGATCGCCGCCGTGAACGATCCGTCGTCGACGGTCGTCTCCGGTGACACCGATGCCATCGAGGAGATCGAACGAAGCCTTTCCGCCGAGGGTGTGAAGACGAATCGGCTGCGGGTAAGCCACGCCTTCCATTCGGCGCGGATGGATCCGATGTCGGCCGAGTATCGGACGGTCGCCGAGAGCGTCGCTTATCAGTCGCCGCGGCTGCCCATCGTGTCGAACGTGTCCGGTGAGGTCGCCGGAGACGCGGTGACCGATCCGGAATACTGGGTGCGGCAGATTCGGGGTTGTGTCCGGTTCGCACCTGGTGTGGACACTCTCATCGCGGGCGGTGTCCGGCGGTTCGTCGAGGTGGGGCCGGATGCGGTGCTGGCTGCGATGATGCGGGGCTGTGTGGCCGCAACACCGGACATCGAGTCGGCGTCTACCGTGGTGGCGGCCTCCCGCCGTTCGACCGACGAAATCGCGCAGTTCGTCACATCGCTGGCACAGGCTCACGTCGCGGGGGTGCGGGTGGATTGGACGCCGGCGTTCTCCGGTCGCCGAGTTCGGCGAGTCCCCTTGCCGCTGTACGCCTTCCGACATCGTCGCTTCTGGGTCGATCAACAGACTGTCGATACGCACCCGAACGCCATGGATCATCCGATCCTGACGGGCGTGGTCGGGTTGGCGGGCACCGATGAATGGCTGTTCACCGGTCGCTTCTCGGTACGTACCCATCCGTGGATCGCCGATCATATGTCCCACGGTGTGGTGGTTCTGCCCAGCGCGACGCTGATCGAGCTTCTGCTCGTCGCGGGCAATCAGATCGGTTGTGACGCGGTTGCCGAACTGACCTTGCTGGCACCTGTCTCGCCGGCCTTCGACGACGATGTCGAAATGCAGGCTCTCGTCCAGGCCCCGAATGACTTCGGGCTGCGACGGTTCGAGATCTACGTCCGAGCCTCGGCCGACGGAGAGTGGACACACAGTGCCACCGGCGCCCTCACCAGCCTGGCGGGCGGTGATTCGGGTTTGATGACGAGACTGCAGGATGAACAGTGGCCGCCGATCGAAGCCGAACCGTTGGACATCGCCGGGCTTCCCGAACAGATGGACACCGACACCGGGCTGCAGTACGGCCCGGCGTTCATCGGAGTCCGCGCCGCGTGGCGCCGCGATGACGCGGTCTTCTCGGACGTCGCCCTGAACACCGACGCGGCAACGCGGTCAGAACAATTCGATTTGCATCCGGCGCTGTTGGATATCGTCCTGCACGTAGGCGTTTCCTGGTTGATCTGCCGTGAGCTGGAGCCCGATCCGGACATCGGCTGGTTGTTGTTCCGGTGGGGAAACACACGCTTTCACAAGTCCGCCGACGGCAATTGGCCCGCGGAACTGACCGAGCTCCGGGTCATAGCTGTACCCAACGGTGTGCATACCATTTCGGTCGCCGCCGTCGACCGGGACGGGAACCCGATTGTTTCAGTGGACGCGATGGCGGCGCGACCGTACAACCTCGGGGAAATCAGCAGCACCCTGTCCAGGAATGAGGCGGGTTTGTACGAAGTTCGGTGGCAGCCACCCGGGGTGGCGGCCATCGACCGTCCCACACCCGAGATGGTGGTGCTGGCGGCCGAACCCGAGAGCAGGATCGATACGTGCTATGCATCGGTTGCCGATGTGGTGGCGGCGGATCGGGTTCCCGATCTCGTGGTGTGGCGAGCCGCAGAGGCGGCCGATAATCCCGAAGCAGTGCGGACGCGGGTACATGCGACATTGGCGGTGCTCAAATCCTGGCTCGCCGAACCGAAGCTGTCCGAGGCTCGGTTGGTGGTGGTCACGACCGGGGGTGCGGGCTTGCCCGGTGAGGTCCCGAGTCTCGCCGCAGCAGGCGTGTGGGGTCTGGTGCGCAGTGCTCAGTCGGAGAATCCGGAACGGTTCGTACTGATCGACGAGGACCCGGGCGAAGTGTTGGATGCCGATCGGATCGTCGCGGCCGTGCACACCGGTGAACCACAAGTCGCAGTGCGCAACCGGGTGATTCAGGTACCGCGGCTGGTTCGGGCGGATCCTTCGAAGGACACCGGCGAATCGCCCTCCTTCCAGGAGGCGACAGCGCTCATCACCGGCGGTACGGGCGGTTTGGGTACGCTGTTCGCGCGCCATCTCGTTCTCGAGCACGGCGTGCGGCGACTGGTGCTGACCTCACGGCAGGGATCAGCGTCGCCGGGTGCTGCCGAATTGGTTGCCGAGTTGGCGCAGGCGGGCGGCCAGGCCGAGATTGTCGCATGCGATGTGACCGACCGCGAGGCTGTGCAGAGTCTGCTGGACACCATTGATCCGGCTGGTGACCTGATCGTCGTGCACGCGGCCGGGGTATTGGACGACGGGACCATCGCGACCCTGCGCGATGAGCAGGTAGATCGGGTGCTGGCGCCGAAGGTAGCGGGGGCCTGGCACCTGGATCAGTCGACCCGTGATCGAAACGTCGTGGCGTTCGTAGGTTTTTCGTCTGTTGCCGGTCTCTTGGGATCAGCCGGACAAGGCAATTACGCCGCCGCGAACATGGCGTTGGATGCCTTGGTGCGGCAGCGGAGGGCCGCGGGTTTGCGGGGAACCGCAGTGGCATGGGGGCCCTGGAACCAGGGCACCGGTATGACCGGCGGTCTGGATCGGGTGGCCTTCGCCCGATTGGAGCGGTGGGGGCTGGATCAGCTTGCCGATGCCGAGGGTGTCCGGCTGTTCGACGAGGCTGTGCTTCGCTCGGACGGCGCGTCGACCGCAATGCGGTTCGATGCGAACGCGGTGCGCCGCACTGCGGATGTCGACACGATTCCGGCGGTTCTACGCGGTTTCGTGCGGCAGACGCGGCGCACCGAGGTGGCCGACTCCTCGGCGAGCCTGTCGGCGACCGGCCTGCTGGGCGGACGGCTGGCAGGTGTGCCGGAGGCGCGGCATGGCGCGATCGTTCTCGATCTGGTCCGGGAACAGGCCGCCGCGACGCTCGGGTTCGACTCGGTCGATGACGTCGGGCCGGATCAGCGCTTCGATGAGATCGGTTTCGATTCCCTGGGTGCGGTGGAGTTCCGTAACCGATTGGGTAAGGCCACCGGGTTGTCGCTGCCATCCACTCTGGTGTTCGATCATCCGACTCCAGCAGCAGTGGCGGTTGTGGTGCGCTCGCGGATCGAGCTGAAAACGCACACCGCGCCCAGGAAGGCACAACGGCGGGTGCGAGTCGACGAGCCGATTGCGATCGTGGGCATGGCGTGTCGGTTCCCGGGTGGGGTTACCTCGCCGGACGAGTTATGGGAGCTGGTAGCCGCCGGAGTTGATGCCACCGGTGAATTCCCGTCGGATCGCGGGTGGGATCTGGAACGACTGTTCGATCCGGACCCGGACAAGCCCGGTACGGTCTACAGCCGCCGCGGAGGGTTCTTGGACAATGCAGCGGATTTCGATCCGGGGTTCTTCCGGATCGGCCCTCGAGAGGCGTCGGCCATGGACCCGCAACAGCGGATGCTGCTGGAGGTCTCCTGGGAAGCATTGGAGAACGCGGGCGTCGATCCGATTTCGCTGCGCGGCAGCGATACCGGTGTGTTCACCGGCGCCAGCTTCGCGGACTACGTCTCTCGGGTAACCGGTGAGCTGGAGGGCTATCGGCTCACCGGCAATACGAACAGTGTGATCTCCGGCCGGGTGGCTTATGCCTTCGGTTTGGAAGGGCCTGCGATAACCGTGGATACCGCGTGCTCGTCGTCGCTGGTCTCGCTGCATCTGGCCTGCCAGGCGCTACGGCAGGGTGAGAGCTCGCTGGCGCTGGCCGGCGGCGTGACCGTTTACGGCAGTCCGTACCTCCATGTCGACTTCGCGCGGCAGCGTGGCCTGGCGCCCGATGGACGGTGTAAGGCGTTCTCCGCCGCGGCCGACGGCGTCGCATTCGCCGAGGGCATCGGAGTGCTGGTGCTGGAACGGGTCTCCGACGCCCAGCGCCTGGGGCACAACATCCTCGCTCTCGTGCGTGGTACGGCCGTGAACCAGGACGGTGCGAGCAATGGGTTGACCGCGCCGAACGGTCCCTCGCAGGAGCGTGTGATCGCGGCAGCGCTGGCGAATGCCGGTTTGGCGCCGTCGGACGTGGATGCGGTGGACGGTCACGGGACCGGTACGACCTTGGGTGACCCGATCGAGGCGCAGGCGTTGATCAACACGTACGGGCAGCACCGGTCAGGAGCACCGCTGCGGATCGGATCGATCAAGTCGAATATCGGACATACGGTGGCTGCGGCAGGTGTCGCCGGTGTGATCAAGATGGTGCAGGCGATGCGGCACGAAACTCTCCCGAAGACGTTGCATGTCGATGCGCCGAGCCCACACGTGGACTGGTCGGCGGGCGACGTCCAGTTGCTGACCGAGGCCCAGCCGTGGCCGCGCGCCGGGCGAATCCGCCGCGCCGGGGTGTCCTCGTTCAGCCTCGGCGGCACCAACGCACATGCCGTCCTGGAAGAAGCGCCGGCCCGTCGAGTTCCGGTGTCGCCGGTGGAATCCGCAGACCGGCCCGGCAGTGCCGTGGCGGTGCCCTGGGTGATCTCGGCGAGTTCCGAGTCGGGTTTGCGGGCACAGGCGAATCGACTGCGGGAGTGGGTGGTCGGCCATCCCGACACGGACGTGTGGGATATCGCGCATTCGCTGGTGACGTCGCGGGCCCAATTGGATCGGCGTGCAGCCGTCCTCGGCCGAGAACGCGAGGAACTGTTGGCCGGGCTGGCCGATGTGGCGGCGGGTTCGCCGGGCACGATCGAGGCGACGGCGGGTTCGGGCAAGACCGGGTTTCTGTTCACCGGTCAGGGTGCGCAGCGGTCCGGGATGGGGGCGGGTCTGTACGCGGCCTTCGACGTATTCGCGGCGGCGTTCGACGAGGTGTGCGCCCATGTCGATCCCTTGCTCGGCTGGTCGCTGAAGGATGTGGTGTTCGATCAGAACAACGCGGCGCTGCTGGATCTCACGGACTTCACCCAACCGGCGTTGTTTGCGTTCGAGGTGGCGTTATTCCGGTTGATGGAGTCGTTCGGTGTGATACCGGATGTGCTGATCGGGCATTCGATCGGGGAGTTGGCGGCGGCATATGTCGCGGGGGTGTGGTCGTTACCCGACGCGTGCGTCCTGGTCGTGGCACGTGGGCGGTTGATGGGAGCACTGCCCGGCGGTGGGGCGATGCTGGCTGTGGCCGCGGCCGAGGATCGAGTGACCACGGTACTCGAGGAGTTCTCCGGTCAGGTGTCGCTGGCTGCGGTGAACGGTCCATCGTCGATGGTGGTGTCCGGGGATGTGTTCGCGATCGACAAGCTCGCGGACAAGCTTGCGGTGGAGGGTGTGAAAACCCACCGGCTGCGGGTCGGTCACGCGTTCCATTCGGGCCTGATGGAGCCGATGCTCGACGAGTTCCGAACGGTCGCCGAAGGATTGACATATCGGGAGCCGTCGCTGCCGATCGTGTCGAACGTTTCGGCGGTCCTGGTCGATTCCGAGATGACCGATCCAGGCTATTGGGTCGAGCAGGTGCGAGCGTGTGTCCTGTTCGCGCCGGGGATCGACACTGCGGTCGACGCGGGCGTGCGTCGATTTGTCGAGATCGGACCGGACGCTGTGCTGTCCGCGATGACTCGACAGTGTCTGGCCGAGACTCCAGATGTCGAGAACCGCTCGACGGTGGTCGCGACGGCTCGACGCTCGACCGACGAGCCGACCCAATTCGTGTCCGCGCTGGCGCAGGCCTACGTAGCGGGGATCTGGGTGGACTGGGCGCTGCTGTACGCAGGTCGCGCGACGTCGCGGGTGCCGTTGCCCACCTATGCATTCCAGCATCAGCGGTATTGGCTGGAGCCGGCGGTCCAGGCATCGCCGAACGCATCGGGGCACCCGGTGGTGACGGGGGTGGTGCAGGTTGCGGGTAAGGACGAATGGATGCTCATGGGCCGACTCGCACGGCGGACACATCCCTGGCTGGCGGACCACAGAAGCTATGGCGTCATGGTTGTGCCGAGTACCACGATGCTGGAGATGCTTTTGGCGACCGGACCCCAGTTCGGCTCCTGCGGCGTGGAAGAACTCACCTTGGAGACCCCGATCCTTCCGCCTGAGGACGGTGATATCGAACTTCAAGTGCTGGTCGACCAGCCGGACGAAACGGGGCGGCGTCACTTCCGCTTCCACTATCGGGTCGCCGGTGACGGCGAGTGGGTACGCAACGCGAGCGGAGTCCTGGCCAGCGCCCTACCGGCAACGGAGCCGCTGATGGAGCGGCTCCGGGCCGAGCCGTGGCCGCCGCTGGAGGCCGACCCGATCGATCCGGAACGGATCCACGCGCATATCCGGGCGGCCGCGGGACTCGAATATGGGACTTCTTTTCGCGGCACCGAGCGGGCGTGGCAGCGCGGCGACACCGTTTTCTCCGAGATCATCTTGGATCCGGCCGTCGACTCTGCGGGTTTCGTGCTGCATCCGGGCCTGTTGGATGCTATCGGGCACGCCGGTCTCGCCCGTCTGATGTGGCCGGAGCTCGGGAACGATCCGGACCGAGGCATGTTGGTGTTTCGCTGGGGCGGTGCCCGATTCTACGATGTCGCACGGCCGACGGCGGTGCGGGCGATCGTCACGTCGAAGGGGGAGGACGCCATCGCCGTTGCGGCGATGGACGACAACGGGAACCCGCTCGTCTCCGTCGACGAGGTCGTTGTCCGGTCATACGGCGTCGCCCAGCTGCGCGACTCCCTGTCGGGCGGTGATATCGGGGCATATGAGCTCCGGTGGACGCAGGTGGACGCGTCGTCCGCCGGCGCTGTCTCCGATGGGATTGCCGCACTCGGCTCGATCTCGGTTGCGGGTGTACGGGAGCGATATCCGGACCTCGGTAGCCTGGTAACGACTGCCGCCGCTGTACCGGAGGCGGTGGTGTGGTCCGTCGTCGACGCCATCGCTGCCCGAAACGACGACATCACGGCTGCCACGCACGACCGAGCGCGCTCGACGCTCCATATGCTCCGGACGTGGCTCGACCAGGATGCCTTGGAGCAAACCCGGCTGGTCGTCGTCACCCACAACGCCGCGGGACTGCCGGGCGAGACGCCGGATCTCGCCGTAGCTGCGGTGTGGGGGTTGGTTCGCAGTGCGCAAACCGAATACCCCGGCCGGATCGTTTTGCTCGACTGGCAGTCCTCGCTCGACGCACCGCCGCTATCGAGCGACACCGTGCGGACGATCCTCGCAACCGATGAGCCCCAGGTGGCTGTTCGGGGGGACACGGTACTGGTGCCGAAACTGGTGCAGGTGCAGGCGTCCGCCGCGACGAGGCCGTCTTTCGGTTCCGGCACCGTGATGATCACCGGAGGTACCGGCGGGCTCGGTGGGCAGCTGGCCCGGCACCTGGTTGCCGAGCATGATGTCCGGCATATGCTGCTGGTGTCCCGCAGCGGCGCAGACGCCGAGGGTGCAGCGGAATTGGCCGCGGAACTGAGTGAGCGTGGGGCCGAGGTGCGCATTGCGGCCTGTGACGTCGCGGACCGGCCGGCACTGCGCGCCCTGCTCGACTCGATCGAGCCCGAAAAACCATTGACGGCTGTGGTCCACGCAGCCGGCACGCTCGATGATGCAACGATCCGAACCCTCACCGACGACCAGCTGGATCGGGTGTTCGAACCGAAGGTCGATGCGGCGTGGAATCTGCATGAGGCGACGCGGGGCGCGGACCTTTCGGCGTTTGTGCTGTTCTCATCGATTGCCGGTGTCTTCGGGTCTGCGGGCCAGGCCAACTATGCCGCCGCGAACAGCTTCCTGGACGCGTTGGCCGCGCGGCGTCGTGCCGAAGGACTGCCCGCGGTGGCTCTGGACTGGGGTCTGTGGGAGCGGACCGGAGCAGGATCCAGCGGTATGGCGGACACCCTGGACGAAGCCGGAATCGCACGGCTGGCCCGGCTGGGTATGCGTCCACTGACCCAGGCGGAGGGCCTTCGGCTGTTCGATACTGCTGCCGGCATCGGATCGGATCCGGCGGGCGCATCGGCGCTGGTTGTGCTTCGCCTCGATATGAACTACCTGCGACGGGACATCCGCGCTGACGCGGTCCCCGCCGTATTGCGAGGGCTGGTAGCGCATTCGGAGCGCAACGTGGTGAGCGAGACGCGATCCCGCGGTTTCGAGCTGGGCCGAATACCGGAGGCCAAACGAGAGCGGGCCGTTGTCGACCTGGTTCTCGAGCAAGCCGCTGCGGTCCTCGGTCATGCGTCGACGAGCGATATCCGGCCCGACAAGTGGTTCGACGATATGGGCTTCGACTCGCTGGGTGGTGTGGAGTTCCGGAACCGGCTTTCCCAAGCCACCGGCCTCCAGTTGCCCTCGACGCTCGTATTCGACTATCCGACGGTGACCGAGTTGGCCCGATTTCTGCACGACCGGCTGGCCTTGACCGTTACTGCGGAGACCCCCGCCGCCGACCGCGCTGCGGCGGGGGCCGCACCCGGCGACCTCGCCCGCCTCGAAGCGATGGTGGACCGCGTTCTGGCCGTGGCGGGCGACGACGAGACGACCGTCACCGCCCTGCTCGGCATCGGCGACCGGCTTCGGGCCCAGCTGGGCGAGGGCCGGCAGACCGACGAGTACGACGATCTCGCCGCGCATTCCAGTAGCGAGCTGTTCGACCTGATCGACGAGGAGTTCGGCCCAGCATGAGCAACGAAGAAAAATTCACCCGGTATCTGCGGAAGCTCACCGGCGACCTGCGCGCTGCGAACAGCCACATCCACGAGTTGGAGGAGCGTGCCAGGGAACCCATCGCCATTGTCGGTATGAGCTGCCGCTATCCGGGCGGCGTGGATACCCCGGCGCAACTGTGGGATCTGGTCGCCTCCGGCACCGACGCGGTCGGTGCTCTTCCGACCGATCGAGGGTGGGACCTCGAGCGGCTGTTCAACCCGGATCCGGATGTGCCGGGCACGATCTACACCCGTGAGGGTGGGTTTCTATATTCGGCAGCCGATTTCGATGCGGGCTTCTTCGGAATCGGTCCTCGGGAAGCCGCAGTGCTGGATCCGCAGCAGCGTTTGATGCTCGAGGCATCCTGGGAGGCGTTGGAGGACGCGGGTATCGACCCGGTGTCGCTGCGCGGCAGCGATACCGGGCTCTTCGCCGGAGTCTTCCACCAGTACTACGGTCCGCGCGTCGGCTCTCCGACGTTGACGGCCGAGGCGGAAGGCCATGCCTACCTGGGCGCGGCGAGCTGTGTGTTGTCCGGCCGGATCGCTTACACGTTCGGCTTCAAGGGCCCCACTTTGTCGGTTGATACTGCGTGCTCGTCGTCGCTGGTGGCGTTGCATCTGGCGTGTCAGGCGTTGCGGCAGGGCGATACATCGCTCGCGTTGGCGGGTGGGGTGACCGTGATGTCGGATCCGTCCTTGCTGATCGCGTTCTCACGTCAGCACGCGCTATCGCCGGATGCACGCTGTAAGGCATTCGCGGCGGCCGCCGACGGGACCGGCTTCTCCGAAGGTCTCGGGATGCTGGTGCTGGAGCGGCTGTCGGACGCCCAGCGGCTGGGTCACACTGTGCTGGCGGTGATCCGGGGCAGTGCCGTGAACCAGGACGGCGCAAGCAGGGGATTGACGGCGCCGAATGGTCCCTCGCAGGAGCGGGTGATCACCGCGGCGCTGGCGAATGCCGGACTGGATCCCTCCGAGATCGATGCGGTGGAGGCGCACGGTACGGGCACGATGCTGGGGGATCCGATCGAGGCGAGGGCGTTGATCGACGTATACGGTCGGCAGCGGGAGAGCGGGCCGTTTCGTCTGGGTTCGCTCAAATCCAATATCGGTCACACCTCGGCGGCTGCGGGCGTCGGCGGTGTGATCAAGATGGTGCAGGCAATGCGGCACGAAATCTTGCCGAAAACCCTGCATGTGGATGCGCCTACCCCCCATGTGGATTGGTCTGCGGATACGGTGCGGTTGCTGACCGAGGCCGAACCGTGGCCCGCCGGTGAGCGGGTGCGCCGGGCAGGCGTGTCGTCGTTCGGGGTCAGCGGCACCAACGCACATGTGATTGTCGAGGAGGCGCCCGGCGATCCGGTCACTGCGGAGGCCGAGGACACTTCGGCGGAGGGCGACTCCGCGGAGGTACCGTCGACGGCGCCGAGTGTTGCGTCGGATGTCGTCCCCTGGATCGTATCGGCGAAGTCCGAGCCCGCCCTACGGGCGCAGGCGGATCGACTGCGGCAATGGTTGCTCGGCGAACCCGACGCGAACGTGTGGGATGTAGCGCATACCCTGGCGACCTCGCGGGCGCTGTTGGACTGGCGCGGTGTGGTCGTGGGGCGGGATCGAGCGGAGCTGCTGGCAGGTCTGGCTGCCCTCGTCGCCGACGCGTCCTCCGATGGCGTGGTCAGCGGCGTCGTGGGTACGGGGCGCACCGCGTTCCTGTTCACCGGTCAAGGCTCCCAGCGGCCCGGAATGGGCCGGGAGCTGTCTGCGGCATTTCCGGTGTTCGCGGCGGCACTGGACGAGGTGTGCGCCGTGTTCGATCCACTACTCGGACGGCCGTTGAAAGATCTGATGTTCGCCGAAGGCGACACAGCCTCGGGCTATGGCGCCGACAGTGGCGCAGTGGCACTGCTGGATCGCACCGAATTCACGCAGCCGGCGCTGTTCGCGTTCGAGGTAGCGCTGTACCGGCTCGTCGAATCTTTCGGCCTGACCGCGGACGTGCTGCTCGGTCACTCCATCGGTGAGCTGGTGGCCGCCTATGCCGCCGGGGTCTGGTCGCTGCCGGACGCATGTGCGCTCGTCGCAGCACGCGGGCGGTTGATGGGCGCGTTGCCGGCGGGCGGGGCAATGCTGGCGGCGGCCCTGTCCGAAGACGAGGCGGTCGCCCTGGTGGCCGGACACTCCCACCGGTTGTCGGTGGCTGCAGTGAACGGGCCGTCGTCGGTGGTGTTGTCCGGCGATGTGGACGCCGTCGACGAGGTCGACCGACAGCTCGGTGAGCAGGGCCGCAAGACGAGCCGGTTGCGGGTCAGCCATGCGTTCCACTCGGCACGGATGGTGCCGATGCTCGATGAATTCCGGTCGGTGGCAGCGGGTTTGACCTATCGGACGCCGACGATTCCGATCATGTCGAACGTGACCGGTGAGGTGGTCGATGGTGAGCTGACCGATCCGGAGTACTGGGTGCGACAGGTACGGTCGGCCGTGCGGTTCGCTCCGGGGGTACGGGCACTGGCCGCGACCGGGACCCGGCGGTTCCTGGAGGTGGGCCCGGATGCCGTCCTGGCGGCGATGACGCGCCAGTGCGTGGCCGAGGAACCCGAGGTCGAGGCACGGTCGATGGTGGCTGCCGCCGCGCGGCGCGGTGCGGATGAGGTTGCGCAGTTCACCGCGTTTCTGGCGGCTGCGCATGCCGCGGGTCTCGAGGTGAACTGGTGCTCCCTGTACGCAGGACGGCGGCTACAGCGAATTCCGTTACCGACCTATGCATTCCAGCGCAGCCGGTACTGGATATCGTCGAGCAGCGAAGTCGGCGACGTGAGTCGTGCCGGACTGCTGCCCATCGACCACCCCATGCTCGGTGCGGCGATTTCTGTGGCCGGCAAAGACGAATGGTTGTTCTCCGGTCGGATTTCTATGGCATCGCATCCGTGGATCGCCGATCACGCGGTATTCGGTGGGGTGCTTTTACCGGGGACCGGTTTCGTGGAGCTGGCTTTGGCGGTCGGCGCTCGAGTAGGCGCTGCCCTGGTCGACGAGCTGTTTCTGGTAGCACCGCTGCGGATGGACGACCACGTCGAGGTGGACATCCAGATCACCGTCGAGGCGCCGGACGACGACGGGCGCAGGCGGTTCGTCATCGCGTCCAAAGCCACTGGCGAGCGGCCGGACGACGGATCCGGAACCACGCACGCGCGTGGCATTCTGGCGCCGGGCGTACCGATCGACGCTCCGGCGTTCGGCGGCGGCACCGGGCTGTCCACCGAGGGCGAAGCGATTTCCGGCGAGGCGTTGTACGACCGGTTGGCCGCGCGCGGCTTCGGCTACGGACCCGCGTTCCAAGGTGTGCGCCGGCTGTGGCGTGACGGTGAGGATGTCGTGGCTGATGTGGCGTCGGCCGCCGAAATCGGTGCGGACGCGGTCGGCTTCGGTATCCATCCCGCGCTATTCGACGCCGCGCTGCATGCCGCCGTGCATGAATCGGTCACCGACCTGCCGCAGGACCATCTGCCGCTGCCGTTCTCGTTCCACGGCGTGCGGCTGTTCCAGCCCGGGGCGACGGCCGTGCAGGTTCGAATCCGGCGCACCGGCGCCGACAGCGTACGGCTCGAGACCGTCGACGATGCGGGCGCGCCGGTATTGACCGTCGAAGCACTGCAGTCGCGGCGCGTAAGCAGCCAGACACTGCACAAGGGACGATCCGTTGGACCGAACAACCTCTACGAGGTGCGGTGGTCCGCGGTCGAATCGCGGGCGCAGGCCGGCACGGGCATCCGTCGAATCGCCGCCTTCGGCTCGCCGGGGAGGCTCGGATTCGACGAAACCCACCGGGATCTGTCCGCCCTCATCGAGGCAGCCGGTGCCGATGGAGCGGCGCGGTTGCCGGTCGATGCCGTGGTGTGGTTCACCGACCCGGTCGACACGGAGTCCAGTGTCGACACGGCGTCGTCCGACGAAGAGCCGTCGGAGGCGGAGACTGTGCGTGGGCGTGTGCACTCGGTATTGGCGACCATTCGCTCCTGGTTGCGCCTGCCTTCTGCGGCGGATGTCCCCTTGGTTGTTGCGACGCGCCACGGGGCGGGTCTGCCGGGCGAAGATCCCGATCTGGGCGCGGCAGCCACCTGGGGCCTGCTGCGTAGCGCGCAGTCGGAACATCCCGGCCGAATCGTGCTGGTGGACAGCGATAGCGATAGCGAGGCCGGGCCCGAACTGATATCGGCCGCGCTGGACGCCGACGAGCCGCAGCTGGCGGTACGCGCGGGTGCACTGCTGGTGCCGCGGCTGACCCGTCGCGATACGGCGGCGACCGGATCGAGTCTGGCGATCGGGACCGGTTCGGTGCTGATCACCGGCGGCACCGGTGGGCTGGGCGCACTGGTGGCCCGACACCTCGCGGTGGCGCACGGTGCACGTGAGCTGGTGTTGGTGTCCCGGCGCGGTGACCGGGCCGAAGGTGTTGCCGACCTCGTCACCGAGCTGAGCGAACTCGGGGCCCGGGCCCGAGTGGTGGCCTGCGATGTGAGCGATCGCGCCGCGGTGGCCGCAATGCTCGACGAGCTCTCCGACGGTCCGGCGCCGACCGCCGTGGTACACGCGGCAGGTGTGCTGGCCGACGCCACCATAGAGGCGCTCACGCCCGAGCAGGTCGACCGGGTGCTGGCACCGAAAGTCGACGCGGCCCTGAACCTGCACGAGCTCACGCTGGGTCACGACCTGTCGGCGTTCGTCCTGTTCTCCTCGGTCGCGGCGGTACTCGGATCGCCGGGGCAGGGCAACTACGCGGCGGCGAACTCGGTGCTGGACGCTCTGGCGCGGCGCCGGGCGAACGCTGGTCTCCCCGCCGTTTCCATGGCGTGGGGTCCGTGGAACCAAGGCAGCGGCATGACGGCCGACCTGGGCCATGAGGGCGTGGACCGGCTGTCGCGGATGGGTTTCCGACCTCTGGCCGCAGCCGATGGTCTCGCACTGTTCGACTCGGCGGGTGGCGCGGATACACCCTTCGTCGCCGCGGTCGACTTCGATCCGGCGCCCCTGTCCGTCCAGGCGCGTGCGGGCCTGCTGCCGGGGCTGCTGCAGTCGTTGGTGCCGTCACCGCGTCGCACCGACAGTGGTGGTGGTGGCGATCTGGCGAGGCGATTGGCGTCGGCGTCGCCGGACAGCTACGACACGATCGTTCTCGATTTCGTCCGGGATCTGATGGCCAGCGTGCTCGGGCACGCTTCTGGAGCTCTGATCCAGGCCGAGACGCCATTCAGTGAACTGGGTTTCGATTCGCTGGGTGCGGTGGAGTTCCGCAACCGGCTCACCAAAGCCACGGGTCTACAGCTACCGTCGACCCTGGCCTTCGATTATCCGACCCCGACGGCCGTGGCCCGGTATCTCCGCTCGCGGGTCGGCGGCGCGAAGAAGACCGCTGCGCCCACCCGTCGTCGGACGCACATCGACGAGCCGATCGCCATCGTGGGCATGGCCTGCCGATATCCCGGTGGTGTCGAATCTGCGGATGGGCTCTGGGATCTGGTGGCGTCGGGCACCGATGCCATCAGTGAGTTCCCCTCGGATCGTGGCTGGGACCTGGATCAGCTGATTCATCCGGACCCCGACCACTCGGGAACGTCCTACACCGAGGAGGGCGGGTTCCTCGAGAATGCCGCCGATTTCGATGCGGGGTTCTTCGGGATCGGACCCCGTGAGGCCATCGCCATGGACCCGCAGCAGCGGTTGCTGCTGGAGGTCTCGTGGGAAGCGTTGGAGCACGCGGGGATCGACCCGACCGCGCTGCGCGGCAGCGATACGGGTGTCTACACCGGCGTGATGTACCAGGACTACGACGCCCTGGCGCGTAACGCCGGACCGGAGATCGAAGGGTATGTCGCCACCGGTTCGGCAGGCAGCGTGGTTTCCGGGCGGGTGGCCTATGCGTTGGGCTTGGAAGGGCCCGCGATGACGGTGGATACCGCCTGCTCGTCGTCCCTGGTCGCACTGCATGTGGCCTGCCGGGCGCTGCGTGAGGGAGAGAGTTCCTTGGCATTGGTGGGCGGTGCGACAGTGATGGCGACGCCGACGGTGTTCGTCGAGTTCTCCCGGCAGCGTGGTCTGGCCCGGGACGGTCGGTGTAAGTCGTTCTCGGCGGCTGCTGATGGTGTCGCGTGGTCCGAAGGTGCCGCGGTGTTGGTGGTGGAGCGGCTGTCGGATGCGAAGCGGCTGGGCCACAACGTATTAGCGGTCGTTCGGGGCAGTGCGATCAACCAGGACGGTGCGAGCAATGGTTTGACGGCGCCGAACGGCCCTTCGCAGGAGCGGGTGATTGCGGCGGCGCTGGCGAATGCGGGTGTGGGTCCAGGCGATGTGGACGTGGTGGAGGCGCACGGCACCGGCACGGCGTTGGGTGACCCGATCGAGGCGCAGGCATTGATCGCCGCCTACGGTCGGGACCGGGCGGGTGAGCCGCTGCGGATCGGGTCGTTGAAGTCCAATATCGGTCATTCGCAGGCCGCGGCGGGCGTCGGCGGTGTGATCAAGATGGTGCAGGCCATGCGGCATGAGACCTTGCCAAGGACACTGCATATCGACGCGCCGAGCCCGCACGTGGATTGGTCGGCGGGCGAGGTCCAGCTGTTGACCGCCGCCCAGCCGTGGCCTGCGGGCGACCGGGTGCGGCGTGCGGGTGTGTCGTCGTTCGGGATCAGCGGCACGAACGCGCACGTGATCATCGAGGAAGCGCCGGCGCCGTCGTTCACACACACCGGAACACCTTCTGACGGTGCCGAACTCGCGCCGGTGGGGTCGAATGTCGATATCGCGGTCGTGCCGTTGGTGGTGTCGGCGAAGTCGGACGCCGGGCTGCGGGGGCAGGCGGATCGGTTGCGGGCGTGGTTGGCCGATCGTCCGGACGTGGATGTGTGGGCGGTGGCGCGGTCGTTGGTGGACTCGCGGGCCGCGATGGATCGGCGCGGCGTCGTCGTCGGGCGGGATCGGGCGGAGCTGCTCGCCGGCCTGGCGGGGCTCGCCTCCGGGTCGGCGCCATCGGGCGTGGTCGCAGGAGCGACAGTCCCAGGAAGGACGGCCTTCCTATTCACTGGTCAGGGTGCGCAGCGTGCCGGGATGGGTGCGGGGCTGTACCAGGCGTTTCCGGTATTCGCG
Organism: Nocardia sp. NBC_00881; assembly: GCF_045207455.1. Lineage (NCBI taxonomy): Bacteria > Bacillati > Actinomycetota > Actinomycetes > Mycobacteriales > Nocardiaceae > Nocardia > Nocardia sp. NBC_00881. Next base: position 1,552,541 of record NZ_CP108798.1, read on the forward strand.
GCGGCCTTGGACGAGGTCTGTGCCGAGTTCGGCCGCCACCTCGACCGCCCGCTGCGGGAGGTCGTGTTCACCGATCCCGACGGGGTGCTGGGTCGAACGGAATGGACGCAGCCGGCGTTGTTCGCCGTCGAGGTGGCGATGTTCCAGTTGCTGGAGTCGTTCGGTGTTGCTCCGGATGTCGTCGCGGGGCATTCGATCGGCGAATTGGCGGCGGCGTACGTGGCGGGGGTGTGGTCGCTCGCCGACGCGTGTGCGCTGGTATCGGCGCGTGGCCGGTTGATGGGGGCGTTGCCCGAGGGAGGTGCCATGCTGGCGGCCGCCGTATCGGAGGCGGCGGCCGTGGAGTTGATCGACGCGTACGGCGGTCGGGTGTCGCTCGCGGCGGTGAACGGTCCGGATTCGGTGGTGTTCTCGGGCACGGCGGATGCCGTCCGCGAGATCCAGCAGCGGCTCTCGGACACCGGCCGAAAGAACACGTGGTTGCGGGTCTCGCACGCATTCCATTCGGCGTTGATGGAGCCCATGCTCGACGAGTTCCGCGCCGTGGCCCGAGGGTTGACGTATCGGAAGCCGTTGTTGCCAATCGTGTCGAACGTCTCGGGTGTGCTGGTCGGCGACGAAATGTGTGATCCCGAGTATTGGGTGGCGCAGGTGCGTGGTTGCGTCCGGTTCGCTCCGGGTGTGGTCACCCTGGTCGAAACGGGTGTGCGCAAGTTCGTGGAGGTGGGTCCGGACGCGGTGCTGACCGCCATGACCCGCGAATGTCTGGCGGCGCGTCCCGATGTGGAGGCGAAGTCGACCGTGGTGGCGGCGTCGCGGCGATCGGTCGACGAGGCGGTCGGGTTCGTCACGGCCCTCGCCTACGCGCAGGTGGCGGGTATACCGGTGGACCTGCGGCGCTTGTTCGCCGGGCACGGGGCGGGCCGGGTGGAGCTGCCGACCTATGCGTTCGAGCACCAGCGATATTGGCTGGCTCCCGCTGCCGGAGGGAGCGACGTTCGGACCTCCGGCCTCGACGATGTGCACCACCCGTTGCTGGGGGCGGCGGTCTGGTTGCCGGACTCCGATGGTGTGGTTCTGACCGGTCGGTTGTCGTTGTCGAGTCACCCGTGGCTGGCCGATCACGCGATCGGCGGGACGGTGCTGTTGCCGGGCACGGCGTTCGTGGAGTTGGCGTTGCATATCGGTGCGATGGTCGGGAGCCCTCGACTGGTCGAGCTGGTCGTGGAGGTGCCGATGGTCGTGCCGTCGGCGGGTGCCATCGAATTGCGGGTGATCGCGGCCGAACCCGGTGATGCGGGCTCGCGCGCCGTATCTGTGTATTCGCGCCCGCAACGCGAGGAGGGGCCGGATCGCCCGGAGTGGGTCCGGCACGCGACGGGAACTGTTGTCGCCCAGTCACTGTTGTCTCGGATCGGCGGGACGGCGGCGACCTGGCCGCCAGTGGGGGCCGCACCGATTGCGCTGGGCGATATCTACCGGGAGTTCGCCGAGCGTGGGTATGCGTATGGACCCGTATTCCAGGGGTTGATGGCATTGTGGCGGCGCGGCGATGAGGTGTTCGCCGAGGTGGCGCTGCCGGAGCAGGCCCACTCGTCGGCGGACGGGTTCGGCATACATCCAGCCTTGCTGGATGCGGTGCTGCATTCGATAGCTCTCGGCGGACTGGCGGAGCCTGCTCCCGCGGGTGCGGCGCTGGTGCCCTATTCGTGGGAGAACGTCGACATCTACGCCGTTGGTGCGGTGTCGGTACGAGTCCGGGTGACCTCGGCCGAGTCCGAGGCGGGCAATCAGCGATTCATGGTGACGCTGACCGACCACCAGGGGGCGCCGGTGGCCGAAATCGGGGCATTGACTCTTCGTCCGGTCCCGATCGCCGCCTTGGGCGGGGCCGGTGCACCGGCCGCGGGTAACGGCCTGCACCACCTGCGGTGGGTTTCGCTGCCCGTGCCCGATTCGGGTGACCTTGTCGCGGAAGGGGATTGGGCCGGCAATGACGAGGGCGAGACGGTGATCGTCGACAACAGTCCCGTGGCGGTGTTGCGGGTCGAGGACGCGGGTGCTGGCGTGGATGTTCCCGGTGCGGTGCACGATCGGGTTGTCCAGGTTGCGGCGCGGGTGCGGGAGCTGCTGACCCAGCATGATCGGGTTGTCGCGGTGGCCCGGGGAGCGGTCGCAGTGGAGGCCGGCGAATCGGTGGATCCGGTCGCTGCTGCGGTCTGGGGTTTGCTGCGTAGCGCCCAGAATGAGAGTCCCGGCCGGATCGTCATCGTCGATATCGATCGTGGGCAGGACTACCGCGTCGGCGTGGCTGTTGCCCTCGCTATCGAGGAGGAACCTCAGCTGGCGTTGCGGCGGGGTGTGCCGCATGCGGCGCGGTTGAGTCGTGGTGTCGGCGATACCGTGGGTACGGGTGAGCTGCTTCCGGCTCCGGGTTGGGCATTGACCCAGCTCGGCAAAGGCACGTTGACCGGTGACAACCTCACGCTGGTCGAGACACCCGCCGCGCCGGCATCGCTCCGTCCCGGAGAGGTCCGGGTAGCGCTCCGCGCGGCCGGCCTCAACTTCCGCGACGTGCTGATCACGCTGGACATGTATCCGGACCCGCAGGCGGCCCTTGGTGGTGAGGGTGCCGGAGTGGTGGTGGAGGTGGCACCCGATGTCACCGAATTCGCCCCTGGTGATCGCGTCTTCGGGTTCCTCACCGAGATCGGTTCCATGGCGGTGGCCGACAGCAGGGTGCTGGCCCGGGTGCCGCAGGGTTGGTCGTTCGCGCAGGCCGCCGCGGTGCCGGTGGTGTTCACCACTGCGTACTACGGCATGGTCGATCTGGCCGAGGCGCAACCCGAGGAAACGCTGTTGTTGCATGCCGCCACCGGTGGTGTCGGCATGGCGGCGGTCCAGGTGGCGCGTCACCTGGGCTTGCGACTGCTGGTGACGGCGAGCCGACCGAAGTGGGATGTGCTGCGCGATATGGGATTCGAGGACACGGCGATCGGCGATTCGCGGACCCTGGACTTCGAGCGCAAGTTCCGCGATGTCACCGAGGGGCGCGGTGTCGATATCGTTCTCGATTCGCTAGCCGGCGAATTCGTGGATGCGTCATTGCGATTGTTACCGCGTGGTGGACGATTCCTCGAGATGGGGTTGACCGATCGCCGCGATCCCGGCGAGGTCGCCGAGCAGCATCCGGGTGTGCGCTACCGGGGCTACCATCTCAGCGAAATCGGCCCCGACCGGCTGCACGAGATTCTGAACATCCTGGTAGACCTGTTCGACACCGGTGTGCTCGTTCCCCCTCCGGTCACCGGATGGGATCTGCGGCAGGCGCCCGCAGCGTTCCGGTTCCTGAGTCAGGCCCTGCATATCGGCAAGAACGTGCTCACCATCCCGACGCCGCTGCGACCCGAGGGGACAGTCCTGATCACCGGCGGTACCGGCGGGCTGGGTGCCGTGGCGGCTCGGCATCTCATTGCCGAGCACGGCGTGCGGAGATTGGTGCTGGCCAGTCGGCGCGGTCGCGGCGCCGACGGCGCGGCCGATCTCGCGGCAGAATTGACCGAACTCGGCGCGCAGGTGGATATCGTGGCGTGCGATGTCGCCGACCGAGCGGCCCTCGAAGGCGTGCTATCGGCCATCCCGGCCGAGCATCCGTTGACCGGGGTTGTGCACACCGCGGGCGTGCTGGCCGACGGTGTGCTCGCCGAGATGACACCGGAGCAGTTCGAGACAGTGCTGCGGCCGAAGGTCGATGCCGCGTGGAATCTGCACGAGGCGACGAAGGATCTGGACCTGTCGATGTTCGTGCTCTACTCCTCGATCGCAGGCACGATCGGCAGTCCGGGCCAGGCCAACTACGCGGCAGCAAATGCCTTCCTGGATGCCCTCGCCCACCACCGGCACCGCATCGGGTTGCCGGCGACGTCGGTGGCATGGGGGCCATGGCGCGGGACCAACGGTATGACCAGCACGCTCGCCGAGGCCGATCTCGCGCGTCTGCGCCGCGGGGGTTTGCTCCCGCTCGACGAGAAAGACGGGATGTCGCTGCTGGACGCTGCTGTGGCTGTCGGTGTCCCGGCGAGCGCCGGGGTGCGTCTCGACGTGGCGGCGCTGACCGCGCAGGCCGACTCGGGGTCGCTGCCCCGAGCGCTCAGTGCGCTGGTCACCGCCATCCCACGCCGTGCCGATAGTGGGGTGTCGCTGGCGCAACGGCTTGCCGCCACACCGGAATCCGACCGGGTGGGTGTGGTACTCGCCCTTGTCCAGGAGCACGCCGCGGCAGTCCTGGGACACCCCTCGGCTGCTGTGGTCGAACCCGAGACCCCGTTCAGCGAACTGGGTTTCGATTCGCTCGGTGCGATCGAACTACGGAATCGGCTCGCCAAGGCGACGGGTCTGACATTGCCGTCGACACTGGTGTTCGAATACCCGACCGCCATCGCGGTCGCGACATTCCTGGGCTCGCACTGGGAAGACAAGTCGACCACCTCCACGGTCGACGACCAGATCGCCGCGCTCCGATCATTGTTGGCGACCCTGCCGTCGGCAGGCGAGAAAGAGCGCCTGGCCGACCGGATCCGCGCGACGCTGGCCGAAGCCCTGGAGGAACGCGAATCCACGGCCAACGACGACCGCGCCGCGGTCGAGGACGCGAGTGCCGACGAGCTCTTCGCGCTTATCGATCAGCAAATAACACGCTGAGAATAATCCGTCGACTATCGGGTGGTGATCCCTCCAGAGCGCCAGCCCTTGTGGGGGTCGCCGTAGTATCGGCCGAAAATCGGGCGAATATGGCGTAGCCAGCTGGCAGAGAACGGTTTTCACGTTCAGGGTGCGGCCTCGGGTCGTTGGTGCTTGGCTTGGCTGCCGATGAGGGTTGATCGGCGTGCTGGAGGTTGGGGTTTCGCGGACGAGGAGTTGGAGCGTCTGCGGGGGTTCCCGGAGATCAGCCGAGAGGAGCTGTTCCGGTATTTCACGCTGACTCCGGCTGATCTGGCGTTCGTGGATCCGGGCCGTGGGCGGGGTCCGGCGGATCGGTTGGGTCTGTCGATCGCATTGTGCACGCTGCCGTGGCTGGGGTTCGTGCCGGACCGGGTGACGGCATGAGGGGTCCAGTTGAGCCGAAACTGGCGTTAGCGAATGATGACGACCGAAACACGTTGCTGTGAAGGTTGATTCGCCGGATTGGCGGGTGCGGGCGGGCGTGTGGTGGTTGCATGTCGGGTTGTGCGTGATGAGGTCGGGGCCGGGTATGGCCGGTTCGGTGTGCTGTCGAGAGTCGAGCTGGAGCGGTTCTTTTATCTCGATGACGAGGACCGCAAGCTGATCCAGGCCCGGCGGCGGGATTCGAATCGCCTTGGCTTTGCCCTTCAGCTCGTGACTGTTCGGTATTTGGGGATGTTTCTGCCGGATCCGCTCGACGTCCCGGGCGAGCTGGTCGATTACCTGGCTGAGCAATTGGAGATCGCGGATCCGTCGTGTGTGAAGTCCTACACCGACCGGGAGAAGACCCGGTTCGAGCACGCGTGGGAGATCCAGCGTAGCCAGGGGCTGGTCTCGTACGCGCAGGTCGAGACCGAGCTGCTGGCGTGGATCGCTGATCAGGCGTGGATGACCGGCGACGGCCCGAAGGCCCTGCTCGCGGGCGCGGTGGACTGGTTGCGTAAACGCAACGCTCTGCTACCTGGTATCACGACCCTCGAAAGGCTGGTCACCGACGGCAAGCAGGATGCTGACCGGCGCCTGTGGACGCAGCTGGCCGGTCAGCTGACCGGCGGGGAGGCCGGGCAGTTGCTGGGGCTGCTGGACACTCGGGAACGGAACCGCCGCAGGTATGTCGAGCTGGAGCGGCTGCGCAAGGGCGCGTTCACCCCGTCGTCGACGGGTATGAAAAACGCGCTGGCGCGGGTGCGTGACATGAAAGCGGTGATCCCGGCCTCGGTGGACATCGCGGCAGTACCTGCGCGTCGGTTGATCGCGCTGGCCGCGCACGGATTGACCGGCAAGACCGTGCATCTGCGGCGGATGAAGCCCCAGCGGGAGCGGTTGCTGGCGTTGCTGTGCGCGACGGTGTTCACCTTGCGCGCCAAGGCCATCGATGACGTGCTGGAGTTGTTCGATCTGCTGATGGTCACCGACTTGATGGCCAAGGCCGAACGTCAGTCCACCGACGAGAAGCTGAAGCGCTACCCGCGGGTGAGCCGCAACGCCGGCAAGCTGGCCCAGGCGGTGCGAGTGCTTTTGGAGATGAGCGAGGCCGAACCAGGGTTGTCGCTGGAATTGGTGTGGGATCTGATCGAGAACACCGTGTCCAAAGCCGAGCTGCGGGCCGCGCTCACATCGATCGATGAGCTTGTGCCGCAAGCTGATCCGGAGTGCGACTCGCAGCGGCTCGAGGAGCTGGCGAACCGGTACGCCACGGTACGGGCGTTCCTGCCCGCGATGATGCGCAACATCGACTTCGGCGCCACCGCCGACGCCGCGCCGGTACTGAAAGCCGTTGCCGCGCTGGCGGATCTGATCTCTCCGCAACGCACTGGCCGCGGCGGGTTACCGGCCCGCTGGCTCGATGCCCGCCGTGTCGATCACAACCTGGTCGGCGGCGGCTGGCAGCGCCTGGTCTACCCGCCGGAACGGCCGGAACAGACCGTGGACCGGGGCGCCTACACCCTGTGTGTGCTCGAGCAGTTCCACCGGCATCTCAAGCACCGCAACATCTTCGCCGAGCACTCCTCGAAATGGCGTGACCCCCGCGCGCATCTGCTGTCGGGTATGGCGTGGGAGGAGGCCCGCGACCGGGGCATGAACGCGCTCGGCCTGCCGGACAACCCGCGCGCGATGCTGGGCGAGCTGAGCGAAAGCCTCGACGCCACTTACCGGGAGCTGGCCGCCCGGTTGGGTGCCGACACTCCGGCGACGGTGGACGAGGACGGGAAACTGCACGTGGCGGCGTTGAACGCGGTGCCGGACCCGCCGAGCCTGGTCGATCTGCGCCGCCGCACCGCGGCGATGATCCCGCGCGTGGACCTGCCGGAGATGGTCCTCGAGGTGATGAGCTGGCATCCGGAATTCGGGGAGTCGTTCACCCACGTCGCCGGCACCAAGGCCCGCGTCGCGGACTTGGGTATGTCCGTGGCCGCCGTCCTGTGCGCCCAGGCCATGAACGTCGGACTCGTACCGGTCACCTCGCCCGGCACCGACGCGCTCACCCGTGACCGGCTGCGCCACGTCGACCAGCACTACCTGCGGGCGGAGACGATGGCCGCGGCGAACACGGTGCTGGTCAACGCCCAATCCGAGGTGCCATTGGCCCAGCTGTGGGGCGGCGGCTGCGTCGCCAGCGTGGACGGGATGCGGTTCGTGGTGCCCGTCCGGTCCATCCACGCCCGACCCAACCGAAAATACTTCGGACCAAAACGGGGCAGTACCTGGCTGAACATGCTCAACGACCAGGCCGCCGGCCTCAACGCGATGGTCGTGTCGGGCACCCCGCGCGACTCGCTCAACGCCATCGACGTGATCCTGCGCCAACCCGAGGGCAGCAAGGTTCCCGACGACATCATTTCCGACGCAGGATCGTATTCGGACATCGTGTTCGGCCTGCTGCATCTGCTGGACCGCAAGTACCGGCCGCAGCTCAAGCACCTACCCGACCAGCGGTTGTGGCGCATCGACCCGGCCGCCGACTACGGGCCCCTGGACAAGGCCGCACGAGGGCGGATCGACATCGAGAAAGTGTGCTCCCACTGGGAGGACATGTGCCGGGTGGCGGTGTCGATGAACCGTGGTGAGGTCTCCGCGCACGAGGTCACGCGCATGATCTCCCGCGACGGCAACCCTACCCACCTCGGCCAGGCCATCGCCCACTACGGCCGGATTTTCAAGACCCTGCACATCTTGCGCCTGGCCGATGACGAACCCTATCGGCGGGAGGCGAAGGCGCAGGCCAATCTTCAGGAAGGACGCCACGATCTGGGTCGCACCGTCTTCCATGGCCGCAAGGGTGAACTCGTGCGCGCCTATCTCGACGGCATGGAAGATCAGCTGTCCGCGCTCGGGCTCGTTCTGAATATCACCGTGCTGTGGAATTCGGTGTACCTGGACCGAGCCCTGGACGAGCTGCGTGCCCAGGGCTACCCGATCCGTGACGAGGACGCTGCCCGGCTCTCGCCGTTTATCCGCCGCCACATCCGGCTCGACGGCCACTACAGCTTCCACCTGCCAGATCTGAGCGGAGGCCACCGGCCGCTGCGGGATCCGGACGCTCCCGATGATGACGAGTGAATCGGGCGCTCAGGCCCGGCCCGCCCAGCAGTATGGATATAGCCAAGTAACGTGAGCCGTAGGAGTTGCGTGCGTCCAGCCACGGAGTCACCGCAAAAACCCGTTGGCGGACGACTGCGACCACTGCTACCTTTCCGGAGGCCGTGCCAGAGAACGAGGAGGTGGTATCCGTGAACGCAGTATCGACATGGGTGCTCCCCTCCGGGGTCACGGTCGGGCGATAGGTCGTCCGGGAGCGCCGTTCACGAGCCCTCCCGAAAGGCACGACCGTGCAATTCATTTCCGAACAGCGTCTCGACGACGACATCTGCGAGCGCGAATTCACCCTCGACGAGATCCCCGGCATCCTGTGGACGCCCTCATCCGCATCCACACCGGTGCCGCTGATCCTGCTCGGTCCCCCTCCCCTCGGGCTGCGCAAGGCGTACCCGCGACTGCTGGCCCGGGCCCGGCATGCCGTTGCGGAGGGCTACGCTGCTGCCACCATCGAGCTCCCCTGGAGCGGTGAGCGGCCCCGTTCGGCCGCCGCCGATCAGGCCCTCGCCGACCTGCATCGGGCGCTGGCGGCCGGCGGGCGGGTCGACGACGAGATCGTCGACCGGCTCATCCTCCCGCTGGTCGATAAGGCGGTCCCGGAATGGCAGGCCGCCCTGGACGCCCTGCTCGCGCTGCCCGAGATCAGCGGCCCGGTCGGGTATTCAGGAGGAGTGATCTCCATCGGCACCCGGCTGGCAGTGGTCGAGCCGCGCATCGCGGCCGCCGGGCTGTTCGCCGGGAGTTTCGTGCCCCGCGCCATATTCGAGGAGGCCCGGCAGGTCACCATCCCGCTGCACGTCCTGCTGCAATGGGACGACGAAGGAAACGACCGGCAAATGGCCCTGGACCTGTTCGACGCCTTCGGCTCCAAGGAGAAGACGCTGCACGCCAATATGGGCGGACACACCGGCGTCCCGCAATTCGCCGGGGAGGAGGCGAACCGGTTCTTCACCCGGCACCTGAAGTGAGGCCGGGCCGGCAGGCCAGCTGCAGACAATAGAGCCGTCGGCCAGGATGCCGCTATCGAGGCAGGTCCCGGCCCTCCTCGATAGCGGTGGCCGCAGTCGACACACTTCTATGCCGCAACCCGCGCGGTTCGACGCGGCTGACGCGCGTGCCTACGGAAGATCAACGGGCCGAGCGCCTTGACGGCCGTGGCCTAGAGCTCAGCGGTCCGGCCGACGGCGCGCGGCCGGGTCGCTGTCGGCCTGGAACCGCAGCAGTCCTTCGTCGGACACGCGAGCGTACTTCGCGAGGCTGCGTACCGAAGTGTGCCCGCTCAACTTCATCAGCATCGGTGTGGACGCGCCGTCCTCGGCCGCGTGCGTGAGCCGCGAATGCCGCCATTGGTGCAGCGTGTAAGGCCCGTCGTCGTAGTGGCTGGTGTGGGTCTCGAACAGCTCGGCAGCACGCCGGTAGGACAGCCGGGCCCGCCCGGTCACCGGGTCGAGATCGTTGCTTGCCACCGAGGGGCGTGCTTTGCGGTCGGTCACGAACAGCGGCCCTCGGCGCCGACCAGCCAGCATCCGCGGCAGCAACCGCGCGGTGCCGGTCTGCCACGCGATCCGGTCACGGGCTCCACCCTTGCGGGTTACCACCGCGCACCGGTTCACGGTGTCGACGTCGGGGACATCGAGCATCAGCACCTCCTCGGCGCGCGCCGACGATTCGTAGAGCATGTGCCACAGCACCCGCTCGCGCAGCGGCGCATCCGATCCCAGGATCTCGGCGACACGCTCACGCGAGAGCGCCTTGCTGGTATCCGGCGGGGCCGGACGGGCCTTCAACCGCACCATCGGATTGCCGGTCAGCCAGTCCTGCTCGACCCAGTACCCGCACGCCGACACCAATGCCGTCAATCGGATGTTGAACGTCTTGGCCGACTTGCCGCCCCACACGAAGGTGATCCAGCCGGCCACCCGATCCGGCTGCGACCCCAGCACCGCCACATCGGTGTCGGCGCCGAAGTCGGCGACGAGGCGATCCAGCGCCGCTTTGTAGGTCGCCTTCGTGTTCTCCACCGTGATCGTCGCCAGGTAGATCTTCACCGCATCACCGAGGCGGACCCCGCCGACCGCGCTGGGGAGTTTCCGGACCTGACCCATCGCACCAGCCTCCGACCGCTACCGCAGATAGTTTCCCGAGTCGTCCTCACGCGAAGGGTGCATCGCGCCAGGACGACTCGAGGGTTACCGCACATAGTAGGACACTATGTGCGGTAACCGCTAAGACAATGTCTCATGTGGTTGATTTCGCGAGTTTCTTATAGCAGGTCAGTGTCGCGGCGAGGGTGAGGAAGGCGAGGAAGTGGGTGGCCTTGTGGTCGTAGCGGATGCTGAGGCGGTGGTAGCCGGTCAACCAGGAGATCGTGCGCTCGATCACCCACCGGTGGCGTCCGAGGCGCTGGGAGGATTCGATGCCTTTGCGGGCGATGCGGACGCCGATGCCGCGGTCTCGCACCCATTGCCGGAGTTCGGCCGTGTCGTATGCCTTGTCGGCGTGCAGCTTACCGGGTTTGCGTCGGCGCGGACCGCGCCGCGACCGGATGGCTGGGACCGCTTTAACCAGCGGCCGCAGCGCTTCGGCGTCGTTGGTGTTGGCCGCCGAAACACCCACCGACAGAGGGATTCCCGCGCGGTCGGACAGGACGTGAAGCTTCGAGCCGGGCTTGCCGCGATCGACTGGGCTCGGACCGGTCAAAGGTCCCCCTTTTTCGCCCGAACACTCGCTGCGTCGATCACCGCCCGCGACCAGTCGATCAAGCCTCGGCTGCCCAGCTCGTCCAGGACGGCGTTGTGTAAACGCCGCCACAGTCCGGCCTCGGTCCACACGCTGAACCGGCGGTGCGCCGTGGGCACCGTAACCCCGAACGACGGCGGCAGCATCCGCCACGCACAACCACTGACCAGCACGAACACCACCGCCGTGAACACTGCACGCTCGTCGGCCGGGGCGGTGCCACCACCCTGCGGACGCGCAGTGAACTCCGGAAGCAACGGCTCTACCAAAGCCCACAACTCGTCCGGAACAAGACGTTTCGACAACTCATCGACCACGAGTCGAACATCATGCAGCACAGCCGATTCCGGCACAACACAAACCAATCACAACCACGTAAGACACAGTCTAATACTCCAGCCGCACTTAGTTATGTTGTGCGGTATGGTCTTTCGTCGTGTCGATCGGTGAGGATCTGGCTGCGTGGGTAGCCGGGCTGGATGATCTGTTTGGGCTGGTTGCGGGTCGTTTCTATCGCGCGGAGCCGCGGTTGCGGGCGCGGATGTATGTGCGTGGGTTGTTGGCGCCGTTGGCGGGGAAGAATGGCTGGACGATTGCCGAAGCGGCCGGGGATCTGACGCCGGATGGGATGCAGCGGCTGTTGAACAAGGCCGCGTGGGACGCCGACGGAGTACGTGACGATGTGCGCGCCTACGCGGTCGAACATCTGGGTGATCCCGATGGGGTGTTGATCGTCGATGAAACCGGGTTCATCAAGAAGGGTATGAAATCGGCTGGGGTGCAACGGCAATACTCGGGCACGGCAGGTAGGATCGAGAACTGCCAGCTGGGTGTCTTCTGCGCCTACGCCACCAGCAAGGGCCGCACACTGATCGATCGGGAACTGTATCTACCCAAGTCGTGGACCGAGGATCGCGCCCGCTGCCGGGAGGCGAACGTTCCCGATAGCGTGGAGTTCGCTACCAAGGCCACCCTCGCCAAGAAGATGCTCGCGCGAGCCCTGGACGATGGAGTCCCGGCCCGCTGGGTGACCGCGGACGAGGCCTACGGCGGCGACTACAAGTTCCGGACGTGGCTCGAAACCCGCCACATCGGGTATGTGGTTGCGGTGCCACGCCGCCAGACAATCCCGATCACCGCTGGCTGCACCCGTGCCGACCACCTCGTCGCGCAAGCACCGCCCGAGGCGTGGAAGCGGCTGAGCTGTGGTAACGGGGCGAAGGGGCCACGCATGTTCGACTGGGCGGTGGCCTCGCTGCCGGTCTACGAATGGACCACCGCCGCGGGCTGGAGCCGCTGGCTCCTTGCGCGCCGGGCCCTCACCCCGAACAGCAAAGGCGAACTCGAGATCGCCTACTACATGTGCTACGCCCCCACCGGCACCAGCGACAACACCCTCATCCGAGTCGCCGGCACCCGATGGGCCATCGAGGACTGCTTCCAGACCGCGAAAACCGAAGTCGGCCTCGACCACTACCAGGTCCGCCGCTACGACGCCTGGTACCGCCACATCACCCTCGCCATGCTCGCCCACACCTACCTCGCAGTCACCGCCGCCATCTCCCCAAAAGCATTGGCAACGACCTCATCTCGCTCACCCTCGGCGAAATCCGCCGTCTTCTGGCATACATGATCGCCCACCACCTCGATCACACAGCCATCTGGCAGTGGTCAACCTGGCGGCGTCGACACCAATACCGAGCCAGAAAAGCCCACTACCAGCGAAGACGCCGATTACATAACTAAGTGCGGCTGGAGTACTAAGCGCCAGTTTCCGCAGAAATGGGCAGGCGCCGAAAATCCTTCCACGCGAACGACTCTCACTCCTCAACCAGGCGACACGCCAGCTGTCCAGAGAAGTCGCAGCAGGGCGCGCTAACGCCAGTCTTCGCTCAACTGGACCCCACATGCCTCACCCAAGCCGGCCTCGCCGAGCGAGCTGGGGCTGTCACAGGCCAAAATCTCACGCATCGAAGGCTCCGATCCCGCCGTGGGCCAAACGGTCCTCGCCAAACTCGCCGATGCTCTCGATACCACCCCCAACATCGCCCTTGACGCCGACGACACACCCGCGTGAGCTTCGTCAGCCACCACAGCGACGCAGCCTGACTGCTTCGAAACGAGAGCCCGCCGGTACCCTTCGTCGGTTACCGCCGAGGCGCATCGAAAACTTCTGGACCTGGAACGATGACAGCCAGGTCAGCAGCATGTTGCTCGTGACCACGCATCCACGGTGATTCATCGAAAACGGAGATGCCCGACGCCGAAAGCCGATCGATCGCATCTTCGTCCAAGCTCCGCCTGCGAACCCCGCCGTGGCACAACTGAAGACTTGGCCCGAGTCGGCGGTCGAGGCGGCTGTTATCAGGCATCTTTCGACTCACTCGCCACGACTGTTGCGGTCCGCCAACGGATTCTGTCATCCGACGGTCCAGCGGTCATCGCAGTCGATTATCCTATGATCGGGGCCATCAACCGTGCACACCTGAAAGGTAACATAACCGGCTGACCAGTTGCGGGTGAAAGTAAAGGAATCACCGGCGCCACCCCCGACGTACTTATTATCTTCCACGTAACCTGCGTTCGACTTCTTGAGGATGATGCCGAGGACGCCATACCCGTCCTTCTTGCTGTCCTCGACGCGGAGTTGGTATCGCCCGGTGCCCACCTTTTTCCAATAACTTCCTTCGCAGCCCCCTCCACACCCCGGGACAGCATTCGCAGTACCGGCCGTGCCGACCAATGTCATCGCTGTGAGTGCACAGACAATCGCGCCGCCGAACAGGTTTCGCTTCATGATCAGATGCCGTTCCTTTGTCGAGTTACTCGAGACTCCACGGCAAACGAGGTCGATCGCCCTTCAGTTTGCACGTGGCCATACAAGGTAACAATCCGACTCGCATGCACTCCAAGCCCGCGGAGTAATTTGATACCCCGTTGATATTCCCCGCCTGGAACTGCTACGGTTCGAACCAAATATAATACAGACACCGGGACATTCAATCCATCTCGGGTGGACTGGATTTCGTGATCCCGCATGAGTGATGGCCCTGGTCAGGTGGTCCGCCCTAGACGTGATCGATCGACCGACCGCATCATCTCCGAGCAACGGTGAAAATCATCCCAGCAACTACGAGGCGGCGACGTTACCGTAAGAACCCTGCCAGCGCCGACCAGTGGCTCCGCAATCCAGGCGTCGGGGACCGGCTGCGGGCACTCACGACCGGTGACCTGCCGTTGACTCACGACGCTTTCGCCGCCCTCCCACGCTCCAGCGGCGTCAGCTACTTGCGCGAACTTCTGATGACGACCGGGCTGCTGCCCCAACGCAATCCCGAGCTGCTCAGGTTCGATGAATGGACCAGCGACCTACTCGACCAGATCGACGCGACCGACGACCGCCAGGCGCTGGCGACCTACATCAAATGGCATCACCGCCACCGGATCCTGCGACAACTCGACAACGGCACCCTGCGTGCGGGGTCCTGGAACACCGCCCGCCAACAAGCAAGGGTCGCAATGGATTTCCTCAACTGGTTGCGATCGCGGGAAACAACCCTGGCCGAATGCACACAGCACGATATCGACGACTGGTTCGCCGACGGCCCGAAAACCCGCCTGACAGCCCGCATCTTCATGACCTTCGCCATCCGGCGACGGCTCTGCCCGAAGCTGCGCATCCCCAACCCGCCCAGAGTCACACCCGAGGCACAGCCTCAGGCCGAACGAATTGCGCTGGTCCGCCGCCTGTTCGCCGACGACTCGCTGGCGCCCATCGATCGCGTCGCGGGTTTGTTGGTCCTGCTCTACGCCCAGCCAGCCACCCGCATCACCCAGATCAAGGTCGACGACGTGACCACCCGCAACGATCAAGTGCTCCTGCGAATCGCTGAGGAAGATCTGCTGATGCCCGCGCCACTGGACCGCCTCATCACCGACCTGATCACCCGGCGCCGCAACATGGGAACCGCCGCCAACCCCACCTCGCCCTGGCTGCTCCCCGGACAGCGACCGAACCGACCGATCACGACGAGCCGACTCCGGAACCGACTTCGCGGCCTTGGCATCACCGGCACCAGTCGAGTCGCAGCCTTCAACGAGCTCCTGCGCGAAATCCCCGCACCAGTCCTCGCCGACCTGGTCGGCTGCCACCCGCGATTCGCCGCAGAACGTGCTTCCGCCCTCGCGACCGACTGGGCCAACTACGCCGCCATCCGGGCGCGCCCGTCACCCGCGCATGCGTGAGATCCACGGGCATACGAGCACGCCGAATATGGGATTGCACCGGTCGTAGCTCGAACAGCGACGTGGGCCTATGCACCCGGCGGGTGGTACCGACTCGCGAAACTATCTGCGGTGGCGGCTTACCGCCAGATCCGGTTGACTTGGACCCCACGGGCCGTGACCACGGCACCGCCGGTGGCGGTGGCCCGGCTCGCCGAGCAGCTTCGGGTGGATCCGGTGGAGATCGGCGCGCACGGCAAGCGCGCCAAGACCCGCACCGAGCATGTGCGGCTGGCCGCTCAGTATCTGGGCTGGCGGTCGGCCGGTCCGCTGGAGTCGAAGGAACTCGACGAATTCCTGCTGGCGCGGGCAACGGAGCACGATTCCCCGACGCTGCTGTTCCGGCTGGCGTGCGAGTATTTGATCTCGGCTCGGGTGATCTGGCCGCGCCCGGTCACGGTGGTGGAACGAGTCGCACATGCGCACCACCAGGCCCAGACCGAGACCTACGACCGGCTCGCGCCCGAGTTCACACCCGAGCGGTGCGTGGAGCTGGACGCGCTGCTGGTCACCGATCCCTCGCTCGGGGTATCGCGGGTGCGGTGGTTGTCGACGGGGCCGGTGGAGGCGTCCGCGCAGGCGGTGAAGGCCGAAGTCGAGAAACTGGGTTTCCTGCGTGGTCTCGGCGCGGATCGGCTGGATATGTCGGTGCTGCCCGCCGAGCGGCAGCGGTTCCTGGCCACGATGGGCCGCCGCCTGACCCCGCAGGCCTTGGAGCGGCGGGAGCCGCAGCGCCGGTACCCGATCCTGTTGACGGTGCTGGCGCAATCGGCCACCGACGTGCTCGATGAGGTGGTGGCGCTGTTCGATCAGGCGATCTCGGCGAAGTTCGGCCAGGCGGAGCGGCGCATGCAACAGCAGCTGGCCGAGCGCGGCAAATCCGGTGAGGACCGCCAAGCCTTGCTGGACGAGTTGCTGGCCATCGTCACCGATCCGCAGATCACCGACGAGGAGATCGGCGGCCTGATTCGCGGCGACCGCATCGGGTGGGACCGGCTGTGGGCGGCGATCGCGCAAGCCAAACCGCGGCTTCCGCGTGATCACGGGCATCCGGCCGCGCTGGATTCGTCGTACAACTATCTGCGGCAGTTCACCCCGGCGGTGTTGTCGGCGGTGCGGTTCGCCGGCGGCACCGCGGCGACCGAGCTGCTGCTCGCGGTGGACATGCTGCGCGAGCTGAACACGACCGGCCGCCGCAAGGTGTTCGACGAGGCACCGGCAGGGTTCGTGCCGACCAAGTGGCGCGGCTACCTCGAGGAGGCCCGGAAATCCGGCAGCGTCACCGCATACCGGCACTACTGGGAGCTGTGCGTGCTGCTGGGCTGCGTGACGGGTTGCGCAGCGGGGACGTGCACGTGCCGGGCTCGCGCCGTTACGCCGATCCGGCCGCTTACCTGCTCACCGCCGAACAATGGTCCCCGCAGCGGGCCGAGTTCTGCCGCCTGGTCGGCAAACCCGCCGATCCCGGCGAGGCCCTGGCCGCGGTGACCGATGAGCTGCACGAGACGGTCGGCGAGCTGGAGGCAGTGCTGTCCGGCGGGGACGGCCCGGTTCATGTGGACGAGACCGGGGATCTGGTGATCTCGCCACTGACCGCCGAAGACGTTCCTGCGGAGGCGGTTTCGCTCAAGGCGGAGCTGACCGAGATGCTACCGTTCGCACCGATCGTGTCGCTGCTGATCGAGCTGGACAAACGCACCGGCTACCTGGACTGCTTCACCCACGCCTCGGGTAAACAGACCCGCACCCCAGAACTCAAACGAAACCTCCTCGCGGTGCTGCTGGCCCACTCGACGAACCTGGGACTGACCCGGATGGCGGAGGCCTGCGGCATCTCCTACGACATACTGGCCTGGACCGCGGAATGGTATGTGCGGGAAGAGACCCTGCGCGCGGCGAATCTGGCGATTATCGACTATCACCAGCGGCTGCCGCTGACCCCAGTGTTCGGCGCGGGCACGCTGTCCTCGAGCGACGGGCAGCGGTTCCCGGTCCGTGGCAAGTCGACCTCAGCCCGGGAGATGGTCATCCACGGCGGCCGGGTGCTGTCGACCACCCATGTCACCGATCAGCACGCCACCTACGGCACGAAGATCATCGTCGCCACGAAACGCGAAGCGCACTACGTGCTGGATGAAATCCTTGGCAACGCAACGGATCTGCCGATCACCGAACACGCGACCGACACCCACGGCGTGACCCTGGTCAACTTCGGGCTGTTCGACCTGCTCGGGATGCAGCTCTCACCCCGGATCCGAGACCTGGGAAAGATCACCCTGTACCGGCCCGGACCCCGCCGTGAGACCGAGGCCCGGTTCCCGCACGCCGGACCGCTGGTGACGCAGCGGGCCAACCTCGAGCTGATCGCCGAGCACTGGGACGATTTGCTGCGGCTGGCCGGGTCGCTGAAGTTCGGGCGCGCCACCGCCTCGCTGCTGGTCGGCAAGCTGTCCGCCTCGGGTCGGCAGAACACCCTCGCCACTGCGCTCAAGGAGTACGGGGCCCTGCGGCGCACCGTATACGCCGCCCTTCCTGTCGGATCCGGATTACCGGCGCAGGATCTCCCGCCAGCTCAACAAGGGCGAATCCCTGCACGCGCTGCGCCGGGACCTGCTGTATGCGCACGAGGGCACGATCCGCACCCGCCAGCTCGAAGACCAAACCGAGCAAGCCTGGTGCCTGACCCTTGCCACCAACGCCGTAATCGCCTGGACCACCGAGTATTACGGGCTCGCCGTCGACCAGATACGCCGAGCCGGACGCCGGATCGATGACGACGTGCTGGCACATATCTCCCCGGCGCACAGCGAGAACATCAACTTCTTCGGCGCCATCGAGGTCGACCTTAGTGCCCACGTAATCGGTGTCCGCAATATTCGTACCCATCCGTGAATCATCCTGTGGCGAACAGGTATTGATGTTTACGTTCGCCACTCACATGGCCACACCGGCGGCGGCCGGGCGTGGATGATGACCGATTCGTTGTCCGGAAGGTTCGCCATCGCGACGGGCGGCTGTCGCACTGGATCTTCACCCCGGCCGGGGAGGTGCACCGGCCTGCGCTGGCAGTACTGACCCGGTACGGGACTGCGACGCAGGAGACCTACGCCTACAGCCTGGTCGATCACCTCAACTGGCTGCACGTGAACAACCGCGGCCCTGACTCGGTCACCTTCGATGACCTGCGCCGCTACATGAGCGGCGTCACCGGCCAGGCCGACGGCGTCTATGGCCTGGCCTGGCGACGGCCGGACCAGAAGCCGCTCGGCACGTCGGCCGCGGGCAACGTCGCGACGGTGGTGAAGGCGTTCTACCTGTCGCTGCAGGTGACCGGCGAGGTCCGGCCGGATCTGGTGGAGGCTCTGACATCCGGTCGCAGCTTCACCCAGCACGGGCGGTCGAAGCGGTCGATCGAGTCGAATCCGCTTGCGCCGCGCAAAGGTTCGCGACGGCCGCGGTTCCTGCCGGACGAGATCGTGGAGGCACTGTTCGAGCCCGGGGTCCTCACGACCGCCCGGGACGTCATGATCGTCACCTGGCTGCACGACGGTGGCCTGCGCGTCGGCGGCCTCTGCGGTCTGCGGTTCTGCGACCTGCACCTGACTCGGCACCATCCCTGTGGGCAGCGCGCCGACCCGCACGTTCACGTGGTCGGCCGCGACGACAACCCCAACGGGGCGCGGGCCAAGTCCTACGTCTCGGCCAGCCCGACCAGGGACGGCTACACCGTCGACGGCGTCATCCGCGCGGTCAGCGACGACATGATCAGCACTTTCTACGCCTATCTCCTGGACGAGTTCCATCCGATCCAGCACCTGGTCGACCACGAGCAGATCCTGGTCCATCTGGGCGGCGCCACCGCCGGCGCGGCGCTGCACACCGGCGGCGTCCGCAAGGTGCTGGGCAGAGCCTGCGACCGCGCTGGCTTGGACGTCCGGGTTCTCCCACATTCATTCCGTCACAAGGCTGCCGCCGGTCTCTATGCCGAGTCCGATTTCAACGCCGAGCTGGTGGCCCAAGAGTTCGGATGGTCCAGCCCAGCCATGGTGACTGACGTCTACGGCAAGTCCGCCAACCGGCACGCGATGAAGTTCCTGCAGCAGGCATGGGAGGCAACCGCCCGCCCACCGGCCGAGCATTACCTGACACCGGGCGTGACAAGCGGAGCGGAGGAATGACGACGGCTGTGACGGCCAGCGAAGTGCGGCCGGTGCCGGTTCCTGTCACGTCGAGCGACTATCTGAAGCTGGGCCCTGAAGAGCGTTACCAGCTCGCTAGTCAATGTTTCCCGGCTTGGCTGCTGGCAGAACCGATCGAATTTCCGCCTTTTCATTCCACCTTCGGCTGGGTCTGCCGGGTCAGCGAGTGCGAGGGCACGTTGCGCGCAACCGACACGATTCCGTTGTGCGCCACACATGCACGAGGCTATCTCCAGGTCAGGAAGACCACACAGCTCGAGGACTACATTGCCACCACGAAACCCATCCAGGCTCCGATGTTCGGCTGGGCATTGGTCCGCGGACCGCTCTGCAAAGTCGACCGCTGCCCCCGGGAGATCGAGCGCAGAAGTTACTGCTCCGCACACAACTCAAGTCTGTCTCGAGCGAAGGCCCAGGGCATCAACGAGCAGGATTGGCTGCCGCGGCAGGAACCGCGTCCGCCGTTCGAAACGTGCTCGGTTGATCGTTGCGTCCACGACGGACGACTCTCGGTAACTCTCGACCGGGAGTGTCGCCAGGTTTGCCGCGGGCACGCACAGCGCATCAACCGGTGGCTGAAATCATTTGGTGCACAATCGGGTAGCACCTCCTGGAAGGATC
Organism: Nocardia sp. NBC_00881; assembly: GCF_045207455.1. Taxonomy (NCBI): domain Bacteria; kingdom Bacillati; phylum Actinomycetota; class Actinomycetes; order Mycobacteriales; family Nocardiaceae; genus Nocardia; species Nocardia sp. NBC_00881. The sequence goes on from NZ_CP108798.1 coordinate 1,572,703, forward strand.
TGTGCGAAGCCCCGCAGCTCCTCGCGTCGGTCTTGTTGCCGAGCTGCCGTGGTCGGCTGTCGCTGGCCAACCTGCCGGCAGGTCTGCAACAGGAGATCCGTTATGCGTTGCACCGGTACGCGAATACCGCCCGGCGGTCGCAGTTGCGCCCCTTCGGGCTTCAAGCCGTCGTTGACGGGCTGGCAGAAGCGGGGGTGCAGTCACTCAACGATCCGGCAGTCGCCGATTTGGCCGCCCAGCGCAGCAGGCAACCATGGGAGCGGCGAATTTGGATGCATCTTCCCATCGCCGCTCGCAGCCTCATGGTCTCGGCCGACGCCGCCAAAGACGCCGGGTGGTTCGACCCTATGATCGTCGGCGCCGCGCCTTTCCCCGGAACACAGGGACACGAACACCGCCGCAAGCCTTGGGATCTCACCGCCGTGACGCAACGATGGCTCCGCGACCTCCTCTGGGACCATCTGCACGACGAGGCACTGAAACCGCAAGGGAAACGTCCCTCGTCGTCGACGATTAGCCCGCGGATCGCCGGCATAGCACTGTTGTCGCGGATCCTGCATCAGAACCGCGGCGACCACGGGAACGTCCCCGAGGCGATCGGCAAGGCCGACGCCGACGCGCTCAAACACACCTGGGATCTGTGGTATCAGGAGAAGACCCCGCTCCCGGTCGTGTCCTCCCACAACGAGCCCCGCACGCTGACGGAAACGACTCGGACGATGTTCATGATCGCCATCCGGCAAGTCCTGCGGCACGGCCGTGCACAGGGCCGGACTGCCGCCGAGCTGGACCCGTTCATCCTCAGCTTGCCGGAATACCCGAATCCCTCGAAGAAACCGCGGCCGCGGCCGCTTAGTTACGGCGACTTCCAGCAACTGGTCGACCCGGACAACCTACGCGCGCTCGACGCCATCGACGACGACCACCTCGGCCTCTCCGACGTCTGGCTCGCACAGGCGTTTCAGGGCGGCAGGATCAGCGAGACACTCAAGCTCCGGCTCGGCTGCATCGGACTCGTCGGCGCCGCCCAGCCCTACATCTGGCGCGACATCACCAAAGCCGGCGTCGTCGACTACGGAATGCCATGCTACCTACCGGTTTACGAGCGCCTGCTCCGCCGCCAGGAGATCACCCGAGCCAAGCTTCGGATCCGCTACCGCGATGAACTCGATCGGCTCGACGACCGCGGCCAAGCCCGGCTGGAAGCATCCTGGGACCGGGCGATGCCGTTGTTCCCACGGGTCACCCTGAATCCCGACCTGACACTGGAAGTTTCCCAGTCCCGATTCCGCGAGGTCTGGACAAGCTGGTTCGAAAGCCTGGGGCTCAGCTCGATCACCACACACCAGACCCGGGCGACGCTGGCCACCTCGCTCCTGAACAACGGCGCACCACCCGCCCTTGTCCGCCAACTGCTCGGGCACTTCTCCGAAGAAGCGCTGGCCCATTACGCGAACTACAGCAACAACACGATGACCCGGCATCTCCAGCAGGTCTGGACTGCAGGCCCCGGAATGAACAAGCCCGGCACCATCCTGCTGCGCCCCACCGACCTCAAGGCCGACAACCCCGCCGCCGCAGCGGCACGGATCGACCTGGCGGTGGTGCCAGTCGAGCATGGTCTGTGCCGTTACGGTCCGGTCGTCGGCGGCGCGACCTGCCCCTACGGCAAGAACTGCAGCGATGGCCCGAAAGGTGCCTGCGAGCATTTCGTGCTCACCGGCGCCGACCTGGCCTACTGGGAACGCAAACGCGACGCCGCAATCCACTTCGCCGAGGGCGCACCCACCGACGAAGCGCGAGACTACATCCTCCGCCAATGGGAGCCTTGGGAACCCGTGCTGACCGGCCTGCGCGACGCATTGGACGAACTCGGCCTACTCGAAACCGCCGAAAATCTCGACCTCCGCACCCCGGTCCACGACTACTTCGACCCGCTGTTCTCCACCGGATGGCAAGTGAACCAACTGAATACGAGCAGCCAACCCGGCAACGACGGCATCCAGGAGGCCAAACCCGTTGACAGCCAATAAACGTCGTCGCCCGGCCGAGGCAATCGCGCAACGCTCCCGCACCAGCGCTGACTGTGAGAAGCGTGTTCGCCGGGCCCTGACCAAACTCACCAAGACCGGCGCGCCGTTCACCATCGAGAACGTCTGCGACCTCGCCGGCGTCGGCCGGACATTCATCTACGACAAACGCCGCCCCGAACTCACCAAAGCCGTCCTGACAGCCCGTGACGCCTCCCAAGCTGCCACCGCCAAACGCGCTGAACAGGCCGTCGATGCCGAGACCGCATCCTGGCGCGAACGCGCCCTGAACGCCGAAGCGATCATCCGCTCACTGCGCACCGCGCTCAAGGACCGCGACGCCCGCATCAGCGACCTGACCGGACAGCTCTACGACCCTGACGGAAACCACCTGACTGACGAAAACGCCAAACTGCGAACCCTTCTCACCACACTCAACGCGAACCTGACCAAGACAACGAGCGAGAACCGCACCCTCCGCCGATCACTCGACGCCTCCCGCGCCAACGTCAAACGCGAACGCGAACGCAACGTCACCCAGCTCTTCTGCCAGTGACACGCCGAGCGAACCGATGTCGCGGACACGTTCTCGACTGTCTCACCAGCGAGAATGATCTATCACTTGGCGTGTCGTCCGCTAAGGTCGACATCGACGCCGAACTCGCCCAGCTCGGGCCGACCGGGTACCGGCCACTGCGAGTGCGCGACACGCTGTTCTGAATATCGTCAAACCGCCCGGTAACCGGGCCGAGAACATATGGTCTCGGCCAGGAGCAGTTCGTTGAAGGCCGCGACCCGGCCGGCGTCGGGTTGGCGGCGGTGCCCATGTTGCGACGTTGGGTGATCAGATCGGTGATGAGACTGTCCAGGGGCTCGGGCATCGGCACGTCTTCTTCAGCGATCCGGAGGTGCCCGACCTGCTGCTGAACGAACAGCGGGTCGAAGCCGTCCTCGATCAGATGAGTGATGTAGCTGTGGCGCAGGCAGTGCGGTCCAAGTTCGGCCGGCAGGCCTACCCGCTCTCGGAGCTTGACGAACGCCGCGTTGAACCGGGTCTCACTCATCCGCTGCGACCGCTCCGACGGCCACAATGCCGCGCTGTTCTCGCGGCGGCAGTACGGCCAGATATCGTGCACCCACTCCGTGAGGATGTCGACCGACCACGGCATCACGGTCAGCACGCTGCGCCGTTTCGGGCCGCTGCCCTGGCTGCCCTTGCCGAACCTGACGTAGCAGACACCGAAGTCGCCGAACTCCGTCGCCTTGGGGTTGCGACCGAAATCGTGGACCTCCAACCGCACCAGTTCCCGGCGACGAAGCCCAAAAGCATAGGCGGTCTTCAACATTGCCGCGTCGCGGAACGCTGCCACGGCGCCCTTGCGCCCGTTGCGGCGGATCTCCTCCACCATCTCGTCCGCCGCATCGAACAGCAGCTGCAACTCCTGCCGGGTCAATGCCCGCCGCTGCGGGCGTCCCTCGACGTCGAGGATGTGCTTGGCGCTGTTCCAGTCGTGGCTGATCTGAATCGGGTGAGTGCCGAATCGCTTCTCGCACTCGACATCCCACCCGTAGAGTGGTTCACAGACGTAGCCAAGGAACGAGCGGATCGCCAGCTGGTAGGCCCGCACTGTCGACAACGCCAGCCCGCGCACGGCACGTAGATCGGTCGACCACTCCTCGAGATGCTGCGGCGTCCACTGCCACGGGAACCCACCGAAGTGGTCATGAAACCGCCGTAGCAGATCCAATCGGGCATCGACAGTGCCGAAGGCCAGGTTCCGGCTCAGCTGCTGCCGCCCCCCCCTTCCAGCATCGCCTCGAACACCTACACGTCCGGACGCGGCAACGGCACCCCGGCCGCCACGACCCGATGGGCCGCGCCAGCGACCTCCAACCTTCGCGATCCCGCCACCCAACACCCCAACATCCACCGAATGATTCCTTCATCAGATGACAAATGGGGTGAAGAGTGGCTGATCACAGCCCCGGCTCCGATACCTCCCGCGCTATCGACCCAAGTCGGGCGCCTGCGAATTCCCGCAGCTCAGAAACCAAATCTATTGACGCAGAGAGCCTTTCATCAGATGAAATATGGGCCAGGGCCCGGATAACAGTCTGTTATCCGGGGTAACGTCGGAGGCGGCTTGCGGCGATCCCGCCGCGATACAACGCGATCCGGCCCTGTTATCCGGGCGCGAACTGACCAGCCTCATCGGTCCTGGCGCTTCCCGCACCCACTGACCAGCGGCTACGCCATATCCGCCCGATTTTCGGCAGATACTACGGCGACCCCTTGTGGGGCCGGCGCTTCGGTTTGTGGTCAGGAGCGGACGTTGTCTCCGCCGGGATAGCCGCCGCCGCCGAACATTTGGTCGAGGGTTTCGTAGTCCTTGGTGCCGTCGCGTTTGGGGATTTCGTCGACGAATTCGACGGTGCGAGGTTTCTTGTAGGAGGCGATGCGTTTGCGGCAGTGTTCGATGAGTTCCTCGGCGGTGACCTGGGCACCATCGGCGAGGGCGACGACCGCTTTCACCGATTGGGTGAACTGCGGATCGGGCACACCGATGAGCGCGGCTTCGCGGACAGCGGGGTGCTGTTCGATGCAGGTCTCGACTTCGGCGGGGTAGATGTTCTCGGCGGCGGATTTGATCATTCGGGTCATGGTGCCGATGAAGTGGATGGTGCCGTCGGCTTCGCGGCGGCCGAGGTCGGTGGTGTGCCACCATCCGTCGCGCATGCGTTCGGCGTTGATGTCGGGGCGGTTCCAGTAGCCGCCGTGCACGACGTCGCCGGCGACGACGATTTCGCCGGGTTCGCCGATCGGTTGTTCGTTGCCGTCGGTGTCCACGATCCGGACCCGGACCAGGGGGGCGGGGCGACCGGAGTTGCCGTGTCCGCGGCCGCCGTGTCCGTTGACCACGGCCAGGCCGCTGACCTCGGTCTGGCCGAAGCCGCCGGGGGTTGTCCCCCAGGGGGTGGTGTCCTCGGCCAGCAGCCCGTTCCACAAGGGGGTGAACGGGCCGCCGCGCAGTGTGGACACGTCGTGTTTGCCGGGGTCGTAGATCTGGGTGATCTGCATGATGGTCGGAGCCATCAGGAACGCCGAGGTCACGCCCTCGCGGGTGATGATGTCGAGGACGGTTTCGGCGTCGATGCGGCGGAGGAAGACGTTGGTGCCGCCTTGCAGGTAGACCGCGAGGGCGTCCCATTGGAAGTTGCCGATGTGGAACAGCGGCCCGGAGTTGAGGAAGATCGACTGGTGGCTCGAGCGGGTCAGGTACGAGGCTTCCAAGGCCATGGCCAGTAGGTTGCGTTGGGTGAGCAGCGAGCCGTTGGGTTTGCCGGCGATGGCGGCGGTGTAGATGACCAGCAGGGGCAGGTCGAGGTCGACCGGGTCCCAGGGGTCGTCGGTGCCATGGGCGGCGATGGTGTCCTCGTAGCTGCCCGCGCCGGTGGTGTCGTGTTGCCACCACACCGGCTCGCGGTGGGTGAGTTTCCGGGCGTCGCGGACGGCGTCGCCGATTTCCTCTTCCTGCCAGATGACGACCTTGGGGTCGAAGTCGTCGATGACGAAGGCGAATTCCTCTCCGGATTGGCGCCAGTTGGTGGGGCAGATCATCGCACCGAGTTTGGCGCAGGCGCCGAGGAGTTCGAAGACCCGGAACGAGGTCTGGCCGAGCCAGAGCACTCGGTCGCCTTCGCCTACTCCGGCGGCGCGGAGTGCGTGGGCGGTGCGGTTGACGCGATCGTCGAACTCGGGCCAGGTCAGCCGGTTCTGGTCGTCCACGATGGCAGTGCCGGCTGGATAGCTGCGCCGGTGTTCACGCGAGATGTCACCCAACGCGGTGGGAGTCACGGTTTCTCCTCGTCTGCGATAGTTCAAAGTAGATCAGGACTGCAAGAAGGGGTCAGGGGTGGCCGAGTCCGTGGAGGACGAAGCCGTGGACGTGGACCACGAGATCGTCTTCGTCCGGTGGTAGCCGACCGTTGACGCCATTGGTGAGCAGCCCGCGGACCAGGTGCCCGATGAGCATTGCCCCGGTCGCGGGATCACCCAGTGGCAGTTCTCCGGTGCGCATTCCGCGGCGGATGATCTGGGCGAGTTGTTCGTCGAAGATGCCGTACAGCACGGCTACCTGCTCGGGCAGGACATCCATCAGATCCTGGTCCAGGAACAGCCGGGTGCGTTGGGCCCGGCCCTGGTCGTAGAGGATGCCGATGTTGTAGCGCAGCCAGGTGTCCAGTTGTTCGGAGACCGGCGTTTGCGGGTCGATCGCGTTGCGCAGTCGGTGATCGACGAGGCGTACCTCGTCGTCCAGCAGGGCCAGGATCAGGTGAGCCTTGCTGGGGAACCGGCGGTAGAAGTTGCTCGCCGAGGTGCTCGAGGCGGCCAGCACCTGACGCACCTTCAGCGACCGGAACCGGGAGCGCTCCAGCACCGTCCACGCCGCGGTCAGGATCCGCCGCGTCTCCGAGTCCCGCACAGCCGATCGGTCGGCCGGCGGGAGATGCGAATTCTCACATGTGGTGACGGACGGCTGCATCTGTGCACCTCCGCTCTGCCGATCGCGACATGGACCTATGGATTAATCTTATATATGATTCTACTACATAACACTGGATGGAGGTAGCGGCCGGAGGAACGATGTTCCATAGGTTGCCGGGTGCGTGCCGTCCTATGGTGTGAGCCACATTTCTTGGTGGTGCCGACTGACGAAGGAAGTCACGACGTGGATGCGACCCGGTCAAGAACGCTCGTGCAGAGCGTGGACGGCCCCAACCGGCGGTATTGGCAGCCGGATATCGAGACAATGCCGCGGGCGGGGTTACGCGAGTTGCAGGAGAAGCGGATGCTGGAGCTGATACCCGCGGCCTACGAGAATTCGGGATTCTATCGCGAGCTGTGGTCCGCGGCCGGGGTGGACCCGAACCGGGTGCGTTCGCTCGAGGACTTCCTGGCTCTGATCCCGACGTTCACCAAGGACGACCTGCGCGCCTATCGGGATCGGACCGGTGACCCGTTCGCCGGGTTGCTGCAGGTGCCCGTGGGTGAACTGACATCGATTATGACCACGTCGGGGACGACCGGCACGCCCGAGCTGGTCCCCGAGATCTGGGATGTCGCGTCGCCGCTACCTGGGTGTTCGATCCGGGACCTGTGGGAAGTCGGGTTGCGTCCGGGGGACCGGGTGATGGTGCCGGCGGGTGCCTTCCGCGGCTTCTTCGACATGTTCTACCAGGAGCTGGGGCTGGTCCCGATCTATGTCGACTCCTGGATCGGCCGGGGCGCCGAGCTTCTGACGGCGATGCGGCGCTTCCGCCCCGCCTACATCCAGATGATCATGCCGACGGTGCTGGAGCTGGAGCGGCTGGAGAGCGCCTACGACGTCCGCGACGCCTTCTCCTCGGTCAAGGGCGCCGCGTTCGCCGGGCAGCCGCTCGGTGCTTCGCTCGCCGCAAAGGTCAAGGACGCCTGGGGCGTCGAGCTGTTCACGTATTCCAGTGCCGGGGATACCGGAACCGCGTGGGAGTGCCGCGAGCACAACGGCTACCACCTATGGGAGGACCTGGTCCTGGCCGAGAGCCTGGAGACCGAGAGTGCTCGTCCGGTCGCCGACGGGACGGTCGGCGAACTGGTCGCCACCGACCTGGACAATCGGGCAGCTCCGCTGATCCGGTATCGCAGCGGCGATCTGGTCCGGTTCGACCGGGGCGTCTGCGGGTGTGGCCGTACCCACGTGCGGCAGTGGATTATCGGTCGTCTCGGCGACGAAACGGTGGTCGAAGGTAAGCCGGTCGTCGTCGGCGAAGTGTGGCAGGCGGTCGAGTCACAGCGCGAGACCCACGACGGGATGTTCCAGATCATTCGGGAGTCGCGGGTCACCGATCGGCTGCGCCTCCGGGTCGGCTACCAGTCGGAAAGCGAGCCGGATCTCAATGATCTGCGCGGCCGGTTGCGCGCCGCGGTGGCGAGCCGGGTCGGGGTGGAGCCGGAGATCGAGCTGGTTCCGGTCGATGACCTGATCGCGCGGAGTTCAAGTGTTGCGAAGTTCCCGAGGGTGGTGAAGAAGTGAGCCGGGAATCGATGATTGCCCTCGCGGGGCGATACCCGTCTTTGGCCGGTATCGGGCAGTTCGTCCGCGAGGGCGGGAATGTTGCCTTCGAGCTCGGCTGGCCGGAGGTCGAACGGGATACTGTGTGGGCGCGCCGGTTGCTCGCGGTCTGGGGCCTCGGCCCGGCCGATCACGTGTTGCTCACGGTGCGCAATGCGGAAGGCCCATGGTTCGGACCCGTCGTGCGCGCGCTGCGCGCCACCGGCGTGATCTTCAGCAATGCCGAGCCCTACGCCTGGGATGTCCGCCGCAGCACGGCTTTCCTGGACTACCTGCCGATAAAGGCCGTTATCGGGCTCTCCGGCGAGTGCGCCGATACGCTGCTGGCCGACGAGCGGGCCGCCGACCTGCTGCGAAAGGTGCCGGTGATCTGGGCGCGTACCGATGCGATGGCTTCACTTCGCGCGGCCGGACTGCATCCGGCCGACGCGGCGATGCTTGGGCCGGCGCTGGGTGTGGAGTGTCCGGAGCGGTCAGGTCTGCACCTCGATCCGGAGGAGTGGCAGATCACCGCGGGCGCAACTGGTTTGACGTTGTCAGTGGTCGGGGATCGGACCTACCGGGGCCAGGATCTGGCCCTGAACATCACCGGAGCGATCGACGAGACGCCGTGTGCCTGCGGCATTCCGGGTCCCCGGATCCGGGGCGACGGGTGACGGCGGCGGCGAGGCCGGTCCTCACGACTGACGTCACCGAGCATGTGCTGACGATCACCCTGGCTCGGCCGCGAGCCCGGAACGCGTTGTCCCCCCAGCTGCTTCGAGAACTCGACGACGCGCTGGATGCTCTGGAGAACGACGACACCGTCCGCGCGGGAGTCCTCACGGGGGAGGGAAGCGCCTTCTGCGCCGGGCTCGACCTGAAGGTCTTCGCGGCGACCGACTCCGATCGGGCTGCCGCCAGTGCGGTCATCGGTCGCGTCGGGCGCCTGGCCAAACCTCTGATCGGCGCCGTGCACGGCCCCGCGGTGACGGGTGGCCTGGAACTGGCATTGGGATGCGATTTCCTGATCGGCAGCCCACAGGCCCTCTTCGCCGACACCCATGCCACCGTCGGGGCCTTTCCGGGAGGAGGGCTGACGGCACGCCTTGCGCGGGTGATCGGCGCACCCGCGGCCAAGGCCATGAGCCTGGCCGGACTGCGCCTCGATGCCGAGGCTGCGCTGCGGCTGGGTCTGCTCGTAGAGGTCGTGGATCGAGAAATCCTGGAGGCCAGGGCCCAGGAACTGGCGCGCAACATCGCCGCGGCCGACCCCGCGTACGTGGCCGAGGTCCGCGCGCTGCACGACGGCAGTGTGCACCGCTCGGCGACCGAGGCATTGGCGGCCGAGCGGGCCGCTCATCAGCGGTGGCACCACGTTCGTCGCCCGGCGTGGAACGTGTGAGGCGAGGTTCACCACTCGGCGGTATATAGTTAGATGATTAAAAAGATAAAGCTTGATAGCCGATCGAGGAGATGTGTATGGATCTCGAGCTCTCTCCGCGGCTGCGGGAGTTCCGCGACGAGGTGCGGACGTGGCTGTCCGAGCACCTGGTGGGCGAGTTCGCGGCGCACCGCGGTGTCGGCTTCGCGTGGGACGACGCCGCCTGGGATGTCCGGCTGGCGTGGGACAAGGAACTGGCCGCGGGCAATTGGCTGTGCCTCGGCTGGCCGAAGGAGTACGGCGGGCGCGAAGCGACGGTCGACGAGCAGCTGATCTTCCAGCTCGAGTACGCGCGGGCCGACGCGCCCTACCGAGCCACCTGCCAGGGGCAGGACCTGTTCGGGCCGACTCTGCTGGCCTTCGGCGCCGAGGAGCAGAAGCGGCGGTTCCTCCCCAGGATCACGGCGGTGGAGGAGCAGTGGGCGCAGGGATTCAGTGAGCCCGGATCAGGGTCGGATCTCGCCTCGCTGCGGACGAAGGCGGCCCTGGACGGCGACGAGTGGGTCGTGTACGGCCAGAAGATCTGGACCTCGGTCGCCCGCTACGCGGATTGGCTCTACGTCCTGTGCCGGACCGACTCCTCGGTACCGCGACACAAGGGCATCTCAATGCTGCTGATTCCGGTCGATCAGCCGGGTGTCGAAGTACGTCCGATCCGGAACATCCTCGGCGGGAACGATTTCTGCGAAATCTTCTTCAACGGTGCGCGCACCTCCGCCGACATGGTCGTCGGTGGTGTGAACCAGGGCTGGGGGGTGGCGATGGGGGCGTTGGGCACGGAGCGCGGAACGACTCTGCTGTCGGAGCATCTCCGGATCGCGCACGAAGTCGATCGGATGATCGCCGACGCACGGGACAGTGGCGAGTCGGACCAGCAAACGATGCGAGTGGAACTGGGCCGGGCCTGGAGCGAGGCGCGCATCATCGAATGGAACGGTCGGCGGCTGATGAGCATGCTGAAGAACTCAGGCGGCGATCCCGCCGCCGCCCAGGCGTCGATCAGCAAGGTCTTCGCCTCCGCCGCCCACCAGCGAATGGGAGAGCTGGCGATGCGCGCTCGAGGTGCGCGCAGCGAACTGGTCGGCGACGGCTACGGCCTCGATCGGCTCCAGCAGGTTCTCCTGGCCAGCCGGGCCGAGTCCATCTTCGGTGGAACGACACAGATTCAGCTCAACCTCCTCGCCGAACGCACGCTGGGTCTGCCCCGCGAGCCTCGGCCCTGACACGTGGTGACCCGAGAAGGGAATGGTATGGATTTCACGCTGAGCGACGAGCAGACGACGCTGAAGGAGGTCCTGCGCGACTTCTTCGAGAAGAAGTCGCCGGAGGCCGCCGTCCGGGGCCAGATGGCCGATCCGAGCGGCTACGACCGCGGGCTGTGGCGCCAGATGGCGGATCAGCTGGCTCTGCCGGGCCTGACGGTACCCGAGGAATTCGGCGGAGCCGGGTTCACCTTCGTGGAGCTGGGACTCGTTGTCGAGGAAATGGGCAGGGCGCTCGTCGTCTCTCCGTTCTTCGCGTCGTCCGTGATGGCCACCGGCCTGCTGGTAGCGCTGAACGATCCGGACGCCAACGCCGAGTACCTGCCGAAACTGGCCGGGGGTGAACTCATCGCCACCGTCGCCCTCGCCGAGAACTCCGGTTCGTGGCAGCCCGTCGACGTCTCGCTGACGGCGACCGAGACCGCGGAGGGGTGGATTCTCTCGGGACACAAGTCCTTCGTACTCGACGGTGCGGTGGCGGATCTTCTTCTGGCCGTTGCCCGGGCCGGCCGGCGGATCGGCGTGTTCGCCGTCGACGGAGCGGCTGGCGGCACGACCCGGATGCCGCTGCACACCATGGACCAGACCCGCAAGCAGGCGCGCATCGAGTTCGATGCGACCCCCGCGCGGTTGATCGGCACGCTCGAGAATGGTTGCCGTGCCGTCGAGACCATGCTCGACCACGCGAGTATCGCGCTCGCGGCCGAGGCCGTGGGCGGCCACGGCCGGGTGCTGGACATGGCGGTCGACTACGTGAAGATGCGGGAGCAGTTCGGCCGTCCGATCGGAAGCTTCCAGGCGATCAAGCACAAGTGCGCCTCGATGCTGGTGGAGCTGGAATCCGCGCGGTCGGCGGCCTACTACGGGTTGTATGCGGCGTCGCACGGCGATCCCGAGGTCGCGCAGCTCGCGAGCCTGGCGAAGGCGTTCTGTGCCGACGCGTTCCTCGGGGCCAGCGGGGAGAACATCCAGATGCACGGTGGCATCGGATTCACCTGGGAACACCCCGCGCATCTGTATCTGAAGCGCGCCAACAACATCCGCGCGTTCCTGGGCGACTCGGATTTCCATCGGCGGCGGCTGGCCGACCTCGTCGGGATCTGAATCGCCACCGCCGTTCGGCGGAGACCTACCGTGCGCAAGCGGGGTGTGCGTCCTGCGGGATCCGCACCCCCCGACGGGCGAGCGACCAGCGCGATCCCTCACCATTTTCCGGTGCGGGCGGCCCGTTTCCGCACGTCAGGACATCGTGAGGCCTCCGCTGACCGACAGGGTCTGCCCGGTGATGTAGGCCGCTTCGTCGCTCGCGAAAAACGTCACGGCGGGCGCCACGTCGTCGGGCGTGCCGATCCGCTTCATCGGCACGGCTTTGCTCAGCGCGTCGAATCTCCCCTGCCCGGCCTGTGCAACCTGTTCGAGCAGGGCTGTGTCGGTGGGGCCGGGGCAGACCGTGTTGACGGTGATTCCCTTGGTCGCCGTCTCGCGCGCCAGCGCCTTCGCGAAGGCGATCACCGCGCCCTTGGTGCCGGAGTAGACGACCTCACCCGAGGAACCCACGCGGCCGGCGTCGGACCCGATGTTGATGATCCGGCCGAATCGGCGCTCGATCATCCCGTCGAGGATGGCGCGGGTGACGATGACTGTGCCGAGGTAGTTGACCGCGACGATCTTCTGCCAGGTGGGCTCGGTGGATTCCACGAACCGTTCGATCCGGTCGATCCCCGCGTTGTTCACCAGGATGTCGACGCCGCCGAGATCCGTCTCGATCGCCCCGACGACGTCGGCCACGACTCCGCTGACGGAGACGTCCATCGCGTATCCGGCGACCCGGGATCCGGTGGTGTCTGCCAGTTCGCCCGCGAGCTTCCGGGCGGCGTCGCCGTCGAGGTCGGCCAGCGCGACCTGGGCGCCCGCCCGCGCGAGGTGGCGGCTGATCGCGGCGCCGATCCCGCCTGCGGCACCGGTGACAAGGGCTGTTCGTCCGTTGAGTCGCACGCTGCTCACCTCGGTTCCGTCGGCAGCGGCGGCGGGTCGCTCGGCGTCGCCGGATTCCACGGTGCGAATTGTGGTGGCCGTTTCTCGGTGTAGCTGGCCACTCCCTCGGCGAAGTCCGGATGTTCGCGCAGGACACCCATCCAGTACCGCAGCGCCAGGACGCGCGCCTCCTCGTGCGTGCTCTCCTGGGCCGCGTAGACCTGCCGCTTGATTACGCCCATCGCCACCGGTGACGAGTTCCGCGCGAGTTCCGCCGCGTACTCCAGGGTGTTATCCAGCAGTTCCTCCGGCTCGTAGACCCGGTCCACCAGGCCCAGTTCGTGCGCTTGCGGAGCCAGCAGGACCCGGCCGGAGTACAGCAGATCGAGAGCGGTGGAAAGGCCGACGACGCGGGGCAGAGACCAGGCCAGACCATGCTCGGCCATGATTCCACGCTGCACGAAGGCGGTGGTGATCTTGGCCTTCGCGGAGGCGAATCGCAGATCGCAGTTCATCGCCGCGATCAGGCCGATGCCGGCGCAAGCGCCGTTGATCGCGGCGATGATCGGTTTCGGAATGGTCAGCGGGAGCGTCATCGGCTGCCGAAGGTGCGGGTTCGTCGTGGTCCCGTCGCGGACCTGGTCGGCAAGGGCTCCGACATCCATGCCGGGGCAGAAGCTTCGGCCCGTTCCGGTGACCACGATGACGCGCACTCGATCGTCTGCCGCGCAATCCTCGAGTGCCCGATAATATTCCGTCTCCATCGGAACGGTCCACGCGTTGTTGCGTTCGGGGCGGTTCCAGCTGAGCACGGCGACTCCGTCGGAGATCGTGCGTGTGACCAGGTCGCTGCCGGTCGTTGTTTCGGCTGCCGCCATGTCGCTCCTTCGTCTGTCGCGTGAGTCGTTCCTCGACGACGCCACAATTGGTATAAAAGGTTATATCATTAAAGTACTACCAGCGTTGTCGAGCGCGGAGGTGCTGCGACACGACCACCGGCCTCCGGGACTGTGGTAGGGACTATATAGATAAACTATCTATCTAATATGAGGTGCCGCATGACGGATTCGATCACCGCCGCACGCGAACTGGCAGTCATGGGACTGCCCGACGTGCTGCACACCGTTGTCGCCGGTGACTGGTCCGTGAGCGAGCCGAGCCAGGATCTGGTCGACGTCGACGACCCGGCCACCGGCGAGGTGATCGTGCGGTTCGCGCCGAGTTCGGCCGACCAGGTCGACGTCGCGGTACACAGCGCACAGGAGGCGCAACGGCAGTGGACGCGACGCGATCCCGCCGATCGCGGGCGGGTGTTGCTCCGGATCGCTGACGCGCTCCGGAGCAACGCAGACACCCTGGCTCGGCTCGAGACGCTGGACTGTGGCAAGCCGCTCGCTCAGGCGGCGGCCGACATCGCCCTCAGTGCACGCTATTTCGAGTACTACGCGGGCGCCGCGGACAAGTTCGGTGGCGAAACGATTCCGCAACCGACGGGCACGTTCGCCTACACCGCGCATGAGGCGCTCGGTGTGGTCGCGCACATCACGCCGTGGAACGCGCCGTTGAGCCAGCTCACCCGAGGGATCGCGCCGTGCCTGGCGGTCGGCAACGCCGTGGTGGTCAAGCCCTCCGAGCTCACGCCGATCACGACCGTGGCGTCGGCCCGGATCTTCGTGGAGGCGGGCCTGCCCGCCGACCTCTGCAACGTGGTGCTCGGGTTGGGGACGACCACCGGCGAGGCGCTGACGCATCATCCCCTCGTCCGGCACATCACGTTCACGGGATCGGTCGCGGCGGGACGCAGGGTCGGAGCCGTCGCCGCGGAACGGATCGTCGGAATCAATCTCGAGCTGGGCGGCAAGTCGCCGACGATCGTGTGCGCCGACGCGGACCTCGATTCCGCAGCGCAGGCCGGCGCGCTGGCCGTGATCCGCAACTCCGGGCAGTCGTGCTTTGCGACCACCAGGCTGCTGGTCGACCGCGCGGTGCACGACCGCTTCGTTGAACTGGTCGCCGAGCGCATCGACGGGCTCTCGGTAGGTCACGGCCTGGACGATCCCGACGTGGGCCCGCTGATCTCGGCCCGGCAGAAGGCGAAGGTGCTGGGGATGATCGGCGACGCCGCTTCCTCCGGCGCGCGGGTCGTGGTGGGAGGTACGGCGGCGGTGGTGGATTCGGCCGGCCACTTCGTGCAACCGACGCTGCTCGCCGACGTCACCAACGACATGCCGGTCGCGCGCCAAGAGATCTTCGGCCCGGTCCAGTCGATCCTGGCGTTCGACACCCTCGATGAGGCCATCGACGTCGCCAACGACACCGAGTACGGGTTGTCGGCCGGCGTCTTCACCCGCGACATCGGCCGCGCACACACGGTGGCCGGAGCCCTGCAGGCGGGGCAGGTGCAGATCAATCGGTACACGGGTGCCGGGGTCGAGGTGCCGTTCGGCGGATACAAGAACAGCGGGCTGGGCCGGGAGAAGGGTATGGCAGCCCTGCGGCACTACACCCAGCTCAAAAGCGTGATCATGGCCATCCCATGACCGGAGCACTGCAGGGAGCAGACATGGACGAACCGAACGTGTTGGGATTCATCGGGCTCGGGGTGATGGGCTCGGGTATGTGCGCCAACCTCGTGGCGAAATCCGGTCATCCGGTGGTGGCATACGACCCCGTCGCCGCCAACCTCGACGCGGCCGTGGCGGCGGGGGCCAGGTCGGGAACGGACGTCGCCGATGTGGCGCGCCGGGCCGACACTGTGTTCCTCTCCCTACCGTCGATCGACGAAGTGGAGTCGGTGTGCATACAGCTGGTCGCCCGCGAGGCCCGGCCGCGGCGGATCGTCGACATGAGCACCAGCGACGTCACCCGGACCCGGGCGCTGGCGTTCGCACTGGCGAAGCAGGACGTCGTGTTCTTCGACGCCCCGGTCGCCCGGATGCGGCAGGCGGCGCGCGAAGGAACACTGCTCATCATGGTCGGCGCTTCGGGCGCACAGTTCGAGGAACTGGAGCCGTTGTTGTCCTGCATGGGCACCGACGTGGTCGCCGCGGGCAAGGTCGGCAACGGTCAGGTGATCAAGGTGCTGAACAACATGGTGCTGTTCGTGACTATGAACAGCCTGGCCGAGGCGATGACGATCGGACGTCGTGCGGGCGTGGACGGACGGCTGTTGTTCGAGACCCTCGCGCTCGGCTCCGCCGACAGTGCCGCGCTGCGGAAGACGGGAATGGCCACCCTCGTGCCGGACGACTTCCCCGAGCAGGCGTTCCCAACGAAGTACGCTATCAAGGACCTCCGGCTCGCTCTCTCCCTGGCCGATGCCGAGAAGGTTGAGGCAAGCGCCGCTTCCCAGACCATGGACATCCTCGCGCGGACCCGGGATGCCGGCCTGAGTGACGCCTACTACCCAGCGATGATCAAGGTGATCGACGGCCGTGTCGGTTGAAGCGGGATCGGATTGGGAGGTCTGGGCGATCCGCCTCGGTTCGGTGGATCGTCTCGCCCGCGACAACTTCCTGTCGCCGGGGGATCGCACCGGCACCATGCGGCTCGACTTCACGATGTGGGTCGCCCGGCGCGGCGCCGAGATCGTCGTCGTAGACACCGGATTCGCTACGGATGCCGGCCGGCGCCGGGGGCGGGTCCTGGACACGGCACCGGCGGAGGCGGTGCGGCGGCTCGGCATCCGTCCCGAGAATGTCGCGACGGTGGTGCTGACCCACCTGCACTATGACCATGCAGGCAACGTCGGGGATTTCCCGAACGCGCGCGTGCTGGTACAGCACCAGGAGATGGCGTACGTGACGGGCCCGCGCATGCGGCATCCGCGGCTCAGCCACTTCTTCGAGCCGGGCGACATCGTGGATGTGGTCGAGCGGATCCACAACGGCGGGGTCGAGGTGCTGGACGGTGACGTCATCCTGGCGGATGGGTTGGAGCTGTATCTGATCGGCGGGCACACCCAGGGACTCCAGGTGGTCAGGATCCGCACCGTTCGCGGATGGATCGTGCTGGCCTCCGATGCCTTGCACTACTACGACAACTTCCGGGAGCGCAATCCGTTCCCCGCCATTCTCGATCTGGGCCTGATGTTGGACGGCTACGACCGTCTGGTCGAGCTGGCCGACAGTGAAGACCACATCGTGCCGGGCCACGACCCGGAGGTCTTCGCCCGCTACCGGGAGGAGCCGGTTTGT
The DNA here is from genome assembly GCF_045207455.1 of Nocardia sp. NBC_00881. Classification (NCBI taxonomy): domain Bacteria; kingdom Bacillati; phylum Actinomycetota; class Actinomycetes; order Mycobacteriales; family Nocardiaceae; genus Nocardia; species Nocardia sp. NBC_00881. Next base: position 1,589,701 of record NZ_CP108798.1, read on the forward strand.
GGCGGCGGCGACATCGTCGCCCTTCATCTTCCCTCTCAATCCGGCTGAACTGGAGACTCACGTGGACTTCGACCTTCCTGAGGAACTCGACGACCTGCGCCGCTCGGTGGAGGCGTACGCCCAGGACCGGCTGGCAGAGGGTGCGCTGGCGCGCGCCCACGCCGACGGCTATCCCTGGGATGTCGCCAAGGAGATGGGCGCGCAGGGACTGCTCGGCCTGACCATCCCGGAGGAAAAGGGCGGCCAGGGCGGCACGCTCCTGGCGGCGGTGACCGCGATCCAGGCGGTCGCCACCGGATGCCCCCGCAGCGCTGACGTCGTCCAGGCGGGCAACTTCGGTGCCATCCGCACGTTCGCCGAGTACGCAACACCTACCCAGCGCGAGCGGTACCTGCCCTCGCTACTGGCGGGCGAGACGTTGATCGGTCTCGGCATGAGTGAGCCCGAGGCGGGCTCGGCCGTCACCGACCTCGCGACGAGCGCGACTCCGCGCGGCGACGGCTATGTGATCAACGGGACGAAGGTGTTCTCGACCAACAGCGCCGAGGCCACCGTCTTCCTCGTGTACGTCCGTTACGGGCCCGGTGTCGGTGGTATCGGCTCAGTGCTGGTCGATCGGGGCACCCCCGGCCTCACGATCGGCGCGCCCTCGGAGTTCATGAACGGCGAGGATTGGTGCCAGCTCTATTTCGACGAGTGCTGTGTTCCCACTGAGCAGGTGCTGCTGGGGCCGGGCGGTTTCAAGCGCCAGATCAGCGGATTCAACGTCGAACGTCTCGGCAATGCCGCACGGTCGATCGCGCTCGGCCGGTACGCGTTCGACCGTGCCGTCGAACACGCCAACACCCGCCACCAGTTCGGTCGGCCGCTGTCCGAATTCCAGGGCCTGCAGTGGATGTTCGCCGAGGCCGCTGTGGAACTGGAAGCGGCTCAGCTGCTGTTGCACCGCGCCGCGGCGGCCGCCGAGCGGAACGGAACTCCGACCGCGATCGACACCGCGCTGGCGAAGTTCGCTGCGAACAAAGCAGGGTTCCGTGCGGCCGATGTCGCGGTCCAGGCGATGGGCGCCACGGGTTTCAGCAAGGAATCGCTGGTCGAGTACTGCTTCCGCCGCACCCGGGGTTGGATGATCGCGGGCGGTTCCACCGAGATCCTCAAGAACCGCATCGCGGAGTCGGTCTTCGACCGCCGGTTCAGCCAGCGGAGCAACGCCCGGTGAGCGGCGGCTTCTACGACGCGCTGGTCCGGCCGCGCTCGGTCGCGCTGGTGGGCGCCTCCGCGACGCCGGGCCGGACGACGGCGCGGCCGCTGGAGTTCCTCGAGCAGCGCGGGTGGACAGGCACCGTCTACCCGGTCAATCCGACGCACGAACGGATCGGGAACCGGCAGGTGTGGCCGAGCGTCGAGCAACTCCCCGAGGTGCCCGATCACGTGCTCGTGATGACGACCACCGACCCCGGGATCGACGTGGTCGCACAGTGCGTGGCGCGAAAAGTACCGGTGGTCACGCTCATGGCGGACGGTTTCGTCGATTCCGCCGAGGGTGGGGCCGGTCGCCGCCGGCGACTCCTGGATCTTCTCGAGGGTTCGTCCACCCGGCTGCTGGGGCCTAGCAGCCTGGGCGTCGCCGCGGTCGGCGACGACCTCATGCTCACCGCCAACGCCGCCTTCGCCGACCCCGAGTTACGCGGCGGTGGTGTGTTCGTCGCGTCCCAGTCCGGGAGCGCCATCGGCGCTCTGGCCACCCGTGGCAGCGAGATGGGTATCGGGTTCGCCGCCCTGGTGTCCACCGGGAACGAACTCGACCTCAGCCTCGGGGAGATCTGCCGTGCGGCAGTGGACGACCCGCAGGTGTGGAGTTTCGCCCTGTTCCTGGAAAACGTCGCCGCCGCAGCCGATCTCGCGGACTTTGCGGCTGCCGCGGCAGCGCGGGGCAAACCGATCCTCGCCTACAAACTCGGCCGATCCGAGGCCGGCGCCGGCCTCGCGTTGTCCCACACCGGCGCGCTCGCCGGCGACGACGCGGTCGCCGACGCGTTGCTCGCCGATCTGGGGATCGCGCGTGTGCACACCTTCGAGGCCCTGTTGGAGTCCCAGCAGCTGGCCTGCGCGATCGGATCCACCGATAGCGGCCGGATACCGCGGGTAGGAGTGCTGTCCACCACCGGCGGCGGCGGCGCCATGATCGTGGACTGCCTGGCCGTGCGGGGGGCTGAACTACCCGGTCCGTCACCCGAGACCATCCGGCGACTGGCCGAGATCGGCGTGTACACCGGGCCGTCCGCGTTGATCGACCTGACTTTGGCCGGTACCCGCTACGAGGTGATGAAGGGCGCGCTCGACATCGTGCTGTCCGCGCCCGAATTCGACGTGGTCGTCGCGGTGCCGGGAAGTTCCGCGCGGTTTCGCCCGGACCTGACCGTGAAGCCCATCGTGGAGGCCGCCGAGGCGGGAAAGCCGCTGGCCGCCTTCGTCGTTCCGGCCGCGCCCGACGCCCTTCGGCTGCTGCGCGAGCACGGGGTGTCGGCCTTCCGTACACCCGAGTCGTGCGCCGATGCGATCATCGGCCTTTTCGGCCGGCGGAGCATCACGGCCGCGCCCCCGCGGACGACGACTCCGGTCGGGGCCGGCGTCCTGCTGGACGAGGCGTCGTCGTATGACCTGCTGCGCCAGGTCGGTGTCCCGGCGGCCGATTTCGCCGTGGTCGACATCGACGACCTGCCGAGCCGCCTGCCGGTTGCCGGGCCGGTCGCGGTAAAACTGTTGTCCGACGAGGTCGCGCACAAGTCCGACATCGGGGGAGTGGTGCTCGGCGTCTCCGACGCGGCGGGCCTGCGCGCGGCGGTCGAGTCGATCGGCGCGACGGCTGGGAAGGTGCTGCGGGTCCCGCCGAAGCAGGTACTGGTGCAGACGATGGCCGACGGCCTCGGCGAGGCGCTGGTGGGGATGCGCCGCGACGACCAGGCCGGTCCGATCGTGCTGCTGGCCGCCGGTGGCGTGCTTGCAGAGCTGTACCGCGACCGCAGTGTGCGGATCGCGCCCGTCGACCTGGAAACCGCCCGCACCATGGTCTCCGAGGTCGTGGCATTCCGTGCGCTCGCCGGATACCGCGGTCGTCCCCGCGGCGACCTCGAGGCGCTCGCGCGGGCGGTGTGCGCGGTGTCGAAACTGGCCGACTTCCCCGGTCCGGTCGTTGTCGAGGCCGAGGTGAATCCGCTGATCCTGCTTCCGGAAGGGCACGGGGTGGTTGCCGTGGACGCGCTGGTGCGCCTGGCCTCCGAAAGTAGCGCGCGATGACCGCCACAGTCGCGCAATCGCTGGCGCGGCACGCGACCGAATGGCAGGCCGATGTGGCGACCCCGCAGCGCGCGGCCGCCACCGACAATGCCGTGGTGGACTGGTTCGGCGTCACCCTCGCGGGTAGCGGGGCGGGCGCGGCACGCGCGCTGGCGACCGGTCTCTCCTCGACGCCGGAGGGCAGCCGCCTGATCGGATCAGGGCAGCGGGCTCCGGTCACGGTCGCCGCCCTCGTCAACGGCACCGCGGCACACGTGCTGGAACTGGACGACATCTACGCCCCCGGCCTGTTCCATCCGGGCGCGCCGATCGTCGCCGCGGCCTTCGCGGTCGCCGACGAGCGGGGTGACTCCGTGCCGAAGTGGAAGTCGGCCGTGACGACCGGCTACGAGGTCGGTTGCCGGGTGGCTCGCGATCTGGGACCCGCCCACTACGCCCACTGGCACACCACCGGTACCGCCGGGACGGTCGGCGCCGCCGCCGCCGTAGCCGTCCTGCTCGGCCTGTCCGCCGAACCGTTCGCGCACGCGCTGTCCCTGGCGGCCACTATGTCGGCGGGATTGCAGCAGACCTTCCGCAGCGACGCGATGGGCAAGCCATTGCACAGCGGCAACGCCGCGCACGCCGGTGCGGTCGCCGCGATCGCGGCCGCCAACGGCGTCACCGGCGCATCCGACGTGTTCGAGGGCACGGCCGGGCTGGCCGCCGCCACGGGCGCCGCTACATCGTGGGAGCACAGCCGCCTGCCGTTCGAGGGCCCTGCGGCTATCGAGCAGATCACGGTGAAGCCGTTTCCCTGCTGCGGGCACACCTTCGCCCCCATCGCCGCCGCGCTCCGGCTGCGACAGGACGGGATCGACCCGGCGGGCATAGCGACGATCGAGGTGGCAACCTACAGCGCGGCGATCGCGGTCGCGGGCATCGCCGCGCCGCGGAGCCCGCAGGAACGCCGGTTCAGCATCCCCTTCACGGTGGCCCGCGCTTTGACCGACGGCGCGGTGCACGAATCGGGCTTCGCGTCCTCGGACCCGGCACTGGACGAACTCTGCGCCGAGGTCGTCCTGACCGTCGACGACCGTTTCGAGCAGGCGTTCCCGGACCGGCGTGGCGCGCGGGTCGTAGTGACCACCACCTCGGGACAGCGGCATGAGGTCGGCGTCCCGGACCGCCCCGGCAGCCCGCAGAATCCGCTGACCGCGGCCGATATCGACGCGAAATTCCTGGCGGCCGTGGCGCCGGTGCTCGGCGAACGGAGCCGGGAGGCGCTGGACCGGCTGCGCGGGAACGCGACGGCCGTCGGCGATCTGGTGGTCGTCTGATCCGGCGCTGCTCGCGATCCGGGTTGCCGGGGCCGGTCGTCGTGGCTACGCGGCCGGGCCGCCGGTGTTCGACGTGCTCTCGTCGTTCGAGTCGGCGAGCCGGTGGCGCAGCAGCTTTCCGGCCGCGTTGCGGGGCAGGTTCTCCGCGTACCGCCAGTCGGCGGGCACCTTGAACCCGGCCAGCCTTTCCCGGCAGTAGATCCGCAGCTGCTCCGGATCGGGGAGCGCGGCCTGATCGGCTGCGACGACGTAGGCCCGGATCTTCTGGCCCAGGCGTCGGTCCGGCACACCTACCACGGCCGCCTCGCTGACCTGCGGGTGGGTCTCGAGGATCTGCTCCACCTCGAGTGGGAAGACGTTCTCGCCGCCTCGGATGATCTTGTCGTTGCGGCGGCCCGCGAGGTAGAGGTAGCCGTCACGGAGGTAACCTAGATCCCCGGTGTGCTGCCAGCCGTTCTCGTCGACGACGAACGAGTGTGCGCAACCCGCCCACACCTCGCCGACCCCGTCGGGTCCGGGCTGGTGGATGCGCAGTTCCACCCCGGGAGCCGCGCGGCCGACCGAGCGCAGCAGGTGCTCCTGTCCGGCGATCGCGGCGCGATGGTCGTCCGGGCCGAGCACCGAGAGGGGACTGCCTTCGGTCTGGCCGAACAGGTTGACGAAGTCGACGTCGGGCCGCAGGCGCGCGATCTCCCGCATCGTATCGGGGTGGATGGGCGAGCCGCCGTAGCCGATCATCCGGAGGCTGGGCAGGCCCAGCGCCTCGGCACTCAGCAACATCTCGATGATCGAGGGCACCGTGATCACGTGGGTGGGTGCCACCGGCTCCAGGCTGCGCCAAGCCGGGATGCTGAACGACGGCATGAGCACGATCGTGGTGTTGTTCGCCAGTGCCACCGCGATGTTGCCCAGCCCGCCGACATGGTGGAACAACCCGGCGATCACCAGGCTCGCGCCGGGTTCCAGTTGCAGCAGCATGCCGTTGACCTCGGCCCGACGCCCCAGTGCGTGCTGCCGTGCGACGACCTGTGACGGCAGTCCGGTAGTGCCCGAGGTGTGCATCATGAAGGCGGCATCGTCCGGATCGGAGTCCGGCGGTTGCTGCGGCGGGGTGCCGGGAGTGAGCTCGTCGAGGATCACCAGGCGCCGGCCGGTCGCCGTGGCCAGGACGGTGGCCTTGTCCTTCGACTCCGGCTCGGCGACGAGCAGGTCGCCGTCGAGGCGCCGCAGGCATTCCAGCAATTCGCGCTCGGTCAGCTTGGGCCCGAGCGGAGCCAGTGGCCGGCGCGACAGCACACCGGCCAGCATCAGCGCCACCGACGTGGGCTTGGTGGTCAGCAGCGCGGGAACATACCGGCCGGAGGCTGCCTCGTGCAGGTTCAGAAAGTCCAGTGCGCCCGCGACCTGCTCCAGCAGCTCCCGTGCGGTCCAGGTCTGCGCGCCCGCCGGTGTCGCCGACACGATCGCGGGTGCGGCCGGATCCGCGGTGAGACTCCGCCACACCTGCTGGGTCCAGGTCGGCACCGATCCATTCATCAGTCAACTCCTTCTGTCCGGCCGCTGCTGACCCACTTACATTAATAGGTATATCATTTGCCTGTCTGCCCCCCAGGTTGTGTGGACGAGGGCGCATGGAAACCCGTTCCCATTAATAGTTGAATTATTGCATTTAGGATTGCCTGGTCGGCCGAGCCAACGCAGGCGGTCGGGCGGGCTGTCGATGGCGAACAGGGAGATGCGTATGTCGGCCGATTCACCGAAGTCGAAGTGGGACCAGCGTTTCGCACACCTGCTGGCCACCGATGACCAGTTCGCCGCCGCCCGTCGCGACGAGTCGGTGTACGCCGAGATCACCAGTCGGACTTACCGTCTGCCCGAGATACTGCGGACGATCCTGGGGGCGTACGCGGAGCGTCCCGCTCTCGGCACCCGAGAGGTCGAGTACACGACGGATCCAGGAACCGGCCGCGCGACGCTCAGCCACCTGCCACGGTTCCGGACCATCACCTACGCCGAACTGCTGGACGGGGCCGAGGCGGTGACGACGACGCTGACCCGGTGGCGGCAGGTCTCGCTGCGTCCGGGTGACCGGATCTGTGTCCTGGGATTCACCAGCGTCGACTACACCGTGGTCGATCTGGCGGCACAGATGGCAGACGCGGTCGCGGTTCCGCTGCATGTCGGCGCGCCCGCCGCGCAGTTGCGCCCGATCGTCGAAGAGACCGAACCGACCGTCATCGCGGTCTCCGCCGACCATCTCGCCGACGCGGCCGAGTTGGTCGAGGCGCATCCACCCGCGTTGTTGCTGGTGTTCGACCACCATCCCGAGGTGGACGACCAGCGCGAGGCGCTGGAGCGGGTTCGCGAGCGACTCTCCGGTCACACCTCGGTCGCCGTCGCGACGTTGCCTGAGGTGATCGCGCGCGCGCCGGAGCAGCCCGCGGTGCCGCTCCCGGATTCCGGGGACGCCGAGCGGTTGGCCTTGATCATGTACACCTCGGGCAGCACCGGCACACCGAAAGGTGCGATGTATTCCGAGCGGATGCTGACCAACGTCTGGCAGCGGGTCCCGCGTGCCGCGGCGCCGTCGATCATCCTGAGCTTCATGCCGATGAGCCACATGTTCGGCCGGGCGACGCTCTACATGGCGCTGGCGCAGGGCGGAACGGCGTACTTCGCGGCCAGGAGCGACATGTCGACCCTGCTCGACGACATGGCGCTGGTTCGGCCGACACTGCTGAACCTCGTGCCGAGGATCTGGGAACTGCTGTTCCAGGAATTCCGCGCCCGAGTGACACGTCACGCCTCCGACGGTGCCGACCTGAGGGAAGTGGAGGCCGCCGTGCAGGCCGAGATGCGCGCGGAGGTGCTCGGCGGACGTTTCGTGGCGGCATCGACGGGGTCGGCACCGATCGCTCCGGAACTGCGGGAGTGGGTCGAGTCGCTGGTCGAGATGCCGCTGCGGGAGGCGTATGGCGCGACCGAGGTCCGTGCCATCATGTTGAACGGCCGGATCCAGCGTCCGCCGGTGACCGACTACAAGCTCGTCGACGTTACCGAGCTGGGCTACTTCTCGACGGACCTGCCGTATCCGCGGGGTGAGCTCTACGTCAAGTCCGTCGACGCGGCCGCCGGCTACTACAAACGTCCTGAACTGACTGCGCAGTTCTTCGACGAGGAGGGCTGGTACCACACCGGCGACATCCTGGCCGAGATCGGCCCGGACCGGTTGCAGTACGTCGACCGCCGCAACAACGTGATCAAACTGTCGCAGGGCGAGTTCGTCGCGATCTCGAAGCTGGAGGCAGTGTTCGGCGGCAGCCCGCTGGTCCATCAGATCTATGTGTATGCCAACAGCGCCAGGTCCTACCCGTTGGCCGTCGTCGTCCCGACCGAAGATGCGCTCCGCGAGCACGACACCGATACGATCGCGCCGATCCTGCTGGAGTCGCTGGACCTGGTGGGGCGGGTCGCGAAACTGCAGTCTTACGAGATCCCGCGGGACATCCTCGTGGAGACGGAGTCGTTCACGATGCAGAACGGCCTGCTCACCGGTATCGGCAAACAGGCGAGGCCGAAGCTCGAGGAGCGTTACGCACCCGCGCTCGAGCGGCTTTACACCGATCTCGCCGAGCGTCAGGAGAACGAGCTGGCCGGGCTGCGTCGCACCGGGGCCGATCGCCCGGTCCTGGAGACCATCGGGCGGGCCGCCGGCGCACTGCTCGGGGCCGCGGCCGAGGCTGTGCGCGTCGGTGTTCGGTTCGCCGATCTCGGCGGGGATTCCCTGTCCGCCCTGACCTTCGCCAACGTGTTGCAGGACATCTACGACGTCGAGGTGCCCGTCGACCTGATCGTCAGTCCCGCCAAAGACCTCCAGGCCATCGCCGACTACATCGCGGCGCACCGCGGAGCGTGCGACGAGCGGCCGACGTTCGCTTCGGTGCACGGCTCCGGCGCGACATCGGTGCATGCTCGCGATCTGGCCCTCGGCGCCTTCATCGATGAACCGACGCTTGCCGCGGCGAGGTCGCTGCCGGATCCGGCGGCGGAGATCCGGACGGTACTGCTGACCGGTGCGACCGGGTTCCTCGGGCGCTACCTCGTCCTGGAATGGCTGGAGCGGTTGAACACGGTCGGAGGCCAACTGATCTGCCTGGTGCGCGCCAAGAGCGACGCTGTCGCGCGCGACCGGCTCGACGCCACCTTCGATACCGGGGGTGCCGAGCTGCCCGCGCGTTATCGCGAACTCGCGGCCGAGCATCTCGAAGTGCTGGCCGGAGACAAGGGCGACGCCGATCTCGGCCTGGATCCGGAGACTTGGCAACGTCTGGCCGACACGGTCGACGTGATCGTCGACTCCGCCGCGCTGGTGAACCATGTGCTCCCGTACCGTCAGCTGTTCGGGCCCAACGTCGTCGGCAGCGCCGAACTGATCCGGCTCGCGATCACGACGCGGATCAAGCCTTACGCCTACGTCTCCACCATCGCGGTGGGCGCTCAGATCTCGCCTCGGAAGTTCACCGAGGGTGCCGATATCCGCACAATCAGCCCGAGCCGCGTGGTCGACGACAGCTACGCCAACGGCTACGGCATCAGCAAGTGGGCCAGTGAGGTCTTGCTGCGCGAGGCCAACGATCTGTGCGGACTGCCGGTCACCGTGTTTCGCAGCAACATGATCCTGGCGGAGCCCGCTCGCGCCGGTCAGCTGAACATCACCGACATGTTCACCAGGATGATCCTGAGCCTGGTGGCAACCGGCATCGCGCCAGAGTCCTTCTACCAGCTTGCCACCGACGGCAGCCGGCAGCCCGCCCACTATGACGGCTTGACTGTGGATTTCGTCGCCGAGGCGATCACCACCCTCGGTGCCCGGGCCAGGGGCGAGTTCGAGACCTACCACGTGACGAACCCGCACGACGACGGGATCGGGCTGGACCAGTACGTCGACTGGCTGGTCGACGCCGGTGGCACCATTCGGCGGGTCGCGGATCACCGGGATTGGGTGCAGCGGTTCGAAACCGCGTTGCGGGCCCTGCCCGAACGTCAGCGGCAGAACTCCCTGCTCCCCCTGCTGCGGGCCTTCGAAGCGCCGCTCCCACCGACCCGGGGCTCGACCACCTCCACCGAACGGTTCGAGGAAGCGGTGCGCCGAGCCAAGATCGGGAACGAGGGGCAGATTCCGCAGATCACCGCTCTGGTTATCGCCAAGTATGTGGCCGACCTGCGCCTGCTGGAGCTGCTTCCGCCTGCCGACGCCGAGCCGGTCCGAAAATAGAAACGAGAACAACCGGAGTGCGGTGGCGCATGAGCGGTGGCGGCGACCGTTGTCAGTGTTCCCGGACTCCGGCTGCCGCGCGCTCAGCCGTTCCTGCCCGGCGCAGGTGTTCCATTGCGGCCGAACACAATTCGTGATCGTGGTCGTAGGGTGCGTAGAAACTGAACCGATCGACCAAGTCGCCGAAACGGGCTTCGATCGCCGGGCCGAGCCGGTCCGGCTCGGCGACGACGGCGAACGTGTTCAGGACATCGTCGTCGATGATGCTGCCCATCCGGGACCAGCGGTCCTCGGTGTCGCTCTTCGACAGTGCGGTCAGCTCGTGCCCAAGGTCCTCCCAGCCGTGCAGCGCGAGGACCGAATAGTAGGCCGGGGTGCTGCCGTAGAAAGCGATCTGCTCGATGGCCGCCCGGCGGGCCGCGGCCATCTCCTCCTCGGTCCTGCCGGTCACCACCAGGCCGGAGAGTGAGACCGAGAACGTGTCGAGCGTCCGTCCCCGCTGGTCGAGGCCGCGCTGCAACGTCGGCAGCGTGTACTCGCGGAGATACCGTTCGGTGGTGAAGGGGTGCGGGAGCAAGCCGTCGCATACCGCGCCGGCGACCTCGGTCATCTTGTCCCCGACCGCCGCGAGGTACACCTTGGGCGGCCCCGACGGGCTGGGCTCCGGGGAGAAGAATGGCGTCATCAGAGTGTGCGAATAGAAGTCGCCGCGGAAGTCCAGCTTCGAACCGGTGTTCCACGCCTCCCAGATCGCCCGCAGTACTTCGACGAACTCCCGCATCCGCGCTGCCGGACGGCTCCACAGCATGCCATACCGGCGCTCGATGTGCGGCCGCACCTGACTGCCCAGCCCGAGCAGCAACCGCCCACCGCTGAGCAGGTGCAGATCGTGTGCGGTGTACGCCAGCTGCATCGGGTTGCGGGCGAACGCGACCGTGATCGCGGTTCCCAGCTCGAGCCGTTCGGTCGCTCCCGCGACCGCAACCAACGGCAGGAACGGATCACCGGTCGACTCCGCGCTCCAGAGTCCGGAGAAACCGCGCTGTTCGGCAGTCGTGCCCACCTCGGCCAGGGCCGTGAGACGATCCGGCCCCAGTGCGTCCGGTTTGGGCAACTTGACATCGACGTGCATGGCGTCCCCTTACTGACCAGACAAAGAGTTTAATTAGATATACATTAGAGAGAGGAGCCTTCGGGCGGCGGTGGGGCGAAACCGGGGCATCAGCTTGAAGTTAAGTAGCAAGATGATAGTATCTCTCATATGGGAACGGTCTTGCACGTGGGGCCGGGGTATCCATCACGAGAGAGGGACGTCGGCGATGGCGCTGATCAACGACACGGTGGGCGAGCTCCCGTATAAACTGCTCGACTTCGACCAGCACTCCTACGAGGCCGAGGACTGCTTCACCCGTTATATGCCGAAGTCCACGATGGACTGGGCGATCTATCCGATCCGGTCGGCGTCGGGCAAGAAGGTGCTGCTGGCCAACGATCGGATCGTGACGGCTCTCGAGGCTGATCTGGATCAGGCGTACGTGCCCGGCTCGCTGGTCGAGATGCTGAAGGCCCGGTCCTCCGGCGAGGCGAGCGATGCCGAGCGGTTCTACGAGCCGATCCAGCGGGAGTACCTGGACAAGGACGCGCGGATCGTGCAGCTCGGGGAGCAGCAGATCGATCACGCCATCATGTATCCCGGCGGGTGGGCCCTGATGGCCGAGGCGTACCTCGACGGTGTCGAGCCGCTCTATGCCAACATCGAGTCGTTCAACCGGTGGATCGCCGAAGACTGGGGGTTCTCCTACAAGAACACCATCTTCGCGCCCGCGCTGATGTCGATGCGTGACCTGGATCGGGCCTGTGCCGAGCTGGATCGGGTGCTGGAGGCCGGCGCGCGGTTCATCATGCTACCGCCCGGCCCTGCGTACGGTCGCTCGCCCGGCGACCCCTGGTTCGATCCGTTCTGGTCGCGCATCAACGAAGCGAAAGCTACTGTCGCCTACCATATCTCCGAGTTCCACTACCAGGCGAACGTCGCCTCGCAGTGGGGATGGGGCCTGGTGCCGCCGTTCCAGTTCTCGGCGTGGCAGTGGCAGAACACCTACGGCGAGCGCCCGATCACCGACACGCTGTCGGCGTTGATCTTCGACAACCTTTTCGGCCGCTTCCCGAACATCACGGTGCTGGTGAGCGAGTTCGGCGCGGAATGGGTTCCGCATTTCATTCGACACATGGACAAGAGCCGGGGCATGGGCCGCAACGGGCCGTGGCTCGGCGGTCAGCTGTCCGAGCGCCCCAGCGCCCTCTTCAAGAAGCACGTGCGGGTGGTGCCTTATCCGGAGGACGACACCGTCTCGCTCGCGGATCGGCTCGGCGGCGTCGACTGCCTGGTGATGGGGTCCGACTGGCCGCACGCGGAGGGGCTGCGCGAACCGGCGGACTTCTACAGCAAGGCCGAAGGGCTCGGAGAGGACGCCCGTCGCAGGTTCTTGCGGACGAACGGGCTGGATCTGCTCGGCCTGTCCTGAATCCTGCCTCTGCGGCCGCGGCGCCCCGGTGCCGCGGCCGCAGCGTGTGTACCGGAACCGGACGCGGGCTCGGCTCGGTCTCTGATGTGGAGCGGAAACTATCGCATGACGACAATCGACAGCGCTGCCCCGACGCGTTCCGGTGGATCGAAGCCCGGTCGAGATGACATGTTCCTCGGAGCGGTCGTGGAAAAAGGACTCGGGATGTCCGCCGAACTCGGGCCCCCGGGGCACATCGTGGTCAGGGCGCCGCTCGGCGGGGCCGTCCGGGGCGCGGACGGATCGGTGTCGAAGGCCCTCCTCTCGGTCGCGTCGGACGCGGCGACCGGCCTCGCGGTGTACTCGTCGCTCGACTGGGAGGCTATGGGCACCACGGCCGAACTCCGGGTCGATCTGCTCGGCGAACCCTCCGGTGCGGCGACCATGCTGGAGGCGACGGGAAGGCTGCTCGGTCGGCACGGTGATTTCGGCACGGCCGTGGTCGACATCCGGGACGACCTCGGCAACGTTCTCGCGCACTCGGTCGGGATAATGTCGATCGATCGGGTCCCTCGCTCCGCCTGGCGCGCGCGGCATCCGGACCCGTCGCGCCTGTTCGATCCGGACTGCGTGCGGGTTGTACCGAGCGGCCCCGGGGAATCCCGAGTCCGTCCTGTCGGCGGGATGCTCAACAGTATGCGATTGCTACACGGGGGCGTGCTCATGGCCTTGGCGGACGCCGCGCAGGATGCGCTTCTCGCCGAGGAACCCGCGGGCCGGTTCCGTCGGGTCCGTCTCGGCGTCGACTACCTGCGTCCGGCACGGGCGGACAGCGAACTGGTGTTCCGTTCGATGATCCGCCGTGCGGGCCGCAGGTTGCGCACCGTCCAGACTGAAATCTCCGAGGCGAACGGAAAGCTTGTCGCCATCGCCACCGGAACCACGGTCGCGCTCCCGGATCCGGCATGACGTCCGGTTGCCGGGAACGCGGATGCCGGTTCAGGTCGGTGCGCCACCGGCATCCGAAACCGGGCTCTGAACGACTCGGGACCGGTGGAGTTCTTCCTGCTCCGCCGTGCCGATCCCCAGCCAGTCGAGGATTTGCGCGGTGTGCTCACCCGGGAGCGGAGCGTGATCGGGCACCCGGGCCTGCGTGCGATCGAAGCGGGGCGCGGGTGCCGGTTGGACGCCGAATTCGCTGTCCAGCAGGGTGTTCCGGGCGGCCAGTTGCGGATGCGACGCGGCCTCCGCGAGCGTGAGGACGGGGGCGACGCAGGCGTCCGTGTCCGCGAACAGACCGGTCCAGTGGTCCCGGCTCCGGGTGGCGAACAGTTGGGTGAGTTTCTCCCTCAGCAGCGGATGATTGCCGGGATCGCCGCGATCGGGGAGGTCTGCTGCCGCGGACCCCAGACCGCGCAGGAACGCCTGCCAGAACGGCTCCTCCAGCGCGGCGATGGCGATGAAGCGGTCGTCCGCGGTGCGGTAGATCCCGTAGTAGGGCACTCCGCCGTCGCCGAAGTTGGTGCCGGGCGCGTCCGCCGCCCACCGGCCCTGTGCCGACATGCTGCGCACGAGTGCGGTGAGGCTGCTGACGCCGTCCACGATCGCGGCGTCGACGACCTGCCCGCGGCCTGACCGGTTCACCTCGTGCAGCGCGGCGACCACGCCGAGTGCGAGGAACACCCCGCCGCCACCCATGTCCCCGATGATCGGCGGCGGCGTCACGGGTACGCCGTCGCGTCCGCCGAGGCCGTGCAGCGCGCCCGTCACCGCGAGGTAGGTGAGGTCGTGACCGGCGGTGTGTGCCGCCGGTCCGTGCTGTCCCCATCCGGTCATCCGGCCGTAGATCAGCCGCGGGTTGCGCGCGTGCGCTTCGTCGGGGCCCAGCCCCAGGCGCTCCGCCACACCCGGACGGAACCCCTCGATTACGACGTCGGAGCGTTCGATCAGGCGTAGTGCGACCCCGAGACCCGCCGGCTGCCGCAGGTCGACCGCGAGGGAACGACGTCCGCGGTGCAGGTGGTACCGGCGTGGATCGGCGCCACCACGCCTCTTCTCGTAGTCGGAGAGGGTCGTGGTGGGTGGGCGCTCGATCCGGATGACCTCCGCGCCGAGATCGGCCAGCAGCATACCGGCATACGGTGCGGGGCCTAGCCCACCCAACTCCGTGACCACGACACCCTGCAGTGGGCCCGTGGTCGCAGCGGGCATGTCGGTCACGTCACCACCTCACTGATATAGATCTATAATCGAATTAGTTTAACTGATGGCTGTCAAGAGCCGGTCGCGGGATGCCACCGCGGTGCGACTCCGCGAGCTGAGGAGAGGGAATGAGTGAGGCTGAGGCTCGGTGACGGCCCGCGACGAGCAGGGCGACGACTCGGCACTGCCGTTGGCGGGGATGCGGGTGGTGGAACTGTCCACCTACGTCGCCGCACCACTGTGTGGGCTGAATTCGGCGCAGCTGGGCGCCGACGTGATCCGTGTGGAACCGATCGGCGGGGCGGTGGACCGTTCCCGGTGGCCCCTCGCGGCGAGTGGCGCGAGCCTGTACTGGAGCGGCCTGAACCAGGGAAAGCGGGCGGTAGAAGTCGATCTCACCTCGCCCGAGGGCCGGGAACTAGTGGCCGACCTCGCAGTGCAGGCAGGTGTCGTGGTCACCAATTCCGAGCGGTACCGGGAGCTGTCGTACGAGTCGCTGCGGTCGCGCCGGCCGGATCTGATCTATCTGGTCCTCACCGGCAGATACGACGGAAGTGCCGCGGTCGACTACACCGTGCAGGCAGCGACCGGCTTCCCGGTGATCACCGGTCCGGAGGACGCGCGGGAACCGGTGAACCATGTGCTGCCCGCGTGGGACGTGGCGGCAGGAATGCTCCTCACCATCGGACTGCTCGCCGCCGAACGGCGCAGGGCCCGCACCGGTGAAGGCAGCCGGGTCACCGTCGCACTGGAAGACGTCGCGCTGGCTGTCGCGGGTAATCTCGGCTTCCTGGCCGAGGCCCAGCTCGGCAACCCGCGCGAGCGGTACGGCAACCACATCTTCGGCACCTTCGGACGCGATTTCGTCACCGGCGACGGCAATCGCCTGGTCGTTGTCGTGCTCACCGCGCGACACTGGCGAGAACTGGTCGAGATCATCGGGCTGGGGGCGGTCTTCGACGCGCTCGAGCAGTCTTTCGACGCCGACTTCCGGCGGGAGGCGGACCGATTTCGGTACCGGGAGGCGCTGGCCGGTGTTGTCGCGGGATGGATGAGCGAACAAACCCGCGAGTCGGTGAAACAGAAACTGGCCGGCCGATCACTGTTGTGGTCCTGGTACCGGAGCTTCGCCGAACTCGTGGCCGACGATGCCCGGTCGTTGCGGGAGAACCCGCTGCTGAGCCGGGTTGAACACCCTGGTGTCGATGGCCACTGGGCACCGGGTTCGCCCTTGATCTTCAGCGGCCGCCGCACCGCCGCCCGACCGGCGCCGGGTGTCGGGGAGCACACCGCCGAAGTGCTCCGGCACTGGCTCGGCTTGTCCGGCGAGCGGCTCGCCGGACTCGCCGAATCCCGGGTGATCGGTACCCGGAACCGCGCCGAAGGCAGGATGTGATGACCGGCACCGGAGCCGAACACATGCGGCGGGAGCCATGGACCGCGCGGGTGCGGCGAACGAACGACGTGGTCGATCCCGCCCCGATTCGAGCCTTGGCCGCGCTGTTCGACGACGGGCTGCCAGCTCCGGCGGCCGGTGAGCCACTACCCGCACTGTGGCATTGGGCGGGCTTGTCCCGATGGTCGGAGTCCGGCCGCACGGGACCCGACGGACACCCTGTTCGTGGTTCGTTCCTCCCCCCGATCGACCTGCCGCGGCGCATGTTCGCCGGCGGCGAGGTGGAATTCCACCGCGCAGTAACCGTGGGCGAGACGGTACGCCAGGAGTCCGTCGTCGAATCGGTGGCCGAGAAGAGAGGGAGAAGTGGGCCGCTGGTCGTCGTCACGGTGGCGACGAGGATCTACGCGGAACACGGCCCGCTCGCGATCACGGAGAAGCAGAACCTGATCTACCGGGAGAGCGGACCGCTGTCCGCTGCCGCACCCGTGGCGCGCGCCGCGGCGGAATCGTCGCTGGTCGGCGCCCCACTACGGTTCGTCGCGGACCGGACCTGGGACTTCGTAACCGATCCGGTATTGCTTGTGCGGTTCTCGGCGGTCACGTCGAACACCCACCGTATTCACTACGACTGGCCGTACGCCACCCTGATCGAAGGGTATCCGGGCCTCCTGGTGCACGGCCCGCTGACGAGTCTGGCACTCGTCGAGACGCTGCGGCTGCAGGGGCTGGCCGGGCGGATCAGAAGACTTCGGCATCGGAATCTGCGCCCCCTGTTCTGCGCCGAACCGGCACAGCTACGCCACACCGGGCAGGACGAAGAACCCCAGCGCCTGGAGATGCACAAGCACGGCGAACCGGACCCGTGCGTGCGCCTCGACGTCGAGTTCTCCGATGCTTCGTTCGAGGAAGGCAATCATGAACCCTGAGTCGCAGAACCTCACGAGGGCGCGGGAGATCGTCGGAGCACTGCTTTCCGTGGTGCAGAAGGCCGCGATCGGCTCGTCGGTCGCCGACGACAACCAGGTCGTCGCCTACGACCTGGCATCGATCTCGGCGGGGGTTGCGGCCGCCGCCGAACTGGTCCGACACGGCGACCACGGGTCGGGTGGGGACGACCTCGCGCTGGTGTTCGCCGCGGATGTCGCCGCCGATCTGCGCGGACGTATCACAGGGCGGGAAGCTCTCTGGGGCACCGATTTCCACGCGCTCGACGACGTCGAGGCGGCAATCGCCGCCGGACGTGACCCGGCGATGCTCGAACAGGTGGCATCGCGCGTCGCCGCGACAATGGAAGCGGGATCGCGGAATATTTCGGAAGATCTGGAGCTGGTGCGCCGGACCTTCCGGCAGTTCGCGGAGGAGCGGGTCACGCCGATCGCCGAGCGGGTGCATCGCGAGGATGCGGACATCCCCGAGCACATCGTGGCGGGCCTGTCCGAGATGGGCTGTTTCGGCCTGTCGATCCCGGTGGAGTATGGCGGTTTCGCCGAAGGTGGCGCCGACGAACTGCTCACCATGGTTCTGGTCACCGAGGAGTTGTCGCGGTCGTCGCTCGGCGTGGCCGGATCGCTGATCACCCGTCCGGAGATCATCGGTACGGCCATTGCTCGCGGCGGGACCGAGGAACAGAAGCGGCGGTGGCTTCCGCAGATCGCGACCGGAGCGAAACTCTGCGGTGTCGCGGTGACCGAACCGGATCACGGTTCCGATGTCGCGGGGATCAGGACGAACGCGGCTCGCGACGGCGACGAATGGGTGCTGTCGGGGGTCAAGACATGGTGCACATTCGCCGGCCGGGCCAACTATCTATTGGTGCTGGCGCGCACCGATCCCGACCGGTCGTCCGGGCACCGCGGTCTCTCGCTGTTCGTTGTGGAGAAGCCGTCGTTCGACGGGCACAGCTGGCGGGTGACCCAAAACGGTGGCGGCTCGATCGAGGGACGGGCGATCTCGACCCTCGGCTATCGGGGCATGCACTCGTTCGAAGTGACCATCGACCGGTGGCGGGTCTCCGCGCAGGACCTGATCGGCGAGGACGACGGCATCGGCCGCGGATTCTACCTGCAGATGCAGGCCTTCGCGAACGCGCGCCTGCAGACCGCCGCCCGTGCGGTGGGCGTGATGCAGGCGGCGCTAGAAGCGGCTGTCGACTACACCGGCCAGCGGTCGGTGTTCGGCCGGCCCCTAGCGGAGTACCAGCTGACCCGGGCCAAGATCGCGCGGATGGCGGCCTTCGTCGCGGCCTGCCGTACCTTCGCGTTCTCGGCCGCGCGGGCCGTCGCGAGCAACGGAGGACAACTGGAAGCCGCGCAGGTCAAACAGCTCGCGTGCCGTGCAGCGGAATGGGTCGCGCGGGAAGCTCAACAGCTGCACGGCGGCTACGGCTACGCGGAGGAATTCGCGATCTCGCGCCTGTTCGTGGACGCGCGGGTGCTGTCCATCTTCGAGGGTGCCGACGAGGTACTCGCGCTCAAGGTGATCGCCCGGCAGATCGGTGCGTGATCGAGGTCAGATCGGCGGCGGCCGACCGGACCCGGTTGATCAGCTGCCGGTGCCGCGCGGGATCAGTCCGTACGCCCGGCGCAGACCGGCCCCGATCTCCTCGACGGTCAACTGCTCCCCGGACCGCGAGGTGTAGCTCGCGCCGGAATCTATGGCCCACGGATTCACTCGCGCCACGGTGCCGCCGTTGACCCGCAGCACCGCGCCGGTCAGCCAGCCGGATTCCTCGGAGCACAGCCATGCCGCGAGCGGGGAGGAATTCGCCGGGTCCATCGGATCCCAGCCCTGGGCCTCCTCGCGGTCCGACATCACTGAGTCGCTGGTCATCCGGGTGAAGGCCAGCGGGGAGATGGCGTTGCAGGTCACGCCGTAGCGAGCCATCTCCATTCCGGTGATCATGGTGAGGCTCGCGATGCCCGCCTTCGCGGCGCCGTAACCGGACTGGCCGATGTTGCCGAACAACCCGGTGCCCGATGTGGTGTTGACGATCCGGCCGGTGACCGCGCCGCCGGACTTCGTGACCAGCCGCCAGTGGTCGCAGACGTGCTTGGTCACGGTGAAAGTGCCCTTCAGGTGCACCGCTATCACCGCGTCCCAGTCCTGCTCGGACATCGAGGTGATCATCCGGTCGCGGACGATACCCGCGTTGTTCACGACGGCGTCGAGCCGTCCCCAGGTGTCGACCGTGCGGGCGACAAGATCCTGGATCCCGTTCCAGTCGGTCACGCTGGTCCGGTCCGCGAACGCCTCGCCGCCGAGTTCCTTGATCTCGTTGACGACCGCCTCACCCGGCGTCTCCGCGCTCTCCTCGCCGTGTAGCCCGACACCGAGATCGTTCACCACGATCTTGGCGCCCTGACGGGCGAGTTCGAGCGCGTGGCTGCGACCGATGCCGCGCCCGCCGCCAGTGACGATGACCACGCGACCGTCCAGAAGACCCATCTGCCAATTCCTTCCAACATCGACCGAATGCGCCGCGGGTACGCGGCAGCGCCAGCGAGCGAGATACCCCGGGTGTGGCGCTCTCACCTCGCCGCCATTATAGTATAATAATTAAGTGAAAACCTGGGGAGAGTGCGGCGGGCGGAAAGGGTAGCGACGTGGATTTCGGATTGACCGACGAGCAGGAGATGCTGCGCAAATCGGCACGTGACTTCGTCAACCGGGTGTGTCCGCCGGAACGGGCGAAGGAATGGGACGAGCGCGAGATCCTGCCCGCCGAGCTGCTGCGCGGCTACTCGGACCTGGGCTGGTTCGCGATGCCGTTCCCCACGGAAGCCGGGGGCGACGGCGGCGGAGCGGTCGAGCTGACAATCATCGCGGAGGAACTGGGCAGGGCCAGCTTCGACGTGACGATGTCGTTCATCGGCGTCCTGATTCCGGCCCTGACGGTCTTCCGCTGGGCATCGTCCGAGCAGAAGCAGTGGATCCGGGACGAGATCATGACCGGCAGGCACCGGCTGGCGGTGGCGATCTCGGAGCCGGACGTCGGTTCGGACGCGGCCGCGCTGCGCACGACCGCGGTCGACGCCGGTGACCACTACGTCGTCAACGGGCACAAGATGTGGTGCACCGGAGGAAGCCAGCCCGACACCACGATCGCGATGTACGTGCGTACCCAGCAGGCGTCCCGGAAGCACGACGGGCTGAGTCTGCTGCTGCTCGATCCGGCGTCCGAGGGCGTCCAGATCCGGCGTATGCCGACCCTGGCCCGTCACCTGCTCGGCACCACCGAGCTCACCCTCGTCGATGCGAAGGTGCCCAAGGGCCGCCTCGTCGGCCCGGAGAACCGGGGCTGGGAGATCATGCTGTCCAACCTCGAGTTGGAGAAGGTTCTGCTGTCCGGCGGATACGTCGGGGCGGCACAGGCGACGCTGGACGACATGCTCGCATACGCGAAGACCCGGCAGGCGTTCGGCCGGCCGATCGGGGAATTCCAGGCGCTCGCCCACGATATGGCCGACCTACAGATGGACATCGATGCCGCTCGGCTGCTGACGCGCCGTGCCGCGTGGATGCTCGCGCAGGGCCAGCCGTGTAACCGGGAAGGAGCGATGGCCAAACTCAAGGGATCGGAGACCTACGTGGCGGCCGCGCGACTCGGCATGCAGGTCATGGCGTCGCACGGGTTCTCGACCGAGAGCGTCATGAGTTTCCGGTATCGCGAGTCGATCGTCACCACGATCTCGGGAGGCACAAGCCAGATCCAGCGCAACGCCATCGCGCGAAGCATGGGCATCCGGGCGTACTGAGCCCTTCCACCAGAATCACGAGAGGACGTGAACTGTATGCGTCGCAAGATCTTCGACGCCGAGCACGAACAGTTCCGGGAGACGGCCCGGACCTTCTTCGAGAAGGAATGCGTGCCCCACACCGACGAGTGGGAGAAGGCCGGCAAGACCAGCCGTGAAGTCTGGCTGAAGGCCGGCGAACTGGGCCTGCTCGGCTGGGACGTGCCGGAGGAATACGGCGGTGCCGGCATCAGCGACTTCCGTTTCAACGCGATCCTGGACGAGGAATACTGGCTCACCGGGACCGTCGGGGTCGGGTTCGGCGTCCAGAACGACATCGTCGCCCCCTATCTGGTCGATCTCACCACGGAGGAGCAGAAGAGGCGGTGGCTGCCGGGATTCGTCTCCGGGGAGATCATCACCGCGATTGCGATGTCCGAACCCGGGGCGGGCTCGGATCTGCGCGCGATCCGCACTACGGCGCAGCGTCAGGGCGACGAGTACGTCATCAACGGTTCCAAGACATTCATCTCCAACGGCCTGCTCGCCGACCTGGTCATCGTCGCGTGCAAGACCGACCCGAGTGCGGGGCACCGGGGCGTCAGCCTGATCGTGGTGGAGACCGGCACACCCGGCTTCACCCGCGGCCGCAAGCTCGACAAAATCGGTCAGCATTCCGCGGACACGGCCGAACTGCACTTCGAGAACGTCCGGGTGCCGGTCGAGAATCTGATCGGCGAGGAGAACCGTGGTTTCTACCTGTTGATGCGCAACCTCCCGAAGGAGCGGCTCGGCATCGCGGTCCACGCCGTCGCGAGTTCCCGGCGCGCCTTCCACCTGACCCTGGCCTACGCGCGGGAGCGGCAAGCTTTCGGTCAGCCCATCGGCAAGTTCCAGGTGAACCGGCACGCCCTGGCGGAGATGCGGACCAAGATCGAGGTGATGCAGACCTATCTCGATCAGTGCATCGTGGCCGTCAACGCCGGAGAGCTGACCGCCGAGGAGGCGGCGGGGGCGAAGTGGTGGACCACCGAGACGCAATGGGAGATCCTCGACCGAGCTCTGCAGCTGCACGGCGGTTACGGCTACATGAATGAGTACGAGATCGCGCGGCTATGGCGGGATTCGCGAGTTCAGCGGGTGTACGGCGGTACCAACGAGATCATGAAGGACCTGATCGGCCGATCGATGGGGTTGTGACCTGCCGGAACCGAAAACGGGTCAGCCGGAGGAGTCCGGTCGGCCTGTTTGTTCGTCCGGCGCCGGTCAGTCCCAGAGTCGACGGCAGGGTAGCCACGGAAGATCTGGGTGTACCCGGTCGTCGACCAGGACGACCAGGTGCGCGGGGTGTCTGCTCATCGCCTCGGCGAAGTTCGCCGCCTGTTCGAGGGTGGACCTGAACTGGAGTACGAGGCCGTCGTAGACGACGCGGATCCGGCACAGCACGATTCGGGGGGCTACGGAATCAGGCACTGGCGGCTTCCCCTAGCGCGGCGCGGGCGATGATCACCTGCTGGATCTGGCTCGTACCCTCGTAGATCCGGAACAAGCGGGCGTCCCGATAGAAGCGCTCGACCGCGACCCCGCGCATGTAACCGGCGCCGCCGTGGATCTGCACAGCTCGGTCGGCGACTCGGCCTACCATCTCCGAACAGAAGTACTTCGCCGCGGCGGGCCCCGCGATGCGGTCCGTCCCGGCGTCGTAGGCGCGGGCGGTGTCGAGCAGCAGGGCGCGGCCCGCGCGGTAGTCGGTGAGGGAGTCCGCGACGAGTCCCTGCACCAGCTGATGGCGTGCGATCGGCTTCCCGCCCGAGTGCCGCGTCCGGGCGAATTCGACCGACTCCGCTACGAGGCGGTTCGCCATGCCGACGCAAAGTGCGCCGATGTGAATGCGGCCGTGGGCCAGGCACTTGGCCGCGATCCGAAAGCCGTTGTCGATTCCGGCGTCGCCGCCGACGACCGCGTCGGCCGGAACCCGGACCTCGTCGAGGTAGACATCCGCGGTCCACGCGCCGAACTGGCCCATCTTGTGATCCTTCGGCCCAATGGAGACGCCCGGCGTATCGGTCGGAACCAGGAAGGTGGTGATGCCACGGGCGCCCAGCGCCTCGGGGTCGGTGCGCGCGAACATCATGATCACGTCGGCGACCGGCGCGTTGGTGATGTAGCGCTTCGCGCCGTTGATCACCCAGTCGGCGCCGTCCCGCCGCGCGGCGGTCTTCAGCGTGGCGGGATCGGACCCGGCATCCGCCTCAGTGAGGCCGAACGAGGCCGTGACATCGCCGGATGCCAGCAGCGGCAGCCACTCGCGTTTCTGCTCGTCGGTGCCGCCCTCCAGCAGCACGTGTCCGGCGATACCGTTGTTGGTGCCGAACAACGAGCGCAGCGCGGGCGTGGTGTAGCCCAGCTCGAACACGAGCTGAGCTTCCTCGTAGGTGTCGAGCCCCAGTCCACCGAACCGTTCGGGAATGGTGAAGCCATACAACCCGATCTTCTTGCACTGCGTGACGATGTGGCCGGGAATCCGGTCGTCCGCATCGATCTGTTCTTCGAGCGGGACCACCTCGCGGCGAACGAAATTCCGGACCGACGTCACGATGTCGGCCAGGTCGTCAGGATCCATGTCGAACTCCCTCTCGTGGATCTCGATCCACTTCGGATCGGTCGTCGGCAGCCGGGCGCCCGAAAGCGCCGGCGGCGCGTAGTGCGCGGATTTCGGATTCGTCCAGGCCGAGCGCTCCGAGTACCTGCTCGGTGTGTTCGCCCAGGTCCGGAATCGGGCCGAGGACGGGCTCGCTACCGGCGATGATCGGCGGCGGCAGCACCGTGGTTACCGGCCCGACCGGGGAATCGACCTCCCGCCATCGGTTCCGGGCGGTGAGGTGCGGATGGGCCACCACATCGGTGGTCGTGTTGTATCGGGCGTTACCGATTCCGGCCGCGTCCGCCGCGGCCTGGATGTCGGCGAGTGTGTGCTCGGCACACCACGCCGCGATGGCTCGGTCCAGCTCCGCCCGGTAGGTCACGCGATCGGATCCACGCCGGTAACGGTCCGCGGTGGCCAGATCGGGTCGCTTCAGCAGCTCGTTCGCCAGGCGTTTCCATTCGTTGTCGTTGGTGGTTCCCAGCACGACCGTATGGCCGTCGCTCGTCGGGTACGCGCCGTAGGGGGCGACCGCAGGGGAACCGAGGCCGACCGGAATCTGGTCGGCGCCGGAGTACCGGCTCCAGGTGAGCGGATATCCCATGAGCTCGACCATGGCGTCGAACAGGCTCACCGCGATCGACGCGCCCTGGCCGGTGCGGTGGCGCTCCTGCAGGGCGGCGAGGATCGAGATCGCCGCGTACAGTCCGGTGCAGGAGTCGGCCATCGGCGGCCCGGGTTTGGCCGGGGCGTCGGGCCATCCGGTGATCGAACACGCGCCGGACTCGGCCTGTGCAAGCAGGTCATAGGCCCGTTTGCCGGACAGTGGCCCACCCTGCCCGTATCCGGAGATCTCGCAGCTGACCAGCTGCGGGAACTCGGCCGCGAGCGTCGCGGGGTCCAAGCCCAGCCGACTGGTGGCGCCCGGCGCGAGGTTGGTGACGAATGCGTCGGCCTGCCGGAGGAGCCGGCGCAGAATCTGCCGCCCCGCGTCGCTCTTCAGGTCCAGTGCCACGGACTGCTTGCTGCGATTGAGCCAGATGAAATGGGCGGCCATGCCGTTCACCACCCGGTCGTAGTGCCGGGCGAAGTCGCCGCCGTCCGGGTTCTCCACCTTGACAACGCGGGCGCCCAAATCCGCCAGGGTGCGTGTGCACAGCGGCGCGGAGACCGCCTGTTCCAGACTGACGACGGTGACGCCACTCAGCGGGCCGTTCGCATTGTCCACGATCGCTCCTCCCGGTCCGAACGGATGCCCGCGCACGGCCGGAGCGGAGTCGGCTGGTTCGGCTGTTGTCTCGAGATGAGCTGCTCCTCGATCGGGACGACGCTCATTCGGTCCTCCGTTACTCAAAGTATCAATATGTGAGTCGACTCTCAACTTGAGAGTATCTATCTCAACTTCCCCCCCCCCCCCCCCCGGACTCGTGGCATCCGGATTCGAGTTAAATAGATGTACTATTTAACGATATACTGCGTCGGGTCTGTACGGCGAGGTTGGAGGTCTGCTGATGTCTGGGCTGGTTGCTTACGGAGTGCACGTCCCGCACTACCGGCTGCAGCGGGAGGCCATCGGACGGGTACTCGGTCCCGGTGGCGGGCGTGGTACCCGGGCGGTCGCCTCCTACGACGAGGACTCCACCTCGATGGCGGTCGAGGCATCCCGTCGCGCGTTGGCGAAGCTGGAGCGATCGGCGGTGGAGACGCTGTACTTCGCTACCGCGTCCCCGGCCTATGCCGACAAGACCAATGCGACCGCCATCCACGCCGCCCTCGACCTTCCGGCCTCGGTCTTCGCCGCGGACATGGTGGGCGCGGTTCGCTCGGGCGTCGCCGCGTGGACGGCCGCGGCACGCGCGGCGGACGGCGAGGGGCTCTCCGTCGCTGTGCTGTCAGACGTGCGCACCGGGCTGCCTGGTGGTGCCGACGAGCGCGACGGTGGCGACGGTGCGGCCGCGTTCGTCTTCGGCAACCGTTCCGATGCCCCGGTGCTAGCCGATCAGGTCGGTGTGGGACACGCCAGCACCGAGGTACTGGAGCGCTGGCGGTTGCCCGGCGAGGCGTCGTCCCGGGTGTGGGAGGAGCGTTTCGGCGAAGATGTGTATCTTCCGCTCGCCGCACAGGCCTTCACGGATGCCTGCAAGGCCGGAGGAGTCACCGCGCCCGAGGTGGACCACCTGATCGTGGCTGGTCTGCACTCCAGGGCGGTGGCGCGCATCGGCGGTACGCTCGGGACCCGCCCGGAGGCCCTGGCCGACTCCCTCACCGGCGTGATCGGAAACGCGGGAACCGCCCAGCCCGGCATTTTGCTGGCCGACATACTCGATCGAGCAGAGGTCGGCGCCCTCGTCGCGCTGGTGGTGGTCGCCGACGGGGTCAGCGTCTTCCTGTTGCGCACCACGGCAGCGCTGGCGGCCGGCCGGCCCAGCGCGTCGGTTGCCGCTCAGATCGCTTCCGGCGACACCGATCTGGGCTATGCCACGTTCCTGTCCTGGCGCGGCTTTCTGGCGAAGGAGCCGCCCCGGCGCCCCGATCCCGACCACCCGTACGCGCCGCCCGCACGCCGCCGGGTCCGGTGGAAGTTCGGCTTTGTCGGTTCGGAATGCCAGCAGTGCGGCCAGCGGCACCTGCCACCGAGCCGGATCTGCTCGAACTGCCACGCCGACGGCACGATGACCGATCTGCCGATGTCCGGCACCCGGGCGCGAATCGCCACCTACACCGTCGACCGGCTGGCTGCCACGCCCAGTCCGCCGCTCCTGATGGTTGTGCTCGATTTCGACGGTGGCGGGCGATTCCGGTGCGAGCTCACCGATGCGTCCGTTGACAACGTACGGATCGGTGGCGAAGTCCGGATGACCTTCCGGCGCGTCGTGACATCGGGCGGAATTCACAACTACTTCTGGAAAGCGCGTCCGGTGCGCTGAGCGGCCAAGGTCTGAGGAGGAAATCGTGGGATCACGGGGAATCTGTGACAAGGTGGCGATCGTCGGCATGGGATGCACGACGTTCGGCGAGCACTGGAACCGGTCGGCGGACGACCTGCTCATCGATGCGGTCACCCAGGCAGTCGACTCGGCGCATCTGACGGTCGGCGACATCGACGCGTACTGGCTCGGCACCATGGGAAGCGCGGGCAACTCGGGCCTCGTCCTCTCACGGCCGATGAAGCTGGACTACAAACCGGTGACCAGGGTGGAGAATATGTGCGCCTCCGGCTCGGAGTCGCTGCGCAACGCCTGCTACGCGGTGGCGTCCGGCGCCTTCGACGTGGCTATGGCCATCGGTGTGGAAAAGCTGAAGGACACCGGCTTCTCCGGCCTGGTACCGACGCCGGTCGCCGGCGCCTGCGACGACGGGCGTGGTGAGGCCACCGCTCCGGCGACGTTCTCGCTGCTGGCGCCGGCCTACGCGGAGAAGTACGGCGTCGACGAGGACACCTTGAAGGACGTTCTCTCCCGGATCGCTTGGAAGAACCACTACAACGGGGCCCGCAACCCACGGGCGCAGTACCGCAAGGAAGTGCCGATCGAGAAGATCAAGGCCGCGCCCCTGGTCGCAGGCATGCTCGGAATCTTCGACTGCTCCGGTGTCTCCGACGGCTCCGCGGCGGCGATCGTGGTGCGTGCCGAGGATGCCCACCGCTACACCGACAAGCCGATCTACATCAAGGGCCTGTCCTTGGTGGCCGGGCCCGCCGAGGGGTTGGTGAAGTCCGAGTACGACTTCACCACCTTCCCGGAGGTCGCCGCCTCGGCGGCCGATGCCTACGCGCAGGCGGGCGTGACGGATCCGCGGGGCCAGATCGCCATGGCGGAGGTGCACGACTGCTTCACGCCGACCGAGTTGGTACTGATAGAGGATCTCGGCTTCTCCGAGCGTGGCCAGGCGTGGAAGGACGTGCAGGCGGGGGTCTTCGATCTCGACGGAGAACTTCCGGTCAACCCGGACGGCGGGCTCAAGGCGTTCGGGCATCCGATCGGCGCCTCCGGCCTGCGCATGATGTACGAAGCCTGGCTGCAGTTGCGCGGTGAGGCGCCGTCGGAGCGGACGATCACCGGCCTGGCCGAGGGAAGAAAACTCGCGCTCACCCACAACCTGGGCGGTGGCCCCGGCGACTGCGTGTCGTTCGTCTCCGTTGTCGGTAGCGAGCCGAGCACGGGATAGCGAGAGAAACGCAGGACGCGGGAAGTGAGGAGAAGCATATGACTGTCGAACGTTTTCCGGTCGAGGCCGGACACGTTCTGATGTTCCGCCGGGCAGTCGGCTACCCGGATGCGGAAGCCGGAGCCGACACCGCGGGCATCGAGTTCGCGCCGCCCACATTCGTGCAGGCGTCCGCGCAGTTCGAACCGGAGTACCGGCTGCGGCCGAGCCGTGCCCCGTGGTGGGGTTCGGCACGCGAGGCGGGAACCATGTTCGCGGGCGGCGGTGGCCTGCACGCCGAGCAGCACTACACCTACCACCGGCCTGTCCGGGTGGGTGACGTGCTCTCCAGCACGGTCCGACCCGGGAAGGTATGGGAGAAGACCGGGCGTTCTGGCGTGCTGCGATTCGCCGAGACATTCACAGAATACCGGGACGAGCAGGGCGAGCTCGTCGTGACCGCTCGGTCTGTATCGGTACTGAAGAACCCACGGGAGGAACAGTGACGCTCGCCAGCACCGGCGTGGAAGCCGGCGAAGTTCGTGAGGCCGTGGTCGTCGACGACTTGTCACGCACCCGGATCGTCCAGTACGCCGGTGCGTCCGGCGACTACAACCCGCTCCACACCGACGAACGGTTCGCGCGCGAAGTGGCGGGTTACCCGGGTGTCTTCGCGCACGGGATGCTGACGATGGGGTTGACGGCGCGGGTGCTGACCGACTGGGTGGGGGAGGATCGCCTGCTTTCCTACGGGGTCCGTTTCACCACCCAGGTATGGCCGGGTGACAGGCTCACCACGACGGTGACCGCCACCGCTGTCACCGACGGGGTAGCGAAGTTCGAACTGGTCACGAAAAACCAGGACGGTGCGATCGTGGTGTCGGGCACCGCTACCGCCGAGGTCGACTGATGGACTTCGCGTACTCGCCGGAACACGCGGAACTGGGTGCCGTGGTCCGCAAGTTCCTCGCCGAGGTGTCGCCGGAATCCGAGGTCCGCCGGCTGATGACCGAGGAGCAGGGGTGCAACCCGGCGGTGTGGAATCGGATGGCGACCGAGATCGGGGTGCAGTCCCTGGCGATTCCGGAGCAGTTCGGCGGCAGCGGATTCGGCCTCTTGGAGTTGGGGGTGGTCTTCGAGGAGACGGGGCGCGCACTGTTGCCCGCGCCTCTGCTGTCCTCGGTCGGATCGGCCGCGCACGCCCTGCTGGCGTCCGGTGCCGAAGGGGCGTGTGCCCGTTATCTGCCGGATATCGCCTCCGGCAGACTAGTGGCGACGCTGGCGCTGACCGAGGAATCGGGTTCGTGGACCGAGCAGGCCGTGACCACGCGGGCGGTGGCCGGTTCCTCCGGGTGGCAGGTGACCGGGACGAAGTGTTACGTCCTCGACGGGCAGCGCGCACATCTGCTGCTCGTCGTCGCGCGAAGCGAGGCGGGGACCGGACTTTTCGCGATCGACCGCGAAGCCGCGGGTGTCCAGGTCGCGCCGCAGCCGACGCTCGACCCGACCCGGCGGTTCGCCACGGTCGAATTGCGCGACGCGCCCGCGCAACTGGTCGGTGCCGACGGAGCCGGCTGGGCCGCGGTCGAGCAGGCGCTGCTGGTGAGCGCGGTACTGCTGGCGGCCGAGCAGGTCGGCGGCACGTCCGCGGTGCTCGACATGGCGGTTGAGTACGCCAAGACCCGGGAGCAGTTCGGCCGTCCGATCGGCTCCTTTCAAGCGATCAAGCACAAAGCTGCGGAGATGCTGCTCCGACTCGAAGCGGCACGTTCGGCCGTGCTGTACGCCCTGTGGTCACTGCAGACGGCCGCCGACGATCGCCGGGCGGCGGTTTCACTGGCCAAGTCGTACTGCTCGGAGGCCTTCAGCTTCTGCGCCGGCGAGAACATGCAGATCCATGGTGGTATCGGATTCACCTGGGAGCACTCCGCGCATCTGTATCTGCGTCGCGCCAAGAGCTGTGAGTCGCTGTTCGGTTCGCCGACGTTCCACCGGGAACGGATCGCAGCGCTGGCCGGGTTCTGAATCGCGATCGCCGGGCCGTCTCGTCAAGAGGCCCGCCGCGGTTCGCGCGGCAGGCCGAGGACTGTTTCGGCCACGATATTGCGCTGGACCTCGGAGGTTCCCGCGTAGATGGTTCCGGAGCGGGCGTTGAGGTAGCTGCCGATCCAGGACGCCGTGGTGTTGCGGGCGCCGGGATCGTCGGTGCGGTAGCCACGCAGCGGTCGGCGGCCGACATCGACCTGGATACGCATTCCGGCGAGGTCGAAGGCGAGATCGGTGGCGCGTTTGTGGTACTCGCTCCAGTACAGCTTCGAGACCGACGACTCGGGTCCCGGCGCACTGCCGGAGAGATAGCCGGTCAGCACCCGGTAGCCGAGGCACCGCATGATCTCCACCTCGATGAACAGCTGTGCCAGTCGCTGCCGGACCACCGGGTCGTCGGCCACCCCGTTGTCCCGGGCGAGTGTCACGATCCGATCGAACTCGGACCGGAACAGAATCGGATTGGTGGCGGCTTCGTCACCGCGCTCGTAACCCAGCAGCGTCTGGGCAACCTTCCACCCGCTGTCGACGGGGCCGACAACGTTCTCCAGGGGAGTCCGGGCTCCGTCGAAGAACACCTCGTTGAACTCGCTGTCCCCGGTCGCCGAGCGAATCGGGCGGACCTCGACACCTGGTTGCTCCATCGGCACGAGCAGGAACGACAACCCGCGATGTTTGGGCGCCGAGGGGTTGGTGCGGGCCAGCACGAAGATCCAGTTCGCGCGATGCGCCTGCGACGTCCACACCTTCTGGCCGTCGATCGCCCATTCGCCGTCCCGCTCGGTGGCGCGGGTGCTCAGGCCGGCCAGGTCCGAACCCGCGCCGGGCTCGGAATAGCCCTGGCACCAGCGCAGCTCACCCGAGAGGATGCGCGGCAGGAAGTATTCCTTCTGCTCGTCGGTGCCCCAGAGCAGCAGCGTGTTGCCGACCATCTTGATGCCGAAGGTGTCGTTGTGACCGCCGGTCGGAACGCCCGCCTTGGCGAACTCCTCGGTCAGCACGACCTGGTGGAGTTTCGTGAGGCCCCGTCCGCCGTACGAGGTCGGCCAGGTGATGCCGAGCAATCCACGGCGGTGCAGGACCTGCCGCCAGTGTTCGACGAACTCGTTGGTCTCGTCGAGATGCGGAATGGCGCCGATACCGGCCCAGTCGGCGGGCAGCTCCTCGGCCAGAATCGCGCGGATCTCCAGCCGGAACTGTTCCGCCTCCGCACCGTATTCGATGTCCACTGAGATGCCGCCTCTCTCCTGTGAGTGTACTGCCGTATTCGCCAACAATATAGTATGAAGAGTTAACTCATTGAGTCTTCGATGGGTGCGGTAACGGGCCGTGGAGGTGTGATGGAAACAGTGGACGAACAGCAGGAACGACGCCGTCGGTGGTTCCGTGAGCATTGGGAGCGCAATGTCGCCTTCAATGCGTTCGCCGGGCTGGTGATCGACCAGTGGGACGACATGGCGGTAGCGATGCGCCTTCCTTATCGCAAGGAGTTGTCGGCGCACGACGGCATCTTTCACGGTGGGGTGGTCGCTGCGGTGATCGACACCTGCGCGTCGGGAGCGGTGATGGCCGGGCACGACTTCGTTAAAGGCAGCCGGCTCACGACGATCTCACTGTCAGTCCAGTACTTCAGTGTTGCCCCGGGCGAGGATCTGCGGGCCGTCGGAACCTGCCTGCGGCGCGGACGGTCGGTGCACTTCGCGGAGGCGCGGATTTACGGCTGGGAGTCGGGCAAGCTGGTCGCCTCGGGGCAGGTGGCGGTGAACATCGCGGGCGAACGGCCCGGCCTAGAGCCGATCACCGCGACCGACTCGAGTGCTGGCTCCAGATTCCGGTAGATCATTGTATTTCTAAATAGATTAATAGACTAACTATTTGCTAGGGTGAGCGCATGGCAATGTCAGTACCCGTCGCGGAGGGGTTGTTCACCTGGCCGTCCGACGAGCCGAACCTGATCGGATCGGAGCGGGAGGGCGTGATCTCCTTCCCCGCGCGCCCCGGTGAGTCGCAGCGGCTGCTCGGACGCCGCGGGACCCTGTGGAGTTTCACCACCCAGGAGTTCCGGCCGCCGTCGCCGCCGTACGACGGCAACGACACCACCGAGAACTTCGCGCCCTACGCCATCGGGTACGTGGAACTGCCGGGAGAGCTGCTCGTGCAGGGGCGCATCACCGAGTCCGACCCGGGGAAGTTGCGGATCGGACAGGAGATGGAACTGCGCATCGTGCCCTACACCGTCCTGGAAGACGGCACGGAGGTGCTGACTTTCGCATTCGCGCCGGTCGAAACAGAGAGCGAGAAGACGTCATGACAGAGGTCGCCGTCGTCGGTGTCGGACTCCATCCGTTCGGGCGCCACGGCACCAAGTTGGCGCTCGAGATGGGTACCGAAGCGGCCCGATCGGCGCTGGCCGATGCCGGAACCGACTGGTCCCGCGTGCGGACCGCGTTCGTGGGCAGCTACGAGGTGTCGAACCCCGACGCCATCGTCGGATGGCTTGGCCTGACCGGTATCCCGGTGCGGGGCGTCTTCAATGGCTGCGCGACCGGCGGCACGTCGTTACAGATGGCGGCCGAGGCGATCCGGCACGGCACAGCCGACGTCACCATGGCGATCGGGATGGACAAGCATCCGCGGGGGGCCTTCGCCGCCGACCCGTCGGTGGCCGGCCTGCCACAGTGGTACGGCCGTACCGGCATGTTTCTGACCACCCACTTCTTCGGTACCAAGATCAATAGGTACATGTACGACCACGGGATCTCACGGGAAGCGTTGGCCGCGATCACCGCGAAAAACCTCCGCAACGGGTCCATCAATCCGCAGGCATGGCGTCGCAAGCCGGTGCCGGTACAAGAAATCCTCGATTCCCAGGTGGTCAACTATCCGCTGACCCGGTACATGTATTGCAGCCCGGACGAGGGCGCCGCCGCCGTCGTACTGTGCCGCGCCGACATCGCGCACGAGTTCAGCTCGGCACCGATCTTCCTCCGTGCGTCGGAACTGCGCTCGCGCCGATCCGGCGCCTTCGAGGTGCAGAGCCCGTCGTTGCCGTTGCAGAAGGCACCGAGCCCGACCGTGGATGCCTCCCGGGCAGCGTACGAGTCGGCCGGTATCGGGCCCGCCGACGTCGATGTGGCGCAGTTGCAGGACACCGATGCCGGGTCGGAGCTGATCCACATGGCGGAGAACGGTTTCTGCGCCGACGGGGAACAGGAGAAGTGGATCGAGGAGGGGGCGACCGAGATCGGTGGCCGGCTCCCCGTCAACACCGACGGCGGACTGATCGCGAACGGCGAGCCGATCGGCGCGTCCGGGCTGCGCCAGGTCTACGAGATCGTGCTGCAGCTCCAGGGTCGCGCCGGCGACCGCCAAGTGCCTGGGAATCCCCGCGTCGGCTACACCCACCTTTACGGCGCTCCCGGTGCGTCCTCGGTTTCGATCTTCTCACGCTGATTCGGAGGACCAGCAGACAATGACAGTCGACAGCACGCCCGCCACCGGGACGGACACCGGGGCGGCGCAACGCGAAAAGTACGCGCGGTTCACCGCCTTCCGCGTCGAGTTCCCCGAGCCGGGGATCCTCCGCATCGTCCTCGACGCCCCGAAGCTCAACGCCGTCGATTCCGAGGCGCATTCCCAGCTGCCGGAGATCTGGCAGGTCATCGATCGGGATCCCGATGTCCGGGTCGTGGTCGTGCGCGGCGAGGGCAAGGCGTTCTCCGCGGGCGGCACCTTCGATTCGCTGCGGGAGATGGTGAGCGATCCGGTGGTCCGGACCAGGGTCATGCGGGAGGCTCGCGACCTGGTCTACAACGTGATCAACTGTTCCAAGCCGGTCGTCGCCGCGTTGCACGGCCCGGCCGTGGGTGCGGGCCTGGCGGTGGCCATGACCGCCGATGTCACCGTGGCGGCACGGACCGCGCGCATCGTCGACGGGCACACTCGCCTCGGTGTCGCCGCCGGTGACCACGCGGTACTCACCTGGCCGCTGATGTGCGGCATGGCGAAGGCCAAGTACTACCTGCTCACCTGCGATGTGCTCACCGGTGAGGAAGCGGAGCGGATCGGCCTGGTGTCGATGTGCGTGGACGACGACGAGGTGCAGAACCGCGCGATGGAAGTCGCGCGAAAGCTGGCCGCCGGCTCGTCCAGCGCGATCTCCTGGACCAAGCAGGCCCTGAACAACTGGTACCGGGCCGCCGGACCGTCCTTCGACGCGTCGCTCGCGCTCGAATTCTACGGTTTCGGCCTGGCCGACGTCCGCGAGGGCGTCGCTTCCCATCTCGAGAAGCGGAAGCCGGACTTCTCCGGCCCCGCGGTCTGAGGGGCGGAAGGCTCGAATGCAGTCGAACGGGAACTCCACCGTCGCCGCGCCGGTCGCGGTGCGTACCGAGGGACGGGTCAGGTATCTGACCATCGACCGGCCCTACGCGTTGAACGCCCTCAACCGGCACGTGTTGAAAGCTCTTGCGGCCGAACTCGACTCGGTCCGAGACGATCCGGAGATCGGAGCCGTCGTCATCGCGGGGGCCGGAGACCGCGCCTTTTGTGCCGGCGCAGATCTGTCCGAACTGGCAGGGCTCGATGTCGCCGGCGCGCACGCGGTGTTGCAGCGGGGACAGCGGGTCATGTCCGCGATCGAGGAACTGCCGGTTCCGGTGATCGCCGCGGTGGACGGGTACGCGCTCGGGGGCGGCTTCGAACTCGCGCTGTCGTGCCCGGTGCTCCTGGCGTCCGATCGCAGCAAGTTCGGGTTGCCCGAGGCGAAGCTGGGCATGGTGCCGGGATACGGTGGCACGCAACGTCTTCGTCGCGTGATCGGCCGGGCACCCGCGCTGGCGATGATGCTCACCGGCCGGCACATCGATGCCGATCGGGCGTGGCATCTCGGACTGCTCTCCGGCCCGCCCGAGCCGGCGGAGGATCTGACAGCCGTGGCCGGGCAACTCGCCAGCGAACTCGCCGAGCTGAGCCGCGCCAACCAGGCACTCATCCTCGAATCCGCTCGCTCGAGTGCCGAAGGTATCGAAGGCCTGCGCCACGAGGCGGCACTGGCCGCCATGGCGATCGGCTCGGTGGACGGACAGGAGGGCGCCGCGGCATTCCTGGCCAAGCGTCCGCCTCGATTCGGTCGGGAACGTGCCGCCCGGGAAGAGGAATGAGGTCCGGCGATGCGTGAGGTCGTCATCTGCGAGCCGGTGCGGACGCCGGTCGGAGGCTTCGGCGGAGCGTTGCGTGATCTCGCCGCGCACGAACTGGCGGCGACAGTGATCCGCGCGGTGCTGGACCGGACCGGTCTGGCACCGGATGCCGTCGGAGACGTACTGCTCGGGAACTGCTATCCGACCATGGACGCACCCGCGATCGGGCGCGTCGCCGCGCTGGATGCCGGGCTGCCGGTGACCGTCACCGGGCTGCAGATCGATCGTCGCTGTGGCTCAGGTCTGCAGGCGGTCCTGTACGCGGCGATGCAGGTGGCCGCGGGCGTCCACGACGTGGTCTTGGCCGGTGGTGCCGAGTCCATGAGCAATGCCCCGTTCTACTCGACGAACATGCGGTCGGGAGCGAAGGGCGGAGCGGGGGTGATGCTGCACGATGCCCTGGCACGGGGGCGGGTCACCGCGGGCGGCGTGCACCACTTGGTGTCGGGTGGCATGGTGGAGACCGCCGAGAACCTGCGCCGCGAGTATCGGATCCCCCGGGCCGAGCAGGACGAGTATGCGGTACGCAGCCACGAACGGGCCACCGCTGCCGCGGTCGGAGGGCATTTCGCCGACGAGATCGTTCCGGTGACGATCCGTGGTCGCAAGGGCGACACCGTGGTCGACCGGGACGAACACATCCGTCCCGACTCGACCGTGCAGAAGCTGTCCCGACTGCGGCCGGTACTGGCGGCGCAGGATGACGAGGCGACCGTGACGGCGGGCAATGCGTCGGGCCAGAACGACGGCGCCGCCGTCTGTGTCGTCACGCATCCGGAGCGAGCGGCGGACGTGGGCCTGCGGCCGCTGGTCCGCCTGGTGTCATGGGGGCTCGGAGGCGTCGCGCCGTCGAGGATGGGTATCGGTCCCGTCCCGGCGGTGGCTAAGGCGCTGGCCGTGGCCGACCTGAAACTCGAGGACATCGATCTCATCGAGCTGAACGAGGCGTTCGCCGCGCAGGTTCTCGCGTGCACCAGGGAGTGGGGATTCGCGCCGGGCGACTTCGATCGCTTCAACGTGAACGGGTCGGGCATCGCGCTCGGGCACCCGGTGGGAGCCACGGGTGCCCGAATCCTGGCCACGCTGGCACGGGAGATGGTGCGGCGGGATGCCCGATACGGGCTGGAGACGATGTGCATCGGCGGTGGGCAGGGGCTCGCGGCCCTGTTCGAGAGGGTCGCGTGAATCCTCCGGACCTGCGGATGAATCCGCAGGTCGTCGCCGATCCGGCGGAGGTGGGTATCGATCGGTGGAAGCTCGACGTCCTGCTCCGGCGGGTCGCGCTGGAGGTCGAGCATGGCCCCTTGCCGTCGGCGCAGGTCGCCATCGCCAGGCACGGCAGGCTGGTCGCGTCGACTGGTTGGGGCGAGCAGTTTCCGCGGTATCTGCTGCAGTCGGTCGGCCGCACCTTCGTCGGGAGTGCGATCTGGAAGCTGATGGGAGAAGGCCGGATCGACATCACCGCGCCGGTGGCGTCGGTGATCCCGGAGTTCGGCACCAATGGCAAGGACGTGGTGACAGTCGAACACGTGCTGACTCACACCGCGGGCTTCCCTTTCGCACCCCTGGGCTATCCCAAGATGAAGGACCGGGAACTGCGGCTGCAGGCCTTCGCCAAGTGGCGGCTCGACAATCCCCCCGGGGATCGGCTGCAGTTCCACCTGACGTCCGCGGCCTGGGTGATCGCCGAACTGGTGGAACGGATCACGGGCCGGACCCTGCCCGACTACCTCCGCTCGGAGATCACAGAGCCGCTCGGTCTCGGATTCGGTCTCGGTGTTCCGGCCGCCGAGCAGGCCGCCACCGTGGCGCCGATGGTCCGGATCGGCAGCACCGAGGGCGAGGTCGACCCGTGGGGTCCCTGGTTCCTGAACAACCCCGACGTCGTGGCGGCGGGTGAACCGGCGCATTCGGTAGCCGCCTCGGCCGCAGACGTGGCGCTGCACTACCAGGCGCTGCTGCACTCACCGCTGTGGGCGCCCGGTGTCGTGGCGGATGCCATCCGGCCGCGGGTGACGGAAGTGCCCGCCGGTGAACAAATATACGGCGGGTCGGCGAAGCGAGTCGGCGTCGGCCTGTTCGTCGTGGTGGCAGGCCCCGACGCGGGTATGTGGATGCCCTCGGTCGGTTCCCCGCGCACGTTCGGCCACGGCGGCGCCGCGTACCAGCTGGGCTTCTGTGATCCGGACAGCGGGGTGTCCTTCGCGTTGCTGAGCAACGGCTATCCGGCGTCCGGATACGACTACTCGCCGCGCGGTATCGCGGCGATCACCAACATCGGCAACTCGGCCGCGGATCTGGTCACCGACTGATCACCGAGCCGAGTCCACATCAGGAGGTTACCGAGGTGACTCTGCAGACCGAATCCGATCGGCTTCTCGTCGAGGTGTCGGAGGGAGTTGCGACCGTGACATTGAATCGTCCGGCGGCGATGAACGCCTTCGACGACGGGCTGCACGAGGAGTTTCCGCGACTCATGGGCCGGGTCGACGACGAACCGGAGATCCGGGCGATCGTGCTGACCGGCGCCGGAAAGGCGTTCAGCGCGGGCGGGGATCGCACCACGTTCGAGCGGGTCCGGGTCGACTTCCACGCCCGGCGCAAGTCGATGCGGCAGGCCCGACGGCTCGTCGACGCCATGCTGAACACCGAGGTCCCGGTCGTCGCGGCGGTCAACGGACCGGCGGTCGGCCTGGGGTGCACGCTGGCGAGCCTGTGTGATGTGATCTTCATCGCCGACCACACTTTTCTCGCCGATCCGCACATCGCCAACGCTCTCGTCGCCGGTGACGGCGGTGCTGTGACGTGGCCGTCCTACATCAGCCTGCTGCGGGCAAAGGAATACATCCTGACCGGGGACCGGATTCCCGCGGCCACCGCGGTCGAGATCGGCTTGGCGAACCACGCGGTGCCCGCCTCGGAACTGCTGGACCGGGCGCGCGCTCTCGCCGCCCGGATCGCGGCACAGCCGCCCCAGGCGGTACGGGATACCAAGAGCGTGCTGAACCAGCATCTCCGGCAGGCGGCCGTGACCACCCTCGGCATGGGTCTCGCCGCCGAGAGCCAGTCGCATGACACCGCAGAATACCGTGTACTGGCCGCGGAACTGATGGCCCGCTCCAAGGGTAAGTAGGCACCGATGCATCCCAGGGCCGTCGCCCACGACCCTGCCACGGTCGCTACCGTCGTGGAGCCGGAGGCGCCTACGGTGAGTTCGATGAGCGGGTCGAACGGGTGGCCAGGATGCTGCGGACGTGTGAGCTCGGTCCGGGTCGGCGCGTCGCCCGCGCATCCGGCTGGCCGGGTTCAAGGTTCCCCGCGAAGTCTTCTTCGCCGAGTGGCTGCCTCGCACAGCGACCGGAAAGCTCCGCAAACAAGAACTGCGGCAGCAGAGCGTGACCGAATTTGTTTGTGATGTGAGGCGGCGACGGTCACCCGCCGTCGAGGCAGAGGGCCGGCGATGCCATCCAATACAATAAGGTTGCTAGTTCACCTATTCAGCGAGGGCAGGGGCAAATGGCGGCACGGTCGAATAGCGCTCGGGCATCTGACGATCTGTGGAGCGGAAGCCTCGTCGGACAGCAGATGCGGCTGCCCAAGATGGCCGAGATGATCGCCGGGCATCTGCGCAAGCTGATCGTTCGCGGTGAACTCCACGAGGGGGAGGCCCTGCCCCCGGAGACCGACCTGATGGCGCAGTTCAACGTGTCGCGGCCCACGCTGCGCGAAGCTTTCCGCATTCTGGAGTCGGAATCGCTGATCACGGTGCGCCGGGGAGCGCACGGCGGGGCACGCGTCCAGCTTCCCGATCCGAAGGTCGCGGCGCGCTCCGCGGCTGTGATCCTGCAATTCCAGGGCACCACGCTGGAGGATCTGTACGAAGCCCGGATCGTCATCGAGCCGCCGTGTGCCGGCCTGCTGGCGAGGACCCGGTCCGATGAGGCGATCGAGCGCTTGCGGACCGCCCTGGTGGAGCACGACGCGGTTGCCGATGACCCGATGCGGTCGATCCAGGTGCACGTCGCGTTCCACTCTTTGCTGATCGAGTTGACCGGGAATCAAACGCTCCGGCTTCTGATGGGCACGTTGGAGAACATCATCGACATGGCGAACGCGTCGCAGGTCAAGTCGACCGCCGGATCGCCGAAGCATCAGCGCGCCAGCCGGAAGGGGCTGGCGGCGCATCACCGCGTGGTCGATCTGATCGAGGCCGGTGACGCTGAAGCGGCGGAACAGCTGTGGCGCAAACATCTCACCGAGGCCCGGGACTACCTGGTACGCCCGGACATCGAGACCGTTCTCGACCTGATGGGGTGATGCGGTCCAGGGCAGGCGCAGCTGTCCGCGTCGGCAACGGTCAGAGCGCCTCCTGGAAGTCCGCACCGCGAATGAGCCGCACCGGTGTGAACGTGAGAACTTCCTCGTCGCGTTGGTTCCGGACGCTGACGGATGTCGTCACCACGCCGCGGCCCGGCTTGCTGGAGGCGCGGGATTCGGTGGTCCGCACGATGGCATGCAGGGTGTCGCCCACGTAGACCGGCCGTTTCACCGTCAGCTCCATCTGCATGAACGCCAGCCCGGTCCCGTTGAGCACGTTCGTCTGGAGGATAAGGCCCTCCGCGACGCAGTAGATCATCGCGCCGGGGATCAGCCGACCCTCGTAACCGCCCGCGCGCGCGTGGGAGGCGTCGTAGAAAAGTGGCTCGTTGAAGCCACCCCAGGTGATGAACTGGATGAGGTCGGCCTCGGTCACCGTGCGTTTCGCGGTCCGGAATGCGGCGCCAGGGGTCATCTGCTCCCAGGTAAGGCCGCGGATCAGCGGTTCCACATCGGAACTCTCGAGAATCTCGGTCACTCGTTGTCACCTTCCGTTTTCGGTAATGTGTCGGGAGCACGGCTCCCGCGGTGGTTTCAGATGTGCCTGCCGCCCGTGACTTCGATCACGGTGCCGGTGATGTAGCTGGACAGACCTGAGGCCAGAAACAGCGCCGCGGAAGCCACTTCGGCGGGCTCACCGGCCCGCCGCATGGGAATCTCGGCCATCTTGGAGTCCCAGGCATCCTTGGGCATCGCCTCGGTCATGGCAGTGCGAATGAGGCCGGGCTGGATCGCGTTCACGCGAATTCCCCGCGCCGCTCCCTCCTTGGCGGCGGCCTTGGTCAAACCGACGATGCCAGCCTTCGCGGCGCTGTAGTTGGTTTGGCCGAAGTTGCCAACCTTCCCGGAAATCGATGACATGTTGACGATCGCCCCAGCTCCCTGGCCGCGCATGACCGCCATCGCCGCACGGGTGCCCAGCCAGGCGCCGTAGAGATGAACATCTACGACGGTGCGGAACTCATCCGGTGTCATCTTCCCGATCGTCTTGTCGCGGGTGATGCCAGCGTTGTTCACCATTATGTCGAGCGCACCGAACTTCTCGACAGCGGTTCCGATCAGGGCGTCGACGTCCCCCGCGTCGGTGACGTCGCAGCGCACCGCCGCACCGTCGAGAGCCGCTGCTTCGCGGCGCGCCGACTCGATGTTCAGGTCGGCAAGCACCACCCGGGCTCCCTGTTCGGTGAACAGCCTGGCGATGGCCAGGCCGAGGCCCTGTGCGGCGCCGGTGACGACGGCGACCTTTCCCTTCAGTAGCTCCATAACCCTTCCGATGTGTCGGTCGCGCGGTGGCAGCCGCTCTCCTCGGCGGCTGGGCTCGGCGCACGCCTTGCCCAAGCCAGACCATAAAGATAGATTATCAAACTACTTAATGCCATCGGTCGACGTCGAGCGGCGTCGGCTCGGGGAGCCGGACGAAGGGGCGAGATGACCGAACCGATGTCGCCGGCGTCTGCCGGGCGTCGGCTGCGGCGTGATTGCCGGCGAGCGCAGATCATCGCCGCGGCGGAGGAAGCCTTCGCCCTGGACGGCTACCACGCCACGTCGATGGAGAACATCGCGGCCCGGGCCCGGGTCTCGAAGCCGGCTCTCTACCAGCACTTTCCGGGAAAGCTGGAGTTGTACCCGGAGGTGCTGGGCAGGCAGCTCGACGCACTGGTCTCGGCTGTCCGCGGCGCGCTGTGCTCCACGAGTGACAACCGGACGCGGGTGCGGGCGGCGGTGGAGGCGTACTTCGACTTCGTCGAGCACGGATCGTGGGGGTATCGCCTGGTATTCGAATCCCACGCGCACTCCGAGCCGCGAGTTCGGCGGGATGTCGACCGAGCCACCAAGGAATGTATCGACGCGGTGTGCGACCTGGTGGCTGGGGATGCTCGCCGGGCCCGGCTACTCGCTGGCGGTGTGGTCGGTGCCACCCGGGTGAACGCCCAGTATTGGTCGACGGCGCGAGGCCATGTTCCCAAGGCCGCGGCCATCGAGATGACGCTGGCGCTGTGCTGGGGCGGAATCTCGTCCCTGCCTGCCACGGCAACTACGTGAAGAAGGTGGAGCGGGTGGAACGACAGGCGCTCGGCGGCGTTCGTATTCTGGACCTCGGTCGTATACTCGCGGCTCCACTCGCGACCCAGATGTTGGGTGATCTCGGTGCCGACATCGTGAAGGTGGAAAGGCCGGTAGTCGGGGACGACGCGCGCCACTACGGCCCGCCCTTTCTCGGAGACGACCGGGACGGCGGGATGTCCGCCTTCTACGCGAGTTGCAATCGAAACAAGCGGTCGATCACGCTGGACTACACGACGGATCGCGGCAAGGAGATCCTGCTGGGTCTGCTGGAACGATCCGACGTCCTGGTGGAGAATTTTCGGCCGGGCGTGCTTGCGAAGTACGGGCTGGCCTACGAAGACCTCCGGGAGCGATTCCCGGAACTGGTGTACTGCTCGGTGACCGGGTTCGGGCAGACCGGGCCGTACCGGCACCGGCCCGGATACGACGGCATCTTCCAAGCCGTGAGCGGCATGATGAGCGTGTCGGGACTGCCGGACGGTGTGCCCGGCGCGGGACCCATGAAGTCGGGCCTTTCCCTGGTCGACATCCTCACCGGTCTCTACACGGCCACATCGGTCCTGGCGGCATTGCGGCACCGGGACGTCACGGGCGCGGGGCAGCACCTGGATGTCTCGCTGCTCGACTGCGGGGTGGCGGCGATCTCGCACTACGCGGAGAGTTTCCTGGTGTCTGGCGACGTGCCTCCGCGTCGCGGCAACGGCGGCTTCGGGGGGATCCCGTCTCAGGCCTTCGGCTGCGCCGACGGCAAGCTGATCTTCATCGTGGCGACCACGAATCCCCAGTTCGCACGGGCGTGTACGGCGATGGGGCACCCGGAATTGTTCGCGAACGAACGTTTCGGCAGCATCGCCGCCCGGATCGAGAACCGCGAAGAGCTCCTGCCGATCCTGGAGAAGATCTTTGCGCAGCGCCCCGCCGATCACTGGATCACCGTTCTGGATGCCGCGGACGTTCCGGTGGGTCCGGTGAACGACATCCGGGCGGCGTTGGACGATCCGCAAGTGCGTCATCGGGAACTGCGGATAGCGATGTGGCACGAAGTGCTCGGGGAGATTCCGGGACTGGGTTTCCCGGTTCGGATGTCGGGTACCGCCGACCCGGCGTACAGCGCTCCGCCCACTCTGGGTGAACACACCGCCGAGGTGCTCGGCGATCTGCTCGGGCTCGAGGCGGCCGCCGTCATCGATCTACGCAGCGACGGCGTCGTCTGACCTGGGCGCGGCGGCCCTCCTCGAGGTCCACGTGGTCGAATACGTGGTTCCACGGATGTGATGTGGCGCACTTGTCGGCACGATGGGTCCGTGTGGTGCCGGGGCGTCGGAAACGATCCGCCGGCTACTTGTCAACCTTCGTCGACGCAGGTGAGAGGAACCGAGACAGATGGGTGACACGATGACGCCGGTGGGGGCAACGGGACATCGCGACGAGCATTTCGGCAGCGTGGCGCGCTCCGTCTCGACGAGGCGGATCGAGTCGCTGCTGGAGCAGTCGGTAACCGGGCGCCTCGTGGTGTCGCTCACGGACCTGGCTTCCGCCGCGCAGTCCTCGACCGCGAGTGCTGCGCGAATGGCCGTGCTCGGCCTGAACCCGGTGGATCATCGGGTCTCGGTCGATGTAAGAACGGTAGACGAGCGCACAGCCTTCGAAATCGTGTGGGCGCCCGCCACCGCCATCGTCGACATGATGATCGACTGGGATCTGTCCGAGATCGAACTCGCGCTCGACGAGTTGTGTGGGTGGCTGGAAGTCGAACCCGCGGTGGCGTACCGAGCCCTTGAACGCCTGGCCGTCATGCGCGGCGTCGACGTCATCGTGGAGCGGGGCGACAAGGTTGTCGCGCAGGTGTCGCTCGACTTGTCGGCCTGTCCGCTCACCGCGGTCGGCTGTCCGGCCGCGTGAAGCCGGGGCCGGACAGCGAACGGCTGTCCGGCCACGACTGCAGCGGGTGAACTACGGGTCCGGGCGGAGCCGGGGAGTTGTCCACCACGGATGGCCGGCAGGCATGGCGACGGTGGGTCGTGACGTGAATCGACGCGGGCGATTCTCGCGGAACCGCTGGCGCTGGATAAGGTGCGGGCCGGGGATCTCTGCCGAAGCTGCGCCGAATGGTCCGGCCGCGGCTGCGCGTGCATACACTGGTGCTGTTCTCGACTAATCGTTGACTTCGGCACGTTGTGTCTCGAAAGTCCTGGTCGAGCGCCGAAGAATCGTTCGGCGGCGCGGCGTGGTTACCGGACTGCTCCCGTGCCGAGAG
This sequence comes from Nocardia sp. NBC_00881, assembly GCF_045207455.1. Lineage (NCBI taxonomy): Bacteria > Bacillati > Actinomycetota > Actinomycetes > Mycobacteriales > Nocardiaceae > Nocardia > Nocardia sp. NBC_00881. Next base: position 1,633,168 of record NZ_CP108798.1, read on the forward strand.
CTTCGAGGAGGAGGCTCGTATGGGATCCGCGAGTCCACGTGCCCCCGGCAATCTTCCGGCCGAGCTGGTCGGCTTCGTCGGGAGGCATTCGGAATTGCTGGATCTCGAGCAGATGCTGACGTCGTCCCGCCTGGTCACCCTGGTCGGTCCGGGTGGGGTGGGCAAGACTCGGCTCGCTCTGCACATTGCCCGAGCTTCGCAGCGTCAGTTCCCCGATGGCGTCTGGTTCGTCGACATATCGCCGCTGCGTGATCCCGAACTCCTGGCTCCGACCGTCGCCGCGGCTCTGCAGCTGCAGGATATGTCGACACGGTGGGCTCCCTCGGTGCTGGCGGACCAACTGGCGAGCAAAAACGTGCTGTTGATCCTGGACAACTGCGAATACCTGAACAACGCGTGCGCGGTGCTGGTGGACGCGCTCCTGCGAAGATGCCCCGGGCTCCAGGTGCTGGCCACAAGCCGGCAGCCGTTGGAGGTGGCGGGTGAACAATTGTTCGTCGTGCGGCCTCTTCTCGTCCCGCCATCCGACACCGAGCTACCGCTCACCGAGCTCGAGCGATGCGACGCCGTCGCGCTCTTCATCAACCGTGCCAAGGCCGCGGATCCAGGGTTCGCCGTGACCGAGAAGAATGCCCGATCGGTCATCGATTTGTGTCGGCGCCTCGACGGGCTTGCGCTCGCGATCGAGCTGGCCGCGGCCCGGATCCGGCACATGTCGGTGGAGCAGATCAACGAGCGCCTCGACGCACACCACGAAATTCTGCAGTCCGGCAGCAGTTCGTTGGCACCCAGGCAGCGCAGCCTGCGATCGCTCATCAGATGGAGCTACGACTTGTGCACCCCCGCGGAGCAGACGCTGTGGGTGCGGCTCACGGTGTTCATGGGCAGCTTCAGCGCCGGAGCGGCCGAAGTGGTCTGCTCCGACGACAAGCTGCGCCGCGACGAGATAATGGACATCCTGACGGGGCTGGTTGACAAGTCCATCGTCTCGATCGAACGCAGTAGCGGTGCGACCCGCTATCGCATGCTGGAGACCATCCGGGCCTTCGGGCAGAATCGCCTGACCTCGGCCGGACAGGTCCGGGAGCTGCGCGTGCGCCATCGGGACTTCTACCGGGACCACGTCGTCCGCTCGTACCTGACCTGGTTCGGCCCCGGTCAGGTTGATCTCTTGAACTGGATCACGCACGAGCGGGAGAACATGCGCGCCGCCCTGGATTTCTCGCTCGGTGATCCCGCCGAAGTGGCGGCCGGCGCCGTCCTCGGTACGGCTCTGGGCGGTATCGCAGTCCTCACCGGTCTCGTGCGCGAGGGGCGACGGTGGATACATCGCGCTCTGGACAGTCTGCAGGAGATATCCGCCGAACGCGCCCGACTGCTGTGGATCGGAGGGCAGCTGGCACTGGAGGAGTCCGCGATCGATGAGGCGGAGACGATGCTGACCGACTCCCGGGCCATTGCCGAGCAGGTGGGTGACACCCAGGCCGCCGCTATCGCCGCGGCCCTGACCGGCGCCGTGTACGTGCGACGCGACGAGTTGCCCCGCGCCATGGACATATTGGGGACCGCGCTCGCGGAAGTGTCCGCCAAGGACGTGATGGCGCGGGCGCAACTCCTCGAGCAGCAGGCGGTGGCGTGCTATCGGCTCGGCGACGTCGATAAGGGGATCGCATTGTGCCGTGAAGCGATCGCGATCAGCGAGGCCCACGGTGAGCGGTGGCACCGGTCCGAAGCGCTGTGGGAGCTGTCCCTCATGTACTGGGAGCAGGGCGAATTCGAACAGTCCGATGCGGCGGCGCGCTCGTCTCTGCGACTCCATCGCTTGTTCGGTAGCCGGGTGGGCACCGCCGAGTGCTTCGAAACCCTGAGTTGGATCGCGAGTCGCCGAGGCGAACACGAGCGTGCCGCCCGGTTGCTGGGCGCCGCCGACGCCATCTGGCAAGCGACCGACATCACTCGCGCACCGCAACTGGTCCGGCACAGCGAGCGGATGAGGGAGGCGACGCGTGCGGCACTCGGGGAGCGGAGGTTCGCGGAGACGCGCCGTCGCGGCATGCGGACGTCGATCGCAGACAGCATCGTCTTCGCGCTGGAGGAGAAGGCGGAGGTGCCCGAATCGACGGTGCGGGCCATGGCGCAGCTGACCGAGCGGGAACGCGAGGTCGCGGAGTTGATCGCCGCCGGCCACAGCAACAAGGAAATCGCCGCCGCGCTCGTGATCTCGCACCGGACGGTGGAAGGACACGTGGAGCACATCCTCGCGAAACTGGGCTTCTCCACCCGTGTACAGATCGCCTCCTGGCTCACCGCGCTGAGGGCTGATTCGGCACACCGGTGAGACCGGGCCGAACGGCGCCCGTTCAGGTGGAATGCTCCGCGGCCGGCGCCGGACGGTAGACGGCCGCCAGAGCCGGGGCGGGTCGGGCGCCCACCGACAACAGCTCCGACAACGCGTAACCGAAGCCGATGCCAGGCTGGTGCATCACCTCGCGGCGGCAATCTGCCGGATCAGCTCGCCGCGCAGCGTGTCCTCCTCGGCCGCACCCATGCTCCCGGGTGCGCTCCCCACGCGCCGCGCGAACGGGCTGCCGCGCCCCCGAGGAGCGGACCTTGGAACGCAGCCAGTAGATTTTTCCCTGGTTCGACGATGGGGACTCTCGAGCTCACCATTCGACTGGAGCGAAAATCGCTCCCTAAAGCCTGGGAACGTGAAGCGATCGCCATGGCGGCAGCAGTTCCGTTAGTCCGCTATAGAGCGCGACTCAGCGGACGGAGGTGGGCTTCACGGAATTGCCGTCGCGCGCAGAGCAGGTTGGCGAGGTTGTTCATCGCGCCGGCGTGCCCTTGCGACGCCGCTCGGCGCCACAAGCTCTCTGCCTGGGCAAGATCGCCATCGTCGGCGAATCGCCGGCCACTGCCGAACAGTGTTTCGGTGTCACTGTCGGGGCTTACGAGCGGGTCGATCATCGGCACGATCGTGGCGTCATCACCGGATGCCGGTTGGAAGTCGGGTGGGGTGAAAAGGCGCAGTTCACCGGCGATGTTGACATTTCGTCGATGAGGGCGGGGGTGGCCACGGCGGGCCAGGATGTCATCGACCCGTAGGTCGAGCTGGTCAAGAGTGAGGCTGGTGCTTGTGGCGGCGAAGCAGCAGTCCAAGATCAGGATGCGGGCGCGGGCGCGGCTGGTGGCGAGTTCTTCGCGCAGTCTGTCGTTGTCCTACCGTCTAACCCGCCGGTTCTGACCCCGCTGGCAGCGAAAGCGTTGATGCCTCTGATACGCAACGTGGCCCGCGCCCGGGAAGTCGATCAGCAACCCGACGAGCGGTGGGCAGCATGACCATCCCGCCAGAAGATGCGCCCGGTTCGCTGCGGTGTCGCGGGCTCCTTTGAGAGTTCTTGCCGTCGAAAGCGATGATCCGCCTGCCATCGGAGGTGCTGGTGCGCAGCAACATCCAGGCACCGATCACCTCCTCGAGCCCGTCGGCCGCCAGCCATCCCAACCGTCGCCTGATCGTCGATTCTGACGGCACCGTACCTGTGACTCCCAGCCTGGCCAGCACCGAGATCGGTGCGTCGTCAGCCCATTCGGAGGTCGCGGTAGACGACCGCGCCCCGGTCAGCGTCGCCGACAACTCGATCGCCAGTATCACCGCCCGGTGCACGGTGAGTCCCGCGGCCGCCGAGGAGCCGAGCGTTGCCAACCCTCGCAGGGGCGAGGATGACAAACTCGTCTACAGCAAGTTGATGGCGCTCTTCTTCTCGTTGCCAACCCTCGCAAGGGCGATGAGTACCGCGCGGGGGATCGATTGCGTGATCGATGCCCGCGTTGACGGCAGCGCCCGCGACGGCGATGGCTGGTGGGGCAAGGGTGTGCGATCCGCGCTGGTGCTTGCCTGCGCGGAATCGGCGGTGCCCGCTGCTGTCGCGGTGGAGTTGATGCACAACGCAAGCTTGATCCACGACGATCTGATCGTGTGAACATCTGCCGTGGCAGATCCACACGCAATTGCTCACCGCCGCGGCGGTCACAATGTCGCAGCTCACCGCGACGTTGGGCGCAATGGCTGAGCCAGGCCGGCGCACACCCCCGTGTTGTCCGCACGCCGGATACTGCGGTTGCTCACCACCGTCGGCCCGGGCCCGTGGTGACAATCATCCGCGCCCGCCGCGCGCTATGGCCGCCAGGTCAGCAACCGCACCAGGAACCAGTGGTGAACGGATCGCCTTCGGACACGCCGACGATTGCTGTCTACCGCGCAGCAGCGTGATTCCCGGATAGCGCTGGCATTCAGCCGGTTTCGGACTTTACATCAGCTGCTGAGCAGGCATGTGGCCGAAGATCGTCATAGCGAACTGCTCTATCGCTTACCGTTGGCGACGGCCGTCTCGTCCGGCCTGCGGATGGGTCGCGACGTGGAGGAGGGGCATGGTGGGCGTCCGAATCGATGTCTTGCGCAAGATGCTCGACGAGTTCACCGACCAGGGGGTTGAGGTTCCGGTCGAGATGCTCGGTTTCGGTGATGGGCTGCGGGTCCTCTTCCCAGACGGGATTCTGCATGTCATGCCGGGCGAGACGCCCGGTGTTTGTGCGGCAACCGGCTCAGCCCGGATATCATCGGCCGAGGCCGTCGCGTCGGTGAACTTGACCATCGACCCGGATGGCGCTGCGGCAAGGGTCGATGTGGAGTTGCCTGCGCCGGGCGTCGCCGCGGAGTTGCTAGCTCGATGTGTTGGCGTCGAGGTGCCGGTATTGCCATGTGCGGCGCTCGGGCAGCTGAGTGTCATTCTCGATGACGCCGCCGGTGCCACGCTCACCGCGACCGGGGCTGGTGGCACGGTCACCCTGCGGGCCAACTCCGAGCGGGTGTTCGCGGCCGAGGCCGACGGCTGGCGGGTCGTGTGTATCGACACCGCGCTGTCATTGGATCGTCTGGCGGATCCAAAGTTCGGTGTCGGTGGGGTCGGTCGGCGCGAGCTTCCGGATCCGTTCAGCGCGGAATTGCCTGCCGGTATGTGGTTGCAGTTGCCGAAGCATCCGTTACTGTCGCACCGCGCACTGATCGCGCTGGATCCGCCGCGCACCGACGTTCCACTGGATCCTTCCCGGGGCGACGGCCTCGGCAGGCCGCTGCCTGTTCCTGGCCGGGCCCGGCAAGCTTGGCGCGGGCGGGGTGGGCGATATTTGGCGCGTGCGGTGGCGACCCCGGACGGGTTCGCGGTGTTGGCGGGCAGTCGCGCCGCGGTCGAGCGAGGCAACGGCCGATGGGGTTTGGATATCAGTGAGGACGGCGCGGTCGCCAGCGTCGAGTACGACTTCGATCCGATACGCGTTTCCGGTGCGCTCGGACTTCTACCCGCCGAGGCTCCGTACCAGGCGATCATCGGCGGCGTGCTGATGTTCTCCTTCGGTGGTGGGTCCAAGGGGTTGTACGGCACCGGCATGGGCGCTTATGTGGTGCCTGAATCCGCGGCCGAGCCCTCGTTTTTCGGCTATGCCGGAATCGGTGCCGATCCCGGTATCGGCATCCCGTTGCTGCGGTTGACCGGCGTATCGGCCGGGCTCGGTTGGAACAGCCGGATGCGGCTTCCCGAGATATCCGAACTCGGCGATTTTCCGTTCCTGAAGGCCCTGGACGATCCGGGCGGGATCGGCGCGGTGAACGAGGATCCGGTGCAGATCCTGAAGTCGCTCACCGTCGGTGAGGATGCCTGGGTGACCCCGCGCGACGACGAGTTGTGGGTGGCGGTGGGGCTCGGGTTCACTATCGCCGAGCTGATCAAGGGCCGGGCGATGGCTGTGGTGCAGACCGGTCAGGATTTGGCGATCGCCCTGCTCGGCACCGCCAAGGCCGATCTGCCTAAAGAAGGCAGCCGCAAATACGCCCGGATCGGCGCCGATCTGCGTGCGGTGCTCAAGCCCGGCCAGGGTGAATTGGCGTTCGATGCGCAACTGACCGATGACTCCTTCGTCTTGGATCCAAACTGCCGGCTGCGTGGTGGTGTGGCGTTGCGTGCGTGGTTCGGCAACAGCCCGCACGCGGGTGACTTCGTCTACACGGTGGGCGGGTATCACCCCAATTACAGGGCACCGGACCGGTATCCGGTGGTGCCGAGGCTGGGATTCGACTGGGATCTGACCGGCAACGTGACGATTTCCGGTAGCGCTTATTTGGCGATCACCCCGGCGGCCGCGATGGCCGGAGGTGCGCTGGCGGTGCGGTTCCACTCCGGTGTGGTGCGTGCGTGGTGCACGGCCGAGGTGAATGCACTGGTCAAGTGGAAGCCGTTCTACGTCGATGTGGGGCTGAAGGTCTCCATCGGGGTATCGGCGTCGGTGAAGATCGTCTTCGTCCGGATCACCATCACGGTCGAAGTCGGTGTCGGACTGAATATTTGGGGGCCGCCCACCGGCGGTGAGGCCCAGGTGAAGTTGTGGTTCATCTCCTTCACCATCGGCTTCGGCAGCGCTCGCGCGTCGACGGACAAGGTGCTCGACTGGCCCGGTTTCGCCGCGATGCTGCCGCCGGCGACCAACAATGTCCGTGCCTTGCCCGGATCGGGGTTGCTTGTCGAGAAGCATCCCGGCACCCAGCGTGGGGAGGACTACTGGGAGGTGTCGGCCAACGGATTCACCTTCAGCACCGACACCACCGTCCCGGTCTCGAAGCTCTACCTCGGCGACGCCACCGCCGCTGCCGAAGCTGGTGCAGCGCTGGACATTCGCCCGATGGGCCGGCGAGGCCTGACCAGCAACCAGCGGGTGTCGCTCACCCGCGACGACGAACCGCTGGATCTCGGTAGGTGGACGCGCAGCCGACGAACCGCCAACGTGGCGAGCGAATTGTGGGGCACCGGCAGCACCGGCAGCCTGCCCAGCGGCGAGGGGCACCTGGTGAAGGATCAGCTGCTAGGCGTGCAGCTGACCTCGCCCGCCGCGAGGTACGGCAACTCCACCGGCTACATGGGCGAGGACGCCCTGGAGTTCGATCCAGTCCGTCCGGATGGCGCGCAGCCACTGGATCCGGACGCGGGCCAGGTCGGGGCGCCCCCACAGCGTCCGGAGGGCGGTGGTGTCATCGCCACCATCGGCACCACTATCGCCGAGCAGGAGGCCCGCGGGCGGCTGGCCGGGCAGCTCGAGGCGCTGGGGCTGCGCCTGGGTGCACTCGATGACGATCTGTCCGCCTATGCCCTGCACTGCGAGACCGCCTTCACCGCCGAGCCGATGCTGGTTTCCGCCCACTGACACGAGGGGACCTCGCTATGCCCACCGTCAGCCACCGCACCCGATTCCTGGATCATTACCTTCCCTCCCTGTACGCGGCCCGCTACCGGCTCACCGTGGAGCAGGACATCGCTACCCTCGCCACCGGCGACGCCCTGCCCGAACGCAACCAGAACTTCGCCGTCCGCGGACAACGATTCTCCATAGGCGCCAGTGAGATTCACGCCTGCTATCCGGTTCCCGGCGCGGTCGGCAAATATAGTCAGATCCTGCCGCACATCACCCTCGACACCGCCGGGCTGCCGTGGGCTCGGCTGCCGAAAGAGATGCCGGAGGGCACGCCGTTGGTGGCGCTGCTGCTGTTCCGGGAGGGCGAATTGCCCGATGATCCGCAGGCGGTCGGTGCCGTCACTGTCTCCACCGTCCGCCAACTGCTCGACGGCGAAGCCGGAGCAGGCCAACCCCCAGACATCGAGGACGACAGCCTGCTCGACGGCGAGGCCGAGTCGGCATGCCGCAGTATCCAACTGCCCGCGAACGTCTTCGCCATGATCATGCCCACCATCACCGAGCTGGCGTTGCTCGCGCATATCCGGGAGGGCGGGCCACCGGACGCCGACCATGTGCGTCGCACCGACCCCGAACCTGACCTCGACGAGCTCAACGCCGTCGTCGTCGCCAACCGTTTCCCATCCGCCGAAGGCGGGCGGCACGTCGTGCACCTGGTGTCGCTGGAAGGCTTCGAGCGCTATCTGGGCGACACCGCGCCGCCGAGCGAGGGGCTGCGGCTGGTGTCGCTGCATACGTGGGCCTTCGAGACGCAACACGACAGCGGGATCGGCTTCGGTGATCTGGTGGCGCACTTGGCCGCCGAGCCTGGCCTGCTGTTGCGGGTTCTGTTGCCACCGGGCGATGCCGACGGGGACGCACGGCAACGGCTCGAGGGCGGTGCCACCGTGCTTCCGCAGCGGCTGGAGACCGGCGAACGCAGTTTCGGGTTCTATCGGGGCCCGCTCACCGCGGCGCCGGCGCGGTCGTTGCCCCCGCCCGCCGCGCCGCGGCTGGAATCTGGTGGTGAAGCGTTGATCTATCTCGAGCAGTGGGGCGTCTTCGACACCGGCTACGCCTCGGCGTTCAGTCTCGGTCGCACCCTCGCGATGGCCGACGCGCCGTTCCGCAACCAGTTGCTGCAGTTCCGCAAGGCCGCCCGACGCGCCGCCCGCAGGTTGGTCGCGCACCCGGAATTCGTTACCGGACGCAGCGCCACCGACGCGGGCCGCGCGCTCGGTGACAACCAGGCCCGCAACGCCTTCGACCGTATGCTGGGCGACCGGCTGGTGGGTGCGCTCACCCGCAGCGGCGCGCAACTCGCCACGGCGCCGCGCCGAACCGCGGCCCGCAACGGCGGAGGGGCGGTGCTGTCGGCGGCGGGCTTGCGGGCGACGTTGGCCGACTCCCGGTCCCGCGACGTGCTGCGGGCGGCCACCGCCGAGCAACTGGACCCGGTCGCGGAGTGGCTGAATCGACTCGCCACGCTGGACATGCTGCCGTTCGATCATGTGGTGCCAGACCCGCGGATGCTGCCGCCGGAGAGCATCCGGTTCGGCTACCTCGACCCTGGCTGGGTTCGGGCGGCGGTGGACGGCGCGCTGAGTGTCGGCGTCGGCCACACACTGGATGCCGACCTGAACACGCTGGCCGCCGACGTGGCAACCCCGCCAGGGTGCGCTGTGCTGATTCGCTCGGTCCTGATCCCACATTGGCCACGCACCGTCTTCACCGCCTTCCGGGGCGAGGAGACCGTGGAACCGAGTCGTCGGGCGATGTTCGGCAGTGATGTGCTGATGCTGCTGTATCCGCGCGTCATCGACCGATTCGCTGTGGCCGAGCCGCCGCAGGGGTTGCACTTCGGTGTCGGCGACATCGGCACGATCGAGTTGCGCCAGCTGACCGGTCAGATCGGATGTCCCATGGGTGAATTCCCCGACCCGGCGGGCTTCGCCCGTTTCCTGCGGGCGGGGGATGTGCTGGATATCGAGACGAATCTGCTGCCTGAGCTCGCCGCCGAACACAATGTGGCGACGCTGTCGCCGGCCCAGTTCGCGCTGCAGATGATCAAAGCCCCACAGCTGCAGACTTTTTCCCGGCCCTGACCGAATCCGTTCGCCCGAAGGGGTACCCATGCCCAACGACACTCTCGTGGTCCCCGTGCAGGTCGCGGCGTTCGCGGTCAACGCGCAGACCCGCGACACCGACGGCACCTACGTCATGCAACGCTGGATCGCCAACTTCACGCCGCTGGTCAACGACAACGCCGCACCCGAACCGCAGCCCTTCAGCGGCACCCAACCGTGGGGCGGCGACGAGTCCCGGCTCGGCGTGTATCTGCATTGGCAGCTGCCCGAAGCGTTGTGCCGGGGCCACCAGGACGAGGTGACCGGCGAGATCGGCGACTTCCCGCTGGTGCCCAACCGGTGGCTGGTTATCCGGCGCTCGAATCAGGGTGTGCGCAGCTGGATCGTGCACAGCGACTTCCTGGACCGCCGCGACGGCGCGGTCTCCTACCTCGACCCGCACGCCGACACCCCGACCGCAACCAAGATCGGGCGCGCGGTCGAGCTGACCACCGCCACCGACTGGACTGAACCCGGCGGCACCCCCTTCCTCACCGCACTGGGACCCGGACTGCTCACCTTCTCCGTCTACCAGCCCTACAACACCAACGTCTTCTCCTTGCACGACCGGCTCGACGACATCGACGGCGACGACCGGCTCAGTTACCACGTCGTCGGCTGGTACTCCGATCCCGACCGCGACATCCTGGTCGCTGGGCCGCACTCACATACGCCGTTCGAGGAGGTGATGCGACGACTGGAGTGGCAGCTGGCTTCCACCTTCGGGAGTCCCCGCCGCTCGCTGTATTCCGGCAGAGCGCTGGGCATCGACTGGCGACCCGACGGCGGCGTCTATCCCTCCGACAGCCCGATCGCCCGCGAGATCGCGGTCGCCATCGGCAACAACACCGCCGAAGCCGCGAGCGAACTCCAAGCACAGGCCGGCGGTTCGAACGCACTCGGCGCGGATGAGGCCGAGCTGTACCGCGCCTTCACCCTCGGCGTACTCAACGACTACGACCGCGCCGACGGTGACCTGTTCCCCGAACGCGCCGCGCACGACTCCGGTTTCAGCCCGGTCCCCGGCGGCTACCGGTGGCGGGCGCTCGACCGCAGCGGCGACGACGCGCGTGCCGCGCTCTCGCCTGCCGAACGGGCCGCCGAACAGGCTCGCGCCGCCGAGGTGGTCGCCGAATTGAACCGTGAGCAGCGTGATCTCGACGCGCTAGAGCGGGAACTAGCCGACGCGCGCCAACGGCTGTTCGTGCTGTGGGCGCTGTCGCGGGAACCGAAACAACCCGAAGTCTTCTCCTCCCGCATCGCCCGCGAACTCGACCCCGGCAACGCGGGCGGCGCGGCGGGCAAGGTCACCGCCCTCACCGCCCAGCTCGCCCAGCGCAGAGCCGAGGTCCCGTGGGCCACCGACGCCGACCAGCTGGCCGCCCGCGCCCGCGCCTACGCCACCGACCACGGCCTGCGCGCAGGTCTGGAACTGCAACGGGTGCCCGAGCAGCCGTTCGAGCTGGCGGTCGATCCGGTCCTGATGTTGCAGGGCGCCAACCTGAACGCACCGATGACCCGGGGCTCGGATCTACCCTGCCGGGTCGAGGAGCGCCTGGTCACCAGCATCGGTTCCATCACCTCGACCACCGTGGCCGCGGACGTGGCAAAAGTGAACATCACCGGCCTGCCCGGGCCGATGCCCGCGCTGGTCACCGAGTTCTTCATCATCGACCACGCCCGCAAGACCGGGGTCAGCCTGGGCGGCGCCGACGGCACGCTACCCGAATACGGCACCGAGCCGTGGCGTCAACCCTGGCAGCCACTGTTTTTGATGTGGGAAGCCGAGTACACCGCGATCCCGTTCGTGGAGGGATCCGCCGAACTCTGGTCCTTCGACCGCAACTACTACCGCTGGCAGGGAGAGGGCGGGTTGGAACCCGCCGTCACCGTGAGCGGTCGGCAGGTCCTCATGCCCACCAGCGGATACGACCAGGAAGGCAAACTCGACAACTACGCCGCCGGCCGCGACGATCTGCCGACCCCGCTGCTGACGCGGGTCCGTGCACAGTTCCGCGAACTCGACCAGCTCTCTCAGCGACTCGACGGCCTCAGCGCAGCCGTCGGCCAACGACTATCCGAAGTCAATGCCGCGCCAACGGGCGCGCTGGGCGAGCTGATCGCCGCCGGGGTCGGACTGAACCCTGATCCCGGGCCGCAACCGGTCTTCGAGTGGGACGACTGGGAGCCGTCGGATTTCCAGGAACTGCGCGCGGGACATCTTCTGTTCACCCGGCTCTCGGTGGTCGACCGGTTCGGTCGCGCAGTCAACCTCATCGACAACCCGCTGCATTTCGACCGCCTGATCAAACCCGAATCGATGACCCCCGAACACTTCGTCGGCGAGATCCAGACAGACCGATACGTCGAGCTCGGACCCCGACTTCTGCAACCGGCACGGCTGCGTTTCGACTTCCTGTCCGCCGACACCAACAACGACGTCGAACTCACCGCAGGCGCGAACCCGGTGTGCGCCTGGCTCATACACAACCGGCTCGACCGGTCGATCGCCTGCTACGACCCCCGCGGGCGGGCATTGGGTGATCTGCGGGTCGTGCTCACCGCGAACGGGCAACGGATCGTGCACTGGAGCGCCCTGCCCGACTCACCGATCCAGGATTTCGACCAGCTGGCTGAGCGACATCCGCACGCCCATCGGTTCCTCGGGGCCGTCAAACGGCAGGGACCCACGGTGTTCGACGCGGTACGCGGCCTGCTCGATGACACCCTGGCCGTCATCGATCCGGACGGACCCGAAGACCAATCCCTGGCGTTTCTGCTCGGCCGCCCGCTGGCGTTGGTCCGCGCCCGCCTGGATCTCGAACTGTGTGGGGCGATACGCACAGACGTCACCTGGCAGGAAGTACTCAAAAAGCCGCCGACACAGCCGCAGATGCCCGGTTACCGGTGGAACGTCAGGCTCGGCGAAGCACGGCAAACCGACGACGGACTCGTCGGCTACGTCCTCAACGACGACTACGACCACTTCGACACCGTCCTGGAACCCGGCGGCGGGCACGACGGTTATCTGCGGGCCATCGAGAACGGCGACCGACTGAAACTTGCCTTCACCGGCGAGAGCACCGCCACCCTCACCCTACTCATGGACACCCGCGCCGCCGTGCACGCCACCACCGACATCCTGCCCGTCAGCGCGGTGTTCGTCCCACAACAATTCACCGACGCCGCCCTAGCGGCGATGGCGGTCAACTTCCGCACCGGACCGCTTCTCATCGCCACCACCGAGCATGGCGCGGCGACCCTGCCCCAGCCCGCGACCGCCACCGGCAGCTGGACGTGGACCGAACCCACTGGCACGGACTGGACGACCCTGCCCATCACCGTCCCCGACCCCGCATCGCTACCGATCGGCAGCGATCCCGAAATCCGCTCCGGCTACCTAGTCCTCGACGACGCCGCGCAATGGAGCAGAAATACCCGTCAGCACAACGAGCGAGGAGCCCGCTGATGAGCGCCACCATCCCGCAATACACCGCCACCACCGTCACAACCACCGACGGCACGGTCAACACCAGCTCCCCGCTCCAATTCGACCTCAACACCAACCCCGACCCCGTACGAGTCTCGCCCTCCAGTGGGAGCGCGCGAACCGCGGACTTCGTTCTGGTCGGCAGCCGGCGCAGCATCTCAGCCATCGAATGCCGCAAGATCACCGTCACCGTCCCCACCGGCGACAACTCACCCGACCTCACCCCCGACCTCAACAGCGTCTCCGCTGACATCAGCCTTCCGGGCTGGACCCCGGTCACCAACACCAACACCAAGACCATCACCTTCACCCCCACCTCCGGCCACGCCGAGATCGGCCGCGACGAGGGCGTCACCGTGCAGCTGATGGGCATGCGGATCAACACCGTTGTCGGTAGCGCGCCTCTGCGCATCGACCTCGAATGGCGAGAAGCGGGTTCCGAGGAGGACGACCCGTGGGAACCCGGCACCGTCGTCTTCGACATCGGCAAATTTCCCCCGGACTTCCACGTGGCCAACTTCACGGCTGAACCATTGATCATCAACAACAACGGCTCGGTCAAACTCACCTGGGAAGCCAGCGGAGTCTCCTCACTGCGACTGCTCTACGACGCCGCCGACATCAACGTCCTGAATTTGGCCACCTACCCAGTCAACAACGTCACCCACACCACCGTGTTCTACCTGCGCGCAACCGTCCAAGTCGGCACCAACACAGTCGAACGCACCCTGTCTGTCACGGTCACCGTTCTCATTCCTGACCTCGATGTCGGCAGGCTGACGGTGCACAAGGAGATCGCGATAGTCGCCCAGCCAGCAGTCGCAGACGTATCAGAGCGGCTCGGCGCTGATGAAGAGCACCCGCCGGAACTCATGCTCGACAGCAGCCGCACCACCTACTACCTCAGTGCCACGCATCCGCAACGCGACGATTACGTGCTGGTCGACCTCCACGAGATACGCCGAATTCACCGATACTTCATCGTATTCGGCGTGTCGGGGGGAAACACCGGCTTTCCCCCGGCGGGAAGGTTGGAAGCCTCCACCGACGGCACAAGCTGGACCCAGCTGCACACATTCCGCGACGGTTCCATGGAATTCGGCGGCGGATCTCCCGCCGACAACGTACGAGCACGATACGTCCGGTTGATCTTCGACACCAGCTCATCGCAGCCCGTCGCCGTTCGATCCTTCGGACTGGAGTTACCCGAACCACTGAAGATCACGGCCACCACGGCCGAATTCGGTATCCCGTTGATCGCAAATGACGGCATCACCCAGCCCTGAGGACTGGGGCGGCGAATGGCGGAGTTACCGGCAGATCAACCGCAGGTCGGCATCGATATAGTCGATGGCGCAGAATGTTGGGTTTTCACCTCGTAAGCCCAGCGCCTATCGTCGCTGGGCAGGTTGGTCTCAAGCGCGTCGTCGGGATCGGGCGACGCAGGTTCGCAGTGGTCTTCGGACCGTCAGCTGACTTTTTGCTGTCGCGATGGACTGACAGTCTTACGTCGCCTCTCAGGTGAGTCAGCAGCAACCGTCCCAATCGTGGGCGCCTGGCCCGCACGGCGGGATCAGCTCGAGCGGTCGTCGCTCTGGTGCCCCGCGCAGCGGGCATTGCAGACGCCCATGCAGTTGGCGTGGCCGTGGCAGTGCACGCAGTGGTAGTCGAAGCATTTCGACGTCTTCGATCCATCGCGATGGGTTTCGTACATTTGCGTGCAGTCCGGCGACGTGCAGTCCGACTTTCCAAGGTATGCCGACATTTGGAATCCGCTTTTCTGGCAGGTGTTTTCGTGACTCGTCGGTTGACGGCCCTGCCGCGGTGGCCCCCGGAGTCGAATCGGCGGAGCAAGGCGTAATCGCTGAAATCGGGGGGCGTCGTGCATGGCGGTTAACATCTCCGCGCCCGGCGAAGATTTCTCCGTGAATCCACAAGCCGGCGTTGTCCGAATTTTCCTGGAGGCAGCATGCGCTCGACCATCTACCCCGCCGTGCTGTCGGCCGCCGTCATCGCCACCTCGGCGATGACGCTGGCGGCGTGCAACAGCATCGGCGGCACGTCGGGGCCGACCACGGACGCCGCGGTCACCACCAGCGTCGACAGCCAGCCAGGCGGCACGAACGCCCAGTCCACCGTGCGGACGGTCGGCAAGACCGGCTGGTACGGAGGCTTGGACATCATCGTGAACAAGGCGACGGTGGTGCCGAGCCAGTCCGGCGGCGGCCAGTTGCTCATCGACATCACGTACCAGAACACCACGTCGGAAGTCAGGAGACTCAGCGACCACACCTACCTCCAGATCGGCGAGGAGATCGACGCGGGCGCCGTCTTCGACTCCCCGACGGTGTCCGGAAAGGATTCGGCCGCAGTAAAGGTCACCACAACCGTCGCCAGCACGAAGGATCTCGACCGGCTGCTCGACACGGTCACCGTGGTGTACGGGCAAGCCTCCGACAACCAGACCAAGATCCCGATCGCCGCCGCGGCGCAGGTGGAGAGCATCCAGCCGCAGGCGCTGAATATCACCGGCACCCTGGTGCAGAATCAGACGACCATCGAGATCACCGGCGGCAAGCTGAGCCCCAGCTATAAGAGGAACCAACGCAACAAGATGGACATCGAGCTGCCCCTCGAGATCAGCGGCGAGTCGTACATCTCCGGTGACTACTTCACGGTGCGTACACCGAGCGGCCAGATCGTGGTCGCCGACGTTCGGGTACCGGACTACGAAAACGTCGTCGTCCCCGCAACCGCAGTGTTCGTAGTCCCGAACCCCGCGACCGGACCGTATGTGCTGACCTACGACAGCAGCAGGGGCAAGGGCAGGCCAGCCCCAACGCTGTCGTTCACCATCGGCTGAACCGGCGGCCTTCGCTTTTCGACGACAGCAGGCCGGATCAGCCCGCCGTGGCGGGGACTCGAGCGGGGTTTCAGCGGTGCCACGACCCGCGCAGCGCATCGATGCCGAGCAGTTGCGGTGGAGACGAGGATCTCCGAGCGGCGCGGTATTGGGCGCGTTCGACCACGGCGGCGCGCATGCGGTCGGCGTCGGTGGCACGCTGGTCGAGCTCGGACGAGACCGTGAGGGCAGCCTCGACGGCCAGCGGTGAGACCTATGTGTGTCAACGCGAGGGCATCGACACCGTAGCTCCGTGGGAGGATGACCTCCGGATGGGCGCGGTAACTCAGTGGGGCCCAGAGCACTTCGGTTCTGTGTACTGCGACGAGCGAGATTATTTCGAATCCTCGAGCCCGTTCTGTTTCCTTGAGGTGGGTCAGGAGTCCGGGCGCTAGTCCCAATGCCGGGAAGTCAAGGCGGTGGTTGGGTCGTCAAGTGCGCAGTCTTCGACTGCGGGATCCTGTTGTGCTCGCGGTTGATGCCCCGTCGTGGACGCGACCACGGTTGTAGACCTTGATTGGGCGGCGTGATTGCGCCCTGGCAGTGGCCCGAGAACTTGGGTTCGGAAGCTCGCACAGCAGCCACCAACTGGTCCGCCCGGACCGCCGTCGGGCACCAGGTTGCGGCCCACACTGACCGCAGACCACACCAACCCGACAGCCATGACCGCCCGCAGGCGCCGCGACGAGCGGGTCGTGCGACGGTGCAGCATGCCCTCCAACGCATCCGGGTTCGTCTCCCGTGACTGTTGAGCGCGAGCCCTGCGGTGCCATCGGCGTTCGGTTTTGTCGTGGCGTGCCAGGGCAGTTTCGGCTCTGCGGTCGCGTGCGGCGGCGGTCAGTTCGGCGCGGAATTCCCGTTTGCGTTGGCGGCGTTGCTTGGATCGGATCCATTCCCGCAGTGCGATTTCCGCGTCGATCTCACGCTCGCCGAAGGCTTCGTAGAGCGCGCTGCGCGCCTGGAGGGGCAACTGTTGCTCGGCCAGCGCGACCCGCGCCGCCAAGTCTGGTGGGCTGGGCCGGCTGGTGCGCCGTAGCGACCACCGCTGTGGCGGGGGCGACGCGGTGACGGCGATGTCGGGGGATTCGGTGTCGGTCGGGGGCAGCGTGAGTGTGGAGGTGGTCATAGTGAGTTGTCCTTGCCGGAGAGGCGTGTCGGGCCGTTGCGGAACCAGTCCAGGGCGGAGCCTGCTGCGGCGAGCGGATGGGGTTCGCCGGTGAGTTCGGCGACGGCCCAAGCGACTTCGTTGATGGTCGCGGTGGTGTAGATGCTTGTGGTTCCGTCGCTGCCGTAGCGGTGGCGGGCGTATGCGCGTGCGACCGCCCGGCCGAAGGTTCGTTCGACCCAGGTGATCGTGGTGCGGCGCAGCCACTGCGCGCTGATGTTGCGGGTGATGACCCACGGCCCCAGCAGGGGAGAAGCGGGAATGACCGGAGCAAGTGTGTCATCGGTCACACAGATCACCCCCCAAAGAGGGTGAAACCGCAGGTCAGGAGAATCGAGGCGAGGCGAGTGTCCGAGCACTGCTCGAACACCTTTCCTACAGCACGGATGCTACAAATAAGTGTCCGGAGGGGGACACATGCGTTATCCACAGAAATCAACCTGTGGAAACGGCAAAAATAGTTGCGCGCTGGACGCCTGGCAGGTGTTCCCAAGTCGGGCTCCGGCTCGGCGGCGACGGTCACGAAAGCTCCACCGTTCGCCGGGATCTGACCGGGAAACGTTCGCAGATCCGGGTTCACCACACCTCGGGCGGATTCGGTGAATCACGGGACTCCCAGAAACCGGCCAGCCGAGCTGCTCGACTGAAGGACGGACGCCAGGCTGAGGTGCGGGTCGGTGGGTCGCCCGGCATTGTGCGCGAGAAACTCCGGCCTACAGCTCCGCCATTAGTGGAACCGCATTCTCGATCGCGGCAGCCTCGTGTGCGAGTAGAACGTCGCCGCCTTGCGTCGTGACGATCGGCGTGTAGGGGTCCTCGACGAAATTCTTCGCCGAGCAATTCGCGCAGCACCACTACCCCGCAGAAGGGGACATAGTGTGGGCTGTATCCGCCCTCTTGAACGAACCCGATCCGGCCCTCCCACACGTCGGCGGCCGTCTCCAGCATGCGACGAGTGAGCTTCTGGAAGCCTCCGCTGGTAACCATCTGCCGCGCCAACGGGTCGAGGATGCTTGCGTCGAAGCCGGACGCGGCGATGACGAGCTGGGGCTGGAACCGGTTGTGAAACGCTCGCGGTCGTTGACTTAATCGATCCCACGATTACGTTGAAACGGCCTTCCTGAGAAGAACGCTGCCTGCGATGCGGAGTCACCGTGGTATCGGGGCGACAGTGTCGATCGACCGACCTTCAGCTCCTGGTGATGCGGCCGCGGCGGCCGTGTCTCCAAACCAACTTTCGAACTGGATACGGAGAGAGTGAGGAAGATAGCGTGAAACTGAATTTCCGCAAGGAGCGGCGTCGTTTCCGCCGTGTAGTCGCGGCACGGGTCATGGGCAGGGCGCTGGCCACGGCGGTAACAGCCCCGTTGATGCTGGCTGCGGCGGCCGTTCCTGGCGCCGGTCCCGCCGCTGCGGATACCTCGGCGGACACCCTGTACATCGCCGAAAACGGCAACGGTCGACTGGTTTCGGTGCCAGCGGCGGGCGGCACACCTACCGCGGTGGCTTCCGGCCTGAACGATCATCGTCCGTACGGGGTTGCGCACTCCGGTACCACCCTCTATGTCGCCGAAAAAGGTAGTCACGCGATCATTTCGGTGCCGATGTCCGGTGGCACACCGACCCCGCTGAACATTCCCGGCTTGGTCGACCCGGTGGGTATTACCGCTTCGGACACCACTCTGTTCATCATCGAGAGCACCGGTGACGTGGTTTCGGTACCGGCGTCCGGCGGCATACCCACCACCCTGGCCTCAGGGTTACCCAACCCGCAGGGCATCGCTGTTTCCGGCAGCACCCTCTACATCACTGGAAACGCCGCCGGTGGCATCGTGACTTCGCTGCCGACCTCTGGCGGCACACCCACCACCGTCGCCACCGGCCTGCCCAACCCGGCAGGTATCGCTGTTTCGGGGACCACTCTGTACGTCGCCGGAAGCATCGACAACGTCACCGGAAGCACCGGCACGGTCGTCTCCCTGCCAACCATCGGGGGCCCACCCATCACCTTGGCCACAGTGAATGTTCCTGTGGGTATCGCCGTTTCCGGAACTACCCTGTACATCACCGAGAGCAGCGGCAACGTGGTTTCCCTGCCGACCATGGGCGGCGCACCCACCACCATCGCCACCGGCCTGAGCGGTCCTGCAGGTATAGCTGTGTAACCTGTCGGCTCGGGTGCCTGTCCACCGATTCCCGCTGCGAGAGTAGATCCCACGCGTACGGCAACCCACCGGAGACGATCGTGGAGCACGCCTGGGCATCCGCGGGCAGCAGCGAATCCGCTTCCAACCGCACTTCCGTTGCGGGGTGCTCCGGTTGTACATCTGCTGTGCGCTGGCCGGGACGTGCGAGGAGGAGGTTCGAACAACACGGTTGGGCGCTGCTGGTCGGCAACGGCCACACCAACCAGCAGATCGTCACCGAACTGTTCCTCAGCGCGGCGACGGTCGAATACCACCTTCGCAAGATCTTCCGGAAGCTCGATGTCATCTCCCGTCATAAGCTGCGCAACCGGGTCATGCACCGGCCCGCCCAGGGATGGACACCGAACGGCCGCCCCGCCCGGCTCGGATCGTCCGCTCGGCCGGGAGTGGATGCAATTTCACCAAACCCGCCAAGACCCCCGCCCGCCACCAAACCCCACTGACATGACCGGTCCCTGCGACACCGGCGACCTCGGCCTCGAGCTCGCCGAACTGCTCCTGCTCGTACGACTGGCTCAGCACCGACCAGCGCGTCCGCATCAGCTTCGACCAGTTCATGCCTACCAACACCTACACCGCCAACGACCTCCGCTCGGACCTACTCCGCTTCGCCGTGCTGCTCGACGCCGATGTCCAGTAACCCCAACCGCGCGCGACCACGCCGGAATCCTGTCCTTTGCCAACGATTGGCCTGGCCTGGCCTGGCCTGGCCTTGGGTGTTTGCCACTACATCGTCATCCGCGCAGTGCGTCGTGGAACTCCCACGGGTCGTGTGCGCAGAACACCCGGACACCCGACGCCGCTGCGGAACTGAGCTGCTGCACATTGGCCAGCCGTAGGTCGCGGCCGGTCTCGGTGGACGACTGTAGAGCTTCGAGCAGGCCGGGTGCCGGTGCCGAGTCGAGTTCGCCGTGGTAGTAGTACGTGTCGCCGGCGTGCAGCAGCCAGCCCGACTCGCCAGCCACAACGACGCCCAGGTGCCCGTCGGTATGGCCGGGCAGGGGGATGAGCAGGATCTCCGGTGGCAGGCCGTCGGCTTGGCGAACGTTTCCGAAACCGTTCCAGGTGTCGCCCTCGTCGAAATCGTATGCGGTCCATCGCGGTCCGTGCGCCCACTGCTGATGCGGGTACCGATCGGCAGTGGCCGCCGTCTTCAGCTCGGTGCTGCTGACGTGCACCGTCGCATCCGGGAAGTCCGCCAAACCACCCGCATGATCGCGGTGCAGGTGCGTCATAACGATGTGCCGCACGTCGTCGATCACATACCCCAGCGCCTCGACCTGCCGTATCGCGGTCTCCGTGGGGTCCAGTACGGGGCGCGCCCACGACACGAAATCGCTGCCCAGGGTGTGCGGCGGGTCGGCGATGTCGTGGAGTCCGATGCCGGTATCCACCAGCACCAATCCCTGCTCGGTCTCGATGAGCAGGCAGTGACACACCACCGCCGATCTCTCGCCGTCTGGACCCTCGATCTCCAGCATCGACCCGCAATTGAGATGATGAACTCGCATGATCTACTCCGCTCGTTGCCTGTAGCGGATGACGGTAGGAGGCCGATTCGTGGCTTACCAAGCGGTTGGATACGGCGACTCGATCCTGGCGGATCGCTGTCCGGGCCCCATCGAGCAGCGCAAGCCCGGTTGCCCGGTCGACACCACCATTGATATTCTCCGCGGCCGCTGGACTGCCCTCGTACTCGCCCAGTTCCTGCACGCCGACCTGTCCTACAGTGAGCTGTCGGCGGCCTTGCCCGCGCTGTCGGACAAGGTGCTCTCCGACCGTTTGGCGCACCTCACCAAAGCCGGTGTGCTACACCGTGAGCGCACCGCCGGGTGGCCGCCGCGCGTGCATTACGGTTTGACCGGCCGCGGCAGAGCGCTGCTCCCGGTGCTCGAAGCACTGTGGGTCTGGGGTGCTGAAGCGCAGTAAAGCCGTCCGGGCCCCCGAATGCCGGAATCGCCAGCCAGGGAGTCCAGCACACACCGCGAACGAGTGTGCGTCGACTACGCGGGGTGGTGCACCAAGATCGACGGGATCGCCCACGATATCAATACCGGCGGACTCACCGGCGTGGAATCACACCAGCACGCCTACACCCTCCGGGAGCCCTATCCCGTTGTCGGACTGATTTTCCCGTGGAACGGCCCGGTCTTCAACTACTGCGCCAAGCTCGCTCCCTCGCTCGCCGCCGGGTGCAGCAGCGTCGTCAAACCCGCTGAGGAGACGCCACTTTCGGCGTTGGTCCTGGATCGCATCCTCGCCGAGGCGGGCGTGCCCGACGGCGTGGTCAACCTGATCACCGGCTAAGGTCACACCAGCGGCGCGGCGATCACCGCCCACCCCGACGTCGACAAGGTCGCCTTCACCGGCTCCACCGAGGTCGGCCGCGAGATCGTGAAAGCCTCCGCGCTCAGCAAGATCACCCTCGAACTCGGCGGCAAGTCACCGGTGGTGATCTTCGACGATGCCGACCTGAACATGGCCATCACCACGGCCGGATTCGGCACCTTCGTCCACTCCGGCCAAGCCTGTGTGTGTGGCTCCCGCATCCTTGTCCAGCGCAGCGTCTACGAACAGGTCGTGGAAGGTATCGCGAACATCGCGAAGAACCTCAAGCCGGGCGGCCGAAGGAGGAGGGCAGCATGATCGGCCCCCTCATCAGCGCCAAACAGCTGAAGCGTGTCATGGGCTACATCGATCAGGGCAAGTCCGACGGCGTCGAAATCGTCACCGGCGGTGAGCGTATCGACCGTCGCGGCTACTTTGTCCATCCCACCGTGGTCACCAATGTCGATCCCGCAACCAGCCGGCTGTTCCAGGAGGAGATCTTCGGGCCCGTAGTCACTGTCCTGCCTTTCGACACCGAGGACGAGGCCATCGCTCTGGCCAACGACAGCACCTATGGCCTGGCCGCCACCGTGTGGACCAAGGACCTGGGCCGGGCGCATCGCCTGGCCAAGCGACTGCAAGCCGGAACTGTCTCGCTGAACTGCCAGATGGTCTTCGACCATTCCATGCCGTTCGGTGGATACAAGCAGTCCGGTTGGGGTTACGAATCCGGTAAAGCAGGCGTGGACACGTACCTCCAGACGAAGATCGTCTGGGCGCAGATGTAGGTCGCACGCAGGAATCCCCACTACGGGCGCTGCGGTTAGAAATGTTGTCGATCGTGCGACGTCAGCCCGAACGTACGGTGTCAGTTATCTGTACCTCCGATTATCCGAGGTAAATCGATCCGAGCATCTCCGGATCGGCGCGCAGTAATGCGCGTCATCAAACATTTTTGCTGCCACGTGCCAATACAGCGGTGTTATTCGAGATATCCACCTCAAAGAGGAGATAAGATATGCCCATAAAAATCCCCTTCGGTTCCCGGCCGGACCGGGCGAGCGACGCGTACTGTGCACCGCCGTGGCACTGGGCACGGCGACAATGCTCGGCGTCCTCGGCATCTCGGCCGCCAACGCCGAGCCGCCGCCGAGGCGAATTGGCGGATGGAGGATATTCTCCTCTTCGCCGGGACGCTCGGGGTGCACGGCTACGGCAATTACCAAGATCGTTACACCAAGGTCAACGGTAAGTGGGTGGTCAAGTACTCCAAGCTCACCCGCACCCGCCTCGACCTGATCGAGCCCGACGGCACGGTGATCGAGGCGGACGTCCCGATCGAGCGGATTGTTCAGCTGGTACTCGAGGCCACCGGCCAGAAGTAGGTCCATGCCGGCGGGAGATCACGTCTGGTCTCCCGCTTCGGAAATAACGCGTACCTGTTCGAGACGAAGTCGCAGTGGCCGGGGTCAGCCGAGGCCATCGCCTTGATGGCCAAGACACGCACGAAGCGGAACGACGTTGCTGAGACTGCGCTATGGCAGCAAGTTTTCTCTGACAAAGACGCTGAGCCTGGCCAGCCGCGACTGAGGTGGCCCGGCGATCCGAACGATCGAAATGTCAGCACCATGAACTCCGGCCTGCGATTCTTCGCTCCCGGAGTCCAGCTGACGATCTGGAACAGCGCCACTCACCATATGGGCGAACTCTCAGAGCAGGCTGCGCTGGAACGTCTCTCGACGCTGAGCCTGCTGGCACGATGGATCGAGACGCGATGCTCGCTGGAGCGGCCACCGAAGAAGACACCTATCGTGGTCATGTCGGAATTTCCGGTTGTCCTGGATCGCAACGGATCTGCTCGGCAGGATGGGGATGCTCAGTCGGTCGCCGACGCGACAGCGTGATGGTCGGGTCGTGGTCGGCTTCGAGGTGGGCGAGCACATAAGGGACGGTGACGGTGTCGAATCCGCCCGGCACGTCGAGCACCGGGTGCACATTCACTTCGAAGACCACCCCGCCGTGGTGCGGGACCAGATCGACACCGCCGAAAGGTAGTCCGACCGCGGCGGTCGCGGTGATCGCCAGATCGAGCAGCTCACGCGGGAGCGCGTCGACGGGCAGTACGGTCGAGACCGCGCCCTGGGCCTCGTTGCAGGGCACGTCGGGGTTGTCCTGGATGTGTTCGCATACGCGCAAGACCTGGTCGCCGAGGACGACCACGCGGTATTGGTGGCGTCGGCCGTGAGGGTCGAAATTTCTGGCGTCGCGGGTGAGCAGCCATCCGCAGTCGGTCCCGGCGTAGAAGTCCACGGCGGTGCGGAGTCGGTCGAGGCTGTCGATGTGGTGGACGTCGCGGCCCCCGAACCCGATCGCCGGCCGCGCCCAGACATCGGCGCCGAGATGCTCGAACGCAGCGAGGGCCTGCGTGTATGTTGGTCGGTCGAGGAATCTCGATTCCATCTGGCGCACACCATGGTCGAGGAATCGCGCCACCATCAAATGCTTGTCGGTGGCGGTGCGCCACGGCTGCGCGTCGAGGCCAAGCGACCGGAGGCGACCGTGACCGGCCATGACGACTTGAAAGCGCCTGAGCCGGTGGCGATCTGCGGGCGGTATCTCGTAGACGATCAGCACCGACGGCTGTATCGACACTCCCGCTGAGGGGACCTCTAGGCTCACTCGCGATCCATGCGTGCGCACGTGTCCTTCGCCGCCATCGTAGAAATCTCGGGCGTCGAGGACCGTCGGGGCGGTTCCGGTCACCAGCTGCACGGCTCGGACGAGTTCGGCGGAGCTGCCTTCGGTGGAACCGTGGTCGGTCATCACGGCGATCTCGCTCATCGGCGCGCTCGACTCGGGCGCGGATCGACGGCGGCGGGGATCGGCGCACCGGTGATCTCCACCGCGTCGGCCAATTCGGTGAGCGCGTGCTGGCAGGTGGTGACATCGGCGGCCAGGGCGTATCCCAGTGCGGCACGGCCTTTCACGAACGACGCTGGTGGTCGCCGCAGTGGTGTGCCCGTGATGCGCGCCGCGGCCGAGGTGGCAGTCGGCAGACCGAGCCGTTCGGCGAGGCGAGCCGCGGGAACGATACGCATCTCGTCGTAACAGACCACACCCGCGATCGGACCGTGCTCTTTCAGCCGTTCAGCCGCGGCGACCGCCGCCTTCACGCCATCGAGGATTTCGAGGAAATTCTGTCCGACGATGTAGGGCAGTTCCCATTCGGCGGGCCGAGCGCTTAGCAGCAACAAGCGATATCGCTGGGACATGCTCTGCAACATCCAGCCACGGTAGGTCGCGTCGCGCCCGCTAATGACCACCAGCAGCAGCGGACGTGTGCCCCCGAGCGCGCCCCGCCCAATGCGTTGTGCTGTGTGCCCGGTGAATGCGCCAACAGGCAGGCCCGCAGCCTTGCTCATACTATCCCCGCTCCTCCCGCGCCCACTCTGCACACGCTCCGGCACACCGGGGACGACTTGGCGCTCCGGCACGATGGAAGTTGCCGGGGCGTCGACGACGAAAGACGTTACGCTACTGGATGTTCCCGGCGCTAAGGGTACGATTCGTTCTCGGGCCGCGGGTGGAGGGGCCAGCCTGCCACGCCGGACATCGAATGGGGATCGCAATCGGCGCGCCAACGCTCACCGCGGCTGGCTCTCGGCTCATCGAGGCGTCGATCGGCCCACCCCTGTTGGGCCAGGATCTTTCTCCAGTAGGTCATGTAATGGTCGCGGGTGCATCCCTGCGGCATCGAGTCGAAAACATGCGGGATGTATTCGGCGAAGGTCGGCACCGGAGCGCGCGATGTCGCCGCGGCCAAGCCGGCGGCGGTGACGCCGAAGCGTTCGGCCAGCATCGCGACCGCGGCGACGTCTGCGGGGGAGGCGCTCATGTGCCGCTCCCGTCGGCGAAGCGCCGCGCGGCCATCTCGTCGAGGACATGCGGCGGGAAGACCACCAGCAGGCCCTGGTCGGGATCCGCGGCCAGCAACACCCGGTCGCCGAGGCGTATCCGAGTAGCGCGGCGCTGCTCGGCGGGCAGCCACAAATGGCCGTACTTGGTGACGCCGCGCTTACCGCGTCCGGGCCGGGTGATCACGATCAGCCCGCCGTTGACCCGCCAGATCAGGTTGTCGCCAGGACGCCACCCCAAAGCGCCCAGCACCGATTTATCCGCCACACGCCCATTGGTGTCGACAGCACGGATGCCGTAGACAGCCGTACTGTCGCGTGGTGGCTCCAGGTTTGCCATCGGCAGCGCGGGGCGGGTTCGCGGCGACTGGTCGCCCCGGATCCGCGCGGCAGCCGCGGAGGGCGAGAAGAAGGAAATGACCGGAGCGAGTACGTCATCAGTCACACAGATCACCCCCCAAAGAGGGTGAAGCCGCAGGTCAGGAGAATCGAGGCGAGGCGAGTGTCCGAACACTGCTCGAACGCCTTTCCTACAGCACAGATGCGGCAAATATGTGTCCGGAGGGGGACTCAACCACTACGCACACGCCCTTCACCAGCGGAAGTTGCTGCTCCTGGACTGATGAAGGCCGACATCGTGACCCATCAGTCGCCTTGCGAAACGGTTCCAAACCTCGGAAGGGGTCGGTTCGTCGGGTTCGGCTGGGCGAGAGCCGGATAAGCGTGTGCATGATGCGGCCGGCGAATGGAGCGGAATTTCGGGCAGCGACACCCGGTTATGTCGATAGTCTGATCGGCGTGCCCGCTCCAGGGACTTTCGATGCGCTCGAATTCGCACGCGCTCAGCTGCATTCGGCTGCGCGTGACCTGGAAGGTAGCGACATCGCGCCCGAGCTGCGAGTGCAGCTCGGACTACTTGCCGCCCAAGTAGCGCTCGCCGAGCGACTCGCGCCCAGGGTGACGACGACGAGAGCGAGGCGCCACCACCTCCTGAGTCTGATCCGCTGACGGCGCGGGTCAACGTCGGGTGGGGGGCGTGAGGTCGAATGGGTTGTCTGGGACATCGACCTGATCGTCCGGATCCTTCAAGGGGCGACCTCTGCGTCGCTCGATCTGGTGCGAGCACTTGCCGCCGAGGGCGGCACAGCAACCGTTGACCGGCTGCGGAAGCTTACCGGCCGAGAGACTTTGCACCACATGACCCAGTCCCTGAACGTCGCGGGCCAGCGCGAGACGCGGCTCCCTGAGAAAAGGCTGATCCAAGCCCAGCGCTACCCCCATAGCGCCTCCAAGGTCGTCGGGTACTCGCTTCCGGAAGGCACGACACCGTTGTTCGCGGCAGCTCTGGAGCGGTTCGATGCATGGGCGATCAGTGTCGACGGGTGAGTGAGCCGGACTTGCCTCCGGCGGCAAGGCTGTTCGCTGTCACAACCGGCCAGCTTGCGCGAAATCGGCGATGACCTGCTCTCCAAGAGGCGACATGGACATCGCCCCCCACCTCAGGCTGACCGCAGAAGACGTCTTGTGAGCCGCACACCGCGCGCTGATCTCGCTCGAGAACCAGGCGAAAAATCGCGACGTCACGCAGGTCGTTTGCGAGTGACCCCGCCCCAGTAGATCGTGTGCCGGAACATCCACTGCACGAACGACTTTCACCCGAGGTGTTCCGCTGCAGCACGTCGAGGGCCGAAGAGGTCGGCGGCGGGGCGGGGGCGACCACACGGCGAGTAGGACGAGGCTCGGCCTTCTCGAGTTGCGAGAACCCGGCGCCGCTGGCAAGCTACCGCTCAGCAGACAACTTGGGTGCTCCCTGTTGTTGCTTGCTCGGCGAAGAGAGATATTGAATGAGCGCTGATTTCGTCTTCCGGGAAGAAGCACACCGGCCGCGAAGATCGAGTCGGTTGAGACCATGACGCTTCCGGCGCATCTTTCACAGCAGTGAAAGAAACGTTCGCCGGAGTGTATCGGTAGTTGTCGAGTCACCTGTTCCTGGTGAACTTCGCGGTCGAGCAGGTATTCGACGAAGAGTGTTATCGGTCGAATGGCAATCGATGGCCGGCTCGTCGAGTCGTCGCCTCGTAACCGGCATCTGATCCAACAGTAATCGGTAGCCCGATGGCCCCGATCGCGTAATCGGCCTTTTCAACTCTTGAAAATGCGCTGGATCTGGATGTGAAAAACGTGGACACAAGCATCAGCGATTCCTCCGCAGGCAACGGATGGGGTGAGACAGGGATTTTCCATGGTTGAACCGGTGACTGAGATCGCTATTGTCGGGATGTCGTGCCGGATGCCGGGCGCGTCCGATCTCGAGCAGTTCCGGCGGTTGCTGCGTGATGGTTGCGATGCCATCGGCTCCGCTCCCGCCGACCGTCCGGGTATCGAGGAGACGGCCGGATTTCTGGATTCGGCGTCGGAATTCGATGCCGACTTCTTCGGTGTGCCGCCGAATGAGGCGCGGTCGATCGATCCGCAGCAGTTGCTCGGTCTCGAGTTGAGTTGGGAGGCGTTGGAAGACGCGGGGTACCGCGGCCGACACGGCGCGCGTGCCGGGGTGTTTCTGGGCAGTACCGGAACGGATTTCGTCGAAGTGGTGGCGTCACAAGGCTTATCCAGTGTCGGTCGGCATTCGTTGTGGGCAGTCGGCAGGGGTGTGGCTGCGAACCGGATCTCCAATTTTTACGGGTTTACCGGCCCGAGCCTCGTCGTCGACAGTGGGCAGTCGTCGTCGTTGGTTGCGGTGCATGTGGCGTGTGAGTCGTTGCGGGGTGGTGAATGTGATGTGGCATTGGCTGGTGGGCTGAATCTGATTCTGTCGCCGTTGAGCGGTGAGCGTTACGAGCATTTCGGTGCGTACTCGCCGTCGGGGAAGTGTCACACCTTCGACGTGGACGCGGATGGCACGGTTCGTGGTGAGGGCGGCGGCATCGTCGTACTCAAGCCGTTGGCGCGGGCGGTGGCCGACGGTGACCGGGTCTATGCGGTGGTCCGTGGTAGTGCGGTCAACAACGGCAATGAGCGCCAGGTGTTGAGTGCGCCCAGTGTGGCGGCGCAGATGGCGGTCATTCGGGCGGCGTTGGCGGCTGCGGATGTGGAGGCGGCGTCGGTGCAATACGTGGAGTTGCATGGCACCGGCACGCCCGTAGGCGATCCGGTGGAGGCGGCAGCTCTCGGCGAGACCTACGGCGTGGGGAGGCCAGCGGGCGGGCCGTTGGCTGTCGGTTCGGTCAAGACCAACATCGGTCACCTGGAGGGCGCTGCGGGGATCGCGGGGCTGATCAAGACCGCGTTGTCGCTGCGGCATGGAGAACTGGTACCCAGCCTGAACTTTCGCACTCCGAATCCGGGGATCCCGCTTGATGTGCTGGGGTTGCGGGTGCAGACCGAGACGGAGCACTGGCCTGCCGCAGCGGTACGCCGTGCGGGTGTGTCGTCGTTCGGTATGGGCGGCACCAATGCGCACGTGGTTGTGGAGCAGGCGCCGTACGCCGCCGACTCGATCACAGCGGGGGTTGGGGGGAGCGGAGCTTGCGGAGCGACCCATGAGACTCGGCCGGCCCGACACGAAGCCCAAAGTGACCATACTCCGGACTTGTCGTCGACCGTCCCGTTGTCCCGCACGGTCGGCCTGGAAGGTGACACGACCATCTGGGTTCTGACCGCGAAAACCGAACTGGCTCTT
Organism: Nocardia sp. NBC_00881; assembly: GCF_045207455.1. Classification (NCBI taxonomy): domain Bacteria; kingdom Bacillati; phylum Actinomycetota; class Actinomycetes; order Mycobacteriales; family Nocardiaceae; genus Nocardia; species Nocardia sp. NBC_00881. Next base: position 1,662,257 of record NZ_CP108798.1, read on the forward strand.
CGTGCCCAGGCGGCCCGACTGAATGCCTGGCTAATCGAACACCCAGGTGTCGATATTGCCGATGTGGCGTTTTCGTTGTTGCATACTCGCGCGCAGTTGGAGTGGTGTGGGGCTGTGGTGGGGCGGGACCGGGCTGCGTTGGTAGCGGGGCTGGTTGCGTTGGCGGGTGGGGAGGATATCGATAGCGTGGTTGTTTCGCGTTCCGGCCTACGGAATCAGACCAGCCAAGTCTCATGGGTCGCTCCGCAAGCTCCGCGCCCCCCAACCCCCGCTGTGATTGGCTCGGCAGCGCAAGGTGAACTCGACGGTAGTCGGGTGGTGTTTGTGTTTCCGGGGCAGGGCAGTCAGTGGGTAGGGATGGGTGCGGGGTTGTTGGCTGGGGGTGGGGTGTTCGCGGAGTCGATTGCGGAGTGTGAGGCGGCGTTGGTGCCGTTTGTGGATTGGTCTTTGGTGGATGTGTTGCGGGGGGTGGAGGGTGCGGCGTCGCTGGATCGGGTGGATGTGGTGCAGCCGGTGTTGTTCGCGGTGATGGTGTCGTTGGCGCGGGTGTGGCGGGCTGCTGGGGTGGAGCCTGCTGCGGTGGTCGGGCATTCGCAGGGTGAGATCGCGGCGGCGGTGGTAGCGGGTGGATTGTCCTTGTCGGATGGTGCCCGGGTGGTGGTGTTGCGGTCGCGTGCGGTGGCGGAGGTGTTGGCGGGTTCGGGTGGCATGGTGTCGGTGGGTTTGGCGGCGGATGTGGTGGTGGATCGGTTGGGGGGGTTTGGTGGTCGGTTGTCGGTGGCGGCGGTGAATGGTCCGGATCAGATTGTGGTGTCGGGAGAAGTTGTCGCCTTGGAAGAGTTCTCGGCAGCGTGCGAGCCCGCCGGTATCTGGGTGAAACGGATTCCGGTGGACTATGCCTCGCATTCGCCGGCGGTGGAATCGATTCGGGATCGGGTGTTGGCGGAGTTGGCGTCGATTCGGCCGAGAACGGGTTCGGTTCCCTTCTTCTCTACGGTGACCGCGAAGTTCGTGGACACTGCGGGATTGGATGCCGGGTATTGGTATCGGGGGCTGCGGGAACCGGTGCGGTTCGCCGAAGCGGTCGAGGCGTTGATCCGCTGCGAGATGAACGCGTTCGTGGAGATCAGCCCACATCCGGTGGTGTCGGCGGCGGTCGCATCGACGGCGGATTCGGTCGGCCAGGCTGGCCGGGTGGCTGTCCTGGGTACGTTGCGACGTGGTCAGGGTGGTCCGGAACACTTCGCTGCGGCGTTGGCGCATGCCTACTGTGTGGGTGTCGAGGTGACGCCGGAGGTGTTGGCCGCACCGGCCAGTCGTGTGGATCTGCCGACTTACGCGTTCCAGCGGCGGCAGTGCTGGACGCTTCCGGCGGTCGAGCCGGTGACTGCGGATTCCGGTGTGCCGTCGCAGCACACCGATTCTTCGGTCCGGAGTCGGCAGGCTGTGGTGGCAGGTCCGTTGGCGCCGCGGAGCGAGGCTCGCCGAGCGACCATGTCGCGGTTGTTCGCCGTTTCCGGGCACGAACGCGACGCGCTGGTGTTGGCGGTGGTGGCCGAGCAGGCGGCGGCGGTGCTCGGCCATGATTCGGCCGAGGCCATCCATCCCGATCTGCCGTTCACCGCGTTCGGGTTCGATTCGTTGAGCGGACAAACGCTGCGGAATCGCCTAGTAGCGGCCACCGGGGTGGGGTTGCCGACGACGCTGATATTCGACCACCCGACCCCTACGGCGGTGGCACGGTTGGTGCGTTCGCGGCTCGAAGGCGTGGATCTGGATGTGCCGCGGGTGACCCGCCGGACTCGCTCCGATGAGCCGATCGCGATCGTCGGGATCGGCTGCCGGTTTCCGGGTGGTATCGGGTCGGTCGAGGACCTGTGGGACCTCGTCGCGGCGGGTGGGGATGTGATCGCGCCGTTCCCGTCGGATCGGGGATGGGATTTGGAGCGGTTGTTCGATCCTGATCCGGACAAGCCGGGCACCGTGTACACCCGCGAAGGCGGGTTCCTGACCGATGCGGGCGCTTTCGACGCGGGATTCTTCGGTATCGGTCCGCGTGAGGCGGCCGCGATGGATCCGCAGCAGCGGCTGATGCTGGAAGTCTCCTGGGAAGCATTGGAAGACGCGGGGATCGACCCCGCCGCACTGCGCGGCACCGACACCGGCGTGTACGTCGGCGCCTCATCGTCGGGGTACTCGCGCGGGGTGACCGGCGAGTATGAGGCTTTCCGGTTGACCGGGACGTCGCACAGTGTGATATCCGGGCGTGTCGCTTACGTTTTCGGCCTGGAGGGGCCTGCGGTCACGGTGGATACCGCGTGCTCGTCATCGCTGGTCGCGCTGCATCTAGCTTGCCAGGCGCTGCGTCAGGGGGAGGCGTCGTTGGTGCTGGCGGGTGGTGTGAGTGTCGCGGCGAGCCCGAGTTTGTACGTGGATTTCGCGCGTCAGCGGGGGTTGGCGGCTGATGGGCGGTCCAAGGCGTTCGCCGCCGCCGCCGACGGTGTGACGTGGTCGGAGGGTGTGGGTGTGCTGGTGGTCGAGCGCCTGTCGGACGCGCAGCGTTCGGGCCACAATGTGTTGGCGGTAGTGCGGGGCAGTGCGATCAATCAGGACGGTGCGAGTAATGGTTTGACCGCGCCGAACGGTCCATCGCAGGAGCGGGTGATCGCGGCGGCGTTGGCCAGTGCCGGCCTGGAGCCATCGGATGTGGATGCGGTAGAGGCGCACGGCACCGGAACGAGGTTGGGTGATCCGATCGAGGCGCAGGCACTGATCGCCGGCTATGGGCGGGATCGCGAGCAGCCGTTACGGATCGGGTCGGTGAAGTCGAACATCGGGCACGCCGTCGCTGCCGCGGGCATCGGTGGTGTGATCAAGATGGTTGCGGCTTTGCGGCACGAAACACTGCCGAAAACACTGCATGTCGACGCGCCGACACCACATGTGGACTGGTCCGCGGGATCGGTGCGGCTGTTGACCGAGGCCGAGCCCTGGCTCGCGAATGGGCGGGTGCGCCGGGCCGGGGTGTCGTCATTCGGGATCAGCGGCACCAACGCGCATGTGATTCTCGAACAAGCACCACCGACCGCACCGTCGCACGACGAAGGCTCCGGTGCCACCGTTGAACCGGCCGTGGTCGGCGAGGTGGTTCCGCTGCTGATCTCGGCCAAATCCGACGACGCGTTGCGTGCACAGGCGGGTCGCTTGCGGCGGTGGCTGATCGACCGACCGGAGGTCGAAATCTGGAGCACCGCGCATTCGTTGATCGAGGCGCGGGGGCATTTCGATCACCGTGGCGCGGTAGTCGGCGGCGATCGGGAACAGTTGTTGGCGGGCCTCGCGGATATCGCCGCGGGCCACGCGGCGTCCGCCGTCATCACGGGGCAGATCACAGCAGGTAAGACAGCTTTCCTGTTCACCGGCCAAGGGGCGCAGCGCGCCGGTATGGGTGCGGGGTTGTACGCGGCCTTCGACGTGTTCGCGGCGGCGTTCGACGAGGTGTGCGCCCAGTTCGACCCCTTGCTCGGGCGTGCCTTGAAAGAGGTGATGTTCGACGACACCGATGGGTTCCAGGCCCCCGGCCAAAAGCACACTGGGGCAGGCTCCAACACGCCGGTACCAGCATTGGATCGGACGGAGTTCACGCAGCCGGCGTTGTTCGCGTTCGAGGTGGCGTTGTTCCGGTTGTTGGAGTCGTTCGGTGTGACACCGGATGTGGTGATCGGGCATTCGGTCGGGGAGTTGGCGGCGGCGTATGTGGCGGGGGTGTGGTCGCTCGAGGATGCGTGTGTGCTCGTGGCGGCGCGGGGGCGATTGATGGGTGCGCTGCCCGACGATGGCGCGATGCTGGCGGTGGCTGTCACCGAACAGCGGGCGACGGATATCGTTGCCGCTTTCGCTTCGTCGGGCACCGTGGCGGACCGGGTGACGGTCGCTGCGGTGAACGGCCCGTCCTCGGTGGTGTTGTCCGGTGATGTGGACGCAATCGAGGAGATCGAACGCCAGCTGTCCGGCGACGGGGTCGTGACGAATCGGTTGCGGGTCAGTCATGCGTTTCATTCGGTGCGGATAGATCCGATGCTGGCCGAGTTCCGATCGGTCGCCGAAAGTGTTTGCTACCGGTCGCCGAGATTGGCGATTGTGTCGAATGAGTCCGGTGAGCTTGCCGAGGATGCGGTGTGTGATCCGGAGTATTGGGCGCGGCAGATCCGCGGATGTGTCCGGTTCGCGCCGGGGGTGGACGTGCTGGTCGCGGTGGGCGTACGGCGGTTCGTGGAGGTAGGCCCGGACGCCGCGCTGGCGGCGATGACCCGCCAGTGCTTGGCCGAGAATCCCGCGATCGAGTCCGAGGCGGCTGTGGCGGCGGTCGCCCGCCGATCCGCCGAGGAGGAGGTGACCCAGTTCGTCACAGCTCTGACGCAGGTTCATGTCGCGGGTGTGGGAGTGGACTGGCGTCCATTGTTCGCGGGTCGTGGTGTGCGGCGGGTTCCATTGCCGACGTACGCGTTTCAGCATCAACGGTATTGGTTGACGGCGACTTCGGCTGCGGGTGATGTCCGGACGTCGGGTCAGGAGGCTGTGGAGCATCCGTTGTTGGGCGCGGCGGTGTGGCTGCCGGATTCCGACGGGGTGGCGCTGACGGGTCGGTTGTCGTTGTCGAGTCATCCGTGGTTGGCCGATCATGTGGTCGGTGGGGCGGTGTTGTTGCCGGGTACGGCGTTTGTGGAATTGGCCGTGCATGCCGGGGCTATGGTCGGCTGTTCGAAACTGGCCGAGCTGGTTGTGACAACGCCGTTGATCATGCCCCCGGTGGGTGCCGTCGAGTTGCGGGTGCTGGTGACCGGCCCCGATGACGCAGGTGCACGAGTGGTGTCGGTGTATTCGCGACCGCAACGTGATGGCGAACCGGATCGGACAGAGTGGCTCCGTCATGCGACGGGATCTGTTGTCGCGCAGTCGTCATCGCCTCCAGCCCTGTCGGATGAGGCAAGTTGGCCGCCGGTCGGGGCGTTGCCGGTGGAGATCGGCGATGTCTACGCGGAGTTGGCCCGGCGTGGTTACAGCTACGGACCGGTTTTCCAGGGGTTGACCGCGCTGTGGCGGCGTGGCGATATAGCGGGGGGTGCTGGGGGGGCGTCCCCCCAAACTGGCATAGAGGTCTTTGCCGAGTTGAATCTGCCGGAGCAGGGGCAGGCGTCGGTGGGCCGGTTCGGGGTGAATCCGGCGTTGTTGGATGCGGTCCTGCACGCGATTCTTCTCGGTGGGTTGGTCGAGCCCGCTGGGCCAGGCGAGGTTCTGGTGCCCTATTCGTGGGAGAACGTCGATGTGCACGCCGTCGGCATCACGTCGGTGCGAGCCCGGCTGCGGGCGGCCGAATCCGAGGCGGGCGGTCGGCGGATCACGCTGTCGCTTGTCGACTCTCGGGATACACCCGTTATCGAGATTGCTGCCGTGACCCTGCGTCCGGTCGCCCTCGGCGCCCCGGGCGCGACTTCGTATCCGAATAACCGCCTACACCAGCTGCGCTGGGTTTCGTTGCCCGTGCCGAAGTTGAGTGACCTTGTCACGGACGAGCATTGGGTGAGCATGGGCGAGGGCGAGGCGGTCATTGTCGACGGCAAGTCGGTGGCCGTGTTGCGAGTCGAGGACGCGGTCGTAGATGAGGACGTGCCGAGTGCGGTCCAGGGTCGGCTTGTCGAGATAGCGGCGCGGGTGGGTGAGGTTCTGGCGCTGCACGAGCGGGTCGTGGTTGTGACCAGGGGTGCGGTCGCGTTGGACAATGGTGAACCGGTGAATTTCGTCGGTGCGGCGGTATGGGGATTGGTGCGCAGTGCGCAGTCGGAGAATCCCGGCCGGATCGAGCTCGTCGACGTGGACCGCGGTGTGGACCACCGCGTTGCTGTCGCCGCTGCGGTGGCCATCGTGGACGAGCCTCAGCTGGCGCTGCGGCATGGCGTGGCGTATGCGCCGCGGTTGAGCCGCGACGCCGGCGATGTCGTGGGTGCGAGCGACTTGCTGGGTGCTCCGGCGTGGGCGTTGACTCAGCGCGGGAGGGGCACTCTGACCGGTGACAACCTGGCTCTGGTCGAGACACCCGGCGCGCTGGGGGCACTCGGCCCCGGGCAGGTTCGGGTTGGTGTGCGCGCGGCGGGCATGAACTTCCGTGACGTGTTGATCGGCCTGGGCATGTATCCGGATGCGGATGCCGGCATCGGCCTCGATGGTGCGGGTGTGGTATTGGACGTGGCGTCGGATGTCACCGAATTCGCTCCAGGTGACCGGGTTTTCGGGTTCCTCTCGGGTATCGGCTCGGTCGCGGTTGCCGACTGCAGGGTGTTGGCCCCGATGCCGCGAGGCTGGTCGTTCGCGCAGGCCGCCGCGGTCCCGGTGGTGTTTGTCACGGCGTACTACGGTCTGGTCGACTTGGCCGACGCGAGACCTGGCGAAACAGTGCTGCTGCACGCCGCGACCGGCGGTGTGGGTGTGGCCGCGGTGCAGCTGGCGCGTTATCTGCGACTGCGCTTGTTGGTGACCGCCAGTCGGCCGAAATGGGATGTGCTGCGCGGCATGGGGTTCGACGATTCGGTGATCGGTGACTCGCGCACCCTGGACTTCGAGGCGAAGTTTCTCGAGGTCACCGGCGGTCGCGGTGTCGACATCGTATTGGATTCACTGGCAGGCGAATTCGTGGATGCCTCGTTGCGGTTGTTGCCGCGGGGCGGGCGTTTCCTGGAGATGGGGTTGATCGATCGTCGCGATCCAGGGGACGTTGCCGCGCATTGCCCGGGGGTGGATTATCGGGGTTTCCATCTCGACGAGATCGGTCCGGACCGGCTGCACGAGATTCTGGGTGTCCTTGTCGGTTTGTTCGACGCCGGTGTGCTGGTGTTGCCGCCGGTGACGGGGTGGGATGTGGGCCACGCGCCGGCGGCGTTCCGGTATCTGAGTCAGGCCCGGCACATCGGTAAGAACGTGCTCACGATTCCGGTGCCGCCGCAACCCGACGGCACGGTGTTGATTACGGGTGGTACTGGTGGGTTGGGTGCGGTGGCTGCGCGGCATCTCGTCGTCGAGCGTGGTGTGCGGAGGCTGGTGTTGGCCAATCGGCGTGGTCTCGACGCGGACGGTGCAGTGGATCTCGCGACCGAGTTGACGGCGCTGGGTGCGCGGGTGGATGTGGTGGCGTGTGATGTGGCCGATCGGGCGGCGTTGAATGGGTTGTTGTCGGCGATTCCGGCCCAGCATCCGTTGACCGGTGTCGTGCATACCGCGGGTGTGTTGGCCGATGGTCTGCTCGCGAACCTGACGCCGGAGCAGTTCGCGACGGTGCTGCGTCCGAAGGTGGATGCCGCGTGGAATCTGCACGAGGCCACCAAGGACCTGGATCTGTCGATGTTCGTGCTCTACTCGTCGATCTCGGGCACACTCGGTTTCCCGGGGCAGGCCAATTATGCAGCGGCCAATGCGCTCCTGGATGCATTGGCCCATCATCGGCACCGTACCGGGCTGCCCGCGACGTCGGTGGCGTGGGGTCCGTGGTCTGTAACCAGCGGCATGACCGGCACCATCACCGCAGCCGATTTCGCGCGAATGCGAGGTATGGGTCTGGTTCCGCTCGACGAAAACTACGGGATGTCATTGCTGGAGGCTGCGTTGGCCGCCGGTCTCCCGACGAGCGCCGGTGTGCGGCTCGACATAGCGGCACTGACCGAGCAGGCCGCCTCGGGGTCGCTGCCCAGAGCCCTCAGCTCATTGACTGCCGGTGCCGCGGCACGTCGCGCCGCCGGCACGGGATCGCTGGCCGGACAGCTCGCCGTCACACCCGAACCCGACCGGGCGAATGTTGTGCTTGCTGTCGTCCGCGAACATGCCGCGGCAGTGCTGGGACACGAGTCCGGGGACATGGTCGATCCGGTGGTGCGGTTCACGGATTTGGGGTTCGATTCACTGGGCGGTGTCGAGTTCCGAAACCGGTTGGGCAAGGCGACCGGTGTGCAGTTGCCGTCGACTCTGGTCTTCGACTATCCGACCGCGGCGGCCGTGGCGAAGCTGGTGCAGTCCGCGGTCGAGCCGCAGACCGTGGGGCACCCCCCCGGTGCGCTTCCCGGACAAAAGCATTCCGGGACAAGCCCTGGTCGGGGCAAGAAGACGATTCAGCGGGTTCGCGCGGACGAGCCGATCGCGATCGTGGGGATGGGCTGTCGGTTCCCCGGGGGTGTCACGTCGCCGGACGAGCTGTGGGATCTGCTTGCTTCCGGGACCGATGCGATCGGCGAGTTCCCGTCTGATCGGGGTTGGGATCTGGAGCGGCTGTTCGATGAGGACCCGGACAAGCCTGGCACAATCTACACCCGTCACGGCGGATTCCTCGACGATGCAGGAGATTTCGACGCCGGTTTCTTCGGGATCGGTCCGCGGGAGGCGTCCGCGATGGACCCCCAGCAGCGTCAGTTGCTGGAGGCGTCCTGGGAGGCATTGGAGGATGCGGGGATCGATCCGGTGTCATTGCGCGGCAGCGACACCGGGGTATTCGCCGGGGCAACCTCCTCGGGCTACGCCGATCTGGTGTCGGGTGACCTGGAGGGCTACCGGCTCACTGGTACCACTGGCAGTGTGATCTCCGGCAGGGTGGCGTATGTCCTCGGCCTCGAGGGGCCCGCCGTCACCGTGGACACCGCGTGTTCGTCGTCGCTGGTCGCCTTGCATCAGGCTTGCCAGGCGCTGCACCAGGGGGAGAGTTCGCTGGCACTGGCAGGCGGCGTTACGGTCGCCGCAAGTCCTTATCTTTACGTCGATTTCGCGCGGCAGCGCGGTCTGTCACCCGATGGGCGGTGCAAGTCGTTCTCTGCCAAGGCCGATGGTGTCGCCTTCTCCGAGGGGGTCGGCATGCTCGTGCTCGAGCGTCTGTCCGACGCGCAGCGGCTCGGGCATAAGGTACTTGCCCTGGTGCGGGGGACGGCGGTGAATCAGGATGGTGCGTCGAATGGCCTGACGGCGCCGAATGGTCCGTCGCAGGAGCGGGTGATTACGGCGGCGCTGGCGAATGCCGGTCTCGAGCCTTCGGATGTGGATGCGGTGGAGGCGCACGGTACCGGAACGACGTTGGGTGATCCGATCGAGGCGCAGGCGTTGATGGGCGTCTACGGTCACGACCGTGCGGGGCGGCGACTGCGGATCGGGTCGCTGAAGTCGAATATCGGGCATGCCGTGGCCGCAGCGGGTGTGGGTGGGGTGATCAAGATGGTGCAGGCGTTTCGGCACGAAATCTTGCCGAAGACCTTGCATGTCGACGCGCCGAGCCCGCACGTGGACTGGTCGGCGGGCGATGTCCAGCTTCTGACCGAGGCACAGCCATGGCCCGCCGGCAGACGCGTTCGCCGCGCCGGGGTGTCGTCCTTCGGCGTCAGCGGTACCAACGCACACGCCATCCTGGAAGAAGCACCGGCGGTTCGAGTGCAGACGTCGCCGACTCCGCAGCCCGCGCCCGACGACCGGCCCTGCACCACGACACCCGTTCCGTGGCTGGTGTCGGCGAGTTCCGAGTCGGGCCTGCGGGCGCAGGCGGATCGACTGCGGCAGTGGCTGATTCGCGATCCCGATGCGGACGTCAGGGATATCGCGCATTCCTTGGCGACGTCGCGGGCTCGGCTCGAATGGAGCGGAGCCGTCGTCGGTCGTGATCGTGACGAACTGCTGGCCGGTCTGGCCGAGTTGGCGGCCGGTTCGCCGGGCACGAACGAGGCATGCGGGGGTTCGGGTAAGACGGCGTTTCTGTTCACCGGCCAGGGTGCGCAACGGGCTGGGATGGGTGCGGGGTTGTACGCGGCGTTCGATGTGTTCGCGGCGGCGTTCGACGAGGTGTGCGCCCATATCGATCCGCTGCTCGACTCGTCGCTGAAAGACCTGGTGTTCGATCCGAGTAACGCGGCACTGTTAGACCTCACGGAGTTCACGCAACCGGCGTTGTTCGCGTTCGAGGTGGCGTTGTTCCGGCTGATGGAGTCGTTCGGTGTGGTGCCGGACGTGCTGATCGGACATTCGATCGGGGAGCTGGCCGCCGCATATGTGGCGGGGGTGTGGTCGCTCGAGGATGCGTGTGCCCTGGTGGTGGCGCGCGGGCGGTTGATGGGGGCGCTGCCCGAAGGGGGGGCGATGCTGGCGGTGGCGGTGTCCGAGGATCGAGCGGCCACGGTGCTTGCCGAGTTCGCCGACCAGGTGTCGATGGCGGCGGTGAACGGTCCGTCGTCGGTGGTGTTGTCCGGGGAGGCGTTCGCGATCGACAAGATCGAAGACAACCTTGCCGTGGAGGGAGTGAAGACCTCCCGGTTGCGGGTCAGTCATGCGTTCCATTCGGTGTTGATGGAGCCGATGCTCGACCAGTTCCGTGGTGTGGCCCAAGGATTGACTTATAACCAGCCGACTCTACCGATCGTGTCGAACGTTTCCGGGGTCGTGGTCGGCGCGGAGGTGAACGATCCAAGGTATTGGGTCGAGCAGGTGCGTGGCTGTGTGCGGTTCGCGCCGGGGATCGATACGTTGGTCGAGGCCGGGGTGCGGCGGTTTGTGGAGATCGGGCCGGATGCGGTGTTGTCGGCGATGACTCGGCAATGTCTGGCCGAGACGCCAGAGGTGGAGGCCGAATCGACGGTAATCGCGGCCGCCCGGCGCCGCGCTGTGAGACGGCGGCTCGAGGAGGCAGCCAGCGAAACTCCGCAGAGCCTCGCGGACAGCGCAATTGATACGGTCGACGAGTCGACCCAGTTTGTGTCCGGGCTGGCGCAGGCTCATGTGGCGGGTGTCGGCGTGGACTGGACGCCGCTGTTCGCGGGTCGTGTCGGGGATCGAGTGTCGCTGCCGACGTATGCGTTCCAGCATCAACGGTACTGGCTGCAGCCGGTCGGCGCGGCGGATATGCGGCAGTCGGGCATGGATGATGCGGGACATCCGCTGTTGGGCGCGATGGTGCGGTTGCCGGATTCCGAGGATCTGGTGTTCACCGGCAGGCTGTCACAAGCCGGTCATCCGTGGCTGGCAGACCATGTGGTCGGTGGGTCAGTGTTGCTGCCGGGTACGGCGTTCGTGGAGTTGGTGTTGCATGCGGGGGTAAAGGTCGGTAGTCCGCGACTGGCCGATTTGGTCGTCACAGCGCCGTTGGTTGTGCCGTCGGTAGGTGGGGTGGAGTTGCGGGTGATGGCGGCCGGCCCTGATGAGACGGGTGCACGAGTGGTGTCGGTGTATTCGCGACCGCAACGTGATGGCGAACCGGATCGGACAGAGTGGGTCCGTCATGCGACGGGATCTGTTGTCGCGCAGTCGTCATCGCCTCCAGCCCTGTCGGATGAGGAGGCAAGTTGGCCGCCGGTCGGGGCGTTGCCGGTGGAGATCGGTGATGTCTACGCGGAGTTGGCCCGGCGTGGTTACAGCTACGGACCGGTTTTCCAGGGGTTGACTGCGCTGTGGCGGCGCGAGGATGAGGATATAGCCGGGGGTACTGGGTGTCCGTCCCCTCATGCTGGCACAGAGGTCTTCGCCGAGTTGAATCTACCGCAGCAGGCGCAGCCTTCGGTGGGCCGGTTCGGGGTGAATCCGGCGTTGTTGGATGCGGTCCTGCACGCGATTCTTCTCGGTGGGTTGGTCGAGCCTCCCGCGCCGGGTGAGGTTTTAGTGCCCTATTCGTGGGAAAACGTCGATGTACACGCGGTCGATGCCGCATCGGTGCGAGCCCGGCTGACAACGGCCGAGCCTGCGGTGGGTGATCGGCGGATCACGCTGTCGCTTATGGATTCTCACGGTGCGCCGGTTATCGAGGTTGCCGCCGTGACTCTGCGACCGATCGCTATTGGAGCCCTCGGTGCGACCGGCGCCCCGGCCGAGGCCGGCTTGTATCGGGTTCGTTGGGAGTCGACTGCTGCGGCGGGTCCGGTGGATCCGTCTGTGCCGGTTATGGCTGTGCTTGCGGGCACGAGCGTGGCGGGGATCGATGAGTCTTATGCGTCGGTTTCCGACGTTGTTGCGGTAGACGTTGTTCCGGATGTGGTTGTGTGGCGGGCGACCGATCTCTCGGCCGATGATTTCGCAGTATTCGATCCGCGAACGGTGCGGGCTGGGGTGCACGGAACGTTGGCGACGCTGAGATCTTGGATCGCGGAAGAACGTGTGTCCGATGTTCGGTTGGTGGTGGTCACCACGGGCGGCGCTGGGTTGCCCAGTGAGGCTCCGCAATTGGCTGCTGCGTCGGTGTGGGGATTGGTGAGCAGTGCGCAGTCGGAGAATCCGGGGCGGTTCGTGCTGGTCGATGAGGACCCGGCCGGGCCGTTGGATTCCGACCGGATCGCGGCGGTGGTGCGATCGGGTGAGCCACAGGCCGCGGTGCGTGGTGGGGAGGTTCTGGTTCCTCGGCTGACACCTGCGTCGGCATTGAATGGCACCGGCGTGTCGGTGCCATTCGGGGACGGGACGGTGTTGATCACCGGCGGCACGGGCGGGCTGGGTGCGTTGTTCGCCCGCCACCTCGTCTCCGAGCATGGCGTGCGTCGGTTGGTGTTGACCTCGCGGCGGGGACTCGAGGCGCCTGGCGCCGCCGCACTGGTTGCGGAATTGGCGCAGGCAAGTGCTGATGCCCGCGTCGTCGCGTGCGATGCCTCCGACCGTGACGCGATGCGGAACCTGTTGAACACCATTGATGTTGCTGGTGGGTTGGCTGTTGTGCATGCCGCGGGTGTTCTGGATGACGGCACGGTGGAGTCGTTGACCGCCGAGCAGGTGGATCGGGTGTTGGCGCCGAAGGTGGACGGGGCGTGGTATCTGGACGAATTGACTCGTGACCGAGATGTGTCGGCGTTCGTGATGTTTTCGTCGATCGCCGGGGTAGTCGGCTCGGCTGGGCAGAGTAACTATGCCGCGGCGAACGGTTTCCTGGACGGGTTAGCGCAGCGGCGGCGGGAAGCGGGCCTGGCTGCGACGTCGCTGGCGTGGGGGCCGTGGAATCAAGGCAGCGGGATGACCGGTGGACTGGACAGCAGCGCACTGGCTCGCTGGGAGCGGATGGGGCTCGGCGAACTCGGCGATGTCGACGGTGTGCGGCTCTTCGACCAGGCGGTCGCTTGCTCCGACGCGCGCCTGGCTCCGATCCGGTTCGACGCGAGTGTGCTGCGTCGTGAGTCCGATGCCGCCGCGGTCCCCGCGGTGCTGCGTGGATTTGCGCCGCGTACACCGCGCTCGGCTCGGGATACGGCGGGCTCGTTGGGCGCCCGGTTGGCCGGTGTGCCGCAGGCGCAGCGCGGTGAGCTGGTGCTGGCAGTCGTGCGGGATCAAGTGGCCACAGTACTGGGGCATGTCTCGTCGGGGTTGGTCGATGTCGAGAAGCCGTTCAACGAAATGGGTTTCGACTCGTTGGGTGGTGTGGAGTTCCGTAACAAGTTGGCGAAGGCGACGGGGTTGACGTTGCCGTCGACCTTGGTGTTCGATCACCCGACCCCGGCGGCGGTGGCGAAGTTCGTATTGTCACGGATCGAGCTGAAGATCCCCGATAAAGGCACGCACGGGCAGGCCGTGGGCGAATCCGTTGCGAAGACCATGCGCCGGGTTCGGGCGGACGAGCCGATCGCCATCGTGGGTATGGCCTGTCGGTATCCAGGTGCGGTCGAATCGCCGGACGAGCTTTGGGATCTGGTGTTGTCGGGGACGGATGCGATCAGTGAGTTTCCCCTCGATCGGGGCTGGGACCTGGAGCGGCTGATCGATCCGGATCCGGAGCATTCGGGGACTTCGTATATCGGGGAGGGCGGGTTCCTGAGGAACGCTGCCGATTTCGATGCGGGGTTCTTCGGGATCGCTCCGCGGGAGGCGGTGGCGATGGATCCGCAGCAGCGGTTGTTGTTGGAGGTGTCGTGGGAGGCGTTGGAGCATGCGGGGATAGATCCGGTCTCGCTACGAGGCAGTGACACCGGTGTCTATACCGGCGTGATGTACCACGACTATGACGCTTTGACCCGCAGGGCCGGGTCCGAGATCGAGGGGTATTCGAGCACGGGTGTTATGGGGAGTGTGGTGTCGGGTCGGGTGTCGTATGTGTTGGGATTGGAGGGGCCTGCGATCAGTGTGGATACGGCGTGCTCGTCCTCGTTGGTGGCGTTGCATACGGCGTGTCGGGCGCTGCGTCAGGGGGAGAGTTCGCTGGCGTTGGTGGGTGGTGCGACGGTGATGGCGACGCCGATGGCGTTTGTGGAGTTCTCCCGGCAGCGTGGTTTGGCTCGGGATGGTCGGTGCAAGTCGTTTTCCGCAGCGGCCGACGGGATTACGTGGTCGGAGGGAGCCGCGATGCTGGTGGTGGAGCGGCTGTCGGACGCGCAACGTTTGGGGCATGACGTTCTTGCGGTGGTGCGGGGTTCGGCGGTGAACCAGGATGGCGCCAGCAATGGTTTGACGGCGCCGAACGGTCCGTCGCAGGAGCGGGTGATCGCGGCGGCGTTGGCCGATGCGGGTTTGCGCCCGTCGGACGTGGATGCGGTGGAGGCGCACGGGACCGGGACGGCGTTGGGTGATCCGATCGAGGCGCAGGCGTTGCTGGCTGCCTACGGGCAGGATCGGTCGGAACCGTTGCGTATCGGTGCGCTCAAGTCCAATATCGGTCACACGCAGGCGGCGGCGGGTGTGGGCGGGGTTATCAAGATGGTGCAGGCATTGCGGCACCAAATCCTGCCGAAGATAGTGCATCTGGACGAACCGTCGCCACATGTGGACTGGTCAGCGGGTGCTGTCGAGTTGTTGACCGAGGCCCAGCCGTGGCCGGGCGATGGGCGTGTTCGGCGGGCGGGGGTGTCGTCGTTCGGGATCAGCGGTACCAATGCGCACGTGATACTGGAAGAGGCGCCGCGGGGGTTGGCCCCGGCCGGGAAGCGCGCCGGGGGCCCACCCGACACGATGCTCAACCCGGCCCCCGATGTCGTTTCGTGGGTGGTATCGGCAGGGAGCCCAGAGGGGTTGCGGGAGCAGGCTGTTCGGCTTGGGGCGTGGTTGGCGTCGCGTGGGGATGTGGATGCTGCGGATGTGG
Source organism: Nocardia sp. NBC_00881 (assembly GCF_045207455.1). Lineage (NCBI taxonomy): Bacteria > Bacillati > Actinomycetota > Actinomycetes > Mycobacteriales > Nocardiaceae > Nocardia > Nocardia sp. NBC_00881. Next base: position 1,677,309 of record NZ_CP108798.1, read on the forward strand.
CGTATTCGTTGTTGCGTCATCGTTCGCAGTTGGAGTGGCGTGGTGCGGCGGTGGGGCGGGATGTGGCGGAGTTGAAGGCCGCGTTGATCGCGTTGGCGGAACCGGTCCAGGGCGAGTCTTTTGTGGTGTCGGGTCGTGCTGTGTCGCGTCGGGTGGTGTTTGTGTTTCCGGGGCAGGGCAGTCAGTGGGTGGGGATGGGTGCGGGGTTGTTGGCTGGGGGTGGGGTGTTCGCGGAGTCGATTGCGGAGTGTGAGGCGGCGTTGGTGCCGTTTGTGGATTGGTCTTTGGTGGATGTGTTGCGGGGGGTGGAGGGTGCGGTGTCGCTGGATCGGGTGGATGTGGTGCAGCCGGTGTTGTTCGCGGTGATGGTGTCGTTGGCGCGGGTGTGGCGGACTGCTGGGGTTGAGCCTGCTGCGGTGGTCGGGCATTCGCAGGGTGAGATCGCGGCGGCGGTGATCGCGGGTGGATTGTCCTTGTCGGATGGTGCCCGGGTGGTGACTCTTCGTTCCCGGGTCGTGGCCGAGGAGCTTGCTGGTGCCGGCGGTATGGCATCGGTGGGTGCGGCCGCCGAGGCGGTTGCGGAGCGATTGGGGGGGTTCGGTGCCCGGTTGTCGGTGGCGGCGGTGAATGGTCCGAGACAGACGGTGGTGTCGGGTGAGGCGGCTGTGTTGGACGAGTTTCTTGCCAGGTGTGCGTCCGACGGGGTGTGGGCGAAGCGGATTCCGGTGGATTATGCGTCGCATTCGCCGGCGGTGGAGTCGATTCGGGACCGGGTGCTGGCGGATTTGGAACCGGTTGTGCCGGTGTCGGGTTCGGTGCCGTTCTTTTCGACGGTGTCGGGGGATTACGTAGACACGGCGACATTGGATGCGGGGTATTGGTATCGGGGATTGCGTGAGCGGGTGCGCTTCGCGGAGTCGGTGGAAGCGTTGCAGCGTGCGGGGGTGAATGCCTTTATCGAGGTGAGCCCGCATCCCGTGCTGACGACAGGTGTCGAATTGACGGCTGAGGCGATCGGCCAGGCCGAGCGGGTGGCGGTGTTGGGCACGTTGGAACGAGGTCACGGTGGGCCGGAACAGATCGCTATCGCGTTGGCGCAAGCGCATTGTGTGGGTATCGAGGTGGCGGCGGAGGCGTTGACGCCGAAGGCTGCGCGGGTGGATCTGCCGACGTATGCGTTCCAGCACAAGAGGTATTGGCTGCAGCCGGTGAGTGTGTCGGATATGTGGCGGTCGGGCATGGAGGATCCGGGGCATCCGCTATTGGGTGCGATGGTGCGGTTGCCGGATTCCGGAGATGTGGTGTTCACGGGCCGGTTGTTGCGAGTTGATCATCCATGGCTGCCCGACCATGCGGTGGCCGGGGTGGCGTTGTTGCCCGGGGCCGCTTTGGTGGAGTTGGCGCTGCATGCGGGAATGGTGGTGGGGTGCCCGCAATTGGCGGAGTTGGTGATCGAGGCGCCCCTGCCGGTGCCGGCAACCGGAGCGGTCGAGTTGCGGGTCATGGCAGGCGGTCCCGGCCGAGAAGCATGCCAGGAGGATGAGAGGGGTGCGCGGACGGTGTCGGTGCACTCGCGTTCGGTCGGCGGCGACTCCGACGATGGGAACAACGGGTGGGTGCGCCATGCGGTCGCGACTGTCACCGCCCAGCCGGACATCTCGTCGGGCGACACCGGTATGGCGAACTGGCCGCCGATCGACGCGGTGGCGATAGAGATCGATGACGGCTACGCGGATCTGGCGGAACTGGGGTATGAGTATGGTCCGGCATTCCAGGGTCTGACTGCGTTGTGGCGACGTGACCAGATAGCTGGGGGGTCGTCCCCCTGGACTGGCACAGAGGTGTTCGCGGAAGTCGTACTGCCGGAGTCGGCTCGATCCATGGTGGCGGAATTCGGCGTGCATCCGGCATTACTGGATGCGGCGTTGCACGCGATCTTGCTCAGTGGGCTGGTCCCGGCGACGCGGTCTGGTGAAATTGCCGTCCCGTTTTCCTGGAAGGACATTGCACTGCACGCGACGGGAGCGACATCGTTGCGGGTCCGGGCGGTCGTGACTGGTTCCGCGCCGGGGGGCGGGCGGTTCGCGGTGACACTGGCCGATGCGTCAGGCATGCTCGTGGCCGAGGTGGGGGAGTTGACCCTGCGGCCGTTGTCGACCGATGCGCTCGGCTCGTCGCAGCGCCCGCGCCGGCATGCTTTTGGCCGGGGTCGGACCGATAGCACCGGCTACGGTGTCGATTGGGTCGCGCTCCCCGCACCTCCGGACGGGCATGTCGAGGCCGAAGCCTGGCGGCCGGCCGATGACGGTGAGACCGTCACGGTTGCGGAACGCCCCATGACGGTATTGCGCCTGGACTATATGGCGGGGGGTGTCGGGGGATCGTCCCCCCGGACTGACACGGTGCCGGCTGGCTGTGATCTTCCGGCGACGGTGCGGGATTCGGTTACCGCGCTGACGGCGCGAGTGCAGCGGCTGCTGACGCGGGACGGGACTGTTGTCGTGGTGACGCGGCAGGCAGTGGCGGTGGCACCCGGAGAGTCGGTGAACCTGGTTGCATCGGCGGCATGGGGTCTGTTGCGCACCGCGCAGAGCGAGAACCCGGGCCGGATTCTCATCCTGGACGTCGACGACGGGGCGGACCATCGGAACGCAGTGGTGCTGGCTTCGGCCTTTGCCGGTGAACCCCAGTTGGTGATACGGCGCGGGACGGCATATGCGCCCCGGCTCCGGGGTCGGGCTGCCAACCCGACCTCCAAGCTGCGGCATCGCCCGTTCAACCCCGACGGCACAGTTCTGATTACCGGTGGTACCGGAGGATTGGGTGCGTTGGCGGCGCGACACCTGGTCGCCGAGTATGGCGTGCGCAGGCTGGTTTTGACGAGCAGGCGGGGCCCGGACGCACCCGGTGCGGCCGAACTCCGGGCCGAACTCGTCACGCTCGGTGCTCGAGTAGATGTGGTTGCCTGCGACGTCGCCGACCGGGCCGCGGTGGAGGCGATGTTGGCGGCGATGCCGGCGGGGCATCCGTTGACCGGTGTCATACACGCCGCGGGTGTGCTGGCCGATGGCCTGTTCGTTGCAATGACACCGGAGCGGATCGCGGAGGTGTTGCGGCCGAAGGTGGATGCGGCGTGGAATCTGCATGAGGCGACAAAGGATCTGGATCTGTCGGCGTTCGTGCTCTACTCCTCGGTCGCGGGCGTGATCGGCAACCCGGGGCAGGCAAACTATGCCGCTGCCAATGTGTTTCTGGACGGGTTGGCGCAATACCGCCACATGTCCGGCCTGCCGGCGACATCGATCGTATGGGGGCCATGGCTGGAGCGCACCGGTATGACCGGCACCCTCGGCGAGGCCGACTTCGCCCGGTTGCGGCGGCAGGGTTTCGCGCTGCTGGGCGACGAGGAGGGGATGGCGCTGTTCGACGCGGCATTGGCAAGCGGACATGCGGTATTCGTGGCCGCTCGGGTCGACCGGACTGCGCTCGCCGAGGCCGGTGCCGGTGAGCTGCGGTCGATCACGAGGGATTTATCTGCGGCGCGGCCGCCGCGTCGCCGGGTGGTCGGCTCGGAGCACGAATCGTCGGGTCTGGCAGCGCAACTGCAGGGCCGTTCGACAGCCGAGCAACACCAGATCATCGTCGAGATGATCCATGTCCAGGCCGCAGCGGTTCTGGGGTATGACAGCGCCGAGTCGACCGTCTTGGACAAGCCGTTCAGCAGCGGCGAGTTCGATTCGCTGAGTGTCCTCCAGTTCCGCAACCGGCTGGCCGAGGTCACCGGTCTGCAGTTGCCGTCGACCCTGGTATTCGACTACCCGACCGTGGAAGCACTGACCGGCTTCATACTCCAGCAGATCGCCCCGGTCGACGACCCCACCGAGCGGATCGCGGCCGAGATCGAGTCGCTGGCGCGCAGTTGCGCTGCGGCTGAGCTGTCACCCGCGGATCGTTCGGAGCTGGCGAGCAGGCTGACCGCGTTGTCGCGCAAGCTCGAGGATCGGGAAGAAAGAGGCCGTCGGCCTGCGGAAATCGACCCCGACGGCAACACCGACCGCTTCGAAACTGCGGACGACCGCGAGCTTTTCGACTTCATCGACAACGTCAGTTGAGTTAGGAACCCCCGATGGCCGACACCGACGAGCTGCGCCGATACCTCAGGAAGAGCGCGAAGGAGCTGTTCGAGACCAGACAGCAACTCAGCAAGCTCACCGACCGGGCACGGGAGCCCATCGCCATTGTCGGCATGGCCTGCCGGTACCCGGGCGGTGTGCGGTCACCCGAGGATCTGTGGCGGGTGACCGCGGATGGTGTGGACGCGATAGGGGACTTTCCAGTCGACCGCGGGTGGGATCTGGAGCGGCTGTACAACCCGGATCCGGATGTGCCGGGCACGATCTACACCCGTAACGGTGGATTCCTCTACGACGTAGCAGATTTCGATGCGGAGTTCTTCGGAATCAGCCCCCGGGAAGCCGTCGTGATGGATCCGCAGCAGCGTCTGATGCTGGAGGCGTCCTGGGAAGCGTTGGAAGACGCCGGTATCGACCCGGTGTCGTTGCGCGGCAGCGATACCGGCATCTTCACCGGAGTCATCCACCAGCACTATGGTCCCCTCGTCGGCTCGCCGACGTTGGCGGCCGAGTCGGAAGGCCATGCCGGCCTCGGTGTGGCGAACTCCATCCTGTCCGGCCGGGTCTCCTATACGTTCGGTTTCAAGGGTCCCGCGATGTCGATCGACACCGCGTGCTCCTCGTCGTTGGTCGCGCTGGACCTTGCATGTCAGGCGTTGCGCCAGGGCGGCACCTCGCTTGCCCTGGCAGGCGGCGTGACCGTGATGTCGGAGCCGACCATGCTGATCGCGTTCGCGCGACAGCGCGCGCTGTCGCGCGATGCGCGGTGCAAGGCGTTCGCAGCGGCCGCTGACGGGACGGGCTTCTCCGACGGGCTGGGGATATTAGTGTTGGAGCGGTTGTCGGATGCCCAGCGGCTCGGGCATACCGTGTTGGCAGTGGTGCGCGGCAGCGCAGTCAATCAGGATGGCGCAAGCAAGGGGTTGACTACACCGAACGGTCCGTCACAGGAACAGGTTGTACGGCAGGCGTTGGCCAATGCCGGTTTGGACCCCTGGGATGTCGACGCGGTGGAGGCGCATGGCACGGGCACGATGTTGGGGGATCCGATCGAGGCTCGGGCGCTGATCGGTGTCTATGGGCAGCGGCGGAAGAGCGGGCCGCTGCGTTTGGGATCGCTCAAGTCGAATATCGGCCACACGTCGGCCGCAGCCGGGGTTGGGAGTGTGATCAAGCTGGTGCAGGCGATGCGGTACGGAATATTGCCGAAGACCCTGCACGTGGATGCGCCGACGCCCCACGTGGATTGGTCGGCGAGCACGGTGCGGTTGTTGACCGAGGCGCAGCCGTGGCCCGCGGGGGAGCGGCTGCGTCGGGCAGGTGTGTCGGCGTTCGGGGTCAGCGGCACCAACGCGCACGTGATTATCGAAGAGGCGCCGAGAAGGGACGTCAGTCCCGAGGGGGTTGGGCATCCTGCCCGACTTCGTTGGCCGGACGGCGCAGATTCCAGAGGTGAAGTCGGGCAGGATGCCCAACCCTCGGTTGTTGCGTGGGTCGTGTCTGCGAAATCCGAGCCGGGTCTACGAGCACAGGCGGCGCGACTGAGGCAGTGGTTGATCGGCAAACCCGACGCGGATATGTGGGATGTGGCGCATTCGTTGGCGACCTCGCGCGCAGTGTTGGACTGGCGCGGTGTGGTCGTGGGGCGCGACCGGGACGAACTGCTGGCCGGTCTGGCGACTCTCGCCGAGGACGGTTCCTCAGAGCGCTCGGACGTGCTCTCACACGGCGCCGGTGTGGTCAGCGGTGTCGCGGGCACCGGCCGCACAGCGTTTTTGTTCACCGGCCAAGGCGCGCAGCGGCCCGGAATGGGTCGAGAACTGTACGAGGCGTTTCCGGTGTTTGCGGCGGCGTTGGACGAGCTGTGCGCCGCGTTCGACCCTCTGCTCGGGCGTGCGTTGAAAGACCTGATGTTTGCCGAGGACGATGCGGGGCTCCCGGCCCCCGGCCCAAAGCACGCCGTGGCAGGCTCCAACACACCGGGACGAGCGTTGGATCGGACCGAGTGGACGCAGCCGGCGTTGTTCGCCTTCGAGGTGGCGATGTTCCGGTTGGTCGAATCCTTCGGTGTGACACCGACGGTGCTGCTCGGTCACTCCATCGGCGAGCTGGCGGCGGCGTATGTCGCCGGGGTCTGGTCGCTGTCGGACGCGTGCGCATTGGTGGCAGCGCGCGGTCGGTTGATGGGTGCGCTGGCGGAGGGCGGGGCGATGTCGGCGGTGGCGGTCTCCGAAGACAAAGCGGCCGCACTGGTGGCCGGATACGCCGGCCGGCTGTCGGTGGCTGCGGTGAACGGTCCGTCCTCGGTGGTGTTGTCCGGAGACGCCGCCGCGGTCGGCGAGGTCGAGCGGCAACTCGCTGTCATGGGAGTGAAGACGAATCGGTTGCGGGTCAGTCATGCCTTCCATTCGGTGTTGATGGAGCCGATGCTTGCCGAGTTCCGTGCGGTGGCAGTGGGTTTGACCTATCGAGTGCCCACGGTTCCGGTCGTGTCGAACGTGACCGGCGAGGTGGGTCGCGAGCTGACCGATCCGGAATACTGGGTGCGTCAGGTGCGGTCGGCCGTGCGGTTTGCACCGGGAGTGCGGGCGTTGGTCGACGCCGGGGCACGGCGGTTTCTGGAGCTGGGCCCGGATTCCGTGCTCACTGCGATGACCGGGCAGTGTCTGGCCGAGGAACCCGAGGTCGAGACGCGGGCCTCGCTCTTAGTTGCTGCCGCCGGCCGTCGCGGCGCAGATGAGGTCGTGCAGTTGACCACGTTCCTGGCCGCCGCGCACGTTGCGGGACTCGAGGTGGATTGGCGCCGCATGTACGCAGGACGGTCGCCGAAACGAATTGCCTTGCCGACTTATGCATTCCAACGGGCACGGTACTGGCTGTCGGCACACGGTGGTGTCGGTGATGTGGGTCGTGCCGGTTTGATCGCGGTCGATCATCCGCTGCTCGGTGCGGCGGTCTCCCTGGCGGGTAGCGACGAGTGGTTGTTCACCGGTCGGCTTTCGGTGGCGGCGTATCCATGGATCGCCGATCACACGGTGTTCGGGGTGGTGTTGTTTCCGGGGACGGGTTTCGTGGAGTTGGCGTTGGCGGTCGGCGCTCGATTGGGCCTCGAGGTCGTCGAGGAACTGGTGCTGGAGGCGCCGTTGCGTTTGGACGGCGGGACCGAGGTCGATGTCCAGATCTGGGTCGAAACTCCCGACAAGGATGTGCGCAGACGGTTTGTCGTGGCTTCTCGAATAGTCGACGAACCACCTTCGGGTGCAGGCGGAATCACTCACGCCCGTGGCATTCTCGCCCCGGGTGCCACGATCGAGGCGTTGGCGTACGACGGTGCCGGCCCGGCAGAGGATGCGACCTCGGGTGAATCGTTGTACGACCGGTTGGCTGCGCGTGGGCTCGGCTACGGCCCCGCGTTCCAGGGAGTCCGGCAGCTATGGCATACCGATGGCGAGGTCCTGGCCGAGGTCCGACTGTCCGGCGAGATTGTTGAAGAGGCTTCCCGATTCGGGATTCATCCGGCGTTGTTGGACACCTGCCTGCACGCCGCGGCACAGGAGTTGGCCGCCGATTCGTCCCCGGACCGGGCGCCGCTGCCGTTCTCGTTCACCGGCGTGCGCCTGCACCGCCGGGGGACGGCGGCGGTGACCGCCCGGATCCGACGCGGTAGCGCCGATACCGTGCGGGTGGAACTCGGCGATGACACCGGTGGGCTGGTGTTGAGCATCGATGCGGTGCGGGCCCGTTCGGTGGACAGCCGGGTGTTGCAGGCCGGCCGGAGCAGTCATGCCCTTTACGACCTGCAGTGGAGCGCCGCGGCGACCCCGGCTACGGGTGATCCGGGGCGCATTATCGCGGTCGGCGGCACAGGCGGGTTCGCCGAAAACTATCCGGATATGGCCGCCTTGGCCAAAGCCGGTGATGCTTCGGATGTAGTGGTGTGGTTCGTCGATTCCGAGGTGAGGAGGGTGGGGCTGTTCTCACCCGCCGTTGTTCGTGACAGCGTGAAGACCACTCTGGCGCAGTTGCAGACCTGGCTGCGCCTGCCGTCCGAGGCACGGTTGGTGGTAGTGACCCGCAATGCCGCCGGCGTACCTGGGGAGACATCCGACTTGGCCGCGGCGGCGATCTGGGGACTGTTGCGCAGTGCCCAGTCCGAATACCCCGGCCGGATCATCTTGTTGGACACCGACACCGAGGTGACCTCCGACCTGGTCGCCTCGGCCCTGGCCGGTGACGAGTCCCAGTTGGCTGTGCGTTCCGGTGTGCTGTTGGCCCCGAGGTTGGTCCGTCGTGAGACCAAAACCGAGAGTATCGCGTTCGGTTCGGGTGCGGTGTTGATCACCGGTGGTACCAGTGGCTTGGGTGCGTTGATGGCGCGGCATGTGGTCGGGACGTATGGGGTGCGTGATCTGGTGTTGGTGTCGCGGCGGGGTGAGCGGGCCGACGGTGTTGCCGCACTCGTCGCCGAGTTGACCGAGTTGGGGGCTCGGACGCGGGTGGTGGCGTGTGATGTGAGTGATCGTGCTGCGGTGGCGGTGATGCTCGACGATATTTCCGATGGCCCGGCGTTGACCGCCGTCATTCACGCGGCGGGGGTGTTGGCCGACGGTACTGTCGAGACGCTCACGTCCGAGCAGGTCGATCGGGTACTCGCGCCGAAGGTGGATGCGGCGCTGAATCTGCATGAGCTGACCTTGGATCGCGATCTGTCGGCGTTTGTCTTGTTCTCTTCGATTGCCGCGGTATTGGGGTCGGCGGGGCAGGGCAACTATGCGGCGGCGAATTCGGTGTTGGATGCGTTGGCGCGTCGCCGTGTCCACGCGGGTTTGCCTGCGGTGTCGGTGGCGTGGGGTCCGTGGAGTCAAGACAGTGGGATGACCGCCGATCTCGGTGCGGCTGCGGTGGAGCGGTTGTCGCGGATGGGTTTGCGCTCCTTGTCGGAATCCGATGGGCTTGCGCTGTTCGACCTGGCCGGTGGTGCGGGCGCACCATTCGTCGCCGCGGTCGACCTCGATATGGCGTCATTGTCGAGTCAGGCCCGCGCGGGTCTGTTGCCCGATCTGCTGCGGTCGCTGGTGACGGTGCCGCGCCGCGCCGACAGCAGTGGTGGTGGGGACCCCGGATCAAAGCTGGTACCGCGGCAGGCTTTGGCGAGGCTGTTGGCGTCGGGGTCGGACAAACGCGACGCGATCGTGCTCGACTTTGTGCGGAATCAGGTCGCCTCGGTACTGGGTTATGCCTCGGGCGACCTGATCGATGTCGAGAGGCCGTTCAGTGAAATGGGTTTCGACTCGCTGGTTGCGGTGGAGTTCCGCGACCGGCTCGGCAAGGCCACGGGTTTGCGATTGCCAACCACCCTTGTCTTCGACTATCCCACGGCGCGGTCGGTGGCGGCGTTCATCGGGTCCCGGGTCGGGGACAACCCCGACACCGCACGGCGGACGGCGAGAACCGTGCGCCGGATGCGTGTCGATGAGCCGATCGCCATTGTCGGAATGGCTTGCCGGTATCCCGGTGGTGTCGGGTCCGCGAATGACTTGTGGGATCTGGTGTTATCGGGTGTGGACGCCATCGGTGGGTTTCCCCTCGATCGCGGTTGGGATCTGGATCGTCTGTTTCATCCGGATCCCGACCATTCGGGTACCTCCTATGTCCGGGAGGGCGGATTCCTCAGGGATGCAGCGGGTTTCGATGCGGGGTTCTTCGGGATCGGACCGCGGGAGGCAGTGGGGATGGATCCGCAGCAGCGGTTGTTGTTGGAGGTGTCCTGGGAGGCGTTGGAGCATGCGGGGATCGATCCGACGTCGTTGCGGGGTAGTGACACCGGTGTCTATACGGGGGTGATGTATCAAGACTACGAGGATTTGGTACGTAGGGCGGGGTCGGAGGTCGAGGGGTACCGGGTGACCGGGTCGGCGGCGAGTGTGGTGTCGGGTCGGGTGTCGTATGTGTTGGGGTTGGAGGGGCCGGCGCTGACGGTGGATACGGCGTGTTCGTCGTCGTTGGTGGCGTTGCATACGGCGTGTCAGGCATTGCGTCAGGGGGAGAGTTCGCTGGCGTTGGTAGGCGGGGCGACGGTGATGGCGACACCGCAGGTGTTCGTGGAGTTCTCGCGGCAGCGGGGTTTGGCTGCGGATGGTCGGTGTAAGTCGTTTTCGGCGGCGGCCGATGGGGTGGCGTGGTCGGAGGGTGCGGCGGTGTTGGTGGTGGAGCGGCTGTCGGACGCACAGCGTCTGGGGCATGACGTTCTTGCGGTGGTACGGGGTTCGGCGGTGAATCAGGACGGTGCGAGTAACGGCTTGACGGCGCCGAACGGTCTGTCGCAGGAGCGGGTGATCGCGTCGGCGTTGGCGAACGCCGGGTTGGAGCCTGCGGATGTCGATGTGGTGGAGGCGCACGGCACCGGAACGACATTGGGAGATCCGATCGAGGCTCAGGCCCTGCTGGCCACTTACGGACAGCGGGACCAGCAGGCGCAGCCGTTGTGGTTGGGGTCGATCAAATCGAATATCGGTCACACGCAGGCGGCGGCGGGTGTGGCCGGTGTGATCAAGATGGTTCAGGCGTTGCGTCACGGGGTGCTGCCGAAAACGTTGCATGTGGGTGCTCCGTCTTCGAGTGTGGACTGGTCCGCGGGTCGGGTGGAGTTGCTCGTCGAGCAGGGTGATTGGCGGGTCGAGGGTCGTCCGCGGCGGGCCGGGGTGTCGTCGTTCGGGCTCAGTGGCACCAATGCACACGTCATTCTGGAACAGGCACCCGACATGGTTGTCGGACCGATGTTGTCCACCGAACCCGACGACACGGTGATCGAGGAGCAGGCCGACACCCCTGTCGTGGTGGCGTGGGTGGTGTCGGCGCGGACCGGGGAGGCGTTGATCGGGCAGGCTCGACAATTGCTCGACTACTTACAGCGACAGCAGGACCTGTCGGCGCGGGATGTAGCGCGGACGTTGGTGGGGCGGTCACGGTTCGATCACCGTGCGGTGGTTGTGGGCGCTGATCGCGATGAGCTGTTGGCCGGATTGTCGGCATTGGTCGACCGGACACCGGCGGTCGGTGTGGTGTCGGGTGTGGTGGGTGCCCAGGGTAAGACGGCATTGGTGTTTCCCGGCCAGGGCGCCCAGTGGGTGGGTATGGGCCGGCAACTGTATGCCGCGTTCCCGGTGTTCGCGCAGGCTGTCGACGAAGCTCTCGAGGGGATGAATGCCCAGTTGGGTGTTTCGTTGCGTGAGTTGATGTGGGGCGAGGATCCGCATGTTCTCGACCAGACACAGTTCGCGCAGGCGGCGTTGTTCGCGGTAGGAGTCGGGGTGACGCGACTGTTGCGGGAGTGGGGTGTGCGCCCGGACTTTGTGGCCGGACATTCCATCGGTGAAGTGAATGCCGCTCATGCCGCAGGTGTTTTGACGCTCGAAGACGCTGTGGTGTTGGTGGCTGCCCGGGGACGGTTGATGCAGGCGTTGCCCGAGGGTGGGGCGATGGCCGCGGTGCAGGCGTCGGAGGCCGAGGTTGTTCCTTTGTTGACCGCGGGGGTGGCTCTCGCGGCGGTCAATGGACCGAAATCGGTGGTGGTTTCCGGTGTGCGGGAGGAAGTCGCTGTGGTCGTGGAGCGGCTGCACAACGACGGCCGGAAGGTGAACTGGTTGCCGGTGTCGCATGCGTTCCATTCCCCGTTGATGGCGCCGATGCTCGACGAGTTCGCTGCGGTGCTCGCCGAGTTGTCGTTCGCCGAGCCCACGATCCCGGTCGTGTCCAACATCGACGGTGAGTTCGTCGCTGCTGATCTGGCCTCTGTCCGTTACTGGGTTGATCATGTGCGAGCGACGGTGCGTTTCGCCGAGGGTGTGCAGGCTCTGCACCACGCTGGAGCGACCCAGTTCATCATCGCAGGCCCGGACGGGGGACTGACAGGACTGATCACCCAATGCCTCGACGAGCGGCCCACAACAGTCGACCCGGTAGTGGCGGCCGTACTGGGCAAAGACCGTGACGAAGCGGAAACCGCGTTGAACACCGCCGCACAGTTGGATGTGGCGGGTGTGAGTGTGGACTGGGAGGCGATACTTCAGGGCCGCGGACAGCGAGTCGAGTTGCCGACCTACGCATTCCAACGACGCCACTACTGGCTCGAACCCACCGGGGCAGGGGACACGACCCCGGACGCGACCGATATCGAGTTCTGGCAGGCGGTCGATCGTGGCGACCTGAGAACGCTGGGGATCGATCCGCAGCAACCCTTCGGTGAAGCATTGCCGGTGCTGTCGTCGTGGCGGCAGCGTCACCAGGATCAGGCGTTGATCGATTCGTGGTGCTATCGAATCGAGTGGCAGCTGTTATCCGATGAACCAGTGCGGTTTGTCGGGGATTGGTTTGGTGGCGGGCCGAGCGGCGCCGCTGAACCAGTGCGGTTGGCAGGGGATTGGCTTGTTGTCGGGTCGAGCGATGGTGTTGTCGTCGACGATGTGATCGACGTTTTCCGTGGTGCGGGCGTGGGAGTTCGCTACGCCGCCATCGACGCCGAAGGTATGTCGCGATCGGATGTTGTTGCCCTGCTTCGAGCATCAGCGCAGATGAACGACGTATCCGGGATACTGTCTGTTGCTGCTCTCGATGACCGGCCGAGCAGTGAGTCTTCTTCGGTGACAAGAGGATTGCTGGCAAACCTGTTGCTACTTCAGGCGCTCAGTGATATCGGTGTTGAAGGTATCGGTGTTGAAGCGCGTTTGTGGTGTGTGACGAGCGGGGCGGTCAAGGCAGTTGCCTCGGATCGGATCACCAGCACGATGCAGGCCCAGATGTGGGGTGTGGGTCAGGTTGCCGGTCTGGAGTTCCCCACATGGTGGGGTGGATCGATCGACCTACCCGAAGTACGAGACCAAGCAGCCCTGCGGCGTCTGCTCATGTCGTTGTCCCGGGACGACGGGGAGGACCAGCTCGCGGTCCGTTCCTCCGGTGTCTACGGCCGCCGGATGGTGCGGACCTCGCTGACCGGATCCTCGATGGATGGAGGATGGAAGCCTCGCGGAACAGTACTGATCACCGGCGGTACCGGAGGAATCGGCGGACACCTGGCACGGTGGGCTGCCGAAAACGGTGCAGATCATGTGGTGCTGGCCAGCCGCCGCGGACACAAGGCGCAGGGTGCTGTCCAGTTGGAGACGCAACTACGTTCACTCGGGTCCCGGGCCACTTTCGCCACTTGTGATGTGACTCGGCGTGACGACGTGGCCGCGGTACTGGCCGCCATCGACGACGACGCTGGTGGTTTGACCGCTGTGGTCCACGCCGCAGGTATCGGATCGCAGAGCCCGATCACCGAGGTCGTTGCGTCATCGTTGGCGGCGGTCGTCGAACCCAAGGTCGCAGGCGCACGGCACCTGGACGAACTGCTCGGTGATCGTCGCCTGGATGCGTTCGTCTTATTCTCCTCCGGTGCCGCCACCTGGGGCAACGCAGGTGGTGCGGCATACGCAGCCGGAAACGCCTACCTGGACAACCTGGCCGAGGACCGTCGCTCACGCGGCTTGACCGCTACCTCACTGGCGTGGGGCGGATGGGCAGCCGCAGGGATGGTCGCGACGGTCGGCAGTACGGAGTATCTGGACCGGAACGGTGTGCGGTTGATGGAGCCGGGTCTGGCCTTGCAGGCTTTGAGTCATGCCGTGAGCCGCGACGAAACAACCCTGACGATCGCGGATCTGGACTGGAGACAATTCGCCCCCCTCTACACGATGTCCAAACACCGGCCGCTGATCCAGGAGATACCCGAAGCACAGACAGCGCTCCAGGCAGAACAAGAACAAACCGAAGCGACCACCTCGGCCGACCTCCGGCAGCGGATGGCGGGCCTGCCCGAGCCCGAACAGTTGACGATGGTGCTCGACGTGGTCCGGAGTCAGGTCGCGGCCGTCCTCGGTCACGACCGCGCCACCGCCATCGAGGCCGACCGCAACTTCCGGGATCTGGGATTCGACTCGTTGACCGCGGTCGAAGCACGCAACCGTCTCAACACCGCGACCGGCCTACGACTCCCGGCCACGCTGATCTTCGACTACCCGACACCCGAAACCGTCACCACCCACATCCTGCAAGAACTGCTCGGAACCTCTGATGCGCATGTGCCGGTGCCGGTGGCGACGCTGGTGGGGGTGTCGGAGCCGGTGGCGATCGTGGGTATGGGGTGTCGATTCCCGGGCGGGGTGTCCTCCCCGGAGGAGCTGTGGCAGCTGGTCCTCGACGGCCGGGATGTGATCGGGGGATTTCCGACCGACCGAGGTTGGGATGTGTCGGAGTTGTTCGATCCTGAGCCTGGTGTGGCAGGCAAGTCCTATACCCGGGAGGGTGGGTTCGTCCAGGACGCGAGCGAGTTCGATGCCGGGTTCTTCGGGATCAGCCCGCGGGAAGCGACAGCGATGGACCCTCAGCAGCGGGTGCTGTTGGAAACGGTGTGGGAAACGTTGGAACACGCCGGAATCAGACCGGGATCGTTGCGCGGCAGCGACACCGGAGTCTTCATCGGCGTCATCGATCAGTCCTACGGGGTTGGTTCGGGGAGCAGTGGGTACGGCAGCGACGATTCCGGGGTCGAGGGGTACCGGGTGACCGGGTCGGCGGCGAGTGTGGTGTCGGGTCGGGTGTCGTATGTGCTGGGGTTGGAGGGGCCGGCGGTGTCGGTGGATACGGCGTGTTCGTCGAGTCTGGTGGCGTTGCACCAGGCGGTGGCGGCGTTGCGGTCGGGGGAATGCTCGCTGGCGTTGGCCGGTGGCGTGACGGTGATGGCCACGCCGGCGGGATTCGTGGAGTTCTCCCGGCAGCGGGGATTGGCTGCCGATGGCCGCTGCAAACCGTTCGCCGACACTGCCGACGGCACCGGGTGGGGCGAAGGTTCGGGTGTGCTGGTGCTGGAGCGATTGTCGGACGCGGTGCGCAACGGACATCAGGTGCTGGCGGTTGTGCGTGGTTCGGCGGTCAACCAGGACGGCGCCAGCAACGGGTTGACAGCACCCAACAGTCTGTCTCAGCAAAAGGTGATCCGGCGGGCGTTGGCGAATGCCGGGGTCTCTGCTGCCGAGGTCGATGTGGTGGAGGCGCACGGCACTGGAACGACGTTGGGAGATCCGATCGAGGCTCAGGCACTGCTGGCCACTTACGGACAGCGGGACCAGCAGGCGCAGCCGTTGTGGTTGGGGTCGATCAAATCGAATATCGGTCACACACAGGCCGCTGCCGGTGTGGCCGGTGTGATCAAGATGGTTCAGGCGTTGCGTCACGGGGCGCTGCCCAAAACATTGCATGTGGGTGCCCCGTCCTCGCGCGTGGACTGGACCGCGGGCCGGGTGGAGTTGCTCGTCGAGCAGGGTGACTGGCAGGTCGAGGGCCGTCCGCGGCGGGCCGCGGTGTCGTCGTTCGGACTCAGTGGCACCAACGCACACGTCATCCTGGAACAAGGACCGGCTGTCGAGACCGCCGACCGGAGCGAGCCCGGTCGGGATGAGCCCGAGCACAACGGGTTGGTCGCGGTGGGGTGGCCGGTGTCGGCGCGGACCGGGGAAGCGTTGACCGGGCAGGCACGTCGCCTGCTGACCTATCTGGAGCAGCATCCGCAGATCGACCCGGTGGATGTGGCCACAACCTTGTCGGGCCGGTCAGCATTCGACCATTGTGCGGTGATTGTGGGCGGTGACCGCGACGAATTGCTGGCCGGGCTGTCGGCACTGGCCGAGCAGGCACCAGCCGCCGGCGTGGTGTCGGGTGTGGTGCACAAACACGGTAAGACGGCATTGGTGTTTCCCGGCCAGGGCGCCCAGTGGGTGGGCATGGGCCGGCAACTGTATGCCGCGTTCCCGGTGTTCGCGCAGGCTGTCGACGAAGCTCTCGAGGGGATGAATGCCCAGTTGGGTGTTTCGTTGCGTGAGTTGATGTGGGGCGAGGATCGGCATGTTCTCGACCAGACACAGTTCGCGCAGGCGGCGTTGTTCGCGGTAGGAGTCGGGGTGACGCGACTGTTGCGGGAGTGGGGTGTGCGCCCGGACTTTGTGGCCGGACATTCCATCGGTGAAGTGAATGCCGCTCATGCCGCAGGTGTTTTGACGCTCGAAGACGCTGTGGTGTTGGTGGCTGCCCGGGGACGGTTGATGCAGGCGTTGCCCGAGGGTGGGGCGATGGCCGCGGTGCAGGCGTCGGAGGCCGAGGTTGTTCCTTTGTTGACCGCGGGGGTGGCTCTCGCGGCGGTCAATGGACCGAAATCGGTGGTGGTTTCCGGTGTGCGGGAGGAAGTCGCTGTGGTCGTGGAGCGGCTGCACAACGACGGCCGGAAGGTGAACTGGTTGCCGGTGTCGCATGCGTTCCATTCCCCGTTGATGGCGCCGATGCTCGACGAGTTCGCTGCGGTGCTCGCCGAGTTGTCGTTCGCCGAGCCCACGATCCCGGTCGTGTCCAACATCGACGGTGAGTTCGTCGCTGCTGATCTGGCCTCTGTCCGTTACTGGGTTGATCATGTGCGAGCGACGGTGCGTTTCGCCGAGGGTGTGCAGGCTCTGCACCACGCTGGAGCGACCCAGTTCATCATCGCAGGCCCGGACGGGGGACTGACAGGACTGATCACCCAATGCCTCGACGAGCGGCCCACAACAGTCGACCCGGTAGTGGCGGCCGTACTGGGCAAAGACCGTGACGAAGCGGAAACCGCGTTGAACACCGCCGCACAGTTGGATGTGGCGGGTGTGAGTGTGGACTGGGAGGCGATACTTCAGGGCCGCGGACAGCGAGTCGAGTTGCCGACCTACGCATTCCAACGACGCCACTACTGGCTCGAACCCACCGGGGCAGGGGACACGACCCCGGACGCGACCGATATCGAGTTCTGGCAGGCGGTCGATCGTGGCGACCTGAGAACGCTGGGGATCGATCCGCAGCAACCCTTCGGTGAAGCATTGCCGGTGCTGTCGTCGTGGCGGCAGCGTCACCAGGATCAGGCGTTGATCGATTCGTGGTGCTATCGAATCGAGTGGCAGCTGTTATCCGATGAACCAGTGCGGTTTGTCGGGGATTGGTTTGGTGGCGGGCCGAGCGGCGCCGCTGAACCAGTGCGGTTGGCAGGGGATTGGCTTGTTGTCGGGTCGAGCGATGGTGTTGTCGTCGACGATGTGATCGACGTTTTCCGTGGTGCGGGCGTGGGAGTTCGCTACGCCGCCATCGACGCCGAAGGTATGTCGCGATCGGATGTTGTTGCCCTGCTTCGAGCATCAGCGCAGATGAACGACGTATCCGGGATACTGTCTGTTGCTGCTCTCGATGACCGGCCGAGCAGTCAGGCCTCCTCGGTGACAAGAGGATTGCTGGCGAACCTGTTGCTACTTCAGGCGCACAGTGATATCGGTGCTGAAGCGCGTTTGTGGTGTGTGACGAGCGGGGCGGTCAAGGCAGTTGCCTCGGATCGGATCACCAGCACGATGCAGGCCCAGATGTGGGGTGTGGGTCAGGTTGCCGGTCTGGAGTTCCCCACATGGTGGGGTGGATCGATCGACCTACCCGAAGTACGAGACCAAGCAGCCCTGCGGCGTCTGCTCATGTCGTTGTCCCGGGACGACGGGGAGGACCAGCTCGCGGTCCGTTCCTCCGGTGTCTACGGCCGCCGGATGGTGCGGACCTCGCTGACCGGATCCTCGATGGATGGAGGATGGAAGCCTCGCGGAACAGTACTGATCACCGGCGGTACCGGAGGAATCGGCGGACACCTGGCACGGTGGGCTGCCGAAAACGGTGCAGATCATGTGGTGCTGGCCAGCCGCCGCGGACACAAGGCGCAGGGTGCTGTCCAGTTGGAGACGCAACTACGTTCACTCGGGTCCCGGGCCACTTTCGCCACTTGTGATGTGACTCGGCGTGACGACGTGGCCGCGGTACTGGCCGCCATCGACGACGACGCTGGTGGTTTGACCGCTGTGGTCCACGCCGCAGGTATCGGATCGCAGAGCCCGATCACCGAGGTCGTTGCGTCATCGTTGGCGGCGGTCGTCGAACCCAAGGTCGCAGGCGCACGGCACCTGGACGAACTGCTCGGTGATCGTCGCCTGGATGCGTTCGTCTTATTCTCCTCCGGTGCCGCCACCTGGGGCAACGCAGGTGGTGCGGCATACGCAGCCGGAAACGCCTACCTGGACAACCTGGCCGAGGACCGTCGCTCACGCGGCTTGACCGCTACCTCGCTGGCGTGGGGCGGATGGGCAGCCGCAGGGATGGTCGCGACGGTCGGCAGTACGGAGTATCTGGACCGGAACGGTGTGCGGTTGATGGAGCCGGGTCTGGCCTTGCAGGCTTTGAGTCATGCCGTGAGCCGCGACGAAACAACCCTGACGATCGCGGATCTGGACTGGAGACAATTCGCCCCCCTCTACACGATGTCCAAACACCGGCCGCTGATCCAGGAGATACCCGAAGCACAGACAGCGCTCCAGGCAGAACAAGAACAAACCGAAGCGACCACCTCGGCCGACCTCCGGCAGCGGATGGCGGGCCTGCCCGAGCCCGAACAGTTGACGATGGTGCTCGACGTGGTCCGGAGTCAGGTCGCGGCCGTCCTCGGTCACGACCGCGCCACCGCCATCGAGGCCGACCGCAACTTCCGGGATCTGGGATTCGACTCGTTGACCGCGGTCGAAGCACGCAACCGTCTCAACACCGCGACCGGCCTACGACTCCCGGCCACGCTGATCTTCGACTACCCGACACCCGAAACCGTCACCACCCACATCCTGCAAGAACTGTCAGATGTCGCAGAATTAAGCTCGGTAGCAGCAACGCCGGCGCTGGTAGCGGTGTCGGAGCCGGTGGCGATCGTGGGTATGGGGTGTCGATTCCCCGGCAAAGTGTCCTCCCCGGAGGAGCTGTGGCGTCTGGTCCTCGACGGCCTCGACGGGGTGTCGGGGTTCCCGACCGACCGAGGTTGGGATGTGGAAGCCCTCTACCACCCCGAACCCGGAGTGGCAGGCAAGTCCTACACCCGGGAGGGTGGGTTCGTCCAGGACGCGAGCGAGTTCGATGCCGGGTTCTTCGGGATCAGCCCGCGGGAAGCGACAGCGATGGACCCCCAACAACGCGTAATGCTGGAAACCGCGTGGGAATCGCTCGAACACGCCGGCATCGATCCGGGATCGTTGCGCGGCAGCGACACCGGAGTCTTCATCGGCGTCAGCGATCAGTCGTATAGGCCGGGCGGGGTGGGCGGCGACGATTCGGGTGTGGAGGGGTACCGGGTGACCGGGTCGGCGGCGAGTGTGGTGTCGGGTCGGGTGTCGTATGTGCTGGGGTTGGAGGGGCCGGCGGTGTCGGTGGATACGGCGTGTTCGTCGAGTCTGGTGGCGTTGCACCAGGCGGTGGCGGCGTTGCGGTCGGGGGAATGCTCGCTGGCGTTGGCCGGTGGCGTGACGGTGATGGCCACGCCGGCGGGATTCGTGGAGTTCTCCCGGCAGCGGGGATTGGCTGCCGATGGCCGCTGCAAACCGTTCGCCGACACTGCCGACGGCACCGGGTGGGGCGAAGGTTCGGGTGTGCTGGTGCTGGAACGGTTGTCCGCCGCCCAACGCAACGGACATCAGGTGCTGGCGGTGATACGCGGTAGCGCGATCAACCAGGATGGTGCCTCCAACGGGTTGACCGCCCCCAACGGTCCCTCCCAACAACGAGTGATCCGACGCGCGCTCGCCGCCGCCGGAGTCGCGCCCGCCGAGGTCGACGTGGTCGAAGCCCACGGCACCGGCACACGCCTCGGCGACCCGATCGAGGCCCAAGCCCTGCTGGCCACCTACGGCCAGGACCGACCCTGGGACCGGCCTATGTGGCTGGGCTCGATAAAATCCAACATCGGACACACCCAAGCCGCGGCCGGTGTGGCCGGTGTCATCAAGATGGTGCAGGCCCTGCGCCGAGGAATCCTGCCCAAGACCCTGCACGTGGATGCACCGTCGACCCATGTGGACTGGACCGCGGGGCGGGTGGAACTGCTCACCGAGGCCCGCGACTGGCCCGCCAGCGACCACCCCCGCCGCGCGGCGGTATCGGCATTCGGGATCAGCGGCACCAACGCCCACCTCATCCTCGAACAAGCACCCGACATGGTTGTCGAACCGGTGCCGTCCACCGAACTCGACGACCCGACGATAGAACTCGACGACACGGTGATCGAGGAGCAGGCCAACACCCCCACCGTGGTGGCGTGGGTGGTGTCGGCGCGGACCGAGTCCGGACTGACCGGACAGGCTCGACGACTGCTCGACCACCTACAGCGACAGCAGGACCTGTCGGCGCGGGATGTGGCACGGACGTTGGTGGGGCGGTCGCGGTTCGATCACCGCGCGGTGATCGTGGGTGCCGACCGGCGGGAACTGATGACCGGGTTGACCGCGCTGGCCGAGGGAGCATCGGGCAGTGGTGTGCTGTCGGGAACAGTCCACACTCACGGCAAGACGGCGTTGGTGTTCCCCGGACAGGGAGCGCAGTGGGTGGGCATGGGCCAGCAACTGTATGCCCAGTTCCCGGTGTTCGCGCAGGCTGTCGACGAAGCATTCGAGGCGATGGACACCCAGTTGGGTGTCTCGTTGCGAGAGCTGATGTGGGGTGTGGACCAACACGTTCTCAACCAGACGCAGTTCGCGCAGGCGGCGTTGTTCGTAGTGGGAGTCGGGGTGACCCGACTGTTGCAGGACTGGGGTGTTCGCCCCGATTTCGTGGCTGGGCATTCCATCGGAGAGGTGAACGCCGCACACGCCGCAGGTGTCTTGTCCCTGGCGGACGCGGTGGTGTTGGTGGCCGCGCGGGGACGGTTGATGCAGGCCTTGCCCGAGGGCGGGGCCATGGCCGCGGTGCAGGCATCCGAGGCCGAGGTCGTTCCCCTGCTCACCGCGCAGACCACGATCGCTGCGGTCAACGGCGCGCAGGCGGTGGTGATCTCCGGAGTCCGCGACGACGTCACTGTGGTGGTGGAGCGTTTGCAGGCCGGGGGTCGGCGGGTGAGTTGGCTGCAGGTGTCGCACGCATTCCACTCCCCGTTGATGGAGCCGATGCTCGACGAGTTCGCTGCGGTGCTCGCCGGGTTGTCGTTCGCCGAGCCCACGATCCCGGTCGTGTCCAACATCGACGGTAAGTTCGTCGCCGCCGATCTGGCCTCTGCCCGCTACTGGGTCGATCATGTGCGGGCCACGGTCCGGTTCGCCGAGGGTGTGCGCACTCTGCGTCGGGCCGGGGCGACCCGGTTCGTCGTGGCCGGCCCCGACGGTGGATTGACCGCGCTGATCACCCAGATCCTCGAGGACCAGCGATCCGAACCGGGTCCGCTGGTCACGGTGCCGGTACTCGGCAAGGACCGAGGCGAGACCGACACCACGTTCCGCACCGCCGCGCAGTTGGATGTGGCGGGTGTGGGTGTGGTGTGGGACAGGTTGTTCGGTGTCGGTGGCCGGTTCGTCGAATTGCCGACCTATGCCTTCCAACGCGGTCACTACTGGCTGCAGGCCGGCAAAAACACCGACGCGGCCTCGTTGGGCCAGTCCACGGCCACGCATCCGTTGCTGGCCGCGGTGGTGGTGTCGCCACGCACCGGTGGTGTGGTGATGACGGGCCGGTTGTCGTTGGCCACCCAGCCGTGGCTGGCCGACCACGCCGTGAACGGTGTGGTGCTGCTGCCCGGAACCGGGTTCGTGGAGATGGTTATGCGTGCGGCCGAAGAGGTGGGCTGCACTTCGCTGCAAGAGCTGACATTGGTGGCAGCGTTGGCGTTGTCGAACGAGGCGGGGGTGCAGCTTCAGGTCGTAGTCGATGAGGCCGACGAACACGGGCACCGCGCGGTATCGGTGTATTCCTGCGTCGAGAACGCCGACAACAAATGGATGTTGCACGCCCAGGGTGTGTTGGTCGAGCATTCCGATCCTGCCGAGCCGGTGGGGGAGTCGTTGGCGGTGTGGCCGCCGCAGGACACCTCGTCGGTCGCGGTCGAGGACTTTTACGAGGTGTTGAACGACACCGGCTACAGGTATGGGCCGGTGTTCCAGGGGTTGCGTTCGGTGTGGCGTCGCGGCGAGGACCTGTTCGTGCAGGCCGAACTACCCGGCACCGTCACCGACGCCGAACAGTTCGGGCTACACCCGGCCTTGCTCGACGCGGTCCTGCACGCCATGGTTGTCGGCGCCGACGCCGATACCGGTGTGGTGCTGCCGTTCGCGTGGCAGAACGTGACACTGCACGCCAGTGGTGCGTCGGCGGTGCGGGCACGAATCTCCCCGACCGGTGACGGTGGGGTCTCGGTTCACGTCACCGACACCGCCGGGCTCCCGGTGCTGACAGCCGGGTCTCTCACCACTCGGGCACTGTCGACCGAGTCGCTGACCGGGGCGGGAACCCGTGACCGGTTGTGTGGGGTGCAGTGGATGGCCTGGCAGTCCCCGATTTCGGCCACCGAACCCGAATCACGGGTGTTCTCTACTGCGGAGGCTCTCGTGAGCTGGGCGAGCGAGGATGGCGCACCGACACCCCCGGTCGTGGTCTACGACCTCCGACAACTCGAACACACCGATGAGTCCGATGTGTTGGGTCGGGTTCACACCGCGACCCATCAGGTGTTGGCGGTCCTGCAACGTTGGTTGGGTCAGTCCCGCTTCGACGCCAGCACTCTGGTGGTCCTGACCCGCGGAGCGGTCACGTCCACCGGCGCGACCGCCGCCGACCTGACCGCTGCGACGGTATGGGGTCTGGTGCGTTCGGCGCAGTCGGAACACCCCGGCCGCGTCGTGCTCATCGACACCGACACCCGACCTGAGACTTCACCCGACACCGATAGTGTGCTGGTGCCCGGGTTGGGAACGGCCCTGGCCAGCGGGGAACCACAGATTCTGCTCCGCGCCGGCGTCGTGCACAGCGCCCGACTGACCCGACTACCCGAACCACAGAGCCTGGCCGTTCCGGAGACGAAGTCGTGGCGATTGGAAGCGGGTACCGGCCGGACCCTCGACGACTTGGCCCTGCGACGATCGCACGCTGGGGACGAACCACTCGCCGCGGGGCAGGTACGAATTTCGGTACGAGCAGGCGGAGTCAACTTCCGCGACGTTCTGCTCTGCCTGGGCATGGTGTCCTCCGAACACACCCTCATCGGCGGCGAAGCGGCTGGTGTGATCACCGAGGTCGGACCCGGGGTTGAAGGGTTTCTACCCGGCGACAGAGTGATGGGGTTGGTCGAAAGCGGTATCGGTCCCCATTCGGTGGCAGACAACCGGACTGTTACCCACATTCCCGAAGGCTGGTCGTTCACCCAGGCCGCAGCGGTGCCCACCGTATTCCTGACGGCCTACTACGGACTGCGGGACCTAGCGCGGATGCAACCGGGTGAGAAGCTGCTGATCCACAGCGCGGCAGGTGGTGTGGGAATGGCGGCAACACAACTGGCCCGGCTATGGGGCATCGAAGTGTACGGCACCGCGAGCAACCGTAAATGGGACACCTTGCGCACCCTGGGGTTCGACGAAGAACACATCGGAGACTCCCGGACACTGCAATTCGAGGAGAAGTTCCTTGCTGCCACTGCTGGTCGTGGCGTCGATGTGGTCTTGAATTCGCTGGCCGAAGAATTCGTGGACGCCTCGCTGCGGTTGATGCCGCACGGCGGGCGATTTCTCGAAATGGGAAAGACCGACATACGCGACAGCGCACAGATCTCGACCACCTATCCCGCGGTCGCCTATCAATCCTTCGACCTGCGCGACGCCGGGGGAGACCGGATCCAGGAGATGCTGGTCGATCTCCGAACCATGTTCGACAGCGGAGCCCTCACCCCGCTACCGATCAAGGTGTGGGATATCCGCCACGCTCCGGATGCCTTCCGATACATCAGCCAAGCACGGCATACCGGCAAGGTCGTCTTGTCCGTGCCCGCTGGGGTGGATGTTGGTGGTTCCGCGGTCGCGGCGGCCGTCGCCGAGGGCACGGTACTGATCACCGGCGGTACCGGCGGGTTGGGCGCGATGCTGGCCCGGCATCTGGTTACCGCCTACCGGGTGCCGTCGCTGCTGCTGACCAGCCGTCGAGGACCGGCCGCGCCCGGCGCGGACCTGTTGGCCGCTGAACTGACCGAACTGGGCGCGCACGTGCAGATCGTCGCTTGTGATGTGTCCGACCGTGCGGCGGTGACCGAATTGCTGACTACCGTGCCCACCCAGTGGCCGTTGACCGGTGTGGTGCACACCGCAGGGGTGCTCGACGACGGTGTGGTGACGTCGCTGACACCCGAGCGAATCGACACCGTGTTGTCGGCTAAGGCCGATGCCGCTTGGTATCTGCATGAATTGACTCGCGAGATGGATTTGGCGATGTTTGTGCTGTACTCCTCGGCGGCCGGAGTGCTCGGCTCACCCGGACAGGGAAACTACGCCGCCGCCAACAGCTTTCTCGACATGCTCGCCGAGCAGCGCCGCGTTGCTGGGCACACTGCCACCGCGATCGCGTGGGGACTGTGGACCGCTGAGACCGGGATGACTGGGCAGCTCGGCGAGGTCGACGCCGCCCGTATGAGCCACGGTGGTGTGTTGGGTCTGTCGGCCGAGCAGGGGTTGGCTTTGTTCGACGCGGCGCTGCGACAGGATCGGGCTGGAGTGGTTGCCGCGCGACTGGATATGGCTACGCCGGCGGCGCGAACCCGCATCGGCGCCGTCTCCCCGCTGTTGTTGGGCTTGGTGCCGAGCGCCCGCCGAATGGCGACAACGACGGCCCCGGACCTCCGGCAGCGGGTGGTGGGTTTGTCGGGGTCCGAGCAGTTGTCGGTGGTGCTGGAGGTGGTCCGTGGTCAGGTCGCGGCCGTCCTCGGTCACGACGGCGCCGCCGCCATCGAGGCCGACCGCAACTTCCGAGACCTGGGGTTCGATTCGTTAACCGCGGTCGAGGTTCGTAACCGCCTCAACACCGCGACAGGTCTACGGCTACCGGCGACGCTGGTCTTCGAATATGAAACCATATCTGAGCTGGCGAATCACATACTACATAAACTTCGAGAACGTCCTCGAGAAATTACTTCCCGGGAGAACGATCTCGTGCTCGAAACTAATATAGAGCACGAGGGCGAAGAATCTCTCGTGTCGCTATATAGAAAAGCGATCCAAGACGGAAAATGGAACGAAGGCACAGCTCTGCTTCGTGTCGCAGGCGGGTTGCGTCCAACATACGGCTCTTCTGACATTTCGCAGGTTAGCATTCGGGCTGAACTCGGCAGGGGAACCAAGACGCCAGGAATTGTATTCCTCGCTTCGCCCATCTTTACGGGCGGCGTGCATCAGCACGCACGGATAGCAAATGCATTCGGAAACCGGAGAAGCATACTGAGTATGGCACTGCCTGGTTTCAGATCTGGCGAGCCGCTCCCGGAGTCCCTCCCCGCAGCTGTAGAGGATCTAGTCGTAGCTGTCAGGGAGGCTGCCGGTGACGAACCGTTTGTATTGGCGGGCTATTCCTCTGGAGGCGTCCTTGCGCACGCAGTCGCGAATAGAATGGAAGAGATAGGAGAATCGCGCTTCACCGGCGTAATTCTTATCGATAGCTTCGAGAGGGAGCAAGCGGCAAACATACCTATCGATCAGCTGGTTGGATCGATGTTGGAGCGTGAGTCCGAGCTCGGAACCTTCAATAGCGCAAACGTTACGGCATCGATTAGATGGCTCGACCTTCTTCGCGACTATGCGTGGTCCCCTCTACGAAATAGTGTTCTCTTTATTAAATGCGCAAACCCATTTTTCTATACAACGTCGGCGGCTGGAGAAAGGGAGTACATGATTGCTGATCCATGGTCTGACTCCCAAATAGTGAGAAGCGTAGAAGCGGATCACTATTCGGCTATCTCGGATGATGCGCCATCGGTGGTCGAAATAATAGAAGATTGGCTTGATGATGTCTAATCGACGAGTACAAAGGTTATTCATATGGTGATGTTTCCTGCCGATAAGATGAGCTTGCGTAGAATGTACGACGATATTTCGAGACGTTTGGCCGCATCAGGAGTAGGAGATGCGGCAACTTTCTTGAATTATGGTTACGTGTCCGTTGGTGATGGTGACGAATCAAAAGTCGATGTTCCCGCCCATTCGCTGAACGGAAACTCTATACGGCTGGTTTTGGAGTTGATCGGAACTACGGAACTGGATGGGCGAACGATCCTGGACGTAGGTTGCGGACGCGGGGGGACAGTTGGGCTTATTGCGAAAATGTTCGATGTGGAGATAGTTGGGATAGATTTATCTCCTGAGGCGGTCATGTTTTGCCGCAACAACTGTGGCGCACCGTCGGCGCGCTTTGACGTCGGCGATGCTGAACATTTGCCATTCGAAGACAAGGTGCACGATGTTGTCGTCAATATTGAATCGTCTCACGGATACCCTGATCTGGGTAAATTTCTGAGTGAAGTCAAGAGAGTGTTGAAGCCGGGTGGTTGGTTTCTTTACACTGATCTACAGCCCTTTGAGAAGTGGGACTATATTCGTTCGGAGCTTTTGCGGCTCGGTTTCGTAGTAAAAGCGGATCGTGACATTACGGCCAATGTTCTCGCCTCTCGCGATGAGGCGGCACCCCAGAGTGTGAAAGCTTTCGGATCGGAGAGTGAAGCCATGAATAGCTTCCTTGCGGTTCCGGGTTCAGAACTTTATGAGATGATGCGCCAGAGAATCTTGGAATATCGAATAATCCGGTGCTGTCTGAAATAGGCGGCATGTCTCCTGGAGCCGAGCGTGCGGGTTGGCCGGTGGTTTCGTCTCGGTGTCGTTTGAGTGCGGTATTGAGCAGTTCGACCGACAGCAGCAATGCCAGTGGCGGCAGGCAGCCACGGCGATAGCGAAGATGCTCAGCTCCGACGCGGCAGCGATGTCGGCGCACAAGGGACAGGGTGACCCCGAGAAGGAATGAATCGAAAGCAGCGGCTAGGCGCGCGCGGTGGCCGCACCCCACTCGTGGGCCAGTGCGGCCGCCTCGCCGCGTGAGCCGACGCCCAGCTTGTCCAGGATCTTCGCCACGTGGAACTTCACCGTGGACTCGCTGATGTGCAGTTCCCGGGCGATATCCCGGTTGCGCCGACCGCGGGCCAGCTGACCCAGCACCTCCAGCTCCCGCGCGCCCAGCACGGTCAGCGGGTCCTCGCGTGGGGTGTCCGGCGGTCCGAGCGGGACCTCGACGGTCACCGTCGTGCCCCAGCCCGGCACCGCGTCCACCTCCAGCCGCCCGCCCAGCGGGCCCAGCCGTTCCCCGACCCGGCGCGCGTCGAGGGCGCCGCGGGACAGCGCGCCGGGGCCGTCGTCCCGCACAGTCGCGCGCAGTTCGGCCGCGCCGATCTTCCAGCCGACATGGATCCGCCGTACCTGCCGCTGGTCGTCCAGCATTGCGTGTACGACGGCCCGGACCACCGCACGGGCCGTGGCAGCGACGTCGGCGGGCAGCACCCGGTCCGCGCCTTCCTCCGCGCCGGGCGTGCCCAGCTCCAGCAGCACGCCGCGGGGGCGCAGGACGCGGCTCAGCGACTCGGCAAGCCGGTCGAACGCGTCGCCGACCCGCTCCTCTGCCATCGCGAGGTCCAGTTCGGCCCGTGAACGTAGCTCGACCAGCGCGGTGACGGCGAGGTCGACGGCGCGGGTCCGGGCATCCCCGTCGCCCAGAGAACGGTCGCGCAGGACGCCGAGCAGGGCTGTCAGCGCGGCCCCGTGCGCGTCGCCGAGGTCGGAGATGGCCATGGCGCGTGCCGCCGCGGCCGCCCGGGACACGGCCAGCCATTCGGGCGCGGCCTCATTCCGCAGGCCCTCCCAGTGGGCGGTCACCATGTCCCACACCGCCAGGGCGGGCGCCAGGTCCTTCTCCGGCACCGGGGTGTCCTCGGTCCGCACCAGGACCAGCAGCGCGCCCTGCTCGGTGGCGTTGCTGGCCAGGGCCAGCACGGGCACCTCGACGCCCGCCATCGTGGCCCGTCCCTGCCAGGCGCCCCGCGCCGGCACCAGCGGTCGGATCGCGGCGAGGTCAGCGATCGTGACGGACGACCTGGGCGCGCCGGGCGACTTACCGTAGGTCTTGAACGGCGCGAACGGGCAGTTGGCGGACAACTGGGCGAGCGCCCGGTGGGGGATCGCCTCGGCGAAGGCCGCGGACAGCCGCGACTGGGTCTCGCTCAACGGTGCCCGGATCACCTCGACGGCCGACATCAGGTCCATGGCTCCGAGCATAACGGGCGCGGCGCACGTCCCGGCTGCTCTTTCGGCCAGGGCGAACTGGCCGAACGACTGGCCATCCTGGAGCCGGTCCTCCTCCAGGATGGAGCAGTCACCGATCATGGGAGTAAGAGATGAAAGCGATCGTTTACGGCGAGTACGGCGGTCCGGAGGTCCTGCGGCTGGAGAACGTCGAGGAGCCGCACGCCGGACCCGGACAGGTACGGCTGAAAGTCGCGGCCGCCGGCGTCAACCCGGTGGACTACAAGATCCGCAGGGGCTGGATGCAGGACATGGCGCCCGCGTCCCTGCCGGCGATCCCCGGCCTGGAAGCGGCCGGCGTAGTCGACGAGGTCGGGGCGGGCGTCACCGGTGTCGCGGTGGGCGACGAGGTGGTGGCCTGGACCGTCACCGGCTCCTACGCCGAGTACGCCCTGGCCGACGACTTCGCACCCAAGCCGGCCGGCCTCGGCTGGGAGACCGCCGCCGCGCTGCCGGTGGCCCTGGAGACCGCGGACCGCGTGCTCGACACCCTCGGGGTGACGACCAGGGAGACGCTGCTGGTGCACGGCGCAGCAGGAGCAGTGGGCGCGTTCGGCGTCCAGCTCGCGGTGGCTCGCGGCGTCACCGTCGTCGGCACCGCGTCACCGCGCAACCACGACTACCTGCGCTCGCTCGGCGCGATCCCGGTCACCTACGGCGACGGACTCGCCGACCGGGTCCGGGCTCTCGCGCCGCAGGGCGTCGACGCGGTCTTCGACGTCGCCGGACAGGCCGCCCTGGAGGTGTCGATCGAACTGCGCGGCGGTACCGACCGGATCGTGACGATCACCGACCTGCGGGCCTTCGACCTGGGCATCGTGTTCTCCGGCAGTAACCGGCGGTTCGGGGTGCAGCTCGCCGACTACGCCCAGCTCGTCGCGGATGACGCGCTCGGCGTGCGCGTCGCCGCGAGCTTCGCGCTGGCCGACGCCGGCCGAGCACACGAACTGAGTGAGACCGGCCACCCGGGCGGGAAGGTGGTCCTGATCCCGTAGCGACGTAGGACGGCCCCGGCCACAGGAGAGTGGGTGCGGACACTGGTAAACGGCGATTCCGTCCACATGGCACCAGGCGACCTGCCGCTCACCCCCCACCTGGACCTGGCACGAGCACTATAACCTCGGCACGGAGCCGAGATCTGTTCGACTGCCCGGACCTCCAGGCTGCTCTCCCCTACGGGCGGGAACTCGACGTGAACACCCGCCTGCGTGGCGCGGCGGGATGACGACGGCGTATTCGTGCGGGGTGGTCAGCGGCCCCTCCCGTGAACGGGTCCATGTGGTCTACGGGTCAGCGTTGCTCACCGGCGCGGGACGCGTCGCCGAGAGCCCGATCCTGAAGGCGCTCGGGTGGCAGCCCGGCATGCCGATCGCATCCAACCCGCACTTCCCGGGGTCGCCACCGTCACCACCGTCTCGAAGGCGGAACACATGGTCACTCGCAACGGCCAGTTGGCGATCCCGGTCGCAGTCCACGGGCTGACCGTGCTGAGCCAGGTGCGGGCGATGAGCGAGCCGCCGGTGGTGGCGATGCTGACGACCTTCGACACCGATGAATACATCGTCACCACTCTGCGTTCCGGCGCAGCGAAATTCCTGCTGAAAGACAAACGCTCACCTCCGAATCGGGTGTGGGCAACCTGCCGATCCTGCTGGACCAGCTGGCGAAGACATTCGCGAACGAGACCGCCGACGCCGCCCATGTCGATGAAGACATCCCGGAGCTGAAGAAGTCCGCCGAGGGTGTGCTCACCCTCTACAAAGACCTCGCGCGATCCTGTCGCGCCCACCGCTCCGCGATCCTGAAGTTCCGGACGCACTGGGCCAACTGCTGGTCGATCTCGCTAAGGACCTCGCTCCGCCGGGTTCGGGTCTGAGGCCGATTTCGAGATGCCGGAGAAGGTGCTCGGCACAATGCGTTTCGGCCCGCTGTTCAAAGACGACGCACGTCTGTGCGAAGTGCTGTCCGCAGTGCCGGCCCCTCCGTCGCTGCTGAGTAGACAACCCTTGGACGAGGTCGAACCGGGCAGGCTCCAGCGAGTAGGCGACGGGAACCTGCTGCTGGTGCTCGAAAACAGCGCCACGTGGTCATCGATCGTGAACAACTTGCCGTTGCGGCACAATGTCGGCCACGTCGCCATATATCCAGCTCGCAACGCATTACGGATTCTCACCGGACTGGTGCCATGCCAGCGATCCCCAATCGAAGGGCATCGTGGAGAACCTGTGTGGGTATGCCCAGCGTGATCTGGCGGTGCCGCTATTGACCGAGGCCGCTATGCGCGGGGCGGCGGTGAGCCTGCGCGAGGCCAACGCGGCAGCGAAAACCTGGTGCGCGGAGGTGAACTTGCTGGTGCATTCGGAGATCTGCGCGGTCCCCGGCGAGCGGGAGTTGTTGCGGCCGTCGCCGTCGCTGCGGCTCGAGATCGGCGCACCATCGGTCACCCGCACCGTCGACCGGCTGTCGTGCGTTCGTTACGGATCGGCACGCTACTCGGTGCTCACCCGCCTGATCAGCGAGAAAGTGCAGATCGTCCTCGACTGTGGCGCACTGCTGGTGCTCGAACCGCACCCGAAAACCACTGCCGAGCGACAGTTCTGCGCCCTCGGTGAAGACGCCGAAGCGTTCCTTGTCGGCGCGGCCGCGATCGGCAACACCCGCCTCGCCGCCGAACTCGAGATCCTGCTGGCCCCGGCGAGCACCGGCTGATCGAGCAGGACTGATCGGCCACCGGCTCCCCGAACCGGCACGCGCCAACGCATGCCGGATCAGTCGGCGACCAGCGACTCCGCCGCCCGCTGGTCGAACTGGAACGGCGCGGCGTTCACCCCGTCCACGATGCCGGCATACCGCTGGAATTCTCCGTCCGGGTCGGGTTCAAGTCCGGGCAGGGCCCGCAGCGTCGCCCGGAACGCCACATTGGCCTCCATCCGGGCCAACGGTGCGCCGAAGCAGCGGTGCAGGCCGGAGCCGAACGCCAGGTGCCGGTTCGTGGACCGGGTGACATCAAACGTGTCCGCGTTCTCGCCGCTGACCGCCGGATCGCGGTTGGCCGCGCTGAACCACAACGACACCGGCGTCCGCGCCGGGAGCGTCACCCCGTCGCCGAGTTCGACGTCGGAGACCGTCAGTGCCGGGCCGACGGGGAACGGCGGGCAGAACCGCAGCACCTCTTCGCCGGCCGTGCGTATCCACTCATCGTCGTCCAGCCTCGACCGCGCCTCGCCGAGCAAATCGAACTCGCTGAGCAACGCGAACAGGTTCGCGATATGGGTGCCGGTGGTGTCCTTGCCCGCCGCGAAGAATCCCCACAGATAGCCGAGCACCTCGTCGTCGGTGATCTCATCGCGGCGCCAGGCGGCGATGATCACGTCGATCAGATCGTCCTTCGGCGCCGCCTCGCGCTGCTTGACCACATCCCAGAAGTAGGCCCGCACCTCCGGCGGCTCCGGCGCGACCTGGTCCAGCCCCGGGGTGCGCTGGTACTGATCGATGTAGTCGGCCAGCCACGGCTCCAGCGTCGCGGGCAGCCCGACCAGCGCGCACGTGGTCCGCATCGCCAGCGGGTAAGCCAGTTCCGTGGCCAGGTCAACCGTTCCGGTTCCCTTGTCCACGATCGCCCGCAGCAGTTGGCCGGTCAGGTTCCCGACCTCTCCGGTGAGAGTCTGCACCGCACGGTGGCGGAACCACGGCTCGACGAGGTCGCGCAGCACACGGTGCCGCCCCGGGGAGCCGTCGGCTCGCCGCACGCCCGCAGCCCAGACGAACGACCAGGTGATATGCCATGGCTGCTCGGGAGGCAGCCAATAGGAGGCGTCCTGGGTGAACTCGGCACCGGTGGTGTCCATCATGGCCCGCCAGATGTCCTTGTGGCTGCGCAGATGCGCGGTGCCGTCCTCGATGAAGGCGGGGCCGGGATCGCGGAAGCGCGAATCGCGCAGGAAGTCAGAGGGTTTCATTGATCAACGATAAGCTGATTCTCACCGCCCGGTAGATCCTGACGCGACGGCCGGCCGCGGCCCGCCCGGCGCTGACACCCCACTACCTTGTCCAAGGGCCGGATGCGATTGCTGACAATAGGATTGGGCACCCTTCCTGGGGAAGCCGCGGCGACCGGTGTCGACTTCCGTGCCCGCGGACGACGTGCTGACGAAGCGATCGACGTGCTGCGTCTGCTGTGGTCCGGCTGCGAGGAGGGCATCAGTTTCCGGGGCGAATTCTTCTGTTTCGACAACCTCGTGCAGTTTCCCAACTTGCTGCCCGCGAATGGAACCAAAACGCCACGATGCGCCGCGAAGATCTCCTCGATACCGCCCGCACACAGCAGACCAGCGCGAACATCTGACGCGGTGACACCCGCTGTCCAGCTCCGATTCTGGCGATGTTCTTCAGTCGCTCAACAGGATTCGTTTGCGGCGCACATCCTGGCCCTACTCACTCCGGCTCGACCGTGACCCGCGCCGCGAACTGTTGGTCCCTCCAGCTGGTGTATCAACCACACAGCGCCAGTTGGGTGAGAGCCCGAAGTGCGTCGTCGATGGGGTGGGGCTGTGGCTTCCCCGAGGAGTCGAGTTGGTTCCATCGCTGCAGGTTCACCGCGATGGACATTTGCCGTCTGCCGTCAGCGCTGGTCATGGACATCGCGCCGCCGCCCCAGACGGAGCCCTCATGGCCCCAGTATGTGCCGTGACCGGGCACCGTCATCTTCTGCAGGCCGAGGCCGTAGTCGAGTGTCTTTCCCTCGAAGGAGATGACCGCAACGGTACGTTGCATCTGCGCCAGCGACGATCTGCTGATGATCTCGCCGGCCAGCAGCAGGCCGAAGAATCGGTTCAGGTCCGCGACAGTCGATATCAGCGAAGCCGACGGCCCCACCCACGACATGTCATAGACGCTGTAGTCGCGCGGCGGGTCGATCATGCCGAACCACGCCTCGTAGTGCAGTGAGTGCGGTCCGTGGACATACGGTCCGGCCGGGAGCTCAGTGTCCCGCAGCCCGGCCCGCTCGATGATGTCGCGAGTGATGCATTTCTCCGCCGAGGTACCGGTCACCGACTCCAGGAGTTGACACATGAGCAGGTAATTGGTGTTCGAGTACACCCCCGGGGTGCCACCCGGGGGCCCGGCAGCAGGCGCTGAGACCCCCATCTCGATCAGCTCGGTCGGGTGAAACCGGGTGAACCGGTTGTCATCCAGGCTCTCCGGTGTCGTTTTCGCCAAGGCGGGGAAGGCCGCGAGTGACGGGTAGGCATGCGGGAGGTATTCGGCGAGGCCGCTGGTGTGGTTGATCAACATCCGGACCGTGATTGCCGCACCTCGTTCGCAGGGAACCAGCCGTGGCAGGTAGTGGCCGATTGGTGTGTCGAGCTCAATTTCGCCATCGTCGACCTGCCGCAGCACAGCGGCAGCGGTGAACGTCTTGGTGATGCTGCCGACGCGGTGTCGCATATCGGCCGTGACGGGGCGGCCGGTGGCGACATCGGCGACTCCGGTGGCGCCACCCCAGATTTGGTCGTCGCGCACCTCGGCGAAAACTCCGGGCATGCCCGCGCGATGGACGGTCTCCAGGGCGGTCTGTAGCTTCTCGGGATCGAATGTGTTGATCACGCCACCACTATCGACCGACCGCTCCCGCCCGGTATTGGAAAAATCTTCCCCAGGCCCGGTACCGGTGCCGGGCGATGGTGGGCAGATAGTGCGCCCTCAGTGCCCCTGGCGTGTGGTCCGCGAATATCGACACGTCTCGGCATAGATGAGCCTGATCGGTGTACCCGCAGTCCGCCGCGACGTCGGCAGCGGGTCGTTCCGCCAGCAGACCGTCGACCGCGTACCGGAACCGGACCAGCATCGCCGCCCGCTTGGGTGTTAGGCCGATCTGGGACTCGAACCGCGCCCACAGCCGCTTATGGCTCCATCCGAGGGATTCGGCGAGCTCACCGATCTTCACCTGGCCACGGGAGGTGAGTATGCGATTCCAGCTGGCAAGCACCTCCGGGTCAGGCGTCCGCATCGGCCTTTCGCATTGTGCCAGAAACGATTTCGCCACTGCGAAACGCTCGTCCCAGGTCCGGGTGGACGCGAGTTGCTCACGCAGTCGCTGAGCTCGCCATCCCCACAGGTCCTCCAGAGCGACCACACCCCGGCCCAAATCAGTTGGGGAAACACCCAACAGCGAATACGCCTGTATCGGCGACAAGCGAACCTCGATGCACTCTGCCCGCTCGCCACGGACGCGCATGGCCTCGGCGGGAAGCCCGACAACGAAGCCTCCGAGGGTCCGCCGCCCGACAGCGTCGTCGACGATCAGCTCGCGATCCCCGAATTCGATCACCACGGTGATCGCCGCTGTCCCGGCAACCCGAAGATCCAACCCCGCGCCACCCGCATCGCGGTAACCAATGATCGCGGCGCCCAGCGGCGGCACGGCATCGGCCGGACCTGCGAAATCCCACCCCCCATCAGGCTCGCGGCCGAAGTCTGCAGCTCCCACCCGTCCAGGCTACGGAAAGGTGAGGACCCACCATCGCCCACGCAGGCCCGTTCGGACGATATCGACGCCTACACCGAACGCACGAAAAGTAGCCGCCTATCGCGTGTTCTAGGGCAGGCGCGCTGAACGGGGGTCCGGGAACATCCACGAGAATGTCACGCTACGGCCGGGAGGATCGCCGTGGACAGGCCAGGATCAGCGAGGGCGGGCCACGTTCTGGGGGTACTGTCCCTCCACGTTGCCGGGTGGGTTGTAGAGGGCGACGGCGACACTCTTGCCGCCACCCGATACCGAGTCGCGTGCTGGCCTTCCACACCACCTGCGTGAAATGCCCGGTTGCAAAGCGGAATCCGGGGTCGTTGAAGTCGTAGTCCTTGATCTCGTCGTACCACATCCTCGTGCCCATATCGACAAGGGATACACCGCCGAAGTTGCCCTCGGCTATGACGAGGTTTTCCCCGGCCCCGTTCTTGTAGGGGCAGCTGTGATCGATCGAGCCCTTGGCGGCGTAGTACTTCGCGCACTGCTGGGCCAGGTTGTTCAGGTTCTGGGTCAAGGTCATGGCGGGGGAACCGTGCTCGGCCCGGTACTTGTTGTGCAGGGTGAGCCCGGTCTGCGCGTAATCGCTCTGTCCGGCGGCGGGGCCTCCGCCGGCGACGAGCGCGGCGAGCATCACCGCGACAACAACCGACACCAACCGACCGACACGCACGACGACCTCCCGAGGCAGAGCAGACCCAACAGAAACGAACCACACATACCCCCGGAAGCCCACAGGCCGTGAACATTTCGGGACCCGGTGAGCCTACCGGGTCTCGCCGCACTGTTCCTCAAATTCCCGACATGCGCCCGGCCCCTTCAGGGAGGTGGCACATATCGGGGATCTGAGGAACATCGGCGCAAAGAAATACGGGTAGCAGCCCATCCGTACAAGAGAGTCTGGATCGCCTGAGTCGCGCCGGCGCTACCGCCAGTGTTCGCGACTCGATCGCGCAGCGGGGCGGCTCAGCGCCAGTTCGGTCCTCGAACAACCTTCAGATAGTGCGCCGCTATCCGAAGTAACTGCTTAGCGACCGGCGGTTGATCGCTGGTCATCCGCACCTCGTCCCCGACGGACACGCGGTAGTACGCCCTATTTCGGTGCCTTTCTCGGCCCACACCTGCCACATCCTGTGCGGCTTTTCCTCGGACGCTCACCACCACGACTCATTCACCGCAGCAGCTCGGGGCGGTTTGACACCTGCACTTGCATGCCGATGCCGATGGACCTACCTCCATCTCCACAACAGCACAGCGACAACAAGATTCACGCTTCTACATCACGACCTCCCTGCCACCTTCAGGACACACTAACGCCTTGGCAGGGAACACAATTGGGCTCTACAAGACCGAAGCGATCCGCGAGGACTCCCGTTCTGGTTCGGCCCGCTGCATCGCCTCTCGATGTCGAGCAGCTCACCTGGATCTCCTGGTACAACGAATCCCGGCTCATGCATCGGCTCGGCCGCACACCACCGGTCGAGTACGAAGCCGACTACTATGCCAACCTGACCCAGCAACAAGCTGGAGACAGACAACCCGGTGTGCACCAAACCCGGGGGAATTCAAGGAGTTTCTGCTGTGCGTAGCCACAAGTTGCCCGCCTTGCTCGCCATCGCCACCGGACTGGCGCTGGCTGCATGTTCGGACAACGAGCCGTCGGCCACACCCACTACGCAGACGACGGCCAAACTCTCCGCGGTACCCACGACAGCCGCGGAGCAGCAGTCGACCGCGGCGTTCACACCGGCCGGGACCACATTGTCGATCGGCGGCAAGGCGATCGTTCCGTTCGAATTTCAGAAGAAGAACGGCGCGGTCGGAATCACCGTAACCAAGATCGACAAAGGCGACCCCGCCGATCTCGCTTCGCTGAAATTGGGAGACAAGGCCGCGGGTATGACCCCCTACTACGTGCGGATCCAGGTCAGTAATGAGAGCGGCTCGGAATTCGCCAACTCATCGTTGCGCTCACTCGGCGGCCTACTGGCCGATGGTAAGGAAGCGAAGAAGATCGCCGTGATAGGCACATTCGAGAAGTGCGACAACGAAAGTGCGGGTAAGGATTTCACTACGAATGGAGCGACGTACCAGACCTGCTCCGTAGTACTGGCGCCCGGCTCGGCTACGGTGACCAAAGCGTCCTACGCCGACCCCGGCGCCAAGGAACAGGGCCAAGACTACGGCCGCAAGCCGATCATCTGGGGGTGACCCCGAGCTGAGGTGGCCGCACCGGCACTGCACGGTAATCCAGCCTTCCACGTCTTCGGCCTCGGCTGGTCGGCCAGGGCATTGGAATACCGATACGACGGCCGCCTCGTACGCACCGCGTCCGAGGCGAACCAGATTCCCGATGTGGACGAATACGTTCGGCTCAGCGGAGGCAACTTCGGCTGCGACTGCGTCAATGGAAAGATCACCCTTGCCGGTCCAGACCCCAGTGGACTGATCCGCGTCGCGTTGTGGTCATGCCTGCAACGCTCGGCCAACGCTGCCTGTCGTGGGGTATGTGCGCAACGAACCGTCCGAGGGTCCGTTCGGCGCGGCCGTGACCGTAGACGTCGGCGACGTCGAACAGGGTGACGCCGTGTTCGTAGGCGCGGTGCAGGCCCTGCAGCGCATCGTCGTGGTCGATAGGCCCCCAGCCGATCGGTAACCCGAGATTGGTGGTGGGCCCGCCGATTCCCAGCATCTGATCCCGAGTGCAG
The DNA here is from genome assembly GCF_045207455.1 of Nocardia sp. NBC_00881. NCBI lineage: Bacteria > Bacillati > Actinomycetota > Actinomycetes > Mycobacteriales > Nocardiaceae > Nocardia > Nocardia sp. NBC_00881. Next base: position 1,714,936 of record NZ_CP108798.1, read on the forward strand.
GTGGCGCGAAAGCATGGCGATAGGAGACGATGACACAGCAGCCACGGTGAGGCTCCGAAGATCGTGTAGGAACCTTCATGGTCGACAGTCCCGCCGCGCTTGCCACGAAACCACCCTCCATCGTCGTATGGAAATAACGAAACCACAGTTCACACAACACAATTCCGACTTCGCTCTCGCTAGTTGTCGGTGTAATGAATCCGGACGGCTGCCGCGGGCCGGTGCCAACAGGACGGAAGACAGAGGTTGATGCCGGAAAAGAAGTATTCGACCGACCGCCACCTGGTCGGGCGCGCCATTGCCGACATCACCGGAGAACCGGCCGAGGTCGGCATGCTCGGCTATGGCAAGGCCGATCAGAAGACCACCGGAATACACATCCGGTTGCGAGCCCGCGCTTTCGTCTTCGTGGACCCGATCTCCGATCGGCGGGTGCTGCTGGTCGTGACCGACCTCCCCCTGATCTTCTCCAGCATCACCCAGGAGGTGCTGCACCGCCTGGTTCAGCGCTTCGGCGACACCTACACCGAGTCCAACGTGATGCTCACCGCAACCCACACCCACTGCGGGCCCGGCGGCTATTCGCACCACCGGTTTTACAACAGCTCGATCGGGTTCCGCCCCAAGACCTTCGCGGCAATCGTCGACGGCATCGTCGAGGCGGTGGAGCGGGCACACGAGGATCTCGCACCGGCCACCCTGCGCCTGATACACGGCGAGCTGCGCGAGGCCAGCGTCAATCGCTCTCGTGCGGCATTCGACCGAAATCCGCAGGAGGACAAGGATTCCTTCCCCGACGCCATCGACCCGCAGACGACCTTGCTGCGCATCGATCGCGAGGGCGAACCGGTCGGCGCCATCAACTGGTTCGCCTCGCACGGCACGTCGATGACCAACCGAAACACGCTGATCAGCGGCGACAACAAGGGATACGCGGCCTATCACTGGGAGCGCGTGGTCGAGGGCGTGGACTACCTGGCGGATCCGGACCCCGACTTCGTCGCGGCATTCGCGCAGACCAACGCCGGTGATATGTCGCCCAACCTGGACGGCAGGCCCGGTCACGGCCCTACCGGCGACGAGTTCGAGAACACCCGGATCCTCGGCCTGCGCCAATACGAGGCCGCAGCGAAACTCGCCGCGGGGTACATGCCTCGAATGGCCGGCAGCATCGATTACCGCTTCGTGCATATCGATCTGTCCGCGGTGACCGTGTCCGCGGAGTTCACCGGAGACGGGCGCGAGCACCGCACCGGCAGACCTGCCTGGGGTGCGGCCGCCTTCGCCGGCGCGGGGTTCGACGGACCTACCCACTGGAAGACCTTTCACGAAGGCCGTAATCCGGGCTGGGATCTGCTGTCGCGGTTGGCGTATCGGTTCGCGCCCGCATTGCGGGATGTGCAGGCGCCCAAGGCGATCGTTGCTCCGGGCAGGCTGCTCAATCGGTTCGGGCCGTACGTGCAAGAGATCGTTCCGGTGCAACTCGTCCAAATCGGCGAGCTGTATCTGCTCGGTATTCCGGGCGAGGTGACGATCACCGCCGGCCTCCGGTTGCGGCGCACCGTGGCGGCCATCCTCGGCGCCGAGCTGGCCAACGTCCTGGTCGCCGGATACACCAATGCCTATATCCATTACGTCACGACTCCCGAGGAGTACGTCGTACAGCACTACGAGGGCGCGAGCACCTTGTTCGGTCGATGGGAGCTGCCGGCCCTGCAGCAGATCGCGGCGCAGCTCGCGACCGCGATGCACGACGGCAACGCGGTACCGTCCGGTGCCGCGGCACCCGATCTGTCGGAGCTGCAGCGGCCGTCGAAAACCACACCTCCGCCAGACTTTCCGCCAGTGGGACGGAACTTCGGCGACGTGCTCACCGAGCCGGAGCCGGCGTATCGCGCCGGGGAGCGAGTGAGCGTCGAATTCGCCGGTGCGCACCCCAACCACGACCTGCATCGCGGCAAGACTTACCTCATGGTGCAGCGCCGGAACGGGGATCGCTGGCGAACGATCGCCGACGACGGCGACTGGACGACCACCTTCAGCTGGTCGCGTGGCCCCGCCCAGAGCTCGCGAGTCACCATCGTCTGGCACAGCCCGGCCGACGCAACACCCGGCAGCTACCGGATCCGGTACTTCGGCGACGCCGTGAAGCTCGGCGACGACCGCGTTCCCTTCAGCGGCACCTCACCCGAGTTCCGGATCCACGATGAGGATCACGGCAAATGACCACACCCACATCCGCGATCCGCACCGGACTCGCTCGCTGGGCCTGTTGCCGCAGGGCACCGGGGTACAGTCCACGATCCAGCAGTCATGCAGCCAGAAGTCGCTGGATCGTGCCAGCATCCGGATGACCCGCTTGACCAGGCCGAGTCCGGCCCGCAGGCGCTTGTTGTAGCCGGACTGCTGAGGCAGATCCGGGAACATACCCCTCGAGTGCTTGCGGGCATATCGCAGCCAGTGTGTTTCGGAGGTGAATCCGAGCAAGGCCTGGGCGACGGCGACACAGACCAGTTCGGAGCCGGTCAAAACCGGTGGACGGCCGGTCCATCGCGGGCCTGCCAACTCGTCATCGATCTTCACCTACAGTGCCGTGATGAGGGTCTCGAGGTCTGTCGTCACACACGGATCATCGAGACCCTCACCATTTCCGCAGGCCCAGACTTCGGACTTACTCGTCTAGGAGACCACTGGGCGGCGTAGGAATTCACCTACAAACGGCGCTGGAATTCGCTGGCCCCACCACATGGCGGTGCTGCTCGACGATCCGACGCAGCGCCAGCCATCGGCAAACCGGATGAGCCGGTGCGCGCCATCGGTCGAGAGCTCCACCGATGATCTCGGGTCCCACCGATGATTTTTCGTCCCAGGCGGTGTCTGTATCTCTGGGAGGTATGACATGACCGGTATATTGGATGCGGCCGAACTGCGGCAGGTGTGCCTGGACGCCGGAGCTGACGACGTCGGCTTCGTGGCACTGGACACGCCTGGCCTGGAGGGGGAGGTCGACTATGTGCGCGAAGCGCTTCCGAGCACCCGCTCGCTGATCGCGGTGTGTGTGCGGCTGGCGCGGGACAACTTTCGCAGCCGGGCGGCCAGCATGGTCAATACCGAGATCGACACCGCGATACCGGTGCTCGACCGGATCGGCCACAAGATCAGTATCACGTTGCAGGACCGTGGATTTCGTGCCATGTACCCGTCGGTGACGTTTCCCGTCGAAGCGCACCGACTGCCGAGCCGTGGTTGGACGGTGTCGCACAAGCCGGTGGCGGTGGCTGCGGGGTTGGGCCACATGGGAATTCATCGCTGCGTGATCCATCCGAAGTTCGGCAGCTTCATCGGGCTCGGCACCGTGCTGACCGACGCGCGGATCGCACCGTATTCCCGGCCGCTGGACTGGAATCCGTGCCTGGGCTGCAATCTGTGCGTGGCCGCGTGCCCGGTGGGCGCGATACACACCGACGGCAGTTTCGACTTCAACAGTTGCTACACCCACACCTACAACCAGTTCGTGAACAACTTCGCCGACTGGGTCGAAACCATGGCCGACAGCACCGACGCCGACGATTACGACCAGCGCATGAGCCCGGGCGAAACCACCATGCAGTCACGCCGCCAGTATCGTTCCGGCTACTGCGTCGCGGTGTGCCCAGCCGGTGAGGACGTGATCGGGCCGTATCTGGCCGACCGCAAGGGCCACCTGCAGTTGGTGCTGCGCCCGGTACAGCGCAAACCCGAGAACATCTACGTCAGCGCCGGATCGAACGCGGAAGCCCACGCGCGCAAGATGTACAAGCAGAAGACGGTGCGCTACGTGGATACCGGGATCATGCCGCCCGATGGTGTCGACGCAGCGCCGGAGCCGAAATGAACGACGCCGAGCGGTTGTGGAATCCGCTGCACGTCCCGGTCGAGCGAGGCTCGCGTGAGCGGCCGCATCCGACGGTCGCGGCCGCGCGGGCCCGAGCCGAGCAGGCGCCCGCCGGTGAGCCCGCGGACCTCGACGCCGACTGGCTGCGCGAGATATGCCTGGGCGCGGGCGTCGACGACGTCGGATTCACGGCGCTGGCAACGCCCGGCCTCGAGGGCGAACGTGACTACGTCCTCGAGGCACTGCCGGGCACCTGCACCCTGATCGGATTCTGCCTGCGAACCAGTCGCGACAACCTGCAGAGCAGATCGACAAGCGCCGCCAACCGCGATGTCGCCACCACCCAGGAGTTGGCGCACGAAGCCGCCCGGCACATCTGCCTAGAACTGCAGCGCCGCGGCGTGCGCGCGCTGTATCCGGCATCCGGATTCCCGGCCGAGATCCACCGATTCCCCAACCGGAGCTGGGTGGTCTCGCACAAGCTGGTGGCGGTGGCCGCCGGGCTGGGACAGATGGGGTTGCACCGCAACGTCATTCACCCGAAATTTGGGACCTTCATCGTGCTGGGCACGATTCTGATCGACCGGCCGGTCTCCCGGTACTCGCAACCGGTCCTGTCGAATCCGTGCATCGACTGCGGGTTGTGCGTGATCACCTGCCCGGTCGGCGCGATCCATGCCGACGGGGGATTCGAGTTCGACGCCTGCTACACGCACAACAATCATCACGAGCTGTCCAACTTCGCGGGTTGGGTCGAGGAGGTGGTGGACAGCGCGGACGCGGACGACTATCGGCGGCGGGTCACACCCAGCGAGACCTTGTCCGTGTGGCAGAGTCTGTCGTTCCAACCACAGTTCCGCGCCGGATACTGCGTCGCGGTGTGCCCGGCCGGTACCGACGTGCTCGGCAACTTCCTCACCGACCCGGACGGTCACGCTCGCGACGTGGTGGCGCCCCTGATGCGGAAACCGGAGTACGTCTACGTCGACACCGGCTCGGCCGCCGAGTCACATGTCCAGTCCAGGTTTCCGCACAAGACGGTTCGTCATCCCCGCCGGATGACGGTGCCGGAACCCGAGATCGATCCGGTGCCGGAGCGTCATGACCAGTGACGGCGACCTGCGGCGGGATCTGCCGATCTTCGAGACCTATGCCGGCGAAGGCGGCGCGCGGCTCGAGATTCATCCCTGGTTTTTCGTCGCCGGACAGCAGTATCTGGGCATGACCCGGGTACTGCCGCCGGGAACCGGACGCGCGCCGGTGCACGTCCACACCGGCGTCGTCCAGCGTTCGTTCCTGCTCGCCGGCGCGCAGGCCCGCTATCGGAATGGCGGGCGTACCCGCACGCTGTCGCCCGGCGACGAGATGATCATCGAACCCGGTGTGCCCCACACCGATCCGTACAACAACACCGACGCGCCCATCGTCGTCCGCAGCCTCTACACGCCGGGACCGGTTTGGTTACTGTCGTTCGCCAGAACCCTCGGGCAGGCGCTGCGGGACGGAAAGGTGAACTCGCAGCAGGAACTTCACCTGCCACATCTACTGATGATGCTGGGGACACCGGGTTCGGTGACATTCGCGGCGGGAATTCCGCTCGGTGTGCAGCGGCGGATCCTGCTGCCCGCTGCCACCCGTTTCGCAAAGCACCAAGGTCATGCCCTGGCAGCGGGCTTACGCGCCCACATCTTCCGTTGACCGGCGGGTGTCGTGGCACGGTTCGGCCGCAAGCCGGTCGGTTCACAACCATACGTGTGCGTACACAAACCGCACGGATCATCATTGCGGGTGTGGAAGCTCTTCCTGGCGTATTCCGTGCACGGTGTGGTCGGATGGTGATCAACAAGGCATCGACCCGAGGCCCAGATGCCCAGCGAACGAGTCGCCGGACTTCTGCCACCGTCGCCATGGGCTGGTTCAGTGTCAATTGTGGTCGATTTGCTGCTGAACCAGTCGAGGAGCTCGCCGACACCGGCGTCGTAGCCGGTGACGTGCACTCCGGACGTGTAGAACTGCGCGGCGGCACCGCCTCGACGGACGAGGTCGGCCAGATCCGACAGTGTGGAACTGGTGGTGGGTCGGTGCCCGCGGTGACATCGGCAGCTAGCCCGGTCGGCTTCCTGGCACCGTCGCCGACGAGAGCGGAGCAGCGACGGCGGTGAGGTCGGTGGCGACCGGGACGAGTGCGGCCAGCTCGATCCCGGCGTCGCCGAGGTCACCGGCGGCGAGTTCGGCGACCGCGCGCCAGGGGACGTCCTCGTCGAGGGGACGATGCGCCCGACAGCTGCGCCCCCAGCCGCCGCGGATTCCCGACTCGCGGCGTCACGACGAGTCGCCACGCGGGTACTGCACATCGGCGACCACGATCCGAGTGGTGAGCACATGTGCGTTTCCCCTCGTACCGTGGAGGCCTGACCATAGAGGAAAGGCCGGATGGCGGAGAAGAGACGCAAGTTCGATCGGGAGTTCCGTGAGGGTGCGGTGCGGATCGTGCGCGAGACCGGGCGGCCGGTCGCGCAGGTTGCCCGTGAGCTGGGGGCAACGAGGGCACGCTGACGACCTGGGTTGCCCGGCAGCAGCGCGACGGAGCAGCCGGTGACCTGCTCAGCGAGTCCGAACGCGAGGAGCTGTTGCGGTTGCGGCGTGAGAACGCCGAGCTGGCGACGGAGCGTGATGTGCTCGAGCGATCAGTGGTCGGAGTGGGTGAAGGAGGCGACCAAGTGAGCGCGGCCCGGCTGATCGCCTCCCAGAGGGCCGAATACGGTGTCCCGCCCGCACGCCGTTTCCTGCCCCGCTCGTGATGTCAGCGAGTCGTGGTTCTACAAGTGGAACGACCGTGAGCCCACACCGCGCCGGCAGCGCCGTGAACAGTTGACCGCGGCGATCGGCAAGGAGTTCGAGGACTACGGCCGCACCTACGGCAGCCCGTGCAGGCAGTGCAGGAACATCTCCGCGAAAAGTAGCGCTAAGGGCGTAGGTTCGGCCGGAGACCCTTTGGTCCAACAGAGTGGCTCGTTGGTGAGCGGCGTTGCGCTGTAGGTGATTTCATGTCGCGGTGATGGATGAGGGCTACGGCCGGTTCGGTTCGTACTCGCGCGTGGAGATGGAACGGTTCTTCCATCTGGACGACGAGGACCGGCGGCTGGTCTCGTTGCGGCGCCGCGACTACAACCGGCTTGGCTTCGCTGTGCAGATGATCACGGTCCGCCATCTGGGGATGTTCCTGCCCGACCCGTTGGAGGTTCCGTCGGAGATGGTCGAGTATCTGGCCGAGCAGTTGGGCATCGATGATCCCTCGTGTGTGAAGAGTTACGCCGATCGGCGGATGACCCGTTTCGAGCACGCGAACGAGATCCAGCAGGAGTACGGCCTGACCGCGTTCGCAGAGGTGGAGGCGGAGCTGGCGGCGTGGATCGCTGACCAGGCGTGGATGACCGGCGACGGGCCGAAGGCCATCTTTGCCGACGCGGTGGCCTGGCTGCGTGCCCGCCAAGCCCTGTTGCCGGGCATCACGACGCTGGAGAGGCTGGTCGTGGAGGGCCGAAAGGCTGCCGACCAACGGTTGTGGTCTCAGCTTGCCAGCCAGGTTCCGGCGGCGACGTGGACAGCGCTGTCGGCGCTTCTGGACGCACCGGTGGACGGCAAACGACGGGTCAGTGAGCTGGAACGCCTGCGCAAGGGCGTGTTCCGTGCCAGCTCGAGGGGCCTGGTAGCGGCGGTGAACCGGTTGGCCGAGTTGGTGGCGGTGGTCGGTGCGGTGGATATGTCAGCGGTTCCGCCGCGACGGTTGGTCGGTTTGGCGACTTATGGGTTGTCTAGCAAGGCGGCGCAGCTGCGTCGTCTCGAGCCGCGTGAACACCGTGTGGCGGTGCTGGTCGCGACGGTGAGGGTGCTCTCGGCGCGAGCGACCGACGATGTGCTCGAGTTGTTCGATCTGTTGATGGTCACCGATTTGATGTCGAAGGCCGAGCGGGAGTCCCGCGAGGAGAAGCTGCGCCGGTACCCACGAGTGTCGCGCTACGCGGGCAGGCTCGCCGCGGCGGTGAAGGTGCTGCTGGAGATGACCGAGGTGAAGCCGGATCTGAGCTTGGAGGTGATGTGGGACCACATCGAGCACACGGCCACCAAGAGCGAGTTGCGTGCCGCGGTCGCGGTCATCGACGAGTTGGTTCCGGTCGATGACGCCGAACTGAACGGGCAACGCCTCGAGGAGTTGTCGGGTCGATTGGCCACGGTCCGGATCTTCCTGCCGTCGATGATGGGCACCGTCGAGTTCGGGGCCAGCACCGACGGTGCTCCGGTGTTGGCAGCGATGAAGACCCTCGCGGAGTTGATGACCACGAAGACGAAGCTGCCCGCGACCTGGCTCGACGCCCGCAAGGTCGACCACGACCTGATCGGCGGCGCCTGGAAACGCCTCGTCTACCGGGAAGGCCGACCGCCGGAGACTGTCGACCGGGCCGCATACACGCTGTGCCTGCGCGAGCAGTTCCACCGGCATCTCAAGCACCGCAACATCTTCGCCCCGTCCTCCTCGCGGTGGCGTGACCCTCGAGCGCACCTGCTCTCCGGGGAGGTGTGGGAGCGGACCCGCGAGGTGGGCATGAACGCGCTGAGCCTGCCGGCGGACCCGAAAGCACTGCTGACCGACCACGCGGCCGCGCTCGACACCGCCTACCGCGAGGTCGCATCACGCCTGGACGGGGACGGCCCGGCGACCGTCGACGAGGACGGCAAGCTGCACCTGGTCGCGCTCAAAGCGGTTCCCGACCCGCCGTCGCTGGTCGATCTGCGCCGTCGGGTCGAGCGGATGGTCCCCGAGATCGACTTGCCCGAGCTGGTCCTCGAAGTCACGTCGTGGGTGCCCGGTTTCACCGAGGCGTTCACCCATGCCTCCGGAAACGACGCCCGCGTCGCCGATCTCGGGCTGTCGGTCGCGGCGGTGCTGTGCGCGCACGCGATGAACGTGGGTTTCAAACCGGTGACCAGCCCCGGTGTGGAGGCGTTGACCCGCGACCGGCTCCACCACGTCGACCAGCACTATGTGCGGCTGGAGACGCTGACCAGGGCCAACGTTGCGTTGATCGAGGCCCAAGCCGAGGTGTCGCTGGCGCAGACCTGGGGCGGTGGGTTGCTCGCCTCGGTAGACGGTATCCGCTTCGTGGTCCCGGTCCGCACCATCCACGCGCGGCCGAACCCGAAATACTTCGGTCGCAAACGCGGCATCACCTGGCTGAACATGCTCAACGACCAAGCGGCCGGGTTGGCGGCGAAGGTGGTGCGCGGGACACCGCGCGACTCTCTGCACTTCGTCGACGTCGTGCAACTCCAGCAGGGCGGCAAGGTGCCCGAAGCGATCATCACCGACCGGCTCCTACTCCGACATCGTGTTCGGGCTGATCCACCTCGCCGACCGCCAATACCGGCCCCAGCTGGCGAACCTGCCCGACCAACGGCTGTGGCGCTTCGACCCGAACGCCGACTACGGGCCGCTCAACCACGCCGCCCGCGGCCACATCGACACCGAGAAGATCACCACGCATTGGGAGGACATGTGCCGGGTCGCGGTGTCGATCCACTCTGGCGAGGTCTCCGCCCACGACGTCACCCGCATGATCTCCCGCGACGGCAACCCGACCCCGTTGGGCCAGGCCATCGCCCACTACGGACGGATCTTCAAGACCTTGCACATCCTGCGCCTGGCCGACGACGAACCCTACCGACGCGAAGGGAAAACTCAAGCCAACCTCGTGGAAGGACGCCACGACCTGGCCCGGCGGATCTACCACGGCATGAAGGGCGAGATGGTGCGCACCTACTACGAGGGTATGGAGGACCAGCTGTCCGCGCTCGGGCTGGTGCTCAACTGCGTCGTGCTGTGGAACACCGTCTACTGCAACCGCGCCTTGGATCAGCTACGCGAGCAGGACTATCCGGTCCTGGACACCGACGCGCAACGATTGTCGGCGTTCATCCGCGACCACATCGGCATCGACGGCCACTACGCCTTCCACCTGCCCGACCTCGCCGGCGCCCACCGACCGCTGCGCGATCCCGGCAGCTCCGACGACAACTGATGGCTGAGCAAGGACTCTTCGCCCGCACTGTCTAGAACGGTTCGGAACCGAGTCGCCAGGTGCACGAGCGAGGCCGCTCAGCAGATGCCCGCCCCGGTCGTCGCCGATGCCCTCGGCTATCACCCCGTCACCACGACGAAGCGTGCCGCCGAGGCCGCAGCCACCTGGAGCCGCTACGTCACCGCACCCCGGTTGATCACCCGAAGGTTGGACATCGTCGGAACCCCCGAAGGTTGAATAGGCGATCTCACCAGTCGACGACCCCGGCAACCGCGACACGCGATCTCGACATCTCCGAACCGCTCACCTTCGCGATGTTTGTTTGCTCGCCGCCCGTTGCTCATGAGCGGTGTTGTGGGACGGGGTTGTCGTGTGCGTCGCGGGCGCGGGCGATAGTGGCACGGTGACGTTCGGCCCACTCGGTGAGGCCGAGCAGGTGGTCGTACAGCTCGCGGGCCATGTCGGTGGCGATGTATTCGACCTTGGGTGGCACGGTGGGGTACACGGTGCGCACCAGCAAGCCGTCTCGCTCCAGATTGCGCAGGGTCAGCGTCAGCATCCGTCGACTGATGCCATTGATCGCGCGCTCCAGTTCGGTGAAGCGCACCGGTCCGCGGGTCGCCTCCATCAGGACGCCGATGCTCCACTTGCCACTCACCCGGCCGAGGACGTCGAGAACTGTGCACACCTCCCCGCCGTTGACCTGGTCGGGAACACAGCTGTTGCGCAGTGACATGAATGTGCCTTCTTCCGCCGGAGCTCGAAATCGCGAAACATGATCACGGTAACAACTCGTGCACCCATGGAGGTCAGACCCTTATGCCAATTACGTTCGACGATGCGACGCGGGAGCTGCTCGACGGCACGAACTTCGCCACGGTGGCGACGTTGAACCCCGACGGCGAACCGCAGACGTCGGTGGTGTGGATCCTGCGCGAGGGCGACACGGTGATGTTCTCCAGCACCACCAACCGGCAGAAGGTCCGCAACCTCACCCGCGATCCGCGGATCAGCCTGACCGTCCTCGACACCACGAACCCGTACCGCACGGTGGAGATCCGCGGCACCGCCGAGCTCGTCGAGGACCGCGACCGCGCCGTCCAGCGCGAGGTCTCGCACAAATACCTGGGAGAGGACCCGCCGTCCGACCCCGAAGGCACGGTACGCGTGATCGTCCGCGTCATCCCGCACAAGGTCGGCGGCTTCTCGAACTGAGACCCCACACGAGGGAAAGAAGGCATCCACACATGCACATGGGGAATGGGGTGAACCGCCGGATGCGCATGGCGACCCAGTTCACCTACGGAGGCCCGGACGTCTTGACAGTCGTCGAGACCGATCGGCCCGGCCCGCAGCCCGGCGAGGTCCTGGTACAGGTGACGGCGGCCTCGGTCAACCATGGCGAGATCAAGATACGCGCCGGCCTGATACCGCAGATCGGCCCGCCGCCGTTCACGCTGGGCTCCGACCTGGCCGGGATCGTCGCCGCGACAGCACCCGACGTGACACGCTTCCGCCCTGGCGACGAGGTGTATGGGATCTATTTCATCGGCACCTACGCCGACTACGTCACCGTTCCGGCCACGAACTTGGCACCCATTCCGGCTGGCCTCGACCACGTCCACGCCGCGGCGCTACCCATCGCCGCACTCACCGCCTGGCAAGCACTCGTGGACATGGCCAACGTCCACACAGGACACCGCATCTTGATTCACGCGGCAGCCGGTGGCGTCGGTCATCTCGCCGTGCAGATCGCGAAACTGCGCGGCGCGTACGTCATCGCCACCGCACGCGCGGCGAACCACGACTTCCTGTATGCCCTGGGCGCTGATGAGATCATCGACTACACCCGTGCCGACTTTACAAAAACCATCCAAGACGCCGACGTGGTCCTGGACCTGATCGGCGGGCAGTACGGGCCTCGCTCGCTGACCTCACTACGCCCCGGCGGCCTGCTCCTGAGCACCGCCATGGATCCCGGAATCACCCCTGCCCAAGCCGCCGCGCACGGCCGCCGGTACGCCTCAGTCCAGGTCCGTCCATCCAGCACCGACCTGGAAACGATCTCCGAACTCGTCCGGGACGGAAAGCTGCAAGCCCATGTTCAGCGAACCTTCCCACTCGACGAACTACCCCACGCACACCAACTCATCGAAAGCGGCCACGTCACCGGAAAGCTCATCATCACCCTCGACTCCACCAATCGTGCCCGGGCATCCCGACAATCGGATTAGGGGGACCTGTTCGGGCAGCTGCCGCTGCCCCTCGGTGTTGCTGGACACGAAGGCTCCACCGTGATCGTCGGACTCAACGGGCTGCGCCTGCTCTCCCGCCGCGCCTGGACATCAGCAGCGAGAGGCACACAACCACGATGAACAAACCCGGGTGAGGTGTGGCTCGTGGTCGGACGAGCGCATCAACGTCCGCCGACCAGGAGAGGGCCTCTGTCTATCTCGGTCGCCGTCGCGCGGCCGGATCGCTGTCGGCTTGGAACCGCACGAGCCCGTCGTCGGACACCCTCGCGTACTTCGCCAGGCTCCGCACCGACGTGTGCCCGGACAACTTCATCAACACCGGCGTCGACGCGCCGTCCTCGGCCGCGTGCGTCAGGCGCGAATGCCGAAGCTGATGCAACGTGTACGGGCCGTTGTCGTAGTCGGCGGTGTGGATCTCGAACAGCTCGGCCGCGCGCCGGTAGGACAGTCGCCCACGCAGCGTCGCCGGGTCGACGTCGTTGGTGGCCACTGATGGGCGGGCCTTGCGGTCGGTGAGGAACACCGGCCCGGACCTGCGGCCAGCCAACAACCGGGGCAACAAGCGGGCGGTGCCGGTCTGCCAGGCGATCAGATCACGCGCCCCGCCCTTGCGGGTCACCACCGCGCACCGATTCGCGGTATCCAGCTCGGGTACGTCGAGCATCAGTACCTCTTCGGCGCGGGCACTGGACTCGTACAGCATGTGCCACAACACCCGTTCCCGCAGCGGCGCATCCGATCCCAGAATGTCGGCGACTCGCTGCTTGCGCAGCGCCCGGCTGGTGTCCGGCGGTGCCGGTTTGGCGCGAAGGCGCACCAACCGATCCCCGACCAACCAGCCCTGTTCGCGCCAGTACACGCACGCCGACGAGAGCGCGGTCAACCTGATGTTGAACGTCTTGGCCGCCTTCGCGCCCCACACGAAGGTGAACCACCCGCTCACCCGATCCGGCTCCCGATCCAGCAGCGCCACGTTCGTGTCGGCGCCGAAATCGCGCACCAGCCGATCCAGCGCGGCCGCGTAGGTCTCGCGGGTGTTCTCGGCCGGGATCGTCGCGAGGTACACCGTCACCGCGTCGGCGAGACGGACCCCGCTCGCCGGCGTCGGCAGCATCCGAACCCGACCCATCCGGACCTCCGCCCGCGCTACCGCACATAGTTTCCCGAGTCGGCCGGCCTCGAAAGGTTTGTCGCGCCAGCTCGACTCGGACCCTACCGCACATAGTGCGCTGCTATGTGCGGTAACTCCTTAGCGCTACTTTTCGCGGAGATGTTCCTGCACTGCCGTGCATCGGCGCGCTGAACTGCTGGCGGTGCGCCCGATCCCCGGCAAGGAGCCATGGGAGCATGGCGCGATCTCGACCGCCGAGTGGGCCGGGCCCAATCTGGCCGATGTACTGCAGGCGGCCGGGGTGGACCACGATGACCGACTGCACGTCGCATTCGCTGCGCCCGACGTGGCCCAAGAGGCCCGTCTGGTCCAGTCCTACGGCAGCTCCGGCTCGACCAGTACGCCCATGGCTTGGTCGAGGAGTTCGGACAACGGAGTGGTCCCGTCGGCTGCCCTCCAGGCGTCGGTTGCGGCGTCGAGGCAGGAAATCGCCGACGCCACAAGGGCCTGGGCGCGGAGGTCGTTCGTGGACTCCGGGTCTCCGCCGAGCCGGCGGGAGATCTCCGGCACCAGGAGGGACTTCGTCGAGGCCCGCAACCTTGGCCAGCGCGCGGTGGCCGAATTTGGAGTTGTCGGCGACAACGATGGTGGTGGTTCGGGCGAGGGCGATCATGGCGCGTTTGACGGGTATTTCCAGAGTGTTGGTGTTGGTGATGCCAGCGGTAGCGTCGACGGCGTCGGCGCCGAGGAAGGTCCAGTCGGCGGCGTAGTCACGCAGGAACTCGACCGTCCGTTGGCCGGCCAGTGTGTAGACCGATCCGAGAAGTTCGCCGCCGGTGACGAGTAGCCGGAAGCCGCGTAGGCCGGCAATGCATTTAGCGATGCGCAGGTCGTTGGTGATCACCGTCAATTCATTGTGGATCTCGGCTATGCAGGGGTCAGCTCGACCAAGCAAAGCCTCGACCGCCAGCTGTCCGCGCTCGCCGACGCCGGGATTCCGGGCCCGCGGATCTATGTCGACAAGAAGACCGGCGCGACCGTCGACCGGCCCGGCCTGACCAAGCTACTCGCCTACGCGCGCCCCGGCGACCGGATCGTGGTGCATACCCTGGACAGGTTAGGCCGCAACCTGCGAGAGGTGCTGAACCTCATCCACGATCTGCGCCAGCTCGGGATCGGGGTGAAGTCGCTGGCTGACGATTCATCGCCCAAAACTGTGGTATGGGCCAACGCCGACCGACTGGATCTGCGGTAGGTGCACATTCCGAACCAGGGCCGCGGTGCGGGCGTTCGCGTCGGCGCAATCGTTGGCTGGCAGATGCTGACCGTGGTGCTCAGTCACCGACTGAGCACGCGGCCTGGATCAGTTGTTGGCCTGGGCCGCAAGGAGGTCATGGCGGGGCACCGGAGCAGTGTTGTGTTCTTGGAAGCATGTCGAGGATGCGCGGCAGGTGCCCATGGGAAGCATTCCGCGTGTGGATTACGGAGCGTTGTAGAGCACTGGTGAAGGTCATATCTTTGGACCGTGCGCTAATCCCCGTGCCAGCGCTGGTAACACTCCGGCATCTGCGATCGGCGTGGGTTTGTCGAACGCGCGGTAATGCCGGTGTGCGAGCAGTGTCGATGATTGAGGTAGGCGGGCGTCACCGACCTCGGGCTCGCACGTAATCGGGATTCTGCTGCCTTGGTGCAGGAGTAAAGGCGGCTGCTGCGCTAACGATCGGTACGGCGGTGGCACAGTGGACCGGAGGTGGGCCCGAATGAGGAGTAACAGACGTTGAGCGAACGTATCCCTAGCCGGTGGGAGGAGCTCACTGCTGCCGACCCTGCGCATTCGACGTGGTATGTGGAGCGGTTCCGGGCATTGGCGGCGCAAGGCACGGACATCGTCGGGGAGGCGCGGCTGGTCGACGCAATGCTCGAGCGCGGTGCCCGGGTCCTGGATGCGGGGTGCGGTCCGGGACGTGTGGGTGGCTACCTGCACCGAGCTGGTCACGTCGTGGTCGGCGTCGATGTCGATCCGGCGTTGATCGCTGCGGCGGAGCAGGACTATCCCGGTCCAACCTGGATAGTCGGTGATCTCGCCGAACTGGACTTGCCGGGCCGTGGGATCGCCGCCGACTTCGATGTCATCGTGTGCGCGGGAAACGTGATGACGTTTCTGGCGCCGTCCACCCGGGAGGCGGTGCTGGCCGGGTTCACCCGCAACCTCGCCCCGGCCGGTCGCGTGATTATTGGGTTCGGCGCCGATCGTGGTTACGAGTTCCCGCAGTTCCTGGCCGACGCCCAGGACGCCGGACTCACGATGGATTTGCGGCTTTCGACGTGGGATCTACGCCCGTTCACCGACGATTCCGACTTTCTGGTGACGGTGTTCTCGCGCGCAGGGTGAAAGCCTGCGCAGGCAAGTGAGTGTCCCGATCCAAGACCTGATTACATTGCCGCACGATCACTTCGACTCGAGCAGACGACCACGATTTGATGTACTGCCGCTTACGGCGATGATCGGACCGGCCAGGCCGCGGCTGGCCGTTTGCGGCACCTGGCCGATTCGACCGCGCGGGCCGCGGCAATGAAGCACCATAACCGCTGCGGCATAGGAGTTGCCCTTGTCCTGTTCGAGGTAGACGATCCACGCGGCGTCCATATCCTGGGTGACCGCGTCGATCGGCGCGCGTTCGCCGAGCGCAGACAGCCCTGCGGCTCAGCCGCAAGAACGCCGAGCGCCAAGCGCCAAGACAGGGTTGAAGGGATACAGCCGTCGCCGCGGCCGGTCAGCGATGGCATGGCGACCCTGTTGGGCTACTGGACCGCTACGAGCAATTGCGCGCTGAACTGGCGGCCGTCGCCGACGATACTGCGGGCCTGAATGTGGCGGAGGAATACACAGTGACCGACCCGGTGTCGCGCATGGTTGTTGAGCGAGTCGATTTTCTCCCCAGCCGCGCGGAATGGGTATTCGTTACCGGCGTGCTGTCGGGCGACCCCGTCCATATCGGTGACACAGTGTCCGTCGACGACGGTGCCCAGAAAACCGTCACCACGATCAAATCCATCGAGATCCACAGCCCACCAGGCAAAACGACGATCGCGCTGGATGCCGGCCTCCGGTCGCTGATCACCACGGGCACAGTGATCAGCCGTCGGGAATGAACTGGTGAGCGAACTCTGCGTCAAGAACATCTTTCTCGGTGAGCTTCCGGCTGGGCGTTCGTTGTCAGTGGGCGATCGAAGATCTCACCGTCGGCAGGCAAGTTGAGCTGCACAAGAAGGAAGGAACGACCTGTCGAGGAGTTCTGGAAGCACTCGACTTCCATCCGCCCGCGCCGGTCAAAGCCTCGCTCGTCTTCACCATGTGTCGTCCCATCGAACCAGGTGATCTGATCTATTTACTGCCGGCAAACGAAGGACCCGACTCACGGCCATGACCGACCTGCAGGAGTGGGAGCAGCAGCTCCAGCAAGACCTCGCCGAGATCCACGGAAACAGTCAGCAACTGGCCAAGCAGGCGGCCGGACTACGGGGCCGTGGCGAAGTCCGTGGCGTCCTGGTCGAGGTCGACACCGCAGGCGCGGTTACTAACCTGCAGATCGCGCCCGGCGCCATGAAATGGACCAACACCCAGCTCACCAGCGCCCTGCTCGACTGCCACCGCAAGGCCCGCACCGATGCAAAAGCCAAGGTCGAACGCCTCCTGCAGAAATCCGATCCCCGCATCCGCAACCAAGCCAACCTCCTCAAGAACCCGCCGGCATCCAGAGACCGCCGAGACAGGCCGATGAGCGAAGCCGAACTCCGAGCCGCCGACGATGCCTACTTCGAACGCCGAAACCTCCACGGCGGCTGGACTGATCGGTAGCCAGCACGTGCATCCGCAGTCGGATGCTCATCCACCGTCGAGCCCATCATCCCCCGCCCGCGGGGTCGGTACCATGATCAGTTGGTTGATATCGAGGCCCACTACCGCTCAGATTTCCACCCAATCGAACCTCTGGAAGTTGCACTGCGACAGGCGAATTACTGGTGACCCGTCTTCGTTGCTGCGGAGAAACGGATCTCAGCTCTCGCTTGGATCAGGTCGTCGGCGCGATGCTCCTGCTCGAGCCATAATCTGCCGTCGCGTCTGGTGTCGGCCGCCTCCAGCGGGGTACATGTCGTCGACCATCTAGGACGAGCACGGCCACGTTTCGCGAGCGGCCATCAGTGGCGGCCACAATCCGGTCTGTTGGTCCAGTCGCGGAACGCCTCCCATAGTGCGAGTGCCGCGGTCGGCGTTTCAGTTGGTTTATCGAAGTGCCGGGTCATTTGTGTCCCGGCGCCCGTTCACCGGTCTGGGGTTGACACACTGAATGCTGGATCGCGGGGTCGGTATCGTCAGAGTTCGTTGTCCGGGCCGTGCAGTTGCGTGTCGAGTTTGGTCAGGAATCGCTTGAAGTGCGGATCGGTCTCGGGCAGGCCGTGCTGGTCGATGTCCCACCATCGGCCCTCGGCGAATTCTGTGGGGTCGAGTGCGTATTCGCGGGAGCGGTCACCTCGTATCACGTACCACGCGCTGACATCCTGGTGTCCGCTGTCGATACCGACCGTTGTTGTCACGGTCAGCATCAAGGGTCGGTCACCGATGACGCTGAACTCGGCGTGGACGCCGAGTTCTTCGAATGCTTCCCGCCGGGCGGCCGTGAGGGGGTGTTCACCGGGTTCGACGTGGCCGCCGGTCGGCAGCCAGAGTCCGGCGTTGAGGTGGTGGCCCAGAAAGACTGCTCGGCGGTCCGGATCCACCAGGACCACATACGCGACCAAGTGGCGTGGCGGGGTGGCGGGTCTGACGCGGCGGAAGATGTCGTCGGTCGCCGCGAGCCATGCCAGAGTTGTGTCGATGTGTTCGCGCTCGAGGTCATCCAACGGCTCGATTTTTCTTATGGTCTCAGCGACGATCGCGGTAGCAGCCTGCACGGCAGCCGACTGTAGCGACAACCACCGACAGCTCCGCCTGGCTTCGGCATGTCGGGACGAGGTGTCGATATGTCGAAGCGGCGGTGCGGTCGCGGCGCGGACCGTGTCTCGCCGACCAGAGCGAGACAGACTGGTGCGGACTCTGATCGAGACTCACCGATCTGCGTCGCTGGCCACGGGCCGGGTGATCAATTGCTGATGACGATGTCGACGACGGTATGAGCGAGCTCGCGTACGCCGCTGTCGAGTACATCGGCTTGATAGGCAGGCCAGTCGGCTAGTTTGGGGTTGTCGCGTTCGGCGCGCCGGTGGGTCATCCGGGTTCGGATCTGTGCTGCCGGGCTGTCGAGCCACACCATAGTCAGCGGTGCTGGGAGCTGATGCCGGAGCGAACCCGCATCCGCTCGGCGAGGGAGATACCGGCGCCGGCTGCTTGGCGGATGACTTCGAGGAACGGCGCGTCGAGCACGACCGGGTGTCGGGCGGCGACGGTCAACCCGGTGCGAAGCAGGCCATCGTAGATGTGCGGAGCGATCAGCCTTCGGTAGGTTTGGCTGTCACGGTCGTGCGGATCACCGGTCAGTTCCAGCATCACCGCTTGCTCCAAGCCTGGAGCCAGGGTGTCTTTGTCCAGCACCGTCGCCCCCACGGATGAGGCTAGGTAGGCGGCGGCCGTGGATTTTCCAGAGGCAGGGAATCCGCACAGTGCTATGGCGCCGAATCCGTTGAGCTGGGCGGCGCACTCCTGCAGGGCGGACCGCACATGCTGCGGTAGCGCTGCGGTCTGCGGGTGCAAGACGGGTGATGCGCTCAGTCGGTTATCGGATTCGGCTGGCACGGACGCCAGTTCATCACAGCCCGCTGACTGGTCGGCGGTGAATCTGTGCGATGTCAGGATCGTCGTTCAGGCGGCGGGCGATGTCTCGGGGCAACGGCCCAGGGTTGTTCTTCACGCGGCGCGGCCGCTGATTGTCTCGAGTGCTCGACAGCTGGAGATGAGTTGTCCGGCGCCGAGGAGCCGGGACATGTGCAGTAGTGCGGATTCGTGTACCTGCTGCGGCGGATGCTTGCTGGCGTTGGAGGTGCAGGCGTCGGTGATCACCCACGGCGTCAATCCGGCCTCGAAGACATCCCACGCCGTTTTGAATATGCAGGCGTCGGTGGCGATCCCAGCCAGATATATATCGGTAACATTGAGGTCGGTAATCAAGGTGGTTGCTTGTGGGGTGAGCGCGGTATAGCTGGTCTTGTCCAGCACGTGAATTCGCGGGTCACGGGTGTGGTGTTCGAGGTCGGCGACGATATCGGTGTCGGGAGCGTCGAGCATGCGGCTCCAGCCGAGGAGCCGTTCGAACGGCGACCCGCGGTAGTTGAAGTATCGGGTGAACACCACTGGCGCAGCAGTCTTCAGCCACCGATCGACCAGATCGGCTACAACGGGAACGATATGCGCGCACGACGGAGCCAGGAATCCGTTCTGGACATCGACCACCATCAACATCGGCACACAACCGAACTCGGTGGCCGAAGGATCATCCCGCGTCGGACCCATAGTTTTCCTCCGCACCGGTCGTCAGCGAGCACGCAACGAGATCAAGGGTAGCCACCGCTACCGTGCGGGTGGCCGAAAAACGCGTCGACACCCGGCTGCCGGATGTTTACCGTTGTGGGTCATGGCACCGGTGTCCGGACTCTCGAACGCGGTCGAGGTAGTCCGTCTGCGGCCGCTGCGGGTATCGGATGAACAGGTGGTTCTCGCGGCGCACCAGGCTATGGCCGACAATGAAGGAATCACCTTCGCACTCGGCCTGATGCCCGCCATCCATGACTTGGATGGAGTATCTGTCCACGCTGGAGGACCATCGACGTGGGATAAACTTGCCCGCGGCATCGTTCCCGCCACCTACCTCGCCGCCACCGTCGACGACCAAGTAGTCGGACGCATGTAGATCAGGCACACCCTCAACGACGCACTGTGCCGCAGTGGCGGTCACATCGAGTACGGCGTGCTGCCGCAGTATCAGTGCCGGGGCTATGGCACCGCCATTCTCCATCACAGCATGACGATCGCCAGCGCAATCGGCGTCGAACGGATACTGATCACTTGCGACGACACAAATACCGGTTCGCGGCGCATCATCGAGTCCTGCGGCGGCGTTCTGGAAAGTTCGGTTATTGGACACTCGGTGCTCGAACGGAAGGGGCGGGCCCTCAACACGTTCGCTGTGTTCAACAGACGTGTCGAGGACTGCCCGTCCGTCCGCCCCGAATACCGGCTACTTGAATACCGGTCCCTGCCAGTCCGGAACCCTCTACTTGCGGTGCCTGCTCTTGGGTAGGCGCGGCGGGCTGCTGAGGGTGCAGCCGACGCAGAGGCTGTGACGGTGGCGTCAAAATCGGCTGATGCCAACATTTTCCGTGCGCTGTGGTGTCGAATTTCACCGAGTCAACGGTGTAGATGGCCGATGCCACTAGTCAGGAGCGCGTGCGTGGGACGTGAGATCGATTCCGCTGTCTTCCCTCATCTGGATGCGGACCTGGACCGTGTCCGTGAGGTTCTGGGGCCCGTGCGGTTTCGGGGCAGGCCTGAGCTGACCGCACTCACCGAGGAGGGGTCCGACACTTCTCGTCGGCTGGTGCGTCCGACGTTGACGTTGCTGTCGTACTATTTGCTCACCGATCCCGCGGCGCCAGCCGATGACCGGGCGGTACACGCCGCTGCCGGGGTGGAGTTGCTGCATCTGGGGTCGCTATATCACGACGACGTCATCGACCACGCGGACCAGCGCCGCGGCCGCCCCAGCGCCAACGCGGTGTGAGGTTCGCACATGGCCGTACTGGTTGAGGACTGCGTGACGTCCTCGGGCACGCGCATGCTGGTCGAACTCGGCCATCGCGAAGTTGCCGCGGCAGTGATCGCGAGTGAGCAGATGTGCGCGGGCATGGTACTCGAGGCCGCCGATGAGTATGTGGCCTCTCGCAGTGAGCAGTCCTACCTGGACTCGATCGGCGGCAAGACGGCGGCGTTGCTGTCGTTGGCGTGCCGGGTCGGCGCAATGCAGGCCGACTGCTCCGACGAGCAAGTAGAGGCGTTAGCCGAGTTCGGTCGATATTTCGGGCTGGCCTACCAGTTGTGGGACGACATCCTCGATGCGACCTCGACCGCCGAAGAAATGGGCAAACCGGTCAACACGGATATGTTCGAGGGCATCTACACCTTGCCGGTGATCCGCGCGGCCGCCCGCGACCAAAGCCTTGCCTGCCTGCTGGGCCGACGAACGACACGAGAGCAAGCCGCGCGTGCACGTAAGCTCGTGCTTGCCTCCGGCGCCGTGGACGAGGCACAGGCGGTCGCCGAGAAATTCCTCGACCAGGCTCGAGATCAGCTTGCGGGTCTGCCCGTCGACCCTCGCGTTCGTCACGCGATGAGCGGTTTGCCTGGTCGGTACTCGATCGGCGAACTTCACGCCCGACCATGTCCAGTCCTTCACCGCAGCCACCCCAGACCGGCAGAGAGTTGTTCTCGCCACAGGCAATGGCATGGCTGCGGATCTGGGTGGTGGACACCGGCCTTGTCGCCTCCCCGGCCGAGTTCGACCACAACCACCGGTGGGCAGGAGGAGTCCGGTTGCCGACACAGTTCTCGATGCCGGTGGACGCGGCCCGTGAACAGGCCGTCGTCGGCATGGGCGTGCTGATGGCTGTGTGGGATGACCTGTTCGAGGATCCGCAGCTGATGGACCTGGAAGCTGTCACCGCGCTGCGGCATGGGCTGGTGACTGTGCTGCGCCAGGATCCGCAGGCATCGCGGCAGCCCGGCGCGATCGCGACGGCGTGGTCGAGTGTGTGGCCGCGCCTGCGCGAGGGCCGAACCATCGGTTGGCAGCAGCGGTTCCTGGGAACTGCCGCCGAAGCTGCGGGACCACACGGTGATCCGTCGTCTCGAGGACCTCATCTTCCGGGTGGGCTGGGCGGAGGAAGGAGTGCCTGTCGCTCTACGAGAACATGAGGGACGTCACGTTCACGGCGCGTGACGCCGATCGGTACACGCAGACCTGGGCTTCCACGGCGCCGGACTTGGAACGCCTGCGCCGTGAGGTCTACCACTGGCCGGCCGCCGACCCGACTCCTACCGTGCCGTAAAGTCCCGCGGCCGACACACCCTGCGTGCTTCGCCGTCTCCCCGGACCTCGCCGAGGAGACGGTGAGCCGACTCGAGGGCTGGGGCATCCCGCTTGTGCGCAGCCGAAGCGGAGTTCGTGCGGTTCCCGGATTCCGTCGTTCGATCGGCGTAGCCCCGTTCAGTCGGTGACGACCGCAGCTCGCAGGTAGCTGTAGACGGTTTCGCGGCTGATGCCGAACTCACAGTGGAAAAGCTAGGCAGACCAGCGATTACAGGCTATCCGCAACCGGGTGGCCGGTAGTCGCAAGCGCGCGAACCACTCAGAACCCGGCTCGGTGGATCCGGGCTCAGCACAACACTGCGGACAGCGAGTCACGGGGGTTCTACTCACAGTTCCGTTCGTCGGATCCGTCGCCGCAGTCGTCGTCGCCGTCGCACAGCCATTGTTTCTGAACGCATCTGTCGTTGTCGCATCTGAATTCGTTCGGCTCGCACAGGAGTTTGCCGCTGTGGCATTCACTGCGGGCTCCGCCTGTGCCGAATTCGAAGGACACCAGCGTCTCTGTGTCGAGGGGTGCGGCGAACTCGGCCATGGCAGGTGCCGACGCCAGTGTCAGCCATATCGCGGCTGCCCCCAAAGCTGTTGCGAGGACGGAAATGACACGCATGAGGAACCCTCCATAATGAGATCCAGCCAGGGTCAGGAACAGCCCGGGGTATTGGGGGAGGATGCTGTCCTCACCCTGTACACCACCTCGGTCCTCACCCTGTAGTCGGCGTTCGAACATCCTACAGGCCGTGCTCGTGGTCGGTACTGCGTTCGAGATCGGTTGCTCGGCAAGGAATCTCGGGAGAACTTCCGGTAGAGGGCGGCGGATTGGGGGTTGACCGCGGCGAGCATCCGTAGGCGCGATGCCTCGGTGTCGGACAGTTCGCTGTAGTACTTGCGCCGCGACTGGTCAGCGGTTGGCGGTGTGAGCGGTCCGCTCGCGGCGGCCAGGGCCTCCTCCGCCCACTCTCGATTCTCTTCTTGATCCTTTTCCCGCCACTGCGATGCCGTTCACTGGGCGTGGCGGTATCGGGTTCGGGTGTGGTTTCGCGGTCGATGCCGCGCTGCGCGGCGCGGCGCGGCCGGCGGCTGCGGCGACCACGAATAGCAGCAGCAATGGCGGCTGCGTGGAGCTCGGGACAAGGACCAGCGCGACCTCGGCGAGGACACCAACGCACCTGCGGCGGCTGCAACGCGACCTGGACGGCATCGAATCCGAACACACTCGCCAGGGGTGCAGACCGCTACCGCGACTCGGGCCAGCTTCAGGATTCCGGGGCCTGGTCTAGCGGTCAGCAGTTGAACGGGAAGCACGACTTAGGCGGGGCAGTCGGCTGCGCGGGCGCGAGGGTCGAAGGCACCACGGTGGTGTCGGTCGGCCTGTCGGTAGATCCCATGTGGGTGAGGGTCAGCACGACCAGCAGAAGGATCACGCCGCCTCCGAGCGCCCCAAGGCCCCACAGGATCGGCGTGGGCGATGCACTGCGGTAGCCGTGGAAGTACGGGGACCGGTAGCGCCCCGGCTGCTGGGGTGCGCGTCGTTCGGTGAAGCGGACGGACCCCCTCACGAAACTTCCGCCTACCCGTCCCCTGCGAGAATGCCGCCGCACGGCTTCATACCCCATGACCGTCAGTATGACGCGAGAACCCGACACGATCGGCCGATCAGCTCCGCGTCGTTGTTGAGATCGAACTGCGGACGGACGGCACTGCGATGAGGCGGTATCGGATCGGCTGATCGGCTCTGTCGCTGGGGCGGTGCACATTGCCGGCGAGGTCGCCGCGGACTCCTGGACCGGGCCGACCCAGAGGCCGGCGCGCGTCTTATCGCGGCGCCGGCCAGCCTCGGGCAGGTATCGGTGAGTCCGCACCGGCGGCGGCCAGCGGAAGATCGCCATCGACCACACCGAACGCTGAGTGGGTCACTGATAGAAGTTGGTTCGCCGCCGAGCAGGATCGCCGACGCGCTACCGGCGCCTCAGCCCAAAGTTCTGCTCGACGGCGAGATCGCAGCCCTTCTGCGAGTCGTATAGCTGCTTCACTGCTGATTCGCGGAGGCGGCGGGTGCGCTTGATACGCCGTATTCCCCTTGGAGCCTGTGGAGGATCCGGGCGGTCTGCCGACGGCTGGTCAGCGTGATGATTGTGGTGTCGGGGCGTCGCTCGGCGAACAGTTGTTGGATCGTGGGGCGCATGGTTTTGCGGTAGCGCCAGATGTATCGGATGAAGTTCCAGGTGATGCGGTCGTACATCCCGATTTCGGTGTGTTGGCCGCCGCGGTAACGCCAGCGGCGTTGTAGAACGCCGATCAGGCAGGTGATCGCGGGCAGGTCGAGAAAGATGATGGTGTCGGCGGCTTGTATCCGGATCGGCAGTGTCGCGGCGCGGCGACCAGCTGGCGTTGGCGGTCGGCGAAGTCCTTCTGCGGCAGGGAATTCCAGCTGTGGTCGTAGAAGATGACGTCGAGGTGGGTGAGGGGGAGGTCGAGCAGCGCGGCGAGTTGGCAGGCGAGGTAGGTCTTACCGGAGCCGCCGCAGCCGACGATGGCGATCCTGTCCATGCCCGGCAACACTAGCCGCGCGGTCGACCACCGAAATGCTGTATTCGGTGTGGCGCGATCCATGGTTCCCGCGTCTCATAGTCCGAGATCATCGTCTGGCTGCCGATGGAAGGGCACGGCATGGTGGTCGGTGCTCTCTTGGTCGATGTCGTCGGCGGGTTCGGTGTGCTGCCGACGTTGTTGTTCGTGCGCAAGCTGGGTCGGGCTGAGGGCTCGGCGGCGATGTCTTGTCAGCGGCCCCGTGGAACACACCGCCGACGCATCCGTAAACCAGCGACCGAGCGCAGATCTCAATTAGCAGCCAGGGCGCCCCTGAATCCCCCCGGTGAGTCCGGAGTGATGTTCCCCCGGTTTCGTGGAGTCGGGATACTTGACTTCAGGCCACGGGTTGGATGGACGGTTGCATCATCTCGTACTCGATCGGGGTCCGCATGCCCAGGGCGGAGTGGCGGCGACGCCGGTTGTGGAAGATTTCGAGGTACTCGAAGATCGCGTTGGCCAGTTCGATCCGAGTTTTCCAGCGTTGCCGGTTGAGAAGTTCGGTTTGCATTCTGCCCCAAAAGGATTCGATGACGGCGTTGTCATAGCAGTCACCGATCGAGCCCATCGACGGAACAAGTCCGGACTTGCGAGCGCGGTCGGTGAAGGCCCAGGAGGTGAATTGCACCCCGTGATCGGAATGGATGATCGTGCCGGGCTTGGGTGAGCGGTTCGCGATCGCCATCCCGAGCGCGTTGGTGACCAGTGCTGCGGTCTGGGTCGAATCGATCGACCAGCCGACCACGCGCCGCGAATAGGTGTCGAGAACGACCGCGCAATACACCTTGCCCTCGCGAGTGGGGTGCTCGGTTATATCGGTGACCCACAACTGATTTGGCTGCGAGCATGTGAAGGACCGGTTGATCAGATCACCTGCGGTCGGGGTCTGATGTTTCGGTCTCGGGCGCCGGTTGCCGGGCAGGCCCTTGATCCCAGCGCGGGCCATCAGCATCTCGACCTGGTTGTGGCCGACCTCGATGCCGAGCCCGAGGGTCAGCTCGGCATGCACCCGATGAGCGCCGTAGGTGCCACGCGATGCCGAGTGCACGGCACGAATCTGATCGGTCAGCCAAACATGCCGGATCGCCCGCTGCGACAGCGGCCGGGAATGCCAATGGTAGTACCCGGATTCGGAGACACCGAGAAGCCGGCACGCGGCCTGCACCGGCAAGCCCTCGGTCGCCATCGTCGCTATGGCCGCATATCGCCTTTTGGGTCGCCGTCCTGCTCTTTCAGCAGCTCACGAGCACGTCGCAGGATCGCGACCTCCTGCTCAAGCTCTCGGATGCGCCGCTTGGCGGCAGATAGCTCAGCCTGCTCCGCGCGCGTCGCACCCGATACCTGGCCGGTGTCGATCAGCTCCTGCTTGCGCCACACGTAGATCGTCTGATCGCTGATGCCCAGATCCGCGGCTACCTGCGCGACCGGGCGACCGGCAGCAACCAAATCCAGAACCTTGCGGCGGAACTCCTCGGGATAACGCCTTGGCACGAACAAGTCTCCTTCGACGACATCGTGACCAAGAGTCAAGCAAACCAACTCCCAAAAACCGGGGGAACATCAGAGTCTCCAGACAAGCCGGGGGGATTCACCCAGAGGGCCGAGCGGACATTTCCAAATAAGCGACCACAGCGCAAGGCGACCTCAGCCACACCCGGCCCTCCCAGGCCACCAACAGTCTTACGGAGGGTGACCTGATCACCGGAGAAGGCAACAAGACCGCGATCGCGACCCTGGTCGAACGCACGACCCGCTACATGATGCTGGTGCATCTGCCCGGCAACCACGATGCCGACACCGTCCGTGACGGGCTGGTCCGCACGATCTCGACCCTGCCCGCGCATCTGCGTGGTCCGCTGACCTGGGACCAGGGCAGCGAGATGGCCCGGCACAAACAGTTCTCCATGGCCACCGACATGGCCGTCTACTTCTGCGCCCCGGCCAGTCCCTGGCAGCGCGGCACCAACGAGAATACCAATGGTCTACTGCGCCAATACTTTCCGAAGGGAAGCGACCTCGGCGTCGACAGTCCCGAAGACCTCGAATACGTCGCGCAGGAACTCAACGACCGGCCACGCAAAACACTCGACTGGGACACCCCAGCCGAGCGCCTGCGTGATCTACTTACCGTCTAACACCAGCAGTGTTGCGACAACCCCCAGAATCCAAGGATGCGCTCGACATGGCAATCGTGCGCGATCCCGACAATGAGCCAGGCATCGTCGTGTTCCCGCTGGTCACTGAGCCGTTCATGGCCGTGCTGCCGGTCGACCACCCGCAGGCGGACCCCGCCGTCCTCACCGGCCCCGAACTCGCCGACGACCCGTTGGTGTTCTTTCCTCGGGCCGCCGGCGCCCATGCCCACGACAAGAACCTGCGGCCCTTGGTGGAGGCCGGCTGCCGGCCCCGCATCGTGCAGGAGGGCAATAACTGGACCACCATCCTCTACCTCGTGAGTGAGGGGCTGGGCGTCACCATCGCGCCACGCAGCGCGACGTTCACCGCGCCGCAGTCGGTGCGCATCGCGCCGCTCGCCGAAACCGACGCCACTACAAAGGTTTACGTGGCGCACCGGGTCGATGACGATCGAGCTCTGGTGCACAACTTCCTGGCGCTGCTGCCGAACGGTGAGGCTCAGCCGAACGGCCGAGATGATCGAACGGCAAGCAGGACAGCACATCTCGCCACGGTGGTCGAGTAGCCGGCCGAACACGCCATGCTGCTGACGAGCGGGCGTTCGTTCGGGTGGAGTGATTGTCTTCTACCACTGCCCGGAACCAGCCGATCAGCCAGTGGCCGCCCAGTTCGTCGAGCACTGCCGATGCAGCCGCCGCCACCCTCCAGCCTTGATCCATCCCGTACTTCTCTACGTCCATGACCAAGGGGCCGAAGGGATCTCAGCAAGGTTGCGAGCAGCGTTATCAGGAGCGCCGAGGTTCGCGGGCCTGACGGCCGGTGTGGGCCTGGCTCGATCGGACCGGGTCGGGGTTTGTTGGTTCCCTGAGTTGGGAAATCCTATGGGTTGGTCGATGTGAAGATAGATTGCGGGTCGACTGGGCTCATCGCTGCGTAGGACCGGATATGTCAGTGGGAAAGTTGAGGTGGGGGCATGGCCGACGAACCGGACCGCAAGAGCGAGCAGGCTGAGCGTGTTGCGGCGAGGGGAGATGACATGGCGGCCCGGATCGAGGCGGTGTTGTCGACGTCGGCAGCGAAGTCGGCCCCGTGGGGATGTCGGGGTACCGGCGAAACCGCGCATAACCTCCGCTATGGGGATGATGACAACGGCATATCCCGGGGTCGAAGAACAAGGACGAGATACTCGATTCTTATCCTGAATTATCGAGTGAGTACGAAAGGTATGCGCCCGCGTTCCGGAAATCCGCGGAAGAATTACGCTAGATGGGAAGCGGCAACAGAAAACAATATCAAGCGTGCGGGCAGGGTCACGTTGTTACGGCCTGGTTTGCCGGGCTCGTGGATCTGAAGTCGGGGCGTTAGGAGAACCGATATGACGGACAACGAGATGTCGGCGGCTCGGTTGACGGATCTGGTTGATTCTGTGCAGGCCGGAATGAAGTCGATCGAGAATATGCAGCGGCGGTGGATGCTGCTTACTGCGACGGGATCGGGTGGGAATAGGCGTGTCACGGTGTCGATCAATGCCGAGGGCACGGTTATCGAAACCCATTTTACCGACGATATCGGCGATCTGAGCTACGAGGAGATCGCGAAAGCTGTCACCGAAGCCGCACAGAATGCCGCTACCGAAATGCAGCGGAAAACTGCGGAATTGTCGGATTCGCTGCAGGAGCACAGTTCTCGGGTTCCGAAGCTTTCCGAGCTCGCGCCCGGTGCCGTCGATATTCTCGACCTTGTGCCCGCGGCGCCGCAGGTTTCTCTCGCGCCGCTCGGTTCGCCGGAACGGCTGGCCGCCGAATCCGAGGCCATGGAATTCACCGATACGGAACAGCTCGACCGAGATGCGTCGCAATCCGGGGTGACTGACTCGTCTTGGTGATGATGGTCTGTCGGTTGGGGGTGTGTGGTGGCGTTTAACGTCGAGGGCCCGCCATTGTTGCAGGGTATCGGGACGCTGCTGAATTTTGGTATGGAGATGCCCGATACCAAAGCGGGGGATCTGGAGCTGTTGGCCAGGCGTGGTTTATTGGGCATGGCTCCGCGGGTGCGGGCGTTGACCGAGGCGGTTCGGAATACGCAGGGGAATGTTGCGGATATTTATGTGGGTGAGGCGACCCAGCCGCTGTTGAAGGCGTTGGGATTGCTGGAGTCGGGGGAGTTTTCGTTCGACGAATTCGCTGATGCGATGACAGAATTCGGCAACGCGGTGGTGAAGACCGCGAATGGTGTCACGAAAACGCAATTGATAATGTGGGGTTTCGCGGCGGTGACGCTGTACCTGATATGGGCGGCGCGAGCGACATTGGGGTTGACGCCGTGGGGGCGGGCGGCGTTGCCGCTGGTCGAGGAAATGATCATCCAAAAGGGCAAACAGGTTGTCGCGCAGCGGGGGGCGTTGGGGCTGGGTGAGGCGGCGGCGGCGATGGGGGAAGCCACCCGGGCCGTGGGGATGATGCAGCCGTTGCTGAAGCGGTTCGGGTTGCTGCCCGCGCTGCGGGAGACCTCCGGTGGCACGCTGGCGATGTTGCTGAGCAACAACCTGGTGAGGGCGGCGGGCAAACAGGGGCTGGTGGGTTTCGGGATCGACACGGCTGCCGGTTTGGCGTCGGGGGACGGTTTCCACTGGGATTCGGCGTTGACGATGGGGGCGTCTTTCGCGGCGGGGCCGTTGGCGGGTGGGCCTGCGGCGCGGTTTATGCAGAACTTTATGGGGCGGTTCGCGATACCGGCGTTGGCGCAGCGGGTGACAACGGGCGCGGTGGCGGGGACCGCGGCGATGGTGGGGATGGGCATCGGCGGTGCGGTGATGCAGTCGGCGCTGCATGGGACGGTGGCGTGGCAGGCGTTCGCGGCGGCGGCCGATCCGCACATGTTGCTGGCGGGTGCGGGTTTGGGTGCGTTGGGCGGGATGCGTCCGGTGCCGGAGGTTCGGGGTGCCGGGGAGGCGGGTTTCGAGGGTGGGAGGAAGTTGGCGTGGGATCGGGGTGAGCTGACTGCTGAGTCGAGGCAGGAGGGGCGGCTGCTGTATCGGCAGCTGGCCAGGGAGATGCACCCGGACGGGTTCCCGGAAGGGCCGGCTCGTGCGCAGGCCACCGGGTTTTTCCAGCGAGCCGGGGAGGTGCACCAGGAGGCGAACGCCAACGGGCGCGCCAACATGTACCACACAGGTGACGTCGCGCAGCTGAGAAAGATTCAGGGTGAGTGGACCACGGCTCGGGAGACATCCGGGTCGGGATCGCACGACGGAACTGCGCCGCGCCCGGACACCGCTACACGGACCGGCACGCACAACCTTCCCCGGCCCCCCGGATCGACGGATACCGGCACCGGCGGGAGATCGCCTGCGGTACGGGGTGATTCAGGCCCGGGTACGGCGCTGGACCGGCCATCGCAGGGTGGTGCGCGGCCGGTCGTGCCACGGCCGCCGTCGGCAGGGGCCGGTGTGGTGGCGGGTCCGCAAGCCGCGGCGCCGCCCGCCGCGCCTGCGACGCCTGCGACGCCTGCTACGCCGGTGAACCAGGCGGCTGGGCCGGCTGTATCCGGGGACCAGACTGATGGCGGTCCGGTTGTGCCGGTTGACGCTTCGGCTCCGGGGGCTGGGGAGGCGCCGGGGCGTGCGGGCAGTGACCCGAATGCCGGTTCGGGGCAGACGGCGGACCAGTTTCTGGCGGAGCTGCAGCGGACGTCGCTGGAGCGGTTGCGGGTGGATGCGGAGTTGGGGCGGGCGGCGACGGGGTTGCCGGAGGGGGAGAATCCGATGCCCGCGGCCACGGCTCGGGGGCAGCGGTCCGTGGGTCTGGACCGGGTGTTCGCCAACTTCGGGCATGGTGACAAGCCGGTGACCTGGGTGGGAGAGACCGAGGCGTTTTTCCCGGTGTCGGATGTGGGGAAGGTTCTGGCGGAAGGATTCTCTCCGGGTAACTCCGGCTATGTCTCCGGGTTCACGTCGTTGGAGCAGGCGACGAGGTTCGGTGTGAGCAACGTGGTTGTGGTGAAGGCGCCGGGCTTCATTCGGGAGGGGATTTCGGGGGAGCCGATGGCGCTGTTCGTGGGTGGGGCCGCGGAGAATTTTGTGGCGGGGTGGCATGAAATTTCCGGGGATATGTCTATTTATGTGGAGCATTCCGGTTTCGATCCGGCGCGGAAATCGGCATCTCCGGAGCCGGTGAATGCTGGGCGGCCGGAGGCGCCGGCGCAGAAACCACGCCCGGCCGATGCGCCGACCCGCCCGCAGCAGGCGCAAGTTGTGCCGACCGAGAAGCCGAAGCCACCGACGCCGCAGGAGATACAGCGAGGCAAGGACGTCACCGGGCTGACGGCCGATAAGGATCCGCTGGCGGGGGCGGCGGATCTGACCGGGGTGAAGCTGGACCATCTGCTGGCGGGTTTCGGCAAGTCGGCGAATCCGCCGACGTTCACCGACGACGGGGTGGCGTATGTGGCCGTGAAAGAGGGGAGCCCGCAAGCGCCCTTCGTGAACGGTATGACGTCGAAGACCTCGGGCGTGGTGGTGGCGTACGAATCCCCCGAGGCCGCGCGGGCGGCTGAGGGCGGACAGTGCCGGGTGTATGTGGTGCAAGGCCGGCGAGGCAGGTTCGAGCAGGAACTTCCCAATGGGGACAAGGCGTATCTGTATGTGGGGGGAATACCTGCGCACAATTTCTTCGGCCGTCTCCAATCGAATAATGACATCGGGCTGGATGTGCCGGAGTTCGAGGACTTGCCGGATGTTGCGGCGTTCGTGCCGAATCCGGGGTTCGACCCCGACCGGCAATCGCAGCCCAAGCCCGCGGTGCCGGATGCGCTGGAGGAGACCGACCGGGTTGCGCAGATACCGAACTCGGCGGATCGGAAGTGGCAGCGGCAGCAGGACAAGGAAACTGCCGCGTGGCTCGCGGATGCGTTGCGGCCCTCGGAGCAGGAATTGTATCGGGGGATGGAGGCCAGGGGGTTGCCCGCGGGGGCGGATCCGGCGCCCGCGGCAATGGATGCTCGCGCGGTTGATCCGAAAACGCTTCCCGCGTCCTGGGGGAATCCGGATGCGCCGGGTCGGGTGCGCTGGTTGGGGGAGCAGACGGGGCCGGTTGTGTATGTCCCGTTGGTAAAGGGCGAGGAGGTGTTGTTCGAGACCGGGATGGTGGGCGACGATACCGCGGGGGCGGTGTTGGGGTTGACCTCGCTGGAAAAAGCGATGGAGTTCGGCGCGGAGTGCGTGGCCGTGGTGGACGCGCCGGGTGGGTTCATCGACGAGGCGTCGGGGGTGGTGATGCTCCTGGACAGTGTGGCCGGCCGATATGTGGTGGGCAAACACGTGGTGTCCGGGAAGGGGGTGGAAGCAGTCTCGATTTTTGTGCAGAACCTTGGCTTTGTTGCGGGACGGGTGCCGCGGAAAGAAACGAAGCCGGCGCAGCCGGAGCCGTCGCTGTCCGAACAAATTTCGGATTTGGCGGCGAATATGCGGGAGTTCCGGGAGGAGGAGCGGAAGCGGGAGGCGGCTGCGCGGGAGGCTGCTGCGCGAAAAGAGGCCGAGGCGGCCCCGCCGATGGCGCCGACAGCGCAGGAGGTGGCGCGGGGGATGGAGGCGACGGGCCTGACGGTTGATCAGGATCCGTTGGCCGGGGCGGTGGTGGCCGACGGGGTGGATATGGCGGCATTGTTGACCGGCTTCGGGAAGTCGTCGACGCCGGCGCGGTATGTGGAGGAGGGTCTGGCGTATGTAGCGGTGCCGGAGGGGAATCCGGTGGCGCCGTTTGTGGATGGTGCGCACCCGGATGTGCTGGGAGTCGGCGGTGTGGTGGTGGCGTACGACTCGCCGGAGGCGGCGCGCGCGGCGTTGGGGGCTGCGGGTGCGACGGCTCGGGTGTATCTGGTGCAGGGGCGCCGGGGAAGGTTCGTGCAGGGGAATGCGCACTTGTTTGTGGGTGGGATCGCTTCGCAGTTCTTCATGGGCCGCTACCAAAACGACGACGCGGATTTGGATGTCCCCGATTTCGAGGACATGCCGGCTGTTGCGGTGTTCGTGCAGAATCCAGGGTTCGACCCCAACCCCAGGCCACGGCCGCAACCGGTGCGCCCGGCGTCCGCCGAGCCGGCATCGGCGCAGGACGGGGAGCGTGCGACGCCGCATACCGCAGATCCGCAGCGGCGCCGGCGTGCGGCGGCCGCGCGCCTGGCGAAACGGGCACAGTCCGGCACAGCGGCGACCGGCTCGGGTCTGACAGCAGATCAGGTTCTTGCGGAGTCGAAGACAGCGGCGCTGGAGCAATTCACGGCGGAAGCGGCGTTGGGGAGGGCGATTTCCGGGTTGCCCGATGGGGCGGATCCGATGCCTGCGGCAACGCCGGAGGGGCGGGCGACGGTGGGCGTGGACCGGGTGCTGGCCACGTGGGGCCGGGAGCAGGCCCCGGTGACATGGGTGCAAGACGGGGTCGAGGCATTTATCCCGGTGTCGGATTTGGCGAAGGTTTTGGCGGAGGGGATTACCCCGGGGGATCGGGGCTATGTATCCGGGTTCACCTCACTGGAGCAAGCGGAGGCGTTCGGCGCTGGCTGCGTGGTGGTGGTGAAGGCGCCGGGCTTCATACGGGCGGGATCTTCACCGAATCCGACGATGGCATTGCTCGTGGGCGGTTTCGCGGAGAATTTCGTGCTGGGGTGGCATGAAATTTCCGGGGACATGTCGATTTACGTGGAGAATTCCGCTTTCGATCCGGAGCGGGAGCCCCGCGAGCTGGCCGAGCCGGAACCGTCACTGTCCGAGCAGGTTGCGGCATTGGTGGCGGATATGCGGGAGTTCCGCCAGGAGCGGGGGACCCAGCGAGCGGAGGCTGCCCGCGCGGCGGCCGCGCGCTGGGCGGATAGGCCATCGGCACCGACGGCGCAGGAGGTGCAGCAGGGGATGGAGGCGACGGGCCTGACGGTTGATCAGGATCCGTTGGCTGGGGCGGTGGAGAAGAAGGGGGTGGATATCGCGGGTCTGTTGGGGCGCTTGGGGAAGTCGTCGACGCCGGTGCAGTACGTGGCGCAGGGAGTGGCGTATGTAGCGGTGCCGGAGGGAAATACGGTGGCGCCGTTTGTGGATGGTGTGCATCCGGATGCGATGCCGAATCTGCTGGGGATCGACGGTGTGGTGGTAGCGCACGATTCACCGGAGGCGGCCCGGGCGGCGTTGGGGCCTGCGGGTGCGACGGCTCGGATGTATCTGGTGCAGGGAACACGGGGGAGGTTCGTGTGGGGGCATATGCACGTGTTCGCGGGTGGGATCGCTCCGCAGTTCTTCCTGGGTCGGTTCGAGAACGACCTCGCCGCCCCAGCCATAGCGGACATGCCGGCTGTACAGGTATTCGTCGCCAATCCAGGATTCGACCCAGACCCGCAACCCCGCCCACATCCGGTATCGAAGCCGCAGCCCGAAGTGTCGACGGCAGCAACCCACACCGACACCGACACCACTGAGACGGATTCCGCCACCGGCCCGACCGGCTCATGGGGGTGGGTCGTGCGCAGCACACGCCCGACGGCACATGCCACAGCGCCGGTGGCGATCCCGCGTCGGGAAACCACCGCCGTGACCACACCGGACCCGGCGATGCTCGACACCGCATTCGAACAACTGCCGCACCGGTCCGGGACCACTCCCGATCCGAACGCAGACAGCCTCGGACACAGCGTAAAAATCCTCGACCTCGATACGGCCCGTACCGAACAGCCCGCCGCGGACGGGAATTCGACTCAGCCCACCGCGGACGGGAATTCGACAGCGGTCGACGGCTCCACCGGACAACCGGTGGCTGCGGTGCGCGGTCGTGCCGCACGCCGGGCCCGGCTGCGTGCCGAGCGTGAGCAGGCGGTACAGCAGGCGCGTGACGTGGTGGCCGCGGCGGCGGCGCGCGAAGGAGTACGGCTCGCCGATCTGGTGCCAGGTGCGGGTCGGGTGCGTAATGTTCGGGCCGACGCCTGGGCCCGGGCCCGGCAACTTGTCGCACTATGGCCGCGGTTGACCCCGCAGGAGCAGGCGGCATTTATCGCGGCGTATCCGGAAACGGTGTTGGGGACCGCCGGCCTGCCGAATACCGCCCGGATCCGGGCAGCCCATACGGTGGTGGACCTGATTCGGATCGAACTCGGCGACGAGCAAACGAAACACAACCCGGACACCGCGCTGATCACCGCACTGCAGACGCACATCGAGCGGGTTGAACAGTTGACCGCCGCCCTGGCCGCGGCGGACGAACCACAATCGGACAATGCAACGGTCGATGATGCTGCGGCCGCCCTGCCGACGAATTCTGATGCGGCTCCGGTCGACACGCGGGGGCGGCGACCAACTGCTCCTGCTGCGGACCCTGCTGCGCCGGTGCTGGTTGCGGGGCGTGAGTCGACGGCACTGACGACGCCGGATCCGGTGGCGTTGGCATGCCTGCAGCACCAGACTCCGGCGCGGCCCGCTGCCGCGGAACCCGATGTGGCTGATACCGATCAGCCTGCGGCGGTGGGCGCGCCCAATGATGCGTTGCCCGGTCGCGCGGCTCGGCGGGCGCGGCTGCGGGCCGAACGTGAGCAGGCAGTGCAGGACGCACGTGAGATCGTGGCAGCGGCGTTGACGCGCGAAAGGGTGCGGCTCGCGGACCTGATCCCGGGTGCGGGGCGAGTGCGTGATGTGTGGTCGGACTTCCGGGCACGGACCCGGTTGCTCATGCAGGTGTGGGACACCGGCTTCACCCCGCAGGAACGGGACGCCTTCGCCACGGCGTACCCGGAAACGCTCCTGGGCGCGGTCGATATGCCCGACCCTCTTCGGCTGCGCGCGGCTCGTACGGCACTGGATCTCAAGCGGATCGAACTCGGCGAAGTGCAGGAGACAGACCCGGATGGTCTGCTGGCCACAACCCTGCAGGCCGAGATCGACATCCTGCAGAACGCGGTAGCCGCGTTGAACGGTGGGGACGGCCTGCGATCAGACACCACCGTGGCCGATGACGCTGCGACCGCCGAGAAGGTCGACACGGTCGACAACCCGCTGCCGAGCACACCCGCGGCCCCCGATACGGGTCCGCAGCCTCCGACAGCACCCGCGGTTGCGCCGGTGGCGACGCTGGGGCGTGGGTCGACGGCGCTGTCGACACCGGACCCCG
This sequence comes from Nocardia sp. NBC_00881, assembly GCF_045207455.1. Taxonomy (NCBI): domain Bacteria; kingdom Bacillati; phylum Actinomycetota; class Actinomycetes; order Mycobacteriales; family Nocardiaceae; genus Nocardia; species Nocardia sp. NBC_00881. The sequence continues at coordinate 1,751,252 of NZ_CP108798.1, forward strand.
CGGCGTTGGCCGGCCTGCCCCAGCCCACCGCGGCCGGGACCGGCGCTGCCGAACCCGATGCGACCGGCGCCGATCGGCCCGCAGCCCTCGGTGCACCCGGTCGCGGGTTGCCCGGTCGCGCGGCTCGCCGCGCCCGGATGCGGGCCGAGCGCGCGCGGGCGGTGCGGCGTGCGCGCGCGGTGGTAGCGAAAGCGTTGGAGCGCGAAGGGGCGCGGCTGGCGGACCTGGTGCCCGGTGCGGGCCGGGTACGTGATCTCGAGGCCGACCGGCGGGCCCGGGCTCGGGAACTCGGGGTGCTGTGGCCGCGACTGACCGAGGACGAACGGGCCGCGTTCATTACCGCCTATCCCGACACGGTACTGGCGGCCGCGGGCTTGCCCGCGACGGTCCGTACCCTCGCCTCCCGTACCGCGCTGGACCACAAGCGGATCGAACTCGGCGATGAGCGGGACAAAGACCGGGACAAGCAGCCCGAGGAGCCCGGCGCCGATCCCGCGGTCATCACAGCTCTGCAGGCCGAGATCCGGATAATCGAGAACCTCACGGCCGAGCTGGCCGAGACCGTCGAGTTCCTCACCGAGCAGGCAGCGCAGGACGGCACGACCCCGAACACCGGCATCGCCGACGGCGACGCGGACACGCCGCTGTTGGTCGGCGAGTGCGCGACCTTTGCGGACTGGGCCTTCGCATGGGCGAACTGGGATGCCACCGGCCGGGTCGGTCCACAACCGGTGAAACCACCGCGCGGCAACCGGCTGGCCGGCGATACCGCGATCAATCTCGCGAAAAAGGTGGGCGCGAACTTCGATCGCAGCCATCATGGTCAGCTGACGATGGCGCAGCTGGTCAACTTGGTGCGCAATACCCCCGGTATGCGAGCGGCGTTCGTCGTCGAATACCGCGACGGTATCGGACACACCGGTTTCATCGCCCACGACCCGGTTCACGGGGTCGTGATCAAGCACAGCTACAGCGGCGGCAGGTACCCCCACGAGGGTATGAACGAAGTCGACGCATACCTCCTCCAGCAGTGTTACGACGGCGACGGCGAGTACACCCACCAGGGCACGGCCGCGATCGAGCTGTTCCTCCGGCTTTTCGCGGGAGAACCGCACCAGGCCACCTTTATCAAATCCCACAACGGTGTCCTCGAACACCCCCTCGAACCAGGCGAGGAACCCAGCGCACTGCACGGCGTGCACATGCCCCGCGAGGACACCCTGCTGTTCGGTGCGCCATGGGAACGACATGTCGTCGAGGTCGCGCGTTCGGGGTCGCGATCGCGGTGGGGGCCGGACGCAGCCGTCCTGATCACCAATAACGGCGATACCGCCAAGCACGGCCACGGCAACGAGGACGCGATGGCGTTCGCGGTCGGAGAAATCGACGGCCAACCAGCGACCGTGCTGGCGGTCGGCGACGGCGTCACCTCGCGGAAGCATGGAGAGAAGGCATCCGAACTCGTCGTGCAGACGATCCGCGACACCCTGGCAGTACAGCTGCAGGCGGGTGTCGCACCCGAAGCGGCGATGCGGCTGGCGTTCGAGGAGGGCATGGATGCGATCGAAAACCTGACCGCCGCCGAGTACGCGAACCTGAACCCGGGGCAGCGGACGCCCGGGGCTTCCGCGGCGGCGGCGATCATCCTGCCCGGAAAGATCATTGTCGGGAAATTCGGTGACGTCGAAGTGCTTTCGGTGGACCCGGATGATCCGATGGCAGGCGCCGAAATACTGGATCCGGTGGATCCCACCGATATCGAGCACCACTATTTCGCCGCGGAGAAAAAACTCCCGGCGGATCCGACGAGCTACATCAAGACGTTCGAAGTCGAAGGCAACCGGGTCATCGGGGTGTTGACCGACGGAATGCCGTTGTACGCGTTCGCCGACGCGGTCAACGCCCATCCCGATGATCTACAAGCGATCGCAGTCACCATGGCCGACCAGGCCTTGGTCGACGGCGGACCCGACAACGCCACCGGCGCGGTCGCGGCATTTCCGCCGCCACCCGCGCAACCTGGCGAATGGGTGCTGTCGAAGCATCCCCTTGCGTTGGAATCCCTCGAACGGCAACGACTCTCACCGGGCCCGGGAGACGAACGCTATGTGTCCACCGCGCTGTTCGATAAGGCGCTGCCGGGCAAACCGCCGCATAAGCTGCTGAACCTGGGGTCGGTCGCAGCGCTCAGCCACATCGGTGATCCAGGGTTACATGGGCACGGCAATCAGGACGATGTCCAGATCGCTGTCGTCGAGCACAACGGCGAACCGATCGAGATCGCGATCGTGTGCGACGGGGTATCCGGATCGCCGCAGGGACACACGATCGCCGAACGGTCGGCGAAAAGGGCACTCGCCCACGTGAAAGCGGGTATCCGCGCTGCCGACGGGCGGGTGCTCGACGCACGCCTGATCGCCGAGCGGGCGGTCGATGCGGTGCAGGCCGATGCGGACGCGATGCCCGACAGCCCCAACCCGCCTGCCACCACGATCGTGATCGGCATCGTGCAGCGCGGCAAAGCCAGCTTCGCCTGGGCCGGGGACAGCCGAGGCTTCGTCGGGACGAAACGAGTGACCGAGGATCACTCGAAACTCAAAATGTATGCCAAGACCAAAGGGTTGTCCCCGGCCGAGGCTTTGGCGAGCTTCGGCAAGGACGTATTCCAGCCCGCGCACGTCATCGGCAAAGGCAAGGGGCCGCAGGGAAAAGCGGTCTACAGCAAAGAAGTCGAGCTGGACCCCCACCGCAAGGTCATCGTGTCGATCGGCACAGACGGCTTCACCGACAGCCGCGACCCCGACCAGGTCGAGGAAATCTACCAGCACAATCCGCAGCAGCCGCAACAGATCGTCATCAGGTTGGTCGGCCTGGCCCGCGCCAAGGACCCCGGCGACAACATCACGGTCGCGGCCATGGTGCATCCGCCGCGCCCGGCCACCACGAACGAGCAACGGCTGCTGCCAGTACAAGCCAACACGGTTACCGCACCGCAGTATCCGCCGGTCGGGCCGCCGGTCGACCCTCGACTGCAGCAGGAAACCCAAGACCTGCTTCGCGAACGCAACCGGCTCGCCGCGCGGGTCCCCGCCGCCCGCAGACAACTCGCACGCATGGCGTTCAACGGACACATCAACCTCGACCAGCTCGGACCGATCCAGGGTTGGGCCGCGGTGTTGCGAGCCCGCGCTGCCAACACCGAATCCGAGCCGACGCAACTTATGCTGGCGATGGCCAACGTCGTGGACAAATACCACGAAAATCACGATCAGCTCGACAAGATCGACGCCAAACTGAACCTCGGCACCACCGACGCCGCGATGCTGTGGACACAGCCGCGCGAGATGTGGATAGACGAACCCAACCAGTGCCTGACCGTAGTACAAGCCGATATCGCCGCGGTCGGCGGCCGCACCGATATGTGGATACAACCCGCCGATCCGGTGCGCGGCACCCCCTTCAGCCACGGCGCGGCGGGCCTGGCCACCCCCGAACAACGCGACAACCCCATTCAGGGCCAATGGTGGGCGAACCGCGCCGCGGCGGACGCAGGTCTACGCGCCCGCGGCAAAGCCATGGACCTGGCACACCCCAACCCCTGGAACCCCGGCGGCAACGGGATCAAAATGCTGCTGGCCTTCCCGACACACGCCGCCACCCACCAATCACAAGCACCCGGCTACCACGCAGTCTGGCTGATCCGACACATCGTCAACGGCGTGGAACGCATCGAATACCGCGACCCGATCAACGGCCGATTCATCCGAGACTGGAAACCACCCGAGGGCGGCCCACCAGTAATGGTGCTGCACATGGACCGCCGCGGCACCCCAGTCCACTGCAACAACCCAAACCCGCCGACCACCATCCCACAGGACGAAATCTACGTCGGCGCATCATCCGGCGACGGACTCGGACCCGAAATCGCCCAGCTATACAGCGACACAGTGCTACAGCGGATGGTGTCCGGCGAGGTTCTCGACACCGAGGGACGGGAGTTCCTGGACTACCCGAGGAAAGTCGGGCCGGAAGACGTTGCGCTGCTGGACCATCAGCGGTGGCGGCTGGCCGCCGAATTCGCCGACAGCCGAGGTGCAGTCCCGAGGCTCATGTCCCCGGAGGTGGTGCGGGAACTGGTTGCTGCCGAGGAGCGCAACAACCCGGTCGGGACCCGGCTGCACGCGCTCGACACGGTGCTCGACCACGCCAAGAAATTCATCTGCGCCGACGCCCTGGCCCGTGGCATCGAAAAGCTGGAGCAGGATCGAGCCGAGGCGGATGCCCGCCGCAACGATCCGGTGGAGCCGGATCCGGCTCATTGGCAAGAGCGATTCCGTTGGCTGAACATCCGGGTCGGCTGGCTTATGCAGGTCGCCCCGCACTTCCGCGAGCAGCGCGGCGGTACCTGGATCACCGATCGCGAGTCCGGGGCATACGAGTGGCTGGCGCAGAACTCCGAAGGACGAGACGCCGCGGTGTTGCTCTGGGCGGCGAAGTTCGGCAGGAACCAACCCGGAATCCGGGGCAGCTGGGCGCTGCCGCCGTGGAGCCAGCTGCTGCCGGGCCAGCGTGCCCTGCTGACCGAACAGTTGCCCGGCTGGGTGGCGGCGACCGACGGCACCTGGTGGTGGGATCGAGGCCGGGGCAACCACGCGGTGTCCGCCGTCGAACGCGCCAGGCTGGAAGCACAAGGACCGAACCTCGCCGGGGACGGGCCGCAATGGCTGCAGGTTTTGGACGGGCGAGCCCGGGCGTTCTTCGACGCGCGCAGCCGGGGCGAGGCGGCCAATCGGCCGGTAGCGGTTCTGGTATCCGACGTGCCGCTGCCCAATGTGGTGTCCGATGTGCCCCGCGGCGTGCGCGGGCGGTTGCTGTGTGTCGTCGGTCCGCCCACCGCGACGACGATCCGACTGGAGGTGCTGGGCCATCATGCCGAGGAAACCGTGCCGGACATCATGGGCGACGCCATGGCTTGGCTGGACGAACAAGGCCACCGCGGCGCGGTGGCCTTCTGGTTCGCACCTGACACCAGGGCCGCGGCAGCGGGGCACCAGCTGGCCGACGACATCATCGACGGCCTGATCGGCGGCTGGGATTATGTGCACGGGTGGAATCAATCGAAATGGCAACCGAAGATCGAAATCGTCACGCATGCGAGTGCTTTCGATATCACACCGGTCGCGAAACTCGATATCGACGGATGGATTCCGCCGCGTAATCGCGCCGGGGCTGTGCCTCAGGTCCGCTTCGAATACTCCTACGCGCCGCTGAAGCAGGAGCCGACGGCCCAGTACCGACCGCCGGTCGAGGACGAGCTCCGTGCTGATACCCAGGAGCGGTTGCGGGAGTTCGACGCCGCCCGCGCCGACGCGCGCCGTGACGGCCTCGCCGCGCTGGAAGCGGCCCGCCACGACGCCGAAACTCGCGCCGCAGAAGCGCAGCGGCGGTTCGACGAACTCCGGGAAACTCATCGGGCAGCCTTCCCCCTCGACGTGGTGACGTTGGGGAACGTGGACGTGCTGCGGGCGCAGGCGCGCGTGGCGGCAAACAAACTCCGCCCGGCCCTCGACCCGCGCAGGCCTGGTGCCGCTGCATCGCATCCCACCGTGGACGCGGACCGGGCACGACAACTTCGTGATCGCCATCGCAGCCTCAACGAGCTGAACATCCTCGCCATCCGGCACTGGGCGGCCGCTGACGAGGGGACCCGGTTGCATGGCTTGACCGCCCGGCTCACGGCCCTGGTCGACAAGCGGCGCGAGCATGAAGCCGAGCGAGCCCGGTTGGAGGATTGGTTCGATTCGCTGGCCGCTCGGCCCGAGTTCGCCGCATTGGAGTGGGGAGCCACCTGGCCGCAGCGGGTCGCGGTGTTGCGTCCGGAACAGCGGCATTGGCGTCAGCAGCTGCTGAACGAACTGGATCTCGAGCTGCGGTGGAAGCTGTTCGGGACACCGATATTGGAGGGTCTGCACGCGGCTCAGGTTCGGCAGGTCGTCGGAGCGGTGCAGCACCTCGCGCCGGACGCACCGCTGCGGGTGGCGGCCGAGCGGCTGCAGTGGCTCGACGAGATGCGGGGGACCATCTACCTGATCCAGGAAATCACGCTGCAGCTGGCCGGTGTCGACGGCAAGGTCGACTCCGCCCTGCGCGAGGTGACCCAAGGCACGCCGCGCGCCGAGGAGCTACCGTGGCCGACGCCGGCCCGCGACGAGCCGATCGCGGAACCGGCAGGCGGGTTCCTGCGTCGGATGTGGCAGCGGGTGAAAACTCTCGCGCCGGGCCGCGGTGAAGGCGACGTCGGGCACAGTCTGCCGGATTCGCTCCGGCCGTTGGCGAATCAGTGTGCGCCCGCGACGATGTGGTCCAACGCGGTCCGCAACCGCCGCGATCCGGCGGGGATCGAAGCCGCCGACCCGGTGGTGGGGACGCGCATCAGCACAGTCGAGGCGCGGGCGGTCGGTCCCGACCGGGAGCCGGTGCTGTTCCAGCAGCTGCACGGAATCAGCGACGCCTACAACCGGCTGCATGCCTGGTACGCGGAGCTCAAACGCCGGAACCCGGACGATGAGAACGTCGGCGACGGGTTGTCGATGTTTGTCGTCGAAGGACTGGACAGGCAGATGGCACACCTGGTCGAGCTGGTGTTGGTTGTCGAGGCCGGCGTGGTCCAGGTCGACCGGCACGATGCCGCCGACGGCACGGTCATTCGCAATTTTGTGCCGCCTGAGCCGACGATGGGCGAGAACGGAGAACCCGAGCCCGAGAAACCGGTGCTCGGGCTGTTAAACCGGCACGGTTTCGCGGTCGCCGCACCGGAAGGACTGGACCCGCGCCCTCCGCGTGAGACGAACATCGAGGTCGGGGGCCGGTTCGAGCCCAGCCGGGCCACCTACGATGTCGTGCCGATCACCCAGGTATGGGAGGCGGTGGCGCCGGACTTTGTAATCCAGGTCCGGATCGAGGAGGTCGACGGCGAGCGGGTGCTCGTCGAACCCAACCGCGAGACCTTCGTCACGGGGGATAATGAGCGGGGCTACCTCGTCTCCCTGGACTCGGTCCCCGGCGCCGGATTCCTCACCAGTCCGACCTCGGGCGGCACCCACGGCGATCTGCTCGCGACGCACGCCCAGCAGGGAAGTGCACCGGGGTTGCTTGGTCGGTGGTGGGTGTCCGAGGGCAAGAACATCGTGCTCACGCCGTACGGCGGGCCGTCTCGACTCGACAACAGCGACCCGAAGTATGTCGCCAATTTCTTGGCCGAGCTGCGCCGCAACGGCTTCGACCCCGCGAAGGTGCAGTTCCGCCACCTGGCGCACCAGGGCACGCTGTGGGGTGGTGACGGCCAGGAGTTGTCGCTGGGTGAGGTGCTCGATCGGCGCGGTGTGGGCGCGGATGCGGTGTTCGCCGGATTCGGCAGCGTGGTGGGCGACGACTTCGCGGCGGGCGATGACTTCTCGGTGGATGTCGTTCGCGTGGAAGAGGTGGCCGGCGGGCTGGTGCTGACGGTGGAGTTCACGCCGGTTCGCGGGATACCTGGTCGGGCCGAACTCGAGCTGTTCCGGGTCGACGGCGAGCTCGTCGCGCGGTGGGGCACAGTGGCATTGGGTCCGGAATCGGAGCGGACCAGGCCGATATTCACCGTGCTGAACAAGCGGACCACGCAGTTGCTGGCTCGGTCGAGCGGCCGGTGGGCCGCGGACAGTTCTTCCCCGCACCAGCAGCAAGCCGGCGAGCCGGCAGCCGTTGCACCCGAATGGGAGCCGGTGCACGAGACCACGATGGAGTTCCGGGCGCGGGCACTCCAGGCGGAGGAAACTCTCGCCGAACTGGAGAACTGGCTGTCGCAACGGATGACGGCGTGGTCTCCCGCGGACGTCATCGACGAACTGCACTCGATAGTGGCGGCACACCGCGAAAACGACGATCCCGTCCGCGCCGCGGTGCAGGTGGGCGGTGACCGGTTGCGCGTGACGGTGTTCGACACCAGCCGTCGGCTGCTGCCTGCGCCGTCGCCCGGGTCGGCTCGGGCGCTATGGCGGCGCGGAGGTGTGGTCCGGGTCGACGGCGACTGGCGCAAGGCCGTCTGGTTCGACCTGGAAAACCCCACGTTGCCAGCGCGATCGGGCGCTGAGGGAGGCGGTCCGGCACGGCGCCGCGGTGCGGCCGCCGAACCGGAGGCCCAACTACTCGCCGAGCGGCTCGACGAGCTGGTGGAGCCTGCCGACAGCGCTGGCGTGACCGGAGAAGCCGCGTTCCGGGACGAGACACCGGCCGTGGTCGAGGCTGACGAGGATCGCATCGGGCCCACGAAGCTGCCGAAGCAGCACGACGACGAGCCGAGGCTGGGCGCTCGGTTGCGACCGGCCCAGGCCGAGACGGCAGATGTCGAAGCGGCCCGTCGGCTGCATGGTGAACATGGGAAAGTTGTTCTGGCGCATGTGCTTCCGCGTGCCCGACGGGACCGTAAACTGGTGCACGACGTGCTGCGGGGAACGTTCCTGCGGTTGGCCGGAGAGCTCGGTGAGCAGCCCGCAGGCCTCGATCTCGCGACGCGGGCGGTGGAGATTGCCCTGGAGGTGCTCGAGTTCGAGCAGTTCAAACGGGGGTTCCTTGATTTCCGGCGTCGGATCGCGGACGCCGCGACAAACCCGGCGGCCCAAGCAGCATTGGCTCGAGCTGATGTGCGACAGATGTGGGACGAAATCGCCGGGCTCCGTGACAATTGGCGGCAGGCAGTCCTGATGCGGTACTCGGGGATGGGTTTCCTGGCGGTTGTCGAGGTGATGGGCTGCGATCCCGCTGTCGCCGAGGAGATGCTGAGCAAAGGCGTGCGGCAGGTGGCCGAAGCGCTCCCACCCGCGCCGGTGGTGGCCGAGCCCGAGTCGGATCCGGCGGTGCGAGTCACGTTGCTGGATGTCGCCGACGCGGCCGGAGTGAGCATTACCACGGCGTGGCTGGCGGTCAATAACCGGCAGGTTCAGGGTATTTCCGAGACAACCAGGCGACGGGTCCGGCAGATCGCGCAGGAGCGCGGCTACCCGCTCGACGGTGCGAAGGTGCCGCGTGCCGAGGGCGTGCCGGAGCGTCGGACCCAGGTTGATCTGGCCGAGGTCACCGGGATGAGCGCAGACACCATCAATCGCGCGCTTCGCGGCACCGCGAAGCCGAGCACCATTCGCAAGTTGGAGGAAGCGGCACGGGGGATCGACTACCACTGGCCGAAGGGTGCGGCCGGTCGCAAGCGGGTCACGTTAGATGATGTGGCACGCCGCGCCGACGTCAGCCGCGCTGCCGCAGGTCGGGTGGTCCGAGGCGAGCAGGCGCCGCCGGGGGTGACGGCGGCGGTGATGGATGCCGTTTTCGAACTCGGTTACGAGGCAAGCGTGTACATCCGTCGCGCATCGTCTACCACACCTGTGCAGCCGGAAACCCCGGCGCAGCGCGCAGGCAGCAGTGCACGCGACGCCGTCGCCGGCCGGTCGGCCACGGCGGTGGACGACGTCTCGGGGAAACCGGTTGTGCCGGCACATCCTTCGGATGGCCTCGCGAATATCTGCGGGGTGGTGGTGCAGCGGGTCGCGAAGGAGATCCTGGGTCCGGAAGCGGGCGCGCACATCAAGCCGAAGCGGATCACCAGAAAGGTGAAAGACGACGGAATATCCGAGACTCAGTTCGCGGAGGGCTTCGACACGAATCTGCGGGAGGAGCCATTCGGAGTGGGGGTCGAGGGCGTCGAGGCGGTGATCGAGCACAGCGGGATGATCGCGATGGCCGTCGACGCCTGGGAGGGGCTCGGGCATGCTGCGCTCAGGTTCGAAGTCGACGAGCGGTTCATCCAGGCGCATCCGGAGTTGCCGGATCTGTGGGTGGGAGAGGTGGTGGTCTTCGACAACGCCGAGAACGAGCTGGGGACCGTGGTGGTCATCGACCGCTTCGAGGGCCGGCTCATGCGCGGGAACGAGAGGTACGCCTGGGCCCGGAAGGTCGGCGCCCGCGCCGGCGAGGTACGCGGAATCATCCGCCGCCGCAACGGCGAATGGGTAGAACGCCTGCACGGCAAGCCGCCACGCAAGCGCGGCAAAGGAGAGGGGCTCGGCAAGCGGCTGGACACTCGGCACGACCTGATCAAGTCATTGATCGACGAAGCCTATGACGGCACCGAAGCGGCCCGGCGTGACAGTTTGATCAAGGTTCGCTATCTGTCCGGCCTACTGGAGCGGCGTGGGGAGCTCCAGGCGCACGAATTGACGACTGTGATATCGACGAAGGGATTCGATCTGGTATCGCAGTCGGTCACTCAGGTACATGAGCAGGAAGTGCACGCCAAGGTATTTCGGGAAGGTAGATCGGCGGACCCGAGCGTGCCGGTGGCGGATGTTTTCGTGGCCGCTGTTATCGATGAAGAGGCTGAAGCCTACGCCGAGAACAGCGAATTCGCGGAGGGGCTGCGCGAACGTGGCTACCTGGTGGCCGATGACGAGAACGAACGGATCTATATTGCGGCACGTGACCATGCGGTCGAAGTTGCCCGGCGGGAACACCCCGGTCTCGCCGAAAAACACCTGAAGGCTATCGGTCGCGAGGAAGGTCGCGAGGCGTTACGCCGATACCTCGCGGAGCCGGAGAAGGACGGCTCGCCTAGTTACTACACCGCACAGAATTACATGTTCTGGGAAGGATTCCGCAGTCCCGAGCTCGGGACCCTGCATACTCCGACCTCGCAGCCCGTGGCCACGGAGCTGCGCCGGATGGCGTTGGAGCAGACCGCCGCGAATAGGGACCGGCAGATCCTGCAGCGCGCCGTCGACAAGGAGATCGGCAGACTCGGTGCGCTACCAGACGATTCGGGTTCGCGCCGAGACCAACGCCGCAGGAAACACGCTGCTCTGATTATGCGAGACCTGGTTGCCTGGCGTTGCCAGGTAGCGACGAACGCTCGCGCCTTGACTCGCGCCTACGAGGACCGGGCATCGCGAGATGTGGTGGATGCGGTGCTGCAGCGGGAATCGGGGAAGCGGTTGAGCCGACGGGCCGTGCTGGTCGCCGACGACAATGGCGGTTCACGACTTGTTGTCGCATGGGCGAATAGCGACGAATTCAGGATTATCGACGAGCCGGCCGTGAAAGAAGTACTGTCCCGCCCCGGTCTGGTTATCGAATATCTGCATGTTACAACCGATTACGAGGGTAGAGTCCGGACCACATACCGTGAACAGCCGCAGCCGAAACCGTCGGTGTGGCCGCCGGAGGTCAGTTGGCTGGATCTGGCCGAGCAGGCTTCGGCACGACGGGTGCGTCGAGTTCGCGGGTTGCTGACCAAGACCGAGATCGGGCGGTGGGCCGATCGGATCTTGACCGAAAACGGGATCGACATCCTGCTGGAAGTGGCGCATGACCGGCTGTATCCGGCCGAGGGCGTCCTGGTTCTCGACGTCGGGGCCACCGATGCCGAGCTGATGGCGGCCATGGTGCATGGCGCGGTCCAAGTCCAGCAGGAACGCAATCGTCCGGCAGGCAGCAGTGCCGTCCGGGATCTGATGACGAGGTCGCAGCCGAACTACGTTGCGATGATGCAGGTCCAGGAATGGGTGGCGCAGGCATGGTCGGATGAATCTATTCGGCAGCTGACCGGCGACCGCGATGTTCGGGACAGTTCGCGGCAGTCCGGTCCGAGTGCCGTCGAGTTCTATCGCAAGGCATGGGATGACGCGCATGGGGTACCGCCGTCCGGATTGCTGGGTGCGGCAGCGAACCCGGAGTGGCTGGATATGGTGCGACGCGAGCTCCGGACAGCGCAGGTCCAGCGGGCGCAGGCGCGTGCTGGACTCGATCGGCTGTCGGATGCCGCGCTGGCCCGGTTGGGGCCGGCATCGAACGATCTGGAACTGCAGCGCCGTTCGCCGGATCCGCAGGAAGTCGCGGAGGCGGAGAGAATCGACGACTACAACCGGTGGAATACCCGTATCCACTTGTTGCACAGTGTTATTGATGCTTACGCAAACCGGAGCCGGGCGAATGTCGAGCTGGCGGCATACCTGGGCATGCCGCTGGAGTATGTATCCATCAGCCTGGTGACCACGTTGCTGGGTACCACCCGACGACCGGTGGACGACCCGCAGCGACCAGCCGATGCGGAGAGGGTGGCGGCACTGTGCACGGAATTTGTCGACGCGGATACGACGATCCGCGCCTTCCGTCAGCAAGAGATAACAGCCCGGCAACTCGACGGAACAACCGAAACCGGTGCCACGGAAGGAGAAATGGCAGCGGATGGCCGGGCCGCGGAACTCGAGTTCGCCCGGTTGGTCGTCGCCGGTGCTCTCTACCTCGACGACAGCACCAAGGCCGCAGTCGTGGCGATAATCGCCGACTTGCTGCGCCTCGACGGTGCGCGGCTGGGGCGTCCCGAAGTGATCGGCGGAACCTACTGTATCCCGATTCTCGATAGCGATGACACGCTGGCGATTATCGAGGTAGCTGGTCGAGAAGACCCCTCGGTGACCGTGCAAATGAACCTGAGCAGGCACCGCCAGGAGCGGGTTGTCTTCGCATTGCAGTTGCTACCCCAGTTGACATCCGGCTGGCGCAACGGCGATCTGGTATGCGCCGCTGTCGGGAGCCACATGACCCGGCTGCTATCCGCCGCGGACGGCAGATTCACCGCGATGCTGGACGGTGCGCCGCGTTCCCGCCAGTTGGCTGTCATGGCCAGGACCAGCCGTGGACGCGATGCGATGTACTTCGACGAGGTCGAGACGGAACCCGCCGTCGCGTCTCGCACGCCGCCGCTGCCACCGCAGGCGTCATCAGCGGGTGGTTCCGCGCCGCAGCACCCGTCTGCGGCTGCACAGCCGAACGCCGCGACAGCGCGGGACCGTGACCTCGCTCGGCTGCGCAACGGCCTCGGCGCGGCGCTGAACCTCGACGACACCACCTGGACGCGCGTCGTCGCGGTGCTGGAAGCGGCGTTGCGCCGAGACGGCGCGCGGCTCGCGCCGCTGGAGTACCTCGACAACGGCCGCCGCATCCGGGTGTTCGACGCCGACGGCCGACCGATGGTGGACATCGATGTCCTCGGTGCCGGCGCCGTGACGGTGCGCACGCATCTGGCGCAGGATCGACCGACCCAGGCGGCGCTCGCCATGACGATGCTGCTCAGATTCCTGCCCGACTGGAACCCGAAGCAGGTCAACCGAATTTTCACCACGGTGTCGAACCGGACCGCCGGGGTGCGGGTCGCCGCCGACGGCACGATGACCATGGAACTGTCCGACGACCAGCTGGACGTCAGTGTCCAAGGCACCCGCGGCACGCGGAATCGGGTGAAGCGGCACCTGGCGCTGTACTTCGACAAGGAAGCCCCCGCGCCACCACCACCGCCACCACCGTCGGCAGGCGACGGGGCGGCGCCGAAGCCGCCGAAGCCGCACGGCGGCGGGGGCGGTGCGGCGATCGTGGCGCCGCACGATCCGATCGGTTTCGTCGAGGACGGTATCCGGCCGCCGCGCAAGGGACAGCGCCGCAACGTACAGCAGCATGTGGTGCTCAATGCGTTCGGTCCCGGCGATATGTCCGCCCATGCGCACGGAGAGCCGGGGCGTGCCGGGAAGTTTTTGCGGAAGCTGACCGGGAAGCCCGAATTCGAACCGGCGCAGCCGGAGTCGGTGGTCGGGCTGCCGGAGCAGCTGGTTGTCCTGCGCCGCGACGCGGTTCGTGAAGTACGGGAATTGCGTGTGGAAGTGCAGAACCGGCTCACCGGCCTTTCTGTCGACGACGTTCTGGACATGGGGGAGGCAGCCGAGGAAGTGGCGAGTGAGGTGGCGCGCTACCGCAGGTGGTTCGCGGAATTGTTGGGCGGCGTTTCACCGGACGAGCTGATCGACGATATCCGGGTGGAGCAGGAGTTCGCCGACCTGCAGACCCGCATTCCGACATCGTCCGACGAGTTGATTCTGGCGCGCGGCTTCTTCCGGCCGCGGCACCGGCTGACCCAGATGATCGGTGAACTTCGCGGGCTATTGGACTGGTGTGCGACCGTCGATGCGCTGGAAGACAGGCTGTATGACGCGCATTCGCGAGACGAGCAGGGTGCTGGGTCCGCCGACGACGTCCGTCGGCTGATCGAGCAGGCTGCTGGAATCGCGGACGCCACTCGGCAACTTCATGATCTTCGTGCTCAGCGGGTGTTGCCGGGCAGAGTCCGCGGTGCTCGTGGCGGTGTGATCGCCGACGCGAAGCGGAGATTCGGTTACGACCTGGAGAGCAAGGACCAGCCGAGGATGGGGCGACGGGCGGTCGCCACCCTGAAGGAGCTGGATGAACAGACCAGACTGGAGCTGGCGAAGAGCGATCTCAGCAGGTCGGAAAAGCGCACGCTGGATAAGCGGGCGGCGGAGTGTCGGGTATTGCTGGAGTGGAACGAGCAGGTTGAGCAGCGCGACAACAGGCTTCGCGTCCTGGAGCGGGAACTCAACGATGCGCTCGACGCTACTGGTGTGCGGGGCTTCGGTTCCCAGGTCACGCTGGGCGGCACGCTTGCCCAACGAGCCGAGGACGCCGTCGCCCGGCGAGAAAAGCTGCGCGCACAGCTGAAGAAGACCGGCAAGGAATTCGATGTCGATCCAGCGAACCTGAATAGCAATGTCCTGAAAGGTCTTGCCCGCACTGCGGCATACCGGGGCTTCTGGATCAAGCCGAAGAAGTTCCGGGAGTTGACTCCGGAGTCGGTCGACAGCTGGATGGCGGGGTCCGTCCGTGTCGATGTCCGCAACCGGGCCGAACTGGGCGAAGCATGGAAGCGCGTGCACAAGGTCATCGGGCAGGTCACCGAACTCATCGCCGTGGAACGGCGACTGCGCGGGGTCGATGAGCTGCTGGCCGCGTTGCGGCAAGCACATGCGCGGCAAGCCGTTGCGGAGAAACAGTTCACCGACCGGCGGGACGCGTATCTGGCGAAGTTCGCTGGTGACAGGTTCGACTTGCTGACTGCGCCACAAGATCTGAGCGGATTGCGTCAACTCCACGAGCAGACCGAAGGGGAGCAGCAGACCCTACTCGGCAAGCTGCTCGAGCCCGGTGAGCAATACCAGCGCTTGGCGTCGGACACCAACCGGCTCGAAGAGCGGGTCCAGCGGTTCCAGTACCTGCTCGATGAGGCGGAGCGCGTCCGGGAGCGTTGTGAGCAAGCCGAGAACGACCTGATCAGGCTGGGTACGAAAAGAAGTGCGCTGCTGGGGGATGTCCGAAACAACGCTGAGCTGCTCCAGCGGGTATTCGACAATTTCGATCCGGCGCAGAACCAGGACACGCTGGCACTCCAGCTCCGTCCGGAGCGGATGCTGGAACTCGGGATAACCGCGCCCACCGAGCTCACCGTCAACCGGGTGCACGGCCTGATGTCACGGCTGTCACCCAGGGAACGCAGGTGGGCCGATCAGTTCCTGCTCGACGACAGCCTGTACAGGGCCGCCGTCACCATCCAGACCTGCACCATCGAACTCGACCGGATCGACCGGGTCGTGAACGACGGTCTGGCGCAGTCGCCCGCGGAGTTCCTCAACCCCGGCGGTGGCCCGGCGGTGGCCGCACACCGGTCCCCGGACACCATGAAGCCGATCCGGCTGCGCGGCAGTTGCGCCCCGTACGCAGTCCAGACCCATCAAGAAGCGAACCGCCGCGCTCAAGGTGAGGACCCGGAAGAACTGGAGATGCGGCCCCGCGAGTTTTCGATGTCCGGCGACAAACCCGTCGACGTAGCAATCGAATTGCGCAGCCACTGGGTTGAGTATTCGAGCATCGACCAGCCCGTCGGCTGGGTCACCACCATGCACGAGCTCGAGGTGCACGCGACTGTGACGGTCGGCATCGACTACACCCTCGGTCGCGGCGCGCATCTGGCCACTATCACTTGGGACCTGGAACGCGACGAGATCGTGGTGTACGAGCGGGGCGACGGCCAGAAACTTGTGCACCGGGGCGGGGCGAAGGTTCAGGCCTGGGCGGTGCGGCAAGCGATGGACGCCGAAGGCGCCTTCGGCATCGAATCCGAGAACGGCGAGATGACACGCCCGCTTGCCGAAGGCGAACAGCCGACCGGACCGATGCCCCGCCAGCTTCTGCGCGGCGCACCGACCCAGGGCCTGCCACCCGAGGACGGCCCCGCCCGGCGGAGGCCGCGATGGCGGCGCGCCGTGCCCGAAGAGGAGAGCGAGCTCGCGGTCCGGGAGACGCTGACCGTCAGCGGGCGTGGTGTTGTCGGCCGGCGGTTTGCGGTGGAGCGGGCGAATACCTGGCTGCGGGCCCGGTTGCGCGCTGCCGGCTGGCCGGAGGATTGGATCGACAATGCAGTCAGTTCTTGCGCGCCGATAATTTTCGAAGCGCTGAGGCGCAATAGCGGGACCGCGACGCTGCGGGCGACGCCCGGCAATGTCGTCGAAGACGAGCAGACCTTGCTGTTCGAGGCGCACGACTCCGGCAGCGAGCCGCCACCGTCCGGCCTGCCGATGGTGCACAGCAGGCCGGAGCGGACCATCGCCCAGCACGGCTGGTACCCACTGGAGGACGGCGAGCCGTTCGCCCCCGGTGGCATGGTTTGGGTCAAAGTCGGTGTGCCGCTGCATGAGATCATCGCCGTACTGAACGAGATGGCGATGCTGTTCCAGGACGTCGACCAGCCCACAAGGGACACGGTCGTCGCGATGGCGGGCACCGTGCTCCGCGCCGACGGAACCTGGCTCGCCGCACCGGAATTCGTCGACGAGCACGGTTTCTTCGTGCAGCGCCTGCGGGTGGCGCACCGCTCCGGCACCGACCTGCTGATCGTGACCGTGGACGGGGACCTGGATACCCGGGTAACCGTCGAAGTGCCGGTGCGGCAAGGCCGGCCTGAGTGGGTCGGGCTCGCGCTGCAGGTGGTGCCCGAGCTGATGCGCGACTGGACGGTCGCAGGCCAGGCGGACGCAGTGCTGGCCGAAATGTTCGGCCGCCTCGCCGAACAGCTCACCGGCGTCAACGGCCGGATCCGGGCCCAGCTGAGCGGCGTTGCGGGCGAACGGAAGCTGATCGTCGTACTGGAAACCATCGATGATGTCCGGGAAACCATGGTGTTCACCGAGCAGCGCGACGGCCCATCCGAGGACACGCTGCGATCCGCCCGGATGGAAGGTGACCCGTTCGAGGACGTCCGCAACACGATTTCCGCACTGGCCGACCATGCGATGACCCTGGACGGCGCCACGATCGAGCCGGTTACCGACAGTAGGCACACCCTGTGCCTGCGGGTCGTCCATCAGGGTCGGGTAGCGGTGCGGGTGGATGTCTCCGGCGCGCCGTATGCCCGCCGCATCCGGGTCACCATGGCCGTCCCCGCAGGGCAACCGGAGAGGGTCGATCTCGCGCACGGCTTGGTGGGCGCGTTGCTGCGGAACTGGGGTGACCGCGATCAGGTCGAGGACGCGATGGGGGCCGCCGCCACATTGGCCACCTTGATGCCCTATCGCGTCGGCGGCGACGCGGCGCTGGTGGCCGAAGTCGGCGGCGCTCTCGACGCACGCCGGGCCCTGGTCACGATGGTCGTCGATCCACTGGTCCCGCTACCGAATTCGGAGCAGTTGCATGGCGTGGCGACCCGTGGTGGTGCCGAGCCGGTGCGCCGCGTGGTCGAATTCCAGGCGCCGGACGGCCACTGGGTACTGGGCGAAGCGGTCGGCTTCGGCTATGACCCGATCGACGAGATCGAACCGGGCGGCCAGGCACTGCACGACGAGCTGGACCCGCTGCTCACCGACAACGAGTCGCGAGAATTCGAAGAAGCGCATCTCAACCAGGAAGGCCGCACGGACGAAGTCACCGACGAGTCGAGTGAGGGTGAGCCGCGGGTCCACAATGTGAACCCCGACCCTCCGGACGGACCGCGGCACCCACTCCCACAGCCCGGGACCGAGTTTGTCGAGCCGTCGGGAGCCGGTGATGTGTCGAATTCCGGTGTGGAAGAAGCCCTCCGGTCGGAGATCCATCCCCTCCGGCGGGGTGGTGACGGTGCGGCCGATCCGGGTAGGCCGCTACGAGTGGTCACCTGGAATATGGCGGGCGCTCATCGTTCGCGGTCGCACGGAGCGTGGGACTACGAGAAGGTCAATCTGCCGTACTTTGCCGAGCAGTTGAGGCGGATGGATGCCGACGTCATCTATCTGCAGGAGTCGGAGGTCGGCCCGGACGGTTCGACCGCGCGGCAACTGGCCGCAATGGTCGGCTACCGGTACGTACACGAGACCGTGATGTGCGAGTCGCACATGGACCCGGAGAAGAAGAAAATGCTGAGCATTGCCGTGCTCAGCAGGCTGCCGATCGAGGAAGCCTGCAGCATAGAGCTTCCCTCTTCGACTCGGCTCGAGCTGAAGCTCTGGGGCCGAGTGCTGGAGCCGCAGGAGCACTACAAACGGTACGCTCAGGTCGTCAAGATCGCCGGTATCTCGTTCGTGAATTTGTTCCCGACGCCGCTGGGTTTCTTAGGCCGCAGTTACGAAGTGGACCAAGATGTCGAGGGCGCGGCGCTTGCCTGGCAGATCGAGCAGATGCTGCGTTCCGTCGTGGATGGTCCGATGGTGTTCGCCGGCGACTTCAACACCGATGATGTGCACTCGGTGTACCGGGAGTTCATCGAGGATTTGGGTCTCGGCCTCCCGCTCGATCCGGCGACCAGTACCGTGCCCGGTTGGGACGGCGCGCCGGACCAAGTGCTGACCTCCGCGGAATTCCACACGGTGGACAGCGGTCTCGAAATCACCGCCACCGACCATTATCCGGTGTATGCCGACCTTTTGGTTACCGATCCGGAATCGCTCGGATCGTTGATTGCGGCGCGATCCGGAGAAGACACAACGCAACTCGGTTTCGGCCGGCATGGTGCGTGGGTGGATTATCCTGGCCAGAAAGCTGCCTACTATACGAACCGGTATGGGACAAAGCATTACGGAGTCGCAGCGGAGATCGAGCCGGCGGAGAACGGTGCGGGTGTCCTCCGTTTCCGTATGAAGGCCGGCCCCGGAACACCGTCGGTTCGTACCATGTTCCGCGAGCTCATGGATTCCATTCCCCGTGCAGTGCATGAGATCCATGCGCATTGGGATTTCTACATTCCTGGGAACAAATTGGTTCGCCCGGATGAGGTGGCTGCCGAGAACGAGCGCTACTGGCTGGGGGACGACCTCGAGGCCTTCAATTCTTTCATGCAGGACATTTTCCTATCCCCTGAGGATGCGGCACGGAACACCCCCACCGGCGAAATGGCGGCCGAATACGGTTACAATCGGGTTCAATCCGTCACGCTTAAGGGCCACGATGGTGAGGATGCCGTAGAAGACGAAGGCCTCCGTTTTTACGGCGAATTCGTCAAGGTCGATGTGCAGTTCTGTATGTCCGAGGGACTCGCGGATCCCACGGGAGACGACGACGGTGGGCCGCCGACTGAAATCGACGACGGAGGACAAGACGATGACCGCTCTGCCCGGGCCGACCTGACCTTCGAACAGGTCCGCGACGAGTACCGCCCCTTGCCGAGAACCGACGCCGAACTGCGCGCACGGGTCGACGAATTGACGGCACAGGGGTGGAGCGGACTTCGGTTGGTGCGCAGGCTTGCCGAGGAATTCGGTGCGCGGAACTTCCCCGAAGAATCGGGCATCGTTTTCCACGGTTCGGCGGAACCGCGGGATGTGCTGCTCCCTTATTCCAGCCCGCGATACGACAAGCCCGACCCTGACCGACCCGCCGTCTTCTTTACTGTGTCGGCTGACGTCGCGGCGTTCTGTTCGATCTTCAATCGCGGACGGCTGGCCGACCAGGTGGAGCGTGGCGTCATCGAGCCGCATGAGCATCGGCGTGCGAACTTCATGAAGTCCTGGGTAGACCGAGGCGTCCTGCGAGTAGATGTACCGCCCGACACGATGAATGCTTTGGAGCGTACCGACAGCCCGGTCGGCATGGTTGTGACGCCACAGATGTGGGGGGTGGCGACCGATGAGGAGCCCGTTGGGTGGGTGCACGCGATACTTATGCCGCATGCAGACATCCAGCCGCCGGACCTGCTTTGGGATTTCCACGTCAGTACGACGCCGATCGCTCCTACCGTCCGGATACCGGTGCCATTCAGCGACATCGCCGATCTGGTTGCTCTAGCCCCTCCCGGAAGCGTGGTTTTCGAGTGGCTGGATGGCGAACCTGACTCTGCCCAGCCGACCACGATGGATTCTGCTGAATCAAATGATCCCGATCGCGGCCAGGACCCGGCCGGACCGGCCGGGACCGCGAAACCGGTTGCAATGAACGTCGTTGCGGACTCGGACGAAGATCCGCCTTCCTCCAGAGGCAGTGACGATGAAACCCAGCAGTCGTCTTCGCGGGGATCGTCGAGCAGCCCGATCGGGTACGCAGGGGTCCCTCAGCCCGGGGATGGCATCGGCGGCGCCGGTAAACTTCGGGATGGTGGCCATGGCGCCGAGGCTGCCGTCCAGGTTGTAAACCCCGGCTTGCCCCCTGGCGTTGCCGAGAGGCATGGACCCGATGCGGGAGCAACCGCCCGGGCGGGTAGTGAGGGCACGGCGCCGGAGTCGGATGTGGTGGCGCATCTGGAGCAGGACCGGCCCGCACCGGCCGACATGACCTTCGAGCAGTTCCGCGATGAGTACCACCGCGTGATGGCGGCGGTGGCCGACAAGGAGAAGAAGGGCGGTCTCGACCCGGATCATCCGACCACCTACCGTCCGATGACCGACGCGGAGCGGGCGCTGCACGCGCGGGATTGGCAGGAGTTCAGCCGCCGCAGGGGATACACCGAGGACGATATCGCCGAGTTCGACCGGTGGTTGGAGCTCAGTGGACAGAAGTCGGACCTGCCGGGGGCCGTCAACGACCCTTGGCGTCGCGGTCACGGCATGAATTTCCCCGGTGGGTGGGACGCTGAGCTCTATCGTCGACACGTCAAGGCCAGCTCCGCCGAAGTGCCTTCTTCGTATGATGCTGTAGGACAAGCGAATTCACGACTGGAATTCCAGATACCCGGCGCAGGGTCCGCTCCGGTGGCGCCAGCGCCCGACGACGACCGGGTTGACGACGGCCAGGACTGGGTTGGCGAGGGCCGGGAGCTGCCATCGGATGCACCGGATTCGGGGCAGACCGCAGCCCAGCAGCCTGCCGTCCGTCAGGGGCCTGTACCGGCGGGCGTCCCGCCCCATCCCGAGGAGGTATTCGACGGTCACCCGAAGCGGGCGAGGGACGCGGCGGGTGCGCCGATCGCAGCGCAGGGTGGTGTCGCTGACCCGTGGCTGGGTTTCGCGGACACCCCCGGGCTCGGCGACGACGCGCACGCGAATCGTCCCAGCGCGCATGAGCGCGAAGCACCCGCGCCCGAGCAGACCGGAGCAGCGGAACCCTCGGACGGCTCGGGTCCGGACGACGGATCCGACGACGTACCCGGCACCGGCACGTCGAGCGATCCGATATCCGACGTGGTCGCCGTCTTCGCTGCGGGGGATGCCGCGCACCCACCGGCGCCGAGCCAGCCGGAGACAGCGACCGGCGTACCCGGTGAGTTGCCCCCGAACCTGCGCCGGATACTCGAGCTCGCCGAGAATGAAGCGGCGGAGGTGGCAGCCGAAGCGCTGCGACCGATTCGGGATCTCGGCTTGGACACCGAGCGTCTGCACCGCAAGGACGCCGCGGAGATCGAAGAGGCGATCCGGGGTCTCCATGATTGGCAACGAAGTCGGTTGGCTGTCGTGCTGCGCCGGCTGGTGGTCGACGACGAGGCGGTCCGCACGCTGGCCGACGTGGAGGCGATTCCCAAGGTCCTCGAACATTTCCAGCGGCTGAAACCGCACATCGGCAGTGCCCGCCGATATGTGCACGACGTGCGCACGGCATTGGCGATGCTGATGGCCCGCCGAATGCTCGCGGCGAAGGGCGCGCACCCGATTCGCGACCACCGTGGGCACGTGATCGAGGGTGTCGGGGTGGTGCTGGGCGAGGGCATCATGGTCGTATCGCCGCTGCGCGGCCAACAAGACCTGCTGGACAGAAGATTGCCCGGGCTCCGGGAGCGCGCAGCGAGTGCGGGTATCCCGGTCGAATATCAGCAAGTACTGATCGGCGAGGACGGGCAGGTGACAGTCGAGTCGATATCTGGTATTCGCGAAGAGCAAGGGGAGGAGCCCGAGTACGGGTTCTGTGCGAACAGCAACGAAATCGAATGGGTCAACAGGCTCGCCGACGACCGGCCATTCCGGGAAAAGCTGACCGAAGCGATCGATACGGGCATCCGTGAACGTGAGCTGATCCCCGGCGTATCACAGTACGACACGACGTTCGAGAGCGTGTATGTAAACACGTACAACAACGGTTTCAAGACCATCGAGAAGACGTGTCGGAATGAGATCGAGGCCAATTCCGTCGAGTTCTCACTGCTAACCTACAGAAACGTCGGAACGCGAACTCCGGACTTGCTGCGAGTCACTGAACGCGTCATCCTGATGGAGTACGCGCATGGTATGGCAATGTTCTCCGACTGGCCTGAATATTCACTCCACTTCCCCACTCCGGCAGCACAGAGAATGGGCTTGGGGGACCACCTAACTCGAACACCGGACCGGCACGCAGACGGCAACATCCGGATCCATAGAAGCATCCATTTGGTACCCCTCGGAAACCGGAGGGCCTTCACGAATTCATTGCCGTCCGGTGGCTATTCCGAACATTTTGCAGTAGTCCGAGATGGTAGGCTGGAATGGGTTCGACACAATTTCTCGCGGGCAGAAATCCAGGCGATTAGGCAACGAACGATTGTCTCGGAATCAGAATTGGTTCGTTTGGGTGGACAATCCGCGTACCTGGACCAGCTGGCCATCCTCGACAGAGTCGAAAAACAAGCGGTGGAGAACACTGCGCCACCGACCCTGGACGATGCTGTGCGGACACTGGAAAAGTTCCGTGACGAGCTCGCGGGCATCCTCGGCCTCGACGATCCTCGTGATACATGGACACATCAGAATTGGTCCCAGGCCATCGAAGGATTGAAACAGCAGTTTCCCGACGATTCCACTTCTGAAACGCGTTACTACATCGATACCATCGAGCGGCTGAACGCACTCCACCTGCGCGCACAAATGGATCAAGTAAGCGCCGAAGAGCTCGACGGCACCTGGCCGGGATTGACCGAGAAGTACCTGGACAGCCTGTCGCACTGGCTCGCCGACCTGGAGGCAGCGGAATACCCGGCGTCTTACATCGAGTCCGAAGAGGAGTGGCAGGCACATTTCGACCGCGAAACCTGGAGCGCGACAACAGAACAACGTTCGGTCGAGACCCCCGCCGAACCGGTCTCCCCGCCTCCCGGTCCGCCGCGCCTGGTCGTCGATGGGCCTGCGGCGTCGGCGCGGGTGCCAGGGCCCGAGCATGAACCCGGCGGTGCGGACGGCGGTGGCGGGGACCGGCCGCCGACCGATACCGGCAGCTCGGACGAGATGCGTGGTCCCGCCGTGTATGCACGCAACACCGCGGCGATGTGGGCGAGCTTGGCCCCTTGGTCGCGAGTCGTTCCCGGCACGCCGCCTGCGCTGTCGGCTATCGAGGTACCGGCCTATCGCACAACGCGGGTGGTCGTGGGCGCACCGGGCGTAGCCGACCCCAAAGTGATTGCCGCGCTGCTTGCCGACCACGACGAGGGTCACGTCGTCGTGGTGGAGGACTGCTTCGGGGAACTGGATTTCCCCGCGAGTGACCACATCCAGGTGCTGCGGATGCCGATCATGATCCGCGCCGCCGCCCCGATTCCTCCGGTGAACCTCCCGGCGGGTGTCAGCATCGAACAGGCGACGGACGAGGACACTCTGGCCGAAGCCGAACAGGTGATCGTGGACGGGATGCCGCGACCGGCATTTCAGCCATACCGGCGCGGAGTGATGCTGCCGTCGTTCCTTGTGGGTTTGCCGTCCTGGCGGGTATGGCTGGCACGCCTCGACGGTCGTCCGGTTGCGGCGATCTGCACCTACGATGACGGCGCAGCTGTCGGCGGCTACTGGCTGGCGACCATACCCGAGCTGCGGTCACAAGGCATTGCAACCGCCCTGGGGGCCACGGTGCTCGCGGCGTACCCCGATCGGCCGATAACCCTGACGGCCACCGAGCAGGGGCGGTCGCTGTATGAGTCGGGGGGCTTCGAGACCGTCGGCGAGGTGGTCCGGTTCCGCTTGGAGTCATCAGCTGAGGTGAGGGCTCTGCTGGGTGGGGCTGCTGTGCAAGCCGACGCGCCGGCATTGCCGGAGCACGACATTCCGGATCGGGCGGCCCACCGTGGGATCGAGCTTCGAGCCGCCGGCGACGGTCCAGGCGGGAAGCTGCGCATTCCGCCTCAGGTAAACGGTTCGCTCGTCGTGCGCAATGTGGACGGTCTAGTGCAGCAGGGTGGTCGTCCGCCGGACCCGTACCGGCTTGTCATCCACAGCGAGGATTGGTTCGCTGTCCGTGGCACCTGGCACACCGAGTTGACCCTCGGCCTGCGGGGGATCGACGAGGACCGGCGCCTGGGCAGCATGGTGTTGGCGAGCAGCTGGTTGGTGGACCGTCTGCGGGAAGTCGGGTGGGGAACCGACGAACAGGTCGACATCGCCGAGTCTGCGCTCAGTGCTGTGGTTGCGGGTTCTTTGGCGGACACCACCGGCGAGGTCCGGGTCAAGGTGACGTTGACCGACCGGGCCGGTGCCCTACTGGTGGAGGTGTTCGACAACGGCAGCCGGGACCGCGACCTGTCCGGATTGACCGGGGTCGGCGATTGCGGGCTGCTGCCCGACGATGGCGGCCGGGTGACCTGGTTCCTCGTCCACCCACCGGGCGGTGTCGCGACCGGAGGACCACGGCCCGAGGAGCCGGCCCCGCAGCCCGGTCCGGCACCAGAGGGCGACTCGGGGGACGGCGGCGGGCCGGCGGTGTCCGGTCCTGAGAGCGCAACCAGCGTCGAGGTCGGGTCCCGTGGCGCCGAGCACCTGAATCAGCCGGAGCCAACGCATCCCACCATCGCCGATCCCGATTCCGCTGCGCCAACGCTGTCGGATGATCGGCCCGGTTCCCCGCAGGCCGGGGACAGCAGCGCCGCCACCGACACAACGGATCGGCCCACACCACTCAAGCGGTCCGGAGGTGCGCGTGGAGTGGCTGGCTCACCGTCTGAGGCGGCGATGCCCAGCGGATCGGCCGGCCGTGGCATAGCGCCCAGACTGGTCGGTGGGCGGGAGCGACCCGTCCGACCACACAGGTGGGTGGAGTCGGGCGACAACGTGTACGCCAGCACTGTCCATATTGCGGATCCCGACGACCCACGGTCGGCCGAACTCATGGAGGTCAACCTCGACGAAGTCGTCGATGACGTGTTCGGTCCCGAACGCGACGTCGGCCCGATGCTCGCTGAACGCGGCCTTCTCGACACCGATGAACCGGCACCCGAGGAAGCCGGGCCCCGTGGCGAGGACGACCGTCCCGACGATGATGAGGACGGTGGCGGTGGCACGTCTGCGCCGGCTCCTCCGCAGCCCAAGCGCCCCTCTGGTGGTGGGGGTATATCGCGGACCCGGCCGGATTCGGGGGGTGGAGGGTCGGCGCCGCGTCCGGCGCTATCGGGTTTCGTCGATGAACCCACAGTGACACCTGGGGACGGCGAGACCTTGCTGGTGCAGGAGGTGGACAACCGCGCGGCTCCGGTTGCGCGGGTGTCGGGTTCTGCGGGGTATGTGCGCCCGAAAGGTCATGTGCGGCAATCGTTGGTGCAGTGGGCGGATGCTCAGGGACGGCCGGTCGACAGCAGGCCGGCACCGGTTCGTGCGCGGGCAGCGGTTGAGGGTCTGTTCACCGGACTTCCGGTCGATCAGCAGGCGTTTGTGCGGCGTTGGTTCCTGGCGGATCCGCCGATGTCGCTGGCCACGGTCGCGGCGGCTCTGGGCGTTACCGAGAGCGCGGTGCAATCGCGTGTTGCGGAGTTGGCTGCTGGACTGGAGTGGCCGGATGTGTATTCGTGTGTCCAGGAACTGTTCGGGTTGCGACCGGAATTGGTGCGGCTCGGGCGGGGTGGCTGGTGTGACCAGGTCATGCGGCATGTGGAGTTGTTCGCACGCTATGCGCGTGACGCGGGCGCGGCCGGTGGGGCGACAGTCGAGTCGGGCGACGTCCCCAGCGACCGCGGCAGCGGGAAACGCCGTTCCGCAAAGGCCGTGCCCCGTGAAGCGTATGACTTCGGTCCGGGCCGGGTGGGGTGGCTGGATGATCTCGGTATCGATGTCGCCAACCCGTTCGGACGCCGCGGACCGAAAGCGTTTGTCGAGGGCGCGATAACACACGCCGCTGGCTCGGACGGCCGGGAGAGTGGCGCTTTCGGTGGACGTCGATCGAAGCCACCCGGACCGCACCCGTCATCGAAAGACCAAGCCCCCGAACCTGACTCGCCATCGACCCGCGAGCCGGACGCGCCGACACCAGACCCGACAGAGGAGTCACCGGCGGAGCGCGCCTTGACCGGTCGTGAGCTCGAACCGATAGCTGAACAACCTGATGAAGCGGTCGTGTCTCGGCTGGGGTTCTCCGAACGCGACGTTCAAATTCTGAGCCTGCTCGCCGAGGGCGTGTCCGCCGCAGATATCGGTGCCGTCGTGGGCTTGTCGGCCGGGGAGGTTCTGGTCGACACGATGCGGGCAGCGCGGGCGCTGGGGGTCGGGCGTCCGATCGCGGCGATGGCGGCGGCCCTGCGCGAGGGGGTCCTGGGATCCGGTTCCTGGGCAGCGGATGTTTCGAGTCCGTGGGATCGTTCGCTGTCGGACGAGGACGTGGAGTTGCTGCGCCTGGTCGCCCGGGGATTGCCGGAGTCTCGGATCGGCGAGATCCTGGGCATGCCGGTTTACCAGGTGTATCAGCAGCTCGAGCTGGTGGGAGAGGAGTTCGGCACCCGCGACCGGATGCGGATGGTGGCCACAGCGCTGCGGGAAGGGCTCTTGGACACCGGCCGAGGGCGTCCGGAACACGAGGCCGAGATGCTGACGCTGTTGGCACGCGGTGCATCGGATACCGAAATCGCGGCCGGACTGGATGTCTCGGTGTCCACTGTGGCGTCCCTGTGGGATCGTTTCGAGGCATGCTTCGGCACGCGTGACCGGGACGCGTTGGTATTGGCGGGGTTGCGGGAGCGGATCATCGGCCCGGCCGAAGCAGCAGGGTCGGCCGTCTCGATGCGTGCTCGGGTGCCCGAGGACGTCGCCCGGATGGTGCCGGACAGCGAGCGAGGCCCGGAGCTGGCCGAGGAAGTGTTCGCCCTGGCTGCACGCCGGGCAGCGGAGTCGGAAGTCCCCGCGGGCGCCGCGGTGCTGTTGATGCAAGTCCTGGACGAGGTTTCGGCCGAGCATCGGCGGGTGGTGGAGTTCTGCGTCCGCGTGTGGGAGCGGCACGGAGCAGCAGCGCAGCCGAATGCGGTGCGGTCGCGCTCGAGCAGACGGGTGTTCGGTCGGGTGCTGGCCGCTATGCCCGGCGATCACTGGCGGGTGGTGGCAGCGGAATTGCGGCGGTGGCGGCCGGGAGACCCGATAGATCTGCCGGACCCGGCCGGACGCTCGTTCGCCGCACAGCTGGGCCGCGAGCTCGGGGTGGACGGTGCCGGTTCCAGCGGTGCCCAGTCGGGCACTATTCCCGACTCCCGCTCTGATGAACTGACCGCAGTGTTGGCCGGCCGCGGTGAACTGGCTCCGCTGCCGGGAATAGCCGGGCATGTGGCAGCGGTGCAGAACGCCGATCCCGCCGATCTGGCTCGATGTGTGGCGGGGCTGTCCCCGGCCGCGCGCGAGTTGTTCGTGCGCTGGCTGCTGGGGCAGAGCCCGGCGGACATCGCTTCCGCAGACCAGGTCGAGGCGGAAGACCGGTTGTATTTGGTTGTGCACGAAGTGGTTCGGGGCCTTCCGGACTCCGGCGCCCAAGCCGACTGGGGCAGCGTGCGGCGCGCACTGCGGCTGCGGCAGCTGGCACGGGAGTGGCCTGTGCCGGAAAGTGAAGTGATCTCTCTGCTGGTGCACCTGCAGCTGTCCGAAACCGCTGCCGCCGGTGATCCGGCATGGGTGAAAACTGCGCTGGTTCAGATTGCGCGGGAGCTGGAGTGGACGAAAGTGGCTCGGGCGTGGCGGAAGCTGCTCCGGGCCGTGCAGACACGTGATTCCGAAGCGGATACCGCGGCGCTGTACCTGGTCGAGGCCGTGTGGGCGGTTCGCCCGGAATGGCTGTCGGAATGCCTGCCGGTCGTGTCGCCGGAGCAGCGGGCTGCCGCCGAAAGCCATTTCGGGCAGGGGATGTCCTTTGCCGAAATGGCAGCGGCCGACCCGGAATCCGGCGGCGAGAGCGCGGTTCGCAGGCGGATGATCACGATCGCTCATGCGCTGGTCGGGGAATTGCCGACCTGGTTGTGGGAGCAGTACGGCCGCCGCGGGGCACTGCGGAGATCGACGCAGGCGGATATCGGCCGGGAATCCGGAGTGAAGTCGGCCGAGCGGATTTTCGAAGGCTTAGAGGAACGATTCCCGGCGGCGACGTTGGCTCAGGTGTTCGCGGCTGCTGCCCGGCACGGATGGGTGCGCAGGCACGGCGGGATCGTCGCCGATGACCAGGAAGTCATCGGTGGTCTCGGGTCATTGCCGGTGCCGACGGTGCGGGAAAGGGCATACCGTCCGGTCGCTGAGAGCTTCGGATTGACGGAGACCGACGTACAGATACTGGCGATGACGGCGATGGGTAAGACATCCGCTGAAACCGCTGTGGTAGTCGATCTTTCTGTCTCCACAGTGCGAGCCCGGCTGAGCCGGATCATGAGAATGCTGGGCGTGCGGAACAGCGCCGCAGCTGTGGCGGTGGCCATCCGGGAAGGGATTCTCGACGGCTACCGGTTTGCGCCGACTGCCGAGGGTCGGGCTCACCGCCTTCGCGCAGTCGAGATCCAGATACTCCGATTGGTGGCACGAGGCCTGGACAGCAGCGAGATCGGGCGGTGCACCGGGAAGTCGGCAAATACCGTGCGAAACGCGATCAGCCGTCTCGGGGACAAGCTCGGCCCGAAATCGCGGCCTGCGATGGTGGCATTGGCGCTGCGTGAGGGACTGCTCGATCAGAACCGGGCCGTGCCCGATCTCGCTGTCGCAGTGCTGACCTTGGCGGCGGAGGGCGCTTCCGACCTGGAGATTGCGGTCCGGCAGAACATACCCCCGGAAGTGGTGCGCGAGCAGTGGGATCGCTTGGCGACCGAATTCGGTACCCGTGACCGGGATGCGGTGGTAGTGGCGGCCCTGCGGGAGCGCATCCTGGAAACCGACACACCGCTTCCCGCGGCCGGCGTCGAACCCGGTCCGGATGAGACTGCGTTGTCCGAAGCAACCGTCGGCGCCACCGCTGAACCCACGCCGGCGCAACGGCCGGACAACGCCACGGAAAGCCAGGACGAGCACACGCTGCAGCCCGCGCCCACGCAGTCGGTGGAAGAGCAGCACTTCGTGGCGTGGTACGGAGCACGACTGGCCGACGAATCCGGGCGGCCTCGGCAGAGCCTCGATGACTACATCGCCATGCATCGCCTGGAAATGAGCATGGTGGCACGTTGGCTGAGGAATGCGGGGCTCGACCCGAGCAGTCACAACCGGGTGCCGACCGGAGAGTTCCCACGACCCAGTGACGCCGAGACGAGGACCTGGCTGGCGGGGGTACGCCGATACCTGGCTGTGCCGCCGGAGGTGATGGACGAGTTGGTGGACGCGCCGCCGGGCACGTGGCAGGCAGCCGAGCGGGGAGAAGCGGAGAAGGTGGCATCCCTCGCCCGCCTGGTCGGTAACCTCGAAATGATCGAAACGGGACCGGACCGGCCGACTCGGGAGACGCTTCCCCATCGTCCGCGAAACGTATTCCTGCCGAGGGAAATGCTTATCTTCCCAAATCATCGTACCGCCGAATCGTTCGGTGAGTATCTGCGACACTTCCTTTTGCTGAACAATCTGACGCCAATGGAAGCGGAATGGATCTTTAGAATACCCAAGCCGACATTGGAAGCTTACCAATCCGGACGGCTTGATTCGATGTTCGAGCACCTCATGCTGAAGGTCTACGACCGTGTTCTGCACCGCGCGGGCACGTGGAACGATCTGGCCGAGGCGTGGGGATATTTCTACCGGATGGATCCGGATGGGGAGACCATTCCTGATCCCGTCGATTACGGATCGGTGCACGATTGGCTGAAAGCGGTACGTCTGTATTATAGAATGAGTAAAACGGAGTTTGCTGTACATGCTGGAACGTCCGCTGATGCGGTTTCTTTGAGAGAGTCGCATGTAAGGCCTCGCGTTCGTTACCTCCGGGAGCTCCGGGACAGGTTGGGCTTTCCGAACGACATTCTGGTATCGGCGCTACGTCGTTTCTATTCTCGCACGGATTCCGTGAGCGACGACGAGGGCGTCGAGCGGTTGTTCTTGGAGCCTATGAATGCGGGGCTCGACCCGAGCAGCCACGACCGGGTGCCGACCCGAGAGCTCCCGCAACCCAGCGAGGCCGAGACGAGGACTTGGTTGGCGGCGGTACGCCGATACCTGGCTGTGCCGGCTGAGCGGATGGACGAGTTGGTGGATGCGCCGCCGGGTACGTGGGAGGCGGCCGAGCGGGGAGAAGGGGAGTTGGCGATCGGGCAGGTGCGGGCGTTGTTGCGCCGCGTTCCGGGTGCCCGCGAGGTGTATTTCGATGCGGCGCGGCACTATCCGGCATTGCTCACCGAAGACGGCGTCGCGGCGTTTCCGGAGGGTTACTCCCGAATCGGTGAATATCTTCGATTCGAGCGCATGAGTTCAGGTCTGACGCAGGAGCAGGCAGCAGTCCTCGCCCGCCTTTCGGTCGGTCACCTCAGAAAGATCGAATGGGGACAATCCCGGCCAGCTGGGGAAACGCTTCGTCGTTATCTGCGGAGCATATCTCTTCGTCTCGGTGTGACGTTTGACGAGCTCGCCGAATGCTTTCCTTACCTACCCAGGGAAACGCTTATGTTCCGAAATCCTCGTATCGCCGAATCGTTCGGTGAGTATCTGCGAAACTTCCGTTTGCTCAACAATCTGACGACCGGGGAAGCGCAGCGGATATTTGGGATACCCAAGCCGACATTGGTCGCTTACCAATCCGGACAGATAAAGTCGATGTTCGAGCACCTCATGCTGAAGGTCTACGACCGTGTGCTGTATCGTGCGGGCACGTGGAACGATCTGGCCGAGGCGTGGGGATACTTCTACCGGATGGATCCGGACGGGGAGACCATTCCTGATCCCGTCGATTACGACTCGGTGAATGATTGGTTGAAAGCGATACGTCTGTATTACAGAATGAGCCAAATGGAGTTCGCTGTACAGACTGGAACGTCCGCTGATGCGGTTAATTCGAGAGAGGTGCAGCAGGATAAGCCTCTAGTTCTTTACCTCCGAGAGCTCCCCGACAGGTTGGGCTTTCCGAACGACATTCTGGTATCGGCGCTGCGTCGTTTCTACTCTCGCCCGGATGCCGTGAGCGACGACGAGGACGTCGAGCGGTTGTTCTGGGAGTTGATCGCCACCAGCCCTGGATGGAAGCGTGCGGAAGAACTCCGCAACCAGATCGTCGAGAAGTATGTGTGGGTCGCTCGGGCGGTGGCGCGCCGCTGGGCGAAGTACTTCCCGAGTGATCAGCGGGACGATCTCGAGCAAATAGCTGCTCTGGCGATCACAGAAAAGGCCGTCCCGAATTTCGTCCCACCGGGTGCGTTCGCACCGTCTGCCTGGTCGCACGCCCACTGGGCACTCTTCGAGGCAAACCTGGAGCACCGATTCCCGCACGCAGATCGGAAGCAACGCCGGCAACTCTCGAAGGTGGCCGCCTACATCGCCAAGCGTAAGGCAGCGACCATGACCGAACCCGACCACGACGAGATCGCCGCGGCTCTCGGTCTCGACGGGGCAGAAGTCGTCGAACTGCGCGGAATGCTGAGAGGAGATGTTTCGAAAGATGTACCGATCAGCAGTGATTCCGGATCACGCACAATGGAGGACAAGATCCTGCCGAACACTCGATCGGCAGAAGAGGAAGCGGAGCTCACCGGGTCACCGTTCACTGACCCGGACATCGTCGAACCGTTGCAGCGAGCCCTATCGGATCTGCCGGAACCTGACCTTGCCCTTCGCGTAGCAGAACTCATCGGCATCGGCGGCTCGCCGGAAAGTATCGCTGCCCAGCTGCGGATCACACCGGAACGCGCCCAGCAACTCATCACCGAAGTGCTCACACAACTGCGCACGGTCACACAACTGCGCACGGTCTTCGACCGAGAAGGCGGCACACCGACCCGCCCGAATCGGCCCGGCGACCACGGCCAGGCCACGCCACCCAGACGGTCTGGAGGTTGGCGTGGAGTCGCTGGCCCGCCCGGTTCGTCGGGCGCTCCCACCTCGACCGAACGATCGGACACCGCTGGCGGTGCTCCCGGTGCCGCGGGTGGCCCCGAGGTCGGCGGATCGCCTGATGGTGCGGTGAACTTCCAACCTCCCTTCGATTACCGCGTAGTGCTTGACCTCCCGGGCGGCGGAAACCGCGCGCGATTCGGGGCGGAAGCCGGTTGGGCGGGTATCCCCGACGGCGGTGTGGCCTTCCACCATCAACACGACGGGATGCCGTGGGACGCAGGCCGGAACCCACGCGGACCAGCTGGACCCCCCACGCCCCCCGGCGACGAGCCGCCACCATCTATGCAGGAAGGCGCGGATCAACGCAGCGCCCAGCAGCAACCGCCCGCAGTGCCGCCTGCGCTCGGCGGTGCCGCAGTCGCGGATCGGGACGGATCGGTTGACCCGGATGGCGTCGGGGTGTCGTCATCCGGTGATGGTGTCGTGTCCTATGACCGGACGAATGGCGGTGAGGCTCCGCGCTCCGGTGTGGATGCGCCGCCGGGCGGTCGGATGGACTTCGCGGAAGTGGTGGATCGACCGCATGTCGGCGTCCGGATCGGGGGCGCGCACCGTGCGCTGTCGACCGAGGAGGAATTGGAGCACCGGCTGCGGTGGATACGCGCCCTGCGGGACGATGCCGCCACGGCGCGAAACCTGCGGCCGGACCTGCTGAAACCCGGATCGACGGCGCTGGAGTGGCTGCGCAGGCGCGCCGAGGCTGCGCGGGCGGAACTGGCCATGCTGCTCGAAGTGGATGGGCTGCTGCTGACACCGCGCAGGTTGCGTGATGTGCTGGACGAACTGCGAGCCGAGCTCGCTTTCGTCGACGATGACGGCATGCGGCGGCTGCGCCGCGAGGCTCGGTTGGGTGAGCTCGGTGCCCTGCTGGGCCGGTGGATTCGGCACCTGCATGAAGTCCAGACGCTGGAGCCCGGTGATATCCAGGACACCCGTGACGAATTGCGCGCAAGCGTGCGCGAGCTATTGGGGACTGTATGGCGACCGGACAGACTTTCTGTCTTTGCGGCCAGAAAGGACGCGGTCGTCGAAAATGTCGACCAGGTACGCGAGCTGGTGGATCCCGCGAACACCGAACAGGTCCTGTACGGCCCGGACGGTGCTGTCCTGCATCGCGTTCCCGAACGTGGCGGAACTTGGGAGCCGTTCGCGAACAACCCGATGGGCGAGCTGAGACGGTTGGCGCACCTGACGCAGACGCCCGACATCGACCGCCTCGCCGACGCCGCCGACATATTCGAGGTAGCCGATCTGGTCGGCTACGCGGACGAGTTCAACCGGCTGTCGGCGCAACTGCCCGACCAGCGGGTTCCGATTGTTTCCACACTGGTCCCGCCGCGCGAGACATTCCTCCGGAATTTCCCGAATATTCCGGTGGAGCAAGCTTTTTCCGATGCCGAGGAGATTGCTCGGGCCTTCTCCCTTGATGCCGAAGGCGCCGCTCTCGTCGCGGAAACCTATGACGTCGCCTATGACTACATCGCCCCGACGCATGCGTGGGTCGCCGACAGCATGCGTCCGCACCTGTACCGCCGTGCGGCCGAGAATCTGCGGTGGATGGCTGTTCTGCCGGCGCGGGACGCGCACATCATCGCTGCGGCACTGCGCGGCCGGGACCCGGACTTCTTCGCCCGGCGCTGCCGAGAGGTCGTGTACTCGTCCGCGACCATCGCGATGGTGGTACGCGACTTCGAGAACCTTGCCGGAAGGACACTGTCACTGCCCGAGTCGTTCCGCTCGTCTTTGACTCCCGAGCAGGAAGCGCAGGTGCCCGGCTCGTATCGCCGGTTCGTCAAGCACATGTCGCAGGCGGGTATCGATCTGGAGCAGCCGGGCGGCGCGCTCACCATCGTGGATGACGGATTTCGCGGCAGGCTGGAAGAAGTTCTGGCGCATATTTTCACCGCGATCGAGTTCACCGGCGAATACAGTCTGCTCGTCGTTCACCCGGAGGACCCGCATCCGAACAGCAAGCGGGGCCACATCTTCCAGATACCGACCCACTATTGGGAGAACGACGATTTCGGGGGGCCGACCAAGTTCCTGCCGGACGACGAGCGGCTCACCTTCCTCTCCAACCACGGGTTGTGGCTTTTCGAGGAGCTCTGCCAAGGACCGACGTATTCGGCGCAAACCATCACCGAACAGGGCCCGGATCAATCGCAACCGCCGCGGGAGTGGTTCACGCGCAGCCTCTTCCCGGAAGGCGGCGACGAGCTGACTCGGGAACTGCGGGTAACCCAGGCACGCAAGACCGCGGTGCTGCTCGCCACCGCGCACTATGCCCAGCGCGGCGGTCCCGGCGACCTGTATCCCTTCATTCGACAGACCCGCTCGTGGTTGCTCGAGGACGGCGCCACGGATCTGCGCTTCGCGCGATTGGCCGACGATTTCGTGCCTCGGTGGAAAGGCGTCGAAGTCAGCCGTCTCGAATGGCACTTCGACGACCCCGAATCCGACCAGGCCGGGAAGCGGCGGCGGGCGGCAGCCCTGCGGAAGTTCGACGAGCAGCAACGACACATCACCAGCTGGCGGCTCCGGGAGCGCGGGACAGCCGAGGACGTCGCCGCCGAGTTCGGACTCGAGCTGAGCCGCTACCGGATTGTGCAGGAGCAGGCGGTAACCCAGCTGGTCGACGTGACGGCGCTGATCACGCAGCGGTTCGGGCTCACCGATCGTGAACTCGAGGTGCTCGGCCTGCTCGCCGAGGGGTTGGCGGTCGGCGAGGTCGGATCGAGGCTGAGCCTGTCCAAAGCCGCCGTGCGCGGCTACCTCGCCCGGGCGGCCGCCGAACTCGGCACCCATGGCCTGCTGCGGACGGTCCTGGCCGCTCAGCGTCGGGGACTGCTGGCCGCTGCCGAGCCCACCGAGCCCGTCGAACTGGACGACCGCGACATCCGCATTCTCTGCTTGGCGGCCAACGGCCTGTCGGACCAGGCAATCGGGGACGAGCTGCACCTGCCGCGGGATGAGGTCAAGCGTCTGCTGGCCGCCATGGCCGCCAGGTTCGGCACCAGCGGTCGGGTGGCGACGGTCGTGGCGGCGGACCGCCATGGCGTGCTCGACAACGCCGAATTCGACACGTCCCCCTCGCCGCCGGATATCGAACTGTCGCAACGCGAAGCCCAAGTGCTGCTCATGGTGGACTACGACCTGTCGAACCAGGCCATCGCGGCGCTGATGGGAGTGTCGACCGACAGTGTCCGGGACCACCGGTCCCGCGCGTACAGCAAGCTCGGCACCAGCGACCCCGACGAGATAGCGACGCTGCTGTGGGAGCAGGGCATTGTTGGTGGCCAGACGACGCCCAAGCAGCGGTTCCTGGTGTGGTACCGGATCCGACTGGCGGACGAATCCCGGTGGCCCAGGCAGAGTTTCGATGACTACCTGGCCATGAATTCACTGGGTATGGACGAGGTGGTCGGCTGGCTGATCGATGCGAGCCTCGACCCGAGCAGCCACGACCGGGTGCCGACCGGACCGTTCCCCCGCCCCGACGCCGGAACCCAGGCCTGGCTGCGAGCGATACGCCGGTACCTGACGCTGCCACCGGAGCGAATGGACGAACTGATCGCCGCCCCGCACGGCACCTGGCGGGCAGCCGAGCGTGGCACGAGGGAATTGACAACCGCGCAGGTACGAACACTTCTACACAGTGTCCCTGGTGCCCTTGCAGTGAGTTCTGAGGCAGCGCAACACTATCCGGGTCTGCGTGCCAACGACGGCGCCACGGTGAAACCAGCACTGGCACCACGCCCGGCGGTAGCGCAGGAGGCGTTGCTGCACGGGGAGAGCGCGACGTTTTCGGCGTACATGACCCAGTTGGAATTGTGGATCGCCAACGGCCACGTAGGTGATCGTCCGGTCCGGCCCGAACCAGGGGATCGGCGGCGCGGTGACACCCTGGCAGACCTCGCCATGACACTGCGCGCGGATCTGCAACTCCACCGCGATGGTGTCGAGACGGTGCCGGAGCTGATCGAGTGGCTGATCGCCGGTACCGAGGAAGTCATCCTGCAGGCGGCGGTACTACACGGCGACAGGACCGGATACCCCTTCACGCTGGCCCGCTCCGGCGGTCGCCTCGTGATGCACGAAATACACGACAGGCAGCAGCGCACCCTGGAAGGAGAAGAAGCACTCCGTGAATGGGCGCGGCAATACTCGACCTCTCAGCAGGTCGTCTGGTTCGAGTTCCGCAACGGCCGCGCCGTGCACGGGCTCGAACCGGGCGAGCCACCTCACAACATCCCCGCTGAATTTGCCGTCGTCGAACTCTTCGGCCGCCCACACGTCGACACTGGTGCGTCCGAAGAGCGTCCCGGTGGTGGCGAGAACGACTCTCACGACGGGATGCCGTGGGACGCGGGCCGCAACCCACGCGGTCCAGCCGAGCCGCACACGCGAGCCGGCGACGAGCCGCCACCACCTATGCAGGAAGGCTCGGATCGACGCAGCGCCCAGCAGCAACTGCCCGCAGTGACGCCTGGGCTGTCCGGTGGTGCCGCAGTCGCGGATCGGGATGGATCTGTTGACCCGGATGGCGTCGGGGTGTCGTCATCCGGTGATGGTGTCGTGTCCTATGACCGGCCGGATAGCGGTGGGGTTCCGCCTTCTGGTGTGGGTGCGGCGCTGGGTGTTCGGATGGACTTCGCGGAGGTGGTGGATCGTCCGTCGCATGTGGTTGAGGGCTTGGATGTCAATCATGCGGTGGGCGATCCGTTCCTCGGGTTGCGCGGCCGGAAGCGGGTGGTCGCCGAGGGCGTGGTTGGGCATGGTGCGAATCCGGGCGACCCGAGTGCCGGTGCGTTCGGTAATCGGCACGGCGAACTGCCACGCGACCGCGAACCTGTCCCGCCAGCTGAGGAGACCACGAACAACGCACGCCCGGACAGCTCTCCGGGTCGCAGCAGTGATCGAAGCACGCCGCTGCTGTGGGTGCGGCAGAGCGCGAGCACTGATCCTGATGCCGTCCTCGCCGCGTGTCGGGATCTGACGCCCGAGATGCATAGAGTGATCGAATTGGAGTTTCTGCACGGGTTTTCGCGGGCACGTATCGCAGCCGACATCGGTCGACCCGAGAGCTGGGTCGAAGACCGGCAGCAAAGGGCCGTCGAACAGGTTGCCGACGCGCTGTGTGATCTCATGGCGGATCGCCTCAACCACGTGGATATTCCGGCTGCGGCGTTGCTCGGCGCGGAAGCTGGTTCGGGCCGGGTGACCGCGCTTCGGGTGGCGGCTACCGCACGTCGGTGGGAGGCATCGGTCGGGGCGCGGCGGATTCGGGACAGCGACCCGATTCAGGGAGCATGCCTCGACGGGATGTTGCAGACCCCACCGGTGACCGTGGGCGAGATGGCAACGGTGTTGGGGATGCCGGAGTGTGAGGTCGCGACACAGGCCGGACGGGCGGTCCGCCTGCTGGCGCGGTTCCTAGACCCGGACGCGGTGCCGCGCGGCAGATCCGTCGCGTTGATCGAGGATGCGCGGGACCGAAACCGCGGCGTGCTTCGCGCGGTGGTCGACGACCTCATCGCCCACAACAGCCTGCTCGGCTGCAGTGTCGAACGCCGGTTTCTGGGCGAGGGGTCGACGGAAACCGACGATATGGCAGCCGAATTCGGTATCTCCGCGGCGGCTTTCACCGACCGGCTGCGCAGAGGTATCCCCTGGGTGGTCGACGAGCTGTCCACACGGTTGAACGCGCCAGTGGATCCGGCTGTCGGGCACGGGGGTTCGGCGAGCCGGCAGGCCCCGACCGAACGATCGGAAACCGCCGGCGCCACCGCAGAACCCACGCCGGCGCAACGGCCGGACAACGCCACGGAAAGCCAGGGGGAGCACACGCTGCAGCCCACGCCCACGCAGTCGGCGGAAGAGCAGCACTTCGTGGCGTGGTACCGAGCACGACTGGCCGACGAATCCCGACGGCCTCGGCAGAGCCTCGATGACTACATCGCCATGCATCGCCTGGAAATGAGCATGGTGGCACGTTGGCTGAGGAATGCGGGGCTCGACCCGAGCAGCCACGACCGGGTGCCGACCGGAGAGTTCCCACGACCCCGCGACGCCGAGACGAGGACCTGGCTGGCGGGGGTACGCCGATACCTGGCTGTGCCGCCGGAGCGGATGGACGAGTTGGTGGACGCGCCGCCGGGCACCTGGCAGGCAGCCGAGCGGGGAGAAGCGGAGTTGGCGATCGGGCAGGTGCGGGCGTTGTTGCGTCGCATTCCGGGTGCCCGCGAGGTGTATTTCGATGCGGCGCGGCATTATCCGGCATTACTCACCGAAGACGGCGTCGCGGCGTTTCCGGAGGGTTACGCTCGAATCGGTGAATATCTTCGATTCGAGCGCATGAGATCAGGTCTGACGCAGAAGCAGGCAGCAGTCCTCGCCCGCCTTTCGGTCGTTCACCTCAGAAAGATCGAATGGGGACAATACCGACCGGCTCCGGAAACGCTTCGTCGTTATCTGCGGAGCATATCTCCTCGTCTTGGTGTGACGTTTGACGAGCTCGCCGAATACTTTACTTACCTACCGAGGGAAATTCTTATATTTCCAAATCCTCGTATCGCCGAATCGTTCGGTGAGTATCTTCGGCACTTCCGTTTTCTCAACAAGCTGACGCAGGGGGAAGCGGCAAGCATCTTCGGGATCGGAAATGGTACATTACGACGCCACGAAGGCGGAGAGACGAAGGCATCGGATGAGGTCCTCATGCTGGATATCTACGATCGCGTTCTGCATCGCGCGGGCACGTGGAACGATCTGGCCGAGGCGTGGGGATACTTCTACCGGATGAATCCGGACGGGGAGACCATTCCCGATCCCGTCGATTACGGATCGGTGCACGATTGGCTGAAAGCGATACGTCTATATCATAGAATGACTCAATCGGAGTTCGCCGTGCGGATCGGAACGTCGAAGGATATGGTTTATCTGAGAGAGACGCGCGAAAAGCCTCGAGTCGTTTTCCTCCAAGAGTTGCGAGATAGGTTGGGTTTTCCGAACGACATCCTGGTATCGGTGCTGCGTCGCTTCTACTCTCGCGCGGATTCCGTGATCGGGGAGGAGGACGTCGAGCGGTTGCCCGGAGAGTCGATCGCCGCCAGCCCCCGATCGATGCGCCCGTACCTGCCGAGTGAAACGCTTATCTTCCCGAATCTCCGTATCGCGGAATCGTTCGGTGAGTACCTGCGACACTTCCGTTTGCTCAACAAGCTGACGACAAAGGATACCGAACGTATCCTTGGGATACCCGATTCGACATTGGGAAACTACGAATCCGGACAGATAAAGTCGATGTTCGAGCACCTCATGCTGAAGGCCTACGACCGTGTGCTGTATCGTGCGGGCACGTGGAACGATCTGGCCGAGGCGTGGGGATACTTCTACCGGATGAATCCGGACGGGGAGACCATTCCCGATCCCGTCGATTACGGATCGGTGCACGATTGGCTGAAAGCGATACGTCTGTATTACAGAATGAGCCAAACGGAGTTCGCTGTACAGATTGGAACGTCCCGTCAGATTGTTTATCTCAGAGAGACGCGCGAAAAGCCTCGAGTTCTTTACCTCCGAGAGCTCCCCGACAGGTTGGGCTTTCCGAACGACATTCTGGTATCGGCGCTGCGTTGCTTCTACTCTCGCCCGGATGCCGTGAGCGACGACGAGGACGTCGAGCGGTTGTTCTGGGAGTTGATCGCCACCAGCCCTGGATGGAAGCGTGCGGAAGAACTCCGCAACCAGATCGTCGAGAAGTATGTGTGGGTCGCTCGGGCGGTGGCGCGCCGCTGGGCGAAGTACTTCCCGAGTGATCAGCGGGACGATCTCGAGCAAATAGCTGCTCTGGCGATCACAGAAAAGGCCGTCCCGAATTTCGTCCCACCGGGTGCGTTCGCACCGTCTGCCTGGTCGCACGCCCACTGGGCACTCTTCGAGGCAAACCTGGAGCACCGATTCCCGCACGCAGATCGGAAGCAACGCCGGCAACTCTCGAAGGTGGCCGCCTACATCGCCAAGCGTAAGGCAGCGACCATGACCGAACCCGACCACGACGAGATCGCCGCGGCTCTCGGTCTCGACGGGGCAGAAGTCGTCGAACTGCGCGGAATGCTGAGAGGAAATGTTTCGAAAGATGCACCGATCAGCAGCGATTCCGGATCACTCACAATCGAGGACAAGATCCTGCCGAACACTCGATCGGCAGAAGAGCAAGCAGAAGAGCAAGCGGAGCTCACCGGGTCACCGTTCACCGATCCAGACATCGTCGAACCGCTGCAGCGAGCCCTATCGGATCTGCCGGAACCTGACCTTGCCCTTCGCGTAGCAGAACTCATCGGCATCGGCGGCTCGCCGGAAAGTATCGCTGCCCAGCTGGGGATCACACCGGAACGCGCCCAGCAACTCATCACCGAAGTGCTCACACAACTGCGCACGGTCACACAACTGCGCACGGTCTTCGACCGAGAAGGCGGCACACCGACCGGCCCAGATCGGCCCGGCGCCCACGGCGTTGCCAACGAAGAGCGGCAGGCGAGCCGCGATCGGAAGATCGCAGAAGCCGCAACCGAATCGCACCCGGAGGAAGCAGCACCCGACGGGGACAGCAGCGTCACCACGGACACGGACACGGACACGCCCACGCCACCCAGACGGTCTGGAGGTGGGCGTCGAGCCGCTGGCCCGCCCGGTTCGTCGGACGCTCCCACCCCGACCGAACGATCGGACACCGCTGGCGGTGCTCCCGGTTCCGCGGGTGGCCCCGGAGTCGGTGGTCCGCCTGGCGGTGTGGTGAACTTCGTCCCGCCCTTCGATCACCGTGCGGCGCTCGGCCTCCCGGGCCGTAGAAGCCGCGCGCGGTTCGGGGCGGAAGCTGGTTGGGCGGGCATCCCCGCCGGCGGCGTGGTCTTCCACCATCGACCGGACGGGATGTCGTGGGACGCGGGCCGGAACCCACGGGGCCCGGCCGAACCCTCCACGCCACCCGGCGACGAGCCGCCAACACCTACGCGGGAAGGCGCGGACCAACGCAGCGCCCAGCAGCAACCGCCCGAAGCGCCGCCCGGTGGTGCCGCAGTCGCGGATCGGGACGGATCTCTTGACCCGGATGGCGTCGGGGTGTCGTCATCCAGTGATGGTGTCGTGTCCTATGACCGGCCGAATAGCGGTGAGGCTCCGCGCTCTGGTGTGGGTGTGCCGCTGGATGTTCGGATGGACTTCGCGGAGGTGGTGGATCGTCCGTCGCATGTGGTCGAGGGCTTGGATGTCAATCATGCGGTGGGCGATCCGTTCCTCGGGTTGCGTGGCCGGGAGCGGGCGGTCGCCGAGGGCGTGGTGGCTCATGGCGCGAATCCGGGCGACCCGAATGCCGGCGCGTTCGGTGATCAGCACGGCGACCCGGATGCGGGTCGGCAACTCGACGTCACGGCAAACGACGGTAGCGGTGAGACCGATGCCTATGCGGTCTGGCTGCAAGAACTGAGCGATCGGGGGGTGGATACAGAACAGACCATGTCCGACCTGGCGACGATCTGGGATTTCCTGCGACATGACCCGAAATGGGAATTCGATCCCGAACACAACTACGATGCCGTCATCCTGTTCGGCAGCCCGGACGACGGTGGGTCGGCTGTTCTCGCGAACCTCGTTCGCGAGCGTGGCCTCAGTGAAATCCCAGTGGTGTTCTCCGGTTGGCACGGTGAGGCCGCCGAGTTCAGATTAGCTGCGGAGAAAATGGCCTGTACTCCAACGAAATCATCGAGGAACCGGACGCCGAGAACACCAGGCAAAACGCGGTGAAATCCATAGAGCTGCTGAGGAAGCGCGGTCTGCTGCCGGAGCGCGATCATGATGTCGAATCCATCTCCATCATCGCCGTCTGTGCGCCGCAACACGCGCGACGCGTCGTGGCGACGTTCGAGAAGCAGTGTCCATCCGTCCAGCATGTTTCCATCGTCACGGCTCCGGTCTCGGTGGAAAACTACATTTTCTACGGACTGCGATCCGAGTCCCATGAGGATCTGATTCCAGACCACGTCGTGGTGGAGATCCTGCGTGAAGTAAAGGGTCTGCGGGAGACTCCCCGCAGGGGGCACATCGTCGAACAAGAGATCCCGCGCCACGTGCTCGCGGCGTATCACAACTTGACTGGAACGTTCCTCCGACAGTTCGTCGAACGACTTGTCGCGCAGGGGCATCAGGACCAGGCAGTCGCCCTGCTGCAAGAACGGTTCGGGGACAAAATATTTCGGTGGGTGCGCAATGGTGTCCGTCAACCTCGGCTCGCGCGGGAAATCACCGACGAGGCGTTCGAGGGTGCGGTCGATCGCTTCGCCGAGATCGGTGAGCTTGCCGAGATCGGTGAAAGCGACGTCGAAGAGTGGGTTGTCGTCAACGCCCGAAACCTCATGGCCCAGCACGACAACAACGTCCAGGCCGATCGGCCCGGCGGCGACGGCGATGCCGACGAAGAGCGGCAGGCGCGCGTCGACCGCGAGATCGAAGAAGCCACAACCGAATCGCGCCCCGACGAAGCAGCACCCGACGGCAGCGTCACCTCCGACACGGACCCGCCCACGCCACCCAGACGGTCTGGAGGCGGGCATGGAGCTGTTGGCCCGCCCGGTTCGTCGGCGGCTGTGGATCCGTACCACATGACACTCGGCGACGGCCGGGACGATCAGCCCGGCCCCGCTGACAGTCCTGACGCGTCCTCGGCTGCCCGGTACTCTGCTGAATCCGGTGGCCCCACGCGATTCTTTTCCCCCCACATCGCGACTCCGGTATCGCGGGAGGTCTTTCTGGACAACTTCCCGTCGGTCCCGGTTGAAGAGGTCTTTCGCGGGCCCGACGATATCGCTCGTGCGTATTCGCTGGATGCGGGCAGCACGCGGCAACTCCATGTGGTCTACGACCTGGGATTGACATTTTTCGGCCCGTTCAACACCTGGGTCTGCGATAGCATTTATCGGGACATCAGCCGTGAAGCATCCGAAAATCCGCTACGGAAGTTCGCGTTCTTGGGTGGGGATGCGCATATCATGGCGGCCGGCGTTCGCGGTCGGGACTCCGAGCTCTTCGCCGGACGAGGCGTCGAAATAATGATGTCTCGGCGGGGGAACGAACTATTTATGAGAAGTTGGGAGAAGAAGCACGGACGTGCTTTCCCGATGCCGGAATCCTTCCGCACCGCGCGAACTTGGGTGCCCGAGGCGGACGAGGTCGACGACGCTGTGGAGTATTTCACCAACTACTGGCACGAGCAGGGATTGGAATTCGGAGAAGTGGACAGCGCGGTGACAGTGCTGGACAACGGTAGGCGATGCTCGAGCCAAGAGATGGTGACCTACGCGTTTCCGAATACCGACATTCTCGGCCATTATGCCTGTGTGACCATCAACCCCGACGATGCCCATCCAGATCATAAGAAGGGTCACCTCCTTCACCTTCCTGCGGATTTATGGCAGGGTCCCAGAAACACGGAATTCCTTCCAGACGACCCGAAATACACATTCATCTGCAACCAGGCGGTCTTTTGTCTCGAATCACTGATGGCCGGGCCTAAAGCCTCCGTGCACAGCGTCAACCGGCAAGGGCCGGTTCGGTTTTCACCTCCGCCGTCGGCGTCCGGGATCGAGCCTGCACGCATGCACGACGAATACCGAGACCCGATGCTGCGAGAAGCTGTTAACGTCGCGATGCTGCATGCGGCATTCCATCATGCACACGGAAGCAGAGAGGGCAGCGGCGATGTAGGGCCGCTGACCGAGGAAGTACGGTCCTGGATCATCGAGGGGCGTGCTCATGATCAACAGCTCTCGGCCCTGTTCGACAGCCTCGTCCCGAGGTGGGACACCCCGCTCGGAACGGTCCGACCACGCAACACCAACGTCCCACCGAGCGCTGTATCCGACGACGAAACCACTACTCCGGCCGGATCGAAGGCCGAGGTGCAGCCTGAATCACTGTCGGACGGTTCACCTATTGCTGACACCCCCACCCAGCTTGCCGGTATTTCCGGCCCGGGAGCAGCCGAGAAGCCGCCATCAGCCGACGCCGACCCGCCAGCGCCCACGA
Organism: Nocardia sp. NBC_00881; assembly: GCF_045207455.1. Lineage (NCBI taxonomy): Bacteria > Bacillati > Actinomycetota > Actinomycetes > Mycobacteriales > Nocardiaceae > Nocardia > Nocardia sp. NBC_00881. Next base: position 1,795,852 of record NZ_CP108798.1, read on the forward strand.
CAGCGGACGACCTGGAGGACGTCGAGCCAACGGCTGAACAACCCCGATGAACCCTCCACCCGCACCACGAACAACGCACGGCCCCTCGGCATAACCGGTAGTGGGGAGACCGTGCCCGGGCGGGCGGCGGCCGGTGACGGTGAGGCTCCGCGCTCGGGTGTGGGTGTGCCGCTGGGCGGTCGGATGGACTTCGCGGAGGTGGTGGATGGTCCGTCGCATGTGGTCGGGGGCTTGGATGTCAATCATGCGGTGGGGGATCCGTTCCTCGGGTTGCGTGGCCGGGAGCGGATAGTCGCCGAGGGCATGGTGGCGCATGGCGCGAATCCGGGCGACCCGAATGCCGGTGCGTTCGATGATCAGCACGGCGAACTGCCACGCGACAGCGAACCTGTCCCGCCAGCTGAGGAGTACATGGCCAAAAACCAGTTGTGGCATCGGCCTCGCCTCGATGATCCGGCCCGCGGTCACGTCCACGCTTACCGACCCGACGGTGAGCCTGCTCTCCGCGACGGTCGGCAGTACCGGCCCGTGCCTCTCGTGATGCCGGGCACGACCGAGCCGGTGGCAGGCATCCAGCGCAAATGGTCGAACTGTCACGTCATCAGCGGGACGAACGCGCTGGGCAAGGTGGAACGTGAAGCAGTTATCGCCATGGTCTCGCAAGCCGGCGAGAAAATTGTCGTTCGAACCCATCTCGGCACCTACACGATGAACGCCACTCTCCCGTACACCGCGGATGGCGAACCTGCCTACGCGGGAGCGTCCGACGGCTCTACCCTGGTCGCCTACATCGAGAAGGCCACTGCGGCCCACTTCGGCTCGTACCAAGCCGTCGAGCACGGTAACTCCGCGGATTTCATGTTCTGGGCCATGGGTGATCGTTACCCGACGACCAACATCGTCGATGTCCGGACCATGACTGTCGACGACATCCGCGACATCATCGATTCAGGCTTCCCCACCGCGGTCAACATAGTCCCACCGGAGCGTCGGGACGACATTTCCCCCAACCTCGCTGAACACGGACTCATCAAGCTGCACGTCTACGTTCCGGACCAGCTCGACAGCGACGGAGGCCTTGTCCTTCTCGACCCGCGCGAATTGCAGCACTCCACCGGCATGACGCTGGAGATCCTGCACGAGATGAACGCCAGCCTCCACTGGATCAGCACCGAGCCCTACCAACCCCGAAACCAGCACCACGCTGTGCATTCGACGACGGGAGTTCACCGGCTCGCCCCGAGCAAACGACCCCGGAACATCTCCGGCGACGAAACCACTACTCCGGCCGGATCGAAGGCCGAGGTGGAGCCTGAGTCAATGTCGGACGGTTCCCTTATTGCTGATACCTCCACCCAGCTCGGCAAGGGACGGCCCGTGCGAGAGGGGCTGGTCGGCCTCCGCGAAGGTCCCGCAACCCTGGCCGACGATGAAACAAGGCCGATTGCTCCTGAGGAGCCGCAGTCCCCTGATTCCGACCGCGACGAGGCATCGGCCTCCGGCGACGACGTTATCGAACCAGGCCCTGAAGATGCGGGAGCACCATTTTCCGATGAGGGCGCGATCGCCGGGCTTCCAGAGCAGGCCGCAGCGGGCGGGCGGGAGCTCGACGCCGATTTCGAACGGTACCGGCGCCGACTTGTCGAGGCGCTGTCGGAGCTGGGATGGGAGGAGTCCACTCCGGAGCATCGTGCGCTGACACAGGCCGATCGGGACGGGATCGATGCGGCCGTGGCGGCACTGCCTCCTGTCGAACGTGGTTGGCTGTTGTTGCGATTCGCACACGGAATGTCAGTGACGGATGCGACCCGGAGGCTGCGCCTGGGGGGTGCGGTCGGGCGGTCCACCAGGAAGTTGGAGCGTTCGGCGTTGCACCGCGTGGCCGAGCGGGTCGTTGCCGAGCTCGGACCAGAGGTATTGGACGACAGCCCCGATACGGACGGTTCGGCTCCACGGCCCACCGCTATGGACCGATCGGTCGAAGCCGAAGCCATTTCCGACTGGACCCTGGCAGCCGAGATCGTGTCCGCCTGGGCGAGTGGCGGCCGTATCGACACGCTGCCCATCCTGATCCAGGAAGCACTGCGTGCCGACCATGCGACGTTGGCGGCCTGCGTCGCCCGGCTGTCCTGGCGTCGGCTGCAGTGCCTGGATGTGCGTGTCTTGCAGGGGCTCTCGATCGAGGAGTCTGCCGCGGAACTGGGCCGCAGCGTCGATGGGGCACAAATGCTGTATCGCGAGACGCTGCGCATGCTGGTTTCGATGTTGCGTCACGCCGGCGGCCACGATGCGCGGAGCCTGGTTACGGCGGCGATGCGTCGGCTGGATGCTTCCGACGAGGTGCAACGGCATTTCGCCGTACTGTCGCCAAGACAGCAACAGATCCTTGTGCTGCGCCTGAAGCAGGACCTGTCGTATGCCGATATCGCCCGCGAGATGGGCATATCGAATCCCCGTGAGCTGTTGTTCCGTGCGATCGACCGGTTCGCCGGGTTGTTGGTCGATGAGACCGTATTTCGTCCCGCCGAGTCCGAACGTGATGTTCGGATGTTGGGCCTGGCCGCCGAGGGCAGGTCCAGCGTGGAAATCGGTGCGACCGTTGGTTTGACGGCCGGCGAGGTGCTGATCCGCACGATGTGCGTCGCGAGTGTGCTTGGTGTCCGGAATCGGGTCGGTGCGGTGGCGGCGGCGGTGCGGGAGGGAATCCTGGATGTTCGACGGCTGTCGGAGGTGGTTCCGGCGGTCCGGGATCGCGGCCTGTCGGATGACGAGGTGGAGTTACTGCGTTTGGTCGCGCGGGGATTGTCAGAGGCGGAGATCGGCAACGCCATCGGGATGCCTGCCCACGTGGTGGACCGGCGACTTGCGGCGGTGGGGGAGAGGTTCGGCACTTGCGATCGGATGCTCATGGTGGTGGCGGCGCTGCGGGAGGGAATTCTGGATCCGAACCGGGCGCTGCCTGAACACGAGGCCGGGATGTTGAACCTGTTGGCGAAAGGTGCGTCGGAGGCGGAGATCGCGACGCGACTGGACGTGTCGATGTTGACGGTGGTGGGGCTGTGGGATCGGCTCGAAGCGCGATTCGGCACGCGTGACCGAGATGCGTTGGTGTTGGCGGCGTTGCGCGAGCGAATCATCGATGCCGGCAGTGCGGATGGGATGGTCGTCTGGATGCGCGCGCAGGTGGGCGTGCACGCGATGTGGGCGGTGTCGGACCCTTGGATCGTGCCGGAGATAGTGGACGAGGTGTTCGCGCGGGCCGCGCGTCGAGCGCGGGAATCGGACGCCCCGGGCGGCTCCGGTGTGCTGTTGCGGCGGGTTTTCGAGGAGGTGCTGGCCGACCACCGGCGGGTGGTGGAGTTCTGCGGTCGGGTGTGGGAGGAGTTCTGGGCCGGCGATGCGCGGGCGCCGGAGGGAGATTCGGTGCTGTCGCCGATGAGCAGACGGATGTTCGACCGAGTGCTGGAACGAATGCCGGCCGATCAGTGGCGGGTGGTCGCGTCGGAATTGCGGCGGTGGCGGTCGGCGGATCCGGTCGACCTGCCGGGGCAGGTCCGTCTGTCGTTCGTCGAGCACATGAGCGTCGAGCTGGGCGTGGACGTCACCGTCGGTCTCGACAAGCGGCGTCGACCTGCACGGTCGCGCGATGAGTTGTCCGAGGCAGAACGCCGGGTGCTGGGTCTGGCGGCGGAGGGACTGTCGAGCAAGGAGATCGCGACACACCTGGGGATCTCCCCAAGATTCGTGAAGCTCCACATGTCTCTCAGCGCGGGAAAGCTCGGTACGCGCGGTTGGTTCCAGACGGCGGTGATGGCGGAACGCCGCGGCTTTACGGTGGCCGTCGATCTCGGTGTGGCCCGCTGGAACCCGGAGGAGTGGTCGGGTGACGAGTTGTCCGAAGGGGAGCTCGCGGTGCTGCGCTTGGCGGCGAAGTGGCCGTCGAACCAAGTTATCGCCGCGACGCTGGGGATATCTCCGGAAATGGTGCACCACCGCTTGGCCCGCATCGGCCGCAAACTCGGCAATGGCGCCCAGACCGCGATCGTGGCGCGGACCGCCCGCGCCGCGATCGTGGTCCGTGCGTGGCGGCTGGGGATCCTCACCGACGATGACCTCGAACCGCCGGCTCGCACGCTCGAATCGAGATACGACGACTTGTCCGATCAGGAAGTCGAGGTGTTGCGCATGGTCGTGGCGGGCCTGACCGATGCGGCCATGGCGGCGGAATTAGGTGTGTCGCCGCAAAGGATGCGCCACTGCCGATTCCGCTTGTATAGCAAGCTGGGGACCCGGGATCCTGGTGAACTGGCATTCGCTTCGGCGTTGGGGGCACAGGGAGCGGACCTTATCGCCGCGTTGGCGCGCGGTGGTGCGGTGGCGGAGTTGCCGGGAATGGCCGCGCATGTGCGCGCGGTGAAACGTGCCCGGCACTCTGATGTGCTGCGATGTGTGGAGGGGTTGGATCCGGGGTGGCGGGAGTATTTCGTTCGGTGGTTCACGGGGCAGACCTCGTCAGACATCGCGGAAGCGAGGTCCGAGGACCTCGGCGACGTGGAAGATCGGTTGTGTCTTGTTGTGCACGAGGTGGTCCGGGGATTGCCTGGGCGCAGGGCGGGCGCGGAGTGGGATGCGGTGCTGCGGGCATTGCGGGTACGGCGGCTGGCTCGGGAATTGGCCTCGCGGGATCGGGAAATGGTGCTGCAGTTGTTCCTGCGACGGCTGTCGGTGGCGGAGGTCGCGGCGGCGGCGGGGTGGACGGAAGCTGACATCGCGGAGCTACAGCGGAGGTTTGCGGAGTCGTTGCGTACGCGCGCGGCCGAGGAAGGCACTGCGGCGCTGCTTCTGGTTCAGGCGGTGTGGGCTGCGCGCCCGGAGTGGTTGTCGGAGTGCCTGCCGATGCTGACCGAGGCGCAACGTGCCGACGCCGACCAGTATTTCGGTCAGGACATGACCATGGCGGAGATCGCGGAGCCGGAGTCGGAGGCCGGCGAGCATCGTGCGGTCCGCCGGAGGTTGGTGCGCATCGCGCATGTGCTGGTGGGGGAATTGCCGACGCGGCTGTGGGAGCAGTTCGGGCGGCCCGGGGTGTTGCGGAGGGCGACGCGGGCGGATGTGGCCAGAGAAGCCGAAACCGGCGTGAAAACCGTGAAATCGGTGCTCGGCAGCGGCGGCGACGGGTACTCGTCGGACACGGTGGAGCGGATGGCGGCGGCAGCCGCCCGACTCGGGTGGGTGCACAGGCATGGCGGGATCGTCACCGGCGACGAGACGATCGTCGATGAGAACGTATCGTTGCCGGTTCCGACGGTGCGGGGCGGGCACTCCGGCGAGGATCACGGGCGTGGCGAGGTCGGCTCCGACCTGGAGGCGGTGCGTGCCGCCGACCCGGACGAGGTGACGCGGCGTATTCCGGATCTGCGTCCGGCGTACCAGGAGATCGCCCAGTTGTTGTTCCAGCGCGGGCTGTCGCCCGGCGAGACGGCGGCGATCCTTGGTCGCCGCAAGAATTCGATCAAGAAATTGCAGCGGCTGATCGCCCGCGATCTGGTGACGTTGCTGTCGGGCAGGCCCGTGCTGTCCGACGGGACGGCGAGGGCGTTGATCCAGCGGTTGCAGACGCAGCCCTCGACGGTGTTGACGCCATATGTGCTCGGTCTCACGGAAGCCGAGCAGGAGTATTTCGAGCTGTTTTTCGTGCAGAACACACCAGTGGCCGAGCTCAGGGTGCCGCATCGGCTGACCGATGACGCATTGCGTGACCGAATATATGGAATCGCACAGGAATTGGTGCGGAAGCTACCCGCGGAATTGTTACGACAGCAGCTCGACCTGCTCACCGAGTTCGGATTGTCCGAACTCGACGTTCGGATACTGGGCATGGCGGCCGAAGGCAAGACGAACGCCGAGATCGGCTCGGCCGTGGACCTGACAAAGAAGGTGCTCGAAGTTCGCTTGGCGCGCATTGGGGACATGCTGGGCACAAGAAATCGCACCGCGACGGTGGCGGCGGCTATCCGGGAGGGGATCCTCGACGGCCACCGCCTCGGGGCGACCGGCCGCGGGCGAGACCGTGGTCTTCTCGATTCCGAAGTCGAGATGCTCCGCCTGCTCGCACGGGGCCTGTCGCGCGAGACGATCGGGATTCGCACCGGGATGTCGGAACGCAGCGTGACTCGCAGTATCGCGCGCATCGGTGACAAGCTCGGTACCAGCGATCGGCTGGTGATGGTGGTGACCGCGCTGCGCGAGGGAATCCTCGATCCGAACCGTGCCATGCCCGACCGCGCGGTCGAGGTGCTGGTGCTGCTGGCGGAGGGGCTGTCCGACCCGGAGATAGCGGCCCGCCTGGACGTGCCCCCGTGGACGATGCAGCTGGAGATGAATCGCCTCGCGGCCGCATTCGGCACCCGTGATCGGAATGCAATCGTGGTGATGGCGCTACGCGAGCGGATCATCGATCATGACACACCGAACCCGGTGCCCAACGACATCGTCGGTGCCGTCACCGACTATGTGCGGCCGGAGGTAGCGGAGCATCCCGGCGCCACTGCCGCACCGCGGCCGGAGGGGCCGCTGCTCGATGAAGGGCAGGCGCGCTCGGACAGCGAGATCCGAGAAGCCACAACCGAATCGCGTCCGGACGAGGCGGCGCCGGACGGGGACACCCGGCCAGGAGTATCCATCGATCCTGTTGCGGACCTCCACCAATGACGGCGTGGTACTCCTTCCACTGGCCCGACAGGCCGGGAAGCACGCGCAGCAGCGCGGGGACGTAACGGATCACCGCCTCGAGTTGGGCGCGCTGATCCGCCACCTGGCGCTGCACCTGCTCGACGGCTTCACGGCGGGTGCACCCGGTCTCGTGACAGATCGCCCTGACCAGGTTGTTGGGGACATGGTCGGCCTCGTCCTGATCCAACCCCACCAGGCCGTTCTCCACGAGGCCCACAAAGCAGACGAGTTCCTCGAGACGGCGGATCACGGGGTGGTTGCGCAGCTCCGGGGGCAGTTCCCGGTCCCGGTGCACCTCCATGCAGGCGAGAGCGGTGTTGAACCCACTGGTAGACATCCGCAGCGACAGGTAGCCAGCCGTGGACGCACGAGCGGCATTCGCCGGTCACCGCACTCGGCGACGGATCCGCAGTCGCGGCGAGCGAAAGCGGTCGGGTTCCCGGCAGCATCGGCCGGTGAGGACGATGACCTCCCAGATGTCGCGTTGGCCGCGCGGTTGTTGGGGTCGTGGTCGCGGGCGAACATCTCCAGGTTGCCTCGTTGATCTCCCACAGCAGCCGGTCATACCAACCGACCACTTCAACAACGGATTCACCGTAACGCGCGAGATCCGAAGCGGCCTTGGACTTCTCGCGTGCCAATGCAACGCTGCAACGGTTGGCTCGATCGGCAACTAGGGTCACCGTTTCTCCGATAGAACGCCGATCGACAAACGGCCCGCCGCCCGCCGGTGTTCGCCGGATGGCGTCGAGCGGCCGGGCTATCCCGAAGTCATCAGTCGCCACAGGCCGGCGGCCGCGGGCCGAGACATACCCGTCGAACTACACGATAGTTGCCTACGTCAGCGAGAGTTCTTGTACAGCAGGGCATAGGCGGGTTTGCCGGGCTTGTCATCGGAGTACGGCTCCGAGTGTCGAGGAATTCCTTCTCGTCGCAGGAAGCAACGGCGGCACTCGCGGCGTCGATCGGCTCCGTGGTGCAGATCCGCCGAATCGGCGACCGCAGCGCCAGAGCGGTCCGGCACGACCACACGCAGGCGACAGTTCGGTAGCGATCCGAGCCGTCCCCGGTCGTACGCCAACTCCTTGGTGAGCAACGAACCGGCGTCCAACAGCTCGGCCACATCAGATACGGCAACCGGCCGGTGGGGTTCCCCCAAGGCCGGGTAGTTAGTGTTTTCGCTTGTCATGCAAGGGTTTCGGGTGACCAGGCGGTGGCGCTGTAGAGGCCTGGGCCGAGTTTGTGGATGAGGCCGTCGTCGGCCCACCGGGTCAACTGTCTGTACATGGTGTTGAGGGTGATGTCGCCGAAGTGGGCGGCGATGTCACGGGCTCGCCACAAGCGGGTGGGGTGGGTGTCGAGCAGGGTCAGGATCCGGTGGCGTCGGCGCTGGTCGGGGGCGGTGCGGCTGTCGTGGCGGGAAGTGGTTGGGAGCGGGAGTTGTTCGGTGTCGGGCACTACGATGGCGAGGTCGAGATTGGTGACGGTGCGGCTGGTGTCGGGGCGTCCGTCGTCGAGGCGCTCGTTGTAGCGCGACATCGGTGATTTGACCTTGCGGGTGCTGACCCGTTGCCGGCGTGGTGGTAGCAGGTGCCCCAAGATCCGGACGCCGATCCGCCCGAGAAGGCCGCTTCCGGTCCCGGTGGGGACGACCCCGTCCGCGGTGACGACCTGGTCACGGGCGGTGTGGAAAGCGATGGCGAAGCTGCAACGGTCCGGGTCGGTACCTGGACGGGATTCGGCGGCGTCGACCATCACGATGCGCAGCGCTTGGTACAGGCCCAGCAGGGCCCACATTTCCTGTTCGACACCGACGGGGTCGCCCGAGCGCAGAACTCGTCCGGCCATGATCGTGTGGCGCAGCGCGTAGTAGGCGGATTCATGTTCCCACCGCTGGTGGTAGAGGACCACTAGCGTCGCTCCCGGGTAGCGGCGGGCGTCGGTCAGGGTCGTGACGAGGCGGTAGCCGGCGGTGAACACGATGCCGTCGATGCAGGTCACGGTGATCTGGGCGTCGATGATCCGCACCGGGATCCCGGCGATAACGGCCAGATACGAGCCATCGCCCAGGCGGGTCAGGACCGGGATGCGCCGGTTGCTGCGCGACCGACCCAATACTTGGGCACCGGTCGCGCAGACTTTGACGAGGAAGTCGTTGCTGTCGAAGCCCCTGTCCCACAACACCAGCATGTCCGGGCGCAGTAGATGCAGCAGCTTGCAGGCGTAGCCGGTCTCGCCCAGCTCGGTGGGTCCGAACACCGCCCCGATCACCGCGCGGGTTCCGGTCTCCACCAGCGTCATCAATTCCAGCATCGGGTAGGCGTAATGGGCGGTGGCACGCAGCCAGGCCCGGTTCTCCAGCGGTGGCGGGCACTTTCTGGGAGGTGCAGCCATCGAAGGACACCATCCGATACCGCCCGAACCGAACCCCCGGAGTCGACGGCTGCGCCAACGGCCCGGCCAGCACATCGAACAACATCCGCATCGGCGCGACCCCCACCCGACGGCGCAAGTCCCGCAACGCTTTCGCGGTCGGGGCGGGCACGGGTATCCCGGTCAGCGAGGCCGTGAGTTTGCCCCAGACCGTCCGATAACCCACCTCGGGGAACAAGCACATCGCCAGCAGGAAATAGACCCCGACCCGAGACGGGAGATCACGCAACCGGCGCTGCACCGACCGGGTCTCCTCGAGGACCGCGTCGACAAGCTCGAAGGGCACCACCACGGTCAACTCGCCCAGATGACCGGCAGCGAACCGGCCCGCGGCCACGGTCACCGACCGGGTGATCGCCGCCAACGCGGGAGGCAGGGGAGAATGAAACGGCAACGGAGCTCCTCGGCAACAGGCTGTCTTGGTCGACTACCTGAACCAACGAGCTCCGTTGCCCTATGCCCGAAATCCTCAAACCGCTTGCGCCACCAGCGAAAACACTAACTACCCGGCCTTGGAGGTTCCCCCGAAAAGGTGGACAGGGTTAGCTTGCTTCGGGGGTAGTTTTGGGAGACTGCTCGTAGTCGATCGGTGAGCGCATCCCGATCGCCGAGTGCCGCCGCCGGCGATTGTAGAAGTGCACCCAATTGTCAACTGCGGCAATCAATTCCGTCTTGGTGGCGTAGGTGTGTCGGTAGTAGAATTCGTGCTTGAATGTCGACCACAGCGATTCCGCGCCGGCGTTGTCCCAGCAGATCCCGGTGGCTCCTGCCGAGCGGAGCAAGCCGTGCCGGGCGCAGGCTTCGGCGGTCACGGCAGCGGTGTATTGGCTGCCCCTGTCCGAGTGCAGAATTGTGCCGCGGCAGCGGCCACCACGGACGAACACGGCCCGGTCCACGGCGTGCACGACCAACTCGGCGCGCATATGGTCGGCGACTGCCCAACCCAGTACGCGCCGGGAATGTTCGTCGCGGATCGCGCATAGGGACATCTCGCCCTCACCGCAGCTCAGGTAGGTGATATCCGAGGACCAGACCAGGTCGGGCCGGCCACGGTCGAAACGACGTCTGACCAGATCCGGCGGGAATGATGCTGCTGGATCGGCGATGGTGGTGGTCTTGAATGAGCGTGGGCTGATGCCCTCGATCCCGAGTTCCGCCATGATCGCGGCCACGGTGTTCTTCAATACCCGTTCGCCTTCGGCGAGCAGGTCGGTGGTGATCCGCGGTTGTCTTCGACGAGGCCGCGGTCCAGCCGACGATCGCGCGGGAGTAGGCGTCGAACACGAAAGCCACGTACGCCCACCCGGTCCACGTCGACACGTAGGTGAAGTCGGCCACCCACAGCAGGTTCGGTGCGGTCGCGGTGAAGTCCCGGTTGAGCTTGTCTGCGGCGCGCACGCCGTCCTTGGCGGGAATCGTGGTGCGCTGCTTGCGGCCTCGCACGGCGCCGTTCATGCCCAGCTCGCGCATGAGGCGGTCGACGGTGCAGAACGCGACATCGTGGCCGTGGCGGCGCAGGTAACGGGTCATCTTTCGGCACCCGTACATCGCTTCGGGCTTGTCCCGCAGATCACGCAGGGCGTTCTCCAGGTGGGCGTCGGCGATGTCGCGGGCCGACGGTAGCCGGTGCCGGGCTTTGCGGTAGGTCCTGGGCGCGATCTGCACCCCGTGCGCGGACAACGCACGGCAGATCGACTCGACGCCGTAGACCTGGCGATATTCGTCGATGAAACCGACGATCAGCGACGTCGCGGGTCGAGCTCCCGCGCGAAGAAACTGGAGGCCAGCTTCAGAATCTCGTTGGTCTCCTCGAGGTCTCGAACCTCCTTCCGCAGCCGCTGCAGTTCTTCACGCTCGGCCGAGGACAAGCCGGCGGCCTTCCCACCCGGGCGGGCACCCTCGGCGAGGGCCTTCTTGATCCACAGCCTCAACGTCTCGTAGTGCACATCGACCAGCGGTGCGATGGCCTGCGCGGCGGCATAGGCAGATCCGTACTCATCCAGACGCTCGAGAGCCAGACGAACGGCCCTCACGAACCTCGGGCGGGTAACGCTTCGACATGATGGAGACCATCTTCCCCAAAGAAGGAAGCGGCCCCAAACCTCGACGGTTCAGTACTAACCCCAGTCATACCAGGAGTCCCTCTACATACCAACCATCACACGCCGGCCGGACTCCGAGTTCCCAGATGCGCTCTGACACCTGGTTGTGTTGCGTCGCAACAAGCAACCTGCGAGAGGGACCTCTCGCCAGATCAATCCCCAACACTCCTCACCTGAGCAGAGCTATACCGCTTGTCGCGCGATCAAGTTTGCAAAACCATCCATGGTCGTATCCCGTTGCACTAGAATAGAATTCGTGGCCGAGACATCTTGAGCTTGCGCGAGGTTGTGGCCAGCTCCCTCGGCTAGCGCGCCTGGATATCGATGACCGCGACGCGCGTGCTCGATGCTGTCGAGCACGCGATGATCTGGAGTCGGTAGCAGCCAAGCTGTTTCGTGAAAGACGTTGTACACCGCGCAGATAGGGGGTCTCACCGTGCATCGATTGCGTTCGGTGGGAGACTGTCCGACGTCGGGATTCCGCCCGCAGTCGGTTCGGGCGTCGGCAATGCCCGCGTCGAAACGATTACCGGGCTGTACACAACCGAGGTGATCACGCCGCGCCACCCTGGCGCAGCATCGACCAGGTCGAGTTCGCTACCGCGGAATGGATCGACCGGTTTCATCACCGGCGTGTTCAGCCAGTACTGCAGTGACGTGCTATCACCGCACAAAGCGGCTGCCCACTGCTTTCAACATTCAGCTCGGCAACCTGCGGGGCTGTCACACCGGTGAGTCTGTGGATTCACCGGGCTGCTTCAACTCTCACGAGGAGCACCAGAGCTCTATGGCAATCGACTTGACGCAAACGGCCATTGATCCGGATAACGGTGGGATTCCTCCGACCCGCAACACAAAGCAGGCCCTGGAGAATGCCTTGAACGACATGCAGGGCAACATCCTCAAGAGCCACGGGCGCAACCATAGCGTTCACCTGTTCATTACGTTCAAGAATGGCACCGCCGCCGACCGGCAGAACGCTCGGGATTGGCTGGCCAAGCTGGCCGATAAGGAGGCCGTCCCCCATGTCACCTCGGCCATGCGGCAGTGGGAGGAAGCGAAAGCCTACCGGGCAGCACTCCAGATTGTCCGAGACAACGGCAAATTCGCGACCGCCGAGCAATGGCAGCGGGTTCGGGACGCCAGCGATGTCTTCGTGGGCGTGATGCTTTCGATCCACGGATACCGGGATCTTGCGCTCGGTGCCGGCCTCACGCCCGACGACCCGGCCTTCATTGTGGGAGCGAAAAACCGCGTAAACGACCTTCATGACCCGCCGATGTCGCAGTGGGACAAGAAGTTCCAGCACGACCTGCATGCCCTGGTAGTCCTCGCCGACGACGACGCGGAGAGTGTCGGACTGCTCGCGACAACACTGAAGGACGAGCTGGAGGGCATCAGCGCCGCGGTTGAGCAGGAGATCGGCACCGCGATGCGGCTGGACGCGAAGGGGCATGAGAGTCCCACCGCCCCTGTCCGGGAGCATTTCGGGTTCGTCGACGGGATCAGCCAGCCGCTGTTCTTCGCCTCCGATATCGAGCAGGCGCGGACCCGCCACGGCGGAATCGACCAGTACGATCCCAGCGCTCCGCTCGGGCAGGTCCTGGTCAAGGATCCGGCTGGGGGCCCCGATGGATACGGCTCGTATTTCGTATACCGCAAGCTGAAGCAAGACGTGTACGGCTTCCGCGCGGACAAGGAGCGCCTCGCCGCGAAGATCGCCGAGTACGCCCATCCCGAGTCCGAGCACGAGTCACCCAAACCTACGGAAGCCCACATCGCGCTGGCCGGTGCGTACATGGTCGGTCGGTTCCAGGACGGTACGCCGGTGGTGAACCGAGCACTCGCAGGTCAGGGTGAACTGTCGAACAACTTCACTTTCGACGCCGACGTGGACGGGATCCGCTGTCCTTTCCAGGCTCATGTTCGCAAGTCCAACCCGCGGGGTGACAAGCTGCGCCAGTTCGGTGTGCCGGTCACCCAGGAACGGTCCCGGCGAATCGCGCGGCGGGCCATCAGCTACGGCCCGGTGACACTCGAGCCGAAGGACGGCGAGGAAGTCGGGCTGCTGTTCCTGTGCGCGCAGAGCAGCATTGCCGACCAGTTCGAGTTCATCCAGGTGGCGTGGGCGAACAACGAGGACTTCTTGCGCAGCAGCTGCGGCCTCGACCCAGTGATCGGCGCCCGGGACGGCGGGCCACCGAAGGACGAGGCAGAACGCGCCAAGGCGGCCGAACAACCGTGGCCCAAGCTGTACGGCTCACGCAACGAACTGGACTTCGGTAAGAATCCGCCGCAGTACACGGACTGGTTCTTCCGACAGCGAGTCGGCCAGTGGGTGACCATGCGTGGCGGCGAGTACTTCTTCGTCCCGAGCCTGAGCGCCCTGAAGAAGTTCGGCACGGTTGTGGAGCCACGAGGGGAAGGGAACTGAGCATGGCCGATCACACGAGCGCCGTCGACGGCGCCGATCACAGGAGTGCCTTCAACGACCTGGTCCGACACTTGAGTGGCTACGTGTGCGAACCAGGCAGCCGCGACTACGCACATGTCGTCGCCATCGACAATGGCCGCACCCGGACCGAACCGGCATACGTCATCCGTGCCAACTCGTACGACGATGTGAAACACGCCATCACGTTCGCTCGGAAAACCGGCCTGCCTCTGACGGTGCGCGGCGGCGGGCACAGCGCCGCCGGGTACTGCCTGAACTGGGGCGGCGTGGTGCTGGACCTGGGGCTGATGAAAGCCATGACACTGGACAGGGACAGCGACCGGCTAACCGTGCAGATGGGCGCCACCTGGAGCGATGTGTACAACTATGTCGCCAACCACCCCGGGCTGATACCTGTCGGCGGAGGCTGCCTCACCGTGGGCCTGCCCGGCTTTCTCCTGGGCGGCGGATACAGCTTCGTGTCCCGCTCCTACGGGCTCGGCAGCGACAACGTCACCGAGATCAAACTCGTCGACGCGGCCGGCAAGCTGCGCACCCTCACCGCCACCGCCGACGCCGACGACCGGGAACTGTTCTGGGCCTGCCGGGGCGGTGGCGGCGGCAATTTCGGAGTCGCCGTCGAGATGACCCTGAAACTGCACCGTCCGCCCACCGCGACCATGCTCGGCGGCGAACTCTCCTTCCCCCTGGAGCGAGCCGAGCATGTGATCGCGGCCTACGACGCATGGGCCGAAGGCGCCCCCGACGCGATGGCCGCCTACGGCTACATCGGCTACGACACGGACCCGACGGAGCCGACCCGCAAGATCCCCACTTTCCGGATCACCCCGGTCTACAACGGTGAGTTCGCCGATGGCGTCGACCTCCTCCGGCCGATGCTCAGGCTGAAACCTCTCGCCACCCAGCTGTACGCGATGCCGCTGCCGACGTGGGAGGCCGCCTTCGGTAAGGCCACCCTCGTCAGGAACCGGCTGGCCTACATCAGATCCGGAGTGATCGGAAACCAGGGCTGGACTCAGAAAATGATCGAGGCCCTCCTGAAACATTCGGAGACCGCGCCGTCGAAGGACAGCTTCGTCGTCTGGACGCACGGCCGCGGTCAGGTCTGCGCCGAGGATCGCCGCGACCAAGGCCCGTACCCGCATCGCGACAAGCGCTACGTCTTCGAACTCAAAGCTATCTGGAACAACCCGACCGAAACCCGGGACAACGTGGAATGGGCCTTCGACTACGGCGAAGCACTCAAGAACGACTTCCACGGCGCCTACGTCAACTACATCGACCCACTCCAGAAGGACTGGGCCACAGCCTACTACGGCGGAAACCTGAAGCGGTTGAAGGACATCAAGCACAAGGCCGATCCCGGCCCCCACTCCTTCTTCCGCTTCCAGCAGTCGGTCGACTCCGACTACAAGCCGAACCTCGATTCCCGCCCGTTCGACCTCAGCCCCCTCAACCGGACCCTTTACTGATCCCCGCACCGACTCCGCTCGGGAGTACCTCCATGGCCAACGACACACCCACACCTCGACAGATCTTCACCGACCTCTCGGTGGCCCTCACCGGCTTCGACCGGGCGGAACTGGGCGCCACCGGTCTGCTCGACACCTACTACGACACCCTTGTGGGCATCATCGGCGAACGCGAAGCCGGACACCTGTTCCGCGACGCCGGCGATGCCCTCGCCCAGGACCGGAAGGCTCTCGAGCTGAAGGTGATCCACGCTGAGCGCTACCGTCCGGTCGTCCTCAGCCTGATCAAGCTTTGGTACCTCGGCCGCTGGTATCCGCTACCGCCGGCCTACCGCGACAAATACGGGTCGACCGCGAACGACGTGGAACACGTCGTCTCCGCCCAGGCATATCGGGAGGGTCTGGTCTGGGCCACGGCCGGGGCACATCCGATGGGCGCCAAGCCGCCCGGCTTCGGTTCTTGGGCACAGCCCCCGACCTTCTGAGCGTGAAGGAGCACCATGAGCAACCCCGAGCATTTCGATCTGGTGATCGTCGGTGGAGGCATCGCCGCGGCCACCATCGCCAAGACAGTCATCGAGCAGGCGGCCGCACAGAATCCACCCCGACACCCCCACATCCTGATCCTGGAGGCCGGCCGGGCAACGGCCATGAGCGCCGACAAGTACGACACCTATGTCCAGGCGTACCAGCAGGCCCTGTACAAGGTGCCCAACTCGCCCTATCCCGCGACAAGTTCCGCACCCCAGCCCGATGTGCTCGACATCGACCGACCCCCCAGCAGCAGGGGATATTTCGTCCAGAAGGGCCCGATGCCCTTCGGCAGTGACTACGCCCGCACGCTCGGCGGCACCACCCTGCACTGGCTCGGCACCTGCCTGCGGATGCTCCCCACCGACTTCAAGATGCATACGACATATGACAGGGGCGTCGACTGGCCGCTGACCTACGAGGATTTGAAGCCGTACTACGAGCGGGCCGAGTGGGACATTATCGGCGTCGCGGGAGACGTGGACGATCAGAACTACCCCGGCATCGAGCCGACGAACTACTTCCAGACCGAGGACAGAAACAGGTTCGGGCACCGGGACTACTACTTCCCCATGCAACCGATTCCATCCAGCTATCTCGACAACTACATCAAGGGCAAGATCGACAACAAGACGGTCACGCTGTCCGGTGACTCCCCGGATATCCCCAGTCCTATCCCCGATCCCCCGCCCACGCCCCTGGACAGCTGCGAATTCACGCTCACGGTCAGCAACACGCCCGTGGCCCGCAACTCCACCCCGACCACCGATTCGTACCAGGTCGTCGGCGCAGTCGGCAACGCCGACCAGGGGCAGCGCTGCGAAGGCAACTCCAGCTGCATACCGATCTGCCCCGCCCAGGCGAAATACAGTGCGCTCAAAACTCTGTACGAGCTGATCATCAACTATCCAGACTCCACATCGGCGAACCAGGCGTCCAAGGCCCGCGTCACCGTGCGCAGCCAGTGCGTCGTCACCCGTGTGTTGCACACACCGGAGTTCTTGGCCGGCCCGCGAGGTCGTGGGGTGGACCATGGTGACAGGGGACCGACGGGGGTGGTCACCGGCGTGACGTACATGACCTACTTCGACGACGGCCGCCCACCGCTGGAGCACACGGTGACCGCCGACATCTACGTCCTGGCCGCGAACGCCATTGAGAACGCCACCCTGCTGCTGGCCTCCGATAACGCCGCTAACCGCAGCGACCAGGTGGGCCGCAACCTGATGGACCATCCGCTGCTGCTCACCTGGGGCCTGCTCGAGGACAACGTCGGCGCCTTCCGGGGCCCCGGCTCCACGTCCGGCATCCCCTCCTTCCGCGACGGTGACTTCCGCAGCGACCGCACCGCGTTCCGCGTCGAGATCGGCAACTGGGGCTGGAACTTCCCGGAGAACGCCCCCTACGACACCGTCCACGACCTGGTCGACATCGGCGAGAAAGACAAGGGCCCGCTGTACGGCAAGGATCTGCGCACCAGACTCGGGGATGTCCTGCCCCGTCAGTTCCGGATCGCCTGGGAACTCGAACAGGATCCCGAGCAGAGGAACCGGGTCACCATCGAGGACCGATACAAGGACGCGCTGGGCAAACACCGCCCGGTCATCGAGTACGACCTCTCGGACTACGTACGCAAATCGCTGCCATGGGCAGCAGAGGCGAGCAGACAATTGTTCGAGTATCTCGGCATCGCCGAGCATCAAGAGCGCCCCACATACAAGCCGGGCGACTACACCCACTACGACGACTCCGACGCGTCGGCCGTGACTGTCGGCACCGAGACCTACTGGGTGCGTGGCGCGGGCCACGTCGTCGGCACGCACCGCATGGGCGACAATCCGACGGACTCGGTCGTCGACAGCTTCCAGCGCAGTCACGACCTACCCAACCTCTACATCGTGGGCTGCGGCAGCATGCCGACACTGGGCACCTCCAACCCGACCCTCACCATGACCGCCCTGGCCATCCGTACCGGCGACCAGATCGCCGAGGACCTGGGTCAGCAGAAGGGATCCCACGAGTGAACGAACAACAGATCGCTCCGACTCCCATCCACACTTTCACGGAGCTGACAGCCGCCCTGCAACTCGCCGTCGGCGTCGAGCTGAGCACCATCCCGGTCTACCTCACCGCCCTCTACTCCATCAAAGAGGGCCACAACGCCGACGCGGCGCAGACGATCCGCAGCGTCGTCATGGAGGAGATGCTGCACATGACGCTCGCGGCCAATGTCCTCAACGCACTGGGAAAACCGCCGAGCCCCGAACCCGTCGATTTCCAGCACTACACGAAACTCAGCCCGATCCCTGCCTACCCGCTGGACAGTTCCCTGATCTCCGGCCTCGGCAAACTCGACCTGCGTCCCTTTACGCCCGATGCCGTGAAGACCTTCATCCGCATCGAGCACCCACTGCACGGCGCGGACTATCTGGACGCGACAGCGCCCGGCTATCAGACCATCGGCCAGTTCTACGACGCGATCACTACCGCGCTGAGGAACGATGGCATCGTCAAGGATTCGAACTTCGTCATCGGCTACCAGGTGCCGGATACGCAGTACTACGGCGGCGCGGGCGAGGTGATCCAGGTGTCAGACCGTCGCAGCGCGCTGGATGCGATCAACAAGATCGTGGCCGAAGGCGAAGGGCTTCCACTGGAGCGCCTGGACCACGTGGCCAAGCAAACGGTCGCCGACAGCGACAAGCTGGGATCCGGGTGGGAGATGTACTCCCATTTCGCCCGCTTCCGCGAACTGCAGGCCCAGCGCCGCTTCCGTCACGACCAGACCGCCGACGAGGCGCCCGCAGGCGCCATGCTGCTGGTCGACTACCACGCAGTCCACCCGGCGCTGCACGTCCCGCGCGGCGACCAGCCCGCCGACAGCGTCGAAGGTGCCGCGCTGATCGAATTCGACCTGGCGTACTCGCAGCTGGTCGACGACCTCTACCGTGCCCTCTCGGGCCAGGACGACGACACCTCCGGGACGACGGCCGAGTCGCCGCTTGCCAGGGCCGTCCACGGCATGTACGTGCTGAAGAACATGGCCGTCGGCCTGATGCGCACAACGAATCCGGTGCACCACAAGCACACACTCTGCCCCCGGTTCTACTACGCGGCCAAAGAAGAGCGGGACAGCCTCCGCGAACACGCCGAAAGCCTGAGAGGACGGACCAAGTGATCTGCATCGTGACGAAGTGGTGGTGCGTCGACGGCAAACGCAACGAGGCCATGGCCGCGCTGAAAGACCTGGTGGCGCAGGTAGAGAAGCAGGAGCACACCACCCTCATGTACTGTCTGCACACCGCCGAGAAGACCGGATCGCTGCCCCCGCCGAACCCGAACGAGTTGATCTTCCTCGGCGCCTGGACCAACCGCCAGGCCTTCGAGGACCACCGCACGGGCGAAATCTTCACGAAGTGGCTCGAGAAGCATCTGCACCTGTTCGTGTGCAACGACGGCAAGCTTTACGTCAGCGCCGAGTTCGCGAACCGCTTCGCCGGGTTCGTCCGGGGCACGGCAGTAGGCTGAGCGATCAGCCTGCCGATACCCATCACGGCAACGAAATGGCCAGGAGCAGCTGAGAATTCCGCGCCTCCCGATCAAGCAGGTACGGCAAGACCGGGAAACCACCGGCCGCTAGGTCGAAGACAAGAAGGCGCTGGTGACATTCGAATACGCCCATTTCGGAAAGTATCAGGCCATGCCTCGTCGGCGACCCCGCGTCGCCGACGAGGGGCTGATGTAGGTCCGGTCCCTGTCCGGTGGCAGAGGGTGGGCCACGCAATTCACAAAAATTAGCAAAACCCCACCGCAAAATAACGGCGCGGTGGCTACAGGGGTAAGGACGGTGAAGGTCATGGATCACACGACCGCAATAGATGGGCAACCGGAGCCCGGCACGATCGATACTTACGGGATCGGCGATCACGCGTCTGGGGTGGCGATGAGCTCCAACGGCACCCTCTACATCGCCGACGATGTCAACCATTGGGTGCGAACTAAGGTGGATAGGGACGCGACCCTCACTGTCGCCGGCGGCAATGGGGCAGGCTTCGATGGTGACGGCCGACCGGCCGTCAATGCCCAACTCAACTCACCGCGTGGAGTGGCGGTAGGCCCCAACGGCATCTTCTACATCGCCGACACCGAGAACTATCGGGTGCGGAAGGTGGACGACGTGGCCACGATCACCACCTTCGCCGGCAACGGGGGGATAGGCTCCGGAGGTGATCGCGGGCCAGCGGATCGTGCCCAACTGAACTTGCCGTCCGGGGTGGCGGTAGGTCCCGACGGCGCCCTTTACATCGCCGACACTGCCAATCATCGGGTGTGCAAGGTCGACGACGCGGGCACGATCAAGACCGTCGCCGGCAACGGGACCCCCGGCTTCGATGGTGACGGCCGACCTGCCGATCAGGCCCAACTCAACACACCATCCGGGGTGGCGATAGGTCCCGACGGCGCCCTTTACATCGCCGACACTGCCAATCATCGGGTGTGCAAGGTCGACGGCACGGGCACGATCAAGACCGTCGCCGGCAACGGGACCCCCGGCTTCGATGGTGACGGCCGACCTGCCGATCAGGCCCAACTCAACACACCATCCGGGGTGGCGATAGGTCCCGACGGCGCCCTTTACATCGCCGACACTGCCAATCATCGGGTGTGCAAGGTCGACGGCACGGGCACGATCAAGACCGTCGCCGGCAACGGGACCCCCGGCTTCGATGGTGACGGCCGACCTGCCGATCAGGCCCAACTCAACACACCATCCGGGGTAGCGGTGGGCCGCGACGGCGCCCTCTATATCGCCGACACCGAGAACTATCGGGTGCGAAAAGTAACCCCGGTCGTGGCCCGGGCGAAACTGGTGTTTTCGGCGACTACGGCTGATCCGGTCGAGGTGGTCGCGGGGACCTCGAGGGACGTGACGTTGTCCTGGACGGTGAGCAACCAGGGTCCTTCGCAGGCCGAGGATGTGGTGGTGACGGCCATCGCACCACAGGGGTGCGCGTTCACCAACGCCGAGGACGGCGCGATCAGCGATCAAGCCAGGAAGAGGGTGGAGTGGCGGCCGGGTGCTCTGGCGCCCAATGGCGAGCGGAAGGTGCAAGCCACGTTGCGGGTAGCTGTTGCAGCGGATGCCGCGGAAACCTCGCTCGCCGTTGCGGCCACGGCGACCTCGACTACGGCTGACAAGGACGAACCGGCTGAGAAGGCGAGTGCCGGCGGGAAGGTCACTGTCAGGGTGGTGGCCCAGGCGAATCTCGTGCTTTCTGCGGCCAGTGCGTTTCCGAAGACGGTGGCGCCGGGCAGCGACCTGCTATATCAGTGGCAGATCACGAATGAGGGCCCGTCGACGGTCCGCGACAGTATGAACCTGTCGGCGCGGGTGAAGCTTCCCGCGGCGGTGGAGCTGCATCCCACATTCACGACCAAGGCTGGGGACAAGGTCGCAATGAGGGATGGGCATGTCGAGTGGCCGTTGGGGACGACGCAGAAGACCGGTGCGCCGGGCACCACGACGTTGAGTGTGGGTGACAGTGTCTGGTTGCCGGTGCCGGTCAAAGTCGAGTCAGAGGTCGCCGACGGAACGGATGTGTCGGCCACGGCACAGATCGTCCGGGGAACCGAACATCGGAGTGCGCCGCGAACGGCGACCGCGACAGTGGCCGCACGAGACCACAAGGGCCAAAACTGGCACGGGAGTGACCTGATCGGCGCCATCGCAGGCTTGGTCGGTGGGTTGATCTCGGCGCTGCCGAAATACCCACCGGTCCCTGGGGACGGCGGGCCCTCGTCGGAGGGTCATCAGCCGGAGGAGCAGGAAGAGGAAGAGGAGAAAAACAAGAATCGGGTGTGGCTGCTGCTGACCGGCCGTTCCACGCCGCAGAGTGTGATCGCCGGGGAAAAGGGTGATCTGGTGTACTCGTGGCGGGTGACGAATGTCGGCGGCAGCGCCAACAGCGGTGATGCCGTCGCGGTCACAACGACCGTCACGTTGCCGGCGGGCGTGTCGGTGACCAGTGTTTCCCCCGACCAGCACTGGGTGGTGGACGGCGCCGTAGCGTGCCACCTGGGCAAGCTCGAGAAGGGGGAATCGAAGGACTTCGAAGTGATGACTCGGGTCGATCCCGACGCAGACGGAACCTTGGAGGCGGAGGCCAGGGCATTTGCCTTCCGGGCCGAACCAGTGCACCACTCGGTCACGGCCACTGCCACCGCGAAGGTCACCCTCCAGCTACCGCAGGGCACAGTTACGCCGCATCCGGCCGAGCCGGGTAGGCCCCTGGCCTACGAGTGGACCTTGACGAACACAGGACCGTCCACCGCCCGACAGACAAACGTGAAGGTGGCTGTACCGACAGCGCTGAACAACGTCAAGGTCACGGTGGACGGCAAAGAAATCGCTCTGGGGATCCCGACCGGACCTCAACAGCCGCCCCTGGCAGAGACGACCGTGGACCGGCAGGTGCCCCCGAGTGGTGAGAACGCGAAGATCCCGGTGCGGGTCGATGGCACGGTCGCCGAGGAGGTCAAGAGTGCGCTGGCGGTGACGGTGGCGGCAACGGCGTCCGGCGCCACGGCTCCTGCGCAGAACACAGTTGCGACCGCCCCGGCTTTGGAGCAGACCCCGGGGTCGGCAAAGTCGTGATCTAGCAGTGTGACCTGTGGTTTCCTGTGTGTCGTTGATGCGGGCACAGCGGCTATTCGGTGATGATCGAAGTGCTGAATCAAGATCGTTACGAAAGTTATTGCCGTGCCCGCATTCTCATCAACCCCTGTCGTCAACGTTTACTGCCGCCATGAGAAGCGGTCTCATCTCCAATTTGTACCTTTCGAGGATAGCCAACCAGCGTTCGATGGCTCGGGCAGAGTCGGTGTCGGAGCAGCAGAACAACCAGGGCTTCGACCGCTGATCCTGCCGGGTCCGGCTTGAGATGAACCTTGGGCAGGGACCGGGCCTAGGGTCTGCTCAAACCCCCGATCACCACGTCCCGACCGACGATGTCCGGTGGCTGAGTGCTTCGAATCCCCAGCGGCCGTGGTAGGCGCCCATGCCGCTGGCGCCGACACCGCCGAACGGCAGCTGCGGCACCAGACAGTGCATGGCGACATGGTTGATCACCGCACCGCCGGACGGGATCTCGTCCACCAGGCGCTCGCCCACCGCGGTCGTTTTCGTGAAGTAGTACGCGGCAAGCGGGTTCGGCCGGGGGTTCACGAACGAGATTGCGTCGTCGAGACTTTCGTACGACAGCACCGGCAGGATAGGTCCGAATATCTCCTGCTGCATGACCGCATCATCGGGATGCGGGTCGACGATCACGGTCGGCCGGATCGACAGCGACGCCTCGGTGGCCCGTCCGGCCCAGTACGATCGTGCCGCGCGTCTGCGCGAGATAGGTGGCCAGCCGCGCGAATTGGCGCTTGTTGACGATCCGGCGGCCGTCCGCGCTGCCCTCCCGCTCGAACTGCTCGATCGCCGCGATAATCTTGTTCACCAGCCGATCCCGGATGCGGTGATCGGCCAGCACGTAGTCCGGCGCGATGCAGGTCTGCCCCGAGTTCGCGCACTTGACCCAGGCGATGCGGCGGGCCGCGATATCCAGATCGGCGTCGGCGGTCACGATCACCGGGCTTTTACCGCCGAGCTCCAGGGTCACCGGGGTCAGCGTCGGCGCGGCCGCGGCCATGATCTTTCGTCCGATTTGGTCGCCGCCGGTGAACAGTACGTGGTCGACACCCTGCGCCAGCAGCTCCCGAGTGACCGGGGCGTCGCCCTCGACCACGATGACCGGCTCGGAGTCCAGATATTCCGGAACCAGCCGAGCCAGCACCGCCGACGTGGCCGGCGCCAGCTCGGACGGCTTGAGCACCGCGCAGTTGCCCGCGGCCACAGCGGCCACCAGCGGTGAAAGCGTCAGGTAAACCGGGTAATTCCACGGGCCGACGACCAGGACGACGCCAAGCGGCTCGTACTGCACCCAGGCCGAACCCGGATACTGCACCAGCGGCAGCGGCTGCCGTCGCCGACGCATCCACCGGCGCAGGTGTTTCAGGGCGAACACGGCCTCACCCCTGGTGGACGAGATATCGCCGAACCAGGTTTCGGCCCGGCTGCGTCCGAGATCACTGGCCAGCGCGGCTGCGATCCGATCCTCCTGCTCATCCAGCAGCCGGATCGCGTTCCGCAGCTGCTCCTCACGCCAGGCGCGGTCTCGGGTCCGGCCGGACGCAAACGCGCGGCGAACCCGTGCCATCGCTGCGGGAATGTCGGGCAAATCAGAGACCGCTCGTGCGGTCGTCGGTGTAGACATTTCATTACCTCTGAGAAGTTCCGTCACGCCTCCGGCGACGGAATCAGACCGTGTTCGAGAAGTCGTTCCGTGCCCGCGGCCCTGCCACGAAAGTGTTTGCCGCGCAGGATGTGTCGTTGACCGGGAACGGGTCGGGTCTCCGGTAGATGGTTCGGCTACCCATACGAAGGGGACCGACGAAGATTCCGAGCCCGGCGATCACGCGTTGGGGCGTCGCGGGAGGTGGACCACCAAGTCAGCTGTCGTAGTCGACTGCGACCGTTGGGGTGGTGGGATGCGATTGACAGGTCAGGATGAAACCGGCGTCGACCTCGGCTGCGGTAAGTGCGAGGTTTTGCTCCATCGATACCGCTCCGGTGGTGATTCTGGCTTTGCACGTGCCACATGCGCCGCCGAGACAGGCATACGGCGCGTCGATGTTGTTTTTCAGCGCGGATTCGAGGACGGTGTCACCCGCGGCGAGTTCCACGGTGTGATCCGCGCCGGACAGGGTGATGGTCACTTCCGAGTTGGGGAAGCCGTCGACGTGTGTGGATCGGTTTGGGCCGCGGAACAGTTCGAGGTGTATCCGCTCGGTCGGCACTGCTTCGGATGTGAGGTCATCGCGCATTGTCGTGACGAGATCGGCTGGGCCGCACAGGTACCACCGGTCGATCGAGGTGAGGTCGTTGTCGAGCAGCCGTTGAACCATCGCCAGGTCTATTCGGCCACGAAAAGCGGCCGGGTGGTGGGCCTCGCCGGAGCGGATGTGGAATATGCCTAACCGGTCGGCATATCGAGATTCGAGCTCGTCGAGTTCGGTGGCGAACATGGTCGACTCTGCGGTTCTGTTGCCGTAGAAGAGGGTGAAGCGGCTCTCGGTCTCGATCTCCATCGTGGTGCGCATGATCGACAGGATGGGCGTGATGCCGCTTCCTGCCGCTACCGCGACATAGTCGCGCCGGGCGAGGGGATCGAGGGGTGCGCCGAAGCTGCCCGTGGGCGTCATCAGCTCCAGGACGTCACCGGCTCGCAGCGTTTCGACCGCGAAGCGCGAGAACATCCCGCCCGCGATGTGCCGTACTCCGATCGCCAGTTCTCCCGAGGTGGCCGAGGTGCAGATCGAGTAGTTTCGCCGCACCTCCCGCCCACCGATGCGGTGTCGAATCGTCAGGTTCTGGCCCGCCCGGAATCGGAATTGGTCGCTCAGATGATCGGGAACGTCGAAGGTAACTTTGACGCTGCCCGGAGTAAGAGGCTCGACGCTGTTGACGGGGATCGGGTGGGTACTGGCATGGCGTGCCGCGGAGGAACGCGGCATTCGGGCCGGGAGTAGTGCGGCGAGTTTGCCGTTGAGGCGTTTCCATTCGCGGTACTGCGCGGCGTCGAGCTGCTGCCCGAAAACGGTGCTTATCGCCGAGTCCCGCTCGAGGTAGGCGGCCTCGTTGCGTCGCCAGGCCGCGACATAGCGGTAGAAGGGGATGGAGGGGTGCAGGTGGTGGACCAGGTGGTAGTTCTGCGACAACAGCAGGGGAGTCAGGATCCACTCCGAGCCGACGCGGTTGCGGGTCGCGCGATAGCGGTTCTCGCGCTGCGTATCTTCCAGGTCGTGGTGGGGCAGCCAGTCGAACCACCACGCGAGCACGAACATCGCCACCCGCCCGGGAATCAGGCAGATCACCGCGAGCGTCCACAGCTGTCCGGTGAGCGCGGCCGCCACGATGACCGTCAGCGAGAAGGTCATCAACGTCGCCGTTTCCAGGACCTCGGCGCGTGGTCGCCGGCGCACGTTACGCACCAAGAAACTGATATACGGCAGGTCCATGGCCGGGAAGCGGACGGGCAGCTGCCACCACGGTGCGGCGCTGACGAAGTGATCGGGATCGGACTCCCCGTCATTGGTGTTGCGGTGGTGTTCGATATGGATGAACGCGAACGACTTGAACGAGATCAGCGGCGAGACGAAGAACATCGCGACGCGACCGAAGGCGACGTTGACCCAGCGATGGGAGCTGATCGAGTAATGCGAAGCGTCGTGCAACACGGTGAACAGGACGAAGATTGCCGCCGAGCTCGCGGCGATGGTAACTATCGCATGCACAGTGCCGGTGAGCGCAGCCCAGGTCGAGGCGCCGAAAACCGTAAGCGCACCTGTGAAGATGCCGACTATCGGCCACGACAGCGGAGGAACCCGCTCGCCCGAATCAGGCAAAGCATGCCGCGAGGCCGCTGCTAGGGGTGGGGAGTGTTGAGTCGTCGTCGACATCGGACTCCTCTTTCGTGCTTCGGGATGAGATGCCTCACAAACTACGAACGGCCGGTATCTATCAACAAGGCCCTTTCAGCCCTCCTTGATGTGCTGCGAGCACATCCCGGCACGCTCCGACTCCGGTCAACGCGGCTATGACTCGCGCAAAACCGGGGTTCCCAGCACGTCGCAGACCAGGAGGGCGGCGTGCAGCTCGGCGGTCTTGATAGTCGCAGGCCGGCCCCTGCGCTCTTCGGCACGACGCACCCTGTGCAGGACCGTATTCCGGTGGATTCCCAAGGCGCGCGCTGCGGTCGCCAGACTCCCTTGCGCGTCGAGCACGGCCAGCAGTGCGGCGCGCTCGCCGCGCTCTTTCACGTCATCCCGTGCCAGAGCGCCGAGCTGAGCGGTGACGAAGGCCCGCGCCGCATCCAGGTCGCGTGAGATGGCATCCACCAACGCGACATCGCTGAACTCGGTGATCGTCGGCGCAACGCGACCGGACAGTTCGATGACCCGGCGAGTACGGACAGCCTCGAGGTGGGAGGTACGGAAGCCGGCAGCCCCCGGATGGGGCGAGCCCACCGCGACGTGAAAGTTTCTACTGTCACCGCGAAACTCCGTCGCCATGCCCGTGAGCGACGTCCTCACCTCCCCCGCGACCGATGCCCATCCCCACACCGCGAGTGGCCCGTCCGCCACGACGAGCGAGTGGCCCGCACCGAGGAGCCGTCCAACCTGCCTGGCGAATCCCTCGAGGTCGACGCTGCGGTCGTCGGCCCAGCACACGAAGCCGATCTGCCGACCGGTGAGCCGATGGCCGAGCACACGTTCGGCCCGAGCGACATCGACACGTTCCCCAGCCAGCAGTGCGCGCACGACCTCGGCCCGCTCGGCTCTTGCCTGGTTCTGGCGACGGTCGAGTTCCGCGACGTACTCGGCGGCCACCAGACTGGAGATGCGGTCGATGTATCGAAACCCGAACTGCTCGAGATCGACAAACGCCCGCAACGCGACAGCGGGGTCGTCGATCAAATCAGTCAGCGACTCGGAAAGCTTTTCGGTAAAGAACTCATGACCCAACCGATAGAACCGCAGCATCACATCCACGCTGTGCCCCCGTGACGCCATTGCTCGAGCGTGCTCGAGCGCCGTCACCGGCGCCTCCACAGCCGCAATATCGATCCCATGACGAACCATCGAAAGCACCGCTTCTAGATTCGACGAGCACGACCCCAAAGTCAGGCCGCGAAGCTCAGCATCCCCACCGATCTCCGGTATCCGCTCGACCAAGTACCCCAGCATGTCGTCAGCCAGACCGGACACATCCGCCAGCAAAGACGCAGCAACATCCCTTCCAGCCTCCCCACCACGAGCCGGCTCCAGCGCCTCCATATCTGCACACTAACCTCGACCGAACTGCTACGGCCGACCGTTCACGATCGACGCAGCAACGGAACGCTTCTCCCATTTGTCGGGACTGTGGATCTAAGGGTGTTTCCGGCCTGACGCGCTGACCGGAGGTCACCCGCACTATTCCGCGAGGCGGGCAAGCCTGGAGTTGGTGGCGTACAGGAAGTAGAACTGCATATTCCTGGTCGCCTCGTGGTCCCTCCATTGAGCAAGCATCGCCCTGACAGCGACGAGCGGTACGCCGACCGCGGCGGCGGCGCCGGTGATCATCGCTGCCGCGGCGACCGGAAGCCCGCTAGCAGGGCCTGCGGCTATAGCTGTCACCGGTGAGGAGTGTTCGCTGGAGCCGGCCGATGTATTCATCGCGACATCCTGGAGGTGCTCGCCGATGCGGGGCGGGGGTTGCGAGCCGGGCATATCGCCGCCGCCTTGGGGCTTTCGGTCAATCCGTCGAAGGCGGAGGGACTGCGGTCGAAGTTGAAGCGGCTGACCGCGCGCGGCTGGCTGGACGAGCAGACTCCGGGCCTGTTCTCTTGTGCCACAGGTGTAAAGAGCTGTCGGCGAGCTCTTCTGTCAGATTCGAAGGTGCCACCCATATCGAAACGCGTGAAAGAAGAGCCCGCGGTGACACGGTATGGCACGCCGGCGAGTGCTGACCCGTTTGCGGCGTCGAAAACATCGTTCGAATCCTTGGTCGCCGACCTGGAAAACGTGGAGACCGCCCAGTTTCCGCATAACCAGCTCGAAGACCTCATCAAAGGCAGAGGCCGACAAGTGCTGCGGCAGTTGTTGCAGGACCACCTGGATCTGCGGGCAGCGACCGAGGAGGCCGACCTGACCGCGCGGTTGCGCCGCGGTGAGCGTCCCGCAGGCCGTAATCGGTTGGAGCGGGTCGCCTATCTGTAGCAGGGTTCGGCACGTTTGTGCATGCGGGACAACGGGGCTGGAAAAGTGTGGCCTCTCGGGCCGTTTCCTACGGCATTTTCCACAATTAGTGTCGTATATCACTGCAGTGAGAAAAGGTGATCGGGATCATGACCGAAACGATTGCTTTCGACAGATGAGGTGGTCGGCGAGAAGGTGAATGATGTCGGAAAATGCGCGAAAGATGTCGGTTCCGACGCTTATTCTCCATCGACGCTCGACGTACTGTTCGTATCAGGGCCTCAGCGGGCCACCCCAAGACGGTTCCGCGACCTTCAATTGAACAGATGAGGTAGCGAGACCGCTACAACCTATGAACAGTCCCGCCTCCAGCAACGGCGCTGGAAGGGCCACCAACGACGTCGGCCCGTCAGCGGGAACTGAATCGGGAGGGTCGGCGAGCCGCGAACGGAGGATCCGGAAGCGGCCACGCGGCACTCCAGTGGGCCGCGCGACCGACGCGTTCGCGCAGGGCGCGAACATCGTCGCGTATGTCCGAAGGCGGTATTTCGTAGTTCGTGCAGCATCTCGCGCGTAGCCGTTGTACCGGATCGTCACGGGTGCGGTTCGTTTCGACTTGTCGAGCAGCGCAAGGGCCGCGGTGAACTCGTCACGCTGGAAGTGCGCACGAGCTATCTCTCGATGAAATGGCTGGCCGCTGCTCGAATTCTCGCCGCAGCTGATCGACGGCGAACACCCGCCCCGCGGAGGCGTGGTCGGCAAGCAGAGATGCAAGCTCCTCGACCCGATCTCGAATGGGTGCAGCTAGTCTGCAGTGACTATTGATCAGGCGGCGATCTGGTAGTCGTTCGGGTGGATGCGTTGGTGTTCTCGGGTGAGGTGGTATTGCCAGTAGGTTTCGAAGTCTCCGTTGTTGATGAGCGTGCGGAGGGTGAGTATGGCTTCGGCTCCGGTCAATCCCATCTGGCGTGGCGGTGGGTCACGGCCCATCGCACGAAGCTGACCGATCCGGCTGACGCCTACACCGTTGTTGGAGCACTCGCGGCCGCCGACCGCAGTGCCGTCAGTGTGCTCGAACGTCTCGGCGGCTGGGCTCGCAACATCGGCGATGAATCCACGTACACCGACCACTTCGGCCACGACGACCCAGACGGCACCACCGATCAGATTCAGTCCAACTGCCACCACACCGCCCGCTTCCTTCGTGAAGCCGCGAACAACCATGACGCCGCAGGCCAACGCCTCGACATGGCGCACGGTTCCTCGGACACCTGTACCGCGCCAATGACGACGAATCCCAAAGCGACACAAGGGAATAGAAGGCAAGCCCTTCCCGCAGAGGGAAGGGTGCGGCAGCACCCGGGCACTGTATCACGGCGGGCGCCGCACCCGGCGTCGCGATCCGCACACCGGGCGGGCCTACCTCAACGACATCCGGCCCGCCCTGCTCGACTGGTCCGGCCGCTACGACAATCTCCGAGAAGTGACCCGCGATGACATCCTCAACGTCGCAAATGCCTTGCGCGGCAACCGGCGTCGTCACACGCTGATCGCTCTGCGGTCCGCGACAATCAGTGGGCGCACATCACCGATTGGCAGGCGGAGTTGGAACCGCACTACGACCAGGCCAGCCGGATGCTGGGCGTCGCTACTGTGCCCCACCCCGCACCAACCGACGCCGCGATGCGCCAGGTGGCAGCCGACATGGGGGGTGGCCGACACGTTCCACCCGGCGTCGGTGGGCGTCTACTTCGGCGCCCCCGGCCGAACGGACGACGATCCGTACTTCGGCGGTGCCGGCCCGCGGCGCACCGGGTGCACGGAATGCGGATCCTGCTTGTCGGGATGCCGTGTCGGAGCGAAGAACACCCTCACCAAGAACTACCTTTTCCTGGCGGAGCGACAGGGTGCCGTCGTCCTCCCCATGGCCACCGTCGACATCGTGACGCCGCGATCGGACGGCACGTTCGAGGTCGATATGCACCGCACCGGCACGCGGTCGCGGCGGCAGCGCAGCACTCTTACCGCGGGCAAGGTCGTCCTCGCCGCCGGCACCTGGGGCACGCAGAAGCTTCTGCATCGACTGCGTGACGACGGTGTGATGCCCGAACTGTCCGGTCGGCTAGGCGAATTGACGCGGACGAACTCAGAGAACATCGTCGGGACCGGTCGTACGACCGTCGATTCCGAAGTCGACTTCACCAAGGGTGTCGCGGTCTCGTCCTCGTTCTATGCGGACGCGAACACCCACATCCAGTCGGTGCGCTATGGGAAGGGGAGCAACGCTATGAGTCTGCTCCAGACCGTTGCCACCAACGGTTCGTTGTCCACCCCGCGGTGGCTGCAAGCGGCACGCACCATCGGCCGGCACCCGCTCACCTGGTTGAAACTAGTGAACCCGCGCAGATGGAGCGAGCGGACGTTGCTTCTTCTCGCGATGCAGAGTCTCGACAACTCGATCACGACATTCACGAAGAAGGGTCCGTTCGGCGGCCGCCGTCTCACGTCGAAACAAGGTCACGGGGAGCCCACTCCGAGTTTCATCGCCGGTGGGTACGAGGCGAACCTGCGCACCGCACAACGTATCGGCGGCGTCGCGGGCGGATCGTGGGGTGAGGTGTTCGGAATGCCGATGACCGCACACTTCCTCGGCGGCGTCCCGATCGGCACATCGGCGGAGAACGGTGTCGTCGACCCGTACCACCGAGTCTTCAACTATCCGGGGATGTCTGTTGTCGACGGGTCGGCCGTCAGTGCGAATCTCGGTGTGAACCCGTCGCTCACTATCACCGCTCAAGCGGAGCGAGCATTCGCGCTCTGGCCGAACAAAGGGGACGCGGATCCGCGTCCTAGCCAGTCCGAACCGTATCAGCGCCTCACCGTGGTGGGCCCGCAGTCGCCCGCGGTTCCCGCATACGCGCCCGCAGCATTGCCGCTCACCGTGCTGAAACGGCCTCGGCTCGATATCGACACGGTGAGTTGATGTTTCGATGATCTCGTCAGAGGTAAGTCTCGGGCAAGATCTCGATGATGGGAGCCGTCGTCCGCATACCCGAACGCGTGGGCCAGGGGGATCACGCGCACGGACGTGCGGTCTGCGTCACGACTTCGCAACCGCGAGCAGACCGTGAGCGTCGTACCAGACCGGACCGATGTTGAGTCGAGTCGGATACTTCGAGGTCATGGTGTCGAAGAATTGTTGCGGCGTGGGAGGGGGTGTCGCGGTGATCAGATCCCGAGCGTCGATCAGGTATTGCCTTGTCTCGCCGATGCTCTCGGGGTTGTCCGGAAGGTCACGGTTCTTGTGCCCCGCCACGACGACGCGTGGATTCAGCGCCTCGACGACGTCGAGCGCGGCAAGCCACGAGCCGAAACCGCCACCGGGTGTCTCGAGAAGCATCTGATGAACACCGTTGTAGACAACGTCGCCTCCGACGAGCAGTCCGATGTCCGGGACGTGCAGGACACTCGTGTCGTCGGTGTCGGTGTGGCCGACCTCGATGGCGATCAGGGCGTGGCCCTCGAGCTGGAACACGCCACCGGGGATGGGTTGGTAGACCAGCTGCGTCTCGGGGATCAGACCGGGGAAGTCGTTGTCCCACACGGCCCGCGCCTCCGCCTGCATGTGCATGGGGGAGATCCTCCCCGCTGTGGCGAGGCGCCGAGTACGGCTGCGGGCTGGCGGATCGCGGACGTGGTCGGTCATATCGGAGTGACTTCGAAGCACATGTACAGCGCCTCGGGGTTGCCGACGATGCTTGCGAAGAGCCTCGAGCAGGTCAATGAGGGGCCGGTGGATGCCCGTCGTGGCTGGAGCCGAAAAAAGGTGATGAAGGAGTACTCGGGGTCTACCTCGCACGCGGTGACTGAGTTGTCGGTGATCTCGCATTCGCCGATGCGTTACGTACGAGCACCGCTAGCGGAGTTGGGGCGGTTCCCGCTAGGGCTGGTAGTCGGCGGCGCTCTGGTGTTCGATCATCACACGCATCTGCGGTTCGACATGGCACCCGCATTGGGGCGTCCGGCGCCGGAGACCGATGACGACCGCATGCGGGCCGTGCTCACGTGGATGACCGCAGTCCTGAGCAATCAGGTCGCTCGGAATTCGGTGCCGGGTCTCGATGGTCGAGTGGCTTTGACGCTGACCGGCCCCCGGCGGTAGCGACTGGTGGGTGGACGAGGCGGGACTATCGGCGTACTGGACCGGTCCGGTCGCGGCGACGGTGACCGCATCGTCGCTGACGTTCCCGGATTGGGGTACGCAGCGGTCGCGGTGGCGCGATCACGATCTGACCATCACCGGTCATGCCGGTCTCGCGGCGCGGTTTCTCGACCGGGTCAACGTCATCTGATCGGGCCACCGTCGGGGTCGCAGGCTTGCAGGCCTGTGACCCCGACGCCTGGCCGCGGCCGGAAGTTGCCGGCGGCTAGGCGGACCGGACCGCGGCGACAGCAGCATCGTAGAGATCGAAGACGTTGTCGCGGCCGTCGCGCCCGATCCACTGAACCATCGCGACGTGCAGGCACGCGATCGCCGCTGCTGCGATCGCATGAGCCTGGAGTTCGCGGCGCGCATCCTGCGGTAGCCGTTCCTCGATGAGCGGCGTCAGCAGGTCCTGCCATCGTGCTTGTTTGTCCATGTGTCCGGCGCGCAGCGAGTCGTTGCCGAAGATGAACTGCGCGAACTGAAATCGGCGCTCGGGCGCCGCCTCGATCTCTTCGAGCACGTGGAACGACGTGCGCAGCGAGGTCCAGACATCCTCGTCCGCGGGAAGTTGGGCGAACCGGGCCGCGATCACGTCGCCCTGTTCGGCCAGGCCGCTCAGAGCGAGATCTTCCTTGCTCTTGAAGTAGTTGAACAGCGTTCTCCGTGAGACTCCCGCTGCGGCGGCGACCTCGTCGATCGTGGTGCCGTCGTACCCGTTCTCCGCGAAGAGTGCGATGGCAGTCTGGGCGATCAGAGACCGCACGACTGTGCGGGTCTGCTCGCGGATCGGGATCACGGGTCGGTTCATGCACCTACAGTACTTGAATTCACTACTGGCTACAACTTGCACACAGTGCATAGAAATGCATAGAGTGGTTAGATGAGCAAAGTCGATTACACGAAGCAGACCACCATTGTCACCGGGGCGAGCTCCGGGCTGGGCGCCGAATTCGCCACGCAACTCGCGGCCCGAGGGTCGAACCTCGTTCTCGTCGCACGTCGCGCCGACCGGCTCGAGGCGCTCGCGGAGCAGCTCGCGCGACAGCACGGCGTAGCCGTCACCGTCATCGCACGTGACCTCGGGACTCCGGACGCGGGTCGCGCCCTGCGCGCCGACTTGGAAGGGCGCGGCATCCACGCTACGAGCCTGGTGAACAACGCGGGCTTCGGCACGCACAACAATTTCTGGGACGAGGACCCGGACCAACTCCAGTCGATGATCACCTTGAACATCAACGCTCTTGTCGACCTGAGCCGTGCTTACATCGAGCCACTGTCGAAGGGCAATGGCGTCTTGATCAACGTCGCGAGCCTTCTCGGGTATCAACCGACGCCGTACCTGAGCGTGTACGGGGCAACAAAGGCATTCGTACTCAGCTTCACTGAATCTCTTTGGGAGGAGACGCGAGACTCCGAACTGGGGGTTCTGGCCATCTGCCCCGGTGCGATGGAAACCGAGTTCTTCGAGACTGCCGGTGCTGCAGCCGATTACGGCACCAAGCGAGCCACTCCGCAGGACGTGGTGAAGATCGCTTTGAACACCCTCGACCGCCGCTCTGCTCCGCCGTCGGTGATCACGAACGGCCGACCCCTTGCGGTCGCAACCAAATTCTTGCCGAGACGGCAGGTCGTGCGACTGATGGGCGCCTTGGGGCGTCGCGCAATCGCGAAGTAGTAGTGCCGGTTCTCGACGTTCGTTCCGCCGTCGGACGCTGCAACGGCGACTGAAACACACATGCCGCAGACAGGGTGCTGACCTACGCGATCGTCTCGGAATGATCGATCCGATCATCAGTTTGTAAGCGGACGTGTGATCAAGATCTGCTGCCTTGATGAGCGC
The DNA here is from genome assembly GCF_045207455.1 of Nocardia sp. NBC_00881. Taxonomy (NCBI): domain Bacteria; kingdom Bacillati; phylum Actinomycetota; class Actinomycetes; order Mycobacteriales; family Nocardiaceae; genus Nocardia; species Nocardia sp. NBC_00881. The sequence goes on from NZ_CP108798.1 coordinate 1,830,470, forward strand.
AGCTCTCGGCGGCTGTGTCGGCTACAGCTTCAAGGCTTCCGCGAATGCTTCCAGTTCGCGGCGGATGTCGCCCATCGGTTGAAAGGAGAGTTCGTTCACTCCGCGATCGGCCAACTCGTCGGCCCGTCGCCGAACCTCGGTCGCGGTACCGGTCATCGTGGTGTGGGTCAGCAGAGCGCTGCCTCCGGCGTTCCACCCGATGTCGTCAGCTGCATTCATCGTCATGAGATGGCCGTTGTGAATGGTTAGATGTCGGAGGTGTTCGGGCGCTTGGTTGATCTCGGCCAACCATTCGGGTCCGCCGGGGACCCCGTGCACTGCGGCCTCGCCGATCAACTCGTACGTGGCGTGATATGCCTGCACCACTCCCGGACCGGCGGCGGCGCGAACCCTGTCGCTCGTCATCGATTCCCCGTCGTCGACGACGGTGCCCGTCGTTCCGAAGATGACGTGCGGGAAGTTCGTCGCGGCCGGCGGCGCGTCCTGCACCGCGAACAGTCCGTCGCCTAGCGTCTGGGCGATCCTCGTTCCCTTCGGGCCGATGGCCGCGATGTATACGGGAATCGACGCCAGTGCTGTCCTCGGGAGGTTCTCGGGTGGATGCAGCATCTTCAGCCAGCCGCCCTCCCACTCGACCGATTCTCCTCTGAGCAGGGCGCGGTAGGTTGTGACGTAGGCGCTGAGGTAGGACCAGGACACGGGGGGCTGGCCCATCGCCTTACAACCGGTGTAGCCCGTTCCGAAGGCGACGGCCACTCGTCCGGGTGCCATCGACTCTAGTGCTGCGGTCGCGGTCGCGTTGACCATCGGGTGCCTCAGTGTCGGTACAAGTACGCCGGGCCCGAGACCGATGCGTGTCGTCCGACCGGCGGCCGCCGCGAGCATCATCCAGACATCTGGGCTCTGCTGCGGGGTGTCGTACAACCATGCGCGGTGGAATCCCAGATCCTCGGCGATGCGGACGTGTTCGGGTGTGTCGAGGGTGGTCGCGAAGGAAACCGAAACGGCCATGTTGTCGACTTCGCCTGCGCAGGTGCTGTTTGCATGCTCATCGTGCTAACTGCTCCGTGACTCGGTGTTCGGTAATTCGGAAAGGAAATTCTTGATGAGGCCGATGACGACCTCAGGCTGTTCGCGTGCGGATAGGTGCCCTACGCCCTCGAGCATCTCGAGCCGCGCGTTCGGCATGCCCGCGGAGAGGTCCCGCGAGTGCTCCGGTGGCAGGCCCTTGTCGACGGACCCCGAGATGACCAGAGTCGGAGTTTTGATTCGGCCGAGATCACCGCTGATGTCGGTTCGGTCGACCATGACCGACTTGTTGGCCATCGCGATGCCCACAGGATCGAGCCGGTCGACGCTCTCGCGGAGATGGCCGGAGAACACCGGATTCTTCTCGCGATACTGCGGTGCGAGCATGCCTGCCTCGACCAGCGATCCGGGCTTGAGGGGCAGCTTGTTTCTGAGGATGAACGACACCAGCCGGTCCCGGCTGCGATTCACGAACGTGCCTCGTCGGGCACTGGTGTTGCTCAGAACCAGACCCGACACGCGTTCAGGTGCGCGAAGGGACATGCGCAGTCCCACGAAACCGCCCCATGACAATCCGAGCACGGCAGCCTCGCAGACACCGGCCGCATCGAGTACCTCGAAAGCCGCGTCTGCACACTGTTCCATCGAGAAGGTCGTCGGTGACGACGGACTGTTTCCGGTGCCTGGCGGATCGATCAGCAGTGTCCGCCACCCTGAGTCGTTGATGCTGGGCAGCACTGCGCCCCACGTTGTGTCACCGGACATCCAGAGGCTGGGCCACGCCAGCGCGACGGGTCCGTCGGACGGGCCGGTATCGGCCACGTGGAGAGGGCCGATCGTTGTCTCGATCAATGAATTCCTACAGGTCGTGTCACAGGAACCGCTCCCACCAGTTGAGTGCCAGGGTGCTGCCGGGTGCGTAGCCGTCGAAATAGATGCCGTAGTGGTCGATTCCGGGTATGACGTGGCGCTCCACCTCGATACCGCATTCGGCGAGGATGTCGGCGGCCTTGCCGCCGTTGTCGCCGGGAACGAAGAACTCCTCGTTGGCGGCGTCGATGATGAGCGTCGGGATCGACAGTCTCGGTACGAGGGCCATCGGATCGTAGTGCGCCAACTTCGCGAGGTACGGCGTGCCGGCCATGCTGGGCCACGGGGCCGAGTTGATCGACGTCATGTAGGTACCTGCAGCGTTTGGTCGACGACGGCGTATGCGGAAGGGAGCGTTGGCGGCCTATCGGGATGCGACGCTTTTCAAAGTGATTTACGGGTGGGGCCTTCGGAGGACCGAATCGGCACCGCTCGATGTCTTGGACTGGGGTCGTAATCCGGCCGCCCCGCACTTCGGCGGCTACGGGACGTTGCAGGTGCGCTATGGCAAGGCCAAGCGGGGGCAGCCGCCGCGGCGTCGCAATGTCGCCTCGGTGATGGACTGGGCCGTCGACGCCGTGATTTGGATATCGACGATCTCAGCCAGCAACTGTTCATCCTGCAATCGCCACGACGACGGATTCCTCGCCCGCTCGACCCACCCGTAATAGGTCGAGGACGCGATGCCCAGCACCCGTAGTACGAGCTCGACCGGCTGCTGCGGATGCTCCTTGACGAACCGCACGATCACCTCCGGGTCTGGTCGAGCTCCGAGGCGAAATACGCTCTCGCAGAACGCAACACCGCGTTGACACGCTCGAGCTCGGCCACCTTCTTCCGCAGCTGCCGATTCTCGGCGGCCATGTCAGTCGGCGGCCGATCAGCCCGCTCACCGGCATCCGCCTCGGCCTGACGAATCCGCAACTCCTCGTGATGCACCCCCAACTGCTGCACCAGCTTCCGGATCGTCGGCTTGGGATCCGACTCCCGGTACAGCCTGACCGCACGAGCCCTCAACTCGTCGGGGTACTTCCTCGGTGCCGCCACAGATGACTCCTTCCGGTCCTATCGGACCACAAATCGGAGCCCTCCGGAAAACGGGGGAAGCTCAGGGAGCTGATTGTGATTGGACTGGTTGCGCAATTACAAGACGCATTATGGTTATGCGCCGCGCGCATAACCGACCGTCGTTGAACACCCCTACACGGCTGGCCGCATTGACGGTGGCAAAAGCCCATGGTCATGCCCTGGCCCGACTACACCATTCACTACGAGTCGCTATCACCATCGCCGCGCCTCGGCGCCGAAGCCTCAGCTGTTGGCCAAGGTGCCCTCGAGAAGCGGGAGTAGGCGGTCCCAGTGGCGCTGCATCCCGGAGGGGTTGAAGGCGTCGGTGTCGGACATGGTGAAGCCGTGGACGGTGCCGGGGTAGATCTCGGAGGTGTAGTCGATACCCGCGGCATCCAGGGCCTGATTGAGCTCGCCGAGGGCCTCAGGCGTCAAATCGGTTTCGGCGTGGCCGAAGTGGACCTGGGCGGTGAGCTTGGCGAAGCTGTCGGGCCCGTCGAGACCCACGGGGGCGTGGAATCCGGCGAGGGCGGCAACTCGGTCGGGGTGCGCCGCCGCGGTGCGCGTCGCCAGCAGGCCGCCGATGCAGTAGCCGGTCACCGCGACCGGTCCGGCGGCGACCTCGGGCTGGGTGGTGAGGAACTCGAGGTAGGCGTCGGCATCGCGCAGGATACGTTCGGCGGTGTGCGCCTCGATCATGGGCATGAGCTGGGCGACGACCGCGGGGCGGATCTCTGCTGCGATGAACTCGGGAAACTCGACCACTGGTGCCGGGCCGTGCCGGTAGAAGAAGTTGGGAACGAGCACGTAGTACCCGTTCCCGGCCAGTTCGCGGGCCATCTCCCGCAGCACGGGCCGGACGCCGAGGGCGTCGGCGTACATCAGCACCCCGGGGTGCTGCTCGCCATGGTCAGGATAGGCCGCGAAGGCGTCGGCCGGGCCGTCGGTGGTGGGGATCTGCAGCATCTTGATGGGCATGGATTCTCCTGTCGTGGTTGATGTGTGGAGCCTGTGATCAACACGACAGAGGCGGAGCCCGCGCGGCAACGCAAGATTCCGGATAGAACAGCGGGCCCGTATCGGCCCACACAGCGCTCAGAACAGCGCCGGGTAACCAATCTGTGTGTGGCGCAATGCCGTCCCGGTAGTCATCGCCGCACAGCATAGCTCACCGGACACCGCCGGCGCACATCGTCCCGGTCCGCAGCCTGCGTCTCAGTGAGCGTCCGAGAACTTGGGCAGGTCTGGTCTCGGTGCTCAAAGCGTCGATAAGCAGTTGGCATTCCTGGTGTAGGCATCATCGAATAGGTCCCAGCCGTTGCGGCGGCCGACCGTGCGTGTCTGGGCCATCCAGCCCGCCTCGACAGCCGCGTCGACAAACGCCCTGACCACGCCGGGCATGTTCAGATTCAGAAAACGGTCACCGATCCAGATATCACCGGCAGCGGAGAACCCGCCGTCTGAGACATGGCGGTCCCCGTCGGGACGGAAGACCATTGTCAGTCCTGCCACCGACCCGATTTGCCGCAATCGCAGGACTTCCTCGCAGCCGTCTACATGTTGGTGGTAGGTCTTCCACAGGTACTGCAGCTCACCCACCGTAAGCACTCGGCGGCGTTCTTTCGTCACCGCGCGATGCTAATACGGATCCCTGGATCCCGGCTATCGGTTTGTCGAGCGGGCCAATCGCCGTGACATGGTCATGATCGTGGCGATGTAGACCATGGCTTCGTGGTGCTCGGGTCGGGTTTCGTAGTCGCGGACGCAGCGGCGGTGCTTGCTGATCCAGGCGAATGTGTGTTCGGCGACCCAGCGGCGTGGCAGCACGACGAAGCCGGGATCGCAGCGTTTCACGATCGCTACGGTCAAGTTCAACACCTGCCGAGCCCAGCGCACCAACCGGCCGGAGTGGCCGGCATCCGCCCAGGTCAGGGTGATCGTGGAGAACTTGGCGCGCACGGCCGCCAGCAATGGTTGCGCGCCGTCGCGGTCCTGGGTACTTGCGGCGGTCACGACCACGGCGAGCAGCAGACCGAGGGTGTCGGTGGCGATGTGGCGTTTGCGCCCACCGACCTTTTTGCCGTTGTCCCACCCGCGGGAGCGAGTGGGCACAGTGTCCGCGCCACGCACCGATTGGGAGTCGATGATCGCTGCGGTCGGGGTGGGGTTGCGGCCAGCGCCGACCCGGATCCGGTGGCGCAGCACATCGGTGATGCGTTGCCATACATCGGCTTTGGTCCACCGGCAGAAGATGTCGTACACCGTGGTCGGGGATGGGAACTCGCGTGGCAATGCCCGCCAGGCGATGCCGCCACGCACCAGGTAGAAAATCGCGTCCAGCAGCAGGCGGCGGGGATGCTTCTCACCACGACCGCCCTTGCCGCCGGTGTTGCCCCGCGCAGGCAACAGCGGTTCGAGCAGCGCCCACTGCTCATCGGTGCACGAAGACGGATACACCCGACACGGGACCCGCGAATCGCTGTGGGCTGGGCATGACGAACACAGGCAACTCGGCAATACTGGCACACGAACTCCTGGCAGAACACGGTCTCGACAGGCGATGGCGGAGTCGGTGGGTTGGTCGATATGTGCCGCCTAGGCGATATCAGGAGGCTACCGCCAGGGCACGACCCACCTAGCGGTAGCGCGGGTTCGTGTTGTGCCATTCGAACGAGCCGCCCATCCAATCGCGAACGCCGCGCATGAACAGCTGGAGCTCGGGGGAGGGGATGGCGCGCAGGGCGCGATGGTCGGCTTCGAACTGGTGCACCATCCGGTTGTGCAGGTCGACGGTGACCTCGGTCGCTTTGGCCAGCGAGCACCCACGATCGGCGGCGATCTGCAGCACCATATTGCTGACGGGTACTTCGTCGGCAGCATCCTTCTTGATCGAGAACAGGTCGTTGACCAGGACGGCGGCGGTACCCGCGCGGAACACGGCCTGCCGGACCCTATCGTCGTAGAAGAGGTTCGCGGGCAGCTCGTACCCGGCGACGGGGTCGATCAGGGTCATCGAGGTGTAGAAGGTGTCGTGCTGGCGGGCGGCGAGATATTCCCACGCGGAAGGTGATTCGCCGGTGTGTCGCCACGCGGCGTAGGCGGTCCAGGACACGAACATCGTGAACGTCGCGTAGCAGCCACGCTGCACCTGCCCCGGGGTTGCGTGGGCGCGCAGATTCGCGATCGCGGAGCCGAAAGCACGCAGCACCTTGTCTTCCCGCAGCACCTCCTCCAGCGGAGTGGTGAACTCGCCCGCGTCGGGCAACGGATCCAAGGCCGCCATCGCCAAGGTGAGTCGTTGCGGCAGCCGGGTCGGGTCCGCGCCGAGCGCCGAATCGTCGGCGTAGTAGTCGTCGGCCATCCACCAGGCGGTGTTCATCTGGGCTGGGACCAGCAGTCGGTCGGGATCGTCGGAATCGGTGTGGGTCAGCATGACCAGCCGTCCGTAGCCGGTCCGGCGCAGCTTCTCGAGCTCCTCGTCGGTGAACCCGATCGACTCCGCCCACGTGGTGAGGCGATCGTCGATCCGGGTGGCGAGATTGTCGTCGATCCGCGTGGCGGGCGGGCAGTACAGTGGCGGCGCGGAACCGTCACCCCAGGCAAGCACTCGGTAGGGCTCGATCTCGGCCGTCGCGTGCCGGAACGGTATTCGAAACGCGCTCTCGCCCAGCGGAGTTCCAGTGCCGCGAAGGTGCCGTAAGCCGGCGCCGGGCAGTGTGGTCGCTGGCATCGCGCCGGGCGCGGGCGGTGCCGCCGGTTCGGGCTCGGCCCGGGTCCTCGTCGAGAAGCGTGCGGCAAGTTCGGTGCCCAGGCCGTGAGGCCCAGACAGAAGGTGCGTAAGTCGTTCGCCGGGCGGTTCCGGCTTGTCGGTAACCGTGTCGCGGTGGCTGGTCTGGTCGTTATCGAGACTTGTCACAGCACTTCTCCCGTCGCAGGGGTCCATAGATGGAGACAGCACGATGCAGTCAAAACGACTATCGTCCGTCTCGCCCAGTGCCGCAGGCGATTGCGTGATTCCGGTGGATTCGACACGCTGATCTCCGACATCGGGCCTTCGTACCGAGGTGAAAGCATTCGACCGCCCTCACGGGACCTGCCCATGAAGCAGGCAGCATTGTGCGGTCGAGCTTCCGTCACGGCGACCCTGAACGACTGACCGGGATGCGAGAAGCGCAGCGTCACTTGGCATATAGCGGTGTTCGACAGTGCAAGAGAATGATGGAATGAGCTGATATCTCGGGAACGGTGCTGTGAGATCAGTGTGCCGGACGGGTTCGGATCGTCGAGTGGAGGGCAGACGTGAACTGGGAGAGCGTCCCCCCGGGCACCTGGACCAGATCCTGGCCGGGATCCAGCCCTGGCACCAGTGTTAAGTGGCCGCCTTTCGGCCGTTTGGTGAGGCGGCGTCCCCCAACCGGCAATGCGATAACCCGTTTCACTCGGGCCAGCTGTCGGTGGTCCCACGAGTGGCAACGTGGTGGCCCGACGACGGGGCACCAACACTCCGTCAGCGAATCCTGCCTCGAGGTGCGTCACATCTAGATGGACTACAAGACCTCGATCTGTGCGGGCTCGCGCAGCGTCTGTGGACGCACGTCCGTTTACCAGGCGTACTCGATTCCACTGAGCCTGCCGTGCTCGACCCATAGAATGACCTCGCCGATCGGTGCTCCGTTGCGGTCGGTGACGGCTCCATTGGCGAAGATTCCGTCCGTCGAACCGGATGCGGTCTCCACGCCAGAAGGCACCACCACATCGACGCTGGGCGAACCGACACCCCAAGTGGCGTTGACCTGCGTAAACGGAATCTGCGCCAGGTAGTCGCCAGCACCGGCCTTGCCGGAGGACAGCAGTTTAGTGACGACTCCGGTTTCGAACTCGGTCAGGGCCGGCGGCTCAATCGGTGTACTACTCATCGCCTCTCCTCGGTTCTCGCGCTACGTCACGGAATGTACGCGGCGCCGATCTTGAAGACACCGTTGATCATGGCACCGCGAATTTCGACGGTCTGGCCGTTGATCGTGCGGACCAATGGATTCGTACGTGGCCGTCCTCGCGCACTGGCTATACCTTGGGACGAGTGAGCACCACCCATGCCGAATGGTGCGCACTTCTCGTGTGCGACAAGGCTGTTCATAGGTAGGCCCACACCCGGTCCAAGATACGGACATCGGGGGCACGGTGACGCCAGCGATCTTGGCGGCGGCAGCGGGAATACTCGGAATCGCGATTAGTCGTTTCTTGGACACCAGAACAGAGTCCGCACGATGGCGCCGAGATGCCCTGCAGGTCAGGACATCCTGTAGTGCCGAATTTTAATTCAGCCGGAAATATCTGGCTCGATAGGCTGGCGGTCATAAATCGTCCAGACCCGAGCCCTCCGCAGACCTACGACGAAGCGCTGCGAAAAGCGCGCGATCTGGCACAGGATCTCGGCACTCTCATCCACTACACCCACCAGGGGCTCGAGATGCCCGCTACGGACGAGGTTTCGCCTTCTTACGGACGATCGGAACCGACCGCGGCGACATAGACGGCTATGTCCTGGTGACCACGACCTAGTTACGGCAGCGGGCTACTGTCTGTGAACGGAGACACCATCGACACGGCGATCGCCGAACACCTGGCTCGAGCCGAACACGCCAACAGACAAATCCCCGATAGCGAACTCTCGGTGGCGCACCGAGTGGCGCTCGATGCCTACGATGCGGGCCTCACGCGCATCGACGAGATACCCGGGCGCGGAGCGATCGACGCCGAGACAGCCGACCACGCTGACTTCGTTCTGCTGGTCCTGCGGCGCTGACTTCACCGTGGACACCGTCGCCGAGCTAGTCGCGGTTACCCCGATGATCTGCGAGATGACCGACGGTGCGGTCCTGGCCACCGCCAAACGTCCTCTGCGTGGGCCCATTTCTCGTTTGCACAAGGTGCACGCGAACGTCGAGTTCGGATTCGCAGAAGAGATGCACATCCCCTCCCAGCAGATGGGGTTCACACTGCTCGACACCCTCGAAATAGCAACACTGGTTGACGACTGGATGGACTAGGCAATAGTGGAGCCACACACAGTGCCGCCCTCACACATTGTCGGGGCCCGTTGGATCTGCAGGCGTGGATTCTTGGGGCTGCGCTAGCGGCCAGGTTCAGCGGTCCGTCCCGGTCGGCGGTCTTGAAGACGCGCTGAGACTCGCGGCGGCGCAGCCGAAATCTGCAATACCAGTACGGGTTCCGACTGTCCTCCACCACGTGGTCGAATCTGGGCGAGCGACATCGCCAGATCAAACCTCGCGATCTGACGCCTCGATCTCCTCGAAATGAGTCCGCCGGGCCACGCCCGCGAGCAGGATGCAGCTATGGATCTGAGCACCACCATCGAATGGCAGTTTTTCACCGTCGACATCCATCTGAGCGGATCGATTGTCGCTGACGCCGAACCGGATCCAGGGATCCTCTCGTGGTCGGGCTCGGCCTGGTACCACGTGAGCGCCGAGGACTATGACGACGAGGACTACCCGGAACTCGACCAACCTCCTCGGTGGGAGGCCGCGGTCACCAAGGGATACGCACTGTCACTGCGAGATCAGGACGAAGACTTCGCGCACTGGAAAGTCCTGGCCATGCACGGCGTGGTGGTCGACCCGTACCTGGCGTCCAGCTCGATTCCGAGGGAGCTGGACGGCATATCGGCCGACTACGGCTCGCTCGCACGCATACTCAGCGGCAACGAGCTGCATCCGGACCTCCTTGACATGATCGAAGGTGCAGGCAGCCGAGCCATCCTGATCGACCGTGTGGGAATGGCGCCCGCGTGGCGGCGCCTCGGCGGCGTAGGCCGGCTGCTGATCAGCCGGATACTGCGGATGTTCACCACGGTCGATACCGCTGTCGTGGCGACGATCCCCTTCACGATCGACCTGTACGAGAATGCGAACGTCCCAGCGACATTGACCAACATCCCCGCTTCGACGAGGAACTCCGCCGCGTGCGAAGAACGTGGGAATCACTCGGATTTCGCCAGTACAAGGGCGAGATCTGGGTGATGGATCCCGCAATGGTGCACCATGACAACGCCGTTCGCGAGATCGAAGCCGGCCTTCCCAGGCGGCCGTGAATCGGGCGGCGCGGGATCGACCGCGAAAATCTTGAGCTACGACGGTGCCGGCGAACGCTTCGCCGCTGCTGCGGCGGTCGGCGAGGACGAACGGGTCATCGAATGCCATGTCGGTTTCCAAGTCGGCAACAGCGCGCTCGAGGCGGCTGAGTCGTCGCGCCGCGCCGACTGCCTTGTCTCGCATGGGTTGCGGTACAGCGTCAGGCTTGTCCTGATAGTCGGAATGGGTGAATGCGGCGCAGTCGCTGTTGAACCGTGCAGTCGCGCGCGGCGCCTCGGGTACCGCCCGCAACAAGGCGATAGCCCTCCACATCAAGCTCCAGGTCGGCGCGATCTGTCCGTCGACAAGGTCGCGGAGTTCGTCCTGTTTCGCCTGGATGGCATGCCCGTCGCCGCTGAGGCGCGCGGCATCGAGTGCTTTGATCCCGGGGCGAGCAAGAGATTGTCGAACTCAGGCGCGGTCGTAGGCCCGGCAGGTGGCCATATTTCGGGCTTTTCGGGTCAGCAGGACCGTGTTGATCTACGCCCGTGACCGGAAAGGATCCGGCTATCGTTGCAGGACTGCCGCTTTCGAGGGAGATACAATGAGCACGGGGGGCACGCGGGCGCCACGACGACGCGGTCCGGTCGCGGGCAGTGGCCGGTCACTGAGGCCACCTACATCGCCTTCGCCGCCGCGGGTCGGGCGGATGCTGCACCGGTTTGTCGAGTGGTCGGGCTGGACGAAGCTTGCCGCGATGACCACCACAGTCGCCGCCATCGCCGCGCTGTGGTTCACCAGTCAATCGTTGCGGGCCACCGACAACCAGTACAACCTGTCTCAGCAGGTGGCGGTCACCGACCGTTTCCAGAAGGCGGTCGACCAGCTGACCTCCGACAAGATCGACATTCGCCTCGCGGGTATCTACCTGCTGGAACGGCTCGCGAAAGACTCACCCACCGATCATTCGACGGTGTTCGCTGTGCTGGCGGCGTTCCTGCGCACCCACACCATCGCATCCGTCTGCGAGAAACCGACTCGCTCCACGCCGGTGCCGATCGATGTGCAAGCCGTGCTGACCGTGGTCGACCGCCGTGATGTCAGCCGCGACGACAGAACAGAGGACGAATCCGATCGTCGCCGGACGTTCGATCTTCGTCAGACCTGTTTATCCGGCGTGCAACTCGACGGTGTGGACCTCACCGGCGCGGACTTCACTGAGGCGAACCTCACCGGCGCGTGGCTCTCCGACGCGAAACTCACCGGCGCCCAGTTCGAGAACGCGAACCTCACCGGCGCGAACCTCACCGGGGCGGAGCTGAATGGGGTAGTACACGAATACGGCGGCCTCATGGGTGGCGCGGATTTCTACGGGGCGAAACTCACCGGCGCCAACCTCAACGATGCGAGCCTCGCCTTCGCCTACTTCGGTCAGGCGGACTTCACCGACGCAACCCTTGCCCGCGCGAACCTCACCGGTGCCCACTTCCTCGGGGCGGACCTCACCGGGGCAAACCTTGTCGGCGCGGACCTCACCGACGCACATCTGACCGACACGATCACCGGAACAGGGTCTCTCAACGCGAACCTCACCGACATCTATTACGACCACTTGACACGCTGGCCGGGCGGATACACCCCGCCCAAAAGTCGCCCCAGCATCGACAGGAAGTAAATCCCACGGAATCCCGAGTTAAATCGGCTCACCGAGCGATGAACGCTCGCCGGTGGAGCTTGGCGCGGATCCCTCTAATTTTAAGTGAAACAACGTTGTCGGTCGCCGATAGAGTCGAGAATCGGATCCACGTTCGTGTGGCGATCACCCGGGTTTCGTGGCTCCCGTGGTGGCCCGGGCGCAGCTGCGCAACGCCGCACGAGGCGCCCGCGCGGCGGCGCTACGGTGTTCCGATCGAGGAGTGGCGGGAAACCCTGCGGTTTGATTGTGGCTACTGCGGTCGGTGCGCTGTCGGTCTGGCCTGTCGGCGTGCTCCCGGTGCTGGCCGGATGGAAGATAGGTGACTGGTCGCCGCTGCTGCTCATGCCGGTCACGGCGGGGAATCGCCTCTGTCCTGCTGTCGCTGGGTGTCGCCCAGTGGTTCTTTTTGCGGCGTTGGCTGAGCGGCGCGATCCGATGGATTCGGGCGACCGCGCTGGCATCGCTGGTGGAGTTGCTCATGCTTGCCGCATTCAACGGTTCGCGAAGCGAGCGGACCGTGGCGCGTTCCGGACGCCTATGCCGGGTGTGCGACCAGAACCGGGCTGTGGGCGTGCTGGACCAGGAAACTGCTGGTGGAGCCGAGTAGCAGGCCGGTGAAACCGCCGCGGCCGCGGCTGCCGACGACGATCAGCTGGGCGGAGTGCGACCACTGCATCAGCAGCCCGGTCGGCCCGGCTAGATACACCTTGCGGGCGAGGTGGACGTCGGGATACTTCTCCTGCCAACCGGCCAGGCGTTCCGCGAGGATGGCGTACTCGGCAGTCTCCAACTCCGTTGCGTCGACCCCTGGGGCGGGTTTGCCGGCGAATTCGCCGAAGTCTCTATCGCTCCACGAATGCAGCGCGACCAGTTCGGTCCCGCGATCGGCTGCCTCGGCGAATGCTGCGGCTATGGCGACCTCGCTGACCGGGCTGCCGTCGATGCCGACCACAACCGGTCCGTCGTGGCGGATGTGCTGCGCGGTGCCGGTATCGCGGACCACCACGATCGAGCCGTGCCCGTGACTGGTGACCGCCAGCAGCGTGGAACCGAGGTGGGCGAAGGTCCCCACAGTGCCGGTGGCGCCGAGCACGACGAAATGGGCGGTCTTCGAGTGATGGATCAGCACGCGGGCGGGTGAGGCGTCGGAGACTTCGGTGGCTATGTCGAGGTCCGGGCTGACCTTTTGGGCCAGCCTGCGTGCGTCGTCGGTGATTTCCGTGCCACGGGAGTGGGCGACTTGGATGGCTGAGGCGTCCATGACGTCATAGCTGCTGCCGAGTACTGATTGGAATGCGGCGATGTCGAGTCCGTGCACGATACGCAGTGCACGGCTGCGCTGCGCGGCTACCTCGGCGGCCCAGCGGACGGCGAGATCGCCGCCCTCGGAGCCGTCGACCCCGACGACCACCTGGGCCGACGTCTGTAGATGCGGGTTCTCGCGCTGCACATCCACGTGTTGTTGTCCCTTCGGAATCGAGGAATCGACTGCCACCTATACAGTAGGAATCCGCATATCGAGGTGACTGCTGGCGTTGGTCCCGACCCTGTGGGCCGAAAGTCCGTATGTCATCACGGCTTGCCGGTGGCAGGCCGCGGCGCGCTTCGAACGATGGTCGGCGATCTCGAGGTGGCGGCGAAGCGACACCGTATCGGCGATGGTGCTAGTCGAGTGCGGGGTCTGTGCGACGAGCTCGATTCGTCTGGGCTGACCGAGTAGATCGGCGAGGTGCATCTGTGTGCGACGCTGCCGACCGTGGGCGTGTGCTGTCGGCAGGATCGCGTCGTGAGGCCGCTCGGCCCCATCAGCGGATGACCTTTTGCTCTGCCCGAACAATGCCCGAGGCGAGATGCTCGATGGGCATCCCACGCTGATCGGGAGCAGGTTGTCCGGCGATGTCCGAAACCGAGACAGGCCCGATTCCGGAGTCGTACGCCTCGTGTCGAAGGAGGAGGCGGTGGTAGGTGAAAGTGCTTCGCATTCAGCGCAACTCGATTCCCTGATACTCGTTGCCGTTGATGGCTCGGCCAGCTCCTACCAGGCGGCCGCTTGGGCCGCGGTAGAGGCGGCGCTGCACGGTCGCTCACTGCACATTCTCACCTCGATGGCGGTGCAGACCGGTTTCGGGCCAGGGATGCTGCTGGGGGAGGCGGACGTCGAGTGGATGTGCAGGGACGGGGAACGGATTCTCACCGAAGCCACTCGTGTGGCGCGCACGGCGGCGCAGGGCGAAGACCTGGAGGTAACCACCGAAGTGACGTTCGAGCTGGTCATTCCGACACTGATCGAACGATCGAGACAGGTGCAGATGCTGGTGGCCGGCAGCCGTGGCATGGGTGCGTTCCAGCGTGGGCTGCTCGGCTCGGTCAGCACGGCGACCACCCATCATGCGCACTGTCAGGTCGCGGTAATCCATGGCATCTCGGCGATCGATGCGGTGTCGGCCACACAACCGGTCCTTGTGGGTGTTGATGGAACTCCCAACAGCGTCCCCGCTGTCGAGGTCGCGTTCGAGGAAGCCTCCCGTCGCAAGGTCGGGTTGGTCGCTCTGCACGTCTGGAGCGACACCAGTGGTCTTGATCTGCCGGTCGTGGGCTGGGATGCCGCGCAGCAGTCCGCCGAAGCAGTCCTCTCCGAGAACCTCGCGGGCTGGAGTGAACGCTACCCGGATGTTCCGATCCGCCGAATCGTGGCGGCCGACCGACCGGTTCGCTCACTCCTCGATGAATCGGCGAACTCTCAGCTCGTCATCGTCGGCAGCCACGGACGTGGCGGCTTCGCGAGCATGCTGCTCGGCTCCACCAGCAATGCCTTGCTGCATTCGGTGGAGGTCCCGATGATCGTCGTCCGCTCACAGTGAGCAGTGCGCAAGCACACCGGGTGATGATGGATGTCGACAGCCGTCATTTCGTGCGGACCTTCTCCACCGTGCTGGATTATCCGAATCGAGCGCCGAGGGTTGGTCTTTTGCGGTAGGAGATCCAATCGGCCCGATCGATGACGTGTTGTAGGCGTCGGCGGTCGAGTTGATGGGCCGTCGCCGGTCGACGGGCCCTGCATCGCGATGTCGGGTCCATGCTCGGTCTGGTTCAGCGATCCGCTGCAGCGCCTCCGAGTGTGCCGTCCAGTTCGACGCCGGACAGCAATTCACACAGCCGCGCAGGCAATACCGCGAAAACACCGTCCAGCTGCCCTGGAGAGAACAGGCGGGAGAGCGCTTTGGTCACGGCGCCGATCAGCGCGACCGCCTCGTCCAGCGATACGCCCGTCTCGTCGGCGAACCGGCTGACGAACGAGGGGAGGTTGTGCTGGGCGGGCACGCGCGCGGGCACCCAGCCTTCGTAGAATGCCCCGCGCAGCAATTCGGGAAGCTGTGCGGCCAAGTGGGCCGCGGTGGCGACCTCGACCTGGTCGCGGACCGTGTGCAACCAAGCACGGACCGCCCTATATACGAAGGCCTGGTCGTCGGTGCCCAGCTGGTCGCCGATGGTGCGCAGCCATACGCGTGCGGTGTGCACCATGGGCGCGAGTGGATCGTCATGATGGGACACGATTTCGCCCCGCTAGGAATTGACCGTGGTCGACTGTGCCTGCCGCAGGCCGAGCCCTTGCGCGATACTCGCCGACCAGGTGCGGATCGCGGCCCAGTCGCGCATGTCGCCGTAACGCCCGCCGCCGATCAGTCGATACAGCCCCCGCGCTTTAAGCGAGATGCCGGCTCTCTCGTAATGTCCGGCGAACGCCCGGTACTCCCATGGGTGGACCAACTCGCATAGAGTGGCGATCTTTTTCGGCACGATCCGTCCGATACGTCGCCCGATCGGCCCGTGTAGGGACGGGCCGAGCCCGACACTGAAAATCCAGACGTCTCGCCGGGCCAGCTCGTCACGGTGCGCCCGGATGTAGGCCGCGGCAGCGGGCAGGAAGGCCATATCGTGCACCGCGCTGCCCAGCACGACCGCGCCGAAGCGAGACAGATCGGGCGCATGCTCGACGTCGCTCAGTT
The DNA here is from genome assembly GCF_045207455.1 of Nocardia sp. NBC_00881. Classification (NCBI taxonomy): domain Bacteria; kingdom Bacillati; phylum Actinomycetota; class Actinomycetes; order Mycobacteriales; family Nocardiaceae; genus Nocardia; species Nocardia sp. NBC_00881. The sequence continues at coordinate 1,846,234 of NZ_CP108798.1, forward strand.
CAACGTCCGCGCTCCGTTCGGCGAGGCAGGCGGCGATGAACTCCGCGACGTCGCGCGTGGATCCCTGTGCGGTCGCGTAGAGGACAACGATGCGAGGCGTTTTCGATTCCATGCCCTCAGCCTCGCGCAGAACCGCCTGTGCTGGTCAGAGCCGTCGTGCCCGTGGAGTAGGGACCAATGGCCTGATCGGGTCGGCGCGCCGACCTTGACGTGCACACCACACCTTGTGCCCGGTGTCGGCGCCCAGCAATATCGGAATGGCGCCGGCCGCGGTCAGCCAACCAATCGCCACGGGGCGATACCGCCGAGTACAGGGGTATCGGCGGTAGCAGTTACAGGCAGTGGCGTTGGCGGCGCAGAACGTACTTTTTGACCTGCGGCGAACCGGTCACCCAGGCAACCAGTGCGCATCGGCGAGGTCGACTACCCGAGACTGGCCACGATCGTTCCTGCGTCGACTTTCTCATCGCCGCCGCATGGCAGGCTGTGCCCGATCTAGGGCCGAGCTACTGGTCGCCCGGTGCCTGCGCGCCATCCACTGGTGTGGCTGTGCCGTAGTTCGGTTTTGTGCCGGACTCCGACGAGTTGGACTTGGTCGATCAGGACGCGGAGCCGCCGGTGGCCGTCGGAAGATGGGAGGCGCAAACGGCTTCCACGAACGCACCGACTTGCTGCTCGGGCAGGTGACGCGCAAGGTCGGCCTCGGTGATGATGCCGACGAGCAGCCCCTGAGCGGTTACGGGGAGTCGCCGGACCTGGAACGCTGTCATGAGTGCCAGAATGTCGCCGATGTCGGCTTTGACATCGACGGTATGCAGTTGCTCGGCACCCTGGGTGAGTTCACCCGCAGTAGTCGTTTTGGGATTCAGCCCGACGCCGACAACCTTGACGGCGATATCGCGGTCGGTCACGATGCCGACTGGATGTCCCTCGCCGTCGCAGATGGGAAGTGCGCCGACACCGAGCTGGCGCATGCGCTGGGCGGCGAAGTCCATGGTGTCACGCACGCCGATGCGTTCGACATCTGGGCGCATGATGATCTCCGCAGTGGTCATGGTGAGTCTCCCTCTGTCGAGAAGGCAGGTTGCCACTCGACCATCATTGGATGATCGTTCGCGGCGACGACAAGGGACAAAGTCACAGTACTCGCGAGATTCCCCGTGTAGGGCGGGGTCCGGCGGCGGACGTCGTCCCGACGATCACATTCGACCCTGTTTCCAATATCAGCTGCACTTCGCCCTGAAAGGGGTGGCTCGTTCACCTTGGCACCCGCAAACGCCGCGCCGCGCGAATGATCGCGCGCACCGCATTGTCGGCAGGGCAGCGGCCTACTCCCGGTGTTCGGTGAACACATCGACCAGCGGCCTGCGTGGGGTCGGGGTAGGTTCGTGGGCGTCCGGCGTCGTACCGATGCGCACAAGCACCTGCGGGAGTCCGACACGCGGGACCAAGTTCGCCAGCAGCTTGCGGCCCGAGGGCACCTCGGTGATGTGGGTGAGCGCACAGGCGGACAAGCCCGCGACGGTGCATTCGAGCAGGACAGCCGACAACGCCTCTCCCGTATGCAGCCACTGCTGAGGGGAATCACCGTTCGAACTCAACAGCACGATACGGGCGCGGTCCTGGATATGGTCGCGCCGCATCGAGTGCGGCACCGACGGGAACGTACGTCCGACGCCGACGCGGGCGAATTCGGCGTCGGAGACCAGCGCCGACGGAGGAATTCCCTCCGGCATTTCGGTATGTCCTGCCCACCAATGCAATTCGGACTGATACAGCATGTCGTAGCGGCGCAGGGCCGTGGACTGCTCCGAGGCGGTCACCAGCCGGGACCTGACGCTGTCGTCGAGGACGTCGAGTTCGATGTCGTGCGGCGAAACCAGTGTTCGCAATGCAGGCGCAAGATCGTCCCAGCCGTCGGGTTCGAGCATCGGAAGCCGGTCGGTATAGCGATGATCGATCGCGCCCGCGCGAGCGCGCACCCCCGCAGGCGGGTCGGGCCACGGGCGGAACTCGATGGCCGCCAAGTGCCGCGGTTGCCCGAGATCAGGCACGCGCACGGTGTCGGTATGCCAGTTATAGGCGGCGAAGGCGGTTCGCACATGATGCAACACGGCACCACAGCTGATCATGAGCTGGCGCCCGTGTGGATCCATCGACAATTGCCGGTCGGTATCGCTGTAGAGGTGCAGTCGGGCGCCGTCGAACACCCAGCGCCACGGCTGGGTGTTGTGCACCGACGGCGCGCGGCAGGCGAGTCGCATCGCTGCCAGCATCGTCGGATGGTCCGGCACCTCGGTGACGACGGAGGTGTCTCTGGCGGTCATATCAGTCATTGTCGTAGGCGTGGTGGCAGCTCCGAAACAGTCATTGCGCACATTCTGACGGGACCTCCGGCCCTGTTCCCACGACCGCGTACGGGAAACGACAGGCCCAACGTCCTGCGGACCGGGTGCCTTCGCACCTGTCGCCGCGCCCATGGCCGATCGAGAATGGGGAGGCAGCGGCCGTGGCCGACCAGGCACCGGCGTCCACGACGTCGATATGGAAGATCCGCGATGACCGAACTGAACCCATTGGACTCAGGCTTCATGGAGTTGGAGGACACCGATCGGCATGTGAGTGTCGGGATCGGAGCGGTGGCGATCGTGGCCGGGCCACCGCCCCCGCGCGCGGAGTTCGCGACGGGGTTGGCGAAACGGCTGGCGGTGGATGCCAGGCTCCGGCAGAAAGTACGCACCACCCCGTGGGACCTCAGCGCACCCGTCTGGGTGGATGACCCGAACTTCGATCTGGCGCATCATCTCCGGTGGATGGCATTGCCCGAACCCGGCGACCAGACGGCATTGTGTGAGCTGATCGCGGAGGTGATGGAGGAACGACTCGACCGCGACCACCCACTGTGGCAATGCGTGGTCGTCGAGCACGTTGCGGGCGATTGCTGGGCGATGATCGTGAAGGCCCACCACAGCATGGTTGATGGGGTCTCGGGAATTTCCTTGTTCGAACGCCTGTGCGATCCAGTCTCTGAGAAGACCGAGGCGCAATATGCGGCCTCGGCTGACAGTAGGTTCGACTGGCGTGCCCTGGTGGTGAATACGCTGCGGCTTCCGGTGGACATGCCACGGATGGTGGCCCACACTGTGCGCGCCGTTGTTCCGCTGGCACTGTCCACTGTGCGGCCCGCCCCCGTGTCGTCCTTGAACGGCCCCATCGGACGGCAACGTCGGTACGCCGTGGCACGAACATCGCTGTCCACGGTCCGGGAGATCGGCGCGGTATTCGGCGCGACCGTCAACGATGTGGCCTTGGCCGCCGTGACATCAGCCTTCCGGTCGATCCTGTTGCGGCGCGGCGAAGAACCCACTGCGGACAAGGTGCGGATCCTGGCACCCGTATCGGTCCGCGCCTCGCACGCGAAATACCTCTTGGACAACCGGATTTCGCTCATGTTGCCGCTGCTCCCGATCGATATCGACGACCCCGTCGGGCAGCTGAACGTGGTTCATGAGCGGATGTCGAAACACAAGACCGGCGGCGAGGCGTCGGCGGCAAGCACGATACTCGCGCTGGCCGATCGGCTGCCCTTCGCCCCGATCGCCTGGACTTTCCGGCTTGTTTCCCGATTTCCGCAGCACGGCATCTCCGCCTTGGCGACCAACGTCCCCGGGCCTCGCCGCCAGTTGTATCTGTACGGCCGGGAAGTGCTGGAAATCCTGGCCTACGTTCCGATCGCGATGCGGCTGCGCACCGGCATCGCCATACTGAGCTACAGCGACCAGCTGACATTCGGAATCACCGGAGATTTCGACACCACACCCGATATCGCCATGCTTGCCGAGGAGATCGAGCAGGCCATCGACCGGCTTCTGGACCGCGCCCGTGCGGTGGGGTGGCGGTCATGAACCACCGGCCGCCTGTCAAGTGACTGGCAGTGGGTTTCTCGACGCTGGACTGTTCAGGATGCCGCTGATGTCGCGGCAACCGGGTCGGCCACGTCGTCGCACTTGGCTTACATCACTGCTGGCGGTCGAGGCGTACGTGCTCTGTGTGGCAACCCATACTCACTGTTTCACCTGGCAATCGAGGATGGCCCGCTCGGCGCCGGGCTCGCCGCATCAATGCAGGGCTATTGGTTTGTGGTCGTCGCCCACGAGATCGACGACCTCGGCGACACGAGACCGGGTACCTACCCGAGGAGGTGGCTGTCGACTTCGATCACACTCACGATGAACCCGGCAATCGACATGGCGGCGCGCACCGACCACGTGGTGCCGATCGACAAGATGCGCTGCGAGTCGCCGCGATTCGAGCCCGGCTGTGGGATCAACATCGCCCGCACCATCATCCTGCTCGGCGGTGCTTCGCCGGCCCTGTTTCCGCCGGGCAGCCCGACAGGTGTGGTGCTCGACCAACTGGTCCGTGATGCTGGTGTGCCGACGCATCATGTCGAGGTGGCCGAACGCTTGTCGTAGCCGCGTCGGCCCTGAGAGGTGCGGTTGGACCGCTGTCAATCGACAACGATGCAGTGTTGTGTATCGGGCACCCCCGCGACGATCCTGTCGGCTTCGCCGAGGTGTTCGCCTTCACTTGCGGCGTCGGTTGTGTGACCAGCTCGCTTTCCCGCGATATCGGGTCCTACTGTTGTTCATTCCTCGCGCGTTTCCTTCTGAGATGCTGGTGCCCAGGTCGTCCGCGCGTATTACATGGTGCTGCCGTTCGAGGACGGTCAGGGATCTGTTTCGGTGATGGTCAGGTGATACTGGCCGTTTGAATCCTCAATCTGTGTGGTCGACAGTGCCGTCGGCGACGGCTGCCGGATGTCGAATGGGCACAGGCTGAGGCACTGCTGCCTCGGTGGCTGGAAGCCGCCGCACGAGCAGTCGCCGCAGTTCGTCTGCGCCCCAGACGATGAGGGGGAATGGTGCCACGACGGCCAGCATCCATGGTTCGAGGGCCGCGGTGCCGAGCAGATCCTGGATCGGCGGAAAATAGACGATCACCGCTGTCAAGACGATCTCGAACGCGATGCCCCACAGCAGCAACGGATTCGAGAACACACCTACCGTGCGCAGTGCGACGCGTTCGGTGCGGGCGGCGAATGCGGTGCCGACCTGGCCGGCGACGATACCGACGAATGTCATGGTGGTCGCCTGCAAGTAGGCGTGATGCAACGGCGTGCCCGGCCCGATGGGATCGCCGGGGTGCCACCCGGCGGCCAAGAGCACGGCGAAGAAGCCGGTCATGGCGAGTGCCGCGCAAATGACTCCGAGAAACAGCCAGGCCCGCAACAGCATCGCAGGTTGGATCACCGATTCGTTCCGTTTGCGGGGCGGCCGTCGCATCAGACCTGGCTCGGCCGGTTCGCGGCCGAGCGCGAGTGCGGGCAGTGTCTCGGTACCGACATCGATCGCGAGCAACTGCATGACGGTCAGCGGAAGCGGCACGACGCCGCCGGAGAGTGCGAACACCAGCAGCGGCGCGACCTCGGGAGTGGCGTGCGCGAAGATATAGAAAATGAACTTACGAATGTTGTCGTAGACACGCCGTCCAGCATTGACGGCGGCGGCGATGCTCGCGAAGTTGTCATCGGTGAGCACCATCGTGGCGGCTTCCTGTGCGACATCGGTGCCCGATCGGCCCATCGCGATCCCGATATCCGCACGGCGCAGCGCAGGGGCGTCGTTTGCGCCGTCCCCGGTCATCGCGACCACATGCCCCGCCCCGCGCAGTGCGTCGGCGATCCGCAGCTTCGCCTCGGGTGACGAGCGCGCGAAAATCAATTCGCCTGTCCTGCACAGCAATTCATCCAGTTCTGGCTCGCTCATCCGGTCGAGTTCGTCTCCGGTGACGATAATGGGCTCGCCGCGGACGATTCCGACCTGGCGTGCGATGGCTGCGGCGGTCAGGCCGTGGTCGCCGGTGATGACGATGATCTGGATGCCCGCGGCATGACATTGCGCGACGGCGTCGGGCACCTCGGTCCGCGGTGGATCTACCATCGCCACCAAACCGAGCAGGGTCAGGCCCTGTTCGGCGGCCGCGCCGGATTCCGGCATTGCCTGGTTCGGCGCGAGGCGACGGTCCGCTGTGGCCAGCACACGTAAACCATTGGCCGCCTGCGCATCCACCAGTTCGGATACTTCGCTTCGTCGTGTCGGTGTCAGCGGGCGGTCGGTACCGTCGGCGCCCATTTCGGCCACGCACAGCGGCAACACGGATTCCGGCGCACCCTTGGTATGCACCCACAGCAGCCCGCCGCTCTCATCGACGGTCGACATGCGTTTACGTACCGGATCGAAGGAAAATTGCTTGCGCCGCGACCGCTGTCGATCCGCGGTGTCCAGGGTTGCGCCGAGGGCGATCGCCGCCGCCAGGACAGCGACTTCGGTCGGGTCGCCGGTGGCCGCGCCGTCGCGATAGATCTGGGCGTTATTGCACGCTGTCATGGCGACAGTCAGTCGAGCCGAGGCCGGCTCGCTCAGGCTATGGACCCGACCGGCACCGGTGAGGTCCATTCGACCGGCTGTAGTGTCGATGGCGGTGACGCGCATGTGATTCTCGGTCAGTGTGCCCGTCTTGTCGGTGCAGATCACATCGGTGGAACCGAGCGTCTCCACGGCGCTCAGGCGCTTGATTACCGCGCCCTGATCGGCCATCTTGCGCACCCCGATGGCCAGGGCCAAGGTGATGACCGGTAGCAGTCCTTCCGGCACGTTGCCGACGAGTAGGCCGACCGCGAAGATCACCGCGTTGAGAAATGACAGCCCGGCGCCGAGCGTAGCCAACGGGATGAATGCGGCGCCGAGTACGACCGAGATCAGTGCGATCAGCCAGGCGACACGACGGACCTGTGCCTCCAGTGGGCTCTCGTCGCGCTCCACGCGCTCCGACAGTGAGGCGATCCGGCCGAGTTCGGTCCGCATTCCGGTGGCGAACACCACTGCCCGGGCGGTGCCCTCCGTGCAGGTGGTGCCGCTGAACACGACATCGCGGGCCCGAAGCAACGGCACTTGCGTATCGATGAGGTCGGCGGACCGGAAGGCGGGCATCGACTCCCCGTTGAGGGTCGACATGTCGACCTCGATGCCACCGTCCAGCAGCCGGGCATCCGCGGAGATCCGATCGCCTTCCGCGATGACCAGGACGTCTCCGGGCACCAGGTCGCTGGCATCGAGCGGGTGCGGCTGTCCGTCCCGAATGACATTCGCGCGCCGGGGAATGAAGCCCGCCAGCACTTCGACAGCATGTTCGGCGTGGCGCTCTTGTACGAAGGCGAAAATTGCGTTGATCACGATCACGACCAGAATCGCGATCGCGATGGGCGCGATGCCCACCGACCAGGCCAACCCGGCGGCCGCCCAGAGCAACAACGCGAGAGGATGCGTGAACTGCTGCGCCAGTTCCTTCGGCCAGCGAACTCCGCCACGGCGACGCAGCGCGTTCGGGCCCAGGTGGAGCAGGCGACGCTGCGCTTCTCGGGTGGACAGCCCGGATCTGGCGCTGCGGAGATCGCGCAGCAGCAGATCCAGATGCTCGGTCGGATCGACAACTGCCGCCTCGAACGTCGTGTCATCCGCGGATCGGGTTTCTGTCACGGCTACATCACACCTGGTAGGGATCGGATAGCTCGGCAGCGTCCATGCGGATCCAGCCGACGGTGTGATGCTTCTCCGCAGTATGCCCGCCGACCGCGCCGGTGCGGCCGAATATGGATTCATGGGCAACCAGTGCGTGCATGTCGTCCTCTCGCCGCGGGTTCTCGTTCGCGATGACTTCTAGAATCGACGTTAGAGCCCGGACAACTGCAGCGGACAGAGCCGAATGAGAAACGATCGGTGACTTTCGTCAGTTCGAAAGCCAGGCCGCTGTGCAGGGCCATTGGTCCCTGCGGTGACAGACGGTGTACCCGTCATCCATAGGCGTTGGCCTCTGGATCCGCGGTGGCCGGGCGAACCATAGTCGACCCATGGACACAGCGGAGCCGGCCGAGCAACCCATCAACACTGCAGCGCAGGATGTGGAGCGGGCCGGAGAGGTTGTCCGCGACCTTTCCGCGATCCGGCTGTCGGACGAAGTCGAGGCGGGTGGCAAGGGCGCCAATCTCGGTGAACTCACAGCGGCCGGGCTGCCCGTGCCTTCCGGTTTCGTCATTCTCCGCGACGGCTATCTGGATGCGATGCGCCGCGGTGGAGTCGCTCCCGAGCTCGCCGCCGAGCATCGCCGGGCACTGGCTGCGATCGGTGACGACGAAGCACTCGCGCGGCACTGCGAGCAGCTGCGTGCGCTGGTGGCCAAGGCAGGCATGCCGCCCGATCTCGCGGACCGGATCACGCTGGCCTATCAGCGACTCGGTACCGACACCGCCGAGGCAGTGGTCGCGGTCCGGTCGTCGGCGACCGGCGAGGACAGCGCATCGGCGTCGTTCGCGGGTATGAATGCGACGTTCACGAATATCTCCGGTCCCGCCGCGTTGCTTGATGCGGTGCAGCGCTGTTGGACCTCACTGTTCAGCCCGAGGGCCGAAACTTACCGGGCCGAGCGGAGTTTCACCGGTGAGCCGGCGATAAGGAAACGAGATGGACTCCGAAGCGGAGCGTTTCCAGCAGTTCGCCAGATGGTAGGGCTACTCGCAGTGCTATTCCCAACGGCCGAACCTGCCGCGGTGCACGAAATGGGGCCTATCGGTACCTGAACTCGACCGCGCGGGTGAATTCACATCATAGCCCTGACTCACAGCCTGTAGTCCATATTCGGAGGTGGCATCGCAAGTGGCGTTTGTGTCGTACCTGGCCTTGTACAACCGGGTGTCAGGAAGGTTTTCTACTTGTTGAACGCGGCCTGCCCCTTTGAGTTCGCTCTCCGACGGCCGATGGGCACCACGGCGAATCTGCCTGCCCGACACCACCACCCACCGCTGTACCTGTATCGGCGTGTCGTTCGTGCTTCGGCGCGGAACCGGCGTCATTACCGACTGAAGGCATCGCTCCATCCGCCACGCGTCCTGGCAGGTCGTCGAGCCGGAGGTGTCAGGGTGAATGGACCACCATGACCGGGCAGTGGGCGCGCTGGATGAGCGCATTGCTGGTTGAGCCGAGCAGCTGGCCGCGGAATCCGCCTCGGCCACGGCTGCCGATGACAAGGAGCTGGGCCGATCTGGACCACTCGATGAGGTGGTGGCGTGGGCCGGACAGATAGATCTTTCGCACGACGTCGACGTCCGGGTACTTCTCCTGCCAGCCGGCGAGCTGCTCGGCGAGGGTCGACTGCGCCTCTGCGGCGACACCGCGATCCGGGATGGTGTTGGGGAGCCCGGCGAATCGGCCGTAGGGGAGGTCGCTCCACGCGTAGACGGCGACGAGTTGGGCACGGCGGTCGCTGGCTTCGGTGAAGGCGGCGCCGACGGCCGCTTCGCTGATCTCACTGCCGTCGACACCGACTACCACCCGGCCGACACAGCACGTCTGGTACTCCGTCCCGGTGTCGCGCACCACAACGACCGGGCCGTGGCCGTGGCTTACCACGGCAAGCAGCGTGCCGCCGAGATGGCTGATCGTGCCGCCTTCACCGCTGGCGCCGATCACGACCAGATTCGCCACCGCGGATCGCTCGATCAGCAGTTTCGCCGGGTGGTCCTCGCAGACCTCGGTTTCCACGGTGAGGCCCTGGTCGATGTCATATGCCAGCCTGTGGGCCGTCGCCACATGATCGGCGCCCTGGCGGCGGATCGTGTCGATGACGGCGGGCACCATCAGGTCGTAGACGCCCAGGACGGCACGCGCCACGGCAAGGTCGAGGCCGTGCACGATGTGCAGTCGCCGCCTGCGCTGTGCAGCTGTCTCGGCAGCCCAGCGGACGGCCAGGTCGGACGCCTCGGAACCGTCGACGCCGACCACCACGGCTGCCGATGCCAGCTGGTGTGGATCGCTGCTGCGCTGTGTGGTCATTCTTCTCGCCTATCGGTGAAACGCGTACCCGTAGATTAGGAATTCAGCCTGGTACCGCACACCGGTCCTTGGTCACCAACCACAGAGCACAACGGCCGCTGTCGGTGTCGGTGTGGCAGGTCAGGGCAGCGGCGCTGTCCAGCGGAGGGCGGTGCCGCCAGTTGGAAGTCTGTTGATGCTGAGACTGCCGCCTGCTTGTTCGGCGCGTTTGGCGAGGTTTGCGAGGCCGCTGCGTCGGGTGATGTCGTCAGGTAAACCGATTCCGTTGTCGGTCACTTCTATGGTGACATCGTCGCCTACCTGCAATTCGACCGACACGGTGGTTGCCGAGGCATGCCGGACGACGTTGCTGACCGCTTCTCGGAGGACGGCCTCCACATCGTCGGAGAGTGGGGGTGCCAGGACGGCGACGGGTCCGGCCAATCGCACGATGGTACGCAGTCCGCTCTCGGCGGTCATGTCGATGATGATCTCGTGTAGGTGTTTGCGGTAATTCGAGGAATCCAAAGCCGTGTTACTCTGCAGGTCGAAGATGGAATGGCGAATGTCCTGCACGATCGATTGGACGTCGTCAACGGTTTCCATCAGCCGGGACTTGATTTCCGGCGCTCGTGCCCGCTGCACCGTTCCCTGGAGGGACAGTCCGACCGCGAACAGTCGCTGGATGACGTGGTCGTGCATGGCTCGCGCGATGCGGTCGCGGTCGGATAGGACGTCGAGTTCCCGCATCCGGCGTTGGGTGTGGGCCAGTTGCAGTGCTAGTGCGGCTTGGTCGGCGAATGCGGCCATCATGGACTGCGCGGAGGTGTCGAGGGCTGGAGTGTTGGCGGGTCGGACGGTGGTGAGCACACCGAGGACGGATTGCCCGGCCCGCAGCGGAAGAATCAGCGCTGGACCGAGCTGGGTAGTCGAGCCGGAGAGTCGGAAGGAGGACAACTTGTCGACTGCGATCATGCGTCCATTTCGGAAGGCTTCACCGGTTTGGGATTGTTCGAGTGGTATCCGCTGTCCGGTGAGCTCTCCGCAGCCCTTGCCTGCGGCGGCGACCACGATCAGTTCGGTCACATCGTCGTGCGGGATGTCGGGGTCTTCGGGCAGGGCAAGGCATGTGCATGCGGATTCGGTGAGTGTGAGTGCTCGCTCGGCGACAAGATCGAGGACTTCGCTCGGATCGCCACCGGCCAGTAGTTCGGTGGCGACGTCACGGGTCGCTTCGAGCCATTTCTGCCGTAGGCAGGACTGCTCGTAGAGCCGGGCATTCTCGATGGCGATCCCAGCAGCTGCGGCGAGGGCTTGTACGACGATCTCGTCGTCTTCGGTGAACTCTTGGCCTCCCGATTTCTCAGTGAGGTAGAGGTTGCCGAAGACTTCGCCGCGGACTTGTACGGGCACCCCGAGGAAGGTGTGCATAGGTGGATGATGTGGAGGGAAGCCGACCGAGGATGGGTGGTCTGAAAGGTTAGCCAGTCGGATGGGTTCGGGTTGCTGGATGAGCAGGCCGAGCACTCCGTGGCCGCGCGGCAGGTCTCCGATCAACACACGAGTGCGGTCATCGATGCCCTCGTAGACGAACTCGGCGAGTTGATTGCTTGTCTTGTCGGTCGCTCTGACCCCGAGTGCGCCGTACTCGGCATCGACGAGTTCGATGGCGGCGTGCACGATGGCGCGCAGTGTGTTGTCGAGGTCGAGGCCGGCGGTGATCACCAGCATGGCCTCGATGAGCCGGTCCATTCGGTCGCGGACGTCGACGATCAGCGCGATCCGCTCTTGAACTTCGATCAGCAGCTCGTGGAGTCGCAGTTGAGACAGCGTTTCGGTGACCGGTGTCCGGCCATTCGGGTGTGTCCCGGACGGCTGTCGTTCCATACCTGACATTCTTCCACGATCGATGCCGTGGAAGTCGCCGAGCCGATGGAATCGACCCGTGGTATCTCGGTCTTTACCGATTGGTTGAGCTTCGAGGCCAGCACCGCCGCTCGAGCACGTCGTTCGACCCCGAGCTTGGTCAGCAGTCGCTACACGTAGTTCCTGACCGTCTTCTCGGTCAGGTAATTCGGGCGGCGATTTGCCAGTTGGTCAGCCCTTCGCCGAGCAAGGCGAGCAGCGGTCTCTCCTGGTCGGTGCGGCCGGCCAGCGGCCACTACGGAGCAATTCGGTTGGGCACGCCGGAGTTCAACTTTGAACCGGTAACCGAGGTTCCTGGCGAGGTCGGGTCGCTTGTCAGCGGCTGTTGTGCCACTTCTTCGCCGATCTGCCAGGCACGGAAGGCATCGGCCACCGTGTCTTCGAGTGGTCGGTCGGTGTCCAGCGGAATCGCGTCGGGCCAGGGCGCAGCCGAGGCAGACATTGCCTCCGCGATCTCGGCTGTTGCATCCGAGGAGCAGTCTCGTCGTTGTCGAATCCGGCGGTTTGCCAGCTCGCGCGGGCAGTAGCACTGCACTTGCACAAGATCGGCGGACACCTCGTCGGCCAATGCTGTGGCACGGTGACGTTCCGCTGCGTCGATCCAGCTCGCGTCGAGGACCACCGACACCCGGTCACCAGCAGTGGCCTGGCCCGGGTGAGCAACTCGGAATAGACGTGGGTCTTCTCGGCGGGGGAGTACAGGCCGACACCGTAGGTACCGACCTGCCCCCTCACCTCCTCGGCTGCGGCCAGTTCCTTGCGCACCTGGTCGCTGGCCAGCAGCGTCGACCCCGTCGTAGCCGAAAGATGTTCGGCAACAGTCGATTTACCGGTCCCTGGGAGGCCGCCGATCAGAGTGAGACGGACCGCCGCGCGCTGCGAACGACGGTCGGCGATCTCGAGGTGGCGACGGCTGTGCCCGCGGGCGGCATCCTCGCCCTGCCCGAAACGGATGACGCTAACCTTCGCGCGCACCAGGGCGCGGTAGGCCGTGTAGTGGTCGACCAGCGACGTCGGTGCTGAGTCCCCGGTAGCCCGGAGATAGTCGGCCAGCAGACTCTCACTCAGGTGGCGATGTCCGAGGAACTCCAGGTCCATGGCGAGGAACGCGATGTCGTCGACACAGTCGACATAGCGAAGCCGATCGTCGAAGTCCAGACAGTCCAGGATGCGGAAGCCGTCGGGGAGGTCGAAGATATCCTCGGCGAGCAGATCGCCATGCCCATCGACGATGCGGCCCTCGGCGATCCGTCGCGCCAGCAACGGCTCCCGGCCGTCGAGGTAGCGCATGGCCCGCGCCTCGATCCGTGCAAGCAGGGCGGGGTCGACCACCTCCGCGGGCTGCTCTCGGAGCGGGTGCAGGAGTGTCTGCCATCGGCTTCGCAGCGCGGCCGGGTGCCGGACCGATCGATCTCGGGGCCGCGACGAGCCGAGCGGTGGAACTGGGCAAGCACCCGTACCAGCGCAGACAGCTCCGAGCTACGCCGCCCCACGGTGTCGGCAAGCACATTGGACAATTTGCGGTCCTTGGGCATCCGCCGCATGACGAGCACCGGCTCGGCGGGCCCGCCCAGCGGGTCGCTCAGGTGGCCGACGCCGAGATAGACGTCCGGCGCCATGCGGCGATTGAGTTCGAGTTCGCGCGCACAGGCTTGCTCGCGCAGCGCTGGTGTGCCGAAGTCGAGGAAGTCGGTGGTGATCGGCTTCTTCGCCTTGTAGGCGCGCTCGCCGCACAGCACGACGATCCCGGTGTGTGTTTCGCGCAACTGAGCGCGCGCGTCGATGGCGGTCGTCATCACGTCGAGCAGGCCGTCAGGATGGCACATTCAACGTCATACCCGCTGTGGCGCCGCCGTCGAGGACGAACTCCGACCCGGTCGAGAACGTTGCCTCGGTGACGATGAATCCGACCATCGCGGCGACCTCCTCCGGCTCACCGAAGCGCGGAAGCGGCTGGCCCGCGGCCACGCTCGCATCGAGGTCGGCGGTCATCGGCGTATGGATCGGGCCGGGGTGCACCGAACAGACACGCACGCCCGCCCCGCCGAGTTCGATCGCGGCGGCCTTCGTCAGGCCCCGCAAACCCCACTTGCTGGCTACGTAGCCCGCAACCCCCGAATATCCCGTCAGACCCGCAGTCGAAGAGATGTTGACGATGACGCCGCCGCCAGCCACGCGCAGTCGCGGCGCGGCCAGACGCATACCGAGCCAGGCTCCGAACAGGTTGACGTCGATAACGTGCCGGAACATCGCGGGCGACTCGTTCTCGACGCCGCCGAAATCGACGATGCCCGCGTTGTTGATCACCACGGCCAACGGCCCGAACGTAGCCTCGGCGTCGTCGAGCACCCGCCTCCATTGGACTTCATCAGTGACGTCAAGGCGCCGGAATATCGCCGACGAGCCCAGCGCGCCCGCAATGGTCTCACCCTCTTGATCGAGAATGTCGGCCACGACAACGCCGACTCCGGACTTCGCGAGTGTGCACGCTATAGCGGCTCCGATGCCGCGTGCCGCACCCGTGACGACGGCGCTGCGCCCATGGAGATCGAATCCAGTGAGACCGGACATGGTGACCAGGTCCTTTCGCTGTGGCTGATGCTCTCAGACTTCCGCATCGGCCCGGCCTGGCGTGATGGCCGAAGGTCCTTGATCGGCAGGTACTTGGCTTCGATCTCGCCCACAAGTCGCAGCCGGTCACAGGCGCCCGAAGTCCTGCCAGGAGAGGCCGTCTTGCCCTTACCGGTGTGGCGTGCCGGTGGCAGCGTTGATCGAAACGAATGGAGGACGACATGGACCACGGACTGCCCGATGACAACACCGTCAAGACAGCGCTGGCGCTCGCGGTGCGGGCGCCGTCGGTACACAACGTTCAGCCATGGCGGTGGCGGATCGCGCACCGATCCGTGCACCTCTACCTGGATCCGGCTCGGGCGCTACCATCCACGGATCCCGATACACGCGATCTGGTGCTGAGCTGTGGTGCCGCACTGCACCACCTGAGTGTCGCCTTCGCGGCGCTGGGCTGGTCGGCGCTAGTGCATCGGCTGCCGAATCCGGCAGAACCGAATCACCTGGCAGCGATGGAGCTGGTGCGGCATCGGCCGACTCCGCTGGACGTTGCGCTGAGCACCGTTATTTCGCACCGGCGGACGGACCGCAGACACTACAGCTCATGGCCGATCCCGCCCGGGTACCTCGGGCTGGTTACCGAGCGCGCGACAGCACTCGGCGCGATCTTGCGGCAGGCTTCCGATCTGTCCCGCGACCACTTGATCGAGGCCATACGTGAGGCTGCGAGCAGGCATGCGGCGGATCCGGACTACCGGTTCGAGCTGGCCACCTGGAGTGGAAAACACAGCACCGAGGAGGGTGTTCCGGCCAGGAACACCCCGAGTCCGCGCGCGGAGGACGAACTGCCCGCACGGGAGTTCGCGGCGCCGCAGCTCATCGATACCGCGCAGGAGCCCGACTACGCGGAACTGCTCGTGCTCGGTACCTCGGCCGATGACCGTTTGTCCCGGTTGCGTGCGGGAGAGGCGATGAGCGCGGTCCTGCTGACCGCCATCAATGTCGGCTTGGCGACCTGCCCGCTGACCGAGCCCCTGGAAATCCCGGAGGTGCGCCGCAAGGTCCGCCTGGGCGTGCTCGACGACAACGCCTACCCCCAAGTGGTCATCCGGATAGGTTGGGCGCCGACCAGCGCTCCGCCGCTACAGGCCACCCCCCGCCGTGCGGTCGAGGACGTGGTGGATTCATTCGAGACGGCCGATCGGCACTGACCGAGATCGGCCTTGGTGAGTTCTGTATCTTCCGATATCTGTGCGGTTGCCGTACTGGATTGGGCAAGCATCATTCAACTGCGGGCGGGTGCTTCGCGACAGTCTCCATAGCGGCGACGAGAGCTGCGCGGGCTTCCAACGCGATCGGTTGGAGCCCGGTCGTTCCGGACTGCCGTACCAGTATTTCCGGGTCCGCCGCCTCGATGACGGTAGTGTCGCCGACGGCGCGCACCACGATGTTGCACGGGAGCAGCAGGCCGATCCGCCGGTCGATCTCCAGCGCGCGATGGGCCAGTGACGGGTTGCAGGCGCCGAGGATCACGTAGTCCTCCATCGACACTGTGAGCTTCGCGCGCAATGTGGAGCGCACATCGATTTCGGTCAGTACGCCGAAACCCTGTTCGGCCAGTACATCGTGCAGGATTTGCACGGCGTCGTCGACGGGCACGGTGACTCGCGCGGTCAGATCGGCAGGCGCGACCGGGACGCGGATTTCGGTCAGCAGATCGTGGGGCACCACCGCCTCGTCGAGGGTGACCAGGTACACCTCGGTTGGTGGTCCCACCGGACGGAACGTCGAGTAGCGCAGCCAGTCGTCGATCGCGCGGTAGGCGGCTCCGATTCCGTGGTAGTCGCCGTGATGGACGGTCTGCGCGTACAGGCCGGGCTCGATGCGTCGCACCGTCGCCTCTTCGGTGCCGAGCGGTCCTGTGCCGACCGGCAGCCTGAAGTCGACGTCGGTCGACGTGCCCGGGCCGAATCCACCGCGGTAGGTCGTCGACGGAGGCCCGAACTGCGCCATCCCTAAAGTGGTGGCCAAGCGGTAGAGCGCCTGCATCCCGCTGCCGATGTCGTCGCCGGCATGGTCGGCACGCACGGTGCGGCGCAGTTCCAGGACCGTGTGCGGCACCGATTCGACAACCGTCACTGGGTACGACATGACCCTGCTCCTTCGCCGATCAGACCCGATGCGCGACGCGGTCGAGTTCGGTGTGCGCGAGGCGTTCAGCCCAGGCACGGGCGCGGTCCAGTTCACCCGTGGCGACCGGTCCAGTAATACCATCGACCAGGAAGTCAGCCGGATCGTCAGCGAGCTGATAACCCAAATGCCGTAGGCGTCTGCCGGCGGCGCGCGCCGCCGACCCGGGCAGCCAGGGCGGGCTCCCGACTTTGGTACCGAAAGCAACGGCCCTGCTGCCCTCGGGGACCGGCAGCGCGGCGTCGAGCCACTCCCGAATACCGATGTCGACCGCGATCGGCGCGTCGGTTCGCTCGGCGGCGTCCTGCCGGGTTCGTTTCCTGCTCAGCCCGAAGGCGTGGGTCGGTCCGCCGACCACGAGCAGATCCACCGACGGCTCGGGTATTTCCGCCGCGGCACACACGTTCAGCAGCTCGACTGTCGCGTGCTTACGCATTCCTTGCGCGATGGCCTCGGCGACGGCGGCGGTGTTGCCGAACATCGATTCATAGACGACCCGTGCTCGCATTGCGGTCTCCTTGATACTGCCTGCCGCTGTCTTGGGGAAGCTGTGTGAGCAACGACGCTACGGTCAGTCGCGCGCCTCCAACAGTGCCGAACCGACGTGGGCAGAGGGACCTTGGTCCGTATATCCGGCGTGCAGTGGGATTAGCGAGTACAGCCACCATGACGCCGCCTGCCGCGAAACGGCCATGCCGGGATGTCATGGGGCCAAAGGTCATGACAACAGGTGACACGATGCACTGCCAGGGAATTTCTCGACGGTGAACCATAAAGACGGGCTTGCACAGACAAGAAGGGAGCAAGTCGTGAACGCATTCGGAATGATCGTTCTCCTCGGACTCGCGGCGTTGGTCGTTACCCGGTTCGCGGTTCGCTATCTCGAGAAGGCGCGCGAATTCCTCGCGATCACCTTGGTCGTCCTCGGGATCGCGGCGGCGTGGATAGCCGACTTCGATCTATTTGCGGCCTTGGATCTGCCGATCCGCAATCACGCGCTCGGCCTCGTGTTCACCGGCCTCATCATCGCCGGCACCGGCTACTTCTGGCAGCCTGTCCTCGGATTCTTCGAGGGGCTGGCCCGCAAGCAGGCGGACGAGGCCGAAACGTTGGAGAAGAGTCAGAACCTACGTCGAGTAGCCTGACCGGACCGATGCAGCACACCTGCCCAGACCGCGGCGTCGAAGTTCGAACAGGGGGCTGCCGATGATCTGGGCACATCGAAGAGGCCGGAGCGGCACGAACACTGCGGATGCTCCGAAAACCCGGGGGACAAAGGGATTTCGTGAGATCGCGCTGGTGTCGGTGATCGGTTTACTGGGCGTAGCCGGGCTGGTGGTGCGTCCGTTCAACGCGAACGCCGCCGAAGTGCCGTGGCTGGCCGCGACCGTCGTCGCACTCGTCCCGGCCGCGATCTGGGTCGTACGCGATCTTCGGCGTGGCCGCTATGGCGCCGATCTCCTGGCTTTGATCGCGCTGGTCGGCGCGGCCGCGGTCGGTGAGTACTTCGCTGGTGCGCTGATCGCCCTGATGGTGGCCACCGGCCGAGTTTTGGACGCATACGCGGGCAGGCGGGCTGGACGCGACCTGTCCGCGCTGCTGCAACGGGCCCCGGTCCAGGCACACCGGCGGCGAGGTGACCGGATCGAGACCGTCGCGGCCACCGAGATCGGGCGCGGCGACACCGTGGTCGTGCTACCGGGCGAGACCGTACCAGTCGACGGAACACTGGCGACAGCGGGCGTATTCGACGAATCGGCGTTGACCGGGGAATCCATACCGATGGCTCGCCGCGCGGGCGCCCTGGTTCGCAGCGGAGTGGTCAACGCCGGTGCGACGGCGGACATCAAAGCTGGCGCCACGGTCGAGAACAGCACCTATGCCGGCATCGTCGCACTGGCGGAGCAGGCAGCCGCCGCGACGGCTCCGGTGGCGCGGCTGGCCGATCGGGTAGCGGTGTGGTTCCTGCCTCTCGCGTTGGTCGTCGCGGGCGCGGCCTGGGTGCTGGCTCGGGATCCGGTGCGGGCGGTCGCTGTCGTCGTCACCGCTACTCCGTGCCCGCTGCTGCTGGCGGTGCCGGTAGCCATCACGGCGGGAATGTCGCGCATGGCCAGGGCCGGCGTGGTGGTCAAGAACGGCGCCGCGCTGGAAATCCTTGGTCGTGCACGGTGTCTGGCGATGGACAAGACCGGCACCGTCACTGTCGGGCGTCCGGAGGTGATCGACATCCTGACCGCGCCGGACATCGACGAGGATCAGGCGCTGCGCCGGGCGGCCGCGGTCGAGCAGTTCTCGCCACACGTGCTCGCTCGCGCGGTAACTCGGGCCGCCGAGCTGCATGGGCTGGCACCCGCTACCGCGGAACAGGTTTCGGAGGAGCCCGGTCAGGGCGCGACCGGTATGGTCGACGGGCATCGGGTGCGTGTCGGGCGGCTGCCCGCGCACACCGAGCCTGCGCCGTGGGCGGAGGCGGTGCTGCGGCGAGCCAGGCTCGACCTCGCGGGCGTGATCTGGGTTTCGATCGACGCAGTGCCCGTCGCTGCGCTGCTGGTGCGTGATCGCCTGCGGGCCGACGCCGCCCGCACCATGCGCCGGTTGCGAGCAGCGGGGCTGTCGCGGCTGCTGCTGCTCACCGGAGACCGGGTGGACAATGCCACCGAGGTGGCACGGATGCTGGGTCTGACCGAGGTGCTCGCCGACGCAGACCCCGCCGGCAAGATCGCCGCCATTCGCGCCGAACGCCGCCATGGCGTGACCGCGATGGTCGGGGACGGGGTGAACGACGCGCCCGCACTGGCTGCCGCGGACGTCGGCATCGCACTGGGTTCGCGCGGGTCGACCGCCGCGGTTCAAGCGGCCGACGCGGTGATCGTGGACGATCGCATCGATCGGCTGGCCGACGCTGTCGACATCGCCCAGCGCGCACGTCGGCTGGCCGTGCAGAGTGCGGTCGCAGGCATGACGCTGTCACTGCTGGCGATGATCGCCGCCGCGTTCGGTCTGCTCGAGCCCGCAGTGGGTGCCTTGGTGCAGGAAGGTATCGACGTCGCGGTGATCGTGAACGCAATGCGCGCCCTGCGGACCGGACCCGGTCGCCGTACCGGCGCGATTGATCCGCTGGTGGCGCGGTTCGCCCGCGAGCACGAAAGGCTGCACGCCGCGCGCGCTTCGGTCCGGCGTGCCGCCGACTTGTTGGCATCCGGTCCTGGCCCGAGTGCCGATGCTGCGGTTCAGCAGGCGCTGGAGTTGCTTATCGAGCGCGTGCTGCCGCATGAGCATGCCGAGGAGTCGCAACTGTATCCCGCGCTGACCGACTACCTGCGGGACCCGGAAGCGATGGTGACGATGAGCCGCGAACACACCGAAATAGAGCGGCTGGCCGATCGGATCCGCCGCCACCTCAACGATTCACCCGACGGTATCCGCGAGGATCAGATCGACGATCTGCGTGCGACGCTGTACGGCCTCGACGCGATTCTCACCCTGCACTTCGCGCAGGAAGACGAGGCGTTGTTCACCTTGGCGCACGCACCGATCGACAGCGCTGTGGATGCACGGTGATCGGGCCACAGCTGTGCACATCTCTCGCGCAGGGATTTTTTAGTGCCGGCTGGTCGGTTCGAGTGATTCCAGCGCGGCGGGGACCCCGCCGGGTACGGTCGGCGGCGCTCCTCGAAGACAGTAGGCAGCATCACGGTCACCAATCTCGTTGAGCTGGGCGTGTATTCAGTGATCGGCGTGATTCCGCCACCGCAGGTGACGGGCGGCTGATCGCGGTCGTCGTCCTGCTGGTCCGGCTCACGCTGCGCGCCGACCGCACCCCGCCTCACCCCACGCCGCCGACCCCCGAATGGCTCCTCCAGGAGCGTTTCGCGCGGGGCGAGATCGATGAAAAGGAGTTCGCCAGCCGACTGGCCACGCTGCGCAGACATGTCGGACCGCAGGCATAGCCTCCCTGAACGACTGCCGACAACACGCCGAGGTGAGGCTCCGGCGCGGACGGAGTCACGCAGCGGTGACGTTCAGTACCTGCGGTCATGTGTTCGAGGGACTTCCGACACTGATGTGATCGGTGTGCGTCGTTGCCTTGACCCGACCCGACCCGCCTGCCGTTGGCTTGTGTCAGAGCGGGAGTGATCCAGCGTCGTAAGAGGCAGTGGATCGCTCGATTGGTGTGGGCTGGCCCCGGCCCATCGACGCGGTCTCACGACTGTCCGGAGTACAAGCGGACCGCGGTGACGCCTGCGCCGAGCCGACCGGACAGAAGAATGAAGCCGCTTCCTGTTTACCACCGCGAACAGTGTGCCGCCGTAGAGTTCGCCTTCGAAGAGGCTTGGCTGCGCAAGATTTCGATCATGGCCCGTTCGGCTCCGCCTTGACTGTCGTGCGGATCTTGTCGCCAGAACCGTCGATCGCCGGCGGCGGCGACCAGACATCGGTGCGCGTAGGATCCAGGACCTCGACACCGAACGCGACATGTGCAGAATCCCGAGACGACCAGCGGACATCGCATCGAATGCCGAGTAGCTTTCCCTTGATCTCATTGGCTCGGAAGCCAGCGTGCTGGGCGGTGTCCATCGTCCATATCGGTAATTGTGCTCGGTGCCGGTCGACAGCAACCGATTACGAAGACCCTTATGCCGAGGCCCTTCGTCCTCCGCCCGGCTCGTAGCCTTTCCAACCCAGCTAGGGGATGGTGTGGCGGATCGTCGACCGCGTGTGCGGCAATGACGTGTATGTGGTGCAGCCGAACTCGCTACCGGTCGGCGACCACCTCGTCGAACCCGCTGGTGCTCGACTGATCTGTGCCGTCTCGGGCTTCTACGCCGGAACGCAGCTGCCGAAACCGGCGCGTCGCCCGCTGAGACCAGCCGAAGCTATCTAGAGTCATCTGCTATGAGTCCGAGTGTCAGCGGCCAGTTGGAATTCCCCACTCACGGCCACTTAGCGGGGAGCTATCTGGCCGCCGGGGCTAGCAAGTAGCTAACGATCGGGCGACGGAAGCTGGCGAAATGCGGCATGAGCGCGCGTTCGGTGCACCCGCGTGGCGTTCATGTGCGGCGACGTCGACGACCGGATTTGTGGAGTCCGGGCCTCAGACCGACCCGTGGGGATAAGTGAGATCGTAAGCGCGGGAAAGTTTCTTGGGGACGACCATGCGCCATGCATCGACGACGAGTTCACCGGCCTCGGTCGGGTCCAGGGCCGCGAGGTCGGACTCGATCCAGTTGAAGCGCATGTCCGATGCCGATGGCATCTGAAACTTGTGCGGCTCGCTCGCGATGAGCGCCGCTCGCTCCTCCCTGGGGAACGCGAAGCCCATCACGGTCTCATCGAGGGAGAACGCCACGTAGACGATTTGCTTGACGCGGAACTTCAGCCTGCCACGTACATAGACCTGGTACGAGCGTTCCAACTCGGCCCCCAGTGGGCTGACGTCTTCGATCACCGCCATGGTCGGACTCCTTCGGTTCCGCGTGAATGCGCCCTCAGGTACTGGTGCCCGCCATCGCCGCTGCGGCGCACACGATTTCGCCACGTCGGCAGGTCAGTCATGTCTGGACTCCTGTCTTTTCGGTCTATCCAGAAGCTTCTACGAGGGAGCCACCCGAAATTCATCGGTGCAGTCGAGGTCATGTACACGCTCCTGCGGACGCCCTGTACTCGGCATGATGGTGCGATCGGCCAGCATCGGATGCGCACTACTGCTCGTTGATCTTCCGCGGTGCCGCGCTGGCCGGTTCGGTCAGCGCGATCAGCGGCATTATGGTGCGTTCCGCCGGCTCAGGATGCCTACCAGCCGGGCGGTTACAGGCGAGCATGGCGGCGGCGACCTGGTCGGCCGCGGCGTGCCGGAGGGCGGTACCCATGTCGTCGAGGACGAGCAGTCGCGCCCCAGGGATTTCGGCGGCGAGGACCTCGCCGTTGCCGACCGGGAAGAACGGGTCGGCGCGACCGTGCACCACCAGCGTGGGCACGTCGAGCTCACCGAGCCGCTCCCGCCATCTCGGGGCGCAGTCGATCCGGGAGAACACCATCCCGAGCTGGTTCGCCTGGTGCACCGCGGGATCGCTCGACGGCGTCCGGTCCCAGATTCGGGCCGCCGTCGCCCGCGCCTCCTCCGGAGCGTCGCCCATCGGCTCGGCACCCTCGGCGGCGAACGCCGCGACGGCATCCCGGTTGGTCCAGTCCGGCAGCGGGTGGGAGAACAGCGCGACCATGACCGCGGGGTCGTGGTCCGGTAGGTCCTCGTCGACCGGGCCCGGCGCCACCGGCCGGGTGCCGACGAGGGTCAGTGCGGAGAACACGTCCGGGTAGTCCAGCGCGGCGACCTGAGCGATCATCCCGCCGACGCCGACCCCACCGAGATGGGCGGTCCCAGCACCGAGCACCCCGACCAGCGCGGCCGCGTCGGCGACGAGATCCCGCAAGTCGTACGCCGGATTCTCCGGGTCGAGGGTCGTCGACGCGCCGGAGTCACGCAGGTCGTAGCGGACCACGCGCCGCCCGCCCGACGCGAGCCGCTCGCACAGCGCGTCGGGCCAGGACAGCATCGTCGTGCCGCCGACCAGCAGGACAAGCGGATCGTCCTCGCGGCCGAAGCTCTCGATGCCCAGATCCACACCGTTCGCCCGTACTGAGGTCATGCCCAATCGAAACGGTCTCGTCATGCCTGGACTCCTGTCTGTCGGTATACCCAACGGTATCGACGACAGATTCACCCGAAAATCATCGGCGTAGCCGAGATCGTGTTCACGCTCACCCAATCACCCGGAATCGGCATTACCGCGCGTTCAAAATATTTGCCGACAATGTGCCCGACTATGCGAACTGGCCGCCTACGGGGACTCGCATCTGGCCGTCCGCGGGGAATTTTCATTGGCCGCTGTCATCCGAGCCGAGAGTGTGGAAGGCGCACGCATGGATTCCGCTGCGGTCGGGCGGTTCACCTCTGCTGCGGGTAACGACCCGGACAGCCCGACCACGCTTATTTGCGGCGGCTCCAACCCTCAGCATTCCTGACCGCTGAAAAGAGACCGTGGGTGAGGTGGACCGTGGGCTGGAGCACAAGAGGTCCAGATGGTGCCCGGCGCCGCGGCCGAGCAGCGCAGCCGCGGATGCGACGGCCGCGCCTAGTGAAACCGAGCTTTGGGTGACCGATGAGACAGCTCAGCCGCCGCAATCCGGTGTTTCGACGATGCCGATGCCGCTGGGTTCGACGGCGTCGTGCCGCGGCAGACCTGGCGCTCCGCAGCACGTCCGCTGCCGGAGCAAAACACGGCGATGCCTTTCACGGCCGCCGACCATGCCTGGCGGAAGATGTCGGCACATCCTCGACGGGTGCGCCTGGGGAGGTTGACGGCTTTTGCGGCGGTAGCGTCGATTTGCCGCTGGACTCCGCGTCCAGTCTTCTACCAGCATCGTCCCGAACCGAGACGGTTCGCGGTTCGACTGACACCTACCGAGGTGACTTTCGGCCCCTGCGCGCACTACGGCATGGGCGCATCGTGGGGTGATACGACGGTGCTCGGCGCATCGGATTTCAGATTCGAGGAGATGAGTCATGGGGCCCGAACTGATTCGGATGATGCACATCCTCATGACGTGCCTGCACCAGTGCCCAGTCAGTCCCTGACACGAACCAGCCCAGGGCCGGCAGCAAGGATGGTGCCCTCGTGACCGATCCCGCCATTTCGATCAACGGTTTGACAAAAACGTTCGGTACGGTGCGTGCCCTGGATGAACTGGATCTCACCGTGCGGACCGGTGAGATCCACGGCTTTCTCGGCCCCAACGGTTCGGGCAAGACGACGACGATCCGGATCCTGCTGGGGCTGCTGCGCGCCGATTCCGGCATGGTACGCATGCTCGGCGGCGACCCGTGGTTCGACGCGGTCGCGTTGCATGCACGGTTGGCGTACGTGCCGGGGGAGGTCATTCTCTGGCCCGGGATCACCGGTGGTGAGGTGATCGACCTGATGGAGCGGCTGCGCGGCGGTGTCGACCGGCGTCGCCGCGACGAACTGCTGGAACGGTTCGAGCTCGACCCACGGCAGAAGGCGCGTGCCTATTCGAAGGGCAACCGGCAGAAGGTCGCACTCGTCGCCGCACTGGCCTCGAACGCGGAACTGCTGCTGCTCGACGAGCCCACTGTCGGCCTCGACCCGCTGAAGGAAGTCGAATTCCAGCGCTGTATCCAGGAATCGCAGAACGACGGCCGGACGGTGCTGCTGTCCAGCCATATCCTCGCCGAGGTGGAAGCGTTGTGTGACCGGGTGAGCATCATCCGTGGCGGGCACACTGTGGAAAGCGGCACCATGTCCGAACTGCGGCATCTGACCCGTGCCGCGATCACGGTGGAAACCGTTCGCCCACCCACGGATCTGGACGCCGTAGTTGGCGTGCATAACCTCGTTCAGGACGGTACGCGGGCCCGATTCGATGTCGATACCACCCATCTGGACACGGTCCTGCGGATACTTTGCGACCTCGGCATGCGCAGTCTCACCAGCACACCACCCACCCTGGAGGACATCTTCCTGCGCCACTACGGTGCCGAACCTGCCCACGCGGAGGAGATATCGTGACTGTTGGGTCGAGTCTGCGAGCTCCGCTGAGTGGGATCGTCTCCGGGACGGCCACACTACTGTGGTTCACGCTGCGGCGCGAGCGATTCGCCCTGCCGCGCTGGGTGCTGGGCGCCGCCGCATTGTTGGCATTCCAGTCCTTCGGCAGCCAGCGGTTCTACAACACCCCGGAGAAACTGGCCCAGGTCCGCCAGATGATGAGCGCCAGCGCGACCACCATTGCCATGGGCGGGCCGACCAGGCTGTTGGACACGATCGGCGGCGAGATCGTCTTCGAGATCTTCGCCTACCTCGCCGTCGTGGTCGCCTTGATGAATATGTTCCTGGTGGGTCGGCACACCCGCTCAGATGAGGAGACCGGGCGGGCGGAGCTGATCCGGTCGGCGCGGGTCGGTCGCCGCGCGCCGGCGATCGCGGCGCTGGCTCTGGCCGGGTTGGCCGACATAGCCGTAGTGCTGGTGATTTTCGCGACTGGCGTGGGGACTCGCCTGCCGACCGGCGGGTCACTGCTGCTCGGGGTCGCCGTGGGTGGGGTCGGTGTGACCTTCGCCGCGGTCACGGCGGTGGCCGCGCAGGTGTTCGAGAATCCGCGCAGCGTCTACGGTTCGGTCACCTTGGGTCTCGCCGCGGCCTACGTTGCGCGCGCCATCGGCGATGTCGGTACCGGGACCGCTTCCTGGGCATCACCGATCGGCTGGGGACAGCGAACCTACCCGTTCGTCGTCGACCGCTGGTGGCCGGTACTGCTGTTCGCCACTGCGACCGTCGCGCTCACCGCCGTCGCCTTCGTGCTGCTTGATCGGCGGGACTTCGGCGCTGGCTTGCTGCCTTATGGAAAGGGACGGGCCAGCGCGTCGTGGGCGCTGAGCTCACCCGCGGGATTGGCTTGGCGGCTGCAGCGCGGCTCGCTGATGAGCTGGGCTGTCGGCGTGTTCGCGCTCGGCGCGGCGTTCGGCTCGTTCGCCGACAGCATCGAGGACTATTTAGCCGACAACCCTGAGATCGCCGCCTACCTGCCTGGCGGCGTGGCCGATGCAGTGGACTCATATCTGGCTCTCACGGTGTCGATCGCCGCGCTGCTCGCCTCCGCCCACGGCATCACCAGCGCCCTGCAGGCCCGCAGCGAGGAGACCGCGGGCCGAGCCGAATCGGTCCTGGCCGCACCCGTCAGCCGGCATGCCTGGCTGGCCAGCCACCTCACCATCGCGGTGATCGGATCCACATTCGTGCTGGCTGTCGGAGGTTTCGGTAATGGGCTGGCCTATGGCGTGACGATCGCCGATGCGGGCCAGTCACTGCGCATGACCGGGGTGGCGCTCGTCTATTCACCCGCTGTCTGGCTGGCCGTCACCGTCGCAGCGCTCGGGTTCGGCTGGTTACCCAGGGCCGCTGTACCGATGGCATGGGCGGTGTTCGCCTATTGCGCGGTTGTTGTCCTTTTCGCGACACCCTTCGATCTGCCTGATTGGTTCGACGACGCCTCTCCGTTCACGCACATTCCGCGGGTGCCGCTCGAGACCGGCTCCGCCGCACCGGTACTCGTCCTCACCGCACTGGCGGCAGCCGGACTAGGGGTGGGATTCGCCGGATTCCGCCGCCGCGACGCTGGATACTGACGGCGTCGGCGCGCAGAAGGGCGACACCCCATGCCAAGGGCCGAACCGAGACAACGATGTAGAGAACAACGGCGAGGGAGCGGCCGGTCCCGATAGAGCATTGCTACAAAACGTGGGCCGAAAGGCCGGGCTGCCGCAGAGTCAAGTCACCTGTTCGGCGGATTCGGTCATGTCGAGTATTTCGGCGAGTGGGCGACGGGGAGTCGCTGGACCGTTCTGTGTGGATTCGGGTGCGGTGCCGACTCGGATCAGGACCTGTGGCAGCAGGCGGGAGTGTCCGGTAAGTTCGCGGACGACGGCGCGGCTGCGTGGGACTTCGGTCAGATGGGTCAGGGGACATGTCGCGAAGCCCGCGAGTGTGCATTCGAGCAGCACCGTGGACAGCACCTCGCCGCAGCGCACCAGGTGGTCCGGGGTGTCACCGTCGGTGGACAGGACGAGAATCACCGAGTGGTCGTCGGTGATTTCGCCCCGCCGGGGCGCTCCGGTGGTCGTGGGGAACTGGCGGCCGACAGTCACTCGCTGCCGTTCCTCCGGTGAGATCAGGGCTTGCCTGGGGACACCGGTATCGGCGACGGTGTGGCCGGTCCACCACTGTAATTCGGCGTGGTATTCGGAGTCGTAGCGGCGCAGAGACGCCGTCATTTCCGAGGCGCGGGCCAGCGCGGGTCGGCTGTCGTCCCGCAAGACGTCGAGGGTGGCGTCGGCGGGATCGAAGGTGGTCCGCAGCACGGTTTCGAAGTCAGGCCAGCCGGTGGGTGCGGCGAATGGCAGCCGGTCGGTGTGCCGCTGCAGTACGGCGTCGGCGCGAGCACGGTCGCCATCGGTCACGATCTTGGCCGGTTGGAAGGTGATGTTCGCCAGGTGATCGCGGCGGTTGGGGTCGGGGAAGCGGGCGACGAGGATCCGCCAGCCTGCTGCGGCCATCGCTGCGTGCAGATGATTCAAGGCGATACCGCAGCTGATCAGCATCTGTCTACCGGAGGTATCCGCCGCCGGAAGCCTGCGCTCGGGCACGGCGAATAGGCGTAGCGCTCGGCCGTCGAATGTCCAGTGCCAAGGCTGACTGTTGTGCAGCGACGGCGCCCGGCCCGCGAGCAGGACGGCCTTCTCGATGGTTTCACCGGTCGGTAGCTGGTTCATATCACTGACGGTAGGTGCCGAACTCCGGCGCCGGAGGAGTCGTTGGTCCCCATCTTCGCGCTCGTGGTCCCCTCGGGCGCCTGTTGCGGACCTTTGCCCCTGGACGGGACGAAAGGACCCGTTCACGCTGGAAGTGTGGGAAACGGTGCACCGGTGGCGCCGCGGATCGATACGCGCCACTACGACGCGGTGATCTTCGATATGGACGGGGTAGTGACCGACACCGCGGCGATTCATGCCGCGGCCTGGATGGAATTGTTCGACGACTTCCTCACACGACGTCCGGCCGGCGCCGGACAAGACCGGTCACCGTTCACCGAAACCGACTACCTGCGTTTTGTGGACGGCAAACCGCGCTATCGGGGTGTGGCGGATTTTCTCGCCGCACGAGGTATCGCACTGCCGTGGGGCGATTCCTCCGATCCGGAGACGGCCGAGACCGTGTGCGGACTGGGCAATCGGAAGGATCGCCTGTTCTGGGACCGTATCGCGCTCGGCGGTGTGCCGGTGTTCGAATCGACCGTCACGCTGATCCGGCAACTGCGCGCCGCAGGAATCCGCACCGGCGTGTTCTCCGCCAGCCGCCACTGCGCGCAGCTGCTCACGACCGCCGGGATCGCCGACCTGTTCGCGGCTCGGGTGGATGGTATCGCTGCCGAGGAGCTGGGCCTGCTGGGAAAACCTGATCCAGCGATGCTGCTGGAGGCCGCGCGTCGGCTGGACGCCGAACCCGACCGCACAGTGGTCGTCGAGGACGCCGAGGCGGGCGTGACGGCCGGCCGAAGCGGCGGCTTCGCGCTGGTCATCGGGGTGGACCGGCACGCGAACGCGGCCCGACTGCTGGCACAGGGGGCCGACGTCGTAGTCGAGGACCTCGGCCGGGTGAAGTTGTGCGGGGGCTTCCGGCGAATATCGGAGGTTCCGGATGTCATCGAGTGCTGGCCGCGGATCGTGGATCGCCTGAGCACCGAGAAAGTGGCGGTGCTGCTGGATTTCGACGGTACCCTGGCCGAGATCGTCGCTGACCCGACCGCCGCAAGACCCGTCGATGGCGCGGCGAGCGTGCTGGCGGAACTCGCCGCCGACTGTCCGGTTGCGGTCATCAGCGGCCGTGATCTGATCGATCTGCGTGACCGCGTGGGCGTGCCGGGAATCTGGTATGCGGGCAGCCACGGTTTCGAGCTGATGGCTCCGGACGGCACTCGTCACGTGCACGATGCAGCGCCGGGCGCCGAAGGGGCGCTCGCCCGAGCCGCCGACGAACTCCGGCATCAGCTACAGGATATCCCTGGAGTTCTCGTTGAGCACAAGCGATTCGCGGTAGCCGTCCATCACCGCAATGTCGCCGCGGAGAACGTCGGCGAAGTGGTCGCCGCGGTGCACGAGGCCGGGCGCACCGCAGGGTTGCGCGTGACCCAGGGTCGGCGGGTCACCGAATTGCGTCCGGATGTGGACTGGGACAAGGGCACCGCGTTGCGCTGGATCCTCGAGCACCTCACCGTCCCGGCGCTGCCGATCTACCTCGGCGACGATCTGACCGACGAGGACGCTTTCGACGCCGTCGAATCCGACGGGCTCCCCGTCGTCGTGCGCCATGCCGAGACCGGGGACAGGCACACCGCCGCGCAGTTCGCGGTCGCCGGACCGCGTCAGGTTCGCGACTTCCTCGACCGGCTGGCACAGCTCCTGCACACCGAAACCGCTGCAGCCGGACCGGAGTCGTGGACGCTCACCTTCGACGGCTACGACCCACCGCAGGAGAAGCTTCGCGAGGCACTGTGCACTGTCGGCAACGGCTACTTCGCCACTCGCGGAGCGGCGCCGGATTGCGTGGCCGGGGCAGTGCACTATCCCGGCACCTATATCGCCGGGGTGTACAACAGGCTCTACGACGAAATCGCCGGGCACGTCGTGGACAACGAAAGTATGGTGAATCTGCCGAACTGGCTCCCCGTGACTTTCCGGATCGATGGCGGCGATTGGTTCGATATCGATACCGCCGACTTGCTGAGTTACCGGCAGCAAATGGATCTGCGCCGCGCCGAGCTCGTACGGCAGTTCCGCTTTCGTGACTCCTCGGGGCGAATCACCACGGTGACCCAGCGCCGCTTCGCCGCCATGCACCGGCCACACCTGGGCGCGCTCGCGACGACGATCACCGCCGAGAACTGGTCGGGGACTCTGACGATCCGCTCGGTGATCGACGGTTGCGTGCGCAACGGTCTGGTGGAGCGTTATCGGGGCCTTTCGGATGCCCACTTGTCGACGGAGCGGGCCGTGCGAGTGTCCGACGATTCGGTACTGCTCGCGGTGCGGACAAGCAATTCGGAAATACCGGTGGCCGTGGCGACTCGCAGCACTGTGAGATGCGCAGCGGGACCTGTCAACGCACCGAGCGAATTGATCGATCGAGACGGAGTGATCGGGCACGACTTCACCGTCGACATCGCCGCCGGAGACTCGACGACCCTGGAGAAGATCGTCACCGTTTTCGCCGGACGTGACCATGCGACAGCGGGACCAGAGGAAGAAGCCACCCGCTGGCTCGTCGCCACCGGTGATTACACGGAGCTTTTCGAGGGACACGCCGCGGCCTGGAAGCATCTGTGGGCACGGTCGCGAATCGACCTCGACGGTCGGGAGCACCCGGCGCGCATCGTGCGCTTACATCTGCTGCACTTGACACAGACCCTGTCGCCGAACACCGCGGACCTCGACGTAGGTGTGCCCGCACGCGGACTCCACGGTGAGGCGTATCGCGGCCACGTGTTCTGGGATGAACTGTTCGTTTTCCCGGTGCTGAATCCTCGGTTTCCCGAGTTGACCCGATCGTTGCTGCGCTACCGCTACCGCCGCCTACCCGAGGCCCGCCAAGCAGCCGTCGCTGCCGGACTCGCCGGGGCGATGTTCCCGTGGCAATCCGGCAGCGACGGCCGTGAGGAAAGCCAGCGCCTGCACCTCAATCCGCTGTCGGGGCACTGGAATCCGGATCCCAGCGGACGTGCCCATCACATCGGCATCGCGATCGCCTACAACGTGTGGCAGTACTATCAGGCGACCGGCGACCTGGAATTCCTCACCGAATTCGGTGCCGAACTACTGGTAGATATCGCACGATTCTGGTCGAGCATGGCCGACTACGACAGTGAGCGTGACCGCTACATCATCCGTGGTGTCATCGGCCCGGACGAATTCCATTCCGGCTACCCGCAGGCAACCGACGGAGGCATCGACAACAACGCCTACACCAACATCATGGCTGCCTGGGTGATCCTACGGGCACTCGACGCCCTCGCCCTCCTGACCCCACGCACCCGGTCCGAATTGCTGGAGACGCTGTCGGTTCCACCGTCGGAGCCAGACCGCTGGCAAGATGTCGCACGTCGCATGTATGTACCGTTCCACGACCGAGTCATCAGCCAGTTCGAAGGCTACGACCAACTGGCCGAACTGGATTGGAACCACTACCGGCAGCGCTACGGCAACATCCAGCGATTGGACCGGATATTGGAGGCCGAGGGCGACAACGTCAACCGCTACCGGGCGGCCAAACAAGCCGATGTGCTGATGCTGTTCTATCTGCTCTCGGCCGACGAGCTCCGAGAGCTGCTGGGCCATCTCGGATATGAACTGCCGGGTGAGATGATTCCACGCACTATCGACTACTACCTGTCGCGCACCTCCCACGGCTCGACACTCAGCGCACTGGTGCATTCATGGGTGCTGGCCCGCGCAAACCGCGACCGTGCCGTGGAATTCTTCGACCTTGTACTCGAATCCGACGTCGCCGATATCCAGGGCGGCACTACAGCGGAGGGGCTCCATCTCGGCGCGATGGCTGGCAGCATCGACCTGCTACAACGCTGCTTCACCGGGTTGGAGATCCGCCGCGACCGCCTGATCTTCTGCCCGCACTGGCCGAGAACGCTCGGCGCCCTGTCATTTCCGATGGTCTACCGCGGCCACCGGCTCACCGTCCGCGTCAGCGGCGATGGCGTCGAAATCAGCTCGGATCCCGGCACGTCACCGCCGATCGAGATCGACTGTCGAGGCCAGATCGCACAACTCGTGGCCGGGGAAACAGTTCGCCTGCCAACGAACCCGACACCCGGACCAGAACAATGACCCCGGCGCGGTCCACTACCGACCAGAATTCCAGTTATGTTGCGTGAGATGTCCTTCTCGGTACAACGAAGCGCACCGAGATCATCCAGCGTGCGACGAAAAACCGTTAGCTTCCACCTTGATTGGCGATGTTCCGAAATCTGAGAGTCTTTCGGCCTCCGATCAGGTGACGATCGGCCGCATCCTCCGCACCCGGACGTTCATACCGTTGGTGTGATGCCCGCCGGGCTATCGCAGGCGTGAAGAGATTTCGGAGGTCACCATGACAGAGCAGCGCTACGACGATCCGCACCGACTGCCCTCGGCGAGGGTCGTTGCCGGTGTGGACGGTTCGGAGGGCTCGATGACGGCCCTGCGGTGGGCGGCGGACCTCGCGGCCAAGCGGGGACGCGAGCTGCAGATCGTGCACGGGATGGACCTCGTCGGGATGGGCGGAGCGCTAGGCGGTTATGAGGTCGTGGTGCCGTCGGTGGTCGATTCCGTCCACGCGCACGGCAAAGCCGTAGTAGCCCGGGCCGAACGACTGGCTCGCGAGACCGAACCCGGCCTGCGCGTCTCCACCCTGCTGACAACCGACAGCGCCAAACAACTGCTCATCGACCACAGTGCCGAGGCATACGCGACGGTGGTCGGCGCGACCGGAAGCGTCGGGACGTTCGCCCACTTAGGCTCTACGCTGCTTGCGCTCACCGCCCACGCACGTGGGACGTTGGTCGTGGTACGCACGGATCCTGAGGCCGACTACACGATTCACAGTTCAGGGCCGGTCGTAGTCGGCATCGACGGCAGCCCGATATCCGAGATGGCGATCGCGACGGCGTTCGCAGAAGCGGCCGAACGCTGTACCGATCTCGTCGCCGTACACGTATGGAGCGACTGGGATTTCGGGCAATTCGCCGGCCAAATTGATCGGCGACTTCTCGACGCCGAACTCGAGCAGACCGAACAGGCGATCCTCGCCGAACGGCTGGCGGGGTGGCAGGAGAAGTACCCGGATGTCCGAGTCATCCGGAAGATATATCTCGCGGCCCCGGCGGCTCGTCTGCAGGCCTGGTCGAAGTCAGCGCAACTGGTGGTAGTCGGCAGCCGAGGCCGCGGCGGTTTCGTGGGCATGCTACTCGGCTCCACCGCCAACTCGCTGGTCCAGCACGCCTCATGCCCTGTCATGGTCGTCCACCCCGCACAATGACGAGCACAATTCGACAACGCAAGGGCAAGCCGATGACCTCATAACCCGCATGCTCACCAGGTTGCGGTGGATGGAGGTCAGCGTCGCACCGGCCAAAGTTCTCCGGTGACCGATCAACTGGGGCCCGATATGTTCAGGCCACAGTGATTCGGCGAGCAGCCGATTCTCCAGGAGATAGATCCACCAGCCCCATTAGGACGGACATGCTCATGACAAACCGGCGGCGCATATCCTGGTATTCTGCCCTCTGCCACGACCGCAGCACATCAGTACTTACCTCACCGGGGCGCCGGGCCAGTTCGCGTCGGGCCGCAGATCGGTGTTGATGGTCGCAGGCGGATCCGTATCGGCGGCGGTGCCACCGGCGGCGGTCAGCGCGGCGATCGCAATCACGGAGGTAACAGCGAATTTCTTCATGGTATTCATCAGGTATCGTTCCTCACGAATTCACGGTCGTGCGACGAAATATTAGAGTGCACGTGATATGCCTGCGGAATGTCACCGTGCATAAGTGTCGGATGCACCGACGCCCAGCACCGCTGGTTCCCGCGCTGCCATCCCAACACGACCAGCGATAATCATTAACCGCTGAGTATTTCGCGGGATGCGGCCCAAAAACCAACCGAATACACCGCCTGGACACACCGACAAACCACCCGCGCCGCTGGACGACCTACGAACCAGGGGTGTCTAACTGGACACCGCAGCTCGATTACCACCCCGACATCGAACCATCGGCGGATATATGACAGTCAGTTCAGACCTGCTTCAGCCTTGCACGTAGCGCGCCGAAGCCGAGCAAGCCGATCCGCGGGAGAGAGGCTTGCTGCCTGCCGGAGTGTAGGGATACCCGGCCAGGAGCCGCGACAAGATCATGACCATGGGCGCGGCCAGCGATATGGAGGTGCTGTCGAATTTGCGCTGCAGGCGGGCGACGGCGGTTCACGGACGATCAGCGGAGCCAAATATTACTACACCGGAACGATCAGAAGCTATGATTTCGATATAATCCACATTAATAGCCATCAATACAATGGGCGGCCAACTGATGGGCTCCTTACTCTGCTTACAGCCTTCCTGATCCGAGAGGCGACAATTTATGACCATGCGTCGTCCTATTGTCGTCGGTGTCGACGGCTCCCCAGCGTCGCTTGCTGCCATTCGCTGGGCCGCTGCGACAGCGGCCCGCCGTGAGGCGCCGCTGCATCTTGTGCACGCCATCGCCGTCCCAGTCCATGCCGTGCCTTTGATCGGCTCTTTGTTGTTCGATATCAGCACATACCGGAAGATTGGCGAGTCCGCGCTCGGCCACGGACGAAGCATCGTGGGTGAGTTGGACGACTTCCACGTTGAGACCTTCCTCGATTTGCCATCACCGGTTGCGGCTTTGGCCGCTCGGTCAGCGACGGCCCAGTTGCTCGTCATCGGCGCTCGGGGATTGGACGCGTTGGAGCGTGTGCTGTTCGGCTCAGTCGGCGTCGGGCTGATGAAGCACGCCGATTGCCCGGTGGCCGTCATTCCGGCTGTCGCGGAAACAGTGCCGCATACATCATATGCCCCGGTCCTGGTGGGAGTAGACGGGTCGCGCTGTAGCACTCGCGCGGTCGGTATTGCTTTCGATGAGGCGGCGAGTCGGAAAGTAGGGCTTGTGGCGGTGACGACGTGGTCTGATCGAAATGTTGCATCCAGCACAGGGCCGGAGCGAGCCGAGGTGTTGCTCGCCGAAAGCCTGGCGGGG
This sequence comes from Nocardia sp. NBC_00881, assembly GCF_045207455.1. NCBI lineage: Bacteria > Bacillati > Actinomycetota > Actinomycetes > Mycobacteriales > Nocardiaceae > Nocardia > Nocardia sp. NBC_00881. The sequence goes on from NZ_CP108798.1 coordinate 1,881,246, forward strand.
TTCACCGACAAGTATCCGGATGTTTGCATAGATCGGGTCGTCATCGAAGGCCGCCCGGCGCAGCGGCTACTGGTGGCGTCCCGGCGCGCGCAGCTGGTCGTGCTCGGCAGTCGAGGGCGTGGCGGAGTTGCTGGCGCCGCGCTCGGCTCCGTCAGTCAAGCAGTGCTGCAAACCAGCCGCATCCCGGTCCTCATCGCTGCATGTCGGGAATGATCGCCTCGCTCACCGCAACAACCCAGACACGCCGTGCACGCGCCTGCCTCGGTGGTGCGCGATGCGCGATCAATGACATTCTGAGGTTCTGGCACGGGAAGCGTGATGTCCAAGGTTGAGCTTCCCCCGGCTCTCCCGGAGGGCTCCGATATGTGGTCCGATACGACTCGGAAGGAGTCATCTGTGGCGGCACCGAGGCAGTACCCGAACGAGCTGAGGGCTCGTGCGGTGCGTTGTATCGGGAGTCGGATCCCAAGCCGACGATCCGGAAGCTGGCGCAGCTGTTGGGGTCCCGTCACTGCCGCGACAGCCGTCGGGAGATCACTATGGACGGGATGCTCAAGGGTGCCGATCTCGTCCTTCTGACCACCACCGGTGCTCGCAGCGGGCAGCAACACGTCGCGCCGCTCGACTACCTCACCGATGGCGAGGACCGGATCGTACTGTGGGCAGCCAACATGGCCGCCCCAACCACCCGGCGTGGTACCGGAATCTGGTTGCGATTCCCAGGTGCTGATCGAGCAGCCCACGTCCGAGGGCATCGACCGGTTCACCGGCACCGCACACACCGCGTCGGGCATAGAACGCAAGCGGTTGCTCGACCTGCTGGGTGAGCAGTACCCGCATATGGCGGCGCATCAACAGCAGACCGAACGCGACATCCCCCTGGTCGTGGTGGAGTGGGACAGCATGAATATTTGAACGTCAGCTCAGCGTAGCCATTGGTTGCTGCTGCGATGTGGGCGGTGGCCTGGTAGCGGACGGCAGTCTGTCGAATCTGGCTGCCACAAAGCGGTTTGCTGCATCTTCCGGATCAGCGCCCACACTCCCGCACGCTGCCAGCGGCGGAACAGCCCGAACACCGTCCTTTGCGATGGTACGCAGTCCCTCCGCCGATCAGGGCATTGACCGCGCAGGTATGGCGGAGGTCGGGAATCCTGGGAGAACGCCGACTCGGGGTCTGAATCTCGGCCGAGACGAGGAGGTTGACAAAGGTCTGCTGCAAACCTCTCTGCTGCTGCCGGCGGGGCGAACTCGATCGCGGCATTGAAATGGCTGAGTCGACGACTTCTATGCCCGTAGCTGTCCCATGAGAGCCTTCAAATCGCGAACAGCCTGACCTTGCCGGATTCGGTTGTGGCTGTGGCGTGCAGGTGGGTCCCGACCGGTTCATCGTGACCGCGGTGAACGCCTTGGCGCCTCCACGGAAGCTCGACGGACGTCGACCGCGGCGATGATATAGGCCGCGTTGTTCCGTGATGGCAGGGCCTGCTTGGAGTGGGGAGTGTTTGTTTGCAATATTGAACAAAAAAGTTTGGTATGCCAAACTCAAGATGCGTCGATGGGCGCAGCGTGGACAGTAGTGGCGCTGGCCGCCGTGCGTAGCGGTCGACGTCCCGACTGGGCGCTGTGGTCGATCACGATGCGAACGGTCAATCTAGCCGGTCTGAAGATGAGGCTCACATGAATAAGATCACTTGCGCTACCGTTGTTGCCGCCACAGCGGTGAGCGTCGTCGGTATCGGGGCCACTAGGGCGTTGGCCCTGCCCGCGATGCCGGACGGGCGCACATTGAGCACCGAGATCGTCCCGGGTGTGCAATACACCAGCAACACCCTGGACGAGTCCGTGGTCATCGAGACCGGGATGGCCACCCTCATCACCCAGGGCGGGCAGTTTCAGGTGAACGACGCGACCGGCACCACAGTGGCCGGCGTCGCGTCTTTCGCGGTCCAGCCGAAAGCCCTCGAGGCCGTCGAAGCTCCGGCGGAGGTGAAGGCGGCTGCGCAAGCCGCGACGCCGGATATGCATCTCGACGAGATCAGCGGCGATCCGCACACCGAGCGGTTCGACGCGGCGATACAGGCCGCTGTCAACGAGTTCCAGTTGGCCACCGCGACCGGAACTCTGGCTGGTGGTGCGATCGGCGTGGCTGTCGGCTGCGGTATCGGCGCTGTGGCCGGTGGGGTCGTCGGGGCGCCCGTCCTCGATGCCGCAGGCCTCACCATCATCGCAGGCTGTCTTGCCGGTGCCGGTCTGCTCGGTGGGCTGGGCGCCATCATCGGCGCCGCGGTGCTCGGTATCCCGGTGGGCATTGCCTCTGCGATCAAGTTCCAGAACACCATGAACCAGCCGTACGACGAGGAGAGCCACGTTGGCAGACCACAGGAGTGAATCCCCCCGGCGAGTCCGGAGACTTACGGGTGTGACAGCTCAGCGGTTTGCTGGGCTGGTTGTTGACAGTAGTAGGCGGTCTCCATCTCGGCAGGCGGCATGTCACCGCAGTGTTGACAGCGCCGCCGGTGATTGAACCAATCCACCCATTCGGCGGTGGCCAACTCGACGTGATCGACCGTACGCCAGGGCCCCCGTGGTTTGATCAGTTCGGTCTTGTAGAGACCGTTGATCGTCTCGGCGAGCGCGTTGTCATAGGAGGATCCGACCGCGCCGACCGAGGGGTGGATCCCGGCGTCGGCGAGTCGTTCACTGAGCGCGATGGAGGTGTATTGCGACCCCCTATCCGTATGGTGTACAACGTCTTTCACATCCCAGCCGTCGCGTTCGCGCGTCCATATGGCGTGCTCGATCGCGTCGCGCACCAATGCGGCGGACATCGACGTGCCGGTGCGCCAGCCCAGGATTCGTCGGGCATAGGCATCGACGACGAACGCGACATACACCCACCCCGACCACGTCCGGGCATAGGTTATGTCGGCCACCCACAACCGATTCGGTGCCGCGGGCGCGAATCGTCGTTGCACCAGCTGTAGCACATCGCCACGAAATCGTCGGCATACCTCACCAGCACCGGGCATCCTGCGGCCGCCTCCGCGTCGCTGCCGACGCTTCGGCGGTAGCGGACCCCGGCCGCGTATTCCATCCCGTGCAGGGCGACGTTCAACAGCAACGGGCTGATTACGCCTCCAACGCAGTGGGCAATGTTCGCCCTCCGAGTCGGCGTTCTCGGCGTTTGGGGTGTCGTTGCCGGTGCGTTCCCGGTTGGGGATGCGGTGGCGGATGGTGATCTTGTCGGGTCCGACGAGGACGTCTTTGACGAGCAGCCGCAGCACGCGTTGGCGTTCGACGACGGTGGAGAGTTCTGCTTTGCTGTGGAGTTGACCGAGGAATCCCTCGAGGTCGGCGGCGAGCGCGAGGTAGCCTTCACGGTCGGCGAGTTGACTGTAGAGTGCTTGAATCTGGTTGTGTAGGGTGACTTCTCGTGCTCGCAGGTCCGGCATGCGGGAGCGTAACTCGTCGATGGTGATCAGTTGCTCACCGAATGCTTCGATCATGCGGGCGATCCCCGCACGGGCCTTGGCCAGCGCGGTGTCGAGCTGCTTGCGTTGCTTGAGGACCGGGTCGCTGCTGCGTTCGGCGACGAGGCGATTGTCGATCTCGGTGCGGATCAGGTGCGGGTCGGCGAGCATCGCGGTGATGTGGTCCCAGACGACGGTGTCGAGGTAGTCGGCGCGGACCGGTTTGTTGGCGCAGACCCGCCCACCCTCGTAGCGGTAGTCGTCAGAGCCCAGGCACCGGTAGTAGTAGATCTTCTTGTTCGTGGTGCGGGTCGAGGTGCGGTAGTAGCCGTATCCGCAGCTTGAGCATGCTGCCATGCCTTGCAGCAGCGAGGGGATCTTGCTGTTGCGCGAAGCGAATCGTTTGTTGTCGGTCAGGCGTTGGGTGACCCGGTCGAAGGTCTCTTCGGTCACGATCGCGGGCACGGGGATCTCGGTCCACTCCTCGCGGGGCCGGTCGACGGTTTTCGACGCCTTCGGGGTGGAACGTCCCTGTAGTCGGGCGACCCGATTGAGCCCCGGCGATTCGTACACGACCATGGTTTTGCCGAACACCGCGCGACCGGCGTAGGCGGGGTTGCGCAGCATCCCCCAGATCACCGAGCGGTCCCAGCGGCTCTTGCCGGTGCGGGTGGGCACGCTCTGTTCGGTGAGCCAGCGGGTCAGCTCGGCGATGGAGGCGCCGTCGTCGGCATAGCGCCGAAACATCTCCGCGACCAAAACTGCTTCGTGGGCGAGGATTTCGTAGGCCGCGCCGGTGGCCTCGCTCTTGCGCGGGTATCGGTAGCCGAACGGGGCACCCGAGAGCACGTTGACCGACCCGGTTTTGGCGCGGTAAGTCTTGCCGCGCCGGTGCTCGGCGTGGGCGCACAGCGCCGCGGTCTGCGAGCGAATCGTCTCGTCCTTCTTCTGCCGGGCCGAAGACACCCGGGCGTATATCACCGCGCTCGTCATCAGGCGGTAGTCCTTCCTCCCGGGTCCGCGTGACGCGGGCCCGGCGTTGTGGCACAAGAATGTCGTAAGCCACCGACAAATCCGTGGCCGCGTGGCGGTCGAAAACGAATTCCGTCTCGACCACCCTGTCGTTCACCTGCGCCGGGGCTGTGTGTGACCCCGCGCCAAGAAACCGATCAACGCCGCGGTGACCAGGGCGGAGATCGTGCCGCCCGACTCCTTGGCCCGCTCACGCACCCGAACAGCCAGCGCCGCAGGAACTTTGACGGTGAACACCACCATCTCCTCCGGAACGACCACCCGACCGCCCGACGCGGCTCGCTCCACATACCGGCGAGCTTGCCGTGACGAGCAGTCGAATTCGGCCGCCAACACCCGCGCAGCCTCAGCGACCGCAGCACCCGCCTCCAGCAACTCCGCCGCCGTGTTGACCCGAAGCGCGAATTCCACAGCGCCACAACGACTATCACCAACACGCATGACACAAAGATAACACCAGACATGTCACATCGCCCCCGCGATGCGCCGAGGACGTTCCAGCCGCCGGTAGTTCAGCGTGACATCGAAGCAGAAGTTGCCCATTGCGTTGGAGGCGTAGCCACCACAGCAGCACGGCGTCGCGTCCGCACTCAACGACGTCACCCGCGAGCTCGGCGGTGTCCTCGGAATCGCCTTGCTCGGCAGCATATTCAGCGACAGCTACCGCGGCCGCGTCAGCGACGAGGTCGCACAGAACCTACCCCCGCAGCTGACCCACACCATCGAGGAATCGGTGGCCGCAGGCGTGGTCGCCGGGTCAGCGCCCGGCGCTCCACCACACCTGCTGACGAGCGTGCTCGACAGCTTCGAACACGGCATGTCCACCGCACTCATCGCCGGTGTCGCAGTGGTCGTTGCCGGTGCCCTCGTTACCGTCGCCACCGGCCGCGAAGCTACCCACCCGAAGAGCTGACCATGAACCACACACCATCGGCCGGCTTCGGGTCCTCACAGCCCATAGTGCGGGAAGCGTTCGTGGACACACCAGTTGCTCGCATCCATTACGCGCAGGCAGGCGACGGACCGCCGGTGCTGCTGATTCCCGGCAGCGGCGGCTGGAACTGACCTTCGCCGCGATGATCAAGGAATTCGCGCACGGGCACACCGTCTTCGTGGCAGACCCGCCCGGTCAAGGCCGGACCGAAATCGTCGAGAGGTCAGGCCCGTTCGGCACAGATGCGGTTGTCGCGTCGATAGGTCACTTCCTCGATGCCGTCGGCGTGGAACGCGCTGCCGTCGTCGGCCATTCGTGGGGCGGGGGCTTTGCCCTCCGATTCGCCCGGACCCACCATGATCGAGTGGAGTCGAATGACGCTGATCGCGCCGGCCGGTGTGGATGTGGCGGACGTGTGGGAATTCCGGCTCCTGAGACTGCCTCTCGTCGGCGAGATCATCGTTCGCCTCACATCCACAGCGTCGGTGCGACATATGCTCCGAAAGTCCTTCGCCGACCACGCCAGCGTGCCCGCCGATCGGATCGGAGACTACGTGCAGATGATGCGAACACCCGACGGACGAGCAGCCCGGCTCGCAGACATGCTGCGAGTCGAGCGATCAGTGCGATGGAGCGATACCGAACGTAATCTGCCGCTGGTCGACACGCCTGTCCTGCTGTTATGGGACCGAGGACCGGTACTTCCCGGTCGAACTCGTCGAGCGGTTCACCTCCCAGCTGCCACGGGTGCAGGCTCACGTCTTGGTCGGCGGCGGTCATTCACTGCACGATGACCTGTCTGGGGAAACCTACGCACTGCTCCACCCGTTTCTTCGTCCCGACCATACATAGAGGTGTCCCCGGCTAGGCCTGGGTGATCTCGTCGAGGAATTCTCGAAGGGCGGGGGCGGTCACGCGCGCGAGGTCTTCGGCGGTGTGCAAGTCACTCGATATTGTCTCCGACGCCAAGCGGCCATGGGGCAGTATCCGGGCGACCTCGCCGGCAAGTGCGGTGGGGTGACGCGCATCCGATCCAGAAAACACCAGCGTCGGCGCGGTGATCGCGGCCAGTTCGGCAACGTTGCGGAAGGATCGGTCCCGGCCTATCGCCGCAGCGGCGACAATGCTGGCCGGATCCGATCGGGGTATGGCGTCACGCACCATCGCACCGACGACAGGCGGGAACCCGGCCAAGATCGGCGCCCAGCCCGCCTCGATGCCTTCGGCCGCGACGCGAGCGGCGAAGGCATCCAAGAAGCGGATCTCGGCTTCTTTCGCCGTGTCGTCCTCGATGTCCTCGACCCCGATCAAGACCGCGGCACGCACGCGGCTCGGATGCGCCGCGGCCACGCGCAGCGTGATGGTCGAGCCGAGACCGGCACCGCCGAGCGCTACGCCCGGCAGACCGAGTTGATCCAGTAGGCACATGACATCGTCGGTGTACTGGGCCCAGGTGTGGCGTGCCGGATCAGCGCAGACGGACCGGCCGTAGCCGCGCAGGTCCGGGAGAACCACCGGGCGGCTGTCGGCGAGCCGAGCGGCCAGCGGGAGAAGGCTTTCATGATCGGGTCCGCCGGCATGCATCAGGATCAGCGGAAGCCCGTCGCCGTCCCCGACAACAGTGGCGTGCAAGCTGCAGCCGTCACTTCCGCGGTAGCTGATCTTCGGCATGGACGCAGCGTATGCCGATACCACAGCTGCCCACAACGAACTGACCAGCCATCCGATATCGCGATCCGGCCAATCTGGCCCGGGCCCATTGAAGCTGAGCACAGCGACACCGCCGCCGCCCCCTTTCGAACGCAGCGATCACGCCTGACTGTGTCACGGGCGTGGTGGATAATACGTACGGCTCGCGATTCTCGCATCGGCCGGAACTGCCGTGCCCACACCGCTGACAGCAACCAGCAGCCAGACAGTAATCGGATCCAGATCCCGTAGCACGCCCAGAACTCCGCGAGACGTCTGCGTAGTCGCGGCAGTCCAGCAGCGATAACCTCAGTGGTCAGCGCTGTGCACTACGTCCTCAACGGCGCGGCGGAGGAGAGCCGGGCCGGCGTCGCCGCACGCTGTCGCTTCAGCGCAGAACACCGCAAGCTCGGACAGGTGGCGATGGACTGGATACTGGTCGGCGAGGTCGCCGACGCCGGACGGGTGCGACACATCCACCAGCTGGCTCGTAGTTCGTAGGTCGAAGTCGTCGACCTCATTGGCGAGTACGACAGCGACGAACGGGGTGCTCTGGAGGCTCCTGTCGAATGGTCAGCAGCACACGATTGGTCGTGTCTTCCGCGAGCTGGTTGGTTGTAGCGGCACGCCAGCGGTGGGGTCTACCGGGAAGTCGCGTGCGACCCAGGCCTGAGCGACTGCGATTGATGCAGCCTGTCGGCGCCTACTGATCGCGCCAACCGGCCCGTACTACGGTCCGCCGATACCGTCCGAATGAGCTACCGCTTCCCGATCCCCGGCCGATAATTCAGGCAAGGAGACTCGCAATGTCGGCGCCCTCGATTCCAGAGATCGTCGTCAACGATGGAACCACCATCCCGCAGCTCGTTGCGGGGTATTCCGAGTACCCGACGACGAAGCCACACCGGCCGCGACAACGGCACTTGAGGCAGGCTATCGGCGATCGACACTGCCGCCTACTACCGCAACGAAACTGGCGCAGGCGCAGGTATCGCCGCGTCCAGACTGCCGCGCGAACAACTACACATCACGGCGAAGGTTTGACACACCGTCCTTGGCTACGACACCACCCTGGCCGCGCTAGACAAGAGCCTGTCTCACCCTGGAGAAGATCAAAAACGACGGTCTGGCCCGCTCGATCGGGTTTCCAACTTCCCGGCAGCCCAGCTCGAGCGGTTCATCGGCGCCTTGGGCGTCGCGTATGCGGGCGCGGGCGCGGGCTTCGATACAGGCGAGCCGGACACGGGCGGTGCCGTTTTCGGGCATGAAGCGCCATCCGTCCTAGGCGAGATCGACTGCGGCGGCGACCTAATGGATCAGTGCTCAACCCGGCACGACACCCCATCAGCGCTACAGGCAGCCTCACCGACCGGCCGGGGCACGATCTAACCCTAGGAATCGGACAACACTCCAGGTGGCAGAAGTGCTCACCGACCGGCGGCTCGGTTGATCAGCCTGGCCCCGACTGTTCACGCCCAGTCGTAGGCTCGCCGATCGCCTCCCATTAGGTGGCGCCGATGACGAGGGTGCTGCGGGCGGTTTCGACGACGTCGGCGGTGATGGTGTGGAGTTCGTTGATTTTCATGATGCGGTGGATCTGGGCGAACAGTCGTTGCAGGAGCCGGAAGTTGCCGCCGGTGATGCGGGCGTCGGTGAAGTCGTCGGTGTCCAGGTCGAGGCCGAGTTTGTGCCAGTGGCGGGTCAGGACGAAGGTGAGTTCCTCGCCGGTCAGGGGCCGGTAGTTGTGGGCGAAGCCGACGCGGCCGTAGAGCTGCGGGTAGCGGGAGAACGTTTTCTCGATGCCGGGCATGCCGATGAACAGTAGGCCGTGGTCTCCGCGGTCGTACTGGTCGCGCAGGTGTTCGATAGCGGTGGCGGTCAGGCGTTCGGATTCGTCGATGACGAGCAGTTCGATCAGCACTCCATCAGCACCATGATCACACTCTTTCCGCGCCACCCGACTGCGTGAGGACCCCTACTTGGTCTGTGTTGGTGTCGGACAACGACATTGTGGCGGCTCGGCGGGCGTTGTGGAGCTACCGCCGAGCCGCCGTTGAACATGACGCGGCCGCTGCGCTGGCGGCGATTCTCGGCCGCACTCGGCGTACCGGCCGGGGCCGAGCGGGTGTGCGTGGTGTTGTGCAGCGCCAATACCGATCCCGCGGGTCTCGCGGCCACCCCGGACCACAAGGTCGATCGGAGCATTGCGGCTGCATTGCCCCATAGGTGCGACACGACCCTTGACAACATACAACTAATTGGTTGTATATTCTTCTCGTGACCGAGCGAGACGAGGAGGACAGGGCTGATGCGCTGTTCCACGCGCTCGCCGACCGGACCCGGCGCGACATCATGCGCAGGGTGCTGGCCGGGGAGCACTCGGTCTCCGCTCTCGCCGCGAAGTACGACATGAGCTTCGCGGCAGTGCAGAAGCACGTCGCCGTCCTACAGAAGGCCGGCCTGCTCACCAAGCGGCGCGACGGCCGCGAGCAGCTGGCCAGCGGCGACGTGACGGCGGTGCGGTCAGTGGCGTCCATGCTCACCGAGCTGGAGCAGGCCTGGCGTGGCCGCATCGCGCGCATCGACGAGCTGATCGCATCCGACACCACACCGCACCGCAGTCAGAAGGAGTAACAATGCCCGTCATCAACGTCCAGCACGACCCGGACTCCCGCACCCTGACCATCACCGCCGAATTCGCCGCGCCGGTGGAGCGGATCTGGCAGATTTACGCCGATCCGCGCCAGTTGGAAAAGGTCTGGGGCCCGCCGACCTACCCGGCGACCGTCGTCGACCACAACCTCACCCCGGGCGGCCGGGTGACCTACTTTATGACCAGCCCGGAGGGCGAGAAGTTCGCCGGGTACTGGAAAGTCACGGCCGTCGACGAGCCGCGCAGCTTCTCGTTCGAGGACGGGTTCGCCGACCTGGATTTCAACCCGAACCCGGATTTACCGGTCTCGCAGAACATCTACACGTTCACCGAGCAAGATGGCCGCACCCGCGCCAGGTACGTAGGCACGTACGAAACCGCGGAAGGACTGCAGAAGGTGCTGGAGATGGGTGTCGTCGAGGGCGCCAGCGCCGCGCTCAACCAGATTGATGCCCTCATCGCCCCTTGATCCGCATTCAGCCAGGCGTGCATGACGTCCAGAATGACTCGGGAAGTGCGCTTTGACGCTGCTCGACGGCGGCCCGAGGAGGCAGCTTGTCGCAACCCCGTGGAGGTGGCGGGGGGCGGGTGGCAGCACAGGGCCTCGCGAGCAGCGCCGTTCAGCACAGCAACGGGACCGCTACGCGTCACGATCACCGCCACCCGGCACCGCGAAAACACCGCCACTTTCCGCCGCGAGTCACAGCCACATGCCTGACCGGCCCGAAAAGCGTCAGAATAGAGTCTCATTCTTCGTTTCTTGACACTTGTCCGCCTGATTCCTAGACTCCAACCTGACATATCGGGTTCGGAAGGGGGCAATCATGCGCGTCGGCTACATCAGGGTCAGCACCGTCGATCAGAACACCGTCCGCCAACTCGATGGGATCGACGTCGAACGCACCTTCACCGACAAGGCCTCCGGCAAGGACACCGCACGCCCGAAATTGGACGAGCTGATCGGCTACGTCCGCGACGGCGACACCGTGATCGTGCACTCGATGGATCGCCTGGCCCGCAACCTCGATGACCTGCGGCGGCTGGTACGCACCCTGACCGGCAAGGGCGTGCGGGTGGAGTTCGTGAAGGAGTCGCTGACCTTCACCGGTGAGGATTCGCCGATGGCGAACCTGCTGCTTTCGGTGATGGGCGCCTTCGCCGAGTTCGAGCGCGCCTTGATCCTCGAGCGTCAGCGTGAGGGCATCGTGGCGGCGAAGGCTCGCGGCGCCTACACCGGCCGCAAGCCCGCGCTCACCGCCGAGCGGGCCGACCAGCTGCGCGCCCGCGCGGTCAGCGGGGAGTCCAAAGCGGCCCTGGCGAAAGAGTTCGGCGTCAGCCGCGAAACCGTGTACAGCTACCTGCGTGCCACAACCGTTACAGACTGAAGTGGGGCACAGGGATAGGCGGCGAGATAGTCGCTTTTGCGCATGCCTGGTCACTTGCGGCGGCAGAAGAGGCGGAGCGGAGACACAGGAGGGGAGTAGCAAGCTGGACTGGACAACAGCCCCCGGCGGCGCCTCTGCCGCCGGGGGCTGTCGCAGGTCAGGACGCTACCCGCCTACGGCCAGGCTGCCCACCCCAATGTCACGAATAGGTCACGGCGGCTGCCGTGGACTCGGGGGTTGCAGTAAATCCGCCCGATCCGGTGCGGGGCAAGTGACCCTTATCGGTGGCTGAGTCGTTCGTGCGGTCGCGGAGGACATGCAAATCTTCTGAGAGGACGAGGAACAGAGTGCAAAACGGTTATCGTTCCACGCTGGTGGAGCAGGTGCGGAAGTACGCGCCCGCGCTCCCTCCGGGGAAGGTGGATTCGCTGCGCGAGAAGGTCGTGGTGGGTGAGCTCTCGCTCGCCTCCGCCGACCTCGTCAGCGCGTTGGTCAACGCCGCGGTGCCCGTCGACCCGCAGGACGTGCCTACGCTGCGGTGGCTGCTCGAAAGCGTCACGCTGCCCCCAGACACTCCGGTCGACCTCGCCGACCAGCTGGTGATCGAGTGAGAGTCGCCGACTCAACAGCAGCGCGCATCTCCCTGGCTCGCTGCTGTTTCTCGGGTGGTTCTGGTCGCGATTCCGGACATCACTTGGTCGCGGATCTCGGCACAGGCGCATCTCCTTGGTCGTGAATCCTGGCGTCAAGCATGTCGATCGATGTCTATTCGGAGGCTGTCGGTTCTGGGGACGACGAAGACTCGATCTCGATTCAGCTCCCACTGTTGTGGGACAAGGAAATATGTGTCCGGGGTCCGCGCCAGCATTCGTAGTCCGCTGTAGACGTAGCGATACTTCTCGCCAGGCACGGTGAACTCATTGACCTGTGTACCAGTTCCCTCGATTCCTAGCCTGTCGACGCTCAGGACGAGGATCGAGGGACGCCCTGGAAACCTGGATTGAGCCAGGTTGCGTGCATCGGTGGTGGCCTGTCGGTCGGCGTATGCCCCTATGCCCCAGATAGTTCCGGCGAATCCGAGCGCAAGCAATACGACCAAAACGCCCGTAGGTGCGGGGCGCGGTGTGTTTCGGCGGGCGGTTCGCCCTGAACCGATCAACGCTGGACAGCTCGATCGCAGGGTGATGGCGTGGCCGAGCAGCATGGCTCCCACCACGAGAAAACCCGGCAGATAGGTGCTCAGCGGTGGACCGACGGTGCGGTCGACCATCCATGTGATGCCCGGTGTCGCGCTCAGCGCTGTGCCGACAATCAGTACGACCACATACCAGCGGCGCAGATTCTGTCGGGGGCGCCTCGTCCGCACGGCGATCACGAGAGGGAGCCGGCGAGCCGAAGCGAGAACCAGCAGGCCGAGCAGAGCGATCACCACCGGCCAGAAGGCGCCAGTGAGGCTACGCAGGGTGTAGTCGGCTACCGACAACCCGAGCATGCCGACATCGACACCGAAATAGGCGAACCATGCGTGGGCGTACGCCCACCCGAAGTAGTACAGGACAGCGGTGAACAGAAAAGCTTGCGAGGTGACCGCTCCCGCTAATGACAGAGCCAAAGCGAAGGGCGCCTGCGGTTCGGGTGACGAGGAGGAGCCACTCACCGGGTCACCGTCGGTGTTCGGGTCGGGGGAGTGGTTGGTGTTGTCACGCTAGACGGCGGTCGCGTCGTCTCCGGGACCGTAGTAGTTGTCCGCGAGGGCGAGGTCCGCTCAGGCCCAACCGTCTTGGACAGAGAAGTTGTCGCCGCAGCCGTAGCTGTAGGAGGTAATACCTGAGTGGTGGGCAGACCCGGCCGCGGTTGGGTACCGGTCGCCGCCTGCTCAGGCGAGGCTCCTGGCGCCGAGTCCGACGAGGTCGACGTAGGTGGGTCGGGTGAGGTGGACGCGGGATCGGTGACACCCGTCTGCTGCGGGCTGCTCGGTGAACAGGCAGCCAGTGCAAGCACCACGAGGACTGCAACGACGAATCCGATTGGCCGAGAACTCTTCTGCATGCGCGACCCCCTGTGCACGACCTGGAGTGATTCTGTCACGAAGCTGTCCGACAGTCCCGGCATCGACAACATCACGGGGGAGGTTTCACGGATGGAGCCGAAGCCCTGTTGCCTGATAACCGTGGTGATCTGGCAACACTCCAGTCGAACCGGCTGTACCGGGATCCCGGTAGAAATGACCGACCTCAATATCAAGACCGACTTACGCGACGCCCGGGACCTGGCCCAAGGCGTAGCCGACCCTGCTGTCTCGAATCCTTGAGCCGGCGCCCATTCGCTGGACTGAATCGTTACTTGACGCTGCTGGCCGGACGGTCGGCCGAAACGGTTTCAATCACAAGAAGTGAAGGGTCAGGCTTATATTTCATGTGTGGCTGACGCGTGAGCCTTGGAAGTGAAGTTCTTCCGGACCTCCGGGCTGGAGGGCTAGGGGCAAGGCCGCGCAGTTAACGTGTGAGTTGGTGTGTCAAGCGGGGTGGGGTGGTGAGCGGGGACAGCGGAACTGCTGGTAGAGAGGTGTTGTCCGCCAAGACAATCCGCTCGTCCGAGGAGTTCCGCTGTCAGTTCAGTGTGTCATTGATCGTTCCTCGCGGGTCGCGGAGGGTGTGTTCGCGCCGGGGCACCTTGGGGAACTGACCCGGATCGTGTCGTTCGATCTGGTCGACGCGGCGCTGGAAACAGCCGGTGCCGTGCGGTCGCGAGTGCGGCTGCTGCCGTCGCGGGTGGTGGTGTATCTGCTGCTGGCCGGAGCGTTGTTCTCCGATATCGGGTATCGGCAGGTATGGGCGCGGTTGTGTGCCGGGTTGCCCGGTGGATCGTTCGTGTGTCCGGGTTCCTCGGCCTTGTCACAGGCGTTGCGCCGTGTCGGGGTCAAACCGTTGGCCGCGTTGTTCGACCTGCTCGCCGGCTCCGCCGCTGGAGCGGTGCGGTGGCGGGGTCTGCTGGTGTGCGCGATCGATGGCACCAGCGTGTTTGTGCCCGACAGCCCGGGCAACGTGGCCGAGTTCGGGCGTCACGGTGGCGGTCACGCCCAGGCCGGGTACCCGATGCTGCGGTTGCTGGCGGTGGTGGCGTGTGGCACCCGCACCGTCGTCGATGTCGTGTTCGGTCCGTTGCGGATCGCGGAAACAGCCTATGCGCCACAACTTTTGGGGTGCCTGCGCCCGGGCATGTTGTTGCTGGCCGACCGGAACTTCGCGGTTACGGCGTTGATCGAGCAGATCACCGACACCGGAGCGGATCTGCTGATCCGCGCCAAACTCAACCGGCGCGTTCCCGCGATCGCGCGGTTGGGTGACAGATCGTGGCTGACCCGTACCGGTACGGCGACTGTGCGCGTAATCGACGCCGAGATCGCCGTCAGCTGCGCCGGCGGGCCACGCCGGGTCGAGCGGTACCGGCTGATCACCACCTTGACCGACGACAAGCGCTACCCGGCAGAGGAATTGGTGGATCTCTACCATCAACGATGGGAGATCGAAACCAGCTATTTCGAACTGAAATCGACCATCCTCGGTGGGCGGGTGCTGCGCGCCCGCACCCCGACCGGGGTCGCCCAAGAGGTCTACGCGTTGTTGATCACCTACCAGGCGCTGCGCACCGCCATCGCCGATACTGCGCTGGCCACACCGGGTTTCAGCCCCGACCGCGGCAGTTTCACCATCGCCGTGCACACCGCTCGCGATCAGCTCATCCAGGCCGCCGGAGTCCTCGCCACCACCACGATCAACCTGATCGGCACCATCGGCCGCGCGGTCCTGTCCAGCCCGCTGCCACCGCGACGCCAACGCTCCAGCCCCCGCATCGTCAAACGCGCCATCTCCAAACACCGCGCCAAGGGCGAGGTCGACCGCAACATCTACAAAACCCAGATCAGCGTCCATATCCTGCCCGGTTGACAACCAGGCAGAAACCCAAACTGCGCGGCCTTGGGGCTAGGGGTAGTGCGCATGTGGGTTCTCGGTTGCGCGTGGGTTATCGGCCTGCGCCGACCTTCCAGTCGAAGGAGTCGTGACCATGACCCTGCTGACCTATACCTTGCTCACCGACCCGGCGCCCCTGGAGGCGTCAAGGGCTCGGGTCCAGCGGACAAGCCGGAACGACGGATCGATCACCTTTCCTGAAGCTGGCATACAGGTATGCAACGGCCTGTACGACACCCCGCGAGGCGGCTGCGTGTTCGCCGAGTACGGCATATACCAGAACCAATACTTCTCTCGAGAGGACGACAATCGGTGGATCGATCTGTCGGATGACGGAGAGGTATCCGTGAAACACAGGCATAAGGGGGATGGGACGACGACCTACGCGAGCCTGAAGGTGTCCAGGCTGGACACCGATACTCACAGGTGGTGAGCGGATAATCGGGCGGCCTGGCTGCTGCAGGCGCGCTTCCGCGCGGACGCGGAACTGGAAGCCCTGAAAGCGAAAGCCGCGCCCGAACTCAGTGCCGGCGGAGTGATGCGCCGAACTTCGAACACTGACCCGTGCACACTCCGGCGGGCCGAGCCCGAGTTCATGGATCAGTCCTTCTCGCCGCACGGCTCGGCAGCGAACGCTACCGAGCGCGGGCACGGCAGCTCTACGAGTCATTCATCGAATACGTGCCTGGGCTCCGTCGGTGAGCTCGGGCACGTATTTGTACAGCGTGGTCCGCGAGACCCCCAGCAGCCGCGCGATCGAGGACACCGACTCGTCCGGCCGGGTCAGCAGAGCGCGGGCCTGGCAGACCTGCTCGTCGCTTATGGCCGGTGGCCGACCGAGCCGCTGCCCGCGTGTCGATGTTCGAAGTCGCGTGCACTGATGTCCGAACTCGTGTGTGCACCCACGTCGTCGAACCCATGGGTGGAGTCCGGCCGGGCGAGTTTGAAAACCTGATGATCCTGGCGCAGGTCTGGGACGACGACCGATCCGCCCCGACTGGACGCGCTGGCCACGAACACTGCCCGAATCCCCCAATGTGCGGGTGGCCGGTCGTCAGCTCAGCATGCAGTAGCAGCCGTTGTCTGCACGAACGATGGGGCACGTCTGGGGGGCGGTGGCCAGGGTGCCCTTGACATGCAGGGACAGGTCCCACACAGTGATGTCGGTGTCCCGGTCGCTCACGACGCGCAGTTGCACCGCTGCCAGGTCCGCGCTGGCGGCTACCGTGATTTCGGCTTTGGTGATGATTGTCAAGGTCTGGCCGTAGTTGTCCAGTACGGAGGTGGCTGCCGGGATCGGTGTGCGGTCGCGGAGTAGTTCCAGTGCGAGGGTGCCCGGCGCATTGTCGAGGTCGATGGTGGCCTCGGCCCGGATCCGGTAGGCCATCATCCCCGGCGCCAGTCCGCCGCCGGCCAGTCCGCCGCCGGCCAGGGTGATTGTCTCGGCGGGGCAGTCGGGGTCGTGGGGTTCGATCAGGGGCCGAACCTCACCGGTGCGCCCGTACAGTTCCTGATCCCCGCCGAGACCCTCGGCATACCGCAGCGACACCGGCACACCCCCGGCAAGTGTCAGGCCCTGCCCACCCGGCCGCAACATTTCGCCGGCATGGACGTAGCGCGCCGACGGCGTGAACCCGTAGTCGTGGATCCAATCCCGCGCCAGAGTCCAGCGCGCCTCACCCGGTGCATCGCCGATCAACGTGGTCGCGAGGTCGAACGTGCCGGTGACCACGGCGAGCAGGAATGCGGCCATACCACCGTCGAACCGCCGCCACGACGGATCCGAAATGTGGCGGAAGACCACCACCACCGGCCAGTCGTCCGGGTCCTTGCCCTCGGTTAGCCAACAGAGCCTGTCGCCGTTGTAATTGCCGCCCCACTGCAGCAGCCCGCCCGGCGCCGGATACCCGGGGAAGGGCACCTCCAAGGATTCGTAAACACCGTAGCCGTTGTCCTCTTCGGCCACATCCACCAAGGTGCTCAGAGTCGAGGTGTCATCCTGCTGCCAGGCGGGGTAGTTGACGCCGAGTTCGTCGTTGATCGCCCCGTCGCCGTATAGATCGATGAAGTCCCGATAGTCGCGCGGCAGCCCGACCCCCATCGCCTCCTCGATTCGCGTCCAGGGCGGGGCGATCACCGGACCCAGCGGCGAGGGCGGCATGACCGCACTCAGATGCGCTACTGCAGGGTGCACGAGACGCCTTCCTTCCCAAGGCCCGACGCGGGGCAGGACGCAGATACCTGGTCAGTTCAGTTCTAAGCCGTGGCGGCGGCCCGGGCGAGGTGGCGCACAGTTGGCAACAGCGTAGGGAACTCGATCTCGGGGTGCCGTTAATGCCCACCACGTCTGAGAAGTTGTTGAGCTGAAACTGATGTCCTGCGCCAGTGCAGTTGGCCCAGCAGAAGGGCGCTGACCTTTGGTGGGCCATTTCGAGTGGCAGAGCGAATCTGGTTTTCTGCCATTGAAGTTGGCCCAATTCAGCGTTTCGGACGTCGCGTGGTCCAGGCGTGAAGGATCTCGTGGACCAGTGATATCGGTGGGGGTGGTGGTTAGATGGCTTCCTGTGGACCGCGAGGAACTGATGGCGACCGTATCCCGCCTCATGGGGGCGGAGGTCAGTGCCCTGACGTGCGAACAGCCCGGGCATCCGGACGGGCACACATGCGTGCTGGTCTCCGACGACGGCATAGATCCATCGGGCATGTTCGCCAGTCGGTACCCGGGTGTGTACTGGAACGGCGAGCCGCCGATGGCCCTCCCGGAAGAGCACGACTGGGACCACGCCTGGGCGCAGGGCATGCGCGCGGTCGCGGTCGGGGAGGACGCGGACAGCCGTCTGGTCGTCGCCGTCGCGGAGCGGACCATCCCGGAACCGGTCGATCCGCCCGCGGAGATGTCGTGGGTGCAGCGGCTGGTCGCGATCACGGGTGGGCCATCGGCGCCCGTCCCCGCGCCCGATTGGGCAGTGGTCGAGTCGCGGCTCGGCACCCCCCTGCCGAGCGACTACAAGCGGCTCGTCGAGGCGTTCGGCTGCGACGGCAGGTTCAACGGGTTCTTCGGGGTATTCCACCCAGAAAAGCTCATCTGGCACACCGAGTATCACACCCGCAACGACTGGACGTTCGGCGACGAGCATCCGCCGTTCCCGGCCCCGGGCGGGCTGATCCCCTGGTCGAACAACGAGCACGAGGAAACGTACTCCTGGATCACCGAGGGGCCCGATCCCGACCGGTGGCCCGTCTACGCCGTGGACAGCCTCGACGAGGGCAGCCGGTTCGAGTGCACGGCCACGGAGTTCCTGTTCCGGCAGATGACCGACCAGGAGCACCCGTTCCACACCGCCGCGGAGGGCGTCCGCGGGCACTGGTTCCAGGAGCGCGGGGCCCCGAAATCCTGACACTCACGCCCATCGGGTTTCGGGGGCTTTCTCTCGAACCTCCCGGGGCAATACGGCGAAGCGTGCAGACCGAATCGACGTAGCCTCCCGATCCGACCGCCGGTCCGGGCCTGCGGCGGCCGCCGAACCGCCACCGAAGTCCTGGCCTGCACGGCGGGGCTCGGGACGGTGTCTACACGGTAGGGACGATCACTTTCGCCTGAGGCCGGTTGCCGGGCCCGCGAGCTCGCGGTGCAGCAGGAAGGGTTTGTGGGATCCAGCCAGGACCCCGCCGGATCCGAGGCCGAATCCCGCTCCCATCAATAGAACTCGACCAGAACGGGCCAACTGCAATGGCAGAGACTCCACGATGGGCCAACATCGATGGCAAAAGTCCAACTTCACTGGCAGAGGA
The DNA here is from genome assembly GCF_045207455.1 of Nocardia sp. NBC_00881. NCBI lineage: Bacteria > Bacillati > Actinomycetota > Actinomycetes > Mycobacteriales > Nocardiaceae > Nocardia > Nocardia sp. NBC_00881. Next base: position 1,900,172 of record NZ_CP108798.1, read on the forward strand.
CAACTGACGGCCCGGCAGACCCGCCACGAAAGGCGTTGGTGGCGACATTGGCGACCAAACGATGTCGCGATTGGCGATCAGAACCAGGCCGGGTTCCGGGTCCGCGTCGTGCGCGGTCGTTCGCGCCACTGGAACTCACGTGAGGAAACTGGGGGAAACTCAGCTGGTGTTTCATAGGTGACCCGTCTATGAAACACGCAGAAGGCGCCAGGCGGTAACCGTCCTGGCGTCGCAGTTTCCCTCGGGGGTCCTCGCCTCAAACTGGGCTGTCGGAACCGAGTCTATTTCGGTGAGTTGCCTGTTCGCGACGTGCGCGCGAGGCCATCGCGGACGATGGCCAGCAACCGGTCGGCCTGGGAAACGTCGGCTGCGGCGCGTCCGATTCCGTTGGCCGAAGCGAGCAGGTCGGCAACGTCGAGGTCGGCCTTGATCGCGCCCGCTTCCTGCGCCCGGCGCAGCAGATCGGCCGCGGCAGTGTGCATCGTCTCGTGCCATTCCCGGTACAGCGCGGACCGCTGTCCGGCCTCGTCATCCGGAATAGACAGGGGCAGTTGGCCTTTCGTGGAGACGTGCGCGATGAACGCGCGCAGCCAGGCAAACAGCGCATCGGCAGGCGAGGGATCCCCGAGCAAGGTCCGGCCCAGCTCGCCCAGCGCAGTGACCTCCTCGGCGTAGACGGCGATGACCATGTCGCGGCGAGTAGGGAAATGGCGGTACATCGTCGCATTCCCGACCCCTGCACGCCGGGCGATCTCGTCCAGCGGGGCGGTTACGCCGAGCTCGTCGAATACCTCCCTCGCGGCCGTCAGCACTAGCTCGTAGTTGCGGCGCGCATCGGCGCGACGTGGTCGGTCGACCATCTTTCTCCTTGCAAAGTGGGGGAATCCCCGGTTAGTCTAGCGGCGAATAAACGGGGAATTCCCCATTTCACTGATGAGAGGTCTTCGAATGCTGGACATCACCGCGGCGGATCGAATCGCGATACACGAGACGATCGCGCTGCACGGACATGTGGCCGATGACCGTGACTGGGATCGGTGGGGCGAGCTGTACACCGACGATCTGGTGCTGGACCTGGAAGACTTCGGGCTCGGCACGGCCCGCGGCATTGCGGCGCTACAAAAAGTGGCTCGCGACAACCAGGACGACCCGGCCCAGCCGCTGGGGCATCACGTCACCAACATCGTTCTGGTCGCACAGGATGGCGTCCGGGTGCGTGCGCGTTCCAAGGGGCTCGCGGTCAATGCGGACGGGACGAGCGGGACGGTCATCTACGAGGACACGCTCCGCCGGGAACCGCAGGGCTGGCGCATCTGCCACCGGAAGATCATCGCGCGCCGCGCACCCGTGCAGGCCTGACGGCTCAACTTCCGTCGCCATGATCGATCCGGATAGCGGATCTGGAACATGTTCTCTCAGCGGATCACCTGCTGTCGGTGGCCCCACGACTGGCAAGAACCGCAACGCGGCAAATGACAGCAGCGAGCAGGGCTTTATCCAACAACTCGTTCCAGGGACAGGTCCAGGCGGGTATCCATGTCGAGCCGGACGCGGCCGTAAGGGTTGATGTTCGACCAGAACAACGGGCTCAGTGCGCGGCGCTCGTTGTCGCCGACCAGGCCGTGGAACTCCGGGTCCTCCAGAACCGCGTGCAACAGAAGGGTGTTGATGTACACCATCGCCGATTGCAGTAGGTGTAGCGCGAGCATCGATACCTCGGCGTGTTCGCGGTCGGCGCCCACGAGTTGGGAGTCCTTGCCGTAGAACACGACGGTGTTGGCGGAGTTCCAGTTCTCCACCACCTGCAACCCGCCGTTGATCTCTCTTCTGAGTTCTTCCGATGCCAGATAGTTATCAGGTACGTGGAATCTGACCGTGGGACAGATGATCTCCCACTCGGCACCTGTGCCTCACCGACCTTGCCCGAATGGGCTGGGAACTGCACGCGATCGCCTCGTTTGCCGGTCACCGCGACACCGAGTCCACTCTCACCTACATCCATCTTTCCGGCCGCGACCTGGCCGACAAGCTCAACCGCGGCATGGAACAGATCCACGGCTGGCGGGTGCAGATGCTCGCGCGCCTCGGCGAGGACGGGGCGGAGGCGATCAGGTCGTGATCACCACTTCCACGGCGGCCGTCTCCTCGACGGCTGCGGCTCCAGTCTGGCCATGGCCCATCGACTTGGACCGATACGACCGACGCCCCGAACTCACCGACCGCGAGCACGCGGCTCTCGACGCCCTGGACTGGCAAGTGCGCCGTCGTCGTGGATACGACCGCGATCGCGTTGAATGGCAGGTGATTTCACGGCTTATGGCTCCGCTCGACGATGCGCGGGCGGCGTTGCGCTGGTGCCCGGACACCCAAGCTCACCGCCGCTCGGTCACCGATGCGGTCGGGCTGGTTCTGCGGCGGTGCCTGGAGGACGGCACATCGTATTGGGCATGGTCCGCCGAGGACTGGCTGCGCCTCATCGGCACCGGTCACATGGAGTTCGAGAACGCTTGGCCCGGGTGGATCGACGGCACGGTCCGGCCCTACGTCGCCGCGCACGCCTACACGCTCGGCGGTTTCACCGACTTTCACCGCATCGGCAAGTTCTTTCGTCGATCGCTGGCATGGCGGGATGTTCGGTGATGTCGGTACACCACAGCTCGTTGGGTCGAGCGGCGGTGAAGGCGCGGTTCACCAGATCCGCGGGAGTGCTCACTCCGAGCATCGGGTGACCGCGACGTTTGCGTCTAGGAAGGCCGAAGATCCCAAGGTCGGACATGATCGAGGCCACGAGTTTGTGGTTGACGATCATCTCGCACTCGGCCAGCAGCGCGGCCCTGATCCGGCGCTTGCCATAGGTTCCGCGCGACTGGACATGGATCCGCGATATTTCGTCGGCGACCACGATCCTACGAATCTTTCGGGTGGACAACGGTCGTCGCCGGTGTCGTAGGAAGGTGGATCGATTCACTCCGGCAACCCGGCAAGCCGACCGGCCCGAATATCCGAGCGCGATCAGCCCTTCGACGACCGCGATCCGCCTTTTGGGAACACCACCGCCTGCGCATCGAACAATTCGCAGGCGGCGCGGGTGAGTTTCAATTCGGCTTCCAGCGCGGCAATTCGCATTTTCGCTGAGGCCAGCTCGTCGGCCTCCACGCTCGGAACACCTTCTCGGACTCCTGCATCGATGAGCACCTGTGCCTTCCAGCGGAACAGTGTGGCAGGCGAGATCCCTGTCTCCTCCGCTATCCGGGCGACGGGCTCGCCAGCTCGCAATCGAGCACACACCTGCCGGCGCATAGACGGCGGAAAGGATTTCGGCATCGTGACCTCCTGCGGTCAGTCTGCCTCAACTCTCAAAACTGCGGATCCCGGAGCGGGGGCCAGATCAGGTGGACCTGCAATCGGGGCCCAGTCAACTGCTGAGGTCACCGTCGTCGGAGTCGTCTCGTCGTGCAGCTCGGTGTGCTGGTGCGTTCTATCTCCGTGGGTTTTCGAGGAAGGCGCGGAGCTGGTGGGCTGAGAGTGGGTGGGAGAACAGCCAGCCTTGGTAGAGGTCGATTCCGAGTCGGTCGAGGGCCTGGAACTGGCCGGTGGTTTCCACGCCTTCGGCGACACAGCTGCGTCCCATCGCGCGGCCGATGCCGGTCATGGCTTGGGCGATGGCGAGGTCGGCGGCGTCGGTTTCCACGCCGGAGACGAACTGGCGGTCCAGTTTGATGATCTGTGTGGGTAGGTATTTGAGACGGGCCAGCGAGGAGTAGCCGGTGCCAAAGTCGTCCAAGGCGAAGCGCACGCCGCGTTCGGCCAGCTCGACCATGGCTTCCCGGGATCGTGTGGGCAGGTCGACCAGGGATGTTTCCACCATTTCCAGGACCACGCGGCGCCAGTCGATGCCGCATTCGGTGATGACCGCGGTGATCGCGTCGACGAATTCCGGATCGTGGGGCAGCAGTTCGGACAGGTTGACCGCGATGGCCACGGGGTGCCCGTCCGGCTCGGGCCAGCTGGATGCCTCGTGTAAGGCGGTGCGCAGCACCCAGCGGTCCAGTGCGCGCAGCATGTTTCCTTGCTCGGCCACACGCAGGATCACCGCTGGTGAGAGCAGGCCGCGTTCGGGATGCGGCCAGCGCACCAGCGCCTCGGCCATCGCGACGGAATGGTCGCGAGTCATGATCGGCTGGTAGTGCAGGACGAGGGAGTCGGTGTCTATTGCCGCGTGCAGTTGCTCTTCCAGGCCGAGTTGTGCCTCCACAGTGGCGATCAGGGCGGGGGTGGCTAGCGACACGCGGCCGGGGCCCAGGCTTTTCGCATGAAACATCGCCGCGTCGGCGTAACGCAGCAGATCCGCGCCGACGGTGTCCTGGTCGAGCATTGCGGCGCCGACCGAAGCCGACACGACCACCGGCCGCCCGCGCACGGGCACGGTCGTGGACAGCAGTCCCGCCACCCAGGTCGTGAAGGGCTCCAGGCCACCGACGGCGTCGACGTCCGGACAAATGATCAGATACTCGTCACCCGAGAGCCGGGCCGGTGTGCACCCTGGCGGCAGCCCGTTCGTGAGGCGCCACGCCAGCGCCTTCAGCAGTTCGTCGCCGGCCTCGTGGCCCAGCGCGTCGTTGACCCGTTTGAAGTTGTCAATGTCGCAGAACAGCACGGCGACCTGTACAGCGCCACCGTGCAGCAGGCTGCCGAGCAGCTCGTTGAGGCCGGTGCGGTTGAGCAGCCCGGTCAGATCGTCGTGGGTGGCCTGGAAGCGCAGCGTTTCGGTCTGACGCAACCGGTCGGTGATGTCTTGGAACACCACCACCCAGAACCGGCTTCCGTCGTCGGCCACCGACGCCGCGCTGTGCACATCGCAGGGCACCGGCTGGCCATCCGAGCGCAGCAGCGTCCGCTGGTGCACGCGGGATTGGTTCAACGTCGCCTCCGCCGATGCCGCATCCGCGATGAGGCTCGGGCCACGATCGTCCGGGTGCAGCAGGCCTACGGCGGGCATGGCGATGAGTTCAGGAAGCCGGTAGCCCAGCAGGCCACACAGCGCCTCGTTGGCGTCCAGCACTTGCCCGGCTTCGTCGAACAACGCGATACCGGCCGGGGCGAGGTCGAACAGGTCGGTGAACCGCCGGCTCGACCGCTGCTGCCGGGTGCCGGCTTCGGTCTCATCACGGGTGACCTGGATGAAACCCCGTACGCTGCCCCCCGGCGACTTCTGCGCAGTGATCACGACATGGGCCCAGAACCGGGTGCCGTCGCGGCGCAGGCACCAGCCTTCGTCCACATGCCTGCCGAACTCGGCGGCCTGAGCCAGCTGCCAGTCCGCGTGGCCGGCAGTGCCGGGTTCCGCCGGGGCAAACACCGAGAAATGCCTCCCGATGATCTCCTCGCCGCGATAGCCCGTGATGAGTTCTGCCCCGTCATCCCAGCTCTCCACACGGCCAGCCGCATCGAGCACGAAGATCGCGTACTCACGCATCCCCGCAGCCAGCAGACCAAGTCGCGCCTCAGCCTTCGACTGCAGCCGCGCGATCCCGCCGTGCCCTCCCCTGGGCACGAACCCGGTATCACGGTCCTTATCCATGTGACCCCAATATGTTCGATCTCGAGCCTCATTCTCGCAGTTTTCGATCGAGGGCCACAGAGACTAGAGACCCTATTGGCCGGGGAACGGGACTTGACGATGCCTGTTAGCCGTAATCGGCGAGTTTTCCGAGCATCCGTTGTCGATATTGCCATTGGTGCGAAGGTCTGCTCGAAGAGTCCGGCGATCCCTGTGGCGCCCTGCCAGGTCGTCTCCACGCGGACACAGCTACGACCACCTCCTTGATCAAGCACCGTCCAGGTGGTGACCATGCTGGAGTTGGCGTCGGCTTCCACGAGCTGGCCCGGCCGCGGTTCGCTGATGTCGATCAGGCAGTCGCGAACCCGCTTCCGGGGCGTCCGCAGCTTCCAGTCCCCGACCGACTCGACTTCATGCGGAAGGTCGAGCCCGACGTCATCGTGCCCTACTGGATGACGCTCCACTCGGCTTGGCGCTTGATCGTGCCTGGAGGTTTCCTCGACGCGCCCTATGGCGAGCGGTGGAAGGCCAAATTGGAGAAGCGAATGGCGGAGGGCAGCGTCCGCTCGCGGTATCTGCCCTGGTTCGCATGGATTTGATCACGCCACACCAGGTTCGGAACATATTGACCGACCGCCGTCGGCTCATCTGTTCTACCGGCGTTCGCCGGATACCGCCTTCGCCAAGGCGACCCCTGCTGCGGTGCTTCACCGCCAACACGCCTGCGTGGAGGACTGTATTCGAAGGAGCCAAAGCCACCGGGCTGCGCAACCGGCCGTTCCTCATTGTCCTGCACTTGACGCCGTTGTAGCTGACCTGGAGGCCCTCCGGTCGAGCACGTCCGCTGCGAAACCGCGCGCGGTGACGCCCTCGGACTCGAGCATGCCCGCGAGCTCGTCCACGCTGGTCTGCCGGTGCGACAGCAGCGCCACGCCGAATCCCTCGCGGCCGAACCGGCGGGCCACGGCAAGGCCGACTCCGCGGCCGGCGCCGATAATGGCGACAGTGGTCATCGTTCCTCCTTCTTCATGATCTCCCGCGGGAGGCAGCACAGCTCACCGCACCCGCGCGACGGCAACACTGGGATGCTAGGTGGTTGGTGTCGAATGGGTGTGTTTCATCGGTGACGTGAGCTGGTTGGTGGGGGCTTATCAGTCGACCGGTATCGGTGGTTGCTGGCGGTAGTCGGACGAGTCTGGTTGTGGCTGTTGATGTTCGGGCTCATGGTGTCGGGCGTTCGGGCTCGATGGGTGGGTGTCAGGCGGGGGCTGCGGTCCAACCGCCTGTGGTGTGGGCGATGCCGAGGACTGCGAGGCGGGCGAGGTTGTGCGCAGCGGCGAGCAGTCCGAAGTCGGCGGCGACTTTGACTCGTCCGCGCATGCGGGCGCGGCGTCCGCCGTGGCGGCGGCGCATCAGGTGCCCGATCTTGCGTTCCACCTTGGGCCGGGTGGCACGGTAGTCGGCCTTCCAAGCCGGATCGCGTTGGCGCTCGCGACCGGTGACCAGGTATTCCTCGAAAGCACCGACCGTGATCGTGCGGCCACCGGCCGCGGTGGTGCACTGCGCGCGCAGTGGGCACCCGGTGCAGGCGACGCCGAAACAGGCGGTGCCGGTCCGACGCCCGGTGCGGGCGCCGATCGTCGCGGTGACCCCTGCCGGGCAAGCCACCGTCCGCCGGTCCAGGTCGATGGTGAAGCGGTCCTTGGCGAAATGCCCTTTCACCGACGGCGAGGGCTGCACCTTGATCCGGTTGCCAATCCCGTTGTCGTCCAACCGCTTCAGCAACTCACCCGCGCCGTAGGCGGCATCACCGAACACCGCCACCCCACCGGCTTCGGCTTCGGCTTCGGCTTCGGCTTCGGCTTCGGCTTCGGCTTCGGCTTCGGCTTCGGCTTCGGCTTCGGCTTCGGCTTCGGCGGGCAGGATATCGGCGAGCAGGCCCTCAGCGGCGTCGGCGTCACCGGCATTGCCGGGGGTGACGGTGGTGGCGGTGATGATCTCGCTGTCGGGATCGACGGCGATATGGCCCTTGTAACCGTCGAACCCGCGAGCCGAGGTCTTGTGCCCGTGACGGGTCTCGGGATCGACGGTGGAGATCACCCGGTCCGCGGCGGTACCCCGCACGATACGGAAACAGCCGTCATCGCCTTCGGTGATGTCCTGGCCCACCACGGTGGCCAGCAGCTGCGCGGCCCTGCCCGTCGGCTCTTCGAGTTCACACCCGTCGAGCACCGCCAGCATTGCCATCGCGTCACCGGCGCGGGAATCGATCAACTGGGCGCGGGCGGCTTCGTCGTCCCAATCGATCACCGGTTTGGCCGCGCTGGCGTAATCGTCACCGCTGCTGACCCGCGCCCGCAACATCGTTGCCAGCTCCGCATCGGCGGCGGTGAACAGGCCCCGGATCGCCGACCGGACCAGGGTGATGGTGTCCATCGTGGCCACCGCGTCATACAACGGGGTCGAGTCCAGCACCCGGCGACGGCCCACCAGCCCTGCCCGGTGCGCGACTTGCAGCACGGTGTCGAAGATGCGGTTCGGCCGCTCCGAACGCGCCAGCCGGGCCCGCATATCGACCAGAACGGTGTGCACAAACCCTGGATAGTCGAAATCCAGGCCCCCGGCCGCGTACTTCCAACGGGCATCGAACGCGAACCGCTCCACCGCCTCCCGATCCGAAAGCCCCTCGACCCGCTGCAGCACCATCACCACCGCCACGATCATCGGCGGCACCGACCGCCGCCCGACATCGGTGAACAGATCAGCGAACATCTCATCCGGGAACAACCGGACACATTCCCGGTGCAACACACCATAAATCGAGTCCTCACCCACCCGCCCGGCGCAGAACTCGACCGTCGACCGCAGCAGATCACCCTGACTCGGTACACGCCCCAACGTCACCCGAAGCATTCTGCTCGAGACAGGCCCGCACCGCACGAAAAACACCAACCACCTAGGGCGCCCTGTCCGTCCTGAGGGAAGTCACTGACAGTGCCTCTCTCACAGCACCGCAGGGGACCGTAAGGCCGCTATCGTCGCCCTGGTTGTGACAAGCCGGACCCCTTCGCATTCGCGACTACGCCTCGGTTTCGCCCCAACCCACCCGGAACAGTCATGCGCGTTGTCGTCTTCGGAGCATCCGGCATGGTCGGACATGGTGCGCTGCGCGCCTGTGTGCCGGACGAGCAGGTCACCGAGGTGCTGGCGGTCGTCCGCTGGCGGCTCGACCTCCCGAACCCGAAGATGTGGGAGGTCGTCCACACGGACTTCACGGCCATCCAGGAAGAGCTGAAAGAACTCGATGTCGTCTGCCAGGGTGATGGGTTCTGACGCAGATAGCGTGATCGCGCTGGTCGGCGTGTCTCCGCAAGATCCGGCTCGGTATGGGTGAAGGTGGCAGGCGTGCGCTGATCTGGTTCGAATGTTGTTGCCGCACTTGATGGATCTGCTGATTCAGGATGTCCGGACCGAGGCCGGCGGAGTGCTCGTGGATGCTGTGGTTGCCACCCCAACGGCCCGGTGCAGCGGATGCGGAACCCTGTCCAGTCGTGTGCATTCCCGTTATCGCCGCCGGCTCGCCGACGCCGCTGTCGCCGGGCGGAAGATGGTCTTGCGGCTGATGGTGCGTCGGTTCTTCTGTGTGAATACTGACTGCCGGGCAAAGACTTTCGCTGAACAGGTCGACGGGCTCACGGTGAAACGGTCACGGCGGACCGATCAGCTGACCGTGATGCTCACAAGGATCGCGGTGGCGCTGGCAGGACGTGCCGGGGCACGGCTGGCGGCTCAGCTGGGGTTGCCGGGCAGCCGCGATACGCTGCTCAGGTTGATCCGCGCGCTGCCTGACCCGCCAGTCGGTGTGATCACCGTGCTCGGGGTCGACGATTTCGCCGTCAAACGCTCCCGCAAGTACGCCACCATCCTGCTGGACATGGCCACCCACCGACCCATCGACGTCATCGACGGGCGCGAGGCCGACCCGTTGGCGGCATGGCTGTCGCAGCACCCGGAAATCGAGGTGATTACCCGTGACCGTTCCGGCGCTTACAGCGAGGCCGCGCGCCGCGGCGCACCGCAGGCCACCCAATGTGCGGACCGCTGGCACTTGTGGCAGAACCTGTGCCAAGCCGTGGAGAAGACAGTTGTGGCGCACCGTGGTTGTCTCACCAGATCATCAACTGCCAGTGTCGATCCCAGTGAAGCTGTCCACCATGCTCCTGGAGCGGTCACGGGTGAGGCCACCACGGGACAGGCCGCCGAAGGCACGGCGCTGCTGCTCGAGAGCCATCGCGGTGGCGGAAACGCGGGATTGCGTGCGCGCACCGCCGAACGGTACGAGGCGGTGCAACGGCTGCGCGCTGAGGGTAAAGGGTTGCGCACCATCGCCAAAGAACTCGATATCGATCGGAAAACCGCTCGCCGGTTCGCTATCGCTGCCAGCCCTGAGGACGTCATCGCCGCCGCGACGTCTCGCGCCAGGATGATCGATGAGTTCGTGCCGCATCTGCTCACCCGCTGGAACGCCGGACACACCAATATCGTCGCCCTGATCACCGAACTGCGCGAACTGGGCTATCGCGGCAGCCCCAACAACGTCTACCGCTTCCTCCGGCCTTACCAGGCCAGCAAGCCATCGGCTCGACCGGCAGTCCCAGCACCGAAACCGAAGATCCGGGCGGTGACCGGCTGGATCACGCGTCACCCCGACACCCTGCCCGACGCCGAAACACACCAGCTCACCACGATTCTGACCTGCTGTCCCGAACTCGCGGCCACCCGCCGTCACGTCGGCACGTTCGCGGTCCTCATGCGCGACCGGCGCGGCGACCGCCTCCCGGAGTGGATCGCGAGCGTCCGTGCCGATGACCTGCCCGCACTGCACTCGTTCGCTATCGGCCTCGAGCACGACTTCGCCGCGGTCACTGCCGGACTCACCCTGCCCTGGAGCAATGGTCCAACTGAGGGCACCGTGAACAAGGTCAAGGCCCTCAAGAGGCAGTGCTTTGGTAGATCGAACCTGGACCTGCTCCGAAAGCGAATACTACTCAGCTACAACGAGTCCGGCTCCACCTCGGAAATCCGGCGGCCCTCGAAGTAATCACGCTATCTGCGTCAGAACCCTTCCTCCTGGCAGCCGACAAGACCCGCATCCCTACCGACAGCGGACCCACCAGTGGTTCTTCGCTGGGCCTGCCGGTGCATACGGTTGGATTGTGCGGGAGTGTCCGATTATTGGCGGATCCGACCTCGGCGTTGGTTAGTTGCCGGTCGGGGTGATCCGGCCTTCGAAGGTGATCGCGAACGCGTTGAGCGCTGGCTTCCACCTCATTGCCCATCGTGCCTTGCCACGTCCGGTGGGGTCCAGCGATCGGGTCACCAGATACAGGCACTTCAGTGCGGCCTGCTCGCTGGGGAAGTGCCCGCGGGCGCGGACCGCTCGCCGGTAGCGGGCGTTGAGGGACTCGATCGCGTTGGTCGAGCAGATCACGCGCCGGATCTCGACGTCGTAGAGGCTGTTGCAGAATCGCTTCGGTGTCGATGTGTAACACCGCGTATCGCGTTCCCAGGCAAAATATTGGGCGCAGCAAGGTTCTCCCGGGCCGTGGTTCAGGCCGCAGTGGTTGCTCGGTGGACCTTCATGAGGTTGAAAGCCGTTGCTGCCAGGTGCAGTTCGCTTGTTGCGTTCGACAGACCGCGGCATGAGAACCTGTCGATGATTTGGTTGAGGTTGCCGATGCCGGGCTCGACGGTCGCGCCTCGTCTTTTGTAAAGCGCTCTGCCTTCTGGAGTGCGCAGCCTGTGGTTGTTGATCTGGCGCGCCGTCGCGTCCGCCGGTAGCTGCCCTTGAGCTGGGTCTTTGGTCGCGGCGATGGATTGATCGCGATCTTTGCCGATCGCGATGAGCCGGTCCGGTCCTGGCGCGGTCATGTTCGTATCGCTGTTGTAACCAGCGTCGGCCAGCACGGTCCCGATCACGTGATCGGTGTTGCCGGTGACGGCATGGATCCGCGCGGCAGTGGACTGCGCGGCGCGCATCATCGGCAGAAAACAGTGTTGATCGTTGGTCGACTGGCCCAGGTGAACAGCGATGATGAGTTGATCACCGGTCACCGCGAGTTGGGCGTTGTAGCCCTGCAGGAACCCTTTTCGGGTCGGCATGATCCGCGACTGCGGATCGGTGATATTGGCTACCACTTTCGGCAGCGACTTTGTTTGGGAAGTCGTCCGGTCATCATCCGCAGCGGCTTGTTCGGCGTTCTCGGCGTTGCGGACCACTCGTCGTGCTCGTTGCACTCGGGTGCTGTCTTCCATCGGCACCGGCGGGCGGCCCATCGGTTTCTTCCCCGCAGCGATCAGGGCGGCATAGCGGTCTAGCTTGGCCTGATGCACGGCGATTTCCCGTGCCAGGTGCGCCCGCGCTTCGGGTAACCGGTGCGGGCCGTCCGGAATCCGCCCGACGACCGGCAGTCCCTGCTCGGACCGACGACGACGGGCGATCGCCGCAGCCTCGCGCTGCTGGTCGATGTCAGCTTGTTGCCGGTGGCGACTGCGCAAATCCTCGGCCGCTTGCCGAATGCGCTCGGCTCGTCGGGGCCGGTCACCTAGTCCAGCCGGCACACGATCCTGTCCGTCGTGCATGCCCGGTGCCGCCTCCTCGGTGCGGTCGATGGTCTCCGATTCGGCGACCATCTCGGCCGCATGCTGGTCGAACCACTGCTTGCCGCGGTTGGCATCGATCGAGGCATTCGCGGCGATCTTCGTCCCGTCGATCGCGACCGTGCCGAACCGGCCCAAACCGGCTTCCGCCGCGATCATCAACACCTGAGAGAACAAGTCGCTGAACGCATCTCGCGCCTCGGTGCGGAACCTGGCGATCGTGGAATGGTCTGGTCCGTCCTGGGCGCACAACACCCGGAACGCGATGTCTGTAACGCACATTCGCTCGATCTGCCGCGACGACCGCACGCCCTGGCAATAGGCATAGACCAACAGCGCCAGCAACATTCGCGGGTCATAGCCTCGCGCGCCCGCTCGCCCGCGGCGCCGGGTGGTCTGTTCCAACTCGGAGATGTCGAGGACATCGACGGTGTCCAGCACGAACCAGACCAGGTGATCTTGCGGTAACCACTCGTGCATATCGATCGGCAGCAACATCGGCTGATCCCGCAGCACCGGACGATACGACTTTGCCACACCCCATAATCCCAGCCAAACCCCCTCGGCAGCAATCGATTCTGCAACAGCCTCTACGACGTCGAGATCCGGCGCATGATCTGCTCGACCAACGCGATCGAGTCCCTCAACGCCCGCTACCGGCGAGCGGTCCGCGCCCGCGGGCACTTCCCCAGCGAGCAGGCCGCACTGAAGTGCCTGTATCTGGTGACCCGATCGCTGGACCCCACCGGACGTGGCAAGGCACGATGGGCAATGAGGTGGAAGCCAGCGCTCAACGCGTTCGCGATCACCTTCGAAGGCCGGATCACCCCGACCGGCAACTAACCAACGCCGAGGTCGGATCCGCCAATAATCGGACACTCCCCCCGGAGATGGATCTGACGTTATAAGCACATGCGTTCGATTCGCGATCATCGGTGACGGCTTCGTGTTTCGCGGTCAGGCCGCAGCGTTTGCCCAGGTCAGCCGGATAGTGTGGATTTGTTCGGGGGTGGGGTCGCCGGATAGGTCGGCACGATATTGGGCGGCGATCAGCGTGTGCCGGAGCTTGGTGAGCATGTCGGGATAGCTGGGATGGGCTTTTGTGGTGTACCAGCGGGCCCGGGTGCGGTGCTCGGCGACGACCGCGGGTGAGTGCCCGACCAAGTGGTACCAGAGGATCACCAGGGTCTGGGTGAGCATCCCGAACGGGACGGTGCGCTCCACCGCCAACCGGGTGCGGTTACGGGCCTCGCCGGCGCCGGTGACGTGTTTGGCGTCGAAGAATGCGACCTCGATCGACCAGCGGGCGGAATACCGGGCGATGAGTTCGGCTGCCGCGGTGGTGGTGTCGGTGGTAAGTAGCGCAAGTGTCGGTCTACGTGGTTCGCGTACGACCAACACCCGCACGGGTTGGGAGCGGAAGGCGCCGTACCACAGGCAGCGTCGTTCATGCACGGTCACGGTGGCAGTGCGGCCGTAGCGAGTCACCGTGATCTGCACGCCCGCGGTGGCAGCGGCCAGCTCGGACGGTGTGCCGATCCTGGCGCCCCGGGTACGCGGCCGACCTCGCCGACCCCGCATATTCGGCGGGTTGTCCAGGTCGGGATGCACCTCGTACAGGGCAGCGTTGCGAGGCAGCGGCCCGGTCAACGTCACGTTCACGGGCAGCTGCCGCAGCGTGCTGCACACATACGCGCCGTCAACGACAACATGGACGACACGGTCGGGGCGTGCGGCGGCGATCCGGCCGATCAGCTCGCGAGCGAGAATCGTTTTGGTTGGCCCGCCGGGACGCCACAACCGAAACAACACCGGCAGCGCAATCGGGCGGTCCGCGAACGGCAACTCGACCGCCACCGCGGCAACCACGAAAGTGTTGCCGCGCGAAAGTTTGGCCTGACCCTTGGCGACCTGGCGGGAGCCGTCATAGGCCCACACCGCGCCGTGCACCTTCTTGCCGCTGCGCCGGAACAGCGTGTCATCGATAGCGATGAGCAGCGGCGCACCGGCCGGAGTGAGCCAGCCGATGACCAGGACCAATATCGCCAGTCCAACCTGGTCGAGGCTCCAAGCTGCGGTGGCGAAGAACCGGTGCGCGCGAGCGTGATGACCCATCCGGGCGGCGGTGAGCATGCCACACACCGTCCGCCGGGCCGGGGCGGCGATCAACCCGATCGTCAGGGTGACGAATGTAGTGAACGTCGGAGTGGTGAAACACGGCCGGAACGCATCCCGCCGAGCTGATCAGAGGCTGGCCGGACGCACTGACACCTGGATCGGCCACGGCCGATTGATGCGACAGGAGAAGTCGCCGGACGCCGGTATCCTGATTACAACAATGTTCGTCGCGGCGAGGTGCTGGATGCCACCGGGAGCTGAATGGATTCATGAGCGTGCTGTCGGGCGGCCGCCGGATCGGTCAACGGAGTGAACGGACTGCGTCATGAGCGAATACGACGTCTTCCTAGCCGATTGTCCGGCGCGGACCACGCTGGCTCTCGTGGCCGACACGTGGTCTGTCGTGGTGGTCTTCGGACTCGGTTCGGGACCACAGCGCTACAGCGAGTTGCGTGACCGCATCGGGGGCATCAGCAACAAGATGCTGACGCAGACCCTGCGCAGGCTGGAGGCCTCCCGGCTGGTCGAGCGTCGCACTCTGGCCACCGCGCCACCGGGAACGGAATACACCCTCACCCCGCTCGGCAAGAGCCTGCTCGAACCGGTGTCGTTACTCGCGCGCTGGGCGGAGGAACATGCCGAGGAACTGGCATCCGGGCCGCAAGGCTGATCTGCCGTGGGGCACCGGCTGGTGCCCCACGGCTTCCTACCTTCGACAGCATGAGAATCTCGATCTTCGGAGCCGGCAATATGGCCGAGGCTCTGGGCGCGAAATGGACCGCACACGGGCACGACCTGATGATTACCGGGCGCTCTCCCGAGAAGGCCGCTGCCTTGGCAGAACGTCTGAACGCACGAGCAGGCAGCTTCGCCGAGGCGGCGCAGCACGCCGAGGCTGCTCTGATCGCGGTGCTGTACCACGGTATGGACTACACCCTCGACCGGATTGGCGACGGCCTGAACGATAAGCCCATCCTCGACTGCAACAACCCGGTCGAAATCGAGGAATTCACCCTCACGACCCCACCGGGCAAGTCGATGGCGCAGCACATCGCGAAAACGACCGGCGGACACGTGGTCAAGGCCTTCAACCTCTGCCACGCCGATGTATGGCGCATGCCGACAATGACTTTCGACGGCCGCCCGCTCAGCGTGCCCTTCTGCGGCGACAACCCGACAGCGCTATGGGTCGCCACCAGGCTCATCGCGGACGTCGGTGGCGTTCCACTGCCGACCGGCGATCTGCGGCATGCGCAGTACCTGGAAGCCACCGCCGCGATCATCATCGCCCAGTTGTTCGGCGGCCGTCCAGCACGCACAGTGTTCAACCTGGTCGACGACCAGATACCGGCAAAATCGCTCCTGCAGCAGGCCGTCGAATACGAACCGGGCAATCCCCGGCGAGGCAACGAAACCGGCCACGCCGACCTCTCGGCATGAGGCGATGGGCCGACCAACCGGCCGGACCCTGAAGATCAAATGGGCCGACCACTTTCGATCGTCCAGCCCTGCCATACGCCCGGCCGACATCGAACGACCGCAATGCCGCTGATCGAGTGGTCCAGAAGCCCGTTCCATCAGGTTCCGGACCGCTCGCTCATGCCGCATATAGGTCGCTCGGGAAGGCGTCTGCGATCTGTGATCGAATGAACGTTCGAGAGAGGTTGCGAAAGTCGAGTGACGGCGTTGCCCGGCCGAATCCCGCGGGGACGCGTCGCTGGCGGGCTGGGGACGGTGTGGCTTCGGATCTGTTGCCGCGCAGCTCGTCCGGTGGCCGGGGTGGTGAGCGGCTGTCGGACGAGGTGGAGACGATCGTGCGGAAGGTGCTGCGCACGCGGTATCTGACTCGGCAGCGGCGTTCGGTGGCGGTGATCTGCCGAGAGATCGACCGGGAATGCAAGATGCGGGGTCTGCCGCCGCCGTCGCGGTCGTCGGTGCAGCGGCGGATCGGCCGCTTGGACCCGGTGAAGGCCGCCCGTGCCCGGGAGGGCGAGGCCTCTGCCCGGGCACGCAAGTCCGCCGGTGGGGCACCGCCTCTGGTGGACGGGGTGTTGGAGCGGGTGCAGATCGACCACACCCCGGCGGATGTGATCGTGGTCGATGAGCACCACCGGTTGCCGATCTGCCGGCCCTATGTGACGGCGGCGATCGATGAGGCCACCAAGTGTGTGCCCGGGTTCGTGGTCACGCTCGAAGCACCATCGGCGACTTCGGTCGGACTGTGCTTGGCGCACATGGCGATCGACAAACGTGCCTGGCTGGAGCGGATCGGGGTCCAGGCGGTGTGGCCGATGAGCGGCAAACCGCTCGAGTTGTACCTGGACAATGCCAGCGAGTTCAAAAGTGAGGCACTGCGCCGCGGCTGCGAGCAGCATGGCATCGGCATCGACTACCGGTTGCCCGGGCAGCCGCATTACGGCGGTGTGGTGGAGCGGCTGATCGGCACCATGATGCGGATGGCCCATGAGCTGCCGGGCACCACCTTCTCCAACACCCGCGAGCGCGGCGACTACGACAGTGACGCGAAAGCCGTTCTCACCCTTGCCGAATTGCAGAGGTGGATGGCCCTGGCGGTGGCCTGCTACCACGGCGAACCGCACGCCGGTCTCGGCGGCCGCACCCCAGCGGGGGTGTGGGCCGAGAAGGTGGCCGAACACGGCACGCCACCGACAGTGACCAACGAGGCGGCATTCCTGGTCGATTTCCTGCCGGTGATCCGAAGGGTGTTGACCCGCACCGGGTTCACCGTCGACCACGTCCAGTACTACAGCGACGCGCTCAAGCCGCTGATCACCCGGCGCGAGGAGCTGGACCGAATCGTGTTGCGCCGCGACCCGCGCGACCTCTCGCGCATCTGGGTACTGGACCAGGACACCGGCGAATACCTGGAAGTGCCATATCGCATGTGGTCCCGTCCGGCAATTTCCCTCTGGGAGCAGCGCGCGGCGGTGGCCCGGCTACGGGAGCAGGGCCGCGCCGAGATCGACGAGAACGCACTGTTCGCGATGGTGGAGCAGATGCGCCACATCACCGACACCGCCGCGGCGGCCAGCCGCAAAGCCCGCCGGAATATGGAGCGCCGCAAGGCTGCCCCGCCACGTACCCGGCCGAGGGTGAACGTGCCGGAGCCGCCCGCCGTCGATGCCGGCGCGGTGACGGCGGCGCCGTTCGAGGTGATCGAGCAGTGGTGACGATCGGTGAACCGGTGGACCTGTCGCACCTGCATACGTCCGCGCAACGGTTGGCGATGCTGCCGGATCCGGAGCGGATCCAGTACGTGCGGGCGGATCGGTGGATCGGCTACACCCGCGCTACGCAGGCCCTGGCCCGGCTGGAGGAGCTGCTGTCCACGCCCGGAAAGCAGAGAATGCCGAATCTGCTGTTGATCGGTGCCACGAACAACGGCAAGTCGATGATCATCGAGAAGTTCCGCCGCGACCACCCACCGATCTCGCACCCGGGCCGGGAGGAGATCCCGGTGCTGGCGATGCAGATGCCATCGGAACCGGCGCCGATCCGCTTCTATGTTGCGCTGCTGACCGCGCTCGGCGCACCGATCCGCCAGCGCACCCCGCGACTGGCCGAGGTGGAACAGCTTGCGCTGCGGCTGTTACGGGCATGTGGGGTGCGCATGCTCGTGATCGACGAGCTACACAACGTGCTCGGCGGCCGGGGTGACGCGCGCCGCGAGTTCTTGAACCTGCTGCGGTTCCTGGGTAACGAGCTGCGCATTCCCCTGGTCGGGGTCGGCACCCGCGACGCCTACCTGGCGATCCGGTCCGATCCGCAGCTGGAGAACCGGTTCGCGCCGTTCACCCTGCCGACGTGGGAGCCGAGTGAGCAGGCGTGCGCGCTGCTGGCCAGCTTCGCCACGTCGTTCCCGCTGCGCCGGCCGTCGGCGATCGCGACCGAGGAGATGGCAACCTACCTGCTCACCCGCTCGGAAGGCACCATCGGTGAGCTGACCGCGCTGCTCACCGATGGTGCCATCGCGGCGATCGAATCCGGCGAGGAGGCCATCAATCAGCGCACGCTGCTGCTGGCACCGTATGCGGGGCCGACCGAGCGGCGGCGGATGTTTGAACGCGAACTGGCATGAGACCACCTGCGCGGTGGCCGCTGCACCCACCGCCGGGGCCGCTGGAGTCGCTGTCGTCGTGGGTGGACCGGCTCGCCCGGCTCTACGACCTGCCGGTCAACCAACTGCTCGGCCCGAATCTCGGTGTCGTGGCACAGCTTCCAGCGGTGATCGACGACGACCCGCCGGCCGAGGTGCTGACCGCCCTGGCGGAGCGGACCGGGGTGGAGCTGGGGCGGGTGCGGGCAACCACCCTGGCGGGGTGGGTGCCGTGGCTGTTCGACTGCTTGCCGGTGACGGCATCGGAGTCGGAGACGGTGTTCCGTCATTACGTGCGCGGCGGCTCGGTGCTGCTGCGGGCCCACACCCACAGCGGCCCCCGCCCGCGCCGCAACTGGCGCGGCCCCTGGATCGCGAACGGCAAGTTCACCCGGCGGGCGTGTCCGATGTGCGGCGTCACCGGGCCGCAGGCTCGCCGCTCGTGGCTGTGGGAGCTGCCGCTGACCCTCGGCTGCCCGCAACACCGGTGCCGCCTCGAACCGCTCGACCGCGTGACGATGGCCGAGCTGAAGGGCGAACCACTGCAACCGGTTCCGATCACCGAACCCTTGGCGACACTGGAGAGCTACACCTATCGGGCGCTCGCCGACGGCCGGGTGAACCTGCCTGGGCGGGGTGTCCACGCCGGTGTGTGGTTTCGGCTGCTGCGCTGCCTGCTCGACGAACTCAGCCTCGCCGCAACGCCGTTGAGCGCACGGCCGCGCCGGGTTCTCGAACAGGTGTGGGAGGCCACCGGCCTTCCGGTCCGGGCTGGGCTGTCGGTGTGGCAGCCGTACGAGCGTCTGCCGTGGGAGATCCAGGAGCAGCTGCTGACTGCCGCCGCGGTCGCGCTGCACCTGGTCGCCGAACGCCGCATCTTCGGGGAAGGGATGTTCGCGTCGGCGCTGGTCGAGGAACGGCACACGCCTGTCTACGGCGGTGACGACCCGCGCATCCGCAAAGCCGAGGACATGAACAGCATCACGGCCCTGGCGCAGAAAGTGCTGCGTCAGGCCCGCACCGATGAGAACACCGCCCGGCAGATGTTCGCCCTGCTGACCGCGTTCGACCCGACCCCCGCCAACTACGCCAAGCAACGCAAGCACCTGATCAGCGAGGTCGGTGTCCCGCCCGAATTCTTGTACTTGCTTCCGCTGCCCGGTCCCGAACGCTGCTACACCCCCGGCGTCGCGGTGGCCCTGCTGGCGGCCGAGGGATACGACCGGGACGAGGTCCGCCTGGCCGTCGACGAATACCTCGACGAGATCCCCCTGCGCGACCCCGACAGCCTCGAACCCGTCGATGTACACGAGTATCGGCTCACCACCGAAGACATCCACCAACTGCGCGCCCGGCTCCGACTGTGACGGGTAGGCCGGGCCGTCACCCTTCTATAAACGCCCTATATACGCCGCGGCGTCGGGTTGCCAGATAACTTTCGTTATCGGGCAACACGACCTAGAATGCCGGGAAGTGACCTGCGCGAACGGTTTCAGGCGCGAACCGTTCGTTTCCTGGTTATCGGGCAACTTCGGGGGACGGGTGATGACGACCGGCACGACTGACGACATGACGGCGGCCACCGGCACCGAATCGGAGGTGTTCGTTCCGCTCGCGGTGCACATCGAGAACTTCCTCACCGATCTGCGGAACGCGAACAAACCGGCGAACACGATCCGCGCCTACCGCGGAGACCTGACCGGGTTCGCCGACCACTACGACGGCGACCTGACCGTGATGGGAGTGGAGCCGGTGCGGGCGTTCCTGTCGGCGATCACCGCCCAGGCCGCGGCCACCCGCAAACGCAAGCGCGCTGCCCTCTCCGCGTTCTGCCGGTGGGCGGTGCGCCACGACCGTATGCCCACCAACCCCCTCGACAAGGTGGACACGGTCACCGTGCCCAAGACGCTGCCGCGCCCGGCACCGGCCGCCGACATCTACCGGGTCCTCGATACGATCTGCTCCCGCCGCCCGCGCAAAGACATCGCCGTAGACGTGCTGCGGGATCGGGCGCTGTTCGAGACCGCCTACCAGTGCGGCACACGCGCCAGTGAAGCGTGCGGGCTGTACGTGGAGGACTTCGACCTGACTCTGGACGATGAGCATGTGCGGGTGCATGGCATGGGCGGCACGGTGCGCACCGTGCTGCTCGACGACCGCGGCTACGTCTCCCTGGTGAAGCTGTATCTGGCGCGCACCCGGTATACCGCAGGCCCGATGTTCCGCGCGTCCATCAACGGCAATGGCGGGCCTTTGTCCTACTCGGCCGCGCATAACCGCTGGCAGACCTATTGTGCCGTGGCCGGGGTGACGGTGGAAATCCATCAACTCCGCCATAGTCACGCCACGGAGCTGATCAACTCCGGGGTCTCCATCGAAGTCGTGCGCAAGCGCCTGGGTCATGCTTCTACCGAGACCACCCAGATCTACACCCTGCTCGCCGACAAGATCGCCGACGACGAGATCCGCGCAGCCCGCCGCCGACGCGACACCAGCACCCGCAGGTAGCTGGCGGCATCGGGGACGAAAATGTCGGTGCGGCATTGTCTGGTGTGCACCCGGTGCCGGACCTTCAGGTTACCCAACCGTCGTTATGGCATTCTTGGGGCGATGTGAGTGGGGGTCCCAGCGGGTTGGGTTTTGGTCGGGTGGCGCGGCGAGGAGGAGGGCTTGTTGGGGTGTGAGGGTTATCCGGCCGGTTCGGGGGTGGTCGGGGGTGGTGGTGGGGTCGTGGGTGTCGAAGATGGCGGGTGCGGGGAGGTCGATTTCGGTGGTCGTGTTGTCGTTGAGGTTCAGGACTACCCATAGCCCACTTCGCTGGTAGGCGATCACCGGTGCCGGTCGGGCGTGATCGGGTGGGGTTTTTGTCGCTGCACAGGTGATAGTCGGGTTTTCGGTGACGAGTGCACTGTCACCGGTGTCGTGGGGGCGTTGCAGGTGTATCCATCGGCGGGTGGTCAGCAACCGGCGGAGCGTGTTGAGGTGTGAGCATGGGTCGAGGAGTTGTTCGGTGACGGTGTCGGCGGGTTCGCGGCCTTCTTCGGGAAGCCACGGGTGTCCGGTGGTGAAGCCGAGTGCAGGGCCGGGTGCCCATGGCATCGGAGTGCGGGCGGTGTCCCGGCTCTGGTCGGGCTGGGCGGCGCCGAGTGGGTCCTGTCCCTGACCGGCCGGGATGGTTCCATCGAGAAGGGCAAGTTCCTCGCCTTGATAGAGCCACATAGTGCCCGGCAGTACGGCCATGAGGACGTGCAGGGCCAGGGAACGAGAGCGGCCGAGGTCGCCGCCACCGTAGCGGGTGGCCGCGCGGGGCCGGTCGTGGTTGCCTTGTACCCAGGACAGCCGCGGTGAGGCTTGCGCCGCGGCGGTGACCATGTCGTGGATGCGGTCGGGGTCCCAGTCGGTATCCACGAGCCCGAACCAGAAGGACGAGTGCAGGCGTTCTTCGTCGACGTAGGCGGCCAGGGCATGCGGGTCGAGTTCGTACACCTCGCCGACGAGGAAAGCGCCGTAGCGGTCGGCGACGCGGCGCCAGCGTTGGTGGATGGCGTGCACGTCGGGTTGGTGGATGTCGTAGCGGTGGTCTTGGCGTCGCCAATCGTCGGTCACGCCGCGGATGGGGTGGAGATTCCCGTCCGGAAGTGGTGGGTTGTCGGGCAGGTCGGGGTGCTTGATCAGATAGGCGGCGGTGTCGATGCGGAATCCGTCCAGCCCGCGGGTGAACCAGTGCTCCATGACGGCGTCGACCTCGTCGACGACGGCCGGGTTGCGCCAGTTCAGATCCGGCTGCTCGGGACGGAACAGGTGCAGGTAGTACTGGCCGGTGGCCGGGCTCAGCGTCCAGGCAGGGCCGCCGAAATGGGACAGCCAGTTGTTGGGCGGGCCACCGCCGGGGGCGGGGTCGCGCCAGATGTAGTAGTCGCGGTAGGGGTCGGTCCGGGAAGAGGAGGCTGCGACGAACCATGGATGAGCGTCGCTGGTGTGGTTGACCACCAAGTCCCCGATCACCCGCAGACCACGCGCGTGCGCGGCATCGAGAAGTTCATCGAGGGCATCGTCACCACCGAAGCGTGGGTCGACGCTGCGGTAGTCGGCGATGTCGTAGCCGTGGTCCCGCATCGGGGAGACGAAGAACGGTGTCAGCCACAGCAGGTCGACCCCCAGATCCACGAGATGATCCAGGCGTTTGGTGACGCCGGGAAGATCTCCCCAGCCGTCACCGTCGCTGTCGGCAAATGACGGCAGGTAGATCTGGTAACCGACCGCGTCCCGCCACCACGGCCGCATCCGCGCCCGGCCGAGCAGGTACGCCAGCCTATCCAGGTCGCCGATCTGCATGTCGGCGGGCACCCCTTTGAGCGCGGCGACCGTCGCGCCCGCCGCCTTCCCCGCCGCCGCTCCGGCCACGGTGTCCTCCACCACGAGGCAATCGGCGGGGTCCACACCGAGCCGGGCGGCCGCAGTGAGGTACCCCTCGGGGTCGGGCTTGCCTGCCGCGACGTCTTCAACAGTTATCAGCAGCGGCGGGTCGATGTCCGCTGCCTTCAGTCTCGCCTCGGCAAGCCGTGCATCGGCGCTGGTCACCACCGCCCAGGGCAGTCCCCACCGAGACAACTGCGACAGCAGCCCGGCAGCCCCCACCGCCGGGACGACGTCCGATAGATCCTCGTACTGCAGCATGTGCTGGCGGGCCGCCGACACCGCAACGGCCACCTCGTCCAACTCGGGCAGCAGCCGGCGGACCGTGGCCTCGGCCGGGCTACCGTGCGCAATCGCCAGCACCGCCGCTACGTCCACACCATACTCATCGGCCCACAAGGTCCAGGCCCGCTCGACGGCGGCATCGGAATCCACCAGCGTGCCATCCATGTCGAACAGAACAGCCTTGATACGACTCAAATCCACAGCGGCTCCCGTCCCTTTATTATCCTCGTTGCACGAGCATAATCACCCTGGAGGCTCTGTGATGGCAAGACCTCAACCCGAGCGGGCACGCGACACACGCTGGCGCAGCGCGGCCGGGCTACTGGCGTTGGTCCGCCGGGAACCGGGCATCACGCGGGCCGCGGCGGCCCGACGGCTGAACCTCACCACCGGATCCGCGACCGAGATCTGCGCCAGACTGCGTGAGCTGTGCCTGCTCACCGAAACTCCAGCACCGGTCTCTGGACGGGGCCGCCCGACCAGCGTGCTGCGACCTCATCCCGAAGGCCCTGTCGTCGTGGCGATCGAGCTACGCCAGCAGGATTGGCGGTGTGCAATGGCAACGGTGGACGCCGATCCGCACCTGCTCGAGTCCGGTCGTCACGACAGCCTCGACCCTGGCCGTGTGCTGTCCGACTTGCGTCAAGCCGTTGCTCGTGCCCGGCGGTGTTTCGGGCACCGAGTTCGCGCCGTGTCGGTGGCGGTGGCAGGTACTGTCAGCGACGGGCATCTTGTTCAAGCCGCCACTCTCGGCTGGGGACAGGTCGACCTCACCGGCCTCAGCCCCGACCCTGACCTGCCGCTGCTGCTGGGTAACGATGCAACGCTGGCGGGGGTCGCCGAGGCTCGCACCGGATGCGCCTCGAACGCCCACACCGCGCTCCACCTCCTGGTCGACGTGGGCATCGGTGGAGCGCTGATCGTCGACGGCTACCCCGTCACGGGCACCGGCGGCGCAGGCGGCGAATACGGTCATCTCCCCTTCGCCGACCCCAGCCTGCAGTGCCCTTGCGGCGCTCGCGGATGCTGGGATCTGGACGTCGACGGTCGCGCGTTGGCTCGCCATCTGGGCGACCCGCCGCCAGCGGATCCTCACACATACACCCACGGCGTCCTGGACCGGGCACCCCACGATGCCGCCACGCGACAAGCCATCGGCAACGTGGTGTCCGCGCTCGGTTCAGGCATCGCCGGCCTGGTCAACGCCCACGACCCTGACCTGGTCACCCTCGGTGGACTCGCAGGACCGCTACGCGCCACCGCTCCCGCCGACTTCGACGCCGCCTACACCGACGGCCTGATGCACTTCCACCGCAGCCAACCACCGCCGGTGCTCGACGCCCGCCACCGCGACGACGGAGCGCTACACGGCGCCATAGCGGTCGGCCTCGACCACATCACCAGCGGATCCGCCCTCGCCGACTGGGCAGAACACCACCAACCCTGACGGCGCCGACCCCGGGCCGGTCGACATCGCCATACTCTCCGAGAAGGCCCAGCGGCCCAGCGCGTATACCCCAGCCCTGCTCCATGATGGAGGCCTCGCCATGCTCGGGCGCCGGGGACTGTCTGAGGTCGGGTGGCCCAGGGGAATCTCACCCCTGGGCCACCCGACCTGAGATCTGACACTCTCCCGCCCGGTAGGAGCTGCGGACACTGTCCAACCGAGTCAGAAGTGCACACGACTTCGGAAATCAGTGCAGCCAACTTCGAACATCGACACCAGAAACGAGAAAGTCGACCCTATTCTGACGTTGTTCGTCCCGGTCACAGGTGTCGTTCTGGGGTGTACCCCAAACGGACGCGACTTCACAACAGGCCCAGCACCAGATCCGGGGCGCCCCGGATCTGCCCGGTTGTGCGACGTCGCCGTGATTGCGGT
This sequence comes from Nocardia sp. NBC_00881, assembly GCF_045207455.1. Lineage (NCBI taxonomy): Bacteria > Bacillati > Actinomycetota > Actinomycetes > Mycobacteriales > Nocardiaceae > Nocardia > Nocardia sp. NBC_00881. Next base: position 1,925,210 of record NZ_CP108798.1, read on the forward strand.
TCAGTCCTCCGGGAAGACCTCGTCCGCCTGCATACCTTTCTGCCCTTGCACCGCGACGAAGGTCACCTTCTGGCCTTCCTTGAGGCTCTTGAAGCCGTTGCCCTGGATCGCCCTGAAGTGCACGAAGAGGTCAGGACCACTCTCGGGAGTGATGAAGCCGAACCCCTTCTCGTCGTTGAACCACTTCACCGTGCCGGACTGGCGCTCAGACATGCCCACTCCTTAGGTCGCGTGTTTCGGCAGAGGTACATAGAACATCCCCGTAAGTCGATCATCCCCGGCTAGCTGTTGTGGGAGGGCACCGGGAAATGGGCTGGTAGTCGGTGGGCCGACCGCACGCAGCGTGCTGCGACGTCGCTGTGCGCCACACCCAGCCCATCACCGTTCGCGACACCGGCAACTCACTGCAGACAAGTTCGGACACCCCGGTGCGGGCGTTCCTGGTTCGTTGTCAGCCCGGCATGCCACACTTTTGCCGACGGAGCTGCTCTGGCCAGAGGAGAACGAATGGCCGCCACCGACGACCGTCCCACGGTCAGACTGGTCGCGCACTGCCGCCGCTGCCACGGCTGGCTGCTGTCGCCGCAATCGGTCGCCCAAAGGATCGGACCGACCTGCGCGATCCGCGAGCGCACCGAACAACGCGCCGCAGCTGCACAACAGGCGCAGGAACTGACCCTGTTCGACATCGCGGCGTGAGGTGAAACCTGCTGCCCTACCCGATCCGCGCCGACTTCCCGTCTCCTGGGCATCGCACCTCTACATCGCCGACGCTGTAGTCGCCCTGTTCGACCGGCCGGACATCAGCGGCGAAATCGCGGTCGGCCAGTACCCGTCGATCACCGGACCTGACCTGGCCGAGGCGTTCGGTGCCCACTTCGGCAAGAACGTGGTCTTCGAGCCGATCACCCCAGAACAGATGCGGGCCTCCATCGCGCCCACGATCGGCGAAGGCCCCGCCACCGACGTCGCCGCCCTCTACACAGCCATGAGCACCCTTGCGGACCGGTCGATCGCACTGGAGACCTCCGCGCAGAAGCTGCTCGGCGTCACTCCCCGCACCACGAGCGAGTGGCTGACCGATATCGGACTCTGACCGCAATCACTGCCGACTCGGCCGACCAACACCTCTGCCGACTGGGTTCGTCGAAGACGAACAGGGTCGGCGGCGGTCGGCTTCCGGCAAATGGCCGATACCGGCCAGCGGTCTTGTCGGGGGAAGTGTGCTTGTGGACCCGGTCGCCGTCATCGTCACCGCAATTGCCGCAGAGTGCGAAGTGCGATGGTTCAATCGCTCGATGCGTGGTGACGAGATTATCGGTCAGTGGAGTGTGGAGGCCGGGTATCACAGCTCGGTGAAGGATGAGCAGTTCGTCTTCTGGTGTGATGGTGTGGGGTTGGTGGAGTACGCGCGGCCGGGGCGAGCGAGTGTGTGCTGTTCCGATGGGCGCGGACGGCGATTCGGACGGTGCGGCTCGAACCGTATCGGTACGTCCGGCGCGACGGCGGTGAGATTTTGGATGATGATGTGCCCGAGGTGGCCGAGATCCGTTATCGTATCGCGCGGGAGAAGCGTCCGTTGATCGGTGAGGTGCTGCCGGTGCTGAATCTGCCCGCTCCGTTCGCGGCGACTCCGGATGGCGGGCACGGGCTGATCACGCGGGAACCGGCGGTGTATTTCGCGAATAAGCGGCGTGCGAGTTCGTGAATCGAGGCATCACCGAAAGCAGGCACGCTAAGGCCGCAATTGGAACCCGGGGTCAAGGACCGACAAGCCTCCCTGTGCGACGACTCGTCCAGTTCCGCCCGAAGTCAATGACGAGCAGCCGCAGTGAAACCTGTCGCCACAGCACCCCGCGAAGTACGTACGGTCTGTATGTCGGGCAAACGTGCTCGGCACCGGGACGCATGCCCTTCCCGGTGCTGCGGCCGGGTGGACCGGTCCCCTGCACGCGGAATCGGCCACAATCATGACGACGAGAGACCGCTCAGGAACCAAGCCGAGCATTGCCGGAACAGCGGCAATAAAATCACCGGGATCACCACTAGGAGACACCGGACACTCCTTCGCTGAGAACAAGATTGGAGCGAACAAACCGAATCCCTCGGTTCGTCGCCGCCCGCCGACTGCGAGCGCTCAAGCCGTCCCGGACCTCGCAATGAGTCGTTGGGCGGTGGGCGCACTCCAGCTACGCCGGCGGCGCCAGACGGGGGTCAAGGCGCAAGCCCTTCGCGCCTTGACCGTCGCCACCGGCGTATAGCGCGCCCGCCCGCCGCCCAACGACTCAGCGTCTCCTCCGCCACCGTCCGGAATGACGACCACACGCGAGATGGTCGGTGCAGCATGGTTTTTGGATTGATAGCCCTTGACGAAGTGTGTGATTCTGGAGGTCGGCGCGGCTACTTCGGTGAATCGCGACATCACCAACGCCTACCCTGAGACGGCTGATGCACTGTGTTGGTAGAGCTTGGATGCCCGAGCTAGAGAACCTGGTCGGCCGGCCAGATCTGAAGCGAGAACCCTCGCGCAGCGACATGACCGGAAGGCTGACATGCTCGATGTGCCGCGCTGGGTTTCGGGCACACCGTAATGTCGTGACATGCAGGCGAATCCGCGCAAACAAGATGCCGACGTCCCCGTGCAGCGCTGGCAGGACATACCCGGTTGGTTCACGTGGCGCGATGCTCAGGAAGAAGCGGTGGCGCATTTCGCGGGGGCAGTACTTTTGTCGAAGTCGGCCCTATGCGGCCGCTCGGCGCGCGGAGTGAGCGCGCGGCTTGGCGCGCGACTGGCCTTGTGCCACGCTGCCGTTGCGACGGCCGCCGCCTTGGCGCGGTCTGCCACTGCTCCGGCGAGGTCCGCCGCTGTTTTGGCGCGGTCCACCGCTGCTGCGGCGGTCGTCTTCACGTGCTGCCCGCTCACTGTATGAGGGGGCGACGAATGAGGCAATCGTGCCGACGATCTCGGCTACCACGGGCGAATCGGCGGTGACCCGTTGCGGGGTGACAGTGATCTTGGCCTTGCGCATGAGGTCGGCCAGGTCGCGTCGTTCGCCGGGCAGCACCAGGGTGATCACTTCACCGGAGTTGCCGGCCCGTGCGGTACGGCCCGAACGGTGCAGGTATGCCTTGTGTTCGGCGGGCGGGTCCACGTGTACGACCAGCTCGACATCGTCGACGTGCACGCCACGCGCGGCCACATCGGTCGCCACCAGCACCCGGGCGTCACCGGCGGCGAAGATCGCGAGGTTGCGGTCGCGGGCGCCCTGCGAGAGGTTGCCGTGCAGGTCGACAGCCGGAATTCCGGCGAGGGTCAGCTGCTTGGCCAGTTTGCGAGCCTGATGTTTGGTGCGCATGAACAGGATTCGCCGGCCGGAGCCCGAAGCGAGCCTGTGTACGATCTCGCGCTTGGCTTCGACGCTCGCGGTTTCGAAAACGTGATGGGTCATGGCGGCGACCGGGGAGTTCGCCTCATCGACGGAATGCAGCTTGGCATCCGGCAGGAAGCGACTGACCAGCTTGTTGACGCCATTGTCCAGAGTGGCCGAGAACAGCAGGCGCTGACCATCATTCGGGGTGGCCGCGAGAATGCGGGTCACGCCGGGCAGGAAGCCGAGGTCGGCCATGTGGTCGGCCTCGTCGATAACGGTGACCTCGACGGCATCCAGCGAGATCAGGCGCTGGTTCATCAGATCCTCGAGCCGGCCGGGGCAGGCGACGACAACGTCGACGCCGGCGCGCAGCGCCCGGACCTGCCGGTTCTGTGGGACGCCACCGAAAATGGTGGTGACGGTCATCCGATAGGCCGCGGCGAGGGGTTCCAGCGCGGCCGCGATCTGGGTGGCCAGTTCCCGAGTCGGCGCCAGCACGAGACCGGTGGGGCGGCTGGGTGCGCGTCTACCGGCGAGGCCGCCGCCGAGACGGTTGACCATCGGAATGGCGAACGCGAGCGTCTTGCCGCTGCCGGTTCGGCCACGGCCCAGCACATCGCGTCCGGCCAGCGAATCGGGCAGGGTGTCGGTTTGAATTGGAAAAGGTTTGGTGATTCCGGCGCGAGTCAGCGCCTTCACAAGGGGTGCGCTCACGCCGAGCGCGGCAAAAGAGATGTCAGCAGAAGTCATAGGTATTGCGGCGCCTTTCGGGCATCAGGTGGTGCCCGAGCCGTCTGCGGACCTCCGGGTCCGCACCGGGGGCACGAATGGCGAGATTGCCGATGGGCAAAATCGATCGCCGTAAGAAGAGCGGATGCGGCAAGCGCTGGTTGCGAAGCGAATGCGATCTACGACGCTTGGCGTGACATGTCACGCTTTTGATCAACTATAGCCTGTGGTGAGCGGTTGATACTCATCGGGTGAGGTTTCTCGCTTGCGAGGCCGGCTGCCGGGCTCACGGTTCTGGGGGACGGGGGCACACTTGGTCCATCGCTGGAAGGGCTTCTGCCCCGTGAAAATCAGCCCCACATGAGTCTGCGGCGTCGTGCCATGCGACCGTACTGCTCGCTCTGGTCGTCCGACGGCGTGACCGGAGTCGCCGGGTTGGCCCGAGGGCTAAATTGGCGGGCCCCCCGTAACGGGCGATCGATCTTCCCGGCCCGAGATGGAGGGATCGGCGGGCTTCGTCGATGAATCGGTGGCGAGCTTCACGTTGAGCTTCGCAGGCTCGATGCCATTCACTGTCGGCTTGGCGATCGGGGGAGGAGATGGTGTCCCACACGGCGTGGTCGGCGTTGTGCATCGCCATACGCATCGGCGAAGTATCTGGATGGCGCGTCCGGGAGATCGACACCAACACCTGGATCTGGACTGTGCGCCGCCAAACCACCCCCGCGTCGCACATCTCGACGAGGGAGTGCCAGTTCGAGAAAGCAAGTGCGCATGGGTCTTTGAGCTCGTCTTCGACCTGTTTGTAGAGAGCTTGCCAGCCGCGTACACGGGCGTAGTTGATATCGACCAGGCCGTCGCGTTTGGCTTGTTCCATGAGGCGTACGAGGACCGCGATGGTGTTCTTGATGGTGGGCTTGCCGCAGCCGTCTTCTTCGATCCATTGGACGACTGCGCGGTCGACGATGCCGTTGGTGATCGCGGGCACCGCGAGGTGTCCGAGGGTGGGCAGCACTCGTTTGCGCCATCCGCACAGATAGGGGTCGGTCGTCTTCAGTTCCAGCCCCTTGAGCGCCAGCTCGATGTTGGCCTCGCCGTAGTCGGCCAGCGACCAGTTGGCGCGCACCGGGTCGATGCCGCGTGCGGACAGGTGCAGCATCCGGTCGATCCAGTCCCGGCGAGATCTTTGGTCGCGAAGCTCTCGGATTTGGAACGCCGCTCCTTGGTACCCGGATCGGTCCACCGCAATCGTGCGCGGAATGGCTTGCCACCTCTGCGCGTCTCGAGGGTCTCGATGTCGTGGGACAGCTTGATCCCGATCGGTATGCAGCCGCAGCAATAATGTGTCGAGTTCGGGGTCATTGCCGGTGGTAGCAGCTACCCGGCCGATCTCGGCCAGCAGCGCCGCTGGTAAGGCGCGCCGCGTCGAGGGCAGGGTTCGGGGTTTGTCCAGTTTGGCGGTCGGATTGTCGGCGGGATCGATGATGTCGTCGTGTTCTGCCCGGCGGTAGAGGTAGCGCAGTGCGTCGATGACGTGCTGGACGACTTTGCGGCCGTCGCGCCCGTTGCGGCGTCGCACGCGCGAGGCCTTAATTTTCTCGGCGAGTTGTTCGAGCTGGGCGAGGGTCACCTCATCGATCCGGCGCTCGGGCCACCCGTTTTGTTGGAGGAGTTTGTCCCAGTAGGTCTTGTAGTGATCGCGGGTCCGTCCGGCGGGCATTGCGTCGTGGACGGCTGGGATGAATTCGGCGAAGGTGGGTGCGGGCGGGCGTGGTGGCGGTGTGGTGTGCAGGTCGGCGGGGTTCAGGCCGAGCCCGTCCAAGACCCGCAGCGCCGCCGCGATGTCGGCCGCGCGGGCCGCGCCGGCGCTCACGGCAGGTCTCCGTCGTCGGCGCCGGCGAAGCGGCAGGCGGCCATCTCAGCGAGGACCTCGGGTGGGTAGACGACGAGGATGCCGTGGGTCGGGTCGGCGGCCAGCAGCACCCGGGCGCCGATGACCAGACCCACCGCGTGGCGGGATTCCGCGGGCAGCCGCAGATGGCCGTGCTTGGTGACACCGACCGTTCCGTAGCCGGTGCGGGAGATGATGATCAGGTCCTCGTGCACGCGCCAGCGCAGCCGATCACCTGGCTTCCAGGCGAGCACATCGAGTAGTGCCCGGTCCATCACCCGCCCATTCGTATCGATCGGGCGTATCGAGTAGAAGCCGGTCTGTGCGTGGCGCTCACGAATCCGCGGCAGCGGCAGACCGGACCCCGACTGCCCCGCAGGGAACCGACCGGTGGTGCCGGGCACGAGAAGCGGGATGACCGGCGCGAGCGTGTTCTCAGTCACACGAACCACCCCCGCAGGCGGAAAACCGCAGGTCAGCGAGGATGGGAAAGAGGTGGTTGTCAGGGCATTGCCCTGACACGTGGATTGGGTAAATTCGCCCTGTTTTTGTGTCCGGAGGGGGACTTGAACCCCCACGCCCGATAAAGGGCACTAGCACCTCAAGCTAGCGCGTCTGCCATTCCGCCACCCGGACCGGTGGTGCTCAGCAAGATTATCGGATCACTCCTCGTGGACCAAATCGCGCCTGGACCTGGCGATACTCGGGGCGGCTTCGGCGGCGACGCCGCGCGGGCCGCGCGACCGAAGGGTTTTGTTTCGGGCGCACGCCCCGCGGGGGTGTCAGTGGAGTTCTTCGAAGGTACGTTCGAAGGCGAGGGTGCCGTGGCCGTCTGTTACCTGGCGGTCGAGGAGGGATTGGAGGGGAGCCACGAAGTCGAGGGTGACGCCCGCGTCGTGGCTGGCGCGGTTGATCGCATCGAGTGCGGATTTGTGGAATGCGATGGATTGGACAGGGTCGGCGTAGTTGCCGGCGTCGATGACGCGACCTTGGTATGGAAGTGATTGGGTCATCGCGGCGACCCACGCGGCGGCCCGTTCGCCGAACTCGGCGGCCGAGACGCCGACCGAACGCATCATTGCTGCGCCGTGCAAGAAGCCACCGAACATCGCGTACATGGCCGCGAGCAGGGCGAAGTCGTAGGTTGACGCGAGTCCCGCGTCGTCGCCGAAGTACTCTGCGGCAGCGAGCAATTCGAGGGTCTCGCGGTGGGCGTCGAAGACTTCATGTGAGCCGCTGTAGAGGATCGAGGCGCCCGGCTGACCGATCATGGACGGCACCGCCATGATTCCGCCGTCGAGGTAAGCGCTGCCGTGCTCGGCCGCCCAGGCCGCGAGTTCACGAGCCTCGCCGGGAGCGGTGCTTGTCAAGTTGATCAGCTGCCGTCCGGACAGCCGGTGGGCCACCGGGTCCAGGGTGGCGTGTACCGAGGCGTGGTCGAGCAGGACTGTGATGATCAGCCCTCCGGCGCGGATCGCTTCGTCGACGGTGGCAGCACCGGCGGCTCCTGCCGCGACGAGGTCGGCGTCTTTGCCGGGTGTGCGGTTCCATACCGTCGTCGGCAGGCCCGCCTTCAGGAAGGCCGCGGCCAGCGCTTTGCCCATCGCGCCCAGCCCCAGGATCGCGACCGGGGTGTTCGTAGTCTCCGCCATTGCGGTTCAACTCCTTGGAAGGTTGAAAACGTGGTCAGCGCGCTGAACCCAAGGTTGCCCTTTGCCCGGCGGACCGGCAAGTACCTACTATTTTGTCTGGTACTTACCAAACGGTGTGTAAACAGGTAGAGAGGTCGGACGATGGGCGCGAAGCGATCAGGGCCGTATTTCTGTGGTATCGACGCCGCGATGGACGTAGTCGGCGGCAAGTGGAAGGCGCTGATTCTGTGGGAGTTGGCGAACCACCTGGTGCGGCGCTTCGGCGAATTGCGCCGGGGCCTGCCGGGCGTCTCGGAAAAGATGCTGATTCAGCAGCTGCGGGAGCTGGAGGAGGACGGGATCGTAAACCGGGTCGTCTATCGCGAGGTGCCGCCACGGGTCGAGTATCGCCTGACCGCTCGCGGGATCGCGCTCAACGCCGCTCTGGAACCACTGGGCGCTTGGGGTCGCGACCGCATAGATCGAATCGGCGCGGCGCGCGTGCACCAGTCGGACTGACTCGCCTATCGTTGTGCGCCCGAACAGCGGTCGGTGCGACTGTGATCTCATTCGGCTGTGACGAACCGACAGGCCGCGAGCCACCATCGGGCAAGTCGGAGAAGGTCCGCGACTTCGTCGTCCAGAGTCTCGGACGCGGACGCTGCCGTAGGAGCCTGATCCGCGGTCTCGGGAACGCGGATGCGATCACGCAAGGCGAAAGCGAGTTGGAGTGCGGCCTCCGCGGATCCGCGTTCACGGTCGGGAATCCCCTCCCTGGCTGTGAATCGGGCCAGTATCTGCGAATCCACCGCGCCACGGTAGGGCCGCAGCCGCAAGAGCACATCACGGATCTCCACGACCCCACGATGCAGCCGCAGTGTGGTGATCCGCCGGGTGCCGGATGCCGCCTCGAGGGGGAACATGCTCTCGGGGAACGCAATGGCCATGGATTCCCACAACGACCGAAGCCGTCGCCACCGCCGCCCTGTCGCGTCGTAGCCGAAGGCACCTATCGCGGCCTTCACCGGGGGTGCTGCCGCCACCGCAGAGATCGCGGCAGCGATCCATAAGTCCTTGCCGGCGTTCACGCGGAGTCGGAAGGCCACCGACTCGACAAGCCCCAGCTCCTGCAGAAAGGCGAGCCCCACCGCCAGCGAGGTCGTCGCCGCGATAACCGCCGACGACGCCGCGATTCCGCCCAGCATCACTCGCTCGCCGAGCGTCGCGTCCTGCTGCTGGAACTCCGCGGAGCATCGCGTCGCCATACGGACTGCGAGCACGAGCGGCAAGATCGAGAACGCCACCCCGACGAGCACGCCATCCCACCCGCCGCAGACCTCGAGAGGTACCTGCTCGGCGCGGGCCGTTGCCCCGGCCAGCAGCATCACCAGGGAAAGCATGCCGGCGGCCGCGCAGTACAGGATCTGTTTGCGCCGCACTATAGCCGGATTCGCTCCCGACAACAGGCTGATGACGCAGAGAAACGGCACGATCGATACGAGGATGGCGCACAGGGACAGCTGCTGCAGCATCGTGGCGGTCAATGGCGACCGAGCAGCGACAAAGTTCTGTATCGCCTGCTCCCGCAACAGTTGCGGAAGGATGATCAGAACGAGAGTGGCGTTGAGATACCGCTCTGCGGGCGTGCTGCGAAACCAGCGCAAACGCAGGGCCACAACCAACACCATCAGCCCGATCACCGGCCATGCGGCCGCGGCGGGAACCGACGAGGTCATTGCCGCGTAAACAAGACGTTCCTGCAGAAGGTACCGGGGGAGGGCACCGATTACGATCAGGATGATGCGGATCCGCCCAGAGCCTCGAGCAGGCTGATTACCCACCACAGCCGAGTGCGCGCGGCCCTGGCTCGGTGGAGAGTGCACTGAGGCTCGTCCGTCAGGTGGTAGGAAAGGGGACGTGTCCGCAACTGGCGAAGGAATTGATCCGAACAGAAGCTCACGCGCGGTGTCGGAAGTGGTGGAGCTGGTCAGCACGCTGATCCGCTTCGACACCTCCAACACCGGCGACCTGGCCACTACCAAGGTCGAGTGCGAGTGCGCGCAGTGGGTGGCCGATCAGCTGAATCAGGCGGGGTACACCACCGAGTACGTCGAATCCGGGGCGCCGGGGCGCGGCAACGTGTTCGCGCGGCTCGAAGGCGCCGATCGCACCCGGGGTGCGCTGCTGATCCACGGGCACCTGGACGTGGTGCCCGCCGAGGCCTCCGACTGGAGCGTGCATCCGTTCTCGGGCGCGGTGCGCGACGGCTACGTGTGGGGTCGCGGCGCGATCGACATGAAAGACATGGTCGGGATGATGCTGGCGCTGGCCCGCCAGTTCAAGCTCGAGGGCACGGTGCCGCCGCGCGATCTGGTGTTCGCCTTCCTCGCCGACGAGGAGAACGGCGGCAAGTGGGGTTCGCAGTGGTTGGTGGACAACCGGCCCGACCTGTTCGAGGGCATCACCGAGGCGGTTGGGGAGGTCGGTGGTTTCTCGCTGACGGTCCCGCGTCCCGACGGCACCGAACGCAGGCTGTATCTGGTGGAGACGGCCGAGAAGGGTCTGGGCTGGATGCGGTTGCGCGCCAAGGCCCGCGCCGGTCACGGCTCGTTCCTGCATGAGGACAACGCGGTGACCATCCTCTCGGCCGCGGTGGCGAGACTGGGTACACACACCTTCCCGCTGGTTCTCTCGGATTCGGTAGCCGAGTTCCTGGCCGCCGTCGCCGAGGAGACCGGGTTGGAGCTCGACCCGTCCAGTCCCGACATCGAGGGCCAGCTGGCCAAGCTGGGCACCATCTCCCGCATCATCGGCGCGACGCTGCGCGACACCGCGAATCCGACCATGCTGCAAGCGGGCTACAAGGCCAACGTTATCCCGCAGACCGCCGAGGCCGTGGTCGACTGCCGCGTAGTCCCAGGACGGCAGGCGGCGTTCGAGCGTGAGGTGGACGAATTGATCGGCCCGGACGTCGAACGCGAGTGGATCACCAAACTCGATTCCTACGAGACGACCTTCGACGGCGACCTGGTCGACGCGATGAACAACGCGGTGTTGGCCCACGACCCATGTGGCCGCGCCGTGCCCTACATGCTGTCCGGTGGCACGGACGCGAAAGCGTTCGCCCGCTTGGGGATTCGCTGCTTCGGTTTCGCACCGCTGCAGCTGCCGCCGGAGTTGGACTTCACCGCCCTGTTCCATGGCGTCGACGAGCGGGTTCCGGTGGAGGCTCTCGAATTCGGCACCCGCGTGCTCGAACACTTCCTACTGCACAGCTGAACCGATCCGAAAGAGGTTCCATGACTGACAACCCGTACGACGCGCTTCCTCAGCTGCCGTCCTTCACCCTCACCTCCGACGATGTCACCGACGGGCAGCCGCTAGGCAACGACCAGGTCAGCGGCGTGTTCGGCGCGGGAGGCAACGACATCTCGCCGCAGTTGTCCTGGTCGGGCTCCCCTGCGGAGACCAAGAGCTTCGCGGTCACGGTGTACGACCCTGACGCGCCCACCGCGTCCGGGTTCTGGCACTGGGTAGTCGCCGACATCCCGGCTGGCGTGACCTCGCTCTCCAGCGGCGCGGGCAGCGGGGAGGAGGGCGGAGCGATGCCGTCCGGGGCGATCACGCTGCGCAACGACGGGGGCTTCCACGGCTACGTCGGCGCGGCACCGCCGCCTGGTCACGGCCCGCACCGCTATTTCATCGTCGTGCACGCCGTGGACGTCGAAAGGCTCGGCATCGATGAAAACGCCACACCCGCCTACCTCGGTTTCACCTTGTTCTCGCACACGCTGGCCCGCGCCACCCTGATCGGCACCTACGAGCAGAAGTAGAACTCGGACACGAGCTGTGGTCCTGGGCGAAACGCTCAGGGCCACAATGCTTTCTCCTATGCATCCGCCCATCTGCATACCGCCGTTACTCGAGTTGGTCGCCATTCATGACATGGGTTACCCAGGCGGGATAGACCCCTCAGAGATGGGGACGGGTTGGGGCGGGAGGCGTTTCGAGGGATATGGATATCCTTCTGTCCGTTGTCACCGCGCCAAGAGAAGACCCAGAGGAGGACTGATGGGTTCCGAATGCACTGTCCGCGAGGTGGTGGACATGATCATCGAGCTCGGTCTTGTCGACCGGTCCATACCCGCGGAGAGCTTCGAGCCGGACGTACTCGACGAGCCACTGAGCTACTTCGGACACACGGCCCAGGAGGCCGTGCTCAGTCTGCTCAGCGAACTGGAGATTCGATACTGGTTCGATTACAAGACGTTTCGCGGCATCCACGAGGCCGACGACGACGAACGGCTGGAGTGGTATCGGGAAGAGTTGCAGTCGATCGCCTCCTGCAGCCGCGGCGTGGCGAACATCACCAACGTGCGACTGGTCGAGAACGATGCGGACTGGCGGCTCCAGTTCGACTGTAACGGCGAGACCGAGTCGTGGCCGGTGTATCCCGGGGATGAGGACGAGGCTTTCGAAGCCGGGCTTGTCTTCGCCACGCACCTCACCGGGATCCCCGCGAACTCCCCAGAGCGCTTTTGTGCCGTGGATCCCGGGGACGAGGACGTGAACGGGGAAGCCGTCTTCGGCGATCCCGAGGCGCTCAATCGGCTGGGCGCGCATTTCGGACTCACATTCACGGCGTAGCCGATCGAGAGACCGGCCGACAGCAGACGTGAGTGGCTTTGCCGACCAGCACCTGAGGGCCGGACAATCAGGTCTGGTCAGGCCGATAGCGTAGCGGCAGTTGAACGCTGGTACCCCTGCCGACCAGAGGCGGTACGCTACCGCTGAACGGCGACCCACGCGGGCTGCTTGATGGAATGATGAGGGAACGAAGTGAATATCCGCACGGAAACGGCCTTTGTGCTGTTCTTCGCCGGGCTCATCTTCTTGTGGGCACTGGTTCTCGGTGTGTGGAAATGGCAGGCGATGACCAACTCGCCGAATGGCTTGGCACACCCCTACGTCGATATCGCCCACCGAGCCGCATTGCTGTACGCGTTCGCGACCGGGCTGATCGCGGTGTTCGTCGAACTTTCCGGTTGGCCGTCAGCGGTGAACTTCGCTGCGGCTGCGGCGATGATCCTGCTGTTCGTGGTGACGATCGCGAACTATATCCGGCTCGGATTGCGGCGTGAGACCGACAACCAGATGCGCAACCCACCGCCCTCGATGCGTTTCGTGCTAGCCGCTCTGATCGTCGGTGAGATCGGAGGCTTCAGTGTCCTACTCATCGGCTTCGCCACGGCGCAGCTGTAGTACGCCGACCTCTTGGTATCCCCTCCGACGCCGTCTGCTGACCGCTGGTGAGAAATCCCGATCCGTCCGAGATGGATGTCCACCTCTCGGTTTTCTGGCACGGCGCCCGACTGGTAAGGCGGGCGCGCGCGGCACTGGTACGACGTGGTTGAGGTAACGACGGACGACCCGGAAGGGTATCCGAGAGTGCCTATGAGCGGTGGCTCGGATCGATCATCGTAGCTACCTGCGGGAATTGTGGTTGGCCTTCCTCGGACGTCGAGACCTTTACGCGCCGATGAGATCTGTGGCCGATGCGGAGCCCGGCCGTGCGTGGACGGTCTCGCCCGGCGTGATGACGACCGGATCAACAGCCAACGGCACGTCACTGACGCTCGGGACCACCGCCGCAGGGTCGTCGGCGGGCACGGGGAGCTGCCCAGTATCCGGCTCGACCGCCCACGGCGCGGAATCCGTGGGAATCCAGTGCTTGCGACGCCTGCGCTTGGCTTCCAGATAGTCGCGGGCCCGCTCACTGTGCACCTTGGTCCGCAACGGCACCGCGGTGACTTGCAAACCGGCCTGCCGCAGGGCTTCGACCTTGCCGGGGTTGTTGGTGAGCAACTGCACCGAACGCAGGCCCAGATCCGTCAGAGCGCGCGCGGTCGCGACGTAGGTGCGGGCGTCGGCAGGGTAGCCGAGCTTCTCATAGCTGGCGAATGTATCGGTGCCCGACAGTTCGCTCTCCCGGTATCCGAGCGCCTTCGCGATCAGTCCCGCGCCGCGGCCCTCCTGCTCCAGATAGACCAGCACCCCGCAACCCGCAGCCTGAATGAGATCGAGCGCCTTGTCCAGCTCGGGCCCGCAGTCGCAGTCATCGGATCGCAACGCCTCACCATACAGGCAACGCGAGTGCACCCTGACCAGGCATCCGTCGGTTACCGCACCGAACATCAACAGGTGGCCCCGCTCGTTGTCCTCGTTCAGTTCCACCACACGAACTCGCAAATCATGCCCCTTGCGACCGAACCGATGATCGGTATCGGCAAGGCCGGAGACAATTCTGGTCAATGCTCCTCCGTAGCGAGTCGGAATATCCGTTCGACCTCACTCACCAGTGGCATTGCGCCGGGGACATCCCCGACCGATTGCGTCGCCACCATCGCGGCGGTCGCCCAGACGTAGTCGTTGCGTTCGGCGGGGCGGCGCGTCGAAACGAGACGATATACCAGCGCGGCGGAGAAGGCGGCGTGAGCGCCGACCGAGTCCTCCAGCGCGGTCGGAAACGGCTGGAATTCAGCGCTGACCTGGTCGGACCACACCGCGCACCGGAAGTCCTGGATCGCGCACACCGACCGCACTCCGAGCGCACGCAGCAGCGTTGCGGTCTGGGCACCGGAGCCGGTGGCGCCGTCGGGCAGCATCGCCAGCGCCCCCAGTTCCTTGTCCGCGCCGACCAGATAGTCCACTGCGCCGAGGTACTGGTAGAGATACTGGGGGCGGTCCAGCGGCGGCGCCGGATGGACGACCACCAGCGGCCGGGTTCCCAGGCACCGCAGTTCCGCCATGATCTGCTCGATCACCCCGGTCGGTTGTTCGAAGGTGAGCAGTACTGCATCGGAGCCGGCCAGCGCGTTGCGGATGCCCGCACTGCGTAAATCCTGGGCGCTCAACCGGATTCGCTCATCCTTGCATCCGATCGTGCTGGCCGCGCCGGTGCCGGCGATGATCACCGACGTGACCGGCGTCGGCGCGTAAGGCACCACCTTGACCAGTTCGGTGTCGACCCGTTCGCTGCGCAGATATTCCAGAATGCGACTTCCGGCGTCGTCGTCGCCGACCGCCGAGATCAGGCGCACGTCCAGCCCGAGCCGGGCGGCCGCGACCGCGCGGGTCAGGCCCTTACCGCCGGGATGCTCCTCATAGCTGCCCCGGGCGGTGCCGCCCGGGCCGGGAATCCGGTCGACCAGGTACATGTGGTCGATGACCGCGTCACCGATCACGGTCACCGCACCGCGGGACTTCGCCGAAACCGACTGGCGCACGGTAACTTCCGACGCACCGATGACGGCATCGACGGCGTGCGCGCCGTCGAAGACCGACGCCGTGGCCAGCAGGGAGGCCAGTTCGGTGAACGCACGGTGCTCGGGCGCCGCACGCAGCGACCGAACCGTCGGCGCGGCGGGAATCCGTTGCGCCCCCATGGCTTCGTGCAGCACATCCCAGCGCTGGGTGAGATATTCGCGACGCTCACCCAAATCCGAGGCGTACAGACGGTCGAGGTCCACGCCGTTCGGCGGACGCTCGCGCAGCAGACCCAATGACAGCTCCGCATCGACGATCAGCCGGTGGGTGGGCTCCAACCGCAGTACCAGCTCCTGCACCAGCGGCAGCACCGCCTCCTCCCGTGCGATGTCGGCACGCCACGCGTACTGGCGCACGGCGAGCAGATCCAGCAGCGGCAGCACGTCGATTTCGGTGTTGCGCAAGCGGTCCGAGCTCAGCCCGGACCGTTTGCACAACCGCGTAAGGATATTGCGAACGGCAACCATTCCCGAGTCCTGCGGGACAACCATGGCGAATGCCCCCCTCCTCGATCGGCGCGCCGTCGGTGCGCCGCGCTCACGTCAGCCACTCGGGTTTAGTCAACCAACGAACTGTCAATTACCAAATTACAACGGCAATTGCGCGCGGGGAACGGCAAATGCCACACTGGATGTGGCGATCCCCATCGCAGCACCAGGCATTCGGGAGGGCTGGTGATGAAAGTGATTCTCCTGATATGGCAGATTCGACGGCGACGGCAACACCGCCCCGCCGGACCAGAGACCGAGCTGGTGGCGAAGTCGGTGGTGGACTGAACGAGCCGCCCAACTCACCCGCAGCAATCCGCCTGGCCGCCGTCCGCTCCACCGCAGCGAAGAAGCGCCCACAGGTCGCCTGTGCGTCCGCCGGGCCGAGCACCGCCTCCTGCGATCGGTGCGCCTCGGCCAACTCGTCCGCCACGGAGCCAGCCGTGGCGACCTACGCGAAGTGGGCGTGGCGGGCGGGCAGGCAGCGAGGAACAGGCATGGCGACTGAATTGGTGCACTCCTCGCCTCACCCGCGAACAGACACGAGCCGCAATGGACCTGAGCGAACTGCTCAGCGCCTTCGGCTCGGCAACGGACCTGTCGGCCCACGAGTGCGCCGACGCAAAGGGAATCACCCTGCAGCACGAATCGACCGCGCTGGCTCAGCAGATGCACGACAGGAGGCATTCGTGACCATCGATCCCAGCACCCCTGGAGCCGGCCTCACTCCACCTGTTGCACCGGAGACAACAATGACCGTTCACACCACCGAATGGACGATGACCAGTGACATCACCCCGGAGTCGGCCTACCGCGACATCGAGGGCACCGACATATGGCGGCTGAGCTGGCTGCCGAACCGGTCACTGACCCGCGCCCAGGCGCAGGCGGGTATGGAACTCGACGAACTGCTCAGCGACCCGCACGGGGTACACGACCGGATGATCCAGGCCCGCGCCGACACCTATGCCGACCAACTGGGCATACTGCGCGAACACGCCGTGATCCTGCTGGCCAAGCGGATGGCGGCGAGATTGAGCCACGACCAGCGAGCGAAAGGCGACACAGCGCCGCCGGGGCCCGGCCCGCGTACCCGACGATTGCGCACCCACAGCATCGAACCGCCATTCGTGCACGGCTGACAGATCGACCGCGCTGCCGACGCGACTCAGGCGTCGGCGGTGTGCTCCGCGCCGACGGCCTCGCTGATACTGCGATATCCATCGGCGCGCACCCGATCTGCGAGACCACGATGGATCTTGCGCATCCAGAACGGGCCGCCGTAGATGAAGCCTGTGTAGCCCTGCAACAGGGTGGCACCGGCAAGGATGCGTTCCCATGCCTGGTCGACAGTTTCGATGCCGCCCACCGAGATGAGCACGAGACGGTCGCCGACGCGGCGGTACAGGCGGCGCAGAACCTCGAGGGAACGGTCGGCGACTGGTGCGCCGGACAGGCCTCCCGGGCCCATAGCGGCAACCTCGGCGGGACCTGTGCGCAGCCCATCGCGACGGATAGTGGTGTTGGTGGCCACGATGCCCGCCAGACCGAGCTCGACGGCGAGATCGGCCACCGCGTCGATGTCCTCGTCGGATAGATCCGGGGCGATCTTCACCAGGACCGGCACGCGCACACGGTCCAGAACCGCACGCAGAATCGGGCGCAGCGATTCGACGGCCTGCAGGTCACGCAGGCCGGGGGTATTGGGGGAGCTGACATTGACGACGACGAAGTCGGCGTGCGGACCGAGCAGGGCGGCGCTGGTCGCGTAATCGGCGGCAGCGTCGTCGGGTTCGACGATCTTCGTCTTGCCGATATTGGCGCCGATCGGCACGCCCCCGCGTCGGTTGCGCAGCTGTTCGGCGGCAGCGGCCGCCCCGTGGTTGTTGAAACCCATTCGGTTGATCAGGGCACGGTCGGCAGGCAGCCGGAACAGCCGCGGCGCGGGATTGCCCGGCTGGGCCTGGGCGGTGACGGTACCGATCTCGGCGAAACCGAACCCGAGCGGGGCCCACGCGTCGATGCCGTCGGCATTCTTGTCGAAACCGGCGGCCAGGCCGAGCGGCGCGGGGAACTCGACCCCGAACGCAGTGCCGCGCAGGACGGGGTCATTCGTGGTCAGTAGCTCGGTCATCGCCCAGCGCAGCGGCGGGAACCAGGCGGCAAACCGCATGGCGGCAAAGGCCAAGTGGTGGATGCGTTCCGGCGGGACCAGGAACATCAGTCGTAGTAGCAGGGCGTACATCGGCTCACATTCCGGGTTCGGGCTGAGGTATTGCGGATTTTCGTCGGCGCAGCAGCACCCGCCTGCTGCCGTCGGTGTAGGCCCGCACCCGCGACAGCTCCCAGCCGCCGAACTCGGCCTGGATCGTCAGCCGCATGGACGCGGTCACCCGCGTCACGTCGGGTGGCAGGCGCAGCGGCACATACTCGTAATCGTCGCTGCTGGTCTCCCAGCCCGCGGGTAGGGCACGCTGACGCGCCCGGTGCGCCGCCGGATCGGGAGATGCCGCGGAATCGTCGCCCGCGCGCGGTGTCCGAGCCATCAGTGCCCTCTCTTCCGATCGTTCGCACCGATCCGTTGCAGACCGTCGCCGGTCGCGGACCCCACGAACAAGTCACCGGTGCGCTGCTCGATGGCCACCGAGTTCGGCTGCCGAACGGTCGAGTAGCGGCCCACTTCCTCCGGTATACCCGTCGACAGGTCGAATCCGACGACTTCGTTGCTCTGCGTACACGTCACCCATACGGTGTCGGACCGCTGGTCGTAGGCGAGCGCGTAAGGCGACGATCCTACCGGGAACCGCTGACGCAGCACGAGCGGTCCAGCACTATAGACCAGCAGTTCGTTACCTGCGGTGTCGGCGACGACGATACGGCCGAACGGATCGGTGACCAGGTTGGTGGCGCCGTCGCCCGCGCGAAGCGCCGGACCGAGGCGGTCTGCACCGAGGTCGAGCTGGGTCAAAGAGGTTTGGCGGCGGTCCAGCACAGAGACGTGTTCACCGGTGAGCGCGACCGCGTCGGCGGAGGCAAGTCCCGACACGGTCGCGGCGACCTTACCGTCGGGGGAGACGGTGCGGACCCTGCCGTCCGCGGTGCCGACCATCAGCGACCCGTCCTGGCGCTGCTGTACCGACTCGGCGTCGCCGTCGACCGGTATCTCGCTCATCACGCCGGTCATGAGGTCCACACGGATGACACGGTTCGCCGCGGGCACCAGGACTTCCCCCGGCTTGCCTTGGGCCAGACCCGCCCCGTGCGCGGGCAGCTGCAGGGTGCGCACGCCGGGATCCGGAATGCCTCCGCGGCCGACGCGGGTGAGCGTTGCGGGATCGACGACGAAGAGCACGGCGGTGGTGTCGCTGCTCGCGTCGAGCGCGACGAGCTGCCCGGTGCCCACCTCGGCGAGCAGTCCGCCGACCGGAGTCGCGAGCGCGAAGACCTCGCCCGCAGGCCGCGCGCTCGCGGCGGGCGCGACCGCGGCAGTGGCCGGTTCCCTGGTCGGCTGATCGTCACCGCCGGTGCCGGAGGAGCATCCGGCCAGCAGCACCAGCAACGCCACACCTGCGAATGCCGAGCAGACCGAGCCACGAGGGCGCATCCACCGAACTCCTTCTACCGACGAATCTTCCGCAACCGAACCATCTGACCATGATGACGTAACCGACCGACCGACCGGGTCTCTACTCGAGCAGAATGTCGGTGATCGGGGTTACGGTGGACTCCACACACTGTCCGAATCAGGGAGTTCCGGTTGAAAGCCGACAATCCGTCGGGATTTACCATCGACGACATCACCGTCGGCGGCTACGCGCACGGGTTCGGCACGACGGCCGACGGCCGCCCCTACGCGTTCCGCACGATCCGCTCGACCCTGATGCTCGAGATCTACCGCCGCGACCTCGACAGCGCCGTCCCGGCCCCGGAAGACGTGGTGGCGGTCGCCGAGGCCAGAGTCACCGACATCGACCTCGAGGACGAACGCAGTGTCATCGCGCTGGTGCGGGATATGATCCCCGACGCCGCACCGGTCGAAGCCGCCGCGGACCGGGACGTCACGACCGTGCGAGCCCTGCTGGGACGAATCAGCGCCGTAATCGAGGGTATGTAGACAGTGATGACTGACACACCGCTCGCCCGGGCCGCCCGGATCGCGGCAGGCCTGCTGTGGGTGGCCGTCGCCGCGGCCTGCAGCACCGGCCCGGACGAGGCCGCCGTCGACGCCGCGCGCTCCTCTGCGAACGCATCGCTGTCGGCGTCGGTCACCGCCTCGGCCAGCGCCGCCCACCGGCCGCTACCCACCGCCGCCGAGCTCGACGCCCACATCAAACGGGCACTGGACCCGGCACTGCCCGACAGCGAACGCACCGACCTGATCGAGGACGGCGAGGCCTTCCGCCAGGCTATCCCCGACATGTACAAAGCGCTGCAGGACAACCCCCGCGCCGTCTACGGCGTCACCGACCCCGTCTTCGACAACCACGACGGCACGCTCACCGCGACCATGCGGCTGGACAAGGACGGCACCGGCACCACCGTGCGCACCACCGTTATGCACTTCGTGCTCGTCGACGGCAAGTGGAAGATCTCGCGCACCGACTTGTGCGGCATCCTGCGCTCCGCCGACTACCGCACACCGGCCTGCGGCTGAACCGGGCTCCGCGACTCGATGCTGAGATCCGGATCGCTGCGGTGGGGACGGTTCGTCCACCGCAACCGCTATCTCGTGCTGGCCGCGTTCGTACTGTTCGTACTGGTGTCGGGTTGGTACGGCCGCGACCTGTCCGGGCGGCTGACCCAGGAGGGCTGGTTCGACGAGAACAGCGAATCGGTCGCGGCCGCCGAACTGGCTGACAACGCCTTCGGGCGCGACACCGACAGCGACCTGATCCTGCTCTACACCGCTCCAGACGGGAAGACGGTCGACGATCCCACCGTCCGCGGACCGGTGACCGAACAACTCGCACACCTGCTGGCGACCTATCCCGACCGCATCCTGAAGATCGACAGCTATTGGGACAGCCCGTTTTCCACACAGGCCACCGACGCCTCGCACACCCACGCGTTCGCCAGCATAGGGTTGCGCGGCGCGGGCACCGCGACCGTGGAGAACTACACAGCCATCAAAGACCATCTCGGCGCCGAGCGCGACGGCGGTGGCCCCGGCGGCACCACGGTGCAGCCGGCCGGATTGCAGCCGGTCGTCGAAGGCATCAACAGCGGCATGCAGCACGACATCAAACGCGCGGAAATCATCGCCTTGCCGATCGTGGCGATCCTGCTGTATTTCGTGTTCGGCGGCGTCATCGGGGCGCTGCTACCGGTGCTGATCGGCGGCATGACGATCCTGGGCACGCAGGGCGGACTGCGACTGCTGACCGACTACATCGACGTCAACGTCTTCGCCAACGCTGTCATGACTTTGGTGAGTCTTGGACTGGCGATCGATTACGGGCTGTTCACCGTCACCCGTTTCCGGGAGGAGCTCGCGGCCGGACACACGGTGGAGGAGTCCACTGCGCGTACCGTCGCGACCGCGGGACGCACGGTGCTGTTCTCGGCGGCGATCATCGCCATCAGCCTCGGCGCGCTGTTCATCTTCCCGATCGGGGTGCTGCGCTCGGTGCCCTACGGCGGCATCAGTTCGGTACTGCTGGCGGCGTTGCTGTCGGTGACCGCGCTGCCCGCGGCCTCGAGCATCGTCGGACACCGCATCGACTTCCTCGGGTGGAAGCGGTTCTCCCGAACCAGGACCGAGGCGCAGATCGACGCCGGGTTCTTCTCCCGGCTCGCGCTGTGGGCGATGCGGCGCCCGCTCGCGGTGGTGGTCTCGATCGCGCTCGGGCTACTCGCGCTGAGTATCCCCTTGCGGCACATCGAGTTCGGCGGACTCAGCGAGCGGTATCTCGCCGACGACAATCCGGCGCGGGTGGCGCAGGAACGATTCGACGAGCTGTTCCCGAGCTTCCGTACCGAGCCGTTGAAACTCGTCGTGGTGGGCGCGGACCCGCAGCAGTTGAGCGACATCCGATTCGCCGCCAACCAGGTCGCCGGGCTGACCGGACGGTTCGAGCCCTCCGCGCCGACCACAGACGGAATCAACGTGCTCGCCGCCGGGCTCGCCGACAAACGCGAAGCGGACCGGGTGATCGCGGCGCTGCGGGCTCTGCCCGAACCACCCGGGGTCGAGGTGATGGTCGCCGGGGTGCCCGCGCTGGAACGCGACAGCATCAACGGTCTGCTGAAGGGTCTGCCGACACTGCTGGCGATCCTGGTGTCCGCGGCGCTGGCGCTGATCTACGCGGCATTCCGGTCGGTCGTGCTCGCGTTGAAGGCCGTCGCGATGAGCGCACTCAGCCTCATCTCGACCCTCGGCGTGCTGACCTGGGTGTTCGTCGAGGGGCATGGCGCGGGAATGTTGCATTTCACGCCCGGACCGTTGATGTTCGCGGTGCTCGCGCTGATCGTGACAGTGCTGTTCGGGCTGTCCACCGACTACGAGGTGTTCCTGCTGTCGCGGGTGTCGGAGGCGCGCGCCGGAGGCGCCGACGCGCCGGAGGCGATCCGCTACGGCATCGCCCACACCGGCGGCGTGATCACCTCCGCGGCCGCAATTCTCATCGTGGTCACCGGCGCGTTCGGATTCTCCGACCTGGTGCTGATGAAATACATCGCCTACGGGATGATCGCGGCACTGATCCTGGATGCCACCGTTATCCGCATGCTTTTGACGCCCGCCGTCCTGAAAATGATCTGGCGGTAGCTCCACGTCGCGTAGGCCGCCGTGGGGCACATTCATCGGCGGACGGGAAGGACCAATTGGGCGCCGGTGACCGGGTGGTCGAGGACCTCCACCGGGTGCTGGTAGACGCGAGTGAGCAAGGCAGTCGTGAGGACGTCGCGGGGTGGGCCGTCGGCAGCGATGCGACCGGATTCGAGGACGGCGACGCGGTCGCCATAGGCGGCGGCGATACCGAGATCGTGCAGGACCACCACCACGGCGGCGCCTGCGGCGGCGCGAGCGGTGGCCAGACGCAGCACGGCTTCCTGGTGGCCGAGGTCCAGTGCGGCGGTCGGCTCGTCCAGCAGCAGGGTGCCGGTGTCCTGGGCGAGCACACGGGCCAGCGCCACACGGGCGCGTTCACCGCCGGACAGCGTCGGAAACGCCCGGGCGGCAAGGTGTTCCACGTCGGTGGCGGCCATCGCGGCGGCGATCTGCACCTCGTCGCGTTCGCGGCGCTCGGTGCGCACCCACGGCGCGCGGCCCATGGCCACCACTTCTCGTGCGGTGAACGGGAATCCGACGGTGTGGCTCTGCGGCAGCACGGCCCGCCGCCGCGCCATGTCCAACGGCGACCAATGCGCCAACGCCCGCCCGTCGAGCTCGACCACTCCTTCGCTGGGCGTCAACTCCCCGGCCAGCGCGGCCAGCAGCGTCGACTTGCCCGCACCGTTCGGGCCCACCAGCGCCACGACCTGCCCCGCGGCCACGTCGAAGTCGACCCCCTCGAGAACACGCCGACTGTGCGCCCCACCGCCGCCGCGCCGATCCACACTGACCCCGACCGCGCGCACCGTCACCACCCCGCGTTCCGGCGCCACCGGCACTTCCTGCCCTCGAGCGAACACCCCGCCCAACCCGTGCCGCACCCCGCTCACCGCTCACCTTCCGCACGAATGCCACCGATCGAGGGGTACACCACGGAGCGGCTTACTCGGCGTTTGCCGCAGCTCTGTGCCACTCGACGGAGAGCGCGGGCGGTCACGCCCAGCCTCCGGAGCGGGCTCGGGTGCGGCGCAACAGCCAGAAGAAGAAGGGGCCGCCGATCAGGGAGGTAAGCATGCCCAGGGGGAGATCGGCGTTGTCGACCAGGGAACGCGCGGCGACGTCGGCGGCGAGCAGGACAACGGCGCCGACGATGGCGCTGAGCGGGATCAGGACACGGTGGCCGGGGCCGACAAGCATGCGCACCAGATGCGGGACGATGAGGCCGACGAACAGGATGATTCCCGTGAACGCGACACCGGCGGTGGCCAGAACAGCGACGACGACGATCACGTTGCGGCGCAAACGCTCCACATCGACACCGAGATGGCGCGCCGCGGACTCACCGAGCGCGAGCAGGTCCAGCCGGGGCGCGATGAGCACTGACGCGGCCACACCGACGGAAGTGAGGCACGCGACCACGCCGACGGATTCCCACCTGGCGCCGTTGAGCGACCCCAACTGCCAGAACACGATCTGGTCGCGGGCCGCCGGAGAAGCGACGAACAACAACAACGCGATCAACCCGCCCGCGAACGCGTTGATCGCCACACCGGTGAGCACAAGCGTGACGACCTCGGTGCGACCGTTGGAACGCGCCAGCACATACACCAGCAACGTGGTCGCCAACCCCGAGGCGAACGCGGCCGCCGCCACTGACCATGCAGCGACGAACGCGCCGCCGACCACGATCACCGTTCCCGCACCGACCGCCGCGCCCGCCGATACCCCGATCACCCCCGGTTCGGCGAGCGGATTCGCGAATACCCCCTGCAACAGCGCACCCGCTGTCGCGAGCGCGGCCCCGACCAGCATCGCCAGCACCACCCGCGGGAACCGCACCTGCCACAGCGTCACCTCCCCGGCGGAATGCGCGGGCATCGGCCCCCACTCCAGCCCGATACGGTGCAGAACGCTGCCGGCCACCTCGGCCGGTGTCGTCGGCACCTGACCGATCGCCGCCGACGCGAGCGCCAGCACGATCAGCCCGGCGATTGCCACCATGAACACGATCGTCACCCGCGAGCGGCGCCGCGACTTCGGCGCAGCCGTGACCGTGGGCCCCGCCGGCTTCGTGGCCGAGGAGCTCATGCGGGCTCGGTACCGTACACGGCCTTGCTCAGCGCCGCGATTACCCGCCCGGTGTTGGGTCCGAAGCTCAGCAGCACCGCATCGGACATGTCCACCACGCGCTTGTCCCGGCCGGCCGGGGTCTGGGCGATGCCGGGCACCTTTTGCAGCCCGTCGACTCCGCCGACGGATTTCAAACCGTCCGACATCACCAGCAGCGCATCCGGCGCCGCCCCGATCATGGCCTCGCTGGTGATCGCGGTGAACGGCTCGGCCAACCCGGCGACGGTTCCCGCGTCGCGTGCGCCGAGCGCGGCGATCAACGCGTCCGCGCCCGACCCAGGCCCGGCCAGCATCGTAATGGCGGTAGAGCGCAGATACAGGAACGCTATGGTCAGTCGCGGATCCCGGGCGGGCACTGCGGCGCTCGCGGCGGCGATCTCGTCTCGGGTGCGCTGCGCCAGCGCCTGCCCACGATCCGGCACGCCAAGCGCGCCCGCGACAGCCTCGATCTGCGGCACCACCCCCTCCATCGTGCGCTGCGGATCGAAGTAGACGACCGTGACACCGGCCGCGCGCAGCTGCTCTCGCACGGCGGGCGCGGCACTGGTGGTGTCGGTCAGGAACACCGAAGGCCGCAGCGCGAGAACCGATTCCGCATTCAGCGACCCGTTGCCGCCTGACACGTTGGGAACATCCCGCACCGCGGGGAACGCGGCTGAGGTGCTACGCCCGACCAGCTTCGGTCCCAAACCGAGCGCGTAGACGATCTGGGCGAGGGTGCCGTAGCGGTCCACGGCGATGATGCGGCCCACGTCGCTGACGGTGACCTGGGTGCCGTCGAACGAGCGCACCGTCACCGGCAGCGCGGGCGTCGGTTCCGACCCGATCGGCACCGGGTCCAGATCACTCAACGTCGCCGTCGACGGCCCGTGTCCCGCGTGCGAGGTCCCACTGTCGGCACCGCACGCGACCGCACCGACCAGCACGCCCACCGCGAACACAGCCGAGACGGCACGCAACCCCCCGGTTCGGACTCGACGGAGACGCCCACCCACGGTTGCTGCAGTGCTCATGCGGGCAAGGCTAATCCGCCTCATTCGGTGCGTGCACTGACGTCGTCCAGTGCGGCCGCGATCGCGCGCGGCAGTTCGAGCGTTTCGGCAGCCAGCACCCCGGTGAGCTGCCCTATATCGCGGGCGCCGACGATCATGCTTGCGATGGCGGGCCGATCCCGGATCCAGGCCAGCGCTACGGCCAGCGGCGAGGTGCCCAGCCCATCCGCGGCGGTCACCAGTGCGTCCACCACCCGGGTGGCGCGGTCGTCGAGCCCGCTGCGAATCTCCGCGGCGGTAGCCTCGTCGGCGCCACGAGAGTCGGCCGGAACACCGTCACGGTACTTGCCGGTGAGGATGCCGCCCGCCAGCGGCGCCGAGGCGATCACACCGACACCATGATGCTGGGCCGCCGGCACGAAGTCGGCCTCCGCTCCGCGCGCGAGCAGCGAATACGGTGCCTGCGCAGCGGTCACCGGCACGATCGCGGCCAAGCTGGCCAGCTGCCAGGCCCCGAACCCACGTACCCCCGCGTAGCGGACCCGCCCGGAACGCACGGCCTGCTCCAGGGTCGCGGCGACCTCCTCGAGCGGCGTCCGCGGATCCCACACCGCGACATTCCAGATGTCGAGATAGTCGGTGCCGAACTCGAGCAGCGTCCGATCCAACTGTCCCAGCAGCGCCCGCCGAGAGGTGTCCACCGTGGTCCGCGCCACCTCGGGCCCGGGCACCGCGGGCCCGGTCGGTGCCGGAGCGCGGCGCAGCGCGATCCCCGCGCATCCGCTGAGCACCACATCGTCACGCGACACCAGATCCCCCAGCAGCTCGGCCAGAATCCGCTGCGCGCCACCGCCCGCGTAAGCGGGGGAGGTGTCCACCAGCGTGCCACCCGCGTCCACGAACGCCACCAGCTGCACCGCGGCGTCCTCGGCGTCGGTGTGCGATCCCCACGTGTGGGTCGCCAGGCCGATCCGGGACACCCGGAGGCCGCTGCGTCCGACCGTCCGCTGTTCCATCACCGTGTCCGCGCATTCGTCACGGCGCCAAGCCTAGAGTGTGCCGCCTCGAGTCGGCGTCCACGCGCACCGTGGGTCGCGGCGCAACGGCCCGACATGTCGGCAACGGCCCGACACGGTACTGTCGCTGCGAGATTGCGGCGATGATCACGTCGGTGCAACCGCCGGCACACCAATTGCCCAGTCGGATCGAAGGTTTCGGGCAGCAGGGAGAGGTAGTTCGTGGTTGAGTCGATGACCTGGGTACAGGCACTGGTGCTCGGTCTGGTGCAGGGATTGACAGAGTTCCTGCCGATTTCGTCGTCGGCGCATCTGCGCATCGTGTCGGCGGTGTTCTTCGGCGACGACGCGGGCGCCTCGTTCACCGCGGTCACCCAGCTGGGCACCGAGGCCGCCGTGCTGGTGTATTTCGCCAAGGACATCGGGCGGATCGTGCTCGCCTGGTTCCGCGGCCTCGCCGACAAGGCCCACCGCGGACTGGACTACCGGGTGGGCTGGTATGTGATCCTCGCCACCATCCCCATCGGCGTGCTCGGATTCCTGTTCAAAGACCAGATCCGCACGGGGGCGCGGAATCTGTGGCTGGTGTCGTTCATGTTGATCGCGTTCGCGCTGGTGATCGCCGCCGGTGAATACTACGGACGCAAAGAGCGTCCGATCGGGGAGTTGACCACCCGCGACGGTCTCGTGATGGGTTTCGCGCAGTGCCTCGCGCTGGTTCCCGGTGTGTCACGTTCGGGCGCGACGTCGACGGCTGGTCTGTTCCTCGGTCTCGAGCGCGAAGCGGCCGTGCGGTTTTCGTTCCTGCTCGCCATTCCCGCCGTGACCGCCTCGGGCCTGTTCAGCCTGCCGGACGCGTTCGAACCCGCCGGCCAGGGACTCCATGCCAGCGGGCCGCAACTGTTGGTGGCGACGCTGCTGGCGTTCGTGGTCGGCTACGCGTCGGTGGCGTGGCTGCTGCGGTTCGTGGCGCGGCATTCACTGGACTGGTTTGTCGGCTACCGCATCGTGCTGGGCCTGACCATCATGGGTCTGCTGGCGGGCGGGGTGGTCTCGGCGACATGATCGCTAGGCTGGCCGCATGACGGTGATCCTGTTGCGGCACGGGGCGTCGACCTCGAACCTCGCCCGCACTCTGGCCGGTCGCAGTACCGGCGTCGAGCTCACCGAGCGCGGCGACGAGCAAGCGAGGGCGGTGGCCGAACGACTGGCCGGGTTACCGATCGAACGCATCGTGCACTCCCCACTGCTGCGCTGCCAGCGCACGGTAGCGCCGCTGGCGGAGAAGTTCGGGCTCGAGCCGGTGTTCGATGAACGACTCATCGAAGTGGACTACGGCGAATGGACCGGGCGCCCGATCGCCGAACTACTCGAGGAACCGCTGTGGAAGGTCGTGCAGCGACACGCCTCCGGCGCGGTATTCCCCGGGGGCGAGGGCCTGGCGCAGGTGCAAACCCGTGCGGTGGCCGCGATCCGCGACCACGACCGGGCACTGGCCGAGCAACACGGCCGCGACGCACTGTGGGTGGCGTGCACGCACGGCGACGTGATCAAATCGGTGCTCGCCGACGCCCTGGGCATCCACCTCGACGGCTTCCAACGGATCATGGTGGAGCCCGCCTCGATCAGCGTGATCCGCTACACCCCGACCGCACCCTACGTGTGGCGGCTCAACGACACCGGCACCGATCTTTCCGCCCTCGCGGCGACCGGACCGCAACGCTCGGCGCCGACATCTGCCGCCGACGCCGGCGCCGCGACCGCCGACGCCTCCGGGCCGGTTCCCGGCGGGGAGCTTGGTGGTACCGGAAGTGCGGATAATGGGAATGCGGAGCGCTGAGATTCCTTGTAAACGATGTAGCAACCGTTGTATGGAAGCCGCGCGCCGCGGGTAGTCGATCAGGGTCACGTATCAGGAGGTGCATGTGTCACGCGCAATCCATGTATTTCGCACCCCCGATCGTTTCGTCGCCGGGACCGTCGGTGAGCCGGGCGATCGCGCGTTCTATCTACAGGCCGTTCAGGAACCGCGCGTCGTCAGCGTGCTGCTGGAGAAGCAGCAGGTCAAGGTGCTTGCCGACCGGATGGGTCTGCTGTTGGACGAGGTGGCCCGCCGCTTCGGCGCCGAGGTGCCGCCGCAGGCCGAGGATGTCAGCGACAACGCGCCGCTGGTGACCCCGATCGACGCCGAATTCCGGGTCGGCACCATGGGTCTCGGCTGGGACGCCGACGCGGGCGCGGTGGTGGTGGAACTGCTGGCGATCACCGAAACCGAGGTCGACGAGTCGGTGGTACTCGACGACACCGAGGAGGGCCCCGACGCGGTGCGTGTGTTCCTCACCCCGATCCAGGCCCGCGAGTTCGCGCTGCGCTCGACCCGGGTCATCGCGGCCGGGCGTCCACCGTGCCCGCTGTGCGGTGAGCCACTGTCGGCGCGGGGGCACATGTGTGTGCGCACCAACGGATACAAGCGCGGCGACATCTTCGGCGCGGCCGAAGCAGAGGAGTGAGTCGGTGGTCGGGGCCGGGGACCGATTCCGCAGCGGCGAGCTGACGGTGATCGGGCGGGTGACTACCGCCAGCAACGTGACCCTGGTCTGCGAGGTGATCGGCACCGCCCCCGACGACGCGAACGGCCTTCCGCTGCGGGTGGTGTACAAGCCGATCCGTGGCGAGCAGCCGCTGTGGGATTTCCCAGACGGCACCCTGGCCGGACGCGAGGTGGCGTCGTATCTGATCTCCGAGGCAATCGGCTGGGCCCTGATCCCGGAGACGATCCTGCGGGAGGGGCCCTTCGGACCGGGCATGGTGCAACGCTGGGTCGAGGGCGTGGACAACCACACCGAGCAGGGTAACCGGCTCGACCTGATCGACCTGTGCCCGGCGGGTGCGATACCGGAGGGTTTCTGCGAGGTGCTGCGCGCGCTCGACCAGGAAGGCAACGAGGTGTCACTGATCCACGCCGACGATCCGCGACTGCAGCGGATGGCGGTGCTGGACGTCCTGCTCAACAACGCCGACCGCAAGGGCGGGCACGCACTGGAAGGCGTGGACGGGCAGGTGTACGGCGTCGACCACGGCATCTGTCTGCACGCCGAGCACAAGCTGCGCACCGTGCTGTGGGGGTGGGCCGGTCAGCCGATCTCCGACGGCCTGATCGCCGACCTCACCGCATTCGCGAAAGAGTTGCCTGGCGCGTTCGCGGACACGCTCAGCGAACACATCACCGACGCCGAGATCGATGCGCTCACCGAACGCACCCGGCGGGTGCTCGACGACCCGGTGATGCCCGTGCCGCGTACGGCACGACCGATCCCGTGGCCTGCCTTCTGACCTCGCCGGCCGATTCCGCGGCGATGGCGATGCCGTCGCGGAATTCCTGGCACAGTTGAGCTTCGATGCTCGGCGCGACGACGAGGAGAACCCGATGACCCACTCCACCGGAGACCGTGCGGCACCGACCGTGCAGATCGGGATCGGCGCGCCGACCTACAAATTCGCGTTGCACTACGTGCATCTCTACGACAAGAAGCCCTACCCCGACACCGACCTGCATCTCTACGACAACGGCATCTACTGGCTCAGTTCGGAGGGGGAGAACCACTTCGGGGTCTACGTCCTCACCGAGGGGTCGGTGGACTCGGGCCGGTTCACCATCCGGTTCATCTCGTTGCCCTCACCGGACTGGGGCGACACGGTCGCCTACCATGAACTCGAGTTCGACGTGGCTCGCGGCGAGTTCACCCAGATCGCCCTCGCCGACACCGACCCGGACATTCCGGACCTGGACGGGACATTCGCGATCACCCGGAACACGATCACCGATCCCACCTGCCGCGCCGACAGCTGATTCAGCGAAACCAAAAACCTTGACATCCCACGATTCGCTGGAAGACGCAGCTCGGCACCGGCCGCCCGACGACTCCCGCGCGGCGCGAGGCCGGGCCGGGGGCGGATGATCTCGACCACACCCTTACCCTCGTAATCATGCAGTCCTGGTCCGATACCGCCCTTCCGACCGTCCCCGGAGCAGGGCCGCCGTTGCGGTTGTACGACACCGCGGACCGTCAGGTGCGACCGGTTACCCCCGGTGCGACAGCCACCATGTACGTCTGCGGGATCACCCCCTACGACGCGACCCACCTCGGGCACGCCGCGACCTACCTGACCTTCGACCTGGTCAACCGGGTGTTACGAGACGCGGGCCACGACGTGCACTACGTGCAGAACGTCACCGATGTCGACGATCCGCTCTTCGAGCGGGCCGCCCGCGACGGCGTGGACTGGCGAGACCTGGGCTCTGCCGAGATCGACCTGTTCCGCGAGGACATGTCGGCGCTGCGCATCGTGCCGCCGCGCGACTACATCGGCGCCGTCGAATCCGTCGACGAAGTCGTCGAATTCGTGCAGAAACTCCTGGCGTCCGGCGCGGCCTACGTCGTCGACGACGCCGAGTACCCCGACATCTACTTCCGCGCCGACGCCACCGAGCAGTTCGGCTACGAATCCGGTTACGACCGCGCCACGATGGAGCGACTGTTCGCCGAGCGTGGCGGCGACCCGGGCCGCCCCGGCAAGCGCGACGCCATCGACGCGCTACTATGGCGCTCGGCCAGGCCCGGTGAGCCGTCGTGGCCTGCCCCGTTCGGCGCGGGCCGACCGGGCTGGCACATCGAGTGTTCGGCGATCGCGTTGAACCGGGTCGGCCCGGAATTCGACATCCAGGGCGGCGGCAGCGACCTGATCTACCCACACCACGAATACTCCGCCGCGCACGGCGAGGCGCTGATTGCGGGCCGTCGTTTCGCCCGCCACTACGTGCACGCCGGACTGATCGGACTGGACGGGGAAAAAATGTCGAAGTCCAAAGGCAATCTGGTGCTGGTGTCGGCGCTGCGCCGCAGCGGCGTCGACCCCGCCGCCATCCGCCTCGGGCTGCTGGCCGGCCACTACCGGCAGGACCGCATGTGGACCGAGGAGGTGCTCGAGCAGGCCCAGCGACGCCTCGAGCTGTGGCGCTCGGCCGCCGCGTCGGCGTCTGGCCCGTCGGCCACCGACACGGTCGCGCGCCTGCGCCAGCACCTGGCCGACGACCTGGACACACCCAAAACGCTGGACGCCGTGGACAACTGGGCCCGTCAGGCCCTCGACTACGGCGGCACCGACACCGAGGCGCCCGCACTGATCACCACGGCGGTCGACGCCCTGCTCGGCGTCCGCCTGTAACCGACGGACCTGTCCTCGCTGCAGGCCGGCGCGACTGTCGAGCGCATCGCTTGCTTTGCGCCACGCCCGCTACGACTTCACCGTCGGCGCGGGCGAAGTGACCGTGATCCGGCAGCTCGCGCACCACTGACGGAGCGTCACATGCGCTCTTACCGTCGACGCACCCCCCTACCGCGCCACCTGCGCTGCGGCTGGTTCGTGCACCGTGTCGCCCGGCTTCTCGGCATAGAGCCGCTCGATCTCCTCGGCGTATTTGGCCGAGATCGGCTTGCGCCGCAGCTTCATCGTCAGCGTCACCTCGTCACCGCCCGACTCCCAAAAGGTGGGCAGCACCGTGAAGCGTTTGATTTGCTCCACACGCGACAGGGTCGCATTGCCCGCCGCGACGCCACGCGCGATCTCGGCCAGCACACCGGGATCGGCGGCCAGAGCTGGCGCCGACGCGTCCGGCAAACCGTGCCTGGCGGCGTACAACGCCGCGGTCTCGGCGTCGATGACGATCAGCGCCGTGTTGTAAGGGCGGGCATCGCCGATCGCGGCGATGGCACCGACCAACGCGGTCGCGGCTTTGACGGCGTTCTCGATATTGGCGGGGGACATGTTCTTTCCCGCGGAGTTGATGATCAGCTCCTTCTTACGGTCGACCACGCGCAGGTAGCCGCCGTCGTCCACGGCGAGAATATCGCCTGTGTGCAGCCAACCGTCGGCGTCGAGTGCCTCGGCGGTCTTGTGCGGTTCCTTGCGGTAGCCCTTCATCACCAGCGGCCCGCGTACCAGGAATTCGCCGTCCTCAGCGATCCGCCACTGCATCCCGGGCAGCATCCGGCCCACCGAGCCCAGGCGCGCCTGGGCGGGCGGGCATGCGCTGGCCACGCAGGTGAGTTCGGACATGCCCCAGATCTCCGAGATCGGAATGCCTAGTCCGAAGAAGAACCCGAGCGTCTGCGGCGGAATCGGCGCAGCACCGGACATGGCCCACTTCAGCTGGTCCAAACCGATTTTCGCACGCAACGCCGACAGCACCCGCTGATCGGCCTCCGCCCATTCCGCGGCCAGTTCGGCGCCGATCGCCGTACCACTCAGCTGTGCGTCGGCTTTGCGCGCCGCCACCCCCAGCGCCCACTGCAACCCTACCCGGGTGGTCTCGTCCGGTTCGTTCGCGACAGCGAACTCGATGGCTGCCTTCAACTTCTCCCACACTCGCGGCACCGCGCCCCAGATCGTCGGATGCACATCGACCAACGCGGCAGGCAGCAGCGAGCGGTCGGGCACCACCGTGATCTGAATGCCGTAGACCTGCTGTAAGTACAGACAGCAGAACCGGTCGGCCATGTGCGCCGACGGCAGGTAGGAGGTCTGGCGATCACCGAACACCACCGGAAGCACGGCCTGGAACGCGCGCGCTTCGGCCAGCAAGTTGCTGTGCGTGATCTCGACACCCTTCGGGTTTCCGGTGGTGCCGGAGGTGTAAACGAGGGTGAGAATGTCATCGGGCCGCACGGCCCGCCAGGTAGCCTCGAAATCGAAATCGCCGCTGCCCATGGCTTTCAGCTCGTGGAGGCCAAGCGTGCCCTCCGGTGCGCCATCGAGGCAGATGATGGTCTCGATCGGCGCGCCGGAGCGGCGGATGCGCTCGACGTACTGCTGCTCACAAATCACCACCCGGTTGCCCGCGTTCTCGAACACGTAGTTCAGCTGCTCGGGTGCGAGGGTGTTGTATACCGAAAACGAGGTCGCGCCGGTGTGCTGGACGCCGACCTCGACGGGATAGAACTCCACTCGATTACCCATCATCAGCGCGACGGTGTCGCCGCGGCCGATCCCGAGGGCGCGCAGCCCGGCGGCTACCTCGCGAACCTGGTCGGCGTACTGCCGCCAGGTAAGCGTGTGTTCACCGCCGATGGATCGGACGGCCACCGCGGCCGGATCGATCACCGCGTTGCGCTGGAATGCGGCACAGGACGTATTCGGTTCGCTCATCCCACAACCTCGTTCATTACACCTGACTTTCCCAGACCGTAAGTGCCCGGCCGACGCGCGGGGGCCTTTTCGACCGTTTTGGGCTTTCGTTCCCCCGATATCGAGGTCGAGGTCGTCTACCCAGCAAGATTATGCGGCTCGGATCAGCTCGTCTGCCGCGAGCAGCACCGCATGATGCGGTCGCACTCACCATGATCGACAGCGATGCACACGCGAACTCGCGGCGGGGATTCGGTCCGCTACTGAGGCCGCGCCCGAATATGGATGCCGCGAACTTCGCTGAGCTCGGCCCGAGCGGTGCGACGATGGGGTACTGTACGGTGCGTCAAGTCCGGCTCGAACGAACAGAACGGCGCCGCGAATGTCACGTGTGGTCACCAAAGAGCAGTACTTCGACACCGCACTGGAGGTGCTCGCCGAATTCGGGTTCAAGGGCCTCAACATCGGCGTGCTATGTCGGCGGCTCGGCGTCACCAGCGGCTCGTTCTACCATCACTTCGGCAGCTGGCAAGGATTCGTCGACGCCCTGCTCGACCACTGGGAGAACCGCCAGGTCCGCATCCTGCGGACGCTGAAGTTCAACCAGGGCAACCCCGATGACGACATCCGCGCCATGTCCGTTCTCGCCGCCGGATTGCACCATGCCGCCGAGGCCGCGATCCGCGCGTGGGCCGCCAATGACGAATCGGTCAATCTCGCCCTCAAACGCGTCGACGAATCCCGCAGGCGCACCGTGCACAAGGCGATCAAGGGCGTCGTCGGCGACAACGACACCACCACCGTGGTGACCTCGCTGGGTATGGCGATGCTAGTCGGGTACCAGCAGATCGCAGCGGGCGGCGAGGAGCTGTCGCTCGATGGGCTGCTCACCGAATACGCGCGCCTGATCTACTCGCACTCCCAGCGCTGAGACCCTGCCGCTAGCCGAGCAGCTCGTCCACGTAGCACCACCGCCACGCCTCACCTGGCTCTACGCTGCGCATCACCGGATGCCCGCTGCCCGCGAAGTGCTTGGTCGCATGATTGCCCGGCGACGAGTCACAGCACGCGATGTGCCCACACGACAGGCACATCCGCAGATGCACCCACGCCAGCCCCTCGGCCACACATTCGGCACACTCGTCGGCCCCAGTAGACTCACGCACCAGCGGCGTGGCACGCAGATGCGCGCAGTTGTTGTCGTTGGCCACCGGGCCCGCCAGCGGTTCGACGCGCTCTTCCTCGGCCTCGTCGAAGCGGTCGATCATCGACTCCTCGAGATCCAGCTGCGCCATAACGTGCTGGAGGATCTCGTAGTCCACCGCGCCGGAATCCCGCACTCGCAACACGATTTCGCGTTCGCCGCGCAGCATCTCCAGCCGCAACCGCCGGTACTCGGCGGTGGGGGTGGCCAGTTCCGACTCGCCGCGCCCGAGCCGCTCCCACGCGGCGTTGCTCTTCCAGGTCACGCGGTCGCGCAGCATCTCGACCACCGCCGGCGGGGTATCCGGCGTGATCGCCGCATCGAGCGCGGCCAGACCCGCCGCGGTGGATTGCTGCAACAGGTTGGCCTTCTGCAACGCATCCTCGGCGCGGCTGGGCCCGCGCAGCCGCAGCCACCGCATCAGCCATGGCAGCGACGTCCCCTGCAACAGCAGCGTTCCCGCCACCACGACCAGCGCGAGGAGTTTCAGCACCGGCAATTGCGGAGTGTCCTCGGGCAACAGCAGCACCGCCGCCAATGTCACCACGCCGCGCATCCCCGCCCACGACACCACAACCGGGTGCGTCAACGGCACATTGTTGGTCGTCCCGAACCTGCGTGACAGCAGCGTCGACGGAAACACCCACAGCGGCCGCACCAGCATCGTCACCGCCAGCACCGTGATCGCCGCCGACACCAGAGTGCGGTGGTCTAGTCCGCTGCTCCACGCACCCTCGACAATCGCGCGCACCTGCAACCCGATGATGACGAACACCGAACTCTCCAGGATGAATTGTATGGTCCGCCAGTTGATGCGCTCGGAGATCCGCGACGCCGCACTCTGCCACACCGGTGCGCCGTGGCCGAGGATCATGCCGCAGCAGACGACGGCGATCACCCCCGAGGCGTGGATGCCCTCGGCGGGCAGATACGCCGCGAACGGAGCCAAGAACGACAGCGTCGTGTCGAGCACCGGGTCGGTGATGCGCCGCCGCAGCATCGCCAGCAGGTAGGCGACGACGATGCCGACCACCGCACCACCACACGTCGCGAGCAGGAAGTCACCGCCGGCCTGCCACACCGATACGGTGCCCGCCGACGCCGCTATCGCGGTGCGCAACGCCACCAACGCGGTCGCGTCGTTGAACAGCGACTCCGCCTCCAGGATCGTCACGATCCGCCGCGGCATCCCGATCCGCCGCGCCACCGCCGTCGCGGCCACCGCGTCCGGCGGCGCCACCACAGCACCCAACGCGACCGCGACCGCGAACGGCACCGGAAGCAGCCACCACACCACCGCCGCTACGGCGAACGTACTGAACAGCACCAACCCCACCGACAGCAGCACTATGGCGCGCACATTGGCGCGAAAATCCACCAGCGACGTGCGAATCGCGGCGGTATACAGCAATGGAGGCAGCAGACCGAGCAGAATGATCTCCGGATCCGGGTGGATCTCCGGCACGAACGGCAGATACGACGCCGCCACCCCGGCCAGCGTCAGTACCAACGGTTCGGACACCCCGGACCGACGCGCCAGCGCCGCCAACGCGGCCGCCGACGCGACGAGAACAACCAGGCCGATCGCGACATGCACCGTTGCATTCTCGCAGAGCGCACGATCGGCAACCGGCCGCGCGGTAGATGACACGTGCGCGGTCGGCGGAACGGCTGTGCCCGGCGCGTGCACGCGCCATGCTTGTCGGCGAAAGGGAGGTAGGCATGGAGGAGTTTGCGTTCTGGCGGGCGAATGGACGACGGCACACCCACCGCGGTCACCAGATCTTCTGGCGAGACGGCGGCGGGGGTGCCGAAGGCACGCTCGTCTGTATCCACGGATTTCCCACCGCGTCATGGGACTGGCACGCCGTCTGGCCCGGTCTGTGCGAACGCTTCGCGCGAGTCATCGCCCCGGACATGATCGGTTTCGGCTGGTCGGCGAAACCGCGCCACTACAACTACACGATCGGCGACCAGGCCGACATCCACGAAAACCTGCTGCGCGAACAAGGCGTCGGCCGGTATCACGTCCTCGCCCACGACTACGGCGACACGGTCGCGCAGGAACTGCTGGCCCGCGACGCAGAACGCCGTGCGGCAGGCGACGAATCACTGGTGATCGAATCGGTGTGCCTGCTCAACGGCGGCCTGTTCCCGGAAGCCCACCGCCCGCGCCCGATACAGCGGCTGCTGGCTAGCCCACTGGGACCGGCAGTCGGGGTACTCGGCAGCGAGCGCACCTTCGGCCACAGCCTGGCCGCGGTGTTCGGCCCCGACACCAAACCCAGCGATATCGAAGCAAACCAGTTCTGGCTGCTGTGGTGCAGCAAGCATGGTAAACGCAACGGGCACAAGCTGATCCACTACATGGCCGAGCGCCGCAAGCATCGGGAACGCTGGGTAGGCGCGCTGCAGCAGGCGCAGGTCCCGATCCGGCTCATCGACGGCCTGCTCGACCCGGTCTCCGGCGCGCATATGGTGCGCCGCTACCGCGAGCTGATCCCCGACCCGGACGTGGTGGAGCTGTCAAGGATCGGCCATTACCCCCAGCTCGAGGCGCCGAAGGAGACGCTGACGGCGTTCCTGGAATTTCACGGCAACCGGGTCGGCTGAACCCGCGCGATCGAGGATGCGCGTACGGGATACATGGGCGACCGCACCGCCGGGTTGCGTGGAAGCCGGTCGTGTGAGCCGGAAGGATCTGTCCGCGTGTGAGCGAGGGCAGATCCTCCCTATCCGTCGGATCGCCAACACCACCAACGAAACCACCTGCAACGGACTGATCCGATCGAACACTCCGTTCAGCAGCTTCCCGGTGAACCGGCGCGCGCAGCGGCAACGTCTCGGTGATCAAGCGAGCCATGATCAGCCAATCCTCCAACCCGTCCGCCGGCGGCTCGAACACCCGCGCGTCGTACCGCAGGTTGTTGCGCACGCTGAACAGGGAGAACAGGATGCTCACGTCCTCGCGCCCCAGCGGCGAGATCGGCGGCAGGATGATGTCCGCATGCCGGGTCGTCTCCGTGACGTACATGTCCACAGCCACACAGAAATCCACCGAATCCAGCGCAGGCCCCAGCCGTCGTCCCGAATCAACCAGCCAAGGCCGCAATCACGCTCCTGGCCTGATGATCGGCGCCCAGCTGGTTCGGGTGGAACGGCACCGCCGGGCCCACCGGATCACTGGAGAACGGGATCAGCCCTTCCACCCACCGCGTCCCTGGCGCCTGACACGCATCGTGCCCGATGCTCGTGGCGTACGAGTCGACGAACTCCACACCGGTCGTCCGCGCCACTCGCGCCAGCATCGCGTCCAGCTCGATCAGCTTGTGGCCCAGCCAGTTCGCATCCGCATCCGAGATCGGGACAGCCGGAAAGCAACCAGATCCGGTACCGACGCCCGCGAAGTAGTCCAGCAGCAGAATTCGCGCACGCGGCGACCGCGCACGGATGCCCTCGATCACCGCCGTCACCTTCGGCGCGACCGCGGCGATGCTGGCCGACATCCGATCCACGCCGTCGACCACCAGCGTATTCAGACAGGGCGACACCGCAGGGTCGGCGGTCAGGCAGCGCTGGACCGTGGTGGCCAATCCCGCGTCGTTACCGCCGATTTCGAGGGTCACCAGATCCGTCGATGGGGTGAGGCGATCGAACTGCGGCGCGTTCACTCCACTCACAGTGCTCTGTGCAGCGGCCATATGCGCGGTCGTCGCCCCGCCACAGGTCGCGTCCCGAAACACCGGCATCGCCAGTGCGGCGGCCACCTGTTTGGCGTAGTCGGCCCGGCTCTGTGCGCACCCGATCGGCACGAACTCGTCGGTCGGCTGACTCAACGAGGCATCGGCCGCCCACGAATCTCCCAGAGCGACGTACTCACCGAATAGGGGAGCCGCCGAGGAATCCGACACCTGCACGCCCGAGACAGCAGCGCCGATCGCCGCACACGCCACCACCGCGCGCACCCTCCCACCCATACAACCTCCGCACCTAGCCGACTTTCAGCAAATTTGGACGTTCGTACAATACTAGTGAACCTAGCATCTCACTATCCAGCATTCACACGCAGCCTCCAGATCGCGCCGGCCTCAGCGCGTTTCAGTGCAAATCATGGACTGGACCGCCGACGTGACCGACCAGCCCAGGCGCCGACATTGCTCATTGCGACATTCAATCGCAGCCGTCCCCGGAGACGAAGTAGGGGAGTCACCTCTCAGCTACACAGTCGGGCACCCTGGTGACGGATCCCTCCTTCGACGGAACACGAAATCCCGGCAGGTACCGATTCGCCCCGGGAATCAGCAGGTGAATCAGCGGACCGATCCCGAACGCGTACACGAGCGTGCCGATACCGACACTGCCGCCGAGAACCCACCCGGTCGACAACACCGTCACCTCGATCGCCGTACGCACCACCCACACCGATTTACCGGTCCGGCGAACCAGTCCAGTCATCAATCCATCCCGCGGCCCCGGCCCCATGCCCGCGCCGATATACAACACACTGGCCAACGCGTTCAGCATCACCGCTGCGCCCATCGCCCCCACCTGCACCGGCAGCGCCTCCCACGGCGGCAACCACCCCAGGCCGACGTCGACCGACAGCGCGATCACCACTACATTGCTCACCGTTCCCAATCCGGGCAACTGCCGCAACGGAATCCACGCCAGCAACACCGCGATACCGGTCACCGCCGTCACCGCCCCGAAACTGATCGACACATGCCGCCCCACCCCTTGATGAAACACATCCCACGGATCCAGTCCGAGCCCCGCCCGCACCATCACGGCCATCGAGAACCCGTACAACCACAACCCGACATACAACGCGACCACCCGACGAATCAGCACCGACCGAGCATGCCGATAACTGGACCGCCAAAACAGAGCCACCTACCAACTACTGGACTGTAAAACGCTACCGCCACCCGCCCCACCCACACCGCTCATGCGGTTCGTGATCAGCCACGTGCGCTACCGGCTACGGCAACGGTGCAGACCAGCGCAGCACGGTTCCCCCGGTGGGGCCGCCCTCGATGCCGAAACTACCGCCCGCGCGCTCGGCGCGGGCCGCCAAGTCGGCCAGCCCGCTGTGCCACGCAAGGTCGTCGGGAACGCCGGTTCCGTCATCGATCACCTCGATAGTGATGTCGTCACCCACTGTGAGGCTGACCGATACCGAGGTCGCGGCAGCATGCCGGACAGCGTTGATCGTCCCCTCGCGCACCACCGCCGCGACGTCCTCGGACAACAGCGGCGCCAGTACGGAAACAGGACCGGCCAGGTGCACCGCGGTACGTAAGCTGCTGTCGGCGGTCGCCTCGGCGACAATGTCATGCAGGCGGCTACGGAAAGTGGGGGGCTTGGTGGCGCAGGTGCTGCTCTGCAGATCGAAGATCGAGTGGCGGATATGTTGCACGATGGCCTGCAGGTCGTCGATGGTTCCGGTGAGCCGGGCCTCGACTTCGGGCGCACGGGCCCGTCGCAAAGTGCCCTGCAGCGACAGGCCCACCGCGAAAAGTCGCTGCATGACGTGATCGTGCAGATCGCGCGCGATCCGGTCACGATCCGACAGCACGTCCAGCTCCCGCATCCGCCGTTGCGTGTCCGCCAGGTGCAGCGCAAGCGCGGCTTGGTGAGAGAAAGCCACCATCATCGACTGCGCCGCAGTGTCCAAGCGCGGCGCACCGGCGGGCCGCAAGGTAGCGAGTACACCGATGGTGGTGTTCGCGGCTCGTAACGGTAGGACCAGCACCGGGCCGAGTGCCGCCGCAGAGTCGAACAGCACATTGCGCAGCAGCCGGTCGACGGACAAGGCATGCTGTTCCCGGAAAACCGTGCCGCAATGAGATTCGCTGATCGAGATCCGCTGGCCGATCAGCACGTCGGCTTCCATGCCCGCAGCCGCGACCACCGCCAACTCGGTCACTTCTTCATGAGGGATATCGGGGTCGTCGGGCAGGGCGAGAAACGTGCACGCAGAGTCCGTGAGCGTCAACGCGCGTTGTGCGATCAGGTCGAGCACTTCGCCGGGCTCGCCGCCCGCGAGCAGTTCGGTCGACACGTCGCGGATCCCTTCCAGCCACTGCTGGCGGATCCGGGACTGTTCGTAGAACCGGGCGTTCTCGATCGCGATGCCCGCGGCCGCGGCGAGGGCCTGGACGACGACCTCATCGTCCTCGGTGAACTCCTGGCCGCCTACCTTCTCGGTGAGGTAAAGATTGCCGAACACCTCATCGCGGACCTTGACCGGCACACCGAGAAAGGTGCCCATCGGCGGATGATGTGCAGGAAAGCCGACCGACGAGGGATGAGCCGAAAGATCAGCCAGCCGAATGGGTTTCGGTTGGTCGAACGGTAGGCCGAGGACACCGTGGCCACGAGGAAGATCACCGATCAGCACCCGGGTACGGTCATCAATGCCCTCGTGAACGAACTCCGCGAGCTGGTTGGCGGTCGTTTCGGTTTCGCGGACGCCGAGGGCTCCATACCGTGCGTCGACCAACTCGATAGCGGCGTGCACGAGGGAGCGCAGCGTGTTGCCGAGATCCAATCCAGCGGTGATAACGAGCATGGCCTCGATGAGCCGGTCCATCTGGTCGCGGACGCCGACAATCTGCGCGATCCGGTCCTGGACCTCGAGGAGCAACTCACGTAGCCGCAGCTGAGACAGGGTCTCGGTGACCGGCATCCAGTCACTGGAACCGGTCTCGGACCGCTGGCGTTCCATGCTCGGAATTCTCTCATGCCACCAGAGACACTTGCTGGACTGACCCCTTCCGCCACCAGCTTCGCCATCAGCGCGGCGCCGCGATTGTCGAGCAGCGGTCTGCTCGCCGGCATCGCGGACGACGCGATGAGCTCGAGGCTTTTCATGTCCTACCGACGCAGCCGCTCGCACTGGCGAGGATGGCCTCGCCGTCGGGCAGCCGCAATGTCGAGCACCCGCATCGCCGCACGCAGTACGGATAGCGGCGAGTACCCAGCAGAAGCCTCCCAACAGGAGGTCACCACAGTGGAAGTCCGTCCCATCAGTAGAGGACGTCCTGCTCTTACCGACAGCACGTCACCGGTGGCAACGTAGGTATCGGATGCGACGAAGGAGAGATGGACGACAGATGGATCACCGACTGCCCGACGATCACACCATGAAGGCGGCACTCGCGCTCGCGGTACGGGCACCGTCGGTACACAACACGCAGCCGTGGCGGTTCCGCACCGGCGAGCGCAGCGTGCACATCTATCTCGACCCGACTCGAGCGCTGCCCCCGACCGATCCCGATCAGCGTGATCTCGTACTGAGCTGCGGGGCAGCACTGCACCACTTGCGGATCGCGCTCGCCGCCATGGGATGGTCGGCTGTGGTGCACCGACTGCCGAATCCCTCCGATCGCAATCACCTGGCTTCGATCGAACTCGTCCGGAACCGGCCGACCATGACCGACATCGCGCTGAACGCCGCGATCACCGACAGACGAACCGACCGCAGGAACTACAGCTCCCAGCCGCTACCGCCTGGCTATCTCGGGCTCGTCACCGAACGCGCCGCGGAGTTCGGCGGCGTCATTCGCCAGGCCGCATACGAATCACGCAACCGGCTCGTCGAGGCGATGAACGCGGCGGCACGACAACACCCAGAAGACCCGGACTATCAACTCGACCTGGCGGCATGGAGCGGCAAGCACGACACCACCGACGGTGCACCGGCACGCGACACCCCGCCACCCCACACCAGCCAGAGGACGCAGAGCCAAGTCTTCGCCCCGCCACGGCTGGTCGATTCCATCCGCGAACCCGACTACGCCGAACTGCTGGTACTCGGCACGGCGGCCGACGACCGGCTGTCGCGACTGCGCGCGGGCGAAGCGACGAGCGCGGTCCTCTTGACCGCCACGAATGTCGGATTGGCCACCTGCCTGCTGACCGAGCCGCTGCAGATTCCCGAACTGCGCAAGAAGATCCGCCACGGCGTGCTCGACGACGCCACCTTCCCGCAAGCCATCATCAGAATCGGCTGGCTGCCCGACGACACCCCGCCACTGCCGATGCCGCCACGACGAACGGTCGACGAACTGCTGGACCCGTTCGACGCCGAGGAAAGCACCGCCCACTAGCGGCGCCTTCCGTTGCGAGTGAGCCTTTCAATTGCCTCGATGACCGATGGCGCAAACCGCGTCGCGGTGCGCGCAGTGGGCAACCGAGGACCGGTGGCCGCCCAGCGAGGGACTTTCGTCTCTGCCACGCACCAGACCCGGCGGGAATGCTCGATAGCGAACCCGACGACGACAGGGAAACCCATGGCCGACTCCGCTGCCTCACAGTCCGCCCCGCAAATGATCGCAGCTGTCGACGGCTCCGCCAGCTCGTATCAAGCGGTGGCCTGGGCAG
Source organism: Nocardia sp. NBC_00881 (assembly GCF_045207455.1). Lineage (NCBI taxonomy): Bacteria > Bacillati > Actinomycetota > Actinomycetes > Mycobacteriales > Nocardiaceae > Nocardia > Nocardia sp. NBC_00881. The sequence goes on from NZ_CP108798.1 coordinate 1,968,333, forward strand.
CGGTCGAGGCCGCCATGCACCGCCGACAACTGCACATTCTCACCTCGATAGCACTTCCCAGCGTTTTCGGTCCCGGCATGACACCCAGCGAGTCGGACATGGAGTCCAAGCGCCGCGACGGCGAGCGGATCGTCACAGAAGCCAGCAGGATCGCGCGAGCCGCGGTGCCGGATGCGGAACTCGTGCTCACCACCGAGGTGTCGTTCGACCTCCCAGTTCCCACACTGATCGCTCGGTCGGAACAAGTGAAAATGCTGGTGGTCGGCAGCCGGGGCCTCAGCGCCTTCCACCGCGCGCCGCTCGGCTCGGTCAGCACCGCGGTGACCCGGCACGCACACTGCCCAGTCGTGGTCATCCACTCGCGGTCATCCACTACATCGCAGGCATCATCCACCGGCGCAGCCCGTAGGTCATGAATTCTCCGCGACATAGCACCGGTCCTTGATCACGAACCACGCGGTCGGCACCGGCCGGCGGGCTAGGGTCAAGGCCGCGCAGTTTGGGTTTCTGCCTGGTTGTCAACCGGGCAGGATATGGACGCTGATCTGGGTTTTGTAGATGTTGCGGTCGACCTCGCCCTTGGCGCGGTGTTTGGAGATGGCGCGTTTGACGATGCGGGGGCTGGAGCGTTGGCGTCGCGGTGGCAGCGGGCTGGACAGGACCGCGCGGCCGATGGTGCCGATCAGGTTGATCGTGGTGGTGGCGAGGACTCCGGCGGCCTGGATGAGCTGATCGCGAGCGGTGTGCACGGCGATGGTGAAACTGCCGCGGTCGGGGCTGAAACCCGGTGTGGCCAGCGCAGTATCGGCGATGGCGGTGCGCAGCGCCTGGTAGGTGATCAACAACGCGTAGACCTCTTGGGCGACCCCGGTCGGGGTGCGGGCGCGCAGCACCCGCCCACCGAGGATGGTCGATTTCAGTTCGAAATAGCTGGTTTCGATCTCCCATCGTTGATGGTAGAGATCCACCAATTCCTCTGCCGGGTAGCGCTTGTCGTCGGTCAAGGTGGTGATCAGCCGGTACCGCTCGACCCGGCGTGGCCCGCCGGCGCAGCTGACGGCGATCTCGGCGTCGATTACGCGCACAGTCGCCGTACCGGTACGGGTCAGCCACGATCTGTCACCCAACCGCGCGATCGCGGGAACGCGCCGGTTGAGTTTGGCGCGGATCAGCAGATCCGCTCCGGTGTCGGTGATCTGCTCGATCAACGCCGTAACCGCGAAGTTCCGGTCGGCCAGCAACAACATGCCCGGGCGCAGGCACCCCAAAAGTTGTGGCGCATAGGCTGTTTCCGCGATCCGCAACGGACCGAACACGACATCGACGACGGTGCGGGTGCCACACGCCACCACCGCCAGCAACCGCAGCATCGGGTACCCGGCCTGGGCGTGACCGCCACCGTGACGCCCGAACTCGGCCACGTTGCCCGGGCTGTCGGGCACAAACACGCTGGTGCCATCGATCGCGCACACCAGCAGACCCCGCCACCGCACCGCTCCAGCGGCGGAGCCGGCGAGCAGGTCGAACAACGCGGCCAACGGTTTGACCCCGACACGGCGCAACGCCTGTGACAAGGCCGAGGAACCCGGACACACGAACGATCCACCGGGCAACCCGGCACACAACCGCGCCCATACCTGCCGATACCCGATATCGGAGAACAACGCTCCGGCCAGCAGCAGATACACCACCACCCGCGACGGCAGCAGCCGCACTCGCGACCGCACGGCACCGGCTGTTTCCAGCGCCGCGTCGACCAGATCGAACGACACGATCCGGGTCAGTTCCCCAAGGTGCCCCGGCGCGAACACACCCTCCGCGACCCGCGAGGAACGATCAATGACACACTGAACTGACAGCGGAACTCCTCGGACGAGCGGATTGTCTTGGCGGACAACACCTCTCTACCAGCAGTTCCGCTGTCCCCGCTCACCACCCCACCCCGCTTGACACACCAACTCACACGTTAACTGCGCGGCCTTGGGGCTAGGGTAGCGGCGCCGACCAGCGCAGGACGGTGCCGCCGGACGGACGGCTCTCGATACTGAAACAGCCACCCGCCTGCTCGGCTCGCGTCGCCAGATTCGCCAATCCGCTGCGGCGGGTGATGTCGTCGCGTAGACCGACCCCGTCGTCGGTCACTTCGATCGTGACGTCATCGTGTACCCGCAGTTCGACCGACACGGTGGTTGCCGAAGCGTGCCGCACCACGTTGCTGACCGCTTCTCGAAGGACGGCCTCCACATCATCGGACAATGGGGGCGCCAGGACGGTGACGGGCCCAGCCAATCGCACGGTGGTGCGTAGTCCACTCTCGGCGGTCATATCGACGATGATGCCGTGCACATGTTTGCGGTACTTCGAGGAATCCGCTGCCGTGTTGCTCTGCAGGTCGAAGATCGAATCGCGGATGTCCTGCACGATCGCCTGGACATCGTCGACGGTTTCCATCAGCCGGGCCTTGATTTCCGGCGCCCGCGCCCACTGCACCGTCCCCTGGAGAGAAAGTCCGACCGCGAACAGTCGCTGGATGACGTGGTCGTGCAGGCCTCGGGCGATGCGGTCACGATCGGATAGCACGTCGAGCTCCCGCATCCGGCGCTGAGTATCGACCAGTCGCAGCGCCAGTGCTGCCTGGTCGGCGATCGCGGCCATCATCGAATCGGCAGGGGCGGCGAGGAGCGTCGCGTCGGCGGGCCGAACAGTGATCAGCACACCGAGGACTGAGCGTCCGGCCCGCAGCGGAAGGATCAGCGCTGGACCCAGCTGGGTCGAGCCGAAGAGCTGGAAGTAGGACCGCTTGTCGACCGCGATCACGCGCCCGTCCCGGAAGGCTTCGCCGGCACCGGATTGTTCGAGAGGTATCCGCCGCCCAATGAGCTCCTCGCAGCCGCTTCCCGCGGCGGAGACCACGACCAGCTCGGTCACCTCATCGTGGGGGATGTCCGTGTCCTCAGGCAAAGCGAGAAACGTGTACGCGGACTTTGTGAGCGTCAGTGCTCGCTCGGCGACAAGATCAAGGACCTCTCCCGGCTCGCCGCCTGCCAGCAACTCGGTCGCCACATCCCAGGTCGCCTCCAGCCACTGCTGCCGCAAACGGGACTGCTCGTAGAGACGGGCATTCTCGATGGCGATGCCCGCGGCCGCGGCGAGTGCCTGCACCACGACTTCATCGTCTTCGGTGAACTCCTGGCCTCCCGCCTTCTCGGTGAGATAGAGATTGCCGAAGACCTCGCCACGCACCTGCATCGGCACACCGAGGAACGTGTGCATCGGTGGATGATGCTCCGGGAAGCCGACCGAGGACGGATGGTCCGAAAGATTCCGCAGCCGAAGAGGTTTCGGCTGCTGAATGAGCAGACCGAGCACTCCGTGGACACGCGGAAGGTCTCCGATCAACACACGAGTCCGGTCATCGATCCCTTCGTAGACGAACTCGGCGAGTTGATCGCTTGCCTTGTCTGTCTCCAGGACCCCGAGCGCGCCGTACCCGGCATCGACGAGTTCGATGGCGGCGTGCACGATCGTGCGCAGCGTGTTGTCGAGGTCCAGCCCGGCCGTGATCACCAACATCGCCTCGACGAGCCGGTCCATCCGATCACGCACATCGACGATCAGCGCGATCCGCTCCTGAACTTCGATCAGCAGCTCGCGCAGCCGCAGCTGGGACAGCGTTTCCGTTACCGCCGTCCGGCCATTCGGGCGTGTCCCGGACGGCTGCAATTCCATATCCGGCATTCTTCCACGATCGACGCCTGGATCTGACCGCTCAGCACTGGAAACCTGGGCAGGCGGCTGGCTAGTCCGATCTATCCGGTCGGTTGAGCTTCGAGGCCAGCACCGCTGCCTGAGTACGTCGTTCCACCCCGAGCTTGGTCAGCAATCTCGACACATAGTTCTTGACCGTCTTCTCGGCCAGATACATCCGACCGGCAATTTGCCGGTTGGTCAACCCCTCACCGAGCAAGGCGAGCAGCGTTCTCTCCTGGTCGGTGAGGCTGGCCAGCGGACCGGTCTTTTCCTCGGCCTCCGAGCGAAGCTTGACCATGAGCGCGGCGGCGGCGCGATTGTCGAGCAGCGATTTGCCTGCCCCGATCTCACGGATGGCATCGATCAGTTCGAGGCTTTTGATGTCCTTGACGACATATCCGCTGGCTCCGGCCAGGATGGCGTTGAGCATCGCCTGCTCGTCGGTGAACGAGGTCAGAATGAGACAGCGCAGATCCTGGTTCGCCGAGAGTAGCTCCCGGCACAGTTCGATGCCATTACCGTCGGGTAGCCGCACGTCGAGGACCACGACGTCGGGCTGCAACGCGGGAACCCGGGCCACCGCCTGCGAGTAACTGCTCGCCTCACCGATCACCTCGAGATCCGGCTCCACACCGATGAGATCACCGACCCCGCGTCGGACGATCTCATGGTCGTCGACCAAGAACACCGTGACCATGGGTACACCTCTCCCTCAGTCGACATCATCCCGGACTATGGAGCGCGCGGTGGGGCACGCCGGATCTCGACCGTGAGCCACCGAAGTCCTCGACAGGACCGGTACCTACCTGCCGCCCGCTGTCATGACTATTCTGCGCCGATAGCCAGGCACGCGCGCCCACAAGAAAGACACGATAATTTCGAACACGCGGCAGATCAGACCACAAGTCACACCATCAACAATTGTCACAGTGACAAAACTGTAGTATGCATAACTATGCATATATACATGCATGCGCCAACTGGGGCCATCCGGCACTCGGGGCTCACTCGGAGACTCGAGATCAAACCGGATAAATCTCAGCTCTCATTACTCTCAGAATTCAACACGTCGAACGTGCGCAGTATCACGAGCCGATGCACCAATGAACCCAGCCGGTTCTTCTGCTGATAATCAACATTATGTCAAGTAGGCCGCGGGCGGTCCGGATAGCTCCGAAGTTTCACGGGTTCGGGTGCCGGAGTGCGCCCTTACCGATCTGTTCCCGGAGGATGTCGCCGTGACCTGCGTGCCTGGCGAATTCCTCGATCATGGCGAGCAGAGTCCATCGCATGCTGACCTTGCCCTCGCGGGGATTGTCCTTGGTGTCGTCGAGGTCGAAGCGGGACGCGATCACTCGTGATCGTTGGCTTGCGCGCTCGAACTCGGCGATGACGTCGGTCAGCGATTCGTCGTCGGCGACGGCGAAGGTGCCCTCGTCACGGTTGGAGTATCCGTCGCATTCGAATTTGTCGAGTCCCGCCCAGAAGCGTTGGAACCAGATCCGTTCCGCGGCGGCGGCATGCTTGATCAATGAGATCGGTGTCGTCAGCGACGTAACGAGTCGTCGGCGGGCGTCCGCGTCAGACAGGCCGCGTACGGTCTCGATAAGTGCTTCCCGGTTGCGATCGAGCATGTTCTCGATGATCGCTCGCTCGGTGCCGTTGGTAATTCGGATGGTATTCATGGGTTTTCGCTCCATTCTGTTGTGTGATTGAGGCCTGTGCGGTAGGTATCGGTCGGGCTGAACGACACAAGGCGGCGGTGAAGCGATCGATCTCGGGAGAGAGACGAAGAGTCCGGCGTCAGGGAACGACCAGGAAAGAGAGAGGCACTCGCCGCGCGGATTGCGAACCGAGCATGGGCGATACGGGCCCGCATCGACGCCGCAGCCCAGGCCTGTCAGGAGGCCTGACACAGGGTCAGTATGCCGTAAATCTTGATTCCGGGCGGGCTTCGGAGCAGTCGAATTCGATCAAAGCGAATATGCAGGATCACCAAGACCAAGGGGACGACGGCCAACCGTCCGCCCTGGTTCGCCGGCCCGGCGAACCGGTCTTCGGTTCGAACTCGCAGCTGCACTCGCGCCGAGGTCTACGCCTGATCACAGTGCGGCACCCCGTAAGCCATATCAGCTCACGGGGTGCCATACATTTGCGTGGACCTGGTGACGACGCCGATCAACGCCATGCGGTCTGGATCAAGAAAGTGTGTCAGCCAGCTCCGCATGTAATTCGAATAGCGCCGGGATCTGGTCAGCCGGCCGGCGGCCCATGCCGCACTCGGTGGCGATGCCGAAGTCCGCGACGGCGGTGCGGGCGGCTTCGATCCGGCGCAGTGCACCGTCTCGACCGTCGGTGGCGTGCACCAAGCCGAGGTACAGATCGGTTTCGGGCGGCAGCTCGAGATCGGCGAGGGGTTTGAAGTAGTCGGCGTCGGTACGCGACCGAGGGACCGGCATGTGGATCCAATCGACGCGCCTGCCCAACCCAGAAAGAATTCGGGTCGCGACCGAGACCAGCCGCCCGGTATCAGCGGGTTCGGCGAAGTGGCGGTGGCCGAAGTCGCCGTAGCACAGGTGGTATCCGAGTTCGACCGGCTCCGGAACCGCGGCGCCCAACCGGACCAGCCGCTGTGCGACTTCCTCGAGCTGAGTCGGATAGTCGCCGCCGAACCAGGACGGGAACACGCCTTCGAAGATGGCGAACTCGACCGCAGTATCCCATTGCACCGCAAGGTCTTCCGCCGGAATGCCGTCGACGATATGGGCCAGCTCGCTGCGCAGCTGCGCCTCATACCTGCCCTCCAACTCCCCCTGCGGTCCCGCGACGAACGCCCCGATCACCGCGATCGGCGTCGGCAGGCACACCTGGAATCGGGTGCCCTGCGGGATCACTCCTTCCTCCCGCAGCCGCCGGAAGACCTGCCACGACTCCAGGGCGGCGTCGGCGTAGCCCAAGGGGCCGAAGTCGATTGATGCCCCGTCTACGCCCGGTTTGGGTTGCACTCGTTCGCTCGGCCCGTATTCCGGGCTCGGCGGCGGAACGGTTTCCAGGTCCGGGTGTGCCTGCATCTTGGGCAGCTGCCACACCACCCAGTTGTCACGCACTCCTGTCTCACCATCCGGAATGCGCTTCAATCGAGAACCTATCCGCTGCGCTGCTTCCGAGAACACCGTCTGCGCATCCGCCAACGGAACGCTGCCGCACAGATGAACTCCGCGACCCCTACCCACTACAACCTCCCTACACATCGCTTACCGCTGGTCGAGCCGACCTGGTCGAAACCGGATTGTTGCCACGCATCGTCCCGCTCTGCGCGAGACCGAGCGATGGTGCGTGGTCGGGTCACAGGCTCGCGATGAGGTCGCGCTACGCGATGCAGCGTAAGCGCGGTCGCGCAATGAAGTTCCCCACATTTGGGAAGTGGTCGAGCGCGGCTCGGCCGCAGGAATCCGGCGATGCTGCGGTGGACAAATTTCGCTCGCAGCCAGGATGCGGGAGGCATCGCACGTGCTCAGATCATTTGTGGAGTCCGTGGATTGGGCGCGATCCGACAGAACATCGCCGAGCAGATCGGCCACCTCCGTCGGCTATGCGCAGCGCACACTTCTGTTCCAGCGCGACGGCCTGGTCTCGTAGCGGTACTGCTCCCTGCGAGTCTTCCAACCGTTCAACGCTGTCCGGCGATAGACGAGGTCTCGAACAAATGGTTCGCGGCGGCCCGCCGATCGTCGACGAGCAGCGACGCTCCCACCGCCAGGCGCTACGCCATTCCGGGTGGGCACGAATCGACTTGCACAATAAGGTTTCTGCCTGTCATAGATTCGGCGCTCACCGGAGGTCTCGTCACCATCTGCGACCTGCTCATCCTGATCAACGGACTGCCCGGTTCCGGGAAGTCGACGCTCGCGCCGACCTTGGCACAGGAGCTCGGCGCGCATCTCATCTCAAAGGACATCATCAAGGAGGCGTTGGGTTCCGGGCTCGACAAGGCGTCTGTCATACCGAATCTCGGAGCGATCGCGATGGACGCAACATGGGCGCTGAGTGCCGCACTACCAGGCGTAGTAGTGGTCGACTCCTGGTGGTTCAAACCGCGTGATTCACGGTTCGTCGCGAACGGAATCAACACCTCCGGCGCGACGCGAGCCGTCGAAGTCTGGTGTGCAGCGCCTCCCGATGTCGCATTGGCGCGATACCGCGGCCGTACCCGCGCCGCGCTCTACCACGATGACGCCCACCTCTCCCATGACTGGAACCGATGGGCGCGACTCGCCGAACCGATCGCCCTCGCCCCCGTCGTCTCCATCGACACCACCGCTCCGGTGGACTGCGCGGACCTTGCACGGCAGGTCATGGCGGCGGCGACGGTCGTCATCGATGATGTGCTGTAGCGCGAAACCGATAGTCTGCAGCTCGGGGTCGTTTCTGAGCGTCTAGGCCGTTTCTTCTTTTAGAAGTGGGTTGATTCGGATATAGGTTGGTTAGATGAATACATGTTTATATGCGCAGATGTACGTATCTAGATGTACCGTAGGAGTGATGCAGAAATAGCCCACATCCGGCGTCTCGGACGATTCAGGAACATCTAATTCAGATCGATGAACGCACCGTCGTTACCTGTCCAGGCTCCGCCTCGAGCACCTGCAACGCGCAACGTACGCACCGGGTTTCCACACCCTCCCCTAGCCCGCAACACGAGAGCAATAACCCAGGGCACCAGCGTCATTCAGATGAGCCAGCCAGGTCGGCAAGTTCCCCACTCACCTTTCGCCACCGCACAACGCCGTTCGCGCGACCGTACGAGGTTGAACTAATGTTCGGCCGGTGCTTGGACATTCACATGCGACCAGTGGCGCATTGGCCTGGTCGGCGGCGGCCGCGGTGCTTCCGGTCACGGTGCTGACCTATCCAGCTCTACAGGATGCGACGGGACATCTCGGCATCGTCGACCTGCTACTCGGGGTCTTCCTCACCGCTGGAGCGGCACTGCTCCCCGACGCGGACCACCCCGATGGAACGATCGCCCACGCACTGGGTCCGATTACACACTCCGCGTGCAAGCTCATCTCCTGGATCTCAGGCGGCCACCGTCACGCCACACACTCATTGGCGTTCGTCGCGGCAGTCGCCTACGGCACCTGGGCCGGCGAGCACTGGCTCGGACGATGGTTCACCCTGGGTCTCGTGTTCTTCCTGCTGGCGCTGGCCGTCCGCGCATTGCACCTGTGTCCGTCCGGCCACAGCTTCAAAGCGTGGGGACCCATCGTCGTCTTGGCCGCTGCGGGAACCTTCGCGATGGACCATTGGATCGCGGACAAGCCGGTATGGTTGCCGTTCGCCGTCGGCCTCGGTGCACTGGCCCACCTGATCGGCGACTGCCTCACCGACCATGGATGCCGATTGTTCTGGCCCTTCGACATCCGCGTCCGCTTCCCGATCATCGATCGAACCGGGAACAAAGTCGAAATCTGGATTGTGTCACCGCTGTTCACACTCGGCACCCTTGCCATTCTCTGGTACACGATTACACACCAGCCCTGATACCGCGTCGTCGGACGCGTGCTCCGTCCTCGAACGATAGGTGACGAACGAACTCCGGATGCCAGGCGATTCCAGGGCGATCTACAAGCAAAGTCCAGAAGTGGCCGCCCTGACGCTCCCCTGCCTCATTATGAGACGGCCGAGCTGGGCGGCCCTGGCTTCTTTGCGTTTTTGGTGGAGTGGATTGGTCGCGGTCGATTAGTGGAATGGCGATCCATGTTTAAATGCGCATATCTACGTAAGGACATGTTTCAAGGCTCTCTAGCTGACGCCGTCTCCAGCACTGGGCTTCGCCCACCTGGGGCCGTGGGCGCCACCTTCCCTAGCACTATTTCCCACGGAACTCCACACTCCCCCGGCTACCCTGATTGCATGCTCCCATCGACAATGCGGCCGGAGCGCTGGACTCCTCCGCACGCTCCGGCCCGCGCACGCCGAACCCGGAGCGTCCCACCACTTCCCGCAGTGAAGCGATTAGAGCTGCCCGGCAAAGGCCCCGAGGATGTGGTGCTCTCCCCCGACGGCAGGTTGATCGCAGGCACGGAGAACGGAGCGATCCTCAGCATCGATCCGGCGACCGGCGACGTGCGGGAACTCGCGAACACCGGCGGCCGCCCGCTCGGCCTACACGCCGACGCCGACGACCGCATTCTGATCTGCGATTTCGAGCTAGGGCTCCTGGAGCTGACCCCCGACGGCAAACTCACCGTACTGGTCGACGAGATCGACAGTGAACGACTCCGGTTCGCCAGCAACGTCGTTCGGGATACCGACGGGACGATCTACTTCTCCTCGTCATCGAGCCGGTACTCGCTCGACGAGTACATGGGCGACATCTTGGAGCACTCCGGGACCGGCCGCCTATTCCGCCGCGACCTTGCGGGCACGGTGGAGACCCTCATCGACAACCTCCAGTTCGCCAATGGCGTCGTTCTCGCACCCGACCGTTCCTGCGTGGTGGTCGCCGAGACCGGGGGCTACCGCGTGACTCGATACTGGCTGACCGGGCCCGAGGCGGGAACCTGCGATCGGCTGATCGAGAATCTGCCGGGATTCCCGGACAACATGGGCCTCGGCAGCGACGGCCTGATTTGGATTACCCTTCCCTCGCCGCGAAATCCGTTGCTGGATCGCCTTTTTCCGCTGCCGGGCATTCTGCGCCGCATCGTATGGATGCTTCCGGAGTGGATGCAGCCCAAACCGGCCAAAACGGTCTGGGTAATGGCGGTCGATTTCGAGGGCAAGGTGGTGCACGACCTCCAGATCGAGGGCACCGACTACTCGATGGTGACCGGTGTGGTGGAGCAGGACGGTGTGCTGTATCTGGGCAGTCTCATCGAGTCGGCGGTGGCTGTGTCGCGGGTGCCCTGAGCCGGCGACCCCCTGCTCCACCACGGAGCGGTCTACGGGGCCATGCCGTCCTGGCTCACGACAGAAGCTCAGCCCTCGTTTCCGCCCACGACACCGTCGGCCGGCGAGTCTCCGCTGGGCAGGACCTCGATTCGCTGCGCATCATGTCCCATTCGTTGTTCAGAGGAGGTCTTCGGGGTCGGCGTCCGCTTCTAGACGGACGTCGGCGGCGAACTGGGACTCGGGGTCGGCTTCTTCGGTGTGCGCGGCATACAGCAGCTGGCAGCCACGGATGCCGTCGAGGAGGTCTTCCAGGAGGTCGAGGGCTGGGCGCGCGGGATCGAGCCGGCTGATGCGAAAGCCGGCGAGCATCGCGTCGCGGGTGTCGGCGTCGACGCCGAATCTGTGTGCCTGCGCTTCGATGTCGGCGACCTGCGCGACGAGGCCCCAAGGCGTGGGTACGCGTCCTTCGTGCACCGCCATGGCTTCGGCGATGAGGTCGACGACCACGTCGGTCGGGGTCTCTCCGGCGCAGAGCCGTTCGAGGACCAGGGTGGGGGTCTCGACCTGGAGCGCTTCGATGTCGTCGGCTTCCGCGACGACATCGGTGGTCGGTACGTTCGCGGTCTCCCCCGCCACTTCGGCCGCCGCGTAGAGCCAATGGGCAGCGGCGACGGAGGCGGAGGCGGGATCGAGTTCGGTGAACAGTTCGATGGTGCCGAGTGGGTCGGAACGCAGCAGGGCGTCGGCGGCGTGGACTTGGGCCGGGGACACATCGGGCCGGGACAGTTCGACCGCTTGTCGTGCGCGGCCGGAGAGGTCGCCGCGCTCGGCGGATTCGATGGCCGCCTGCTCGGTGCGGACCTCGGCGAGCACGGTGTCGCGCAGTACGTCGGCGCCGATCTCGTGGAGGGTGCGTCCGACGCAGTGTGCGGATTCGACGACGCCGCTATAGGAGACGAGCAGTCCTTCTTCGGTGGGCAGGTTGGGGGTGCGCAAGGCTGCTTCGACTTCTTTGAAGTTCCTGCGTTCCTCGGCGCGACGCCACGCCTCGCTGTTGGGGACATCGGGGTCGCCTGCGGCGCTGGCCGGGTGGGTGTAGGTGCGCCACTGGAACCGCGACAGTGTGGTGAGGTTCGACGCCAGATCGGTGGCCTGGTCGGTAGTCACCTGTGGAGGTAGCGTGGCCACGGACTGGGCGAGGTCGCCTCGTCCGGTTGCCCAGGTGGCGACGAGGGCGGATCGGTCGGCGTCGAATGCGTATCGGGTCACCCGGCAAGTCTGCTCGATCTGTGGCGGATGCGCGCGGCCAAGTGGTCGGCCCCGCGGCGACGTGCGGCGTTTCGCGGGCGCATGCTGGGAAGATAGGGGTATGACTCTCGATCATGGTGATCCCGGCGATGCTCCTTCGGTTCCGCGGCCGCTGGCTCCGCTGCTGAATCCCGCTCGTCCCACGGCGGCGGAGGAGGCGAGAACCGTTGCGGCGGCGACGAATACCGCGACATTGGCCAGTCTCGCCGAGGACGGATCGCCGTGGGCGTCGTTGGTGACCTATGGGTTGTTGGACGGGCAGCCGGTGCTGTGTGTGTCGCGGCTGGCTGAGCACGGCCGCAATGTGGAAGGCGATCCGCGGGCGAGTCTGGCGATCGTGGCGCCGGATCCGCCGGCAGACCCGCTGGCGGGTACGAGGATCACACTGTCGGGTGTGGTGGAGCGTCCGGTCGGGGTGGAAGCGGTAGCCGCACGGGAGGCGCATCTGGCGGCGGTTCCCGCGGCGAGGACGTATATCGACTACAGCGATTTCTCGGTGTGGGTGTTGCGTGTGCGGCGGGTGCGCTGGGTCGGCGGTTACGGCCGGATGGATTCGGCTAGCGCCGAGCACTATGCGGCGGCCGAGCCGGACCCGGTGGCGCCGGTGGCGGCGCCTGCCATCGCGCATCTGAACGACGATCATGCCGACGCGTTGCTCGACATAGCGCGGGCGTGGGGCGGCTATCCCGATTCTACCGAGGCGAGTTGTGAGCGTGCCGACCGCTACGGGTTGGATCTGCGGGTGGTGACGCCGCGGGGGGTAGCACGCACGAGGGTGGGTTATGCGGCGCCGATTGGTTCGATCGGTCGGTTGCGGGAGGCGACCGTGGAGTTGGCGCGGCGATCGCGGCGGGATTGAGTGCTCGCGGAACCGTGACGGTACTGCGATCGGCGACACGGCCGGCTCTACACCTGAGGTCAGCAATCTGACAGTTACGCTACGGCGATGCATACACGCAGACGCCGGCGCGGGTGGACCGCGCCGTTCGCCGCGGCGGCCTTCTTGACGGCGTCCGGCGTTTCCGCTGCTCAGCCGCCTGGGCATGTGCCGGAGCTCGGTGCGGATTTCCTGTGGGGTGTGTCGGCGTCCGGGTTCCAGTCCGAAGGGCATGCACCGGACAGCAACTGGCGGCGCTATATTGCCTCGGGTGAGACGGCGGACCCGTACCGCGATTCGGTGGACTTCACCCGCCGCTATATCACCGACATCGGCCTAGCGGAACGGCTTGGGGTGAAGGTCTACCGGGTGGGTATCGAGTGGGCGCGGGTGCAGCCGGCGCCGGATACCTGGGACGAGGCGGCGTTCGGTTTCTATGACAACGTGATCGCCCGGATCGTCGCGGCGGGTATGCGGCCGATGCTGACCTTGGATCACTGGGTGTATCCGGGTTGGGCGTTGGAGCGTGGTGGGTGGCGCGACCACGGGATGGTCGAGAACTGGTTGGCGAACATGCGCAAGGTGGTGGACCGTTATGCCTCGCGTAATCCGCTGTGGGTGACGTTCAACGAGCCGGCCGCGTATGTCGGCACCGAGTTGCGCACCGGCGGGATCAGTGTCGAGGAGGCGCCGGCGATGCTGGATCGGATCGCGCAGGCGCACAACGATATCTACGATGTCATCCACCGGTTCCAGCCGGACGCGCAGGTGACCAGCAATCTGGGCTATGTGGCGGGTGCGGAGACCGAGGTCAATCAGCCGATCGTCGATCGGATCGCGGCGAAGTTGGATTTCGTCGGCGTCGATTACTATTTCGCTCGGCTGCCGGAGACCGGGGCGTCAGCGCAGGGTGGTGCCGAGGGCGGTCCACCGCTCTGGGAGTTGCCGGTGCAGCCGGAGGGTATCTACTACGCATTGCGGCATTACGCGCGGCAGTTCCCTGATCGGCCGCTGTATGTGGTGGAGAACGGTATCCCGACGGAGAACGGGAAGGCTCGTCCGGACGGATACAGCCGTGCCGACCATCTGCGGGACACGGTGTACTGGCTGCAACGCGCGAGGGCCGACGGCATGAACGTGATCGGCTACAACTATTGGAGTCTCACCGACAACTACGAGTGGGGTTCCTACGCGCCGCGGTTCGGTCTCTACACGGTCGATGTGCTCACCGATCCGACACTGGCTCGCCGCCCGACCGACGCGGTCGACGCGTATACCCGGCTTATCCGTGCGGGTGGGGTCGACGCGACCTATCTCCCGACCCGTGCCCCGGTTCCCTGCCTACAGATCGATGCGCCGGAAGCGTGCCCGGAGGACGGATCCGCTGAGGAGTGAATGGGTTTCGAACTCGTTTGCGGTACGCGCGCTCTTCGGCTCGGGTCGACGCAGCCTGGCCGTGCTGGACGGGGTGTTGTCGAGTCGGTCTCCGGTGCGGATCGAATGCGCTGGCATCGTGACGGGTGGCGTTTGTGGTACCTCCGGAGGTCCGGCGACGGCCGAGCTGGTGAGGGATGTGGGTGGCTGCGGTAACGTCGGCTGAGAGCACGTGTCGCGTTCGCGGGTGACGCACGGTCGACCCGGAAAGGTGATCGATGAGGTCCGATAGCCATCTTCCGCTTGCCATGGACTACACGGCGGCATCCTTTTCGGAGTACTTGCGCCAGTACGCACCGGAGTTGCTGCCTGACAACAGTGTCGACGGTGTGGGCATCGGCAGTGCGGACATCGCGCCGCATGGGACGACGATCGTGGCGGTCGGTTATCGCGGTGGGGTGCTGCTCGCTGGTGACCGTAGGGGGACCATGGCGCATCTGCTGTCGACTCGCGATATGGAGAAGGTTTTCATCACCGATACTTACTCGGCGGCGGGTTTCGCGGGCACGGTCGGTATGGCGCTGGAGCTGATCCGGTTGTTCGCGGTCGAGCTCGAGCACTACGAAAAGATCGAGGGCGCGTCGCTGACGTTCGACGGCAAGGCCAACAAGCTGTCGAAGATGGTGCGCGACAACCTGCCGGCCGCCCTGCAGGACATGGCGGTGGTCCCGATCCTGGTCGGTTATGACCTGGATGCTATCGATCCCGAGCAGGCCGCGCGGATCGTGTCTTTCGACGTGGTGGGTGGCCGTTACGAGGAACGGTTCGGCTATACGGCGGTCGGTTCGGGTTCGCTGTTCGCGAAGTCGGCGCTGAAGAAGACCTACCGTCGTGATATCGATGAGCAGGGGGCGTTGCGGATTGCCGTGGAGGCTCTGTTCGACGCGGCCGACGACGACACAGCGACGGGCGGTCCGGATCTGCTGCGTAATATCTATCCGACCGCGGTGGTGGTTGACGCCGAGGGCGCCGTCGAGGTCGGCAGTGAGCGTCTTGCGGAGATCGCCCGTGCGATCGTCAGCGATCGTGCCGCTGCGGAAGACACTGATGGCGGCGTTCGCTCCGCATGACGCAATCCGAAAATCGGTCGAGCGCCCAGGATTGATGCGCGCTACCGCGCCGCTTATCCGAGGGCGAATGTGATCGAACTCGCAAAGTTGACATGTTAAGCGTGTCACAGGAATTGCGTTGCGCAGCAAATCGAAGCCGGCGCGCTCCTTCGCATATCGAGGGGCTCACAACCGAGGGGAAAGACAAAAGCCAAGATCAGCGCCATCGGTGACAAGTTACCGGCCGGTTGGATCACAGTGCTGGTGTGCGGCGTCGGGACCGGCGACAACGCATGGGAGATCGATCACGCTTGATCCGTTCCGCATCGGCACTTACCGTAATTTACGTCGATGGCCGATGCCGCCCATTCGAATTCCACCTCACCGAAAAGCTGTGTTCCCAGCCACGGGGCAATTTGTCCATATGGACGTTATTGCCTTGGGCGGCTGAATAATTCACGCGACACCATCGAAACTGGAGCAATGGTACAACCAACCCCTTGGCAAGCGAACGAAGCGCGATCCCGTCGGAGCCAGAACTCCGCCCGCCCGACACTCGGCGCGGCGCCACGCGGGGAGGATCGTCGATCGGACTGGGGCTATCTGTTTGCCGCCGTCGGAAGCGTGGTCACCTTCATCCTGTTGTTCCAGCCGTGGCTTTCGGCATCCGGTTCGGGCGGCCGGGTCAGCACCGACGCCTTCGGCCGGGTAGACGGGATCACCAGCAGTGGCGTCGACGACTCGTCCAGCTACGGCGACTGGGGCGTGTCCAGCTTCGGCAACATGGAAATCACCGGCGTCTGGGGCTTGCTGGCGAGCGGCGCCATGGTGACAACTGTGTTCGCGGTGATAGCGCACCGGCGGCTGCGCACCGAGGTGCTCTCCTGTCTGATCATGGGTTCCAGCGCGGCCGTGGCGCTTCTGGTCCTCATCACCTTGATGTACCTCGATGCCAAGGGACCCGAACTTCGCAGCCTGACTGTCCAGCAAGAAGGGTTCGGCTCGATAATGGACAGGCTTTTGGGTGCGTCGACGGCTTCGGATGCCGATCCGCGTCCCATCGCCAGTGCAGGCTTGACTCCCGCGGCGTTGGTCGGCGGCTTGACGGCTTGCGGTACCGCGGTAGCCGCGCTCGCTCAGGGCACCCGCCGGTACGCGGCCAACCTGCTGTGGCGCGTCGCCGAGCCACAGCCGACGTCGCAGCCTGTGGCCGCGGTTGACGTACACATCGAGCAGACACCGTCGGAACCGGACAAAGGCCTGGCCCTGTGGGAGGAGCTGGTCTTCGACGACGATGTGATCGCGAACGTCACCTGGGTGCGGAATCCGTTGGCCGCGCCGCTGCACCAGACCCCCGACGGCTCGGCCACGCGCACCCCGATACTCATCGGCTAGCAGGGTGATAGGTGCCGCCACCGTGATCGTGGCGGCACCTTCGCCGCGGCCGGCGAAGTGATCGGCCTGGAACCGGACCCGTCTGCGCTGCGGCAGGGTCGGGATGTTCAGCAGCGCGCGCATGGTGAAGTACTCCCCCGTGTGGTCGATCGGCTGGACCCGGTCCGCGTCCAGCGCTGCGCCACCGTGTCCGTCGGAGGTCAGTACCCCGGGCTGCCAGCTATCGAACGCGGCCGCGTACACACTGACCGCACCACTGAGGCCAGTGAGGGTCTTCAGAAGTCGACGGCGCACGTCGGCATTGCCCATGGAGCTGACGCTAGCCGTGTCTGCTTCTGGACCCACGGGTTGCGATCAGCGTGATCCCTTCCGGCCGAGCCGGATCGAGAAACCCGAAGCTTCACCGAATTCTGTCCGAGCCGGGCTACGTCACGACCATGGCGGCGGGGCCCGCGGTGGCCTGCACCGCGGATGCCGCGGGGCGGCGGACGTCGCGGGGGCGTTCGTCAGTGGTCGACGATGCCGCTGATCTCGTTCGGCGCCGAAGGCAACGTGGTTGTCGCCGTGACGGCGTCGGTGGTGAGGTCGACTCGCAGGACCTTTTTCGTCGCCGGGTCGGACACATAGGCAATGGCGCCGCGGGCGAAAAGAGCCGGGCGCGGCTGCTGCCATTGCAGCGGTTCCTGCCACGGGTCGGTAACCTGTATCGTGCGCTCCACGGTGCCCGCGACCGGGTCGATGATGTGAATTCGGCCGTCGGTGCCGAGGACGAGAGCCTCGCCGCGCGGGCCACGGGCCAGCGAACGGAAGGTGTAGCTCGTGCCGATGCCGACAAGACGCAAGCTCCCCGTTGTGGTGTCGATCAGCGAAACCTGCTGCGGCCGTTCGAGTTCCGCATCCGGGTCTTGCTTGTAGTCGCCGAGCACGATCGGCGAGGCCTCGCTTCCGGATTGGTTGCCGATACGGCCGTAGGGTGTCGGGCTCGTCACCTTCGTGATTACACCGTTGCGATAGACCAGCGCACCGTTCTGGCAGCCGATCACGACTGCCTCGTCCTTCGCGGTGGCTTCGCCGTGCGCGCCCGCACAGTCCTCGTTGCGGGCAATTTCCTTTCGATCGCGGTCGAGGACGGCGATGCCGACACGCGTCTCCTCGGTGCCCAGCGTGACGACCAGTTGACCGTTGGCCAGTTCGATCGCGACGCCGTGGTGTGGCGCGGCCGAGCGATACATCTCCGTCCGCGGCTTGCCGGCGTCGAGCTGGGCGGGGTCGAAGACGGTGACCTCGCCAGTACCGTCGGCGAACAGCACCGTGCGCCCGGCGTGCCGCACGACGTGGCCGGGTTTCACCGCGGGAAAAGCGATATCGGTGAATTCGGCGTGCGCGGCGTCGAAGACGCGGAACCTGTCCTTGGTGGACACCATCAGGTGCTGACCGTCACCTACGGGATTGAGCCGATTGAAGCCGTCGAGCCGCACCTCGCCGCGCTGTTCCAGCGAGGTTCCGTCCAGGACGTAGATGCCGCCGTCGTAGGTGAGGGCGATCGGTTCGCCGATCGGCGGGTGCGCGGATTGGTCCGAACCGCATCCGCTCAGCGCGACCGTCGCGGCGATCAGACCGGACAGGGCCACGTTTGTGGTGGCTCGTGACCGACTAGGCATGTGCTGCTCCATTTCTCGTGCGACTTCTAGGCCGGAGGCGCGGTGAGCCCGCGGACGATGGCGGCTGTGTTGGTGCGCATCATGTCCAGGTAGCTGCCCGCTCCGCTGCCCGGCCGGGTGAGCGATTCGCTGTGCAGCGCGATCACCTGAATGTGTACGCCTACCTGGTCGGCCAGGACGCGGGCCAGTCGGTCGGGCTGGGAGGAGTCGGCGAAGATCGCGCCGACTCCCGCGGTGCGAATCGCGCCGGCGAGCGCGCCGAGATCCGACGGGCTGGGCGAGGCGAGCGTGGTACCGCTGGGGATCACCGCCCCGATCACCTGGAAGCCGAAACGCTGTGCCAGGTAACCGAAGACGTGATGGTTGGTCACCAGCTGCCGCCGTTCGGGCGGTATCACTGCGAACTGTTCGGCCATCCACCGGTCGAGCTGGTCGATCTCGGCGAGATATCGGTCGGTGTTCGCTCGCACCGTGTCGGCGTCGATGCCGCGCACATGGTCGAGGACGTGCGCGCTGATCACCTCGACGGCGCGGTGCACGCGATGTGGATCGGTCCAGAAATGCGGGTCGGCCCGACCGGCCGACTCGTCGGCCACGTAGCTGATCGGATCGATGTGGTCGGCCACCGCCAAGGCGGGCACTCCCGCGGAGCGGGCCGCGGCCACGTTGCGTGCCACCCTCTCCTCGAGACCGAGTCCGTTGTGCACGACCAGACCCGCGCGTTCGAGTTCAGCTGCCTGCTTGGCAGAGATCGCGAAGGAATGCGGATCGGTGTCGGGGGCCATCAGCACCGTCACGTCGGCCGCGTCACCGACGACGGCGCGGGTCAGGTCGCCGAGGATGTTGGTGGTGACGACGATTCCGCTGCGGTCGGCCGTGCTACCGCAGGCTGTCGGCGCCGCGAGTAGAAGGCAAGCGACCAGGACGCGGATCAGTATTCTCATCGACCGGTCTCCACCATCAGCGTCGGGGCGATGTCCAAGGGGAAGGTGCGGGCCGAGCGAAGGTTGTCGTTGTAGGCGATTTCGTGCACGGCGCGGCCTGCCGGGTCGTTGACGTAGGCACGGTTGGCGTCGACCTCGATCACCGGCAGCGTTCGGTCGCCCACTGGTGCGGCGAGCAGCGCAACTTGCGCGGTCTGCCTGCCGGTTCCGGCGTCGAGGGCGTGCAGGGTGCCGTCGCGGGTCAGCACCAGCAGTGCGGAGCCCTCCCCCGCGGTGTTCACCGCGACGGCGTCCGCGATCGGCACCCGAGTCCAGGTCTTCTTCCTGATGTCCAGCACCCAGACACCGTCGCTCCCGGCAAGGGCGGTCAGAGTGGTGCTGCCCGGGCGATGGGTGAATTCCGTGGCGCGGCCGCCCATTCCGCGCGGGTACGGGATTTTCTCGGTACCGAATGCTCCGTCGCGCCGCGCGAGCACCAGTGCGCCGTCGGCGCAGCCGATCGCGAGTCCGCGCCGTGTCACTGCGTGGCCGCGGGGGTCTGGGCAGGGCTCGGTGGCGGTCGCCGCGACCGCTCCATCTCGAGTCCGCACCTCGACTCGGTCAGGGGTGGCGACGACGAGGTGCTCGGCGTAGGGCACAGCGGCGCCGCGGTCGACGCGACCGCGTTCTATGATCGAACCGGCATCGAGCGAGCCGCGGTCGAGCAGAATCGTCCCACCGTTGTCGATGCCGACGGCCGCGATCATCGGATCGCTGTGCGCGTCGGACACTTCCGCGCCGGGCAGGGCACCGACGGTGCGGACCTGTGCGCGGTAGTAGTGGACATGGTCACCGTGGTCGACTATCCATGCGCCGCTGTCGACGACTCGCACCGAGTCCGCTGCGCCCAGATAGGCGAACCGACCGTCACCGGCGATGTGGCGTGCGCCTTGGACCTGGTCGGCCTTTATGACCGCTTCGGTGATGAGGTCGATGACCCGGACCGCGCCGGTGCTCCCGTCCGCCACCACGAGACGTGTCTGCGGCTCGGCCGTTTCCTCCGCGCCCGCGACATAGCCGTGTGTCGTCTCCTCGGTGACCGGAGCGTCTCCCCCGCCCGCGCCGCAGCCCAGCAATGGCAGAGCGGCGAGAACGACCATCAGCATGGCCCCCGCTCCTGCTCCGGCCGACCGGACCCGATCCCGTAGTGCGGAGGCCACCGCGGACACGAAGAACGTCGCCACCGCGACGGCGGCGATCGTGGCCCCGGCAGCGATGTCCGCATGCCATGAGATCCACAGTCCGGCGAAGGTGGACAGCGATCCCAGTGCGGCGGCGACGAGCATGATCACCGGGATGCGGCTCGACCAGTACATCGCCGCCGCGGGCGGGGCGATCAGCAACCCGAAGACGAGCAGGGTGCCGACGATGTGGAACGACGCGACGATCGCCAGCGTCACCAGGCCGACCAGCACGGCGTGCGCCGCCTTGGGGCGCAGTCCGAGCGTGTGCGCCTTGCGTGGATCGAAGGTGAGCGCGACGAAGGCCCGGTGGCCGAGGATGGCCACCGCCGCCGCGACCACGAGCGCGGCGGCCAGATAGCCGAGGTCGCGTTCGCGCACAGCCAGCACGTCGCCGAACAGGAAGCCGGTCAAGTCGACTGCGAACGACTGGGAGCGCGAAACGATGATCACACCGGTCGCGAGCATTCCGACGAACAGAAGTCCGATCGCGGTGTCGGGTGCGAACCGTCTATTGCGTCCGAGCACCGAGACACCGAACGCCATTGCCGCGCAACTGATCGCCGCGCCCAGCAACAGGTTGCCGCCGAGCAACGAGGCCACCGCGACCCCCGGCAGCATGCCGTGGGCCATCGCGTCGCCGAGAAAGGCCATGCCGCGCACCACCACCCATGTTCCGGCCAGTGCGCACACGCAGGACACCAGCAGCCCGCCCCACATCGCTCGTTGCACGAAAGCCACCTCGTACGGGGCGAACAGCCAGTCCATAGCGCAGCACCCTATAGTGATAATGATTATCGTTTCAATCGAGGTGATATGCGACACACTACGGGGCACGCGATCCGCGTCGAGCGGCTCCACGCTGGATACCACGGACGGCCGGTCCTCTACGACGTGACCGCGTCGATCCCGCACGGACGGATCACAGCGCTGGTCGGGCCCAACGGATCGGGAAAGTCGACGCTGATGGGCGTGCTGGCGGGCGTCGTGCGGCCGGAGCAGGGCTCCGTACACCGCACGAGCGTGCACCGTCCCGCATTCGTCATGCAGCACACCACGATTCCCGCGACGCTGCCGTTGACGGTCCGCGACACGGTCTCGATGGGCCGGTGGGCACATCGCGGCCCGTGGCGGCGGCTGTCCAGCGAGGACCACACCATCGTGCATCGCTGTCTGGAACGCATGGCCGTCGGCGATCTCGCGCCGCGTCGCCTCGACACCCTCTCCGGCGGTCAGCGCCAGCGTGTGTTGCTCGCCCAGGCGCTAGCCCAGGAATCAGACGTGCTCCTGCTCGACGAACCTGCCGCCGGCCTGGATTCGGAGTCGCACCAGGAGATTTCGCGCGTCCTCACCGAGCTCGGCGACCAGGGTGTCACCGTCGTCCACGCCACCCACGATCACGAGGAAGCACGGCGGGCCGACCACTGCCTCGTTCTGCGCGACGGGCAGGTCCGGGCCGAGGGGCCCCCGGCAACGGCATTGTCCGACCGGCGACCGCTCTGACGCGAGCCCGCTACCACAGGGTCTCAGTGGTAGCGGGCGACGGAAGCCGGGTCGTGGGCGGGCATCAGAACCTGGTCGGCGAAGGCGACGGTGGGCGGACAGCCCCGCTTTGATCCGGGGGTGCCGCTCGTGAAGGGTGTGCAGGGCAGCGGTCAGCCGGTCCAGTTCGGAGCGGGTCATGCCGGTCAGGGCGGAGTCGGACAAGATCCGCGGCTCCCGCCGGGGGGCGGGGTACCGGGTGCACTGTGTAGTTCCAGTCGCCGTGGTAAACGTGCCCACTGAGGGCGGCGGAGTCGTGGTCGGTATCGACATCGACCCAGCCGGCTACCACGCATAGACCCCGTACGGGATCGTCTTGCCCACAGTGATGCGCTAGGAATGTCGGGGCCGATATGATCGGTATGCGACCTTTCACGATGCGAACCCTTCATAGCAAACGCGATTCATGCGTGCGGGAGGTGGTCGGTGAACGGCATAGCGTTCGGCCGCTACCAGTTGCAGGAGCTGATCGGTGAGGGCGGCATGGGCCAGGTATGGCGGGCCTACGACACCGTCACCGACCGCATTGTGGCGGTCAAATTGCTGCCCGAACACTGCGCTACCGATCCCAGCTTCCGGGAAAGATTCCGACGCGAGGCTCACGACACCGCCCAGCTGCGCGAACCACATGTGGTCCCGATCCACGGCTACGGCGAAATCGACGGCCACCTTTACCTGGACATGCGCCTGATCGACGGCGCCGACGCGAAAACCCTACTCCTCCGCGAAGGTGCGATGAAGCCACAGACGGCGGTCGCGGTGATCACCCAAGCCGCGGCGGCGCTGGATGCGGCACACGCTCAAAGTTTGGTGCACCGCGACGTCAAACCATCCAACCTGCTGGTCACCGACAGCGGCTTCGTGTATCTGATCGACTTCGGCATCGCCCGCGCGGCCGACAACACCACCCTGACCAGCACCAACACGATGATCGGAACTTTGGCCTACATGGCTCCGGAACGATTCACCACCGGAGTCGCCGACGCCCGATCCGACGTGTATGCCCTCACCTGCGTGTTGTGCGAATGCCTGACCGGAACCCCGCCCTATCCGGGCAACAGCGCCGAGCAACAGATCGCAGCACACCTGACGGCCGACCCCCCGGCACCTAGTCTGCGGCGACTCGACCTACCGGCCGGTTTCGACGACGTCGTCGCCCGGGGCATGGCGAAAAGCCCGGACGACCGCTACCCGACCGCCGGAGAGCTGGCCGCCGCCGCCGACCGCGCACTCACCACCGCTCCCACAGCTATCACCGGAGATACCAGTAGAACCACCGCCACATCAATACCGAAGCCCGGCTTCGAAGGTCACAGCGATCGGCCCGACACACCGCCGACGATCCCGTCCATGGGACCGGACGCGGAGCAAAAATCCACGGTCGATTCCGGACCTTCCATGCACCTCGCCGGCCTGCGACCCAGTCGATCCGAATCGGGGAAGACCCGACGAGACGGCCCTGCACCGCCACGACGTCAACGGCCCGTCACCCGTGTAACGGCGGCCGTGGTCGCCATGCTGATCGCCGCCGCGATGGTGGCGGGAGTCTGGCAACTGACCCACCGCTCGAAGCCCGAACTCGCCTTCGACGGCAAGTACGAGGTCACCTACACACCCCGAACTCTGAACGGGAAACCGGACGACCGGCCCCGGAGTACCAGGGTGTGGTCGGTTCGATCACACTGCCCGCCGCACAGCGAACGCTGCGTAGCCTCGATAACCAGCCAGAACCCGTCCCAGCCGGAGACAGCCCCGGTCCAGTTCGTCGCAGACTATCGCGACGGCACATGGATGGCCACAAGAGAGCTATCGCCCCAGCCCGATCCCGATTGCGAAAGTCCGATCACCAACGCGCCTCAAAACGCCCCGTTATGGCAGAGAGTCCAATTCCGATCCGACGCCCCGTCGTGGGCCGGAACCTACTCCGGCTTCGCCGGAGGACCCTGCGCATACATCCTGGAGAAAGGGATGACGCTCTCCCGCATCGGCGACATCGACCCGAATGTCGCCGTAATCCCGCCCGAAACCATTCCCGACCGCGTCGGTACCCCGCCCATCGCACTGATCAGCGGCACCTACGACGTGACCGTCACCTACATTGCGACGCCGGATGTTCTCAACCCCCCAGCGCCGAACAAGATCCGGCAACGATACGACACCATCTGCGTGCGCGGCGGCGACCGCTGCGCCGCAACGACACAGGCAGATCCTCGCGCAGATCCGCGCGCCATCTTTTCTCCGTTGTTCGTGCTCGAAGGCGGGGCATGGCGGAGCGACTACGACGGTCCTTACCCCTGCTACGTGGGATCGAACGAGCCGCACACCAACGCGACATTTCATTGGGAGCTGTTCCAGTCCGATGCGGGACCCGACCCCACCGAGTTATTTACCGGCACATGGGTCCGCGACAAAGCCGACCCTTGTCCCGCCACCAGCCGCGCTACCGTCGACATGCAGCGGGTCAGCTCGGTCGGCCACCAACCGGGGGCATTCGGGCCAACAGTTTCCTAAGGCCGAGACCGCGCTCACTCGGAACGCCACCAGACGCGGACACAGCCGCAGCAGCGGCCCAGCGACGATCGGCCGATTCCACGGCCACCACCGCCACGATCCGCGCCGACCTCATCGAGATCCCCACCCGGCTGGCAACCCACGGCCGTCAACAGATCTGGCAACTCCCACACCGGTGGAGACAGCCCTGCGGTTCCACCGGGTGCGTCATCCGATGATGTCGGCACCGGGGTGGGCGAGGCTCCATTCCGACCATTTCGAAAGATAGCCGTCCGGGGCATGGGACAGCTGACGACCTCGATGCGGACCGCTGTGACAGGCTCCGAGGTGATCCCAGGTGCCGCCGAGATGGTCGACGAGGCTGCCGGGACGGAACTCGACGGCAGCTTCGTCCAGCTCACGTTCGAAGACCAGCCCACGGAAGTCACCCGCCAGGGTGAACAGCAACGGTCGCCCGGCGAGTTCGGTCTGCAGGACGCCGCCGTGGGAGCGCAGTGCCGCCACGGGTATCGCGACGGCGGCGCCCGTGGCCGCGTCACCGGCGCCCAAGACCAGCTCCGTCGGCGGCAGTCGGTGATCGATGAGCGCGGGACTGTGCAGGCGCACCTCCCGTAGACTGGTGTGGGCGGCGTCGGGATCGAGTACCCCGGGCAGGTCGGCCACATGCGGGCGGGTGCGCATCTCGTCACCGGCCAACGCAACGGTCGTCGCCGGAAAATCGCGCGACCACGTACCCCAGTGGTCGATGAAGGCCGGGAGCCTCCGCAGCTGCGCGCCCGCGAGCGGTCCGCTGTGCGCGCGGCCGGTGAACGGATGCCAGCGGCTGTGCGTTTCGACATCCGCGATAGTGAAGGTCCCAAGCGCCCGGTACGGACTGTTGGCTGTTCGCTCCACCAGGCTGAACACCAGTGGTTGAGCACCGTCGCTGTCGGGGATCGGAACGAACGCCGATGTCGCACTACATGCCTCGCACAGGCTCAGCACCACGGGGGTGGTGGGAAACCACGGATATCCCGGTTCGCCGGTTCCGGTCATCGCCTCTGTCCACAGGTAGCCTTCAGGCTCCTCGGACAGCAGAAACGTATCGTTGACCAAGTGGTGGTTGGCGAGGATCCACCACGGATAGGCTCGCGCCTGCGCACCGACGAGCACACCGACCACCGGATCGTCGTCACGCATGTGATCCGCGCGGTTCGCATCGACGACCGGCGGGTTGTTCAGCGGCAGGAACCAGGGCCGCTTCCGCGCCGGGGAGAAGCCATCGGCGCGGCTCATCGGGAATCTCCGCCTTCATTCCTGCCGAGGAAGGCGAACAGCTCTTCCTTGTCGATGATCGGCTCATTCCGCTCATAGGCAACGGATTTGACCCAGCGCAACGCCGCGTCGAGTTCACCGTCGGTGAGGGCGATGCCGTGTTGTGCGACCACCGCCTGCAGGACCCTTTTGCTGGCAAGCTGAGTGATCTCGATCCGCGGCTCGACTCCGAGCACGGCCATCGGATCGAAGGGACGGAACACACCTCGATCCAGGAATGGTGTGCCGGTGGAGATCGAATTCACGCCGGTGCCGCAGATGGGGTCGGTGACCTTCAGCGGCACCCCGGTGATCCGGCTGACATTCGCTGCGATCGGTACGACCCGGTGCAGATCGGGAGGCTGCTCCCACAGGTCGACGGGCTCCCCCACCGCGCTCTTCACCGAACAGACGACGCCGGAAAGTGCGACGACCACCTGTTCGGTCGCCGCGAGCCCGTTCCGCTCGCCCAAGCCCATCCAGGAGGACGCGACCACACGGACGCCCTGCGCCACCGATTCCATGATGTTGGCCAGCGCAAAGCCGAGATCGTTGTGCAGATGGACCCCCACCACCGCGTGCGCGATGCTGGGGTCGGCGCAGAGCCGTTCGACGAAATCCCTGGTCTGCCGCGGAAAGAAACGCCCGGCGGTGTCGCACACCTTGACGATCGATGCTCCCGCCGCATCGAGTGCGGCAACCACGTCCGCGACGTACTGGGGTTCGTTGGCGTCCGCGCCCGAGAGCGCCACGTCGATCGGGATACCGCCACAAGTGTCGAGAGCGTAGGCGAGGCAGTCGAGTCCGCGCTGGAGTGCCTGCGCCCGCGAAGCCATGCCCAGCGCGTGCGCCAGCGCATCGGACGCCGGGATCCAGAAGGTGATTCTGGGATGTGCGGCGTCGCGCAGCGCGGTACGGCCGAGGTCGATATCGTGCCGCGTGGCTCGGCCGTGTGAGGCGAGCGAGCAGTTGTCGACGCTTTCGGCGAGCACCCGCATGGTCTGCACCTCTTCGGGGCCGATCGCGGGGAAACCCGCGGCGAAGATCACCTGGCTCGGCCCTTCGGAGCCGAAGATGCCGCCGGTCTCACGGGCGATGAGCGCGCGTTCGGACCCGCTCATGATCGTCTTCGCCTGCGCTCCGTCGCGCGCGGACTCCTCCCAGATCACAAGCCTGCCACGGGATGCGGCCTGTTTCGGCCGGTCGTGTGCGCCCATGGGACGTCCTCTCCGATGATGGTTATCGATCCTGGTAGATCCACGGTCGACGGTGCTGGTCGCGAGACTGGAAGTCGGCGATGGCGCTGCTGTGCGCACGGATCAGGTCGATGGCCGTGCGGCCGGTACTCAGCAGCATGCGCTGCACGGTCGTCAGCTCGAACCGCACCGAGCGCCCGTCCGGGAGCACGACCGTGGACCGCGCGATGTCGATGGTGAGTGCGATGGTCGTGCGGGCGGTGATCATGGCGGCGATATCGCCGATCCAGCTGCTCGGTACCACCACGGGCACGATCTGGTTCTGCACGCAGTTGGCGGCGAAGATGGATCCGAAGCTCGGCGCGATGATCGCTTCGATGCCGGCGTCCCGCAGCGCCCAGACCGCGGCCTCACGGGAACTGCCGCAGCCGAAGTTCGCCCCCGTGAGCAGTAGGCTCGCCGCGCGGAATTCGGGGCGGTCCAACACGAACGGTGCATCGGACCGGCCCCGCCAGCAGGCGAACAGGTGCTGGCCGCAGTCGTCGCCCGCACGAGGCGGAATGTCGCGGGAACGGATGATGAGATCGGTGTTCACGTTATCGATCAGCAGGGGAGCAACCACCCCGGTGCGGGTCGAGCCGGCCATCAGAGTGCTCTCGGGTCGGTGATCGCACCCGCCACGGCCGAGGCGGCGACGGTAGCCGGGCTTGCCAAGTGGGAGCGTGTCGCCGGCCCCTGGCGGTGCTCGAAGTTCCGGTTCGTGGTCGTGATCACACGGCGGCCGCCGAATCCTTCCCCTCCGGCGTAAAAGCACATCGAGCACCCCGGCTCGCGCCAGGCGAAGCCTGCGGCGACGAACACCTCGGCAAGACCCTCGAGTTCGGCTCGGCGCTTCACCTCCTGTGAACCGGGCACGCAGATCGCTTGCACACCTGGGGCGACGGTCCGGCCGTGCAGCACCGCCGCCGCCGCACGCAGATCCGACAGGCGACTGTTCGTGCAGGATCCGATGAACGCCACGTCGATCGGTATGCCGAGAACCGGCTGCCCAGGGGAGAGCCCCATATAGCGCAGCGCCCGGTCGATGTCGTCGGCCCGTACTCCTTCGGGCGCGGGGACGCGGCCATGAACAGAGACGACTTGCGCCGGGCTCGTCCCCCAAGTTATTTGCGGAGCAACAGAATCACAGGCGACCGACAGTGCCGCAGCATAGGGTGCGCCGGGATCCGAGGACAGGGCGCGCCACTGGCTCAGCGCTTGGTCCCAGGCAGCACCCGTCGGGGCATGCTGTGTGCCGGACAGGAACTCGAAGGTGGTGTCGTCCGGGGCGACAATCGCGGTGCGCGCGCCGAATTCGACGGCCATGTTGCAGATCGTCAAACGCTCCTCGATCGACATACACCGCACCACGTTTCCGGCCAATTCGACCGCATATCCGCGTGCTCCGTCGGCGCCGACCACACCGATCAGATGCAACACCAGGTCTTTGGCGGTTGTACCCGCCGGCGCCGATCCGGTCAATTCGATCCGCATCGGACGCGGCGTCTCCATCAGCACACATCCGGTGGCGAGCGCGTACTCCAACTCCGTGGTGCCCACGCCCCAGCCGAGCGCCCCGACACCACCGACCGTGCAGGTGTGACTGTCATTGCAGGACAACGTCATTCCCGGCAGTGCGATCCCGGTCTCCGGGGAGATCACATGGACGATGCCCTGACCGGGGTCGTTCACGTCGAACAGGCGCAGCGCGTGTCGGCGCGCTCCCGCGCGCAGCTCACCGATGAACGTCGCACCCCCCGGCACCGATGTCCGATCGGTGCGGCCGGGCTTCGTCTCCACGACGTGATCGACTGTCGCGAACACCGACTCCGGTCGCGCCACGGGTGTGCCCGCATCGCTCAGCTTGCGCAACACCAGCCCACCGCCGCGGTCGTGCAGCATGAGACGATCGATATGGAGGACGCAGGCGCCACCGCCGAGGTCTGCCACGACATGCTGCGCCCAGATTTTGTCGATGATGTTCGCCGGCGCTTTTCGCGTCGTTGTGTCCATTACGCACCGTCGATCTCGGCTGCCAGCATCGTCGCGATCTGTGCCACAGCGGGTTTCCCGTTCGGCGTGACGGGTAGTTCCGGCCAGATCGCGATGTGCGCGGGGACCGCGGATGTGGGCAGCGCGTGTACCAGTTCCGTACTCAGCTCGGCCGCATCGACGCCATCGCGAGCCAGCACTGCGACGGCGACCGCGGTGTGGCCGTCCACGCGCACGCCCACCGCGACGGCATCGACAACCTCCGGGTGCGCGGCGAGCGCACTCTCGACATCGGTGGGCCATACCCGGGTCCCGTCATCGAGCGTGATCACCCGGGAGCCACGGCTCTTGATGTAGACGTAGCCGTCTTCGTCCTGGTAACCGAGGTCACCGGTGTACACCACCGTCTGTCCGGGGAAGGCGCCGTGGGTACGCAGTTGGGTCGCCGTCAGTTCCGGCTGGCCGAGATAACCGTGCATGATCCCGGGCCCGATATGGGCGATCTCGCCGACGGTACCGACCGGTGCCAGTGCTTGTTCATCGCGCGCGATGAACAGCGTGGAGCCCTCGACCGCCCGTCCGACACTGTCGATCCGGTGCCGGTGCTCCGGTGCGTTGATCGGAAAGTGCGTCATCTGCCGCACCTCGGCCTGTCCGTAGATCTCGAATACGCGTACACCGGCGCCGAGACGGGCGAACAGTTGTCGCAGACGTGAGCGCGGCATGTGCAGTCCACCGGTGAAGATGTAGCGCAGCGTCGGCACGTCGCCGAACAGCGGCTCGTCGACGGCGCCGGTCGCCAGAGCGGCCGTCCACATCGGCGTGGCACCGCCCAGGCCGGTGATCCCCGACCGCCTGATCACGTCGCCGAGTTCTTTGCCCCTGGCTCGGCTCAAATGCAGTGCCGCGCCGGTGAACAGCGTGCTGAATATCTGGACGAGCCCGAGATTGCTGCCGAAACCGACGTTGCACAACAGCCGGTCGTTCGCCGTGATGCCGCTCCCGACGATCTGTACGTCGGCGAAGTGCTCCAACCCTCGGCGGGTGCCGAGGACGGCCTTCGGCCGCCCGGTCGACCCCGAGGAGAAGTGCGCCTCCGCGATGCCGGGAAAACCGGCCGAACCGGCGCGAACCTCGTCCGCCGATGGATCGAGGCCGCCGGGCCGCACTCGAATCGGAGGGAACGCGGCCTGGTCGTCGTCCGACAGCAGTCCGGTGCCGAACTCGTCGACGAGCACTCCGATGGGATCCATCCGCTCGATGAGCCAGCGCCGATCGCCGGGCGAAAACCGTTCGCTGAGAAAGCAGAACGCCGCACCTTGTAGTAGCAGTGCACAGGCCACCGCGACGGATTCCGGGGTCTGCCGGGTGAGCAGCGGCACCAGATGCCCGGGGCCGACGCCGAGCGCGGCGAGTTGCCTGCGGTATCGGCGTATCGCCACCCGCAGCTCACCGAACGTCATCACCCGCGGGGGCGTGTGTTCCTCGTCGACGACGGCGGGGCGGTGGTCCGGCCAGGCGGCGAGCGCGGTCGCGAGTCGTTCACCGAACATGCGGCCCGGTCTCCTTCGTGCGGGCCGGACGGGCATGTTCGGGAATCGTGTCCCAGGTGGCGAGGGCTTGCTCGATGAGCGCGGTGTCGGAACTCCAGCCGTATTCGCCCGCGATTCCGCTGACCTCGCCCGGTCCGGGCTTGTAGATCGGGCGGGTCACCATGCCGTGTTTGATGCGCTCGCGAGGGAAGTCGACACAGACGTTGGCCGCCGGATCCCGAAAGACGTTCATCGGCTCGTCACCCTGCTCCAGCTTGCGCAGTTCGCGTAACAGCAGCTTCCGGTATTTGATGATGCCGGTGTCGGAGACGCCCAGCTTCTCCCGATCGCGCTCAGCGATGGCACCCTGCTCCACCCAGGCCATGTAGTCCTGGTTGAAGCTGAAATTCAAAATCCAGTCGCCGAATTCGTCCTTCAGCGGTACGTAGCGATACGGTATCTGCCGCTGCCGAGGAGCTTTGGTTCCGGGCGCTGTCGGAAAGACGTAGAGCGAGATGTGATTGGTGTGCGTGTCGTCGATCGGCACCCGGAATTGCATCGTGTAGGCGAACTGGCATCCGGTGACGAGGATATGCGGAAAGATCACCGGATGGCCGACGGTCCAGTCCTCCTCTGTTCCGGTGTCGCCCTCCACCATTCGCGCCTTTGCCATGCCGTATTCGAAGTCGTAGAAGCGAATTCGGCGATGCCGCTTGCCCGCTGTCGGGCCGAGCCCTTCGAACCGGGTCTCGTCCCCCATGTTCGTGACCTGGCGCAGATAGTTCGGGTAGTTGGTATGTAGCCACTCGGTGTGCACCGGATCGAGCGAATTCTCTTGGCACTGAAGCCAATTGCACGGTAGCTCGGCAATGGAAATGTCGCGCACGGCCTCCCCCCACACCAGCGGCGCCCACCGCGGCAGCAGCGGTGCGGAACCGGCGCCGAGATATGCCCACACCAGCCCCGCCAGTTCCTGGACCGGATACCCAGGTATGCCACAGCTACGGGCGAAGTGATCGTTGCCCTGCATGGTCATCTCGAAGGGCTGATCGATACACGAACCATCGGTGGCGAACTTCCAGCCGTGGTAGGGGCATCGGATGCCGTCCTGCTCGACCATGCCGAGCGCGAGGTTCACTCGACGGTGCGAACAGTAGCGATCGATCAGCCCCAGTCGCCCACTGCGATCTCGAAACAGCACCAGGTCTTCGCCGAGCAGGCGCACCTCTTTCGTGCGCAGCGGGCTGGAGTCCAGTTCCGCGATGGGCGCGATCGGATGCCAGTAACGACGCATCAATTCGCCCATCGGAGTTCCGCTACCCACCCGCACGAGGCGTTCGTTGTCGGACGATTTCAACATCGGGCACCCTCGACTTTCCCGAGCGGCATGTGACTCAAGTAACGTACCATTGGACAACGGCTCACTCAATAGGTGCAAAAGATTTCCCCGGGCCGTATACGGAGTCGATAGCGTGGGCAATCGCACTGTTAGGCAAGAGTTTTCGGTGCGTCGCCGGAGAGCAGACGGCTGACACAGCAACACGCCCGGTGCTGGAGCGATCGCCGGTGGCCACCCCGATCGCCGATCCCCGCATCCCGCCGCACGGACAGCCAGCCGTCCAGTCGTCATGCTCCCGAGCCGATGGCCATCAGTTCCGAGGCGCCTACTGCAAGTCCTCTGTCCAGCTCCCACCGCAGGTGTCAACCCACTCGATGCTCCGACCCGCTTTGCGGCTCACCTCCTCGCGCGAAGGCCGAGCCGCACCACTCGGATCGGCGGCCGCCAACCTGTCGGTGGGATGGCATAGCTTGATCGACATCGCGACCGAACGAGAGGGACAGCAATGGTTCCGAAGGCGAATAGTGAACCAGCACAACCAGATTGGAGGACCTCATCGGTGGTACAGGTGGTGTACGCCGCCGCACCTCGCAAACTGGCGAAAGTTCCGTTCGTCGAATTGTCCGACGGGCGGCTGCAGGGCGTGGTGTCCAGCGGCTCCGATATCGGACGCGTGTACGTAGCCTCGGTGACGGCCGGCACGCACGGGCTCAGCTGCAGCACCAACAACAACCGGCCGTGCGGCGGGCTGTCGGGAAGCTGGACCTGCAAGCACCTGGACGCGCTCATCGACGAGGCCGTGCTGCAGTACGGGCAGGGTCGGGTGGCTCGATACCTGCGGATCGAGGTCCCCGAAGGCGGGTGTCTTGCCACGGCTCTCGATGGAACTCGTGATCCAGCTCCTGCCGCAGTGGTGTTCAGCCGGTTCTTGCGACATCTGGCGTATCTCGAACTGCCGGGGAGCGTGACAGCGATTCCTGAACTGCAGTGGTTTCCGGCGACGGGGGTGACCAGCTGATGTTCGGTGTGCAATTGGGCGAACTACTCAGCGAGGCGCCGGAGGGCGTCGCGGGGGCTCAGGATGTGGTGGCCGGTTTCGACGATGCGCTGGTGGTCGGCTTTGCCCGCGTCGACGATCGGCAGGCAGCGGCACTGCGGTCGCTGGCAGGTGCCGTTACCGGATCACCGCTGGCCACCCCGGTGGCCGAGGCGGTCGCAAAGCTGAGCACCGGCATGATCGGACCGGATCAGCTGTCCGCCTTGGCGGCCGGCCGGGCCGCACTGCTCGGCGCTGTACACGACGCACTACTCGAACACCTGGACACGGCGCTGGGCCGCAGACGGTTGTCCTGGGTACAACCTGCCGTAATCCCCGCCGCGCCGCATGCGCTGGCCGTTGGCAGCCGCGCCTGGCTGGGTGAGCTCGCTATCGCCGGATGGCGCGCCGTGGACCATGCCCTGGTTTCCGCAGCCGATCAGACGGTGCGGGGACTGCTGGCCGAGCCCGCGTTGCGGCGGCTCGCGGTCCTGCTGGACGGATTGACCGCCGAACTGGGCGCCTCGGCTCCCGTCGCCACCATGGATCGGCTGCCTGCGCGGCGCTGGGCGGACCTGTGGACGCGAGCGCTGCTCTTATCCTGGCGCGGCGGAGAAGTCAGCATGCCGGAGACGGCTTCCGGGCAGCTTCTGCCGCTTGGTGTGGATGTGCACGAACACGGGACTGCCGTACAGGCACAGGTTTACGGCGTGCTGGAGTCAGCCAGCGCACCGGCTCGCACCGTGCGCGTGAGCATTGCGGCCGCCAAAGTGGACACTATCGTCGGCCCGGCCGTGTGGCAACTGCTCGGCAAGCACCCCCGCCTGCTGACCGCGCTCGCCGAACACCGCGCGCTGGCGCTCACCGACATGCCGTTGTCGGCAAGCGGCGATCTGGTGTGGTACGACGAGCGGGCGAGCGTCGGCGATCCGGCGGATCCCTTTACCACGGCGGCCGTGCGGCTCGCTGGTGCGCTGGCACCAGCCGCCGCTCCGCTGGACCGGGATCCGGTACACATCGCCGAACCTGTCCTGGTCCACGGATACCGGATCAAAGACGGCGCATTGGAATTGGACGGGCACCAGCTCGCCGTCGAACTGGATCGTCTGCCGGCGAGTGGACCGCTCACCGCGGCCGCGGTATCCGGTTCCGTCGCCTGCATCGGATTGCTGCGCTGGGACGCCGGACGCTGGAGCCTGCGCCCGCTCGCCATTCAGCGCAAGGTCAGGACTCAGCTCGTCGCCCTACACAATGGCGACTGGGCGTGCGGTCCGACAGATCCGAAAGTGGCCAAGCGGCAGGCGAAGGCGGGAGACGCCGTAGCGGTGCTGCGTGAGCGGGCGGGACGGTTGCTGCGGAAATGACCAATCACGAGACTCGGCGCCAGATCCTGTACTGGCGTCTGCTGGCCGGCGTCTTCACCGGCGACCCGCAACCCTCGCTGGAATCCGCGAGCGCGGGCATCGTCGAGGATATCGGTCTTTCACCCGTGGTGCTCGACCCCCGGGTGTCGATAGACACTGTGGTGCAGCGGTTCCCGGAGCTGGGACCGGAGTTCGACGCGCTGGATCTCACCGGGAACGCGGAGCACACGCCAGTCGTGTCCGATGTCGGCGAACAGGGCGAGGGCATCGACAACAGCGATGTGCGCACTGCCGCACTGGTTTCCAAACTGCTGTCGAACATCTTCGCTACCGGGACCGGCTCGGTCACCGCGACCCAGTTGGCCGGCTGGCACAGTGATGCGAACTGGCTGATCCGCACCCTCGGCGACGCGAAGTCCGGCGAAGTGCTCGGCGCGCTCGCCGAATGCGAGGCCGACCTGGTCGCTCGCATGCGCCTGCGCGAAGTGCTGGCCGATTCCCAGCTGGCCGGGCAGCTCACTCCCAGCATGTCGCTGATCGAACAGCTGTTGCGGGACAAGAACAATCTCTCCGGCGCCGCGCTGGCCAATGCCAAGGCCCTCATCCGGCGGTTCATCGATCAGGTGGCCGAGGTGCTGCGCACCCAGGTGCAGCAGACCAGCGTCGGCGCCATCGACCGATCGGTCCCGCCCAAGCGCATCCTGCGCAACCTGGACATCGACCGGACCATCTGGAAGAACCTGCCCAACTGGAATCCGCAGGACGAGCGCCTCTATGTGGACCGGCTTTTCTACCGGCACACCGCGAAACGCACCGTACCCGCACGCATGATCGTGGTGGTCGACCAATCCGGTTCGATGGTGGACGCCATGGTGAACTGCACCATCCTGGCCTCGATCTTCGCCGGACTGCCGAAAGTGGACGTGCACCTGATCGCCTACGACACCAATGCTCTCGACCTGACCCCGTGGGTGCACGACCCGTTCGAGGTGCTGCTGCGTACCAGCCTCGGCGGCGGCACCGATGGCCGCGTCGCCATGACGTTGGTCCAACCCAAGATCGCCGACCCGAAAAACACTGTATTGGTATGGATCTCGGACTTCTACGAATGGGAATGCCAGCAGCTGTTCGAAAGCATGGAGTCGGTCCACCGTTCCGGGGTGAAGCTCATCCCGGTGGGTTCGGTGAACAGCTCCGGCCAGCAGAGCATCAACCCATGGTTCCGTGGACGCTTCAAACACATTGGTGCCCCGGTGCTTTCGGGAAGCATTCAGAAGCTTGTGTACGAACTCAAGAACTTTCTCGACTAGGAGACCTACCCATCATGAACGACGTTCTGCGCGCGCCCGCCGAAGTCAAGTACGCCGAGGAGTTGGACTGGCTGGAATCCATCGATGACGGCCCCAGGCCCTTTGCCTGGCGGCTGAGCCCGAAGATGGTGCGGCTGTTCATTCTCGGTTCCGAACGCGCCGACGGCCTGGACCGCAAGATCGAGCAGAAGTGGTTCGGCGACCGCAGTTTCGTCGAACGCAGCATCGTGACCCTGGCCTCCGACCGCGGCCTGCTGCTCATCGGCGATCCGGGGACCGGCAAGAGCTGGCTGGCTGAACTGCTGGCCACGGCCGTCAGCCGCAACTCCACGCTCGTGGTGCAGGGCACCGCGGGCACCACCGAGGACCACATCAAATACTCGTGGAACATTTCGATGGTCATCGCCAAGGGCCAGTCCCGGGAGTCGATGATCCCCTCGCCCATCATGACCGCTATGGAGCAGGGCGTGATCGGCCGCTTCGAGGAGCTGACCCGCGCCACCAGCGATGTGCAGGACGCCCTCATTTCGATCCTGTCGGAGAAGTACGTCTCGATTCCCGAACTCGACGACGACAATGTGATTTTCGCGCAACCCGGCTTCTCCATCATCGCCACGGCCAACAGCCGCGACCGCGGGGTGAACGATCTGTCCTCGGCGCTCAAGCGGCGCTTCAACTTCGTGCGCATCCCGGTGGTGTCGAACAAGCGCAGCGAGGCCGAGATCGTGCGGTTTCGCACCCAGGAACTACTGCGCCGCCATCAGATCGAGCTGGAATTGCCGCCCACGCTGTTGGACATCCTGCTGGAGAGCTTCGCCGACCTGCGTGCCGCCGCCGCTGCGGCTGCCAACGACGACGACAAGCTCGAGTCGGCGCTGTCAACCGCCGAGCAAATCGGCGTGCTCGAGGACGCCATCCTGCACAGCCAGTTCTTCGGTGAACGCGAGTTGCGTGCTGAGACCCTTGCTGGTTCGCTGGTCGGTTCCCTGGCCAGGCGCACACCGGAAGATCTCGCGATCCTGAACAAGTACCTGCACGGCGTGGTCGAGCCGCGCAGCAAGAACCAGGACGGAGCCTGGGGCGAATTCCTCGAGGGCGGACGTGCGGCGATCGCGAGGCTTTCGTGAATCCCTTCGCGGCGCTCCAGGAACAGCTGACCGACGCGGCCTCCGTGTTCGGAGGCGATACCGGCGCGACCGGCGACATCCTGGCAGGCATGGTCGGCGATGTCGACCGGGCGCTGTCGGAGCGGTTGGAAATCTTTCCCGTATGCCATCATTCGCCCGCCTCCGCGCTGGCGATGGTGCGCCGCCTGCACGAAAAACAACCCAGCGTCATCTATCTGGAACTGTGCGAGGATCTGCGCCCACTGCTCGACGAGCTGCGTAACTGCCGCCTGCCAGTGGCGCTGCAGGCCTTCGCCAACGAGATCGACGGCTTTCCGGCCGAATGGGCGCCGCTGTCGATCGTCGTGCCCATCACCGAATCGTCGGCGGAATACCAGGCCATCGCCTATACGCTGGACACTCCCGGCGTCGAACTTGTTCTGGTGGACCGCTCCACCGATCACATATTCCAGTGGTCGCCGCGGGAAGACGAGCCGGCGACGTCCGAGCCGCGCGACGACGGGTCGCACAACCCAGAGAGGGGACTGCACGGCGAGGCGGTTGGCATCGAGATCGGTGATCTGCGCCCGCGTTTTGCCGAACTCGAGCAGTACCTACTGCACCACGGCAAGGTCCGGCACTGGTCGGAGTGGTGGGACCAGTATGTCGAACAGCCTCTTACCGACGCCGATTATGACACCTACCGCCAGGTCATGGTGATGATCGGCAGCCTGTTCCTGCGCATGCGCCGGGGCGGCACCGAGGTCGACGAGGACCGGGAGCGGTACATGTGGACGCGGATGCGTGAGCATCTGGCGGCCACCGGTACCGATCCGCGGCGTTGCCTGTATGTCTGCGGCGCGGCGCATGCAGCCAGCCGGGTGGAGCAGTTCGGCCTGGACTCGGACGCGCCGTTCGAGATCACGCCGCGCTCGGCCACCACCTGGCACTACGGGCTGATCCCCTCCAGCCACTCCGCCATCGAGGCGCAGTTCGGCCTGGCCGGCGGTGCGGTGTCCATCGCTGCGGCCACGTGGTCGAAAGGACTGCGGCGCAACAAGCTGCGACCGTTCCAGCTGGAAGGACAACAAAGCGGGCGGTCCCGAGCCAAGAAGAAGCAGATCGCCCCGAAGCAACCTGCGACCGCCGTGGCCGATCATCTCTCCGGGTTTCTGTCCCGGCCGCCACGGTTGGATCCGCTGGACGAGGCCGAACTGCTGGAGTGGTCAGTCGACATCGTCCGCTCGGCCCGGCGCAACGGCTACCTGGCCAGCACCGCCGATGCCATCGCGATCTTCGAGACCTCGATCCTGTTGGCAGGCATGCGCAATCGCACCCGCCCGACGCCGTATGACTTCCAGGACGCCGCGATCACCTGCCTGGAGAAGGACCGCGTGCCAGGACGCCGGGATGTGCGCCGGTTGTGCGAAGTTCTGCTCGGCGGCGATCGGATCGGGCAGGTCGGCTACGCAGCGCTACCGCCGCTGGCGCGGGATGTGCTCGACCGGCTGCAGCCACTGGGCCTGGATCTGTCCAAGCGCACACTGCAGCGGGCGCTGCTCGATCTGGGGGCGAATCCGGACCTGCACCCGTGCTCAGATCTGCTGTGGCTGCTGCGCCGGCTGCTGCCCCCGGACGCGATCCGCCCCATCATGGGTTCGCGCACCCTCGGCGCGAAGTCCATTCAGGAGAGCTGGGATCTCGGGCTCGGCAAATACCAACGGTCGCTGGTAGAGCTCGGCTACGAAGGCGTCACCGTCGAGCAGGTGCTCGAACAGCGGCTGCGCCGCGTGGTCAACGAACAGGATGCCACCGTCACGATCGCCCTGTCGGCGGTCGAGGACGCCCTGCTATACCTGGGTTCGGTCCGACTCGCCGACGAACTGGGCTCCCGCGCCGTGGAATTGCTCACGGCGGAACAGACGGCCGATGATGCTCCTGCGGTGCTGCAGCGAATCCGCCTGCTGCTCAACTACTTCCGCACGACCAGCGATGGCCTTCCGGATTGGTGCGGGCGTTTCGTCACCGCCGGCTACGCGCACTACTGCACCCTGCTGCCCACCGCCTTTGCCAACGAGGACACGAGCACCGGTCAGATCGCGGCCATGCTGGGCTTCCTGTTCGGCATGGAGCACCTCGCGCTCTCCTTAGGCTGCGATCACACTCAACTGGAACTGGCCGTACTGCAATCCCATCCGGAAGCACCAGCCAAGGTGGCACTGCTGTGGGCGGCCCGCTTCCAGCTCGGGCTGCTGCCACTGACGGAACTGCGCGAACGCTGCGACGCCATGCTCGCCAATCCCCTGGTGCTGCCGTCGTTTCCGCAGTACATTGCCGGTTTCGTGCACGCCATCGATCCGGCCCCCGCGCTGAAACCCTTTGCCGTGGAACTGTTGTCGAAAGCCTTCGGCAGGCTTCCCGATAAGGTCCTGCTGCCGTGGCTGCCGGCCCTGATCGCCACCCTGCGCAACCAGGGGGGCGAGTTGGTCCCGGCGCTGGTTCGCGAGGCGGACCGCACCTTCCCTGGCGCGCTTCCCGCCGTGGACGCCTGGGTGCCGCCGTGGTCGGCCGAACCCGCCCCGGCCACCGCACCGCGCGGACCAGCAACCGATCTGCTCGCCGATCACCCCGCCACCTGCGACGCCCTAGTCACCCTGTTCGGCTACGACGCGGATTGCCAGGAGGCGAGTCCCGCCGCCGACAGGGCACTCACCACCCTGCTCGGACGCCACCCGGCGACCGCGGCGGCACTCGCCACCGATCTCGGACTCGGCTAGCGACTCTGACCGCCCCAATACACGCGGCGAATATTCGAAGGTCTGGTCCTGATGGATCTGTAGGAAGCTCATCCCCTTGATCTGCCCGCTATTGCGCGGGAGCGTTTGCCGCGGTAGCGGCTTGGCCGATAACTTTGTTCGGCAAGGGTTTACCGACTCCCGCAGCGTCGAGAAGGGTGCTTGCGGTGGCGACGGCGAGACCGTCGAGCTGCTGCGCTTGGATGACCGATTGGGCGCTGGCTCCGTCGAAGACGAGGGTCAGCTGTCGGGCGAGCTGGGCGGGGTCGTATGCGCCGCCGCGTTCGGCCTCGTCCCGAAAGAACGAGGTCAGCCCGTCCTTCTGTCGGCGAGCGACCTGACTGGCCGGATGCTCGGGCGACTTGAGTTGCACCGCCGCCGCGACATACGGGCAGCCGCGAAAATCCTGGACCGGCTCCAAGTATTCCAACCGTTCGAAGACGTGCAGGATCCGCTCACGGGGCGATCCGACGTCGTCGGCAGGCAGCAGTGCGGCCTGATGGTTTGGCGCGATGCGCTCCAGGCTGGCAGCCAGCAGCTCGTCTTTGCTGCTGAACAGCTGGTACATCGAACGCTTGGACACACCGGCGGCTTTGCACAACGTGTCGACGCCGATGTGGACGCCCTGTTCGTAGAAGAGCCGTGCGGCGGCATCGAGCAACCGGTCGCGGGTGGAGGCGGCACCATGTGATGCCACTGACGGTCTCGGGTCGGCCATAGATCTCAGATTACCCATCCCCTTGCCTAATGGAAACCGATCTGTTTATGCTGGGGGAAACAGATCGGTTTCCGGCAGGAGTTCAGTCTATGACCAGCATCAAAGGTTCCGTAGCACTCGTCACGGGTGGCAGCCGCGGCATTGGTAAGGCACTCGTGGAGCAGCTCTATGCACGCGGCGCCGCCAAGGTCTACGCGACCGCTCGCGACCCACGCACTGTCTCGCACCCGAACGCGGTCGCGCTGGCCCTGGAACTGACCGACCCGGACTCCGCAGTGGCCGCAGCCGAACAGGCACCGGACGTGACGATCCTGGTCAACAACGCCGGGGCTTCATTCGGCTCGTCGTTCCTCGACTCGCCGGTCTCCGACATCCGCCGCGAGTTCGATATCAATTTCTACGGTCCGCTACACGTCACCCGTGCCTTCGCCCCGATCCTCGAACGCAACGGCGGCGGCCACATCCTCACTATTCATTCGGCCCTGTCGTGGATCTCGATCCCAGGCACCGACGCCTACAGCGCTGCCAAGGCCGCACTGTGGTCGCAGACCAACGCACTGCGACTGGCGCTGCGCCCGCGCGGTATCGGCGTCACCGGACTGCACGTCGGCTACGTCGACACCGACATGACCGCAGGCGTCGACGCCCCCAAGACCTCCCCGCACAGCGTGGCATCTCAAGCTCTCGACGGCATCGAGGCCGACGCTTTGGAAGTCATCGCCGATGACCTGACCCGACAGGTCAAAGCCGGGCTCGCCGCCGACCCGGCGATCCTTTATCCCCAAGCCGCCGCAGCCGAGTAGCCGATACGAACCACAGTTCACAAACCCGACAGACCCCAACATTCAGGAGCACCCAATGGCCATCACACCTCCAGTAGCCGTGGTAACCGGCGCGTCCTCCGGGATCGGCGAAGCAGCCGCCCTCGCGCTCGTCAGCGCCGGATTCCAGGTAATCGGAACAAGCCGCAACACCAGCGAGCTCACTCCGCCCGACGGGGTGACACCTATCTGGCAGACGTCGCCGAGAACCTGACCGCGGACGGCCCGTCTGCCCGGTTCACCTATCGGCGGATCGGCCCACGCGCGGCGGCATACCGCTGATCCTCTGAACCATGTCCGGGGAACCATCGACGGTGGGGCCACGCAGTGGCTCGACTATCTGGCCGCCGAGCGCGGCGTGCGTGTTCGACAAGGTCGGGTCGGCTACACCACCGGTGAACCGCGCGACTCCGTCGAGGGATTTACCGACGGTGCAACCGAATTCATCGAAGCCCGCGGCTCGACCGAAGTCGACCTGCTCGACTGGACGCTGGACGGCACTGTCGCCCAGCGACGACCAACGACTCCGGCGCTGACGGCCCCGTCGGAGTCCCCTACATCCAGAACGCCACTCTCGTGGTCTACAGCGACGCTGGTCACGCCTTCCTGTTCCAGCGCGCCAAGCGATTCACCACCCAAGCGATCAACTTCCTGGCCAACTGACGAGCGAGCCGAGCCTTCCCCGCGTGAATCCGCCCATTACCGCAGAATCCACACAGCGGCGCTCGCCACCGGCACTTCGAAACACCCCTTAGATCCTCCGCACCTGCTGTTCTTCGGGATTTCGGTCCGCGAGCACCTTGGAGCCGGGCCGTCGCCTGCCCGAGCTACTGCGGCGCGTCCCGAGAACGGCTCCGTACGCGCCACCTGCGACGAGAGATCCGACCAGGCTCAGCGGCACCGTGTGGTAAATGCCCTCGGGTAGGAAATCCTTCCCCCAGAAATTCACCATGAAGCCTGCGAGGAAGCAGGCGAGCGCCGGAATGCGCCATCGGCCGGCGAAGCCGACCGCAGGGCGGAAGTAACTGTCGACGTCGCGTTTGTCGGCCAATCCCCACAGCCAGTCGACGATCATGACGAAGGCGAACGGGCCGAGCAGCTCGCCTGCGCCGGTGACGAACACCTCGGCGTGCGTCAGGATGCCGGCCTGGGCCAGCAGGACACCCAGAACGCCGAGGACGACCGTGACGACAGGCTGTTCCCAACTGCGCGGCTTTCGCACGGTGTTGAGGGTCACGAGCAGGTCGACGGTCGAGGGATAAAGGTTCATAGCGTTGGTGTGCAGCACAGCGAGCGCCGCGCCGATCGCCGCCACCGCGCCCCAACCGGTGATCTGCGCGCCGAGGACGGCGATGTTCCAGTCGCCGATCGCCTCCTGCGAGTAGGCGCCCATCACGCCCATGATCACGATGGGCATCATGATCCCAAGGCTCGGCATCAGGAAGTACCAGGTCCGCTCAGCTGTGCGCTCAGCAGGCAAACAGAAGCGCGAAATCGTCGACGTCTTATAAGTCCAGGACAGAATCGAGAACCCGGCGACAGCGGAAACCGCCGTGCCCCATGCCATCGGGGTGGTCTGGCGCGGAACGTGCAGCGAGTAGTGCGTCGCCAGATAGACGGTCAAGGCGGCATAGCAGACGATGAACAGCAGCGCCGTGTAGCGGTAGAAGTACTCGAGCCACTTGAACCCGAACAGAACGAGCACGATGCAGATACCGCCGACGATCCAGTACCACGGTGTCGCAGAGGTGTGACACAACGCCGCGATGATGAGGGCGCCAGTGGCCGTGTTCAGGCCGAAAAAGACGATGTTGACGAAGGAGAACAGCGCCGAGAGCAGAAATGTCGCCGACCATCCGTAGGTGCGGCGAGCGACCACCAAAGCCGTGAGCGGCAGCTCACGGCCCATCTCGGAGAACAGGCCACAGGGAATCAGGAAGATCAGCCAACTCACCACGATCGCGCCGATCATGTACCAGAGCCCGTAGGGGTACAGAATCGCGCCGATCAGTGGTGTTATCGCGGAGCCGGACGTCATGGCCCAGACAATGAACAACTTTCCCGGTGTGGCAGTGCGTTGGTTGTCGGGTACGGGCGCCACGCCGACCGTCTCGACTTCACCACCTACTCGCCGCAACCACGAATCGGAATCGGCAGCACCGGCTTCGCTCATCGCGCGAATGTACCGTCAATCAACGGCTCATTCAATAGAGGCTTGATTGGGGTGCGACATCTCTGCGGCCGCCACCCAGGAAGGCGTCAAGGAACGGTCGGCGTGCGATGCTCAGACCGCTCCGACACCCAATAACTTGCAGTTTATGAAATCTTGCAGTTTGTGCTAAATTTTCGCACATGTCCCCGTCGAAGCGTGCCGAGCCAACGATCGGGTTGCGCGAACAGAAGAAGCTGCGGACCGAACTCGACCTCTGCATGGCCGCGCGGCGGCTGACGATCGAGCGGGGGCTCGATGCCACGACCGTCGAGGACATCGCGCGAGCCGTCGGTGTCTCGCCGCGCACGTTTTTCAACTACTACGAGACGAAGATGGACGCGGTGG
The DNA here is from genome assembly GCF_045207455.1 of Nocardia sp. NBC_00881. Lineage (NCBI taxonomy): Bacteria > Bacillati > Actinomycetota > Actinomycetes > Mycobacteriales > Nocardiaceae > Nocardia > Nocardia sp. NBC_00881. The sequence goes on from NZ_CP108798.1 coordinate 2,012,019, forward strand.
TGGGTCCGGTCGGCGAGATCGGCACACCGGAATTGCGAGAGCAGTTCACCGCCGGCGGACCGACCGGTGTGCTCATGGACGATCTCACCTGGCTGTTCGCCGCGGGATTCGAACCAGAAAGCGAAGTACGCGAGGGCATTTCCTTGGTCACCGAGATTATCAAAACCGAACCGAGGGTGCTCGCGGCCTTCGTCGCCTCCGGTGTCCGGTTGGAGGCCACCTTGGGCGAACTGCTCTCGGCACGGCTGGGTAGCGAGGTATCGCCCGAATTCGCCTCGCTCGCAGCGGGAGTCATGACAACCATCACCACGAGGGCGGCGATGTCCTCAGCGGGTGATCCGACCGTATCGCTGGCCGCGGCGATGCGCGACCACTGTGCAATGGCCGCCCGGCTGTTCGAGCCGGCGGCCAGGAAAAGGAGACGTGCCGAATGACCACGACCGCTGAATCGCCGCCCGCCCCTATTGTCCTGACCCAGCGGCGAATCGGGCTCATCTTCGCCGCGCTGATCGCGGGTATGTTTCTGGCCAGCCTCGATCAGACGATCGTCGGCACCGCCATGCCGACCATCGTCGGCGATCTCGGTGGCATTTCCCATATGGCGTGGACCGCAACGTCATATCTGCTGGCGACCACCATCATGATGCCGATCTACGGAAAATTCGGTGACTTGTTCGGCAGGCGCTGGCCGTTCCTGTTCGCGATCACCATCTTCACCGTCGCATCCGTCGGCGCCGCCGCGTCGACGGGTTTCTGGGAGTTCATCACCTTCCGCGGCCTGCAGGGCGTGGGTGGCGGCGGCCTGATGATCCTGGCGCAGGCCATCATTGCCGATGTAGTGCCCGCGAAGGATCGCGGCAAGTACATGGCCCCGATGGGCGCCATCTTCGGCATCACTTCGGTCGCGGGCCCGCTGCTCGGCGGCTTCTTCGCCGATCACCTCGGCTGGCGCTGGTGCTTCTGGATCAATGTGCCGATCGGTATTGCCGCACTGTTCATCGCCTTCCGCTACCTGAGTATTCCCAGCCACCGCCCCAGGACCAGACCCGACTACCTCGGTGTCGTCCTGATGTCGGCCGCGACCACGCTGTTGATCCTGATCACCGACTGGGGCGGCAAGCAGTACACCTGGGGTTCGACGGTGATGGTGACGATGATCGCCGCGTTCGTGGTGATCGTGGCCGCGTTCGTGATGGTGGAGGCCCGGGCCGAGGAGCCGATGCTGCCGCTGTGGTTGTTCCGCAATCGGACCTTCGTGTTGACCTCGGCGATCGGATTCCTGGTCGGCCTGGTGATGTTCGCCGCGCTCGCCTTCATTCCGACCTATCTCCAAATGGCCACTGGTGCTTCGGCTTCCGTCTCGGGCCTGTTGTTGATACCGATGATGGTCGGTCTGATGATCACTCTGATCACTTCGATGACGATGGTTACCAAGACCGGTCGCTACAAGGTTTATCCGCCGCTCGGCGCGGCGCTCATGTTCGTGGACATGCTGTGGCTCACCCGGCTGGACGCCGATACCCCGATGTGGATGGTTTCGGCGATGCTCTTCGTGATGGGCGCGGGCCTCGGTCTGATGATGCAGATCATCGTGCTCGTCGTGCAGAACGCGGTGTCACCCAACCAGATCGGCACCGCGACCAGCGCCAACAACTACTTCCGTGAGATGGGTGGCGCACTCGGTGTCGCTATTTTCGGTTCGATTTTCACCAACCGGTTGACCGAGGGCCTCACCGATGTGTTCCGGACGCACGGTCCGGAGGCGGTCCAGGCGAAACTCGACCCGACTGCGCTGGTGCCATCGGTGGTCAAGAACCTGCCGCAGGGCCTGCACGATGCGATTGTCGGGTCGTACGTCGACGCCCTTGTCCCCGGTTTCTGGTACCTGATTCCGGGCGTGGTGATCGCATTCGCGCTCGCGCTATTCATTCCGCACATGAAGCTCTCCGACGAGGCGGGTATGGTCGCCCGCGGCGAAGCGGTGATGGCGGAAGACGCGCAGCAGCCGGATCCGGATCCAGAACCGGAACTCGTGGCCGAGCCCTGAGGCGCAGGCGCCGACTGAAGCCCTCTGAGCAGAACCGGTGGGGCGCTGACCTGGCTAGCGCACCGCGGTCAGATACCTGGGCTGCTGCCACAGGTCGGTAAGCTCGTCGGGGAGTTCCGGAGCCGATCGACCGTAGGCTGTGGCCAGCTCGGCTGGACTGAATGCCCGCACAGTCCAGCCACTTTCGGTCAGCCATTGCGCCGGATCGGCCCGCTCGTCGTCGTAGAACAGCTCGGCCAGGTCGATATCGCCGAACAGGGATTTGTCAAAATACTTCGACTCGATGGTCGCCAAGCGTTTGACATCGGTTCCGGTCACGAAACTCTCCACCCCGAGGTGGCTGCCGAGTGCGGAGAGTTCGACGATCTGCTCGAACAATGCGTCCTGTGCCGCACCGGGAAGATACGGCAGCAGCCCTTCTGCCGACCACACGGCGGGCTTGTCTGGATCGAAGCCCGCCGCCCGGAGGGCAGCGGGCCAGTCCTCTCGCAGGTCCACCGCCACCGCCCGCCGATCGGCCTTCGGTTGCGCATCATGTTCGACGAGCACTTTCTCTTTGAACTCCAACACCTTCGGCTGGTCGATCTCGAATACCGTGGTACCCGCCGGCCAGTCGAGGCGATACGCCCGCGCATCCAACCCGGCGGCCACGATCACCGCCTGCCGCACCCCGGTCGCGACGGCCGACAAGAAGAACTCATCGAAGAACTTGGTCCGAAAACCCATGAAACCGGGAACCAGCGGCGTACCAGCCAGCGCGGAGGGGTCGGCCAACAAACCGGTGAAATGCGGCTCGCCCGCAGCCTCGACGAACAGCGGCGCGTAATCGTCCTCGATCAACGGATCGGGATCGGCCGCCTCCAACGCCCGAAACGTCGCGACCCCCAACGCGGTGAGCCCCACGCTACTGACGATGTCCCACACGTCTCCCTCAGTTCGCATAGCCGAAACACCTACCGATCTTTGTCGACATACGTGGACGTGACAATCAACCAGCAGGACGGCGAAGAGGGCCGCAAAACTCGACGGCCTCGCACCGAGCTACTCGTTCGCACCAACCCGGAATCATCCATCTACTCGTGATTCTACGACAACCGGGTCATCGACATGATGTGCCGCATCCTTGCAGCAACGCGGCATCTCGCTCCCGCAGAACAGTCCCGGCGCCCACACCGTAGACATCCATGGCTGAGCCGGGTCGGCGCCCGGCCTCACCTGCTGGGCATCCCGACTCAGCCGGAGTCCGGGCCCATGCCGGCGGCCTTCCCTGGCGGCTCGATGACGATCATCGCCCAGGCGTTCCCCGCACGCGCCGCACCACGATCGCGCCGTAATCCCTGCTCGGCGGATCCGGATAGTAGTTGGGGACAATGTGCTTCCGGTCGGGCACCAGATAGTCGTGCCCCCGGTACATTTCCAGGAAGGGATCGACAAGGCAGCCACCGAGCCTGCGAAACGCGTAGTCGCGGGCGTCGATCTCGCCGAACCGGCGGCAGTAGGCGTCGTAACCGGGAATCTTTGCTCCGGTGAGGACATAGTTCAGCGCGAATCGCTCGGCCAGCTCGACGGGGGTCTCCATCATCACCGCGTATGCCGTGCCGCCGCGCGCAGTGCGCTTCAGTGAGCCGGAAGCAAGGTAGATGGCGTTCGCGGTGTCCAGGTCGATCTCGGGGTAATAGCCGTTGCCGGTCACGGAGTCCCAATCGCTGAGCTCGGAAATCCTGTCCGCCGTGTACCGCATGGGGAAGCCCATCAAGGTGCCGACAACCTCGTCGTGCTGCTCGAAAATCCAGAACGCCTCGGGGAACGCGCGCAGGCGAGCCACCATCTGGTCTCGGCTCGCCCGCTGAGATTCCTCCCAATCCTGCTCGACGGCCATGATCTCGTCCAGATCGTCCAGCGCCGCCTGCCGCACCCGGATCGTCATCGCGCCTCCTGTGTCCTGCGGGAGTTCCCGCACCCCGTCGGCTCGATGAGCGCTGCGCGATTGTGCCTCACCGCGCCTCCCAGGTCACGGGAAGGCATTCCAGGCCATTGACGAATACGCCGTTCTTCCACCGAAACGTGTCCGGATCGGCCGCGAATCGCAGTCCCGGAAAGCGCTGCACCAGGGTGCCGATCGCCGTCGTCGCCTCGAGTCGTGCCAGTGACGCACCGAGACAGAAGTGCAGGCCGAGGCCGAAACCCAGGTGCCGATTCGGTGTCCTGGTGATGTCGAACCGGTCCGGTTCGGGAAACTGCGTGTGATCATGATGTGCAGACAGCAGCGAAGCGACGACCAATTCCTCGGCCGGGATGACCGTGCCCCGGAACTCGACATCGGTCAGGGGAAAGGCCCCGGTGCTGTTCGCCACCGGCGGGCAGTATCGCAACACCTCTTCGATGGCCGGTTCGATGAGTTCCGGCGTGGCGCGCAGCCGACTCAGTTCCGCGGGATGCCGCAGCAGCGCCCACACCCCATTGCCGATGAGGTTCCCCGTCGTCTCGAAACCTGCCGCGATGAGCAGGAACACCATGCTCATCAGTTCCACCGACGACAGCCGGTCGCCATGCGTCTCCGCTTCGATCAACGCACTGGTGAGATCGTCGCGGGGCCGCCTGCGGCGCAGCGCGAGGAATTCCTCCAGGTACTGCTGGAACTCGATCGCCATGCGGCGCAAAGCGTCGAAGTCTCCTTCCGACGGCGGAGCGATCAGAATCCTGGTCCACTCCCGGAAGCGCTCCTGGTCTTCGAGCGGAACCCCGATCAGCTCGACCAGCACGGTGATCGGCAGCCGGAAGGCCAAGGCGTCGAGCAGGTCCACCGAGTCCTGGCGCTCGGCCAGGTCCAGCAGCTTCGCCGTCGCTTCGGCGATGCGGGGGCGCAGCTCCGAGACCCGGCGGGGCGTGAAGGCCTTGGCCACCAATGCGCGCATCCTGGTGTGCTCCGGCGGATCGGCGTAGAGCATGTGCTTGTCCAGCCGGTCGAATTCGGTGACCCGGAAGTACCGGGAGCGCACCTGATCGGACAGTTTCCGCTTGTCCTTGGTGAAACGGGGGTCGCGGAGCAGTTCGACCACGTCGGCGTAGCGGGTCACACGCCACTCGGGCGCCCCCTGGTGCGGATTGAACAGCCGGACGATCGGTGCCTCGGCACGCATCAGCGCCAGCGTCGGCAACGGATCGACGCGCATCTGCTCGCCCCAGAGATCGAACCGGTTCATTCCGGCCGCTCCAGCACCTTGCCGACCCGGAGCCAGGTGGGCCTTCCGCTGATCTCCCGCCACCACCGCGCCAGGTTCGGCCGCGCATCGATCAGGTCAGCGCCGTTGGAGGCGACCAGATACTGCAAGTAGGGCAGCCAGGTGACCTCGGCGAGAGAGAACTCAGGACCGGCGAGGAACTCCTGCCTGGCCAGCGTGGCGTCCGCAACATCGAACGGTGTGGCCAGCGCAGCGCGGGCAGCGACGATCGCGTCCTGGTCCGGTGGCGGTGGCAAAAGCGGCGCGGCGGGACTTTCCCGGATGATCTCGTAGACCGGGCCGCCGCGGACCAGCTCCCACACCGGGCCGCTGACATAGCTTTGCTCGATGCTGATCCACTGTTCCATCAGCCCGCGCAGCTGGAGGTTATCCGGCGTCAGCGCGGGGCCCGGCAGCCGCTGATCGAGATAGCGGATGATCGCCCGCGATTCGTACAGCAGGAACCCGTCGTCCTCGAGTACCGGAATCTCTCCGAAGGGCTGGCGTTCCCGGTGTTCGGGGGATTTGTCGTGTCCTTTGAGAACACTCACCTCGATCAGTTCGGCTTGGTGGTCTTTTTCCGCGAGCACCATCAGCACCTTGTGCGTACACGCGCTGGTGGCCGTCCCGTATACCTTCATCATGATCCATTTTCTACATGCTCGGCGAGCACCTTCAGCAAGTACCGGGTGATCGCCCGTGGGGTCGGATGGTCGAAGGCGAGGGTCGCCGGCAGCGCGAGGCCCGTTCGGGCGGCCAGTTCGTGCCGCAGTTGCACGGTCATCAGCGAATCCATGCCCAGTTCCATGAACATGCCGTCGACCGGCACATCCGAAGGCGAAGACTGGAGCACGGCAGCCGTGTCCGTGCGCACGGCTGACTCGATCGCGGCCTCCTTCTCGCCGTCCGGCAATCCGATCAGCTCATCGACCCAGTGCACCGGCTCCACGGCCGCCTGTTCCCCTGGCGGTTCTGGGGTGTCGAGCCAGTAACGTCTGCGCTGCCACGGATAGCGCGGCAACGACACCACCGGGCGGCGATCCCGGTAAAGGCCGGCGAAGTCCACCGGATACCCCGCGGTATAGAGTTCGGCGACCGAGCTGAGCATGCCGTGCAGTTCCGGCCGCTCCCTGCGCAGCGTCGGTATCGCCGCTCCCCTGCCGAGACAGTTCGCCACATGGCCGGAGAGCACCGGATGCGGTGCTATCTCGAGGAAAACCTGTTGCCCATCTCTTGCCGCGGCGTGCACGGCTTCGGCGAACCGGACCGGATGCCGAACGTTGTCCGCCCAGTAGTCCGCGGTCAATTCATGTCCGCCGATCCGGTCGCCGCGGACCGTGCTGTACAGCGGGCACAAGGTCCGGCTGGCCTCGACCGTGCGGAGTTCCTCCGCGAGTTCGACGGCCAGCGGCGCCATCGACGGCGAGTGGAACGCGTAGTCGACCGGTAGCCGGCGGCAGCGAACGCCTCGTCGCTGGAGCGGGTCGAGCACCGTGCGCAGCTCGTCCACCGCGCCGGAGAGCACGACGGATCTGTCGTCGTTGACCGCCGCCACCGCGACCGAGGTGTCCGTTGTCGACATCGAGGCCGCGATCTCATCCTGGCTGAGCGCGACCGAGACCATCGCCCCCGAACCGTCGGCGCGCGCCATGATGCGGCCCCTGGACACCACGATCCTGATGGCGTCCGCGAGACTCAGCGCGCCCGCAACCTGCGCGGCGGCGATCTCCCCGACGCTGTGCCCGATGACCGCGTCTGGTCGAACGCCCCATGAGGACAGCAGGGCGGACAGCGCGATCTGAATGGCGAACAGCGCGGGCTGGGCGATCTCGGTGCGCTGTAACCTCGACCTGTCCGGCGGCGCGGCCAGTTCCGCGAGCAGCGAGAACGACGCGTTCTGCGCGATGAGCTCATCGCATCTACCGAGCGTGGTGGCGAAGACCGGCTCGCTGGCTTGCAATTGCCGTCCCATGCCGATCCACTGCGCGCCCTGTCCGGAGAAGACATAGGTGAGCGCGGGCGGTGTGTCGGCTCGTGCCGCGGTGACACCGTCCCGAACCAAGGCGTGCAGCTTCTCGGCCAGCTCGGTTGCGGACTCGCCGACCACCGCGATCCGCCGCTCATGATGATCACGCCGGGCGCCCGCGGTGTAGGCGATGTCGTGCGGATCGCTGTCCCGCGCGAGGACACTCGCGTGTGCGGAAGCCAGGTCGGTCAGTGCTGCCTGGCTTCGTGCCGACAGCGGAAGAAGGATCGGTCCGGCGCGCGGTGGCACCGGCTCTGCCGTGGGCGCTTCGGCGACGACGACATGCGCGTTGGTGCCGCTCATGCCGAACGAGCTGACGCCGGCAATCCGTGGCCGCTCGCCTGCGGGCCACGCGACGGCCGTCTTCGGTATCACGAAGGGAGTTCCGGTAAGGGAAATCCGCGGATTCAGTGTGTTGAAGTGCAGGTTGCGGGGAATCTTCCCGTACCGCAAGACCAGCACCGCCTTGATCAGTCCGGCGACACCGGCAGCGGCCTCGAGATGCCCGATGTTGGTCTTGACCGCGCCGAGCACACAACTGCCGCTGTCCGGGTCCGGCTCGCCGAAAACCTCAGTCAAGGCCTCGATCTCCACGGGGTCGCCGAGCGCGGTGCCGGTGCCGTGGGTCTCCACGTATCCGATGTCGCCGGGGCGCACGCGCGCATCGGCGAACGCCTGGCGCAGCATGTCCTGCTGCGCCAGTGGGTTCGGCGCGGTCAGCCCGGCCGAGCGACCATCCGAGTTCATCGAAGAGCCCCGCAGCACGGCGAGCACCCGATCACCGTCGGCCAGTGCGTCGGACAGCTTCTTCAGCACAACGATTCCGCAACCCTCGCCCCGGACGAACCCGTTCGCGCGCGCGTCGAACGTGCGGCACCGGCCGTCCGGTGACAGCGCTTGCAGATCGGCGACCATCTCGGTGACCGAGTCGTCGAGAACGAGGTTCACTCCGCCGGCCAGCGCGAGCGAGCTCTCCCCTGTTCGCAGACTCCGGATCGCCAGGTGCACCGCGACCAGTGACGACGAGCACGCGGTATCCACCGACAGACTCGGCCCGCGCAGCCCGAGCAGGTACGACAACCGGCCCGCGCCGAAACTGTGGGCCGTTCCAGTGCCCGTGTACCCACCCAAGGCGCCGGATCGGGCGCTGAGCAGCAAGTAGTCGTTGCTGCTCATACCGACGAACACCCCGGTTCTGCTGCCGGCCAGCCGCTCGGTCACCACTCCGGCGTCTTCCAGCGCCTCCCATGCGACTTCGAGCAGCAGCCGGTGTTGCGGATCCAGCGCGGCGGCCTCCCTCGGCGAGATCCCGAAGAACGCCGCGTCGAAACCGTCCACATCGGACAGAAAGGCACCTGTTCGCGTGGCATCTTCGGTGGCGGGGGCTGGTCGCTCGGACACCGCGTCGACGCCGTCGGAAAGCAGTGTCCAGAATGATTCCGGATCATCGACACCGCCGGGAAAGCGGCAACCCATACCGATCACCGCGATGGGTTCGGTGTGCTGCCGCGTCAACCGCGCGACCTCGGCCTCCAGACTGCGCAGCGCGGAAGCGGCTTTGACAAGACGCGAGCGGTAGCCTTCCTCGTCGACGAGGGTCATGGCAGCTCCCCGTTTTCGAGCCGGTCGATCGAACCGTCGATCCGCGCCAGAAGGTCGTCTATGGCAAGGTCGCCGAGGTCATCGAGCTCGTCGGTGGCCGCCTGCGGCTCGGCCATGCCGAGTACGCCGAGTAGCTGTTCGGTCAGTGCTCGCACCGTCGGTGCGGCGTACAGCAACGTCGCGGACAGCCGGATGCCTAGCGCCGACTCCAGCCGGTTCCGGAGTTCGAGCGCCATCAGCGAGTCGACTCCCGTGGCGGCCAGCGGCGCCTTCCGGTCGATAAGAGCGGCGTCGAGGTGCAGGATCTGGCCTAGTTGCTCAGTCACGAGGGCGTCGATCAAGCTCGGGCGTTCAGCAGGGGTGGCCGCACGCAGCCGGTCTGCGAACCAGGGAGCTGATGGCCTTCTGTCGCTCTCGCGGCCGTCGTCCCGGAGTTCGCCGAACAGCGACGCACCTGCCGAGGCCGGGTAGAACGCCAGCCACTGTCGGAGATCGAGATTGGCCGCCGCGACCTGGCTGGTACTGCCGCTCAGCAGCCGACCGAGAATTTCCATGCCTTGCTCGGGGGTCAGGGTGCCGACCCCTCGGTGCGCGAGCCGCTCCCCTTCCGCGTTCCGTCCTGCCATGATGCCTTCCTGCGAGTACAGCCCCCAGTCCACGCACAATGCCGTTCGGCCACCGTGTTTCCGATGTCGCGCGAGCGCGCCGAGAAATGCGTTGGCGGCCGCGTAGTTGGCCTGTCCCGGCGAGCCGAGCAAAGCCGCGGCCGACGAGTACATGACGAAGAACTCCAACTTCCGCTCGCCGGTCAGCTCATGCAGATTCCACGCGCCCCGCATCTTGGGTGCCAGCACACGCTCGTACCGTTCGGCGTCCAGTTCCAGAATGGTCCGATCGTCGAGCACCATGGCCGCGTGCAGCACTCCACGCAGTGGCGGCATCCGCTCGTCGATGTCCGTGAGGACTCGGGCGACGTCCTGGCGCCGGGCCACGTCCGCCCGGGCGACCACGACCTCGACGCCGTCTCCTCTGAGCTCGGCGATCCTGGCCTGCACGTCCGGCGCCGGATCGTGCCGTCCGGCCAGCACGAGGTGCCGCACCCCGCGCGCGGCCAGCCAGCGTGCCAGGCCGATGCCGAGACCGCCGAGACCGCCGCTGATGAGGTACGTCCCCTGGGGCAGGGTCGGCTCGGCGTTCCTGGTCTCGAACGAGGCCCGTACCAACCTCGCCAGGTTCCGCCCTTCCTCGCGTAACGCGATCTCGTCTTCGCCGTCCGCCCCGACCAGCTCGGGGAGGAGTTCTTCAGCGGAACGGCTCGGCGCCCATCCTGATTGGAGGTCGACCCGCGTGCACTCCAGTTCGGGATGCTCGACACTCAGTGTCCTTGCCAGTCCCCACAACGGCGCTTGAGACACCTCGACCGGTTCGCGGCCTACCTGCTGCGCTGCCCTGGTGACCAGCCACAGCCGGGGCTGGTCCCGCAGGCGGAGGCGAGCGAGCGCGCGGACCAGACGCACCGTGCTGAGTCCGGTGATCTGCTGATCAGCGGTCAGCGTGTCGGCGGTGACGTGTTCGGTACCGGTGGTGTCCATGCTCCACAGGTGCACCACCCCGATGCAGGCTTTTCCGCCGGCGGCGACGTTGTCGAGTAGCGCGCTCCACGCGTCGTCGTCGCCGATGTCGATATCCTCCTTGTCGACCAGTACGCAGGTCTGGCCACGCTGTTGCAGCAGCGTGGCCAGCGCCGTGCCGACACCGGTGGAATCGGTGAGCACCAGCCATGTCCCGGGAGCCCTTTCACCAGGATCCGGTGCCACGAGCCGTTGCACCGGGCGCCATGCCACCTGGTAGAGCCAGTCCCGGTACGGTTCTGCTTCGGCAGGCCTTGCCACCGTCAGCCCCTCGACCTCGACCAGCACCGCGCCGTCCGCATCGAGCACCAGCAGATCCCCACTGTCCTCGGTCGACCCCGCGCGCGCGTGTACCCACACGCGGCCACCGGGTGGCCGGTGCACGCGCAGCCGGTCGATCCGCACCGGAATGACCCCGCCGGTCGCGCGCCGGGCGAGCAGCACAGCCCCGAGTACCTGGAAGCATGCGTCCAGCAGCGCCGGGTGGCAGACGTACCCCGAGGACGACCCGGCCAGCTCGACCAAGGCAACGCCCTCACCGTCACCGGCCCAGATCCGTTGCACACCGCGGAAAGCCGGGCCGTAGCCGATGGTTCGACTGGCATACCGTTCGTAGTGCTCCGCCACGGCGACCTCGGTGCGGCACCGGTCCCGCACCGACGACGGCGACTCGGCCGGCGGTGGCCCGTCGTCGCCATGACGGACCGTTCCGTGCGCGCACGGAACCCACGGCTCGTCCCTCGTCGCTCGGCCATACACCTGAAAACGGCCGGAGTCCTCGATGAACTGGACGTGTCCGGAACCGTCCTTCCCGAGAATCACCATCCGGTCGAATGCGAGGTCCTCCAGCACCGACGATCGACCGGACGCACCGAGCGCCATCTCCACGTAGCCCGACGCCGGGAACACCACCGCGCCGTCCACCGTATGGTCGGCGAGCCACGGCAGATCCAGTTCGCGTTCCCAGATCCGTGTGCCCGGTGAGGTCGCGGGGCTGACCGGCTCACCAAGCAATGGATGCCCATGGTCGGTGCGAGGCCCCGGAGTTCCGTGCACCCAGTACCGCTGGCGCCGCCACGGGTAAGCAGGCAGCGGCACGCAGCGCCCGCCCTTCGGGTGCAGCGCGGGCCAGTCCACCTGGCAACCCCGGACATACAACGCGGCAAGCGATTCGAGGAACACCGCTCGCTCATCGTGTTCGCGCCGCCCGGACGGAACGACCGTGCCCCCATCCTCTTCGATCGAGGGCAGCAGGATCGGGTGCGGGCTCAGCTCGACGAATACCGTGCGCCCCAGCGCCATGCAGTCACGAATCGCCTCTGAGAACAGCACGGGCTCACGAAGGTTGCGTATCCAGTACGTGGTATCCAGCTCCGGCGCGGCGCAGACCTTTCCGAGCACGGTGGACCACATCGGCACCGTGGTGGCCTCCGGCGTCAGCGTACCGAGCTGGCGACTCAGCTCATCGGTGATGGCGTCGACTTGCGGGCTGTGCGCGGCGACCTCGACCTTGATCCGACGACAGAACACCCCCGCACCGGCCAGCTCGGCCAGGAGCTCGTCCAGCGCGGCCGGGTCACCGGAGAGCACGGTCGAGCGTGCGCTGTTGCTCGCCGCGATCGACACCCGATCGGCGAATCCGGACAGCACCGTGTGCGCCCGCTCCATCGGCAGGTCCACCAACGCCATCGCGCCGCGCCCGGCCAGTCCGCGCAGCAACCGGCTGCGGCGGCAGATGATCCGTGTCGCGTCGGCCAGCGTGAGCGCGCCGGCCACATGCGCGGCGGCCACCTCGCCCATGCTGTGTCCGATGACCGCGTCCGGCTCGATGCCCTTCGACCGCCACAGAGCCGCCAAGGCGACCTCCATCGCGAACAGCACCGGCTGCACTATGTCGACCCGGTCCAGCCGAGACCTGGACGGCTCGGCGGTCATTTCTTCGATAACAGACCAACCGGTCTCATTCCGGATCGCGTCGTCGCACGCATCGACAGCCGCGCGGAACGCAGGCTCACCGGCGAGCAGTGCGCGTCCCATGCCGAGCCATTGCGAGCCCTGCCCGGGGAACACGAACACCACTCGCGGCCGCTCGTCCGGTTCGGTGCCCGGCACCAGTCGCGGCGGCCCGTCGCCGGGCAGGACCAGGGCGGCGCGGTACTCATGATGGTGCCTGCGGACAGCCGCGGTGTAGGCGATATCGGCGGCCTCGGCCTGCCGCTCGGCGAGGCCGGCCCGGAAGGCGGCGACCAGATCGGTCAGCGCGCCCGCATGGCGAGCGGAGATCGGCACCAGCGCCGGTCCTGATTCGGTCCTCGCAGACTCGGCGTGCTCCGGCGGATCGGCGACGATGACGTGCGCGTTGGTGCCGCTGATACCGAACGAGCTGACGCCCGCCATCCGAGTCGCGCCGTCCTGTTTCGGCCACGGGACCGGATTCTTCGGCAATACCAGGGCGGTTCCGGTGAGATCGATCCTGGGGTTGACGGTGCGCAGGTGCAGGTTCGCCGGGATACGCTCGCGCCGCAGCGCGAGCACGACCTTGATCAGCCCGATGACCCCGGCAGCCGCCTCGAGATGCCCGATGTTGGTCTTCAGCGCGCCGAGCACACAGCGCGAACCGTCGTCCCGCAGCTCGCCGAGCACGTCGACGAGCGCGTCCACCTCGATAGGATCACCGAGCGGCGTTCCGGTGCCGTGCGTCTCGACATAGCCGATGTCGGCCGCGTCGGCGCGAGCGCTGCGCAAGGCCTGACGGAGCAATGCCTTCTGCGCGGAGACATTGGGCGCGGTCAGCCCGGAGGAACGGCCGTCGGAGTTCACCGCGGAACCACGGATCACCGCGAGCACCGGATCGCCGTCTGCCACCGCGTCGGAAAGCCGTCTGAGGACCAGCATCCCGCAGCCCTCACCTCGGACATAGCCGTTGGCCAGCGCGTCGAAAGTCTTGCATCGCCCGTCTTCGGACAGCGCCCGGGAACTGGCCAACATGTCGGTCATGTCTCTGGCCAGCATCAGGTTGACCCCACCGGCCAGCGCCATCGTGCTCTCTCCGGATCGCAGGCTTTGGACGGCGAGATGCACGGCGACCAGCGACGACGAGCACGCCGTGTCCACGACCATGCTCGGGCCCTGAAGTCCGAGCACGTAGGACAGCCGTCCCGCGGGGAACGAGTGCCCGTTGCCGGTCACGGTATAGATGTCCCGTCTTCCCACGCTGAGCCGGTCGTAGTCGGTGACGACAACGCCGGCGAACACACCTGTCCTCGAGCCGGTCAGCCGGTCGGGCCGAGCATGCCCGGCCCGTTCCAGCGCCTCCCAGGCCACCTCCAGCAGCAGGCGCTGCTGGGGGTCCATCGCCTCGGCCTCCCGAGGCGCGATACCGAAGAAAGCCGCATCGAATTTGTCCACATCGGACAGAAAACCGCCCCAGCGTGTCGGAGCTCCGGCGTCCTCGCCCACCCACCGGTCCGGGGGCACTTCGGTGATAGCGTCGACGCCGTCATCGAGTAGCCGCCAGAACTCCTCAGGGCTGGTGCCGGCACCCGGCACCCGGCACCCCATGCCGATGATCGCGATCGGCTCGGTCTTCGCCAGCAGCTCCCGGTCCAGCCTTGTCTGCAGGGTACGCATTGCCGCCAGGGCCTGCTTCACCGGCGACGCCTGCTCAGTCATCGTGTTGTTCCTGTTCGACGAGCCGGATACTGTCCAACAGCATGGCCTCGGCTTCCTCGTCGGAGAGCAGATCGATGTCCGCTGCGACGGAAGACCAATCGTCCGGTTCCGATTCCGCAGCCGGAGGTTCGGCCACCGCTGATTCGTCCGCGATGAATTCGGCGAGCGCGGCGATGGTGGAGTAGGTGAAGACCAGCGCGACGGACAACCGAACGCCGAGCGTGGATTCCAGCCGGTTGCGTAGCTCCACCGCCATCAACGAGTCCATGCCCATGTCCTGGAACGTCGCCTTCCGGCTCAGGCTCGCGGGATCTCGGTGCAACGTCAGCGAAACCTGCTCGATCAGATGCTCTTCGATCAACCCCGAGCGTTCCGGGGCGCTGGTCGCGGCCAGCCTGCCGGCGAATGCGGTGGCGATGTCCGAGGCGCCGGATTCGATCTCGTCGAACAGCGGTGTCCCCGTCGTGCCGGGAAACGACTCGAACCAGTGCCGGAGATTCAGCTTCATGACCGCGATCTGCACGAAGTCCGCGCGCACCCCGTGGTCCAATGCCCGCGCGAGACCCACCGGGGACGCATCGGTGATGCCGTATGCCGCCATGCCGTCCTGCGCGAGATGCAGGCTCAGTGCCCGCAACCCGAGGGCGCGGCGATGGTGTGCGATCGCGTCCAGCCGCGCGCTTCCCATCGGGTCACCCAGGCATCCGAACAACAAGGCGACCGAAGAACAGAGGACGAAAAGATCGAGCCTGCGCTCGAGCGTCTGCTGATGCCACCGCCACGCGCTGTCGTCACCCCCGGCGTGGATGAGGCCGCACAAGGGACCGGCGGCGGCCTCGATCTCGGCGATCAGCCTGATCATCTCGCGGTCGTCGGTAACCCAGGTGTCGAAGATCGAGATCCGTGCCCCGGGACAGCTGATCGGCCCGATAGCACCGGACCGATCCAAGATCACGATGTTGCGCGCACCGCGGTCGGTCAGCCACCCGGCGAACGACTCCGCGAGTGCCGCGTCCTCGCAGACGATCACATATGAGCCGTCGGCCCGCAACGTCGCCGCCCGCTCACCGACATCCGGCACGCGGACCAGCCTGGCCACGAACCGGCCACCGGGACGCAGGGCGATATCGGTCTCCCGATCATCGCTGAGCAATTCCGACACCACCGTGGCCACCTCATCCGATGTCGGCCGCGCGGCAAGGTCCACCCGCGTGACGCACAGCTCCGGATGGTCGAGCCCGATCTCCCTGCCGAGTCCCCACAACGCCGCCTGGTCGACACCCACCACCGAGGTGTGCTCGCCGACCGCCTGTGCGCCACGGGTCACCAGCCACAGCCGTGGCTGATCGCGCCATCCCATTCCGGCCAGCGCGTCGGCCAGCACCCGCGCGCTCACGCTGCCGAGACTTCCGATGTGCACCACCCCGGCCGGCGCCGGCCCGGCCAGAACCGCCCGCAGGGACGCTGTTCCAGTCAGGTCCGCTGTCCGCGCAGTCACCAGATCGCACTGCTTGGCTCGAGCTCGCAGTTCGTCCGCGAGTTCGGCGCCGAGGCAATCGTCGCCCGCGAAGACGATCCACGGCTCAACACAGTCTCGCACCGGTTCTCGGTGTGCTCGTTCGCGCCATTCGACGGTATACAAACAGTCCGCGACCGGGTCGGGATAGTGGAGCGGCCGCAAGCGCACGTCCTCGGCTTCCACCAGTACTCGGCCGGCGTCGTCGAGTAGGTAGAGGTGGAAGCCCGGCCCCGCCGATCGGCCGTGGGCCCATACCGGCCCCGTCGGCGTCCGATGCACTCGCAACCGACCGATCCCGGTCACCACGTTGCTGCCGGACGAACCGTTGCACAGAGCGATCAGCGCCTGCAGCCCGGCGTCCAGCACCGAGGGGTGGATGCGGTAGTCGGCACCTCGATGGTGTGCCGGCTCCGGCGGCACGACCAGGGCCAGCACTTCGTCATGGCCGAACCACAGCTCCGAGACCAGCCGAAGGTGCGGACCGATGTCCAGCCCCGCCCCGGCCAGCGCATGGTAGTGCTGAGTCCCATCCCGGTATGCGGTGCAGCGGTGCCTGATCGCCGCGGGTTCCTCGCGCACATTCGGCTCGCCGGTGTCCGGGCCTACGGTGGCCAGCGCGTGCCGTATCCAGTCCGGACCGTGGTGGCTGAATACCTGGAAGAGTTCATCCCGCGTGCTGATCACTGCCTGGGTCGCGGGCACAACTGCGCCGGAAAGTTCCAGCATTCGCTCGAACGCCAGGTCGGTAACAGCGATGTCGCTGGTTCCGTACGCCTCGGCGCCCGAAGCCAGTGCCATTTCGGCGAAGGTGGCCGCCGAGAGTACGGTGCTCCCGCGCACCGCGAGGTCGGCGAGATACGGCAGCCTCGCGGGGTCCAGCGCGCGTTGCCAGTACCGGGTTCCGTGCTCTACCGCCGAGATCAAGCCCGCGCCGAGCAGCGGATGGCCTCCGTCGCCGCCGGAGAGCGCGGTTCGCCGGTCGGCCGCGAGCCAGTATCGCTTCCGCTGCCACGGGTAAGCGGGCAGCGAAACGACCCGGCCGGTATCGAATAGCCGGTCGAAGTCCGGCAAGCAGCCACCGGCGTACAGTGCGCCGGCCGCGCGGCGCAGCGCGGATCGTTCGTCTTCGCCCCTGCGCAGCGAAGCGATGGCGTGACCATCGACCCGGCGGGCGGCAAGGCATCGCTGGACGTTCTCCAGCAGAACCGGATGCGGCCCGATCTCCACGAAATTCCGGTACCCGTCGGAGATCGCGCCGTTCATCGCGTCCGCGAACCGCACGGTCTCCCGCACGTTTCGCACCCAGTAGTCCGCGGAGAATGGCTGATCATCAACGAGCTTTCCGGAAACTGTGCTGTAGACGGGCAACCGGCTCGGCCCCGGAGCGAGCGTGCCGAGCGCCTGCGACAATTCGTGCCCGGCCGCGTCCATCCGCGCACTGTGGAACGCGTAACCGACCCGGAGCTCTCGGCAGGGGACCCCGTCGTGGCGCAGCCGTCCAAGCAAGTCGGCCAGTGCGGCGGCGTCGCCGGACACGACGGCCGAATCGGGGTCGTTGACGGCGGCGATCGTGAGCTCACCCTGGTACCCGCTCAGCAGGTCGTGTACCTGCTCGGCGGGCAGTTCCACGGAGGCCATCCCGCCTGCCCCGGCCGCGGCCTGCATCAACCGGCCCCGGTGATACACCACCTCGACCGCTTCGGCGATGGACAGCGACCCGGCCAGGTGCGCGGCGGTGACTTCGCCGACGCTGTGGCCGATCAGCGCCTCCGGCGCGAGTCCCCATTCCTGCCACAGCCGCGCGATTCCCACCTGGATCGCGAACAGGGCCGGTTGCGCGACCGAGGTCTCATCGAGGCGACTACGTTCCGCCGGCGCGGTCAGCTCGGCCGTCAGCGACCACTCGGTCAGCGGCCGTAACAATTTCTCGCATTCCTCGACGGCGGCGCGAAACACCGGTTCGGCACGCAACAGGTTCCGGCCCATTCCGGCCCACTGCGAACCCTGGCCGGAGCATACGAACACGATCCCTCGCGACTCGTCATGTGCCACGCTGCCCATCCACGTGTTGCTGGGCATACTGCCCGCAACCGTCGCACGCAACGAATCGGCCAGCTCCTTCGGAGTCGAACCGGTCACCGCGAGCCGGTGTTCGTGGTGGTCCCGCCGCACGGCGGCCGTGTAACACAGGTCGCGCAGCGCGATGTCGTTGCCAGTGCTGAACTCGCGCGCCATTGTGGTCGCCGATGCCAGCAGGGAATCGCGTGAGCGGGCGGAAAGCACCAGCAACTCCGTCCGGCCCTGGGCCGGTGTCGGCGGCTCGGCGGCGCCCAGGGTGTACAGCGCGCCCAATGAGTCGATCAAGGTGGAGCGGTCACGGTCCCCCCGGCGCAATGTCGGCAGCGCCGTGCCGCCGTGCTGTTCGACCACCGACGTGAGAATCGGATGGGGGTCGGCGTCGACGAAAATCTGGCAGCCCCCGGCGAGCAGGTTTCCCATCGCGGTGTCGAATCGCCATGGTTCTCGTTCGGTGCGCACCCAGTGCTCGGCATCGAGCAGCGCGCCGTCCATCCGCGCCCCGGTGACCGAGGAGTAGAACGGTATTCGGGTCTCGCCGGGCCGCAAATCGGCGAGCGCGGCCCGCAAATCGGGCAGCACCGGGTCGACATAGGGACTGTGCGAGGCGTAGTCGACCCTGATCCGCGCCGACGCGACCGATCGCGCGGCGAGTTGGTCCCGTATCACCTGGATAGCTGCTCGATCGCCGGAGATCACCGTGCTTCCGGGGCTCGCACTGCCCGCGACCCATACGTCGCCGCCGTGCCGGGACAGCAGCTCATTCGTGGCTTCGGTGGACAGGTCGAGAACGGCCATGCCGCCGTGGCCGGAGAGTCCGGCGGCGATCGCGCTACGCCTGCACATGATCAATGTGGCGTCATCGAGGCTGATCGCCCCGGCGACGTGCGCGGCGGCGACTTCGCCCATGCTCATCCCGGCGACAGCATCCGGCTCGACTCCCCATGATCGCCACAGGCCGGTCAAAGCGACCTGCATCGCGAAGATCGCAGGCTGGGCCAGCTCGGTGCGCTCGATCCAGCTCTCGTCGGGGGAGGTCAGCAGCCGGGTAAGGGACCAGTCGACGTGCCGGCGCAGCGCGGTCTCACACCGCATGGTTGCCGACCGGAACGCCGGCTCGCGCAGCAACCGCGCACCCATCCCGGCCCACTGCGCGCCCTGACCGCCGAACAGAAACGTGATTGTCGGCCGGGCGCCGTCGACCTTTCCGGTGCTGATCCCGGCGCCTGTGTGGCCGCTGAGGAATCTCGCCGCGCCCGAGGCGAGTTCGTCATGGTCGCGAACGGACAATGCGAGCCGGTGCGAGCCGTCCGCCTTCGCCGATGCGGCGGCACACAAGCGGGCGATCGGGGGCCGGTCCAGAGTGGTCGCCAGCTCCCGCACCGTGGCACGGAGCCCGTCTTCGGTATCCGCGGCAAGAGGCAGCAGGTGGACCGGAGCGTCCTCGCCGCTCTCGAGGACCACATGGCAGTTCGTGCCGCCGAACCCGAACGCGCTCACCCCGGCGACGAGGCGACCTCCCGCGTCACCTCGCCACTCCTCCGACCGCGAAGGCACCCGTAGACCCCATTCGTCGAACGGGATATGTGGGTTGGCTTCCTCGAACTGGCCGCATGGTGGCACGGTGCGATGCCGCATCGCCAGCAGCACCTTGATCAGTCCGGCGATCCCGGCCGCCGCTTCGAGATGCCCGATCGCGCTCTTGACCGAACCGATCGGCAGCAACTGGTCACCAGCCCGGCCCGTGCCGAGCACCGCGCCCAGCGCGCTTGCCTCGATCGGATCACCGAGCGCCGTTCCCGTCCCGTGCGCCTCGACGTACCCGACGTCGGTCGGTGCAACTCCCGCTCGGCGATAAGCGGTGCGCAGCAAGGACTCTTGGGCCAGCGGGCTCGGCGCGGTCAGCCCATTACTGAACCCGTCGTGGTTCACCGCGCTGCCCTTGAGCACGCCATGAATCGGATCACCGTCGGCGAGTGCCCGGTCGAGCGGCTTCAGCACGACCATCCCGGCGCCTTCGCCGCGGCCGTATCCATCGGCACGCGCGTCGAACGCTTTGGACCGCCCGTCCGGTGCCAGCGCACCGAGCCGGACCAGCGCGTGCACCGTGTCCGGCGCCAGCATCAGGCTGACGCCACCGGCGAGCGCGAGATCGCACTCGCCGCCGCGCAGGCTCTGCGCCGCAAGGTGCACCGCGACCAGGGACGATGAGCAAGCGGTGTTCACCTGAAGACTCGGCCCGCGCGCACCCAGTGTGTAGGACAGCCGGGCGGGAATAATGCTCGGGTCGCCGCCGGCCAACGTGTGCTGGGTGACCAGGTCCGGGTCCGCCCGAATTCCTGCCCCGTACTCACTCCACATCGCACCGACGAACGCGCCGGTCCGGCTGCCTCCGAGACTGTGCGGCGGAATGCCCGCGTCATCGAGGGCTTCCTGCATCAGTTCGAGCATGAGCCGTTGCTGCGGGTCGACGTGCGGAGCCTCCCGGGGAGAGATACCGAAGAACTCCGGGTCGAACTCGTCGATCCGGTCGAGGAATCCGCCGCGCGGCGGACCCTCTCCAGCCCATCGGCCGTCCGGCGGTTCGGTGAGCGCGTCCGCGCCCGAGCTGAGTAATCGCCAGAATGCCGCCGCGTCGGGAGCGCCGGGGAACCGGCAGGACAGACCGACGATCGCGATGGGCTGCTCCGGATCCGGCGATTCGTGCTGCGCCGATGGTGTGGATCCGGCTCCGGTGAGCTGGCTGGCCAATGCGGTCGGCGTCGGATGCGCCCATAACAGGATCGGCGGCACCGGATGGCCGCCTGCCTCACTCAATTCCTCGGCGAGCGCCGTCAACGTCAGTGAATCGAGCCCATAGCGGGTGAACGGCTCGCGGCCGTCGACCGCAGCGGGATCCAGCCCGCTCAGTGCGGCGATTCTGGCGATGAGCCAGTCCCGCACAGCATCCATAGACCATGCCAGCATGGATAGGGTTACCTCCAGCAACCAACTAGATCTTGGCGCGTCGCCGGCGGCTCGCCCGAATCGGACCGAATAGTATCCCCGCTGAATTCGCCATGTAAAGGGGGAAATCCGTCTGGTCGGTTTGGGTTCAGGCCTGTCGCCTGCGGTACCTACGCCGACTGGATCTGTGCCCCTGCAATCGCTGCCAGCAGTCAAAACCTTGGTAGTTCATGATCATTGAGGTGTTCTCACCGGCGCGAGCGGCCGCTGCCTCGAGCTCGAGCAGTGCCGCGAACGATGCCGTCTGCAGGTAATCGCCTCGGTTGCGGTGTGAGCGATTACCCTAACCTGCGTAGGATTCGGGCAAGTGCTCCGTTACCGCAAGATCGGTTGCTTTGAACCGTCCGGGATCCGGTGGAGACTCGAAGTCTCCAACCAGCGCAGGACGGTGCACTGTCGCCCGACCTGGCATCGACGGTGCGTTGACTGGCGAGACGCGTTGGATGCGTTCGGATTCGGGCCTCGCGCGTGAGGGTGACCAGGCCGGGGTCTGAGTGGGCGAGGAGTTCGAGCAGGTAGGACCGGACCTAGGGGGTCAGGTCAGGGGAACCGACCGTGATGCCCGCACGATGCCGAGCGATGCTCGCTACGTTCTTGCGCGCCAGGAGCCAGCCGACGACGAGCGTTGGAATCATGATGACCACGGCTGCGATCACGGCGCCGCGCTGCACGTCATCGTCGCTGAATGCCATCAATAGGACAACGCCGACCAGAAACAGCAATGTCGCCACGCTTGTATAAGGCGCGCCGATCAACCGGAAAGACGGGCGCTCGACAAGCCCGCGGCGCGACCGACGCCACAACTGCAACTGGCACATCACGATTGCCATCCACGACGCGATAGTGCCGAGCGCCGACATGTTCAGCACGATCTCGTATGCCTTCTCCGGCACCACCGCGTTCAATCCGACGCCGATCAGCGCGATCGTCCCGGTGGCGAGAATGCCGACATACGGCACACCGCCCTTCGACATTCGCGCCGCCGCCGCTGGTGCGCTGCCGTTCATCGACATCGAGCGCAGAATGCGACCCGTCGAATACAGTCCGGCGTTCAGGCTCGAGAAGGCTGCGGTCAATACGACCATGTTCATGATCGAATCGGCCCCACCGATCCCGAGTTTCGAGAAGAACGTGACGAAGGGACTTTCCCCCGCCTTGAACGCCGTGTACGGCAGCAGCAGACCGAGCAGCACCAGCGATCCGACGTAGAACAGCGCGATCCGGGCGATCACGGAGTTGATCGCGCGCGGCATGATCTTCTCCGGGTTCTCCGCCTCACCGGCCGCCGTGCCGACCAATTCCACTGCGGAATAGGCGAAGACGACACCTGTCGTCACTGTCACCAGCGGTAGCAGACCGACCGGGAAGAGGCCGCCGTGCTCGACGAGCACACCGACACCGGTCGGCATACCTTGCAGTGTGGACCGGCCGGCCAGGAAGACCGTGCCGACGATCAGGAAGGTGACCAGCGCGACCACTTTGATCAGCGCGGCCCAGAACTCGAGCTCGCCGAACCACTTCACCGAGATGAGGTTGACGCTCACCACCAGCGCGAGGGCTACCAGGGCGATCAGCCACTGCGGAATCACCTCGAAAGCTCCCCAGTAATGGACATAGGTAGCGATGGCGGTGATGTCCACGATCCCGCTCATGCACCAGTGGAAGAAATACATCCACCCGACCACGAATGCCAGCTTCTCGCCGTAGAACTCACGGGCGTAGGAGACGAACGATCCCGAGGAGGGGCGATGCAACACCAGCTCGCCGAGCGCCCGCAGGATGAAGAATACGAACACGCCACAGATGGCGTACACGAGGAACAATCCTGGGCCCGCACTGGCCAAACGCCCACCCGCGCCCAGGAACAGCCCGGTGCCGATGGCGCCACCGATCGCGATCATCTGCAGCTGACGCGGGCGCAGCGACTTGTGATAGCCGGCGTCCTCGGCGTACATCGCGTCCGCGGAAGCATCCGAAAGAGGTCGATCGATTGCCACGGCCGAGACCTCTCGAGCGATGAACTATATCGCCAGATAATGTACCGCCATTTAATGGCTCGATCAATACTGTAAAGATTGCCGATCTGTAGGTGTCCTCCAGTGCTCGCCTTCCGAAGCGGAGTCCCGCATGATCGTCCGAACCACCGCTCGATCTCAGTCTTTCGCACCTTCCGCCTGCAAGCGACGCTCGACCCCGTGCGGCAGTCGGCAGCTGGCGGCGATCAGTACTTTGTCCATGCCGCGGTACATGTGATTGTTCGACCGCGGCTGGCCTCGACGCATCGAAACCGGCACTCCCGCTGCGGAGCTGAAGGCTGCCACCAGCTCGCGCTCCACGTAGCCCTTCTGGTCAGAGCGGTTGAGGGTGGTCCAGAAGGTGACGCCGGGGGTGTCGGGCGCCCCGCCGCAGGCAGCCAGTGCGCTCGTGGCGAGGGCCGATGCGGACAGCCGGAGGAAACTGCGGCACGTGCTCGAACCGGGCACGTCCGAGCTTCTCGTCGGACCGGCCGGCATCGCCCAGATCCGCGTCGCGATCACCCTCGACGATCCCTTCCGCGCTTTCGGCCGCATCCCAGCGCCGGTTACCCTCGTCACCGACATCGCTGGAATATGTTGTACCAGTATCGGTTCGAGGGCTCAGCGAATCCATCATCCTTTCGCTGGAACTGCACCGCCGGGGTGACGGCTAGATCCGGGCAGTCGAACAGGTAAACGCCGGGGGATTCGCCACTCGAGTCACCGAAAAGCCCCTCGGCCTCGAAGCCGGTAGGCGCAGCTCAGCCATGGGCAAGCGCGCGGTCGACAAGCGCACCGATGACCGGTCCGAGGGTTCGGGCGTAGCTGACTGTGAGGTGATTGTCATCGCGGTACACCAGGTTGTTGCCGACGATCGGGGGGCAGCGTGCGGTGGTGCAGAAGAGCGGGGTCAGGTCTGCGTACTGCCCGCCGCTGGCAGTCGCCGCCGCCTGCTCGGCCGCTATACCAGCGTCGTTCACCGCGACCGGCCGCGCGGGGGTGCATGCGGCGGCATCGTCGATATGTTCCGACAGGCACGCCGGCACGGTGGAGTGTGGATCGGGGATCCCCCCGAGAACAAGGACGGCCGAGCCGAACTCCCTCATCTGGGCAACCATGCGGTTCAGACCATCGATCCATGCCTGGTCATAGGAGACGAAGCCGAAGTCGCCACCATAGCGCCGGGACATGCTCACCACGATCAGCCGCGGGCGTTCGTCCCGGAGCCTGGCCAGGATCTGGCCACGCCATTGATCGCATTCGGTGTACTCCCGGCCCAGATAGGGGCTGGTGATGGGCAGGTCGAGCAGTGGGCAGGTGACCTTTGCCATGGTTTCCAGCCGCCAGTGCCGCGGCACGGCGATCTGCTCGAACGCCGGAGTCCACATCGCGGCATGCGAGTCGCCGACCAAGGCCACTGTGGTAGCGGATCCCGTATCGCCGGAGGCGCACTCGCCGCTGCCCACCTCATGCCAGGACCGTACGCAGCCGTTGACGAATACCTCCGCCTTGTCGCTGGCCGCGTTGGCGAGCGAAGGGGTGAGATTCGAGGGGACTGCCTGGATTTCCGTTGAGGCAGCGATCACGGACTGCGCTTGCGCGACCAGCTGCCCGACCGCCTCGTCGTGCGGGGCGGTGGCGGGAACGGCCGGCGTCTCGGGTGCTGTGAGCGTTAGGGTCGGCGCCGCCATGCCACGGCCGACCGGGGCGGGCACGAGCACGATCAGCGCCAGCACCACACCGATGGAGACTGCGGTACTCGCGCCGCCACAAGCGAGGCTGAGGGTGGCCGAACGTCGCAATCGGGGGGCGAAGCGGACCGGATTCTCGACCAACCAGTGGGTGAGCATGGCGAGTCCGCCGGCCATGGCAACCGCGCCCAGCGAGCCGACCAGACCAAGCGGGTGGCCGAGCACCTGCGGTGCCAACACCAACACCGGCCAGTGCCAGAGGTACCAGGAATAGGATACGGTGCCGATCGCCCGCATCTCGGGCACAGCCAGGACGCGACCGACGCCGAATCGTGGTTCGGCACAGCCGGATACGATCACCAGGGCCGCTCCCAGGACGGGCACCAGCGCCGCCGTGCCGGGATACCGAGTTGTCCCGCTCAGGTGAACGCAGGCCACGCCGATCAAGATCAACCCGACCCATCCGGCGGCGGCGGCCACCGATTTCGGCAGCCGGGACCATACGACGGCCGAGAGCGCCACCACGCCGCCCGCGGCCAGCTCCCAAGCCCGTGCGGGCAGCGAGAAGAATGCCCAGGGGTGCAGCGCGCCGGTCCAGATCAGCGAGGTCGCGAAAGAGACCGCGGCGACGACCGCGAGGACGAACAGGTACGGGAGCGGGGAGGCCGAACCGGTTCGGCTCCGCCGCATGAGCCAGGCCGTAGCGATGATGAGCGCGGGCCACACCAGATAGAACTGCTCCTCCACGCCGAGCGACCAGAAGTGCTGAAACGGCGAGGGAGGCGTGTCGGCGGCAAGGTAGTCGGTGTCGTGCAGGGCGAGTCGACAGTTCCCGGCATACAGTGCGCTGGCGATCCCGTCGCCGAGAACTCGACGGGCTTCCAGCGGCGACAGCAGCATCGCCGAGGCGATCGCGGTGGCGACCAGCACGATGCCTGCCGCGGGCAGCAGCCGGCGGGCGCGGGCGCCGTAGAACCGGGCCAGCCCGACAATGCCGGTGCTCGCTGCTTCGCGGCAGAGTATTCCGGTGATGAGAAAGCCGGAAATGACAAAAAAGATGTCCACACCGACGAATCCGCCCTTGATTCCCGGCACACCGGCATGGAAAAGCACGACAGCCAGTACGGCCACCGCTCGAAATCCCTCGATATCGGGCCTGAATTCCGGCTGTGGCGACGCGTGGTGAACCCGATCTGCCCGCCGATTTCGCAATCCGCTTCCGACCGTGGCCGTCATGGGCAGCATTGTTATCGGTCTCGTCGCCTATGTCGCGACGACTCGCCGCTTGCCGGGCTCCTGGCCTCGATGTTTCAGGCAGCCCCGGCATGATCGGAGCGGTTGTCCGCTGGGCATCGAGTCACCCACGAATGTTGATCAGCCAGCGTGCCGACGAGGTGACTCCGCACAAAAATCTATTTCCATACATTCCGGTTTCCTGCAATAGAACTCGCCGTTTCACGATGTATCACAAGCCACAAGAGTAATTCTGACAACGACACAGTGACTCGGTATCAGCCTGGTCCGCGCGCCCTTTCGATACTCCCAAGTATCGGTGGCCCGGAGCAGCGGCCGATCAGCTCAGGTCGGTTGGGATCACTTACGCAGGTGGCGGACGAGGAAGTCGCGCGCGGCGGTCGATGCCTGGCCGAACCGTTCCTCGTATACCGAGAAATGCCCACCCTCTACGAGCTCGAGCTGCTTGGGTTCCAATGCCTCGGCGTAGCTTTGCAACGCCAGATCGGCCGGTGTCAGCGTGTCGTTCTCGGCAACGATCATCAGCAGCGGGGTGGGGGAAACCCGGCGGATGAAGGCCTCGGGAGCGTAGGACTGGAACTTATCGATACTGGAGACAGTCACCTCGTTACGCCAGGTGGGAACTCGAGGCCCGTTGTCCATGAGCCACCGGTAGACCTCGGCACCGGGCATGGCGACCATTTCCAGCGGATCGTCGGACGCCGCCTTGATCGTGGCATGCGGTGCACCGGCGAAGCGCTGTTTCCGATCCTCGGCGATCGCCTCGCGCACGTGAGGCAATTGCACCGACGGAACCAACCGGGTGAAAGTCGCCCAGCCCTGGGTCAGGGGCACCTGCGATACCACCGCGCGCACCCGGCGGTCGGTGGCCGCCACCACGAGCACATGGGCGCCCGCGTAGCTTGTCCCCCACACCCCGATTCGTTCCGGATCCACGCCGTCGAGCTGCTGCGCGAAGGTGATCGCATCGCGATAGCCATCGATCTGCGCCACCGGATCCACCTCGAAACGGGGCTCGCCGTCGGAGGTTCCGAATCCGGGATGGTCGTAGACCAAGCACGCTAGACCCGCATCGGCCAGCACCTCGGCAAAGGGGGCGACCCACTCCTTCACCCCCGCGAAACCGTGGGTCATCACAACCAGCGGCGCGTCGGCCGCGGTATCGGTCGGGCGGTACAGCCATCCCCGCAATGTCACACCCTGGCTGACGAACTCCACGTCGGCGCGCAAGACCGGCCCCTTTCGTTACGATATGGAACGTAATTATTCGAAGAGTAATGACATACCCGAGTGGCGTCAATCACGTCCCGAGAACCCAACAGCGTCCAGCGCGGATCGCACCGTCAGCCGCACCAAACACTCATCGATCGGTCCGACGGCAGGAAACAGCGCACGCATCAGCATCGGTCCCGTGATGAGATCGCAGATCCATTCCGGGTCCGTTCCCGGCGCAATCTCGCCCCTTGCCACCGCCCGATCCAGGATGGAGGCGGTGGACCTGCGGCGGGGCCGCAGGAATCGCTCGTAGAAACTGGCGGCAAGTGCCTCGTTGCGCGACAGGTCGTCGAGCAGGCCGGGCAATGCGTTGCCCAGGACATCGTCGGTGAACAACTCCATCTGGTGGCGCTGGATCGCGAATAATTCGGCCTCGATACCGCCCAGATCCGCCGAGCCGGGATGCAGCCCGTAGCGGTCGATCAACACCGCGACCACCAGCTCGGCCCGGTCCGCGTAACGCCGGTACAGCGCCGGTCGGCTAGTAGCCGCCTCATCCGCCACCGCCTGCAGGGTGAGCGCACCGTAACCACACTGTGCGATCAGCCGCGCGGCGGCGTCGAGCAGCGCCCTGTCCACCGTGCGGTTCCGCGGCCGCCCCACACTCGGCAAGTCGTGACCCTCAGGCATCCGACCACCGTACGACGGCCGCTAACACCGGCGAACGAGCACGAGCCCGATGGCGTGGCGACCGTCTCGACTATCGTTCGCCGCTGCGCACGGTCGGCGTCATGACGTGCCGGTGCCGCTAGCCGTCCGAAGCCTGGATCATCGCCTCCGCGAGCGATTCGGGTCGAGTCAGCTGCGACTCGTGGCTGCCCGGGGTGTAGATCACCGGAGCTCCTGGAAGACGCTCGGGAAATCTTGGCGCCCAAGCGAACTCGCCAGGCGGCAGGGCGAGGTCGTCCTTGGAGAGTACGTACGCGGACGGCAGTCGTAGCCGTTCCCATTCGTCGAGGTCGAGCGCTTCGTTCATGGTGTGGAACGGCTGGCGCTCGAGTAGTGGGTAGACCACGTTCTGAGTCTCGGGCGAGGCGTCCTGCATGAATGCCGCACAGAAGACCTCGAACGGGAACATCACCGAGTTGTCCGGCGACCCTGCGGCCGACGCGCGGAACATCTCGCCGTAGGCGGGCGGGCACAGGTCGATCAGGGTCTCGCCGCTGCGCGGAACGAATGCGCTCCAGTACACGAGGCGGGAGATGCGGGTGGCAAGCCGCACTGCCGCCCCGGACACCGGGAATCCGCCCCAGCTGTGCCCGACCAGGACCGCATTGCGCAGGTCGGCGCGTTCGACGTAGTCGACAAGGTAATCGACGGCGTCGGCGAGGTGCACATCCGCGCGCTGGTCGCCGGCGTTGAGGCCCGGCAGTGTCGGCGTGTACACGACGTGGCCGTGCGCCCGTAGGTGCTCGGCCACCGGCCGCCAGCTCCATCCGGCATGGCAGGCGCCGTGGACGAGGACGAACGTACGCGACATCGTTGTCTCCTTCTACAAGTGGTGACAGTCGGGAAAGCGAGACGCCGCCGCAAGTGCGGGCAGACTTTCCTACGACTCGGTTCTCTCGATCTCGCGCGGACGACGGACACCCGGAGGGCGACTTTTTCGGAATCGGCGATCTGTGAGCCCTGTCACTATGTAACATGTATCTATGAAATGTCAATATAAGTGAAACACATTCCGGCGATTGATCGCGGCCCGAAGGGAGTGCGATGCGACCACGCGCACTGGTGTTCGACCTATACGGCGAGTTCTTCCGTTACACGGGAGGCGCCGCCAAGCTCGGCGCCCTCACCGAGCTGATGGGCGTTTTCGGCGTCGAATCGGCGACGGTGCGGGTGGTCATGACCCGCCTACGCAAGGAAGGCTGGTTCGATTCCACGAAGTCTGGTCGTGAGGTGTCCTACCTACTCAACGACAAGAGCTGGCAGCTGCTCGACGACGGCCGCAGCCGTATCTTCCAGCGAAACTCCGACGAATGGGACCGCACCTGGACTCAAGCGCTGGTCGACGACTCCGGCCTGGACCGCGAGCAGCGCAAGCGGATCGAGAAGTCGCTGAGCTGGTGGGGCTTCGGCACCTACGGTGGCACGATCTGGTTCTCGCCGCACGACCGGGAAAAACAGTTGCGCGAGGCGCTGGACGGCGAGGACGACGTGCGGATTCAGTTCCTGCGCAGTAGGACCGCAGGCCTGCCGAGCGACCGCCTGATCGCCCAGCGCTGCTGGGATCTCGGCGAGCTCGGCGCCGACTATCAAACGTTCATCGAAGAGTTCCGCCCACGCCTGGCCCGCTACCGGCGCGGCCTGACCGGCAGCACCGCGCTGATCGAGCACATGATGCTGGTGCAGCACTACCGGCGCTACCCGTTCCGCGATCCGGATCTGCCGGAGATGCTGCTGCCCACCGGCTGGCGCGGCCGGGCCGCACACGAGGTGTTCACCGAGTGCCACGACGTCCTGCACGTCGAAGCCGAGTCGTTCGTCGCGTCGATCGCTGCCGCCACCTCGCCGACCGACGTCACCTAGATATGTAACACATATTTTGACCATTCGCGTACCGCTGTTACATAATGCCCGCTAGCTTCGCGTATGCGATCCGCGCCACAGTCAGAGAAGGCGACCCCGATGTCACTCCCAGAGCAGCGCCCCGCTCCCCCGCCGCCCCTGCGCGTCGCGTGTATAGGCGGTGGCCCCGGTGGTCTATTCGCCGCCATCGCGCTCGCGCACGCCGTGCCGGGCTCCGTCATCGACGTGTTCGAACGGAACAGCGAATCCGATGTGTTCGGTTTCGGGGTCGTGTTCTCCGACGCGACACTGGATAACGTCGACGCGGTCGACACGGTGCTGCGGGATGCGCTGGCCACCCACGGGCGGCACTGGGACAGCATCGAGGTCCACCTGAAGGACGCCACGGTCGCGGCCGGCGGCAACGGGATGTCGGCCATACACCGTCGCGTACTGCTCGGTGCTCTGCGACAGCGGGCGACAGAGCTGGGCGCGCGGCTGCACTTCTCGACCGAGGCGGATGTCGATGAGCTCGACGCCCGAGGTGAATACCACCTGATCGTGGCGGCCGATGGCACCAACTCCACTGTGCGGCAAAGATTCCTGAATGAACTCGGACATTCGGTCGAGCAGGCGGCCGTCAAGTTCATCTGGTTCGGCACCACTTACCAGTTCCGAGGGCTGACCTTTCTGCACGAACAGTCCGAGCACGGCAATTTCGCCGTGCACGGGTACCCGATCGGCTCGGGTCTGAGCACCTTCATCGTCGAGACCGACGAAACCACCTGGCGACGTGCAGGTCTCGAAAGATTCGACATGTCCGCCCCGCCAGGAGTTTCGGATGAGGTGACCCAGCGCTACCTCGAGCGGCTGTTCGCCGACCAGATCGACGGACGGGCACTGGTGGCCAACAACTCGCGCTGGGCCAACTTCCGCACCCGCCGGACCGACCGCTGGCACACCCGCGGCACCTACGGCACCCCGGTGGTGCTGCTCGGTGACGCCGTACACACCGCGCACTTCTCGGTCGGTTCGGGCACCAAGATGGCCATGGAGGATGCCGCCGTGCTGGCCGGTACCGTGGCTGAGCAGCCCGCCGACTTGGAAGCCGCGCTCACGCGATTCCAGGAGATCCGCAGTCCGCAGGTGGGCAAGATCCAGGACTCGTCTATGCCGAGCCTGTCGTGGTGGGACCACTTCGGCGAGTATTACCGCGCCTTCGAGCCGTGGCAGTTCGGATTCCACTTCTTCAGCCGGTCCATCTCGGCGGAGAAGATCCGCGTGCGCGACGGCGAGTTCATCGCCGCCACCGAGCATGCGTGGTACGCCGAATTCGGCGCGGCCCCGCTCGACACGCCGCTGCGGCTGGGGTCGACCATGTTCGGCTCCCGGATGCTTCGGTTGACCGAGTGCGGCGACGACCGAATACGACTCGGAGACGGCAACACAGCACTGTCCGCGGCGCGTGGGGCGGCAGGCGGTGACGGCACGGTGCCCCTCGTCATCGCCCCGGACATCGAAGCCAGCTCGCTGCCTGCCGACGTTCGCGCCGAGTTGGACCGGCTGTGCGCGTCGCGGCCCAACGCGGTTGTCGTGCGCGGAGGCACCCCGCTGTCACGAGTCCTGTGCTCGGAGCATGTGCGCTTGAACCGGCACATCCCGGCGATCGTCGTCGACGCGCCCGCCGCCGTCCGTACGCGCCGGGCCGTGGACGAGCGTGATTGTGCGGCCACACTGATTCTGTCCGGGCGCGCCGATGCGGTGGCGTTCGAACCGGATCCGCAGCATGTCCCCCGGATTCTGGCCGATGTCGAGGCGGCACGATGACCAGCACACGGACCTTCCCCACCGATGGCTCGTCCGTGGCGCGGCCGCGGCTCGACCGGCTCTTCCGTCCGTCCTCGGTCGCAGTGATCGGTGCCTCAGCGGTGCCAGGCAAACTCGGGTCGGTGATGCTCGAAGCCGTCGCATACGGCGGCACCGGCATCCGAGCCGCCTATGGGATCAACCCGAGAATCGCGGGTGAGGGCATGCATCCCTCCCTGCGGGCGGCCACCGAATTCCATGGTGGTCCACTTGATTTGGCTGTGCTGTGCGTTCCCGCCGCGGCCACTCCCGACGCGTTGCGCGAGGCGGCGGATTGTGGTGTCGGCGCTGCCGTGATCTGCTCGGGCGGATTCGCCGAGGTCGGCGCCGAGGGTGTCGGATTGCAGGAGGAGTTGGCGAAGATCATTGCCACGACAGGTATTCGGCTGCTGGGACCGAACACCTCGGGATTCTTCCGGCCCGGCGAGGCGATGGTCAGCTTCGTGCCGACCGTGCGGCACATCGCCCCAGGATCGGTCGCCGTCGTCGCGACCAGCGGCGGGATGAATCATGCGTTGTCGTTCCTGCTGTCCGACCACGGCGTCGGCGTGGGATTCGGTGTGGGACTGGGTAATTGCGTAGATGTCACTCAGGTCGACGTGCTCGAATATCTGCACACCGATCCGTCGATCACCGCCGTCGCACTGCATATCGAGTCGGTCGACGACGGCGGCGCGCTGCTGTCCGCGCTGCACATGGTCACCACGGACAAGCCGGTGGTGGCGATGGTGGTCGGACGCAGCGACGTGTCGGCGTTCTCCGAATCCCACACCGGCGCGCTCGCCACCTCGTGGC
This sequence comes from Nocardia sp. NBC_00881, assembly GCF_045207455.1. Classification (NCBI taxonomy): domain Bacteria; kingdom Bacillati; phylum Actinomycetota; class Actinomycetes; order Mycobacteriales; family Nocardiaceae; genus Nocardia; species Nocardia sp. NBC_00881. The sequence continues at coordinate 2,044,223 of NZ_CP108798.1, forward strand.
GCACGACGCGTGCTCTGCTCGCGGAAGCCGGCGCCGTTGTGGTGGATTCGGAGCATCAGCTGGCCGACGCGTTGGCGGTGCTGAGCCGCACCAGACTGCCCGCCTCCGCCGAGCCGGGCATCGGCGTGGTCACCGCGCAGGCGGGCCCCGGCTTGGTGGTACTGGATCAGCTCCTAGCAGACGCAGTTCGCGTACCTACGCTCGCTGCACCCACCCAGCAGCACCTCGCGCGGTTATTGCCCTCGATGACCTACCAGTCGAATCCGGTGGATACCGGCCGACCGGGACCGACATTCGATGCCGTGCTCTCGGCCACCGCCGCCGATCCCGGGATCGATGCCCTGGCGGTCTATGCGCTCGCCGAGCCCGATGCTGTCGATCTCGCCGACGCGGTGTTCCGCTCGGGGGTCCACGAGCGGCTTCCGGTTGTGCTCGGCATCGGTGGTCCTGCCTCCGCTGTCGCCGAAACCGCCTCTGCGGCCGCGATATTCGCCGTTCCCGTACTGGCGAGTCCGTCCGCGCTCGCCATCGGGATCCGGGCACTCGTGGCAGATGCGCGGGCTCGGTATCTGCACTCCGGAAACGGTGAGACGCCAGTTCCGCAATGCGCTCCGGCCGTCGTTCTCCCGATTGACGAATCCACCAGTGCGGAACCGGCCGGGACTCCGGACCGGCCGCCCGGCTCGGCGGACACAGACAAGCCGGCCCCGGCCATCGCCTTGCCCGCCGACGAGGCGACGGCCAAGGATCTGCTCGACGCACTGGAAATTGCCACCCCACCTCGGCGAGTGTGTACCGACCGGGCCGCGGCCCACCGCGCACTGACCGACCTTCCGCTTCCGGTGGTGGTGAAGATTCTCGACCCCGCGGTACTGCACAAGACCGAGATCGGCGGGGTACACCTGAACATTCGCACCACCACGGAACTCGATGCGGCGCTCGACGCTCTCCACGCGATCAGCGCACCCGCCTATCTGGTGGAGAGTATGGCCGAGCCCGGTGTCGACCTGTTCCTCGGCCTCCGCCGCGACCCGGTGTTCGGCCCCATCGTGGTTGCCGGTTCGGGCGGCACAGCGGCCGAGGCGATCGGGGATGTCGCCATCCGCAGCCACCGCGTCACCCTCGCGGGCGCGGCCGCCATGCTCGACGACCTACAATGCGCGCCCCTGCTGGACGGCTGGCGCGGCGGCCCGGTCCTCGATCGGGGTGAATTCGCCCGTATGGCGGTAACTCTCGCGCGCTACCTGACCGACCACCCGGAAATCAGCGATATCGAAATCAATCCCCTGCGGCTGACCGCGACCGGCCTGATCGCGCTCGACTCGGTCGTCGTGGCCACGCAGGACCGGCTCGAAGGAGAGCTGCCGTGAACACCCGAGTTCCCGTGTCGATCGACGGTGTCGTGCCCTGGCCCGACGACGTCGCAGCGAGATACCGAAGGGCAGGGTACTGGCAGGACAGATCGCTGGCCTCCCACATCGCGGAGCAGGTCGCCCGGCGCCCGGATGATGAGGCCCTCGTGGATGGCCCGACCCGGCTGACCTACCGGCAGCTGTGGGATCGGGCCGCGTCCTGCGCGCAGGCGCTGCTCGATCTGCACATCGCACCGGGCGACCGCATCGTGTTGCAGCTGCCGAACTGCTGGGAGTTCGTCGCGCTGACACTCGGCTGCCTGCGCGTCGGTGTGGTGCCGGTGATGGCACTGCCTGCGCACCGGCAACACGAGCTCACGCATCTGGCTGCGGTGGCCGGGGCTGTCGCGATCGTGGTGGCCGACATCGACCGTGACACGGATCTGCGGCAGGTCGCCCAGCAGGTCGCGGTCCAGGTGCCCAGCCTCCGCTCCGTCTTGGTACATGGTGAATTGTCCTCTGGCACAGCCGAATATGCTCCCGAGAACAGCCTTGGGGCTACTTACGACACGACCGTGCGGTTCGCCGCTACCGATTACGAGCCCATGGGCGCCGATGTCGCCTGCATGCTGCTCTCCGGCGGCACCACCGGATTGCCCAAGCTGATCGTCCGCACCAACGACGACTACGCCTACAACATTCTGCAGTGCAATGCGGTGTCCGAATTCGATTCGAGCACGGTCTATCTCGGTGCGCTGCCCTGCAGCCACAATTTCCCGCTGGCCTGTCCCGGCGTGCTGGGCACACTGGTCGCCGGTGGCCGCGCAGTGATGCTGCCTTCGCCGTCCCCCGAGCGCGCGCTGCGCGCCATCGACGCCGAGGGCGTCACCGTCACGGCCGTCGTGCCGGCGATCGCGCAGAGGTGGATCGAGTATCAGCGTGAGCGAAACGTCTTGCGCGGCAGAAGCTTGCGCGTGTTACAGGTTGGCGGTTCACGTATGCCCGACGAGCTTGCCGCCCGGGTCGAACCGGTGCTCGGCGCACGGCTGCAGCAGGTGTTCGGCATGGCCGAGGGCCTGATCAACATGACCCGGCTCGACGACGACCTGGAGATCATTCTGACCACCCAGGGTCGGCCGGTCAGCGACGCCGACGAGATCCGGGTCGTCGACGAAAGCGGCAATCCGGCGCCCAACGGCATTCCGGGCGCGCTGCTCACCCGTGGCCCCTACACCCCGCGCGGGTATTTCCGCGCGCCCGAGCACAATGCGCGCGCATTCACCACCGACGGCTGGTACCTCAGCGGGGATGTCGTCCGACGCCGCCCGGACGGCAACCTGGTCGTCGAGGGCCGGGACAAGGACATGATCAACCGCGGCGGTGAGAAGATCTCCGCCGAAGAAGTCGAGAACTTCGCATACCAACTCGACGGCGTCGAGATGGCGGCCGCCGTCGCCATGCCCGACCCCGTCCTCGGTGAGCGACTTTGCCTGTATCTGACTGTAGTGCAAGGACATTCGGTATCTCTTGCCGATGTCTTCGCCGTCATGAACGCTGCCGGGGTGGCCAGGTTCAAGATTCCGGAACGGCTCGAGGTCATCGCAACGATGCCCACAACGAAGGTCGGCAAGATCGACAAGAAAGCGCTCCGCGACGACATCCGCGAGCGCGTCGCCTGGGACCACGCGGAACCGGGGCCTCGGCCGAGGAAGCCACACCAATAGCGGCGGTACACGAGGGTTCGACTCTCACGGCGAGGGTCGCCGGACCGCCGCCGTCGCCTGGTGGGCTGGCCGCGGCGAGGCCTCCGTGCGCATCGAAGACCACCTCGATGGGCTGCCGGGCTGGCTATGAGCCAGCCCGGCAGGTCCGGCCGCACGCTTTGCTTGGATGTTCATCCACGTCTCTCGTGCGGTTCACCTTATTTTGTGACAAATTGTTGACGTTACGATATTTTTATGTAGCAATAGTTGGGTGGTTGAAGTACGTGATCACAGTCACAACAGCGGGCGTTCGCCATCGGCTCGGATCTCCGTGAAACCCGACGACACCATGTCGCTGAACTCGGGCCGCGACCCGCTACGTCCCGAGATAGCTCTGTCCTGGCAACGCTCCCGGCTCAGTGGACTCAGCCCCGGCACCCCCAACCTGCGGGTGGATTCCGATGCGGTGGATCGTCGGAGCCGTCTGGTCGCCGCCGCGGCACCGGTGCTGACCAAACTCGCCGAGCAACTCGCCGACACGCCTTTCTGCGTACTGTTCGCCGACCGGGAATCGCGCATCGTCGGCATGCCGACAGGGTCGCGCACGCTCCGTGACCGGCTCGACCGGCTCGGCGTCGTCACGGGTGGGGTTTTCCTCGAGGAGACCACCGGCACGAATTCCATCGCCACTGCACACGAACTGCACCGCGGTGTCGCCGTCCACGGTGACGAACACTACCTGGAGCCATTCAAGGCCTTCAGCTGCTACGGACACCCGATCACCCACCCGGTGACCCGGCGTCTGGAAGGGGTCATCGACATCACCTGCCTGGAGGTACACGATTCACCGCTGCTGGGTCCGCTCATCACCCGCACCGCGCGCGACATCGAGGACCGCCTGCTGGCCGCGAGCCGCCGCGGCGAGCAGCGGCTGCTGGCCGCATTCCAGGTGGCCTGCGGCGGTCATCACCGGCCGGTGCTGGTACTCGGCACCGAGGTAACCCTGGCCAACCGCGCTGCCACCGAACTGCTCGACCCGCTCGATCACCTCCGCCTGCGGGACCTTGCCGCGGCCGGCGGTAGCGACGCCGAATCCCATGTTGTCCAGCTGGTGTCGGGGCAGTGCGTGACCGTGCGGGTGCGTGAGATCGAATCCGGACTCGACGGCACACTGTTCGAATTCGGCAGCGCCGACCGTCATCCGGCCACACCGACCGCCGATACCATCAGTTCGGAGGGTCTGCCGGGTCGGCCCGTCTACATCGGAGGTGCTCCCGGCACGGGCCGGACCACCTTGGCGCTGTTGATGCTGGGCGGCACCGAGGTCGTCGTGCTCGACGCAGTCGACGCCGCACACCAGGAGACGACGTGGCTGGACAGTCTCGAACGAGCCGCGTGCCACGGCCCGACCCTGCTCGTCGAGAACATTCATCTGCTACCGGAGATCTGCGCTGTGCGATTGCGCCGAGTGGTGGATCAGCCCCGGCTGCGCGTCGTCCTCACCGGCGCCCCGCTCGCCGAGCTCGCCGGACAGGGAGCACTACTGGCCGCGGCGTGCACGACACACCGTGACCTGGCCGCGCTCGCCGAGCGAACCGAGCAGCTGCCGCGGCTCATCCGGGTAATGCTCGATCAGCTCGGCGTCGGCGACCGGCTGCGCTTTACGCCGGCGACCTTGGCGGCGTTGGCCGGCCACCAGTGGCCCGGCAACCTCTGGGAACTGTCGGCGGTCGTGCGCAGCGTTGCCAGCCGTCGTTCGGCCGGGGACATAACCCCGTTCGATCTGCCAAACCGATATCAGGTCAGCCCGCGACTGCGCACCATGACTCCTCTCGAGCGCGCCGAACACGACGCGATCCTCGCCGCCCTCCGCGCGTGCAACGGCAACAAACAGCGGGCCGCCGAACGACTCGGCATCAGCCGGACCACGCTGTACAACCGGCTGCGCGCACTACACCTCACCGCCTGAAAAGCGTCCAGAATTTGAACACTCCAGCACGATCGCGAGCTCCTAACGTGACAGTCGTCACACCCGCACGGCAAAGGAGCCGGATCGTGCAGATCACCGCCGCCCTCACCGAAACCCAAGGCGCGCCTTTTACGCTCACACCGCTGGAACTCGATGATCCACGACCCGGTGAAGTCCTGGTCCGAATGGTCGGGTCCGGCGTCTGCCATACCGACCTCATCGTCCGCGATCAGTGGTACCCCGTACCGTTGCCGGCCGTGCTCGGCCACGAGGGCTCCGGCGTGGTGGCTGCCGTCGGTGACGGAGTCAGCTATGTCGCGCCCGGCGACCATGTCGTGCTCACCTTCAATTCCTGTGGCGATTGCCGAATGTGCGTCGCCGGCCGGCCCGCCTACTGTGACCAGTTCTTCGCCTACAACTTCGCCGGTACCCGCGCCGACTCCAGCACTCCCCTGCATCGCGAGAGCGGCGATGTGCACGGCGTGTTCTTCGGGCAGTCGGCCTTCGCCACCTACGCCGTCGCAACCGAACGCAATGTGGTCAAGGTCGACCAGGCTGCGCCGCTGGAGCTGCTCGGTCCGCTGGGCTGCGGCATCCAGACCGGCGCCGGCGCCGTACTCAACACATTGCGGCCCCCGACGGGCAGCAGTCTGGCAGTCTTCGGCGCCGGCTCGGTCGGGCTCAGTGCGGTGATGGCCGCCGTCGTCTCCGGCTGCACCACGATCATTGCCATCGACCTCAACCACGAGCGCTTGGAGCTGGCCAAGGAACTCGGGGCCACCCACACCATCGACGGCGCCGCCGACGACACGGTGGCGGCCATCCAAGAGCTCACGGACGGGCTGGGGGTGGACTACTCCATCGAGACCACCGCGGTTCCGGCCGTGCTGCGGCGGGCGGTGGATGCGCTGAACCAGGGCGGAACCTGCGGACTGATCGGCGCGGCCGCGCTCGGCACCGAGGCGTCGATCGACATGTCCAGTCTTCTGTTCGGCCGCAGCGTCCGCGGCATCGTCGAAGGCGACAGCGTGCCGCGCATCTTCATTCCCAAACTCGTGCAGCTCTACCAGCAGGGGCGGTTCCCCATCGGCAAGCTGATCAAGACCTACGCGTTCGACGACATCAACCAGGCCGTCGAGGACTCGGAAAAAGGGATCACCCTCAAGCCGGTCCTCACGTTCGCCTGAGCCTCTTCGACGATTCCAGGAGACAGTCATGACCGTCGTCAACGAGAACACCTTCACCACCTACGACACCTTCTACATCGGTGGCGAATGGGTGCAGCCCAGCACCGACCACACGATCACCCCGATCGATGCCAGCACCGAGCAGCCGCTAGGTCGCGTGCCCGAGGGTGCCGAGGCCGATATCGACCGTGCCGTCGCCGCCGCTCGAGCGGCCTTCGACGACCCGTCGGGCTGGGCGCAGTGGGAGCCGCGCCGCCGCGCCGAGGTCATGGAGCGGTTGGCGGAGGCGATCGATAAGCGCGCCGATCAGTTCGTGCAGCGGGTCAGCGCTCAGAACGGTATGCCGGTGGCGGTAGCGCAGCAGCTCGAAATCGGTTATCCCAGTGCTGTTCTGCGCTACTACGCCGGGCTCGCGCGCGAGCTGTCGACCATCGAGACCCGAGAGGGCCTGTTCGGCGGCCCCATCGATGTCCGCAGGTATCCGGTCGGTGTGGTCGCCGCCATAGTGCCGTGGAATTTCCCGCAGGCGCTGTCGATGTTCAAGATCGCACCCGCGATGGCCACCGGCTGCACGCTCGTCATCAAACCCTCACCGGAGACCGTGCTGGATGCGTACCTGCTCGCCGAGGCAATCGATGAGGCGCAGGTGCCGCACGGGGTGATCAATATCGTGCCGGCCGGGCGCGAAGTCGGAGCGTACTTGGTCGCGCATCCCGGCGTGGACAAGGTCGCCTTCACAGGATCGACCGCGGCGGGCCGCTCGATCGCCGAGGTGTGTGGTCGGCTGTTGCGTCCGGTCACGTTGGAACTCGGCGGCAAGTCGGCGGCAATCGTGCTCGACGACGCCGAACTGAATCTGGCGAAAATTGGTGCGGGGCTATTCGGTTCGACTCTGTTGAACAACGGCCAGACGTGTTTCCTCGGCACCCGGGTGCTGGCACCACGCAACCGCTATAACGAGGTAGTCGAGGCATTCACGGCGCTCGCGGGGTCGCTGACCGTCGGCATCGCCTCGGATCCCACCACACAGATCGGACCCATGGCAACCGCGCGACAGCGAGCACGCGTCGAGTCGTACATCGCGAAGGGACGCGCCGAGGGCGCCCGCCTGACCGTCGGCGGCGCCCGCCCCAAGGACCTGGACCAGGGGTGGTTCGTCGAACCCACTGTCTTCGCCGACGTCGACAACGGCGCCACCATCGCTCGCGAGGAGATCTTCGGCCCTGTGCTGTCGCTCATCCCCTACGACGGCATCGATGACGCAGTCCGGATCGCCAACGACTCCGACTTCGGCCTCGGCGGCACGGTCTGGACCGCGGACCCCGAGCGCGGCGCTGCCGTCGCCCAGCGGATCCGCACCGGCACCATCGGTGTCAACCGCTATATCCCCGACCCGGCCGCGCCGTTCGGCGGCGTCAAGGCCAGCGGCCTCGGACGCGAGCTCGGCCCGGAAGGACTGGCCGGCTACTTGCAGATTCAGACCGTCTACAGGTAGCCGCGAGCGGTTGGGGCGCGGCGTTCGATGCCGCGACCAACCGCTTGTATAACGGAGCCCGACTTGCACAGAACCTCGCTGCATGTGTCGTTGCCATCGGAAGCCTTGGCACCCACGGAAATCTGCCCGGCCGCCCGACAAGTGTGATGGCCACCGGCTGTGCATGCGGTCAGTGGTAGTGCTGCCGAGACCGCTGAACTCCGACCACCCCGATAACACCGGCGAACGCCCGGATCGCCACCGGTGGAACGCGGCTCACTCATTGCTTCACCTTCTCGGTGAGTCCATCCAGCACAGCGGGCGAACCCTGAATCGCGGTTCGCTGCAGGTGATGCAGTACGGCCCGGACGCCACCGAGCTCTTCGCCGCCGCCGGCGCGGCCAGGCCCGCCGTGCACGGCGTGCGGCAGTGGTGAGCCGTGGCCGGTGGATTCGGCGGCGTCGTCGCGGTCGAGTACCAGCAGTCTGCCGTGCCAGGGCGCGAGGCCGAGCACGATGTCACGAACGAACGCGCCGTCGTGACTGACCACCGATCCGACCAGGCTACCCGCACCGCGTGCCGCCAATTCGATCGCGTGCGTGGTGGATTCGTAGGGAACGAGGGTACTGATCGGACCGAATGCCTCGACCTCATGTGGCGCGCGGGCGTTCGGTTCGGTGCAGCGCAGCAGCAGCGGCGGAAGGAATGCACCGCGTTCCGAATCGGCGTCCGTCAGGTCGAATGTGTCCGGATTGCCATGCACCAGTTCGCATTCTCTGGTCAGAGTGGCCAGCGCATGGCGAACTTCCTCGCGTTGCGCGAGGCTGGCCAGGGCACCCATGTCAACATCGTCGCGCGCCGGGTTGCCGACCCGGATAGCGGCCAATCGCGCGCCGACGGCCTCGGTGACGTCGTCAAGTAGCACGCGTGGCACCAGCGCTCGCCGGATCGCCGTGCACTTCTGCCCGGCTTTTACCGTCATCTCGGTGACGAGTTGCTCAACGAACAGGTCGAATTCGTCAGAGCCGAGGGTGGCGTCGGGTCCGAGGACCGAGCAGTTCAGCGAATCGGCCTCGGCGTTGAACCGGACGGCGTGACGGGTGATCGCCGGATGCGCGCGCAGGGCTGCGGCGGTGGCCGCCGAACCGGTGACCGACAGCAGGTCCTGGCCGGTGAGATGGTCGACCAGGTCACCAGGGGGCGCGCAGACCAGTTGCAACGCACCTTCGGGCAGCAGTCCGGAGTCGAGTATCCGGCGCACCACCAGCTCGGTGAGATAGGCGGTCTGGCTTGCTGGTTTCACGATACTAGGCACCCCGGCCAGGAAGGCGGGGGCGAATTTCTCCAGCATGCCCCAGACCGGGAAGTTGAAGGCGTTGATCTGCACCGCAGCTCCAGTCAGCGGCGAGTAGAAATGTTGCACACCGAAGGATCCCGTCTTCCCGATCCATTCGGTGCCACCATCCAGCAGCGGGCCCGACTCCGGCAATTCCCGGGCGCCCTTGCTGCCGTAGACGAACAGCACCCCGAGGCCGCCGTCTACATCGACACGCGAATCACGTTTTGTCGCACCACTTTGCGTGGACAACGCAGAGAATTCCGCGGTGTGCTCGCTGAGTTGCTTTCCCAGGTCCTTCAGAATCCGAGCACGCTCAGCGAAATTCAGCGTGCGTAGCGCGGGGCCACCCACTGTACGGGCATAGCCCAGCACCGCGTCGTAATTCGGAGTCTCGGTCGAGAATCGAGCCACCTCGATGCCGGTCGCCGCGTCGTGGAGCGGACGCCCAGCATCAGTGGGGACCTGCCAGTTCCCCAGCAGGTAGCTCTGCAGTAACGATGTCATCAGTGCTTCTCTTTCCTGCGAACCGTGGCCGTCAGCCGAGTCGCTGCGGTTGCGGGCGATTGCCCGGATAGTTGGAGATAGGTGCGCTCTGCGTAGTCGATCCACGACGTGTCCATGCCCAGCGACCACAGCCGGACCGGCGCCCCGACCACGCCGCCGTCGCCGATCGCACAGATCGCCATGACTCGACGCGCTCACCAGGTGTAGAAACCACGGCCGGTCTTGCGGCCCAGGTCACCGGCGGCCACCTTGTCGACGAGGATCGCGGGCGGCTCGAAACGGGACCCGTAGGTCTTCACCAGGTGGGTGGCGATGTCGAGGCGGACATCCAGTCCGACCAGGTCGCTCAGCCGCAGCGGCCCCATCGGATGCCGGTAGCCGAGTTCCATTGCGCGGTCGATATCTTCAGCACTGGCGACACCGTCCTCGAGCATGCGCATGGCTTCCAAGCCGATCACGACACCGAGGCGGCTGGTCGCGAAGCCGGGTGCGTCGGCGACGATGATCTTTTCTTTGCCGATCTGCGCGACCGCGATCCCCGCTCGGGATAGGGCCACATCGCCGGTCTGTCGCCCGCGCACGATCTCCACCAGCGGCATCGACCAGACCGGATTGAAGAAGTGCAGACCCACGAACGCCCCTGGCCAGCGCAGCCCGGCCGCCAGTTCACCGATGCCGATACCGCTGGTGTTGGTGGCAAGCACAACCGGTTCCCGGCTTTCCATTCGAGCCAGCACGTCGCGCTTCAGATCGGCGCGCTCAGGCACCGCCTCCACCGCAAGCTCGAGTCCAGCGGGCAGGTCGTCGGTCGCCGACACCCATCGCACGCGCTCGGCTATCGACGACATCGCGGCGCCATCGAGTTTCCCACGCTGATAGGCAATCGCAGCCTGTTCCTGGATCGTCTTCCGCGCGAGACGAATTCTTTCCCGGTCAGGCTCGACAACCGTCACCTCCGAGCCCGTTGCCGCGAAAACGTAGGCGATGCCGACCCCCATTGTGCCGGCGCCCACTACGCCCACCGTCTGCATCATCAGTCGTTTCCTGCCTTCCGTCAGATGTCCAAGCCGCCGAAAGCCGTCGCGGCGTTGCCCGCATACACGTCACGCAGCACACTGTGGGGCAGATCGATCTCGGCCAGTGCGGCCGCGTTGCGCCGAATCCCCGACACCCCTGGCCAATCGGTTCGGAAATCCGGCAGCGCATCCAACCGCTTCGGAACGGGATCTCCCTCGGCGTCGATCATCTCCCGCCAGCCCGGCGCTCCGAACTCGTCGGCCCACTCGCGCCCGGCCGGTTTGAGCGTTGACAGCCGCGCGACGTGCATGTGTGCGTCCACCAACAGCATTCGCTCAGCCGTGCTTGACATAGCCGGCCACGAACTCGGTGTCGGTGCCGATCGGCCCGATGTTCACCGCTCCGCCCGGGGCGCCCAGGCTATCGTCGCGCCCGGGCAGCGGCTCGGTGAAGAACCGTTCGGCGTCGGCAACGAACTGGTGCTGGCCGTCGGGCACTCGCCGGTCCTGACTGATGGCCTGCACCGGGCACACCGGTTCACAGTTGCCGCAATCGATGCACTCCAGTGGGTTGATGTAGAGCTTGCGCTCGCCCTCGTAGATGCAGTCGACCGGGCATTCCTCCATGCAGGAGCGGTCCATCACATCGATGCACGCTTCGGCGATCACGTATGGCATGACCGTTTCCTTCCTTGCTCAGACAGGGACCGCGACCGGCGCGACGTCGGTGGAATGCCCTGGGAATAGCGGCTGTTCGTGATCGATGTAGTGAGCGGCATTGTTGACCGCGGTCGCGGCCTCACCGAAGCCGACCGCGATCAGCCGGACTTTGCCCGGGTAATCGTTGATATCGCCGGCGGCGAAGATACCCGGCATCGTCGTCTGCATCGTCGAGTCGACGACGATGTGGCGGCGGTTGCGAATCTCGATACCCCACTGCAGCAACGGCCCCAGGTTTGCGGTGAAACCGAGCGCGGCAATGATCCGCTGACAGGGCACCGACCGAACAGCGCCGTCGTCGGAGACGACCTCGACAGCGTGGATACTGGCGTCGCCGACCACATGCTGGATCTGTGCGTTCGTGATCACCTCGACCGCCGACGCCTGGACGGCAGCCACCGTGCCGGGGTGGGCACGGAATATGTCGCGGCGGTGCACCACCGTGACCGACCTGGCGATCGGATCCAGCGCCCGGGCCCAGTCGAAGGCGCTGTCGCCGCCGCCGACGATCACGACATCCCTGTCGGCGTATTCGTCGAGCCGCCGCACGAAATAGGCCAGCCCGGCTCCATGAAAGGCAGCGGCGGTAGACAGCGGCCGCGGTGTGAAGTTTCCGATGCCGCCGGTGATGATCACCGACTTCGCCTGGATCGCGATATCTTCTGAAGTGGTTACGACAAAAGAATCACGCTCGTTTTTGCCCGGAATGCGCTCCAAGCGGTCGGCGCGCTGCCCCAGCAGATAAACGGGGTCGAACGACGCCGCCTGTTCGAGCAGGCGCTCCACCAATTCCCGCCCGCGCACCGCGGGGAATCCGGCGATGTCGAAGATCTGCTTCTCCGGATACATCGCGCTGATCTGGCCGCCTGGTTCCGGCAGCGAATCGATCACTGCCACCGACAGTCCTCGGAAGCCCGCGTAATACGCGGCGAACAGCCCGGCCGGTCCGGCACCGACGATCAGCACGTCGACGGCCGTCGCATCCCCTTCGGTTGCCGACATTCTCTTCACTCCTGCTCGACAGTCGTTGTCCACCATTGCCTTACGTCACTTCACCAGTTCGGGTCAGCACGCCGGCCACCTGCTCGCGCAGCACGTTGCGGCGGATCTTGCCGGTCGCGGTCTTGGGCAGTTCCACCATCGCCACCATCGCGCGCGGCCGTTTGAACGCCGCCAATCCGTCCCGGCACCACGCGATCAGCTCCTCCGCGTCCACGCTGCGGCCGGCGTGCACGACCACGCAGGCCACGGGCTTGTCCAAGCCGGACTTGTCCGGTGCGGCGACCACCACCGCCTCTGCGATGTCTGGATGCTGCAGCAACCGCTCCTCGACCTCGGCAGGCGACACCCAGATGCCGCCGGCTTTGAGCATGTCCCCGGAACGACCAAGACAGCTGTAGGTACCGTCGTCGTTGCGCAGGTAGGCATCGCCGGTGCACAGCCACTCGCCTTGGAATACCCGCCGGGTCGTCTCGGCCCGGCACCAATAGCCCGACGCGACGGACGAGCCCTTGAGAAAAAGAGTCCCAGAGTCCCCCACCGCATCGAGGACGACGCCGTTATCGTCACGCAACTGCACCTGGTAACCGGGCACCGGCACCCCGGACGAACCGGGGTGCACCTGCCGCGGCCGGTTGGACAGGAAGATGTGCAGCGCCTCGGTCGACCCGATGCCATCGAGCACCTCCACCCCGAACCGGTCGCGGAACCGTTCGAACAGTGCCGAAGGTAGTGCTTCACCTGCCGAAACACCTTGCCGCACCGTAGCGAAGGTATCGTCCGGCAGATCGCTGCCCAGCAGCGACGCATAGAACGTGGGGACCGCGAAGAATAACGTCGGTCGCGCGGTCCGGATCCGCTCCGCGATGACCGCAGTGGTGGGACGGGCGCGTTCCAGCACTGTGGTAGCGCCGACCGAGAGCGGGAAGAAGCACGAATTTCCGATACCGTAAGCGAAGAACAGCTTCGCCACCGAGAAGCACCGATCGCTCGGCGCGATGTCCAGCACCCCACGGCCGTAGTACTCCGCGACGTCGCGGATGCTGCCGTGCCGGTGCATGGCCGCCTTCGGGGTACCGGTGGTGCCGGAGGTGTACAGCCATAGCGCTGGCGAGTCCACCCAAGTGCCGTAGGCGGTCGCGACCGGCTCGCCGCCGACAAGGTCCTTCCAGCGATGCACCGCTACTCCCGCGGCCACCTCAATATCTCCAGCACCGTCGAAAACCACATCGACGACCTCGGGGGCAGCCGCCACTGCCGGAGCTGCTGCTGCGGCGAATTCGCTTGACGCACAGAAGATTCGGGCCCTCGAGTCGGCGAGCACCTTTCCCAGCTCCGGCCCGGTCAGCATGGTCGACACCGGCACCGCAATCGCCCCGACATACATTGCCGCCAGGATCCCGGTGAGCAATTCCACATCGTCTGCCATGCAGAACAGCACCCGTTCCTCCGGTCGCAGACCCAGCATCCGCAACCCGCCCGCGACCCGGTGTACTTCGTCGGCCAGATCCCGGTAGGTGAGCGTGCGGCTGGCGGCGACGACCGCGGTGCGGGCGCCCCTTCCTTCCCGGATGTGCCGATCCACCAGGTATTCGGCGGCATTGAACAGCGGCGTGGCAGTCGTCGCCGGTGCTATAGAACTCATCGCGCAGCCGCCTCAGGCGAGATAGACGTATTCGTAGTCGAACGGCTTGCCGTTGATGCCATGCACCGGCGGAGCTACCCAACTGGCGATCTTGCCCGGCTGGTACACCGGCTGCATCAGCGACTGGACGAAGAACAGATCCTCGTCGGTCGGCAGCCAATTCCGCTGCGCCTGCTCCCAGGTCGCCGCGTCGAGGATCGCGCCGGCCGGGCTGATGTGGAAATCGGCGTAGGCGCCGACCTCGCGGTTGAACCCGATGTTCGGCAGGCTCAACCGGAAGTCGATCCCGCTGTCGGAGAGGATCTTGTTCCACCGATTGAGACCGCTGCGGCAGTCGGCGATGTACTCGCTGCGCAGATCCAGGTTCAGCGCCAGCAACGCGGAGAGCTCCTCCTGCCCCCAGGTGCCGTCGGCATTGGGCACGTCCATGAACATGCTGTCGTTGGTGAGCTGATGGTCGTCGGTGCGGCGCTCCTCCTGCCAGCGCCCCTTCAAGCCCGCGGTGAAGTAGTTCGCGGCGTTGGTGGAGGTGTCGCTGCCGAACAGGTCCAACGAAACGCTGTAGTGGAAGTTGATGTACTTCTGGATGATCTCCAGCGGAATACCGCCGTGTGACGCGATGTCCATGGTGTCGTGCTCGCGGATCAGTTCGGCGCTGCGCAGCACCACCCGGTCGATACCTGTGGTGCCGACGAACATGTGATGCGCCTCCTCCTTGAGCATGAACTCACAGGTACGCGACAGCGGGTCGAACGCGCTCTCCTTCAGGGTGCCCAGCTGGTATTTGCCGTCGCGGTCGGTGAAGTAGGTGAACATGTAGAACGCCAGCCAGTCGGCGGTCTTCTCGTTGAACGCGCCGAGGATGCGCGGCGAGTCGGGGCTGCCGGAGTTGCGGAACAGCAGCGCCTCGGCCTCCTCACGACCCTCCCTGCCGAAAAAGGCGTGCAACAGATACACCATCGCCCACAGGTGCCGGCCCTCTTCTACGTTGACCTGGAATAGGTTTCGCAAGTCGTACAGCGACGGCGCCGTCAGCCCGAGCAGCCGTTGCTGTTCCACTGAGGCGGGCTCGGTATCACCCTGCACCACGATCAACCGCTGCAGATCGGCACGGTACTCGCCGGGCACCTGCTGCCAGGCCGGCGCGCCCATGTGTTCACCGAAGGCGATACGACGGTCCGGCTTGGGCTCCGACAGGAAGATCCCCCACCGATACTGGTTCAGCGCGACATGGTCGAAATGCGCCCAGCCCTCGCGGCCGACCGATACCGCGGTCCGCAGATAGACGCCGTGTGCCTCCAGCGTGGGACCCATCTCACCCCACCAATTCAGGAATTTCGGCTGCCAGCCCTCGAGGGCGCGTTGCAGCCTGCGATCCGAGGACAGATCGACGTTGTTGGGGATCTTGTCCTCGTAGTTGATCGACGTGGTCATGATGGGTTACACCCGCTTCCTGTCGAAGACGGCCTTCTTGCCGGTGCCGTAACGACGCAGTGCGCCATCCGGGCCGGATGCATTGGGCCGGACGAAGATCCAGTTCTGCCAAGCCGACAGCCGACCGAAGATCTTGGTCTCCAGAGTTTCCGGTCCGACAAACCGGTGATTGGCCTCCATGCCCGTGCAGGCATCCGGTGACAGCGCGGCGCGGCCCTCCACCGCGAGGCGAATCTCGTCCTCCCAGTCGATGTCGTCCGGCGCGGCGGTGACCAAGCCCAGCTCGGCAGCTTGCGCCGGGCTGAGTTGGCTGCCGATTTCCTTGTTCTGCAACCAATTCAGGTGATCGACGTGCCCGTAGAAGCGTGACTCCAATCGGGACAGGCCGTTGCCCATCGGGAAGACACCGAAGTTGGCCGCCGTCAACCGCAGCGATGCCCGCACCTCGCTGCCCTCGTCGTCGAGTGGCGGGCCGTCGAGCATGTACTGCCGGTCACAGGCCCACGCCAGCTCAGCCAGCATGCCGGTATAGCAGCTGCCCGGCGCGAGCAGGGCGATCAGGCTGCGGCTGGTGACGTCCAGGCGCTTCAGCGTACGCTTGTAGTAATGCACGATTTCATTCGCCAGCCAATGACATTCAGCGTTGACCAGCAACAGGTGCTCGTAGCCTTCGACGGTATCGAGATCGCCCCTGGTCTCGAAAATCCAGGTACTGATGGTTGTTTCGTTGGTGCGCAACCGGAGAATCAAATCGTCGAGCTGCCGGGTGAGCGCCAGCGGCCAAAACGCGGCGCCCTGCTCGGCGGCGGCGTCCATGTGCGCCGGGGCCCGGTCCACCGGCGCATGGACCGTGATCGTCACGGCCGAGTTGGCCCGATCGAACTCGGCGGTGACGAAATCGTAGGTGATGAGGTTCGGGCCGATCCGGCGATTCAAGGGGAGCAGTTCGACGCCGTCGGCGTCCGATGGGCGGTTCGACCGTCCCGCGAGCTCGGTAGCCCGCTCCCGCACGACTTCCTCGAACCTTCGCGGCGGCGCCAACTCGTCGACCAGTGCCCACTGCACGGCTGTCTTGCCGCGGACACCGTCGGATCGGGTGGCGAAGATGTCGGCCAGATCCTTACGCACCCGACGTTTGTCCACCACCCGGGTGAGTCCGCCGGTGCCCGGAAGCACCCCGAGCAGCGGCACTTCCGGAAGCGACACCGCCGAGGAGTTGTCGTCCACCAGCACGATGTGGTCACAGGCAAGCGCCAGCTCGTAGCCGCCGCCCGCGCAGGCACCGTTGACCGCGGCGAGATAGGTCTGCCCGGAGTTCGCGGTCGCATCTTCCATGCCGTTGCGGGTCTCGTTGGTGAACTTGCAGAAGTTCACCTTCCACCCATGCGGCGAGGCGGCCAGCATCCGGATATTGGCGCCCGCGCAGAACACCTTCTCCTTGCCGCTTGTGACAACGACCGTCTTCACTGCGGGGTATTCGAAACGCAGCCGTTGCGTCGCGTCGTAGAGCTCGATGTCGACACCGAGGTCGTAGGAGTTCAGCTTCAATTCGTAGCCGGGAACCAGTCCGCCGTCCTCGGCCACGTCCAATATCAGCCAGGCCACCGCCCCGTCGACGCGCAATCGCCAATGCCGATAGCGGTCCGGGTGGGTGTCGAACGAAACCTCCGGTGCTGCGACGGCGCCGGCAGCGCCGGTGGCTGAGACGAGGGGCTCGTGACCCACATCGGTAGCGACTGCCATGAATCCTCCTCGTGGTGGCCATCACCTTTTCTCGATGAATATATACTACATCAATTCAGCTATGCGACATATATTTGTAGATAATGGCTCGCGGCCGCACGCGGCGCGGGTCCCGACATCTACGATCTCGGGGCAGGGGGGCAGGGCATGCCACCTCCGCTCGCCGCGCCGGCGAACCACTGGAAGTGCAACTCGCGCGCATCGCCACCGCGCCATTGCGAAACGGCGGGAACACGGCATCCCGCACGCGATCTGCGTGGCAGCCAACCGCCTTCGCAGGCGAGTCCGGCGAACGACCGCAGGAGCCGCAACGTGGCGACGGGCATCATGATCAGTGCTCGCGGCGCGGACTGCCGCTCCCGGCGCGCGAAAGGAATCCACTCCGACGAAGCGGAAATCCTTGCCGTGCATGGGATCCGAGCGACAGCGCCTGCCAGACTCGAACTACGTTCACCAGCGATTCACGGACGGGGCTTCGCAACCCCAACCATCGCTCAGTGATCCTCGGCGGCCAGCTCGCTCCACCGCCGACGCGCGGATTCCCGCCACCGGGTGTGCTTGTCCTCGAACAGCCTGGTCGCCGCCGTGCCACTCCACTGCGGAGGTAGGAGCAATTGCGGCAGTTGCGGGTCCAGGAACGGGAATCGGCGCCATTCGTGCACCAGCCGGATCTGGGCGAGGAAGACGTCGCTGGACGACCGCGGGTCGAGATCGGCGAATTCAGCGATGAATTCCTCGTAGTCGTGCTCGATCTCGGCAAGGTCCCACGCGGCGGCGACCATGTCCCGCTGGTTGCCGAGCGCGCCGTATTCGGCAACGAAGGAAAGAGCCTTGCCGGAGAGGTCGAGGTCGTCGAGGATCGCCTTCGCGTCCGCCTCCACCGCCGTGCGCGGCGAGATCCACACGCCGGGTGAAGGCGAGCCGAACCCAGCCCAGCTGAGTTGCGTGCGTAGTTTATGCCGCAGGGATCGCATCGATTCCGGGATGGAGATCAGTACCACCAGCCAGCGGCCGTCCCATGACTGCTCGCCGGATCCGAAGGTGTAGATCCGCTGCGCACCCTCGATGAGCAGCCGCCGGCCCGCGTCGGTCAGCATCCACCGCACTCGACGGCCGACGCGATCCGAGGCCAGCCAGCCTTCCGCGGCGGTCCGCGCCAAGGCCTGACGCGCAGACTTCTCCTCCACACCCACCAACCCGAGTGCACGGACCAAGGTGGCGGTCCACACCGGTTGACCGAACGGGAGCGTGAACTCGCCGAGGATCGTCATCAACAGCGAGCGCGCACTGCCTTCACCGACCTCACGCCGTCGGCTCACCGCGGGTACTGCGCCGGCTGGTCCACCGGAACTACCAGCGCCCTGTGATGCGCTCGCCACGTCAGAGCCTCCCTCGCTACCGACACCGTCCGAACAAGAAGTTTCGCATTACTTTCTATCGGTAACCGATCCGACGGCGTCGAGACACGGTCGCGGATGCACCGCCCAGACGAACACATCGTCACCCACGCCGAATCCCCTTGTCCCGCTTGCGATTCATGAACGCCGTCATGCGCTCGAACTTCTCCGCGTCCTCGAAGAGCACGGCCTGGGCCAGCAGATCCACGTGCGGGTGCGCTCCTTCGGGCGCATCTACGGCCAGCTTGGTCAGGCGCAGCGCCATGGCCGAGCCCCGCAGCATCCGGTCCACGACCGCATCGGCGGTCTCGAACAGCTGCCACGGTTCGGTCACCTCGAGCAGCAGGCCCAGCCGCAACGCCTCGTCGGCAGCGAGCGTGCGGCCGGCCAGCAGCACCTGTTTGGCGACGCTCTCTCCCAGCAGGCGCACCAGCCGGAACGCGGCGCCCGCGCCGGGGAGGATGCCCAGCTGCGGTTCCGGCTGGCCGAACTTGGCTCGCCCGGTGGCCACGCGGATATCGCAGGCATATGCCAGTTCGGCGCCGCCGCCCAGCGCCCAGCCGTCGACCGCCGACACCGTCGGCATCGGCAGCGCCCGGATGCGTTCGAACAGCCGCAGATTGATGCCATCCAGCGCATCCTCGCAGCGGCGCCGCAGCAATTGTCCGATGTCGGCGCCGCCCGCGAAGACCCCCTCGACGCCGCCGGTCAGCACCAGCACCTTTGGTTCGGCTTCCAGCTCGGCACAAATCTCGTGCAATTCGGCGACCATGGCTGCGTCGATGGCATTGCGCTCGGCCGGCCGATGCAGCGTGACCCACAACCTGTCGACACGGCGCTCGATGCGCAATGTGGCGAAATCCGCCATGCCCACTCCCGTCGGCTCCGGCGAGTGGGATGCTCACCTGCCCCGCATAAATTCAACATAACATTAACGAACCTTACATGTTATGTCGAATATTGCGACAAGGTGACCCCGATGGTCGCGACCAACCTCGCGCCTGACCGTCACCGTCCCGCCTGGACTCCTACGGAACGTTGGAGGGGTCGAATGGAGCGGTGGAGCCAACCGCCTCGTAGACCTCCATCGCGGCGTTGGCCATGCCGGGACACTGGGCGAGAGATGCGGAGTCGACGGTAAAGTCGGCGGCGGTGGCTGTGCGCACCTCGTCGACGGTGACTCCCGGTGCCGTTTCCACCAGCAGCAGACCATGTTCGGCGATGTCGAGCACCGCCATGTCGGTGATTATCCGGTGCACGCAGCCCAGGCCGGTGAGCGGCAGGGTGCACTGCTCGAGGATTTTGGGTTCACCCTTGCGGGAGACGTGTTCCATCATCACGATCACACGGCGGGCGCCGTGCACCAGATCCATTGCGCCGCCCATACCCTTGACCATTGTGCCGGGAATCATCCAGTTGGCCAGATCTCCGCGGGCGCTGACCTGCATGGCGCCAAGCACGGCGACGTCGACCTGGCCGCCGCGGATCATGCCGAACGACTGTGCGGAGTCGAAGTAGGAGGCACCCGGCAGCACGGTGATGGTTTCCTTGCCCGCGTTGATCAGCTCGGGATCGAGTTCGTCCTCGGTCGGGTACGGGCCGACACCGAGCACGCCGTTCTCGGAGTGCAGCACTACGGTGATGTCGTCAGGCAGATAATTCGGCACCAGCGTGGGCATGCCGATCCCGAGGTTGACGTATTGGCCGTCCGCGAGTTCCGCGGCGACCCGGGCCGCCATCTGTTCACGAGTCCGCTTCATAGCCGCACCGTCCGGTTCTCGATTCCGATCTCCACCTTGCCCACGGGCACGACGCGCTGCACATGGATACCTGGGGTGTGCACCTCGTCCGGGTCGAGCCCGCCCGGATCCACCAGATGTTCGACCTGGGCGATGGTGATACGGCCCGCGGTGGCGGCGGGTGGATTGAAGTTGCGGGCACTGGCCCGGTACAGCAGATTGCCGTGGCGGTCGCCCTTCCAGGCATGTACCAAGGCGTAGTCGGTGACGATGCCACGCTCCATCACATAGGTGACCCCGTCGAAGACGCGGGTCTCCTTCGGCGGACTCGCGATCGCCATACCGCCATTGCCGTCGTAGCGCAGCGGAAGTCCGCCCTCGGCGACCTGGGTACCAACGCCTGCCGGGGTGAAGAAGGCCGGGATGCCCGCACCACCGGCTCGCATGCGCTCGGCGAGGGTGCCCTGCGGTGTCAGTTCCACCTCGAGCTCACCGGCCAGATACTGGCGCGCGAACTCCTCGTTGGAGCCGACATAGGAGCTGATGGTGCGCCGGATCCGATGCGCGGCAAGAAGCACACCGAGCCCGAAACCCGAAGTACCGCAATTATTGCTGACCACTTCCAGGCTGGTGGCCCCCTGCGCGAGCAGCGCGTTGATGAGCACTCCGGGAACTCCGACGAGGCCGAAGCCGCCGACTGCGAGCGAGGCGCCATCCGGTATGTCCTCGACCGCGTCGGCGGCAGCGGCAATGACTTTGTCCATCACGAGCACCACCATAACCGAAGCTGTACGTAATGTGAACACAAATCCGTATACCGAACATTTCCACTCCGACGCGTTGCCTAGGCCACGCGTCGAGCCCTATGCTGTTCGTATACCGCAAATATGTCCACATTACGAACGCGAGGTATCGAGCATGCTGCACCTGCCATCGCGGTACCGCGGGATCGAGAAGGGCGAGGAGGCGCCCCTCGACTTTCCGGACTACCGGACGACCGCTCTACGCCACCCGAAGCAGCCGCTGAACCTGCTCCCGCAGGGGCTCGGGGAGTTGACCGGTCCGGTGCTCGGCGAAGGCCGGGTCACCGCCGCGGACGCCGATCTCACCCTCGTCAACGGCGGCGAGGCCAGCGGGCAGCGCATCGTCGTCCACGGCCGGGTGCTGGACAGCGACCGCAAGCCGGTACCGACCACGTTGGTCGAGATCTGGCAGGCCAACGCCGCGGGACGCTATCGGCACCAGGGCGACCAGTGGCCGGCGCCACTGGATCCGCACTTCGACGGTGTGGGCCGGACCTTGACCGACACCGACGGCCACTACTCGTTCACCACGATCAAGCCCGGCGCCTACCCGTGGGGTAATCACTACAACGCATGGCGGCCGGCCCACATCCATTTCTCCCTGTTCGGCCGGGCATTCCCCCAGCGCCTGGTCACCCAGATGTACTTTCCGGACGATCCACTGTTCTTCCAGGACCCGATCTACAACTCAGTGCCCGATGGCGCCCGCCAGCGCATGATCAGCGTCTTCGACTATGCGGCTACCACCGACAACTGGACGCTGGGATTCCGCTTCGACATCGTGCTGCGCGGCCGCGACGAGACGCCGTTCGAGGAGGACGACCACGATGAGTGACACCGGCCTCGCACCCCGCTACCCCGTCGTACCCGGCGACTTCAGCACCGTCGAATTCGGGCCGACCCCATCCCAGACCGTGGGCCCCTACCTGCACATCGGCCTGCTCTGGCCGGACGGACCCGAGGTGGTCACGCCCGGCGCCGAGGGCACGATCACGATCACGGTGACGGTGATCGACGGCCGACGGGAGCCGGTCGCCGACGCGCTCGTGGAGCTCTGGCAAGCCAATGCCGAGGGCGTCTT
Organism: Nocardia sp. NBC_00881; assembly: GCF_045207455.1. Classification (NCBI taxonomy): domain Bacteria; kingdom Bacillati; phylum Actinomycetota; class Actinomycetes; order Mycobacteriales; family Nocardiaceae; genus Nocardia; species Nocardia sp. NBC_00881. The sequence continues at coordinate 2,066,328 of NZ_CP108798.1, forward strand.
CGCGCACCCGGACGATCCACGGCCCCAAACGAATCCGGCCTTTCGCGGGTTCGGGCGCTGCCCCACCGACACCGCGGGCACCGCCGGGTTCATCACCGTCAAACCGGGCACCAACCCGGCCGGCGACGGCACGACCGAGGCGCCGCACCTGGACGTGTCGATCTTCGCGCGCGGCATGCTGAACCGGCTCATCACCCGGCTGTATTTCCCGGACGAGGCCGCCGCCAATGCCGCCGACCCAGTTCTGGGATCACTGTCGGACGCACAGCGACACAAGCTGATCGCCATCGCTACCACCGACGGCTACCACCTGGACATCCTCGTGCAGGACCCCGACCCGGACGGCGACGAGACGCCGTTCTTCTACCTCTGACCCGGCCTCCCGCTCGGACCTCCGAAAGGCCGTTTCCGACGCGAGACCGCTTACAGGTAGACACCGACAAGTTCAACCCCCTATAGGAGCCTGCGTGTCACGTGGAGAGCTGTTCGATCCCCTCTTCGGGGCCGCCGCGGTCGGGCCCGCGCTGTCGGACCGCGCCTGGATCACGGCGCTGCTGGACGTCGAGGCGGCACTGGCACGGGCCGAGGCCGACCTCGGCGTCATCGAGTCCGGGCACGCGGCTGCCATCGACGCGGCCGCGAAAGAGCTGGCCGAGCGCACCGACCCGGCCGAATTGGGGCGGGCGGCAATGGCAGGCGGCAACCCGGTGATTCCGCTGGTAGGACAGCTGCGCGCGGCATGCGAGTCGGCGGGGGTGCCTGCGGCAGCCGTGCACAAGGGCGCCACCAGCCAGGACATCCTCGATACCGCGCTGATGCTGCTCGCCCGGCGCGCCGGCGTCCTCGTGGTCACGGATCTGCGGGCCGCCGCCGACGCCGCGGCGGCACTGGCGCGCGCGCACCGCGACACCTTGATGGCCGCCCGCACGCTGGGACAGCAGGCCCTGCCCACCACCTTCGGGACACTGGCCGCGACCTGGTGCGCGGGCCTGGACCGCGCCGCGGGCAGACTCACCGCGGTGCTGGCCGAGCTGCCGGTGCAATTCGGTGGCGCCGCGGGCACGCTCGCGGCGCTGCACCCTAACGGCTTGGCCGTCGCGGCCGAACTTGCCACCGAACTCGGATTGGCCGATCAAGGCCTCCCCTGGCATGCCGAGCGGACGCGGATCGGTGAGCTGGCGGCCGCGCTCGGTGTCGCCGCCGGGGCGATCGCCAAGACCACGACCGACATCATCGCCCTGGCCGCCAGCGAGGTCGGCGAGGTCAGTGAGGACTCCCCCGGCGGCTCCTCGACCATGCCACACAAGCGCAACGCGATCGCCGCGATCACCGCTCGGGCGGCTGCTCGCCGGGTGCCCGGACTGGTCGCCGACGCCCTCGGGTCGATGGATCACGAACTGCAGCGCGGCGCCGGTGCCTGGCACGCCGAATGGGAGACGACAACCGACCTGCTGCGGCTCACCGGTGGTGCCGCTCATCGCTTGGCGCAGAGCCTGACCGGCCTGCACGTGCGCCCTCAGGCGATGGCCCGCAATCTCGCGGTCAGCAAGGGGCTACTGCTTGCCGAGCGGGTCACCGGAGCGCTCTCGGCGCATACCGACGCGGCGCGGGAGATCGTCACCGCCGCCGCCACCAAGGAAAACCCCGAACTCGCTACCGATCCCGCGATCACCGAGCACCTGGGACCAGCCCGGTTGCGCGAATTGCTGGACGCCGCCGAATACCTTGGTCACGCTCGTGAACTCGTCGATCGGGTGCTGACCGAACGCGGCGGCGTGGCCGGACTCGAATCCCGCACCGTCCCCCCAGCGGCCGTAGATCCCGGACCGACCACGCCGGAGGCATCATCATGACCGTTGCACTCGCACATCACCGAACCGGAGCGGACGGCGGCGCCCCGTCCGTGGTCCTGCTCGGGTCGCTCGGATCCGATCGCACCATGTGGGATCCACAGGTTGCCGCCCTGTCGGCCGCGTATGAGGTGATCGTCGTGGAACTGCGCGGTCACGGTGAATCCCCTACGCCCGCAGGGTCCTACACAATCGATGAACTGGCCGGTGATGTCCTCGCACTACTCGATCAACTCGATCGCTGTGCGGTGCACCTGGTCGGGCTGTCGCTCGGCGGCGCGGTCGCGCAGTGGATCGCCACGCACGCACCGGCTCGGGTGCGCACGCTGACACTGCTGTGCACGGCCGCGAAATTCGATGCGCCGCAAGAGTGGTTGGACCGCGCGGCGACGGTGCGAGCGAGCGGCACCGCCGCGATCGCCGAAGCGGTGGTGGCCCGCTGGTTCTCCGGCGGACTGGCCGAACGAGATCCAGCGCTCATCGCGCGCTGCCGGGCCATGGTCGCGACCACCGACGCCGAAGGCTATGCCGCCTGCTGCGAGGCGATCGCGCGCTGGGACGGCCGCGCGGATCTGGCCCGCATCACAGCTCCCACCCTGGTGATCGCGGGCGCGCAGGATCCAGCCACCACCCCGGCTGATCTGCGCCTCGTCGCCGAGGGCATCACGAATTCCGCACTGCACGTGCTGGATCCGGCCGCGCACCTGGCCAGTGTCGAGCAGGCTGGGCCGGTGTCGGCCCTGATCGCCGCGCACATCGCCGCTCCCGCGCAGCGCGCAGCCGCATTCGATGCGGGGATGCGGGTGCGCCGGTCGGTACTCGGCGACGCGCACGTGGATCGCGCAATCGCCGCCACTACCGAATTCACCGCTCCGTTTCAGGATTTCATCACCCGCACCGCATGGGGTGATGTGTGGCACCGGCCCGGGCTCGACCAGCACACCCGGCGGCTGCTGACCCTGGCCATCCTCACTGCGGTCGGCAACACCCACGAACTGGATATGCACATCCGCGCGGCGCTGCGGGCCGGCGTGCCGCCCGCCGAACTCGCGGAGGTGTTCCTGCACACCGCGATCTATGCGGGCGTGCCGAACAGTAACCTCGCCTTCGGACTAGGCAAAGCGGCGCTCGCGGAGGGCGTCGGACCGGCCGGGTCCACCGCAGAGGAGGAACCGCACCGACCATGACCGAACCATCACCGGAGTATGTGCAATCGCTGGGCCGCGGGCTGGCCGTCATCCGATCCTTCGACGCCGAACACCCGCGCCGCACCCTCAGCGAGGTCGCCAAAGCCACCGACCTGACTCGGGCCACCGCCCGGCGCTTTCTACTCACCCTGGTCGAACTCGGCTATGTTCGCACCGACGGTTCACTGTTCTCGTTGACCCCTCGCGTGCTGGAGCTCGGCTACAGCTATCTTTCCAGCCTCACGCTGCCGGACGTAGCAGGGCCCCATCTGGAATCGCTGGCCAAGCAAGTGCACGAGTCGACCTCGGTGTCCATCCTCGACGGTGCGGACGTGGTGTACGTCGCGCGGGTGCCGGTCAGCCGGATCATGACAGTATCTATCAATATCGGCACCCGCTTCCCCGCGTACGCCGCCTCGATGGGCCGGGTGCTGTTGGCCGGGCTGTCCGACGCCGCGCTCGAGGACTACCTCACGCATGTCATGCTCACCCCGCTCACTGGACGGACCGTCATCACCGTCGACGGATTGCGCAAGGAAGTGGCCAAGGTACGCGCCGACGGCTACTGCATCGTCGACCAGGAACTCGAGGAGGGGCTGCGGTCACTGGCCGCACCGATCCGCGATAACACCGGCACGGTGGTCGCCGCGGTCAACATCTCCACCCAAGCCGCCCGATACTCGGCAGCGGCCGTGCGCAAGGATCTGGTACCACCGCTGCTGGCGACCGCTGAGGCCATCGCTCTGGATCTCACCCGTGTCCAGACGCAAACGTGAACCCCCTTTTCACCGCAAAGGAACTGTTATGCCCGAAGCCGTTATCTGCGAGCCGCTGCGGACCCCGGTCGGCCGTTTCGGCGGAGTTTTCAAAGACATCCCGCCGGAAGCCCTCGCCGCGACAGTCATCTCGGAGCTACTTTCTCGCACCGGAATCGACGGCAACCAGGTCGATGACGTCATCCTCGGGCAGGCCGCACCCAACGGCGAAGCCCCCGCGATCGGCCGCATAGCCGCCTTAGACGCCGGACTCGGCGTCGAGGTGCCCGGCCTGCAGGTGGATCGGCGCTGCGGATCTGGGCTACAGGCCATCCTCCAGGCCTGCATGCAGGTCACCACCGGTGGCAGCGACCTAGTGCTGGCGGGCGGTGTCGAATCGATGAGCCAGGCCGAGTTCTATGCGACCGGCATGCGCTGGGGCATAAAGGGCGAGGGCGTGGCGCTCAGTGACCGACTGGCCAGGGCTCGAGTCACCGCGGGTGGCAAGAACTTCCCGGTCCCCGGCGGCATGATCGAAACCGCGGAGCACCTGCGCACCGAATTCGCTATCAGCCGAGCTGATCAGGACGCCCTCGCCGTCCAATCGCATCAGCGTGCCGTCGCCGCCCAAACCTCCGGACGTTTTGCCGAGGAAATCGTGGGAGTGATGGTACCGCGACGTAAATCCGATCCGCTCCTGGTCGACACCGACGAACACCCGCGCGCCGACACCACCCTGGAAACCCTGGCCGACCTGCGTCCGATTCGCGCGAGCATCGACCCGGACTCGACCGTCACCGCGGGCAACGCCAGCGGCCAGAACGACGGCGCCGCGATGTGTGTCGTCACGACCCCGGAGAAGGCCAGAGAACTCCGATTGCGCCCGCTGGCCCGGCTGGCCTCCTGGGCAGTGGCGGGAGTCCCCCCACGCACCATGGGTATCGGACCGGTACCCGCCACCGAAAAGGCCCTCGCCCGGCTGAACCTCACCCTCGACGACATGGATGTCATCGAGCTGAATGAGGCCTTCGCCGCCCAAACCCTCGCCGTACTGCGCACTTGGAAGCTCGATCCTGGCGACAACCGATTGAATCCCAACGGTTCCGGCATCTCCCTCGGCCACCCGGTCGGCGCTACCGGCGCCCGCATCCTGGCCACCCTGCTGCGCGAACTCGACCGACGCGAGGGTCGATACGGCCTGGAAACCATGTGCATCGGCGGAGGACAAGGACTGGCGGCGGTCTTCGAACGACTGGTTTAGCCACGATGGGCAGGTCCGCGGTGCCGGAGACACTGCCCGGCACCATGTTCAGCAGGATGCGCACGGTGCTCTCGGCCGCGCCACCACACAGGTCAGGGCCGGCCCGAGTCCTCCGGTTTGAACACAGGCTTGCGCTGCATGCCGGTCATCTCAGGCTCGAGCTGTCGAGGTGCACAGAATTCGGTGCGGGTTGACTGACGTTGATGTCCCGACCACTCGAAGAGACGATATGAAGACCAGGCTCAGCTGCCCCTGTGGTGAACTCATTGCCGGCGTCGACGAAGACGACCTCGTCGAGAAGACCCATGCGCACCTCGCCGCCAACCACCCCGGCCACGACTACACACGGGACGAAATCCTCTTCATCGCCTACTGACGCCGGGCCGAACAAGCGTTCAGCGGCGCGGACCTCCGTGAGGTAGCAGGGGTGGTAGGGATGCCGACGAAATCCTCGGTCATTTCATGGTGGCGAGGTTGTGCCAGAGGTTTTCGAGGCTGTCGGTGCCGCCGAACAGTGTGGTGAAGTTGGTGGAGTCGATGAGTACGATGTCGCCGGCACGTGGGCCGGTGGGTGGTATCCAGATCAGCGCGTTGAACTCCGTGTTACCGGCCGCGGTAAAGGGGTGGGGCCGGGTGGGGTCGACGCGTTGGCGGCCCAGGACACGTAGCGAGTCGCTTTCGGGCGCGGTGAGTTCGTAGTGCGGCAGATGGGGGTGGAAGTTGAGTGTGGTGACGTTGTCCAGCAGCCGGGGTGCGTCCAGATCGCGGAACCCGGTCAGGGGGGCGATCTCACCGGTGCCGTCGACGACCGCGGGACGTAGCCCCCATTTGTTGTGCACCGGTATGTCGAGCGCTTTCATCAGCGAGCGCGTGTACTGGCCGAATCGCTGCTGACGAGGCACCAGGCGGTCGCTGTGATGCGCGTATTCGGTTTGTCGCTGCGTGTAGTCGTCGGTGAAGCCGACGTCGTGGTGCGGCGCCAACAGCAGGCAGGTGCCTTCCCGTTGCAGCCACACCTGGATTGCGGCGCTTTCTTCGGGTGCGGCTTCCTGCTCGGACAGGACGTGATCGAGTCCGAACACCATCAGCGTGTCGGTGTCGGCCAGGATCCGCTCGTCGATCGGCAAGGTGTAGCCGGCCTGGTCGATACGTTGGAACACTGCGACCGGATGCCCGGTCACCGCACCGGCCAGCTGCTGAAACGCCAGCGTGGAGCGATGGAACAGCTCGAGTGTGCCGGCAATGCCTTGCAGAAAGTGCTCCGCGTCGTACTCGGGAATCTCGTAGCTCGGCCACAGTACGTTGCGGACTTCGGTCATCGTGGAGAAGCGGTTATACATTTCGGCGGGATCGCGTTGAGACTCCCACGGATAGCTCCACGTCCAATAAATGCTGATCCGCCGTCGCCCATCGTGCCTGCGTGAGACGTTCGACGTGCGTCTGGAAAAATAGTGATTAACATATTTTCGGTCGATTACGCTGACCCTAACCCCTTCCGCACTTCCTCGTGCATGTGCTTGACAATTCAAATATATTACCGACCGGCGCATTGCGATCCGGCCTCACTATCCAGTTCGGCAGTAAGCGGCGAAAATCTCGTCCGCGGGCCCCTGTTCGACAGGATGACGTAATGTCGATACCGCCGCAGCACGTCGAGCCGGCGCCGCGCCAGTTGTCAACGCCGCGAGCCGCCCCATTGGCCGGAGTGATCTTCGCGGCGTTGTTCGGCACAACGCTGATTTTGATCCGCGCCGAAATGCCCGAAGGCCTTCAGGATTCGACACAGTGGCTGAGCAGCCAACACAGAGCGATCACCACCGCGACGGTACTGATGCCCTTCGCCGGTATCAGCTTCCTATGGTTCATCGCCGTCGTGCGCGACAGATTCGGACGATACGAAGACCGGTTCTTCGTATCCGTCTTCCTCGGCAGCGGACTGCTGTTCGTGGCGATGATGTTCGTCGCCACCGCCCTCGCCGCCGGCCTGGTCGCGAGCAACACCGGCGTCACCGACCCAGCCGCCCACGCTGAGGTGATCAGCTTCGGCAAGATGGTCGTGCTGTCGGTCACCAAGACCTACGCACTGCGGATGGCCGCCGTATTCATGATCTCGCTCGCGACGATTTGGCTGAAGACCGGGCTGATACCCCGCTGGCTCGCCGGCCTCAGCTACCTACCCGCTCTGGCGATGCTCATCGCCGGCGAGACAAGCATGTGGGTGACGCTTGCGTTCCCACATGGGTGCTGGTGGTCAGTAGCCTCATCTTGACGCGCTCCGGACTCATCGAACAACTGCGTAACCATGGCGATTGAACCCGGCAACCCTACGATCAGATGACAATCGCCTGATTCGACCCTATTCGGTCGCGCGCGGCTGAACCGGCTGGCGCGCAGGTTCAGATGCTGGTGAGGATATGCCGAACGACGCGAGCGGATAACGGGTAAAGCACCTCCGGAAGAAACCCGCCACCGGGCCTGCAGAACTGTGCCACAGTACCCAGGTGGACGAGCCGTCTTCACCCATTTCGCCCGATCTGAAAATGGTCTACCAGACCGTGGCGAACCGACGTCTTCAATACGAAAACCTACTCTGGCAGGTGCCTACCGTCAGCCTGACTGCCCAGGCATTCTTATTCAGTATAGTGATGGGAGCAGACAACGAACCCCTCGCGCGGATAGCTTCGTCGATCCTTGCGCTGATCATCTCACTGATCTCGATCATGCTCATGGCGAGCCATCGCCTCGCCGGACGCAAAGACGCGCTGTGGCTCGAGCGCTTTGAACAGCATGAGCTCCACGCGGGAGCTTGGGGCGCACACGGCACAGCATTCGAAACACACCAGGACATCGCGGATCTGGACGCCGGGTGGGTGGGCAAGCTGATACCAATGAAGCAGATGTTTACCGTCTGGGTCATTGGACTGGCATGTTTCGGCATGACTGCCATCTTTATGATTCTGAGGACACTGGTTGGTCTCATGCGCTGAGCCGTATCGGCGGAACGGTCACACACCCGGTATTCCAGCACCTTTTCGCAAGTACACCTCTCGAGTCACCTCCGCGACCGAGCGCGACCGATCGACCACTTCCGTCGCGGCCGCACGGAACTCGGGCGAACTATCGCGAATTCTTCTGTCCCACAGCAACTCCTGTAACCACCCCGCTACGATCCCCGAGCGATTCCAGCCAACCCCCGCGGCCGGCAGAAGAACGTGCCCGCGACTGTCCGGCCCTCCCGATGCAGGAGTGACGATCGAGTGCCCGCGCAACGCGAGTGCGGTGCACGCACGCCACCGGCAAGTCAGCACCCACAACAAAGATCGATCTGCTCGCGTCGCACAGTGCCGTCGAACCCTCCGGTGGATGGACAAGCCCTGTTCCGGGACTCGGTTGAGGCGGCCTCGGCGAAGACATCGCCATCCCCACACCCTGGCGCATCGAATACTAGAGGTCCGCAACACATTCCACCGACCCCGACACGGTCATACCGCTCGAGCTGCCCTCAGGGAGGAATCTTCATGGCATTCGATCTGGTTCATGAAACTGCTCAGGTCAATGGAACGGCGCTGGCCTACAGCATGGCGGGACCGGCGGAGGGCAGGCCGGTCGTGTGCAGCCATAGCCTGTTCCTCGACCGACGAATGTGGTACCCGCTCATGGAGTTGCTCGCAGAACGCGGCTATCTGGTGATCGCCTATGACCATCGAGGGCAAGGCGACAGCGCTCGCGCCGAGCGGCGGGAAGATCTGGACGTCGAGATCCTCACCGCCGATGCCGCGGCGTTCATCGAGGCTCGAGGATGGCGACCGTGCCACGTCATCGGCAACAGCCTCGGTGGCTTCGTCTGGTTGCGGCTCGCGGCACGGCGCCCCGATCTCATTCGCACCTGCACGGTTATCGGGTCCTCAGCTGAGGAAGAGTACCGGCGCGCCGATTACGAGCCGTTGGTCGCTCATCTCACCGAGCACGGCGCGGCGCAGGTGATCGATTCCATCCTCGCGATCATGTTCGGCCGTTGGACCCTGCAGAACAACAGCTCGCTCATCTCCACCTGGCGGGAAAGAATCCGCGAACTCGGCCCCTCCATCGGAGACGCCGCCTACGGTGTCGTCACCCGGAAGCGAGTAGTCGAGGAACTCCACCAGTGCACGGTGCCGGTGCTCGCCATCGCCGGTGAGGAGGACAGCGCGTACCCGACTCCGATCTCCTCGGACAACATCGCCGACGCGAGCCCACACGGCCGTACCGTCACGATTCCCAAGGCCGGCCACTCCGCGGCGATCGAACAAACCGATCTGGTCTTGCCGCACCTCGTCGAACAATTCGCTCTGGCGGATGGGTCCTGAGATCACTTGTCACCTCGACCAGGGTTCGCATCAACGATCCGCGCTGCGCCGCGATGAACCGGTCGATGCCGCCCTGGTCGACCACTGCCAGGAAGTGCCGGAAAAAGTGCAGGCGAGCCTGATCGTCGGGATTCATCGGTCGGTGCCGCGACTGCATGACGTCGAGTCGATCAATCGGCGCAGGATGCGCCCGACATTCACATCCATCAGCTACTTTGCAGCTATCCGCACGGCGGGTCGGCTCATACGCGTTTCGGGCATGAATGATCGGATGCTGCGCACAACGAATCCGGGGAGGACTGAATTCGAGCGGGCAGTGGCCGCTTCAGGCTCATCGACCACGGCAAACATTGCCGCGCAACCGATCCACGCACCGCGAGCACAACGAAGACGAGGCGAGATCCGCACCGAAGACTCCGCTACACGCACGGGTTACCTCAGTGGGAAAGTGGCTTCTTCAGTGGCGGTGGAAGATCCGTCGATAGCCGATCCGCCCTGATCGCTCGACGTCGGCCATGTGGACCAATATCCTCGACTCAACTTGTGTCGAGTGGGAATCCACGACGCGGCCGCGGCATGTCCACCCACATGATCCTCCGCGCGGCGGTAGAGCATATCGGGACACGCGGATCTTCCAACGATTCGGAGCGTATCCAGTTACTCTGAGCTGATGCGATCCCGGATCCGTCGGTACGTCCTGGCCGCGCTCGCCGCCGCCGCGTCGACCCTACTGCTCTGCACGCACTCCCCGGCCGCCCCACTGATTCGGCCGGCCGCCGCCTTACCGCCACTCGACGCGGGATTCCTCTGGGGGGTCGCGGCCTCCGGATTCCAGTCCGAAGGCCATGCGCCCGATAGCAATTGGACACGTTACATTTCCGCGAACCACGATTACGACGCCCTTCACGATTCGGTCGATTTCTACGACCGCTATGCGTCGGACGTCGGCACGGCGGCCGACCTTGGCGTGCGGGTGTTCCGGATCGGAATCGAATGGGCCCGGCTGCAGCCCGCTCCGGGGGTCTGGGACGAGGCCGCGTTCCGTTTCTACGACGCGGTCATCGCGAGTATCGAGCAGGCCGGGATGCGGCCGATGATCACCTTGGACCACTGGGTGTACCCCGGATGGGCCGCCGACCGCGGTGGCTGGCGCGGTCCGGGCATGGTCGACGACTGGCTGACCAACATGCGCAAGGTCGTCGACCGCTATGCATCCCACAATCCGCTGTGGGTCACCGTGAACGAGCCGGTCGCCTACATCGTGCACGAGGCCCGCAACGGCGCCGCCGACGCGCCCGAGATGCTGGAGCGGGTTGCGCAGGCACACAACATCATCTACGACTACATCCACCAGATCCGGCCCGGCGCCCAGGTGACCAGCAACGTCGGCTATGTCGCCGGCTCGGAGGCCCAGGTCAACGGTGCGCTCGTCGACCGCATCGGCGACCGGCTCGACTATGTGGGCGTCGACTACTACTTCGCCTACGATCCGGCGCAATCGTTGCTCTCGTCCATCGCGCGGGCCAGCGGATCGGCGATGCCGAACATGCCTGGGCCGCACATCTGGGAGCTGCCCTTGCGCACTGAGGGCATCTACTATGCGCTGCAATACTATTCGCGCCGCTTCCCGAACAAGCCGCTCTACATCGTCGAGAACGGCATGCCCACCGAGAACGGCCGTCCCCGCGGCGACGGCTACACCCGCAGCGATCATCTCCGCGACACCGTCTATTGGATCCAGCGCGCCAAGGCCGACGGTATCGACGTGATCGGCTACAACTATTGGAGCCTCACCGACAACTACGAATGGGGTAGCTACACACCACGATTCGGCCTCTACACCGTCGACGTGCGCACCGACCCGACCCTTACTCGCCGCCCCACCGACGCCGTCGGCACCTACACCCGGATCGTCGCCGAGGGCGGTGTCCCCGCCGACTACCGCCCCACCCGCGGCCCGGCCATCTGCCTTCTTGTCGATCCACCGGCCAGCTGCCTGTCCCCGGTCGCGGGCCCGTAGCGTGCAGGCGGACCGCAGCCGATGATCCAGACAAGGCCACCGCGAAAAAAGGAGCTCGAGACTAGGCGGTGATGCTGCGGCTGCCGCAATATCGGGTGGTGAATCGACGCAGAATCTCACTCGGCACGGTGACCGATTCTCGGTGGCCGAGGGCGGTGAGATAGTCCGCCTCACCCGGGTCGAAATAGCCGGCGTGCCGGTAGGTTTGGATGCGCAGTGCGAGTCCGTTGCCGTCCAGTTCCGGATGGAATTGAGTGGCATACGCGTGCCGCCCGACTCGGATCATCTGTACCGGGCAACCAGCCGACCCGGCGAGCAATACCGCGCCGGGCGGAACCTCCTGGCAGGCCTCCTTGTGGCCGACGAACGCCCGAAACGACCGCGGTATGCTCCGCAGGAGAGGATCGTCGTGGGCGGCGTCGGTCAATTCGATCGTCTGCGCGCCGACGGTCTCACCGTACCGTTCCTCGCTGACCTTTCCACCGAGCACGTCCGCCAGGGTGCTCAATCCGTAGCACGCGCCGAGATACGGGAAATCTCGTTGAACGATCTCGCTGGTCAGGTCCTTCAGCTTGGGCTCGAACCTCTTCTGGTAGTCGTATTTCTTGTCGTCGGGACTGCTGACGTTACTCGGGCCACCACCCACGATGATCGCCGAGAAATCGTCGAAGTCGATGTCGGGAAATGCCTGGTCCATCTGCACCCGCACGAAGTCGCCGACGTCGAGCTCGGTCGCGCGCAGGATGGCGTGGTATTCGTCGTCCGCGGCCACTCGCTCGGGCCGCAACTGCAGTAGCAGGCAGGGCTTGGGCATGTATCAGATTGTGGAATATCAACGGCCACGAGGTGGCGTTCTTGCCCGAAACTCCTCCAATGGTGTGCCGGAACACCAGGAATTTCAGGTGGCCGCTACCTGGAGGACCGGCCATGTGTCTCCAACCACCGGATGTGGCCAGGACGGTTACCGCAGGTAGTAGACATCGTCGCTGTAACTGGCCCGGGATCTGGCGACCTCAGCGTGGATTTCGCTGGGATGGACGCCGAGCCCGCCGCCGACATGGTCCTTCATTGCGATCTGGGCCAGTCGGTCCGCGCCGCGTCGATTCACGTCGTTCACTCGGCCCCCGGTGCCCCCTTCGCTCCCTACGCCGGCACTTCGGTCGAGGGCGTAGATCTCGGTGACCGTGCCGGTGAGCCAGTCGAGCTCATCCACCTCCGCCCGAGCCACCTAGGTAACCCCGTTCTCGGTCCAGGAGATGCCGGCGTTCGCGAGGAATACCCGATCCCGCAGGAACGACCGGCGGTCGGCGTGAGGCGCTCAACTGCTGCAAGTTTAACCTCTCTCTCCATATGACGATCTTGTTTCAAGCTGTCGGACTCGAGCGCGGTGCTGGCACCGTGCCCGTATCCGCTCGCGGTCTGCGAGTGCCATATCGGCTACATCCATCCGGGGACGCCGCGGCTCGTGACGTGCGCTGGTGGTGCCCTCCAACGAGTCCGGCGACCGAGGCTCGACGTGGTCGGTCCGGCCGGCCGTCAAGCGAGATCGGCCGGACCGAAGTCATGGGTTGGTCGAAGTATCACCGGGCAAGGCGGGCAAAACCGGCGGGACTGACGCGGATGGCCGCTCCGCGCGAGATGCCAACTTGGACAAGCGATCATCTCGAACGGTAAGAGCTTTTTTAAGTCTTCTCATCCGGCCACTTCGGTGGAATGATGTGAGCCGCTGGAATTTTCCGATTCAACGGCGGTGCCGATCGATCGACCGGCACCGAGAGTGAGGTCATCACATGAGAATCAAGAAATTCGTCGTCACATCGCTGCTGGCCATCGCGGCTACCGGGATCGCGGCCGGTACTGCCCACGCGGGTCCAGGCACCATCACCTCCACTTCGACGAGCGGAACCGACCGAGGAGTCACCTACACCAGTGGATTGTCCGAGGACCGCACAGGGGTGACGACCACCTTGGAGTCCGGCCGGTTCGCGTTGACCCCCGACGCGACCGCGATTACCGTGACAGCTCCCGACGGTGTCGTAGTCGCGAGCCTGCCGATGTCCTTCCAGGCTTCGGGACAGCAGGTTCGGCTGAGCCCCGACATCAATACGGAAGGCACGGCCCTGACACTCAGGCCGGCAGACAAGTCCACCGCCGTCGGCGACATCGCGGAGTACAACCAGAATGTCGCTCAGTTGAAGGACATCGGCGCCGTCGGTGTCGTGGGCGGCGTCGTCGTCGGTGCCGCGATCGGCGCCGTCATCGGCACGCTGGTCGGTGCTCTGTTCCTGGTGGTCGGCGCTATTCCCGGCTTGTTCATCGGCCTCGTCGCCGGTGCCGTGATCGGCGCCTTCGTCGGTGGTGTCGTGCTCTGAGTCAGGTCAGGGTGGAATAGATTCCACCGACCGTGGATGTACCCGAGGTCGCACCGGCATGCGGTGATCCGTATTGCCTGAGCGGCCTCGGGACATCCGAGGGGACGAGGTGTAGTCACCAGTCGGGGCGCGCTGTGTCGTTGTGGTGACGGGCACCGCATCCCCACGAGGGCCGAGCGGCGGCGAGGCTGAGAAGGTAGTTTGCCATCGAGCACTGATGGGTGTCCGGCATCGCACAGCGACGACTGAGCACCGGGGTGGCGCCCCAAGCTTTCCAGGATCCAGCAGATCTCGGCTTCTCGATCGGGTCGCTGGCCCGCGTGGTCCTGCGCTACCTCACGCTGCGGAATGGAGCCGACCTGCGCGAACATCGTGCAGTATGAGACCTCCGCGCCCACATCCAAGCCCTTATATCATCTAGACACATTCCGTGGGTGCACTGGATGGCCGTTCGCTCCCGTTGCGCGAGTGGACGCGTGTCATTAGGTTCATCGCATGAGTTCAGCTTTTCCGCGCTTGCTGTCGCCGCTCCAGCTGGGGCGCGTCACACTGCGCAATCGCGTGGTGATGGGTTCGATGCACACCGGCCTCGAGGACCGGGATTGGCACATCGACCGGCTGGCCGCATTCTTCGCCGAACGGGCCGCCGGCGGCGTGGGTCTGATCGTCACCGGCGGGTATTCCCCCAACCGTGAAGGCTGGCTGTGGCCATTCGCCTGTGGAATGCTCACCGGGGCCGATGCCAAGCGACACCGCAGCATCACCACGGCGGTACACCAGGCGGGGGCCAAGATCGCATTGCAGATCCTGCATGCGGGCCGCGATTCGAATATTCCCAACAATGTGTCGGCCTCGACGGTGGCGTCGCCGCTCGTCGCGTTCGAGCCTCGGGCATTGTCCGAGCAGGGCGTCGAATCGACGATCGCTGATCACGTGCGCTGCGCGGAGTTGGCGAAATCGGCCGGATACGACGGCATCGAGCTGATGGGCGGCGAGGGCTTCCTGATCAACCAGTTCCTCGCGCCGCGCACGAACACCCGAACCGACGGCTGGGGCGGTTCGCCGGCGAACCGACGGCGGTTCCCGGTCGAGATCGCCGCCCGGACCCGGGCCGCGGTCGGCGAGGACTTCCTCATCATGTTCCGAATGTCGTTAGCCGAGTTCGTGGAGGATGGACAGACTTTCGAGGACATCATCGAGCTGGCGAAGGAATTGGAAGCCGCCGGGGTGGACATCATCAACACCGACATCGGCTGGCACGAGTCGCGGGTACCGACCATTGCCACCTCCGTGCCGCGGGCCGCGTTCGTCGGATACACCGCCAGACTCAAAGCGCATGTGTCGATTCCGGTGTGTGCGTCGAATCGGATCAACATGCCCGAGGTCGCCGAAGAGATCCTGGAGCGGGGCGACGCGGACCTCATCTCGCTGGCCCGTCCGCTGCTGGCCGACCCGGAATGGGTGAACAAGGCCGCCGAATCCCGGGTGGACGAGATCAACACCTGCATCGCCTGCAACCAGGCCTGCCTCGACCACACCTTCACCAAACAGACCGTGTCCTGTTTGGTTAATCCGCGCGCCTGCCACGAAACACTGCTCCAGCTCCTGCCCACCCGCCGCGCCAAACGCGTCGCCGTCGTCGGCGCCGGCCCGGCAGGACTGTCGGCGGCAATCGGTCTGGCCGAGCGCGGTCACCACGTCGAGCTCTTCGAAGCCGACGACAAGATCGGCGGCCAGTTCGACCTGGCTCGCCGTATTCCCGGTAAGGAGGAGTTCAACGAGTCGATCCGGTACTTCCACCGAAAGCTCGAACTCACCGGTATCACAGTACATTTGAACACCCACGCCACAGCCGAGCAGCTTGCGGCGGGTAACTGGGACGAGGTCGTGCTGGCCACCGGCGTGCGGCCACGTATTCCCGATATCCCGGGAATCGACCACTCGATGGTGCTGTCCTACCCAGAGCTGATCCGGGCGGAAAGGCCCGTAGGCAAGCGCGTCGCCGTCGTCGGCGCGGGTGGAATCGGTTTCGACGTCAGCGAATTCCTCACGGTCGCCGGGCATACCGCGCTGAAACTCGAGGAGTGGCAGGAGGAGTGGGGTGTCACCGACGACGATCACGCCCCTGGGCAGTTGACGACGCCCAAGCCCGCCCCTGCCATCAGGGAAGTGAAGTTACTGCAACGAAAGTCGGGCCCGTTCGGAACGACGCTGGGCAAGTCGACCGGCTGGATCCATCGCGCCGCTCTGGAGGCCAAGGGGGTCAAGCAGATCGGCGGGGTCAACTACGAGCGGATCGACGATCGCGGTCTGCACATCAGCTTCGGCGAGAAGCGGGAAGGTCGGCGTGTGATCGACGTCGACAACGTCATCGTCTGCGCTGGCCAGGAATCTGTCCGAGACCTGAAAGAACAGCTCGAAATCCTAGGTGTGCGTGTGCATCTCATCGGCGGCGCCGATGCGGCCGGTGAATTGGATGCCAAGCGCGCCATCGAGCAGGGCACCCGCCTGGCGGCCGAGATCTGAACTGCGGGTAGGCACCCAACTTCTCCCGTCATCGAGCTGCACGTTCCCGCAGGTTGACCGCGTAACGCGGTCAACCTGCGGAAGCGGCAGGAGAGCCACACTCTCCTGGGTTCCGGCGTCCGCCGGGATGAAGAAGGGAATTACGCGGTTCAGCCTCCCATCCGGACGAAGCTGGCGGTCGCCGTCGCATAGGTCTTGTCGGCTGCGTCGACGAGACGCGCTTCGGCAACTGCCGTCGTCCGGCCGACGTGCACGGTCCGAGCGATCGCGTGCAGTGTCCCCTGGGCGTGGGAGACTCCGCGCAGGAAGTTCGTGTTCATACTCACCGTCGTGACCAGGGACTTGTCTTCCAACGACAAATGGACCGCACCCCACGTCGCGATGTCGAGGACAGTGGTGACGACGCCGCCACCGACAACGCCGAGAAAGTTCACATGCCGCTCGTCCGGAGTGAGACTCAAGACCATCCGGCCCGGCTCGGCCTCCACGACCGCGATGTTGAGCAGCCTGGCCAGCGGCGGCTGCGGGAGATCGCCGGACCGCAGACGCTCCAACAGTTCGTCGCGGGACAGCTGCATCAGGCCCATTACCGCGAGTCCGGGATCGTCCCACTCCATATGCAGTGTCCGTGATCCGTTGGACATTTCGATCGTGGCCAAGTCGTTGTGTGTCATACCATTCCCTTCTTGTCTTACTGCTTTGTAATCTGCTGGTCGATGAGAGCGAAGAGCTCGTCGGCGCTCGCCGCCTCGACGGCGACGCGGTCGCCGCGGGCCGCGGATTCACGGTCCTCCAGAGCTTCGGCCAGCGTCGAGCGGATCCGCTCGGCCAGGCGCTCCTTGTCCCCGCTGGACGACAGGGTCGCGAACAACGATCGAAGCGAGGTGATCTGGTCGTCGACCGCCGATGTGGTCGAGGTGGCATCCCACCGCGAGCGCAACAGTTTCGCCACCGCGGTAGCGGTCGGGTAGTCGAATACCAGCGTCGACGGTAGTTTCATGCCCGCCGCCTCGGCGAGCCGATTCCGTAACTCGACACCGCCGAGCGAATCGAATCCCAGTTCGTTGAACGGGGTCTCGGGCTCGATGGCAGCGGCCGAGGAGTATCCGAGAACAGCCGCGGCGTGTTCCCGCACGAATCCGAGTACCAGCGCATCCCGTTGGTCCTCCGGCGCGGCGGCGAGCCGCCCAGCCAACTGGCCGCCGGTGGCGACGTCGCTGGGCGCGCGTCGTGCCCGCGCAGGCACAAGGCCACTGAGCACATCGGACAACAGCCCGGCTCGGGCCTGGGCCGAGAGTGTCGGCTTGTCGAATTCGACGCAGGCGGCCACAGCCTCACCCGCGGCGACCGCGGCGTCGAACAGCGCGATCCCGTCGTCGTCGCCGAGCACCTTGATGCCCATCCGCTCCAACCGTGCCACTGCGGCCCGATCCAGCTTGCCGGTCATGCCCACTTCCTGGCTCCAGGGTCCCCAGGCCACCGACAACGCGGGCAGCCCCTGGGCGTGGCGGGCGCGGGCCAGTCCGTCGAGGAACGAGTTCGCCGCCGCATAGTTGCCTTGTCCAGGCGCACCGAGCATCGCCGCAACGGAGGAGAACATCACGAACGCCGCCAGGTCGTGGCCTCGGGTGAGCTCGTCCAGGTTCAGTGCGCCGTTGACTTTGGGTACGAGCACGCGATCGATCTGTTCCGGTGTCAGTTTTTCGATCGTGGCGTCATCGACCACACCCGCGGAGTGAATCACCGCCGTCAACGGATATTCGGTCCTGACCGATTCGAGAACAGCCGCCAAACTCGCTCGGTCACCGACATCACATGCGGCGACACGGGCTTCGGCTCCCATTTCGGTCAGCTCGGCGACCAGCTCCGCGACTCCCGCCGCCGCCGCGCCTCGCCGGGACACCAGCAGCAGGTGTTCGACGCCGTGCGCGGCCACCAGATGCCGAGCCATCACCGCGCCCAGCCCACTGGTGCCGCCGGTGATCAACACTGTGCCGTCCCCGAACGTGGCGGAGTCGGATGACAGGGCCTCGGTGTCAGCCCTTTCCAACGACTGAGCCGCGGCGGAAACACCGCCGTCGGCCAGACGCGGCACGAACATCCTCCGGGCGCGTACCGCTACCTGCGCATGATCCGACTCGACCACACTCCGCACGACTTCGGCGCCCAGCTCGCCGTCGTAGTCCAGCAGCACAATCCGGCCGGGGTTTTCCGATTGGGCGGTGCGGGCCATGCCTGCCACCGCGGCGGCGGCCAGGTCCACAGACTCGCCCTGCAGGCCCGTCGCACGACGGGTCGCCACCACCAGGCGGGTGTCCGCCAGCCGCTCGATCGACAGCCAGGATCGCAGCACATCCCAGGTTGTGTGGATCGACCGCCGAATCGCTCCGGCGCGCTCACCGTTGGTCGCGGTGAGCTCTTCGGCGAGCGACCAGACGATCACGTCCGGAATCTCCTCGGCCGCAGCCAGCTCAGCTATGTCGGTGTAGTGGCGGTCGATCCCCGGCACCCGCGCCGAACCCAACGTCGCCAGCGCACCGGCAGACCCCGGAGCAGGCAGCGCCGATTCGATCCATTGCAGGTTCAGCGGCGACGAGCGGCGAGTTGTGCTTACCGCGTTCAACACTTCGGCGTCGACCGGACGCGTAACGACCGCATCGATGGTCAGCACGATAGAACCGGTGTCGTCGACAACGACGATCCCGGCCTTCCCATTGTCATCCCGGACCACTTTCGCGCGCACCGCGCCGACGCCGGAGCGCCACAGCTGCACTCCGGTGAACGAGAAGGGCAGCGGCAACCGACCCGCAGGCAAATCGTGGGTCAGCTCGTCGATGGCGACGTGCAGGCATGCGTCCAGCAACGCGGGATGGATGCCGAACGCGGATGCCGAACCGACGACGGATTCGTCGAGGGAGATTTCGGCGAATGTCTCCTCGCCGCGCGTCCACGTCGCGGTCACGCCCTGGAACGCCGGTCCGTACTCGAAACCCAGCTGCGCAAGTCGGTCATAGAGGGATGTGTCGGCCGACGCATGGGCGCTGGCGGGGGGCCAGGTCTGTTCGCTCCAGGTCGGGGCGGCGTCAGCGGCGGCGGCCAGGACACCGCCTGCATGCAGCACCCACGGCTCCACATCATTCGAGTCCCGGTCGGCGGCTTCGAAGCGAGAGTAGATCGCGAACGTGCGCCGACCCTCGCCGTCGGGCGCCCCGACACTCAGCTGCAGGTCGAACTCGGCGTCGCCCGCGAACACAAGCGGGGCCTCCAGCAGCAGTTCCTCGATGGCGCCGGCGTCCAGTCGCGAACCCGCGGCCAAGGCCAATTCCGCGAATGCCGTCCCGGGTAGCAACACCGAGCCGAACACCGCATGGTCGGCGATCCAGGGATGAGTGCGCACCGAGATCCGCCCGGTGAACAGCCACTCTTCTTTTCCTGCGAGCTGCACTGCGCTCGTCAGCAGCGGATGCCCGATCGAACCTGCCACGACTTGGGATGCCGGCTGCAGCCAGTAGCGTTGGTGCTGAAACGCGTAGGTGGGCAATGCCTCCCGGCTCGCGGCGTGTCCGGCGAACAAGCGCCGCAAGTCCACCGGCATTCCCACTGTGTGCGCGTGTGCGAGGCACGTAACGAGCTGGACTACCTCGTCGATCGATCGCCGGGAGGACGCCGCCACCATCCCCGCATTCGGACGCTCCGCCAGGCATTGACGGATCATCGCGGTGAGCACCGCGTCCGGGCCGACCTCCACGAACCTGCGCACACCGGACTCGACCAGCGTGTCCACACCGGGAGCGAACCGTACGCAACCGCGAACCTGCGCCACCCAGTACTCCGGATCACGCACCTCATCGCCTGCCTGCGCACCCGACACGTTCGACACGATCGGCAGGGACGGCTCCCGATAGGTCAATCCTTCGGCCACGACACGGAACTCGTCGAGCATGGGCTCCATCAACACCGAGTGAAACGCGTGCGAGACCCGCAGCCGCGTGTTCTTGCGGCCGACCTGGGAAAGGCCTTGCTGGATCTCGCCGACGGCATCCTCATCACCGGAGATCACCACCGCATCGGGACCATTCACCGCCGCGAGCGACACCCGACCGCTGTACCCAGCGATCGCTTCCGCCGCATCGGCCTCCGGAACAGCGACTGCCAGCATCGCACCGCCCTCCGGCAACGCCCCCATCAACCGACCACGCGCCGCCACCAACACACACGCATCCTCGAGCGACCACACCCCCGCCACATACGCGGCGACAAGCTCACCGATCGAATGCCCGATCACCACATCCGGTGTCACACCGAACGACTCCACCAACCGGAACAGCGCCACCTCGAACGCGAACAACGCAGGCTGCGTCCACTCCGTCCGATCCAACACACCCCGCGAATCGGCGAACATCACCTCCCGCAACGATCCACCCAGATGACGATCGAACTCGGCACAGACCTCGTCCAACGCCGCGGCAAACACCGGAAATGCCTGGTACAACCCCGCACCCATACCGACCCGCTGCGCACCCTGACCCGTGAACAGGAACGCTGTTTTTCCCGGACCCGCAACGCCGGCGACCACACCCGACGTCACCGAACCCGACGCCAAAGCAGCCAGGCCGGCCAACAACTCCTCCCGATCACGCCCGACAACGACCCCTCGCCGATCCAGCGTCGCCCGCGAGTCGACCAACGACCGCGCCACGGCCCCTGTATCCACATCCGGACGGTCGGCCAACCATGCCCGCAACCGGTCCGCCTGCGCACGCAACGCCTCCTCCGACTTCGCCGACACCACCAGCGGCACCACGTCGATGTCGATGTCCGACACTGCCGACACTGGTTCGCCGCCGCCATGCTCTGATACGGCATGCGGCGACGGTGCCGCCGGTGGTTCCTCGAGGATCACGTGCGCGTTCGTGCCGCTGATCCCGAACGACGACACTCCCGCGCGCCGCACCCGGTCGCCGGCAGGCCACGGCTCCGCGTCGGTCAGCACCCGTACCGATCCCGCCGACCAATCCACATGCGGGGACAAGGCATCCACATGCAGCGTCTTCGGCAACGTCTCGTGCCACAACGCCTGCACCATCTTGATCACGCCACCCACACCCGAAGCCGCCTGCGAATGCCCGATATTCGACTTCAACGACCCGATCCGCAACGGCTCACCCGCCCGACCCTGCCCGTAGGCCGCAATCAAAGCCTGCGCCTCGATCGGATCACCCAACCGCGTCCCCGTCCCATGCGCCTCCACCGCATCCACATCCGACGGCTCCAACCCGGCATTCGCCAACGCCGCTGCGATCACCCGTTCCTGCG
The DNA here is from genome assembly GCF_045207455.1 of Nocardia sp. NBC_00881. Taxonomy (NCBI): domain Bacteria; kingdom Bacillati; phylum Actinomycetota; class Actinomycetes; order Mycobacteriales; family Nocardiaceae; genus Nocardia; species Nocardia sp. NBC_00881. The sequence goes on from NZ_CP108798.1 coordinate 2,087,961, forward strand.
ACGGGCCGTTCGGCGCCGTCAAACCATTGCTCGCGCCGTCCTGATTGATCGCACTGCCGCGCACCACCGCCAACACGTTGTGCCCCAAACGCCGCGCGTCCGACAGGCGCTCCACCACCAACACCGCGGCACCCTCGGACCAGGCCACCCCGTCGGCCGCTGCCGAAAACGACTTGCACCGCCCATCCGGAGCCAAACCGCGCTGCCGGGAGAACTCCACGAACACCATCGGTGTCGCCATCACCGTCGCACCACCCACCAACGCCAGCGAGCTTTCCCCCTGACGCAACGCCCGGCACGCCACATGCAACGCCACCAACGACGACGAACACGCCGTATCCACCGTCATCGCGGGCCCCTCCAAACCCAACGCGTAGGCCACCCGCCCCGACACCACACTCCCCGCGGCACCGGTCGCGACATACCCCTCGACCTCGGACCCACCCTTGCGCGTCACGGCCTCGTAGTCCTGATACATCACACCCGTGTAGACACCGGTATCGCTGCCCCGCAACGACGTCGGATCGATCCCCGCGTGTTCCAACGCCTCCCACGACACCTCCAGCAGCAACCGTTGCTGCGGATCCATCGCGATCGCCTCACGAGGACCGATCCCGAAGAAGCCCGCATCGAAATCGCCCGCGTTCGTGAGGAATCCGCCTTCGCGGGCGTAGGACGTACCCGAGTTGTCGGGGTCCGGATGGATCAGGCGACGCAGGTCCCAGCCACGATCCGGCGGAAACTCACTGATGGCGTCCGTGCCCGACAACACCAGATCCCACAGCTCATCCGGCGACTCGACACCGCCGGGATACCGGCAGGCCATACCCACGATCGCGATCGGCTCGTCGGTGTGCACCCGGCGCGCGGTTCTCGCCGCCCCGCCCGCGGCGTCGGGAGTTTCCCCGACTAGCGACTTGATGAACGTCGCCACGGCCCGGGTGGTGGGATAGTCGAAGACGAGGGTGGAGGGCAGCCGCAAACCGGTGGTTTTGGCGAGCCGATTACGGAACTCGACAGCACCCAGCGAATCGAAACCCATGGCACTGAACGGCTTCTCGACATCGACCAGCTCACCGGAGGTATGACCCAACACCGCGGCAACTTGACTCCGCACGAAATCGAGCACGATCGCGTCGTGCTTATCCGGCGACACCGATGCCAACCGCCGCGCCAGATCCCCACCACCCCGGTCGGCACGACGCACGGACGGCACCAACGACTGCATCAAACCCGGCAACAGACCCGCACGCGCCTGAACCGACAACGATGCCGTATCGAAGTCGACCGCGGCGACGAACGGGACATCCGCGCCACCCACCAGATCGAACAACGCGAGCCCATCGTCTTCGGCCAACGAGCGGAAGCCCATGCGCGACAGCCGCTCTACTGCGGCCGTACCCAGTTCGGCGGTCATCCCGCCGGCCTGGTTCCACGGACCCCATGCCACCGACACAGCCGGCAGACCCGCGTGGACACGACGACGCGCCAGCGCATCCAACACCGAGTTCGCCGCCGCATAGTTACCCTGACCCGCCGAACCCAGAACCGCCGCAACCGAAGAAAACAGGACGAACGCCGACAACTCACGATCCAAAGTCAGCTCATGCAGGTTCAACGCCGCATCAACCTTCGGCGCGAGCACCCCGTCGACCTGCTCCGGCGTAAGCGTCTCCACAGTGCCGTCGGCCAGCACACCCGCCGCATGAATGACAGCCGTCAACGCGGGACCATCAGAAATATCATCGAGCATCGCCTCCACCGCGGCGCGATCGCTCACATCACAAGCCATCACCCGCGTCCGAGCCCCGAGCTCGCTCAACTCGGCCACGAGCTCAGCGACACCCTCGGCCCGCTCACCGCGCCGCGACACCAACACCAGATCACGCACTCCACGCGTCCCGGCCAGATGCCGCGCCACCAACGCACCCAACCCGCCGGTACCACCGGCAATCAACACCGCACCCGAACCGAACTCGATGCTCGACCCGCCCTCAGGTATGTCACGACGGGTCAGCCGCGGCGCCAGCAGCACACCCGAGCGCACCGCCAACTGCGCCTCGTCGGCGGCCACGGCCGACGAGATCAGTTCCGGGGTCACCTCACCGTCGCCGTCCAGCAAGACAATCCGACCGGCATGCTCCGATTGCGCGCTGCGCAGCAGACCCCAGGTGGCCGCCGCGGCCAGATCAGGATCCTCCCCCGGCAAACCCGCGCCATTACGCGTCACCACGACCAGTCGCGCGTCAGCCGCCGCGGCGGGAAGGCGCAACCACGACCGCACCGTCGCCAGCGCCGTGTGCACGCGCCGACGCACGGTGTCCGCCGACATCGATCTGTCGTCGGCGGACACCGAGTCGGCGTCGTCATGGGCGAACCACACCACTACATCCGGACCGTTGTCCCCGACAGCCTCGGCCAGCGCGGCCATGTCCGGGTAGCTCTCCTCGAACCCGGACGCCGACGTCGAGCCGACGACGGCGGTCCGCCGGGTGCCGGTATCGACCGTCGAACGGGATTGGACGGCGCTCCACTGGATGTCGTAGAGCCCGTGGCGACCGAAAGATCGACCATCGTGCAATGCCTGGCTGTTCACCGGACGCGCCCGCAGCGAATCGACGGTCAACACGAGGGCGCCCGCTTCGTCGCCGAGCTCGAGCCGCACACTGTCGGCTCCGCTACGCCGGATTCGCGCCTGCACGGCCGTCGCTCCCGGGCGGTACAACCGCACGCCGTTGAACGAGAACGGCAGCGGCGCCTGATCGGCCTGCAGGTCGGCGGCCAACTCCTCAACCGCGGCATGCAGCGTGGAGTCCAGCAGCGCGGGATGGATACCGAACTGGGAGGCGTCCGCACTGACCTCGACGGGCAACCGCACATCGGCCAGGACGTCGACGCCGTCACGCCAGAGACGACTCACACCTTGGAACGCGGGTCCGTAACCGAGTCCGCGCGCAGCCAACCGGTCGTAGATCATGTCGCCAGGCGTCGCGTCGCCCGGGCCGTGGTCGCTGTCGTACGCCGGAGCATCGATCGCCGCGCCGGGAGCGAGAATGCCGCGCGCGTGCGTGATTCCGCTTGCGTCCGCGGACGGTTGGTCGACTGTCCTGGACGCCACGACGAACCGCCTGCGCCCGTCGCCATCGGGCGCTTCGACACTGATCTGGACGTCGATCTCAGTGTGGTCGTCCAATCGCAGCGGCGCTTCCAGAACCAGCTCGTCGATGATGTCGACACCTAATCGAGCACCGACCGCCAACGCCAGCTCCACAAAACCGGTCCCCGGCAGCAGTACCGCGCCGAAAACTGTGTGATCGGCGATCCAGGTCTGCGACACCGTCGAAAATCGGCCGGTGAACAGCCACTCGTCTTTACCGGCAATGGCGACCGCCGCACCCAGCATGGGGTGATCGACCGGCATCAGACCGGCACGACCCACGTCGCCGAGTCCGTGGCTGGGGGACAACCAATGCCGCTGACGTTGGAACGCATAGGTCGGCAAGGTAACCCGACGCGTCGACCGGCCCGTGTACAAGCAGCGCCAATCTATCTCGAGTCCCGCAGTGTTCGCGGCGGCCAGGAATGTGGTGAACTGCGTGGCCTCGTCCGCGCCGCGCCGACCGGCGGAGGCCACCACGGACCGCGTCTCGACATCGGGTTCCTCGGCCAGACACTGGCGTGTCATCGCCGCGAGGATGGCGTCCGGGCCCACCTCCAGGAACCGCCTGACCCCGGCCGCGGTCAGTGCCCGTACCCCTGGAGCGAACCGCACGGCCGCCCGTACCTGACGGACCCAATACGCCGGATCGGTCAGCTCGTCACCGGCCACGACTCCCGAGACGTTCGACACGATCGGGACGGTGGGTCGGTGATAGGTCAATCCCTCGGCCACCCCCCGGAACTCGTCGAGCATCGGTTCCATCCGCGCCGAATGGAAGGCGTGACTGACCCGCAACCGGTTCGTCTTGCGCCCCTGATCGCCGAGCAGCCGCTCGATCTCCTCGACTGCGTCGGCGTCGCCGGACAGCACCACCGACGACGGACCGTTCACCGCGGCCACCGACAGCCTGTCGGGGTATTCGGCCGCCATGGCGACCGCCTCGTCTTCGGATACGGCTGCCGCCAGCATCGCACCGCCGTGGGGCAGCGCGCCCATCAACCGCCCGCGCGCCGCCACCAGCGCGCACGCGTCCGGCAGCGACCAGACCCCAGCGACATACGCCGCAACCAGCTCACCGATAGAGTGGCCGAGCAGCATATCCGCGGTCAGGCCGAAGGATTCGACGAGCCGGTACAAAGCCACCTCGAACGCGAACAACGCGGGCTGGGTGAACTCCGTCCGATCCAACAGCGCCGTGTCGTCCTCGGCGAACATCAGATCCTTCAACGACAGCGCTGAGTTCCCTGGGATGTGGCGGTCGGGTGCCGGGTGGGCTTGCCCGAGCAGCAGATCGAACGCAGCGCACACTTCATCCAGCGCCGCAGCGAACACCGGAAACGCTCGGTACAGCTCCGCGCCCATCCCGACACGCTGCGCGCCCTGACCGGTGAACAGAAACGCCGTGCGCCCCGAGCCGACGATGCCGCGAACCACACCGGCGCCGAGAGCGGACGCATCATCGGCAAGGGCCGCCAAACGCGCCAACAGCTCCTCGCGGTCGCGCCCGACGACGGCTCCGCGCCAATCCAACTGGGCACGTGACGTCGCCAGGGAGTTCGCGATATCCCACACGTCCGCGTCGGAATCCTCGAGCACCCACTGCCGCAGTCGATCCGCCTGCGCCCGCAAACCCGACTCGGAACTCGCCGATACCAGCCACGGCACGGCATCCGACGCAACGCTCGGCTCCGCCGACGCCGTCTGCTTCGAATCGACGCCCGAGGCCTCGGGTTCCCCGACGACCGGATCGGCGGGCGCCTCCTCGAGAATGACGTGGGCATTCGTGCCGCTGGCCCCGAAGGAGGACACACCCGCGCGCCTGATCCGTTCTCCCACAGGCCATGGCTCGCTCTCCTGGAGCAGCTTCACCGTGCCCGCAGACCAATCCACATGAGGGGTGGGCGCGTCCACGTGCAGCGTCTTCGGCAATACACCGTGCCGCATAGCCTGGACCATTTTGATCACGCCACCGACACCCGCCGCAGCCGAAGTGTGACCGACATTCGATTTCAGCGATCCCAGGCGCAGCGGCCCGCTCTCCCGCCGTGCACCATAGACGTTGATCAACGCCCGCGCCTCGATCGGATCCCCGAGCATCGTGCCCGTGCCGTGCGCCTCCACCGCGTCGACATCCGACGGATCCAGACCGGCATTGGCCAACGCCTGCGCGACGACTCGTTCCTGCGACGGACCGTTCGGCGCCGTCAGCCCGTTGCTCGCGCCGTCCTGGTTGACCGCGCTGCCACGCACCACCGCCAGCACCGTGTGCCCGAGCCGCTGTGCGTCCGATAATCGCTCCAACACCAGCAGCCCGAGGCCTTCGGAGAAACCCGTCCCGTCGGCGGCCGCCGCGAACGCCTTGCAACGGGCATCCGAGGACAACGCACGCTGCCGCGCGAACGCGATCAGCAAAGACGGATCCGACATCACGGTAACCCCGCCCGCCAGCGCCAACGACGCATCACCCTGCCGCAACGCCTGACACGCCAGATGCAGAGCCACCAGCGACGACGAGCACGCGGTATCCACCGAGATGGCCGGACCCTTGAAGCCGAGGGTGTACGCGATCCGACCGGACAGCACACTGTTCGAAACACCCAAGTAGGCATGGCCTTCGGTCTCGGCGGTGATGGCCGAAGAACCGACACGCGGACCGTAATGCTGATGGATGACCCCGGCGAAGACGCCGGTATCGCTGCCGCGCAGCGTGGTCGGATCGATACCGGCGTTCTCCAGCGCCTCCCAAGACGCCTCCAGCATCAGACGCTGCTGCGGATCCATCGCCGCGGCTTCTCGTGGACTGATTCCGAAGAAGCCCGCGTCGAAATCGCCTATGGCGTCGAGGAATCCGCCTTCACGGGTGTAGATGGTGCTCGGCGTATCCGGGTCCGGGTCGAAGAGTCGCTCCAGGTCCCAGTCGCGATCGGTCGGGAACGAGCCGACCGCGTCGGTCGCGGAGGCGACAAGATCCCACAGCTGTGCTGGTGATTCGACGCCACCGGGGTAGCGGCAGCTCATGCCGACGATCGCGATCGGTTCTCTGGCGCGGTCTTCCAGATCGCGAATGTGTTTGTTGGCCGAGCGCAGATCTCCAGTGAGCTTGCGCAGGTACCGAGTAAGCCGTTCCTCGTTGCTCATGCTGAACCGAACTCCTCATCGATCAGATCCAAGAGCTCGCTACTGGAATGCAGTGCGAGGTCGTCGTAGTCGTCGTCCCCTCGACTGTCGCCGAGATAGGAACGCAGCCGATCGCTGATAACACGCAGCGCCGTAACGGTCGCGGTGTCTTTTCCTGCCGTGACGACACGCTCGACCATCGCCTCCAGGTGAGCGAGATCGTCGGGCACGATCGCGACGAGGGACGGTTGCGCGGTCGGCCGCAGCGTCACCTTTGCCTGCTTGTGCAGATAGCCGGCCAGGTCGACCGGATTGGGATAGTCGAATATCAGCGTGGAGGGCAGGTCGAAGCCGGTGGCTTTGGCGAGCCGGTTCCGGAGTTCCACCCCCGCGAGCGAATCGAATCCGAGTTCGTCGAATCCCTTCTCCGGTCTGATGTCGCCGACGGACGAGTGGCCCAGCACCGCGGCTGCCTGTTCCAGGACGATGTTGAGCAGAGCCTGCTGCCACTCGGCCTCCGGCATCAGGTCCAGTCGTTGTGCTAGTGATCGTACGGTGTCGACGTGGCGTGTGGAGGTGGTGACCAGGGAGTTGAGTGTTTTGGGTAGTGTTCCTGCGGTGGCTTGGGTGGTGAGTACTGCCATGTCCAGTCGTACTCCGGTGATGGTGGGGAGTCCGAGGCCCAGGGCGGTGTCCAGTAGTGCCATTCCGTGTTGGTCGTCGAGGGGAACCAGACCGTCTCGGCGTATACGGGCGAAGTCGGTTTCGGACAGGGTGCTGGTCATTCCGCTGGTGCCGCGCCAGGGACCCCACGCGATCGATGTCGCGGGCAAGCCGTTGCGATGCCGGTATTGGGCGAATGCGTCCAGGAAGGTGTTCGCTGCCGCGTAGTTGGCTTGACCCGGGCTGCCGATCACTCCCGCGATCGAGGAGTACAACACGAACATCGACAGATCCAGATTCTTGGTGGCCTCGTGCAGGTTCCATGCTGCATCCACCTTCGGACCCAACACCGTCGCGAACTGTTGGGCGGTGGTGTCGGTGAGCAAACCATCGGCCAAGACCCCTGCCGCGTGCACGACACCGGTCAGTGGGTACTCCGTAGGGATTCCCGCCAATAATTCATCCAGCGCCGCCCGGTCGGCCACATCACACGCCACCACATCGACCTGCGCACCGAGCCCGGTCAGTTCGGCCGTCAGCTCGGTGATACCAGGCGCGGCCCAACCACGCCTGCCTGCCAACACCAGTCTGCGGACACCGTGCTCGGTGACGAGATGCCGGGCCGCCACCGCACCCAGCCCACCGGTACCACCGGTGATCAACACGGTGCCCTCGGGCCGTAGCGGCGCTGGAATGGCGAGCACGTTTTTACCGATATGCAGTGCCTGGCTGAGGTACCGGAACGCTTCGGGGGCTTGACGCACGTCCCAGCCCGTCACCGGTGGTGGGGCCAGCACCCCGGTGTCGAACAGCTCGACCAGCACGCTCAGGATCTCTCGGGTGCGGTCCGGATCGATCTCGCTGAGGTGGAAACCTCGATAGTCCACACCTGGATGCCGCGCGGCGACCTCACCGGGGTCGCGGCGATCGATCAATCCCATCTCCAGGAACCGTCCACCGCGTGGCAACAGTCGCAGCGACGCGTCCACGAATTCACCTGCCAGCGAATCCAACACGATATCGACACCGCGTCCGTCGGTGAGTTCCAGGAACTTGCGCTCGAAGTCCAGGGTGCGGGAATCCCCGATCACCGCATCGTCGAATCCCATACTCCGCAGCACATCCCATTTGGGTTGGCTGGCGGTCACCAACAGCCGTAAACCCAGATGGCGCGCCAACTGGACAGCAGCTGTGCCCACACCACCGGTCGCGGCGTGCAGCAGCAACGTTTCCTCGGGTTTGGCCTCCGCTAAATCGACCAAGCCGTAATACGCCGTCACGAACACCACCGGTACCGCGGCGGCCTGCGCGAACGACCAGCCCTGCGGCATCGGGGCCAGCATCCTGTGGTCGGTCACCACTACCGAACCGATATCGGCGACGAACCCGAAAACCCGGTCACCCGCCGCGAATTCGGTGACGTCGGAGGCCACCTCCAACACCACACCCGCACCCTCACCACCGATCACGGCATCGGTGTCCGGATACATACCCAACGCGATCAACACATCCCGGAAATTGACTCCCGCCGCACGCAAACCCACCCGAACCTCGCCAGGTCCCAACGCCCGCCATGCGGTCGGTGTCTGGACCAGAACAAGGTTGTCCCCGGTCAAAGTGCCCTTACCGAGCTGGGTCAACGCCCACCCCGGAGCGTGTGACAACTCACTGGCCCCCACTGTGTCACCGATACCGCGGGTCAATCGCGGCGCGAACGGTAGGCCGTGTCGCAACGCGATCTGAGGTTCGTCCGCGAGGGCCGAAGCAGCCGCGACACCGTCGCGGTAGCCGTCCCAACGATCCACGTCGATGAGGGTGATCCGGCCGGGGTTCTCATTCTGGCCGCTACGCAGCAAGCCCCACACCGCCGCGCCGATCGGATCCACTGCCTCGCCGGGATCCACCCCGACCGCGCCCCTGGTCACGACCACGATCCGCTCATGGCGTGCCAGCAGTTCCCGGACTGCGTCGGCTACCTCGACAAGTCGGTCATGAACCGCGCTGGGCATATCCCTACCCGCAGGTGCCTGCTCGAGGCGCAGCACCCCGGAAGGCGTGCCGGCGACGGTCACCGTTTCCCCTTGCTGCGTGCGTGTCCACTGCGGGTCGGCACCGACATCACCGGGCTTGGCGACGGGCAACGCGATCCAACCGAGCCGGTGGACACCGCCACCGGTCACTGCAGCAGCAGAAGATCCCAGTGCGCGGATCGGGACCGGGCGCAGTGTCAACACCGCGACATCGGCCACCGGTACGCCCCCGGCATCAGCGAGTGTCAACCTGACCCGTCGACTATCCACACCAGAAGAAGAATCAGCCTCGGCCACGCTCAACCCCACCCGCACCGACCCCGCCCCCACAGCGTGTAGATCCACGTTCTCCCACGAGTAAGGCACCAGGATCTCTCCCGCAGCGGCCGGGGAGACCAGCCCGCCCAGAGCCACCGCGTGCAGTACCGCATCCAGCAACGCCGGATGTATTCCGAACCGGCCCGCCGAGGACTGCGCCTGCTCGGGCAGATCCACTTCCGCGTAAACCTCTCCCCCACGCCGCCACAACGCGGTCAACCCCTGGAACAGGGGTCCGTACCCGTAACCCCGCTCGGCGAGTTCGCCGTAGAGATCACCGATTTCCACCGGCAACGCCGCCACCGGCGGCCAACTCGCCTCCATCGACCCGACCCGACCCGACGACGACGCCGTGACAAGCGTTCCCGTGGCATGACGAACCCAGTCCGCCTGCTCCGATTCACCCTCGCGTTGCCGACGCGAATACACCGACACCACTCGTGAGCCCGCCTCATCGGCTCCAGCGGCCATCACCCGTAACTCCACCGCACCCACCGACGGCACAACCAACGGCGCCGCCACCACCAACTCCGCCAACCGCGGACTACCCACCATCGCCCCCACATGCAACGCCAACTCCACAAACGCCGTACCCGGCAACAACACCACCCCACCGATCACATGATCGGCCAACCACGCATGACTCGACAACGACAACCGACCCGTCAACACCACACCCCCGGACTCCGGCAACCACACCGCCGCACCCAACAACGGATGCTCCACACCATCCACACCCGAAGCCCGGACATCACCCACACCCGCCGCAGCCAACCAATACCGCTGATGCTGAAACGCATACGTCGGCAACCCAACCCGACCAACCACACCCCCCGCCAACAACACCCCCCAATCCACACCCACCCCAACAACATGCACCCGCGCCAAAAACCCCACAAACCAAACCACCTCATCAACCCCACGACGACCCGCCGCCGACACCGTGGACTTTGCTTCGAGTTCCGGATTCTCGGCGAGGGATTCCCGAGTCATGGCCGCAAGCACCGCCTCCGGGCCGATCTCCAGGAACCGCCGCACACCTGCCGAGCCGAGAGCGTTTACTCCCGGAGCGAACCGCACGCACCCCCGCACTTGCTCGACCCAATAGGCCGGCTCGGTCAACTCTTTCCCGGCGATCGCGCCGGAGATGTTCGACACAATCGGCACATTCGGCAGGCTGTAGCTCAATCCTTCGGCTACTGAACGGAATTCGGCCAGCATCGGCTCCATTCGGGCGGAATGGAACGCATGGCTGACCCGCAGCCGGGACGTCTTGTGGCCCTGCCCGACCATGAGGCGCTCCACCTCATCGATGGCGTCCTCATCACCGGATACCACCACCGAGGTGGGACCGTTGACCGCCGCGATCGAGACCTTGTTGCCGTATCCGGCGATGACTTCCCGCGCCTCGTCCTCCGTGACGGCGACCGCGAGCATCGCGCCGCCCTCCGGCAACGCCCCCATCAATCGACCACGCGCCGCCACCAACACACACGCATCCTCGAGCGACCACACACCCGCCACATACGCGGCGACAAGCTCACCGATCGAATGCCCGATCACCACATCCGGTGTCACACCGAACGACTCCACCAACCGGAACAACGCCACCTCGAACGCGAACAACGCAGGCTGCGTCCACTCCGTCCGATCCAACAGCGCGGCGTCCTCGGCGAAGACCAGATCTTTCAGCGAGCGGCCGAGCAGCGGTTGGAACTGGGTGCACACCTCGTCGAACGCCGCCGCAAACGCGTCGAACTCCGCGTACAACCTCGCACCCATCCCCGCTCGTTGCGCACCCTGCCCGGTGAACAGGAACGCAGTCTTGCCCGAACCCGCTGTGCCCTCGATCGTGCCCGGCGAACCAGCAGCCAAATCGGCCAGACCGGCCACCAGCTCGTCCCGATCGCGACCGACGACGGCTCCGCGCCAGTCGAGCTGGGCGCGGGCGTTCACCAGCGAATAGGCGACGTCGGCCAGGTCCCGTTCCGGCCTATCGAGCAGCCATTGCCGCAACCTGTCCGCCTGCGCCCGCAAACCGGCCTCACTCGTCGCCGACACCAGCAACGGCACGGCCGCGGAGGTGCGGGGCCGGTCTGTGTGCGCGGGCTGCGATGTCGGAACTCGACGGGCAGGTGCTTCTTCGAGGATGGCGTGTGCGTTGGTGCCGCTGATGGCGAACGAGGACACCCCGGCGCGGCGAACGCGTCCGCCGGCAGGCCAGGGCTCCGCCGCGGTCAGCAACCGCACCGACCCCGCCGACCAATCCACGTGCGGGCTCGGCTCGTCCGCATGGAGCGTTTTCGGCAGAGTTTCGTGCCGAAGCGCCTGAACCATCTTGATCACGCCGCCGACGCCTGCCGCAGCCACGGTGTGTCCGATATTCGACTTGATCGACCCGATCCGCAGCGGTGGCCCTACGCGGTCCTGCCCGTAGACGCCGATCAGCGCCTGTGCCTCGATCGGATCGCCCAATGTCGTTCCGGTACCGTGCGCCTCGACCGCGTCGACGTCCGACGGCTCGAGTCCGGCATTGGCCAACGCCGCCGCGATCACCCGTTCCTGGGAAGGACCGTTCGGCGCGGTCAAACCGTTGCTCGCGCCGTCCTGGTTCACAGCCGTCCCGCGTACGAGGGCGAGGACGTTGTGGCCCAGGCGCCGGGCGTCGGACAGGCGCTCCAGCACAAGCACGCCGACGCCCTCGGAGAAGGCGACGCCGTCGGCCGCGGCGGAGAACGACTTGCAGCGTCCATCGGGCGAGAGACCGCGCTGCCGCGCGAAATCAACGTAGAGGTACGGAGTGGCTGCGACCGTCACGCCGCCGGCCAGCGCCAACGAGCTCTCCCCCTGTCGCAGTGCTTGGCAAGCCAGGTGCAGAGAGACCAGGGACGACGAGCACGCGGTGTCCACGGTGACGGACGGCCCTTCGAGGCCGAAGACATAAGACAACCGGCCGGAGATCACGCTGTGCGTGGTGCCGGTAAGCCGGTAGCCCTCCAGATCGCCGGTCACTCGATCGACGTAGCCCGAGGAGGACGCTCCTGCGAACACTCCGGTGTCGCTGCCGCGCAGCGAAATCGGGTCGATGCCCGCGTCCTCGAAAGCCTCCCAGGAAGCTTCCAGCAACAGACGTTGCTGCGGGTCCATCGCGGACGCCTCCCGCGGGCTGATGCCGAAGAAGCCGGCGTCGAAATCGCCTGCGTTGTAGAGGAATCCGCCGTGACGGGCATAGACGGTGCCGGGCTTGTCCGGATTGGGATCGAACAGCCGCTCCAGGTCCCAGCCACGATCCGACGGGAACTCGCCGATCGCGTCGGTTCCGGACGCGAGGAGGTCCCACAGCGCATCCGGGGATTCGACCCCTCCGGGGAACCGGCAGCTCATCCCCACGATGGCGATCGGCTCGTCGGCCCGAACCCGGCGCGGAGCCTTCTTGACGGGGGCGCCGACCGTTGTCGGCTCGACTCGGGACTGCACCAGCTTCGCCACCGCCGCCGCGGTCGGGTAGTCGAATACCAAGGTCGACGGCAACTGGAGACCGGTGGCCTTGGCCAGCCTGTTACGGAACTCCACGCCGCCCAGGGAATCGAATCCGACCTCGTCGAAGCGCTGATCTGGCCGAATGTCCTCCGCCGAGTCATGCCCCAGCACCGCCGCAGCCTGCGCCAGCACCACCTCGAGCACCACCTCGCCGCGTCGCGCCTCCGGCACCTGTGCCAGCCGGGCGCTCAGCGCACCCGCTGCCGCGAGTCCCGCCGACGGGTCCGCCGCGGCCTGCGCCGGGCGCGCCGCCCGCCGCACGAATCCGCGCAGCACCGCGGGAACCGCGGCGGGCTCGGACTCGCGGCGCAGCGCGCTCGCGTCGAACCTGAGCGGAGCCAGTCGTGCGTCGGCGCGAGCGACGGCGTTGTCGAAAAGCCGCACGCCCTCGCCGTCGTCGAGCCGGCCGAGCCCGAGCCGATCAAAGCGCGCGAGCGCGGCGCGGTCCAGACCACCGGTCATACCGCTGCCCTGGTGCCACGGCCCCCACGCCAGCGACGTCGCGGGCAGCCCGGCAGCCTGGCGCCGCTGCGCCAGCGCGTCCAGGAAGCCGTTCGCCGCGGCGTAGTTTCCTTGCCCGGATGTCCCGAGCACCGCCGCGATCGACGAGAACACCACGAACGCCGACAAGTCGCGGTCACGGGTCAGTTCGTCCAGATGCCACGCCCCGTCGACCTTCGGCGCCAACACCCGATCCACTTGTTCGCCGGTCAACGACTCGATGGTGCCGTCGTCGAGAACCCCTGCGGTATGCACGACGGCGGTCAATTCGACGTCGGGATCGACGGTGTCCAACAGATTCCGCACCGCATCGCGGTCGGCGACGTCGCACGCGACTACCCGGACCTCGGCCCCCGCTCGCGCCAGCTCGGCGACCAGCTCGGCGGCACCGGCTGCCTCGGGGCCCCGCCGCGATGTCAGCACCAGCCGGCGCACGCCGTGGTCGATGACGAGGTGGCGGGCGAACAACGCACCGAGTCCGCCGGTGCCGCCGGTGATCAGCACCGTCCCGTCCCCGAACGACGGCGGCACGCCGGTGTCGTCCGAAGCGGATGCGCGCGTCAGCCTGGGAACCAAAACCTCCGCACCGCGCACCGCGGCTTGTGGCTCGCCTGTCCGCAGCACGGCGGCGATCCGGTCGACATCGAGCGGCCTGGCCGGGTCCTCGTCAACAAGGATGAACCGTTCCGGATGTTCGGACTGTGCACTGCGGACCAGTCCCCACACCGCGGCGGCAGCCAGCTGCGGAGCCTCACCGGGCAGCCCTGCGCCACCCGTCGTGACCACGACCATCCGGACACCGGACACGCGTTCTTCGGCAAGCCAGGATTTCAGCGTCGCCAGCGTGCCGTGCACCGTCGCCCGAACCTTTTCCGGATCGTCGGCGGACGACTCGATACCGGACGGCTCGGTCGCCCGCCACACCACCACACCGGGAATACCTTCGGCCGCAACAACATCGGCGACCGACGGGTAGCGTGCATCGATACCCTGCACGGGTGTGCCTGCGAGCACAGCCATCGGCGGTACGGGGCGGTCGGCCGGTGATATCGCGGTGCGCTCCCAGCGCACCTGGTACAGGTTCGCCTCGTCACCGGACAGGCTGGCCCGGAATTCCTTGACGTCGTACGGGCGCATCACGACCGCGTCGATGGACACGATCGGATTGCCATCCGGATCGACAGTCGCGACGGACACGGTCTCCGCTCCGGTCGCGATCCCGATGACCCGAAGCGTCGTCACTTCGGCAGGCCACTGTCCGCCGTCTGCCGTCGGCTTGTGGAATCGCGCACCGCCCCACCGGAACAGCAGCCTGCCTGCGTCCGGATCCTCGTCCATATCGCGCCACGCCAACCGGGCGAGGACGGTGTGCATCACCAGATCCAGCAGCGCCGGGTGCAGGTCGAAGCGTCCCGGCTCCGGCGCCGCGTCGGTGTCCAGTGCGATCTCCGAGAAAACGGTGTCGTCGCGTTGCCACGCGGCGCGGACGCCGATGAACGCAGGACCGTATTCGAGTCCGGAGCCCTTCGCGATCTGCTCCGGAATCCCTCTGCTGTCAATGGGTTCGGCATCGACCGGCGGCCATTCCTCGTCCCGCAACCGCGACAACAACGCCGAATCACCGTGCCATTCGGCCGCGAGCGCGCCGGTAGCATTGTGGGTCCACTCGTCCTCGCCCGACTTGCGGAAGTAGAACTCGAACTGCCGTCGTCCGCTCTCGTCCGGCGCCTGGACCAACACCTGTAGCTCGACCTCGTCGTTGTCGGTCGGCAGGATCGGCGCCTGCAGTGTGAGCTCCTCGACCACCCCGCAACCGATCCGGCCGCCCGCGACGAGGAGGAATTCGATCAGTGTCGCGCTCGGCACGACCACTACGCCGTAAGTCATGTGGTCGGCGATCCACGGATGGGTGCGCAACGAGAACCGGCCGGTGAACAACCACTCGTCGGTACCCGCCAGCCCGACCACCCCCGTCAAAATCGGATGATCCGTCAACGACGGCGACGCGTCGACGCCGCCCGACCGCAACCAGAAACGCCGATGCTGGAACGCATACGTGGGCAAGGGGACCCGACGCAGTGGGCGACCCGCGAACAACGGATCCCAATCCACCCGCGTACCCGCGACATGAACCTGCGCCAGCGACGTGACGAACTGCGCCACCTCATCGGCTGACCGGCGTGAGACCGCCGCCACCGACGACGACGACTCGATCTCCGGGTTCTCGGCCAGACACCCACGCGTCATCGCCGCCAGCACCGCATCCGGTCCCACCTCGACAAAACGCCGCGCACCTCCCGCAAGGAGGGCGTCCACACCCGGCGCGAACCGCACACATCCACGCACTTGCCGCACCCAGTACTCCGGATCGGTCATCGCATCACCGGCGAACTCACCGGACACGTTCGACACGATCGGCAATGTCGGTGACTGATAGGCGACACCCGCGGCCACCGATCGGAACTCGGCCAACATCGGATCCATCCGCGCCGAGTGAAAGGCGTGACTGACCCGCAACCGATTCGTCTTGACCCCTTCGCCGGACAGCCGCCGCTCGATCTCCTCGATGGCGTCGGCGTCCCCCGACAACACCGTCGAGGACGGACCGTTCACCGCGGCAATCGACACCCGATCGCCGAAACCGGCAACGACATCCGTTGCTCGTGCTTCGCCGGTCGCCACAGCAAGCATCGCGCCGCCCACCGGCAACGCACCCATCAACCGACCACGCGCCGCCACCAGGGTGCAAGCATCCGCAAGTGACCACACACCAGCCACATACGCAGCCGCCAACTCCCCGATCGAATGCCCGATCACCACATCCGGCGTCACACCGAACGACTCCACCAGCCGGTACAACGCCACCTCGAACGCGAACAACGCGGGCTGGGTGAACTCCGTCCGATCCAACAACCCCTCGGCGTCCCCGGCCGGGTCAGCGAACATCAACTCCCGCAACGACCGCCCCAGCAAGGGATCGAACTGGGCGCACACCTCATCCAACACCGACGCAAACACGTCGAAGGACGCGTACAAACCCGCACCCATACCCACACGCTGCGCACCCTGGCCCGTAAACAGGAACGCTGTCTTATCGGAACCCGCTTTCGCCTGGATCGCGCTTGGCGAACTCGCCGCCAGGTCGGCCAGACCGGCCAGCAACTGCTCCCGGTCCCGCCCCACGACCACACCGCGCCAGTCCAACAGTGCCCGCGACGTCGCCAAAGAATGCGCCACATCCCATACGTTCGCGTCGGGATCGCCGATCAGCCACTCCCGCAAACGAACCGCCTGGGCACGGAGCGCTTCGTCGGACTTGGCCGATATCAACAGCGGAACGAAATTTGATGCCGCGTCAGAAGATTGTTGGGCAGGCGCGATGGGCTTCGCAGCCGCCACCTGATCAGCCTGCCCCGGAGCACTCTTGTCCGGGGACTCGCCTCCCGCCTGGGCGGCGACCGGATCGGCGGGCGCCTCCTCCACAATCACGTGCGCGTTGGTACCGCTGACCCCGAACGACGACACACCTGCGCGCCGCACCCGCTCACCCGCAGGCCAGGGCTCACTGTCCTGAAGCAGCCGCACCGTACCCGCAGACCAATCCACATGCGGCGTCGGCGCATCCACGTGCAGCGTCTTCGGCAATACACCGTGCCGCATAGCCTCGATCATTTTGATCAGGCCACCGACACCCGCCGCAGCCGAAGTGTGACCGACATTCGATTTCAGCGATCCCAGGCGCAGCGGCCCGCTCTCCCGCCGTGCACCATAGACGTTGATCAACGCCCGCGCCTCGATCGGATCCCCGAGCATCGTGCCCGTGCCGTGCGCCTCCACCGCGTCGACATCCGACGGATCCAGACCGGCATTGGCCAACGCCTGCGCGATCACTCGTTCCTGCGACGGACCGTTCGGCGCCGTCAGCCCGTTGCTCGCGCCGTCCTGGTTGACCGCGCTGCCACGCACCACCGCCAGCACAGTGTGCCCGAGCCGCTGTGCGTCCGATAAACGCTCCAACACCAGCAGCCCGAGGCCTTCGGAGAAACCCGTCCCGTCGGCAGCCGCCGCGAACGCCTTGCAACGGGCATCCGAGGACAACGCACGCTGCCGCGCGAACGCGATCAGCAAAGACGGATCCGACATCACGGTAACCCCGCCCGCCAGCGCCAACGACGCATCACCCTGCCGCAACGCCTGACACGCCAGATGCAGAGCCACCAGCGACGACGAGCACGCGGTATCCACCGAGATGGCCGGACCCTTGAAGCCGAGGGTGTACGCGATCCGACCGGACAGCACACTGTTCAAAGCGCCCAGGTAGGCATGGCCTTCGGTCTCGGCGGTGATGGTCGGCGAGCCGATGCGGGGACCGTAGTACTGCTGGATGACCCCGGCGAAGACCCCGGTATCGCTGCCGCGCAACGTGGTCGGATCGATACCGGCATCCTCCAGCGCCTCCCAAGACGCCTCCAGCATCAGACGCTGCTGCGGGTCCATCGCCGCGGCCTCTCGTGGACCGATCCCGAAGAAGCCCGCGTCGAAGTCACCTATGGCGTCGAGGAATCCACCTTCACGGGTGTAGATCGTGCCCGGCACATCTGGATCCGGGTTGTACAGCCGCTCCAGGTCCCACTCCCGGTCGGACGGGTAGTCCCCGACAGCATCCACGCCGTCTGCTACCACGCGCCACAGATCCTCCGGTGATCGCACGCCACCGGGGTATCGGCAGGCCATGCCGACGACGGCGATCGGCTCATTCGACCGGTCGGTGAGCTCGCGGAGTTGCTGTTTGGTCTCGTACAGCTCCTTTGCGGTCTTCTTGAGGTACCGGCGTAGCTCGTCGTTGTCAGCCATTGGTGGGACTCCTGATTGTGTAAGTTCAGCCGAGATTGTCGATGAAATCGAAAAGCTCACTGTCATCTGCGTTTTCGAGGCCGTCGACATTGCCGGCCAGGTCGATCTCGCTCCCGCCCCTGCCCTCGAGTTCGTGCAGGATCGCGGTCAGCTTGCTTGCGATGTCCGAACGGTCCGTAGGCGACAGATCGGCCGATGTGCAACTGCGCGCCAGCGTCTGGACCTCGGCCGCGATGCGCTCCGCGGAGTCGTCGGTCGGAGCGATATCCTGACGGATGTAGCCGGCCAGTTCCGCCGGGGTGGGATAGTCGTACAGCGCGGTCGCGGACAACTGCACGCCGGCAGCCGATTTCAGCCGATTGCGGAATTCCATGACACCGAGCGAGTCGAATCCGAGATCTTTGAACGGCTTGTCGGGGGCGCTCGAGTCCGCACCGTTGTGGCCCAGGACGGCCGCGACCTGGACGCTGATCACGTCGAGGATGACGCGTTCCTGCTCGACTGCCGAACGGCCGAGCAGTTGCGCCGCCAGATTCGGCGCCTGGCTCGTCGGGCTGCTCACGCGACGCCGCGACGGCCCCGACAAGCCGCGCATGACCGCGCGCAGATCATCGAAACCAGTCTCGGCGAGCGCGTTCCGGTCGACCCGGGCAGCTACGAACGCGGACCGCCCCGCGGTCAATGCCGCGTCGAACAGCGACATGCCGTCCTGGGCGCCCAACGGAAGGAAACCGTCGCGCCGCCACCTGGCGAGGTCAGCGTCGCTGAGGGCGCTGGTCATGCCGGTGCTCTGCTGCCAGGGCCCCCACGCCACCGACGTCGCCGGCAGACCGGTCACATGCCGGTGTTGCGCCAACGCATCGAGGAAGACGTTGGCGGCGGCATAGTTGGCCTGCCCAGGGCTGCCGATCACACCCGCGATCGAGGAATACAACACGAACACCGACAGATCCAGGTCCTTGGTCGCCTCGTGCAAATTCCACGCCGCGTCCACCTTCGGCCGCAGCACCTCCGCGATCTGCTCCGGCGTCATGGTGGCCAGCAGGCCATCGGCCAGCACACCCGCGGCATGCACGATGCCGGTCAACGGATGCTCCGCCGGTATCGCCGCCAGCACCGCCTCCAACGCGACCCGGTCGGCCGCGTCGCAGGCGACCACGTCCACCTGCGCACCGAGCGCGACAAGCTCAGCTCGCAGTTCGTCCGCACCGGGGGTGTCCGGACCACGCCGACCCACCAACACCAGCCTCCGCACGCCATACTCGGTGATCAGGTGCCGCGCGGCGACCGCGCCCAGGCCCCCGGTACCACCGGTGATCAGCACGGTGCCCTCGGGCCGCAACGGCGTCGGCACAGTCAGGACGTTCTTGCCGATGTGCCGGGCTTGGCTGAGGTACCGGAAGGCCTCGGGCGCCTGCCGCAGGTCCCACGCGGTGGTCGCAGACGGCGCCAGCGTCCCGGCGTCGAAGAGTTCGACGAGCGCCGACAGGATCTCGTGCAGCCGATCCGGATCCTCGTCCAGCAGCATGAAACTGTGGTAGCTCACCCCCGGGTGTTCGGCGGCCACCTCGGCCGGATCACGCCGGTCGATCATGCCCATCTCGACGAACCGACCGCCGCGCGGCAACAATCGCAACGACGCGTCCACGAATTCGCCGGCCAGCGAATCCAGCACGATATCCACACCGCGACCGTCGGTAACCTCGAGGAACTTCCGCTCGAAATCCAGAGTGCGCGAGTCACCGATCTCCGAATCGTCGAACCCCATATCACGCAGCACATTCCACTTGGGCTCACTCGCGGTGACCAGCAGCCGCAGACCCAGATGCCGTGCGAGCTGGACGGCCGCCATGCCGACACCGCCGGTAGCCGCGTGCAGCAACAGTGTCTCGCCGGGTTGCGCCTCGGCCAGGTCGACCAGGCCGTAGTAGGCGGTCGCGTAGACGATCGGTATCGCGGCGGCCTGCGCGAACGACCAGCCACGTGGGATCGGCACGAGCAGTCGGCGATCGGTCACCGCAACCGACCCGGCACCCGAAATGAACCCGAAAACCCGGTCGCCGGGCGCGAATTCGGTCACATCGGGCGCGACCTCCAGCACGACGCCAGCTCCTTCGCAGCCGATTCGGGCATCCGCGTCGGGATACGTGCCGAGCGTGATCAGCACGTCTCGGAAGTTGAGGCCGACCGCCCGCATACCCACCCGGACCTGCCCCGCCCCAAGCGGTCCCAACGCGCCCAGATCATCGACCAGGCTGAAGTTGTCCCCCGTCAACGTGCCCTTGCCGAGCAGCCCGAGGGCCCACGCCGGGGTGTTCGCTACTGCGGCGACCCCGAGCGGATCCGAGCCACCTCGATTCAGCCGCGGCGCATGCGCCGTCCCGCGCCGCAGCGCCAGCTGGGGTTCCCCGGTGCGGGTGAGGGCCAGTACCACGCCGTGCCGATAGTCGGCCCAGTCATCGATATCGACAATAAGAATCCGGTCCGGGTTCTCGCTCTGCGCGGTGCGCAGCAGACCCCACATCGCCGCCGCTGACAGGTCCACCGGCTCACCTGGGTGTACTGCCACCGCGTGGCGGGACACCACCACGACGACCCGGTCTCCGGTCAGCAGGCGCTGCACTCGCGCCGCCAGCAGGGTGACCGAATCCCGCACCGTCGCAGGGAGATCACCACCGTCGGAAGCCGCGTCGAGCCGCAGCACAGTCGCGACCCGTCCCGCGATCGTGACGGTTTCACCGTCCTCGGCAGAGCTCCAAGCTTCGGCGGCGGTGACCTCGACCGTTGGCAGCGCGACCCAGTCCACACCGTAGCCGATGCCGTCGGTCCGTTGCTGCGCCGAGCCCAGCGCGTCGGTTGATATCGGCCGCAGCGTCAGCGCCCCGACCTCGGCCACTGTCATACCCGCGGCGTCGGCGAGCGTCACCGCGATCCGCTCGCCTCCCGGCGAGCCGGTCACGGCCGCGCGGACGCGCAGTGCGCTCGCCCCCGTCGCGTGCAGCGCGACGTTCTCCCAGGAGAACGGAACGGCGACCTCACCGGCCCGCGTGCCGGGAACCAGCTCACCGAGCAGAATCGCGTGCAACGCGGCATCCAGCAATGCTGGATGCACGCCGAATTCGACGGCACCCGATCGCGCGGCCTCCGGCAGCACGACCTCCGCGAACACCTCGCCGTCGCGCCGCCACAGGGCGGTCAGTCCCCGGAACACCGGTCCGTACTCATAGCCCCGCTCGACCAGATCCGCATAGGCGTCAGCGATCTCCATCGCCGTCGCGCCAACCGGCGGCCAATTCGCCACACTCGGGTCGACTGACGGTATGTCCGACTGGGCAGTGACCGTCGCGACCGCGTGGCGGACCCACTCGCTGTGCTCGGCTCGATTGGATTCGTCGTCGCCGCGTGAGCGCGAGTACACCGACACTGTCCGCACGCCCGTCTCATCCGGTCCGCCCGCCACCACCCGCAGCTCGATGGTTCCGGCGGACGGCACCGGCAGGGGCGCCTCGATCACCAGCTCCGCCAGTCGCGGGCACTCCACCATCGTCCCCACGTGCAGCGCCAGCTCCACGAAGGCGGCGCCGGGCAGCAATGTCACTCCGGCGACAGCATGGTCGGCCAGCCACGGATGACCGGCTTGCGACAGCCTGCCGGTGAACACCACGTCCTGGGAATCCGGCAGCCGCACCATCGCGCCCAACAGTGGATGTCCCGCATCGTCGAGGCCCGACTGCCACACGTCCGGCACGCCGACCGGCCGCAACCAGTACCGCTGATGTTGGAACGCATACATGGGCAATGGCACGCGATCCACCGAGCGGCCCGCGAACAACGGCGTCCAGTCCACCCGGACTCCCGCGACATGTGCTCGCGCCAAGGAAGACACGAACTGGGTCGGCTCGTCGGTCGAGCGTCGGCTGGCCGCGATCACTGTCGAGCGGGCCTCGATGTCCGAAGTCTCGGCAAGGCATTGCCGAGTCATCGCGGACAGCACCGCATCCGGTCCGATCTCCACAAACCGCCGCACCCCCGCCTCGACCAGGGTGTCGATCCCCGGCGCGAACCGCACACAGCCACGCACCTGCTCGACCCAGTAGCCGGGGTCGGTCAGCTCGGCACCGACCACGACTCCCGAAACGTTCGACACGATGGGGACGGTCGGCTGGTGATAGGTCAAACCTTCAGTCACACCCCGGAACTCGTCGAGCATCGGCTCCATCAACACCGAATGGAACGCATGACTGACCCGCAACCGGGAGGTCTTCACCTCCTCCACGGCAAGCTTGTCTTCGATCTTGTCGATCGCGAACACATCCCCGGACAACACCACCGACGACGGACCGTTCACCGCCGCCATCGACACCTGGTCGGCGAACTCGGCAAGCACCGTGGCCACCCGGTCCTCGGATACCGCCACCGCCAGCATCGCCCCGCCTTGCGGCAGCGCCCCCATCAACCGCCCGCGTGCCACCACCAGGGCACACGCATCCTCGAGCGACCACACCCCCGCCACATACGCGGCTGCCAACTCCCCGATCGAATGTCCGATCAGCACGTCCGGCACCACACCGAACGACTCCATCAGCCGGAACAACGCCACCTCGAAGGCGAACAACGCAGGTTGCGTAAACTCCGTGAGGTCCAACAGTGCCGCGTTACTCGGATCGAACACCAGGTCCTTCAGCGACCAGTCGAGCAGCGGATCGATATGGGCGCACACCTCGTCGAACGCCGCCGCGAACACGTCGAACGCCGCGTACAACCCCGCACCCATACCGGCGCGCTGCGCCCCTTGGCCGGTGAACAGGAAAGCTGTCTTACCTGCTGTGATCTGCCCCGTGATGACGGCGGACGCCGCGTGGCCCGCGGCGATATCCGCGAGGCCCGCCAACAACTGTTCCCGATCGCCGCCGACTACCGCGCCACGGTGATCGAAATGCCCCCGCGCCTCGATCAACGAATGCGCGGTGCTCCAGATTTCGACCTCCGGTCGGTCGATCAGCCACCGCCGCAAGCGACCCGCCTGTGCACGTAACGCGTCGTCGGATTTGGCCGAGATCAGCAGCGGAACCACCTCGCCGACCACGGCCGGTTCAACGGTGGCACCGGAGCCTTCGTCGTGCGACGGTGCGGTCGGTGGTGCTTGTTCGAGAATCACATGCGCGTTGGTGCCGCTGATCCCGAATGACGACACCCCGGCCCGGCGCACCCGCCCATTCGCGAGCCAGGGCTCGGCCTCGGTCAACAGCCGCACCGATCCCGCGGACCAGTCCACATGTGGTGTCGGCGCGTCGACATGCAGTGTTTTCGGCAGTGTTTCGTGCCGCAAAGCCGCAACCATCTTGATCACACCACCGATGCCCGCGGCAGCGACGGCGTGCCCGATGTTCGACTTCACCGACCCGATCCGTAACGGCTGCTCGCGATCCCGCCCATAGCCGGCGATCAGTGCCTGCGCCTCGATCGGATCACCCAACCTCGTTCCGGTGCCGTGCGCCTCTACCGCATCCACATCCGATGGCTCCAGGCCGGCACTGGCCAACGCCGCCGCGATCACCCGCTCCTGCGATGGACCGTTCGGCGCGGTCAAACCATTACTCGCACCGTCCTGATTGATCGCACTGCCCCGCACTACCGCCAACACATTGTGGCCCGAACGCTGCGCGTCCGACAGGCGCTCGACCACCAGCACACCCACACCCTCCGACCACGTCACACCGTCGGCGGCGGCGGCGAACGCCTTGGACCGCCCATCAGCCGCCAACCCCCGCTGACGCGCGAAATCCACGTACAAACTCGGGCTCGCCGCGACACTCACACCACCCGCCAGCACCAACGACGCCTCCCCCTGACGCAGCGCCTGGCAAGCTAGATGCAGCGCGACCAGCGATGACGAGCACGCGGTATCCACCGTGACCGCAGGCCCCTCCAGGCCGAAAACGTAAGCGACACGCCCGGATATCACACTGTGCGACGTCCCGGTCAACCGGAAAGCCTCATACTCGCCGGTCACCCCGCGCGAGTACCCCGACGATGAGGCGCCGACGTACACGCCGGTGTCGGTGCCGCGCAGTGCGGCGGGGTCGATCCCCGCGTCTTCCAATGCTTCCCAGGAGACTTCCAGCATCAGCCGCTGCTGCGGATCCATCGCGGCCGCCTCACGCGGACCGATACCGAAGAATCCCGCGTCGAAAGCGCCCGCATCGGTCAGGAACCCGCCTTCGCGGGTGTACACGGTGCCCGGCTTGTCCGGATCAGGATCGAACAACCGCTCCAAATCCCATCCCCGATCCGACGGGAACGGCGCGATCACATCCCCACCCGCCGCGACGAGGTCCCACAGGTCCTCGACCGACCCGATACCACCCGGAAACCGGCAGCCGATCCCGACGATCGCGATCGGCTCATCGGAGCGAGTCCGGCGGGTCACCCGCGGCACATCCAGATCCACGCCTTCGAGCCGCGAACGCACCAACCGTGCCACCGCCGTAGGGGTCGGGTGGTCGAATATCAACGTCGTCGGCAACCCCACCCCGGTGGCCGCTACTAGGCGATTCCGCAGCGTTTGTCCGCTCAACGAATCGAACCCGAACGCGGTGAACGGCAAATCCGGATGGATGGCCTCGGCCGAATCATGGCCGAGCACCGCCGCCGCCTGCTCGGCCACCACCGCCAACACCAGCGCGTCGCGTTCGTGCCCGGAAACGGCGAACAACCGTGGCGCCAACGGACCCGCCACCACAGCGCGCCGCCTCCGGGTCCGAGAAACAGTGCGCTGCGGCGTCGCCTGCCCCTGCGTGCTTTTATCCGACGAAAGCGCATCCGCAGCCGTAGGCTCGACTGCTTCGAGCACCAGCTGCTTGATAGTGAGGACCGGCTCACCGTCGGCGGCGACGGCCGTGACCCGAACGGTGTCTGGACTCACCCGGTCGATCCGGACCCGCGCCGCGTCGACGCCGTCGCGATAAAGTCGAATACCGTTGAACGCCAACGGCATCACAGCGCCGTCGCCGGTCTCGTCGAGCACCTCCACGCCGACGTGCAGCATCGCATCCAGCAATGCCGGGTGAATGCCGAAACTCCTGTCTCGATCACTTACGCTCTCATCGAGCGATACTTCAGCGAACATCTCTCGACCGCGTCGCCAGGCCGCCGTGACTCCTTGAAACGCCACACCGTAGCCCAAACCGCGGGCGGCCAGCCGGTCGTACAGCTCCTCGGCTGCCACCAGCTCTGCCGCCGCGGGCGGCCAGTCGCCACCCGACCACAACGGCGTGTCGTCGGAATGCGGAGCGAGAACGCCCGTCGCATACTGCCGCCATTGCGGCATGTCGCCTTCGGATGCGGCGGCCCACCCGTCACCCGACCGCTCACTGACGAGTGCGGCGCTGTCAGGACGGGCGTGGATGGTGAATGTCCGGCGCGCGCGGTCGTCCGGCGCGGCGACGCTCACCTGGATGTTCAACGCCGCGGCGCGCGGCGGCAGGAGCGGGGCCTGCGGCGCGGAGAGCCGCAGTTCCGTCACGGATCCGGCGCCCACGCGCGCGCCTACGCTCAGCGCGGCTTCCAGCCACACCGCGGCGGGCACCACAGGCGACCCGAAGATCACGTGGTCGGCAAGCCAAGGGTGCACGTCGGGCGTGAGTCGACCGGTGAACAGCCATTCGTCCCGGCCCGCCACCGAGACCGCGGCGCCCAGCACCGGATGGTCCGGGGAGATCAGCCCGGCGCGGCTTACATCGCCTGACCCCGTGACTGCCACGCCCCCCGGCGTCCAGCACTGCCGCCGTTGGAACGCATACGTCGGCAGGTCCACCCGCGCGGCGGGTGCGGCCAACACCTCCGGTGTCACGTCGATCCCGACGCAGTAGGCGTGTGCCAGTGCGGCGGCGAATTGCTCCGGGCCGCCATGGCCACGCCGCAGCGTGCTCAGGACAGCCACGTGGTCGGCTTTGCCGACCGAGCCCGCAGTCAACTCGATCGCCGCCGATACCACCGGGTGCGGGCTGGTTTCGATGAATGCGTTCATCTCGAGACGGATCAACGCCTCGATCGCTTCGGCGAAGCGCACCCGTTCTCGCAGGCCCTGATACCAATACCCGGCATCCAACCCCGCTGTGTCCATAAACTCCGCGGTCACCGTCGAAAAGAACGGCACCGAACCCGATTTCGGGCGGATCGACGCCCACTCGGCCAGCAACCGATCCCGGATCGGCTCTACCGCCGCCGAATGCGACGCGTAATCGATCGGAACCTGCTTCGCCCACACTCCATCGGCCGCACACCCGGCAAGAAACTCGGCCAACGCCTCCGACTCGCCCGATATCACCGTCTGCCCCGGTCCGTTCACCGCCGCGACCGACAACCGATCACCGAACGGCGCCACACGGTCGGCCACCGCGTCCGCCGCCAGACCAACCGACGCCATGCCGCCCGAACCGGACAACACCTCGGTGAGAACACGAGAACGCGCCGTCACCACTTGTGCCCCATCGGCCAACGACAACCCGCCGGCCACCACCGCCGCCGCGATTTCGCCCTGCGAATGCCCCACCACCGCGGCCGGCTCCACCCCACCGGCCCGCCACAACCGCGCCAACGACACCGATACCGCGAACAAAACCGGCTGCAGCACATCCTCCCGGTCCAGCGACGCCGCACCCGCCTCCCCCCGCAGCACCTCTGTCAACGACCAACCCACGAACGGCGCCAACGCCGCCTCACACTCCGCGATCGACTCCGCGAACACACCCCCCGACGCCAACAACGCCGCGCCCATCCCCACCCATTGACTTCCATGCCCCGAAAACACGAAAACCGCCCGCCGGGACCCGGCGCGACCCGTCACTGCCAAGGCAGCACCGGCAGCCGGTGCCGCCGTCGGATCGGCCAACACGGCCAACCCGGCGCCCATCGCGTCGACCTCGTGCCCGACCACAGCACCTCGCCACTCCAACGGCATGCGTGAACGCGACAGCGAATACGCCACATCGACGGCACGGGCCTCCGGATGATCGGCCAACCACTCCCGCAGCCGAACAGCCTGCCCCCGCAGTGCCTCCGGACTCTGTCCGGACAACACCCACGCCAGAGGCCGCGAGCCGGATGACCGCCCGGCGGGCCCTTCGCCCGCAAAGGGCACGGGAGCTTCCTCCAGAATCACATGGGCGTTCGTGCCGCCCATGCCGAACGACGACACCCCCGCTCGGCGCAGCGCCGCGGCAGACCAGTGGTCCGGCGCGGTCTGCACCCGCAAACCCAGCTCGTCGAGCGGGATCCGCGGATTCGGGGTGTGAAAGTTCAGGCTGGGCACCAGTTCTCGATGCCGCAGGCACAACGCCGTCTTGATCAGGCCGGCGATCCCCGCGGCGCCTTCCAGATGTCCGATGTTCGTCTTGGTCGAACCGACGGCCAACGGCGCGTCCACGGGCCGCCCCACGCCATAGGTCTCGCCCAGGGCCGTCGCCTCCACCGGATCGCCCGCCGGCGTGCCGGTTCCGTGCAACTCCACATATTGCACCGACGAGCCGTCCACCCCGGCCGCCGTTAGTGCCGCCCGAATAACTGTCTTTTGCGACGCCGCACTGGGCGCGCTCAACACCTGACGTTCGTTGCCGCTGTTGACCGCACTACCCCGAATCACCGCGTAGATCCGGTCTCCGTCGGCGATCGCACGCGCCAACAGCTTGAGCACGATGACGCCGCCACCTTCACCGCGCACCGTGCCATCAGCGCGTTCATCGAAGGTATAGCACTTTCCCGACGGCGAGTGCGCACCGAATTGTTCATAGCGCTCGCCGCTCAACGGCGAGAGAATGAAGTTCAGCCCACCTGCCAGCGCCACGTCGCATTCGCCGCTGCGAACCGATTCGCAGGCCAGGTGCACCGCGACCAGCGACGAGGACTGCCCGCTGTCGACGACGATGCTCGGGCCGGTGAACCCGTAGTAGTTGGAGATCCGGTTGGCGGCCACACCCCTACCGACACCCTGCAATGAATGCCTGCCGACACCGGATTTGCCTTGCGCGGCCACTATTTCGGCGAAATCGGTTCCGGTGCAGCCCAGGAACACCCCTGCCCGCGCGCCGGTCCGGTCGCCGAAGCCGGCGTCCTCCAACGCCTCCCAACTCAGCTCGAGCCCGAGGAGCTGCTGAGGATCGATCGACCGCGCTTCGTTGGGCGGCACACCGAAGAAGTCGGCATCGAATTCTGATACCGAATCGAGGAATCCGGCCGTCTCGTCGATTCCAGGACGGTCGGCGGGAGCGGAGCCGATGGCATCGCGACCATCGCGCAGCAGCCGCCAAAAGCTCTCGAGGTCGGAAGCGCCCGGCAGCCGGCACGACATTCCGACAATAGCGATCTCATTCGCCGATTCGACCATGGGAATTCCTGTCTCGCCTTATCCGATACCAAGCATTGTTATTTCGCGCTCATGCGCTCTAGCAGCCACGTCAGACACCGCCACATCAGGGCAGGCGGCTTGTCGGGATAGTTATTTCGAATCGTCATCGTCCCTCGCCTCGAGCCAGCGCCGTATCTCGTCCGCCGCGGCGGCGGAGGCCGCTTCGATGATCGAGAAGTGGTCCGCGTCGATCTCGACCGTTTCGCCCGTGTGCTGCCACGTGGGCACCGGCTCGACGAGATCCAGGCCGGGCAGCGGCGTCGTGGCCCGCAGGTTGAACGTCGGCGCGGCGATCGATGCGGGTTGCCGCTCGTCGAATATCTGCATGTACTTCGCCATGGCGACCAGGCCGTGATCACTGATCTCAGTCATCTCGTGTTCGAGGTCGAGCACAGAGCCGATCGCACTCACCAGTACCCGACGACGTTGCTCCGCATCGTCGGGCGAATAGGCGTCGAGCAATATCACCGCCACGGGCCCACGCCCGCTCTTCTCGAGGCGATGCGCCAACGCATGCGCGATCGCGCCGCCTGCCGAATAGCCGACAAGAACGATCGGCTGCAGATCATCGACCCCCTCCACGGTCGTCGCCAAACAATCCAGCAACGCATCCCACGACTCGGGCAGGGGTTCCCCGGGCTGAGTTCCCGGAAGGCGCAGCGCGGCTATCGTGCGGTCGGTGCCGAGCTCGCGTGCCAGCCGACCGAACTGGTGCGGTCCGGTACCGACCACGAACGACGGAACACAGATGAGCGAGGGTCGGGACGTCCCTCTGCTCAGCGGTATCGGCGCCGGCTTGACGAGCAACTCGGCGCCGGTGGCGAACGTCTCGGCGAGCTTGGCGCTCTCCAGCAGCATCGGTATCGCGGCTTCGACTCGACCGCGCCGATGTGCGGCCAGCACCAGTTCGGTGAGCCCACCCCGGATCGCGGATTGCATGGGCGCCGCGGTGGGAGTGTCCACCGTGGTGTGCGTGGTTTCGGTGATCCGGGACCACAGGTAGTCGGCCAGCGCCCGAGCGGTGGGGTGATCGAAGACGACGGTGGAGGGCAGTGGCAGTCCGGTGGCCTTGGCGAGTCGATTGCGGAACTCGACTCCCGCCAGCGAATCGAATCCCAACTCCGGGAATGGGGCGTCCGGATCGATCATGTCCTTGGACTCGTGTCCGAGTATGGCGGCGATGTGTTCCCGGACGACGGCCAGCACGACACCCGAGATTTCGGCTTCGGGTGTGGACGCCAGTCGTTGTGCTAGTGATCGTACGGTGTCGACGTGGCGTGTGGAGGTGGTGACCAGGGAGTTGAGTGTTTTGGGTAGTGTTCCTGCGGTGGCTTGGGTGGTGAGTACTGCCATGTCCAGTCGTACTCCGGTGATGGTGGGGAGTCCGAGGCCCAGGGCGGTGTCCAGTAGTGCCATTCCGTGTTGGTCGTCGAGGGGAACCAGACCGTCTCGGCGTATACGGGCGAAGTCGGTTTCGGACAGGGTGCTGGTCATTCCGCTGGTGCCGCGCCAGGGACCCCACGCGATCGATGTCGCGGGCAAGCCGTTGCGATGCCGGTATTGGGCGAATGCGTCCAGGAAGGTGTTCGCTGCCGCGTAGTTGGCTTGACCCGGGCTGCCGATCACTCCCGCGATCGAGGAGTACAACACGAACATCGACAGATCCAGATTCTTGGTGGCCTCGTGCAGGTTCCATGCTGCATCCACCTTCGGACCCAACACCGTCGCGAACTGTTGGGCGGTGGTGTCGGTGAGCAAACCATCGGCCAAGACCCCTGCCGCGTGCACGACACCGGTCAGTGGGTACTCCGTAGGGATTCCCGCCAATAATTCATCCAGCGCCGCCCGGTCGGCCACATCACACGCCACCACATCGACCTGCGCACCGAGCCCGGTCAGTTCGGCCGTCAGCTCGGTGATACCAGGCGCGGCCCAACCACGCCTGCCTGCCAACACCAGTCTGCGGACACCGTGCTCGGTGACGAGATGCCGGGCCGCCACCGCACCCAGCCCACCGGTACCACCGGTGATCAACACGGTGCCCTCGGGCCGTAGCGGCGCTGGAATGGCGAGCACGTTTTTACCGATATGCAGTGCCTGGCTGAGGTACCGGAACGCTTCGGGGGCTTGACGCACGTCCCAGCCCGTCACCGGTGGTGGGGCCAGCACCCCGGTGTCGAACAGCTCGACCAGCACGCTCAGGATCTCTCGGGTGCGGTCCGGATCGATCTCGCTGAGGTGGAAACCTCGATAGTCCACACCTGGATGCCGCGCGGCGACCTCACCGGGGTCGCGGCGATCGATCAATCCCATCTCCAGGAACCGTCCACCGCGTGGCAACAGTCGCAGCGACGCGTCCACGAATTCACCTGCCAGCGAATCCAACACGATATCGACACCGCGTCCGTCGGTGAGTTCCAGGAACTTGCGCTCGAAGTCCAGGGTGCGGGAATCCCCGATCACCGCATCGTCGAATCCCATACTCCGCAGCACATCCCATTTGGGTTGGCTGGCGGTCACCAACAGCCGTAAACCCAGATGGCGCGCCAACTGGACAGCAGCTGTGCCCACACCACCGGTCGCGGCGTGCAGCAGCAACGTTTCCTCGGGTTTGGCCTCCGCTAAATCGACCAAGCCGTAATACGCCGTCACGAACACCACCGGTACCGCGGCGGCCTGCGCGAACGACCAGCCCTGCGGCATCGGGGCCAGCATCCTGTGGTCGGTCACCACTACCGAACCGATATCGGCGACGAACCCGAAAACCCGGTCACCCGCCGCGAATTCGGTGACGTCGGAGGCCACCTCCAACACCACACCCGCACCCTCACCACCGATCACGGCATCGGTGTCCGGATACATACCCAACGCGATCAACACATCCCGGAAATTGACTCCCGCCGCACGCAAACCCACCCGAACCTCGCCAGGTCCCAACGCCCGCCATGCGGTCGGTGTCTGGACCAGAACAAGGTTGTCCCCGGTCAAAGTGCCCTTACCGAGCTGGGTCAACGCCCACCCCGGAGCGTGTGACAACTCACTGGCCCCCACTGTGTCACCGATACCGCGGGTCAATCGCGGCGCGAACGGTAGGCCGTGTCGCAACGCGATCTGAGGTTCGTCCGCGAGGGCCGAAGCAGCCGCGACACCGTCGCGGTAGCCGTCCCAACGATCCACGTCGATGAGGGTGATCCGGCCGGGGTTCTCATTCTGGCCGCTACGCAGCAAGCCCCACACCGCCGCGCCGATCGGATCCACTGCCTCGCCGGGATCCACCCCGACCGCGCCCCTGGTCACGACCACGATCCGCTCATGGCGTGCCAGCAGTTCCCGGACTGCGTCGGCTACCTCGACAAGTCGGTCATGAACCGCGCTGGGCATATCCCTACCCGCAGGTGCCTGCTCGAGGCGCAGCACCCCGGAAGGCGTGCCGGCGACGGTCACCGTTTCCCCTTGCTGCGTGCGTGTCCACTGCGGGTCGGCACCGACATCACCGGGCTTGGCGACGGGCAACGCGATCCAACCGAGCCGGTGGACACCGCCACCGGTCACTGCAGCAGCAGAAGATCCCAGTGCGCGGATCGGGACCGGGCGCAGTGTCAACACCGCGACATCGGCCACCGGTACGCCCCCGGCATCAGCGAGTGTCAACCTGACCCGTCGACTATCCACACCAGAAGAAGAATCAGCCTCGGCCACGCTCAACCCCACCCGCACCGACCCCGCCCCCACAGCGTGTAGATCCACGTTCTCCCACGAGTAAGGCACCAGGATCTCTCCCGCAGCGGCCGGGGAGACCAGCCCGCCCAGAGCCACCGCGTGCAGTACCGCATCCAGCAACGCCGGATGTATTCCGAACCGGCCCGCCGAGGACTGCGCCTGCTCGGGCAGATCCACTTCCGCGTAAACCTCTCCCCCACGCCGCCACAACGCGGTCAACCCCTGGAACAGGGGTCCGTACCCGTAACCCCGCTCGGCGAGTTCGCCGTAGAGATCACCGATTTCCACCGGCAACGCCGCCACCGGCGGCCAACTCGCCTCCATCGACCCGACCCGACCCGACGACGACGCCGTGACAAGCGTTCCCGTGGCATGACGAACCCAGTCCGCCTGCTCCGATTCACCCTCGCGTTGCCGACGCGAATACACCGACACCACTCGTGAGCCCGCCTCATCGGCTCCAGCGGCCATCACCCGTAACTCCACCGCACCCACCGACGGCACAACCAACGGCGCCGCCACCACCAACTCCGCCAACCGCGGACTACCCACCATCGCCCCCACATGCAACGCCAACTCCACAAACGCCGTACCCGGCAACAACACCACCCCACCGATCACATGATCGGCCAACCACGCATGACTCGACAACGACAACCGACCCGTCAACACCACACCCCCGGACTCCGGCAACCACACCGCCGCACCCAACAACGGATGCTCCACACCATCCACACCCGAAGCCCGGACATCACCCACACCCGCCGCAGCCAACCAATACCGCTGATGCTGAAACGCATACGTCGGCAACCCAACCCGACCAACCACACCCCCCGCCAACAACACCCCCCAATCCACACCCACCCCAACAACATGCACCCGCGCCAAAAACCCCACAAACCAAACCACCTCATCAACCCCACGACGACCCGCCGCCGACACCAGCCATCCGGCCGCGGCCTCGCCATCGTCGCTCAGGCATTGGCGGGTCATGGCCGTCAGCACGGCGTCGGGTCCGATCTCGAGGAACCGGCGCACGCCCGTGTCGACGAGCGACCGGATTCCAGGTGCGAACCGGACCGCGGCGCGCACCTGCCCGACCCAGTACGCGGGATCGGTGAAACCATCGCCTACCGCACCGGTCACATTGGACACGATCGGCAGCAGCGGCTCCCGATAGGTCACATCCTCAGCGACGGTGCGAAACTGCGCGAGCATCGGTTCCATCCGTGCCGAATGGAACGCGTGGCTGACCCGCAATCGCGACGTCTTGCGGCCCTGCCCGGACAACCTGCGCTCCACCTCGTCGACGGCGTCGGCGTCACCGGAGATCACCACCGAGTCCGGACCGTTCACCGCCGCGATCGACGCCCGACTCTCAAAGCCGGTCAGCACCTCCGCTGCCTCGGCTTCCGACACCGCTGCCGCGAGCATCGCGCCGCCCTCCGGCAACGCCCCCATCAATCGACCACGCGCCGCCACCAACACACACGCATCCTCGAGCGACCACACCCCCGCCACATACGCGGCGACAAGCTCACCGATCGAATGCCCGATCACCACATCCGGTGTCACACCGAACGACTCCACCAACCGGAACAACGCCACCTCGAACGCGAACAACGCAGGCTGCGTCCACTCCGTCCGATCCAACACACCCCCCGAATCGGCGAACATCACCTCCCGCAACGACCCACCCAGATGACGATCGAACTCCCCACACACCTCGTCCAACGCCGTCGCAAACACCGGAAACGCCTGGTACAACCCCGCACCCATACCCACCCGCTGCGCACCCTGACCCGTGAACACGAACGCCGTCCGACCCCCGACCGGCACACCGGACACGGCCGACGACGACACCGACCCCGACGCCAAATCCGCCAACCCCGCCAGCAGCTGCTGCCGATCGCGACCGACGGCCGCACCGCGCCACTCCAACTGCGCACGCGCATCGACCAACGACCGGGCGACGCTGCGCGCATCGGCATCCGGATGGTCGACCAACCACGACCGCAACCGATCCGCCTGTGCCCGCAGGCCGGCCTCGGATTTCGCCGACACAAGCCACGCCACCGCGTCCTCCGCCGCGGACCCGACGTCCGTGGTCGATCCCCGCTCGTCCCGCGCGATCGCTGGCGTTGGGGCTTCCTCCACGATCACGTGCGCGTTTGTGCCGCTGATGGCGAACGAGGACACCCCCGCCCGACGCACGCGCTCACCGGCAGGCCAGGGCTCCGCCTCGGTCAGCAACCGCACCGACCCCGCCGACCAATCCACATGCGGCGACGGCGCATCCACGTGCAACGTCTTCGGCAGCATCTCGTGCCGCAGCGCCTGCACCATCTTGATCACGCCCCCGACACCCGAAGCCGCGACCGCGTGCCCGATGTTCGACTTCAACGACCCGATCCGCAACGGCTCGCCGCGACCCTGCCCATAAGCAGAGATCAGCGCCTGCGCCTCGATCGGATCACCCAACGGCGTCCCCGTCCCATGCGCCTCCACCGCATCCACGTCAGACGAATCCAGCCCCGCCGCAGCCAACGCCGACGCGATCACCCGCTCCTGCGACGGACCATTCGGCGCCGTCAAACCATTCGACGCGCCATCCTGATTCACCGCCGACCCCCGAACCACAGCGAGAACGTTGTGCCCCAACCGCCGCGCATCCGACAAACGCTCGAGGACCAGTACACCCACACCCTCGGACCAACCCACCCCGTCCGCGCCGGCGGAGAACGACTTGCACCGACCATCCCGCGACAAACCCCGCTGGCGGGCGAAGTCCACGTAGAGCTCGGGGCTCCCCGAGACCGTGACACCGCCTGCCAGCGCCAGCGACGCTTCCCCCTGCCGCACCGCCTGGCATGCCAGGTGCAGCGCCACCAGCGACGACGAGCACGCCGTGTCCACCGTCATCGCCGGTCCCTGCAGACCGAACACGTAAGCGACCCGGCCGGAGATGACGCTGTCCGAATTCCCGGTCATCCGAAAACCTTCGTGTTCTCCAACCACTCGCTCGGCATAGCCGGACGGGGTAGCACCGACGAACACACCGGTATCGCTGCCGCGCAGCGACGACGGGTTGATACCAGCGTCCTCCAAGGCTTCCCAGGAAGCCTCCAGCATGAGCCGCTGCTGCGGATCCATCGCGGTCGCCTCGCGCGGACTGATACCGAAGAACCCGGCGTCGAAAGCGCCCGCTTCGGTCAAGAATCCGCCTTCCCGGACGTAGGTGGTGCCCGGTTTGTCCGGGTCTGAGTCCCACAGCCGATCGAGGTCCCAGCCACGGTCTGTGGGGAAAGGCGTGATCGCGTCCGTGCCGGACGCCACCAGATCCCATAGCTGCTCCGGAGACCCGACGCCGCCGGGATACCGGCAGCTCATCCCGACGATGGCGATCGGCTCGTCCGTCCGCATGCGGCGGGGGGTTCTCGTCGTCCGTCGCGCGGCGTCGGGCGCGTCTCCGAGCCGGGACACGATGAACGCCGCTACCGCTTGGGCGCTGGGGTGGTCGAAGACAAGGGTGGAGGGCAGCTGTAATCCCGTGGCCTTGGCGAGCCGATTGCGGAATTCCACTCCGGCCAGCGAGTCGAAACCCAGCTCCGTGAACGGAATCCCCACCTCGATCGCCTCGACCGAGGCGTGCCCCAACACCGCCGCCGCCTGCTCACGCACTACCGCCAACGCCACGTCGTCGCGCTCCCGGGCCGACGCCGACGCCAGCCGCCCCACCGGCGACCCGCCGTCTACGCGTGTCCGCGCGGGCACCGACACCAGCGAACTCAGCACCTTCGGCAGCGACCCCGTCTCGGCCTGCTCCGCCAATCCCGCCGCATCGAACTCGGCACCCACCACCAGCGCCGCGTCCGCGGCAATCGCTGCGTCGAACAATGCCAGCCCCGCCGTGTCGCCGAGCGCGCGGAAACCCAACCGCCGCAACCGTGCCAATCCGGCTTCGCCCAGGTCGCCGGTCATCCCGCTGCCCGCGTTCCATGGACCCCAGGCCACCGACACACCTGGCAGGCCTGCCTCTCGCCGCAGCCGGACCACCGCGTCCGCGAACGCGTTCGCCGCCGCGTAATTGCCTTGTCCCGGTGAACCCGCCACTCCCGCGACCGACGAAAACATCACAAACGCCGACAGATCCGAGCCGCGCGTCAATTCGTGCAACAACCACGCCCCGTCCACCTTCGGACGGAACACCCGATCCACTTGCTCGGCGGTCAACGTCTCGACGGTGCCGTCATCCACCACACCCGCGGCGTGGACGACTCCGGACAGCGGGAACTCCGACGGGATTTCCGCGAGCACCGCCTCAACGGCACCCCGATCCGCCACGTCACACGCGGCCACGTCCACCTCGGCGCCCAGCGCGGACAGCTCCGCCACCAACTCCCGCACACCCTCGGCAGCGCGACCACGCCGCGATACCAGCAACAACCGGCGCACCCCGTGCTCCGCCGCAAGATGCCGCGCCACGAGCGCACCCAGCCCGCTGGTACCCCCGGTCACCAACACCGTCCCGGTCCCGAACGACATTCCGGCCGCACCCGACGCGGATTCCCGGCGCAACCGCGGCGCCGACAATCGACCATCCCGCACCGCCACCTGCGGCTCACCCGTCGCCACGACCGCCGACACCACCCCGGCGTCGATGTCACCGTCGCGATCGAGCAGCACGAGCCGACCCGGATGCTCCGACTGCACGCTGCGCACCAAGCCCGCGACGGCCGCGGACACCGGAGCGGGCGACTCTCCCGACAGGCCAACCGCATTCCTCGTCACCACGACCAGCCGCGTCTCGGCGAGCCGCGAGTCCGACAGCCACGACCGCAACAGACCCACGGCCGATTGCACGGTTCGCCGACTCGCCTCCGCGGCATTGGCCAACGCCGCCGCTGATTCGTCGCCATCGACCAGCCAGGCGACCGTTCCCGCCCCGTGATCGGCGTCTGCCAGTTCGGGTACCTCAGCGAATCGGGTCTCGATCCCCGGCACGCTCCCGTCGCCGAGCACTGCCATGGACCCGCTGTCCCCACGCGAGGGCGCTGACACCGGCACCCACTCCATGCCGTACAGCGGCGATGACGTGCCGGCCCGAACGCGGTCCACCGTGCGGCGCTCGACGGGATGCACCACGATGGAGTCCGCGCTCACCACCGGTTCGCCGACTTCGTCCACCACGTCCATCCGAACCCGATAGCCGCCCTGCAGCACCGCGCGAAGCCGGACCGGCCCGGAGCCTGTCCGCGCCAACCGCACGCCGCCGAACGACACCGGCAACGGAACCCGACCTGCGGGGATGTCCTCCATGACGAAGTCGAGAGCGGGGTGCAGGCACGCGTCGAACAATGCCGGATGGATTCCGAACCCCGACGCCTGTCCAGCCGTGGTCTCGTCCAACGACACCTCGGCGAATATCTCCTCCCCGCGCCGCCACACCGCGCGCACACCGCGGAACACCGGACCGTACTCCAGTCCCAGACCCGCGATCCGCCGATACAGCACCTGCTCATCGAGCTGCTCCGCCCCCGCAGGCGGCCACACCGGCTCGTCCCAGCTCGGGGCGGTATCCGCGGTCGAGACGGGAGTCAGCACACCGCGAGCATGCGGCACCCACGCGTCGACATCGTCGATCCGCTCGGCCCTGGAATAGATGGTGAAGCGCCGGCGGCCATCCGGTTCGGTCTCCCCGACACCGACCTGCAGATCGACCGGTTGCTCTCCGAAAGCCAGCGGAATGTCCAGCAGCAGTTCCTCGACAATGTGCGCGCCCAGCCGCGCACCGATCGCCGACGCCAACTCGAGGTAGGTCGTCGCGGGCACAACTGCCGTCCCGAACACCACATGATCAGCGATCCACCGATGACCGCCGTCCGACAGCTTTCCGGTGAACAGCCATTCGTCCTTGCCTGCCACTGGCACCGCATCCATCAGGATCGGATGGTCGACACCACCCGGCACGACCGGACGAGCGGCGGGCTCCAGCCAATAACGCTGATGCTGAAACGCGTACGTCGGCAAGGAAACCCGGACCGGGGAACGACCGGAGAACAACGGCCCCCAGTCCACCTCGATGCCTGCGTTGTGGACGTGCGTGAGGAACGTCAGGAATTGCGTCACCTCGTCGACACC
This sequence comes from Nocardia sp. NBC_00881, assembly GCF_045207455.1. NCBI lineage: Bacteria > Bacillati > Actinomycetota > Actinomycetes > Mycobacteriales > Nocardiaceae > Nocardia > Nocardia sp. NBC_00881. The sequence goes on from NZ_CP108798.1 coordinate 2,126,410, forward strand.
GCGCCGGCCCGCCGCCGCCACCAACGACCGCGATTCGATGTCCTCGGGCAGGCACTGCCGGGTCATCGCTGCCAGCACGGCGTCGGGACCCACTTCCAGGAACCGCCGGACACCCATGTCCACCAAGGCGTCGACACCGTGCGCGAAACGGACGGTGTCGCGCACGTGACCGACCCAGTACATCGGTTCGGCGAAAGCCTCGCCTCCCACGACACCGAACACGTTGGACACCACCGGCAACAGCGGACGACCGTAGGTCACCCCAGCCGCCACGGTCTCGAATTCCGGCAGCATGGGATCCATCAATTCGGAATGAAAAGCGTGGCTGACCCGCAACCGTGAAGTCCTGACCCCGTCCGCGACAAGCATCGGCTCCAATTCCGCGATGGCGTCCTCGTCACCGGAAATTACGATCGAGGAAGGGCCGTTCACCGCCGCGATCGACAGCCGCCCATCGAACCAAGCGATAACCTCGACCGCCCGGTCTTCGGTGATCGCGGCGGCCAGCATCGCACCGCCCGCCGGCAGCGCCCCCATCAATCGGCCCCGCGCCACGACCAGTGCGCAAGCGTCGGCCACCGACCACACCCCTGCCGCGTACGCAGCGACCAGCTCGCCGATCGAATGTCCGATCAGCACGTCCGGGACAACCCCGAACGACTCGACGAGCCGGAACAACGCCGCCTCGAAGGCGAACAACGCAGGCTGCGTGAACTCCGTCCGATGGAGCAGATCCGCGCCCGCATCGCCGAAAACGATGTCCTTGAACGAGACTCCCGCCAACGTGGCCCCCAGCAAACGATCGAACTCCGCACACAGCTCGTCGAACGCCGACGCGAACACCGGGAACGCCGCATACAACCCGGCACCCATGCCGACACGCTGCGAGCCCTGCCCCGTGAACAGGAACGCGATCTTCCCCCTGACCGGCGTGCCCTCGGCCACGCCCGACGACACCGACCCCGACGCCAGATCCGCCAGGCCGGCCAGCACAGAATCCCGGTCGCCCCCGACGACCGCCCCACGCCGATCCAACCGTGCTCGCGTCGTCAGCAACGAATAAGCCACATCCACCGGTTCCGCTTCCGGATGCGCCACCAACCATTCGCGCAATCGAGCCGCCTGCGCACGCAGTCCCGCTTCAGATTTCGCTGACACCACCAACGGCACCATCCCTGAAACCACGGGCGGAGTGTGGGCCGCGACCGGCTCCGCCGCGCGCTCCAGGCCCGCGGGTGCTTCCTCGAGAACGAGGTGCGCGTTGGTGCCGCTGATGCCGAACGAGGACACCCCCGCCCGACGCACGCGCTCACCCGCGAGCCAAGGCTCCGCCTCGGTCAGCAACCGCACCGACCCCGCCGACCAATCCACATGCGGCGACGGCGCATCCACGTGCAACGTCTTCGGCAGCATCTCGTGCCGCAGCGCCTGCACCATCTTGATCACGCCCCCGATGCCCGATGCGGCCTGTGAGTGCCCGATGTTCGACTTCAACGACCCGATCCGCACCGGCTCGCCGCGACCCTGCCCATAAGCAGAGATCAGCGCCTGCGCCTCGATCGGATCACCCAACGGCGTCCCCGTCCCATGCGCCTCCACGACGTCCACGTCAGACGAATCCAGCCCCGCCGCCGCCAACGCCGACGCGATCACCCGCTCCTGCGACGGACCATTCGGCGCGGTCAAACCATTCGACGCGCCATCCTGATTCACCGCCGACCCCCGAACCACAGCGAGAACGTTGTGCCCCAACCGCCGCGCATCCGACAAACGCTCGAGGACCAGTACACCGACACCCTCGGACCAACCCACCCCGTCCGCGCCGGCGGAGAACGACTTGCACCGACCATCACGTGACAGACCCCGCTGCCGCGAGAATTCGATGAACAAGAACGGCGTCGACATCACTTGGGCTCCACTGGCCAACGCCATCGAGCATTCGCCTTGGCGCAGTGCCTGGCACGCCAGATGGATCGCCACCAGCGACGACGAGCACGCCGTGTCCACCGTCACCGCCGGGCCCTCCAAACCCAACGTGTACGCCACACGGCCCGACACCACACTGCTCGCCGAACCGGTGCCCACGTACCCCTCGACGGCCGCACCCGCCGCCTTGGCGATCTCCTCGTAATCCTGATACGAGACGCCGGTGAAGACACCGGCGTCGCTGCCCCGCAGCGTGGCGGGATCGATACCCGCGTGCTCCAAGGCTTCCCACGAAGCCTCCAACAACAACCGCTGCTGCGGATCCATCGCCGCCGCCTCACGCGGACCGATCCCGAAGAACCCCGCGTCGAAATCGGCGACATCGGAGAGGAATCCCCCGTGCCGTAGATAGGATGTGCCGGTGTGGTCGGGATCGGGATCGAACAATCGATCCAGATCCCAGCCGCGATCGGCCGGGAACTCGCTGATCGCATCCGTCCCGGACGCCACCAGCTCCCACAATCCCTCCGGGGATGTGATTCCGCCTGGATATCGGCAGCTCATCCCCACAATCGCAATCGGCTCATCGGTACGGATCCGACGCGTCACCCGTGCGACGGCACGGCCGGTGTCCGCCTCCACGTCGCCGACACGAGATCGCACGAACACCGCCACCGCCGCCGCGGTGGGGTGGTCGAACACCAGCGTCGACGGCAATTGCACGCCGGTGGCTTTGGCCAGCCGATTGCGGAACTCCACTCCGGCCAACGAGTCGAACCCGAGCTCGGTGAACGGTGCGGTCGGGTCGATGGCGTCACCGGAGATGTGCCCCAGCACTCCGGCGACCTGTTCACGAACGGCGTCCAGCACGATCGCCTCGCGTTCCTGCGCCGGGGCGACGGCCAGCCGCCGCGCCAACGTCCCGCTCGTGTCCGCGGCCCGACGCACGGGCACCGCGACGATCGAATGCAGCATCCGAAGCAGAGATCCCTCGCGCGCCTGAACCGACAACGCCTCGGTATCGAACTCGGTTGCGACCACCACCGGTGCTGCCGCGCCGATCGCGCGATCGAACAACGCCAAGCCATCCGCTGTCTCCAGCGGACGCACCCCGAGCCGCCCCATCCGCGCCATCGCGGCGCTTCCCAGACCGCTGGTCATGCCGCTGCCCTGGTTCCACGACCCCCACGCGATCGACACCGCGGGCAAACCCGCTGCCCGCCGACGCGACGCGAGCGCGTCCAGGAACGCGTTCGCCGCGGCATAGTTGCCCTGCCCCGGCGTACCCACCACCCCCGCGACCGACGAGAACAGCACGAAGGCAGAGAGATCCCGATCGCTGGTCAACTCGTGCAGATGCCACGCGGCATCCGCCTTCGACGCCAACACTCGGTCCACCTGGTCGGTGGTCAAGGTCTCGATGGTGCTGTCATCGAGCACACCCGCCGAATGGATCACCGCGCTCGGCGCGAACTCGTCGGGCAATTCCGCCAGCAGGGCCGCCAACGCCGCACGATCGCTCACGTCACACGCGGCAATCCGCACCTGCGCGCCGAAGGCCGTCAACCCATCCACCAATTCCGCCACACCGTCGGCCTCTTCACCCCGCCGCGACACCAACACCAACCGCCGCACACCATGTGTTTCGACGACATGCCGAGCCACCACAGCTCCCAAACCACCAGTGCCACCGGTGATCAACACCGCGCCCGCACCCAACGCCGACCCGCCCGCCACGGAAGAACCCGCGTGCCGTCGCAACCGCGGCACCCGCAGCCCACCCCTACGCACAGCCAGCTGCGGCTCGTCCGAACCCAGCGCCGCAGCGATCACATCGACCGTCACGTTCTCCTCCACGCCGACGTCGAGGAGAACGAACCGACCCGGATATTCGAACTGAGCACTGCGTACCAGGCCCCATACCGCCGCGCCTGCCGGATCCGGCGACTCACCCGACACGCCCACAGCGCCCCGCGTCAGCACCACCAGCCGCGAGCCGCTCAACCGCTCCTCGGCCTGCCACGTCTGCAACAGTCCCAACGTCGAGTGCACCCACGCACGAGTCCGCACCGCCACATCGTCGACGTTCGAACCCTCCCCGCCCGGCGACCATACGACGATCGCCGGCGTCACCTGGTCGTCGAACAATTCTCCGAGCCCGGCACGAGCACGAACGATCCCCGAAATGCTCTCCGCGCCGAGCACCGCCATGGACGGCACAGTGCCGGTAGATCCCGAGGACACCGATACCCATTCGACATCGGACAGCGACGCACGACGACCGGCCCCGAAATTCAGTGCCTTGGCATCAACGGGGCGAGCGGCGAGCGCATCGAGGCTCAGCACCGGCGCTCCGGTGTCGTCAAGGACGACGGCCCGCATCCGCCCGGTTCCTGACCGCATGAGTCGAACGCGGACAGCCGTCACCCCGGCGCGGTACAACCGCACGCCCGCGAAGGAGAACGGCAACGGCAGCCGACCCGAGGGAATATCTTGCGCCAGCTCGGTGATCGCCGCGTGAAATGCGGCGTCCAACAGCGCGGGATGAATCCCGAACGCCGGTGCCTGCGTATCGGTTTCGGCCGAAAGAGACACGTCGGCGAGCAGATCGTCGCCGTCGCGCCATACCGACGTGACCCCCTGGAACGCGGGGCCGTAGCCGAAACCGAGTTCTGCCAACTCGTCGTAAAGCCCGTCGTTCGGCACCGGATCGGCCCCCGCGGGCGGCCAGTCTTCGGTTGTCGCCGATCCGTCCCGGACCCACCCGGGAACGGCGTCCGCGGCTGGAGTCAGCACGCCGTTGGCGTGCGATACCCACTCGCCCGCGTCGGAATCCCCGTCGATAACAGCACGGGAGTGGATCACGAACCGGCGTCGCCCCGCACCGTCGGCAGGATCGACACCGATTTGAATATCGACCGCGGTGTCACCCTCGAGCAGCAGCGGCGCTTCGAGCAGCAGTTCCTCGACGAACTCGGCGTCCGTCCGCGCGCCCGCGGTCAGCGCCAGTTCCACAAAGCCGGTTCCGGGCAACAACACAGAGCCGAAAACCGCGTGATCGGCGAGCCACGGATGAGTACGTAACGACACCCGTCCGGTGAACAGCCATTCGTCCTTGCCCGCCAGTGGTACGACGCCGGTCAAGATCGGATGATCCGATGACCCCGCCGCTGCGTCACCCCGGATTGGCTCCAACCAGTACCGTTGGCGCTGGAACGCATAGGTGGGCAACGACACTCGGCTCAGCCGCCGGCCCGCGAACAACGGTCGCCAATCTACGTCGACGCCGGCGGTATGCATTTGGCCCAACGACGTCACACATTGCGACACCTCCTCAACCGAGCGTCGAGACGCGGCGGCCACCACAGAATCCGTCTCGATGTCCGGGTGTTCGGCCAGGCACTGGCGAGTCATCGATGCCAACACCGCATCGGGGCCCACCTCCACGAATCGCAGCGCCCCTGCCGCGACGAGAGCGTCCACGCCAGGCGCGAACCGCACACAACCGCGCACCTGCTCGACCCAATACCCGGGATCGGTCACCTCGACGCCGACAACAGCACCGGAGACATTCGACACCATCGGAACATTCGGCACTCGATACGTCAGACTTCCAGCCACGGCGCGGAATTCGGCCAGCATGGGGTCCAGCCGCGCCGAGTGGAACGCATGGCTCACCCGCAATCGCGACGTCTTGATTCCCTCGTCGGACAAACTGCGTTCCGCCTCGTCAACGGCATCCGTGTCACCGGACAGCACCACCGACGACGGACCATTCACCGCCGCCACCGACAACCGATCCCCGTACGCCGCCACGATCTCGACGGCCCGCTCCTCGGTCACGGCCGCCGCGAGCATCGCGCCGCCCTCCGGCAACGCCCCCATCAAGCGACCACGCGCCGCCACCAACACACACGCATCCTCGAGCGACCACACCCCCGCCACATACGCGGCGACAAGCTCACCGATCGAATGCCCCATCACCACATCCGGTGTCACCCCGAACGACTCCACCAACCGGAACAACGCCACCTCGAACGCGAACAACGCAGGCTGCGTCCACTCCGTCCGATCCAACACACCCCGCGAATCGGCGAACATCACCTCCCGCAACGACCCACCCAGATGACGATCGAACTCCCCACACACCTCGTCCAACGCCGCGGCAAACACCGGAAATGCCTGGTACAACCCCGCACCCATACCCACCCGCTGCGCACCCTGACCCGTGAACAGGAACGCCGTCCGCCCCTCGACAGGCACACCGGAGATCACCGACGACGACCCCGACGCCAGATCGGCCAACCCCGTCATCAACTGCTCTCGATCGCGACCCACCACCATGCCGCGCCAGTCCCAGCTGGCCCTGGTGTCGATCAACGACGACCCCACACTCCACACATCCGCGTCCGGATGGTCGAGCAGCCACTGCCGCAACCGATTCGCTTGGGCGCGCAGCGCCTCGCCGGACTTGGCCGACAGCAGCAACGGCACCACATCCGCCGCGGAAGCGGGGCCCGCGTCATCCGCGGCAGTCCCCTCCGCCGGCGCGACAACGGACGCAGGTTCTTCCTCGAGAATCACGTGCGCATTGGTCCCACTGATCCCGAACGACGACACCCCCGCCCGACGCACGCGCTCACCGGCAGGCCAGGGCTCCGCCTCGGTCAGCAACCGCACCGACCCCGCCGACCAATCCACATGCGGCGACGGCGCATCCACGTGCAACGTCTTCGGCAGCATCTCGTGCCGCAGCGCTTGCACCATCTTGATCACCCCACCCACACCCGCGGCCGCCTGCGGATGCCCGATGTTCGACTTCAACGACCCGATCCGCAACGGCTCGCCGCGACCCTGCCCATAAGCAGAGATCAGCGCCTGCGCCTCGATCGGATCACCCAACGGCGTCCCCGTCCCATGCGCCTCCACCGCATCCACGTCAGACGAATCCAGCCCCGCCGCCGCCAACGCCGACGCGATCACCCGCTCCTGCGACGGACCATTCGGCGCGGTCAAACCATTCGACGCGCCATCCTGATTCACCGCCGACCCCCGAACCACAGCGAGAACGTTGTGCCCCAACCGCCGCGCATCCGACAAACGCTCGAGGACCAGTACACCCACACCCTCGGACCAACCCACCCCGTCCGCGCCGGCGGAGAACGACTTGCACCGCCCATCCCGCGACAAACCCCGCTGCCGCGAGAACTCCACGAACAAAAACGGCGTCGACATCACCGTCACACCACCCGCCAACACCATCGACGCCTCTCCCCGCCGCAGTGCCTGGCACGCCAGATGGATCGCCACCAGCGACGACGAGCACGCCGTGTCCACCGACACCGCCGGGCCCTCCAAACCCAACGTGTACGCCACCCGCCCCGACACCACACTGCCCGCCGAACCAGTACCCGCGTACCCCTCGGCGACCGGACCCGCCGCCCTGGCCGTGTGCTCGTAGTCTTCGTACATCACCCCCGCGAATACGCCCGTGTCGCTGCCTCGCAACGACGATGGATCGATACCCGCGTCCTCCAAGGCTTCCCACGAAGCCTCCAACAACAACCGCTGCTGCGGATCCATCGCCGCCGCCTCACGCGGACCGATCCCGAAGAACCCCGCGTCGAAATCACCGACACCGCGCAGAAAGCCACCCTCCCGCGTGTACACCTTCCCGAACCGGTCCGGATCAGGATCGAACAATCCCTCCACATCCCAACCCCGATCCACCGGAAACTCGCTCACGGCATCCGAACCGGACTCGACCAGATCCCACAACTGTCCCGGCGATTCGACGCCACCCGGGTAGCGGCAGCTCATACCGACGATCGCAATCGGCTCGTCGATCCGTTCCCGCAGCTGTGTCAGATCGTCGCGCGTCGTCATGAGCTCGACAGTGACCTTTTTCAGGTACTCCAACATGCGGTCGGACGAATCGCCAGTGCTTGTGTTCACGTTTCACATCCAGGGGTATTCAAAGTTGTCGAAGCAGCCCGGCGGCAAGCGGCGACGCGGGGCCCAGTGAGCTACCGATACTGTTCGGTCAGGTGTCGGTTACGAGGCGGCGACTCAATGAGTCGGCCAGCATTAGCCAGTTCTCTGCGTAATGTCTCGCCAGCTCGGCTACCGCGGGCGCGCAGTGCATCGGCAGACTATCGGCCATCGATTGCCATTCGACCGACTCGGTTCCGGAGATCTCCAACAATCGCAACAACTTTCGGCCGACCTCGGTGAAACGCAGCGACGGATCGGCGCGTAGCCGACGCATCCTTATTGTGAGATCGGGCGACTCGGCAAATGCCGGTGTCCCCGGTCTTGATACCTGCACCGGCGCGCTCCCGGCCAGAAGACCACTGGGACAAGCTCTGGCCGTGGTCGCGCCACCATCCTGTCGATGTTTCGGCATCGCGCTGTCTTCCGCCCGCAGACGTCGCCGCACGTCCTTCGCGGTAGTCGGCGAGACGCCGGCGGCCAATGCGATTTCCCGGGTCGACGCCGCCGGGTTCGCCTCCAGGAATTCTCGCGCCCTCCGGCGTCGCTCCCTCGCATCCACCGGGTACACCGCGCCGTCTCGCCCGATCCGCCTCATGGTCGGGTGCGGAATTTCCGCACCCGACCGCCGTCGCAGCGCGGCGACGGTCTTATCGGACAGTCCGGCTACCTCACCAAGCCGTCTGTTCGACCATCCGGGAAAATCCGCGAGCATCCGCACGGCCGCAGCTTTGCGGTCTGTCAACGACAACGGGAGTCCGCGGGCGCTGTTTAGCTCAACGGCGAGCACAAACGCTTCCCGCGGTTCACCGTCGAAAAAAACGGCATTGATCGACGCTGCCTGCCGCCGACGGGCGACCATCAGACGGTGGACGCCGTCGATCACCTCCATCGTCGCACGGTGCACGACAATCGGCGGCAATGGCCCGGGCAGCTGCGCCAGCAAAGCGACATGTCGAGGGTTCACACCGCCGAGCCGGACGGTCTCCGACATGCGAACTCGCTCGACCGCGACCTCCGCAATCCCCGACAATAGTCCTTGGCGCACAGCCGCCCGATCGCACAGCTCGCCAGGAACGGGTGGCTCGATAACCAACGAGACGTAGTCCATGGGCGAACTTCCTTTCACTTCGGTGAAAGGCAGCTTGGCAATGTTATAGTGACCCGAATCGGCACCCGCGGCCAGTGCCCCACTAGGTCCGCCCAGAAGACGGAATCAGCCCTCATCCAATATCTCTCTCATCAAGCAAGCCGCAAGAAACACTCACATGACAGGACGTGAGACTGGGCGGTTGCCCAAGTCACTTGCTGAGCAGTAGCTTGCCAGCCGAATCGATTTCTCGCAACCGATGTACCGTCCGCCAGCGGCTCGTGGTCCAGGCGAGACAGGCGATCAATGGATGATAGACACAAATCGATGCCGTCTCCCACAGATAACTGGCCAGCTGACTCAGGCGGCCATGGCCGCCTCCCAGCGAGCATGTCGAGGGTTTCGAAGGCGTGGATTCCGCGCTTGACCATAGGCGGAAAAGTAGCTACACGGACGGCGCAGAAATTTGTTCTCCGGTGCGTGTTCATATGTAGCCTGATATTTTAGGCGGCAGTTTGATAATAGATTCATCGTGCTGTAGCTATCTCGTTGTTACCCAAGGGGTTTGACCGCGTTTTATAGCTAGCAACCTGCTTCACAGTGGATTTGTCGGCGTGTCGTAGCTATTTATCTGTCTCTCAACGTTTTTGACGGCGATCGGTTCCACTCCGTCGTGGGTAGTTCACAGTGGGGTGTACCTGAAACGCCATCGGTCGAACCGCTGCTGGAGCGCGACGCAGGGTTGGCGGCAGGTGGCAAATCACGCGGAACTGATTCCCGCACAGATGGAACCGATCACGGAGATGGAACATCAGTTGAAGGACAGATCCGTCGAGCTCGTCGCCTCCGAAGACACGGCGGTGAGCGATAGGGCGGCAGGCGATTGTGCCATCGTATCCAGGTCCGGAATCACTAGAATTACAATGCATCTCGCGTACAAACGAGTTCGTATGTAGGCGGATTCATCGGTGAAGTAGGCGGAGTACGTTCGACAATCGTTGACTGCCCTCGACATTGGGAGCGCGCTGAACTCCCCCGGCCGCTGCCGTTCGGCGATGTAAGGGAATTCCAGTGCCATCTCTACTGAATCTCGTTCCGCTGAAATGGAAATGAGGCATCTTGATCGGCGCTCATCCGGCGCTTGGCCGAGTCGGCGCTGATCGACCCATGCTGCTACGACATCCTGCGCCGCCGGCTCTGCACGCGCATCAGCCCAACACCGGCCATACGTCGGGCAAGACCGAACCCGGAATGAGACGCCCGCGAGCCCGACCGCCGTAGCGAGCGCAGAGCCGTTTGCTGACCACGACGCTGGGCACCGGCACGCCCAACTGGACAACCCGAGGAGACCGCCTTCGGCCTCAGGCGCCGGGGTTCATGATCATGCAACTCGAGGTGGCGTAGGCGATGAGACGCCCTGCCTCGTCAACGACCTGGGCCTGGGCGGTCACCTCGGCCCGCCCTCGCGGGCCTTCATCCTCCGTCGATCATATTCACCGCGGGACTCTTCGAGACCCGGCCGGCGGCGATCGCCTGGACCTACTCGAGACCGCTGAGCTGGGCAACTCGGCAATCTCGACCATCGGGTCGGTCCAGTCGCAAGTCCTGGTCTGCACGGTCATGACATTTCTTACCGTTTTGTTATTTGCTCATCGATAAGCGCGAAGAGCTCGTCAGCACTCGCCGCCTCCTCGACGGCCGCGCGGCCGCTGTCGGCCGTGGATTCGCGTTCCTCCAGGGCTTCAGCCAACGTCGCGCGGATCCGCTCGACCAGGTTGGCCTTGTCCCCCGCGGACGGGATGGTCGCCAACAGCGATCGGAGCGCAGCGATCTGGTCGTCGACCGCCGATGTGGTCAACGTGTCTTCCCACTGCGAGCGCAAGAAGGTCGCGACGGCGGCGGCGGTCGGATAATCGAACACCAACGTCGAAGGCAGTTTCATGCCCGTCACCTTGACGAGGCGATTCCGCAGCTCTACGCCGCCGAGCGAATCGAATCCCAGGGCGTTGAACGGGGTCTCAGGCTCGATGGCAGCGGCCGACGGGTGTCCCAGGACTGCCGCGGCGTGTTGCTGGACGATGCTGAGTACCACGCCCGCGCGGTCGGGTTCGGGTGTGGCGGCGAGCCTTTGCGCCAATGACCCCGTACTCTCGGCGCGGCGCGCGGGAACGGTGACCAGGGAGCTGAGCGCTCTGGGCAGCGACCCGGAGGCGGCCTGCGTGGTAAGCGCCGCCACGTCGAGACGCACCCCGGCGGTCATCGGGACACCGACTGTGAGGGCCGAGTCGAGCAGCGACATTCCGTCGTTCTCATCGAGCGGGATCAAACCTTCGCGTCGCATGCGCGCGAAGTCGGCCTCGGTGATGGTGCTGGTCATGCCGCTGGTCCCGCGCCACGGACCCCACGCCACCGACGTCGCGGGCAGCCCGGCGCGGTGGCGGTGGTGGGCCAACGCGTCGAGGAAGACATTAGCTGCGGCGTAGTTGGCCTGGCCTGGATTGCCGAGTGTGCCAGCGATGGAGGAGTAGAGCACGAATATCGACAGATCCTGATCCTTGGTGGCTTCGTGCAGATTCCATGCGGCATCCACCTTCGGGCGCAACACCGTCGCGAACTGCTCCGGTGTCATGTCGGCCAACAAACCATCGGCCAACACTCCCGCGGTGTGCACGACACCGGTCAGTGGGTACTCCGTAGGGATTCCCGCCAATAATTCATCCAGCGCCGCCCGGTCGGCCACATCACACGCCACCACATCGACCTGCGCACCGAGCCCGGTCAGTTCGGCCGTCAGCTCGGTGATACCAGGCGCGGCCCAACCACGCCGACTGGCCAACACCAGCCTCCGCACCCCGTGCGCGGTGACGAGGTGTCGAGCCGTCACCGCACCCAACCCACCGGTACCACCCGTAACCAGCACCGTGCCCTCAGGTCGCAACGGGGCAGGAATGGTGAGCACGTTCTTGCCGATATGCCGGGCCTGACTCAAGTACCGGAACGCTTCCGGTACCTGCCGTAGATCCCACCCCGTGACCGGCGGCAGCCCCAACACGCCGGTATCGAACAAACCGACGAGAACACTCAAAATCTCGCGCACCCGATCCGCGCTGATCTCGTTGAGGTGGAAACCCCGGTAGTGCACGCCCGGATGCTGCTCGGCGACCTCACCGGGGTCGCGGCGATCGATCAATCCCATCTCCAGGAACCGTCCACCGCGTGGCAACAGTCGCAGCGACGCGTCCACGAATTCACCTGCCAGCGAATCCAACACGATATCGACACCGCGTCCGTCGGTGAGTTCCAGGAACTTGCGCTCGAAGTCCAGGGTGCGGGAATCCCCGATCACCGCATCGTCGAATCCCATACTCCGCAGCACATCCCATTTGGGTTGGCTGGCGGTCACCAACAGCCGTAAACCCAGATGGCGCGCCAACTGGACAGCAGCTGTGCCCACACCACCGGTCGCGGCGTGCAGCAGCAACGTTTCCTCGGGTTTGGCCTCCGCTAAATCGACCAAGCCGTAATACGCCGTCACGAACACCACCGGTACGGCGGCGGCCTGCGCGAACGACCAGCCCTGCGGCATCGGGGCCAGCATCCTGTGGTCGGTCACCACTACCGAACCGATATCGGCGACGAACCCGAAAACCCGGTCACCCGCCGCGAATTCGGTGACGTCGGAGGCCACCTCCAACACCACACCCGCACCCTCACCACCGATCACGGCATCGGTGTCCGGATACATACCCAACGCGATCAGCACGTCCCGGAAGTTGATACCCGCCGCGCGCAGGCCCACCCGAACCTGCCCGGGCTGCAGCGGCCCCAGCGTGGCGGGCGTTTCGACCAGAGCGAGGTTGTCACCGGTCAAAGTACCCTTGCCGAGCTGGGTCAACGCCCACGCTGGAGCGTGTAGCAGGTCACTCGCACCGACCATATCGCCGACACCACGACTCAACCGCGCCGCATACGGCACACCCTGCCGCAACGCCAGCTGAGGTTCGTCCGCGATGGCCAACGCAACAGCCACGCCGACGCGATAGTCCTGCCAACGGTCCACATCGACGATCGCGATCCGGCCGGGATTCTCGTTTTGTCCGCTCCGGAGCAAACCCCACACCGCCGCACCGGCCGGATCCACCGATTCACCGGCATCCACCGTGACCGCACCCCTGGTCACGACCAGGATCCGCTCATGCTCCGTCAGCAGCTCCCGCACCCGCGCCGCTACCTCGACAAGCCGACCGTGAACCGCATCCGGCACATCCCCACCCGCACCCGCGTCCTCGACTCGCAACACAGCCACCGGCATGCCGTCGACGATCACCGTCTCACCGGCGTCCATGCTCACCCAATGCTCGTCCGCGATGAGGTCGCTCGGCTCCGGCGCAGGCAACGAAACCCAACGCAGCTGATGCAGGCCGCTACCCGCGGTCGGCGCTTTCGGCGCGCCGAAAGCGCCGACCGGGATCGGACGCAGAGTCAACGCCCCGACTTCGACGACCGGCGCACCCTGAGAGTCGGTGAGCGTCAACGTGATCCGCTGATTACCCGCCTCGGGCCCAGCGGCCCGCAACCGGACCCGCACCGATACGGCACCGACGGCGTGTACGTCGATGTTCTCCCACGAATAAGGCACCAGAACCTCACCCGCCGCGGCAGGCTCGGTCAACCCGCCGAGACCAATCGCGTGCAGCGCCGCGTCCAACAACGCCGGATGCACCACAAACCCGTCCACCGACGACCGCGTCTGCTCCGGCAAAGCCACCTCCGCGAACACCTCATCGCCGAGCCGCCACAATGCCCTCAACCCCTGGAACAATGGTCCATACCCATAACCACGCTCAGCCAATTCCCCGTAGACATCACCCAACGCCACCGGCAATGCCCCAACCGGCGGCCAACTCTCCGTCATTGCTGTCGGCTCGACCTGAGACGACGGCGACTGCGCGACAACAGTTCCGGTCGCATGGCGAACCCACTCGGCCTGATCCGGCTCACCATCGGGTTGCGGACGCGAATACACCGACACGACTCGCGAGCCCGCGTCATCGGGTCCGGCCGCCATCACCCGCAACTCGACCGCACCCACCGGCGGCACAACCAACGGCGCGGCCAGGACCAGTTCGGCCAGTCGCGGACTGCCGACCATCGCCCCGACATGCAACGCCAACTCCACAAACGCCGTCCCCGGCAACAACACCGTCCCACCGATCACATGATCGGCCAACCACGGATGACCGGCTTGCGACAGCCTGCCCGTGAACACCACGTCTCGGGAATCCGGCAGCCGAACCATTGCACCCAACAACGGATGCCCCGCATCGTCCAGACCCGACTGCCACACATCCGGCACCTCGACCGGCTGCGCCCAGTAGCGCTGGTGCTGGAACGCGTACGTCGGCAATGGAACCCGACCCACAGTGCGCCCGGCAAACATCGGCATCCAGTCCACCGGCAGACCCTCAGCGTGCGCATGTGCCAGGCATATGACAAACCCGACCGCTTCATCGACCGAACGCCGCGACGAGGCCACCACCATCGACTTCGCCTCCACCTCGGAACGCTCCGCCAAGCACTCCCGAGTCATCGCGGCCAACACCGCGTCCGGACCCACCTCCACAAATTTCCGCACACCGGAGGCGACCAACGTGTCCACGCCGGGAGCGAACCGCACACAACCGCGAACCTGCGCCACCCAGTACTCCGGATCACACACCTCGTCGCTGACCTGTGCACCCGACACATTCGACACGATCGGCAACAACGGCTCCCGATATACCAAACCCGCGGCCACCGAACGGAACTCCTCCAGCATCGGCTCCATCAACACCGAGTGGAACGCATGCGAAACCCGCAGCCGCGTGTTCTTCCGGCCTGTACCGGAAACCCGTTGCGCAATCTCTTCGACGGCATCCGCATAGCCCGACAACACCACCGACTCCGGACCATTCACTGCCGCAAGCGACACCCGACCGCCGAACTCAGCGATCACCGCCTCCGCCTCCGCCTCCGACACAGCCACCGCCAACATCGCCCCGCCCTCCGGCAACGCCCCCATCAATCGACCACGCGCCGCCACCAACACACACGCATCCTCGAGCGACCACACCCCCGCCACATACGCGGCGACAAGCTCACCGATCGAATGCCCGATCACCACATCCGGTGTCACACCGAACGACTCCACCAACCGGAACAACGCCACCTCGAACGCGAACAACGCAGGCTGCGTCCACTCCGTCCGATCCAACACACCCCGCGAATCGGCGAACATCACCTCCCGCAACGACCCACCCAGATGACGATCGAACTCGGCACAGACCTCGTCCAACGCCGCCGCGAACACCGGAAATGCCTGGTACAGTCCCGCGCCCATACCCACCCGTTGCGCACCCTGACCCGTGAACAGGAACGCCGTCCTTCCCTGAGCCGTCACGCCTTCGACCACACCCGGCAGCACCGAACCCGACGCGAGCGCGGCCAAGCCGGCAAGCAACTCCTCCCGGTCCCGCCCGACAACGACCCCCCGCCGATCCAGCAACGCCCGCGAGTCCAGCAACGACCGCGCCACCGCCCACGCATCCGCATCCGGACGGTCGGCCAACCATGCCCGCAACAGGTCCGCCTGCGCGCGCAACGCCTCCTCCGACTTCGCCGACAGCACCCACGACACCACCGGGTCATCGACACCCGCCACGACCGAGCCGCCTTCACCGCCGCTAGGCGGTGATCCGGCGTTGGTGGCCGATGGCGCCTCCTCGAGGATCACGTGCGCGTTCGTGCCGCTGATCCCGAACGACGACACTCCCGCGCGCCGCACCCGGTCGCCGGCAGGCCACGGCTCCGCGTCGGTCAGCACCCGTACCGATCCCGCCGACCAATCCACATGCGGGGACAAGGCATCCACATGCAGCGTCTTCGGCAACGTCTCGTGCCACAACGCCTGCACCATCTTGATCACGCCACCCACACCCGAAGCCGCCTGCGAATGCCCGATATTCGACTTCAACGACCCGATCCGCAACGGCTCACCCGCCCGACCCTGCCCGTAGGCCGCAATCAAAGCCTGCGCCTCGATCGGATCACCCAACCGCGTCCCCGTCCCATGCGCCTCCACCGCATCCACATCCGACGGCTCCAACCCGGCATTCGCCAACGCCGCTGCGATCACCCGTTCCTGCGACGGGCCGTTCGGCGCCGTCAAACCATTGCTCGCGCCGTCCTGATTGATCGCACTGCCGCGCACCACCGCCAACACGTTGTGCCCCAAACGCCGCGCGTCCGACAGGCGCTCCACCACCAACACCGCGGCACCCTCGGACCAGGCCACCCCGTCGGCCGCTGCCGAAAACGACTTGCACCGCCCATCCGGAGCCAAACCGCGCTGCCGGGAGAACTCCACGAACACCATCGGTGTCGCCATCACCGTCGCACCACCCACCAACGCCAGCGAGCTTTCCCCCTGACGCAACGCCCGGCACGCCACATGCAACGCCACCAACGACGACGAACACGCCGTATCCACCGTCATCGCGGGCCCCTCCAAACCCAACGCGTAGGCCACCCGCCCCGACACCACACTCCCCGCCGCACCGGTCGCGACATACCCCTCGATCTCCGGTCCGGCCTTGCGCGTCACAGCGTCGTAGTCCTGATACATCACACCCGTGTAGACACCGGTATCGCTGCCCCGCAACGACGTCGGATCGATCCCCGCGTGTTCCAACGCCTCCCACGACACCTCCAGCAGCAACCGTTGCTGCGGATCCATCGCGATCGCCTCACGAGGACCGATCCCGAAGAAGCCCGCATCGAAATCGGCCGCATTCGTCAGGAACCCGCCCTCCCGGACGTAGGACGTGCCCGAATGGTCGGGGTCGGGATGAATCAGACGATCCAAAGCCCAGCCACGATCCGAAGGGAACTCACTGATGGCGTCCGTGCCCGACAACACCAGGTCCCACAACTCATCCGGAGACCCGATACCACCGGGGAACCGGCCGGCCATGCCCACGATCGCGATCGGCTCGTCGGCTTGCACCCGACGCCGGGTGTGCGCACCGGCCGTCTTCGCGCCGTCGACCCGCGAGCGGAGGTACCGTGCCAGCGCCGTCGCGGTCGGATAGTCGAAGGCAAGGGTCGACGGAAGCTGTAGACCCGTGGCTTTGGTGAGCCGGTTGCGGAATTCCACCGAGCCCAGCGAATCGAAACCTAATTCGCTGAACGGCTTCTCGGCATCGATCAACCCACCGGAGGCATGTCCCAGCACGGCGGCGACATGGTCCCGCACGAAATCGAGAACAGTCGCGTCGTACTTGTCCGGCAAGGCCGTTGCCAACCGCCGCGCCAGATCCCCACCACCGCTGTCGGTGCGGCGTGATGCAGGCACCAACGACTGCAACATCCCCGGCAACAGGCCCGCGCGCGCCTGGATGGCCAAGGACGCCATGTCGAAGTCGACCGCGGCGACGAACGGTGTATTCGCACCGCCCGCCAAATCCAACAGTGCGAGACCGTCGGCTTCGGACAGCGGTCGAAAACCCATGCGCGACAGCCGATCCAAGCCAGATTTGCCAAGGTCGGCCGTCATTCCGCTGCCCTGGTACCACGGACCCCACGCCACGGAAACCGCGGGAAGGCCGGCGATGGCGCGGCGGCGCGCCAAGGCGTCCAGCACCGAGTTCGCCGCCGCATAGTTACCTTGACCCGCCGATCCGAGGATTGCCGCGACCGAGGAGAACATGACGAACGCCGACAAGTCGCGATCCAGCGTGAGTTCGTGCAGGTTCAGCGCAGCGCCGACTTTCGGAGCGAGCACGCGGTCGACCTGCTCGGGCGTGAGCGTCCCGACGGTGCCGTCGGCCAGCACACCCGCCGCGTGCACGACGGCAGTGAGTGCGGGACCGTCGGAGATGTCGTCGAGCATTGCCGCCACGGCGACGCGATCGCTCACATCGCAGGCCACCACCCGCGTCCGAGCCCCGAGTTCAGCCAGCTCGGCGACAAGTTCGGCGACGCCTTCGGCTCGCTCACCGCGCCGGGACACCAGCACCAGATCACGCGCACCATGTGCCACGGCAAGGTGCCGGGCCACGAGCGCGCCCAACCCGCCGGTGCCGCCAGTGATCAGCACCGCACCGGTGCCGAGTGCGATACCCGACTCGGCCGCCGGCGATTCGCGACGGGTCAGCCGCGGCGTGAGCAGCGCACCCGCACGCACCGCCAACTGCGCCTCGTCGGCGGCGAGGGCGGACGATATCAGCTCGGGCGTCATCTCGCCGTCGACATCGATGTCCACCAACACAATCCGGCCCGGATGCTCCGACTGCGCGCTCCGCAGCAATCCCCAGGTCGCCGCAGCGGCCAGATCCGGATCTTCACCCGGCAGGCCCGCCCCGTTGCGCGTCACGACGACCAGCCGAGGATTCCCCGCCGCAGCCAGGCGCAACCACGAACGAACGGCCGTCAAGACCGCCTGTACGCGTCCGCGCACGACATCCACCGATGACGTCTCCACGGCAGACAACCCCGTGTCGACGTCGTCGGCGAACCACACCACGGCGTCGATGTGCGACCGCTCCGCTGCATCGCTCGGGTCCTGACCGTTCTCCCCGGCGGCCTCGATCAGAGCGGCCATATCCCGGTGACTTTCGTCGAAACCGGGCGTCGGCAACGATCCGACGGCGGCGATCCGACGGGTGCCCGTGCCGACCTGCGCCGGCGATTCGACTGCGGTCCATCGCAGCTCGTAGAGCTTGTTCCGCCCGACAGATCGACCATCGTTCAGTGCCTGGCTGTTCACCGGGCGAGACTGCAGTGATTCGACGGTCAACACGAGAGCGCCCGCGTCATCGACGGTCTCGAGCCGCACGTTGTCGGCTCCGGTACGCCGGATTCGAACCTCCACGGCCGTCGCTCCGGGGCGGAGCAACCGCACGCCGTTGAAGGAGAACGGCAGCGGTAGGTGGTCCTGCGGCAAGTCGGTGGCCAATTCGTGCGCGGCGGCATGCAGCGCGGCGTCCAAGAGGGCGGGATGCATGCCGAACCGAGACGCTTCTGCAGCGACTTCGGCGCTCAACACCACATCGGCCGAAACGTCGTCGCCGTCGCGCCACACCCGGCGCACGCCTTGAAACGCAGGTCCGTAACCGAATCCGCGCGCGGCCAACTGGTCGTACAACGCCTCGCCGGGCGTCGCCTCTTCCTTTGAGGACAGCCCGTTGTCGCTGCGGGACGCCGGAATGTCGATCACCACGCCCGGCGCGAGAATGCCACGCGCGTAGGTGATTCCGAATCCGTCGTCCGACTGCTCACCAATGGCCTTGGACGCTACGACAAACCGCCTTCGCCCGTCTTCATCCGGCGCTTCGACACCGATCTGGATGTCGATCTCGACCTTGTCGTCCAACCGCAGCGGTGCTTCCAGAACCAGCTCATCGACGATTTCGACGCCCAATCGAGCACCGACCGCCAAAGCCAGCTCCACGAAACCGGTTCCTGGTAACAACACCCCGCCGAACACCATGTGATCGGCAATCCACGGATGCGACGCCACCGAAAGTCGGCCGGTGAACAACCACTCGTCCTTACCGGCCACTGAGATCGCCGCACCCAGCATGGGGTGGTCCATCGAGATCAGACCGGCACGACTCACGTCGGCGACGTCACCACTCGGCGGCAGCCAGTACCGAGTGCGTTGGAAGGCGTAGGTCGGCAAGGAAATTCGACGCAGCGACCGTCCTGTGTACAGGGAGCACCAGTTCACCTCGAGACCCGCGGCATGCGCAGCCGCCAGAAACGCGGTGAACTGCGCAACCTCATCCGCACCGCGCCGCGCGGCGGCAGCCACCATCGACCGTGCCTCGACCTCGGGTTCCTCGGCCACGCACTGGCGCGTCATCGCCGCCAGGACGGCATCCGGGCCCACCTCCAGGAACCGCCGGGTCCCGGCCGCGGCCAGTGCCCGTACCCCCGGAGCGAACCGCACGGCCGACCGTACCTGTCGCACCCAGTACTCCGGATCGGTCAGCTCACGATCCACCACCTCACCGGTCACGTTCGACATAATCGGAATCGTGGGCGTTCGATAGGTCAAACCTGCGGCTACCACGCGGAATTCGTCGAGCATCGGCTCCATCCGCGCCGAATGGAACGCGTGGCTGACCCGCAACCGGTTCGTCTTGCGGCCCTGGTCGGCAAGCAGTCGCTCGACCTCGTCGACGGCGTCCACGTCGCCGGACAACACCACCGACGACGGGCCGTTCACTGCGGCCACCGAAAGCCTGTCGGAGTATCCGGCCACCATTGCGAACGCCTCGTCTTCGGATCCGGCCGCCGCCAGCATCGCCCCGCCCGAAGGCAACGCGCCCATCAACCGCCCGCGCGCCTCCACCAGCGCACAGGCGTCCGACAGCGACCAGACTCCAGCGACATACGCCGCGACCAACTCACCAATGGAGTGACCAAGCAGCACATCCGCGGTCAGACCGAAAGACTCGACGAGCCGGTACAGTGCCACCTCGAACGCGAACAACGCCGGCTGCGTGAAATCCGTCCGATCCAGCAGCGTCGTGTCCTCCTCGGCGAACATCAGATCTTTCAACGACAGCGCGGAGGTTCTCGACGGGTGGCCGTCGGATGACGGGTGGACCCGTCCGAGCAGTGGATCGAACGCGGCGCACACCTCGTCCAGCGCGGCCGCGAACACCGGAAACGCCGCGTACAGTTCCCGGCCCATTCCGGGCCGCTGGGAGCCTTGACCGGTGAACAGGAACGCGGTGCGCCCCGTACCCACGACGCCGCTGACCACGCCACCGCCGTCGGAGGACGCACCCTCGGCGAGCGCCGCCAGACCTGCCAGCAACTCCGCTCGGTCCCGCCCCATGACCACACCGCGCCAGTCCAACAGCGCCCGCGAGGTCGCCAGGGAATGCGCCACATCCCACATGTCCGCGTCGGGTTCGCCGATCACCCACTGCCGCAGTCGATCCGCCTGCGCCCGTAGGCCCGACTCGGATTTCGCCGACACGATCCACGGGACGACATCCGACGCGACACTCGGCCGCGTCGACGGCATCTCCTCGGAGTCGGGCTGCTCAGAACTGCCCTCGGACTCGGCGGTGACCGGAGCGGGGGGCGCCTCCTCCAGAACCACATGCGCGTTGGTCCCGCTGACCCCGAACGACGACACACCCGCCCGACGCACCCGCTCCCCCGCAGGCCACGGCTCGGCCTCGGTCAACAATCGCACCGTATCCGCAGACCAATCCACATGGGGGGTAGGCGCATCCACGTGCAACGTCTTCGGCAACACGCCGTGCCGCATAGCTTGCACCATCTTGATCACACCACCGACCCCAGCCGCAGCCGAAGTGTGACCGATATTCGACTTGAGGGAACCTAATCGGAACGGCCCGCTCTCACGCCGCTGCCCATAGACACCGATCAACGCCCGCACCTCGATCGGATCCCCCAGCATCGTGCCCGTCCCATGCGCCTCCACCGCGTCCACATCCGACGGATCCAACGCCGCACTCGCCAACGCCGCCGTGATCACCCGCTCCTGCGAAGGACCATTCGGCGCGGTCATCCCCTTGCTCGCACCGTCCTGATTCACCGCGCTGCCCCGAATCACCGCCAATACGGTGTGACCGAGCCTCTGTGCGTCCGACAAGCGCTCCAACACCAGCATCCCGAGACCTTCGGAGAAACCCGTCCCGTCAGCGGCCGCCGCGAATGCCTTACAGCGTGCATCCGGCGATAGCGCGTGCTGACGTGAGAACGCGATCAGCAAGGACGGATCCGACATCACGGTCACCCCACCCGCCAACGCGAGCGATGTATCGCCCTGCCGCAACGCCTGACACGCCAGATGCAACGCCACCAGCGACGACGAGCACGCAGTATCAACCGACAAAGTGGGGCCCTTGAAGCCGAACGTGTAAGCGATCCGGCCGGACAACACACAGCTCGCCGCGCCCAGGTAGGCATGGCCTTCCGCCTCGGCCGTCAACGTCGGAGAGCCGACGCGCGGACCGTAGTACTGGTGGAAGACTCCGGCGAAGAGCCCGGTATCGCTGCCGCGCAGCGACACCGGGTCGATACCCGCGTCCTCCAACGCCTCCCAGGATGCCTCGAGCATCAAACGCTGCTGCGGATCCAGCACTGCGGCTTCCCGAGGACCGATTCCGAAGAAGCCCGCATCGAAATCGGCTGCCGAATACAGAAACCCACCCTCACGGGTGTAGATCGTGCCCGGCACATCCGGATCCGGGTTGAACAGCCGCTCGAGGTCCCACCCTCGATCGGTCGGAAGACCGCCGACCGCGTCGGTGCCGGAGGCGACCAGATCCCACAGTTGCGCCGGGGTATCCACGCCGCCCGGATAGCGGCAGCTCATACCGACAATCGCAATCGGTTCCCGCGCACGCTCCTCCAACTCGTGGATGTGCTTGTTGGCGGTGCGTAGGTCACCCGTGAGTTTCCGCAGATAGCGGGTGAGTTTTTCCTCGTTGCTCATGGTCGACCAAACTCCTCGTCAATCAGGTCAAAAAGTTCGCTGCCGGAATGTGCGGCAAGATCGTCGTATTCGTCGCTCTGCCATTTGTCACCAAGGTGGGACCGAAGACGGTCGCCGATGCCGAGCAGCGCGGTGACGGTCGCATCGTCGTTGCCCGCTGCGGCGAGGATGCGTTCGACCATCGCCTCCAGACGGGCGAGGTCGTCCGACGCGGAAACGGTGGCGGGCGGCTCCGCAGTGACCGTCAGAGCCAATTCGTCGTGCAGATACCGGGCCAACTCGTCCAGCGTCGGGTAGTCGAACACGAGCGTCGAGGGCAACTGGAGGCCGGTAACTTTCGAAAGGCGGTTCCGGAACTCCACTCCTCCGAGCGAATCGAATCCGATCTCGTCGAATCCCTTGTCGGGCCGAAGATCACCGATCGACGAGTGGCCCAGTACAGCGGCGGCTTGCTCGAGAACCAGGTCGAGTACGGCCTGCTTCCGCTTGGCCTCCGGTATCCGATTCAGCGTAAAGCCGCGCGATTGCGCCCGGCTCGCGGCCTCCACCCTCGAATGCCGAACAAATCCTCGCAATACTGCGGGAAGCGTGTCAGCCCGAGCTTCTCGTTCAAGGGCGTTCACGTCGAAGCGAAACGGCACGAATGCCGATGCGGCTGCCGGGTCCGATCCGATGCCGGCGACGGTGTCGAACAGCCGAAGGCCGCCCGCCTGGGTCAGCGGACGCAAACCCAGGCGGGCAAGTCGTGCGACTGCCGCTTCGTCGAGGGTGTCCGTCATGCCGCCCGATCCCGTTCCGGTCCGCTCCCACGGACCCCATCCGAGTGCTACGGCGGGCAGACCTTCGGTACGACGCCGGGCGGCCAACGCGTCCAGAAAGCTGTTGGCGGCGGCATAGTTGGCCTGACCCGCTGACCCGAGTACACCGGCAATTGATGAGAACAGCACGAACGCCGATAGATCCGAGCCCCGCGTCGCCTCGTGCAAATTCCACGCCGCGTCGACCTTCGGCGCGAGCACGCGATCCAACTGTTCGACCGTGAGCGTGCGGATCGTTGCGTCGTCGAGCGCGCCCGCCGCATGGACCACGGCCGTCAATGGCTGTTCCGGCGGGACCGAATCGAGCAGCGCCCGCAATGCCGTCCGGTCCGCGACGTCGCAGGCCGCCAGGCGCGCATGTGCGCCGAGCTCACTCAGTTCTGTTGCCAATTCCACTGCGCCCATGGCATTCGCGCCGCTGCGGGACACCAAGAGCAACTGCTGCACACCATGCTCGACAACCAGGTGCCGGGCCAGCATCGCGCCGAGCCCGCCGGTGCCTCCGGTGATCATCACGGTGCCGGAACCGAACGACGGTCTTCTCTCGGCGGATGCGTCCATGCGTTCCAGTCTCGGCGCCACCAACGTGTCTCCACGAACGGCCACTTGGGGCTCGTCGGTTGCGAGCACCGTCCGCACGGCGTCGGCCGATAGCGGCTGCACGCCTGGCGAGGACTGCCAGTCGAGCAAGACGATTCGAGCGGGGTATTCGGTTTGCGCGCTGCGAACCAACCCCCACACCGCGGCTGCGGCGAGGTCCGGCGTCTCCCCGGGCAGTCCGGCGGCGTTGTGGGTCACAACGATCAATCGCGATTGCTCCAAGGCATCCTTGTCGAGCCACGCCTGGAGCGTGTGCAGCGTCGAGAGCGCCTGGTCGTGCGTCGCGGCCGTGGCGTCACCGTTTCGCGGAATCGCGTCCGCGGCGACAGACCACACCACGACCTCAGGCAGCACGTCGTCGGTCATTACCAGGCTGTCGATGTCCGGATATCTTTCCCGCACATCGTCTATCGAGATCGAGCCCAGTGCCGCGATCTCACCGGAAACCATGTCGGCCGACGAAGCGCGGACCTCTGTCCAATGCAGTTCGTACGCCCCAGTGTCGCCGCCCGACAGGGAATCGCGGAGCTGGGCGACGTTATATGACCGCATGACGGCCTCGTCGATGGAGAGAACCGGATTGCCGTCGCCGTCCATCGCCGCGATGGCGATAGTGTCCTCGCCCTTCGAAACTGCGATCACCCGCAGCGGTCCGGGCCGTGCGACATCGTGGAATCGGGCACCGCCCCAACGGAACAGGAGCTTGCCGAGGTTCGGATCAGAACCGAGCTCCGGCCACATCAGACAGGCGAGCCCGGCGTGTCCGATACCATCCATCAGGCCCGGATGCAGAGTGAAACCGTCGGGGTCGACGGCCGGATCCAACGCGACCTCGGAGAAAACAGCGTCACCACGCCGCCACGCGCGTTCGGTGGCGCAGAAGGAACGACCGTACTCGAGCCCGACCGCGGCCGAGATGTGTGCGGGGATCCATTCGGGGTCGATCGGGTCGGCGTCCAACGGCGGCCACGGCTCGGCCCAAAGTCGTTCCATCAGCGGCTCGGCGGCCGGTCGGTCGCCGGCCAGAATGCCACTGGCGTTGCGTATCCACTCATTATCGTCGTCACCGGCGACGCGGTAGTGGAAGGTGAAGTGACGCCGCCCTGTTTCGTCCGACTCGTCGACGAACACTTGCAGGTCGATGTCACCGTCTTCGGGCGGGAGGACCGGGGCCTCCAGCGTGAGCTCATCCACTCCGATGCAGCCGAACCGCGGTCCCGCGACCAACAGCATCTCCAACAGCGCCGTGCTCGGAACGACCATCACGCCGTAGCTCGTATGGTCCGCGAGCCATGGATGGGTCCGCCGCGAGAGCCGGCCCGTGAGCATCCATTCGTCCTTCCCCGCGACCTGCACCACACCGGTCAACACCGGGTGGCCCGACGCCGTCGGCGATGCCACGCCGACCGGCCGCAACCAGTACCGCTGGTGCTGGAACGCATACGTGGGCAGCGACACCCGATTCCCGGCGCGGCCGGCGAACAACGGCGTCCAGTCCACCCGGACTCCCGCGACATGTGCTCGCGCCAGCGCGGACACGAACTGGGTCGGCTCGTCGGTCGAGCGTCGACTGGCCGCGATCACTGTCGAGCGGGCCTCGATGTCCGAAGTCTCGGCAAGGCATTGCCGAGTCATCGCGGACAGCACCGCATCCGGTCCGATCTCCACAAACCGCCGCACCCCCACCTCGACCAGGGTGTCGATCCCCGGCGCGAACCGCACACAGCCACGCACCTGCTCGACCCAGTAGCCGGGGTCGGTCAGCTCGGCACCGACCACGACTCCCGAAACGTTCGACACGATAGGGACGGTCGGCTGGTGATAGGTCAAACCTTCAGTCACACCCCGGAACTCATCGAGCATCGGCTCCATCAACACCGAATGGAACGCATGACTGACCCGCAACCGGGAGGTCTTCACCCCCTCCACCGCAAGCTTGTCTTCGATCATGCCGATCGCGAACACATCCCCGGACAACACCACCGACGACGGACCATTCACCGCCGCCATCGACACCTGGTCGGCGAACTCGGCCGCCACCGTGGCCACCCGGTCCTCGGATACCGCCACCGCCAGCATCGCCCCGCCTTGCGGCAGCGCCCCCATCAACCGCCCGCGTGCCACCACCAGGGCGCACGCGTCCTCGAGCGACCACACCCCCGCCACATACGCGGCTGCCAGCTCCCCGATCGAATGTCCGATCAGCACGTCCGGCACCACACCGAACGACTCCATCAGCCGGAACAACGCCACCTCGAACGCGAACAACGCAGGTTGCGTAAACTCCGTGAGGTCCAACAGTGCCGCGTTACTCGGATCGAACACCACATCCTTCAGCGACCAGTCGAGCAGCGGATCGATATGGGCGCACACCTCG
Source organism: Nocardia sp. NBC_00881 (assembly GCF_045207455.1). NCBI lineage: Bacteria > Bacillati > Actinomycetota > Actinomycetes > Mycobacteriales > Nocardiaceae > Nocardia > Nocardia sp. NBC_00881. The sequence goes on from NZ_CP108798.1 coordinate 2,152,734, forward strand.
TCGAACGCCGCCGCGAACACATCGAACGCCGCGTACAAACCCGCACCCATACCGGTCCGTTGCGCACCTTGCCCAGTGAACAGAAACGCTGTCTTTCCAGAACCCACAACTCCCTCGACAGTGCCCGGCGAACCGGCCGCCAACTCGGCCAGACCGGCCAGCAGCTCGTCGCGATCACGACCGACGACGGCTCCGTTCCAGTCGAGCCGAGCCCGCGACGTCGCCAAGGAATGGGCCACATCCCACACATCCGCTTCGGCATCGCGAATCAACCACTGCCGCAATCGCTCTGCCTGCGCTCGCAGGCCCGACTCGGAATTCGCCGACACCAGCCACGCAGCGGCTGTCGCGGTGTGGGGCCGGTCCTCGGACGCGGGCTGCGTCGCCGGAGTTCGACGCGCAGGTGCTTCTTCCAGGATGGCGTGGGCGTTGGTACCGCTGACACCGAACGACGACACCCCGGCACGGCGAACCCGCCCGCCCGCCGGCCATGGCTGGGCCTCGGTCAACAGCTGGACATCGCCCGCCGACCAGTCCACGTGCGGGCTCGGCGCGTCGACATGCAAGGTCTTCGGCAGGGTTTCGTGCCGCAACGCCTGCACCATCTTGATTACGCCGCCGACACCTGCCGCAGCCACGGTGTGTCCGATATTCGACTTGATCGACCCGATCCGCAGCGGACGATCCGAACGATCCTGGCCATAGGCAGCGATCAACGCCTGCGCCTCGATCGGATCACCCAACGTCGTCCCGGTGCCGTGCGCCTCCACCGCATCGACGTCCGGCGGCTCGAGTCCGGCATTCGCCAACGCCGCAGCGATCACCCGCTCCTGTGACGGACCATTCGGCGCCGTCAAACCGTTGCTTGCACCGTCCTGGTTCACCGCCGTCCCACGCACGAGGGCAAGGATGTTGTGCCCGAGCCGCCGGGCGTCGGAGAGCCGTTCCAGCACGAGCACACCGACGCCCTCGGAGAAGGCGACGCCGTCGGCCCCGGCGGAAAACGCCTTGCACCGTCCATCGGGCGACAGACCGCGCTGCCGCGCGAAATCGACGTAGAGGTAGGGACTGGCCGCGACCGTGACCCCGCTCGCCAGCACCAGCGAGCTCTCCCCTTGGCGCAGCGCTTGGCAGGCCAGATGCAGCGCGACCAGGGACGACGAGCACGCGGTGTCAACGGTGACCGCAGGCCCCTCGAGACCGAAGACATAGGACACCCGCCCGGAGATCACGCTGCTCGTGGTACCGGTGAGCCGGTACCCCTCCAGATCGCCAACTACCCGATCGATGTAGCCCGAGTAGCCCGCTCCGGCGAAAACTCCGGTATCGCTGCCCCGCAACGACATCGGATCGATTCCCGCGTGCTCCAATGCCTCCCACGACACTTCCAACAACAACCGCTGCTGCGGATCCATCGCGGACGCCTCCCGCGGGCTGATACCGAAGAAGCCCGGGTCGAAATCACCCGCGTCATAGAGGAATCCGCCGCGGCGGGTGTAGACGGTGCCGGGCTTGTCCGGGTCCGAATCGAACAATCGCTCCAGATCCCAGTCACGATCCGACGGGAACTCGCCGGTCGCGTCGGTTCCGGAAGCAACGAGGTCCCAGAGCTCATCCGGTGATGCGATACCGCCGGGGAACCGGCAGGCCATGCCTACGATCGCGATCGGCTCGTCCGCCCGAACCCGGCGCACAGTCTTCTTGACGGGTTCACCCACCGTCTTCGGTTCGACCCTTGACTGCACCAGCTTCGCCACCGCCGCTGGGGTCGGATAGTCGAACACCAAGGTCGACGGCAGCTGCACACCGGTGACCTTGGCCAGCCGGTTACGGAACTCCACCGCACCCAACGAATCGAAACCGATCTCGTCGAAGCGCTGCTCGGGCCTGATGTCGTCACCCGAGTCGTGCCCGAGCACTGCGGCGACCTGGTTACGCACCTCCTCCAGCACTACTTCGCCGCGTTGGACCTCCGGCACCCCGGCGAGCCGGGCGCCCAACGAACTCGCCGCATGTCCCGCCGAGACGTCTCTGGCAGCCTGCGCTGGGCGTGCCGAACGCCGCACGAATCCACGCAGCACCGCCGGAACAGTGTCGATTTCGGACTCACGACTCAACACACTCGCGTCGAACCGGATCGGCGCGAGCAGCGCCTCCGAGTGAGCGAGAGAGGCGTCGAATAGACGTACACCCTCGCCATGACCGAGTTGCACCAGCCCCAACCGATCCCACCTCGCGACAGCAGCACGATCCAAACCATCAGTCATCCCGCTGCCCTGGTTCCACGGCCCCCACGCCAGCGACGTCGCGGCCAACCCCGCGGCCCGCCGCCGCTGCGCCAACGCATCCAGGAAACCGTTCGCCGCAGCATAATTGCCCTGCCCAGCCGACCCGAGCACCCCCGCGATCGAGGAGAACACCACGAACGCCGACAAGTCGCGGTCACGGGTCAGTTCGTCCAGATGCCACGCCCCGTCGACTTTCGGCGCCAACACCCGATCCACTTGTTCGCCGGTCAACGACTCGATGGTGCCGTCGTCGAGAACCCCTGCGGTATGCACGACAGCGGTCAATCCGGCATCGGGATCGACGGTGTCCAACAGCTTCCGCACCGCATCGCGGTCCGCGATGTCGCACGCGACCACCTGAGCGTCGGCTCCCGCCTGCGCCAGTTCGGCGACCAGCTCGGCGGCGCCGGGTGCCGCGGGGCCTCGCCGCGATGTCAACACCAACCTGCGCACACCGTGTTCGGCCACAATGTGGCGGGCGAACAATACACCCAGCCCACCCGTCCCGCCCGTGATCAGCACCATCCCGGACCCCAACGACGACAGTGCACTGGTCTCCTCAGAGACGGACACGCGCGTCAGCCTCGGAACCAGGACCTCCGCACCACGCACCGCCACCTGCGGCTCACCTGACCGCAGTACCGCCGCGATCCGATCCACATCCAACGGCCTGGCCGGATCCTCGTCGATAAGGACGAACCTTTCCGGATTCTCCGACTGCGCGCTCCGAACCAATCCCCACACCGAAGCAGCAGCCAGACCCGCAACCTGACCAGGCAGCCCCGCACCGCCCGCCGTCACCACAACCAGCCGGACATCGGCCACACGTTCTTGCGCAAGCCAGGATTTCAACATCGCCAGCGTGTCGTACACCCTCGCCCGCGCCGCTGCCGGATCGTCGGCCGAATCATCGGCGGACGGCTCGGTCGCCTGCCACACGACCACACTGGGGACACGTTCGGCCGCAAAAACTTCGGCAACCGATCCATAGGACGCATCGATCCCCGACACCGTCGTGTCCGCGAGCACCGCCATCGACAACGCGGACCGGTCGGCAGGTCCTACTACGGCGGGCTCCCAGCGCACCTGGTATAAACCAGCCTCATCACCGGACAGAGTGCTGCGGAATTCCTTGACGTCATACGGACGCATCACGACCGCATCGACGGACACAATCGGATTGCCGTCTGGATCGACAGTCGCGACAGACACGGTCTCCGCTCCGGTCGCGACCACGATGACCCGAAGCGACGTCACTTCCGCAGGCCACTCGCCGTCCGTCGTCGGCTTGTGGAATCGCGCGCCACCCCACCGGAACAACAGCCTGCCGGTATCCGGATCGGAATCCGCATCACGCCACATCAAACGGGAGAAACCCGCGTGCATCACCATATCCAGCAGGGCCGGATGCAGGTCGTGCCGTCCCGGCTCCGGCGCCGCGTCGGTGTCCAGTGCGATCTCCGAGAAGACCGCATCGTCGCGTTGCCACACGGCACGCACACCGATGAACGCCGGACCGTACTCGAGTCCGGTGTCCTTCGCAATCCGCTCCGGAAGCGCCGCGCTGTCCACGAGTTCGGCATCGGTCGGCGGCCACGCCTCGTCCCGCAACCGGGACAACAACGCCGAGTCGCCGTCCCAGTGCGCCGCGAGCGCACCGGTCGCATTGTGGGTCCATTCGTCGTCGGACGACGTGCGGAAATAGAACTCGAACGAACGTCGCCCCGACTCATCCGGCGCTTGCACCAACACCTGCAGCTCGACCTCGTCGTCTCCGGTCGGCAGTATCGGCGCCTGCAACGTGAGTTCCTCGACCACCTCGCAACCGATCCGGCCACCTGCGACGAGAAGGAACTCGATCAACGTCGCGCTCGGCACGACCACCACGCCGTAGGTCATGTGGTCGGCGATCCATGGGTGGGTGCGTAAGGAGAATCGGCCGGTGAACAACCATTCGTCGGTTCCTGCCAACCCGACCACACCGGTCAGGATGGGGTGGTCGGTTGATGACTGCGATGTGTCGCTGCTGGGCTGGAGCCAGTACCGGCGACGCTGGAAGGCATATGTCGGTAACGGAATTCGGCTCATTCCACGACCGGTGAGCAGCGGCCTCCAGTCCACCGGCACTCCCGCGACGTGGGTTTGTGCCAGGGATGTGATGAATTGTCTCACCTCATCGGCCGAACGCCGGGAGGCCGCCGCCACGGCCGCCACCGACTCGACCTCAGGGTTTTGTGCCAGGCACTGGCGGGTCATCGCGGCCAGCACCGCGTCTGGTCCCACCTCGACGAATTTGCGCACACCCTCTGTGATCAGTGTGTCCACACCGGGAGCGAACCGGACACAGTTCCGCACCTGCGTGATCCAATACTGTGGGTCGCACACCGCGTGACCAGCGAGCTGACCGGAGATGTTCGACACGATCGGCACGCTCGGCGGCTGGTAGGCGACACTTTCGGCTACCGCACGGAACTCGGTCAGCATCGGATCCATCCGAGCGGAATGGAAAGCGTGGCTGACCTGCAACCGACTCGTCTTCACTCCAGTGGCCGATAGTTGCCGCTGGATCTCCTCGATCGCATCGATATCCCCCGAGAGCACTGTCGAGGATGGGCTGTTCACCGCCGCGATCGACACCCGGTCACCGAAACCAGCGACGACATCCACCGCCCGTGCTTCGCCGATCGCCACGGCCAGCATCGCTCCACCCGCCGGCAATCCACCCATCAACCGGCCCCGCGCCGCCACCAGCACGCACGCATCCGGCAGCGACCACACACCGGCCGCATACGCCGCGGCCAACTCCCCGATCGAATGCCCGGCAACGACGTCCGGTGTGACACCGAATGATTCGATCAGCCGGAACATCGCCACCTCGAACGCGAACAACGCAGGCTGGGTGAACTCCGTGCGGTCCAACAACCCTTCGGTGTCGGCGAACATCAACTCTTTCAGCGACCGCCCCAACAGTGGGTCGAACTGGGCGCACACTTGGTCCAACGCCGCCGCGAACACCGGGAACACCCGATACAGGTCGGCACCCATCCCGGCGCGTTGGGCTCCTTGGCCGGTGAACAGGAACGCTGTTTTCCCGGAACCGGTGTATCCCTCGATCGCGGCTGGCGCACCGGCCGCCAACTCGGCCAGGCCGGCCAGCAGGTCGCCCCGGTCACCTCCCACGACCACACCACGCCAGTCCAGCAGTGCCCGCGACGACACCAACGAATGTGCGACATCCCACACATCCGCGTCGGGTTCACCGATCAACCACTGCCGCAACCGATCCGCCTGCGCACGCAAAGCTTCGCTCGACTTGGCCGATATCACCAGCGGCGCGACCCGCGACGCGATGGGCTCCGTAGCAGTCACCCGGTCGGCCTCGCCCAGGGTGGTCTTGTCCGGGGACTCGCCTCCGGACTCCGCCGCGGCGGTGACCGGTTCGGTGGGTGCTTCCTCGAGAATGAGGTGGGCGTTGGTGCCACTGGCCCCGAACGATGACACAGCCGCCCGTCGCGCCCGTTGCCCCGCCGGCCATGGCTCGCTGTCCTGCAGCAGCCGCACCGTACCGGCGGACCAATCCACGTGCGGGGTAGGCGTATCCACATGCAGGGTCTTCGGTAGCACGCCGTGTCGCATCGCTTGGACCATTTTGATCACGCCACCGACTCCCGCCGCTGCCGAGGTGTGACCGATATTCGATTTCAGCGAACCCACCCGCAGCGGCCCGTCCGCACGCCGCTTCCCGTAGACACTGATCAGTGCCGACGCCTCGATCGGATCCCCCAGCATCGTGCCTGTGCCGTGCGCCTCCACCGCGTCCACATCCGAGGGCTCCAGACCGGCGTTCGCCAACGCCGCCGCGATGACCCGTTCCTGGGACAGACCATTCGGCGCGGTCAAACCGTTGCTCGCACCGTCCTGGTTGACCGCGCTGCCACGCACCACCGCCAGCACGGTGTGGCCGAGGCGCCGCGCGTCCGACAACCGCTCCAACACCAGCATCCCCAGCCCCTCGGAGAAACCGGTCCCATCAGCCGCTGCCGCGAACGCCTTACACCGCGCATCCGGTGACAGCGCACGCTGACGCGCGAACGCGATCAGCAGCGACGGGTCCGACATCACCGTCACCCCGCCGGCCAACGCCACCGTCGCGTCACCCTGCCGCAACGCCTGGCACGCCAAATGCATAGCCACCAGCGACGACGAGCACGCGGTGTCGACCGAGATGGCTGGGCCGTTGAAACCGAAGGTGTAGGCGATCCGACCAGACAACACACTGTTCGAAACACCCAGATAGGCGTGCCCTTCGGTCTCCGCGGTGATAGCCGGGGACCCGATACGGGGACCGTAGTACTGGTGGATAACCCCAGCGAACACCCCGGTGTCGCTACCGCGCAGCGACACCGGGTTGATCCCGGCATCCTCCAACGCCTCCCACGACGCCTCCAACATCAACCGCTGCTGGGGATCCATCGCCGCCGCCTCACGAGGACCGATCCCGAAGAAACCGGCATCGAAATCACCGATAGCGTCCAGGAACCCGCCCGCACGGGTGTAAACAGTGCCCGCCACATCCGGATCCGGGTTGAACAACCGCTCCAAATCCCACCCCCGGTCCGACGGGTAGTCCCCCACAGCGTCCACACCGTTCGCGGTCACACGCCACAAATCCTCCGGTGACCGCACACCACCCGGGTACCGGCACGCCATACCGACAATCGCGATAGGCTCCTGCGACCGGTCGGTGAGCTCGCGAAGTTGCTGTTTGGTCTCATACAGCTCCTTCGCGGTCTTCTTCAGATACCGGCGTAACTCGTCGTTATCGGCCATCGGTGAAACTCCTGATCGTCTTACTTCAGCTGAGGTGGTCGATGAAATCGAAAAGCTCGCGGTCGTCTGCGTTTTCGAGGGTGTCGGCGTTGCCACCCGGATCGATCTCGCCGGCGTCCTTGCCCTCGAGCTTGCGCAACAACGCGGTCAACCTGCCTGCGATGTCCGAACGGTCCGCGGGCGACAGCTCGGCCGCGGCGCAACTACTTGTCAGCGATTCGATCTCGGCCGCGATCCGCTCCGCGGGGTCATCGACCGGAACGATCTCCTGGCGGATAAAGCCAGACAGCGCCTCCGGGGTGGGATAGTCGAACATCGCAGTCGGCGACAACTGCACGCCGACAGCCGATTTCAGCCGGTTACGGAATTCCATCACGCCTAGCGAGTCGAAACCGAGATCTTTGAACGGCTTGTCCGGAGCGGTCGAGTCCGCCCCATTGCGTCCCAGGACGGCCGCGGCCTGGACCCGGATCACGTCGAGGATGACCCGTTCCTGCTCGACTGTCGAGCGGCCGAGCAGTTGCGCCGCCAGATTCGGCGATCCGCTCTGCTCTCCGGCCACGCGGCGGTGCGATGGCCGCGACAGGCCGCGCATGACCGTGCGAACATCACCGGGATCTGTCTCGGCGAGAGCGTCCCGATCGAGCCGGACCGCCACGAACGCCGATCGCCCGCCCTCCAATGCCGCGTCGAACAGCGACATGCCCTGCTCCTCGCCCAGCGGAAGAAACCCTTCACGCCGCAACCGGGCGAAGTCCGCCTCCGCCAGTCCGCTGGTCATGCCACCGCTCTGCTGCCAGGGCCCCCATACCACCGACGTCGCGGGCAGACCGGTCACATGCCGGTGTTGCGCCAACGCATCGAGGAAGACGTTGGCGGCGGCATAGTTGGCCTGCCCCGGATTACCGATCACACCCGCGATCGAGGAATACAACACGAACACCGACAGATCCAGGTCCTTGGTCGCCTCATGTAGATTCCACGCCGCGTCCACCTTCGGCCGCAGCACCTCCGCGATCTGCTCCGGCGTCATGGTGGCCAGCAGGCCATCGGCCAACACACCCGCGGCATGCACGACGCCGGTCAACGGATGCTCCGCCGGTATCGCCGCCAACACCGCCTCCAACGCGACCCGGTCGGCCGCATCACAAGCGACCACGTCCACCTGCGCGCCGAGCGCGACAAGCTCAGCTCGCAGTTCGTCCGCACCGGGGGTGTCCGGACCACGCCTGCCCGCCAACACCAATCTGCGAATACCGTGCTCGGTGATCAGGTGCCGCGCGACCACCGCACCCAGGCCCCCGGTACCACCGGTGATCAGCACGGTGCCCTCGGCCCGCAACGGCGTCGGCACAGTCAGGACATTCTTGCCGATGTGCCGGGCTTGGCTGAGGTACCGGAAGGCCTCGGGCGCCTGCCGCAGGTCCCACGCGGTGGTCGCAGACGGCGCCAACATCCCGGCGTCGAAGAGTTCGACGAGAGCCGCCAGGATCTCGTGCAGCCGATCCGGACCCACGTCCATCAGCATGAAACTGTGGTAGCTCACCCCCGGGTGTTCGCCGGCCACCTCGGCCGGATCACGCCGATCGATCATCCCCATCTCCACGAACCGACCGCCGCGCGGCAACAAACGCAACGACGCGTCCACGAATTCGCCGGCCAGCGAATCCAGCACGATATCCACACCGCGACCGTCGGTAACCTCGAGGAACTTCCGCTCGAAATCCAGAGTGCGCGAGTCACCGATCTCCGAATCGTCGAACCCCATATCACGCAGCACATTCCACTTGGGCTCACTCGCGGTGACCAGCAGCCGCAACCCCAGATGCCGCGCGAGCTGCACAGCAGCCATCCCGACACCGCCGGTAGCCGCATGCAGCAACAGGGTCTCACCAGGTTGCGCCCCAGCCAAGTCGACCAGGCCGTAATAGGCGGTCGCATACACAATCGGCACCGCAGCGGCCTGCGCGAACGACCAACCACGCGGCATCCGCGCAAGCAACCGGGCATCGGCCACCGCAACCGACCCGACACCCGCGATCAACCCGAAAACCCGATCCCCAGGGGCGAATTCAGTCACATCAGGGGCAACCTCCACCACGATTCCGGCCCCTTCACCACCGATACGACCATTCGCGTCGGGATAGGTGCCGAGCGCGATCAACACATCTCGAAAGTTGAGACCAACCGCCCTCACACTCACCCGAACCTGCCCAGCCGCGAGCGGCTCCGCCACACCCGTATCATCGACCAGGCCGAAGTTGTCTCCGGTCAATGTGCCCTTACCCCGCAGCGTCAACGCCCAGGCCGAGGTGTTTCGCGACCCGACCTCGAGCGAATCCGAGCCGCCGAGGTTCAGCCGCGGTGCATGCGCCGACCCGCGCCGCACGGCCAGCTGTGGTTCACCAGAGAGGGTCGATGCCAGTGCCACGGCGTTCCGATAGTCGGCCCAGTCGTCGAGGTCCACGAGGACGATCCGGTCCGGGTTCTCGGTCTGCGCGGTGCGCAGCAGACCCCACGCCGCCGCCGCAGGCAGGTCCACCGGCTCACCGGGATGCACCGCCACCGCCTGCCGGGACACCACCACGACGAGCCGGTCTCCCGTCAGCAGGCGTTGCACACGCGCCGCCAGCGCGGTCACCGAATCCCGCACCGTCGCAGGGAGATCACCGTCGACGTCCGCCTCGATCCGCAGCACGGTCACGACCCGTCCCGCAATCGTGACGGTTTCACCGTCCTCGGCAGAGCTCCAGGCTGCGGCTACGGCGAGTTCGCCCGCGGGCGCGGGGAGCGCGACCCAGTCAATGCCGTAACCGCCAGCGGCGGTCCGTTGCTGCGCCGGTCCGATCGTGTCGGTCGACAGCGGCCGCAGTGTCAACGCCTCCACCTCGGCCACGGCCATGCCCGCCGGATCGGCGAAGGTCACCGCGATCCGCTCGCCTCCCGGCGAGCCGGTCACGGCCGCGCGGACGCGCAGTGCGCTCGCCCCCGTCGCGTGCAGCGCGACGTTCTCCCAGGAGAACGGAACGGCGACCTCACCGGCCCGCGTGCCGGGAACCAGCTCACCGAGCAGAATCGCGTGCAACGCGGCATCCAGCAATGCCGGATGCACGCCGAATTCGACGGCCCCCGATCCGGCGGACTCCGGCAACGCGACCTCCGCGAACACCTCGCTGTCGCGCCGCCACAGGGCGGTCAGTCCCCGGAACGCCGGTCCGTACTCATAGCCCCGCTCGGCCAGATCCGCGTAGGCGTCCTCGATCGCTATCGCCGTCGCACCGGTCGGCGGCCAACTCACCAAACTGATGTCCACCGACGGCGCGTCCGACCCGGCAATTGCCGATGCGACCGCATGACGGACCCACTGTGATCGGTCACCGTCGCTGTGCTCGGCTCGATTGGATTCGTCGTCGCCGCGTGAGCGCGAGTACACCGACACTGTCCGCACGCCCGTCTCATCCGGTCCGCCCGCCACCACCCGCAGCTCGATGGTTCCGGCGGACGGCACCGGCAGGGGCGCCTCGATCACCAGCTCCGCCAGTCGCGGGCACTCCACCATCGTCCCCACGTGCAGCGCCAGCTCCACGAAGGCGGCGCCGGGCAGCAATGTCACTCCGGCGACAGCATGGTCGGCCAGCCACGGATGACCGGCTTGCGACAGCCTGCCGGTGAACACCACGTCCTGGGAATCCGGCAGCCGCACCATCGCGCCCAACAGTGGATGTCCCGCATCGTCGAGGCCCGACTGCCACACGTCCGGCACGCCGACCGGCCGCAACCAGTACCGCTGGTGCTGGAACGCATACGTGGGCAGCGACACCCGATTCCCGGCGCGGCCGGCGAACAACGGCGTCCAGTCCACCCGGACTCCCGCGACATGTGCTCGCGCCAGCGCGGACACGAACTGGGTCGGCTCGTCGGTCGAGCGTCGACTGGCCGCGATCACTGTCGAGCGGGCCTCGATGTCCGAAGTCTCGGCAAGGCATTGCCGAGTCATCGCGGACAGCACCGCATCCGGTCCGATCTCCACAAACCGCCGCACCCCCGCCTCGACCAGGGTGTCGATCCCCGGCGCGAACCGCACACAGCCACGCACCTGCTCGACCCAGTAGCCGGGGTCGGTCAGCTCGGCACCGACCACGACTCCCGAAACGTTCGACACGATAGGGACGGTCGGCTGGTGATAGGTCAAACCTTCAGTCACACCCCGGAACTCATCGAGCATCGGCTCCATCAACACCGAATGGAACGCATGACTGACCCGCAACCGGGAAGTCTTCACCCCCTCCACCGCAAGCTTGTCCTCGATCATGCCGATCGCGAACACATCCCCGGACAACACCACCGACGACGGACCATTCACCGCCGCCATCGACACCTGGTCGGCGAACTCGGCCGCCACCGTGGCCACCCGGTCCTCGGATACCGCCACCGCCAGCATCGCCCCGCCTTGCGGCAGCGCCCCCATCAACCGCCCGCGTGCCACCACCAGGGCGCACGCGTCCTCGAGCGACCACACCCCCGCCACATACGCGGCGGCCAGCTCCCCGATCGAATGTCCGATCAGCACGTCCGGCACCACACCGAACGACTCCATCAATCGGAACAACGCCACCTCGAACGCGAACAACGCAGGTTGCGTAAACTCCGTGAGGTCCAACAGTGCCGCGTTACTCGGATCGAACACCAGGTCCTTCAGCGACCAGTCGAGCAGCGGATCGATATGGGCGCACACCTCGTCGAACGCCGCCGCGAACACATCGAACGCCGCGTACAACCCCGCACCCATACCGGTCCGTTGCGCACCTTGCCCAGTGAACAGAAACGCCGTCTTGCCAGAACCCACAACTCGCTCGACTACGCCGGAAGACGCCGTGCCTACTGCCAGATCCGCTAGACCGGAAAGCAACTCGTCCCAGTCCGCGCCGACAATCGCGGCCCGGTATTCCAGCTGGGACCGGAAGTCCACCAGCGAATAAGCAACATCTCGCACGTCCGCGTCGGGATTGTCCATCGCCCACCGCCGCAGTCGATCCGCCTGCGCCCGCAGACCCGAAGTGGAAGCCGCCGACACCAGCCACGGCGCGGCCACCGAGGGGCGGAACGCGGGCTGCGGCACCGGGACTTGCTGGGGTGGCGCCTCTTCCAGGATGGCGTGGGCGTTTGTGCCGCTGATACCGAACGACGACACCCCGGCACGGCGAACGCGCCCGTTGCGTGGCCACGGCTGGGCCTCGCTCAACACCTCGACAGCGCCTTCCGACCAGTCCACGTGCGGGCTCCGCTCATCCGCATGGAGTGTCTTCGGCAGCGTTTCGTGCCGCAGCGCCTGCACCATCTTGATCACGCCGCCGACACCTGACGCGGCCACGGTGTGCCCGATGTTCGACTTCAATGACCCGATCCGCAGCGGTTGCGCCGCACGGTTCTGCCCGTATGCGCGTATCAGCGCCTGCACCTCGATCGGATCACCCAATGGCGTCCCGGTGCCGTGGGCCTCCACCGCATCCACATCCGACGGCTCGAGTCCGGCATTCGCCAACGCCGCCGCGATCACCCGCTCCTGCGACGGACCGTTCGGCGCCGTCAAACCATTGCTCGCACCATCCTGATTCACCGCTGTCCCGCGCACCACGGCCAGGACATCGTGCCCGAGCCGCCGGGCATCCGACAGGCGCTCGAGCACCAGCATCCCGACGCCCTCGGAGAAAGCAACCCCATCGGCCGCCGCAGAAAAAGACTTGCACCGTCCATCGGGCGACAAGCCACGCTGCCGCGCGAAATCGACGTAGAGATAGGGACTGGCCGCGACCGTCACACCACCCGCCAACGCCAGCGAGCTCTCCCCCTGCCGCAACGCTTGACAGGCCTGATGCAGCGCGACCAACGACGACGAACACGCGGTGTCCACGGTGACCGCAGGCCCCTCGAGGCCCAAGACGTAGGCCACCCGGCCGGAGATCACACTGCTTTGGGTGCCGGTAAGCCGATAGCCCTCCAGGTCACCCGTCACCCGATCGACGTAGCCCGAGAAGATCGCCCCGGCGAACACTCCGGTGTCGCTGCCGCGCAACGAGGCCGGGTCGATGCCCGCATCCTCCAACGCCTCCCAGGATGCTTCCAGCAACTGACGTTGCTGCGGGTCCATCGAGGACGCCTCCCGCGGGCTGATGCCGAAGAAACCGGCATCGAAACCACCGACATCGTCGAGGAATCCGCCGCGACGAGTGTAGGTGGTGCCAGGCTTGTCCGAATCCTGATCGAACAATCGCTCCAGATCCCAACCCCGATCCGACGGGAAACCAGCTGTAGCGTCGGTCCCGGAAACAAGGAGACCCCACAGCCCGTCTGGGGATGCCACCCCACCGGGGAACCGACAGCTCATCCCCACGATGGCGATCGGCTCATCCGCCCGAACCCGGGACACGGCCTTCTTGACCGGTTCGCCCACCGTTTTCGGTTCGACGCGGGACTGCACCAGCCTCGCCACTGCCGCCGAGGTCGGATAGTCGAACACCAGTGTGGACGGCAACTGCACACCTATGGCCTTGCCCAACCGGTTACGGAACTCCACGCCCGTCAGTGAATCGAATCCCAGTTCGTTGAACGGCGCCGCCGGATCGATCGTGTCCCCGGACTGATGCCCGAGGCTGGCAGCCACGTGCTCCCGGACGACGGCCAGCACAACACTCTCACGGTCGGGTTCGGGTGTGGCGGCGAGCCGCCTCGCCAACGACCCCGCACTGCTGGCGTGGCGCACCGCGGGAACGGTGACCAGGGAGCTGAGCGCTCTGGGCAGCGACCCGGAGGCGGCCTGCGTGGTAAGCGCCGCCACGTCGAGACGCACCCCGGCGGTCATCGGGACACCGACTGTGAGGGCCGAGTCGAGCAGCGACATTCCGTCGTTCTCATCGAGCGGGATCAAACCTTCGCGTCGCATGCGCGCGAAGTCGGCCTCGGTGATGGTGCTGGTCATGCCGCTGGTCCCGCGCCACGGACCCCACGCCACCGACGTCGCGGGCAGCCCGGCGCGGTGGCGGTGGTGGGCCAACGCGTCGAGGAAGACATTAGCTGCGGCGTAGTTGGCCTGGCCTGGATTGCCGAGTGTGCCAGCGATGGAGGAGTAGAGCACGAATATCGACAGATCCTGATCCTTGGTGGCTTCGTGCAGATTCCATGCGGCATCCACCTTCGGGCGCAACACCGTCGCGAACTGCTCCGGTGTCATGTCGGCCAACAAACCATCGGCCAACACTCCCGCGGTGTGCACGACACCGGTCAGTGGGTACTCCGTAGGGATTCCCGCCAATAATTCATCCAGCGCCGCCCGGTCGGCCACATCACACGCCACCACATCGACCTGCGCACCGAGCCCGGTCAGTTCGGCCGTCAGCTCGGTGATACCAGGCGCGGCCCAACCACGCCGACTGGCCAACACCAGCCTCCGCACCCCGTGCGCGGTGACGAGGTGTCGAGCCGTCACCGCACCCAACCCACCGGTACCACCCGTAACCAGCACCGTGCCCTCAGGTCGCAACGGGGCAGGAATGGTGAGCACGTTCTTGCCGATATGCCGGGCCTGACTCAAGTACCGGAACGCTTCCGGTACCTGCCGTAGATCCCACCCCGTGACCGGCGGCAGCCCCAACACGCCGGTATCGAACAAACCGACGAGAACACTCAAAATCTCGCGCACCCGATCCGCGCTGATCTCGTTGAGGTGGAAACCCCGGTAGTGCACGCCCGGATGCTGCTCGGCGACCTCACCGGGGTCGCGGCGATCGATCAATCCCATCTCCAGGAACCGTCCACCGCGTGGCAACAGTCGCAGCGACGCGTCCACGAATTCACCTGCCAGCGAATCCAACACGATATCGACACCGCGTCCGTCGGTGAGTTCCAGGAACTTGCGCTCGAAGTCCAGGGTGCGGGAATCCCCGATCACCGCATCGTCGAATCCCATACTCCGCAGCACATCCCATTTGGGTTGGCTGGCGGTCACCAACAGCCGTAAACCCAGATGGCGCGCCAACTGGACAGCAGCTGTGCCCACACCACCGGTCGCGGCGTGCAGCAGCAACGTTTCCTCGGGTTTGGCCTCCGCTAAATCGACCAAGCCGTAATACGCCGTCACGAACACCACCGGTACGGCGGCGGCCTGCGCGAACGACCAGCCCTGCGGCATCGGGGCCAGCATCCTGTGGTCGGTCACCACTACCGAACCGATATCGGCGACGAACCCGAAAACCCGGTCACCCGCCGCGAATTCGGTGACGTCGGAGGCCACCTCCAACACCACACCCGCACCCTCACCACCGATCACGGCATCGGTGTCCGGATACATACCCAACGCGATCAGCACGTCCCGGAAGTTGATACCCGCCGCGCGCAGGCCCACCCGAACCTGCCCGGGCTGCAGCGGCCCCAGCGTGGCGGGCGTTTCGACCAGAGCGAGGTTGTCACCGGTCAAAGTACCCTTGCCGAGCTGGGTCAACGCCCACGCTGGAGCGTGTAGCAGGTCACTCGCACCGACCATATCGCCGACACCACGACTCAACCGCGCCGCATACGGCACACCCTGCCGCAACGCCAGCTGAGGTTCGTCCGCGATGGCCAACGCAACAGCCACGCCGACGCGATAGTCCTGCCAACGGTCCACATCGACGATCGCGATCCGGCCGGGATTCTCGTTTTGTCCGCTCCGGAGCAAACCCCACACCGCCGCACCGGCCGGATCCACCGATTCACCGGCATCCACCGTGACCGCACCCCTGGTCACGACCAGGATCCGCTCATGCTCCGTCAGCAGCTCCCGCACCCGCGCCGCTACCTCGACAAGCCGACCGTGAACCGCATCCGGCACATCCCCACCCGCACCCGCGTCCTCGACTCGCAACACAGCCACCGGCATGCCGTCGACGATCACCGTCTCACCGGCGTCCATGCTCACCCAATGCTCGTCCGCGATGAGGTCGCTCGGCTCCGGCGCAGGCAACGAAACCCAACGCAGCTGATGCAGGCCGCTACCCGCGGTCGGCGCTTTCGGCGCGCCGAAAGCGCCGACCGGGATCGGACGCAGAGTCAACGCCCCGACTTCGACGACCGGCGCACCCTGAGAGTCGGTGAGCGTCAACGTGATCCGCTGATTACCCGCCTCGGGCCCAGCGGCCCGCAACCGGACCCGCACCGATACGGCACCGACGGCGTGTACGTCGATGTTCTCCCACGAATAAGGCACCAGAACCTCACCCGCCGCGGCAGGCTCGGTCAACCCGCCGAGACCAATCGCGTGCAGCGCCGCGTCCAACAACGCCGGATGCACCACAAACCCGTCCACCGACGACCGCGTCTGCTCCGGCAAAGCCACCTCCGCGAACACCTCATCGCCGAGCCGCCACAATGCCCTCAACCCCTGGAACAATGGTCCATACCCATAACCACGCTCAGCCAATTCCCCGTAGACATCACCCAACGCCACCGGCAATGCCCCAACCGGCGGCCAACTCTCCGTCATTGCTGTCGGCTCGACCTGAGACGACGGCGACTGCGCGACAACAGTTCCGGTCGCATGGCGAACCCACTCGGCCTGATCCGGCTCACCATCGGGTTGCGGACGCGAATACACCGACACGACTCGCGAGCCCGCGTCATCGGGTCCGGCCGCCATCACCCGCAACTCGACCGCACCCACCGGCGGCACAACCAACGGCGCGGCCAGGACCAGTTCGGCCAGTCGCGGACTGCCGACCATCGCCCCGACATGCAACGCCAACTCCACAAACGCCGTCCCCGGCAACAACACCGTCCCACCGATCACATGATCGGCCAACCACGGATGACTCGACAACGACAACCGACCCGTCAACACCACTCCCTCGGAGTCCGGCAACCACACTGCCGCACCCAACAACGGATGCTCCACACCATCCAGACCCGACCCCCGGACATCACCCCCACCAGCCGCGGCAGCCAACCAATACCGCTGGCGCTGGAACGCGTACGTCGGCAATGGAACCCGACGCACCCTGCGGTCGGCGAACAACGGACGCCAATCCACCCGTACACCCGCCACATGAACCTGCGCCAGCGATGTGACGAACTGCGCCACCTCATGAACCGACCGACGAGAAACCGCTGCCACCGACGACACCGCCGCAGTAGCAGGGTTTCCGGCCAGGCACTGGCGCGTCATCGCCGCCAACACCGCATCCGGACCGATCTCGACAAAACACCGCACCCCTGCGGCGACGAGCGCATCCACGCCGGGCGCGAACCGGACACAGCCGCGGACCTGCGCCACCCAGTACTCGGGATCGGTGACCGCGTTCCCGGCGAGTTCGCCGGACTCGTTGGAGACGATCGGCAGTGTCGGCGGCTGGTAGGCGATACTTTCAGCGATGGACCGGTATTCGGCCAGCATCGGATCCATCCGCGCGGAATGAAACGCGTGGCTGACCCGCAGACGATTTGTCTTCACCCTGTCGAATACGAGTTGGCGTTCGATCTCGTCGATGGCGTCGGCATCTCCGGACAGCACCGTCGAGAATGGATCGTTCACCGCCGCGATCGACACCCGGTCGGCGAAATCGGTGACGATGTCGGCCGCGTATTGTTCGGTGATCGCCACGGCGAGCATCGCGCCGCCCGCGGGTAGCGCGCCCATCAACCGTCCCCGAGCCGCCACCAGCGCGCATGCGTCTGTCAGCGACCACACGCCAGCCACATACGCGGCTGCCAACTCCCCGATCGAGTGCCCGATCAACACATTCGGTATGACACCGAAGGATTCGATCAGCCGGAACAACGCCACCTCGAACGCGAACAGCGCCGGTTGGGTGAACTCGGTGCGGTCCAACAATCCTTCGGTGTCGGCGAACATCAACTCCCGCAACGAGCTCCCGACCAAGGGGTCGAACTGGGCGCACACCTCGTCGAACGCCGCCGCGAACACGTCGAACGCCGCGTACAACCCCGCACCCATACCGGCGCGCTGCGCCCCTTGGCCGGTGAACAGGAAAGCTGTCTTACCTGCTGTGATCTGCCCCGTGATGACGGCGGACGCCGCGTGGCCCGCGGCGATATCCGCGAGGCCCGCCAACAACTGTTCCCGATCGCCGCCGACTACCGCGCCACGGTGATCGAAATGCCCCCGCGCCTCGATCAACGAATGCGCGGTGCTCCAGATTTCGACCTCCGGTCGGTCGATCAGCCACCGCCGCAAGCGACCCGCCTGTGCACGTAACGCGTCGTCGGATTTGGCCGAGATCAGCAGCGGAACCACCTCGCCGACTGCGGCGAGTTCGGGATCGCCGGGGGAGCCTTCGTCGTGCGACGGTGCGGTCGGTGGTGCTTGTTCGAGAATCACATGCGCGTTGGTGCCGCTGATCCCGAATGACGACACCCCGGCCCGGCGCACCCGCCCATTCGCGAGCCAGGGCTCGGCTTCGGTCAACAGCCGCACCGATCCCGCGGACCAGTCCACATGTGGTGTCGGCGCGTCGACATGCAGTGTTTTCGGCAGTGTTTCGTGCCGCAAAGCCGCAACCATCTTGATCACACCACCGATGCCCGCGGCAGCGACGGCGTGCCCGATGTTCGACTTCACCGACCCGATCCGTAACGGCTGCTCGCGATCCCGCCCATAGCCGGCGATCAGTGCCTGCGCCTCGATCGGATCACCCAACCTCGTTCCGGTGCCGTGCGCCTCTACCGCATCCACATCCGATGGCTCCAGGCCGGCACTGGCCAACGCCGCCGCGATCACCCGCTCCTGCGATGGACCGTTCGGCGCGGTCAAACCATTACTCGCACCGTCCTGATTGATCGCACTGCCCCGCACTACCGCCAACACATTGTGGCCCGAACGCTGCGCGTCCGACAGGCGCTCGACCACCAGCACACCCACACCCTCCGACCACGTCACACCGTCGGCGGCGGCGGCGAACGCCTTGGACCGCCCATCAGCCGCCAACCCCCGCTGACGCGCGAAATCCACGTACAAACTCGGGCTCGCCGCGACACTCACACCACCCGCCAGCACCAACGACGCCTCCCCCTGACGCAGCGCCTGGCAAGCTAGATGCAGCGCGACCAGCGATGACGAGCACGCGGTATCCACCGTGACCGCAGGCCCCTCCAGGCCGAAAACGTAAGCGACACGCCCGGATATCACACTGTGCGACGTCCCGGTCAACCGGAAAGCCTCATACTCGCCGGTCACCCCGCGCGAGTACCCCGACGATGAGGCGCCGACGTACACGCCGGTGTCGGTGCCGCGCAGTGCGGCGGGGTCGATCCCCGCGTCTTCCAATGCTTCCCAGGAGACTTCCAGCATCAGCCGCTGCTGCGGATCCATCGCGGCCGCCTCACGCGGACCGATACCGAAGAATCCCGCGTCGAAAGCGCCCGCATCGGTCAGGAACCCGCCTTCGCGGGTGTACACGGTGCCCGGCTTGTCCGGATCAGGATCGAACAACCGCTCCAAATCCCATCCCCGATCCGACGGGAACGGCGCGATCACATCCCCACCCGCCGCGACGAGGTCCCACAGGTCCTCGACCGACCCGATACCACCCGGAAACCGGCAGCCGATCCCGACGATCGCGATCGGCTCATCGGAGCGAGTCCGGCGGGTCACCCGCGGCACATCCAGATCCACGCCTTCGAGCCGCGAACGCACCAACCGTGCCACCGCCGTAGGGGTCGGGTGGTCGAATATCAACGTCGTCGGCAACCCCACCCCGGTGGCCGCTACTAGGCGATTCCGCAGCGTTTGTCCGCTCAACGAATCGAACCCGAACGCGGTGAACGGCAAATCCGGATGGATGGCCTCGGCCGAATCATGGCCGAGCACCGCCGCCGCCTGCTCGGCCACCACCGCCAACACCAGCGCGTCGCGTTCGTGCCCGGAAACGGCGAACAACCGTGGCGCCAACGGACCCGCCACCACAGCGCGCCGCCTCCGGGTCCGAGAAACAGTGCGCTGCGGCGTCGCCTGCCCCTGCGTGCTTTTATCCGACGAAAGCGCATCCGCAGCCGTAGGCTCGACTGCTTCGAGCACCAGCTGCTTGATAGTGAGGACCGGCTCACCGTCGGCGGCGACGGCCGTGACCCGAACGGTGTCTGGACTCACCCGGTCGATCCGGACCCGCGCCGCGTCGACGCCGTCGCGATAAAGTCGAATACCGTTGAACGCCAACGGCATCACAGCGCCGTCGCCGGTCTCGTCGAGCACCTCCACGCCGACGTGCAGCATCGCATCCAGCAATGCCGGGTGAATGCCGAAACTCCTGTCTCGATCACTTACGCTCTCATCGAGCGATACTTCAGCGAACATCTCTCGACCGCGTCGCCAGGCCGCCGTGACTCCTTGAAACGCCACACCGTAGCCCAAACCGCGGGCGGCCAGCCGGTCGTACAGCTCCTCGGCTGCCACCAGCTCTGCCGCCGCGGGCGGCCAGTCGCCACCCGACCACAACGGCGTGTCGTCGGAATGCGGAGCGAGAACGCCCGTCGCATACTGCCGCCATTGCGGCATGTCGCCTTCGGATGCGGCGGCCCACCCGTCACCCGACCGCTCACTGACGAGTGCGGCGCTGTCAGGACGGGCGTGGATGGTGAATGTCCGGCGCGCGCGGTCGTCCGGCGCGGCGACGCTCACCTGGATGTGCAACGCCACAGTTCGCGGCGGAAGTGGCGACGAGAGCCGCAATTCCGTCACCGAGCCGGCACCCACCCGCGAACCCACACTCAGGGCGGCTTCCAGCCACACGGCGGCAGGCACCGCCGTCGACCCGAAGATCACATGATCGGCAAGCCACGGGTGGGTCTCGGGCGTAAGACGACCGGTGAACAGCCACTCCGCCCGGCCTGCCACCGACACCGCGGCACCCAGCACTGGATGATCCGAAGGTATCAACCCCGCGCGACTCACGTCACCCGGCCCCATGACAGCCACCACCCCCGGCGTCCAGCACCGCCGCCGCTGGAACGCATACGTCGGCAGCTCCACCCGCGCGGCCCGTGCGGCCAACAGATCTGGTGTGACGTCGATGCCGACGCAATGGGCACGTGCCAACGCCGCGGCGAACTGCTCCGGGCCGCCGTGGCCACGCCGCAGTGTGCCCAAAACAGCCACGTGGTCGGCTTTGCCGATCGACTCCGCGGTCAACTCGACGGCGGTGGAAACTACCGGGTGTGGGCTGGTTTCGATAAATGCATTCATCCCCGACCGCATCAGCGTCTCGATCGCTTCGGCGAATCGCACCCGCTCCCGCAGCCCCCGATACCAATACCCCGCATCCAACCCCGCCGTGTCCACGAACTCCGCGGTCACCGTCGAAAAGAACGGAACCGAACCCGCCCTCGGCCGAATCGACGCCAACTCGGCCAGCACCCGATCCCGAATCCGCTCCACCGCCACCGAATGCGACGCGTAATCCACCGGAACCTGCTTCGCCCACACCCCATCGGCCGCACACCCGGCAAGAAACTCCGCCAGCGGACCCGACTCGCCCGATACCACCGTCTGCCCAGGCCCGTTCACCGCCGCCACCGACAACCGACCACCGAACTCACCCAAGCGATCAGCCACCGCGTCCGCCGCCAAACCGACCGACGCCATACCCCCCGACCCCGACAACACCTCCGCGACAGCACGA
The DNA here is from genome assembly GCF_045207455.1 of Nocardia sp. NBC_00881. Lineage (NCBI taxonomy): Bacteria > Bacillati > Actinomycetota > Actinomycetes > Mycobacteriales > Nocardiaceae > Nocardia > Nocardia sp. NBC_00881. Next base: position 2,174,512 of record NZ_CP108798.1, read on the forward strand.
GACCGCGCCGTCACCACTTGTGCCCCATCGGCCAACGACAACCCGCCGGCCACCACCGCCGCCGCGATTTCGCCCTGCGAATGCCCCACCACCGCGGCCGGCTCCACCCCACCGGCCCGCCACAACCGCGCCAACGACACCAACATCGCGAACAACACCGGCTGCACCACATCCACCCGGTCCAGCGACGCCGCACCCGCCTCCCCGCGCAGCACCCCCGTCAACGACCAATCCACGAACGGCGCCAACGCCGCCTCACACTCCGCGATCGACTCCGCGAACACCCCACCCGACGCCAACAACTCCGCCCCCATCCCCAGCCACTGACTCCCCTGCCCCGGAAATACGAACACCACCCGACGCGACACGGCACGACCCGTCACCACGTAGGGCACGCCCTCGGCCGGTTCCACCGCCGGATCGACCAACGCGGCCAACCCCACACTCATCGTGTCGACATCGTGCCCGACCACCGCGCCCCGCCACTCCAACGGCGTGCGCGAATGGATGAGCGAATACGCCACCTCGGCGGCGTGGGCCTCCGGATGATCGGCCATCCACTCCCGCAACCGAACAGCCTGCCCCCGCAGTGCCTCCGGACTCTGTCCGGACAACACCCACGCCAGAGGTTGCGAGCCGCCCGCGGTTGTGGTCGTTTCGCCCGCAGCCGCGGCAGGCGCTTCCTCCAAAATCACATGCGCGTTCGTGCCACCCATACCGAACGACGACACCCCCGCTCGGCGCACTGCCGCGGCAGACCAGTGCTGCGCCGCGGTCTGCACCCGCAAACCCAGCTCGTCGAGCGGAATCCGCGGATTCGGGATGTGAAAGTTCAGGCTGGGCGCCAGTTGCCGATGCCGCAGGCACAACGCCGTCTTGATCAGGCCGGCGATCCCCGCAGCGCCTTCCAGATGTCCGATGTTCGTCTTGACCGAACCGACGGCCAGCGACGCGCCCTCGGCCCGCCCCACACCATAGGTCTCCCCGAGAGCCGTCGCCTCCACCGGATCGCCCGCTGGCGTGCCGGTTCCGTGCAACTCCACATAATGTACCGACGCCGGTTCCACATCCGCGGCCGCCAGCGCGGCCCGGATGACCGTCGTCTGCGCAGCCACGCTGGGCGCGCTCAACACTTGGCGCTCGTTGCCGCTGTTGACCGCACTGCCACGAATCACGGCGTAGATGCGGTCTCCGTCGGCGACCGCTCGCGCAAGCGGTTTGAGCACGACGATGCCGCCACCTTCACCGCGCACCGTGCCATCCGCGCGTTCATCGAAGGTATAGCACTTCCCCGACGGCGAGTGCGCACCGAATTGTTCATAGCGCTCGCCGCTCAACGGCGAGAGAATGAGATTCAGTCCGCCCGCGAGCGCCACGTCGCATTCACCGCTGCGCAACGATTCGCATGCCAGGTGCACCGCCACCAGCGACGAGGACTGCCCGCTGTCGACGACGATGCTCGGGCCGGTAAATCCGTAGTGATTGGAGATTCGGTTGGCGACGACTCCCCGTCCGACGGCCCACAACGAATGCCTGCCGACGCCGGGTTTGCCTTGCGATGCCACAATTTCGGCGAAATCGGTTCCGGCGCTCCCCAGGAAGACCCCTGCCCGCGCGCCGGTCCGGTCGCGGTAGCCGGCGTCCTCCAACGCCTCCCAACTCAGCTCCAGACCGAGCAGCTGTTGCGGATCGATCGAACGTGCCTCATTCGGGGGCACGCCGAAGAGGTCGGCATCGAATTCCGATGCCGTATCGAGGAATCCGGCCGTCTCGTCGATTTCCGGACGGTCGGCGGGTGCGGAGCCGATGGCATCGCGACCATCGCGCAGCAGCCGCCAGAAGTTTTCGAGGTCGGAAGCGCCCGGCATCCGGCACGACATTCCGACGATGGCGATCTCATTCGCTGATTCGACCATGCGATTCCCTCAATCTAGCCTTATTCGCTGTAAAGGACTATGCGGTAATTAATTCCATCAGCCATATCAGCCCTCGCCGAATCGGTCCGGTCGGATTATCGAGCTGATCGCCGCGGATCACCATCGCGATTCACCTTTTGCCTACATCACTCGAGATGGAGCGAAGCCACTGCCGAATCTGCACCGCCGCAACTGGTGCCGCCTCGTCGATGAGGGAGAGATGGTCGGCGGATATCTCGATCGTGTCGCCGTGATGTTGCCAAGCCGGAATCGGTTCGGACAAATCGAGGCCCGGCATTGCGGTGGTGGCGCGTAGAACCAAGGTGGGAGCGGCTATCGACCGGGCGGGGCGTTCGCCGTAGATCCGCACATAGTTCGCCATCACGACCAGGGCACGGTCGTCTACGGAGATCAACTCGTGACCACTATCGAGCACCAAGCCCATCGCACTCGCGAGAACAGCGCGGTTACCGTCCTCGTCATGAGGCGAATAGGTGTCGAGCATCACGACACCCAACGGGCCCCTACCGCGCTCCGCGAGTCGTCCGGCGAGCCCATGCGCGATCGCTCCGCCAATCGAGTAGCCGGCCAGCGCGAAAGTATCCGCACCGATGGTGTCGAGGGTGACGTCGGCAAGGTGGTCGAGCAAGGCATCCCAAGTAGATGGCAGCGGTTGGCCCGCTCGCTTCCCGGGCAACCACAATGCGGATACGCCGAAGTCGCCGCCGAGTTCGCGCGCCAATCGGCCGAACTGGTGTGGCCCATTGCCGATCAAGAAGGATGGGACGCAGATCAGTTGGGGTCCAGCACCGCCGCGCGCCAACAGCATGGGTTTGGAGGAACCTTCCGGATCGGCCTGCTCATCGAAAACGGCGCTCAGTTTGGCGCTTTCGATCAACAACGGCAGCGCCGCGTTCACGTCACCGCGCCGATGCGCCTCCAGGACCAACTCTGTGATGCTGCCGCGCGGTCCCGATGTGGTGGGTGGCGCCTGGTCCGGGACCCGAACGGCGACGCCCAGCTGCGACTGCAACATCTGCGCGACAGCGGCGGCGGTCGGATACTCGAATATCAGCGTCGACGGCAAGGACAGGCCGGTGATCGCGGCGAGCCGGTTACGGAATTCCACCCCACCCAGTGAGTCGAACCCGAGTTCCGCGAACAGTGCATCGGCGGCTACGGCCTCAACCGAACGGTGTCCCAGGACCACGGCGGCGAGGGACCGGATCTCGTGCAGAATGACGTCGCCGTGTTCGGACTCCGGCAATGTCGCCAGACGTCGTGCAAGCGAACCGCGCTCGTTGTCCGACTGCGCAGCGGCCGGCCTGCGCACGATATCGCGCAGCACCGACGGCAGTACTCCGGAGCGTGACAGCGCGGTGAGTGCGTCCATATCGAGCAACGCGGTCAGCACGAGTGAATGGTTGGTCGCCAAAGCCTTGTCGAACAGCTCCAATCCCGGCTCCGGAGTGATCGGCACCAGACCGAGGCGGGTGCGGATCTGGCGAACCACATGCTCGGCGCCTTCCTGATCGAGTGCGCTCGCCATACCAAGGGTCCACAGACCCCACGCCAGGGAATGCGTGGGCAGGCCGGATTCCCGACGGTGATGAGCGAGTGCGTCGAGGAAACGGTTCGCAGCCGCGTAGTTGCCTTGGCCCTGCCCCCCGAGCAAGGGCGCGGCGGACGAGAACATGACGAACGCCGAAAGATCGTGCCCCCGGGTAAGCTCGTGCAGATTGAGCGCCGCATCGGTTTTCGGCCGCATGACCCGGTTCACCTGTTCGGTGGTCAACGTCTCGATCGTGCCGTCGTCGATCACACCGGCGCTGTGCACCACGGCAGTCAGCGGGTGTTCGGCCGGAATGGTCCGCAGCAACTCGCCCAGCGCCTCACGGTCGGAGACATCGCAGGCGGCGACCCGAACGTCCGCGCCCTCTGCTGTGAGTTCGGTGACGAGTTCTGCCGCGCCCTCGACAGCTGGTCCGCGCCGGGAGACCAGGAGCAGTCGCCGGACACCGTGCGCCTCAACCAGATGCCGCGCCACCAACGCGCCCAGTCCGCCGGTACCACCAGTGATCAGGACCGTTCCAGTGCCGAACGAAACCGGTTCCGCGCCCGACGCACCGGCCCGTACCAGCCTGGGCACCAGTGCCCCGGAGCCACGCAATGCCACCTGCGGCTCTCCCAGACCCACAGCTTCGACCACCGCGTCGGATGTCAACGCGGTCGCCTCGTCACGGTCGATCTGGATGATCCTCCCGGGATATTCCGACTGAGCGCACGCGATCAGACCGGATACGGCCGCTGCCGCCGGATCGCACAACTCCCCTGGTATTTCGGCGGCATTCCGGGTTACCACGACCAGCGTGGATTTCTCGGTTCGTTCGTCGGAGATCCAGTCCCGCACTGCTGTCAGCGCCGCATCGACGCGCAGCCGGGCGACCTGGGCCATATCCCCCTGCGCCGCTACCTCGTCCGAATGCCAGACAGCGATGTCGGGAATGGATGCCGCGGCGAGCAGAGCATTGAGATCCGGGTATGCCTCGACACAACCCGGCAGCGTCACCGAACCCAGCACCGCTACCGCGCGCTGTGGCACGGCAATCGAGGTCTGCATCGATGTCCAGCCAACGGTGTAGAGCGGGTTGGATGTGGCGCGAGCGCGGTGCAGCGTTCGGGTGTCGACTGGACGGGCGAGAACGGCGTCGATCGTGACTACGGGTTCCCCATAGGTGTCGACGGCATCAACGCGGACGGTGTCTTTATCGACGAGACCGACGCGCACCCGTAGACCGGTAGCCGAGTCCTGGTGCACACGCACTCCGGCGTATGAGAACGGCAACGGCACACTCCCGGCACCGGTATCGGAGAGCCGGTCCAGCGCAGGATGAAAGGTGGCGTCCAACAACGCCGGATGAATCCGGAACTGCTGCGCCTCAATGTCTTCGGGCAGTAACAGTTCCGCGTACACCTCGGTACCAGATGTCCAGGCCGCGCGGACTCCTTGAAAGGCTGGGCCGTATCCGAAACCCATATCCGCCAACCGCTTGTACAACCGCACGGGATCCACCAGTTCGGCCCCGGACGGCGGCCATACCCGCCCATCCCACACCGTGTCGCTGTCCGCCGCACCGACTCCGGCGTGGGCCAGCACCCCCACCGCATGTGACACCCATCCCGCATCGTCGACATACGCACCGGACGCGACCCGGGAGTGCACCACGAACCGTCGACATCCCGCATTGTCGGCGGGCTCGACAACGAGCTGAACATCAACAGCCTCGTCGTCGAGCAACAGCGGCGACTCCAGCACCAGTTCCTGGACCACGTCCAGTCCCAGCCGGCCGCCGGCGTACAACGCCAACTCCACGAACCCGGTGCCCGGGATCAATACCGACCCGAAAACGGCGTGGTCGACAAGCCATGGCTGTGTCCGCACCGAAATCTGTCCCGTGAACAGCCACTCGTCCCGACCCACCACCGGCACCGCACTGGTCAGGAGATGATCCGACCAGTGCGTCGCCGCGGCGGGCCTCGGCTCCAGCCAGTACCGTTGATGCTGGAACGCATAGGTCGGGAGGTGAACGCGACGTATTACCCGGCCCGCGAACAACGGCCGCAACGCGACGCGGATGCCCGCGATGTGAGCCTGCACGAGGAACGTCACAAACTGGGTAGCCTCGTCGGTCGATCGCCGGGACGCGGCTGCCACAAGCGACCCGGGTTCCACTTCTGGATGACCGGTCAGGCACTCCCTCGTCATCGCAGCCAACACCGCGTCCGGACCGATTTCCAGAAAACGCCGCACCCCCGACTCGACGAGCGCGTCCACACCCGCCGCGAACCGCACACACCCCCGAACCTGGTCCACCCAGTAGTCGGGATCGGTCACCTCCATGCCGACGACGGCGCCGGAGGTGTTCGACACGATCGGAATCAACGGCGACTGATAGGTCAGGCTTTTGGCGACGGAACGAAACTCGGCCAACATCGGTTCCATCAACACCGAATGAAACGCATGACTGACCCGCAACCGGGAGATCTTGACGCCGTCACCGACCAGCAGCTTCTCTACCGCCTCGACCGCGTCCGCGGCACCGGACAACACGACCGACTCCGGTCCGTTCACCGCCGCGATCGACAGACGATCTCGGTATTCCGCCAGAATCTCCACCGCCTGCGCCTCGGTGATCGCCGCCGCAAGCATCGCCCCACCCGTCGGTAGCGCACCCATGAGCCGACCTCGCGCCGCCACCAGCGCACAGGCATCCGGGAGCGACCACACCCCGGCCGCATAAGCAGCGGCAAGTTCCCCGATCGAATGCCCCGCCAGCACGTCCGGGGTGATCCCGAACGATTCGACGAGCCGGAACAGCGCGACCTCATACGCGAACAGCGCCGGCTGCGTGAATTCCGTCCGATTCAGCAGCGCCGCTGAATCCTCGGCGAACATCAGGTCCTTCAACGACAGCGCGGAGCTCCTCGAGACGTGGCGGTCGGGCGACGGGTGGGCCTGCCCGAGCAACGGCTCCAACTCCGCACACACCTCATCCAACGCCGCCGCGAACACCGGAAACCCGCGATACAAGCCCGCGCCCATTCCCACCCGCTGCGCACCCTGGCCGGTGAAGAGAAAAGCAGTGGTGCCCGATCCGACTTTCCCCTCAACCACACTGCCCGCAGACACACCCGAGGCCAGATCGGCCAACCTCGCCAGCAACTGCTCCCGATCACGACCCACCACCGCGCCGCGCCAATCCCACTGCGTCCTGGTGTCGATCAGTGACGATGCCACGCTCCACAGATCGTCGGCAGCTGGATTGTCGATCAGCCATTGCCGCAATCGATTCGCCTGGGCTCGAAGCGCATCGCTGGACTTTGCCGATACCAGCAGCGGCACCGCTTCCATCGCGACCACATCGCCCGCCGCGGTCTCCTCGGCGGGCTCGGGGGCTTCTTCGATGATGACGTGTGTGTTCGTCCCGCTGATCCCAAACGACGACACCCCCGCCCGCCGCACCCGACCAGCAGAAGCCGGCCACGGCTGCGGCTCGACCAGCACCCGCACATCACCCGCCGACCAATCCACATGCGGTGAAGGCGCATCCACATGCAACGTCTTCGGCAACATCCCATGCCGCAACGCCTGCACCATCTTGATCACGCCACCCACACCCGAAGCCGCGACCGCGTGCCCGATATTCGACTTCAACGACCCGATTCGCAACGGCGCCGACCGACCCTGCCCATACGCGGAGAGCAGCGCTTGCGCCTCAATCGGGTCACCCAGCGGCGTCCCCGTTCCATGCGCCTCCACTGCATCCACATCAGCCGGTCCCAGTCCGGCAGCCGCTAACGCAGCCGCAATGACCCGTTCCTGCGACGGACCATTCGGCGCGGTGAGGCCATTCGATGCTCCATCCTGATTCACCGCCGAACCCCGAATAACAGCAAGGATGTCGTGTCCCAACCGCCGCGCGTCCGACAACCGCTCGACGACCAACACACCCACACCCTCCGACCAACCCACGCCATCCGCAGCGGCAGCGAACGACTTGCAGCGGCCGTCGACCGCCAGACCCCGCTGACGCGCGAAGTCCACGTACAGCTCTGGGGCCCCGGAGAGCGAAACACCGCCCGCCAGTGCCAGCGACACCTCGCCCTTCCGCAACGCCTGGCACGCGAGGTGCAGCGCTACCAGCGACGACGAGCACGCCGTGTCCACCGTCATGGCCGGGCCCTCCAAACCGAGCACATAAGAAACCCGGCCGGAGATCACGCTGTCCGAATTCCCCGTCAGCCGAAACCCTTCGTGTTCGCCGCCCACCCGCTCGCCATACCAGGACGGGGTAGCACCGACGAACACACCGGTGTCGCTGCCGCGCAACGTCACCGGATCAATACCCGCGTCTTCCAATGCCTCCCAGGCGACCTCCAGAACCAGCCGCTGCTGCGGATCCATTGCCATCGCCTCGCGTGGACTGATACCGAAGAACCCGGCGTCGAAAGCGCCTGCTTCGGTTAAGAATCCGCCTTCCCGGACGTAGGTGGTGCCGGGCTTGTCCGGGTCTGGGTGGAACAGCCGTTCGAGGTCCCAGCCGCGGTCTGTGGGGAAGGGCGTGATCGCGTCCGTGCCGGACACCACCAAATCCCACAACTGTTCCGGCGACTCGACACCACCCGGATACCGACAGCTCATCCCCACAATCGCAATTGGCTCGTCGATCCGCTCCCGAAGCTGCGTCAGGTCGTCGCGGGTCGCCATGAGCTCCACAGTGACCTTTTTCAGGTACTCCATCATGCGTTCGGACGAATCGCCGGTGCTTGTGTCCACGTCTCACATCCAGAGGTATTACGAGGTTGCCAAAGGCGCCGGTGGCGCGAGCAGCGACGCAGGCCCACCGAGCTACCGGTATTCAGGTTGTCGAAAGAGCCCAGTGGCGCAAGCGGCGACGCAGGCCCACCGAGCTACCGATATCGTTTGGTGAGGTATCGGTTACGAGGCGGCGACTCGAGCGAGGCGGCCAGCCATAGGTCGATGTGGTCCATGGGTGAATGGTCCTTTCACTGCGGTGAAAGGTGTGTCAGTAACGTCGCCGTTACCCGACTCGCCACCCGCTGCCAGTGCCCGACTCCCCCCGCCCAGAAGACGAAATCAGTGCTCATTCAATATCTCTCTCGGCCAAGCAAGCTGCTGGACATGCGTACAAGTTGCCTGCTGAGCAGTCAGCTTGCCAGCCGAATCAGTTTCTCGCAACCGATGAACCATCCCTGGGGAGGGAGCGGTCGTAGCTACTCACTTGCATCCCTTAATGTTTGATTTCTGTCGGGTTGATCATGGTGGTGGCTAGCAGTTTTGGCAGCGCTCCGTCGTATTTGCGGCTGCTGGAGCTGGTTTCGCATCCGTTGGCGTTGGTAACGGGCTGTTGGAGCGGCATGCCGAGCAGGCGAAGCTGATGGCAGCGCAGGCGGACCGGATCACGGAGTTCGAGCCTGCGAATTTGTCGAGTTCCTCGCGTCCACTGTGGATGAATGCGCCGTTGAGCAAGACGACGACGATGAAGCCGTTGGGGCGTCGAGGTTTCCGGTCACAGACTAAGCCGAGGTCATCGTCGGTGGTGATGCGGTTGTCCGACAACCACTATTACGGTGCACTACGACACGGGCCAGACGAAAACAACAGCAAGGCAACCATACTCATCCGTTATGCCCGCACCCTCATCGAACCGTTCACCAGCTTCGCGGACATGATCCTCCGGTTCGCGGTCGATCGGAGTCACCAATTGCGGTGTCGCGGCGTGCCAGCACCGACGTGACCGGACCGAACGGCTCGGCCTCGTGCGGAGGCGATGGCATCGGCGTCCGCCGAGATGAGCAGCGTAGGTCCCGGTTGTGACGTCGACGCCGGCCTCGTTCAACCGCAGGCCCAGGCGCGTCGATGGCGACGCCCGGCCGCCGACCTCCGAGCCGATCACTGACACGCCGCTGGCAGTTCCTTCGTCCAACCAGAACCGGAGCGGGTGTGCAACCAATCGACGATTCCGATGTTGATCCCGTCGTCGACTACTGGGCAATCTCGGTTGCCGGTTGCCGACCCGTCGAAGGCGAAGATGCGCAAGGACTTCTCGATCATGTGCATGGGCTGGCTTCGGATTTGCTGCTGTCTTGCGTGTGGATCTGCCGACACCCTGCGCGTGGCTTTGCCAGTACTTAGCGCGTGTATCTACCGCACTGCTCTGATGTGGTAGCCCATCAGTATGGCCAACGCGGACCGCGGCGGTAATGCACCAGCCGACGACCAGCCGGGCGGTGCGCCTCAGGGCGATCCCTTGCGCCGCTACGGCCACAAGATCGGGGTGATCTCCCAGGAAACTTGCCTCTTTTGCCGTAAACTGAGTGGCAGCTCCAGACAGGGTGCCAGCAGCGCAATCACACGATACGAACTGTGCATTATGCAACCCTCGGCGAGTTGCGCTATCGTCGCAGTTCGATTTGCTGGCAAGAAGCCAGCCCCTAGCTACGGAGCGTGTGCGTGCTGGAACTCGATCACTTCAGCTACGGGTGGGTGACCCCCGTCCTGGCTTACATCATGTCCGTCGTCGGATCGCTGCTCGGCCTTCGGTGTGCGGTGCACGCCCGATCGTCGCGCTGGCCCACAGGTTGGCTCATCGCCGCGGCCATTTCCCTCGGTGGCGCCGGGATCTGGGTGATGCATTTCACCGCGATGCTCGGCTTCTCCATCCATGGTGGAACCATTCGTTACAACGTGCCGATGACACTGCTCAGCGCGGCCGTGGCGATGGTGGTGGTATGGATCGGGCTGTCTGTCGTCGTGCGCTGGCGACGGGAAGTCCTGGCGCTGCCGATCGGCGGTGCCATCACCGGGCTCGGCGTGGCCGCTATGCACTACCTGGGCATGCATGCGATGAACACCGATGCGATCGTCGGCTACAAGCTCGGAACTGTTGTGCTGTCACTCGTGATCGCCGTGGTCGCGGCGACCGCGGCGCTGTGGTTCATGCTGCACGTGAAAGGCATCCGCGCGACCATCGGCGCGGCGCTGATCATGGGCCTCGCGGTGTGCGGCATGCATTACACCGGAATGGCATCGATGCGCGCCGAGCACGTCGGTCAGCATGTCGTGCCCGACGGTGCCGACCCCATGCAGCTGCTCGCACCGCTGATCATGACCGTCACCGTGGTCACCATCATGCTGATCATCATGGTCGGCCTGGCCGAACTCGACGAGCTCGGCAAGACCGATCCACTCCCCGCGCCTGCCCAGCCCGAACCCGCCCAGCCCGAATCAGTACAGCCCGAATCCGCCCAGCTTCGATCTGCCCGGTTCGGGTCCACCCAGCGCAAATCCGCCACGCTGACAACCGCTCCCGCCGATCTGCCCCGAAGTGGCCGCGAGTGGCCGCGGCGAGAACCGCCGGGCCAGCGCTGACTTCCCTCCAACCTGGAGGCGGTCCGTACCGTTATGCGGTGCAGACTTTTTTGACGCCACACGTCGGCGCCGTCAACGAGTTGACCGCGCGGTGGTGCGCCGTCGCGGGCGACGACGACTTCGTCGTCTCCGGAGCCGGGGTGTGGCCGCTGCTGGCCCTGCTCGCCACCGCGGCCGACGGACCCGCGCGGTCGGAACTGGAGGCCGCGGTCGGTGTGTCCGCGCACGCGGCGCACGCGGCGGCGCTGCGGACGCTGGACATTCTCGCCGACGCCGTCGACGTGTCGGCTGCGCTCGGCATCTGGATCCGCGGAGATCTTCCGCTCCACGATGATTGGCTACACGCACTGCCCACCAGCACGGTCGATCTGCTGACCAGCCAAGCTGCACTGGACGAGTGGACGCGGCGGTACACCGACGGGTTGATCGAACGGTTTCCCCTTTCCGTCACCTCCGACACGCTGCTGGTGCTGGCCACAGCGCTGGCCGCCAAGACGAGCTGGCGGGCTCCGTTCCGCGACACCGTCATGGTGCCGGAAGCCGGCCCGTGGCAAGGACGCCGGCTCGCCGCGCTCACCCGCGTCGACACCGAACCGAACGAAGTCGCCGTCTTGGACGGACCGCGGCCGGTGACCCGGGTGCTCGTCACCGGGCGGGGCGACGTCGATGTGCATCTGCTGGTGGGGTCGGACAGCCCCGGCGATGTGCTGGCCAGCGGATTGGCCGCGCTCGGCGGGTTGGCGCCCTACCGCACCGGACTCGACGCAGGGCCTGGCGCGCCGGGGCTGACGATGCGGCGGATGTTCGGTTACGCACAGCGCGACACCTTGCATGTTCGCCTGCCACCATTCGCGATCCGATCGAAGCACGACCTCATCGCGCGTGCCGAACTATTCGGACTGCGGGCGGCCACCGATGCCGGCCGGGGCCACTTCCCTCGAATCTCGCCGGTCCCGCTGTCGATCGAGCAGGGCGCGCAGGATGTGCTCGCCAGGTTCACGCGCGACGGGTTCGAGGCCACAGCCGTCACCGCGCTGATGGCGGCACCGGGTGCGGCGCCGGCGATCCGTGCGCAGCGCCACACCACCGTGCTGGAAGTGACCTTCGACCGCCCGTTCGGCTTCCTCGCCGTCCACCGCCCGACCGGGCTGGCGGTCGCCGCTGGCTGGGTCGCCCACCCGGCCGATGCACCGTCCCCACAGCTCCCCGTGCGATAACGAGTTCGCGCCATCACCTGCGCGCACCGTCGCGGCGAAGTCCGCTGTGACGCTTGCCTGGATGGGAGCCCGGACCGAAACCTGGAACACCCGTCACTGCCAAGGCGTGACCACCACCCGGTCGGTCGAGTACCCCGACCTGAACCGGCAGCGCACTCTGTCATCGAACTCGCTGCGCGGAACCTGCCCTGACCCGGCGTATCTCGCTCGCTGACTACAGGCCGTCACCACGCAGCGTTTCTGGATGAAGCACGGTGACCACCACCCACGCCGACTACCGGCCGTTGCGCGCTGAGCGAGTGATCGCCGCCGACACCACCATCCGTATCCGGGACAGGTTTCCATCGGTTTCCGCCGCGGAGTTCTGTTCCGGGGCAGAGGAACTCGGTTTCAGCGACACGGCTGGCAGTGGTGATCCACACTCACTTGGTACCGCCGGTCCGTATGCGTGCGGGCCAACCGTTCGCGCTGTGGGAGAGAACATGACCGAGTCCGTTGTCCATCTGCCGACCGCTGGAGAATCAGTCTTCGACACCTATGAGCGAATCCGCCAGCAGGGCACGGTCGTTCCGATCGAGCTGCCGGGCGAAGTCGCGGCCTGGCTCGCGGTCAGTCACCAGGCGGTGAGCGAAATCCTCGCCGGCGACGGCACACTGTTCAGCAAGAACGCCCGCAATTGCCCCGCACTGCACGATGGGACCATTCCGGCGGACTGGCCCCTGCGTGCACTGACCGACATCGATCACATGCTCAACAAGGATGGTGACGATCACCGGCGGGCACGCAAAGGGATCAGCCAGGCATTCACCCCCGCCCGGGTCGCCGCGCTCGAACCCCGAATCCGGCAGATCACCACCGAACTCATCGATGATCTTCGCGATCACAACACCGAAATCGATCTGGTTTCCCATTTCACCACGCCGCTACCGGTTCGGGTGATCTGTGAGCTGTTCGGCGTGCCGGCAGGAGAACACGCACAAATCCGGCGCTGGGCCACGACGGTCGTGTCGCACACCAGCACAGGCGAGGAAACGCAGACCGCGGTGACGGAGATGATCGCTTATCTCACCGAACTGCTGGACCGCAAGCGGCGCGCACCCGGTGACGATCTGACTTCCGCGCTGCTGCACGCCAACGGCGAGAACGGATTGGCCGACGACAAGCTGGTCGAAACGTTGTGGCTGGTAATCATCGCTGGACACGAGACGACAGTGCACCTGCTGGGAAACGCGGTTATCGCGTTGTGCTCCCATCCCGAGCAACTTGCCAAAGCGCAGGCCGAGGACCGGTGGGCAGATGTCGTCGAGGAGATACTGCGTTTCCGTACGTCTGCCTGCGTCATGTTCAACAGGTACGCGCTGCAGGACGTCACCATCGCAGGTGTCGATATTCCCGCTGGTGCCATCGTGGGGTGGTACGCCGGTGTCGGACGGGATCTGCGACGTCATCCGGACGCCGATAGCTTCGACATCGATCACGATCACCGGGACCAACTGGCTTTCGGTCGCGGACCGCACTTCTGTCTCGGCGCACCTCTGGCTCGACTGGAAAGCCGAATTGCGTTGTCCACGTTGTTCAATACATTTCCCCGCCTGAGCCTGGCGTGCGACCCCGGACTGATCCCCCACAGCCCGCAGTTCATCACCTGCGGGCCCCTCGCTCTGCCCGTGCTCCTCGACACCGCCGCCAATTGACCAGTGCCGGCTGATCGGACGGCCGAGCACGACTCGTATGACGGGCGAGGAGAAGGATGCCGCTCCGCACCCGAGGCGGCACGACGCTGCGCGGCGCGGCGGTGTCCACGTGCACGCGTGCGTGGGCAGTCACCCTGGACGCGTAATAGGTTGTCGAGCCCAACAATTCGCCGAATTTTACGACCAAGCGCAGCACGCGAGGCAGGAGTCGCGCGTTTTGGCCGTGACCGCCCCAGATGTTGACATCAACTGCTGTTGACAACATATGATGTCAACAGATGTTCAGCCTGATCGACTCGACCCAGACAACACCGCGAGAGCTTCGGGCACACAGGCACTTTCACCAATTCAGCAACGAACGTGGCAAAGGAGTCCCGATGAGAGCGAAACCATCCGCGCTGGGATATCTCCGCAAAGACGTGTCAGGTGTGTCCCAGGATTGGGACGAGGCGCAGATGCGAAGCTTGGCGAAACGGCTGGGCTACGAGCTGACCAAGACCCTGACCTTCGGCGCCACCACCGACGAGCCGGTGGGCCGACTTATCGACGTCGCCCGGCACTGTGATGTCGATGCGGTGATCTCCCCGAGTCTGCATCACTTCGACGATGCGGTACCCGATGAATTGGTCGAGGTGTGTGATCTGATCACGGTGACGCCGGAACAGACTTTCTCTCGATCGGTATTATCGCGGATCTGGGCGTAGGTCTGATCCGCCACGACGAAATAGCGTGCGGCACCATGCCCGCGCACTCGAGCACGAAATCCGACTCCCGGAGTAGGAAAAAGCTCGCGGCCCGCCGACTGCGGGCAGTCCACGGGCCGCGAAGGGCATGGCCGGCGGTGGTTATCCGTCGGCCGTGATGTCCGGGATCTTCTCGGCTTGGCCGATCGTCTCCGTCAGCAGATCCACCGTTGTCGACAACTGCTCCTCCGTGTGTTCCGAGGTGACGAAGAAGCGGAGGCGTTCCTGTCCAGCAGGAACGGCGGGCGAGGAGATCAGGCCGGCGTATACGCCGTTCTCCAGCAGCCTGGAGGATACGTAGCCGGCACGAATCTCGCCAGGAACGACGACGGGCACGATCGGGGTGCCTTGGGAAACACCGAGATTCAAGCCGCGTTCGGACAGCGCACCATGGAACAAGCGGGCATTCGCCCACAGGCGGGTCAGGCGCTCCGGCTCCTCCTCCAGCACATCGAGTGCCGCCAGGGCGGCGCCGATGGCCGCCGGTGCGGGCGCACCGGTGAGCATTGCGACGCCCGGGGCGGACGACTTCATCGCACCGATCAGATCAGCATCGGCCGCGACGAATCCGCCGGTGCTGCCCAATGCCTTGGACAGCGTGGCCATCCAAATGTCCACGGCATCACCGGGAAGACCGTAATACTCGCGCATGCCATGGCCTTTGTCACCGAAGACCGCGAACGAGTGGGCCTCGTCGACCATCACCGCACAGTCGTATTCTCTTGCGATGGCGGCCAATTCGTCGATGCGGCCGACGGCGCCGTCCATGCTGTAGTGGCCTTCGAGCACCACCAGCGCACGGTCGAACCCGGTGCGGGAGGTACGCAGCACCGACTGCAGCGACTCCGGGTCGTTGTGGCGAAAGCTGATTCGCCGCGCACCGGACCATTGGGTGCCGGAGATGACGCTGCCATGGATAAGCGTGTCGCAGATCGCGACGTCGCCCTGCCTGAGCAGGAATCCGATCACACCAGCGTTGGTGAGGTAACCGCTGGTGGTCACCATGGCGTCGCCGACACCGTAGATGTCGGCAAGGCGGCGTTCCAGCTCTTGGTAGAGGGGGATCTCCCCGGCGACGATGCGACTGGCCGACGCCGACGCACCGAACTGATCCAGGGCCGACTTGGCGCCCGCGACCACCCGCGGATGGTTGGCCAACCCCAAATAGTTGTAAGCGCTGAAGTTCACGACATCCACGTCCGCCATTCTCGGGTCCGCGACGTGGATTACCGTGTCATTTGGCCCCGTTCGTGGCAGGAACAGTGGATTCACCAGCCGAGTCTGCTCATACAATGACGCAATCATCGCCCGCTTCTGCACGGCCGCCACCACGTCTGGATGATCGGCGAACTGGCGTCCCGGCCCGCGACGCGAACGGGACTGCGCCACCGGCCGGACATGCTGCGTGAGCGGCGAAGCCGCTGGATTTCCGGAGCTGCTGCCTGCCAGTAGCTTTCGCGCCAAGTCGCGCGCAGACTCGGTCATGCCGACACCTCGGTCACTGTCGGAGCACCGACCGATGTGTGTGGAGCTCCGTGCGATCCGGCGCCCTCGACGATTACCTCCGCGGCCTTCGCGCCGGCTTGCCTCAGGCTGAATGAACGCCCGAGTTTCAGTGAAATCAATTCGACACCAAGGGTTTGCGTGACCAGCGAACCGAATTCCACCGCCATGAGCGAATCCAGGCCCAATTCGGGCAGCGGCACAGTCAGGTCGATCGATTCGGCGGCCACACCCATCACCGAGGCCAACTGCTCGGCGAGCATGTGCGTGACCACTTCGTTGCGTTTGGCCTCGTCGAGGGCGGCGAGCTCGGATCGCAACCGTGCCGCGGCGGAATCGTTCTGCGCCGCCGCAGCGATCATGGCCTCGATCCGGCCGGTCAGTGCCAGCTGAGGTCCCGTGGCCGCGACCCGGGGCCAGTTGATCGGGAAAATGTCGACCCGGCTGACGCCGAGTCGCAATGCTTCCTCCAGATATCGCGGACCATCGTCCATCTCGATCGTGTCGAATCCCGTGGTGACCAGGTACCGAGCAAGATTCTCGTCGGCCGCAGCCATACCGGCCCCGGTCATATGGCCCCAGCCGACGGCCAGCGCGTTGACCCCCTCGCGGGCGAGGGCTTCGGCATACGCGTTCACCGCGATATTGGCTGCGGTATAGGAGTAGTGGCCGATACCACCAAATATGGCGCTGCCCGAAGAGAACAGGACGAACTGCTCGAGCTGTGCACCGGCCGCCACGACACCGGCGTGTAAGGCCCGCGCGCCGTCGAGCTTAGGTCGGAACACCTTGGCCAAGCTGTTGCGATCCATCACACCGATCCGCTTGTCGTCTACCGCGCCCGCCGTGTGGAAGATGCCCTTCAGCGGATGCTCAGGCCGGTGCGCCCGCGCTATCACCTCACCCACGGCCACCGCATCGGTCACATCGACCAGCTCCGTGGTCACCCCGACTCCCTGCTGCTCCCAGACGGCCAGCTGCTGCCGGGCCTCCTCCGTGGCGGCGCCTGCGCGTCCCAGCAGCGTCAGGCGATGCGCGCCCTTACCGACCAGCCAGCGCCCGATCGCCAACCCGAACCCACCGAAACCGCCGGTGATCAGGTATTGAGCGTCTGGGTCTATGACGACATCGGGAATCTGCGGGCGCACATGCGGTGCCTCCTCGTCCATCCGCAACACGACGCGGCCGATCCGAGTGGATCGCGCCACCTCCTCGAACGCCTGGGCGACATCGGCGGTGCCGAACGTGTCGAAGGGCAGCGGCCGGTAGGTGCCGTCGTAAAGCCTGCCATTGACCGCTTTGACGAAATCGAAGACCTTGTGCTGCCGCAGCTTCATCATCCGGTCGAGGTCGAACGAGAAGTACGCCACGTTCTTGTCGAAGTGCCGCAGCTCCAGGACGCCGCCGAAATAGATGTCGGCCTTGCCGACCTCGATGATGCGCCCGAATTCCGCGACCGCGGCGAAGTTCTGGACCACGATCTCGCCGGGCGCCGAGCTGATCACCACATCGGCGCCTCGACCGTTGGTGAGTTCGAGAACATCGTCGACGAAGTTCAGCGACCGTGACTGCAGCGCATGGTCGGCGCCTTGATCCAACACGTAGGTGCGACGCTCGGGTGTGCTCGCGGTGCCGATCACCCGTGCGCCATGCAGTTTCGCAATCTGCACCGCCGCCGAGCCGACACCGCCGGCCGCGCCGTGCACCAGCACCGTCTCCCCCGGCTGGAGCCGGGCCAGTTCCAGCAGCGCGTGCTCGGCGGCGACGAACGAGGTGGAACTGCTGCATCGACCGGGTTCGAACCCGTCGCCGACGCGCCAGACCAAATCCACACTGAGAGTGTTGAATCGGCCGATCATCCCCTTGCACGCCAAGCTGACCTTGTCACCGATCTCGAATCCGGTGACACCCGGGCCGAGGCGGACGACGGTGCCGTCACCCTCCATACCCGGCACAGTGCCGAAGAAGGTGTCGCCGAGTTCACGCTCGCCGAGCAAGCCGATGACTCGCAGCGAGTCCTTGTAGTTGAGGCCGACGGCCGCCATGCGCACCTCCACCTCGCCCGGGCCGGGCTCGCGCCGATCGCTGCGCCGCCAGCCCAGCCGCGAGAAGGTCTTGGTCTTGGGAATTTCCAGCCGGAAATCGGCTTCCGAGTCGATCAGCACCTCGGCCTCGTCCAGCACGTTCAGACGATTCTGCAGCGTCCGGCTCACCACGGTGGTCCAGCGCAAACCGTCGCGCAGGAACACCTCATCGGCATGGTCGAAACTGAAGGCTCCCGGAATGGTCAGTTCCGCCCCCAGATCCGCATCCGCGACGTCTGCTTCGACGTCGATCAGCCGCCACCGCAACCGAGTCTGCTCATTGAGCAACGCACGCCGGGCGCCCGCCAGCGCGGCATGGCTCGGATTCGGTGCGACATCACCCTCCGGGTGCGTGTACGCGTGTTCAGTCACCAAAGAGGCATAGAAGGTACCGTCGCCCAGAACATTCCCTTCGGAACCCTGCTCCATCAGCCAGGCGTCGAGGAAATTCTCCGCGGTCGAGTCGAGGAACCGTTCCGCTGCCAGCGCAATCCGGCGCAGGGTCCAGAGGTTGTCCATATCGTCGTAGCTCGAGCCGGCGACTACCACAAGATGCAGACGATCGACACCCCGGAGCGCCATTGCCGCCCGCAGGCTTTCGGACACTACCGATTCCAGATCCGCGCGGGATGGATCACCCGTGACGATCAGAGCCGGGACCTCGGCATCGACGTCCGGGCGGGTGATCCGAGCGATTTGCTCGGCACGCGCGGTAGCTGCGGAGTCCATCGCGACGACCACGGTGCACAGACCGTCCGTCGTCGGGAGCGCGGCGTGATCGATAGGCTCGCGCATCTCCCAGCGATCCTCATAGAAGAAGTCGATCATGCGCTGCATCGGACCTGGTCGCGGTGCGATCGATCCGAACTTCATCCCGACAATCTGCATGCACAGGTTGTGGTCGGCGTCGAGCAGCTCGATATCCGCCGTCGGCTCGTCCGTCGTGTCGAGGCGGGCCACCACGGTGACCCTCTCGGGGAGCGATGCGAACAACCGCACCGCACCGACCGTGACCGGAACCATCGCACCGCCCTGTTTACTGCCGCCCGAGAGCAGCGCGGCCACGCTCTGCAGCGCGGCGTCGACAACGGCCGGGTGCGCTGGATGCCGGGCGTGACGGGCGATGGTGCCGTCCACGGTGCTGACGGCCGTCGAGCCGGAGAGACGGATCGAGGTCGCGCGGCGGAAAGTCGGCCCGTAGTCGAGCCCGTGCGCCGCAAGGCCTGCGTAGAAATCGACGGGATCGATCTCCAGCATCGACTCGTCGTCGGGCACATCGATCTTGGCCGGTTCGTAAACGCCCTCCACGAGCCGTCCGATGGCATTGATCGTCCAGACCGAACCCGCCACATCGCGCGACCGAATGGTGAAGCGCCGGGTCGACTCCTCGAGGTCGAACTCCATGATCGGCGTCTCGCCCTCATCAATGACCAGCGGTGCGACGAAGCGTACGTCTTCGACCGCCACGCACGCGGACTCGGTTCGCAGCACCGCTGCGCTGAGTGCCGCGTCCAGATATGCTGCTCCGGGCAGGATCCGCGATCCGCCGACCACATGGTCGGCCAGCCACGGCAGCGATTCGATGCCCAGCTCGAGCCGCCACATCGAGGTGTCGTCCGGATCCTGGTCGCCCAGCATCGGATACGCGTTCGGCGTGCCGTGCCGCTTGCGTTGGTACGCCGGAATGTCGCTGCGCAGATGGGTTCGCTGCCACGGGTAGACCGGCAGATCGATATGCCGTGTCGGGGACGGCAGATCGACGAACAGCGCATCGATATCGAGCACTCCGGCGCTGTACAGGCAGCCGATGGTCTGTCGGATGCTGTCGGCATCGGACTGCTTGCGGTGCAGGGTGGCGACGGTCGTTCCGGTTTCGCCTGCGGCGATGAGGGTCTCGCGGATGTTTGCGCCCAGCACGGGATGCGGGCCGACCTCGAGGAACACGCGACTGCCCGCACGCACGAGTTCGGTGATCGCGTCGGCGAAGCGCACCGCTTGCCGGACGTTCCCACACCAGTAATCGGCATCCCAATCCGCCTCGTTGACGCGCGCACCGGTGACGGTGGAATACACCGGGATTCGAGGCTGCGACAACCGCAGATCCGCCAAAACGGAGCGCAGCTCGTCCAGGATGGGATCCATCAGATAACTGTGGTACGGCACCTCGACTTGTAATCGACGGGCAAAGACGCCTTGTTCCGTGACTGACGCCGCGATCTCGTCCAGGCGGGACACCTCACCGGCGATGGTGACCGCCGACGGACTGTTGATGGCCGCAATATCGACCCGGGCGTCACCCTCGATGAGTTCCTGCGCCTGGGCCAGGGTCAGTCCCACCGCGAGCATGCCGCCGGATCCGGCGGTCGTGGCCTGCAACCGGGCGCGGTGATAGCTGACCAGCAGGGCATCGCGCAATGACAGCATGCCTGTGACATAGGCGGCCGACACCTCACCGACGCTGTGGCCGACGATCGCAGCAGGCTTGATGCCGAATTCCTCCAGCATGGCGTAAAGCGACACCTGCACGAGAAAGTTCGCGGGCTGTGCCACCGCAGTGGTGGTGACGCACGACTCCTCCTCAGGCCGCATCAGTTCCTCAACGATCGACCAGCCGGCCACCTCCCGGAACACTGCATCGATGCGCTTCGCCTCCGCGGCGAAAGTGCCGCCTGCCTGCAGGAGATCGCGGCCCATCGCCCACCACTGCGGACCCATACCAGTGAACACGAACACCGGCTCGGGCACCTCGCGGGTGACGGTCCGGCTCACCCGGCCCGCACCGCCCGCGAATTCGACCAGCCCGCGCACCAATTCGATGTCGTCGCCGAAGGTGATCCCCGCCCGGAACAGATGGTGACTGCGCCGGGTCCACGCCGCCTCTGCGAGGCGCCCCGGGTCGGCGCCGTCGGCGATTCGCTCGGCGAAACCGCGGGCGAGATCTCGCACGGCCTGTTCGCTACGCGCCGAAATCGGTAGCACCCCATAGTGTTTCGGCTGCCGATCGCGCACCTCCTGCGCGCAGAACTCCTGCAGGATCGCGTGCGCGTTCGTGCCACCATAGCCGAATCCGTTCACCGCGATGGTCATCCGCTCGACCTCGGGATCGACCTCCTCGACCTCCAACTGCAGCCGGATGCCGAGTTCGTCGAAGGGGATTTCCGGGTTCGGTGTGTCCAGCCAACCCTGCGGTGCGATGGTCCGTTTGGACACCGCCAGCGCCGACTTGATGACACTCGCGATGCCGGACGCGGCCTCGGTGTGGCCGAGCTGAGCCTTGACCGAGCCGACGC
This sequence comes from Nocardia sp. NBC_00881, assembly GCF_045207455.1. Taxonomy (NCBI): domain Bacteria; kingdom Bacillati; phylum Actinomycetota; class Actinomycetes; order Mycobacteriales; family Nocardiaceae; genus Nocardia; species Nocardia sp. NBC_00881. The sequence continues at coordinate 2,195,912 of NZ_CP108798.1, forward strand.
CCAGCGGTGTGGTGCGGCCCTCGACGGCACCATAGGCACGGCCGATCGCCCGCAGCTCTAACGGGTCTCCGACCGGGGTGCCGGTGCCGTGCGCCTCCACATAGGTGATCTCGTGCGGCCGGATGCCGGCGCGGTGGGTCACCCGCTTCGCCAAGGCCTCCTGCGAATCGGCATTGGGCACCGTGATCGCCGTGGTGCGGCCATCCTGGTTGGATCCGGTCGCCTTGATCACCGCATAGACTCGGTCACCAGCGCGTTCGGCATCGGCCAGCTTCTTGAGCACCACCATGCCGGCGCCCTCCCCGCGGCCGTAACCGTCGGCGGCGGCGTCGAAGGGCTTGCTGCGGCCGTCGGCGGCAAGGAAGCCGCCCTTGCACATGGAGACGAACGGCTCGGGCTCGGCCAGTACGGTCACACCACCTGCGACGGCGACCTCGCAGTCGCCGCTGTCCAGGGCCTGGCAGGCCAGGTGCACCGCGACCAGCGATGACGAGCATGCGGTGTCGACGGTGATCGCAGGGCCGACGAGGTTGAGCGCGTAGGCGATCCGGTTCGAGATCATCGTGTACGAGGCACCGACGGCGGTATGCATGTCGACGAACGGCAGCGCGGGGCCGCCGACCGAAACGCCCAGCTGGTCCATGGTGAACGCGCCCACGTAGACGCCCAGCGGTGCGCCATTGACCCGCCCGGCGATCCCCGCGTCGTCGAAAGCCTCCCAGGTGACCTCCAGGACGAGGCGCTGCTGTGGATCCATCGCCGCCGCCTCACGCGGCGAGATGCCGAAGAAGTCCGGGTCGAACGCCCACGGGTCACCGGTCATGAAAGCCGCACGCTTGGTGTACATCCGGCCGGGTGTACGCCGATCAGGGTCGTAGAAGCGGCGGTAATCCCAACGGCTCGCGGGAATTTCCATTACGCCGTCGCCCTTACCGACGATGAATTCCCAGAAGGATTCGGGGGAATCGATGCCGCCGGCGTACCGGCAGCCGATACCGATGATTGCAATATCGGACACAACAACTTCCTCGGTCGAACTCGGAAAAATTCTCCCCCCGAGGGAATGTGAGACGCGCTGCCGGCCCCGCTACGGGTCAGCACTGCGCAGTGGCTGACGAGCCACCACATTCATCACGGGACCATTGCGGCCCAAGACCGTCTTCGCCACCGGCTCGACGCCGAAGGCACGGTAGTAGTCGACATTCGCATCCTTACACAGTCCATACAACGGAACCGATTGCGCGTCGGACCTTTTTACAAACGATCCGAACAACGCGCGCCCGACACCGCTGCGCTGCAGCCCGGGGTCGCAGCCGAGATAGACACAGCACAAATGAGGTTCCGCTGGTGCCGTTCGCTCGAGAGCAGTGTCCACGGCAATACCGCGTCGCACCGCGGTACCCATCGCGAGAAGTAGCTGGGGGCCCAAGAGGAGCTCGCGCAAGGGGTTTGTCCGGTATCCAGCCGGATACCAGAGCAACACACCGGCCAACTTGTCGTCGACGAGGGCCACCTCAGCACCGCCCACGGGCAGGAAACGGTGCTCGATCAACAGCCGCAACATCCGCGGAGCACGACGATGACGCGATCCCTCATCCGGGAAGACGAAGTCCTCGATCGGATCGTCATGGGCGAAGGCGGCGCTGAGCACACGCACCATGTCGGTCACATCGTCGCGCGTGGCCGGCCGCACGACCAGCCTATTCGGCTGCTCCAAAGTTGCTTGTCCTCACGTGATCTCGATTACCCGACTTAGCCAGCGGCCCATATGCGAAGCTACCGACCAGTAGAATACATCAACTCACCCACGATGCTACTGGTCAGTAGCGTGCAATGGATAACGGGTTTCACTGTCGCCTTGCGCAGCAGTCTTGAGTATGGTGCGTCACATCACAAGCTTTCGGCTTGCCACTTCTGGGAACTAAACTTCTTCACTACCAGCACTTTCCGACAAATCAGGCAATTCAGACCACAGTGAAGTGGTATTGGTCAATCGCTCGAGGCTTTCTCCGCTCCATCCGCGCGACTCCGCCGCGAGGTGCTTCCTTCCACTTGACCGCACCGACTGCAAGCCCTGGATGCGGTTCCAGATGTCTCGGCGCGGCCTCGTCGGAATTTGCGGTGGGGCAGGTTACCGTCGGTTTGCGCCGAGTAGATCCCGCCTCCACCGAATGGCGTCATGGGATGGCGGGAACAAAAGGAGATCTGCGACACGGCGACGCATTGCCTGCGCGAAGGAGCGAGCCATGGCGTTGCTCGACCCGTATCCGCCCGCATCGGGCCAGCCCGACGAAGCATCCTCGGGCGCCGCACTCGCGGCGACGCGAGAGAATTCCGGTTCACTGCGGCGCATGGACAGCCGGGCCGCGACCCACAGCCGCACCCGTTGTCCCAGCTGCGGATGGCTGCCCGACGATGAACGGCAACGAGCCAGGCAACGCCAAGACCTCATGGTTACCTGGCTCTACCCCGACCCCAGCGGGCCCGAGGAGCTGCGCACCCACCAGCATTGCGCGCGATGCCAGCCCACTCGGTGCCCGGTCGCGCTCGACTGCGTCATCTGCGGAGACGGTCCACTGCTCTACGGGGACCTGGACGTGGCCACCGAATCCGGTGAGCTGCCCGACACCGTCCGTCGTTGGCTCAACAGACAGGACTGGCAGGTGATCGGCGCAGCGCTGTACTGCCCGAGCTGCCGGCCGCGGTAACCCGTCAGTGGGCGAAAGCCACTTCCGGAGTGCGCGCGATGAGCAGCCGCCGCACGTTGCCGTCGGCGTCCAGTTGCGCCGATGCGTTGAACGACGCCTCGAATGCCCCCGCCCTGGTGGTCCGGCCCAGCACCAGCTCATGCCGGCCCACCACCGCACCGACGTCGATGTGATGCACGAGGGTGCTCTTCTCCCGTTGCGCGAGATAGCCGATCAGCCCGCTCCGGTCCCCCACGAACTCGGCGCTTTTCCCGCCCCCCTGCGAGAACTGCACCGACATCGCGAAATCGTCGGAGATCATATCCAGCACCCGGTCCGGGTCGTCGGAATCCATGTATTCGAACCACCGAGCAAGCACCGGCACTGTCGTCGCCATCATTGCCGCGCACCTTTGCTCGTGGACTGCGTCGGTAATAGCGCGAAGTCCGCACTGAACGAGACTTGGTAGCGATCGATTCGGCCGTCGAGGCCGATGTGCATCACGCCGACGAAGTATCCGGTGGTGACGGCGTCGTGCTCAGTGACCGCCCCGTGTGCGAACTGCACATCACCGTCGGCGGCCACCCGCAGCAGCCGGTGTTTGCGGGTCACCTCAGGCCTGCCGCTCAGGTAGTCGAGCATGGCCGAGCGACCACGGCCACGGTTCACGCCGGTGGGCAGGATCATCGCGAATTCGACATCCTCGGCCAACAAGGACACCGCGGCACGCAGTCGGCCGCTGTCGACCGTCGCGTAGTAGTCCTCGATTACGTAGCTCATGAAATGAATTTAGTTCAATAAACCTCTTCTTGTCGAGGACCGGAACGGTTATCCTCGGAAGTATTGAACTGAACTCAACTCGACCGGAGGATCATGCCTTCGACATCAGTAGCCACCGCCGAAGTTCCCTGGCCTCGTTCCGAACCGGCCGCGTTGTCACCCACTCCCGAGGAAACGGCCCTGCGCGACTCACTCCGAGCCGTGCTAGGGAAACACAGCGGGATGGCGCAGGTTCGCGCAGCGGCCTTGTCCGATCTCGGCTACTCGCCGAAGCTGTGGCAGCTACTCGTCGACGAGATGTCGGTGGCCGGCTTGGCGATCCCCGAGGAACGCGGTGGCCTCGGCTACAGCACGACCGAGCTCGCGATCGTTCTCGAAGAATGCGGGCGAGCGTTGGTATGCGAGCCCGTTTTCAGCTCGGCCGTCCTCGGCGCGCAGGCGCTCCTACAGGCCGATCCTGCTGACAACAATCCACTTCCGGACGTGCTCACAGGGCGCTCCTTGGCGACAGTCAGTGCACTCGACCCCAGCACCGACGATCTGCGGGCACAACGCTCCCCGCGGGGATGGTCGGTCGACGGCACGGTCACCCACCTGGCGGGCGGTGGCACCGCCGACGTGATCGTGGCATCCGCCTCGAGCCTCGATGGACGCCGGTTGTTTGCCCTGCGCCCCGACGTGGACGCGGTGCGAACAGAACGACAAGTGCTCGATCCGACCCGGAGACAAGCGGATGTGACGGTGCGCCGCTGTCCGGCCATCGTTCTCACGGAGCCGGATGCGACCGAGGCGGTGACATCGCGGATGCACGACCTGGCGACACTCGCTCTGGCCTGTGAGAACACCGGCATCGTGGAGCGACTGCTCGAGCTGACGGTGGAGTACACACGAAATCGTCACCAGTTCGGTCGTCCCATCGGGTCCTTTCAGGCCGTGAAACACCGGTTGGCCGATCTACTGGTCCTGCTCGAACGCGCCCGATCGGCGTCCCGGTACGCCGCCGCCGTCTACGCCGAGGATCCCGACTCGGCACGCTTGGCCGTCGCAGTGGCGGGCGCGGTATGCACCGATGCTGCTGTGCATGCCGCGACGGAGGCCGTCCAGTTACACGGCGGTGTCGGCTTCACCTGGGAGCACCCTGCACACTCCTACTTCCGCAGGGCGTTGGGGAACGAAGCGGCGCAGGGCGACGCCCGTATCCATCGGGCCAGGATCGCCACCCTGATCGGCCTGTGAGAAGGGCAGATCGACAAGCGGGAAACGGGCAGTCACTCCCGTATTGACGGCTGCCCCTCCGGCCGAGTACAACTGAATTGAATCCAGTTCAATTTCTTGGAAGAGGTCAAGATGGTTGACACCGACCACATCGTGCTCGAGAAGGACGGCGATGTCGCCCGCGTGTGGCTCAATCGCCCGCGCAAGAAGAACGCCGTCACCGTGGAACTGCTGCACCGGCTCGACGAGATCATCGCGGAGGTCGATAACGACCCAGATCTGAAGGTCCTCGTCCTGAGGGGCCGCGCGAACACCTTCTGCTCGGGCTTCGACCTCGACGAATTGCGCGACAACTACGTCGGCAAGACCAATGCGATGGACGTCGCGGTGCTCTCGGCCAAAGTGTGCGATCGCCTCTACTCGATGAACACCCCCTCCGTGGCGGTGTTGGAGGGATATGTCACCGCTGGCGGGTTCGAGCTGATGATCTCCTGCGATTTCGCGGTCGCCGCCGACGACGCGAAGATCGGCGACTTCCATATCCGGCGAGCACTGTTCGGTGGCGCGGGCCCGATCTACCGCTTGCCCCGAATGATCGGTATTCGCAAGACCAAGGAATTGATGCTGACCGGAAAGCTGCTGTCCGGCAAGGAGGCCGTCGATTTCGATCTCATCAACGCCTCGGTCCCGGCGGACGAACTCGACCAGTTGGTCGCCGATTTCATCGCACCCATCGTCGACAAGAGCCCGTTCGCGATGAGGCTCACCAAGATGACTATCGACCGCGGCCTGGACGCCGATATCCAGTCGCTGATGGTGATGGAGCACCTGGCCGTCGGCAACGCGCTGCAGTCCGAGGACGCGCGCGAGGGTGTGAACGCCTTCCTGGAGAAGCGCGAACCCAAGTGGGTCGGTCGCTGATTCTCGGTCTCTCAGGCGACGCCGAAAGGATGAAGACATGGGTGAGCCGATGACTCCGGTGTTGGAAGGGAGCAAATGCACGGTGTGCGGCACCGTCGGCTATCCGGCCAGTGCGGTATGCGCACGCTGCGCCAAGCCGACGACCATCCCGCTCGCGTTGAGTGGCGGGGGTGTGGTCTGGGCCTACACCGTGCAGCGGTTCCCACCGAAATCGCCACCGTATGCCGTTCCTGCCGAAGGTTTTTCGCCATTCGCGGTCGGATACGTCGAACTTCCCGAGGGGATCAAGGTCGAAGCGGTACTCGACTGCCAAGACTTCGCCGATCTCGACGGGGCGCCGGTGCGACTCGTCGCGGTCGCCCCGGTTCCCCGGTTCACCACATCATCCACCCAGCGGAGCGAGGCCCGATGACACAGCCAGTTTCGATCATCGGTTGCGGACTGTCCCGGTTCGGCAGACAACCCGGCGTCACCGGTCGGCAGATGGCGGTGACGGCGATCGACACCGCGCTCGACGACGCGGGTCTGACTTGGCCGGATATCGAGGTCGCCTTCGGTGGCAGCGATGGCTCGGGGCTTGCCGACACCCTCGTCGCCGAACTGGGTTTCACCGGGATACCGTTCACCAACGTCAAAAACGGCTGCGCTACCGGTGGTAGCGCCCTGTTCTCTGCGGTCAACGCGGTGCGCTCCGGTGCCGCCGAATTGGCGCTGGCCGTCGGCTTCGACAAGCACCCACGCGGAGCGTTCGACCCCCGGCCGGCTGACTGGGGTCTGCCCGAGGGCTACGGCGCGGCAGGGCTGATGGTCACCACTCAATTCTTCGGCGCCAAGATCGGCCGCTACATGCGCGAACACGGGATCTCCTCCGCCACGCTGGCAAAGGTCGCCGAGAAGGCCTACCGCAACGGCAGCCGCAACCCCAACGCCTGGCGGCAAGAGCCGATATCGGCGGAACAGATCGCCGCCGCGGAGATGGTGAACGATCCACTGACCAAGTACATGTTCTGTTCTCCGGGCGAAGGAGGCGCGGCGGTAATCGTCGCCGGTGCGTCGGTGGTGCGACGACTCGGCGGGCGACCGGTTCACTTGCGTGCGATCAGTCATCGCACGCGTCGGTTCGGCTCATTCGAGGTCTTCAGTCCCGCGATCCAGGGCACGGGCGAGCCGACCAGCGTGAGCGCGGACGCGGCCGCAGCGGCGTTCGAACAGGCCGGGATCGGACCGGACGACATCGATGTCGCCCAACTACAGGACACCGAGAGTGGTGCGGAGGTCATGCACATGGCCGAGTGCGGTTTCTGCGCGCACGGAGAGCAGGAGGCCATGATCGCCGTGGGTGCCACCGAAATCGGCGGGCGGCTACCGGTCAATACCGACGGCGGCTGCATCGCCAACGGCGAGCCCATCGGCGCCTCGGGGCTGCGTCAGGTGCACGAGATAGTCACCCAGTTACGTGGTGAAGCAGGCGCGCGGCAGGTGCCCGGGGCTCCGAAGGTCGGGTTCACCCATGTGTACGGGGCGCCCGGCATCAGTGCCTGCACCATCCTTTCGGTATGAGCCGAGCATGTCTATCCGAGGTGACACAGTGACCGCACGCACTCTTCCCGACCTCGCCCGGTTCACCGGGGAGGCCCGCGCATGGCTGCGTGGCGTGGCCGCGCCACGCACCGCATCCGCCTGGGGCGACGGACCGGATTCGGTCGCTGTCTTCGAGAACTGGACCGCTGAGGAAGAACGCGTCCACACCGACCGGATCCGCGCGTACGAACGGTCCAAGTTCGACGCCGGGTGGGGACCCCTGGACTGGCCGACGAACTACGGCGGCCGCGAGCTGCCCCTGTCGTATGTCCTCGCCTTCCGCCGGGCAGAAGACGAGTTCGAGGTGCCGAGACGGACCGAGATGTTCTCGGTGACACAGCAATTGGTCGCTCCCGCCATCGAGCAGTGGGGTACCGTCGAGCAGAAGGCACGCTATGTCCGCGCGATGCTGCGGACCGATATCATCGCCTGCCAGCTCTTCTCCGAAACCGAGGCCGGATCCGATCTGGCGGCGGTTCGCACCCGCGCGATCCAGAACACCGACGGAACCTGGACGATCGACGGTCACAAGGTGTGGACCTCGGGGGCACGAGTCGCCGATATCGGTGTCGCGGTATGCCGCACCGACCCGTCCGCGGCCAAACACGCGGGCCTGAGCGTGTTCCTTGTTCCGATGGACGCACCGGGGGTCACGATCCGGCCGATCCGGCAGATGACCGGCGGAAGTTCGTTCAACGAGGTCTATCTCGACGGTGTCCAGGTCCACGACGACCACCGCCTCGGACCGGTCGGCAAGGGCTGGCCGGTCGCGCTCACGGTGCTGGCCGCCGAACGCCTCGACAGCGCGAACCTCGGCCTCGCGAACGCCGATCACGCAGTCATCTTGGCGCGGCATCTAGGGCGTGACCTGACTGAGCTCGAGCGAGACCGGGTCGCCGATCTGGTCACCCGCAGCTATCTGCAACGGGTCGCCGCCATGCGGGTCGCCGCGGCCATGCTCGCGGGCCAAGCCCCTGGGCCCGAGGCGTCGATCGGGAAGCTGCTGGCCACCGACACCATGGCCCGGACTTCCGAGGTGGCGCGGCTGTTGCTCGGACGCGACCTGACTACGGATTCCGGTAGGTGGGGCACCTTCGCGTGGACCGAGCACGTTCTCGGGGCGCCCGGCTACCGGATCGCCGGCGGCACCGACGAGATCCAGCACAACATCATCGCCGAACGAGTGCTCGGCCTGCCCAAGGAGCCGCGCCGATGATGAGCACAACGGTGGAAGATCGAGTCCGGGACCGGCTGCGCGCCGACCTCGACGTCGCGGTCACGACGTTCGAACCGTTGTCCGGCGGCCACTCCGGGCTGACCTATCGGGTTGCCGCGTCCGGCGGATCGTACGTGATCAAGGCGGTGCCCGAGGGGCGTAAGCCCATCGGCCGTCACGATATGCTGCGCCAAGCCCGCGTCATGCAGGCGCTGGCCGGAACCTCGGTCCCGGTGCCGCGCATCGTCGCGGTCGATGATCGTGAACCTGCTTGGTTCGCTATGGAATTCGTGGTCGGCGAATCGCTCGAGCCGGTGCTGGACGATCCTGCCGTCGAGCCTGGGCTGGCGGCGGCCCGGATGCGACGCGCCGCCGCGGTGCTGCCCCGGCTGCACGCCGTCGACCCGGTCACCGTCCCCGGCGTCGAGACACCTCTCACCCCGGCCGACGAACTAGCCCGCTGGGCACGCACGCTCGGCGCGGTTCCCGCCGACTTGGTCGCCGGCGGCGACGGGCTGCTCGGTCTGCTCGGACGACGCATCCCCGAACCGGTGACACCGACACTGGTGCACGGCGACTACCGGCTCGGCAACATCATCTCCGACGGCATCGAACCGGTCGCCCTGATCGACTGGGAGATCTGGAGCGCGGGCGATCCGCGGGTCGAGCTGGGGTGGTTCCTCGTCTTCGCCGACGGCAGCAACTTTCCCGGCGTGGGCCGGGAAGTCCCAGGTTTGCCTGGTGCGCCAGAACTGGTGGACCTGTACCGCAACGGCGGGCCGGCTCTGACGGAGCTGTCCTGGTTCGACGCGCTGGGCCGACTCAAGATGGCCGCGATCATGGGCCACAACCTGCGGCGGCACCGGGAAGGCAGGCACTACGACCCGGACCAGGAGAAGCTCCCCGCCACCATCAACCGCCTCATCGAGACCGGAACCGCGCTACTCGCCGGTTGACGTCCACTCCCCCAGCTCAGGAGCCGCACCGTGGATTTCTCCTACTCCGCCCGCACGGAGGACCTGCTCGACAAGCTCGAATACTTCATGGACAGCTACGTCTACCCCGCCGAGCGGATATACGACGAGCAGGTCGCCGCCAACGAAAATCCCCACGAGCAACCGCAGATCATGCGGGAACTGCAGGCTGAGGCCAGGGAGATGGGGCTGTGGAATCTGTTCATGACCCACGACGACCTCGGCGCCGGACTCACCAACCTCGAGTACGCACCGCTGGCCGAAGTGGTCGGCCGGTCCGTCATCGGCAACGAGGCGATCAACTGTTCGGCCCCCGACACCGGCAATATGGAGATCCTCGCCATGTACGGGACCGAACAGCAAAAGCGGCATTGGCTGAAACCGTTGCTGGACTGCAGTATTCGCTCAGCCTTCGCGATGACCGAACCAGCAGTCGCCAGCTCCGACGCCACCAACATCGCCTCCACCATCCGCCGTGACGGCGACGAGTACATTCTCAATGGCCGCAAGTGGTACATCTCCGGCATACTCGACCCGGATTGCGAGCTCATCATCTTCATGGGCAAGTCCGATCCCGAGGCCAAGACCTATCGCCAGCAGAGCATGATCTTGGTACCCACCGACGCGCCCGGTATCGAAGTGCTGCGCGACCTGCCCATGTTCGGCTTTCGTGACCGCCTCGGCCACGGCGAGGTCCAGTTCACCGATGTCCGGGTACCCGCAGAGAACATGCTCGGCGCCGAGGGCGACGGCTTCGCCATCGCTCAGGGCAGGCTGGGGCCGGGCCGAATGCACTACGCGATGCGCGCCATCGGCATGGCCGAAAGAGCCCTGGAGCTGATGTGCCGCCGATCGCTGGAACGCACCGCGTTCGGCGGTCCGCTCGCCGATCGCGGCGTGGTACGCGAATGGATCGCGCGCGGCCGCATAGCGATCGATCAGATCCGGCTGTCGGTCCTGCAGGCGTCCTGGCTGATGGACACCAAGGGCAATGCCGCGGCCCGTTCGGAGGTCGCGGCCATCAAGGTGGCGGCCATGGAGGTGGCACACACCGTGGTGGATCGGGCCGTACAGACCTTCGGTGCCGCTGGCGTGAGCGACGACACGGTGCTGGCGCGCATGCATGCCATCACCCGGGCATTGCAGATCGCGGACGGCCCCAACGAAGTACACCTGCGCACCATCGCACGTCTCGAGGTGAAGAAATACCGATGAGCACAACGGATCTGACCGGGAAGGTCGCTTTGGTCACCGGGGCCAGCCGCGGACTCGGCTTGGCGATCGCGCGCGGGTTGTGCGACGCGGGCAGCACGGTGATCGTCTCCAGCCGCAAGCTGGTGGCCTGCGAGCAGGCGGTGACATCGCTCGACGACTGCAGGCCGGGCAGTGCCCATCCGCTGGAACTACACGTCGGCAATTGGGACTCCATCGAGCCCGCCGTCGACCGCGTCATCGCGGAGTTCGGACGCCTCGACGTCGTGGTCAACAATGCCGGCATCGCGCCGCTCGCGGAGAATCTCGCGTCGGTCACCGAGGGATTATGGGACAAGACCATAGAGGTCAACCTGAAGGGCCCGTTCCGGCTGATGGCGGTCGCAGGTGCGCGGATGGCTGCCGCGGGCGGTGGATCGATCATCAACATCTCCAGCATCGGCGCGGTCCGTCCGAGTCCGCCCGAGGCGATGTACGCGGCCGCCAAGAACGGACTCAACGCGTTGACCATGGCCTTCGCGCAGGAGTACGCGCCGACGGTCCGGGTGAACTGTGTCATGCCCGGCGGATTCGCAACGGATATGTCCGAGCACTGGGACGACGAGTTCGTCGGCAAGATCGTTGATCGCCTGCCCGCGGGAAGGCTGGGCAGGCCCGCCGAGATCGCAGGACTTGTCACGCACCTGGCGAGCGACGCCGCCGGGTACACCACGGGCGCGATCATCCCCGTCGACGGCGGCCGGACCGCGGTGTATTGAGGTGGCTGTCGAGATGACTGGCTCGGATACCGAAACACTGAGCAGGCTGTTCGGGATGGGGGGACAAGTCGCCGTCGTCACAGGCGCGTCTTCGGGCCTCGGGCTCGGCTTCGCCACCGTGCTCGCCGGCGCGGGCGCCACCGTCTACGCCGCGGCGCGCAGGCTGGACCGGTTGGAGGCACTAGCCGACAACGAGCCGCGGATCGTTCCGGTGCGCTGCGACGTAACCAGAGACGAGGACCGGCGGGCTCTGGTCGATCGGTGCTACGAGCAGTCCGGTCGCCTGGACGTCCTGGTGAACAATGCGGGTAAGCCCGGGCCGCCGAACGCCGAGGAGGAAACGGCCGACGGGTTCGCCTCCATTCTCGAGGTGAATCTGCTCGCCGGCTTCCACCTGGCCACCTATGCGACGGCTCGGCTGCCGGACGGGGAACGGGCGTCCTATATCAATATCTCGTCCGTCATCGGCCTGGTGTCGACAGCGCCGATCGGCGGCGCGAGTTACGCCGCCTCCAAGGCGGGAACGCTCGGCCTCACCCGAGAACTCGCCGGACAGTGGGGCCGGCGGGGCATCCGCGTAAACGCCGTCGTACCGGGCTGGTTCGATACCGAGATGACCGACGGCCTGTTCAGCAACGAGAAGTCGGCCGGGTGGGTGCGCCGTAACACGATGCTCGGTCGCGGCGGCGTGACCGGGGAAATCGACGGCGCTGTGCTGTTCCTGGCCTCGGACGCATCGTCGTATATGACCGGGCAGACGCTCGTCGTCGACGGTGGCTGGACCGCGCGCTGATGTTGGCCGTCCAGCTGACCACGTGGGGCGCCGAGCCGGTGCTGCGGGACATCCCCGTTCCCCGGCCACGCGGCGAGGAGCTTCTGTTGCAGGTCACTGCCGCGGGATTGTGCCGTTCCGATCTGCACGTCATGGATGCCCCAGCCGGGAGCTTCGACTACCCGCTGCCGCTCACCCTCGGCCACGAGGTCGCCGGGACCGTCGTCGAGGTCGGTCCCGACGCGGACAGCGCCTTGCTCGATGAAGCGGTCGTGGTGCACGGCGTCTGGGGATGCGGCTCCTGCCGCAACTGTGCCCGCGGCCGCGAGAACTACTGCCTGCGGCTGCGGCCGAGACCCGACGGACGGTTGGCGCCGATCGGCAACGGCCTGGGACACCACGGCGGCCTGGCCCAAGCGATGATCGTTCCCTCGTGGCGGTTCGTAGTCCCAGCCGGTGGCGTCAACCCCGTTGCGTGTGCTCCGCTCGCCGACGCGGGTTTGACCGCCTACCACGCCGTGCGCGAGCACCTCGACCTGATCGATGAAGGCGCGATCTGCCTCGTGATCGGCATCGGCGGCCTCGGCCATCTCGCGATACAGGTACTGCGTGATCTGGGTGTCGGCCGAATCGTAGCCGTCGACCCTCGCTCGGATGCCCTGGACATGGCGCGGCGGCTCGGCGCCGACACGGCGCTCGCCAACCTCGGCTCCGCACGCTCGACCATGGAGGACGGCGCCGATCTGGTCTTCGATTTCGTCGGTTCACCCGAGACCACCGCATCGGCGGCGGCCGCTCTCGCACCGGGCGGCCGGCTGGCGGTGGTGGGGAGCGCGGGCGGCCGCCTCGAAGTCGGCAAGAACGTCGGTCTCGCCGCCGGCTGGCGTGTCACGGCACCGTTCTGGGGGCCGCGCTCCGATCTGATGGCTGTGGTCGACCTGGCGCGACGTGGCGCGCTGCACATGACGGCGGCGACATACCCGCTCACCGACGCGATCGAGGTTTACCGCCGACTTCGGGCCGGCGCCATCACGGGTCGTGCGGTCCTGGTTCCCCCACTTTTGACCGGCTGAGTGCCCGCGGAAACCAGCGGCGAGTAAACCAGAGAGCACGGCGGCACAAGGAACAGATGATGAAGGCACTGGCGAAGGAAATGCTCGAACGGGCGCGGCGCTCACCGGAGGAGATCGCGGTCGTCGACGAACTCGGCAGGCACACCGTGGACGAGATAATGGCGGCGGCGCGCATACTGGCCGAACGCATAGCCGGCCTCGATCGGCACGGCCCCACGGTGCTGGTGCAAGCGGACAACACCTGGCACACCCTCGCGGCCGCTGTCGCGGTCGGCCTGCGCGGTGGCGTGGTCGCGGTGTTCAGCCCGCACGCCACCGAGTCCGAGTTCCGGCTGGTCGTCGAGGATATCGATCCCGATCTGGTGGTCGCCGAACCCGAGGCGCTGTGCCGCTGGGAAGTTCCGGACGGCGACTTCCCGCTCAGCGAGCCCGCGTTCGGCGACCATCTGTTGCGTGCCCGGTCCGGGCCGTTCGGTCCGGTGGATCGCTGGCGTGGTGGTACCGCCATCGCCATGACCTCGGGTTCCACCGGTCGGCCGAAATGCGTGGTGCAGTCCGAGGAAGCCATCCGCTACGCCTGCCGCAGCACGATCGAGGCCGTCGGTCTGCGAACTGGTGACGCTGTGGGAGCGTTCGTACCCCTGTCGTCAGTGGCGGCGTTCTGTTTCGGCATGTATTTGCCGACATATTTGGGCGGCAGAATGGTCGCGATCGGCAAATGGTCACCCGGAGGCGCGTTGGCCGCTATGGCAGCCGACGAGGTGGCCTGGACAATGCTGGTTCCGACCATGGCGCTGCAGCTGTCGGTCGTCGAGGACAGTGCGGGCGGATTGTCGACGCTGCGCGCGATGACCGTGGGTGGTGGCCCGATGAACCGGCGGTCGCTGGCCGAGGCCGAGCACAAGCTCGGTACCACCTTCCTACGGGTGTTCGGCATGTCGGAATGTCTCGGCCACACCACCCCGCGGTTGGACGATCCGCCGGCGATCCGGCTCGGCAGGGACGGGCGCCCGTTCGCGGGAACGGTGGTGCGGGCGGTCGACGCCGCGGGCAATGCGCTGCCTGCCGACGAGATCGGCGATGCCCAGGTCAAGGGACCGTCGCTGTTCGTCGGCTACGCGCGCGGCGGCGCCCCGGTGCCGCCGGAGCTCACGGCGGACGGCTTTCTTGCCACGGGTGACTCGGTCGAGGTCGCGGTCGACGGCTCGATCCGGGTGACGGGACGGCAGAAGCAGATCATCATCCGCGGCGGACGCAATATAGATATCAACGAAGTGGAGGCGGCTATCGCGGGCCTGCCCGGTGTGGTGCAGGTGTGCGTCGTCCCGGTGCCCGACGATCTACTCGGTGAGCGCGCGGCCGCGCTGGTGGTCACCGACGGTGCACCGCTGGCACTGGACGACGTGACCGAACAGCTCGCGGCGGCGGACTTTCCCAAGTTCAAATGGCCCGAGTATTTGTTCACAGTCGCGGATCTGCCGCAGAACCGCGTCGGCAAATTGTCCCGGCTGGAGGCAGTCCGCCTGGCATCTAAGCTCGCCGCAGCTGACCCGAGTTCACCTCAGGTGCGGTAGTGTTGAAGCATCCACACACTCGACCGGGGGTATTGCGCTCATGACCGTTGACGCCGGAGTACGCCGGGAAAGTTCGCGCTCGAAGCGCGGCAATATCCTCGCCGCGGCCATCGAGCAATTCGGACGAGTCGGTTACGAGCACACCAAATGGGCGTCGATCGCCGACGAGGTCGGAATCGGCCAGACCGCTCTGTACCACTATTTCGAGTCGAAGGCCCACTGCCTCCTGACGATCATGCGACTCGAATTGGCCGATTCCGTCGACCGTTTCCTCACCGCGATCGAGGACGAAACGGAGCCCGAACAAGCCCTGCGGGCCGCGGTGGCCGCCGCATTGCGCGCCGCACCGACCGATGCCCTCCAGCGACGAATTCTGCAGAACCATATGGATCTGCTGGCGGCGCCGCGCCAGTCGGCGAAGGAAGAGGCCGAGCGCCTGCGGTCCCGGGAACTGGTACAGAAGATCGAGCAGAATTGGACCGAGCTGATCGCCCGGGGAATCGACACCGGGGTTTTCGCCAGCGGGGACCCACGCATTCTTGGGCGGCTGGTGCTCGGCGTGGTCATCAGCGTATGGCGTTGGTACCGGCCCGACGGTGACCTCACCCTGGCTCAGATCACCGAAACCGTCACCGACGCGGCTGTTCGGATGGTTCGGAAGTAGGCGCCGCCTGGGCGCGGATCCGGATTCCGCGTCGACCCGTAAACCGAACAGAATTCAGTTAGGAGCAGTGATGTACAACCTCCTCGTTCTGGCATCCCGCCCCAGCGATTGGTCGCACGACCAGTTCATCGAGTGGTGGCGCGGTGAACACGCCGAAGTGACCTATCCACTGCCGGGACTACTGCGCTGGCAACACACCGAACTGCTCGATTCGGCCGACGAGAAGTCCGCAGGCTGGGACGGGCTGTCGATATTGAGTTTCGAATCCCGTGCCGCGCTCGACGCCGCCCTGGCCAGCCCGGAATGGAAGGCCGCGGTCCGGAATGTCGGCGCGATGGGCGGGCGGCGCATGATCTGGTTCGGAGAGGAGCAGACTATGGTGCCGCTCGCCGGTTCCACCGAATGAGCGCCCACTGGGCCGAACCCGGCTGCTTTCCGATCGCCGAAGGCATCCACCGCATCCCGCTGCGACTACCGCAGGACGGCCTGCGCGCGGTCAACGTCTACGTTCTGGAGACCGACGACGGTCTCGCGCTCGTCGATGGGGGATGGCACCGCCCGGACACCTACCGCGAACTCTCCGCCGCACTCGCGCGGATCGGCCGCTCCCCCGACGAGATCCACGACGTGTTCGTCACCCATATCCACCGTGACCACTACACCTTCGCCGTCGAGCTGCGCCGCAGGCACGGCTGTCGCATCCATCTCGGCGTCGACGAATCGCCGGGCCTCGACGCGATCCGACTGCTGGCCAGTAGCGTGCCGGAGAGTTCGCTGCGTGAACTGCGACGCGCCGACGCGGCCGATATCGCCGCGCGCGCCTACGCCGACAGCGTCGACGAGCCCTTCGACCCGCGAGACTGGGAGAAGCCCGATCACTGGTTGCGCCCGGGTTCGGTTTCACTCGCCGGATACGATCTGCGAGTTCTCGCGACACCCGGACACACCAAGGGCCATATGGTCTTCCACGATCGTCGACGACGGTTGATCTTCACCGGCGACCACCTGCTGCCCACGATCACCCCGTCGATCGGATTCGAACTGGGCTCGTGGGACCTGCCGCTGGACAACTTTCTTCGGTCGCTGACGATGCTGCGCGATGACGACGACCAGACGATGCTGCCCGCACACGGACCGGTCGGCGGCAGCGTCGGGCGGCGGGCGCGTGATCTGCTTGCCCATCACGACCGCCGATTCGCCCAGATCCTCGCCGTAGTCGCGGATCTGGAGCCATGCACCGGACTCGCGGTCGCCACGGCGCTGACCTGGACCCGGCGCGAACGCCGGTTCACGACGCTGGACACCTTCAATCAGATGGTGGCCACCTGCGAAACCATGGCACATCTCGACGTCTTGGTCGTACGGAACGTACTGACGGTAAAGGACAACGACAGCGTGGACGTCTTCTCCATCGCGCGCTGAAGAAGACGTCGCTTCCTGCCGTCGACGGACTGTCTCAGGCGCAAGTCCAGCCGCCGTCCACATAGAGTTCGGTGCCGGTGACGAAGGTCGAGTCGTCCCCCGCAAGGAACGCGACCGCCGCCGCGACCTCCTCGCTGCGGCCGAGCCGACCCATCGGTGTCTTCGTGAGCATCGCCTTGTGTCGTTCGCTGCCGCCGTACCGCTCCAGCAGCTGCTCGGTCTCGATGAATCCGGGATGGATGGAGTTGACCCGAACGCCTTTCGTCGCCCAATGCAGGGCGGCATTCTTGGTCATGGTGCGGACCGCGCCCTTGGCCGCGGCGTAGGCAAGGCTGTTGCCGAGCCCGCCGACGGTGCCGAGGATCGAGCACAGATTGACTACGGCACCTCCCCCGCTCTGCTCGATCAGCGCGCCCGCGTGTTTCATCCCCAACCACGTGCCGGTCTGACTCACCTCGATCACCCGGTTGTACCGGTCGAGATCCTCATCCACGACCGAGGCCAGGCTGCCGATGGCGCCGTTGTTGACGAGGCCGTCCAGACCGGCGAAACGCTCGCGGACACCGGCGACGACATCGCGCCACTGATTCTCCTGAGTGATGTCCAGCCCCAGCGCGAGATGCCGTTCGGGATGGGCCGACGCTGTTACCAGTCGAGCGCATGCGGTCGCGTCGAGATCGGTCACGACCACCGACGCCCCTTCATCCGCAAGCCTGCGCACGATCCCTACGCCGATCCCGCCGGTCGAGCCGGTCACCAGCACGACCTTGCCTTGGAGTCTGGACAGGACCGATGCCATAGTGCGGCCTTTCTTTGTCGGTGATTGTGCCGACCCGGGGCCCGCGGATCATCGGCAGTACCACCAGGTAGGCGAGCGCCACCAGGAACACCAATAAGAAGAAGCAGCGCATCCACTCGCCTAAACTGAACTGATGTCAGTTTGAAACTTAGGTGAAACACAGTGGGGTGTCAAACGCCGCGCGGCAAATATATGAAGTGAATACGCACCGCGCAGTCGCCCGGGCGGCCAAAGCGATCACCACGCACCGGTCGGCGCTGATGTCGGCTATGACAGTCGAAACACCTTGTCGCGCAGTGGGCGTTCGCCACCGTAGCCGGCGCTGTACCATCGACCGGTTCCGGCCGGAACTCAGGTAACGCGCTCTCCGGAGCAACGAATCGGCACGGAATCCGTGCCCTACCACCGCAGTGTCCACGAACAGTATGGAGTTCCATCCTTGAGTACGCCGCTGTCCCGAACACAGGCCCGATCCTGCCCGGTATTCCACGGCTCACCGATCGATTCCGACGACCCGCGGGTGCCCCTGCATTTGCCGGAATTCGCTGCGGATCCCCACAGCACCTACCGGCAAATGCGAAGGCAATACGGTTCTTTGGTGCCGGTAGAGCTGGCCGCGGGTGTGCCGGCCACCTTGGTGATCGGCTACAGTACCGCAGTGCGGATCCTCAACGATCCAGAGCACTTTCCTGCCGATCCACGCGCCTGGCAGAAGAACGTCCCCGCCGACTGCCCCATCCTTCCGCTTTTGGAGTGGCGGCCCACCGCGAGTAGAAGCGCCGGGGCCGACTTCACGCGCTACCGACAGGCCATCACCGCGAGCATCGACGCGGTAGATCTGTATGCGCTGCACGGCACCGTGGAGCAGATCGCCATCCCGCTGATCAACTCCTTCTGCCAGAATGGCGGTGCCGATTTGATCCGTCAGTACGTGTTCCCGCTGGTGTTCGGAGCAGTCAATGACTTGCTCGGCTGCCCGCCGGAGATAGGGCAGCGAGTCGCTGCCGCTACGGCCGCGATCGTCGAGGGTGTCGATGCCGAGAACGGCAATCGAATGATGTACGAGGCGCTGCTGGAACTGGTAATGCTCAAACGGGCAGAACCCCGAAGCGACATCACCTCACACCTGCTCCAGCATCCAGCCGAACTGGATGAAATGGAGCTGGTCAACCATGTGGCACAGGTCTACGGCACGGGGATCGAGTTTCTGCTGAACTTGATCGTCAACACCTTGCTGCTGATCCTCACCGACGATCGGTTCGGCGGCAGCGTCCTGGGCGGAAACCTGTCCTCCCGCGACGCACTGGACGAGGTCTTGTTCAACGACCCGCCCCTGGCAAACCTCCTGATCACCTATCCTCGTCAGCCGATTCTCGTCGACGGCGTCTGGCTGCCCGCTCATCAACCGGTCGTCATCAGCATGGCCGCGTGCAACAACGACCCCACGATCCGGGCAGAGGACCAGACGGGCAATCGCTCCCATCTGGCATGGGGCCTCGGCCCGCACGCCTGCCCTGCGCAATCCTTGGCCTACCTGATCGCGCAGGACGCCATCGATCAGCTTCTCGATGCGCTGCCCGAGATGCAGCTGGATCCAGCAAACGGCACGCCGACTTGGCGCCCGGGGCCCTTCCACCGAGCCTTGACGGCACTGCCGGTCGCATTCCCTCCCTCCGCTCCGTTGAACGCACACAGCGAATCGGTTCGCTGGTCAGCCCCGCGTTCGTGACCCGCTGCCGGTCATAGCCTGCGACCCCGGGCCTTCAGAACTCGTCGGGACAGCCGCATGAGCCACGGGTCTTCAGTTCCGCAGCGAGATTCACCACACCGGGCCGGGGCGAGCGGTTCTCGATCTGTTCCAGCAGCAGGTCCACCGCCACTTCGGCGATGCGCCGCGCGGGCTGCACCATCGTGGTCAGTCCCGGCCGGGTGTAGCGGGAGTACTCGATGCCGTCGAACCCGATCACCGCAAGCTCGTCGGGCACCCGCAGCCCGGCGTCGTAGGCCGCGCGAAGCATGCCCATAGCCTGCAGATCGCTGGTGACGAACACGGCGGTCGGTGTGCGTGGACCTGTCATGAGCTCGGTGAGGCCCCGATACCCGGCCGCACCGCCGAAATCGGTTCGCACGATGGGACCTTCGGGCAAGTCGGCGGCAGCCAGCGCGTCCCGGTAGCCCTGCACGCGGTCCTCCGCGGTGGAGACATGCGGACCGCTCAGGCAGGCGATGTCGCGGTGGCCGTGCCCGATGAGATGCGCGACGGCCTCTTGTGCGCCGGTCACCGAATCGCACATAACGTGGGCGCAGCGCGCTGGATCGATGATCCGGTCCAAGGCGACCAGCACCATGCCGGCCTCCTCACACGCGTCGGCGATACCGGTCCCCCACGAGGAGGAGATGGCCAGCATTCCTTCGACGCGGCGATCGATGAACGTGCGCATGTAGGCGCGTTCCCGCGCCTCGTCCCCGGCGGCATTGCCGACGAACAGCGGATACCCCTTGGCGAACGCGGCCGCCTCGATGACCGCGGACAGTTCGGCGAAGAACGGGTTCGCCCCGTCGGGGATCACCATGCCGAGCGCGTGCCCGCGGTTCATGCGCAGGCTGCGCGCGGACATATTGGGACGGTAGCCGAGTTCGGCGATAGCGGCCTCGATGCGGGCCCTGGTCGCGGGCGCGACCTGCCGCGGTCCGCCGTTGAGCACATAGCTCACCAGGGCAGGGGATGTGCCGGCCAAGCGGGCCACGTCGGCTCGTGTGACTGCCATCGAGATCTCTCCTTGTTCGACCGCCCGGACGAGCATTTCGCACACGCCTCTTGACAGTTGGTGACTCGGGTCACAGACTACTCATCAACTCGAGTTGATCAACACGAGTTGATAATCGGATACGGATAGGTCGAACACACCATGAATGCTGGACTCAGGCGTGCAATGGCGCCGCTTGTCCTCGTCGGCGCGCTCGCCGCGGCTGCCTGCGGTCGCGGTGGCGATGACGGGAGCTCGGAGGATTTCAAGATCGCAATCGTCACCCGCAACTTCACCAACCCCTACTGGGCGGCGCTGCGGGACGGCGCCCTCGCTGAGGGGGCCGAGCTCGGGGTCAAGGTGACAGTGCAGGCCGGTCAGTCCGAGACGGACGCCGATGGCGAAAACGCCCAGATCTCCACCATGGCCGCACAGGGCTACGACTGCTTCGGAGTGGTCCCCGTCAACAGCACCAATGTGATCACCCCACTCACGGCGGTGGCCCGCAAGAACATCCCGATCCTCAACCTCGACACCCAGATCGACCCGAAAGCCTCCGAGCAGGCCGGGGTGTCCTACGCCGGCTTCATCGGTTCGGACAATCTCGACGCCGGCCGGATCGCAGGCCAGAAGATGCTGGAAGCGCTCGGCGGCACCGGCAAGGTGGCCATCCTGCAGGGTATTGCCGGCGAGCAGAACGGGATCAATCGCGACCAGGGCTTCAGCGACATCGTCGCGGGCAAGCTGGACGTCGTGCAGAAGGCGCCCGCCGACTATGAACAGGACAAGGGACTGCAGGTCACCGAGGCGATCCTGAAGGCGCACCCCGACATCACCGGCATCTTCGCCGCCAACGACACCATGGGCCTCGGCGCCGCGCAGGCGATCAAGAACGCCGGTATGACCGACCGGATCAAGGTGATCTCCGTAGATGGCATTCAGGCGGCTCTCAACGCGGTCCAGGCGGGCACCCTCTATGGCACGGTGACCCAATACCCTTATGCCGAAGGCCAACTCGCGGTCCAGGGCTGCCTGGCCCAGCACCACGGCAAAAAGCTGCCCGAGCGAGTGGTCTCGCCGATCGCCTTCATCGGCAAGGACAACGTCGATCAACAGATCTCCGCGTTCCCGCGCCCGATCGTCGCGTTCGACAGCCCGCTGGAAGGACTGCTGAACAAGTGACGGCCGGGGCAAACATCGAATCGGCAGATCCCCGTGCGCGTGAGGGGCGCACGGGGATCCTCGCCAAGGTCGCCGAATTCGCGGCTCCGCTCGCCCTGGTCGTGCTGTGGGTAGCGTTCTTCATCGCCACCCCCAACTTCCTGACTCTCGACAACATCGGCGATCTGCTGGTCGCCTCGACGATCCTGACCGTGTTGGCACTGGGCCAGCAGTTCGCGATCGCCGTCGGCGGCATCGATCTGTCGGTCGGCGCCAACCTGCCCTGGTCGGCCGCCCTGCTCGGCTACATGACCAGCCACGGGCATTCGGTGACGGTCGGCATGGTCGTGGCGATTCTCGGTGGCCTTGCGGTCGGCGTGATCAACGGCCTGCTGGTCGGGCGGCTGCACATGACCGATTTCGTGGTCACGCTCGGCATGCTGAGCGTCCTCAGCGGCTGCACCCTGCTGCTGACGCACGGGAACACGGTCGCGGTGAATTCCCGCTTCCTGCAACGGCTCGCGCTAGACGGGATCGGCCCGGTGCGCTGGTTCTGGCTGCTGGCGCTGGTGGCGGCGCTCACCGTAGCCGGCATCATCTTCCACACCCGGATCGGCACCCATCTGCTCGCCACCGGCGGGCGGCTGGAAGCCGCGCGCGACACCGGTATCTCGGTGGACCGCATCCGGCTGTTCGCCTACGCGATGGCCGGGCTGCTGTGCGGCGTCGCAGGCGTCATGCTTGTCGCCCGCAACGGCGGCGCCGATCCGTCCGTGCAGACCACCTACCTGTTGAGCTCGATCGCGGCGGTCGTGCTGGGCGGCTCGTCGCTCAGCGGCGGCAAGGCATCGGTGCTCGGCACTGTGTGCGGTGCGGTGCTGTTCACCTCGCTGATCAACGGGTTCACCATTCTCGGCATCTCGCAGTACTACCAGCCGGTCGCCGTCGGCGCCGTGCTGTTGCTGGCCGCCGGGATCTCCCGATTCCGAAAGTAGGCCGACGTCATGTCGATTCCATTGCTCGAGGCCCGTGACCTCACCAAGTCGTTCGACTCGGTCCGCGCGCTGGCCGGAGTCACGATGACAATTCCGAAAGGCGAGGTGACCGCACTGGTCGGCGACAACGGCGCCGGCAAGTCCACGCTGGTGCGCTGCCTCACCGGGGTGCAGCCGCCGGATTCGGGGCAGATTCTGTTCCAGGGGGAATCAGTGCGGCTGCGCTCCCCCGAGGACGCGCGCAAGATGGGCATCGAGACCGTCTACCAGGACCTCGCGCTCATCGATGACCTGGCCGTATGGCAGAACCTGTTCCTCAACCGGGAACTGGTATATCCGCTCGGCATCGTCAACCGCAAGGCGATGATCACCCGCAGCGGGGAGATCCTGCGCGAACTCGACGTCGACGTGCCCTCGGTCCGCACCACTGTGCGCCGGATGAGCGGCGGCCAGCGCCAAAGCATCGCCATCGCCAGGGCAGTGGCCTGGGGCAAATCGATGGTGATCATGGACGAGCCGACAGCCGCACTGGGTGTGCGCGAGACCGCTGCAGTAGAGAAGCTCGTACGTGGCCTGCGGGACCGCGGCGTCACGGTACTCATCATCAGCCACGACCTGGCGCAGGTGATGCGCATCTGCGACAACGTGGTGGTGCTGCGCCGCGGCAGATCCGTTGCGGCACATAAAATCGACGAGGTCGACGGCGACCGGCTGGTCGCGCTGATCACCGGCGCCGCGCCCGGCAACCTCGAGGTCGCCGCGGCCGAGGGAGTCTCGTGAAGGTCGTCGTCCTGGGGTCGGTCAACCAGGACGTGGTGTGCGAAGTGGAGCGACTGCCCGGGCCAGGAGAAACGGTGCTTTCACTCCGGTCGCGAACCAACTTGGGCGGCAAGGGATCCAATCAGGCCGTCGCGGCGGCCCGCGCCGGCGGACAGGTCGAATTCGTGGCCAGGGTCGGCCAGGATGCGGATCCGGAGCTGCGGACATCGTTGCGCGAATACGGCATCGGACTCACCGCGATGCGCGAGGTCCCTGGCGCACGAACCGGGAGGGCCTACATCACCGTCGCCGACGGCGAGAACCAGATCGTCGTAGATCCTGGCGCCAACTTCCACTGGGAGTTGGAGACCGAACTCGGCACGCTGGCCGAGGACGGGCTGCTCGGTTCAGCGGATGTCGTTGTCGCCCAACTGGAAGTGCCGGTGCCGGTGGTGGCTTGGGCGGCGCGCCGCGCCGGCCGGTTCGTGCTCAACGCCGCGCCAGCTGTGCCGCTGGCGGATGAACTACTGCGCCGTTGCGACCCGCTGATCGTCAACGAATCCGAGCTGTCGACGTTCAGCGGGGCGACGGCGGAGACATCTGCGGAGGCATTCGACCAGGCCCGCGCCCTATGCCTGCGCGGGATACCCTCCGTGGTTGCCACGCTGGGCGCCGCCGGTTCGGTCTGGGCACGCCGCGTCGATGAATCAGCGACCGTTGTCGGGACGTATCAACCCGCACCACAGGTGAATGCAGTGGATTCCACCGGAGCCGGCGACGCCTTCGTCGGCGCCTTGGCCACCGCACTCGCCGACGGATCCGACCTCGGCGCCTGCGTGGCCTTTGCCACCGCGGCCGCAGCCGTCGCGGTGCAGTCGCCCGGGACCCACGCCTCCTACCCCACCCGAGATCAGGTTGTCATCGCGCTCGCGGCCCTTCCCCCGGCCCAGCGGCTCGTCTGAATCCTCTCTTCGAAAAGGAACGAACTTGCGGACCAGCGGACTCATTCATGCCGAACTACTTTCGGCGCTCACCGCCCTGCGCCACACTGACCTGTTCGCCGTCAGCGACTCCGGGCTTCCGGTGCCCGTCGGTGTGCCGGTCATCGATCTGGGAATCAGCTACGGATTCCCTCGATTCGAGCCGGTGCTCGACCTCATCCTGCGAGAGGTCACCGTCGAGGCCGCCTGGGGCAGCCGTGACGTCGCCGACCAGAACCCTGAAGCGGCAGCGCTGCTCACGGATCGTCTGCGGGCCGAACTCATCGACCACGACGACTTCAAGCGGCACATCGGGCACTGCCGCTTCGTGGTACGCACTGGAGAGGCCCAGCCCTACGCGAATGTGTTGCTGCGAGCGGGGGTGCCCTGGCTGTAGTGGGCTGGCCATCCAGATCCGAGGAAAGCCCGAAATGCCCATGCGACCGAGCGCGGACAAAAGCAATTAGGTTAGCCTTCCCTCTATGACTGGAGTCAGGGTACGGGCGGATGGTGTCGACTACACCGTATCCAGCCGTCGATCGGCAGACGGGGCCGCAGATCGCGGCAGCAGGTCCGTGACTCGTTTCCGCAAACGAAAGCCGGTGCGCCGGGCACTGATCACGTCCCACCGCTGGTCGTCGCTGATTCTCGGGCTCCTGTTGGTGATCCAGTCGACATCCGGAGCAGTCCTGCTTTATCACGCGGAACTGTTCCGCGTGAGCCACCGCTCGTTCTACCAGCACACCGACACTCCGCCGGTGGTGAGCACCGAGCAGGCAGTGGACCTGGTGCGAACAGCCGACCCGAACTTCGATGTCGGCTGGGTCGGCTCGGACGGCGGTGTGATCGCCGTCGGCAACCGCGACCGCACCGCGGCCTACTCGGTGGACCCCGGCACCGGACGAATCAACGAACACGCAAGCATCACCGACGGCGCACTCGGCTTATTGCAAAACCTGCACAACTGCGCCTTCGGCTGCATCCGCTACGCGGGTGCCGTGCCCGCGGTCAACGGACACGCACCGATTCTCGACTTCACCTGGGCGGCGCTGATTCTCAGCACTGTGGGCCTACTTCTGGTGTTGCTCGCAGTGTCGGGCGCCGTCATTTGGTGGCCGTCGGTGAAGCGTTTGCGCCACGGCTTCCGGGTACGAACCAGAAAGGGCCGCTTCGCTCGCGACCGCGACCTGCACAACGTCATCGGGATCGTCAGCGTCCCTTTCCTGCTCATGTGGGGAATCACCGGCGCCGCTTTCGAATTTCCCGCGGTGGAGCGAGCTTGGCTGGCCATGACGGGCGGAGAACCCGTCACCGCATTGCCACAAGACAGCTTCACCCCCCGGCAAGCGCCCCCCGGGGCCCCGACGATTTCCATCACCGAAGCCTCCGACCTCGCCCTCCATCAAGTCCCCGGCAGACTCGCCTACCTCATGCTTCCCACCGAAACCGCGAACTACTACCGCGCCGCCATCGCCGCCGCCGACGCCTACTCCCCCTACGAAAACCGAGCCTTCTACAGTGGCGACGTCTTCGTCTACATCAACGCCAACGACCCCACTGATACAAAGACCGTCGACTCCAGCCAGGCGCGCCCGCTCGCCAACAGCTTCTACGACCAGGTCTTCCAACCTGCCCATTTCGGCTGGCTGGTCAACAGCTGGTGGCGCCTGATCTGGCTTCTCTTCGGCCTCACCCCACTGGCACTCGCCGTCACCGGCCTCTCCACCTGGCTTTTCAAGCGTGCCACCCAGCGCCGCAAACGAGCCGCCTAGCATCGCGGGCACCGTGGGTCCGAGAGGCGAAAGTGCGTTGACCGCCAGCCGTTGAGTCCAGGCGTCACTCTTTTGGAAGCGTGACGATTCCGGTTGACCGCCATGCGGCCAGGAAGCCGGCCCCCAGGTGATGTGATAAACATCACAGTATCTCCCATCACAAATCAGGTCATCATATGACCTGGTCACATTAGGAGAGGCTGCGCCTGGCGTGGCATTGCACCGGCACACAACGAGGATGAGCGATGGACGACCAGCACAGACCAGCAGAGGACAGCTCGGCCCGGCCACGAGTGGGCGTGGTCGGCCTCGGAGCCATGGGACTCGGCATGGCCCGCAGCCTGCGTAACGCCGGGTACGACGTCGGCGTCCACGACATGAGGTCGGAGGTGGCCGAGACATTCGCCCAGGACGGTGGGACGGCATTCGCTTCCGCCCGGGACCTGGCGGCCACAGTGGATGTCCTGGTCGGTGTGGTAGTCAACGCGGCTCAGGTCGAATCGGTCCTGTTCGTTGACGGGGTGGCAGACCAGCTCACACCGGGCGCTGTCTTCGTGATGTGCTCCACCGTCCCCCCCGACTGGTCCGCCCAACTCGAAGGGCGCCTGGCCGAAAAAGGTGTGCTCTACCTGGACGCACCCATCTCCGGTGGTGCCGCGCGCGCCGCGGCCGGCGAGCTCACCATGATGACGTCGGGCTCCGCCGCGGCATACGCGGTCGCCGACCCAGTGCTCGAGGCCATGAGCAGCAGGGTCTACCGCCTGGGCGACCATGCCGGACCGGGCTCGCAGGTCAAGATCGTGAACCAGCTGCTGGCGGGCGTGCACATCGCCGCCGCGGCCGAGGCGATGGCCCTGGGCATCCAGGCGGGCGTACCGGCCGAGGCGCTCTACGAGGTCATCACGCACAGCGCCGGCAACTCGTGGATGTTCGAGAATCGCATGGCACATGTGTTGGCCGGCGACTTCACTCCCCTGTCCGCGGTCGACATCTTCGTCAAAGACCTGGGTATCGTGCTCGAGTCCGCACGGCCGCAGCAGTTCCCGCTCCCGCTCGCCGAAACGGCGCATGCGATGTTCCGCCAGGCATCGGCCTCCGGTCTGGGAGCCGAGGACGACAGCGCGGTCATCAAGATCTTCCCAGGCATCGAGCTGCCCGAGCCGGCCGAGGTCTGACATGGGAATCCGACTCGGCTGCATCGCCGACGACCACACCGGCGCTACGGACCTGGCCAACAACCTGGTGCGCGCAGGCATGCGCGTGGTCCAGCTGATCGGGGTGCCACCCGCCGATACGGGCCGAGAAATCGACGCCGACGCCGTGGTCATCGCACTCAAATCGCGCACGATCCCGGCCGCCGAGGCCGTCTCCGCCTCGCTCCGGGCGCTCGCCTGGCTGCTGTCCGCGGGTGCCGACCAGATCTACTTCAAGTACTGCTCCACTTTCGACTCGACGCCCGAAGGGAACATCGGTCCGGTGACCGAGGCCCTGATGGAGGCGATGGGCGCCGACTTCACCATCGCTACACCGGCGTTCCCCGACAACGGGCGGACGGTCTTCAAAGGCCACCTGTTCGTCGGCAATACGCTGCTCAGCGCGAGCAGCATGCGCCAGCACCCGCTCACACCGATGACCGACTCGAACCTGGTCTCGGTCCTCGGCGCGCAGACGACGCGAGCGGTCGGCCTCATCGACTACACGGTCGTCGCGGACGGCGCGAAGGCGATCCGGTCGCGCATCGACGCCCTGCGCAGGGAAGGTGTCGCGGTGGCGGTCATCGACGCTCTCTCCAACGACGACCTTGTGCACTTGGCCGCCGCGGTGCGGGGAATGCCGCTGGTGACCGCCGGCTCGGGTCTGGCGATCGGTCTGCCCGCGAACTGGGGGTTCGCACCGTCCCGGACCGCCACACTGCTGCCACCCCCCGACGGTCATCGGGCCATCGTCTCCGGTTCGGTCTCCGCGGCGACGAACCGCCAAGTGTACGAGCACCTGCGCCGCGGGCTCCCCGCGTTCAGCGTGGACCCGTTGCGCGTCGCGGCCGGCACGGACGTCGTCGGCCAGGCATTGGCCTTCGCCGAGGCGCACCTTGCGGACCGGCCCGTCCTGGTCTACTCCACCGAGTCACCGCAGGTGGTCCGCGACGTTCAGGGCCGCCTCGGCGCCGCCGAGGCCGGTGAACTCGTGGAGCGGACCCTTGCCCGCGTCGCGCAGGGGCTTGTCGCGCAGGGCGTTCGCCAGCTCGTCGTCGCAGGTGGCGAAACCTCGGGAGCGGTGGTGCAGGCCCTTGGCATCACCGGGCTTCGAGTCGGACCGCAGATCGACCCCGGTGTGCCGTGGTGCGCGGCAACCCTCCCCGATGGGGAAACCCTCCACATCGCGCTCAAATCCGGAAATTTCGGCGGTGCCGAGTTCTTCACCACCGCGTTCGCCTTGCTGGCCCGGGAGGCTGCCACATGACAAAGCTGCTCAGCACCGCGATAGCTGAGGCGCGCGCGGCGATCGTCCGGGTGGGCACGAGCCTGTTCGCCCGCGGCTACGTCCACGCCGGCGCTGGCAACATCAGCGCGAGAATCGGCGACGACTACCTGATCACACCCACCGACGCCGCTCTCGGCTTCCTCGACTCCGACCAGCTCGCGCTGGTCGACGCGGATGGCGAGCAGATCGCCGGGAACCGCGCCAGCAAGACGCTGGCCCTGCATCAACGTATCTACGCCGCCGACCCCGCGGCCCGCTTCGTCGTCCACACCCACTCCACACACCTGGTCGCGCTCACCCTCTCCGGCGTGTGGAACCCCGACGACGTGCTCCCACCCCTCACCCCCTACTACGTGATGAAAGTCGGACACGTCCCGCTCATCCCATACCACCGGCCCGGCGACCCGCGCGTGGCCGACGTGGTGACCGCTCGGATCGCCGACCGTGCAGCACGCGGCACGCCGATCAGAGCCGTCCTACTGGACCGGCTCGGGCCTGTGGTCTGGGGCCCCGACGCGGCTACCGCCACCGCCGTCCTCGAAGAACTCGAGGAGACCGCACGCCTGTGGATGCTGACCGACCGTCGCCCTGAGCCACTGCACGCCTCGGCCCTCGACGAGCTGAGGTCCACCTTCGACGCCGCCTGGTGACCGGCGCCGACAGAGTCCTGATATCACCTTGCCGGCCACGCCCGGTACCCTCCTCAACGCCGAGAAAGTTCCATCATGTCCCTGCCCATCACGACGACCGAGACGCCCGACCTCGCCCGCGAGGACGCCGTCTTCCGCAAGGTCGTGCGCCGCATCGTTCCGTTCCTCATCCTCTGCTACGTCGTGTCCTACCTGGACCGGGTCAATGTCGGCTTCGCGAAACTGCAGATGTCCGACGACCTCGGGTTCAGTGAGGCGGCGTTCGGTCTCGGTGCCGGCCTGTTCTTCATCGGGTATTTCCTCTTCGAGGTCCCCTCGAATCTGCTGCTGCAACGCATCGGCGCCCGCGTCTGGATAGCCCGGATCATGATCAGCTGGGGCCTGGTCTCGGCGTTGTTCGTGTTCGTCACCAACGAGACGATGTTCTACGCGCTCAGGTTCCTCCTCGGCGCCGCGGAGGCGGGGTTCTATCCGGGGGTGATCCTCTACTGCACCTACTGGTTCCCGTCCCACCGTCGGGCCAGAGTGATCGCGATGTTCATGTCCGCCATCCCGGTGGCCGGCATCTTCGGCAACCCGCTCTCCGGCTGGATCATGGATCGGTTCCAGGGTGTGCACGGGTGGCAGGGCTGGCAGTGGATGTTCCTGTTCGAGGCGCTACCCGCGGTGGTCGTCGGCGTGATCACGCTGTTGTACCTCGACAACAGTGTGCGGAGTGCGAAGTGGCTCACCGACGAGGAGAAGTCGATCGTCGAGCGGGCGGTCGCCGCCGATGCCGCGCACCAGACGGTGCACGGCCGGGTGTGGGAAGCATTCCGCGAACCCAAGGTATGGCTGATGAGCGTCATCTACTTCTGCTTCGTAATGGGTCAGTACGCCCTGACTTTCTGGATGCCCACCTTCGTCAAATCCACCGGTATCAAGGGTGGCCTCGCGGTCGGGTTGCTCAGCGCCGTGCCGTTCCTGGCCGCGCTCGTCGCGATGAACCTGTTCGGCCGTTCGGCCGACAAGCGCCGCGAGCGCCGCTGGCACCTGGTCATCCCGTCGCTCATGGGGGCCGTAGGTTTCACGCTCGCGGCAAGCTGGACCGGGTCGACCGCACTGTCGCTCGTGGCGCTGGCCGTCGCGGCCGCCGGGGTGCTCACCTGCGCGCCGCTGTTCTGGTCGCTGCCCACCGGATTCCTGGGCGGCGCGGCGGCCGCGGCCGGCATCGCCGCGATCAATTCGGTCGGCAACCTGGCCGGCTTCGTCAGTCCCTACATGATCGGCGCACTCAAAGACGCCACCGGCTCGACGTCGATCCCGATGTACGTCCTGGCGTTCGCCCTGGTCATCGGCGCCGGGGCGGTGCTCACCACCAAGAAGCAAGCCGTCAACCGCTGACCCTACGGTCAGCGTCCGAGCACAGGAGGCGCTATGCCGAGGTTCGCCGCGAACCTGTCCACGATGTACACCGAACACGACTTTCCAGGCCGCTTCGCCGCAGCGGCCGCGGACGGCTTCGAGGCCGTCGAGTACCTCTTTCCGTACGATTACGATGCCGCCGAGCTGCGCCGCCGACTCGACGACCACGGACTGCGACAGGTGCTCTTCAACGCGCCTGCCGGGGCATGGCAAGCCGGAGACCGCGGGATCGCGGCTCTACCCGGGCGCGAGGGGCAAGTGCGCTCCGGGATCGACCGGGCGCTGGAGTACGCCGCGGCGCTGGGCTGCCCGCGGGTACACGTGATGGCCGGGCTGGTCCGACCGAACGCCACTCCGGCGCAGCTGATCGGGCACCGTGACACCTACCTGGCCAACCTCACCTGGGCGGCGGAGCGGGCAGCCTCCGCGGGTGTCGACATCCTGATCGAACCGATCAACCGCCGCGACATGCCGGGCTACTTCCTGACCACGCAGGCCGAGGCCCACGCACTGTTGCGGGACGTGGGAGCGGCGAATCTGAAGGTGCAGCTCGACCTGTACCACTGCCAGATCGTCGAGGGCGACCTCACCGCGACTCTGCGCCGAGACATACCGACCGGCCGAGTCGGTCATCTGCAAGTCGCGGGCGTACCCGAGCGCCACGAGCCGGACCACGGTGAGCTCGACATCCACCACCTCTTTCGCGTCATCGACGATCTGGGCTTCGACGGGTGGATCGGCTGCGAGTACCGCCCCCTCGCCGGAACGAGCGAGGGGCTCGGCTGGCTGGACGCATACCGAGGAGCACACGCATGAGGATCGTCATCACGGGCGGCTTCGGCTTCCTTGGCCGACAAGTCGCCGCCGCGCTGCTCGACAGCCGGACATTCCGCGGTGCCCCGATCGAGCACCTGGTGCTCGCCGACCGATTCGTGCCGCCCGACTCGTCGGTGGCGACCGATCCCCTCGTGGACATCGTCAAGGGCGATCTGATCGATGGCCTCGGGGAGCTGTTCGCCGAGCCGGTGGATGCGGTGATCCACCTGGCCTCTGCCGTCTCGGCCGAGTGCGAGGCCGACTTCGACCTCGGCATGCGCGCCAACGTGGATACGACGCGCGCGCTGCTCGAGGCCGCTCGGGCACAGTCGGATGCCGGAGGGCGGACGCCGAGGGTCGTGTTCTCCAGCAGTGTCGCCGTCTACGGGTCCGACCCGATGTCGCCGCTACCGCCGGTAGTCAGTGAAGCGACCTTGCCCGCGCCGCGATCGAGTTACGGAACGCAGAAGTTTGTCTGCGAGCTGCTGATCGCGGACTACACCCGCCGTGGCTTCATCGACGGACGCGTCGCCCGGCTGATGACCGTGTCGGTGCGGCCGGGCAAGCCGAATGCGGCGGCTTCCGGCTTCCTGTCCGGCATCGTCCGGGAACCGCTCGCGGGCCTGCAGGCGATCTGCCCCGTCGATCCGGGTCTGCGTGTGGCCTTGGCCTCCCCCCGGCGGACGGTCGAGGGAATCCTGCGCGTCGCGGAAGTCGAACGCGGCACCGGGCCGGGCCGGCTCGAAGGCGCAGGGCCGGTCAACCTTCCAGCGCTCACGGTCTCGGTCGCCGACATGCTGGCCACGCTGCGGAGGGTGGCCGGGGACACCATCGCCGAACTGGTGACGATCGCTCCTGATCCCGAGGTGGAGGCACTCGTGGGTTCGTGGCCCGCGGTCTTCGACAACGCGCGCGCCGCCGCTCTCGGGCTGGAGGCCGACCCGGACTTCGAGGCGGTGGTACGGGATTACCTCGCCGACAATGCCGATGCGATCAAGTATCGCCTTGCGGCAGCGGGCGACGCGGCGCCGATAGACTGACAACCATGCTTTCCAAGGTGCGCGGCCCGGTCCGGCTCGCGGATCGGGTTGCCGCGATGCTCTCGGAGGAGATCGATTCGGGCCAGCTCGCCGAGGGCGACCGGTTACCGACCGAGGTGGAGCTGGTCAAGCAGTTGGGGGTCAGTCGTACGGTGGTGCGCGAGGCTGTGTCGCGGCTGCGTAACGCGGGGCTTGTCGAGCCGCGGCAAGGTCTCGGTGTGTTCGTGACGTCGCGGCGCACCCGTCCGCTCGACTTGGCGGCCGAGGCCGCCGACACAAAGTCGAAGGTTTTGCAGATCGTCGAGGTTCGCCGCGCGTTGGAGGCCGAGGCCGCCGGTCTCGCCGCCACCCGAGTCACGCCGGATACCGTTGCCCGAATCCGTCAGGCATTGGACGCGATCGACGCCGCGGTCAGAGCCGGCGGTGACGGCGTGGACGAGGATCTCTCCTTCCACCGCACTATTGCCGAGTCGACCGGGAACTCGGTGATGGCCTCGACGGTGCGGTACTTGGGCGACCTGATGCACGGCGGTATCCGCGTGACACGCGCGAACGAGGCGCGGCGTGCCGATTTCATCGCTGCCGTCCGGCAGGAGCATCACGCCATCCTGGCCGCCATCGAGGCCGGAGACACCGGGGCGGCACGGGCGGCCGCGCGCCGCCACATGAAGCATGCCGCCGCCCGACTCCAGGATGCGGATGATCGGTTCTGGACCGAAACCGATGACCTCGAGGTCGATCTCGACACCGCTCCCTGACCCCCGCAGCCCATTTCGATCCAGATATCCGTTTCCCCGTTCCACCAGAGGTTCGACTTCCGGCTCAGTGGGACGTCGCTGACTCGATCCAGCTCCATCCCGGCCTCCGTTGCCGACAACCGAAGGACTCACTGGCTTCGCGTGAAATGCACGGGCGAGCCGACTATTTCGGCAGCGGGTGGACAATGTCGCCCTGTGCCGCCGCGAGCGGTGCTCGAACGACGGGACAAAGTGCGGCGCGAGTTACCAATGCCGGGAATGCCCGATACTACGGCGGTAGAGAGGAATGCCGCCTTGGTATCCGGTGGTCTTGGAGTGAGGGTTACGAATGGTGCTCGTAAGCCCGCTGACTGGGATGCCAGGGCGGTCGCAGGAAGGGGGCGCGGATGGCCACTACCCGCGATGAGCTGATCGGGTTCGTCGAGGACCTGTACATTCCCAAGATCGCCAGGTATGGCCTCGAGTCGGTGATCCACGCAGCGCAAGAGGCCATGGAGGTGTCGATCCTGCTGTTCGCCTCCGGCGAAGGTGGCGAACAACCGGATCTGGTGGGTTGGCTGGACAAGCGGAACCTGCTCAGCGACGACGGACTCGACGAGCCACCGGGTGAGTCTGTGATGGCCGAGAATTACAGCTCGCGCCAATCCGAAGTCAACACAAAAAAAGACGAAATGGATCAGCAGAGTCACAAAGTCAAGGACTCAGCGTTCAAGACCTTCAGTCTCTCGAACGATACGTACATGTCGATCAAGGAAAGGGTCGGCAAACTCGACAAAGATCTTCGTGATATCAACCAGCGCACGGACGAGGGCGGAGCGTATCTGCCCCTGACGTTTGCGGAAGAAACACGTGCGATGCGCTACGTACTGCAAGCCGTCGAGGACGTGCACGACGCGGTCGAAGGTGCGTCCGACCAGATCCGGAATCAAGCGGCCGACATCGATGGCTCGCGCCGTCCTTCGCGAGCGCACCGCGCGGTAATGGTTCTTCCACGCCAACTCTTTCGACACCGTGGACCACGAGCAAGGCCAGCTATGACCCGACCGGAAACGGCACTGTCGACGATATCCTCAGCAGAGCACGGCACGAGCTGGATCTCGGTGTCCGTGAAAGCGGCGGCAACAACGTCGCCGGGATATACGACAAATACGGCCGGCTCGTGGAGAAGAGGCCGTACAACATATCCGACGCCTGGTGTGCCTCCTTCGCCAGCTGGTTGTGGGAAAAAGCCGGTTACAAGGTCAACTGGACCAACAAGAATTATGTGCCCAGCATCTGGTCGGACGCCAAGAGGATGGGATTGGCGGCAAACGCGGCAAACGCCCAACCCGGCGATATGATCATCTTCGACTGGCAGGGTGACGGGAACCCCGACCATGTCGGAATCGTGGAATCCGTCAACGGCAATTCGATCACCACCATCGAAGGTAACTCCAGCGACGCCATAAGGCGCAACAACTATCGTGTGGGCACCTCGAGTCTCGTCGGTGTCGTAAAGCCGCCGCCCGCGGGAACCCAGGCGCAAAACGTCGCGGTCTAGCGGAGTTCGAACGGCATGCCCGCTGGTCGGCGCCGGCGATCTGCGGCAGCTACCAGCCTCGTGTTGACATCGGAGCTCGATACAACGGAGTGCGGCGAGAGACACTACTCGGCTGCCGTCACGAACTACCGCTGAGGGAAATAACTTCCGTGTGGTGGACCAGCCGGTCGATCAGCGGCGGCGACGATGTCATCGCCGAACACGTCGCCCCACCGACCGAACGGCCGGTGGCTGATCCAGCGGCATACGGATCACTTCGTCAGCGCCTTGCCGCCATTCGGAGCCACCGCGAACCACGTCCCGCCGACACCCTGTCCAAGCAGATCCCCCGGCTTCTGGTCCTTCGAGAAGTAGTACACCGGCCAACCGCCGATGGTGATTTGGCATGTACCGTCAGCCCGTTCGATGAATCCGACGAGCTGGGGGTCGACGCTCGACGCGTAGACCGATTGGTCACGGGCCACGGTCAGTGGCGGCCAGGTCACCGCACACTGACCGGCACAGTTGGATACCGACGGCTTCGCGGTGTCCTTGTCGAACCGGTACAGCGACCGGCCCGACCCGTCCGACACGTACTGTCCGACACTCGGATTGCTGGTCACATTGAGCTGCACCGTATTCGCGGTCCCGGCCGGGGCTGCTCCGCCGTAGATCTTCAGCCAGCCCTGCGTCTTCGCCACTGCGGGGGCCTGCCCCGCGGCGGGCGCCAGCGCAGCGGTGGCCATGGTCGACGATGCCACCTGCGACGCCGGCGCGGCCGCCGGCTCGGGCTGGCCACCTTTGTCGCCACCACAGGCGCTCAGCAGGCCCGCGAGAACGACCGCGGTCGCCGCGACCGGCACTGCGGCACGCTGGAATCGTTGGGCTGAGCTCATGTTTCGGACCTTCCGTCGCTGTTCGATGAGGCGCACAGTGCATCTCGTCACTCGTACTACGAACTGCTGCGACCACCGGTTCACCCGGTGCGCCATCATCGCGGCGTGCGCTACATCACACTCGCCGTGGCAATGGGCTGGCTCCTCAGCGGCAACGCCGTCGACCAGGCGATCCGGCGTCTGGGGCGGTGAACCCTCGGACAGGCAAGTCGTTGCGGAACGCCGGCACGCCCGCGAACGATCGACCAACCTCCGATAGAGCCCTCAGCGACCCCTGCATGCTTCCGCCTCCCTGAGACCCGGGCCCGGAGTACGGCAGGAGCCCACCCCGGGAGGTCGTGCCGGCACGACTTCAGGCCGTGCGACGACAAGATCGCCGTGACGCGTCAAAGAGTCAGTGGTTGTCGACCGGGCCGGGTCCGACGCCATGCCACAGCGAGGAATAGGACAAGGCCGAACAGCGGCAGAGTGCCGATCGTCCAACTCAGCGGCAGTGGCGGTCCTGGCTGGTCGAGTACCTCCACGCTGCCCAGGGTCCCTTCCCCGTGTCCGAGCGGGCCGTCGATCGCGAAGGTGAAGGTGTAGACGCCCGGAGAATCGAAGGCCTTGACATCCAGGCCCCAGGAGTCGCGCTTGCGGGGATGGCGCACCAGCGGCCTGACGCGTCTGCCGGGTTTGATTGCCGGTCCGGTCAACCGCAGCGTCCCGGAACTGTCGGCGATGCCGCCGTCGGGCATGAACGTGAAGTCCAGCGACTTCATCGCGCGGATGGGCCAAGTGGAGAACCCGACGGTGATGCCATAGGGACCGGCCTGGACACGCTCGGTGTGGACGATGTCGACCGGCGCGTATGCCGACGCTGGGGCGATCGCCACCAGGGAGAGTGTGACCGTCGCCAGCACAGTGAAGACGAGCCTGCGCAGCACGGTCATCGGACGGCCGTCGTCGCGGGTGCGAACACGGGGAGCATGGTGGCGAATCGGCTACCGAGGAACCCGGCGAGCAGCCCCAGTGGCACCCCGAGAATCGTGATTGTCATGATGTCGCCGAACGCGATGTGCGGCATGGCATGAGTGAGGTTCATTTGCAGTGGGAACGTCGCGCCGACGATGACACCGGTCACTACACCTGCCACCAACACGATTTTCTTCGCGTCGAAACCGCGGGCGCGAACCAGCCAGAACAAACCCTCGACGGCGGCCGCGGCGACGATCAGGAACATCGGCATGATGGCGGGCAGTTCCGGCGGACGTGACGTGAGACCGTCACGCAGCGGGAGCCCGATTGCCGAGGCGTAGGTTTCCGCGGCCCACGGCGAGAACCACCACAGGATGGCCTGCATGGCGCCGAGCGCCGCCGCGATGGCGATGGTGGCGCCCAAGCGGGCCAGCAACGCCCCACCGAGGATGAGCAGCATCGGCCCGAACAAGACGATCCCGAGGATGGTCGGGTCGGCGGGCAAGTGCAGGTTGTTCAACGCGTTGGTGGGAATCGGCGCGAAGGTGATCAGGATCGGGATCGCGAGGACAATGCCGATCCTGCCCCAGAGATGGTCGCGGTGGGCTGCGAAGACGATGATACTGCCGATCATAGTGAGCGTGATCGACAAGAACAGCGCCACATGCGAAGGGGTGTTCAGCACCGCGTCGAAGCCGTAGATCGAGTGCCATTCCAGGTCGAGCAGGCCGTAGAGCAGGAACAACGCCGCGCCCGCTCCGGCGATCATGTAGCCGATCGGGGCGGCGAGGTTACTGCCGAACACACGGATGGGTGTACCGCCCATCCGAGGCACGGGCCGCCCGGCACGTTGGGCGGAGGTGGTGATGAGCACCATGGCGAGGCTGGCGAACCCCGATATGGCGCTGCCGGAATACAGGAACAGGTGCGGCAGGGTGAAGAAGGTGTCTGGGCCGACGTCGTTGTGCCACTGGATATCCCAACTGAGACCCACCAATGTGACGGCGGTGCCCAGTAATACGACCCAGGCGCCGACGCGGGCCGCTGTGCCGTTGTCGGATTCGGTGGCGGACGCGGCCGCCGATTCGCCTTGGGCGATAGGCGCTGCCGGTCCGGCGCGGCCTTCAGTCGCGTCGGACGATGCTGGAGTGCTCATGGCGGACGGTCCTTCCTCTGGTCGTGCTCCGACGGTTCTTGCTGATGTACGGCCAGGCCTGGTCTCATCCACCGACCCAGAGCGGCAGCATGAGTTGGTCGACGCCGTCGTGCGCTTCGATCGACAGTCGAAGCTCCCACGGGCCGGTCATCATCAAAGGCAGCGCCGCGGCGTGGAAGCGATGCCGTCCAGCGGGTACCGCCGCGACGGGCTGTCCGGCGTAGCCCATGAGCGGCTGATTGGCCTGAATCCGCACTGCCGCATGGTCTATCGGGGCACCGGCACGGTCGGTGATGTCGATGTCGATGTCACTGTGGCCGACCCGAAGGCTGTCGATGGTGACGATGACGAGGTGGTGGGAAGTACCGGTGTTCAGCACGAGTGGGCCGGGCGGGTTCGGCCATACCAGCCACACGATGGCGGCGATCACTACACCGCCCGCGACGAGAACACGACGGGGACGAGAGCGGTGATCGGGTGCCCCTTCCGCGGAGGTCGACGCGCTCATCGATGCGCCCCCGAGGCCGCCGCGACGTCGATAACGACGGGAACGGTGAGCACGGTGTAATGCCGTTCGACCTGGATCCAGAGCCGGTACCGGCCCGCGATGGGGAAGGTGTAGGTGAAAGGAACATCGGGTCCGTACGCGGCCACAGTCTCGTCGGGGACACTGTCACCGTTGACCGGCGGCATGAGCATGACTCCCCGTCCCGCTGCGGTGTCGGTCATGCCATTCATCTCCGGCATGCTCATCCCCGGCATGTCGGACATGCCTTGCATCGCTGTCGAACCCATCGAGTGGGCGTGCCCCCATATGGGCGAGTTCTGCACGGCCACCGCGGTATCCGCGGCACTGCTGTCCGGCAGCGGGCCTGCCATGATCATATGCCCGACCATGCCGAGCCACGGTTGCAGGTCGGCGGTGTCACCGACTTCGGCGGTGATGGTGGTGGGTGTTCCAGCCAACGGGGTCGTCGTTCTGATGGTGACGGGAACTGCCTCGATGACGGTCGACCCGGTTCGGTCACCGGCGCCGAGATGCAGCGGTACATCCGGGCGTGGCGGTGCCACGCCAGACGCTTGATTGGGTGCCACAGTGAAACCGGCTACGACGCGAACCATTTGAACCCCGCCGCCGCGCCGGGCCAACTCGGCGGACAGTGCATGGCGTCCCTGCTCGGGTGATGCCAGATGGATCTGATAGCGGCCCGGCCCGGTCCGGATCGGGTGCAGATGCGACAAGCGGCCCGTCGGTCCGATCACCAGCAGATGCATCAGGGCGCTGTCGTGGACGAGGAGATCGTCGACGGGTGTGCCGGTGGCCGCGTCGATCAGGGCAAGATCGAGATCGCCTGGCTGCCCGGCGGTTACGGGTACACCCTCGACGGTGAGCAGCACAGGTGGACGCGAGAAGTCCGAGATCAACGGCTGATTCAGGGTGTACGGATCTGTGACGTTGTCCATCGAGGGGTCGAGCTGGCTACCGGGCTGCGGGGGCAGCGGCAATGATGCCGACAGCAACGCGGCGGTCACCGACACGGCAATTCCTGCCACCATTCCCCCCGCCGGAAGCAACGCCCACACGCTGCGCCGGGCGCGCATTGCCATCAGCACAGCGACCGGAAGCAGCACGCCTGCCACCAGAAACCCGCCGTAGACCAGACGCTCTGGTGGAGAGGTGACCTGCTTCGACACGATGAACGGAAGCCGCGCGACCCGCACGCCGTCACCAATGGTCAGTTCCCATGGCCCGGCCCGGTCCATTGGCAAGGTAGTCGAGTACATCCCGGGTGTGCCGCCGAGCTCGACAACGGCCTCGGCAGTGGGTTCCCCCGGTGCGGGCAATGCCGACTGCGTCGTCACCCCCGTCGGTGTCGCCGCGAGCCTGAGCTGTCCGGCGGCGGTACCGGCATGGGTGACGACGTCTACGCGCAGCGGTCCAGGCACGCTGGTGACCTGGCGCAGCACGATCGTGAGTTCACGATCACCAAGGGTCTGTGCGACCGAGACATCCGCTCCGGAGAACGGGGAGTCGGCGAACGCGGGAGCGATCCCGGCCGCCAGGAACAGGGTACACAGCCCCGTGGCGAGCAGAGCGCGGCAGCGGACGGCAACAGTCACGACCGCCATATTAGGGATCGGAATCTACGAGATCATCACCTCCAGAGGGGATTCCGCCCCCGCTGGAGTGATGCCGCGACACCGGAAGTACCGGAGAATCCCTGAGCGGCCCCAGTGCATAG
Organism: Nocardia sp. NBC_00881; assembly: GCF_045207455.1. NCBI lineage: Bacteria > Bacillati > Actinomycetota > Actinomycetes > Mycobacteriales > Nocardiaceae > Nocardia > Nocardia sp. NBC_00881. Next base: position 2,235,894 of record NZ_CP108798.1, read on the forward strand.
ACGCGCCTGCACTGGGGGCACGGGTCGGTCCCACAGACGGCGCTGGAGTGGGTGTAGAACGGAAGGTGGCCCCCGATAATGCGTGGCTGTCGAAAAATGGCTGGTCCTTATACACCGAGCGGCGGCGGAGCGGTTACCGGTGCGCCTCCTACCCAGCGGGATCTGAGAGCAGGTGCTCGACGACCCGCTCGAATGAACGCCCTGACCGCCGTACGGGTCCGTCACCAGATAACGCTGTCGGATAGTGCTGACAGAGTGTCCACGACTGCTCTAGGAGGTGCTCGACACTCGTGGGTGACTACTTCGAACGAATCGTCGACGTCGAGGTGACCGCTGCGGAGGCGGACGTGCTGGCGGCACGGATGCTGGATTGGATGATTTCCCGACGGCTGCTCTCGCGGGAGATGTCCGACGAGGCGATGTACAGCCTCAGCGTGGACAAAGGTTATGTGCCCGGACCTGATTGGGCACAGATCACCCAGGAATGGGGTGACTGGATTCCTGGCCCGGTAGCCGTGATTGTCGGGCGCGCCGATCACTTCGGCGGACAAGGCGCGATCGAGCCGGACTCGGCCGTGTGCCCGCATTGCCAGGCGAAGACTCTGATCATCGACTACCCGCAACAGTGGGAGGCCGATCCCGAGGCTTGGCAGCCATTCCGGGACGGCATCGACGCATGGAAGCAGACCGGTGTCGGGGCTGCCGGCTGCAATTGCTGCGGCGATGCCGTTCCGGTCACCGAGTGGCGCTGGCCGTCCGGGTTCGCCCTCGGCGCGCTCGCCTTCGATTTCTGGGGCTGGCCACCGCTCACCGAGAGTTTCATCACCGAGTTCGGTGCGCGACTGGGACACCGAATCGACCATCAAATGGGCAAGTTCTGAACGATCTGCCTCCGCGACGGTGGAGGCGAGAACCATCGCTCACGACCCGTGAACCGCGGCATGTCTGCGGCGACCATCGGCGAGCATCTCTTACGCCCGGAGGAACCAGGTCCGCGAGCCCGGGTCATCGCTGTACACCGATCCAGCAATCGCGGCCGTGGCATTCGGTGTACGACTCACCCGGCGCATCGCCCCGGACCAGTGGCAACCGGTGTCGGTACGGTCAGGCCACCACGATGACCGCCTCCGTCATTCGCAAAATCACTCGGCGGTCGAACAACCATTTACCGACCGAGGCCGGGGCCGGCACTATCGAGTCGGTACCGAAGCGAACCGCCGGGACCCGATATACCGCGGCCCCGACGGTTCTCGACGAGTTCGACGCTCCCGCACAGCGGAGGAATCCGAGAGTTCGGAGCCTGCCGCCTGACGGGCCACTCATAGTGTGCTGGCAGAATTTTCCTCTTCGAGCGGCTCGGTCACCACCACAAGTTCGGATACGGAAGCCTTTTGTGGCGATTCCGCCGAAACGGGACCGGCTTCCGGCGATTCCGCCTTCGACAGTGGTTCCGCAATGTCCTCCAGGGATTGACCTTCGGCGTTCACGCCGAAGAACCAGGCGACAACGCCACCGAAAATCATGAACCCCGCGCCGATGAGGTACCCCACCGTGAGCGGGAACCGGTCGGGGCTCGGGTTCTCGGCGCCGCCCACGAGGTGACCGAAGAGGAACGGTGCGATGACACCACCGACGCCCTGCGAGATGGCGAAGAAGAACGAGATGGCTTGACCGCGCAGTTCCAGCGGGAAAATCTCGCTGACCGTGAGATAGGCGGAGGACGCACCGGCCGAGGCGAAGAAGAAGATGACACACCAGAACAAAGTCTGAGTGGTGGCGTTGAGGATACCCGCGTTGAACGCCCATGCGGAAACGAAAAGTAGGATACCGGATCCTACGTATGTCGCGCAAATCATCTTCCGACGGCCGATGCTGTCGAAGAGCGGGCCGAGTACCAATGGTCCGATCAGATTGCCGACGGCAAACGGGAAGAAATAGTAACCAGTGTGATGATCCGGCACATTGTAGAAGTGGATCAGCACCAATCCTACGGTGAAGAATATCGCGTTGTACAGAAAGGCCTGCGTGGCCATCATCGTGAATCCGAGGAAGGAACGAGAAGGATACCGACCGAAGAATATCCGACCCATCTGCACATAAGAGAGTCGATCCGTATCCACGATATCCAGAGCTTTGCTCTCGTCGACCGGAGGAAGTTCGACTCCTTGACTTCGAACCTGCGCCTCGATCTCGTCGACGGTCCGATCGGCTTCCGCGGCCCGCCCATGGGTGAGCAACCAGCGTGGACTTTCGGGGATGTGCCTGCGCAGGAAGATGATGACGAGCCCGAGAACAGGTCCGATGAAGAAGCCGATTCGCCATCCCCAGCCGGTCGGGATGAGACTTTCGTTGAACAGGACCAGGCTGGCCGCCGCTCCCAACGCCGCGCCGCCCCAATAGGTGCCGTTGATCGCGATGTCGACTCGGCCCCGATACTTCGATGGCATGATTTCATCGATCGCCGAATTGATCGCCGTGTATTCCCCACCGATTCCGGTGCCGGCGATGAAGCGGAAGAAGTAGAGTGACCAGGCATTCCAGGAGAATCCGGCCAATCCACTGCCGATCAGATAGATCGCCAGGGTCAGGATGAACAGTTTCTTGCGACCGAGCCTGTCGGTGAGCCGACCGAAGACGAGTGCGCCGACGACTTGGCCGGCCAGATACCACGACGCCATCGCGCCGACCTGACCACTCGTCAGATGCAGAGTTCCGGCGTTCTGCAGCGGTCCGGCCATGCTGCTGACGATCTGGATCTCGATCCCGTCCAGAATCCAGGAGACGCCCAGACCTACGACGATGAGCCAGTGGAACTTCGTCCACGGAAGCCTGTCCATCCTGGCGGGGACCAGACTTCGAATTACCTTTGTTTGCGCTGTCGACACCTTGCGATCACCTCATTTTCGTAAGAATTCTAGTTCGTCCACGGGCCTGCATGGGTATTCGATAGGATCATGTCAATATCACCGCCCTGTTCTTGATCCTCATCGCATCGGTGAAATTTTGAACCTTGCGAACGAAGTTCGTTCCAGGTTCGTGGACATATTTCCGTCTCGGGTGATCGTGTCGGCGCCGCCGACGGGCTACCCCGCCGGCGGCGGTACAGACCATCAGCAGAACCTGCGCGCTGACCAGTAGCCGGACGGCAATCCGCCGCACGGGAGAGGAGTTGGCCCAGTATCGACATCGCACCAGCATGGCGCGCGGCCCCCTATACGCCGTGTCCGACGTCCTGGACCAGCAACGCCAGGATTCCAGGTCAAGGCTCGACACGTGCAGTCGCATCCGTCATCACCCCGCGCGAGCCTGGAACCGGTTACATTTGTTGTTACATGTGCATTGGCTCACTATTTAACGTGCCGTTACTTGGGAGTTCAATGTGACAGGGCGTAACGCGTATTATCCCAGCTGCCCCGGTGCCGACCGTCGCGGGCTGCCCTCCTCGCGCACGCAGCGCGTCATCCATACCGTCATTGTGGTGGAGTCCGCGACCGACCTGGGCTCCGCCGAGCGGCGTGGATTCGCCGAGTCGGTTTTCCATACCGGATGCCGGGTACGCCCGCCAACAGCCGGTCCCCCGAGGCGACCGGCGTCTCCCTACCGAACCAGGAGGTGGCGATGCGCGTCGGATACAAACTTGCGGCCGAGGCATTCGGTCCGAAAGAACTTGTCCGCCAAGCGATTCGGGCGGAAGAGGTCGGATTCGACTTCGTCGAGATCAGCGATCACTTTCATCCGTGGCTGGATAACCAGGGGCATTCACCTTTCGCCTGGACAGTCCTCGGCGCGATCGCCGCGAAGACCGAGCGTATCGGTCTGGCCACCGGCGTGACCTGCCCCATCCTGCGATACCACCCCGCGATCATCGCTCAGGCCGCCGCCACCATCGCGATCGTTTCCGATAGCCGATTCACCCTTGGTGTCGGCTCGGGCGAACGCCTCAACGAGCATGTTGTCGGCCGTGAGTTCCCGCCCGTACGCGTCCGACAGCGGATGCTGCGCGAGGCGCTCGAGATCATCCGGCTGCTCTGGCGCGGCGGCTATCACTCCTACGATGGCGAGTTTCTGACCGTCTCCGAGGCTCGGGTATTCGACCTGCCCGACACGCTTCCGCCGATCGCCGTCGCCGGGGGTGGTCCGGAGGCGGCCCGGATCGCCGCCGAACTCGGTGACGGCCTGTTCGCCACCGATCCGAAGCCCGACCTCGTCGACCGTTACCGCGCAGCCGGCGGCGCGGGCCCTCGCTACGCCGAGGTCGGCATTGCCTGGGCTCGGGACGAGGAGACGGCAGCACGGGCAGTACTGGACACGACGCGCTGGGCAGTCACCGGATGGAAGGTGATGAGCGAACTGCCGAACCCCGCCAATTTCGCCGCGGCGACCACCACGGTCCGCCTGGAGGACATCTACGACAACTTCGCCTGCGGCCCAGACCCCGCCCGCTATCTGGACGCAGCGAAGCAGTACACCGATGCCGGCTTCGATCATCTCGTCATGCAGAACGCGGGACCCGACCCCGACGGCTTCCTGGACTTCTACCGCCGCGAACTCGACGAGACCCTCCGCACACTCACCCCGAAAAGCTGAGCGCCGCGCGATTGCCCGGAGTCGTCACCTCGATGCACACCGCCAGTCCGACCATGGGCAACCGGGGCATCCGCCGCACACACCCCTGACGGCAGGTGGGTGCTATATCCGAGCCAGCTGCGGTCGGCCCACATCCTTCTTCCCCAGGCAAGCCGACCCCGACCTCGCCCGCGGATCGCAGCTGGTCGCCGAGGTCGGCCCTCCGACCGACTCGGACGCACGGACCGTCAGGGGCCTTGACAGTTTTGGCGCTGACCTCGGCGGCGGCGAACTGCTCTCTGTCCGCGCAGGGACGGGAAATAGAGTACAGATCCGGCTTACTCATCGAATCGGAAACTTTGCGGCGGGGTGGCGCGACGCTGACACTGATCCGGGTCGACAGTTTCGCGAGTGCAGGAGCTGAACACGTTGTCCGTCAAACGTTTTGAGGCAGTTGCTCGTTGTTGTCGAGCTGGATCCTCGATTTTTGTGGCGGCTGTCGCGACGGGGCCGTTTCGTCGAGTCGCCGGGTGCGGCCGTCGGGACTCCTGGTGATGTCACGACCACGGTGGCGCTGTCGGGTAGAGCGGCTACCGGCTGCACGGTGCAGGTGACGGCCACGGTGGCGGGCAGTTCCGCACTCGGGCTGGGCAGCGACATTCCGCCGGTGCAGTTTTGGGACGACTGGAATTTGCTCGGAAGTGTCACCCCCACGGTGAATCGCGCGACGCCGACGACCGGGGTCTCTCTTAATCATTGATTGGAAGCCGACTACCAGCGGAAATCACGTCGTACGTGCCAAGTACGTCGGCGGCGACTACACGCCGGAATCGGAAGGCTCGACCACGGTGAACATTGTCACCGGCAACAACCTCGGCTCGGTGTGCCCGTAGGGGCGAGCGAGCGTAGCTCACGCTGCCGCCTATACCGACAGTTGCGGAGAGTGGCCATTCGACCATCGGTCCTTCTCGCGCTGGAGCCGTCGCGGAGTAGGTGAGCCATTCCCGCCTGGCCGGAGGGCGACGAACTCCGCTGTCCCGGTATTGTTCGCCCGGGCCGAGTTGGAGCCGGATCAGCCGCGGCATGAGACGCCCGATGGTTGTCCAGAGTTCACCGAAACCTCGGTCGACGCAGAGTAAAGGGGTGAGGTAGGCAACATCAAAACTCGGTAAATATTGCGTCACTACCGCTGGGTACGTGATCGAATGCTCTGGAACCCGTTCCAACTGATGTCGAAACCCCCGAATTCAGTTGCGGGTCCACGGATCCAGGAGGTTGTAGTTGTGGTCGACGCAAGCGTACCTACGCTGCGTCTGTCCGAGCTGGACAGACTGGGCCAGCTCGACGAGCACAAGATTCTCTCTGCCGACCAAGTGCGATCGACGTCGCAGAAACTGGGTGTGCCCGAGCAAACCTTATGGCGGTGGCTGGAGGCCCGCCGGGCGGGTTCCATACCGGCCGATCTCGACGAACTCACCGACGCACCGACTAAGCAGGTCGGCTACCGACAAATCAGAGTCCGACAGTCACGCATTGTCACGTTGCCGGAGACGGCCGGAGACGAGCCGTTGCCGCAGATATCCGATGGTGACGTCACGACGTTTCGAGCGGATGCCTACCGGAGCTTGCCGCCTGCCGAGTTCGCACGCATCGACGCCGTATACACCCAAGGAATCCGAGCGACCTGCCGATGGCTGGCTGAAAACAGCGGTCATCCATGCCACCACGACCTGGACCAAAACGGCGATTGGAGTGGACTCGGCACGCATACCGACCTCGCCCAGTACATGCTCACGGTTCTTCAACCTCGTCTCACCGTCGCAGATCACCTGCGTAGCGGCCGCGGCGCCGGCTTGGTCGAGGAATGGAACGACATCCTGGGCCTGTACCGGTTCCTCGGCGGTCTCGTCGCTGACAGTCCCAGCCGCGGACATACCATCACCCGCCTTCGCGGTGCTCAAGCAGCGTTTCTACTTCACGGTCTGCGGTTGGACCTGCCGCCGGATCTGGCGTACTCGGTCGGGCCGGGACTGACCACCATCCCGATCGATCACAAGGTCATCTCCCGTATCCATGCTGGGACGGCCAACCCGGCCGACGCGGCCGCGATCGCCACCGTGCTGTTCACCGGCGCCACCGCGATCGAGCTCAACGCGGTTCCTTGCGTCGCGCTCACCGCAGATGCGCTGATCTTCAACGGTCCGATCGGCTACACACACGCATCCGACCTATACGTGTGGGTGATACCGCCATTGGCACGGCCGCTGCTCCACTCCGCGCGCGTGTACCGGGAGATGCACGACACACCCGACAGCAAACTGTTCGCTGGAGCTATCGGCGGAGCAGGCTTCCGCCTGCGCAAGATCGCGGCGGCCTGCGGGCTGACCATCCCGGACCTGTACCACTGGCACCACAGCTGGATTCGACAAGCTGGGCTTCTCCGGATGTCCGAGCAACCATCACCCGTTCGCAACACCGACCTGCTGTTCGGTCTGAAGCTCGTCCAACGGCCTCGCCGACGCCGCGCACGCCAACGAAGATGAGAAACCTGATCGGACGCGCCTGCGCCGAGACAACCCTCGGCGCCGCGCACGTGCGGGTCACAGAGTCTCACCGCACCGTCCGACCGGCGGCTACCACGACGTTCCGGAAATGGGCTGACGCGGCCCGTCATCCGGATCGGTCGATCGAGCCTGGCTCCACCTCACCGGTCGCCGCGCACCAGACCTGACTGCGCCACCGGAGCCCGCTCGGCACGCCGGTCACAATTGGTCCAACCCAGCGCGGATCGCCTCCACCGTCGCGTTGAGCCGGACTTGGTGCGAACCCGGCCAGTAGATCCGGCCGCAGTCGCGACACTGCCGGAATGTGTCGTAATAGCGGCGGGTGAGCGGTTCCAGCCGATCTTCGACCTCGGCTTTTGCGACCGCGGCTGTGGCGCCGCCGCAGCGCAGGCAGCGGGTGAACGGCGCCAAGCACGCGACGAGGTCGAGCCGCCGGATCACCTCGACGACTTGGTCGATCGGCTGGTCCGACCGGACATATACGCCGTGAGTGACATTGCGCCGCTTCAACAGTCCGCGGTCGCGGGTGAGCAAAATCCGGTGCTCGTCGGCCGACACCTCGGCGAGCTGGGCGTCGTCGGCGTCCCAACGGCAGTGAACGTCGAGGCCCATCAGCCGCATCAGCTTGGCGAGTCTGCCGAGATTGACGTCGGCGATGAAGCGCGGCTCGCGCAGCGGGCGTGGGCGCACCCTGGTAACCCGGCCGATGTCGAGAGTCTCGAACACGGGATACGCCGTGATACGGTCGCCGACCTGCGGGTGATGGTCGAATTCGACCGGTTGCCCGTTGACCAGAACCAGGTCGACCTCGGTGTGCGGGATGCCGGCGGCCTCGACGACGTCCTTCACGGTCTGGTGCGGGCGGAACAGTCGGCGCAGCACCGTGTAGCGCTCGTCGGGCCGCAGGAAGTCGTTCAGCTCGGCGTAGACCCGGATGTCGACGCTCATTCGACGAACAGCGCCATCGATGCCGTGAATCCGTGCAGCGCATTGCGGCCCGCGATGGGGCCGATCTCGCCGGCGGCGAAGAAACCCGCCAGCGGAATGCCCCCGAGCAAGTCCTCGATGGTCGCGGCGTCGTGATTCGCGATACCGAACATCTGCCTGCCGCGTCCGGTGCATGTGAACAGCAAAGCGCCGGCCGGACGCCCGGGCAGGTCCGAGCTAGCATGCTCGAGGGCCGCACGCAGATCTCTATCCGCGCCGACCGCGTCGCGGACTTGAAACTGTACGGTCGTGCCAACCTCGACGACCTCGCCGATTTCGATCGCGCCGCTCGACAGGTCGGCACCGAGGAGCCCACGGATCAGGAAATCGCCCTGCCCGGGCGCTGCCAAATGCTCGTCGACCACGATTCCGATCTGCAGGCCGTGCGTCAACAGTTCCTGCTGATCGGGTGGCAGCATGTCGACGACCTCCCGCAACCGTTCAATCGGTGGCTGACCACCTAGTTCGGTGATCAGCGCGCCGCGCGCGCCAGTGACGATATAGGGGTACCCGATCGGCCGGCAGCCCTGCGACACAATCGGGACACCACGCAAGCCGGGAAGCCGCACGCCGACCGCGCCGGACGTCGAAACGTCACGGTCGCGAAACAGCCTGCTGCCGGTCGCACCCAGCGCGCCGCTCACCAGCCCGCCCATCACGATGGTGCCGGGCAGATCGGCATTCAGGTGCTCGAGCAGCAGGTCGGCCGGGAACGAGTACGGGTCTGCCAGCAGCAGATGGAAGTCGCGTGCGGCCTTGTCGAAGCGGTAGCCGGCTAGCAGCCCCCCGGTCGCCGTGCGGACGAAGTCCAACTGGAAGGTCTCGGCGCCAGGCAACCCGGATGCCAGCCACACCGCCACCGCGGGCTCGTCCTCTATCTCACGGCGGCCTGCTACGACCGCCTGCGCCACGCATCCGATGAGTGCGGACACCCGGACAGTCTGGTGGACACCGGCGAGTACGGCCGAGGCCTCGTCGGTGTGTGCCCGTGATGTGAGCAGCACCGCAAGCGACAGCGTCTCGCCCGCGAGCTGATCGCGCGCGTGCGCTGCGGCTTCCATGCCCGCCTTCCGCGCCTCGGGCGCGGTGGAGAGCCCGACTCCGATCCGCACCCTTCCATCGTAGCCAACCTGCGTGAACGCAGTCGTTGTTGCTGCACAGTGCTTTTCCGCAGGTGCGGAAGTGGTATTTCCGCCACGACGGCGGGCGGATAGTGGCGCCGTCGGCGCCGAAGGTAGCGCTCACACACCAAGCCTGATGCTGCCATCCAGCAGCATGGATGCTTGAAAGTAGCGACCCGGTAGCTGTCCAGCGCGTCGTTGGACAGCGCATTGTTCACCCTGTCGTCGGATCTTCCCAACCGCGGGAGGTGCACGGAACCGCGCGAAAATCGATCGCACCAAAATTCGGCTATTTCGCCCACGCGAAATCAGAATATTGGCACAGGCCAGCGTACCCGGCAAGACTTGACCGCCGTAACAGCAAGCAGGAGATATCGGTGAGTCAGCCGTCTCGGATCGATTCGAGCGAACTGCTCGCGATGGTATCGACGCTGGAACACCTCATCGCCAAGGCCTCCCGAACGGTCAGCGAGTTGAAAGCCGCCATCGCCTCCGCGGAGGCGGCGTCGAACAGCAACCGAAGTGATCGTCACGCCGAGACACCGATCCCGGCTCGAGAGAGTACGGCCCGCAACCCGGAACCCGTACCAGGACAGCGCACTACCTCCGACCGCAAAGCTATGCCTACCCCATGGTCCCGAAAACCGCCGACCACACCATGGTCGAAGCGCCTTGGCGCGCCATGCGCGCCGGTGCCCCGCGTCAGACCGACCACAGAGCTTTCGTCGACCGCACGGCAAGCGACCACGACTCACCTCGCAGAATCCGAGTTGGCTCGACGGCAGGCCAACACCGCTGCCGATTCCGAAATCCTCCGAGTCGCACGGGAAATGGCGACCCGGCACAGCCTGGAAGTCATCGGATTCGAGACGGCGAGTATCGACGTACACACTGTTCGCGAGATCGCCTCGGCTCTTGATGACATGCTCGCGAAGTACCCGATCCCGCTACGCGGCATCGAGATCACCGAACGGCGCGACGGCACGTCCTCTCGTCCGGTTCGGGATCGCCCCTCGGACGCAGTGCGATCGGAGGCACCAGCGGTATGGATCGTCCTAGACGGCACCGCCTTGGCAAACCCGATCCCGCCGGTTTGGTCGGTAGCTGGGGAGACCCGAAGTGGAGCGCGCAGACACGGGCCCGCAGAGCGGCCGGTATACACGGTGATCGTTCGCGAATTCGCCAGGGCACTCGACGTCGCGGGCGGCTTCCGGGCGCGCCAAGAGGCTTGGCGAACGCTGATCGCCGAGTCGCTCCGTGGGGGCGGAAGTGTCGATCACAGCTTACTGGACCCGGGCCGGGCGTTGGTCGAGGGGTTCACCGAGGTGATGCTGCACGGGGAGCGAGCTGGAGAGTTGGCGAAGGCCCTGCACGGAGCGTTGGTGAAAATGGCGCGAGCCGAGTCCGCCGATCTGTCGGCGTAGGTCCGAGCATTCCAGTCGGCGTCGGCCGCGCCGTCACAGGCAGCGAGCGCACCGAACCTGCCCCTGGGACGGCCTCCTGCGGGCTGGTGTGCGCTGCGGACTGCTTGCTGAAATGCGCGCCACGCAATCGGGTGTCGAAGTTGCGGGCGCGTCGCACCCCAAGGCGGATAATCGGATTCGTAGGCGCGGGAAGGACCGGCACAATGCACATGAAGAACATGAGTCTTGGAAGTCTGCTGATCCTGTCTTGGTTGATCATCGGCTTGGTCGCGGCAGGCCAGCGCGACTACTTCGACAGCGGTCCGATCAACTGCGCGGGCTTCGGCACCACCGCGCTGACAGTGCTCGCCGGTCCGCTGAACTACATGGGCCTGAATCCGAGAATCGCGGATTGCTCTGTGCCCCAGCCCAGCCCGTAGGTGGCACGACCACAACGTCTTCGCGGATATACGTGCGATAGGTTGTGCGGTAACGACGACGTGCGCCGTGGAACAGTCCGCACGGAGATGCGCGGTTTGGTCGACCACAAGTTCGGCACGATCGCGGTGATTGTGCTCGCCGGACCGCTCAACCGCCTTCGGTTAACCGAAGATCGCAGATTCCCTGTGCCGCAAACGAGTCCGTAGTCGGTGCGGGCCGTGCACGCGCTGGCGACGACGACCAGGCCGTTACCCGTCCACTGCACCGATCACAGCGCCCTCAGCGGCAGACGGCGGCGACGGCCGGTGCAGGCTCACCCGAGCCCTGAAGGCGATACTTGATCGCGCGGCGCCTTCAGCTCGATGGCGTGCGGGACCAACGAAGAGATCACGGCGACACTGGCACCTGCGGCAACCGGGCCGAACGTGATCAGTCTGGAGGCAACCTCCCGCACGATCGAGCAGTCACTGGAGCGTACAAGCATGTGGTGTCCGTAGCGTCACATCAAACCGGATGGTTTCCTGCCCCACCCCCGTGTGGCCTTCAGGCGGGCTCCGCGGACAACGTGATGGTGGTCCAGCCGCCGAGGTGGATCCGGTCACCGCTGCGCAGCGAAACAGCAACCTTGGGTGGTAGTAGGTCCTCACTGCCGTTCAGGCTGGTGCCGTTGGTCGAGCCGAGGTCGGTAATGGTCAGGCCGCGGTCGTCGACGTGAATCATGGCATGCGCACGCGAAACACCGATATCGGCGGGAGCGATGCCGAGATCGATTCCGGGCGCGATACCTTGGGAGACGCTGCGCTTGCCGATCAAAATCTCGCTGCCGTGCAAGACGATTCGACGCTCTGGATAGTAGGTCGGGAAGCCGACCTGCTCGGCGTCGGGGCCCTTGCGGGCGATGACCCGGTCGTAGAACTCCCGGTCGGCGACGATCGTGGCGACCCAGGCGACCGGGCGTGGTGGTTCCGCGACGGCCGGTTCGGGTGTAGCCGGTTCCGCCGCGACCGGTTCGGCCGGCGCCGGTTCCGCAGGGCGCCGCAACGGCCGGGCAAGCGCCGAATCACGCCCGCACACTTCACAGAATCGACCGGTGCGCGCCGCACCACAGGAGGGACACAGCGCGGTCGACTCCTTCACGTCCGAGACGGATGTCTGTGCACCGACCGGCTTTCCGCAGACATCGCAGAAGAAGGGTGCGAGGGACAGATGACCGTCCGGACAGATGTCCATCACCCCTCCTGCCATCTGATCCCGACCACCTTATTCCGATCGGGCCCAGCGAGCAAGGCCGCACACAGGTCGCTCATCTACATTTCCTTCCATACCCGTGCGGTCTTGGTCGAGCCAGCCTCTACGGGCAGCTCCTCCCGTATCCGCGCCGTCTTGGTCGACCGAGCATCCAAAGCCATCTCGTCTGCTGCATCCACGTGCGACCGCAGCCGCACGGTCCCCGTGCGCTCGTCGACCTCGACCACGCCGCGCAGCAGCTTCGCCGTGCCCTCGTTGCCGGACTCCGCGGCCAGCTCCACCGCCCGGCGCAGCTTCGCGGTCGCGATCGCGGCATCGCCGTTCTTGCGCGCCGCCAGCCCCTCCCGCACCGCCTGGGCCAGCGCGGCCTGCCCGGTGTAGTGCGCGACGCGTCTGCTGATCCGGGCCGACAGCGCGGTGTCGGTGGTCCATAACGCCCGGACCAGCCCCTGGCCGAGTATCTGCTCCCCCGCGAGGACGCTGATCCGGGCCGCGAGCTTCTCCCGCCCCGGCGCCGCGGGCTCCACCCAGACCTGGAGGTGATAGTCGCGGTTTTCCACGCCCCACGCGCCGAGCGAGTACTCTCCCACCTGCGGACCGAACTCTGCGCGGCGTCCGGTCAGGTCTTCGATCGTCGGCGCGACCTGCTTGACGAACTGCACCCGCGCACCCTGTGGTGTCCACACCCGCAGCGTCAGCTCCCGAATCCCCTTCGCCATCGAGGTCTGCATCATGGCCGCGAAGTCGGCCGCGAGATTGGCCGGATCCTTGACGATGTCCACTGTCCCGTGCAGAGCCGAGGAAATGGAGCGCACTTCGTCCACCCGCCAATCGGTCCCGACACCGCGGCAGTCGCAGGTGAACATTCCCTCCGACAGCTTGATCTCCCCAGCCAGCGTCTCCGGCTCCTCATGTTCGTTCTTGCCGTCGGTCAGCAGGATGGCGTGCACCATCGCGCCGGGATGCTGCGTCGCCAGCTGTCTGGCCTGGCCGAGCCAGGTGCCCATCGCCGTACCGCCGTGCGGACGCAGCTGATTCAGCGCGCGGCGCGCGGCGGCCCGGGAGCGGCGATCGGCGCGCACCGAAGGAAACTTGGTCGGGAACACCGAGCGCGCCACATGAGTTCCCTCGACGATGGCGAACTGCGTGCCATCGGCCACTTCGTCCAGCGCGGCCAGGGTCGCGCTGCGCGCGCCCTCGAACTTGTGGCCCGTACCCATCGAGCCGGAGCAATCGATAATGAGGATTTCCACTCGCTCCTGCGGCGGAGTGGTCACCATCAGGTCGCTACTCGCCTCGACGGTGACCACGGCATCTACTGTGCCAGCTCCGGCGCCCAAGTACTCATTCTGGTCGACGGCAACCGAAATCCCCTTGCTGTCAGTAGAACCCAACATACGTCTCCTGCTCGATCGGACCGGTCACGGGCGAACGGGGGCGAGCGCGACGGTGATGTTGTCGCTGCCTCCGCTACGCAGGGCGAACTCGGCCAGTTCACGCGCGGCGGACAGTGGGACGGCGCCAGTGGCCATGGAGGCAAGCGATGCGGCATCAGACTGGTAGTTCCACAGTCCGTCGGTGCACAACAGCAATATCCCAGGACCCGTTGTGCGTAATGTCCGCACGCAGTTGTCCGACCAGGGTTGCGACCCGCCGTCCGCGCCGAGCCAGCGTAGCAGCGTATGCGCTCGTTGATCATTCATTGCGGACTCCTCATCCATGGCACCAGCGTCAACGAGGGCCTGTGCCCACGAGTCGTCCACTGTCAGGCGCTGTGAGGGCGGGTTGCCGTCGTCGTGCGCGGTCGGCGGCGTCTCGGTGCGCAGCCAGTACGCGCGGCTGTCCCCCACATTGGCAACCGCGATCTCCACGCCCGCGAGGCCACGGTCTAGCACGACAGCCGAAACATAAGTGCAAGAGGGAGAATACATTTCGTGCGTTGATGTGGCGCGGACAGCCTGCGCCGCCGCCTCGAGCCCTGCCATCACCGCCACGTCGGCGGACCGTTCCCGAGCCAGCGCGCCCACTGCGGCGTCGACACCGGCGCGTGCCGCCGCACCTGAGGCGGCCTGCGGGTTCTCCGAGGTGGAAACTCCGTCAGAGACGACGATCACCAGGGCTGCGGGCCGTCCGGGAACATCGCCGTCGAGCACGGCGGCGGCCACGGCGTCCTCGTTTTGCGCGTGCGCGATGCCGCGATCGGTCAGCACACACACCGCACCCAGATCTGCCTCGAAGCGATCGGGCGCACGGCTCAGCTCGCCGCATCGGATGCAGTAACGGTCGGCGTCGTACCACGCCGCGCCGCAACCGGCGCACACTGTCGATGGAACGTCGTTGCGCGGCAGAGCAACCCTTCGAATGCCGAGCTCGCGTCCGCAGGCTTCGCAGTACTTGTCTGCGGCGTCGACTTCCGCGGCGCAGTCCGGGCATACGGCCGCTGTCACAGCGTGGTCCTCGGGCGGATCGTGTTCGCCTTGTCGACCAGCTCGATCCGCGTCCACAAGTCTTCGGTTCCGCGGGCGAGCTCGCGATAGCACTGCTCGAGGCCGGTGCGCACGCCGTCCTGATGCAGCTCGGCGCCCAACAGCGGAGCCTGATATGAGGGAATCTTGCCGGCACGCAACCAACCGAGCGCGGCGGCCAGCACCCGCATCCGTATCTGAGCGAGGCGATGTTTCGAGTCCAGGGCCAGTCGCTCCACTCGACTACCCGCTTCGCGCAATACCCATTCGGTCAGCTGCGCCGGGTCCCGATCAGCGAGTAGGGCTTCCACAGCGGCGATTCTGGCCTCGGTGAACAGTGCAGAGGTCGGATCCACTTGGTCGAGCACCGCCACTGCGCCCGCATGGTCACCGACGGCAGTACGCAGTCGCGCGAGACCGAACACGGCGCTGATGAACGTGTGATCGGTGTGCCAGACCGTCGCGTAGTGCCGCGCCGCCCGTCCCGGATCGCTGCCGGACAGTTCCGTGACCGCGGCGAGGGCCAGCTTCGGTGCGGGCTCGCCGGGCAGGGCAGCGTATACGGCGTCGAATTCCTTTGAAGCCCGGTAGAAATCGCCTTCCAGAAGCCGCAGCTGACCGCGGTACCAGGCCAGCCGCCAATCGCCGGGCAGGCTCGAGGAGAGCTCGTCCAGCCGCCGGTGGGCGTACTCGACCGCGCCCACTTCCAGGCCCGCACGCACCAGGCGCAGCGGGATCTCCACCGATTCGGCGCCGCCGGTGACGACCGACCGCAGCCCAGCGGCGAACGCAAGCTCCAGTTCGCTGGGATCGGTGCCGTTCGTCGTCGCCAACAGAGTGGCCCCGCTGTCCGCGGCATCCACCAGCGGCACCGGCAGCGCGGCGATGACTGCCCGCGGGGTCAGCGGCACACCACCGAGCCCGAACACCGCCCGCGGCGGGCCGAAGTAGTTCGACATTCCCGGGCGAGGAATACCGTCGTCGGTCGACAGCACCTCGCGCAGCACGCCGACGAGCTGATCGGACATCTCCTCCGTCGAGGAGAACCGGGCCTGTGGATCGGGATCGGTAGCGCGCAGCAGGAACCGGTGCAGCGACTCGTAGGAGGCCAGCAACGGCTCGGTGTCCGGGCCGGGCAGCGCGCCGATCTGCCCCTCCTGCTGCGGCACGGTCATGATCAGTACTGCGAGTGTGCGCCCGATGGTGTACACCTCGGTGGCGACCGTAGGCCCGGTCTCGGCGATCTCGGGAGCCTGATAGCCGATGGTGCCGTAGATGGGACTGTCGTTGTCGTCCATCTCGATCACCGCGCCCAGATCGATGAGCTTCAGCTGCTCATCGGTCTGCATCACATTGTCCGGTTTGAAATCGCAGTACGCACGCCCGCGCGAATGCAGGTAGCCGAGCGCGGGCAGCATCTCCAGGATGTAGGCGATGGCCTGTGCGGGCGGCAGATACGAGCCGTCCACGTCGCGCCGGTCGCGCAGGATCTGCTTCAGTGAGGTGCCACCGACGTACTCCATCACGATGTAGCCGACCGCGGTGCCGTCGGGCCCGGTGTGCTCGGTGAAGTTGTGGATCTTGACGATATTCGGATGGTCGACCTCCGCGAGGAAGCGACGCTCGGCCACCGCGACTCGCAATGCGTCCGAATCGCCTGAGTTCAACAGGCCCTTCAGCACCACCCAGCGATCGCTGACCCGGTGGTCGATCGCCAGGTAGATCCATCCGAGGCCGCCGTGCGCCAGGCATCCGGCCACCTCGTACTGGCCGCCGATCAGATCACCCTTGGCCAGCTTCGGAGTGAAGGAAAACCTGGTGCCGCAGTTGGCGCAGAAACCCTCGGTGCGGCCGGGCTTTCCGTCACGGGTACGGCCGACGGGCTGCTCGCACTTCCCGCAGTAGCGCTTGCTCTCGGCAACGTGCGGTGCCGCCATGACCGCTCTCAACGGATCGATCCGCGGCACCCGCGGCACATCCACCATGCCCGCGCCGAGCCTGCCGCGAGCCGCGGCGCTGGACGACGAGGACCGGCTGGTCCGCGCCGATCTGCCGACGTGGCGGGTGCCCACGACAGCCGCCGCGGTGGGAACGGTGCCGCAAGCGTCGCAGTATCCGCCGACAATCGTTCCGGCACAACCCTGCTCGGTGCACGCACCGCCCATCGGCGGCATAAGCTGTGCCGACGCCACGCTGTCCTTGAAGGGCGCCGTGCCACACACCCCGCAGTAGCCGTCCTCGACGGTTCCGCCGCACCCGGGCTCGCCGCAGGTCATGCGCTCTTCCCCGCTTTCTCGGCCATGAATTGCCGACAGTCCAGAGCCGGGCCGGTGACCACCGTCAGCTCCCATAGTCTCCATGAATGCCGGCCCATCGCGATCGGATTCGACGTGGGAACGTCGCGATCCTCGCCGAGTCGAGGAACCTGCGGGGTGGTCGAGCTCATTCCCGGTACCGCGGGGCTGGTGGACCGGGCGACGGGCCGAGCACGCTGAGCCGGGTGCGGTACATCCGATCCCAGGTGCCGTCGGAGCGGATCCGGTCGAGCACGCCGTTGACGAAGCGAACGAGTTCGGAGTTTCCCTTCGGCAGACCGATCGCATAGTTGTCCCGCCCCAGCGGATCGCCGACGACTTCGAGATTGGCGTCCTGCATCGCGAGTCCGTGCAGGATCGTCTCGTCGGTGCTGACCGCGTCGGCGTGTCCCTGCTGTATCGCCGCCAGGCAGTCGGTCCAGCTGGTCGTGCCGATGACCGTCGGCCGCGCCGGAAGGGCGAACAGCGGCTCCGCCGACGTGCTGCCGTGCGCGGCGCATACACGTTTGCCCGCGAGATCATCCGGGGTACGGATGCCGGAGTTCTTGGCCACCAGAATACGTTGCGCCGAAACGTAGTACACGCTGGAGAAGTCGACATCCTTCGCACGTTCGCAGGTGGCAGAAAAGGTGTTCACGATCAAATCGACCTCGTTGTCGCGCAACGCGTCGATACGTTCGGCCGAGGGGACCGTGCGCAGCTCGATTCGCTCCGGATCGCCGAATAGGGCACGGGCGATCTCCCGCGCGAGGTCGATATCGAAACCCTCCACCTGACCGGTCTGCGGATTGCGGAAGCCGAACAGGTAGGTGTTCTGCTCCACCCCAACCCGGACCCGGCCGTTCGTGACGATCTTCGCCATCGCCGAACCGGGTGGCATAGAGCCGGGTGGCGGCAGCGGGCCGGGCCGCAAACTCGCTGTCGCATCGCAGGTTTTGTCACCGCGCTGGTGCGGTGCGCTGGTGATCTCGGCTGCGCCGGGCGGCAGCGGATTCACCCGGCCCAGCGCTATCGGCGCACGAGTGGAGGTGCCGGAACCACAGGCGGTCACCAGCGCCGACACACCGACCAAAACCGCCGCTACAAACGGCGACAGTCGCCTGCTCACCAGAACCGCCTTACGCGCGACCCTCCGATCACCTCCGGTTCTCGGTCGGTCTCGTATCCAGCCGCGGATCTGCATCGGGGTGGCCTCATTCCGTCTTTCGCGCACTCACAAGAACTCCTGCAGTCGCGGCCACAATCCGACGACGACCGCGCCCCCGGCGACCAGCAGCAGCACCAGCGTGCCCGCGGGACTCCAGGCCAGCGCATCCCCCGCGGAGTCGACTCCCTCGCGTAGTTCGGCCCGCGTGACGGCGAGCTGGTCGCGCACCTCGCGATCCAGATCCGCGAACCTCGTGGCCGAACTGTCCGCACCGGCGCCGATCGCCTGCCTCACCGCCGCTGGATAGTTCGCCGCCTCGTATGCCTCGAGCTGCCTGCGATGCCCGAAAATCCACCTCGAAAACCTTTGCAACGCAGCGGAATCCGAGCCAGTCGCGTTTGTCAGGCAATCCCGCAGGGCTGCCGTGTGGGTGACGAAATCGTGCTCGCCCGCCGAGATATCGCCGCGAGTGACCAACTGCAGCGTCTCGTCGGTCCTGGCCTGCTGGGCCAGAATCCTGGCCTGGGCCAGCGCCTCGAACTGACTGGTCACGCTGGATCGGCCGGTCTCGACGGACGTCGCGGCGATCAGGGTCGCCCCGACCGTCCACACCAGCGCGATGGCCGCCGCGCCACCGGCAACGCCCAACCCCACGTTCAGGCGACGATTGGTCAGCCGCAACAGCACGAAGGAGCCCGCGCCGCAGGCGACCAGTACCAACAGCAGCAGCATGACACTGGTCAGCGGCAGGGCGCCGATATCCCGCTGATCGGCACGGACCGCCGTCAAGCGCTGACTGCTGAGCCGTTCGGCGTTCGGCAGCAGTGACCGCTGCATCAGGCTCGACGCCTCCCGCAGGTATGCCGAGCCGACCGGAAAGCCCTGGCGGTTGTTCGCACGCGCCGACTCGACCAGCCCGGTGTACGCGGGCAGCTCAGCGGAAATCTGTGCGACAATCCGGCGGGTCAGGTCATCCGAGGCGCCTGTCGTCGCCTCCGCCAGCGCGGCCGCCGCATCAGCCAGTGCCTGCTGGTATCCGGTACGCACCTCCGGTGATTCGATACCGCCGGACAGGAACGCCGCGGCCGCCAGCGCGTCGGCCGCTGACAGTGCGACATACAGACTCTGCGCCGCATAGGCCACCGGCTCGGTGCGTTCGAGCACCGCATCACGCCGATTCAGCTTGCCATTCAATTGATTCGCGCAAGCAAGTCCGGCGATCAGGCACAGCACGGTCGAGACGACGACGATCGCGCCGATCGCGCCGGGCGTCGTCCCGGCGAAGCGTCGCACCCACAGTCCTCCGTTGCGGATGCTCGCCGGTACGCGAGGTCCCACACCGTTCCCCAATCCGATTGCAGCGGGTGTCTCCAATCGCGACAGTGTACGGGAGGCTGATTCAGTCCGCCGGGGATCGCGAAACTGCGCCGCCGTGCGGACTACACCTTCGACACCAGCGTTCAGGAACCGCTGGCCGACGAAGCGGCCTGCAAGCTCGGCGTGAGTCGCGGAGCGCGACTATCACGGTCCGAGGCCGAGGTCGCCCACTCATCCGAGTCCTGTTGCAGCCGTGAAGAGTGATTGCGTGTTCACTCGTGCCGTTCGACTTCAGCGACCGGCGGGCCAAGGCGGCGGCGGTGTCGGGATCGGCCGGCACAGTGGACCTCGGTCGGGATTATTTGGGGAGCACGTTTTGCAGTTCGCCCAACGCGTGCTGCGCAATTGCGAGAATGTTGTGTTCCTGCGCCAGGTAATCGGCCCAACCTTGTTCCTGCGCTTGGCGCAGGTAAGGTGGCAGCGGCTGGTTCAGTTCGGCAATGGCTTGTTGCAGTATCGGTTCCATCTGGGCGCGCAGCGCACCGTTGCGTGCGGCTTGGTTGTCGACTTCGAGTTGTCCACCCTGCGCGACGTAATTGTAGAGCTCGTATTCTTGTTGCTGAGCGGGATCGATTTCTATACGTCCGTTGAAGAAGTGTGAGTAGGAGACGTATTTCGCGTCGGCGGTGCGTACCGCCGCGACGTGTGCGGGCGCATTCTGGTTGAAGAGGACGGCTGCCTCTTCGATGGTGGGTTCGTCGGTGGCGTGGACGATCCAGGGCCGCCCGGCAGTGCCCCGATCGCGGCACAGGGCGGCGATGTCGAGGCGATCGGCGAGGTGTGCGTACCTCGCGTCCCCTCGCCATGCGCTCCCGCCGGTAGCGATCGTCAGCAGCAGCGGGGTGATATCGGCGCTGGAAGTGAGCTGTCCGCGGGTGCTGGTCGACGACGTGGGGCTCAGCAGTCCGCGGGGATCGTGCACATAGAGCGGCACCCTGATCGCCTCGTCATAGGCCGCGCCGCCTTTACCGTGCAGCCCGTGCGAGCCAGCGTAGTCGCCGTGGTCGGAGGTGAAGACGATGACAGTGTTGGCGGCGACATCCGGGCGCTGGTACAGCCCGTCGAGCACCCGGCCGATCTGGATGTCGACCTGCTGCTGCAACCACAGGTAGAGGTTGCGCATGTCGATCCACTGTTGCTCGGCACCAGGAGTTCCGTAGGGGGCCATCCCGAACGCGACCGCCGAGGCTTCTACCAACGCCATCTGTAGGCGCGGCTTCTCGGCCAGCTGCTCGAGAGTTTCGTAGTTCGCCGGCAGCTCGTTCATCCAGCGTGGAATGTCGAGCTGCGCTTGAAGGCGTCGGGTCCATCGGGGCCACCATTGGATGTCGTGCGGATTGACCAACGACACCGTGCAGCACCACGGCCCTCGACCTGCTTCCGCGTCCAGCCAAACGAGGAATTGGTCTACGATCGCAGAGTCCATCTGCAAGCCCTGTCCGGGCGCACCGTTGGGCGATGGATAGGTGCCGCCTGCGAATCCGTAATTTGCCAGCGACCCTGGATCAGTGTCCGAGTCGTGCCCGAGATGCCATTTCCCCCACCACACCGTCTCATATCCATGTTCGCGGATCATCGAGCCCCAAGTGGGGAACAGCGGTGACAATGTCGACTGCGACGTCATCATGCAACCGGTCTGATGAGAGTACAAGCCGGTCAGCAGGACCCCGCGCGAGGGTGTGCAATCGTTCGCCGCGGTGTAGTGCTGTTCGAATGACACAGCGGCTCGGCGGATTCGAGCGATACTCGGCAATATCCCGTCCAACGCTTCCTGGTCGGGGAACCACATCGGCGCGCGCATCTCGTCCACGAGCACCACGAGGATGTTCGGCCTGTCGGGGTCGACATCGGCGCGGGCTTTGCCGGCCCCTGTCGCGCCCGACATCGAGGTGGCAGCCGTTGCGGCCGCGGCACCGCGGGCAAAGAACCCACGCCTGTTGATCGACACGCTCTACTCCATTCACGGAATGTTGCACATCTCGGTTGTCTGGGATCTGATCGATCAGTCGACACCTGTCGGTAATGTCGCTGCGTATCCGGGGTGCCGAACTAGACGGCCATCGGCACTATAGGTGAGAAGCTCCGCGAAAGTGTTGAAGGCGGACACGACCGCGATCGCGTCGACTAGGCCGTGTTTTGAAAGTGGTTGGTGTTGAGGGGTGCCGCATAGCGGCATCCCTCAACACGTGAGTCGGAAGGTGTTGTCCGCGTTGGTAAATAGATGAGGTCTCCGGTAGAGGAGTTGATCGACCAAGATTCAACTGAACACCGGAGACTTCCCAATGGAGTTGTCAAGCCGGTCAGGCTGCCGCTGTGTTGGGTGGTGTCGGTTGGTAGAGCCGGTTGTCGCGGATCAGTGCCCAGACGACATTGACGCGTCGTCGGGCGAGGGCGATGACGGCTTGGTTGTGGCGCTTGCCTTCGAGGCGTTTTCGGTCGTAGAACCGTCTGGATTCCGGACAGCAGGTGATGCTGATCATGGCCGACATATAGAAGACGCGGTTGAGACCGCGGTGGTAGCGGCGAGGCCGGTGCAGATTTCCGCGGATACGGCCCGAATCCCAGGGAGCGGGCGCCAGACCGGCAAGCGCGGCCAAGCGGTCCGGGGTGGCGAAGGATGACATGTCGCCGCCAGTGACCGCCAGGAATTCCGCGCTGAGCAAGTGACCGAACCCCGGCAGGCTGCTGATCACCTCGGCGAGCCCATGTTGATTGAACCGGCTCTCGATGAGCTTGTCGGTCCTCTTGATCTGGTCATTGAGGGCCATCACCTCCCGAGCTAGTTCGGCGATCACGGTGGCGGTGAGCTCCTCGCCCGGCAGGCTGACGTGCTGCTGGTGTGCGGCGGCGACAGCCATCGCGGCGATCGTGTCGTGGTTGCGGACTTTCCTTGCGCGCAACCAGCGTTCGAGTCGGACGGCGCCGACTCGGCGTAGCGCGGCCGGGGTCTGGTAGCCGGTCAGCAGCGTCAGTTGCCCTGTGCGCGTCAGGTCAGCGAGAACACGATCGAGCGCGGGAAAGACTCCCAGCAGCAGACCTCGCAGGCGATTGATGACACGAGTGCGGTCAGCGACCAGGTCCTTGCGTCGAGCGGTCAGCAGTTTCGATTCCACGGTGACCTCGTCACCGGGACGCAGCGGGCGCAGATCGCGACGCATCCGCGCCTGGTCGGCGATGATCGCGGCGTCTCGCGAGTCGGTCT
Organism: Nocardia sp. NBC_00881; assembly: GCF_045207455.1. Taxonomy (NCBI): domain Bacteria; kingdom Bacillati; phylum Actinomycetota; class Actinomycetes; order Mycobacteriales; family Nocardiaceae; genus Nocardia; species Nocardia sp. NBC_00881. The sequence continues at coordinate 2,258,730 of NZ_CP108798.1, forward strand.
TGCCTTCTCCGCGATAGCCGCCGGACGCGCGGTTGAGAGTGCGGCCGGGCAGGTAGAGCAACCGCTGGTCGTGGGCCAGGAGCAGGCTGATCAGCAACGCCGCACCGCCGTCGGGCACGTCCACCGCCCAGATGACCTGGTCACCGAGGTGGGCGACATCGTGCATCAGACTCGCGAGAGCTCGGCCTCGTCGTTGGAGACCCGCCGCGACAACAGTCGCTTTCCGTCGGAGTCGATGACCACGCAATGGTGATGATTCTTTCCGACATCGACGCCAGCCCAGATCTGGGCCATGAACACCTCCGGTCGCTCGATACACATTCGCCCTACGGACGACCACGCCGGCGCTGTCCTACACAGCGATTCGCTCGCACATCCCAATTGGCGGCCGGGGTCGTCGCGGGGAACCGGGCGGCCAAGTCTCCGGAGCCATGTTCGGCGACCTCGTGAAAGCCACACCCGGTTCCCCAGGGCCTGCAAGACCTTACGACTGGCTTGCTCGACCCGGAACTGAAGGTAGGACCTCGTGACCAGAGTAGCGGTGGCGGGGCGGGCGGACCTGACCGATGCCCAGTGGGCGCGGTTGGCGCCGTTGCTGCCTCGTGGGAAGAAGGCGGGCCGCCCGCCGAAGTGGACGAAACGGCAGCTCATCGACGGGATCCAGTGGCGCACCCGCGTCGGCTCGCCCTGGCGTGACGTGCCGGAGTCCTATGGGCCATGGCAGACGATCTACGGGCTGTTCCGCCGCTGGCAGCGTGCCGGGACCTGGGTTTTCATCCTGAAAATGTTGCAGGCCTTCGCTGATGCGGCCGATCGTATCGGCTGGCAGGTGAGCGTGGACTCCACCGTTGTGCGCGCTCATCAGCATGCCGCCGGCGCGCGTCGTGAGCCCGACACCCAACTCGAACCGGTCGGCGACGAGCCCCCCGATCACGCGCTGGGCCGCTCCCGCGGCGGGTGGACGACCAAGCTGCACCTGGGCTGCGAGCAGGGCTGCCGACCACTGGCGCTGCTGCTCACCGTAGGCCAGGCCGCCGACAGTCCGCAGTTCGCTGCCGTGCTGGCTGCTATCGCTGTGCCCCGTCTCGGGCTCGGACGCCCACGCGTGCGGCCCGAGCGTGTCCTGGCCGACAAGGCCTACCCCTCTCGCGCGAATCGCGCTCACCTGCGCCGACGCGGGATCAAAGCCACTATCCCGATCCCTGCCGATCAGGCAGGACACCGCCGCAACCGCGGCTCGGCCGGTGGCCGGCCACCGGCATTCGACACCACGCGTTACCGCGATCGCAACACCGTCGAACGAGGAATCAATCTCCTCAAGCAAAACCGGGCCGTGGCAACACGATTCGACAAACTCGCCATCCGTTACCTGACCACCGTCCACATCGCCGCAATCAACCAATGGCTACGGCACGAATGAGGGCGGGCACCCACCCGCCCTCACCAACTTTCAAACACGGCCGAGTGTGGATCGCGCCGGGTACGTAGTCTCGCGCGGTGCACTCTCATCTGAGTTTTGAGAACCCTCCTGCTCTGCCTCACGAGGTAGTGGTCGAGACGTTGGAGCGGGCTTTGCGTGACCGCACGGCCGAGGGGGAAGCCGCGAGTGTCCTGGTCGGAAGCGCGTTGAACGACGACGATGTGGAGTTCGTCGAGCACTGGTGCGTGCAGGTCGGGACACGGGCTGTGCCGGGTAGTCCGTTGCTTGGGCTGGCTGGCCTGTGCCTGGGACACACCGCTCGGCGTTTCGGGCGTCTCAGCGATGAAGCCCTCGAACTGGCGAAGTCGCTGGCGGCGCGTGCCGAGGCTGACCCGTCGGACGTGGACGGTCGGGCCGTCGACGGGTATGACGACGTCCGGAGCTTCCTGCACCTGTGGTGAGGCGCCGCCGGTGCGGTCAGGCGGCGTTGCAAGCTGCGATACCATGCCGTGTATGGCTACGACACGACTGAGGGCGGACACCCACCCGCCCCAACCTAACTTTCAAAACACGGCCTAGTCGAGCCCGCGCACGGCCGGGGTCCGGTTGGCAGTCGCGCATCCCAGGCGCGGTGCGCCATCTGATGCCGGGCACAGGCAGCGAGGTGGTGTCGACCCGCGCCGACCAGATCCTGCGAACTGCTCAGGACGCGCGCTGTGACCTGATCGAGAGCGACTTCACAGTAATTACACGGGTGATTCTGCTGAAGCGCACGGAGTGGGGCGATGTATTGGGAGTGTGCTCACCGAGCAAAGTCCGGCCCCGAGGAGGTCAGCCATGCATACTGCCACTACGTCCAGCATGCCGCGGATCGAGACGCCGGGGAGTGCCGGGACGTCGGGGGATTCGGCGAGCCGACGTGGGTTGCGGTCGATCAACGCTGACGCGGTGGCCGTCGAGACCGACGCGGTGACCGGGGCGACAGCGTTCGTCGTCGCCGACGGTGTCGGGGATCATCTGCTTGCCGCCAGAGCGGCGCGCATGGTCGCCTCGACCGCGGCGCGGGTAGGTGCGCGCGACGGGGCCCGAGCGGGAATTATCGTCGCGCAACAGGAATTGCTGCACGAGCTTCCGGAGTCGTCGGCCGATAGTGTGCTCGTCGTCGCGGTGCTGCCCGCCGCGGGTCGACCGGATCGGCCCTGCGAGGTGGCGTGGGTCGGGGATTGTCGCGCGTATCGGTGGAACGGGCGGGTATTGCACCAGATCACCACCGACCACACCGTCGCCGAGTTATGGCGAGCCCGTGGGCTCGTCCCTCCGCCACGGATGAACCATCTCGTCACCACCTCGGCACGCACCGTGCGTCCGGCCGATATCGGTTACGCCGCGACCGGATCGAGCACGGGTAGACTACTGCTGAGCACCGACGGCGTGCACAAGCCGCTCGGCATCGCTACGATCAAAGCCCTACTCGCGGACGGAAACACAGCCGGGGTCATCGCGAACACCTTGGTGGAAACCGCCCTCCGTACCGGAGGCACCGACAACGCCACCGCCCTCGTCGCGGACTTCCGTCCCCCAGTGCCGAACATCCCCGCGAACGGCACATTGTAGGCCGCCGGCCGGGTGTCGAACTGGTTTCTGGCCCGATCTCGAGGATAGTGCGGGTCGATAGGGACGAAATCCGTGCACTCGAGATCGAGCCGCTACTGATCCGGCGGGAACTGGTCGGCGGACGGTTCCCTCTCCTATAACCTGCTGTGCGAGTTGTCTCGCGGCAGTATCACCTGGGCATGGTTGCCCATCGAAGCCTCAAGCGCAGGAGCCTGAATGGAATCGGCGGACAGTAGCGTTCGAGCCGGAACGGCGCGGCGGTGGACCATCACGATCATCCTGGCGATCGCCATGGTGGTCGCCGCGGTGCTCGGCATCGTGCTGCTGCCCGGAGTCACCGGCGACCGGCCGCCGTTCGACCCGGCCGCCGTTCCCGGCACTCAGGTTGTTTGGGTGACCGCGCCGGTCGGCGCCGACCACGGGACATTGCAGCTGTGGCAGCGAAACAGGCTCCGGCACTGGGAACGCACGTTCACGGTGCCGGCTTGGGTCGGCACGGAAGGGATTTCGAAGGAAGCCAAGGAAGGCTCCAGCTACACACCGGAGGGAACATTCGCGTTGACCGAAGGCTTCGGCCGGTTGCCCGACGTGGATGCGAAGCTTCCCTACCTGTCGGTCGACTCGTCGAACACCTGGTGGTGGATATCCGACACGAAAAGCCCGCTGTACAATCAGAAATATCAGTGTGTCGAGGCCGACTGCCCGTTCGACACCACGCTGAGCGAGAACCTCGGGAGAACCGAGCCACAATACAACTATGCACTGGTCATCGACTACAACCGCTTCCCTGTCGTGCCGAAGAAGGGCTCGGCCTTCTTCGTCCACGTCGAAGCCGGTAAGCCAACCGCAGGCTGCGTAGCGGTCGCCGACGAAGTCATGCGTACCCTCCTGACCACCCTCCAGCCTTCGAGGAAGCCGGTCATCGGCATGTACTCCACCTGAATAGACTCTGGCAGACCGGATTCGTATTCGTGCTCGAAAGCGATGCGGGCGCAGGCGAAGAGCTGTCCTGACCGGATGGTGATCGACGAATGGCTGCGGCTCATGGACGATCACGTCCAACGGCCGCCCGTTCGGCTGGATCTGCTGGTAGTCACTGTTTTCCGGCCCCGAAAGGCATCGCCGGACACGCCCACAGAGTGCCCGTGTGTCGGACGACCCTGCGGCACCCACGGCTGACTGCCCGGCTCGACAGCGAAGTGGCGATAACGTCCTCTGATCAGGCCCTCGAATTTTGCTCGCGCTGATTGTGTTTGGTGGCAAACGCGCCGTGATGGCGGATAATCCATGCGGCACGACCGCACCCCGTAGATGGCCGTTCGGCACAGACGCAGCCAACAGCGTCCGCCCGGTGTCACTACGGACTCGTTCGGGGCGCGGTCGGCACGGCGTGGTAGACGACATCCTTGTCAGCCCTCCGCGCCGGGTACGCCACAGTGCCAGCTACACCGGATTGTCCGCACGACCACGTCAGGAGCACATGTGACCACTTCCCTCGCGGTGAATCTCAAACACACCCGCGATATCCATCCCGACATCGACGTGCCGCTGGTTCGGGATGCCATTCATCCGGACCGGGCGCTGTGGTCACCCGCGGACCTGCACAAGCTGACCAGCGAGGTGGCCGATGCATTGGCGACGCCGCTGCTGGATATCGTGCGGTTCGGCGCCCAGCAACGCTGGTGGACCCGACTGGCACTGACCATGGGCGTCGAACTGTGGCTGCTGTCGTGGGCTCCGGGACAAGGCACCGAACCGCATGACCACGGCGGCGCGTCCGGTGCGTTCACCGTCTCCATCGGCGAACTCAGCGAGGAATACCTGCACACCGGTGGGCCGGTCCGGACCGCGAAATGGCAAGCCGGCGACACCGTCGCATTCGGACCCGATCGGGCGCATCAGCTCCGCAACCGCAGCGCGCGCCCCGCCGCGTCAGTGCATGCGTATTCGCCACCACTGCGGCCGGTCCGCGAGTACCGCACTCTCACAGATTTCGCTGGTGCATGAGCGAGCGCAGCGAGCGATCGGTGGGTACAGCCGAGCATCGCTCGGTCATGGCGGAGTCGAGCGCCAGCGAGGCGGAGGCATGAGTTCCCTGAGTCAACCCCTACGCGGCGATCGGTCGTTGACCTGGTTGATGCTTGCCGGGGTCGTAGGCGGTTTTGGTGCGCCAGCAGGCCCAGATGATGCGCAGCCAGGCTCGTCCGAGGGTTCGGATGGCGTGGGGGTGTCGTTGGCCGCGTTGGCGGGCGGCGGTGTAGCGCTGGTCGGCCCAGTCGCTGGCTCTGCGGCTGTTGTCGATCCAGGTGACCAGGGCTTGGCGGGCGTGGTGGTTGGTGGCGTGGCGGAACGCGACGGTGTGGGTCTTGCCGGAGGCCCTGGTGACCGGTGCGAGACCGGTTTCGGCGGCGAGCTGGTCGAAACTGTTGGCGCGCTCCAGGATTGGGCCGATCTCACCGATGATTTGGGCCAGGTTGAGCACGCCGATGCGCGGCAGGTCAGCCAGCAGCCGGGCATACGGGTGGGCCGTGGCGGCTTCGGCGATCACGGTGTCGAGCTGGTCGAGGCTGGTCTGCAGCGACCGAACGGCCGCGACCTGTGCGCGGATGAGTTGCGCGATGATCGGTTGGCCGAGGCGGCTGGCCGAGGTCGGTGCGTCCCGCAGCCGGGCCAGCAACTCAGCGCCGCAGCGTCGACCGCTGTAGCTGCGCCGACGGCAGAACGCCTCGAGACGGGCAGCGGTGAGCGAGGCGGCCGACTCGGGGTTGGGATAGCGATCCAGGAATGCCAATGCGATCGGCGAGTGCAGGTTGGCGAAGATTGTTCTGCCGCCGGGCCAATGCGCGTCCAGCAGGGCGGAGAGCTGGTTGACCGCGGCGATCCGCAAGCCCAGGTGATCGCCGCGCTGGCGGGTCAGCGCCTGCAGTTCCAAGGTCTGCGCCAGCGTGGGGGCCAGGGTCGGCAGCCGGTGGATATCGGTGCGGATGTAGTCGGCCAGTTTGAACGAATCGCCTGGGTCGTTCTTGGCGCGGGCAGCACCCCAGCGGGGACGGGCAGCGTGAAAAGCGTTGGGATGGACCGGGATTACCGGGTGCCCGGCGGCCAGCAACCGGTCCACGACCAGCCCGCGGGTGGTTTCGATCGCTACCGGCAGCGTGCCGGGATCACCGTGAGTGGCCAGGCGAGCCAATGCCCGCGCGATGCCGTCTTCGGTGTGTGGCGGCGCGAACCTCTCGACTTTGCCGCCGGCATCGTCGATCACGGTCACGTCGTGGGCAACAGTGCCCCAGTCCCAGCCAGCGAACACCAACAATCTCCTTCGAGGTCGATGCGCTGCCTCTCCGGAAGCGAGGGCCGTCGCCGGAAGCTCATTGATCGGCCCTCTGCGTGCGCGGGGCATGTCCCTGATGCCGGTCTGCGGCCCTCGGCCCGGTGGGGCTGGCAATACTCATGCTGGCCATCTAGTGGCACGCGATGCGGGCCATGCACCCACCGGAACCGAGAGACAACAACCCTATCTGTTCGGGCTGCAGAAGGGATGGTGCCCCAATGAGCGAGCGCAGCGAGCGATCGGTGGGTACAGCCGAGCATCGCTCGGTCATGATGGAGTCGAGTACCCGCGAGGGTGAGTTATGAGTGAGCGGAGCGGATGATGAGCACAGGCGCCGAGGAGATGGTTGCCCTGGCCCGAGCACAGCTGGATCGGGTCGCCCCGGAGCAGGCGGCGGCGTTGCAGACCGACGGAGCGCTCGTGGTGGATATTCGGCCGTACGCGAACCGGCTTGCCGAGGGAGAGATTCCCGGTGCGGTGGTGGTCGAGCGGATCGTGCTGGAGTGGCGCCTCGATCCGACCGGCGAACACCGGCTACCGAGCATCACCACGGATACTCCGGTGGTGATTATGTGCAACGAGGGCTACGCGTCCAGCCTCGCCGCGGCCGACGCGCGCCGCCTCGGCTTGCGTCACGTTACCGACCTCATCGGTGGATTCCGGGCGTGGAAGGCAGCCGGGTTGCCGGTGGTACCGGGAGGAACGCAAGCGGTGCCGTAGCCACCGCGCCGCCTCCCGGCAGCTTCGGCGAGCCGTTCCGACGGGCATGACCACCGGCTCGACCCGGCGGCTCGGTGACCTGGGCTGGCCGGCGGGGTTGTTGTGGTGGCTCTAGGCTGTGCCGGTGTTACTCAGGCCAGGAGCCCGGTTCGCGAAGTATGTTGTCCGAGCGCCGCTGGGGCGTGGCGGCAGCAGCGAGGTGTACCTCGCAGAGGATCCGGAATGGTCGAGCGCGGTGGCGCTGAAGGTCCTGAGTGGCGCCGACAGCCGATCGGAACCGGTGAGGGGCCGGTTTCGCGACGAGTTCGATATCGCGCACGCGTTGCATCACCCGAACATCGTTCAGGTGTACGCGCATGGTGAGTTCGAAGGCTTGTTATGGCTCGCGGCCGAGTATGTCGACGGTGTCACCGCGTCTGCGCTGGCCCCGGGGCCGCACAAGAGTCCGGATCTGGCGCTGGCGCTGGATGTACTAGCCGGTATCGCGGAAGGGCTGGACTACGCGCACGCGCGGGGCGTGGTGCACCTCGATGTCAAACCCTCGAACATCCTTGTCGGCCGCGGCGATCCGGTGACTGTGATGCTCACCGATTTCGGGACGGCTCGCCGATGGGAGGAGGTCGAGCCGGTGGTCCCTGGTGGCTTCGTGGTGGGGTCGATTCCGTATGCGGCGCCGGAGTTGTTGCGGGGCGAGAAGCTGTATCCGGCGACGGATCAGTACTCGCTCGCGTGCTCGGCGGTCGAATTGCTGACCGGTCGCCCGCCGTTTCTTCGGTCGACTCGGTTCGCGCTCGCAGAGGCACAGTTGCATAAGCATCCGCCCGACGTCTCGTCACGTCGGCGCTGGATCCCGCACGCGGTCGACTCGATCCTGGACAAGTCGCTGGCCAAGGATCCGTTCGCCCGATACACCACCTGCGCGGAGCCGATCCGGCTGATCGCGCACGCGTTGCGTGGTATCGAACCATCCGAATGACCCCAGCGTGGTGCGTGTCGATATGGATCCCGAATGGAAATGGACGCAAGAGGTCGTATCCCTTGCACGGGTCATCCTCGAATTCAACGGTGGCGAACGACTGGTTTCGTGGGAACCACTCGTGCGAATGAGTTCGACAACACCGTTAGGGGCTGGGATGGCTTCGGGTAGATGCGACGATGTCGGTCGCGGTGGCCTGGCTCATCCGCGCGCCGGCAGCGGTACTTTTCCATTCCGTGGTTCAGGTCGGTCAGCCGATTCCCTCTCGGATAGTGATCCTCCTGCGGAGACCGCGGGAAATCTTCGGCGGATCTGGGTGATGCAGCGGAGGACCTCATGCAGTTCGGTCCGGAGTCGACGCAACTCTGTGGTGCGTCCGGCAGGACCCGATGGACCTGCACGTTTCATCGCTTCGATGAAGTAGGCCAACTCGTCTGCCTCCGCGACCAGTAGGTTGAAAAACACTGTGGCCTGAGCGCTGTCAGCGTGGTCGTTCACTGTCGGCTCGTGTCACCTCGAGGTTTCGGACAGTTCTCGACCCGCGCCGCGTTCGACGAGTAGCGGCACGAACTCGCGCACCGACGCGCCCATGAAGCGTTTGTGGATTCGTTGGACAACCGATGCGATGGTCTCGGCGGGTAGCTCTGGATGGCACTTCGTGAGTCGCGCGACGACATACCGGATCTGCGTAGCCTCGTCGTTTTGCATGGCTCGGCCCCTGCTCGGTGGTTTGTATGCGAACAAGCACGCCACCTGCATCAGGACTTTCCCCAGCAGTGACCACACGGCCGTGACTGGGCATCTCGATGCTCTTCGGCACTGTCTTGCTCTACGCGCTCGGCAAGACAGTGACTTCGTGACGGATCGGCGTGCGCTGAACTGCAAGATCGTCACGCTACATAATGTACCGTTATGCGACGGTACATTCAATAAGGCGACACACAAGCTTCAACGGCTCGTCGAGCCGAGACCACTGGCAACCATCGCAGCGATATTCGCATAGCTATACGCGAAACCACCTGCGCCGCAACCAACTATCGGCCGCCGAGTTGCATATGGTGCAGCTTGCCACGGCAGCTGCGGCGAACCGTCAACATGACTGGCGCGCAGCGGAGACCACTCAGACCTCCCCGGGCACCGCGGCCGCGGCACAGGCTCTGGTCACAGCGGTCACCCAGCATGTCAAGGCACTCGCCGACGCGGCGCTGGTGACCACCGCCCCCGACCCGGCCGACCGGCGGGCGGTGTTCGTCGAGACGACCGAGGCGGGCCGCGCCGAGTTGCGGCAGCTCCTGCAAATCGGTGACCAGTTCTTCGTCGCGGTCGTCGCCGACTGGAGCGCCGAGGACGTCGTCACCGCTGCTCTGCTCGACCGGCTGATCGAATCTCGGGCGGCTCGGGACCGAACAACAAAACCGAGCAAACACCCGGCGTGGCAACCCTTCGGCTGGAGCCGGGGCTCACGACATCCGCGTCGCCATCGAACGGAACTACTGATGTCCACCAGAGGGTTCCAGCACTGAAACGAAAGATGTTCGCCGCGCTGGGCGCCGACTAACAGTCTCCGTATAGAGGGATCGGCCGCGAGACGTCCGGGGCACGCCGCTGCCGAATCAGGTGTATCCCGGAGTTCGTCCCCCGGATGTGCAGTGCCAGGCCGACTACCGTCCCGGCGGCGTGTCTGGCGACGAGATCGGGCCGAACACACGACGCTCCAGTCACCGAACCCGATACTGACTGTGTAGGCCTGCTATCTCGGTACCCGTACGAGGTGTCCGGGACGCAACGCAATACAAATCAAGGGGGTCCGGGAATGACCAAGATCAAGGATCTGAATCCTCTCCGAATGGCCGATATCGGCGGCTCGGATCTATTCATCCCGTTCAGGATGCCGAGCGGTGACATCGGGTTCGTCCCCGGTGACACATTCGCGGGCACCGAGCCCGCGGTAGGCGGCCCGAACTGGCGTTCGCCGATGCTGCTGCGAAGCAACACCCACGACATGGCCAAACCGATCGAGTTCCAATCGGCCGCACGCGGTGCTCGACAACTATGGGATTACGTCCACGACAACCCGGAATTCTCGACCGTATTGCCCTGTGACGCGATAACCATCGGTAACCGAATCTATTTGTGGGTGATGGTGACCCAGGGTCTAGGGAACGAGCGGTGGTGCGAGATCCGCTATTCCGACGACAATGGGGAGAACTGGACCGACACCGCAGTTCGGTGGTCGACCAGCGTATTCGGTGGCAAACGCACCATGATTTCCTGGGAGCGCGGTGGTGACGGTTACGTCTATATCATCTCCACCGGAGGGCTTGCCCGCAACAAGAACATGCTGTTGTGGCGGGTGCGCGAGAATCATGCCGACCTCATCAACCCGGCGGCCTGGCAGGGGTGGGGCTGGAACGGCCAGAACTGGGGATGGGGCCGAGATCCGGGCAGTGATCCGCGACTGGGCATACTGGCCGATGGCACCAGGCTCGGTGAGATCGGGCTTCGCCGAATACAGGGGAACTGGGTGATGTCCGGCTTCGACGCCGGCGCTTACAGTGCCTTCGTCAAGGTAGCCGGAAAAATCACCGACAATTGGCGTACCGCCAGGACGTACCGGCCGGTGAAGGGGTCCCCGTGGGTGCTGGGCGGACCGGATATCGTGCCCCGCCTCTACGGCTGTTATGTCCACCCGGACAGCAGGTTCGACGGCGCATTCTGCATGATCGTGAGCGAGTGGGCAGAATCCGGTAACCCCTATCGCGCAATGCAATTCCGAATCTTCGGCATCTGGTCGGCCGTTCCGATCGCCTAGACCCATCGGATCCGACCCGGCCGATCACGAACGAATTCGGCCGGGGCCGGGCGCGACTTCCGCAGTCGTCGTTTCGGATCACCGGACCTGCGGCCGTCCGGGTGCCGGTCGCGGGCGGCGCGCTTCCCGCCGCCCGCGACCGGGGACACTACCGCGATATATCGCCCAGGGGCATCCGTGCCGCAGCCGGGCTCGTACAGGCGACTGTCCTGCTGTTGCCGAGCAGGGACTGCCGGAAAGTTGTCAGCATTCGTTCATGAACCTTTCGAGGATCGGGCAAACGACGGACAGTGCGTATGGGTGGGTCATCTCGAGGTGACGTGCGTCGACGACCATGTTGTGAATGTCGCCTGCGATGTACGGTCGCCACGTCTGTGCCACAGCGTCGTGGTCTGCGCGATCTTTCCCTGCGGTGAAGAAGACCAGGTCGCCGTCGAAAACTTCCGGCCGGTAATCGTGCGCGATGCCGCTCGCAGTCTCGAAGCTGTTCATCACCCGATCAGCCTGGTCGGCGGTGAACATCCCGGTTCCGGTCACCTGCTCACGAATGACGGCCCATGCTTGCTCAGGGGTGGCCGCCGTCACCTCGTCGCTGAGGTCGAACAACTCCCGCCAGCCGCCGAGCAGGTCGGCCATCAGCTGTCCGGGCGCGGCCTCGTCCGCACTGGTGATCGTCGCCGCGGCCAGCTCCTCCTCTGAACCGGCGGCGCTGTCCAACATGGCCAGCATGCCGACCTGCTCACCCTCGCGCTGGAGTCGTACCGCCATGGCATGCGCGATCGCACCGCCCAACGACCATCCGAGCAGGTGATAGGGACCGCTGGGCTGGGCTCGGCGAATCTCGGTCACATAGCGTTCGGCCAGTTGATCCACGGAGTCCGCAGGTGGTTCGCCCTCCACCACGTGCGGATCCTGCAAGCCGTAGATCGGCCGATCCTTGTGCAGATGTTCGACCACGCCGCCGTAGGACCACGCCAACCCGCCCGCAGGGTGGACGCCGAATATCGCGGGCTTCGGGCCGCTCGCACGCAGCGGAAGCAGCACTTGCAGACCGGAGCTCCCCTCCGCGTCGTCGGCTCTGACCGCCAACGCCTTCGGCGTCGCATCGTCGAACATCCACGGCAATGCGATCGTCACACCGCGTGCCCGCAGTTCGGTCACCACCATCGTGGCCAGCAGCGAATTGCCGCCCAAGTCGAAGAACCCGTCCGATGCCCCAACCCGCTGGACTCCCAGGACCTGCGCATAAACCTCGCTGATCATTTTCTCCGTATGGGTCCGCGGGGCGACGAACTCGTTCGCCGGTACGTCGAAATCGGGGGCGGGCAGCGCCTTTCGGTCGAGCTTGCCGTTGACCGTCAACGGCAGTTCAGGCAAGACCATGATCGCGGACGGCACCATATAGCTCGTCAACACCTGAGCAGCGGCTTCCCGGACCTCGCCCGGATCGAGTTGCTTACCGTCGACGCCCACGACATAACCGATCAGCTGATCCACGCCACGATCGTGGTGATGCACCGCCACCGCTGCCCCCGTCACGAGCGGATGCCGGAGCAGCGCCGACTCCACCTCGCCCATCTCGATCCGGAAACCGCGCAACTGCACCTGCGCGTCGGCCCGGCCGACGTATACCAACTCCAGCCCGGTGGTGGTCTTCCGCCACCGGCCGACATCTCCTGACCGGTACAACCGGGCGCCATCCGGATCGAACGGGTTCGCCACGAATCGGCCCGCCGTCAACGCCGGAGCTCCCAGGTAGCCACGCGAGAGTTGGCCACCTGCCACATAGATTTCCCCAGCGACGCCGATCGGCACCGGATGCAGCCGGTCGTCGAGCACATACACCTGCAATCCCGGCAGCGGCGATCCGATCCCGGCCACGCCCGCCGCACCGACTTCACAGAACGTCACGTGCACAGTCGTCTCGGTGATCCCGTACATGTTCACCAATCTCGGCGATTTCGGCTCGTGCGCCGCGAACCAGCCGGTCAACCGCGACGCATCCAATGCTTCGCCACCGAAAACGACATATCGCAAGGCGAGATCACCAGCGATGCAGCCGGATTCGCGATACACACGCTCCGCGTCGGCGAACCCGTAGAACGCCGAGGGGGTCTGGCTCAACACCGTTACGCGCTCCCGCGCCACGACGTGCACCAACGCCTCCGGCGACCTGGACGTGTCGTAGTCGACGACGACCAGCCTGCCGCCGGACAGCAATGCGCCCCAGATTTCCCAGACCGTGAAATCGAAGGCATACGAATGGAACATCGTCCACACGTCGTCGGGGCCGACGTCGAATCGCTCGGCCGCATTGGTGAACAATGTGACCACTTCCCGATGGCTCACCGCCACCCCCTTGGGGCGACCCGTGGAGCCCGAGGTGTAGATCACGTAGGCGACGTTGTCCGGGCGCACACCTGACACCACAGGACCGAAAGTACTCGCGAAGGCGTCCACGCAATCCTCGACGAGCACCACCGGCGCCGCGTACTCCGGTACCGCCGACACCAAGTCAGCCGTCGTCAACACGGCCGCCGGACCTGCGTCGTCGAGCATGAACCGCAATCGCTCCTGCGGATATGCCACATCCAGCGGCAGATACGCCGCCCCCGCTCGCAGCACTCCGAGCAGGCCCACGATCAGCTCGAGCGACCGCGGCAAGGCCACTGCCACCAGCGATTCCGGCCCCACGCCGTGCTCGGTCAGCCGAGCGGCGACCAAGGCGGAGCGCTGATCCAGCTCCGCGTAGGTCAGCTGCGACTTACCGTGAGTCACCGCAACCGCCTTCGGCTGTGCGACCGCGCGGGCGGCGAACATCTCCCCGAGAGTCGCGTCCGTGACCGCGACGCCGTCATCCCCGGCCGCGTCCAGCAATTCGCTTCGCTGCACCGGATCCACGATGTCGATATCGCCGACCACGACCCGCGGATTCGCGGTCACCTCCTCCAAGATCCGCACGTACGCGTGTGCGAACCGACTGATCGTCTCCTCGACGAAGAGGTCGGTGGCAAAGGTCAGCCGCCCCACCATGCCGGCCGGACGCCCCTCGTCGGTGAACCTTTCGACAAGCTTCACGCTCAGGTCCGCCTGTGCCTGCTCGAAACCGCTCTCGATGGGCTCGACAGTGAGCCCCGGCAGCTCCAACGCGGCCTTACTGAGATTCTGGACATCGAGAACCACCTGGTACACCGGAAGATGCGCGGTAGACCGTGGCGGATTCAGTGTCTCGACAATCTGCTCGAAGGGCACATCCGCATGTGCGAACGCGGCCAGGTCCGTCTCACGCGTCGCGGCGAGCAATTCGGCGAACGGCTGCTGCGACGACACCCGCGACCGCAACACGACCGTATTGACGAACATGCCGATCAGATCGTCGAGTTCGTGCTCCCCGCGGCCGGCCACCGGTGTGCCCACCGCGACGTCGTCGACACCTGCCAGCCTGGACAGCAGGACGGTCAACGCGGCGTGCAGGACCATGAAAACCGTCGCGTTCGCCTCGCGCGCGACCGAGTCGATCCGCGCCCGCAACTGGGCGGGGATCTCGAACTCGACCGCGGCGCCGCGCATGGACGCGACCGGTGGTCGGGGCAGGTCGGTCGGCAACTCGAACAGCTCGGCCAGCCCGCCGAGCGTGTCCTTCCAGAATCGCAACTGTCGGGACATCACCGAGTCGGGATCGTGCTCATCGCCGAGCACCTCGCGCTGCCACAACGAGTAGTCCGCGTACTGGACCGGAAGGACCGGCCACATCGGCTCTGTCCCTTCCCTACTCGCCTGGTAGGCCACTGCCACGTCCCGCGCGAGCGGCATCATCGACTGTCCGTCGGCGCAGATGTGATGCACGGTGATCACCAAAACGTGATCACGGGGACCGAGGGCGAATACCTCGACACACAACGGAGGCGCCTGTGTGACATCGAAGCTCGCGGAGACCGCGGCGGCCGCCCGCTCCATGACATGCTCTTCGTCGACCGTGACCGGAGTCAGCACAGGTGCGACGTCTTCGACAGGCACCACGACCTGATGAGGCGTTCCGTCGGTCATCGGGAACTTGGTGCGAAGCGACTCGTGCCGGGCGATGACCATTTCGCACGCCTGTCGCAGCGCGTCGATGTCGAGCTCACCCTGGAGCCGAATCACCAGCGGGATGTTGTACGCGCCGACCGAGGTGTCGAACTGATTGAGGAACCACATCCGCTGTTGTGCAGGTGAAAGAGGCACAAGAGCAGGCCGAGTTCTCGGTGTCAGCGGTACCCGAACGCTGCGCTCGAGAGTAGCCAGACGAGTGGCGAACTCGGCGACAGTCGACGCTTCGAACAGGTCCCGGACGCCGATACTCACTTCGAGTGCCGTGCTCAACTGGGCAGTCGCCCGCGTTGCCGACAGCGAATTGCCACCGAGGTCGAAGAAACTGTCCGTCGCTCCTACTCTTTCGGTGCCCAAAACGTTCCCGAACACTTCCGCGACGCGCCGCTCGGTATCGTCGCGCGGTGCGATCCACTCTCGACCGTCCGAGAATTCCGGCGTGGGAAGCGCGAGGCGGTCGAGCTTGCCGGTCGTGGTAAGCGGGAGTTCGGTGAGAACCATGAACGCGTCGGGCACCATGTGCGCAGGCAACCGCAACCGTGCGGTAGCCCTGACCTCGCTTGGATCCACATCCTCGTCGCTTACGAGGTAGCCGACGAGCCGGTCGATGCCGCGCTCGTCCTTCCGCAACACGACGACCGCGTGTTCTACCCCGGGGTGTCCAGCAAGGACGGTTTCGATCTCGCCGAGCTCGATGCGTTGACCGCGGATTTTGACTTGGAAGTCGGTGCGGCCGAGGTATTCGAGGGTGTGATCGGTAGTCCAGCGTGCCAGGTCGCCGGTGCGGTACATCCGTGAGCCGGCCGCACCGAACGGATTCGCCACGAACGCCACCGCCGTTGTCGCGGGCCGGTTCATATATCCACGTGCCAACTGCACACCCGCGACGTACAACTCGCCCACCACCCCGACCGGCACCGGCCGCAACCACGCATCCAACACGACAGCCTCGACACCACGGATCGGACCGCCGATGGTGACCGGGTCGCCGACACGCAACGGGTCGCTGATTCCGACCAAGATCGTGGTCTCGGTCGGCCCGTACCCGTTGAACAACCACCGCCCCGGCGCCCACACCGCGACCGTCTCGGCCGATACCGCTTCCCCACCCGCCACCAATACCCGCAACGAATCCAACCCGGCAGGCGACATCGTCGCCAACACACTCGGTGTCACGAACGCGTGCGACACCCGATGCGTACGAATCAACTCCGCCAACTCCTCGCCGGCGAACACCTCCGCCGGAGGCACTACCAACGAAGCGCCATTCGCGTGGGCCAGCAGAACCTCGAGAACCATCACATCGAAACCCGGAGCCGCCGCCTGCAACACCCGCGACCCACTGTCCACCTGGAAACGGTCACGCTGGGCGGCCGAGAAGTTGGCCAACCCCTCGTGCGTCACCGCCACGCCCTTCGGGGTCCCCGTCGAACCCGAGGTGTAGATCACGTATGCCACATCCCGAACATGCGGCGCACGCACCCGGTCCGCATCGGTGACAACCGCCGACGATCGAGACGAGATCGACGCCTCGGTGTCCGGATCGTCGAGAACCATCAGCCGGACCCGGTCGGGAAGCAGGTTCCGCGATGCCTCGGTCGTAATAGCGACCCGCAGACCGGAGTCCGCGACCATGTGTGCGACGCGCTCGGCGGGGTTCCGAGGATCCAACGGCACGAACGCGGCGCCCGACTTGGCCACGGCCCACACCCCGACCGCGAACTCCAGCGAACGCGCCATCGCCAACCCGACCTGATCCCCCGGTCCGACACCCCAACCGATCAACTCGCGCGCCACCCGGTTCGACCACTCATCCAACTCGGCATAGGACACCGTGCGCGCACCTGATATCAATGCCGCCGCAGCAGGGTTCTCAACTACGCCGGCTGACAACAACTCTGCCAGCACTCGCGGCGCCTCCGCACTCCCACCCGAAGCCGGCACCAATTCACGCCGCTCATCGTCGGTCAACAGGTCGACGGCACCAAGCCGCGCTTGCGGATCAGTCGTGACAGCTCGCAGGACGGTTTCGACGCGGGCGGCCAGACCGGACGCCGTTACGGCATCGATACGGGACTGTTGGTAGCGGATTCGGACGTGCAGCTCGTCGGTCTGGTGCGCCTGAACAGTGATCGGGTAGTGCGCGGCGTCACTTCCCTCCGCGGAGACCACCCGCATACCGTCGATGTCGGCGTTGCCGAGGCCGCTGCTGTCGACCGGATACGACTCGAAGACGACCAGCGTGTCGAACAATTGGGCAGCGCCAACGGCCGACATGATCTGCGACAGTTCGACGTAGTGATGGTCGAGCAGGCGGGTGTTGTCCGCCTGCAATCGGTTCAGCGCGTCCTGCATGGTCCAGTCCCGGCACACATTCACGCCGATCGGAACCGTGTTGATGAACAGGCCGATCATCGACTCCACGCCCGGCAGTTCGGCGGGACGCCCGGAGACCGTGCTACCGAACAACACGCGTTCGACGCCGAGCAGGTTCCCCAGGACCACCGCCCAGGCGAACTGCACAATCGTCGCCATCGTCACCGCTCGAGCCCGAGCGAACTCGACCAACTCGGCTGTGACGGCGCGATCGAGAACAATCGCGAGATCGATCGGTATATCTACGGTCGTGTCCGTGCGCGAGTCCGCGACCAGCGTGGGTTCGGTGAAATCGCGCAGCACGTCTCGCCAGGTCTCGATGCCGGCGGCCCACTCGCGCCGGTCCAACCATTCCAGGTAATCGCGGTACGACGCCACAGCCGGCAACAGATCCACCTGGGTGTCCACCGCGTAGAGACCGATCAGCTCACGCCACAGCAGAGGCAACGACCAGCCGTCCAGCAGGAGGTGGTGTGCCGTCAACACAAGCCGGAAGTCTTGCGGCGCTATAGCAACGATCAGGAATCGCAACAGCGGCGGGTCGGCGGGATCGAATGTGACCGCGCGCTCGGCCGCGATCAACTCATCCAGTTCCCTTGGGCTATCGGTCAGATCGACGCTGCGCCAGCACACGGCAGTGTCGGCGGGAACAACCTGCGCAGGAACGCCGTCGGCCGTTCGGGTGAATGCCGCGCGCAGGTTGATATGCCGCTCGAGCAAGGCTGTCGCAGAACGCTCGAGCCGGCCCTCGTCCACTTCGCCGGCAAGGGCCAGTACCGATTGTGCCGTGTATACGTCGAGTTCGCCTGCGGCGAGTTCGGCGTGGAACAGCAGCCCCGCCTGGAGCGGCGCCAGCGACCATACGTCGGTCAGCGGTCCGTACCGGTCGGCGAACGCGTCCAGGTCGGGCTGGGTGACATCGACGAGCGGAACGTCTGCTCGGGAGAGTCCCCAGTCATCGTTCGCGCGGGCCGCTGTGGCGATCCCGGTCACGGCGTCCACCCATTCGCCGACGAGTTCGGCCACGTCATCACGGTCGAGTAACCGCGAGGCGTAACCCACGTGCGCCGACAACTGAGGTCCGGCCTCGGCGTCCACGATATTCACGTCGATCGTGACGGCCGCTGCCGCAGGCATTTCCGGATCGAACGCAGCCCGCCGATCGAACTGCTCGTCGGTCGGAATCCACGCGACGTCCGACAGTGTCGTCAGATCGACGCCGACGCGCCCGAGATTGTTGAAGCTGATCTGCGGCTCCGGCGACGCTGCGAGTCGGTCGGCCGTGTCGGTGTTCAGATAGCGCAGCAGGCCGTAACCGATCCCCTTGTCGGGGATGTCGCGCAACTGGTCTTTCACAGACTTCACTGCCGCGCGCAGGTCCGAGTCCTCGATTCCGCTCAGATCGAGCGTGACCGGATACGCGTTGGTGAACCAACCAACGGTGCGTGAGACGTCTGCTCCCTCGGCAATCTGCTCCTCACGGCCATGGCCCTCCAGCAGGACTTTCATGCCCGCATGTGCGACACCGCGCCGCCTGCGCCAGCGTGTCACCGCCACGGCGAGACCAGCCAGCAGCGCATCGTCGACGCTGCCGCGAACAGCGTCGGGGACCTCCGCGAGCAACGCCGAGGTCACCTCCGTCGGGATGGACACCGTCAGATGCCGCACCGTCGACTGGGTGTCGACGGCGGGATCCAACATCGCACGGCCGAGCAGTGGATCGGCCGCCGCACTCATCCGATGCCACAGCTCGAACTCGCCGACGCGTTCTGCGGCGGCCGCCGCCAACGCGTGCGCCCACCGGCGCATGGATGTGCCCTGCGCGGGCAACTCCACTGGCCGCCCCTGCGTGATCTGCTGCCAGGCGGCCACGAAGTCGGGGATCAGGATCCGCCACGACACCCCGTCGACAGCCAGGTGATGGATCACGATGAGGGCACGGGCATCGGCATCGACGCCCGATTCGGGAAGCAGACACACAACCTGCAGCATCCGGCCCTCGGCCGGATCGAGGCGGTCGGATGCCTCCGCCAATGCCGCTTCCACCACGGCGGTGAAACCGTCGCTGCCTGGAACGTCATCCGCACGGAAGGTGCGCGTCGCGACCGAACCCGCGGCATCGGCGGCGCTTTCGGGCAGCACGTCGAGCCGGCGTTCACGCAGCCTCGACCGCAGCATGTCATGCCGTTCGAGCATCACCTGCACAGTCTCGGTCACGTCCTGGACTCGCACGTCGCGCGGTAAGCGCACCAGCATCGACTGGGCGAACCGATCCGCCGCCCCGAGTCGATCGGTGAAGAAGGACACGATCGGCGTCAACGGGATTTCGCCCACACCGCCCCCGGGCAGTTCCTCGAGCGACACCCGTTCAGCGGCTTCGGCCACTCGCGCCAGCCCACGAACCGTCTTGCGCTCGAAGATGTCCCGAGCAGTCACGATGACACCTGCGGACTTCAGTCGGGATGCCAACTGGATCGACATGATGGAATCACCGCCGAGCGCGAAAAACGAGGTGGTAGCGCCGACCGACGTCATTCCCAGCACGTCCGCGAAGACGGCGGCGATGGTGCGCTCCAGGTCGGTAGACGGCGCGACCGCATCGTCTCCGGCAATCTCGAAGACGGGTTCTGGCAGCGCTTTTCGATCCACCTTGCCGGTCGAGGACAGCGGCATGCGGTCGAGCACCATGATTGTCGAGGGCACCATGTGGGTGGGCAATACGGCAGCCACCTGATCGAGTACCGCGCTCGGTTCGACGACCGTTCCGAGTTCCGGCACGATGTACGCGGCGAGTACGGGTTGCCCGCCCGGTCCGTTGCGACTCACGGTCACAGCGGACGCCACCCTCGGATCCGCGAGCAGCGCGGCGTCGATCTCGCCGAGTTCGATCCGCTGGCCACGAATCTTGACCTGGAAATCGATGCGGCCGATGTATTCGAGCGTGCGCTCCGCGGTCCAGCGAACGATGTCGCCGGTGCGGTACATCCGCGAACCCGCACCACCGTAGGGATTCGCCATGAACGCACCGGCGGTCGTCGCGGGCCGATTCAGATACCCGCGCGCCAACTGGGCACCCGACAGGTACAGTTCGCCCGCGGTTCCGACCGGCACCGGTCGCAACCGGCCGTCCAGGACCATAGCCTCCGCACCGCGGATCGGACCGCCGATCGTGATCGCGTCGTTGGCCTGGACCGGATCACTCATCGTGATCACGATCGTCGTCTCCGTCGGACCGTAGATATTGTGCAACCGCCGGCCCGGTGCCCAGGCGGCAACCAGATCCGGAGCCACCGTCTCGCCGCCGACGGCCAGCATCCGCACCGATTCGAGGTCGGCCGGCGCCATCGTCGCCAACACACTCGGCGTCAGGAACGCATGCGACACCTGATGCGTCCGGATCACATCGGCCAGTTCCTGGCCGCCGAACACGTCCGGTGGCGACACCACCAAGGACGCGCACGCCGCATGCGCCATCAACGCCTCGAGCAGGACCGCGTCGAAGGCGGGCGCCGCTACTTGCAGCACTCGCGATGTACTGTCCACCCGATAACGATCACGCTGCTCGGCCGCGAAACCCGCCAACCCCTCGTGCGTGACCACGACGCCCTTCGGCGTTCCGGTCGATCCGGAGGTGTACACCACATACGCCGCATCCTGAATCTGCAGTGCGCGTGGGCGGTCCGCATCCGTGACCGCGCTGCCGGGATACGCCGCGGTCCCAGCGGCCGAACGCGGGTCGTCGAGCACAAGCCATCGGACACCGCCCGGCAGCGACTTACGGGCGGCCGCGAGCGTGATCCCGACTTCGACACCGGAATCGTTCACCATGTGCGCGATCCGCTCCGGGGGATACCGCAGATCCACCGGGACGAACGTGGCACCGGTCTTCGCTATCGCCCACATGGCGACGTGATAGTCGACCGACCGCGGCACCGCCAACGCGACAAACGCTCCCGGTCCGACATCCCCGGCGAGCAGGTGACGGGCCAGCTGGTTGGCTCGGCGGTCGAGTTCCCCGTACGTGATGGTCTCGGTATCCCCGATCACGGCAACCGCGGATGGGTCTGCCGCCACGGCCGACGCCAGCAGATCGGGAAGTCGACACGGACGCGTGGTGTCGCCGCCGCGTGCCGGAAGCAGGCTTTTGGTCTCCTCGGCGCTGAGCAGCCCGATCTCCCCTACCGGCCGGGTCGGATCGGAGGTGACCGCTTCGAGGACGCGGATAAACCGCTCGGCGAGCGATTCGGCGGTCGATCGGACGAACAGATCTGTGGCGTAGATGATCTCGCCGTCGATTCCGGCAGGCCGATCGCCCTCCAGGCGTTCAGTCACCAACACGGTGAGGTCGGTCTTGGCTTGCGCGATACCCGGGTCGAGGAGTTCGACACCGACGCCGGGCAGCTCGAACCGCGCCGCGCGCGTATTCTGCAACCCGAGCATCACCTGAAACAGCGGCGAGTACGCCGTCGATCGCGGACGACCGAGGACGTCGACCAGCCGTTCATAGGGCACATCCGCGTGTGCGAGCGCCTCCAGATCGACGCCGCGCACCTCCGCCAAAAGTTCCGCGAACGACCGGTCGTCGCGGACCTTTGTGCGCAACACCACTGTGTTGACGAACATGCCGACCAGATCGTCCAACTCCCGCCTGCCGCGACCGGCGACGGGTGTTCCGACCGAGATGTCCTCGCTGTGCGCGGTGCGAGCCAACAGGATCGCCAACGCCGCATGCAGCACGACGAACACGGTGACGCCCGAACGCTGCGCCAGCCGCACGATGTCGTCGTGCAGCCGTGCCGGCATGCCGAAGCGGACATTGCCGCCGACCATCGACATCGTGGCGGGCCGGGGCCGATCAGTCGGCAGACCGAGCAGTTCTGGGGAATCGCCGAGGACTTCGGTCCAGTACGCGATCTGCCGCGCGGCCACTGATGTCGGATCGTCTTCGGAACCGAGCATCTCCTGCTGCCACATCGCGTAGTCCGCGTACTGGACTTCCAGCGGTTCCCACTGCGGCGCTACTCCATTCGCGCGGGCCCGGTACGCGGCGAAAACGTCGCGGGCGAGCGGCGCCATCGACGAGCCGTCCGCAGCGATGTGGTGGACCACGAGCACCAGCACATGATCGTGGGCGCCGGTCTGATACAGCCGCGCCCGTACGGGCGCCGATTTCGTGATATCGAAACCTGCCCCGACGGCATTCCGGATCCGGTCGGCCAGCTCCGTCTCGTCGACGACCGGCTCTCGATCCAACACCAGATCCGCCGCTATCGCCGCATCATCCCGCACTACCTGACACGGTTCTCCGTCGACAGCGGGATACACCGTCCGCAATGGTTCGTGCCGGGTCACCACATCCAGTAACGCCGCGCGCAACGCATCGACGTCCAGTGGGCCGGTCAACCGAGCCGCGAAATAGATGTTGTATGCCGCCGAGGCGGTGTCGAACTGGTTGAGGAACCACATCCGGCGTTGAGCCGCCGCCAACGGGACAGCCGCGGGGCGTGGACGCGGCGCCAGCGGATTCACCGTAGAACGGGTTCTGGTCGCGATCCGTTCGGACAATCCGGCAATTGTGGGCTCGTGGAAAATGTCACGGATGCCGACCTCGACACCGAGAGCCGCCTCGGCTCGCGCCGCTATCTGTGCAGCGGAGAGCGAGTTGACACCGATCTCGAAGACGTTCGCCGTCACGCTCACCCGATCGGCGCCCGTGATCTCGGCAATCACATTCGCGAGTGCCACTTCGCGTTCGGTGCGAGGCGATACGAACTCCTTGCCGTCGTCGAAATCCGGCTGCGGCAACGCGGCTCGATCGAGCTTGCCGTTCGCGGTGAGCGGCATCGAATCGAGTACCTGCACGCCGGCCGGAACCAGGTACGACGGCAGCGAGCGAGTGAGCTGGTCACGAATCGCGCGGCCATCGGTCACCGCGCCCGGTACAAGCGTCACATATCCGACGATTCGTTCCGCCGTCACGACAGCCACAGCACGCGCGACTTGCGGAACCGTGGACAGCGCGGCTTCGACGTCACCCGGTTCCACTCGCTGACCGCGCACCTTGACCTGGAAGTCACTGCGGCCCACGAATTCCAGCTCCCCGGTTTTGGTCCACCGGACCAGGTCACCGGTGCAGTACAGCCGTTCACCTGGCACACCGAACGGGTGCGCGACAAAGGCACCGCAGGTGAGGTCGGCGCGCGCGTGATAACCGCGCGCCAGCTGGACACCCGACACATACAGTTCGCCGACGACACCGACCGGCGCCGGTCGCAGCCTCGAGTCCAGCACATAGACCTTCATGCCGGACACCGGTGCACCGATCGGGACGGTCGCAGAGGTTGCCACACCCGGCACGCACCGCTGAGCTGTCACGACCTCCGCCTCCGCAGGGCCATACCAGTTCGCCAAATCCGCATTCCCGAACACGCGCGCCGCAGCGTCGACAGTGCGCTGCGCCAGCGCCTCACCCGCGACGAATACCCGCCGGATCGACGGCAGCTGCGCGCCACCGGTGGATTCCAGGAGAACATCGAGCATCGACGGGACGAAGTGCACCGTGGTGACCTCATGACTTGCGATGACGCCTGCCATGTACACCGGGTCACGGTGTCCGTCAGGTTCGGCGACGACGATGTGCGCTCCGGTCTGCAGTGGCCAGAACAACTCCCACACGGCGATGTCGAACGTGATCGGAGTCTTGTACAGCACCGCGTCGGACGTGCCGTGCGGCCACTGCTGCTGCGCCCACGCCAACTGACTCACGGTCGCGGAATGGGTCAGGGCGACCCCCTTGGGGACGCCGGTGGAGCCGGAGGTGAACAGGACGTAGGCGAGGTTGTCGGGCCGGAGCGGTGTCCGGCGTTCGGCATCCGCGATCGGGGCATCGGACAGACCCGTCACGTCCAGTCGGTCGATCCGAGCGGATTCGAATCCACCTGGCAGTTCCTCGCCGTCCGCGGATGTCGTGAGTACCATCAGCGGCCGCGCCGCGCTCAGCACGCGGGCGATCCGCACGCTCGGATGGTCTGGGTCGATCGGAAGGTACGCCGCGCCTGCCTTCACTACCGCGTACAGCGTCGTAATGAGCTCGACCGACCGGCGGACAGCCACCGCCACAACAGTGTCCGGCCCCGCACCGCGCGCGATGAGCCACCGGGCCAGACGATTGACGCGGGTGTCGAAATCTCGGTAGGTCAACGTGCTGCCATCCGGAAGGCGGATCGCTGGACCGTCCGGGGTGCGTGCGACCTGTTCGTCGAAGGCGTCGACAAGGGTCCGGCCTGCTCCGACGGGGCCGGCGTTGTCGTTCCATCGCTCGAGCACCTGATGCCGCTCTGCGGCGTCGAGCAGCTCGAGCTCACCGACGGCCGAATCGGGATCGTTCGCGGCGGCGTCGAGAACACGGACGAAGTGATCGGCGAAACGCTGTACGGAGTCCTCGTCGAACAGGTCCGTGGCATATGTCAGGCGCAGCGTCATGCCGGTCGGCTCGTTGTGCGTGCCGTGCCCCTCCGTCATCATGAGCAGCAGGTCGTAGATCGCGGCGCTGTCACCCGGGTCCACGTTCTCGACGGTGAGCTCCGGAAGTTCGACGCGAGCCTGCGTCATGTTCTGGTAGGCGAGCAATACCTGGAACAACGGCGTGTGCGCTGTCGACCGCGCGGGATTCAGCGCATCGACCAACTGCTCGAACGGGATGGTGGCATGGTCGAATGCCTCGATGTCGGTGCGCCGCACCTCATCCAGCAAACTCATGAACGTGCGATCGAGCGTGATCCGGGTGCGCATCACCAAAGTGTTGACGAACATCCCGACGAGGTTGTCGAGCGATCTGTCGCCGCGCCCCGCATGGGGCACCCCGATGGTGATGTCGTCGCTGCCGGACAGCCGCGACAGCAACACTGCCAGAGCCGTGTGCACCACCATGAACGTCGTCGAACCGGCTCGACGCGCCAGCGACGCCACCCGTCCCTGCAGCTCACCTGGGATCGTGACGTGAAGCACCGCGCCGCGTTGGGTCTGCTCGATCGGCCGTGGCCGATCGGTCGGCAGCTCG
The DNA here is from genome assembly GCF_045207455.1 of Nocardia sp. NBC_00881. Classification (NCBI taxonomy): domain Bacteria; kingdom Bacillati; phylum Actinomycetota; class Actinomycetes; order Mycobacteriales; family Nocardiaceae; genus Nocardia; species Nocardia sp. NBC_00881. The sequence goes on from NZ_CP108798.1 coordinate 2,284,127, forward strand.
AGCAGATCCGGTATACCCGCGAGTTGGGTTCGCCAGTAGGCGATGTCGCGGGCCACGTGCGAATCCGGGTCGTCCGCCGAGCCGAGCACCTCGCGCTGCCAGAGAGCGTAATCGGCGAATTGCACCGGCAGCGGCGCCCAGTCCGGCGGGTTTCCGCTGGACCGCGCCCGATAGGCCGTCACGATATCGGCGGCCAGCGGCGCCACCGAATAGCCATCGCAACTGATGTGATGCACGGCCAACGCCACTGTCCAGGTCGTGTCCGACAGCTGATACAGCGCTATGCGCAGTGGCACACCCTTCGACACATCGAATCCGACGCTCGTGAACTCGGCCAACCGGCGTGACAGCTCGCGCTCTCCGATCGGCTGTGGCGTGAGATCGCACGTCGCGACGACCTCGGCCGCGTCCAACACGACCTGCGTGGGCGTACCGTCAACTGCCGGGTATATGGTGCGCAAACTCTCGTGCCGCTCGATGACATCACCGACGGCCGCTGCCAGCGCATCGATGTCGAGGACACCGTCGAGCCGAATCGCGAGTGGCACCACGTATCCGGCCGAATCGGGGTCGAATTGGTTGAGGAACCACATGCGGGTCTGTGCCTGCGACAGCGGAAGACGATCCGGCCTCGGATTCCGCGTCGGCGCGGGAAGGCTCGGCACCGCACGCAACCGCGAGATACGCTCGGCCAGATCAGCAACGGTGGGGGCCTCGAATATCACTCGCACCGGTATGGACACACCGATGACATCGCCGACGCGGCTCAGAGCACGAGTCGCGATGAGCGAGTTTCCGCCCAAGTCGAAGAAGTTATCGTCCGCGCCGATCTCGGGAAGGCCGAAAAGCTCGCCGAAAACCCCGGCGATGGTCTGCTCGACGAGCCCCCGCGGCGCTCGATACTCCGACTCGTGGGTGCTCGGATCCGGCACGGGCAACGCTCTGTAGTCGACCTTGCCGTTCGCCGTGAGCGGGATCGAGTCGATCCGGACCACCGGTGACGGCACCATATAGGCAGGCAGCCGTTCCAGAAGAAAGGCCCGAATCCGCTTGGCATCGAGCGCCTCTTCGGCCACCACGTAGGCGATCAAGCGCTGCTCGCCGCGATCGGTGCGCACCTGCGCGACGGCCGCGCTCACCTGCTCGTGCGCGAGCAACGCGGCTTCGATGTCACCGAGCTCGATCCGCAGGCCGCGCACCTTCACCTGGGAGTCGGCGCGGCCGACATATCGCAGGCTTCCGTCCTCGTCCCAGCGAACCAGGTCGCCGGTGCGATACAGGCGCGCACCGCTCGCACCGCCGAAAGGATCGGCGACGAACGTCGCCGCCGTCAGACCGGGAAGTTCGTGGTATCCACGGGCCAGCTGGACACCCCCCAGATACAACTCGCCGGTCACTCCGATGGGAACGGGATGCAGCCGCGAATCCAACACATGGACGACCACGTTCGACTCCGGGACGCCGATCGGCACCGCGACGCCGTCGAGCGCGTCGATTCGGTGTGCGGTCACGCTGACCGCGGCCTCGGTCGGCCCGTAGAGGTTGTCGATGCGCGCATCGCTCAGATCCCGGAACCGGCGGACAGTGTCGGCGGGAAGAGCCTCGCCGATGCACATCACACGCCGAAGGTTCGGAAACTCACGAGGAGCGGCCACCTCGAGGAAAGCCGAGAGCAACGACGGCACGAAATCCGCTGTCGTCACCCGATACTCGGCCATCAGCCGTGCGATAGCGCTCGGGTCGCTATGGGCGTCCGGACCAGCGACCACCAACGATGCACCACATGTCAAGGCGGAGAACAGTTCCCAGACCGACAGATCGAAGGTGACCGGTGTTCGCAACATCATGACGTCGTCGCCGGCGAGCCGGTAGTGATCGCGCATCCACCGGAGTTGATTCACCACGGCGGCGTGCGGCACTGCCACACCCTTCGGTACACCAGTCGAGCCGGACGTGTAGATGACGTAGGCCAGGTCATCCGGATACAGCGGCCGACTCCGATCGGCATCCGTCACCATCGACGAATCCACGTGCCCGGCGTCGAGCTCCTCGAGCACCCACACCGGCACGTCGTCGGTCAGACTTGCCATGTCGATCAGACGAGTGAGGACCGCAGTCGGCCGCGCGGCCGTAAGGACGGCACGCACTCGGTCGACCGGGTGGTCCGGATCCAGGGGCAGGTATGCCGCGCCCGCGGCATGGATCGCGTACAGCGTCGTCAGCAGATCGACGGAGCGCCGCATCGCCACCGCCACAACGGTTCCAGGGGCGACCCCTCGCCCGATCAACACTCGGGCCAGCGAATTCACCCGCGCCGCGAACTCACGGTAACTGTGCCGGCCTCCGTTCTCCGCGTCGAGCACGGCCGTGCTCTCGGGCGTCACCGCTGCCTGCGCGGCGAACAAGTCCGCGATCGTCGAGGTCGACGCCTGGGTCGTCACTCCTGTCGATCGCGCGGTGAGCTCACCCACCTCGTGCGCGTTCAACAGGTCCATGTCACCGATGGCGCGCGCGGGATCGGCAACGGCCGAGCGGAGCAGCAGCAGGTAGCGGTCGAACATCGACGTGATCGTGGCCTCATCGAAAAGATCCGTCGCGTAACTGAATTCGACTGCCATGTCGCCCGGTTCACCGCCAGGCTCGGTGGCATCGACGAGATTCAGATGCAGGTCGTATTTGGCCACGCTCGGGTCGGCCATGTGGGCCGAAACCGTCAAGCCATCGAACTCTACCGTGGGGATCTCGATGTTCTGGAACGAGAATCCCACCTGCGTCAACGGTGCGTGTGCAGTCGAGCGCGGCGGATTCAGCACCTCGACGAGGCGCTCGAACGGAATGTCGGCGTTCTCGAACGCGGCCAGATCGGCGGCCCGGACTTGATCCAGAACACGGAGGAATGAGGCATCCGGCTTGATCTGCGACCTCAGCACCAGAGTGTTGACAAACATTCCGATGAGGCCGTCGAGCCCGGGCTCACCGCGACCCGCGATCGGCGTGCCGACCGCGATGTCACCGGTTCCCGACAGCCGCGCGAGCAGAACCGCGAATGCCGCATGCGTGACCATGAAGACCGTCGCGTCGTAACGCCGGGCCAGCGCGACCACGTCACGGTGGAGATCGGCAGGCAAGGCCGCCGACACTGTCGCGCCGCGGAACGACTGCTTCACCGGCCGTGGACGGTCGGTGGGCAGGTCGAGCACTTCGGGCAGGTCGGCGAGAGCCGCCAGCCAATACCCGGTCTGGGCGACAGTCGGGCTGTGCGGATCGTCCTCCGTGCCCAGCAACTTTCGTTGCCACAAGGCGTAATCCGCGTATTGCACCGGCAATGGCGCCCACTGCGGCGCCTGCTGCCGAACGCGGGCCTGGTAGGCGGTCATCAGGTCTGCGGCGAGCGGTGCGAGCGACGACCCGTCGATGCTGATGTGATGAACGACGAGAATCAGGGTGTGTTCGTCGGGTGCACTGCTCAGCAACGTGATCCGACACGGTACCTCGGATGTGACGTCGAATCCGACCGCCACTTCGGCGGCGATGCGCGCCTCGATGCCGCTCTCCGCGACGGCGACTGGGGCCAATCGGGGCAAGGCCGCGTCCACCGGGACGATCGATTGGTGCGGCCCGGTGTCGCTGTCGGGGTACACGGTCCGGAGCGATTCATGTCGGTCGAGCACGTCGGCGATTGCCGCATGCATGGCGGCCACCTCGAGATTTCCGGACATGCGTACGACCAGCGGGACGTTGTACACCGGCGAGCTGGTGTCGAACTGATTGAGGAACCACATACGCGCCTGGGCTGGCGACAGCGGGATCCGGTCCGGGCGCTCCTGGGGCACAAGAGGTTCCCGTTCTACCGCATTGGCGGTCCGAAGATTCTCCGCCAACGCCGCGATGGTCGGCGCCTCGAATACCGCGCGCAAGGGAACATCGACGCCGAATGCGGCGCTCAGTCGCGCTGCGGCCCGGGTAGCAGACAGCGAGTTGCCGCCGAGATCGAAGAAGCTGTCGAGGACGCCGACTCGCTCGATTCCCAGAACGCCCGCGTAGATATCCGCGACGACCTGCTCGGCCGCGTCACGCGGCGCGACGAATTCTGTGGTGGTGGTGGCAAACACCGGTTCCGGCAACGCCGTACGGTCGACCTTGCCCACCGACGACAGCGGCAACGTGTCGAGCACCATGACGGTGTCCGGGACCATGTGTGCCGGCAAACGTTGCGCGACGTAGTTCAACAGCTCCGCGTTGTCGATGGCGCCGTTCGCGGGCACCACGTAGGCGGCCAGTCTCGATCCGCCGTCCGTCGCTACACCCACCGTCACCGCTACCGACACATCGGGGTGACCGGCGAGAACGGCTTCTATTTCGCCGAGCTCGATGCGTTGACCGCGGATTTTCACTTGGAAGTCGGTCCGCCCGAGGTATTCCAGGGTGTGCTCGGGTGTCCAGCGTGCCAGGTCACCGGTGCGGTACATACGGGTACCGGCAGGACCATAAGGATTGGCCACGAATGTGGCGGCTGTGGCGCCGGGTTGGTTGAGGTATCCACGGGCCAGTTGCGTTCCTGAGAAGCAAAGCTCCCCCGTCACCCCGACCGGGACCGGTCGCAGCCGAGCATCCAACACGACAGCCTCGACACCGCGGATCGGGCCACCGATGGTGACCGGGTCCCCGACTCGCAGCGGGTCGCTGATCGCGACCATGATCGTGGTTTCGGTCGGCCCGTACCCGTTGAACAACCGACGTTCCGGCGCCCATACCGCGACGGTCTCCGACGATACCGCTTCCCCGCCCGCTACCAGCACCTGCAATGAATCCAGTCCGGCAGGCGACATCGTAGCCAGCACACTCGGTGTCACGAACGCATGCGACACCCGCTGTGTGCGAATCAACTCCGCCAACTTCGCGCCGGCGAACACCTCCGGCGGCGACACCACCAACGCGGCACCGTTCGCATGGGCCAGCAGCAACTCCAATACCACCGCGTCGAAACCCGGGGCCGCCAACTGCAACACCCGCGAGGAACTCTCGACCCGGTAGCGTTCACGCTGCTCGGCCGCGAAGTTCGCCAACCCCTCATGCGTGACCGCAACACCTTTGGGGGTGCCTGTGGACCCCGACGTGTACACCACATACGCCGTGTCCGAGACATGGCATTCCCGCACCCGGTCCGCATCCGTCACTACAGCCGACGACCGCGCGGCGATAAAGCCCTCGGTGTCCAGGTCGTCGAGAACCAACTGCTGGACCTGGCCAGGAAGCAGGTTCCGTGATGCTTCTACCGTGATCGCGACCCGCGCATCGGCGTCCTCGATCATGTGCGCGACCCGCTCGGTCGGATTCCGAGGATCGACCGGCATGAATGCGGCGCCCGCCTTGGTCACCGCCCACAATCCGACCACGAACTCCACCGAACGCGCCATAGCCAGCGCGACCTGGTCACCCGGGCCCACACCGCTCTCGATCAAGACCCGCGCCACACGATTCGACCAGGCATCCAACTCCCCGTACGACACCACGTGCTCACCCGACACCACGGCGGGTGCCCCCGGATCCCCCACCGCCAACAACTCCGCCAACACCCGCGGTGCCTCCACCACACCACCCGACGCAGGCACCAGCCCCAGCAGCTCATCCACCGACAACAAGTCCGCACCACCCACCGGCACCTGCGGGTTTGCCACGAACGCCTCGAGAATCCGATTCAATCGGGCAGCAAGCTCCTCGACCGTCCCCCGGTCGAACAGATCCGTCGCATAGTTGATCCGCAGTGCGACATCGCCACCGGCGGCAGTATTTTCGGCGACGGTGACGATGATGTCCACTTTCGCAGGCTCGGGCCCCGGATCCAGAATCTCGACCGTGAGTTCGGGCAGCTCCAAGCTCGCGCGGTCCATGTTCTCGAAAGCGAGATACACCTGGCACAGCGGTGCGTACGCCATGGACCGTTTCGGATCGAGTTCCTCCACGACGCGTTCGTACGGCAGGTCACTGCAGGCGAAGGCATCGGCATCGATCTCTTTGACGCGAGCCAGGAACGCGGTGAACGATTCGTCGAAACGGACCTCGGTGCGCAGCGGCACAGTGTTGACGAACATACCGATAAGCGGCTCGAGCGCGCGCTCGCCCCGCCCCGCGACCGGCGTGCCGATGATGATGTCCAACGAGCCCGACAGGCGCGCCAGCAGTACAGCCAGCGCGGCATGGACGACCATGAAGGTGGTGACATGCGTCGTGCGAGCCAATCGCTCGATCCCGGCGAAGGTGTCGGCCGGAATCACGGTGTCCGCGACGTCGCCGCGCATGGACTGGCGGGCAGGACGCGGACGGTCGGTCGGAAGTTCCAGCACCGGCGGCATTCCCGCCAGCTGCTCTGCCCAATAACGCAACTGACGTGACGCCAGCGAGTCCGGATCGTCCTCGTCGCCGAGCAGGCTGCGATGCCAGATGCTGTAGTCGGCGTATTGCACCGTCAATGGTTGCCAGTCCAGCGTCTTTCCCTCTGACCTTGCCCCGTAGGCGGTCGCGACATCGGCCGCGAGTGGTCGGAGGGACGATCCGTCGCAGCAGATATGGTGCAGGACAACGACCAATACGTGACGCAGACGGTCGGCTGTCGCAAGCAGCGCGACCCGGATCGGCGGACGCTCGCGCACATCGGTCCCGATCGACGCCAGCTCGCGAACCCGGTTCACGATGTCGTCGCTGTCGGTCGGCTTCGGCGTCAGATCGAGTTCGGCGACAACCTGCTCGGCCGACAGGATGACCTGTGTCCCTTCCCCATCCACAGCCGGATAGAAGGTACGCAGCGACTCGTGGCGATCGATCACGTCCGTGAGGGAGGCCCGCAGCGCCGCGGCGTTGAGGCGTCCGGTCAACTGCACCACCAGCGGAATGTTGTACGCCGCCGACGCCGGGTCGGCCTGATTGACCAACCACATCCTGTTCTGCGCGGGCGACAAAGGCAGGGGCTCGACCCGCCGGGCCGCCCTCAGCGCGGGCCGGTTGGGGCGGTGCCCATCCTCGATATGCGCGGCGAGTTCGGCGACGGTCGGTCTACCGAACAGGTCGCGGACCGACACGTCGCATCGGGTCACCTCGGCGATGCGCACGGCGGCACTGGTCGCGGTGAGCGAATTGCCGCCCAGTTCGAAGAAGCTGTCCAGCACGCCTACCCGCTCCGTACCCAGAACCTCGGCGAAGACGTCGGCGATCGACTCCTCGACGACCGTACGCGGAGCAACATACGCCGCGGCCGAATCGAACACCGGTTCCGGGAGCGCACGCACGTCCAATTTGCCGTTGACTGTCAGCGGCAACGCCGGCAACACGACGATGCTCGCCGGCACCATGTATTCCGGCAGCAGTGTTCCGACATGAGCGCGAAGAGAGTCGGCCGCACAGGCGGTGTCGCCGACAGGCACGACGTATCCGACGAGCCGTGCTGCCTCGGTGTCGGGGAGATGCACTACCACGACCGCCGCCGAGACAGCGCTGTGGGTCAACAGCGCGTTGCGGATCTCGTCCAACTCGATGCGGAACCCGCGCAGCTGCACCTGCTGATCGGCGCGGCCGCGGTATTCCAGCTGGCCCCGGTGATTCCATCGCGCGACATCGCCGCTGCGATAGAGGCGCTCGCCCGGCTTGCCGAACGGGTCGGCGACGAATCGTCCCGTGGTCAACGCAGGTCGGTTGAGATAGCCGCGGGCGAGTTGGTCTCCCGCGACATAGATCTCACCCCAGGCTCCCAGCGGGGCCGGGCGCAACTGCTCGTCGAGGACATATATCCGTACCCCCGGCAACGGCGGACCGATCGTGCTCGGCGCGCCCGGCACTGCGATGTCCGGTGTCAGGCCGAGGTAAGTGAGGATGACCGTGGTTTCGGTGATCCCGTAGCTGTTGGCCAGCATGGGCGATTTCGGGTTGTGTTCATACCAGTCGGCCAATGCCGCCGGGTTGAGAGCTTCGCCCGAGAGGTAGACCAGGCGAAGGACGATTTCGCCATCGGGCTCGCCTGCCTGCGCGTACCGCTGCCGCGCGGAGGCGAATTGATTGAATGCCGTGGGCGTCTGGTTGAAGTGGGTCACCTTTTCGCGTGCCACCAGGCGCACGAGGTCGTCCGGCGAACGCGTGGTGAGGCTGTCCACGACGACGATCCGGCCACCAGTGACCAACGCGCCGAATATTTCCCATACCGAGTAGTCGAACGCGATCGAATGGAAGAACGTCCAGACGTCGTCGGATCGGACTCCGATCTCGGCACACGCGTTCACCAAGTAGCTGGCGACAGCGCGATGGGGTATCGACACACCCTTCGGTCGACCGGTCGATCCCGATGTGTAGATGACGTAGGCGACGTTGTCGGAACACAGCGAGCCCGTCCGATCGGCATCGGCGATCGGATCCGAGGCATCATCGCGGTCGGCCGCGTCGTCGAACAGCACCACCCGGCTGGGATCTCCCGGCACATACTCGCGCATGCTCCGGTTTGTCACGACGACGACAGGATCGGCGTCGTTCAGAACGTATTCGAGCCGCTCAGCGGGATGAGCCGCGTCCAACGGCAGATACCCCGCGCCCGACTTCAGCACGGCCAGCACGACGACGATCAGATCGGCATTCCGTGGCATCGCGATGGCCACCAGTGATTCCGGCCCCGCGCCGAGGGCGATGAGCCTGCGCGCGAACCGGTTGGACCGCTCGTCCAGCTGGCGGTAGGTGAGGGCGGTCGCACCCGATGTGACTGCTACTGCGGACGGAGTGGCCGCAGCCTGTCGCGTGAGCAGATCCACCAGTGTCTCGGAGGGTGATTCGCCGTCGTGGCCCGCGAGTTCCCCGAGGATTCGCAGCTTCTCGACAGGGTCGAGGAGCTGGATGTCGACGATGGGCGTTTCTCTGGGCGACTCCATCATCCGCTGCAGGAACTCGATGAACCGGTCTGCGTGCGATTCGAGTTCTTCCTGACCGTACAGATTCGAGTTTCCGTGCAGCTCGATCAGCAGCGGCGCATCGGCACCGGAGCGGTACAAGTTCAGTTGCAGGTCGTCGAGCGCCCCGGAAGTCAGTGCCCGGTATCGGCCGACGGCCGACCCGAGGCGGATCTCGGAGTCGAAGAACAGGATATTGACGATCGGACCGAACGAGTTCGCGGCCGCGTCCAGCGCATTCGAGTCGCGGCGCAGATCCTCGAACCGGTAGAGCTGGTGCCGCATCGCCGAGACGAGTTCGGACACCGAAGCGCGAACCAACTCCTCCACGGTCGTGGTCGCATCCAAGGTGAATCGAATCGGCACCATATTCGCCAACATCGCGGCGGCATTGCGCAGGCGCTTCGTCACTCGCCCACTCACCGGCATGGACAACACCACATCGTCGGTACGTGTCATCCGGGCGAGGAACGCGCCGAACGCGGCGACCACGACCTGCGCGGGCGACGCTCCCAGGTCGTCGGCGAAGCGATCGAGCAGCTCGGACAACTGAGAGGGAAGCTGCAGGCCGGCTACGCGGTCGACTTTGCTCGCGCGCGCGGTGCGGCCGGACAGACTGACCGGCGTAGGAAGGTCGGCGACCTTGTCGAGCCAGTACGCTTTGTCGTTTTCGAACCGAGAGCTGGCGCGATAAGCGCGCTCCGCTTCGATGACGTCGCGCAACCCGGCCGCCACCAACTGCGCAGGGGGCCTGTTCTCGACGAGAGCGTTGTAGTGCTCGGCCATCCGGCTCACGACATTGAACGCGCCGTAACCGTCGATCACGAGGTGATGGGCACGTCCGTACCAGAGATACCGGTTTTCGGCGAGCCGGATGAGCCGCATCGCGGTGAGCCGGTCACGGCTGAGGTCGACGGCCTTGGTGTTGTAATCACGGCGCATCCATTCCATCGCCGCCGCGAACGGATCGTCCGTACCGCTGACATCCAGCACAGACTCGTCGTAGACGATGCTGCGATCGACGAATTGATATGGGCGACCGTCGGACTCGACTACCCGTACCACCAGGGACTCGGTCTCATGCCCGGCCTTGTTCACCGCCCGACTGAATGCATCGAGGTCTACCGGGCCTTCGATCTCGACGTACTGCGCGATGTTGACAGCCGGTCCGCCGGGCATGTTGTCCGCGAACCACATGCCGTACTGCGCCCTGGAGAGCGGAATCAGACCCAGATCGTGGTCGTCGGTTCCGGCTGACTGCAGATTCATCCTATGACCCCTCATTCAGACTCGGAGGCACTGAGGCACGGCGGTACTACGCAGCCCTGCCCGTGTCCGACATTTGCCGTTATATGCACTTCGTCTACGTCGAAGCGGCGCGGACCCCTGCTTCCGAACGCGCCGATCATGTACAGCTTTTGATCCACTCCGGCCGCGCCCAGGAATCCCTACCCAGCGCCGACCGGCCTTGTACGGAGACCACCCACCTCTCATTTGCCGATGTTTTCCAACATCCCAAAATCTGAAAAGCAGGACTTTTGGACATGCGGATGGATCGTCCAGGTCCACGTACGATCAGCTATCTAACAGCATTCGCGCTCAGTCTAGACACACCCAACCCTCAAACCTGCGTGGAAGGCGGGCGTTTCGATCTTTGGTTCGCAGGAATCGGCCGCGACAACCGCGCTCGATCCTGTCACACGGACGCAGGTTACTCCGCAAAACTTCCTGTCATCGAAGGGGATTCGGTGCAAACTACCCGAATTGGACATGTTGATCACTTGCGGGAGATCCTCGCCCATGGGGGCAGACCCGACCACGGATGGCCGCCGCCGCACCCGTCGGCGGCTGCCGTTCAGGCGACAGTGGGACGCCACTCCCCCTCCAGATACCCTCGATAGAGAAGTAGGGCAATGGAATGGCAATTCCATACGGCGGCCTCTGAATCAGGAATTAATACTGTTTCTCCAAGGGCGCGAAGCGAATTCGATACCGCCCGAGCCTTCGGCGAAACGGCGTTCGCCCGCTTAGTCGAGAACAATAAATCAGGCAATTTCTACAAATATCCGATAATTCCCTCACGACACGATCGGAACTGGCCCGATTTTGGTGGACCTGCGGGGTGCGATTTCGGGCTGGATGCCTTCTGGATCTCATTTTCGACGGGACATTCCTGCGATTCTCCCCCGGCGGTTCCCGTGCGACCCAGGTGACGACGGCAGGGCGCCATGCGCGCGTCGATCAGCTGCGTATTGCCGAATCGCGTTGGGGAACAGGGTTTCTACGCCGCCTTTGGGATCACGAACAGACGCCACCATGGGTGCGTGACACGGCGGGAGATCAATCCCGTTGAGCGGGAGCGGGTCGAATGATGTCGATCGATTACATTTCCCGCTCGGACGGATATGCTCGGGCGCGCTTGCGACAAAGCCCCCGACAGTGGTCGATAATCGCAGGCCTGAGCCGCGACCCAAGGCGAGACGGCCCCGTACGGCGCGGTTTTCAGCCCGGCCACGTCTGAAGTTTTGGTAGCCGGGAGGAATGTTGATGTACTCCTGTCGACGATCGCATGCCGGACTTCCACGACGTGGTCGGCGGCTTCGAGCCTGACTTTCACGCCTGTCGGGCCGAGGCCATCGGTTTCCCAACACATCCCACCGGGGGCAATGCGGTGTGAGGCACAGCGCGGGTTGGCCTGTTCGACATGTGAGCCGAGAGTTTTCTGGCGGCTCTGATGGTTTCCAGCCCTCCAGACGATCGAGTCGTGCGCTCTGACCGCCGCTACTCGCCAGCAGCGGTCGACGCATCGAGTGGTAGGGGTCCGGCACGCACTGCGACTTTTACGGATAATCATGCTCTTTATTGCCTACCTGCTGGTATCTCTGTAGCCTCCGTCAGCAACGCTCGCTGAAGATCCTCGATCGTGGAGTTCGCATGCTAGAAATCGACCACTTCAGCTATGGCTGGCTAACCCCTGCCATCGCCTACATCATGTCCGTCACCGGTTCGCTGCTCGGGCTTCGCTGTGCCGCCCGCGCGGAAGCAGGGAGCCGCGGTTGGCTCCTCGCCGCGGCGGTCGCCATCGGTGGTACCGGCATCTGGGTCATGCATTTCATCGCGATGCTCGGGTTCTCCATCCACGGCGCAGCTATTCGCTACAACGTTCCGATCACCCTGATGAGTGCAGTTCTCGCGATGGCGGTGGTCTGGTTCGGCCTGTTCATCGCGAACAATACGACGTGGCGGCCGTTCTCCCTACCCGCCGGTGGCGCGATCACCGGGCTCGGGGTAGCTGCCATGCACTATGCGGGCATGTACGCGATGAAGTCCGACGCGATCATCGACTACGACGGTCGAGTGGTGGCGCTGTCATTGGTGATCGCGGTGGTCGCGGCGACGGCGGCACTGTGGTTCGCTCTGCACGTTCGGGGTGTGTTCGTCACCATCTGCGCGGCATTGGTAATGGGTGTTGCCGTATGCGGAATGCACTACACAGGAATGTTCGCGATGCATGCGCAGTCGCCTGGGCACCCGCACTCGCCCACGGGAGCAGGTGCGGCAGAGTTGCTGACCCCGCTCATGGTCGGTGTCAGCATGGTCACCATGCTGCTGCTCCTGCACATCGGCATCACCGACGTCGACGATCGGCCCGCCGCGCTTGCTCACGAACCACGCTCTGCCCCATATTGGCCGACTCGGAATTGAGCCGAGACGCACCCCCGTGCCGCACTGTTCCGAGCCCATCTGAGTATGCCCGGCCCGGCGGATGCCCCCGGCGCGGAACTCCGCACCGCGATCATGACCGGGGCTGCGGCTTCATCGCGCTCAGTCGATCGAGCTGTGCCAGCACGGCGCCGCCCAGGAGGATCGCTCCCACATCCGCAGATCGCTGCCCAGCGAACCGCTCGAGACGACGCGCGGCCCCGCATGCGGCCCGTCGATGACGACGTTCACGGCAACGGGCTCACCTCGACAATCGAACGCGTCATCGAACCGGCCATCCGGTGTAAGCCTCGGCGAGGTAACGTGAGCCTGCTTCCGACCCGACGACGGAGCGTAGTTCGCCCAGTTGACGTCGGTCGTCGAAGTCCGCGGCGTTGTCGAGTCGGTGCAGCATGGTGGTCATCCAGTACGAGAAGTGCTGCGCTTTCCAGACTCGTTCGAGTGCACGCGCGGTGTACTGGTCCAGGGAGTCGACATCGTTCTTCGAGATCGCGCACTCCAGTGTCTCGGCGAGCACATGTACGTCGGCGAGGGCAAGGTTCAGGCCTTTGGCACCGGTAGGCGGGACGGTGTGAGCGGCGTCGCCGGCGAGCAGCATGCGTCCGTACCTCATCGGTTCCTGAACGAAGCTGCGGAAGGGCAACACCGCTTTCTCGATGATCGGGCCTTCGGCCAGGCGGAGCCCGTCTTCACCGGCGAGCCTGTGCTGCAGTTCATTCCATATTCGGTCGTCCGACCATTGCCCGACATCTTCGGTTGCGTCGCACTGGAAATACATCCGCTGAACGGTGTCAGTGCGTTGACTGATCAAGGCGAATCCGCGGTCAGAACGTGCGTAGACGAGTTCATCCGCACTGCGCGGCGCGTGGGCGAGTATTCCGAACCACGCGAACGGGTATTCCCGAAAGTATTGCTGCCGTTGGGGTTCCGGTACTTCGTGGCGACAGATGCCGCGGGATCCATCCGCGCCGACGAGGTAATCGCAGCGAATCTCTCGCCTGGCACCGTCTTCGTCGGTGAAGCGGATACCCGGCGTGGAACTCGTGATATCGATGACTCGGGTATCGGTCACGCCGAAACGAATGTCGCCTTCGTCGCGGTTTCGTGCGTTGGCCAGATCGATGAAGACGTCCGTTTGAGGGTAGAGCCACGTCGACGCGCCGACGAGGGATTGGAAGTCGATGCGGTAACTGATTCCATCGAAGCGCAGGTCGATTCCTTTGTGTTCGTGCCCCTCGGTGAGAACGCGGTCGGAGACACCGCTGTCGACAAGCATTCGGACGCTATCCGGTTCGAGGATGCCGGCGCGATGGGTGTGTTCGATCTCGGTACGGGTGCGGGTGTCGACCGCGATCGAGTCGATGCCGGACAGGGCGAGCAGGTGCGACAGCATCAGTCCGGCTGGGCCGGCGCCGACGATGCCGATGCCGGTCCGGACAACGCTGGGCTGAGCCATGGCAAGAGTTCCTTCGGTCGAAGATCAGATCTGGTTTTCGGTTGTCAGCAGCGATCCGACCAGTGCGAAACCGTGATTTGCGGCCGGGACGCCGCAGTAGCTGCGTGCGACCGTCGCGCCAGGCGACCGCGGCACGGGTCGCCCAAGCGTGTGACATCGCGCCTCGATGTGGCGGTCAGGACAATGCGTGCCACGCACGGGTCAGAGCCAGACGGAAATCTTCTGCTTCCTCGGGCGAGAGGCTGCTGACCATTCGCTGTTCGAGCTCGGCCACCTGGTCGGCGACATCGGCGAGTAGTTGCCGTCCAGCATCGGTCAGGTGGATCAGCAGCTCACGCCGATTGTGTGAGTTTCGTTCCCGCCGAATAAGGCCGCCCTTTTCCAGCGTGCGCACCATGTCCGCCATCGATTGCGCGGTAACGAACGAATCCCGCGCCAGCTGCGCTGCGGGCAGCCCTTCGTGACGTTCGAGCACGGTCAAGGCGGTGTACTGCAGCGCGGTGATTCCGAACGGGCGCAGCAGCTCGTCGAGATGGGCCCGCACCGCGAGTTCGACCCGTTTCACCGCGTACAGCAGTGAAGCACGGCCGACGCCGTACTGGCCGGCCGACAGGTCCGTAGCCGACACCGTCATGAACACCCCTCGGGTCCACCCCACACCGTCGCGGGCATCGAACCGGAACGTTCGACGAGTCGAGGATAAACTATTAACAGGAATCCTGTCGATGAGGAGGGTCGACCCGGACGCGTCGCGGCACTTCCGACAAGGCGACGACAGACGATTGACAGGAATCCTGCTGATAGTGCATAGTGGCTTCTATCACATAAACCATCAGGTTTCCTGTCAATATAGCCTTAGCTATCGATCGGACCTCACCAAGACGCCAACGGCATCCGCACGCCGGCAGGCCCGAGGTTCGGCACAGCCGCCGCCGCAGTCGCAACTTGTAGAAAATGGATCGAAATACCATGTTCGACAACAATATTCACGGTCAACTATTCATCGGTGGGCAATGGCGCGACTCGGACTCGGGTGGCCGCACCGACGTTATCGATCCGTCTACCGGGCGAGTGATCGGCACCGTCGCCGACGCCGATGTCGCCGACGCCGACGCGGCGGTCGCCGCCGCCCAGGACGCGTTCGTGCGCGGCGAGTGGGCTGGATTGAGCGGGCGTGAACGCGCCGGCATTCTGCACCGCGTCGCCGACCTGGTGCGCGAGAACGCCGACGAGATCGTGCGACTGGAGAGCCTGGACGTCGGCAAGCCGGTCACGTTGTGCCGTCAGGTCGACGTGGTAACGACCGCCGAACAGTACGAGTACTGCGCGGCACTGGCGCAGACCCTCGACGGCGCCACCCGCAAAGTCCCGCTCAATGCGTTCGCCTATACCCGCCGGGAGCCGTTGGGTGTGGTCGCGGCGATCACCCCGTTCAACTTTCCGCTGATCCTCTCCACTTCCAAGATCGCTCCGGCCTTGGCGGCCGGAAACGTCGTGGTGCACAAGCCTGCGGAGGACACCCCCCTCAGCGCATTGTTCATGGCAAGCCTGTTCGAGCAGGCCGGTATACCTGCCGGAGTTGTCAACGTCGTGACCGGCTCGGGTTCGGTGATCGGGGAGGCCCTCCTGAAACACCCCGGGGTGGACAAGATCGCCTTCACCGGCTCGACGTCCATCGGTCGGCACGCCGCGAGCGTCGCCGGGGAGGCGCTGAAGCCGGTCACGATGGAGCTGGGCGGCAACGCCGCGCACATTGTCTTCGAAGACGCCGACGTGGAGAAAGCGATCGGCGCGATCATCAAGGGCTTCGTGTTCAACACCGGTCAGTTCTGCATGGGCGGGCCGCGCCTGCTGGTCGCGCGACCGCTCTACGACACGATCGTCAGGATCCTCGCCGACGCCGTCCCCGAGGTCCCGGTCGGCGATCCGAGGGATCCGGAAACAGCTGTCGGCCCGATGGCCGCCGACCGGCATGTGAAAAAGGTCGAAGAGTACGTCGCACTCGCACGCCAGGAAGGCGGCCGCGTTATCTGTGGTGGCGAGCGAATCGATCTGAACGGCGGCTATTACTACAAGCCCACCGTCATCGCCGACCTCGCCAACGACTCCCGCGTCGTGCAGGAAGAGATTTTCGGCCCCATCCTTACCGTGCAGCCGTTCGACACCGAAGACGAAGCGATCGACATGGCCAACTGCACACCCTACGGCCTCGCGTCCGGCCTGCAGACCACCGATCTGGCCCGAGCGCATCGCGTCGCCGACAAGCTGCAGGCCGGGATCGTCTGGGTCAACGACTGGGCCATGCTCGATCCCGCGATCCCGTTCGGCGGTGTCAAAGACTCCGGATTCGGCCGCGAATACGGACCGGAAGCGCTCGCCTCCTACACCAAGGTCAAATCCGTCGTCGTCTCACTCGACTGAGCCGACCGGCCGCAAAGGAATCCCGTCATGACCACCACCACGGCTGCCGTCGTAGCGAGCGGCGGAGCGCCCTTCACCCTCGTCGATGTCGAGCTCGACGAACCACGACCCGACGAAGCGATCGTGCGGATAGTAGCGGCCGGACTGTGCCACACCGACCTCGGCGTCGCGAGCGGCGGGTTGCCCTTCCCACTACCCGGCGTACTCGGCCACGAAGGTGCCGGAATCGTCGAACGCGTCGGATCCTCGGTCACTTCCGTGGTACCCGGCGACCACGTAATCCTGTCTTTCACCTCGTGCGGACGGTGCGGAAACTGTCACGATGGGCATCCCGCTTATTGCGCATCCTGGCTGCCACTCAACCTGATCGGCGGCGTCCGCACCGACGGCAGCCACACCATCACACGCGGCGGCGTACCCGTTGGCGCGCATTTCTTCGGCCAGTCCTCGTTCAGCAGGCACGCGCTGGTCGACGAACGCAGCATGGTCAAGATCGCCCCCGACGTGCCGCTGGAGTCGGTTGCCCCGCTCGGGTGCGGCATCCAGACGGGAGTCGGTGCTGTCTGGAACGTGCTCCAACCACGACCCGGCGCAAACATCGTGGTCCTCGGCGCGGGCGCGGTCGGACTGTCGGCGGTGATGGCAGCCGCGCTATCGCCGGCAACCACGATCGTCGCCGTCGACAGGGTCGCCGAACGCCTCGAGCTCGCCCGCGAGCTCGGCGCTACCCATGTCATCGATGCCGACGACACGGACGTCGCGAGCGCGGTGGGGGAGATCACCGGTGCAGCCGGTGCCGACGGGGTCGTGGAAACCACCGGCAGTCTCAGCGTGCTGCGCACGGGCGCCGACGTCCTCGCCCCGCGCGGCACCCTCGTCATCGTCGGCGCGCCACCGTTCGGATCCGAAGTCGCCCTCGACGTGAACGCCATGCTCCCCGGCCGAAAGGTGATCGGTCTCACCCTCGGCGACGGCGAAACCCAGACCGTGATACCCGCGCTCGTCGCCCTCGTCCGTAGCGGCAGATTGCCGGTCGACCGACTCATCACCCGCTACCCCTTCGAAGATATCGGACAAGCAGCGCAGGACATGGCGTCCGGCAAGACGATCAAACCCGTCCTCACCTTCTGACCTCCACGTCTAACCCTTCCGGAAGGAACCCCATGGATCTCACTGGCAAAGTCGCGATCGTCACCGGCAGTGGTCAAGGTCTCGGCCTGGCCTACGCCAGGGCGTTGGCCGAAGCCGGCGCCGCCGTCGTGGTCAACGATGTCGCCGAGGATCGGGCCGAGAAGGCCGCCGCCGAGATCGCCGAAGCCGGTGGTCGCGCTCTCGCTGTTCCCGTTGCCGTGGGCACCACCGAAGCCGCGCAGACGCTCGTCGATCACGCCGTCGATACGTTCGGGCGACTCGACGCGATCGTCACCAACGCCGGCATCCTGCGGGACAAGGTGCTGTGGAACATGTCCGACGACGACTTCGACGCCGTCATTCACGTGCACCTCCGTGGCACGTTCACGTGCGTACGGGAAGCCGTCAAACATTTCCGTGCGGCCGGACACGGCGGTCGCGTGGTGCTGGCCGGCTCGCCCGCCGGCCAGCGCGGCAACTTCGGTCAAACCAACTACGCCGCCGCCAAAGCGGGCATCGCCGCCATGGCACGCACCTGGGCCATGGAGTGCGCGAAAGCCGGCATCACCGTCAACGCCGTCATACCCAACGCGGCCACCGCGATGACCGAAACCATCCCATTTCTCGCCCCTTACGTCCAAGAACTGAAACAGGGCGAACCAATTCCGTCCGTCGTTCGGCGGGCGGCTTCGTTCGGTGGCCCCGAAGACGTTGCCGGCTTGATCGTGTTCCTCGCGTCCGACGAATCCGCCGGCATCACCGGCCAGTGCATCGGTATCGGCGGTGACCGCCTCTCACTCTGGTCGCACCCGAGCGAGATCCGCAGCGCATTCCTCGACGGCGGTTGGACCGCCGAGGCGATCGCCGAGGCGTTCGACTCCTCCATCGGCGAACAGCTCGAAACCTACGGAATTCCGCTGCCCAAGATCCCGACGACCCAGAAGAAGCCGGCATGAGCGGTACGGGCCCGGAGGCGGCAGCTTGCGTAACCACGCAGGGCCCCCGCTCATGCCACAAACGACACAGCATGAGCGGTACGGGCCCGGAGGCGGCAGCTTGCGTAACCACGCAGGGCCCCCGCTCATGCCACAAACGACACAGCATGAGCGGTACGGGCCCGGAGGCGGCAGCTTGCGTAACCACGCAGGGCCACGAGGAGGGCACAGTATGAACCTCGACCTGGACAATCTCGTCGCGATAGACGTGCACACCCACGCGGAAACCGACGGTTGCGGTCACTACTCGCTTCCCGACGACCTGCGCGCAGGCGCCGACAAGTACTTCGGCGCCGAGTCCGGACCTCCGACCCTCGACGACATGGCCGCCTACTACCGGCAGCGCCGGATGGCCGCGGTCGTGTTCACCGTCGACGCCGAATCCGCGCTCGGCCACCGCCGGCTCAGCAACGACGACATCGCCGCCGCCGCCGCCGAGCACGACGACGTTCTCATCCCGTTCGGGAGCATCGATCCGGCCAAAGGCAAAGTCGCAGTCCGGGAAGCGCGACGATTGGTCACCGAGCACGGCGTGCGGGGCTTCAAGTTCCACCCGAGCCTGCAAGCGTTCTGGCCCAACGATCGTGCCGTGTACCCGCTGTACGAAACCATCAGCGAACTCGGTGTCCCTGCCCTTTTCCACTCTGGACAGACCGGTATCGGATCCGGTCTTCCCGGCGGCGGCGGCATCAGGCTCAAGTACTCCAACCCGATGCTGCTGGATGACGTGGCGGTCGACTTTCCTGACCTCACCATCATCATCGCCCACCCGTCGTTTCCGTGGCAGGACGAAGCGTTGGCCGTGGCGACGCACAAACCGAAGGTCTACATCGACCTGTCCGGTTGGTCACCGAAATACTTTCCTGCGCAATTGATCAAGTACGCGAACAGCCTGCTCGGACGGAAAGTATTGTTCGGCTCCGACTTTCCGCTGATCTCACCGGACCGCTGGATGAGGGATTTCGACCAGCTCGACATCAAAGATGAGATCCGACCACTGATCCTGCGTGAAAACGCCATCACCGCATTGGGGTTGACAGTGCCATGATCGATCAAGGAATCGGCTCCTGGCCACGTCGCCGCGCTCGCATGGAACCGCACGCGCTCGCCCTCGTCCAGGGCGAACGCCACCTCGACTACGCGGGTCTGGCCGAGCGCACCGACGCACTCGCATGTGCCCTTGCCGAACTCGGGGTCGGCAAAGGCGACCGCGTCGCATACCTCGGACCCAACGACATCGCGACCTTCGAAACTCTTTTCGCCACTACGCGTCTCGGTGCGATATTCGTCGCCTTGAACACGCGTCTCGCCGCACGCGAGATCGGCTACATGCTCGACGACAGCGACCCCATCGTGTTGGTCGTCGCCCCAGCCAGCGAAGCGATCGGCGCCGACGCGATCTCGCACACCGCTAGGCCACCGCGCCTGCTGCGACTCCGGGCGAACGGCGACAGCAGCAGATACGAGCGCGCGCTCAGCGAGCACATCGGAAGCACACCGTCTGTTGCGCCAGTCGGGCTCGACGATCCCGCGCTGATCCTCTACACGTCGGGAACCACCGGCCGACCCAAAGGCGCCGTGCTCACCCACGGGAACATCACCTGGAACACGTTGGCCCAGTTCGCTCACTTCAGCCTCAGCCGCGAAGACGTCAGCCTCTGCTCGGCTCCCTTGTTCCACGTCCTCGGGTTAGGCCAGATCACGTTACCCACCTTGTATGCCGGCGGCACAGTAATCGTCATCCCCAAGTTCGAGCCGAGCGACTTCCTCGCCACCATCGAACGGGAGAAGGCCACGGCATTCCCACTCGCGCCCACCATGCTGCAGATGGTATGCGAACTTCCCGAATGGGCCGATGCCGATCTGTCCAGCATTCGTGTGGTCGCGTTCGGCGGCTCCCCGGTCGTGGAACGCGTCGCCACAGCGTGGCTCGCGCGGGGAATCCAGGTGCTGCAGGGCTACGGCATGACCGAGGCGGCCCCCGGTGTGTTCATGACCCTGAGACACGGGGCAAACGCGCATCCCCTCTCGGTCGGGGTCCCCCACTTCTTCACCGACGTCGCCTTGCTGACCGGCGACGGCGAAATCATCGACGGCCCTGGTCGAGGCGAGCTCCTCGTCCGGGGCCCCCATGTCTTCGCCGGGTACTGGCACCGCCCCGAAGCCACCCGAGAGGCATTCATCGACGGATGGTTTCGCACCGGCGACATCGTGCGCATCGACGATGACGGTTGGGCTTACATCGTCGACCGCGTCAAGGACATCATCATTTCCGGCGGCGAGAACATCTACCCGGCTGAAGTCGAAGCCGTCATCACCCAGCTCGACAGCATCACCGAATGCGCCGTCGTCGCCGTTCCTGACGAGCAATGGGGCGAAGTCGGGTTGGCGTTCATCGTGGCACGTCCCGGCCACGCCGCTGACGAACACACGATTCGCGCGCACCTCGAGGCAAACCTCGCCCGATACAAGATTCCCAGGTATTTCGTCTACCGGGAAAACCTGCCACGCAACGCGAGCGGCAAGATCCAGCGGCTCGGGCTCCGCGACGCTGCCCGACAGAATCTACAACCCGCGCCCTGACCGGCAAAGAAAGTGACCGTCATGACCACTACCGTCAGCCAGCCCACCGACCTGATCGACCTCGTCGGCGCCGACCTCGGCAGCAGCGACTGGATCGAAATCCCCCAGAGCGACATCGACATGTTCGCCAAAGCCACCCATGACGAACAGTGGATCCACACCGACGTCGAACGCGCGAAGGCCGGCCCCTTCCAAGGCACCATCGCCCACGGCTATCTGACATTGTCACTGCTCATCCCGCTCTGGTCGGAGATCCTCGTGATCGAACATCGCGGCATGGCGATCAACTACGGCCTCAACAAGGTCCGCTTCCCCGCGCCCGTCCCCGCCGGATCCAAAGTCCGGCTCAGCGCCACCCTCGCCGACGTAACAGACCTCGGCGGCGGCGGCGTCCAAGTCACCGTCGACGCCACCATGGAACGCGAAAGCTCCGATAAACCCGTCTGCATCGCCCAAATGGTGCACCGCTACTTCGCCGAAAAGTAACCGATCGGGCCAGCCGCAGGCCGGGGGCGGTGTTGTTGCTGTGAGGTGGCCACGGGCGTCGGGAGCGGACTGTGTGGGCAATGTGAACTGATCATGTGTTGCTGCTCGTATGACTTCGGTGACTAAATGTATGGACCTTCGGCCCCCGCGGCAGTGGTGCCGGTCCAGGATGCTGGTGGTTGCCGGCAAAGCCCGGTGGTCTGCTCGAGGCGGTGATGTCGGTCGGTGAGAACGCCGGCCCCCTTGGTCGCGAACACCAGTCGCCATACTCGGGCAAGTCCGGTTGCTCCCTGCAGGCGCGGGTCGCGGCCGTCGATGTCGGCTGGGAACCAGGTAGGAGATGTGCCGATGACCGTTGTCATCGTTGTCGCGGTTGTGTGCGCGCTCGCACCGACAGCGCTGTGGTGGGTAAAGGCGATGAGGATGCAGCGCCGGGGTCACCTTCGTCTCCAGGTCAGCCGTACCGCTGTCGATCGCACCGGCCGGTATCGGCTGGCCGGTCCGGCGCGCGCAACTGGTGATCTGTCGCCTGGCGTGTAACGCGCGGACCGCTCGATCCGGTCACGGTGCTCCAGTCCCAGCCGGCGAACCCAGCAATCTGCGTCGAGGTCGATGTGCTGCCTCCTCGGGTTGCGAGGGCCATCGCCGGAAAATCATTGCTCCTCCCGCGGAAGATGTCCCTGGTGCCGGTCTGCGGCCTCGGCATACCCCCGATGGCCACGCAGTGGCACGCGATCGAGGCCATGCCTCCACCGAACCGAGAGACAATAACGCTATCCGTTCTAGGTGCAGAAGGGATGGTGGCCCCTGATGAGCGACGTCGTCGATTTCCGTCGGTTGTTCGAATCGACGCCGGGGCTGTATCTAATTCTCGATCCGGACCTGCGCATCGTGGCGGTGACCGACGCTTATGCGCGGGCGACTATGACCGAACGCGCGCGGATTCTCGGGCGGGGCATATTCGAGGTCTTTCCCGACAACCCCGAGGACGCGCGTGCCGAAGGAGTGCGGAACCTTCGGGTGTCGCTCGAACGGGTGCTGCGCGATCGGGTCACCGATGCGATGCCTGTGCAGCGCTACGACATCCGGCGCCCCGACGGAACGTTCGAGGAGAAATTCTGGAGCCCGTCCAACTCCCCGATCATCGACTCGTCCGGCGAGCTGTGCTACATCATCCATCGTGTCGAGGACGTCACCGAGTTCATGCGACTGCAGGCCTCCGGCGCAGCTCAGCGGCGGGAGGCCGCCGCACTGCGCGCCACGACACGGCAGATGGAACAGGAGGTCTTCGCCCGCGCGCACGAGGTGGCCGAGGCCAGCCGCCAGCTCAAGGAGGCCAACGCCGAACTGGCCGATCTGTATGCGCGTACCAAGGAGCTCGACGAACTCAAAAGCCAATTCTTCGCAAACGTAAGCCATGAACTGCGCACTCCCCTGATGTTGATCCTGGCGCCCGCGCAGAAACTGTTGGACGCGACTACCGACGACAGCTCGAACCGCGCAGACCTCGAGCTGATCATTCGCAATGCACGGATGCTGGTCGGGCAAGTCAACAATCTGCTGGACGCGTCCAAGCTCGAGGCCGGCGGAGTCCAGCCCGATTACGCTCGCGTAGACGTTGCCGAGCTGGCTCGGCTCAGCTCGGCCCACTTCGAATCTTTGGCTGTCGATCGCGGGGTCGGATTCACCGTCGATGCCCGGCAGCCGATCACTGCCACCATCGATCCCGAGCACCTGCAGCGGATACTGGTGAATTTGCTGTCCAACGCGTTCAAATTCACCGAGTCGGGCGGCGTGGTGCGCTGTTCGGTGTACGCGGGTCGAGATGATCGACTGATCATCGAGGTCGCCGACAGCGGTCCCGGAATACCGGCGGAGAAGCGGTCGGTGGTATTCGACCGGTTCCGGCAAATCGATGGCGGACCCACCCGCACCGTCGGCGGCACCGGCCTGGGTTTGAGCATCGTCCGCGATCTTGTCCGGCTGCACCGAGGTGAAGTCGGCATCACCACTGCGCCGGAGGGCGGGGCGATGGTGATCGTGGACCTGCCTCGGACCGCGCCTGCGGGCACTCCGGTCCGCGCGGTGCCCCCGGACACCGCGCTGGAGCGACAGCTCCGCGATCCGGTCGAAGCGATTGCGGAACTGACTTCCATGACGGACGCGGTGCCAGGGCGATCCGTGGCCGCTCCGCCGTCCAGGCCGGTGGTAGTGGTTGTCGAAGACAACGCCGACCTCAACGCTATGATCCGGCAGACATTGTCCGGACCCTACCGCGTGCTCGCGGCCTTCGACGGCCGGTCCGGGCTGGAGCTGGCGAGGTCGAGCTGTCCGGACCTGATTATCTGCGACATCATGATGCCGCGGTTGAGCGGAGATCAGTTGCTCGCCGAGGTGCGGGCCGACCCGGTGCTGGCGAACACGCCGGTGCTGATACTGAGCGCCCGCGCCGACGACCAGTCGCGGCTGGCGCTGCTGCGGGCCGGCGCCAACGACTACCTGCCGAAACCGTTCCCGCTCAGCGAACTTCACGCTCGCGCGGATAACCTGGTAAATCTGCGGCTCGCCGAAGCCCGCCTGCGGACGGTGCGGATCGCCGGAGAGCGTGAACGCATAGCAATCGAATTGCATCGCACGGTGATTCACCGGTTGTTTTCGATCAGCCTGCAGCTGAGCGGAATACGGTCGCTCGCCCGGCGACCGGCTGTTATCCACCGCCTCGACGACGCAGTCACCGAACTCGACACTGTGATCAACCAGATCCGCTACACCATCAACGAACTCGACCCGCGATCCGAGGACAGCGGGTTTCGGGCACAGTTGCTGGAACTGATCAGCGAGACCGCCGAGACGCTGGCAGCCCACTCCGAAGTTTCCTTCACCGGGCAACTCGACACGATCGACGAAACCCTCACCGCCGCTGTCTACGACGCCATACGGCACCTGATGACCGTGATCATCCGCCGCGCAACGGCCACGGAAATCGCCCTGCAGGCCACGCTCGATACCGATCTCGTCGTGACGGTCAAGGAAAAAACGGATGCCGCAGCATACTCGGCGACAGGCCGTGCCGACCCCGGACTGCTTTCCGAGCAGCTCGCCAACCACGCGGCGGCCCTCGCCATCACGACACCATGTCCCGGCGAAACCGCATGGACGTGGACGGTACCTGGACCCCGTGCGGATTTCGCGCAGCCAGAGGAGCCTTCGCAGTCCTAGTCGGCCGCCTGATCGGCATCCAGGAATGCCCGCACCAGCGCGGTAAGCTCGGTCGGTTTCTCGAAGAACACCACATGGCCGCTGTCGATCTCGGCGTATCGGCTGTGCTGGATCGCGGCGTGCAGGTCGCGGGTGTGTTGAACGGGAACCAACTGGTCCTGGGTGCAGCCGACCACGAGGGTCGGAGCTGTGATGCGGCGTAACTCGTCGCGAATGTCGACATCCCGGTTGATGGCGATCTGGCCGAGTGTGCCCGGTTCCGGTCGCACCGACCGCAGCCCAGCCAGTCCCTCGTGACCGAGCTGGCTCAGAAACGCCGGGCTGAATGCCAAAAGAGGACCGACCCCCGAGGCAATATCGGCTTCAGCGGTCAGCGAGGCCGCCCACGTCTGCAGAACCAGCTGCGTTCGGGGGTCTTCGCTGGTCGACCAGCCCGCCACCAACACCAGTCTTCGCACGAGATCGGGACGACGTGCGGCGAGCGCCGCCGCGACGACAGCACCCAGTGAGAAGCCCAAGAGGTCGACTGGGCCGGTGCTCGCCTGGTCGATGACCGCGACGATCTGGTCGACCAGCAGCTCCAGCGTCGGTCCGCCGTCAGGTTCAGTGGTCTTGCCGCTGCCAGCGTAGTCGGGTGTCAGGACGGTGTAGCGGTCGGTGAACGCGGTCAGCAGATGTCCGAAGTTCGACTCGGCGCTCATACTGCTGCCGTGGACGAGGACCAACCCGGGACCGGAACCTGAGCTCGAGTAGTGCACATCCGTACCGGAGACATGGACAATGGGCATGATGGTGAAACCTTTCGCGAGGGGGGATGTGCTCGAGCCGTCCTGGTGGTCGGGTCTACAGGTCGAGGACAAGCCTGGGTGTCCGGGCACGGGACCGGCAGATCATCATCAGATCGGTGTCCTTCGCGTCCAATAGGCTGTCGCGATGGTCAGGGAGTCCGTCGAGGACGACGGTTTCGCAGGTGCCGCAGGTACCCTCCCGACAGGAGGAGAGCGCGGATATGCCTGCCTGCTCGACGGCTTCGAGGATCGAGATGCCCGCCGGAACCAGGACGGTCACACCGGATTGCGCGCATTCGACCTCGAACTCGCTGTCGGCCGCGGCATGGGCAACGGGCTTCGGTGCGAATCGCTCGACGTGCAGCGCACCCGCCGGCCACGTGGTGGCGCACCGTTCTTCGACGGTGCTGAGTAGCGATTCTGGACCGCAGCAATACACGAGAGTGCCGGGGTCGGGTGCCAAAATCGTGTCGAGATTCATCCGGCCGGTCTCATCCTCGGTGTGTACGCGAAGATCGCCGAGCGCCGACAGTTCGGGCAGGTAGGCCATGCTGCCGCGGGTTCGACCGCCGTAATGCAGAGTCCACGCGGCCCCCCGGCGGGCGACGGTGCGGATCATAGGCAGTAGCGGCGTGATGCCGATACCTCCCGCGATAAATCGGTAGCGTTCTGCGTCGTGCAGCGGAAAGTTGTTGCGTGGTCCGCGGATCCGCAGTGTGTCGCCTGCCGAAAGGTGTTCGTGCACATATGCCGAGCCACCTCGGCTCACCTGTTCGCGCAGGACGGCGATGGTCAGGGTGTTGCGGTCGTCCGAATCACCGCAGAGTGAATACTGGCGAACCATGTCCGGGCCGAGGATGAGGTCGATGTGTGCGCCCGATTCCCATTTCGGGATCTGACCGTCGGCCCCCACCAGGGTGAGTTCGACAACGTTGTCGGCTATGCCGCGGATATCGGCGACAGTGACCGACCATGTCGGTTCAGTGTTCATGCCCGGACTCCGGTCAGCTTGACGGGGGGCGGATCGGGAAGGTGGCTGGTGTGGCCGGCGGGGTGGGCGAGTAACCACCGCCAGACCTCGGTCGGGGTGTCGGCGACATGCGTTGCACCGCAATGACATACGCCCAGTAGCTGGTCGATTCCCGGGTGCCACTCCACCCGGTAGCGGACATTCATGTCCGGCTTGCTTCGGCTTGGGCGAGTTTCGCGATGAGCCGCCGCGCCGCCAGAGCGCCGGTGTCGATGTTGATCGACAATTCCTGGTAGGCACCGCCGTTTCTTTCCTCTTCGGCGAGGACCTCCTCCACCAGATTCAGCGCGACGACGTCCTGCATGACGACTATGTGATTGTTGGCGTAGAGGTAATCGGTGACCCACTGGTCGTCTGTCGCGAAGTCGCGTGCCACGGCCCAGAAGTCGTGCACCGAGTGCGCTGTCTCAGGGGTCAGCGCGTAGACGATCTCGACATGGAAGGCGCCTGGATCAGCGGCGGCATCGTAGCCGGGGATATAGCCGTCCGGCGGATAGTGGCCCTGTCGCGCGACTCGACTGTGCAGCCGGTAGAGGCATGGCGGGGAAAATTCGATGTCCTGCCAGCGCGTGATTCTGCCGTGTACGCCGGTCGAGCTGGCATAGAACGGTGGGCTTTCGGCGTCATCGATATGTCTGCTCACCCGCACTACCCCGGCTGTCTCGTCGACCTCCGTGGTGATCGGCGTGTCGGCCACTTCAGGCGTGCCGATGTAGCCTCCGTGCAGATAGGTTTCGTGCGACAGGTCCATCAGGTTGTCCATCAGCAGGGCATGCCGACCCTGGATCGTCTCCAGGCCGCGGATCGTGGTCCATCCGTCCCGGGTCAACCATGGTGCGCGCGGAATCGTCGCTGGATCAGCGTACTCGCGGTCGCCGATCCATACCCAGATGAACGAATCCTCTTCCACCACAGGGTAGGAGGCCACCCGGGCGCTGCGCGGAATGCGCTGCTGCGCGGGCACCGCGACGCAGGTTCCGGTGCGGTCGTAGGTGAAACCGTGGTAGCCGCAGACAATCCGGTCACCGTCGACCAGCTGCGACTTCGACAACGGGTAGCGTCGGTGGATGCAGCGGTCGGCCAGCGCTACCGCACTACCGTCCTCGGCGCGGTAGAACACCAGCGGCTCGTTGCAGATGGTTCGGGCGAGCAGCTCGCGGCCGACCTCATGACCATACGCGGCCACATACCACTGGTTACGGATAATCTGGGTCGTCGGACTCATCGGGAAACTCCTGAGCTGGGCACCGAACGGTGCGTTGTGATCCACATCGTGTGGTGTCCGGATGCGTGAGCCAAGACACACTTCCGCTGGACGGAAGTCGGTTCACCGCCCACCCAACTGCCTGCTGATCCCGTTGGCCGCGGTGCGTACCGCAGGCGCCCAGGCGGCACGGCGGGAATCGCTCACCGGCACGACGATCGAGACCGCCGCGACGACCTCGCCGCCTGGGCCGAAGATGGGTGCTGCGACCGAATAACCCTCCAACGTGACCTGGCCCTCACTGATCGCGACGCCGATGCGGCGCACTTCGGCCAGCGCCCGACGCAGTTGGTCGGGCGTGCTGATCGTCTTCGGGGTGAATACCGCAAGTGGCCGGGCGAACATCTCGGCTACAACGTCGGCGGGCGAGTATGCGAGGATGGCCAGTCCCACACCGGTCGCGTGCATCGGCCAGCGCGCCCCCACCTGAGTGCGCACGAATACGGCCTCCCGCGCCGCGAGGAACTCGACATACACGACGTCGGTGCCGTCGGGGACCGCCAGCTGCACGTTCTGGTGGGTCGCCTCGTAGAGGTCTTCCATGAATGGAAGTGCTACGTCGCGCAGCGGACGGCCCCGCGGGCAAAAGGACGCGATTGCCACCATCCGCAGACCGATCTGGTATCCGCCGCCCGGTGCTCGGTCGAGCGCGCCCCAGCGTACGAGATCGACCACATGTCGGTAGACCGTGGTTTGCGGCAGCCCGGTGCGCTCGGCCAGTTCGGACAACTTGAGCACCAGATGCGACCTGTCGAACGCTTCGAGCACCACGAGCGCCCGTGCCAGTACCGACGATTTGGCAGTCATCATCGGCTCCCTCTCGCACACGGCCGAGCAGTAAGACGAGCACCGGCGAGGCGACCGGTCCGAGGACTACCCTTCCATGCGAAAGCTGCTGCCATAAGCAGATCGACGAGCGGACAATCGGCACTGTCGTCGACCCGGGGGCCATGCCCGCTACGTTTGACACATCGACCGGTTACCTCGGCACAGACCAGCACAATCGTCAACGGCAAGTCGCGTCTCTGGGCCATCCGCGGTTACCCCGCGGCGATACCGGGTTATCGTTGGTCGACGGCTCGGGATGCTTGTCCTGCCGCGGAGGTGATCGCATGGTTCGACAGCTCGACAATAACTTCGCAGGGCCGAACTGCCGACTCCGGCTTGCGCCGATTGCCGGCCCCCTGACAATGTCTGCGGGCGCGCGATGGCGGAGTGCGACGACTTAGCGACCCAACGGGATCTGCCCCTCGGTATCGCAGCAGAACTGGCGGCGGCCGGCCTCGGCGATGCCGGGGAGATCGGCCGCGGCGGATTCGGCGTGGTCTACTGCTGTTATCAGTACGCCCTGGAACGCCACGTCGCCGTCAAGGTCCTGACGTCGGAGGTCCGCGGCGACGAGCGCGAGCAATTCGTGCGCGAACAACGCGCACTCGGTCGCTTGTCCGGCCACCCGCACATCCTGCAGGTGCTGCAGGCCGACATCACCCCCACCGGCCGCCCCTACATCGTGATGCCCTACCACGCCCGCGGCTCGCTGGAACAGGTGCTCCACAAGACCGGCCCGCTGCGCTGGCCCGAGGTGCTTTCGGTGGGCGTCAAGATGGCTGGGGCTCTTGCTGCCGCACACGCGATCGGCATCGTGCACCGTGACCTGAAGCCGGGCAACATCTTGCTCACCGATTACGGCGAACCCCACCTGGCGGACTTCGGTATCGCCCAATTCGGCGAGGCGACGACCTCGTCCCTGCAGATCATCCAGGGCACACCCGCGTTCACGGCACCCGAGGTCCTCGGCGGCGCGGCGCCCACCGCGGCCTCGGACATCTACGGCCTCGGCGCGACATTGTTCAGTCTGCTCACCGGACGTGCCGCGTTCGCCCGGCGCACCGGCGAACAGTTGGAAGTCCAGCTCGCCCGCATCGCCACGGGATCGGTCCCGGACCTGCACGCATACGGCATCCCGCATGCGGTGTGCGAGGCCGTTGAGGCCGCGATGGCGGCCAAGCCCACAGATCGCCCCGCCACCGCGGTCGAGTTCGGCGAACAACTGCGGGAGGTACAACGCAACTGCGGGCAGGCCGTCGACGCCATGGCCGTGCCGCCGGATACGCCCGTCGCCGAGATGGAGCGGAGGGCGGCACTATCGGTGTTGCCTGCCCACTCCCCCGGCTCGGTGACGCCACCGGTGCCGCCGATCGCCGCGACGAAGTTCCGGCCGCCGAGCACACCGCGGACGCTGATCGAGCGCACGCGCATCCTGGACATCCTTCGCCACGGCGAGCAACGGCGACTGACGGTGATCCATGGCCCGGCCGGTTTCGGCAAGACCACGCTGGCCCTCCAGTGGGGGCGCCGACTGGAATCCGACGGCGCGCCGATGGCTTGGCTGACCGCCGACTCCGACGACGACAACGCCGTCTGGTTCCTCGCCCACCTCGTGGAGGCGATCCGGCGCGTGCGGCCGGAACTCGCCCGCGAACTGGGTGCACTGCTCGAGGAACGATCGTCGGACACCACGCGATACGTGCTCTGCACGCTGATCGACGAAATCCATGACAGTGGCCAGGCAATGGTGCTGGTGATCGACGACTGGCATCGAGTGACCAGCGACGCCACCCGTGCCGCTTTGGAGTTTCTGCTGGAGCACGGCTGCCACCACCTGTGGGTCGTGGTCGCCAGCCGTACCCGGGCCGGGCTGCCGCTCACCCGAATGCTGGTGCGCGACGAACTCGTCGAGATCGACGTCACCGCATTACGTTTCGATGCTGCTGAAACGACTGCCTTCCTTATCGACAACGGTCTGCTACTGAGCGCCGCGGATGTGACCCGTCTACAGGAGTCGACCGAGGGATGGCCTGCCGCACTCCAATTGGCATCCCTGTCGCTGCGCGGGCGCAACGATCCGTCCGCGTTCATCGATCGCCTCACCGGCCGCCACCACGTCATCGGTGAGTACCTCGCCGAGAACGTTCTCGACGCACTCGAACCACAACTGCTCGACTTCCTGCTGTCGACCTCGATCACCGGCAAGGTGCGCGCCGACCTCGCCACTCTCCTCTCCGATCGGGCCGACAGCCAGGAAATGCTCGAACAGGTCGCCGACCGCAACCTGTTCCTGTACCGCCTGGACGAGGACGACGAATGGTTCCGCTACCACCACCTCTTCGCCGAGTACCTGCAGCGCAGGCTCGTCCGCTCCGACCCAGACCGGCTCGCACAACTGCATCGGCGAGCGTCCGCCTGGTTCGCCGAACATGAGATGCTCACCGACGCAGTCGATCACGCCATGTCCGCCGGTGATCCACAGCGTGCGGTGGATCTGGTCGAAGCCCGCGCCCTCGACCTCATCGAGCGTTCCCGTATGGCCACTTTCCTCGGGATGATGGCGAAACTGCCTGGCAGCCTCACCGAATCACGGCCACGACTGCAGCTGTGTGTCGCGTGGGCGAATCTCGGCCTGCAACGCCGGCAGCGGACTCGGACTGCGTTGAAGAACGTTCTCGCGGCACTGGATTCCGGTGCGGTACCAGCCGAGGAGGTGACCGCGCTACGCGTCGAGGCGGCCTTGGTGACCTGTGTCGAGGAGTACGTGACCGACCGCTTCGACGGCCTGCCGAAGCTGGTGGCCGAACATATCGACGATGCAGCCGCGCCGTTCGTCGCGAACAACGGAGCCACACTGGCCGCCACCGATGCGTTGAACCGGTTCGACTTCGCGGCAGCTCTCCAATGGCACCAGCGGGCGGCTCCCTACCATCGCGGTCGCACGTTCGGCATGACACACAACTACTGCGTCGCAGGTCTGGCTGCCTATGAACAACTCGACATCACCAGGGCCGAGGAACATTTCGAGGATGCCGTGTCGATGGCGCGGCGCTCAGGCGCGCCAACCCATTCCTCGATCTTGGCGGGCGCGCTGTTGGGGGCGCTGCGATACGAACAGGGACGCCTCGCCGAAGCCGAACAACTGTTGAACTCCAGTGCCAGACTCGGCCGGCAGGGCGGACCGGTGGATTTCCTGTCGGCCACCTACGGTACCGGGGCGCGGCTCGCGGCGCTCCGCGGTGATCCCTCCCTCGCCCAGAAGCTCCTCGCCGAGGGCTGGAGGATCGCCGAGGATGCAGCACTGCCCCGCCTGGCCGCACGAATTGTCAATGAACATATTCGCATCGGCCTGCCGATCCCGGATGATGTTCGTACCCACCTCACACATTTGCCGCTGTACCGCAAGCAGGACAACAGGATCCGAGCCGGTATCGCCGAACTCGAACAGGACTCCGCGATCCGGCTGCTGTTAGCCGAACACTCCCCCACCCGCATCGAAGAAGCGTGCGCCCGAGCCGATCACATGATGCGGGAGATCGAAACCCAGTCCCGTCCACGGGCCCTGGCACAGGGACAATTGCTATATGCCTGCTGCCTCTGGGAGGCACATCGAATCGACGACGCGAAAACCATACTGGCCCCAGCACTCTCGCTGGCCACCCGACAAGGCCTCCTCCAGTTTGTCACGGATGCCGGCCCGCATATGTCGGACATCGTCGCCGCATCGGCATGATCGCCCGTATACCGGCCATGGTGAACGAGAGGGGCACGGAATCAGCCGAAGACGGGTGACTCGGGTTCGCGACGGCCAGCACTCGCTGGATCCGTTCGGCGGTCGCCAACAGGAGCGGATCAGCTCCGTCCGAACCGATTCGATGGACGTCGGGGGCTGAAGAACTTTCGCCGCGCAGTTCCCCAGCCTCATACGATCCGGCACGACTGCGGCATCACCGAATCCTGCGCGCAGTCTTTTCCGACCTGGATGGATAGCGCGGACTGTCCGATCGGCGCCGGGTCTCAACCGTGAACATACTCCGTTGACCAGCGTCGCTCAGCTAGGTGTCCCGGAAGAGGAGGCCGTTGGCGATGATCTCGGTTGTGGTTTTCAGCAACTGGCGTAGTTCGGTTTCGTCGCGGCGCAGACGGTCCGGCCGCCAAGCGAGGCTGATGATTCCGTTCCAGGCCGACCAGAGGATGGTGGCCACCTCGACCGGGTCGATGGGGCGAATATGCCCTTCGTCGATACCGCGGTCCAGAGCCTGAACCATGCGGTTGTTCTGCTCGTCGACCGAACGGGCGAGTCGGTCGGAGAGATCTTTGCCTGCCGCGTATCGGCCGGGCGCGCTGGGGAAGGCGAGCATCCGGAAGTATTGCGGGTTGCTCAAATAGAACTGCAGGTATTCCTCGGCCGCGGCGTAGAGCTGTTCGAGCGGTCCACGGTCCGCGGTGTAGGCGTTGTCCATGTAGTGCCGGTCGACGTCGAGCGCGCATTGGACGACGGCCGCATGCAGGCCTGCCTTGGATCCGAAGTGGTTGTAGATCGAGCTGACGGCCACACCGGCGCGTTCGGCGATCTGCTCCACGGTGACGGTATCCATCGGTTGTTCGCTGAAGATTTCCCGGGCAGCGTGCATCAACGCGTCGATCGTGCGCCGCTTTCGTGGATCCACCGAAGCTCCAGTCTTGTAGTCATTGCAAGAAGTCGACCAGGCTGTTAGCTTAGTCAGACACTTGTTGTAATGATTGCAAGAACCCGGGCTCGTTGTGCTACGAAGGAGAAGACGGTGACCGACTGGCCTGTGGTGCACGAACGGGTGCTGAAACTGTTTGCCGCCGGATGGGACGAACCGGGGCCGCACTCGTGGGATGACCTGCTCGACCCGGATGTCGAATTGATACAACCGATGTTGCGCGACGGACGCGGCCCCGCATCCTGGTGGGGCGAAGCCGAACGGCTATTGCAACTACTGCCGGACTTGCGCGGGGACGTGCTGGAGTGGGCAGGCCACGACGAGACACTCTTCATTCATGTCCGCTTTCGCGCCACTCTGGGCGGTGAGCCGTTCACCTGGCAGGCGGTGGACGTGCTGCGAGTGGACAACGACGGACGGCTGCGGCGGCGAGAGTCGTTCTTCGATTCGGCGCCGCTGGCGCGCACCGTCGCGCTGCGGCCACGCGCTTGGGCGGCGTGGTGGCGATCCGGAATCGCGCCGCTGTCGGTGCGACGACGTATGCAGCGTAGGCGCCGATGAGCGACACTACCTGGCGCGCCCCGTCCCTCGGGGAGCGTCGCGAAGTCGACTTGTCCTCAGGCACCGTGGTGTACCACGATGCAGGGTCCGGACCGGTGCTGGTATTCGTGCACGGATATCTGGTCAACGCGAACATCTGGCGCAAGCTCGTGCCGTTGCTTACCAACGAATTCCGCTGCCTGACACCGGATTGGCCGCTGGGATCACACCTGATTCCGATGCGCCGCGAAGCGAACCTGACACCGATCGGGATCGCCGGGATGATCGCGGAATTCCTCGAGGCGCTCGACTTGCGTGCGGTCACCCTGGTTGGCAACGACTCCGGCGGCGCCTACAGCCAGATCGCTGCCGCCCGACACCCCGATCGGCTGGCCCGGCTGGTGCTCACTGACTGCGAGACACCCGACTGCACATGGCCGCCGACGCCCGGCGGATTCGGGTTGCTCAAAGCCACCGCGGCGCATCCGGCCAGTTATCGGGCGCTGTATCAGGTGCTGCGGGTGCGCCGAACCTGGCGATGGCGAAACACGTACGGCCGACTGGCCAAGTATCCGATCAACGGGCGGGTGATGAACAGCTACATCCGCCCGGTACTGAACGATCCGGCGATCCGGGTGGACGGCCGCAAAGCGATCGGCAGCGTGTCGGCGCGATTCAGTCGTGCCGCGGCCGAGGAGCTCGCCACACGCTTCGACAAACCGGTGCTGCTGGCGTGGGCGGCCGAGGACCCTGTCTTCCCACTCGACCACGCGCGCCGGTTCGCCATCCGACTCGATGCGCCACTGATGACCATCGCCGATAGCTATACCTACATCGCCGAAGACCAACCCGCCCGCACCGCCGACGTGCTCGAGGACTGGCTCCACGCCACCACCACCGACTCGACCCGAACAGCGAGCGGACTCCTGTGAACTCAACTCACAAGACCTGGCGACACCACGTCACGAGCGGGGAATCGCGCTCGACTTCCGACCCGGTGCCCACAGTTCCCGGTCAGCCGAGCTGAGCTTTGATATCGGTCTTGAGCACTTTGCCGATCTTGGAGCGGGGCAGGTCGGGCCAGATCTCGACTTGCTTGGGAGTTTTCACGCTGCCGAGGCGGTCTCTGACGAAAGCCCGGAGATCATCGGAGGTGGCACTGTGGCCGGCGCGGGTCTGGATCACCGCGGTCACCCGCTCGCCCCATTTCGGATCGGGGAGTCCGATTACTGCGCAATCCTGTACCGCCGGGTGGGCCAGCAACGTCTGCTCGACCTCCGCGGAGTAGACGTTGAATCCGCCGGTGATGATCATGTCCTTTGCCCGGTCGACGATGTAGAGGTAGTTGTCCTCGTCGAGGTAGCCGATGTCGCCGGTGTGGTGCCAACCGAATCTGCCCACATCGGCGGTGGCTTCGGGATTCTTGTAGTACCCGGCCATGACCAGGGGACCCCGGACGACGATCTCGCCGCGCCGCCCGGCGGGCAGCAGGGTGCCGTCGTCGTGCATGATCGCGACTTGGGTCAGCGGCGTGGGCCGTCCGACCGAGGACAGGTGTTCGCGGGCGAGGGAACCGTCGGCACGGAAGTGTTGCCGTGGCGCCAGAGTCGAGATCATCATGGGCGCTTCGGACTGCCCGAACAGTTGCGCCATCACCGGCCCGATCCGTCCGAGGGCTTCTTCGAGACGAGCCACCGACATGGGTGCCGCGCCGTACCACAGGCATTGCAGGGAGCTCAGATCGGCTGTGGTGAGTGCAGGATGATCCAGCAGCAGGTAGATCAGGGTCGGGGGCAGGAAGGTGTGCGTGATCCGGTGCCGTGGCACCAGCGACAGGAACTCCGTCAGGTCCGGTGCGGGCATGACGACGACCTCGCCACCCAGTGCCAGAACAGGGAAACACAGCACCCCGGCCGCGTGGGTCAGCGGCGCCAGCGCGAGGTAGCGCGGGCGGCCCTCGAAGGGGTAACTCATCAGCGTCAGCGCCGACATCGTCTCGACATTGTGCCCGGTCAGCACCACCCCCTTGGGGCGCCCGGTTGTTCCCCCCGTACCGACCAGCAGGGCGATGTCATCGATCGGGTCGGCCTGCCACGGCTCGTCCCCGATACCGCGGATCCATTCGTCGAACGGGACGGCATCGGAAACCGCACTGCCGTCCAGACTGATCAGTGTGACCAGTTTCGGCAGGTCGCCGATGATCGTGGCGACCAGCGGCGCGAACGAATCCTGGAAGATCAAGCACGTGCAGTCGAAAAGGTCCAGCAGGTCCCGGTTTTCGTGGGCCTCGTTGCGGGGATTGATCGGGCACCACACCGCCCCCGCCCGCGCGATACCGAAAACGCAACCGAACGCGACCGCGTTATTGGCCGACAGTATCGCCACCTTCTCGCCAGGACGCACCCCGGACCGGTCCAGCGCGCGAGCGACCTGGCAGGAAAGCCGCTGGACCGCGCCGTAGGTCAGCGTCTGGCCGTTCATAGTCAGGCAGGGTGCGGCCGCGCCGAGTGTGGCGCCCTTGTCGAGGTAGTCGGTCAAACGCACGAATGTATCCTTGTGTCGTCGAAAACAGCCGGGGCTGGGTCAGCTGTGCACAGTCAGGACCGGCTCCATGACAAGTCCGAAACCGCGCAGCACACCCAGCAGCTCACGATGGCCGAACGCCTGGCAACCGGAAGCGAAACCGGCACGCTTTGGCGAAGTTTGCAGCAGCGTGTACGCCGCGTACGCCTGTAACAGGCCGGTTTGCTTGTAGTTGCAATTGCCGTAGATGACGCAGTGTGCGCGCCCCAAGGGACCCGACGCGTACACCGAGTCCAGGGAGGTGTTGATCCGCGGGTTCTCTCGCGGCGGCATCTCGTTCATCACGCCCGCAGCATGCTCGGCGAGCACCTTGTACTTCTGTTCCCGCGAAAGATCCTTCACCTGTTCGACGACGCCCGCCACGATCTGTGGTACACCCTGCATCAGCGTCCGGTTGAAGACCCCACCCAGTACTTTGACGTTGGCCACCCGAGGGTCGCGTTTGAACCACACCGGATGCGAGGTGCCGCCCCACGGCAGCGCCAGCTCGGTCTGATGCTGCCCCGGTACCACCACGTCGTACAGTCCGGCATCGGCGGGCCATTCCACGTACTGGTTCTGCTCCAGGTAGTAGGCCTTCGACAGCGCCGCGTTGACCAGGATGGTCCGCGTCGACGCGATGGTTGGGAAGCCCTTCCAGAACACCTGGATATCTAGGGTATCCAGGCCAGGGGTCTCCAGGCAGATATTGGCGGCGATCTCACCCGTCGTATACATATGCGCAAGCCCCGGCGACAGTAGCAGTTCCTGGTCTGCCATCCGCCGGCCGTAGTTCTCGTCGCAGTCGATCAGCCAGTCCTGTTCGCCGGTCGTGTCCAGGTAATGGCACCCCACATCGAGGCATGCCTCGACAACCTCCCGGCCATACTGCGAGAACGGCCCCACCGTATTGCACACGACGCGTGCTCCCCGGAACAGCTCGGTCAGCGAGGCGACCTCGTGTGCGACCTCGACCACCTCGTAGTCGGCGGTCTCGAT
The DNA here is from genome assembly GCF_045207455.1 of Nocardia sp. NBC_00881. Classification (NCBI taxonomy): domain Bacteria; kingdom Bacillati; phylum Actinomycetota; class Actinomycetes; order Mycobacteriales; family Nocardiaceae; genus Nocardia; species Nocardia sp. NBC_00881. The sequence continues at coordinate 2,321,764 of NZ_CP108798.1, forward strand.
ACCGGGGATCTGGTCCATTGCCTGCTGGACGCGCACCTTGTCGCGTCCAGCCGCGATGAACGGGACATTGAACTCGCGCAGGTATTCACACACCAACCGGCCGGTGTAGCCGGAGGCGCCGTAGACGATGACGGGCTTGTCAGTGCTCATGGAATATCGAACCTTTCGTGTTAGCCGGTGTGCCTGACCGCGGTCACATGCCCATGCCGCCATCGACCGGCAGGCCGACTCCGGTGATGAAGCGGGCCGCGTCCGAAGCCAGGAACACCACGGCATCGGCCATGTCGGAAACCTCGCCCAGCCGCCCCTGGGGAGTCAGTCCCACGACCGCGCCGACCGCTTCTTCCGGACTGCCGAACAGCCCGATGTCCGCCACGTCCTGGGCAAGCCGACTGCCCATCGCGGTGGGGACGAGCCCGGGATAAACACAATTGACGCGGACGCCGTAGCCCAGCTTGCCCGATTCCATGGCCGCGACCCTCGTGAGCCGATCGACACCCGACTTCGTCGCCGAGTACACGGCAATGCCTGGAAACGCGATGGTCGCGGCGACCGATGCGATATTGACGATCGCCCCACCCTGACCCGCCGGACCGCCCGGGCGCATCGCACGGAAGGCATGTTTGATGCCCAATGCGGTGCCCAGCACGTTCACCTCGAGCATGCGGCGAATCTCGTTGGGATCGAGATCGACGAACAAACTGGTGATCTCGATTCCCGCGTTGTTCACTACGATATCCAGCCCGCCGAGCGTATCGATGACGTTGGCTGTGGCCTGCTCCCATGCGGCATCGTCGGTCACGTCCAGCGGAACGAACTCGACGGTGGCACCGGAACCGCGGAGCGACTCGACGGTGTCCTTCCCGAGATCTTCCTGGACATCACCGATGGCAACGGCCGCACCGGCACGCGCCAGCGCCTCGGCCATCCCGGCCCCGAGCCCGCGCGCCCCACCGGTAACCAATGCCTTGCGTCCGACCAGGTCATACCCACTCATCCGACATCTCCTCCTCGAGATGAACGTTCACTTCGACTGCCGCCACCCTCACCCGGTTCCGCGCTTGGACCGGCCGGAGAGTGCGACGTGGATCACAGCCTATAGAAATTTTGACAGTCGTCAAGATTTTCCTTGACGACTGTCAAAACATCGCGGCACGACCGCGCCGACCTCGCGATAAACTGCAAGCGTGCCCGCAGACAGCGGGCGAGAAGACGGGAAGAAGTCCACGGTGACCGAGATCGTCGAGACGAGCCGCGCGCGGATATCACGCCGCCGGGTCGACAAGTTCGGCGAGCGCCGAGCCCAGCTGGCCGCCACGGCGCTGCACACCCTCGCCGAACTCGGCTATGCCCGCACCAGCCTGCGGGAGATCGCACAGAACTCCGAGTTCTCCCACGGCGTGCTGCACTACTACTTCAGCGACAAGAACGACCTCATCACCCACGCGGTCCGTCAATACGAGGTCCTCTGCGTGACCCGTTACGACGAAGTCGTCGCCGCCGCACAGACTTCCGAAGAACTGCGCGACGGCTTCGCCGCAGCCATGGCCGCCACCCTCGATACCGACGCCCACCTCCACCGACTCTGGTACGACCTGCGCAACCAGAGCCTGTTCGAGGAGTCCTTCCGCGACGACGTGCTCGAGATCGACCAGCGTCGTGAAGACATGATCTGGCGCGTCGTCAGCCGCTACACCGAACTCGCCGACACGACTCCCGCCGTATCCCCTGGCATCGCCTACGCAGTCTTCGACGGTATGTTCCAGCAAGCGCTGCTCCGCAAACTCGGCGGCGAACCCGACGCCGCAACAGATCTCCATGCCAACGTGGAGCAGCTACTGGACCGGCTCACTATCTGCGACTGACGTGCCGCCCGCCCAACGTCTTATCACCACCATCGCCCTGTCGGGCCTCGCGGCAGTCGACGCGCACGCGCACACCCCGCGGTTGCCGAAGCCGGAATGAGCGAGACAGAGGTTGACGGGCAAACCACCTCGCTGAGCCTGAAAGGGTTCCCGTCAGGGCGTTCCTCCCGGATGTTCTTGCAGATGCATGAACATCATCCCTAGACTGGAGCGGGTCCAGTAGAGAAATCGCGGAGAGTCCGAGGAGGCAAGCGGGATGCTGTTGTCGCCCCCGAACAGACGGCAGGCAGCCGACGGTACCGAACGGCGCGGTCACCGCCTCGGGCTCGAAGATGTAGCAGTCGAATTCGGCATCGATGCGATACGTGAGCGAATCGCCGAGCTCCGTCTCGCTGGCCTGGATCATGTCGCCTCGGTCATCGAGCGTGAAATGCACACTGTGATGGCTCGCCTGAGCCCGGGTTCGTTGCCCGGCGATCCGCAGCTGGATCCGGCGAAGATATAGCGCGTCCCATGAGCCGAACCCGAGCACGCCGATGATCGCGCATGGCCCGATCTTCCAGCTGTGCTGGGTGTTCGGGATATCGCCGCAGCTCAGCGAGTGTTCACCGAGCGGTACGGTGTCTCGAGCTGGTTCACCGTTCCAGATGTGCACTTCGGTCCGGAGGAGTGCGAATTACGCGGCGCACCAGCTGATTACACGATCAGTGTCACGCTCGGCTACGCGGGCGGCCAGCAGCTGGAGTTCGTTTCGCGGGCACCGCGCCGGGCCCGAACGGCGCGCTCGACGCGCCAGGAAGGCGACTGACATGCGTTTCACTTACGCCGAGACCATGACCGTCCCGTCGTACTACCTGCCACTGGCCAAGGCCGCCGAAGAGGTGGGATACACCTCGATGTCGGTGGCGGACAGCGTGGCTTATCCGAAGGAATCGGACGCGAAATACCCCTATACCCCCGACGGGAACCGGGAGTTCCTGGAAGACAAGCCGTTTATCGAGGCGTTCGTCCTGAGCGCGGCGATGGCGGCGGTGACGACCACGTTACGCTTCACGCCGTTCGTGGTGAAATTGCCGATCCGCCCCCCGGTGCTGGTAGCCAAGCAGGCCGCCTCGGTCGCCGCGCTGAGCGGCAACCGGTTCGGGCTCGGCGTCGGAATCAGTCCGTGGCCGGACGATTTCGAGATCATGGGCGTGCCGTTCGACAAGCGCGGTGCACGCATGGACGAGTGCATCGACATCGTGCGCGGACTGTCGGCGGGCGGCTACTTCGAATTCCACGGCGCGTTCTACGACATTCCGCCGATCAAGATCAGCCCGGTGCCCACCGACCCGCTGCCGATCCTGATCGGCGGGCACAGCAAGCCTGCGCTGCGGCGCGCCGCGCAGCGCGGCGACGGATGGATGCACGCGGGCGGCGGCGGCGCCGAACTCGACCGGCTGCTGGTCGAACTCGACGCCCTGCGGGCCGAGTACGGAACACGCAAGGACTTCGAGGTGCATGTCATCTCGCTGGACGGATTCACTGTCGACGGGATCAAACGTCTGGAGGACAAGGGCGTAACCGACGTGATCGTCGGGTTCCGGCTGCCCTACACCACCGAGCAGGACACCGAGCCGCTGGACACGAAGATCGCCAACCTGTCCCGATTCGCGGAGAAGGTCATCGCGCGGGTCAACGGCTGAGCACTGGGACAGCGTCGGCAACGGTTCGTCGGGGATGAGCGGAGATCGACCACCTCGAAACTGCCCCGTATCGGCAGGACAAGCACGTCGACACGGATGGCCGACCGCACCCGCGCACGTGGATGCCCGAACACCTGGATGCCCGAACACCTGGGCGCATTCGACCGTCTCGGCGCTATTCGGCGAGGGCCGCCGTGGCCGCCGCGAGAGTCTGGGTGCGGTAGTCCGCACCGAACAGCACGACGTGCACCAACAGGGGATGCAACTGGTGCAGCGGAATGCGCGCTCGCCACCTCTCGGGAAGCGGATACGTCTCGTGATATGCGGCGACGATGCGATCCAGGTGCGGCGCGCCGAAGAGCGCGAGCATCGCGAGGTCGGTCTCCCGGTGGCCACCGTGGGCCGCGGGGTCGACGAGCAGCACGCGCTCGACGGTCCACAGCAGGTTGCCCGACCACAGGTCACCGTGGATGCGCGCCGGGGGTTCCGCGGGACCGGCCAGAGCATCGATGCGGTCGATGACGCGCTCCAGCAGGCGGACTCCGGCCTCGCCCAGGTGCGCGGCCGCGCGGGGCAGATACGGTGCGAGGCGATGCTCGGCGTACCACTGCGACCATGGTCCGGCCGTCGGGGTATTGGACAGTGGCAGCGTCGCGATCCAGCCCGGCCACGGTGCACCGAACCGTCCAGGCGTCTTCGCGTGCAATGCGGCGAGTTCGCGCCCGAATCGCTCGGCGGCCGCGGGTGTCGGCCCGACTTCTGCCAGCCATGGCAGCACCAGCATCCGATCGTCGGCGGCAAGCACCTGCGGCAGGGGCATCGTTCCGCGCTCCGCGGTCGTGTTCGGACGGGCACTGCCGGAATCGGCAACGCCCGGATCGCCGTCGTGGATCGAAGTCGAACCAAGCACCGGCTCGTCCGGGCCAGACCGGCGTTCAGCGCCAGGGTCGGCATCGGCATCCGCAAGCCAGGCAAGCCCCGCGGCCTCCGCTGTGAAAACCGACGTCGACGCTGCCGAGGCTTTGACGAAAACGGTTCTGCCGTCCAGCAATTCGGCCCGGTGCAGCGTCCATGCGTGGCGCGAGCCGAGGTCGGTGACGCGGCGGACCGGGCCGAGGCGGGAGGCGAGACGCTCGGAGAGCTTCATCGGGCGTTCGCGGTCAGACGCTTCATGGTGTCCTCATCGGCGGGGAAGAACGACTCGATGGCCAGTTCGGCGACCGTGACGTTCATCGGAGTGCCGAACACTGTCGTGACGCTGAGGAACGAGAGCTCCGCCCCATCGTGCTCGATCCGCAGCGGGACAACTGCCTGATCGGGTTCAGGCAGGGACAGCTCGACCTCGCCACCGGGATAGCAGCGCAGCTCGTCGAGTAGATCGGCCAGTTCCGCGGAACCGGTGATCTGGGCCTGCCGTGCCAGACGGGCGAAAATGTGGCCGCGCCATTCGGCGAGGTTGGTGATGCGGCCGGCCATCCCGTCGGGATGCAGGCTCAGGCGCAGGGCGTTCACCGGCGGGGTCGCCAGCGCCGGGTCGATGCCCGTGAGCAGCAGTCCCACGCCGCCGTTCGCGTCGATCATCGTCCAGTTCCGATCGATGGCCAGCGCCGGGAAGGGCTCATGTCCGGCCAGGATCTGGCGCATGGCGCCGCGGACCGCGTCCATGGCGGCCGTGTCCAGGGCGGGTTCCGCGTAGGCGGGGGCGTAGCCCGCGGCGAGCAGCACGCGGTTGCGTTCCCGCAACGGGATCTCCAGGTGCTCGGACAGGTGCACGATCATGGTTCGACTCGGCGTGGCGCGTCCGGTCTCGATGAAGCTCAGATGCCGTGCCGAGGTGTCGGAGCGCCCGGCCAACTCCAGCTGGCTCAGCCTGCGCTCCAGACGCCAATGTCGCAGTAGGTCACCGACCGTTGGGGTAATCACTCCCTCGATCCTACGAACGACAAGCGGCCTCGACCATTACCTCTCGGGTAATGGAGCTGCGCGGCGATGATCACCTGGAACGATGCGCGCTGGAATCGAGAGAGCGAACAACCTGGGAGACCCTGTACGCGATTCCGCCTTCGATCAGGTACCCCGACCCGACGCAGACAATGTCGTTGAGCCACGCGTACTGCTTCGCCGTCTCGAAGAGCGGGCACCAGGGCGTCGTCGTGGGTCCGCAATGTCAGTCGGACATCGAGTATCAGCGCTCCGTCGGGACGGAACAGGGCCCAGTCGCCGCCACCCGCCAACACTGGGCCGCGCAGGATCGGTCCTTCGAACGATCCTCCGGCCGACCGAACAGAACCCGCTGACCGAACGAACCATGGCCGATGTTCAGCTGCGGATTCAGGTCGACGACCATATCGAACAGGTACTCCGTCTTCGCCGCAGAAAAAGTCCGCGCCCTTGGAGAGCCGGGGCTGCCGGTCGATTGGCGCTCCGGATACTGGGTAGCTCCCCGGCATGGAACTGTTGGTGATAATCGGACTCGCGGTGCTGGTCGGCGCGGTGATTCTGTATCGCAAAAGGTTCGGCAAGCGACCTGATTCACCCGAAATACCTGGAAACGACGGCGAATAGGTGGCGCACATGTCCGCGATGGATCCCGATCCCGGGAAAACTCCTGACCTGGAACCCGGCGGCGCAGTGCCGCCAGGGTCGACTCCGCCGGACACACCACAGACCTCGGGTTTGTCCGCGCCGGAGCCAAGCACCAGACATCACTTCCCCGTCACCGGCATCGCGGCGCTGATCCTCACCGCTGTGCTGGTTCTGGTCTTTCTCGTGGCCGCGGTCGCGATCGCGGTGTCGATACTGTGACCCGATACGACCCTGAATCAGCACGCCGATCCGCGATCTGGCCTAGTCCGCGACCGGCGTAGGCAGGAGCCGAGGCAGGAACGCCGCGCCGGCGGTGGCCGCCGCCGCGGAGGTCATCGCCGTTGTCCACCCCGCCGGCCCCAAAGGCCTGCATCCGAAGTACGTGCCCAGCCCCGGTGTCATCACCACGGCGGCGAGCACCGCTCCACTGGCCGCGGTCGTGATCCACACCAGCGGGCTGCGGTATCCGGAGAGCAATGTCTGTCCGAGCTGGGTGCCGATGAGGGCGACCAAGCCGATGGTGGCGGCCCGGCGGCGGGTGCCGGTGTAGTGGCCGATGGTCCAGGCGACCGAAGCGCCGACGGTCGTCGCGACTCCCCGCACGGCAAGGCCGCGTACCAGGTCAGCGCCCAGGTGCGCCGGGGGGATCTCGGCGAGCTGTTCGGCCAGCCGCTGCGCCTGTGCCGGCGGATCGTCCGCGTCACCCGGATCGACCGAGTCTCGGTCCCGAGACAGCGCAAGTGCCAGGGCGGGGAACATATCGGTCAGCATGTTCACCAGCAGGAACTGGCGGGTTCGCAGCGGTGCCTGTCCGCTGAGGGCGGTGCCGTACAGCGTGAACGCTACCTCGCCCGCGTTGCCGCCGACCAGGACACCGACGGCGTCGGTGACCCGCTGCCACATGCCGCGACCCTCCAGCAGCGCATGCAACAGAGCCAGCGGGTCGGGGCGGGTGAGTACCAAGTCGGCGGCATTGCGTGCGGCGGCCGAACCCTGGGCGGCGACACCGATTCCGACGTCGGCGGTGCGGATCGCGGCGGCGTCGTTGCTGCCGTCGCCCGTCATGCCGACCACGTGGCCCGCGTGTCGAAGCGCCGCCACGATCCGCACCTTCTGTTCGGGGCCGACCCGGGCGAAGACGGTGCCGCGTTCGATCAGCTCTGCCTGCGCGGTGTCGTCCAGACCATCCAGATCGGCGCCGGTGATCACGTCGCCCGCCGCGATGCCGAGTTGCCTGGCGACCGCCGCGGCTGTCACCGGGTGGTCGCCGGTGATCATGCGGACGCTGATGTCGTTGCGTTGCAAGGCAGCGACGAGGGGAAGGGTCTGCGGGCGCGGCGTGTCGGCAAGTCCGAGGAAGCCGAGCAGCGTGAGGTTGCCGACCATCCCCTCCACGTCATCGGGTTCGCTGCGCAGGTCCCGGCGCGCCACCACCAGCACGCGCAGACCCTGCTCGGCGAGATCACGAACCGCCCGCTCGGCGCGATCGCGTGTCCGGTCGTCGAGCGGTGCGCTGTCCGTGCCGCGCAGCCGCACCCGGGTGCAGCGCCGCAGGACCACCTCGGGTGCGCCCTTCACGATCAGTCGCAGCTTGCGCGTGGTGTGGCCGAGGACGGCGGCGTACCCGCGGTTGGACTCGAAGGGGATCTCCTCGATCGGATCCCAGCGGCGGGCGTCGTCGTCGAGGACATCGTCTGCGGCGTCCAGCACCGCGCGGTCGGTGGCGTGCACGACCGGGCCTTCGGCGGGATCGGGACAGGCACGGGCTGCCGCGCGCAGCAGTCGGCGGGCGTCGTCGGTGTCGGCGTCCGGGGACCACCGCCCCTCCAGGTCGGCGACCGTGGTCAGACGCAGCCGCCCTTCGGTGAGCGTGCCGGTCTTGTCGAAGCAGAGGGTGTCGACCCGGCCCAGCGCCTCGACGGTCCGGCTGGCGCGGACCAGCACGCCGTGCCGGGAGAGTCGGCGCGCGGCCGCGAGCTGAGCCACCGTGGCCACCAGCGGTAAACCCTCTGGCACCGCCGCGACCGCGACCGCTACCCCGTCGGCGATCGCGGTCCGCAGCACCCTGCCCCGAAGCACTCCCAACGCGGTGACGATGCCGCCGCCGGTCAATGTCATCGGCAACGCGCGGTCGGTCAGTCGCCGCAATTGCGCTTGCACACCGCCCTTTTCGGGTGGAATGGCGCCTGCGGTGGCACGCCCGGCCTGGGTTTCGGCGCCGACGGCCACGACAACCGCGCAGCCGGTGCCGTTGACCACGGTGCTGCCTTCGAAGACCATGCAGGCGCGTTCACCCAGTACCGCGCCGGGCGTGGCGGCGAGCTGCTTCTCGACGGTCACCGATTCACCGGTCAGGCCGGATTCGTCCATCTCCAAGTCGTCCGCGCGGAGCAGACGCGCATCGGCGGGAACCACATCCCCTGGACGCACCACCAGCACGTCCCCGATGGTGAGCAGGTCCGCGGGCACGATGCGTTCGTGTGGCTCGTCCTCGTGCGTCGCGGCGCGATCGATCAGGCGGCCGGTGAGTTGCTCTCCCTCGAACAGCCGGAGCAGCGCGCCCTCCGCACGCTGGCGCTGCCGAGCGGAGACCACCGCGTTCACCGCGAGCACGGAAGACAGCAGCACCGCGTCCGACGGCGCGCCGAGGATCGCGGTGGCGACCGCGCCGACCCCGAGGATAGGGGTGAGCGGATCAGCCAGTTCACGGCGCAGATGACCAAGGAACGACGCTGCGGAGGTAAACGCCGGGAACCCCGGGAAATGGCCCGATGGTGCGGGCTCGGCGCGGTCGTCCGGCGGGCTCGGCTCGGGCAATCGGCTCAGCACTTCGTGGGGTTCGAGCGCATGCCAGGGCAGCAGCGGCGCTAGCGTGGCTTGCGGGCCGCTGCGCACCGCCCGCCATCCGCTGTACGCGCCGGTCAGCAGGCCGGTGTAGTGCGCGGCGGTCACGGGCGAGGTCCGGCCGCGGCGCGACGGCGCGACGGCCAGCAGCAGACCGCCGAGAGCCGCCGCCGACAGGGCCAACGAGCGGCCGCGCTCGCTCACCTGCCGAGCCGGAACAATGGTGGCCAGAACTCGATGCACCTGGCTCAGGTCACGGCAGACCGCGTCGGCCGTCCAGGGCACTTGCGGCGCACCGTTCTCTCGTCGCGCGAGCCCGATTGCCACATCGGCCGACGCCAGCGCCTTGTGCGCACGGGGGCTCAGTACGGCGACCACGTGACCGTCGCGCTGCAAATCGTGCACCCGCTTGCTCAGTGAGCGACCAGGGGCGACGAATTCGTCCGTCACCGAACGCAACTCGGCTGCGTCCGCACTCGCGACCAGGATCACGCGCAGGCCTGCGCCGCGTGCTTCGCCGAGTACCGCGTGCGCTCGCCGGTCGAGTTCACGTCCGATCATGACCCGCCCGACCGGTCTGCCGTTCGCGTGCAGGTCTCGCCACACGGGGCGCACCGTCCCCCCTCGGTCTGGGTTTCCGGTACCGGCGTGCACCAGTCGCAGTGTGCGACCGCCGCGCGAGAAGCGGCGACCGGCAGTGTCGGCCGGCGACGGCCTCGAGTCACCGCCGGTGGTGTCGTCGGCGGCCGGTGCCCGCAGCAGGCGCTGGCCCGCACTCCAGACGTCGGCGACCGACCACTCCTCGTCGGTCGATTCGGCGGCGAGCACGACCCTACGCGAGGTGAGCAGCGACTCCCCGTCTACGACCAGCGCCGTCACCCGATCCAGCCGCCGCCAGATCACCGGGTGCAGCGTGAGCACGCCCGCCCGAGCCAACTGGACCGACACCGCTGCGCTGTAGGCCTCCCGGCTCGCCCGCGCCGCCTTCGGCGCACCCAATTCCAGCGCGTCCGCCGCGTCGGCGAGGCCGCGTCCGCCGAGTACGGTGGTCACCGCGCCGACCAGCGAGCCCGCGGCCGCCTCGTCCGCTACTCGTTCGACCGGTCCCCGCGGCATCTCCACCACGCGGGAGTGTGCGGGCAGTGGCTCGGAGACCTCTGCGGGGCGACTGCCCATGTCGGCCTCCCAGAGCCGCCATTGCGCGTACCTGGCCAACGCCTCCGCCAGCATCATGCTTCGCTGCACGGTGTCGATGATCAAATTGGCTGTCCCTTCGGCGGCGCTGTTGCCGAGAGCGTTGCCGACAGCGTTGGCCGTGCTGAGCAATAGATCGGTCCGGGCACGGCCGAGCCGCTCCTCCAGCAGACCACGCACACGCGGCTGGGTATCGGTGAACGCCGCCGCCGCGCGCAACGCCCTCGCCGGGCGGCGCAACGGCAGCACCGCCCCCGCGGCGCACAGCCCGATCGCGCACACATCGCCCGCGACCTGGATCCCTGCCGCCACCAGCGGCTCTCGATCGGCGGGGTATTCGGCGGCGCGGCTCCAGTCCAGGTCCGTTACCGCGGCGTCGGCCTCCACCGACTCGATGGCCGCCAACAGGTCGGGCAGGTCCGCGGAGCCATGCGCGAGCGCGGCAACCACACGCCCGGTCACCGCGTTCACCCGCCACCAGCGCACGGCGCGGCGTCGATTCAACTGCTTCTGCAGCGCCCGCCCGACGGCCCGGCTCTTGCCTGAGTCCAGGCCGCGCACCTCCACCGTCGCGCGATCCTCGTGCACCTCCACCCGGCGGCGGGACCGCCGTGTATGCGGATCGACCAGCGCCGCGACCTCTTCCCGCAGATCGACTTCGCGCCCCAGGTCCAGCAGTGACGCGCTCGCCCGCGCGCCTGCTTCGACGGCGTACAGCGGCGCCTGCGCGGCCTTGGCGGTCAGCGCGAGGCCGAGCAGCGCGCCGGTGCGTACCGCCCCCGTCGCCACGGCTGTCGGCTCCTCCAACCACCATGACGAGACAACTCCGCGTAGTGAAAAGCCCATACTTGGCAGCTACCCCGGGGCGCATTCCACAAACAGCCGTCGAAAGATACGGTGTCGAACCCTATTCCAGGTCGGTTTCTCGGCGGAGAAGACGGATCAGCTCGAGGCACTGGGTTCGAGCACGATCTTCACCGCCCCATCCGACTTGTGCTGGAAGTTCGCGTAGGCCTCCGGCGCCGCGGACAGCGGAAGGCGGTGGGTGGCAAAAGTTTCCACACCGAGCGGATCTCCGTCCCCGAGCAACGGCAGGATGTCATCGACCCACCGTTTGACATTCGCCTGGCCCATCCGCAGTTGAACCTGCTTGTCGAACAACACCCGCATCGGGATCGGGTCGGCCATCCCGCCGTAGACGCCGACCACCGAGATCGTGCCGCCACGACGAACGATGTCGATCGCGGAGTTCAATGCCGCGAGACGGTCGATCCCCGCGGTGTCCATCACTTTCTGTGCCACCGGATCCGGCAGGAACGCGGCCGACCGCTGTGCGATCGACGCGATCGGCGATCCGTGAGCCTCCATGCCGACCGCATCGATCACCGCGTCGGTGCCGCGACCGTCGGTCCACTCCCGGATGATGTCGCCGAGCGGCTGGTCGACCGCGCTGAAGTCGATCACCTCGATGCCGCGGTCCGCGACCCGCGCGAGCCGTTCCGGCACCCGATCGACGCCTATCACGCGGAATCCCCGGTGCGCGGCAACGCGGCAGGCCATATCCCCGATCGGGCCGAGACCGAGGACCGCCACCGAACCGCCCGGCGGCACCGAGGCGTATTCCACCGCCTGCCACGCCGTCGGCAACACGTCGGACAGGTAGAGGAACCGTGCGTCATCGGGCCCTTGGGGCACCTTGATGTGTGTGGCATCGGCGTGGGGTACCCGCAAGTATTCGGCCTGCCCGCCCGGCACATGCCCATAGAGCTTGGAATACCCGAACAACGCTGCACCGCTTCCGTATTCGCGTACCTGCGTGGTCTCGCACTGGGTCGGCAGACCGGTGCGGCACATGAAGCAGTCACCGCAGCTGATCTGGAACGGCACCACCACCCGGTCGCCGCGCTGCAGGCCGGTGACGGCCGAACCGGTCTCGACCACGTAGCCCATCGGCTCGTGACCTAGCACATCGCCACTGCTCATGTATGCCCCGAGTATTTCGTACAGGTGTAGATCCGATCCGCAGATCCCGGAGGAGGTGACCTCGATAATCGCGTCGGTCGGCTCCTCGATCCGGGGATCCGGCACCGACTCCACCGCGACCTTACGTCGTCCCTGCCATGTCACAGCCTTCATACGTGTGCTCCTCGGTCAAGGGATTGAGTACGTTCCCGACCTACCCGGGCGCCCGCGCTCGAAACGACCGCCCCGGGTCTACCGGAGGGGCCCACCGGGTGGGCACGGAGGTCGATCCGCCTTTCCACCAACCCCTTTTCGAAACCGCGGCTGCCGGCGCATCCGGCGGCTGTCGTGAGGGTCGCAACTCGTGGCTGAGGAGCGGGAGTGTGCCGCCGCCGATTCTGGGTAAGGCGTAGTCGTGGATCACACAAGAGCTCCGCTAGTGGAAGCGCTGGCCGACTATCACCGCCTCGGCAGGTACGGGTTCACACCGCCAGGGCACCGGCAAGGACGAGGTACCGACGAGCGCGTTCTCGAGGTGATCGGGCGGGACGCGTTCGAGTCCGATGTCTTGCTCACAGCAGGCCTGGACGACCGCCTGTCGCGGAGCGGATACCTCGCTCGGGCCGAAGCGCTCATGGCCGACGCGGTGCGCGCCGAAACCGCGTTCTTCTCCACGTGCGGAAGTTCGCTATCGGTCAAGGCGGCCATGATGGCGGTCGCGGGTGGACAGGACGGCGGCCTGCTCGTCGCGCGCGACAGCCACAAGTCGATCGTGGCAGGGCTGATCTTCTCGGGCGTTCTGCCGCGCTGGATCACCCCGAGATGGGATGCCGCCCAACATTTCTCGCATCCGCCCTCCCCGCAGGATGTACGCCAGGCATGGGAGCAGCATCCGGACGCGGCGGGCGCGTTGATTGTGAGCCCGAGTCCGTACGGCACCTGCGCGGATATCGCCGGTGTCGCCGAGGTCTGCCACGAACGCGGCAAACCACTGATCGTCGACGAAGCCTGGGGGGCCCATCTGCCGTTTCACGAGGACCTGCCGACCTGGGCGATGGACGCGGGCGCCGATGTCTGCGTGGTCAGCGTGCACAAGATGGGCGCGGGCTTCGAACAGGGCTCGGTTTTTCATCTGCAAGGCGGCCTGATCGATCCGGCCAGGCTCAGCGAATGCGCCGACCTGCTGATGACGACCAGCCCGAACGTGCTGGTCTACGCGGCGCTGGACGGCTGGCGCAGGCAGATGGTCCAGCACGGACACGAGCTGCTCGAGTCGGCGTTGCGCGTCGCCGAGGAAGCCAGGCGGCGGTTGGCCGAGATTCCCGGCATCGCGGTGCTCGAGAAGGAGCTGCTCTGCGCCGAGGCCTCCCATGATCTGGACCGCATGCAGGTGTTGATGGATGTGTCCGGCACCGGGGCCAGCGGCTACCAGGCGGCGGACTGGCTACGCGAGCACCGCCGTCTCGACATGGGCCTCACCGACCACCGCCGGTTGCTCGCCACACTGTCCATGGCCGACGACAAGAGCACCATCGACACCCTGATCGACGCGATCGAGGCCTGGCGCGGACAACTGCACGATCCCGCGCCGCCGCGCATAGCGCTGCCCTCGCCATCCGACCTGGAATTGGAGACCGCGATGCTGCCTCGCGACGCGTTCTTCGGGCCCGTCGAAGCGGTGCCCGCCGAGGAGGCCGCGGGCCGGATCGCCGCCGAGCAGCTCACGCCGTATCCCCCGGGCATCCCTGTGGCCGTGCCGGGCGAGGTGCTGGACGCGGCCGTCGTCGACTACCTGCGCACCGGTCTGGACGCGGGTATGAACGTGCCCGACGCCGCGGACTCGCGACTGCGCACGATTCGTGTCGTGGCCGGCACCTGATCCGAATGTCTCAGCAATCCAGGAGGTTTCCCGATGGCCGCATCGAGCGCCGTCGCACTCGTGTGCACCTTGAAGAAGTCGCCCGCCCCCTCCAGTAGTGAGGTCATCGCCCGACAGGTGCTGGACGCACTGGGTGAGCACGACGTCAAAGGCACGGTGGTCCGGGTCGTCGACCACGATATTCTTCCCGGTGTGGGTGCCGACGAAGGACCGGGAGATCACTGGCCGCTCGTGCGCGAGCAGATCGCCGCCGCCGACATCCTGCTGGTCTCGACCCCGACCTGGGTCGGGCATATGTCCTCGGTCGCCCAGCGCGTGCTGGAGCGATTGGACGCCGAGTTGTCCAACACCGATGACGAGGATCGCCCAGCCATGGTCGGCAAAGTGGCCACGGTCGCGGGAATGACCAAGCCATGGGCGGCACCGACTATCAGGATCTCGATTCAGTGCCGGAGGCGGTGGCCTCGGCGACCGGAGCGCTCGCCAGAAACGCCGCGCACCTCGCGAAAGTGCTCGGCGCGCAGCAGTACCCGTCCTATCGTTGAGACGTCGATTCGACCGCGCCGACACACGGGCTCGGCGCAATCAGGCCAGGACGGCGTCGACGGTCTTCTTCAGCGCCGAGGGTTGGGCCGGTGCGGTCGGTGCCTCCTTCCTCAGCTCCAGCATTCGCGCTCCGATTTCCTGTAGTTGCTTGCGGCCCAGGCGTTCTCGCACCTTCGGGAACCACGCGTTCTCTTCCTCGTCGATGTGGTGGTCGACGTTTTCGATCAGCACGGCGGCTTTCGCGGTGAAGTGTTCGTCCTCGGGCTTCATCGTCGCCAGTTCCGTCGCCAGCACGTCGGCGACGTGATGCTCCTCGTAGGACTCCAGGATGTCGTCCTCCAGTTCCGGGACAAGTCTACGGACCTCGGGGTACATGCATTCGTTCTCGAGATAGGTGTGCACTGTGAGCGCTGAAATGATCTTGTCAACCAGGCTTCCCTTGCTGGCGTGTGCGTCGTGGCGCGCTCGCTCGAACTCCCGGAAGAGCTTGCGAATCGCCTTGTGGTCGTCACGCAGCAGCACGATCGCGTCGGTAGTCATCTGCTTCTCCCTCGCATTCGGAACACTATCGGGCTGGTTCTGCCGACATTCCCACCACCTTGTCGGCGAAACCCCAGAGGCGCGAGCGAACGCCGTACCGGATCCGCGCCGTGCGGTCGTATCGTGGTCGGAGCCGCGGCGCAGAAGGGAAAGCGATGGCCCCCGCCGACAATTACGCACACGAACTGGCCGAACTGGCGCGGCGGACCGGGATCACGGTCGCGGTCGCGGAATCGCTCACGGCAGGTCGGCTCGCCGCCACGCTGGGGGCAGCGCCGGAATCCGCACGCTGGTTCCGTGGCGGTGTTGTGGCCTACAGCTCGGAGGTCAAGCGAAAAGTCCTCGGTGTACCCGACGTGCCCGTGGTATCGCGGACCGCGGCCGAAGCGATGGCCGAGGGCGTTCGGGCGTTGCTGGAGTCGGGCGTCGCGGTGGCGGTGACAGGTGTCGGCGGGCCGGACGCGCAGGACGGCGAACCCGCGGGCTCGGTCTGGTTCGCGGTGGCCACCGAGACCGACGTGCGCGCATGGCATCGCCAATACGACGGCGATCCCGAACGGGTGTTGAAACAGACGATCGAGTGCGCCGTCGAGTGGCTGCTCGTCGCCGCCGAGACGCTCGGGACGGGCCGCCGTTGAGCTCCGTGCGCTCCGTTCACGGTGGGGGGCGGCGATGCTTGCGGTGGCTGGTGTCGCACAGCGGATAGTTCTTCGATCGTCGGCACAGGCAAATGGCGACCAGGAACCGGTCGCAGTGGATCGTCGTGCCGTCCGCGGTCACCAGGTCGACCGGCCCCTCGACCAAGGCGGGACCATCGGCGGTGAGGGTTACTCTCCGCCGCTTATTGTCGGATTCGGTCGGCACGGATCATCACCAGATCTTCCTGTTCCTCGCCGAGCTCGGTCAGTGCCGTCGACGCCTGGTCAGTCCACCCGCCCAACCAGGTATCGAGCTGCCGGCACTAAACCCCAGGGGTCCCTGCTCGATATCACAAGCAAGGGATAGCCGGGATCGATCGCGTTAATCGCTGTCGCGCAACGAGCTGCGTCCCGCGCGCCAACAGCCGAGGACGTGGTCGGCGAAGCGGTCCTCGAGAAGGTTCGTCACCTGGATGCCGAACACCATCGACTCCGTCAGCTCGGGTTCCCGCGCGATCAGCGTACCGATCACGTCGTTGCGCATCACCTGCTCGTGCACGGCGTCGGCCTCGACGTGCTCGCGGTAGAACAGCACGCAGGCCGGGTCGGCGTCGAGGCGTTCCAGGGCGTCGACCAGCCGCTGCGCAGCCGGGGGCGAGGTGATCTCGACGGTCGCAAAGTGACCGACCAGCGCACCGCGAAGCGACCGGTGCAGGCCGAACAGCGACATCATGTTCACTACCGCGAGCATCGGCGCGGGCACCAGGTCCAGGTAATGCAGGTACTCATCGTTCAGCCCGGCACCCGCCATCAGGTCGGCGTACAGCTGCGCGTGCACGCGTTCGCCCCGCCCACCTCCGAACTCGTCGAATTCGACCGCGACCAGGGAAGCCTTGGCCTGACCGCGCAACCGCGGGATCACCCACGCGTAGGGATCGGCTTCCTTGTGGTGAAAGATCGACCGGTGTACGAAGTACTCGCGCATGTGCCACCATTCGCCCTCGTCGCGGAGATACCGGCTGGGGCCGGACGGCTCCGGGGGCGTAACCAGCAGCTGATCGAGCTCACCATCGAGATCCGTCCCGCCGGGCACGTCGTCGCGCAGAGCACACAAAAGCTCCTGTTCCATCGAGGCGCGCAGAGCCAGTAGACCCGGGTCCCATTCCCACCCGGAATCCACTGGCGCGAAGCCGTGATAGTGCAGCTCATAGCAGGTGTGCAACGCCAGGTGCAGGTCCTCGCCGTACGGGTCCACAGACCTGAACCGGGGCATGGGCCCACCGGGCACCCCACGCAACACTTCCAGCACTGCGTCCGACAGCTCGCCTCGCGGCCGCGGCAGGTTGTGTGGCCGAGTGCCCATCGTGACCTTCATGGTGGTCGCTTACCCCGGTCCGGCGCCGTTATCGCGATAGGCGGAATCCCGGTCGGCGGATTGCGACCGGTCGGCAGCCGGCGACGGTGCGATGTGCTCCCCACCGTACGACGGTTTCGTGGCCGCGAACCCGCACCGCACGGCTACCTAGCCCGCCGGAGTGCGGACCGCTTCGCCGCTACTGCTTCCAGCGCTACCCGTTGGCCTTCTTGTACGCCTCCACAACGTCGGCCGAGATCCGCCCGCGGGCCGACACATCCATGCCGTTCTTGCGCGCCCACTCCCGGATGACCGTGGCCTGCTCCCGATCGGTCGCCGACCGCAAAGCACCGCCCCGGCCCCGACGTGCGCGACCGACCTTACGGGCGTACGGAATCCACTGTTCGAAGAACACCCGCAACTGCCCGGCGTTGTCCCCCGACAAGTCCATCTCGTAAGCCGCGCCATCCACGGCGAATGACACCGTTTCTTCGGCCTGAGACTTGCCGTCGTAGTCATCGACCAGGGTCACGACGACCTTGCGTGCCATAGAGATAATCCCTTCACGGTTACCGAGCGCGTACAGGCGAAAAAACAATCGTAGCCAGTAGATAACAGATCTGTTGCGCCGCCCGGAACGCCGGGGCCCTTCTCACACTGCGGCGTACACCAATGCTCCGGTCAGCCCTGGGGAAGATCGGCTTTACCAACGGTGGCTCGCCCCCACGGTTCGTGCCGTACTGCGGTTTCGCGAGGCCCAGCCGAAGGCAGCCTCGGGCTCCGCTTTCTGCGCCTACCCCGAAAGGCCGTCGCCACCCTCGTTCTCGGGCCGCTCGGCCTCGCGCGCAGCTTCTTCGCGCCGGACGTCACGGCCCGGCGCTGCCGGCACCTGTCCGGTCCGGACGTCCGCGCCAGGTGGCGGCCGCCCCGGCGGGCCCCACGGTCACCCGGTGACGTCGGGTCCGTGGTTTGGCGTTGACCAGTGTGATATCCCCGCCATAGTGGGCCAGCACGCGGTGGTCCATGACCGCGCGCCACAGCGGAGGCACGGCGGCGAGTAGGACCATGGTGGCGTAGCCGGCCGGAAGTTGCGGCGCCTGCTGGGAGCTGCGCAGGGTTTGGTAGCGGCGACCGGGGTTGGCGTGATGGTCACTGTGGCGCTGCAAGTGGAACAGAAAGAGATTCGTGATCAGACGGTCGCTGTTCCAGCTGTCGCGTGGCGAGCACCGTACGTAGTGGCCATTGGGGCGGCGCGGGCGCAGCAGCCCGTAATGCTCGACGTAGTTCACCGTCTCCAGCAGCCCGGCACCGATCAGTGCCTGGAGCGCCAGAAACGGGACAATGCCGACTCCGAAGATCAGGATGAGCGTGCCGAACAGCACCACGCTCATCGCCCAGGCATGCAAAATGTGATTCCCCCTGCTGAACCAGGGTTTTCCCGTTCGGGCAAGACGCTCACGTTCCAAGGCCACCGCCGAGCGAAACCCGCCGACCATGCTGCGCGGCAGGAATGCCCACAGCGACTCGCCGAACCGGGCGCTGGCCGGATCTTCGGGTGTGGCCACTCGCACGTGATGGCCACGGTTGTGTTCGACGAAGAAATGCCCGTACCCGGATTGCGCAAGCGCGATCTTCGCCAGCCACCGTTCGAGACGTTCGGACCGATGCCCCAGTTCGTGTGCGGCGTTGATGCCGATGCCGGACACGAAACCCAGGGTCACGGCCAGTCCGAGCTTGTCCAACAGGCTCAGCTCGCCACCGGCCCACAGATATCCGGCGATGAACAGACCGACGAACTGCATCGGCAGGAAGAGGTAGGTACACCAGCGGTAGTAACGGTCGTTCGACAACAGCTCGTAGTCCTCATCGCGAGGATTGGTGCCATCCTCCCCGACCACCCAGTCCAGGATCGGGATCAGCACCAGTACGATGAACGGCCCGATCCACCAGAACACCTCCAGCCCCGTGCGCGCCACCGCCTGTGAGGGAAGCAGTGCGCACGCCGGAGCAATCAATCCCAGGACCCAGAGGTAGCGCTTGGGGTCGCGCGCGTCTGCGCGCATGCGGAGTAGGTTCATAGTCGTCTCGCTGGTCTACCAGCACAACAACATCGAGATCGTGTCCGTCACAGAAGCTTGCGCTGAATTGTCATTCAAGGATGGTTGTTTCTCGCCACCAGACCCCGAACTGTTACAGACATCGGAAAGGCGCTGGCCCGCTAGGAGGTCTCGCGGAACTCGGGCTACGGCGGCAGGCCCGCGCACCGGACGGACGGCTAGGCCGATCTGCCGTCGCGCACCAGACCGCCCCCGACGAATCGCTCCTCGCCGCGACAGCAGAGCGCGGAGTCGGTCTCGCCTTTCACGACCGACAGCGCGTTCGCGAGCGCGTTGAGTCTGACCTGCATCGCATAGGTCGCGCGACTGTGCGCGTTGTGCAACAGGGCGACGAGCACGAACGTGACTATCGTCGTCGCGGTGGTGAGCAGCCGTGGCCAGTTCTCGACGTCGCGTTCGAACACCAAACTCACCGCACACGTCAGCACCAGCGCGACGGCCAGCACGAAGAACAAGCCCTTCGACACCCACGTGCCTGCCACAGCGGCGAAATCGTCGAACACAGAGGCCGGTCGCACCACATCCGTGGGCATCATCACCACCATTACGGCGGACTGCTTGGTGTGGTTACCCACAGTAGACCCCTTCCCATCGCCACGCCGCGGTATCTCCGCGCTGCCCTGAACCCGCACCGAGAGCCAACCAGGCCGCGGTGGCCACCCTCCGCGTACCTGATCTCGCCTGCCACACTCCGGCAAGCGCCACAAGACATTCGGTGCTGAACGCCGCTGGGCTGGGTTTCGGGCATCATCGATTTGCTCGAACGTGGCTGCCGGGCCGCCGAGCTGGACCGGGTCAACGGCGTTTCAGATCAGAGGGCGGACCTCGGCCCGGGCCAGCGCAGGATTTCGCCGGCACGCACCCAGGAGTGGACCGTGGGCGGGCACGGCCGGCTCGTGGTCGACGATGATGCTCTCGAAATCTCTTGCCTGCCTCGCCGACCACTCAACCACGCCTGCCCGACGGCACGGAGTTCGGGCCTATTGCGTCGATCCAGCTCTCCGCACCGCTATGCGGTCGGTACGCCGCGCGGCCTCGGCAGGAAGCGGGACACCGTGCGAGCGCTGTCAGTGGATACCCGTCAGATCGCCTCTGGCTTCCATGTGGCAATGGCCCAGATCACCACGACGTTCAACGCGATCACCAGGATCGACCAGGCCGGGTAGTACGGCAGCCACATGAAGTTTCCGAGAATCGACAAGGCCGCGACGCAGATCGCAGCGACCCGGGCCCAGGTGGCGCCCGTCATCAATCCCAACGCGGCGATGATGAGCAGGATGCCCAGCACGATATGGACCCAGCCCCATCCGGTGGTGTTCAACTTGTAGGCGTAATCCGGCCCAACGACGAGCAAGGCGTCCTCGGCGACGGCGGAGATGCCCTCGAAGATCGACAGAACACCGACGGTCAGCAAAAGAATCGCGGCAGCGATGGACGTGCCCGCCGCGAAACCCTGGCGCACGGGATGTTGGCGCGGTTCGGTCATGTGCGTCATCGGTCGCCCCCTTTCTCGGGAAGTAGTGGACGCCTTTCGAATCTCCTCCCACCGCGCGGCCGGGCACTTCACCCGTTTGGGATGACTCGGCACTGACTGGCGACCGCGCCCCACTCGGTGGCGAGGCGGCACGGCCCAGAGTTTCTCTTCCACGATCCGGGCCGATCGACGGTGCACCGACCCGGCATCTCGACGCCGTCGGCGGCACTGCGGTGGCGAACGGGGCCGAGGCGTTGCGCTCGGCACCCATCGCGTGCGGGAGCCACCGCGTACCGCGTGACCGAGGACGACCACGACGACGCCAATCAGCAAATCGACGATCCGACCTCATCCAGTTCGGGTGAAATTTCGATAACTACCGCAAATGACCTGATCAGCGCGCGGTACATTTCGATAACTAGGCGCGGTAGTGATCTTTCAGCACACGGCCAAGGGAGGCTCGGTGACTGCACTGCACGGCTCCGATCAACGCAGCATATCCTCGGCCGGTGCCGGAATCGCCTCGGAGATCCCGCCATTGCCGTTCGCACCGATTGCTCGTACGGATATCTATGCCGACATCGACACCGTCACGCGCTCGTGCAATGGTCGCGTGCTACTCATCAGCGCACCCGCGGGAAGCGGAAAGACCGTTCTCCTCACAGATTGGGCCGCCCGGCGGTCGTCACACCCCAAGTGCGAACGAGAGGTGGCGTGGCTGACCATCACCGAACGCCTCAGCGACCCTGCCGCGCTGTGGACCGCTGTGAGCAAGCGGTTCCGCATCGCCACACCGCCACGCCGTCCCGGTCCGGCCACGGCGGACCCGGCTCACCTGATCGATGCCCTCACCGCGCGGACCTCGCCGGCGGTCCTCGTTCTCGATGACGCTCATCTGATCAGCGACCCGCTCGCGCTCGCCGGACTCGAATACTTCCTGCACCACGCACCGCCAGCCCTCACGACGGTGCTGTGTGCCCGTTTCGCTCCGCCGATCCGGTGGCATGTCCTCGATCTTCCCTCGCGGCTGACCCGCTGGGGCTCGAGCGAACTGGCCTTCACACCTGATCAGGTCCGCGCGCTGTGCGGCGACCACGGCTGCGAACTCACCGACGCGGAGCTGGACACGGTCGTCGCCCTCACCCGAGGTTGGGCCGCGCTGGTGCGTATCGCCGCGATCCACCTTGCGGCGTACCCGGACGACCACGCGGCCGCGCTGACCGTCCTCGCGCGCCCACCGCACGCGGTCTCGGACTTCCTGGTCGGCGAGCTCGTCGACGCTCTCCCGCCCACACTGCGCCAGTTCCTCACCTACACCAGCGTCCCGGTCTCGTTCACCGAGAAGCTCGCCGACGAGCTTGTCGGCGGCGGCGCCGGGCACTGCCTCTACGAACTCGACCGGATCAGCTTCCCGATTGTCTCCGTCGTGCGCGACAACGCGGTGTGGTTCACCTATCACCCGATGCTGCGGGCGTATTTTCTCGCCCAGACCGATCGGCTCGGGCCTGAACTACGCTCGGATCTGCAAATGCGGTCGGCGCAGTGGTTGCGGGCGGCGGGCCTGCCGCGGGACGCGCTCCCCCATCTGCTGGCCGGACCCGACCAGCGGCATCTCGGTGAATTCTTGTCCGAGTGCGCGCTGACCATGATCCTCGACGGCACGGGTGACGCTTTGTTCGACGCACTCGCCCAGGCAGCACCCGCACTGCTCGACGATCCTTTCCTGTGGCTGGTGCGGGTCGTCGACGCGCTGGTCCGCGGCAACACCGCCGCCGCGATCGCCTGTCTCGACACGGCAACGGCGCGGCGGGCAACCAAGAAGTCCTTCGCGCCCGCGGACCGCGTGGAGGCACTCGCGCTCGCCGTGGCGGTTGACGCCGCAGTGACCGGCGGCACGGTGATCGGTGAACTCCCGCACACCGTCGAGCCGATCGGCGAACCGGATTTCGACGCATACACCTCGATCCAACTCGCCACCGCGCTGATCGCCCGCGGTGCGGTCGCGCGCGGCGAGGAGCTGCTGCAGTCGAGCCTCGTACTGGCCGAACACGTCTGCCATCCCCGGCTGGTGCTGCACGCGCTCACCCGGCTCGCTTTCGCGGCGAGCGCCGTCGACAGCGCCTGCGCGATGCGCGACCGCGCTGCCCGCGCGCTGGCCGTCGCCGCGGAGCAGGGCCTGCTCGAAGCGGCCGATGCCGTCCAGGCGTCTACCATCGCCGCCTACGGCGCCTATCTGCACGGCGAGGAGCCGGATCCGGCGCAGGTTGCCGACGCGCTCGCGGTCCATGTCGGTCACGACGGGTCGACCAGTCCCGTCGCTGGGTGGCACGGCAATGTCATCGGCCATCTCCTCGCCCTCGAGCGGGCCGACGACCAAGGCGCGGCGGCCGACGCGCTGCGCCGAAATCTGCTGCTGATGTTGGAGACGAAGACGCTCCCGAACGCGACCGGCAGCCTGGTTCCTCCGGTGGTGTGGGCGCTGCTGCGCGTGCAGGAGGCCGGGACGGCACATCTGTTGGTCGAGCGTTCTCGCGGCGTCGTCGGCGACCTGCCCGATATCCGGCTGGCCGACGCCGCACTAACTTACGCGGCCAACCGGCCCAAGGCGACCTGCGCCCGCCTCGAGCCTCTGCTCGACGGCTCGGCGGCCCTGCATCCGGTCACCGAGATCACCGGCTGGCTGATGTACGCCACGGCTCAGCATGACTCCGGCGCGCCGTCGAAGACCGTCGCTGCGCTCGACAACGCGTTGCGCGCCGCCGCGCCACAGCGGCTCGTGCGACCGTTCCTCGACGTGCCGACCGCCATCCCCCTGCTGGACCGCTATGTCGGCCGGTTCGGCCGAGACGAGCGATTCGCCGACCTCGTCCGGCGGCATCCCGCCGCGCGGCGTCGGACGACCTACCCGGCACTGACGCACACCGAGATGACCGTGCTCAAGCGGCTCCCGTCCGGCCGCACGGCCCAGCAGATCGCCGCTGACCTGGGCGTTTCGGTCAATACCGTGAAGACTCACTTGCGCGGCATTTACGCCAAACTGGGGGCGAACTCGCGGATCGACGCCCTTGACAACGCCCGCCGCAGCGGTCTGCTCTGAGTCGGGCCCGGTCCGTCTGTCATGCCTTGAACGGAGGCAGACCGTACCCTGATGTATGGCTTTGTCTCGTCGGCAGTTGTTACGAGTGGGCGCCGCGGGATCGGCCGCGGTGCTGGCGGGGACGGCGGCGGCGAGCAGCGCTCGGTTCCCGGCGCCGAGATGGCTGGGGGACCCATTCGCGCTGGGGGTGGCGTCGGGCGATCCGACGCCGGACGGTGTGGTGCTGTGGACGCGGTTGGCTCCGGACCCGTTGGCACCGGACGGGCTCGGTGGAATGTCGTTGAATCCGGTGACCGTCGAATACGAGGTCGCGCGGGACGAAAATTTCCGGCAGGTGGTGACGCGGGGGACCGCGGTGGCAACGCGCGCGCTCGGCCACAGTGTGCACCCGGAAGTCCAGGGGTTGGCGCCGGATCACTGGTATTTCTACCGGTTTCGGGCCGGCTCGGCGATCTCGCCGGTCGGGCGGACCCGCACGGCTCCACTGCCCGGACAGCCCCTCGCCCGGCTACGCTTCGCGTTCGCCTCGTGCCAATCGTGGAGCTCCGGCTACTACACCGCCTACGAGCACATGGCCCGGGAAGACCTCGACCTGGTCGTACATCTGGGCGACTACATCTACGAACGCGCCTGGATACGCGGCCGCGAGGGAATCACGGTGGGCCCGCACTTTCGCGACGAAGCCGTCGATCTTCCCGGCTACCGGCTGCGCTATGCGCTCTACAAGGCCGAGCAGCCGTTGCGCGCCGTGCATGCCGCGTTTCCGTGGCTGGTCACCATGGACGATCACGAGGTCGACAACAACTGGGCGGGCGACGCACCGGGCGCGGGGTTCGATGTCTCCCGTGTTCGCGCCCTGTTCCGCCGCCGCCGCGCCGCCGCCTTCCAAGCCATGTACGAACACCAGCCGCTGCGGCTCGCGCAGCTGCCGTCCGGGCCGTCGGTGCGTTTGCACCGCCGCTACCGATTCGGCGACCTCGCGGAGATCACGATGCTCGATACCCGGCAATATCGCACTGAGCAGGCCTGTGGCGGGACGGTCATGTCCGACTGCGCCGACCGGTTCGCCACCGATCGCACGATATTGGGTGCAGCGCAACGAAATTGGCTGATCGATGGCCTTGCCCGCTCCCCAGCCCGCTGGCAGGTAATCGGCAACCAGGTGGGCATGAGCCAGAACGACAGCGACCCGGGCCCCGACGTCACGGTGTCCACCGACTCCTGGGACGGCTATGTCGCTGATCGCAACACCGTGCTCGGAGCGGCCGCCGACCGCGGCGTCCGCAACCTGGTGGTGATCACCGGCGACCGGCACGAGAACCACGCCGCCCACCTGCGCCGCGACTACGTCGATCCCGAATCACCCGTCGTGGCAGCGGAATTCACAGGAACGTCCATCTCGAGCAACGGCGACGGAGCCGATCTCAACGACAAGGGTCGTCTGTTGCTGGCCGCCAACCCGGATCTCGAGTTCTTCAACGCCCAGCGCGGGTACGTCCGCGTCGAGCTCGACCATCAGCTGTGGCGCAACGACTTCCGCGTCGTGCCCTATGTCCGCCGCCCCGGCGCACCCATCCACACTCGCGCCAGCTACGTCGTCCGAGACGGGGTGCCCGGGGTCACCGAGGCATGGCGGCCCGACAACTCGAGCGAGCCAGAATCCGCAGCCGACGCCAGCGGACCGATCGACAGCACCCGCGCTACCCGCTGACACGTGTCCGACCGAGCCCTCAGCTACTCGCCGACTCCGAACGCAAGACCAGAACGGTGATTTCACTCGGGGCGAAGACACGCAACTGCGGTCCCCAGAAGCCCGTGCCACGGCTGGTGTACAGCTGGGTACGTTCGCCGTGGCGGCTCAGGCCCGCGATGACGGGCTGGTCGAGGCGAACCAGATAGTGAAAAGGCCAGATCTGGCCGCCGTGGGTATGGCCGGAGATCTGCAGCGCTATGCCCGCCGCGGCGGCGTCGGTGATCTGTTTGGGTTGATGGGCGAGCAGGACGACCGGCGCGTGCGGGTCCGCGCCCGCGAGCGCGGCGGGCAGGTCGGGGCCATGACCGGTCAGGCCGACGCCGGTGGGGTCATCGATGCCCGCGATCACCAACTGGTCGTCGCCGCGGCGCACGGTCTCGTGTTGATTGTGCAGCGGCTGCCAGCCGAGGGAAGCCATGTGGTCGATCCAGCCCTGCGCGTCGCCGAAATACTCGTGGTTGCCGGTGATATAGAACCTGCCGAGTTCGGCCTCGACCTTGCCGAGCGGGTCGACCTGCGGGTGCCGCTTCGCCACCGAACCATCCGCGAGATCACCCGCGTGGCAGGCGATATCAGGGCGCTGCGCGTTGACGACTTCCACCACACGTTCCGACCAGCGCAATCGGTCGAGTGCGGCGAAGTGAGTGTCGGTGACAACCACCATGCGCAGGCCGTCCAGGGCGGGCCCGAGGCCCGGGATGGCGACCTCGACCGTGCGCACTCGGGGCAGGCGACGCGCCTCGACCACTCCCCACACCACGAGGACGGTCACGGCAGCGAGCACGCCCACCGCGACGACGCGGGAGCGGGCCGGATCGTCGACGTCCGCGACAACCAACCCCATCCGGGCGAGGTTCCCGAACACCGACCAGGTGAACATCACCCACATCACGCCGAGCAGCGTGTCGCCGACGATCGACGCGGCATCCGACTGCGCGGGCCCGTGTCCGAGGAACATCGACGCGGGGAGGCAGACGAACCCTAGCAGGAACAGCGCGGAACCGATCCAGAACAGCGGCCCCGCTCCCTCGGTGGGCGCTCCCACCAAGGTCCACCAGGGAAGCAGGAACAACACAGCGGGAATCGCCAGAAACAACATCAGGCGGGGCACGTACTTCAAGTGGACTCATCCTCGTCGGCGCAGGTGCAGCGCGCGGTCCCACCCCCGGCGCCATGGGGCGCTATCGACGATAGCGTCCCGCTCCCGAGGCCGCAGATGGCCTGCCGGTACGTGATGCGCAGCCCGCTGCGGCCGGACCGGACTTGTGAACCGGTCAGGACACCCCGAGCCGCTCGGCTACCACGGCGAGATCCTTGTCGCCGCGGCCGGACAGGCACAGCACGATCAGTGCGTCGGCGGGAACCTCACCACGGTCACCCATCTCCAGCAGATGTCCGACGGCGTGAGCGGATTCGAGGGCCGCGAGGATGCCTTCGGTGTGGCTGAGCGCTTGCATTCCGCGCAGCGCGACGGCGTCGGTGGCCGCGCGGTAGGTCACCCGGCCGCTGTCCTTCAGGTGACTGAGTTCGGGACCCACGCCCGGATAGTCCAACCCCGCCGCGATGCTGTGTGTCCGTGCGATCTGACCGTCCTCGTCCTGCAGGAGATAGCTGTAGGAGCCGTCGATCTCACCTGGGCTGCCCACGCAGAGGGTCGCCGCGTGATCGCCGGTCTCGACACCTCGTCCGGCCGCCTCGACGCCGATCAATCGCACCTCCGGATCACCCGCGAATGGATGGAAGATTCCGATGGCGTTGCTACCGCCGCCCACACAGGCGAGGATGTAGTCGGGCAGTCTGCCTTCGGCTCGGACGATCTGGTTGCGGGTCTCCGCACCGATCACCGTCTGGAAATCGCGCACTATCCTCGGGTACGGCGCCGGCCCTGCCGCGGTGCCGAACAGGTAGTGGGTGGTGTCCAGGTTCGCCACCCAGTCGCGCACCGACTCGCTGATCGCGTCCTTGAGCCTGCGCGAACCGCTGTCCACCGCGCGCACCTCGGCGCCGAGCAGATTCATGCGCACCACGTTGGACGCCTGACGGCGCATGTCGTCGGTCCCCATGTAGACCACGCAAGTCAGGCCGAGCATCGCGCACACCGTAGCCACCGCGACGCCGTGCTGCCCGGCGCCGGTCTCGGCGACGATCCGTCGCTTGCCCATCCTTTTGGCCAGCAGCGCCTGCCCGAGCGCATTGTTGATCTTGTGTGCGCCGGTGTGCGTCATATCCTCACGCTTCAGATAAACGCGCACCCCGGGCGTTCTCAGCAATTCGGCGAACCGTCGCACCTGATGCAATAGTGTGGGCCGCCCGACCCGGTCGCGGAGCAATTCGTGGTACTCGGCCACGAAGCTCGAATCCGCCTGCGCGAGTCGATAATCCTGTTCGAGATCCAGTAGCGCGGCCATCAGACCTTCGGGAACGAATCTGCCTCCGAACACGCCGAATCGTCCACGCTCGTCTGGAAACATTCCGTGCCGGTACCCAGTCGCCGGCACTTCGTGATCAACCCTCATCAAACACCAACGCTTTCACCGCCGCAGACCCGACGGATCAGTCTGTTCTGCTTGTGCTAGCACAACGCCACTGTTCGGCAACAGCAGAGTTAACAGACTAGATTTTTCGGATGGCTAACGTCTTCTCACTGCTGGAGGTGGTCGGCCATCGGGATGTGCTTCGACTGCCGTCGGGCGCGCATCACCATGCGCGCGGTCGGCTCATCGGCCACGCGCACCGGTGAGGTCCGAGCGATGGTGCCCCTGCGCGGGTCACGCTCGTGTGGCTCTCACCGACGTTCGGCGACGACAGTGTCGGAGATCTGCGCGACCAGCTGCCATGGGCGCTTGGTGTCGGTCGTCGCCTTGCCGCTGGTGAGGATCGCACCGGACAGCCCGCGCGCCGGGTCGGCCCAGCCGTACTGGGTGGTCAGTCCGCTGCGGCCGAAGTGTGCCGCGGTGTCGCGGCCGAACTTCGATCTCCGCCCGCCCAGTTCGAAACCCGCGCGACTGACCCGACCGGCCACGCCGGGCAGCCAGCGAGCGGGCCGCACCGCCTCGCGCAACGTCTCCGGCCGGATGATCCTGCGACCGTCCGCTCCACCGCGCGTGAGGATTTCATAGAAGCGCGACAGCTCGGACGCGGTGGTGATCAAATTGCCCGAGGGCAGCTCGGCAGTCAGGAACGCCTTGGTGGCCGACCGGGATGCGCGGTCCATCCGTCCGCCGATCGCCTTGCCGGCCAGATAAGTCGACATCCGAGACGGCGCGGGACCGGTCTTGACGCTCGGTACGACCTTGTCGACATCCTCGGGGGGCACCCCGAACGTGGTCCACCGGAACCCGAACGGCTCCAGCACCTGTTCGGACAGATGCTCCCGCAAGCGCTTTCCGGTCGCCCGTTGCACGAGAAGACGCATGATCAGACCGCTGGTCAGCGCGTGGTAGACCCGGAACCGGCCCGGCTTCCAACTCGGGACCAGATCGGCCAATCCGCGCACGGCCAACTCCTCGTCGAGCACCAGATCGACACCCCGGTACGGCGGCGTGACGAAGGGCACCCCCGCGGAGTGCGAGAGCACGTCGCCGATCGTGATGTCGGCCTTACCGTTCGCGGCGAATTCCGGAACGTAGTCGCACACCGGGTCGTCCAGCCCGAACGCGCCCTGTTCGATGAGCATGAACATCAGCGCGCCGGACACGCCCTTCGCCGTCGAGAAGCCACAGAACGGTGTGTCCGGTGTCGCGAGCACTTTTCTCGCGTCCGGTCCATCGTGCGGCGCATTTCCCCAACCGTGCCCGATAGTCCGGTTCAGCGCTATCCGGCCGTTTCGCCGCAGGCACACCTGGATAGCCGGGCTCGTGCCCACGCGGTACCACGCCCGCACCGACTCCCACAGCGCCTCGACGTCCCCCCGACTGAGTCCGACCGCCGCCGGATCGTCCTCGTGGCCCACCGTGGTAACGGTGTCCAGGTCCTCGGCAATCGCCACCGATCCGGCCGTAAGCGTGCTCATTCGGCCAGCTTATCGATCACGGGCCGGAACCGAGTGTGCGGTGGCTGCCCGCAATCGCTGGTTGAACAGTTCCTGGCCGAGCTCGTGATCTGCCACCAGTGGCGATGAGCTGGTCGCCGCAGCTGCGCCAGCACTGATCGACGCCGCTGTGCGGGAACTGATCGATGCGGGTATTGCACGACGGGCCGCCGGTGCAGAACTGCCTTGGATTCGGCACTGACGGCCGCCTGGCCGTTACTTCAGCTTCGAGTGGTTTTTCCACCATGCCCGCACGATCACGGGGTCGGCACCCACTGGCGGAGGCAGTGCTTCACGGGGGAACAGCAGGCCCTCCGTTCGGCGGGCCGATCGTGGTCGTCGCGAGCGGACTCCCCGGCGTAGGTGTCTCGATCGGGCCGACCGTGGTCGTCGGCGGCGGGGTCTCCGGCGTCGGTGTCTGGCCGACCATGGTCGTCGGTGCGGCCGGTTGTTGCGCCCCGGAGGGCGCGACCGGGCCGGTTCGGACTTCGGGCGTGGGAGCCGACCACGTCGTCGACACCGGCCACTCGGCGGGCGGCACAGTGGGCTCGATCGGCAGGGCCGGCGGCTCGGCCATCGGTGTCGGCACGGCGGCCGCGGGGCTCGGCGCGCCTGGCGCGGCTTCCGAAGCCGGAGGGGAGACCGGGTTCCCCGCGGGGTCTCGGACTTCGCCGTTGTCCGGATGGTCGGCACGCAGCTGCACGACCGCGATCCCGGTCCCACCGAGCAAAGCGGCGACGGCCGCGCCGACCAGGACCACTCGTCCGGTGCGCCGCCGACCGGACGGAGCTTCCACCGGCACGTTTCGGAACGGTGCTGCGGCGACGAG
The DNA here is from genome assembly GCF_045207455.1 of Nocardia sp. NBC_00881. Taxonomy (NCBI): domain Bacteria; kingdom Bacillati; phylum Actinomycetota; class Actinomycetes; order Mycobacteriales; family Nocardiaceae; genus Nocardia; species Nocardia sp. NBC_00881. The sequence goes on from NZ_CP108798.1 coordinate 2,352,157, forward strand.
AGCGGCGCCGCGCGCCGCCGCGGTGGCGAAGTCGGGCACCTGGATGACGGGTGCGGCGAGTCCGCGTTGCAGTGCGGACACGACCTCCGGCGCCTCTGCCGAAGAGCCGCATAGGACTACGGCATCCGGAAGCACCCCGACCCCGTCCAGCGTCGTCCAGATGCGACCGATCGCCACGCTCGCGCTGTCGGTGTCGACGACGCCGGACGACCAGGAGTCGCTGGCGAGGATTTTGTCGCGCCGCCGCCCGACGACGAGGAAGGACGTGCAATAGTTCACGATTTCCAGCACGAGCACGGTGCCGTAATGATCGAGTCCCGACATGTCGTCGAGCAGCGCGAGCAGCGCCATCTTGGTGGAAACGAGCGACGATGATCGCCACGGCGCCGACGACAGTCCGGACACGATCGCGCGCCGTTCGTCCACCGTCCGATACGCGACGGCGACGTCATCGATCCGGATATCGGACTCGACATCGGCCGTAATGGTGCCGAGCGCCGCGGCGACCGACGCGGCGGTCGATTCCTCCGTCGGCTGCTCGACCGCGCGCAGCACAGTCGGCCGCACTCCCTGCTGCGAGATGGTGAGCACTACCCCACGCACCACGGACTGTTCCGCTGATATTCCAACTGTGGCCCTCATGAATCCACCTCTGCTCGGACGCCGTCGGTAAAGGTTCGTCACGAGAGCGTCCAGCGATTGGCACCGGTCCCCAACACACGCCGAGTAGTTCACATGGACCTGTGCTGCGAGTGCCGTCGCAGCCTGGCAAGCACCACACCACAACGTCATGGCCAAGCGGCACCACGGCCGAGCGGGCACCGCGGCCGAACAAACGACACGCCGGACAAGCGCCACGCCGGAACAGACAGCGCGGAGGGGCAAGCTGCCGCGGTCGGGCGGACAGCGCGATCAGGCCAGCGGACAGGGCGGTGGCTCGGTCACTTCTGGGGTGTGGGTAGGGGGATGACGATGCCGAAGGGGAGGGTGATGCCGGGCGGTGGGGTGGGTGTGGGTGGGGTGGATTCTGCGGGTTCGTCGGGGCCGGGTTCGGGTTGGTGTGTTTCGGCCGGTTCGGCGGGGGTGTCTCGGCGGGGTCCTTCGGCCGGTGCTGCGTCGGGTTGTCCGTGGGGTTGGGTGTTGGGTTGTCCGTCGGGTGGGGTGCTGGGTTGGGTGCAGGTGGCGGCCTGGGGGTCGCGGGGATCCTGCACCCGGGGGTTCTGAAACTGAATCTGGCGGTCGTAGGGTTCGCCGGTGCCTGCGCCGTAGCTGCGGCCCGGCGGGATGGGGGGCAGCGGCGGGACGGGAACGGGTATGTCGGGGCGCGGCATCGGCGCGGGCACTACCCGCGCCACACAGGGATCTACCGGTACGGGCGGGGCTGGACAGAAGATGCCACACGGGATCGGCGGCAGCCCCGGGATCGTGATCATCACCTCGGCCGGAGCGGGGACCACCGGGGCCGGCACCTGCACCCCGGACTGCTCGGCGGAATTCGGGGCCGGGGTCGGGGGCATATCCGGCAGCGGCCCGAGGGCACCGGGCTCGACCAGCTCCGGTGACACCACCACCTGGGTGGGAGAACCCCCCGTGCGGTAGGCCGCCGACCAACTCAGCACATTCCCCGCATACGCCATCGAATTGTTGTACCGCAGCACCGCCCGCAACTCTTGGACCGGATCACGCAAATTCAATCCATCCGAACACAAATATTTCGCCGCACCCAACGCCGCGTCGAACACATTGTTCGGATCAGCCACCCCATCGGCGTTCCCGTCAGCGGCATACGTTTTCCACGTACCCGGCAGAAACTGCATCGGACCGATCGCCCGCACAAACCCACTCTCCACCGACCCGATCACCTCGTTGCCCGGCAGATGACCATCCAACGCCGGACCGAAGATCGGACGCACCGTCGTCCCCGCCGCGTCCGTACGCCCACCCCCCGCGTGTCCCGACTCGATCCGCCCGATCCCCGCCAGCAAACTCCACGACACCCCACAGCCGGGCATCGAGGACTCCAACGCCAATTCCGCATTCCGATACGCCGCCAACACAATCTCCGGAATCCCCAACGCACCCCCCATCCCCGGCAACGAAATATCCCGCAACGGAACCACACCCGCGTACGGAGCCTCCCCCCGCGGAATCAACGCCCGAAGCCTGCGCGGCGCCTCCCCGGTCACCGGCAACAACCCCGGCGTCCCGGACAACCCCTCCTTCAGCACATCCCGCCCACCCACCCCACTGGCCGACGACGCCGACAACACCCGCGCCGACCGCGCCACCGACGACGACTCCGCCGCCGAACCACTCACCACCACACCAGCAACAACCAAGGCCGAGACGGTTATCGGAGCAGAAATACGCATTCGGCCACACCATCCTCGACGTCGTCCGCGTCTCGGGAACGGGTGTATCCGTATGGGAGACAGCGGCGTCTTCCTTGCGGGGCCGTATCTTCGACCCCGGCCCGCTCCCCAAATCAGAGCGAACCATCGATAACATACGGTACCCAAATGCGACGTATTGCGCAGGAGCGTTTTGCAAATTCCCGCTAACTTAGCGTCGATGCGGGCACCGCTCTTCCCAGAGTACCGGGCATCGCCTGAGTGCGATGTCGACTCGGGTCGCGACGTGGTCGTGAATAAGCAACGCGCGCAAAAGGTCCCGGCGCGCGGTACGCGGCGGCGAAACCGGTGACCACCGCGAAGTACCAGCGGACGACCGACGCTGAAACCGCGATTCCTGACTGCCTCACGACCGCCGTGTGCGCTTCGGGCGGCGGGTGGCTTCCTCGGCCACCCGGGCCCGCTGATCGGCGGGCACGAGGACGAGGATGTCCTCGCGCGAGCCGATCATCAGCTTCTGCAGGATCGAGGCCATCTGGGCGTCCACGGTTTTGAATGAGCTGCCCCGTCGCACGGCGATCGCGGTGTTGGTCCAGCCCGCCGCCGCCAAGGTCGCTACCTCCTGCTCGGCGGTCGACAGCTCCTGCCACCGGGACGGGCGCTGCCGCCGCACGGGGTGGTCGATCGGCAGACGGTCCAACGACAATGTGCCCAAAGCCAATTGGGCCACCTCGCCGAGTTCGGGCCGCAGCAGCGAGCCTTCGCGCTCGGCAGCGGCGAAGACCGTCACACCGAGGACCTCCCGGGCGACCGCGGCGGCGGCGTCGGTCTCGGCGGCAAAGGGTCCCAGGTTCGCGATATCCACGCCCAATTTCTGCCGCAGTGTGGCGACGCCACCGATGAGCCGCGCGATGTCCAGCGCCCATTCGGACACCTCGCCGGAACGCTCGTCGCCCGCGTCGACAATCGAACGCGCCAGGGACCACGCGTGGAAGTGGATCGCCCACACCGCGCCCCACTGATCGCGCATCGCGAGTTGGCTCGACAGCGTCGTGCGCCCCACGGCCAAGGCTTGTTTCGGGTCGCCGTGTTTGGCCAGTGCGATCGCCCAGGCCAATTCGGCCCACGACTCGGCCCACCGCGCGCCGGACCGCTCCGCGTTGTCCAAGTGCCGCCGGGCGATGTCGAGCGCCTGCGCCGCCGTGCCGAGGAACGCGGCGGCGAGCGCCTCGAACAGCTCGCTCATCGCGGCGCCGCCGCGGTCGCCCTGTACCGCGAATTTCTCACGCGCACGAGCCAGGACAGGGATCGCACGCACGTCGCACCGCACCAGCAACAGCTCACTGCCCCTGGCGAATTCCACCGGCGCGGGTAGACCCAGATCTCGTTCGGGGTGCTCGCGCCACCCGGCGCGGGTCGCCGGATCCGGTACGCAGATCGCGACGCAGTCGGCGAGCATGCGTTCGGCATCCTCATGCACGCCCTGGCACAAACTGATCCACCCGATCATGGACATCGCCGCGAGTTGCAGTTGCACCGGCTGTGGGTCGCCGCCGCGGGTCGCGGCGAGGGTGCGCTCGGCCCAGCGGCGGGGCTCGCGCAGCGATCCCGTGAAGAACGGGATGCGTAGCGCGATGAGCCCGACCGCGATCTCCAGACCGACGGCGGCTTCCCCCGGCGTGCTGAGGCTGCCGTCGATGGCGCACCTCAAGTTGTCCCAGGCCGCCCTTGCCCAGTCGAGTAGGTCCTGTTCAGCCGGGCCGAACCACTCGGCCTGCGCCGCGACGACCTTATCGCGGTAGTAACAGCGGTGCCTGCGCATCAAGCGAGCCCATTCGTCGCCGCGCTCACGCAGCCGCTGCTGGGCGAACACGCGAAAACTCTCCAGCAGTGAGTAGCGCGCCGTGTCCGGGGTCAGGTGTACCGACACGAGCGATTGGTCCGCCAGCCGCTCGAGCAGATCCTCGATCTCGGCGCGCGCGAGACCGTCACCGTCATCGTCGGCGCAGACCGCCTCGATCGCCTCGAGCTCGGCGCCCACATCGAGGCCGGACATGCCCGCGTCCTCGTGACCGACGTCGTATCCAGCTGCGAACACCGCCAACCGCTCGAAGAGCAGACGCTCCTTGTCCCGGCACAGGTCGTAGGACCAAGCGATCACATCGCGAATGCCCTGATGCCGTTCGTCGGCACCGACGCGCGGACCATGCGACCAGCGCAGCCTCTGGTCGCTCGCCTCCCCGCTGAGGTCACGCAAGATCATCGTGAGCGGTCGGCGCAGCAGCCGCGCGGCGGCCAGCCGGATGTAGAGCGGGTGGTTGTGCACGTGCCTGCAGATCGCGACGGCATCCTCGACGTCGCGGTCGGCGATGGCGTGCCCGGTCAGATCCGCGCGTCGACGGAACAGAGTCAGCGCATGTTCCTGGGACAGCGCGGACACGGGCACGAGTTGCTCGTCGACCCAGCCGATCGCCTCGCGGCTCGTCGCCAGCACGGTGAGTCCGGGTACCGCGTCGAGCAGGTCGGCGATCACCCTGGCCGCCCCGTCCAGGACATGTTCGCAGTTGTCCATCACAAGGATCGTCTGCAAGGCGCTGCCCACCGCGTCGGTGCGACCGAGCATGCCGATCACCGCGTCCCGCGCTGACCGTCCGGAGAAGTCGGCGTCGACCAGCGACTGCGCGAGCTCCTCCTCGATGACCGACTCGTCGGCGCCCTTCGACAGCCGGGCCAGGCGCACCCAATGCACCGGCACCCTCCGCGCCTTCTGGAATCGGTGCACGGCCTCCGTCGCCAGACGGGTCTTCCCGATCCCGCCCACGCCGATCAGGGTGACCAACCGGGTGTAGCTGAGCAATAACATCCCGACCGTTTCCAGCTCGCGCTCGCGGCCGACGAAATCACTGGTGGCCGCTGGCGGGAGACCCTGACCCGGCGCACGTCTTACCGACACATCAAGGCAGCGTAGTCGGCTCTAGGCGACGGAAAGCCGAGAATCGTAGGTACTGACTGCGACGCAGCCCCCGATGCGCACAACCTACCTATCCGGCGATGCTGACATATCACCGTGGCGTTGGACCGGCGCCCCGGACGGACTGGGCACAGGAAGACGAGATGTCTGCAGCGGAGCGCCGACACACCGCCGACGGACGGCACCAGCAAAGGGACTGGTGCCGGATCCACGTGAGGTTCGAACACCCACCGATCGAGCTGGACTATCGGGACGCGCGCACCGTTGCCCGGCACTTCGCCGCGGCCGCCGCCACGATCGGCGCAGTCGTCACGATCGACCACGATCTCCGTGGCGATCTGCCGCCTTTGCCGTGCCGGAGTTTGTGGATCTGAGCACCGATACCGACGGTCCCTATCGATGTGCCGTACCTACCTATTCGCCAACGATTTCGCTATCGACCGCAGTCGATCTCACCACCGAAAGGACGCGCAGTGGGACAAATACAGGTAATCGGAGCAGGCGAATGCGGGTTGCCCCTCGCCCATCGGCTTCTGGGAGGCGGTAGGTCGGTCACCCTGGTGACCGACCGCGACGCCGAGGCCGTCCTCGCGGGCACCGTGACAAGCACACAAGTCAAGTTCTCGGCCACCCTGGACCTCGAATCGGACGCGGGACTCGGTTTCTGGCGGTCGACCGCGCCGAACATCGAGGGCATCCGCCTCAGCATGGTCGTCGACCGCACGGTAGTGGTCGGCTGGTCCGGGCGCCTCACCCGACCGGCACAGAGCGTGGACCAGCGGACCGTATTCGCACGCTGGCTCACCGAGTTCTCGGCCAACGGCGGAGACCTGCGAATCGCTGACCCGTCGGTGGCGGAACTCGATCGCCGGGCCGCCGACTACGACCTGACCGTCGTCACCCGCGCCTCGCGCGAACTCGCCGCGTGTTTCGAGGCCGACCCGCTGTGGACCGTTCCCGCCGAACCCCCGCGACGCCTCGCGGTGCTGTATCTCGACGCCGTCCAACCGGACCCGGACAACCTGGGCACCTACATCTCACTGCCCGAACACGGCGAAGTGATCTCCTACCCCGGGCTGACCGGTCGCCCCGGACAGGAACGCCGGTGCGAGATGGTCCTGTTCGAGGCGAGGCCCGGCGGTGCGCTGGACGTGTTCACTTCGCACAGCACGCCGACGGAACGCGTGCGGCAGGCCAAAGAGCTGCTCAATCACCACCTGCCCGCCGAGCTCGCCGACCGGTATCGCGACGCCGAACCGACCGATGCGGGGGCGACCCTCGTCGGCGCCGTGATACCGGCCATGCGCAAGCCGGTGGGCACCCTGCCGTCCGGCACGCCCGTGCTCGGCGGCGGCGATGTCGTCTGCCGGATGGACCCCGGCGGCGCGCAGGGCGCCAACAATGCCGTCCAGTGCGCGATCCGTTACAGCGAGGGGATCCTGCACTATCCCGGCGGCCCCTACGACCGGGCCTGGATGGAATGGCTTGCTGCGCCGTGGCTCACCGGCGTCGCGCACCCCGCGGCGCTGTGGACCACGACGGTGCTCGACCCTCCTCCCGCGATGCAGGAGCTGATGCTCGCCGCGCAGCACGACCCGGCGCTGGCCGACGCCTTCGCCGACACCTTCGCGCGACCGGCGAACATGGCCCGATTCGCGGGCTCCCCGTCATGAGCGGCTGACCCCCCGGATATCACGACTCCCACGGCGGAGTCGCGGGGAAAACGACCGGCAGTGCGGCGAGGGCTCGATGGAAAGGCCCTGGCCGCCAGGCCAATTCGTCTACTGAGACGGCGGGCCGCAGTTCGGGCAGCGCGTCGAGCAGCTGGTCGATCGCGTCCTGGACTATCAGGTAGGCCGGGGTCTTGGCGGGGCAGGCGTGCGGGCCCGCGCCCCAGGCCAGGTGCGACCGGTTGCCGCTCTGGTCGGCGGAGCTGATCGCCGGGTCGTTGTTGCAGCCCGCCATGCTGATGACGACCGGCTGGTGCGCGGGCAGCCAGACGTTGTCGATCAGGATCGGCTGGCGCGGGTAGCTCACGGAGAAGTTCGCCATCGGTGGGTCGGTGAACAGCACCTCGTCGAGGGCGTCGCGGGTGGACAGGCTGCCGCCGAGGACGTGACCGCCGAAGCGGTCGTCGGTGAGGATCAGCACGAGACTGTTGATGATCAGGTTCTGCAACGGTTCGATGCCCGCGCCGTAGAGCACGACGAGCTGGTGGATCAGCTCCGCGTCGTCGAGGTTCGCCGGATGCTGGAGCAGTTGTGTCGTGATGTCGTCGCCCGGCTCGGCGCGTTTGAGTTCGACCAGCCGCAGCAGCGCCTCGCTGAGCATCCGGTTGCCCTCCTCGGCGTCGACGCCGTCGAAGACCGCGGCGGTCGCGGCGGCGACCTGCTGCCCGATCTCCGGCGGGCAGCCCAGCATCGCGTTGATCGACTCGAAGGCGAGCGGAAAAGCGTACTGGGAGACCAGGTCGGCCGTACCCGCCGCACAGAAGGAATTGATCAGCGGGACCGCGATCCGCTCCACCGTGCTGTGCAGGAAGTGCAAGTCCACTGCGTTGATGCTCGCGGTGTTGGCCTGCCGGTAGCGAAGGTGCTCGCTTCCCGCGCTGCGCAGGGCGTTCGGACGCCACTCCAGGACCGGCAGCACCGGGCAGTCAGCGGGGATGCTCGCCTGCCAGACGCGCGGGTCGGCCGGGAAGTGCGCTGGATCGTGCAGGATTCGGACCGCAGTGTGATAGCCGATCACCAGCGTCGCGGGCACCCCCGGCGCCAGCTCGACCGGCACTATCGAACCGTAGCGAGCCCGCATGTCCTGGTAGGCGCGGTGCGGATCGGCCGCGAACTCGAGGGAATACAGCGACACACGCTCGACATCGGTGTCGACCGGCGAACCACGATGTGCGCCAGGGCTGCTCGCGGGCGGTACAAACTCTCGGGACACTACTCGACTCCCACATCAGAAACGATTTCGACGAATGCTGTCCAGGCGACGACGGCGCGGACTACCGCGCGGCCCAAACCTCGCTGTCATCCAGTCCATTCGGTGCACCGTCGCACCGCGTCACCCGGCCACCGGGCGGATCGACACACAGGATGGTCCGGTAGGTAGGTCGCGGGCATCGGTAGACCCAGGTGACCTGGCCCGATGCGCCTGCTTTCCGGAACGCCGCGTGCCAGGGCCGACCGTCGGCTCCCTATGCAATACCTGCACTCCCGGGAAGGTAATGGACTGGGACGCCTGCACGGCCGAGGTGAAATCGTGAACCGAAGTTCGGATGTCCGCGGGGATGTTTCCGTGTCGGGGTTGAGGTCCGACACCCGTATCGGTGATACCACGGGTTCCCTGTGGGAAGCGCATCAGGCGCCCAGTGGATGCCGCGCGAGGGTATGGTGACGGCCGGAAGGCGGGCTGTAATGATGCTGGGGGCGAGCGCGGGCGGTTCGGCGCTCGTATCGACGGGGACACAACGAATTCCGTGCGCGCGGCTGGTATATAACATCCATCGGCCCGGCCGACTCCACCGACAAGCGATAGCGAGACACGATGCACGGTTACCTGAACCAGGTGTCCCAAGGCGCAACCCCTTCCGGCTATCCGACGCGCGAGAGCAATGACGCCCGCCCGGTCGAGCCACCGAGCAATACGGACCTGATCGTCAGTGCGTTGCTGTGGTTCCTACCCGCGGCGCTGGCCATGATGTCGGCGGTCATCGCGCCGTGGTTCTTGATGGCGGGCGGTGTGTGCGACTCCAAACCGGCCTGCCATGTCGACACCAGCCTGGGCGCGTGGGTGATGATCGGCGGCGGAATCATAGGATTCGGCGTCGGCGCGGTGCTGTCGGGCATGGCGGCCAAGCAGGGACGAGCACTGTTTCCCGGCGCGGTGCTCGGCGCAGTGCTGGTGCTGCTGGCCTGGTTCGCGGGCTCGTTCCTGCTGGGTTAGTCCCAAGGCCGCGCAGTTTGGGTTTCTGCCTGGTTGTCAACCGGGCAGGATATGGACGCTGATCTGGGTTTTGTAGATGTTGCGGTCGACCTCGCCCTTGGCGCGGTGTTTGGAGATGGCGCGTTTGACGATGCGGGGGCTGGAGCGTTGGCGTCGCGGTGGCAGCGGGCTGGACAGGACCGCGCGGCCGATGGTGCCGATCAGGTTGATCGTGGTGGTGGCGAGGACTCCGGCGGCCTGGATGAGCTGATCGCGAGCGGTGTGCACGGCGATGGTGAAACTGCCGCGGTCGGGGCTGAAACCCGGTGTGGCCAGCGCAGTATCGGCGATGGCGGTGCGCAGCGCCTGGTAGGTGATCAACAACGCGTAGACCTCTTGGGCGACCCCGGTCGGGGTGCGGGCGCGCAGCACCCGCCCACCGAGGATGGTCGATTTCAGTTCGAAATAGCTGGTTTCGATCTCCCATCGTTGATGGTAGAGATCCACCAATTCCTCTGCCGGGTAGCGCTTGTCGTCGGTCAAGGTGGTGATCAGCCGGTACCGCTCGACCCGGCGTGGCCCGCCGGCGCAGCTGACGGCGATCTCGGCGTCGATTACGCGCACAGTCGCCGTACCGGTACGGGTCAGCCACGATCTGTCACCCAACCGCGCGATCGCGGGAACGCGCCGGTTGAGTTTGGCGCGGATCAGCAGATCCGCTCCGGTGTCGGTGATCTGCTCGATCAACGCCGTAACCGCGAAGTTCCGGTCGGCCAGCAACAACATGCCCGGGCGCAGGCACCCCAAAAGTTGTGGCGCATAGGCTGTTTCCGCGATCCGCAACGGACCGAACACGACATCGACGACGGTGCGGGTGCCACACGCCACCACCGCCAGCAACCGCAGCATCGGGTACCCGGCCTGGGCGTGACCGCCACCGTGACGCCCGAACTCGGCCACGTTGCCCGGGCTGTCGGGCACAAACACGCTGGTGCCATCGATCGCGCACACCAGCAGACCCCGCCACCGCACCGCTCCAGCGGCGGAGCCGGCGAGCAGGTCGAACAACGCGGCCAACGGTTTGACCCCGACACGGCGCAACGCCTGTGACAAGGCCGAGGAACCCGGACACACGAACGATCCACCGGGCAACCCGGCACACAACCGCGCCCATACCTGCCGATACCCGATATCGGAGAACAACGCTCCGGCCAGCAGCAGATACACCACCACCCGCGACGGCAGCAGCCGCACTCGCGACCGCACGGCACCGGCTGTTTCCAGCGCCGCGTCGACCAGATCGAACGACACGATCCGGGTCAGTTCCCCAAGGTGCCCCGGCGCGAACACACCCTCCGCGACCCGCGAGGAACGATCAATGACACACTGAACTGACAGCGGAACTCCTCGGACGAGCGGATTGTCTTGGCGGACAACACCTCTCTACCAGCAGTTCCGCTGTCCCCGCTCACCACCCCACCCCGCTTGACACACCAACTCACACGTTAACTGCGCGGCCTTGGGGTTAGTCCACCCGCATGCGGCGATGCGAAAAGCAGTTCCCACAGATCACGCAGTGTCAGAATTGGTTTCGGCCTGTGGGATCCGGTCGATTGCCCCAAAGTCGATGCGCGCCGTAGATGCCTTGGTAGTAAATCCGGCCGCACGCCGGACGATCCGGCCTGCACCGAGGTGCCATTGCGCTGCGCCGGCACTGGCGTTCCCGGTCGCCAGGACGGGGTGCCGGTGTACGATTCGCCGGAATCACCCCCACCGCGGGAGCTCGGGCACGGCCGGGCTGAGAGGGCGGATCCTGCGTCGCCGACCGCATGAACCTGTCCGGGTAATGCCGGCGTAGGGAGCTTTTCGCCATGTCGTCATCGACCCTGGACAAAGCTGGACGCGAAGCCCCACTGACCCTCGACGAGCCCGCACCGAAGGTTTTGTCGTTCTGGGACCAGAGCGCGTTCTGGGCCAACCTCGGCGTCAGCCTCTTCGCGTTCTCCGGTGCGTACACGGTGCTCGCGCCGAATACGCAGGGCACGGCGCAGATCTCGATCGCGGCGGGCATTCTCGCAACGATCATCGGAACCGTGGTGGGCGGGTTGATGCTCGGCGCGGCGGCCGTCCTCGGTGCGCGGACCGGCAAGCCCGCGATGATGCTGCTGCGTGGTCTGTTCGGCGCGAAGCTCAGCTACCTGCCGACGGTGCTCAACATCGCGCAGCTGATCGGCTGGGGGACCTTTGAGCTGATCGTGATCGGCGACGCGGCCGAAGAGCTGTTCCACGGCGGCCCACACTGGCTCTACGTGGTGGCCGCGGGCATGCTCACGACCATCCTGACGGTCTGGCCGCTCGGGTCGGTCCGGCTGCTACGCCGGTTCGTGACGGTCGGCGTCGCCATCGCACTGATCTGGTTCTACGTCCAGTTTTTCCGGGTCGGCCTGCCCGACCTGCGGAACAATCCTGGTCCGCGCGGTGGTGGCCCATTCGGGGTGGACTGGAATCTCTTCTGGATCGCGACCGACGCCGCCCTGGCCGTCTCGATCTCCTGGGTACCGGTCGCCGCCGACTACACCCGCCACGCCCGCAGTAGCCGCTCGGCGTTCGGGGCAGCCAGCGGGGCGTACGCGGTCACCCAGGTCGTCGCCTACGTCCTCGGGCTGTGCGCGCTGGCGCTCGCGACGGGCGACGGCGGCCCCTACGCCCCGTTCCTCCAGGTGAGCCTCGGCGCGCTGTTCTTCTTCGTCTTCGTGGTGCGCGAGGCCGATCAGTCGTTCGCGAACGTCTACTCCACCGCCGTCTCGATCCAGAACCTGGCGCCGCGAATCGACCGCCGCGTCCTCTCGATCGGTCTCGGCACCCTGATCACGCTGCTCGCGCTGCGCTTGAATATGGCCAACTACTTCGGCTTCCTCGGTCTGATCGGGTCGGTATTCGTGCCGCTGCTCGGTGTGCTGATGGCCGACTTCTTCCTGCGTGCGAAAGGCGACTGGAATACCGAGCGGGACGCGCCCTCACGCTGGGGAATGGTCTTCGCCTGGCTGCTGGGTCTTTCGGTATATCAGCTGGTCAACCCTGGCGACGCGGGCGTATGGACCAACTTCTGGGTCCGGGTTCAGGATGCCTTGCATTTCACCGGGCAAGCGTGGATGAGCGCGTCACTGCTGTCATTCCTCGCCGCGGTGCTGGTGGCATGGCTGGTCGGACGGATCGCAGTACCACGGAAGCCGACGTAGCCGTTTGCCACCATGGAGGGATGGGCCAGATCCGAGTCGGCACGTCGGGATGGGTGTATCCGCCCTGGCGCGGGGTGTTCTACCCTGCGGGGCTGGCGCAGAAGCGCGAACTGGCCTACCTGTCCGAGCGGTTCGACAGCGTCGAGATCAACGGCTCCTTCTATTCGCTGCAACGTCCGTCCAGCTATCGAATGTGGGCCGAGCAAACCCCGGACGACTTCATGTTCGCGGTGAAGGGCAGCAGATTCATCACCCACATGAAGCGGCTGCGCGACGGCGACACGCTGCTGGCGAACTTCCTCGCGTCCGGGCCACTCTCGCTCGGGCCGAAGCTGGGCCCGATCCTCTGGCAGCTGCCACCGAATTTCCCGTTCGACGCACAGGTACTCGACGCGTTCCTCGCCCGCCTTCCCCGCAGCACCGCGCAAGCCGTCGAGGTCGCGCAGCGGCACGACCACCGGGTCGATCCCGCACATACGACGACCGACGCCGACCGCCCGATGCGGCATGCCATGGAGATCCGGCACGACAGCTTCGTGACCCCGAGGTTCACCGAATTGCTCACGCGGCACGGCGTCGCGCTCGTGGTCGCCGACGCGGCGGGCAAGTACCCGCTGCTGGAGGAGGTCACCGCGGAGTTCGTGTACATCCGGTTGCACGGACACGACGAGCTCTACGTCAGCGGGTACACCGACCACGGCCTGGACATGTGGGCAGCGAAGATCCGCGGATGGGCCGAATCCGGCGACGTATACGCCTATTTCGACAACGACGCGAAGGTGATGGCGCCGCGCGACGCCATGGCTCTGCGGACCCGACTCGCGGCCTAGTCGTCCTCGGCGAGGACCTCGAACCTGGTGATGCGCTTCCCTTCCGGCTCGAAGGCACATCCCTCGGACCGAGCACTGCTCGTGCTCTTCCTCGATCGCGATGATCGCGATAATTCGCAGGCGCCACGTCGGTTACCTCACCACCACCGACGAGTTCGCCGCGCAACTCGATCGGATTCTGTCCCGCAAGTGACGCGCGGACTCCTCTACGCCGACTCGCGCAGCGGGTGCAGCGCGGCGAGGGCGCGCAAAGCGTCGGCGCGGGAGATGGGCTGGTCGTTCTCCAGGGCCGCCAGTTCCAGTTCGATCCAGTCACGGATGAGCGCCGACATGGTCACGTTGCGCTGTTCGGCGGCCTTCTTGACCCGCTGATGCAGGTCGAGCGGAATGCGCAGGGACGTGGTCACGGTGACCGTGTCCTCGGCGCGCAGCGGCGGCGGCACGTCGGCCGGCGCCATGGGCGCGTCGGTGTATTCGAGGCCGGACAGGAAGTCCTGGACATCGTTCGGGTTCGTCGGGTAGTCAGTCATCGGCGTGCTCCCAGCGCTCGAGTTCGGCCGCCTGCGCGTCGGTCATCTCGACCGCGCCCAGGATGTCCCACTGCCAGCCTTCGGTGCGACGGACAGCAACGATGAGTGGCCGACCGGCGTCGGTGCGGCCCCACACCGTCAGGACCGCCAGCTCGTTTCGGCCACGCGCCCGCCGAGGCCATCGGCGGGCACCCATGAGCACCTGAGCCACCTCGCGAGGGTCGATCCCCACCAGCGACAACAATGCCCACTCAGGCCAGTTATAACCCACGATCAGCGATAATACAAGCGTATTGCGCGGCTGATCGCCCGCTGGCTAGCGCGCATTCGCGCGGGAGCGGTTCCAGCTCTGCCAGCTGTCCTCCTCGAGATCGGCGCGCAGTCGGGCACGCAAGTCGGTGCGCAGCGGTTCGGGGAGGCGATCGGTCGCGGGAAGGGTGTCTGGCGAGAGAGTGCCGAGGTAGTCGACATCGAACGACCTGCCCTGGTGCCAGCGGTCTATGTTCTTGTCCGCGATCAGCCGTTCCGGGTCGAGGACCGCGAGGGCGAGCACCGTGACCATGGCGGAACCGAGCACAGCCCGCGGCAGCCACGAGCGTTCCAACCACGCTACTGCCACCAGAACCTGGAGGTAGACCAGACCGAGCCACAACTCACAGACCTCGACCACCAAGCGAAGGACCGTGAAGCCGTAGGCCTGCTGGTAGGTCCACATGCGGCCGAGGGCCGAGGCGACCATGATCAGCGCGAGCACACTCACCACCGTGAGCAACCCGCGCAGCCACAGCCGGTCGGCGGCGGTGTCCTGGGCAGCCCAGCGCAGCACGAGCACGAGAACTGCCAGGGTCAGGACGGTGACCGCCGACAGTTGCCAGAACCCGCTGCGGGCGTACTCGGCGTAGGTCAGGCCCGCGGTGCGCCGGACGTATCCGTCGCCGCCGAAGAGCGCGACGAACTGGGCGCCCACGAACGCCGTGAACAGGATCGCGAGCGCACCGACCGGCAGCACCCACTCCGGATGCCGCAAACTCCCGCTACCTCCTGCCGAGGCGGCGGCGGGCAGCGGCGGACCGGCGAGCACGAACATCGCCCCCAGCGCACCGAGCGTGACCACCGCGAACAGGACGATCCACCGTGCCACCGATGACGCGTCGAGATCCGGCGTCACCGTCTCGAGCAAGGTCGCGAACGTCGCGTCGGCGCTGCCGAGCAGCGGCACGAACACCGCGAGCAGCACGATGGTCACCACCGTCGACAGCCCGAACCGCCACCCCCGCTTCGCCTTACTCGCGCGCACCCGGCTCATGCCCGCGTACACCCACGGGACCGCGGCCAATGCCTCGAGCGGAACCGCGACGGTGTCATAGAGGACGCCGTTCGCCGATCGGTGTCCGACGACGGCCAGCGAACCGGCCACACACGCCGCGACGACACACAGCGCGAACAGCCACCCCGCGGCCCGGAACGCCCCGACCGCGAGCAGGGCGAGCGCGAGCGTTGTCCACCAGGCCCTTCCCGAGCTCTCCCTGCGCTGGACCACCGCTGGTTCGGGTCCGCCGTGTCGCATTCCGCGATCACCGTGTCCGACGCCGAGGGCACGGCCGAACGGACCTCGGAGGCACCGGACGAATCCGGGCACGAACTGCCGTTCGGTGTCCGATTCCTGAGCAGTACCTTCCGCGGTTTTCAGCTCGACGGTCGAGTCCGCGGCACTCCTGCGGGCGTTGCGGTCGACGAGGAAGACCGCCACCGCGGCCACGGTGCCCGCGAGGACCCAGCCGATACCCGGGCGATCTCCCGGGACCAGGATCGCGGCGGCCAGCCCGGAGACCAACGCGGCGGGCACCACCCCAGGAGGGGTGGCTACTCGGCGCCACTTCGGTGGCGGCATTCGGATCAGCGGAGTCGGCTGAGCCGCTATCTGGGACATCGGCGCGGCGTCCCGCGCCTGGGCTTTCGATTCGACGGTGCCGGTGGATTCGCCCCTGGAGCCATTTCCCTGTGGCGCCGTAGCGTCCTGTACCGGAGCAGGTCGCGCGACAGACTCCGGCACCGGGTCGGCGGCTGATTCGAGGAATCCCGACCTCGAATCACCGGGGATGTCAGCCTCCGGTAAGGACGATGTCTTTGTCCTCGGCGCGGGTTCGGGCGTTTCGGGCATGGTTGTTCCCTCCTCTGGGCGTACGGAATCGCCCCGGGATCCCTCATGGCGGCCCGGGTTGTCTGGGGCGGTAAGTCAGGGATTCGGCAGAACCACTCGAATGCGGGAGCCGGGGTCGGCGACGGCGATGGTCCCGCCGTGCAGGTCGACTACCCATCGGGAGATGGCGAGGCCGAGTCCGGTGCCACCGCCCACGGTGCGGCCGCCGCGGGTGAAACGGTCGAAGACAGTGGCGCGCTCGGCCGGCGGGATGCCGGGCCCTTCGTCCTGCACGTCGATGACGACCTCGCCCGGGGCCGCCCGCGCGGCGACGCGGACTTCGCCACCTGTCGGGCCGTGCCGCGCGGCATTGTCGAGCAGGTTGAGCAGCACCTGATGTAAACGAGCACGGTCCGCGTACACGCGAGCGGCGCCGGGTGACACGTCGGTGTGGAAGCGCACGCCGCGTCCGAGCGCGGCTGTCATGACCTCGGCCTCGGCGACGACCTCGGCCAGCAGCGGCGCGATCGGGAAATCTTCGCGGTCGAGCGGGAAGGCGCCCGCTTCGATGCTGGACAGGTCGAGCAGTTCGGAGACCAGCAGGCTCAGCCGCTCGGTCTGGGCCAGTGCTGTGCTCAGCGTCGTCGGATCGGGTTCGGAGACGCCGTCGACCAGGTTCTCCAGCACCGCGTGCAAGGCCGTGATGGGCGTCCGCAGTTCGTGTGAGACATTCGCGATGAGGTCGCGGCGTTGCTGGTCGGCCGCTGCCAAGTCGGCGGCCATCTGGTTGAACGCCACCGCCAGCTGCCCCACCTCGTCGCGTGAGCTCGCCCGCACCCGACGGGTGTAGTCGCCGTGTGCCATTCGCTTGGCCGCCGCCGTCATCTCGCGCAGCGGCCTCGTGATGCCGTGCGCGAGGAACTGCGAAGTCACCAGCGCGATCACCACCGCGGTGATCGTCGTTCGCGGCGGCAGCCATCCGATCTTGAACCGGAAGAAACCGAACGCGACCCCGCCCGAGCACAGCATGAGGATCGCCAGCTTCAGCTTGATCGACTGCACCGGATCCAGCGGCCGTGGCAACGCCTCGGCCACTCGATCGCCCGTGCGGCGGACCCATCGCCTAGCGACGGCCCCTGAAGCAGCCATGCCCGGATTCACCGGGCCTCCAGCGCGTAACCGACACCGTGCACGGTCCGGATCAGGTCGGCGCCGAGCTTGCGGCGCAACGCTTTGACGTGACTGTCGACCGCGCGACTGCCTGCGGCGTCCGCCCAGTCCCAGACTTCTTCGAGCAGCCGCTCGCGCGCGAGCACGACGCGCGGGCGACGAGCGAGGCGGGCGAGGAGGTCGAATTCGAGCGGCGTCAGTTGCGCCTCGACGTCGGCGCGCCACACGCGACGCTGGTCGATATCGATGCGCAGATCACCGACCAGGATCGTGGTGCCGTCGCGATCGACGGCGCGATCCACCCGGCGCAGCAGCACATGCACTCTGGCCGCGAGCACACGCAAGGAGAACGGTTTGGTGAGATAGTCGTCCGCGCCGACACCGAGGCCGATGAGCTGGTCGGTTTCGTCGGTGCGCGCGGTGAGCATGAGCACCGGGACCGGGCGGCCCGCCTGGACGCGCCGGCACACCTCTAGCCCGTCGAACCCTGGCAGCATGACGTCGAGCACCACCAGGTCGGGCTCGACGCGCTCGACGGCGGCGACCGCGGAAGGACCGTCGTGCGCCACGTCGACGGTGAAACCCTCTGCCCGTAGGCGCGCCGCGACGGATTCCGCGATCGTCACCTCGTCGTCCACCACGAGAATCCGTCGCGATGCGGGCGGTGCGCTCTGGTCCATGAACGGAACCCTAGCTACCCGCTGTGGAGAGATCTGTCGCCGATTGTGGAGATTCCGTGTGCATTCCCGACTCGATCGGCGACGGCGCCGCAGCGCCGTTACGCACGGACAGGCATCGAATCAGACACCCGGACGGCTCGGGCTTGGGGACCGGTCGCTCAACAGCCTGCGAGAGCCTGATCGACCGACTGGTCGCACGGTGAGTCGAGGTCGCCGCCGGCCCGGTGTACCCTGCAAGCGTGGGCGCTCGCGGGCAACTACGACCGCCTGCTGTCGAGCCCGATCGACCGGTTGCTGATGCTGACCCACCAACAGGCGGCTGACGCAGCACACGGAGGAATCCTCGGCGCCGTCTACGGCTGCACCCACCTTGGCCGGGACCACGACATCGTCGCCGAAGCGGTCATCCACCGTTTCGACGAGCAGTCCTGGTGGACTACCTCGGCACGCTCACCGAGGTCCAGCAACGTCGCCGACCATCTCGCCGTCCAAGTACCCACCGTCAAGAGCCGCATCGGAGACGGCCTCGAACGGCTCCAGACCTGTCTGACAGGAAGTGACCGGCATGATGGAGATCGAGCAGTGCCATGCGGACCTGCTCGACTTGGCCTACCCCTACGCGATGGACGCCGTAGCCGAGATCGAACGCCGCAGTATCGAAAAACGTCTGGCTGAGGCGGATCCCCGGACCGTCGCGGCATTCTCGAGCATCGTGCGCGGGGTCAGGGAGACGCTGGCGGCGCTTACCGTGGTCGATGCCGTGAATCCGCCGCCGACACTGGAGGCGAAGGTTCTCCGGTCCCTCAACGAGTTGCCCGGCCGGGTGCGACCCGACCGGCGCGGTGTCCGGTCGGCGCTCAGGCGGGTGCCGCGGCTGGCCCGGCTCGTCTTTGCCGCCGCCGCGGTGATCGCCGCAGCCGGAGCGGGAGGCGTGGTGATCGCTGAGCGGATCACATCCTCAGCACGCCGAGCGGATCACCGTCGAACAGGTACTCGGGTACACACCTTCGTGATCCCGCGACACCGCACCGCTCGGGCGCCTGCTCCCGATAAGCACCTCGGCGTGGCTCGGGGCCGTCGTGGCGGAGTTCGACGCGGTACCCGCGTCGCTCCCCGAGTGGGCACAGCAACTCCGACTGGTCTCCGCCGACGAGGTACCGCGCAGCGCTCGAGCCATTCGACGACCAGTGTCGGCGCGAGTCCGGCCCGGAGTGGGCGGTGACAATGTCGACGCGCGCAGACAGAGCACGGGGGCGGGTCGTCAACGACCTCGGCGAGCGCTTGGTGCTGTCGACGAGGCTCGTGCGATGGCGCAGGTCGAACCGGGCGATATTGTGGCATTTCGGTCGAGAGCCGTCGATATCGCGGTAACCACAAGTTCTTCAGAATGGGAGGCGGTCAACGATTAGTGGGGCCCGGCGGTACCCGGCCCCATACACCACACCCGACACCACCACACTGATCACCCACCTCGCACCCCGACTACCCACCCACATGATCCCGTCCTCGATCATGGTGCTGGACCGCCTACCCCGCACCGCCACCGGCAAACTCGACTACAAAGCCCTACCCAGCCCTGAGGAGCGCTCCACCCCGTTCCGGTCGCCGTCCACCCCACTCGAGGCCACCGTCTGCGACGCCTTCACCCAAACCCTCGGCATCGAACGAACCGGCCTCGACGACGGCTTCTTCACCCTCGGCGGCAACTCGCTGACCGCCACCCAACTGGTAGTGCGATTAGAGGAATCGACCGGTATCACCGTGCCGATGCAGTGGATCTTCACCGATCCGACACCACAATCACTGGCCCACCGCATCGAAACTCGCCTCCACGGCCTCGAAGAACACGACCCTGGCGACGCGCTCACCGTCATGCTGCCACTACGCGCCGCCGGCACCGAACCACCACTGTTCTGCATCCACCCAGCCGTCGGACTGGCGTGGGGTTTCAGCGGACTCGTGCAACACCTCGACCCCGACCGACCCGTCCACGGACTGCAATCCCCAGCGCTGACCGACCCCACCGCGCGGTTCGACACACTCGACCAACTCGCCGCCCGCTACGTGCGCGAGATCCGATCGGTCCAGCCCCACGGCCCTTACCACCTACTCGGCTACTCACTCGGCGGCACCATCGCACACACCATCGCCATCCAACTCCACAACGACGGCGACCCCGTCACCACCCTCGCCATGATGGACACCCGCGTCGTCACCGCCCACACCACCCGCACGCCCACACCCACCATCGGAGAGTTCGTGGAGATGCTTGCCGAGTTCGGCGGCCTCGCCGTTCCACAGGGCCCCGACGACGTCACCATCAAGGCCGCAGCCGAGTCGCTGCAGAAGCGAGGCGGACCTTTCACCGCCGTGACCCCCGAGCATCTCGCGATCGTGCACCGCGACTACACCCGGCTCGTCGACCTCACCTGGAACCACCGGCCGGCACTCTTCGACGGTGACCTGATCTACTTCAGCGCCACCGACCACACCGACGACGGCCCCTCTCCGGCTCACGCATGGAAGAACTACATCACCGGCCGTATCACCGAACACCACATCCCCGCCCAGCACGTACGGATGACCGACCCCGACGCGCTACGCGCCATCGGACTCGTCCTCAGCGAGCACTTCCGCAACACCCTTACCACCTCGCCGGAGCCTGCCACCTCAGCGAGGACAAGGTGAATCATGAGCACCGACCGAATCGTCGAGACTCGATCCGGCGTCGAGCCGACCAACCAGTCTCGCCACGAATGGATCGACACCTACTTCAAAATCCTTGCCCCACGATCCCTGCGTTCATCACCACAGCTATGTCCGACAAACTCGTACAAACACATCCTCGCAAGGACCGCCCCGAGGTCGGGTCTGGGCCCCGCGAGCCGATCTCCGGGGACAGCAGCGGCCGCGAGGTCGAACATCGATCCCGCGGGAGGCCAACAGACTGTGAACACTGACACGTTGCGAAATCGCTGCGAAACAGGTGTCCTAACATCGCGATGGTGATCACAGTCGCCACTTGGAACGTTCTGCATCGTGTTCATGCCGAGAATTGGTATGAGGACGTGGCGACTCGATGGCCGGACGAGGGCGCGCGGATCGCCGCGATCACCGCGCGGGTGGCAGAACGGACCGAGCAGGTCATCGCGCTGCAGGAAGTCAGCGGGGATCAGTTGGCCGGCCTGCGCCTCGCATTGCCGGGCCGGACCTTTCACGCCTTGCGGTATCAACGCCTTCCGACCCCGCGCCGTGTACCGAGTTCCCTTCTCGACGGCGGTGAATACCTCGTGGTGCTCACCGAAGAGCCGAGCAGGGAACTCGCAGCCGAGTCGTTCGCGCAGGACCCCGGCAAGGGCGCGCTCGTCGTCGACGCCGCCGGGCTGGTCGTGATCGCCACCCATGTGACCGGCGACCGGCGACGCGCCACCCAACTTGCCCGACTGACCGAATTAGCGAGCACCACAACCGAACACGCCACCGTTCTGCTCGGCGACTTCAACACCGACCGCGGTTCCGTCGCCGCCGGTCTCGGCGACGGCTTCGCCGTGGCCGAGAGCGTCCCCGGCGGACCCCCGACCCGCCCGCGGGAGTCCGGAGCAAAGTCTCAGCACATCGATCACGTAGCCGTCCGCGGCGCCCACGTCACCGATCTGACCGTCGACGACATGGGTGGGGTATCGGACCACAACCTCGTCCACGCGGCTGTCACCATGTGAATCGCCCGCCATCGAGCAGACCACAGCGACGCACACGGCACACTCGGTAGGCTGACCGCGATATGAGCGTTGAACCGCCCCCGGCCCACACGGTCTCCCTCCGCATGATCAGCCTCCCTGCCGGGGCCATCGTGCTGCGCGACGAAAGCAAGAAGACGACTCGACGAGTCGAGGTGGCCGCGTTCGACCTGGCACCCTACCCCGTCACCCACGAGCTCTTCGCCGCGCTGAGCGGCGCGGCGACGACAAACGCCGCGGCCACCCTCGCCCCGGCGACCGATGTCTCGTGGACCGAGGCCGTCCGGTTCTGCAACCTCCTGTCCGACGCCGCCGGGCTCACCCGCTGCTACACGATCGGCGGCGACCTCGACGCGCGAGATGTGGTCTGCGACCAGGCAGCCGAGGGCTACCGCCTCCCCTCCGAGGCCGAATGGGAATATGCCTGTCGTGCGGGCACTTCCGCTGTGCGATATGGAGATCTCGACGAAATCGCCTGGTACCGAGAGAATTCCGGTGGCGTTGTGCACCACGTGGCCACCAAAGCGCCGAACGCGTGGGGGCTCTACGACATGATCGGCAATGTCTGGGAATGGTGCTGGGATGTCTACGATCCTGAGGTCTACGGTCCGTACCGGGTGTTCCGCGGCGGCGGCGCGTTCGACCTACCCCACAGCTGCCGTGCCTCGTGCCGTCGTAAAAGTCACCCGACCTTCCGCATCGACGACCTCGGGTTCCGTCTGGCCCGAAGCCGTCTCGGGGGCGAAGGCAGCATGTCGCCACGTTCGGAACGGTGACAAATCGGCCATCCGGCCTCGGGTAGTAGACGCTGCGATCGTCCGTAGCCGGGAAACATAGTCGCACATTCGATCCGGTGCGGCCGGCTACTACGACAGTAAGTAGTATGGACCGGTGCGAAATCCGATCGACGTGGCGGCGCGGCTGCGCGGCGCGTTCGTCGGATCAACGTCCGGTGCCGTGAGTATCGCCGCGCACGCCCTGGGCGGCGGAGCGATCTCCCCTGGCGCACCCTCGACCGCATTGCTGATCGCCGCATGTATCGCGGTGGGGGTGCTGGTTGCTGCCCGACCGAACCGGCGCGGGCCCGGCGAGGTCATGGCGATGCTGGCGATCGGGCAGACCGTCGCGCACATCGCGCTGACCCTGTCCGCCGGACATCAGCACGACGCGAGCACGCCGACGGTGATGCTCGGTGCCCACCTCGCGGCCGTTCCGGTCGGTGCGCTGCTCATCCGCGCCGTCGAGCACACGGTGCTGCGGGCGGCGTCCGACATGCGGCGCACGGCGCGCATCCTGTCCGACGGTCCCGCCGCGTCCCTCCGAGTCCGCACGCCCGCGATCGGCGGCCCTCGCCCCGGTCCGCGGCGCCTGCTGGCCTGTTCGGGCTTCGGCCTACGGGGCCCACCGACCCGGCGCTGACCTTCTTCCTGTCGTCCGCGAACCCGGTTGCCATTGCCGTACGGAACTTTTCAGTAGTGCAGGCTAGGCGTGGACCACTCCACCGCGAATCGACTATGCCCGGCTCGGACCGCGTCCGCGTTGTTCGGGCGCGGAGGTCGAACGGCCACCATGCCGCGGGAAACCTCGTGGGTAGGGAACGCTTTCACTTCGCCTCCGCGCCGGGCAGCACACCCGGACGCCACAAAACTCGTGGTCTGCGGATTCGTCCTCGGACAGCAGTTCGATCGGCACCCGAGCGCTCTTCCGAGTGCCTCGTGCGCGGCGGAGTTCGCGACATCTCCGTAGAACAGCGAACCGTCACGACTCCCGGCGTGCACGCCGTCAGGCCCGCGCCCGCCGAGCGACCCGAAGGAACGTCCGGCGGTCCGAGGAGCCGGAAGAGCTCGGACCACCATCCGGGCACGGCCCTCGCAACGGAATCAACAAACCTCACACCATCGGAGCTTGCATGCGTATCAGCACTTTTCCATCGCCCCGCACCGGTTCGCGCACCTCTCGCGTCCTACGCTGCGCAGCAGCCGCCGCGGCGGTGCCCTTCCTCCTGGTCGCCTGCTCATCGAATGACAAGCCGGATACCGCGAAATCCGCGGACGCCGTGACCATCACCGACCAGTGGGTCAAGGCGGCCGACAGCGGAATGTCGGCGGCATTCGGCGATCTGAGCAATAGCAGCGATACCCCGCGCACGGTGGTGTCGGCATCGAGCCCCGCCTCCAGCCGCATCGAGTTGCACGAGGTGGTCGCCGACGCGAACGGGACAAAAGCAATGCGCCCCAAGCCGGGCGGCTTCGTGATCCCCGCGCACGGGACGACCCGACTGCGGCCAGGCGGCGATCACATCATGTTCATGGGTTTGAACGGACCGCTGCGCACGGGATCCGAAACGCCGGTCACACTCACCTTCGATGACAACTCGACCACGACGTTCTCCGCCCAGGTGCGCGACTTCTCCGGCAACCAGGAGAACTACGTGCCCGACCACGCGAGCGGCGAGCACGGCACCGGAGCGCAGACCCCCGCGCACAGTGGCTGATCAGACCGGCCCGCGACCCGCACGGATCAACCGGCGGCGTCTGTTCGGCGGCGGTGTCGCCGCGGGCATCGGGCTGGGCGCGGTCGCGCTGACCGGACGGCGCGAATCCGGAACGCCACAGACGACGGTGCCGTTCTACGGACGGCACCAGGCGGGCGTCGCCACCGCCCCACAGTCGAATGCGACCTTCGTCGCATTCGATCTGAGGTCAGGCACGGACCGCGATGACCTCATCGGCGTGCTGAAGATCTGGACCGACGACGCCGCCAGACTGACCCAGGGGCGCCCCGCGCTCGCGGATACCGAACCCGAGCTCGCGCGGCGCCCGGCTCGGCTGACGGTCACGCTGGGCCTCGGTCCCGCAGTGTTCACCGTCGCTGACCTCGAGCACCGCAGGCCGTCCTGGTTGCGCGCGTTGCCGCCGTTCGACATCGATCGGCTCGAATCAGCCTGGACCGGCGGCGACCTGCTGCTGCAGGTCTGCGCCGACGAGGCGACCACGGTGTCCCACGCGGTGCGTGTGCTGTGCCGGAGCGTGTCCTCGCTGGTCATCGTGCGATGGATGCAGCGCGGGTTCCGCGACGCCGCCCCGGGAACGACGCCGCGCAATCTGATGGGTCAGGTCGACGGCACGGTGAATCTCGCGCCCGATACCCCTGATTTCGGCCGCCTGGTGTGGGACGACGGCGATGTACAGCCGTGGTTGGCGGGCGGCACTTCGTGTGTGCTGAGGCGGATCGCGATGGCGCTGGACACCTGGGACGAAATCGACCGAGAAGGACGCGAACTCACCATCGGACGCACCCTCGCCAACGGTGCGCCCTTGACCGGGACAGACGAGTTCGACGAGCCGGATTTCGCGGCCGCCGACGCGACCGGCATCCCGATCATCCCGCTGTCCTCGCACATCGCACGTGCCCATCACGCACACGACGGCGAACGATTCCTGAGACGGGGCTACAACTACGACGACGCACCGGCTCCCGGCCAAACCTCGAACTCGGGTCTGCTCTTCACCGCCTATCAACGCGACGTGGACGCCCAATTCCTCCCGGTCCAGCGCCGCCTCGCGGAGTTCGACGCGCTCAACGTGTGGACAACACCGATCGGGTCGGCGGTGTTCGTCCTCCCGCCCGGGGTGTCGGCGCCGGGAAGCTACCTCGGACAGCCGCTGTTCGACTCGTGACGCGCGTTCGGTGCCGGCCGTGCGAGCAGGCCTCAGCGGGCTGAACAAAGGGTCACCCCGCCATTCCCACGATCGGGAACACCGGCCGGGGAGACGGGGCGTGCTCGAGGCAACCTGTAAAACAGGTCCGGATGGACATCCTCGACGGTGCCCCGACGAACCTGTCCTTATACAGCACAGGAAGCAGTTTGTCCCATGATCGACTGACATATCTCTTCGGTCCTCGTCGGAATTTTGGTACCTACAACAATGATCACGATCGCCAGCCCTCAATCTTCGAACCGCTCTGGCTTCGCCGCGATACCCCTTCGCGATGGACCTGCGGCCGCCCGAGTCAACACCGAGCCGTCCATCGACACCGCGGGCCGGCAGCACAGCTATCCCAGTGAGTGTGCTGATTTCGGTCGCGCGCGTTACCACCGCCCCGAGGCACCGACGAGGCGGCCCCAGTTCGACCGTTATATATCCGTTACGCCAAAAATATATTGAGCCGACATCTAACGGGACGTTTGATGGTGTACCAATAAGGCGTAACCTAGATGCAACCTGGGATCCAGGGTGCGGAGTGAAGACGTATGCAACTGCTCATGAGGCTTGAACTGGACTCCAGCCCACGCAGCTCGAGCGCGTGGGACATGGACTGGTCCCTGCGGGCCGCAGTGGAGCGATGCCGCGTCTGGGCTCATGCCACCCGTCGACGACGCGTCACCGTCCGCCTCCTGATCACCTTGCTGTTCCTCCTGGTGGCCTCGACGGTCGCCAGCGGTGCGGCCAGCGGGCGCACCGACACCGCCACTTCGACTGGGAGCAGATCCTCGATCGACGGGCTCTCCTGGACCGGCATCAAGGACTCGTCCGGAGTTCCGTTGTCGAACTACATATTCGCTACCCAACCCAGCCTTTTCAACCTCAAAGGCAACGGGGTGTCGATTGTGCTGGGGCTGCTCTTCGCGATCTTCATGGTCTTGGTGATCTGTGCCATCTGGATGGCCCTGTTCGTGGCGGATTTCGGTTGGCTGACTTGGCTCGGCAAACCGTTTACCGCGGTCGCCGACGGCCTCACGGGTACGTTAGCCACCCCGCTCGTATTGGTCGTGTCGGTCACGATCGGTGGGGTCTTCGTAGCGGTGTTCATTCTGCGAGGACACCCCGCCAAAGCCGTAGTGCAGGTCTCGGTAATGTTTTTCGTTGCCTTGTCCGGCGCCACATATCTTGCGCATCCAATGGCCGATGTGTTGTCGTCGGACGGCCTGCTGGCCCAAGGGCGCGATGTCGGGATAGCGGTCGCCGCGGGATTGAACGGCCAGTCGACTCCGAATCCGAAATCAATAGTCGAGGGGTTCAGCACCACCTTGGCCGACAATTTCGCGCGGCATCCGGTGCAGGTATGGAATCTCGGCCAGGTCGTCGACGATTCGCCCGGCTGCCGTGCGGCATGGTCATCGGCGGTCCTGGCAGGCAGCGAATCACAGCTTGCGGAAGGTATGCGGCGGTGCGGCGACACCTCAGCCCAAGACAGAATCGAGAACCCCACTTTCGGACAGGTCGGCACCGGCCTGGTGTTGTTGATCTTCGGTGCGATTCTGCTGCTGTTCCTGGCCTACCTCTCGATCAAGATCTTCCTCGCCGCACTCTCGTCGATATTCCATGCCATCCTGGCCATTTTCGGTTTCGCCGCCGGCGGATTCATATACGGCCCCACCCAGGCGTTCTTGGTCCGCAACCTCGTCGGCATGGTCGGCGATGCCTTTTCGCTGATTGTTCTGTTCGCATTCGAAGGTGCCTACATCCTGGTGCTGGACAGCATTTTCCGGTCGGCGCCCGAGAACGGTATTGCGGTGATCTTCGTCGGTGGCATAGTGCTTATCGCGGGTTTTGTGCTGTTGCGCCGTCTCGATCTCGACCTGATCGGTGGCCAGAGCCGGATGGCCGAAAAGATTCGCGCGGTGCTCGAGGGCAGGCCGGTCCCGACCTTCCAAGGTGACACAACAGGACACGATTCCCTCCGCTACGGGCTGTCACCGGGTCACGTGCTCGGAAAGTCACTGAATTTCCTCGCGGAAGCCAACGCAAACCCCATAACCTCCTGGATGCTCCGTCGCCAGAACCCATTGAACTACTGGGCGAAGCAAGCACAGGACATGAACGAAAAGAGTTACGAACTGCTGCATGGAAGGGTGCCAGCAGGGACTGAAGGAAGCCTTCAGGGCCGCGCGAGCCTGTTGGCGCGTGAGTACGATGCGGCCGTCCAAGACGCAATAGACATCGGAGATTTCCCAGGCTTCAACGCGCGCTCCGCCGCCGCGGCCATGACCAGGGTCCAAGACCTCGGAGGCAGCCGTGCCGACGGAATGAGCGCTATGGCGGCCTTCAGCGCCAACCACGCTTCGGGGGGTTGGACCAGGGAACAGATCCGACGTGCAGGCCGAGCAGCCACCCAAGTAGACGCAGCTGCCGAGGACAACCCGGCAATGTACAACCCCCTGGCAAGGGCCGCCGCCGCATTGGACCTCGCCAGTATCAACGGGCGTGGTACCGACGGGAGAGCCTTTGCCTACCGCGCTCGAGCTGCAGAAGAGGCAAGCCTGTTCGCCCTCCGCACCCGCACACCCGGGGACCCCGCGCGCACGTGGAACACCAGTAGCCCCCGAAACCACAACGAGAGACTGGTCGCCGCAGTGATGCGGGACTACGGCACGTACGAGGAATTCGTGAACGCTGTAGGCGCGCTCGGCCAACACACTCCCGGCCGCCCTATTACCAGAGAAGATGCCGTCCGAGCCTTTGCCATTGCCGACGAGGACACCCGCCTCCACATCGGGAACATGAGCGCGGTGAATGTGAGGCAACATACGGCACGATTTTTCGATCATCCGCACAACGACAATATTTTGAGAGACGCAATGGCACACAAGGCGAGGGCCATGAATATCGATCGACTGCTATCCGGCACCAATATAGGCCCGTGGACCAACTAGTATCCTCCGATAGTTAGGTGATCGCTAGGTGGCAACATCGCGCATCAATCGCATTGCGGGCTGATCATCCGCATCGCCACCATATCGGCCGACCGCTCATCGATGATACGAAACAGCTCGTCCTGACCTTCTTTCCCAAGTATCTGCCCCGAGAGTTGCCGAGCAGAACATCGCCGTCGGCTCGAAGTATGTCGAGGGCTCGTTCGGCCTCGACGGCGGACGCAGTCACGTAGCGTCGCAGGTAATTCGCATATCTCGAATTCACACCCCTGGTGGACCGAGATCACCGATAGGAGGTTGCTCAACGGCACCGATCAGTCGGTTGGGCGCCCAGAGTTGGTCGGCGTCGCCAGCGGTGAGCCGCCCTCGGTAGACGTCGATCTTATGGTCGATGAGCTCGAGGTTCTCCTGTAGCTCAGCGAGTTCGGCGGTCACGTCGGCGCGGTGGGACTCCATGAGGGCAAGTCGTTCCTGCTCGTTGCCGTGCCCGGCGGATTCGAGTTGGGCGTTCTCGATGTCCAGGATCGAAGGTTGGGCAGGTGTTTCGGCCACAGCTGTTGCGAAGGATCCGGTAATCGCGTGCGGTTATCGACAGAGACGGCGAGACGCTGTTCCTTGCCGGAAGCGGGGCGGTTCGCAGTGATGCCTTCCCACTCGATCAGCGTCACGCAGCGGGCCGGCACGCCGCAGGTTCACGCGTTGCTCGGAAACCCCAGGTCGATCTGGCTTTCCGAGGCGTCCGGCCAGCGGGTCGTGACGACCTTGCTGCGCGTATAGAAGTGGATGCTCTCGGGACCGTAGATGTGCGAGTCGCCGAACAGCGACTTCTTCCAGCCACCGAAGGAGTAGGCGCCAACCGGCACCGGAATCGGCACGTTGACGCCGACCATGCCGACCTCGATGTCGAATTCGAACTCGCGGGCGGACTTGCCATCTCGGGTAAAGATCGCGACACCGTTGCCGTAGAGGTTGGCGTTGGTGAGCTCGACGGCTTCCTCGTAGGTGCCGACCCGGACCACCGACAGGACCGGACCGAAGATCTCGTCGTCGTACACCTTCATGCCGGGCCGGACGTTGTCGATCAGGCTCACCCCGATGAAGAAGCCGTCGGAGTCGAAGACTTGCTCGCGTCCGTCCACCACGACGGTCGCGCCTTCGACGGCCGCCCCGGCGACATAGGACGCAACCCGGTCCCTGGCCTCTTTACTGATCAGCGGACCCATCTCGGAGTTCGGGTCGGTGCCCGCGCCGATGCGGAGTGCGCCGAGCCGCTCGGTGACCTTACCTATCAAGGTGTCGGCGATATCGCCGACCGCCACCAGCACCGACACCGCCATGCAACGCTCACCGGCGGATCCATAGGCCGCGGAGACGGCGGCATCGGCCGCGGCGTCGAGGTCGGCGTCGGGCATGACCACCATGTGATTCTTCGCCCCGCCCAGAGCCTGCACCCGCTTACCGTTGCTGCTTGCACGCTGGTAGATCGCTTCCGCGATCGGTGTCGAACCGACGAAACTCACCGCGGCGACCTCTTTGTCGTCGATCAGCGCGTCGACAGCTTCCTTGTCGCCGTGAACCACATTGAGTACACCGTCGGGAAGACCTGCCGCACTGAATAATTCGGCAATGAATACCGCCGCGGACGGGTCCTTCTCGCTCGGCTTGAGGATGACGGTATTGCCACAGGCGATCGCCGAGGAGACCATCCACAGCGGCACCATGGCCGGAAAATTGAACGGCGTGATACACGCGACCACGCCCACAGGCTGCTTGACCTGATGAACATCGATTCCGCGCGATATCTGCTCGGAGTGCTCACCTTTCAGCAGATGTATCAACCCAGCGACGAACTCGACGTTCTCCATGCCGCGCGCGATCTCCCCCGCGGCATCGTCGAGCACCTTGCCGTGTTCAGCAGTGATGATGCGGGCCAACTCCTCCCGCCGCTCCGTCAGCAGGTGCCGGAGCCGGAAGAAGACATCCGTTCGACGGGCAAGACTGGTTGCTCGCCATGATGATCGGGCACTCTTGGCGATCTGGACGGCGTCGGCGACCTCGGCGGCCGACGCCAATCCCACCTCGGCGGTCACCGCTCCGGTGGCCGGGTCGAAGACCGGACCGGTGCGAACACTGGAATCAACGCGTTTGCCGTCGATGTAGTGCGGAATTCGAGTCATGCTCGGGGCCTTTCGGATTCGATTCAGCCGACGGTCGGGTCGATGTGCTTGATGATCAGCGAGCAGTCGCGGCCGCCGAGTCCGGTGTCGATGAGCTCCTGGAGTTGTGCGGCGACGATGGTCGCGGTGGGCAACGGGGTGTTGGTCGACTTCCCGGCCCGCAGCGCGAGGCCGATGTCCTTATTAGCCAGGTCTGCGGTAAAGGTGGGCGCGAATCCATTATTGGCAGCAGAGGTTTCGACGATCCCGGGAACCGGATACCAGGTGCGCAGCGCCCACGAATCAGCGGAGGAGACCGAAGCCACGTTCCAGAACACCTTCGGATCCAGGCCGAGGCGATCGGCGAGCACCGCCCCCTCGGAGCAGGCCGCGAGGTTGATCAGCAACATCATGTTGTTGCAGATCTTCGCGGCCTGACCGGACGTGGCCCGGCCGGTGCGAATGATATTGCCGCTCATCGCGTCGATGATCCCGGCGGCCGCGTCCACCGCGTCCGGCTCACCACCGATCATAAAGGTCAGAGTGCCCAGTGCGGCCCCGCTGGTACCACCGGACACGGGCGCATCCACGAAACGGAAGCCACGCTCGCGGGCGGAGGAGTGCAGTAGTGCGGCCGAATCCATATCGATGGTCGAGCTGTCCACCAGTAGGGTCGAGGTCGCGGCATGCGCGAAAACGCCGTCCTCGCCCTGATACACGGCGAGGACGTGTTCACCCTTGGGCAGCATGGTGAACACCGCGTCCACCCCGCGCACGGCCTCGGCGATCGACGCGACGGGATTGACTCCGTGTGCTGCGGCCGAGTCGAGCGCTTCGGGGTTCACGTCGTAGCCGTGGACTGTGTGCCCGTTCTTGATGAGATTCGCGGTCATCGGGGTGCCCATATGCCCGAGACCGATCCACGCGACTGTTGCCACCGCGGTGCTCCATCCTGATTCGAAGTGGAATTCTGACGTGATACGAGCCACGCTATGGACCAATTCAGTGAAGATCAATGCAGTTCAACGCCCAGTTTTGCAGTAATATGCTGCAAATTTGCAGGCGATGTGGTGAGGTTGCGCCATGTCCGTCGCACGCAGCGCCCCGGCCACCGGCCAACCCAGTCCCGATGATCTGCTGGTACTGCTGGCGGTGGCCCGGCTCGGCAAATTCTCGGCCGCGGCCGACGCACTCGGAGTGAACTCGACGACCGCGTCGCGGCGAATCGCCGCACTCGAGAAGATCATCGGTGGGCGGGTGCTGGTGCGCGGGTCCGGAGGCTGGGAGTTGACCGAACTCGGACGCGGCGCACTGGTGGTGGCCGAGGAAATCGAGAAGTCGCTGCAGCAACTGGCGACCCCGCTGCAGACGCGCCGCGAGGGGGTCGGCGGACTGGTGCGCATCGCCGCTTCGGATGGGTTCGCCGCACATTTCGCGGTGCCCGCGTTGGCGCGGCTGCAGGAAACCTATCCCCGATTGTCGATCGAGCTGATCAGCGCCACGCGGCGCGTCCAGCAGAACAGGTCCGGCGTCGACCTCGAGATCGTCGTCGGGCGGCCGAACGTCCACCGAGCGATCGCCCGCCATCTCACCGACTACTACCTCGGTCTCTACGCGAGCGATGACTACCTCGGTCGCCACGGTAATCCGGGCAGCCTTGCCGACTTGGCCGACCATCGCCTCGTCTACTACATCGAATCCGCGCTGCAGATCGACGAACTGGATCTTGCCGCGAAATTGCTGCCGCATCCGATGACCAGCATGCGTTCGACCAGTGTCTTCGCCCATGTCGAGGCGACCGTCGCGGCGACCGGTGTCGGCATCCTGCCGGTCTATCTGGCCGACCGACGCCCGCAGTTGCGCCGGCTGTTACCGGCCGAATTCAACCAGCGCATCTCGTACTGGACGGTGGCGCGGGAGGAAGCACTGCGCAGCAATGCCGTCCGAGCGGTGCTGGAGGCGCTGCGTGTGGAGGTCCGCGCCCGCGGCGGTGAATTACAGGGCGGCAGCTGACCGTTCGCCAGACTTCTACGAAACCACATCCGGTGAGCGGACACGAGCACCTCCCACCTGGGCCGACAGATCGCACGAGTCGGCCGAGCGGTCTGTCAGATCCCGGCGGGAGGTGCTCCCACACATCCCTCTGTCAGGCGGCGGCAGTGATCGCCGTGGCGTCCTTACGCACTCCGAACGCGACGATGATCTCCACAATGCCGAGCACGATCAGCCATACCCCCGCGACCGCGGTCAGCGTGGCCACCGAGCGCACCGGCCAGATGATCAGTACGACACCGGCGATCGCGGTCAGCACGCCGAAGAACGCCTGCCACCAGCGGCCCGGCAATCCGGGCTCGGAGATCGTGGCCATCAGCAACGCGACGCCGCGGAACAGCCAGCCGATCCCGATCCACAGCCCGAGCAGCAGGATCGAGGTCAGCTCGTCACGGAAACAGAACACGCCGATCACGATCGACAGCACGCCGCTGATGAAGGCAAGCACCCTGACCCCGGTGCCGGCCGGCGTACCGAAGGCGGCCAGCAGCTGCAGAAAGCCGGTAACCACCAGGTAGATGCCGAAGAGGATGCCCGCGGCCACCAATGTCGGGCCCGGCCACGCCAGAATCAGAATGCCAAGGATCACCGCGAGGACGCCGGTGACCAGAACGGACTGCCACGCCTTGCGGGCAAGGGACTGCAGAGGACCCTCTAGCACGCTGTTCGTCGTCATAGCCTGATGCTATGCCGCATCACCAGTGTTTACTGGACATTTGCCACAGAGAAGGCGTTACGCTCTGCCGCTGCTACCCGGCAACGAGGTCGAGAAACAAGGTTTGCGATGCCGCAGCGGAGATGATTGGTGCGGAGGTGATCGACAACGCCGTCGCGTCCACGTTTACCGCCCGAGTGGTCGGGTAGTCATCCCTAAGTGACTCTCGTCGTGTGCGCCTCTGGGGTGAAAACGGGTGGGTCGGGTTGGTGAGGCTCGGGTGGCTAGGAGAAGAGGGTGGCGGTTCTGCTCGTGCTACAGGCACGCGGGCTCGGTGATCTACTCACCGCGGTCCCGGCCTTACGCGCCCTGCGCCGCGCCAAGCCGCACGACCGCATCCTGTTGGCCGCCCCGCAGCGACTCAAGCCGGTCGTGGACTTGATCGCGTCAGTGGACACCCTGGTGCCTACTGCCGAGCTCGGCAGTCTGCGCTGGCACGAGCCCGCCCCCGAACTCGCCGTAAACCTGCACGGCCCGAGCGCCGAAAGCATTGTCGCTCTGGCCAAAACGCAGCCGAAACGCGTGCTGACCTACCACAACTCGGCCTTCCCCGAACTTCCCGGCCCCGAGTGGCAGACCGACATGCACGACGTGGACCGCTGGTGTCATCTGCTCGAATCCGACGGCATCGTCGCCGACCGCCGCAATCTCGGGCTGCTCCCACCGGTATCGACGACCAGCCGCCGGGACTGCGTCGTCGTGCACGTCGGCGCGGGGGCCCCGGCGCGCCGCTGGCCGCCGGACCGGTTCGCCGCGGTCGTCCGGCACCTACTGGTGCTTGGTCGCGAAGTCGTGCTCACCGGAGACGAGTACGAACGCGAGCTGGCGCTGAGCATCGCCGCGCGCGCCGGACTGCCCGTCAGCCGGGTGCTCGCCGGCGAGCAGAACCTCATCGAGCTGGCCGCCACCGTCGCCGAGGCCGCGCTGGTGATCTGCGGCGACACCGGCGTCGCGCATCTGGCCACCGCGTTCGGCACCCGCACAGTCCTGCTGTTCGGCCCGACCCCGCCGCGATGGAGCGGACCACCCCCGCATCTGCTCGGCAGGCACGCCGTGCTGTGGGCGGGCCAAGTCGGCGACCCGGACGCCGACGCCCCCGACCCGGGTCTGCTGCGGATCGACGTTCCCGAGGTGATCGACGCGGTCGACAAGCAGCTGCACCAGCGGAACTTATCGAGCACGGGCGCCGACGGCCGCAGGGCGGCCTATCGTCGCGTGGGCTGACCGCGCCGTCCTCACGATCCCATCCGGGATGGCGGCCCGTTGCCTGTGCGACCCAGGTATCGGGACGTTCAGGCTGTTTGGTCGGCGGTCTGCAGCGCCGCGGAATACGCGGCGATCGCGCTCGGCCAGAATTGTTCGAAATAGTCACGGGCGTCAGCGAGGCCGCGCGGATCCAGGGAATACAGCCTGCGGTTGCCGTCGGGCCGCATCATGACCAGCCGGGCTTCGCGCAGCACACGCAGATGCTGCGAAACCGCGGAGCTGCTCACGCCGACCACCTCCGCGAGGTCGCCGACCGAGCGCGGGGCATGCGGCAGCGCTTCGAAGATCGCGCGACGGGTCGGGTCCGCCAGCGCCGAAAAGGCGCGAACTCCATTAGTCGCCACTCATATAGTGTGATCACCCAGCGTTCCGTCGGGCAACTCGGCCCAGTACGGAGTTTTCCCAGGCGACCGCACGAGTCGAGCCCTGTCGTTATCTTCGCGCGACATATGAGTGGGGCTTCCGCCACCCGTGACGGTTGCCACAAGATTGCGGGATGCGCATAGGGCTCCCGTACCTTCATTCTCATGCCCGTGACCGTTCCGTTACCTTTCCGGCGCAGCGTGCCCCGCCTCCGCCGCCACTGTGCCGTCACCCACGTGGTTGCTGTGTCCGCGGTCGTCAGCGCCTCGATCGGCATCATCGCCGCGGCCGAAGAGCACAAGAACACCGACCCTTCCGCGCGCCTCGCCGCAGGCAAGCTCACCGCGGGCGAGCTCGACACCGCCGCGGGCCAGTTCCGGCCCACCGCGTTGACCCAGCGCGAAGCGCAGATGCCGCCGACCGTGTCGGACCCGGCGCTCTGGGAGCAGCACCGCATCGCACAGGAAGCCGCCCGCCCGAGGACCGTCCGGCCTGTCGGCGGCAATCTCACCTCGAACTTCGGCACGCGCTGGGGCGCGATGCACGCGGGCCTGGACTTCGGTGACCCGCTCGGCGCATCCATCGCCTCGGTGACCGACGGAGTCGTGATCGAGGCGGGGCCCGCCTCCGGCTTCGGACTGTGGGTGCGGGTGCAGCAGGACGACGGCACCGTGGGCGTCTACGGTCACGTCAACGACATCCTCGCTTCCGTCGGCCAGCAGGTACGGGCGGGCGACACCATCGCGACCGTCGGCAACCGCGGCTACTCCACCGGCCCGCATCTGCACTACGAGGTGCATCTGCCCGGCAGCCAACCGATCGACCCGATGCCCTGGCTCGCTGCCCGCGGCGTCGACGTCCTGCGCTACCCGGCTTGACCCGAGCGCGTTCGCGAGGCGATGAGGAGCCCGTGAACGTGCTCGACAGACCGGCGACGCACACGTCGCCATCATCAGGCCGCGAACGCAACGGCGCGTTCGCGGCCTGCCGGGTCGCCAAGGCCGGCGGCGCCGCTGTACGAACACGGGCGCCACTCGGATCGATGACGGTGCGGCACACGGGTAGCTGCCGGCCCTCGCACCGATACCGGAGTACCAGACTCGAATAGCGCTGCGGAGGGACGCCTTCTCCGGGTGCCGATTCCTAGTTTCGGTCCATGTCCACAACACATTTCGCCGCCACGCCGCAGAACCGGCCGTCATCGCCACGGCAGCACACGACCGCCGTGCTCCTCGGAAAGGCGGCACAGCTGCATCGCCCGCTGTTGGGGACCGTCACCGCGATGGCCGCGCTGGTGCTCTTCTCGCTCGCGGCGATGATGGTCGACGACCGCACGCTGCTCGGCGAATCGGTCTGGCTCAAGCCGATGAAGTTCGGCCTGGCGTTCTTCCTCTACAGCCTCACTCTGGCCTGGCTCCTGTCGTTGCCGCACAAGGGAAGTCGCGCAACATGGTGGCTCGGCACGGTTTTCGCCGTCACCGGGTTCGTCGACGTCGGCTTCATCGTCCTCCAGGCCGCGCGCGGCACCTTCAGCCACTTCAATACCGAGGACGACGCAGTGAATTCGATCGGTCAGGTGGTGTTCGCCTCCGGCGTGCCCGGGCTGTTCGCAGCCAACCTGGGCATCGTGCTGATCTTGTCCTGGCAGCGACTGCTGGATCGGCCCACGGCGCGGGCCATCCACACCGGGCTGTTGCTGGCCGTCGGCGGCATGGGGCTGGGCTACCTGATGGGTTTCACCGGCAAGCAGCTCGTCCGGGACAGCGACGGCCGGGTCGTGGAGCTGGCCGCGGGCCACACGGTCGTGCCCGACTCCTCCGACCTCGCACCACGCGACGGCGCCGCCGGTATGCCGGTCACACACTGGAGCACTGTCGGCGGCGACTTGCGCGTTCCGCACTTCGTGGGGCTGCACGCCATCCAGGTGATGCTTCTGGCGTCCATCGGGCTTGCCTGGTTGGCGCCGCGTTACCGCTGGCTCAGCGCCGAGCGGGCCGGCGCGGCGGTTGTCGGCGTGGTGGCCCTGGGTTACACCGGTCTGCTCGCCATCGTGTTTTGGCAGGCGATGCGTGCCCAACCGCTGGTCCATCCCGACCGCGCCACGTGGGCGGCGTTCGGTGGACTCGTCGCAACCGTCGCGGTGTTGCTCGGCGCGGTGTATCTGCGCCACCGC
This sequence comes from Nocardia sp. NBC_00881, assembly GCF_045207455.1. NCBI lineage: Bacteria > Bacillati > Actinomycetota > Actinomycetes > Mycobacteriales > Nocardiaceae > Nocardia > Nocardia sp. NBC_00881. The sequence goes on from NZ_CP108798.1 coordinate 2,389,112, forward strand.
GACGCCGAAGCCGAGCACCATCCCACGCCGGGCGCGCTCAGCGCAGGCGCTCCGCGTCGCGGGTGAGTTCGACCAGCGTCTTACCGAGCATCGCCAGCTCCTCCGGCGTCGCGCCCTCCGCGATGGCGGTGGCGACATCCTCGGCCGCGCAGCGGGCGGCGAACCAGCGATCGGCCAGGCATGCGGCCTCCTGGGCGCTGAGCACCACTGAATCATCGGGAATCCCGGTTCCCTTCAAGCTGCTGCGGTGTTCGTAGGCACGTTGGCGACAGGACTGGCGGCAGTACCGGCGACGACGGCCGGCCTCCGACTCCACGATCTCCCGCCCACACCACAGGCAGGACAAGCGGCGCGACATGACGCAGAACACTAGCGGCTCGCGGCCCGTGATCCGCTCAGTGACCCCCGGGGAACCGCCGGGGGCTGGGCGTGGCGTGCCCAGCACGCCGGTGCTACTACAATGGAACGGTTGACCGAGGCCGCGTCGGGAACTATCGGCGCAGGCCCGATCGTTAGACATAAGGTCCAGCGAGCGCGTTGTACGCATCCGGACACGGTCGCAACGCACAAAGACTCGAGTACACAGGGAGAGGCACACCATGGCAGATCGCGTACTCCGGGGCAGTCGGCTCGGAGCGGTGAGCTACGAGACCGATCGCGACCACGACCTGGCTCCGCGGCGGATCGCCCGATATCGGACCGACAACGGTGAAGAATTCGACGTCCCGTTCGCCGACGAGGCCGAGATCCCGCCGACATGGTTGTGCCGCAACGGTCAGGAGGGCGTCCTGATCGAAGGCACCAGCCAGGAGGCCAAGAAGGTCAAGCCGCCTCGCACCCACTGGGACATGCTGCTGGAGCGCCGCAGCAAGGATGAGCTCGAGGAGCTGCTCAAGGAGCGCCTGGAACTGCTCAAGACCCGCCGCCGCGCCTGACTCGGTCAGCCGACAGCGAACGGCCGACGCATCTTTCGATGCGTCGGCCGTTCGCTTTTCGTCGTCCTGTGCCGGGTCAGTGACTGGCGACCTTGCGGTAGCGCAGCAGCGCCAGCGGCACGGCCACCGCGAGGATCGCCACCGAGCAGGCCACCGCGTATTCGATGCAGTGCTCGGCCGCCCAGCCGGTCGGCGGGACGAAGGTGGGCGGAGCGCCGTTGTCGAACAGCTTGCGGCCCGCGGCCGAGACCGCGGTGATCGGATTCCATTCGGCGATCGTGCGCAGCGGGCCCGGCAGCGTCTCGGCCGAGATGAAGGCCGACGAGATGAACGTCAGCGGGAACAGCCAGATCAGTCCGGCGCTCTGCGCCACCTCGACGGTCGGCGACAGCAGGCCGGTGACCGCGCCGACCCACGACATCGCGAACGCGAACAGCAGGATCACCGCGAACGCCAGCACGGCGTCGGCGACACCGCCGTTGATCCGCCAGCCGACGATGTACCCGCACCCGACCATGACGGCCAGGCTGAGGATGTTTACCACCAGATCCGACAGCGTGCGACCCATCAGCACAGCCAGCCGCGACATCGGCAGCGCCCGCATCCGATCGATGATGCCCTTCTGCAGATCCCCCGCCAGGCCGACCGTGGTGAACGCCGCGTTGAACGCCACCGTCTGTGTGAAGATGCCGGCAAGCAGAAACTCACGGTACTGGCTGCCGCCCAACGAGGCGCCGAAGATGTAGGCGAACAGGAACACGAACATCAGCGGCTGGATCGTCGCGGTCACCAGCAAGGTGGGAACACGCAGGATCGTCAGCAGGTTGCGATGGGCGACGATCGCGCTGTCTCGAAACATCCGCAGTCGCGGACCCGAGCCCGGTAACGCCGAGTCCGTTGTGGACCCCGCCCCCACCCGCGGGGCTTCTTCCCCGACCACTGCCGTACTCACGACATGATCTCCTCTTGGACGTCGTCGGTTTCCGGCTCCGCGGCAGGCTCGCTGCCCGGTTTGCCGGTGAGTGAGAGGAATACGTCGTCGAGACTGGGCCGATGCACGCTAGCGTCGACCACGCAGACACCTGCGTCGTCGAGCCGGCGCAGCGCCTCGACCATGGTGCGTGAGCCGTCGCCGACCACCACCGACACCTCGTCGGCGCCCGCCTCTTGCGTAGGCTCGCCGACACCGACCTGCGCCAGCACCGCGAGCGCGGACTCGGCGTCCTGGCCCGCTGCCAGCACGACGGTGAGCCGATCACCACCGATGGAGGTCTTCAGCTCGTCGGCCGAGCCGCGGGCGATGACCCGGCCGTGGTCGATGACCGTGATCCGGTCGGCGAGCAGATCGGCCTCTTCCAGATACTGGGTGGTGAGCAGCACCGTGGTGCCGTCGTCGACCAGCTCACCGATGACGCGCCACATGTCGAGCCGGCCGCGCGGGTCCAGACCGGTGGTCGGCTCGTCCAGCACAACCACGGCGGGCCTGGCGACCAGCGCACCCGCGAGGTCGAGCCGCCGCGCCATACCGCCGGAATACGTGCCCGCCCTGCGGTGGGCGGCATGGTCGAGCCCGAGCACGCCGAGCAGTTCGGCCGCTCTGGCCGCTGCCTGCCGGGACGACATCCCATACAACCGGGCCACCATACGCAGGTTCTCGTATCCGGACAGGTTGGCGTCGACGGCGGCGTACTGGCCGGACAGGCCGATCCGCCGCCGCGCCGCCGCGGGATCGCGCAGCACATCGATGCCTGCCACCCGCACCGATCCGGCGCACGGCTTCAACAGCGTCGTCACGATTCGGACCGTCGTCGTCTTCCCCGCGCCGTTGGGGCCGAGCAGACCCATCACCGTTCCGGTGGGGATCTGCAGGTCGATCTCGTCCAGTACGCGTACCCGACCGTAGTTCTTGACCAGACCCCTCAACTCCACCGCCAAGCTCACCTGTGCGTCTCCTTCGCTTCCAGCCACGCCCGCAGCACCGGCCCGATGACCGCCAGCGCATCCGGCGTCGTCATCGCGGAGTGCCTGCAGCGCAACTCGTGATCGTGAATGTCACCGGTGACGAACGGTTGCCAGGAGCCTGCGCGCCGGTCCGGGTCGGCCCGGTTGATCTCGTCGTCGCCTGCGGTGAAGAACAGCAGATCGCCGTCGAAGACGCGCGGCCGGAAGCCGTGCGCGAGCAGGGCGCCGTTGGCGTACCCGGCGTAGAGCCGCTCGAGATGCTCAACGGTGAGCGCCGCGAACGGTCCGGACCGCGAGCTCAGCAGTTCGGCCGCGTCGCGCAGAGTCATCGTAGGATCGATCTCCGCGCCACCGAGCTCGTCGCTGCCGAACTCGCCGATGATCTCGGCGACACTGGGGATCGCATGCTCGAGCCATTCGTCGGAGAGCTGGTAGCTGTCCATCATCGACAGCAGCGCGACCTCGTCACCCGCCTCCTGCAGCTGCACCGCCACCTCGTGCGCGATCAAGCCGCCGAGCGACCAGCCCAGCAGATGGTACGGCCCCCGCGGCTGGATCGCCTTGATATCGGCCATGTAATGGCCCGCGGCCTCGGCGATCGAGTCGTAGTCGTCGTCGCCCGCGACGTGCGGGGCCTGCAGCCCGTACAACGGCCGGTCCGGCGCGAGGTGCGCGAGCAGCCCCGAGTAGCACCAGGCCAGACCGATCGCCGGGTGGATGCAGAACAACGGCGCCTGGCTTGCCGCCGTGCTCGGCCGAATCGGAAGCACCGGCTCCAGCGCGGCGGCCATCGCCGCGCCTGAGGAGGCGCCCCCGCCATCCAGCTGCGCCGCGACGGCCGCAGGGGTCGCCTCGCCGAACATCAGCTGCACCGGCAGTTCGATACCTGATTCCCGAACGTGCGCCACGACTTTCGTGGCGAGCAGCGAGTTGCCGCCGAGCTCGAAGAACCCGTCGTCCGCACCCACCGAATCCACACCGAGCACCGCGGCGAAGGCCGCGCACAGCGCCGCCTCGGTCGGGGTGGCAGGCGCGCGATAGCCCTCGGTGGCGGTGAACACCGGCTCCGGCAGCGCCTGGCGGTCCAGCTTGCCCACCGGAGTCAGCGGCACCTCGTCGAGCAACATGATCGACTGGGGGACCATGTAGTTCGGCACCAGTCCGGTGAGGTGACCGGTCAGCTCGGCCACGGTGAGGGTGACATCGGCCCGCGCCTTCACATACGACACCAGCGTCGTCGTGCCCGCCGGGGTACGGTGCCCGATGGTGGTGGAGAAGGCCACCCCACCATGGCGCGCGAGCGCGGCGTCGACCTCGCCGAGTTCGATGCGGAAACCGCGGATCTTGACCTGATGGTCGGTGCGGCCGACATACTCGATCTCCCGTGCCGAATCCGCCCAGCGGCCCTCGGACTGCCCGTTGTTCCGCGATCCGGACCACCACCGCACCAGGTCGCCGGTACGGTACATCCGATCCCCCGGCTTCCCGAACGGATTCGCGACGAACCGCTGTGCGGTCAGCCCCGGCCGGTTCAAGTAGCCGCGGGCCAGCGCACCGCCGGCCAAGTGGAGCTCGCCGGTCACGCCGACCGGGGCGGGATGCAGGCGCGCGTCCAGGATGGTCGCGTTGACACCGCGGATGGGGCCTCCGATGGTGATCGGCCCGCCCGGCGCCATCGGCTGCGAGATCACCGTGACGATGGTGGTCTCGGTAGGGCCGTACACGTTGTACAGGTTGCGGTTCGGTGCCCACCTGGTCACCAGGTCCGGCGGCAGCGCCTCGCCGCCGACCAGCACGTGCCGCAACTCGGTGACCCCGGTCGGATCGACCGTGCCGAGGGCCGAGGTGGTGATGAACGCGTGCGTGATCCGCTCCTCCATGAACACCCGGCGGAGCTCGTCGCCGCCGACCACGCCGGCGGGCGTGATCACCAGGGTCGCCGCGCCGCCGAGGGCCAGCAGCAGATCCAGCATCGCACCGTCGAAGCTCGGCGTCGCGAAGTGCAGCACACGGCACCCGGGCCGGATGTCGAACCGGTGCGCGGTCTCGGCCGCGAAGTTGGACAATCCGCCGTGGGTGACCACTACGCCCTTCGGCGTGCCGGTCGAACCGGAGGTGTAGATCACGTACGCCGGGTTGTGGATGCGCAGCGGCGCGATCCGCTCCGACTCGGCGATCGGCGCGTCCGACGAGTCGAGCACGAGCCCGCGGAACGCGGGATCGTCCAGGACGATCCACTCTGCGCCCTCGGGCAGCTCGTGTCGGTACTCGTCCAGCGTGATGCCCAGCCTCGCACCGGAATCCGACAGCATGTGTGCGATGCGCTGCGCGGGGTACAGCGGGTCCACCGGCACGAACGCGGCACCGGCCTTGGCCACCCCGAGCACCGTCGCCACCGCCTCGATCGATCGCGGAATACCCAGCGCCACCAGCGTTTCCGGACCGACACCGCGCCCGATGAGCACCCTGGCCAGCCGGTTGGTCCACCGGTCCAACGCGTCGTAGGTCACCTGCGTACCGTCGGAGACCAGCGCGACCGCGGTGCGGTCGGCGTTCACCGCCCGCTCGAACACCTGAGGGAAGCTGACCGCACGATCCGGCTCCGCACCCCGCACCGGGGCGAGCCCCGACCATTCGGCGGGATCGAGCAGTTCCAGGTCGCCGACCGCGGTGGTCGGGTTCGTGGCGACCGCGGCCAGTAGCCTGGACAGCCGCTTGCCGAGCAGCTCGGCGGTCGGCTCGTCGAACAGATCTGCCGCGTAGTTCACCGCGAGGCGGATGCCCGCCGGATCCCGTTCCGGTGTCCGCGATTCGGTCAGCGTGAACTGGAGATCGAACTTGGCGATGCCGATCTCCACGTCGGCCGCCTCGATCCGCAACCCGGGCAGGTCGAGCACGCCGACCGGTTCGTTGCGCACCGAGAGCATCACCTGGAACATCGGGTGATGCGCCTGGGACCGGGTCGGGTTGAACGCCTCGACGAGGCGCTCGAACGGCACGTCCGAGTTGGCGAACGCGTCCAGATCGGTGTCGCGCACGGTATGCAGCAGGTCGGCGAACCGGGCAGCCGGATCGATCCGGGTACGCAGGACGAGCGTGTTGACGAACATGCCGACCATCCGGTCCAGTGCCGGGTTGCCGCGGCCCGCGATCGCGGTGCCGACGGCGATGTCGTCGGTCGCGGTGAGTCGGTGCAGCAACACCGCGAGTGCGGCGTGCAGCACCATGAACATGCTGACGTTGTTGCTGGTGGCAACCGTCTCCAGTTCCCGGTGGGTCACCGCGTCGATCGTGCACTCCACGGTGCCGCCCCGGTAGGACGGGGTGGGCGGGCGCGGCCGGTCGGCGGGCACGGTGAGCAGCTCGGGGATGCCGTCCAAGGTGCGCCGCCAGTAGCCGAGTTGACCGCTCACCGCCGAGTCCGGGTCATCCTCGGTGCCGAGCAGGTCCTGCTGCCACAGCGTGTAGTCGGCGTACTGGATCTCGGGCTCGGCCCAGCCGGGGGCCGTGCCGGCGCGGGCCGCGCGGTAGGCGACAGCCACGTCGGCGGCCAGCGGCTCCAGCGACCAGCCGTCCATCGCGATGTGGTGTACCACCAACACGAGGATGTGCTCGTCGGATACGTCGGCCGGCTCTGTCACCCCGCCGTCGCGGGCGGGCGATACCGAGATCAACCCGGCGCGGATCGGGACGGTTGTCGCCAAGTCGAATCCCGGTGCGGCGAAACTCCGTATCGCGTCGTCGACCTGGGCGGGCGTCATCGTCGCGACGAACAGGGTGATCGCGGCCTCGGCCGGCCCGAGGACGACCTGGGCGGGCGAACCGTCGGCTTCGGGGAACACCGTTCTCAATGTCTCGTGCCTGGTCTGCACCATGTGCAGCGCGGAGACCAGTGCGTCGACGTCGAGCTCGCCCTTGATCCGCAGCACGACCGGGATGTTGTACGCGCCCGCCGACTGATCCGTCGCGCCGACGTTGAACCGATTCAGGAACCACAACCGCCGCTGCGCGGCCGACAGCGGTATCCGCTCCGGACGGGCCCGGCGCACCAGCGCAGGGCGATCCTCGGCGCCGGTGGCGCCCCCGTCCAGCAGCTCGGCGAGCGCGGCAACCGTCGGCGCCGCGAAGACCGTGCGTACCTCGAGTCGGACGCTCGTCGCCGCGGCGAGCCGGGCGACGAGTTGCGTCGCCAGCAGCGAGTTTCCACCGACGTCGAAGAAGCTGTCCTCGGCGCGCAGGCGGTCCACACCGACCAGCTCGCCTATCACGTCGGCAACCAGCCGCTCGGAAGCGGTACTCGGCTCGCGACCTTCGGCATCGGAGGTGAACCGCGGTTCCGGCAGCGCCTTCGTGTCCAGCTTGCCGACCGGGGTGAGCGGGATGGAGTCCAGCACGGTGATGCTCGCGGGCACCATGTGCGCGGGCAGGCGGCGGGTAACCGCGGCGCGCACCGCCTCGACGTCCACTCCGGTCAGCTGGTCGGCGGCCTGGATGTAGGCGACGATCCGGTCCGCGCCCGCGATGTGGCGGAACTCGGTGTGCGCGAACCGCACGTCCGGGTGGTCGCCGAGCACGGCGGTGATCTCGCCGAGCTCGATGCGGAAGCCGCGCATCTTCACTTGGTTGTCCACGCGGCCGAGGTAGACGATGTCGCCCGCCGTGTTCCAGCGCACCACGTCGCCGGTCCGGTAGATCCTGGCACCTGCCGGGCCGTACGGGTCGGCCACGAAACGCGCCGCGGTGAGGCCGAACCGGTCGAAATAGCCGCGCGCCACTGCCTGGCCGCCGAGGTACAGCTCGCCGGGCACGCCGACCGGGACCGGGCGCAACCGCTCGTCCAGCACCAGCGCCCTGGTGCCACGCACGAGGCTGCCGATGGTGATCGGCTCGCCGACCCGCATCGGCCCCGACATCGTGACGACGACCGTGGTCTCGGTCGGACCGTAGACGTTGAGCATCATCCGGCCCGGCGCCCAGCGCGCCACCAAACCTGGGGACAGTGCCTCGCCGCCGACCATCAGCGCACGCACGTGCGGCAGCGACCAGCGTTCGTGGTCGATGGTCGCCAACGCGGCCGTGGTCATGAAGCCGTGGCTGACCCTCTCGCGTTCCATCAAGGCGGCCAGCTCATCGCCGCCATAGCAGTCCGGCGGGCAGATCACCATCGCCGCACCGGCCCCCAATGCGATCAGCAGATCCAAAACCGCCGCGTCGAAGCTCGGCGTGGCGAAGTGCAGTGTCCGGGAATGCTCGTCGACCCCCAGTCGGTCCCTGATCTCGTCGGCGAGGTTCGACAGACCACAGTGGGTCACCGCGACCCCCTTCGGCGTGCCGGTCGACCCCGAGGTGTAGATGAGGTAGGCCAGGTCGGCCGGTTGAATGCTGCGCGGCCGCTCGAGGTCGTCGATCGGCACGTCCTGGTGCTCGTCCAGTTCGGCGACGACGTCGGGATCGTCCAGCAGCAGCCATTCGGTGTCCCGGCCCGACGCCGAGGCCGCGCGCAACCGCTCGGCGTGGGCGGCGACCGTGATGCCGACCGAGCAGCCCGAGTCGGTGAGCATGTGCTGGATGCGCTCGACCGGGTACTTCGGGTCGACCGGCACGAAGGCGGCGCCCGACTTGGCCGCGCCGATCATCGTGACGACCGAGTCGTTCGAGCGAGTGAGCCCCAGCGCCACCCGCTTCCCCGGACCGAGCCCGCGCGCGATCAGCGCACGCGCCACCCGGTTCGAGCGCCGATCGACCTCGGCGTAGGTCAGTGACGTCGCGCCCGAGCACAGGGCGGTGTGCTGCGGATACCGACGCGCGGTGGCGGTGAAGTAGGCAGCCAGCGTAGAGGGCGGGCCGGCCTGGCCACCCACCGCCGGGGTGAACATGCGACGCTCGTGCTCGGTGCGGGCGTCGATGTCGCGCACCAATATGCGTGGATCGGTGGTGACCGCGGCGAGCACGCGCAGGAACCGATCGGCCAGTGTCTCGATCGTCATCGCATCGAAAAGCTCTGTGGCATAGACGAATTCGAAGGCGTTGCTCGGTTCGCCGGTTCCCGCGTCGAAGCCGGTGTTCGCGACGCGCAGCTCCAGGTCGAACTTCGCCAGCGCGATATCCACAGCCTCGGCGCGCAGCGCGAGTCCGGGCAGCTCCAGCGTAGGCACCGGGACGTCCTGCACACTCAGCGCCACCTGGAACAGCGGGTGACGGCCGGAGGATCGGGCGTCGCCGCCGAGCTCCTCCACGATCCGTTCGAACGGCACGTCGGAGTGCGCCATCGCGGCCAGCTCGGTGTCCCGGTCGGCGCGCAGCAGAGCGGCGAACGTCTGGTCCGGGTCCATGTCGGAGCGCAGCACCAACGTGTTCACGAACATGCCGACCAGCTCGTCGAGCTTGGTGTCGGTGCGACCCGCGACCGGGGTACCGATCACGATGTCACGACCGCCGGTGACGCTGCGCAGCAGCACCGCGAGCGCCGAGCGCAGCACCATGAACATGCTGACGCCCTGTTCCCTCGCCAACACGGCGAGGGCGCGCTGAACCGGTTCGGGCACCATGAAGCGCACAGTTCCGGCCTGCTGTGTCGGATCGGAGGGCCGCGGCCGGTCGTAGGGCAGCGGCAGTTCCTCGGGCAGCTCCGCCAGCGCGGTCCGCCAGAACTCCAGCTGGGTGCCCGCGACGCTGTCCGGATCGCTCTCGTCGCCCAGACAGGAGCGCTGCCACAGTCCGAAGTCCGCGTACTGTACCGGAAGTGGCGTCCACGACGGTGGATTCCCCTCGTGCCGTGCCACATATGCGGCAGCCAGGTCCCGGGTCAGCGGCCCGAGCGACCACCCGTCCGCGGCGATGTGGTGCACCACGATGCCGAGCAGGTAGCGCTCGGACGAGGTGCGTAGCAACGACATGCGCAGCGGCGTCTGCCTCGTGAGGTCGAAGCCGGTGTGCGCCAACGTCTGCAGAGCGGCCTTCGCCTCGGAGTCGTCGATGTCGGCCGGAGCGACGTCCGGCATCGCCCGCTTCACCGGCAGCACCACCTGCTGTGCGCCATCGACGTCCTCCGGGAACACGGTGCGCAGAACTTCGTGCCGCTCAACCAGGTCGGCAAGCGCGGCCCGCAGCGCGGGCACGTCCAAGTCGCCGGCGATACGGATCACGAAAGCGATGTTGTACGCACTGGATTCGGGCGCATATCGATTGAGAAACCACAGTCGCTGTTGTGGCAGAGACAATGGAATGCGTCCCGGACGTGGCGTCTGCACAGCCAGCGCCGGCCGCTGCGTCCTGGGCGCCTGCACCAGCTGCTCGGCGACCCCGGCGATGGTCGGCGTCTCGAAGATCGATCGCACTGGCAGCTCGACGCCGAATTCCGCGTACAGCGCGGCGGCGAGCCGGGTGGCCAGCAACGAGTTGCCGCCCAGGTCGAAGAAGCTGTCCTTCGCACCGGTGACCGGACGGCCGAGGACGCCGCCGAACACGCCGGCGACGCGCAACTCCGCCTCGGTCCTCGGCGCGCGAGACTTCCCGACAACGGCGAACACCGGCTCCGGCAATGCCTTTCGATCCAGCTTGCCCGAAGGCGTAATCGGGACCTCGTCCAGCACAGTGACCGACGCCGGCACCATGTAGCCGGGCAGCCGACGACGCGCGGTCTCTACTATCGCCGTGGACTCCACCGTCCGGTCGGCCGTGACGTATGACGCGAGCCGCCGCTGGCCGTGCTCGTCGGTGTGCACCACGGTCATCGCGAACGCGACGCCGGGGTGCCCGCGCAGCACGTGGTCGACCTCACGCAGCTCGATACGGAACCCACGGATCTTGATCTGGTCGTCAGCGCGGCCGAGGAAACGCAACTGCCCCGTCGGCTCGACGACCACCAGGTCGCCGGTGCGGTACATGCGCTCGCCGCGCCTGCCATGCGGGTTGGCCAGGAACCGTTGCGCGGTCAGGCCGAAACGGCCGTGGTAGCCGCGGGCCAAGCCGGAACCTGACAGGTACAGCTCGCCCGGCGTACCAGGCGGCACCGGATGCAGACGGTTGTCCAGCACGAACAGCCGCATGCCGCGCACCGGCATGCCGAGCGGCACCGGACGGCCCGGTGCCATCGGGCCGGTCGCGGTCGCCGCGACGGTGGCCTCGGACGGTCCGTACATGTTGTGCATACGGTGCCCGTCGGTCCAGGTCTCGACCAGCTTCTCGGAGCAGGCGTCACCACCGACGATGACCGACTGGAGGTCGTCGAGTCCCGCGTTCGGCACAGTGGCCAGGGCGGCGGGCGTGACGAAGGCATGGGTCACCCGCTCCTCACGCAGGAAAGTGGCCAGCTCGGTGCCGCCGTACATCCCCGCCGGTGCGATCACCATCGTGGCGCCCGCCGCGAAGCCGAGCAGCATCTCCAGCACCGACGCGTCGAAGCTGGGTGAGGAGAAGTGCAGCGTCCGTGCCGAATCGGAGACGCCGAACAGGTGGGTCTGCTCGCTGGCCAGCGAGGCAATGCCCGCGTGTGTGACGACGACGGCTTTCGGCGTACCGGTCGAGCCCGAGGTGTAGATGTAGTAGGCCGGGTGACTCACCCGCATCGGGTGGTGCCGCTCGGTGTCGGTGATCGCACCCGTCGAGTAGTTCGTGAGTTCGTCGGCCAGTTCGTCTGAGCCGAGCACCAGCCAGTCGACGCAGGTCTTGCGGTGCTTCCCTTGCGGCGCCGGCCAGGCGGGCATGGCGGCCAGGCAGTCGGGGTCGGTCAGGCCGAGCATTGCGCCAGAATCATCGATCATATGTTCGATCCGCGCACCGGGGTAGCTCGGATCGATGGGCACATAGGCCGCACCGGTTTTCGCTACCGCCCACACGGCGGTGATGGCGTCGAGTCCGCGCGGCAATGCGATCGCGACCACCATTTCGGGGCCGGCACCGTGCTCGATGAGGGCACGCGCCAGCTTGTTCGACCGCTCGTCGAGCTCACGATAGGTGGTGTCGGTGCCGCGGTAGCGCACCGCCACCGCGTCCGGCAGCCGGACGGCCGTGTCGGTGAGCAGCTTGGCCAAGGTGATCGGCGCCTCGGCGGGCCCGCCGGCGATCGGCACCAGGTTCGCGGTTTCCCTGCGGTCCAGGATGGCAAGGTCACCGACCGGCATACCCGGTGCGGCCACGCCGCCGTTCAGCACCGCGACGAACCTGCGCGCGAAAGACTCCACCGTGCGCTGATCGAAAATATCTGTGGCATAGCCGAATTCAGCTGACAACGGGCCGTCGGTGGCATCATCGTGCACGACCAGCTGCAGGTCGAACTTGGCGATGTCCGAGGAGATCGGCAGCACCTCGGCGCGCACACCGGGCAGGTCGATGCGCAGGTCCGGCGCACGATCGTAGGACAGCATCACCTGGAACAACGGGTGGCGGGCCGCGGTGCGCTCCGGGTTGACCGCCTCGACCAGGCGCTCGAACGGCACGTCGGCATTGGCGAACGCATTGAGATCGGTCTCGCGAACCATGTCGAGCATGCGGTCGAAGCCGGCGGCCGGGTCGACCTCGGTGCGCAACACGAGCGTGTTGACGAACATGCCGACCAGGTCGTCCAACGCCGGGTCGGAGCGGCCCGCGATCGGGGTGCCGATCGCGATGTCGGTGCCTGCGCACAGTCGAGACAGCAAGGTGGCCAGCGCCGCGTGCAGCACCATGAACATGCTCACGCCGCGTGTGGCCGCGAGTTCACTTGCGGCACGGCGGATCTCAGGGGCGATGGTGAAATCGACCCGACCTCCTACGGTGGACCTGCGCAGCGGACGCGGGCGGTCGAGCGGAAGGTCGAGCTGGTCGGGCAGGCCGGACAGTGCCGAACGCCAGTAGGCCAGCTGCCGGCTGAGCGCGCTTGCCGGATCGGACTCCTCACCGAGCAGCTCGCGCTGCCAGAGCGCGAAGTCGGCATACTGCACCGGCAGCGGCGTCCACCGCGGCGCCGTGCCGTTCGCGCGGGCGGCCACCGCCGTCATCAGGTCCCTGGCCAGCGGCGCGATGGACCAACCGTCACTGCAGATGTGATGTAGCACGACGAGGAACACGTGCTCTTCCGGCCCGGTTCGGTACAGCGCGACCCGGATCGGGGCCTGGCCGCGTAGGTCGAAACCGTGTCCGGCGTAGTCGGTTGCCAGCGCGGCCACGTCGGCACCGGTGACGTCGATGGGGTCGAGGGTCAGCGGAATCTCATCGGCCGGGTGGATCAGTTGGTAAGGCCCCTCCGGCGACTCCGGGAAGGTGGTGCGCAGGCTCTCGTGCCGTTCGATCACGTCGAACAGGCCCGCGCGCAGTGCCGACACGTCCAGCGGACCGTCGACCCGAACGGCCAGCGGCATGTTGTACGCGGCGTCGTGCTCGGCGAACCGATTGAGGATCCACAGCCGCTGCTGGGCCTGCGACAGCGGAATTCGTTCCGGCCGCCCGGCGGGCACCAACCGCGGCGAGGACGCGTCGGGGGTCTGCATGGCGAAGCGGTGGGTGAGGGCCGCGATCGTCGAGGCCTCGAACAGGTCGCGGATGGTCAGCCCGGTACCCAGAGCGGTGTTGATCCTGGCCACCGCGCGTGCGGCGACCAGCGAGTTGCCGCCGAAGTCGAAGAAGCTGTCCTCGACGCCGACTTCGTCGGCGTCGAGGACCTCCGCGAAGATTCCCACGAGGACCCGCTCCACCTCGGTGCGCGGCTCGACGATCGGCCGGAGCGGACGCGAGCCGCCCACCGGCGACGGCAGCGCCTTGCGATCGATCTTGCCGTTGGCGCTCAGTGGTAGCTCGTCGAGCTCAATCAGCGCGGACGGGATCATGTACCCGGGCAGCTTGCGGCGCAGGGCGGTCAGCAGCGCGGCCGTGTCCAGGCACGTCTCGCCCGCGCCGTGCTTCGCCGCGACCACGTAGGCGATCAGCTCGTCGCCGGTGCGCCCGGTGTGTGCGACGCAGACCGCGCGCGCGACCCGCTCGTCATCGAGAAGCGCGGCCTCGACTTCACCGAGCTCGATGCGCAGACCGCGGATCTTGACCTGGAAGTCGCTGCGGCCCAAATACTCCAGCACGCCAGGCTCGGCGCCGGAGCGGCCGAGCTGCCAGCGCGCCAGGTCGCCGGTGCGGTACATCCGCGTGCCCGGCGTGAACGGGTTTGCCACGAACCGGTCCGCGGTCAGCCGCGGCTGGCCCACATAGCCGCGGGCCAGCTGGACGCCCGCGAGACACAGCTCGCCGACAGCGCCAGGGGGAACCGGCCGCAGCCGCGAATCCAGCACGTAAGTCTGGGTGTTCCACACCGGCGAGCCGATCGGGACACTGCTCAGGTCGTCCGGGCACGGCCAGTAGGTGACGTCGACAGCGGCCTCGGTCGGGCCGTACAGGTTGTGCAGCTCCGTTCCGCCGAGCACCGCATGGAAGTCCCGGACGGTCGCGGCAGGCAGCGCCTCGCCGCTGCAGAACACCCGGCGCAGGCCGGTGCAGTCGCGGACATCGGTGTCGGTGACGAACACCGAGAGCATGGACGGCACGAAATGAGCTGTGGTGATGTACTTTTCGGCAATTATCCGGGCGAGATACGCCGGATCGCGGTGCCCGTCCGGCGCGGCGATCACCAACCGCGCGCCGAGCTGCAGCGGCCAGAAGAACTCCCACACCGAGACGTCGAAGGTCGCCGGCGTCTTCTGCAGCACCGCATCGGTCCGGTCGATCGGATACTCGTGCTGCATCCAGCGCAAGCGGTTGACGATCGCGGCGTGCGCCACGCCGACGCCCTTGGGTTTGCCGGTCGATCCGGAGGTGAAGATGACGTATGCGAGGTGGTCGGGACGCAGCACGCTGATACGGTCGGCGTCGGTGATCGGCGCGCCGTCGAATCGGGACAGGTCCAGCGTGTCGATGGTCAGCTGAGTGGCGACCGTGGGCAGCTCGAGCTCGTCCCGGTCCGCGGTGAGCACACACAGCGGCTCGGCGTGGCGCATGATCCGCCCGATCCGATCGGCGGGGTGATCGGGGTCGAGCGGCAGGTAGGCCGCACCCGCCTTGACGATCGCGTACATGCCGACGACGAGGTCGAGGCTGCGGCGCAGGCACAGGCCCACCGTCGTCTCCGGCCCGGCGCCGCGTGCGATGAGCAGTCGAGCCAGGCGGTTGGCGCGCTCGTCGAACTCGGCATAGGTGAGTACCTCGTCGCCGAACTCGAGCGCGACCGCGTCAGGATCGGCGGCGGCGCGCTCGGCGAACAGGCTCGCGAGCGTGCCTTCCTGCTTCGGTGCCGCGGTGGCGTTCCACTCGCGAATCACGCGTTCGCGCTCGGCGTCGGTGATCGCGACCATCGACTCCGCGGGCGTTTCCGGATCCACGCCCAAGAAGCGGCCCAGGAAGTCGAGGTAACGCGCGTGGTGCACGCTGACCTCGTTCTCGCCGTACAGCTGCGGGTTGGCCTCGAAGTCGACGTGGATGCGACCGCCCGCCCCGTTGTAGAGGTTGATCGACAGATCCTCGACCGGGCCGGTGGACAGCACGTTGAGCGAGCCGACCAGACTGCCGAACCGCAACTCGTCGTGGAACAGCATGATGTTGACCATCGGCCCGAAGAATCCGCGTGCGTCCCGGGAGTAGCCGCAGTCGCGGCGGATGTCGTCGTGCCGGTAGCGCTGATGCCGCAGTGCGCCGGTGATCTGCAGCTCTACCGCCTTCACCAAGTCGCCGACCGTGGTCTCGTCGTCGAATTTCAGCCGAATCGGCACAACGTTGGACACCACACCCGCCGAGCGGCGCAGCGACACCGTGGTGCGCGCCGAGACCGGCAGGCTCAGGACCACGTCCGGGTTTCCCGTCACCGACCGGACGTAGGCGCCCAGCGCCGCGACGAACAGCGCCGAATCGGACGTACCGTATGCGCTGGTCGCCCCGTCCACCGCGGCCTGGCACGTGTCGTCGAGCACGGCGGTCGCCAGCCTGCGGCCCGCGTCGTGGGTGGCCGCGGTGACCGTGACGCCGCCCAGGCTCATCGGCTCGCCGACACCTTCCAGCTGCGCGAGCCAATACTCGCGATCACTGCTGAACCGGCTGGAGTCGCGGTAGCGCACCTCATCGGCGTAGATCTCCGCCAGCGGAGTCGCGCGCGAGGCGACCGGCTCGGTCTGGTTCTCCAGCGCGCTGTAGATCTCGGCCGTTCGGGTCAGCGCGTTCATCGCGCCGTAGCCGTCGATGACGATGTGGTGGCCGCGGGCATACCAGATGTAGTCGGCATCGCCGATCCGCAGCACTATGTTCGTGGTGAGCGGGTCGCGGTCCAGATCGATCGGCGAACTCGCGTGCTCGTTCATCCAGCGCAGCGCCGCCGCGTGCGGGTCGGCCTCGGAGCGGAGGTCGATGCGGCCCCATCCCGGCCGGTGGACCGGATCGACCAGCTGATACGGAATGCCGTCGATCTCTACCAACCGAACCTGGCCCACCTGGGTCTCGGCGCCGAACCGCTCGATCGCGTACAGCAGACGCCCGACGTCGAGATCACCGTGGATCTCGACGTACTGGGCGATGGTCAGCGGTACGTCGGGGCGGATGCGCTGCGCGTACCAGAGGGCCGTCTGTGCGGGTGACAGAGCAAATGGTTGTGCCGAGAATTCGCCAGATGAACATTGGTCGACGCGATCAGTGGCCAATGAACTCATCAATCACTCCGTTCTGCCGCTATTGACGCAATCCCCGAGCACCACCACAGCAAGCGCGCTCGCGCCACCGCAGGGACGTATCCACGCCCTATGATTCGGAGCCTCACATCGGCTGGATTGCCAGCGTTTTGGATTTGTTTCACATCCAACGCCCTTGGCAGAAGGCCACTTTGGTTGGTTACATTTCTGCAAACTTCGCGATTTCCGCGCATGGAGCGGAAGAAAAACTAGGTCTGACCGTAGCGTTTCATCAGATCAGCCAGCGCACCCAGCCTTCTGGCGAACGACGCGCAACACCGTGCCGCGCCCTTTTTCGGGCCGGCAGGGGCTAGAACATACCCGATGTTCGGTTAGCGCTGTGTGGGTCCGGCAGCCGATCGACCGATGACGATCTCGTCGGTCGGATCAGCGTCGCGCGTAGATCTCCGCCGGATGACAGCAACCAGCACGGCGGCAGCGGTAAGAATAGCGAACACTCGCTCCGGCGCGGGCCCAATTCGTGTCGCCAGCGTGTTGCTAGTACGCAGCGGGAGCTCCGCGACCAAGGCGGCAGGCACGAACAACGGGGTTTCCTGCCGCACGCTGCCGTCGGCGGCGATAATGGCGCTGACCCCCGAGGTGGCGGCCACGACCAGCGCCCTACCGTGCTCGACGGCACGGATGCGCGACATGGCCAACTGCTGGTAGGTCATCTCGCTGGCACCGAATGTCGCGTTGTTCGTCGGCACCGTGAGCAGTTGGGCGCCCGCGCGCATCGCGTCCTCGAACGAGCGGTCGAAGGCGACCTCATAGCAGGTGGCGACGCCGATGTCGACGCCGGCCGCACGCACCACGCCGTCACCGTCGCCCGGCACGAAGTATCCTGCCCGGTCGGCGTACTCCGAGAACAGCCGGAAGAAGCCGCGCATCGGGAGGTACTCGCCGAAAGGCTGGATGATCTTCTTGTCGTGCCGCTCACCCGGGCCGGCCGCGCCGTTCCACACGATCACGGAATTGGTCGTGGTCCGGTCGGAGTTCACCAGCACCGCACCGACCAAGATCGGTGCTCCGATCTGCTCGGAGGCCGAAGTGATCAGGGCGGCGGCATCAGCGTTGCGCAGCGGATCGATGTCCGAGGAGTTCTCCGGCCAGATGACCACGTCGGGTTTCGGCGCACGGCCCGCCGCGACGTCCCTGGCCAGCTCCTCGGTGCGCCGGACATGGTTGTCCAACACGGCGCGCCGCTGCTCGTTGAAGTCCAGCCCCAGCCGCGGCACACTGCCCTGGATCGCGGCGACCGTGATCGTCCGTTCGCCTTCTTCCGGACCAGGCAGCGTAGAACGAAGCAGCAGTCCGGCGGCGGGCATGATGACCAAAGCAATTGCCGCGGCGGCCGAACCGAGCCGTGTGACCACAGCCGGTGTATGGCGGGCGACCCCGCCCGACACCCCTGTCGTGGCGTCGACGGCGGCGTTCGTTCGGCGCACACCACCGGACGCCCGGCCCGACCACACTTGTCGCGCCAACGCGGCGGCCCCGGTTCCGGTGAGCGCTACAGCGAATCCCACCAGCGGCGCGCCGCCGACCGCGGCGAGCGGTAGGAACCATCCGTCGGCTTGGCCGAATGCCACACGGCCCCAGGGAAAACCACCGAAGGGAAAGCTGGACCTGGCCCACTCCGCCGTCGTCCAGGCCAGCGCGACCCACAGCGGCCAGCCCCGCAGTGCGCCGACAAGCCGGGCTACCAGGCCGAATACGCCCAGGTACACCGCGCAGACGGCGGACAGCGCCAGCCACGGCAGCGGCCCGACATAGATTCCGGTCCATGGCAGTAGCGGAACGAAAAAGCCCAGACCAGTGAGAAATCCGTAACCGAAGCTCGCGCGTAGACGTCCGTTCCCGCGCACGGTAAGGGTGAGCACCGCGATGCCCAAGGGTGCGAGGAACCACCACGGCCGAGGCGGGAAGCTCCCGAACAGCAGCAGCCCAGCGAGGATCGCCACAACCGACCGCGACAGCACCGGATACCGGCGCACCGCGATGGACACCGACCGCCATAGCCCTGCCGCTCGCTCACGCGGCCCCGCGCGCCATCGTTCACCCGGCATAGATCGTCGCTCCTCGGTGCACGGTGCGCAGACAGGTCGGCAGCGGTGAATCCGAATTCAGCGGTGGCAATCCCGGGACACGCGACCGCGGATCGGTGGACCAGCGCTGGACCGAATCCGCGGCTGCGGCGACGACCAACTCGGTGGCATCCCAGACTGCGTAGGACGCGGGAGCGCCGGGGACGAGGGTGCCTGCCACACCGTCCCGGACACCACCCGCACGCCAGGCACCGCGGGTAGCCGCAGTGAAGGCGGCACGCGGGGAGAGGCTGTGCCCCGATGTGCGGTGGGTGGCCGCGGCGCGCACCGCCGACCACGGGTCGAGCGCGGTGACCGGGGCATCGGAGCCGATCGCCAGGGCGACACCGGCGGAAGCCATGGCGGCGAAGGGGTTCAGCGTCGCGGCGCGGTCGGCGCCCAGACGCGCGGCGTACATGCCGTCCCGACCGCCCCATGCCGCGTCGAATCCCGGTTGCACGCTGGCGATCACGCCCCAGGCAGCGAGTTTTGCGATGTGCTCGGCGTCGATCAGCTCGGCATGTTCGACCCGGTGTCCGACGGCGGCGACAGCGGGACCGCCGAGTTCAGCGGCTACCCGGCCGAAACCGGTGACGATCGCGTCCATGGCGGCGTCGCCTATCGCGTGGAAGCCTGCCTGGATGCCCGCCGTCGTGCAGGCGCGGACATGGTCTGCGATGGCCTCGGCATCGAGATAGCTCCGGCCGGAACCGGACTCGTCGGCGTACGGTTCCCGCAGCCACGCAGTGTGCGAGCCGAAGGAGCCGTCTACGAAGAGATCGCCGCCCAGCGCATGCACGCCGAGATCATCGACCAGGGCGCGCGCCTGCTCGGCACTGCGCACCGCCTCGCCCCAGTACGCCCGGACCTCGACGCCGTGGTCGAACTCGAGCAGTCCACGAACGTCGTTCCGACTCGCGATCTCCGGGCCCGCACACTCGTGCACCGCGACGACGCCACGCGCCGCCGCGTGGTCCAGCGCCGCCGCGCGCGCCCGATCCCGTTGCGCCGCCGACAGACTCGCGAGTGCGGCGGTGCGCACAAGATGGTGGGCCGCGGCGCGCAAG
Organism: Nocardia sp. NBC_00881; assembly: GCF_045207455.1. Lineage (NCBI taxonomy): Bacteria > Bacillati > Actinomycetota > Actinomycetes > Mycobacteriales > Nocardiaceae > Nocardia > Nocardia sp. NBC_00881. Next base: position 2,408,833 of record NZ_CP108798.1, read on the forward strand.
GGCTCGCCGCGGGTGAACCCGTCGGTCGAGGCCAGCTCAGGGTGGGTATCCAGCAACGCCGAGGACGCCACGGCGGAGTGCGCGTCCACGCGCGAGAGGTAAACGTGCCGACCGGCACCCGCCGCCTCGTCGATCTCCTCGGTCGTGGGCGGCCGGCCCTCCGGCCACATGGTCTCGTCCCAGCCGTCCCCCAAGACGGCTCCCTCGGGCCGGGCGGTGGCGAACTCGCGCAGCAGTCGTAGACAGTGCTCCAGCGAACGGGCACCCGCAAGGTCGAGGCCCGTCAGCTTCAAGCCCAACGCGGTGACGTGCACGTGCGGATCGACGAACGCGGGAGTGACGAAGGCACCATCGAGGTCGATGATCTCCGCGTCCGGATGCAGCGCACGTCCCGGTTGTCCGGCGCCCAGCCACACCACGGTCCCGTCGGTCACCGCCATCGCGGTCGCGTCAGGTGAACTCGCGCTGTAGAAACGACCGCCGATCAGCAACTGGGTACTCACGAGGCACCAGTCTGCCGTATGTCCGACTCCGAGGTTCCGGTCAGCCGTTCAGTGCAGCGGCGGCGACAGATCCTCCGGCTGGGACAGCACCGCCATCACTTCCGCGTACTTCGGCGGCGCCTCGCCTGCTCCGCTCCGCACCGCGGAGGCGCAGCCCGCATCCACGGCGATCAGCTCCAGCCGCAACGCTGCGGCCGTGAAACCGGAAATCGACTGTCCCGCAGCGGCCGCCGCTTGTCGTACCGCGGCGGCCAGCTCCTCGCTCACCGTGACGGTGAGTTGCTCGGTGGCCATCGCGACACGATAGCCCTTCGGGCGGCGACGCGGAACCGGTCGTCGCGTCGCGGACTTCACAAGCTCACGGCCGGGTGAGCGCGCGCCGGGCGTTGCCCTGCCCGTCGTCGTACCACTGGTGCACCACGGCGCCGTCGATCACCTCGTCGCCGTCGATGACGACACCGCGGTAGGGCGCCGCGGTCGCGAGGCTGCCGAAGCGTCGCGCGGCGAACGCCGTGACCAGCGGACGCACCAGGAAACGCGTCGGAGGCAACAGCAGGAGCAGGCCGAACAGCGAGGTGACCAAGCCGGGTACGAACATCATGAACCCGCCGGCCGCGACAAGCGCGCCATCGGCGACAGCGGTGCCCGGCGCTATCTCGCCGCGACCGGCCCGCCGGAACTGCTCGAACACGCGCCGCCCCTGCGAGCCGACCAGCAGCATGCCCGCGGCGGACCCGGCGATCAGCAACAGGATGGTCGGTACGACACCGAGCAACTGACCGACCGCGACCAGCGCGGCGATCTCGACGATGACATACAGCACGAACAACAAGGCAGCCATGGCGATCCTTTCGGACGATCTACCCCTGTCAACGCCCGGCGGCCGCGTTTTTCTCCCGGATCAGCCTGATAGGAGGCTGAGATCCGGCCGCACATCAGCCGCCGGGACGCACCAACCCGGTCTCATAAGCCAGGACGACCGCCTGAACCCGGTCGCGTAGACCGAGTTTGGTGAGCACACGGCCCACGTGCGTCTTGACCGTGGCCTCCGACAAATACAGCTGCTCGGCGATCTCGGCGTTGGAGCGCCCGGCCGCGATCTGCTCGAGCACTTCGCGCTCGCGGGCGGTGAGGACCTCCAGCACGCCGGGGTCACGCATCCGCGCCGGATCCTCGGCGATGAGCCGTCCCAGCAGACGCTTGGTGACCTTGGGCGAGACCACCGCGTCACCGGCGGCGACGCTGCGGATAGCCGAGACCAGGTCCTCCGGCGGCGTGTCTTTCAGGAGGAATCCGCTCGCCCCCGCCCGCAGCGCACCAAGCGCGTGCTCATCCAGGTCGAAGGTCGTCATCACGAGCACCCGGCTACCGTGCCCGGCCTCCACGATGCGCATGGTGGCGGCGACCCCGTCGACTACGGGCATCCGCACATCCATCAGCACGACATCCGGCCGCAGTTCCGCCGCCTTGGTGACGGCAGCGGCACCGTTGGCCGCCTCGCCGATCACCTCGATGTCCGGGTGTGCGCCGAGCACCATTTTCAGCCCCATACGCATCAGTTCCTGGTCATCGACAACGAGAACGGTGATCGGCACGACCCCAATCTAACGGGCCGCTTCCGCGTCCCCCTGGACCTGCGGCGCTTCGAACCGGCCCACATGCCCGAACCCAAGTGTTGCCATAACCGGCTCCGCATGGGGCAAAGGTTCTGCAAGCCACCGTATCCCCGAGGACGCGACCGCGAATCATTCCCTCGGGCCGGACTGCAGCGGGATACTCGCGCGCACCCTCCAGGCGCCGTCGGAATGGCGGCCCGCGTCCAGGTTGCCGCCGAGCACGGCGACGCGTTCACGCATGCCGACCAGCCCGAGCCCACTGCCCTTGATCCGGTCGGCCGGTTCTCGCAGCGGCAGCCCGCCGGTGTCGGTGACGTCGATCAGAACGTCGGAGTCGGTGCGGCGGACGCGAACCCACGCCTTCGGGTGCGGGCCCGCGTGCCGCAGCGTGTTGGTCAGCGATTCCTGCACAATGCGATGCACGCCGAGGCTCACCTCGGGCGCGATGTCGTCGAGTTCGCCGGTCAGCTCGAGCTCCACGGCCAAGCCGGTGCCGCGCATCATCTCCACGACCTTGGCGATGCCCGCGGTGCCGTGCTGGGGCAGCTGGTCGGGCGCGTGCTCCGTGCGCAACAGCGCCACCGTCCTGCGTAGCTCCCGCAGCGCCTCACGGCCGGTGCTCGCGATGGTGGTCAGCGCCTGTTCCGCGGCATCCGGGTCTGAGCGCAGCGCGTATTTCGCGCCGTCGGCCTGCACGATGATCACGCTCACCGCGTGCGCGATCACGTCGTGCAGTTCGCGGGCGATGCGGGTGCGTTCAGCCGAGACGGCGTCGTGCGCGCGGCGCTCCTTGTCGTAGTCGGCGACCGCCAGCCGGGCGGCGACCTCGGTGTCGTAGGCGTGCCGCGCACCGATGAATTCCGCGAGCGTCCAGCACAGCGCGAAGAACATGACCGTGAAGATGATGTCGGACCCGGCGGGTACGGCGATCGCCGCGATCGACAGCGTGACGTCCACCACCAGTCCGAGCCCGTACCACAGCCCCTCGCGCCGCCCGACGTAGGCGACCAGCGTGTAGAGCATGATGCCCTGCGAGAACAGCGCGATGTGGTCGGGATGGTCAGAGGAAAGGAAGCCGACCAGTGACGCTGTCATCGACAGCGCGAGCGTGCAGACCGCCATGGATCTCGGGTATACCCGGCGCAACACGACCGGCAGCGGAAGCAGCACGCCGATGGCGAGATAGGCGATCTTGTTGTGCGCGTTGCCCACGCCGAGGATCTCGAGCAGCAGAAGCATCGCCGCCAGCACCGAATCGGCGATGATGGGTTTGCCGCGAAGCCACAGACTGAACCGACGCACGAGCTCAGCCTAGGTGCGTCCGGCTCGGGGCCTGGAACCTCGACCGCGCGGGACACATTGTCGCGGCTTATCAGGTGCGTCGAGAGCGCGCAGGGCCGCGACTCCCGGGTGGCATCGTCCGCCCCGCCGACGCGGGCGAAGCACACGGACGGCGGTCTGGTTGTCTGGCACGGTGGAGATCGGTGACTGGGCAGTTCTGTTGACGGCGGCGACGGCCGCCGGATGGGTGGACGCGGTGGTCGGCGGCGGCGGATTGATCATCCTGCCGACGTTGTTCCTGGTGGCGCCGGGCATCGCCCCGCAGACCGCGCTGGGCACCAACAAGCTCGCTGCGGTCGCGGGAACGAGCGCCTCGGTCGCGACCTTCGCGCGCAAGGTGCCGATGCGCTGGCGGGTCCTGCTGCCCGCCGCGGTGATCGCCGCGGTAACAGCCGGGATCGGCGCCGCCGCGGTCTCGCTGATCGACCGCGATCTGTTCATTCCGATCGTGATGGTGGTGCTCGTCGGTGTCGCCGTGTTCGTCACGCTGCGTCCGTCGATCGGTATCACGTTGGCCACGCACCCGCCGACGCGCCGCAAGGTCGTCCTCACGGTGGCGCTGGCGGCCGGGTTGATCGGGTTCTACGACGGCCTGCTCGGCCCCGGCACGGGAACGTTTCTGATCATCACATTCGCCACCCTGCTCGGCACCGAGTTCGTGCGAGCCGCCGCCATGGCGAAGGTGATCAACTGCGGCTCGAACATCGGCGCACTGATCTTCTTCGGTGTGACCAGCCACATCCTCTGGGTGCTCGGCGCGACGATGGCAGTGGGCAACGTGCTCGGCGCCGTCGTCGGCTCGCACATGGCGCTGCGCAAGGGCGCCGAGTTCGTGCGCATCGTGTTGCTGGTGGTGGTACTGGGGATGGTGATCCGTTTGGGGTGGCAGCAGTTCGGCTGATCAGCCGACAGGCTCGATGCGGTGGGACGCGAGCCACGGTTGCAGCACTCGCGAGGTCGTCTCGTAGATGCTCCGGTGCAGACGCTCACCGTCCTCCGCCCCTGCCACCGGCTGCTGGAACAACACCGTGAGCGCACCCGACACCGCACCGACGACCGCACCGACCAGCGCCGCGGCGCCGATCTCGTCGAGTTCGGCAGCGAACGCGACATGCAGCTGCCTGGCGATCTCGCGCTGCGCGACGAGCTGGGCGTACGCGGCCCGGCCGCTCACCGCAGGCACGGTCCGCGACACCTCGGCACGCAGCGCCGCGATCCGGGCGCTGAGGTCGTCGATCAGATGCTCGCCGGGGTTGTCGCCCGCTGCGCGCAGCGCGCGCAGCAACACCTCCACCGGACGTTCCCCCGGCCGCCTACCAGCGATCGCCGCGACCGCGTCACGCACCCGGTCATCGGACTCCGGGAAGAGCAGCTCCTCCTTACTCGCGAAGTAGTTGAAGAACGTGCGCGTGCCGACATCCGCCGCGGCGGCGATGTCCGCCACCGTGGTCTCCTCGTAGCCTCTCGCCTCGAACAACTCGGCTGCGGCCTCGAGGAGAGCTCGGCGGGTACGGTCGCGTTTGCGGTCACGGAGGGCGGATGGCGGCACGCGGGCACAGTACGGCATCCGGTAAGCAACGCGCGGTAGGCACGGTGTCGCGCGTGCCGTTCGTAGTGCGCCACTGGCTGATCCATGTGCCTGGCACGCGAGGCAAGATCGCACGCACGTATTCGAGCCACCGACACCCGCGCTCGGAGCGGCAACGACTAGGTTGGTGTGGGTGAGCATCGCGACTTCCAAGGATGTGGACGCCGAGTTCCTCGGCCTGCCACTGACCACGCTCGCCGACGCCGCCCTCACCGCGGCGACAGCGGCCGGCGCCGAGCACGCCGACCTGCGTGTGCACCGGTTGGTCACGCAGTCGATCCGGTTGCGCGACGGTCGCGTCGAGGCCGTCACCGACAGTACCGAGCTCGGGTTCGCCGTGCGCGTGATCGTCGACGGCACTTGGGGTTTCGCTTCCCACGCCGCGCTCGACCCGGGCACCGCCGCGGAGGTGGCCCGCACCGCGGTCACCGTCGCGACCACGATGCGCGCGCTCAACCGCGAACGCGTCGAACTCGCCGCCGAGCCGCGTTATGACGACGTGCGCTGGGTATCTGCTTACGACCTCGACCCATTCGGCGTGCCGACCGGCGAGAAGGTCGCTCTGCTCCAGGACTATTCGGAACGTCTGTCGCATGCCGACGGGGTCGATCACGTCACCGCGAGCGTGCTGCAGGTCAAGGAGCAAACCTTCTACGCCGACACCGCGGGATCCTCGATCACCCAGCAACGGGTGCGGCTGCATCCGAGTCTCGAGGCGATCACGGTGGACACGGCGGCGGGAGTGTTCGAGACGATGCGCACGCTGGCCGCGCCGGTGGGCCGCGGCTGGGAGTACGTCACCGGCGCGGACGGAACCTGGGATTGGGACGGCGAACTCGCCCACATCCCGGAATGGCTGGCCGAGAAGGTGAAGGCACCCAGCGTGCGGCCTGGGCCGACCGATCTCGTCATCGATCCGACCAACCTGTGGCTGACCATTCACGAATCCATCGGCCACGCCACCGAATACGACCGGGCGATCGGCTACGAATCCGCCTACGCCGGCACCTCGTTCGCGACGCCCGACCAGCTGGGCACGCTGCGCTACGGTACCCCGATCATGCACGTCACCGGCGACCGCACCGAAGCGCACGGCCTGGCCAGCGTCGGCTACGACGACGAGGGTGTCGCCGGGCAACGCTGGGATCTGGTGCGCGACGGCATCCTGGTCGGCTATCAGCTCGACCGAGTGTTCGCCCCGCGCCTGGGCCTGGAGCGTTCCAACGGCTGCTCGTACGCGGACTCGGCCCATCACGTGCCGATCCAGCGAATGGCGAATGTCTCGCTGAAACCCGACCCGGACGGCGACACCAGCACCGAGGAGCTGATCTCCCGGGTGGACGACGGCATCTACATCGTCGGCGACAAGTCGTGGTCGATCGACATGCAGCGCTACAACTTCCAATTCACCGGACAGCGGTTCTTCCGCATCCGTGACGGCAAGCTGGACGGTCAGCTGCGCGACGTCGCCTACCAGGCCACAACCACCGACTTCTGGGGCGCGATGGAGGCAGTCGGCGGACCATCGACCTGGCAGCTCGGCGGGGCGTTCAACTGCGGCAAGGCACAGCCTGGGCAGGTGGCGGCCGTGAGCCACGGCTGCCCGTCGATTTTGGTGCGCGGCATCAACATTCTGAACACCCGGACGGAGGCGGGACAGTGACCGACAATCTGATCCCCGCAGGTGCGGTCGTCGAGCGGGCGCTCGGGTTGTCGCGCGCCGACGAGGCGATGGTGATCGTCCGCGACGAGCACGAAGCTTCGCTGCGCTGGGCCGGGAACTCGATGACCACCAACGGGTCGTCGGTGGCGCGGACGTGGGCGATGATCTCGGTATTCCGCGAAGGGCCCACGCACGCCCGGGTCGGCATGATCGGCTCCTCCAGCGTGGACCCCGACGACATCGAGCCGGTGGTGCGCGCCAGCGAGGACGCCGCGCGCACCGCCGAGCCCGCCAGGGACGCCATGCCCCTACTGGAACCGGATGCCGCGCCCGACGACGACTGGGCCGCCGCACCGGGCAGCACCGGAATCGAGGTGTTCACCGACCTCGCCCACGACCTCGCCACCGGTTTCGACGGCGCCGACCGCCTCTACGGTTTCGCCCACCACCAGGTGCACACCACCTGGCTGGGCACCTCGACCGGCATCCGTCGCCGCTTCGTGCAACCGACCGGTTCGGTGGAGGTCAACGGAAAGCGCGGCGCGGGTACGGATCTGGCCAGCGGCTGGGTCGGGGTCGGGACCGCCGACTTCACCGACGTCGATGTGTCGGGCCTGCTCGCCGAGCTGTCCCGCCGCCTGGACTGGGCCAAGCGCAAGGTCGAGCTGCCCGCGGGCCGCTACGAAACCCTGATGCCGCCGTCCACCGTCGCCGACCTCATGATCTATATGGCCTGGGCGATGGAGGGTCGCGGTGCGCACGAGGGCCATACGGCGTTCGCGCGGGCGGGCGGCACCCGAATCGGCGAGCGTCTCACCGACCTTCCACTCACCCTCTACTCCGACCCGTACGCCACCGGGCTGGAATACCGCCCGTTCGTCGCGGCGCCCGCCTCGTCGGAGTCGATGTCGGTATTCGACAACGGACTGCCCGCCGAGCGAGTCGATTGGCTGCGCGAGGGCGTGATCGAATCGCTGGTCTACCCGCGCGCCACCGCCGCCGAATTCGGCGCCTCCACCACGGTTCCCGGTGAGAACCTGCTGTTGACCGGCGGGGCCGACGTCACCCTCGACGACATGATCGCCCGCACCGAGCGCGGCCTGTTGCTGACGACCCTGTGGTACATCCGCGAAGTCGATCCGGCGACGCTGCTGCTCACCGGCCTGACCCGCGATGGTGTGTACTTGGTCGAGAATGGCGAGGTCACCGCCGCGGTGAACAACTTCCGCTTCAATGAGAGCCCGCTGGATGTGCTGCGGCGGGCGACCGAGGCGGGCGCCACCGAAATCACTCTGCCGCGCGAATGGAAGGACTGGTTCACCAGAACCGCCATGCCGCCCTTGCGGATTCCCGACTTCCACATGTCGTCGGTCAGCCAGGCGACCTGAGCGGCGCAATCATCCCCGGAAGGTGGTGCGTTTCAGCTCGTCCTCCGGTGTAGTGCTGACCTTTCGAAACCGAACCCGTTGCCGCTGGAAGCTTCAGAGCCGGAAACCGATCAAGCGGCCAGGGTGATCTCGACGCCGATGGTGCCGGATTTCCCGCGGCGCAAGTTACTGACGAGAATGATCAGTGGCCCGGTGAGCCAGTACTTGCGCCGCAGTAGTTTGCGCACCCGCTCGGTCCCGTCGGCATCGAGGATGCGGCCGGTGCCCTCGACGACCTCGCCGTGCGGCTTGCCGGACGCGGTGCACGGCTGCAGGGTGACCGCAGGATTGCGGCGTAGCCGCTTGACCTTCCAGCTGTCGGTCACCGTCCAGACGTATAGCTTTCCGTTCTCGGCGACCGCCCACACCGCGGTGCCGACCGGGCTGCCATCCTTGCGGAAGGTGGTCAGCAACACATAGTCGGCTTCGGCGACGGCCGCCAGCGAGTTCGTCATGGGAGCAGCCTATCCGCCGCCCACGCCTGAGGCGCGCCGCTCTCCGCGCCGAGACACACCGACGCACCTGTTTCTTGTCGCGCCCGCGAGGAATTCTCCACGTCCGTTCTCCCCGCCATGAAACCCGACCTCGGCTCGGCTCGGCTCAGGCGAGAGAACACCGGACCTCGTGTCTTACTCGGGCAACTGGTACTCGCCCTTCTCCAGCCGTGCCAGCATGCCCTCGGTCCATCCCGACAGGTTCCCGAACACACCGCTCCACAGCTCCAGCAGATCTGTTGCGTGCGGCGCCTCGTAGCGCCCCGGGAAGGTCGGGATCATGTCGAGCAGGCTGGCCCGCACCTCCTCGCTGCGGCGGCGCTGTTCGCGCAACTTCTCGATAACGTGCGCTCGGGGCAGCGCGTCCATGAAGGCAATCCCCGCGCCCAGTTCCTCCATGTCGATGCTCACCAGCGCCTCGTCCATGAGCTTGCGGAACTCGACCTCGCCCTCCTCGGTCAACTCGAACAGCGTGCGCCCTGGTCCCTGGCTGCTGCCCTCGGTGCCGAACGCGCTCAGCTTTCCTTCCTGGGTGAGCTGTTTGAGCGCATGGTAAATGGATCCGGGTTTGACGTTCGTCCAGGTCTCCGCGCGCCAGGACAGCAACTCTCTGCGCACGGCGTAGCCGTAGGTGGGCTGATGAAGGCGCATCACCCCCAGCACCAACAGGCGCACGGCCGACATGGCAAGCCTCCTTCCCGATCGGAAACGCCATAGTAGTCAAGTTTGACTTCCCGACAAGAGAGACCCTAACCTGCAGCTAGTCAAAATTGATTACCGCGGGGGAATGGGAGGGCTCTATGGCCGACACAGCGGTACCGCAACTCTGGACCGGCGACCTGGCCGGCACGCTGGATTTCTACAAGACACTCGGCTACACCGTGACCCACGAGCAGACCCGCCCGTACGTCTACGGCGCGGTGCACGACCATGGTTGCGCCCTGCACTTCGTGCCCGCACCCAAGGACACCGCCCTGCCCACCGAGCACGTCGGCTGCCTGGTGATGGTCGATGACGTGGCGAGCAGACACCAGACGTTCACGGCGGCACTGCGCGCCCGCTACGGCAAGGTGCCCGCGAAGGGCTACCCGCGGATCACCCGCTTCCGGCCGGGTCAGAGCCGGTTCACCGTGGTCGATCCGGCGGGCAACGCCGTGATCTACATCCAGCACGACGAGCCCGAAGAGGTGGAATACGGCGGCTCGAAGGAGCTCGAGGGACTGGCCAGGGTATTGGACAACGCCCGCATCCTGCGCGACTTCAAGATCGACTACAAGGCCGCGTTCCGCGTACTCGAGGTCGGGCTCGGCCGGTTCCGCGGCGAGGCGTCCCGACTGGATCGAGCCAGGGCACTGGCGGCCCTCGCCGAACTTTCCGTCGCGACTGACGAGCCCGACCGCGCCGAGCAGTTCCGTGCCGAACTGCGCGCGATGGAGCTGTCCGACGAGGAACTGATTGCGGTCGCCGACGAGCTTCGCGCATCCGACGACCTCGCCGCCTGGCTGCGCGAGAAGTGACCCACGGGGCTGACGGCGTCACGCCGCGCGCGTCAGCACCTCCGGGCCGTCCTGGGTGATGGCCACCGTGTGCTCGGAATGCGCGGTGCGCGAGCCGTCCGCCGAGCGGATGGTCCAGCCGTCGGGATCGGTAACGATGCTGTCGGTCGTGCGCGCGAACCACGGTTCGATCGCAATGGTGAGCCCCGGCCGCAGGCGGTAGCCGCGGCCGGGGCGACCGTCGTTCGGCACATGCGGGTCTTCATGCATGGTGCGACCGAGGCCGTGTCCGCCGAATTCGGTGTTGACCGGATAGCCGTGGTCGCGCGCGACGGCGGAGATGGCGGCGGAGATGTCGCCGATGCGGTTGCCCGGCACCGCGACCGCGATGGCGGCGGCGAGGGCCTCCTCGGTCGCGCGGACGAGCCGCACATCCTCGACCGCCGCGGACCCGACGACGACCGAGGTCGCCGAGTCCGCAACCCAGCCATCGATCCCGACGGCGAGATCCATACTCAGCACATCACCGTCCCGCAGCACGTAGTCGAACGGAAGCCCATGCAGCACAGCGTCGTTCACCGAGAGACAGACGGTGTTGCGGAACGGCCCACGCCCGAACGAGGGCGTGTAGTCCCAATAGCAGGATTGCGCGCCGCGTTCGCGGATCCGCTCGCGCACGTGAGCCTCCAGCTCGAGCAGGTTCACCCCGACCCGCGCCCGCTCACGCAATTCCGTGAGCACGTCGGCGACGAAGCACCCCGCCACCCGCATCCGCGCGATCTCCGCGGGACTCTTCAACTCGACCATAGAACCCTCCAGTGCCGGTATTTTAATACCACCCTAGCGGCATTGGTATTTTAATACCATCTTGCGGTATAAAAACACCGCTCATACTCTGGTCGGATGGTCCGTCTCCCGTTGACCCCGGCGCAGATCGACGCAGGCCGCCGCCTCGGGTCCGCTCTGCGCACCGCCCGCGCCGATCGTGATCTCACCGAAGTCGCACGCGCGGCCGGGATTTCGCCGGAGACACTGCGCAAGATCGAGACCGGCAGACTTCCCTCCCCCGCCTTCGGCACCGTCGTGACGCTCAGCCAGGTGCTCGCACTCCCCCTTGACGATCTCGCCGATGCCTGGCGCTCGGCGGGGCTGGCCGAATCGGCCTGAGCGTCAGTCGCCGACAACCTTCTGATCGATCGCGATGCCGACGGAGGCGTCCGCCCCGCGTAGCAGCTTGTGCCCGCGAATGGCCAGCGTGCCTATGACGCCGTACTTGCGGGCAACCACGCCGCGTACGCGCTCGGTGCCGTCGGCGTCGAGGATCCGCGCGCTCCCTGCCAGCACCTCGTCCGCCTTCGGGCGGCCGCGTCCGTCGCACACCTGTAGTGCGACCTCCGGGTTGCGGCGGATGCGCTTCACCTTCCAGGTCTTCGGATTGGTCCAGACGACGATCCGGTCGCCGTCGGGCGCCACCCAGACGGGCGTCCCAACCGGCGTTCCATCCTTTTTGAAGGTAGTCAGCAGGACATATTTGCTCTGACTCATGTCGTTCCACGTCATAAGAAGCACGGTAGGCGCGCAAGCAGGCGAAGACATCCGACTACGGAACGGCTCAGTTCTACGCGTATGTACGGACGTATTCGATGCGGACCTTCGGTCCGGAACACACCGAGAGGGCGGTGGCGCGATCGATTTGCGCCATCGTTATCCGTGACAGGTGCGGAAGAATGCCTGCACATCCGCACCATGATCGCAGCTGGCAACCCGCTGCGATGACGAACTCACGGCGATCACCGCAGGGCTGGCGTGACCAACTGCTGCGCTCGGCGTAGATCCAGGGAGAGCGACTCGTTCCGGCGACCTAGCAGTGGGTTGGCAAAAGTTCGATCTTCGATACCCCCGGCAGCCGTTCCACCCGCTTGCTCAGATTCTGTTGCTCATGGTCGGTACCGCAGATGTCATAGTCGACAATCCAGGTGTTCGACGCACCGATTCGCCGCACGTCCAACGCCGTGACCCGGCAACGGGGCGTATCGAGTAGGTGCGCGATCCTCACCACACCCGCGAACCCATCTTCGACGGTTACGCGATACGTCACCGCCGTCCCGCCGTTCCCATGCCGACCGCGGGTGGCGGGCAGCCCGGGACGCTTCGTCGTTCTCAAAAGTTCCACCGGGGATTGCCGTTGAACCGCCGGGCCGAAGCCCGCTTGGTGTCGGTTGTCGAGGTCGTGCGGCTCGCGATTGACATCGTGGACTCCCGATCCGGTCATGTCAGCTTTCACCATCCTTTGGGGTTGTGACCGGATCACGGTGTGGTCGGGGTCTTGCGCTCTTGATTCGGAGCGCAAAATACGCGACACCATTCACTCCGCGCGCCGGACCCGTCGAGTGTGTCGCGCTTGGTCGAGAAGATCGTCAGGACATCTCGCAGATGATGCGGGTGGGCAATACCCGCAGACCGACTGCGAAAACTCACTACGGCGCCCCGCCGGCCGCCCACCGCCGAGCATCGATCCTGCTCACCCTCGACCAAGAACTTCTGGTGCGACGCAAGTTCTGTTATCGGCGCCCAACGCCAGGCCGAGCAGCAGCGCGGACTGCAGCACAGCTTCTGGCCGATCGAGCTGCCGCCCCACCGTGGCTGTGTGTCGGCAGCAGCGGCACTTGCGAACAGCTTTCCGGCAGCGAACGATTAACTGTGCGGCGGCTGCGTTCGCGGGCCGTGTGGTCGCGCACCCTCGGTGGACCACGACGCGTTGGCCGCCGCGATATTGCGGGGTGATCGCGCCACACGAGGAGGGTTCGATGTTCATCCAAGTCATTCAAGGCAAAGTCTCCGATGTCGACGGACTACGTCGATGCATGGATCGGTGGACCGAGGAACTGCAACCGGGAGCTGTCGGCTACCTCGGAACGACCTGGGGACTGTGCGACGACGGAACATGCATAGCGTTGGCAAGATTCGAGTCCGCGGACGCGGCGCGACGGAATAGTGAGCGCCCGGAGCAAAGCGCATGGTGGGCCGAGACCGAAAGATGTTTCGACGGGCCTGTCACATTCATGGACTGCTCCGAGGTCACACAGTGGATGGGCGGCGGCTCCGACCAGGCCGGCTTCGTGCAGATCATGGAGGGCCATACTCGCGACGCAGGCCGAATGCGCGAACTGGAGACGCAAGCCAGCGATCGTTTACACGAGGTCCGCCCAGAGATTCTCGGCGGCACCTTGGCGACATACGGCAGCGACGGATTCGTCGAGGCGGTGTACTTCTCTTCCGAAGCCGAAGCTCGCGCCCACGAGAAGATGGAGATACCCGACGATCTGAGGTCGCTGTTCGAGGAGGAGAACCAGCTCATGCGCGAGGTCACATACTTCGACTTGCATGAGCCGATGCTGGTGTCGCCACGAAGGTAGCGGGCACCCGGTCCAGCAACCCGAGGAGTCAGGGTGCCCACTCCAGAATCGATCGGGCCGCCACGCGGGCCGCGGCGGGATCGGCGGCGACCAGCGCCGCGGCCGCGGCGCGCTCGCAGTTCTCTCGGGTGACCGCCGACAATCCCGCACCCACCGCGGCGATCGCACTCGCGGCCGCGGACAGGGATCCGACGCCGAGACCGACCAGGACACACGCCAAAGCCGGGTCGGCCGCGGCTTCACCGCACACCCCGACCGGCTTGCCGAGGGTTCGCCCCGCGGCCGCGGTGTGCGCGACAAGAGACAACACCGCCGGCTGCCAGGGGTCGGTAAGGGCGGCAAGTGCCGGAGACATCCGGTCGGCGGCCATCGTGTATTGCGCAAGGTCGTTGGTGCCGACGGACAGGAAGTCGACGTGCCGGAGAATCGACTCCGCGGTCAGCGCGGCGGCGGGCACTTCGATCATCGCACCGGGCACCAACCCGCGCTGCCGAACTTTCGCGGCGAAGGATTCCGCTTCGGCCGCGGTCGAAATCATCGGCGCCATGACCCACGGAACAGGCCGGCGGCCGACTGCGGCTCGCGCGATGGCATCCAGTTGCCGGTCGAGGATGCCACTGTCCCGGGCGGCGATGCGGATCCCGCGCACCCCGAGCGCGGGATTCGCCTCGTCGGGATGGTCGGCGAACCGCAGCGGCTTGTCCGATCCGGCGTCGAGGGTCCGGATCACCACTTTCGCTCCGGAATACGCGTCGAGTACGGCACGGTAGATCTGCTCCTGCTCGGACACGCTCGGTTCGGTTTCCCGGTCCAAGAAACACAATTCGGTGCGAAACAGACCCACACCCTCGGCCGGTGTCCGGCGCGCCGCGCGGGCCCCGGCGCCGTCTTGGACGTTCACCAGGACCTCCACGCGGTGACCGTCCGCGGTGGTACCTGGCCCCGTCCAAGCAGCGTCGCGGGTGGCGCGTGCACGGAACTCCTCGAGCGCCTGTGCCGCGAGGCGGGGATCTGGATCGACGACGACTTCACCGGATGAACCATCCAACAGCACCCCCGCGCCCGCCTCGACCTCATCGAGCCCGGCGACCGCGACGACACAGGGAATGCCTAGCTGGCGCGCGATGATCGCCGTATGGCTGGTGGGCCCGCCCAGCGACGTCGCCAAACCGATGATGAGCGTCGGATCGAGTCCGGCCGCATCCGCCGGAGCCAGGTCGTCCGCGAGCAGGATCGCCGGCCGCGCGGGTACCGGAATTCCGGGCTCCGGCACGCCGGCCAGCTCCGCGACCACCCGGTCGCAGACGTCCCGCAAGTCCGTGACGCGCTCGGCCATCAGGCCGCCGAGTTTCGTGAACACCTCCGCGAACTGGTCCGTGGCCGCGACCGCTGCCGCCCGGGCGGGCGTGCCCGCTGCGATCAGTTTCTCGGCGGCGCCGAGCCAGCCACGGTCGGTGGCCATCGCGGCGTCAGCCGTGAGCACCTCCGCCGCGGCGCCGCTGGCGCGCGCGGCGCGTTCCCGCAATCGAGCGGCAACGGTGGTCGCCGCGGCATGGAACGCGGATAGCTCTGATGCCCGATCGGGCTCTGGAACCAGGTCCTTCGACACCTCGACGCTCAGTCGCGGAATTGGACGGACCGCGGCCGCGAGCGCGACCCCGGACACCGCCGGAGTACCGCGCAGCACCATGGATCCTGCCTTTACCTGCAACGACCTGGTCATCCGCCGTCTCCTCCGCGCCATTGCCGAGCAAGTCCCGTTTCATACTCGCCCCACTTCCGATGTGATCCAGAATACTCGAACACCTTGACAAAGCAACACATACAGATATAAAACAACATAAATCAACATCAAGCCCGGGAGGATCGGATGTACGCCGAGGAACGGCAGCAGGCCATCGCCACGCTGGTCGGGCAACGGGGGCGGGTGTCGGTCACCGATCTGTCCGAGCAGTATGGCGTCACCACCGAAACCGTGCGGCGTGATCTCGCGGCGCTCGATCGGATGGGGCTGATCCGACGGGTGCACGGCGGCGCGGTGCCCGCCGCCGCACTGACCGCGATCGAACTCGGCACCGGCGAACGCGAACACAGCCACGCCGCGGAGAAGGACCGCATCGCCAAAGCGGCATTGGAATTCCTTCCGCCGACCGGCGGCAGCGTCCTGTTCGACGCGGGCACCACCACCGCGCGCGTCGCCGCGCTACTGCCGACGGATCGAGAGCTCGTCGCGGTGACCAATTCGGTTCCGATCGCGGCCCGGCTCAGCGGGCACGCCGCGGTGCGGTTGCATCTGCTCGGCGGGCGAGTCCGTGGCGTCACCCAGGCCGCCGTCGGACCGGAAACCCAGCGCATGCTCGGCGAGCTACGCGTCGACGTCGCGTTCATCGGTACCAACGCGCTGACCTCCGGACACGGCCTGTCCACGCCGGATATCGACGAGGCCGCGGTCAAACGCGTCATGGTCGCCAGTGCGCATCGCGTAGTCGTCGTCGCCGACTCGAGCAAGGTCGGCCGGGAGGATCTCGTGCGATTCGCGGCCATCGAGGACATCGACGCCCTGGTCACCGACACCGACCTGGTGCCATCGGTGCGCAACGAGCTCACCGAGTACGGCATCGAGGTGGTCACCGCATGATCCTCACGCTGACCGCCAATCCCAGCATCGACCGCACCGTCACCCTGACCGGACCGCTGCACCGCGGCGCGGTCCATCGCGCCGCCGCGGTGAGCTCGCATCCCGGCGGCAAAGGCGTCAACGTATCGCGCGTGATCGCCGCGGCCGGCCATGCCACCATTGCCGTGCTACCCGGCAACGAAGGAGATCCGCTGCTGCGGGAACTCACCGACGCGGGCATCGCGTACCGCGCCGTAGCGACATCCGGCTCCGCCCGGACCAATCTCACGGTCGCGGAAGTCGACGGAACCACCACGAAGATCAATGAACCCGGGACCGCACTGACCGCCGCGTGCACGGAGGCACTGGCCGAGTCGCTCGACAGTCTCGCGGCCGCCGCGTCCTGGGTGGTGCTGTCGGGCTCGCTGCCCCCGGGGGTGCCCGCCGACTGGTACGTCAGGCTACTCCGCCGGTTGCCGGGGATCCCGGTGGCGGTCGACGCCTCCGATGGCCCGCTGCAGGCGCTCGCTGCCGAATTCGGCTCGGCCCCACCGCGATTGCTGAAACCGAACACCGACGAGCTGGCCCAGATCACCGTTGGCAACCCCACCGACCTGGAGGATCCGATTGCCGCCGCCCACGCCGCCGCGACCCTGGTCGACCGCGGTGTCGGTGCGGTACTCGCGACGCTCGGCAAGGCCGGAGCGGTACTGGTGACGGACGAGGGCGCCTGGTTCGCGGCGGCGCCGCCCGTCACACCGCGCAGCACCGTCGGCGCGGGCGACTCGTCGCTGGCCGGCTATCTACTCGCCGAATTCGACGGCGCCGGACCGGCCGAGCGGTTGCGACACGCCGTCGCGTACGGCAGCGCCGCCGCCGCGCTACCCGGCACCGGCCTACCCGGCCCGCACGACATCGACCTCGACGCCGTTTCCGTGACGGCGCTGGATTCTCTGCACTACAGCTAGAAGGAGGCCACAGTGGCCGACTCGATCATCACCCAGGACCTGATCACCCTCGACGTCGATCTCGGCACCGGCAAAGAATCGGTGATCGCCGCGCTCGCCGAACGCCTGGCCGGCGTCGGCCGCGCGGCCGACGCCACGGCTCTGCGCGACGCCGCGCTGGCACGTGAATCCCAATCCGCGACCGGCCTTCCCGGCGGCATCGCGATTCCGCACTGCCGCGCCGGGACCGTCATCACGGCGTCGGTCGCGTTCGCCCGGCTCGCTCCGTCGGTCGATTTCGGCGCCCCGGACGGCCCTGCCGACCTCGTCTTCCTGATCGCGGCGCCGGAGGGGGCCGGCGCCGAGCACATGAAGTTACTGTCGAGTCTGGCTCGGGCACTGGTCAAACCAGAGTTCGTCGGTGACCTGCGCGCTGCGGCCACGGCCGCCGACATCGTGACCCTGGTGGAGGCCGTGTTCGGCCCGCCGAGTCCAGCGACGGGCTCGCAGCACACACCCACCGCAGCCGATGCCGCACCGGCTAGCACGACCACGGCGGCCGAGGGCGAGGAGCAAGGCGCCGAGCGGGCGATCGTGGCGGTCACCGCCTGCCCGACCGGTATCGCGCACACCTATATGGCCGCCGACTCCCTGGTCGCCGCGGGTAAACGCGCCGGGGTGACGGTGCACGTGGAAACTCAGGGTTCGAGCGGCAGTACTCCACTCGGCCACGCGACCATCGCGGCCGCCGCCGCGGTCATCTTCGCCACCGACGTCGGAGTGCGCGGGCGCGACAGATTCGCGGGCAAGCCTGTCGTGGAATCCGGGGTCAAACGAGCGATCAACGAACCCGATGGCATGATCGCCGATGCGCTCCGCGCCGCGGACGATCCCGCCGCAGCGACCGTCGCCGATTCGGAGTTCGGCGAAAAGCCCTCCACCGCACCGGCTCCCGGCGCCATCGGGTGGGGCACTCGGCTGCGGCAGATCCTGCTGACCGGCGTCAGCTACATGATCCCGTTCGTCGCGGCGGGCGGCCTGCTCATCGCGCTCGGCTTCCTACTCGGCGGCTACGAGATCTCCGAGAAGGCCAAGTCCATCGTCCTGGACAACTCGCTCGGCGCGCTGCCCGACGGCGGTCTGGCCATCTACCTCGGTGCGGTCATGTTCCAGCTCGGCTCACTCGCCTTCGGCTTCCTGGTCCCCGCACTGGCCGGCTACATCGCTTTCGCCATCGCCGACCGGCCGGGCCTCGCACCCGGATTCACCGCCGGAGCGGTCGCGGTCTTCGTCGGCGCCGGGTTCCTCGGCGGTCTGGCGGGTGGAGTGATCGCCGGATTCGCGGCCCTGTGGATCGCGAAACTCGCTGTCCCACGGTGGGCCAGGGGGCTGATGCCGGTCGTGGTGATCCCGCTGTTCGCGTCGCTGGTCGTCGGCGCGGTGATGTTCATCGTGCTCGGCAAACCACTCGCCGCCGCGACCACCGGACTCACCAACTGGCTCAATGGCCTGTCCGGCACGTCGGCGGTGTTCCTTGGCATCATCCTCGGGTTGATGATGTGCTTCGACCTCGGCGGACCGGTCAACAAGGCCGCCTACTCGTTCGCCGTCGCCGGTCTCAGCGTCACCGACACCGCCTCCCTGCGCATCATGGCCGCCGTCATGGCCGCCGGCATGGTGCCGCCGCTGGCCATGGCGCTGGCCACTACGATCAGGCCCGGCCTGTTCACCACCGCCGAACGCGAAAACGGCAAGGCCGCGTGGCTGCTCGGCGCGTCCTTCATCTCCGAAGGCGCGATCCCCTTCGCCGCCGCCGACCCGCTGCGCGTCATCCCATCCATGATGGCGGGCGGCGCCGTGACCGGAGCGCTGATCATGACCACCGGCACTACGCTGAGCGCACCGCACGGCGGCATCTTCGTCTTCTTCGCCGTGGGCCACCTGCTCTGGTTCCTCGCCGCACTGGCTGCCGGAGCGGTCGTCGGAGCACTCTGCGTCACGGTGGCCAAAGAACTCGTCCGGTCTCGTCCTGCCACCTCCCCCGTAACCGTCACCGCTGCATAAACCCGTCCCACAAGGAGTTCCACCATGGCACACGCGACCGTCGCAGTCGGCTCGTCCATCGGTCTGCACGCCCGCCCCGCCAACATCATCGCTGAAGTCGTTCAGGCAGCGGGCGTTCCCGTGACGCTGTCCGTCGTCGGCGGCGAGCCCGTCGACGCAGGTTCAGCGCTCATGATCATGACCCTCGGCGCTACCAAGGGCACCGCGGTCGTGGTCACCAGCGACGACCAGGTAGTCCTGGACAAGGTCGCCGAACTGGTCGCCGCCGATCTCGACGCCTGAGTGCCGAGTCCGCGGTCGCCTAGGCGGTGGCCGTGCGGGCCCAATTCGGCCGAGAATGGTGAGATGACGGCACGGCGTACCGAGTATGTGGCCGCCGATTCGGTGGCCACACGATGGGAAGCGCTGCCCGCGCGATCGGACGCACGCTCCTGGACGGATCCGGTGTGGTATGCCGCCTACGGCTCGAACATGAGCTTGACACGGTTGCGCACCTATCTGCGCGGTGGCAAGCCTGAAGGCGGAGCGCTGACCCTGCCCGGCTGCCGCGATCGAACCGACCCGATCCGCTCGGTGCCCTTACTGCTCCCCGGCCTGTTGTACTTCGCCACCGAATCGCTGACCTGGACCGGTGGCCGAGCCTTCTACGACCCGGCCGGCCGGAGCGAGATCGCCGTGCACGCCCATCTCGTCACCGCCGCCCAGTTCTCCGACATCGTGGCCCAGGAGATGTACCGCGCCCCCGGCGCCGACCTGGATTTGGTCAAGGTGATCGATAGTGGCACAACGGCACTCGGGCCCGGCCGGTACGAAACCTTGGTCCGCGCCGGAACACACGAAAGCCATCCCATCCTGACCTTCACGGCACCCTGGCGCTACCGCGACCTACCCGGCAACCCGCCCTCCCCCGCCTACCTCCGACACCTCGCCACCGGCCTGTCCGCCGCACATCACTGGACCACCGCGACCACCGCGGCCTACCTCGCGACCCGCCCCGGTGCGGACCGCCGATGGACACCCGACTCCGTCGATGCGCTCCTCCGCGCGGATTTGTAGGGCTGACCGCTTTCAGCGCACTGGCGTCGGCGGTGTCGCGCAGCTACGGCGACTGGCCCCGAAACCGCCGTTCACAGCGCGGCGACGAGAGCGGCGCTCTCGCGGGCGCAACCGTAGCCGATGGTGATGCCGGAACCGCCGTGGCCGTAATTGTGGATCACGGGGATGCCGGGCAGCGCTGAGGTGTCGAGTTCGAGCCGGACTTCGCTGCGGCCGGGGCGCAGACCGACGAGGGTTTCCAGAACTCGACTGTCGGCCAAGGCGGGGGCCAGGTCGCGGCAGCGCGCCAGAATCGACCGAGTCAGTTCGGCGTTCGGAGTGGTGTCCCACTCGCCGAGGTCCAGAGAGCCGCCGAGAACGCAGTCGTTCGCGCGGGGGTGGACGTAGGCGCGACCGAGCGGGTGGGCCTCGTCGCGCAGCGACATCGATAGCCCCGGGTTCGCGACGCGCACGATCTGGCCGCGGATCGGATACACCTCGGGGTCGTCGACGAGTTCGGCGGCGCGCAGTCCCGCGCAGTTGATCACCACGTCCGGGCACAGGTCGCCGAGGTCGTCGAGCCGGTGAATGGTGCGCAACACCCACCGCGCCCCGGCCGCGTCCACCTGGTCGCGCAGATACGGCAGGTAGGTCGGCATCTCCACCAGCGGAACAGCGAACCGGAAGCCGAAGGAGTAGCCGCGCGGCAATTCAGCCTGGTCGGCGACGCGGAAGGAACGGACCGACCGCGACCACACGGGGATCGCGGGCTCGCCTCGGTAGAGCGCCGTGGATTCGCACATCCGCACGCCCGGCGTGCCCGCCGCGGCCAAGACCGCCAAATGCTCGAATGTCGTTTCGCTCCATGCTCGAACGCGTTCGACCGGGCCCGCCGCAGTCGGAAACCAGACGGCGGCGGCCAGGAAAGAGGTCGTCGCCGTGATCGGCTCGGCGCTGACAATCGTGACGTCGTGCTTGTCACGCAGCAGTTCCGCCGCGGTGGAAAGACCCGAGATGCCCGAACCGAGGACGACGATCCGCATGCGACGAACCTATCGTCGGACTCGGTGCGGCGGCATTTCCGCAGCACCGTCCGTGGGAGGCCGCCGCGACTCCCGAGCGGCGGCGCTAGTCTTCGTCGTCGAGCGAGGTGACCCCGCTGGTCACGGCCACGAACGGTGGCTGCTGTCCCAAGCAGCCGGCGAGGACGGTGCTCCCCGCCGCGAACCCACCGCGGCTCTCCATGGCTTGGGCGATGTCGACGCGCGGACCCGACGTCTCAGCGGAGCCCACCAGCGCACACATCCAGTTCTCCCCGTCCGGCTGGCTTCCCACCTTGATACTCCCCTCTTCCTGGGTGTCCGCCGACAAGGTCGGCGCCGCGACGGCGAGTCCCGCCCCAGTCGCGGCGAACACCCCTGCCGCGCCCACTGTCGCGGCGATTCGGACGGCGATTCGAAACATGTCATGCCTCCCATCGGTATGGCCCATGCGGCCGAGGTTGCCCACGCGACGCCGTTCAAACGCGGCGACCCCCGGTGGTCGAGCGGCATCCGAGCGGCGATCTCGCACCGCAACGGCCGACTAGCGACGGAAACCTTGGGTATCCGGCCAGCATGGACGCTGGGCGCGCGACCGTCGGTGTGGAAGAAGAGTTCCTGTTGGCCGATCCGGGCACCGGAGCCCCGGTGGCAAAGAACGTCGAAGTGGCTCGGACGGCAAAAGAGATCGGCATCGATCTACAACTCGAGCTGACGCGCTGCCAACTGGAGGCCAACACCGCGGTGCACACCGACATCGCCGCGCTCCACCGGGAGCTGCGCGAGCTGCGGCGCAGCATCGCCGCCTGTGCGGAGCAGAACGACGCGCGCCTGCTCGCGGTGGGCATCCCGCCGACGGCGCCGACCGAGGTCCCGGTCACCGACACCCCACGCTATCAGCGCATCGCCGACAACTTCGGCATCCTCGGACACGAGCAGGGGCTGTCCGGGTGTCACATTCACGTCGGCATCCCGGATCGTGAGACGGCGGTGCAAGTCGGCAACTATCTGCGGCCGTGGCTGCCGCTGCTGCTGGCGCTTACGGCCAACTCGGCGCTTTACCGCGGCGTCGAGACCGGCTACGCCAGTTGGCGCAGCATCCTGTGGCGACGGTGGCCGAGCGCGGGACCACCGCCGTACTTCTCCTCCGCGCGCGACTACGACGCCATGGTCGAGATGATGCTCAGCAGCGGAACCATCCTGGACCGAAAGATGATCTACTGGGACGTCCGCCCGTCGATCTCGTTCCCGACCGTCGAAGTGCGGGTCAGCGATATCCCCGCCACCGTCGAGGAGACCGCGCTGCTGGCCGCGCTGGTGCGCGCGACAGTGGTGATGGCGCGGAAGTCCTTGGCAGCCGGTCGGATCGCGCCCACGGTCCCGGCCGGGGTACTGCGGGCGGCGTATTGGAAAGCCGCGCGTTCAGGACTCGCTGGGGACGGGGTGGACCCGTTCGACTGCCACGTGGAGCCCATCCGCACCCTTCTGGGCAGGCTGATCGACCACGCCGCTCCCGCCCTCGAGGAAGCGGGCGACCGCCAGTTCGTGGACGAGGCGTTCGCCGCCGTCCTGGCCCGCGGCAACGGTGCGCACCGTCAGCTCGCGGCGTTCCGCGCCCGCCGCGACGTGGGTGACGTCATCCGTGAGGTGGCAGGTGCGACTCTTGAAGGATGCGGGTAGCCGCGGCACCGGCGGTGTCGGCCCCGTCAGCCGAGAGCGACCGCAGCGAGCCGCGGAGACGTCGGATGCGCGGAACCACCCGCGGGTTCGATCGTGACGGCGAGGATATCCGCCGGATCGAATCGGGTGAGCACCCCCGCCTGCGGCACGGTGGTCAGCACCGCCGCCGAGCGCGGGACTCCGGAGGAGACCAGCCAGAGCTGGTAGGCCTGCCCCGGAGGGGGTGCGGGTACCGCTTCGAACGTCACCGCGACAGCCTCGAGCCGCGCCGAGGTGCGCACAGTGAGCGTGCCCCCGCCGGGCAGCTGCGCGACATGGGATCTCGAATCCGGTTGTACCAGTATCTGTTCGGCGGTGAACCGCACGGCGTGGTTGCCGATGGTCCGCTCGGCGATCACGACGCCACCCGCCCCGACCCCGGCAACCACGGCGGCAACAGCGAGCCAGGCCAGCCGCGGCACCCGACCGACCACCGCTGTGCCTCGCCGTTCGGGTGGTGCGTGGCCGGTTGATTGGTCGAGCGCCTGCAGGACCTTCGACTCCAGCGTCGGCGGCGGATTCACCGCCTCGGACATGCTCAGCGCCGTCAGTGTCTCCCTGACCCGGTGAACGGTGGCGGCAAATGCTATTGCGGTGACGGAATCCGCCTTCGCCACACGGTTTTCGATACTGCGGCGTTCGATCTCGGCTACCGCGTCCATCGCGTAGGGATAGGCCAGGTCGAGCAGGTCCGTGTGGGGCTGCCCAGTCTCGGTCATTGCTGATCACTTCCAGTGAGACAGGTTCGGAGCCGTGCGAGCCGGTCCCGTACACGGCCTTCGACAGTAGGTGGAGGGATGGTCGGCGACCGCGCCGCAGGTTCGGTCGTTCGTATGGCCGCCGGAAAATCCGCTGGGCGACCGCACGACAGAAGTCGGTCGACGCGTTCTCGTCCCCCGCTCCGAACGCGCCGACCGAGTCGATCGCTCGACAGACCTCGACCACATCGGCCCTCCGGACAAACCGGGCACGCCCCCCGCGCCGACTCGCCCGCACCAGCGCGCAGACGGATCGGCGAGAACTCCGGATCAACCTGCATGATTGGATTTCGCGACGGGCCACCCGGCGGATTGGCTCATCGCCACATCCCACGAATTTGGTGTCGGTCTGCCGCCAGCGGCGCGGGCACCCTACCTACCAGGGAGATCGCTTCCGATTTGCGGACTGCACGCCGCCGACGATCTCCGGGGGATTTCCGACCGTAGGAGAGCACCGCACCACCCGCACCAGACGATCCCGTGCTTACACGGTAGCGTCGGCGCGACAGATGGAACCACATGATCGATAAGGGTTTTCGTCGGTGTCGCGGAAGCGGTCGGACCGCACCGTGGCAGGGCTCCGGGATAGACATGCCGGAACAGTTCGGTGCAGCGTTGATCGCGGTTCATCGTGCTCGGGAACGAGCGCAGCATCCCGCTCGACCAGCTTCTGCCAGCGCCAATGTGGAAGGCATGGAGATCGCGCTACAACCTCACCGGCTGCGGCTCCTACACCGGTTTGGTGGTGGGCAGAATTCTCGTTCCGCCAGCACCTGGCGATGCGATCCCCACGACGAGCGGTGACCGCCGCGACGCAAGCAGGCAAACACCAGTTTCGGCTGGCGGAAGGCGCTTTCGTCGCGAACGAATGCCTTGGTCGTTCGGCTGGGATGGCATTGCGGCGTGTGCTGGCCCCGGACCTGATGGGGTAAGTTGACCACAGAACACTTACTCTGCGCCGTGCCCAGTGCGCCAGAGGTTCGACACGCAGCGGAGGCAGAAGTGGCGCATTGCGGCCCGACGAGCGGAAGCAAACCCGAGTATCCCTCCCGTGTGCCGTCGACTTCCGGTCACGTGCCCGGATGGCGCGCCGCTCACACGGGAGGTGGACTGTGAGTGCCGACGGCACACCCCGGACCCTGGAAGTTCAGGTGCGTTCGGCGGACGACGTCGTGATCGTCACCGTGCACGGCGAAATCGATATGGCATCCGCGCCGCATTTGCAGTCTGCGCTCGAGGAAGTCATGCGCGAGACGCCACCCACCGTCGTCGTAGATATGTCGAACGTCGGATTCCTCGGCTCGGCCGGTCTGAGCGTCCTGCTCGCCGCGTCGGCGGCGACCGGTTCCGGTGGACTGCGGGTGGTGCCCAGCGTCGCGGCGCGACGGCCGATCGAGGTGACCGCGCTGGACCGCCTGCTCACCATATTCGACACCGTGGAGGCAGCACTGGCGGCCGACGAGCCGCAGTCGCGAAACTGAGCCAGAGTTCCTCGAACGGTTCCGGCGTCACGCCGACGTGGTCGACGAAATTTCTTCGTCCGCGTAGATACCGTCGTCGGCCGACGTGTTCAGGGTGAACCAGAACCGTGTGCCTTCGGTGTATGCGGGATCGATCCAGATCCGCCCACCGTGGTATTCGACGATCTTCTTGCACAGCGCCAATCCGATTCCGGTGCCACTGTATTCGTCGCGATTGTGCAGTCGCTGAAAGATCACGAACACCTTGTCGGCGAACTCGGGGGCGATACCGATGCCGTTGTCCGACACCGACAGTAGCCAGCCCGCAGGGCCCTGCGGTTCGCACGTAATGCGCAACACCGGAGGCTGATCGGGGCTGCGGAACTTGATCGCGTTGCCGATCAGGTTCTGCCACAGCATGCTCAGCAGCGTAGGGTCGCCGGTGATTTCGGGCAGTTCGTCAGGACACTCTATGCGGGCGCCGGTGTCCTCGCAGGCGGCGGCGAGGTTCGTCAGGGCCTTGTCCAGGGTCTTGTCG
The DNA here is from genome assembly GCF_045207455.1 of Nocardia sp. NBC_00881. Taxonomy (NCBI): domain Bacteria; kingdom Bacillati; phylum Actinomycetota; class Actinomycetes; order Mycobacteriales; family Nocardiaceae; genus Nocardia; species Nocardia sp. NBC_00881. The sequence continues at coordinate 2,434,555 of NZ_CP108798.1, forward strand.
AGGCGGGTGGGCTCGTTATGGTCGGTGACCCGTCCGACGCGGGAGAAGGTGAGCAGGTCATTGATCAGTACCTGCATCCGCTTCGCGCCGTCTACCGCGAAGTCGATGTACTGCTTGCCGCGCTCGTCGAGCCGGTCGCCGTACCGCTTCTCCAGCAGCTGGCAGAACGAGGCCACCTTGCGCAACGGCTCCTGCAGGTCGTGGGAGGCGACGTAGGCGAACTGCTCCAGTTCGGCGTTGGAACGGCGCAGTTCGGTCGTCTGCGCGTCCAGGTCCGCGGCCTGCTCCGCGAGCAGCGACTCCTGTGCGCGGGCAGACGCCAGTTCCGCAACGATCCGGCGGCGCATGCTCTCGACCGCCGCTGCGACGGTGGCGAGGTCGGCGGGCCCGCGCACGCTGATGCGATGGTCGAAGTCGCCCTGTCCGACGCGCAGCGACGCGGACTGCAGATAGGCGAGTGGCCTGACGACGAGGCGACGCACCAGGCTCGTCAACGCGACGCCCGCCAGCAGGAAGACCACCACCATGCCGGTGAGCACGGCGTTGCGCGTGGTGCGCATACGGTCGAGTTCGCGGCGATCTCCGTCGATGGCAGCGGCGAGATCGCGGTTCTGGCTGTCCAATCGGCCGCGCAGCTCGTCAAAGACTTCGTTGCCGCGCACCGCGTCGATCGCGCGGGAGCTGGTCGGCGACACCGCGGCCACCAGCGGTTCGGCGTAGCCGCCGCGCCACCGCTGTGCGGAGTGTTCCACACCGTCCAGGTCGGCGAGCAGCCCGGGACGGCCCGCCAGCAGCTCACGAATGCGCGCGGCCGACCGGGCTTCCTCCTGTTTGCCCTCGGTGTAGGGCGCGAGAAACCGCGGATCGCCCGCGATAGCGTACCCGCGCAGCCCGGTCTCCTGGTTGACCAGCGCGCTCTGCAGCCGGTAAGCCTCGGCGGCAGCGGGCTGCGTCTCGTTCACCAGCCGGTCGGTGACCCGGTTGGTCTCGGCGATCACGCGGGCACCCGCGAACGCGCCGACGACCACCACGAGGATCATCAGTGCGAGCACCAACTGGAACCAGGCGCGCGCGGTCAGACGTCCGGCCAGACCGGTGCTCGGTATCGCTGTCGTCATCGCACGTCCTGATCTCGACTCCATCGCAGATACATGACAGCCACGTCGTCGTCCAGTCCACCCGCCTCCTGGGCCGACGCCTCGACGCTGCCGATGAGCTGGTCGACGAAGTCTTCCGGCTCCCGGGTGGTCAGCGTGCGGGCCAGCCGTAGCAGGCCGTCCTCGCCGAGCCGCGCTCCCCCGGGGCCGGTGCGTCCTTCGAACAGGCCGTCGGTGAACAACACCAGTCCGGCCCCGGTCGGCAGCGACAGTTCCTGGACCGGCCAATCCGCCTGTTCCGGTAGGAATCCCAGGGCGGGGCCGCCTGGCACCTCTACCCACCGCACGTCGGCTTCGGTGCACACCAGCATGCCCGGATGCCCGGCCCGAAGCACCCGGACGCTCCGCTGCCGCGGCAGCAGCACCAGACTGGTGACCGTCGCGAAGGTCTGACCGCCGGTGCGTTCGGCAAGCAAGAGCTGCTCCAGCAGCCGAAGCTGCCGTGCCCCGGTGATCCCGCTGAGAACCAGCGTGCGCCAAGCCAATCGCAAAGCCACACCCGTTGCCGCCTCGTCAGGGCCGTGCCCGGACACATCGCCGATCACGGCGTGTACGGTGCCGTCGGCCTGCTGTACCACGTCGTAAAAATCACCGCCGAGCAACGCCTGCGCCCGGCCTGGCCGATACCGCGTGACGACGTCGGCGTGGCGTTCCCCGCGCAGCAGCGGCGTCGGCAGCAGGCCGCGCTCCAGGCGGGCGTTCTCCTGCGCCCGCATCTGCCCTGCCCGCAGTGCCGCCGTCGCGCGTTCGGCCTGTTTGCGCTGGATGGCGTACCGCACCGCGCGCGCGAACAGTTCCGGCTCGACTCGACCTTTGACCAGGTAGTCCTGCGCGCCCGCGGCGACCGCGGCCAGACCGGTGCGCTCCTCGGCGAGCCCCGTGAGGACGACGACGGCGACCTCGTCGGTGTACTCGCGCACGCGCGCCAACACTCCTAGTCCCTGGGCATCGGGGAGATGCAGGTCCAGCAGCACGCAGTCGGGCAACTGTTCAGCAAGGCGCTCACCCGCCTCGCACAGCGAACGAACCCACTCCAGCCGCAGGCCTGGCGTCGCGTCCGCGACCAGTTCCTCGACGAGGAGGGCATCCGCCGCGTCGTCCTCGACGAGCAACAGCGACGATTCCCGGTGAAACCAGGCCACCGTGGTGTCCAGCTCGCCTTGCTCGTCGGCCATCGACTACCGTCTCCTTTCCCTCCTGCGAGTGCTCTCGGCCGCAGTGCGGCAGAACGGCAGAACACTGATCGAGGCGGTCGGGCCAGCATACGCAACTCGTCCTTGCCGGTGCCCGAGCACGGTCCCGCCTGGGGCTGGTCGAATGGCAGAGCGCGTGCCTGATCGACGGGCACCGTCCACCCGACATCTTCGGCGGTATTCCGTGCTCCGACCTGCGGAGATGAGGAAGACAACCGATGCGTGCGCACCGCGCGCGGTTTCAGGCGCACATTGCCGGGTAATTGCTCGGTCGTCGGCACCGTGTCGACGTCGATACACCGGGAGGAGGCCGTATGACAAGGACCCGCGAACACCGACTGGTGGGGGTGTCCGCGGCGGCGGCGTTGGCGGATCTCGGATTCGCCTCGGTCGCGTCCGGGGTGATCGCACGGCGACGGCCGGTGCTGGGATTGCTCGAGCGCACCAGGGCCGATTCCCGAGCCATCGAACGCATGCGGCTGCTGCGTCGCGAATTCGGTTCCGGTCCAGTGGAACTCGTTGTGCCAGGACGACGGATCATCGTCGTACTCGACCCGGGTGACGTCGGCCGAGTGCTTGCCGACTCGCCGACACCGTTTCACCCGGCCAATCGGGAGAAGCGTGCCGCGCTGCGTCAATTCCAGCCGCACGGTGTCCTCTTGTCCGACGGCCCGATTCGTACACAGCGCCGAGCGCTGAACGAGGCCGCGCTGGACGCGGGCGAGCCGCTGCATCGACTCGCGGGGCCGTTCGCCGCAGTCGTCGCGACCGAGGCGCGCGAAATCGTCGTGTCCGCGCTGCACCGGGGTCACCTGGACGCGTCAGAGTTCACGGTGCACTGGTGGCGACTGGTGCGACGGCTGGTGCTCGGCGACCGGGGCCGCGACGACAGCACACTGACCGACGAACTCTGGCGACTGCGCTCGGCGGGCAACTGGTCGTTTCTGGCGCCTGCGCACCGCAGGCAGCGCGACCTGTTCACCAATCGCCTGTACCGCTATGTCGAGTCCGCCCAACCCGACAGTCTGGCCGGGGCACTGGCCGCTCTCCCGGCAGGGGGCGCCACAGACCCCGTCGGGCAGATTCCGCATTGGTTGTTCGCGTTCGATGCCGCGGGGATGGCGCTGAGCCGAGCGCTTGCGGTGCTGACCACCCACCCCCAGCAGCATGCCCGCGCGTTGGCCGACGCCGCCGATCCGGGTCGTCTGGACCTGCGGAACTACCTGCGGGCCTGTGTGCTCGAGTCGGTGCGGCTGTGGCCGACCACGCCGACGATCCTGCGGGACGTCACCACCGACACGCAGTGGCGCGACGGCGACGAGCGCTTCACCATCCCGGCGGGTGCCGCGCTGATGATCGCGGTCCCGGCCTTCCATCGGGATCCCGACCTGCTGCCGTTCGCCGACGAGTTCGTTCCGGACATCTGGCTCGACGGCCGCGCGGAACAGTATCCGCAACTGGTGCCGTTCAGCGCGGGCCCAGCCGACTGCCCTGGCCGCAACCTCGTCCTGTTCGTCACGAGCACGCTGCTCGCGCACTTGCTGACCGCCGCCGAATTCCGACTGCGGTCCACGCCACAGCCGGACCCGAGCGCTCCGCTGCCGGTGACCTTGAACAACTTCGGGCTCGACTTCGCGGTCGAGCCGTGCATGACACAGACCCGCTAGCACCTGCGAGCGCTCCGATACGGCTGCCGATCGCGGAAGCAATACTTCCGCGATCGCTGTCATGATCGCGGAAGACCTCCGCGTTGGTGCGGCTCTCGCTATTGCAGCTGTAGCGCGACCGGACCGGGCGCACGGCACAATCCAGCGGCACAGAGAACCGGCCGCGCTCGGAAATAAGTACCGACCACGGCCGATTCGCCGTCGCAGCGCCCTACTACTGGTTCGCCCCCGCGACACCGCCGATGATGCCACCGATCACACAGCCGGGCACGAACCCGACGATGAAGAAGAGGAGACCGATCAACGCGCCGACGGCGCAGCCGATCAACACACCTGCCACGGTGGTGCCCGCGTCACCGATGAACTGTGGCGCACCCGGTTCCGGCACGGCGGCGCCAACCGGCGTCAACGTCAGCGTGGTCGCGGCCGCGTCGACTTCCGGCACCACCCTGACCTGCTGACCGGCCACGCTCTGCACGGTGGTCGGCACCGTCGCGACCACCGCGCCGTCCGGCGCGAGCACCGCCACCTCCGCATCCGGCGTCAAGCCGAACGTGCCGGAGGCCAGCGTGACTGTCGCGCTCGACCGGTCGGGTGCGACGGCCGCCGTGTAGGCGACACCGTGGTCGACACCGCTGATCACCTGCTCGGACACCTCGGCCTGACCGTGGGCGGTGGCCGCGGTGACTCCGGTGGCGGCAATGGTCAGCAGCGTGGTCGCTACCAATTTCCTTATTCTCATGAGACTTTCCAATCATCCAGCCGATATGAGTGTGGCGTTCCCCGGAAAACGGCCATGAAACATCACTCATCATTCGCTCCCGACATGACGATGTCGAGAGCTGTGGATAATCGAATTGCCTTGCAAGATCATATATTTCGACATTCCCCGAAAACTGGGGGGTTGTTTTTCGGACTACTCCAATTCTCCTTCGGTCTCCAGGTAGACCTGACGCAGCCGATCGAGGGTGGCCGGTTCGGGGTGCTCCCAGAGCTTGCGCTCGGCGGCCTCCAACAGCCGCTCTGCGATACCGTGCAGCGCCCACGGGTTGGACTGCTCCATGAACTTGCGGTTCACGTCGTCGAAAACATAACTCTCCGAGAGCTTCTCGTACATCCAGTCGGCGACGACATTGGTGGTGGCGTCATAGCCGAACAGGTAGTCGACGGTCGCCGCCATCTCGAAGGCGCCCTTGTAACCGTGCCTGCGCATGGCCTCCAGCCAGCGCGGGTTCACCACGCGGGCACGGAACACTCGCGAGGTCTCCTCCGACAGGGTCCGCGTGCGCACCGCGTCGGGGCGGGTGCTGTCGCCGATGTAGGCCTCGGGGTTCCTGCCGGTCAACGCCCGAACGGTGGCGACCATGCCACCGTGGAACTGGAAATAGTCGTCGGAGTCGGCGATGTCGTGCTCGCGGGTGTCGGTGTTCTTGGCGGCCACCGCGATGCGCCGGTACGCGCCGCGCATGTCCTCGGCGGCGGGCGCGCCGTCGAGATCGCGGCCGTAGGCGTAGCCGCCCCACGTGGTGTACACCTGCGCGAGGTCGTCATCGGTGCGCCAGCTCTTCGAATCGATCAGCTGGAGCAGCCCGGCACCGTAGGTGCCAGGCTTGGAGCCGAAGAGACGGGTGGTCGCGCGGCGCCGGTCGCCGTGCTCGGCGAGGTCGGCCTCGGCGTGCGCGCGCACGTAATTCGACTCGGCCGGCTCATTCAGGTCGGCGACCAGGCGGACCGCGTCGTCCAGCAGGGCGAGCACATGCGGGAAGGCGTCGCGGAAGAAGCCGCTGATGCGCACGGTGACATCGACCCGGGGGCGGCCAAGTTCCGCAAGCGGGATCACCTCGAGTGTGGTGACCCGGCGGCTCGCCTCGTCCCATACCGGTCGGACACCCAGCAGCGCAAGGACTTCGGCGATATCGTCGCCGGAGGTGCGCATGGCGGAGGTGCCCCACACCGACAAACCCACCGACCGGGGGTACACGCCATGGTCGGCTTTGTACCGGTCCAGCAGCGATTCCGCCATAGCCTGACCGGTTTCCCAGGCCAGGCGCGACGGCACAGCCTTCGGGTCGACCGAGTAGAAATTGCGCCCGGTCGGCAGCACATTGATCAGGCCGCGCAGCGGAGAACCGCTCGGGCCCGCCGGGATGAACCCGCCGTCGAGCGCGTGCAGCACCCGCTCGATTTCCGCGCCGGTCCGACGCAGGCGCGGCACCACCTCGGTAGCCGCGAATCGCAGCACCCGGCGGACCTCCGCATTGTCGGTAATGCCGTCGACGGCGTCCGGCGACCAGTTCGCGGCCTGCAATGCCGAAACCAGTTCCCGGGCCCGGCCTTCAACGGCGTCGACGCGCTCACGCGCCTCGGTTCCGGACTCGTCGAGGCCGAGCGCTTCACGTAGGCCGGGCACCGAACGCTCGCCGCCCCAGAGTTGACGGGCACGCAGCATTGCCAGCACCAGGTCGAGTTCGGCATCCCCAGCAGGCGCCTGGCCGAGCACGTGCAAACCATCGCGGATCTGCACATCCTTGATCTCGCACAGCCAGCCGTCGACGTGCAGCAGCATGTCGTCGAAGGACTCCTCGTCCGGGCGCTCGGTGAGCCCTAGATCGTGGTCCATCTCGGCGGAGCGCATCAACGTCCAGATCTGCTGGCGGATGGCCGGGAGCTTGGCCGGGTCGAGGGCGGAGATGTTGGCGTGCTCGTCGAGCAGCTGTTCCAGACGCGCGATGTCGCCGTAGCTTTCGGCCCGGGCCATCGGCGGGATCAAATGGTCGACCAGCGTGGCGTGTGCGCGCCGCTTGGCCTGGGTGCCTTCGCCGGGGTCGTTCACCAGGAACGGGTAGATCAGCGGCAGGTCGCCGAGCGCGGCGTCGGTGCCGCAGGAGGCGGACATGCCGAGCGTTTTGCCGGGCAGCCATTCCAGATTTCCGTGCTTGCCGAGGTGCACCATCGCGTCGGCGGCGAAGCCCTCGGGCGCGCTGAGCCAGCGGTAGGCGGCCAAGTAGTGGTGGCTCGGCGGCAGGTCGGGGTCGTGGTAGATGGCGACCGGATTCGCGCCGAAGCCGCGCGGCGGCTGCACCATCAGCACGACGTTGCCGAAACGCAGTGCCGCGATCACGATCTCGCCATTCGGGTCGGACGAGCGGTCGACGTAGAGCGCGCCCGGCGGCGGGCCCCACGCCTCGACGACGGCTTCACGCAGATCCTCGGGCAGCGTGTCGAACCATGCGGCATAGGTGGCCGCGCCGATGCGGATCGGATTGCCCTCCAGCTGTTCGGAGGTCAGCCAGTCCGGATCCTGTCCGCCCGCCGCGATGAGGGCGTGGATGAGGGTGTCTCCGTCGCGTTCGTCCAGGCCTGGGACCTCGCCGGAATCGCCGAGATCGTATCCGGCGGCACGCATTTCAGTGAGCAGCCGGATCGCGCTCGCCGGGGTGTCCAAGCCGACGGCATTGCCGATGCGGGCATGCTTGGTCGGGTAGGCCGACATCATGACGGCGACGCGCTTGCGTGCGGCGGGAATGTAGCGCAGGCGGGCGTAGCGCGTCGCGATACCCGCGACGCGAGCCGCACGTTCGGGGTCGGGAACGTAGGTCGACAGGCCGTCGGCATCGAACTCTTTGAACGAGAACGGGACCGTGATGATCCGGCCGTCGAACTCCGGCACGGCGACCTGTGTGGCGACGTCCAGTGGCGACAGGCCGTCGTCGCTCGCCTCCCACTGGGCGCGGCCGCTGGTCAGACAGAGTCCCTGCAGGATGGGCACATCCAGATCGGCGAGCGCGCCGACGTCCCACGCCTCGTCCTCGCCGCCGGCGGAGGCGGTGGCGGGTTTGCTTCCTCCCGCGGCCAGCACTGTGACCACCAGGGCGTCGGCCTGCCGCAGGGTGGCGAGGAGTTCCGGCTCAGCAGTACGCAGCGACGCGCAGTATAGCGGCAGCGGGCGCGTTCCCGCGTTTTCGAGCGCGGTGCACAGGGCGTCGATATAGGCGGTGTTGCCCGCGAGATGCTGTGCGCGGTAATAGATCACCGCGACCGTGGGCCCGTCGACCGGCGCCGCGGCACGGTCCAGTTCACCCCAGCTGGGCAGCTGGACCGGCGGCTCGAAGCCGTGCCCGGTGAGCAGCACAGTGTCGGACAGGAAGTTGTGCAGCTGACGCAGGTTGCCCGGGCCGCCGGCGGCGAGGTAGTTGTGCGAGCCCGCCGCGACACCGCCCGGCACGGTCGAGCACTCCATCAGCTCGGCGTCCGGAGCGATCTCGCCGCCGAGCGCCACCATCGGAACGCCGCTGGCACGCAGTGCAGCCAGCCCCTCCTCCCACGCCCGCTTGCCACCGAGGATGCGCACGATCACCAGATCGACGCCGTCGAGCAGGCCGGGCAGATCGTCGACCAGCAGGCGAGCAGGGTTGCCCCACCGGTAGTCGGCGCCGCTGGCGCGGGCACTCAGCAGATCGGTGTCGGATGTGGACAGCAACAAAAACACGGGTGGCAGCCTTCCTCGGGTGACGCGCCCATCGGGGGTTCGCTGCTCGCCGGAGAGGGTCTGGCTTTCACAGTGGCGCGACCGCACCGGATTTCCACCGGTTTCCTCGTCGTCCGCCGAGCAAGCAAATGCTACCCGCCGCCCGAGTCCGGCTTTCCCGTGTGTCCTGCTCGGGGACGGCGGCAAGGCTCCGCGGCGCGGGTGGCCGAAAAGTTGTCCACTATCCGACTAGGTCAAGTCGCCGTTCCCGTCGACGACCTTCAGATAATAGTGGAACCGGTCGATCCGCCATCCATCCGCGGTGCGCACGGTGCCCAGCGAATAGCTGCCGACAAACGTGCGGGTCTTGCCGTTGGCCGCCGAGTTCTTCACGTGGACAGCGATCGCGTCGGCGTGCGCGATCGCGACGTCACCCCGAAGATCGATCAGGTGATTACCGGACTGGTGGTGCACCTCGTCCAGCTCGGCGAGCCCAGTCCGCCAGTCCTCGACGATGTCGGCCGCGGCCCGATCCCCGACCGGCCCGCCGAACCCGCCGTCGAAATCCACCGTGGACGTGAAAACCTCCCCCAGCAACCCCTCCCACCGACGCTGGTCGGTGTACACGAACAACTTTGTGATCACCTCAACGATATCGAGCCGGTCCGCCACCGTAGCGATTTCAGACATCCGCCCACCCTAAACGACCACACACCGCTGAACCGGACGCCCGCCGCCGACGATCCACTCCACATCGGGTGGCATCCCTGTCGCGGTGAGCCAGCGGATACACCGGGCCGGCGCGGGCCCTCCGCCTGGCGGTGTCCGTAGGCTGAGGAGGCTATGGCGCGACATGTTGCTGATTCCTGTCCCGGCGTGCTGCGGCTGCACGAGGCGGCCGACGGGCCGCTGGCGCGGATTCGGGTGCCCGGCGGGCGGGTGGAGCCCGCGCAGTGGCAGGTGCTCGCCGAGGCTGCGCGCGACCTCGGGGACGGGAATATCGAGCTCACCGCGCGCGGCAACGTCCAACTGCGCCGGATATACGACGCCACGGCACTGACGGAACGGCTGGCCGGCGCGGGTCTGCTGCCGAGCCGCACCCACGAGCGGGTGCGCAATATCGTTGCCTCTCCACTGTCCGGACGGATCGGCGGACTGACGAACGTGCACGCGCTGGTACCCGCACTGGATGCCGGGCTGCTCGCCGCGCCGCGTCTGGCCGACCTGCCGGGCAGGGTGCTGTTCTCACTCGACGACGGTCGAGGCGATGTCAGCGGACTCGGCGCCGACATCGGTGTGCATGCCGTCGCCACGGACGACTTCGCGCTGCTACTGGCCGGAGGCGACAGCGGCATCCGGATCACCGCCGACGACGCGGTCGACGTCATGCTCGCCGCCGCGCACGGCTTCCTGGAGCTGCGCGGCGACGACCCAGGCCGGTGGCGGTTGCGCGACCTCGAGCGCGGCGCTGAACGCCTAGCCGATCTCCTGGGTCTCTCACCCAGGCCCGATCGAATCGAATTCGCTGCGGGCCAGGATATTCCGATCGGTTGGCTGGAGCAGGACGACGGATTGGTCGGTCTCGGCGCCGGCGTGCGCCTCGGCTCCCTGCCCGCCCGCACCGCCGAATTCCTCGCCGCCGTCGAACGAACGGTCTTCGTCACGCCGTGGCGCAGCCTGGTCGTCACCGACCTGGAGGAATGGGCCGCCGAACAGGTGGTGCGCGTGCTCGCGCCGATGGGCCTGATCTTCGACGCCGATTCCCCCTGGCTACTGGTCAGCGCATGCGCGGGACGGCCCGGTTGCGCGAAGTCGCACACCGATGTCCGGGCCGATGCGACGGCGGCGGTCGCAGCAGGCCGTGTGCTTGCGCCAGCTGAACGAGCCGAACGGGGAACCGCGCATGCGGAGGCGAAACCGGCTCCGCGACAAGGCATTCTGGATGCTCCACTCCTGGCACCGGCGGAGGTCTCGGTGGCCGGACGTCAGCACTGGTCCGGCTGTGACCGCCGCTGCGGCCGCCCCCGCGGAACGGTCACCGATGTCGTGGCGACCAACGAGGGCTATCGCTTCGAATAAGAGTCTGCCGTGGTGCGGCAGCGCCCGAAGCCCACTCGGCGATCGGCCCGAACCGGAGGCGTCCGACACCTGCTCGAGGTGGTCCGACGGCACCATCGCCTTATCCGCCGCCGAACCGGCGGCCGACTGCGCGCGTGTCCCGGTTTCGCTCAGTGGATTTCGAGCGTGCAGCATTTGACGCTGCCGCCCGCCTTGAGTAGTTCGGACATCTCGATACCGACCGGATTGTAGCCGCGTGCGCGGAGAGCTTCACTCAGTTCGGTGGCGCGGCTGGTGAGGAAGACGTTGAATCCATCGCAGACGCCGTTCAACCCGAGTACCGCCGCGTCGGCGTCGGTGGCAAGGATCGCGTCGGGGTAGAGGTCGGCGAGGGTCGCGCGGGCCGCCACACTGAATGCGGGCGGATAGTAGGCGACGGTACTGGAGTCCAGCGGCAGCAGGACTGTGTCCAGGTGATAGAAACGCGGATCTACCAGTTCCAGGGAGACCACCGGCAACGAGAAGTGGCGGGACACCTCCTCATGCGCCGCCAGTGAGCTTCGGAACCCCATGCCAGCCAACAACCGGTCGCCGACCAGGAGGAAGTCACCCTCCCCCTCGTTCAGCTCCTCGGCGCCGACCACACCGGCTAGCCCGAGCTCCGCGAATCGCCGGTGATAGGCCGGCCCCTCGGCGGCACGTTCGGGGTGGGTGAAGCGGGCGGACATCGCGCGGTCCCCCACGATCAGCCCGCCGTTGGCGGCGAACACCATGTCGGGCAGGCCCGGAAGACCGGGCACCACATCGACCTTGTGTCCATACTCCTCGTAGCTGGCGCGCAGTGTCTCCCACTGCGCGATCGCCAGGCAGCGGTCGACGGGCTCATCGGGGTTCATCCAGGGATTGATCGAGTAGGTGACGTCGAAGTGATCCGGGCGGCACATGACGAACCGTCGCGGCGACGGACGACGTGCGGCGGACTCGGCCTGGAGGGTGGCTACAGATGTCAACGGTGGCTCCGGAGGTCGGCGTGAACTTTCAACTCCAACGACCGTAATTCGCCTGCTATTGTGCCGGGAACAACAATTCATTGCGTAGATTGCCTAACATACGGTTAATCATTGCGTGAAGCCAGAGGAGGTGTGACGTGGACAACCTCGATCGCCGAATTCTCGAACATCTCCTCGGGCACGCGCGCGCCTCGTTCCAGGAGATCGGCAGCGCGGTCGGACTGTCCGCGCCCGCGGTGAAGCGCCGGGTCGACCGGTTGGTCGCGAGCAAACAGATCACCGGATTCACCGCCCTCGTCAATCCGGCCGCGCTCGGATGGAAGACCGAGGCATACGTCGAGGTCTATTACCGCGACAACATCTCCCCGGGCGAGCTGAAGCGCAGCCTGGAACCGATCCCTCAGGTGGTCGGCGTGTGGACGATCGCGGGCGAGGCCGACGCCCTGGTGCATGTGATGGCCACCGACATGGCCGAGATCGAGGTGACCGTCGAGCGGATTCGCGAGAACGCACGCGTGGGGCGCACCCGCAGTTCGATCGTCATGTCACGGATACTCGAGCGTCCGAGGACCTGATCGGGCCCCGCCGCGGCACACGAAGCCCGCGACCCGAGCCGCCCACGCCACCTCCTAGGGTGGACCGCATGCCCGACGTACGTGCCAGCTACCTGACCGACGGAGCCGAGATCTACCGGCGCTCGTTCGCGACGATCCGCGCCGAAGCCGATCTGAGCGGGTTCCCCCCGGACGTGGCACAGGTGGTCGTGCGGATGATCCACGGCAGCGGCCAGGTGGATCTGGCGGAGGACATCGCCTTCTCCACCGGCGTCGTCGCGTCCGCACGAGCGGCGCTGCGCGCGGGCGCGCCGATTCTGTGTGACGCGACCATGGTGGCCTCCGGGGTGACCCGCAAGCGACTGCCCGCCGACAACGAGGTGATCTGCACCCTCGGCGATGCCCGCGTACCGGAACTGGCCGCGACGTTGGGCACTACGCGCTCCGCTGCCGCACTCGAGCTCTGGCGCGACCGTCTCGACGGCGCGGTCGTCGCCATCGGCAATGCCCCGACGGCCCTGTTCCATTTGCTCGACCTGCTCGACGCGGGAGCGCCCCGACCGGCTGCCGTCCTCGGCATCCCGGTCGGGTTCGTCGGCGCCGTCGAGTCCAAGGACGCGCTGATCGATGCCGGCGGCGTCGAGTATCTCACGGTTCGAGGCAGACGAGGCGGCAGCGCCATCACCGCGTCCGCGCTCAATGCGATTGCGAGCGAACAAGAATGAGCATTCACAGCCCCGGCAAACTGTGGGGCGTCGGGCTCGGCCCCGGTGATCCCGAGCTGGTTACGGTCAAGGCGGCCAGGGTTATCGGCGTGGCCGATGTCGTCGCGTTCCACAGCGCTCGCCACGGCCGCAGCATCTCCCGCAGCATCGCCGCGCCGTACCTGCGGTCCGGCCAGCTGGAGGAGCACCTCATCTATCCGGTGACCACCGAGACAACCGACCACCCCGGCGGCTACCAGGGCGCGATCGACGAGTTCTACGAGCAGGCCGCCGAGCGGCTCGCCGGACACCTGGCGGCGGGCCGTTCGGTCGCGCTGCTCGCCGCGGGCGACCCACTGTTCTACAGCTCGTATATGCACATGCACCGGCGCCTCGCCGACCGCTTCGAGGCCGAGATCATCCCCGGCATCACGTCGGTAAGCGCAGCGTCGGCCGCGTTAGGGACACCGCTGGTCGAGGGTGAGCAGGTGCTCACCGTCCTGCCCGGCACCATGCCCACCGACGAACTCACCCGGCGACTGCGTGACACCGACGCCGCCGCGATCATGAAGCTGGGACGCACCTATCCCGGTGTGCGCCGGGCTCTTGCGGATTCCGGACGCCTCGCAGGCGCGTACTACGTCGAGCGCGCGAGCACGTCGGACCAGCGCGTCCTGCACGCCGACTCGGTCGACGACACCGAGGTCCCTTACTTCGCCATCGCCCTCGTCCCCGGCCCGGAGCCGACCACTCCGCTCCCACGCGCCGAGTCTAATTTTGCTGTGGCTGAGCAGATCTCGGTTCCACAGACGGACTCGACCGAAGCCATCGGCGAAGTTGTCGTCGTCGGTTTGGGTCCCGGTGCGCCGGAGTGGACCACCGACGAGGTGCGCGCGGCCCTGGCCGAGGCCACTGATCTGGTCGGCTACACCACCTATCTGAACCGGGTGCCGGAGCGTCCGGGCCAGCGCAGGCATGCCAGCGACAATCGAGTGGAGTCCGAACGCGCCACCATGGCCCTCGACCTGGCCGAGCGCGGCAGGCGCGTCGTGGTCGTCTCTTCGGGCGATCCAGGGGTGTTCGCGATGGCGGCGGCCGTGCTGGAGGAATCCACGGACCCGCGGTGGCACAGGGTTCCGGTGCGCGTGCTACCCGGACTCACCGCGGCCAACGCCGTCGCCAGCCGGGTGGGTGCACCGCTGGGACACGACTACGCGATGATCTCGCTCTCCGACCGGCTCAAGCCCTGGGAGATTGTCGCACAACGCCTTTCCGCCGTCGCGGCCGTCGACATGGCGATCGCGGTCTACAACCCCGCGTCGTCGCAACGCACCTGGCAGGTGGGCGCGATGCGGGACCTGCTGCTGGAGCACCGCAAGCCCGACACGCCCGTAGTACTCGGCCGCGACGTGGGCGGTCCCGCCGAGTCGGTTCGCGTGGTGACCCTTGGTGACCTCGACCCCACGGAAGTGGACATGCGCACGCTGGTGATCATCGGTGCGTCCACCACCGCGGCGGTGGAGACCGACCAGGGCACTCGTGTCTACACCTCCCGGCGCTACGGTCACGCAGGCGACGCGGCTGTCGATGGCGCGTAAGATCTCGACCGGCTGGCTGGCGACATCTAGTCGTTCCATTCGGGTAACATTCCACTATGGAATGTTAGAGCGAAAGGGAGCAGTCGTTGACGAACACCGCGACCACACGCAAGTCGTTGAACTCCACGGCGGCGTCGTTGCTCGGATTTCTGCACGAAGGTCCCATGTCGGGATGGGACCTGGTGGCCGAGGCGCAAGACCGCATCGGCGACTTCTGGACCATCACGCAGAGCCAGGTCTATCGCGAACTCGCCGCGATGGACGCGGCGGGGCTGGTCGAGAAGGGCGAGACCGGCGCTCGTGAACGGACACCCTATCGCCTCACCGATGCGGGACGAGAGGCGTTCCTGGCATGGATCGGCCGCGACCCCGGCGGCGAGACCATCCGGGTGCCGCTGCTGCTCACGCTCTCGTTCGGCGAGCACCTCGATCGCGATCGGCTCGATGGCATCGTCGCAGCCAACCGGGAGATCCATCTGGGGCGGCTGACCGAGTATCTTGCCGAGAATCCCGAGGGGAAGTCGTCCTTCGCCCGCGCCACATTGGATTTCGGCATCCGCTACGAGAGGGCGGTGCTGGAATGGTTCGACCATCTACCGGAGCTTCTCGACGGTTGATCGAGTCGCCCCCACCCTGTGCTCAGCGAGGCGGATGCCACCTCGTGCTTCACGCAGCCAATCCCATGCCTGCGCAACGGTTTCCACGATCACGGCGCCGTCAGGCAGAGGCGGGCGTTCGATCACGACGACCGGAATACCCGCCGCGCGTGCGGCGGCCAGTTTGGCGTGGGTCTGGTCGCCGCCGCTGTCCTTGGTGACGACCACATCGATCCGATATTCCACGAGCAGCCGCGATTCGCCTTCGACCGCGAAAGGCCCTCGGGCAAGCAGAATTTCGCGATTCGGCGGCAACGGGCCCTCGGGCGGATCGATGGCACGGATCAGGAACCACTGCCCATCCTGTCCCGCGAAGGCGCTGACGCCTTGGCGGCCGATCGTCAGAAAGACGCGTTCGCCGAGCGTGGAGACGACGCGCACGGCGGCGGCGAGATCCCGCACTCGTACCCATCGATCTCCCGTCTGCGGCGACCAGCTCGGCCGCCGTAGATGCACCAGCGGAATACCCGAATCGCGCAGGGCGACAGCCGCATTGGCACTGATGGCGGCCGCGAACGGGTGCGTGGCGTCGACCACGGCCTCGATACCTTTGTCCGCGACCCAGTCGCGCAGCCCCTCGGCGCCGCCGAAGCCGCCGATCCGGACCGCGCCCTCCGGCAGCAGGGGCGCACGCACACGACCGGCGAGCGAGGAGACGATCTCGAAACCTCGCTCGCCGGTAGCGATATGGGCCAACTCCCTGGCTTCCCGGGTGCCGCCCAGAATCAGAATTCTCAGGGCTGGCCGCTGAAGTAGGCGATGCCCGCGTTCAGCAACTCCGGCCCACCGGCGACGGCGAGACCGATGATCGCGCCGAGCACGGCGCCGGGCAGGATGCCGACACCGAAGAAGAGGATGCCGATGGCGGCGCCGATCAGGCCACCGACCAGAGCACCGAGGGAGGCGCGCTGCAGCTCGGCGAAGAACCACTCCTGCGCGCCGATGAACTCGGCGGCGACCGGCGCGTTCGCGGTCGGCGCGACCTGCGGTGTCAGGGTCAGCTGCCTGCCCTCGTCGGCGATGTTCGCGGCGATCTGGACCTGCTGGCCCTTGGCCGTCGTGGCGAGCGGAACCGTGGTGACGGTCTCGCCCGCGGCATTCTTCAGGCTGACCGACTGCTTGTCGGTGTCGAGGTCGAACACACCGCCGGTCACGCTGGTGACCACGGACTTGCCCGCGTCGGCGAGCTGCAGCACATAGCCGACACCCTGATCCGCACCTGTGACCGTCGGCGAGGTTGCCTGGTCCCGCGGTGCAGGCGCTGTGGGCGGCGCGGGCGCGGGCGCCGTGGGCGGCGCGCCGTAAGCGGTGCCAGCGGCGACTCCGGTGGCGGCGATTGCCATCAGTGCGGTAGCGGCGAATTTCTTGTATCTCATGTATCTCCCCGTCAGGAACCGGATTTCCGATCATGATCGGAACTCGGCCCCGACCCTACCCCCGCGGCCGAGAACGCGTTCATCCATCGGCTGGGAATTCCGGAACGATATTTTCCCTTTTCACCACCGACCACTGCGCCACCGGAAGCTGAGGCCGCCAGGCCGTGAATGATCCCAGCGGTTCGGCACGGTAGATCTGGAACTTCCGCAGCTCACCGCCTTGTGCCGCCGCCCAGCTGAGCAGCAGTGATTCCGATTCCGCGGTCACCGCGTTCGCGACAAGCCTTCCGCCGTGTCGCAGCTGCGCCCAGCATGTCCCGAGGAGCCCATCCTGAGTCAGCCCGCCGCCGACGAAAATAGCGTCAGGAGAGTCGATTTCAGCGCGACCGACTTCCGCGCACAGCTCGCCACGCACCACGATGTGCGGGACCCCGAGAGCCGCGGAATTGTCGGCGATGTGCGTCCTTCGACGCTCCAGCCGCTCGAAGATGACGGCGCGATTGGCCTGATGCGCGCGGCACCATTCGATCGCGATGCTGCCCGAGCCGCCCCCGACATCCCACAGCAGCTCGCCAGGGGCGGGGGCCAACGCCGCCAGCGTCAACGCGCGGACCTCGTGCTTGGTGAGCTGCCCGTCACCGCTGAAAAGCTCGTCCGGCAGGCCGGGCAGCCGCGTGGTGCGCGGGTGCTCCAGGTCCTCCACACAGGAGACCCCGACGATGTTCAGCGGGTCACCAGGTAGGCGCTCCCACCGCTTCGCGACACCCATGCCGAGGCATTCGGCCGGTCCGCCCAGTTGCTCGAGGACGGTCAGCTCGGACGCACCGAAACCGTGGCGACCCAGCAGCTCCGCCAGGCGCGCCGGTGTGTGCTCGTCGGCGCTGAGTACCAACAGACGCCTGCGGTCGGCCAGTTCGGGCAACACCGTTTCCAGCGGGCGTCCCACCACGCTGACCACCGGCGTTTCGGCCAGCGACCACCCGAGTCGTGCGCAGGCCAGCGAGGCGGACGACGGCTGCGGCAGCACGCGCAGCGCCCGCGGTCCGAGAAATCGGGCCAGCGTGACGCCGATGCCGTAGAACATCGGATCGCCGCTGGCCAAGACACACAGCCGCGACCGGGCATGCCGTTCGAGCAACCCGGGCAGTGCGGGGACCAACGGCGAAGGCCAAGCCACCCGCTCGCCCGCCACCAGGTCGGGAACGAGCGCGAGCTGACGGGCCGAACCGAAGAGGACCTCGGCGTCGGCGACGGCTTCCCGCGCGACGCGTCCGAGACCGTCCCAACCGTCGGCGCCGATCCCGACGACCGCGATCGGCGGTCCGGTCCACACCACAGATGAGCTGGTCACCGCGGCATCCGGCGCCAGATCGGTTGAGGCAGAAGGCGCATCGCGAAGAACACCGGCCGCAGGATCCAGGGCACCCAGACGCGATCCGCTCCCGTGCGCAGCCCCTTGACCACGGCGGCGGCGACCTGGTCGGGCGTGCTGGAGAACGGCGCGGGAGACATGCCTTCGGTCATCCGGCCGATGACGAAGCCGGGACGCACCAGCAGCAGATGAACGCCGCTGCCGTGCAACGAGTCGGCGAGACCACTCGCGAAACCGTCGAGGCCGGCCTTGGCCGATCCGTAAACATAGTTGGCGCGGCGGACGCGGATGCCCGCCACCGAACTGAACACCACGATCTGCCCGGCTCCCTGGGCACGCAGCAGATTCGCCAGGCTGGTGAGTACACCGGCCTGCGCGACGAAGTCGGTGTGCAGGATCGCCATCGCGTGGGCGGGGTCCTGCTCGGCACGACCCTGATCACCGAGCACACCGAACGCGAGCACCGCGATGCCGATCGGACCGTGCTCGGCGGCGATTTTCGCCAGCATCGCCGGATGACTTGCGACGTCGTCGGCGTCGAACTCCACCCTGTGCACGGCGGTCGCGCCCGCGGCCGCGATCTCCTCGCTGTGCTCACCCAATTCGCCGCTGCGCCGGGCCGCGAGAACCACCACCCGCCCCGGCGCCAGCCTCCGAGCCACCTCGACCCCGATCTCACTACGCCCCCCGAGCAGCAGCACCGTGCCCTCGGCCAACCCTCGCGTTCCCATACGGCCAGTCTGTCAGCTCGACGAGTGGTACCACCGGAGGTCTCGCGCTCCGCCGCAACCATGTGCCACTCGTCGGGGCCGATGGCGAGTGGGTTACGGTCGGGGAATGCCGACGAGTATTGCCGAGTTGTCGCCTGGTGCTGTGGAGTTCGTGGCGGAACGGCACCTTGCCACGTTGACGACATTGCGGGCGGATGGGACGCCGCATGTGGTGGCGGTGGGTTTCACTTGGGACGAGAAGGCGGGAATCGCGCGGGTGATCACCAACGACGGATCGGTGAAGGTGCGCAATGTGCGCCGCACCGGGTACGCGGCGGTCAGCCAGGTCGACGGAATCCGGTGGATCACCCTGGAGGGCCCAGCGACCGTGCTCGACGACGCGGAGGACGTAGCCGAGGCGGTGGAGCGCTACGCCGGCCGCTACCGCGTCCCCCGCGAGAACCCGACCCGCGTGGTGATCGCGATCCAGGTCCGGCGCGTCCTTTCGAGCAGCACCCTCCTCGCACCGGCCGCCAACGGCAAAGCCGCAGAAAACGGCGCCACCGCTTAGTACTGCAACGACACCTGTGTGAGTTGGTGCTGGTAGATCTGTTGTGTGGTGTTGGATCGTGTTGTGGCGGAGTTGGATTCGTTGATGTCGCGGATCGGGGGTCGGTTCGCGCGTTCCGAGCCGCGGGCTCGGGCGCGTGAGTACGTGTCGGGGCTGGTGGCGGGTTTGGAACGCAAGAATGGGTGGACACTGGCGGAGCGTGCTGGTGAGGCAGGCCCGGAGGGGATGCAGCGGCTTTTGCGTAAGGCGGATTGGGACGTCGACGGGGTCCGTGACGACGTGCGCGCCTATGTGGTCGCCCACCTGGGCGATCCAGAGGCGGTGGTGGCCGCCGATGAGACCGGTTTTCTGAAGAAGGGTGTGAAATCGGCCGGGGTGCAACGCCAGTATTCGGGTACCGCCGGACGCACGGAAAATTGCCAGATCGGCGTGTTTCTGGGGTACGCATCCCGGCATGGGCACGCTCTGATCGACCGGGAACTTTATGTTCCCGAGTCGTGGACCGATGATCGGGACCGCTGCCGGGCTGCGGGGATCCCCGACGACGTGGAGTTCGCCACCAAACCGCGGCAGGTCATCGTGATGCTGGAGCGGGTGCTGGCCGCGGCGGTTCCGTTTGCGTGGTTCACCGCCGACGAAGCCTACGGCCAGGCCGGTTATCTGCGCGGCTGGCTGGAGTCTCGCGACGTGTTCTACGTGATGGCCACCCGCTGCGACCAGCAAGTGACCACTCGCGCGGACCGCGCCGCGCGCGCCGACGAGCTGATCACCGAACTACCTGCCACCTCGTGGCAGCGGTTGTCGGTCGGCGCTGGCGCGCACGGGCCGCGCGAATACGACTGGGCACGCCGCCAGATCGACGGCACCTGGGCCCGCGGACGCGGGCACTGGCTGCTGGCGCGGCGCAGCATCAGCGACCCCACCGAGATCTCCTATTACCTCTGCTACGGGCCACACTCGGCCCGGCTGGTCGACCTGGCCTGGACCGCCGGATCCCGTTGGCACATCGAAGAAGCATTCCAGCAGGCCAAGAACGAGGCCGGGCTAGACCACTACCAGGTCCGCACCTGGCGCGCCTGGTACGCCCACATCACCTTGTCCATGCTCGCCCTGGCCTGGCTGGCGGCATCGAAAACCATTGCCACAAAAGGGGAATCGCCGACATCGCCGAAGACATGATCGCCCTCACCATACCGGAGATCCGACGCCTGCTCATCGCCTTCGTACTCACCCGCCACCACCCCGCCGACCACATCTGGGCCTGGTCGAGATGGCGCCGCCGCCGACAACACCAAGCCCGCCTATCCCACTACCGGCGCCGCGGCCACCCACTCACCTGAGTGTCGTTGCAGTATTAGGGCGTATCGACCATGCGCGGTGGTGTCGCCACCACCGCGCATCGGTCACAACGACCACCTCGCCGCAACCAGCACCACGAGTCGCCGCAGCACCGGCACCCCGTAACACCGGTCAATGCCGCGGTATCCTCGGCCCAAACGCATCGCTTACCGAGGGAGAGCATCGCACCGAGCGACTTCACGTCACCGCTGAGCGTGCACCGCTGGATTCTCTCGACACACCGCGATGGTTCCGATTCACCGGTGGTCACAGCACCGTGAGGCCATGGGGTTGATTGTTCATGGATTCGCTGCCGTCGGCGGTGACGACGACGATGTCCTCGATACGAGCACCCCACTCGCCGCGGAAGTAGATGCCCGGCTCGATACTGAAGGCCATGCCCGGCTGGAGGACAAGGTCGTTGCCTTCCACGATGTAGGGCTCCTCGTGCACCGAAAGGCCGATGCCATGGCCGGTGCGGTGGACGAAGGCAGGACCGAAACCAGCCTGTGTCAATAGATTTCGCGCTGCGGCATCCACCGCGGCGGCAGTGACGCCGGGGCGAACCGCGGCTACCGCGGCCGCTTGGGCGCGCTCGAGTTCGGCGAACCGCGCGGCCACCTTCGGGTTCGGGTCGCCCAGCACATAGGTGCGGGTCGAGTCCGAATAGTAGCCCGGGTCGACCGGGCCGCCGATATCGATCACCACCACGTCCCCGGCCTCGATGCGCCGCTCGGACACCCCGTGATGCGGGTCTGCGCCGTGTGGACCGCTGCCGACGATGACGAACGCCGCCTCGGTGTGACCCTCCGCCATGATCGCGGCCTCGATGTCGGCGCCGACCGCGGCCTCGGTGCGACCCACTTGCAGGAACTCGCCCATCCGCGCGTGCACCCTGTCGATCGCGGCGCCCGCGCGGCGCAGCGCGTCCACCTCGGCGGCGTCCTTGATCATGCGCAGTTCGCGCAACACCGGAGTGGCGGACACCGGTAGACCCGTGAACGATTCCGCGAGCGGCAGCAGATGCAGTGCGGGCATGGCATCGGCGACACCCACCCGAGAACCGACGTGCATCGCGGACTTCACCACACCGTACGGGTTGGTGCCGTCGACCCAGTCGAGCACCTGCAGACCCAGTTCGCCCGCCGCCGAATTCTCCAGCGACGCGAGCTCCAGCTTCGGGATCACCACCGACGGAGTCGCGCCATCGGCCGGGATCACCAGGCAGGTGAGCCGCTCGAAGGACTCTGCCGCCGACCCGATCAGATAGCGAAGATCCGATCCTGGAGTGATCAACAAGGCATCCAGATGGGCGGCCCGCATCAGCTCCACCGCCCGCTCGAGTCGAGCACCGTAGACGTCCGCCGCGAACCTGGAATCCGTATGCGAGCTCATACGACCGACGTTACCTGCCCGGTACCGGACATTGGGCACGGGCGCCTACCGGGGGCAAGCCTGACAGACAGCCCGCCCGTTGCCCCGGGTGGTGTCGGTATCGGCGAGTAGCCTCAGCCCGTGACCTCTGCTGCTGGTAGGCCCCTGTTGCTGCTGGATGGAGCCAGTCTGTGGTTCCGCGCCTTTCACGCGATCCCGGATAAGATCACCGCGCCGGACGGTCGGTCGGTGAACGCGCTGCGTGGTTTCACCGACATGGTGGCATCGCTGATAACCAAGCACGCGCCGAGCAGGCTGGTGGTATGCCTGGATCTGGACTGGCGACCGAAGTATCGGGTGGATCTGGTGCCGTCGTACAAGGCGCACCGGCTGGATACCTCGCCGGATACCGTGCCCGGCGCCGAGGTGGTTCCGGATACGCTGACGCCGCAGGTGCCGATGATCCTGGAGGTGCTCGACGCGGCCGGCATCGCGACCGGTGGCGCGGCCGGGCTGGAGGCCGACGACGTGCTCGGCACCCTCGCCACCCGGGAGCGCACCGACGCGGTGATCGTCGTCAGCGGCGACCGCGACCTGCTCCAGCTCGTGCGGGATGAACCGGCACCACCGGTGCGGGTGTTGTACGCCGGGCGCGGCCTGGCCAAGGCGGAATTGTTCGGCCCGGCTGAGGTCTCCGCGAAATACGGTGTGCCGCAGCAGAATGCGGGCCCGGCGTACGCCGATATGGCCACGCTCCGCGGTGACGCCTCCGACGGCTTGCCCGGCGTCGCGGGCATCGGGGAGAAATCCGCGTCGATGCTGATCTCACGCTTCGGTTCGCTCGATGCTCTGCGCGCGGCCGTCGACGATCCGGACGCCGACCTCTCCAACGGCGTGCGCGCCAAACTCCGTACCGCGCAGGAGTACTTGAAAGCCGCGGCGCCCGTTGTGCGTGTGGTGTGTGACGCTGACGTGGAACTCTCCCGCACCGATATCGTCCCCACCGAGCCCACCGATCCGGTCCGGCTGCGTCAACTCGCCACCACCTATAACGCCGAGAGCCCGATCACCCGCCTGATCACGGCTATGGGCGCAGCACGCGACACCTGACCCCACATGCAGAAAATCCCATCGCACACATTTCGCGATGGGACCGCTCGGTTTCGACGCCGAACTCGGACCGGTGCGGCCCACCCGCGGGCGGGCCGCACCGGGATGCAAGCGGGCCGGAAACTAGTTCGGGCGACCGACCTCGTAGGTACCGTCCTCCTTGGTGATCTTGATGGTCACCTTCTTGGCCTCGCCGCTGACTTTCAGATCGCATTGGAAGGTGGCATCGACCTTGACCTCCTCGCCGGACGGGCAGGAGACGTCGCTGACATCCTGGATGCCGTAGGAATCCGACAGCACCTTCTTCACGCCGTCCTGCACCGCGGCCTGGTCCAGTTTGTCCTTTGCGGTTAGCACCAGCACGAGGCCGATGATCGCGCCGATCACCACGACACCGAGCACGGAAAGGCCGATGATCAGGCCCTTGCCGCCCTTACCGCCCTGCGGCGGCGCCTGCTGCGCGCCCCACTGAGGCTGCTGCTGCCCCCACTGCTGCTGGCCCTGCTGGCCCCAGTCCTGCGGTTGGGGCTGGCCCCACTGCGGCTGGCCCTGCTGCGGCTGGCCCTGCTGTGCGGGCTGCTGCCCCCACTGGGGCTGCTGCGGTTGTTGCTGACCCCACTGCTGCGGTTGTTGCTGACCCCACTGCTGCGGCTGCTGTTGCTCACCCCATTGCTGGGTCGGCTGGGCCGAGGCCGGGGTCTGCGGTTGACCGCCCCACTGCTGCGTGGGACCTGCCCCGCCGGGTGCCTGCTGTCCGCCCCATTGCTGGGTGGGATCGTTGCGTCCCTCCCCGGGGTCGCTCGGTCCGAAAGGGCCGCTCATCTGCTTGCCTCCACTCGCATCGTTGTACTCACGGTAGCCCCCCGCGTGGGCCTCGTCGCATGACACGACTCTTCCGCCACGGTCGGTACGCGAAAGAAATCAAATCACAATCGGATCAGCTGTGTTGAGATTGGCGGCGTTCGCGGTCGCGTGGTTACGCAGGCTGCCTCGTCCTGGCCCGTAGCTCACACCGATCAGGCGGCGTCCACCGCGACGACACCGCGCCGGATCGCCCGCACCGCCTTCGCCGCCGTGGCGGCGATCTCGGAATCGTCGGCGGTGCTGTGGATCTGATCGAGCAGATCGATCACCTGCCTGCACCAGCGCACGAAATCACCTGCCGACAGCGGCGTGCCCTGATCACCGCTGGCGAGCAACGAGTCGGCCAGCCCGTCCCCACGCGCCCACTTGTAGACACCCGTGACGAAACCGAGATCCGGCTCCCTGGTCGGCGGCAGCTTGTGCCGGGCCTCGTCGGAACGCAGCTCGGACCACACGCCGATGGTCGCGCCGACTGCCCGGCGGATCGGCGCCGTCGGGCCGCCGGCGGCGAGATATCCGCTCTCCTGCCGGGATTCATACACCAGGATCGAAACCACGCCGGCCAGCTCGGCGGGGCCGAGGCCGCGCCACAATCCCTGCCGCAGACATTCGGCGACCAGTAGGTCGCTCTCGGCGTAGATGCGGGTCAGTCTGCGCCCGTCGGCGGTCACCTCGCTCTCGTGCACGAACCCGCGTTCCTCCAGAAGCCCGAGGATCCGATCGAAGGTGCGCGCCAACGAGTTGGTAGTCGCGGCGACCTTCTGGCGCATCGATTCGGTTTCGCGCAGCAGCCGGTTGTAGCGCTCGCCGATCCGGGACATCTGCTCGCGGTCTGGTCGCGTGTGCGCCGGATGGGAACGCAGGCTGCGTCGCAATGTGGACAGTTCACGGTCGTCTGCTGCCGTGGAACGCTTGCCGCGCCGGGGCCTGCCAGGCGACGAGATCCCGGTGCTGCGCAGCGCGGAGGCCAGATCGCTGCGGATGCGCGCGGTGCGATGGTCCACCCGACGCGGCAACCGCATGTGTCCGAGTGGTTCGGCGGGCACCGGGAAGTCGGCGACCGACACCCGACCCGCCCACTTGTCCTCGGTGAGCACCAACGGGCGCGGATCCCCCGGCGTCGCGTCCGGCTCCAGAATCACCGCGAGCCCGGCACGCCGCCCGGACGGAATCGCCACCACATCGCCGCGGCGCAGTGCTACCAGCGCGTCCACCGCCGCACCCCGCCGGTCGGCCCGGCCCTGCTGTGCAAGCTGCCGTTCCCGCTGCTTGATCCGTTCACGCAGCGCTAGATAATCCAGAAACCCGCCCTTGATGCCACCGAGCTGGTCGCGCAGCTTGCGCAGCGCGACCTCGTTGCGCTCGATGCCGCGCACCAGCCCGACCACCGAGCGGTCCGCCTGGAACTGGGCGAACGACCGCTCCAGCAGGGCACGCGACTCGTCGGCGCCCATTCGGTCGATGAGGTTGATCGACATGTTGTACCCCGGCCGGAACGAGCTGCGCAGCGGATAGGTGCGCGTGGAAGCCAGGCCCGCGACCGCGCTGGTATCCACCTCCGGCTGCCACAACACCACCGCATGTCCTTCGACGTCGATACCGCGCCTTCCTGCGCGCCCGGTCAGCTGGGTGTACTCTCCCGGCGTCAGCTCCGCGTGCGACTCGCCGTTGAACTTCACCAGGCGCTCCAGCACGACGGTGCGCGCGGGCATATTGATGCCGAGCGCCAGTGTCTCCGTGGCGAACACAGCTCGCACGAGCCCGTTGACGAACAGTTCCTCGACGGTATGCCGGAACGCAGGCAGCATGCCCGCATGGTGCGCGGCCAGCCCCCGGTGCAGCGCCTCGCGCCACTCCCAGTAGCCGAGCACCTCCAAATCGGTCTTGGGCAGATCGCCGGTGTGCTTCTCGATAATCGCGTCGACCTCGTCACGCTCGTCTTCGCGGCTCAGGTCCAGCCGTGAACGCAGGCACTGCGCCAGCGCTCCGTCGCAGCCGGCGCGGCTGAAGATGAACGTGATCGCGGGCAGCAGACCCTCGTCGTCCAGTTTGGCCAGCACCTCGGGTCTCGGCAGCGGACGGAAATCGCGGCGCGGACCGCCGCGGCCGTTGCGCGGACCGCCCCAGCCGTTCATCCGGTCGGCGGCCTCGCGGTGCCGGATGAATCGCACTAGGTCTTCGTCGACGAGCACCTTCTGATCGGTGGACTTCGTGTCGAACAGGTCGAACATCCGCCGCCCCACCATGACGTGCTGCCACAGCGGCACCGGCCTGGTCTCGTCGACCACCACGGCGGTGTCACCGCGCACCGTCGCCATCCAGGCGCCGAATTCCTCGGCGTTGCTGACCGTGGCCGACAGGCTGACCAGCCGGACGTCCGGCGGCAGGTGCAGGATGACCTCCTCCCACACCGCCCCGCGGAACCGGTCGGCGAGATAGTGCACCTCGTCCATCACTACGTAGGACAACCCGCGCAGGGCGTCGGAGGAGGCGTACAGCATGTTGCGCAGCACTTCAGTAGTCATCACGACCACCGGTGCGTCCGCGTTGATCGACTGGTCGCCGGTCAGCAGGCCGACGCTGTCGCGGCCGTACCGTTCGGTGAAGTCGGCGAACTTCTGGTTCGACAGCGCTTTGATCGGTGTCGTGTAAAAGCACTTGCCACCTGCTGCCAGCGCCAGGTGTACCGCGAATTCGCCGACGACGGTCTTGCCCGCGCCGGTCGGGGCGCAGACCAGCACGCTATGGCCGTCCTCGAGCGCCACGCAGGCATTGCGCTGAAACGGGTCGAGCTCGAACTTCAGCTCGGCCGAGAATACGGCCAACTCGCCCGTCCGCGACCGGTGATGTGTCACCGTCAGAGGGTATCGGAGTAGTCCGACACGGGTCGCGCGGATTTCTCCCGCGGCGTCGTGATCGACTCCGCGGGATCGATCGGTTCAGGGCCGCCCACCTCGGAGGCTTCCTCGTCGGACAGCGCGCCCCACCCCTCGCGCTCCTTGCGGGCGCGGCGGAGGTCGTTGATCCGGGAGAACTGTATGGCGACCTCGAACAAGACCGTCAGCGCCAGCGCGAGCGCCAGCATGGAGAACGGGTCTTGCGGGGTGACGATAGCGGCGAAGACGAACAAGCCGAACGTGATGCCGCGCCGCCACGCCTTGAGCCGCTGGTAGGTCAGCACCCCGATCAGGTTCAGTCCGATGATCAGCAAGGGGGTTTCGAAGCTGACGCCGAAGATGATCAGCAGGTTGACGATGAAGCCGAAGTACTGCGAACCGCTCAGCGCCGTAATCTGCACATTGTCGCCGATGGTCAGCAGGAAGCTCAACGCGTGCGCGATGACGACGTAGGCCAGCACCGCACCGGCGGTGAACAATACCGTGCCCGAAGACACGAACCCGATCGCGTACTTGCGCTCTTTGGCGTACAGCCCCGGTGTGATGAACGCCCACAGCTGGTACAGCCAGATCGGCGCGGCGAGCACGACACCGGCGGTCATACCGACCTTCAAGCGCAAGGTGAACTGCTCGAACGGCGCGGTGGCCAGCAGACGGCACGCGCCATCCGGGCTCAACGACGCGCGCGCCGACGCGGGCAGCGAACAGTACGGCCCGCGCAGAATGTCGCCGAGGCTTTCGACGCCGAGGAATGAATGCCCGTACCAGAGGAATCCGAGCACCGTGGTGACCAGCACCGCGGCGATCGAGACCAGCAGGCGGTAGCGCAGCTCCTGCAGATGCTCGATCAACGACATGGTGCCGTCGGGATTGGTCCTGCGCTTACTGCGGCGCGGATCGAACGGGATTCGCATGGTTGGTGATCGCCCCTGGTTTGACGTGCCTCGCTCAGCTCGGCAACAGCGCTATGCCCGGAGTGAGTTCTTCCTCACCCCGGCGCGAGCGTTTCCGCTCAGACCGACTTCTGCTCGGTACGGGGCTCGGTGACCGACGGCGTCACCGGCTGCGCGGGCGGCAGCTGCTGCGCGGGCTGCTGCGTCGAGGCGGCGGCGTTCGACGTGTTGCCCTCACTCTGCATCTGGCTGACCTCGCTCTTGAAGATGCGCAATGATCGGCCCAAGCTGCGGGCCGCGTCGGGCATCCGCTTCGCGCCGAAGAACATCACGAAAACCACCGCGATGATCAGCCAGTGCCAGATGCTCAGACTGCCCATGATTTTTACCTCCCAAGACTGTGATGTTTCGATGCTACCGGACCGTGACGTGCGCGAACGCCGCCGTCACTGCTCGTTTGCCCGGGGCTCGACCGTGTGGCCCGCCGCGGCGGCGCGCAGTTGGGCGAGCAGTTCACTGCCGGTCCAGCTGCGCCGATCGCCCTGTTCGGCGGCGACGATCAGTTCGATCAGCCGCTGATTCACCGGCGTCGGTACCCCGACCATCGCGCCCAACCCGACGATTTCACCGCACAGCCAGGAGATTTCGGTTTTGCGGCCGAGCTCCAGATCGTCCGCCATGGATGAGCGCGCCGTCGGGTCGATGGTGAGCACCTGCCCGAACACGCGCTGGAACAGCAGGTCGGGGACGGTCAGCAGCGCCGCCATCGCCCGCGGCGGCAGCGGGGTCAACCGGGCAGGGCGAATTCGCGCCCTGCTCATCGCCGTGAGCGCTTCGCGCTGCGTCAGCGCGAGGCAGCGCCGGTAGTCGCGGTCGGCGAGTTCCTCGCGCAGCGGGCGCCGCGACAGCGCGTTGATCGGGTTGTTGAGGTTGAGCAGTAACTTCGCCCACTGCACCGGGCGCAGGTCCGGGTATCGGCGCAACCCGAGTCCCGCCTGCTCGAAGACGCCGAGGAACGGCGCGAGCGCCGGGTCGTCCTGCACGGCGAGCCCACCCTCGGTGCCGCGGTGGAGGTGGCCGTCAGGATGGCGCACGACGTTGAACATCACCATCCCCGCCAAGACCACGCAATGCGGCAGAAACTCCCGGATCACCGAGTCGTTGCCGATGCCGTTCTGCAGGCTCAGCACCACGGTGCCCGGCCGGATCTCGTCGCGGAGCCCGCGCACCGCGCCCGCGGTCGCCGCCGATTTCACCGTGACCAGCACCAGATCCGCCGATCCTGCGTCCTCCGGTTCGGTGGCGACATGGAATCGGTCCGCGGTCAGGGCGTCGTCGGCACCGTCGAGATCGGTGAGCCGCAGCCCTGACGCAGTGACCTCGTCGAGCATCCGCCTGCGGCCGACCAGCGTGACCTGCGCCCCGGCCACTCCCAGCTTGCCGCCGACGAACGTGCCGATACTGCCCGCACCGATCACGAGCACGCGACTCTTCACGCCGACTCAGCCCCTCGCGTCCGACGAACACCTGCACCCGGTGAGCCAACGAGCCCCGGGACGACTTGCTCCTCATCGAGCCTCCGCGGGAATTGCGCCACCCCGTCGGCTCGATACGGCACTGGCGGTTGTCCCGTCATCGTGCCTCCAGGTCTCCGGCTTCCTCGTAGGCGACCAAAGCGGCGTTCGAGCGCTCCCGCACCGCGGCGACCAGTTCCGGCGGACCGAGGACGGTGACGCCCGCGCCGAAGCCGAGCAACAGGCGCGCCATCCAGTCCATCGTGGCGAACCGCATGGTCGCCTCGAGGGTGCCGTCGGGGTGCACCGCGAGCCGGTGCATCGGATACTGATCGAGTACCCAAGCGTAGTGCGAGTGAATTCGCAAGCGCGCTAAGGGAACCGCCGGATCGTCCTGGAACAGGTCGAGCCCGGCCGCTGCCTCGGTGGCATGTTTGGGCGGCCGCGCGGGCTCGTCCAGCGCTGTCGCGTCCTCGATCCGGTCGAAACGGAACAGCCGCACTCCCTCAGCCTGTCTGCACCAGGCCTGCAGATAGCTGTTGTTGTCCACGAGGACGATGCGAATGGGGTCGACGACCCGTTCGGACACCACATCGCGGCTCGCGGAGTAATACACCAGGCGCACCGCGCGCCCACGCGCCAGCGCCGACCGCACCGTGGCCACGGCGGGCGCCTCCCGCGGCGGCGTACGAGACTCCTCGGCAGCGTCCGCGGACCCGCCCGCGATGGCCGATTCGATCTTGGCTATGGCCGCGTGCGCAGCGGTCGGGTCGACCATGCCGGGCATGTCCACGATCGAACGCAGCGCGACCAGCAGCGCGGTCGCCTCGGTGGAGGTCAGTCGCAACGGCCGATCGATACCCGCGGAAAAGGTGACCTCGATGCTCTCCTCGGAGAACGACAGGTCGATCAGGTCGCCGGGGCCGTACCCGGGCAGCCCACACATCCACAGCTGGTTCAAATCGCTCATCAGCTGTTTGGTCGTAACACCCAGGTCGGCGGCGGCCTCGGCGGCGCTGATACCAGGGTGCGCGATGAAGTACGGGATCATATTGAGCAGCCGCGAAAGGCGCACCGAGAGCCTTGAACTCACCACGCCACCTCGCACATCGCGCCGGGTTCGCACTCGGCTATACCCATCGTTCGCTCGCTCATGCTTTCAGCCTCGCTGACGCTCGACTCCAGCATGACCGAGCGATGCTCGGCTGCACCCATTGCTCGCTCGCTGCGCTCGCTCATGCCCGGACCTCCGTGTGGTCGAACACCGACCGCAGCCGGGCGATGACATCGGCCCTGAGCGCCTCGGGCGCGAGTACCACCGCGTCCGGCCCGAGGCCGGTGATGAGCCGAGCCAGCCAGTCGCGGGAACGGACCGGCAGCTGCACCACGGCGCCTGTGCGACCCCCGAGGCTGCGCTCGCCGGTGACCTGTCCGAGCCTGCGGATCTCCTGTCCACGCCCGTCAGCGACCCATACCGTGGCCGAGCCGCTGACCGGCACCGTGCTGGTGACCTGGTCGACGATCGCGCGCAGATCGACACCATCCGGCTTACGGACGGCGTTGCGTGGACCACAAGCGGTCACGTCGTCGCCGATCCGGGAAAGCCGGAAGCTGCGCACTGCGTCCCGGTCCCGGTCGTGGCCGACGAGATACCACCGGCCGTGGTGGGTGACCACACCCCACGGCTCGACGTCGCGCATCAAGTACGGGGCGTTGATCGCGCCGCGGTGCTCGAATCGAACGGCCTGGCCCGCGTCTATCGCGGCGAGCAGCTTGCCGAGCACCGGTTCCGAGCCGCGGGTGCGAGCCGGGACGGCGGGCACCGACGCCACCGCGGCGTCGGTCTCCACGTGGATACCCGCCGCGCGGAGTTTGAGCAGCGCGCCCTCCGCGGCCGCGGCGAGCTCGGGCGATTCCCACATCTGCACGGCCACCGCGACGGCGGCGGCCTCCTCGTCGGTCAGGTCGATATCGGGCAGTTCGTAGGCGTCCCGGTTGATCCGGTAGCCCTCGATCGTCGAATACCGGCTCACCGGTCCGACCTCGAGTGGGATGCCCAGATCACGTAGTTCGTTCTTGTCCCGTTCGAACATGCGGCTGAACGCCTCGTCGCTGGCGGAGTCCTCGTATCCCGCGACACTGTCCCGAATCCGCTCCGCGGTCAGGAACTGCCGGGTCGACAACAGCGCGATGACCAAATTCATCAGCCGCTCGACCTTGGATATCGCCACCCGATAGAGGGTAATCGGCGCCGCGCGGCGGCGCGCAATTCGGTCGGTCACAGCGTGCCGGGGGGGCATCATCACTACATGATCATCGCCTTCTCCGTAACTCCGCTCGGCACCGGCGTGGACGTCGGGCGAGCCGTCGCCGAAGCGGTCCGCGTGGTGCGGGCCAGTGGACTGCCCAATCGCACCGACGCCATGTTCACCACGGTCGAGGGCGAATGGGACGAGGTGATGGGCGTGGTGAAGCAGGCAGCCGACGCGATCCTCGCGGTCGCGCCGCGGTGCAGCCTGGTGCTGAAGGCCGACATCCGGCCCGGCGTCACAGATGCCATAACCGCAAAAGTCGACAAGGTCGAGCAGTACCTGTCGGAGAAGTAGCTTCAGCGGCCGGACAGCCCGCCGTTGGCGTCCGAGCGGCCGACGCGCAGGCGCTGGTCTCGCTCGCTCGGACGCCAGCCAAGAGGGGTCACGAACACGCCACGCGGAGGCGCGGCACATCTAACCCACTCACATCGATGCGATGAGGCGATCCACGCGCTCGTCGACCGAGCGGAACGGGTCTTTGCACAGCACAGTGCGCTGCGCCTGGTCGTTCAGCTTCAGGTGCACCCAGTCGACGGTGAAGTCGCGGCCTGCCTCCTGAGCGGCGGTGATGAAGTCACCACGCAGCTTGGCCCTGGTGGTCTGCGGCGGGGTGTCCACCGCGGTGTCCACGGCCTCGTCCTCCGTGACCCGCTTGGCCAGGCCCTTGCGCTGCAGCAGGTCGAAGACACCGCGTCCGCGCTTGATGTCGTGATAGGCCAGATCCAGCTGAGCGATCTTCGGATCGGACAGCTCCATGCCGTAGCGATCCTGATAGCGCTGGAACAGCTTGCGCTTGATCACCCAGTCGATCTCGGTGTCTACCTTGGCGAAGTCCTGCGCCTCCACCGCGTCCAGGGTCCGCCCCCACAGATCGACCACCTGATCGATCTGGGGATCGCGGTCGCGGTTGCGCAGGTGCTCCACCGCGCGGGAGTAGTACTCGCGCTGGATGTCGAGGGCACTGGCCTGCCTGCCCCCGGCCAGGCGCACCGGGCGGCGGCCGGTCAGGTCATGGCTGACCTCGCGGATGGCGCGGATCGGGTTGTCCAAGGCGAAATCGCGGAACGAGACGCCCGCCTCGATCATCTCCAGCACCAGCGCGGCGGTGCCGACCTTGAGCATGGTGGTGGTCTCGGACATGTTGGAGTCGCCAACGATCACGTGCAGGCGGCGGTACTTCTCCGCGTCCGCGTGCGGCTCGTCGCGGGTGTTGATGATCGGGCGCGAGCGGGTGGTCGCCGAGGAGACGCCCTCCCAGATGTGCTCGGCGCGCTGCGAGAGGCAGAAGGTGGCGGCCTTCGGCGTCTGCAGCACTTTGCCCGCACCGCAGATCAGCTGGCGGGTTACCAGGAACGGCAATAGCACGTCCGAGATCCGGGAGAACTCACCTGCGCGGACCACGAGGAAGTTCTCGTGGCAGCCGTAGGAGTTGCCCGCGGAGTCGGTGTTGTTCTTGAACAGGTAGATGTCGCCGCCGATACCTTCTTCGGCCAGACGCTGCTCGGCGTCGATCAGCAACTCTTCGAGGACCCGCTCGCCTGCACGGTCGTGGGTCACCAACTGCGCCAGGTTGTCGCATTCCGCGGTCGCGTACTCCGGGTGCGACCCCACATCGAGGTAGAGCCGGGCACCGTTGCGGAGGAACACGTTCGAGCTACGGCCCCAGGACACCACCCGGCGGAACAAATACCGGGCCACCTCGTCGGGGGACAGTCGACGGTGACCGTGGAAGGTGCATGTCACACCGAACTCGGTCTCGATCCCCATGATTCGTCGCTGCACACTATCGACATTACAGCCATGTCATCGACTTGCGTGGTTCAGCGAACAACCCGGATGCATACGTCTTCACAACGATTTAGCCCGCTTTGTCGGAATTCGCACGGTCGAGCCCGGTTTCCACCGAAGGATGCACACCCCGGAACCTGGACACGGCAGGACGGCCTGTGAACGAGGCGCCGTCGACGCGTCGTTCACAGGCCGCGGAACTCGGCCCGCCGGACGGCTCACTCCGACTTCGGAGCGTCCTCCGCCGGGGATTCCTCGTCCTTCGGCTCCGGCTCACCTGCCGCCTTCGCCGGGCTCAGCAACCGCTCGAGCGCGGTGTTGGTGACCCGCCGGAACGCCCGGCGAGGCCGCGCCTGCTCCAGCGTGGCCACCTCGAGGGAGCTCACGCCCAGCACCCGCTTCTCCTTCTCGGTGCCCTCCGGCACGCCCGCCTGCAGCGCGCGCACCGCGACACCGACCGCGGAGGCCAGGTCCAGACCCGCCTTGTAGGAGGCCTTCAGTGCGGTGACGATCGGCTCGGTCGTGCCGCCCATCACCACGAACTCGCGCTCGTCCACGATCGACCCGTCGAAGGTGATCCGGTACAGCACCGACCGCGCGGCCTGCTCCGGATAGCCCACCTCGGCCACGCAGATCTCCACCTCGTAAGGCTTGAGCTGGTCGGTGAAGATCGAGCCAAGGGTCTGCGCGTAGGCGTTGGCCAGCGCACGGCCGGTGACATCGCGGCGGTCGTACTGGTAACCGCGGATGTCGGCCTGCAGGATGCCGCCTCTACGCAGGTTCTCGAACTCGTTGTACTTGCCGACCGCGGCGAATCCGACACGGTCATAGAGTTCACTCACCTTGTGCAGCGTCGCGGACGGATTCTCCGCGACGAACAGCACACCCTTGTCGTAGGCCAGCACTACGACACTGCGACCTCGACCGATGCCCTTTCGCGCGAGTTCGGTCTTGTCGCGCATGATCTGCTCGGCCGAGGCGTAGTACGGCAGTGTCATGCTCAGGCGCTCCCTTCTTCGGCGGCCTCACGGTCGGCGATGATCCCACGGGTTATCTCCGCCAGCCGCGACTCGGTCACCTCGACCGCGCCCTCGTCATCGACAACAATCGCCGTCGGAAAGATGCCGCGCAGCAGATCCGGACCGCCCGTCGCGGTATCGTCGTCAGCCGCGTCGAACAGCGACTCGACGGCGATGCGCAGCGCACGATCCTGATCGATTCCCTTGGCGTACAACTTCTTCAGCGCGGACTTCGCGAACACCGAGCCGGAACCGACCGCAGCGTAGCCGAACCTCTCCTCACTGCGTCCACCCACCACATCGAACGACACGATGCGGCCCGCCTTGTCCGGATCGGCGGCGTCGAGTTCATAGCCGACCAGCATCGGTACCACCGCAAGACCCTGTAGGGCCGCGGGCAAGTTCTCTCGCACCATCTTCGACAGCTTGTTCGCCTTGCCGTCGAAGGTCAGCGACACGCCCTCGAGTTTCTCGTAATGCTCCAGCTCCACCGCGAAGATCCGCACCAGTTCCACGGCCATTCCCGCGGTACCGGCGATGCCGGCCGCGGAGTAGCTGTCGGTGATGTAGACCTTGTCGATGTCCCGGCTGGCCAACAGGTTCCCCTGCGTGGCGCGCCGGTCACCGGCAATCAGCACACCGCCGCGGTAGCTGACCGCGACGATGGTCGTGCCGTGCGGAGCGATGTCCTTCGCGGAAGTGCCGCCGGTAATTCCGACGGCACCTTGCCCGAACCTGCTGGAAGGCAACAGGTCCGGAGCATGCGCGCGCAAGTGTTCGGAGAAGGAAGAGAGGGCGTACCCCAAGTGGAGACGCGAGGGGTCACCTACTGTCACTGGCCGCCTTTCTGGACGTACGCACGAACGAAGTCTTCGGCGTTCTCCTCGAGTACGTCATCAATCTCATCGAGCAGGTCGTCGGTATCCTCCGCCAGCTTTTCGCGGCGCTCCTGACCCGCGGCGTCGACACCGTCCGGGCCCTCGTCCTCGTCGCCGCCCCCGGCGCGCTTGGTCTGCTCTTGTGCCATAGCAGCCGACCTCCTCTGTCCTCATCATGATCGGAGCCCATCTGAGCACGGCTCCGATCATGAGCAATGTCCGTGCTCGTCCTTCAACACTACCCAGCGACACCGACACTGTGTCTAATTTGCGACGCGCTGTGTTTATGGCCGCGCTGCGGCGCTGCGAACCACTCCGCCCACCACCCAGATGGGCACACCGCCTAGGTGGTGAGTTGTTCGACCAGGTCGGCGGCGGTGTCGACCCCGTCGAGCAGCTTTCCGACGTGCGCTTTGGTGCCGCGACGCGGCTCGAGAGTCGGGATGCGGACCAGCGAGTCGCCGCCCAGATCGAAGATCACCGAATCCCAGCTCGCCGCCGCTATATCGGCGCCGAAACGGCGCAGGCATTCGCCGCGGAAGTATGCGCGAGTGTCGGTGGGCGGATTGGTCATGGCGTCCAAGACCTGCTGCTCGTTGATCAACCGCTTCATCGAGCCGCGCGCGACCAGGCGGTTGTAGAGACCTTTGTCCAAGCGCACGTCGGAGTACTGCAGGTCCATCAGGTGCAGCTTGGGGGCCGCCCAGCCCAGGCCCTCCCGGCTGCGCATGCCCTCGAGCAGACGCAGTTTGGCGGGCCAGTCGAGGAGGCTCGCGCACTCCATCGGGTCGCGCTCGAGCAGGTCGAGCACCATGGCCCAGTTCTCGATGATGTCCTGGACGCGCTTGTCGTCGTTGCCCGTGCGGTCCACGAACTCGACCACCCGGTCCAGGTAGACGCGCTGCAGCGCGAGACCGGTGAGCTCGCGGCCGTCTGCGAGCGCGACGGTGGCCCGCAGGGTCGGGTCGTGGCTGATCGCGTGCACCGCGGTGACCGGGCGGGCCAGCTGCAAGTCGGACAGGTCCTCGCCCGCCTCGATGAGGTCGAGGACCAAGGCGGTGGTGCCGACCTTGAGGTAGGTCGACATCTCGGCCAGGTTGGCATCGCCGATGATGACGTGCAGCCTGCGGTACTTGTCCGCGTCGGCGTGCGGTTCGTCGCGAGTGTTGATGATGCCGCGCTTGAGCGTGGTCTCCAGGCCGACCTCGACCTCGATGTAGTCGGAACGCTGGGACAGCTGGAAGCCCGCATTGTCGCCGGACTGGCCGATGCCGACCCGGCCGGAGCCGCAAATCACCTGGCGGGACACGAAAAATGGGGTGAGCCCCACGATGATCTGGTTGAACTGGGTGTCGCGGCTCATCAGATAGTTCTCGTGGGTGCCGTAGGAGGCGCCCTTGCCGTCGACGTTGTTCTTGTACAGCTGCAGGCGCGGGGCTCCTGGCACGCTCGAGGCGTGCCGTGCGGCGGCCTCCATCACCCGCTCACCCGCCTTGTCCCAAATAACCGCGTCCAAGGGGTCGGTGACCTCGGGCGCAGAGTATTCGGGGTGCGCGTGGTCGACGTAGAGCCGGGCGCCATTGGTGAGAATCATATTGGCCGCGCCGACCTCATCGGCGTC
This sequence comes from Nocardia sp. NBC_00881, assembly GCF_045207455.1. Taxonomy (NCBI): domain Bacteria; kingdom Bacillati; phylum Actinomycetota; class Actinomycetes; order Mycobacteriales; family Nocardiaceae; genus Nocardia; species Nocardia sp. NBC_00881. The sequence continues at coordinate 2,471,257 of NZ_CP108798.1, forward strand.
GATCACGGGCGCGGGCCCATTCATCCGGCTCAGGTCGAATCCGCGCGCGTCACGCAGCGGCGACTCCACCTCGTAGTCCCAGCGAGTGCGCTTCGCACGCGGCACGCCCTCGGCCGCGGCGTACGCGAGAACCGCCTGCGTGGAGGTGAGGATCGGGTTGGCCGACGGCTCGGTAGGGGTCGAGATGCCGTACTCGACCTCGATTCCGATGATGCGCTGCATGGTGTCGAGCCTAGGCGACGCACCCGGCCGCACCCGTCGCGACCGGCGGAGTCCGACTGTAATACCGCAGGTGATACTTCCGGATGCCCGCTCGGCGCCCACCACGCCACCAGCAATCGTCTGGCACCGTACCGCGAGTGGCGGCCGCATCCACACAAAGCGTGGCTCTGGTGCACCGCCGATGTGGTGCTCCGTTATGGGCGCCGCCGCGGTCGACAACCTTCTGTGTGGGCAGCACGCGGAGGCGACGTCGGCCGAGAACGGAGGGACTCCCGGCAGACAGCAGGCGATCTCCGCGAGCACTATTCGTGGCGCTCGCCTCGGAACCCGAATCCGCCGCTAGGCCCCGCCCAGCATTCCCGCGGCTGGGGCAGAATCGGGGTATGGCAACAGCAACCTGGCACGGCCGCGTCCTCGCGACCAGCGACGACACCATCGTCGTCGAAGGCAACCACTACTTCCCACCGGACTCGGTGCACTCCGAGTTCTTCCAGCCCTCCGACACCAACACGGTCTGCCCCTGGAAGGGCACCGCAAGCTACTACACCGTGGTGGTCGACAGCGAATCCAACCCGGACGCCGCCTGGTACTATCCCGACCCGAAATCCGAAGCCGCCCAGATCGAGAACTACGTCGCCTTCTGGCGCGGCGTCGACGTCACCGACTGACTGACAGCCACCGAGCGGAGTCGAGTGGTTTCGCCGCATCGGTATCAACGTGGCGGATCCTGCCGCGGTGACCTCGTCCCAGGTACCAGCGGCGACGGTCGGCGAAGTGCGACTGCCGCGGCGTCGAAAAGGTGAGCGGAACACCGTCGTCACCGCGGCGCCGCACCTGCTGCCCGCGCTGGTCCGGGAGGGCTCGGTGCGTGGCTCGGATGTCGCACGCCAGCTTGGTGTTTCGGCGACGCGGCTGACGCAACTGTTCATCGAGCAGGTCGGACTTCCATTGCGCCGCTACATCCTCTGGCTGCGTCTGCACATCGCGAGGACCCGGGCGATGGCTGGCGACGACCTCGCCGCGGCCGCGCATCCCGCGGGTTTCTCCGACACCGCGCACCTGACCCGCACCTGCAGGCGCACCTTCGGCCTACCACCCTCCGCCCTGATCGGTACGGACTGATCCCGGACATACTGGCCGGAACGGCCCACCGGCCGAAAGCGCCGGCGGGCCGCCGAGATGATCAGCTGGACGAGGTCACCGAACCCGCCCACGCGGCGAAGGCGCCGGGATTACGGGTTTGCAGCAGTACCCGGCCGGGACCGGTGAAGTCGAACACGAATCCTTCGCCCGACTTCAGCGACTGGATCGACCGGCCCGAAACTGCCCGGCGGATAGTGAAATTCATCGCCAGGTCATAGGCCACCACATGGCCGGTGTCGATGGTGATCGGCTCCCCCGGTTGCAGATCGATGACATCGATCGCGCCGAACACGCCGACGACGATCTCCCCCTCTCCGTGCGCGCGCAGACCGAACCCGCCCTCGCCGCCGAACAGGTTCGCGAAACCGCCCCACTTGCTCTCCACCTGCACGCCGTGCGAGTTGGCGATCCAGCCGCCACGGCTGATGAAGAACGGACGATCCGGGCTGATCTGAAGATTCAGCATGTCGCCGGGCAGCGCGGGCGCCACATCCACCCACCCGCCCTGCGGCGGCGCGGTGAACGTCGAGACGAAGAACGACTCGCCGGCCAGCACCGACCGCTTCAATCCAGCCAAGATGCCGCCTTCGGCCTTGGCCTGCAACGTGACTCCCGCCGAATGGGCGACCATGGCACCGCTCTCGACGCGCATCGGCTCGCCACCCGCCAGGAAGCACCGCGCGATGGTCGAGGCGGGGTTGTGCCGCAGTTGTACCTTCATGTCCGCCGACCCTACCGCCCTATTCCGAAGAAAAGCTCGGCCGGATCAGCGCCCAGGGATCACCCCGAGCGCGGCGTCGTCCCGGGCGACGACAGCGCCGCCGTCCGCGGTCAGCACGATGGGGCGCTGGATCAGCTTCGGGTGTTCGGCCAGCGCCTCGATCCACCGGTCTCGGTCCTCGGCGGTGCGCCCCCAGCTCGCCATTCCCAGATCCTTGGCGATCTGCTCGCCGATACGGGTGATGTCCCACGGTTCGGCGCCGAGCCGCCGCAGCACGTCACGCAGCTCGGCAGCGGTCGGTGGCTCATCGAGGTATTTGCGCACCGAGTATTCGACGCCCGTCTCATCGAGGAATGCGGTGGCGTTGCGGCTCTTGGTGCACCGCGGGTTGTGCCAGATCTCTGTCTGCCGGGAGGTCATGCACGTAGGGTACCGAGGGCCACAGCGGCCACCAGCGCGACAGCACGTGGTCGCCCCGGAGACCACCGGCCACCACGCTGGCGAGTCTCGGCCACCGCGGGGCGGATTCGGACGCGCTGTTCGATACTGGAGCCATGAGCGAGCGAACTAAGAACACAGCCGAGTTCTCGGTCATGGCGGAGCCGAGCGCCAGCGAGGCGCAGTCATGACCGCGGAACCTCTGCCCGAAAACCCTTACGGCACACCGACCACGTCCGGCCCCGAACCCATTCCGCCGTATCAGAGGGTAGTGAACGGGCTCGTGCGGACGCTGCTCCGCGTCCCGGGGATCTCCGGCGTCGTCGGCAATAGACTGATGATCCTGCACGTCGTCGGGCGCAAGTCGGGCACCGTCTACGATGTGCCACTGGCCTACACGAAGCATGGGAAGACACTGCTCATCGGCACGGCCCAGCGCCCCTGGGTCAAGAACCTGCTCGCAGGCGCCCCGGTCCAGGCATCGTTCGGCGGGAGACCACGCACGTTCGATCCGGTTGTCCACACCGCCGAGGCCGACGTGCTGCGACTCTACGAGATCATCGCGCGGGACAACCGGCAGAACGCGAGGTTCAACGGCATCGGCCGCACCGCCGACGGTGCGCCGTCGAAAGCCGACATCTACCAGACCTGGCAGCAGGGCGGCGTCGTGGTCGAGCTGACGCCGCACTGAAACCGGATCAGCCCCCCTGGACGTAGCCGTCGGCTACCTCGAGCACCTCGTCGACGATCTCCAGGCCGGCCCGCAGCTCGTCCGCCGTCGTGGTGAGCGGCGGTGCGATCTGGAAACGGTTGCCCGCGTTGAACGGCCACAACCCGCGTTCCTTGGCCGCCGCGGTGACCGCTGCCATCGGTTCGGCGGCCGTGCCCGCCGCGGCGAACGGGACCAGCGGCTGCCGGGTGTGTGGGTCGCGCACCAGTTCCAGCGCCCAGAAGAATCCGAGCCCGCGCACGTCGCCGACGCTCGGATGACGGGCGGCCAATTCCCGCAAACCTTTTCCGAGCACGTCGGCGCCTACCGAGCGCACATGGTCCAGGATGCCGTCCCGCTCGAATACTTCGATCGAGGCGACGCCCGCCGCGCAGGCGAGCGGATGTCCAGCGTAGGTGAGACCACCCGGATACACCGTGTGGTCATACCGCTGGGCAATTCGTTCCGCCATGAGCACGCCACCGAGCGGGACGTAACCGGAGTTCACGCCCTTGGCGAATGTGATCAGATCCGGCGCGACGCCGAACGCCTGCACCGCGAACCACTCGCCCACCCGGCCGAACCCGACCATCACCTCGTCGGCGATGTAGACGATGCCGAATTCGTCGCACAGGGCGCGCACCCCCGCGAGATATCCGGGCGGCGGCACGAGCACGCCGTTGGTGCCGACCACCGTCTCCAAGATCAGACCCGCGATGTGTTGCGGACCCTCCAGTTCGATCACCTGCCGCAGATGGGCCAGCGCGGCGGCGGTCTCCTCCTCGGGAGTGGCGGTGGCCCACGGCGAACGATACGGATATGGTCCGAAGAACCGCACCACGTCGACGTTGGTCGGCTCCGCGCCCCAACGGCGCGGTTCACCGGTCAGGCCGATCGCGACGCCGGTGCCGCCGTGGTAAGAGCGGTACGCCGCGAGCATTTTCGTGCGCCCGGTGTAGCTGCGAGCCAGGCGCACCGCGTGCTCGACGGCTTCCGCGCCGCCGGTGGTGAACAGGATCCGGTTCAGCTCGCCGGGCGCCCGTTCGACGATCAAGCGCGCCAGCTCGCTGCGCGCCTCGTTACCGACAGTCGGCGAGATGGTGGTGAGTCGCTGTGCCTGCGCCACGATCGCGGCGATGAGGTCGGGATGCTGATGGCCGATGTTGACGTTGACAAGCTGAGAGGAGAAGTCGAGGTAGCGTTTGCCGGCGGCATCCCAGAAGTACGAGCCGGATGCCCCGGTGATCGGCACCGGATTCAACTCGGCCTGGGCACTCCACGGATAGAAGACGTGATCTGACCCGATCATGGGGCGAATTCCCCCTTCGAAGCTGGATACAACAGCACATTGGCACCATAGCGCGATTGCGGCTCCTGCACGGTCGGAGGCGCGGTCTATGACAAGAACTGTCCCGCCTGTGATTCCACACAGGTTCGAAGGCCTCGGCCAGGCGGTCACATATCACGGAGCCACGGCACGAGACATGGTCGAGCTGCCGCTCGCCTCGATGCGTCGCCATCACCTGGACGCGGCGGGGTACTCGTTGCGTCCGATCGATACGCATGGACAGATAATGGACCGTGAGCTGGTCGCCTCATGGGCTGGGAGCCCTGGGTAGCGGGCCATGATCGCATTCGCAGGCTTCCGATTGACCTGCCCGTTCGGGTGCAGGAACCGGCGTCTGTCGATACGTAGGCGCTGGAGCCATCGCCCGGCCGTTCTGATCTGGACCGTGTGGCCTTCGGTGGCGAGTCATGTCCGATACCGATCAGTGCCCCTACGCTGTGCCCGGTGGGCCACGCTGATGGGCGACAAAGCAGTACTTGCAGCGCCAATGGCTGGAGTTGGAGCGGCGAGCAGAACTTCGGATTCCAACCCCGCTATGGCCGTCTACCGCAACAGCGGCCGTGCGTAATAGACGGACCCGTACTGGATCTGCCGCCCCGCTTGACAGCGCAATCCAGCCGGTTCTCCACGTATCGGTCTAGGTTAGACCTGACACCACCAGTAACCGGCCGGAACGGCGTCGAGACAACGTCTTTCGCCGGCGACCGTCGCTCCGTGTCAGGGCCACGAATAAGGTGGCCGGGGGTTACGCCATGGTAGGAGCCGGTTCGGCGGCCGGGAGGTAGATCTCACGGCGCAAGCGTTCCAAGTCCGGCGCTGCGGAAGCGGACGGTTGCGTGTACCGATCGCTCTGACGTAACAAGAGCACAGCAGTCGTCAGCTTCTCGTACATTTCCGCGTACTCCTTCCTCTTGCCCGACAGGCCGGGAAGCACGCGCAGCAGCGCGGGGAGGTAGCGGATCAGCGACTCGAGTTGGGCGCGATGCTCGGCCACCTGGTGCTGCACCTGCTCGACGGCTTCGCCACGGGTGCAGCCGGTTTCGTGACGAACCGCCCGCACCAGGTTGTAGGGGACTTGGTCGGCTTCGTCCTGATCCAACCCCACCAGGTCGTTCTCCATGAAGCCCACCCAGCAGAGAAGTTCCTCGAGGCGGCGGATCGCGGGGTGGTTGCGCAGCTTCAACGGCAGTTCCCGGTTCTGGTGCACCTCTATGCCGCCGATGGCGATATCGAACCCACCGGTCGACATCCGCAGCGGCAGGTACTCGGCCGTGGCGGGGATGTAGCCGTTGATGCGATGGTGCGCTTCACGTTCGGCGGCTTCGAACCACGCCTCGAGGCTGTCGAGGAACCGCGTCTGCCAGCCGATAGTGCGGCCCTCGCGCAGGCGCGGCCATAGACTCGCCCACGCCGTCGGGATCGCGCCGGACCTCCACGGTGCCGACGGGTCCTGGCGCAGCGTCGCCACCATCCCACGCCTCAGCGCGGTGACAGCCTCCGGGTCTTTCAGCTGCGGATCCTCGAACAGGTCGTCCCACATAAAGGTCAGCGTGCCCAGGCCGGCGCCGGCCTGTTCACTGGCCGTGTTCGCCGGGGCCACGGCGGCCGGTACTCGGGTCCGGAGCAGTCCTGTCCACCGGTGGTAGTCGGCCTCGGCCGGGGCGAGGGCCAGGCCGGTGTCCACCATCCAGCTCCGCAACCACTGCGCGGCCTGGGGCGTGAGCGCATCACTGCGGGTCTGGGGTGGCTGCATCGGCTGCGGGGGGACCGCGGGTGCAGGAGTTCGGCGGTCGAGGATGGACCGGGAGTAGGCAGTTATCGCGTGGCGGGCGTGCGGGTCGACAGGCAGGTCGGCGAGGTGACCAGCGGCCTGGTCGATGAATTTTTCGGCGACCGCGTGTGCTTGGTCCACGGCGCTGGAGGCGATCACCAACTCGCGGGCATATGCGGCTTCCTCACCCGTCATTGTCCTGCGTAGCAGGCGGGCAAGGTCCTGGTCGCGGGCAGCCGCGCGGATCACGGGAAGGGTGTAGATGCCCTCGGGCAGATCCGCGTTGACGGGCTTGCCCATTTCTTCGGCGGTCGAGGTCAGATCGAGGATGTCGTCATACAGCTGGTAGGCCAACCCGAAGTGTCGACCGAACTGGGCCAACGCCTCTTCCTGCTCCGGGCGGCCGGCTTGCATCGCGCCCACCCGGCAGGCCAGCGAGAGCACCGCCGCTGTTTTGCCGTCGATCGCGTCCAGGTAGGCCTGCTCGCTGCGGGAGGCCACATACTGGTCGGCGGCCTCGATTACCATGCCCGCGCACATCTGCGCACTCGCGGTCGTCCCCGCGAGCCCTTCGCGCTGGCCGATTTCGATCAGCATGCGCATACCCTCGGTCGTCACCGAGTCTCCACCCAATACGGCCATATGCGATCCCCACACCGCGTTGGCGTTAGGGCGCCCGCGTCGCTGGTAGGCGTGATCGATGACGTCGTCGTGATACAGCGAGCCCATATGCAGCAACTCCACCGCGGCAGCGGCACGCACCGCGCGGTCGTCGGCCGGGACCGCGGGATCGGTGAGCAGGTAGTACGACAGCAACGTCAGAGTGGGGCGGACCAGGCGGCGAGAGGTGTCGGGTCCTTCGTCGGTGAGCGCGGTCAACTCGGGCCTGCCCCGGAACTCCACGGGGCCGAGAACGTCCCGGACGCGGCCCAGGTCCGCCTCCAGATGCGGGAAGACAGCCGAATCGATTTCACGTGGCACGCGGGGCACTCCTGACTGAGTACAGCGGTCATCCGACGCCGCTGATCAATGGCAATTTGACACCACATCACGCCGAAGATGTTGTTATCGGCCGATTTTGACGCCGCGCAGATCAGCGGCCAGTGCGGAGTAGAGGTACACCCCAGCGTCGTAACCGCCAGGCACTCGAAAGGCGTCAGAGTAGCCCCATACCAGGCATTTCCTGACTACTATCCGGCCAGTCCGGCGAATTCAGGCTGACAGTTGGTAATCCGATTCACGCCCATATCCGCCCAAAATTCGGCCAGTCCATGATCGGTGAATGCCGTTCACGGAAATCCCATGCTGGTCTAGACGTCCCACCACCAGGTGATGGCGGGCAGTGGCAGCGGGTCGGGGTTGGGGTCGCTGGGGGTGTCGGTCCACGGGAGGTCCGTGGTGGGGCTGTCGGGGAAGAGGTAGCGGGTGGCGATGGAGCCGAAGACGAGGTTGCCGGCGACGAGCGCATCCAGGACTGTGAAGTAGCGGCGCAGCTCGGTGCTGCCGTCGCGGTGGAGTCGGGTGCGTAGGGTCAGGTAGCGGGAGAAGCACCGGTCGCGGACTGCGACGGCGGCGGCCAGCGTTTCGGGGAAGGACAGGGCGGGGTTCTCGCGTTGGATCATGGTGAAGATGTCGGGGCTGTCCTCGTCCAGTTGCACGGATTTGGCGAGGGAGTACCGGTCGTTGTCGAGTGCGGCTGTCAGGATCGCCGCCTCGCGGGCGGCGCGGACCGCGAGCTGGTCACGCTCCTGGCTCGAAAGCTCCACACCGAGTGCGACTTCGCCTAGGGCTACACCGTTTTCGCCGCCTACGGCCGCGGCTCGCAGCCGCAGGTAGGCGTCGAGGTCAGCTGGGTATCCGAGGCTGCGCTGCGATACCTCGGTCAGATTGCCGAACATCCACTGCCGGAAGGAATCGCTGAACCGCCGCATCAGGGTGGGGCTCGTTTGCCGCCCGAGGCAGGTGATGAGGTCGCGGCCAGCGTCGAGAAAGGGGTCTTGGCCCCATGGTTGGCTTACAGGCACCTCGACTACCCGGGTCAGCCGGGCCAGCAGCAGGGTGAGTTCGGGTGGCCGTTGGGAGTATGGCGGCGACTCGGAGATGTCGTCTAGGTGCGTCTAGGTGGAAACCCCACGCGCTGTATCGGCACACGTGCTCCAGCAGTTCCGGGCGGGTGTAGTGGCAGACGTAGAGCGTGTAGCCGACCCCGGTGGCGGCCAGCAACGTAGCGTGCTTGTCGTCGCGGGCGAAGCCGAATTTCCGGATCCACGTCACGGTGCTGTCGAGCAGGCCATCCGCTTGGCGCACCGGTGGTCTGGGCAGGGGGCAGAAGATGGCGGGGGATCCTGGCGCGTAGGCGTTCTTCTCGGTTGGCATGTGCGGTGGACTGTCTTTCTGTGGTCAGACCGCGCGCGAGGTCGCGGCGGCGGCGAATTGATGCAGCACCGCCACGGCGGCCGGGTGCAGATGGTCGGTGTGCAATGCCTGCGCCGCCGCATCGCAGCGCGTCGCGATCAACTGCTCGACAGTCGCGACGGCACCGGTGACGGTCAGGACTGCACGGATCTGATCGCATTGATCCTCGGTCAGGTCCGGTTTGCCGAGTAGTCGGTGCAGGATGCGGCGCTGGGTGGGTGTGGCCCGCTGCAGCGCGGTGGCGATCAGCACGGTGTGTTTCGCCGAGCTAAGATCATCCTCGATGGACTTACCGGTCCGGTCCGAGTTGCCGAATACGCCCAACAAGTCGTCACGCAGCTGGAACGCTTCGCCGAGCGGCACGGCATAGTCCGACAGCGCTCGAAGTTGCTGCGCGCTGCCGCCGGCGAGGTCGGCTCCCAGGTGCAGAGGGCGTTCGATCGTGTACTTGGCGGTCTTGTAGCGGATGATCCGCCACGCGGTGTCCAGATCGGCGGTGCGGCGACCAGAAGCGGCGAGATCCAGGTATTGGCCGATGAGCGTCTCGGTACGCAACGCATCCCAGGTGGGTTGCATGCGGGCGAGCTGCTCGGTCGTGGGGCTCGGCGGTCCTACCTGCAGGTCGTAGGACCAGCCCAGGGCCAGGTCTCCGAGCAGAATCGCGGCATTGACACCGAGCTCGGCTGGGTTGGCATGGTCACGGTGGCGAGCGGCCAGGGCGTGGTGGGCAGTGGGACGGCCCCGACGGGTGTCGGAGTGATCCATCACATCGTCGTGGATCAGCGCAAAACAGTGGAACAGCTCGAGCGAGGCAGCGACCCGGTACACGATGTCCGACGGTGGCCCGCCGTCGACGGCGCTCCACCCGGTGACGCACATGAGCGGACGAAAGCGCTTACCACCAGCGGAAAGCAGGCCGCGCAACTGCCCACTGAAATAGAGCAGTTCGACAGCGGGTGACCGGTGATCCTTGTCGTCCAGGAATCCGGTGAGCACCGCGTCCACCACGGCACCCACCTCGTTCGGGTTCACCGCAAGGGTCTGATCATCGATCCAACGGTTTCAACCAGGCTCGCCAGCATTTTGAACCCACGTTCGCCCGATTGTCAAAGATCAGACCCAGGATATCAGCCATTTTAGTTGTGCTACAGAGCATTTGGTGGGTACTGACAGATCGCTCGCCCCCGGGGACCGGCCACGCACGGCGCGTGCATCATCCGTGTCGGCAAGACTGGGAGCAGTGATCAACCTGCGAAGAAAGCCGAGCAATTGTCAATACCTGCGGTTCGAGAGTATTTCCAGCCAGGGATGGCCGGGGTGCACTCGCGATAGCCACCCGGATAGTCGGGATCGCCGTGATCGGTTCATGGTGGGGAGCGCGCGCAGGAAGTCCGTCTCGTCTTTGGCTCGCCGGGCTTTCGCCTTGAACAGGAGAACGACCTCAGGGATCACGTACGGGATGCCATCGGCGGTGCGGAGAATCAGCTCGTCGTAGGGCAAGGTGATCGAGGCGGCGCGGCGGCACACCCATCGATCGCCCAGGTGCGGCTCGCGGAACACGTCTAGGCGATACAGCCCGGTCGCCGGTTCGCGCAGCCATGTCTGATGCTGACTGTCCGCTTCCTCAGGAAACGGCCAGGCGCACCCGTCGCCGACGACGTCCCATTCGAAGCCGGGGAAGGCGTCCAGAATCTCACCGAATCGCTCACGCGGAACCCCGATTTCGAGATCGGAGTGCACACGTCCGAGGCCGCCGACAAACAGGTCCAGCGCCCACCCGGCTGCGACATACCAGCATGGCGGGGTGCCCGAGAGCCGTTCGGCGGCTTCGGCGGGAGTCCAGGCTTGCCAGAGGCGGTCGAATTCCGCGACGGACAACGGGCGTCCGGCCATCTCAGGCGGCCTCCTTCACATCGCCCGGGTCGACTGGTCGTTCCACGACCTGCCCTTCTCGAAGACGGCTCGGGCACGGACGAGAGCGACCATGCGCGGGGCGTTCACAGTGCGCCAGCGGCCCTGAGCGGCCTCCATCAGCTTGAACGCGCCATCGCGAACCCGGCCGCGCGGGATTCCGGCCCTTGGTGAGCTTGGTTCGCAATATTGCTGTGGCCAAAGGTGGATTCGATCGGATTCGTGGTGCGAAGGTGAATCCAGTGTTCGGCAGGGTAGTCGTAGAACGCGAGCAGCACGTCCGTATCATCCACGATTTGCGACGGCTTTGGGGAACTTCGCGCCGTAGTCTCGGTCGAACGCCCTGATCGCGACCGCGCCTTGTCGGCATCCTCGGCGTTGTAGATCTTCTTCATCGCCGCCAACGCGCCGGGATGCGCCGACTTCGGCGGCGCCGCAAGGACGTTAGCGCCCCTCGAGTCTCCCGCCAGCTCCAAACCCGGTGGATTCGGGCTGGTCTGCGATGCGCACCAACGCCTTTCGGCGTTGCGAACTCCGGGGTCGGTTCAGGTCGTCGGCCCCGGAGGCCATGGTGAAAGCCGGGGCGTAGCCGTGGCGATATCGCAGCGCATAGCTGGGCACCTCACTCCTCGAGCGGTTAGCAGTGAACGTGGGAACACCGCGAGATCTCGATACCCGAAGTTGAAAGTTCATCATTTTCTGAATACAGATTGTTGTGTACTGTTGGGTATGGAGACGACCGCGGTACTGCACATCGACGCGTTGGCCCGGTTCGGGCACGCGCTGTCGGACCCGACCCGCACCCAGATTTTGTTGAATCTGCGCCGGGCGCCGGGGTATCCATCGGAGCTGGCCGAGCGGATCGGAGTGACCCGCCAGATCCTGTCCAACCACCTGGCGTGTCTGCGGGGATGCGGGCTGGTGGTCGCGGTACCGGAAGGCCGGCGCAGCCGCTACGAGCTGGCCGACGCGCGCATCGGGGCCGCACTGGATGACCTGCTGGGGCTGGTGCTGGCGGTGGACCCGGCCTGCTGCCCTGACGCCGATACGGCGGCATGCTGCTGATGGCCTCGCTCGGTATGCCCTCGCTGCCGTCCGCGGTCTCACTCGGCCGGAGCCCGGCCCGAAAAGCGCTGCTGGCGCGGCGGATCCGCTGGCTGGTCGCCGCGACCATCACCTACAACGTGATCGAGGCGATCATCGCACTCACCGAGGGCACCCGGGTGTCCTCGACCGCGCTGATCGGGTTCGGGCTGGATTCGGTGATCGAGGTGTCCTCCGCGGCCGCGGTGGCCTGGCAGTTCGCTGGCCGCGATCCGGAGAAACGGGAGAAAATCGCGCTGCGGATCATCGCGTTCTCGTTCTTCGCCCTCGCCGCCTACGTCACCATCGAGTCGATCCGCGGCCTGCTCGGCCTCGGCGACGTCGAGCACTCGACGATCGGCATCGCCCTCGCCGCGGTCAGCCTGGTCATCATGCCGGTGTTGTCGGCCGCGCAACGCCGTGCTGGCCGTGAACTGGGCTCCGCGTCCGCGGTCGCCGACTCCAAACAGACCCTGCTGTGCACCTACCTGTCGGCGGTCCTGCTGATCGGACTGTTGCTCAACAGCCTGTTCGGCTGGTCGTGGGCCGACCCGACCGCCGCGCTGGTCATCGCCGCCATAGCGGCGAAGGAAGGCATCAACGCCTGGAAGGGCGACACCTGCTGCCCGGCACCGACCGCCGCACTCGGCGCGACCGTTGCCTCCGGGCACGACTGCGACTGCTGCGACTGACTATCCCCGAATCCGGCGAAAGGATTTGCCATGCCCCGAATCCCGCAAGCAGCTCGCATCCGCTACCAGCAGGAGATGGCGGCCGCGAAGTTCGCAGGCGCCGCCGATCAGCGGTGGGCTCATCTCGAGCGGGCGCACATCCTGTCCCAGCCCGACCCGTGGCTGCACACCCGCAACCACGTCGCGATGTTCGTCCTGGCCGTGCAACAGCGCGACCGCCGCGAAGCCCTCGGCCAGGTCATCAGGATCGTCGTCGCTGCCCCCGGATCACTGGCCGGGCGTCACCCCGAAGGCAACACCGGGCGCGCCCGCGTGAGCCGGCGCCAACCCATGCCCACCCCGCCCGACCTCGCTGCGCTGCTTCATCCCGCCACGGCCTGACCAGGATTCACGCTTCAGCGTTATGCGAGGCCGGTGGTGGTGCGCGCGAAGTACTCGACCGAGACGAACAGTCATGGGCCGGACGCGCGCGCGTTCGGCGATATGCAGTGGTGATTACCCTTACACTCGGTGCAGGCCGTAAATCGTTGCGGACCGATATCAGGGGGCACCATGAGCAGAGCTCTCATCATCGTCGACGTGCAGAACGACTTCTGCGAGGGCGGTTCGGTGGCCGTCGCAGGTGGGGCTGTGTTGGCCGAACGGATCAGCGAGTATCTGCGCGTCAGCGATTACGCGGCGATAACCGCCACCCGCGACTACCACATCGACCCTGGTGCGCACTTCTCCGACAACCCGAACTTCATCGACACGTGGCCGCCACACTGTCGAGCCGCCACCCCCGGTGCCGAATTCCACCCGAACCTGGATACCGCGCCGATCGACGAGGTCTTCTTCAAGGGTGCCCACGCCGCCGCCTATTCCGGGTTCGAGGGCGCCACCAAAGATGGCATTGCCCTCGTTGACTGGTTACGCACCAAGGGAATCGACACCGTGGATGTCTGCGGCATCGCCACCGACCACTGCGTTCGCGCCACCGCCTTGGATGCCCGCATCGCCAGGTTCGACACCCGGGTGCTCCTGGGCCTGTCCGCCGGCGTCTCCCCCGCCGGCATCGATCGGGCCCTGGACGAACTCCGTGAGGCGGGGGTAAAGATCGCCGCAGACATCGAGAGCTGATGGGACTGGCTGACCGGTACGGCAGGATTATGCTCTCCGGTCCGAGGTGACGCGGAAACCTCATAGCCACAACGCCGTAGGCGACACGCAGGAAACCGGAGCCGTGTCGCCCGCGCGCGGTGGAACGCCCCGGGTATAGCGGAGAGTTTTCATTGGTCTTCCGGGTTCGGCAGTCTGCTACGGAGTGGGCATGCGGTATCGCTGACATGCGTCTTTGTGGTCATTGATGTCGGTCATCTGCGTGGAGATGATGTGCGGGGTTGAGCCGAAAAGGCGGGAACTCGCTTGACGGTGTAGTGAAAACCGCTGTGCGACAGCGTCTTTCGCGCCGAAAAGTCAGCGTCGATTTATTGATGGACGGGACCGTCATCGCCACCGCATCGGTCTACACGAACGAAGCCAGCTCACACAAAGCGCTGGTCCCGGTCGCGTTCGTCATCCCAGCGGCCGCGGGGCAGCACACTTTCACCGTCGCGCCGACGCCGGGCAGCGGCACGAACATCGACCAAAACGACTATTTCACCGTCACGGTCAACGAGACCACCCCCAACCACTTCGAAAGCGGTAAAATCTCGGTGGGCTATCTCATCTCACCGGGATGGGACCTCACCAGCGGTACCCCTGGGTGGCGGGAGTGGCGAGAGCCCGTCACGTTCACCAAACCGTTCAACTCGCCACCGGAAGTTACGGTGGGACTTTCCATGGTCGACATAGGGAAAGTCGCGAATTCTCGGGTGATGGTCGAAGCGGAAAATATCACGGGCCAGGGTTTCGATCTGGTGGTCAAAGCGTGGGACGACACCGTTTTGTACAGCGTCAATGTTGATTGGCTGGCGTACGGCGACGCGCAGTAGCCTGCCTTGCCCGTAGGCGGGTAGCCGACCGGAGTGAGTTCGAAGCGCAACAGCCCACGGAGTACCTCCGTGGGCTGTTGCGCACGACCCTGATCCCGCCGTCTGTGCGCCATGCGCTCTAGATCAAGGACAAGGCCGTCGCCCTTGACCTCGCACACAAGAAGTCACCCATACGCCTCGACCCGCGAGGGCTGACCGTCGTCGCGGACACCGCCCGCCGTCCGGTCCGCCTGGCCGACATGGACGGCGGCGAGAACTGGCTCGGCTACCACCTCACCGCCCTCCTCAGCATGCACGAGCGGTTCTCCGAACAGCGCAATCCCGGGCCCCGCTTCCTTATCCTCGACCAGCGGTCTCGGGTCTACTTCCCAGAAGACGCCCCAGATGGCACCGTTTCGGCCGAACCGACAGAACCTCTTTGCTCAACCTCTACAAAGCAATTCAGAACACGATCGAAGCCCTTGATGGGCCACTTCCAGTGGTAGTGATGGAGCACGCGGACCTGGACGACGAACCCTTCCGCAATTCGGTCGAAGCACGTTGGAGACGCAGCAACGGCCAAGCTCTCGTGCCCCGTCGCGGATGGGATGTACTCGGTTGACCCGGAGTCGACCGGTTTGTCGAGCATGGTCCGAAATGGTCGATTTGTCGGTATTCGAATCTGGTGAATTACCGTCTCACTCAACGTATTTCCCCGATACTGTGACGATGGAACAGTCGAGTGATATTTCGTCGAGTAATGGCTCGGAGCCCGCCTTCGCGGGGCAGACAACGATCGGCGACGCAACGATCGAAAAGAGGCCGTCGAGCATACTCGTCGTGGGTGCGGGAATCGCGGGATTGACTGCGGCACAAGCGCTTCGGAAGCTGGGACATGCCGTGACCGTGCTGGAGGCGCGCAACAGGATCGGCGGCCGGATCTGGACCGACAGCGACGGCGTCGACCTGGGCGCGCACTGGATACACGGTACGGAGGGCAATCCGCTCACCGAATTGGTTGAACAACTCGAAATCCCACACAGTTATGTCGGCGGCGACAGTTCCTATACCGGCGGATTCGACAGTCTGGCGCTGATTGGACCTGATCGGCAGATCAGCCCCGTGACGGTAAAGAACCGAACCCTCGAACTCGCCGACAAAGTACTCCACGAACTCGAGCGGCGCGCCGAAATCGCCCGCCGCCGCAGACATCCAGATGTGCCGCTGGCCGCGGTCGTGGACCAGGTCCTCGCTGAAGCGGGCCACAGCCACGACGATGAACAGGCCATCCGCTATCACCTCAATGTGATCCTGCGCGAAGACGTCGGTGAGGATCCCGGCGGACTATCGTTCAAGTTCTGGGAGGACGGCTACCGCGTCTACGGATATGGCGACAGCGTCCTGCACGGCGGCTACCAGGCAGTGGTCGATGCACTCGCCGAGGATCTGACCATCGAACTGGAAACCGTTGTGCGTCGGATCGATACCGGTGACGGCTCGACGCCGGTACGGGTGACGACCGACCGCGGCGTCCACGAATCCGACAAGGTGCTGGTCACCGTGCCACTCGGCGTTCTCAAATCGAACGAAATCGAGTTCAGCCCGTTGCTGCCGGAGACCAAGCGCCAAGCCATCGACCGCGTCGGGTTCGGCACACTGAACAAGATTGCCTTGCATTACGACCGAATCTTCTGGCCCACGGAACAATACGTCTTCGGCTACCTGTGCCGTGAGACCGACAGTTACCCGACCGTGGTCATCAGCATGTGGAAGTCGCACGGCAAGCCGATTCTGGTCCTGCTGCTCGGCGCATCGCTCGGGCGCGCCATGGAAACCTGGGCCGATGTCGAGGTCCAGGACTACGCGAACGGAGTAGTGCGGGACATCTTCGGCACGAACACTCCCACGCCCGAGCATGTTTCCAGAACGGCGTGGTCGACGGACCCGTACGCGCTCGGTTCCTACGCCTGCATCGGTGTCGATGCTTCCCCGCGCGACCTCGACACACTCGCCGAACCCGTCGGCGCGCGCCTGTTCTTCGCGGGCGAGGCGACCAACAGTTACCACTGGGGCTGCGTCCACAGTGCCTACGAGTCGGGTCTGCGCGAAGCGGCCCGCATCGCCGACGACCCGTCGATCTACAGCCCGCCGAGCACCGAGACCTCGCGCCGACAACGCCGCGATATCGACCGCATGAAACGCTTCGCGCGAATGCGTATGAGGCACCTCAGCTCCGACTGTCTACGAGCTCGCGTAGCGTGCCTCACCGATGGCGTCGACCCCTTCGGCGTGCCGTTGTTCGCACCCCTTGTCGACGCCGACCTGGAAACCCTTGCCTCCATGTTCGATGAACTCACCTACGCCCCCGGCGACCCCATCTGCCGCGAAGACGACACCGCCCACGGCGTCTACGTCGTCGCCGAGGGTGACGTGGAGGTCGATTTCGGCGGTGTCTACGACCGCGCCGTGCTGACCAGAGGCAGTATCCTCGGCGGCCACGACCTGTTCTTCGACGCCAGAACCATTACCGTCACCGCCGTGACTGCGGTCCGCCTCTACTACCTGGACCACTACCGGTACAAGACGTTCCTCTACGCCTTCCCCGATGTCATGATGATGATGATCGCCGACCTGGTCAGCCGCTGGGAGCAACTGGAAGAGGTCCTCGGCACCGCGGCGCTGACAGGAGCACGCCGAATTTTGCAGGCCGGGCACAGCGGCGACATCGCGTCCTGACGCACGCGCCGTCCAGGGTAGGCACGCCTATTCTGAACATAGGCGCAGCACCGGTCCGACGGCTGCGGGGGCCCAGCCCCACCCTCACCACCGTCGCCCCACCACCGGACCGACTACCGGCGGCACCCTTGTGACCATCACCGGCGGCGACCTCACCCACACCGACACCGTGACCTTCGACGGCATCCCGGCGAACTTCGCTGTCATCTCCGACACCACGATCAGCACCACCGCCCCGCCGCATCCCGCCAGCCCAGCAATCCCCTTCACCGTCAACACACCTGGCGGCCAGAGCACCTGGACCTACAGCTACAAGCCCCCCGCCTTGATCAAGAGCGCCTGAAACCCCGACACCCGCCTCGCGGCTGACATCAGCTGCGCAACCATCACCGGGCGGGTGCGACGCGTGGTGACACGCTTGCCCCGGGAGTCGTTGTCTTTCCTGGTCTGCTCGCCTAGCCTCGCAGCCGGCCCGCTTACGCGGGTTGATTTCCCTGCAGAAGCCGGCCTCGGTTTCCCTGCAAAGCCGGGGCCGGTTTCTTTCACGACCGGGATATCGGCGAACTCGACAGCACTGTTCGGCGTCAGAGGTGAGAGGAAGACCAGCAGCAGCGCGGCGGGCTGCTCGGCGACGATCCGCGCGCCCAGCGCGATCAACCGCAAACTCTCCGGCGCCAACCCCAGCCTGCCGGCCACCGTCGCCGCGTCCGCGACGCTCTCGAGCAAACCGATCACCAGTTCGGATTCCACCTGACGTTCCAGGTCCGCGCCGGCCCGCGATCGCAACAGGTGCAGGGCCACCGTGCGTGCGCCCTCGGCTTCCAGCACCAACCCGTATACCACCGGGGCCGCGTCTGGTCTCGTCACTTTCTGGGGGACCTCCCCTGTTGTGCGACCAGATCGGCGAGTACAGCTGCTTCGCTGATGTCGGTGCTCTTGGTGCCGGTGAGCAATGTGAGTTTGTTCTGCCCTGCCAGTTCGCGCAAATGGGCGAGCGCTTCGGCGCGGTCGGGGTTGGTCAGTTCCTCGCGATAGCGGCGGGCGAATTCATCGAACAGTTCCGGGTCGTGGCCGTACCATGTGCGCAGTTCGGTGGAGGGGGCGATCTGTTTGCACCATTCGTCGAGATGTGCCCTGGTTTTGCTGACACCGCGGGGCCAGAGGCGGTCCACGAGCACTCGGGTGCCGTCTTGCGGGGTCGGGTCGTCATAGATTCTGCGGATTTGCACAAGGCGTCGAGTCGTCATCATCGATCCCTAAGATTGTAGGTGTCTGGGGATGACCTCGCCACCACTATTGTGGCGAAGGCAAATTCGTCGCAATGAGAGACGAAACGATACTAATCACTGCAAATAGAAATTGCTCCGGATGCATGTCCTCGGCGGTAAAAGGAGTAAACTAGTTCTTTTCGGTGTCGATAGTATCGAAATTCTACCGAGCAGGTAGTAGCAGGCGACGGGGACTGGATGCCATGTCGACCGAACGCCTCGCGCCAGGTAATTGTCTACCGAACAAAGCGACCGAGGAGCAGCATTATGACAGTTGTCAAGAACTTCATCGACGGCAAGCTCGTCGACTCGGTCGGCGGTGCGACGATAGCGCTCGTCGACCCCAGCACTGGCGATCAGTACGGCACCGCCCCTGCGTCCAATGAACAGGATATCGATAACGCGTACGCAGCGGCGGCCAGGGCATTCTGCGACTGGAAACGCACGACGCCGTCGCACCGCCAGAAGGCGCTGCTCGATTTCACCGACGAGTTGGAGGATGTCGCCGTTGCGCTTGTTGAGGCCGAGGGCCGCAACACCGGCAAGCCGAACCACGTCACCTTGGCCGCAGAGATCCCGCAGATGCTGGACCAGACCCGGTTCTTCGCGGGAGCGGCACGGGTGCTCGAGGGCAAGTCGGCCTGCGAGTACCTTGCGGGCCATACATCGTGGATCCGCCGGGAGCCGGTCGGCGTCATCGGACAGGTGACGCCGTGGAATTACCCGATGATGATGGCAATCTGGAAGTTTGTTCCCGCGATCGCGGCGGGCAACACCGTGGTGATCAAGCCGAGCGACACCACCCCGGTGACGACGGTGATGCTGGCCGAACTGGCCTCCAAGCATCTGCCGCCAGGCGTGCTCAACGTGGTCACCGGTGACCAGACGACCGGCGCGGCGGTGGTGGCGCATCCGACCCCGATGATGGTGTCGATCACCGGTTCGGTGGCCGCGGGCCGTGCGGTCGCGGAGTCGGCCGGAGGCCGCCTGAAGCGCACGCATCTGGAGTTGGGCGGCAAGGCGCCGGTAATCGTTTTCCCCGACGCCGATATCGCTGCTGCCGCCGAGGGTATCGCGGCCTCGGGCTATTTCAACGCCGGGCAGGACTGCACGGCGGCCACCCGGGTGCTCGGTCACGCGTCGGTGGCCGATGACTTGACCGCGGCGCTGGCCGAGCAGGCCAGCAGTGCCACAACGACGTTCGGCAAGGCCGTCGCCGACGAGGACGCCTGGGTGCCGCCGGTCAACAACGCCAACCAACTACAGCGGGTGCTCGCCTTCCTCGATGAGGTGCCCGACCACGCTTCGGTCGTGGTCGGCGGGCACCGGCAGGGCGACCACGGGTATTACGTCGAGCCGACGGTCGTCGGCGGGCTACGCCAGTATGACCGGCTGAGCCAGAACGAGATCTTCGGCCCGGTGATCACCGTGCAGTCGTTCATCGACGAAGACGAGGTGATCCGATGGGCCAACGGCGTCGAATACGGGTTGGCGTCCTCGTTGTGGACCAAGGACGTGTCGAGGGCGCTCCGCGTGTCGGCCGAGCTCGACTTCGGCTGCGTGTGGATCAACACCCACACCGCACTGATCGCCGAGATGCCGCACGGCGGGTTCAAGTCGTCCGGGCACGGCAAGGATCTGTCGATGTACGGGCTGGAGGACTACACCCGCGTCAAGCATGTGATGGCGAAGATCGACTGACCGGCGCTCTGGTGGCGGACCCGTCCCGATGGATACGATCGATTCCCAATTCCGGGTGCTCGGAGGATCGCTGTCCGGCGATGTCGGTCCCCGCGACAATGTGATCGGTTTGAGCAGACAGTGCTGGCAAATATTCAGCATATCGCCGATCGGACCTCAAATCTCACCCGCCCCGGGGTCGACTACGCCATCGCGGTCGACACAGACGAGTCACCCACCGTCGACGGCGAAGTACTCGGTCCCGCCTACGAGGAGGCGGGTATGACCTTCGCTGCTACAGAAGATCTGGCGGTTGCGTTCCGTCCTCGAAGGTAGTTGGTGCACGCCGATTCCAGCTACCGACAGATGAGTTGTTCGCCGGACTCGCGCGCACGTGCTCGAGACCGAAACATAAGTCCGTCATCGAAGCCGCTGATTCGAGTCCCAAGAGTCGGTTTCGAGTCGGCGTTCGATGCAGCCGCAGCGCCACTTCCAGCCTCGACCGTCCGATCCATTTCGGCATTCTCACGGCGTATTTGTCGACTACATACATTCGAGGGAGCATCCGATGACCGACTACAGCCCCGCCGATCTCAAGGCAAAGCATCGCGCAATGTGGGCACTGGGCGACTACCCCACCGTTGCCACCGAGGTGATCCCGGAACTGGGCCGACGCCTCGTCCAGGCATGCCGCATTGGTCCCGGTCAGCGGGTGCTCGACATTGCGGCCGGATCCGGGAACGCTGCGATCCCGGCTGCTGAGGCCGGTGCCAACGTCGTGGCGAGCGACCTCACGCCGGAGCTGTTCGAGGCGGGCCGGCGTCTCGCCGCCACACGGGGCGTGAACCTGCAGTGGCACGTAGCCGACGCCGAAGCATTGCCCTTCGCCGACGCGGAGTTCGACTCGGTCATCTCGTGTGTCGGTGTCATGTTCGCACCGTTCCATCAGACCGCCGCGGACGAACTGGTGCGAGTCACCAAGCGGGGCGGGACAATCGGGCTTATCAACTGGACACCCACCGGGTTCATCGGGCAGATGTTCGCCGCGATGAAGCCGTTCGCTCCGCCGCCCCCGACCGGTGCGCAGCCACCACCACTGTGGGGCGACGAGGCGCATGTCCGGTCGCTGTTGGGCGATCGTGTCACCGATCTGGAGCTACGGCGCGAGAATGCGGTCATCGATCGTTTTGCCGACGGCATCGAGTTCCGCGACTACTTCAAAACCAACTACGGGCCGACGGTCGCCGTGTACAAGGCCATCGCCGCCGAGCCCGGCCGAATCGCAGTTTTGGACCGGAAGCTCGCTGATCTCGCTGTCCAGCATGACCTCGGCAATGGACGGATGGAGTGGGAGTATCTCTTGGTCACCGCACGCCGACGCTGAGAAACTGGATCTCGACGCGGTCGTCGCGTATCCGGTGTAGCGGGGGTGCTGCAGGATCGCGGCGACCGTGCCCGCTTGCCATCCGTCTTGGGAACGGTGCCGGTTCTGCTCAGGTCGATGCGCCGACGGACAGGGAACACGTTCCCGGTTGAGCGCGATGGCGATGGCTTTGTCGCCGCAGCCGGCGACCGGGCCGCGTCGGCGTAGTGCTGGGCGGCCGCGTCGGCGGCGACGAGATCGGGATGGTCGTCCGCGGCAACCACCAGACGCAGCCCGAGCCGGACCTGCGATGTCATCGCACACCCCGGATTCAAGGGCAGGCCACAGCGCTGCCGCCGGCCACCGGGCCGGCACACCCCCGCCGGGCCCGGTCGCTACCTCCCCCAGAAGGTCAGTGGTGACCGTGTAGTCATCGCGTGCGGTCTTCCGGTGCGGTGACGAAGTATCAGGATTTCAGGCACCGATCCGGCCTGCACGCGGCGAGTGCTCGAACCATGTACACAATTCGAAAGTTGCCATGGTATTGCTGATCGATGCAACATTGACGCTCCGATGTCGGTCTCCGTGGAGAATCTTGGTTATCTACTGGCAATTTCACCTCAATACGTCTTGTTTGCTGCATGTTCGCAATCGACCACAACTTTGGGAGGTTTCATGTTCGATGAGCGTGACCAATTCGCTGAGTTGTCCGAGGTCCGGATGTGCTACCGCGACGAAGGAGATCGGGACGGGCAGCCGCTGCTGCTGATCATGGGACTGAGCTCGCAGCTGATCCACTGGCCCCAAGAAATCGTCGCCAGTCTCGTCGAGCGCGGCTACCGGGTGATCCGTCCCGACAACCGTGACAGCGGGCTGACCGAGTGGAAGGCCGCACCGAGCCAGTACTTTCTGAGGGCGATCGCGCGCGATACCACTGAGTTGCTCGATCATCTGGGGATCGAGCAGGCCCACGTCGTCGGTGCTTCTATGGGTGGGATGGTCGCCCAGTTGCTCGCGATCGAGTACCCCCAGCGTGTGCTGTCTCTGTGCTCGATCATGAGCACACCGCACATCAGCATCGGCATGGCCGATGGGGAGGTGCTGCAGGAACTCACGAAGAAGCTGCCGGAAGAGCGTGAGGCCGCGATCGAGCAGATCACCGACCTGTACACACTCATCGGGTCGAAGACCTACGCAGACCGCGAGGCCCGTCGCGCGCTGGCGACCCAGGCCTACGACCGCGCGCAGCATCCCGAGGGCGGGGTCCGCCAGGTGACCGCGGCCCTCATCGCTCCCGACCGCACAGCGAAGCTTCAGCAGCTGCGGTTGCCCGCGCTGGTTATTCACGGCGGTGAGGACTCGCTGATCAAGATCGCCGGTGGCGAGGCCACCCATGCCGCGATCGCCGATTCGATCTACCTGCCCCTCGACGAGATGGGCCACGACATCCCCGCGCCTCTGGTCGATCAGATCGGTGTCGCCATCGCCGAGAACGCAGCCCGGCGGCCCGCACGCGTATAGGCCCGCGCCACACGGTTTGCTCGCGGCGTAGTCCAGTGACTCCGCACCCAGGGTGAGTGGATTGGCGTCGCGAAGCTTGGGCGCGGACTTCGACTGCACACCTGGTGTCCGACTCCGCCTCGGGCAGGAGTCGGACACCAGTGTCCGCCCATGCGAACCTCCATCACACGCGAGGAATTGACCTGCTCGGTGAGCGCTGGGAAGCTCGCGGGATGCGTATGCGCGTCCGCACGCTCGAATCGGGGTTCCGGACTGGTGAAGTCGCGTATTCAACCTGCGGATAGACACCGGTATCAGCGACAGGAGACGTCAGCGGCGACCCGTCCGAAATCGCGTCCCGAGCTGAGTGAACAGGTTCGGCTGGCGAATCCGGTGAGTGACATCCTGTGGTGCGCGCCCGACTTCGGGTGGAATTGCTTGCTGGAGGCGCTGACCGCGGCAAGCGTGGGGTCTCAGCCGTACGGGTAGCGCTGCTTGCCATCGCCGCGGGAGCGCGCCCGCCAACCGTCCTCGTACGCGGCGAGGTAGCCGCACTCGGCGAGCAGGGCCACGGCGTCAGCCAGTTGCTCGAGGGTGATCCGGCCGCGCTCTGCGAAGGCGGCCGGGAGGTAGTCCACGACGCGGCCGCGCTGGGTCAACACGGTGAGATACCCGATGGCGACACCGCCAAGTTGGATCGTGCCGCCAAAGCGTGGAAAGCGTTCGCCGAGGACACCACAATCTTCGGAGCGGAAGCTCGGCTGCGGGTCGTCGCCGATGGGTTGGCCAAGTTGGATGCACCCGATATTCAGAACCTGACCGACCATCTCAGGACGCTCTCGAAGAATGCCGGCGAGATCAAGCTGGCGGCCGACGATCTCGCAGGTGCGACCGCCGGCCACCACGCAGCGCTCGTCGGACTTCGCTCGGACATCAACAACTCAGGTGGCGGCGACCCTCGTCGCCGCATCGGTCGTAATTGCCGTGACGCTGGTGTGGATCCTCCCGGAGCGTCGCTTTCCCACAACCAAGGAATTCGCGACCTCCCTCGGTCAGGCCCTCGCCGCGCCCGAGCCGCACCAGTAACGGCAGGCCGGGAGCAGGGCGCCGCTCCTCATCGGAGCCCTGATGGCCGCGGTGGCGCTGGTTGTCGTCGGTGTGCTCGGTGTCCGGGCATTCCAGCACGACGCGGGCGCGGAGGTCGCCGCGCAGCTGCCCCGCCCGACCTGTGACGCCGATTCTGCCGTCCCTCGAGAAGCGGCCGGATACGCCGGTCTGGACGCTGCAAGAAATTCCCGGCCCTCCCGGCTCCGAAGTCGAGGAAGTTTCGGCGCTCGGCGGAGATTCCGACGCGGTTCTCTTCAGTCGCAGCGTCCGCCTGCCCGATCTGAGCACTACCGAGTACCTCGACACTGTCGATGCGGGAACCGGTCTGGTCCAGCCCGGCACCCAGCCAATCCCGGTGGACACGAGCGAGCGAAAGCTGCGGCGCTGCGTCGTCGGCGCCGGTCGTGCGACAGCCGCCTGTCACCTCCGGGGCGCGTCGGCGCCCAACGATGCCGTGCTGGTCATCGACCTCGCGGCAAGCCGGATCATCGAAACCCTCACTGCCCCCGTCCGGTCGGACAACCACTCACTCGAAGTGTGGGTAGCGACGGTCAAGTCTGGGAGGTGGCGACCGTGCGGGGCCCGCACCCGGTACCGTCTGGTGCGCCGTATTTCCGACAGCTGTTTTCTTTTTGGAGTGCCAAGTTATACGGGCGTCGGGCGGAGCTGACCGTCCTCGCGGAGTTGCTGGAAGGCCGGTGTGGCGCTCTGGTTGTGCGGGGCGAAGCCGGTATCGGGAAGTCAGCGCTCCTGGAAGCTTCCGCCGCGCGAGCCCAGGCGCGGGTGCTGCGGGTGACTGGGGTGGAGTCCGAGGCCGATCTGCCGTTCGCGGCTTTGCATCTGCTACTCGGGCCGGTGCTCGATCAGGTCGAGACGCTGCCGCGGCAACAGGCCGAGGCGTTGCGCGGTGCGCTCGGCCTCGCGGGCGCCACCCGGGGAGACCGCTTCCTCGTCGGGCTCGCGACGCTCGGCCTGCTGGTGGAGCTTTCGGCGATAGGTCCGGTGGTCTGCTTGGTCGACGACGCGCAGTGGCTGGACGGCGAGTCGGCGGACGCGCTGCTGTTCGCTGCCCGCCGCCTCCATGGCGAGTCCGTCGTGGTGCTGTTCGCCGCACGGGAAGATCGGTTCAACCCACGGGGGCTACCCGAGCTGCGATTGGGCAGGCTGGATGACAGTGCGGCCCGGATGCTGCTCGCCGAGCACGCGGCGGATCTGCCGTCGGCGGTACGCGACCGGTTACTCGCCGAGGCCGCGGGCAATCCGCTTGCGTTGATCGAGATGCCCCGAATGCTCCCGCCCGGGCAGCGCCGCGGCGCCCTGGCTCCGATGTTGTTCGCTACAACGGCGCCGGTGACCGACAGGGTACTGAGCGGCTTCCGTAACCGGATCGCGGTCCTTGCCCCTGCCACTCGCTCCTGCTTACTGGTCGCTGCCCTCGCCAACCACGACGAGCTACGTGTGCTCGAATACGCGGTCGGCCGGCTTGGCGCCACGCTGGCCGACTTCGCTGAAGCCGAGCGCGCGGGGCTGATCCGGGTGTGGCCGGAGAGTGTCGAGTTCCACCACCCGCTGGTGCGCGCGGCGGTGGTAACAGCCTGCGATGTGTCCGCGCGGATGGCCGCGCACCGGGCGCTGGCCGAGGCATCCGGCGCAGACCGGCGCGCCTGGCACCTGGCGGCGCTCACCCTGCACCCCGATGAGGAAGTGGCCGGACAGCTGGAGAGCCTGGCGTTGCGGGCACGACAGCGCGGCGGGCAGGCCGCGGTGTCGGCGGCGCTTTCTCGCGCGGCGGAGTTGTCCACCGATCCCGGACGGGCCGTACACCGGTGGACCGCGGCGGCCGACGCCGCAATCGAGGCAGGGTTGTGGCAGCGTGCGGGCGAATTGGTGAACAGCGCCCGGGAGCGGGCCGAGGCGACACCGCTGGCCGGGTCTGTGCTGGCCGAGCTCGCCCATGTGCGCGCGAAGTTGGCGGTCGAGGCGGGGCGGCCGCTACAGGGTGTGCGGCTCTTGGTCGAGGGAGTCGAGGCGGTCGACAATCTGCCCACCAGGTTGTCCCTGCTCGGTATGGCGGGCTACTACACCTGGGCTAGTGCCACCCACCCGGGCCGATGCTGGCACGCCGGATCGAGGAACTGTGCCCGGAAGGCGAGGGGCTGCCGGCGCTGGTGCGGTCAATCGTCCGCGCGTTCCGCCTGATCCTGGAGGGCGACGAGGTGACCACGCTCGCCTACCCGATGCCGGGCAGCGCCGTACACTTGCCGCCCGATCTGCGATTCCTCATCAATTTTCAGGGCCTCGCCCGAGCCGATATCGGTGGCATGCTCGACGGTGCGACCGGACTCGTCGAGGACTGCCGGGCAGAGGGGCGGCTGGGGCGTATGCCGCAGGCCATGCTGCTGCTGGCCATTGCTCAACTCCTCGATGGCCGGCACCGGTCCGCGCGGGCCACGGTGACCGCCGGCCTTGCCTTGGCCTCCGATGTCGGCCAGCCGATGTGGCGGGGTTACCTGGCGGGTGTGCACACCTGGCTGTCCGCGGTGAGTGGCGCGGAAGCGGAATGCGAGACGATGGCCGGGCAGGCGATCCTCGATGCCGACTCCGACTGGTGGATGCCGGGGGCCTGCTGGGCCGAAAGCGCACGGGTGATGCTCGACTTCGGGCTCGGTCGCTACGACGCGGTGCTGGACCGGATGGAGCGGGCGCTGACCGGACCCACCTGGCACGCCTTCCTGTGGCGGTACTTCTGGCCGGACTACATCGAGGCCGCTGTCCGGGCGGGAAATCCGCAATACGCCCAGGACCGGCTCGGACGCTACGCGGAGTGGGCCGAGGCCACCAGCCGGGCCGTGCCGCTGGCCGTGCTCCATCGGCTCCGTGGGCTGGTCTCCTCCGGCGATGCGGCCGAGTGTTTGTACGAGCGAGCACTAGCCCTGCATGCCGAGGGGCGACAGCCGTTCGAAGAGGCACGCACCCACCTCGTCTACGGGGAATGGCTGCGCCGCCACCGCCGTCGCGTCGAAGCGCGTATCCACCTGCAGGCCGCCATGGAGACGTTCGACCGGCTCGGCGCGATTCCCTGGTCCGACCGTGCGGCCGGCGAGCTACGCGCCACCGGTGTGGCCGTCCGCCCGCCCGGCCCCGGCGACCCACTGGCCGCCCTCACACCGCAGGAACTGCAGGTGGTGCGGCTGGCCGGCGAGGGAGCATCCAACCGCGAAATCGGCGCTCAGCTGTTCTTGAGTCCGCGTACCGTCGCCTCCCACCTGTACAAAGCCTTTCCCAAGCTGGGGATTTCTTCACGTGCCGAGTTGAGCAAACTCCTGGATTGACGACCCTCCGCCCCGGCGGTTGACGGAGCGGTTGACTGATGCGGCGCCTACGCCGATCAGTCATTCGACGGAAGCGGCCGGGCCGGCGATCTCCTTACTGTTCCGGTTGTGACCAGCCGCCGAAGGGAGCAGTCGATGTCGAAGACCGTTTTGGTGACAGGAGCGTCGACCGGAATCGGGCGGGCCGCCGCGTTGCTGCTGGCCCGGGAGGGCTGCACCGTCTTTGCGGGGGTGCGCAAGGAGGCCGACGGTGAAGCGCTCGGTCCCTCGGTCACGCCGATCGTGCTGGATGTGACCGATGCCGGCCGGATCGCCGAGGCCGCCGAGCGCCTCGACCAGCTCGATGCCTTGGTCAACAATGCGGGCGTCGGCGTCACGGGGCCAGTGGAGTTCGTTTCCCTCGAGGCGTTGCGCTGGCAGTACGAAGTCAACGTGTTCGGGCAGGTAGCAGTCACGCAGGCTATGCTGCCGATGTTGCGCGCCTCGCGCGGGCGCGTGGTCACCGTCGGCTCGGTGGGTAGCTGGATCACCCTGCCGTTCGGCGGACCGTTGTGCTCTTCCAAACACGCCATCCGCTCGCTCAATGACGCCCTGCGCATGGAAGTCAAGCCACACGGAGTGGCCGTGGTGCTCATCGAACCCGGATCCACCCACACCGCCGCGGTAGACAAGCTGGAGGACGAGGTCGAGCCGCGGCTGGACGCGATCGGCGCCGAGGGCAGGCGACTGTACTGCGACGCCTACCGAGCCATGACCACCGCCTCGCTGAAGGAAGAGCGCACCGGCTCCAGCCCCGACGTTGTCGCCCGCGCCATCCTGCACGCCGTGACCGCCCGCAAGCCGCGGCCACGCTATCCGGTCGGTAAGAAATCCCGGTTGATGAGCACCCTCGGCCGTGTCCTTCCCCAGTACACCCTCGATGCCGTGCGCCTGCGTGCGCTCGACCTGTCCTGAACGGATCACGCCATGACCCAGCTCGCCGGAGCGGACGCTCTGACCTCGCTCGACCCGGTATTCGCCCAGCTCGCCGTCGGTGTGGGCCACAATCTCTGGGGTCTGCCGCATCTGACCCCGCGCGAGAAGACTTTTCTCTGCCTGACCGCCGACCTGTGCCACCCGCATCTGGGCGTTCCCTGGCCATGCACGTGGAGATGGCCACGGCCAACGGGGTCGAACCCGAGGCCATCCGGGAGCTCTACCGTCACCTGGCCCCCTATGTGGGCTACCCCGTCCTGGTCTCCACCTTCCAGCGCCTGGCCGAACTCGGCCTACCCGCCGCGCAGGACACCAGCCCGGTCGCGCCAGTGCCGCCCAGCGGCGCACTCGCCCGCGCGGTGCGCGGTCTGCAGGACGTGGACCCGGGACTGGCGGCGTTCACCGAGGACCAGTTCGCCCAGCGCTGGGCCCGCCCGTATC
The DNA here is from genome assembly GCF_045207455.1 of Nocardia sp. NBC_00881. Lineage (NCBI taxonomy): Bacteria > Bacillati > Actinomycetota > Actinomycetes > Mycobacteriales > Nocardiaceae > Nocardia > Nocardia sp. NBC_00881. The sequence continues at coordinate 2,500,064 of NZ_CP108798.1, forward strand.
TCAGTGTCCGGGAGCGGGCACTCACCTGCCTGGTCGTGGATATCTTCTATCAGACCCTGGGAGCATCTCTGCACCTGCACGCGGAGTTGGCGCGGGCGGACGGCGCCACGGAGGAGACCTTCCGCGATCTGATCCGCGGCGTGGCCGAGTTCGGGCTCGCCCGAGCATGGGCCGCCGCCGCGGCTCTACTCCCCGGGCCGGAACCGGACACGGAACCGTGATCGACCGAAACTACCTGGCGGGGATGTGACCTGCGACACGGTCCGTCACGCGGGGCAACGGTCGCTCGTCAAAGAGGCACAGGGTCCGTCTGATCAGAAAGTTGTGTCATGACATCGAAACCGGTGTTCACCCGGCTCGCCGCGATCGCCGCCGTGCTGGTCGGCGCACTTGCCGCCTTCGTCGTTCCCGTCGCGTACGGGCAGCCGCTGACCCCGGGCTATCAGTCGCAGTACCTTTCGCGGGTGGAGTCACGGTATGTCGACACCGAGCTCGCTCGTTTCCACTACACCCGGACCGGGACCGGATCGCCCGTCGTGCTCGTCGCGGGTGGTGGGCTGTGGGGGTACTCCTGGCGAGACGTGATCCCGGCACTGGCCGCCGAGCACACCGTCTATGCTGTCGACCTGCCCAGCCAGGGATTCACCGAACTGCACCGCGGCGACTTCGCCTACGACCTGCCAGCGATGTCGCAGGCGCTGGCGACCTTCCTCGATGCCATGGGCCTGCACCGGACGGCGCTCGTCGGTCATTCGTGGGGTGGTGCCTGGACTCTGTACTTTGCCGAGCAGCACCCCGACCGCGTCGAACGCCTCGTCCTGCTCGACTCGCCCGGTCTGGACGCCGAAAAGGCCCCGGTCACACCGCTGTTCACCACCCCTCTGGTAGGTGAGCTCGCGACCGATCTCACCACCCGGTCCTTCTATGCCGACAATATCCGCGGCACCTTCCACAACAAGCATCTGGTCACCGAAGAGGTGATCGACGAGCTCTACGCACCGTTCTCCTGGCCGGCCAATCGCGCGGGCTTCCTGTCGTTGTGGCGCAACCTGGACTTCCGGCTCACCGACGCCGGGCTCGCCCGGGTCGCCGCGCCCACGCTCGTGCTGTGGGGCGGCGCCGACAGCTGGCTGCCCGCATCCCAGGCCGGCCGCCTGGCAGCGCGCATCCCGGATGCCACGGCCACCGTCCTCCCGAACTGCGGGCACACCGTCCATGAGGATTGCCCCGCGCAAACCAACCCGCTGATCACCGGATTCCTCCGCTGAGTCTTCTCGGTCATCTGTTGACAACCGTGAATTTGCCCCTTTCTCCGATCCCGAAAAATACTGACCTCGAGGAGCCATCGTGAACAACCCGATAGCGGACGTGCTGATCGTCGGAGCGGGCCCGGTCGGCCTGACTGCGGCGGTTGTGCTGGAGCAACTGGGACACGACGTCGTGATCGTCGACCGGCAGGCCGAGGGCGCCAACACCTCCCGCGCGGCGGTGGTGCACCCGCACACCCTGGAAATACTGGAGCCCTACGGCGTGGTCCCGGCCCTGGTGGAGCGCGGCGTGCACACCCCGACCTTCACGATCCGCGACCGGGATCGCCTGCTAATGGCGATTCCGTTCAGCGAGCTTCCCACCGCCTACCCGTACACGCTGATGATCTCCCAGGCCGACACCGAGAAGTTCCTGCTCGATCGGCTCACCGAACTGGGCGGGAAGGTCACCCGCCCGGCCACGGTCACCGGGATAACGCAGGAACCGGATTCGGTCACCGCGACCCTTTCGGAAGGCGGGCCGCTTCGTGCTCGCTACCTGCTGGCGGCGGACGGTATGCACAGCGTGGCGCGGGAACGGTCGGGAATCGGATTCACCGGCGGCACCTACGCCGAATCGTTCACCCTCGCCGACGTCCGCCTCACCGGCGGAGTACCCACCGACGAGGTCATCCTGTTCTTCTCACCGGCCGGGCTGGTGGTGGTCGCGCCGCTGCCCGACGACAGATTTCGGATCGTGGCGACTGTGGACGAGGCACCACACGACCCGGATATCGCGTTCGTGCAGGGATTGCTCGACGAACGCGGCCCGCAGGCCCACCCGGTCGTGGTCGAGGAAGTGGTGTGGGGGTCGCGTTTCCGCGTCCACCACCGGATCGCCGACACCTTCCGCCACGGCCGGGTCCTGCTCGCCGGCGATGCCGGGCACGTGCACTCACCGGCAGGCGGCCAGGGAATGAACCTCGGTATCGAGGACGCCGTCATGGCCGCGACGACGCTGTCCCGGGTCCTGACCGGTGAACCGGAAAGCCTGCTCGACGAATACGCCGATGCCCGGCGCGGCACCGCCGCAACCGTGGTGTCCACAGCGAGCCGGCTCACCGACATGGCCACCGCGTCGGCGCGCGTGCGACCGATGCGCAATACCGCTATGGCGCTGGCAGGTAAGGCCGCGCCCGTGCGGAACCGGTTGGCGTGGCGCCTGTCCGGACTCGACCGCCGCTGAGAACCTGGCCACCAGGAACTCGAGGAGTCGAGGTGTACGCGATACGGCAGTACGAGTTCGGTGCGCCGGAACGGCTGGTGTGCGCGTCGGTGCCCGACCCGGTACCGCGTGCATGGCAGATACCGGTCGAGGTGCACGCGGCCGGGGGCGCACCTGATCGATTCGGTGCTCCGCGCCGGAGCCGCCGGGGTCCGGTTCCGCCGCCGCGGCTGCCGATGACGCTGGGGCGGGAGGTGGCCGGTGTCGTCACCGGGCTGGGCGTCGAGGTCGATGGGCGGTGGCTGGGCCGGCGTGTGGTGGTCCCTCTCGGAGCCGGCGGCGGAGCTGGTTACGCCGTACTGGCCGTGGCCGATACCGCTGGCCTGCACGAGATACCCGACGGCGCCGGGTTATCGCGTACCGACCAGGTAGCGCTGCAGTGTGGGGCCGAGCCAATCGATGATGGCTTCGCGGGAGAGATCGACCACCGGCGGAATGAACAGCACAAACCGGCACAGCGCCAAGCCGAGTGCCTGGGAGGCCGCGAGCCCGGCCCGGGCCGGAGCCCCGGCGGGATCGCCGGTGAGCTCGGCGATCATCGGGACCAGCTGAGCGGCGAAGATCCCGCGCATCCGCTCGGCGCTGTCGGTATCGGTGACCGCGGTCCGCAGCAGGATCCGCAGCGCCTCGTCGCCCTCCCACCGATCGGCGATATGGGCGGCCAGGGCCTGGCCCACCCGGTCGGGCGGCAGGACCGTCAGGTCGGGCAGTTCCAGGTCCAAATCCGCTGCACTGGCGAACAATTGCTGTTTGCTGCCGTAGTAGCGCATGACCATGGACGGATCGATGCCGGCATCGCCGGCGATCGCGCGGATCGTCGTGCGGTCGTACCCGTCGGCGGCGAACCGCTCCCGGGCGGCGACCAGTATCACGGCCTTGGTCTGTGCCGACGACCTTCTCATGTCCCGCAGTATATACCAACAACTGTTTGCAAACAGTTGTTGACTTGCCCGGAGTCCCGGGCGCATGATGTTTATCAACACTCGTTGGCCAACGAGCGTTGACAGAAAATGGCGAGAATGGAGTGCGAACATGCGCATCGTGAACGAACACCTCAACCCGAGTCAGGCCGCACTGGTCGCACCGAGCGGCACCGGATATCTCCTGCTCGCAGCCGAGGTCGACCGCCGGCCGATGTTCCTGCCCGGCAGCCGAGCCAAGACTCGCCTGATCCGCGAGGCCAAAACGGTCACCGCGGAGCTCGAGCGGCTCCCAGAGGTCGTGCGAGCCACCGTGTTCCGGGGATTCGCCCACCTGGTCTTCGGCGAGAACCACCGCTTGCTGCGCCGCGCGGTCGCCGCGGATGGGCTGCGACCGGCCCGCTACGACGTGGTGATCCTCGTCGAGGTCACTACCCCCGCAATGATCGACACACTGCGGACCCACGCCCACTACCGTCGACTCACACACCTCGTCGAGGCCGGGGCCCGGCGTACCTTCGAAGTCGCTGCCGCCAACCCGCGCAATATGGGCGATGTCGACGCCACGCGGCAAGGGGTGTTCCTGTTCAACTTCTTCTACGGGCAGGAGGAAAAGGAACTCGTCCCGGTGTGGGAATACACGGCGGGATGGTGGGCGGTCAACACCGGGCTGGACAACTCCCGGGTCCTGCAGCCGCTCCCCGGGGAACCGCGCGACTACGGCATCATCAACCACTGCCGGTGGGACCGCCTGCGCGACGTGGCGCCGAAGATGATCTTCCGGCCCTCGTTCCGGCGGTTCGTCCTGGCCAACTTCGCCGCCAACGACATCTCCGCACAACCCGCCCTCTACCGGCTGGCATGACTCTCGACCGAACAACTGCGCCAGGTCGGACCGACCGCCGCGAGCGTGGGAGCACCCGGGAAGGGCGGCCGCCGAAGGTTTGCAGGGAATCGGTCAGGTACAGGTAGGCCCGTTCGGAACCGACACCCTCGACGATCGGCAGCAGCAGGTCGTTGACCCGCGCGGCCAGCTGTGGGTCGGCGCCGGACACCTGCTCGGCGACGTCGGGGGGGGTTCTGGTGAGCGGTGGTGTAGAGGTAGATCGCACGAAGGCCCTCGGTGTAGGCCTTCTGCAGCATCAGCGAACGGCGCACATCCGGGTGGCGGATGATCGGGACCCGCAGTGCGGTCTTGTCGGTCATCCGCGTCAGGTCCGCGCCATGGATCCGAGTCTTGGCGTAGTCGAGGGCGTTGAGGTAGCCCGTCGACAGCGTCGCGATCGCCTTGGTGCCCACCATCATCCGCGCGAACTCGATGACGTCGAACATCTGCGCGATGTCGGCATGCTTGTCACCGACGAGGTAACCGACGGCGGGCTTGCCGTGACCGCCGAGCGTCAGCTCACACGTGGCCGGGACCGGCGCCCTCGGGGCGCGCCAGGACCAGATGCATGATGTTTTCGAACAGAACCTATGGGCAACTGATCAAGGCGTGACTCCCCCGATACGGGTGAAACAGGCTCGAAAGCCCCGGCCGCCGAGACTCGGCTTCCATCGGTGGGGCCTCGAAAGGTGTCGGTAAAACGATCGTTCTCAACAACGGTGCGGAGCTGATCGGCCGATCGTGTCGGGTTCTCGCGTCATACTGACGGTCATGGGGTATGAAGCCGTGCGGCGGCATTCACGCAGGGGACGGGTAGGCGGGAGTTACGTGAAGGGGTCCGTCCGCTTCACCGACCGACGCGCACCCCAGCGGCCGGGGCGCTACCGGTCCCCGTACTTCCACGGCTACCGCAGTGCATCGCCCATGCCGATCCTGTGGGGCCTCGGGGCGCTCGGGGGCGGCGCGATCCTCGTGCTGGTCGTGCTGACCCTCACCCACATGGGATCAGCCGACAGGCCGGCCGACACCGCAGTGGTGCCATCGACCGCCGCGCCCGCGCAGTCGACTGCCCCGCCGAAGTCGTGCTTCCCGTTCAACTGTTGACCGCAAGACTAACGCGGCTCAGTCCGTTTGATGGCCCGGGAATCCTCGGGGAGGGTCGGATTAGTCTGAGCTTCAAAGTTTTGGATCGTAGCTGGTGTTATCGACCCGCCTCCGGTTGATTATGGGCACCGAGACCCGAGGTGGCGTTCGCCGGATACTCGGCAGCACCATGCCAGGCCCCTCGCCGAGCGCCGCGCCGGCGCCGCAGACCGACCCGGTCGTCGGCTCGGACCACCTTCGGTGTGGGGGGGTGGTTATCGATACCGCACCCGTTCGACCGGTCGGACACGACAGTCAGGGCACTTACGCCAGAATCAGTACCTGTCGTCGATGAAGCGCGTGTGCGTAGTGGTCGACTCCCCCTCCGGACACGACCACTACGCCCATGGGCGGTTTTGGGTTGGCTTCAGCCAACACCGTCCGTGTGGTGTGGTCGTAGGTCAGGTGAGTTTCAGGCCCAGTTGACGATATAGCTCCGCTGGGGCCGACGTCGGCAAGCCAGTAGCTGGAGGGCGGCCGGCCGCCGACGTAACGACCTTCGACTTGCGTTTGGGTGGCCATCGCGGCCGGACGCGGAGCTTGATGCGGTTGCGCTCGCCTTTGGACATGCCGCCGAACACCGACATGATCAGGTCCAGTACTGATACCGGATTCTCTCAACCAACAACGGCACAGATCCCCACACCTTATCTCATTTGAGTGCGCACGTGCGCACTCAAATGAGATAAGGTGTGGGTGCGCCACTGTTGAACGAACCCTGGAGGTCCGGTGCCCGCGTTGTTGAGCGTGCTGCGCCACCAGCAGTACCGTCGGCTGTTCACCGCTCAGGTCGTGGCGCTGGTTGGTACCGGCCTGCTCACGGTGGCGCTGGGCCTGCTGGCCTACGACATCGCGGGCAGCGATGCCGGCGCGGTACTCGGGACCGCGCTGGGCATCAAGATGGTCGCCTACGTCGCTGTGGCTCCGGTGATTTCGGCGGTGACCGATCGGGTGCCCCGCAAGATCGTGCTGGTGTCGGCGGATGCGGTGCGTGCGGTGATCGCGCTGTTACTTCCGTTCGTCGGACAGGTCTGGCAGATCTATGTGCTGATCTTCCTGCTGCAGGCCGCGTCGGCGACCTTCACCCCCGCCTTCCAGTCGGTGATCCCCTCGGTGCTGGTCGAAGAGGAGGACTACACGCGCGGTTTGTCGCTGTCGCGACTGGCCTACGATCTCGAGTCGCTGCTCAGTCCGGTACTGGCCGCAGCCCTGCTGACCATGATGAGCTACAACCTGCTGTTCCTGGGCACCGTGGCGGGGTTCGTCGCGTCGGCCTTGCTGGTGATCTCGACGACGCTACCGCGGCTGGTTCCCGCGGATCGGTCGGATCCGCTCATGGACAGGATCACCCGCGGCGCGCGGACCATGCTGTCGCGGCCGGTGCTGCGCGGGCTGCTGGCTATGAACCTCGCGGTCGCTGCGGCCACCGCCCTTGTCCTGGTCAACACCGTCGTATACGTGCGGGACATGCTCGGTGGATCGAATACGGATGTGGCGATCGCCCTCGGCTGCTACGGCGCCGGATCTATGCTCGTCGCCCTGCTGGTGCCGCGCCTACTCATCACCGTCGCGGACCGTCGCCTGATGCTGACCGGCGCCACAGTCATCCCGCTCGGACTGGCCGCGGTCACCGTGGTACTGGCTTCCCCCTCCCCGAGGGTGGGCTGGGTAATGCTCGGGGTGCTGTGGGTCGCGCTCGGCGCGGGTACCTCGATGATCAACACGCCGTCCGCGCGGCTGTTACGGGCACAATCCGAGCCCGACAACCGGACCTCGGTGTTCGCCGCGCAGTTCTCGCTGTCGCATGCCTGTTTCATGCTCACCTATCCGATCGCCGGATGGGTCGGCGCCTCGATCGGCCAGCTCGCCGCGACACTCACACTGGGCGTGGTCGCTACACTCGCAGCAATAGCAGCTGCACGGGTATGGCCCACCTCGGTCCCGGCAGCTCCGGAATTGGTGGCAGTCGGAGGGCGGTGACGGCGATGGCCGACGAAGCGCAGCCCGAGACTGTGCAGTCCCTGCCCGCCGCGAGTCTGGTGCACCCCGTCGCGCCGGATCAACAGCACTTGGACGCCGCCACAAACACCTTCCGCATGCTCGCCGACCCCACCCGGCTGCATATTCTGTGGATCCTGGCCCAGAACGAAGCCGACGTCACCGCGTTGACCGACTCCTGCGGCGCGTCACGCACCGCTGTCAGCCAGCACCTGGCCAAACTCCGATTCACCGGATTGGTCGACACCCGCAGGGAAGGACGGCGAGTGATCTACCGCATCCGCGACGGCCACCTCGCCCGCCTGGTACGCGAAGGCATGAACCACGCCGACCACATCGTCACCGGAGAACCCCCACACGCATAGCGCGGTCTTCGATCAAGGCCACTACCGCATGGCGGTTCGGCAGGGACGTCCGGCGCGCCAGGCGCTGTCTCAGCAGATCGACGGCGATACCGTGGTGTGGGCCGACGGCGACCACGAACACGATTCCCTTCGCCACTCAGACCCTTCCTGCGGCCTTCGCCGTGGCGGTGACAAGTTGATACGCACCGTCGATCCGGGTGAGATGACCGTCGGTGAAACCAGAGGCCGTGAAGCAGGCCAGCAGCTCCTCGTCGCCGTACAGCCGCATGCGCTTCGCCATCGTCGGTGGGACCACCTTGGCGGGTGGGTTGGGCGCCACGGTGTGGACGACCGCCCGACCTCCTGGTGCGAGCACGCGCTTCAGTTCGGTGAGCGCGGCGGGAGCGTCGAGGAAGAACAGGACGTTCATCAGTGCCGCGCAGGTGAACTGCCCCTCTGGGAATGGCAGGTTCTCGGCGGGGGCGCAAACGACGTCGAGCCCTCCGGCCCGCACCGCGTCGGCGTTGTTGGACTTCGCCAGCTCCACCATGTCGACACTATGGTCCACCGCGGTGGCTCGGCAGCCGGTCGCGAGCGCCCACTTCACGAAGGTGCCGCCACCGCAGCCAATTTCGAGTAGATGGTCGTCGGGGGTCAGGTCCAGCGCTTCCAGGGTGTCGCGAAAGATTCCATGGTGGGCCTTCATATCGCGCCACCACATCCGGGCAATTCTTCCGCGTGGTCGCTGGAGCAGTCGATCGGTCATCATGTCGGCGATTGTCATCGTCACCACCTGTTCTTTCCGCCCACCGGTCGTGTGCCGGAGCTGCGAGCTGTTGTCGCTGTGTGGTTCACACCTGGACCTGCAGGTCGCCGAATACCGTTCGGTGCGCTGCTGGACGACTGAGGAAGTCGTGCGGAAAGCCGAGTTCGACCGCGGACACCCGTTCCAGCCGCTGTAGGTGCTCCTCGTCGAACTCCACCTCGAGCGCGCCGAGATTGTCCGCGAGCTGCCGGGCGGTGCGGGCGCCGACAATCGGCGCGATCACCGACGGGTCACGCATAGTCCAGGCCAGCGCCACCTGAGCAGGTGTGCGCCCCATCTTTTCGGCGACCTCTGCCACTACTGTGGCTATGGCCAGACCGCGTTCGGTCAGGGACTCGTTGGCGATCACCAGGTGCTTGCGGGAATCCCCAGCCGCGGCGGCTACCGAATCGCATGTCAGGTCGGCGCGATGGTATTTGTTGGTCAGCACGCCACCGGCCAACGGGGACCACGGAATAACGCCGAGCCCCATCGGACGCGCCATCGGGATGAGGTCGCGCTCCCCCGTCCGTTCGATGAGGTTGTACTCGATCTGCAGTGCGATCAGCGGAGACCAGCCGCGTAGTTCGGCAATGGCCTGCATGCGCGAAACCTGCCAAGCCGGGGTGTCGGAAATGCCGAGGTAGAGCACCTTGCCCGCCCGCACCAGGTCGTCCATCGCTCGCAGGATCTCCTCGACGGGCGTCAGACCGTCCCACAGATGAAGGTAGAGCAGGTCGAGGTAGTCGGTGCGCAGTCTGCGCAGGCTCGCCTCCACCGAGGCGATCATGCTCTTTCGATGGTTGCCGCCGGAGTTCGGATCGGTCAGTCGTCGCAGTGCACTGTATTTGGTAGCGAGTACCAGGCTTTCGCGGTCGGCGGCGGCGAACTCACCGAGCCACTCCTCCGCGGTGCCGTTGGTGTACTGATTCGCGGTGTCGATGAAGTTGCCGCCGCGGCCGACGTAGGTGTCGAAGATCCGGCGCGCTTCGAGCTTGTCCGACCCCCAGCCCCATTCGGTGCCAAAAGTCATCGTCCCCAGTGCGAGCGGTGACACACGCAGGCCGGAGCGACCGAGCACGCGATAGCAGTCCAGGGCGGGCACCCCGCACCGTGTCATTCGTTCCACCAAATCCCTTTCCTCCTCGGAGTTTCCGGCTCCGAACATTTCGCTGCCGGTTGTGCACCGGTGCGTTTGCCGTCACAGCCAACCGTCAGCGAACTTATTGATAACGATAGTCATTCCCATTAAGCTAGGCTTGTTTGGTTCCTGGAGCAAGGGTGGAGATGGCGACAACAGCAGACGAGGTTCGGCGGTGCGTCTGTACCGTGCTCACAATTCAAGAGCCGGAACTGGTTTCGAATCGGCCGCTGCAGGAGCTGGGGATGGACTCGTTCCTCGCGGTCCGGCTGCACCTGCGCCTGGCGGAGCGAACGGGGGTGCGGGTGCCGTTGGAGGCGTTCGTCGGCATCACCCTCGACTCGCTGATCGTGGAGGTCGAGAAGCGCATCGGTGCAACACTTTCCGGCACACCGAGTGAACCGGCGGCAAACCGTGTGAACGCATCCGCACTGAGTGGTGACGCACCCGTGGAAGCGGAGCTGACTCCGATCCAGGCGTCCTACTGGGTCGGCCGGGAAACGGACATGCCGCTGGGCGGTGTGGCCACGTTCTATTACTTCGAATTCGACCGCAGTACAACCGAATTCGTTGCAGCGGATGGGACAGCCGAAATCGCCGTTCTAGAGGAGGCGTGGAACAGACTCGTCGTCCACCACGACATGTTGAGGGCGACGGTCACCGACGATGGGATGCAGCGCGTGGAACCGCCGGGTGTCCGCTACACCATCGGCGTGACCGACTTGCGGCGACAGCCGGAGAACGTGGACCGAGCGCTGGCCGAGTTGCGCCGGGAGAAGTCGCATCAGGTGCGTGATACCACGCTCTGGCCGCTGTTCGACATTCACGCCGCAGTACTGCCGGATGAGAGTCTGCGGCTGTTCGTGGGTTTCGACATCATCGTGCTGGACATGGCGAGCTGGATCCTGTTGATGCGGCAGTGGGGTGAGCTCGTCGCCGATCTGGCCGCCGAGCCGGCACCGACCGCGTCGTTTCTGAGCATTCTCCGTGCGCGGCAGGATGATTCGGCGCGGCGGGAGCGCGACCGCGAATACTGGGACGCGCGGGCGGCCGCGCTGCCGCCGGGCCCAGGACTGCCGTATGCGGTGGCGCCGGAGCAGGTCCGCACACCGCGCTTCCGGCGGCACGAGGAACGGCTCGATGCCGAGCAGTGGTCGGCGCTCACCGCACGGTCGGCGGCTCGCGGCCTGAGCCCCACCGCGGTGCTGCTGGCGGCATTCGGGCTGACCCTGACCCGGTGGGGTGCGACGGAACCGTTCTGCCTGAACACGACCTTGTTCGACCGGCCGGACTGGACAGCGGACCATCCCGATGTGGTGGGGGACTTCAGCACCACCGCCCTGGTCGAGATGCCCGCCGTCGATCTGCGGTCACTGCGCGGGTTCGCCGACTTCGCGACGCAGGTCAACAGCCAGTTCTGGGCCGATCTCGAGCATCGTTCGTACAGCGGGGTCGAGGTGCAGCGGTCCCAGGCCGGCGATCTTGCGCCGCGCTATCCGGTGGTGTTCACCAGTGGTGTCGGGTTGGGTCAGGCGGGCGGTCCGGCCGCGGGCTGGCTGGGGGCCGAGGTGTTCGGAGTGTCGCAAACCCCGCAGGTGGTGCTCGATCACATCGTGTGGGACGAATCCGGTGCGCTGCGCATTGCTTGGGATGCCGTGGAGGAAGTCTTCTCGCCCGGGTTCGTCGAGCACATGCTCGCGGCCTACCTGCGACTGTTGCACAGCCTCGCCACAGACGACACCGCCTGGGGCACCATGGATCTGGGGTGGAATCCCCACTTCGAGTCAGTGGCGGAATTACCGGCGCCGACGGGTAACGATCCGGGGCCGCGGCTGACGGATCCGCAGCTGCTTGCTGTGGACACCCACGGACAGGCACCCGCACTGGTGGACTCGAAACGCTCATTCACCCACGCCGAACTGCTGGCGCGCTCGCGTTCCATCGCCGCGGAGCTGACCGCGGCCGGGGTCGGGCCCGGCGATCGTGTCGGTGTGGCCATGCCGAAGTCGAGCGAGCAGATCGTCGCGGCCTACGGGGTGCTTTGGGCCGGTGCCGCTTTCGTTCCCATCGAACCGGAGTGGCCCACCGCCCGTATCGAATCGGTGTGCCGGCGCGCCGATATCGGCCACGCTCTGGTGACAGCGGACGCCAAGGATTGTCTGCCACATCACGTAATCACGCACTCGGTGCACCAGCTGGCAGGAATCGACGAGGCGGCGATCGGTGAACCGGTGGTCCGTGCCGGGGCGGACGAGCTGGCCTACATTATCTTCACCTCCGGTTCGACGGGTGAGCCGAAAGGCGTTGCCATCGAACACCGGGCTGCGCGCACCACGATCGACGACATCAACGACAGATTCGGCATCGGCCCCGACGATCGGGTTCTCGCGTTGTCCGCGTTGAGTTTCGACCTGTCGATCTACGACATGTTCGGGATGCTCGGTGTGGGTGGCGCGGTGGTGGTTCCCGACGCAGCTCGGCAGCGCGACCCCGGACACTGGTGCGATCTCATCGCAGAACATCGAGTGACGGTGTGGAATACCGCTCCGGCCGTGGCGGAAATGCTGGTGGAATACGCCGAGGCGGATCCGGCAGCGGTGGCTCAGCTGCGGTCACTGCGGGTGATGCTGCTATCGGGGGACTGGATTCCGCTCACGCTGCCCGACCGATTGCGTGCGCTGATCGGCGATGTCCAGGTGATCAGTCTGGGCGGTGCGACCGAAGCGGCGATCTGGTCGATCTGCTATCCGATCCACGAAGTGGCGCCCGAGTGGACAAGCATCCCGTACGGGCGAGCGCTGCGCGACCAGTTCTTCCTGGTGCTGGATGACGAGGGCCGGCCATGTCCGATCGGATCGCCCGGTGAGCTGCACATCGGCGGCGCGGGCTTGGCGCGTGGCTATGTCGGCGACCAGGAGCAGACTGCGCGGCGGTTCGTCCGGCACGAGTATCTGGGTCATCGGCTGTATCGGACCGGTGATCTGGGCCGGTGGCGACCTGACGGAACCATCGAATTCCTCGGCCGCGCCGACCGCCAGGTCAAGATCCGCGGGCACCGCATCGAACTCGGCGAGATCGAAGCGGTGATCGCCAGGCTGCCCGGCATACGCCGGTGTGTGGCGGCAGCCGTGCCGGGAGCCGACGAGCGGCCGCGGCTGGTGGCTTATCTCGTCGCGGGGTCGACCGCCCCGGAGCCCGCGGAACTCACCGCCTACGCAGCGCGGCACCTGCCGCAGTACATGGTGCCGTCACACTGGGTGGCGCTGGACGCGATCCCGCTCACACCCAACGGCAAGGTGGACGTTTCCCGGCTGCCGAATCCGTTCCGACGCGGCACACCCGCACAACCGGCTCCGGGGACAGCGGCGCCCGAAGCAGGCAATGGTGCGCCGAGCGCCGACCGGGAGGACACGGCCTGGTTGGCGCCGGCGGCGAGGATGGCGCACGAACACGGACTGGCGATGACCGTTCGGCTGGAACCCGCGGCAGCCGCCACCTCCGATACGCCCAACACGTTGTCCCGTCTACTTCTTGCAGCGGCCGCCACCCACGGCATACAAGCGACCGAGAATATCTGTCCCAGAACAGGGCTCATGGAAGTGACGTTCGAGCTCGTCGATGCGGCACCACCACTCGCCGAGGGCGCGCATCCGGATGTCGAGCGCGCGGTCACCGCGCTCTTCGCCGAACTCCTCGGATCCGATATCAATCCGAGCGCACCGTTCTACGACCTGGGTGCGACCTCCCTGACTCTGGTCCGGGCACATCGTCGATTGCGCCATCTGACTCCGGCGCTGACCGTGCCCGACATCTTCCGCCATGGGTCGGTGCGCCGGCTCGCCGCGTGGATCGCACAGCTGTCCGCTGCCTCCGATCCGGCGCACACCCGCACCGAAACCCCCGATGCCGACATCGACATCGCGGACGCCGCCGCGCGGGGACGACGCCGACGCAACTCCCACCCGAAAGCGAGGCACACATCGCATGTCGCTCACTGACAGCGTTCAACGGATCCAAGCGGCCCTGCGTGGCCGCGACGACCGGCGACAGCGGTTCGCCGCGCGCACCGAACACCGGACGGCCACCGAGGTGAGTGTGCGGATCAACGGCCACAGCCTCGTAGTCGACGAACCTATAGCGGCGGGCGGCGGCGATACGGGCCCCGATCCGATCGGACTCGCCCTCGCGGCGCTGGGCACCTGCCAGGTGATCACCTACCAGTTCCACGCGGCGCGTCTGGGCGTCGAAATCGACTCACTCACCGTGGATGTCAACGCCCTGCTGGATATGAGCCCCATCTTCGGCCTCGACGACGACGCCCAACCGGGTGAGATCCGGATGCGTGCGCGAGTGAGCGGCCCCGAAAACCCATCCCGCTACCGGGAATTGCAGCAGCTCGTCGAGAAGTCCTGCCCAGTGCTGGCCATGATGCGCGGCGAGATGCCGGTGCAGTCGGAAGTGGAGATCGCGTCGTGAGCGACACCAATACCATCGCAATCGTCGGTATGGCATGCCAGTTTCCCGGCGCGCCCGACCTGGCGGCATTCTGGGATCTGATCGCCGCGGGGCGCGAGGGAATGAGCGGATTCGGTGATGCCGAACTGGCTGACCGCGGCGTGCCCGCTGCCTTGCGCCAGCACCGTAACTATGTGCCGGTCGGCGGGATCATCGACGGGCAAGACCGCTTCGATCCCGACCACTTCGGATTCACCCCGACCGAGGCGGCGTTGCTCGACCCGCAGCTGCGGCTGCTGTTGGAGTGCGCGTGGAATGCGTTGGGCGACGCCGGACACGGCGGCGGCGCAGGACTCGGCACGGTGGGTGTGTTCAGCGGCGCATCGCACAGCGACTACCTGGACAAGAACCTCGCGCGGTATCGACGGGAGGCGGACCACGACCCGATGGGCCATCTGCAGGCCACGATGGGCGCGATCACCGATTACTTCCCCCAGCAGATCGCCTATCGGCTCGGCCTGACCGGTCCCGCGGTGGCGGTGCAGGCCACCTGCGCCACCTCACTGGTCGCCGTGCATATGGCGGCGCAGTCGCTGCTGCTCGGCGAATGCGACTCCACCCTGGCGGGCGGGGTATCGCTGATCGTGCCGCAGGGCCGCGGCTACCTGCATGTGCCGGACTCCATCTTCTCCGCGGACGGCCATACCCGTGCGTTCGGCGCCGACGGCTCGGGGATGGTGCACAGCCAAGGTGTCGGCGTGGTGGTGCTGCGGCGGCTGGACGAGGCCCTCGCCGACGGGGATCCGATCTACGCGGTGCTGCGCGGCAGTGCGGTGAACCACGACGGAGCGGGCAAAGCCGGATTCACCGCGCCATCGGCGACCGGTCAGGCGCGCGTGGTAGCCGAAGCGCTCGCCGTCGCTGATGTGGATGTCGACGCGGTCGGTCTGATCGAAGCGCACGGCACCGCGACAGCGCTCGGTGACCAGATCGAATTGGCCGCGCTCGCCGCAGTATTCGGTAAACGCTCGGCACCGGAGCCGATCGCGCTCGGCTCGGTGAAGAGCAATATCGGCCACACCAACACCGCCGCCGGTATCGCCTCGCTGATCAAAACGTCGCTGGCGCTGCGACACCAGCGCATCCCGGCGACATTACACGCCGACCCGGCCCATCCCGAACTGGCACAGCACCGCGGCCTGCTAGAGGTCCCCGACCGGACCCGTGCCTGGCCGGAACACCAGGGCACCAGGATCGCGGGCGTCAGCTCGTTCGGGATCGGCGGCACGAACTGCCACGTCGTGCTCGAACAATCGACCGCCGCGACGCCGGCCGCCGCCGATCGCCGTGCGCAACTGCTGGTGATGTCAGGCGCCGAAGAACAAGCCTGCCGATCCCAGCTCGACCTGGCCGCCGCGACCGTGGACGAGCGCAACCGCGCCGACTACGCCTACACCGCGCTGCGGGCAGCGCATCGCGACAGCGGTTGGCGAGCCGCGGCGATCCTGCCGGAAATCGGCGGCGCGCCGCGACAGGTGACATCCCGGAAGCTGCCTGCGCGCCGGCCGGCCGTCGTCTTCGCCTTCCCCGGCGCGGGTGCGCAGTACCCCGGCATGGGCGCGGGCCTCTACCGCGATGAACCGGTGTTCGCCGCAGCGGTTGACGAATGCGCCGCAGCGATGCAACCGCTACTGGGCTACGACATTCGAGACATCATCACCGGCAGTGCACCACACCGCGACGCCGACGACGTGCGCTACGGTCAGCCCGCGTTGTTCGCGGTATCGCTCGCCACCGCGATGACCCTGCGCGGTTTCGGGATCGAGCCGGATGGGGTGCTGGGGCACAGTTTGGGCGAATACGCGGCGGCGGTGGTGGCCGGCATGCTGAGCGCCTCCGATGCGGCGCGCCTCGTGGCGGTCCGCTCGCTGGCGCTGGCCGATGCGGCGCCCGGCGCGATGCTGGCGGTCGCGTCAAGTGAGCCGGAGGTGGCAGACCTGCTCACCGATCATCCGTCGGTGGCATTGGCCGCGATCAACGCCACCGACTCCTGCGTGGTGTCCGGCCCCGCTGTCGCCATCGACGAACTCGCGGCCGCGCTGGCACACACGGAAGTTGGGACCGGCAGGCTGCGGATCGACGCGGCGCTGCACTCCCCTGCCGTCGAGGATGCTGTTGCGGCGCTGCGGGAAGTGGCGGCGAGCGTGCCGACGGCACCGGCCGCGCTGCCCCTGTACAGCACGCTCACCGGGCACGCCGTCGATACTGTGGACGCCGAGCATTGGGCGCGCCATCTGCGCGAGCCGGTGCGTTTCGCCGCGGCGTTGCACACCGCCGTGACATCGCGGCCGACGACGGTCGTCCAGGTCGGCCCAGGTGGCACGCTGGCATCACTGGCTCGACGGAATGCACCGTCCGGCCTTGCGGCAGCGCTGAGCACGCTACCGGACGCCGACGAAATCGCCGCGCTCCCTGTCGACACCCCACCACCGGACCGTGGTGCACTGCTGGCCGCCATCGGGCAACTGTGGTGCGACGGTGCGGAACTCGCTCCCGATGCCTTGCACCGCCGACGGCAGCGCGTGCGACTGCCCGGATACCCGTTCCAGCGCCGCCGGTTCTGGATCGAGCCGCCGGCTGATTCGGAACTCTCCGCTGCCGAGACTCGATCGTCCGACGGGGCCGTCGCGTCCCGAACCATGGAACCACCACTATCGGATCCCGTCCCTTCCGCCGTACCGACTGGGGATACCGGGTCCGCGACACGCGACGAACAGATCGTGGCGGCACTGTGGAGTGAGCTTCTCGGACGTCCGGTGAACGATCCGGAAGACGACTTCTTCGCCCTCGGCGGCAGCTCCATGCAGGCGACCCGGATGCTGGACATCCTCAATGCTCGTGAAGGAACGGATATCCGTCTGCGAGAACTGCTCGCCAGCCCGACCCTGTCCGCCTTCGCCGAGCTGCTGTCGCAGCGGCGGACGTCAACCGACCACCCAGAGCCCACATTGCGGCCGACCGAACCCGAGTACGGCCCCCTGAATGAATTCCCGAACGATTCAGCACAATCCGATGTCGAGCGCGAGGGCCTCGGCGCCGACACCGCCGTTACGCCCGAGGACCACGCCGCGAACACACCGGCCCCCGGGGCCGAACTCGAGGTTCTCGACGCGGGCGCTCCCGGCTCCTTTCCGCTCACCCGTGTACAGCACGCCTACTGGGTGGGACGCTCGGGCGCATTCGGGCTCAGTGATACCGCCTGCCACATCTACCTCGAATATGACTGTGAGAGCATCGATCTCGACCGCTACCAGCAGGCGTGGAATCGGGTAATCCAGCGGCACGACATGCTGCGCGCGGTCGTCGGCGACGACGGCCGCAACCACGTGCTCGACACGGTGCCCAAGTACCGGATCCGCCGCCACGACCTCACCGATATGGCGGCCGAGCAGCGCGAGGAGAAGCTCGCCGAGCTGCGACGCCAGCTCTCCCACCGGGTACACCGGCCCGACCGCTGGCCGCTGTTCGACGTCCGGGCCGCCGTGCTCGACGACTCCACCGTGCGCCTGTTCTTCGGGATCGACGCGCTGATCTGCGATGCGGGCAGCTTCCTCGTGCTCGACCGGGACCTACGGCGCAGCTACCACGATCCAGCGGCTCCGTTGCCACCGGTGCGTACCGGATTCGCCGACTATGTGGCGCACCTCTCGACCCGCGCCGACTCCCTGGACCGACGTCGGAGCGTCGACTACTGGCAGCAGCGGATGCAGCGGATTCCCGGCCCGCCGACACTGCCGACCCGCACCCGGACCCAGACACGGCCGTGGTTCGCCCGGCGCAGCGGAGAGCTCTCCGCCCCGGAATGGGCGGCGCTGCGCCGACTGGCAGCCGACCACGGCGTAACCCCGTCAGCCGTATTGCTCACCGCATACGCCGATGTGCTGGCGGCGTGGTCGGGCGACGACCGGTTCTCGATCATGCTGACCCTGATCGACCGCCCGGTGGCGCTACCCGGAATCGACGACGTGGTCGGGGATTTCACCACACTACTGGCGCACGAGGTGGATCGAACCGACAGTGATTCGTTCGCCGAACGGGTCGGGCGGACGCAGCGGCAGCTGTTCGACGACATCGATCATCGCGACTACTCGGCGCTCGAACTGCTCTCCGAGATGTCCAGCAGCACCGGGCAACGACAGTTGCTACCAGTCGTGTTCACCAGCGCCCTGGACGCGGCGGAATTGACCGGCGCGGAACCGGATCTGGAGTGGGCGGGGCGAATCGTGCACGGCGTCAGCCAAACCCCACAGCTGTGGCTCGATCATCAGGCGTTCATGCAGGCGGGGGCACTCCAATTGCAATGGGACGTTCTCGAAACCGTGCTCGATCCGGACGGCGCCGACACCGCATTCGCCGCCTACGTGGCCTGGTTACGGCAGCTCGTGCACGATCCGGACGCCTGGCGCGCCGCCAACACCGGCCCACGGCTGACCGCCCCGGGCGAAGACGTGACGGCCGCCGTCGCCGCGATCTGGACCCAGGTCCTCGGCGTGGACACGGCAACTGTCCAACCGGATTCGACATTCGTCGGCCTGGGCGGCGACTCGGTGCTGGCCGTGCGCATGGCCACCATGGTCCGCGGGCGCCTCGGCGTCGCGGTTCCGGTGGTCGATCTGGTCGGCGACCTGACGCTGGCGCAACTGGCGGACACCATCGCCGACCGGCGCGGCGAATCGACGGCGGTTCGCGGTTCGGAGCTGGTACGGCAGGAAGACCCCACCGCGCCCTTCCCGCTCACTCCGTTGCAGCAGGCCTATTGGGTTGGCCAGCAGGATGGTTGGGCGCTCAGCTACAGCTCCGCGCACAACTACGTCGACTTCCGGCTGGCCGGCATCGACCCGACGGCCGTGCAGGCCGCCGTACGCCGGCAGGTGCAGCGCCAACCCATGCTTCGCGCGGTATTCCTGGCCGACGGGGTACAGCAGGTGCTGGCCGAAGACGATCCGCGGCTGGCGGTGCTGCCGATCACCGAACTCGACCTGCGCGCGGCGAGCGTCGGCGATATCGACCGAACCCTCGCCGACACTCGCGCCGAGATGCGACGCACCGGTCCCGGAATGGACCCGTGGCCGTTCCGCATCACCGCCATTCGTCTCCCCGGTGACGAACTGAGCCTGCACATCGTGTGCAGTCTGCTGGTCGCCGACGGCTGGTCGGTGCAGCTGATGTTCACCGAGCTGTTCACCTACCTCGATGAGCCGAATACGGTGCTGCCGCCGCTGACCGCCCACTTCGGCGACTACGTCGAAACCATCAATCGACAGCGCCACGAACCCGAATGGCTGGCACAGCGCGACTGGTGGTGGGAGCGTCTCGACGAGTTGCCCACCGCACCCGCACTGCCGCTGGCCATCCCGTTCGAGCAGGCCCGCCCCGATGCCATGGAGCGCCGAGAGCTGCGAGTGTCCGGTGAGCGTATGACAGTGCTGCGGGAGCGCTGCGCCGAATACGGCATCACACCGACCACTATGTTCGCCACCTGTTATTCGGCCGCGCTGGCGCGGATGGCCGGGCACCGCCGGTTCCTGCTGAACGTGCTCTACCTCAACCGCCTGCACCTGCCCGCGGACCTGGATCACGCCATCGGCCCATACGCGGGCACCGTCCTGATGGATGTCGCCCTCCCCGCCGCGCCCACCTTCGTCGCGGCGGCCCGGCATGTGCAGGAGGCGACCGGCCGCATGCTCGACCACGGGCAGGTCACCGGTGTGGAGGTCGTGCGCGAACTCGGCCGCCGACGCCGAGACATCTCTCCGCAAGCACCGGTGGTCTTCCACAGCACCCTCGGTCTGCATCCACCGGGCGGCACCCCGGCGTCGGTGCGGGTGAGCGATTTCTATCAGCGGCTGCGCACCCCGCAGGTCGCGTTGGATATGCAGGTCTTCCAATGGGATTGGGATGACTCGGTGGTGGTCAACCTGGACGCCGTGGCCGAACTGTTTTCCTCCGGCGTGCTCGATGACCTGTTCGCCGATATCAGCGCCGGAATCGACGCGCTTGTAGAGCGGCCCGAGGCGTGGTCGGAGCTCGTGACGCTGCCCGCGCCGGAGCTGCCCGACCAACACGGATCCGGACGTGCGCCCGCAGCCGTGTCCGGACCGCCCACCACCGCGACCGAGCGGGCGATCGCCGATTTGTGGGCGGACATGCTGGAAACAGACCCGAACGACTTCGATCGGGCGGCGGATTTCTTCGCCGGCGGCGGTGATTCGGTGATAGCGATCCGGATGCTACGACGATTGCGCACCGAACTCGGGCTGATCGTCACACCGCGAGACTTCCTCGCCGACCCCAGCCTGGCCGCCATCGCCGCAACAGCGGACACGGCGGCCGGAGACGGGGACGCCGACTGCGCCGTCACCCTCCGCGACGGCACCGGGGACCCGCTGTTCATGCTGCATCCCACCGGCGGTGACGTGCTCTGCTATGTCGAGCTGGCGCGCAAGCTGGACACTCGACGACCCGTGATCGGCATCCAGGACCCCGCCCTGGGCCGTGACGGCGGTTCGGGTAGCACGGCCGAACGCCCGGAAAGCATCGCCGACCTCGCCCGCCGCTACGAACGGGTACTGCGCGCCCAGCAGCCGCGCGGCCCCTATTACCTCGGCGGCTGGTCGATGGGCGGCATCGTCGCCCATGAGATGGCCCGGCGGCTGCGCGCCGCGGGCGAGGAGGTGGCGGTGCTGGCGCTGATCGACGCCAATATCGCCGATCGCATTCGCCACACCGCCGACGGTCGCGAATTCTGGTCGCGCTATCTCGGCTCACTGGAGGCATTCCTGGAGATCGACCTCGAATCCAATTCGTTCGACGCGGCATTCGATCGATTGTCCGAGTCACAACAGCATGATGAGGTGGCACGCCGGTTGACCGCCGCGGGGTTGGCGGTGGGCGGCGATCCGGAAACGCTGCGGCACCGGGCGGACGTCTTCCGGCGGCACCTGCGCGCCCTCGGCGACCACCGCACCGGTCTGCTGGACGACGTTCCGGAAACGCTGCTTGTCCGGGCGAATCTGCTCTCGCCCCGCAACTCCGGAGTCGGGATGGGCGTGGACGACTGCGCGGATCTGCCGGATCTGGGATGGGGCGAGCACACCCCCGGGCTCATCACCACACACCAGGTCGAGGCGCACCACTACGCGCTGCTGCGGGAGCCCGCCGTCGACGTCGTGGCGGCGGTGCTGTCGCAGGCAGTGCGCCGTACCGACCTGGCGAACGGAAATCGTCGGTGACCGCGGGATACTCGCACGACCCGCACCCGGATGGCGCCGGAACCGATACCTATACAGCCGACGCCGCGGAGTTCTACGACCTCATGGCGACCCCCTATATCGCCCAGGTCGAGCCGGTGCTGGCGACTCTGCTGGCCGATGTCGACACGATCGCCGGACCGGTCATCGACATCGGCGCGGGCACCGGACTGTCGACCGTCGCGATCGCCGACGCGCTGCCCGACGCCGAGATAGTGGCGGTGGAGCCTTCCCCGGCCATGCGCGCGGTCCTGATGTCACGGCTGGCGGCCCGCCGCGATCTGCGTGAGCGGATCACGGTGGTACCGCACGGGTTCCTCGACACCAACCTGCCCGAACGATGCGCCGCCGTAGCGGCCCTGGGGGTGATCGGGCACTTCGACGCCCCCGCTCGGAGAAAAGTGTGGGCGACCATCGCCAACGCGCTCGCACCCGGGGCGACCGCCGTCATCGAAGTGCAGCGACCCGGACGGGTGGCGGCGGTGTCCGAACGCCGCTACACCCGGGCGCGCGCGGGAGCTCTGCGCTACGAGGGCTGGAGCCGGGCACAGCCAGTGGACGCGGAGTCCTTGGTGTGGCGGATGACCTATCGCACCTATGACGGCGATCGGCTGCTGCAGGAGACCGTCGCCGCGCACCGAGTGTGGCCCGCCGCCTCCGAGCGGCTCACCCGCGAAGCCGAGGCCGCGGGTCTGCTGCCCGCGTCCGCCGACGCCGACACCGGGCTGCTGCGGTTCACCAAACGACCTTGATGAATGGAGACGCCTTGAGCGACAACAACATTGCGGGCCAAGCAGTGCTCGCCGCCATAGCGGAACTGCTACCTGTTCTGCGCGATAGAGTCCGTGACGCCGAACAGGCCCGCCGGATTCCCGCGGAATCCATGACGGCGCTACAGCAGATCGGCTTCTTCAAACTGCTGCAGCCACACCGCTATGGCGGCTACGAGGCCCATCCCGTCACCTTCTACACCGCGGTCCAGCAGCTTGCGAGCGCATGCGGCTCCACCGGTTGGGTGGCGTCGGTGCTCGGCGTGCCGCCCTGGAATGTGGCGCTGTTCGACGTGGCCGTCCAGGACGAGGTGTGGGGAACCGACGCCGACACCCGCATCTGCTCCTCGTATGCTCTCAATGGCACCGCCACACCGGTCGACGGCGGCTATCGACTCAGCGGCCGTTGGGGATTCGCCTCCGGATGCGACCACGCCACGTGGGCGCTGCTGGGCGGTCGGGTGGTGGACAACGGCGAAGTCGTGGACTCGTGCACCTTCCTGGTGCCGCTCGCCGACTACACGGTCAAGGATGTGTGGGATGCCGTCGGTCTGTGCGGCAGCGGCAGCAACGACCTGATTGTCGAGAACGTGTTCGTGCCTGCGCACCGGGCGCTGAGTTCGGTGGCGGTGAACAAGTGCCAGACGCCTGGGCACGCAGTCAACGACAGTCCGCTGTACCGCATTCCGTTCGGTTCGATTCACACCAGCGCCATCACCGCACCGATTATCGGCATGGCCCGCGGTGCGTATCAAGCACATCTCGACCACCAGCGCCACCGGGTGCGTGCCGCCCTGCCCGGTGAGGCCACCAAAGACAGCGGATTCACCGGCGACCCGTTCCAGAACGACCCGTTCGCCCTGGTGCGCATCGCCGAGGCCGCCAGCGACATCGACGCCGCCTGGCTGCAACTCACCCACAACATCGGCGAGGTCTACGCCATGGCCGAGGCGGGTTTGCCTATTGCGCCCATCGATCGGTTGCGGGTCCGCCGCGACCAGGTCCGCGGCACCGAGCGGGCAATCACCGCGGTGGATCGGATGTTCGAGAATTCCGGTGGGCGGGCGCTCGCACCCGACTCCACCATTCAGCGGTTCTGGCGTGACGCGCACGCTGGACGAGCGCATGCCGCCAACGATCCGGAGCGGATGTACCGGATGTTCGGCGCGGCCGAACTGTCCGCGCCACAGCGGCCCGTCGCCGCACAGGGGCAGAACTCGTGATCGACGACATGCTGGCAGACCTGAAACGCCACCCGTGGATCGCGGACGCCCGGTGGGATGCGACGCGGAAGACGATCGTAGTGCGGCCGAATGCCGCCGCGATCGCCGTACGGCCAGGGCCCGGGCCGCTACTCGCCGAGCACCTTGCGCATTGGCAGCATGTGTATGAATTCGTCTATACGGCGGGCGAACTTCGCCACGGTGACGACCTCGACCTGTCCGGCTGGCGGGCGTCCGACACCGGAGCGCCGTTCCCCCGGGAGCACATGATCGAGTGGATCGATCATGCGGTCGATCTCGTGCTGCGTGACAAACCCGGGGTGGTGCTCGAAGTGGGGTGTGGCAGCGGTCTACTCGTCCACCGCATCCGCCACCAGGTGCGAAGCTACCTGGGTCTCGACGTGGCCGAGCCCGCCGTAGACCGACTCCGCGCACAGCGGCTGCCGGGTGTTCGGGTGTTGCGGGCGTCCGCGCACGAACTCGCCTCCGCCCCGGTAACGGATTCGCTGCGCACCATGGCCGACGCCACGGCTTCCCCACACCGTGTCGCCCCCGATTGCATTGTGCTGAACAGCGTCACGCAGTGCTTTCCCAACGAGCGGTACCTCACCGCTGTTCTCGATGACGCGCTGGATCTGGTGTCTCCGGGCGGCACCGTGGTCGTCGGCGACAACCGCAATCTCGCCAACGCGCCGGACTATGCGCGCTGGCTCGAATCCGCGCGCCACCCCGGGATTCCTGCGGAAGAGCTCACCACACAGGCGGCCAACCGGCTCGCGGCCGATGAGGAGCTGCTCTGTGATCCACGGGTTTTCGCCCGCATCGCGCGTCGTCATCGGCGAGATGTTCGTGTCGCGTGCTATGCCAAACCACTGGGAGCCGACACCGAACTGACCCGGTACCGCTACGACGTGGTCTTCACCGTCGACTCGCCCCCGCCGGGACCATGTCGCATCCGCGCATGGGCCGATCTGCCCGGAACGAGTGTCGAGCGGCTGCGGACTCTCGCCACCGAAACGGCGCAGGGCCCCACGCTGATCACCGGTATCCCGAACGCGCTGCTCGACGGCGAGGCCCCCGACGCGGTCACGCCCGCGCAACTCGCCGGCGCCGCACCCGCAGGCTGGGCCATCCTGCTCGACTCTGCCGACGCCCACCGCCTCGCCGTCGGGCCCCCGGAGCACCACACCGGCCTGGAAGCCGTTTCCGACACCGGCTTACCCGACCGCTGCAACGACCCCTTCACCCGCTTCCTGCGCCGCAGGCTGCCCGAAGTCCTCACCGACCACCTGGAGCAGCACCTACCCGCCACGCCCGCACCCCGCATCGCGGTATCCGAGGAGCTCACCGCCCCATGACGACAACACTTCCGCTCCAACATCTGGACGAGCTGCGCGCAGCCTGCCGCGGTCCGGTCCTGATTCCGGGCGACATCGGCTACGACACCGCCCGCCACATGTGGAACGCCGCCGTGGATCCCCGCCCCGCAGCCGGGGTCCGCTGCGCCGATATCGCGGATGTGCGCGCCGCGGTCGAGTTCTCGCGGCGTCGCGGACTGGCCGTTTCCCTACGCGGCGGTGGGCACGATGTCGCGCGACATCCAGCGGCCGACGGGTCGATACTGCTTGACCTGTCGCCGCTGGCGAATATCACCGTTGACGCCGCGACCCGCCGTGCCGTGGTCGCGCCGGGCGTGACCTGGGCCGAATTCGATCACGTCTGCCAGGCGCACGGGCTCGCGGTCACCGGAGCCGACGTGTCGACCGTGGGCGTCATCGGCACGGCACTCGTCGGCGGCAGCGGCTGGCTCCAGCGGGCATGCGGTTTCACCTGCGACAACATCCGCTCAGCCGAGATCGTGCTCGCCGACGGCAGCCTGGTGCGCGTCGATGACGACAACCATCCGGATCTACTGTGGGCGTTGCGCGGCGGCGGAGGCAATTTCGGCGTCGTGGTCTCGCTGGAACTCGAGCTGCATCCGGTAACGACGGTCTTCGCCGGCACACTGCTCTACCGCTACGACGCGGCCCGCCGGGTGTTCGACGGATTCCGGGAGTTCAGCGCCACCGTCCCAGATGAAGTCGCTCTGCGCACAACCCTGCTGAATTGGCCGCCCAACGCCCCGCACGGACCGCCCATGGTGGCGATCACCGCGGCCTATCTCGGTCCTGCCGCCGACGCCCGCGCCATCTCGAGGCAGCTCCGCCGGATCGGCGAACCCGAACTCGACCTCATGCGTCCACTGAATTATCCGGAGCTGCAACACAATACGGAGCAGGCATTCAATACCGGCCACAGCACCGCGACCGGAACGGAGTGGCTGCGCACGCTGGACGACCACACCGTCGACGCGCTGATCGCCCTGGGACGGCGCATGCCGACCCAGCATTCCCTGGTCTCGGTGCACCAACTCGGCGGCGCACTGCGGCGCACACCCGCCGACACGACGGCATTCGCCTACCACCACGCCGCTTACCACATGGTCCTGTTCTCCGGCGGCCCCGCGGGACAAGACCTCGGTCCCTCGCGGCGCTGGATCGCCGAGATCGTCGACACGGTCCAGGAGTGCTCGGCCGGCGGCCCCTACATCGGCATCCTCGACGGGAGCTGTTCGCCGCAGCGGGTGCGCAGTGCCTACCACCCCGACGACTACCGGCGACTGGCGGCGATCAAGGCCGCCTACGATCCGGACAACGTCTTCCGCTGCAACCACAATATCCCTCCGGTATCCCTCGCCGGGGGCCGCGATGATCGCTGAACTCATCACCACTGCCCGCCAGGCGGCCGACGCCGCAATGGCGTCCGAATTCGACGCGCAGCAGTGCCTTTCGGCTCGCGATGACATGGACCTGTTCGGACTACGAGCCATGGCACGAGTGCTGCGCGACGCCTTACCCGAGGGCGCGATGCTCGATGCGGATCAGATCGCCGACCGGCTCTGCGCCGCACCCAGGCATCGATGGCTGCTGCGCCGCTGGCTCACCGAACTGACCGAGCATGGGTGGCTCGATCACGCAGCGGATGGCTACCGGTCGCTGCGCGAGCGCTCCACACCGATCCGCGGCGATCTCGCACAGGTGTGCGCGGATCTGGGGTTCTCCCCCGAACTCGCCCGCTTCTTCGAGCGCGCCAACCGGCAACTACCGCAGCTGCTGGCCGACCGGACACTCGCGCAGGAGCTGCTATTCCCGAATGGCGACTTCCTCACCGCCGAGGCCGCCTACCGCGACAACCCGGTCAACCGCTACCTCAATGCCGCCGCCCGCGAGATCACCGCGTGGGCGGTGCGGCAGCTGGCCGGCGAGCGAAACACCGTCGCGATCTTGGAGCTCGGGGCGGGAGTCGGCGGCACCACGGCGGATGTCGTGGCCGCGCTGGAGGATTCGCCCGTCGACTACCACTTCACCGACCTGTCGAACTTCTTCCTCACCGCCGCCCGCGACCGGTTCGCCGCCTATCCATGGATGCGCTACAGCATCGTCGATCTCAACACCGACCTGCCGCAGCAACCGCGCTACGACATCGTCCTCGCCGCGAATGTCCTGCACAATGCCCACCACAGTGCCCGAACGCTGCGCCAGCTGCGCGACCTGCTGAACCCGGGCGGATTCCTGATCTTCATCGAATCCTGCCGCGAACACTGCCAGCTACTCACCTCCATGCACTTCCTGATGTCCGCGCGGCCCGGCGCGAACCTGCCCGGCCGAACTGACGTCCGCGCCGAAACCGACCGCATCTTCCTACGCGAACACGAATGGGTCGACCAGCTCACCACCGCCGATCTACCGCCGTTGCTCGTGCTGCCGGATCCGCACCACCCACTGGCCGTGCACGGCCAGCGAGTATTCGCCGCCCGCAGACCCGCAACCGAACCGTGAAGCCGCCGAAAATCATGGATGACAACCAGCACAGCGCCGATTTCTACCAGGTCGAGCCGGAGACGATCCGCGAATTCGCCCGCGCTGTACAGAATGGCCACCCGGCGCACTGGGACGACGCCGCGGCGCATTCTCTCGGATATCCCGGGCTGATCGCATCGGCGACCTTCGCGTCATCGATAGGCGCCATCTCGCAAGGACTGCTGTTCCGAACGGCGACGACGAACCACGCGCCCAGCCAACTCCTGCACCTCGAACAGGAAATCCGCATCCACCGCCCCGTGATCGCGGGCGACCAGCTCACCTGCCGAGTCGCTGTCGACTCCCACCGCAGAACGGAGAACGGCGACCTCGTCGTCCTCACCACCGTCATCGCCGACGGCGACGCGACACCGGTGCAGACCGTACACACCACCCTCTTCGGCCGCTGCGGAATGATCGCCGACCGCGTGCTCGAAGCCACCCGAAACATTGCCGCCCAGGCTCTCCAAAGTTTTGCACCGCACGATGCGGCCGGCGTCTGGTCAGCAGCCGTGCCTGGACGAGCGCTCTCCGGCAACCGACCTGCATCACCACGTACGCTCGACATCGGCACCGAGATCCCACCGCGGGTGTATCGGCTCTCCCGTACGGAGTTGATCGACTACGCCCGAGTTTCCGGTGACCACAACCCGATTCACTGGAACGACGAGGTGGCCCACGCGGCGGGGCTGAACGACGTGGTGGCGCACGGCATGCTGACAATGGGGCTCGGCGCCGATTACCTCACCGCCTACCTCGATGATCCGGCGTGCATCGGTGAATACACCGTACAGTTCTCCAGACCGGTCTTCGTCCCCGCCACCGGACGAACCGCCGTGCATTTCACTGGCGCAATCCAGAGAGTCGACCACCGCAACGGCACAGCGGTGGTCGCCCTCACTGCGCACTCGAACGGCGAGACCGTCTTCGGCCGCGCCACGGCCACCGTACGACTGGCGCGACCAACCTCCGCGCAATAGCCCTGGTCTGCCACCATCCTCATCGCCGCCATCAACTATTGGTCGCGGTGACCCACTGCCGAAACACACCGTAGTCTCAGACTCTGAGACTACACACGGTGGTATGGCAATGGTCGGCGGATGCTGAGCGCCCCAACGAATGACGCCGAATAGTCAGCCCACCAACGGATTGATCGGCGACGGCGAATTCAGTGTTCGTCGTAGTGGCCGGCGTGGGCGACATGGCGGTGGCCGTCATGGACATAGTCGACGTGGTCGCCGTGTGGAATTGCGACATGCCCACATCCTTCGCCGTGGACGTGGTCGTGAATGTCGTGGGTGGCGTGTCCGGTTGGCTCGCACTCATCGTAGTGATCACCGTGGGCGCGGTGCAGGTGACCGTCGTGCACGTAGTCGACGTGATCGTCGTGAGGGACGGCGACGTGGCCGCAACCGGCGCCATGGGCGTGGTTGTGGCTTTCGTGCTGGGTATGAATCACTGCAGTCATCTACTTCCTCATCCTTTCCCCACTCTTCAGCATGCATATTGTCACATCATCATGTCCGCATGTAAGGGATGGGCGCTGATGAATCGCTGAGGTCTGAAACGGCAGCCGATGCCCCACCGATTCTCTAGCCCTTGCGGATTCGACCAGCCAGCGCTTTCGTGCGTGGCAGCGCGATCTTCGGTTGCCGCCGAATATCCAGTCGGCTGTGTTGCCTGTTGGCTCTGTCCGGCCAGGGCAGTGTGGATCCGCCGCCGCCCGGTCCGTCGTTCCCACACCGAACCCGGCGCTCACATCTAGCGACCGTGCTCGTACCGCCGGTCCGGGGCCGGAATGCGCTGATAGCTGGTAACGACGATCGTCGGGGTGAGATCAGGGTCGCGGCGGGCACTATCCGGGTCCACGACACCACGAACCTCGAGCCAGGCGTCGTCCTCGATCAGCTCCGGCATCCCCGCAAGGTGGACGAGCACGTACCGGGCGTCGGCGACACAGCAGGTGATGACCACACGCGCGAGATCGACATCAGGTGTATCCGTGCGCTGTTGCTCGAGGGCCTTGGGTCGCAGGACGAAGCCGCTGATGGTCACCTCCCGGCTGTCCAGGGAATGGTTGGAATCCTGGAGTGCCCGGTTCACCAGGTCCAAGATCGGCAGGTTCGGCGCGGCCCCGGGCGGCAACGGCGGAAACGGCCACTGCTTCGGCTCGTCTGCGGCCGAATCCCGTGGCACCACCTGCACAGGGGAACTGGTCACAGCGGCGCCGGCGCCCAGCGCGGGCGGGGCGATGAGCAGCAGCGCGGCAACCGGGCCCAGCAGCAGCCATTGGGCCCGGCCGGTGCCGTGCTCATGGTTGGCAGGCGCCGCGCCGCGCCGGATATCACGCACGATCGCCACCAGAGCGAGCACGACGAACCCGATACCACTGATCACCAGGAACGGATACAGGCTCGGTTTCACATAGTTCAGGTACCGGCCATCGAGCGCGATCCACAACACCGCGCCGCCGATGAGCAACAGCAGCAGATTCTGCGTCTCCCGTTTCATCGGGCCCCTCCCAGGAAGATGTACCCGGCGACCGTCCCACACACCACGGCAACCGCAAAGGTCGACGGCGCGAACCGCATGGCGAACCGGCGCCCGAAACTGCCCGCCTGCATGGCGAAAAGCTTCACGTCGACCGCAGGGCCGACCACCAGGAAAACCAGTCGAGGCAGCAAAGGCAGCGTCGACATGCTCGCCGCGACGAAAGCATCGGCCTCGGAGCACAGCGCGAGCACGATGGCCAGTACCGCCATGACAAGGATCGCGATAACCATTTGCCCGGCCAACTGTTCGAACCAGGACGACGGAACCAGCACATGCAGCGCCGCCGCGGCCGCCGCACCGAGCACGAGAAACGCGCTCGCCTGCAACAGATCGTGCCGCGCCGCCTCGGTGAAGACCTCCCATCGAGTCCGGCCGGACACGCAGTGACCGTGTCCACCGCCGCGCGGCAGCATCCACGTCGGGCGCCCGATACGCGACCAGAGCAAGCCCATCACCACCGCGGTAGCCAGCCCACCGCTGAACCGCGCCGCCACCATCGCCGGCTCGCCCGGGAATGCCACCGCCGTCGCGATCAGCACCACAGGGTTGATCGCGGGCGCCGACAGCATGAAGGCCAACGCGACCGAGCCCGGCGCACCCTGATCGGCCAGCCGACGCGCCACCGGCACAACACCACACTCACACCCCGGCAACGCCATACCGGCCAACCCAGCCACACCGATCGCGGCGGATTCATTGCGCGGCAAGACCTTCTGCAGCACAGCCGGCGAGACGAAGGCCGCAATGGCGCCGCTGACCACTACCCCGAGCGCGAGAAACGGCACCGCCTGGACGAAGACACCCGCGAAAATCGTCACACCGGTCTGCAGTCGCGCAGACGCCCCTACCACCCGCGCAACCGGCGCCTGCACCACCAAGCCGAGGACGATCAGCGCGACGAGCACATACGTCGAGGACACCCGCCTGCGTGCGGAGTTCAGAGTGTTCTGTGCGAGCACGGTCCCATCCTGTCAGCAAAAGCCACCGAATCGGCCCGTCTCACATCGGGTCCACGTGGTGGCAGGCGACGCCGCGTGTCCCGGTGCGCCGGAGTTGTGGCCGGAGGTGGGCGCAGACACTACGCCCGGCTGGGGACATTTCAGCGGCCAGCGGGCATCGACCGAGGAACACGCATCCGGTGGGCCGATCGAGCGGATCGGGCAGCTCGCCGGTGAGCAGAGCCTCGCCTGCCCGCGCGGCCTGCACGTCGAGCACGGATGTCGCGGCGACGAGGGCCCGAGTATAGGGGTGCAGCGGCCGGTCGAGGATATCGCCGGCCGGGCCCGTCTCCACCACGCGTCCCAGGTACATCACCGCGACGTGCTCCACGACACGCCGGGTGAGCGCGATATCGTGCGACACCACCAGGAACGCCAGGTCGAACTGCCTGCGCAGCCCGGTGAGCAGGTCCATGATTCCGGCCCGCAGCGAGGCGTCCAGCGCCGACACCGGCTCATCCAGCAGTAACATCCGCGGTTCGGGCGCCAGCGCCCGGGCGATGGCCACGCGCTGGCGCTGACCCCCGGAGAGCTGGCCGGGACGGCGATCGGCGTGGTCGGGGTCCAAGCCCACCAGCGGCAAGAGTTCACGGGCGCGAGCGCGGCTTTCCCGGCGCTGGGCGCCGTGCACGCGCAGCGGTTCGGCAATCAGGTCGGCGACCGTCATCGTCGGGTTCAGCGCCGCCGAGGGGTCCTGCACGACCATCTGGACCTGCTGCCGCGCAACGGTGCGGTCTCGGCGGCGCAGGTCGGCCAGGTCGCGGCCGAACAGTTCGATGCTGCCCGACTCTGGGGTACGCAGCCCGATGATCTCCCGCAACACTGTGCTCTTACCGCACCCGGACTCGCCGATCAGCGCGAGGGCTTGCCCCTGGGCCAGGTGCAGGTCCACCTCGTCGACGGCCTGCACGACCGCGCCGCGTCGCAGCCGGTAGTGCTTGCTCAGGCCAGTGACCCGCAGCACCGTCTCGCCGCCTGACCCGGGCCGGCCGGCCGGCGCGGCCTCCGCGGACAGCAAGGTGCGCAGCGGGCCGTCGGCCGGCTGCGTGAAGAGCTGCCGGACCTCGCCCTGCTCGGCCAGGACGCCTCGGTGCAGCACCGCGACCCGGTCGCAGCATCGGGCCACCACGCCCAGATCGTGCGTGATCAGAAGCAACGCGGCCCCGGTGCGCGCCCGCACATCATCGAGCAGGTCGAGAATCTGTGCCTGCACGGTGACGTCGAGCGCGCTGGTGGGCTCGTCGGCGATGATCAGCTCCGGATCGTGGGCTATCGCCATCGCGATGCCCACGCGCTGGCGCATCCCACCCGAGAACTCGTGCGGCAGCGCGGCGGCTCGGGTGCGGGCGGAGGCGATTCCGACGCTGTCGAGCAGCTCGACGACCCGGTCGGCCGCGGCCCGGCGGCCGATTCCGGGTGTGTGTACAGCCACGGCCTCGGCGAGCTGCGCGCCCACCGAGAGGACCGGGGTGAGCGCGGCGAGCGGATCCTGATGGACCAGCGCCATCCGTCGGCCTCGGATGCGCGACATCTCGCGGTCGGTGCGGCCGAGCAGTTCGTCGCCGTCGAGGCGTATCGAACCGCGCGCGTCGGCCGTGCTCGGCAGCAGACCCATGATTGCGAACGCGGTGGCCGACTTGCCCGAACCGGATTCACCGACCAGCGCCAGCGCCTCGCCCGGGGCGACGGTCAGCGACAGGTCATCGACTGCGGTCACCCGACCGGTGCGAGGGCCGAAAGTGATTGTGAGCTCGGATATGTCGAGCAGTGGTGTCATCGGTGAACCTCGTCGTCGCGCAGTCCCTCGCCCAGGGTGGCCGAGGCGAGCACGGTCGCCGCGAGAAAGCCGACGGGTGCGAGGAAAACCCAGGGAAAGGTCAGTGCCGAGCCGGTGCCCGTGGCCACGAGGGTGCCAAGCGACACGTCCGGGGGCTGCACTCCGAAGCCGAAATAACTGAGCCCGGCCTCGGCCAGCACGGCGGAGGCGACGTTGAGGGTGCAGTCGATGACCAGCAGCGGCACCATCTGCGGCAGTAGGTGCCGCGTCACGATCCGGGCGGTGGATGCGCCCATGTCCTCGGCCGCGACCACATAGCCGGCGCTGCGCAGGCTGCGCGCTCGTGCGCGCACAACGCGGGCGGTCACCATCCACTGGAATCCGGCGATCAGCAGCACCAACACGAGCCAGGACTGCTCGCGCAGGGTAGGGGAGAGCACCGCGACGACCAGAATCGGCGGCAGGACGAGCAGGATGTCGACCACGATCATGAGCACCCGGTCGGTGAGCCCGCCCAGGTAACCGGCGAGGGTGCCGACCACGGCGGACACGACGGTGGTGAGGCCGGCCGCGAGCAGCCCTATGAGCAGCGATTTCTGCAGCCCCCGCAGGCAGAGTGCGAGCATGTCCTCACCGAGCCGCGCGGTGCCCAGAGGGTGCGCGGGCGAGGGCGAGGCCAGAATGGCGCCGAGGTTCTGCTGGTCGTGGGAATACGACAACACCAGCGGTCCGGCGAACGCCGCGACGGCGAGCAGCACCAGCCCTCCGGCGCCCACGACGACGCCGGGGCGGCGCACGACCCGGCGAGCCGCAACGAGCGTGCCGGTCATGATCTCGTCCTCGGATCGAGTAGCACCAGTGCCAGATCCGCCAGCCAGCCGACCATGAGCACGAGACCGGCCATCAGCAGGGTCACCGTCGCCACGACCATGGTGTCCTGGTTCTCGATGGCCGACATGAGCCAGTCGCCGAGCCCGTGCCAGCCGAAGATCCGCTCGGTGAACACCCCACCTGCCAGATGCAGGCCAAAGCTGAACGCCACCAGCGCCGTCACCGGTATCAGCGCCATGCGCAGCCCGTGACCACGCACCGCTCGAATGTGGGTGAGCCCGCGCGCCCGCGCGCCGCGCAGGTACTCGCTGTTCAGCACTTCCAGCATCGCAGCGCGCTGGAAGCGGCTGTAGAACGCGATCTGCGGAAGCGCGATCGCGATCGTCGGCAAGACCAGATGCCGGAACCGATCGCCCACCGCGGCCCAACCGGTCAGATCCGAGCCCGGGGTCTTCTCCCCACTGAACGGGAGCACGTCGGTGCCCGCGGCCTCGTTGATCGGGAGGCAGAGGATCTTCAGCACGGTCCCGAGCACGAAGACGGGCACGGCCAGCAACAGCAGGGACGCAGCCATCGACAACCGGTCACCGGTCCGGCCCGCCCGCATCGCACCCCACAGGCCGAACGCGATGCCGAGCAGCACCGCAAGCAGGCTGCCCGGCAGGAACAAATGCAAGCTGGTGCCTGCCCGCTCCCCCAGTTCGCTCGCGATGTCGCGGCCGTCGACGGTGACCCCGAACTCACCCGAGGGAATTCCGGACAGCCAGCCCCAGAAGCGCGGCAGCAACGGTTGATCGAGGCCGAGCTCGGCGGCGCGCGCGTCGATAACCGCCTGCGGCGTGGGCGGCTGCGTGGTGCGCAATTCGGCCAGCGGGTCGAAGCTCAGCGCCGACAGGGTGTAGGTCAGCAGCACAGATCCCAGACACACCACGGTCCAGCCCGCCAGCCGGGTGACCAGCCGGATCAGCATGCGCGGCATGAGTGCTGAGGGCGTAGGAGGACGCCGCGCACGTAGCGGCCTCACTTCATGAATCCTGCTGAGGCAAATCCGTAGGCGCCTAAACCGCGGGCGCCGTAGTTGGCCAATTCGGCGCGCACGGCGTACGCGCCGGACTCCGGATAAAGCGGCACGTGATGGGCGCGCTGCCATGCCAGCACGTCGATCTCGTTGGCCAGCGCGTCGCGTTTCTCCGGGTCGAACTCGGCGATGGCGCGGTCGTAGAGCTCCTGGATCCCGGGGACGACCACGCGACCGAAGTTGTTGCCCGCCTTGGCGCCGTCCGGAATCTGGAACACCGGCCGGTCGTGCGAGATCGGGTAGGGCGACTTGGTCCACTCGAAGGCAATGATGTCGAAGTTGCCCGGCTGCAGGTAAGTGTCCTGGAAGCGCTCCACCGGCACGGCCTCGACCTGGGCCCGCACCCCGACCGCGGCCAGTTGCTCGGTCACCACGCCGGCGACGGTGCGCCCGGTCGGCGTGGCCTGCACCACGAACCGCAGCTTCAATGGGCGCCCGTCCTTGACCCGCACATTACCGTCGAGCACCCAGCCCTGGGCTTCCAGCGCCGCGCGCGCGGCATCCGGATGGTGCCGAAGGGCACCGGAATTGTCCTCGTATCCGGCGTACCCGGGAGGCAAGATGTGGTTGCCCACCGCCTTCGCGCCAGGCACGATCGGGCCGACCACCACATCGGTCACCGCCTGCGCGTCGATTGCCTGCGCGATCGCAATACGTAGCCGCTCGTCGGACAGCAGCGCACCCTCGCCGCCGTTGAAAGTGAGTTGCCCGGCACGGCGTTCGGTCGCTTGCCGGATCTCCACACCCGGGATCGTCCGCGCGCGGGTGAACAGGTCGATATCACCGCCGATGGGGTACAGGTCGATGCCGCCGTTGGCGAGCTCGTCGGCCCTGGCCGCGGGCGCGAGCACGCGGAAGATGACGCGGTCCAGTCTCGGGCGGGCGCCCCACCACGATTCGTTGCGGCGCAGCGTCACCACCTTGGCTGTGGTGTCGATCTCGGCGACCTCGAAAGCGCCCGAGGTCACCGTGGGCCCGTTGATCCAGGACTTGTTGAACGCCTCGGGCGTCTCGGTGACCTCCACCGGTACCAGCGGCCGGAACAGTCCCTGCCACTCGGCGAACGGCTTGGCGAAAGTGAGTACCGCCTCCTTGTCCGAGGCTCCGCGCTCCACACTCGCCACGTCCTGGTATCCGACGTGGTTATTGACCTCGAAACGGGTGTCGGCACCATTCAACGCCGCCCAGTGCCCGCGCAGGTCCTGCCAGGTCAGGGGCCTGCCATTGCTCCAGACCGCGTCCTCGGCGATGACGTAGCGCACCACCTGCGGCGCGGTGGACTCCACTTCGATGGAGGCGAAGTAACTTTCGTTCACCGCAGGCAGGCCGTCAGCGGAATCGAGGAACGCGCTCGGCAGGATCGCGTCGGCGAGCTGGTAGGTCACTACCCGGGCGCCGTTGACATGTTTGGGGTTGAAGTTCGGTGGCAGGGAGTCGATAGGCACCCGAAGGTCGCCGCCCTCGCGCAGAGCATCTGGGCCCTGCTGGTTGATGTCGGGCCCATGGGTGGCGCCGCGTTCCCCGGCTCCGCGATCAAGCGTTGGCGCCGCACATCCGGTCACGCCGAGCGCGACGGCCAGCACCAGCCCACCCGTCGATGCCTTACCCCTGAACCGCATGTACGTCCTCACATCCGCCTCGTCACCGTGGCCGAGTACCCATCGAATCCTCGGCACCGTAACGCAAATGAAAATAGTACTCAATAAGCGGTCAGCGACGCAGGTGAGTGCCTTCCAACTCGCCGCGCGAGTCGATGGGCCGCATGACGGCGGGATGCGCACGCTGATGTGTGCGAACCGGAACCACGGGGCGCTCAGGGGCGGCGTCATCGGTGGCCGGCTCGGGCTGCGCACGGGGATGTAGGTGCCTGAGTTCGGCTTCCTCGTCGCGGCAACGCAAGCCGGGTTCACGCGGTGGTCGCAGGTCCTACCCTCGGCCAGCTCGAGGAGAGCGGCCCCTGAACGCGGTGCGGGCACTGAGCAGAGCGAGGTCCGTGCGACGCCCTAGCCAGGCGTCGTCGTCCGGATCGAGCAGACGTTTCCACGCCGCCGTGTCGTCCTCGGCCAGAAATGGTCCGGCTCGGCGGACGCGCGCCGCCAGTTCGGCCAGGACGACCGTGCGAACCTGCTCGGACAACGGAGCGGGGAAATCGACCAGCGCAGTGGAGGCCGTGACATCGACCAGTCCCGCGGCCGCGAGGATCTCGGTCCACCCCCTAGTCGGCCGCACCACGGCTGCTCGGCCGAAAAACCACTGGGTGAAGTACCGGCCATGGGCTTCGTCCAGACGTACCTCCAGCCCAGGCCGTCCTGTCCCCACATCCCAAGGCAGGCACCGAGTAGGTAGCCCCCCTTCTGCCAGGCAAAGCACACCACCCGGTCGAAGCATGCCGCTCAGCGCGCGAACCGCGGCATCCCAGTCGCGTGCGTGATGCACACACCACGACGA
The DNA here is from genome assembly GCF_045207455.1 of Nocardia sp. NBC_00881. Classification (NCBI taxonomy): domain Bacteria; kingdom Bacillati; phylum Actinomycetota; class Actinomycetes; order Mycobacteriales; family Nocardiaceae; genus Nocardia; species Nocardia sp. NBC_00881. The sequence continues at coordinate 2,537,175 of NZ_CP108798.1, forward strand.
CCAGACAGCATCGGCGGCTTCGGGCAGCGATGGTGTGCCGTCCTCCAGGTCGTGCAGCACCGGGCGAATCCGGTCAGCTACCCCGGCTGCCTGCGCGGCGTCAAGGGTGGCGTCGAGCATCGCCGGGTCGAGATCGACTGCATACACACGCCCTTGGTCGCCAACCGCCTGGGCCAGCGCCACCGTGGCAGACCCCGCTCCCGGTCCCACATCAACGACAACGTCGCCCTGCGCGACGTCCAACGGCTCGAGCAAGCGCAAGCTGGCGTCGAGAAAGACTGCTTCTGCCGCGGCCGGATCCTGTGTCGACGTTCCGGTGCCTGGCTTACCCGCCCGATGGTGGATGGTGGTCATGCGGCCGATGTTAGTGAACATCGTTTTCACCGCGTAGCCGCCATGCCTAGCAGCGCCAGAGACCGACTCGATCGTTTCGATACGCGACAGCCTCGATCGAAGACTGGCCGACCGACGCCACGGCTGACCACCTGCTCATCCGACCCCCTCGATAGCGTTCGCGGGATGGGCCAGGCGCGGCAGCACCGATTCGCCGTACGCCTCCAGCGTCGCCGTCTTGGCGTCGTGCTGGAGGTAGACCGCGAACTGGTCGACGCCGAGTTTCTCCAGCTCGCGCAGCCGGGCCAGCTGGTCGTCGGGCGTGCCCAGCAGGCAGAAGCGGTCCACAATGGCGTCGGGCACGAACTCCGCGTGCGTATTGCCCGCGCGCCCGTGCTGGTTGTAGTCGTATCCTTGCCTGCCCACGATGTATTCGGTGAGGGCAGCCGGGATCTCGCTACCCGACCCGTACTTCGCGACGAGGTCGGCGACGTGGTTGCCGACCATTCCGCCGAACCATCGGCACTGCTCCCGTGCGTGCGCCAGCGCCGAATCCGATCCGTCGGTGATGTACGCGGGCGCGGCGACGCAGATCCGGATCGACGCCGGGTCGCGGCCCACCCCTTCGGCCGCCGTCCGCACCCGGGCGATGGTCCACGCCGTGATGTCCGGGTCGGCCAGTTGGAGGATGAACCCGTCGGCCACCTCGCCGGTCAGATCGAGGGCGCGGGGACCGTACCCGGCCACCCATACCTCCAGCCGCGAGGCGGTCGCCCAGGGGAACCGGACGACGGTGTCGCCCACCCGCGCGCTGCGGCCGTTGCCGAGTTCCCGGATCACCTCCACCGATTCCCGCAGCGTCGCCAGGGTGGTCGGGGTGCCGCCCAGGGTCCGTACGGCCGAATCACCGCGGCCGATACCGCACACGGTGCGGTTGCCGAACATGTCGTTCAGCGTGGCGAAGGTCGACGCGGTCACCGTCCAGTCCCGGGTGGCCGGGTTGGTCACCATCGGACCGACGACGACCTTGCGGGTGGCGGCCAGGATCTGGCTGTGGATGACATAGGGCTCTTGCCAGAGCAGATGCGAGTCGAAGGTCCAGACGTGCGAGAATCCGTGCGTCTCGGCCAGTCTGGCCAGTTCGACCACTCGCCAGGCAGGGGGTGTGCACTGCAGCACCACGCCGATGTCCATGCGACACTCTCCGTTTCGAGGATCAGACCAGATTCTGCGACAGTTCACGTTTGACGAACCGGCCGTGCCCCGCGCTGCCGAGGTACGTGCCGTCGTCGACGATCACCCGGCCGCGGGACAGCACCGTGTCGACATGACCGTCGATCTCGAAGCCCTCGTAGGCCGAGTAGTCCATGTTCATGTGATGGGTCTTGCCCAGCCCGATGCTGGTGCGACCGTTGGGGTCGTAGAGCACGATGTCGGCCTCCGCGCCCGGGCTGATCACACCCTTGCGGGGGTACATGCCGAACATCCGAGCCGGCGTCGTGCAGCAGACCTCGACCCAGCGTTCCAGCGAGATCCGTCCGGACTTGACGCCTTGGAACATCAGGTCCATCCGGTGCTCGACACCGCCGATGCCGTTGGGGATCTTGCTGAAATCACCGACGCCCATCTCCTTCTGGTCTTTCATGCAGAACGGGCAGTGGTCGGTGCTGACCGTGGTGACGTCGCCGGTGCGCAGGTAGCGCCACAGCTCGTCCTGATGTCCTTCGGCCCTGGACCGCAGCGGCGTCGAGCACACCCACTTGGCGCCCTCGAAACCCGCTGCACCCAATTGCTCTTCGAGCGAGAGATACAGATACTGCGGGCAGGTCTCGCCGAACACGTTCTGGCCGTCGCCGCGCGCGGCGGCGATCTGCGCGAGCGCCTGCTTGGCCGAGACATGCACAACGTACAGTGGCGCACCGGTCAGGTGGGCCAGCATGATCGCGCGATGGGTTGCCTCCTCCTCCATCTGCCACGGCCTGGTCGTGCCGTGAAAGTACGGGGCGGTGTCCCCGCGCGCGATCGCCTGTTCGACCAGTACGTCGATAGCGATACCGTTCTCGGCGTGCATCATGAGCAGCGCCCCGAGGTCACCGGCGGACTGCATGGCCCGCAGGATCTGGCCGTCGGTCGAATAGAAGACACCGGGGTAGGCCATGAAGAGTTTGAAGCTGGTGACGCCTTCGGCCACCAATTCGCTCATCCCCTTCAAGGATTCGTCGTTGACCTCACCGATGATCTGATGGAAGCCGTAGTCGACCGCGCACTGTCCCGCCGCCTTCTGGTGCCAGGCGCCGAGCGTGTCCTGCAGCCGCTCCCCCGGTTTCTGGACGACGAAATCGACGATCGTGGTGGTGCCGCCCCAGGCGGCGGCGCGGGTACCGGTTTCGAAGGTGTCGGATGCCTCGGTGCCGCCGAAGGGCATCTGCATGTGGGTGTGGCCGTCCACGCCACCGGGGATGACGTACTTGCCGGTAGCGTCGATCGCGACCTCGGCCGATTCGGTGAGGTCGGCGCCGAGCGCGGTGGCGCCGGGTTGCAGGACGGCGACGATGATCTCACCGTCGACCAGTACGTCCAGCGGTTGCGATCCGGTGGCCGAGACCACCGTGCCGCCGTGGATGAAGGTGCGCGTCATGTCGGTCTCACCTGTCTCAGGGGGCCACCAGCGGCCCATAGGCGTCGGGGCGGCGGTCGCGGTAGAAGGCCCAGCGATCGCGCACCACCTTGATCAGGTCCATGTTCAGGTCTCGGATCACCAGTTCGGGGTCGGTGTCGGAGGCGACGTCGCCGACGAACTTGCCCTCCGGGTCGACGAAGTAGCTGGTGCCGTAGAAGTCGTCGTCACCGTACTCCTCGACACCGACGCGGTTGATGGCGCCGATGAAGTACTCGTTGGCGACCGCGGACGCGGGCTGTTCCAGCTTCCACAGGTAGCCGGACAGGCCTCGCGAGGTGGCGGAGGGGTTGAATACGATCTCGGCGCCCGCCAAGCCCAGCGCGCGCCACCCCTCCGGGAAGTGCCGGTCGTAGCAGATGTAGACGCCGACCTTGCCGACCGCCGTGTCGAATACCGGCCAGCCCAGGTTGCCCGGCCGGAAGTAGAACTTCTCCCAGAATCCGTTGACGTGCGGGAGGTGATGCTTGCGGTACTTCCCGAGGTAGCTGCCGTCGGCGTCGATCACCGCCGCCGTGTTGTACAGCAGACCGGGCTGCTCCTGCTCGTACACCGGTAAAACCATCACAAGGCCCAATTCCCGTGCCAGCGCGGCGAATCGCTCCGTCGTCGGCCCTGGCACGGATTCGGCGTAGTCGTAGAACTTCGCGTCCTGCAGCTGGCAGAAGTACGGGCCGTAGAACAGCTCCTGGAAGCAGACCACCTGCGCGCCCTGCGCGGCGGCCTGACGTGCGTAGTCCTCGTGCGCTTCGATCATGGACTCTTTGTCGCCGGTCCAGTTCGTCTGGACAAGCGCCGCTCGAACGATTCCCATGCTTTGTTATACTTCACCGGGAACTAATTCGGTTGTGTTACAACATTGCGGAAACAGTTTCGTAGCCGTAAACCTTGGAGTCGATTGTAGTTCCCACCCGGCGCCCGACGCAGAATGGCGCTGTGAGTATCGAGCCCGCGACCGCCGCCGGCGCACCTTCCGACGAGTCGACAGGGCGGTTCATCGCGGATCTCGATGATCGCACCCCGGTGGGGATCGCCGCCGCGGTCGGCCGACTGATTCGTTCGGGCACGCTCGCACCCGGCTCGCGACTACCCACCGTCCGGGAGGTCGCGCGGGAGTTGCGGGTCTCGCCGACCACGGTCAACCAGGCCTGGCGGGCGCTCGCCGCCACCGGGGCGATCGTCGCGCGTGGACGCGCGGGTACGTTCGTCGGCGAACAGGTGAGCGCCACTCCGGTCGGCAGGTATCAACGACTGCATCCCCCATCCGACAACGCTTTTCGTGTCGACCTCGCCCGCGGCGCCCCCGACCCCGAGCTGTTGCCCGACCTCGGAGCAGCGCTGCGCGCGCTGAGCAGAGACCAGGCGGGCAACCTTACCGCCGACTACCTCGGCGAGGCGGTGCTCCCCGACCTCGCCGCGAAGGTTCGCGCGGACTGGCCGTTTCGCGCCGAGCGCCTCGCCGTGCTCGACGGAGCGCTCGACGCGGTCGACCGCCTGCTCGCCGCGCACATCCGTCTCGGCGATGCCGTCGCCGTCGAGGATCCGTGTTTTCCGCCGTTTCTCGACCTACTCGCGGTGATGGGCGCTCGCCCGGTCCCGCTACGCCTGGACGAATCGGGTCCGCTTCCAGCTGATCTCGCGCGTGCGGTCACGCAATATGCTGCCGTCGCGGTGATTCTGCAACCGCGCGCACAGAATCCAACCGGCGTCTCGCTCACCGCACACCGGGTCCGCGAACTCTCCGATGTCCTGGACGGCTACCGAACGGTGGTCATCGAGGATGATCATTCCGCCGGAATTGCCTCCACCGCATTGCGTTCGCTCGGCACCCGGCTACCGGACCGCACCGTACACATCCGCTCATACTCCCAATCCCACGGGGCGGACCTGCGTCTGGCCGTGGCGGGCGGGCCGGCCGAATTGCTCGACCCGGTCGTCGCGCGCCGCATGCTCGGCCCAGGCTGGACCAGCCTGCTGCTGCAACGCCTGCTGGTGAACATGCTCGACGACGACTCCGCCGGCCAAGCTGTCGCCACCGCGCGCGCCGAATACCGCAAGCGCTCGGGCGCGCTCCGGCGCGCCTTGGCCCGCCGCGGCGTCATCGTTGGCCGCGGCGATGGCATCAACCTCTGGCTTCCCGTCGCCGACGAGAACGCGGCCATGATCTCCCTCGCCGCCGCGGGCATCAAAGCGGCCCCCGGTGGCCCCTTCGCGGTCGGCCATCATCCGAGCGCCGATCACCTGCGCCTCACCATCGCCGCCGTCAGCGACGCCGATGTCGACTGGCTCGCGGCCGAACTCGCGGCCGCCGCCACGGCCGCCCCGACCTACCGCCGCATGCGACGGGTATGAGCGGGACCGTACCGTAACGCGCGGTAGGGAAATCAGGCCGTACGGCCACGCCCGGCGGAGCGAGATGGAATGATTCGCGTCGCATCGTCCGGTGCGCAACTCGAATGAAGGAGATTTCCAGCGTGAGCGAAGTGCAGGCGCGGCAACTCGGCAGCGGTCGGCGACGCCTCGGCGTGCCGTGGCGGACACTGCGCGTTCTCGGTGTCCTTGCCGTCGGCGCGACGCTGGCGGTGTCCGCTGCGGGCGGTGCCTCCGCGAATCCGGGCACCGTACGGGAGAAGGCGCCGGCCACCTGTAATGCGCCGGCCGCCGGTCAGCCGAACAACAAGCAGTGGACCGTCGAGCCGGCTCTGACGATCGATGCCAACGCCGGATACACGGCGACACTGGCGACCACCTGCGGTGCGGTGACGATCGCGCTGGACGCCGCCCGCGCGCCGCATACGGTCAACTCGTTCGTGTTCCTGGCCAATGAGCAGTACTACGACCACACGAAGTGCCACCGGATCACCACCGAGGGCATCTACGTCCTGCAGTGCGGTGACCCGACCGCGACCGGCACCGGCGGCCCCGGCTATCGCTTCCACGACGAGAACCTGGCGGACGCGACCTACCCGGCCGGCACGATCGCGATGGCGAACTCGGGACCGGACACCAACGGCAGCCAGTTCTTCCTCGTTTACCAGGACACCCAGCTCCCGCCGAACTACACCCCGTTCGGTCGGGTCACCGCGGGCTTGGACGTGCTCGCGTCCATCGCCGCCGCAGGCGTCAAAGACGGCTCGGCCGACGGCGCGCCAGCCGTGGACGTCGTGCTCGATTCAGTTGCCGCCGTACGCAATTGAGTCACATCGCATCAGGTGGCGGCGCCGATTCGGCGCCGCCACCGCTAGTTGTCGACAGCTCGGTGCGAGTCAGGACACCCCCGACCATGCGCCGCGGCACCAGCGCGAGGACCGGCTCGACGACGCGGCTGGCGACCGGGCCGAGAATCGCCATCAGCAGCACGTAGGTGGTGGCCAGCGCGGCGAACTCGGCAGGGACCGCGCCCGCGGAGACCGCCAGTCCCGCGATGACGATCGAGAACTCGCCGTGGGCGACCAATGCGGTACCTGCTCGCGCCCGGCCGTAGCGGCCCGCACCGGCCCGCTTGGCCGCCCACCATCCGGTCGCTACCTTGCTCGCCGTCGTGACGACCGCGAGTAGGCAGGCCCAGCCGAGCACCGGAGGGATGCTTGCCGGATCGGTGCTCAGACCGAACAGGACGAAGAACAGCGCGGCGAACAGGTCGCGCAGCGGCTCCAGGATCTTGGTGGCGTTGTGCGCGGTCGAGTCCGAGATGGCGATGCCGAGCAGGAAGGCGCCCACCGCCGCGGACACCTGCACCGCGGAGGCGACCCCCGCGACCAGCAGTGCGGAGCCGAGCAACTTCAGCAGAAAGATCTCCCGGTCCTCGCTGTCGACGATCGCGGAGACGTAGCGCCCGTAGCGCAGGGCGACGATGAGCACGACCGTGACCGCGACCAGCGCGATGGTCAGCGTCTTCAGTCCCGCGAGGAAGCCGACGCCGGCCAGCACGGCCGTGAGCACCGGCAGATAACCGGCCATCACCAGGTCTTCGAACACCAGGATGGACAGGACAACCGGTGTTTCGCGGTTGCCGAGCCTCCCCAGGTCGTTGAGCACTTTCGCGACGATGCCCGAGGACGAGATATAGGTAACTCCCGCCATGGCGATGGCACCGGTAAGGCCCCAGCCGAGCGCGAAAGCGACGAGCACGCCGGGGGTGGCGTTGAGCACGATGTCGACGACGCCCGCGGCCCATGATCGGCGCAGCCCGGTGACCAGTTCAGGCGCGCTGTATTCGAGGCCGAGCAGCAACAGCAGAAGGACGACGCCGATTTCGCTGGCAAGGTGAATGAAGTCGTCCACCTGCCGCAGCTCGACCAGACCGCCCGTACCGAACACCAGCCCGCCGACCAGGTACAGCGGGATCGGCGACATGCCGATACGCGCGGCGATCCGGCCGAGCAGACCGAGGCCGAAAAATACCGCGCCCAACTGGATCAGCGCGAGCGCGGTCTCCTGAGCAACCATCCCCGCTCAGCCGTCCAGCAAAATCTTGGCGGCGGCCTCCAGGCCCTCCGCGGTGCCGACAATAACGAGCACGTCACCGGCGGTGAACGTGAAATCCGGGCCGGGTGAAGGGATCGGCTGCCCGCCGCGCACCACCGCGACGATAGACGACTTTGTGCGCGTTCGTATCTGGGTCTCCCCCAGCATCCGCCCGTCGTAGCGGGACCGGTCGGGTACGGAGAGCTGGCGGGTGGTCAGCCCGGCGAACTGGCGGTGTTCTTCGCGCAGCTGCTCCACCAGCTGCGGCGCGCCGAGCAGGTTGGCCAGCAGTGCCGCCTCCTTGCCCGACAGCGGTATCTGTTCGGTCTCGTCGGGGTGGTCGGCCTTGCTGACGATCAGATCCATGGTGCCGTCGCGATGATCGATCACCCCGATCCGGCGCCGGCTGTTGGTCGGCCGAAAGTCCTTGCGTACACCGATACCGGGCAGGGGTGTCACCTCAACGTTCACGACTTCAGCCTAGCCACCCAGCGACGCACCCCCACAGAAGGGTGCCCGAATTGTCCGTATCACTTCGGTAATTCCGCACGACACTCCGGCTGCGCGGGTTTGGACCGTCGTTAGTCGCCCGTGGTAAGAGAATGACGTGTCCCGTACCTCAGCCCGTCGCTACGCCGTCACCTTCGATTGTCGATTCGGCGACGCCATGCGAGTCCGGTGACGGTCGCCCGAGTGGTGAGCCGGTTGCGACGGTCCGGCACGGATGCTGCCGCGACGCCGCGGCGCGGCGCGGCGGACAGTTACCGGCACGATCTGGATGGGCTGCGCGGTGTGGCGATCGCACTGGTCGTGGCGTTCCACATCTGGTTCGGCCGCGTCTCGGGCGGGGTGGAGGTCTTCCTGGTCCTCTCCGGCTTCTTCTTCACCGGCTCGCTGCTGCGCGGCGCGGAGTCCAGCGGCACGATTCGCATCGGTCACATCGCGCGCAGGCTCGCCCGCAGGCTGCTTCCCGCACTGGTTACGGTGCTGACCGCGGTGTTCGCGGCGACGATACTGCTGCGTCCCTTCACGCAGTGGCACGAGATCGCAGCGCAGACGCTGGCGTCACTGTTGTACTACCAGAACTGGTATCTGGCGCTGTCCTGGTCGGACTACTTGGCCGCCGCCCCTTCGGTAAGCCCGCTGCAACATCTCTGGTCGATGGCGGTGCAGGGGCAGTTCTACCTGGTGATCCTGCTCGGCGTGGCGCTCGCGGTGCGACTGTGCAGGAGCCTCGCGGGCCCAGCCGCGCTGCGGCCGGGCCTCGCGATCCTCCTCGCGGCGAGCGCGACGGCCTCGTTCCGCTACGCCGCACACGGCACCTCCGTGCATCAGGGCTGGAACTACTACGACAGCTTCGCGCGCGCCTGGGAGCTGCTGGCCGGTGCACTGCTCGCGGTCGTGGTGCCGTGGCTGGCCGCGCCTCGTCTCCTGCGGGTGACGCTGGCCGTGCTGGGCGCCACCGCCGTGGTGACGTGCGGCTGGCTGATCGATGGCGCGGAGGAGTTCCCCGGGCCCGCGGCACTGGTGCCGGTGGGCGCTGCCCTTGCGCTGATCGTGGCGGGGATCAATCTTCCCACCGCCGCGCACCCGCTGCCCAACCGGCTGCTCGGCACATCCGCCGCGGTGCGCCTGGGAGAATTGGCCTACGCGCTGTACCTATGGCACTGGCCGATCCTCATCTTCGTCCTCGCGGAGACCAGGTCCGCCACGGCCGGATTCGTCCGCGGGTTGGGCGTGCTCGCGGGGTCCCTGGTGCTGGCCTACTCGACCAACAGGTTCATCGAGGAGCCGCTGCGGATCCGGCGGTCCACGTGGTCCGCCCAGCAGACCCCCGCCCGCCGCCGCACCGGCCAGGTGGTCGCGGTGCTCGGGATCGCCGTGCTCGCGGTATCGGTGGGCGAGCAGGTGGTGACGCGGGCGAACCCGCCGCAGCCGGTGGCCTTCCTCGACCCTGTGCACTATCCGGGCGCGGAGGCGCTGGTCGGCGACGCAAGCACGCCCCGGGCGCGGCTGCGTCCGACCGTGTACGAGGCGCCCGCCGATCACGCGTATCCGTCACAGGACGGCTGTATCGCGGACTGGGACACGCGCGACGTCATCACCTGCGCCTACGGGAACGCCGACGCGCAGCGCACCGTGGCGGTGGTCGGCAGCTCGCATGCCGAACACTGGGTTCCCGCCCTCGACATGCTGGCGCGCGAGCACAACTTCCGCGTCGACGTCTATCTGAAGATGGGCTGCCCACTGACTGTGGCAGCGGAGCCGAAGTACAAGGGCGAGGCCATTCCGGATTGCCGAGACTGGTCCACCGAGGTGATCGACCGCCTCGGCCACGACCGCCCGGAGTGGGTGTTCACCACCGCGACCCGCCCCCGCGACAAGCTCGGCGACGAGACACCCGCCGACTATCTGGACGTGTGGTCGCACCTGGCCGAGCGGGGGCTCAATGTGTTGGCCATCCGCGACACCCCGTGGCTGCGCCGCGACGGCGTCCGCTATCGGGCGATCGACTGTCTCGCCCAGAACGGCGACCGGATCAGCTGCGGCATGCCGCGCACTGCCGCGCTGGACGAGGTCAATCCGGCGCTGGAGTTCGCCGCCTCGTTCGCCAACGTGTTCCCTGTGGACCTGAGCGACGCGGTGTGCGAGCGGGACGTGTGCGCAGTCACCGAGGGCAACATCCTGATCTACCACGACGAGCACCACCTCACCGCCAGCTATTCGCGGTCGCTGGCACCGGAACTGGGCAGGCAGCTGTCACCGATCCTCGGCTGGTGGTGAGGCGGCGCCCGGTCAGTTCAGGCGCAGCATGTCCGGCCACACGCGAGACCACGGGCGCGCGCGGTTGGGCACAGCGCCAGAGGGTGACGTGGCGGGTGACGCCGGGAAACCCGAGCCGGGCGTCAACGCGCCCGACCGGCGTCACCTCGGCGCAGAACTCGCGCACGTCCGGCTCGGCGCCACCGACCCACAGGACCGTGCTCGCCGTGTCCGGCGGAGACCGAATTGACATCCTCTTCCGCCTGATGCTGATGGCGAAAGATTCCGGCCTGTGCGGGCTGTGCCGCGCTTCCGGTGGGTTCCTGCTTCAACGCCGACTGCTCGACCGAGGCCGAGGCTGACACCAGCTCCACAAGCGTTGGACTGTCCGCATGGCCTGCGGCCAGAATATTCTTCGCGGCGTTCACATCGCGATCGTGGGTCACACCACACATGCACGTCCACGCCCGGACATACAACGGCTTCTTTCCGCCCAGCGCTCCGCACACCGAGCACAGCTGCGTAGACGGGAACCAGCGACCCACCTTGCCGAAGTGTCGGCCGTACCGCGCGGACTTCTCCTCCAACATGCGGGTGAACATCGCCCAGCCCACATCGTGAACCGACTTCGCCAACCTGGTGCGCGCCAAACCTTTGACGCACAGGTCCTCGACGAACACCGCTTGGTTGTCGCGGATGATCGCCGTGGACTGCTTGTGCGCGTGATCCCGTCGCGCGTCGGCCACCCTGGCGTGAGCACGGGCCACCCGAACCTGCGCCTTGGCACGGTTCTTGCTGCCCTTCGCCTTACGGCACAGCGACTGTTGCGCCTTGCGGAGTTTACGTTCGACGCGGCGAAGGAACCTCGGGTTCTCGATCACCGTGCCGTTCGACAACACCGCGAACGAACTCAGCCCCAAGTCGATACCGACCTCGGAATCCGACCGCGGCAGCGGCACGGACTCCACTTCGACCACGAACGAAGCGAAATACCGGGCCGCCGCATCCTTCACGATCGTCACGCTCGACGGCTCCGACGGCAACTCCCGCGACCAGCGAACCGATATATCCCCGATCTTCGGCAGCCGAAGCCTCCGCCCGGGCGTCACCGCGAACCGGGAGTTCTTCGTGAACCGGATCGACTGCCGATTGTCCTTGCGGGACCGATACTTCGGCGGCGCGACCCGCGCACCCTTCCGCTTGCCGGTCACCGACGAGAAAAAGTTTCGGTAGGCAACGTTGAGGTCGGCGAGTGCCTGCTGAAGAACCACCGACGACACTTCCCGGAGCCATTCCCGCTCCGGAGTGTGTTTCGATTCGGTGAGACGCTTGGACAGTTCTCCGTCGCTGATCCGCTGCCCGGTCTCGAACGCTTCCTGCCGCGCCCGCAGTGCATCGTTGTACACCACCCTCGCGCATCCGAATGCCTTCGCCAACGACTGTTGTTGTCCCACAGTGGGATACAGACGGAAGTTGTACCGAAGCTGCGCACTCCGATCCTACCGTCGGTTCAGGAGCGAATATGGCACTGTTCACACCGGCAGAAACTGCGTTTCATGCTGCACGCGCATTTGGTACAGGCCGCCCGGTCAGGGCACGTCGACCCCTGACGGGCCTCCCGCGTGGGCCGCCCGGAAGGGCGGCGCACTAGCCCACACCCCCGTAGCCGAAGCCACGGTTTGGGCTGTATTCAGCGGGCAGCCCGTATTCAGCGCGGTACAACATCCAGAGCGGCTGCCTGCCAATAGGAATGGGCGATCTTACGGCCGACGTCCCTTCCGTCTCCAGCAGCGCCTGGTAGGCGGCCGCCGTCTGTGCCGCGAGCTGACCAACCGAAACGTCCGTAGACCGCGATCTCCAACCCCCGCCTCGGCCTGGGTGTCGACCGGCTCGATATCGGTCTCCGCGCATGGCAGCGAGTACAAGCAGTGCGGCCGACATCGAGAAAGTGCAACAACAGTTGCCTCCGCAGCCCATCTACCCGGCCTCGACCGCTGCTCTCTGCCCGAGCCGCGCGGAAGCAACCCGCACGGTCCCCCAAATGCCGAAGGGCCGTGTCTCCAGTGGAGACACGGCCCTTCGGGTCGACGCAACCTGACAGGTACTGACCGGTGTTCAACTCGGTATCGATGGCGCGGCTGGCGCTGGCGTTCTTGCCGGTGAATCAGACGCAGCCGGATGTAGACGATCCGCTCGCCCTCCGCTACAGGTACTGACCCGTATTCGACTCGGTATCGATGGCGCGGCTGGCGCTGGCGTTCTTGCCGGTGACCAGCGTGCGGATGTAGACGATCCGCTCGCCCTTCTTACCCGAGATGCGTGCCCAGTCGTCCGGATTCGTGGTGTTGGGCAGGTCCTCGTTCTCGGAGAACTCGTCCACGATCGAATCGTAGAGATGCTGGATGCGCAGACCCGGGTTGCCGGTGTCGAGCACCGCCTTGATGGCGTACTTCTTGGAGCGGTCCACGATGTTCTGGATCATGGCGCCGGAGTTGAAGTCCTTGAAGTACAGAACCTCCTTGTCACCGTTGGCGTAGGTGACCTCGAGGAAGCGGTTGTCCTCGCTCTCGGCGTACATCCGATCGACGACCCGTTCGATCATCGCGCGGATGCACAGCCCCTTGTCGCCGCCGAACTCGGCCAAGTCGTCCTCGTGCAGTGGAAGGTACTCGGTGAGGTACTTCGAGAAGATGTCCTGGGCCGATTCCGCGTCCGGACGCTCGATCTTGATCTTCACGTCGAGGCGGCCTGGCCGCAGAATGGCCGGGTCGATCATGTCCTCGCGATTGGAGGCACCGATCACGATCACATTCTCCAAGCCCTCGACGCCGTCGATCTCCGACAGCAGCTGGGGCACCACCGTGGTCTCCACGTCCGACGAGACGCCCGAACCGCGGGTGCGGAAGATCGAGTCCATCTCGTCGAAGAACACGATCACCGGAGTGCCCTCGGACGCCTTCTCACGGGCCCGCTGGAAGATGATCCGGATGTGGCGCTCGGTCTCGCCCACGAACTTGTTCAACAGCTCGGGACCCTTGATGTTGAGGAAGTACGACTTGGCTTCCTTGGCATCCTCACCGCGCGCCTCGGCGATCTTCTTGGCCAGTGAATTGGCCACCGCCTTGGCGATGAGCGTCTTACCGCAGCCGGGAGGACCATAGAGCAGCACGCCCTTCGGCGGACGCAGCGCGTATTCGCGGAAAAGGTCCTTGTGCAGGAACGGAAGCTCCACCGCGTCGCGGATCTGCTCGATCTGCCGACCGAGACCACCGATATCGGCGTAGCCGACGTCGGGCACCTCCTCCAGCACGAGGTCCTCGACCTCGGCTTTGGGGATGCGCTCGAACGCGAACCCGGCCTTGGTGTCCACCAGGAGCGAATCGCCCGGCCGTAGCTTGCGGATGGGAGAATCGGGGTCGTCCAGGTCATCGACCTCGGCGACCTTGGCCAGCGGGCCCGACAGCCACACCACACGCTCCTCGTCGGCATGGCCGACGACCAGGGCGCGACGACCGTCATCGAGGATTTCCCGGAGGGTACCGATCTCGCCGACCGCGTCGTAGACCCCGGCCTCGACGACCGTGAGCGCCTCGTTGAGGCGGACGGTCTGACCGTACTCGAGCGTCGAGGTCTCGATGTTCGGTGAACACGTCAACCGCATCTTGCGCCCCGAAGTGAACACATCGACCGTCTGATCGTCGTACACACCGATCAGAACGCCGTATCCGCTCGGTGGCTGACCCAGCCGATCGACCTCCTCGCGCAGCGCGACAAGCTGCTGGCGCGCCTCCTTGAGAGTGTCCATCAGCTTCGTGTTGCGAATGGTCAGCGAATCGATGCGGGCTTCCAATTCCCGTGTGCGATCCGGCGAATCGGCGAGTTGCCTTCGGAGTGCAGCCGCCTCGGCGCGTACTGCCTCGAGCTCTCTCCAGGCCGCCGAATCCGAATTCTCGATGGGGCTCATGTGCTGCTCCTCCCAGTCCCGGTCTATCAACGCTACCGGTCGCGGCCCATTCTCGCTTTCCGACATGATTTCGTGGTGATCACATCTGGGCGGCGATCAACGGCCGAACAACCATGTTAGCCTGCCCTAACCCATACCTGGCGAGCGCGCTCGCCGACCGAGCCGAAAGGTTGCTGACGATGCTCCTTCCCGCCAGAACTCTGCGCGTTTCTGTGGTCACCGCCGCGGCGGCACTGACCCTTACCGTCGGCCTGGCGGCCTGTGGCTCCGACGACGACTCCGCCACCGCGACTACCACCAGCACCGCCACGGCGAGTACCCACAACCACGGCGACCAAGCGGCGGGCGCGCCGACGGCCGAGACGCTGCAGGCGATTCTGGTGAAGCTGGCCGACCCGAACGTCCTCACCGCCGACAAGACGAAGCTGATCGTCGACGGCGAGAAGCGCGCCGCCAACATCGACCAGATGAACGCGGGGCTGCACGGCTACACGCTGACCTTCACGATCGCCGACATCACCACTCAGGGCGACGCCGCGAACGCGAAGGTGACCATCAACTCCCCGCACGGCGCCGCACCCGCTGTGCCGATGACCTGGGAGAACGTCGGCGGCACCTGGAAGCTGTCGGACGCGAGCGGCTGCCTGATGCTCGGCTTCGCGCAGGCGCCCTGCGTCCCGGCCTGAGCCGTATCCGATCGGAGGCGAGTGTCGGCCGAACGAGCCCTCACCCTGCCCCGCTCAGCCCTTCGACGGCCTGCGCTGCGGCTTGGGGGTGACCGTGCCCTCGGCGAGCCTGCGGGCGCTGACCAGGAAGGCGGTGTGGCCCTGCATGCGATGTTCGGGGCGCACGGCGAGGCCGACCACATGCCATGGCCGGACCAGCGACTCCCACGAGCGCGGTTCGGTCCAGCACTCCTGCTCGCGCAGCGCCTCCACCACCTTGGACAGTTGCGTGACGGTCGCCACGTAGACGATCAGGACACCGCCGGGGACGAGCGCCTTCGACACGGCGGGCAGCGCATCCCAAGGCGCGAGCATGTCCAGAACCGCGCGGTCCACCGGCTCTGCGCTGTAGTCGGCGACGTCGCCGATGGTCAGCGACCAGTTGGCCGGGCGTTCGCCGAAAAACGTCTCCACATTCCGGACGGCGTGCTCGGCGTGGTCGGCGCGGATTTCGTAGGACACCACCTGCCCCTGCGGCCCGACCGCGCGCAGCAACGAGCAGGTGAGCGCGCCGGACCCCGCGCCCGCCTCGAGCACCCGCGCGCCGGGGAACATGTCGCCCTCGTGCACGATCTGCGCGGCGTCCTTCGGGTAGATCACCGCCGCACCGCGCGGCATGGACAGTACATAGTCGATCAGCAGTGGACGTAGCGCGAGGTACGGTGTGCCGTTGGTCGACTGCACCACACTTCCCTCGTCGGCGCCGATCAGGCTGTCGTGCTTGATGCCGCCGCGATGGGTGTGGAACTCCTTGCCCGGCTCCAAGACCACCGTGTACAGACGCCCTTTGGCATCGGTCAGCTGCACCCGGTCACCGATGGTGAATGGCCCGGTCCGTCTGGCCGTCATGAATCTCCGTTCCGCTGGTTCGAATCGTGCTGCCGCGCACCGGCGTGTCGGTGCCGCCGGATAGCCTGCCAGGTATGTCCTCGCCCGTGTCCACGCCCCCTCCCGATGACGCGCAGGCATCCGCTGCCGGTGCGAGGGTCGGCCGCGCGCGGCCCGCGCTGTCTCCTTCGCGGGCAATGGATTTCAAGCAGTGCCCGTTGAAATATCGGTTCCGGGCGATCGACCGGATTCCGGAGCCGCCGTCGCGGCACGCGGTGCGCGGCACGGTGGTACACGCGGTTCTGGAGGACCTGTACGGGTTGCCTGCGGTCGAGCGCCTGCCCGAGCGTGCCGACACGCTGGTGCCGACGGCTTGGGCGCGGGTGCGCGCCGAGCGACCGGAGGTGGCCGAGCTGCTTGCCGGCGAGCCGCTCGATGCCTTCCTCGGCGAGGTACGCGCGCTGATCCAGCGTTACTACCGGCTGGAGGATCCGACCGGCTTCGACCCGGAATCGCGGGAGGCTCGGGTAGAGGTCGAGCTCGCCGACGGCGCGCTGCTACGTGGGTTCGTCGACCGAATCGATATCGCCCCGACCGGCGCGCTGCGGGTGGTGGACTACAAGACCGGCCGCGCGCCCGGGCCCACGCAGGAGACCAGGGCACTGTTCCAGCTGAAGTTCTACGCGCTGGTCCTGCTGCGCACCCGCGGAATCGTGCCCGCCCAGCTGCGGCTGATCTACCTGGCCGACGAGGAGATCCTCACCTACGCCCCCGATGAGGAGGAGTTGCTGCGCTTCGAGCGCACGCTCTCGGCGCTGTGGACGGCCATCCTGGATGCTGGCCGCACCGGCGAATTCCCGCCGAACCCGAGCTGGCTGTGCTCCTACTGCGACTACAAACCGCTGTGCCCGGAATTCGGCGGCACACCCCCGCCCTACCCGGGCTGGCCGACCGGCGGCACGGACGAGTCGCCGGCGGAGACCCTGGCGGACGCGGTGTCCGAGTGAGTGGCTAGCGGCCGGTCGCGATAACCATGAAATCCAATGCGGAGCCATGGGATGCGTTTCCTCATCGAGAGGCCGCACGGTAGCTACACCGGATCAGCGGGCACACGGATCACGTTCAGCGTGTGTCAATCACGCGGACAGGCGAGTCGGACGGTCAGAATGCGCGGCAGGAGCGGATGTCGGTGGCCAGGATGGCTTTCGCGCCTAGATCGGCCAGCTGGTCCATCAGCTCGTTGCCCTGTTTGCGTGGCACGAGGGCGCGCACCGCGACCCAGCCGGTGTCGGCCAGCGGCGCCACGGTCGGCGACTCCAGCCCCGGGGTGATCGCGAATGCTCGGTCGAGGAGATCCTTGGGGCAGTCATAGTCCAGCATCAGATACTGCTGGGCGAAGACGACGCCCTGGACGCGGGCGACGAGCTGGTTGCGGGCCCGGTCGCGCTGGTCGGCATCCTTGCGCTCGATGAGTACGCCCTCCGAGTCGCACAGCGATTCGCCGAACGCGACCAGGTTGTGCTGACGCAGGGTGCGCCCTGAGCCCACGACATCGGCGATGGCGTCGGCGACGCCCAGCTGGATGGAGATCTCCACCGCGCCGTCCAGGCGGATCACCTCGGCCTCGATGCCTCGTCGCCGAAGATCGCTCAGCACCAGGTTCGGGTAGGAGGTCGCGATGCGCTTGTCGTAGAGGTCCTCCACCTTCCACTCCGGTCCGGCGGGCGCGGCGTAACGGAAGGTGGAGCGCCCGAAGCCGAGCGCGAGCCGTTCCTGCACGAGTGCGCCGGAATCCAGAGCGAGATCGCGTCCGGTGATGCCGAGGTCGAGTTCGCCGGATCCGACGTAGATGGCGATGTCCTTGGGCCGCAGGAAGAAGAACTCGACCTGGTTGGCCGGGTCCAGGACAGTCAGGTCACGCGAGTCGGTGCGCTTGCGGTAACCCGCCTCCGCGAGGATCGAGACAGCGGATTCGGACAGAGCGCCTTTATTGGGGACAGCGACACGCAGCATGGGAGGGAGTCCTTTCGGGAGGAGAAACCGGAATCGAGACGGCCGTCACAGATGTCGGTACACGTCCTCGAGCTTCAGCCCGCGACCCACCATCAGCACCTGCACCCAGTACAGCAGCTGGGAGATCTCCTCGGCGAGCGACTCGTCGCTCTCGTGTTCGGCGGCCAGCCACACCTCACCGGCCTCCTCGAGCACCTTCTTACCCTGGCTATGCACGCCGGCGTCCAACGCGGCAACGGTTCCGGACCCCGCGGGGCGGTTGACCGCACGATCCTGCAGCTCGGCGAACAGGGTTTCGAAGTTCTTCACGATGGGCCATTGTTTCAGACCCGTATGCGGGCCTGTTGCTCCGGCCCACAATGGAGGCTACGGCTCAGCCCGGCTTTCCCCGCTGATATTCGGAGTGCGGAAAGCCGGGCGTTGTGCCGTCAGCTTCCGGCCAGCAGCGCTTCCAGGTCGGCGACCGCCGTGCGGAGGTGGTCGGCGAACGCGTACATCTGGTCGGCGACCGGCGTCGGCGTCGCCAAGTAGAGGTTCCAGCGGTCCGGGAGCA
This sequence comes from Nocardia sp. NBC_00881, assembly GCF_045207455.1. NCBI lineage: Bacteria > Bacillati > Actinomycetota > Actinomycetes > Mycobacteriales > Nocardiaceae > Nocardia > Nocardia sp. NBC_00881. Next base: position 2,555,498 of record NZ_CP108798.1, read on the forward strand.
ACACGTAGGCGACCCCGATGCACCGGGAGCTGGTGGAGCCGAACCCGAAGTAGCGGATGTTGACCGACGGCGCCGAGCTGGTGCTCAGGTAGTCGTCGCGCAGGATGGTCCACCCTGGGCTGTCGTAGAGCGGGATCGGGTCGGTGACGCCCAGTTCCGCACCACGGCGGCGCTGGATCCACTGCAGTTCCCACAGGTGCTGTTCCGGCGCGTCGCCCGCCTGACACTGTTTGGCCCGCGCCACGTGCGCGCTTGCCGCCGCCCGCGCGGCCGCGCGCTTCGACTCGTGGCCCATCTCCGGGTCTTGCATCGTGTCCACGAAGGCGACCATCTCGGGGGTGACCACCCGCATCGCCTCGGTGCGACCATTGCGGTACTGCCTGGTCGCGATGGACTCGTAGGTGGCGCCGATGAGTCCCTTGCTGCGCCGGTGGGCGAGCTGGTAGCTCAGCTGCGCGAACGCGTCCGGGGAGATGCCGAGCTGCTTGGCGCGGGAGGTCCCGAAGCCCGGGAACGTCACCGTCTGCGTGGCGTTCTCCGCGGCGTAGCGGGCGAAGGCGGCACCCGCCGCGGCGATGTCTGCGCGCTGCGACGCATCGAGCACGAACTCGATCGGCTCGACCGTGGGCAGGCCCTGCGCCTGCGCTCCGGACCGGACGGCGTGCTCTGGTACCGGAGTTTCCAGCAGGGTGTCGACGAAGGACAGGATGGTGGTGCCGTCCAGCCCGCAGTGTTCGACGTTGATGCCCGCCTGCCCGTCGCCGAAGACGATGAAAGACACCGACTTGTCGAACCACCGGTTCGCGCTGTCGCCGTGTAACAGCTGATCGCAGGCGTGCAGCTCGTCGCGCGGGGTGAAATCCTCTAGACAGATCGCGAACAGCGCGGTCTCGACGGCGTCCAACGCCGCGACGTTCGCCGGTTCGGTCGAGAGCGCCTGCCTGCTGGCCGCCCATTCGGCGCGAGCCTTCGTGGTCAGGTGCCCGACGGCGGTGTCGGTGCGGATCGGCCGCGCGCCCGCCTTCAGCACCGCGCGCAGCCCGTCGGCGAGATCCTCCGGCGAGTACGGCGCACCATCCGGACCGATCACGTCCATCCGGAACGTGCTGCCGCGGAAGTACACCACGATGTGCCTGGCCTCGGAGTGGCCCGGCCACTCGGTACTGTAGGGCACGCGCACGGTGTCCTGCTCCACACCGGGGATCCGGGTCTCGGAGAACAGGTACTTGTTCTGCCACATCGACAGCTTCTGTCCACGCTGGGACACCGGTGGGATGGCCTCCTGATCGAGGGCCAGCTTGTAGTCGACGGCGGCGGAGATGATCCCGGACGCTCGGTCCACCTGTGTCGCCGCGGTGGACGTGGCCAGCGGGGTGTCGTCGCGGAACAGGAAGAAGAAGTTCGCGTTCAGCGCGATTCGATCCCGCCTGCCCAGATACCGCGACGGCCAGAACAGATCCAGCCAGCTGCCTACACCAGGCGTCGCGTCGTACTCCGCGAGTGCCGCCTGTAGCGTGCGGCCCGGTCCGTCGGCGCGCAGCAGGTCGTCGACCGCGGCTCTGGTGGTGGCGAGTTCGTCGGCGGTCAGCAGCGGCGCGCACCACTGCAGAAGCCGGCCGCAGCTGTCCTCCAGCGTCGGCAGGGGCACCCGGGGTAGGTGGTCGTCGGCGGCGAAGGTGCGTTCGGTCAATGCGGATCCTCGATGTCGGCGTGATGTTTCGGCAACGGCCTGGAGAGATACAGATTGGCGTAGAGCCAACCTCTATCCTCCCGGCCGGTGATGTCGATCCCGTTGACGGACAGGGTGTTGAGCACCTGAGCCTGCTCGGCCTCGGAGGCGAACCTGCGCTGCTGATACAGCCCGGGCGCCTGTTCGGTTCGGTAACCGAGTGCGGCGAGTTCCGCGGCGATCGGGGCGAAGTCGAACATGCGCAACACGAAGTGTGCCATCCAGGGTCTCCTCCGCGGATGCGCGGTGGCGACGCGCGCGAGGGTCTTCTCGGTGACATAGCCGACACAGCCGGTGGAGACGACCAGGTCGGCGGTGGCCAGCAACGCGCGCTGCTCCTCGGTCGGCTCACCGGACTCCAGGTCGGCGTGCACCACATCGTCCAGCAGGCCCGCCTCGTGCGCGTAGTTCAGGGCGGGATGGGCAACGTCCATGCCGAGGAAACGGACGTCGGTGAGTCCGGTGCCCGCGTTTACCCGGGCTCGGTCGCGCCGGATGAGGCCGGCCCGGTCGGCGTCGGTGTGGTTGTAGTAGTCGGCCAGCTCGGGCACCGTGGTGTCGAAGCGCAGCAGCGCGGCGTTGACGCCGTAGGAGCAGCCGATGTCCAGGACGGTCGGGGCGGTGACCCGGGCGGAGGCGCGGTATTCCCGAATCTGTTGCTGAAAGAACGGTTTTGCCAGTTCCGGAATGCGGTAGTCCAGATCGGACATGCGCGTGTAGTAAGCGCACGGATCTGGGTGGACGTAGATATCGTCGAAAGACGCTTTCCCGGTTGTGTGTAACGAAACTGGCACTGTCGGTCCTTTCGGGTCGAGCTCGGTCAGTCGAACCGCTCGGCTCAGTCGAGCAGTCGGTCGCCCCGGACCACGTCGGCGGCGGCTATATGGTCGGGCAGCACGCGGCCGAACAACTGCCGAGTGCGTTCCACCGTGCCGACCATCCCGGGACGATTGGTATAGGCAAAGATGGCCGAATGGCGCTGGCGCGCTCCGTCGACAGGTGAGACACGGTGCAGGGAGAAACGGCCGCGAAACAGCTGCAGGTCGCCGGGGCGCAACTGGAGCCGCTGGACGAAACGCTCGCCGGAACCGGTCAAAACGGCACGCACATCGTCGAAATTCTCCGCCTCCGGTGTGCGGATGTCGGGGCAGTACTCGAAAATTCCACCGGTCTCCGCAGGCTGGGTCACCATGGAGACGGTGAATTCGTTGGTATCGAAATGCCAGGGATGCGACATTCCCGGCGCGACGACGTTGAGGCACAGTCCTGCGAGGGGGTCGGCGAACTCGTGCAGTTCGGACAGACCGAAGCAGTCCGCGATGAATCGCTGGAACGGCTCGGCAGTGTAGAGCCGGTGGATCAGCGCATCGGCCGGAATGCGGTCGCGCGGCACGAAGGCGTTGCCCCGCTCCAGAACGATCCGGCCCGGATGATCCTGTGGCAGTTCGGCGTCCAGCGGAATGTTGTAGGCGTTGACTCGCTCGACCTGGCAGTACGCGTGCGGTGCCATCCGCTCCCCCTGCGCGCGCAGGGTTTCGATCAGCTCCGGCCGAATGAAACCGGGCAATACGGTGCAGCCACCGTCGTCCAGTTCCGCGCGGGCGCGGCGCACCGCCCCGCGCAGGCCGGCCCCTTCCTGATCCGCGAGAGAATACCGTGCGGTATCTACGATCTCGTCGAGTGCACCCCACGCTGCCATGGCGTCATTTTCGTGTAGCGCCTGCCGACACGCCCGAGATTCGGTGAGATTGCCGGTGATCACCGTCACACCTATCAGCTGCGATCACTCTGGTTGCGGCACAGTAACTCTCGGCAGACCGAGGTCGGGAGTGTCGTATCCGCCCGCTCAGCCGCCGGGTACCAGCAGCGCGCGCTCGAGTTCTTCGGAGCTCAGCCCGACCAGCGAATCGCGGAAGACACGTCCGGGCGCTTCCGGTACCGGAATCTCGCACGGGACGACCAGCACCGCGCAGCCCGCGGCCTCGGCGGCGCAGGCGCCGGTCGGCGAATCCTCCACGGCCACACAGTGTCGCGGGTCCAGGCCGAGTAACTCGGCGGCGCGCAGGTAGACGTCGGGCTCGGGTTTGCCGTGCGCCACCTCATCGCCGCAGACCGAGACATCGAAGAAGTCGCGCCCGAGAGTGTCGAGCCCGAACTCCGTCAGCGACCGCTTGGTGTTGGTGACCAGCGCGCTGCGCAGACCGGCCGCGCGCACCATGGCCAGTGCGTCTTTCGCACCAGGCCGCCACGGGATCGGTCCCGTCATCAGCTCGGTCACCCGCCGATCCAGGAACTCCCCCGCCGACCGCAGTGCGTCGAGCGTCGGCTCGATGCCGAGACCGGCGAACATGATCCGCAGCGCGTTCGGCCCGGACGCGCCGATCAGCGCGTGCCGGACCGCATCAGTCATCTCATGTCCGTGCTCGCGCGCAAGTTCGCGTACCGCGATGTCCCAGAGTTTCTCCGAATCGAGCAACGTGCCGTCCATATCCCAGAGCACTCCGGCCAGTCGCGCTGTCACGTTCGGTGCGTCTCCTCTGTCTCGTCTGCTGATGAGGCGGCCGGACGAAAGTCTGTCCGCTGCCCCGCGCCAAGCCCAGCGAAGGCGAGACTGCCGCATAACTCGCGCAGTCGGACGAGATTCGTCCGCAGCCTCACGCCGGGCCGAGCGAAGGCGAGGCCGCCTAGGCGCCTGATCCGGCGATCTGTAGTCGGCCACTGTCCCCGACGATCTCGATCCATCGATTCTCCGAGGTGGTCGTGCCGTTCTTCAAGGTATAGGTCAACGCGACAACCGCCCGGTTCGCGCCGTTCGGTGTGACTGCGCCCACGCTTACCGAGCGAATCGTGCCCCAGAAGCTCACATAGGAGTCGTAGCCGGTCTGCGCCTGGTACCCGGGAGATAGCTGGGACCAGGCGCCGGACACGTTGCCGGGCAGCATGCCGTAGTAGCCCTGGATGAAGGTGACGATCCGGTCGGGCGACGCGGGGCCGGACGGGGTGGTGGTGATGGTGGTCGACGTTCGACTCGGCGTCGTGGGCTGACCCGATCTGCTCGGCGTGGCTGATGCGGAACCAGGTCCGGGAGTGGTGGTCGGGGCCGCGGTAGTTGGCGCCGCGGTCTCCTGTGGGGCGGGCCCGACCGCGTTCGCCGGTGGCGGCGAGCTCTCGGCGTACGAGGCCGGGGGCACGATCGACGATGCCGCCGCGGTGCCCCCCTCCTCACCGTTTCCGGCGGTCATCGTCGCGATGATGCCTGCCGCGATCAGCACAACGAGCACCGCGGCGGCGGCCAGCGCTGCTATCCGGCCACGCTCGGGTCCGCTCGTACCGCTGGGCAGGGTCGTGCCGCCCTGCGGCGGGATGGGCGGCTGGGCAGAAACCGGGTGGGGTGCATACGGACCCGCGAGGGCTGCGGGCACGACCGCGGTGGCGGTATCGCTCGGCCTATCGGTCGACCCGGCGGCGCCCGACTGCGGAAGAATCGCCGTCGCGCCGGGCGCGGGCATCACCTTGGTCAGCACCGGCGGCGCCAGTCCCGGCTCCCGGCCCGCCGCAACGGCTTCCAACGCTTCCTTCGCCTCGCGCATGGTCGGGCGGGCATCGACGGTCGGAGCCAGCAGCCGCATCAGCACGGGTCCGAGCACGCCCGCTCGTTCGGGCTCCTGGACCCGCGCCCTGGCCACCGCGTGCAGCACCGCGAGCGGGTTGTCGCCCTCACCGAACGGCGGACTGCCCTGCACAGCCGTGTACAGCGTCGAGCCGAGGGCGAAGACGTCGGAGGCCGGTTCCGGATCCTCCCCGCGCGCCACCTCCGGCGCCAGATAAGCGGGAGTCCCCGCGAGAAATCCGGTGGCGGTGACCGTCACATCGCCGACGGCGCGAGAGATGCCGAAATCGGTGATCTTCACCGTGCCATCGTCACCGACCAGCAGGTTGGCCGGCTTCACGTCCCGGTGCATGATGCCCGCGGCATGCGCGGCGGCCAGCGCGGATGCGGCCTGAGCGCCGATCTTCGCAACCTCGGTGGGGGCCAGCGTGCGCTTTCCGGACAGCTTGGCCGCCAGGCTGGGCGCGTCCATGTACTCCATGACCAACCAGGGCTGGCCGTCTTCCTCCGCCACGTCGAAAACGGTGATGGCGTTCGGATGGTGCAGCCGCGCCGCGATTCTGCCTTCGCGCATGGCGCGCAACTTCGCCTCCAGCGCCGCCGAACGCGACAGACCAGGACCGAGCAGCAACTGCTTGACCGCGACAGTGCGCCGCAGCCGGACGTCGGTGGCTCGCCAGACGACTCCCATGGCACCGGTGCCGATCGGATCCGTGAGCCGGTATCGTCCCGCGATCAATCGATCCGCAGTCATGGTGGTGTGCCTCTCCTACTTACGCGCCTAGCCGTCCAGCATTCAGCGCGCACGCCCGGAAAATCTCCGAACATCCCACGCGCCAAGGTGCTTTGCACCCCCAAAGCAGCGACACGAACGCATCCGCCGACTGCTCCGGATGCAGTTGCAACGCTTCGACAATGGCACACCGACCCGACAGACATCCACCTTCCGGCGCGGGTTCCGGCGATCCCCCAGGTCAGTGCCGCGCGCCCGCGCGCCGTGTCACACCCTCCGTGGCGCCGGATTTCCGCAAATCAGGCTATATGTCCAGGTAGCCGAGGACCTTGCAGCGACCGAATTCCGCTACGCCGCACGGTGAACACCGTCACAACAGCCCGAGCCGAGCGGATGCCCCTCGGCCGAGGGCCCGCCCGGGCGGTACCGCAGCCCGGCTCAGGCGTTGAAGTACTTTGCCTCCGGGTGCAGCAGGACGAACGCGTCGGTGGACTGTTCCGGATGCAGCTGAAGCTCTTCGGACAGCACGACGCCGATGCGGTCGGCCTCGAGCAGATCGACCAGCTTGGCGCGGTCCTCCAGATCGGGGCATGCCCCATAACCGAAGGAGTACCGGGCGCCCCGGTAGCCGAGCTTGAAGTACTCCAGCACGTCCGCCGGATCGGAGTCGGCGACCGCGCTGCCGTCGAGAACCAGCTCTTCCCGGATGCGGCGGTGCCAGTACTCCGCCAGCGCCTCGGTGAGCTGGACACCGATGCCGTGCACTTCGAGATAGTCGCGGTAGCTGTCGCCCGCGAACAGCTCGTTGGCGAAGTCGGCAATCGGCTGGCCCATGGTGACCAGCTGGAACGGCAGCACGTCCACCTGACCGCTTTCCTGTGCGTAAACCCGCGACCGAATGAAGTCGGCGATGCACAGGAACCGGTCGCGCTGCTGGCGCGGAAACGTGAACCGATAGCGCTCCGGAGCAGCGGGGTCCGGCTCGGTGAGCACGACGACCTCGTCACCCTCGGACACCGCTGGGAAATACCCGTACACCACTGCGGCGTGCTGCAGCACGCCCTCGGTGCTCAGCCGGTCCAGCCAGGCACGCAGCCGCGGCCTGCCCTCGGACTCCACCAGCTCCTCGTAGCCGGGCCCGTCACCGCCGCGCTGTCCGCGCAGCCCCCACTGCCCGAGGAACAGTGCCCGCTCGTCGAGCAAACCTGAATACTCATGCAGTGCAAGACCTTTCACCACGCGAGTGCCCCAGAACGGCGGCACCGGCACCGGCAGGTCCACCGCGACGTCGGAGCGCTCGGGCACCATGACGGGCACCTCGGCCGCCTTGCGCTCCGCCGCGATCCGCTTGGACCGCTCGTGGCGCGCCTTGCGCTCCGCGGTCCGCTCCCGTTCGGCGATGGCCTCCAGGCTGTCCGGGTCGGGGCCGCCGCCGCGCTTGCGAGTCATGATGTCGTCCATCAGCCGCAGACCCTCGAACGCGTCTCGCGCGTAGTGCACGTCGCCCTCGTACACCTCGGTGAGGTCGTTCTCCACATACGAGCGGGTGAGCGCCGCCCCACCCAGGAGCACGGGGAACTGCTCGGCCACACCCTTGGCATTGAGCTCTGCCAGGTTCTCCTTCATCACGACGGTCGATTTCACCAGCAGGCCGGACATGCCGATGACGTCGGCCTTCTTGTCCACCGCTGCGTCGAGGATGGTCGCGATCGGCTGCTTGATACCGAGGTTGACCACCTCGTAGCCGTTGTTCGACAGGATGATGTCGACCAGATTCTTACCGATGTCGTGCACGTCGCCTTTCACGGTGGCCAGCACGATGCGACCCTTGCCGCTGTCGTCGGTGGCCTCCATGTGCGGCTCCAGGTACGCCACGGCGGCCTTCATCACCTCGGCGGACTGCAACACGAACGGTAGTTGCATCTGGCCGGATCCGAACAGCTCACCGACTGTCTTCATCCCGGACAGCAAGGTCTCGTTGATGATCCGCAGCGGCGGCACCTCGGTCATGGCCGCGTGCAGATCGGCCTCTATGCCGTTGCGCTCGCCGTCGACGATCCGCCGCTCCAGCCGGTCGAACAGCGGAAGCGCGGCCAGCTCCTCGGCACGTGAGGCCTTCGACGACGCGGTCGATACACCCTCGAACAACGCCATCAACTTCTGCAACGGGTCGTAGTCCTCGCCGCGACGGTCGTACACCAGATCCAGTGCGACTTCCCGCTGTTCGTCGGGGATCCGGCTCATCGGTAGGATCTTCGAGGCGTGCACGATCGCGGAATCCAAACCGGCCTCCACACATTCGTGCATGAATACCGAGTTGAGCACCTGACGTGCCGCCGGATTGAGGCCGAAGGAGATGTTCGACAAGCCCAGCGTGGTCTGCACGTCCGGGTGGCGGCGCTTCAGTTCGCGGATGGCCTCGATGGTCTCGATGCCGTCGCGGCGGGACTCCTCCTGGCCGGTGCCGAGGGTGAAGGTGAGCGTGTCGATGATGATGTCGCTCTCCAGCAGGCCCCAGTTGCCGGTGATGTCGGTGATCAGGCGCTCGGCGATCGACACCTTCTTCTCCGCGGTGCGGGCCTGGCCCTCCTCGTCGATGGTCAGGGCGACCACCGCGGCGCCGTGCTCGGCGACCAGCCGCATCGTCTGCTGGAAGCGAGATTCGGGACCGTCGCCGTCCTCGTAGTTCACCGAGTTCACCGCGCAGCGGCCACCGAGATGGTGCAGGCCGGCCCGCAGCACCGGGGTCTCGGTGGAGTCGAGCATGATCGGCAGCGTCGATGCAGTGGCCAGCCTGCCGGCCAGCGCCTCCATGTCCTTGGTGCCGTCGCGTCCGACGTAGTCGACGCACAGGTCGAGCATATGCGCGCCGTCACGGGTCTGGTCTTTGGCGATGTCCAGGCACTTCTGCCAATCCTCGGCCAGCATGGCGTCACGGAAAGCCTTGGAGCCGTTGGCATTCGTGCGCTCGCCGATCATCAGGATCGAAGCGTCCTGCTCGAAGGGCACCGCCGTGTACATGCTGGACACGCTCGGCTCGTGCGCCGGCTCGCGTCGCTCGGCGATCGGCGGCAGACTCGGCTCGACCTCGCGCACCGCGGCGGTGACCTGGCGGATGTGTTCCGGGGTGGTGCCACAGCAGCCGCCGACCAGGGCGAGCCCGAACTCGGAGACGAAACCGCGCAGCGCGACCGCCAACTCTTCGGGCGTGAGCGGATACACCGCGCCGTCGGCGCCGAGCACCGGAAGACCGGCGTTCGGCATCACCGAGACCGGCACCTGCGCGTGCCGGGACAGATGGCGCAGGTGTTCGCTCATCTCGTCCGGGCCGGTCGCGCAGTTCAAGCCGATCATGTCGATGCCGAGCGGCTCCAGCGCGGTCAGCGCCGCGCCGATCTCGCTGCCGACCAGCATGGTCCCGGTGGTCTCCACAGTGACGTGTGTGATGATCGGGATTCGGCGTCCGAGCTTCGCCATCGCCCGGCGGCTGCCGGTCACCGCCGCCTTCACTTGCAGCAGATCCTGGCAGGTCTCGATAAGGATGGCGTCGGCGCCGCCGTCGAGCATGCCGAGCGCGGCCTCGGTGTAAGCGTCGCGCAGCGCGGTGTATGGCGCATGGCCCAGTGTGGGCAGCTTGGTGCCCGGCCCCATCGAACCGAGTACATACCGTGGCGTACCGTCCGAGGACGGGCCCATGTCGTCGGCGACCTCACGGGCCAGCCGCGCGCCGCGCTCGGACAGGTCGCGAATCCGGTCGGCGATGCCGTAGTCGGCAAGGTTGGGCAGGTTGCAGCCGAAGGTGTTGGTCTCGACCGCGTCGGCGCCCGCTTCGAAATAGGCACGGTGGATATCGCGCAGCACGTCGGGGCGGGTCTCGTTGAGGATCTCGTTACAGCCCTCCAGCCCGCGGAAATCGTCCAGCGTCAGATCGGCGGCTTGCAGCATCGTGCCCATCGCACCGTCACCGATGACAACACGGCGGCGTAGCGTGTCGAGTAGCGTGGTGTCGAACTCGGCGGGGATGGGCGCAGACATGTGATCAGCGTAGTGGGCAGGGCGGCCGATCCAGCCCACGGTGTAGGGGCTCGGTGTCCTGCGCCACACCGCCGCTCTGCGACAGGCCGGGGAACACGCGAACCCATCCGACCGTCATACGACACGCCACCTCCGCTCACACCGTAGGCTGACCGAGTGAACGCCAGTGAAACTCCCGATCCGGAACTGCCGACGTTGCGGGATCCGGTACTGGTCGCCGCCTTCGAGGGCTGGAACGACGCCGGTGACGCGGCCAGCGGCGCCGTCGAGCATCTGGAACTGATCTGGGACGCCGAACCGCTAGCCGAACTCGACTCCGAGGACTACTACGACTATCAGGTGAACCGGCCGACGGTGCGCCAGGTCGACGGTGTGACCAGGGAAATCCAGTGGCCCTCGACGATGCTGTCGGTCTGCTCGCCGCCGGGTAGCGACCGCGATGTGGTCTTGCTGCGCGGCATCGAGCCGAACATGCGGTGGCGCAGCTTCTGCGGTGACCTGCTGGAGTTCATCGAACAGCTCGGAGTGCAGACCGTCGTCATCCTCGGCGCGCTACTGGCCGACACCCCGCACACCAGACCGGTCCCGGTGACCGGCTCCGCCTACAGCAAGGAGGCGGCCGAGCGGTTCAGCCTGGAGCAGACCCGCTACGAGGGACCGACCGGCATCACCGGCGTGCTGCAGGACCAGTGCGTGAAGGCGGGCGTGCCCGCAGTGTCGTTCTGGGCCGCGGTACCCCACTACGTCTCGCAGCCGCCGAACCCGAAGGCAACGATCGCGCTGCTGCACCGAGTCGAGGACGTACTCGACATCGAGGTGCCGCTGGGTGAGCTGCCCAAACAGGCCGAAGACTGGGAGACTGCCGTCAACGAGATGACCGTTGGCGACGACGAGATCAGCGAGTACGTGCGCTCGCTGGAGGAGCGCGGCGATGCCGCGGCCGACGTAAACGAGGCGATGGCCAAGATCGACGGCGATGCCATCGCAGCCGAGTTCGAGAAGTACCTGCGCAGACGGGGTCCGGGCAGCTTCGGGCTCTGAGCTTGTCGCGGCGGCGACTTCGGTTCCCGCGGGTACGCATCGCCAGTTCACCGGAAGTTCGCCAGGGGGCCACCTTCGGGCCGGGAAACGTCCGCCACCTACACTTCCGCCGGTGACCGTTCTCCCGATCGTCGCGCATCTCCGCGGCTTCGACGACCGGATCGCCGTCCAGTGCTCTGCACCGAGCTCGGCGAGCGTCACCGCGGCGGAGCCGGTGCGGGAGGGTCCGCAACAGGTCACTTACGCGCAACTGGCGACGCTCGTCGAGGACTACACGACCGAGCTCGGACCGACCCCGCGCCTCGTCGCGCTCGCGGCGCGCAACGACCTCGCGTCTCTCGTCGCGTATCTGGGTGCGCTCGGCGCCGGTTGCGCCGTGCTGCTGGCCTCCGAGATCACCGAAGAGTTGCGGGCGACCTACGATCCGGACATCGTCGTCGAAGCGGGCCACGCCGACGTGGTCCGCGAGACCTCGGCCCATCGCCTGCACCCGGATCTCGCGCTGCTGCTGAGCACCTCGGGTTCCACCGGCTCGCCGAAGCTGGTCCGGCTCTCGGCGGCGAACTTGCGCGCCAACGCCACCGCTATCGCCGAGTACCTGTCCATCGGCCCGGACGACCGCGCCGCGACCACGTTGCCGATGTTCTACTGCTACGGCCTCTCGGTGGTGCACAGCCACCTGCTGCGCGGCGCGAGTCTGCTGCTCACCGAGCGGTCGGTGCTCCACGACGAGTTCTGGCGCGAGTTCCTCGACTACCGCGCAACATCGTTCGCCGCGGTGCCGTACACCATAGATCTGCTCGACCGCATCGGTTTCGCCCGCATGACGCTGCCCGACCTGCGCTACATCACCCAAGCGGGCGGCAGGCTCCCGCCGGAGCGGGTGCGCGAATACGCCGCGCTCGGCAAGCGATCCGGCTGGGACTTCGTGGTTATGTACGGCCAGACCGAGGCGACCGCGCGTATGGCCTATCTGCCCGCGCATCTGGCGGCCGAGCATCCGGATTGCATCGGAATTCCGATTCCCGGCGGCGAATTCACTCTCGAACCGCTCGAGGATGCCAGCGACGGGTCCGACGCGCCGTGCGAGCTGGTCTATCGCGGCCCCAATGTGATGATGGGTTATGCGCAGTCCGCGCGCGAGCTCGCGCTGGGTCGCACCGTCGAGGTACTGCGCACCGGCGATCTGGCCCGGCGCACTCCCGAGGGGCTGTATCAGGTGGTGGGCAGGCGCAGCCGGTTCGCCAAGATCTTCGGCCTGCGCGTCGACCTGCAACGCCTCGAATCCGGCCTCGCCGCCGCCGGATTCACGGCCTGCTGCGCCGACGACGACGAACATCTGGTCGTGGCGGTCGAGGCTCCGCCGTCCGATCCGACCGAGACCGCGGCGCGGCTGGCCGGGCTGCCCGCCGCGGCCGTGCGAATCTGTCCGGTCGAACGGATGCCGCGGCTGGCCAACGGCAAACCCGACTATCCCGCCATCCGGCGGCTGGCCGAGCCCGCCGCGCAGGTCCGTGACATCCGCGCCCTGTACGCTGACGCACTCGGGATCGATCCCGTACTGATCCGCCAGGACAGCACGTTCGTCGATCTCGGTGGCAACTCACTCACCTACGTGACCGCCGCGGCGCGGTTGGAGCGCGCACTCGGCCGCCTGCCCGGCGACTGGCCGACCACGACGGTCGCGGAACTGGAACGGGTCCCCGAGCGCCGCACGCGGTTCGGGCGCTCGCTGGACACCGGGACGCTGCTGCGCGCCATCGGCATCGTGCTGATCGTCGGCTCGCACGTCGGCCTGTTCGTGCTGTGGGGTGCGGCACACGTGCTGCTCGGCGTGGCGGGATTCAACTTCGCGCGATTCGCGGTGACGGCGGCGCCGCGCGCCGAACGACTGCGCCACACACTGCGCACCGTTGCGCTGATCGCGGTGCCGACCGCGGCGTGGGTGGCCCTCACCCTGGTGGCCGACGACTATTACAGCTGGCAGAATGTGCTGCTGCTCAATAAGATTCTCGGCCCACGCGACAGCGCCACCGCGGGGCACCTGTGGTTCCTCGAGGTGCTCGTCTACTTCATGATCGTGGCCGCGCTGCTGATCCGTATCCCGTTGGTGGACCGACTGGAGCGGCGTGCGCCGTTCTGGTTCGCGATGGCGCTGGTCACCGTGAGCATCGTGTTCCGCTACCAGGCTTTCGGTGTGTACCCGGCGAAGGATGTGCCCTTCTCGCCCCTGGCCGTATGGTTCTTCGCGCTCGGCTGGGCGGCGGCGAAGGCAACGACGGCGTGGCAGCGGTTGATGGTCGGCGCGGTCGTGCTGGCCACGGTGCCCGGGTATTTCGGCGTTCCCGATCGGGAAAGGCTGATCATGGCAGGCCTGCTCCTGCTGGTGTGGCTGCCCGCGATCCGGGTCCCCCCGCTCGTCGCTGTCGGCGCCGCGGTGCTGGCCGACAGCTCGCTATTCGCCTATCTGCTGCACTGGCAGGTGTATCCACTGTTCGGGCAGCGCCAAGTCGCGGCGTTGCTCGCGTCCCTCGCGGCCGGTGTGGTCGCGACGAGGATGGTGGCTGGTCTACGGCGCTGGGGTTCCCCGCGGTGCAGGGCGATCCTGTCGCTCGGCTCAGCTCTGGATGGTCCAGACCCGGGCCGCCGCCTCGTGGGCAAGCTTCGCGATCAAGATGTCGCGTGGAATCGTCTGGCCGGCAAAGTGATCAAGTGAGGGAACCACCACGTGGTGTGCGTCGGCACGCTTGAGTTCGGCCGTCAGCTCGGCGAACGCCGTACCGTCACCCGCTGTCGATTCATGGAACGTTGCGGCGAAACATAGCCCTTCTCCGCGGGCGAAGCTGCTCATCGCGTCCTCGAGCTCTTCGCTGTTGCCATCGGCCAGATCGTCACGCAAGTATCCATAGATCAACGCTTCCACCCGAACCTCCGTTGGATTGGGATCGCTGTTCTCTTATGTGGATCCACCCGTCTTACGGGGTTATTGCGCTTCATACAAGAGTAGTTGTTGGGCAAACTCTCGGCTTCCATCTCCAGCATGCACAACGCCACAGTGCGAATGTAGATGTCAACCCGGTGACATCGCTCTGCCCTAATGCGGCCCTCGAGCGTTAACTGGTGCGATACTACAGACGTGGCCGCTGCTGACGATCGACCCGTCTGGGCTGTTCGAATGCGTTCCGAGCGCGACGCGAGGGGGTGGTCACAAGCCGACGCCGTCCGCGTGATGCGCGCGAAGTCATCGAGCAACCTGCCGACCGACAGTACACTCCTACGGAACTGGCGCCGCTGGGAATCCGGCGAGTCACGCCCGGATGATTTCTACGCCCCGATCATCGCCGCCGCGTTCGACACGGTTACCGCGGCGTTCTTCCCCAAGGCCAGGCCGAACCGGGACGACGAACTGCTTTCCGCCACCGGCATGGACACCCTGGAGTTCCTCGGCAGACTACGCATTTCGGACGTGTCTTCCGTGACGCTGGAGGCCATTCGGATCACCGCCGAGCGCCTGTGCTGCGACTACTCCTGTGCCGACCCCCATGAACTGCACGCCGAAGGCACCGCGTGGCTGCGCAGGATCACTTCGTTGCTGGACGGTCGCCTGACGCTGTCCCAGCACCGCGAAATCCTGGTCCTCGCAGGCTGGGTCGCGCTACTTGTCGGATGTGTCGACTTCGACCTGGGCCGGCGGACTGCCTCTGAGGCGACGCGCCGTGCCGCGTACTCGCTGGGGCAGGAAGCCGAGCATGCCGAGATCACCTGCTGGGCCGCGGAACTGGCGGCCTGGGCCGCGCTCACCCAAGGCAACTACCGAGGCGTTATCGACACGGTCGACCCGATGCTGGAAGTAAGCCGGAGTCTGCGGGTCGGTGTCCAGCTCACCGCCCAGCGCGCCAAAGCCTGGGCCAGGCTCGGCGAACGACGGGAGGCGGAAGCCGCACTGGCGGACGGCCGGGCGATCCTGGAGCGACTCGATCATCCGGCGAATCTGGACAACCATTTCGTGATCGACGCGCAGAAGTTCGACTTCTATGCGATGGACTGCTGCCGAGTGGCGGGCGAGGATCGGCTCGCCGAATCGTACGCGCGCGAGGTGATCCGGAACGCCACCCGGGCCGACGGTTCCGTGCGCAACCCGATGCGGGTGTCCGAAGCGCACTTGACCCTGGCCGTGGTCGCGGTCCGCAACCGCGATCTGGAAATGGCGCTGGACGAGGGCATGCGTGCCTTCGCGGGAAAGCGACGCTCGTTGCCCTCACTGGTATGGATCGCGGGCGAGGCCGCGCGCGAGATGATCGAACGCTATCCCGGCGACCCACGTACTCGGGTGTATACGGACCAGCTGCGTTCGCTGTCCATCGAGTGAGCGGGCTTGCCAGAAACGTTGGCGAACAGTGGCGAACTGGACGCAGCCACGCCGAACACCGGAGCATCGCGTGGGCGGCGATCGGCCCGCTACTACCCTGTTCCCGGTGACCGACTCCGTCGACGGCTCCGCCGTCCCCTGGGACGACCGGCTGCGGCTGTTCTCCTTCACCACCGCCGAGCGGCGCGCCGACTACCTCTGGGTGCTCCGCGCATTCGACAGCGCGCGGGCGGCATACGTTGTGTTGCTCCACGCGAACGACGTGGCGGAATGGATGGAGCGAGACGGAAGCAGCCTGCGCACGTCCGATTTCGGTGGTGCTGACGAGTCGGATGCCGGTGTCCCCTTCCGAACCGCCGCGGCCCAAGGCCGGCCGACCGCTCCGCGTCTGACCGCCGCCGAGATCGACACGCTGCTCAACCAGCTGCACCGATGGGGCGTGCTGGAGCGCAGTTACGACGGAACCCGCGCCGCCACCCTGGCCGAGTACCGCAACCGGCACTACGTGTACCAGTTCTCGCAGGCTGGTTTCCGGGCCTACCGCGCGGTGGCCGGTGTGCTCGATGCCCGCCTCGACGAGGCTGCGCTCTCGCGGCTCGTGCTTCCTGAGCTACTGGCCGACCTACATACCCTGGCCGAAGCCAATCGGACGGGCGACGCCGAACGCGTGTATCGCACGCTGCGCCGCCTCGACGCCGCGCTATCGGACATGGCCGCCCGCGCCGCGCACTTCTATCTCGGGCTCGGCGACCTGGTCCGCACCACCGAGATCACCCCGGAATCGTTTCTCGCGCACAAAGACGCACTGCTGGCGCACATGCGGGAGTTCAGCCTCGACCTTGCCCGGTTCACACCGCGCCTGGCAGGCGCGATCGCGGAGATAGAGGAGACCGGCATCGAGGAGCTGATCGCAGGCGCAGCGAACTGTGACGAGCGGGTGCTGTTGAGTCTCGCCGAGCGCCAGTCGGATTGGCGCTCCCGATGGAATGGACTGCGGACCTGGTTCGTCGCCTCGGGCGGCGGCGAATCCGCGGGTACGACGGAGGCCGAGCGGCTACGCGAAGCGACCATGAGCGCCATCGCAGCGGTGCTGTCCCTCCTGCGCCGGGTCACCGAGACTCGGCGCGGCGGGGTGAGCCGGGAGTCGGCGCTGCGGCATCTGGCGGGATGGTTCACCGCGGCGCCGACGGCCGAGAGCGCCCATGCGCTCTTCGACGCCGTCTTCGGGCTGGGCAGGCCGCGGCATCTGGCGATGGAGCACCCGGACGCCGACCTGATTCCGGCGATCCGATCCTGGTGGGACGCACCTCCGTTGGAGATCTCGCGAACACTCGCCGAGACCGGGCGTGCGCCGTCGGCGGCCGCGCCGGCGCGTATCCACCGCAACGACGCGGGCATCCGGCGGCTGCGCGAGGCGCAGCTCGACACGCAGCGGGCCCGCGCGGAGGCCGCCGCGTCGCTGGCCTCCGGCGACGTGCATGCGCGTGTTCTCGACGAACGCGAAACCGAGGTGCTGCTTCGGCTGCTGGACGCCGCGTCCACCGCGTGGGTTCCGGTGCGCGGCCGGGTCGCGGGGACGACCGGCTCCGACAGCGGCGTCACCCTCACCGTGTCCGAGCACGAGGGGTCGACCGTCGTGCGTACTGCGCGCGGGCTACTGCACCTGAACAATCGCGCCCTGAAGGTCGAGCAGACGACCATGGCACGGTCGCGTGCCATCGGGAGGCGCCCCTGATGCGCGGACACAAGATCGACACCCTCGCGCTGGACAACTACCAACGCGCCGCACGGGTCGTCCTGGCCAATCACCTCGTCACCCGGACCTATCCGGACCGGATCGCGCTGCCGCTGATCCGCCGATGGGCCACCGAGCTGCGCGAGGATCTGGCCGAGCTGTTCGGTTACCGGCTGGAAGTCACCGAGACCACCGCGCGGGTGTTCCCGGTGCTCGACCACCTCGACGCGGGCAGGCCCGCGCGCACCCTGGGCGAGCGCGTCTTCGACCGCCGACGCTATGCCTATCTCGCGCTGGCACTCGCCGCGCTGGGCCGAGCAGGTGATCAGATCACATTGTCCGAGTTGGCCGATCACGTCGCCGCCTACACCGGCCGGGTGGAAGGGCTCGAGCTATCCACCGACCGGGCCGCCGACCGCGACGCATTCGTCGACGCGGTGGGCTGGCTGACCCGGCGCGGCGCGATCACCCTCGCCGACGGTGACGCCGGCGGCTGGGCCAGCGATCCAGAGGCCGGTGAGGCGCTTTACGACATCGACCGACCGGTGGTCTTCGCGCTGTTCCGGCCGCCGCGCGCACTGCAGCATCTACACAGCGTGCGCGGGCTGCTCACCGAAGAGGCCGCGGCCTCCAGCGTTTCCCCGCACCCGACGACCGCCGCCGAGATCGCGCGGCGCGTCCGCAGGGCGCTGGTCGAACGACCGGTGGTGTACACCGACGATCTCGCGCCCGAGGAACGCCCGGTACTCGCGCAGGAACGGATCGTCACCGACGTGGAACTGTTCACCGGCCTGCGCGCCGAGCGCCGCGCCGAGGGCGTCGCACTGATCGACACCTCGGGACGGCTGTCCGACATCCGCTTCCCCGGCACCGGGACCCTCGCCCAGGTGGCGCTGCTGCTGGCCGGCGAGATCGCCGACCGCGTGCTCGACATCGACAACCCACTGCCCCGGCGGTCCGGCGCACCGGACACGGGTGAGGCGCTCGCGGAGCAGCTCGACGACGCCATCCCCGAATCCACCGTGTTCGCACCGCTCACGGAGCTGCGCTCGCTGGATTCGCTGGATTCACTGGGGAAAGAACATTTACCGGATCCGGACGGCCTTACCGGGCACGCGGTGGGCGGGGTCGCAACGTATCCGCTCGTCGACACCACGTGGGTGCGCGAGACGGTGCAGGCGCTCGCCGACCGCTATGGCGCCACCTTTGCCGCACAGTGGCAGGCCGACATCTCTGGCCTCGCCACGGAGGTGGTGGCGCTACTGCAGCGGCTGCGGCTGGTTCGGGTGGTCGACGCCGGACTGCTCGTGCTGCCCGCCCTGGCGCGCTACCGCGGCGCAGTCGTGACAGTCCGCACCAAGCGTGCGGCGGAATTATTCGTCACCGCGGCCGACACCTATGGGCCCGACACCTCCGGAACGGAAGGGAACTGATTGATGTCGCTCATTCACGGCGGAGTGCGGTTCACCCCGACCCGCGCCGGGATCGTCAACCTGTGGGACTACCGCGATCAGGAATTCTGTTTCGCCGACGGGAGATTGGTGCTGCGTGGGCCGAACGGGTCGGGCAAGACCAAGGCGCTGGAGGTGCTGTTCCCATTCGTGCTGGACGGTCGGATCGAGCCGCGCAGGCTCAACCCGTTCGCCGGCGAGGAACGCACGATGAAGTCGAACCTGCTCTACCGTAAGCAAGAGTCGGCCTACTCCTACGTCTGGATGGAGTTCGCGCGCGGTCGCCGGGACGACCCGGAGGTGGTCACCGTCGGGATCGGCATGCGCGCCACCCGTTCGTCGGACAAGGTGACACGCTGGTACTTCGTCGCCGACGGCCGGGTCGGCGACGACTTCTCGCTGATCGGCCCGGACGACCGCCCGCTCACGCGCAAGCAGCTCGCCGAGCAGATCGGCACCGACTCGATCGTCGACCGGCCGGTGGACTACCGCAATGCCATCGACGCGCGCATGTTCGGCCTCGGCACGCAGCGCTACGACCAGCTGATCAACCTGATCCTCACATTGCGCCGCCCGCAGCTGGCGAAGAATCTCGACCCGCGCGGTCTGTCCCAGGCGCTCACCGATGGCCTACGTCCGCTCGACGAGCAGCTGATTCTCGACGCCGCCCGTTCCTTCAGCGATATGGAAGAGGTCGGTCGCACCCTGGAGGGCTTGGTGCACGCCGACACCGCGACCAGGACTTTCCTGGCGGTGTACCGAAAATACCTTGCGGTCCAGGCGAAGACGGACGTCGACTTGGTGCGCGCCCGGCTGGAAGCTGTCACCCATGCGAGCACGGCGCTGTTCGCCGCCACGGCGCTGCGCAAGCGCAGGGAGGCCGAGCGCACGGCCGCCGAGACCCGCGCCGAGGACGCCGACCGCACCTACGAGCAGGCCCTAGCCGACCGGGAGAACCTGCAGCGCTCCAGCGCGTACGAGGGCAAGCAGCAGCTCGACGACCTGGCCGACGCCGTGCGGCGCCTGGAGACCTCGGCGGGCGTCCACGGCGACAAGGCGCTCGAGGCGCGTCGGACCATGGATCAGCGTGCCCACGAAGCCGAACGCGCGCGCACGGCGGTTCGTACCGCCGCCGCCGCGCTCGCCCGCGGTGAGGACGAATTGCGCACGGCCGCGGAAGAAGCCGGGATCGTGTGGACGCCGCTGCCCGGGACGGCGCGCGCCGAGCAACTTACCGCCGCTGTCCGCGCGCACGCCGAGGAACGCGACGCCGACGTGCGCGCGACACGGAAGGCGTTGGGGTTCCTCGACAGCGCGACCGCCGAGCGCACCAGGGCCGAGCGGCTCGCCGAGCGCGCCCGCGAGCTGCGCGAGGCGGCCGCCGCGGAGGTCGCCCACGCCGAGGCGGCCGTGGCACTGGCCCGCACCGAGGCCGCGTGCGCCCTGCGGGCTTGGTGGGACGAGCACCGTGAGGTCTACTCGCCGCTTCGCGACGGCCTCTTCGAGGCGCTTGACACCGCTGTGGCCCAGGCCGGTTCGGACGAGGCCACCATCGCAGAGGTGCTGGCCGAGCGGACCGAGCCCTTGCTCGACGAGATCCGTACCCGCCGCCAAGACGCCCGCGCTCGCGCGGCCGCAGCGACCGCGCGCATTACCGAGCTGACCACCGAACGCGACCGGGTCTGCGCCCAGCGCGACGACGCGCCACCGGCTTTCGCGGCGCGCTCCGGTCGGACGGGCGACCGGTCCGGCGCTCCGCTGTGGCGCCTGGTCCGTTTCGCCGACGACGTGTCCCCCGCGGCCGCGGCAGGCATCGAGGCCGCGTTGCACGCCGCCGACCTGCTCGACGGTTGGGTCTGCGCGGATGACGAGCCGCCGCCGGACTACGAGTCGGATCAGTTCCTCGTGCCGCTGCCGGCGAAAAAGCGACCTTCTGGACGCACGCTCGCGGATGTCCTTGTCGTCGAGGACGCTTCGGACACCTTCACGGTGCCGCGGCAGATCGTGACCGACCTGCTCGCTTCGATCGCCCTGCACGACGACGCGGACGCACCGACCGGCGTGGTCGCAGTCGCGACCAGTGGTCGCTTCCGCCAGGGCGTGCAGGTCGGCGGACACCGGAAGGCCGACGCGGAGTTCATCGGTGCCACCGCGCGGGCCAGACGGCGCGCGGCCCGCGCGGCCGAACTCGCGTCCGCCATCGAAGTCGCGAACGAATCCCGGTGTGTCGCCGAACAGGACGAAGCGGACGCCAGCGCCGAACTCGCCAGGATCTCCGCCGCTGCCAAGACACTTTCGCGTCCGACGGCGGTTACCGCCGCGCTGCGCGCGGTCGCGGAGACCGCGGGCATGATGCGGTCCCGCTCCGAGACCGCCGCCCAAGCCGAGCGCGACCTCGACCAGGCAGTGGCGGAGGCGTCTGCCGTCGAGAAGAAGCTACGTGCCGCCGCGGCGGCACACCGGACACCACGCTCGGCCCGCGAGCTCGACGCCCTCGCCGCCGCCATCCGGCACTTCGAGAACACCGGCACCGGACTGCTGCGCCTGCGCACCGAATACGAGCGCGAACGCGAACGCGAACGGGAAGGCGAGGACCGCCTGACCGAGGCGACGGACTTGGCCGAGGCGTTCGCGGAGGAGGCGGAGGCGGCGCAGTCCGGTTACCAGGAGCAATTGCGCAAACTCGAGACGCTGCGCGATGCGCTGGGTGCGGGCGCCGCCGATATCGACCGCGCGTTGGACCTGGCCAGGCAGCGGATCGAAGCGACCAAGGCGGAACAGAAGGCCGCGCGCAAGGCCGCTAACGAGGCCATCGAGGCGGTCGGCGACGCCGAGGCCGCCTACCGCACCGCGCACGAGTCTCTGGGCACCGCGCTCACCGAAGTACTCGCGGAGGTGAAAGCCCTTGGGCCCTATGCCGAGCCGGATCTGCTCACCCTGCTCGGCGCGCCGCCCGGCGGACGCTGGCCGAGCAGTGACGCCGCGTGGTCGACGCCGCAACAGCTGCTGTACCGGATAGCGTCGGCGGGGCCGCAGGCCGAACCACGGGTGCTGCCCGACGAGGTTGCCGAGCTGTTCGACAGTCTCACCACCGCCACCGCATCCGTGCGCGCGAGCGAGGCCACCCGCAAGTCCACTCGCAGCGCGGTCACCGCGGCGCTGCAGGAGTTCGACGCCGCGCTCGCCGGTTCCGGTCGCGACTATCGGCTGCAGTGGGACGCGGCCGACGGCCTCACCGTGGTCCAGGTACAGGATGAGTACGGCGTTTCGGCGGTCGCCGATTTCGCCACCCGCATCGATGCCGCGCGCAAAGACCAAGAGCTGCTGCTCACCGACGCCGAGCGGCGCATCCTGGAGGACGCGCTGCTGACCGGCCTCGCCCAGCAGATCCACGAACGCACCAGCGACGCCCGCCACCTCATCGCCAGAATGGGCGCGGAGATGAAGCAGCGCCGCATGTCCTCAGGCAACACCATCGGCGTGCACTGGGTGCTCGCCGACAGCTTGTCCGACGTGGCGCGGGCCATGTGCAAGCTACTCGAACGCGACGCCTCGGCTCTGTCCGCGGAGGATCTGGCGTCGATCAGGGCGCATTTCGCCGCCGAGATCCGCGCCGCGCGGGCCGCGAACCCGGAACGCTCCTACCCCGAGATCCTCGCGGCGACCCTGGATTACCGCACTTGGCGGGTGTTCTCGTTCACGCTGATCTCCGCCGACGGCAGCGAGGACAAGCTGACGGTGGCCCGCCACAGCGCGCTGTCGGGTGGCGAGCAGTCGGTGTCGCTGCACCTGCCGCTGTTCGCCGCCGCGCACGTCATGCTCGATTCGGCCGACCCGCAGGCCCCACGCCTGCTCGCGCTCGACGAGGCGTTCGCGGGTGTGGACGACAACGGACGCAGCGAATTGCTCGGATTGAGCGTGCAATTCGACCTCGACCTGTTCATGACCGGCTACGACCTGTGGATCACCTACCCGCACGTCCCCGGCTGCGCGCACTACGACCTGGCGCACGCCGCGGCCGAGAACACCGTCAGCGCGACGCTGCTGGTGTGGGACAGCGGTGATCTGCTCGCCGAACACGACGGCACCGATCTGACCGCAGCGCTCGGCTCGCCCAATCGCCGCCGCGTCCCGAACACGATCGAGGGCGGACTCGAGCTGGCGCCGGTGACCTGACTTCGGAGGCCGCCCGGGTGCAGTCGCCGGTCCCGACCGGACGATGGCGCGGGTGCGGTTGTTCGCCGAAATGGTTACCGCACGCTTGCGTCGGGCAACATGGGTGGGCAGGGCGTCCCAGGCAGGGTTTGCAACTCGAAGTGCCAGAATTCGTTCTCGAACGTGCGACAGAGACCCCAGCGGTTACCGTTGGCCTCCAGCCATGCCGCACCCTGCTGCGGGCCGACATCGATGGCCTTGCCCTGGACATGGGTGGACTCATCTGGCGGGAGCACCCACCGACGCGCGGAGTCCGGGCTGCCGTAGGTCGCCAGTCCGTCGTCCCACAGCGCCCGTTGTTCGTCCGGCGTCCGATATCCGGAGGTGATGGACAGCGGCACGCCCTGTGCACGCGCCTCGCGTTCGGCGAGCGTGTACGCCAGGGCCAACTGGGGCTCGAGCCCCTCGGTTCCGGTCGCCGACCCCGCCGACTGCCGCTGATCGGTCGCAACACCGGGCTCCGCCTGTGCCTGCCCCACAAACCCCACGGGCGCGACCAGCATGGATAGCACCGCCACCGGCAGCACCACCCGCATCCGACTCCGCCCACCACTCCGTAGAACCATGTCGCGATGCTATCGCCCGCGCCCGCTGACGCCTCGTAGCCCACACGGTCACAGACGCACGGGGCGCGCCGTCGGCGCGACACACGTTCGTTGTACAGCACTCAGTACGGGACCTTGACGAAGTCAGCCAGCTCACGAATCTCGGGGGTCAACGTCCGGCGCTTCTCGATCATGCCCGCGAGGATGTCACGGGCGAACCGCTGCTTGACAAGCCATTCGGGAAGTTCTCGTCGAATCTGATGGAGCACGGCCAGCGCTTCGGGGTACTGCCGCATCGCTGCGTGTGCGGCGGCAACATCAAGCCGATGGCGCTGCCATGGCCACGGAAGCGGGTACTTCGTTCCAGCTAGTTGCGACCCGATGGCGAGGGTGACTTCTGGCTTGTCGACCACCATGGCGTTCTCGGCCTCGAGCATCTGCACTGTGACGGGGCCGAACGAATGAAGCAGCCCATCCTTGGAATCGTGCTCACCATGCCGGATAGCCATGCCGGCGACACGCGCGAAGGCCAGCGCATCGTCGGCTTCACCGGGCCGGTTGTCCCGGATGGCGGCTGTCGACACTCGTTGCAGCATGAGGCCCCACGATGCGAGATCCTCGCGCGATGCTTTGGAGATTCTGCGCGGTTCGAGGTCGTCGGCCCATTTGGTGGCAACCTCACGAGCCTTCGCAAGATCCCCTTGTCGAATCCAGCGCCAGCAATCAGCATCCGCGAGCGGGGCGGCTGTGCGGAGGTCCGGCGCGTCATCGAGAGCCAGGGCGATAGCGTGATCGGCCGCATCGAACTGCCACGTCAAGCACATTTGCCACGCGACCATTTGCCGTATCCGCGACCGCAACCTCCGAGCTTCGGTGTCGCCGGAATCAGCCTCCGACACAAGGTAATCAGCATCCCGGAGCATTGGCACAAGCATTGGCGCAAGTTCGAAAAACTGCCCGCCGCGGAACATCGGCTTCGCTTCCGCGAATGTCGCACTGACACCGGCAACAGTCGGCGGCTCGGTGAAGTCGTCGGCCGGGTAGATACCGGCCATTGCCTGACGGACTTCGGCCCACAACTCGACATCTGTGGTCTCTGGATCTGCTGCATCCGGCTTGACGATCAAGGCAGAGGTTTCGACGGCAAGACCCTTGGCCAATCGGCGTGCCGTCTCCGTGCGGGTCGTCTCCTGCCCGCCCTGCTCGAGCAACTGAATCAGCTGTACCGACACCCCGGATCGTTCGGCAAGCTGACGCTGCGTGAGCCCACGACGTTTCCGGATGCTGCGCAGGCGATCCCCTAATTGCGCTCCCATACGCCCACGGTACGCGGCGTTACAAGCCCTTGTGAGCCTTACAAATTAGTACTTTGCTTCTCCGCTGCTTATAACGCCCATTGCCACCATCTGCTGTGGCTTGTGAGTCTGGATTCCAGCACCCCCCCAGCGGGCGCGACCTCGATGGGCGCACCGCGAGCAGTGAGCCGCCAGCGGTGATTTCACCTCGCTGGGTGGTGTGCGCCCAACCACTCGAAATACGGCAGGGGTGATAGCGGTGGAATTCAACTGGTGGCGCGAAGCAGAGTCAGATGGCACGCCCGTGCAAGAGAACGTCGACCGCGTGCAGGACGAATGGAGAGCCGAACATCAACGGATTGGAGCCTTAAAAGCGCAACACGCGCAAGTGAACTTGTGGCCTACCGGGTGGCCGCATGAGGCACCTAACCGTCCAATGGGGGTGGATGAGGCGCACAAGACGATGCAACGGCATCGCGGATGCCGCGTAGCCGACTGCCCGCGCAAGGCAGCGGCAAGACAAACGCTGATCAGCGCCGGACGGATGAAGCCGGACGTATCACGGGAGTACTGAACGGTGGAGTCCGCTCAGGCAAAAAGAATAGGGGGAGTCCCTTGCACTACAACATTTCTCGACTCGCAACCATCGTCGGTGCGATCGGCGCCGTTCTTGTCGCAGGCACTGGACCGGTCACAGCCGCTCCGGCATCGGCCAAGGCATGTGGATTCAGCACCGTCTTCAGCCGTCCCACCTTGCTACACCCGGTAATCTTCGCCGACGTGACAGCTAGCTGCGACGTACCCCCGGAGTCACACACGCTGGAGCTTGGCCTGGAGCACCGCAGCGGCGGACTGTGGATGCGTTGGGCGCTCACTGTCGATTCTGGGATCCCCACCCGCGACGGCCGCAGATCCCAGGTCAGCGCAGAATGTGAGACAGGCGATTGGCGGCACAAGGTCCACGTCTATGGCAAGCTTCAGGGGCACCCATTCGACTACACCGAAGTCGGTGACACCCGGACCGTCACTTCCAGCGAATGCCCGAGAGGATGAGCCGATGCCGATGTTCAACGGCAGCTACGCGGAGTACCCCGACCCTGGGCTATGGCACCGGATACGCTTTTGGGGGGCTCGTCGCGTACGCAACGCGCTGTGGCGTTTGAGCATCCGACTGCGTGGCCCACATCTGCCAAGCAAGCCGTAAAACACAAAAAGCCCCCTCCCGATAACGCGGGTTCACGCGATCGTCGCAACACTCTCGAGTTTGAGAGGTTGCGGCGATCGTGTCGTTTGCGGAGGAGTTCGGGGAGTCGGTGAGCAGTTGGTCGGGTTGGTTGGCGACGGGGCTGCGGTGAAGGAGGCGGCGGCGCTCGGGTTGCCGTTACAGAGGTCGTATCGGATGCTGCGGGCGTTGAGGGGCTCGGCGGGTAGGCCCAGGGCAAATCTCGGCCAGCGGACACGGAACTGATCCGGAGGGTGCTCGCCGAGTCCGGTTCGGTGAACCAAGCGGCGAAAGCTTGCGCGGTGTCGTTCTCAGTCGTCCGCCAGATCCTGTCGGTGGCAACGCGACGACCGAGCCGAGCTGCTTCAGTGTGCCCGCGAGCACGGTGATCGACTGCACCGATTCGAAGCCACGTCCCTGTGGACAACATCTGGCGAATCACACTCAAAACAGCACAATTCGGGTTCACAGGGCATCTGACTTGAAGTCATAGCAATAATGTATGTCCAATTTCGGGTCAATCATCCCCAGCTGGCTAACAATTCGCTCACAAGAAAATGGCCCTGTCCACAATCTATTCCAGTGCTGTGGATCACAGCGGAAGCAGGCTGCTATTAATCCGGATTGTCGGAATCCGCCGACCTGCCACACGCTTCGCGACCGCACCATCGCCCACGGTCGATGGCGAAAGCACGAAACTCGTTGCTCTCCAAGCCCTGCAAATCCAGCCGGACGCACCGCGGACGGCTCCCGGGCCAACGCCGGGTAGCCGTCCGTGGGTCGATCGGTCGCTCCAGAAACACGGGTTTCCACATTCGCTCCCCAGCATGTGAAGAGCTACTACACCGGACAATCCGGCCGAATTACACGCGCGTTGGACGGTCCAGCGCGCTCGGCCCCGCCGGCGTCGCGGTCACCCGCGCGCGTGCGCGGCGAATCGCTTCTACCGCTTGGCGATTGCGCCTGATCCGCTCGAGGATCTCGGCGCCATGCGCGCGGGCATAGGCGACGGCAGCCCGGATCCGGCTGGCGTTCAGGTCCGATTTCGCACCGAGGATTTCGATGCGGCGTTCCACCGGACCATCCAATTCTCGTAGACGCGCAACGACTTCCCAGACCTCGGGCCCTGCCGCCAGCGCGGCGCGACGGTCGTTCATCGAACCACGGAAGACGATCCCGGGATGGTCCAGCTGATCGACACCCTCCCGGATCAGGCGATCGAGTAGTGCGGTGCAGCTCGTTCCGTCCCGGGCGGCGCGCTCGGCCAATCGCCGAGCCGCCGACTCGGAAATACACAACGACATCGGTACAGCCCTAGATGTACTCATTGCCCTCCTCGACTTGCGTCGGCAGCCGGAATCAACGACGTACTTCGCTGAGGGTGCCCGGCGAAATGGCGACGCTACCCCGGTGATCGGAGGACATCGCCGTGTCCGCGCGCTGCCACCGCGCGCGGGTTCGAACGACGGGTTCAGACGCGCTCTCGGGAGCGGGTGCGCACGCGCAGCGCGATCGGCTTCTGGGTTTCGGCGAAAAAGTCGTTGCCCTTGTCGTCAACGACGATGAACGCGGGAAAATCTTCGACCTCGATCTTCCACACGGCTTCCATGCCCAGTTCGGGGTACTCCAGCACCTCGACCGCCTTGATGCAATCCAGCGCCAACCGCGCGGCCGGGCCGCCGATGGAACCGAGGTAGAAGCCACCGTGCTCTTTGCATGCCTTGGTCACCTGCGCGGACCGATTGCCCTTGGCCAGCATGACGAACGAGCCACCGGCGGCCTGGAACTGGTCGACATAGGAGTCCATCCGGCCCGCGGTAGTCGGGCCGAAGGAGCCGGAGGCGTAGCCCTCGGGCGTCTTGGCCGGGCCCGCATAGTAGACGGCCATATCGCGCAGGTAGTCCGGCATCGGCTCGCCCGCGTCGAGGCGCTCCTTGATTTTGGCATGCGCGATATCGCGCGCGACCACAAGCGGCCCGGTCAGCGAAAGCCGAGTCTTCACCGGGTATTTCGACAGCTCGGAGCGAATCTCGTCCATCGGCCGATTCAAATCGACCCGCACGACGTCACCGCCGAGGATGGCGTCGGTCTGCTCCGGCAGGTACTGGGCGGGCTCGCGCTCGAGCTGCTCCAGGAACACGCCCTCCGCGGTGATCTTGGCCAGCGCCTGTCGATCCGCCGAGCAGGACACCGCGATGGCCACCGGGCAGCTGGCGCCGTGCCGCGGCAGACGCACCACGCGTACATCGTGGCAGAAGTATTTGCCGCCGAACTGCGCGCCGATGCCGAAGGACTGCGTCAGCTCGAAGACCTTCTCCTCCAGCTCCAGATCGCGAAAAGCGTGCGCGGCCAGCGACCCTTCGGTAGGCAGGTTGTCCAGGTAGTGCGCGGAGGCATACTTCGCCGTCTTCAACGCGAACTCGGCGCTGGTACCGCCGATGACGACCGCGAGGTGATACGGCGGGCAGGCCGCGGTGCCGAGTGAGCGGATCTTCTCGTCCAAGAACTCCAGCATCCGCGTGGGGTTCAGGATGGCCTTGGTCTCCTGGTACAGGAACGACTTGTTCGCCGAGCCGCCACCCTTGGCCATGAACAGGAACTTGTACGCCGGATGCGCCGAGTCGCCCGCCGTGGAGTACAGCTCGATCTGCGCGGGCAGGTTGGAGCCGGTGTTCTTCTCCTCCCACATCGTGATCGGCGCCAACTGCGAGTAGCGCAGGTTCAGTTCGGTGTAGGCGTCGAAGACGCCGCGACTGATCCATTCGGCGTCGTCGGCGCCGGTGAGGACTCCCTCGGACTTCTTGCCCATGACGATCGCGGTGCCGGTGTCCTGACACATCGGCAGGACACCGCCCGCGGAGATGTTGACGTTCTTCAGCAGGTCCAACGCGACGAAGCGGTCGTTGCCGCTGGACTCCGGGTCGTCGATGATCTTGCGCAGCTGGCCCAGGTGCGCGGGTCGCAGGTAGTGGCTGATGTCGTGCATCGCCGTTTCGGTGAGCAGTCGCAGCGCCTCCGGCTCGACCTGCAGGAACGTGCGGCCGTTGTGCTCGAAGGTGCTGACGCCCTCGGTGGTGAGCAACCGGTAGGGGGTGTCATCCCCGCCGATCGGCAGCAGGTCTGAATAGCGGAAGTCCGGCGCGGTCACCAGTCGCACTCCTTTGGGTGGGCCCGAGCGCTGACGAACAGCCGGGCTGGTCACGAGAAGAGCGAGCCTAGCCACTGAGCCACACCGCACCGATGGTTAGGCAACCCTATGTCGGACAGCCGACCCGAAAGGTTGCACGTTCAACCCAGGTGGTGCTACCTCTCATCTCTGAGAAAGCGCTCGGACGTCCCCTCGTCCGGCCGCGCGCAGACTATTCGCGCGCCGCGCACAGCGACGCGGAATGGTTGATGCCATATGTCAGAGTTTGGAGCGCTATCGTGACCGATCCTCAGTGGCTCGACGACGTCGAGATGAGCGCCTGGGTAGGTTTCGTGCGCACCCGCGACCTCATCGCCGCGGCGGTCGGGCGGGACTCCACCAGGGAGTCCAACCTCACCTATGTCGAATACTCGGTCCTGGCCTACCTGGCGGAGACCGCCGATCACCAGCTCACCTTCGCAGCGCTTGCGGCCAAACTCGAGTGGTCGCAGAGCAGGCTCTCGCACCAGATGACCCGGATGGAGAAACGCGGCCTGGTGGTGCGCGAGCCGATCCCCGACGACGCCCGCCGCACCGCCGCGCGGCTCACCCCGCGCGGCGCCGAGGTACTGACCGGCGCCGCGCCCGCGCACGTGCAGAGCGTGCGCAGGCACATGATCGATATCCTCGATCGCCAGCAGCTGGCCGCGCTCGCCGACATCTACGACACGCTGCTCACACACCATCGAAGATCGGCGGCCCAGAGTTGAACCGTCAGGCCGACGTGGACGCCGCCGGTCGCACCGCGCGCTCCGCCGATGCGCCTGCCGCACCGGCCGATTCGGGTGTCCCGAGCGCCCGCTCGAATCCGGCAGGCACCACCAGATCCGAGCGTTCCAGCTCGGCGATACTGGTCTTGCGCAGGCCGAGCAACGCCGAATCGATGCCGCCACGCAGGATGTCCAGCACGTTCTCCACGCCGGCCTGCCCGTTCGCGGCCAGCCCCCATAGGTAGGCACGGCCGATCAGCACCGCCCGAGCGCCCAGCGCCACCGCCTTCACCACGTCGCTGCCGCGGCGGATGCCGCCGTCGAGCACCACCTCGATCTGCGACCCCACCGCTTCCGCGAGCACCGGCAGCGCCCGAATCGCGGCCGGAGTGCCGTCGAGGTTGTTGCCGCCGTGGTTGGAGACCGAGATCGCCGCGACACCGGCGTCGACTGCGCGGTGCGCGTCGTCCACCCGCATGACGCCCTTGAGCATCACCGGCCCGCCCCACTGCTCGCAAATCCACCGCACGTCCGCCCAGTCCGGCGCGGGCGTGCCCATCCATTCGCCGTAGGCGCTGAAGAAACCTGGGGCGGGACCGTCGCCGACGGCCATGTTCGGCGCCGTCAGATCCGGGATGTGGCCCGAGCGCACATAGCCGGCCAGCCAACGCGGCCGCGCCAGCGTCTGCGGCGCGAACTTCAGCATGGTGCGCAGGTCCAGCTTTTCCGGGATCACCGGGCTGCCCCAGTCGCGGCCGTGCGAGAACGACCAGTCCAGGGTCAGAATCAGGCCGACCGCGCCCGCCGCCTTCGCGCGGCGCATCCGCTGCAGGATCTCGTCCCTGCCGCCGCACCAGTACAGCTGGAAGAAGGTAGCCGGGTTGGCCGCGGTCACCGCTTCGATCGGTTTGCTGGCGAACGAGCTCAGGCCCATCGCGATGCCGCGCGCGGCCGCGGCGCGGGCGACGGCGACCTCACCGTCCGGGTGCACCGCCTGCACGCCGGTCGGCGATATCACCACCGGCATCGAAAGCTGCTGTCCCAGTATCGTTGTGGTCTGATCCCTGGTGCCGATCGGCCCCGCGACGTGCGGCGCGAAGCCCAGTTCGGTGAACGCCCTCTGGTTCTCCTCGATGGTCTGGCCACGCTCGGATCCGGCGATCAGCGCGCCGTACACCGACTTCGGGAGCCTTTTCTTCGCACGTCGCTGCGCTTCGGCGACAGTCTCGAACCACGGGTTCATGTTCCGGTCCTTTCCGGGGAGGCTACCGGCCACCAGAGCCGGGTTCGGTCGATCAGGTCGCTGGTGAGATGTTCGAGCAGAGCGGCGCCCTCGACGGCGGTCGCACCCGCCGGGTCGCCGAGTACGCCGTTGGCGCTCACCGCGCGCACTCCTCCGGCGCGCAGCAGCG
Source organism: Nocardia sp. NBC_00881 (assembly GCF_045207455.1). NCBI lineage: Bacteria > Bacillati > Actinomycetota > Actinomycetes > Mycobacteriales > Nocardiaceae > Nocardia > Nocardia sp. NBC_00881. The sequence continues at coordinate 2,586,787 of NZ_CP108798.1, forward strand.
GCAGCAACTCGGCCAGCGGACGGGTGTCGCCTGTGGCGGCCGAGTCGGTGCGGACCCGATCGGGAGCGAGCGCCAGCTGGAGTGCGGTCTCCGACCGCCCGGCATGCGCGTCGCCGTGGAAGCGTGGCAGATAGACGCGCACGTCGCGCGACTCGGTGCGCAGCAGGTCCTTCGCCCTGCGCAACGGTTCGATATTGCCGCCGTGCCAGTTGACCAGCAGGATCCGGTCGAAGGTTTCGGTCGCCGAGCGGCACAGCTCGACGATCAGCAGCTCCAGCGCCGCCTGTCCGATCGACAGCGTGCCGGGAAAGCCCGCGTGCTCACCGCTGGCACCGTATGGAATGGCCGGCCCGACAAGCACTTCGGGCCGCACGGCGGCGAGACGGGCGCACAATTCTACGGCGACGTCGGTGTCGGTGGACAGCGGCAGGTGCGGACCGTGCTGCTCAGTAGCCCCCACCGCCACGGCGAGGATCGCACCGGCGGCGGCCCGCGCGCCCGCTTCGGGCCAGGTGAGATCCTCCAACATGCCGCGAGATTATCGTCAGTCACTGACATAATCAAGGGACATGACCGCCGAGCAGAATCAGACGATGCGGGAGAACCGGACCACGCGCGGCCGCCCACGCGGCACCACCAAGCGTGAACTCGAGCTGATCGCCATGCGGCTTTTCACCGAGCAGGGCTTCGACGACACCACCGTCGAGCAGATCGCCGCCGCGGCGGGCATCAGCGGACGAACCTTCTTCCGCTACTTCCCCACCAAGGCGGAGGTGCTCTGGTACCAGTTCGACGACGAAGTCGCCGCACTACGCGGAGCCTTCGCCACGGTGCCGGACGACGTTCCGATGATGACCGCCGTGCGCCGAGTCGTGGTCAACGCGAACCGATATCGCGCCGAAGACGTCCCCGAACTGCGCACCCGCATGCAGCTCGTCGCCACCATCCCCGCGCTGGCCGCCACCGCGGGCGCACACTACGACGCCTGGGAGCGCACGGTGAGCGCGTTCGCCGCGGAGCGGCTCGGCGAGCCGAAGGACGGCCTGATCCCCCTCGCCGTCGGGCGGGCCACCCTCGCGGCGGCCCGCGCGGCGTTCGACGCCTGGCTCGCCCGTGCCGACAGCGACCTCACCGTGTATTTGGACGAGGCACTCGCGGCGCTGGAGAGGGGATTCGCTACGGTGCCATGACGTCCATGCCATCCGGGTCGAGGGCGAACAAGCGGCAGGTTTCGGCGGCGACCCGGGTGGGGTATGACTAGGCTCGGTATCGGCTCGCAGCCGGAACGTACGAAGATCCTGACGCAACCGTCGAAAGGGGCAGGAGTTTCCATGTCCGAGGTGTCCATGAGCCTTTCGGCGGATTCGCTGACCGCGGGCCCGGTCGACAACCTGCTCCCGCAGCTGGTCGAGCATCTACGCCAGAACCGCACCGCGCTACGTGAGGAATGGGCCCGGCGAATCACCGACGCCCAACTGCTCACCGCGATGACCCCCGAGGAGATCTTCTCCGAAGCGACCTCGGTTTACGACAACTACGTCGAGGTGCTCGAGACCGGTAGCGTCGAGGCCCTGCAGGCCTACGCTCGGGACCTGTCCGAGCGCATCATCCCGAGAGGAGTCGAGACCGACGAAGTGCTCGGCATCGTGCTGCTGCTGCGCGACGTACTGGCCCGGTCCCTGTTCGAGAAGTACCAGGCCGACTTCGAGCTGCTCAACGCCGTGCTCGACGCGTATGAACCGGCCGCCAATCGCATCGCCAACACCGTAGGCGTCTCCTTCGTCCAAGAGCGTGAGCGCGTCATCCGCCAGCAGCAGGAGGCAATCCGCGAGCTGTCGACGCCGGTGCTCCAGGTGCGTGAACAGCTGCTGATCCTGCCGATCATCGGTGTGCTGGACAGCCAGCGCGCCCGCCAGCTCACCGAGCAGCTGCTGCGGGCGATCCGGGCCAACCGCGCAAAGGTTGTCGTCATCGACATCACCGGTGTGCCCGCGATCGACTCCACGGTGGCCAACCACCTGGTGCAGACCGTCGACGCGTCCGGCCTGATGGGTGCGAATGTGATCATCACCGGTCTGTCCTCGGAGATCGCGCTGACGCTGGTGACCATCGGCCTGGATTTGTCGAAGATGAATGCGGTCGGCGACCTTCAGGGTGGTATCGAAGAAGCGGAACGTCTCCTGGGCTACGAGGTTTCCCGGGTGTCCGAACGCGACGGCCGCTGATCAGGCGGACCTGATGCCGGTTCCGATTCTCAAACAGGGTACGTATCTCATCGCGTCGGTCCAGTCCGCCCTGACCGACGCTGATACCGAACGCCTGCAGGACGACCTGATGAAACAGGTCAGCAAATATCGGGCGCACGGCATCATCGTGGACGTCACCGCGATCGACGTGATGGATTCGTTCGCGGCGAGATCGTTGCGTACCATCGCGCACATGACGCAGCTGCGCGGCGCCGAAACGGTGATCGTCGGGCTGCAACCGGAAGTCGCGTTCGCCATGGTGCAGCTCGGGCTCACGTTCGAAGACATGCACACTGCCCTCGATCTGGAAGAGGGCCTCGCCTGGCTGAACCGCAAGACCCCAGCCCGTCGCCAGCGAGACGGTCGTGACAGTGGCCGCTGAGAACGTGGTAATCGCGGTCAGGGTGTCGGGGGACATCGTGATCGCACGTCAGGCCGGACGTGAACTGGCAGCAAAGCTCGGATTCACCTTGACCGACCGGACCATGATCTCCACAGCGATCTCCGAAATCGCCCGCAACATCACCAGTTACGCGGGAAGCGGCGAAATTCGTTTGCTGGTCGATGACCGTGAGGGCCGCCAGGCGCTGGTGGTGCAGGCCGAGGATCAGGGGCCGGGCATCCTCGACATAACTCGCGCGCTGGAGGACGGCTACTCCACCGGGCGCGGTCTTGGGCTCGGCCTCCCCGGCGCCCGACGATTGATGGACCGGCTCACCGTCGACTCTGCGCCGGGGCGCGGCACGCTGGTGGAGATGTGGAAGTGGGTACCCAACGGTGCATGAGGACGGGTTCATCGGCCGGATCGAGTGGGCCGTGGCCGGTCGCGCACTACCCGGTCAAGATGTCTCCGGTGATCGCGGGGTTGTCCTCGACACCGGCGGCGGCACAGTCCTTTTCGCTGTCCTGGACGGACTCGGGCACGGTGCCGCCGCTGCCGACGCCGCTGGCCGTGCGGCCCAGGTGCTCGCGGAGAACCGCGCCGAACCCTTAGATGTGCTGATGGTGCTCTGTCACCGCGCATTGGCCGACACCCGAGGGGCAGCGATCTCGCTCGCCCACTTCGAGGAGGGCGACAGAGTGCGCTGGCTCGGTGTCGGCAATGTCGAATCCCGGGTGCTCACCGCAGGTCCCATCGGTCTGAGCGTGCACGCCACCGTGCTGCTCACCGCGGGCATCGTCGGCTATCGGCTACCGGCGAATCTGCAACCGCAGTCCGTTTCGGTCCGCCCCGGCGATCTGCTGCTGATGTCCACCGACGGCATCGTCACCGAATCCGCCGAGCGGGTCGACCTTTCCAAGTCCACCGCCGACATCACCAGCGAGATCCTGGCCAGGGACGCCAAGGACACCGACGACGCACTCGTGCTGGCCGCGCGGCATCGCGGCACAGCAGGCCCGACGACATGAGTGAGCTGCTGGCCGATTTCCTCAGCGCCTACGCCGACGCGCTACGGCGGCACTTGGGTGCGCCGACCCAGGCCGGCCTCGCCGAAGGCTATGAGCTCGGCCGGCGCGCGCTGGTGGAGGGCATCAGTCTGCTCGACATCACCGAGAACCACTTCCAGGTGGTCCACGACGCCGAACAGCAACGGCACGAGATCCAGTCGGAGAGCGGCGAATCCGACAACCGTCTGCCCGAGGCGGCGCTGGAATTCCTGTTGCAGACCCTCGTCCCGCTGGACATCGCCACCCGCGGTTATCTCGACGGCACCCGCCGCTACGAGCAACAGCGTTCCCGCGCCGACGATCTCGCCGGACGCGACGCGTTCCGCACCGCGCTCGTCGAATCGCTGCAGGACGGGTTCTTCGTCGCCGACGCGCAGGGCACCATCATCGAGGTCAACACCGCCTTCGGCGCGCTGACCGGCTACGGCGCCGCAGGTATCCCCTATCCGCTTCCGCATCCGTGGTCTTGCCCGGACGGCCCGCGCTACCCCCATCTCGGGACCGAGGCACAGCGTTTCGTCATCCCGATCCGGCACCGGGACGGCCGCAATGTGTGGCTCGCGGTGAGTACCAGCGCGCTGATCAAGCCGGAGGGCAACGAGCGGATCTTCGTCGGAACCATCCGTGATGTCACCGCAGAGCACGATGCGCAGGCCCGCGACCAGGCGGCCTCCCGGCTCGCCACCGCGGTCGGCGCGGCGACCAGCGTGGTCGAGGTGCTCGCCGTCGGGCTCGACGAGTTGCGGCGCACGGTGGGCGCGGAGACCGCGGTGGTGGCGGTGTGGCCGAGCCGCAACGCCGCACCCGAGGTGTACGTCTCCGGCGTGGGGGCCGACAGCACCGCACACGACAGGGATGTCACGCTCGACGAACGCTCGCGCACGCTGCTCGGCCGGGCCCGGCGCAGGCCGGCCCGCAGTTTATCGGCCATTCCCGAGGGCGCCGAGAGCTCCGAGGGTATCGTCGCCCCGCTCGGTGAGACCGGCGATGCGGCGATGTGGTTGCGCTTCGCCGCGCCCCGGGCGATCAGCGCCGCGGACTGGACGCTGTTCTCCCTGTTGATCGGCCATCTCAGCCTCGCAGTGCAGCGAGCGCGGAACTTCGACCAGGCGCGCGCCACCTCGCTTACCCTGCAGCGCGCCATGCTCGGCCCGATCGAGCTGCCGCCGCGGTTCTCGGTGCACTACGAGCCCGCGCTGCCGCCGCTGGAGATCGGTGGCGACTGGTACGACGTGGTGCCGTTGCGCGACGGCACGATCGGCGTCGTGGTCGGCGACTGCGTCGGACGTGGCCTGTCCGCCGCCGTCGTGATGGGCCAGCTGCGCACGGCCGCACGAGCGCTGCTGCTGCGCGGCGCCGGACCGGCGCAGCTGCTGGCCGAACTCGACACCGTCGCCGGACGGATCCCCGGCGCCATGTGCACCACCGTGTGCGCCGCGGTGCTCGATCCGATACGCGGGCTCGTCCGCTACAGCAGCGCCGGGCACATGCCGCCGATCCTCGCCGACGTCGCCGCGACCGGCAGGCTGCTCGAGGGCGGACGCGCGGTTCCGCTGGCGACGTTCGACACGCCGAGGCGGCCTGAGGCCACCACGGCGCTGACACCCGGTTCGACGCTGGTGCTGTTCACCGACGGGCTGGTGGAACAGCGCGGCGTCGACATCGATGACGGATTCGCCAAGATCGCGGCAGTGCTCGCCGACACCTCGGGACGGCTGCCACGTGAGGTGGCCGACGCCGTACTCTCCCGGCTGCGGCCCGCGGCAGGGTACGACGACGACGTCGCGATGGTGGTCTACCGTCAGCCCCCCGCACCGCTGCAGCTGGACGTGCCCGCGCACGCGGACGAGCTCGCGGTGCTGCGGCGCACCCTGAAGGGCTGGCTGGCCACCGCGGCGGTGCCGCACGATCTGGCTTCCGATCTGGTCGCGGCGGCCAACGAGGCGTGCAGCAACAGCATCGAGCATGCCTACCGCAACGGCGACGGTGGGCGGGTCCAGCTGTCGGCCACCTGCGACATCGATACGGTGGTCATCATGGTCACCGACTCGGGCAACTGGAAGCCGCGCGCCTCCGATCCCGGCTATCGCGGCCGCGGGATCGAGATGATGCGCGCGTTGACCGAGGAACTCGACATCGATCACTCCGGACCGGGCACCACGGTCCGGATGTCGGTGACCCTGCCCGCGATTACATTCCCGGTGGCCAATCCGTTGCGTGATACGCCCCGGCGTTTTTCTGGGTGACGCAGCAGGAATCGAATTTCCATCATCAGCCGAACCCGCAACCGAGCGCGTTGCCCTGAAAGCCTTGGTCTCCGCAGGAAACCACAACGCGAGCTCGATCTACGGGGGTACCCCGCCCCGCGGGCCGTTTCGCAGGCGGTGTTCGGCTGGCCCGGAGTGGCCGCGGGCATGCCGGCGCCCCGAGCCACCGCATCGGCCTACCGCGCGGCGACCATCGCGTCCACCGTCGCCGGGGACAACATCTCGTCGGCCACCAAGCCCGCCAATCCCACGAACGCACCGTTCTCCCCCAGTTGCGACGGGCCGATGTCGAGGTTGCGCAGTGCACTAGAGTGAGCGTTCGCCTCGACGGTGCGCCGCAGCCCCTCGAGAAACGGTGGTAACACACCCACCGCTCCCCCCACGCGGACGTAAGTCGGATCGACGATCGACACCATCGTCGCGACTACGGCCCCGACGAGTCGCCCGGCCTTCTCCGTCGCCCGGATCGCGTCAGATCTGCCCTCGTCGACCAGGCGGACGACATCGGCCACCGTGCGCACCCCGAGGGGTTGCAGGTCGCGAGTCAGCGCCTGCCCGCTGGCACTGGCCGCGACACATCCGCGGCGGCCACAGCTGCACTGCTGCTGGCTGCCCTCGATCCGCATGTGCCCGATCTCGCCCGCGGAGCCGCTTTTGCCGCGGTGCACGCGTCCCGAGATCACCACGCCCGCACCGATTCCGGTCCCCACCTTGACCCCGACGAGTGTCACGTCGGGACGACCCAACGCACAGAAGTCGCCGAGTGCCAACGCGTTCGCGTCGTTCTCCAGCAGAACAGGCACACCGAGCGCGGCGGCGAACGGCGCGCGCAGCGGCGCGCCGTTCCAGTCCGGCATGGTTGGTGGTGCCACGGTGACGCCGCGCTCATGGTCGATCTGTCCTGGGACCGACAGCGCCATCGCACACAGAGTGTCGGCACGCTCCGTGCGCCGCAATAGTTTCCGCCCCGCGTCGAGCAGCACGGGCACGATCTCGCGCGGACTGTGCCGCATGGGCAGCCGGTGATCCTCGCGCGCGAACACCGTCCCACGCAGGTCGACCACCGCCAGCGTCGCGTGGCTCTGCCCTAGGTCGGCGACGAGCGCAGTGCGGCCGGTGTCGTTGACCTCGAGCACTTCGGCGCGCCTGCCGCCGCTCGACTTCCGGTGCCCGGCTTGGCGGACGAGCCCGAGACTGCGCAGAACGTCCAGCCGCTCAACCAAAGTCACCCTGGACAGCCCCACACGTTCCTGCAGCTCGAACCGCGTCAGTGGGCCCGCCGCGCGCAGCAGCGCGAGCACGTGTCCCGCAGAGCTGGGACTCGAGGGCGTCGATGTGGTCACGAGCATGTTGACAATATCCCCCATTGCACTTACGTTAACCAAACTGACAAAAGTTCGAAACATAGTGCGACAGCACAGGAGTCATGCATGCTGGTACCCGGCCTGACGCGCAGGTCCTTCTTGCGCGCTGCGGGGGTCGGCGCGGCCGCATTCTCCGCCGCGGCCTGCACCGGCTTCGCCACCAGCGGTAATGGCGGCATGATTTTCCTGTCCACGCAGTTCCGGCCCGCCGACGAGGCCGAGCGGTTTCGCAGCCTGCTCGCCGAGACCGCACCCGGTGTCGGCTATGTGACCATCGAGGAAAGCCCGTTCTCGAGCCAGGTGCGCAGTCAGGTCGACGCGGGCTCGACACAGATCGGTCTGCTCGGCGGTCTGCACGGCGACGTCGCGCCGCTCGCCGACGGCTACCTGCAAGACCTCACCGGACTGCTCGCCGATCTCGGCGACCGCCGCTGGCCCGCCGAGTACCTGCAACTCGCCAAGGCGGGCACCGACCACACCTGGTACATCCCGTGGGCCACCGCGAGCTACGTTCTTGCCGCGCACGCCGATGCGCTCGCGCACCTGCCGTCCGGCGCTGACGCCACGTCGCTCAGCTACGACCAGTTCCTCGACTGGGCTATCGCCGCTCGCCGCGCCAACGGGAACCGGCCGGTGCTCGGCCTACCCTCGGGCCCGAAGGGTCTGCTACACCGCTTCACGCAAGGCTTCCTGCTGCCGTCGTTCACCGGCGGTCAGATCACCACGTTTCGCTCGAACGAGGCAGTGACGGCGTGGCAGTACTTTCGCGAGCTGTGGGCCAACTGCGTGTCGTCGAGCACGAACTACGACTTCATGCAGGAGCCGCTGGAGAGCGGCGAAGTGCGGATGGCGTGGGACCATGTCGTGCGCCTCGTCCACGCGCCCGAGCGCGACCCGCAGAACTGGCGCATGTTGCCCGCACCGCGCGGAGCGCACGGCCTCGGCTACATGGCTGTGATTGCCGGGCTCGCGGTCCCCAAGGGCAGTCCCGACCCCGAACTCGCGCAACGGGCGATCAGCGCGCTCACCCGTCCGGAAACCCAGATCCAGCTGCTGCGCTCCAACGGCTTCTTCCCGTCCGTTGATACGACGATCCCGGACGACCTGCCACCAGCCATCGAACTCGAGGCGGACGCCGTGCGCAGACAGCAGGAAGCAAAGGGCGCCATCCTCTCCTTGCCGCCGGTGGGCCTCGGCCAGCGCGAGGGAGAGGTGAGCAAGGTGTTCAAAGACAGTTTCCGCTCGATCGTGCTCGAAGGAGCCAACATTCGATCCACGTTGGACCAGCAGGCGCGGGTGCTACAGAGTCTCCTCGACGACCTGAAGGTGCCGTGCTGGGCTCCCGACCCGGCCGCCGACGTCTGCGAGGTGGGATAGACATGATGTCGCGACTGCGCTCTCCGTGGATCCTGCTGCTGCCCTCGATCATGCTGATGCTGGCGCTGTTCGGCTGGCCACTCATGCAGGGCGTCCTCGAGGCATTCCGTGGCGACGACGGCTTCACGCTCGCCAACTGGGAGCGATTGTTCAACGATCCCTATATCTTCACCGCGCTGCGGAACACGCTTGTGCTGATCGTCATCGTCGTACCGATCCAGATCTTGCTCGCCATCGGCATGGCTCTACTCATGCAGGCACGGCCGAGATTCGCCAGCGGCCACTTCTACCTGTGGTGCCTCCCGCTGGCAATCTCCGAGCTGGCCGCGGGTCTGGTGTGGCTGTCCATTTTCGACAACCGCGGTTACCTGAACTCGCTGCTGGTCTCGCTCGGTCTTTCGGATGACGGTGTGCAGTGGCTCGGCTATCAGAACACCGGCACAATGCTGCTCGCGGTCGTGCTCGCCGAGGTCTGGCGCGCGACCTCGCTCGTCTTCGTCATCGTGGTGGCGGGCGTCCAGATGATTCCGCGCGATTACGACGAGGCCGCGCAGGTGTTCGGCGCGAACTTCTGGCAGCGACTGCGGCATGTCACGCTGCCGCTGCTCGGGCCGAGCCTGCAAGTGGCACTGATCCTCCGGACGATCCTCGCATTGCAGGCGTTCGCGGTCGCGCAGGCGCTGACCGGGCGCGACTTTCCGCTGCTCGTCGGTGAGACCTACGAGTGGTATTCGAACCTGCAGAACCCCGCGGTAGCCAGCGCCGTCTCGCTGATCGTGCTGGCGATCTCCCTCGCCACCGCCGTGTTCTACCTGCGGACGGTCCGGCAGCCAGAGGAGGCTCGATGAGGCACCATCGCGCAGCCCTCATCGAGCCGACGGGGCGCGGGAGCCACCGCGAGGCACAGGGGTCGCGATGAACAAGGCCGAGGCGCCGAAGACCGTGCTGCCACCCGTCGACCGTGCCCCGCTGCGCAGGCGCCGCTGGCGCGCGATATGGGTTCAGGTGGCGTGTATCGCGGTGACGCTGTTCATGGCGCTGCCGATCGTACTCATCGGACTCGCCGCGGTGTCCTCGCGCGACGCGCTCAACGAGTTTCCGAAGTCGTTGATACCCAACGAGTTTTCCACCGAGACGCTGGTCGCGTTCTTCCGGGCCACGGGAACTGTTCCAGCACTGGGCAACTCGGTGCTGGTCGGCATCTACACGGTGTTCTTGTCACTTGTCGTCGGCGCGCCGGCGGGATACGCGTTGGCACGGCATGTGTTTCGCGGAAAGGACACCTACCAGGTGTTCATCCTTTTCGTGCGCGCGTTGCCGATCGTGGTGCTCTCGGTGCCGCTCGCCACGATGTTCCTTCGGATCGGCGTCTATGACACGGTGTTCGCGGTGACGCTCGTGCACACCACGCTCGCGTTGCCGACCACCGTGCTGATCACCGCGAGCATCTTCGTCTCGGTGCCGGCCGACCTCGAGGAGGCCGCGCAGATCTTCGGCTGCACGCGGTGGCAGGCCGCGCGCAAGATCGTGGTGCCGCTCGCGCTGCCGGGCCTCGCCGCGTCCTCGATCTTCACGTTCGTCCTGTCTTGGAACGAGATCCTCGGCGCGACGATCGTCACACTCGGGCACCGCACGCTTCCGGCGCAGGTGCTCACGGCGCTCGGTGAGGCGTCGACCGCGTACCGCTTCGCGGGCGGTTTCGCGTTGATCATTCCAGCGCTGGTTTTCATCTTCGTGATGCGGCGCTACCTGGTGAACATGTGGGGGACGACGCTCAGATGACAGAGGTTCGCTAATGGCAGAGGTGGTTGTCCGGGATCTGGTGAAGACCTATCCCGGCGGTACGACGCGCGCCACCGACCAGGTGTCGCTCGAGGTCGCGGACGGCGAGTTCATGGTGCTGCTGGGGCCGTCCGGCTGCGGCAAGACGACCTTGTTGCGCATGATCGCCGGGTTGGAGCTCCCAGACTCCGGGCAGATCGTGATCGGCGGCAAGGACGTCACCTATCTCGAGCCACGGCGGCGCAACCTGTCGATGGTGTTCCAGTCCTACGCCGTGTTCCCCAACAAGAAGGTCGCCGACAACATCGGCTTCGGCCTCCAGGTACACGGCGTGGCCGCCGACGAGATCAGCCGTAAGGTCGCTTGGGCCGCGGATCTGCTGCAGCTGACGCCGTACCTGGACAGGTACCCGGCGCGGCTGTCGGGCGGGCAACGCCAGCGTGTCGCCGTGGCGCGGGCGATCGTGATGGACGCCGACGTGCTGCTCATGGACGAGCCGCTGTCCAACCTGGATGCGCTGCTGCGGCTGTCGTTCCGCGCCGATCTGAAGAAGCTCGTCGCCGAGCTCGGCACCACCACGATCTACGTCACCCACGACCAGGTCGAGGCGCTGTCGCTGGGCAACCGCGTCGCCGTGATGCGCGCCGGGGCGATCGCCCAATGTGGCCCGCCCACGGAGGTCTACGACGGCCCCGCGACGGAGTTCGTCGGTGGCTTCCTCGGCAACCCGCCGATGAACTTTCTCACCGGCGAAGTCGCGGCGGGAGACGCCGGGCCACGCATCGAGCTGGGTGGGCAGTCACTCGCCGTGCCTCAGGCGCTGTCGTCGTTCGAGGGCGGGACGCTCCGGCTCGGTATCCGCCCCGAGGCCATTGCGGTGGGCAGCGGGCCCGTAGACGACGCGGTCCGCGGCGAACTCCAAGTGCTCGAACCGCTCGGCTCGTCGACCCTGCTGACCACCGATGTCAGTGGGCAGACCGTGAAAGTTCAAGCGGCGCCGGGCTTCCGCGCCGACGAGGGCGGCACGCTGACATTGCACATGCCACCAGAGGCATGCCGCTGGTACGACCCGGAAACCGGATTGCTGCTGGAGGCTCGATGAGACACAATCGCGCAGCGCTCATCGCGCCGACGGGGTGCGGGAACCCCCGCAAGACACAGGAGGTCAGGTGATCACCGCCGCGGGCGACCGCGATATCCACTTCCAGCCCGCCCGCCTTGTCGCCAAGGCCACGCTGGTCCTGCGCGACAACGACACGGGCACGTTGGTCACCGCCGCACCCAAGCTCTACCCGCACATGTGGAGCTGGGATGCCGCGTTCATCTCGATCGGACTGGCATATCTCGACGTGAGCCGCGCTGTCACGGAGTTGAGCACACTGTTGGACGCGCAGTGGGGCGACGGGATGATCCCGCACATCGTGTTCACCGACGACAGCAACTACTTCCCCGGCCCGGACCGTTGGCGAACCGATTCCGCGCCGCAGGCACCGGCCGACGTTCGCACGTCGGGGATTTGCCAGCCGCCGGTGCACGCGATCGCACTGCGGCGGATCGTCGAGATCGCGCGCAAGACTTCGCAGGCCGACGCGGAGCTGGCCGAGCGGTTCGCCGAGCGCGCGTGGCCCGCACTGTATCGCTGGCACCGGTGGATCGCGCGGCACCGCATGCCCGACGCGAGCGGCCTGGTGGCGATCGTGCACGGGTGGGAGTCCGGAATGGACAACTCGCCACGCTGGGACGAGCCCTACGCGGCCGTTGTTCCGGGCCCGGATCTGCCGCCGTACGTGCGGCTCGACCTGCAGCAGGTGAACGACGTGGGCGAGCGTCCCAGCAGCGACGAGTACGACCGCTACCTGTGGCTCATCGAGCAGATGAGGCGCGTGAACTACCAGCCCGACGAAGTCGTGCGCACGTCGAGCTTCCTGGTCGGTGACGTGTTCACCACGGCGGTATTCGCGTTGGCCAGCGACGCGCTCGCCGGAGTCGGCGCGGACCTCGGATGCGATCCCGGGCAGATCGGCGAACTCCGAACCTGGGCGGCGCGGGCGCGGGATGCGGTCGCCGACAGCGTCGACCCCGAGACCGGCATGGCCCGCGACCGCGACATCAGGCGCGGTCGGTGGCTCACCACCGAGTCGATCGCCGGGTTCGCGCCGCTGCTGTGCGGCGGCCTGCCCGGCGACGTCGAGAAGCAACTCATGTCGACCTTGGACGGAACGAACTGGTCAGGCAACCCGCATCTGCTCGCCGCAGTGCCACCGTCGATTTCGCCGTCGTCGCCGGACTTCGACTCGCGCTGCTACTGGCGTGGTCCGCAGTGGCCGGTAATCATGTGGCTATTCGGATGGGCGTTCGAGCAGCGCGACTGGCCGCGGCACGCAAGCGAATTCCGTGCCCAGGGTGTGCATCTGGTGTCGGACGGCTCGTTCGGCGAGTACTACGAACCGTTCACGGGCGAGCCGCTGGGCAGCACGAACCAGTCGTGGACGGCCGCGGTGGTGCTCGACTGGCTGTGCGGCGTGTGGTAAGGACGGCGGCGGCCGCTGGTACTTGCCTTTCGAGCAGACTGCTGGAGCGCCGCGTCACCGATAGGATCGGTGTATGCCACGCATCGCCACCGCGGACAAGGTAGAGCGGCCCGCGCTACTCGAGTTTCTGCGCCCTCGGCACCAGGGCGTGCTGGTCACCACTCGATCCGACGGACGTCCGCAGATTTCGCCCGTAACCTGCGGGGTCGACCCGGACGGGCGCATTGTGGTGTCGACCTATCCTGGCCGCGCCAAGACCCGCAACATCCGCCGCGACCCGCAGGTGTCGATATGCGTGATCTCCGACGACTGGAATGGCCCCTACGTCCAAGTCGACGGGCGCGCCGAAGTTTTGGACATGCCACAGGCACTGGACGGTCTCGTAGAGTACTTCCGCAGCATTTCCGGTGAGCACCCGGACTGGAACGAGTACCGCGAAGCGATGGCCCAGCAGAACAAGTCGCTGATCCGCATCCATATCGATCGGTGGGGACCGATCGCCGCCGGCGGATTCCCACCCCAACTCGCGCAGTCCTGACCCGACCACCAGCATCGGCTCGTCGATCCGTGTATACGCGGCCGCAACTCGACATCTCGGGATATCAATCAGAATTATTCGACATTTCGGGCAGTATCAGCCATAAATAGTCGAGTTGTTGCGCGGCTTTCATGCATACGTCCGTCAGAATCCCAGCACAGTGCCGATACGCAGTCGCTACCTCGCAGTTGTCCTGCGCCGCGCGGAACTGAATAATGCTCGATCGCCGACGCGCAATAGCGGAGACCAGCGGTATGCTACCAGATCACTCACTGCCCCACTTGCGAATACATCACGGGTGACCGCCCTGTGACGTCACCTTCCGGAAATTGACAAATACTTGTCTAGCTTCCGTGGTCATGTAGGCGAACACTGAGGGTTGTGAGTGATTGACCAAAGCCGTTCATCCACCCGACCAGAAGGATGCAAGATGTCTACCAAAGCAATCAAAATCGCCGCCGCGACAGCAATGACCTTGTCTCTGGGCACGGTCGCAGCTCCTATGGCTTCGGCACACACGACGCCATCCGTTGTGTCGCCATCGAACTCAGCCACTCCCGTCGGGGGATCAGTCGTGTTGTGTTTCCCCCTCGGCAGTGTTGCCTTCTGCATCTGAGGTCACCGGCGATAATTCCGCACTACCGACCCGACCTCGACAATATGGGCAATGTAGTGACGAAGGGCGCCATCAACGCCAAATGAGGTCTGTGCGGGGAGGGCCCAGCCTAACCCACACAGCCTCGCGTCATAATCGAACTGTGGTCAGAAGATCTCCGGCCAGAGTATTCCGATCAGGAACCAGTGGACGAGAGGCAATCGCCCGATCGGAGTGGCTTGCGCCAGAAGGGCTTCAAGCAAGTCCCTTCGTATGTCACCACGACGACACCACTCGCCGACCGCGAGCGTCGAAGATGCGTGTGGCCGCTCCGTCGCCCTACGGATGCGAAAGATCTGCGGTGTTTTCCTTTTCGGAACAACACCCGGTGTCGGGTGATGTTCTCGTCAAGCGCCTCCGACCTATGCGGACGTGCGCCCAGGCGCCAACGCGCCACAAACTCCCCGGGATCGAATCACGCGGCGACCGTGCTACATCGAGCCAGCACGGCCCGCTCGAATGTCGCCGCACCATGCCCTCGACCGACAACGATCAGTGCAAGCGAGTCACCTGAGCAGCACCGGCGGAGTTCCGGTGCGGTATCGGCGTTCACCTTGAGATAATCCGTGACGTCGGCGCCGAGATGGCCCGACATTGGTGACAGTCGACCTGAGGTAGGGCATGTGAGACGCAGCGGTACAAGGATTCTCGATGTAGCGGGTAGCCGTCGGATGGCGGTGGCGATGCTGGCAACGATCACCGGGTTCTATTACCTGTTCGTCGCGGTCACCAACTGCATGGACACCGACACCAACCGGCACGGCGTTGCCGCCGTACTGTCGATGAGATCGACGATCCACAACGCCGGAACGGACTGGCGGGCAATCACCAGCGGCAGCGTCGCCCTTGTCGCCTACATCCTCGTCGTGATCTGGGAGTTTTTGATCGCCTTCGTGCTGCTTGCCGCCGCGGCTGTCTGGGCCCGCGTACTGACAGGTCGCCCGCGCCGGCTTCGAGCCGGGGTGGACGTGGCTGTGAAGCTGTCAAGTCTGGGCTGGACCATGGCGATGCTGCTGTTCGCGGGCGGGTTCCTCACGGTCGCGGGTGAATGGTTCCGAATGTGGGCGAACAAGGAGGTGAACGCGTCGTCGGCCGCGCTGCAGAACTTCCTGATCGCCGCCGTCGGCCTGATCCTCGTGCACCTGCCGGAGTCGATCGGGCCACAACAGGCAACGTCATCGCGGCAATCGTCTCGACGGTGAGTCGAACTCGCGGCAGGCCGGTCGAGAGAGCGCACTCTACTCACCGCCACCGCGAGCCACCGACACGGCGGGCGCGCATCCGGCCCGGAGAACACTCCGTCTCGACCTCGAGAATGCGGTGGCATTGGCGATCGTGCCGGGTCGCGGCCGTTTCCGGTCGACGATCAAACGGGAGGCCGCGCCTGCGCATCAGGGGAATCGATGCCCTTGGGGCGGTCTTGCGACAAGCGGTCGACGAGTTCGAGTCCCCTTCGAGCCCAGTCGATTTCGGCTTGACTGCGCGCGATCATTCCTTCGTAGGTGTATGCCTTGTAGGCGATGATTCGTGCGTGCTCATGATCGGGGTAATTGCCGAGGCGGCGGACGATCACGGGATCGGTTCCGTCTCGGATGCCGTCGCGGACGTCGGTGAGCAGTTGGACATGGGTCATGTAGTACTCGATGTGGCGGCGCAGGATCTCCCGCGCATGCTCGGGTTCGGCCCATTCGAAGTACGCCGCCTGCATATGGTGCACATCGCGCTCGGGGGGATGGCCGAGCGGAGTATTCATCCACTGACGGAACGCGCCGATGCCGTCCTCGGTGATCCGGTACTGCGTCTTGGTGCTGCGTGGCCCCCACCGGACCTGCTCGGCTTCGACCAAGCCTTCCTTGTACATGCGGCGCAGTTCCGGGTAGATGTGGGAATCGGGGGCGTGCCAGACCTGTCCCACCGATCCGCCGAACCGCTTCGCGGCGTCGTAGCCGGTGAGCGGACCAGCGGTCAGCAAGGCCAATAGAGCGTAACGAAGGCTCATGTCTCCTCAACGACCAGTCCGTCCTTGCCAACCACTATATCGGTAGCTAGTGTGTGTCCCACATCACCAGATAACTATCAGCGTAGATATTGACTCGAGTGCTCTGGTGACTACTTCCGAGGACATTGCATGACCGATCTGCAAGCCGGCGACGTAACCGCCAAGCACATGGCCCTTCCTCCGGACATGGGGTACACCACCGCCACCACAGTCGGTGCCCACTTCGTCGACGTCGACGAAGTGGGACGCCGTACCACTGCCCGCGCTTCCACTCCGCGGGGCGGCACACCCGGACGCTCGCGCCCGAGACGACAACCCGCCGCCCATGGTCGCTTCTCCTCCCGTCGAGCGAACTCGCGGTTTTGTGCCGGTTCGTGGCAGCACCGGCAAGTAGTCCGTGAGCGGACGCGGACGGTCGCGGCAAGTTCCCCATGCCGAACTCCGATCGCCTGGGTGGTTCACCGCGGACGCGACAGGTATTTTTCCGGCGGCGTCAGGCCTTAATTGGGATACGCCAAGGAACGAACTCATGAATTACCGCAGGCTCGTCGCGATTGATGGGCACCCGAATTTTCGCCCTGCGCGCAACGCCGCCGAAGCCGAGAATGGATAATCGGATGTCTCCGCAGCCCGAGGAAGAGGACGTGCACCTATCAGTGCAACTCGGTGATGTGCTCCTCCACTTCACGGCTTGCGTCACCGCAGCTCTGTTGTTCATACAAGATTGCCGCGCCCAACGGTATCCGAAACATGTCGCAGTCACCTCGGGAGACATCGGTAATTATCCGCGTTTGCCCAATGAACGCCTGTATCTGGCGCGCTGAACAGCAATGTCAGCCGAATAAATCGACCGACCAAACAGTCGTTTCCAGCGATATTCAAACCTTGGCATCGTCGCTTTCGCGGCGACTGTTCGGACTAGCCACCACGCAGTTGATCCTCCTCCGGGTCAACAAAATAGAGGGACCTGTTAGGTAGGAACGATATGGTCATTCATACATTGCTGGCAGGAGGCCTGGTGTTGGCTGGACTGCACAATGTAGCTGTCTTCCGTGCAGTACGCGGATACGACAGGTCTCCCGAGAGGATGCGCCGTCCGGCCCATGTGGCGATGTCCAGCGGCCGCGCCAGGCCGGCCGACACTGCGCATACGAAGCCGGTCCTGCTCGGGGGTCACTCTGGAATGCCCCGTTCAACAGAAACCGGCGCCCAGCGCTCTGTCCATCCCAGACAGGATGCTCGTTCGATACGCAACCGGAATTCACCGAATAATTTCCCGGTAGAAAGTGACCATGCGGTGCGGATCGAGCCGACCGGTACCGCGAGTTTGGCGACTCGATTGGCTCCCACCGCTCTGACCCCGCTTCGGTGGACGCTGACCGCGCTTACTGTCGCGGGCAAGTTCAGCCCGATCACCACAAGGCGGATATTCGCAGTCACCAGCTGCGCCGACGGCTACGCTGCACCGTTCGCTCCGCCACGTGGAACCGAACGAATACCTGTCACAGTCGACGAACGGTTCCGTGGTGAATGGCTGTGGCGCGATCACAGCCTCGAGAAAATACGTGAAGCGGGGTCGGCGATCCTGTACATCCACGGCGGCGCATTCATTACCTGCGGCCTCAATACTCACCGCAGACTCGCCGCCAAAATCGGCCGATCCGCCAACATGCCGGTACTCAATATCGCCTACCGACAACTGCCCCACGCACACATCACTGACACAGTCGACGACTGCGTCAGTGCCTATCGCTACCTACTCGACGAAGGCTTTCCCGCGCACAGAATCATTCTGGCAGGCGACTCGGTGGGCGGCGGACTCACGTTCCTGACAGCTATGAGGGCCTACCGGCACGGCCTGCCGATGCCCGCGGGAATCGTCGCGCTGTCACCATTCGGCGACCTCGAAAACACCCACCGCCGCACCCACCCCAACGCTGGGCGCGACGCCTATATACCTACCGAGGCTCTCGGCGTCATCGCGCGCTGGGGATTCCGGCGCGACAACACGCTCGACCCGAGCTGGTCACCGATCAACGGCGACTTCACCAACCTGCCACCGGTATTGATCCAGGTCGGCTCCACCGAGATTCTCCTGTCGGACGCCGAGCGGCTCGCGCAACGTTGTGCTGAAGCAAAGGTCCGGTGCACCCTACAAATCTGGGACCGCGCGCCACATGCGTTCCAAGCCGCCTGGGACCTGCTCCCCGAAGCTCGCACCGCCATCAACTCCATCGCCACCTTCGCGAGCCGACAAGCCCACGACAACGTGGCCTCCGGAAGCACTGGATCAACGGTCGGAAGTGTTTGTGATGGCCAGCCCTTGGCAAGCTGACCGGATCAGCCAGGATGCTGTCCGACCTCATCGGCCGTACCCCTTACCGAAGTCGATGACCCCGATCAGGCCGCGTTCCGCACCTCCGGCCACCGGCGGGCTGGGCTGGCTACAAGGGCCGAAGCAGCGGCCAACGTGTCTCTATCAACATGCCGTCAACGACAAACTGATCGACATATCCGACGATCCGTCGAACCACTCGATCGGGTGCGTGACCTCTGACGCGCGAACTATTCGCTCGAAGGGTTGACCGTCGTGGTGAACGTGGACGTGTGAAGGTAGGTGTAGGGAACGCCATTGCTGGTGCCGCCCGCAGTGGTGACCGTGACGGCGACGATGCCTGTCCCGGCAGGCACTGTGGCCCTGATCCGGGTGTCGGAGATGACGGTGAACGATGTCGCCGCCGTCGTGCCGAAACGCACCGCGGTCGCACCGGTGAATCTCGTGCCGGCGAGGGTGATCGTGTTGCCGCCGAAGGTAGGCCCGAGGTCCGGGATGAGCTCGACGAGCGTCGGTGCTGGAATATAGGTGTAGAGGACGCCGTTGCTGGTGCCGCCCGCGGTGGTGACGGTGACCGCGACCGATCCGTCGGTCCCGGCGGGGACGACGGCACTGACCTGGGTTTCGGAGATCACCGTGAAGGTGGCGGGGGTGGCGCCGAACCTCACGGCGCTCGCGCCGGTGAACCCCGTGCCGGTGAGCGTGACGGTGGTGCCGCCCGCGACCGGACCCGAGTTCGGGGAAACCGAGGTGAGCGTGGGTACGGCCGCGTAGGTGTAGACGACACCGTTGCTGGTACCGCCCGTCGTGGTGATCGTGACCGCGACCGGTCCCGCGG
Source organism: Nocardia sp. NBC_00881 (assembly GCF_045207455.1). Lineage (NCBI taxonomy): Bacteria > Bacillati > Actinomycetota > Actinomycetes > Mycobacteriales > Nocardiaceae > Nocardia > Nocardia sp. NBC_00881. Next base: position 2,606,168 of record NZ_CP108798.1, read on the forward strand.
TGCCTGCGGGCGCCATGGCACTGATCTGGGAAGCCGAGACCAATGTGAACGAGACAGCCGCCGTCGCACCGAAGCGCACGGCTGTGGTTCCGGTGAGATTGGTGCCGGTGAGGGTGAGGGTGAGGGTGGTGCCGCCGGTGGTCGAACCCGAGTTCGGGGCCACCGAGGTAAGCGTGGGTACGGCCGCGTAGGTGTAGACGACGCCGTTGCTGGTGCCGCCCGTCGTGGTGGCGGTGACTGTGACTGCTCCGGTGGTCCTGGCGGGGACCACGGCGGTGATCCGGGTGTCGGAGACCACGGTGTAGGAGGCGGCGGGTGTCGCGCCGAAGTGGACGGCGGTCGCGCCGGTGAATCCGGTGCCGTCGATGGTGACGGTGTTGCCGCCGGTGGTCGGTCCCGAGTTCGGAATCACCGCGGCGATTGTCGGCGCCGGGACGTAGGTGTAGGAGACGCCGTTGCTGGCGCCGCCGGTTGCGGTGACTGTGATGGTTGCCGTCCCTGCGGCCCCGGCGGGTACCACGGCGCTGATCTGGGCATCCGAGACCACGGCGAAGGAAGCCGCGTTCGCGCCGAAAGTGACCGAGATCACATCGACAAATCCCGTGCCGGTCAGGGTAACGGTGTTGCCGCCTGTGGTGGGACCCGCGTTCGGGACCACCGAGGCGAGCGTCGGTGGCGGGACGTTGGCGTAGAGGACCGGGTTGCTCGTGCCGCCGGCGGTGGTGACGGTGACGCCGACCGTCCCGCTTCCCGGAGGAGTGGTGGCGCTGATCTCGCTGTCGGAGACGACCGTGAACGCCGCGGCCAGCGCACCGAAACGCAGTGTGGTCGCGCTGGTGAAATTCGTGCCGGTCAGGATGACGGTGTTGCCACCGGCCTCCGGGCCGGAGTCCGGGGCGACCGAGATCAGTGTGGGTGCCGCAACATAGGTGTAGGAGACGGCGTTGGTGGTGCCACCCGGGGTCGTGACGGTGACCGCGGCAGTGCCGGTCCCGGCAGGAGCGACCGCGCTGATCTCGGTATCGGACACCACCGTGAAGGAAACCGCCGCTGCGCCACCAAAATCAACCGCACTGGCCCCGGTGAATCCGGCGCCGGACAGGCTGACGGTGTTGCCACCGGTCTCCGGACCGGAATCGGGATCGACGGAGGCGAGGGTCGGTGCCGGGACGAAGGTGTAGAGGGCAGCGTCACTGGCTCCACCGACGGTTTTGACGGTCACCGCGGTCGTACCGGTACCCGAGGGAGCAATCGCCCGTATCTCGGTATCCGACACCACCGTGAAGGAAACCGCCGCTGTCCCACCGAAATCAACCGCACTGGCCCCGGTGAACCCCGCGCCGGTCAGGACGACGGAATTACCACCGGTCTCCGGACCGGAATCGGGAACCACCGAGGCCAGCGTCGGCGCCGGAATGTAGAGGTAGGTCACCGGATTGCTGACCCCACCCGCCGAAGTGACCGTGGCATTCACCGACCCGATCCCCGCGGGCACAATCGCACTGATCTCGATATCAGAGGCCACGGTGTACGACACCGCTGTGCTCGCACCGAAATTCACCGAGGTAGTCCTGGCGAATCCCGTGCCGGTGAGGGTGACGGTGTTGCCACCGGTCTCCGGGCCAGAGTCCGGGACGACGGAAGCGAGGGTCGGCGCCGGAACGTAGGTGTAGGAGACGGCATTGCTGGTACCACCGGTGGTGGTGACGGTGACCGCGGTTGCGCCGGTCCCGGCGGGTGCGACCGCGCTGATCTCGGTATCGGAGCCCACCGTGAAGGAAACCGCCGCTGTCCCATCGAAATCCACCGCACTGGCCCCGGTGAATCCGGTGCCGGACAGGGTGACGGTGTTGCCACCGTTTTCCGGACCGGAGTCAGGATTGACGGAGTCGAGGGTCGGCGCCGGAATGTAGGTGTAGAGGGCACCGTCGCTGGCACCACCGATAGTGGTGACGGTGATCGCGGCCGTGTCGGTACCCGCGGGGGCAACCACGCTGATCTCGGTATCCGACACCACGGTGAACAAGATCGCCGGAGTCGAACCGAAGTTCACAGCAGTCGCACTGGTGAAGTTCGTGCCGGTGAGGGTGACGGTGTTGCCACCGGTCTCCGGCCCGGAGCCGAGAACGATCGTGGCGACGGTCGGCGCCGGAACATAGGTATAGGGCACGCCGTTGCCGACGCCACCCGCCGTGGTGACGGTGACATTCACCGAACCCGTCCCCGCGGGCACAACCGCACTGATCTCGGTATCCGACACCACAGCGAACGACACCGCCGCGCTCGCACCGAAATTCACCGCGGTGGCGCTGGAGAATCCCGTGCCGGTGAGGATGACCGTGTTGCCACCGGCCTCCGGACCAGAGCCGGGGACCACCGTGGTGAGGGTCGGTGCGGGGACGTAAGTGTAAGTCGCCGGGTTGCTGTCGCCACCCACGGCCGTGACCGTGACCGCGGCTGTCCCGTTCCCCGCAGGAGCGACCGCAGTAATCACGCCATCCGACACCACCGCGAAAGACGTGGCCGGTGTCGCCCCGAATTCCACAGCCGTTGCCCCGGTGAATCCGGTGCCGATCACGCTGACAGTGTTGCCACCGGCCTCCGGACCAGAGCCGGGGACCACCGAGGTAATGGTCGGCGCCGGGACGAAGGTATAGAGGACACCATCGCTGGTACCACCGATGGTCGTCACGGTCACCGCGGCCGTATCAGTACCCGCCGGAGAAACCGCCCTCATCTCGGTATCCGACACCACCGTGAACGACGCCGCCGGAGTCGAACCGAAGTTCACACCAGTCGCACCGGTGAAGTTCGTGCCGGTGAGGGTCACCGTATTGCCACCGGACTCGGGCCCGGAGCCGGGAACGATCGTGGCGACGGTGGGTGCCGGAACGTAGGTGTAGGCCAACGGGTTGCTGACGCCACCCGCCGTAGTGACGGTGACATTCACCGAACCCGTCCCCGCGGGCACAACCGCACTGATCTCGGTATCCGACACGACAGCGAACGAGACCGCCGTTCGCGCACCGAAATTCACCGCCGTCGCGCTGATGAACCCCACGCCGGTCAGGATGACGGTGTTACCGCCCGTCTGCGGACCGGAATCGGGGACCACCGTGGTGAGGGTCGATGCGGGGACATAGGTGTAGGAGACGCCGTTGCTGGTGCCACCCGGGGTGGTGATGGTGACGGCGACCGTGCCGGTCCCGGCGGGCGTGACGGCTCTGATCTCGGTGTCGGAGACCACCGTGAAGGACATGGCCGCTGTCCCATCGAAATCTACGGCACTGGCCCCGGTGAATCCGGTGCCCGTCAGCGTGACGGTGTTGCCGCCGGAGGTGGGACCCTGGTTCGGGGCCACCGAGGTAAGGGCTGGCCCTCCGAGGTAGTTATACGGCACCTCGTTGCTGACGCCGAACTGATTGGTGACGGCGACCGGCACCGTCGCGGTCCCGGCGGGGACGACGGCGGTGATCTGGGTATCGGAGTCGACGGTGAACGAGGTCGCCGCGGTGGCGCCGAAATCCACCGCGAGGGTCCCGGTGAAGTTCTCGCCTTGGAGTACGACCGTGTTGCCGCCGGCTTCGGGGCCCAGGTCGGAGACCACTGCCCGGAGGGCTGGGGCACCACCGTAGGTGTAGAGGACTTCGTTACTGGTACCGGTGGGCGAGACAACGGTGACCGGCACCGTACCGGTCCCGGCCGGGACGACGGCGCTGATCTGAGTGCCGGAGTCGACAGTGAACGAGGTCGCCGCGGTGACGCCGAAGACAACCGAGGTGACACCGATGAGGTTGGCGCCGGTCAGAATCACGGTGTTGCCACCCTCGACGGGACCCGCGTTCGGAACGACCGAATCGAGGGTCGGGACAAGAACGTAGGCGTAGGAGACGCCGTTGCTGCTGCCACCGATGGTGGTGGCAGTGACGTCGACCGTCCCAGTGCCCGCGGGAGCGACGGCGGTGATCTCGATGTCCGAAACCACGGTGAAGGAGGTCGCCGGGGTGGCGCCGAAAGCGACCGCGGTCGTACCCGTGAGGTTGGTGCCGGTGAGGCTGACGGTGTCGCCGCCGGTTTCCGGACCGGAGCCGGGGACGATCGCCGCGAGTACCGGTGCCGGGACGTAGGTGTAGGAGACGCCGTTGCTGGTGCCACCCGGGGTGGTGAGGGTGACCGCGATTGTGCCGGTCCCCGCGGGGGCGACCGCGGTGATCTCGGTGTCGGAGACCACGGTGAAGGAGGTAGCGGGTGTCGCGCCGAAAAGGACGGCGGTAGTACGGGTGAGATTGGTGCCGGTGAGAGTGACGGTATTGCCACCGGTCTCCGGCCCGGAGTCGGGGGCGATCGTGTCAAGTGTCGGGGCCGGCGTGAAGCCGTAGAGCACGCCGTTGCTGCGGCCACCGGTGGTGGTGACGGTGATGGCGGCTATCCCGGTGCGCGCTGGGGCAACGGCGGTGATCTGGGTGTCGGAGACCACGGTGAACGACGTCGCCGGTGTCGCGCCGAAACGGACGGCGACGGTCCTGGTGAGGTTGGTGCCGGTGAGGGTGACGGTGTTGCCACCGGCCTCCGGCCCGAAGCGGGGTGCGACCGTGGCAAGTGTCGGGGCCGGCGTGAAGCCGTAGGGCACACCGTTGCTGATACCACCGGGCGAGGAGACGGTGACATTCACCGTGCCGGTACGCGCCGGAGCGACAGCCGTGATCTGCGTATCGGAGACCACGGTGAACGCAGTAGCGAGCGTCGCACCGAAACGGACTGCGGTAGCTCGGGTGAAATTCGTACCGGTAAGCGTGATCGTATTGCCACCGGTCTCCGGCCCGAAACGGGGAGCGACCGCGGTCAGCGCCGGAGCCGGCGTGAAGCCGTACGGAACACCGTTGCTGATACCACCCGGCGAGGACACGGTGACATTCACCGTGCCGGTACGCGCCGGAGCGACAGCCGTGATCTGCGTATCGGAGACTACGGTGAACGCAGTAGCGAGCGTCGCACCGAAACGAACTGCGGTAGCCCGGGTGAAATTCGTACCGGTAAGCGTGACCGTATTGCCACCGGTGACCGGCCCGAAACGGGGAGCGACCGCGGTCAGCGCCGGAGCCGGCGTGAAGCCGTAGAGAACACCATTGCTGATACCACCCCGCGTGGTGACGGTGATCGCCGCCGTGCCGGTGCGCGCGGGAGCGACGGCCGTGATCTGCGTATCGGAGACCACGGTGAACGACGTGGCGGGCGTGACACCGAAGCGGACAGCCGTAGTTCCGGTGAAGTTGGTACCGGTCAGGGTGACCGTATTGCCGCCGGTCTCCGGCCCGAAGCGGGGAACCGCGCTGGTGATCGCCGGCCGCGGCACATAGGCGTAGACCACCCGGTCGCTGGTGCCACCGGCGGTCGTGACGGTGGCATTCACCGAACCCGACCCGGCAGGCACGACCGCTGTGATCTGAGAATCAGAGACCACGGTGAACGCGACCGCCGGGTTCGCACCGAAGTCCACCGCGGTCGCGTCGGTGAATCCGCTGCCGGTGAGGATGACCGTGTTGCCACCGGTTTCGGGTCCTGAGTCTGGGAGCACTGTGGTGACTGTCGGGGCCGGGGCGTAGGCATAGCGGACGCCGTTGCTGGTCCCGCCCGGGGTGGTGATCGTGACGTCGACCGTGCCGGTACCGGCTGGCACTACCGCGCTGATCTCGGTATCGGACACCACCGCGAAGGAAATCGCCACCATCGGACCGAAATCCACCGCATGCGCCCCAGTGAATCCGCCGCCGGTCAAGGTAACCGTGTTGCCGCCGGTTTCCGGACCAGCGCCAGGATCGATGGAGGCGAGGGTCGGCGCCGGGACGAACTTGTAGAGGGCACCATCACTGGCACCACCGACGGTCTCGACGGTCACTGCGGCGGTACCGGTCCCCGCGGGAGCAACCGCCGTGATCTCGCTATCCGACACCACCGTGAACGAAGGCGCCGGAGCCTGACCGAAGATCACAGTAGTGGCGGTGGCCAACCCCGAGCCGGTGATAGTGACAGGATTGCCACCGGTCTCCGGGCCGGCATCGGAAACCACCGCCGCGAGCGCCGGCGCCGGAACATAGCTGTAAACCACCGGATTACTGGCCCCACCCGCCGTGGTGACGGTGACATCCACCGAACCCGTCCCCGCGGGCGCGACCGCGGTGATCTGGGAATCGGAGGCCACCGTGAACGAAACAGCCGTGCTCGCAGCGAAATTCACTGCGGTAGTGCCAGTGAACCCTGTTCCGGTCAGGATGACCGTGTTGCCGCCCGTCTCCGGGCCGGAGTCCGGGACTACCGAAGCCAGCGTCGGCGCCGGAACGTAGGTGTAGGCGACGCCGTTGCTGTCACCGCCCGTTGCGGTGACCGTGACAGTGACGGTACCGGTCCCAGCAGGCACGACCGCGCTGATCTCGGCATCCGAAACCACCGAGAACGATGTCGCGGACGTCCCGTCGAAGTGCACGGCGGTGGCGCCGGTGAGGTCGGCGCCGCGCAGCGTGACGGTGTTGCCACCGATCTCCGGACCGGAGCCGGAGACCACCGAAGTGAGCGTCGGCGCCGGGAGATAGGTGTAGGTCACCGGGTTGCTGAGGCCACCAGCGGTGGTAACGGTGACGTCGGCCGAACCGGCTCGCGTGGGTACGACGGCGGTGATCGTGGTGTCGGAGACGACGGTGAAGGAGATCGCCGGTGTCCCGTTGAACGACACGGCGGTGGCACCGGTGAGATTCGTGCCGGTCAGGGTGACGGTGTTGCCACCGGTCTCCGGACCGGAGCCAGGGACGATCGAGACGAGCGTCGGCGCCGGGACGTAGGTGTAAGCCACCGGGCTGCTGGTGCCACCCGCGGTGACAACGGTGACATCGACGATGCCGGTGCCCGCAGGCACCAAGACGCTGATCTGGGTATCCGAGACCACGGTGAAAGCGATCACGGTGTTCACGCCGAAACGGACGGCGCTGGCGCCGGCGAGTTTGGTGCCGGTCAGGACGACGGTGTTGCCGCCGGTCTCCGGACCAGAGCTCGGGACAACCGAGCCGAGAACGGGTGCGGGGACATAGGTGTATGTCACCGGGTTGCTGGTGCCACCTGTCGCGGTGACGGTGACGTCCCGTCTGCCCGTCCCTGCGGGAGCCACGGCATTGATCTCGGTGTCGGACACCACGGTGAACGAGGTCGCCGGGATCGCGCCGAAACGGACGGCGCTGGTGCCGGTGAACCCGGTGCCTTTGAGGATAACGGTGTTCCCGCCGGTCTCGGGCCCGGAATTCGGGGTTGTCGAGATCAATGTCGGTGCGGCGACATAGGTGTAGACCACCGCGTTACTAGTGCCGCCCACGGTGGTGACCGTGACGACGACGGGTCCTGTGGTCCCGGCGGGCGCCACGGCGGTGATCGTGGTGTCGGAGACGACGGTGAAGGAGATCGCCGGTGTCCCGTTGAACGACACGGCGGTGGCGCCGGTGAGATTCGTGCCGGTCAGGGTGACGGTGTTGCCACCGGTCTCCGGACCGGAGCCAGGGACGATCGAGACGAGCGTCGGCGCCGGGACGTAGGTGTAAGCCACCGGGCTGCTGGTGCCACCCGCGGTGACAACGGTGACATCGACGATGCCGGTGCCCGCAGGCACCAAGGCACTGATCTGGGTATCCGAGACCACGGTGAAAGCGATCACGGTGTTCACGCCGAAACGGACGGCGCTGGCGCCGGTGAGGTTGGTCCCGGTCAGGACGACGGTGTTGCCGCCCCGCCCCGGACCGGAGCTCGGGAACGCCGAATTGAGTGTCGGCGCTGGGACATAGGTGTAGGAGACGGGGTTGCTGGCGCCACCGGAAGTGGTGACGGAGACCGCGACTGTTCCGGCGCCCGCGGCAGCGACCGCAGTGATCTCCGTGCCCGAAACGACGGTGAACGACGCAGCAGGTGTGGCACCGAAGTGCACCGCGGTCACACCAGCCAGGTCGGTGCCGAAGAGGGTGACGGTGTTGCCACCAGTCTCCGGACCGGAGTCCGGGACGACCGAGGTGAGGGTCGGTGCCGGGATGTAGGTGTAGGGCACCGGGTTGCTGGTGCCGCCGGTCGCGGTGACGGTGACGTCGGCTGTGCCGATGCCGGCCGGTGCTATGGCGGTGATCTGGGTATCGGAGTTGACGGTAAACGAAATCGCCGCTGTAGGACCGAATTCGACCGCGGTGACTTCGGTGAATCCGGTGCCGGTGAGGATGACGGTATTGCCGCCGGTCTCCGGACCGGAGTTCGGGTCGACGGAGCCGAGTACGGGTGCCGGGATATAGGTGTAGGTCACTGGGTTGCTGGTGCCACCCACAGTCGTGACGGTGACCGCGGCTGTTCCGGTGCCTGCGGGGGCGACCGCGGTGATCTCGGTGCTCGACCCCACCGTGAAGGAGACCGCCGGGGTCGCGCCGAAGCGGACGGCGGTGGCGCCGGTGAATCCGGTGCCCTGGATGATGACGGTGTTCCCGCCGGTCTCGGGCCCAGAGTTCGGGTTGGCCGAGATCACTGTCGGTGCGGCGACATAGGTGTAGACGACCGCGTTACTGATGCCGCCGTCGGCGGCGACCGTGACGGCGGCGGGTCCAAGGCTCCTGGCGGGCACCACCGCGGTGATCTTTGTGCCCGATACGACGGTAAATGAGCTCGCCGGCGTCGCATCGAAAGACACGGTGGTGACGCCGGTGAGGTTGGTGCCGGTCAGGATGACGGTGTTACCACCGGTCTGTGGACCGAAGTTCGGGACAACCGAGCTGAGTGTCGGTGCCGGGATATAGGTGTAGGGCACCGAGTTGCTGGTGCCGATCGGGTTGGTGACGGTGACCGCCACCGTGCCGGCGCCCGCGGGGACTACGGCGGCGATCTCGGTTGCGGAGAGCACCGTGAAAGAGATCGCCGCAGTCGCACCGAATTTCACGGCTGTCGCACCGCCGAATCCCGCACCGGTGAGCACAACGGTGTTGCCGCCCCCCGCCGAGCCGGAATTCGGGCTGACCGAGGTCAGTGTCGGCGCGGTCAGATAGGTGTAGTTCACCGCGTTGCTGGTACCGCCCGCGGTAGTGACGGTAACCGGCACCGTACCCGTCCCGGGGGGAGCGATCGCGGTGATCCGCGTGGGGGAATCCATGGTGAAGGTGGTCGCGGTCGAACCGAACCGCACTGTGGTAGGACCGGTGAACCCGGAGCCGGTGATCACCACCCTATTGAACCCAGACGGTGGCGCCGAACTCGGCGAAAGCGACGTGATAGTAGGACGGAACGGAACATAGATGTAAGGCAGCGGGTTGCTCGTGCCCACCGGGGAGGTGACAGTTACCGGAACTATGCCGGACCCCGGCGGAACCACCGCCGTGATCTGGGTGTCCGACACGATCGTGAACGAAGTCGCCGCAGCACCACCAAAATTCACCCCGGTCGCGCTGGACAGACCCGAACCGGTGACAGTAACCCTGATCCCGGTCGGGCCTTGAGAGGGACTGATCGAGCTCGAGGAAGGAACCGGCACATAGGTGTAAGGCAGTGGATTGCTCGTGCCGTCCAGCAGTGCGGTGACAGTGACTGGCACCGTACCGGTTCCGGCGGGGGCGATGGCCGTGATCCGATTATCGGAATCGATGGTGAATGTGGTTGCCACCCCGCCGAAACGGACAGTCAATGGACCGACACCACTGAACCCGGTTCCGGAGACCACCACACTATTGCCCCCCGAAGCTGGCCCCGAAGCCGGCGAAAGCGACGTGATAGTAAGCACGGGGCTCCCCTCCCACAGTGACGCAAGATCAAAGTTCTCTGCATCGGTGCCGAGTTCGTTGCGGCACAGCTCTATCCAGTAACCCTCGAGCTACTACCACTTGGCAATGGAATCCCCGCTCCGTTTTAGTCCGTTTTCGACCGACCCCGATCCGGACCGACTGTCGAGTCGAACGGCAAACCCCGAGAAGACCGCAGCCCACCCACACGCCGCAGCAGCGGTTCGAGCACATCACGTTGCACTGCGCAGCGGGAGATATGTCGCGCAACGCGAACAACTCGCGCCACATCGCCCGCAGCTATTCGAGGCGTTCCCGGCCGCGCTTGCCGATGGTGGCCAGTCTTTTGGCCACAAGCCGATTTCGGCACGACCGGGTTTATATGGTAGGCCGCCGGTGCCTGTCCGCCCAGGAGTCGACCCCGGTCTCTGCAGGAAGACCGGGGCCGACTTCTCGATCGTGCTCCCCAACATGATGAGGGCGGCACCGACGTTACATCATCCTGACCAGCATCGACGAGATCCCGAGGGGTGCATGTCGCGCGCTCGTTCGAATCGGTTGCCGCGCCCCCGCCGGACAGCGGGGGCGGGATCTGCCCGAAGCTCGGAGTTTCAGCGAAGGAAGTCAGTGCGGCGTGGTCAGCGACGTTGCTCACGCAACGCCGTCACAGGCGGGTGGCGGCGGCCTCACTCGGCGTAGCCACTCTGGCCTTGGTGATTTCCGCGATGTACATGTTCGGTCAGCCCGCACCGGCAGTCGGTCGGTCGGCGCCGCCAGGCTGGGCCTGGAGTACATCACTGGCGAGGAATTCGGTGCGGTGCTCTTCGCGATCCAGCAGACCACGACCGTCGCCGTTCGTGGTCTGTCGCCAGATCGGGCTGTCGACGAAGTGGTTGTCGAATCGCTCCTGGGTGTCGAGGATTTCAAGTGGGCTCGCCAGGCCTTTGCGGATGCGATCGCCCAGCCGGAAGTAGTCGAAACGTTCGATACCTGGAGTGAAGATCACCAGGACGTCCGCCGATGAGGCTGCGGGAGCTGCCCACGCGTGCGTCATGTTCGGCGGTATCAGCAAGAAGTCGCCCGCGCCGACCTCGTGGATCTCGTCCCCGGCGAGCACACGCAGCTGGCCGTCGAGCATGTAGAACAGTTCGGCGGAGGTCGAATGATAGTGCGGTGGAGGGCCATCCGCGCCTTTTGGCAGAAAGGCTCGGTTCGCGCTGAGCTTTCCGTTGGTCATGTCGTGATCGGCGTAGAGCCGCACCCCCATGGTGTCCAGTGTCTCGGCATCGTCGTGCCGGACAAGCAGAGCTTTGTCGTCATTGTTCGAGATGGTCATCGCTACTCCTGACGCGTATCCCCGGAACCGCTCCGGGCACAGCCATAGAGAGTGCTGAGGCGTCCGGTGTGACATCGCAGCCGCCGACACAGCCGCGTTCAGCCGGCTCTCCACTTGAATCTGTGTGTTCCAGACCCCACGCGCTCGACCCAGCCGTCGCCGAGCCGGATGTCTCCGGCCGCCCCGGGTGGAATCGTCACGTCCAGTTCGACCAGCTCACCGACAACCCGCCAGCGGCTGCGGGCGACCCCGAAAGGAGTGGTGATCGACGCCGCCGCATGGGTGATGCCGCCGCCGACGAGCGGCTGGACCCGGACGACGCGATAACCGGGCTCGGCGGGAGCAATCCCCGCAATCCCTTCGCTCAGCCATTGCGCCACTGCGCCGAACGCGTAATGGTGGTTGCGCGCGACGACCACGAACGGATCGAGATGCACGTGCACCGGGTGGCGGAATTCCCTGATCAGACGCGCGCGCAACAGCACCACCGGCCATCTCGCGCTGGTGCGCGTCGCGGATGCCGGGGACAGCATGGCGGTCATCGGATGCCTGTGAGCTTGTCCGGGTTGGTAATCGAGTAGACGCTGGTGATCCGGTCACCCTCCGAAGCGAGATCCACCACAACCACGGCGAGCGGGCTGCTGCCGGTGAACACCAGCACGCACGGATCGTCACCGGCCCGGCGGTAGTGGATATCCACTCCCTGAGGCAGAGTCTCGGCCACCGACATGAACAGCGCGGCGACCGCGGCGCGGCCATGGACCGGCCGCAGGCTGGTAGCCGGGCCCTTACCGCCGCCGTCAGTCCACAACGTCACCTCCGGTGCCAGCACCTCCAGCAGCGCCGGTAGGTCACCACCTAGCGCCGCCGCGGCGAACCGCTCGGTGACCTGGGCATGGACGCCCGGCTCGGCCCGCTGCCGCGGACGACACGCATGCACATGCCGCCGGGCGCGTGTGGCCAGCTGACGCACGGCCGCCGGGGAGCGGTTCAGAATCAGCGCGACCTCTGGATGACCGAACCCGAATACGTCGTGCAGCACGAATGCCGCACGTTCGAGCGGCGACAGCGTCTCCAGTACTACGAGCAGTGCCATCGACAACGACTCCGCACGCTCGACGCCCCCGCTCACGTCATCATCGCTCGCCACCAACGGCTCTGGGAGCCACTGACCGACGTAGGTCTCCCGGCGACGGCTCAGTTCGGCACGCCGGGCCAACGCCGTGTTCGCCGCGACCCGAACCAGGTAAGCGCGGGCGTTCTCGACGGGCTCGGCATCGGCGCTCCGATGCCGAGCCGCCCACGCCAGCCACACCTCCTGCAGAACGTCCTCAGTGTCGGCAACACTGCCGAGCATGGTGTAGACCACAGAGAACAGCAGCTCGCGAAAACCGATAAACCGCTCCGTAATCGCATCGTCGGCGGCATCCCGCGGCATCGACGTCATAGTGAACCTCCTCAGCCGTCTCCTTTATGTTCGCTACCGAAGAGCCCCACTGCCCTCACGATGTGACACAGCCGTAGCGACTGTGATCCACGACACCGATTGTCGGCGGTCGTAGTCGCCGCCGAGGAACTCTCGCTAGACCTGGCTGTGGTGGAAGTGAGTGTCGACCTCGCGCTCGCAATGAGCTCGACACGATTGGCCGCTCCGGTGCGGCACGGAGGCTGGGCCCGCAAATTCCTCAGCCTTGTCGTCACAGAGTGTCAGGGCTTCCACTTGCAGATGCAATGCTGGTCATAGTGATTGGGCCCTTCGTGGCCAACTTATCCGGGTGGGCGGCCGTCATTGGTTGGGCTCGGGAAGGCAAAACGTGTGGAGCGATTACTGTTACTCGAGGTCGGGTGCGGGCGTCATCCGAGTCAAAAATTCCATCAGTTCTGATTCATGGTGATCGTGTGCCCACTGGAACAGCTGGCCGAGCTTCGCCCGCAGCTGGTCGTCCAGGTCGGTCAGTGTGCACACGCAACTTGTCTCCACGCTGCCGCCCTCGTCGAGATCGCGACCGCGGTCGTCCACCGCGAACACCTCGACGTGCCGTGCGTCGGGCGTAGGCGGTATGGGGACGAGCTTGACGAAGTAACTTCCTTCCCAGAAGTAGAAGTCGGCTTCCTCGCCGTTGCGGGCATTCCCGAGTGCGGCGCGTAGAGAACCCAGGAACGACAGCGGGCTGTCGAACCAGCCGCGCTGGGGAAAGTCGTAGCCGTCGATGGTGATCCAAACTCTGCCGTTGAGGTAGAGCTGGGGGCTGCGGGAGTCGACCCTCAGGTCTTCTATCGGGATGTTCAGTTCGAACATGAGCCTCATTCTCGGTCACTCCGGCGGCTTTCTCTTCACCGAGAATCAGGTCAGCGGCGTCACCCCCTTGCCGGCCAGTGCCTCGGCCAGCCGATGGGAATCACCTTGCTCGATCGCCCGCCGCACCGAATCCATCGCACGCCGACTACTGCAACTGAGGACTGCCCTGGACCGTCCGCACTTCCAAACCTCAGCACTGGCAACAACCATGCGCGAACGCATCAGCTGCTCACCCATCCGAACTCGACCGGCCCTGCCCAGCGGCGGGGGCGAGCGGTGATGGTCGGACTCCTGCACCCCGGCCAGATGGGCGCCGCGATCGCCGCCAGCCTCGTCAGAGGTGGGCACCCCGTACGGTGGTATCCGAAAGGACGCGGTGCCGCCACCCACCAGGGTGCACACGAGGCCGACCTCAACCCAGCGGAGGACCTCGCCGCGTTACTCGCCGAAGCCCACGTGGTGCTGTCGATCTGTCCAGCCACCGCAGCCGAGGAAGTCGCCGAACCGCCGGTGGAACTCCGTTGCAAATCGACCATGATCGCTAGTGCGGTTGGTACTGACGTGCCGATTTCACACTGATTTTCGGTCGGCATGCAACGACACAGCCCCGCCTGCTCGGTGTACTCGAGCGGGCGGGGCGGAAACCGGGCTGCTTACGCTGTGGCCTTGCGCTGGAAAGACGCTCGGGCCCAGAAATATCCGATGACTGCGATGCCGACGCACCAAGCCACGGCGATGATGCCGTTATTGCCGATGTGGCTGCCCATCAGCAGTCCCCGCACGGTTTCGGTGATCGGTGTGAACGGCTGGTACTCGGCGAACTGGCGGACTCCGGTCGGCATGGAATCCGTCGGCACGAATCCGCTGCCGAGGAAGGGCAGCATGATGATGGGGGTCGGCGCGTTGCTCGCGGACTCGGGGTTGCTCGAAGACGCGCCGAATCCGACGGCCAGCCAGATCAACGCGAACGACATCACAGCCAGCAGGCCGAGGACGGCGAGCCACTCGACCGCGTTGGCGGTCGGTCGGAATCCCACGGCAAACGCCACTCCGATCATGCACCCCACCCCGAGCATCGCCTGGATCAGCGAGCCGACGACGTGGCCGGTGAGCATCGACGTCTGGGAGATCGCCATGGTGCGGAACCGGTTGACGATGCCCTTGGTCAGGTCGGTTGCGACGCCGACCGCTGTGGACGCCACCATCCACGCCGGGATCATGAGCAGCATTCCCGGGGCGAGGTAGTTGATGTACTTGCCGCCGTGTCCGCCGCCGACGCCTGCGTTGAGCGCGTGGCCGAAGAAGTAGTTGAAAATCAGCAGCAAGAGGATCGGCATGATGATGATCGAGAAGACCATCGCCGGATAGCGCCGGGCGTGCAACAGATTCCGCCGCAGCATCGTGAGCGAGTCGTTCGAGGTGTAGGCCAGGGTCGTCATCGCAGTGCCGCTTCCGTTTCTTTGCCGGTGGTGTGACCGGTGAGTGCGAGAAAGACGTCGTCGAGGTCGGGGGTGTGCACCGAGAGGCCGTCGACAGGGATCCGGGCGTGGTCGAGCCGGTCGAGCACGGCGCGTAGTGAGCCGATGCCGCCGTCGCTGGGGACCTGCAGGGTCAGGTCGTGGCCGTTGCGCAGCGCGCCATTCAGGGTGTTCGCGGCCGCAGCGAGGCTGTCCATGTCCGCGAACTGCAGGCGGATGTAGCCGCCGGGCACCAGGCGCTTGAGCTGGTCCGGGGTGCCCTCGGCGACAATTCGGCCGTGGTCGAGCACCGCGATCCGATCGGCGAGTTCGTCGGACTCTTCCAGGTATTGGGTGGTGAGGAAGACCGTCATGCCCTCGGCGACCAAGCCGCGGATGATGTCCCACACGGCGCGGCGGCTGCGGGGGTCCAGGCCGGTGGTCGGCTCGTCGAGGAAGATGATGCTCGGCTCGCCGAGGAGAGTCATCGCCAGGTCGAGCCGCCTGGTCATGCCGCCGGAGAAGGTTTGCGCCATCTTGCCGCGCGCGTCGACGAGGTCGAGTTTCTCCAGCAGTTCGCCTGCGCGACGCTTGCTCTCGCGCCGGTCCAGGTGGTGCAGGTCGCCCATCAGCAGGAGGTTCTCCTCGGCAGTCATGAGCTCGTCGACCGCCGAGAACTGGCCGGTGACGCCGATCGTGGCGCGCACGGCTTCCGGCTCGCGCGTCACGTCGTAACCGGCCACGTGCAGTTCGCCGTCGTCGGCGGGGATAAGGGTCGACAGGATCTGCACGGTGGTGGTCTTGCCGGCACCGTTCGGGCCGAGCAGCGAGAAGATGCTTCCCGCCGCGATGGTGAGATCGATGCCGTCGAGAACCGTCTTGTCGCCGTATGATTTTCGCAGGCCGCGGACGTCGATCGCGGTGGTGGACATAGCTGTTCCCTTTCGTTTCTGCCGCAGTCGTCAGGCGGAGCGGCGGACGATGATGTCGCCGGCGGAGGTGCGCGCCTGCACCTCCGCCTTCTCGTCGGACGGTTCGGGGCCCTCGGCGGTGTCGAGCTCGTTGCGCACCGAGCCGAACTTGGTGTGCAGGTCGAGCAGGGCCGCGGTGCCGCGGCGGATGCCGACCTCCAGCCGGCCGGCGGAGGACTCCATGGAGACCGATCCTCGGGCGACCTCTCCGATGCGGATGGAACCCGCGGCCGTCTTGGCGGTGACGCCGGATTCCGCTGTGCCGACGGTGATATCGCCGTTGGCCGACTTGACCCGCAGCTCGCCGGTGACCTCGTCGATCATGGTGGCGCCGTTGGAGTTGTCGATCTCGGCGGAGCCGTCGACGCGCCGGATGCGCACTGCCCCGGAACCGGTGTGGACCTCGACCCGACCGTGGGCCTGCTCCACCGAGATGGTGCCCATGCCGGAGGTCAATTCCAGTGCGCCGGCCGTGTCGACCTGGATGTCGCCGAACGAGCTCTTCAGCTGGCAATCGCCGAGCCTGCCTCGGGTGTGGATCGCACCCATTTCCATGTCGGCCTGGACTCGTGAGCCACTCGGCACCTCGATCACGACCTCGATCGAGCCGTACCTGCGGCCGAAGATCACCGCCTGCTTCCACATCGGCGGGCGCGGCGCCTTCACTCGCAGGAGCCCGCCGGAGTAATCCACCCGGGTCTGCTCGGCGGCCTCGACGTCGAGTCGGTTCTGGCTAACCGGGTGAACGTCGACCACGGCGGTGGCGCGTTCGCTCGCGACGATTCTGATGTCGCCCACATAGGCGTCGACGACGACGGAAATGGCTTCGGGAGTGTCGAATATAGGCATGGCAGTGCCCTCCTCTTGTTGATGTGGTGCGAAATCCCCGGTTGGGGTTGGGGCGTGAAAGTCGTTGACTGCGGCGCTATGTCAGCGCGCCCAGCCCGTAAAGGTCTGTCCGCTCGCGGTGGCGCGGGACCCTCGGCTCGCGACGGGCGGAAGAGGCCGCGGCTCCAGTGCCGCCGCTGCCGCACGGACCAGCCAGGCGTTGACGGAGAGTCCCTCGCGGCCCGCCGCCTCCTCGACCCGTTGCTTGAGCTGATCCGGGAGCCGGACGTTGATCCGCGAGGTGCCACCGCCGTCCTCGAGTGGTGCCACTGATGGGGCCACCGGTGCCACTGTGGCATCTTCCTCCCAGTACTGGTCCGAGGGAGGCGGAGTTACGACGAAGGTCGGATCCACGCCACGCAGCCGCACCTCGACCGAGCCGGGCGCGAGGTCGCGGGTGATCTCGTCAGCGGCGTCGGACAACGCGTTGAGCAGGGCCAGCCGCGTCGCCGAGTTGAGTGTCGAGGTGAGTCGTTCTGCCAGCTCACGCGCCTCGTCACCACCCGCATCCGCAGCGACGACCAGCTCGTACCGAAGGCTTTCGAGATAGGGCCTGAGATCCATGTGAGCCAGTATGGCATCATCATGGCTCAATCGCAACACGTACTTGGCTCACCCTGCCTAGTCCCCCACCAGCCCCCGAAAAGGATGGCAGATCCTGGCACATGTCAACGGCGATGCTGCTCTTGACCAGTTCATCACCGCGTTGCGCGAGGCCACCACACGTTATCGGCACAGTGATCCGCGGCCGGTGGAGATCCATGCGCGAACCGCGCGGGAGGATCAGCTCGATGCCATGCGAGAGTTGGACGTTATTCCGTCGTTTCTCCATGCGACCAGATCGGGCTCAGCCTGAAACTACGCAGCCTCGCGAGCAGCGAGGCGCGACGTATCGTCACCGATATCGAGAGGACATGCACGTTGCTGGAATGGCGATAGTGGAGTTCATCCATCCCGGCAGGTCATGCCCCATCACCAGATCCCGAAGTGAATCGAGTGCGAAGCCGCGCCTGGATGGAGTACGTCCGAAATCCTCGACGCCCACCTCGGGCAAGAAGGGATCGCGAACTTCGCCCTGTCGATCGGCGGCACTACTCCGACGGTTTTTCATCGGACTGCTGACTGCGGCGTCGCGGCAGTTGCTCGAACTCTGCCATTATCTGGCGCAGGAAATGCCGGAGCGGAGTATCCGATTTCGTCGTGTTGTAACAAGTTTCGATAACAGGCTGCAGCTGGTGGCCGGTGTCGACGACAACCCGCAGCAGCCTCTGCTCGGCGCACCGGCTCAGGACCGGGGCCAGGAGCTCGGCCGCACGCCGGGTGTGCCCTGTCGCCGACAGGCAGCACCCGCGCAGCAGCTCGGCGTGCAGCAGCGCGCGCGGCCGGTTCTGCCCGGCAATCTCGCGCACCAGCTGCTCGGCGCGACGGCAGGCCAGCTCGGCTGCCACACTGGTGCGTTCGGCCAGCAGCAGCCGGATCGCCGAGTCGTGGGCGAGTTCGGCGGTGATCGCCGATGCCGCATTCGGCTGCCTGGTGTATGGGGCGAGCTGCTCGAGGTCTCGACGATCGGTATCAGCGATCGGCAGCCCCAGACGGATGCGCTCGTTCACCATCCGGGCAGCCAGTCGCGGAATCGAGAAGTTCACCGCAACCTCGGCGCCCGTACGCAGCCGTTCGCGCGCGGCGTCGAGATCGCCACGCACCCCAGCCAGGCGCGCCCCGGTCCCATAGGCGGCCAGCAGGAACTCGACCGCACCGCCTTCCACGCCGAGCCCGACGCCCAGCAACTCCTCGGCCTCGTTGAATTGCCCCTTCTCATACAGCAATTCGCCGAGTAGCACGCTGGCCAGCCGGGTGGCTTGTGACTGCTTACCGGTCCGCAGGGCCAGGCTCAGCGCGCTCCGATAGCAGGATTCGGCCGTCGCGATATCGAGTTGCTCGCTGGCGGCCATCCCGGCGGTGCAGTCGCAGTACATGACGCCGAAGGGACCGTTGGAACGGTTCCGATGCGGTTCGACCCACCGATGCCAGCGGTGCACCTCATCGAACTCGAAGCGGTGCAGCGCGGCCCCCATCGCCATCACCGCGGTCACCTGCGCCAAAAACGGCCGGACCGGCTCGCGGACCCGCACGAGTACCGACTCCGGCACGCTCCCGGGCCGGTCCGCGATAACAGTCGCGCCGGCGCGGGCGAGCTCTATCTCGAGTCGGGTTTCGATGGTCCGGTCGTCGTCCGCCGGTGCCGCCGCCAGGGCAGCCTCGGCGCGGTCGAGCGCGGCGGCCGTAGCGTCCGGGCGCTGCAGGGCGGTGTTCGCCCAGGCGATCTTCACCTGCAGCTTCGGGTTCTGTGCCGTCAGCGAGTCGGGCAGCTTGGCCACCAGACCGAGTAGGGTCGCCATCCGCGAGTCTTCCAACAGCGCCTCGGCGTGCGCGTCCACCAGTTCCATGGCACGGTCGGGAGCGTTGGCCGCCAGCGCGTGATCGACGGCCTCGGTGACCATTGCGTGGTCGGCGAACCACTCGCACGCCGTGGAATGCAATTCCTCGAGCAGACCGGGATACTGCTGGATCAGTCGGCGGCGCAGGAAGTCGGCGAACAACGCGTGATAACGAAACCACCGCAGTTCGTCGTCGAGAGCGCGCAGGAACAGATCCCGCGCGCGAACCTCCTCCAGCAGTACCTGCCCGCCGGTCACGCCGGCCAGCGCTTCGGCGAGCCCCCCGCAGATCCGCTCGGGAACCGAGGTCCGCATCACGAACTCGAGCATGCCCGGCTCGAGAGTATCGATCACGTTCTCCATCAGATACTCGCCGATAGCGTAATGCCGTCCAGAAATCTGACTGAGATATGCGCCCGGATCCTCACGTCCGCGCAGCGACAACGACGCCAGCTGCACCGCAGCCGCCCAACCCTCGGTCGATGCGCGCAAGTGCTGGATCTCCTCGGCCGCCAGCGACAAGTTGTTGACCCCCGCGACGAACGCGGCGGTCTCGACATCATCGAACCGCAGACCGGCCGCATCGATCTCCACGAGCTCATCGCGAACCAGCATCCGACTCAACGGCAACCCTTTGCGACTACGACTGGTGACGATCATCTGCAGGTGATGGCAGCCTCGATCAAGCAGGAACTCCATCGCCGCCACGGTGACCGGGCTGCTCACCCGATGCCAGTCATCGACCACCAAGGCCACCGCCTCGCCGCGGTTGTGAATCTCATCGATCAGGGTGGCCATCACGTGCTGCGCCGCATCGCTGGAGCGTTCCTCGAGGATTTGCGCCAGATCGGTCGCCACCGCAGGGTGCGCGCGGCGAATCGCCTCGATGACATGAGAAAGGAACCACACCACGTTGTTGTCGTCGAGGTCCACGCTGAGCCAGGCGACGCGGACACCGTCGCAGGCGAGAGAATCGATCCACTGCGCGGCCAGCGTGCTCTTCCCGAACCCGGCCGGCCCGTGGATCAGCACCAGCCGCTGGGACCGGCCTCGCCGCAAGATGTCGAGCAACCGTCGCCGCGCGACCGGCTGACGCGACGGCTCCGGCGGCCGATAACGGGTCGACGGTGTCACCAGCGCCGTCTGCACAGACAACGGCGGCGCTGGTGTGGGAGCCGGTTCGACACCGATCTCGCACCCGCCGGTCACATCGCTGGCCGCAAGCACCATCGAGTTCACTGCCACACCGCTCGAGAACTCGATATTCCGGAGTCGATCACCGAACTCACGCGCGGTCGCGGGCCGCTGCGCGGGATCACCGGCCATCGCCGATTCGACAGCGACACACAACAGCGCGGGCACCCCACCTCGCCGCAGATCCGGAACCGGCTCGGTGGTGACCCGCACAAACTGCGCGACCACCGACTCACCCCGCCGCCGTTCGAAAGCCGCGTGACCGGTCAGCAAACAGAACAGCGTCGCGCCCAGACTGTAGATGTCCGCGGCCACCGTCGGCTCCCCACCCCGAAGCACCTCAGGAGCCGTGAACGCCGGAGTCCCCGCCACCAACCCGGCAGCGGTCTCGAACCCACCACCGACACGCGCGATACCGAAATCGGCCAGCTGCGGCTCACCGTAGTCGGTCATCAAGATATTGGCGGGATTGACATCACGATGCACGATGCCGCGGGTGTGCGCTGCCGCCAACGCTCCGGCGATCTTCACCCCGACCGACAACACCTCCTGCCAGGGCAACGGCCCCTTCACTCGGACCCGCGACTGCAACGACCCCTGCGCATGAAACGGCATCACAAGGTAGGGCTTACCGGTCGTGGTGACATCAGCCCGCAACACCTGCACGACATGCGGATGCGCCGAGAACCGGCCAAGGGCCCGCTGCTCACGCAGGAAACGCGCCCGCTCCTGCTCGGTCACCTCCGAATCGAGAACCTTCACCGCCACAGCACGATCAAGCGAGTGCTCCACACACCGATACACCACACCGAAACCACCCCGACCGATCTCCCGCGCACCATCAAACCCCGCCGCAGCCAACTCCGCCGCGACACCCGAACCGACATCGCGCTGCGTCCCCTCCACATCATGGCCGGCCATACGCGCACCCCTCGAGCTGCTGGAAAGGCCCCGGCAAGTCGATCGTACCCGGGTAGGGCCGTCAATCCGACGTTGTCGTCGCGAGAAGAACTTCACTGACCTGCGCAATTCGGCGGATTGCTGTCCCATCCTCCACGCCACTTGTCGCGAATACTTGGCTAGCCACAGATTCACTGCTATGTTGATATGTGTCCAGCCACCTAATTGGTGGTGATACGTGAGGAGTTGTCCTATGAAAGCCATCCTGTTCGACCGTTTCGGCGGCACGGAAGTCCTGCACCAGGCGGACATCGAGGTCCCGCAACCCGGCCCCGGGCAGGTCCGCGTCCGCATCAAGGCGGCCGGGGTGAACGCGCTGGACGGCAAGATCCGCTCCGGGGCGCTGCAGGCCCTGTTCCCGACGCCGCTGCCCGCCATCCCTGGTCGTGAGGTCGCCGGCGTAGTGGACGCCCTGGGCGAGGGCGTGAAGGACGTGAATGTGGGCGACGAGGTGCTGGGCTGGTCGGACACCGGCTCATACGCCCAGTACGCGCTGGCCACCACCCTGGCCCCCAAGCCCGCCGGCCTGGACTGGCAGCACGCGGTCGCGCTGCCGGTGGCGGGTGAGACGGCCGAGCGGACCTTGAACCTGCTCGGCGTCGCCGCCGGGGAGACCGTGCTGATCCACGGCGCGGCCGGAGCGGTCGGAACCCTGGCGGTCCAGCTCGCCACTGCCCGTGGAGCACGTGTCATCGGCACCGCCGGCACCGCCAACCAGGAATATCTCGCCTCACTCGGCGCCACCGCGACCCTCTACGGCGAGGGCTTGGTCGAGCGGGTCCTCGCACTCGCCCCCGACGGCGTGGACGCGGTCCTCGACGTTGCCGGGAAGGGAGCACTCGAGGACTCCATCACCCTGCGTGGCGGCACGGAACGCATCGTGACACTCGCCGACTTCCGGGCACACCAGCTCGGCATCACCTTCTCCAATACCCAGGAACGTTCGGCCGCCCGCCTGGCCGCCCTCGCCGACGACGCCGGGACCGGCAAGGTCGTCACCGTTGTCACCGCCTACCCGCTCGCACAGGCCGCCACGGCTCAGCAGGTCAGCGACACCGGACATGTCCGGGGCAAGCTCGTCCTCACTCTCGACTGATCACGCCCGCCTCTCCTTCCAATGCGCCCGCCGCTTTGCCGATTACCACCTGCTCGATCACCGCACCAAAAAGGGACCGATGATGCTGAACTCACTGTTGCCACCGACCACCGTCGGTGGCATGCCCCTCCCGCATCGCCTGGTCATGGCGCCTATGACCCGTGACCGCTCCACACCTGAAGGCATACCGACCGACCTGAACGCCGAGTACTACGCCCAGCGAGCTTCGCACGCGCTGATCATCACCGAGGGAACCCAGCCCACCGCCGACGGCCAGGGCTACCTCCTCACACCCGGCGTCCACAGTGACGAGCAGATCGCCGGATGGCGCAAGGTCACCGACGCCGTGCATGCGGCCAACGGCCGGATCTTCATCCAGCTGATGCACGTCGGACGCATCTCCCACCCTGACAACACACCCCACGGGCGCCAGCCGGTCGCCCCTTCGGCGATCCCGCCGGAGGGCGTGATGTTTACCGCTTCCGGACCCCAGCAGATGCCGATACCGCGTGCCGACCTGCCCATCCGTGCCAAAGACATCGACAACGGCACGGCCGACCTTGTTTCCGTCGGCGCCCTCGCGCTCGCAAACCCGGACCTGGTCGAGCGGCTACGCGCTGATGCCCCGCTGAACACCCCTGACCCGGCGACCTTCTATGGCGGCGGAGCGGCCGGCTACACCGATTACCCCACCTACACCGCCTGAGGAACACCGCACCATGCCCGAACCCACACCCCGCACCCCTGCTACCGCCAGCGGGGGGCAGGTGAGCTACGCGATCTTCGAGCTCGCCCGCGCTCACCGGGGCTACGCCTCCGCCCTCCTCCGCGAGATGGGCCTGCATCCCGGACAGGAACTCCTACTGATGCATCTCCTCGACCGGGATGGCCAAACCCAGTCCGAGCTGCTCGAAAGCGTCGGCCTAGACCACTCCACCGTCTCCAAGTCGCTCCGCCGTATGCAGGACGCCGGTCTGCTCGTCCGCGAGTCGGCCGAACACGACAGGCGCGTCATGGTCGTCCACCTCACCGACAAGGGCCGGGCCATGCGCGAGCCCATCGCGGCCATGTGGCAGGCCTTGGAGGAAACCTCCACACGGGACCTGTCGGCGCAGCAGGCAGCGTCCTTCGTCCGCACCGCATACGCGATCATCGACGCCATCAACAGCCGCGCTCTTCCGCAAGAAGATTCCATGTAACGGGGAAACCCCGACGGGCCGTGCCGCGGATGTGGCGGGGTCACCGCTCGCCTCTGCGAGTTCATTCCCCAGTCGCCAGCTAACTGCACATCGAGGACGGCACCCCGCGTCCGGGTCACCGTCGGCCTCGGCAAGCTCCTGCAGGCCGGCGGCGACCCGCGCCCCGGATCCATCCCCCAAGCCCCCACTACTGACCTGATCGAAAGTGAGACTCCCATGACCCCCACCCGTCCCACCCCCCTCCCAGTCCTCGTCGTCGGCGCGACCGGCTCCCTCGGAGGCAAGGTCGTCGACGAACTGCTCGAGCGTGGCAAGAACGTCCGCGCCCTGGTCCGGCCGACCACCGACGCGAGCAGGCTCGAAAGCCGGGGTGTCGAGATCGCCCGCGGCGACATGCTCGACCTCGGCTCGCTCGTCGCCGCCATGACCGGCGCCGATGCCGTCATCACCACCGCTGCCGGCTACACCCGCGGCGGCAAGAACGCGCACGACATCGACACCGTCGGCAACGCCAACCTCGCCGAGGCCGCCCACCGCGGCGGCATCCGGCGGTTCGTCCTGACCAGCATCCTCACCAGCGACCAGACGCCCGACATCCCGCACTTCTGGCACAAGAAGATCGCCGAGGACAAGCTCGAACAGCTCGGCGTCCCGTTCGTCGCACTGCGCCCGGGGGCGTTCGTCGACCAGATCGCGAGCATGGCGGGAAACCCGATCGACAAGGGCCGACTGACGTGGATAGGCAAGACCACCGTCCCGTTGACCTTCGTCCACACCTCCGATCTCGCGGCGTATCTGGCGGCCGCGGTCGACGCTGAGGTCGACGACGGTGAGCGCATCGACATCGGCTGGGACCGTCCGGTCAGCATCCGCGAGATGGCCGACCTGATGGGCAACCGGGCCGGAAAGAAGATCAAGGTGTGGGCCATCCCTTCCGCCGTCACCCGCGCCGCAGGAGCCGTCACCGGCCACTTCATGCCGACGGTCCAGGATATGGCCGCGATGTTCGGCTGGTTCGACAGCGGCCGCTACGTCGCCGACCCCCATCGGCAGGAGCAGCTGTTCGGCCCCGTCCCCACGGCCGATGACGCCCTCGCACGACTCACCGACGAGCTGGGCAAGGCGCAGCATCGGTGACGGGACCGCATCCCGGGCGGCGCCAGCACCGTGGGAACGGGTCCGCGGCTCATCGAGAGCCGCAGTCACCTTCCATCCGGCCCCGCCCGGATCGTGCTCGCCACCGCGGAGTTCGACCCCACCGTCACACGGCGAAGCTGCTGACACGGGCGGGGTGCACACCGAAGAAAGGCGCCGCCATTTCTCGGCGAAGGCCGGTCAGTCCGACGACGCGGGCGCCGCGGATCGATGCCTAGGGCCTATCTCGAGTCGTAACGACGTGACAGGGAAAGGGTTGAGGGATGGTCATCGGGCTGGTAGCTTTCAGTCGACCGTGACACCGCCCGAGGAGGTGAGACCCATGAACGCTGTATCGATGTGGGTGCTCCCCCTTCCCATCACGGCCGGCGATTGACGTAGGTGTCGCCGGGAGCGCCTCGACAGTAGGGCATTCCCGAAAGGCAACACCTATGCATTCTCTGCAGTTCACCGCCGAGTCGTCGTCGAACGGCATGGTCGAACGCGAATTCATCGTGGGCGGCATCCCCGGCGTTCTCTGGTCGCCGGCTTCCGGCGCAGCCGATCGCGCACCCCTGGTCCTGATGGCCCACGGCGGCGGCAACCACAAGAAACATCCGGCGACGTCCGGCCGCGCCCGTCTCCTCGTGACCGGCTGCGGCTTCCACGTCGCCGTCATCGACGCGCCCGGTCACGGCGACCGGCCGCGCACGACACACGACGAGGCGGAAATCGCCGAGCTGTTCCGGGCGCGGGCGGCGGGCAAGCCGGAAGGCCCGATCGTCGTGCGCTACAACGCGCACCTGGCGGAGCTCGCCGTGCCCGAGTACCAGGCGACCCTGAACGCCCTCCAGAAACTTCCGGAGATCGGCACCGAAGGGCCGGTCGGCTTCTGGGGCATCAACATGGGCACCGCGATCGGCATACCGTTCGTGGCGATCGAGCCCAGGATCACCGCCGCGGTCTTCGGCCAGCACTGGCCCGATGTCCTGGCCGAGAAGGCGAAGCAGATCACCATCCCGATCGAGTTCGACCTGCAGTGGGACGACGAGCACATCTCGCGCGAGGAGGGTCTCGCGCTGTTCGACGCCTTCGCCTCAGATGAGAAGTCATTGCACGCGAACTCGGGCAAGCACAAGGAGCTGCCCCGGTTCGAGGCCGACAGCGGGGTCCGGTTCTTCGCCCGGCACTTCGGCCGGCCGATCACCTCGCCGGCCTGACGTGCGCGGTTGCGGCGTCCGGCTTACCAGCCGGGTGCCGCGACCGCGGCCCCGGGTCGAGAATGGCGGCGAGGTTTTTCAAGGGAATGTCGTGGGCGGGGCTGTGCACGAACAGAGAGCGGGAGGCACCCGATGGCGTCGGTGACCGCGACGCTGTGGAGTCATCGCCCGGGTAGGCCGGGCGAACGAAGGATGGTTAGTGCTATGAACACTCAAATGTTGCAAATCTGCTGCGATTTGTGTGTTGTGGTGAGGTGACCAACACTTCCGGAGACGCGTATCCCCTCGCGGACACGATGACCACCACGATCGCGGCGCAGGACGGCGCGACGGTGCTGACGGTGGCCGGCGAGGTCGATCTGGCAACAGCGCCGGCGCTGGAGAATGCGATCGAGGCCATCCTCAGCGGCAAACCCGCGGCCCTGATCATCGACCTCACCGCGGTCAGCTTCCTCGCCTCGGCGGGCATGGCGACGCTCGTCGCGGCCCACCAGCGCGCGGGTGCCGCGACCGCGATCGCTGTCGTCGCCGACGGCCCCGCGACCAGCCGTCAGCTGAAGATGACCAGCCTGGATCAGGTGTTCGCGCTACATTCCACCCTGGACGCCGCGCTGGCAGCGTTCCGGCAGAGCTGACCGGAGCCGCTGCGCCGCTGTCATCCCCGGATAGCGGCGCAGCGGCCTTTCTCACACCAACTCGCGCAGCTGCTCGATCAGCTTGATCCGCTCGGCGGGAGTCGCCGCCATCGGGACGACGTTCAAGACCGTCACGCCCGCCTCCTCGAAGGCCACGACCCGCTCCTTGACGTAGCTCGCAGGGCCGACCAGGGAGATATCACGCACCAGGTCGTCCGGCACGGCCTTCGCGGCCTCGTCCTTCTTGCCCGCCAAGTACAGCTCCTGGATGCGGTCGGCTTCGGCGCCGTAGCCGTACTTCGTGGCCAGCGCGTGGTAGAAGTTCTTGCTCTTGGCGCCCATGCCGCCGATATAGAGCGCCAGATGCGGTTTCACGAACTCGAGCAGGTGTTCCACGTTCTCGCCGATGGCCAGTGCCGGGCCTGCGTAGACATCCAGTTCGCCGAGTGTGGGATCGCGCTTGGCCGAGCCCGCTGCCAGCGCATCACCCCATACCTGCTTCGCCCGCTCCGGCAGGAAGAAGATCGGCTGCCAGCCCTCGGCGATCTCGGCGGCCAGCTCCACGTTCTTCGGGCCGAGTGCGGCAAGCAGCACCGGAATGCGTTCCCGTACCGGGTGATTGATCAACTTCAGGGGCTTGCCGAGTCCGGTGCCCTGCCCGGCGGGCAGCGGAATCTGATAGTACTTGCCCTGGTATTCCAGGCGTTCGCGCCGCCAGACCTTCCGGCAGATCTCTACCAGCTCCCTGGTGCGGCCGATCGGCGCGTCGTAAGGCACGCCGTGGAATCCTTCGACCACCTGCGGGCCGGACGCGCCGAGACCGAGCACATAGCGTCCGTCGGAGACGAAGTCCAGGCCCGCCGCGGTCATCGCGGTCAGGCTCGGGGTCCTGGTGTAGATCTGCAGGATGCCCGAGGCCAGCTGCAGGCGCGTGGTCTTGGCCGCCAGGTAGCCAAGCGCGCTCACCGCGTCGAACGAGTACGCCTCGGGGACGAATACGATGTCCAGACCAGCCCGTTCGAGATCCGCGACTTCCGCCGCTGCCTCCTTGAAACCGCCCGAGTAGTTGATGCCCAATCCGATCCGCATAGCACTCAACATAACGGCGGCTGAGCGGCGCCCACGCACCGGCCACAGGGGAACGTACGACAGGCGGTGGTATCCGCCGGACCGGCGGCGCAACCGAGTAGCGTCTATTCCTGACCATCCCTCGCCGTAGAACGAAAGGCAACACTCTCGTGTCGCAGCCCAGCACCTCGTCCACGGAAACTGCGTCGTCCTTCGGCAGGGCAAACCTCGCGCAGTACCTGAGCGATCTGGCCGCCAAGATTCCCGCGCCGGGCGGAGGCGCGGTGGCCGCGCTGCACGCCGCGCAGGCGGCAGCGCTGGTGGCGATGGTGGCGCGCTACACCACCCGCGCCAAGGACGCCGACAACCGCCCGGTGGTCGATCGCATCATCGAGGCCGCAGATGCCGCCCGCGACCGGGCTCTGGCGCTGGCCGATGCCGACGCAGCCGCGTTCACGGCCGTCGGCGCCGCCTACAAGCTACCGAAAGACACCCCGGAGAACCTCGCCGCCCGCACCGCCGCGATCAATGCCGCGCTCATCGAAGCCGCGCGGGTGCCCGCCGCGGTCGTCGACGAGGCCGACGAGGTGCTGACGCTGGCGGCGGAGTTGTTCCCGATCGGGAACCCGAACGTGGTTACCGACATCGGCGCCGCAGCCGACGCCTGCCGCGCCGCCGCGGCGAGTTCGCAGCTCAACATCGAGATCAACGTGGCGTCGCTGCCCGCGGGCGAGGGCGATCGTTTCGCCACCGTCCTGATTCGCATCAACGAATTGACCGCTCGCGCGGACGCCCTGCACGCCGACGTCGTACATGCGGTGCGCAGCTAGCGTCGGCTTCGAAGTGGCGCCGGTGGCCGATTCCGCCACCGGCGCCCTTGCGTTCCGGCGTTGTCAGGCCGGCGGATTCCAGGCAACCAGCACGATCTTGCCGCGCACCCGGCCGGATTCGCTGATCTGGTGGGCTTTCGCGATCTCCGCGAGCGGCAGCACCTGGTCGATCGTGACGCCCAGATACCCGTGATCAACCATGGTGGTGATCTCACGCAGCGAGACCCCGGACGGTTCCACATAGAAGCGCTCGTAGCGCGGGTCGTCCTCCGCGTCCGAGCCCTGCGTGTCTATCAACCTGCCGTCGGGCCGCAGCACCCGCGCCGAACGGGAACCGTATTCGCCGCCGACAAGGTCCAGCACGATATCCAGGTCGCGCACCGCGGTGCCGAAATCGGTCGCGGTGTAATCGATCAGCTCGTCGGCGCCCAGCCCGCGCAGGTACTCGTGGTTGACGGTGCGCGCGGTGCCGATCACGTACGCGCCGCGATGCTTCGCCATCTGCACCGCGAGATGCCCCACCCCGCCGGCGGCCGCGTGCACAAGGATGCGCTGTTCCGCGCCGATCGCGGCCAGCGCCTGCCACGCCGTCAGCGCGGCCGTCGGCAATGCCGCCGCGTGCACGTGGTCGATGTGGTGCGGCTTCGGCGCCAACGTATGGACCTGCACGACAACATATTCGGCGTTCGCACCGCCGAACACCATGCCGTATACCGCATCTCCCACACCAAAGCGGTCCACCCCGGGGCCGAGCTCCTCGATGATGCCGGAGACGTCGAAGCCGAGCGTGAGCGGTGGTTCACCGATCCTGTCGACGAGCCCGGCGCGCACCTTCCAGTCGGCCGGGTTGACGCTGGTCGCGGCTACCCGAACCAGCACCTCGCCTGCGCCGGGACGCGGTCGATCGACCTCCTCGATATCGAGTACTTCCGGACCACCGAAGACTTTCTGCGTTATCGCGAGCATATGACGATTCTGCGGGGCCCTGGTACCTTCTGGAAAGAAGGCACCTTCTTGATACCGAGGTTCCCAATGGATACTGCATGTGGTCGGTCCGATTCTCCGACCCTGGTCGAGAGCTATTTGCACCACTGCCCAGCGCGCGAGGTGCTAGCCGTCCTTGCCGACAAGTGGGTCATGCTGGTGCTGAGCGTGCTGCGCGGCAGCGACGGACCGGTCCGCTTCAACGATCTGCGCCGCCGCCTGGACGGCATCACTCAGAAGATGCTCACCCGCACCCTGCGTAACCTCGAGCGTGAGGGCTTGGTCCGCCGTGCGGTCTACCCCACGGTGCCGCCGCGGGTGGAGTACTCCCTCACCGAGCTCGGCGCGAGCATAGGTGAACTCAGCCACGCCATGGGTGTCTGGGCGGTGCAGCACCAGGACCGAATCCTCACCGCGCGAGCGGAATTCGACGCGCGGGCGATAACCGCGCCGCAGCCGCTCACGTCCGGCCCCTCTCGCTGACCGGCGACCTCGCTCCCGCGTTCCCCTGAAACCGTGCCTGCGGCAGCGCTAGGTTTCCTTCGCGTCCGACCGGGTAGCCGATCAGTGTAGGCAGCTCCGCCGGGTCACAACTGGACCGTGGACCAGGTTATCGCCGGTCGAGTTGATCACGCGGGCCTAGAATGTTTCTTTGCCTACCACACCATTTCGAAGGGGTGGAAGCCATGAGGAGCGCAATTCGGTATTTGTTCCTCGCGACCGTGATCGTGGCACTCGCCGCGTTCGGGTCGGGTGCGGCGACAGCGATGCTGATCGAAACGCCCTCCGCGCAGGCGGTGGCAGCGATCGAACCTTCGAACGGCCAGGTGGTGGGCGTCGCTCATCCCGTGACCATTCGTTTCGCCGCTCCCGTCGCGGATCGCGCACGCGCGGAAGAATCCATAGCTATCAGAACTATCCAGCCAGTCGCGGGCACATTCGCGTGGACCGACGACCGTGAGGCGATGTGGACGCCGACCGGGTTCCTGCCCGCCAACGCCCGTATCTCTGTCGCAGTCGGTAACGCGCGCACGGACTTCCGAACCAACGCGGGAGTCGTCGGCGACGCGGACATGTCAGCACACACGTTCACCCTCCGCGTCGGCGGCAACGTCGTGCGGACGATGCCCGCCTCCATGGGTAAGCCGGGCTGGGAGACACCGTCGGGGACTTGGCCGGTGCTGGAGAAGTTCCGTTCGGTGGTGTTCGACTCGCGCACCATCGGCATTCCGCTGAGTTCACCCGAGGGCTACGTCATCAAGGGTGAATTCGCCGAACGCCTCACATGGAGTGGGGTTTTCATTCATTCCGCCCCGTGGTCGGTAGAGCAGCAGGGCAATTCGAACGTCAGCCACGGCTGCGTCAACTTGGCGCCCGATGACGCCGAATGGGTCTACCACGCGATCGGCGTCGGCGACCCGGTGGTCACGCACTGGTAACGCCCAGCGCCCTGCGGCAATGTTTCAGCGGTGGCACTCGTCACGCGCTCGCCCAACCCCGCCGACCGACGCGCGACCCTGGTCACGCCGACGAGGGCCGCGCCGCACGACCCGCGCGACCGAGACGCGTCGCGCGTCCGCCGAGGAACTGCTCGCGACGCTCTCGACTACGCAGCGCGAAACCCCTGTGCGACCTACTCGCCGCACTCGACACGCCCGCCCGCTGAATGCACGAGCGAGTACTCGAACCAGGTATCGGGCAGTATTCTCCCATTCGGCTGGACGAACGCGGCGGAGCGCGCCCGGGCCGGTGCGGACAACCTGACTGTGACCTGATGAAGGTGGGGCGATGGATCGACCGGAGATGAGCGCACGACCGGGCTACAACCGCGGGAATCCTCAACTCACCGGACATGGTGGGCCGGACAAGTCCTCCACGGGCGACGAGGAGTACCGGGGCGACTGGTCCGCATGGGTCGACAGGCTACCCACCGCACCGCAGCTCACCGCACCACCGCCCGAACCCGAGCGCTACGAAGGCGAATTCCCCGGGCTGATCGATCGCTCCCGCCCGCGGCGCACGAAGCGCCGGTGGGCACCACCGCTTCTCGGCACGCTCGCCATCGCCGCTCTGACCTTCGCGGCCTTCACGCAGTTCTGGGGCGGCGGCTCCGACCAGCAGGCCGGGCCGTCCGCGCCGACACAGGCGAACCCGCCCGCGGCACGACCCGGCAACCAGTGTCCGGCAGAGCGAGTCGGTAACCGGATCCAGGGCAACGGCATCGGGGGTTTCGACTCCGGACCGGCCGCAATCTTCGCCTTCCAGCACGCCTACTACGTGTCGCGCTCCGGCGAGCAGGCCCGCGCCACCGCCACCGCCAACGCCGCGGTCCCCACCGCCCACGCCATCCAGGAGGGCATCGACTCCATCCCGGCGGGCACCACCTACTGCCTGGCAATCACCCCTGGCGCGTTCGCGGGTCAGTACGTCGTCGTGATCACGGAACATCGTCCCGGCCACGGCCCGATGGCCTACAACCCGCAGATAGTCTCCACCGCCAAAGAAGGCAACCGCACCCTGATCAACGCGATCAGCCGGGGTTGAATTCTGCCCCGGTTCCCCGGCCCGACCAGTACGTCGACCCGGAAGGATCGACGCTTGGCAGCAGCCTCAACTCCTACGTGCGTTTTCCGCGGCAACCACCACGTGGCGCATCAGCAGGGCGGTGGTGACCGGGCCGACACCGCCCGGCACCGGGCTGAGGCCCGCGGCCCTGCCGCGCACCGACTCCGCG
This sequence comes from Nocardia sp. NBC_00881, assembly GCF_045207455.1. Taxonomy (NCBI): domain Bacteria; kingdom Bacillati; phylum Actinomycetota; class Actinomycetes; order Mycobacteriales; family Nocardiaceae; genus Nocardia; species Nocardia sp. NBC_00881. Next base: position 2,638,390 of record NZ_CP108798.1, read on the forward strand.
TCGACATCGCCGACAATCTTGCCGTCGGGCGCCTCGTTGGTGCCGACGTCGACTACCACCGCGCCGCCGCGGACGTGTTTGCCGGAGACCAGGCCGATGCGACCCGCCGCGGCGACCACGACATCGGCGGTGACGGTGACCGCCGCCAGGTCGGCGGTGCGGGAATGGCACACCGTGACGGTTGCGTCCTCGGCGAGTAACAGTTGGGCGAGCGGCTTCCCGACGATATTGGAGCGGCCGACGACCACGACATGCCGGCCGGCGAGCGGGATGTCGTGATACTTCAGCAGTTCGACCACCGCCTCGGATGTGGCGGGGACGAAACCGGCGAGTCCCGCCGCGAGCAGGCCGAGTGACAGTGGACTCACGCCGTCGACATCCTTGGTCGCGACGATCGCGGAGCTCACGTCGTCCAGGGTGACGCCACTGGGGAGGGGTGTCTGCAGCATGATCGCGTCGGTGGCGCCGTCCGTGCCGCGCGCGGCAAGCTCCTGACGGATCGCGTCGGCGCTCGCGTCAGCGCCGAGATCGACGGTGTCGCAGTCGATTCCGAGACGCTCGGCCGATTTGCGCAGCGAGTTCACATACCAGGCGCTGGCGGGGTCGTCGTTCGCCACGATCAGAGCAAGGCGCGGCGCCGCTCCGCGGTCGGTGAGCGCGGCGGCGCGGCCCTTGGTGTCGGCGTTGATGGCGGCGGCGAGTTCCTTGCCGGACAGCGAAACGGTATCCACGTTGACACACCCTATCCCGGTCGCCCTACCTGGTTGCACGCAGTCCACCTGCGCACCCGCACCGAGAATTAGGCTGAAGAATCCTCCCGGCAATTGCACTAAATCGAGGTCAAGCGTCCGTATTGTGATCTCTGCTTTGCTCCGCTAACTGTCAGCACATACCAATCGGTTTCATCCGCGGAAAGGTGTCGACTGTAGTGAAGAACTCGAGGCATTGGAAACTTCTTGTCGCGACAGCGCTCGCGGCCTACACAATCACCGGCCTGGCCGGTGTTCCCGCATACGCAGCGCTGGACACCGACGCCCTCTACAACTCCGCCCAGCGCAACTTCACCGACGGCAACGACGCCGCGGGCCGCGCCGACCTGCGTACCCTCATCGGGGCCGATCCCAATCACGCCGAAGCACTGGCCCTGCAAGCCATCTGGTCCGACTACGCGGGCGACCTGCCCGCGCTCGCCGGCGCCTTAGGGCGGCTGCACATCGTCGACCCTGCGATGGCGCAAGGCACCGACAACGTCCTCGGCGCCGTCCGCGCCGCGGTCGGCACTCTGCCCAATCCGCTGCCTGCGCTGGCCGGGCCGCAGACCGGCATCGTCGTCCTCGGTTACGGGCTGCTCCCGGACGGCTCGCTGCGCCCTGAGCTGGAGAACCGGCTGACCGCCGCCTGGTTGCAGTCGCTCGTGGCTCCCGGTTCGCCCATTGTGGTCACCGGCGGCAACCCCCAGAACGGCATCACCGAGGCCGAGGCAATGCGCAACTGGCTGGTCGGCCACGGCGTGCCGCAAACGCGCATCAACGTGGAGACCCGTGCGAGCTCGACCGTGCAGAACGCCCTGTTCAGCACCAGGATGTTGCGGGATGCGGGCGCGACAAGCGCGATCGTGGTCACCTCGCCCAACCACGTCCGCCGCGCCGTCGCCGATTTCATCGTCGCGGGCACCCGGGTCGTGGGGGCGATGACCTCGCTCGAGCAGCTGGTCTCGCACCTACCGCCGCCCGCCAAGCCGTCCCAGCGCGGCATCTATCTCGACGCCATACGCACTTTCCAGCTGAACACCGCCCGCTGATCTCGCGGGGATCCGCACCCGCTCGAAGGTCTGTGCAGGTGCGGGTCCTCCTCGACCGGGTGCGCCGAATCTATTGGCGGAATCACGCGGTTGCACGGCAGGATGGATCGGTGATGTCAGCCGGACGTAGCGATGTGGTCGCTCAACTGCGCGCAGCGGGCTGCGTGTTCGCGGAGGACGAGGCGCGGCTGCTCACCGCGGCCGCCGCGGAGACCGGTGCCGCACTCGAGGTGCTCGTCGCGCAGCGTGTTTCCGGTACCCCACTGGAGCATCTGCTCGGTTGGGCCGAGTTCCACGGGCTCCGGATCGCCGTGGCCCCGGGCGTCTTCGTGCCACGGCAACGGACCGCATTCCTCGTCGACGAGGCGGTCGACCTGATCCGCGCCAAGCCCGGCCACCCGGTGATCGTCGACCTGTGTTGCGGCTCGGGCGCGTTGGGCACCGCGGTCGCCACCATCATCACCGCCGAGGCACGCCCGGTGACGCTGACGGCGGCCGACATCGATCCGGTCGCGGTCGAGTGCGCCCGCCGAAATCTCACCCCGCTCGGCGGCCCGGTCTACCAAGGCGACCTCTTCGAACCGCTGCCCGGCGAGCTGCGCGGCTGCATCGACATCCTGCTCTGCAATACCCCGTATGTGCCCTCGGAGATGATCGCACGGATGCCCCCGGAGGCCCGCGACCACGAACCGCGTATCGCCCTCGACGGCGGCCTCGACGGACTCGACATCTTCCGCCGCGTCGTCGCCGAGGCACCCTCCTGGCTCGCCCCGGGCGGGCACCTGCTCGTCGAGTCCAGCGAGCATCAGGCGCCGGTCGCGCTCGCCGTGCTGGCAAGACATGGACTCGCGGGCCGAATCGCGGAGTCCGACGCGCACTACGCGACCGTTGTGATCGGCACCCGCCCCGCCTGACCGACGTCGGCCACGACAGTCAGCGATGGCTGCGAATCACCAGTCGATCGCACCGGACAGCAGGGACACCGGCCGCGGCCGGTGTACCTGGTCCACACGCTGGCGTTGAATCCGTAGGCGGTGTCGTCGGCCTGCGCGACCGCCTCGTGATCGACGAGCCCACGGCTCAGCGCGGCACAGGGCTGATCGGACGGCTCTCGGCGATCCGCTGTTCGACGCGGTGGATCAGAGCGTGCACGCGCGGGTCGCGCGCGAGCTGGTTGTCGAGGACCACGTTGATCACGCCGCGGAACAGGGCGTACGGCTCCCACTGCGGCGGCGCGATGGTGCGCGGCGAACGGTGTTCGATGCCGTGCGCAAGGGATTCCGCCGCGTCCCGCACCGTGATCCGCCGGTTCAGCGGCCAGGGCAGCAGCGCTCCGAGATCGGCGCCCAGCTCGTCCTCGTCGAGGGTGCCATGCGTCATCGCGGTGTCGACGATACCGAAATACGCGACACCGGCGGTGGCCCCGACCGCGGCCAGCTCGACCCGCAATGCCCGGCCGAACTGCTCGACCGCTGCCTTGCTCACCATGTAGGGCGAGCCGCCCATGCCCGGCGCGAACGCCGCGGCGGACGAGACCACCACGACGTGCCCCTTGGCGGCGATGATGTCGTCCAGCGCCGGGTGCACCGTGTTGAACACGCCGGTCACGTTGATGCCGATGACGCGATCGAAATCACCGGGGTTCATCGTCCGGATCGTCGCAGGCTGGGGCACCACCCCCGCGTTGGCCACCACCACATCGATCCGGCCGAATCGGGCACGCACCCTGGACATCGCCTCGCGCATGCCGATTCGATCGGACACGTCCGCACGCACGACCACCGCGCGCTCCCCCATCGAGCGTCCGACCGCCGCCGCGGCGGCTTGGTCGATGTCGATCAGCGCCAGCGAAGCGCCTGTGGCGTAGAGCTTTTCGGCGAGCGCCCGGCCGATGCCGGTGCCCGCACCGGTGATCACGACCACCCGGCCCCGCACGTCCAGCGTTTCCGCGGCGAACGGGACGGGAAGCGGCAGCACCTGACGCAGCAGGCTCATGACGCTCACCGGACCCGCACCTCGTAGGACTCCGGATCGAACCGGCTTGTGCGCCGCCGATATTCGAAGCTCCAGTTGGGATATAGCCCGGCGTTGCCACCGTCGGCCGTCTGGTAGTAGCTGCGGCAGCCGCCGGTGAGCCAGGCGGTGTCGCGGCTGCGGTCGCTCACTTCGTCGAGGAAGGCCCGCTGGACCTCCTCACGCACATCGATCCGGTGAATGTTCTGCGCGCGCATGGTGGTCACGGCATCGACGATATAGCGAACCTGCGCCTCGATCATATAAATCGCGGACTGATTGCCCGCCGCGCCGAACGGCCCGAGCGTACAGAAGAAGTTCGGGAATCCCGCGAGCGTCGCGCCGAGGTAGCTGCTCGGACGTTCTCGGTATCGGTCACCGATCGAGCGGCCGTCGGTGCCGTGCACGCGGTTGAAAACCGCGGGCGGCACGCCGAAGCCAGTGCCCCAGATGATGGTATCCACCTCGTGCTCGACACCGTCGGCGCTGAGGATCGAGTTGGCACGGATCTCCTCGATGCCCTCGGTCACCACCTCGACATTCGGTTTGGTCAGGGCCGGATAGTAGGCGTCGGAAAAGATCGCGCGCTTGCACCCGATCACGTAGTCGGGAGTGAGTTTGCGACGCAGAGCGGGGTCGCGGACCTGGCGCAGCAGCTGTAGCTTCGCCACCGCCTCATACGGGTGCCGGAATCGCTTGTCCACGAAGCCGACCAGGCCGAATCCCTCTATGCCGGTGTAGTAGAGGCCGCGCAGCGCCTTGCCGAGCGCAGGGACACGGCGTAGCAGCGCCCGTTCGGCGGGCAGCGTGCGCCGATCCAGCCGCGAGACGATCCACGGCGCCGAACGCTGGAATACGGTCAGTCTGCCCACCCTCCGCTGGATCTCCGGGATGAACTGCACCGCCGATGCGCCGGTGCCGATCACCGCGACCCGCTCGCCGGTGAGATCGTGCTCGTGATCCCAGTGCAGTGAGTGGAACTGTGTTCCTTCGAAAGTCTCCGCGCCGGGCAGCCGAGGAACCTGCGCCTCGCTGAACGGTCCCACCGCCGACACCAGCACGTCGGCCGTCAGTTCGCCACGAGTGGTGCGCACCCGCCACCTACTCGCCGCATCGTCCCAGCGCGCCTCCAGCAGTTCGGTGCCGAACCGCATATGCCGCACCACATCGTGTCGAACGGCGACCGACCGGATGTAGGCCAAGATCTCCTGCTGGGTGCCGTAGGTGCGCGACCAGTTCGGGTTGGGCGCGAAGGAGTACGAGTACAGCTGCGACGGTACGTCGCAGGCGCAGCCGGGATAGGTGTTCGCCCGCCAGGTCCCACCGAGGTCGTCGGCGCGTTCGAGCACCACGAAGTCGTCGATTCCCGCGGCGCGCAGCGACACCGCCAGCCCCACTCCGGCGATGCCCGCCCCGATCACCGCGATCGGGACGTGTCGCGCATCCGCAAGCACAGTCATGTCTTCCTCTCCCACGCGGGCACCGTTGCCCGCCGAACTCACAGGTCCAGTTCGAGTTGGCTGCCGCGCGACCGGGATACGCAGGTCAGCATCGCGTGCTCGCGTTCGGCGTCGGGCAGCAGGCGGTCCCGGTGCTCCACCACGCCCGCGCGCACCCTGGTCTTGCAGGTGCCGCAGAAACCCTGCTGACAGGAGTACGCGACACCCGGCAGCACCCGGCGGATCGCCGCGAGCGCGGACTCGTCGGCAGCCACCTCCACATCGAATCCACTGCGGTGCAGACGGATACGGAACGGCTCGCCGTCCCGCACGGGCAGCGGCGAGAACCGCTCGGTGTGCAGCGAGACCGTCGGGTCGTGCAAGGCGAGCACCGCTCGCGCGGCCGCTGCCAGCGGAGGCGGCCCGCAGACATACACCGCGGCACCGGTCGGTGCCTGCTCGAAGATCATCCGGGCGTCCGGGGCGCCGAACTCGTCGTCCGGCCGCACCACCACGTCGCCGCCGGTGCACTCGGCGAGCTCGTACAGAAACGGCATCCGCGACCTGGCGCGGCCCAGATACATCAGCCGCCAGGGCACCCCGGCGCGTTCGGCTGCGGCGACCATCGGCAGGATCGGCGTGATCCCGATGCCGCCCGCGACGAACAGATAGCAGGGTGCTTCGACGAAGGCGAAGGCGTTGCGCGGCCCCCGCACACGGAGTCGGTCACCCGCTCGCAGCCGCCGGTGGATCTCCACGGAGCCGCCCTCCCCGCCGGCGATGAGACGCACCGCGATCCGGTAGGAGCGGCGGTCGTCCGGGTCGCCGGTGAGCGAGTACTGCCGCTGGCGACCCGACGGCAGGAAGACGTCGAGATGCGCGCCGGGCGTCCAAGCGGGCAGCGGCGTACCGTCCGGGTCGCGCAGCGTCAGGCTGACCACCTCGTCGGCCTCTTGCTCGATCCGCTCGACGACCACTTCGAAGTCGTAGCCGATGTGCCGCACCGGGTGCGGTCGCGACAGCAGCTGCGCGGAATCGCCTTCGACAAAGATTCGCTTGTACACGTCGGCCGCCGAACCGATCAGCCGCAGCGCGGCGCCGGGGCGGAACCGCTCGCTGACGGCCGTCATGCGTCCGCCGCCCGTGCCGCGGGCGATTGTGCGAGGTAGCGCAGTGCGTTGTCCATCGCGCCCAGCTGCGACGGGTGGAAGCCCGGCCGCAGGTAACGCGGGATTTCGGTGAAGAAGGTAGTGAGGCTGGGCACCACACCCCGGACCGACGCGCTGGCCAGCTGTAGCGGCCAGAAGCGCCCCTTGCTCCTGGACGGGTCCTTGGAGAACAAGTAGCCGCCCGAGATGACGAACAGGACGAACAATCCCGAACTGGCGATGAGCGCCTGCCGCGCCTTGCGCGCGTAGCCTCCGTCGACGTACATGTACGCGTCGTAGACCACGTTGCGGTGCTCGACCTCCTCGGCGCCGTGCCAGCGGATGAGGTCCAGCATCGCCGGGTGCATGCCCTTGGCATCCAGTTTGTCGTTGGTCAGCAACCATTCGCCGATCACGGCGGTGTAGTGCTCCATGCCGGCGAACAGCGCCAGCCGCTCGCACAGCCACTCGTGCTTGGCCCGACCGGTCAGCCCGTGGTCGCCGAGCACCCGGTCGATCAGCCACGCGACCCGCTCGACCATCGGGCCGACCTCGAGACCGAGCCGTTCCAGCTGCCGCCGCGCCTTCTCGTGCGAGTTCGCGTGCATGGATTCCTGGCCGATGAAACCGCGGACTTCCTCGCGTAGTCGCTCGTCATCGATCAGCGGTAGCGCTTCGGCGAGCGCCTGCGCCATCGCGCGTTCGCCTTCCGGTAGCACCAAGTGCATCACGTTGATGATGTGCGTGGCCATCGCCTCGCCAGGGATGTAATGCATCGGCACCGTGGTGAAATCGAAGTCGACGGCGCGCGCGTTGATCGCGTGTGCCTGGTCGACGTAGGCGTCAGGCCCCATATCACACCCCTCGTCAATGGTCGTCGTTCTCGCAATCTATTGGTGACATCACATGCTGTCAACATCACATGATGTCAATTCAGTAGCTATGAGAGGATGACGCCATGGTCGAAGCGGACGGATCGGTTCCGGGTATGCGCCACTGGCGCGGACGCTCTCCCGCCGATCGGGTCGCTGCCCGGCGGGAACAGTTGATCGAAGCGTGCATGGAGTTGATGGCCACCGTCGGCGCCGCGGAGACTTCGATGCGCGGCGTGTGCAGGCAGGCCGGGCTGACAGAGCGCTATTTCTACGAGAGCTTTCCGAACCTGGACGCGCTGCTGACCACCGTGCTCGACACCGTGGTCCTCGGCGCACGCGACCGGCTGCTCGAGGAGCTATCCCATGCGCCGGTCGAACGCGACGCGATGTTCCGCCACATGGTCGGCGTCTTCACCGACTACCTGGTCGAGGACCGCCGCCGCGGCCGGATCATGTTCGTGGAATCTCAGGCCACGCCGGTGCTGATGCCGCACGCCCACGAGCTCATCGGATTGTTCACCGCGCCGATCGCACTGATCATCGGTGCGAGCGACTCGGTGCCCGACGAGTTCGACAACGCGCTCAACGCCAGTGCCATCTTCGGCGCCCTGGCCTACCTCTACCCACCATGGTTGGACGGCGAGATAGCCGTCCCGCGAAAACGTTTCGACGAGCACGCCGCGAATGTCATCGAACGGATCGCCACGGCGCGCTCCACGCTGGACACCGAGGCCTAGTCCCTCGTTCGGACCATGCGCCGACTCGCCGACCGCCTCGACGTGCGTGCGCCATCGCTGTACTGGCACGTCGACACGAAGGACGACGTGATCGATCTCGCCGTCGATGCCATCTTCGGCGACCCGCCCGACCACACCCGGACCGCCGATTGGCGCACGCACATCGTCGCGGTGCTGTCCGGTTGACGCACCGCGCTGCTCCGTCATCCGTGGGCCGCCGCAGTTCCGGCACGACGGCGACCCGCCATCGGTCCCAACTTCCTGGCCGGAATGGAACTGCTCCAATCAACCCTGCTACACGCCGGGTTCCGGGGACCCGCCCTGTCCGCGGCGACGTGGGCGCTCTACAACCACGTCATGGGATCCGCGGCCTCGCAAACCGTCCTGCGGATCACCGACGCCGAACGGCAGATAGGGCAGCAAAAACTCCAAGCGGAACGCGACCTGTACCCAACCCTCGCTACCAACGGCTACCTCTACGACGACGATTGGGACGGCAGCTTCACCAAAGGGCTGGACTACCTACTCGATGGACTCGCAGCCCAAGTCGGACATCACCTGAAGGCGTAGAACGCTTGCCCGACGCCACGCCCAGCGGCGGCAGCACTGCAGCGCGACATCGCCTGCTTCCTCGGCCGCGATCTCAACTTGCGGCGAATGCTGCCTGAGGTCGTCTTCCCGATAGCTCATGCCGTTGGACGAAGTGCGGCGTTGACTCTGTATGTAACGATCACTACAGTTGCGGTATGTCTAGAAGTTCCGCCGCACCGTCAGGCCGGAATGGTTTGCAGTCCAGAGACCAGCTACTCGATGTAGCGGAACAGCTGATGGGCGAGAAAGGCTATGCGGGCACGCCTGTGTCGGCTATCTGCAAGGCAGCCGGCGTGGCGCCGACTTCGTTGTACTGGCACTTCGGCAGCAAAGAAGGGTTACTGGCGTCGGTAATGGAGCGTGGCGCTGCCCGCTGGTTCGCCGCCTTGCCCCGCTGGAGTGAGCTGACCGGCGATCATCAGCAGCGCGCGGCGACAGTCCAGCGACTTGGCGCCGCGGCCGTCGGCGAGCATCCGCTTTTCCTGCGCCTGTTCTACCTCCTGGCGCTGGAGGCCGGCGCAGACGAGGTTGCGGGTGATTTCGTTCGGCGGGTGCGTGAGCGCGCCAAGAATTACTTCTCCGAGGGCATCGCTGGTTTGCTCGGCGATCTTGCCGCACCGGAGATCGCGTGCGATGCGGCAGTCGAGTTGGCGCGGTTCGCGGTCGCCTTTTCCGACGGTTGTTTTTTCGCCAGCCAACTCGAACCCGACGAGGTCGACCTACACCAGATGTACAGCGACCTCCTGACGGCACTGCTCGCCCTGGCGCCCGCCGCACTCGACCGCGCACGGAAAGCGAAAACCGTATCAGCACAGGAGAGCCGATGACCGCACGCACCGTACTGATCACCGGCGGCACCGGCAGTTTGGGCTACCGCACCGCCGAAGCAATCCTTCGGGCTGATCGAGGCTGGTGCGTGGTCATTACCGGCCGCAATGCTACGACGGTCGAAGACACCGCTCGTCGACTCGGATCCGACGCCAGCGGTCTACAACTCGACCTCGCATCGCTCGATACCGTTCGCGGATTCGCCGACAAATTCTCGACGAACGGGCTGCCACCACTGCATGCGATTGTCTGTAATGCCGGAATTCAAATCGTGTCCGGCACAAGATCGACTGTCGACGGTTTCGAAGAGACATTCGCTGTCAACCACCTCGCACACCTGCTGCTCGTGCGCAGGCTATTACCGCAGATGGCCACGCCCGGTCGGGTGGTGTTTGTCGCGAGTGATACCCATGATCCCACCAAACCGACCGGCATGCCCGCACCCGAGTACACCACAGCGGCCGACCTTGCCCATCCGACTGCGACTGACACCGAGGGCACCGGCCCGTCGGGTCGACGCCGATATACCACGTCCAAACTCTGCAACGTCCTCACTGCCTACGAACTCGCCCGGCAACTCGATACCGGACCGTATCCAGCGATCACGAGCAACGCCTTCGATCCCGGCTTGATGCCCGGCACCGGCCTGGGTCGGGACTATCGAGGCATCCAAGGATGGGCTTGGCGAAACCTGCTCCCCAGCCTCACCGTGGTCCCCGGCCTGAACATACACACACCACGCCGCTCCGCAACAGCGCTGGCACGACTCATCCTGGACCCTGAGCTCGAAGGAATCACCGGCCGCTACTTCTCCGGTCGACGCCGAATCGCGTCCTCTGCGGACTCCTACGACCGAAAGAAAGCAACCGACCTGTGGACTACGAGCAACAAGCTCGTAGGACAGTCCGCCACTCTGGCGTGAACTGATGCGGCATGGCAAGTCATCAGTTCGAACCGAGGCACCGCGCACCGGTGAATTCGACGAAAGTCAATGAGAGAAAAGGCGTTCGGGCATACCTGGTCGCGAAAAGGCCCTTCGGCATTTCCGTTGCGCGCATGCGAGACTCGTCACGATGCTCACCTACTTTCAAGCGACTGTCATCGGCGCGGTGCAGGGTGTCACCGAACTGTTCCCGATCTCGAGCCTCGGGCACTCCGTGTTGGTTGCCGCATGGCTCGGCGACGATTGGAAGAAGTTGGCCGTCCAGAGCGAGTCCATCACGGGCACACCGTATCTGGCGTTCGTGGTCGCGTTGCACGTGGCGACGGCAATGGCGCTGCTCGGCTACTACTGGCGCGACTGGTGTGCCATCGGCGCCGGTTTCATCACCACGCTGCGAACCAGGCGCCTCGACACTGTTCCCCAGCGGCTCGCGTGGCTGATCGTGATCGCCACCGTCCCGGTCGGTGTGCTCGGGCCGTTGCTGGAACATCCGCTGCACGCGCTGTTCGCGGCGCCGGCATACGCCAGCATTTTCCTGACCCTGAACGGTGTCGTGCTGATCGTCGGTGAGGGACTGCGCCGACGCAACGAGCCGTCACTGGCGGAATACGGGCGACGGTTCGCCCGACGGGAGGCACGCGAATGCGTTCTCCCCGCCGAAGCCGAAACGGGCCGCCAATCCGACCGGCCACTGGCCGCCCTGGGGGCCGTGGATGCCATCGGCATCGGGTTCGCCCAAGTCGGCGCGCTGCTGACCGGGTTCAGCCGGGCGGGTCTGACCATGGTCGGTGGTTTGTGGCGTGGTCTCGAACGCGAGCACGCCGCCAAATTCGCCTTCCTGCTTGCCACTCCGGCGATTCTGGGCGCGGGGGTACTGGAAATACCGGAACTGGTCGGGCCGAAGACCGACGGCATCCGAGGACCGGTGCTGGTCGGCGCCATCGTGTCCGGGGTGTCGTCGTGGCTGGCAGTGCGGTTCCTGGAGCGGTACTTCCACACCCGCACGCTGCTGCCGTTCGCGGTTTACTGCCTCGTCGCCGGGCTGCTCTCGATTGTCCGATTCAGCTGAGGTCTCGTCCGGTGCAGGCCGAACTCGACCATTGCGTGGTGTGGCTGAGCAACGGGGCACGGCCGCTTCCACTGGCATCACCTTTCAACTCCCGACTGATGCCGCGCCGCGAAATTGATGTCACGCCGTACTCATCCTCGAACTATGCGCGCTCATGCCGAGCACGATGCCGCGCGAGCCGAACGTCGGTCACTGCGCAGTCGACCGAGGCTGACACCGAGACCGAGGTAGGCTACCGCTGCGGCGGGTTAGGGTGGTGGTGTTCGGATACTTCCGCTTGCTGACCAGGAGAACATCGTGGGGCTGAAAACGGGGCTGGGGCGCGTCGCGCGAGGATTCAATACCGGGGTGGTCGCCCTCCTCGAGGTTCCGGTGCTCGGGCCTTTGATGGGCAAGGGGTTCGTGGTGATCACGTATGTGGGGCGGCGGTCCGGGCGGACATTCAGCACGCCCGTGAACTACCGGCGAAAGGGCAACGAGCTCCTCATCGGAGTCGCCCTGCCGGACACAAAGAGCTGGTGGCGAAACTTCCTCGATGAGGGCGGTCCGATCACGCTGCATTTGAATGGTGCCGATCGGCGCGGACATGCCGTGGCACGACGCGACGAACGCGGCCGTGTCATGGTGAAAGTGCGGCTCGACGAGGCGAGCTGACCTGAATTCCCGCCCTGGCTCAGCAGTATACGAGTTCACCCAGCTCACATCGGCAATGTCGATCTCGTGCGGCCATTGTCGCCGAGGTGGTGCGCTGCCCGACGAAACCACGGGATCACCTCACCTTTTCCCAGATGTATCTCCGTGATCAGCGCATATCTCCGGTTGTAGGTCTCGCTGGAGCTCGCTGATCTCGTTCTCGCGCCGTCGCATAGGTCCTCACCATTGCGTACGATCGCTGCGCGCTCGGACGTGGCTGCGTCCGCTCGGCAACGGGGAGGTGACCCGCCCGGACGATGTAACAATGCCGGGTGGGTCACGCATTTCAGGAACAACGCCACTGCGAGGCGTGCGTTGGCGATCGGTCGTGGAATGCAGGGTCGCACATACCAATCGAGCCCCGGACCGATTCGTGTCGGTTCGGGGCTCGTTCGGGGGTATTCGCGCCTACCAACCGATCGCTCAATGGTTGACAAGACGAATGTACCTCTCCGCATAGGGAATTGCCGAATCGGTGCAGCCATCTGCTCTTTGCCTCGGCCGGGCAATAAAACAGCGAGCGTCCCTTCTTCCTGTTCGCACCCGGATCACTGGTTGCACCCCTGCGCTTCTCGCGCGTTGAACCGGCGGAAAATCCCAGTTCTCGACCTAACTCCCGAATGGGCTCGGCCCCAAGCAGCCACGTTCACAACGAAACCCAGACCATCGAAGACCGAATGCTCAGGCGAGCTGGCTAACGTTGCGTAGATCGCTGATCGACCGTCACGTGGGAGCCCGTCCGACAGTGCCGCCGAGAGTTGCGACTGTCCGCAGCGGTTCGCTCCCTTCACTGGTTCATGCCGACACCTCCGAATCAGCGACATGTTCTGCCGACAGCCGCGGATTCAGCGAAAACCGAAATGCGTTCCGGCGCCTGCAAGTACTCGTCGATCTGTCGCGCGGCGGCGTCCAGCCGCGCGGGGACGGCGAGCATCCCGGGCTGCTGCGGGTGACGAGCGCGGCGTCGTGGCTTCGATGGGATAGGGGACCCGGACCGGGCGCGCGGGCATCGTGGCGAGCAACAGCATCGCGAAGGTGCTTCCGTCATCGAGCGCCCGGTCCCCCATCCCGGCGCGACAGTCCACTGGCGCGCAGCACTCGACGCGCGATGCCCGCGCGGACCGATTCGTCGGTCCCGATGATCCGCACATGGCGGCGGGCACGGGTGATCGCGGTGTAGAGCAGTTCCCTGGTGAGCAAGGTCGATTCAGGCTCTGGCAGCACGACCGAGACGGTGTCGTACTGGCTGCCCTGGCTGCGGTGGATGGTCATCGCGAACACTGTCACCACCGCGGGAAACTGCGTGGGGTGGACCAGGTACGGTTCACTGCCGCGTTGCAGTGCGGCACGGAGCGAGCCGTCGGGCATTCGAACGACGACGCCGGTGTCGCCGTTGTAGATGCGGGCCTCGTGATCGTTCGCGGTGACCAGCAACGGCTGGCCGGGATACCACGGCGCCTGATGCGAGTCGGGCCCCGCTCCCGCGGCGGCGGCCCACTCGGCGGCCATGCCGTCCCAGCGTTCGACGCCGAAGGGGCCCTGACGGTGCGCACACAGCAGCCGGTGCGATTCGAGGGCGGTGAGCGCGCCGGCTGCGTCTCCGTCGAGCGCCGCGGCCGTGACCGCGTGAGCGGCCCGCGCGACGTCGGCGCGGACTGCGGCCATGTCGTCGGACGCGCTCAGCGACAGTTCGGTACCGCCCGCACGTAACAGTCCGAGCGCGGTGTCGGCGTCGCCGGCCCGTACGGCGACGGCGAGATCCGCGATCCGGCCGCCGAACCTTCGTCCGCGGGTCAACCGGACGATGCCGCCACGCAGACGGATCCGCTCCAGCGCGGTCAATCCTTCCGGATGATCTTCGGGCGCAGTCGATTCCGGGCCGATGATCTCCTCGAGCACTGGATTCGGAGCGCCCGCGACAGGTCCGGCGACCAGGTCGGCGAGCACGGCGCCCGCGTCGACCGAGGCGAGCTGGTCCGGGTCGCCGACCAGGACCAGCCGGGTGTCGGGGCGCAGCGCGGCCAGCAGCCTGCTCATCATGGTCAGCGACACCATCGATGTCTCGTCCACGACGATCACGTCGTACGGCAGCCGGTTGAACTCGTGGTGCTTGAACCGGGTGGTGCGACCGCGCTGCCAACCGAGCAGCCGGTGCAGGGTGGCGGCGGTGAGCTCGGGCAGCCCGAGCGATTCGGCCTGCTCACGCACGGCTTCCTGCAGGCGAGCCGCCGCCTTGCCGGTCGGGGCGGCCAGCGCGATGCGCAGGGCGGGCAACTTCGGGGTGGCCTTGCGATGTGCGTCCAGCAACGCGATGATCCGCGCGATGGTGTGGGTCTTGCCGGTGCCGGGGCCCCCCGCGACCACGGTGGTCCAATGCGTCGCGGCCAACACGGCCGCCAGACGCTGGCGGTCGGGCGTCGCACCGGTCGGCGTCTCGAACAAACGGTCCAGTTCCCGGCGCACGATCTCCTGATCGACCACCGGGTGATTGCCGGACCGTTCGGTGAGCACCCGACGGATGGTCTGCTCCTGTTGGTAATAACGATCCAGGTAGAGCAGTGGCCCGGAGTCGTCCGCGCTCTGCGATTCGACCAGTCGCAACGGCCGCAGCGGCCCCGCCGGTCCGCCGCGCACCAGCGGGCTGACCCGCACCGCGGCCACCACCGCGGCGATATCCGGCCACGGCAGCGTCGCCGGATCGATTCCGGCGTCCCAGGTTTCGTCGGCGTCGACGCCGATCTCCCGCATCCGGTGCAGCTCGAGGCACACCGACCCGGACCGCACCGCGCGCACGGCCAGCGCCGCGACGAACAGCACCTGCTCGGACGACTCCCCGCCCAACCTGCCCAACCTGAGCGCGACATGCACGTCGGCGGCCGACAACACGCCCGCCTCGTTGAACATGCGCAACAGACCGGTCCCCCGCTGCGCCAGCTGAATCGAGGTCATCGCCCGTCCTCTCCTGCCAGCAACGCCGACAGCGCGACGATCAAATCGACAGGCGGGTTCCAGTCGAAGACACCACAACCCGCGGGCGTTCGCGGTCCGATCATGCCGCGCACGAACAGGTATCGCGCGCCGCCGAGGTGGCGGGCCGGGTCGTAGCCTGGCAGTCGCCAGCGCAGATACCGATGCAGGGCAACGGAATACAACAGCGCCTGCAACGGATAGTGGGACCGCAGCATCTCGCCGGCCATGCGATCGCGGGTGTAGTGCGCGACGGTGAGGTCTCCGGTGCCGAGCCGATTGGTCTTGTAGTCGACGATGACGAAGCGCGGGTCCGTGCCGTCCGTGACGCGCAGGACAGCGTCGATGCTGCCGGTCAGGTACCCGCGCAGCGGAATGTCCTCCAGCGCCGCCAGATGGTCCGCGTATTCGAACAGGTCATCGTCCGGCGGCAAGTGGGCGCGCACCAGGTCGGCGATTCGCCGCAGCGTCGCCGCGGCGCCGCCGGGCCGGTCGCCGCCCGCCAGCGGCAGTTCGAACTCCAGCTCGTTGAGCCGGTCGCGGCAGGGAATGTCAGAAAGACAGCCGCGATCGAGCGGAGTGCGCAGCACGGCGAGCAGCGCAGTGGCGAGCAGCTCCGGGTCCGCCTCGGCCATCAGTTCGGTCACGGCCTCGCGGCACCGGTCGCGCACCTCGGTGTCGAGGTCCGCGGTGTCGGTGTCGATGCGCTCCAGCACGCCGTGCACGAGGGTGCCGAACTCCGCGCCATACGGCAGCGCGTTCATCAACGAGGCGATGCCCGCCTGCTCAGGCTTGGATTCGGCGGCCAGTGGGGTGCCGGTGGGCTCATCGGCGACGCCTATGGCTTCCTCAGGTTCGCTGTCGACCTCCGGCGCGGCGGGTCCGTGCGCGGAGGCGGTCAGTGCCGAATACGAGGTGCGCCGCCACTGCTGGTCCAAGGCTCGGTCGAACCGGGCGACCGCCAGCTCGCCGGTTGCGGGCTCGGTGCGAACTCGCCGGATCGCGATATCGTCGGCACCCGCCACCGCCGTCACCGCGATCGCCTCCGGTGCGCTCGCCGCCCATGCCGAAAGGGTCGACGCCGCAACGGTATCCGCCGGGACCGCGGCGCGGGCAGGCACCGCGGCGCCGCCCTCCGGCCGCCCGAACACCATCCGGTGCAGCGGAGAGGCCGCTGTGCTGATCGCGGGCGCCCACCAGGCGACGATCTGGCACATGGCCCTGGTCAGCGCAACGTACAGCAGCCGAAGCTCCTCCCCCGCCTCCTCGGATTCGCAGCGCCCTTTGCGTTCAGCGTATCCCGGGGCGTCCGGACCACCCACGTCCAGTACGCGCGCACCGTCGTCGGCGTGGAACAGCAGCGTCGCCGGATACGGGTTCTTCGCGCTGTCCCACGCGAAAGGCACATAGACGACGGGGAACTCGAGCCCTTTACTGGCGTGCACGGTCGCGATCTGCACGGCAGCGGCGTCGCGGTCGAGCCTGCGACTGCGATCGGCCACGGCGCCGGAGGCGGGATCACGCACCCGGTCGGCCAGCCACCTGGTCAGCGCGGTCAGCCCGAGTCCCTCGGTGACCGCGACCTGATCGAGCAGCTGCGCGAGGTGGCGCAGGTCGGTGAGCTGGCGTTCCCCGTTCTCGATGGCGAGCAGCCGCTGCGCGAGACGCGCTTCGGCGGAGAGCTTCTCGAAGACGGTGGCGAAACCCGCACGGGCGAACACCCGCGCCGCGTCTCGCAGTTGTGCGCTGATTCGACCGACCAGGTCGGCGCCACCACTATCGATCTCGGCCGCCGTGACACCGAGCAGCGGCGTGCACGCGGCAAGCCGCACCCGGTCGCCGCGGTGCGGCTGTTCCAGCGCCCGCAGCAGCCACAGCCAGTCGGTCGCGCCGCTGGTCGCGAAGACGCTGGTGCCGCCGGCGAGCACGGAAGCGACACCGACCCGGTCCAGCGCGGCGCGTACCACATCGACCTGTGACCGGGTCCGCACCAGGACCGCGATATCGCCGGGCCCTACCGGCGTGCACACCGCGGGGCCGGGCGTCGGGAGCCGGCTGGCATCGGCGGCGACAACGGGTTCAGCTTTCGCGTCGAGCAGGACACCGGATTCGAGTAGGCGGACGATGTCGGCGGCCAGATCGGCGGCAACCGCGGACCGCATCCGGCCCACTGTCGGGAAGCCGGACTTGTTCAGCGGACCCGCGCCGGTCCGCGGCAGGCACCGCACCCGCATCGGGGTGGTCAGCTCCCCGGGGCCGGACAGACGCGACCACGGCCTGGTCGCGGCAACCGGGTGCACAGTGATCTCCGGGTGCCCCAAAGCCGCGCCGCCGTGCAGGTGGTCCAGCGCGGCAAGCAGTCCCGCGTCACTGCGCCAGTTGGTGGTGAGTTCCATGCGAGTGTCGGCGTGCGCGACCGCGTCCAGGTAGCTGAGTACCTCGGCGCCGCGGAAAGCGTAGATCGCCTGCTTCGGGTCGCCGACCAGCACCAGAGTGGCGTGCCCGTGGAAGGACCTGCGCAGGATGTCCCACTGCAGCGGGTCGGTGTCCTGGAACTCGTCGACGAGGGCGACGCGGTACCGCGCGCGAATGCGGCGGCAAGCGCGCGGGCCGTGCTCGGGATCGGCGAGCACGTCGTGCAGCAAGACCAGCAGGTCGTCGAAGTCGCGCAGGCCGGCCAACCGTTTGCGACGCTCGGTCTCCGCGCGCACCGCGCGCGCGAATGCCACCCGCTCACCCGCCGCGGACCCGTCGTCCGGAACGAGCACGGCGTGCCGGTCCCGCACCGCGGCCAACGCCAGGGTGCGCGCCTCTTTCAGAGAGAACCGCGGTTCGGCGCGGGCGTAGCGGTTGAGGTACAGATCGTCGGCGACAGTGCCGACGAGATCGTCCACGGTCTCCACCAGCCGGGAGCCGGGATCGTGTTCTCCCGCGAGACCTAGTTCGTCGAGCATGCGCTGGCAGAAGCTGTGGGTGGTGGCGATGGTGCCCGCGTCGAAATCCGAAAGCGCTGTCAGCAACCGACGCCGCCGCAGTCGCACCTCGTCGTCGTCGGCTCGCGCCAGATATCGAACCAAGTCGTCGGCGTGTGCTCGCGCCGATTCCGGATCCGTCAGCCCCGCCGCGACGGCGACGAACCGGTCGCGCGTGCGTTCCCGCAGCTCCTGTGTCGCCGCCCGGCTGAACGTCACGAGCAGCAGCTGCGACACGTCGATGCCGGCTTCGGCGACGTACCGTACGGCCAGACCCACGATGGCGTGCGTCTTGCCGGTGCCCGCGCTGGCCTCCAGCACGGTCGTCCCCGTCGGCAGCGGACCACACAGCTGGAACGGATCGGTGGCGTCGAATCCCGGCGTGCCGAGCTCGGCACGCCGGGCTGTGCCGAACGGATGGTCACGGACCGCGCCGTGGCCGTTCACGGCTGCCCCTGGCTTTCCGCGCCGAGCAGCGGAGCCCACATCCGTCGCGCCAGCGCGCCGAAGCGGGTGGCCTCGCCGGGCTCGCCCGCGGGAGCGGGCGCGGCCATCAGGTCGTCGAGGCGCGGATCCGGACCCCACACGTAGCGCAGGTGGCGGTCGGTGTGATCGCCGAACGGGCCGGGACCGTTGGGGCCGCCGTCGAATTCGCGTACCGCCGCGGCGACGGCGTCGTGGATACTCGCGCCGCGGAATCGGCGTTCGGCATAGACCGCGGTGGCGGCGGGCGCGATGGGCAGCGGCTCGGTCAGTCCCAGTTCACGCATGGTGACAAGCTCCCGCAGGATCTCCCTGGCCACGGGCGCATCGGGTGCGGTGAGCTCGCAACGCCATGTGGGGCGGCCGAATCGGCCGCGGCCGGTGCTCACCGCACGCCAGGACCGATCCTGGGTGACGGTGAGGGCGAGAAGCGAAACCCACGCACCGACGCGATGTTTCGGGGCCAAGCGGGAGAAGGTTGTACGGACCAGGGTGTCACCGCGCACCTCGGGCACAGTGCCGGTGAGCCTGCGGCCCTTGCCCAGATCCACCACCACGTCCACGGCTCGCGGAGTACCCGCGTAGTCGGCCTGCGAAGCGCGGACCAGCCGGTCTACGATGTGCTCGACCTCGTCGAGAACGGCGGCGCCGAAACCGAAGGGCGGCAGCGTACCGCGCCGCCACTCCGCCGCGCGCAACCCGGCCGGGTCGGCGCCGGTCAGACGGGCCGCCAGGAGGCGCTCGCCCAGCTCCCACTTCGCCAAGCCGTCGAGTTCGATGGGCAGCCGGTCGGCGATGTCCTCCTCGTGCTCGGGGACCCGCAGGCCGAGCCGCTGCCACAGGAACGCGCGCACCGGATGCTCGACGAACGCGATCAGATCTGCCAGTGCGACATCCGCCGCCTCCGGCGCGGGCAGCGGCGCCGCGAGGAATGGGGGGCGCGCGTGCGCGGGCCGGCCGGCCGCGTGCGCAGCGGCCAACGCCACGGTGTCGAAGCTGAACGGCCGCTCGGCACGGAAATTGCGAAAGTCGAAGGGCTGCAACGGATGCCGGGTGACCACCGCGCCCATCGCCGCGGCGCCCACATGGGCCCGCAGCGCGTCCAGCAGCTCGGCGACCGGGATCGCGGGCGGGCGGTGTGCACCGCTGACCGGGTCCGCGCCGGTGTGGAGCACCAGCAGCGTGTCGCGCGCCGCGAGGACCGCATCCAGCAGCAGCTGCCGGTCCTCGCTGCGCGGATCCCGTTCCCCGAGCAGCGGTTCCCGGGCGAGCACGTCGTCGCCGACGACACCGCCCGCGCGCGGGAACACGTCGTCGTCCAGTCCGAGCAGCACCACCACCCGGTGCGGCACCGACCGCATCGGTACCATCGTGCACACGGTCAGCTCGCCGGTACGAAAGTTGGCCCGGGTCGGCCGCGCCGCGAGCCGCGAACGCAGCAGCACCGCGACATCGGCCAGCCGCAATGGCACCTCGCCCGCGTGGTCGGTGGCGGCGGCGATCTCCTGCCTGGCCTCCGTACGCACCCAGGCCTGGGCGTCCGCCACATCCGTCAGCAGGTCGAGCGCGCGGCCGAGCACCGCGGCCCACTCGTGCGCCGGGCGGGGACCACGTAGGTCGCGCAGGCACACGGCCAGCCGATCGATGAACTCGGCGAAGCGTCCGGCCAGGTCGACGTCGTTGCTGTCCACGTCGTCCAGCGGAAGCACGAGATCCAGCCAGTCGTCGGAGGTTTCGCCCGCCGTGACGCCGAGCAGGATCCGATCCACCGCGCTGTTGAGTGTGTTCTGAGCGAAGTCGGCCAACCCGAACGCTTGCCGCTGGCGCTGCCCGATCCCCCACCGCGCGCCCGATTCGGCCGCCCACTCGCGCAGCCGCTCGATGTCCTCGTCATCGAATCCGCAACGGCGCCGGACTGTTTCGGCGGCTGCAAGGTCGAGCACCTGGGTGACGGTCACCCGGCCGTCGGCCAGCTCGAGCAGGACGCCGATCACCGCGAGCAACGGGTTGGTCACGCCGCGTCCGCGATCGGCGAGGCGCACCCGCAGCCGATGCGCCGGATGCTCTGAATCATCTTGCCACTCGGACGGTCCCGGCATGCGCTGCCCGAACGCGGCCCGCACCAGCGGCGCGTATGCCTCCACCTCGGGACACATGACGAGCACATCTCGCGGCTCCAGAGTCTCGTCGGCGGCGAACAGTCCCAGCAGGCAGTCCCGCAACACCTCGACCTGCCGCGCGGGACCGTGACACGCGTGCACCTGCACGGTGCCGTCGGCGCCGACCTTGCCGGCCGCCGACGGCCGGCGATCATCCCGGATCCCCGCCTGTAACGCGCGCAGCAATGTCGTGGGCGGCGAATCCTCCTCCAGCGCAATAACTTCCGCCGAACGAGGAGTGCCTTCCTTCGAGGGATGGTAAGTATCGGTGCCCGTTGCGGCGAGTTCGGCCAACCGCTGCTGGAGTTCCCGGACGTCGCGGGCCAGTCCCGCAAGCAGCGGATGCGCCACCGCTGTCGCGGTGCAATCGTCGGCGCGCTTCCGCACCGCGGACGTCCGGTCCAGGCGCGACCACATGGCCGGGCTCGGATGCGCCAACCACAGATGGATCTCGCGGCCTCCTGCCAGCGCTGACAGCACCGCGAGCTGGTCACTGGGTAGCCGGGTCACGCCGAACAGCGACAGCCGGGGCGGCAGCGTCACCAGACCCGGTTCCGCGCGCAGCCGCGCGCAAGCGGCATCCAGCCGCTCGGCCGGACTCGGCGCCCCGATCTCGGCGCGCAGCCCGCGCCACAGCATCGGCTGCCAGCGCAGGTCGTCGGGCACCTCACCGCCCGCGCCATCGGCATCCAGGCCCGCCGCCCATGCGGTGAGCATCTCCGGACGCTGCGAGCCGTAGCTGTCGAACAGCGCGCCCAGGTGAGCCGCGGTGGCGTACCGCCTGCCGAGGCGGTGATCGGGAGCCGAGGCGTCCTGCGCGCCGAGATGCCTGGCCAGTACGGCGCACCATGGTTCGGACAGCGAAGCATCGATCACCCGCAGCAGGCTCCACACCACCCGCTCCTGCGCCCACGGATCATCAGTGGGGCGCACCCCACTCGCCGCGGCGAGCACTTCCGAGACCAGCGCGGCCGGGGACGGGAAGGCAATATTCGCACAGATACCGTCCGCCGCGTGGGCGGCCCCGAGCACCGCCGACAGCGTCTGCGTCAGCCATCGCTCCACACCTTTCGCGGGCACCGCCACCACCTCGGCCGCGAACGGGTCCGCCTGCGGCGTCGTCAGCGCACCGGCGAGCGCCTCGGCAAGGACGTCGGCGCGCTCGGCACGGTGGATGTGCAGCGGCATCTGCGCCTCTCGGTCGATGTGTCGGACTGCGTTCGCGGCTCCCTGGTTACTCGGGGATGGCGCGGCCCTCGGGCTTCGTGCACGTTTATACGCCCAGCGACCGACGCGCAACTGCATCGCCCCTGCCGGACAGAAGTGAAATAGACCACACGAGAACGGATTCGTCCGCCGTGTCACGCAGGATCCGCAGGCCTGATGTGCAACAGTGCTGAACCGGGGAGGAACGAGAGAGCTGCACCGAAAGGCTGGTTCGCGTTCATGGATGCGATGGTGATTCCCCTGGTTCCGAGAGGCGGGTTCACGGTCCGCCGGATCGGTGACTGCTGGGAGCTCGTCAACTCCCGCCACTACGGTCGCACCGTCATCCTTCATTCCTGGCCCCGCGACCAGCACACCGAGGCGTTCGAGCACTGCTACCGCCTCAACGGACGCACCGTCGAAGAGCTGCGCGCCGCTTTCCGCTGACCATGTCCATGGCCGAAACCCACTGCGGCACAAGTGCGCAACCATCGCTAGCACAACCTGCGACCGAGCTCAAGACGTGCGTCCGGAGCCGGGATGTGCGATCGTGGTCCCTCGTGCGTTACCCGACCCCCGCCACCCGGGCCATTCCCCGCGTCGCCGCCTCAGCCTGTGTCCTCGCCGCCGCGGCGATCCTCGTTCCGAGCGTACCCGCCATGCTCCCGACCGCGGGCGCGGCGCCGCTCGCGCATACGCAGGCGTGCCTGCCCGGTTTCGACTGCGATATGAGCAGCCGCATCGCCAGCGTCGACGCCTACCTGAACAGCCGTCCCGGCATCACCGGCTACGTCGTGCGCGACCGGGTCTCCGGCGGGGTCTACGCCAACGGCAATGCGGAGAACGCGGTCTGGACCGCGTCCACGATCAAACTCGCGATCGCCGCGGATCTGCTGAACCGCGCACGCCTCGGGGCGATCACGCTGTCGCCGGACGACCGCGGGCTGCTGGAATCAATGCTGGCCACCTCCAACGACGGCGCCGCGGACCGGTTGTGGGTCAAGTACGCGGGCATCGACCGTATGGCGTTCAACAACGCGTTCCGCGCCAACGGGATGTCCACGCTGGAGCCGCAGCCGACCAACACCGCCCTGTTCCCGGACTGGTCGTTCCAGAAGTGCACCGCCGCCGACCTGGATCGGCTGATGGACCACATCCTCAACCAGATGCACCCCGACGACCGCAACTACCTGGTCGACCGGATGCGTGCGGTGGACTCCAATCAGCACTGGGGTGTGTGGGGCGCGGGTGAGCAGATGCGTCCTGGCCTGAAGAACGGCTGGTCCGCCGAGCAGGGTGGCTGGGTCGTGAACTCGGTCGGCTTCGCCGGGCCGGGGGAGCGCTACACCCTGGCCGTGATGAACTCGCTGGGTGACACGGGCGGCTACGCAGAGGGCGCCGACACCGACACCAAGGTCGCCCAGCTGCTCTTCTCCGGACGCTGACCCGCGGCGCCCGGCGGGGCGGCGCGCTCTCCCGTCAGCCGGCCGAGCGCCTGCGCAGCATCATCGGCGCACCGTCCCTCGGGAAGGGGATCGTGGTGAATCCCCAGGGCATTCGATATTTCTCCCGGATGGACCACTCGTACTCGCGCACCAGTGCGGCGGTCATCGTCTTCACCTCGAATGTGCCGAAGTGCATCCCGATGCACTTGTGCGCACCCGCGCCGAACGGTAGCCAGGCCAGACGGTGCGACTTGTCCTCGCGCCGCTGCTCGCCGAACCGCTCGGGATCGAATACCTCCGGCCGCGTCCACAGCTCAGGCAACAGGTGATTGACCTGGTAGGCCACATCGACCGGGGCGCCCGCCGGAATGTAGTGGCCCGCGATCTCGGTATCGCGCACAGCGCGGCGCGAGAACCCGGGAACCGGCGGCATCAGCCGCAGACTCTCCTTGACCACCAGATCCAGATCGCGCAGACCCTCCAGGTCCGCGATGGTCGGCGGCGCGTTGCGGACCCGGTCGTCCATCGCAAGGACCTCGGCGCGCACCCGTTCCTGCCACTCGGGATGTTTGCCCAGGTAGTAGGCGACCGCGGTGGCAGTCGTGGTCGTGGTGTCGTGCGCGGCCATGATCAGGAAGATCATGTGGTTCACCACGTCGGCGTCGCCGAAGACACCGCCGTCCTCGCTACGCGCATGACACAGCCCGGAGAAGAAGTCCGGCGATACAGTGCGGCGCTTCTCCGGCAGCATCGCGGTGAAGTACTCCTCGAGTACCTTGCGGCCGCGCAGCCCGGCCCGCCAGTTGCCGCCCGGCACCGAGTGCCGGATGATGGCAAGCCCGGCGTGGGTGCAGTCGACGAAAGCATCGATGAGCTGTTTGCGCCGTGCACCGACGTCGACGCCCATGAAGCTCTCTCCCGCGATATCGAGAGTCAGCTCCTTGAGCATGGGATACAGGCCCACGGTGCGTTCCGCGTTGCGCCCCTGAGGAACCCACCGTCCGATACTCGCGCGCACCACCGGGGTCAGCGCGGCGAGATGCGCCTCCAGCCGGTCTCTGGTGAAGGCCTGTTGCATGATCCTTCGGTGGAATTTGTGTTCGTCGAATTCCAGCAACAGCAATCCGCGGCGGAAGAACGGGCCGATGAAGTAGTCCCAGCCCTGCCCGAAATCGCGGCGCCTGCGGCCCAGCACCTCGTCGATCGCGTCCGGACCGGCGACCAACACCCGGTCGACGCCGAGCGAGGTGTTCAACGAGACCGGACCGTATCGGCGATAGCGCTCCATGATCTCGGCTGGACCCCAGCGCATGTAGTGCAACGCCCGGCCGAGATACGGCAACCCGGCGTCGCCCTGGACCGGGGCGATCGCGCTGCCCTGCGGTGGAGTGGCCAGCACCTGGTGCCGTTCCGGCAGCAACCCGAGGGCGCGGTCGATCAAATGCCTATGCGGGACCTCGATCAGCGCTTGATTCTCGGATTCGGATTGCACGCTGGGTTTACGGCCGACCACACGGTCCCCGGCGACCATGGCAAACCTCCTCAGCGACGATTTCCATCGTATTCTTCTTCGCGCATTCGCTCGGTCGGTTCGCGCGACATGCCTCGCCGCAATCGCCCGGCCGCGGTGAGATGTCGCACTGCGACATGCCAGGACCGGGATCTCGTCGTGACGGTGGAGGGCGCGCCGACTACGGTTGGGCGTGTCAGGAACCGTTGCCGGGGACGAACCCCCGGTCCATCGAGGAGCAGGACGATGAGCACTCAGACTGTCGAGAACCGTCACCGGGTGGTGGTGATCGGTTCGGGCTTCGGCGGCCTGTTCGGCACCAAGCACCTCAAGCGCGCCGACGTCGATGTCACCCTGATCTCCAAAACCTCCACACACCTGTTCCAGCCGCTGCTCTATCAGGTCGCCACCGGAATCCTGTCGACCGGCGAGATCGCGCCCGCCACCCGGCTCGTCCTGCGCAAGCAGAAGAACGCGCAGGTGCTGCTCGGCGAGGTCACCGGCATCGACCTGCAGAACAAGATCGTCACCTCGCGCCTGCTGGACCAGGACACCGCCACCCCGTTCGACAGCCTGATCGTGGCGACCGGCGCGCAGCAGTCCTACTTCGGCAACGACCGGTTCGCCACGTACGCCCCCGGCATGAAGACCATCGATGACGCACTCGAGCTACGCGGGCGTATTCTCGGCGCGTTCGAACAGGCCGAGCTGGCCACCACCCAGGAGCAGCGCGACCGGCTGCTGACCTTCGTCATCGTCGGTGCGGGCCCCACCGGCGTCGAGCTGGCCGGGCAGATCGCCGAACTCGCCGACCGCACGCTGGAGGGCACTTTCCACAACATCGATCCGCGCGATGCGCGCGTCGTGCTGCTCGAGGGCGCGGGCGCCGTACTCGGACCGATGGGGCCGAAGCTCGGCGGCAAGGCCGAACGGCGGCTGGCGAAGATGGGCGTGGAGATCCAGCTCAACGCCATGGTGATCGATGTCGACGCGTTCGGCGTCACAGTCAAGGACTCCGACGGCACGGTGCGCCGCATCGAGTCGGCGTGCAAGGTGTGGTCGGCCGGCGTGCAGGCCAGCCCGCTGGGCAAGATGATCGCGGAACAGTCCGATGGCACCGAGGTCGACCGGGCGGGCCGGGTCGTGGTCGAGCCGGATCTGACCGTCAAGGGCCACCCGAACGTCTTCGTCGTCGGCGACCTGATGTCGGTACCGAATGTGCCGGGCCAGGCGCAGGGCGCCATTCAGGGCGCGACCTACGCCGCCAAGCAGATCAAAGCGGGGCTGAACGGCCAGGCGGAACGTAAGCCGTTCAAGTACTTCAACAAGGGCAGCATGGCCACCGTCTCGCGGTTCAGCGCTGTATGCCAGGTGGGCAAGCTGGAGTTCGGCGGTTTCCTCGCATGGCTGGCATGGCTCGGGCTGCACCTGTACTACCTGGTCGGCTACCGCAGCCGGATCATCACCGTCATCCAGTGGTTCGTCACCTTCCTCGGGCGCACTCGCGGACAGATGGCCGCCACCGAGCAGTGGGTATTCGCGCGGCTCGCCTTGGAAGCCATCAGTACCGGCGACGACGAGGACGCCGAAGAACTCGCCGCCACGCTCGGTGCCGCCAGCAACAGCCGGGTCGCGGTGGACAAAGCCACCAGGGACGCGAAGGCGGGCTGACGCCCGTTTGCACCCATCCGGCGGACCTTCGTGGTCTCCTCGTCGACCCTTTCCGGTCGGCCCTTTCCGGGCCCCACGTCACGGGTTGCCGTCCCGGCCCGTCGAGCGGCCCGATCCGGGCGGCTTCAGCGTCGAGGCGGAAGCTTGCTCAAGCAGCCACCTAATAGCAACTCTTCAGCTATGCTCGCGCTGTTGTGTCACCGAGAGAACAACCAATCCGCGTGGCCAGCAGGTACGAATGTCGGCGTCGAAAGTCTCTTTCCGTACGAAAGGTGATCGATGGGCACAGGCAAGCACGGAGTTCACGACCCGCAGCGACAGAGAATGAGCTCGATGGTCGTGGCGGTAGCGGTTCCACTGGCGCTGCTGGTGGGAACCGGCACTGCGAACGCCGAGCCCGCTCGGCCCACCCCGCCGGTGACCCAGCCCGACCAGACCGACCCGCAGACCAACCAGACCGACCCGCAAGCCGACCCCCAGACCAACCAGACCGACCCCCAGACCAACCAGACCGACCCGCAAGCCGACCCCCAGACCGACCAGACCGACGAGTCGGCGCAGTGGCCTGCCGCCGAAGAGCCGAATGTGCATCCGTACATGGGGCGGCAGATCCCGGAGGGCACGCTGAGTTCACTGCAGTGGGCGCGGCCGATGCCGGACAGAAAGTACCTGGCGCCCCTCGGCCCTCTACACGGGCCCGTTCCGGTCGCTCCGGTTCCGCCGATCGCGCCGCCGCCGGGCAAGTTCCGCTTCGGTGACGTGGTGGTCGACGCGCCGGAATCGCAGCTCTATCGCGAGCAAGCCATCCAGATCAACGACGGCGCAGCGGTAGCCGAGGCCAATATGGCGACATTCCTCGACTCGATCGGAATGGAACGCAGCAGGTCTGACAGGATCGCAAGCGAGACCGTCGGCGCCGCGGCGACAGGCGCGGCGACAGGCGCGGCGATAGCGAGCCCTTTCGCGCTGTTTTCGGCAGCCGTCGGGGGCGTGATCGGCACAGCCATCGGCCTGCCGTTCGCGCCGATCGGCCTCGCCGCCATTCCCATAAGCATCGCTTACGGCGCTGCTGTCATCGCCGTCCCCATCGCGGCCATCGGGGCGGGCGTCGGTGCGGCCGTCGGTGCGGTGCACTCTCTCAGCGCGCCACCGCGTGCCATCAGCGAGTCATCAGACGGTGCGTTCAAAGAATGACCGAGAAGGGTGGGAACCCGACGACATTGTCGGGTTCCCGCCACTTTTCTCCCGCCCCGTACGGATTACACCGTAGCTAGACGAATTCGGCACACCAGCCGTTCATTACGACTCGCGAGGCCGACTTCGGAATGTCGGGGCGCCATCGGAGCGCGGCGCCAACGGCGGGTCGACACCGATCCCCTCCGGGTCACCGGGGACAGCGAGCAGCGACCCGGTGCGAGTGAACAAGCTGCCGCCGGCCGCGAGCGGCAGCCGAGTCTGCGTCAATCCTGTTGTCGCCACCGGGCGCTTGTCGGGGTAGACGAGTTCGCTCTCCAGTGCGCGCGGGGCCGCCAGCGCATCGTCTGCCGGCGTACCCGCACCCAGTTCCAGGCGATGGCGCAGCAGCGGCGTGGCGTCGAGGTCGGCGATCAGCTCTCCGTGCCACCAACCGTCGTCCTCGCCGGCGCGGCCGATCTGAATTCGTTCGCGCATCCGCAACCGGGCATCGGAGGCCAGCCGGATCGTGGTGACGGTGTGGTGCCGCGCACCGCCCGCGACGATCATCGGCTCGGGATCGATATCCAGTGTGCCCCCGCTGCCGATCTCGAAGTGCCAGCGACCGATCGACAGCGGAGTCGCCACGCTCGGTAGCGCGATGGTCGCCGCGACCGAACGCACCACAAGCTCGGCGCCCGGTCCGACCGCAATGGTGATATCGAGCTGATCACCACCCAGCGGCGTGGCGGCGGTGCCGATCAGATGCACCATGTGCGGGCCGGTACGGCGAGCCGACAGTCCGCCGCTCGCATGGATCTCCGGGAGGGTCGCGTTGGTCGCGACTATCCGTAGCTCAGTGCGCAACTGAGGATTCAGCGCCTGCCGCGCGGTCCTGCTCGGCTGCCGTGCGCAACTGCTGGCGCACCCAGGAAAGTACCGGGATGGCGGCCGGGTCTTCGGTGAGCGAGATCAGCGCGGTCGGGCGGCCATCGCGCACCTGCGCTGCGTCCCGCTCCATCACGCCGAGATCGGCGCCGACCAGCGGAGCCAGGTCGGTCTTGTTGATCACCAGCAGATCCGAAAATGTCACCCCGGGGCCGCCTTTGCGCGGGACCTTGTCACCGCCCGCCACGTCGACGACGAAGATTTGCACGTCGATCAGTCCGGATGAGAAGGTCGCGGTGAGGTTGTCGCCGCCGGATTCGACCAGGATCAGATCCAGTGGGGGGTTAGCCGCGACCAGGTCGTCGATGGCGTCCAGGTTCGCGGTGATGTCGTCGCGAATAGCGGTGTGGGGGCAGCCGCCGGTCTGCACGGCGGTGATGCGTTCGTCCGGCAGCACAGCGTGGCGGCGCAGGAAGTCGGCGTCCTCGGTGGTGTAGATGTCGTTGGTCAGCACCGCCAGCGACAGCTCGTCGCGCAGCTGCCTGCACAGCGCGGCCACCAGCGCGGTCTTGCCCGACCCGACCGGGCCACCGATGCCGATGCGCAGCGCCTCGCCGGGTGTGCGTGCCCGCTTGGGCCGATCGTGGATATGGTCGTGTGGCTCACCGTCGATCAGGTGCGGGGGCATTGCGCGATCTCCTTCTCCCGAGGCTTCAGCTGGCGAACAGCGGCATTTCGCGTTGCAGGTGGCGCTGGGCGAGCGCGTCCTGCAGCGGATCGGACACCGCGGCGAGACCGGTAGCCGCCTGCTCAGCGGTGCGGTCACACAGGTCGGCGAGACGAATCGTGCATGCGGCGACCGCGGCGGGGTCCAGGGCAAGCAAGCGCTGAGCGGCGGTCGCCGCACCGGTGAGCGTGGTGTAGACGACGACACCCGCCGTTTCCCTCGGCGACACCGCACAGGTCGCGCCGACTACGCCGAAGACGGTGGACAGGTGCGGTGTCGCGCCCAGCGCCGACCAATCCGGTCGGGACCACAGCTGTTTAGCGAGGCGCAGCAGGCCGCGGCCCTGTGCGCGGGATGCGGTCCGCGCACCGGGCGCGGGTGTCCGCGCGTCGGTCTCGGCCTCGGCGCGCACCGGATCGAGTTCCCCCGCGCACACCGCCGCGGCCAACGACGCCGCGACCAACCCGGAACTCCGGATCCTGCGGCGCAGATACAGCTCGACGGACACGACGTCGCGGACCAGACCGGATGCGACGGCCTCTTCGACACCGCCGGAGTGCACGTGCCCGCCGATCGGCAGCCTCGAGTCGGCGAGCGCGAGCAATGTCGCCAGACTTGTCGCTCCGGATTCCCGCATTCGTCGATCTTATGTCCCGGCGTGTCGCGCAGGTGTCGCGGGAGTTTCGCGGACGTTCCGGCGGGTCAGCGACGGAAGCTACAGTCGATGACTGCGCGGCCTCGCGCGTCGTGGTCGGTCCATGCCTGCAGCCGCTCACCGCTTCGCGGGCGAGGCGAACCGTGCGATCAGCGCCATAGCCATGAGCACCGTCGCGCCGACCGCCACCGCGATATGCATTCCGCTGACAAATGATGCACGCGCGGACTCGAGCAACGCCGCATTGCCGTTGGCACGCTGGACGGTTTCGCCGAGCGTGGCCGCGTAGTCGCCGCCGGAACGGAAGATCAGCGCCGCAAGCGAACCGAGCAGCGCGAGCCCCAGCGCGTTGCCCAGCTCGAAGCTCGTCTCGGAAATACCGACGGCCGACCCGGCCCGCGCGGGCGGCACGGATGACACCGCGACGTCCGACACCAGCGTGAAGGCGAGGCCGTAACCGATGCCGGCGACCGTGGACCCGGTCAGATACCACCAGAGACCGCTCTGCACGCCGACGCCGAGCAGCATCAGGTTGCCGACCGCCGAGGCGAGCAGCGCGAACACGAACGTGGTACGCGCGCCGAGCCGGTGGCCGACCCGCGCACCGCTCATCGAACAGACGAACACCGCGGCCGCCATCGGAATGCCCAGCAACGCCGCGGCCAGCGGCTCGCGCCCGGTCACCGATTGCAGATAGATACTGGTGAGGTAGCTCATGCCCGCCAGGGACATCATGCCGGCCAGGCTGGAACCGATGGCCACCGAGAACTGGGCCCGGCCGAACAGCCGCAGATCCAGCAGCGGTTCGTCGAGCTGGCGCTGCCTGCGGACGAACACGGCCAGGATCACCGCGCCGATCAGCGCGATGACGGTCGCCTGCGCATCGATCCCCTCGGTCGCGGCGTGCTTGATGCCGTACACCATCGGGAGAATGCCGCCGATGGACAGTATGGCGCTCGGCAGATCCAGCGGACCGAGCACGCCTGCCCGATGTTCCGGCAGTACGAACGGACCGAACGCGAGCAGGATAAGCAGCACCGGAATGTTGATGAGAAACACCGAACCCCACCAGAACTGGTGCAGCAACACCCCACCGATAATCGGCCCGACGGCCGAGCCCCCCGCGAAGAACGCCGTCCAGACGCCGATCGCGGCGGCCCGCTCGCGGGCATCGGAAAACAGGCTGGAGATCAGCGCCAGGCTGGACGGCAGAAGGGTCGCGCCGCCGATGCCCATCAGCGCCCGCGCCGCGATGAGAACACCCGCGCTCGGCGCGAACGCCGCGATCACCGACGCTATCCCGAAGACGGTGGCTCCCGCGAGGAGGATGTTGCGCCGGCCGATCCGGTCACCGAGGTTGCCCATGGTGATCAGCAGGCCCGCGATCAGGAACCCATAGATGTCGAGAATCCATAGTTGCTGGTCCGCCGAAGGGGCCAGGTCGACGGTGAGGGTCGGCAGCGCGAGGAACAGTACCGAGATGTCCATCGACACCAGCAGCACCGGCAGCACCAATACCGCGAGGCCCAGCCAGGCGCGGCGCGAGGCCACCGTGCCCGGTGCGGTCCGCACCGCCTCCAGATCCGTCATTCCGAACTTCCTCTCCCGTGCCGCGTACGCCGTACGCATAGGTCCGGGTACAGTGTACGCAACCCGCCACGGAACGGAAAGCGAGTCATGGGATGACCGAACCCAAGCTGCATCGCGCCGCCATCGTCGACACCGCGATCGCGCTCGCCGACGCCGAGGGCCTGGACGCGCTGTCCATGCGGCGCATAGCCGAGCGGATGGGCGTGGGCGCCATGTCGCTCTATCGCCACGTAGCGAACAAAGACGAGCTGCTGGCGTCGATGACCGACGAGGTAGCCCGGCGCAATCCATACCCTTCGCCGGAGGGTCAGCAGTGGACCTGGCGTGACCGGGTGCGTATCGCCGCAGAGATCGACTGGACCCTCTATCGCCAACATCCGTGGGTGCTGCTCACCTTCGCCACCCCGCGCTACAGCTTCGGGCCGCAGAGTCTGGCCTGTCTGGCCTGGCTGGTCGAAGGCTTTCTGGAGCTCGATGTCTCGACCCGCGAGGCGACAACCATGGCCTTCACCGTGTGGAACTACATCTCCGGCGCCACCCTGCCGGAGATCAGCGCCACACTGATGGCGCGCAAGGGTATGAACCCCGAGGGCGACAACGGGCTGCGGACGCTACTGAAAGGGGCGGCACAGCTGCCGGTCCCACCCGCGCTGGTAGATCTCGAGGGTAGCGGCGTCAACGATCTGACCCAGGAGGA
Source organism: Nocardia sp. NBC_00881 (assembly GCF_045207455.1). Classification (NCBI taxonomy): domain Bacteria; kingdom Bacillati; phylum Actinomycetota; class Actinomycetes; order Mycobacteriales; family Nocardiaceae; genus Nocardia; species Nocardia sp. NBC_00881. Next base: position 2,670,670 of record NZ_CP108798.1, read on the forward strand.
ACTGCTCTACGTCGGGCTCGACGCACTCTGCGACGGGTTCGCCGCACGGGCAGCGCGCCGAAAGCCCTTGACCCCAACCTAGCTTGATGTTGAAGGGTGGTCGGCAACTGCCTCACCAACAGGAGTCACCATGTACGCCATTCGCCTCCATGCCTTCGGCCCAGCCGAGAACCTCCAGTACGAAACCCTGCCTGACCCAGCGCCCGGCCCCGGGCAGGTACGGATAGCGGTGGCGGCCGCTGGAGTCCACCTTGTCGACACCATGCTGCGGAAGGGCCAGACCGGACCGTTCCCCCTGCCGGAACTGCCGACCATCCCCGGCCGCGAAGTCGCGGGCACCGTCGACCGGATCGGCGCCGATGTCGACCCGAGTCACCTCGGCGCACGGGTGGTGGCCCACCTCGGCGCGGTGCCCGGTGGTTACGCGGCACTCGCCGTGACGGAAGTCGCTCGGCTCCACGAGATTCCGGCGAATCTCGATTCAGCCGAGGCGGTGGCGATGATCGGCACCGGCCGTACCACCTCGGGCATCCTCCAGTTCACCGAACTCGGCCCCGCCAGCGTCGCCATGGTGACGGCCGCCGCGGGCGGCATCGGCACGCTGCTGGTGCAGTACGCCAAGAATGCCGGGGCGATGGTGATCGGGCTTGCCGGTGGGCCCGCGAAAGTCGATCAGGTGCGACGTAACGGCGCCGATCTCGCGGTGGACTACCTGCGACCGGACTGGCCCGAGCAGGTTCGGGAACGTATCGGCGACCGCGGCGCCAGCGTGCTGTTCGACTCGGTAGGCGGCGAGATCGCCCGTGCCGCCCTCGGTCTGCTCGGCAAGGGCGGGCAGCACCTGATCTACGGCTGGTCCGGCCAGACGTCGGATGAGCAAGTGCGGCAGTCGCTCTCGGTCGACGAACTGGCCGCGCGCGGTGTCACCTCCCACGTGGTGATCGGCCCGCCGATGCTCGCGCGCGCCGGCGGCGATCTGCGCGTACTGGAGAAGCGCGCGATGGCAGAGGCGGCGGCCGGTCGCCTGCGCCCCGCGGTGCACCGCTTCCCGCTCGCCGAAGCCGCCGCCGCCCACCACGCGCTGGAGACGCGCGCGACAACCGGAAAGGTGGTCCTCATCCCTCAGCCGAACGCGCCCCGCGTCGGCTTGCCGAGCTGGCCGACGCACGGCACCGGTAACCGGCCCGAACGGGGCCGCGCAGTGGACTGACCTCCGCGGCAGAATCTGCTCAGTCGCCGATGTCGCCGTTCACAACGGCGTAGGCGAAACCGTCCCAGCCCTTGCTGCCAACGGTTTGAACCACGGTCGCATCCAGGCTCGGTTCGGCGGCGAGCAGGTCGAGCAGGTCACGGCCGGCCTGGGCGTTCGGGTCATCGGAGTGTTCCTCGGCGAGTGCGCCACCGCGCACCACGTTGTCGACGACGATCACCGAACCGGGCCGGGTCAGGCGCAGCGCCCACAACACATAGTTCGAGTTGTTCACCTTGTCCGCGTCGATGAACACCAGGTCGAACGGCTCCGGGTCCTCCGCCGCGAGTACGGGCAGATTGTCGAGCGCTGCGCCGACACGGATCTCCACCCGGTCGCCGACACCGGCCCGGTCGAGGTTCGCGCGGGCGACCTCGGCGTGTTGAGCCGCGAACTCGAGGGTGACCACCTGCCCTTTCGGGCCGACCGCACGGGCGAGCCAGATCGTGCTGTATCCACCGAGCGTGCCGATCTCCAGCACCCGCCGCGCCCGGACCGTCCTGGCGAGCAGATGCAGGAATTTCCCCTGCGCCGGTGACACGTCGATCGAAGGCAGCCCCGCCGCCTTGTTCGCCCCCAGCGCCGCTTCGGAGTCCTCATCCACCACCAGTGTGTCCACGATGTAGCGGTCCACGTCGGCCCATCCGGGTGTCGTCATACCTGGAAGTCTGCCACTCGATTCCACCCGCCGGGGATCAGCTTCCCGAGTAACCTGCCGATCACCATCCCGTACCACCTCACCTCGCACGGCATGCGCGACGTCGCCGACGTGATCGTTGCGGCGATCCGCGCCTGTCACACAATTCGGCCAGCGAATTCCGCGACAGCCGACGACATCGCCCCGGACTCCAGCGGAGCCCGGGGCGATGTGGGTGCACTACTTCGACAAGTTCTCCGGGGGCTGCCAGGGGCGGCCGTGCGGATCGTCGGGGCGATAAGCCGGCGGCTGCGGCGGCTGCTGTTGTGATGGCTGTTGGGGCGGGAAGGCTTCCTGCGGGGGGAGGACCGGCTGATGTGGGGAGGGTTGGTAACCCGGCGGCGGTGTGGGCGTCATGCCCTCGACCGGAGTGCGTGCCGTCGCCTCGGCGGCGCGGACGGCCCGCTCGATGGTCGGGTCGGGCGCGGTGTCGAACCAGTCCGCGACGTCGGAGTCGTCCTCCGGCTTGACTTCGGAGCCGTCGGTCGCGGGCGGTTCGTAGCGGAAGACGCCGTCCTCACCTTGGGTGCCGAAACTCTTGGCGAACCCTTCGAGCGCCTTACCGAAGTCGCTGGGCACCAGCCACACCTTGTTGGCGTCACCGCGGGCGACCATCGGCAGCGTCTGCAGGTATTGGTAGGCAAGCAGTTCCGGTGTGGGCTTGCCGGATTTGATAGCGGCGAAAACCTTTTCGATGGCCTTGGCTTGGCCCTGTGCCTGCAGGTAGGAGGCGGCTCGCTCACCCTGCGCGCGCAGGATCCGGCTCTGCCGTTCACCTTCGGCCGCCAAGATCGCCGACTGCTTGGCGCCTTCCGCGGACAGGATCTGCGCTTGCTTGGAACCCTCGGCCGTCTTGATCTGCGATTCGCGCGTGCCCTCCGCCGTGAGGATCATGGCGCGCTTCTCGCGGTCGGCCTTCATCTGCTTCTCCATCGACTCCTGGATCGACGGTGGCGGATCTATGCTCTTGAGCTCGACCCGCGCGACGCGCAGGCCCCAGCGGCCGGTCGCCTCGTCGAGCACGCCGCGCAGCTGGCCGTTGATCGAATCGCGGGAGGTCAGCGTCTGCTCGAGCGTCATGCCGCCGACCACGTTGCGCAGCGTGGTGACGGTCAGCTGCTCGACCGCGGCGATGTAGTTGCTGATCTCGTACACCGCCGCCTGTGGGCTGGTCACCTGGAAATAGACCACGGTGTCGATGTGCAGAGTCAGATTGTCCTCGGTGATCACCGGCTGCGGCGGGAAGGAGACCACCCGCTCGCGCAAGTCCACCTTGGCCCGGATCCGATCAGCGAACGGAACGAGGAACGTCAGCTGGCCGGATACGGTGCGCGAATAACGGCCGAGGCGCTCGATGACCGCGGCCTCGGCCTGCGGCACCAGCGCGATCGACTTGAAGACCACCACCACGACCAAAAGGACGAGAACAGCGGCGACGATCAGTACAGCCATTACGGCCCCTTCCAGACGACGGCGGTCGCGCCGTCGATCTTCATGACATAGACGGTCGTACCCGGCTCGTAGACCTCGGTCGTGTCCATCGGTCGGGCGGTCCATACCTCGCCGCCCAGCTTCACCTGCCCGGAATGGGCCGCGACCTGTTCCAGCACCAGCGCCGTCTTACCAGGCAAGGCGTCCACATTCGTCGGAATCGGCGGCGGAGTACCGAAGCGCCGACGGATATACGGGCGGACACCGAGGAACAGCACCCCCGAGATCACAGCGAACACAATGGCATCCACCACCAGCGAGGTATCCGCCGCGGCGCTGACGCCCGCGGTGCCGAGCGCCGCGACACCGAGCATCAGCAGCGTGAAGTCACCGGTGAGCATTTCCGCCGCCGCGAGCAGGATGCCCGCGACCAGCCAAAAGATTGCGGCCACGCCACCCACTGTAGTGCGCCGATCATGATTCTGGGCGCGGAAGGACACGAGCACGCGGCACGAATTCGCCGCGCTGACGCGCGGGTGGTGACACCGAAACTTACAGCGGCGGTGCTAGCTTCAGGCGGGTGAGCGCGCGTGACAGGTATGGTGACATCTTCTCCGGACATCCTCGATCGAAGCAGCGAGCGGTGCCGACGGTGACCGCGGAACGCGACTTGGTCGTCGAGGACGCCGCCACCGGATTCTGCGGTGCCGTGGTCGGTTTCGATCGCAGCTACGACGGCGAGTTCGTGAAGCTGGAGGACGCCCGCGGTGTGGTGCGCCTGTTCGCGCTGCGTCCGGCCGCGTTCCTCATCGATGGCCAGCCTGTGACGCTGGTCCGGCCCTCCGCCGCGCCGCCGAAGAAGCAGACCCGCTCCGCCTCCGGTTCGACCAGGGTGGAGGGCCTGCGTGCCAGGGTGGCCCGTGGTAGCCGGATCTGGGTGGAAGGCGTGCACGACGCCGCCCTGGTGGAGCGGGTGTGGGGCCACGACCTTCGGGTCGAGGGCGTGGTGGTCGAGCATCTGGAGGGCCTGGACAACCTGGCCGAGCGGCTGGTGGAGTTCGACCCGGGGCCGGGACACCGGGTCGGTGTGCTGGTCGACCACCTGGTCATCGGGTCCAAGGAGACGCAGCTGACCACCGGACTCGGGCCGCACGTGCTCGTGACCGGACATCCGTTCATTGATGTGTGGCAGGCGGTGCGGCCTGCGGCCGTCGGCATCGCGCGATGGCCGGAGGTCCCCCGCGGCGAGGACTGGAAGACCGGCATCTGCACGCGCCTGGGCTGGGGTACCCCGCAGGACGGCTGGCGGCGGGTATACGACGCCGTGACCTCCTTCCGCGATCTGGAAGCGCCCCTGCTCGGCGCGGTGGAACGCCTGATCGACTTCGTCACCGAGCCGGATTAGGCCGAATCCCAGAGTGGGTGCGGGAGCCACATGCCAGGAGATGCCGGCGCGGACGGAGCGGCGGCCGCGGACGGCACTCCCGGCACCGCACGCAGCTCGAGAATGCTCGCCGCACGGATGCCCGGGAGTAGCGCGAACCTTTATGCTCGATAATTATGTGCTCTCCAAGTGCGACGCTGACGGTGTGGACCGGCTCATGGCTGGCCGGCTGCAGCGCGCCCGACGACATCTTGGCTGCCCTGCATGCATGGGCGCCGAGGCACACGATCGCGGCAGGTGACCCGGTCACCGGCGGCCGCACCGACCTGCCTTGGTCGTCGCACGGGAATCTGCCGGGGAGCGGGGTCATCGCGCTGCTCAAGGTGATTCGCGAGACGATGGCGCAGCCCGGCGCACAGCTACGGCTGGTACTCCCGGTCCCCGGCGACGTGCGTGGTCTGCCCGGGGGCACGGCATTCGCCGCCGACGCGATCGAAGCCGAGGAGGGAGTCCTGATCGGTGTCCCCGGCTCCGACGGCACCGGCCTCATCCCGCAGTGGGCCGACGACGACACCCTGCAGTGGACTGTCTACAGCACCCCCATCCCCTCGGCGCCAGGCTCCGACATGTCGCTCGGCGAGGCCGAATACGCCATGCGCGAAGCGGTCCGCGACGCCGCCGACGCCCTGATGAAACTCCACACCACCTCCGTCGGCGCGGCCGAGTCCGATCCGCGCGAGCTCATCGAGGCCGAACTCGCCGACTACTCCCGGCACGACTACCCCGGCTCGATCCCCTTGCGCGCCAGGCGGATTCTGAATACCGCCGACCATGTCGCGGCCATCCTCACGGTGGCGCAGCGAGAGCCCGCCGCCTCACCCACCTCCGCCAGCGCGATCGGCGCGCAAGAATCGCTGCTGCGCCCACTCTGGGACGCGATCCGCGCGGCGCGGTTGGTCGCGGTGCACGCCTCGGCGCGCAGCAACCACTGAACCCGGGCCGATCTGGTTGAACAGGCGATCAGCGATCTTGCCAGCAGGCGGTGTGACACGCGCACTTACCGTCGTGGCGCCGCGGCCCTCGCCACCGCGCTGATCGGTCTCGCTTCGCCTGCCCCAGCCTCCGCGATCGTGGGCGGCACCGAGCGACGGTGGACTACCCGTTGCTGGCCGCCGTCGACACGCCGCTGTTCATCACCCGCCCCTCCGGCCAGTTCTGCGGCGCCGCGCTCATCATGCCGGACCAGGGATCACCGCGGCGCACTGTGTCGACCCGGCCAGACTGCTGCCCGAGGCGCTCACCTCACCTTCGGCCGCGACGACCCCTCGGCGCCACAACCGACTCCGTGCTCGGCAACACCTACGACCTCCGCGGAAACGACGGAACCACGGTGCGGGTCAAAGATCTTCGCGTCCACCCGAACGGCGCCGCGACCCGAACGGGCTACTGCTGCGGCGGGTAGGGCGGTTGGTATTGCTGCTGCGGCGGTTGGTACTGCTGCGGCTGTGGTGGGTAGGACTGCTGATACTGCGGCGGCGCCCCGAAACCCTGCTGGGGCGGATACGGCTGCTGATCCTGCTGAGGTGGATACGGCTGTTGATACTGCGGCGGCTGCGATTGCTGGTACTGCTGCGGCGCATACGGCTGCTGCGGCTGATTCGAGTTCTTCCTCTTGCTCAGCCAGATCGCGAGCCCGATGCCGACGACTACGAGCCCGATACAGAGGATGCCGACCCAGATCGAGCCGCCGCTGCCGCGACTGCGACCGCGCCGCCTGGCCTCGGTCGAGTCCAGCGCCACGGTCCACACACTCGTATCGGACCAGGCATGTGGATCGAGCACCGCGGCGTTGGTCAGCACGTCGGCATAGGTCATCGAGAATTACCCCCTAGGGAATGGATTCAGCGCTCGGTCTCAGGCGCAGTCGATGCTATCTCGCCCGATCCAGGTCACTTCCCAACTGTGGGACGGCGCGGTGGGGCGCAGCAACCGCCGGCGCACGGGGTGCCGTTGGGTGTACAGCCGTAACCCGGGACCTCGCCAAGCCGTCGGGGTTCGTTTTCGTCCAGGTACTCGGAGGTCAGTTCGACGACCAGCTTCGCGAAACGGGGATCGGTGCCCGGCGTGGCGACGCGAGCAAAAGCCATGCCCAGCTCGGCTGCCTTCTGCGCGGCCTCGTTGTCGAGATCCCAGATGACCTCGAGGTGGTCGGACACGAAGCCAACCGGGCAAACGACGACCGCCTCGACGTCCTTGGCCGCGAGGTCGTCGAGGTGGTCGGCGATGTCCGGCTCCAGCCACGGCACCTGCGGTGGGCCGGACCTGGACTGCCACACCAGGTCGTAGCCGGTGAAACCGGTTGCGGCGGCGCACAATCGCGCGGCGTCGGCGACCTGACGGCTGTACAGGCGGCCACCGTCGGCAGGCGGGCCCGCAGCGGCGTCGGCCGACACCGGAATCGAGTGCGCGGTGAACACCAGTCGCGCGCCTGCACGGCGGTCGGCCGGAAGGCGCTCGCGCGCCGCGCGAATCGCGTCGGCGAACGCGTCGATCAGCAGGGGGTGGTCGAAATAGTGGCGCAGTTTCACCAATTGCGGCGCACCGGAACCGAAAGCCGCACGTGCCCTTGCGATGTCCTCGTGGTACTGCAGGCAGCCCGAGTAACCGCCCCACGCCGAGGTCGGGAACACCAGCGCGGTACCGACACCGTCGGCAGCCATCCGCGCGACGGTGTCCTCCACCATGGGATCCCAGTTCCGGTTACCGAAGTAGACCGGCAGATCGATACCCACCGTGGTCAATTCGGTCTCGACCGCGGCGATGATGTCGCGGTTGAGCGCGTTGATCGGCGAGACGCCGCCGAAATGCCGGTAATGTTCGGCGACCTCTTCGAGACGTTCGCGCGGCACTCCCCTACCCCGGGTGACATTCTCCAGGAACGGCATCACGTCCTCTGGACGCTCCGGGCCGCCGAAGGACAGCAACAGCAGCGCGTCGACAGCACGAACCACAGTGCCTCCTCCCGAATCAGGCTCAGTTGATCGACATGTTCTCCGGGAACCAGGTGTTGTGGCTGGCGCCGCCGTCGACGTAGATAATCGAGCCCGTGGTGCCGGGCAGCCAGTCCGACAGCAGCGCGACGATCGACTTCGCCACTACCGTCGGGTCGTCGACGTCCCAGCCGATCGGCGACGCGCCGTCCCAGTAGGTGTTGAGCTGGTTCAGCTTGGCGGCGTCGTCGGTCGCGGTGCCCGCGATCGCCTTGGCGGCCAGTGTCTTGATCGGACCGGCGGCGATCAGGTTCGAGCGGATCTTCTTGGCCGTACCCACTTCCCGTGCCACGTACCGGTTCACCGACTCCAGAGCCGCCTTCGCCACGCCCATCCAGTTGTAGAACGGCATCGCGGTGCGCGGATCGAAGTCCATGCCGACGATCGAGCCGCCCTCGTTCATCACGGGGAGCACAGCGCGCGACAGCGACGCGTAGCTCCATGCCGAGATCTCGAACGCCTTGGCGGCGTCCGGGCCGGGACCATCGAGGAATGGACGCGCCTCCGGCCCCATCAGGGTGCGCGGCGCGAACGCGATCGAGTGCAGCAGCCCGTCGAGCCCTTCCGGCGCCAGCTGACGCACCTTGTCAGCGAGCGCGGCGAGATCATCCTCGCTGGTCACGTCGAGCCCGATGGCAGGCGGAACCTCCTGCGGCAGTCGCTTGGCGATCCGGTCGATCAGCCGCAGCCGCTCCGGGATACCGGTGATGATCACCTTCGCGCCCTGCTCCTGCGCGACCGCCGCCGCGTGGAACGCGATCGACGAATCGGTGATGATGCCGGTGACCAGAATGGTCTTGCCTTCGAGCAGTCCGCCCATGAGTCCTCGGTTCTCCTGAAGTCGAATGTCTGAGTTGCATGCGGCCCGAAGGTCTCGGCACCGCGCGGCTTTGGGCTAGCTCAGTGGCCCATGCCCATGCCACCGTCGACCGGTATCACGGCGCCGGACACATAGGCTGAGTCCTCGGAGGCCAGGAAGCTGACCACGGCCGCAACATCTTCCGGCTGGCCGAGCCGCTGCAGAGGAATGAACTGCTTCGCCATGTCGCGGTACTTTTCATCCAGTTCCGCGGTCATATCCGTTTCGATGAACCCCGGCGCGACGACATTGGCGGTGATCGATCGCGAGCCGAGTTCCCGGGTGATCGATCGCGCCATGCCGATCACGCCCGCCTTGGAGGCGGCGTAATTGATCTGGCCGGGCCCGCCACCCATACCGACCACCGAGCCGAGGAAGACCAGGCGGCCCCAGCGCGCCCGCAACATGGCCCGGTTGGCCCGCTTGGCCACCCGGAACGCACCGGTCAGGTTGGCGTCGACAACCCGGGTGAACTGCTCCTCGGTCATCCGCATGAGCAGGGTGTCGTCAGTGATGCCCGCGTTGGCCACCAGCACCTCGACCGGGCCCTGATGCTGCTCCACCTCGGTGAACGCCCGATCCACCGACTCACTATCGGTCACATCGCATTTCACACCGAACAGCCCGTCCGGCACCCCCGAACCACGATGCGTGACGGCCACCTTGTGACCGTCGGCAAGCAGACGCTGCGCGACCGCGAGACCGATGCCGCGATTACCGCCGGTCACCAGGACCGACCGAGACGTGATGTTCGACATGAAGACCAACCTATCTGTTCGGGTTCGTGCGCCGCGCCCGGGCTCCACACCTTCGCGTGATGCCATAGTCGCGTCCGCGCTACGGCAGGCGTTGACGATAGAGCAAGCCGGTCACGACGCCGGCGGAGACGAGCAACATGCCGAGCAGCAGCCACGGCCTGCTGGCATCGCCCCTGGTCATCTCATAGCCGATCTGCTGTTCGAGTGTGTCGTACACGGCGGTCAGCTCCGCGAGGCTGGAGGCGGTGTAGAAGTCTCCGCCGGAGAGCTTGGCGATCTCGCGCAGCGCATCGTTGTCGACGGGCACCTTCACCCGCTGCGTCCCCTTGCCGTCCTGGTCGGGGATCTCCACCGATCCCCACTCGGTGCCGAACGAAATCGTCGACACCGGAACGCCCTTGCTCTTGGCCAGCCGCGCGGCGGTGAAACCGTGGCGGGGGTTGTCGACGTCCTTGTCGTCGGGCACGGTCTGCTTGCCGTCGGACATCAGCACGATCCGCGCGGGCGGCGGCGTCTCCGCGCCGCCGAGCACGGTGGCCAGCGTCTCGATCGACTGCAGCGCGGTGAGAATGCCCTCACCGGTGGCGGTGCGCTCGGCGAGCTTGATGTTGTCGATGGCCGCCTTGACCGATTCCCGGTTCACGGTCGGCGGCACCATCACCGACGCGGTGCCCGCGAAAGTGACGAAGCCGAGGTTGATGCCGGGGGTCAGCCCGTCGACGAACTCCTTGCCTGCCTTCTGCGCCACCTGCAACCTGCTCGGCGGCACGTCGGTGGCCTCCATGGACAGCGAGACGTCCATCACCAGCATGACGGTCGCGCGGTTGCGCGGCACCTTCTTGACCGCCGTCGGCCCGGCCGCGGCGACGGTGAGGAACACCAGGCCGACCAGCATGAGCGCGACAGCCACGTGCCGGAACGGGCTCGGCCGCGAGGGCGCGACCTTCTCCAGCAGCTCCATGTTGGTGAACTTCAACATGTGCTTGTGCCTGCCGCGCTGCACCAGGATGTAGCCGAGCGCGATCAGTGCGACGACCGCGAGGAATCCGAGCCAGAGCTGCGCGGTGAAATGCGAAATACTCACTGGCGTGGCACCCGCCCGGTCGGGGCGCCGAAGCTGTGGCGCCGGGTGGACACGAACCGGACCACGTCGGCGATCCAGTCCCGATCGGTTTGCAGAGTGAGTACCGGGGCGCCACAGCTGCGCAGGGCCTGTTCGACCTGCTGACGGTGGCGCTGGGCGGCGGCCGCGAAATCGGCGCGCAATGTGGGGGTCACGCTGAATTCGCGGGTGCGCCCGGTCTCCGGATCGTGCAGCACGACATCGCCCATATCAGGCAGCGACAGGTCGCGTGGATCGAGCACCTCGACCGCGAGCAGATCATGCCTGGCGGCGATGGCGCGCAGCGAGCGCTGCCAGTCGATATCGCCGAGGAAGTCGCTGACGATCACCGCGAGCCCCCGTTTGCGTTGCGGGCGGCGCAGCGACTCGATGCCGCCGCGCAGGTCACCGCGCACGCCGTCACGCGCGTGCCGCGTGGTCGCGATGCTGCGCAGCATCGACTGGGCGTGGACGCGCCCGCTGCGCGCGGGAATGCGGACCAACTGCTCGCCCGTCGCGACGACCGCGCCGATCCGGTTGCCGCCGCCGCTGGTCAGATAGGTGATGGCAGCCGCGGCGGCGATCGCGAGATCGCGCTTCTGGCAGGCGGCGGTACCGAAGTCCAGGCTGGCCGACAGGTCGACCACCATCCAGGTTTCCAGCTCCCGGTCGGCGATCATCTGCCGCACGTGCGGATGGGTGGTGCGGGCGGTGACCGACCAATCCATCTGGCGCACATCGTCACCCGGCTGGTAGGTACGCGCCTCCCCCGGCTCGGAGCCGGGCCCGGGGATGAGACCGAGGTGGTCGCCGTGCAGCACGCCGTCGAGTCTGCGGCGCACGGTGAGCTCGAGAGTCTTCAGTGCGACCGACAGCCGCGGGTCGGTCAGCTCCCCCGATCGGAACGATGGCGGTGCGTGAGACGACATCGACACTGCGGCAACCGGATCCGATGCCGAGGTCACTTCGACGGGAAGTTGCCGGCGGGCTGGGACTGCTGCCCGTTCGGCGGCTGCGGCACGGCCTGCTGCTGCGGTGAGGGCGGCTGCGGGATCTGCTGCGGAGCCTGCTGAGATGGAGCGGGTGGCGCGGCCGGAGCGCCCGGCGCGACGGCATGCGGCGCGACCTGTGGCAGGCCGATGGTCTGCAGCACGCGCTTGATGACGTCCTCCGGGCTGATCTCGTCGGCGAGCGCGTCGTAGGACAGCACGAGCCGGTGGCGCAGCACGTCCGGGATCACTTCGACGACATCTTGCGGCACGACGTAGTCGCGCCCGCGGATCAGCGCGACGGCGCGGGCCGCGGCGATGATGCCGAGGCTGGCGCGCGGTGAAGCGCCGTAGGAGATCCAGCTGGCCACATCCTGCATGCCGAAGTCGGCGGGCTTGCGGGTCGCCGCGATAACCCGGACCACGTAGTCGACCAGCGCGTGATGGACGAAGGTGTTGGCCGCGACCTTCTGCAGGCGGATCAGCTCCTCCGGCTGCAGGATGCGGCCGGCCTCCGGTGGGGTCACGCCCATCCGGTAGATGATCTCGCGCTCCTCCTCCACGGAGGGGTAGTCGACGACGACCTTGAACAGGAAGCGGTCACGCTGCGCCTCCGGCAGCGGGTACACGCCCTCACTCTCGATCGGGTTCTGGGTCGCCATCACCAGGAACGGATCAGGCATCGGGTAGGTCTTGCCGCCGATCGACACGTGCCGCTCGGCCATCACCTCGAGCAACGCCGACTGCACCTTGGCCGGTGCCCGGTTGATCTCGTCGGCGAGTACGAAGTTCGCGACGACCGGGCCTAGCTCGGTATCGAATTCCTCGCGGCCCTGCCGGTAGATACGGGTACCGATGAGGTCGGTGGGCACCAGGTCCGGCGTGAACTGCACGCGGGCGAACGAACCGCCGACCACTTTCGCGAACGTTTCCACCGCAAGCGTCTTCGCGATACCCGGCACACCCTCGAGCAGGACGTGGCCACGCGCGAGCACACCGACGAGCAACCGCTCGACCAGACGATCCTGGCCCACGATCACGCGCTTGACCTCGTAGATCGCCTTCTCCAGGGTCTGGACGTCACGCTCGAGGGTGCTGGGCGCGGAGGCAGGCGTATCTTTCGCCAAATTCGCCCCGCTCACACCGTCCGTCGAAGTCACCAACATCCCCGCTTTCGCCTTGGTCCTGTGCGTGCTGCCACAACTATTCCAGGTAATGGCCGCCTGTGCCGCACCCGGACCCGACAAGAACGGAATTCGACGGCTTCCCAGCCCGCTTCACACCCGGAATGTCCGATATGTCAGGAGAGGATACGGACCGCGTACGGCATGATGCCGCCCTCACGGACCGCGGACACCTTGACCACCTCGCCGGACTGCGGCGCCTCGACCATTGTCCCGTTACCTAGATAGAGCGCCACGTGCTGACTGCCGTTGGGCCCCCAGAACAGCATGTCGCCACGTTCGCGCTGCCCCACCGGCACCCGCGTGCCCGCGTTGTACTGATAGCCGCTGTAGTGCGGCAGCGATACTCCGATGCCCGCGAAGGCGTATACCATCAGCCCCGAGCAGTCGAAGCCCATCTTGTCGTAGTCGCCGTGATTGTCGGCGACGCCGCCGTCGTGGATGCCCAGCGTCGGTCCGTCCTCATCGCCTCCACCCCAGGCATAGGTGACGCCCAGCTGTGACATTGCCCGATCGACCACGATCTCGATCGCCGTGGAACCGCCGACCGAGGGCGTGGTCGCCCGGGGGGATCCCCGCCGCGGCGGCGCGTCCTCGATCTGGGCGTGCGGACGCCTGCCCGCACCGAGCTCGGCGGCGCGGTCACGGGCGGCCTGGTCGGCGGCCGCGCGAGCGGCGGCAGCGGCGGCGGCCGCACGCACCGCGGATTCCTCCGCCGTGCGCTGCGCGTCCCAGGCCAGGTACGCATCGCGCTGATCCCGCAGACCCGCCACGTTCTGCCGCGCCAGACCGAGCCTGCCCTGCGCGTCCTGGCGCTTGCGGAGCAGGTCGGCGCGCTGCACGGCCTGCTGGTCGAACTCGGCCTTGGCGGCGGCGACCGCGTTCTGGGCGTCGGCCTTCCTCACCTCGGTGGCGGCCGCGGCCGCGTCGGCGGCGGACTTCGCCTGGCGCGCGCTGGAGTTCTTGTTGCCCTGATCGATCTGCGCGCGGCGCAGGCTGTCGAGCACCTGCCGCTGGTTTTTGGAGACCAGGTTCAGCAGCTCGGCCTGATCGAGCGCGCTTGCCGGGGTAGCGGCCGCGAGGTAGGTAACCATTGATTCGGAGGCCGGCCGGGTGTATGCCTGGGCGGCGAACTGGTCGAAGTTACGCCGCGCCTGGCCGACTCGCGTTCCGGCAGCAGCCAATTCGCGCTGGGTGTCGGCGACCACCACGGCGGCAGCGTCGGCGGCGGTGCGCGCGGTCTGCAGGTCGACCAGGGCCTTGTTGACGTCTTCACGCTTTCGCGCGACCGCGTCGTCGAGTTGCCGCAGCTGCTGGTCGACTGCGGCGACCTGGTTGATCAAGGTGCTCACCTCGGTGATCCCCGCATCGACCTGCGCTCCGGCTTCGGCGATCTGGCTGTCACTGGGATTCGGCGGCGGTGGCGGCAACGCGTCGGCAGGCCCCGTGGCGACTAGCACGGAAACCATAGCCAGCAATCCCATAGCGATCCACAAAGGACGCCGGTGGGCGAACTCACCGTTACTGCGCATCGCACCTCCCAAGGACCGAATTCCGGCGATGCCTCATAGGCATCAGCAGAACCATGACGCACGGTGGCCGACAGATGGCCTCTGGAAACACTTATTCCCCAGCAGCAACCATTCGAACCGTACGACACTTAAGTCACCGAGGAAACTCCCGCAACAGAACTACACGCGCGTAATTCCTACTTTGCCCAGAATTTGCCAGATGGCACTTCGGCTTCGTGGAGTAAGACAAACCAGACGTTCATAAAATTAACTGCCGAGAAACCAGAGTCTCGGTGAGCGCCGAGTCGCACCAGCACAATCACTAGGGGGCACCCGGCTGCCATCGGACGATCCCGCACCGGAGGACCGGCCTGCCGAAGCGATCGGCGGCGCGGCCACGAAGGACCGGCACTCGCGGTCGGCCACGCAGTCGGACGCGCAGAACCGCCACCGATCGGTGGGCGGCCTACCGCACGACAAGGATCGGGGCGGCCCACAGAACCGACCCCGTCGACGGCCGTCGTCCAGCGACGAAAATCAGTCGGCCGAACACCGACACACGAATGACTCCGCGCTAGATCGCCCGAATGTCGGGTGCCGCGTCCTCTCGAAGCCGCAGATCGCCGGAACTCCGCACGAGCGCGCCCTCGCTCCGCCGCGCCCGCCTGGCCTTGACCCCGTACAGCCCACCGATGGCGGCCAGTGTCACTAGCAGCAGTACGGAGGTGATGGCGGTCCATGACACGGATTCCGGGGCCTCCAGACGACCGACGAAAATCGTGGCAGCCTCCGAGCTCTTACCGTGCGTCTCCTTCGCGGCGTCCTCCGCCCATTCCAGCCGAACGCGACTCACCGAGTCGCTGTACGTGCCGACCCAGTCGTCGCTCAAGACGACGACGGTGCCGTGCTGCGTCTTGCCCACCTCGGTGGCCAGGTCACGTAGGCTCGAGTCGTGGCCTGGGTTGCCGGGAACTACCACAATGCTCAACGGGATTCCGTGGGATCGCGCATCCGCGGCGATGGTCGCCAACTCCGACTTGTCCTTGCCGGTGAGGGTCGCGACGTGGTCGTCAGCCAGATCGGCATTGAGCGAGCTCACGGTGTCGGCGCTGATATTCGGCGGCAGTTCGGCGGCCATAGGGGTGAAAACCGAGGTGTGCGGGGCGGTCATCTTCCATCCGGTCTGTCGAGCCGCATCGGCATCCGAAGCGACGGGCATCCAACACTGCAGGGTTGAGCGAGGTCCCCCTTGCTGGCTCGAAAGCACAGTACGCGACGGAGTGTCGCAGCACGCACGTGCGGCACACCCCAGCGGCCCCCAGGTGTTTCACAGGACAAGCGTACTGTTAAGGTCGTAGCGCGAGGAACCGGCGCCTTCCGGCGCGGGAGCACCTCCGAAGACTCGGTCGCCGGCACAGCCCTGCCGGCGGCCACCCGCACAGACGAGTGGAGCTGACGTGACGACAAGTATCGATACTTTCGGCGCCAAGGGCACCCTCGAGGTCGGAAGCGACTCCTACGAGATCTTCCGCCTCTCCGCCGTGCCCGGCACCGAGAAACTCCCCTACGCACTGAAGGTCCTCGCGGAAAACCTCCTCCGCACCGAGGACGGCGCCAACATCACCGCCGATCACATTCGCGCCATCGCGAAGTGGGATCCGTCGGCCGAGCCGAATACCGAGATCCAGTTCACCCCCGCACGCGTCATCATGCAGGACTTCACCGGTGTGCCGTGCATCGTCGACCTGGCCACCATGCGCGAGGCCGTCGCCACCCTCGGCGGCGACCCGGACAAGGTGAACCCCCTCGCCCCCGCCGAGATGGTCATCGACCACTCGGTCATCATCGACGTATTCGGCCGCGCCGACGCGTTCGAGCGCAACGTCGACATCGAATACCAGCGCAACGGTGAGCGCTACCAGTTCCTGCGCTGGGGCCAGACCGCGTTCGACGACTTCAAGGTCGTTCCACCTAGCACCGGCATCGTGCACCAGGTCAACATCGAGCACCTGGCCCGTGTCGTCATGGTCCGCGACCGCCCGAGCGGGTCAGGCCCGGAGGACGCAGCCGCGGGCGTAACCACGCAGGGCCCCCGCTCGGGCGGCAACGTCATTCGTCAGGCCTACCCCGACACGTGCGTCGGCACCGACTCGCACACCACGATGGTCAATGGCCTCGGCGTCCTGGGTTGGGGCGTCGGCGGCATCGAGGCCGAGGCGGCCATGCTAGGCCAGCCCGTCTCGATGCTGATCCCGCGCGTGGTCGGCTTCAGGCTGACCGGCGAGATCAACCCGGGCGTGACCGCGACCGACGTCGTGCTCACCGTCACGGACATGCTGCGCAAGCACGGCGTGGTCGGCAAGTTCGTCGAGTTCTACGGCAAGGGCGTCGCCGAGGTGCCGCTGGCCAACCGCGCCACTCTGGGCAATATGAGCCCCGAGTTCGGTTCCACGGCGGCGATCTTCCCGATCGATGAGGTGACCGTCGAGTACCTGCGCCTGACCGGTCGTTCCGACGAGCAGGTCGCGCTGGTCGAGGCCTACGCCAAGGAGCAGGGCCTCTGGCACGACGCCGACAAGGAGCCCGCCTACTCGGAGTACCTGGAACTCGACCTGAGCACCGTAGTGCCGTCCATCGCGGGTCCGAAGCGTCCGCAGGACCGAATCCTGTTGTCGGAGTCCAAGACCGCCTTCCGCAAGGACATCCACAACTACACCGATGACGCGGTCACCGGCCCGGCCGCCGCCACACCGCACACGCACCTGGACGAGGCCATCGAAGAGTCTTTCCCGGCCAGCGATCCGGCGGTGCTGTCCTTCGCCGACGACGACGCCGTGTTGGCGTCGGCCGCGAACGGCGCCCAGGGCCGTCCGTCGAAGCCCGTCAAGGTGCAGACCGAGGAGTACGGCGACTTCGTGCTCGACCACGGCGCGGTCGTGGTCGCCTCGATCACCTCCTGCACCAACACCTCCAACCCGTCGGTCATGCTCGGCGCCGCCCTGCTCGCCCGCAACGCGGTGGACAAAGGCCTGACCCGTAAGCCGTGGGTGAAGACCTCCATGGCGCCGGGCTCGCAGGTCGTCAACGGCTACTACGAGAAGGCGGGCCTCTGGCCCTACCTGGACAAGCTCGGCTTCAACCTGGTCGCCTTCGGCTGCGCCACCTGCATCGGCAACACCGGCCCGCTGCCGGAGGAGATCTCCAAGGCGGTCAACGACAATGACCTCACAGTCACCGCGGTGCTGTCCGGCAACCGCAATTTCGAAGGCCGCATCTCTCCCGATGTGAAGATGAACTACCTTGCCTCCCCGCCGCTGGTGATCGCCTACGCGCTCGCGGGAACCATGGACTTCGACTTCGAGCACGACGCCCTCGGCCAGGACAACGACGGCAACGACGTCTTCCTGAAGGACATCTGGCCGTCGCCGCAGGAGATCCAGGACACCATCGACCGGGTCATCAGCCGCGACATGTTCCTCGAGGACTACAAGGACGTCTTCAAGGGCGACGAGCGATGGCGGAGTCTGCCCACTCCGGAGGGTAAGACCTTCGAGTGGGCAGAGGAGTCGACCTACGTGCGCAAGCCCCCGTACTTCGAGGGCATGCCGCCGACCCCGGAGCCGGTCACCGATATCAAGAGCGCCCGCGTGCTCGCGCTGCTGGGAGACTCGGTCACCACCGACCACATCTCCCCCGCGGGCAACATCAAGCCCGGCACCCCGGCCGCGCAGTACCTGGAGGCCAACGGCGTCGAGCGCAAGGACTACAACTCCTACGGTTCCCGGCGCGGTAACCACGAGGTGATGATCCGCGGGACCTTCGCCAACATTCGGCTGCGTAACCAGCTGCTCGACGACGTCTCCGGTGGCTACACCCGTGACTTCACCCAGGAGGGCGGGCCGCAGGCGTTCATCTACGACGCCGCGCAGAACTACCAGGCCGCGGGCATACCGCTGGTCGTGCTCGGCGGCAAGGAGTACGGCTCGGGTTCCTCGCGTGACTGGGCCGCCAAAGGCACCCGCCTGCTCGGCGTGAAGGCCGTCATCACGGAGTCCTTCGAGCGCATCCACCGCTCCAACCTCATCGGCATGGGCGTCGTCCCGCTGCAATTCCCCGCGGGCGAGTCGGCCGCGTCGCTGAAGCTGGACGGTACCGAGACCTTCGACATCGAGGGCATCACCCGGCTGAACGAGGGCGTCACCCCGAAGACGATGAAGGTCACCGCTACCAAGGAGAACGGTGACAAGATCACCTTCGACGCAGTGGTCCGGATCGACACCCCCGGCGAGGCCGATTACTACCGCAACGGCGGCATCCTGCAGTACGTGCTGCGCAATATGATTCGCGGCTGAGCTGTTTCGCTGACCGTCCGCCGTCGGTTCGCGCCGAGGGCGGACGGCAGAACCGTCGTAGAGGGTCCGCGCACCGCTTCCGTGGTGCGCGGACCTCTCCGCATTCCGCTTCGCGCCGCCCGCTACGTTCGGAGGAGCCCCCATGCCCAAGGTCAGTGACGATCACCTCGCCGCCCGGCGCAGCCAGATTCTGGACGGAGCACGCCGCTGCTTCGCCGAATACGGCTACGACGGCGCCACCGTGCGCCGTCTGGAGGAGGAGATCGGGCTATCGCGGGGCGCCATCTTCCACCATTTCCGCGACAAGGACGCGCTGTTCCTCGCCCTCGCCCAAGAGGACGCCGAACGCATGGCCGACGTCGCCGCCAACCAGGGCATCGTGCAGGTGATGCGCGATATGCTCGCCCACCCCGAGCAGTTCAACTGGCTCGGAACACGCTTGGAGATCGCGCGGCGGCTGCGCACCGACGCGGAGTTCCGCGCGGGCTGGACCCAGCGCTCCGCCGAACTCACCGCCGCCACGCTGGCCCGCCTGGAGCGCCGCAAGGCCGCAGGGGCACTGCGCGACGACGTCCCCACCGACGTTCTACTCGGCTACCTCGATCTCGTCCTGGACGGTCTGATCGCCCGGATCGCCTCCGGCCACACCAATGAGAACCTCACCGCCGTACTGGATCTCGTCGAGGCCTCGGTCCGCCGCAAGCACTGAGCCGCCCGATTCAGAACGCCGCGTTCAGGTAGTTCGCCGCGTGCGTCGTCCACGACACGTTTGTGCCTGGCATGCTCCGGCTCGCGTAGAGCACATGCTGGCCGTCGGGCGGCGGGGTCAGATAGCCGACGACGCCGCGGACCGCGCTGGCGTAGCGATCGAGGTTGGCGATCGGGTCCCGCATCAGCACTTCGAGTAGTTCGGCGAAGATCAACGGCGCGACGTCGCCGATTCGGGCGCCCTCGACGAAGGAGAACGGCGAGACGCCGGCGTCGATGATGCGCAGGGGCGAGCCCGCCGGGGACGCCGTGATGATGTCACCAGGGTTCGCGTACTCGCGGACCGCTACGGAAGCGGGCCAGGAGCCGCGCTGACCATGCAGGCCGAAAGTCGAGGGTGCGCAGAGGTTTCCCACCGACTCGCCCGCTCGGCGCAGTGGGTTGGCGATGTTCACCGCGAACGCGATTTCCAGCGGCGTGCCATCGGTGTTCTTGTACTTTCCCGATCGGACGCCCTCCAGGATCCGGCTCGCGCAGATCCCGCCGAGCGAATAGCTCAGCAGACCACAGACATTCGGTGACTCCTGGATCGCCCGCACCCCCGCGGCGATCCCCAGCCGCACCGATGTGTCCAGCGAGGGGCCCACTACGTTCGGCGCAGGACCTACCGAGGCGGGCCAGTCCGGTTCGAAAGAGCCGAACCGGCTGGTGTCGAGCAATCTAGTGACGTAGTGCACCATGCCCGCAGGCGCGCCGTCAGGGTTCCGCGGCTCACCGGTGCCACGGAACGTGATGATGTCGATCATCGTGACCTCCTCGCGCACCGCACCGACCTTCGGTACGGAATCCCACGGTAGATCCCTGCGGCACAGCGCGTCCCGAGTAACGGGCTACCTCGTCGCGACACGCGTTTCGCCACGCGGAAGCGTGATCCGACAGGAGAACGCCCGGTGGCTACTCGCCCGGCTCCATGCTGCTGAGCAGCACCCGCACGATCCGGTCCAGTTCGCGCCGGTCGCTCGGGGCGAGCACGGACAGCAACCTGGTTTCGTTCGCGGTGTGCTCGGTGACGACGATGTCGATCAATTCCCGCCCGGCGTCGGTAAGGGCGACCCGAATCGCGCGGCGATCTGCGGCGTCCGCGATGCGACGCACCATCCCGGCCGCCTCCAGCCGGTCCAACCGTCCGGTCATGCCCGCGCGCGAGAGCATGAGCGTGGCGGCGAGCACCGATGGGTTCAGCTCGAACGGCTCGCCCGAACGACGCAGCGCCGCAAGCACATCGAACTCGCCACGCTGCAGGCCGTGCTTGCCGAACACCGCCTCGATCTCGCGCTGCGCCACCACTGTCAGCCTCCCGAGACGGCCCAGCACGGCCATGGCCTCCAGGTTCAGATCCGGTCGTTCGCGTCGCCACTGAGCCACGATCGCGTCGATCGGATCAGATATCTGCTCCGTCATGGACAAGATTTTATTCGCTGGGATATAGTTTGGTAGCGAATTATCCATCACCGAACTATCTGGAGTCCGAAATGATCATTACCCCATGTAAGGACATCGCGATCCGTCAGGCGGAAGACGCCGAAACGCTGGGCTCCGAGTCGGTCACCATGCGCCTGCTGATCGATGCCGAGGAGGCAGGCGGCGCGCTGAGCAACCTCGAAGTCACCATGGCCCCCGGTGCCGACGGTGCGGCGCCGCACTACCACACCCAGTCGGATGAGCTGTTCTACATCGCCGACGGGGAACTGCAGCTACTGGCAGGCAATCGAATTGTGACGGTCGGCGCGGGGGGCTCGATCGTCGTGCCGAAGCTCATGCCGCACGCTTTCGGCGCCACACCGGACGGCTCGGCGCGGATCATGATCACGCTCATGCCGGGTGTACAGCGCTTCGAGTATTTCCGGCTGTTGGACCGAATTGCCAAGGGCAATTCCACGCTCGCCGATCTCGCGGCGTCCCAGGAAGAGTTCGACAACCACTTCGTCGACGCCCCAGCCTGGTGGGCGGAACGAAACGCGAACCGATGCTGAGCGGCCGCGCGCCGGTCCGAGAAATCTGCTGGCGCCACTCGAAACAGTGGCGCCGCGGCGGATGTTCGCAGCGCGGATGCCATGCTTCTCGGACCGCTCGAGCACGCCGCCCGCAAACTTGTCGCGCCACCGGGCGAACGCCGCACCGAACTCGCCAACCGCATCGACCCACTCGCCGTCCGTCGACGGTACGCACGGACGCACGACGGCCAATACCGAGCTACGAGCGCTGATCTCACACCCTGTCGAAATAGCTAGAAGATTGCACGAGGACAATTCCTGGTCTGCCGAAAACTTTCGTTGCTAGCCCCTCTCACACCGGAATTCGGTTTGCCACAGGCCGTGAAATCTCTCGATCCGAGCCGATAGTCACCCTTCCCGCGATATGATCACTCACACGCCAGGGGGTCGTGGCAAATCGTGAGCAGATCGGAGAAACGGCTATGACCGACGGAATCCGCCTTCCCGGAACCGCGCCGAAGGGTGATCGTGTTCCTCCGCTGCAGGGCCTGCTGGTAGCAGAATCGGACCGCGAGATCACCGTGCGCGTCGCCGAGGGAACGTGGACGTTCTGTCGGTCCGACGTACTGCGGGTGGTGGATTCCGCGGCGGCGCACCCCGATCAAGGCGGCCGTCCGGTGCTCGTGGACATCCGCGCGGGCGCCACCGCCGACTTCACCCGCCGACTGCGCATCGATCTGGTCGATCGGCCGATGACCATCCCCGAGTCGCCGTCCGAGGCGCTGGGCGACGACCAACTCCGCCAGCTCACCGAAATCTGGGCCGACCGTATGCAACTCGTCGACTGCCCCGGGTCGAACGGCGCGACGTTCACCTACTGCCAGACCAAATCGTCCGACGGCAGCGACGACGGCATCAACTGCGACAGTCTCGACTGAACGGCCGGCACATGGCGGCACGCCGGAAGGGTTCGATCCTGATCGTGTCCGAATCCGATGATCTGCACGGCTCCGCGATGGCGGCGACGTTACGAGAACACCACGGGCTCAGCCCTATTCAACTCGACCTACGCGATTTTCCGCGCGAGGCCGGCAGCTTCCGGCTCGACCGTCTCGGTACCGCGCGCTCGCTTTCACACCTGATGGGACTCGACGACGTCCAATCGGTCTGGTGGCGGCGCCCGCATCCGGCCCGGGTGCCCGCCGGGGTGCGTGTTTCGGACAACGACTTCCGACAGTCGGAATGCGACGGGTTCATCCAGGGTCTGCTCTGGTCGATCCCGGCCTACTGGGTCAACGATCCCGGCGCCGGCCGTACCGCGAGCCGCAAGATCGTGCAGCTGGAGACGGCGCTGCGGGCCGGGTTCACCGTGCCGGAGACGCTGATCACCAACGACCCGGAGGAGGCGCGCACCTTCGTCGAATCCCGACCGGGCCCGGTGGTTTACAAGCGTACCGGCACCAGCCGGGCCGAGTTCGCCGAGACGAGGATCATCACCCGAGACGATTTCGGCAGGCTCGCCGCGATCCGCTCGGCGCCGACCACCTTCCAGGACTACGTCGACGCCACCTGCGACCTGCGGGTGGTTTGGGTGGATGGTGTCGAATGGACTGTTCGCATCGACTCGCAAGCCGGTGTCGGCAAGGTCGACTCCCGCCTGGACACGTCGGTCGATTTCGTTCCCGACCACCTGCCCGCAGCGGTGAGCAAGTCGCTCGCGACGCTGATGGGGGCACTCGGACTGTCCTTCGGTGTCCTCGACATTCGGCTCGGCCGCGACGGCGAGTACTACTTCCTCGAGGTCAACCCGCAGGGCCAGTTCGCCTACCTGGAGATCAAGACCGGCCTGCCGATCTTCCGCAGCCTGGCCAATCTCCTGGTGGACGGCGACGGCATGGTGGCAGGCTACTGATTCCGGCGATAGCTCTGCAGCACCACACCCGACTTCGGGAAGGGAACGGCATCCACCAGCCGCAGCTGCCGCGGCGCGACCTCGTCGAACAGCCGACGGCCCGCGCCTAGCAGCACCGGAAAGACCAGCAGCCGAAGCTCATCCACTGCTTCGAGGCGGAGGAACTCCTGTGCAGTGCCCACACCGGCAAACACCACCACCGGCTTGCCCGGGTTGTTCTTCAGGGCCGCGACCTCGCCGGGCAGATCGGCGCCGATCCGGTGGGCGGGCTGCCACGGCAGCTCCAGGTCAGGCCGGTGCGACAGCACCAGTTTGGGCAGCTCGTTGACCAGCGGCGCGAGCAACGCGTCGCCGGGTGTCGCCGGATTCCGTTGCGCGTCCGGCCAGTACCCGGCGAGCAGCTCGTAGGACGTGCGCCCGAAGATCTGGGCGTCGACGCCGCCGAGCAGCTCGGCCAGATAGGCGTCCAGCCCGGGGTCGTCGACCTCGATCCAGTCCAGTGCGCCGTCCGGGCCGGCCGCGTAGCCGTCCAGTGTCACCATGATCTGCAGCAGCAGGGTCCGCACCGTGAGGTTCCTTCCGTCGGCAACGTGCTTCGACAATGCAGACGGCTCGCGGGACGCGAATTCATCGCGGTGCCGGCGAAAATCTCACCACCGACGCCGATTTGGCTTCCGCGAAGCTACTGCCTCTTGCGGCGATTTGCCCCGCCACGACTGCGGAGCTGCACATGCGACTCCACCAGCACATTATGGACGAAGCCATAGGAACGGCCGGTGGACCGCGCCAGTGACCGGATGCTCGCACCCGCCTCGTATTGCTTCTTCAGCTGGGTCTGTAGGCGGTCGCGTGACTTCCCGGTGACACGTGTGCCCTTGCCCAATGTGGCCTTGCCTTGTGTGGGTC
Organism: Nocardia sp. NBC_00881; assembly: GCF_045207455.1. NCBI lineage: Bacteria > Bacillati > Actinomycetota > Actinomycetes > Mycobacteriales > Nocardiaceae > Nocardia > Nocardia sp. NBC_00881. The sequence goes on from NZ_CP108798.1 coordinate 2,694,756, forward strand.
TGTCGCTCATGGCTTCCTCCGAGTCGCCGAGCAGCGTCTTTCCAGGCTAAGCACTCAGCAGGCCATGATCAACGGGTTCGTGTGATGAAACTCACGCGAGCTGAATAAGTTCCAGGTATTCGGCCGACCAATGGTCTTCCGTCCCGTCCGGAAGCAGAATCACCCGTTCCGGAGACAGCGCCTCCGCTGCGCCGGGGTCGTGCGTCACCAGCACGACCGCGCCCGCGTAGGTGCGTAGGGCGTCCAGCACCTGCGCCCGCGATACCGGATCGAGGTTGTTCGTCGGCTCGTCCAGCAGCAGCACGTTCGCCGCCGAGGAGACCAGACCGGCCAGCGCAAGGCGGGTCTTCTCACCGCCCGACAAGGTGCCCGCGGGCTGCTCCAGCTGCGGACCGGAGAACATGAACGCACCGAGCAGCCCCCGCAGATCCTGCTCGCCGGCGTCCGGGGCGGCGTGGCGGATGTTCTCCCACACGGTGGCGTTGTCGTCCAAGGTGTCGTGCTCCTGGGCGAAGTACCCCACCTTCAGGCCGTGCCCGGGCACCAATGCGCCCGCGGTCGGCTGCTCCGCCCCGGCCAGCAGGCGCAGCAGTGTGGTCTTGCCCGCGCCGTTGAGCCCGAGCACCACGACCCGGCTCCCCCGGTCGATCGCCAGGTCGACGCCGGTGAAGATCTCCAGCGAGCCGTAGACCTTGGTCAGGTTCTCGGCCATCAGCGGCGTCTTGCCGCAGGGCGCGGGCTCTGGGAACTTGATCCTGGCAACCTTGTCCGCGACGCGCACATCGTCGAGTTCGGCCATCAGGCGGTCTGCGCGCTTGGCCATGTTCTGTGCCGCAGTGGCTTTAGTGGCCTTCGCGCCGAGCTTGGCCGCTTGCGCGCGCAGCGCGCTCGCCTTCTTCTCGGCGTTCGCGCGCTCGCGCCGACGGCGCTGTTCATCAGTGGCACGGGCGTCCAGGTACTTTTTCCAACCCATGTTGTAGACATCGGCCTCGCCGCGCACCGCGTCCAAGAACCACACCTTGTTGACCACGTCGGCGAGCAGCTCGACGTCGTGGCTGATCACAATCAGCCCGCCGTCATGGCTCTGCAGGAAGCCACGCAGCCAGGTGATCGAGTCGGCGTCGAGATGGTTGGTCGGTTCGTCCAGCAGCAGGATCGTGTCCGAGCGACCGCCACTGCCATCGGAGGCCGCGAACAGGATGCGGGCCAATTCGATTCGGCGGCGCTGACCGCCGGACAGGGTGCGCAATGCCTGGCCGAGCACCCGGTCGGGTAGGCCGAGGCTGTGGCAGATCCGCGCCGCCTCACTCTCGGCGACGTAGCCGCCGAGCGCGGAGAAGCGCTCCTCGAGCCTGCCGTACTTGCGGACTGCCTTCTCGCGCTCTTTCTCGTCGGCGACCTCGGCCATCAGCGCCTGCTGCTTCTCCATGTCGCGGATCAGCGTGTCCAGGCCGCGCGCGGACAGCACCCGGTCGCGGGCCAGCACGTCTAGGTTGCCCTCACGCGGGTCCTGCGGCAGATACCCGATATCGCTGGAACGCAGGATCTTTCCCGCGTACGGCTCGCCCTCACCGGCCAAGATACGCAGCGTGGTGGTCTTGCCGGCACCGTTGCGCCCAACCAGCCCGATCCGGTCGCCTGCCTGCACCCGCAGCGCCGGTCCTGGGGCCGACAGCAGGGTGCGGACGCCGGCCCGGACCTCCAGGTCGGTCGCGGTGATCACAAACTTCTCCTCGCGGATTGGTGGTGCTGGACGGTTGCTGCTCGATTGTGCGACCCGACGCGCACAGGAACCACCGATTTTACCCGGGACGAACGGCCGCCCCGCCACCCAGCCTCACGCATGTGACGGCAGTAACGGAATGGACCGACAGCTGCGCTAGCGTGCCATGGCATGAGTACTGATCTATTGGGCAAGAGCGCTCTGGTCACGGGGGCCAGCCGCGGCATCGGCAAGGCGGTGGCAGCGGAGCTGCTGAGCCGCGGCGCGAATGTGTTGATCACCGCGCGCAAGAAGGAACCGCTGGAGGAGGCGGCCACCGAGCTGCGCGGTTCGGGCCACCAAGGCCAAGTTGTCGCGCTCGCAGGCAACTCCGGCGTCGCGGAGGATCGGGCGGCGGCGGTCGAGCGCGCGGTCGCGGAGTTCGGTTCGCTGGACGTCCTGGTCAACAACACCGGTATCAACCCCGTGTTCGGCTCTTTGATGGAGGCCGACTTGGACGCGGTGCGCAAAATCTTCGACGTCAACGTGGTCGCGGCACTCGGTTATATCCAGGAGGCATTCAAGGCGTGGATGCGCGACCACGGCGGCGCCGTGGTCAACGTGGCCAGCGTGGCAGGCATCCGTTCCACCGGCGTCATCGCCGCCTATGGCGCGTCCAAGGCCGCACTGATCCGCCTTACCGACGAACTCGCCTGGCAGCTCGGACCGAATATCCGGGTGAACGCGGTCGCTCCGGGCGTGATCAAGACCAAGTTCGCCGACGCGCTGTACTCGGCCGACGAGGATCAGGCCGCGAGCGTGTACCCGATGAAGCGGCTCGGATCGCCGGAGGATGTGGCGCGTCTGATCGGGTTCCTGGTTTCGGATGAGGCCGCGTGGATCACCGGCGAGACGGTGCGGGTCGACGGCGGGCTGCTGTCCACCGGCGGACTGTAACGATCCGCCTGCACGCAGGCAACTGCCCTGCCGGCACGCCCAGCGCGTCGGCGTGCCTGCAGGGCAGAGATTTCTCGACCGCCTTGGCGTCGACCGCGCAGGCGGCGGTCACCGTGCCACCACCACATCCTTCCTCCTTGTCACTCCCGAGCGGCCATCCCGCCGGCCTTATCGACCGCGGGTCAGAGCCGGACGAGCTGGCGCCAGTCCGCTCGATCGGGTGTCCCGAGTGTGGATGCCCCCTCGATGCCGAATCGCCGGTACAGCTTGCGCAACGGTTCCGGCGCGTACCAGTTCCAATCGCCCAGCAACTCCATGGCCGCGGGCAGCAGGAATCCACGCACCAGGGTCGCGTCCACCAGCACCGCGAGCGGCAAGCCGATGCCGAACGCCTTCATGAAAGTGATGTCGGAGGCGAGGAAACCGAGGAACACCAGCGAGATCAGTACCGCCGCCGCCGTGACGATCCGGCCGATCCGTTCCAGTCCCGAGGTTATGGCCAGCGCATTGGATCTGGTGCGCCGATACTCCTCGCGGATGCGGGCCAGCAGGAACACCTGGTAGTCCATGGCGAGGCCGAACGCCACGCCGAACAACATGACCGGCACCGTCGGCGGCAGGTCATCGGTGACGGTGAAGCCGAGGAGCCCGGACAGGTGCCCGTCCTGGAAGCTCCAGACCAGCGCGCCGAAGGTCGCGGTCAAGCTCAGTACGCTGAGCACTACCGCGAGCAGCGGCAGCACCGCACTGCCGGTGAGCACGAACAGCACGACCAGCAAGATCGGCACGACGAAGGCGAGCGCGTACGGCAGCGCCGATATCACCGAGCCGATCGCGTCCGCGTTTGCCGCCGCCACGCCGCCGACCAAGACCGGTGTGGCGGCGGGTGTGGCACGAACGTCGCCCGCGATGCGGTCCAGCACAACGGGGTCAGTGGTGTCCGGAACCACCGCGAGGTAGGCAGCGTTCACCGCGCGAAAGCGATCATTGGCCGGGGTGGGTGCGGCGAGCAGGCCACCGTGGCTGTAGCTACCGGTGGCGGTATCGACCCGGTGAACGTTCTCGATCTTCGACAACTTCCTGGCGTAGGCGTCCAACCCCGCTGCGCTGTAAGCGCTCTCGGGCAGTACGGCGAACAGCCCGTTCTGCTCGGTGGCGGCGAAATCACGCTGGATCGTCTCGGTGATCTGGCGGTTGTTCATCGACTCCGGCAGCGAACGTTCGTCGGGGAAGCCGAGATTCACACCGAGGAACGGCGCGCCGAGCACGAGCAGCAGCCCGATGACCGCGACGCCGATGGGCACCGGCCGCATCATCACGAACCGGGCGAGGCGATGCCAGGCGCCCTCGCCCGCGGCGGGCCGCGCGGCGCGCAGGAACCACCACAGCCGGCCGCTGTCGATCCTGGTGCCGAGCAGGAACAGGATCGCGGGCAGCACCGTCAACGCGACTGTCGCCGCGATCACCGCGACCGCGAGCCCCGCGTACCCCATGGACCGCACGGCAGGCAGTGGGAAGAACAGCAGACCCGACAGCGCGACCGCGACGGTGACAGCCGAGAACACGACGGTGCGGCCCGCCGAGCGCATCGTCTCGACCACCGCGGCCGCGGGCTGCTGCCCGGCGACCAGTTCGTCGCGGTATCGGCTGATGATCAGGAGGCTGTAGTCGATCGCGAGGCCGAGCCCGAGCAGGGTGGCGACGTCGGTCGCGCTCGCCGCGAGATCGGTGACGCTCGCGATCAGCGACAACGCGCCCGCGGTGATCAGCACTGTGGCCATGGCGACGGCCAGCGGCAGGCTGGCTGCCACCAGACCGCCGAAGACAAGCAGCAACGCGACCAGCGTGAGCGGGAAGGCAATGGACTCGCCGAGGACGACATCCTTCTGGCTCTGTTCCACCGTCTCGTGCAGCAGCATCGCGTAGCCGCCGACCCGTACCTCGAGCGGGCCGTGCGTGCCGCCGAACCGTTTGGCGAGATCACCGACACGCTTCTGGACTTCCGCTTCCTCACCGAGGACGCCGGCCATGATCAGGCCCCTGGTGCCGTCGGTGCTGCGTAACCCGGGTGACTTGTCGGTCCAGTACGAGGTGACGCCTGCGACGCCTGCCGCGGACGTCAGCTCGGTGACCAGCTTCGTCGCGGCGGTGGCAGAGGCTTCGTCGTCCACCGAGTCGCGCGTCTGCACCAGCAGCGCGAAGTTCGGGGTGGCCTGGCCGAACGTTTCGCGGAGGACCGTTGCCGCCTGGCTCGATTCGCTGCCAGGGTCGATGTAGCCCCCGCCCTGCATCTTGTCGAACAATGTCACGCTGAGCGTGCCCATCACCAGCGCGAGTACCGCGAACCCGCCCAGGATCCACCGGCTGCGCCGCCTGGTCAGCTCGAACACTGCGTTTCCCCTAACTCGTTCCACCGCACCGTCCTCGGACTCGCGCGGTGTCGCCGGTTCGCCCAACCTGCCCGGCGGACCACGACAGCACACCGGTACGCCGAACACCTCCTGCTCCTCGACACCGGGCCGGGTGCGTGCGCCAGCGCCCAGGAATCCTAGCAACGCGGGCGAAATCCCAGTGGGCGAGAACATATTCCGCGCGATGCCGACGGACGGAAGGTATCCCTTCGAGTAACGCGATCCGTTGTCCACCGCTGGTGAACCGGCGGGTCGGGGTTCCCGAGTCATTGCGGACGAGAGCCGAACGGCGATTTCGAACGCCAGAGACCCGTCCGCAAGCTCGCTCGTTCACCGTTTCCGACAGGGCGGCGCCCGCGTCGGCTCGGCGGGAGGTCGGACCGACCTCGCCCGCGGCTGATTCCCGCGCCGGTAGGGCTATGAGCTCCGCTCGCACAGCACGGAGCCGAACACCTGCGGGAGCGCCCGTCGGAGCGAACGCGGCGGCTAAGCTCCGACCACCGAGCGAGCGAAAGGGGCGGACCAGACATGCACCGAGGCGCAACCCGCACGGCGCGAGCGGGCCACGGCACGGCGTGACGCCGGACCTCGTCGTCTGCGGGCTCGGCCCGGCCGGTCGCGCCCTCGCGCACCGCGGCCTGGAGCACGGACTCACGGTCACCGTCGTCGATCCCCTGCCGGACCGCCCGTGGACGGCCACCTACGCGGCGTGGGCCGACGAGCTGCCGGACTGGCTTGCCCCGGAGGTCGTCGCCGCGACGGTGCGTCGGCCGATGGCTTGGGGAGTTCGCGCGCACCACCTCGACCGCGCATATGTCGTGCTGGACACCGCGCGGCTGCGCGACTCCCTGCGCCTGGCCGGTGCACGGGTGATCGCGGACCGGGCGGTGGACATCGCACGCGACAGCGTGACCCTCGCGTCGGGCACACCGCTCACGGCCGGACTGGTGATCGATGCGCGTGGTGTCGCCCGCTCCCCCACGCGTGCCGAGCAGACCGCCTACGGGCTGATCCTGGACGCTGAGCGTTGCGTGGGCCTGGAGCCGCTGTTCATGGATTGGCGCCCCGACCACGGCGCACCGCCCGACGCGCCGCGCTCGTTTCTCTACGCGGTACCGCTGGGCGGCGGTCGGATGCTGCTGGAGGAGACCTGTCTGGCCGGACGGCCGGCGCTCGCGGGCGTCGAGCTGCGTAAGCGCCTGCGTCATCGACTACGCTCCCGCGGAATCCGGCTCACCGGTACAGAGCCGGTCGAGCGGGTTCGCTTCCCGGTGCAGGGCGGACGGCCGAACCACCACGCGTTCGGGGCGGCGGGCGGTTTCCTGCATCCCGCCACCGGCTACAGTGTCGCCGCCGCGCTGGCCGCGGCCGATACGGTGGCGGCGGGTCAGGACGTGTGGCCAACCTCCGCGCGAGCGGTCTACCATTTGCGCGCCGCCGGATTGCGGGCACTGCTGGCCCTGCCGCCCACGGATATCCCACTGTTCTTCGACACGTTCTTCACCCTGTCTCCGGCCGCGCAACGCGCGTATCTCTCAGGTCGCACCGACCTGAACGGCACCCTTGCGGCGATGCGCTCGCTGTTCACGGCCCTGCCCTGGCCGCTGCGACGGCGCGTCGCCGCCGCGACACTCGGGATTCCGGTTCACTCGCGCGGTTCGTAGGGGTTCGGCGATGATGGAAGGCATGAGATCGATCTGGAAGGGCTCGATCGCATTCGGGCTGGTGAACGTCCCGGTGAAGGTGTACACGGCCACCGAGGACCACGACATCCGATTCCATCAGGTGCACGCCAAGGATGGAGGCCGGATCAAGTACGACCGTGTCTGCACTGTGTGCGGTCAATCCATCCAGTACGCCGATATCGACAAGGCCTACGAGTCGCCCGACGGCGACAAGGTCATCCTGAACGACGAGGACTTCGCGAAACTTCCCGCGGCGGAGAAGCACGAGATCCCGGTGCTGCAGTTCGTGCCATCCGATCAGATCGAGCCGATCCTCTTCGACAAGAGCTACTACCTGGAACCGGATTCCAGCACGCCGAAGGCATACGTATTGCTGGCCAGGACGCTGGAGCAGGTCGACCGCACGGCGCTGGTGCACTTCACGCTTCGCCAAAAGACCAGGCTCGGGGCATTACGCGTCCGCGAGGGCATCTTGGTGCTGCAGACGCTGCTGTGGCCGGACGAAGTCCGCGCCGTCGACTTCGAATCCTTGGACGGCGTCGCCGAACCGCGGCCGCAAGAGATCAAGATGGCCGAGACGCTGGTCGAGGCCATGTCCGACGACTTCGCCCCGGACCAGTTCACCGACGAGTACCAGATCGAGCTGAAGCGCCTGCTCGACGACGCGATCGCCAGCGGCACCGGAAAGGTGCCCGAGCAGCCCGAGGCTGTGCCCAGCGCGATGGACGCCGAGGTGGTCGACCTCGTCGCCGCGTTGCAGCGCAGCCTAGAGGCGAGTGGACGCCGTTCCGCGGGCGCCGAGACCCCCGAAAAGGGCGAGCCGAAGAAGGCGGCGAAGAAGACCGCGTCCAAGAGCGCCGCATCGAAGAGCGCGACGAAGAAGGCGCCCGCGAAGAAGACCGCCAAGAAGTCCGCGGCCCGCAAGGGCGCGTGACCTTGCGGGCCGAATCCCGTTGGTCGCCGGAGCCGACGCGGAGCTCGGCCGGGCCGCGAAGCGCACGCTGATCCACCGGAGACGGCCACCGGCGCACCACGTCAGAACATGCCGTGCGGGATCAGGTCCGGATCCGGCACCGGCTGCAGCACATCCCAGTGCTCGGTAATCTTTCCGTCGACCAGTCGCCAGAGGTCGACGACGGCGACGCCGCGCGGATCGTCCTCCGGAATCATGTGGTAGTGCACGACGGCGTACTCGTCATCGGTGATGACGCGTTTCACGTCGATCCGAGCCTTCGCGACCGGGGAGCCGGCCACGAACTCGATGAACGGGTCTCGGCCCGAGGGGTTTCCGGGACTGTGCTCGCGGAAGTCCTCGTGCAGCGCCGCCCGCAGGACCTCGAGGTTGCCCTCAGCGAACTGCGCGAGAGCGTGCAAGACGAGATTCTTGTTTCGGATGGCGGGGGTGTCGTTTGTCATGCCGTCACGGTCGCAGCCGGGGCCGCGCACTGTCGATTACCAGGCATGTAATGGCGGCTCGGTCGCCCATGCGGCGATACTGGCGCAGTGAACCACAATCGCCCAGTCGGCGAACAGTTGCGTGAATGGCGAAGGCGGCGCGGGCTCAGCCAGCTCGAGCTGTCGTTGCGCGCGGGCACGTCGGCTCGGCATGTCAGCTTCGTCGAAACCGGCCGCACCGTCCCGAGTCCGCCGATGCTGGAGCGGCTGGCCGAACAGCTGCACATTCCGCTGCGCGACCGTAATCAGCTACTGGTGGCGGCCGGGCATGCGCCTGCCTACCGGCACACGCCGCTGAACGACCCGGATCTCGCCAACGCGCGCGCAGCCGTGCGCCGGGTGCTCTCCGGCCATGAGCCATATCCGGCGCTGGCGGTCGACCGCCGCTGGAACCTCTTGTTTGCCAACGCGGCCGCCCGAATCTTCCTGGACGGCGTCGATCCCGCACTGCGTGAGCCCCGTGTGAACCTTATGCGGATCGGCCTGCACCCCAAGGGTTTCGCGGCACGCCTCGACAATCTCGACCAGGTGCGCGCCTTTCTGCTCCCTCGGCTGGCCCGCCAGGCGGCGCAGAACGGAGACCCCGAGCTCGGCGCGCTGTACGACGAACTGAGCGCGTATGCGCCCACCGAGCCCGTCCGCCTCGACCGAGCCGACATCGCACTGACGATCCGCATTCGGCACGGGGACGCGCAATTGTGCTTCTTCAACACCATCACAATATTCGGTGCGGCGTTCGACGTGACACTCGATGAGATCGCCGTCGAAGCTTATTTTCCCGCGGACCGATCGACATCCGACTATCTGCATGCTCTGGCGCGCGACATGTCCGCGACGGCGCCCGGGTAGCTTTCCATCGGGGCAGTCGGCACCTCAGCCCAGCGCCGCGCGGGCCTGGCCTTCCTCGAAGAACTCCAGCAGTGCGGCCACGGTGTTCACCCCGTCGCGGGGACGCAGCGCCCCGAACGGGGCGTTCCAGAAATCACCGGTGCACGGTGTCGATGGCCCAACGTAGGCGTACGGACCTGGGTGAGCCTCATCGCCGGGCGACACACCATAGTTGACGTCGGTGACGGTGCTCGCCAGATCGAAGTGCTCCGGCCACAGTACCGGCGACACATCCGGCGCCAGACAGCGTAAAGCCCTGCCCCCCAGCACAAACCACTCTTCGATCAGCCCGGCCGCCGAGATGTCCACCTCGAGCGGCGCATCGGGGTCGGCGCCGGTCGTTTCCGCGTACGCCCCCTCCGGCGCTCCCGGTTCGAAGCCCGCCGCCTGTGCGACCTCTCGGAAAGTCCCCTGTAGTCGCACTCGCCCTTCCGGCCACGCCAGTTCGGTGCCGATGACCGAGAACGGCCACCGCACGCCGCCGAATCCCCCCTGCACGATCCGCAGCCGGATGGTGCCGAACTCTCGATACTGCGGGCCCGCGATCAACAATTCCGCCGTGGCATGCAGCGCCTGCCGGGACCGCACGTACGTCTTCTCGTCCACTCCCGCATCATCGCCGCTGCGGACACCGGGCCGCATGCGTTTCGCCCGACTGCTGGTCCAGCCACCGCACGCAACCGGCACCAGCCCGCCCGCGGCAGACGACGACCATCCGTAACCAAGCCGCCCGCTGAGTGAAGGAACCCGACGGACCAATCGGTAGCTCATCGCATCAAGAAATGCCCGCATGGCGAATATGCCGCTACCGTCTGCGAGTGATACGCGCCACCACCACCGGACGACCTCGCCAGCTTGCGTGAGCGGGTCGGTGGACGTCGGTGGACGAGTACGAGGAGGCCACCGACCTCAATCGTCGAGGTGCTTACGCAAGGCGTCGAACCGGCCGTCCCAGTCGCGGGCCAGCGCAGCCAGAAACTGTTGTGCCACTTGCATCGGAGCTGAGCGAAGCCGGTATCGGACCCGGCGACGCTCACCCGGTTCGGCCATGACGAGGCCCGCATCCGCCAGCAGGGCGAGGTGTTTGGCGATCGCTTGCCGAGTAATCGGCAAGCGATCGGCCAGATCCGTTGCCGTGGCCGGGCCGCCCGCTGCCAGCGCGGCGAGGATGCCACGCCTGCTCGGATCGGCCAGGGCGATGAACACCTGTTCGGCGATCGCCTCGATGTCAGGCGGCATTGAGGTATTCGACCAGTTCACCCAGCTCGTTCGCCCAACCATCGGTATTGCCGTCGAACGCCTCGCGGTAGTCGTCCGCCGGCAACTGGGCAAAGCCGGATTCCACCATGGTGAGCCGAGTCCCCGCGTCTACCGGTTCCAAGGTGAATTCAACATAGGTGCGGCGCGGGTCGTCGTCCGGCAGACCATGGATATGCCAGGTGAAGCCGAATACCGACGGCTTCTCGACCCGCTCGATGCGCATATCGGCCTTGTGGCCGTTCTTCCATGTCATCTGCGCGGCGCCGCCGGGACGCAAGTCGATCGCCGCCGCGTGACCGAACCAAGTGCCGAGGCCTTCGGCCGTTGTCAACGCGGTCCACACTGTGGCCGGCGGGTGCGCGAGCTCGACCGTCCGCACAATCTGGTCGGGAAATCCCATGACAGCCTCCAACGAGTAGCAACCATTAAGTTGCTACTCACATTATTGCAACCGATCGGTTGCGTCAAGCGAAGCTCCAAGACGGCCACAGGCCGATTCCGGCATCAGCCACGGAGTACCGGTCGATCCCAGCTGAGATGTCGGCCCGTCGCCGATACCGGCGACCGCCGATGCCACCAGGGCCTACCGGCGGCGAGGAGGTGGCGCCGGCACCGAGTGGTGCATCGGATGGGTCATCACCATCGCCGGGGCCGCGGCCTCGACTCAGCCCGCCGACCAGCCGCCGTCGACCGGGACGATCGCGCCATTCACATTGGACGCGGCATCGGAGGCCAGGAAGACGGCGACGGCGGCCATCTGTTCGGGCTGGGCGATGCTCTGATTGAGCGAGATGATCGGCTGCAGCCGGGCTACGCCCGCCGGGTCGAAGTTCGCCGCCTCGGCGGCCACGCCGGTGAGGGTGGGGCCGGGCAGGATGGCGTTGCAGCGGATGCCTTCGTTGGCGTAGGCCCACGCCACATTCTTGGTGATGCCGACGACGCCATGTTTGGAAGCGGTGTAGGCGATCCCCGCGGCACCGCCGCGGATACCGGCCTCGGAGGCGGTATTGACGATCACGCCGCTACCTTTGGCGAGCATATGCGGCACGACCGCATGGGTGACCAGGAAGGTTCCGGTCAGATTGATACGCAACACCCGGTCCCACACCTCGATCGGAGTGTCGGCTGGCAGCGCCATGGTATCGAGCACACCGGCGTTGTTGCACAGCACGTCGACGCGGCCGAAGATGCCGAGCGTACGCCGTACCAGGTCGTTGACGGATGCCTGTTCCGAGATGTCAACGCGAACGGCGATGGCCGCGTCGCCGATCTCGGCGGCGGCCTTCTCGGCATTGCCCAGGTCGATGTCGGCGGCCACCACGCGCGCTCCGATGGCGGCGAAGGCCTGGGCCATCGCGCGCCCGATGCCGGACCCGGCCCCGGTAATCAATGCGACTCGACTGTCGCTGTCCGTGCTGCTCATGGCGATCCTTTCGATTCGGGTCATCCGGCACAACGTGCGGGCCACTCGCAACCGGACAACACTGTCCGGTTTAACGACAGTCTGCGTGACAGGTCACGCCGAGTCAACTGCGACGGCCAGAAGGCCCTATCGAAGGAGTCCGGCACTATCGCGCCGATGCGCAGCTGCGACGCACCTGGCCGGCCGCGGGTGAGATGGACTTCGAGGTCGGTCCAAACTCTTCGCGGAACCGCGCCGCCAGCTCCGCCGGCGTCGCTTGTAGACGTCAGAATGATCTGCCGCGGGCCGGCGCAAACGGCGGGTCACGCTCGTGGCGGCACTATCACCGCCGGCGCGCAAGAGATCCAGTTCTTCGACAACTGGCTGGCCCGAAAAGTTTTGCGCCGCTGAGCAATCAGGGAACGTGTGGCCCAACGGTGGCCTCGGACACCGGTTTCCGGACCGTTACCCGGCTGTCGCCGTGCAGGCCGTCAGACGGACACTCGCGGCGCGGGGCACCGCGCTGCCCAGATCCGGGAAGGGCGGGGCACTGGGGCCGAGGACCTCGATGGCGCGGCGTTCAGCTTCGGCGCGGGTAGCGGCCCAGGCCCAGCCGAAGCGGCCGTCGGCGCCCCTGACCACCGACCCGCAGGCGTTCCAGAATTGCACGACCGCCCGACAGTCGCGGATTCCGCACTGGGCGCGCGCCGCGTTCTCCGCCGCCGCGGCGTCCGGATAGTTCACCGCCGACGCGACGGCTCCGGTGCTCGACGACAGAGCAAGCGCGCCATAGTAATTCCCGGCCGCATGCGCTTCCCCCGCGACGCTCCCGGCCAAGGCGCAGGTGGCAGCGGACGCCACCACGACGCCGAGGGCAGCCTTGCGCGGCAATGACATGTGTTTCTCCCCGTGTCGAACCGACTCCGGGCTCAGATGATCGTCCAGCTCACCCGATTTGTCCAACTTTCGGCGGGTCGGCCAAGGCCGCCGCGAGCCCCGGGTTCACATTCATCCGCGAGTAACGGCCTCTGCACGGGCTCGGCGCCGGCGGGCGGCGGCGACACGGCGACCGATCACACCGTGATGCGGTGCGAACAAGTAGACGACAGTGAACGCGACCCCTTGCGCGACCACAACCATCGCGCCCGAGGCGGTGTCGAGGTGGTAGCTCAGGTAAAGGCCCACCACCGCACAGCACACCGATACGGTGGGGGCAATCACCAGCATGCGGCTGAATCGGTCGGTGAGCAGGTATGCGGTCGCGCCCGGGATGATCAGCATGGCGACCACGAGGACGACACCGACGGCCTGCAACGCCACCACGGAGGTGAGCGCGAGCAGGCCGAGCAATGCGGTGCCGAGCAACCGAGGGTTGAGCCCGATCGCGTGGGCGTGGGTGGGGTCGAAGGCATAGAGGGTGAAGTCGCGGCGTTTGAGCGCCAGCGCGGCGAGGGTGACCACAGCCAGAACGACGATCTGGATCACGTCGGCACGGCTGACGCCGAGCAGGTTGCCGAAGACGATGTGGTTGAGGTCGGTCTGGCTCGGCGTCACCGACACCAGCACCAACCCGAACGCGAACAACGTGGTGAACACGATGCCGATTGCCGCGTCCTCCTTGACCCGGCTGGTATCGCGGACCACCCCGATCAGCGCAACCGCCAGGAAACCGAAAACTATCGCGCCCACCGCGAACGGCACCCCGAGGATGTACGCGAGCACGACTCCCGGCAGAACCGCGTGGGAGACCGCGTCGCCCATCAGTGACCAGCCGATCAGCACCAGCCAGCAGGACAGGACCGCGCATACGGTGGCGGCCGTCACGGTGGTGACCAGCGCCCGCACCATGAACTCGTAACTCAGTGGAGCTACGAAGAATTCGGTCAGGTTCATCTGTCTCACACCCGGTTCATGACATCGAGACCGAAGGCCCTGGCCATGTTCTCCGGCTGGAGCACGAAGTCGGGGTCGCCGTGTTCGAGGACACTGCGCATGAGCAGCACCGCCTCGTCGGCCAGACCTGGCAGCGCGTGCAAATCATGAGTGGACACCAGGATCGTGGCCCCGCCGTCTGCGAGTTCGCGCAGCAGTGTGGTGATGGTGGCCTCCGAGCGCTTGTCGACGCCGGCGAACGGCTCGTCGAGGAGCAGGATCGTCGCACCTTGCGCGAGGCCACGAGCCACGAAGGCTCGCTTCCTCTGGCCGCCGGACAGTTGCCCGATCTGCCGGTCGGCGAGGTCTGTGAGCTCCACTCGCTCCAAAGCCGCGGCAACCGCCGCGCGATCGCCGCGGCGGGGGCGGCGGGTGAAGCCCATCTGCCCGTAGCGGCCGGTCATCACGACGTCATAGACCGAGAGGGGGAAACTCCAGTCGACATCCTCGGCTTGCGGCACGTAGCCGAGGGCGCCCGCGCGACGGGCCTCGAGCGGCGCCCTACCGTTGATCAGCACGCTCCCCCGGTCGGGCTTGACCAGGCCCATGACGGTCTTGAACAAGGTTGATTTGCCGGATCCGTTCATCCCGATCAAGCCGCAGACCCGCCCTTGCGCCAAGGTCAGGTCGACCCGATCCAGCGCGAGGACGTCACCGTAGTGGACGGTGACATCGCGGACCTCGACGGCGGGCGTGTTCACCGGCGTGTGCCTGTCAGCGCGGAACCGATGCTGTCGGCGTCGTGCCGGATCAGTGCCAGATACGTGGGTACCGGACCGTCGGCCTCCGAGAGCGAATCGACGTACAGCACACCGCCGAATGCGGTGCCGGTGGCTTCGACCACTCGCTGCATCGGGGCATCGGACACGGTGGATTCACAGAACACAGCGGGCACCCTGTGCTGGCGGACGAAGTCGATCGCCGAAGCGATCTGCTGCGGCGTGGCCTGCTGCTCGGCATTGACCGCCCAGATGTACTTCTCGCTCAGACCGGCGTCGCGTGCCAGGTAGGAGAATGCGCCCTCGCAGGACACCAGAGCGCGCTGATCCGGCGGCAGCGCATTGAGCGTCCCGACCAACTCGTCGTGCTCTTTGCGCAGCTCGGTCTTGTAGGTTTCGCCGTTGGCCCGGAAGTCGGCGGCGTGAGCTGGATCGAGTTCGCCGAACGCACGCACCATGTTGTCGACATAGATCAGCACGTTCAGCGGCGACATCCACGCATGCGGATTCGGCTTCCCCCGGTAGGCGTCCTCGCCGATGGCGATCGGCGCGACCCCCTCGCTGACCACAACGTGCGGCACCTTCACGTCAGACACGAACTGGGCGAACCACGCCTCCAGGTTCATGCCGTTGTCCAGAATCAGGTCGGCCTTCGATGCCTTCTTGATGTCGCCAGGAGTCGGCTCGT
This sequence comes from Nocardia sp. NBC_00881, assembly GCF_045207455.1. Lineage (NCBI taxonomy): Bacteria > Bacillati > Actinomycetota > Actinomycetes > Mycobacteriales > Nocardiaceae > Nocardia > Nocardia sp. NBC_00881. The sequence continues at coordinate 2,709,855 of NZ_CP108798.1, forward strand.
AGCCGTGGATCTCCGCGCCCGCCTTGGTGATCGACTCGACCGCCAAGTGCTCGCCGGCCACATTCTGCGCGATATCGGCCAGCACTGTGAACGTGGTCAACACCACCGGCCGACCATCCCCGCCTGCGCTGCCACCGCTACAAGAGGTCAAGGCAAAGCCCAAAGCGCACGCGGTAATTGCTGCGGAGAACAGGCGTACCCGACGAGAAAACATGCGTTGGAGTCCAACCTTCATCAACGGACGATTTCGTATAGCCTAACTTATGAGTTAGCGCTGCGAAACTATCGCGGAGACGGTCCGAGCGCCACCGATCCACGGGACCACCGACCGAAGCGTACGTTCATCGCTCCCCTTCAGGCCGACAAGTGAACCGGCTCGGCGTCGAACGGCCCCTCGCTCACCGTGACCGGCAAGTCGCACACCCCGAAGACGTGCTTGCGCGACATGCACCAGCCGAGGGTCCCCATTTCAAAGCCGCTATGGACCAACTACCGCAGGCACTTCGGTCAACCCGAAGATCATCAGCCAGACCATCGACGACACCGACTGGTCCGACATGGGTGAGATGACTGTCGGATAAAACGGCGGAACCGATCCTTCCGGCGCAGGCTCGACTTTGCGATTTCCGGTCCCCGCGGCTGCTTCGATTGCTCACATTCGATGATCGGCACCTGCCCGGATGGAATGCGCGTCATCGTGTCCCGTCCTGCCGATCGGTCGTGTTGCCGAGGCCCTCACCGGTCGATGGCGGCGACGGAGACTTCGATTCTGGTGTCGTGCTTGTCCTCGGTCCAGCGTTGTGCGTCGTAAAGCCACCACCGGTCGATATCGAGGCGATAAAACCGGCGGGGACCATCGGCGCGGAATTCGTCGAGCGGCAGCATCCACTCGGCACGGATCCCGGGATCGGGGAAGTTCGATTCGTAGTAGTGGTCGTAGTAGGCGGGCAGTTCCTCGGCGGTGACTTCGTGGCACTCGCCGGTGAACTGGGCACCGTCGATAGGTATGCCCGACGGGGCATCGGAGCCGGTCAGCCCGGTCCGGAAAATCGAGCCCGCGACCAGCGGCCAGCTGGCGATATTCATCGAATGCCGGGCGACACGCAGCGAATACCACAGCAGCCGCAGCGGCTGGTTCAGCACGACGTAGTTGACGGTGGACGACCAAGGACCGGCAGGTCCACTGGTGGCGAGGGTGACGAATCGAGCCTGATCGAGCAGGACACGGCTGCGCAGCGCGAGAGCCGCCACGTCCGATCCCCGTCCGGGTTGCTCGGGTGTGGGTAGCGGGATGGGAATCATCGGGTCGGTGAGGATCCGGGCGTCGAGGATTTCGTACCACTCGTCCTGATCGGTCCGCCGTTTCTCCCATTCCGGATCCCTGGACCGAGCGCTGATTTCGCGACGGTAGCGACCCCATTCGGCTTCATCGGCGAAAGTGACGTGATGCTCGAGGCAATGCACATCGTCACCGACGGTCACCGTGTACCACCGGGTGCCGAGCACCATGTCCAGGTCGGCATAGAACCAGAGCTGGCGGTCTGCGATCCACTGCCAGAACGCTGCCAGATCTGCGCGGGCCTTTACGGTCGGTCGAAACCGGTAGACCAGGTGCAGCATTCAGCGTGCCTTTCGTTCGGATCAGGACAGAAAATCGAGCCAGTCACGGCTCAGCGAGGACAAGTACTTGGGAAATCGGTCACGGTAACCCCGCGCTAGGTCCCTGTTGTGCGCACGCACACGTTCGACGTGAAGTTCATCATTGTCGAGCAGCACCACAGCCGCGAGCGGTTCCACCGTCGCACCACGGCGGATCTTCGCTTCCAGTGACGACGTCGACAGGAAAAGCCGAGGTAGCCCGTTGTGTGCGGCGTAGTCGATAGGGGCATAACAGGTGGTGACGAAATACGGGTACCCGTCTCTGCTCACCGCATCGTCCGCGCCGAAATACCGGCCGTGCAGGCTGTCGCCATGCCGGTAACATACGGCAACTGTGGCCAGCCTGCCATTTCGATGACACAGCAAGACTTTTGCGTGGTCGAGTAGGCCTACTCGGCGCTGGGCGGCAAAGACACGCAACATCCACACAACACCTTGGCCATTGCCGTATCTGCGGCGGGTAGCTGCGATCAGCGGTGCGATCGCGGCTTCGATCTCGGGTGTGAGATCGACCCATTCCAGGGTGAAGCCGGCGGCGGTGAAGTCCCGGAGCTCTCGTCGTCGCCGCTTGCGGTTGTGTCCGCCCGCATGCGCGACAAGGTCCGCGGTTCCGCGTGGGGGCACCGCGACCGTAGCCTCGGCGGAATGCAGCAGCACGTGCGCGGCGGGATGCGCGCGCCCGAGTTCTCTTGCGGCACTCACCGGGAGGTACGGCATCACCACCCCGGCCCGACCGTTCTCGCGGGCGTAATGGAGTGAACCGGCGAGCAGGTGCGACAACGTCGCCGACCGTTGCGGCCCAGCCGTGCAGACCAGGCCGTTGCGCACCGACCGACGGGCCCCGAGCCAGACGAACGGGCGCTGCCACGGGCCCGAAAGCTCCGGGAAGAATTCCGGTAAATAAAACAGCCCGGGCATCGGCTCGCCCTCCCAGAGGGCCGTCGCACCAGTGACCCGGTTACCGATGCTGACCGTGAGGACCGGACGCCGGCCTGCCGCCTCATCGAGATGTCGCAGCCAGGCGTGACTACAGAACAGATCGCCCGGCGGAACAAGGCCATCCCATTCGATCGCACTGATCGCGTCTACGGCTTCGACCCGGCGCGTTTCGATGGATGTGCACAGCATAGTTCTTCCCGAGCTACTAGCAGGTACCGCGATCGTAGGACATCCGACCCGCCGATGCTGGGTGGGCTGACCAGCACTCGTTCCACAATTTGGACATTCACACCTTCCACCGCCCGGGGTTCCCCAACACGGTTCGGATTGTCCAGTCAATATTCGGCATCCTGAACCGGCGACTTCCGCCTCTTGTCGGCGGTGTCGTCGGAATCGTGCCCAGCCTCCCGGGACAACACGATCATCGGAACACTCCCCGCGACCGCGAACCGATCCCGATGCGCCGCAACGTATATGGACTCGGACGCTTGCGCACCACCACCACGTCGTGGTGCTCATCGACCTCTATCAGTTCACGCAATGCAGGGAGAAATGCCTCCGGTAGTACGGGGCACGCACCGGACGACCTCGCAGCGCATCACCGATAGTCGGGCACTTTCTCCGCGGCCTCGGGTGCCATGATGCGTTCCGTACCCGCCATGGATTCCAGCAGCGGTAGGCGGGTGATCGTGTTGCGCACCGCCATGCCGATTCTCGACTTCGGCACCATCAACCGCAGATTGGGGCCGAGCTTGTGTTTGCGGTCGACGAGGGTGCGGCTGGTCTGCTCGTAGCGGCGGAATCCGATGTGGTGGTCGCCGCCGGAGGCCGCGAGCTCGCCGGCGAGGCGGTAGGCACCGATCAACGCCAGTTCGGCACCGGCGCCCGAGGCCGGGGACGCGCAGTACGCGGCATCACCGACCAGTGCAACCCTGCCCGCCGACCACGAGTCCATCCGAACCTGTCCGAGGGTATCGACATACAGTTCCGGATCTGCGAGTACGCCCTCGAGCAGTCGTGGTACGTGCCAAGCGGTTTCGGCGGCGAACTCAGCGGCCAACAGTTCTCGCGCCGCCCCTTGGTCGCGCAGGTCTATGTCGCGCCGCGGGCTACGGAACATGATGTATGCCTTGGCCTGTGCGTGATTGCCCGAACGGTAGATCCCGGCCATACGGCCGGGGGTGTTGAACACCGTCACCCACCGGTCGGGGCCCAGTGCCGAGTCGGTGTTACCGAAGGCGAAGTAGTGGTCCATGCGGTGCACCAAGTCGGACTCCGGGCCGAAGACCAGCCGCCGGACCGTCGAGTGCAGGCCATCGGCCCCGATCACCAGGTCGAATCGCCGCGCTGGTCCGTGTTCGAACGTGACAGTGACTCCGTCGGCATCCTGCTCGAGGGTCTGAATGCCGTTCCCGAAGACGTATTCGGCCGTGTCGGTGGTGATGTCCGTGTACCGGTATCTGAGACCGGCTTCCGATCGACCTGCCTCATGTGAGATATTTTTGAAACGACCTAGGGATGAATATCGCCGACGGGCGAGAGTCTGCACATTCAGGAATAGCGCACCCGCATCCCATCCATGAGCAAGGCGATGCCGCGATGTACTGCCGCAGGGCGATCCTCGTCGGGGCGGATGTAGATCTGCAAGGGTCATCGGCTCGCGAGATCGGCGGGGGTGATGTCCGGGCGGAGTGCGCCATCGGCGTGGGCTTGTTCCGTGAGACGTGCGATGAGTTCGGAGACGGCCGTGCCTGAGTCAGGTTCAGCGTGCCGGCGCCCACACCGGCGCGGTCGGCCACCTCCTTCATCGATACATCGAGGCCTTTGTCCCGGAATAGAACCAAGGCCGCCGCGACGATCTGGTCACGGTTGCCATGAGCGTCCGGGGACGGCATCGGCCGCAGGGTCCCCCTCCGAGCGTGTGTACCTGCCTCGAGCCTGCGATTACCGAGCCGACGCCGGGTGCTGTGACGCCGCAGCGGTCGGGCTGAGGTCGGCCCGCGTGAGCTGGTGTTGTGGCGGCTCGGGCAACACCACACACTCGGTGAGCATCAGGTCGGCATCAACGTGCACCAGTGTGCCCGGAACGAGGAGTCGCCACTCCGGATCGTCGTCTATCGGCTCACTCGCAAACACGATCGATGGTTGTCTATCGAGATGCTCCGACCGCGCGTGAATGCGCCAGGTCTGGAGATCGAAGTCCGCTGACTCGACCGGCTTGCGCCGATCGAGCAAGTACAGCTTATGGGGCTCTGGATACCGCAGCGCCCACATATCCGTCGCAGTGCTCAGCAACAGATTGACGGCATAGATCGGCACGTTCACCGCCAGCCAGTTCATTGCGTCCAGCAGTCCCGCCTCGACATCGCCCCCGGTTGCCCTGATCGAGGAAGTGACCAACGCGAATACCCGCTCGCTGTCGGTCTGCCCCAGCACTAGATCGGCGACGCGCAGCTCCGCGAGCCGTGCGTCGAGCACGTCCAGCCCGCCGACTACGCCGTTGTGCGCGAAGATCCGGTGGTCCTGCAAAAACGGGTGTGTGTTGCGAACATCGAGCGCACCGGTGGACGCGTACCGAACGTGGGCGATGAACGTCGTCCCCGTCATTTCATGGGCTTCGCAGGCGAATGCGGTGTCCTCCCACGCCGCGATCGGCTGCTTGCTCACCACCGGCTTGCCGTCACCGTTGAACACACCCAGGCCTGTGCCGTCGGGATTCCGCGCGCTTTGGACGGACAGATTGTCGGGCGCGTCCAGCAGCCAGAACGTCGCCGTCACCACGGCGCGTCCCGCGTGCAAGCCGAACAGGCGGCACATGCTGCCTACCGTACGCCCAGAGAGCGCTCTACTGCGGATTCCTGCAACTACCTCTGTGTGTGAAGGGTCGAACTGTTCGGTCGAGCGGATCGTCCCGGTGCGAAAGCCGTGGTCCAGCACGGCGTTGGCGCGGCGGATCGTGGTCACACCGGCCTCCGCCAGACCGATGTGGCGGATTTTGCCCCGACGGGTCACACGCTCGGCTGGCCGGCCTGGACCTGGATCATGCTCGCGGCCGCTGCCGCGCTCGGCGTCACGACATACCTCGTCGAGCAGCGGGCCGAGCGACGCGGCAAAGTACCCTGCTTCCGCCGTCGCTGCCACGCCTGCCGTCGATGTGGCGCGGCCTGGCAATGTGATCCTGCCGTTCACCGTCAAGGACGGCTTGTACGCCGCCTGACCGGTGGCGTGGCCATCCTGCCCATGGCAGTGTCGTGGTCGGTGTCCAGCTGGCGATCGTGGTGTTACTCGCGGTCAACAGCCGCACATCCCCCGCTTCACGACGGCCTAGCTATTGAGAAATAACTATGAATTGTTAAGTAGTACGATGAGGGCCGTGGGAGATGATCAAGCTGGGAATGGGCGGCGGCGCGCCTCGAACGCCTCCGACGACCTGTGGGCCGACTTCGCCGACCTGGTACTCATCATCTCCCGGGAGATCCAGTTCCGTGGCTACTCCAGCAAGGAGGCCGTGTCACTCTCGCCGTCCGAAGGGATCGTGATGCGCTATTTGCACCGCCACCCGGGCGCGATACCGAGCCGGATCGCGCACGCGTCCGGGTTGCAGCGCAGCAACCTCAGCACGGTGCTCCGCGGCTTGGAGGACAAAGGGGTCATCGAGCGCCGCAGCAGCGCGGAGGACGGTCGCGAGGTGAAGATCTATCCGACTGCCCGCGGAACGAGCAACTATGCATTGGTCCGCGCGGAGTGGGCCGGACTTGTCTCCGCGGCGGCCGGGGATGCCGCGGACCTCGGCTCGGCCGTGGCGCTGCTGCGCAGGGTCGAGGCCGGGCTCGTCGGGCACCGGCAAGGCGACGCTCCCTGATCCGCCCTGGAACGTCGAGCCGGAACGGCCTACCGACAAAGAAGGCGCCGGCGAGCACCTCCCAGCGGGTCCGACACCGACCGACTGATAGGAGCGCTCTCGCCGACATGATCGGCGAGGGCGCTCCTGCGTCAGACATTCAGTGCGAACGTTGCCGGACCGCGTTGTTGAACTGAGCGGTCCGGACGAACGCCAACGCGAGGACAGCGACCAGCGGCAGCACCGTGACCTGCCACATACCCGCCTGACGCCAGCCGAAGGCAGCTACGAGAGCGGTGAAGAGCAGACCGGAGAACGCGGCGAGCAGGTAGTAGCTGGTGACGAACAGTCCGGCACCGAGGCCGACCTGATTCGGCCGTACCGCCCGCTGCATCGCACTGCTGCTATTGGGGAACACGAAACCGGTACCGACGCCCATCAGGAATGCGAACACGCACTGCCAGCCGAGCGCGCCCTGCGCCTGATAGATGAGAATGCCGACCACCGAGATCCCGAGGTAGCTGCCGATCAGGAGGTTGCGCTGATCGACCCGGTCGCCGAGCCAACCACCCAGCAGACCCGCGACCCCGCCGAAGCCGACGAAGCTCAGGGCCAGCGCGGAATCGGCCCTTGTGTAGTGCAGCTGGTTGATCAGGAACGTCGGGTAGAGACCGAGAACTCCATAAATCACCACGCCACCGATCGCCGTGCTGATCGCCAACGCTATGGAGTTGCGGTTGTACGGAGACGCGGGCATGTAATCGAAGGTCGCGGTGCTGACCGTCGCTTCGACGACTCGCTCGGTCATCCGGCGGCTGACGGCGAACACAGCGATCAGTGCTACGACCAGACCGAACGAACCGAATACGACGAAGGGCGCTCGCCAGGTGTCATAAGTTGTCGCCAGATGGACACCGACGAGCGGGCCGAGGAAATTCCCGACCCCGAATGCGACGCCGAGTGCACCGAAAGCGAGACCGCGCCTGTGGTTGAAGAACGCACCGACCGCCGCAAATAGCGCAGCGGACTGCATGCCCTCGCCGAAGCCCGAGAAGATTCGGTAAGCCGACATATCGACCCAGTCGGACGCCAGTGTTGTCGCCAACGTGCCGAGCGAGTAAATCACGATGCTGACCACCATGACGGTCTTGCGGGAGAAGCGGTCCACCAGATATCCAGCCGGAAGTCCGGCCAATGCCATGCCCAGTGTGAAACCGGTGGCAAGCAGCCCGCCTTCCTGCAGCCCGAACCCGTACTCCGAACGAATGGTTGGCAGCAATGGCGCGAACACCTGCCGGTCCATGGCGTTGATCATGTACGACACCGCCATCACCGAGAACCCGGTCGCGACGACAAGTTCGGGCACCGAGGTTTGGCGGGGTCCCGCCATAGTAGGAACGGAAACATTGCCCGCGTCAGCGGGTGCTGCATTGATCATTGAGACTCCTGCGGAAAGGCCGCCGTAGGCCCTGATGGATTGCGAGAACGACCGAAAAACGGCACACGGCAACCCGGTTGCAACCGGATAGGTGGTGGTTCGCTGGAAACAATGACGGGCCGCGTCGCTGTCAACGGTCCGCCACACAGTCGTGGATGGCAGCCAGCATCAACTGTTGCGCGCGTCACGTCAAGAGCTGACGGCGAACTATTTCGGCGTCCGGCGGAAACACCTCCGCCGGACGCACGTTGGCAGACAACTCGCGCGTCAGAGATCTCTTGATTCGCCAAAGATATGTGCTATCGTTAGCATTCGCCGCACAGTCATCATCGTCGAGACCGAGAGGTGCGAATCAGAACGCGCAGAAGCCGCGTGGGGTTTCAGCGCGGCCCGGCCGACGCAGCAAGTCGACGGCCTTGAAGATCGGTGCGTTGGGCACCGGAAATTTCCTTGTCCCCCATGGCAAGCCGCACCTCGATGCGGTGGCCCGAATCGAATATTTCGCCGATTGCACCATGGAGCACGCGGCTCGGCGCGGCAGTTCACTTCCCACGCCTCCCGCGCCAGGTCTTGTGCGATCGCTAGCATTAGATTTTCCGCACAGCCTTCGGAAGATCGGGCAACCAGTGATCACCACCAGAGATATCGCCGAACACTTGCAGCTCTCCGTGTCGACGGTGGGGCGAGCACTGGCCGACGACCATCGCATCAGCGAGCAAACGAAATTCCGGGTCCGCCAGGCCGCCGCCGAGATGGGATACGTGGCGAACCGGGCCGCGCGAATGATGCGCGGCGCCGCCAGCAACGTGGTCGGCCTGGTGATTCCCGATATCCGGAACAGTTTCTACTCAACTATCGCCCATGAGCTGTCCAAAGACATGGAGACGCAGGGCTTCCAGCTCATACTGTCGGAAACAGATGACGACCGAATGGTGGAGTTGCGCCACCTGCGTGAGCTTTCCGCGAGTCGAGTGGCCGGCATCATCATCGTGCCGACCGCGCGCCCGCACAGTGAATCGGGCAAACTGCTCCAGACCATTCCCCATGTGCAGCTGCTGCGCAAGCATTCGTCGCTCGGGGCACAATGGTTCGGCGTGGACGACTTCGAGGCCATGCGGCAGGCCACGACTCATCTCGTCGAACAAGGACACACCCGGATCGGCTATGTCGGCGGCTCAGCCGAACTGCCCACCGGCGCGGAGCGCCTGAAAGGCTTTCGCAGCGCGCTCTCCGAAGGCCACCTGCCGAGCCGAGCCAGTCGTATAGAACTGGGTCCGCCGTCCTCCATCGAGCACGGGCGACAAGCGGTGCGCCGACTACTAACGGCGCGGTCGGCGCCGACCGCGATCGCGCTCGGATCGATCCAGCTCACGCTCGGCACCTTGGAAGAACTCCACCGAATGGGCGTACGCGTGCCTGGAGATCTGTCCGTCGTCGGCTTCGGCGACGAGCCGGGTTTTTCCTGGTGGGGACCGGGTCTCACCACGATAGGCCTGCCCATCCAGGCGGTGGCCGCGGGCTGCGGGCTGTGGCTCATGCGCCGATTGAGCACCAAGCCGGACGATGACACTCCGTACACCTCGGTGTCGCCCGGGGCACTGATCGTGCGGGGCAGTACCGCGCCTCCCGCAAATGTGCGCCGACCGCCGCGCCGGAAGGGCAGCTGAAAACCCGCCACACCGCGGTTGCGCGGCTGCCCTGTCACCATCGAGTGTGCCGGCGCCGGCCCAGCGCCGAGCGTTGAACGACAATCTCCAAGGGCGCGGACAACGATTCGGGAGCGTCCGGAGCAGCTTCTACCCCTTGACGCTATAGCAACATAGTTATATGGTCAGAATTACCATTTAGGGTCTACACCCTGGATTGATGCAATAAACGTGCGCGAGCCTCCTGGTAATCAGGGACGCCGCGATCGCCAGAACTACGCCACCCCAGACAGACGAAGGATCGCAGGCTCAGGGCGTCGCCCAATGCTATCGATAGCACGATCAAAGGATGCCGGTCGCAACCGAGTCGGCAGCGGGTAGACCCAGCAAAGGAGCTCGCGATGGCCACGATGCTGGACCACCCGCATACCACCGCGCGGAACCGACGACAACGCGCTCGCCCGTGTCGAACATCTCGGCCACGCAAGGACTCGAACACAGACAGAAGTCGACCCTTGCTTTTAAGTTATGTATCTATAATTATAGAATAATCATCATTGGGGCTATTTCTGCGAACTACTGTCCGACGTCAAGCGGGAACCGCCCGAAACACCGATTGGAGTACCACGCCCGATGTTGCCCCCCGTGAACCTCCGGCCGCCGTTCGACATCAGCCGGTCGAGCCATATCCGGTTGACCGTCGCCGATCTCGCCGAGAGCCGGAACTTCTATGTGAACGTGCTCGGCCTCGTCGTCACCGAAGAAAATAGTTCCGTCTGTTACCTGCGCGGGTTACAGGAGGCGTGTCATCACAGTCTGGTACTCGAGCAGGCGCCGGAAGGCGGCATCTGCCGCAGGATCGGATTCCGGGTGTTCTTCGATGAAGATCTCGACGTCGCCTACGACTACTTCCGCGAGCGGGAACTTCCGGCCGAATGGGTCGTCGCGCAACATCAGGGTCGGACTCTGCACGTGAGCGATCCCGTCGGGACGCCGCTGGAGCTGTGCGCGACCATGGAGACGCGGCCGCGGATGCACATCCAGTTCGAGGCGTTCAAGGGCGCACACGCCCAGCGGCTCGATCATTACCAGATCCTCGCTCCGGACACCTACCAGCTGTGCGCCTTCTACAGCGCACTCGGGTTCCGGAACTCGGAATACGTCACCCACGGCGAGACCCTCCTCGGTGCGTTCATGTACCGGAAGGGCACCTGCCTCGATCTGGCCATCGTCACCGGCGAGGGCCCCCGGATGCATCACTTCGCCTACACCGTCTCCGAAAGCCGCGACATCTTCACCGCGTGCGACTTCGCCGGCAATCTCGGCTACGGCGACTCGGTGGAACGCGGCCCTGGCCGGCATGGGCCGGGCGGCATGCTCTTCGTCTACCTCCGCGACCCCGACGGACATCGGGTCGAGGTGTTCAACAGCCACTACCAGACCATCGATATCGAGACCGAGCCGGTGCGGTGGGACGCGGCGGCACTCAGCACCAACGCCCGGTGGGGTCTTCCCGCACTCGAGCAGTGGTACTTCGAGGCGTCGGAATTCGACGACGTCGTGCAGAAGGCGCCCGAAACCCCGCAGAACCCGCTGACGCTCGAACGCTTCCTGCTCGAGCAACGCGCGAACTGACCTAGCGCAGATCCAGGAGAACCACCATGGCAAGAGTCCCCTACCTCTCCCGCGCGGACGCCACCGCAGACACCGAAGCACTGTGGGATCGCCTCGAGGTGGAACGAAAGGTGCCGACCGCCAACATCTTTGCTGCCCTGGCGAACGCACCCGCACTGCTCGACGCGTTCCTGTCCTACGCCAATGCGCTCAGGGACGGCTCGGAACTGAGCCCGAAACTCCGCGAGCTCGCGATCCTGACGGTCGGCCATGCCACCCGGTCGCGGTACGAGATCGCGCACCACCAGTCCCATGCCCACAAGGCCGGTGTCACGCCGGAGCAGTTGGCCGCAGTCGCCGACTTCGAGAACTCCGATCTCTTCGACGAGGCCGAACGTGCCGTGATGCGGCTCGCCGAAGAGTCCACCGCGGCAGTCGAGGTCACGGACAAGCGTTGGGCCGAAGCCTCGGCGCACCTCAGCGACAAGCAGATGGTCGAACTCGCGCTGACCATCGCCTGGTACAACTCCGGGGTCCGCATCATGGGAATGCTCGACATCGACCTCGAGGACAGCTACCCGGGCTAGGACCACCGCCCACTTCGCCGCGATCTTTACCGGGCCGACCGGCCCCGCCCTCCCAGAATCGGAATAGAAGGAGCACCACCAATGGCGTTGATGCGCGCGGCCCGGCTGCATGCGATCGGCGAGCCGATGTCGATCGATGAGATCGAAGTGCCGAAACCCCGACCAACAGACGTTCTCGTGCGGGTGGAGGCCTGCGGGATCGTGCCGAATATGGCCAACGTGATCAGCAACTGGCCCACTTGGTTTCCCCAGCAGCCGCTAGCCGCACTCCCCGCGATCTTCGGACTGGACGCCGCAGGAATCGTCGAGGAAGTCGGCGAGGCGGTGATCAGGACCAGGCCAGGCGACCGGGTGTACGTCAACCCCCTGCGCTCATGCGGGAGCTGCTACTCCTGCCGAGGCGGTCAGCTCAGCCGGTGCCGCTACTTCACCCTCAACGGCTACTTCAGCACTTCACCCGATGGTCAGAAGATCTTCGACCTCTACCCTTACGGGGGTTTCGCGGAATACATGACCGCGCCTCAGCAATCGCTGGTGAAGCTGCCGGACAACATCTCCTTCGAGCAGGCGGGTCGGCTCGGCTACATCGGAACGTCCTACGGCGCCCTTCGCATGGCCGATGCGGGACCCGGCATGGTGGGCCTGATCGACGGAGTCACTGGAACGCTGGGCGTTGCGGCGACAGTGCTTTCACTGGCCCTAGGGGTAGCGAAAGTGCTCGGCACCGGGCGAGACAAGGAACTGCTACACCGGGTCAAGTCGTTGGCGCCAGACCGGATCGAGATTCTCGAACTCGGCGACAAGCCCTCAGGCGAGTGGGCGAAAGCGCTGACCGACGGCGAAGGCGCCGACTTCGTGATCAGCGCGCTCGGCGCCCGGGCCTCGGCGGAAACGATGCTGGATTCGATTCAGGGCGTCCGTCGCGGCGGGAAAGTCGTCAACGTGGGCGGGGTGGCCGACCGGGTACCGGTGGACATGAAGTGGCTGATGGACGAGCAGGTGCAGCTCATCGGCTCGAACTGGTTCAGCACCGCACAGGGCCAAGAACTGGCGCACATGGTCGAGACCGGCACGCTCGACCTCGCCTATCTCGAACACGAGCGGTTTCCCCTGACAGAGGTCAACCACGCGATCTCCGGGCTGAAGGACCGCCGCGGCGGTTTCAGCAACTACGTCGTCATTCCCTGAACAAGCCGTGGTCAGGAGGCCGGGCCGAACTCGGACATGGCCTCTCGCCGCGGGATTTCGCCGCAATGTCAAACGAAGGTCTAGCCATGCCAGCAACACTGCAAGTCGTCATCGCGAGCACGCGGCCGGGACGCGCCGGCAAACCGATCGGGGACTGGTTCGCCCAGCAATGCCGCCTGGACGGGCGTTTCACGATCGAGGTCACCGACCTCGCCGAACTTGCCCTGCCCATGATGGACGAACCGCATAATCCCCGAGCGCGGAACTACGTCCACGAACACACGCGCTCGTGGAGCAGCACCGTCGACGCGTGCGACGCCGTAGTGTTCGTGATGCCTGAGTACAACCATGGCTTTCCCGCTCCGCTGAAGAACGCGCTCGACTACCTGCATGACGAGTGGGCGTTCAAGCCGGCCGGATTCGTCAGCTACGGGGGACTCTCCGGCGGGATGCGAGCCGTCCAGTTGCTCAAACCCGTCCTGACCGCCCTTCGGATGCTGCCGCTGACCGATCAGGTCGCACTGTCGAACTTCGCGCAGTACCTCGTGGACGGCGTGTTCGACCCGGGGAAGCCGGCCGCCGCGGCGTGCACGGCGCTCCTCGACGAACTCTCCCGCACCACCGTCGCGCTCGCTCGCCTGCGCCCGCCGGTCGCATAGTGGTCGGTTCGGAAACTTCTCGTTGCCTGATCACAGGGCCGGGAGGCCACTTCCGGGCTTCCGGAAAGCGCTCTCTCCGTTGGTAGAGAGCGCTCTTCGCCGTGGGTCAGTCGCCGATCCCGGTGAGGACGAAAGCGACTGTCGCCGGCCGGTCCGTCTTGTTCCGCCACGCGTGCCTACCGGCAATCTGGACGATCGTGTCGCCGCGGGTGAGCCGGGTCCGCGTGCCGTCGTCCAGTTCGAGCCAGATCTCACCGTCGAGCACCACACCGTAGTCGAGGCTCGGCGTGCGGTGCATGCCCGGCACGGCGGGATCCGAGGCCTCGGCGATGTCCGGTGCGTAGGTGGCGAACTCGGCGCCGGCACGCGCGGCGTCGAAGCGCGGGTCGGCGACCACCGAATCGGGCGCATACTGCACGATCACGAAGCTCGCTCCCCCAGGGCCGGGAACGACCGGACCTGTGTTGCTTGTCGGCTCGCTCCCGGGAGGTGTCGTCGCCGGAGACCCGGCGGTGAACCAGACGCGGGCTTGCGCCTGACCGGGCATGGACTCGAAGTCGTGGCTGTTCGGGACGACGCCGTCGGACAAAAGAACTGACTGCCCTCGCGCATCATTCCCAGCCACTACCCGCCGCACTTTCACTGCTTCACTCCTTGATCATGCCATCGATAGCACTACAGGCTAGTGCACCCCTGTCGATTTTGCTGCCGATTTCGTGCACATTCTTAAAAATCAGAGAGTTACAGCTAGAGTTTCAGAGGTCGAGAGTGCTATCGTTAGCACATGGCAGCGCATTGGAAGGCGGACACCGCGGAGATGGCAAGCCGCGGCGGATTCGACTCGGATGGCGATGCGGCCCCGGCGGGCATCGTGCTGGCACAGGCAAGCCGAGGCGACAGCGAGTCGATGCCGTGGCTGGTCGCGAACGGACGTGCATTGCCGCTGCGCGAGTGGGCCGACGAGTGGCCATTCGGGCGAACCGGATCACTCACCGAACTTCTCGAGCACTGGCCGGATCACGAATCCGGCCTGCGCGACCTGACTACTCGCTCGCAGACCAGGGACCTCATCCTCGCCCGTGGCGACGATATCGGCTCGTTGCTCGTGCGACCACCGATGCGGCCCCGGCAAATGTTCTGCGCAATCGGCAACTATGTCCGCCAGGTCGTGGAAGCCGCCGCGGACGCCGGTGACGGCGCCGACGGGCCGGGCGCTCCCGCACGGCGGGCGTCCGCACTGGAAGCACTGCACCGCCGGGGCCGGACCGGCGAGCCCTACGTCTGCCTGACCAGTTCCGAGCGAGTCGGCAGTCCCATCGGCAACCTGTCGATCGCGCCCGGCGTCGAGACCCTCGACTGGGAAGTCGAGATCGCGGTCGTTTTCGGCGCGCCTGCCCGCCGGATCTCCCCGGGGACCGCGGCGAGCGTCATCGCCGGATACTGCGTTGCGAACGATCTGACCGTCCGTTCCCGGGTGGTGCGCGAAGATCTACCGAGCCTCGGCAGCGACTGGATCCAGAGCAAGGGCATGCCGGGTTCGCTGCCGCTCGGGCCGTGGTTCGTGCCCGCATGGCAGGTTCCCGACCCACCGCGGCTGCGCCTCCAGTTGTCCGTCAACGGCATCGTGATGCAGAACGACACCGCTGAGGACATGCTGTTCGGTATCGAGCACCAAATCGCGTACCTCGCCCGGCACACGAGCCTACGGCCGGGCGACGTCCTGTGCACCGGTTCGCCGGCTGGGTTCGGCGTCCACCATGGACGGTTCCTCGCCGCCGGCGATGTAGTGACCGCGCAGGTGTCAGGGCTCGGCGAGCAACGCCTGGTCTGCGTCGCGGAGGAACTCCCAGAGGCGCGTGTCGCCCCACGACAAGCAACCGAGAAAGAACACATGCGATGACCGAGGACCGGAGCAACACGGTGTTGCTGACCGATCGAGCGTGGCCCGACGACAGCGTGGAGCGCGCGGTCATCGAATCCGCCGGTTTCCGGCTGGTCAGCGGACCGCCGGAACCGGCGCCCGCCGCCGCGATCGAAGCGCTGGTGGCACAGCATCAGCCAGCGGCGATACTCACCTGCTGGGCACCGGTGTCGGCTGCCGCCGTCGCCGACGCCACGGCGCTTCGGGTCGTCGCCCGCATGGGCGTCGGTCTCGACAACATCGCGGTAGCCGCCGCGACCGACCACGGCGTGCTGGTGACCAACGTTCCCGACTATTGCGTCGAAGAGGTGTCCGATCACGCGGTCGGGCTGGTGCTGGCCTGGACGCGAGGACTGGTCGGCGCCGACCGTGAGGTGCGGGCCGGGCGCTGGGACCCGACCGGTGCCCGGCTGCGGCGGCTGTCCACTCTGACCTGCGGTGTGGTCGGGTTCGGGCGGATCGGCAGAGCGAGCGCGGCGAAGCTTCGCGCGCTGGGCGCCCGTGTCCTGGTCAGCGATCCTTCTGCTACGAATACCGGCAGTGTGCCGGTCGTCGAGTTCGACGAACTGCTTGCCGGCAGCGACGTCGTGGTGCTGCACGCGCCGCTGACGGGCGCGACGCGCCACCTCATCGGTGCCCGCGAATTGGCACTCATGCGGCCCGGGGCGCTGCTGGTCAACGTCAGCCGCGGCGGCTTGGTCGACACCGAAGCCCTGGTCGCATCGCTGCAGGCCGGCCACCTCGGCGGCGCCGGCCTCGACGTGCTCGAAGAGGAACCTTCGGTGCCCGCTGAACTTCTGGAGCACCCTGGCGTGGTGATCACCCCGCACATCGCGTTCTCCTCGGACGCCTCGGTCGTCGAACTCCGCCGCAGCGCAGCGGAGGAAGTCGTCCGGGTGTTGTGCGGCGAAACACCGCGTTATCCCTGTAACCAACCTTCGACAATCCCGGATGGAGTGCCGTTATGAGCGTGATCAGCAGCGTGCGCGGCCGACAGGTGCTCGACTCCCGTGGACGACCCACGGTCGAGGTCGAGCTGGTCCTGAAAGACGGCGTTGTCGCCCGCGCCTCGGTGCCGTCCGGTGCGTCCACCGGCACGCATGAAGCGCATGAGCTTCGCGATGGTGACGGAGCGTTCTTCAACGGCTTGGGCGTGCTGTCCGCGGTAGCGCATGTCAACGGGGAGATCGCTGGCGCACTGCGTGGGCACGACGTGATGGATCAGCGGGGTTGCGACTCTTTGCTGCGCGAACTAGACGGCACGCCCGGGCTCTCCCGGCTCGGCGCGAACGCCGTACTAGGCACCTCACTGGCGATCTGCCGAGCATCCGCGAACGTATCCAGGCAGCCGCTCTACCGGCGGATCGCCGAACTCGCCGGTGTGGCCGAGCCAGTACTGCCCATGCCGATGGTGAACATCCTGTCCGGCGGTTTGCATGCCGGACGCGGGATGGACGTCCAGGACTTTCTTGCCGTGCCGATCGCGGCGACCTCGATGCTGGAGGCGATCCGGCTCGTCGCGCAGGTCCGCGACGCTGCGACAGTAGTGTGTGCCGAACGCGGCCTGCCGACGCTGCTCGCCGACGAAGGCGGCGTGAGCCCCGGCTGCCGCACCGGACGGGCTGCGCTCGAATTGCTCATGGCCTCGATCGAACGCGCCGAACTCGTGCCGGGTGTGGATGTCGCGATCGCGATCGATGTCGCGGCCACGTCCCTGTACGACGGCACGACCGGGGACTACCACTTGCGCAGGGAAGGGCGCCGGGTCAGTGCGGCGGAAATGATCGATATCATTTCGTCCTGGGTCGACGACTTCCCGATCGTGTCCATCGAAGACGCGCTGGACGAGGAAGACTGGGACGGATGGCACACGCTGACGGCGCGGCTCGGAGATCGGGTGCGGCTCATCGGAGACGACTTGTTCACGACCAACCCGTATCGCCTGTCTCAGGGCATCGCAAAGGGGTGCGCTACGGGTGTCCTCGTGAAAGTCAACCAGAATGGGACACTCACCGGCGCGCTCGAGGTTGTTTCCGCGGCCGAAGCCGCCGACTACGTTTCGGTGGTGTCGGCGCGCTCAGGTGAGACCGAGGACGACTTCCTCGCTGATCTCGCGGTCGGCACCGCCGCGGGGCAGATCAAGGTCGGGTCGGTACGTTCGTCGGAACGACTGGCCAAGTACAACCAGCTGATTCGTATCGCGGAGGATAGCGGCTTGGGATTCAGCCCGCTCCCGCTGCCCGGTTCGTTTTCCGCCGCCGAGTTGACCCCATGACCTCATCAGACTCTCGCACGGGAGTACACGAGTTCCTGCGCAGGCAAGGATTATTGCGCGCCGGGGAGTACGCGGAGCTGACTCCGGTGACCGGCGGGGTCTCATCGGATTTGTGGAAAGCGGACCTGCCCACCAGGACAATATGTGTCAAAGGAGCTCTGGCACAGCTCGAGGTCGCGCACGAGTGGCTCGCACCCGTCTCGCGAAACCAGGTCGAGTACGACTGGCTACGGTTCGCCGCCCGAGTGTGCCCGGGTCACGTACCGCGGGTAATCGCCCATGACGCCGAGGCGGGCTTGTTCGCGATGGAATTCCTGCCGCCGGAACGCTACCCGGTGTGGAAGGCAGAGCTGCTCGGCGGGAACGTGGACGTTCCGGCCGCGCGAGCGGTCGGAGACCTCGTCGGCCGACTGCACTCAGCTAGCGCCGCTGATTCGCGGAGCGCGCTTCGATTCGACACCGATGACAACTTCGACGCCTTGCGCATCGAGCCGTTCCTGCGGTTCACCGGAGAAACGCACTCAGATCTGCGGGAACGGTTCACCGAACTGGCCAAGACGACGACAAGCACGCATCTCGCCGTCGTGCACGGCGATGTCAGTCCGAAGAACATTCTGCTCGGTCCCGATGGCCCAGTGCTGTTGGACGCAGAGTGCGCGTGGTTCGGCGACCCGGCCTTCGACGTCGCCTTCTGCCTCAATCACCTGCTCATCAAATCGGTCAAGCTGCCGCGGCACGCCGCCGAACTGCGCGCTGCGGCGCAAACGCTGACCGAAGCGCACGCACGCCATATCGATTGGGAATCACCGACCGCGTTCGGCAAGCGCGTGACGGCACTGCTGCCGGCGCTCGCGCTGGCCCGCATCGATGGCATGTCCCCGGTGGAGTATCTCGATACGGCTCAACGCCGCGAAGTCCGGAAAGTCGGCCGGGCGCTGCTCGCCGATCCCGCACCGGCCGTCGACCAACTGCTCGACCGGTGGGCAATGGCCAGCTCGCTCCCTAGCGGCACCTAGTGAAGAGACAACTCACCATGACATTTTCCCTCGCGACGATCTGTGTCGACGACTCGCCGACCCCAGTACTCAGCATGGACGGCAGGCATTACCGGATCGCCGACCTCGCACCGGAAGTTCTCGCACCGAATCCCTCGGCCGGGCTGATGACGGTGTTCGCGCACTGGACAGACACCGAACCGGTTTTGCTGCGTGCTGCCCGCGACCTCACCGATGGTGCGCTGACATGCGCCGAAGTCAACGCGCCGGGCCGACTCGAGGACTGGCTGACACCGTTGCGCTACCCCAGCAAGGTCATCTGCACCGGCGCGAACTACTACGACCATATGACGCAGGACGGCGGACACACCGACTTCACCAAGGAAGACAACATCCCGGTCTTCTTCCTCAAACCGCCCACCACAACCCTCGTCGGCCAGGGCAGGTCGGTGCGTTATCCGGTTCAGTCGAGCACATTCGACTACGAACTCGAGCTGGCGTTCGTGATCGGCAAGCGCGGCAGGCGCATCGCGGTCGAGGAGGCTCGCGACTACGTCGCCGGATACACCATCGGCCTCGATCTGTCGGCGCGCGACTGGCAGCGCCATCCGAAACATCTGGCCAAGTTCGACCTGTTCGGAGGCAAGGCGTTCGACGACAGCTGCCCCCTGGGCCCAGGTATCGTGCCGGCGCGGTTCGTCGATGAGGGAAACTTGCAGCTTCGGTTCCACCTCAACGGCGAACTCCGGCAGAACGCCAACACCAAAGACATGATTTGGCCGGTACCGGAACTCGTCGCCCGGATCAGCGAGCATGTCACGCTCGAACCAGGAGATGTCGTGCTCACCGGCACTCCGGCCGGCGTGGGGCTGTCGACCGGCGGGTGGACCGAGGTCGGCGATCACCTCGTCGGCGAAATCTCCGGGCTGGGGTCGCTGCACGTGGAGATCATCGAGGATTCTCCGGATACCCTGGGAAAATCGATGACACGGTGACGGTCTGCGGGTAGTCGGCAGCCTCGATACAGTCGAGCAACAGCGCGGGGTTCTACGGCCATCGCAGCAGGGCGATTCAGTCACCGGCTTCCAGGATCGCCGTCAGCACCCGCAACGCGCGGTTCCGGTGGTCGTCGAGTTCGGCGACCACCTCGGCGACGGCACGGCGGCGGACGGCATCGAGAATTTTTTCGTGCGCATCCACAGTGGTGGCCCGCTCCTCGGGCGAGTTGTAGTACATCGCCCGGTACGCCTCGGTGGAGTCCCAGAGCAGCCGGATCAGACGCATCGTGTGCGGATGATCCGGCGACTCCAGCATGCCGAAATGGAACCGGCGGTTCGCCGCCAGCTCGGCCGCGACGTCACCGCGCCCAGCCGCCTCGGCACACTCGCGCGCGGCCAGCTCGATCCGCTCCACGGCATCGTCGTCCAAAGTGGGCAGTGCCCAGCGCACCGCCCGCTCTTCCAGCAGCTGCCGCAACGCGTAGATCTCCGCGAGGTCCCCGGCGCGCAACTCTGTGATGAAGTAGCCGCGCCGAGGCCGGTATACCACTTGGCCCTCCTGCTCGAGCGCGCGCAACGCTTCGCGCACCGGAGCCACGCTGACACCCAGACTTTCGGCGATCTCCTCCTGCAGGACTCGCTGTCCCGGGCGGAACTCCCCTGCCACGATCGCCCGGCGCAGCCCGTCGAGTGCGTGCTGGGCCGTCGTTCCCGGACCGTCCTGGCGCAATATCATCGCCGCGACTCTAGCGGTAGCCGCCGCTACCGGAAAGCCTGGATCCCGGTCAGGGCGCCCCCGATCACCAAGGCGTGCACATCGGCGGTGCCCTCGTAGGTAACCACAGACTCGAGATTGGCCATGTGCCGGATAACCGGGTACTCCAACGTGATTCCGTTCGCGCCGAGCATCTGCCGGGCAGTGCGGGCGACCTCCAGTGCGGCGTTGACGTTGCCCAGCTTGCCCATGCTGACCTGCTCTGGTTGCAGCCGTCCGGCATCCTTGAGCCGGCCGAGCTGCAGCGCCAGCAAGGTGGCCCGGTTGACCTCCAGGGCCATCGCCGCCAGCTTCTGCTGCTGGATCTGGAAGGAGGCGATCGGCTTCCCGAACTGGACCCGAGTAGTGCTGTAGTCCACGGCGGCCTCCAGGCAGGCCCGCGCCGCACCGGCCGCCCCCCACACGATGCCGTAGCGGGCCTCGTTCAGTGATGACAGCGGACCGCGCAACGAGGTCGCCTCGGGCAACATCGCCGAGGCGGGCAGCCGTACCTCATCGAGGATCAGCTCCGAGGTGACCGACGCGCGCAGAGACAGCTTCTTGTGGATGTCCAGGGTGGTGAAGCCCTTCGTGCCCTTGGGCACAAGAAATCCCCGGATTCCCTCGTCCGTGCGCGCCCAGACCACGGCGACATCGGCGAGCGAGCCGTTGGTGATCCACATCTTCTGGCCGCGCAGGATCCAGTCTTCGCCATCGCGGCGAGCGTAGGTGCGCATCGATCCGGGATCCGACCCGGAGTCCGGTTCGGTCAGCCCGAAACAGCCGACCGCCTCGCCGGCGGCCATTCGTGGCAGCCACTCCTGCTTCTGCTGTTCCGATCCCCACCGGTGGATCGCGAACATCGCCAGCGAGCCCTGCACCGACACCATGCTGCGGATCCCGCTGTCGCCTGCCTCGAGCTCGAGACAGGCCAGACCGTAGGCCGTCGCGCTCGTCCCGGCGCAGCCATAGCCCTCCAGGTGCATCCCCAGCACACCGAGTTTGCCCAACTCGCTGATCAGTTCGCGAGGCACTCGTCCCTCCTCGAACCAGTCCCCGACCATCGGCACCACACGGCTCCGAACAAACGCCCGGACCGTGTCACGGATGTCTCGTTCCTCGTCGGAGAGCATCGTGTCGATGGAAAGAAAATCTTGTAGGGCTGCTGCAGCGAGCATTAGGGCCTCCTTGACGTTGGGCTGATCCACAGCCTACCGTATGAATCTTATATTTTCGAAAATCGAAGATTCGAGGTAGTTCATGTCCGAAGCTCTTCGTAACCTGCGGGTTCTCGACTTCTCGCGGATCCTGGCCGGGCCATTCGCGACGATGCAGCTCGCCGATTTCGGTGCCACGGTGACCAAGGTCGAACGCCCCGGCACCGGCGATGACACCCGTTCCTGGGGGCCGCCTTACGATGAGCGCGGGCAGGCTACCTACTTTCAGGCGGTCAACCGCAACAAGGACAGCATCGTCCTCGACCTGACCGACAAGCACGATCTCGACGAGGCCCGGAAGCTCGCCACCGGCGCCGATGTCGTCGTCGAGAACTTCCGCCCTGGCCTGATGGCGGAGTTCGGACTCGACTACGACCAGCTCCGGCCGGCCAACCCCGGGCTCGTCTACTGCTCGATCACCGGCTTCGGCCGTGGCCCCGGAGCCGGGCTCCCCGGCTATGACCTGCTGATTCAGGCCCTCGGTGGGCTGATGAGCGTCACCGGGGCCACCGACGGCGAGCCCCAGAAGGTCGGGGTCGCCGTCGTCGACGTCCTAGCCGGCCTGTTCGCCGCCACCGGCATCCTGACCGCACTCCACCATCGGAACGCCACCGGCGAGGGCCAGCGGGTCGACGTCGACCTGCTGTCCTGTCTGCTCGCGGCCTTGGTCAACCAGGCCAGCGCCTACACCTCGGCTGGCGAGGTGCCGACCCGGATGGGTAACCGGCATCCCAGCATCGCCCCGTACGAGCTGCTTTCCTGCGCCGACAGCGACCTCGTCCTCGCCGTCGGCAACGACCGCCAGTTCACTGCGCTGTGCGATGTGCTCGGCGCACCGCACCTCGCGGACGACCCGAGGTTCGCTACCAACTCCGCCCGCGTCCAGCACCGGGACCGACTGCGTGCCGAGCTGGAACGCCGCCTCGTCTCGGGCACGGCCGCCGGCTGGGCTGCTGCGCTGGCGCGGGTACGTGTCCCGGCAGGCACCGTCAACGACATCGCCGGAGCCTTCGATCTCGCGACCGGACTCGGCCTGGACCCCCTCGTCCAACTCCCCCGCGAGGACGGCGGTGCCGTCTCGTTGTGCCGTAACCCCATCAACCTCTCGTCGACCCCGGCCGTCTACCGATCGGCACCACCACCGCTGCTTGGCACGAAGAACAGATGAGCCGATACGGCAACAGGCGGCCCTGCTTTTCCGCAGCCCGTGCCTCGGCGCACTCTCCCGCACCCACGTGCCAGCGGAAGCCGTGGCGGTGGCCGTCATCAGGCGGTCGTCTCCGCACGGCCGGCGACCGGGAGGGTGGCCGGTGATCGGCCGAACCCCGCTCATTATCGGCGACACCACCACCGAGCCTTTGTCGGACTATCAACCGGGCGACGCGTTCCGGTTCTACCCGATTGGAGCCGACGACTGCTCCCGCTGACCTGGCCCCTGGGTTATCGGGACGATTTTGCTTCGACCTTCGCGGACCTCGGGATGAGACATGGCTTGGACCGACAACCCCGTACCTGGGCCGGTCTCGATCAGAATCGAGCTACGGTGGGCGAGTAAATCCGACAGCGCATCCCAGAACAGCACAGGATGTGCGATCTGTGCCGCCCAGAATCCCGGATCCTTCGCCTCGTCGGCGCGCAGTCGCTGTCCGGTCCTACCCGACCAGATCGGTATTTTCGGCTCGTGCAGTCGCTCGGCCGCGATGGACCGCTCGAACACGGTGGCGGCGTGGGCCATGCACGGACTGTGCCACGGTTGTCGGGCTGGCACCGACATCGTGATGAACCCGCGCTCGCACAGCATCGATTCCGCCGTATGCACATCCGGGTCCGGGCCCGCGACGATGGTGCGGCGGGGTCCGTTCACCGCGGCGACTGTGACCCCGGCCCGCACCCATTCCGCGCGCAGTTGCGCCGAGACGACGGCCGGATCTGCCGCGACCGCGAACATGCCGCCCGGCGGCACGAGGTCCAGCGCGCGCGATCGGGCAGCCATGATCCGTGCGGCCGAATGCGCATCGAAAACCCCCGCGACTGTAGCGGCGGCCAGTTCACCGACACTGTGGCCGAGCAGCGCGTCGACATTCGCTCCGGCCTGGATCAGCATGGTGGCAAAGGCGTACTCGATCGCGAAAATCAGGGGCTGCGCGACCCGACCATCATCGAGATCGGCCTCCGGGTCATCGGAAAGCCAGCGCTGCTTGGGCTCGACCCCTTCTTCGGACATCAGCGCGAGGAACTCATCGATCGTCGCAGCGAATTCCGGCTGGTGATGGTAGGTGTCCAGCGCCATGCCGGTGTGCTGGCTGCCTTGCCCTGGTAGCAGCAAGGTGATCGGCTGCTCGGTCATGGGCGCTCCCTGGGTCGCGTATCTGTCGAGGCAGCGATTATGGTCCCCGCCATCTGCGCGGAAGAAGTCGGCCTCGCGGAGCGTGCACCGGCGCCGCCCACCTAGTACTTCCCTGGACCTACCTCGACATAGTGGGTGGCGCTCAATGATGCCATGGTCAGCATGGTGTCCACCAAACGCACGTGCTGAACCCCGACTGGCACCGCGACCACCCGCTCCGCCGTGTTCGTCGACTCGATCAGCTCGATGAGTCTGTCGATCGCGGCAATTCGGTCCGACACCACCGCTTGACGCGGGTCGCTTCCCGCTGTCCGATGCTTCCGTGGCACATAACTGCTCGACGGCTGAGACGTCGGGTCCCCAGCATCTTTCGGACGATTCGAGGGTCAGCTCGGCGATTACACCGTGAACCCGAGGGCGCGCAGCTGTTCGCGACCGTCCTCGGTGATCTTGTCCGGGCCCCACGGGGGTATCCAGACCCAATTGATCTTCAGGTCCTCCACCAATCCGCTGCGGACCAGCGCGTTGCGCGACTGATCCTCGATGACGTCGGTGAGCGGGCAAGCCGCGGAGGTGAGGGTCATGTCGAGGACGGCGGTGTTGTCCTCCTCGACGCGCAGACCGTAAACCAGGCCCAGATCGACGACGTTGATGCCGAGTTCCGGGTCGACGACGTCGCGCATCGCCTCTTCGAGGTCCTCGAGCTGCTTGATGTCCTCGGCGGACAGCTCGACCTCCTCGGCCGTGTCGACCTGCTCGACCGTGTCGACCTGCTCGACCGTGTCGGTGGCCGGTGTGTCGCTCATGACGCTTCCCCGTTTCCCATCGGACGCTTCGCTTCTTCCCTGATGCCATCCACGGCGTTCTCGGGGCCGATCCGGATCACGGCGTCCTTGAACGCCATCCACCCGAGCAACGCGCACTTCACCCGAGCCGGATACTTGGAAACTCCCGCGAGGGCGATCCCGTCGCCGATCACCTCCTCATCGCCTTCGACAGTGCCACGGCTGGAGATCATCTCGCTGTAGGAGTCGACGACCTTCAGTGCCTGCTGCACCGGAAGACCGATCACCTGTTCGGTGAGGATGGAGGTGGCGGCCTGGCTGATCGAGCAGCCCTGTCCGTCATAGGAGACGTCGGCGACGTCTCCGTTGTCATCGAGCCGCACGCGCAGGGTCACCTCGTCACCACAGGTGGGGTTCACGTGGTGCACCTCGGCACCGTAAGGCTCCCGCAGCCCGCGGTGGTGCGGGTGCTTGTAGTGGTCCAGGATCACTTCCTGGTACATCTGCTCCATGCGCATGTTCTATGCAACTCCGAAGAACGTCTGGGCCTTCCGCACTGCGGTGACCAGCGCGTCCACTTCGTCGAGGGTGTTGTAGGCCGCGAACGACGCGCGCGCGGTAGCCGGAATCCTCAGCCGGCGCATGAGCGGCCACGCGCAATGGTGACCGACGCGAACCGCGACGCCTTCGTCGTCTAGAATCTGCCCGACATCGTGCGCGTGGATGCCGTCGACCACGAAGGACACGGCACCGCCGCGATCCACGTTCTCGGTCGGACCGACGATGCGGACGCCGTCGATCGCGCCGAGACCCTCGAGCGCCGCACCGACGAGCGTGTGCTCATGCGCGGCTACCGCTTCCATGCCGATGTCTTCCAGATACCGTACGGCGGCGCCCAATCCGACTACCTGTGAGGTCATCGGCACACCGGCCTCGAACCGCTGCGGCGGCGGCGCGTAGGTGCTGCGCTCCATGGTGACTGTCTCGATCATCGAGCCACCAGAGATGAACGGTGGAGTCTCCTCCAGCAGCGCCCGGCGGCCGTACAGCACGCCGACACCGGAAGGTCCGAACATCTTGTGCCCGGAGAACGCAGCTAAGTCGATGCCGAGCTCGCGGAAGTCGACCGGCATGTGCGGCACCGACTGGCAGGCGTCCAGCACTGTCAGCGCGCCGACGGACTGCGCCCGACGGACCAACTCGGCGACATCGGTGATCGCGCCCGTGACATTGGACTGGTGGGTGAAGGCGACAACCTTGGTAGCGGGCGACAATTCGAGGGAAGCCAGGTCGATCCGGCCGTCGTCGGTGATCCCGAACCATTTCAGCGTCGCACCGGTGCGACGCGCGAGTTCCTGCCAGGGAACGAGATTCGCGTGATGCTCCAGCTCGGTGATGACGATCTCGTCACCCGGGCCGACGTGGTACGGGAACCGGCTGTCGCCGAACGAGTAGGTCACCAGGTTCAGCGATTCGGTGGCGTTCTTGGTGAACACGATCTCGCCCGCGTCGACACCGACGAACCGCGCGATATCGGCCCGCGCGCCCTCGTAGGCGTCGGTCGCCTCCTCGGCGAGCTGGTGCGCACCGCGGTGCACCGCCGAATTACTGGTGACAAGGAAGGCCCGTTCCGCCTCGAGCACGTCCAACGGCCGCTGCGAAGTCGCGCCGGAGTCCAAGTACACCAACGGTTTCCCGTCCCGAACCGTACGGCTCAGGATCGGGAAGTCGGCCCGGATACGGGCGACGTCGAGGGTGCGGACCGTAGCGGTCATGTCAAGCTCCAGCGGTAGCGGACTGGGGGACGGCAGTCGGCGAAGCCGACGAGGTGGGTGAGTTTTGCGTGAAACGGACGTAGCCGTTGGCGTCGAGTTCTTCGGCGAGTTCGGCGCCGCCCTCGGCGACGATGCGCCCACCGACGAACACGTGCACGAACTGCGGCTGGATGTACCGCAGAATGCGGGTGTAGTGCGTGATCAGAAGGACGCCTCCATTTTCCCGCTCTTTATAACGGTTCACCCCCTCGGAGACGACGCGCAGCGCGTCGACGTCCAAGCCGGAGTCGGTCTCGTCCAGGATGGCGATCTTCGGCTTGAGCAGACCCAGCTGCAGGATTTCGTGGCGCTTCTTCTCACCACCGGAGAAGCCCTCGTTCACGCTGCGATCGGCGAAGGCGGCGTCGATCTCCAACTCGCTCATCGACTCCTTCACCTCCTTGACCCAGTGCCGCAGCTTCGGGGCCTCGCCGCGCACGGCGGTGGCGGCGGTGCGCAGAAAGTTCGACATCGAGACACCGGGGACCTCGACGGGGTATTGCATGGCCAGGAAAAGCCCGGCTCGTGCGCGCTCGTCGATGGACATCTCCAGGACATTCTCGCCGTCGAGGGTGATCGAACCCCGGGTCACCGTGTACTTCGGGTGCCCGGCGATCGCGTACGACAGGGTCGACTTGCCGGAACCGTTGGGGCCCATGATGGCATGCGTCTCACCGGATTTCACCGTGAGGTTCACACCATTCAGGATCTTGATGGGCTCACCGGACTCGTCCGGGTTGGCGACCTCGGCGTGCAAGTCCTTGATTTCCAGGGTGGTCATCGAATTCGAATTCCTTTGCGGGGTGGGTAGTTCGGTTTTCAGACGCCGATCGCGGCGAGTTCGGCTTCGATGGCCGACTCCAGCCGCTCCCGGATCTCGGGCACCGCGATCTTCTGGATGAGTTCGTGGAAGAAGCCGCGCACCACCAAGCGGCGGGCAGCGTCCTCCGGAATGCCGCGGGCGCGCAGGTAGAACAGCTGCTCGTCGTCGAAACGACCAGTGGCACTCGCGTGTCCGGCACCGGCGATTTCACCGGTCTCGATCTCCAGGTTCGGCACCGAGTCGGCGCGGGCGCCGTCGGTGAGCACCAGATTGCGGTTCACCTCGAAGGTATCGGTGCCTTCGGCAGCGGCGCGGATCAGCACGTCACCCACCCACACGGTGCGGGCGTCACCCTTGGGGGAATGCGGATCGCCTTGCAGCGCACCCTTGTACAACACATTCGACTTGCAGTACGGGACAGCGTGGTCGACGAGTAGGCGTTGCTCGAAGTGCTGGCCGGCGTCGGCGAAGTAGAGGCCGAGCAACTCGGCGTCACCGCCGGGGCCGTCGTAGCGCACGGTGGCGGTAAGGCGCACCAGATCGCCACCGAGGGTGACGGCGATGTGCCGCAGCGTGGCATCACGGCCCAGCTTGCCATGGTGCGCGGTGGCGTTCACGGCATCGTCGGCCCAGTCCTGAACCGCGACGACGGTGAGCTTCGCACTGTCACCGAGGACGAATTCCACGTTCTCGGCGTAGGTTCCGCTGCCGCGCTGGTCGATCACCACGGTCGCGACCGCGAAGTTCTCCAGCCTGATCTGCAGGTGGCCGTAGGCGGTCTTGCCCTCGCCGGGACCGGTGACCGTGATGACGACCGGTTCGGCGACCTCGGTCTCCGCGCCGACCGACACGATGGTGGCCGACTCGAAGCCCGAATAGGCCTGCGCGGCAACCCGGTCAGACGGCACACCCGCTTCGCCGAGGCGAGAGTCGGTGCGCTTCACGGTCTCGACCTTCACACCGACGACCGGGGTGACCTCGACCGTGGCCTGGCCGTCCCGGACAGCCGTGCCGTCGTGCAGCCCGCGCAGACGGCGCAGCGGGGTGAACCGCCACGCCTCGTCGTGCGAGGAAGGTACCTCGAAGGCGTTCACGTCGTACGAGGAGAAGACCTCGCCCTTGTTGGTCGCGGCCCCTGCGCCCGGATTCTGAATCGGCTTGGCCGTGGGGTTCTCGCCCTCGACCGCTCCAATCACACCAGTCGCCATCAGCCAACGGCCCCTTCCATCTGCAGCTCGATGAGCCGGTTCAGTTCCAATGCGTACTCCATCGGCAGTTCCTTGGCGATCGGCTCGACGAAGCCGCGCACCACCATCGCCATCGCCTCGTCCTCGGTGAGGCCGCGGCTCATCAGGTAGAACAGCTGATCCTCGGAGACCTTCGAGACGGTCGCCTCGTGGCCCATGGTTACGTCGTCCTCGCGAATGTCGACGTAAGGGTAGGTGTCCGAGCGGCTGATCGTGTCGACCAACAGCGCGTCGCACTTCACGGTCGATTTGGAGCCATGCGCACCCTTGTTCACCTGGACCAGGCCGCGGTAGGAGGCACGGCCACCGCCGCGCGCCACCGACTTCGACACGATGGTCGACGAGGTGTGCGGTGCCAGGTGCAGCATCTTCGCGCCGGTGTCCTGGTGCTGGCCCTCGCCGGCGAACGCCACCGAGAGCACCTCACCCTTGGCGTACTCTCCGGTCATCCAGACCGCCGGGTACTTCATGGTGACCTTGGAGCCGATGTTGCCGTCGATCCACTCCATGGTCGCGCCTGCCTCCGCCTTGGCCCGCTTGGTGACCAGGTTGTAGACGTTGTTCGACCAGTTCTGGATGGTGGTGTAGCGGCAGCGGCCGCCCTTCTTCACAATGATCTCGACCACCGCGGAGTGCAGCGAGTCCGACTTGTAGATCGGTGCGGTGCAGCCCTCGACGTAGTGCACGTAGGCACCCTCGTCGACGATGATCAAGGTCCGCTCGAACTGGCCCATGTTCTCGGTGTTGATCCGGAAGTAGGCCTGCAGCGGGATGTCGACGTGTACACCAGGCGGCACGTAGATGAATGAGCCGCCCGACCACACGGCGGTGTTCAGCGCGGAGAACTTGTTGTCACCCGCGGGAATCACCGAGCCGAAGTACTGCTGGAAGATCTCCGGGTGCTCCTTGAGGCCGGTGTCGGTATCCAGGAAGATCACGCCTTGGGCCTCCAGGTCCTCGCGGATCTGGTGGTAGACGACCTCGGACTCGTACTGCGCGGCGACACCGGCGACCAGACGCTGCTTCTCTGCCTCCGGGATGCCCAGCCTGTCGTAGGTGTTCTTGATGTCCTCGGGCAGCTCGTCCCAGGACGCGGCCTGTTTCTCGGTCGAGCGCACGAAATACTTGATGTTGTCGAAGTCGATGCCGTCGAGATTGGACCCCCAGTTCGGCATGGGCTTGCGATCGAAGATACGCAACGCCTTGAGCCGCTGCTCGAGCATCCATACCGGCTCGTTCTTCTTCGCCGAGATATCGCGGACAACCGCCTCGGACAGACCTCGTTGCGCACTGGCACCGGCCACATCCGAATCGGCCCAGCCGTAACCGTAGTTGCCCAGCGAAGCGATCGCCTCTTCCTGGGTGAGCGGTTGCACCTGGTCGGTGGTCGTCGTCATTCGGCGCTCCTTCCGGAGTCGTTCGTTCGTACCGCTGCGGGCTGTGCAGCGGTTTGTGCTGACGTCTTCTCGGCAATCGGCAACACCAGCAGCGGCACGTGCGTGGTGCACGCGCAGTCGCCGTTGGCGATCGTTGCCAACCGCTGCACGTGGGTGCCGAGCAGTTCGCGGAACGCCTCGAGTTCGGCCGCGCACAGCTGCGGGAATTCCTCGGCGACGTGCGAGACCGGGCAGTGGTGCTGGCAGATCTGCACGCCCGCGCCCACCTTGCGGGTGGTGGCGGCGAACCCGGCTTCGGTGAATGCCTCGGCGATCTCCTCGGCCTTGGCCTCGGTGTCGGCGGCGTTCTGCTCCCCGGGGCTGTGCTGTCCGACCGGCTCGATTCCGGCCACGATAGTGCGTGCCCGTTTGCGCGCGAACTCGGTGATGGCTTTTTCGCCGCCGATCTCCCCGAGCTGCCGGATGGCGGCACCGGCCAGGTCGTCGTAAGCGTGGCCGAGCTGGCCGCGCCCCGCGGCGGTGAGCTGGTACTGCTTGGCCGGGCGGCCGCGGCCCTTCTGCTGCCACGGCGCCGATCGGCTCGCCCGCGCCTGACCGGAATCGATCAGTGCATCCAGGTGCCTGCGCACGCCCGCCGCAGCCAGGCCCAGCTTGCTCCCGATGGCGGTCGCGGTGATCGGCCCCTCCTCCAGCAGCAGCTGGACGATGGCCGCGCGAGTGTGTCCCTCGGCACCGACCGTCACATGAGCAGCAGACGACCCGGCACCAGCCTTGGTGCCGACCCCTTCGCTGTTCCGCAAACCCACGGTTTTCACAACATCAGTGTGGCGGAATTCCTTCCCGAAATCTAATAAGGGTGACCTGAGTTATTTGCCGCTCGACCTGCGGTCGAGCGGCACCAGACGCCGCCGGACCGGCCGAAGTGCGAACACCGTGCGTTCGAGGTGAACCCGAGCAGGATCGGAGTGACGTATCACACAGCGTTAGCCGAGGTATCCCCCGCCGAAAACTACAAGCGGTTCAGCACAGATCGGTGAACATGCTCGGGTCGGCTGGTCAACGGGCGCTGCCCGCACGATGCGGAAGGCCGTGCCGCAGGAACCTCGCGTAGCCGAGGGCGACGTTCACCGAGGTTCACCGCGGGCTTCGAACTCCTTGCGAACTGTTGGCGGACACCTCGGGCTATCGTGCCCTGGCTTCATGAACTCCCGGAGAGAGGCAGGTTCACGAGCCAGGGCAATGGGAGGGAGCACTAGGCTTCGTCTCGTGGCGGTACTGGAGGGCGCACGGCGCAGCACACTGGCGTTCGCGCGCCGGGCACTCGGACTCGACGCGCCTGCGGCCGATCACACGATCGCGGTCCTGCATCGCGACGAGTCGGAGGTGCCCGGCCTCGACCGCAAGGAGCTGGTCCAGCTCGACCGGATCCGCCGGATGGGCGCGACCGGCACGGTGCTGATGGCGATCAGCGCACTCGGTATCGGCGCGCAGCCGGTGCACCAGAATCCGACCTCCGGCGTCCGCGTGCTCGGTATCTTCGCCCGCGCACACACCGGCTCGCTAGCCATGTGCATGACCGGCACTGTCGTCGTCGTACTGGCCTGGCTGTTGCTCGGCCGGTTCGCGGTCGGTGGCATCGGCGGCTCACCCATCCACCGGCTGACCCGCTCGCAGCTGGATCGCACGCTGCTGCTGTGGCTCATCCCGCTCAGCGTGGCCCCGCCGCTGTTCAGCAACGACGTGTATTCCTATCTTGCGCAGAGCGAGATCGCCGCGCGCGGCATCGATCCCTATCAGGAAGGCCCGGTCGCGGGACTCGGGATCGACAATGTCCTCACCAACAACGTCCCGACCATCTGGCGCGACACCCCGGCCCCCTATGGCCCGTTGTTCCTCTGGATCGGCCGCGGCATTGCCGACATCACCGGCGACAACATCATCGCGGGCGTTTGGGTGCACCGGATCCTGGCGCTGGGCGGCGTCGCGTTGATCGTCTGGGCACTGCCCCGACTGTCGGTGCGCTGCGGCGTCGCGCCGGTGAGCGCCCTGTGGCTCGGCGCCGCCAACCCGCTGGTGCTGTTCCACCTGGTCGGCGGCGTGCACAACGACGCGCTGATGCTCGGCCTGATGCTGGCCGGGTTGGAGTTCTGTCTGCGCGCCATCGAGGACACCCACCCATTCGATGGAAGCGCCTACGCGTGGCTGATCACCGGGGCGGTCATCATCACGCTCTCGTCCTCGATCAAGTTCACCTCGATCATCGTGCTCGGCTTCGTCGGCATGGCTCTGGCCAGAAGGTGGGGCGCGTCGCTGCGCACGGTCGCGATCGCGGCGGCCATGCTCGGCGCGATCGCCGTCGGCACAACGCTTCTCATCAGTTCGGTGAGCGGGCTCGGGTTCGGGTGGATCTACACTCTGAACACCGCGAACGCGGTGCGCAGCTGGATGTCGCTGCCGACGGCGCTCGGCATCATCACCGGGTTCGGCGGCGTGCTGCTCGGACTCGGCGACCACACCACCGCGCTGCTGAGTATCACCAGGCCGATCGCGGCCCTGGTCGCAGGCTTCTTCACTGTTCGCATGCTGGTCGCCACCGGCACCGGTCGGCTACAACCGGTCGGCGCGCTCGGCGTGGCACTCGGCGCCATCGTGCTGCTGTTTCCGGTGGTGCAGCCCTGGTACCTGCTGTGGGCGATCGTGCCGCTGGCCGCGTGGGCGACCCGGCCGGTGTTCCGCCTCCCGGCCGTGGCATTTTCGGCGGTCGTGAGCGTCATCCTGATGCCGCGCGGCGCCGACCTCGAGGTGTTCCAGATCGTCGGCGGCGCAATCGCCACCGTGATCGTCGGGGTACTTTTCGTCGTCATCACCCGCAACGCGCTGCCCTGGCGGGGGCAGACCGGGGTGTCGGCTCCGTCACAACTGCCCGCCTCTTACGGTGTGACATCGTGACCGAGCGCAGCGAGGGAGCCATCAACCCCACCGTTGGGGACGACACAGCCGAGCGCCAGCGAGGCGGAGTCGTGACCGAGCGCAGCGAGGGAGCCATCAACACAGCACCAACGGGCACGACGCAGCCGAGCGCCAGCAAGGCGGAGTCGTGACCGCAGCCACCGGACCCGCCGTCAGCGTCGACGCGGTCGTCAAGCGTTACGGCGAGACCACGGCGGTGGACAGCCTGTCCTTCGCGGTCGAACGGGCGCAGGTGCTCGCACTGCTCGGCCCGAACGGCGCGGGCAAGACCACCACGGTGGAGATGTGTGAGGGGTTCGCCTCGCCGGACGCAGGTTCTGTGCGCGTGCTCGGCCTGGACCCGGTCGCCGATTCCGAACGGCTGCGCCCACGCATCGGCGTGATGCTCCAGGGCGGCGGCGCGTACCCGGGTGCGCGGGCGGGCGAAATGCTCGACTTGGTCGCCGCATATTCCGCCGATCCGCTCGACCCGGAGTGGCTGCTGCGCACGCTCGGGCTGCAGGACAACCGCCGCACGCCCTACCGTCGCCTCTCCGGCGGCCAGCAGCAGCGGCTCGCACTGGCCTGCGCGCTGGTGGGCAAGCCGGAGATCGTGTTCCTGGACGAACCCACCGCGGGCCTGGACGCGCAGGCCCGGCTGATGGTCTGGGAGCTGATCGATGCCCTGCGCAGGGACGGGGTGACCGTCGTGCTCACCACGCACATGATGGACGAGGCCGAGCAGCTCGCCGACCAGCTGGTGATCATCGATCACGGCCGCATCGTCGCCTCCGGCACCCCCGCCGAGGTCACCGCGCACGGTGCGGCTGGGCAGCTGCGATTCTGCGCTCCGCCGAAACTGAACCTCGAATTGCTGACATCGGCTCTACCGGAAGGATTCGCGCCCAGGGAGACCTCCCCCGGCACGTATCTGGTGGAGGGCGAGATCAACCCGCAGGTGCTGGCGACGGTTACCGCCTGGTGCGCACGGATGGACGTGCTGGCCACCGACATCCGGATCGATCAGCGCCGCCTCGAAGACGTCTTTCTGGAACTGACCGGACGGGACCTGCGCGGATGAGCCAGCACGACCTGACCGCCAATCGCTTCGCGCCGGGCACCTTCACCCCCACCCCGCGTCCCAGCTCACGCGCCGCGATGATGATCGCGCAGACCCGGCTGGAGCTGATCCTGTTGCTGCGCAATGGAGAACAGCTGCTGTTGACCATGTTCATTCCGATCACCCTGCTGGTCGGCCTGAGCTTGCTGCCGTTCGGCGATCTCGGCACGGATCGGGTGGACAAGATCGTGCCCGCGGTGATGATGGTTGCCGTCATGTCGACCGCGTTCACCGGCCAAGCCATCGCGGTCGGCTTCGACCGTCGCTACGGCGCGCTCAAACGGCTCGGTGCGACGGCGCTGCCGCGTTGGGGCGTCATCGGAGGCAAGAGTGCGGCGGTGCTCATCGTCGTCGTGCTGCAGGCGATCCTGCTCGGCGTGATCGGCTTCGCGCTCGGCTGGCGTCCAGAGCCGGTTGGTCTGCTGCTCGGTGCCGGCGTGATCGCGCTCGGCACCGCCACCTTCGCGACGATGGGGCTGTTGCTCGGCGGAACGCTGAAGGCGGAGGTCGTGCTCGCCCTGGCGAACATCCTCTGGTTTGTCATGCTCGGCATCGCCAGCATCGTGTTCGCCTCCGACGACCTGCCGACCGCGGTGAACGTGCTGGCTCGGCTGATCCCCTCGGGCGCGCTGGCGGTCACCCTGGAGGATGCGATGCGCAGCAGCGTCGACTGGTTCGGGCTGGCCGTGCTCGCGGTCTGGGGCGGCGCGTCCGGCGTTCTCGCGACCCGCTTGTTCCGCTTCCACTGACTCATCCCAACGACGGAATGTAGTAGACCGGGTGCCGGCACCCGATCGGCCCCGGCTACCATTCTGGACGTGCTGTATCGCGCGTTTTTGCGACTCGTCGACAAGCTGCCGCTGCCCTCGCCGCCGGTGCAGCGCCTGATCGCGGTCGCGGTCATCCTCTCCCAGGCGGGCATCTCGGTCACCGGCGCCGTCGTCCGGGTCACCGCGTCCGGCCTCGGCTGCCCGACGTGGCCGCAGTGCTTCCCCGGCAGCTTCACCCCGGTCGCGGTCTCGGAGGTTCCGGCCATCCACCAGGCCGTCGAATTCTCCAACCGGCTACTCACCTTCGCCGTCACGCTGTGTGCCGCGCTGGTGGTGCTCGCGGTGACCCGTGCACGCCGCCGCCGCGAAGTGCTCGTGTACGCGTGGCTGATGCCCGGCGGCACGGTGGTGCAGGCGATCATCGGCGGCATCACGGTGCGCACGGGCCTGCTGTGGTGGACGGTCTCGTTGCACCTGCTCGCATCCATGGTGATGGTGTGGCTCGCGGTGGTGCTGTACGCGAAGATCGGCGAACCCGACGACGGCATCGACACCGTACGGGCGCCCGCGCCGCTGCGCTGGCTCACCGGGCTCAGCGGTGTGGCGCTGAGCGCTGTGCTCATCGCGGGCACCATGGTGACCGCGGCGGGGCCGCACGCGGGCGACAAGAGCATCGAGCGCCCCGTCGAGCGTCTGCAGATCGAGATCGTCACGCTGGTGCACCTGCACTCGCAGTTGCTGGTCGGGTATCTCGCGCTGCTGATCGGCCTGGCATTCGGTCTGTTCGCCGTCGGCATCACACCCGCGGTCCGCACCCGCCTGTTCACGCTGCTCGCGCTGGTCTGCTCGCAGGCGCTGGTCGGCGTGGTGCAGTACTTCACCGATGTTCCCGCGGCCCTGATCGTCGTGCACGTCGGCGGAGCAGCGGCCTGTACTGCCGCGACTGCCGCACTGTGGGCCTCACTGCGCAGCAGGGAACGGGTCGGAGCGCCGGTACCGGACACCGCAACGCAGGCGGCCTGACCGCCCGTTGCGGGTACCGTTGTCGTACGTGCCGACGCCTGAGCCGAAAACCGAAGCCGCCGAGACATTCCCGGACATCGAGCCATACGACCACGAACTGCTCGACGTCGGTGACGGACACCGGATCTACTGGGAGACGAGCGGCAACCCGAACGGCAGACCAGCGCTGGTCGTGCACGGCGGTCCCGGCGGTGGAGGACGACGGGGCGCACGCAAGTCGTTCGACCCGGAGGTCTACCGGATCGTCTTGTTCGACCAGCGCGGCTGCGGGGAAAGCCTGCCGCACGCCTCCGACCCAGCGGTCGACATGGCGCACAACACCACCGACCATCTGATCGCCGACATGGAACGGCTGCGCGAACACCTCGGGATCGACCGGTGGCTGCTCCATGGCGGCTCCTGGGGTTCGACGCTGATCCTCGCCTACGCCGAGCGTCACCCGGAGCAGGTCAGCGGCATTGTGCTCGTCGGCGTCACGATGACCAGACCAGAAGAGATCGACTGGCTCTATCGCGGGGTCGCGCGACTGCTACCCGAGGAGTGGGAGACCTTCCGCAACGGCGTGCCCGCCTCCGACCGCGGCCGCGATCTCGTCGAAGCCTATCGCCGTCTGATCGAAAACCCCGACCCGGCGACTCGCGACTTGGCGGCGCGGCGGTGGTGCGACTGGGAGGACGCCGTGATCGCGCACGAAAACCTCGGCAGCCCAGGCCAATACAGCGCCAAAACGGACGCGGCACGGCTGGCCTTCGTGCGGATCTGCACGCATTACTTCGCCAACGCCGCCTGGCTCGAGGACGGTCAACTGCTGCGCGAGGCATATCGACTGGCGGGCATCCCCGGCGTTTTGATCCACGGCAGACTCGATCTGAGCGGCCCGCTGTACACCGCCTGGCAGCTGGCCGAAGCGTGGCCCGACGCGGAACTCCAG
This sequence comes from Nocardia sp. NBC_00881, assembly GCF_045207455.1. Classification (NCBI taxonomy): domain Bacteria; kingdom Bacillati; phylum Actinomycetota; class Actinomycetes; order Mycobacteriales; family Nocardiaceae; genus Nocardia; species Nocardia sp. NBC_00881. The sequence continues at coordinate 2,746,792 of NZ_CP108798.1, forward strand.
GTCATCGAAAATTCGGGACATACCGGCAGCCCGGCCATGCGCACCGCAACCCTGCGAGCCATCGCCCGATTCGCGAGTTAAGTCCGAATTGGGACTTTGGTCCCCGTCATCGGTGTCCGGCGACCCCGTTGTCGGCAGTTTCCGGCTGCAAGTGTGAAAGGCACCCAGTCGACGCGAGCAACCGGAGACCAGATGAGCACGCCAGCTGACCACCGGTCGATCGTCGTCGGAGTCGACGGCACCGCTACGGCACTGGCCGCAGCTCGCTGGGCGGGCGACTTGGCGGCCCGCCAGTGTGTCCCGCTGGTGCTGTTAGGCGTCGCTCCCGCGCTCGACCATCCGCTGACTGCGGTGGCGTTGGCGGAGACCGATCTGCTTCCCGAACTCCGCGCCGCGGCGCAGCGCAAGGTCGAAGAGGCATTCGCGGCCGTGCGCGGCGACCAACCACAGGCGGAGATTCAGCGGATCGTCGAAGCTGGCATTCCCGCACGCAAACTGATCGAACGCAGCGCGGCAGCGCGCATAGTCGTGCTGGCCGCGAAGCCCACCGACCGGTTCAGCACGCTGCTGCTCGGGTCCACGGCGCTCGTGGTCGCGAACAAGGCGACCTGTCCGGTGGCCGTATGGCGCGGAAAGACCGACCATCCGCTGCCGGATCGGCGGCCTGTTCTGGTCGGTGTCGACGGCAGCCCGGGCAGCGCCGCCGCGATCGGCGAGGCATTCGAGTTGGCGTCGGTGCTCGACGTCGGGGTGCTGGCATTGCACGCCTGGAACGACCCGGACCTGCTGCAATGGACTCCGGTACCCGACGCCTGGACCACCCTCGCCCAGCGGGAGAAGGCACTGCTGTCCGAGCGCCTTGCCGGATGGAGCGAGAAGTATCCGGACGTCGCGGTCACCAAGGTGGTTCAGAAGAGCTTGCCCGCGCAGTCCCTGCTCGAGCACGCCGAGGACGCGCAAATGGTGCTGATCGGCAGCCGCGGGCACAACCGCCTCACCGGGCTCCTGGTCGGCTCGACCAGTCAGAACCTGCTGCACCACTCGCCGCGGCCAGTGGTCATCTGCCGCGAACAGTAGAACTTCCCACAGGAGGCCATTGTTATGAGCCACGATCTACACCCTGGACAGCGCGACCCGGACCTCGTGCCACTCGCACCGGTCGCGCTGGTCCTCGGCGTGGTGATGGTGGTCACCGCGCTGGCCGTAGTAGTCGAAATCCCCCGCTTGACATCGGATTACGGCATTATGGTGGTCGCCGCGGGCGTCCTCTACCTCGTTGGGGCCGGCTCGCTGATGCACTGGGGCATCGACCAGCTCCGGAATCGCTCGGACCAAGCCTGATCTCGCACGCCCCACACGGTTCGCTGAAGAACGGCTCGTTGAGCAGCCGGGACGGGCCGGTGGACCGCCGGACAGCATGGTGACCGTAGCGGTCGGCGCGCCACTCCTGCACCGAACAGTGCGGCCGCGGTCGTGCAGGCCGCGAAATACGATGCACCCGGGCGCGCAGAATCGAACAGAACGATCTCGAACCTGCGAGCAAGGAGGGACCGTGTGCAATCCGTCGATCCATGTCGCCTCGCTGCGGAAGGGCGAAGAGGTCTACCGCAGCGAACTCGGTTCGCTGACCAGACTCACCGCCGACAGTTTTCCGATCCTCAGCGGGCTCTCGATCAAACGCCTCAGGCTGGCGCCCGGCGCGGTTCGCGAACCGCACTGGCACGCGAATGCCACCGAACTCACCTACTGCACCGCCGGGCAGGCGCTGGTATCGATACTGGACAACGGCAGTAACTTCGCCTCATTCCTGGTGAGTGCCGGGGAAATGTTCCACATCGATTCCGGCGCCCTGCACCACGTCGAGAACGTCGGCGGCACCGACGCGGAATTCATCCTGGCGTTCCGCCATGAGCGACCTGAGGACTTCGGATTCAGCGCTGCTCTCGGCGCGATGACCGACTCCGTGCTCGGCAACACCTACGACCTGTCTGCCGCGGACTTCGCCGAGGTCCGGCGCAGCACCACCGCCAGGCTCATCGCGCAACGCGACGGCGAACCCGACATCCCGGCCGCCGCCCATTTCGGCGATCCACATCACTTCGCCATCGAAGCGATACCGGCGACGGTGGACTCACCGGTCGGCTCCGCGCGCACCGCCCGCGAGCAGTTCTGGCCGGCACTGCACGACATCTCGATGTACTCGCTGCGGGTCCGGGAAGACGGCATGCGCGAACCACATTGGCATCCGGTCACCGCCGAAATGGGCTACGTCCACCACGGTTCCGCACGTATGACGGTCATGGATCCGGACGGGACCTTGGACACCTACACCGTGAAGGAAGGTGAGGTGTACTTCATCCCCCGCGCCTACCCCCACCATATCGAGGTCGTCGACTCACCCCGAATTCACCTGCTGATCTTCTTCGACCAACCGACACCCGCCGACATCGGCTACCGCGCCTCGATGAGCGCCTACTCCCGCAAAGTCCTCGCCGCGACATTCGGCACCACCCTCGACGAACTCCTTGACCTCCCCTTCACCCCCACCGACCCCCTGATCGTCACCCGAAACAACCCCCTTGCCCCGTAGTCCAAGCAATCGGGCGCAGCCGTCATCGTCCTGGGAAACGATCCCCGACTGCTCGGGCGCGTTCGGCATCTGCGAGAGCGGGCGCACCCGGTGTAAGGCCGCGTACCCCACGGTCGCGAGGACTAGGGCGACGAACACGCCGAGATTGCTGCTCCCCAGGCTTCCTGCGCGGGCCGCCGGCGTGAACAGGTAGCCCAGCAGCGGGCCGATATGCGGATCAGGGGAGGTGACCAGGCCGAGGCCGACAATCGTCGCAACAACCAGGCAGCCGACCCCGGCGATGTTCACCCGGCCATAGCCACCGGTCAGGCTGTAGAGAGCCACACGGTCATACCCCGGACGACGCCGTTGCCATATGTCGACCACGTACACGCCCGTCCAGGCGGCCATCACCACCCCGGTCGTGGTGAGGAACGCCTGAAATGGCGCAAAGAAGCCTGGCGCGGCGAAGGCCACATACCCGCCTGCGGCGGCGATCAGCACCGCATCGACCAACACGGTGAAATGCCGAGGGATCCGGACGCCCAACGTTTGCAGTGCAAGCCCTGAGGAGTACAGGCCGATAATGGAACCAGACACGAACCCTAGCAACGCCAGCGCCAGATACGGCACCAGGAACCAGGTGGGCAAGTGGGCTGACAGGGCACTCACCGGATCGGTCGCGGCCTGCTCCGCGACGTCGGGGTTTCCTGCGGCCAACAATGTCCCGAACCCCATCAGCACGATGGCAGGTGCGGTACCTCCGAACGTGGTCCAGCCGACCAGCGCGCGTTTACTTGACTCACGAGGAAGATATCGAGTGTAGTCGGCCGCGCAGTTGATCCAGCTCAGGCCGAGTGTATTGGCGACCAGCATGACACCGCCCGCGAACGCACCCACGCTCGCCTGGCCATGTGCCGCGAACGAGATGTTGGGTAACGTCAGCACGAAGTAGCCGACCGACAGCCCGGCGAATACGAGGGCAAACCACTTCTGGATTCGCAAGATCACATGGCAGCCGTAGATTCCGACCACGGTGGTTATCAGGATGACCGTGACCAGTGCGACGACCATGACCGGATCGGTATTCATGTCCGGGTCGAGGCGATGCGCCACGGTGCGAGCCGCGAGGGCCGCCAAGACCGCCGAGAACGTCTCCCACCCCACCAACGCAAGGTAGCTGAGCAAGGTCGGGATCTTGTTGCCGTGGAATCCGAATGCCGCGCGGCCTGCCACCATCGTCACCGCCCCGCCCTGCTGCCCGGCCAGAGAAACCAGGCCGAGCAGGCCGAAGGAAAAGACCGCGCCAACCGCCGCGGCCAGCGCCGCAAGGTGCCAGTCGAGGCCGAGCGCTGTCACATACGGACCGAATGACATCAGGACCACGTTGCAGCTCGTGGCAGCCCACGGCCAGAACAGAGCACGCGGCTTTCCCCGGCGTTCCTCGTCGGTGACCCACTCGGTGCCTTTGCGCTCGAAGGACCAGTCCGAAGGCCTCGCTGCTTTCACTGCCATGTGAAATCCGTTCGACGGGAGCGGGTTGTCCGAACCGACCGGCGCAAGTACGTACACTCGCTCATTGAACCGCTGACTGACGGCACAATAAACGAGTGTAAGGTCTGCAACGGTTTGCGCAAGCCCCTTCAGCAGCACAGCCGCACCCCGCCTCCGGGTGTCCAGTGCTGGCACTTTGTCAGCGAACTTGTGGAGTACGCCTGCCGCTATCGCGGCGTCGAGGACGACGGCCAAGGCGATTCGGCGTGTTGGTTACAGCAGCGAATATGACGGCCCAGGAGTCCCTGACCCGCCGCGGCGGGTCCTTCAGCCGATGGAAGCGTTCGGCCCGATCCACTGGTCGAATAGCCGGTCGACCGAACCCGTCGCGAGTTGTGTCGCCAACCAGGCATTGAGGGCGGTGGCCAAGAGCTGGTCGTCCTTGCGAACCAAGAGCACCTTGCCGAACGAGTCGAACGGCGTCTCCGGGTGCAGCACTTGCAGGTCCGGGTGCTGACGCACGCGGTAGCGGCCCTCGACCGAGTCGGTAACGAACACGTCGGCACGGCCTTGTTCGATCTCCCCGAAGATCGTCAGGTTGTCGGGCCACAGGATGAGCTGCGCGTCCGGGAAATTCTTGCGCGCGAATTCCTCGTTTGTGCCACCCCGATTCGCGATCACTCGGACGCCGGGCCGGTTGATCTGCTCGATCGTCGAGAAGTCGGTGCCGCTCGAACGGCGCGTGATCGGCGTCTTGCCGTCGGTGCCGTAGGTGATCGAGAAGTTGGCGAAGATGCGACGGGACGGCTGATCGGAGATGCCGCCGACGGCGATATCGCAGTGCCGCTCGGCGAAATCCGTCCTCAGCGTCGCCCACGTCACCGGCACGAACTCCACCGGGCGGCCGAGCACGGCCGCGAATTCCTCCGCGAGATCGATGTCGACGCCACGGTAACCATCCGCACCGTCGCCGACGGAGTATGGCGGATAGTCCCCGGGGGTGCAGGCGCGCAAGGCATTCGACAGCTCCTGCGCGGCGGCCGGAAGCACCGACGCGGCAAGGGCTGTCCAGCCGGCGACGAAGACTGCGCCGATGCGGCCGGTCAGCCGCATAACTCGATTGCGCACCGCTCAGTCCTCGTTGCGCGCCTTGGGGAAACGGGTCTGGCGGGCGACCCAGCCCGCCATCTTGGCCCAGTGGCCTCGACGCGGCGTGACGACCGAGGTGAGCTCGCGATCCCATTCGCCGGATTCGGTCAGGCCGTCGACGAAACCGACGAGCTCCTCGGCGGTGTCCAGGTCGGCAACGACCCGGTCACCGAGAACGCCGTCGGCGCCTACCAGGGTGACGCGGACGCCGATGCGCCCGAGAGGCTGGAGCACGGCCGTGGCGGAACCGCCGTGATCGGAGACGAATCCCTTGACGGACTCCACGAGGGCGCCCGACAACTTCGCCGGGGCCGTAGCGGCTCGAGTACTCATGACAACAGAGTTTACCGACCGGTAGAAAGCAGCCCAGCCGCTCGGGTGTACAACTGGAACTCATGCACGCCATTCAGGTTTCCGAACACGGTGGTCCCGAGGTCCTGAAGTACGTGGACGTGCCCGATCCACGCATCGGGCCGGACCAGCTGCTGGTCGACACGCAGGCGATCGGCATCAATTTCATCGACACCTACATCCGCACCGGCCGCTACCCCCAGGACGTCCCGTACATCCCGGGCGCCGAGGGCACCGGCGTCGTCACCGAGGTCGGCGCGAACGTGAGCGAGTTCGCGGTCGGCGACCGGGTGGCGTGGGCGGCCGCGCCGGGCAGTTACGCGCAGAAGGTGGCGGTGAACGCCGCCGTCGCCATCGCGGTGCCGGACGGAGTCGAGGTTGCGGTGGCCGCCTCGGCGCTGCTGCAGGGCATGACGGCGCACTACCTGATCGAGTCGATCTACAAACCGGAGCCAGGGGAAACCGTGCTGGTGCACGCGGGTGCGGGCGGTGTCGGGCTGATCCTGACCCAGCTGGCCACGGCGCGCGGAATCCGGGTGATCACGACGGTGTCCTCCGACGACAAAGAAACCCTTTCCCGCGCGGCGGGCGCCGCCGAGGTGCTGCGCTACGGCGACGATCTCGCCAACCGGGTGCGCAAACTCACCGACGGCGTCGGCGTGGCCGCGGTCTACGACGGCGTCGGCGCGTCGACCTTCGAGTCGAGCCTGGCCTCGCTGCGCGTCCGCGGCACGCTCGCCCTGTTCGGCGCCGCGAGCGGCCCCGTGCCGCCGTTCGACATACAACGGCTCGGCCCGGCCGGTTCACTCTCCGTCACTCGCCCGACCCTCGCGCACTACATCCGCGACCGCGCCGAATTGACCTGGCGCGCAGGCGATGTACTCGGCGCCATTGCCGACGGCTCACTGAACATCCGAATCGGCGGCACCTACCCGCTCGCCGACGCCGAGCGGGCCCATCGCGACCTGGAGGGCCGCAAGACCACGGGTTCCATCGTTCTGCTCCCCTGAGCCACGGCCGGCCGGAAAGCATCGGCCGTGGGTCAGTCGCCGCTTGCCCACCGCCCATCAGCAATCTCGCCCGGTGAGTCCACGGTAGACGAAGCGAGTCAAGCCGTTCACCGCTTGCTCGTCGGTCAGGTCCACTGTGCCGTCCTCGACCGCGACCACCAGGCTTTGGGTGAGCAGGAACATCATCGCCAAACTGGCGTCGGCCGTGCTCGGCAGCCGCAATCCCTTGTCGGCGAAGCCTTCCACGTGGTCGATGATGTCCGCGCGCTGCTCACGCCCGAACCGCGCGACCATGCGAGCGAAGTCGTCGTTGACCAAGGCCGCCTGGTTCACCGCGCGTAGCACCGCCGCATGTTCCCGCGCGAAGGCCCAGTACCCCGCGACGTGGTAACGCACCGCCTCCGGGTCGCTGAAGTCCGGGTTGTGGTCGGGCTTCTCCGCGCGCTCGTCACCCGCCGCGGACAGGTCGCTCAGTAGTGCTTGAAGCAGTTCTTCCTTGCTTGCGAAATGGTTGTAGAACGACCCCGCGGCCCGGCCCGCGGTCGTCGTGATGTCGGTGATCTTGGTATTCAGATAGCCGCGCTCGGCGAACAGCCGCAGTGCGGCGGCCTTCAGCGCCTGCTCGGTCTCGGCCGACTTCTCCTTGCGGCTCAGGGACACCCGCATCACCTCCTTGACACGGAAACGTACCAACTCACATACTGAACTTTCATTCACTGAAATCAATTTCATCAGGAGTAGCTATGGCTCAGCTCGTCCTTGTCGCGGGTGCCGGCCCCACCGGCCTTACCCTCGCTCTCGACCTCGCTCGCCGGAGCATCCCGGTCCGCATCATCGACAAGGCCGCGAAGTTCTTCGCCGGTTCCCGCGGCGACGGCATCCAGCCGCGCACGCTGGAGGTGTTCGACGACCTTGGTGTGCTCGACGCGGTGCGCGCGGCCGGGATGCCGATACCCGCGATGCGCGTCCACCTCGACGGCGAGTTCGTCACCGAGCGCAGGATGTGGGAGCCGATCGAGCCGACGCCCACCGTCCCCTACCCGAATCCTTGGGTGCTCAGCCAGTCCGGGACCGAGGGCATCCTGCGCGATCGGCTCGCCGAGTTCGGCGTGCACGTCGAACTCGGCACCACGCTGGTCGCCTTCTACCAGAACGAGGGTGCCGTCACGGCGACGCTGGAGCGCGACGGCGCACGCGAGACCGTGCGCGCCGCCTACCTGGTCGGTGCCGACGGCGGGAAGAGCATCGTGCGCAAGACGTTGGGCATTCCGTTCGAGGGCAACACCGACGAGTCGATCCGGATGCTGCTAGGCGACGTGCGCGCCGACGCGCTAGACCACGAGTTCGGTTATTGGTTCGCAGCCGCCGACCGGCCGATGGAGGGCATCGCCCTGTCGCCGTTGCCCGGTGGGCGCCAGTTCCAGTTCGCCGCCCCGTTCACCGGCGACGCGCAGCCGAGTCTCGCGCTACTTCAGAAGTACGTGGACCGCTACTGCGGACGCGATGACATCACCCTGACCGAGCTCAGCTGGGTCACGGTGTGGCGGCCGAATGTCCGCTTGGCCCAAAAGTTCCGCGACGGTCGCGTCTTTCTGGCCGGTGACGCCGCGCACGCGCATCCGCCCACCGGAGGACAAGGGATGAACACCGGCATCCAGGACGGCTACAACCTCGGCTGGAAGCTGGCCGCCGCCCTCGCCGGTGACGACGCACCGCTGGACAGCTACGAATCCGAGCGGAGGACGGTGGCTGCCCGGGTACTCGGTCTGAGCTCGGAACTGCTGGACAAGCTGGTCGACGGCGACGAGGACGCCATGCGACGCGGTTCGGAGACCCAGCAGCTGGACATCAGCTACCGCGACCCGGCCGCGTACGAACCGCTGGCGGCGGGCGATCGCGCACCGGACGCGCCGCTGAAAGATGAAGCGGGACGACCGATCCGACTGTTCGACCTGTTCCGCGGACCGCACGCGACGCTGCTGTCGTTCGGCGGCACCGCCCCGGCCGGGCTGGACGCGTATGCGGTGGTTCGCCCTGGGATGCCGGTGGCGGGACCGCATGTGGTGGATGTCGACGGGCACGCGCACACCGCCTACGCCGCGGCCGAGGGCACCTGCGTACTCATCCGGCCGGACGGCTACGTGGGCGCGATCAATTGAATAAGCTGCCGATGGTGTCCCAGCCGAGCACCGAGTCCACCGCGAGGCCGCAGAACACCACGGCCAAGTAGTTGTTCGACTGCAGGAACAGCCGCAGCGGCTTCACTGATTCGCCGCGCCGCACACCCGCGTACAGCTGGTGGGCCATGAGCAGGAACCACGCTCCGGCCACCAGGGCCACGGCTGTGTAGACCACACCGGTCGCCGGCGCGAGGGCCAGGGTGGTGAGCACCGTCAGCCAGGTGTAGATGACGATCTGCTTGGTGACGGTCCGCTCGGTGGCCACCACCGGCAGCATCGGCACGCCCGCCGCGCGGTAGTCCTCCTTGTAACGCATGGCCAGCGCCCAGGTGTGCGGCGGTGTCCAGAAGAAGATGACACCGAACAGCGCGAGCGCGGGCCAGCCGATGCCGCCGGTTACTGCCGACCAGCCGACCAGCGCGGGCATGCAGCCCGCCGCGCCACCCCAGACCACGTTCTGCGCCGTGCGGCGCTTGAGGCCGAGCGTGTACACGAAGACGTAGAACAGGATCGTCGCGACCACGAGCAGGCCGCTGAGCAGGTTCGCCTGCCACCACAACCAGCCGAACGAGCCGACGCCCAGCAGCACACCGAACACGAAGGCATTCCTGGTCGGCACCGCGTCCCTGGCCAGCGGACGTTTGGCGGTACGCTTCATCACCTTGTCGATGTCGGCGTCGGCGACACAGTTCAGCGTGTTCGCGCTCGCGGCGCCCATCCAGCCGCCGAACAGCGTGACCACGATCAACCGGAGGTCGACCGTGCCACGACCCGCGAGCAGCATGGTGGGAATCGTGGCGACCAGCAGCAGTTCGATAACGCGGGGTTTGGTCAGCGCGATGTACGCCAACATCCGCCGCATGAGTCGAGAAGGTAGGCCGGGACCCGTGAACCGATCGGCCAGCGCCGTCGCGGAGGAGCCGTGTGCGCCATCGCCACCCGGCTGTTGCCCAATCCGCACTGTCTCTCCTCGCACGCTGTGCATCGCCTCCGGCCTGGACCAGCAGCGCCACGAGTCCCGGCGGTCCCGATGCGCCGTTGGACCTCCGCCCATCCCGACGCCCCTCCAGACCCGGCGCGGCGCGACTACTACAAAGGATGGTAGACCCCCGGCGCCTCCTCCTCTCCCCGCGCCCCCGCGCAACCCCGCCGAAACCTGACCTATCAGACCGGTCCCCCACGCGGTCCCCACCGCACCATTCGAGTCCACTCTGCACCCACCTACGCCGCCGACCACTCGCCTCTTTCCGAGCGACACCGGGCACCGCCTGCAGGTCCGAACTCCCGCCGCCCCTCAGACGACACAGCCGCACGCTAAACACGGGTTACTGCTGTGCCGGTCAAGCGGCACATCTAGGGTAGTTGAGTAAACCGGTATGCACGCCATCGCTGCCGTGCGTTCATCGCCGTCAGAAACTTGCCGCCGTCGACGAAACCAATGTCAGGAGAACCTCGGTCGTGTCAGTCACAGACGACATCCGCGCCCTCACTCAGCCGAACCACCCGGACGACTGGACGGATCTGGACACCAAGGCCGTCGACACCATCCGGGTCCTGGCCGCCGACGCGGTGCAGAACACCGGGAACGGTCATCCCGGCACGGCGATGAGTCTGGCGCCGCTGGCGTACACGCTCTACCAGCGCACGATGCGTCTCGACCCCAGCGATCCCACCTGGGTGGGCCGGGACCGGTTCGTGCTCTCCTGCGGCCACTCCAGCTTGACTCAGTACATCCAGCTCTATCTGGCCGGATTCGGTCTGGAACTGGACGACCTGAAGAACCTGCGCAAGTGGGGCTCGCTCACCCCGGGTCACCCGGAGTTCCGCCACACCGACGGCGTCGAGATCACTACCGGCCCACTCGGCCAGGGCCTGGCCTCGGCGGTCGGCATGGCGATGGCGGCACGGCGCGAACGCGGCCTGTTCGACCCCGACGCTGCGCCAGGCACCAGCCCGTTCGACCACTTCGTCTATGTGGTTGCCTCCGACGGTGACCTCGAGGAGGGCGTCACCTCCGAGGCGTCGTCGCTCGCGGGCACCCAGCAGCTCGGCAATCTCGTCCTGGTCTACGACGACAACCGGATCTCCATCGAGGACGACACCACCATCGCCTTCACCGAGGACGTCGCGAAGCGCTTCGAGGCCTACGACTGGCACGTGCAGGTACTCGAGGGCGGCGAGGACGTCGTCGCGATCGAAGCCGCGCTGGCCGCGGCCAAGGCCGAGACCGGCAAGCCCTCGATCATCGTGTTGCGTACCATCATCGGCTACCCAGCGCCGGGCAAGATGAACACCGGGGCAGCGCACGGCGCCGCGCTGGGCGCCGACGAGGTGGCCGCCACCAAGAAAATCCTCGGCTTCGACCCGGAGCAGAGCTTCCAGGTGGACGATGCGGTCATCGCGCACACCCGCAAGGCTATCGAGCGCGGTCGGGAGGCCCACCAGGAATGGCAGCGGTCGTTCGACGCGTGGGCCGCGGCGAACCCGGCGAACAAGGCGCTGTTCGATCGCCTCGCCGAGCGGCGCCTGCCCGAAGGCTGGGCAGCCAACCTGCCGACCTACGAAGCGGATCCGAAGGGCATGGCCACCCGTAAGGCCTCCGGCAAGGTGCTCGCCGCGCTCGCGCCGGTGCTGCCTGAGCTGTGGGGCGGTTCGGCCGACCTCGCCGAGTCCAACAACACCACCATGCCAGACCAGCCCAGCTTCGGGCCGGAGTCGATTTCGACCGGCATGTGGAAGGCCAACCCGTACGGCCGCACCCTGCACTTCGGTGTCCGCGAGCACGCGATGGGCTCGATCCTCAACGGCATCGCCCTGCACGGCCCGACCCGCCCCTACGGCGGCACCTTCCTGGTGTTCAGCGACTACATGCGTCCTGCGGTTCGCCTGGCCGCGCTGATGCGAGTGCCCGCGATCTACGTGTGGACCCATGACTCCATCGGCCTCGGCGAGGATGGGCCTACACACCAGCCGATCGAGCATCTGGCCGCGCTGCGCGCCATTCCCGGCCTGAACGTGGTCCGCCCCGGCGACGCCAACGAGACCACATACGCCTGGCGCACCATCCTCGAGCGCGATAGCAGCGAGCACACCTCGCACTTCTCGGTCTCCGAGCTGCCGCATCAGGACGGCCCGTCGGGGCTGGCGCTGACCCGACAGGATCTGCCGATCCAGGAAGGCACCAGCTACGAGGGCGTATCGAAGGGCGGCTACGTCCTGGCCGAGGCGTCCACCGGCACACCGCAGGTGATCCTCATCGCTACCGGTTCGGAGCTCCAACTCGCGGTCGCCGCCCGCACTACGCTGGAGGAGCAGGGCATCGGAACCCGCGTGGTGTCGATGCCGTGTGTGGAGTGGTTCGACGCGCAGGACAAGGCTTACCGGGACGAGGTGCTCCCGCCCGCGGTGGCCGCTCGTGTCGTCGTCGAGGCCGGTATCGCGATGCCGTGGTACCGGTTCGTCGGTGACGCGGGCGAGATCGTATCGATCGAGCACTTCGGCGCCTCCGCCGACTACAAGACCCTGTTCCGCGAATTCGGTTTCACTCCGGAAGCCGTCGTTGCCGCAGCGCAGCGCACGCTCGAGAACGTGAAGGGATAAGCGCTCATGGCACAGAACGAAAATCTCGCCGCCCTCTCCACCGCAGGCGTCTCCGTGTGGCTCGACGATCTGTCCAGGGGCCGGATCCAGTCCGGCAATCTGGCGGACTTGATCGCCACCCGCAGCGTCGTCGGGGTCACCACCAACCCGACGATCTTCCAGGGTGCGCTGAGCCAGGGGCACGCCTACGACGGCCAGGTGAAGGAGCTCGCCGCCCAAGGTGCGGACGCCGACGCCGCGGTGCGGACCATCACCACCGACGACGTGCGCGCCGCCTGCGATGTGTTCGCCCCGGTGTATGAGGCGACCGGCGGTGTGGACGGCCGGGTCTCCATCGAAGTCGATCCCCGTCTGGCGTTCGACGCGGAGAAGACCACCGCCCAGGCCGTGGAGCTGTGGAAGATCGTCGACCGGCCCAACCTGTTCATCAAGATCCCCGCCACCGAGGCGGGCTTGCCCGCGATTACGGCCGTGCTCGCGGAGGGAATCAGCGTGAACGTCACGCTGATCTTCTCGGTCCAGCGCTACCGCTCGGTGATGGGCGCGTACCTGGACGGCGTACGGAAGGCCAAGATCGCCGGGCACGATTCGGCCAAGATCCATTCGGTCGCCTCGTTCTTCGTGTCCCGGGTGGACACCGAGATCGACAAGCGGCTGGAGGCGATCGGCACCGACGAAGCGCTCGCGCTGCGCGGTCAAGCTGGTATAGCGAACGCGCGTCTGGCCTACGCCGAGTACCAGGACGTGTTCGACGGCGGCAAGCGCACCTCCACCTATACGAACCTGGCCGCGGTCGGCGCGAATCGCCAGCGGCCGCTGTGGGCTTCGACCGGCGTGAAGAACCCGGACTACTCCGACACCATGTACGTCACCGAGCTGGCGGCGCCGAACACGGTGAACACGCTGCCGGAGAAGACCTTGGAGGCCGTCGCCGAGCACGGCGAGATCCGGGGCGACACCGTCAGCGGCACCGCCGCGGAGGCCCAGGAGGTCTTCGACAAGTTGGTCGCGGTCGGCATCGACCTGGACGACGTGTTCGCGGTGCTCGAGCGCGAAGGCGTGGACAAGTTCGAGAAGTCCTGGGAGGAGTTGCTGTCCGCCACGGCCCAAGAGTTGAACTCGGCTACCGCCTCCGGAACTGACGTATCCGGGAACAGCTGACCGATGGCCGGTACAGCATCCACGGGAAAACCAGCAACGATCGCCTGGAAGAACCCGCTCCGCGACAAGCGGGACAAACGACTCCCGCGCATCGCGGGCCCGTGCAGCATGGTGATCTTCGGCGTCACCGGTGATCTGTCCCGGAAGAAACTGATGCCGGCCATCTACGACCTGGCGAACCGGGGGCTGCTGCCACCGGGCTTCGCCTTGGTCGGCTTCGCCCGCCGCGACTACGCGGACGAGGACTTCGCCGCGGTCGTCCTCGACGCGGTGCGCGCGCACGCGCGCACCCCTTTCCGTCAGGAGGTCTGGGACCAGCTCGCCGAGGGAATCCGGTTCGTGCAGGGCAGCTTCGATGACGACGCGGCATTCGCCACCCTCGCCGACACCCTGGCCACGCTGGACAAGGAGCGCGGCACCGGCGGCAATCACGCCTTCTACCTGTCGATTCCGCCGAACATGTTCCCCGTCGTGCTCGATCAGCTCTCCGAACATGGGCTTGCACAGCCGACAGGCACCGACGAGGCGGGCCGAAAACCGTGGCGGCGCGTGGTGATCGAGAAGCCGTTCGGGCATGACCTGGAAAGCGCCCAGGAACTCAACGCGCTGGTCAACCGGGTGTTCCCGGAAGAGACAGTGTTCCGCATCGACCACTATCTCGGCAAGGAGACGGTGCAGAACGTCCTGGCACTGCGCTTCGCCAACCAGCTGTTCGACCCGATCTGGAACGCCAACTACGTCGACCATGTGCAGATCACCATGGCCGAGGACATCGGATTGGGCGGGCGCGCAGGCTATTACGACGGCATCGGCGCTGCGCGCGATGTGATACAGAACCACCTGCTGCAGTTGCTCGCGCTCACCGCCATGGAGGAGCCGATCAGCTTCGAGCCCAAGCAACTGCAGGCCGAGAAGATCAAAGTGCTTTCAGCGACGAAGCTCGTCGAGCCGCTGGACGAAACCACCGCGCGCGGCCAGTACGCAGAGGGCTGGCAGGGCGGCGAGCACGTGGTCGGCCTACTGGACGAGGAAGGGTTCGACCCCCAGTCGCGCACCGAGACCTATGCCGCGATCACCCTCGAGGTCGACACCCGCCGCTGGGCATGCGTCCCGTTCTACCTGCGCACCGGAAAACGTTTGGGACGCAGGGTGACCGAGATCGCGGTGGTCTTCAAGCGAGCGCCGCACTTGCCGTTCGATCAGACCATGACCGAGGAACTGGGGCAGAACGCGCTGGTCATCCGGGTACAGCCGGACGAGGGCATCACCATGCGGTTCGGCTCGAAGGTGCCGGGCTCCGGCATGGAAGTACGTGACGTCAACATGGACTTCAGCTACGGCGAGGCGTTCACCGAGTCCTCCCCCGAGGCCTACGAGCGCCTGATCCTCGACGTGCTACTCGGGGTGCCGTCGCTGTTCCCGGTGAACGCGGAGGTCGAATTGTCCTGGCGCATTCTCGATCCGGTACTCGAGCGCTGGTCCGCCGAGGGCAAACCGGAACCATACGAGGCGGGCGCCTGGGGTCCGCCTTCCGCCGACGAGATGCTCGCCCGCACTGGGCGCGAATGGCGGCGACCGTGATCATCGATATGCCGGAGACCACGACCGGCGAGGTCACGAAGCGCTTGGTGCAGCTACGCGAGAGCAACGGCGTGATCACCATGGGCCGGGTGCTCACCCTGGTGGTGTGCACGCTGGACAGCTCCGAGGCCGAAGACGCGATCGACGCCGCGAACGACGCCAGCCGCGAGCATCCCTGTCGCGTGGTCGTGCTCGCTCGCGGCGACCGGGAGGCCGAGACCCGACTGGACGCGCAGATCCGTGTGGGCGGCGACGCGGGCGCGGCCGAGGTGATAGTGCTTCGCCTGCAAGGCGATCTGGTCAACCACGAAAACAGCGTCGTCATCCCGTTCCTGCTGCCGGACACGCCGGTGGTCGCCTGGTGGCCGCGCGGCGCACCGGAGTTCCCATCCAAGGACTCGGTGGGTCGTCTGGCGGCCCGGCGCATCACCGACGCCACGTTCGCGGCCGACCCGCAAGCCACGATCAAGAAGCGACTCGACTCCTACGCGAGCGGCGACACCGACCTGGCCTGGAGCCGAATCACCTACTGGCGTGCGCTGCTGGCCGCCGCGCTGGACGAGCCGCCGTTCGAACCGGTGGAGTCGGTGACCGTGTCCGGGCTGCGCAACGAGCCCGCATTGGACATGCTGGCCGGCTGGCTGGCCACCCGGCTCGGCTGCCCGGTTCGCCGCCGCTCGGGCGCGCTACGCGTAGCGGTGCACCGCACGTCGGTCGACTTCGCGATCGAGCGGCCTCAGACCGGCCGCACCGCGACGGTCACCCGCACCGGCGATCCTGATCAGCGGATCGCGCTGGCGCGCAGGGAGACTCGCGACTGTCTCGCCGAAGAACTACGCAGGCTGGATGCCGACGAGATCTACGCGGAGGCATTGGCCGGAATCGAGAAGGTGAGCTATGAGTGACCACACCGATTCGGAATTCCCCAGTGACACCGTCGAGGTCCATCTCGACACCGACGCGCTGGTCGCCGCCGCGGCGGCCCGTTTCGTCGCGATCGTTGTCGCGGCCCAGGCCGAGCGCGGCTCCGCGTCGGTGGTGCTGACCGGCGGCGGGACCGGAATCGGACTGCTCGAACAAGTGCACAAGACGCCCGGCGATATCGACTGGTCCCGGCTCGACGTGTTCTGGGGAGACGAGCGTTTCGTCCCCGCGGGCGATCCGGAGCGCAACGATCTGCAGGCCAGGCAGGCACTGCTCGACCACGTGCCGCTGGACCCGGCGCGGGTGCATCCAGTGGCGACCTCCGACGGCGAATACCCCGACCCGGTCGAGGCCGCCGCCGAGTACTCCGCGGCCGTGCATGCCTATCTCGCCGAGCACAGCGCATTCGACCTGCATTTGCTCGGTATGGGCGGAGAAGGTCACGTGAACTCGCTGTTCCCGCACACCGACGCGGTGCGTGAGAAGCACGAACTCGTTGTCGCCGTAACGGATTCGCCGAAGCCGCCGCCGGTCCGGGTGACCTTGACCCTGCCCGCCGTCCGCCGCACCCGCCACGTGGTGCTGGCGGTAGGCGGCGCGGCCAAGGCAGAGGCGGTCGCCGCGGCCTTGGCCGGTGCGAAGCCGGTGGACATTCCCGCAGCGGGTGCCATGGGTATCGACTCGACCACGTGGCTGCTGGATCAGGAAGCCGCGGCCGCGTTGCGCTGACCTTTTGCGGACGGGCGCGGCCGACCGGCGGAGTTGTACGGGATGATCTTTCGATGACCGATCAGGTAGTGGATCTGGACGAGCGTTTTCGCACCGCGATCTCGGCGCTCACACCGCAGCCGAAGCGCCCGGCCGGTCAGTCGATCGAGCCAGGCAGCGCGATCACGGGTGAGGCGTGCTTCGCGCTGTTCGAGTCGCAGGCGACGAGCAGACATCTCGACCTCGCGGCACGCAGGCTCGGCAGTGCCCGGCGCGGCTACTACAGCATCGGGTCCTCTGGCCACGAAGGCAACGCGGCACTGGCCGCGCTCCTGCGGGTCACCGATCCTGCCCTGCTGCATTACCGGTCGGGGGCATTCTTCGTACACCGGGCCCGCCAGGTGCCCGGCCTCGACCCGATCCGGGACGTGTTGCTCGGTGTGGTCGCCGCGGCGGCGGATCCGATTTCCGGTGGGCGGCACAAGGTTTTCGGCAGCGCGGCGGCGAACGTCATCCCGCAGACCTCCACGATCGCCTCACATCTTCCGCGCGCGGTCGGGCTGGCGTTCGCGATCGACCGTGCGGCTCGGCTCGGCGTGTCCGCGCAGTGGCCGCCAGATTCGGTGGTGCTGTGCAGTTTCGGTGACGCATCAGCGAACCACTCCACGGCGGCGGGCGCGATCAACGCCGCCATACACACCGCCCATCAAGGGATTTCGATGCCGATCCTATTCGTCTGCGAGGACAACGGCATCGGGATCAGCGTGCCGACACCGCCGGACTGGATCGAGCAAGCGTACGGCCATCGGCCCGGCCTCGCGTTTTTCAGCGCGGACGGATGCGACGCGCGCGACGCCTTGACGACCGGCGCCACCGCCGCGCAGTGGGTTCGAGACCGCCGCACACCCGCGTTCCTGCGGCTGCGGACCGTTCGCCTGCTGGGCCACGCGGGTTCGGACGTCGAAGCGGCCTACCGCCGCCCCACGGACATCGCCGCCGACCTGCTGCGCGATCCGGTGCTGGCGACGGCGCGGCTGCTGATTTCCTCCGGTGTGGCAACGCCCGCCGAGGTCCTCGAGCGCTACAACGACCTGGGCCACCGGGTGACCGCGATGGCCGAACTCGTCTGGCGTGAGCCGAAACTCGCCTCCGCCGCGGCAGTGGCCGCCCCGATCGGAGCGTCCCGCACCGCGCTGGTGCGCGCCGACGTGCTCCGGATCGACGCACTCCCGACCGGCGCGGACCCCAGCCGGGAATCAGCGCGTAGCGCCGCAGCACAGCTTGGTGCGAACAGCGCGACGCCGCCGGACACTTCGACAACCCTCGCCCAAGCGATCAATCACACGCTTGCGGATCTGCTGGCCCGCGATCGAGACCTGCTCGTCTTCGGGGAGGACGTCGGGCGCAAAGGCGGGGTGTACGGCGTGACGAAGGGGTTGCAGAAGACATTCGGCGCACGCCGCGTGTTCGACACCCTGCTGGACGAGCAGAGCGTCCTCGGCACCGCGCTCGGCGCGGGATTGGCCGGATTCGTGCCGATCCCGGAGATCCAGTACCTCGCCTACGTGCACAACGCCGCCGACCAGCTGCGTGGCGAAGCGGCCACGCTGTCGTTCTTCTCCGATGGCCGCTACCGGAACCCGATGGTGGTCCGGATCGCCGGGTACGCCTACCAGAAGGGCTTCGGCGGCCACTTTCACAACGACAACTCGATCGCCGCGCTGCGCGACATCCCCGGCTTGATCATCGCGTCCCCCTCCCGCGCCGACGACGCCGCGGCCACGCTCCGCACTTGCGTTTCCGCGGCCCGGGTGGACGGCAGAGTATGCCTGTACTTGGAGCCCATCGCGCTTTATCACACCCGCGACCTGCACCGGCCCGGCGACAACGGCTGGCTCGCACACGCGTCGCCCGCCGAGCACGTCGAGATCGGCCGTGCCCGCGTTTACGGCGATGGCGCCGACCTGACCCTCGTCAGCTTCGCCAACGGCGTGCCGATGAGCCTGCGCGTCGCGCACCGTCTGGCCCAGCGCGGTCTCCGCGCGCGCGTGCTCGACCTGCGCTGGCTCGCGCCACTGCCGGTGGACGATTTGCTCCAGCACGCGCTCGTGACCGGCCGTGTCCTGGTCGCGGACGAAACCCGCCACAGTGGCGGCGTGTCCGAGGCGGTGTGCGCCGCCTTGATCGACGCCGGTTTCGAGGGGCGCATGGCGCGAGTCACCAGCGAGGACAGTTTCGTCCCGCTGGGACCGGCTGCCGACACGGTGCTGCTCGACGAGAGCAAGATCGAGACCGCGGCGGAGGAACTCCTCGCGAGGTAACACGCCCGGGCCTGCGGCGCGCCGGAGCGCGGGTTTCCCTGGAATTCGATTCGACCGGGCAATAGTGGAAATACAGTGATAGTGACGGTGACCAGTAGCGGAAGGGCACGGAGATGACCGCGATGTCCATGCTCGGCGAGGTACGGCCGGAGCACGAGCACACAACGGACGGCGATCTGGTACTCCTGCACTATCTGCGATCCTTCCGCAAGCCGGTGCTCGAGGTGTGGTCGGCGGCTACCGAGCGCGGCCAGCTCAGCCGCTGGCTCGGCGCCGTCACCGGCGGCAACGGCAACCTCACGATCGAACCGCTCGACGGCCCGGTCTCCGGTCCGATCGCGGTGCGCGTCGATCACTGCCAGGCACCGCACGAACTGGTCGTACACATCGACGGGTGCCTGCTCGAGATCCATATGAACCAGGTCGGCGTGGTCACCACCGTCGAACTGACCCGCCGCCACGTCTGCCCCGCCGACGTCGGCGCCATCGGCCCCCGCTGGCAGTATCTGCTAGACCGCCTCACGGCCTACCTCGATTACCAACCCCTGCCCTGCTGGTCCGCCTACCCGAAGCGGACCGAGGAATATCAGTAGATCGCTGCTCAAAAGAAGAACCCGGCGATACCCCAGCCAGGGCGAGCCTGCGCCTCCCTGATCCATGCGATACAGGATTCGATGGCGGCCAGCACCTCGTGGTCGATCTCTTCGCGCTGCCCTGGCGTGGTCGATTCCCACTGGACCAGGGCTTCGGCACATTGCTCCGGGGTCCATTCGCCGTAGCCGGGAAGGTCGTCGGGCTGAGGCAGTGCAGGTGGCAGCGAGTGGTACATGAAGGCGCGGACGCTGATCGCTTTGATGCCGAGCGTGGCCAGCCCGTCATCGATGTGGTCGAGCCAGCGGCCGCGGAACGCGGAGAAGTACCGGTTGTCCACGAACCGGCCGTAGAACTGGCAGATCGTTTGGTAGGCATAGCCGTATTGGAACCTGTATGACGGGTCGAAGGGGCCGCCGGCGATGACGGCGCGCACCGCGTCATAGCGGGTGGGTGCGCCATTCTCGATCTCCTCGGCGAACCAGTCGTCGTCGTGGGTCAGCTGGGCCTTGAACCGGCCCCCGATCATGCGCCGGAGCTTGTCGTCCCTGGACCCGATGGCGCCCTTGATCCGGTCCAGTTCGACGACGTAGATGCTCAGGCAATAGCTCATTCAGGAGACACTAGCGGTGGCCACCGACAGTGAACGGCCCTCCGCGCGTGGGCGTTTCGGCTCAGACCGGCATGTCGGAGGGGTGTGCGAAGAGGTGGCGCAGAGGCGCGGCGATCAGCCCATTGCGCGATAGCCCGCCACGGCGACCGCGGGCAGCTGGCGGTACCAGATGTACCAGGTGTGCGGGAAGCCGTGGCAAAAGATCACCGGCTCGCCCCTTCCCCTGCTCGGCGACGTGCATCCTGATGCCGTGGATCGTCACGAACCGATGGGTCAACTCCACTCCGGCTTCCAAAACATAGAACGCGTTCTGGTTTCACGGTAATGTTCCGGGACCGTGAGCGGAATACCCGACGGGCTCGAAGGCAAGATCGCGGTGGTCACCGGCGCCAGCCGCGGCATAGGCAAGGGCATCGCGCTGGAATTGGGCGCTGCGGGCGCGACGGTGTTCGTCACCGGACGCTCGGCCGCGAAGGGGCGAATGCCGGGCACCGTGCACGAAACCGCCACCGAGATAGACGCGGCGGGTGGAGTCGGGATTCCGTTCGTCTGTGACCATCGGGACGATGACGCGGTCGAGCGGCTGTTCGAGCGGATCCGCACCGAGCACGGCCGGCTGGACGTGCTGGTGAACAACGTCTACAACTCCCCTGCCGCGGCGTGCTGGCTCGGCAAGCCGTTCTGGGAGGTGCCGCCTGCGGCGTGGGACGAGAGCTTCGACGTAGGCGTCCGATCACATTATGTGGCAAGCTTTTTCGCCGCGCCGCTGCTGATCGAGTCGGGCGGGTTGATCGTCAACATCTCCTCCCCAGGCGCACGCAGGTACATGCACAATGCCGTATACGGCGTAGCGAAGACCGCGCTCGACCGGCTCACCACCGACATGGCGCACAATCTCGCTGGCACCGGCGTGACGGTCGTCTCGATCTGGCCCGGGATCGTGGATACCGAACTGCTGCAAATGGTTCCGGCCGACGCAACCGGGCAGCGACTGGTCACCCTGCCCGGCGAAGGGACATTCGACCTGGCCGAGGCGGAGACGCCGCGCTTTCCGGGTCGCGCGGTCGTCGCACTGGCCACCGACGGCGGGCGATACGCGCGCACCGGATTGCCCTGGCGGGTGGCAGATCTTGCCGCGTACTACGGCTTCACCGATATCGACGGACGCGTTCGTCGCGTCGACTGAATCCGCCGCGAAGACGGGTGTGACCAGCCGGGTCAGGCGAACTTGATCTCCAGGCCGATGCCGAGAATGGCAATGAGCCAGATCGCCCCGGTGAAGATGGTGATGCGGTCCAGGTTCTTCTCCACGACGGTCGAGCCGGACAGGCTGGACTGCACGCCGCCACCGAACAAGCTGGACAGACCTCCGCCCTTGGCGCGGTGCAGCAGCACCAGCAGCACCAGCAGCACGCTGGTGATGATCAGGAGGATATCCAGGAACATCCGCATGTGGGACAGTGTATGCGGTCGGCGGAATCCCACCGAATCAGGATACGTCCAGACCGCTCCGCCGCGGGGCCCGCAAGATCCGGCTAGCGCGGGTCGACGGCGACCAGGTGGGTGATCTGGTCGTCGTCATTGGTGGTGAACTTCGCGACGGCCCGCTCGCGCAGCTGGTCCCGCGCAGTGAGCCGGACCTGGTGCTGGTGCATGTGCTCGACCCAGGACCGCACGACGAACGCTTCCACGTAGCGGTCGAGCACCCCGACGTCACGGTAGAGACGCCATTCCATGGCGCCCGTGCGCTGCCGGGACCGGCCGACGAAAACCATGGCGGCCAGGAATTCCTCGACGTTCTCCCGCGGCACGTCGTAGCTGCGCAGGATCAGCACCGGGCCGTCGTCGGGATCGGGTTCGACGACCAGCTGCGGTTCCGGCCAGAACGCGGACGGGGTCAAATCCAGCTCCTCGGCGTTGTGCCGAATCGGTAACCACGGTGTGCTCAGCGCACAGATCGCGAGAAGAGCCGCGGCCCACAGCAGTGCCGACACCGGCCCGAGCGCATTGGCGACCAGGCCCCAAACCAGCGAGCCCATCGCCTGGCCGCCCATGAACACCAGCAAGTACACCGAGAGCCCGCGCGCACGCACCCATGCGGGCAGAAGCAGCTGCATGGTCGAGTTCATCGTGGACATCGCCAGCAGCCATGCCAGCCCGGCGAAGATCAGCAGCACCAACACCGCGGGCAGCACGCGCAGCAGCGCGGTGCCCGCGGTCGCGAGGCCGAACAGGATCGCGGCCGTGGTCAGCCGCTGCGTCGGAGTCATCAGGCTCCGCAGTCGCGACAACGTGGCGGCGCCGAGCACCGCACCCAGCCCGAGTGCGCCGAGCATCAGGCCGTAGCCGGAGGACGAGAGCCCGAGCCGATCCCGCGCGATCACCGGGAGCAGCGCCCACACCGCGCTGGCCGGCGCGATGAACAGGATGGAGCGCAGCAGCACCCGGCGGATCGCGGGTGCGGCCCGGATGAACCGGGTGCCCGCCTGCAACGCCGCGAGCGGACGTTCGGTGGGCAGTCGCCGATCCGTCGCCGGCCTGCGCCAGACGGTGAGGACCGCGACGATCCCGCCGAATGACGCCGCGTTCAGTGCGAACACCAGCGTCGGCCCGGACAGCGAGACCAGCACACCGGCGAGTGCGGGGCCGACCGCCCTTCCGATGTTGATGTTCATGCTGCCCAGCGCCGCGGCGGCCGGGATCTGCTCACGCGACACCAGTTCCGGCTGGATCGCCTGCCACGCGGGCGCGGTCAGCGCCTGCCCGCAGCCCAGCAAGAACAACAAAGTCAACAGCACGCCTGGGGTGGTGTGCCCAGTCGCGGTCGAGACCGCCAGAATCGTCGCGAGCGCCGCCATCGTGGATTGCGCGCCGAGCAGGAGCCTGCGGCGGTCCACTAGGTCGGCGATCACCCCGGACGGAATAGCCAGCAGCATCACCGGCAGCGTGATGGCGGTCTGCACGAACGACACCAACGCCGCGGCGTTGGGTTGGTCGACCAGGATCCACTGCGCCCCGACGGTCTGCATCCAGGTGCCGAGATTCGACACCAGCTGGGCGATCCACAGCGCGCGGTATACCGGCGATCGCATCGGCGCCCAGGTGGAGCCTGGAACAGTCGTTGCGGCAGCGTTCACGCGCCGAAGCTTAGTCTCGTGACCGGCGCCGACCCGTCGCAGTGTCCGGGATCCGCGCCGTCGACCGCGAGGGTATGGCAGCGAGCAACAGCGCCACGACGAGCAGCGCGGCACCTGCCAACCCCGACGTCGTCAGTCGTTCGCCGAGCACCACCGCGGCAAGCGCCGCGCCGGTCAGCGGTTCGAGCAGGGCGAGGACCGCGGCGATCCCCGGCCCGGCGTTCGACAGCCCGCGGAAGTAGAGCGTGTAGGCGACCGCGGTAGGCACCAGACCCAGCACCAGTACCAGCACAACGCTGCGTACCGTCGGATCGAACGCCAGCCCGGAAGTCGCGGCAAGTGGGGCAAGCAGCAGCGCGCCGCCGGTGAACCCGAGACCCGTCGTGGTCATCGCATCGAGTCCCGGCACCGGCACCGCGTTGATCACGGTGACCGCCGCGAACGCCGCCGCGGCCGCCACGGCGAGCGCAGCGCCCGCGACCAACCCGCCCACGCTGACCCCACCGGAGGGATCACCGACCAGCAGCGCAAGACCGCACAAGGCGATGCCGATCGTGACGGCGCGACACCGGTCCACCGCGTACCCTCCGGTGAGGTGTTCCAGCACGGCGACCACCACCGGCGACATACCGATGGTGATCAGAGTGGCCAGGCTGACCGAGGAGGCCACGACAGCGCCGAAGTAGGCCGCCTGGAAGACTGCCGCGAGCACGGCGACTGCACCGACCCTGCGCCACGCCAAGGGGTTTCGCGGCCAGGGCCGCCTCCTGGTGGCCAGCAGCGCCACCAACAGCAGCCCGCCGACGGCGAGCCGGCAGGTGGCAACCGAAACGGGCGAGAGGCCGGTGGCCCGGTGCAACAGCGTGCCGAGCAAACCGCCGGTGCCCCAAAGCATTCCGGCGCCGACGAGGTAGACCAGCCCGGAACGGCCTGCGGTGGACACAGATGTGGACATGAAGTATCGCGCTCCTGCGACGAGAAAGGGAAGGTGGTCGCGGAAGCGAGGTGCACGGCGGTACCGAGAACAGCGCGCTCACCTGCCGGTGGCGCGCCGGAAACCTACACCTCGCTCAGGAGGCGGGCGGCGGAGTGATCGGGAAGCATCGGTGCACGGAACAGATACTAATACCCGCCAGCTCTTCGCTGGCGCACTCAGCACGCCGGTACCTGGTGAACAGCCGTGCTGGGATGCGCGTCGTCGGTAGCATCGCCCCATGGCGGCACACTTCGCGCGACTCGGTCCGGCTGTCCTGCTCGCCCTCAGCGCGGTCGCGGCATGCTCGAGCGGCGGCCCGGGCACGAGCTCCGACGAGCCGAGCCCGATCGGCCGAACCTTCCTCTCCACCGGCGTCGAGGGGACGCCGATCCCTGGCGGCGGCCCGCTCACGGTCAGCTTCACCGACGGCCGCATCTCCGCCGACGCGGGCTGCAACAAGTACACCGGCGCGGTCACACTCGACGACCACACCATGCGCGTCTCCGGCCTTGCCAGCACTTTGATGGCCTGCGGCGGCGGCCGTCATGGCGCCGACGAATGGCTCAGCGGTCTGCTGAATTCCGACCCCAGCTGGCGGCTCGACGACGCGAAGCTCACCCTGCACAGCGACGACCGCACTGTCACCATGATCGACAAGAAAGTCGCTCAACCCGATAAGCCCGTGCGGGGGACAGCGTGGCTCGTCACCGCGCTCATCACCCCTGACGCCCAAATCCGCTCGCAAACCATCGACGAGACGAAACCGGCCCTCACCATCGCCGAGGACGGCGGCGTCTCCGGCGGCGCGGGGTGTAATCGCATGACCGGCAGCGCGGACGTGTCAGGCTCGGAGATCACCTTCCGGATCGCCACCACCAAAATGCTGTGTTCCCCGGAGGTGATGGAGGTCGAACAGGCGGTCCTGAAAGCGTTGGACGGCAAGACCACCGCCACGGTCGACTCCGACACGTTGACCCTCCGCAACGAGAACGGCAGCGGTCTCACGTTGCACGCGCAGTAGCGGTTGTCGGTCGGCGAGAACCCGCGCAGCCCCAGCCGGTAGTACGGATGCATCGCTCGACCACCGGTCATGCCGCACCGGCCGATAGACCCGCTCCTGGCGCTGGATACGGCACAGCCCGGTATCGCGGGGAGCGATACCGGGCTGTTGCGCGTTGTTCCTCGACGAGGTCAGGGCAGGGGGCCACCCGCGGCGATCGCGGACAGGGTGGCGAACTCGTCGCCCTTGAGCGACGCGCCGCCGACCAAGGCGCCGTCGATGTCGGTCTGAGCGACCAACTCTCCGACGTTCTTGGCGTTCACCGAGCCGCCGTAGAGGACGCGGACCTCCGCGGCGACCTCGGGCGAGGCCAGCCGCGCCAGCTCCCCGCGAATCGCGCCGCAGACCTCCTGCGCGTCGGCAGGGGTGGCGACCTTGCCGGTGCCGATCGCCCACACCGGCTCGTAGGCGATGACGATCTTCGAGATCTGCTCCGCTGTCAGGCCTTTCAGCGAACCGCGCAGCTGCTCGAGGTTGTACTCGACGTGCGTCCGCGCCTCGCGGATGTTCAGGCCCTCGCCGATGCACACGATCGGGGTGATCCCGTGCTTCAGCGCCTGCTTTGCCTTGCCGAGCACAAGAGCGTCGTCCTCGTTGTGGTACTGCCGTCGCTCCGAATGGCCGACCACGGCGAAGGCGCAGCCCAGTTTGGCGAGCATGGCCGCGCTGATCTCTCCGGTGTAGGCGCCGGATTCGTGTACCGAGACATCCTGCGCGCCGTAGGTGAGCAGGAGCTTGTCCCCCTCGACCAACGTTTGCACGCTGCGGATGTCGGTGAACGGCGGGATCACCGCTACGTCTACCTTGTCGAAGTACTTCTCCGGCAGCGCGAACGCGATCTTCTGCACCAGAGCGATGCCCTCGAGGTGGTTGAGGTTCATCTTCCAGTTGCCCGCGATGAGCGGTTTGCGTGCCATGCTCAGTCCTCCAACACCGCGATGCCAGGGAGCTCTTTGCCCTCCAGGTATTCCAACGACGCGCCGCCGCCGGTGGAGATATGCGAAAAGCCGTCCTCCGGCAGCCCGAGCGCACGTACGGCCGCGGCCGAGTCGCCACCGCCGACGACGCTGAACGCGCCCTTGCCGGTGGCGGTCACGATCGCCTCGGCGACCCCGAGGGTTCCCGCGGCGAACTTCTCGAACTCGAACACGCCCATCGGGCCATTCCAGAAGACGGTCCTCGCCTCGGTCAGGAGCGCGGCGAATCGCCGCACCGACTCCGGGCCCACATCCAGACCGATCCAGCCGTCCGGGATCTCATGTGCCGGCACGACCTTCGACTCGGCGTCCGCGGCGAACGTGTCGGCCACCACGATGTCCCTCGGCAAGTGGATGACGTCGGCGTACTGCTCGAGCAGATTCTTGCAGGTGTCCACCATCTCCTCCTGCAGCAGCGAGGAGCCTACCGAAAGGCCCTGTGCGGCAAGGAAGGTGAAGCACATGCCGCCGCCGATCACCAGGGTGTCGACCTTCGGCGCCAGCGCCTCGATGACGGCCAGCTTGTCGGAGACCTTGGACCCGCCGAGCACGACCGCGTACGGCCGGTCCGGATTCTCGCTCAGCCTGGCCAGTACGTCGACCTCGGCAGCGACCAGTGTGCCCGCGAAATGTGGCAGGAGCTTCGCCACGTCGTACACCGACGCCTGCTTGCGGTGCACGACACCGAAGCCGTCGGAGACGAACGCGCCGTCATCGCCCACCAGCTCGACCAGCGCCGCGGCGAGCTTGCCGCGCTCGGCGTCGTCCTTGCTGGTCTCGCGCGGGTCGAAGCGGATGTTCTCCAGCAGCAACACGTCGCCGTCGGTGAGGCCCTCCGACCGCGCGAGCGCGTCCTGGCCCACGACGTCACCGGCCAGCTGGACATTGCGGCCCAGCTGGTCGGCAAGTTCGGCGGCCACCGGCGCCAGCGACAACTTCGGGTCCGGCTCGCCCTTCGGGCGGCCGAGATGGGCAGTCACCACGACCTTGGCGCCCGCCTCTACCAGTGCCTTTATGGTCGGCACCGAGGCGACGATCCGGCCGGGATCGGTGATCTTTCCGTTGTCGTCGAGGGGGACGTTCAGATCGGAGCGCACGAGCACGCCCCGACCCTCGACACCCTCTTCGAGCAGGTCTGCGAGTGTCTTGACAGCCATACGCGTCAGAGCGACTTGCCGACGAGGCCGATGAGATCGGCGAGACGGTTGGAGTAGCCCCACTCGTTGTCGTACCAGGAGACGACCTTCACTTGATCGTCGATCACCTTGGTGAGCGGCGCGTCATAGATCGACGAGGCAGGGTCGGTGACGATATCGCTGGAGACGATCGGGTCGGTGTTGTACTTCAGGATGCCCTTCAGCGGGCCCTCGGCGGCGGCCCGGTAGGCGGCGTTGATCTCGTCGATCGTTGCGGACTTGCGCAGGGTGGCGGTCAGGTCGGTGACCGAACCCGTCGGAACCGGCACGCGCAGTGCGTAGCCGTCCAGCTTGCCCTGCAGTTCGGGCAGCACCAGGCCGATGGCCTTGGCGGCGCCGGTGCCGGTGGGCACGATGTTCAGCGCGGCGGCGCGGGCGCGACGCAGGTCGCTGTGCGGGCCGTCCTGCAGGTTCTGGTCCTGGGTGTAGGCGTGAATCGTCGTCATCAGGCCGCGCTCGATGCCGAACGCGTCGTTGAGCACCTTGGCCAGTGGGCCGAGGCAGTTGGTGGTGCACGAGGCATTCGAGATGATGTTCTGGCTGCCGTCGTACTTGTCGTCGTTGACGCCCATCACGATGGTGATGTCCTCGCCCTTGGCGGGGGCGGAGATGACGACCTTCTTCGCGCCGGCGGCGAGATGGCCCTTGGCCTTGGTGGCATCGGTGAAGATGCCGGTGGACTCGACGACCACGTCGACGCCCAGATCGCCCCACGGCAGCGCCGCGGGCCCTTCCTTGATGGCCAGCGCCTTGATCCGCTGGTCGCCCACCACGATGGTGTCGTCGCCGTCGAGCGAGACATCCTGCGGCAACCGGCCGAGGATCGAGTCGTACTTGAGCAGGGTCGCGAGGGTCGCGTTGTCGGTGAGGTCGTTGACCGCGACGATCTCGATGTCGGTGGTGCCGAGCGCCTTCTGCGCCTCCACCGCCCGGAAGAAGTTTCGTCCGATACGGCCGAAGCCGTTGATGCCTACCCGGACAGTCACGTTATCGCTCCTCAGCTTTCAGGCGGATCATTCCGATGCCCCACTCACACTAATGCCCTGTCGTTACCTCACCGACACGCACCTGGCATTCGTGCGGCACCTGGTCAGAACCGCGTGTCCCGGCGGATGTCCGCCGGGACAGCGGGCTCAGGCGTCGTCGAGCAACTCGGCCGTGACAGCCGATTCGGTGTCGGGCACGCCGAGCTCCTTGGCGCGCCGGTCGGCCATCGACAGCAGACGGCGAATACGGCCCGCCACGGCGTCTTTCGTCATCGGCGGGTCGGCGAGCTGACCCAGTTCCTCCAGCGACGCCTGGCGGTGCTGCACGCGCAGCTTGCCCGCGGCGGCGAGATGGTCGGGCACGTCCTCACTGAGGATCTCCAGCGCGCGTTCCACCCTCGCCGCCGCGGCTACCGCGGCCCGCGCCGAGCGGCGCAGGTTGGCGTCGTCGAAATTGGCCAGCCGGTTCGCGGTCGCGCGGACTTCGCGGCGCAACCTGCGCTCCTCCCAGACCATCCGGGTGCCATGCGCGCCCATCCTGGTCAGTAGCGCACCGATCGCCTCGCCGTCGCGCACCACGACGCGGTCGGTGCCGCGCACCTCGCGCGCCTTCGCCGCGATCCCGAGCCGCCGGGCCGCACCGACCAGCGCCAGCGCCGCCTCCGGCCCAGGGCAGCTGACCTCCAGCGCCGAGGAACGCCCTGGTTCGGTGAGCGAGCCGCGCGCGAGAAACGCTCCGCGCCAAGCGGCTTCGGCGTCGGCGATGCTGCCGCCGACCACCTGCGCGGGCAGACCACGCACCGGAACACCGCGCACGTTGAGCAGGCCGGTCTGCCTGGCCAGCGCCTCGCCCTCCTTGGACACGCGCACCACATAGCGTGAGGTCTTGCGCAGACCACCCGCGCCGAGCACGTGCACGTCGGAGCCGTAGCCGTAGAGCTCGAAGATCTCCCGGCGCAGCCTGCGCGCGATGGAACCCATGTCCACCTCGGCCTCGACGATCACCCGGCCGCCGACGATGTGTAAGCCGTCGGCAAAGCGCAGCAGCGCGGACAGCTCCGCCCTGCGGGAACTCACTTGCGACACCACGAGCCTGCTCAGCTCGTCTTTCACATCGGCTGTCATCGCCACGAGACGCGCTCCTTTCCACCCAACCCGGAACGCACATCTTGACCCATGTGCCGTCCCTCGACTCGAAGCCCTGCCATTTGCGGCCGAGGTTGCCGGATCACTTGATCCAGTGCGGCGGCGAGCTTTCCGGGGTGATGCCGGGCCGTCCCCGCTTCGGCGACATCGGAGAAGGTTACCCGTGCCCGCAACTGTTCGGCAGCCCTGGCCACATGTTCTCGCTCGCGCCCCTCTGACACGGACCCGGAATCGACCAGTACCTCGTCGACCACGAATTCCGGCGCGTGCTGAGACAATACGTGCAGATGCCGCTCCGCGGAGAAGCCCGCCGTCTCCCCCGGCTCTGCAGCGAGATTGAGCACCAAGACCTTCCGCGCCCTGGTGTACACCAGGGCTTCCCGCAGCTCGGGCACGAGGATGTGCGGAATGACGCTGGTGAACCACGAACCGGGACCGAGTACGACGACATCGGCGTGTTCGATCGCCGAGGTCGCCTCGGGACTGGCCGGCGGATCGGACGGAATCAACCGCACCCGCCGCACCTTACCCGGCGTGGTGGCTATGGCAACCTGGCCGCGAATGCAGCGGCTCACCCGCGGATCTGCTTCCAGCCCAGAAACATCCGCCTCGATGTCGAGCGTGATCGGCGCCATCGGAAGAACCCGCCCGGTGATACGCAACATTTTGGCGACCTCGTCGAGCGCGGCCACCGGATCGCCGAGCACCTCGGTCAACCCGGCCAGGATGAGATTGCCGACAGAATGCCCGGCCAGCGCGCCGGTGCCGCCGAAACGGTGCTGAACAGTCCGTGTCCACACCCCGTCGGCGTCCGCGGCGAGGGCAGCCAACGCCATGCGAAGATCCCCCGGCGGCAGCACCCCCAATTCGGCGCGTAGCCGCCCGGAGGAGCCGCCATCGTCCGCGACGGTCACCACCGCGCAGATCTTCCTGGTCAGCCGTCGCACCGCGGTCAGTGTCGCGTACAGGCCATGCCCGCCGCCTAGCGCGACGATGCTCGGATTGGATTCCCAACCGGTCATTCGCGCCCCAGATCCCGGTGCACGACGCGCACCACGTCGGCGGATCCCTCCGACCCACCGGGGACCTGGCTGATCAGCTCGCCCAGTGCCTCGGCTATCGCGACGCTTCGGTGTTTGCCTCCGGTGCAGCCCACTGCCACGGTCATGTATCGCTTCCCCTCTTGGCGGTAACCGTTCGTCGTCAGATCGACCAGGTGGTGACAGGTACGCAGGTAATCGTTCGCGCCAGGGCGTGACAACACGTACTCGCTGACCACCGCCTCCTGACCGGTATGTTCCCGCAATTCCGGTATCCAATGTGGATTAGGTAGAAAACGCACATCCAACACGATGTCAGCGTCCAGCGGAACCCCGTACTTGAAGCCGAAGGACTGCACGGTGAGTTGCAGCGCGCTGGGCGCGCCGCCCCCATATGCTTCCTCGAGCTTGCGGTGCAGCTGATGGATGGACAGCTCGGTGGTGTCGATGACCAGATCCGCCGCGGCCTTCACGGCCGACAGGCGCACCCGCTCGGCGGCGATACCGGCCGACAGTGTGCCGTCCTTGCTCTCGCTCTGTAGCGGATGACGGCGCCGGGCAAATCCGAAACGGCGGATGAGCACGTCGTCGGACGCCTCCAGGAACAGGACCCTGGTGCCGACGCCGAGCGTCCGCAACTGTTCGGTGACCGCCGAGAGATCGCCGGTGAAGAACCGGCTGCGCACATCCATGACCAAGGCCAGGCGGCGGATCGGCGGGGTCGCGGAGGCGCCCAACTCCACCATCCGACCGAACAGCTCAGGCGGCAGATTGTCCGCGACGTACCAGCCGAGGTCCTCGAGTACGCGCGCGGCGGTGCCACGGCCCGCGCCGGAGAGTCCGGTCACGATCACGACCTCGACCTGTGGGTGCGCTCCGGCGAGGGCGCCGGACAAGCCCGCTCGTCCTCCGCTCGTCGGCGGGCCACCCGCACTGCTGTTCGATTCGACGCGTGTCATGTCCTACCGGATCCGTCTCTCGGGTGCCTTCCGATCATCCCGCACCGGTTTCGGTATCGGGCACAGACACATAACGTACGCGAAACCGAAACTTCCGGTGCGCTGTCAGCGACTATTCCGCCTGTAGTGCGGCGAGCACCGCCTTCGCGGTTGCCAGCCCGATGCCGGGCACCTCGGTGATCTGCTCGACCGTGGCCTGCTTCAGCTTGGCTACCGACCCGAAATGGGTGACCAGTGCGCTCCGGCGTGCCGTGCCGAGGCCGGGCACCGAGTCCAACGCCGACGCCGTCATCCGACGCGAGCGTTTGCTGCGGTGGAAGGTGATCGCGAAGCGATGCGCCTCGTCGCGGACTCGCTGCAGCAGGTACAGTGCCTCGCTGTTGCGCGGCATGATCACCGGCTCGCTCTCCCCCGGCACCCACACCTCCTCGAGGCGTTTGGCCAGGCCGATCACCGCGACGTCGGTGATCCCGAGTTCGTCGAGCACCTCGGCGGCGGCCGCGACCTGGGGCGCGCCGCCGTCGACTACATAGAGGTTGGGCGGATAGGCGAACTTGCGTGGACGCCCGGTGTGTGGGTCTATGCCCGGGCGGGAGACGAGTTCGGGTGTGTCGTCATCGCTTCCGATGGCGGCGAGGTCTTCCTGTTCCCTCAGATCGCGTTCGCGCCGCAACTTCAGGAACCGGCGGCGGGTCACCTCGGCGATGCTGGCGACGTCGTCGGAGCGGCCGTCGCCCGCGGCCTCCTTGATCGCGTAGTGCCGGTACTCGGATTTGCGCGGCAGACCGTCCTCGAACACCACCAGCGAGGCCACCACGTCGGTGCCCTGCACGTGGCTGATGTCCACGCACTCGATGCGCAGCGGGGCGCTGTCGAGCTCCAGCGCGTCCTGAATGTCCTGCAGAGCTTGTGATCTCGATGTCAGATCGCCCGCGCGCTTGAGCTTGTGCTGGGCAAGCGCTTCCATCGCGTTCCGCTGCACGGTCTCGGCGAGGGCCTTCTTGTCGCCGCGCTGCGGTACCCGCAGTCGCACCGCCGAGCCGCGCAGGTCCGACAGCCACTGCTGGACCTGCTCGACGTCGGCGGGCAACTCGGGGACAAGCACCTCGCGCGGCACCACGGTGGCGGGCCGCTCGTCGGTCGCCTGTTCGGCCACGGCGACCTGCTCGCCGTAGAACTGGGTGAGGAACTGCTCGACCAGGGCGGCCAGCTCGCCGCCGGCTTCGGGAGTGTCGACGGCATCGCCCGACTTGTCGACCACCCAGCCGCGCTGGCCGCGCACGCGACCGTCGCGGACGTGGAAGACCTGCACCGCCACCTCCAGCTCGTCGGTAGCGAAGGCGATCACGTCGGCGTCGGTGCCGGTGCCGAGCACCACTGCCTGCTTCTCCAACGCGCGGCGCAGCGCTTGGATGTCGTCGCGCAGGCGGGCGGCGGTCTCGAAGTCCAGGTCTTCGGCGGCGTCGTGCATGCGGCGCTCGAACTCACGGACCATACGGTCGGTGCGGCCGGCGAGGAAGTCGCAGAAATCCTCGACGATCCCGCGATGCTCGTCGGCGCTCACCCGGCCGACGCAGGGCGCCGAGCACTTGTCGATGTACCCGAGCAGGCACGGGCGCCCGATCTGGCTGTGCCGCTTGAAGACTCCATTGGAGCAGGTGCGCGCGGGAAACACCCGCAGAAGTAGATCGAGGGTCTCGCGGATCGCCCAGGCGTGCGCGTACGGGCCGAAGTACCGGACGCCCTTGCGTCGTGCTCCGCGGTAGACGAATAGCCGCGGGTACTCCTCGTCGAGGGTGACCGCGAGCACCGGATACGACTTGTCGTCTCGGTAGCGGACGTTGAAGCGCGGATCGAAGCCCTTGATCCAGTTGTACTCCAGCTGCAGCGCCTCCACCTCCGTGGAGACGACCGTCCACTCGACGCTCGCGGCCGTGGTGACCATCTGCCGCGTGCGCGGATGCAGACCAGCGACGTCGGCGAAGTACGAGTTCAGCCTGCTGCGCAGGCTCTTTGCCTTGCCGACGTAGATGACCTGCCGATGGGCATCCCGGAACTTGTAGACGCCGGGTTCGACGGGGATCGTGCCCGGCGCGGGCCGGTACGTCGCTGGATCTGCCACGGGTCAAGCCTATCCACCGGGTCCGACAGCCCGGCACGGCTCCGCAGCGGCCGCGGTCAGGACGCCCGGACGCCGAACCAGGCCTTCGCGTCCGGCCGCCGCAGCAGGTGGACGACGGCCGCCGTCGTGCCGAGCGAGTAGCAGGCGGCGAGAACACCGACGGCGGGCGGGACGGTCGCGAGGTCGCCGATCGCACTCCACCCGACGACCGCCTGCCCGATCGCCAGAATCAGCGCGAGGGTACGCACGGCGCGCGCGCCTTCGGCGAATCCGAGAACCAGTAGACCAAGCGCCCAGGTGACGCAGAACTGGGACGACGACGCGGCAGCGGCTTCGGCACCGCGCGTCACGCCCATGATGACCGGATAGGCGATCGCAAACCCCACCATCCCCCAGATGGCTTCCCGCACATCCTGAACCGCGTCCGGCATCCCCGTTTCCGCGGCGACAACCGGATCCTCACCCGAATACGCCGAATCCACAGACGTACCCCCGTTCCACCGAACGAATTGACACAGCCCAAGAACACGCCGAGCCGCACGCTAACACGACACCGACCCGGACAACTGGGACTTCGGCAAACGCGCCGCCGATCGGTCACCTACTCCGCGAGGCCGTGCCCGCGGAGGACCGCCAGCAAGGCTTCCGGGCGCTCGGTGGTGGGGAGGGGGTCGACCCGAGCGAATCGGCAGCCGAGCGCCGCCGCGCCGCCGTCGGCCTCGGCACTGTCGCCGACCATCAGCGTCGCGTCGGCGGGCACTCCGAGTTCGTGCAGGGCGGTGTGGAAGATCGCCGGATCCGGCTTCATCGCGCCCACCTCGTAGGACAGCGTGAACGCCTGGATGGACCGGTCCCAGCCGCGCGCGGCGAACGAGGGACGGATGTCGAACGGGATATTGCTCACAACAGCGACCGGGACACCTTGTGCCGCAAGAAGTTCCAACACAGTGACCGTGTCGGGGTAGGGCGTCCACTGCATCGGGTCGATGAGCCGGGCGTAGAGCCGCTCGGCGTCCTCGTCGGTGGGCACGCCCGACTTCCGCAGTACCTCCAGCATGGCGACGCGGTGCAGTGCCGGGTCGAGGTCACGGTTGTCCCACGCGTACTGCTTCTCCGCGTCGAACTGGACGATCTGTCCGACGGGCGCCGTCATCCGCCGCATGATCTCGGCCTTCTCGTGCACGTCGAACGCCCGGCCGTCGGGCCAGGTCAGATCTCCATACCAGGTTTCGTCCTCCTCCAGCCGAAACAGGGTCCCGGAGAAGTCGAACAACACGGCGTCGATCGTCACCGCGCCAGCCTACCGACGGACTGTTCGAGCCCGCATGGTCGCGAACACCGCAGGACCGATTCGACGGCGCCGAGTGACCACACCGGCTGCGGCCAGAGCGATTTCGTGGTGGTTGGAGAAAGTCGCGCGAGTCGGTGCCGGACGATAGAGTCCGGGCATGAGGCGCAAGCGAGGAAGCTGGGTCGGCGCTGTCGCGGCGTTGGCGCTCACCGTGGGGATGGCCACGGCCTGTTCGTCCGACGAGGACAACGCGGGTGGCGTGTGCGCGACCGTCCCGAACGGCACGCCGGTCGCGGCGGCGGCCTCGGCGTATCCAGCGAGCCGCGGCGCCCAGAATCTGAGCACGAATCCGGAGATCGCGAGCGGGTACCGCTCCGGCATGACGCCGGTGCGCACACACAGCTTCGCGGTGTCGACCGCGAACCCGGTGTCGACGAAGGCCGCATGCGAGGTGCTGCGCGACGGTGGCACCGCGGCGGACGCA
Source organism: Nocardia sp. NBC_00881 (assembly GCF_045207455.1). Classification (NCBI taxonomy): domain Bacteria; kingdom Bacillati; phylum Actinomycetota; class Actinomycetes; order Mycobacteriales; family Nocardiaceae; genus Nocardia; species Nocardia sp. NBC_00881. Next base: position 2,782,418 of record NZ_CP108798.1, read on the forward strand.
CTGATCGCGGCGCAGACGGTGCTCGGACTGGTCGAACCGCAGGCCTCCGGCATCGGCGGCGGCGCGTTCCTGCTCTACTACGACGCGAACACGAAAGCCGTGGACGCCTACGACGGCCGCGAGATCGCCCCCGCCGCAGCGACGGAGAACTACCTGCGCTGGGTCGGCGACACCGATCGGGCCGAGCCCAAGCCGAACGCACGTGCCAGCGGTCGGTCCATCGGAGTGCCCGGCGTGCTACGCATGCTGGAAATGGTGCACCACGACCACGGCAAGACCGGGTGGCGCGATCTCTTCGAGCCGGCCATCGGGCTCGCCGATCGCGGATTCCCGATCAGTCCCCGCCTTGCGGGTCAGATCGCGGAGTCGGCGAAGGACCTCGCCGTCGACGAGGACGCCCGGGCATACTTCCTCAACCCGGACGGAAGTCCCAAGCCCGCAGATACCGTGCTCACCAACCCGGCCATGGCGAAAACGCTCGGCGCTGTCGCCGCCGACGGCGCGCAGGCCTTCTACACCGGCGCCATCGCACGTGACATCGTCGACGCCTCGGGACGGTCCTCCGGCGGGCGCACCCCGAGCCTGATCACAACCGAAGACTTGGCCGGCTACCAGGCCAAGAAGCGCACCGCGCTGTGCACCGGCTACCGCACGCACGAGGTCTGCGGCATGCCGAGCCCCTCCTCCGGCGGGATCACCGTCGCCGCCACGCTCGGCATTCTGGAGAACTTCGACTTGGCCGCCATGCGGCCGGACGACATCGACCGCAACGGTGGCAGGCCGGACGCCCAGGCGGTGCACCTCATCTCGGAGGCAGAGCGCCTCGCCTACGCCGACCGTAACAAGTACGTGGCCGACACGGACTTCATTCCGCTCCCTGGTAATTCGGCTCAGACCCTGCTGAACAAGGACTACCTGAAGCAGCGCGCCGGGCTGATCAACCCGAATCGCAGCATGGGCACCGCACAGCCCGGCGACTTCGGCCCGGTTCCACTCGGCACCAGCCCGCAGCCGCCCGAGCACGGCACCAGCCACATTTCAGTGGTCGACAAGTACGGCAACGCCGCGGCGATGACCACCACGGTCGAGTCGGCGTTCGGTTCGTTCCACCTGGTCGACGGCTTCGTGCTGAACAATCAGCTCACCGACTTCAACGCCGACCCACTGGGCACCGACGGCGTGCCGGTGGCCAACCGCGTCCAGCCGCGCAAACGGCCACGCAGCTCGATGAGCCCGACACTGGTGTTCGACAAGGCCGGCGACGGTTCACGCGGCGAGCTGACGCACGTCGCAGGCTCACCCGGCGGTTCGGTGATCATCCAGTATGTGGTGAAATCCCTGGTCAGCATGTTCGATTGGGGCTTGGACCCGCAGCAGGCGGTCTCCGCGGTGGCCTTCGGCGCGGCGAACAGCCCGACCACCGGCGTCGGCGGCGAGCACCCCGCGGTCAACGCGACCGACAACGGCGATCACGACCCGCTCGTACTTCGGCTCCGTCAACTCGGCCATCAGGTCTCGGTCGCGCCACAGATCAGCGGTCTCAGCGCTCTCGAACGCGACGGCGCCGACAGCTGGATCGGCGGCGCCGACCCCCGTCGCGAGGGCGCGGTCCTGGGCGACACCCGCTGAACAGCTGCCACCGATCCATAGCCGGCGCGGTGACCTCCATCCTGCGGGCAGGGTAAAGCTCATTCTTCAGCCGGTCGTTGGCGAAAGTCTCCGCGAGAACGCACCTACCCGGCACTATCCCCGAGAAGGTTGAATAACGTCAAGACTCCCCCGCGACGGACGAAACATCAGGAGGCACGTCTGCCGCCCCGGGGCGTGCCGATCACTTGTTCCCGGAGTATCGCGCGCCGAGTTCGCGCAGCCGGGACATCGCCTGCGCGGCATGCTCCCTGTCATTGGATCGAATCGCCAGCATCGGGACGTAGTCGTCATCGACCAGCTCCAGGCGCGCCCAGGACTTTCGGTCCGGGAACGACACGCCGCGGATGTGATCCCACCCGAAATCATTGTCGCCCAGGATGTTTCGCACAGACACGCCGCGCGCGCCCACCCGCACCCTCGGTCTGGTCAGCAGCAGCACCGCCGCCGCACCGAGCAGGCCGATCCCGATCATCGCGACCTGGTCGGCGACGCGGAAATTCACGCCGGTCGACCCGCTGCGCAACCAGATACCACCCGCGGTGAACACTGCCGCGATCAGGACCGCCACAATCCAGGCCGTCCGCACCGCCCGCCTCGGACGCACCTCGAACTCCCAGTCCGGCGAATCGCTCCCCGCCGCGGGCGAGCCGGCATTCCTCCGGAAGATACGGACGACCGGCATCGGCTACGCGGACTGCCGCAGGGCCCGCAGCGTCAGTGCGGCATCCAACGCCGCGGCGGCCGCCTGCTCACCCTTGTTCTCGTGCGAATCCGGCAGCCCGGCCCGATCCAGCGCCTGTCGCTCGTTGTTGGTGGTGAGCACCCCGTTCGCGACGGGCGTACCCTCGTCCAGCGAGACCCGGGTGAGCCCCGCGGTCACCGCATCGCAGACGTACTCGAAATGCGGTGTATCACCTCGTATCACCACACCGAGCGCGACCACCGCGTCATGTGCCTTGGCGAGTTCCTGAGCCACCACCGGCAGCTCCATCGCGCCCGCGCAACGCACCACCGTGATCCGGTGGACGCCGGCGTCCTTGGCCACCCGCTCCGCGTGCGCGAGCAGCGTGTCACAGATCTGGGTGTGCCAGCGCGACGCGACGATACCCAAGGTGAGGTCCTTGGCATCCTCGAGCGCGAAAGTCGGTACGCCGGTACCGCTCATCGATGTCCGCCTTTCCGGGTCTGCTCGGAGTTCAGTGTGCCGTCTCGCCGAGATCGAGCTCGTCGAGCCCGATCAGGTCGTGGCCCATCCGGTCACGCTTTGTTCGCAGGTAGCGGAGGTTCTCCGCGTTGGCGCGCAACGGCATCGGCACTCGATCGGTGATCCGCAGGCCATAGCCGTCCAGACCAACACGCTTGGCCGGGTTGTTGGTGAGCAAACGCATCGAGCGGAGACCGAGATCCACCAAGATCTGGGCGCCGGTGCCGTAGTCGCGGGCATCGGCGGGCAGGCCGAGTTCCAGGTTCGCGTCGACCGTGTCGTGGCCGGAATCCTGCAGCTGGTAGGCCTGCAGCTTGTGCATCAGGCCGATACCGCGCCCTTCGTGGCCGCGCATGTACAGCACAATGCCGCGGCCCTCGGCCGCGACCATCTCCAGCGCGGCGTCCAGTTGCGGACCACAGTCACAGCGCAGCGACCCGAACACATCGCCGGTGAGGCACTCCGAGTGCACGCGCACCAGCACGTCCTCGCCGTCGCTGATGTCGCCACGCACCAGCGCGACGTGCTCGACCTCGTCGTAGATGCTCTGGTAACCGACTGCCATGAACTCGCCGTGCGACGTGGGAATACGCGCCTCCGCGACCCGCACCACGTGCTTCTCGTGCTTGCGCCGCCAGGCGATCATGTCCGCGATGGAGATCAGCGCGAGCTCGTGCTCGTCGGCGAAAACGCGTAACTCCTCGGTGCGGGCCATGTGACCCTCGTCCTTCTGGCTGACGATCTCGCAAATCACACCCGCGGCTCGCAGCCCTGCCATCCTGGCGAGGTCGACAGCCGCCTCGGTGTGGCCGGGGCGGCGCAGCACCCCACCGTCCTTGGCACGCAACGGCACCACGTGGCCCGGCCTGGTGAAGTCGTCGGCCTTCGCGTCGGCGTCGGCGAGCAGCCGCATGGTGGTGGCCCGGTCGGCGCCCGAGATGCCGGTGGTGACGCCCTCGCGCGCGTCCACCGAGACGGTGTATGCGGTGCCGTGCTTGTCCTGGTTCATCGCGTACATCGGCGGGAGACCCAGGCGATCACAGTCGTCACCGGTGAGCGGCACGCAGATGTACCCAGAGGTGTAGCGGATCATGAAGGCGACCAGCTCCGGGGTGGCCTTCTCCGCCGCGAAGATGAGGTCGCCCTCGTTCTCGCGGTCCTCGTCATCAACGACGACGACCGCCTTACCGGCGGCGATGTCGGCGACTGCGCGCTCGATGCTGTCGAACCTGGTCACGTCTGCTGTGCTCCATCTCGAAATAGGTGCCTCACCACAGTACTGTGTCTAATTTGCCGCGCCTTCGCACGGCGTGTTCAAGGCTCGCGTCCGAGCAGGCGAGACTCGCACCCAGCGGGGCTGGGAAATGCGATGACTGGGCGATTTGGTATTGGCGGCGACACGCTACGGCCGGAACTCGCGACTTCGTCGCATGCACTCGCCGCTCGGACACGAGCACGCCCCGAACGGCCCTCGAGACCTTCGCGCCTCACAACGCGGGCGGGGCCGAGCGGATCGAACACGACTAGTCGCGTTGCTGGAGGCGTTCGACGTATTTGGCGATTACGTCCACTTCCAGGTTCACGGTGGTGCCGACGGTGGCGAAGCCTAGGTTGGTCAGCGACAGAGTGGTCGGGATCAGGGAGACCTCGAACCAATCGCGGCTTCCGTCCTCGGTGGGCTCGTCGGCGACGCCTAGACCGGAAACGGTGAGCGAGATGCCGTCGACGGTGATCGATCCCTTTTCCACGACGTAGCGAGCGACATGCTCGGGCAGGGAGATTCGTACCACGTCCCAGTTCTCCGACGACGTCCGCGAGAGCACGGTGCCGGTGCCGTCGACGTGGCCCTGCACCAGATGGCCGCCGAGCCTGCTGTTCAGCGCGGCGGCCCGCTCCAAGTTCACCTTCGAGCCGACGTCCAGCTTCCCGATGCTGGAGCGGTTCAGCGTCTCGGCCATCACATCGACGGTGAACGACTCGCCGCCGACCACCTCGACGACCGTCAGGCATACCCCATTCACGGCGATCGAATCACCGTGTCCGGCATCGGAGGTCACCAGCTTGCCCTTGATCGTCAGCCGCGCGGCGTCGGCCAGCTGCTCGCTGCCGACGATCTCGCCGAGTTCCTCGACGATGCCTGTGAACATGTGCCCTGACTCCCTGTCGCGTCGTTGTCCTCCGGTTGCGGAACAGCGCGGGCCCCGGCCGCTATTCCCGCCACCTCCTCAGCCTAACGACGCCAGGTCGTAGCGGACAGTGGCCTGGCCGATCGAAACCCGGCTCCGCCGGGGAGACCGGAAGCAGACCGCAGGGCGAGCAAGTCGCGCTCGAACAAACATCTGCCATCGAAAGCGGAACGAAAATTGCCCACGTATGCCGAAATCGGCGCCGATCACAAGAAGGCGATTCCCGTTCAAGCCTATTTTCGCTACCGCCCGAATTAATTTCCGCTCGCGTGCGTAATGTTCGATTCCCGCGTAGTACCCCACCGAAACACGCTTATAACGTGAACTAGCACACAGATGGAAATGCAGGCGATATCGTCATATGACTGATGCGCCCCGTTCAGCTTCCCGCAGAGCAGTTCGACGTGGAGCGGTTGAACGTGGGGCCGCAGTACACCCCAGAAGTTCAACCCAGGATGTCCACAACTCGAGAAAGCCGAAAACACAGTGGGCCAAATCAAGTTCGACACAGTCGGGGGCACGGCGTGACCGCCATTCTCGATTCGGCGCTGGAAGTCCGCTGCTCGCAGTATCGCCGCGAATTCGATCTGCCCGCAGCGGTCGATCCCACCTCGCGCCGGATTCTGCTGCATATCGGCGCTGATTACGGCGCCATCACGATGCCCGCCGATCTCGGCGAGCGAGTACAGCAACGACTCGTCCAGGCCGGGCTCGCCGGTCCGGTTGTCGAACATCCACGTGCTCGGCTCTGGACGTTCCTCACCGGGCACGCCCGGCGCGACACGCTCAGCGCCGGCGTCTCAGCCCAATTGTTCCGGCTGTATGCCACGGTCGCGTGTACCGGCAGCCAGGTCGTGCTGCCCTCGCCGGAGGACGAGCGCACCGGCTACCGCACCTGGATCCGACCACCGGAGGTTGCGTCGCCCCGGCCGCCGCTCAGCGCCGTGATCGAGGCGACGCGGGAGGTCGGCACGCGGAAAGTTCGCGTGGGGTAAGAAGTTTCAGCGCGTCCGCGCCGAGGCCGCCGTACTGCGCAGCGCCTGCACGGTGGCCCCGGGGTCCGCGGTGTTGTAGACCGCGGACCCGGCGACGAAGCAATCGACGCCCGCTTCCGCGGCGGCCTCGATGGTGTCGGCGTTGATGCCGCCGTCGATCTCGACCACCAACCGCAGCTCGCCGGAGTCGACGAGGTTGCGCACGATACGTGCCTTCTCCAGCACGTGCGAAATGAACGACTGCCCGCCGAAGCCCGGCTCCACGCTCATCACGAGCAGTGTGTCGAACTCGCGCAGGATCTCCAGATACGGTTCGATGGGCGTGTTGGGCTTGACGGAAAGCCCGGCCTTGGCGCCCGCCGCGCGAATGTCGCGCGCGACCGCGATCGGATCGTCGGTAGCCTCCGCGTGAAAGGTGACGTTGTATGCGCCCGCCTCGGCGTACGGCGGCGCCCAGCGGCCCGGGTCATCGATCATGAGGTGGCAGTCCAGTGGGATATCGGTCGCCTTCAGCAGGCTTTCGACCACAGGAAGACCGATCGTGAGGTTCGGCACGAAGTGCGCGTCCATCACGTCGACATGCAGCCAGTCGGCGCCCTTGACCGCCCGCACCTCGTCCGCGAGGTGCGCGAAGTCGGCGGACAAGATGGACGGGGCGATCATCGGGACGGCCGGACGCGGGAAAGTCGGGTTGGACACAACGCGGCAGTCTATCGGTCGGTAGGGTTGCCCAGCGCGGGAGTGGGTAGCCTGCATAGGGTGATCAATATTTCGGCGGAACAGGGGCTCTACAGCACCCCGGTGGAGATTCGGGTGGCCGCATCGGTGACACAGCTGCCCATCGTGCGTGGGCTCGCCGAAACCCTCGTCCTACTCAGCGATTTCACGCTGGATGAGGTGGCCGACATCCGGCTTGCCGTCGACGAGGTCTGCTCGACGCTGATCGCGGTCGCGGCACAGGAAACCAGCTTGAACTGCCGGTTCACCGTCGGTGACACCGAGCTGCTCGTCCGGGTCGACGGGATCGCGGAGAAGCCGGGGCTGCCCGACCAGCGCAGCTTCGGCTGGCATGTGCTGCGCACGCTCACCGACACGGTGGACGCGACACAGGATTCGTTCGATTCGACGGTTTCCGGGTATCCGACGAGGGTCGAGTTCCGTCGGCTCCGAGGGAAGGCGTAGTGACCGACGAGGAAACCGTGTCCGAATCCCAACGAGACGACGACGCCGACACGCTGACCACGGAGGACGCCGCCAAGGAGAGCGAAACCCTCGAAGCCGCTGGCGCGGTCCCCGCTTATGACGATGTCGGACTTCTCTTCGGGCAGCTCACCGCCAGTGAGCCGGGCACAGCGCGGCACACCGCGCTCCGCGCGGAACTGATCGGTCGCTGCATCCCGCTCGCTGACCACATCGCACGCAAGTTCAGCGGACGCGGCGAACCGTTCGATGACCTCACCCAGGTGGCCAGAGTTGGTCTGGTGCACGCGGTGGACCGCTTCGATGTCGAGCGGGGATCGAACTTCCTATCCTTCGCGGTGCCGACCATCATGGGCGAGGTCCGCCGCTACTTCCGCGACAATACGTGGGCGATGCGAGTGCCGCGGCGGGTGAAGGAAACTCACCTGCGCATCGGCGCGGCGATCGACTCGCTCTCGCAAAGCCTCGGCCGCGCGCCGACCGCAAAGGAGATCGCGGCGGAGCTGGACGTCGATCCGGACGAGGTGACCCAGGCCGTCATCGCGGGCAACGCCTACCAGCCGAGCTCGATCGACGCGGCCACACTCGGCCGCGATACCGAAGCCTCGCTGCTGGACACCCTCGGCGAGGAAGAGTCCCAGTTCGACCGCGTCGAGGAATACGTCGCGATCCGGCCGCTGCTGGCCGGACTGCCCGAGCGGGAACGCCGAATCCTCACCATGCGATTCTTCGAATCGATGACGCAAACCCAGATCGCGCAGCAGATGGGAATCTCGCAGATGCACGTGTCGCGTATCCTCGCGAAAACCCTTGCCCGCCTGCGCGATCAGTCCAGTCGAGAGTGACGATACTCAACCCTGTCCGCGTTCGCGCACTCTGCGCGCCTTCGCCGGGGCGGTGAGCCACCAAGCGGCGTCCAACATCTCACGCAGCTGATCGGGGGCAACGCGATCCAGGTCGACGAGGATGTAGGCGTGGCCGTCATAGTGCGGCGTGGTTGTAGTAGGCGGGATCGCCGGAGGCCAACAGCGCCTGTTTCTCGACCATCTCGCAGGCCAGCACGAGCCTGCCCTCCGGCCTCGCGGCGCAGCCGGGCGAACCCCTTGCCGTCAACCTTCAATGCCGGGCTGCGCCACCAGGTCGCTTATTCGACGCCCGGGAGATCGGTCGCCAAAGCCACTACGTCCCGCCAGGTCATCGTCATGATCCGAGTGTGCGGCAGGACCGAGCGTCCACGCTTGGACGAATGGAACTCAGCGCGGCTTGCGGAGCGCGGCCAGGAACATCGCGTCGGTGCCGTGCCGGTGCGGCCACAGTTGTGCCGCTGGCCCGTCGCCAACGTCGGTGACGCCGGGCAGCAGGTCGCGGGTGTCCAACTGCTCTGCGCCCAGGCGACGCACGCCATCGGCGACGATAGACACCGTCTCCGCCAGGTGTGGGGAACAGGTCGAGTACACGACGACCCCACCCGGACGCAGCAGATCCCATGCGGCGGTGAGTAATTCGCGCTGCAGCACGACCAGTTCACGGACATCGCCCGGGGTCCGCCGCCAACGCGCCTCCGGCCTGCGGCGCAGTGCGCCAAGGCCGGTGCATGGGGCATCCACCAGGATGCGGTCGTAGCCGCGGGTCAGTCCGCTGGCGCGGCCATCGGCTACGTGGACGTCGACCGGAAGGTCGCGCACCGTTTTGCGCACCAGCTCGGCGCGGTGCTCGGCGGGCTCGACCGCGTCGACCCGGAAGCCGTCGATCGCGGCGATCGCCCCGAGCAGTGCGGCCTTGCCGCCTGGTCCCGCGCACAGGTCGAGCCAGCGGCCGTTGTCTTCACCATCGAGTGCGGCCCGCGTCAGCGCGAGCGCGACCAACTGGCTGCCTTCGTCCTGCACTGCTGCCATGCCCTCGCGCACCGGCTCGAGCTTGCCGGGGTCGCCGCCTTCCAGGTACACCGCATACGGCGACCATCGACCTTCCTCGCCACCGATCACCAGTGCGAGTTCCTCCGCGGTGATATCGCCGGGTCTGGCCACCAGATGCACGAGCGGTCGGGCGTCGTCCGCGGCGAGCGCCTCGCGCAGCTCCCCTGCCCGCGCGCCGAGCGCGTCGGCGAATGCCTGCGCGATCCACACCGGATGCGCATACTCGAAGGCCAACCTGCCGACAGGGTCGGCGGGCGCGAGCGCCTCGACCCATTGCTCGGTGGTCCGCTCGCCCGCCCGCCGCAGCACGGCGTTCACGAAACCGGCCTTGCCCGCGCCGAATTCGCCGCGAGCCAGGGCCACGGAAGTATCGACCGCGGCGTGCGCGCCGATCCTGGTCCGCAGCAGCTGATAGGCACCCAACCGCAGTACGTCCAGCAACGGCCCGTCGATCTCCTCGATCGGCCTGCCGGCGCCCTGGGCGATCACCGCGTCGAGCAGCCCCAGCGACCGGCACGCTCCATAAGCGAGTTCGGTCGCCAAGGCCGCGTCCCGCCCGGACAACCCGCGGTCGCGCAGCAGAGCGGGCAGGACAAGATTGGCGTAGGCGTCACGTTCGCGCACCGCGCGCAGCACATCCCTGGCAATCGACCGCGGCGGATCGACGTTCTCGTGTCGGGCAGATCGGCCGACGCCCGGCGCACCTTGACTCGCAGCAGTTTTCGACTTCGTGGTAGCGCGCGCCGGGCGCTGCTCGGCGGAACGATCTGCTCGACCCGCCGTCGCCCGCTGCCCCGTGGCGGCACGCCGTTCGTCACGGTTGCGCCCGCCCGCCTCGCCCTGGCCACCGCCCCGAGAACGCTGCTCGGCGGCCCGTGACTGCCCGGTACCGTTCCGGTTCTGCGTCACGCGCTTCGGATGGTCGCCGCTATCGGCCGAATTCCGCTGCCGTGTGCCGCTCGGCTGCGCACCTTGGGCACGGGCACGACCGGTGCCGCCGGACCGATTCCTACGCTTCGCCGCGGCATCCCGTTCACCGCCGCGCCGCCCACTGCGTTCGCTGTCGTCGCCACTCCGGTTTTCGCGCGGGTTCACTCGACCACCGCGCCTGGCCGCAGGCGCGCACCACGCGCCCAGTCGAGGGCGGCCATCATGCGCTTGCCCGGCGGCTGAACCTGATCCAGCCGCACCGCGGTGGTCGCGGTGCCGATGAAGACTCCGGTCTTACGGACCTCGATCGCCCGCTCCGGCAACACCTCCTCGACCAGCTCGACCGGGCCCAGTTTGAGTCGGGTGCCGTCGACCTCGGTCCACGCACCCGGCGCGGGAGTGACGGCGCGGATACGTCTGCCGATGGCCAGCGCGGGCTGATCCCACCGGACGTGCCCGGCCTCGACGCCGACCTTCGGCGCGTAGGAGACGCCGTCGTTGGACTGCGGAACCGATTGCAGCGACCCGTCTTCCAGACCATCCAGGGTCGCCTCGAGAAGCCGGGCGCCACTGTCGGCGAGTCGCTCCAGCAGCGTACCCGCGGTGTCGGTGACGGAGATCTTCTCGGTCACCATGCCGAACACCGGGCCCGTGTCCAGTCCGGCCTCGATTTGGAAGGTCGACGCGCCGGTGATCTCGTCGCCCGCATCGATCGCCGCCTGCACCGGGGCGGCCCCACGCCAGGCGGGCAGCAGCGAGAAGTGCAGGTTGATCCAGCCGAACCGGGGGACATCGAGCACCTGCTGGGGCAGCAGCGCGCCGTAAGCCACAACCGGGCAGCAGTCCGGCGCCAGTTCGGTGAGTTGCGCAATGAATTCGGGTTCGGATGGCCGCCGCGGCGTGAACACGGGAATGCCGTACTCGTCGGCCAGCCTGCCGACCGGCGACCTGGTCACCTTGCGACCCCGCCCTGCCACCGCATCCGGCCGGGTGACCACCGCGACCAGCTCGTGGCGCCCCGATTCCAGGAAGCGCCGCAGCGACGGCACCGCCGGTTCGGGGGTCCCCGCGAAGACGATGCGCATCAACGGCCCAGCCCGAACGGGTTGGCCTGGCCCGTTCCACTCATCGACCGCGCCGGCCGTACCGTCGACCCCGCGGAGAACCACTCGGATTCGCGGATGGTCCGCATCGCCTCCTTGCGCTGGGCCGGGTCGAGGCGATCGATGAACAGCACACCGTCGAGGTGATCTGTCTCGTGCTGCACGCACCGTGCGAGCAGCCCCTCCGCCTGCCATGTGACCGGCGCGCCGTCCAGGTCCACACCGGACGCGCGCACGCGCCGCGCGCGCCGCGTGTCGTAACGCACACCGGGTATCGACAGGCAGCCCTCCGGACCGACCTGCTCCTCGTCACCGATGACCTGCCACTGCGGGTTCACCAGGTGTCCGGCGGCGTCGCCGGTGTCGTAGACGAACACACGCAGCCCAACCCCGATCTGCGGTGCCGCCATTCCGACTCCGCCGTCGTCGTGCATGGTCTCGGTCAAGTCGGTCACCAGCTGTCGCAGGTCGCGGTCGAATGCGGTGACCTCCATGGCGCGGGCACGCAGGATGGGATCGCCGAACAGGCGAACGGGCTGAATGGTCACGGCTGGCTCCCGGAATCGGACGAACGCGGTCGTCTCATTCTAGTGAGACGACGCGGATATCCCCGATTCACCAGCCGGAAGCTGGTAGAACTCCTATGCGGACCGGGCGGGGTGTCGAGCCCCCCGCCCGGCCGCCCGAAACGACCTGGTCAGCGACCCTCAGAGCAGCCTTTCCCGCAGTTCCTCGCACTCACGCGGTCCTCGGCGCAAAGCCCGCGTCCTCGTTTCACCTCGGTCCGTGACAGCTCGGTCGGCACCGTGCCCGCACCGCCAGAGCACGGCGTCCGGGTGGATAGGGCCGGCATGGCGCGCCTTCAACCTGCCGAAATCGGCTGAGTACCGCACAATACCCCGATGGCTGCAAGCAAGAACAAGGTTCCACCGCTGCCCGTGATCCGGATCGTCGAACGGATTCGCGCCGCGTTCACGGCGCTGAACCGGAGGCTCACACCCCCGCCTCTCGCCCTGTTCGAGATGATTGCCGCCGCCTCTACCGCACAGGCCGTCTGTGCCGCTGCTCAGCTCGGCATTGCCGACGCGTTGGCCGCCGGCCCACGCGGTCTCGCGGATCTGGCGGCCGACATCGACGCCGATCCCGACTACCTGCGGCGGCTGCTTCGCTGGCTGATCAGCCAGGACATCTTCACTCAGCACCCCGACGGAACCTACGGTCTGACACCGCTCGCCGAACCCCTACGCGCGGACGCGCCGGTGTCCATGCGCAACTTCGCGCTGTTCATCGGGTCTCCCCAGCATCGGCAGTACTGGTCATACCTGAGTGATGCGGTGCGTACCGGTACCGCGGTCATTCCCGAGGGCATGGACGGTCTTCCGTTCTTCGATTACGTCCGCAAAGACCGGGAATTCGGTGCCGTCTTCGACGGCGCCATGACCAGTATTTCGGAGTTGATGCTGGAACCGATGCTGGCCGCCGGTCACTTCCACCGATTCGGAACGATCGTCGACGTCGGCGGTGGGCGGGGCAGGATGCTCGCCGAGATTCTCGCCCGAGCACCCGAAACCCGCGGTGTCCTGTTCGATCTGCCCGAAATCGTCGCCGAGGTGCGGGCACCAGACCGGTGCACCGTCGTTGCCGGCTCCTTTTTCGATACAGTTCCCGAGGGCGGTGACGCCTATGTTCTCAAACACATCGTGCACGACTGGGGCGACAATGAGGTGGAGAAGATCCTGCGCACCGTGCACCGCGCCATGACCGGGTCGGCACGACTGTTGTTACTGGAAATAGTTCTCCCCGAAGGAAATCGGCCGCATCGGGGTAATTTCCTCGATCTGGAGATGATGGTCAGCGCCGGTGGTCGCGAGCGCACCGAACGAGAATTCCGCCAGCTCCTCGCCGCCGCGGGATTCGAGTTGGTCCGCATAACCCCCACCGCTACACCCGACAGCATCCTGGAAGCGCGCAGGGCTGAGTGACCAGGTCCTCGCGACGCATGTTGTGTTCTCCCCAGCACGAGCGGGGTGGCTGCGTGGTCGCGCTCAGCTGCCGCCGCCGGGGGCAGCGGGCCACCCCGCCAGTAGCGGCTTCCAAGGTAGTGGATGGTCCGGTGACACCGGGCGAGCCCACTTTCAACCCGGCCCTTTCCCATCGACAACATTTGGAGCTGCTGTGAGTTCGTCGTCTTCCCCTCGTCGTGTCCTGGTGGTCGGCGCCGGCGTTGGCGGACTTACCCTCGCGATCGCGCTCGCGCGCCGCGGCGTCACCGTCGAAGTCGTCGATATCAATCCGGGCCGCAACGTCGCCGGCTGGGGTCTCAGCCTCACTGGACCGAGTCTGCGAGCTCTCGATGTGCTCGCACTCGCCGACGAATGCATCGCCGCCGGATACGGAATCACGGCAATCAGCAACTGCGGCTCGAACGGTGAGGTGCGCAATGTCATCCCTTTGCCGCCGCTGCTCGGTCCGAAGCGCCCCAGCCAGATCGGGCTCGGCCGGCCTGCGCTGTACGACATCCTGTGCGAGGCTGCGCTGGCCGCCGGAGTCGTGATCAGCTACGGCCGCACGATCGACGGGCTGCACGACAACGGGGAAATTGTCCGGGCTACCGTCAGCGACGGCAGTGAGCGCTTCGCCGATGTCGTCGTCGGTGCCGACGGGGTCCATTCCCGGGTGCGGTCGTTGCTCGGCATTCCCGACAGTTCGCGCTACATCGGGCAGATGGTCTGGCGGGCTCTCGTACCTCGCCCGGGCTGGGCGACATCACTGCACACCTTTGCAGGCACTGGAAACAACGCTGGGCTCGTCCCGATCGCCGACGACCGAGCGTACGTGTTCCTCACCGAGAACCAGGCGGAACCCTCTCCGGTCCCGGAGGACACCCTGTCCGACGGCATGCGGCGGCTATTGGCTCCGTTCGGCGGGCGAGTTGCCGAAGTCCGTGACCTCATCACCGATTCGGCGTTGGTCGTGCGGCGGCCTGTGCAGGTGGTCATGGTCGAGGGCCCATGGCATCGCGGCCGCACCGTGATCATCGGTGATGCCGCGCATGCGCCCTCACCACAATTGGTCAGCGGCGCCGCTCTCGCCATCGAGGACGGCGTTCTACTCGCCGAGGAATTGGCCGCAGCGGCCGACGTCGAGAAGGCACTGGCCGCTTTCACACAGCGGCGGCTGGAGCGATGCCGACTGGTAGTCGAGTCCTCGGTCCGAATCGCCGACCTCGGTCGCACCGGCCGGCACGCGGAAGCAGACGACGTGCAGCAGCGATGCCACCGCTCGATGGCTGCGCCGGCGTGACCGACATCCGACCTCGTGTTCGACCCACACCTATGTTCGAGGAAATGGTGCTCTGATCTGAGGTGATTCCGCTTCGTCGGGGTATGGGCCATGATGAGCGATGAGCCGAATCAGGCGCGTCGGTACGGGGCGAGATAGCCGCGGTGACGCGGTGCGCCAGCGCACGCAGGTGGTCGATGAGTTCGGTCGATTAGCCTGGATCGTCGAACGATTCAAGGACTGGACCGACTCCACCAACGTGCCGAGGACGCCGTCGACCGCGACGCGATGCTGACCAACGTGATGATCTACTGGCTCAACGGCACCGCCGGCTCATCGGCGCGCTAGCGCTACTACTACGAAGGCGCCGCCACCTGGGGCAGGACCGACCCCGACACCAACGTGCCGGTCGCCGTAGCAGTCCTACCCCACGACATCGGCGTCCCTGTCCGCCGCATCGCCGAACAGAACCACAACATCGTGCGCTGGACCGAATTCGAACGCGGCGGCCACTTCGCCGCCATGGAAGAACCCGACCTCCTCATCGACGACTTGCGCGCCGCGTTCCGCGACTACCGCAAATAGTCCACTGTGCCCACGGTCCGCAATCGCGAGCGTTGTCGCCGGGAGGATCCCTTGCCGCAGTCGACTGCTGCGAATCGTTGAGCCGCGAGTCGACCCGCTCAGGAATGCCCGGCGATGATCACTTCGGGGATGCCGGTGCCGAGCGGGACCGGCTTACACACCGGGGCCGGGCTGCCCGGATCCAGGGTGGCGAGCAACAACTCCTGCACGAACGGGTCGTACACCATATGGAAATGTCCGGTCAGGTCGGAGGGGCACAGATCCTGCAGCACGAGGTTCCGCGCGCCGGGGCCACGCAGCGCGATGTTGCTGAACGGCTGGATCATCTCGTCGACCCGACTGCCGATGGTCACGTACCGGACACCAGGCACCGTGTCACCGCCCGCGTTGAGGTCGGTCATGATCGGCGATCCCTGGACCTGCTGCACCGCCGCGAGCGAGGTCACCTGCGCGAATGCCTGCAGTGCACCGGGGATTGCCTGGGCGATCGGCACCAGTCCATACATCACACCGCCGTAGCTGGGCGAAGCGAGACCCACCCACTGGTCGACCTTGGGCGCACCGCCGAGTTTGTTGACGAAGTAGCGGGTCACAGTGGCGCCCTGCGAGAAGCCGACCAGATCGACCTTGCTCGCGCCGGTCGCCGCGAGCACCTGATCGACGAACGCGCCGACCTGGTAGGCGCTGAGAACCAGGTCCTCCGTGCCGTAACTCTCCGCGCCGGGCTTTCCACCGTAGTTCATGGCGAATACGCAGAATCCTGCCGCGGTCAGCTGCGGCGCGATGCCCGACCAGTCGGAATAGGCCGAGGAATCGGTCCCGTGCGCGAGCACCACGGGCCGGGGATGGGCGGCGGTCGGCACGCAACTGAAGTCGTTGGTGCCCACCGGAACCGCATCCGGATGGTTCTTCATGTACACCGCGGCAGCCAGGTGGTCCTGCTGTGGCGGAGCGGAATGCATCGGCACCTCGGGCGGGCGGACGAACGAGTCGGCCGACGCCGCGCCGGAGCCGAGCGCGGCGGCTCCGGCGATCGCGCAGGCCAGTACGGCGCTACACAAATGTGAATAACCCCAACTCCACGAACCCCTCGGCTGTCCCATGTCATAATGATCTACCCGATCGGCTCCAAATGCGCGCTGTTATGGGGTGTTTCACGTCCCCTACTTCTCCGGGGTCTCGTCCTCGGCGAGGATGCGGTAGAGGGACTTGCGGGTCTCGGTGAGCAGTTCGGCCGCACGCGCGGCCTGTTCCGGGGTCCCCGCCGCTGCGACCTGCGCGACCGCGCCCATCAGCTGCCCGACAAGTCCGCGCAGGTCGATCGCTTGCGCCCCGACGTCCTGCTTGACGTCTGCCCACGGATCGCCCAGCTCGTTACGGTGGGCTGTGACGTACTCGGTGCCCGTTTCGGTCAGCTTCGCGGTCTTGCGCCCCGAGACTTTCTCGATAAGGACGAGACCTTCGTCCTCCAGCTGTGCCAGCGCGGGGTAGATGGACCCCGGGCTCGGCCGCCAGATGTCGTCGCTGCGCTCGCGGATCTGCTGGATGAGTTCGTATCCATGCATCGGCCTCTCGGTGAGCAGCAGCAGCACGGCGGCGCGCACGTCGCCGCGCCTGCCCCGGCCGCCGCGACCTCGGCCGCGCCCGAAGTGCGGCCCGAAACCGGGGCCGAACCCAGGCCCGAACTCGGGCCCGAACCCGTGCCGGCCACCGCGGCGGAACCGCCGGCCCAGCTCGTCGTGGCCCGGCAGCGGCCTGCGGCCACGCCGCCCGAATTCTCGATGTTCTTCGCGTTCCATGTCAGCCTCCCAAGGCTCTCGCGTTTTCATGTTATCGACGATATATCGTCAATGCATCGAAGACAAGGGCCGAGGTGGACCTCGCGAGTGAGTCGGACCTCAGTCAGCCAGCGAGTCGATCCAGCGCTCCAGCCGAGACCCCTCGGCAACCATGAGCTCGGGTTCATGGAAGGCATTGGTGAGCAACGAGATTCCCTGATAAGAAGCGATCAACGCCACCGCGAGCTCGCCGGCATCACTGCGACCCATGGCCGCGAATTGCTGCTCCACCCAGTCGATCAGCGCACGCATGCCGGTTGCCACCTCGCGGTCGAGCCCGTCGGTGCGCTTGCCCAGCTCCGCAGCCAAGGTCCCAGTGGGACAACCGAACTGCGCTGCAACGTCCCGCTGATCAACCCAGCCGCGCACCAACGCCTTGAGTCGGTCTTCCGGCGTGTCCTGCCGTTCCAGCACAGTGATCAGATCCCGCAGATTCCGCGTGTGTGCGCTGAGCGCCGCCTGCACCAGCTGATCCTTCGTCTTGAAGTAGTAGTACACATTGCCCACCGGAACCTCGGCGGACCGGGCGATGTCGGCGATCGTGGTCTTCTCGACGCCCTGTTCGTGAAACACCCGAGCCGCCGCGGCAGCCAACCGCTCCCGCTTACCCGCCTGCGATGTCGCACCGACTGAGTTAGTCACACAACTGATTATAGACAAACCAACGACCGGCGGCTAGATTTTCAGTCAGTCAACTAACTAGGAGTCATCGTGATCGTAGTGACCGGAGCAACCGGCAATGTCGGACGCACCCTCGTGCAGACCCTCGCCGAAGCTGGCGAACAGGTGATCGCAGTGTCGCGCGGGAGCCAGGACATCGCGCTGCCCGACGGCGTGCGCCACCAGCGAGCCGATCTGACCGAACTGGACACGCTCTCCCCCGCCTTCGCGGGCGCCAAGGCACTGTTCCTGCACGACACCGGCACGAGCGCACACCTGATGAATCCGCGGGCAGTCCTCGAGCTCGCCGCAGCCGGCGGAGTCGAACGGATCGTGCAGCTGTCGTCGCAAGGAGTCGTCACCCGGCCACAGTCGGCCTCACACGGAAACCTGGGACAGTCCTTCGAGGAGGCCGTCCGGGAGTCGGGTATGGAATGGACGATCCTCCGACCCGGAGGGTTCGCGTCCAACGCGTTCGCCTGGGTCGAATCGGTTCGTGCCCATCGGGCGGTCGCCGCACCGTTCGGCGACATCGGTCTGCCGATCATCGATCCGTCGGACATTGCCGAGGTTGCCGCCGCGGTCCTGTCCGAGGTCGGTCATTCCGGACACAGCTACGAGTTGACCGGTCCTACCCTCAGCACGCCGCGGCAGCGGGCCGCTGCGATCGGTGCCACACTCGGCGAGCCGATCGAGTTCATCGAGCAAACCCGCGCCGAGGCGCGCGCACAGATGCTGCGGTTCATGCCCGAGTCTGTCGTCGAGACGACCCTGACGATCCTGGGCGCACCCACCGCCGCAGAGCAGCGGATCAGCCCCGATGTCGAAAAGGTGCTCGGCCGCGCACCCCGCACATTCGAGGACTGGGCGCAGCGAAACATCGCCGCGTTCCGATAGTCCACGGATCCGTTCGCATTGCCCATCGCCGGTCGTTCAACCGATATCGACGGGATC
This sequence comes from Nocardia sp. NBC_00881, assembly GCF_045207455.1. NCBI lineage: Bacteria > Bacillati > Actinomycetota > Actinomycetes > Mycobacteriales > Nocardiaceae > Nocardia > Nocardia sp. NBC_00881. The sequence continues at coordinate 2,800,921 of NZ_CP108798.1, forward strand.
TATCTGGACCCGCAGGGGTGCGTCCGAGCGGTGGGTGCTGCGGACGGCTTGGGCGGCGGTGAGGGCGCGGGCCAGCGCGGCGCCGGAGCCGCGGTGGACACGCAGCAGGATGCGTTCGACCTCGGCGAGGGAATCGCCGGTGAAAGGTTTGCGGGCGGTGACCGGAAGCGGGACCGGACCGAGCATGTCCACGCCCTCTGGAAGGGTTGCGGTGGAAAGTAGTTCGGCGATCGCATCGGCGGCGCCGTCGATCGCGGCCATCCGGACGGCTGGTGGGAAACCGACCTCGGCGCGGGCTCCGACCTCGGCGCGGGCGTGGCCGACGGGATCCCAGCGAACCAGGGCCTGCACGGTGGGTATCGAAGGCTCGGCCATCACGATGACCTGACCCTGCGCACGGACCAGGGTGGCGGCCGACATCCAACGGCGCAGCGCGTCCTCCGCGGCCCGCAGGTCGGCGCGGCTGAGGAGTGCCCACCCGTCGAGCAACAGCGCGACGCCATAGCCGCCAGGGACGACGGGTTCGGCGCCCACCGTCGCGACCACGACCTGTGGTCCCGGCTCCACAGTGTCGAGCATCGCACCGCCGCCCGAGCCGCGGATCGGCACGCCGGGAAACGCGCGCCCCAGTTCCTCCGCAGTGCGGGACGCGCCGATCACTACGGCGCGCAGCGCGCGTGACCCACAGGTGGTGCAGCGGAACGCAGCCTCGGTGATACCGCACCAACGGCAACTGGGGCTCTGCGCGGTCGCGCTGGATTCGGCCGACGATCCGCGTTGTCCGCGTGTCTCCGGCAGCGCAAGGGGGCCGTTGCAGTGCCTGCATCGGGCCGGGGTGCGGCATTTCGCGCAGGCCAGCGCGGGTACGTAGCCGCGCCGCGGCACCTGCACCAGCACCGCTGCCCCCTCCTTCAACGCGGAGCGGGCGGCCGCGAACGCGACACCGGGAATCCGGACGGCCCGAGCCGCCGGATCGCGTTCGAGCGCGATGTCGCTGTCGCCGGGCGCGCTGATCCTGGGCGAGGCCTCGCGCACGACGGCACGGTCGGCGATCAGATCGTGCGCCCACCCGGAATCGACCACCGCCTGGATCTCGGCGGTCCGCGCGAATCCGGCCGCTACAAACGCCGCGCCGCTCTCGTGTGCCCGCAGCATCGCGACCTCGCGCGCGTGCGGATATGGTGCGCGCGGTTCGGCGTAGGTGTCGTCGCCGTCGTCCCAGAGCGCTATCAGCCCGAGGTTCGCGGCCGGTACGAACACCGTGCTGCGCGTGCCGACCACCACACGTGCCGACCCACGCAGCACCGCGAGCCAGCGCCGGTACCTGGCCGCGGGCCCCAGACCGGCGGCCAGTCCGACCGCCGAACCTCCCACCAGCCGAACGCATTCGGCCAGCACGCGGTCGAGGTCGCGCTGGTCGGGCACCATGAGGATCGCGCTGCGCCCCTGCCCGGCAACCACGGCGGCGAGCTCCGCGAGTCGACGCGGCCAGTCCTCACCGGGCAGCGCCTGCCAGGCCGCGCGCGCCCCCCTCCCCTGCCCGAGTGCGGCCAGAAAGGCGGCGCCGTGGACGTACCGCTTCCACGGCGCGAGGTCGATGCCCGAAAATGCCTGTGTCCTGGCCGAATCGCGGGGACCGACCGATTCCATGGTCGACGCACCGGCCTCGGATACACCGATGCCGTCAGCAGCGAGCGGGCGCGACGGTCCGTCGATTGCCGTGCCGACGGTTTGCGGCACACCAGCATCGTTCGCCCTGACAGGTCGGTCACCCGGTGGCTCCGTGACATCGCCGAATTTCGGCGCCGACGCGCCTTCGGCTTCGATAGACGACTCGCCATCGGCCTCGTTGGGCTCCGTCGATCCAACGAACGAAACTGACGAAACACCGCGTTTCGCAGCAGAGTCGGGCGGCGTCTTCGCTCCTCCGGATTCCGTTCGGGCGTGCCGCGGCGGAATGGCCAGGCGGAGCACATCGGCGCGGGTACCGGCGTAACGCGCGGCGACCGCGGTGGCGAGGGTCAGGACTTCCGGCGTCAGGACGCGCTCCCCGGACACGACACGCTCGAGCTCGACCAGCTTGCCGCTGTGGTCGCTGTGCGGGAGCCGAGCGAGTAGGTAGCCGTCCACGAGGCGCCCCGCGAAACGGACGCGCACCCGTACCCCAGGCTGGGCGATCTCGTCCAGCTCAGGGGGAACCAGGTAGTCGAAGTCGCGGTCGAGGTGCGCCGGTGACAGCAGCGGGAGCACCCGGGCGATCGGGTGCGCCACAGCTGCGGGGCCCGCGGGCGGGCGGTCCCCCGGGGTGGCGGGGGCGTCCGCCGCGGGTTCGTTCACTCGGACCCGGTCGGGTTACAGGCCGACGGCCGCGCGCAGCTTGTCGGCGCGATCGGTGTGCTCCCATGGAAGGTCGACGTCGGTACGGCCGAAGTGGCCGTATGCGGCGGTCGGCGCGTAGATGGGGCGCAGGAGGTCGAGGTCGCGGATGATCGCGCCGGGGCGCAGGTCGAACACCTCGGTGATCGCCGTCGAGATGCGCAGCGGATCGACCTTCTCGGTGCCGAAGGTCTCCACGAACAGACCCACCGGTGCTGCCTTGCCGATCGCGTATGCCACCTGGACCTCCACGCGCTCGGCCAGTTCGGCCGCGACGACGTTCTTCGCGACCCAGCGCATGGCATACGCGGCGGAGCGGTCCACCTTCGACGGGTCCTTGCCGGAGAACGCGCCGCCACCGTGACGTGCCATGCCGCCGTAGGTGTCCACGATGATCTTGCGGCCGGTCAGGCCCGCGTCGCCCATAGGGCCGCCGAGGACGAACTTGCCGGTCGGGTTGACCAGCAGGCGGATGTCGGAGGTGTCCAGGGGTGTGGGCAGTTCCAGGTCGGCCAGCACCGCGTCGACGACCTTCTCGCGGATGTCGGGTGCGAGCAGATTGTCCAGGTCGATGTCGGCGGCGTGCTGGGTGGAGATGACGACCGTGTCGAGGCGGATCGGGCGGTCGCCGTCGTATTCGATGGTGACCTGGGTCTTGCCGTCGGGACGCAGGTATGGCAGCACGCCGGACTTGCGGACCTCGGTGAGCCTGCGCGACAGCCGGTGCGCCAGTGCGATCGGCAGCGGCATCAGCTCGGGGGTGTCGATGGTGGCAAAGCCGAACATCAGGCCTTGGTCGCCCGCACCCTGCCGCTCGATCTCGTCGTCGGAGCCGCCGACACGCGCTTCATGCGAGGTATCGACGCCCTGCGCGATATCCGGCGATTGCGCGCCGATCGCGATATTCACACCGCAAGAATTGCCGTCGAAACCCTTTGCGGACGAGTCGTATCCGATTTCCAGCACTTTTTCCCGGACAATTCGCGGGATATCCGCGTAAGCCGACGTGGTGACCTCACCCGCGACATGTACTTGACCGGTCGTCACGAGCGTTTCCACCGCGACCCGGCTGCGCGGGTCTTCCGCCAGCAACGCGTCGAGGATGGAATCACTGATGGCATCACAGATTTTGTCCGGATGACCTTCGGTCACGGACTCACTGGTAAAAAGCCGGCTGCCGGACGTGCGCACAGTTCTTCCCTCTCCCTCAACGGGTTGCTCGTATCGGCTTGCGACAGTAACGCGATGTCGCTACCGCGCAACCCTTACATTTCAGACTATTCCAAATCACCGACACGGCGGGCCCGTTGCCACGCCATAGCCCAGGCTGAAAACACAGTGTCTCCACCACGATGACGACACTACGGGGCCGCGAAGAACCAACCGATCAGCTGGCGATCATGGCAGGCACCCAGGTGGCTCAGCGCAACAACGCACTCAGCGCGTCGAGCACCCGGCTCGCAAGCAACGCCTTCGAGCCGTGATCGAGCGCCTGCTCGGTGCCGTCCGCGCCGAGCAGCCACCCGTCGTTGGTGTCCACCTCGAACGCCTTGCCCTCGCCGACCGCGTTGACCACCAGCAGGTCGCACCCCTTGCGGGCGAGCTTTGCCCGCGCGTGGGTGAGGACATCGCCCTGCTCGTCACCGGTCTCGGCGGCGAAGCCGACGATCGCCGTACCGGGTAACCGCCCGTCGCGCCGCGCCTGCACCAGCCCGGCGAGGATGTCGTCGGTCTTGGTCAGCTTGATGACGTCGGGCTCGCCCGACCCCTTCTTGATCTTGGCGGCGGCCACGTTGGTCGGCCGGAAGTCGGCCACCGCGGCGGCCATGATCACCGCGTCGGCACCGACCGCGTGCTTGTCGACGGCGATCTTCAGCTGCTCGGCCGTGGTGATGTGCACCAAGTCGACAGCGGCGGGAGCGGCCATCTCGATCGTGTTGCCCGCGATCAGTGTCACCTGGGCGCCACGCTGGGCCGCCACTCGGGCGAGCGCGTAGCCCTGCTTACCGGAGCTGCGATTGCCGAGGAAACGCACCGGATCCAGCGGTTCCCTGGTACCACCTGCCGTGATGACAACCCTGCGGCGTTCCAAATCGCGCGGGATCGCGTCGGCGCGCTCCCTGAGCAGCAACGCGAGGCCGAAGATCTCCTCGGGCTCGGGCAGCCGTCCCGGACCGGTGTCGGCGCCGGTGAGCCTGCCCGCCGCGGGCTCCATGACGATCGCACCGTGGGCACGCAGCGCCGCGACATTGGCGGCGGTGGCTGGATGCTCCCACATCTCGGTGTGCATCGCGGGCGCGAACAGGATCGGACATCGGGCCGTCAGCAATGTGGCGGTCAGCAGGTCGTCGGCGCGGCCGGACGCGGCGCGCGCCATGAGGTCGGCGGTCGCCGGTGCGATGACCACGAGGTCCGCCTCCTGGCCCAGCCGAACATGCGGAACCTCGGGCACGTCCGCGAACACGCCGGTGTGCACGGGGTTCCCGGACAGCGCCTCGAAGGTCGCCTTGCCGACGAACTGTAGCGCCGACTCGGTGGGGATCACCCGAACCTGATGTCCGGTCTCGGTGAACCGCCGGACCAGTGCGCATGCCTTGTACGCGGCGATCCCTCCGCCGACGCCGACGACGATCCGTGTGGTCACTACGCCTCCGGCCTAGTTGTGGTTACCGCGAACCCGGTTCGCTCACTCGCCTTCGGAGTGCTCGAGCAAGTCGGAGTGGATTTCCCGCATCGCTACCGACAGCGGCTTCTCCTGCAGTCCCGGCTCGACCAGCGGGCCGACATACTCGAGGATGCCGTCGCCGAGCTGGTTGTAGTAGTCGTTGATCTGGCGGGCCCGCTTGGCCGCGTAGATGACCAGGGCGTACTTGGACGAGGTGCGCTCCAGCAGCTCGTCGATCGGCGGGTTGGTGAGGCCGACCGGCGTGTCGTAGGCGGGCGCGGTCTTGATGTCCGTACTGCTCACTAGGGAGGCTCCTGCTGTTTCGGATGTCGCACGAGCGGGGGGCCCTGCGTGGTTACGCAAGCTGCCTACTCCGGGCCCTGATCGCTCATGCGCAAGGTGGGGGTCACGAACTCGAATTCGTGCTAACGAACAACGATACCAACTGCTCACAGGCGCTGGTCACCTCGTCGTTCACGATGACGATGTCGAACTCGTCACAGGCCGCCAATTCAGTCCTGGCGGTCTCCAGCCGACGCTCGATCACCTCGGGGGATTCGGTGCCGCGCGACCGCAGCCGGGCCACCAGCTCGTCCCAGCTCGGTGGGGCGAGGAACACCAGAATCGCCTCGGGGATTGCCCGGCGCACCGACCGCGCGCCCTCGAGATCCACCTCGACCAGTACCGGAAGGCCCTCCGCCAAGGCGGAGCGCACCGGACCAGCCGGGGTGCCCGAACGCTGCAGCCCGCCATGAATGTCCGCCCACTCGAGCAGTTCGCCCGCCGCGATCATCGCGTCGAACTCCGCCCGGGTCACGAACCGGTAGTCGAGGCCGTCGACCTCCCCGGGCCTGGGAGCCCGGGTCGTTGCCGACACGCTGAAGACCAGGTGGGGCAGTCGCTCGCGGACACAACGGACCACAGTGGACTTGCCCACGGCCGAGGGGCCGACCAGTACAACCAGCCGACCCTTCTGCGTGTGTTCGACCACCCTTATGTCAGGCGTCGAAGTCGAACCGGGCCAGCAGCGCCTTACGCTGCCGATCTCCCAGTCCGCGCAGCCGCCGGGTGGAAGCGATCTCCAGCTCGCTCATGATTTCCGCCGCCTTGACCTTGCCCACCTTGGGCAGGGCCTCCAGCAGCGCCGACACCTTCATCTTGCCGAGGATCTCATCGGTCTCGGCGTCGGTGAGGACCTGCTTCAGGTTGGTGCCGCCACGCTTCAAGCGCTCCTTGAGCTCCGCCCGAGCGCGGCGAGCGGCAGCCGCCTTCTCCAAAGCAGCGGCGCGCTGCTCGTCAGTCAGCTGGGGAAGGGCCACGGTTCCTCCGTCTCATCGTTCATTGCATCAACTCCTGCCGGTAACCCGTGCAGTCTCAGCGACCGTACCCACGACGTCCGCCGATTGCGAACCCACCCCCCAGGTCAGCGCATGATTCCGGATGACGTAGACGCGTGTACGGCACCCCGCGCACCCGGCCTCTGTCGCCGCCCGGATCCGGCCGCCGAACCCACGAAATACCCCGCAAGCAGGGCTTTTTCGACAAACCGACTGGTTTGCTGGAGGGTTGCGGCGGCGCGGCGCGGCGCGCCAGCAACCGGTCACGCGCCCTACCAGGAACTTTCTCGAAATTTTCCGCGTGTCGCGACTTCTCACCGCGTGTCGGGCGTCACACTGTGCGATTCGCCCCGCGATTCGGTGCATTCGGTGCCGTACACGCGACGCTGCGTCGTCATGGGGCGATCGGCGTCCGGGCGGGGGCACTCCGGCCCCAAATGGGCGCAGAATGGCATACAGCCCACGGCATGGCACATGCGTGGGTGCGTCCACATCGCGATTACCGGGCACCACCGAGGGCCACGCCTACGCGCCGGCCCCCGACGTCACTTCTGCAGGAACGCGAACGCGTCCTGGACCGCGCAGAATCTGGCACGCAGTGCCGGGACGGTCGGTCCGTCGCGCAGAACCTCCCGCGAGACGTTCGGGACCACAGCCCGCAGCATCGGCGCGGGGACCAGGTCACGAATGGTTTCTGGACCCCCGCCCTGGGCACCGACGCCCGGCATGAGGATCGGGCCGTTGAGCACGGAAAGGTCCGGTGCCTCGGTCAGCGTGGCGCCGACTACCACCCCCACCGATCCGAACTCGGCACCCGCGTTACGGACCGCGGCCTGGTCGACCATCGTCTGAGCGATGGTGCGGCCTTCCGCCGTGACCGCACGCTGCACCTGCGCCCCTTCTGGATTCGAGGTTGCCGCGAGTACGAAGACACCACGGTGATTGTTCTCGGCGAGCGTCAAAGCCGGTGCCACCGAACCGAATCCGAGATACGGCGAGACTGTCACGGCGTCCGACCCGAGCGGACCGTCGCCCAGCCAGGTGCGCGCGTAGGCGTCCATGGTGGAGCCGATGTCGCCGCGCTTGGCGTCGGCGAGCACCAGGGTCCCCGAGGCGCGCAGCACATCGATGGTGCGCTCGAGCACGGCGATTCCGCCGGAACCGTAGGCCTCGAAGAACGCGACCTGCGGCTTGATCAGCGCGGCCAGGCCGTCGAAGGCCTCGACGCAGATCTCGGCGAACCGTTCGAGCCCCTCCACGTCCTCGGTCAGCCCCCAGGACCGCAGCAGTTCCGGATGCGGGTCGATGCCGACGCACACCGGGCCTAAATGCCGCATCGCGTGCCGCAACCGGCTGCCGAAGCTCTTCATCCCGTCTGCTCCGTCCTGCGTCGGCGACTCACCCACGCAGCACCGAGTGCAGTTCTTGCAGCGAGCGCACCCCGATACCGCCGTTGATGCCAGCCTCGATGCCCTGCACCGCGGCCGCCGCGCCCTGCACTGTGGTGATGCACGGAATGTTCACCCCAACGGCCGCGGTACGGATCTCGTAGCCGTCCACGCGCGGCCCCGAGTTGCCATAGGGGGTGTTGAACACCATGTCGATCTCACCGTCACGGATCTGTTCCACGATCGTCGGCTCGTCCGCGGGTCCTTCCTCGGAGTGCTTGCGCACTCGCTGGCACGGAATGCCGTTGCGGCGCAACATCTCCGCCGTTCCCTCGGTGGCGAGGATGCGGAAGCCGAGGTCGTGGAGGCGCTTCACCGGGAAGACCATCGCGCGCTTGTCCCGGTTGGCGATCGAGACGAACACGGTGCCCTCGGTCGGCAGCGAGCCGTAGGCGGCGGTCTGGCTCTTGGCGAAGGCGGTGCCGAAGTCCGCGTCGATGCCCATCACCTCGCCGGTGGACTTCATCTCCGGGGACAGCAGCGAATCAACGCCGGAGCCGTCGGCGCGAGGGAACCGATGGAACGGCAGCACCGCCTCCTTCACCGCCACCGGGGCGTCCAGCGCGACGTGTCCGCCATCGCCCTCGCTCGGCAGCATCCCCTCTTTGCGCAACTCGGCGATGGTGGACCCGAGCATGATCCGCGCGGCGGCCTTGGCAAGCGGCACCGCGGTGGCTTTGGACACGAACGGAACGGTCCGGCTGGCACGCGGATTGGCCTCCAACACGTAGAGCACGTCGTCCTTGAGCGCGTACTGCACGTTGAGCAGGCCCTTGACACCGATGCCCTTGGCCAGCGCGACCGTGGAGCGACGTACCGCCTCGATATCGCTGCGGCCCAAGGTGATCGGCGGCAGCGCGCAGGCGGAGTCGCCGGAGTGGATGCCCGCCTCCTCGATGTGCTCCATCACACCGCCGAGATAGACCTCCTGGCCGTCGCACAACGCGTCGACGTCGATCTCGATCGCGTCCTCGAGGAACCGGTCGACCAGCACCGGATGCTCCGGGCTGACCTCGGTGGCGCGCGAGATGTAGCCCTCCAAAGACTCCTCGTCGTAGACGATCTCCATGCCGCGTCCGCCGAGCACGTAGGACGGGCGAACCAGCACCGGGTAGCCGATCTTCGCGGCGATCTTCTCAGCCTGCGCGAAGGTGGTCGCCGTGCCGTACTTGGGCGCGGGCAACCCGGCCGCGACGAGCACCTCGCCGAACTCGCCGCGGTCCTCGGCCAAGTCGATGGCGGCCGCGCTGGTGCCGACCACCGGAACGCCCGCCTCGGTCAACCGGTGCGCCAGACCCAGCGGAGTCTGCCCGCCGAGCTGCACGATGACGCCCGCGACCCGGCCGGACTCGGTCTCGGCGTGGTAGACCTCGAGCACGTCCTCGAAAGTCAGCGGCTCGAAATAGAGGCGGTCGGCGGTGTCGTAGTCGGTGGAGACGGTCTCCGGGTTGCAGTTGACCATCACGGTCTCGTACCCGGCCTGTGACAGCGTCTGCGCCGCGTGCACGCACGAGTAGTCGAACTCGATGCCCTGGCCGATCCGATTCGGGCCGGAGCCGAGGATGATCACCTTGTCACGGTCGCGCTGCGGCGCGACCTCGGACTCCGCCGCGGGATCGAGCTCGTAGGCCGAATAGTGATATGGGGTCTTGGCCTCGAACTCGGCGGCGCAAGTGTCGACGGTCTTGAAGACCGGGCGCACGCCGAGCCGGTGCCGCAGCGCACGCACACCGGTCTCCCCGGCCAGCTCGGGCCGCAGCGCGGCCAGCTGACGGTCGGACAGGCCGTAGTGCTTGGCTCGCCGCAGCAGCGGCTCGTCCAACACCGGTGCGTCGATGACCTCCTGGCGCAGCTCGACCAGGCCGGCCACTTCCGCCACGAACCAGGGGTCGATGCCCGAGGCGGCGGCCACGTCCTCGATGCTCGCGCCGAGGCGCAGCGCCCGCTCGACCTGGTAGATACGGCCCTCGGTCGGAGTGCGCAGATCCGCCAGGATGGCCTCGACGGCCGAAACAACCGCTTGTGGGTCGCCGCCTTCGGACGGAGCCCACCTTCCATCCTCTTGCGTCCAGAAGCCCGCGGCCTTGGTTTCCAGCGAGCGCAGCACTTTACCCAGTGCCTCGGAGAAGTTGCGACCGAGCGACATCGCCTCACCGACCGATTTCATGGTGGTGGTGAGGGTGGGGTCCGCGCCGGGGAACTTCTCGAACGCGAACCGCGGCGCTTTGACGACCACGTAGTCCAGGGTCGGCTCGAAGCAGGCCGGGGTTTCCTTGGTGATGTCGTTGACGATCTCGTCGAGTGTGTAGCCGATGGCCAGCTTGGCGGCGATCTTGGCGATCGGGAAGCCGGTCGCCTTGGACGCCAGCGCGGACGAACGCGAGACGCGCGGATTCATCTCGATGACGATCAGACGGCCGTCGCGCGGGTCCACCGCGAACTGGATATTGCAGCCGCCGGTGTCGACGCCGACCTCGCGCAGGATGGCGATGCCGAGGTCGCGCAGCTTCTGGTACTCGCGATCGGTGAGCGTCATGGCCGGTGCGACGGTGACCGAGTCACCGGTGTGCACGCCCATCGGGTCCACGTTCTCGATCGAACAGACCACCACGACGTTGTCGCGGCCGTCACGCATCAGCTCGAGCTCGTATTCCTTCCAACCGAGGATGGACTCCTCGATGAGTACGTTCGCCGTCGGCGATGCGGCGAGGCCGCCGCCCGCGATGCGGTCGAGGTCCTCGTCGTTGTATGCCATGCCGGAGCCGAGGCCGCCCATGGTGAACGACGGGCGCACCACGACGGGAAAGCCGAGCTCGGCGACCGTCTCGCGGACCTCGTCCATCGTGAAGCAGACCCGAGAGCGTGCGCTCTCGCCGCCGACCTTGGCGACGATGTCCTTGAACTTCTGCCGGTCCTCACCGCGCTGGATGGCCTCGAAGTCGGCGCCGATCAGCTCGACGCCGTACTTCGCGAGCACGCCGCGCTCGTGCAGCGCGACCGCGGTGTTCAGCGCGGTCTGCCCGCCGAGGGTGGCGAGAAGAGCATCAATCGGAGCTCCTTTAGCCTTCTCTCTTTCCAGGACCTTCTCGACGAACTCCGGCGTGATCGGCTCCACGTAGGTGGAATCGGCGAACTCCGGGTCGGTCATGATAGTCGCCGGATTGGAGTTCACCAGCGACACGCGCAGGCCTTCGGCCCGCAGCACCCGGCACGCCTGGGTGCCGGAGTAGTCGAATTCGCACGCCTGGCCGATGACGATCGGGCCAGAGCCGATCACCAGGATGTGCTCGAGATCCTCGCGACGAGGCATCAGGCTCCTTCCATGAGACCGGCGAAACGGTCGAACAGATATGCGGCGTCGTGGGGCCCGGCGGCGGCCTCCGGGTGGTACTGCACGGAGAACGCGCGGCCGTCGACCAGCCGGACGCCTTCGACCGTGCCGTCGTTGGCGCAGACGTGGCTCACCTCGGCCGTGCCGAACGGGGTGTCGAACCGCTCGCCCTGCTCGCCCTCCAGCGCGAACCCGTGGTTCTGCGCGGTGATCGAGATCCGGCCGGTCTCGTGCTCGACCACCGGGATGTTGATGCCGCGGTGGCCGAACTTCATCTTGTAGGTGCTTCGGCCGAGCGCGCGGCCGAGGATCTGGTTGCCGAAGCAGATGCCGAACAGTGGAATTCCCCGCTCCAGCACGCCGCGGGTCAGCGCGACCGCGCCGTCGGCGGTGGCCGGATCGCCAGGGCCGTTGGAGAGGAATATGCCGTCGGGCTCCAGCTCGAGAAGCTGATCCAGCGGCGTGTTCGACGACACCACATGCACCCGCATACCGCGCTGGGCGAACATGCGCGGGGTATTGGTCTTGATGCCGAGGTCGACCGCGACAACCGTGCGGCGGTGCTCGCCATCCGGCTCGATGGTGTACAGCGCGTCGGTGCTCACCTCGCCCGCCAGATCGGCACCCAGCATCGAGGGCTGGCCGTTGACCCTGGCCAGCAGCTCGTCGGCGGCGGCGAGCGCGTCCCCGGAGAAGATGCCCGCCTTCATCGAGCCGCGGCTGCGCAGGTGGCGCACAAGCGCACGGGTGTCGATGCCCGCGATGCCGACGACATGCTGACGCTCCAGCTCGTCCGGGAGGGTGGTGGTGGCCCGCCAGTTGGAGGCGCGCCGCGCCGGATCGCGCACCGCGTATCCGGCCACCCAGATCTTCGAAGACTCGTCGTCCTCGTCGTTCCAGCCGGTGTTGCCGATCTGCGGCGCGGCGGCCACCACGATCTGGCGGTGATAGGACGGGTCGGTCAAAGTTTCCTGATACCCGGTCATCGCGGTGCAGAACACCGCCTCACCGAGCGTCTGGCCCACGGCGCCGTAGGCTCGGCCGCGGAACACCCGGCCGTCCTCCAGCACGAGCGCTGCTTCACCTGTCATCCCTCGTCATCTCCCGTCATCGTCCTGGTCTGATCCGCCGTCGAATGCTGCGTCCAAGCTGGGTAGACCGACTTGTCGTCGCCTCGGAAACCGGTATCGATCTCGGTCCCAGTGGGCAGCTTCCAGCGAATGACCAGCACACCATCTTGCGTCATCACCTTGCCCGCGTGGCCGCGTTCGGTGCGCACGGCCGTGATGGACTCCTGCGGAATCCACAGCACCATCGCGCCGTCGCGTTCGAGCAGGATCCCTCGCTCGAACCGCGTAAGTTCCGCTATGGCCCGGAAACCCAAGTCGCCCACCGTGATCCGGTCCTGCCAGCTGGGCGCGACAGTGCTGCCGAGATAGAGTCCGGTGGTCGGCTCCAGCACCTGAGCGCCCAGTTCAGCGGGTACGGCGGGAAGTTCACCGATGCGCGCCGCCTGACGAGCCGCCCGGTTCTGCCAGCCCCGATACATCAGCCAGAGGCAGACGAGGAACAGTGCCAGCAGGCCGACCACCCACAGCGTTCTTTCCACTCACGGACCTCCTGTGCTCGATCTGCAGCGCTCCCGGTGCCCTACGCGGTCACGCTCCACTACCACCTCCGCGGCCTCGCTCGCGCCGCGGTGTCCTGCGAGATATCCGCACCCGGTCGGCTTCGGTAAGAGGTTGCGCCATAATCGCTCATCTACGCCTCCGCACGGTTCCCCACCGCTTTGCCCTCGCGCGCGGTCACCCGGCCCCGCAACAACGTCGTGGTGACTCGGGCCGGAAACGTCATCGCTTCGAACGGCGTGTTGTTCGAGATGCTGGCGAGCTCGGCCGCGCGCACCGTCCAGGTGGCGTTCGGGTCGACCAGCGTGAGGTTGGCCGGCTCGCCGACCTCGAGCGGCCTGCCGTGCTCGTCGAGGCCGACGATCTCGGCGGGGCGCTCGCTCATCACCCGCGCGACGCCGCGCCAGTCCAGCAGCCCCGGCTCGACCATGGTTCGCACGATGATCGACAACGCGGTCTCCAAGCCGAGCATGCCGGGGCGGGCTGCGGCGAACTCGCAGCACTTGTCCTGTTCGGCGTGTGGGGCGTGGTCGGTGGCGACGCAGTCGATGATCCCATCGGCCAGCGCCTGCCGCAGCGCGGCAGCGTCTGAGGCCTCGCGCAGCGGCGGGTTGACCTTGTTCACCGCGTCGTAGGTCTCCAGCCGCGAGTCGTCCAACAGCAGATGGTGCGGGGTGACTTCGGCGGTGATCGAAATGCCCTGGGACTTCGCCCATTTGACCAATTCGACCGTGCCCGCGGTGGAGGCGTGGCAGATGTGCACCCGCGCACGCGCGTCGCGAGCCAGCAGCGCATCCCGTGCGACGATCGACTCCTCGGCCGCGCGCGGCCAGCCCGCCAGCCCGAGCCGGGCAGCGGTGGGGCCCTCGTGCGCGACAGCGCCCTTGGTCAGCCTCGGCTCCTCCGCGTGCTGGGCAATGAGCACGCCGAGCGAGTTCGCGTACTCCAGGGCCCGGCGCATGATCAGCGGGTCGTAGACGCAATGGCCGTCGTCGGAGAACATGCGCACCGCCCCGATACCCGCCGCCATGGTGCCCATCTCGGCGAGCTGCTTGCCCGCGAGCCCGACGGTGACCGCGCCGACCGGGTACACGTCGACCAGGCCGACCTCTTTGCCTCGTCGCCACACGTGATCGGTGACGACCACCGAGTCGGCGACCGGGCTGGTGTTGGCCATCGCGAACACCGCCGTGTACCCGCCGAGCGCGGCGGCGGCGGAACCGGACTCGATGGTCTCGGTGTCCTCCCGGCCCGGCTCGCGCAGGTGGGTGTGCAGGTCGACGAAGCCGGGCAGGAGAATCTGTCCCCGCGCGTCGATGACCTCGGCGTCCACGATCCCGAGATCCGTGCCGATCTGGCGGATCTCGCCGTCGGCGACGAGCACGTCGACCGGCTCGCCCTCGCCGTACAGCAGCGCACCCTTGATCAGCGCCGTGCTGTTCTCGGTCATGCTCATTGCTCGCGCGCTCATACGAGGGCCTCCTGTGTCCCGATGAGCAGGCGGAAGAGGACGGCCATGCGCATGTGCACTCCATTCGTGACCTGTTGCAGCACTGCGGCTTTCGGGGAATCCGCGACCGAGGACGCGATCTCCATGCCGCGCAGCATCGGACCGGGGTGCAGCACGACGGCGTGGTCGTCCAGCAGGGCCGACCTGCGTTCGGACAGCCCGTAGCTGATCGAGTATTCGCGGGCAGACGGGAAGAACCCGCCATTCATCCGCTCGGCCTGCACCCGAAGCATCAGCACCGCGTCGGCGCCGACCAGCTCGGCGTCCAGACTGTGCGAAACGCGGGCAGGCCAGGTCTCGACGCCGACCGGCAGCAGTGTACGCGGCGCGACAAGCACTACCTCGGCACCGAGCGTGGCCAGCAGGAAGACGTTGGACCTGGCGACCCGGCTGTGCAGGATATCGCCGACGATGACGACCCGCTTGCCCTCGATGTCACCCAGCCGCTGCCGGAGGGTGAGCGCGTCCAGCAGTGCCTGGGTGGGGTGCTCGTGGGTGCCATCGCCCGCGTTGACGACGGCCGGACCGGAGGCGCGGCCTTCCGAGACCGCCCACTCGTCCAGCCAGCGCGCGATCTGGTGCGCCGCGCCGGAGGCCGGATGCCGCACGATCAGCGCGTCGGCGCCCGCGGCGTGCAGCGTCAGCGCGGTGTCGCGCAGCGATTCGCCCTTGGAGACCGAGGAACTGCTCGCGCTGACGTTGATCACATCCGCGCTCATCCACTTGCCCGCGACCTCGAACGAGACCCGGGTGCGGGTGGAGTTCTCGTAGAAGACCGTCATCACGGTGCGCCCGCGCAGCGTGGGTAGCTTGCGCACCTCGCGGCCGAGCAGCGCCTGTTCGAACCGTTCGGCTTCGTCGAGCAGTTCGGTCGCGGCGGCGCGATCGAGGCCGGCGACGGTCAGCAGATGCCTCACGCCCGGACCCCCATGGCCGTCACCGGGTCGGCCAGGCGGGGCGAGGCTTCGCGTGTGCGGCCCATCTACGCCTCCTCTTGGTGCAGGTAGACGCCGTCACGACCGTCGTGCTCGGTGAGCAGCACCGAGATGTCCTCGGATCGGTTGGTCGGCACGTTCTTGCCGACGTAGTCGGCGCGGATCGGCAGCTCGCGGTGGCCCCGATCGATCAGCACCGCGAGCTGCACGCCACGCGGGCGGCCGAGATCGCGCAGGCCATCGAGCGCGGAGCGGACGGTGCGACCGGAGAACAAAACGTCATCGACCAGGACGACCAACGCGTCCTCGATGCCACCCTCGGGCACGGAGGTGCGCTCCAGGGGCCGGTGTGGCCGGCTGCGCAGGTCGTCGCGGTAGAGGGTGATGTCAAGGGAGCCGAGGGCCGGGCGGACGCCGGAGAACTCCTCGATCTTGTCGGTCAACCGCGCGGCCAGCGTGGTGCCCCGGGTGGGAATGCCGATAAGCACCACGCGCGGCGGTTCCGGCTCGCCCGCGTCCACCGCGGTCTTCTCGATGATCTGGTGCGCGATGCGCGCGATAGTCCGGCCGACATCGGAAGCCGACAACAGCTCCCGCCCCGCCGCCACCCACTCCGGGGTGTGTCGCTGCGATGTCTCGCCAGCGCCGGACTTGACGGCCCGCTCTTCGGGCACAGCCATGCCGACCTCCTTCCCCGCCTCACCGGACGGTCCGTTAAAGGATGTCTTACGACAAGCAGCGTAGCAGCGCCCGTTTCCCCGCTTTCACCAGGCATATCGCGCTGTGAGCCAGGCCACGGGCGCGACTGTGAGATCGACCACTCAACGCACCCTCAGCTGAGGACTAGTACATATGTTCGATCGGATATACGCTGGAAGCCATGTCGACACCGCTGCAGGGATCGCTGCTCGACGGGTTCGGTGCGACCGAATTCGGGCCGCTGCGCGAGATCCGCCGGACCGCGCTGGACCACGGCGCCTGGATCGATGTGCTGCCTGGATGGCTCTCCGGTGCGGACGCACTGTTCGACCGGCTGGTCGAGGACGTGCCGTGGAAAGCGGAGCGCAGGCCGATGTACGACCGGGTGGTCGACGTGCCCCGGCTGTTGAAGTTCTACGAGGAACAAGAACCGCTGCCGGATCCGGCATTGGCCGACGCACGCACAGCGCTGAGCGACCATTATCGGCGCGAGCTCGGCGAACCGTTCCGGACGGCCGGGCTGTGCTACTACCGGGACGGGCACGACAGCGTCGCGTGGCACGGTGACACTTTCGGCCAGGGCGCGACAGATGACACCATGGTCGCGATCGTGTCGATCGGGGCGCCGAGGGCGCTGCTACTTCGGCCGCGCGGCGGCGGCGCGAGCATCAAACACCTTGTGGGACATGGCGATCTACTGGTCATGGGCGGCTCGTGCCAGCGGACATGGGAGCATGCTGTGCCGAAGACCCGCAAACCCGCCGGACCGCGGATCAGCATCCAATTCCGCCCACGCGGCGTTCGGTAGTTCGTTGCCCGAACGTATTCTCGAGTGTCACCTGGCGACGTTAGATTGGCAGCATGAGCAATCCAGCGGCGGCGGTCTTGGCCGTGATGCCGCTGCACACGATCAGCGAGGTCTACGGCGAGTCCGGGCTGCGTGACCGACTCCTGCTGGAAATCGCCGAGCTGCCCGACATGGAACGTCTCGTCGCCGCGCTCGACTTGGCGGCCGATCTGCACCGCGAGGACCGCTATGGACGCGAACCATACCTCAATCATCTGCTGCGCGTGGCGATCCGGATCATCAGCCACTACGAGGTTCACGACCCCGACGTGGTCGCGGCCGGACTGCTGCACGACTCGGTGGAAGACCACGCGGCCGAGCTGGCCGCGGACCGCACCGGCCCCGCCGCACCGGCCGCGCTGCGCGAACTCACCGAGCGGTTCGGCAAGCGGGTAGCCGACCTCGTCGCCGCGGTGACCAATCCCGAACCAGACCCCTCGATCGACCGGCAGGCCCAGTACCGCGAGCATGTGGCGGCCAACCTGGACGGCGACCCTTGGGCCCGGATCATCAAGCTCTCCGACTTCACCGACAACGGCGTCGGCATCCTCTACGCGACCGGCCCCGCGATGCCTAAGCTCGCCGCCAAGTATCGCCCACTCACCGAGGTGTATCGCGAATTGGTCAATCGGCCCGACACCCCCTTGGCCGACCACGTCAGGCAGCATATCCTGGGCCAACTCGACCGCGCGGACAAGCGCTTCAACGCCATTCTGGCGCGGGACTGAGCCCGGAATCGAACCCGGATCACCGAGCCCGCGGCCGAATTCCGCCGCAGCGCCGTCTCACCTCCACACCGCTCACCAGCAACGCACAGGCGTGAGCGGTTATGCCGCGCGCAGCACCGATTCGACAAGTTCGCGGACTCCGGCCAGCAGCCGATCGGTCTCGCCTGCGCGGACCATGCGCGGCACCAGCTCGCCGCTGAGTGAGCCGAGCAGTAGTCGGCCGACCACTTCGGCGTCCAGATCCGGACGCGCCTCACGCAGCAGCGTGGTGATGTGGTTGTCCCAGAACGCGTGGAACTCCGCGGTCCGTGGATGCGGTGGCACGGTGCGATAGGCGACCATCAGCTCGGAATTGTCGATCACCAACCGCGCCATCGCATCGAAGTAGGCGATCAGGCGCGTATCGGCGGGCGCGCCGGGCCCCAGCGGCGGCGGACCGCTGGTGATCGCGTTCATGAGAGTGAGCGCACTCTCGGCGACCATCTCGTGCAGCAGCCCGGCGCGATTGCCGAAACGGTGAAAAATTGTCCCCTTCCCCACCCCGGCGGCGGCCGCCACGCGGTCCATGGTGATCGCCTCGGCGCCGTGCTCGGCGAGCAGGGCGGTGGTCGCGTCCAGGATCGCGCGCCGGTTGCGCGCCGCATCCGCCCGTTCCCTCGGTCGCCCGTCGGTCATCGCTCCCGCTTTCATTGACAAGTTGACCGACGGTCCATATCGTTGCGAACATAACTGGACCGACAGTCAACTTATGGAGTTCGTGATGCAGGCAATCGTAATGACGGCGCCCGGAGGACCAGACGTGCTCGTCGCCACCGAGATCCCGGCCCCACGGGCGGGCGCCGGCGAGGTGGTGATCCGCGCCGAGGCGATCCCGGTACTGTTCCCGGAGACCAAGCTGCGCTCCGGCGAGTTCCCGCTCGGCGCGCAGCCGCCGCTGGTGTTCGGGTTCCAGGCCGCCGGCGAGGTCACCGAGGTCGGCGCGGACGTCGATTCGGCACTGATCGGGCAGCGAGTCGTCGTAGACACCAAGGGTTTCGGCGCCTACGCCGAATTCGTCGCCGCGCAGGCGGATTCCGTGACGCCGATTCCGGACGGATTGTCCTCGGTGGACGCGGCGGCGGTGCTGATGAACGGGTCGGTGGCAATTCCGCTGCTGGAGACCGCCGCGCTCACCGGTGCCGAGACGGTCCTGATCGAGGCGGCCGCCACGGGCATCGGCAGCGCCCTTACCCAACTCGCCGAGAAGTACGGCGCGGCCCGCGTCATCGCGACGGCCGGTGGTACGGGAAAGGCGGAACAGGCCCGCAAGCTCGGCGCCGACCAGGTGATCGACCACAATGACCCGGCGTGGACCGCCCGGCTGCGCGAAGACCTCGGCGGCGCAACCGTGGACGTGGTCTTCGACTCTATCGGCGGCACGACCGCCTTGGACCTGCTCGACCTCATGACGCCCCTGCGCGGCCGGATGTTGGGTTACGGCTGGTTGGCCGGCGCACCCGCGCAGGTATCGGCGAGCGACCTGATCATGCGCGGCCTCACCTTCACCGGTTGCGCCGGACCCGCCTGGCTGGGCCGGGTAGCCCGAGCGCGCGCCGACGTTCTGACCCTCGCGGCAGAGGGCAGACTAGATCCGCTGGTCGAAGCGATCCTGCCGCTGGATCAAGCCAGCCGGGCGCACCAGCTGCTGGAGGATCGGACACCGCTGGGCAAGATCGTGCTGCGTCCAGGGCTCAGCGGCTGATAGGACCGGCCACGACGTCCACCCGGCCGTCCGCACGGACGGGTGACGCTTTTATGGAACGTCGCGAGCACGGCAGCGCCCGTCGTTAGGGTGGGTTTCGTGCGGACTTCTCTGGGACCCCATATCGGTGCAGCCAATGCGCTGACAGCGCGATGGTGCGCGGAGGTCCGTGAGGGCGACTTCGTGGTATCCGGCGCCGGGGTGTGGCCATTGCTGGCGTTGCTCGCTTCAGCGGCAGAAGGTCCGGCACGGGAGGAGTTGGCGCAGGCGGTCGGAGTGCCCGCGGAGGCGGGGCAGGACGGCGCGCTGAGGCTGCTGCGCGACCTCGACCGCGCACAGGCGGTCTGCGCGGCGTTCGGAACGTGGGTGCGCCGTGATCTTCCGCTGCACGAGGCGTGGTCAGGGCGCTTGCCCACGGGCACCGTCGCACGGTTGGCCGGGCAGGACGTGCTCGACGCCTGGGCGGCCCGGCATACCGACGGGCTCATCGAGCGATTCCCGCTCGCGGTGGATCCGGACGCGCTGCTGGTACTCGCGACCGCGCTCGTCGCGAAGACCCGGTGGCGCGTGCCGTTCGAGATCGACACGCTGCTACCGAAGAACGGTCCGTGGCAAGGACATCGCGGACCCGGGTTGTCGCGCACGAGCAATGATCTGAGCAACGCCGTGATCCTGGACGCGCCCGAGCCCGTCACGCGTGTCATCGTCGAGGGCGTCACCGACCTCGACGTGCACCTCCTGCTCGGGGCGGGCGCTCCCGGTGGCGTCCTCGGAACGGGTCTGGCCGCCTTGGCCGACGCGGTACCGATCCGCACCGATCTGCCGGTCGGTATCGAAGCGCCAGGGCTGACCGTGCGCACCGAATCGATCATGTCGAACACCGACCAGCTGCGGATCCGGCTGCCACCCTTCGAGATTCGATCGAGCCACGATCTGCTCGCCGGATCCGACCTGTTCGGGCTTGCCACCGCGGCCGACTGCACCCGTGGTCATTTCCCCGCGATCTCCACGGTGCCGCTGTGTGTCGGCCAGGGCGCCCAAGAGGTCCTCGCACGGTTCACGCACGAGGGTTTCGAGGCCGCCGCGGTCACCGCGTTATCCCTGCGCTACGCCAGCGCGGCACTGCGGCGGCAGCGCGTGACCGTTGTCTCCGCGACATTCGACCGGCCGTTCGGCTTCCTCGCCGTGCATCGGCCGACGGGCATGGCGGTCGTCGCCGGATGGGTTGCCACACTGCCGGATTCGGCGCCCGCTACCGACAGTTCGCGGTAGCGAGGAAGATCTCGCAGCAGATCGCATAGCCTGGCACGGGACGGCGGGCGGCGGGGTCAGGCCGGACGGCGAGCGAAATCCGGTGCGTGCTCCGGCAGGGCGCCGCGAGCAACCAGGAACGGTGGGACGCTGCGCAACACGGGAACCCGGCGCAGGATGCGGACCGGCAGTGGTGCGCGCGTGGCGGTGGCGATATCGATCCGTCCGTCGAGGGCCGGGGCGATCGCACTGGCGTGCAGGAAGCGCTGCATTCCCTGCGTCACGACGGTGGGGAAGGCCCTCCGGCGCTGCACCTTCGCCAGTTCCCTGGTCCCGACCGTGCCGGAGAGCAACGGTGCGGCCAGAACTCGCGCCGCCGCCACGGCGTCCTGCACCGCCAGGTTGATGCCGACACCGCCGACCGGGGACATCGCGTGGGCCGCGTCGCCGAGGCAGAGCAGACCGTTGGTATACCACTTGGTCAGGCGGTCGAGCTTCACCTCCAACAGCTTCACCTCGTCCCAGCTGGTCAACGCGTCGACACGGTCGCGAAGCCAGGGGGCGGCGTCGGCCATGGTGCGCATGATGTCCCCGACCGGACCGCGCCGCGCGACCTCGTCGGCGCCCTTGGCGATCAGCGTCCCACACTGCCAGTAGTCGCCCCGGTCGAGCAGCACCGCCGCACGGTGGGCGGTGACGATCGGAAGCGCGCCCGCCGGGTCGGTCTCGGCGCGTGGCAGGCGAAACCACCACACATCCATCGGAGTGGGCCACTTCCTGCTCGGCAGTCCCGCGGCACACCGCAGCACGGAGGCGCGTCCGTCGCAGGCCACGGTGAGCTCGGCCTCGATCGTGCCGGTCGTGCCGTCGGCGGTCCGGTAGGCGACGCCGCCCACCTTGCCGTCGGTCCAGATCAAGTCGGTGGCCTCGGTGGTCATCCGCAGCCGGAAGGTCGGCTCCGGCGCGGCGGCGCGCGCGAGTAGGTCCAGCAGATCCCATTGCGGCACCATGGCGATGTACTTGTGCTTGCCCGGCAGATTCTTCAGCGTGACCAAGGTCTGCATGCCGCCAGCGGTCGGCAGCTGTACCTGGTCCACCTTGCGCGCGGGCAGTTTCGCGAACTCCGCGCCGAGGCCCAGCTCGTCGAGCAGGTCGAGTGTGGTGGGATGCACGGTGTCCCCGCGGAAGTCACGCAGGAAGTCCTTGTGCTTCTCCAGCACGGTTACGTCGACGCCGGCGCGCGCCAGCAGCAGTCCGAGAATCATTCCGGCCGGCCCACCACCGACCACCAGGCAGGTCGTGCGTTCCATCGACTGTCTCTCCCTCGGTCGCCGCCGCAAAGGTATCGCCTGCTCGGGCAAATCCTAATGCGAGGCGTGCCGCGCCGGACCGGATCGAAGGCGGCCCGCGGAACTCAACCGATGTCCCTGCGCAGGATGAAGAAGTACGGCTCGGTCATGCCGCGCAGATCCATCACACCGAGCAGGGTGTGCTCGTCCGCGCGCCGGAAGTGATCGATGATAGGCAGATGGTCGTAGACCATCGCGGCACTGGCCACGCCGCGGTACTCGATGTCGCGCAAACGAGCTTTGGGCTTGCGGGTTCGCAGCGCGGGCCGGAGATAGGGCAGCATCCTCCGCATGGCGCGCACCCCCGACAGCGGCACCCGCCCGGCCAGCCCGAGTGGAATCCGGCGCGGGTCGACGGGGAACACAGTGCCGCGCGCGGTGAAGAGCAATGGGTGCACGTCGTCCGGCCCGTCGAACTGCTTGCCGTACCACCCGGAGGCGACGAGTACGCCGTCGAACGTATGCCCGGTAGGCAGTTCGTCACCGCGCCAGCGCCCGGTCGTGATCTCCTCGACCCGGGCCGCAGGCAAGCGATCGAACAGCACCCATACCTCCGCCGCAGTGCGGATGTTCATTGCATTCAGCTCGTTCGCGGCCATGGCTCCACTCCTCACGGATAGCAACATTGCGAGAGATAATCTATCTGTCTCTCGGAGCGGGACGTCCATCGGAAAGTGACCGACTCGGGCAGGTGTTGTCCAGCTCACCGGACTCCCACCGCGACAACCCGATGACGGGCCGGCAGAGGCCGGCGATGTTGCCCTCGAACTTGCCTCGGCCGTCCGGCCCGAGTGCGGTCTGGATCGCGGGCGCCGTCCGGGTCCACGCCACCGGGAGCATCCAGAGATCGCGTTGCCGTCGGCGCCGCCGGTCGCACTCCACCTGACCGGTGGAACGCCAACGACGGACGCGGAGCGCGTCGTGCGCAGCCACCCAACGGAATCGCACAACCGGTGGCTGTGACGTGCGTCCGCCCACCCTGCTACGTACACCGACAGTGGAGCCCGGACCGAAAGACAAGGGCCCAGCTGAAATGTTGCATGATGGCGGGCGTGTCTCAACAGGTCGACTCCTCCGAGCGGAATCCGTCCTCGCGGGCCATTGCGCCGCCGTCCGCCCCGAAGGGACGGCTCAGCGTCCTCGATGGGGTCCGGCTCTCGTTGTTGGTTGTCGGACTGCTGTGCGTGCTCACCGGACTGCTGCCGCGTGCGGAGGCCGCCGCGAACATGCGTCGCATCGGCCCGCTACTGCTGTTCCTCGGCAGCGTGATCGTGCTGGCCGAGCTGACCAGGCAGGCCAAGGTCTTCGACGTCATCGCCCACCGCCTCGCGATCCTCGGTCGCGGCCACTACCCGGCGCTGTTCTTCCTGTGCGTGCTGTTCGCCTCGGCCACCACGATCCTGCTGAACCTCGATACCACGGCCGTGCTGATCGCACCCGTGATGCTGGCGCTCGCGACGCCCGCCCGGATTCCACCGCTGCCGTTGGCCATGACCACCCTGTGGCTGGCCAACACCGCGAGTCTGCTGCTTCCGGTCTCCAACCTCACCAATCTGCTCGCCGCCGACCGGGTGGCGATGACCGCGACGGGGTTCGCGGCGAGAATGTGGGCACCGCAACTGGTTTCGATCGCCGTGACAATGTTGTGTCTGTGGATCTGGTATTGGCGGCGCGGACGACGCCAGGCGGACCGCTACGTGCCACCCCAGCCGATCCACCCAGCAAACTTCCGGGAGCGTGCGCTGCTGTTCACTACGGCCGGAGCATGTCTGCTCTTCATCCTCGCGATCCCCATCCTCGGCGACCGAATCGGCATCGCGGCCGCCATCGCCGCGGCCATCGCGGTGGCGGCCTTCGCCGTGTTCGACCGTGCCGCGCTGCGGCTGTCGCTCATCCCGTGGCAGCTGCTCGTCTTCGTGATCGGATTATTCCTTGTGGTGCCGACCCTGAGCAGATTCGGCCTCGATCACCTGATGCGTGCACTGATCGGCACCGACCCCGGCGCGGCAGGCACTTACCGGGCCGCCGCAGCGGGCGCCGGCCTCTCGAACCTCGCCAACAACCTTCCTGCCTACACCGCGGGTGAGGCAGTCGTCCCGGCAGCGAACCGGAATCAGCTACTCGCGTTGCTGATCGGCACCAACATCGGCTCGGTCGTCACACCGTGGGCCTCGCTCGCCACGCTGCTGTGCCTGGAATTCTGCCGAACGCACAATGTCCGCGTCCCCATGTCGCGGTTCGTCCTCACCGGCGTCGCCCTCGCCGTCGTCGCCACAACCGGGGCGGTCGTCGCACTGCTGGTCACGGGTTAGCCGGGCTCGCGGCCAGACCGCCGACCATCACGTCGGCTTCGAGCGCCCTCACCTGGTCCACCCCATACCTGCGGAACTCACGTCGGAGTGGTGATCTCCCACTCATAGACTGTCAGTTCCGAGGAGCCGGTGGTGTGCACGGGATCGGTGAAAGCGATCTTCCGTGCAGCGTCGAGGTTTTCGGCAAAGATGACGTACGCGCCACCGGTGTCGTCGGTGAAACGGCCACTCTCCTGCAGCTGCCCCCGCTCGACGAGCTGCTCGAGGAACTGCTTGTGCGGCTCGATCACGGCGGCATCGAACCGCGGCGTCCGCATCACCAGCACGAGGTACTTGTTCACGACTCGGGCTCCTGGCGCGGGGCGCGGGTCGCGGCGGCCGCGGCGCGCACCTGCGGCGCGAGCAGGACAACCTGGCCGAGTACACCGTTGACGAAGGACGGGGAGTCATCGGTAGACAACTCTTTGGCCAGCTCCACGGCCTCGTCCACGGCCACCACCGGGGGGACGTCGCCCGCATGGAACAACTCCCACACCGCGATACGCAGGATGGCGCGGTCCACGGCCGGAAGCCGCGACAACGTCCAGTCCTGCAGATAGGACTCGATGGTGCCGTCCACCCGGTCCAGGTCGTCGGCGACGCCCTCGACCAGGGTGCGCGTGTAGGCGTGCACCGGCGCGACCGCCTGGTCGCGGGTGGCCAACTCGGCTCGCTCGTCGAGCAGGTCGGCGGCGTCGATATCCCTGGCCTCTGCCTCGAACAGCAGGTCGACCGCCCGGCGGCGGGCCTTGTGCCGCGCGCCGAGCTTCTTGAACGAGGACTTCTTGTCCACAGGCTGTTCCGCCACGGTCACAGATCCCGGTCGCCGCGTCCGGCGATCAGGCGTTGACTCGGCCGAGATAGCTGCCGTCGCGCGAGTCGATGCGCAGCTTGTCGCCGGTGTTGATGAACAGTGGGACCTGCACCTCGGCGCCGGTTTCCAGGGTGGCGGGCTTGGTGCCACCGGTGGAGCGGTCACCCTGCAGGCCGATGTCGGTGTGCTGCACCAGGAGCTCGATCGACACCGGGAGCTCGACGTACAGCGGCGCACCCTCGTGCGTGGCAACCTGCACGGTCATGTTCTCGAGCAGGAACCGGGCACCGTTGCCGATGGTCTCCTCCGAGATCGAGATCTGATCGAAGGTCTCGCCGTCCATGAAGACGTAGTCCGAGCCGTCGTGGTAGAGGTAGGTCATGTCGCGGCGGTCGACGTTGGCGGTCTCCACCTTCACGCCGGCGTTGAAGGTCTTGTCGACCACCTTGCCGGACACGACGTTCTTCAGCTTGGTCCGCACGAACGCGGGGCCCTTACCCGGCTTGACATGCTGGAACTCGACGATCTGCTGGAGCTGACCGTCGATCTTCAGCACTAGGCCGTTCTTGAAGTCGCTGGTGTCCGCCACTGTCCTCGGATCTCCTCGTTCTACCACTCGGTCTAGGGCCGACCACCGTCAGTCGACGACGGTCAGGTCTTTGCTGGTGTGGGTGAGCAGCTCCGGGCCCCCTTCACGCACCACGAGAGTGTCCTCGATCCGGACCCCGCCGCGGCCGGGAAAATACACACCTGGTTCGACGGTCACCGCCACGCCCGACAAAAGTGTACCGGTTCCCGTTTTCGCGATTCCCGGCGCTTCGTGGACCCGGAGCCCGACCCCGTGCCCGAGACTGTGCACGAACAGCTTGCCGTGCCCAGCTGCCTCGATCACCGACCGCGACGCCGCATCCACATCGGCGACCTGCACCCCGGGTCGCAGCGCCTCGCGTCCCGCGCGCTGAGACTCCTCGACCAGCGCGTACACTTCCCGCTGCCAATCGGTCGGCGCGCCGAGCACGAAGGTGCGGGTCATGTCGGAGTGGTAGCCGCCGACCACAGCGCCGAAGTCCAGCTTGACGAAATCGCCCACGCCGAGCACAGCCTCGGTCGGACGGTGATGCGGGACGGCCGAATTCGCTCCGGTCGCCACGATCGTCTCGAACGCGACCGCTTCGGCGCCGTGCTCGAACATGGCCCACTCGAGATCCCTGGCCACCTGACGTTCGGTGCGGCCGGGGCGCAGGGCGCCGCGCTCCAACAGCGTGGCGAGACCCGCGTCGCCCGCCGCGCATGCCGCACGCAGCTGGTCGACCTCGTAGGCGTCCTTCACCATGCGCAACTGCTCCACCAGGCCGGGCGTGGCGACGAACTCCAGGCCGGTGCACAGTTCGATGAAGCCGTGGTGCTGGTCGACGGTGACGACGTGGCTCTCGAAACCGACTCGGCCGAGTTGCCACTCCCCCGCCAGTTCCACGATCCGGCGGGCAGTGGCCCGTGCGATCTCCGCGCGGAGGTCCGGCACCTGCTCCGCGACCTGCGTCCGGTAACGCCCGTCGGTGCCGATCACCGTGCGCTCTTCGGCATCGTGTGTGTCCCAGGAGCACACCAGCACCGCTGCGTTGGACCCGGTGAATCCGGTCAAGTACCGGATGTTGACCAGGTCGGTGACGAGCAGCGCATCGACCCCGTTCTCGACGAGCAGGTTCCGCAGCGCCCCGCGGCGCGCGGCGAAATCTGGGCGGAGCGGCGGGGCGTGGTCAGCACACATGGGTCCAAACTACCGCCGGAATGTCGCGATATGGCCACTCAACACGTACGGCCGAGCTCTCCTGCTTTCCACGACAGACGCCTGGTCGCTGCTATGAGCCGCGTCCGCTGACAACGGTTCGACTCGGTCACTGTTCACAAATCGAGGGGTTGTCCACATTTGGGCGCGGGCGGTTGATCGGGGTGGACGGGCGGCGGAGGTTGGAGGCATGTCCCCCATCGTTTTCGCGCTACTGACCGGGTGGTGTTCGGCCTTGACTATTATCGATCTCAGACATCGACGCCTGCCCGATGCGCTCACCGGCTGGGGCGCGGCGGGCATTTTCGGATACGCGCTGTGCACAGCGCAATTCAGATCCGCGCTGCTCGGCGCGGCGCTACTGGCGGTGCCCTATCTGGTGATTCATCTGGTCGCCCCCGCCGCATTCGGTGCTGGTGATGTGAAACTCGCGGTCGGGCTCGGCGCGGTGGCGGCCCGCGGTGGAGCGCAGGCCTGGGTGTGGGCGGCCATCGCGGCTCCGGTTCTCACCGCCTGCGCCGGTCTTGTCCTGCTGGCCGTCCGCCGGATGCGGGCGCGCGCCGCCGGTCGGTGTCTCGTTCCACACGGCCCGGCAATGTGTCTGACAACCCTGGTCGCGGTTGTTCCCACCACCTGGCCGACATGATGACCACGAGCCCACGCCCGCCTCCAGTGTTCGCCCGCCGCGTGGACCTTCAGACCGCCCACATGGATGCGAACCTATGCTCGGATATCGAGATCTACTACCCGGACTGGTTCGGTGCTCGGCCGCTCCATGGCTTGCAACCAGCGGTCGATGCAGTCCAGGAGTTCGTCGGGGTCGACGGGCTTGGTGATGTAGTCGGTGGCACCGGATGCCAAGCTCTTCTCCCGGTCGCCTGCCATGGCCTTAGCGGTGACCATGATGATGGGGAGCCGGTCGAACCGGGGCATCTTTCGTATCGCTGCGGTGGTGGCGTAACCGTCCATCTCCGGCATCATCGCGTCCATCACGATCACGTCGACGTCCTGGTGGGCCTGCAGCATCTCGATGCCCTTCCGCCCGTTCGGAGCATGCTCGACGGACATCCCGTTCAGTTCCAATATTTCCGCGATCGCCAGGACATTGCGCGCATCGTCGTCGATGAGCAGGACCTTGCGCCCCTCCAGCCCGGGCTGCCCTGTCCGCTTGGCTGCTGTTTCGAGCTTCGAATGGTGGGGGTGGGTCAGCAGCAGCATCAACCGTTCGCGAAACTCGTCCGGCGAAGCCAGCAGTTCGACCCGATGATTTCGGGCATCCGCCTCGGTAAGCCTTTCCCGGTCAGGACCTAGCTCACGGACTGGATGCGCAAGCAGCGGAATACTTCTCGCGTCCGTGTCCTCGGCAAGCCCGCGCAGAAACTCCGGCGCGGACAGGCCCGGCAGGCTCGCGTCCAGCAAGACACACCGATATGGACAGGCGGGCAACACCTTTAGTGCCTCATCGAGGGTACCGACTGATTCGATGCGGACCGGCCCTGCGGTGTCCTCCAATGCCGTGACGACCCCGTGGACAAGCCGGCTCAGCGGCCTGTCGCCTTGGTCTTCGACGACCAGCACCGAACGATCCATAAGCTTCGCTCGTGTCCTCGAGTAGGTGGTGATCTCCGGTTGCGGCGTCACCGGCAGGTAGAGCGTGAATGTGCTGCCGACGCCGAGCTGGCTTTCGGCCCGAATCTCGCCACCGAGCAAGTTCGCCACCTGCCTGCTGATCGACAGACCGAGGCCGGTGCCACCGTATCGACGACTGGTGGTGCCGTCGGCTTGCTGAAACGCGGCGAAGATGGTCTCCAGATTCTGCTCGGCGATACCGATTCCGGTGTCGCTCACGGAGAACGCGATGTGGTTGTCCAACCGCCGCACTCTGAGCCGGATCATCCCCTTCTCGGTGAACTTGACCGCGTTGGACAGCAAGTTGCGCAGCACCTGACGCAGCCGCTGCTCATCGGTGTTGAGGTGGGCGGGAACAGCCGGCTCGACATCGACGACGAACTCGAGGCCCTTCTGGCTGATGAGTGGCTGGAACGTGGTCTGCACGTACTCCAGCAATTGCCGCAACGGAACGGGCTCCCTTTGAAGCTCCATCTTCCCCGCCTCGACCTTGGACAGATCGAGAATGTCGTCGATCAACTGCTGCAGTTCCTTGCCTGCGGACTGGATCACGTTGGCGAACTCGACCTGCTTCGGGGTCAGATTCCGGGTCGAGTTCTGGGTCAATACGCCCGCCAAGATGAGCAGGCTGGTCAACGGTGTGCGTAGCTCGTGCGACATGTTCGCGAGGAATTCCGACTTGTATTTCGATGCCAGCGCAACCTGTTGGGCTCGTTCTTCGATTTCCTGCCGATTCTGTTCGATTTCGAAGTTCTTCATTTCGATATCGCGGTTCTGTCGTACGAGCAACTCTGCCTTTTCTTCGAGTGCCGCATTGGAGTGTTGCAGTTCTCCCGCGAGTCGCTGCGATTCCTCCAGTAAGGAGTCGGTACGCGCATTGGCCATTATCGTGTTGACATTCACGCCGATGCTTTCCATCAGCTGTTCGAGAAAATCTTGCTGTACGACCGTGAATCGGCTGAAGGAGGCCAGTTCGATCACGCCGAGCACCTGATCCTCGAACACTATCGGCAGCACGATCAGGTTGACGGGCTGCGCGGCACCGAGACCGGAGGAGATCTGGACATATTCCGGCGGCGTCCGGTCGACCACGATCGCCGTTTTGGTCAGCGCCACCTGGCCGACCAGCGACTGGCCGAGTTCGAATGCGGTACTACCGTTTTCCTTGCGCCCGTAGCCCGCGATCAGCCGCAGTTGGACACGTTTCCCTTCCGACTCCATGAAGAAGAATGCGCCATATTGGGCGCCGACAAGCGGGGTGACCTGGTTCATGATCAGCTGGGCGACGGCGCTGAGATCCCGGTGTCCCTGCAGACGTCCGGATATCCGAGCCAGGTTGGTATTGAGCCATGCCTGCTCTTCGTTGGTGCGGGTGGTTTCGCGTAGGGAGTGAACCATCGCGTTGATATTGTTCTTGAGTTCGGCGACCTCACCTTTCGCCTCGACAGCGATCGACCGGGTGAGGTCTCCAGTCGCCACCGCGCTCGTGACCTCGGCGATGGCACGAACCTGACGGGTCAGGTTGCCGGCCAGCTCGTTGACGTTCTCGGTCAGACGCTTCCACGTTCCGGACACGCCCTCGACCTCGGCCTGTCCGCCGAGCCGACCGTCCTTGCCCACCTCGCGTGCCACCCTGGTCACCTCGGCCGCGAACGAGGACAAGGTGTCGACCATCGTGTTGATGGTGGTCTTGAGCTCCAGGATCTCGCCGCGCGCATCGACGTCGATCTTCTGCGACAGGTCGCCGCGCGCGACCGCTGTGGTGACCTGGGCGATGGAACGAACCTGGCTGGTCAGGTTGCCCGCCATGGAGTTCACATTGTCGGTGAGGTTCTTCCAAGTGCCTGCGACATTGGGCACCCGCGCTTGCCCGCCGAGTATGCCTTCGGTGCCCACCTCTCGCCCCACGCGGGTGACCTCGTCGGCGAACGACGATAGGGTGTCGACCATCGTGTTGATGGTGTGCGCCAGCGCGGCGACCTCGCCCTTGGCTTCAACGGTCACTTTCTGCGACAGGTCGCCACGTGCCACCGCGGTGGCGACCTGGGCGATCGAACGAACCTGATCGGTCAAGTTGTCCCCCATGACGTTGACCGACTCGGTCAGGCCTTTCCAGGTGCCGGATACGCCCTTCACGTCGGCCTGGCCGCCGAGCCGTCCCTCGGTGCCGACCTCACGGGCGACGCGGGTGACCTCGTCGGCGAACGACGACAGAGTGTCGACCATCGTGTTGATGGTGTCTTTCAGCTCCAGGATTTCCCCTCTGGCATCCACCCGAATCTTCTGCGACAGATCGCCACGTGCCACCGCGGTGGCGACCTGGGCGATCGAACGAACCTGGTCGGTCAAGTTGTCCGCCATGACGTTGACCGACTCGGTCAGGCCTTTCCAGGTGCCGGATACGCCCTTCACGTCGGCCTGGCCGCCGAGCCGTCCCTCGGTGCCGACCTCACGGGCGACGCGGGTGACCTCGTCGGCGAACGACGACAGAGTGTCGACCATCGTGTTGATGGTGTCTTTCAGTTCCAGGATTTCCCCTCTGGCGTCCACCCGGATCTTCTGCGACAGATCGCCACGTGCCACCGCGGTGGTGACCTGGGCGATCGAACGAACCTGGTCGGTCAAGTTGTCCGCCATGAAGTTCACCGACTCCGTCAGGCCCTTCCAGGTGCCTGAGACACCCAGCACCTGGGCTTGGCCGCCGAGCCGTCCCTCGGTGCCGACCTCACGGGCGACGCGGGTGACTTCGTCGGCAAAAGCCGAGAGCTGGTCCACCATCGTGTTGATCGTCGACTTCAGCTCCAGGATTTCTCCGCGGGCGTCCACGGTGATCTTCTGCGACAGATCGCCACGTGCCACCGCGGTCGTCACTTCCGCGATCGACCGAACCTGTGCCGTGAGGTTGCCCGCCATGATGTTCACGGATTCGGTGAGGTCCCGCCATGTTCCGGACACCCCGGGCACCCTTGCCTGGCCACCCAGCCGTCCCTCATTGCCGACCTCCCTGGCGACACGGGTCACCTCGTCGGCAAAAGCCGAGAGCTGGTCCACCATCGTGTTGATGGTGATTTTCAGCTCCAGCAACTCTCCTTTGACATCCACCGCGATCTTCTGCGACAGGTCGCCCTGCGCCACCGCGGTGGCCACGCCGGCGATGTCGCGGACCTGAGCGGTGAGGTTGTCCGCCATCGCGTTCACCGACTCGGTCAAATCCTTCCAGGTGCCCGACACCCCTGGCACCGAAGCCTGGCCGCCGAGCTTGCCCTCCGTGCCCACCTCACGGGCGACACGGGTGACCTCGGTGGTGAAGAGCGAGAGCTGGTCCACCATGCCGTTGAAGACGGTGGCGATCTCGTCCAGCAGCGGGTCACCGACCTCGGGCAGGTACCGCCGGAAGTCACCGTCCCGCACGGCCTTGAGGCCGTCCAGCAAGGGCTGCAGCCGTTCGTCGTTGCTACTCACCAATTCCGTGGTCGCGGTGTCCTGGACCATCGGTATACCTGCCTCACTTCGCCTGTCCAGCCGGTCAATGTCCGAGGTCGACCTCGAAGCAATCCTGGCCGGCGGCGACCCGCCGGATGGCGTCCAGCAGGTCGTCGAACATCCCGGTCTTGAGCACCAGGCCGGCACCACCCGCCGCGATCACCCGGTCCACCATGGCCCGGTTCGCATCCCCGGTGAAAATCAACACCCTGGTCTCCGGAGACACCGTGTGCAGCCGCCCGATCGCATCGATCCCGTCTCCATCGGGCAACCGACGGTCGAGCAGAGTGACGTGTGGCTGGTATCGGCTCGCAGCACCGATCGCGTCCTCGACCGACCTCGCTATTTCGATGACCTCGATGTCGTCGACGAGTTCGAAGGCGGAGTCCAACGCCATCACCACCATGGGGTGATCTTCCGCCACCAGCAGCCGTGTACGGCCAGGGTCGACATCAGCCGACATAGACGTAAGCTTACGTCGATGCTGGTTCGTTGCTGCCGGATTTCGACGAGTTGTATTTCTGATCGCGATTCATGATCGAAATTTGGCCTCGCAGATTCCAGGTCGGGGTTGTCCAAATGTCGAGTTTTCGATCTTTCACCGACGATTTCGAGCGCGGTGGACAACGTGCGCTGCGGCGGCGGCTCATGATCTGTCGTGGGCCGGCGATGGCCGATGCCTCAGGTGTGGCAGCAGTGCCCGCCGTCGGCGGGCCACGTTCCGAAGCACCCGCGTCGACATGGGAAGATGAACAGCGTGCTGCGCTGGATAACTGCCGGAGAATCCCATGGTCCCGCTCTCGTCACGATCCTCGACGGGATGGTGGCCGGCGTCGAGGTGACGTCCGACGAGATCTCCGAGCAACTGGCACGCCGCAGGCTCGGGTACGGGCGCGGCGCGCGGATGAAGTTCGAGGCCGACAAGGTCACCGTCCTCGGCGGCGTGCGGCACGGACGCACCATGGGCGGCCCAGTAGCCATCGAGATCGCCAACTCCGAATGGCCGAAGTGGACCACAGTGATGTCCGCCGACCCGGTCGATCCGACCGAACTCGCCGACCTGGCCCGCAACGCTCCGCTGACCCGGCCCCGCCCCGGGCATGCCGACTACTCCGGCATGCTCAAGTACAACTTCGACGACGCCCGCAACGTCCTCGAGCGCGCCAGCGCACGGGAGACCGCCGCGCGCGTCGCGGCGGGCACCATCGCGCGCAACTTCTTGCGCCAGGCGTTCGGCGTGGCGGTCGTCTCGCATGTGGTCTCCATCGGCGCGGCGCGGAACACCACCAGCATCGTGCCAACTGCCGCCGACCTCGCCGCGGTCGATGAGAGCCCGGTGCGCGCGTTCGACAAGGACGCCGAGGCGGCGATGATCGCCGAGATCGAAGCGGCCAAGAAGGATGGCGACACCCTCGGCGGTGTGGTCGAGGTGGTTGTCGAGGGCCTCCCGGTGGGCCTCGGCTCGTTCACCAGCGGCGAGAACCGTCTGGACTCGCGGCTCGCCGCCGCGCTCATGGGCATCCAGGCCATCAAGGGCGTCGAGGTGGGCGACGGCTTCGAGACCGCGCGCCGGCGCGGCAGCCAGGCGCACGACGAGATGCGGCCCGGCCCCGACGGCGTGCTGCGCTCCACCAACCGCGCTGGTGGGCTCGAGGGCGGTATGACCAACGGCGAGGCGTTGCGCGTGCGTGCCGCGATGAAGCCGATCTCCACCGTGCCGCGCGCACTGTCCACCGTCGACATGACCACGGGCGAGGAAGCCGTCGCCATCCACCAGCGCTCCGACGTGTGCGCCGTACCCGCCGCGGGCGTGGTCGCCGAATCGATGGTGGCGCTGGTCGTCGCGCAGGCCGCGCTGGAGAAGTTCGGCGGCGACTCGCTCACCGAAACCCTCGAGAACATCACCAGCTACGTCAAGCGCATCAACACCCGTCCCCACGTGTCAGCGGACAGTCGGCCGCAATGATCGTGCAGACCGACCCGCGCACCCCGCGCGTGGTGCTGGTCGGACCTCCGGGGGCGGGGAAATCCACGATCGGCCGCAAACTCGCCAGGGAACTCGGTGTCGAGCTGTACGACACCGACGCCGGGATCGAGCGCGAAACCGGTCGCACGATCCCGGAGATCTTCGCCGAGGACGGTGAACCCGAGTTCCGCAGGATCGAGGAGGGGGTGGTGCGCCGCGCTATCCTGGCCCAACGCGGGGTCGTCTCGCTCGGCGGCGGCGCCGTGCTGTCCGCGAACACGAGGGCGCTGCTGCGCAATCGCACCGTCGTCTACTTGGAAATCAGTGTGGCCGAAGGGCTTCGGCGCACCGGGGCGAGCACGCAGCGACCGCTGCTCAACGGCGCGGACGCCGCCGCGAAGTACCGTCAGCTGATGCGCACCCGCCGCCCGCTCTATCGTGAGGTGGCGACCGTGCGGGTACGCACCGACAGCCGCAGCCCGAGTCGCGTCGTACGGATGATCATGACCAAACTCGGCATGGAACCAGTCGAGCCGACCACGGCCGAGCCGGATCCTGAGCAGCACCGCACCGGCATTCCGCAGGGCAGCAGCCGATCGCGGGCCCGGCGGCGCGCCAGAGCCCGGGCGGCCGCGCAACGCAGGGCCGCCGATCCGAGTGAGAGCACCGACGTCGGGGCAGCTCCTACGCCGGAATCCGGTGCGCCCCTCCGGCCGCGCCGCGCCCGAAGGGGCACCGCGAGCGAGCCCGCCGCCGCGGGCGTGGCCGGATCCGGGGACACCTCGGCGTCCAGCGGCCGAACCAGGCGCGCCCGCGCGCGGCGCGCCCGCGCACGGACACCGCAACAGTCAGCGACAGCAACAGAATCGGAGCAAGCCACGTGACAGAGCCGAGTCGTCTCGAAGTCCGGACCGCCGACCCGTACCCGGTGATCATCGGCCGCGGGTTGCTCGACGAACTCGTCGAGTCGGTCCGCGGAGCGACCACGGGCGTGCGGACCGTGGCGATCTTCCACCAGCCGCCGCTCACCGAAACCGCTGAGGCAGTGCGGAAGGCCTTGGCCGACAACGGCATGGACGCACATCGCATCGAAATCCCGGACGCCGAAGCGGGCAAGGACCTGCCCGTCGCCGGGTTCTGCTGGGAGGTGCTCGGGCGCATCGGCCTGACCCGCAACGACGTCGTGGTCAGCCTCGGCGGCGGCGCGGCGACCGACCTGGCCGGCTTCGTCGCCGCCACCTGGATGCGCGGGGTGCGGATCGTGCACGTCCCGACCACGTTGCTGGCCATGGTCGACGCGGCCGTCGGCGGCAAGACCGGCATCAACACCGAGGCGGGCAAGAACCTGGTCGGCTGCTTCCACGAGCCTGCGGCCGTGCTGGTCGACCTGGCCACG
The DNA here is from genome assembly GCF_045207455.1 of Nocardia sp. NBC_00881. NCBI lineage: Bacteria > Bacillati > Actinomycetota > Actinomycetes > Mycobacteriales > Nocardiaceae > Nocardia > Nocardia sp. NBC_00881. Next base: position 2,836,191 of record NZ_CP108798.1, read on the forward strand.
CTGGAAACAGTGCCGCCCAACGAGATCGTGGCGGGTATGGCCGAGATCATCAAGGCCGGTTTCATCGCCGACCCGGTGATCCTCGACTTGGTGGAGCGCGACCCGGCGGCCGCGCTCGACCCGACCGGCGAGGTGCTTCCTGAGCTGATCCGCCGCGCGATCCAGGTGAAGGCCGATGTCGTCGCCGCCGATCTGAAGGAGGCCGCCCTTCGCGAGATCCTCAACTACGGCCATACCCTCGGCCATGCGATCGAGCGGCGGGAGCGCTACCGCTGGCGGCACGGCGCCGCGGTCTCCGTGGGGCTGGTGTTCGCCGCCGAGCTAGGCCGCCTCGCGGGCCGTCTCGACGACGCCACCGCCGACCGGCACCGCGCGATCCTGACCGCCGTGGGGCTGCCGACCAGCTATGATGCCGATGCCCTTCCCCAACTGCTCGACGCCATGCAGACCGACAAGAAGACCCGGTCGGGCGTGCTGCGGTTCGTCGTGCTCGACGGCCTCGCCAAGCCCGGCCGCCTGGAGGGACCGGACCCGGCCCTGCTGGCCGCCGCGTACTCGGCGATCGCCCGCGAGGACAGCCCGAGCGGCGGCGCGATTCTGCTCTAGCGCGGCCATGCCACCGCGAACGACGCGCTGCGCTCGACCTGAAGTGATCCCCAACCACGCCGACCGCTGCACGCGCACGGCCCACAGGCCCGCGCGGGTGGCGCGGCCGACCGGTGCGTGGGGCCCGGATACGCGAACGACGCGGTCCTGAACCGGGGCGTGCCGTTTGTGGGGTCAGAGCGCGATGGCGTGCGCGTGCGGCGGTGTGGGCCGCTTGGCGCCCCGCCGTTCGGCCAGGATCCGGCCGATGCCGACACCGATCAGCGCGGGCACGAAGATCAGCAGGACGATGAAGGACGCGCCCGCGGTGAGTTCGAAGAGCAGGCCGTTGTCACCGAGATCGAACCGCGGCAGCCAGTCCAGGATCCAGGCGACCAACCCGCTGCCGACGCCGCCCACGACAGCTGCTTTCAGCCAGAGCAGGGTCAGATCGGAGCCGCGATCCGGGTCCGATCCGGCGGAACGGTCCGCGCGGCCATCCAACAGACCCCAGAACACGATGGCTGCGACCAGCACGATCAGGCATAGGATGCGCATCCATGCGCCGTGCGTGGGCCAATTCACCATCGCAAACCCGAGCACGGTACGCAGGACGACCACCAGCGCGCCGAGCACGGCGGCCCGCACCACCCAACCATTCATGCCGACCACCATAACCTCGAGCTACCCGGATCGAAACTAGAACTCGTATCAGTTCTCCGTCATTGTGCCTGGCCCGCCAGCGCGGCGGCCATCTCCGCGCGCGGTGCCGGTTGTCCGGTGAACTGCGCGACCTGCCCATAGGCTTGGTTCAGCAGCATCTGCAGTCCGCTGACCACGGTGTGCCCTGCGCGCTCGACGGCCTCGGCCAGTGCGGTCGGCCACGGGTCGTAGATCGCGTCGAGCACCACGGGGGCCGATGCCACCTGGTCCGCGACGGCCGCAGCGGCGGTCGCGGGAATGGTGCTCACCACGGCGCCCGCGGACGCGCAGGCCGCACCGATGGCGTCGGCGTCGAAGCCGACCAGGGCTGCGGCCATCCCGAGCCGGTCCGCGAGCTCCAGTGCGCCGACGGCCCGCCCAGCGTCCCGGGCGATCACGGTGACCGCCTTCGCGCCCAGCTCAGCCATCGCCAGCAGCGCGGGCCGCGCGGTACCGCCCGCGCCGAGCACTACGCCTTCGGCCAGCTCGGTAACCCCTCCGCCGCGCAGCGCGCCGAACACCCCGTCCACGTCGGTGCAGTCCGCCCGCCAGCCGCTCTCGGTACGAACCAGCGTGTTGGCCGACCCGACCAGCACGGCCCGATCGGTGCGCTCACTCGCATAGGCCAGGGCGGCCTCCTTGCCCGGCATCGTCACCGAGAGCCCGACCCACTCTGGCCCCAGCCCGTCGACGACACTCGGCAGCTGCTCGGCCGAGCACTCGATGCGTTCATAGGTCCAGTCCAATCCGAGCGCGCGATAGGCGGCCAGATGCAGCTGCGGGGACCGGGAGTGCGCTATCGGCTTGCCGAGCACCGCCGCCTTGCGATTACCGGCCACTGTCCAGAATTCCGCTCTGCCTTGCCTTCTCGATGTTGCGGAGGTGCTCCTGGTAGCCGTCCGTGAACAGGGTGGTGCCCTGCTTGTCGACGGTGACAAAATACAGCCACGGCCCCGGCTCCGGATTCTCCATAGCGCGTAGCGCATTCAGCGATGGCGCCGAGATCGGCGTGGCGGGCAGGCCGGGCATCGCGTAGGTATTCCATGGGTTGTGCTGGGCCCGGTCGGTGTCGGTGGTCGCGACCTCGGTGCGGTCCAGGGTGTAGTTCACCGTCGAATCGAACTGCAGCGGCTGATCGACCCGCAACCGGTTCACGATCACGCGCGCCACCTTGGACATGTCCTGCGGCAGCGCTTCCCGCTCGACCAGCGAGGCCCCGATCAGCGTCTGGTACGGGTTCAGCTTGGTCTCGGCGCCCGACTGCAGCAGCCCGGTGCCCTCGTAACTGCGCGCACTGGCGGTCACCAGCTGCGCGAGGATTTGCTCGGGCGTCCCACTCGGATCGAAATCCCAGGTGCCCGCCGCGATCAGGCCCTCGAGCTGCCTGCCGCGGTCGGGGACGTTGCGCACGACCTGCTCGGCCCAGCGCGGCACCCCGAGCGCGGCCAGGTTCACGCCCGCGCCCGCGGCGTCGAGCTGGTCATAAGTCACGCACTTCTGGGTTGGCCCCGTTCCGACGCAGCTGGCGTCCGCGATCTTGCGGTAGATGCCTTCCTTGCGCGATCCGGTATTCACGTCCTGCTGGTCGTGCAGCTGACGCCCCTCGGATACCACCAAGTTGCCGACCCGCGAGGACTTGTTGATCAGGGCAGTCACCGCCTGCGCGGCGGGGCTGCGGCTGGGTATCGCGTAGTAACCGGGTTGCACGGCGCTCATGTTCGAGTTGCGCACCGCCGCCTGAAAGAATGCGCCCGTGCTGGCGACGACGCCGCGCTCGACCATGGTCGAGGCGATCTGCTGGGACGTGTCGCCCGGCTGCACCTGCACCACCACGAGCGGGCCCGCCGGACCCGCGAAATCTTCCGGGCCGGCCATGCTGCCGATCAGTTTCATTCCCGCGAACACCGCGGCGCCGGTGAACAGCAGCACGAAGACACCAGCGATGATCCACAGAGTCCTGCGCCGCCGCTTGCGCTCAGCCGCCTTGCGCGAAGCGGCCCGAGAGCGCTTGCCGCGCTGCAAGCGTGTGGGGCGCTCCCGCTGCGCCCGCTTCGGGCGGCGCGCCTCTTGACGGCTCACGCGCGGACGTTGGTTTCCGGTTCGCGGGCCCGGCGGTGGCGGCTCGTCGTCGTCATCGACGTAGCGGGGGATGACAGTGGTGTCATCGTCGTAATCGTCGTAGTCGGGGCCGACGACGGGACGGTGCGCGGGCGCGTCTCCGTCGTCGTATTCGTCGTATTCATCCCAGGCCCGGTCGTCTCTGCGGTAACGCCGATCAGCTTCACGCTGTCTGAACAGTTCCTCGGCCCGCGCCCACCGATCCGTCATGCATCGTCCCCGGACGACACAGGACGTCCCGCTTCCACCGACCTCAACACCGCACTCCGTTCGTCCAACCATCCTTGCAGGATCGACACGGCCGCCGCCTGATCGATCACCTGCCGCTGGCCACGCGCGCGAACTCCACTGTCCCGCAATGCACGTGCAGCTGACACCGTAGTCAAACGTTCGTCGGAAAGCCGGACAGGCACCGGGGCGACAGCAGCCCGCAATCGCTCAGCGAATGCGATGGCCAGCGTAGCGGCAGTGCCCTTCTCCCCGCGCAATGTTCGCGGCAATCCTACGACGACCTCGACAGCCTCGTACTCCCGCACAATTTCGGCAATTCTGCCGATATCGGGAGCCGCCCCGGAAGTACGCTGATTCTGTTTCGCGCGCGGCACGGTCTCCACCGGCGTGGCGAGGATGCCGTCGGGATCGCAGGCGGCGACCCCGATGCGGACGGTGCCGACATCGACGCCGATCCGCCTCCCCCGCCCAGGATCGGTGTCAGGATGCGGCCGGTCGGAGCCGCGTGGCGCCGCTCGCTCCGGACTTTCGGCGTCGTCCATCACCCGGCCAGTTCGGCCACCCGAGCGCGGACCGCGGCCAGGCCCGCTGGAATGCCGGACGGATCCGAACCGGCACCCTGCGCCATCTCCGGCTTGCCACCGCCGCGGCCCGCGATGCTGGGGCCGAAGCTGCCGACAAGATCACCGGACTTGACGCCGAGTTCCTGGGCGGGCTTGTTCACGGCCACCACGAACGGCACCTTGCCGTCGGCGTTGCCGAGCAGCACCACCACGGCGGGTTCGGTGCCGAACCGGCCACGGATATCGGTGGCCAGTGTCCGCAGATCACCGGCCGGCACGCCCTCGGGCGCGGCGACGGCGACCAGCAGCAGGCGGCCGATCCGCTCGGCCTCCTGGACGAACTTGCCGGCCGCGGACAGCACGGCGGCCGTCCTGGCCCGCTCGAGCTCCTTCTCGGCCACCTTGAGCCGCTCGACCAGCTGCTCGACGCGGGCAGGCACCTCCTCCGAGGGCACCTTCAGCGACGACGCGACACCAGCCAGCAGCGCTCGCTCCTTAGCCAGGTACTTGTAGGAGTCCAGGCCGACGAACGCCTCGACGCGCCGCACACCGGAGCCGACCGACGACTCGCCGAGCACCGTGATCGGACCGATCTGCGAGGAATGCTGCACGTGCGTGCCACCGCAGAGCTCCATCGAGAACGGGCCGCCGATCTCGACGACGCGGACCTCGCTGCCGTAATTCTCGCCGAACAGCGCCAGGGCGCCCATCTGCTTGGCCTTCGGCAGGTCGGTGACGAAGGTGTTGACCGGGAAGTCCGAGCCGACCGCGTCGTTGGATACGGCCTCGATGTCGGCCTTCTGATGCTCGGACAGCTGGCCCTGCCAGTTGAAGTCGAAGCGCAGGTAGCCCGGCTTGTTCAGCGAGCCCGCCTGTACCGCGTTCGGGCCGAGCACTTGGCGCAAGGCGGCGTGCACCATGTGCGTGCCGGAGTGCCCCTGGGTGGCGCCGCGCCGCCAGGCCGGGTCGGCCTGGGCGAGCACCACGTCGCCCTCGGTGATCTGGCCCTGCTCGACCGTGGTTTTATGCACCCAAAGCTTCTTGGCGATCTTCTGCACGTCGTTGACGCGCACCTTCAGGCCGGACGCGGTGATGCTGCCGCGGTCGGCGATCTGGCCGCCGGATTCGGCGTAGAGGGGGCTGCGTTCCAGGATCACCTCGACGTCCTGGCCCGCGGTCGCGGTCGGCACCCGCACGCCGTCGGAGATCAGGGCCAGCACCGTGGCCTCGGAGGTCAGCTCGTCGAATCCGGTGAACTCGGTAGCGCCGCGATCGACGAGTTCCTTGTAGACGGTCAGGTCGGCGTGGGCGTGCTTGCGGGACTGTGCGTCCTCCTTCGCGCGCTTGCGCTGCTCGGCCATGAGCGAGCGGAAGCCCTCCTCGTCGACCGAGAGACCGGCCTCGGCGGCCATCTCCAGGGTCAGATCGATCGGGAAGCCGTAGGTATCGTGCAAAGTGAAGGCGTCCGACCCGGCGATCGTCGCACCGCCCCCCGCCTTCACCGCGGTCGCGGTGTTCTCGAACAGCGTAGAGCCGGTATTCAGCGTCTTCAGGAACGCCGTCTCCTCACCGACCGCGACGGTCTCGATACGGCGGAAGTCGGTGGACAGCTCCGGATAGGACGGGGTCATGAGATCGCTGACGACCTTCATGAACTCGCCCATCACCGGTTTCTCGGCGCCGAGCAGGCGGGCCGAACGCACGATGCGGCGAAGCAGGCGGCGCAGCACGTAGCCGCGGCCGTCGTTGCCCGGGTTCACACCGTCGGCGATCAACATGGCGGCAGTGCGGGCGTGGTCGGCGATCACGCGGAAGCGCACGTCGTCCTCGTGCTGCACACCGTAGGAGCGACCGGTCAGCTCCTCTGCCTTGTCGATGATCGGGCGCAGCAAATCTGTCTCGTAGACATTGTCCACGCCTTGCAGCAGCAATGCGATCCGCTCGACACCCATACCGGTGTCGATGTTCTTCTTCGGCAGTGTCCCGACCGGCGGATGGCCCAGCTTCGGACTCAGCTCGCCACGGATGTCCTGCATGAATACGAGATTCCAGATCTCGAGGTAGCGGTCCTCGTCGGCGACCGGCCCACCATCGCGGCCGTGCTCCGGACCGCGGTCGTAGTAGATCTCCGAGCACGGACCGCCCGGGCCAGGCACGCCCATGTCCCAGTAATTGTCCTTGCCGTCGCGGAACTGGATCCGCTCCGCGGGGATGCTCGCGACCCGGCGCCAGATCTCGGCCGCCTCGGGGTCGTCCTGGTACACGGTCACCCAGATCCGTTCGGGATCGAACCCGTACCCGCCTTCGTCCTGGGGCTTGCTGATCAGCTCCCAGGCGAGGGTGATCGCCCCCTCCTTGAAGTAGTCACCAAAGGAGAAGTTCCCCGCCATCTGGAAGAACGTGTTGTGCCGCGTGGTGACACCGACCTCCTCGATGTCGCCGGTGCGGACGCATTTCTGCACGCTCGTCGCCCGCGGGTAGGGCGGCGCCTCCTGACCCAGGAAGTACGGCTTGAACTGAACCATGCCCGCGTTGACGAACAGCAGGTTCGGGTCGGCCAGGATCAGCGAGGCGCTCGGCACCTCGGTGTGGCCGGCCCGAAGGAAATGGTCCAGAAAACGCCGGCGGATCTCGTGGGTCTGCACAGAAATCCAGCCTACCGGTGCTGCGCACGTGATTATTCATCGACCGGGGTCTCGCGTTGCTGCGAGAGAGCAGCGAACCCGGCCCTCAAGTCCCTCGGACGATATGGCGGAGTTTCTGTACGCGGGGTCCGACCTCGCGTTCGTGGCCGTGGTCGGTGGGGTGGTAGTAGTCCACGCCGACCAAATCGTCGGGCGGGTACTGCTGAGCGAGCACGCCGTCCTTGTTGTCGTGCGGGTATCGATAACCCTGGGCGTTACCGAGCGCGGCCGCGCCCGCGTAGTGTCCGTCGCGCAGATGCGGCGGGACGGCTCCGGCCTTGCCCGCCGCGACGTCGGCCATGGCCGCGCCGATCGCGGCCACCACCGCGCCGGACTTCGGCGCGGTGGCCAGATGGATCGTGGCCTGTGCCAGTGCCAGCCGCGCCTCGGGCAGCCCGACCAGCTGCACCACCTGCGCGGCGGCCGTCGCCGTCTGCAGCGCCATCGGATCGGCCATGCCGATGTCCTCGCTGGCGTGGATCATCAGTCTGCGGGCGATGAAGCGCGGGTCCTCCCCCGCACTCAACATGCGGGCCAGGTAATGCAGCGCGGCGTCGGCATCCGAGCCTCGGATGGACTTGATGAACGCGCTGATCACGTCGTAATGCTGGTCGCCTGCCCGGTCGTAGCGTACGGCCGCCTTGTCGACGCTGGCCTCGACAAGGTCGACATCGACTGCGCCGTCCAGCGAGGATTCGGCCGAGGCTTCCAGTGCGGTGAGCGCGCGGCGGGCGTCTCCGCCCGCGATCCGGATGATGTGGTCGAGCGCCGCGTCGGTGACGGTGTACGCGCCGTCGAGGCCGCGCGAGTCGGCGATCGCGCGGGTGAGCAGCTGCCGGACGTCGGCGTCGGTGAGCGATTGTAGCTGCAACACCAGTGAGCGCGACAGCAACGGCGACACCACTGAGAACGACGGATTCTCCGTTGTCGCGCCGACCAGCAGGACGATGCGGTTCTCCACAGCGGCGAGCAGGGCGTCCTGCTGCGTTTTGGAGAATCGATGCACCTCGTCGATGAACAGCACGGTCTGCGCACCGGCCGACAGCCTGCGCCGCGCCACATCGATGACAGCCCGTACCTCCTTCACCCCGGCCGACAGCGCCGAGAGCGCCTCGAAGCGACGGCCGGTCGCGTGCGAGATGAGCGCCGCGAGGGTCGTCTTACCCGTGCCGGGCGGGCCGTACAGCAGCACCGACGCCGCCCCTGAGCCCTCGATCAGCCTGCGCAGCGGGGAGCCGGGGCCGAGAAGATGCTGCTGCCCGACCACTTCGTTCAGCGAGGTGGGCCGCATCCGCACCGCCAACGGCGCACCCGCGTCCCTGCGCACCACGTTGTCGATTGTGTGCTCCACGGGGACCGCGTCACCGGGTACATCGAACAAGCCATCGCTCACGGAAAGAACGTTACCGAGCCGCACCGACAGCGCGGCGCGCTGTTCCTCCGCCGCCACCACACCCGGTCTTGTCCCACCGTAACCGGCGGAACACGCGATATCCCGGGCCTTCCGCAGGCTGATTGTCGGTGAACAGTGACCGGTGGGATGGCTACACCGCCGACCGCGATCGCCTGTTTCGGGCTATCTGGGGCTTCAGGTCCGCACGGAGCCGGACGGAGCCGCAGGGCCCGCTGATCTGACCCGTCATTCAGAGCCGCCCCCGCACCCCCCACCGCCGCCGCCGGTGTATTCGGTCTTGTCGTAGGGCCGGTTCCGCCATTGGCTGGCGCGGACCTGTCTGGTCAGCCGAACCCCAGCCGCGCGGGCACGCGTGGTCGGGTCGTCCTCGGCACGGCGGCGAGCCCTGATCCGGCGGGCAGCCGCGACCCCGAGCACACCGACGATGATCACGATCGGAAGGAAAACGAGCAATAGGTCGCCCATCCGACACCCCCCTTCTTCCGCTGCACAAGCGACCTCCCTGCGGCCGGGCTGATACAGCGACTCTTATGTGCCCGGCTTGTCGCCGGAAATACCAGTCGGCGCTGTTGCTCACCGAGAACAACGTCAAAAGCTCACATCCGGTAGCCCGCCTCACCGGATGACTTGCATGTGGCTCAAACCTATTCGGACCAGCGCTCTTCCAGCATTGCCGACACATCCTCGGCGAAATCGCCGACGATGTCGTCGCCCGTACACCGCGCGTCTTCGGCAAGCGCGGCCCAGCGGTTGATCAGCGCTGACGAGCGCGGCACCGAAAGTCCGTGCTCGCGTGCGGACGCGATGCGCGCATGGTCTGCGGGCAGGAACCAGAAGGTGGACAGCCACACCCAGATCAGGCGAGCTTCGAGGATCCGCTCGGCGAGCAGGTCGTCGTCGGCCAGCGCGGGCCACACGCCCACCACCTCGGAACGCCATGCCTCCACCATCTGCTGGGCGCGTTCCCGCGAGAGCTCCACATCGCACAGGCAGCCGGGGAACGACACCAGCGCATAGGCGATGTCCAGGGTGGCGTCGCGGAACCCACCCCACTCGTAGTCGAGGAAGCGCGCGCCCTCCTCGTTCAAGATCACATTATCCGGGCACAGGTCCGATGGACTGAACCCGCGGAATCGCCCCGCGGAAAACAGCCGGTTGCCGCGCACGATACGCTCGGCGATCTCGCCGGGCACCTCGATGCCCAGCTCGCGCTGCAGCAGTCCAGGCACCTCCGAGATCGCCGACTCGGCCTGCTGCGCGATGCCGTCGACCCGGTGCACCACATCGACCCGGCGCAGCAGCGCGACGAAGTCGGCTTCGCGCCCGACGGTGGCGGCATGCATCCGGCCGAGCGCCTGCGCGAACGCCATCAGCGCGTTGCGGGTGGCGGGCTCGGCTCCGGACCGCAGCACGGCGGTGAGCAGGGAGTTTTCGCCGAGATCGCTGAGGATCAGCAACCGCTCCGGCAGGCTGTGCGCGATCAGATACGCGCCCGGCCGGTGCTCCCGGCTCAGGGCGGTGGTGAATTGATAGGAGACGGCCTCGCGCAGGAACGCGGAATCGATGCTGACAACACCGGGAGCCAGGCCGCCGGTCCGACGATCCCGCGCGGCTCCGCGGACCTGCTTGACGATCAAGGTTCGCGGCAACGAGAAAGCGTTCTCGGCTACACGCACACGTAGGACGGTTGTCCTACCACTACCGCTGAGTTCGATCGGATCGCTCAGCTTTACCGGAGCACCCATTCGCTTTGTGAGCAACTGTTGCGCTGCGGACACGACTTCGGTGGCGCGTTCGGCCAATAGTGCGGTCATCGCCTCTCAAGCTACTCGCATCAGGTCACTTCTAGCGAGCGGTTGCACAACCTTTCCGCGTCGTCCGGCGTGTCCGTGCCGAGGTCGCGGAACGGCCGCTCATTGCTTGACACGATTGGACCCGTCCGGTTTTGTCATCGTCAACTGCTCTGCGCCACACCGCAAACCAGTTGAGTCGAAAGGTCTACGCATGGCCGAAACACCGCCTCCCGCATCGAAGGAATCAGCTGGCGGCGCCCCCGACCCGAACGACGAGCGCTTCGTGGCGCGGCCGGGACAGCACGCCGGCACGAACCCGAACTCGCCGGGTCCCGCAACCGGCCACGCCCGCCACGAGATGGCGGGCTCGGCCGGATATCCGCAGTTCGAGGGGCCGGGCGCGGCGCACTACGGCAGCGAACCGCTGGAGCCGGCCCCTCCTGTGGCATCCCAGCCGTACCCCACCTATGGCACGCAAGGCACCGGTCCTGAATATGCGCAGCCTGGCATGATTCCACCGCCCGGCGCCGTGCCGCCGCAGCAACCGGTCTACGGCTACCAGCAGGTCACCACGGCCCCCGGTACGCTCGATGTGGGCCGGGCTCTCAGCTACGGCTTGGCGAAGTTCCGTGCCAACCCGGGGCCGTGGGTCGGCGTGACCGCCGTGGGCCTCGTCATCTATCTGGCGTTCGTGCTCGTCGTGCAACTCACCGATCCGACGACGCTGCTGCCGCTGCTACTCATCTTCCTCGCGGTGCTGGCCGGTGTGTGGCTGCTGCAAGCCGCGATGGTCCGCGGTGCGCTGTACGAGACCGACGGCACGCCACCGTCTTTCGGCTCATTCTTCCGCTTCGTGAACGCGGGCAACGTCCTGCTCACCGCGCTGCTGGCATTCCTGCTGACCTTCGTCGGCTCCGCGATCTGCTTCGTCCCCGGATTTGTCGCCGGCTTACTGTGCATGTTCTCGCTGCACTACGTCGTCGACCAGGACCAGGGACCGTTCGAGGCGCTGAAGTCCAGCTTCACGCTGGTAGTCGCCAACATCTGGCCGGTGCTCCTGCTCGCGCTCGCGGTGCTCGTGGTGACCTTCCTCGGGCTGCTGCTGTGCGGTCTCGGGCTGCTGGTCGCAGGCCCGGTCGCCGCCCTCGCGGTAACCTACGCCTACCGCACGCTCACCGGAGGCACAGTTTCCGCGCGGTGAACCGACGATCACTTCATTGATCAGTGACCGCATCCCGATCCAGCGCTCGAGCCGTTCGACCGGCCCGGCCTCGCTGCCCGGCGGGGCCGGAACTCGAGCACGATGATCGCGGCAACCGCGAATCCCCTCGTGGTCGGCTACGCCGGGCCGGTAGCGATGCCGTCCAGACCATACTGTCGCGCGGGCGCGACCGCTATCGCGCGGGCTTCGCGGCTTTCGCGTCCTCGCCCTTCTTCGGCTCCGGCTCGGCGTCCAGGCCCGCCTCCTTGCGCTGCTGCGCGGTGATCGGCGCGGGCGCGTCGGTCAGCGGATCTACGCCGCCGCCGGTCTTCGGGAACGCGATGACCTCGCGGATCGAGTCCTGTCCGGCAAGCAGCGCGGTGACCCGGTCCCAGCCGAAGGCGATGCCGCCGTGCGGCGGGGCGCCGAAAGCGAAGGCGTCCAACAGGAACCCGAACTTGTCCTGCGCCTCTTCGTGGCTGATGCCCATTACCTTGAAGACGCGTTCCTGCACATCGCGGCGGTGAATACGGATCGAGCCGCCGCCGATCTCGTTGCCATTGCAGACGATGTCGTAGGCGTAGGCCAGCGCCGAATCCGGGTCGGTGTCGAAGGTGTCCAGCGACTCCGGCTTCGGTGAGGTGAACGCGTGGTGTACCGCGGTCCACGCGGAATGGCCCACCGCCACATCGCCGCTCGCGGTCGCCTCGGCGGTCGGCTCGAACAGCGGGGCGTCCACGATCCACACGAACGACCAGGCGTCCTCGTCGACCAGTCCGACCTTGCGGGCGATCTCGCCGCGCGCCGCACCGAGCAGACCGCGTTGTGCCTTCGCCGCACCGGCCGCGAAGAACACGCAGTCACCCGGCACCGCGCCGACATGCTTGGCCAGGCCCTCGCGCTCGGCGTCGCTGAGGTTCTTGGCCACCGGTCCTCCGAGCGTGCCATCCTCGTTCACCAGGACATACGCCAGCCCCTTGGCGCCACGCTGCTTGGCCCACTCCTGCCAGGCGTCGAGCTGGCGCCGCGGCTGGCCGGCGCCGCCAGGCATGACCACCGCGCCGACGTAGGGCGCCTGGAACACCCGGAACGGGGTGTCCTTGAAATACTCGGTGCACTCGGTGATTTCGACACCGAAGCGAAGATCCGGCTTGTCGGAACCGAAGCGGCGCATGGCCTCCGCGTAGGTCATGTGCGGGATCGGCGTCGGGATCTCGTAGCCGACCAGCTTCCACAGCGCGACGAGGATCTCCTCGGCCAGCAGAATCACGTCGTCCTGGCGCACGAAGCTCATCTCGATATCGAGCTGGGTGAACTCGGGCTGACGGTCGGCGCGGAAGTCCTCATCGCGGTAGCAGCGCGCGATCTGGTAATACCGCTCGATGCCACCGACCATGAGCAGCTGCTTGAACAACTGCGGGCTCTGCGGCAGCGCGTAGAAGCTGCCCGGCTGCAAGCGGGCGGGTACCAGGAAGTCGCGTGCGCCCTCCGGGGTGGAGCGGGTCATCGTCGGCGTCTCCACCTCGACGAACTCGTGGCGGGCCAGCACCTCGCGCGCAGCCGCGTTGACCTTCGACCGCAGCCGGATGGCATGCGCCGGACCCTCGCGGCGCAGATCCAGGTAGCGGTGCTTGAGACGCGCCTCCTCACCGGGCTGCTCGTCCAGTTGGAACGGCAGTGGGGCACTCTCGTTCAGCACCTCGAGTTCGGTGACGTTCACCTCGATGGTGCCGGTGGGCAGCTCCGGGTTCTCGTTGCCATCCGGGCGCGGTTCCACGGTGCCGGTGACACGCACGCAGTACTCGGCGCGCAGCCGGTGTGCCTGCGCGGCGGGTTCCCCCTCGCGGAACACCGCCTGGGCGACCCCGGACGCATCGCGCAGATCGATGAAGATCACCCCGCCGTGGTCACGCCGCCGGGCCACCCAGCCGGTGAGGGTGACGGTCTGACCGGCATGCTCGCTTCGCAGCGAACCAGCCAAGTGGGTGCGCAGCACAGGGTTCCTTTCGACGAATCCGGCACCGGCGCGATGTGACCAGGTGCGGGTCCATCGTAGTGAGACACATTCGCCGAGTGGAAACCGATATCACCACCCCCGTGCCAAGCTGTATCGGGCGAGTGTGTGACCGAGGGCTACGGACGACGAGAAAGCGACAACGATGACCTTCAACGAGGGCATGCAGATCGACCCTGATCGAGTTTCGTCCGGCGGAGGCCCCGGAATGGGCGGCAAGATCGCGTTGGGCGGCGGCGCGGGCGGACTGATCGTGCTGGTGTTGTCCCTTCTGATGGGCGGTGACCCCGGCTCGATCCTCGGCAACTTCACCGGAGCACAGGACCAGATCCAGACGCAACCTGGCACGGCGGGCACACCGAGCCACTGCAAGACCGGCGCGGACGCCAACAAGTACGTCGACTGCAGAGTGGCGCTCACAGCGCAGAGCCTGGACGCCGTCTGGTCCACCGAGCTCCCCAAGCAGACCGGCAAGCGGTACATGCGCCCGAAGGTCGTGCTGTTCTCCGGCGCCATCTCGACCGGCTGCGGCAACGCCACCAGCGCGGTCGGTCCGTTCTACTGCCCGGCCGACCAGACCGCCTATTTCGACACGAGCTTCTTCCAAGAGTTGGTGGACCGTTTCGGTTCCAGCGGTGGTCCGCTCGCGCAGGAATATGTGGTGGCGCACGAGATCGGCCATCACATCCAGAACCAGCTCGGCGATATCGGCCGCGCACAGCTGGATCCGCGCGGCCCGGAGTCCGGCGCGGTGCGCACCGAATTGCAGGCCGACTGCTACGCGGGCATCTGGGCGCACTTCGCGGATGAGCTCCCCGCACCCGGCGGCGGCCAACCGTTCCTGAAACCGCTGTCGGACAACGATGTCCGTGATGCGCTCTCGGCAGCGTCGGCGGTCGGCGACGACCGCATCCAGCGCGCGGCGCAGGGCAGGGTGAATCCCGAAGCGTGGACTCACGGTTCGTCCGAGCAGCGGCAGAAGTGGTTCCTCACCGGCTACAGGACCGGCGAGGTGCGCGCCTGTGACACCTATTCGGCCCAGGACCTGAACAATCCGTCCGCCTTGCGGTGACACGGATTCGATCGGCACCACAGCTTTGCTGTCATGATCGACGGGTAGTTCGCCTGTGCCACAGGTGAAAACGGCAACTGGGAGATGGGATTGATGCGAAGTACCACAGTGGCCCTGCTGGTTGCGATGCTGGCGCTCGCGGTGGGCTCAGGCACCGCCGCGTCCGCCCCGCCACCGCAGCCCAGCGCGCTGCCTCCGGCCGCCGAGCCGCTGGTGCTGTTCACCCTGACCACCATTCCGGACGGCTGGCAGAGCCGGATGGATCTGCGCCCGCAACTGGAAATCTTCTCCGACGGCAAGGCCGTCAAGATCCCCGACGCTGTCGCCGCCGATCGCACACCGGATGTCCCGCCGAAGCGGATCAACGGGCACGTTCCGCCCGAGGTGCTGACTGCGGCGCTGGCCGAGACCAGGTCGCTCGCCGCCGTGGATCTCGGTGTGCCGAGGGCCACCGACCAGGGCAGCCAGATCATCGACTACATGTCGCAGCCGCCGAATGCGGACGTGCATCTGATCGTCTACGCGCCCCAGGCCACCGACGGCCTCGGCGCCGAGCAGCAGGCCGGTCGAAAACGATTTGCCGACCTCTACAAGAAGCTGCTCGATGCATTCGTCCAGGACAACTGATACCCGCGGTGCGGCCCGAGCGGTTACTGCCGTTCGAGCCGGGTTGCCGGTAAGCCCGTGTGGGGCTAGAACTGGTCCTGCTCGTAGTTGGAGCTGATGATCTCGTCGGAGTGCGTCGCGCCGATAACGTCCGGCGTGGACTCTCCCAGCGAACCGGTGAGGTCGTCATTGCCGGTCGGACTCAGATAGGGCTGCACGGTGCGCGAATGCTCCTCGTCACTGCCCCGCTGCCCCGCCCCGGCGGCAGGGCTGCCCATGAAGCTGTTGGCACCGGAGGGGGTCGTGCCGGGTGCGCCCGGGCCGAAGGGCGCACCCGCGATCGGCCGGATCGGCGGGGCCGCGCTGCCGGGCAGGCCGGTGGGCTTGGGCACCGAGGGGGTTCCCGGCCGACCGGGGCTGCCGGGGAAACCGCTCGGCACGCCGTGGTTGGCACTCGGGCTGTGCGGCGTGTGCACCGATGACGGTGTGGTCGACGGTGTACCTGGTGCGTACGAGTCCAGGCCCGCGGCCTTCGTGGCCGTGTCCGTCGCGGTCGACTGCGCCTGCTCCAGGATCGGCTGGCCGACGGTCTGCGCCACGGCCTGCGCCAGCTCCTGCGGCGCAGGCCCGCCACCTGGCGCGACCAACTGCTGCACCATGCCGCTGAGCTCGGCGGTCTTCCCCGCCAGGTCACCGCGGGTGGCATTGACGACGCCCATGGCGTGACCGAGGTGCTCGGTGGCCGAGGCGATCAGCGTCGCCTGCGCGGGCGGGGTCAGGATCACCGGCGCCAGCGCGGTCGCCTGGGTGGCGAACGACGACGCGATGCCGAGCAGCTGCGCGTTGCCCTGCTGCACTACCGCGGCGGCGCGTTGGGTGAGCTCGGAGATGTCGATGCCGCGCTGACTGGTCTCGTGGCCCTCGACATTCGCCTGCTGGCTCGTGACCTGCGCGTTGCGGGCGGCCTGGCTCTGCCACAGCTGGTCGACGGTGGCCATGCTGCCCTTGCCCACCTGCATGGCCATCTCGATGACCTTGGAGGACTGGCTGAGGATCGCGGTCGGGTCGAGCGCGCCGACCACGCCGGTGCCGAAGCTGCCGAGCAGATCGAGGATCGGCTTCATGAGCATGTCCACGCCCGGCAATCCGGGCAGCGCGACACCCTGCATCAGCGCGGCGACCGGGTCGGCGGGCAGCGGCGGCAGCGCGGCCGCGGCCTGATTCACCGCGGCCGCGACGGCGGTCGGCGCGTCGGTGAGCCCGCCACTGAGCACGCCCTCGACCACCGGGGCCGCGGCGTGGTTGATCGCGGCGCCCGTGTCGCCCAGCAGAGCGGAGACCTCATGCGGAACGCCGGGAATATCCTGAGCGCCCGGCCCTGCCGCGCCATTCAGGCCGGGCAGTCCCGCTGGAACGGCGCCGAGCGTGTGCTGGTCCTCGGAAATCTTGCGCGACAATACGAACGCGGGTGGTTCGATGGGCGGCATGTCGTCGGGCAGCTGGGGCAGCGGCAGGTCGAGCACCGCCTGGGCGGGCGAGTTCTGCAACGCGTCCAGCACGGTCTGCTGGCCGATGGCGACGTTTTGCTCGGCCGCGTGCTCGACGACCGGCCCCTCGGGCGCGATGACGCCGCTGTCCAGTGGTCTCATACCGCGCCCCCGATCTGGTCGGCGATGGAACCGAGCGCGCCCGCGTTGAACGAGTCGGTGGCGTCGTAGGCAGCGGCGGCGCTGAACGCCGACTCCGAAAGCTTGGCGTACTTGGCCGACAGATCATTGATGTCCTTGGCCTGCAGCACCTGAGCCGCGGCGAACATCGCCAGATAGTCGACGCCGATCAGTCCGAACACCGGAGCCAACGCGGCAACATTACGCACCGCGTCGAAAGCGCCCGCCCCCGCGAGATCGTCGGCGATGCCCGCGTTCGTGGCGGCGAACGCCCGGACCGCTTCAGTCTCTACCGAGAGATCACTCATCGAGTTGCCCCCCAAAAAATCGTCGTGAACAGCTATGTCATGAACTTCGTCGTGACCCGTTCGCTCCCCTGCCGAATCGGCTGGGCCGCTACGGTTTGGGCTCAATATAGCGGACGAGACCGCCGAGGTTCGAGGCCGAGCGCGGCGTCACGAGCCGAATCGCACCGAACTGGAACGTGTTGCAAATTAGAACAAGTTTTCTGACACACATTTGCAGCGAATACGCTTCCTCCCCGGTGTCCCAAAACCCGACTGACACTGCCGCACCTCCCACACCTCCCGCTGAGCCGCTCGGCGCAAGTCTGGGAGGCGCCCGGTGAACGCCGATATCATCACGCCGTTGACTCCCGACGCGACCGCCTCGATCGATAGGGGTTCGAGGTTCGAGTCGTCCGCGCACGCAGCGTTCCCCTTGGTCGAGTTGGTCTATCCGACTCCGCCTCGTGAGAATCGATGGACCTATGGGCTGCGGCGCGTCGACCGGAACGGTCGCGTGATCGACAAATCGGTCGTCGCGGCGCTCGGTTGGTGCGCTGGCCTACGTCTGTGTGGGATGAGCGCTGGCGGCGGTGTGCGGCTCACGGTCTGCGAGTCGGGCAAGAATCGAATTACCTCCGATCGAGATCTTCGACTTGCGGCACGTACGCGACGAGCTCTCGCGATCGCGGCCGGCGACCAAGTTCTTCTGGTCGCCGATACACAACAGATGGCTATGACGGTGCTGCCGCTGCGGGCGGTTGATCGTCTGGTCGGTGAGGCGTGTGAGGACAACCATGCGGAATCGGGGCAATCGTGACCCCAACGCCCTCCGCCGATGACCTCGACGCCGCCAGACTGCTACTGGACCAGATGCAGACCCTGTTGGCACACAACAAGTCGCGCCCGACCGTGCCCACGTTCGCGGACTACGTTCCCCGTGTCCTGGCCGCGATGCCCGCGACTCTCACTGTTGTGCAGTATCAGTCGTTTCTGCGCAGGGTCGCCGAGGCGTGGCCGGACAGGCGGATCGACGAGCCCACACCGACCGAGTTCAAGACCCTGATCGCCGAGATCGTCGAGATGCGCCAGGTGAGACGCAATGACGTCGGTGGCAAGGGCACGGCCAGAGGGGTGATCTCGGCGCTGCGCAAGTTGTACGAGTTCGCGGTCGATGACGGCTATATCCGGTCAGAGGACAACCCTGGGAAGAAGCTGGCGATGCCCAGCTTGCCCCCGTCACGCCGTCGCGCGCTGTCGCGAGATCAACTCGTCGAGATCAACCGGGCAGCGGCGGAATCCGGTGAAGACCCGGAGTTGGACACCCTCATCCTTCGCCTGCACACCGAGACGGCGTGCCGCCGCGCGGGCGTGGTGGATTTGCGGGAGGTCGATCTCGATCCCGCCAACTGCCTCATCCATCTCAGAGAGAAGGGAGGCATCACCAGGTGGCAACCGATCTCGCCGACCTTGATGGAAGCACTTCAGCAACATCATCGCAGGCGAAAGCCGCACGACAGGTCGGTCGGACATCGTGCTCGCAATGGGAAGGTCATCACCGCCGAAGCCGAGGCACGTCTGCTCCGTTACCGCAACGGCGATCCGGTCAACAACCGCCAGTACCACCTGATGTTCCAGCGCATCGGCGCCGCGGTCCCCTGGGTGGCGGCACACCAGATCTCCATTCACTGGCTACGGCATACGACCTTGACCTGGGTGGAGCGGCGTTTCGGAGTTCCGGTCGCCAAGGCCTATGCCGGGCACACCGACAACCCCGGTGGTGCCACGACCCTGCTCTATACCCGCGCTGGTCTGCCCGAAGTCGCGCGAGCCCTTGCCGAGCTCACCGGTGAACCGCATCCGTGCGCGGCCGCATCCGGCGCCGACCCCAATTACCTCCCCTCCGGCCCGAGGCAGGATCCATGACACCGAAGTCGACATCACCCAGCCACCAACTCGCCGATCCCGCGACCCTCGGACGATCGGTCGAGGTGGCCCGAAATTGCGTCCCCCTGCAGGAAGTCTCAGAGCTGTACCAGGCGATGACGGTCGCCGAGATCGAGGCCGAGCAAGGGTTAGCCCGATGGGAGCGTGCCCAGCGGCGGCGCCAGCGCAAGCGTTCGGTGCGTGGCGAGCTGGCCGAACAAGCGCGACAACAGCGGTCGGCCCGCCGGTTGCGGCAGCAGGACGCGCGCCAGCTGCGATGGTTGGCGAACGCTCGGGCAGATCGTGCGCGAGCGACGAACCCGGACGCGTTGGTCGGGGCCTTGCATCACCGGGCAAGGCGCTCCTCATTGTTGTTGCGGTGTGTGATGGGGGTCGGGTTGCTGTGGTCGGCGGTCAACGTCGGCCGCAACCTGACACCCGCCGACGTGACACCGGGGCCGACGTGGTGGCTGTTGTGGGCGTTGTCGTTCGGGATCGAGGCCATGATCTCGGTGCCGATCCTGGAGATCATGGCCCAGGCCGCGACCGCGGCCCGGCTCGGGCAACGCGTCGATCGCGCCAAGATCGTGTTATTCGAAGCGGCGCTGCTGACCGGCACTGTCGGATTGAACTGCGGTCCACACCTCATTCAAGGCAGCTTCGGTAGAGCAGCGGAATACGCGGTCGCGCCGGTCATGGTGGTGGTATTGATGTGGCTACACGCGTGGCTGACCGCTCGCTACGCCGAACTCATCGAGGCAGTCGCCACCACTGACAGCACCACGCACGATGCCGCGACCAACGATCCTTCGCCTGCGTACACCCAGCATCGGAGTGCCGGTCGCCTGATGCAGCACGTTGGAGGCGGGTCCGAGGATGTGGTCGCCTATCTGCCCTCTGATCGTGCCGAAACGGATGATCCGGGTCACGACTCTGGTGCGGCGGTTCTCGGTGAGGACCTGGCGCGGATCGCAGGAAAGTTGGTGGCGACCGGGCGTAGTGAGAAATCGGTCACCGAGATCGTCGAGATTCTGGAGTTCGCCGCGACGGGGATGAACGCGAACGCCGTCGCCACCGCGATGTCGACCCGGACGGGGGCGACCTGGCGGCGATCCACCGTCGACCGGATCATCGCCCGCGCAGTGGAGTTCGGATTCCCTGTCGTAGGACCGCGATTGGAGGTGGTCGCCGACCAGAAACCCGCCTGACCCCTCCGACCGACCGGCGACGGTCGGTGTGGGTGCGATCCGCCTGTAAGGGATCGCACCCGCCTCGGGAACCGAGATCGGCCCAACAGAACCAATAAACCGAAACCCCCAGTAGCCGCTGGAGACTTCACACCAGACAACACGAAGGCTGTCCATGACTGGCACCTCCGAGGGGAACCCTGCCCAAACCACGATTCAACCCACACCACCACGTCGTCCGCGTGCTCGCACGAGCCTCCCAACAGAGACGTCGAAGGTGATCGATCCGCTCCTGTAGCGGAAACCGGTGACGAGCAGTTGGCGACCGCGCGACGCGTGTTCGCGACGCTGGCACCCTTGCTCGCTGCCCGACGTTCCATGCGGTTGCGGAACCCGACAACAGTGCCGCCGCGGTTCGCTGACCGCGCGCAATCCTTGACCGCAAGCTGCCCGATCAGCCTGCGGCAGTGCCGATATATCTCCACGGTCGGACCCGGCTGCTGGTATTGGACTTCGATGCCAAACACGGCCACAGCCCCGCCACCGTCGACCGCGACATCAAGCACTGCTTGACCCTGCTGCACGCATGCGGCGCCCGCACAGTTGCTGATCGCTCCACCAGCGGCGGCCGCCACATCCTGATCCCGCCCGCCGAGGGCACCACACTCACCCG
The DNA here is from genome assembly GCF_045207455.1 of Nocardia sp. NBC_00881. NCBI lineage: Bacteria > Bacillati > Actinomycetota > Actinomycetes > Mycobacteriales > Nocardiaceae > Nocardia > Nocardia sp. NBC_00881. Next base: position 2,856,911 of record NZ_CP108798.1, read on the forward strand.
CGCCGAGATCGAGCCTGTCCTGCGGGCCCTGGCCGACCGGCTGCCCAGCCTCGACATCACCCCGATGCTCAACGACCGCACCGGCTGTATCACCCCACCCGGATCCCGCTGCCGCGACGGCGGATTCCGCATCCTCGACGGCCCACTCGACCAAGCGGCCCACACGCTCACAATCCGTTCGCCCGCGACGTTCTGGCCCCGCTTCACCCAGCTCCTCAGCACCGACACCGACCCAAGTAACCCCGGCCGCGCGCGACGACCACCAGGCGCGCACGACGGCGCGCACTGCGCGCGCGACCCCGCGCGCGACCGCGCCCACCAGCGGCGACACCCCGCCGGATGACCTCAGTCGGCTGTGGGAGGGGGCAGGTGAGAATGCGCGGCTGCGCGCGGGCAATCGGCGACACACACCGATCCCCGTCGCGGTGCTCGCGTTCGCGCGCGAGGGTCGCGCACCGCAGGGTCGATGGCGCACACAACGGACGCCTGGATCGCTCGGCCGCGCGCCAATCCGTCCTCACCGCCGCAGCCCTGCATGGCTACAGCTTCACCGACCTGCTCGCCGAACTTCCCTCCCAGGGCGGTACCTGGACCGGCCTGGCCAATGCCTACCACCGCTACTGAGCCCACCTTCATCGAGCGCTACGCCGCGACTGGAACAGCGCCTGTGACTGGACATCACGAAATACCTCCGAATTCCTGTCTCACGCGCACAAGTACATAAAGCACACAGGGGGCAAACACCGGCGACGAAACACACCGGCCCGCAACGACGCTGGCTCACCGCCGCCATCACCTGGGCCGACGCGCAATGGCCCAACTCCCCGAAACGCTGGACCGCACACGCCGTGCTACAGGCTCTCGCCCACGCCAGCACCCTCAACGGCGCTCTCCACCGAGGCACGCCCACGGTCGAGTTCGGCGACCGGTCTCTTTCCCTGATGGCCGGCGGGATGCCCGAAACCACCCTCTGGCAGCCCCTGCGCGAAATCCGGGAACTCCCCGGCGCCCCGATCCTGCGTATACGAGCCGCCACCGGCCACCTCGCCGACCGCTACGCCCTCACCCCCCCACCATCAACGACTCCCCCATCACCACCAGCCGCGCGCGGACCGCGCGCACCCGCATCGAACCCGTCCACCCCGCCTGGCGCGTCATCGGCCTGCAATGCCGACGCCTCTACGAAACCATCATCGACGAAACAACCAACCCCGCCAACGCATTCACCGCCGTAGGACTGGGCCGCACCGCGGGCTACACCGCCCTGGCCACACTCACCACCACCGGACTCATCCACCACACCCGCAACACCGTGCGCGCGGGAACCACGACACTGGACCACATCGCGCGCGCCCACGACCTACCAACCCGACAACAAGAGACCATCGCGCGTCACCGACACGAACGAGCACGCTGGGCAGACTGGCTCATCGCGCACAACCGCCTACCATCGCGCGCACCCATATCGATCGTCTGCCCGCCACCGCGCGCGACACAGGTCAGCACACAATCCGCCGGTCATCGACACCACACCGAACGAGGCCGATATCAGCGCACGACACAAATGCGCACGCCAGGTACGCGACACCGCATACGATCGCGCCCGGCACCCAGACCAACGTGCGCTCAACCTCGACCACATCACGCGCACCCCAATCCGGTCCGGACTGTCGGCATGTTCTACCACCCGGTATTGGCCACCCTCAACTCCAAGACGCCGAGATCTACATCGAAGCGACTGAATACGAAAACGTTGGCATCCAGATCCGCCACAGCATTCATGGCAACTGGTTCCCGTTCACCCGTGCAAAGGAATCCTGGGCATCTGCGCCCGGACACTCCCACGACCCAGTAGCCGCCTACGAAGCGTGGGTCATAAGCGCGCTGGCCCGGCGCGGACTGAGGTCAGTTGCAGCCGATCCGACTCATCAGCAAGCTATCGGGAAGGGACTCATCGATGCAGAAGCTCACGAATATCTCTCGACAGCAGGTCACGGAAGGTGTTGGATACCCTCCAGGGCTTTCGTTGCAGGTACCGGTACCAGCACCACAGATGCGCCGCTACAGCGCAACGGCTTTGGAGGGGTTTCCGGCATGGACATCGACCTGACGTGTCCGCACTGCAACCAACTCGACTTGGTGCAGAGTGTGCCGGCCCTGCATGCCGACGGTGTGTCGACCAGTTCCGAGACGAACGTGTATTCCGGGGTGGGGGTGGCTTCGACTGGCCTGGTTCCGGTGTTCGGCACTGCCACCGTCGAGCGCTATCACACCACAGCACTTGCACGGAGTCTGGCCCGAGAGCCCGCCCGTACCCCGGCCGGGCGTCTGACCTTCTTCGCGCTGGTGCTGCTCTTGCCAGCGATGTGCTGGATTGTTCCGGCAATCGTCTCGATCGCGGATCCGGCTCCCGGGGTGTCGCGATGGGTTGCCGCGCTGTCCGTGGTCGTTTTCTTCGGGATGTTGGCGGCTCCTGGGGCTGTCCTGCTCACAGTTGCTGTTTGCCGTATTCGCGGCAACGGCAGAGTTGCACGGGGACGTCGCAACGCGCACGAGGTATGGCAAGCCGGTTTCTACTGCCATCGCTGCGGCTTGGCGTTCTGGCCGGTTCCTCCGGCACCGGGCGTTCCTGCTAGGCAGGCTTTCACACCGCAGCACTTCCGCTCGTTTGTGTGGAACGCCGGTGGCTACGCCAACATCTGAAGATCTTCCTTGGTGTGACCTGTTGGCAGCGGACGGACTCTATATCATGGTGAGCTCGGTAGTCGAACGTTGATCGCGTGGATCTCCTCGCGCAGCCCCCGCCAGCTCGGATGCCGCAACGCTCCGGCGAATTCCCGGTACTCGACCGTTCCGACCAGTCGTGGCTGAACCCAGCGCGCCGAGGCCACCCGGCCGGTGGGAGCGGGCAGGTCGAACGGGGATTCCGCGACAGCCAAGCCCGCAAGCTGCTCACACAGTGTACGGCGGTCAGCCGTGGTGAATCCGGTCCCGACGTGCCCGACGTAGACCAAGCGCCCACGCTCGTCGTGTGCGCCCAGAACAAGAGAACCCAGAGCCCCGCTTTCGCCGCCGCTGCTGGTGGGCACCCAGCCGACGATGATCACGTCCGTCGTTCGGCGTAACGCGGTCTTCAGCCACATCCGTGATCTCATGCCTGGTCGGTAAACGGAGTCGAGGCGTTTGCTCACAATGCCCTCCAGGGCGTGTGATGCCACGGTGTCGAGCATTGTGTCGATGGGGATCTGGGTCCAGTACGGCGGGATCCGCACGCTTGGGCCGATGAGGCCGAGTTCGCTCAGACGGGCTCGGCGCTCGATGTAGGGCAGGGGCATGATGTTCTCGCCTCCGAGTTCGAGCAGATCGAAGCAGAACAGCTGCACCGGCACCGCACGCACGAGTTCGCCTGTCGGGCGAGTGGAATGCATTCGCCGCTGGAAGCGAGTAAACGACGGTGCCCCGGTGGAGAGATCCGGCGCGATGATCTCGCCATCGAGGATCAGATCGGTTCGGCCAGCGAGTTCGGCGATCGCGGCCGCCAGTTCCGGGTAGGGCGCGGTGATGTTGTTACGGTTGCGACTGTAGAAGTCCACGCGCCCACCAGAGACGCGGCAAATGCCGCGTATACCGTCCCATTTCATCTCTACTGCCCAGCGGCCTGGGTCATCGGGCGGCGGACCGGCGGTCGCCAGCATCGGCGCTGGCACAGACACGCCTGCCAGGGTATCTCGAGAAGAAACCGACCTGTCGGTGCTGTTCGATAGTCTCGGCGCCGTGCAGTTCGAAGTAGGTTCCCTGATCCACGTGGTCGCCGCAGGGGTCAGCGTGTTTCGTATCCTCAAGATAGGCGTGGATGGTGACCCGAACAAGGCCATCGTCGAAGCTGTCGCCGACACCCCGGGAACCTACCCGTGGCCTACCGATTTGACCTACGCTGTTCCCGCCGAGCAACCCTAGCGATCTCCTCTTCCAGCCACATCATTCAGGTGAGATCGTCGCCCGCATGCCTCAGGCGTGCTGACGCGCGGGCCTCGACGGTGTCGGCTGGGTCGATGACCCGTTCTGCCCGCTGCTGCCGACTGGTCTCGGTGTGGCGGTGGCGAGCAGGCTCGGGGTGCTCGATCGGTGTGGCGGTGGACGTGGGTGATGCACCCGGCGAGGGTGTGCCGCGGTGTGCACGCGCGGTGGTGATGAGCTGGCGGGCTTGTTTGGCGCTGATCTCGAGCAGCTCAGCGACATCGTCATCGGTTTGACCGTGGTCACGGATCACCGCAGCAGCCTCGGCTTGGTCGGCGCGGTAGCCAGCGATTTCCTGCGCTGCGCGTGATTCGATCACGCTGATCTGCTGACGTAGTCCCTCGACCTCGTTGTCGCGCTTGGTTTCACACGCGGTGATCGCCCGCCAGTCGGTGAGGTACCGCTTCACCGCCTCTTGGATGGCTCGCTCTCGCTGACGTGCCAGCGCTCGACGTTGCTGGATACGGGCACGCGAGCGTTCCAAGCGTTCAACGACTTCCGGGGAACGATCCGTGTGCGGGGGGCGACGCGTCGACATGGCCGGCCTCCTAATTTTCGGGCCCGCCTGCAGATTCTCCCGGGGCCGATCTTACTCGCGTCGCACTCGCGGCACGTCCAAGTCGCACCCGTCCCACAAACGTCGGCCACGCACTTCAGTGGCTGTCGGCTGTCAATCCGATTGTTGCAAAAGAGTTTCCGGTGCGCTGTCTGCTCGATCTGTTTCGTGATCCGACCCAGATGATCGTGTCGATTCCCGCCTCCCTGCGCCACATCTTCGGCGCACTGGCGCTGACCATGGTCAATGTCACGGCCGAACCCGACACCCCCCGCCAGCCTGGTGGTGCGGTCGGTGGTCGCGGCGTTCGATCTCACGCGCACCGCGCAGTAGATGTCGGCGCAGGTGCGCGAACTCGCGGACGGGCTGCCCTACGACGACAGGCTGTCGCACAACCCCGACGCATCGATCCCGGACACACCGATCGAGTTGCGGATGCTGCGCCGCACGCTCGCGATCGAGCTGGCCTACCGGCCAGGTGGACTTCTGGCCGCCAAACTCGCGCTGAAACACATCAGCGTGGTTACCACCGAGGGCTACGCCGGTCGCCCCGGCGGCGCCCAAGCGAAGTTCCTGGCCGAGGTCGGTGCCGAAGAGCAGAAACGTAACCTCGGGCTCCTGCTCGACGAAATCGACAACTACCAGCACGGCATCCGGCCCTCGGGCCCGCACGCCCGCGAGTTGATCGACTTCTTCGACACCGTCGACGGCAAACTCACCGACGAACAACGCACCGCCCCGAAGATCATCCTCAACGACCAGGAACTACGCCGGATGCTGGCCAAACGCGCCAACACCCTGCACCTCGGTGCAGCGAACTACTGCTGGTTCACCGACCCCGCCAAAGCCCTGTGCCTACGCCTGGCCGGCAATCCCTCCGTCGACCAACCACTGATCGGCATGTGCGACTCAGCCCGCTGCCCACAAGCCACCCACCACGCCCGCCACCGACCGATATGGCAACAAACAGTGCAGAACACGACAGTCTTCCTCGGCAACCTGGGCCGCGCCCAGAAGACCGAACAGACTCGGTTGGAAGCCCAGCGCGCCCGCGCGCTTCGGGTTCTGGCCGACATCGACGCTGCTGGCGCACCGACTCCAGCAGGTACCGCCGCGGAGGAGAACTGAGGTGGGCGGCTCACGGACGAGACCCGTACACAGAAAGAAGCGGCCATCCGGGCTGCGATGGACCGTCTGCTGCGCGGTGAGATCCCGCCCGGCGGCAAGTGTGACATTAAACTCTCGCCGCCTCCAGCGGTATCACCCGCGCCGCGCTCTACAGCACTTACCTGCACCTCAAGGAGGAATTCGAGCAACGCCGAGATCACCTGCGCATTACCGGGGTGATCTCTGACCCGCGTGACGCTCAAATCGAACGGTTGAAACAGCGGGTCGAGCACCTTGAGAAGCGGGTGGCCGTCGAGGAGCAACGCAACGCCGAACTGGCCACGTTCCGGGTTCAGGCCGTGTCACGACTGGCGGCCCAGTACGACGAGATCACTCGACTGCGTGGTGCGCTGTCCTCCACCACCAGCGCCGTCCGTAGATTCGTCAAACCGAACGCGGCGGGGTAGTTCGGCCCCTGCAACGACAGCGCCTGACGTTGCGCCTACGACGGGAATGGCTCGTATGTGCTGGTTACCGTGTTGTAGGACAGCGCTGTCCACCGGTTTCGGTCTGCGGCTGCCAAGCGCGCACCGAGGGCGACCGAGATTGCTACCGGACCGCTCAGGTAGATCGCGTGTTGTGAATTCCGCGCACCGACGGGCAGGGCGGCGTCACGCCAGACCTGGCAGATCTGGTCGGTGACGGCGGTGAAGGCCTTCTTCGTCTCCGGAAGGGTCGGGTTCGTGTGACTGAGCAGCAGGAGGGTTCCGATGCCGCGGTTGCTGCAGTCGTTGAGAACCTGGTCGTGGAAACTGGTGCCGCGTCCCTGCAAATCGAGCGCCAATGCGACACGTGAAGGGTCGCCGCCGGGCACGGTTTCGAGGGGAGCGACGGTGAGAATTTGTTTGCGGTTTCGGCTGGCACGTAGGCCGGTGGCGTGGAAGTAGGCGGGGTTCCCGTTGCCTTGGCGGACGGAGTAGACCGCGATTTCGCGGGAGTGGGTGTGGCCCAAACGGGCTCCGTACCAGAACGCGATCTGTAACCGCATGGTCGGAATGAGGTTGATTCGGGCGGCATCCGGCGTCAGACGCTGGGCGGTGATGATCGCCTGTAGGGTCTCCTCGACCAATGCTTTCATCAATACCAGTCGTTGTGGCTGATCGGCGGGGAGGTCAACGGCGGCTTTGAGGGTCAGCACGCATTCCTGGCTGCTGAATGCTTCGGCCTGCTGCTCTCGCTGCCGTGCGGTCGCGAGATTGTCGGCCGCGGTGATGACGATCCCGACCTGTGATCGGCGGCGGTGCCACGCCCTCTGCCAGAACCCCGCGATGATGACCTTGGTGCCTGCTGCCAATGCGAGGACGAACCATATGCGGCCCTTGGGCTCGTCCGTCATGAACGACTTGGCGGCTTCGACGGCGAAACCGCCAGCGACCAGCCCGCCGATGCTGATCAGCGCCGAGCCATCGGCGATCAGCGCCCCTAAACCGCCACCACCCAGGGGCGAACCAGCAGCGGAGACCGTCATCCGCGGCATCTCGTGATTCGGAACTGGCACGTCTCAACTCATCTCATCGCAAGACCACAAACAGTGGCCGACAACCGGCGCCACGCTACTGGACGGCGTCCCACCTTTCTCGCGATTTCCCGAACAGGCCCTGTCGCCGCCTACCCCAACCCACCTGCGGCGTCAGGGTCGTGCCCCTCGTTGTCGCTGCCCGGCTCTGTCGGTGGCATCGGCTAGGTTTTGCACGAGTTCGTCGGCAACGGATCGGAGCACAACGTGAGCGTGGCTACTGCTTTCGCGGCATTCCAGCAGATCGTGAACGCAGATATCGAGGATGTGCGCCAAGCGCGCGCCCGCCGCGACCTATTCAAGAAAGCCTTTCGACCCGAGCCCGACATCCTCGAAGTCGTTCCCTCCGGCTCGCTGGCACGCGGCACGAACAAAGACCCCATCCACGATGTCGACGTCATCCTGATCTTCGATCCTGCCAAACATCCTGGCTGGGGCGAACCGGGACAGTCAGCCGCCGACTGCCTCGACTACACCCGGACCAGGGTCAATGCACTTCTCGGCGCCACGAACGGGACGGTGGCGACCGCAGTGCGTCTCGCGCGTTGGCGCAACCACGCCGTGAAATGCTTTCTCGATGATCCCGAGGATCCCGATGCGTTTACTGTCGACGCCATGCCGGCATTTCGGCGTGACGGCATGCTGTTCGTTCCAGAGGCGACCTCCGAGGAGTGGATATACTGCCATCCCGAGTATCTGATCGCAGAGACAGCGGCCAGACACGCGGAATGGAACAAGTTCGCGGGCACTGTCCGGATGCTGAAGAAGTGGGCAGCGGACCAGGACATCAAGATTAAGTCTTTGGTGATGGAAGTCCTGGCCCTGCAACATCTCCCGCTCGGATCGACCCAGTCCGCCGCGGTGAAGCAGTTCTTCGTCTCGGCCAGCTATTTCATCGACGGACGTAGCGAAGTCACCGATCCCGCGAACGTCTGCGGTCCGATTCAGTCCGATCTCGACTACTCGGAGTTCGCGGCCCGGCTCGCCGACGCCCGCGACAATGCGGTAGCCGCGGCGCAGGCCCAAGGCAACAATGATGCGAACTCGGCAATTCTTCATTGGGGCGCTGTCTTCGGGTCCGATTTTCCCGCACCTACCGCCTCAGACGGGAGTCCACTGCCCGCTGCAATCCCTGCCGGCCCCCGTCCTGTGAAGGACACTCCACAGGGATGACGCCCCGCATGACCACCGCCGCGCCGGACCGCGACCGAACGACCACACCGATTCTGTGGGTCGATGCCGAACCCGATCGCTTGCAACGGGATCTGACCGAGGTGGCAGACTTCGCGCCCGATCTCATGTACTACCCGCCCAACTCGGACAGCAGGATCCCGCATGGTGGTTGGAAGGGGGAACTACCGCGATGGCCTTTCGATCGGCCGGTCCCTGAGGGCTTGGACGCTTTGATCGGTGCGGCCGGGCTACCGGTGGAGGTTGTATATCGTGCGGCGTATCCGATGGTGCCGCCGATCATCTACCCTCTCGACCCGGTTCCAACGTTCGAGGAGTGGACCCAGACCACATGGCATGTCGCTCCAGGAGGATCACTGTGCCTGCTGAGATCGGTCGGAGCGTGGCTGCCCGAAGCGAGTATCACCGAACTCCTTGCGAAAGCAGCGGGCTGGCGAATCGAGTACGCACTGATGAAAGCCGGTGTGATCGACCAGATGTCGGTCAACGGCATCGTGTCCGACCCAGCACACGACCACCTCATCGCCCGAGCCGCGTCCCGGCAAACCGACCTCGATGAAGAAGACCACGATGCCGATGGACCGCATTAACCCGTTCATCGTCTTGCCCCGCGGCGGGGCGAGGCTCATAGCGGACTCCACCATCGCAGCCGGTGACATCACCTTCCGCTATGCGTCAGCGTCGGATACCTACGTCGTCGACAGCGTCGAATATGCTCGCCACAATCGAATCCAGGCCGACATCCCCCGCGACTACACCACACTGCGATCGACTGAGACCCGATACGCTGGACAATGGATGAACAAGGCAGGCACCGACATTCATCTCCATCATCTCGCCGTGCTGCGCCGCCCAGGTACCGCGATCCCATTCGAAACCTTCCGCACGATGGTGCCAGGCGTGAGGGATCCAAGCACTGGCCGCGGATTGTTGATCACCTACGATCCCGATCTCGACCCGCAATTGCGTGCGGCGGGAGCAGCAGAATTCGCTGGATGGCTAATCAAGCGCGACGGCGTACGACCCATCCAACTCGCCGTCGAACCGGCGATCCTCGGTATCGCGCAGCTTCGAGACAACTGGCCCGTGGACCCGCTCGCACGCACGTCGGTCATGCTGGTCGGGTGTGGAAGCATCGGAGGTGCGACTGCACAAGCTCTCGCCGCGTACGGCATCGGCGACCTGCACCTGGTGGACCCTGACCGCTTCCTGTGGCACAACATCGTTCGACACGTTCTCGGCCCCGAAAGCGTGAGCCGCTACAAAGTCGATGCCCTCAAAACCCTGCATGAACAACGATGGCCGCAGCAGAACGTCACCGCCCACCGGCGCGACGTCGTCGACGAAGCCCACCACATACGCTCTCTGATCGACACAGTCGACATGGTGGTCTGCACAGCTGACGGCATCGCACCACGACGCGTCGTCAGCCACCTCGCACGCCGAGCGAACAAACCCGCCGTCCTGGCCTGCGTACTCGACCACGGCTCGCTCGGTGAAATCCTGCGGCTGCGACCAACACCCCGCTTCGGATGCCTGCTGTGTTCACGACAGCACCTCGCAAGTCTCGGGGCCATCGACACCGAAGCCGACCAGGAACTCGACTACGGCACCGGCAATACCCACCAACCGATGACCGCGATCCCCCCGGATCTGCACCTCGTAGGCACCCTGGCAGCCAAGATCGCGGTGGCGACCATCCTCGAATCCCGACACGGCGACCACACCCAACGCCTCCCCGGAGAACACGCCATCGTAGGGCTACATCCCGCAAACCACCTGACAGCGCCATTCGATCTCACCCACACGACCGAAATCCGCTGGGCCACGATCCCACCACCGCGCGCCAAGTGCCCGACATGCAACCCGACCCCATTCCAATGACGTACCGGATCACCAACACCGCCCTCGAGACCATCGCGAACACAGCCCAGCAGTCCCTCGACGGCCTCGAAACCGGCGGCATCCTCCTCGGAACCGACCACGGCGGCGATATCCTCATTACCAGCGCAGGCACTCCAGGCCCCAAGGCACGCAGAGCGTCCCATTCTTTCCACCGCGATCTCGACCACGCCAACCAACTCGCCACCCTCGCGTGGCAGACCGATGGCAGCCAATGGATCGGAGAATGGCATACGCATCCTTCCCGAGACCTGACACCCAGCGAACTCGATCTGACCTCCTACTTACGCCACGTCCACGACCCCGAACTTCGTCTCGACCGGTTCATCGCGATCATCGTCGGACTGACCGCACAACAGAAGGTACGGATGCAGACCTGGATCGTCACCCGAACACACGTCCGTCCAGCATCTCTACTGATCCCCAAAGCGGACCCGCGCTGAACCGCGCCACCACCAGCCCGACTCCAGCGAGTGAGGACAGTATGAAGTTGCGCACACTGGCTCACCCTGAAACGAGACACGCGATCGTCCGATCTTCCATCGTGGCCGACCAGCGCCAAAGCGCGGTACCAGGACACATACTCATCTAGACACGGTCACTGCGACGAGAAAATGTCGTTTCGTGTCGGTGCCGAGCTGGCCCGACCAGCTCGCCCGATACCGGGCCGCGCCCGGGGAAGCGTACAAACACCTGGTCGACGAATTCGTCACCTTCGCGTTGAACCACCGCTCCGGCCTGTTCGGGCCCGGCAAGTCGCTGCGAGACCGGCTACGTGCTGACGGTGCTCACGAGGTTCACGCCCTCGCCGATGCCGCCCTCGATACGTGTGGGTGGGCGTGTGGCGTTGCTATACGGCTCCCGCCAACGCGTGGCGGTCCATCCAGATCGTGCACCGCGGCGATCACGCCCGAACCGGCGCGTTCGTCGCCGGGCTGGCCGAGTATCTACAGCTGCCGCTACGAACCGACGGTGAGCACACCCGCCTGTGGCTGACCGCTGCGACCGAGGGCTACCCGCGTTGGAGGAGTTCTATGTCGCGGCACCTGATTCGGTCGCTGACAAGGCGCGCGGGAAGTTCGAGATCCGATGGCGTGGCCACGCCGATCCCACGCTGCTGGCACTCGAGGACACGGCTGAGACATTCATCCCCTCGGTCTCTCAGCGCGCCGCCTGACCCCGCTACGGCGTGTCCGGCCCTGCGAAGAACCCCCTGAACATCAACAGCGACACAACGCACCGCGCTCTTTCCCGGACAGGAGATTTCCCGATCATGGCTCGACCGAAAGTGATCATCGACTGCGTCGCCAGCCGCTACCAAGGCCCCGACGAACGAATCGTCGAGATCAGTCACGCCTGCGGTGGCGCACTGATCAGCATCCGCGCCACCAGCATCGGCCGACTGGTCATCGACCTGTACCGACTCGATGACACCGTCGACGTCCACGCACCCGACCGCGGCAACGCCCGTACGCCACGGCCACGCCGGAATATCAACTCACGCAAGAGAAGAGGCAATTCATGATCGCAATTTTCGAACTGATGAGCTGGCTGTCCGGTCTCGATTCGACTGGCTACGTCGGTGTCGATAAGGGCGCAGCGGCCCTGGTCGAGGTGCGGGATAACGGCCTCACCGCTGGCGCCTGTATCGAGGTCGGGGGACGCGACGAGGAAATCGATACCCGCACCGGCCAGACCGGATCCGCCGGGGTGACGGCTGGCCCGGCTCGAACGACCGCTGCGCCGGATCTGGCGGTGATCACGGTCGCGGACCTGCTGGAGATGGTCGGTGGCACGCTCACCCGCGCCGAACTCGAGCAGGTCCGCGCCCGGGTCAAGTGTTCGAGTATCGGTGACTCGCTCGGTGATGTGGTCTTCGGGGTGATCGAGGCGCGCCGCCGTGAACTCACCGATTCCGTACGGGCGTTCGGTGATACGAGCGCCTTCGCCGGCTGCCTCGGCCCGACACCTCTGGCGTCGGTGCCCGCCGAGCGGATCGGATCGATCCTCACCGCCATCGAAGCCATGACCGGACTGACACTGGTGCGGGTCCGTTGCGGCGAGGACGCCTGGCTGGGTGTCGAGGATCCCACCAGCGGCCGTCTTTTCGAGATCGACGACGTGTTCGACGCCTGGCTGCACGGTGCGGGCACCTCCCCGGGCTCGACCGTTCATTGGATCGGGCCTGTGGTCGACAGTTTCACCCGTGACGAACTGATCGAGACCGGGCCACACGACTATGTCCTGCCCGAGACCCCCGGGGCTCGCTGACCGGATCCACTGCGCACAGCAGCCAGCAGGCCAATACCCGTCAATTACATGCATAAATGCGCATATCTATACTAGGAGAGGTGGTGGTGACGGTGGTGGCGATTTCCCATACCGCCGAGGAAGGCACCGTGTTGGAGGGCACGGTCCGTGGCGACGGCACCTACGAGGTGATGGTGGGAATGAGAAAGGCTGTCGGGCATTGGCGGTGGGCTCGCAGCCTGGGCATGTGGATCGTGGTGTCCTCGCGTGATCGCCAGCCCAAGCAGTTCGCCATCGACGCCGCCGCGAAGGCGTTGCGGGAGGCCGGGTTCGAGGTCGAGGTCCGTATCGATCGCACCGCGCGCCCGACCCTGCATGCCGAAGCCGACCGCGCCGCACGCCAAGCCGACCGGGTACAGGCGTTGCAGGACAAGGCTGCCCGCAAGGACGCGAAAGCCGTCGCTGCCGACGCCGCGCACGAGCGTGCCTGCCAGGCGCTGCCGCCAGGCGGTGAGCCGGTAAAGATTGGCCACCATTCGGAGAACCGGCACCGGCGTGCGATCGAGAAGGCGGGGGATGCGCTGGGCCGGTCGGTGCAGGCCGACCGGGACGCCGAGCACGCGCACGATCGCGCTGACGCGGCCGCGCGAACCACCGATTGCCGCTACGGCCCGCGCGCCGTGGCGAATCGTATCGACACCCTCGAGGCCGAGCAACGCGGCGATCAACGCATCCTCGACGGTCACACCCGCGGGGTCTCCCGAACCGCCGACGGCGAGGTCCAGTACGCCGAAACCCACGCTCCCGCAACGGGTGAGTACCGGCAGCGAGTCCTCGACCGGATGACCCAGCGCGCCGGTGAGATCACCTACTGGAACCAGATCCGCAAACAACAGATCGCCGACGGCCTGACCCCCGGCTGGGGACCCGCCGATTTCAGCGTCGGCGACTTCGTCCGCGTCGGCGGCCTCACGTGGCGCCAAGTCACCCGCGTGAACAAGAAATCGGTGTCGGTGGTGAACCTTCCGCACCCGCGCCTACCGCTGCACACTATCGTCGGCAAGCAGACCTGCCGTCGCGAGGTCACCACTGACTACACCGTGCGCTATCACGAGATCACCGCTGTGATGACCGAAGCCGACGCACGCGACCGGTTCTCGGATATCTTCGATGACCTCGACGCGGGCACGCTGGCGCCGCGTCCGAAACGCCGCGGCGGGAAGACCAAACTCGACCACCACCGCAGCCCCCAGTCCGATCGCTGGTACTGGGAAATCGGCGGCCTGGAATACGTCGCTGTGTGGGCGCACCCGGACCGCTGGTATGCCACCCCACCAGAGCCGGTCACCGAGCTGGGGATGGTGCGGGTGAGCGCGCAGCGCCGCGAACCGGGCCGGTTACACGGTGAACCGATCGCACTGCCGGTCACCGACTTCGCGGTGTCCGGGCCGGTGTGCTGGCCCGAAGAAGTCCACAACCAGGTCCGTGCCATCGTCGAGGCCCGCACCTACCTGCCCGCCGCAGCCTGACAACCCTGCTCTCCACCGTCCCGCACCCGCATGGGGTGCGGGACGGGCTCGCCGATCCCAAGAAGGAGTTGTTCGCCCATGTCCGCACCCGAACCAGCCGCCGCGATCAGCGCCGCCGACTTTCTCGCCCAGCAATCCGCCACCCTGCCGCCGATCCGACGTGCCGAGCGGGCGGGGCCGATTTGTGGCGAGGTCGCCGCCGAACCCGGAGCAGGACAGTGAGCCGAGTACCGGAGTACGAGCAATACACCGCCGCGATGCGGAACCGGACCGCGGAGCTGTTGTGTTTCGAGGCCATCGGCTACGTGCGGGGCTGGTGCGACGCGCGCGGGGGCGGCGCGGGGGAGGCGATCGACTTCGGGCGTGCCTTCGCCGTACTCGTCGCCGCGGGTGGTTCGCGCCCGAATATCGCCGACGCCTGGACCAACTGGTGCCACGGCCGCCACATCGGCGCGGGCCCCGAGTTCACCGACACCCCACCCGCAACGATCCGCCCCTGAACCCGGCAGTCATTGCTTCTCGTTCGCCGAGTCCCCCATGGGCTCGGCGATTTTCGTATTCGGAGGTCATTTCGCTATGGGTAGACGTTCACGCGCTCAGGCCGCGGCGCACCGTGAGGCGGCCGGGTTGGTCGGTCTTCGCCGGGACTTGACCGAGGAAGAAAAGCTGTTCGTCCTCACCGCTTTCCAGGAGTCCACCAGCGCGACCCAGAGCCCGGACGGGGCGTTCTTAACCCCGCCCGGGTTGGCGCGCGACATGGCGATCGAGGTCGTCGGAACCCGCGTCATCGACCTCGGCGCGGGAATAGGGTCGCTGGCCTTCGCGTGCCGCAACCCGTACGGGCAAGCCGACGGCGACCCGGCGCGGGAGTTGGTGTGTGTCGAACGCAACCCGGAGTTCGTTCGGATCGGGATGAAGATCGTCCCGGAGGCGACGTGGGTGTGCGGCGACCTGCTCGAGGTGCACCGCAACCGGATTCGCCTATTCGACACCGCGGTCGCCAACCCACCATTCGGCGCACACGCTCACAGTGGCAACGCGCCCGGCTATCGGGGGTCGCGGTTCGAGTACCACGCGATCGCCCTCGCCGCCCATCTCGCTCGCCACGGCGTGTTCCTGATCCCGCAGCAGTCCGCGCCGCTCCGCTACAGCAGCCGACCCGTCATGGAACACCGCGCCGATGACGAGTGCCTCCGCTTCCAGTCCGGCACCGGGATCACCATGAAGCCCTCCTGCGGGATCGACACCAGCTACTACGCCGAGGATTGGCATCACCCGCCGGTCGTAACCGAGGTCGTCACTACCGACTTCGCCGACACCGCGATCGCGCGCCGCCGCCGCTCCCGCGCATCGGTCACCCAGATTGGGCAGCCCTTCACCCGCCCTATCCGGGCAGCCAGCTGACCACCCATCCCCTGTCTTCGAGAGGACACCCGGATCCGTCATGCCCGCAGCAGCTTTCGCCGTCAGCGCCTACACCAACTCCAGCGACTACGGATCCGCTTACACCCTGTTCGCCACCGACAACGCACCCCTGCGTGGGCAGGTGTTCGCCGACATGAGCGAACACAATCCGATAGTGGACGGGATCGCCGAGGCCCGGCCGATGGTGGTGCTGCGGTTCTTCGGTCTCGTCGTCGACGGTGAACGCTTCGGTAATCCCCGCATCACCGCCCGGTTCGAACCGGGCACGACCGGGCGCGGGGCCACCGCGCTGGTGTGTCTGGGCGAACCCGGCTACCTGGGAATTGACCTGGGGTATCCGCTGGCCACCGCAGACGCCGACATCCGTGAACTGGTCAGCGACACCGTCACCGAGATCACCGGTGAATTCCTCACTGATGACCGCGCCGCGCGGTACCGGCACTGGGCGGCCGAGCAGCGCCGCCAGCACGCCGCCCATGCCCTCGAGGCCATTCAAAGCCTCGAGCAACTCGCATTTCACCGCCACGCTACGGCCCGCGCCGAAGCCGACGCGTCGTGGGCGCTGGTGCAGGCCCTGCGCCCACAGCACTGAACCCCGAGGCGGGCGACGCCCACTCCCCTGCTCTGGGGTCCGTATCTGTCTGTTCGAAAGGAGTTCTGACTCATGTCGATCGCTACCTGTGTGCGTCACGCCGAACTCGGGGACCTGGTCGGGCTGCTGAATGCTCAGCAGGCCGCGAAGGTCGATGTCGTCGCCCTCGCGTCGGCGTTGCGTGCCAGTGATGGTCTGCTGCAGTTATCCGGGGTCGAGCCGGTCCTGGATGAGCGGGGATTCACCCTCGTCGACGGCCTCTACCGGCCGACCGCCGCCGCCGACTCGCACCTGGGGTCGAAGCTGAAGATCCCCGTCGGATATTTGAAGTGGCTGCGGGAGGAGTCCCGTACCGATCTCTACGACGCCAACGTCAATGGACTGCTGCATGGTTCTGAAGACCCGCGCCTGCCCGGCAGTGGTGATGACCGGTCGTTTCTGCTGCGCCTGTTCACCTCCGGTGTCCCGGACGAGCCCGGGATTCTGCGGGCGGTGTTGTCGGATCGCTACGGCATCATCGACAACCTCGACGTCCTCACCGCCGTGCTGGAGGGCATCCGCCAGGCCGATGCCGATGTGTCGGTGCGCTCCTGTGATCTGACCGAGTCGTCCATGCACTGCAAGGTGTACTCGCCGAAGGTGCGGGCGCTGGCACCGAGTTTCCTGGCGAACTATCGGACCCCGTTCGCCAACCCCGAGCTCGAGGCCGAACGCCGCCGCGCCGCGGGCGAACTGGAGCGGTGGCGCCCGGTCGCGGCCCGCGAAGGCCGCGGTTATCGGCCCGGTGCCGAGCCGATCGTGTTCGCCGGGTTCCGGTTCTCCAACTCCGAGATCGGCCATCACGCGGTCACGTTGAAACCGGAGCTGATGGTCGAGATCTGTGGCAACGGGCTCACCCTGCCGATGTTCGCCTACACCAAACGCCACATCGGGGACCGCCTCGAGGTCGGTGGTGTCGGCGGCTGGTCGCAGGACACCTACCGCAAACGCCTGGCGGTGATCACGGCCGAAACCCGCGACAAGGTCGCCGAATGGCTGTCCCTGGAGTTCCTGGCCGCCCGCATCACCGAGTTGGAACGTCACGCCGCCACGCCGGTCGCCCACCCCGAACGCACCATCGAAGTCGTCGCCAAGAAGTTGGGGTTCACCGAGGACGAACGCACCGGGATCCTCAGCCATTTCATCGCGGGCGGTCAGCTCACCGCTGCCGGCATCGCCAACGCCGTCACCAGCTACAGCCAAACCATCCCCGACGCCGACCGCGCCGACACCCTCGACGACCTCGCCCTGCAAGCGATGTCGCTGGTCTGAACCACCAGCGCGACGGCCCCTGGCACAACCCCCGACGCCTGGACGCCGTTGCTCTCCCTCATCCCATCCCTGTGGGCCCTCGCTGGCCCCGAGCCTCGAGGAGGTTGTTTCCGCATGCCCGAAACCCTGACCCTCATCCGCGCGGAGTTCGACACCGCCGAACATTTCGGTACAGCCGGGACCGTCACCGCCCTCGGTGAGAACACCGTCACCCGCTGGCACGAGCAGCACCCGGACTGGAAAGGCAAGCACTGGGGCTACAGCGGCCCCGACGACCACGGCGCGCGGTTCCTGCGCCCGATCAACGTTGCGCCCCGTTCCAAGAACTAGCCCTACAACCGGTTCCCCGCACCGTCGACCCCGGGGCGGGCGGTCCGCTACCACTCCACACCTCTCATATCCGCTCTCAGGTAGGCACCGGCCAGTCCAAAGCTGGCCGGTGCCTACCTGTTTCACGATAGGAGCACCCTTTGATGTCACACGAGACCGACACACCCACCGTCGAGGCCGACACCGACACCAACGACACCGCGCCAACCGAGACCAGCGACGGCGCCGCGGCAACCGACGCCAGCGACGTCGGCTCCGACACCGATAGCGCGGCGCCCGCGCCGGGTCGAGGGCCGACGAAAGATCCCGCGCTGCTCGATATCGACGAGAACGTGCGCAAGAACTTCCGGCTCGATGACCATCCCGATGTCACCGAGTCCATTCGTGAGCACGGCGTCAAGTCCCCGATCAAGGTGATCCGGATGCCCGACGGGCGCCTGGTCGTGCGGGACGGGCAGGTCCGCACCCTGACCGCGCTGGCCTTCGGCCAGACCGAGGTGCCGGTGTGGATCACCGACTTCGACCCTGCCGTGGACGCCGCTGAAGCAGAGATCGACCGGATCCTCGAGCAGATCACCGTCAACGACCGCCGCATCCCGCTCACCGACGGCGACCGCGCCGCCGGTATCGCGCTGGCCCTGGACCTCGGTGCCTCGGTCACCCGAGTCGGCAAAGCCCTGCAAACCAAACGCGACGATGTCAAACGCGCGGGCAAGATCGGCGCCTCCGCCACCGCACGCGGGTTGGTCGATGAGGGCCAGTACGACCTCGAGCAGGCCGCGGTCATCGGCGAATACGACACCCTCGGTGACACCGACGCCGTCGAGCGGCTCATGCGCGCCAACCGCAGCTGGTTCTCCTATGAGGCCAACCGGATCGCCGAGGATCGTGCCGAGGTGCGCGCCTACCTGGCCGCAGCGTTGCCGTATGCCGAGGCCGGGGTGGGGATCCTCACCGACTACCCCCACGACGAGCAATTCACCGACGACGGCCCGCTGGTGCTGGCGGCCGATCTGGTCGACGCCGACGGCGCCGCGGTCGACATCGACCACATCAACGCCAACCCCGGCTTCTGGTCGGTGTGGTTGGAAATCTCGGAGGACTTGGTGTGGGTCGAGGTCGACACCGGTGCTCTTGTCGATCCCGACACCGTGGACTGGGACACCCGCGACCATCCTGATGCCGAACCGGCCGAGGGGTTGCGCCATGCCCGCGAGGTGCAACAGCGCGAACACCTCCTTGCCGAGTACTTCCTGCCCCGCGATCTGCTGGAGGCGGCTGGTCTGCGTGAGCGCAAGCAAGACCCCGATACCGGTGCCGACGGCACCGACCCCAGCGATGCCGACCAGGGCGACCGCGACGGGCAGGGCGGTCACGGTGACGGGGACGAGCTCGCCGCCGCGCGTCGCACCGCCGCCGCGCAGGACGCCGCGCGCGCTGAGGCCGAGGCGCGGGAGCAGGAACGGATGGTCCGGCGTCGGGTGCGCGAGCTCAACAAGCAGGGGTTGGCGGCCAAGACCACCCGCACCGAGTTCGTGACGAGGCTGTTGACGCGCAAGACCTCACCGGCGCAGGCACCGGTGTTCCTGGCCCAGGCGCTGGTCTCCGACAGTGGGCTGCTCAGCGAATGCCACGCCTTCGGCACGGCAGTCGAGCTGCTGGGCATCAAGGGTTTCCGCGGCCGCGACGAGCTGCTGGCCGCCCTGGAGACGGCGAAACCGGCGCGCGCGCAGGTGATTGTGCTCGCGCTCGTGCTCGGTGCCTACGAAAGCCGCTGCGAGAAGACGCTGTGGCGCTACGCCGACCGCGGCGTGCGCCGCTACCTGGCGTTCCTGCGCGAGCTCGGCCACCCGCTCGTGCCCGTCGAGCTCGCCGCCCTCGGCGAGGTCAAATCCGACGACATCGACATCGACACCCCGAGCGCCGCCACCGAACCCGACGAGCCGCAGCAGGCCGAAGCCGCCTGACGACCTGTTCGACCACCCGGCATACCGGTGCGCGGCTTGTTCATTGCGGCCCGCGCACCGGCACACCCGAGGGTCGGGCGTCCTTCGAACATTGCTATGGAGGTGTCCTCTCGTGACCGCTGTCCTGGACCTGCGGGCGGTGGCTTTTGCTGCCGTCGCCCGCGGCTGGCCGGTGTTCCCGCTGCGCCCGGGTGGGAAGAAACCGGCGATCAAATGCTGGCCCGACCTGGCCAGTACCGACGAAGATCGCATCCACCGCTGGTGGGGCTACAACCCGCGCTACAACGTGGCGATCTTGACTGGCAGCCCTGCCGGGCTGCACGTGATCGATCTCGACGCGCGCCACATGACCCCGCCCGCGCTCGACCTCACCGCGGCCCTGGCCCGGCTCGCCGAGCACCTGTCCGAGCCAGCGCCACCGACACTGACCATCGCCACCCCCGGCGGCTGGCACTTGTTCTTCCGTGCTCCGAACGACCCGCCGTTGCGGTGCACAGTCGCACGCATCGGCGACGGTATCGATTCCCGCGGGCACGGCGGCTACATCGTCGCCCCCGGATCCCGGACACCCCACGGGGACTACACCATCGCCGAGAACCGGCCGGTCGCCGATCTTCCCGCCATGCTGATCCAACGGATCATCCCACCGCCCGCTCCGACACCGCCCCGTGGCCCGACGAGTTCGGTGGCAGTACATCCGGATTCGTATCTTGCGGCGATCCTGACCGGGGAAGCTGAGCGGGTCGCTCGCGCGAGAGTGCACCTGCGCAACCACACCCTGTTCCGCTCGGCGTTGGTCCTCGGGCGGCTCGTCGCCGCCGACGAAGTCAGCGAACACGACGCCCGCACCGTCCTCACCACCGCTGCCGCGACCCACATCGGTGTCGAGGGATTCACCGCCGAGGAAGTGCACCGCACCGTCAGCAACGCATTCCGCTACAGCCGCGCACGCCCCCGACGGCTGCGCCCGTAACCTCGCCATCGGATCAGGAGCCTCACCGTGCACGAGTACTACGTCCGCTGGGAGATCGACGTGAGCGCCGACGATCCCGTTTCGGCCGCCTTCGAGGCGTTCGATCTCTATCGCGCGCCCGACTCGAAAGCCACCGTCTTCGATGTCACCGAACCCGAAGGCCACACCTACCGCGTCGACCTCGACGACGACACGATCACAGCACACCTCATCAGGAAACCCGCGGGCCCACGACCGGTCGCGCGGCTGCTCAACCGGATACTGCCCACGCGAGTACGGCGCCGCGCCGCCGCCTGGTGCACCGAGAGCTTCACCGCCCTCCAGCATTCCTCGTGACCACTCCGAATCCCACCACGGCCGAATTCGCCCGCGTCCTGGTCGGTGTGGACAGAGTGGGCTGCGGACCCGCACGCCGACTTCCTCGCCTCCGATCACCATGCGCGGCGACCGTGATCGCCTCAGTGTCGGCGCGCCATGGTTCGACGCACTCGGCCACGACTCTGCTTCGCGTCCACACCGGACACCGTCCTGGGTCGGGTCGCCGTCGACACCGACAGCGAAGTCCGTATCGCCTGGAGAGGTGAGGGCCGCCCGCCGATCCTCACCACCGGTGGACCGAAACACCCTCCTGGGCCTGTACGCACCCCTGATCCGCCCTGCCGCCATGCCACTACG
Source organism: Nocardia sp. NBC_00881 (assembly GCF_045207455.1). Classification (NCBI taxonomy): domain Bacteria; kingdom Bacillati; phylum Actinomycetota; class Actinomycetes; order Mycobacteriales; family Nocardiaceae; genus Nocardia; species Nocardia sp. NBC_00881. Next base: position 2,878,312 of record NZ_CP108798.1, read on the forward strand.
CGGCCAGCCACGGCATCGACACCAACCTGTCGCACCCCTTGAGCGGGGACAGGCCGGATTCGACACCGGCAACGCTCCGGGCGGCCCGCGCACAGCACTAACATCCGGAAAGGAGACGAAACTATGTCCGGCAACACCGACGACACCCCAACCCCAGCCAGCACAGAGACCACCTCAGCTCCTGATCGAGCACCCGAGGACCGCGCTCCAGCAGGGGCGCTTCATGTCGATGATCCGGGCGAATTGATTGTCGCGGTGCCCGCGATGGTCGGATTCGTGCCGGAGCGGTCGCTGGTGGTGGCCGTGCTGCGGGATTCCCCGAATCCGGGCCGCGGTCGGATCATCGACGCGGTGCTGCGCTTCGATCTGGACCAGAGCAGTCGCCATAGCCTGGCCGCCACGTACGCGCAGTGCGTGACACAGATCTGTGCCACGGAGGGCACGAGAGAGGTGCTCGCGGTGATCGTCGATGATCGGGTGCGCGAATCGCGCCGGACACGCGGACACGGCGCGGTGAGCGCCGGGCCGTGGGCCGCGCTCATCACCGCGTTCGCGCGGCAACTCGCACAGGAAGAAGTGTTCCTTGAGGGCGCGTGGGCCGTGCGCGCGATCGAGGCGGGCCAGCGGTGGTGGAGCCTGCTGGACGCAAATCATTTTGGGACGTTGCCGGATCCGGCAACGTCGCTGGTGACGGTGGCGCATGTGCTCGACGGGCGCCCGATCCGCGGCGCCCGATCGGAACTCACCGATCTGGTCGCCCCCGACGACGACCTGGTCGAGCGGGTGACGGCCCATCTCGACAGCGCCTACGCTCTCGCGCACGAACGCTACCTGGCGGCGGTCCGGCGCGGCGATCCCGACCGCTATCACCGGCGCACACTCGAACTCGTGCTGTGGCAGATCGCCGACACCGACTCCGGTAGGCCGCTCACCGCCCCGGAATGCGCGGAACTGGCTGCCGCATTGCGTCACCGGACCGTACGCGACTCGCTGTTCGCCTTGGCCGTCGGCGACCACGCCGCCGCCGCGGAAAACCTGTGGGCCGCACTCACGCGAGCACTGTCAGGCAGCGACCGTGCCGATGCTGCAACACTTCTGGGCTACAGCGCCTACATCAGCGGCGACGGCCCCCTGGCGGGTATCGCCCTACAGGCCGCCCTCGATGCCGACCCGGCCCATTCCATGGCGATCCTGCTGGAGACAGCGCTGCGCACCGGAATGCGCCCCGACACCCTGCGCCGATTGGCCTATCGCGGTCTGGGTATCGCCGCCGACCTCGGCACCGATCCGATGAGCCCTTCGGCTCCAGATCACACCACACTGTGGTGACCGATAGCGCCACCGAGTTCCTGGCGTCGATCCGAACGAACCTGCCCACTCTCGATGAGAACCGGTTCGGACCCTGATACACCGAAGCCCCAGCGCTGACGGAGATGCAGCCCGACCCGACCGCGCCCACGCCGCGGGCCTGATCAGTGCCACGGCATTCCTCGCAGGCGTTGGCGGGATGGCGGCCCTCGCCGTGCAGACCGCGCTCGCCAGCGATACGGGCCAGCACACCGCCATAGACACCGCGGTATCCGCCCGCACCTGCTGCGGCGTCTGGCTGTGGCTCGGGCGTCGCGGCGCCGCCGAACTCGGCGTCACGCTCTGACCCCACGATCACCGCAACCGGTGATGCCGCTTGTCGCTACAGAAGTGTCGCGCTGCGGCACCGAGTCACCAGCGAGGACCGTGCCCACGCGGTCACCACCGTCACCGCGTGCTGCTCGACGCCGTCGACCCCGTGACCCCCACAACAACACCACCGACCACCCGCACTGCGTGGTTGGCATCCCATATCCCCGCCGAATAGTGAAGGAGCACAAACATGGCCGGAGACACCACTATCACCGTGATAGGCAACCTGACCGCCGATCCGGAACTTCGTTTCACCCCGAATGGTGTGGCGGTCACGAATTTCACCGTCGCCTCCACACCCCGCTATCAGGACCGTAACACCAGCGAGTGGAAAGACGGCGAGGCGTTGTTCCTGCGCTGCAACATTTGGCGCGAGGCTGCGGAGAACGCCGCGGAGAGCTTGACCAGGGGCTCGCGCGTGATTGTAACTGGCCGCCTGAAGCAGCGCCGCTGGCAGACCCCCGACGGTCAGAACCGCACCGTCGTCGAGCTCGAAGTAGACGAACTCGGCCCGTCGCTGCGCTACGCCACCGCCAAGCCCAACCGTGTCAAACGCGGCACCAATGGCGACAACGGCTTCGGGTCCTCGTCCGGTCGCCCGAATTCCGATGACCGGCAGGAATTGGTCGGCGCGGCAGTGGGCACCGGCAACCGCAGTGGCGGGGCCGACGACCCGTGGGCGGTGAACGGCGCGGGCTCCTTCGGCGGTGGATCCGGCAACACGGAGCCACCGTTCTGACACCGCGCGTCTACGTGAACAGCGGTGCCCGGCGCGGATTGTCGCTGCCGGGCACCGCTGTGCCGCCAGCTCGACCCCGGCCTCGTCCACTCCCACCTCACATGATCAGGAGCCGATGTGACTTCATCTCACACCACGATAGCGTTGACCCCGTTCGTGATCGAACTCGCCGCGCTCGAAGAGTTGGTCGACACCAACCCTCATCGAGCCCGCGCCACCTTCCGGGAAGCGTTGCACGCCATCACCCCCGCCGAATGGGCGTTGCTCGGTCTTATCCACCGTTCCTTTGCCCACAGCCCGAAATCGGCGTTAGCGCGGGTGGTCTCGATCGCCAGCGCCCGCCTCGGCACACCTGAGGTCGACGACAGCGACCGCACTGATACCGATTCCCGCGCGAGCCTGTACGCGCTGGCCGACGCCGCCGAGATCCCGGCAGAAGTCGAACTCGGCCCGTGGGTGCGGACCCCGGTCCGCGAACTGGCCGATGAGCCGCGCATGCATGCGATCCCGACCGCAGCCACCGACGCCATCCGCATGATCCCGGACGCCCTCGCGCGTCGCCGCGCTCGCCATGCACCCCGCCCGGTCGCAGCCGTGGTGCTGCGGCATCGTGCCCGCGACGAACGCAGCGCCGCACGTCGCCGCCGCGCCGAGGCCGAGGCCGACGCCTACTTCGCGGACCGTCCGCTGTTGGTGGCTTGAGGCCTGTCTCGCGCAGGAGAGCAGAAGAAGAGGGCAGGTGGGGTGTCCGGGGTGTTCGTCTGGTCGGGCGCCCCGCCTGACTGAAGGGCTACCAGGGTGGTGACCGCCGCGCTCTGCGGGCCCGCGCCCGTGCGTGCACGAATTCCCCCTGGCGCGACGACCACTGCGATGGTGCGGGTCGGGTGGTGTGCGCGGGAAATTCGCGCCCACCCGAGGTTGGCGCGTTCCCTCCGGCGCGTCGGTCACCACCCTGGTCGATCGCCCTTCAGGCGGGTCACCCGACCAGCCGCCCGCCCCTCGTGTTGCGAAAAGCGCACGCGATTCCCGGGGTGGGTTTCTTCTTTCCTCGCGAGACAGGACATTCGTCATGCCCAGTGCTTTCCACGATGCTCTGTTCGACCTGCATTGCCTGCACCTCAACAACCCGCGCGCCGCGCGCACGCTGTTCCCCGACGTGCTGGCCCTCGCCACACCGGACGAGCGTGCTTTCCTCGATGAGCTCGCCGACACCTTCACTCGCTATCCGTTCGAGACCGCGCACAAGCGGTTGGACGCGTTGTGGAAGGCGGCCGATCCCGAACGTCGGGAGCTGATCAACGCCTGCGCCCCCGACACCGATCCCGGGCTGTATCACCGCGAGTTGCCGGGGATCTTCGAGGTCTCTCTCGCCGCCGCTGAACTCCCGCCGATGCCGGTGCGCGACCGCTACCGGCCACTCGTCACCCAGCGTGCCCCCTCGCGGGCCACCGACGAAGCCCGCAACACCCCCGACCAGATCGCCGCGCGCGCCAAGGCACGCCCGACGTCCATACCCGGGGATCACCGCAGCCACGTGCTCGCCTACGCACTGGCCACCGACGCCCTCGTCACCGGCTATGTGACCAGTGCCCTGTTCACCGACGGTTCGACCATCCCCGACCCGCACGCCCAACCCGAACCACCGCTGCATGGCGACGCCACCCCGGTCGACCCGGAGCAGCGGCAGCCTCGTGGCCGCCTCACCCGGGATTACGCTGAAGCCACCGAGCTGTGGGCCCGCGCCTACCTCAACTACGTCGCCGACCAGTACGACGACGAGCACCGTGCCACCTGGGACGCCCAGCGCCATCGTGATGCCGGGCACGCCGGCGACGGCGCGCAGGCGCTGGCCGAACGCGCCCGCGACTACCTCGACACCCACGACGACACCGCGCTGCGCGCTCGACACGCCCGCCGACGCCGTCCCGCAGGTGCGCCGCGGCGGCGCAGTCGGATCACCGAGGCCGAGGCCGCAGCGTTCGCCGCGGCCCGCACCGGACTGCGGGTGCACGACGACGCGCGACCCGAGATCCCGAACCAGGGCAACGGCCTCGACTACGACGACGCCGCGATGGTCCCGGTCATGGGATGGCGGTGCGTGTCCTGCTTCATCGAACGCGCCATGACCGACCAGCGACCCATCCACGCCCGCGACGGACGGCTGGTCTCCGACGACGGGCTCTGCGACTACTGCCGCGCCGACCGACGGCCGGGGATCGCGCCGCTGCCCGAGAGGTTCACCGTCGAGGACTTCGTGGTCTCGCGCTGTGAATTCCTCGCCGCCACCTACCCCGCGACCGCACACGCCCAGATCGCCGAAGTCTGGCACCGGGCGGCACCGCATCCGATCTGCCGCCACATCACGCGCTTCCTCGCCACCCATCCCGACCTCACCCCCAACCCGGCCAAGCCGCTCCAGCGCGCCGCCGAGGTCGCCGCCGCTGACGCGGCACCGCGGCACCGCGCCGCCGCGCCGAAGAGGCGGGCGAAGTTGAGAGCCGATCAGCGCCACGGCCGCTGCGATGGCTGCACCACCTACACCGTCGTCCACGCCGACAACTACTGCCTCACCTGTCGGATCGACCTCGGCCTCACCCCCGCCCGCCCCCGTCAGTCGCAGGCGGCCTGACCCCACATCTCGCGTCACCCCCTGATCGCCGGTTCGCCGTGGCTGCCTCGCGCCCACGGCGGACCGGTCCACCACCCCAACCTCAGGAGCCCACGTGATGCACCGACCCCCGACCGGCCTGCGCCGCCTCACCCGAGCGTTGCGCCGCACACTCACACGACACCGACATGCCATCACCGTGCGGGTGTTCCTCAACCGCGCCCCGCACTCCATGCTCGACGGCTACACCCCCGCCGCGCCACTCCTCCTCGCCTACGAGTACACCGTCCCCGCCGGACGTGCACCGGCCGACGCGGTGATCCTCGAGCGCGCCTTCGCCGCGTTCAACGAGCACCCCGAGCACCCCGCCGACTCGGCCCACGCCGACGCGTGGGCCGACAAATGGTTGCGGTCGCTGTCGGTCGGCGACGTCGTCGCCATCGATGACCGCTACTACGCCTGCCACTCCGTCGGATGGACGCGCATCACCGCGCCCGCCTGAACCTCCGCTGCGCCGACGACGTGGTACGGGATCCCCACCACCGGTCCCGTACCACCAACCGCACTGCCACATCCACAGGACACCATTCCCCTCCCACACCATCTATCCGCACTTATCCACATCCACCCACACACCTCGCCCCCACTCCTACCTACTACACTTCTCCACACCTCACCTTCTCCTCTCTATCTCTTTTCTCAAGCACACCTCTTGCATCGAGGGTAACTTTCCGGACTATCGCCGGAAATGTGACAACTTTGCGGTAGCCCAGGTGGACTGTCGAACGGTTGCCGCGAGACGCTTGTGCTGACCTTGGGTTGGGTCGCTGACATGTCCCGCATCGCCGCTGTCGATGACAGTCGCTCCGCGAGGCGACGATGTCACCTTTCCGTTGACGATCTGGAGCGGATCCTTCGCAAAGATCCCTGGGTCTGCTGGGTTGGTTCTGGCCGAAGGTGTGCGGCATCTCGATCAGCCGGCGGCGGCGTTCCAGGGCCAGTGGACCGGCTTGATTCGGGGATAGGCAGATGACCAAACCCTGACAGGCACAGTCCAGGGAGTACCTCCAAAGCAACTGGTTACCGTGTACATCTGCGGTGAACTCTTCGCGGAGCGGCCAGATTCAACGCCCACACCCGGATACGCTAGTCGTGAAGCGCATCACGAATCGTGTTGCGGCGCAGGGGGTAGCAAACATGAGCACAGCTGTAGTGGCCGCAGTGACAGCCATCCTGGGCATCGCCGTCGGCCGGTTATGGGACAGCCGAACAGAGTCTGCGCGGTGGCGCCGCGATCAGAAGACGGCCAGCTATCAAAGCTTCGCCGAGCAGTTCCAGGCACTCAACGAAGTTCTCCGAGTACTCGCGACAGCAGATCCCACCGCCGATTCCTACGCTGACCGGGTCGAACGGATCAGGCTCGACGACTTCAAGGGATGGGACAGCGCCTTCACCTCGGTCTGGCTGCACGGGTCAGCAGAAGTCGTGGCCGTGGCAACCCAACTGGACCAGGCAGTAACTGACCTCTTCTACCGCGCGCAGGAACGGCAACTCGTCATCGACGAATGGAAGCAGGCCAGAGTTCCCGCACGTCAAGCGTTCGAACGGTTCATCGCAGCCATTCGCGACGAACTCCGCCTCCCTCCCGCTCCAGTCAGGTTCTTCCCCCACACCCAACCAGGACGCGACATCCATAACCGGCCACAACCGACCGAGTAGTCCAGGTCACAAGATCACTGCCACACCAACACGTTTCGGTAACGACCAGGGCATTTGCGACATTTATATATAAATAGGGAGATCACCGCCCTGGAATCGATCATCAAACGGGCGCTTGATGGATATGTGACCGCGACCATTCATAAAGTCGTGGCAGGCAATGGATATCAGTATTACCTGCGTAATGTGGCCGCGCAGGACGCCAGCTCCCGTGGTCGTTCCAGCCTGGCCGACTACTACTCCGCCCACGGCGAAGCACCCGGGCGCTGGCATGGCACCGGCTTGCCCGCGCTCGGCATCACCGCAGGTGACGAAGTCACCGAAGAACAGATGAAATCCCTGTTCGGGCTAGGTCGTCACCCCAACGCCGACCTGATCGAAGCCGAAGTTTACGACGAACAGATCCACCTCGGTGCCAAACACAAAGATGCTGCACGCGCAGCCGATCAAGCGACCCGTTTAGGCAACCAATTCCGTATTTATGACGACGTTTCCGAGTTCCGTAAACGGTGTGCGGAAGCGTTCGAGCAACACAATATTGCGCACGGGGCAGACCCGCACGACGCCATTCCCGATGCGGAACGGGCACGGATTCGCACCCGTGTCGCGACGGGAATGTTCACCGAACAGTACGATCGTGCGCCCCTGGATGATCGGGAATTGTCGGGGTGGGTGGCACAGAACTCGCGCCCGAACATCACCGCGGTCGCGGGTTTCGACATCACCTTCTCACCCGTGAAGTCGGTGTCGGCGCTGTGGGCTCTTGCGCCGCGGCCGGTCGCGAGCAAGATCGAGACCGCGCACCAGCGTGCGGTATGGGACGCACTGTCGTGGCTCGAACAGCACGCGATCTTCACCCGATTGGGTCGCAACGGTGTGCGCCAGGTCGATGTGGAAGGCGTAGTAGCGGCGTGGTTCACCCACCGTGACTCCCGCGCCGGGGACCCGGACCTGCACACCCATGTGCTGATCGCCAATCGCGTGCGCACCCTTGATGGCCAGTGGCGCACGCTGGATGGCGCCGCGATCTACCAGGCCGTGGTCACCGTGTCGGAGATCTACAACACGCGTTTGGAACACCACCTCGAAGATCTCGTCGGCGTCGAGTTCGCCGAACGCCAGACGGAGGATCCGGCCAAGCGCCCGATCCGTGAAATCGTCGGCGTACCGGCGCGGTTGAACGAAGCATGGTCGCGGCGCGAAGCGGCGATCAAGGTGCGCTTGGGTGAGCTCGCCACGGACTTCCAACATCGGTTCGGGCGCGAACCGGTCCCAGGGGAGATGTACGAGTTGGCACAGCGCGCCACCCTGGAAACCCGCCCGGCCAAACACCAACTGCGGTCGCTGGCCGAACAACGCCACACATGGCGGGCCGAGGCGGTGGCGTTGCTCGGCGGCTTGGAGGCGTTGTCGCGGATGGTCGTGGCGGCCTTGAATCCGGTGCGTGCGCCCCGTGTTGCGGTGTCCGCGGAGTGGATTGCGCGGACGGCTGGGCAGGTGCTGGAAGTGGTGTCGGAGCATCGGTCGACGTGGCGGCGCAACAATGTGCGCGCCGAAATCGAGCGGCAGGTGCGCGGCCGCATCCGAGGCCAAGACTGGGAACAGGCCACCGACGCCGTCCTGACCGAAGCACTCTCCTCGGCGCAGTCGATCGAACGCGGCGACCCCGATATCGCTGACGAGCCCGAATTGCACACCGTGCCCGAGCTGTTGCGTCGTCGCGACGGCTCCAGCGTGTACACGTCGTCCGGCTCTGCGCTGTACACCTCGGCGCGCACATTGTCGGTGGAACAGGCGCTGATCGAGCTGTCGGTGCAGTCCGGTGCCCGGCAACTCTCACCCGACCTGGTGACGGCGGCGGTCCGCAACTACAACACTGCATTTCCGGATCGGCCGCTGAATGCCGGGCAGGTCAGCGTCATCAAAGGCTTCGCGACGTCGGGGCTGCGGGTGCATACCGCCAACGCCCCGGCCGGTTCGGGGAAGACGACCGCGATGGCCGTGCTCACCGATGCCTGGCACGCCAGCGGCGGGCAGGTACTCGGCCTGGCACCTACCGCATCGGCCGCCGCGGTGCTGGGTGAGTCGATCGGCGCCCGGGTGGAGACTGCCGACAAGCTCCTCGACGTCGTCGCGCGTCACACACCGCGCCCTGACAATCCTGCTTTGGAGCGCGAGGTCCCGCCGTCGTTGCCGGAGTGGGTGCTGCAGATCGACTCCGACACGTTGGTGATCGTGGATGAGCATGTCAAGCTCGGCAACCTCAAGCGCCTTCGGCTGCTGCAGTTTCTGGCCGATCGCGGGGCGACGGTCCGCTGCACCGGTGACGATCACCAGCTGCCCGCGATCGAAGCCGGCGGCGCGGACGCCGACATGAACGCCACCGCACCCGAACACACCCTGACCCTCACCCACGTCGTACGGTTCGCCTCCACCGCCGAGGCGACCGCGAGTTTGCAGTTACGCGAAGGCGATCCCGCCGCTCTCGGTTGGTATCTGGACAACTCACGTGTGCACGCAGGACACCAGGACGCGACCCATGATGACGCCTACACTGCCTGGGTTACCGACCATCTCGCCGGCCGCGACAGCATCATGCTGGCCCCGACCCATGAGGTGGTGACCGCGCTCAACGCCCGCGCCCGCGCCGACCGCATCGCCCGCGACAGTGGCGAAGTGGGCGCGGAACGCGTGCTCGCCGACGGTCTCGCGGCCTCGGTCGGTGACACGATCCGCACCTGCCGCAACAACCCGCGACTGCGTCTCGGCGCACGTGATTGGGTACGCAACGGCTACACCTGGACCATTACTGCCGTCCACGACGACGGCAGTCTCACCGCCACGCACCTACGTTCCGGCGGAAAACAGGGCGAGTGTGTGCGTCTTCCCGCCGAATATGTGGCAACGCATGTGCGCCTCGGGTACGCGACGACGATCGATTCCGCGCAGGGAATCACCGCCGATACCTGCCATGTCGCGCTCACCGGATCCGAGTCGCGTCAACAGCTTTACGTCGCGATGACCCGCGGCGTACACGCCAACCATGCCTACATCCCTACCGCGCTCGATGGCAGCGAAGGCTCCTTTTGGAGCGAACCGGCGGTGTTTCCGCGCACCGCGGTCGAAGTGCTGGTGCGCATCCTTGGCCGCGACGGCGCACAAAGATCCGCGCACACCCAGCTGCGCGACGCACTCGACCCGCGCACTCGGATCGGTCGCGCACTCGATATCTACCTCGACGCGATCGGCGTCGCCGCCGAACACGCCCTCGGCCCCGACGGCCTGGATCGTCTCGACGCCGCCGCGGAAGCGCTACGACCGAACCTCACCGACAGCCCCGCCTACTCCGTGCTACGTCAACATTTGGCGACCATCGCACTGTCCGGTCGCGACCCCATCGCCGCCCTGCACACCGCCGCCAGTTCGCGGGAACTCGACAGCGCCGATGACGTTGCCGCGGTATTGGATTGGCGTTTGGACCCTTCTGGTGCCCACTCCTCCGGCACCGGACCGCTGCTGTGGACACAAGGCATACCTCGCGGGCTGCGCGAGGATCTCGATTCCACCCAACTTGCCGCGCGCGCTCGCATCGTCGCCGACCTCGGATCCCAGATCCGCCGCGACGTTCAGTGGTGGACTCCGGTGACGGCGCCGCACTGGGCCCTCCCTCTTGTCGGTTCCGATCCTGGGCTACTCGGCGAGCTTGCGATCTGGCGCGCCGCGCTGCACGTCGACGACCGCGATATGCGGCCCACCGGTCCGCCCCGCTACAGCGCGCTCGAACGCGGCCACCAGCAGCGGCTCGACGCGCGGGTCGCCGACGCGCTCGGCGATACGCGTCTGCCGGTCAACAAATGGGCTGATACTCTTGCCCGCCTGGACGCCCGAGTCGTGACCGACCCGTATTGGCCGGTCCTCGCCGACAAGATCGAGGTCGCCTCCCGCGCCGGAATCGACATCGCAACCCTCCTCGCCGCCGCCGCACACCGGCCGCTACCCGATGAGATGCCTGCCGCCGCGCTGTGGTCGCGCCTGGAACTGGAACCGTCTGCCCTCGATACCGGCCTCGGCCACCGGAACCTGCGCCCGGGCTGGATCACCGACCTGCGCGCCGTGCTGGGTGATGACGCTGCCGACCGTGTCACCGCCGACCCGGCCTGGCCGCGCGTTGTTGCCGCGATCGACCGCGCCACCGGCACCGACTGGACACCGCAACAACTGTTGGCCACCGCCCACGAACTCCTCGCCGGCGCCCAACCCGACGGAGCAACCGGCCTGCGCTCCGACCAACTCGCCAGCGCCCTGGCCTGGCGCATCGACGCCCTTCTGCACCCCACCCCGCGCCATGACGGCCCTACCGGCGCCGAACCACACTCCGCCACCCCACCGGAACCCACCACAGCCGGTCCGACACCGGAATCCGGTCCCGAAGATCACCGCAGCCCACACGTGGTCCCTGAACCGGCACAGACCCCAGAATGCGAGCGTGAACACGCCCACACCGACGAACTTGCCGACGACCTCCCCGAGGGTATCGGTGAGGTGGCGCAGCTGTTCCACACCGGCCAGATCACCGCTGCGGTCGAGGCGTTCGGCGACCTCATCGATATCGCCACCGACGACCAGCGCACGATCCTCGCCGATATCGCGGCAACGCTCTACCGCTACAGTTTCCCGGTCGCCCGCGCACGCTTGCGGTGGGCCGGTGAACGCTTTCCGCAGCACCGAGCACTTATCCAGGCGTGCATACCGACCGTCGACCCGCACGTCTACCAACCCGATACCGCTCGCGCCGAACCGGTCTACCGGCGCGACCGGCGCCACGAAGCCGCCCGCGACCACCATGAACACACCGACCCGGCCGCACGCCGCGACCCGCTAACCGACGCGCAGATCCAGGCCCGCCGAGCCGAGCAGGGCTACCACGACACCCGCGCTGACGTCGACGACCAGCCCTACGATGACGTGATTCCCGACGGCGTCATGCATCACTACTACCGCCCGGTGCTGCCCGAGGCCCGCACGACCTACCGCCCGCTCGACTACGACCTCGCTGCCCTCCCCGAAACCCGCGGGCTCGGCTGCGTGGCCTGCGGCCTCGAACGCTCCCGCACCGACACCACCCCCATGCCACCGCGCCGTGCCGATGACGGGCTATGCGGCGATTGCCGCGACAGCCACGAACCCGCCATCCCCGACCATGATCCCGTCGACCACATCACCGCCCGCTGCGACCACATCGCCGCTACCAGACCCGCTTCCGCTGCCCGCGCGATGCTTCGCCGCGACTGGCGCGCCACCGGCAACTCGGCGCACCGGGCAGCGATCGAAGCCTGGATCCGCGACCACCCGCTGCCCGACACCGCGCAGGAATCACACTCCCACGACTCGACCCTCACTGATACAGCAGCGGACAATCTGCTGTTCGTGCTCACCGACACCCAACTCGACGAACACATCGAGGAACTGCACCAGCGCCTCACACTCGCCGACACCGACAACTTCCTATTCAACCCACCCCAACACACCCCAGACAGCGAACCCGACACCGACAATCTCATTCGCCACCACAAAGCCGCGCAACAGGCGATCCGCGACGCCCGCACCGCCGAACAACAACTCCACGCCGCCGCGAAAGCCGTCCACGCAGTCGCGACCGAACTCGGTCAGGCCCGCACCGCCCTCGACACCACACCCGGCTACCGCCGCGGCCAACGCCGCCAACTCCAAACCCGCATCGACGCCCTCATCGCCGAACAAACCCGCCGCAGCCGGGATCACAGCACCGCACGAGCCACCGCCCGCAAAGCCAACCGCGACGCCATCCTGCTTGCCGGAACAACCGACGGCTGGGACCAACTGCTGGACACCGACCCCGAATACACGCCCGACGCGCATAGACGCGGCACCCACGCGCGGGCCGAGGCCGACGAGGAAGCCCGGACCCGGATCGCCGACATCAATCGACAGCTGGAGCAGCACCGCGCCGAACAGCACCGGCGCCACGCCCTCAGCCCCGCCCAGCTCTCGCACGAGCAACAACTCCGACAGCACACCGAACAGGCCGACAACACCGACCAAGTGGTCACCCACCCGGAAGCCGAGCCCTTCAATCGCCAGCCAGACGATAACCTCGGACTATGAGGCGCAGGACCCTTCGATCGCAACAACCCCGAATACAGCAAGTTCGGTGGTAGGCCGCGCGGCTAGGGTCGCCGGGCATGGACAGGATCGCCATCGTCGGCTGCGGTGGCTCCGGTAAGACCTACCTGCCCGGCAACTCGCGACGGTGCTCGATCTCGCCCTCACCAACCTCGACGCCATCTTCTACGACCCCAGCTGGAAGCCTCTGCCGCAGCGGGAATTCGCCGACCACCAACGCCAGTTGGTCGCCGCGCCGCGATGGCTGATCGAAGGCAACTACGCCAGCACGCTGCCGATCCGGATACAAGCAGCCGACACCGTCATCTTCCTCGACCTGCCCGCGATCACCTGCCTGCTCGGCGTTCTGCAACGCCGGTGGCGTTACCGCGGCGGCCAATACTCCGAAGACGGTATCCACGACCGCGTCACCTGGAGCTTCATCCGATTTCACTGAACTTAAAGATCTTTCGGTAATTCACTGGTCGGCCGTGCGTCGGCCGGGGGACTACTTGTACAACCCGGGCACAGGCCGTACAGCGCGACTCGGTGATGCACCTGGGTGTAGCCGTTCCGGCGGGCGAGACCTGCGAGGTCCTCTTCGAGTCGTGTGTCGATGAAAGATCGTGACCGCCGGCACCGCCGGCACAGTAGGTAATATCGCGGATTCTCGCTGTCGGCGAGCCGGTACAGGACGGTGTTGTCCTCGTCGTACAGGGTTGCGACAAGGTGGTCGGTGGCCAATTGGTGCAGCACTCGGTATACGGTGGCCAGCCCGATATCCACGGTGCCGGCGCGGCGGATCACGAGGTACACCTGCTGTGCGCTCAGACATCGGTAGTCGTCTCGCAGAGCGGCCAGCACGGCTTGTTGTTGGGGGGACCAGCGTCGCGGTCGGAGGGGCCGGCCGGGGTATGTTGCCGGCTCTGCCAGGTTCTGCATCCGTGATTTCCGTCGTTCGTGGGTTTCGCCGGGCCGGGCACGATGGGCGCGCCCGGCCCTTCGGATCAGTCCGGTCGGGTGGCCGTAACGATCTGGAAGATGTTGTCCACCCGCCGAACCCGCGGCGTGCTCAATCCGGCGGCTTCCAGCATTGTGCGGAGTTCGGAGTCGGAGTGGAAATGCGCGCGCCGGGCGACAGGTGGCGGCATAAGTGATCGCGGAGGATCAGGTGCGACCGTGTGCAGGACCACGCGGCCGTTCGGCCGGAGAACGCGATGCAGTTCGGACAGCGTCTTCGGTGTATCGACGAAGAAGAGGATGTTCATCGCGGTCACGCAGCTGGAGTGCTGGTCCGGCAACGGTATCGCCTCGGCTGTGCCCTCGAGGACTTCGAGCCGATCCTCTCGGATGGCTGCGTCGTTGCGCGATCGGGTGAGCGCGACCATATCGGCGCTGTGGTCCACCGCGGTCATCCGGCAGCCGCTTTCGAGTGCGCGCGCGGCGAAGGTGCCCCCGCCGCAACCCACCTCGAGGAGGTGGTCGTCGGCGGAGAGGTGCAATTCCGCGAGCGTGTCGTGGAAGATTTCGTGATGGGACTTCATATCGCGCCACATCAGCCGGGCCAGCGGGCCTCGAGGTCTGCGCAGCAGGCGGTCGGTGAACAGATCGAATAATGCCAACGTGGTTTCCTGTCGTGATCGGGGTGGGAGGGAGTTCAGCCGAGGGGGCCGGGCCGAACCGGCATATCGCCGAAGATGCTCCGGCGGGCCATCGGGCGGGCGAGTACGTTGTGCGGATATCCCGGCGCGGCGACGGACGCATCGTCGAGACGGACGAGATGGTGGTCTTCCAAGATCAAGTTCAATGCGCCGAGGCTGTCGTCGAGCTGCGCGCGCGTCCGGGCGCCGAGGACTGGCGCGGTGACCCCGGGCCGATGCAACAGCCAGGCGAGGGCCACCTGCGCCGGTGACCGGCCGAGTTGCCGGGCGACCTGAACTACGGTCGCCGCGATGGACAGTGTCCGTTCGGTGAGACCGCCGTTGGCGTCGATCAGATCTCGGCGGGTATGTCCCAGCATCGGTCGACGGGATTCCGCGGGTAGGTCGGCCTCGGTGTACTTGCCGGTGAGTACGCCTCCGGCCAGTGGCGACCAGGGGACCACGCCGAGACCCAGCTCGCGCGCCATCGGGAGCATGTCGTGTTCGGTGGTGCGTTCGGTCAGGTTGTATTCGAGTTGCACCGCGATGAGCGGTGTCCATCCGCGCAGATCGGCGATCGTCTGCATCCGTGCGATCTGCCAGGCGGGCGTGTTCGAGATGCCCATGTACAGGACCTTTCCCGCGCGCACCAGATCGTCCATGGCCCGCAGGATCTCCTCCGGTGGGGTGAGGTCGTCCCACATGTGCAGGTAGAGCAGGTCGAGGTAATCGGTGCGGAGCCGGCGTAGCGCGGCTTCGACGGAGGCGATCATGTTCTTGCGGTGGTTGCCGCCGGAGTTCGGGTCGGTCGGGCGCCGCAGCAGGGTGTACTTGGTGGCCAGGACGAGCGACTCGCGATCGGCGGCGGCGAATTCGCCCAGCCATTCCTCGGCGGTGCCGTTGGTGTAGTTGCCTGCTGTGTCCAGGAAATTGCCGCCCTGGGTGAGGTAGGTGTCGAAGATGCGCCGCGCTTCGAGCTTGTCGGCTCCCCAGCCCCAGTCGGTGCCGAAGGCCATCGTGCCCAGTGCCAGCGGCGAGACCCGCAACCCCGATCTGCCCAGGGTCCGGTAGCAGTCGAGCGCATTCCCATTGTTGAAAATCGTTGTCATTGTCGTTTAGCGTAAGCGCGTTGAGTTCGCCGAGCAAGGGCTGGAGATGCCGACAACAGAAGATGAAGTGCGGCGATGTGCCGCGACAGTTCTGGGGATGGATGCGAACGGCATCACAGGCCACCTTCCGTTGCAGGAATACGGGTTGGACTCTTTCCTCGCGGCGCGTCTGCACCTGCGTCTGGCCGAGCGGACGGGAATCCGGGTACCACTGGAGTCGTTCGTGGGAGCCACCGTCGGGTCGCTGGCCGCGGAGGTCGACAAGCGCCGCGACGGCGCGGGGACCGTGCAGCCCGAGATCGGCCTCGCGGTGTCAGCGCCGGCAACCGAGTCGGTGACGGAGGAGGAATTGACCGCCATCCAGGCCTCGTACTGGGTGGGCCGGGAAGCGGGTATGCCGCTCGGCGGGGTCGCCACCTTCTATTACTTCGAATACGACCGCGATCCCGCCCGTTTCGTCACCTCGGACCCGCACGCCGAGATCGCCGCGCTGGAAGCGGCATGGAACCACGTGGTGGCCCGGCACGATATGTTGCGCGCTGTCGTCACCGACGACGGTCGTCAGCGGGTACTGCCACCGGGACAGCGGTACCGGATCGGGGTCGGCGATCTGCGCGGCTCCGCCGACGACGCCGCCGCGGCGCTGGCCCTGTTACGGGATGAGAAGTCCCATCAGGTCCGCGATTGCGCGGTATGGCCCCTCTACGACATCCACGCGACGATCCTGCCGTCCGGTGCGCTGCGGCTGTTCATCGGCTTCGACATCATCGTGCTCGATATGGCGAGTTGGAACCAGCTCATGTGGGAGTGGGGTGAGCTGGTGGCCGACCCCGAGCTCGTCCTCCCACGCCCTTCGACGTCGTTCCTGCGAATTCTGCGTGATCGTCGCACCACCGACGAATCGCGTCGCCGGCGCGATCGCCTGTACTGGCAGGAACGTCTGCCGGCGTTGCCGCCGGGACCACGACTGCCCTATGCCGTGGCCCCGGAGACCATCCACCGCGCTCGCTTCCGCCGGCACGAGGCGCGATTGGCGCCGGAGCACTGGTCAGCGCTCGGCACGGCCGCGAAAAAGCGCGGTCTCAGCCCCACAGCGGTGCTGCTCGCGGCCTTCGGGGTCACGTTGGCGCGGTGGGGAGCCGACGAAGCGTTCTGCCTGAACACCACGCTCTTCGATCGCCCCGACAGTGTGGAGGCCGAGGGAGTCGTCGGAGATTTCAGCACCACCGCGCTGGTCGAGATCCCCGAGGTGACCCCCGGAGAGTGGCAGGGCTTCGCCGAGTTCGCCCGGCGAGTCAATTCACGCTTCTGGGCCGACCTGGAGCATCGCTCGTACAGCGGCGTCGAGGTGCAGCGCGAGCAGGCCGCCGACCTCACCCCGCGCTACCCCGTCGTATTCACCAGCGGTGTCGGGCTCGGTAGACCCGACGGCCCGGCCGCGGGCTGGTTGGGTGACGAGACGTTCGGGGTATCGCAGACACCGCAGGTCACCCTCGATCACATCGTCTGGGACGAAGCGGGCGGGCTGCGACTGGCCTGGGATGCCGTCACCGAGGCATTCCCACCGGATTTCGTCACGCGGATGCTCTCCGCCCACGAACGCCTGCTGCGGCGACTGGCCGAGGACGAGGACGCTTGGGACACAGTCGACCTCGGCTGGAACCCCCACTTCGAAGGGGTGCGAGCACTGCCGGACGGTCTCGGGACAGGGCTGCTCGTACAACCGCAGCACCACCGGACCGCACTGCGGCCGGATGCCACCGCGGTGGTGACCACCGCGGGATCGCTCACCCACGGTGAGCTGGCTGCCCGGGCGCGCGCGGTAGCGGGCAGGCTCCTCGCAGCCGGTATACGTCCGCACGATCGAGTGGCCGTCGTCGCGGCGAAGTCCGCAGAACAGATTGCCGCCGTGTACGGGACATTGTGGGCGGGAGCAGTGTTCGTGCCGGTCGAACCGGACTGGCCCGCCACGCGGATCGCCTCGGTCTGTCGCCGGGCCGGAATCGCGCACGCCCTGGTCTCCGGCGTCGTGGAGCTTCCCGAGGGCGTCAGGGTCCATCCGATCGACGACCTGCCCGCGGCGGTCACCGTCGCCGAACCCATAGCCGTCGCGGACAGTGATCTGGCCTATGTCATCTTCACCTCCGGATCCACGGGGGAGCCGAAGGGTGTCGCGATCGAGCATCGTGCGGCACGGACCACGATCGACGATATCAACGACCGCTTCGGTATCGGCCCGGACGACCGGGTCCTGGCACTGTCGGCGCTCAGCTTCGACCTATCGGTGTACGACCTGTTCGGTGTGCTCGGGGCCGGAGGGGCGCTGGTGCTTCCGGACGCCGACCGGCTGCGCGACCCCGGCCACTGGTGCGAGCTGGTGGGCGCCCATCGCGTGACGGTGTGGAATACCGCACCGGCGCTCGCCGAGATGCTCGTCGAGTACGCCGAGGCCGATCCCGCTGCTGCGGCGCGGCTGAGCTCGCTGCGGGTGCTCCTGCTGTCCGGTGACTGGATACCGCTGTCGTTGCCCGAGCGGCTCCGCGCGGTGATCGGCGATCACGTGCGAGTGATCAGCCTCGGCGGTGCGACCGAGGCCGCCATCTGGTCCATCTGTCACCCGGTGCAGGAGGTGCGGTCCGAATGGACGAGTGTGCCGTACGGCA
Source organism: Nocardia sp. NBC_00881 (assembly GCF_045207455.1). Lineage (NCBI taxonomy): Bacteria > Bacillati > Actinomycetota > Actinomycetes > Mycobacteriales > Nocardiaceae > Nocardia > Nocardia sp. NBC_00881. Next base: position 2,896,611 of record NZ_CP108798.1, read on the forward strand.
GGGCGTTGCGTGAGCAGTTCTTCCTGATCCTCGACGAAGAAGGGCACCCCTGCCCCGTAGGTGTCCCCGGCGAATTGCACATCGGCGGTGCGGGGCTGGCCCGCGGGTACGTCGGTGACGACGAGCAGACCGCCCAGCGGTTCATCCACCACCCGCGGCTGGACCGGCGGCTGTATCGCACCGGTGACCTCGGCAAGTGGCGGCCGGACGGAACCATCGAGTTCCTCGGCCGCGTCGACCGGCAGGTGAAAGTGCGCGGCCACCGCATCGAACTCGGCGAAATCGAGGCCGCGCTCGCCCGGCATCCGGCAGTGCGCCGATCGGTGGCCGCCGCGGTGCCGGGGGCAGACGACCGGCCGCAATTGGTCGCCTACCTGGTCGCCGGTGAAACTCCCTTCGATACAACGGAACTCGCCGAGCACACCGCACGTCTGCTACCGCGTTATATGGTGCCGTCCCGCTGGGTGACGGTCGAGGCACTGCCCTTGACCTCGAACGGAAAAGTGGATCACTCCCGGCTACCGAATCCCTTCCGGCGGTCCGGCGTAGAACAAGAGCCCGAATCACCGGACCGGTCCCGTCCGGATACACGGGAGACGACCCCCGACGGTGGGCCGATGCCCCCGCGCATCGCAGCGGAAGTGCAGGGGGCGGTGCGCTCGGGATTTCCCGTCGACACTGCGGTCACCCGGAACGCCGGCTCCAGAGGTTTCGCGGACACTCCCGGCATCGCCGCCGATTCGACGAACCCAACCGGCGACCACTGGCTGTTGTATGCGGCGCGCGAAGCGGAAGCACTGGGGCTGACTGTCACCTTGCGCCTGGAAGCGGTCGACGGGGCTACCGCCACTGTCGCCGGCGACTGGGTACGCCGGCTGCACACGGCAGCCACGGCGCACGGGGTGATCGCCGAGGCACAGGTGGGGGACACCGCCGAGCTCGTTCTGCGCCCTCCGACGACCCCGGTTTCGGCCGACCGTGTCCGGATCGAATCCACGGTCACCCAGGTCTTCACCGAGCTGCTCGGTCCCGAGCCAGCGACGACCACGCCGTTCCATGATCTGGGCGCCACCTCTCTCACGCTGGTCCGTGCTCACCGCAAGCTGCGGACACTCACCCCGCCGCTGACGGTGCCGGACATCTTCCGGCTCGGCACGATCCGGCGATTGGTGGACTGGATCGTCGAACACACCGCGCCGGATATCCCAGCGCGCGAGACCGTGACCATCGATCTCACCGGCGCCGCGGCCCGCGGACGCCGCCGGCGCGCACACCGATCGAATGCGAGGCTCGCCGATGTCGTTCACTGACACCGTGCACCGGCTGCGCGCCGCCACAGCACGCGCGGCCGACCGCAGACAACGGTTCAGCGCCCGGACCGAACACCGGCCGGGCACCCCTACCGAAATGCGGGTACGCGTCGGCCGGCACACGTTCGTGGTCGACGAACCCGTCCCGGCCGGAGGTACCGACGCCGGACCCGACCCGATCGGGTTGGCGTTGGCCGCACTCGGCGCCTGCCAGGCCGTGACCTATCGGTTCCACGCGGCGCGCCTGGGCATCGAGATCACCGCGCTCGCGGTGGATGTCGAGGCCGATGTGGACCTCGGTGGCGTGTTCGGGCTCACCGACCCGGCACAGCCCGAACGTATCCGGGTCCGCGCCAGGCTGGCCGGGCCCGACCCTACCCGTTATCGCGAGCTGCATCGGCTCGTCGAAGCGTCCTGCCCGGTACTGGCCATGACACGGGGCCGGTTGATCGTGGACTCGGAACTGGAGATCGAATCGTGAACGACGACAATGCCATCGCCGTGGTCGGGATGGCCTGCCGATTCCCGGATGCACCGGACCTCGCCGCGTATTGGGACCTGATCGCTTCGGGACGGGAGGGTTTGACCAGGTTCGACGATGCCGAGCTCGTCGCTCGGGGAGTGCCCGACGACCTGCGCGAGCACCGTAACTATGTCCCGGTCGGGGCGGTCATCGACGGCCAGGACCACTTCGACCCGGAGCACTTCGGCGTCGTCGGCCACGATGCCGCGCTGATGGATCCGCAATTGCGTCTACTGCTGGAATGCGCGTGGGACGCACTGGGCGACGCCGGTTACCGCGGTGGCGCGGGACCTGGCGCGGTCGGTGTCTTCACCGGGGCCTCCCGTAGCGACTACCTCGAACACAACCTCGTCGCGTATCGGACCGGCGCCGAGCGGGACCCGCTGGGTCGCCTCCAGGCGGAGACGGGTAACCTCACCGACTACTTTCCGCAGCAGATCGCCTACCGTCTCGGGCTGACCGGCCCGGCAGTAGCCGTGCAGGCCACCTGCGCGACCTCGTTGGTGGCGGTGCACGTGGCCGCGCAGGCGCTGCTGGGGGAAGAGTGCGATATCGCGCTGGCCGGGGGCGCCTCGCTGATCGTTCCGCAGGGGCGTGGTTATCTGCACGTGCCCGAGGCGATCTTCTCCGCGGATGGGCACACCCGGGCGTTCGGGGCGGACGGCACCGGGATGGTGCACAGCCAGGGCGTCGGCATGGTGGTGCTGCGCCGCCTAGCGGATGCCCTCGCCGACGGCGACCCCATCTATGCGGTGATCCGGGGCAGCGCGGTGAACCACGACGGCGGCGGTAAGGCGGGTTTCACCGCACCCTCGGCCGCGGGTCAGGCGCGAGCTGTCGCCGAGGCGCTGGCGGTCGCCGATATCGGAATCGATGCCGTCGATCTCATCGAGGCGCATGGGACGGCGACCGCGCTGGGCGATCAGATCGAATTATCCGCGCTGGCAGCCGTTTTCGGTGAGCGGACAGCGGCGGAACCGATCGCCTTGGGGTCGGTGAAGAGCAATATCGGCCATACCAACAGTGCGGCCGGTATCGCATCCCTGATCAAAACGGTGCTGGCGCTGTGGCACCGACGACTCCCGGCGACATTGCACGCGCGTCCGGCTCATCCGGAGCTGGAACGCCTCCGCGGGCTTCTCGAGCCTGTCGAGCAGACCCGGGACTGGCCGGAACGCGACGGCACCAGGATCGCCGGAGTCAGTTCGTTCGGCATCGGTGGCGTCAACTGCCATATCGTCCTCGAACACGGTCCCGGCCAGGACGGACAAGGCCAGGACGACACGCGCGCCCAGCTGCTGCTCGTCTCGGCCGCCGGGGAAGACGCTTGTCGCGCCCAGCTCGACCACGCTGTCACCGTCGCGGCGGCGGAGCGAGCCGACTACGCCTACACGGCCTCGAGCGGCCGACATCCGGATTCCGGTTGGCGGGGAGCCGCCCTACTGACGGACATACCCGCCGGCCCCCACCCGGCTGCCGTCGGCCAGGTACCGGACGGCCGGCCCGATATCGTCTTCGCTTTCCCCGGCGCGGGCGCGCAGTACCCGGGAATGGGTGCCGGTCTCTACCGTGACGAGCCGGTCTTCGCCGAGTGGATCGATCGGTGCGCCGAAGCCGTGCGGCCGGTGCTGGACTACGACATCCGCGAGATCGTCACCGGCCGTGCTGACCGGCGCGATGCCGACGATATCCGCTACGGTCAGCCCGCTTTGTTCGCCGTATCTCTGGCGACCGCGGCGACCTTGCGCGGTCACGGGATCGAACCGGACGCTGTGGTAGGCCACAGCCTGGGCGAATACGCGGCCGCGGTGGTCGCGGGTGTCCTCGATCCGGCCGACGCCGCCCACCTGGTGGCGGTGCGGTCGCTGGCGTTGGCCGCGGCGGTACCCGGTGCGATGCTGGCTGTCGCGCTCGCCGAGGAGGATCTGCGTACCGCGCTGACCCGCTATCCGGAACTCGCGCTGGCCGCGGTGAACGGGCCGACCGCGTGCGTTGTCTCCGGTCCCGTCGCGATGATCGACGCGTTCGCCACGGCGCTGGGGCGTGCCGCGATCCAGTGCAGCAGGTTGCGCGTCGACGCGGCGCTGCATTCACCGGCGGTGGCCGCCGCGGTCGAACCGCTGCGGGCGGCAGCTGCGTCCGTCGCGTTCGCACCGGCCACGCTGCCGCTCTACAGCACGGTGACCGGTCAGCGGGCCCATACGCTCGACAGCGCACACTTCACCCGGCATCTGCGGGAGCCGGTCCTGTTCGCCTCCGCCCTGCGGGCCGCCACGACCGCGGCCTCTACCAGCGTCGTCCAGGTAGGACCCGGCAGCGCACTCGCCGCGCTCACACGGCGCAACGAACTTCCCCGGCTGGCCAGGACGCTGACCACGCTGCCGGATGCCGGGGAGGGAACCGGATCGGACCGCGCCGTCATGCTCTCGGCGATCGGACAGCTGTGGTGTGACGGAGCGGATGTCGATGTGGCGGCGCTACACCGCCGGCGCCGGCGCGTTCGCCTGCCGGGCTATCCCTTCCAGCGCCGCCGTATCTGGATCGACCCGCCCACTGCCACCGAGGTGGCACCTGCCGGCCGTGGCGACCTCGCCGACACCACTGCCGCGCCGCCGACAGAGATCGTGACCGCCTCCGCACCGGACATCCGGCCCGACCTCGCGACGGTGGGCGCCCGAGCTTCGGACACCGCCGGGCACGAGCACACCCCACGGCCGACCATCCCCGCGCTGCCGGTAACGAACGGCGCCACGGCGGCCGCGGATCACGGCGACGTGAAAGAGCTCGTCGCCCGCGCGGATTTCGCGATGCCGGAGGAGGATGCCGTCGCCGCGCTGTGGGCGGAGACGCTCGGTGAGACGGTGGCTACCCCCGAGGCCGATTTCTTCGCGCTCGGCGGCACCTCGATGCTCGCCACCCGCATGCTGGACATTCTCAACGAGCGCGAACACACCGATATCCGGATGCGTGAATTGCTTTCGCACTCGACCGTGGCGGACTTCGCCACGTTGTTACGGGACCGTCGACCCGCTACGGCAGCCGGAACCGGATCACCGGTGCCCGCGGCGACAAGCGTCGATATTCCGGTGCCCGAGGCCCTCGCTATCCCGATTGCCGAGGACCCGACGTTCCCGCTCACCCGGGTACAGCACGCGTACTGGGTGGGGCGGTCGGGCGCATTCGGCCTGAGCGACGTGTCATGCCATATCTATCTCGAATACGACTGCACGGATCTCGACCTGGGCCGCTACGAGCAGGCGTGGAACCGGGTGATCCAGCGGCACGAGATGTTGCGCGCCGTGGTCACCGAGGACGGCAGGAATCGGATTCTGCCCGAAGTGCCCGATTTCCGGATCCGCCGGCACGACCTCACCACCTCGGCTCAGGAAGCACGGGACGACACGCTCGCCGAGTTGCGGCGTCGGCTGTCGCACCGGGTGCACCGGCCCGACCGCTGGCCTCTGTTCGATGTGCGGGCCGCAGTCCTGGACTCCACCACCACCCGGTTGTTCATCGGCATCGACGCGCTGATCTGCGATGCGGGTAGCTTCCTCGTCCTCGATCGCGACCTACGGATGTACTACACCGACCCGGCCTCGGTGCTGCTGCCGCCGCTGCCGACCCGGTTCACCGACTACGTGGCACATACCGAGGCCCGCGCCGATTCGGCCGACCGGCGCCGGGCGGCCGCGTACTGGCAGGAACGGATGGCCGAGTTGCCCGGCCCGCCGAACCTGCCGACGCGTACGCGCACCCAGACCCAGCCCTGGTTCGGCCGCCGGGAGGCCCGGCTCGCTCCCGCGCAATGGCAGCGGCTGCGCAGCCTGGCCGCCGAAAACGGTGTGACTCCGTCCGCCGTGCTGCTCACCGCTTACGCGGATGTGCTCGCCGCCTGGGCCGGGGACGACCGGTTCACCCTGGCCCTGACACTGATAGACCGGCCGGTGGCCCTGCCCGGTATCGACTCCGCGGTCGGCGACTTCACCACCCTGCTGGCCCACGAGGTGGACCGCGCCGGTGCGGGGTCGTTCACCGAACGCGCTGCGCGCACCCAGCGGCAGCTGTTCGACGATATCGATCACCGCGAATACTCGGCCCTGGATGTGCTGGCCGAACTGTCCACCCGCACCGGGCAGCGACGGCTGCTGCCGGTCGTGTTCACCAGCGCCCTCGACGTGGTCGAACTGGTCGGCGGTGCACCTGATCTGGAGTGGGCCGGCCGGATCGTGCACGGAGTGAGCCAAACTCCGCAGGTGTGGCTCGACCACCAGGCGTTCGTGCACGCCGACGGCCTGCAATTGCAGTGGGATGTGCTCGAAACCGTGCTCGAGCCCGTGGCGGCCGATACCGCGTTCGCCTCCTACGTGGAGTGGTTGCGCCGACTCGTCGCGGATCCGCAGGCGTGGACCGCCGCCGACGCCGGGGCCGCCCGAACGGGCCAGGACGAAGAGGTCACCGAGGTCGTCGGTGACATCTGGAATCAGGTGCTCGGCCTGGAATCCGGAGCGGTGCGCCCCGACTCCACTTTCGTGAGCCTGGGCGGTGACTCGGTGCTGGCGGTCCGGATGGCCACCATGGTCCGCGCCAGGCTCGGTGTCGCGGTCCCGGTGGCGGATCTCGTGGGTGATCTGTCCTTCGCCGAACTCGCGGTACTGATCGACGAACGCCGCGCCGGTATCACGGCTGCCGCCGTCGAACTGGCCCGTCAAGAAGATCCGAGCGCGCCGTTCCCGCTGACTCCCTTGCAGCAGGCGTATTGGGTGGGCCAGCAGCACGGGTACGCCCTCAGCTACGACTCGGCACACAACTATGTCGATTTCCGGCTCTCGGGTATCGATCCCACCCTCTTGGACACGGCGGTGCGTCGGCAGGTGGAGCGCCAGCCCATGCTCCGGGCGATCCTGCTTCCCGACGGTACCCAGCAGGTACTGCCGGACGATGATCCGCGACTGTCCGCGCTGCCCATCACGCATCTCGATATGCGTGATGCGAGCACCGGCGAGATCGATCGGCAACTGGCCCGTATCCGGGCCGCCCTGCAGCGTAGCGGTCCGCGGATGGATCCGTGGCCGTTCGCCGTGACCGCCGTCCGGCTACCCGGTGACGAGCTGAGCCTGCATATCGTGTGCAGTCTGCTCGTGGCCGACGGGTGGTCGGTGCAGTTGATGTTCACCGAGCTGTTCACCTATCTCGACGATCCGAACACGGTACTTCCACCACTGACCGCCCACTTCGGCGACTATGTCGAGACCATCGCGCGCCAGCGCGACGAGCCCGAGTGGCAGGCACAGCGCGAGTGGTGGTGGGAACGGATCGACGATCTGCCCCCGGCTCCTGCCCTGCCCTTCGCGGTGCCGTTCGACCAGGTGAGTCCGGAGGCACTGGAACGCCGGGAATTCCGGGTGACCGGTGAGCAGATGGCGGTCCTGCGCACACACTGCGCCGAATACAACATCACACCGACGGCCGCCTTCGCCACCTGCTGGACCCTGGCCCTGGCCCGGCTCGCCGGGCACCGCCGGTTCCTGCTGAATGTGCTGTACCTCAACCGGCTGCACCTGCCCCGCGATCTCGATCACGCCATCGGTCCCTACGCGGGTACCGTGCTGCTCGATATCGCCCTGCCCGAGCGGCCGACGTTCCTCGACGCTGCCCGGCATGTGCAGGAAGCCACCGCCACGATGCTCGACCATGGGCAGGTCGCCGGTGTCGAGGTACTACGGGAACTCGCCCGACGCCGACGCGATACCGCCCCGCAGGCACCGGTCGTCTTCCACAGCACCCTCGGGCTGCACCCACCGGGTGGCACCCCGGACACGGTCGAGGTCCGCCAGTTCTACCAGCGCGTGCGCACACCGCAGGTCGCCCTGGATATGCAGGTCTTCCAATGGGACTGGGACGATTCGGTGGCGGTGAATCTGGACGCCGTCGCGGAACTGTTCCCACCGGGCGTGCTCGACACACTGTTCGAGGACGTGTGCGACAGCGTGACCGCGCTCGTCGAACGGCCGGACACCTGGATGGCACCAGTAGACGTGCCTCAGATCGAACAACCAGCTCGGCGAGGTGACGACCCTGTTGTGGCTCCGGTCGGTGGTGCGCCCGCGACCGGCACCGAACAGGCCATCGCCGAACTCTGGCAGCGGATTGTCGATGTCGCCGGCGAAATCGACCGCGGCACCGACTTCTTCACCGTCGGAGGAGACTCCGTAAACGCCATCCGCATGCTCAACCGGCTGCGTGACGAACTGGGCCTGGTGGTGACGCCGCGCGAGTTCCTGGCCGATCCGACCTTGGCCGCCGTAGCTTCCGTGGCACGCCACGAGGCACCGCAACCGCCGGTTCCGCGTGACTGTCTGGTGCCGCTGCGCGACGGTACCGGCCGGCCGTTGTTCCTGATCCACCCCACCGGCGGCGATGTCCTCTGCTATCTCGACCTGGTACGGACGCTCGATACCCGCGGACCGGTGATCGGAATCCAGGACCCGGAGCTCGCCGGAGCACCGAGACCGGAAACCATCGCTGAAATGGCGCAGGTCTACGAAGCGGTGATACGTGCCGAGCAGCCGGCCGGCCCCTACCGCATAGGCGGCTGGTCGATGGGCGGAATCCTCGCCCACGAGGTAGCTCGGCGCTTGCGGGCCACTGGCGCGACGGTCGAGGCGCTCGTCCTGATCGACTCGAACATCGCCGACCGGATCCACCACGTCGACGGTGCCCGATTCTGGACGCGTTACCTCGGATCGCTCGCCGCATACCTGGATCTGGAGATCGGCATGGATATCGTCGATTCCGAGTTCGATCGCAGCCCCGACGAACAGCAACGCGCCGAAATCCGGAGAAGACTCGCGGCCGCCGGGCTCGTCGATCGCGCGAATCCGGCCGACCAGCGGCTCAAGGAAGACATCTTCCGCCGGCATCTGCGGGCACTCGGCAGTCATCACACCGGGGACCTGGACGGTGTCGGACTCGAACTGTTGCTCGTGCAGGCCGATGTTCGGGCCCCGCACAACTCCGGCGTCGGGATGGGCGTCGACGACTGCGGTGACCTGTCGGACCTCGGGTGGGCCGCATACACCCGCGTCGCCATCGACAACCGGCCGGTCGCGGCGCACCACTACGCGCTGCTGCGGCCACCGGCCGTCGCCACGGTCGCCCACTTGATCTCGGAAATGCTGTCCGGCCTCGACGACTCGGAGACACCGTGACCGACGACTATGCCGCGGCCGCGGAGTTCTACGACCTCATGGCCACCCCTTATGTGGCCGCGGTAGAACCGGTGCTTACCCGACTGCTGTCCGAGGTGGACACGATCGCCGGCCCCGTGACCGATATCGGGGCGGGCACCGGACTGTCCACTGTGCTCGTCGCCGAGGCCCTGCCCGACGCCCGGATCGTGGCGGTCGAACCGGCGGCCGCGATGCGGGCGGTGCTGCTGTCGCGATTGGCTGCCCGCAGAGACCTGCGCGAACGGATCACCGTGCTACCGAGCGGGTTCCTCGAGACCCCGCTGCCGCAGCAGTGCGCGGCGGTGGTGGCACTCGGAGTGATCGGGCATTTCGATACCGCCACCCGTCCGCGGGTATGGGCCGCGATCGCCGGTGCGCTCGCCGCCGGCGGTGACGCGGTGGTCGAGGTGCAGCGCCCCGGCGGGGTCGACGCCTCACCGGAACGGCGCTACACCACCGCCCGGGCCGGTGACCTGCGTTACGAGGGCTGGAGCCGAGCCGATCCGGTGGACGCGGAGTCACTGATCTGGCGGATGACCTACCGCGCCTACCGAGGTGAAGAACTGATGCAGGAGGTCCACACCGAACACCACGTCTGGCCGGCGGACGCCGATCGGCTGACCGCCGAAGCACGCACAGCCGGACTTCGTCGGGTCGACCTCGATGAGGCGACCGGTCTGCTGCGGTTCACCCGCTGATACCTGCACAGGACCCCCGTACCCCGGAGCCGCAGCCGCTCCGGACCACTCGAGCTACAGAGGACAACGCAATGACCGATGACGCCACCACAGTGGTACTCGCCGCGGTCGGTGACCTGCTGCCGACCTTGAGCAAACGCGCACGCGACACCGAAGAGGCCCGGCGGATCCCGGCCGAAACCCTCACCGAGCTGACCGCCACCGGGTTCTTCGGCCTGCTCCGGCCCGAACGACAAGGTGGGTACCAAGCGCACCCGGCCCACTTCTACACCGCGGTCACCGACCTGGCCTCGGCCTGCGGTTCCACCGGATGGGTGGCCGCGGTTCTCGGTGTCTCCCAGTGGAATCTGGCGCTCTTCGACGTCCGTGCCCAGGACGACGTCTGGAGCGCCGGCCCCGATACACCGATCTGCTCCTCGTACGCCATGACCGGCACCGCCGTTCCCGTCGAGGGCGGCTACCGGCTCCGCGGCAGCTGGGGGTTCGCCTCCGGGTGTGACCACGCCCGATGGGCACTGCTGGGCGCCCGGGTGATCGTCGACGGGGAACCGGTGGACTCGGGTACCTTCCTCGTGCCCGCCGACGACTACACCATCACCGATGTGTGGCAGGCCATCGGACTGCGTGGCACCGGAAGCAACGATATCGTCGTCGACGATATTTTCGTGCCCACCCACCGGATGCTCGGCTCCGACGCGGTCACCGCGTGCCGCACACCCGGACAGCAGTTCAACGGCGGCCCGCTGTACCGGATCCCGTTCGGCTGTCTGCACACCAGCGCTATCACCGCGGCCGTCGTGGGCATGGCTCGCGGCGGTTACCGGGCCCATCTCGAACAGCAACACGACCGCGTCCGCGCGGCCCTGCCCGGTGATGCGCGCAAGGATACCGGCTTCACCGGTGACGCCTTCCGGGACGACCCCGCCACCTTGGAACGGATCGCTTTCGCCGCCACCGAGATCGATGCGGCCTGGCGGCAACTGACACACAATATCGACGACCTACACCGCCTGGCCTCGGCGGAGCGTCCGATCGGACCACGTGAGCGGCTACGGCTACGCCGCGATCAGGTTCGCGGCACCGAACGTGCCGTGGCCGCGATCGACCGGCTGTTCGAGAACTCCGGTGGTCGCGCGCTGCGACCCGACAGCACAGTCCAGCGTTTCTGGCGTGATGTGCACGCCGGACGCGCGCATGCGGCCAACGATCCCGAACGCGTCTACCGGATGTTCGCCGCGTCCGAGCTGGCAGCAGTGTCCGAGGCGCGGACCTCGTGACCGAACAGCTGATCTCCGTGCTCACTCGACACCCCTGGGTGGGTTCGGCGCAGTGGGACCGGAAGCACGGCGCTCTGATGGTCCGCCCGACCGCGGACGCAATGGCCGTGCGACCGGCTCCCGGGGCCCTTGTCACCGAGTACCTCGAGCACTGGCGACATGTCTATGAATTCGTGTACTCGTCCGACGAGCTGCGGCACGGCGACGACCTCGATCTCTCGGGTTGGCGGGCCTCCGATACCGGTGCGCCGTTCTCCCGTGAACACATGCTCGAATGGATCGAGCACGCCGTCGGACTCGTGCGTCGCGGGAACCCGCGTTTCGTTCTCGAAATCGGCTGCGGGAGTGGACTCCTGGTACACCGCCTGCACACGTTCACCCGAAGCTATGTGGGACTCGACCCGGCCGGACCGGTCGTGCAGCGGTTACGCGCGCGGCAGCTACCGAGCGTCTCGGTAGTGCAGGCAGCCGCGCACCACCTCACCGACGACCGCGTGACAGCCGCAGTGGGGCAGCTGGCTCCGCACGGCCGACCCGACTGCGTACTCCTCAACAGCGTCACCCAATGTTTCCCCGACGAGCGCTATCTCACCGCAGTGCTGGACGACGCGCTCGACCTGGTGGCGCCCGGAGGTACCGTCGTCATCGGCGATATCCGCAACCTCGCCACCGCCTATGATTTCGCCCGATGGCTGGAGCGGGCCCTCGGCCCCGGTCGCGCCGCCGAGGAGATCGACCGGTGCGCCGCGGCGCGCGTGGATGCCGATGAGGAATTGCTCTGTGATCCCCGGATCTTCGCCGACCTCGCCCGCCGGCACCCGCGATCGGTGCGGGCCGCCTATTACGCCAAGCCTATGCGAGCCGATACCGAACTCACCCGGTATCGGTACGACGTGGTGTTGACCGTCGATGCACCCTCGTCGGCGCCGGCCCGGACGATCCTGTGGCATGACCTGCCCGCCCGCGACACCGCCGGGCGGCTCCGCGCGCTCGCCGATTCGGTACGACGGGAAACGACCCTGGTCACCGGTATTCCGAACGCGCTGCTCGACTACGAATCCGCAGAAGCGGTCGAACCGGCCCGGGTCGCGGCGGTGCTCCCAACCGACTACGCGCTACTCCTGGACTCCGCCGACGGCCGGCTGCTCGCGGCCGGCCGCCCCGAACACCAGCCGGACCCGACCGCCTGGCCCGACGATCCGCCGAACGCGTTCTGCAACGACCCGTTCGCGCGATATCTGCGACGCAGGATGCCGGAAGTGCTCACCGACTACCTCGAATTGCTCACCACCGCGCCGTCGCTCCCGCCCATTGCTGTCGTCCAGGAGTCCTCCGCCGCATGACCACCACCACACCTTCGAGCTATCTCACCGAACTCCGCTCCGCCTGCCGAGGCGCCGTCCTGACACCGGGCGATCCCGGCTACGACCGCGCCCGGCAGCGATGGAACTCGGCGATCGACCAACGACCGGCAGCGGTCGTCCGCTGCACCCGGGTACCGGACGTCCGGGCAGCCGTCACCACTGCCCAGCACCACGGGTTACCCGTCTCGGTACGTGGCGGCGGACACGAAGTCGCGCAGCATCCCGCAGCCGACGGCTCCCTGCTGCTGGACCTTTCGGGCCTGAAAACCGTCACCATCGACCCGTCCACCCGGCGAGCCGTCGTCGGGGCAGGTGTCACGTGGGCCGAATTCGACCGTGTCTGCCATCGTCACGGACTGGCCGTGACCGGAGCGGACGTGTCCACGGTCGGCGTGGTCGGCTCCACGCTCTGCGGTGGCAGCGGCTGGCTCCAGCGTGTCGCCGGTTTCACCTGCGACAGTGTCCGCTCCGCGCAGGTCGTGCTGGCCGACGGGCGCCTCGTGCACACGAGCGGCGACCACCATCCGGACCTGCTGTGGGCGCTTCGCGGTGGCGGCGGCAACTTCGGCATCGTGGTCGCGCTCGAGCTCGAGCTCTATCCGATCCGACAGGTGCACGCGGGCACACTGCTGTTCCGGCTCGACCGGGGACCCGGCGTCTTCCGAACATTCCAGGAGCTGAGCGCCGAGGCGTCCGACGAAATGGCGCTGCGCGCCACTCTGCTGCACTGGCCACCCACCGCCCCGGAAGGACCGCCCATGGCCGCGGTCACCGTCGCCCACTTCGGCGCCCCCGACCGAGCGCGAACGGAACTGACAGCGCTGCGCCGATTGGGCGAGCCGGAACTCGACCTCATCCGCCCAGTGACCTATCCAGAGCTGCAACGCAACACCGAACAAGCGTTCCACGAAGGACACGGCACCGCGACCGGCACCGAGTGGCTCCGCGCATTCGACGATGATGCCGCCGACGCGCTCGTCGATCTCGCGGCGCGGATGCCGACTCCGTACTCACTGGTCTCGGTCCATCGACTCGGCGGCGCCCTGCAGCGTATGCCGGTGGACGCGACCGCGTTCGGCTACCACGACGCCGCCTACCACGCGGTCATGTTCTCCGGTGGTCCCGCCGGGACCGACCTCACCGCTTCCCGCGACTGGATCGCCGAGGTGGTGGACGCGCTGCAAGCCTGCTCCGCAGGCGGTCCCTATATCGGAATCCTCGACGACAGCGCCACACCCGAGCGTGTGCGCCGCGCCTACCACCCCGCGTCCTATCCCCGCTTGCGGCGGGTGAAGACCCGCTACGATCCCGAAAACACGTTCCGCTGCAATCACAACATCCCACCGCTGAACGAGGCACCGTGACCGGCGACGAGACACCGGCGATCGCCCGGCAGGCCGCCGAGTCGGTCGCGTATTTCGATGCCCGCCAGTGCCTCGCCGCCCGCGCGGACCTCGATCTGTTCGGTCTACGGGCCATGGCAGCAGTACTGCGCCCCGCGCTGTCCGGGCCGGAGCCACGTACCGAGGAAGACCTGGTCGCCATGTTGGAGGTTGCGCCGCGGCACCGTTGGTTGCTGCGGCGCTGGCTCGCCCTGCTCAGCACGCACGGATGGCTGGAACACGAGGAGAACAGGGGATTCGCCTCGCTGCGGGCGGTACCCACACCTCAGCGACCGGATCTCGAGCGGGCCTGCGCCGATCTCGGCTTCCCCGCACAGCTCACGCGGTTCTTCGCCGACGCCAACCGGCATGCGCTCGAGCTGCTGCAGGACCGGCTGCTGGCGCAGGAACTGTTGTTCCCCGACGGCGACCTCCTCACCGCCGAGGCGGCGTACCGGGACAACCCGGTGAACCAGTACCTCAACGCCGCGGCCGCCGGGGTCGTCACACGAGCGGTGGACGAACTCGCCGGTGATCGTCACCCGGTACGGATCCTCGAAATCGGTGCCGGGGTCGGCGGCACCACCGCGGATCTCCTCCCGCAACTCGACGGCCGCCCGGTGGAATACCACTTCACCGATGTGTCGTCGTTCTTCCTCGACGCCGCCCGTACCCGTTTCGCACATCACCCAGGGCTGCGGTTCGCTCTACTGGACCTCAACGCCGAACTCCCACCGCCCCGATCCTTCGATATCGTGCTGGCCGCCAATGTGCTGCACAACGCCCACCACTGCCGAGCGGCCCTACGCCGACTGCGCCAGTTGCTCCGCCCCGGCGGACACCTACTGGTGATCGAGTCCTGCCGGGAACACCCCCAACTGCTCACCTCGATGCACTTCCTGATGTCCCCCCGAACCGGGGGAGTACGCCCCGGCGTCGACGACGTGCGCGCGGGCTCCGACCGCATCTTCTTGACCGAATCGCAATGGCGGGCCGAACTCGTCGCCGCCGATCTCGCGCCCTGGCTCGTACTGCCCGGGCCGGAGCAGCCGCTTGCCGCGCACGGCCAGCGGATCTTCGCCGCCCGGACACCGCACTGACCCGAGGATTGCTCGCTATGCGCATTCACCCGACCGTCGGCCGCCGATACACCGCCACAGACCACTACGAAGTCGGTCGCGAGAAAATCCGCGACTTCGCCCGCGCCGTCCAGGATTTCCATCCGGCCCACTGGGCGGACACCGTGGCCCGCGACCTCGGGCACCCCGGGCTGCTCGCGCCGATCACCTTCCCCTCCGCGGTCACCTTTCCGGCGCATCGGAAGCTCATGCGCGCGGCGCTCGACGGCTACGATCCGGCGCACCTCCTCCACGTCGAGCAGGAAATCCACAGTAACCGCCCGGTGACGGCAGGCGACCGGCTGACGCACGACATCACGGTGGACTCCCGCCGGTCCACGCCGGCAGGTGGTGAACTCATCGCTCTCACCACCACCATCCACGATGACACCGGAGCTGTCGTACAAACCGTGCACACCACCCTCGCCGGCCGCGACCACGGCAGCTCGCCGACCGCAGAAGCGCTCGCCATGCTGGACCTTCCCGGACCCGAGACCATCCGGACTCCGCCATCTCCGGAAGCCGCCGATGTCCGGTCGGGAGGGAATGTCCGGCGCACCGCCGTGCCGGACCTCCGCCAGGGGCAGGAGTTCCCGGCGAGGACGGTGCGACTCACCCGAGGTGAACTCGTCCACTACGCGGGCGTCTCCGGTGATATCAATCCCATCCACTGGCACGATGCCGCCGCCCGGCACGCGGGCCTGGACGCCGTCGCCGCGCACGGGATGCTGACCATGGGACTCGGTGCGGCCTGTTTGAGCGAGTGGCTGGGTACGGCGGACCGTGTCGTCGCCTACTACGTCCAATTCGCCAGACCGGTCGTACTCGAGGCGCATCGCCCTGCGGATGTCACATTTCGAGCAGTGGTCCGGTCCATCGATCCGGTCGCGATGCGTGCCACCATCTCGTTGACTGCTCACTACTCCGATACACCTGCCTTCGGCGCTGCCTCGGCGACCGTCGAGTTGGTCTGACGACACCGTCTGCGGTGCGACCTGCACGCTTTCCGGCCGATGCTATCGGCTCGCTGCCGCCCAAACCGTTGACGCTCAAGCGGAGAAGTTTTCGCTGGTGGAGCGTGTGAGCGTAGTGGTCGATTCCCCTCCGGACACATGGCGATGTCCACTACCCGGGTGCCTCAGTCCTCCACCAGCACCCGCAAGTCCTCACCAGTCGTGGGTGTGGTCAGGAGGTGAGTTCGGTAATCAGGGCTTGGATTCGGGTGCGGACCTCGTCGCGGATCGGGTGCACTGCGTCGAGGTCTTTGCCGGCAGGGTCGCCTCGGCCCGGTTGGCCGCACGGTATCCGGCCTCGGGTGGCACCTACGTCTACGGGCGTGAACGTCTCGGCGAATTCCTCGGTTATCTGGCCGGGTGGGCGTTCGTGGTCGGCGAGACCGCCTCGTGTGCGGCGATGGCGCTCATGGTCGGGCTCTACGTCTGGCCGCAGTACGCGCACGCGATCGCGGTCGCGGCGGTGGTGGCGTTCACTGCGGTCAACTACGCGGGGGTGCAGAAATCGGCGTGGCTGACGCGTGGCATTGTCGCGGTCGAATCGGCGGTTCTTGCCGCGGTCGTGGTGGCCGGGCTCGGCTCCGGCGCCACTGACACCGCCCGGCTCGAGTTCGGCTCCGACATCACCGTGGCCGGGTGTTGCAGGCGCGGGACTGTTGTTCTTCGCTTTCGCCGGATACGCACGTATCGCCACACTCGGCGAGGAGGTCCGAGCTCCGCAACGCACCATCCCGCGTGCGATTCCGACTGCCCTCGCGATCACCTTGATTGTGTACGCGGCGGTCGCGGTCGCCGCTCTGCTGGCGCTGGGGCCGCAGCAACTGGCGCAGGCCGCCGCACCGCTGACGGAGGTGGTGCGTGCCGCCGGCGCCGGCTGGCTGGAACCGGTCGTGCGCCTGGGGCCGCGGTGGCCGCGCTGGATCTGCTGTCCTTCGTACATTGCGTCTTTCACTCGCCGTGCAACCTGGCCATCTAGGCCGACAGGCTCAAGGAGCCGTTCGAACCGACCGACTCCTTTCCCCAGGTCGGCGTTAGTCTGCCTTGTGAATTCAGTCGCGATCGCGGTTATTCGGTCAGAGTCCGATGCGAGAAACATCGCAACCGGCAATTTTACCTTCTCGAACTTCGATCCCATTAATAGGGCGGGGTGCGCCGCCAGCCGAACCTTAAATATGTCCTCGACAAAACACTCCAGCGCCCCCATCTTCCGAGCAGGCTATGAGCGTGCAGGGTCGAATAATCGCGTCTATTTCTGCGGCAGCTTGGGTTGCCTTCGCCATGGCTTCTACGATCTCCGCATCGGGAAAATTCAATAGTTCGACAATCTGAGGCATTCGGCGTACGAATTGGATTCTGCGCACTCACCTCCGGGCGCAGCGGGGCGTGTCGAGGAGTGGTGGCCGGCATCGCCGGACACCACGCACTGAACTATTTTGTGGCCCGGACAGCGCGGAGCCGGTGTGTTCTTCGCTGCGTCCTATAGTTCATAGCGTGTCTGCGGACCGACACTACGAGGGGAGGCGGTATGTCCGACGAGCTCGAGGTCGAAGTGGATCAGCTTCGTGAGGCCGCGCGGTTCATTTCTGACAAAGCCCAGATCATCAGGGATCAGGTGGCGCTGCTGGATACCACGATCGGTAAGGAACTCCTCGCTGACGGGTGGCAGGGCAAAGCGGCGTCGGCTTATGACGAGTCCTGGGTTGAATGGAAACAGGGTGCCGACGAGATCGTTGCCGCGCTGGACACCTCTGCGGCGAACCTGCTCGATGCAGCCAACCGGTATCAGATACGGGACTTCGCCAACCGGGACTCGATCACGCGAACAGGAGAACAGGTGTAGGTCATGGCCGACGACTACAGCTACCGGGTCGATCTCCAGCAGCTCGACGACGCGATCGCCACCATGGCCACATTTGGTACCGAGGTCGAGGGATGGTTACGGGAAGTCGACCAGAAAGTCGCCGAACTTCATCTGTCCTGGTCCAGTCAGGCAGCCGAAGCGCAACGCGCAGCGCACAACCGGTGGATGGCCGGTGCCCGCGAGATGCGGGAAAACCTCGACGAGTTGCGTGAGGTAGCGCGTCGAGCCCACACGAACTACACCGGGGCAATCCAGACAAACCAAGGAATGTGGCCGTGAGCCCCACCCCGAGTTTCCCGATCATCGTCTGCCGACAGGAGGACTACCGCTCCGCAGCTGAGGGGGTGGCGTTCATCCGGGACGACGCCACCGACGTGCACGGCGCATTGGTGCGGACACTATCCGGCTACGGCGGGATGGCTGGCAGCGACAACGCCGGTACTCAGTGGGCGAAATCCTATGACGAAGCTGTGGACGCGGCTTTACAAACCTCGTCGAAGCTGGTGTCCACCTGCGCGCGCACCAGTGACCTGATCGCTGCCGGGGCCCACAACCACGCCGTCGCCGAAGCCAACGCGAACGGGGTGCAGCCGCCCCCGGCGCCTGCACCAAGGATCGAGCCATGCTTGGCGATCGTGGCTCCCTCGGCTGGTGGGGGTGGCGGTCCGGAGCCGTTCGGCTGGTCGCTGATCAGATCGGTGTCCGGTCTGGTCTGGCCGAATGGGCATCAAGAACAGCTGAGAGCCGCGAAAGACGTCTGGTACGCCGCAGCCACGGCACTGGACACCGCAACGGTGCCGTTCCCCAACGCGGTCGGGTTGCTGATGAACCAGCAGTCGCCGGAAATCCCTGCCGCCGTAGCGAGGTGCAGTGAGACCTCGGGCAACTTCGTCGAGTTGCAGGCCGCGTTCCGGGAGATCGGTGACGCCTGCGGCGAGTACGCCCAGCACCTCGATGACGCTCACCACGAGATCCTCGACGAGCTGAAGAAGATGGCCATCGAGACCGCGGCATGGGAAACGGGGATGGCTGTCCTGATCCCCCTCACCGGAGGGCTGTCCGAACTCGGTGGGCACGGCGCACTCGCCGCCAGGATCGGCATCTACGCCGCCCGCATCGGACGCATCATCGACCGGCTCGTCAGCAAGGTCGTCACCCTCGTCAGCCGGATCGGGACCGCGGTCACCAACAAGCTCAAACCGATGCTGACAAAACTCGGTGAATGGCTGGACAAGGCCAAGACCAAGTGGTGGCGATCAGACCCCGCAGGCCCACCCCCCGGAGCGGCACCCAAGCCACCGGCGGTCAAACCAACCGTCAACGACCCCAAGTTGCAGAACATCCTCGACGACCTCTACAAGGGTTCGAACAACCCGAACAGAATCGGGGATGGAACCACCGCCGACGCGGTCCGCAACGAGCTGAAGACCCTGGAGCCCACCGAAGGTCGATGGCATCTACAGAAGGCCATGGAGACACAAAGAGGACTCGCGAAATGGTTGATGAACAAGGCCAATACCGACCCCGCAGATCGGGCCGTCGCGATTCGAGAACTGCAGAACCTCATGGACGCGCTGGCCGGACGATAGAGGACGAGGCGAAACATGAATGACCGCACCGACAAAGAGATCCTGGAGCTGATCGACGCCTGGTCGAGAAGCCTGGTACCCGAACAGGCCGGATTCATCCGAGGCCTCGCCGACCTCGAGCCCGAGATCCGGCCACTCATCGCCGAGCACGTTCACGACTACGACGAGATACTGCCGACATTGCTCATGTCCGACATCGCCCGCTGGGTGACCCGAGTCGCACGCGACCACGAGGACCCGCCAGCACGTTTGGCGCCGTTGTTCGCGCGCCTGGAAGACGCCTGGGGTGACGGGCAGAATCCGGTGTCCGACCTGATCGCGGTGTCGTTCGTGGAGAACATCTTCGACGAATCCGAAGTAGTCAAACTGCTAGGCCCCAAACTTGCCCGCCACTACCGGATCCACACCGGTCAAGAGAAGGTGCGCAGCGACGAGAAACGGCCCATCCCCAACATTGTCGAGCAAGTGCTCAAGAAGCTGGGCCGGTCATGACCGACCTGCAGAAATGGGAACAGCAACTCCAGCAGGAGATCGCCCAGATCCGCCGCAGCGGGGATACTTTCGCGAAATCGTCGGCCACCGTAACCGGACGCGGCGAGGTTCGTGGCGTCGCGATCGAAGTCAACGCCAGCGGCGACATCACCAACCTGCAGATCGCGCCCACCGCCATGGGTTGGTCCAGTACACAGTTGACCAACGCGCTGCTCGACTGTCACCGCAAGGCGCGAGCCGATGCCGCCACCAGAATCGAAAGAATCATCGGAACCGCCGACCTCCCCCTCCGCGGCCCGCTACGGGAAATGCTCGGCGAGAACGAGACTGAACCAGCCGAACCCAAACGACAGATGACCGAAGAAGAAATCCAGGCCGCCGACGACGCCTACTTCGAACGCATCAACCAAGGCTGGAGAACTGACCTCTGACATGACAACCCGCGGCGCACGACCCCCAACTACAGCCCAGTCGCGCCCGATCGGCGGCAGTCTGGGCGGATCATTCCCGCTGCGTGGGCAGCGCCACTTCGCCCACTGATTGCCGACGTCGGAGGCGGGATCATCCTCCGCGTGCGCGGGGAGCGCGTCGTCAAACCGATCGGCCTGCCGTTCCCGTTCGGGTCATCCCCGCGTGCGCGGGGAGCACGAGGGCTGGAGTGATGGACCACAGCGACTTCGGCATCCTGCAGAAGTTCCGCGCCCGCCGCCATCAAGCCTTACAGGCATCCCGGCTGGGACTGCTCGCCAACGTCCTCGATCCCTGAAAGCCACACATCTGGACGGCGGCACCGCCGCAACGTTGCACGAATTCTGGCTCTGCGGCAGGGTGCTCGCGTCGACATCGTGTGCTCGGAGATCCCTGCCTCCGAGTGCCCCGACTACGCATCACCAAGCGACCGCAACTACCTGCGGTACGCGAAGTTCGCCGACCTCGACACCGGCGCCGGGCACTCGGCAACCCACACCAGCGCGCTGTAATCATCCCAATGCCAAACATGCGTGTCACCAGACTCTTCGAGCCGTGTGATCACGAACTGCTCCGGCTCGTACGGACACCGAAACACCGGCTCACCGACCACCTCCGCCAGCACGGCAGGCAACACCGGTGATTGATAAATTCGCTCGATTACCGAACCACCCCCGGAAATCTCTGCACTCGTCACGTTCCGCATCCGCTGCAGCGTGAACCCGGTTTCCGCCACCACCAGATCACGGCGCACACCCGCCTGCTCCACCAGGCCGATCGCATCGGCAGCCACCGCGCACCGCACACTCTCAGGCACCATCCACGAGACCACCACGCATCCCCGACGCTCGAGGTCGGCGCGCGCCGGACCGACCGCCCGGTGCTAATCGCCGACTCGACCCCAATCCGTACCCAGTATTCGCCTCACCCCCTATCCCACCGCGCTCTATCGATGCTGACCCCTAAAAGAGGCCCACACACGCCCAGTTGACCGAACAACGAGGATCGAGCCGTTAGATCAGGCTCCTATGAATGTGCTCTCGGCCGTCCGTGTTTCGGATACCCAGCATGCCAGCTCAATTCCACAACTACAGGCGTTGTCTCTCAGTTTCGCTGTTGGCGGCGGCTCCCCGCCAGGAATACGGTGGCGCTGATGTTCTGCGCGGCGCCGGACCGAGACAACTGGCCCTCCCACGTCAACACCACCATGTGCTGGGTCACCTACGCCCGCCGAGACTGGGTCGACTACCTTGCTATTCGAGCCGCCGAACAGAAAACAAGCCATGACCAGTGATGCAGGAAAAAGCCGTACGATCAGCAGTATCCGCAGCTACTTTGCTCCAAGAGTCGAACTCGGCACTACGCCGGCCGGGCTGGTTCGGCGGAAAGATGACGCTCCGCCTGTATTTCGAAGCCATGGTGTTCGTCGACGGCTGTGAGCAGCTCGGGTCCAGCCAGACCCGCACGCAGACTCGATGATTGGCAGGCCAGTGAAGTACGTCAACCTCTCCGCCACCATCGGCGAGATCGACGGCGTGATCAGCCCGCGGGAGTACCTCGACCGGCTGCCCGAGCTCTGTGCGGCGCTGCCCGAGGGCGCTGCGGCCTACGCTGCAGAACCCGGCCACTACGACTTCAGCAGCGCGCGGTGTGTCCATGATCTGAAGCTGGACCAGCTCTTGTCCGGTGAGGACGATGACGGCGCATGGATGCAGCTCGGATTGCGACACAACTGCTGGAAGCACGAGGAAGACCTGGCCATCCGCTACGCGGGCGTGGTCAGCTTCACGCTGCAGATCGCATCAGATATGCCTCGCGTGACCCGACTCGGTGAGGTCATCCTGGACGAGGTGCTGCCGCACCCGGACGGATGCGCCCACGAGATTGCCTGCCACCCCGGGTCCATCAGTATCGTATGCCGCGATCTCTCTGCAACATGGGTCGAGGCCGACTGTCCGGACAAACCGTTAAAGACTGATCTCGAAAGGGGATAGCGCGATGGAGCCCGGCTACGCCCTTGCCGGCTATCGGGTAGCCACGCGCGCCGATCGGCAGGACTGGCAGGACGCTAGCCTTCCCAGTACTGGCCTGGTGTCGCTGAGCGACTGCGTGGTCGACCTGACGCCAGTCGACCCCAATGGCTGGGACGACTGGTTCGCCAGCCCTCATGAAGCGGAGGCGGCGCGCGACCAGGCCGGCAAGCCGGGCTTACACGTGCTCGCGGTCGGATTCGCCACAGCAGATGTTCCCGGCCTACTGTCCGATCTCGCCGACGGCGGCTGGGACACAGCAGCGGGCAGCCTCCCAGAACGGCTCGCCAACCACGAGAGGTTCCCGCGCATCACCGCACAGCGGCTGGGCTTCGAACTGGTCGGCTTCGACAGCGGACGCTGGCACACCTGGACCTGTCTGGGAGGCCTCGTCGCCGACGTCCACCGGGCCACCGGAGTCCAGCCGGGACAGCGGGGACTGATCCCCGACGAGCAGAGCGCGCGCCGGGCCGCTCAATGGCTCAACGACTCAGGCCTCGGCAACCCCAAAGTCTTCTTCTGGGCGGCCGCGCTCCTCGCGGACGTCGCGTGAGAGTCGAACCACCGGCGGCAACTCCATCACCGCTCACGCCTGATCAGGCGGTGAGCCGGCGAGTAATCCGCCATGCCCAAAACCGACATCACGGCAGACTCCGACCATGACCGAAGTGAACTCATGCCCCTGGGAACGAAGACACCCCGACTCGGGGTCTACTGAACACAACGCCCCAGCCGCTACCTGACGATCGACGGCAAGCCCGCCTACCGGATCGCCTACTCTTGCGGCACCTGCGGGCTCATCCTTCGCCGCCAACCCGGAACAACCGAAAGCACGCCCCCCGAAAAAGGTCTCAGTGGCGTCGTGCGCCAGTGGGTGCCGTGGGAAGCGATCCAGCCCGAATGAGTATCGGCTCCTGCGGGCATGCTGGATGTGTGACTGAGTGGTTATCGGTCGAGGTCGCCGAGGCCCGCGGCGACTATCCGCTGCAAGGTTCGTTCGACTGATGCGACATCGTGGCCAGTGAGTGCCGCCGGCTTTGTCGACCGGCCATGGCCCACCACCGTGCTCCTGGACCGCGTGTCGGATCGCCCGGAAAGTTGCCAGGCCATAGGCCTCGCTAGGCGAGCGGTCCAAATGCATCGAGTGTCTGGTCTGTCGGCTCCGGCTCAATACTGACCCTCGTGCTCCATGCCACGCGGTGATCAGTTTTCACCCTGCCGCCGGCAAGGTCGGGGTCACCGCCGCGGTGACGCTGACCGGCCCTGTACTTGCTGACCGGCCGTTGGTGTCGGAGGCCGGGCATATCGTGTTGTGATGGCGCTGATTTCGATGCGTTCCGCATGCCCCTTGTCGAATGCGAGGTTGGTCATCGACGACGATCGGACCAGGACTCCGCCTGCGGGAGGACCGTCCTCCGATGGCCACAAATGTGTCACGGCGCTTATCTGTCCGGGTGTGAGCCGGGCCGAGCGATCGTGGCGGACGTACCCGGAATAGACCAACGAGAAGGGGGCGGTGTCCGATGCGGGTCGACGATGCCGATGATCGGCTGCGCAAGGCGATGCTGTTCACCGCTGCCGACGAATACGGCTACAGCTGCCATGATGCTGGTGCTGACGACGTTCTTGTATCCGGGCCTGACGGCGAAGCCACCATCTCCCTGACCCACCTGCGGCGGCTCGCGGCGCCCGAGCCACTCGACGAGTGGTTCGGGCTGATCAGAGACCACGTGAGCACCGTCATCGCGACCCTGGCCGTGGAGCGGCAATCGCCCGTGGATGTCACCGACTTCCCGCCGATGCGCGCACTGATCAGGACCAGGGTGTATCCCGACAGCGGCAACGAGGGCGACCTGGTGTGCCGGGCGATCGCGCCCGGACTGGTCCAACGCCTGCTCATCGACCGGGTCCACACCGTCGCACCCGTCCAACGCAGCTGGATCCAGCATTGGCCGACCACCGAAGCCGAACTGTTTTGCCTCGCGGAGGACAACGTCCGCGCCGACGGTGGTGTGGACCTCGACACCATGCCATTGGACGGCGTTCCTATGGCAGAGGGGCTGCCGATCACCAGATTGATCGGGCCTGAGTACCTCACCGCGCACATTCGGTGGCTGGACGCCTATCCGGTCGTCGGGCCGGCCGGTGCGCTCGTGATCGTTCCGTCCAAGAGTGTGATGTTCTGCTATCCGATCACCGACCTCGACGTGCTGCGCGCGACTGCGGTCCTGGCACGGCTCGGCGACATTGTCCATGCCGACGAGCCGTGGCCGGTTAGCCCGTGGCTGTACCTATGGCGTAACGGTTCCCTCGATCTGGCTGCACGCACCATTCCCACCGACGACGGGTTGGGCATCTTCCCGAGCGAAGCCTTCGAAGACCTCATCAACACCCTCGGCACCCCACCCGGTCCCGGCTCAGGAGACGGCGCCTGACAACTCAGCTCAGGAAGTAGCCTCGGGTCACCATGTATCTGGAAAACGACTGGAGATACGCGGCACTGAAGTATCACGATGGTGCGGTGGTCGGGCCAGAGGAAACCGCGATTCGGATCGTATGGAACGATCTGCCGCAACCGGTGCGCGACGCGATCGAGCGCCGCCTGGGCAGTCGGGTCCACTCAGCGCTGAGCCAGTCGGGTGGGTTCAGCCACGGAATGGCGGCGCGGTTGGAATTGCGGGCCGGCGGAAAGGTTTTCGCGAAGGCCATCAACAGCGACGACTCCCTCGCCGGGATGTACCGCACCGAGTCCGAGACTGCGGCTCGGCTGCCACCCACTGTCCCGACACCGCCGGTGCGATGCACCATCGACACCCAGGGATGGCTGATCACAATCTTCGAGGACGTCGACGGACGGCACCCTCGACTCGATCAACCGGCCGAGCTGACTGCCGTCCTCGCCGCTGTCGAGCAGTTGGCTCAGACGTTGACTCCCAGCCCTGTGCCTGATGTGCCCACGATCGCCGACAGCTACGGGCCGAAGCTGAACTGCTGGCGGCAGTACGCAGAGCACGCTCCGCCCGCCGATCTCGATGCCTGGTCGCTGCGCAATCTGGACCAGCTGGCCGAGCTGGAATCGACCTGGCCTCAACCCGCCGCCGGGGAAACGCTGCTGCACACCGATCTTCGCCCGGACAACATGCTGCTGAGGGCCGATGGCACAGTGTCCGTGCTCGACTGGGCGTGGCCGTGTCGCGGCGCAGCCTGGATCGAACTTGTCTCGTTGGCGCCGTCGATCGCCGCCGACGGGATAGACCCCGACCCGATCCTTGCCCGACATCCCGTGACCCGCAGCGTCGATCCGGTGGCCATCGATGCGTTCGTCTGTGCGCTGGTCGGCTATTGGGAGCGAAACAGCCGCCTCCCTGCACCTCCACGCTCGCCGAAACTTCGCTACCACCAAGCACAGTCGGCGCGAGTGTCGCGACGATGGCTGAGTCGACGACTGGCGTGGCCGTAGAAGCCGCGTACCCGTGGAGGACTTGCCATCATGGAATCCGATATCGACGGGACACCTCCACCAACAGCTCAGCATCGCTGCTCGCATGGCCGGGAGGTTCATCGTCACCTGAGATCGCGGCTTAGTTGTCGATGACGATGTCGACGACGGCATGTGCGAGTTCGCGTATTCCGCTATCGAGCACGCCGGACTCATAGGCAGCCCAGTCGGCGAGTTTCGGGTCGTCGCGTTCGGCGCCGCGGCTGATCATCCGGGTACGGATCTGCGGGTTGGAGCGTTCAGCTAGACCGTGGTCAATGGCACCGCGGTGGTCAGGCCGGAACGGGTGTGCAGGTGCTCCGCGAGCGGCATCCGTTGGTGCGCTGCCTGACGTACCGCTTCGAGGAACGGGGCATCGAGCACAACCGGGTGCCGGCCGCGACGATCATTCCTGTGCGAATGAGGCTGTCATAGATATGTGGTCCGACCACGGCTTTATAGGTATCGCTGTCACGGTCGTAGGGGTCTCCGGTCAGTTCCCTCATCACCGCCTGCTCCAAACCGGGGCCAAACCGTCTTTGTCCAACACAGTCGCGCCGACCAGGCCGGCTACATAGGTTGCGGCCGTATACTTTCCTGCGGCCCGGAACCCGCACAGTATTAAAGCACCCATGAGCTCGGCGGCACACTTGTTCAACGCGGTCTTCACTGCCTCGGGCAATACTGCGGTCCGCTGTCGATCCAATTCGGATGCACGGCTATCACTCCACCACAGCGATCATCCAGGTGGGCGGAAATCGCTGGCCCTTTCGATTGTCACGCTGCGAGTATGCCGATCACCGACAACGCTTGGACGCTGTCTATGAGTTGCCCCGCTCCCAGGAGACGCGACATATGCATCAACGCCGAGTCGTGAACCTGCTGCGGCGGGTGTCGGCTGGCGTTAGAGGCACAGGCATCAGTGATCACCCAGGGTGTCAGCCCGGCCTCGAAGAGGTCGAGTGCCGTCTTCAAAATGCAAGCGTCGGTGGCGATTCCACACAGGTGGACATCAGTAACGCCCAAGGTGGCAATCAGGTCCGCAGCCTCGGCAGTGAAAGCCGTGTAGGTGGTCTTGTCGAGCAGATGAGTTCGTGGGCCACGAGAGCGGTGCTCGAGTTCAGCGACGATGTCAGTGTCCGGGGCGTCCATCAGCCCGCTCCACCCGACGAGTCGCTCGAACGGGGAACCGCGGTAATTGAAATAGCGCGTGAACACCACCGGCGCATCGGTCTGCGACCACCGATCAACCAGCCGGGCAACGACAGGGACAACATGCGCTGAAGACGGAGTGATGAAGCCATTCTGGACATCCACCACCATCAACATCGGCAGCCGCCCCGACCCGGCAGCCGCACACTGATCGGTCGTCAGCGAACCCACCCCTCCCCCGAATCACCCAATATGACAACGAGAACAAGCGTATCCGCCGCCCGCGCCAGTCGGCGGAAATGCTTCGTCGAGGTGTCGGTGGTGAGTGTGGTCGACACGTGCCGTTGCGTGCGCGCCGACGAGACAGTGCTGGTTGGTCGGTACCTCGGCGGCGTCGGATCTCCACCGACGCGCCGTTCCATGCCGGGCCAAACGTGAGTCTCGATTAGGGGAGATCGAACTGGCCGTCGATGACACCTTTGGCGAAGGCGTCCACTTCGTCGGGGGTGTAGTTCAGGTCGGCGTCAGGTCCGCTGAAGGTTGCTGCGCCATCAGCGTGGATTGTGACCGTCAGGGCGTCGCCCACCTTGAAGGAGGTCATGCTGACAGCCCGGTTGCAGACTTCAGGCCACAGGCCAGCAGGTATTTCGATCTGGGGCTGGGTCTCACTGGTGTTGGCGGGGTTCCGGCGAAACTTGGTGTCGCGAACGAGGACCTTGTCGCCGTCGATTTTGACCTCGACGCACGCGCCACCATTGTTGCCGCTGAAGGTACTGGTCTTCCACTCGTCCAGGCGGGTATTGGAGATCATTCTCGCTCCATGTTCTTGATCTTGGCGATGCGACTCTGAATTGCGTTGGCGGTGTCATCCGTCGAGAGCGCCTTGCCGATGAGTCGCTCCGCGGTCAGCGTGTACAAGTCTACGTCGCTGCGTTCTTGCAGATAGAGAGCGCCGGTGTGGTACTCGACGTAGGCGATCCCGCGGGCTTCGGTGAAGTTCAGCAGGATGAACGAGCCGGGCAGCCCTTCATGGTTGCCAGTCGCTGTTGGGATGATGTGCAGGTCGACGTTGGGCAAGCTCATCAGCTCGAGCAGGTGTTCCAGCTGCTCGATCATCACCGTTGGGCTGCCGATCATCCGGTCCAGAACCGATTCCTCCACGACGGCGCTCGTCTGGAGAGGCCTGTCGGTGCCGATGATCCGTTGGCGATCGATCCTGGCTCGGGCGGTTTGGGCGATGTCTCTTGCTGGGATATGGAGACTATCCTCCAGGACTGCGGTGGCGTAGGCGAGTGTCTGCAACTGACCCGGCAGAAAGCTGTTGGTGTACTCGAACAACCGCTTGGCCAGCTTTTCGAGACCGACATACAGCTTGAACCAGTCTGGCCACACGTCGTCGTTTCGGGTGGATAGGACGCCGTGGTCAGCGCGGACCGCGAGCGACACCACCCATTCGACGTCCTCGGCCGGGGCTTTGTAGAGCCGCATCAACTGTGCGACATGGTCGGCCCCTTGAGCGGTCTCACCGCTCTCCATATAGCTCAACTTGCCCGACGTGAAGCCGATGTGCTTCGCCGCGGCTTGTTGCGTGACCCTCGCCGTGGTTCTCGCTGCCTTGAGGGCGCTCCCGACGAGGAACCGCAAGGCCGAGGCGTCTGGAAGCTCGTCGTCGTGCATCTGTCCCTTCCTTACGCCGCCGCTGACTTCGCCCAAACTACTGCATCGCATTCCTCCGAAGTCTAGCGCCAAACTCGTATTTAAGTTTAAATCCATATATGAAACTAAATGTGAGTCGGTCTTTCGAGGCGACCGGCCCGGAGGCAGGTTCTGATGGCGGTGCAGGTAGTTGGCGGGTCGCTGATGACCAGTGATCACACAGGGCATCACGCGAGAAGCGTGGGCGCCGGCGGTTGGGTGGTGTCGTTCATGCCGGGCCGGACGCTGACGATCGAGCAGGCAACAGCAGCGATGCAGGCCGCCGAAGTGGTCGCGGCCTTCGCGCGGCAGCTGGCTGACGAGTTGACAGCGATTCGGGCATACGCCGTACCACTGGGCCTGACGGCGCTCGAGTTTGTAGGTATGGCGGCAGGCGCATGCGCCCGGGACGAAATCGTCGATATCCGAGAATGCGCAGGTCGCCTGGGACTCACAGCGCTGGAGTTGACTGGCATGACTGCGAGTCCCTACCCGTCGCCTCCCCCTGAGCGGGCTCGACGAGGGCTGCCGCGTGTCTGGCTGATGTCGCGAGGTGAGACACGGTGAAGCATCGTCAGGCGTTGCCGCTTGGGTCGCGGATCGCTGGCTTCAGCGCGGGTGTGAAGCAGGGGCGCCGCGAATTTGCCGAGCAGGCGTGGCAGCCGATCCCACGGGTCCTGATGGCCGGACGCGCGGATAGCCGTCACGCGAAAGGCGGTCGGTGATGTTCGAGATGTGTCACGGGCCGCGTGAGGTGGCGTATAGGTACAGCGTCCTCGGGTTCCCCGTCGAGCTGACGTTTGGTCGGGCGTCGTTTGTGACCACGCCGAATCTGGGGGCGATAGCGATGGCCCCGGAGTTGGGGCGGAGGGCGCGGATGGCGGTCGGTGAGGACCTGACAGTGCCGATCATTACGCACTCGAGAGCTGGCCGAGAGTGGGTGTTCTTGGTCGGGCCGAGCCGGGGCCGAGGACTGGGTGAGCGTTCTCGCAGCGTGTTGGCGAAGCAGGGTGTGCGGGTCCTGGATACCGGCAGCAGGGTGTGGCTTCCGATGTCGGACTCTCCGACGGGTTGGCACTGGGCGTCGCCTCCGCGCGAAGGTGTGTTCGGTGTGCCATCGCGTGTGTCTGTGCTTGCGGCTGCCAAGGATGCGCTCGAGGACCGAGCGTTCATGTCGGCGCGGCAGTGCTGAGGCGATGGCCGCCGCGCCCGTCCGTTCCCTGGTGGCGGAGCCGATCGTGACCGACAGGGGCTTGTTGTTCCCCAGCGACGATGAGTTGCTGCTGTCTATTCGCGGCCGCCCGATTGGGACCCATCCCCTGTCACCGCTGGCCAGACAGTTCGGACAGCTGCACGAAGAGCTTCTCGGCACACCGAAGTATCAGGACGAGAGCTTTTGCCGCAGAAGAGAACTCGTTTTGTCGGTAGATGTTTGGGTGTCGGAGCGGCTGCCGGCGCCACACCCGATTGCGACACTGCACACCGAGACCATCGGGGCAGTGATCGACCGGTTGGCCGAATCCCAGGTTCTCGCCTACTACCTGTTGATGACGCTCGATCCGACAGACCCGCAGGTGCACGCCGCCTGGTATCGCGTCGCCGAACTGGCCGACGGTTACACCGACCTCACCACCGAAGTCCTGCACCGGTCGCGCCGGTTACCTGTTCTGGAGGATCGCCATTGACCGGGCTACCTGACAAGGATGTGCTGCTCGCCGCCTGCAGAGGATTCCCAACCATCACCGAACATCCGATGCTGGATGCGGCCGGTGAACTTGCCGTCCTGCACCAGACTTGGGAGCAGACCCCATGGTGCGCGCTCGAGGACATCAACTGGCATCGCACCAGGTTGATGCATGACATCGATGAGTGGGTCTCGTGGGCGACACCGATTCCGTTCCCGGGCGCGAAAACCCACACCCACACGATGGGTCAAGTCGTCGACCAGCTCGCCCAGCTGACGGCCCAAACCTATATCGCGCTGGCCGCCGCACCGGACGGGTTGTTCTATGACGTCCGCGCCCAAGTCGATGAGTTTGGCGATGCCTACCAGGACTTGGCCGACGACCTCGCTTGCGGCATCCGCCGACTTCCCCTGCTCACCACACCGTGGTGACGGCAACCCGGCGCCAACGACCTTTCCGACCGAAATCCCCCGACCTCGTAACAAGGAGCGCACCACCGCATGCTCCATGACCTAAAAGTCCGCGGCCAACAGCCATCCGGGAGATTATCTATGACTCGACACTGTGCACCACAGAGAGCCCCTTGATCCTGGACACCAACATCGGTCACGATCTCGACGATGCCCTCGCCCTGTAGATTGCGGCCGACTGGTCGCAACCTGATCGTGGTCACCAACGACGAAACCGACGGCGGCCAACGCACCCCGTCTGCCCGCGCGCTGCTCGACCGGACGGGGTCCAGTATCCGGCAGCGGCTGGCCCGGCACCGCCTAGACAGGCGCCAGAACCGTGTCTATTCGGGTGCTTCTTGTTGCTTGCGGCCCGGTCGGAGCCTATTAGGCCAGTCCCATCCCTGTTCCTCGCACAGGCGTAGGACTTGAGCCAGGGCGCTGCACGACTCCTGCGTTTCGCCATCACCAGGCGTGCAGTCGCCATGTCTCAGGCCCCACGCTTGCGTAGCCGAGCGGAACAGCCATAAGGAACTCTCGAACCTGGATGCGGCATGACCTATGACGCAGTCGTGTCCTGTACAGCCGTCATGTTCGAACCTCCAGCGGGTCACGAACCCGCCTCCGAAACGACCGGCCTCGGCACCGGCCAATCCCAGCCTTCCTCGGCGCGGATGCGCAGTAGCTGAGCAAGCATGCCGCAGACGTCTTGTGTGTCGCCGTCGCCGGGTGTGCAATTGCGGTGATCGAAGGCGAACCGCTGCACGATGTCACTGAAGGCCCGCAGTGGTTCTTCGTGCAGGCACGCGCGATGATCGCGATGTCTCCAGCCCCACACCTGCGTGGCCGCGGGACTCACGCGTGCCCCACTCCCAGCTGAGGAACCTCGACAGGGGACCGCATCTGCCGGGAATAGACGATCCCGGTATCCACGGCCACCACGTCGCAGCACTGGCGGACGATGTCGAGCCGGACGTCCTCCACTCGCGATGTGATGACGATGACGCTGGATAGGCTGCGAGCATCGTTCATCATGTGTTGGAAGGCTTTTGGTCGCATCGGACCAGCGACATAGCAGCGCAGCACATGCAACCGGAGTTTGTCGGCCACATCGAGCGCGCGTTGCAAGTCGAGGGCGTGCTCGGGACTCGGCGCGGACCGGTTGATGAAGATCAGGGCGATTGGCTTGGGCATCTACTTCCCTCGCCCCCAACGGAGGCTGCTACGGCCGCCGCCGATACACAGGCGGTACCGACCAGTGCCCTGGTGTGGCTGCCCGCCCGCGCCAGGGAGTGAATCACCCGGCGCGGGCGGACGATTGTGTGCGTCGCGGACGTTGGCCCGCACGCTGTAGACGATCGCTGCGACCGACGGTGCGACGGGGACAAGATACGCCCACCACTGGTGAGACCACATCGGCTTATCCTTCGTCTTCATCGGCGGAGCGAACATCCAGTGCGGCGGAGGCCGGCACCTCGACAATTGGGCGGTGCTGGTCGTTCCCCCAGTCAGCGAGGGCATTGAGGTAGCGTGCGATCACGTCGGCGGACACATCGCATGACACCGCGCACTGCGGTCCAACGAACGCGGCCCGTTTCGGTAGCGCATGGTTTGGCATTGCGGGCTCCCCAGATCGGTTCCGTTGCCGCCGGGGAACTTCCGGAATCAACCCGACGGCTCGTGGTGTTGTGATCAGCCTCACGACTCAGGCCCTGACTCAACAATGTCGGCACCGCGACTTTTCGCGGACATTTCGCGGACATTTCCCGGACTAGTTCATTCCCTTGCTGGTAGCGGCATTACGCCGGGGATAGCGTTGGTTCACCCGCAACGCGTGAGGTGAACAATGGACAACACGGTGCCGAGAACCGTGCTCGAGCAGCTGATCCGCCAGAGCGAGCGAAACGTGCCGGAGTGGTGCGCATACTTCAACACCACGGCGACCGAGCTCCGCGAGGATGCCACGTTGTCCGAACGACAGCTACGCCGCTGGATGGCCGGAAACGTGCCCGATGCACGATCTTCCTCACAGCGCGTCGCGCGCCGGGTGTGGAAACTGGCTTTTGAGACCCTCGTGTCTCCGCCCGAATCAGTGGATTCCTTGGAGCCGGTCTCATCCACGCTCGACAGATTGAATCAGGAGATCGCCATGTCCACCGATGACTCCGCGCGCTGGGTGAAGCGCGGCGCCGGAGGGGCCGATAAGAATGTGCTCGACCAACTACACGCTGATGTGGCAAACATCGCCGCCGAGTACCTCCTCAAAGCCCCACTCGAACTGATCCCCGCTCTTACGTCGCTGCGCCGCGAAGTGTTCGACATGCTCGATGCTCGGCAACGACCGAGGTTCCTACCGGACCTCTACCTCATTGCCGGGCAAGTCTGCGCCTTGATGGCACACGCCTGCGCCGATCTGGGCCGCGCCTACGACGCCGACACCCATGCTCGAACTGCATGGTTTGCAGCGGACTACGCAGAGGATCAACACCTTCGGGCCTATGTGCGCTGGGTGCAGGCCAACGTGGCGTACTGGAGCCGCGACTACGGCCGAGCCGCCCAGTACGCGAAATCCGGACTCGCTGATATGACAGATGATTCGACACGGCTGCGTTTGGCCAGCCAGCTCGGCCGGGCAGAGGCGGCCCGCGGCGATGACCGCGCCGCCCTAGCCGCCCTCGACGTCGCCATGGACGCACTCGGCCGGTCGCGGCCGGTCGCGGCGGAACCCGGGGTGATGTACTTCGACCCGGGAAAAGCTCGCTACTACGCGGCCGAGGTGCATCTCGCACTCGGTGGTCGGCAGCACTGTCAGCTCGCGCTCGAACAGGCCCAGGCCGCGCTCGAGGTTTTCACCGACAGCTCACCGAAAGAGTTCGTGGCGGCCGCCGAACTCGACGCCGCACAGGCACATCTGGGCCTCGGGGATATCGAGGCCGCGGCTGCGCGCGTCGACCAGGTGCTCGCGCTTCCTGTCGAGCTTCGCACGACACCAATCATCGAACGGGTCACCAAGACTGCCGACGTATTCACGGCAGTGTCGGCGCGTGCACGCGTTACCCGCGAACTCACCGAGCGCATTAGCCTGTTCACCACCTACACCGCGCAGCAAGAACGCAGTAGCAAGGAGTGACATGCCACCTATCCAGGTCGCCGTATGTGGCCCCCGGAACTGCACCGAGGCCGACACCACGAATGCCAGGCAAGTGGGCAGGCTCCTCGCGGAGGCAGGCGCGACCGTCCTGTGCGGCGGCGGGTCCGGCGTCATGGCCGCTGTCGCTGAAGGCGCTTCGGGTGCAGGCGGTCTGGTGATCGGTGTGCGCCCCGATACGGACCCGACCAAGACATGTGAAGGCTTGTCCGCGGTGCTCTACACCAACATGGGCGAAGCACGGAACGCGATTCTTGTGTGGTCGGCTGATGCCGTGATCGTCGTCGGCGGCTCCTGGGGCACCTTGTCAGAGCTCGCACTCGCCAATCGACGCGGCGGCGTCCCCGTCGTTTCTCTTGGCGGGTGGAAGATTCTCGATGCGACCGGCGAACCCGTACCGGCAGCTGTCGAGGCCGAATCGCCGGAGGCGGCCGTCGACGCGGCGGTGTCGGCGGCACTGAAGAACGCGTAGAGGCGCGACTCAGAACCGGTCGTCCACCCCTGGAGGCAGCGGCCGGAACTCTTCGCTCGCAGTGGCGGCCTCCAGTACGTCGAGGACCCGGGCGAGCACGATGCCACTCGCCTCGCCACGCTGAAATCCGACGGCGGGCAACTCCAGGATGTGCACCACGGCGGAGATGTCGTCGAGGCTCGGCACCGGGTGGATCCGTTCGACGAGGAAACGGGCGATCTCGGCCGGGGTGACCGGTCGGGCCGCTCGGTTGATGGCGTCGACGACGGCATGCAGTAACGCCTGCTGGTCGGCCGTCATCAAGGCGTCGTCGTCCGCGGTCGTCATTCCGTACCTCGAGTGGCGTCGGTGTAGATGCGCAGCGCCTCGGCCAGCTTCCGCGCCATGATCTCGAGTGGTTCGGGTGGGAGGAACTTGCCGAAGGCGGCGGCGTCGAGCAGTTGCCGGCGCACGTCGTCCACCTGCATCTTGGCGAAGTCGAATCGGTTGAGTTCGGACATGGCCAGACCTTACCCCGCATCGAACATGTGTTCCCCAGGGTCCCTGTGCGCATGTCCTCGACGCACTCGACGTAACCGGTTGCCCCTGTTCGACTTCGGGGCCGACACGGTTATCTTGGGGTGTCCACCACGATGGCGACCAACCGAATGTGCGAATGCACGGTAGCGGTGACGAGAGCGCGATGGATGCTGACAGCGGGAACGGAACGTCAGTGTGCGATCCGCCGGATGCGGTGACCGGCGAAATCAGTGATGACGATACTTCCGGACGGGTGTACAGCGACTCCGGTTGGACTTTGCAGCGACGCGAAGGTTGCGGGGCCGTCGCCAGCAGAGGAAGCGTCGGTCCCGTTTCCGGCGACCGTCGTAATGATCCCGAGTGAATCGACCTGCCGCACACGATGATTGCCATGTTCGGCGATGTACAAGTTCCCCGAGAAATCGACAGCCACTCCCCTCGGTTTGTTCAGCGTTGTCGCAGTCGCCGGGCCGCCCTCGCCGAAGTAACCAGCGGTCCCGTTTCCCGCGACCGTTGCGATGATCCCGAGTGAATCGACCTGCCGCACACGTTGATTGTCGGTATCGGCGATATACACGTTCCCTGAGGAATCGACAGCCACCCCCATCGGGTATTTCAGCGTTGTGGCAGAAGCCGGGCCCATATCTCCGGCGAACTCGGTAGAACCGTTCCCGGCCACGGTCGTGATGACCCCCTGCGAGTCGACCCTGCGCACCCGATGGTTGCTGGTGTCGGCGATATAGATGTTGCCCGACGCGTCGACGGCCACCCCCGCCGGAGAGTACAGCCTGGCGGCAGCGGCAGTCGCTGGCCCGCCATCTCCGCCGAACCCGGCGATAGGGGCGGCCCCGGCCACGGTCGTGATGACCCCCTGCGAGTCGACCCTGCGCACCATATGGTTGTTGGTGTCGGCGATATAGATGTTGCCCGACGCGTCGACGGCCACCCCCGCCGGATAGTTCAGCCTGGCCGCAGTCGCTGGCCCGCCATTTCCGTCAAACCCGGGGCTAGGGGCGGCCCCGGCCACGGTCGTGATGACCCCCTGCGAGTCGACCCTGCGCACCATATGGTTGTAGGTGTCGGCGAAATAGATGTTGCCCGACGCGTCCACTGCCACCCCGGCCGGATAGTACAGCCGGGCGCTCACCGCCTGCCCGCCATCCCCGGAGAACCCGGCGGCACCAGTTCCGGCCACCGTCACAATCGTCCTGACTGGAGTTGTCGCGTTTTTCATGTTCGCCATTCTCCTTGTGCAGCAAGCGATATCGGGTACGACTCGACTCTAGTTCAGCCCATCTCCGACGCTAATGCGACAGGCCGACCCACCTCATACACGTCGACAAACTCCCCTAGCCGAGCACCGAAACCGGTCCGCACGCGTCCCACCGGACGCATTCGTGGAATGTCCGAAACTCCCGTCGGGTGGAGACATTGAGCGCGGGAGGCAATGCAACGAGGACACTGTCCACAACACAAGCGCCCTGATCCTGCCTATGACTACGATCAGAACTCGGGGGAACGCATGTTCTATATTCTGGCGGTCTGGCGCGTCAACTTTCTGGCAGGGTTGCTCGGTTTACGCTGCGAGCACGTCGAGCCAGGAAGGAGCCGGTCTGTGGCGAGGTCACGGCGGTTGAAGATCCCGGTCGAGGACAAGGTGCGAGTCGTGTTGTCGGTGCTGTCCGGAGAAATGAGCGCCGCGGAGGCAGCGCGGCGGCGCGGGGTGAGCACGGCATCGGTCGGGAAGTGGAAGCAGGTGTTCCTGGGGGCCGGGACGAAGGCGCTGGACGAGGTGCCCTCCGGTCCGGCCGGGGCGCAGGGCACGCCGGAGCAGCGGCGGCTGCGGATGGAGAACGAGCAGCTGAAGCTGGCCCTGGCGGAGGCGGCGGTGCAGTTGCGGGTGTGGCAGCACGGTGCTGCCTTGGTGGATCAGGTCCCTTCGCTGACCTCGAAGCCCTGAGAGCGGCAGAGGGACTGCCGGTTTCGAGGTTCGCTCGTCTGACCGGCACCCCGGAACGCACCTACCGGCGACGGCTGGCGCGGCTCCGTGCTGGTGACCCACCGTATGGCCCGTGGCCGTCGCCGAAGGTGGAGCGGTTCGAACCGATCGCGGCCAAGTACGCCGAGGAATGGCCGGCGTGGGGGCATCGCAAGATCGCGGCGTTGATGCGTGTCGACGGCTACGAGGTCTCCACCTCGACCGTGCAGCGAGCCCTGCGGCGGCGCGGACTGCTGTTGCCACAGGGATTTCGTGCGGATCGTAAGTCGTGGGCGATGCTGCGGCGCAAGGTGTTCCACGATCCACCGACCAGGCGCAACCGGGTCTGGCAGACCGACTTCAGCGAATTCGAAACCACTGGTGGTGGCACCTGGCGGATCTGCGCGGTCATCGACTATGCCACCAAATATTGCCTCGCCATCACCATCACCCCGACCGCCCGCGGCGCCGACGCGCTCGCCTGCCTGCAGCTCGCGGTCCACCTTCGACGGGCTGACCCCCGCCGACCTAGGTGACCTGGTCGATGGCCAGACCTATGTGTTTCTCGCCGACACCACCACGATGACCGACCCCGAGCACCCACTGCTGGCGGTCGATACCAGCGACGAGGATGCCCGAGGGGACGGCGACCCGGTGTTCCGGATCGCACCGATCGCGATGGCCGAGGTCGAGGTCAACTTCTTCCTCTCCAACGTGGACTTCGAGGACTACGCCAGCAGCGTCGACGACGACGGTGTTTTCCGCGGCTTCGATCGGTGAACGCGGCCGGCACTCATGACCGGCCACAGGTTCCATCCCCGTGGAGCTGTAGATGGACGACATTTCCCTCGCTGAACGACAGTGGGCCGGTACTGGCCGCCCACAGCTGCACATAGTTCCAGCGTTGGGCAACCGGCCGCCACCGGTAACAAGCCAGGCACCGGCCAACCGATGCAGCCTCTGCCTAGTACCCCGGTGACGTCAGATTTCACCGATCGGATCGGTCCGGTCTGACGCTGGGCGCCAGCCCCAACACCGATAAGCGACGTCAGCATTCGCTGGCGTAACCACACATCGGTTATGCCGCGGCACAGTATTGACGGCGCGGGTGGCGCCGCCATCCTCAGACACAGCATCCACCGCGTGCTCCCCGGTGGGTGTTCGGGTGTTGGCCGGAATGCCGCCAGCCAACGTCGTGACCTACTGGATGTACTGAGCCAGTTTGGCGCCTGCCGCAAGCGTGGAACGGATGTTGTCGATGAAGGGGAAAGTGACGCCGTCCCATTCGTCGGGTCGGCCGATCTGGTCGGCGATCAGGCGGCGGAAGTATTGGCTTTTCGCGCCGGTGGCGATGGCGATGGCACCACCGTGCGTGTCGCTGTGGCTGAACAGGTAGGGATCGCCGCTGCCGAGAGCTACGGTCTGTCGCGCGGCTGGCAGGTAATTATCGGCGGTGTCGGTGGTGAAGTCTCGGTGCAGCGATTCGATGTAGCGGCTGGTGGTGCCGATCGGTGCGATCTGGGTGTGTGCGTGGTCGGCGCACGCTCCGCCTTTTTCTCTGAAGTTCTTGGCTCCGTGCTCGAATATGTGGGGTTCTTGTCCGAATTCGGCTGCGAGCCAGTCTTTTACCCCTCGTAGTATGTGTTCGAACTCGGCGTCGAGGGTCTCGGGTAGGTAGCCCATGGACAGGATGTGCGCACGCGGGATGATCAGTGTGTACCCTGGGACCAGGGCACCAGCACCGGGGACGACGATGAAGTTCGCCGATTCATACAGCAGGTACGACTCGCCGATGTCGGTGCCGAGCAGATCCCACAACAGGTGCAGATCGGGGCGGCGCTCGATCTCGGCGCAGGAGATGCAGATGTCGCGGCGGTCATCCATGGCCGGCCCCTTCTGGTGGCGTTTGGTCGATGAAAACTTCCCCGGCGGCGTCGAGGCGCTGTTGCACGGCCGCCATGATTGTGCGCACGGTATCGATCTGATCGGGTGACGGAGCGTCGGCAAGGCAGTTGATGTTGGTCAGGATCTGCTCAGGGGTGGTGAAGCCGACGAGGACCGCGGCGTTGTCCGAGCGCTGCAGGCACGACCACAACGCGGAGCGGATCAGGTCGGTCGCCGCGGGCCCGACGTGCGCACGGACTTTATCGAGGCCTTCGGTGATGGTCGCGATCGCGGCGGGGGTGAACCAGTGTTTGCGTGATCGGTGATCGCCGGGGCCGAACCTGCGCGGGTTGTTCGGGTCGTGGCTGCCGGTCAGCAGCCCCTGTGACAGGGGTTTTGTGATCAGCACCCCGCAGTCGTGTTCGTCGGCGACGGTGAATATCCCCGATCGTGATTGCGGCGTGAGCAGGTTGTCGCGCACTGCGAGGATATCGGGCCGGATCCGGGTGAAGAGGTGATGGAAGCGGCTGTACTTGTCGCCGCGATCGGTGCCGGTGACCCGGTCGAGGGCGTAGCGGTGCGGTCCGCGCAGCCCGATCGTGCGGATCAGGCCCTTGGCCAGGAAGTCGTGCATGGTCTCGATCGCGCCGTCGAGATATTTGTCGTCGGCACCGAATTCGGGATGGTGGAAGAAGTAGATGTCGAGGTGATCGGTACCCAGATTGTCCAGAGTTTGCTCGAGCTGGTGGCGTATGTGGGTGGGGTGGTAGCCGTGTTCGGCGGTGCCGGTGAAATAACCCACCTTGGACGACAGTGTCAGGGATGACCGCGGCACTTGGGCGACGAGGCGGCCAAGAGTTCGTTCGGCGCGGCCGTGGCCGTAGACGTCGGCGACATCGAACAGGCTTACGCCGAGCTCGTAGGCGCGTTCGAGTCCGGCCAGTGCGATGCTGTCATCGATCGGTCCCCATCCGATCGGCAGCCCGAGGTTGGTGTCGGGGCCACCGATGGCCCAGCAGCCGACACCGAGCGCGGACACCTCGAGCCCGCTCGCGCCGAGCGTGCGCGTGATCATGTGCGGCATCTCCCTTCTGGCCAGCCTTCACCGAAGCTGTAGTGGGCCATGTTGATCCGTGTTGATCCCGTTGAATGCGGGTGATCGTGGTGCGCGGCAGGGGGCCGTCGCGGCGCTGCTAAGGTGCTGCGCACACCCCTGCTGGGGACCGTCGATGCTTGGGAGGGCCCGTGTCGTCGAGTAGTCCACGCGATGTTGTTCATAATCTCGCTGAGGCGATTACCGCCCACGACGAGCAGGAACGTCAAGCGCAGGCGTTCACGCTGGACTGGATCGCCTCCGGTGCTGGGTTGTTCCGCATCCAGCCGCCGGCCACCCCAGATCCGCACCTGTGTGTGTATGCGGTGCTGGTGGACACCGCTGCACGTAAGGTGCTGCTGGCCGATCACGTGAAAGCCGGGGCCTGGCTGCCGCCCGGCGGACACGTCGATGACGGGGAGTCTCCGCGCGAGGCGGTGCTGCGCGAGGCGGGTGAGGAATTGGGCATCGAAGCCGAGTTGCACCCTGAGGTCGGCGAGGATCCATTCTTTCTGACCGTCACCCAGACCCGTGGCGCGCATTCGCATACCGATGTGTCGTTCTGGTTCGTGCTGTCCGGGTGTGAGGCGATGCCGCTGGTTCGCGACCCTGCCGAAGCGCACGAGTTGCGTTGGTTCGCACTCGATGACCCCACCGAATGGACCGATCCCAGCCGGTTCGACCCTGGCATGCTTCGTTTCCTGGACAAGCTCGCCACTCATTGGGAAGCCCCGGCACCGGTCGCGTGATCATCGGCCGCTGAATACGGTGCCGTCGGCAGCCGGATGGTGGTCACCATGGCGGCGTGGTCGCTGAGCTCGGCGTCGATGGTGGTGCGGTCGTAGCCGCAGGAGACGATGTCGCCGATGCCGGGGCCGGTGAGGGTGTGGTCGATGCGCTGGTTGCCGAAGCGGGCGCTCAACCAGCTGTGGTCGATGCCGGTGGGGTGATGGTGGCGGTAGGCGTCACGCAAGCCCAGCTCGAGCAAGCCCGTGTAGAAGCCGTAGTCGTGGTCGGCGTAGGCCGGCAGCCTGGGGTCGTGGTCGGGCTCGACGACATTGAGATCCCCGGCCACCAGCATGGCTGGGCAC
Source organism: Nocardia sp. NBC_00881 (assembly GCF_045207455.1). Taxonomy (NCBI): domain Bacteria; kingdom Bacillati; phylum Actinomycetota; class Actinomycetes; order Mycobacteriales; family Nocardiaceae; genus Nocardia; species Nocardia sp. NBC_00881. Next base: position 2,937,609 of record NZ_CP108798.1, read on the forward strand.
CAGATCTGGCGCAGATAGGTCAGTGCCTGTTGCTGGAAGCAACGTCGGCGGTTGCCGCTTTCGGCGGTCATGCCATTACTGGGGGCATAGATCGCAACCAGCCGGACTGGTCCGGCAGCGGTAGCCGCGTCCACGGCCGCCACTCTGGGGCCGAGGCTCGCCGCAACAAGTGGACTGACCGTGTAGCCGCGGGTAGCAAGGGCCGCGAAGTACTTATCGCCGCCAGCGGGCGGACCGCTGGTTGTGGTGGTGAATCCTTCGGCGCGCAGGCACGCCAGCAGTTCGTGGCAGCCGTCGCTGACCTGCATCTCGGTCAATACCAGCACATCGGCGGTGGTGGCCAGCAGCCAATCAGCCAACAGTTGCCCCCGGCCGCGGCGCGGGCTGTAGACGTTGAGCGCACACACTTGCAACTGATCGGCGGCAGCGTCGGGATCCTCGGATGTGTGCTGGGATGCGATGCTGCCGAAGAGCATCGCTTGATCGGCGTCGAGTTCGGCCACGGCTTCTACCTTGCCTCGACGGGGCAGTCGATCAGCAGACGCCGAACGGTGCGCGTTGTGTCGGCAAGTTGGTTAGGGGTCAAGCGTTTTGCAGCGCGCTGCTCGGGGGGCTCTTGTGCGGCGCCGTGTGCCCAGAAGAATCCGCGCGTTGTGTCGTGGATGAGGAATCGGTATTTAGCGGCTGGGCCGCGCATGAGCAGCGAGATGGTGTCGTGGTCGGCGTGCACCGTGTGCACGCTGGTGTGATGCAGCGCGTAGCTCGAACCTGGCTCTTGGCGCTGTTGCAGCAGTGGCCGCAGGCGCGCTGGGTCGGTGGTTTCGTCGAATTCGCTGTCGTTGCCGAAGATTCGGTGGGTGTAGCCGCCCCGCAGTATCCGTGAGGCGAAGCTCCATCGGTGGTTGTGGGGGCGGTCGAAGAAACCGCCGCGGTACAGGTGCAGCCGTAGCCGGATCCCATGGTCTGGGTCGTCGTAGAGGATCAGTTTGCGCATGAAGTCATAGCCCTCGCACAGCTGGGCCAGCCGGTGTTCGCCGGTGAGCTGGTCGAGCAGTTCGCTCAGTAGGCCCCCGTCGGTGGTGAGGGCGTCGAATACCGGTGTACATCCAGACAGGATCGAGGCGCAGTCGTTCCAGTCGATGGTGTGCAGGGCTGTGAAACTCGGGTGCGGAATCGGGGTCATCGGAGCTCACCGTCTGCTGTCGTGGTTGTAGGGCGAGGCGTCCAGGACGCGTTTGAGATGTGGATGTAGTCGGTAGTACTGGGTCGGCTTGCCGTGCTGGGGTGTCGCGTCGGGCAGTTGCCCGGTCGCGGCCGCATACTCGGCGACCCGCAGCAGCATCCGCGTTTGTGTAACTTTCACGCGGGCGTGCAGCGTGTGGGCAGGGCTCAGCGCGACCGGTTCGCTGGCAATGATCTCGCCGCTGTCGACCTGGGGTCGCGCCCGATGCAGGGTGCACACGATCGGCTGATTCGTCAGCACCGCCCACCCGATCGCGTCCATCCCACGCAGGCCGGGCAGCATCCCGTTGTGGGCGTTGACTACTCCCACCCGTGCGGCATCGAGTACCTCGACGGGAACGATCGGCATCCCCGCCAGTACCACCACATCGGCCTGGACTGCACGCAGCACAGCCGCGGTCTCGTTCCAACCGCGGAGGCGTTTCACCGGCATCGCCGGTTCCTCGGGGGGCGAGTCCTCGGCTGTAGTGCTGAGCCCGACCGGGTACCAGGCGGTGGCATAGTTCGACGCCATCGACGCTGTCCGCGTCCGTGGCGAGTACCAACACACCGCGGCTATCGGCAGCCCGCGAATGGCGGCAGCGCTCACCAGTTGTGCCCCTGACCGCGACCCGGCAGGCGTGAGCACCACCAGCCGGGCTCGAGCCGCCCCGGCGAACGCTGCTGCCGGGGCGGCGGTTGCGAATTGCTCAGCAGGCATGAGCAGGCGTCGCTGTAACCGAGTCGCCAGCGTTGTGGTCGCCTCGTCGAGTCGGCGGCCGAGGAAGCCGAGCTGTCCGGCCAGCATCGCATCCCCGCGCTCGCGGTGATATAGCCATACCCCACCGATCAGTTTGCAGGCGGTGTTGAGCAGTCGCAGATCACCGCCGGCCATCGCGCGGTCGATCCAGTCGGCAGCCATCCCCGCCCACGCCGCCACCTGCGCGCGGGTCAGCCCTCGCGCCCGTGGCTGCATCGGCACCCGCAGCAGCGGGCCCGCTTCCATCGCATGCAGCAACCATCGATCGTCGGTCGCCGCGGTCCGGACGTCGAGCATCAACCGCGCTGCCTCGCCTGTGGTGATCGATGCTGGCCGATCACCGCAGGGCAGCGCCAGCAACGAGGCGACCGCGAAATCACCGTCACAGGCCTCCCGCAACGGGTGCCGCGCGCCGGTCTCGATACCGGCGCAGGTGGCGAGGTTCATAGAGCGACCACCCGCGACACCTTGTCCAGCACAGCCAGATATCTCTCCACCAGCGGTTCATCACCGTCGTAGCCCCACAACGGCAGCTTCACGAACTTGGCATCGAAGGCCTCGACGCCGGGCAGGTGCGGGCGTGGCCGTGGTGGCGGTGGCGTCCATGCAGCGAACGGGTCAGTGCGCGCGAACAGCGGCTCACCGCTGATATCACGGGTCGAGCCCGCGATATCGATGGCGTGTGCGCCTTCAGAGTGACAGAGCGCGACGAACTGCTCCCGCGACACCAATGCCCGCTCCGGGTGGAACCGCAGGCCCAGCACATACAGGCCGTGACGACTGGCGGGGTCCACCAGAACCGGCGACACGACGGGGTTGGCAGCCAAGCCGGTGGTGTAGCGATCGAGGGTCGCCCGTCGGCGTGACTCGATCTCGGTGGCGCGGCCCAGTTCGTGCACTCCGATCGCCGCACCGAGGGTGGTGATGCGATGTTTGACTCCCATTCCCGTCACGGCGAATCCGTAATAAGCTGCGGCAGAGTCGATTTCGATCAGACAGCGTTTGTTGTAATGCCCGAACAGCAGCGCATGATCACGGTGGGTGCGCGAATTGGTCACCAGCACACCGCCTTCGCCGGTGGTGATGGCCTTCTGATTGCACGAGAACGCAGCCATGTCACCGAAGGTGCCGACCCGCTGCCCGCGCCAGGACGCGAAATGTGCGTGGGAGCAGTCCTCCAACAACATCAGCCCGCGTTCACGACACAGCTCGACGATCTCGTCCATTCGGCACGGCACACCCCACATGTGGGTCACGATCACCGCGCGAGTGTTCAACCTGATGGCTGCGGCGAGGGTCGCGGCGGTCACGTTCCCGGTGACCGGGTCGGCATCGGCGAAGCTGACCTCGATCCCGTCGTGGGCGAACGGACTGGCCGTGGCGAAGAAGGTGTAGGCCGGAGCGATCACACCGTCACCAGGCCGCAAGCCCGCCGCACGGCTCATCGCATGTATCGCCGAGGTGCCCGAGGAGAACGACACCGCGAACCCAGTGCCCACGAACTCGGCGAACGCCGATTCGAACTCCCCGATCACACCGCGCGCGTCCCGGTCCGACAGCGAGCGATGCATCTGCGCGGTGACCGCCTTCTCCAACCCCTCATCCACCGCCGGCCACCGATAGTGCGAACCCTGCGCATCCAACGCCTGCGATCCACCGCGCCCGGTCGGCACCCGCGGGTCACCGGTCACCAGCAGGTGGGCGGACACCGTGGCTGCGGTACTCGGGTAGTGGCGTAGTTCGGTGATCACCGAACTCAGCCGCGACACAGTGTCATCCACCGATTCCGACGACGCTACATCCACCACGCGCCAGCCCCGCCGTTGGGCGAACAGACCCAAGGTGTCGGCGGTGCGGGTCTGGTAGGTGATGAACGAATCCCGGCCCAGTTCGTGGCCGTCGAGTCCGGTGTGCATGCCCAGCTCTGAGGCTCGGAATTCGCGGCCGCGGTCATAGGCTGCGGCCGGGTCGGTGGCCAGCAGCACCACCGCATCCGGTTTCAGCACCCGCTCGAACACCACCTCCAACGCCGATTCGGTGAACGACTGCGACACCAGCTGCGCGGAGAATTTGCCCAGCCAGCCATCGACGAGCACATCGAAACCCGACGCCAGCAGTGGCGCGATCACTGTCTCCGAATGCGCGGTGAACCACGCTGCCTGCAAGGACGCCCAAAACCCGTCCGAGAGAACCGGGTCGTCGCCGCTGTGCCAGAGCATGGTGCTCAGGTGCTCCATCAGCGCTGCCGCGTAGGCCGAGGTCCGCGAGATCTGGCGGCGGGAAACGAACACCAACCCCTGGCCCGTCCCGACGGAAGCCAACCGGTCTAGCGCTGTGTCGTAGTCGATCTCGGCCAGTTGCGCGGCAAGGGTCGTCTTCCCCGCGCCGTCAGGCCCCTCGAGGGCTATGAACCGCCCTGAACGCCCGCTGGTGCTGCGGGTGTGTGCCTCGGTCATTCCTCACGCCTCTCGCCTGGTGGGTCCTGAAGTTTCCGGGAGTTTCATGTGCCGCACGGGTCGGCAGTGTTGATCAGCCGCCACCGGTCCACCGCAGCCCAACGGTGGTGTTCCCGCCGCAGCACCCGCGCGTGCTCGGGCGCCAGTACCGCCAGCACCTCCGCGAGGGTCTGATCCACCTCGGTACGCAGTCGCCCCATCACCTCCCGGGCCGCATCGGCGCACCGACGGTCGAATTCGGGACGGTCCCCGCCGCTGACGGGGACGGGTTCCAGTTCGTCGAGCAGCGCCGTCATCAGCTGGTAGGCAGCATGTTTCAGCACCCGCCGCAGCGTGCGCACCAACCTGTAGGAGGCCATTCCGCGGTCGAGGACCTTCTCGAGCGATTTGGCGGTGTAGTCCAGAGCGAAGTGGCGGTCGATCCACAGCTGGCCCCAACTGGCCAGCACCCCGATGCGCCAGTCGGCGTAGCGGGCCTGCACACGCCCCATTGACGGATCCGGGTCACCGGTCAGCCCGGCAGCCTCAGCCTTTCTGGTGTAGGCCGCGCCGATCAGGCACTCCATGCCCACCAACATGTAGCTGATCGCGGTATAGAAAGGCTGCCCGGTGGCGTGGGCGCGAACCCACGCCTCGTCGCGGACACCATCGATGATCTCCTCCACCGGCAGCTGCGGTTGCGGGCGTAGCAGCAGATCGGTGCGGCCCTGGAACGCGTGGGTTTCGCGCAGCTCACGCTCATTCATCAACTGGTCGAAGGTGATGTAGGTGAACCGCGGCGGCACTCCCAGCGCCGTCAACGTACGGATCGCCAATGCGTTCTGGGAGCCGGTGGTGTCCTTGTGGAAGCGTTGCAGCACCGAATCCACCCCGGACTCCACCCCGAACAGGCAGCGGCGCAGTCCGCGCTCGACCAGGCCCCGCCACAAATGGGCACGCTCGATATGCCATCCCCGATCGGAATCCAAGCGCACCGCCTGATCGACACGGCATGAGGTTTCCCAACCGAACCCGGCCTCGGACAAGGTGTCGGCCACCGACAGAGCCCGGGCAACCGCATCGGCGTCGCGGCCGATGAACTCCTCATCGACCAGGTACAGCGTGCGGCTCACCTGCGGGTGCTGGTCGAAGACTGCGCGCATCTCCCCCAGAATCCACCCCAACGCCTCCGGCGGCGCGCCAGCCCACTGGCCCTTGTGCCCGCGCGGGCAGAAGCTGCACGACGACGTGCACCCCCGCGAGGTCTCCAATTGGGCCACCCCTTGACGCTCGAACGTCGGGCCCAACAGATCCAGCTCTGGCCACATGTCGGTCTGCGCCCGGTTGCCGACCGTGGCAGTGTGGCGAGGCCGACTACCGATCATCAACGTGCCCTGCCCGCGCGCCGTCCCCTGATACCCGATCCCGCGAACCTCATCGGCGGCCAGATCACCGTGCCAGTGGGCCAGCACATCAGCGATGGTCACTTCTCCCGCACCCCGCGCCACCAGCAGTCGCGGATAACGCTCTAACAGGATCCGCTCGTTGCGCACCGCCAGCGAGCCACCCGCGATGACCAGCGGCGGGGACACCATCTCCATCACTTCATCCAGCAACCGGATCGCCAAGTCATGCTGACCGAAGGTCATCGACACACCCAATACATCGACCGCGCCCGCGAGGACGCGTTCAACGATCTCGGGCACAGTGGCGCCCAACTGCATGTCGAGTAGCGACACGTCTCCCAGCAATGTCGATCGCGCTGCCCGCGCCAGATCCGAGATCGCCAGCGAAAAGCGTGGCAGCGGAAAGTATTCCGGGTGATACAGCGCCGCCAGCAGCAGACGCGGCCGCGTCATCCGATACCGACCCTCGTCGGTGAGCCCGGCCGTAGACAGCCATCCGCTCGGTTGTTCGACCAGCACATTGCCCCGGGTCCAGGCCGGCCAGCTGCGGGTACTATGCGGCTGCCCGGACAGGTCCGCCGCTGTCCACGTCCTCCCATCGTGGTGTTCGATCAGCACCAGACGCCGATCCAACGTCCCGGTGACCACCACCATCGGATCGGCACCCACGCACCCGCGCAACGCATCACCGAGCGCCTGCGGATCCGTCAGCGACACCGACCGCAGCGGCGAGTCCCATCCTGGCGCCGATCCAGTGGCGTGCTCGACCGCCAGAAGCAACCGATCCCGCCCTGACACAACGGCGTCGCCGCAATCCACAGCGCGACAACGACTGTCAACCATTCCAATCCCCCAAATCCCGGCCAGTCGATCCGTCATCGATCGGTTATCGCCCGCCGCCGAACCGGGGATCGGGCACTGCCCGATCAGCAAGGGTTGGTTGCTGATCATGAAGAGCCCCTCTTTCCGGATGCGGGTCATGTCGCCGCAGCGTGCGGTGGATTCGAGGATGGTCTGCGGCGCGTGCTCTGTAGAGGTCCGCGTGCTGCCCTAGTGCCGAATCGCCGCGGCACCCGCGCCGGAGGTTGCGACACACGTCGACCCGAGGCTCGTGTCGGCGAAAAGCGTGGTGCTGAACCGATGCCGAACCGAAGGTTGCGCAGGCGGGCGGGATCGGCTTTAGGCTTCAGTGGTCTGCTTGTTGCCGATCTCGGGAGCGTCTGTGACCACTGTGGCGCGCTGGTCGGGCCGAGAAGCCAAGGCTTTGCGTGACGCCAAGCGGTGGAGTGTGCGGTATTTCGCCGCCCGCCTGGGCATCAGAGATCGGACCGTTTCGAAATGGGAGGCCGGATGGGATCAACTGATTCCCGGGCCCGACTCCCAGGCGATGCTCGACACCGTGCTGAGCCAAGCCAGCGAGGAAGAAAAGGATCGGTTCCGCACCCTGCTCACCGAGTTGCCGGCGCAGCGACCGGCCCCTATAAGCCATTACGTACTCGCCCCACCTCCGGAGCCAGGCTTGATCAACAGATCTGAGGACTTCACGACCCTGGTGTCGCTATTGACCAGCGGTGCCCGCCAAGACAGCACCGTCGCGGTCTGTGGGCCAGGTGGATTCGGTAAAACCACGTTGGCCACCCAGGTCTGTGCGGACCCGGTTGTGCAGGAAGCGTTTCGCGAAATCCTCTGGGTCGAGACCGGCCAAGGCTGCACACCGGCACGCCTGGTGGAGCTGATCTCGGATCTGTGCGTGCATCTCGACGGCCGCCGTCCGGCCTTGACCACACCCGAGCAAGCCGGATTCCATCTGGCACGGGTCACTCAGGGGCGCAGCGTGCTGATCGTCATCGACAACGTGTGGTCGGCGGCGGATCTGGCACCATTTTTGTTGTGCGGCGGCACTCGGTTGGTCACCACCCGCAACCTTCGAACCTGCCCCGCCACCGCCCAGGTGATGCGGCTCGGCCCGATGACCGCCTCGCAGATCAGCGAGCTGCTCACCCGCACGGTCGCCGGTCTGGCCATACCCGACGCCAAGCACCTCGCTCCACTGTGCGGCGGGTGGCCGCTACTGGCCACCGTCGTCGGCGCGAATGTCGGCGCCGACCTCCAAGCCGGTGCCTCCAGCACGCGAGCAGTGTCACACGCTCAGGAAGCGTTGCAGCAGCACGGACTCGGCGCCTTCGACATATGGGACGCCGACCAGCGCTCCAACGCCATCAGCCATGCGATCACCGCGAGTTTGCGCAGCCTCGATGACGACGTGCGGATCACCGGCGCCACAGCTCTTCGGGACCGCTACCTGGACTTGGTTGCCTTCCCCGCGGCCACTCCCGTGCCTGTAGACGTGCTGACCCACTGGTGGCAGACCGCACACAGCTGGACCGCGCCCGCTGTCCGCCAATTCTGCCGTCTGCTCGCCGACCGTTCCTTGATCAGCGCTTATCTGGCCGACCGGGACGTGGTCATCGTCCACGATGTCTTCCGCTCCTACCTCAAACACCTCATCGGTGACCAGTGGTCAGAGTTGCATCGCTCGCTGATCGACTCCTTCAGGTTCGGCGGGCAACAGGACTGGACTCAGCCGCCGCAGCATGGCACCTACCTGTGGCCCACCCTGACCTACCATCTGCATGAGGCCGGCCTGGATCACGAACTCATCGATGTCCTGTCCCGACCGGCGTATATCGCGGCCAAAGCAGCCGCTGTCGGCACCCAGGCGCTGGTCGACGACGCCGCCACCGTCCGCGCTGTGGACTCGTTCACCGACCCCCACCACGCCCACCATCGTGCGTGGTCGAAAGCGGCGACATTGACAAACGTCGCTTACCTGCTCGACGGACTCCAGACCGAGCCCGACATGGCATCGACGCTGACCATGGCGCTGGCCCGCGCCGGGCACGAACAACCCGACTCGGCACCCGATTCAACTGCCGCGCAACTATTTTGCGCGAGATGGACCCGTGCCGCCGACACCACCTCCAGCGGTGCCGGACACATCGGCGCTGTTGTGTCGGTGGCGGCCACGAAGGAACTGCTGGTCTCCGGCGGCGAGGATGGGACGGTACGGGTATGGAACCACCAACCTCACGCCCGGCCACGTGTCCTGCACGCACACACGGGATGGGTATACGCCACCGCAGTTGCCGGTAGCGGCGATATCCTCGCCTCGGCAGGAGAGGACGGCCAGATACGGCTGTGGGACCCACGCACCGGCACACCCATCGGTGTGCTGACCGGCCATACCCGCCGGATCCGCAGTTTGTGCTTCACCACTGATGACCGATTCCTGCTCTCCGCAGCCGAAGACGGGCACATTCACCTGTGGGACATCCGGAGGCGGCGCCTTGCCCGCAGCATGAGCACCTGCCGAACACCTCTGTGGGCGGTGGCAGTCGATGCGACCAGCTCGCTGCTCGCTGCCGCGGGCGAGGACGAGTTCGTCCGTCTCTACGATCCGACCACCGGCGAGTTGCTAGATGAGGCTGCCGCACACCGAGATTGGATCCGGACACTGGCCTTTGCGCCGACAGGTCCCCTGCTGGCGTCCGGCTCCGGCGACCAATCGGTCATCGTCTGGGATACCAGTGGACACCGTCTCACTCCGCGTCGAACCTTGGATGGGCTGCCATCCCGGGTTCGCGCGGTGGCCTGGGATACTACCGGTCTGTTGCTGGCCGCGACCGAAGACGCTGTCATCCGCTCCTTCGACTCTCGCGGGTCCGCCGCCCACGTCGCGATGCCGCCAGGAGTCGACTGGATCCGGACACTGGCCATCACCGCAGACAGTGTCATCGCCGGGTGCGAAGACGGCGCCGTGCGCAGCTGGAGCCCATCGGACCCCCGCGGGCTGCGTGTCCTCACCGAGGGCGCCAATGCGATCTGGTCGACCTACATCACCCCAGACGGCGCTGTCGGTGTCCTCGGCCACGGCGACGGCCGCCTCGAGTTCCTCGACCTCCCTACCGGCCGCGTGCTGCGCACAGCAGATAATGGGACCGGCCGTGTCTGGTCGCTGGGCGCAGGCGGTGAATACGCCGCGGCCGCAGGCGGGGATGGTTCGATCCGGGTGCTGTCACGCGCGGATCCCACATAGGCTCGGCAACTCAACAACGGCATCACCCGAACCTGGGCCGTCGCGATCACCGCGGCCGGTGATCGCCTCGCCGCCAGCCTCCACGACGGCCGCATCCGCTGCTGGGACCTCCCCGGGACAAATCTGTTATGGGAGAAGCAAGCTCACGCAGGCAGAGTCCGGTCACTCAGCTTCGACACCACGGGCGCACTGCTCACCGCGTGCGGCGGCGATGGCACCGTGCACACCTGGGACACCTCCACCGGCAGACAGCACAGCCGATTCACCAACCCGGGCGGGTGGGGTCGCCTCGTCGCCATCGACGCCACCGCAGCACGCGTCGCGGTCGGCTCCGGCACCGGCGACATCCACATCCGCGACACCACCAGCGACCGATTCGTCGGCCACCTCACCGGCCACGCCGGACGCATCCTCATGCTCACATTCATCGACAACCTCGACCTACTCGTATCCGCAGCAGCAGACGGCACCGTGCGAGCCTGGTCCCTGCACCGCGGCCTGCAGCTGGGCGAAATCCGCGTCGACGCAGCACTCAACTGTGCCGCAGCCGATTCCGGAACCGGCCAGATCCTCGCCGCAGGCCCTGCAGGTCCTGTCCTACTCCAACTGCGCTTCGACGCAGTCGGCGACGCCATTCGACGCCAACCCGGCCGATAGAGCAGGATCTTCGAGCATGACTGTCGCGCCCCCGATCCTGTCCGGAACCCCTGGGTCGTTCGCTCATGGCGTCTTCCACGACCGCCACCCCAAACTCATCGATCAGGTCATCGCCGCGCTGCCCTACCAGCCCGTCCAGCAGGCAGCACTACGGCAGCTGCTCGAGGAATCCGTCACCGGTGTCCTCGAGCCCCTCACCGAAGACACCGCCGACCGAGCACAATGGCTCGAGTGGGGTCGCGAATTCTGGGGCCGTCCATGGGGTGAAGTCCCGTTTCTGTGGTCGGAAAGCTACTTCTACCGCAGACTGCTGGAGGCTACCGGCTACTTCCAGCCGGGACCCTGGCACGGCATCGACCCGTTCGGGCCCACCAAAACCGCCGAACTCGCCAGCCCCGCCGCCACCGATGAAATCCACGCGGTACGCGACCTACCGAATGTTTCCACCGACAAGCAGCGCGACGCCCTGCTCATCTCGTCGTTGTGGGGAAACCAGGCGGACCTCGGGTTCCAACTCACCGCCAGCGGACAGACCCGAACCAAGAACCTCATCATCGACGACAGCCACACCCTGTGGGCCACCCTCACCAGTACCACCAACCCGATGGTCTGCATCATCGCCGACAACTCCGGCCGAGAACTGCTGCCCGATCTGATCCTCATCGACCACCTCCTCACCACCGGGCTGGCCTGCGGAATCCGCCTTTACCTCAAGCCAAACCCCTACTACGTGTCCGACGCGACAATGGCCGACCTCCTAGCCACCATCCAGTTCCTGGACCAAGCGCCAGTACCTGAAGCCCGCCACATCGGGGGACGGCTCCGCCAAGCAGTGACCGATGACCGCCTTGTCATCCGCACCCACGAGTTCTTCTGCGCACCACTGTCCTACCACCACCAGCCCGCTGACTTGGCTACCGAATTTGCTACCGCAACAACAACAATCTTGAAAGGCGACCTCAACTACCGGCGGCTCGTCGGGGACAATCATTGGCCCCCAACAACCGAATTCGACGAGCTCGTCGCCTACTTCCCGTCACCGGTCACCGCCTTGCGTACCCTCAAATCCGACGTCATCGTCGGCCTCACACCCGCACACGTCGAGCAACTCGATTCGACACGACAGACCTGGCGGACCAACGGCGAATACGCCGTCATCCAAAGCAGCTGATCGGACTGTCCGATCACACGGGTCAAGTCACAGCGCCCGCGATGCTGACCCGCACCGCAGACAGCGGTCCCCGCAATCTTCTGCCAGGCCGGCCCGAAGCCTCGGAAGCATCCACCAGATGATGCGCCGCTCTCCGGGGCTCCCGACCATCGCCGCTCGCGACACGGCAATGATCGAAACCGCCACCGAACGCCGCCCGCGGTGGTCAGCGACCTCTTCGGCGTATGGCATGTGAGCGGAAAGCCTCATGGGGTTCCGGTAGTAACCGCACGGAAAACAACGACAATGGCTTGACCAGCAGCACGGAATCGATGTCACCGCCGTCGCCCTGTACGGGTGTCCGTCAAGGATCGTGTCAGGAGCGGCAAACGAAGCTGATTGACCAGGTCAAAGGCCCCGGCGGCGCGGCCCGGCTCGTCCGAGAGGAAGGGAACGTATGGAGGCGGTGACCGTGCGGCAGGTCATTCCGCAACGTCGATCAGGGTTGCACGGCTCTGGAACTCGGCTTTGTTGACCAGCGTCGGGTGCAGCCAGCGCACCTCGGGAGTCGGCGCGGTGCGCGGCCCGGTCCAATAGGTGTGCCAGTGCGCGCGGCGAAGGTGCGCCCGGACGCGGCCGCCCTCGCCCCGCATATCGCTTGCGGGCCCGATACGACGTGTGGCCTGCAGGGAAGGCCCGGAATCAAAGCCGAGGTCGAGCAGTTTCTGATCGGGTCGGCGGGTCTTCTTCCCGCGCCGGCCGTTCTCGGGGCGATACTCGCGGACATCGCGACTGTCACTGCACAGGTACAGCAGCAGGCTCAGCGACAGGTTGTAGATGCTGCGCTGCTCGTCGCGCGTGATCTGTCCGAAAGTGGGCCACTGCTCGGTGTAGTCGATCAGATCCTCGATGCTGCGTTTGCCGTCGAGGGGCACGAACACGGTGGCTTCCTCATGCCCGGGAGGCTGCCCCTCGTAGCGGACGCGGGTGGCCAGAGCGATGTTCAGCCGTCGGACCTGGGGATCAGCGGTGGAGCAGATCTGCTCGTACTCGTTGGCGCCGGTGATCAGCATCCCCACGATCATCGGCGCCTCAGCGATCTCCAGGTAGCCGTCTTTCGCGATCGGCGCTGGCAGCGGAGTCGGAAAGGCCACGAAAGGATCCGGATGGGGCAGCCGGGAAAAGATTTCGCAGGGCACCGCGGTCCGGGTATCGGTCTCGAGCAGGCTCTCCGCCAACCCGGGATGTACCCGGTAGACGACGCGGTGCCGGCGCCACAACTTCGCGGCCTCAGCCGTCTGGACGCTGACCCCCATGAAACTGGCCGCGTCAGGCCCTGCGGAAGCCTCCAACTGGGCGAGAAGGACACGGACCTGATGGGCTCCTGCCGCGCCGCCGCCCGTCACACCCGCTCGTAGCTGGTCGATGACGTGCGCGAAGCGGGTGTCGCTGCGGCCCACGTTCATGATTTCGATGGTGTCCCGGACGTAGTCCTCAGCAACCCGAAGGGCCTGCTTCGGCGACATCGGGTTCTCGCTCCCCATAACGTCAGTGTGACAGCACACCTGGACGAGCACCGACGAACGAAACTTGTTCCCTCTGCTTTCGTTTAGGGCACAGCGGGGTTCAGGGACAGCCACGGAGGCAGGCGCCCGATACTGGGGGCGCCCTTAGACGGACTGCGATCCACGAGGCGATACAGGCAGGAGGTAGCGAGAAGTGTTGATTAGGGGACGGCGGTCTTGCTGCCGAACGATCAAGTGCACTCGTTTGAGACGCAGCAAGCCGTCCGTTGGCGAGAAGCCCTTGGGGATCGCGAAGCCCTTGAGGTGCCCGGTTCCCTCCGGACAGTGACCCCTCGTAGGGTGGTTACTCGAAGTGAGAGGGAACGGATCGTGGGTCATCAGAGGAGAAAGTACTCGCCCGAATATAAGGACGAGGCAGTGAAGATGGTGCTGGAGAATCCGGGACGTCCGATCGCGTCGATCGCGCGGGATCTCGGAATTCATGAGGCGACGTTGGGAAATTGGGTGTCTCGGTATCGGGAAAGGAATCCGGGCGCGGAGGAACCGTTGACGGTTTCGGAGCGGGCTCGGTTGCGGGAGTTGGAGCGGGAGAATCGCGAGCTGCGCATGAAGGCCGAGTTTTTGGAAAAAGCGGCCGCCTTCTTCGCGAGCCGCCAGCAGTGAGATATACGTTCATCGCAGAGATGGACGCGGAGAAGGCGTATCCGGTTGCCTTCATGTGCACGAATCTGAATGTGTCGAGATCGGGGTATTACGAATGGTGTTCCCGTCCGGTTTCGGAGACCGAGAAATGGCGTGAAGATCTGAAACGGATGATCCGGGCAATCTTCGACGACAGTCACGGCACCTACGGGTATCGGCGCATCCATGCGGTGCTGGTGGCCTCAGGCCACGCCGTGGACGACGATACCGTCCGCCGGCTGATGCGTGAGCTTGATCTGGTGCCCTGCCAGCCGAAACCGTGGCGGCCGGCGACCACCGAGGCCGACATCGACCACCGAATCCCGGACCTCGTACGCCGCGACTTCACCGCCGAAGCGCCGGGCGAGAAATGGGACTGCTGCAGGGATAGGTGACAACCGAGTTGGCTTGCCCTTCAGGTGGGCTGGAAGGATGTCGCTGTGCCCAAGCCCTACCCTCGTGAGTTCCGCGACGATGTCATGCTTGTCGCACCGCTGACTGGCGGATACCGTGTTCCGGAACGCCCGCCCTGCGGCTACTGAGCGGATACGCCCAGCATATCGGAGTTCCGGTAGTAATCGCGGGGAGCCGGGCAACCCCTGTGCCGGGGCGGATCTTCTCAGGCGGAATCCGAGGACGATTCACCCTCGAGAAACGAGGACACCGCTGCGTGGTGGCTACTGAGGGTCTCCAGGTTGGATTCGATCCGCTTCAAGGTTGTTTGCATGGCTGCGACGATGTTGGGGCACAGTTCGAGCTGTGGGCGCGAGCCGCTGGCACAGGGCAGCAGTTGCGCGACGGTTTGCGAGTTGAACCCGGCGTCGAGCAGTGCCCGGATCTGGCGGACTCGCACCAGACACGCCTCGCTGTAGTCCCGGTAGCCGTTGCCGGTCCGTTCGGACGCGAGCAGGCCTTGCTCCTCGTAATAGCGCAATGCGCGCGTCGTCGTGCCCGAGCGGCGGGCGAGTTCACCGATCCGCATGCCGCGCCCTGCGTGGTCCGGAGTTCGTCTTGACCTTCACGCCAACGTCAACGCTTAGCTTCGTCGCATGATTTCCGATGCACAGCGTCAGCAGTTGTTGGACCAGGTAGACGTCGTCGACAGCGGTACCGGTCCGGTGGTCGCCCTCGCCCACGGCGCCGGTGGTGGTGTCCGCGAGAACTTCGCACCGCTCATCGATACCATCGCGGATCGGCGTTTCGTCGGACCGTACTATCCCGGCGCCGGCAAAACACCGCAGGCGACCGCGCCGCTGTCGATCGATGAACTTGCCGACACCGTGGTCGCGACCGCCTTGGAGGCCGGTGCCGAACGATTTCCGATCGTCGGGCTTTCGCTGGGTTCTGCTGTCGCCGTGGCCGCGGCCACCCGGCATCCCGAGCACGTCAGCGCGCTGGTACTCACCGTCGGGCTGGTGTATCCGGACGCGCAGGCACGTGCACTGGGCCGGGTGTGGCGGCATCTGGCCGAGCGCGGTGATTTCGACATCCTGGCCGAGTTGCTCTTCTACGCCAACTCACCTGGAACGCTCACAAGTGTGTCCGAGGACGAGCACGCGGCGGCGGTCCGGCAGATCCGCGCCGGCTACCCCGTCGGCGGCGCCGATCATGTAGAGCTGGTGAGCCGCATCGATATTCGGCCGCTGCTTGCCGACGTCAACGTGCCCACCCTCGTCGTCGTGAGTGGCGAGGACCGGGTCGTGCTGCCGGATACCGTTCGTCAGTTGGCTTCCGGCATCGCCGGTGCCGAGCTGATCGAATACCCGTCGGCCGGGCATATTTTCACGCCTACCGAAGCTGAGCCGTGGGTTGCGGAGGTGTCCGCCTTCCTGGACCGCATGCCGCGATGACGCAAATGGCCGCACCGCAAACGAACACGGCCGGTGCACTGTACGGACGATTGGAGGCGCTGGGACTGGCACTGTTCGTGTACATGACCGCCGAGCTGTTCCCGATCGGCGCATTGAACGATCTCGCCATGGGATTGCACGTGGCCCCCGCCACGGCCGGGCTCCTGCTCACCGCGTACGCGGACGGAATGCGCGGCCGCGCGACCGCAGCCGTCTTCGCCGGCTCTTCGCTGGGCCTGATCGCTGGTGCGCCGATCGTTACCGGCCTGGCACACGAACTGGGTTGGCGCGCAGCCGCACTCGCGCTCGCCGGTGCGGCCGGCGCCACCGCGGTCCTGCTGCGAACCGTCTTACTCGAAACACCTCCACCACCGCGCGCGGTACGCACCCACAGAACATTCAATCTCGGACCGGTTCTCGTAGTCTGCCTCGTCACGACCGCACTGGTCGTCGGCCACTACGTGAGCTACACCTACCTCGCACGGCGCCGGGGATGCTGAGCTCTCGCACGGAGGGCATACATCCTGCAGACCGGCCGCAACCACCGCGGTCACCGAGTTCCTGGGACGAGATCGAGGAGGCGATATCCATGGCAGCAGCCGAGTCCGCCCGGTTCGGCCAGTTCGCCGAGCAAACCAACGTGGGACCACACACCATCGAGCAGTTCCACGCCGACTTGCGGCGCATCGTCAGCGTCTACCCGAACCGGCCGGTGTATCCGTTGTTCGTCGAACTGCGCGCGCTTCGAGACCGCGCGTTCACCCTGCTGGAGGGGCGGCAAGCGCCCGGCCAGACCCGCGAGCTGTACTTCACCGCCGCCGCGTTGTGCGCCGTGCTGTCGAACGCATCGTTCGACTTGGGCAACTTCGCGGCTGCTGAGACCCAAGCCCGCACTGCCTTCATGGCCGCGGAACTAGCTGGTCACAACGGGATGCGGGCGTGGATCCGCGGCACCCAGGCCCTCATCGCCTATTGGGACGACCGGCCCCGCGCCGCAGTCGATCTCGCCGAGGACGGATGGCGCTTCATGCCCGAAAACGGCACCGCCCGTGTCCGGCTCGCCTGTATCGAAGCCCGCGCCCGCGCCCGCCTACGCGACGCCGAAGGCACCGATGATGCTCTGCTGCGCGCCGAACAGGCCCGTCAGGCAATCATCGCCCCAGACGATCCGGGTGGCATGATGGCGTTTCCGATGGCCAAACAACAGTTCTACGGTGGGGCCGCCCGCTTGTGGCTCGGTGGCCCACCCAACCTTGCCGAGGCCGAACGACTCTCTGCCGAAGCGGTCGAACTGTATGAGACCGACCCACCCGAAGAACGTCGCCTCGGTGAAATGTCGCTGGCTCGTCTGGATTTCGCTGTCGCCCGCCTCGCCCAATCGGACCTCGACGGCGCCGCCGAACAAGTCGAGCAGGTGTTGGAAGTCGGCGGGCAACGCCGCACCGAATCCGTCGCACGCCGACTACTGCAACTGAGTACCGCCCTGGACCGTCCGCACTTCCAAACCTCAGCACTAGCGACAACCTTGCGGGAACGCATCAGCTGCTCACCCATCCGAACTCAACCGGCCCTGCCCAGCGGCGGGGGCACCCGATGATCGCCGGACTCCTGCACCCCGGCCAGATGGGCGCCGCGATCGGTGCCCGCCTCACCCGGAGCGGCCACACTGTGTTGTGGCATCCGACCGGGCGCAGTGACGCGACCCGCCAGCGTGCACACGAGGCCGACCTTCACCCAGTCGAGGACCTCGCCGAGCTACTCGCCGAAGCCAGTGTGGTGCTGTCGATCTGTCCAGCCGCCGTAGCAGAGGAAGTCGCCGAACACGTCGCCGAACACCACTACCCCGGCATCTACGTCGACGCCAACGCGATCAGCCCTCACAGGATGCACCACATCCATGACCTGCTCACGAAAACCGGTGCAAGCGTCGTCGACGCCGTCATCAGCGGACCACCCCCACGCAACGACGCCCGCCCACGCATCTACCTCGCCGGACCATCCGGTGCGACCACCGAAGCCCGGGATCTGTTGTCCACCAGTGAACTCGATACCACCGTGCTCGCAGACAAGATCGGTGCGGCCAGTGCCCTGAAAATGGCTACCGCGTCCTACCTGCGCACCAACCGGCTGCTAGCCGCCATCGCCCACGCCCTCGCCGACGAGCACGGCATCACCGACGCCCTAATCCGCGAAGCAGATCAATTCGGCGCGACCGCACTGGCCGACCGCGCATACCTGCCCAGCGTCGCCGCCCGCGCATGGCGCTGGGAAGCCGAAATGAGAGAAATCGCCCAGACCCTCGACGAATCCGGCCTCCCCACCGCCCTCGCCGACGGCAGCGCCGAACTGTTCCACCTGCTTGCCCCAGAGAAAAACCACTGGTCGATCACACCCGAAGCCGTGCTCGAACGACTGAAACCAGAACAGGCGGATAAGCGCCGAGGCCGCGATCCTCATCCCGACTCCGATTGATCACCAATAGAATTGAAGTAGATGCCGGCGAGGACGGCGCCACCGAAGTCGGCCTGACGAACATGCCCATTCACGAATCCCACCGCACCCATCAACGGTATTTGAACCCAGCAAGGACGGCACCCGCCGCCGACTCGACGACATCGACGCATCGCAGTGCATACTGCGCATGGTCTCAGGCCCCAACGAACTCGACCTACACCTCACCCACGCGCTGGCAAAGGCGTCACCGACCCATCCTGACCATTCGCCAACGCGGCCGGGTGACGCACACCTTTCGGCACCGCTGACCTGGACAAGCAGCCTGGTTTGCCGCTACTGGCGCAGCTGTACGGCACCTTCTCGAAGGAGCCGCAGCTGTCAGTCAGGCATCTGGACGTTGGCGGGATCGTGCTCTGCCCGCAGCCTGCCCAGCTCGGATGGTGGAGCACACGCCGGCGAACTTCCGGTAGTAGACAGTGCCGGCGAGCGTCGGTTCTACCCACCGTGCCGGCCCAAGCCGTGGAACGGGATTGCCCGACCGCTTGTTCGTCGCCTCCTCCGCCCCGCCGTCACCCACGACACCCGCAATCGCGTACACCCGTCGACTGGGTAGCAATGCGGAACTGTTCGAATACGACGCCGCCGAAGGCTGGCCCGAACTCCACTCTGTGAGTGAACGGAGGACGCCGAGCCGATCACGGCCTCGTACTCAGGACGTGTAATTCGGGTGCGGTGGGACTGCGGTGCGTGTCATGGTCGGTGGATGGTGATCGCATCGGGTGTCACTCTGAGGTCGGCTAGTGAACAGGACACGGCCGCGATCCGGTTGCTGCTTGCGACGTCCTTTGGTGGGACGCCGGAACCTGACCCGGTGATAGTGGAACAGGCCGCGCGGCTGTGGCCGGTCGAGCGTGCCCTCGTGGCGGTCGACGCAGACCGGATCGTCGGGCATACGCGGGAGGCGACAATGACACTGACCGTGCCGGGCGAGCGAACCGTGCAAGCATGCGGGATCGCGGCGGTCGCGGTGGCGCCGACGCATCGGCGGCGGGGAATCCTGCGGGCGATGTACACCGAGCAGCACCAGCGCACAGAGACGGCCGGGTTGCCGCTGACCATCTTCACCGCCAGCCAAGGCAGCATCTACCAGCGGTTCGGGTACGGCCCGACCGTGGTCCAGAACCGGGTGAGCATCGATCGCCGATTCGCCGAATTCCTTCCCACCGCACCGGATCCCGGCGGCGTCCATCTGACACCGCTGGAGGACGCGATCCCATTGCTGCCGCCCATCTACGACCGCTGGCGACGCCTGACACCCGGTGCGCAAGTGCGACCGGACCCCGCGTGGACGATCAACCTCGCCCACCTCGCCGCCGACCGCACCAGCGAAACCACCGGCGTGTTCGCACTCGTCCATCCCGACGGCTACGCCCTCTATCGGTACCACCACCGCGCGTCCGGGATGGAGGCCGAGGTCATCGAGCTGCGCGCGGTGACCACCCACGCGCATGCCGCGCTGTGGCGCACGATGCTGGGCCTGGACCTTGTCCACACCGTGCACGCCACGATCAGCAGCGACGATCCACTCCCCTACCTGCTCACCGATCCCCGACTCGTCCGCACCACCGGACGTTACGACGGGCTGTGGGCACGGCTGATGGACATCCCGGCCGCCTTGTCCGCCCGCACATACCGGCGCGATCTCGATATCGTGCTCGCGGTGACCGACCCGTTCCGCAACGCGGGCGGCAGCTTCGCCCTCCGGGTCCGCGACGGCATCCCCGAATGCGAACCGACCACCCGGACAGCCGATGTCGAACTCGGTATCGATGTCCTCGCCAGCATGTACCTCGGCGCACACCGCGCCCGCGCCCTGTCCGCTGCTCACCGCCTGCAGGCCGAAGACTCCCGGCAACTGCACGCCCTCGACGAAGCCTTCGGCACCGACCGCGACGCTGTCCTGGGCTGGTACTTCTGATCTGGAGGAGTTCCCTGGTGGTAGTACATCCTCCAGCTGGTGGCGGCAAAATCCTTGCGCCACAACGATGATCGAAGTACTTGCCGCCCATCGCGGTTGGTCTGATAGGTCAGGTGCACCAGGCCTGGTGCCAGTAGTACTCCGCGAACGTCGGAGTGAGGGGCCCGGCGGATTCCGGACAGTACCCTGAAGGGCTATTTCATGCTGCTGCCTGCCGATTCAGATAATCGGCATGAACCTGTATCGGGGTCTTGTAGTTGATCCCCGAGTGGATTCGTTTCCGATTGTAGAATGTCTCGATGTATTCTACAACTGCGCGCCGTGCCTGACCGCGGCTGAGGAACGTCATGCGGTGTAGCCACTCATTCTTCAGGGCACCGAAGAACGATTCCGCCATGCAGTTATCCCAGCACACGCCAGTGCGGCCGACGGATTGACGCATGTCCATGCTCCTCAGCTTCTTGCTGAAATCGTAGCTGGTGTAGTTCGAACCACGGTCGCTGTGGAATATCGCACCCGGTGCGATATCGATTCGGGTGGCTACCATGTCGAGCGCGTCCTCGATCAGCGAGGTTCGGTAATGGTCGGCCATGGACCAGCCTGCCACCATTTTCGTGTAACAATCGATCACGGTCGCCAAATAGAGCCAGCCTTCCTGTGTTCGAATATAGGTGACATCGGAGACGAATTTCTCGCCCGGCGCTTCGGCGGTGAAGTCGCGGCGTACGAGGTCCGGGATTCGGTGGTCGATGTCGGCCTCGGTGGTCGCCGGCCGCCACGGTTTCGGCTGGCAGGGCACCAGATCAAGCTCACGCATCAGCCGGCGGACGGTATCGTCGTCCACGGCGTGGCCTGAGGCCACCAGCACCGCATGGATGCGCCGATACCCGTAGGTGCCGTGACTGTCGTCGAAGATTGCCCGGATCATCCGTTTCAGATCTTCACGCCATTTCTCGGTCTCCGAAACCGGACGGGAACACCATTCGTAATACCCCGATCTCGACACATTCAGATTCGTGCACATGAAGGCAACCGGATACGCCTTCTCCGCGTCCATCTCTGCGATGAACGTATATCTCACTGCTGGCGGCTCGCGAAGAAGGCGGCCGCTTTTTCCAAAAACTCGGCCTTCATGCGCAGCTCGCGATTCTCCCGCTCCAACTCCCGCAACCGAGCCCGCTCCGAAACCGTCAACGGTTCCTCCGCGCCCGGATTCCTTTCCCGATACCGAGACACCCAATTTCCCAACGTCGCCTCATGAATTCCGAGATCCCGCGCGATCGACGCGATCGGACGTCCCGGATTCTCCAGCACCATCTTCACTGCCTCGTCCTTATATTCGGGCGAGTACTTTCTCCTCTGATGACCCACGATCCGTTCCCTCTCACTTCGAGTAACCACCCTACGAGGGGTCACTGTCCGGAGGGAACCGGGCACCTCAGAGACCTCGATCCGCTGATTGCCCGCCGAACCCGACATCGTTGGTAACTCCGCGAGCATTTGGTGCCGATCCCATCGTCGACCAGATGCGCCAACCTCCACGAACTCTGGATCCAGCAGCGCTTCGGCAAGTTCGCATGATCGTCGAACGGCCGGGTCAAGTAGCTGCATCTCGGCAGCGATAGCTTCCCGTATTTGTTCGTCGGCGTTGCGTGCAGTTGGCGGAATCTGCGGTTCGTTTATCGGCTTCGCCTCTATTGAGAGTTCGTCACTTGGTCGGTTATGTGGTTCTGTCCAAGTCGACCGGGGTCTGGGTGTCGTGAGGGCTGTTCGTGATGAATCGCGCGATGGCGTCCAGGTCTGGTTGGTATCCGTTGGCGGTGTCGACGGTCAGTTCCGCGACGTCCATCTTCACTGGCACGAAGGAGTCTGCAGTGCGGGTTCCGGCGGCGATCTCGGCGATGAGGTCGGCGTCGTTGTGCGCGCGCCGGTGAGGGTCGCGCTCGGCACGGTGGGTGATGCGGTCGTGGAGCACCTGTTGCGGCGCGATGCAGTGGATGATACGGATTTCGGCGAACTCGCTCAGCTCGAGTAGGTTCGGGCGCCACAGTTCTATCGCCAGTTAGATCTGTTGTGGCTCAACCCCCTTTACTCGTGTCCTTGCAGCTCAGATCCTGTCGGATCGGTGGCAAGTTTGCAACAGTTCCGGAGCCTGTCCGGAGGGCGTTGCTGCGAGTTCCCGGTTGGTTGACAGTGGGTTGAGCTGCGAATTTCCCGCTTGATGTCAGTAGGTTTCTCCGGTGGGTGGTGGGAGGGAGGCTTGGTGTCCGCGACCAGTCCGAGCGGCTGCATCTGAATGCTGCTGTCGGCTGGCGGTCACCGATCCTGGGTTGCGGTGGCGGCGAGGCTGCCGAGCAGTTTCACGCGTTCTTCGGTGGGGGATCCGGGTTCGGTGGTGAATCCGAACATGGTCCAGCCGGGGGTATCGGGGAGTTCCATTGCTTCGTAGGCGAATTCGAGGTCGCCGACCTCGGGGTGGTGGATGCGTTTGATGCCGGTGCGGTGGAAGCGCACGTTGTGGGCCGACCATCGGTGGCGGAAGGCGTCGCTGCGAGTGACGAGTTCGCCGATGAGGTCGGTGAGTCCTTTGTCGAGGGGGTTTTGGGTGGCGTAGGTGCGCAGGGTGGCGACGATGTCGTCGGCGCCGCGTTCCCAGTCGGGGTAGTAGTTGCGTGAGGCGGGGTTGAGGAAGACGAACCGGGCGTTGTTGGCTTCGTTGGCCGGGTCGTCGAGTAGCGGTGAGAGCAGGGCGTGGGCGAGGGGGTTGCCGGCGATGAAGTCCATGCGCCGGTTGCGTACCCAGGTTGGGGTGCCGGTGATTGCGTCGAGGAACCGTTGCAAGGTGGGGCGCACGGCCTGGTCGGTACTGTGTTTGGGTCGCCGGGGCGCCTGTGGCTTGGGTTGGGCGGCGCGGGTCAGGTCGTGGAGGTGCTGGGTTTCGGCTTCGTCGAGTTGCAGGGCGCGGGCGAGGGCGTGGATGACCTCGTCGGAGACGCCGGCGAGGTTGCCGCGTTCCATGCGCGCGTAGTAGTCGACGCTGATCCCGGCGAGCAGGGCGACTTCCTCGCGGCGCAGGCCGGGCACGCGGCGATGCCCGGTCCCGGTGGGTAGTCCGGCTCGAGCGGGGTTGATGCGGGCTCGCCGGGTCCGCAGGAACTCACGCACCTCGCTGGGTTGGTCCATACCGACCACGGTAAACCGCAGGTCGGCCGGGAAGCAGTGACTGCCAGTACACGGAACAGCGGTCACTTCCAGCCATGGTTTCCCAGGCGTGCAATGGGTGCATGACCGACGTGACCCTCACCGACCGCCCCGCCGTCACCGCCCCGGTAGTGGGTGGCGTGCGGGCGCGGCTGGTGCTTGGGATCGTGCTGGTGTCCTATTTCATGATCGTGCTGGACAACTCGATCATCTTCACCGGTCTACCGCAGATCCAGGCCGGGCTGGAGTTGTCGGCGTCGGGGTTGTCGTGGGTGCAGAACGCCTACACTCTGGTCTTCGGCGGCCTGCTGCTGCTGGGTGCCCGCGCCGGAGACCTGCTCGGCCGGCGCCGGGTGTTCATCGCCGGACTGCTGGTGTTCGCGGCGGCTTCGCTGCTGGTCGGTGCCGCCCAGAACGAGGCCTGGATCATCGCGGCTCGCGCCATGCAGGGTGTCGGGGCCGCGGTGGTCGCACCGTCGTCACTGGCCCTGATCTCGGCGACGTTCCCGCCGGGCCCGGAGCGTTCCCGCGCGGTGGCCGCCTACGGCACGACCGCAGGGTTGGGTGCCAGTCTGGGTCTGGTCGCTGGTGGTGCGTTGGCGTCGGTGTGGTCGTGGCGGGCCGGGTTCTTCATCAACGTCCCGATCGGGGCGATGCTGATCGTGGCGGCGTGGCGGTATCTGCCGGATACGCGGCCGCGGCGGGGCCGGTTCGACCTGATCGGGGCGCTGACCTCGACCGTGGGTATGGGCGCACTGGTGTACGGGATCGTCGCCGCCGGTGAGCACGGCTGGACCTCGGCGGCCGGTCTCGTACCGATTGCAGTCGGTGTGCTGGTGTTGGTGGTGTTTGTGGCCGACCAGGCGCGGGCGCTGCAGCCGATCATGCCGTTGCGGTTATTCGCCAGCCGGGAGCGCAGCGGCGCGGCGGCGGCGCGGTTGCTGTTCGCGGGCACGATGATCGCGTTCTTCGTTTTCACCACCCAGTTCCTGCAAGGCGTCTACGGCTGGAACCCCCTGCAAGGTGGTTTGGCGTTCCTACCGATGACGCTGGTCCAGTTCGGTTTCTCCCTGCTCGTGCCACGTCTGACCGCCCGCTACGGCAACGCTGTCCTGCTCACCGCGGGGTTGGGGTTCGTCCTGGCCGGGCTGGCGGGGACGACCCGCCTCGACGCCGCGACCTCGTACTGGGCGGGTGTGGCGGCGCCGATGGTCCTCATCGGTATCGGCCAGGGGCTGGCGTTCGGGCCGCTGACCGCGGCCGGGATCGCCGGTGCCCGCCCCGCCGATGCCGGGGCGGCCTCGGGCTTGGTCAACACCGCCCACCAGTTGGGCAGCACGCTCGGGGTCGCGGTGCTGACCACCGCCTCCGCGGGTGCGGCGACGCTGGCCGGGCGCGTCAGCGACGCCTATCTGGGCGGGGCGGTGATGCTGGCGGTGGCGCTGATCGCCGCGCTGGTGTTGATCATGCCCGCCGAACGCAAGCGCCGGTCCGCGGCGCATTTCGACTGATCCACCCCGATCGAACCCGATTTCTGTCTTCGAAAGGAGCACCATCCGTGCAGACCGTGACTCTCAACAACGGCGTCGAGATGCCGATCCTGGGTTTCGGGGTCTTCCAGATCCCCGACGCCGACACCGAGAAAGTCGTCACCGACGCAATCGCGACCGGCTACCGGCTGCTCGACACCGCCGTCAGCTACGGCAACGAAGAAGCCGTCGGCCACGCGATCGCAGCCTCCGATGTGCCGCGTGAGGAACTGTTCGTCACCACCAAGCTGTGGATCCAGGACTCGCGCGACAGCTCGGCTGAGGATGCGACGAAGCGTTCGTTCGAGGCGTCGCTGCAGCGGCTGGGTCTGGACTACCTCGACCTGTATCTGATCCACCAGCCCTTCGGCGACTACTACGGCGAATGGCGGGCCATGCAGGATCTGCACCGCCAGGGCCTGATCCGCGCGATCGGTGTCGCCAACTTCTACCCCGACCGGCTCGTCGACCTCATCGAGCACAACGAGATCACCCCCGCGGTCAACCAGATCGAAACCCACCCGTTGTTCCAGCGTGCCGACTACCAGGCCCAGATGGCCGAACTCGGTGTGCAGATCCAGTCCTGGGGGCCGTTCGCCGAGGGCCGCAACAACCTGTTCACCGACCCCACGCTCACCGCGATCGCCAACGCGCACGGCAAGTCCGTGGCCCAGGTCGTGTTGCGCTGGCTCACCGAACGCGGTGTCATCGCGATCCCGAAATCGGTACGCCAGGAACGCATGGCCGAGAACTTCGACATCTTCGGCTTCACCCTCACCGACGAGCAGTTGACCGCCATCGCCGGCCTCGATACCGGCGCCTCGCTGTTCTTCGACCACCGCGACCCCGCCATGGTGCGCGCACTCAGCAGCCGCACATACAGCTGACCACCTGGCCGCGCTCGCACCGCGGGTGCGGCCAGGATTTGTTCGAAGGACAAACGCCATGCCCGTTGCACCGATGTTCGGCCGCCGTGCGGTACTCGGCGGCCTGGCCGCGGGTGCGGCCCTGATCCTGACCGGCTGCACCGGCTCCGGCACGGACCCGGTGTCCACGACTGCGGCGAACCCGGTCCGGATGCCTGCCGGGGGTGGGCGGATCCTGATCGCATACTTCTCCCGACCCGGCGAGAACTACTACTACGGCGGTCGTCGCAACCTCGAGGTCGGCAACACCGAGGTCCTGGCCGGGATGCTGGCCGACCGCACCGGCGGCCAGCGATACCGCATCCAACCGGTCGACCCGTATCCGGCCGACTACGACGGAGCGGTGGAACGCAACCGGCGCGAACAAGACCAGGACGCGCTACCCGCAATCTCTGGTGCCCTGCCAGACATGGGCGAGTTCGACACCGTCCTGTTGGGCAGCCCGGTGTGGAACAGCCAAGCCACGCGCATCATGTCCACCTTCATCCAGGCCTTGGACTTCACCGGGAAAACGGTGCTGCCGTTCGTCACCTACGCCGTGTCGGGCATATCCAGCATCGATGACTTCTACCGCCGCAACCTCCCGGGTGCGACCGTCACCGACGGGCTGGCTGTGCGCGGGGAGGAAGTCTCCGAGGCCACTGGCGCGGTCGAGACCTGGCTGCGCACCCACAACCTGCTCACCCCCTGACAGGAGAACACCCACCCCATGCCCACCACGATCGGCGCTCGGACCCGCACCGCCGCATCCGCCCTCGCCCTGGCCACCGCCCTGGCAGTCACCGCCTGCACCATCGATACCGATGATGCCGGGCCGGCGGCGGGGGCGCTGGTGATCGCTGAGCAGGGCAGCTTCGCTGTCGGTGGCACCATGACGACCGCGCCCGGACAGTTCGACCCGGCCCGGCCCGCCGACCCGCAAGGCCAGACCTACCGCGGCGACCACGCCTACACCTACTACCAAGTGCCCCAGAACGCCCGGGACCTGCCGATCGTGATGCTGCACGGCGCCGGCCAGTTCTCCAAGACCTGGGAAACCACCGCCGACGGCCGCGAAGGATTCCAGAACCTGTTCCTGCGCAACAACTACACCACCTACCTGGTCGACCAGCCCCGTCGAGGCGACGCCGGGCGCGCCATGGTCGGCGCCACCATCACCCCGACCCCCGACGAACAGCTGTGGTTCAACCAGTTCCGCCTCGGAACCTGGCCGAACATGTTCCCCGGCGTGCAGTTCTCCCACGACCCCGCCGCGCTGGACCAGTTCTACCGTTCGATGACACCCAACACCGGCCCCTATGACGCCGCCATCATCTCCGATGGCCTCGACGCGCTGTTCGACCGCATCGGCGAAGGAATCCTGTTCACCCACTCCCAGGGCGGCGGACCGGGCTGGCAGACCGCGATCAAGAACCCGAATGTGAAGGGCATCGTCGCGTTCGAATCCGGCAGCGGATTCGTCTTCCCGAAAGGTGAAGCACCACCACCCATCCCGAACGGCTTCGACACCCTGCACCCGGAAACCGCTCCGGCCGACCAGTTCACCGCCCTGACCGAGATCCCGATCGTCATCTACTACGGCGACAACATCCCCGACCAGCCCAGCGCCCAACTCAATCAGGACAGCTGGCGCGCACGCCTGGAGATGGCACGGCTGTGGGCAGATGCGGTCAACCGCCACGGCGGCGACGCCAAGGTCATCCACCTGCCCGAAATCGGCATCACCGGCAACACCCACTTCCCCTTCTCCGACCTGAACAACACCCAGATCGCCGACCACGTCGCCGGATTCCTCGCCGACAAGGGCCTCGACCGCGGCTGACACGCACAACCGGACCGTGAACCGGCCGACCGGCCCCGCGCAGCAACTACTGCTCGACCCCTGAACAGCACACCCGGCGCCACCTGCCAAGACACCAGAACACGAAGGACCCGCCCATGGCCCGCCGACCCACCTCACCGAACTCCGAACCGGCAGACCGAGGACGCCGCAACTTCCTGCTCGGCGCCGCCGCACTGACCACGGCCCCGCTGGTCGCCGGGCCCCTGGCCGCTTGCGACGATGATGCCCGGCCCGCACAATCACGTCCCGTCACCGATCGTGTCGCCACCGCGACCACCGTCACCGGCCGCCGCAGCCTCGCCGGTCTGCAGGTCTGCAGGTCTCAAGCATGGGCCTTGGATGCCAGACCATGACCGGCACCCTCTACGGCCCTGTCACCAGCCGCGAGGACATGATCACCCTCATCCGCACCGCCGCCGAGCAGGGCGTGAGCTTCTTCGACACCGCCGAAGCGTACGGGCCCTTCGAGTCCGAACGCATCGTCGGTGAAGCCCTCGAACCGATCCGCGACCGGGTGGTGATCGCCTCGAAGTTCGGCTGGGACATCGACCCCGTGACCGGGCAACGCTCGGGGGGACCCAACAGCCGCCCCGAACAGATCCGCCGGGCGGTCGACGGGATGCTGACCCGGCTGCGCACCGACCACATCGACCTGCTCTACCAGCACCGCGTCGACCCGCAGGTGCCGATCGAAGACGTCGCCGGCACCGTCAAGGATCTCATCGCCGCGGGCAAGGTCAGCCATTTCGGCCTTTCCGAACCCGGGCCGAAGACGGTGCGCCGCGCTCACACCGTGCAACCGCTCACCGCGATCCAGAACGAGTACTCCATGCTCTGGCGCGGACCCGAGCAGACGATCCTGCCGCTGTGCGTGGAACTGGGCATCGGATTCGTCTGCTGGGCACCGCTGGGCATGGGATTCACCACCGGCACGATCAACCCCTCCACCCGATTCGCGCCCGGCGACTTCCGCGCCGCCGTACCCCGGAACAGTCCCGAGGCGATGACAGCGAACATGACCCTGGTACAGCTCATCCAGGACTGGGCGGTGCGCAAGGGCGCCACGCCCGCGCAGATCTCGCTCGCCTGGCTGATGACACGCCACCCGTGGGTCGTGCCCATCCCCAGCACCACTCGCACGGCACACCTGCTGGAGAACCTCGGCACCGACACAGTCACCTTCAGCACCGAGGAGCTCCGGGAACTCGACACCGAGCTCGACCAGATCACCATCCGTGGCGAGCGGCTCCCCCGGCCGTGTTGGCCCAGGCCGGCGTCGAAGCGCCCGCGGCGTGACCAACCTGCTCACCATCTGCTTCGATATCGACAAGGCCAAATGCGCGCCGAAGCCACACAACCCGCGAGGCTCCGAGCTGAGCCAGAGGTAACGAAATGGGCAAGCGCGCGGGTCGGGACTGTCTGTCACCTCGGCGGGATCGCGAACCGGGCGATCGCTTCGAGATCTGGACAGTAGCCATCGGTGGTATCGACGGTGAGGGCGGGCACATCGAGATCGACCGATTCAAAATGCTCAACCGAATGCCTACCGGCAGTGATCTCTGCGAGGAGGTCCCCGTCGTTGTGCACCCGACGATGAGGGTTGATCTCGACGCGGCGAGTAATCCGGTCGCGGATCACCGATGTCGACGCCGTGCAGTGAATGACCCGGATATCGGCCACCGGAGCAAGCGCTACCAGATTCGGCACCCACAATCGCCGTTGGAAAGCAGCTTCGGCCACCACCGTGACACCGGCCCGCACCAATACGCCGAGGACGTTGAAAAACGCGGTCAGCGTAGGCATGTTCAGCTCATCCCAGTCCCGCCCGTGTGTCAGGCCAGCGGCAAGAACCATGCCCTGTTTGATCTCGTCGCGTATCACCGCAGGAACACCCAGGCGCTGGGCCACTGCGTGCGCAAGAGTGGTCTTGCCACTGCCCGGTGGTCCACTCACCACTATCAGCACTGGCGATGGCGGGGAATTGCTTCCGCTGCCCGACCGTGAGGCGCTTTCCGCCACGATCTCACCCTTCCTCATCGTCGGTGTCCACATCCGGCACCCGATCAAACAGGCCAGCGGACATGGTTTCCTATGCCCGGCTGGTTTCTCGAACCGTGCGTTCTGACGCCCTGACCGGACGTCCCACCTCTCATAGCGGCGGCGTATCGAAGCAGGTCAAATCATTGAACCACAACAGGAAACCGGTTATAGAACCACAGCTTGTCCTGGAACGCGGCCTCGGCGACCGCGCTGACACCGCTGCGGGCGAGCAGGGTCAGCACGTCGAAGAAGATGTGCAGGACGGGGATGTTGAGGTCTTCGTACCCAGTGTTGCTGGTTGGTGCGGCGCCCGCGACCATGCCCTGCTTGATCTCGTCGCGAATGATCGCCGGGACGCCGATGTCGGTGGCAAGCGCGTGAGCCAGGGTCGACTTCCCTGAGCCTGGAGGGCCGGAAACGATGCCGATCACGGGACGCCGACGAGTGTTGACCATGTCGAATTCTGGCACGTCAGGCATCATCGTCGTTCGCGCTCGACGGTGGCCACAGCATTGGACCCCGACCCCCAGGTCTACCGCACGCAGTAGCGTTGAATCTGCGGCCGATGCGCGGTCGGCCCGAGATCAGGGCTGAGCCTGATCCACAGGGCCGTCATCGCCGCCGAAACCGCCGGATGGAACGCCACCTCGGCGGGGTCGCGGTAGGCGAGTTCGGTTGCCGTGTCAGGTTCTTGCAGCGCAGGCTGACCGGCGACGCACTGCGCCCGGTAGAAGTAACCGGTCCAGGAAACGCCGTCGAACTCGTATTCATCGTGATGGACTTCCTCGATCTCCACGATCGTCAGGCCCGTCTCCTCCCGTATCTCTCGGACAGCGGCTGCTGCGGGCATTTCACCTGGCTCGACTTTGCCGCCGGGTAGATTCCAGTACCCGAAGTGGTCACGGACCAGCAAGACCTGACCCACGGGGTTCACGACAAATATTCGGGCGAACGCGATCTGATGCGCACTCACGGCAGAACTCCTTCGTTGATCAGTCGCACGCGCGGCGCGGGTTCAGACGCCGTGGCCAGGGCGGCGGCCAACAGGTCCGGTCCTGGCAGGGTGGCTTTCACTCGGCGGTGATCCAGTGGACCTCATGGATTACGCCGTTCTCGATCAGGTAGCGGTCCATCTCGAGGTCGAAGATCGTCTGCGGATCGTTGCGATCTACTCGGTACTCGCGTGCCTGCACGCGCCCGTCCTCGAGGGTCCGCACGTTGGTGTAGCGGCGGATCCCCAGGGGTGTTTCGAACTCCTGGTACATCTTCCACCCGGCCTCGGCGGTTTCGCCTCGCATCTCGGCTGCTCCGAGCTCGAACAGACGCTGTTTCTCACCCGGCTCGAGATCGTCGAACGGGTCTGTCTCGTCCATGGTCGGATCCCTTCGATCTAATTTCTACTCAGCAGTTCCGCGCGAGCGCTGGGACACGGGGGTGGTTTCGGATTTCAGCGCGATCAGATGGGCGAAGCGGGCCGTTTCGAGGTAGGGGTGTCGGTCGGCGAGCAGGTTCTCCAACCGCAGCAGTTCGCCGAAAAACTGAGGGTCGTGTTTGGCCTCGTCGTCGCTGATCAGATCGCATACCGCGCGCACCCCGTAGCGGACCGGTCGGCCCAGGCCTGCGGTAATCATGTCGGCGGCCAGCTCGGTCGCGGTGATCGTGTCGACCTCGACGTTGTAGGTGAGTGCGGGCCGGGTTGGGGCGTCCAGCAGCCGTATCGCCTCGGCGAGCTCCCCGCGCCGCACGGCGGCGATCAACGGGTCGCTGGCGGGGTTGGGCACGAGCACCGACAGCAAGCCCCCCAGGCGCCAGGACCGACACCATCGCCGCGAGCACTTCGGCCCGGCCGGGCACGTATTGGAGCACGTTGTGCGCCAGGACCACATCGAACGATCCTTCTGCCGCGACGCCGGCCAGGGCCTCGATGTCGGCGAGGCGTGTCTCGAGCAGTTCCGTGCAACCGTTGCTTCCGGCCAGTGTTATGGCCTCGTCGAGCGATGCCTGGGAGGTGTCGACGATCGTGACGTGGTGGCCCAGGGCTGCCAGCTGCAGCGCGTCCAGGCCGTTGCCGCCGCCGACGTCGAGGACCCTCAGCGGCCGGTGCGGTAGGTGGCGAGCGAGGTTGGTCGCGACCTGCTCGTAGCGCAATCGGCCCCACGGGGTCTCCTGGTAGCGACGGAATGCATCCAAGTGCCGATCGAATTCCGAGACCATAAGGCCCTTCCTACGCGAAAGTCGCTGGTGGTGAACAACACGAATCGGCGGGCCCGTCAACGGAGATCGGCAGCGCCGAGCACGTCGATCGTTTCCGACCAGGGCCGGGTGGGGGTGCGGGGATCGTCTCGGCGCAGGGTGGCGATCCAGCCATCGGAGAAGCCGCCGTCAGGGCGCAGGCATAGCCCGCGCACGCGGCCCTCGAATCGGAATCCGTTGCGCCACGCGGTTTTTGCCGAGGCCCAGTTGCCGACAGCGGCCTGCCAAGCCATCAGGTGCTGCCCGTCGTGCTCAAAGGCATGGTCGAGGACCAGGCCCAGCGCGATCGACATGAGGCCGGCACCGCGAAAGGCAGGGTGTAGCCCGTATCCGACTTCGGCGGTGCCGTGGCCCGTGGGCCGGTAATCGATTGTCCCGGCGAACGCGTACTCGCCTTCCTCGCAGCGGGTGGTGATCGCCCAGAATCGCGGCGAAACGGCGCAGGGCTGGGCGCAGCTGCTGCGGGCGAGGTCGAGTAGCTGATGGGCGTGCTCGAGGTTGTAGGGGCGGGGGATGCGGGTGTATTCGAGCATTGCCCAGTCGTGGCACTGCTCGACGATCGCCGGAATGTCCTCGGCTCGGTGACCGCGCAGCACGACCATGCGGTGTGCGTCGGTGAAGATCGGGGCCGCCGCGGGTGTCCTGGCAGTCCAGGATGCGAGCGCGTCGGCGAGTTGGCCGGCGGCCTGCGGTGCGCTGATCGAGGTGGTGTCGATCACGAGATCGGCTGCGGAGGCGAGCCATTCGCGGCGGGCCTCGGCGAAGGCGGGGATGTGCTGTCGACGCCACTCGGCCGCGGCGGGCAGGTCGCGGTCTGCGGTGATGCGCTCGTCCGACGTGTCGGGGTGGACGTCGAGTAGCACGTGGTGCAGCGAATACCCTTGTCCGCGAATGCTGTCGGCGATCTCGCGCCAGTACCGCTGGTTCAGTACGGTCTGGACGATCAGCAGAGGCTGGCCGGTCTCCTCGGCGAGCTCGTGGGCGACGATCGGCACAAGGCGCCGCCATGAGCGAAGATCCTGGAAGTCGGCGATCTCGCACTCGGGGAACTGCGGGGCGAGCATGAATCCGACGTACTCGGGATCGAAGATCCGCCATCGCTGATCTGCGGCGACCAGCGCTTTGGCCAGAGTCGACTTTCCGGAGCCGAAACTGCCGTTCAACTAGACAGCTACGCGCGAGCGCTCGGACAATGCGATACCCCAATGATGTTGGTGACCGGGAGAAACGGGTGTCTACGAGGCACCGTCAGGGCCGAAGGTTGAGGTAGAGACGGTGTCCGGTGGCGATCTGCTGCACGACCAGAGGCAGCAGCGTGTGCTCGGCGGCCAGCACACGGGCAGCGAGTGTGTCGACGGTGTCGTCGGCGAGGACCGGGACCTCGAGTTGGGCGATGACCTCGCCGGTGTCGTATTCGTCTTCGACCAGATGGACAGACGGGCCGCTGACCTTGGCCCCGGCATCGAGAACAGCCTGGTGAACGCGGTCGCCGAACATCTGAGTGCCGCCGAAAAGCGGTAAAAGTGCGGGGTGCACGTTGACGATTCGGTGTGCGAACTCCTTGAGGGTCCGCGGGCCGAGCTTCTTCATATAGCCGGCCGTGACGACCAGTTCGACCGAGTGCTCGACGAACATGGCGCGGACGGCGTCGTCGAGTTGGTCGGGATCGGGATGGGTCTTGCCCGACAGATGGCGGGTCGGAATCTCGTTCTCGCGCGCATGCGCCAGCCCGAGCGAGCCACTGTTGTTGCTGATCACAGCCACTATTTCGAACTGCGCGTCGGTTTGCAGTGATACCCGGTGCAGCGCGCGCAGGTTGGAGCCATTGTGCGAGACCAGGACACCGACGCGGAGCTTGGGCATGGGCCGATAGTCTTCCACAGCCGATTGTCGCCCGGGGTGGTAGCTTGGCCGGGCGTGAACCAGCGAATCGTGATCATCGGTTGCGGCGGCAGCGGCAAAACTCACCTCGCCAACCAGCTCGCCGCCCTCCACGGGCTCCCGCTGACCCACCTCGACGCCGTCTACTACGACCCCGACTGGAACCCGCTCCCGGCCGAAGAATTCCAGGCCATCCAGCAACGCCTCGTCGACGCACCCCGCTGGCTGATCGAGGGCAACTACGCCGGCACCATGGCGATCCGGCTCGCGGCTGCCGACACCGTCATCTTCCTCGACTTACCCGCCCTCACCTGCATCACGGGAGTGCTGCAACGACGCTGGCGCTACCGCGGCGGCCAACACCACGACGGCGTTTACGACCGCATCACTTGGGGATTCCTGCGCTACATCTGGGGCTACCGCGCCCAGATACGCCCCCGCGTGCGCGACCTGATCGCCGAACACGGCAAGCCCGGCGAGCTGGTCACGCTGACCAGCCGCCGCCAAGCCACGCGCTACCTCGCACGCCTGCGCGCGCAAGCCCGCACCACCAGCTGACACCGAAATTCCTACGAACAGGTGTTCGAGCGGGTCGATATGCCCACCGGGGAAAAGCCAGCACCCGGCCTTCACATGATCGGCCAGCAGCACACTGCGCCGCACATCGTCGACCAGCACCGCGTAGGCACACAGATGCAGGTTCGGTGTAGCCGGTCGCGCGGTGCGGAACAGCTCAGCGCCCGAGTCGATCCAGGTCAGGGCCTCGCCGCGATGCCTGCGCTCCGTATCATCCAGCTACCGAATCTACCCTGGCCTCGGAATACAGCTCTCCCACCCCGCTACAGGTGCGGATCGACACCAACAGGTAGGAGTTATGACGGCGCAGCAGGGGCAGGGCAATTGCGTTCTACGCCCGTCATGAGCTTCGTCGTCACACCCCGCAGTCGCCCACACCGACGCACCCGGCCTCAATGATTGTGACGATGGCGCTGCCCCTGCGAGGCGCGGGTCTGGCGCCCTGAGTCGTGGTGGCCTCGCATATGCGGCAATTAGCCCAGGTTGACGAGATTCGGTGAGGCGCAACGGTGTAACTGCTACAACTTAGCGGTGCGGCTTGAATCCTCTCCGGTGTCGGGCTCTGGCCAAGGTTCGGTTCGTCCGGAAACTCCTCTTCTGGTCGCGTTAGACGTCGACGGAACGCTGTGCAACGACGGAAGCCACACTGACCGCGCCGCCCACGCGACCATCACCGTTGCGGTGCGTTCGGCGGTCAGGGCGGTACAGCGGGCCAACTCGTATGTGGTGTTGTGCACGGGGCGGCTCGCTCCCGCCACTCTGCCGTTCTTGCGTGAACTCGATATTCGTGTCGGGTATGCGGTCTGCTCCAACGGTGCGATAGTGGTTGATGCCGCGACCGGCGCGGTAGTCCACCAGTACCTGTTTCCGCTCCCCGCCGTCGTCGCCGACCTTCAGGATCGACTTCCGGGTGCAGTGTTCGTGGCGGAGGATCCGGCTGTTGGCGTGCGAGTCACCGGCCCGGTATCGGACTCGGACACCTTCTTCGGCACGGTTCGGGAGGTCGATGTCGCCGAACTGGCCTTGCAACCCACGACCCGTTTGGCGGCGCACTGGCCGGACCACACCACCGAGGAACTCGTGGCGGCGCTCACGGGGTTCGTGCTTCCCGGATTGAAATGCTGGGTGTACCCGGGAGAGTCATTCCTCGACCTGACCGCGGTCGGAGTCAGCAAGGCGTCGGCATTGGAGTTCTTACGCGCCGAACTCGGTGTTCCCATCGGTCGCACCCTCGCCGTCGGAGACGGCACCAACGACATGGAGATGCTCCGCTGGGCAGGATGGGGGGTAGCGATGGGACAGGCGCCAGCGGTGGTTCAAGCGGCTGCGGATGAGGTGTGCCCGCCGGTGACCGAGGACGGGGTGGCCGCAGTGTTGGCTCACTGGTTCCCGTCTTCAGAGCCCGATCACTGATGGAAACTGAAGGCGTGGGTGAACAGGTCACGCTGGGGTTTTGGGGCACGAGTTTGACGGAGCACCCGGCGGGCGTTAGCTCTCGGCTAGTTGATCAGGCCAACTTGCCGAGGGTTGGGGAATCGGTGATGGTCGAGGGTGTCGAATGCCGAGGTTACGTTCATCGCGTGTCCATTGCGCTGCAAATCAGATTCCCGCACAAGGTATTTCGGATCATGAATCACGGTTCGGGAGGAGCGACGTCCCGTGATGTGCTGGCCTGCGCTCAGCGCACAGGCGACAGGGTCTACGGCGTGGCGGCCTGCGAAGTTGCGACGAATGATGTTCTCCGACAATTTCAGCGGCGCGTCGACGAGGCGGTGGCGATCGAGGAATTCACGGCCAACTACCGGGAGATGTTGCGGTGCCTGAAACGTCGCGCGGCACGGCTGGTGTGCATAGGCGTCCCGCCGATCGGGTGGAGTTCCGACACCGAGGCCGATCTGGATGTCGTAGCAGCCAATCGAGAATTGGTGCGGTACAACGAGTCCGCCGCGGAGTGCGCGGCCAATGCCGGGGCAGTCTTCATCGACGTGTGGCAGGAGTTCGTCAGGGCCGCCGGACTTCTGAGCGGCTGGTCGCTGGAACTGCCCGCTCGGCCGAGCGCGCGCAGCTTGTGGCATGCGGATGGTCTTCATCCGTCACCGGATCTCGGTGTGGAACTGATCGCCTCGTTGGTGGTGGAGGAGCTGGCACGAGGTGGGCCTGAAGGATCGTGTCCTCGCGCCAAGATGCGGGGACCAGGCCACCAACCGCGTATCCCGATGAGAGGGTGGGACATATGAAGATTGTCGATTACGACCCTTCGTGGCCGATCCGTGCGGATCGGCTGTTGGACAACGTACGTGCGGCGATTGGTGATTGGCCCCATTCCGAGGTGTACGTGTTCGACCACATCGGATCAACCGCAGTTCCCGGCTTGGTGGCCAAGCCGATCGTCGATCTGCAAGTGTGTCTGCCCGTGCTACCAACGCTGGCCGAACTCGCCACCGTCCTCGCACCGACAGGGTTCCTGCCCGCCTCCGGCGCGCGGCCGGACTCGCCCGGTGTGTACCGCGACATCCCACGCCGGGACAGCGCAGCGTCACCTGAGCTGTACGACAAGCGCCTGTTCCATTCGCCAGAAGAGCCGGCCATCCTGCACATTCGCAGGCTCGACTCCCCGTTCGCGAAGTTCGTTGTCCTCTTTCGGGATTGGCTGCGGGCGCACCCCGACGAAGCGCGGGACTACGCCGTATACAAGTGCGGGCTGGCCACACAGCACGCCGCAGATCCCGACTACGACGACTACACCCGCTTTATCTAGGGTTGTCAATTACTTGCCCTGGTTGGGCGTTGCTAGTGGTATGAGCCATATAAGTTGTGTCGCCAGCAACTCGCTGGTTGGTAGTTCCTGTGCGGTTTCCATGCTGTCCAGCGGCTCGGAGCGGGAGCTTGGTGTGGATCAGAAACTCGGCGGCGCTGGCCAACGCTTTCCGGCAAGTGCCATGCTGGCCGCGATCCTCTGACCGAATCAAGCAAACTGACGTACCAAGCCTCCGCCCCTGGGCTTTCGGTCAGGCGGGGGTGGGCAGCAGTTCTGCGATGAGGTCCTGGACCCTGGACTTGATCTCATCGCGGATCGGGCGGACTGATTCGACGCCTTTGCCCGCGGGGTCCTCTAGTACCCAAT
This sequence comes from Nocardia sp. NBC_00881, assembly GCF_045207455.1. Lineage (NCBI taxonomy): Bacteria > Bacillati > Actinomycetota > Actinomycetes > Mycobacteriales > Nocardiaceae > Nocardia > Nocardia sp. NBC_00881. The sequence continues at coordinate 2,975,196 of NZ_CP108798.1, forward strand.
CTCGGTAGCTGACACCGGGAAACACAGGGCAGGTGTCGCCGCAACCCATGGTGATCACGACGTCGGAGGTTTCGACGGCGTCGAAGGTGAGAATCTTCGGCGATTGGTCCGAGATGTCGATGCCGAGTTCGGCCATCGCTTCGACCGCGGCGGGGTTGATTGTGTCGGCGGGCGCGCTGCCCGCGGAGCGGACCTCGATGCCGTCTCCGGCGAGGTGGGTGAGGAATCCCGCGGCCATCTGGGAGCGTCCGGCGTTGTGGACGCAGACGAACAGGACACTGGGCTTGGAAGTCATGGAAGGCAACACCTTTCGGTAGAGGGGGACGGCGGGCTCAGGCGGTTGGGATGTCCAGCTCGGCGAGCAGGTGCCGGACGCGGGTTTCGATTTCTTCGCGGATCGGGCGGATCGCGGTGACGTCGAGGCCTGCGGGGTCTTCGAGCGCCCATTCCTCGTAGCGGCGGCCCGGGTAGAGCGGGCAGGCGTCGCCGCAGCCCATGGTGATGATGACGTCGGCCGCCTGCAGGATTTCTTCGGTCCAGGGTTTGGGGAACTCGGTGGTGATGTCGATGCCGACTTCGCGCATCGCTTCGATGGCGGCGGGGTTGATCTCGTCGCCGGGTTCGGAGCCGCCGGACCAGGCCACGGCGTTGTCTGCGGCGAGGTGGGTGAAGAATCCGAGTGCCATTTGGGAGCGTCCTGCGTTGTGGGTGCACAGGAACAGCACGGTCGGCTTGCCGGTGTGGGCTTTGCCTTCGACCTTGGCCAGGGCGTTGAGACGTTGGCGGGCGAAGCGTTCGGCCAGCAGCGGCAGGAAGTTGAGAACGGTTGCGCGGCCGGCGAATTGGTCGTAGGAGGAAGCCAGGAATCGTTGGATGGTTTCGATACCGAAGGTGCCGTCGAACTCGCGTTGCAGGCGGGTGGCGGCGGTTTTGAGGGCGAGTTGCTGGTCGATGGTGAGATCGTCACGGACGTGCACGGCGTGGGTGACGGGGCTTTCGCTCATGGCGGTTCCGATGCTCGGAGGGCGGCAGGGGTTCAGACAGGTGGTGCGAGTGCGGTGAGTAAGTGCTCGACGCGGGTGGCGATGTCGTCGCGGATCAGGCGCATGCGTTCGATGCCGTCGATGCCACGTTCAGAAGGTTCGTCGGTGTCCCAGTTGATGATTCGCACACCATCGACAGGGTCGACGTGTGCTTCGCGACCGAGGGTGACGACCACATCGACCGTGCGCAGCAGCGCCGGATCGATGGGTTTGGGTGACCCGTCACGGATGTCGACACCCACTTCCAGCAGTGACTGCACCGACAACTCATTGAGGGTGCCGGAGGGTTTCGTTCCCGCGGAGTAGACCTCGACGCGCCCGTTCGCGGCGTGGCGCATGAGCCCGGCGGCCATCTGGGATTTGCCGCCGTTCTTGACGCAGACGAACAGCACAGCAGGTGCGGTGCTCACGACTGCGACACCTCTGCCTCAACCGCAGAGGCGACGGGAGTCGTTTGGAATCGTTTGCGGAGTGCCAGGGAGACGTAGACCAGGCCGACGAGAACTGGGACTTCGATCAGTGGTCCGACGACCCCGGCGAGGGCTTGACCGGAGGTGGCGCCGTAGGTGGCGATCGCGACGGCGATGGCGAGCTCGAAATTGTTGCCCGCAGCGGTGAATGCCAGGGTCGTGGTGCGCTGGTAGCCCAGGCCCGTGACCGCGCCGAGGAGGTAGCCGCCGCCCCACATGATCGCGAAGTAGGCCAGCAGCGGGATCGCGATCCGCACGACATCCACAGGTTGGGAGGTGATCTGCTTACCTTGCAGCGCGAACAGGATCACGATCGTGAACAGCAGCCCGTACAGCGCCCACGGCCCAATTTTCGGCAGCAGCGTGGATTGGTACCAGTCGCGGCCCTTGGCGCGTTCACCGAAACGGCGGGTGAGGAACCCCGCCAGCAGCGGGATGCCCAGGAAGATCAGCACCGATTTCGCGATCTGCCATGGCGAGGTATCGATGGTGGTTTGTTCCAGTCCGAGCCAGCCCGGCAGCACCGAGAGGTAGAACCAGCCGAGCACGGCGAACATGATCACCTGGAACACCGAGTTCAGCGCGACCAGCACGGCGGCGGCTTCGCGGTCTCCGCAGGCGAGGTCGTTCCAGATGATCACCATCGCGATGCAGCGCGCGAGCCCGACGATGATCAGACCGGTCCGGTATTCGGGCAGATCCGGCAGTAGCAGCCACGCCAACGCGAACATCAGCGCGGGACCGAGCACCCAGTTCAATACCAGCGAACCGATCAAAAGCTTGCGATCGCCGGTCACGGTGTCGAGCCGGTCGTAGCGGACCTTCGCCAGCACCGGGTACATCATGATCAACAGCCCGATCGCGATCGGCAGCGAAATACCGTCGATCTCGACCGCGCTCAACGCGTCACCCAGGCCGGGAATCATCCGGCCGAGCAGCAATCCGGCGGCCATCGCGACGCCGATCCACACCGGTAGGAACCGATCCAGGGTCGAGAGTTTGCCGACGACGCCGTGCTCGACGGTCGCTGTTTCCACGCTCACGCGTTCACTCCTGTGATCGTGCCGCTTTCGGCGAGAAGAACATTCGAGAGTTGTTGCAGCGCACCGGGAACAACCCGGTAGTACACCCAGGACGCGCGGCGTTCACTGTCGAGCAGGCCGGCTTCGCGCAGCACCTTCAAATGGTGGGAGATGGTCGGCTGGGTGAGGTCGATGCCCTCGGAGAGATCGCATACGCACGCCTGCTGCCCCGCTCGGCTGGCGATCGCGCTCAACAACCGCAACCGCGCCGGGTCCGACAGTGCCTTGAACACCCCCGCCAGCTCGGTGGCGTTCTGTTCGGACAACGGTTCCCGCACGATCGGGGCGGCCGAGCAGGCTTGCACCGGCGTCACCACCAGCTTCGACTTCGACATACGCCTATATTGATCGATATCTATTCGGTGAGCAAGCAAACGGTGGGTGAACACCGTGTCGGACCGTGTCCGCGGTCGCGCGGGTTATTGGTGTCGCCAGACTTTGAACGCGGATATCAGCAGGAGCGCGACCAGCGCCGGAATGAGGGCGAGGCCGGGTACGACGCCGAGCAGCAGGCCGCCGCCGACCGTGCCGAGGATCGATCCGGCGGCCATCAGGAGCACGAATCGAATGTTGAGGCGAACGACCTGGAAGCTCTGGTCGCGGCTGTAGCGGGCGAAGGCGACGAGCATCGTGGGCAGCGACACCAGCAGCGACAGACTTCCCGCGATCTTGATGTCGAGGCCGAACAGCAACACGATGGCAGGGATCAGCAATTCACCCCCCGCGACGCCCATCAACGCCGCAACGACGCCGATACCGACTCCGGCTATCACAGCAGCGACGATTCGAACGATCGTGGGGAGCTCGAGCCCGCCGAAGTGGCCGAAGTGGCTGGCGGCCAACATGATTGCTATCGCACCGAGCAGAACGGCGAGCACATGGTAGAGCGTGCGCGACTGCATGCGGGTCGCCCAGCCAGCCCCCAGCCACGCACCGATGAGAGTGCCTGTCAGAAGGTTGAGCACAACCGCCCAGTGTGCGGCGACATCACCGAAGGGCAAGGCGAGCAGCCGAGCCGGTAGGGCGGTGAGCACCACGACCAAACTCATCGCCTTGTTGAGAATCACCGCTTGCAACGCCACGAACCCGAACACCCCGATCAGCAACGGAAGCCGGAATTCCGCGCCGCCGAGACCGATCAGTCCGCCGAGCACGCCGATGCCAGCCCCGGCACCGAACACCACCAGCGGCGAACAGGACACGCGGGCCGCGAAATCTGATGGTGCCGAATCTCGGGCCACATCGCTCATCCGCCGGACACTACCCATCCCAGCGTTGCGCCGCGATTGGCCTGAGACCCAGATCCACCCCTATTGCCGTCAGCAGGTTTCGGACTACCCAACAGTTCACCGACAACCGGTGCCGTGCATGGCCGAGTAGTTCCGTCGCAAGCGGCCTTCCGGTCAGCGAACCGGGCTGCGACGTTCGAGGAAGACGGTGTCACGCCAGACGCCATCGCGTTGCGCGATGCGTTCACGCACGCCGATGGTGCGGTAGCCCGCGGAGTGGTGCAGAGCGATGCTTGCGCGGTTTTCCGGGAAGATCGAGGTTTGCAGCGTCCAGAGTCCGGCTTCGTCGGCGGCGATGACCTGCTTGTGCAGCAATGTTTTGCCGACGCCGCGACCACGCATCCCGTCGGCGACGTAGACGGAATTCTCGGCCACGCCCTGGTAGCAGTCGCGACCCGACACTGGACTCAGGGTGGCCCAGCCGACGACGGTGCCGTCGATTTCGGCGACCCACCGGTGATCGGAAAGCCATTGTCGGTCAAGGGATTCCCGGTCCGGGACCTCGGTGGCGAAGGTGGCGTTTCCGGTGGCGATGCCTTCACCGTAGATCCGCAGCACCGCCGCCCAGTCGTCGGCGGTCATCGCCCGCACCGACACGTCGGCGGGTAGATCGGCAGGGCAGCACGGGCGCGGGGTGAGCACGCCCATGACCGCGTCGGCGGCGTGCGGCAGGCCGGTGCAGCACGCCGGGTTGACCATCACCACTGTGGAAGTGCCGTTCTTGTGGACGCTGACGAACCCGACATCGGCGAGCTTGCGGACGTGATGCGACACCGTGGGCTGCCCGATACCGAGCGCCTCGACCAGTTCCCCCACGGTCATGCCCGCCGGACGGGACGCGACCTGATGCAACAGCCGCACCCGCGTCGGGTCGGCTAGGCACGCGAACCACGCCGCGTAGGTGGTCGCGTCGCCGATCGACAACGCATCCACCCGCTCGCTGCGCAGTACCGGCATGTCCAGGTCAGTCACACCCACCACTATATCGACATTCATCGATGGTTGCATTCATCGACAACTGTCGATACAGTTCGGTCAAGTTGATCGATGGGTGTCGATGAAAGGACAGTTGATCATGAGCGAGTTGCCCGTAGTCGTGGTAGGGGCCGGACCGATCGGTTTGGCCGCAGCCGCACAGCTGCGCGAACGTGGCCTGACCCCGCTGGTGTTCGAACGCGGTGAGACTGCTGGTGCGGCGGTCTCGCAGTGGAATCATGTGCGTGTGTTCTCCCGCTGGGCCGAACTGGTCGACCCCGCCGCCCGCCGCCTGCTGGAACCCACTGGGTGGACCGCACCGGATGCGAACACTTACCCGACCGGGCGGGAATGGGCCAACGACTACCTGATCCCGCTGGCGAATGCCCTCGGCGACCGCGTGCAACTGAGCACCGAGGTCGTTGGTGTCGCTCGTCGTGGCCGCGATCGTGTGGTCGACGCCGGACGCGACACCGAGCCCCTGTCGGTGCACATCCGACACGCGGACGGGACCGAAGACCGTTTGCTCGCTCGCGCGGTCATCGACGCATCGGGCACCTGGGGTGTACCGAACCCGCTCGGCGGTGAAGGCCTGCCCGCGCTCGGCGAGACCGCCTCGGCTGCGGTGATCACCTACCGCGTCCCCGACCTCGACGATGAATCGGTGCGTGCCCGCTACGCCGGTCAGCACACCGTCATCGCCGGAAGTGGGCACTCCGCGCTGACCGCGATCATCGCCCTCACTGATCTGGCGAAGACCGCACCGGGCACCCGCATCAGCTGGGTGCTGCGCCGCGGAGAGGTCGGGTCCACCTTCGGCGGCGGCGACGCCGACGAACTGCCCGCACGCGGCGCGCTCGGACTGCGCGCCAAACAAGCCCTCGACAACGGGCTATTGAACGTCGTTACCGGATTCCATACCGCCGCAATCGAACCCGCCGATGCCAGCCATGCACTGGTCTCCGACGCGGGACAACGCATCGAGGGCGTCGACCAGGTCGTGGTGCTGACCGGGTTCCGCCCGGATCTGACGTGGCTGTCGGAGCTCCGCCTCGCCCTGGACCCGGTGTTGCAGGCTCCGGTCGAGTTGGCACCGTTGATCGACCCGAACGTGCACTCGTGCGGGACCGTGTATCCCCATGGTGTGAAGGAACTTTCCCATCCGGAGCCAGGTGTGTTCCTGGCCGGGATGAAAAGCTACGGGCGCGCCCCGACCTTCCTCGCCATGACCGGATACGAACAGGTCCGCAGTATCGCCGCTTCCCTCGCCGGTGATCACGAGTCCGCGGCCCGGGTCGAGTTGACCCTGCCCGACACCGGTGTCTGTGGTGGTGCGGGAGTTTTCGATGATCCCGAAAGTGGCAGCTCCGGGGGGTGCTGCGCGGCTCCGGCGGGCCCGCAGGAGCTGTCGCTGTCCGCGCCGAGCGCGCTGCAAGACCTGACACTGACCGTCCCTTCGACCCGCTGAACCTCCAGCAATGCAGGCCATTTCGGCGCTGCGGACCCCCGTCGCGACCCGCACCGAGTTGCGGCGGGTGCTGGTGGTGCTGTGCTTGACCGAGATCACCAGTTGGGGTGTGCTGTTCTACGCCTTTCCCGTTCTGCTCCACGACATCACCACGAGCACCGGCTGGGCAGCGACCGCGCTGACCGCCGCGTTCTCCGCTGGACAACTCCTCGCGGCCGTGGTCGGTATCCCGGTGGGGCGCTACCTCGACCGTCATGGGCCTCGTACCGCGATGACTGCGGGATCGCTGCTGGCGATACCCGCGCTGGTCGTCGTCGCTACAGCCCAGAATCTGGTGTGGTTCTTCGCGGGATGGATGCTGGTCGGGGTCTCGATGGGTGCGGTGCTGTATCCACCGGCGTTCGCGGCGCTGACCCGCTGGCACGGCCCGGACCGGGTGCGTGCGCTGACGGTGCTGACCTTGGCCGCGGGTTTGGCCAGCACGGTGTTCGCGCCGTTGACCGCCGTCCTCGCGGCGCAGTTCGGGTGGCGTGGCACCTATCTGGTGCTGGCGCTGGTCCTGGCCGTGGTGACCGTGCCCGGACACTGGTTCGGGTTAGGGCTGCCGTGGCCGCCGCGCCCGGCCGCTGAACCCGAGCACGCGCACCTGGGCGCACCCGCGAAGGTGGCACGCAGTCCGGTATTCATCGCGCTGGCAGTGTCATTGGCGATCACCGGGTTCGCCTCCTTCGCGGTGGTGGTCACCTTGGTGCCGTTGATGACCGAACGCGGAATCAGTACCGATACCGCCGCGATCGCGCTCGGACTCGGTGGCGCCGGGCAGGTCGCCAGCCGCATCGGCTACGGCGCCTTCGCCGCCCGCACCAGCGTCCGCACCCGCACCGTCGTGATCGTCCTCGCTATCGCCGCGACCACCGCGCTGCTCGGTGTGCTGAGCACCACCGTCGCGTTGATCGGCGCCGCGATCCTGGCCGGGATGGCCCGTGGCGTGTTCACCCTGCTCCAAGCCACCGCGATCACCGACCGCTGGGGCCCAGCCCATTACGGGCACCTCACCGCACTGCTGTCGGCGCCGTTGACCATCACCATGGCCTTGGCGCCCTTCGCCGCGACCGCCCTGGCCGACGCCCTGCACGGCTACGCCACCGCGTTCCTGCTGCTGGGTGCACTCGCCGCCGCAGCCGCCGCACTGGCCGCCGCCACGATCCCGAAACATCCAGCGACAACACCCAACTCATAACACAGCAACTCCCGTCGGCACACACACAGGGGATCCGCTCGTGTGTCGGTTGAACCGACGAACCCCACCGACGGGGCCGCCGGATCCGGCACGAGCCGACCCGCCGGACACCGTGGCATCGACTGACGAAGAATTGAAGGAACGATTCTGATGAGCGAGAACAACATTCACGACGCGGTCGTGATCGGTGGCGGACAGTCCGGGCTCGCGGCCGCATGGGCGCTGCGCAAGCGAGGACTGGCCCCGATCGTGCTCGAAGCCGGAACTGAACCCGTCGGGTCCTGGCCGCACTACTACGACAGCCTGACCCTGTTCAGCCCCGCCCGCTACAGCTGCCTGCCCGGTATGGCCTTCCCCGGCGACCCCGAGCACTACCCGCACCGCGACGAGGTCGTCGACTACCTGCGCGCCTACGCCAAAACACTCGACGCCGAGATCCGTACCACCACCCGCGCCACCGCCGTGCACCACCGGGACGAGCTGTTCACCGTCGTCACCGACGACGGTGAGGACATTTCGACGCGACGGGTGATCGCGGCGACCGGTGGATTCGGCCGCCCCTACCTGCCCGACCTACCAGGTTTGGGCACCTTCACCGGACGCACGCTCCACGCCAGCGACTACCGCGAGCCCGCCGCCTTGGCAGGCCAGCGGGTGGTGGTCGTGGGAGCCGGGAACTCCGCGGTCCAGATCGCGGTCGAACTCGCCGAACACGCCCACGTCAGTCTCACCACCCGCAACCCGGTCAAATATGTGCGCCAGCGCCCGCTGGGACGCGACATGCACTTCTGGTTCAAGGTCACCGGTATCGACACCGCCCCGATCGGACCGTGGATCGGCGACCCGCCGACCGCCCCGGTCTTCGACACCGGCCGCTACCGCAACGCGATCGACCTCGGGCGCCCGGATCACCGCCCGATGTTCACCAGCATCGAGGGCGACGAAATCGTCTGGGCCGACGGCAATCGCGAAAATCTCGATGTGCTGTTGTTGGCCACCGGCTACCGACCTGACCTGGACTACCTTGCACCGTTGGGTGCCCTCGACGACAGCGCCCACCCCCGTCAGCGCCGTGGGCTCTCCACGATCCACCCCGGACTCGGGTACGTCGGGCTGGAATGGCAACGCAGTCTGTCCTCGGCGTCGCTGCGTGGCGTCGGAGCCGACGCCACCTACCTCGCCAAACGCCTGCCATGACCGGTAAACCCACCGCCGCACAACAACATTCATCCCTGCCGAGTTCGGAGGCGACCGATGACGATCCCGCCACTGCTGCGCACTCTCACCGTGCCGGTCATCGCCGCGCCGATGACCGACGTGTCCGGACCCGAGTTGGTGATCGCCGCCTGCCGCGCGGGTGTGGTCGGGACCTTCCCCGCCCACAACGCCGCATCGACCGATGATCTGGACGCCTGGTTGGCCACGATCACCACCACACTCGCCACGGATCCTGGTGCCGCACCGTTCGCGGTCAACCTGATCGTGCACCCCAGCAACGACCGCCTCACAACAGATCTAGAGTGTCTGGCCGAGCATCGAGTACCGATCGTCATCACCAGCGTCGGCTCACCTGCCCCGGTACTCGAACCCCTCCACCAGTCCGGTGCCCTGGTATTCGTCGACGTCGCCACCCTGCGCCACGTCGACCGCGCCATCGGGGCGGGCGCTGACGGGCTGGTGCTGCTGTGCGGGGGCGCCGGTGGGCAGACCGGCACCGCGAGCCCGCTGGCGTTTCTTCCGGCGGTACGCGACCGGTTCGACGGACCGATCGCCCTCGCCGGTGGCATCTGCGATGGCCGATCACTATGGGCGGCAAAGGTACTCGGAGCCGACTTCGGATACCTCGGCACCAAATTCATCGCCACCCCCGAAAGTCTCGCACCGGTGGAGTTCAAGGCGGCACTGATCGCGGCGACGCTCGACGACATCGTCACCACCTCAGGGCCCAGCGGGCTGCCCGCCAACTTCCTGCGTGAGTGGCTGGCCGCCCACGACATCGAACCCGACACCGCTGGCGGCTATCAACAATCTCGCCTGTTCGCCTACAAGAACGTCTGGAGCGCCGGTCACAGCGTCAGCGGAGTGACCAGCGAACAGTCCACCGCCACTGTCATCGCCCAACTCGCTCGCCAATACCACGCCGCGCGAGCGGCGACGGCAACCGATCTGCTCGTTTGACCCCCGTCTCGAACCAACGAAGGAGCGACAATGTGGGGAACACTGCCACGGTTGATGGCCCGCGTCACCGCCGATCACGGCGACCGGAGCGCCATCATCGACGGCGACCGGTCACTGACCTACACCGAACTCGCCGCGGCCACCAACCGCGTCAGCACCGGGCTGATCGAAGCCGGACTACGACCCGGTGACCGCGTCGGCATCCTCATGCCCAACTGTCTGGAATATATCCCCACCCTCTACGGGGTATGGGGTGCCGGTGGTGTCGTCACCCAAATGCCCGCCCGCGCATCCGCATCGGACTTCCGCTACTTCCTCAACTCCGCCGCCACCACCACCCTGATCCACCACCACAACTTCGACACCGCACTGACCGGCATCCGCACCGACAGCCCCACCCTGTCAACGGTGATCCGACTGGGATCCCCACCCGCCCCCGACACCGAGGCCCTCGACTACACCGCCCTGTTCGGTGCCGCCGACCCGACCCCGCCACCGATCCGGATCGGTGAGAACGACCTGGCGTTCATCGGTTTCACCTCCGGCACGACCGGTGTCCCCAAAGGTGTTCTGCAAACCCACGCCACCTGGCTGCACTACTGCGTCACCGCCGGTCTCGAGATCGGCGACACCCGCCCCGGTGAAATCTTCGCCCACGGCGCACCGATGACGCATTTCACCCAAACATTCATCATGCCCACCCTCATGCGCGGCGGCACCAACCTCATCCTGCCCGGCCTCGACGTCGATACCCTGCTGTCCGCGATCGACACCCACAAGGTCACCGCCACTGCGGTCGTGCCCACCATCATCTACCTGCTCCTGGCCCGCACCGACCTCACCGACTACGACCTGACCTCCCTGCGAACGGTCATCTACGCCGGATCACCGATGGCACCGTCCGAACTCGAGCACGCTCTGCGCGTGTTCGGCCCCGTCTTCGCCCAGGCATACGCCGGTACCGAACCCGGCTACATCAGCACCCTGCGCAAACAAGACCACCTCCTCCAAACCCCCACGCAGCGAGCACGTTTGGCTTCAGCGGGGCGACCGATGTACCACGTCGACCTCAGCATCCGACACGACAACGGACAAGTCGTCGCCGCAGGCGAGGCCGGCGAGATCTGGGTGCGACAAGCAGGACAGATGATCGGCTACCTCGACAGTTCACTGGACGCCGACACCATCCACGACGGGTGGGTGCGCACCGGCGACATCGGCTACCTCGACGAGGAAGGCTTCCTGTTCATCGTCGACCGCAAAAAAGACATGATCATCACCGGCGGGTTCAACGTGTTTCCCCGCCAGATCGAAGACATCCTCGACACCCACCCCGCCGTACGCCAATGCGCGGTCATCGGCATCCCCGACCCGAAATGGGGCGAAGCCGTCAAAGCCTACGTCGTCACCGACCCCGAAAACCCCGTCACCGGAAACGATCTCATTCGCTTGGTGCGCGAGGAGAAGGGCAGCGTGTGGGCGCCGAAATCCGTCGAATTCGTTGCAGGCCTGCCGCTCAACCCGTCCGGGAAAGTCGACAAAAAGGTTCTGCGCCAACGCCATTGGGACGGCCAAACCCGGCAAGTGCACTGACCTCCCACCACCAGACCCCTCCACACCGCCAACGGAGTAATCGAATGTCCGACACCACTTCTGCTCGCACCGACCATCTCCTGCGGGGCGGCCGGGTCCGGTCCGCCGACGGCACCATGATCAGCTATTTGACCCGCGGATCCGGACCGGTCGTAGTGTGCCTGCACGGCGGTCTGGGCAGCGCACTGAGCCTGCTGCCACTATCAGCGCACCTGGCTGACGAATACGAGATCGTCATGATGAACCTTCGCGGACACGGAACCAGCCAATGGGGCCAATCCCCACCCGCCATCGCCCACGAGATCGAAGACATCCTCGCCGTCGTCGAAGCCGTCGGACCCCTCCGCGCACTGTTCGGCTACTCCTACGGCGCAGTCCTCGCCCTCGAAACCGCACTCGCCGCACCACAGCGCATCAACAAACTCGCCCTCTACGAGCCCCCACTACCGGTCACCTACCCCATCCCCGATCCCGCCCTGCTCGAAACCGCCCTCGCCTCAGGGGATTACGAGCAACTGCTCCTCACCGCTACCACCGGTAGTGGCGGCCTGTCGCCCACCGAACTCGCCGCCTTGCGCGAGGACCCGCTGTGGCCATCGAAGGTCGCCCACGCACCCACCCTCGTCCCAACCATGCAGGTACTGGCGGGACTGCAACCCACCGTCGAGCAATACGCGGCTGTGTCCGTGCCGACAAAACTGATGGTCGGCACCACCAGCGCCCCCTATATTCTCGAAGCCGCGGACCTGCTCGCCGGCGCGATCCCCAACCTCACTCGCGAAGTCCTCCACGGGCAAGGCCACCACGTCGATCACCAACTGCTGAGCAGGTCCCTCGCGGCCTTTGCATCCGATCGTGCGGCGTGAACCTGCATTTGAACGCGGCGAACGGCGTGCCGTCACTGGCCGATTACATCGGGCTATCTTGCCCTTCGAGCAGCCGACCAACTCATCCCCGAACCACAATCGGCTCCCGGACGTCGATTCGACGTCACCACAACAGTTCGAAGTAGTCCGATCCCGTCGAGGTATAGCGATAGTCGAACCCGTTTGCTCGGAATTGTTGACGAAGCCATAGAGCCAGCCCCAGGGACAGGCCGGTCAGTTCGTCGTCGCCGACGGTGGTATCGGTGCCCGGGATATCGCCGAGCACACCGAGGAGTTCGGCCATCGGCGTGACCGCTGACCACATGTCCGGCGCAACGCGTTCGGCCGCGACGCTGGCGGCGCCGTAGGCGAGGAAGACTGCCAGGCGATCGAGCGCGGCGAAAGCGCGGTGATAGGTGTCCGTCAGATCGAACGTGCCTCGGTAGGTTTGGCGTGCGGTGTCGAACATGGCGATGATCGGCCCGTAGCCGGCCGAGTACGTGTTGTGCGCCGCTCCCATGCCTCTGGCGTGCATGGTTCGCTCGCAACGAAATTCATCGATCGCGCTCTCCGCGATCCACATGTATTCCCAGGTCAGCTGGTCGGCTGGGATCTCGAAATCTGTGCGGCGATGGACGGCCTGCGCGCTGTTGTGCTTCTGGAACAGAGTGACGTGCTGTGCTTCATGCAGGATTGTGCGGCGCAGAATTCGCTGGTTCGCACCGAGCAGCCCAGCAGGGATGACAACGACGACCTTGTCGTCGGGAAGATCGATCGTGCGAGCCGCAGCAACGGCGCCGTCACCTTTGACGGCCCGGTAGTCGGCCGCAGTCATGTTGGGGTTGGATCGTGTTGGGGATTGTGTGGCGAACTCGCCTGCAACGTGTTCGAATCGGTCGGTGAGGACCAACTCGACGCGCGCCGGGTTCGGTATTGCGGAGGCGAGCAGGGCGGCTAACCGCTGATATGCCGCGTCGCGGCCGGGCAAGGATCTCGCGGACATATCGATGGTCAATGTCAAATCACTGGCTCCCGAATCACTGGTCACCCAGCACACTCCTTCGAACGTTGTGCATGTGTCATGATGCTGCAAATGTGTGGGCCGCCACGTGTTGTCTCGGTCGGCGAGGCGTTCGGGGTGCAAAGCCTATTCGAGTTCGTCGTCGTCGAAGTCGCCAAACAATCGGGTTATTGATGACTCTCCTCACGGATCATGCGCCGAAGGCTGGCGCGGGCGGCGGTGAGGTCGTCCTGGGCCTCGGTGAGCTGATTCTCGAGATCGGCATTGGCTCGCCTGCCGGCGGCCAACTCCTCGATGAGAGTCTTGTTCTGAGCGGTGAGTTCATCGACCCGCGTGATCAGGTCTGTGGCTGCGTATTGGTCGAGTTGTTGACCGAGCTGACGTTGGATGGTGGCTTTGAGCTGATCGCGTTCGGTCCGCAGGCGAGCGACCTCGGCTCGTGCGATCGCGAGGTCGGTCTTCAATCCAGCAGTGTTGGCGGTGCGCCCGGTTTCCCGGTCCAGGTGAGGTTGGGCCTGTTGCCGCTGGCGGGCCCGCTCGATGTGTTCGCGAACGCCCGGGGCATAGACCAGCCAGTTCGAGACGCTAGCCGCTCTGGCGACGCCGGTGAACGTGATCGGTTCGTTGCGGGTGGTCATCTCGTCGATCACGGCCAGGACCTTGGCGCGCTTTTCACGGCTGGTTCGCTCCCGGGTGTCCCGGAGGACCTGGGCAGGGGTCCGAGGTCCAGTCATCTGGTTTGTCCTGGCTCGATGACGGTCAGCGGCAGGGAGAGGCGACGCTCTGTCGGTGAAGGGATGCCGTCGGCGGCCCGGACTCTGCGTAGCACTGCGGAGGCCTCTTCGACGGCGTGGCGCTCGTCGGTGGGGAGCTGGTCCAGATGTTCGCGGATGACTTCGACGACCCGCTGGAAGGCGGCGATCTGGTCGGTGAGGTTGCGAACAACGAACTCGTCGGCGTCCATCGCCTGCGCGATCTCACGGTCTGTCTTGAGGGCGCGGACGTGGTCCTCGACAGCGGGGAGGTAGGACGGGTCGGGCCGATAGAACCCGCATCCGGCGCATTGGAACCGGATCGGGCAGGCCTTGCCGCCGGCCTTGACGTTGCTGGGCTCGTGGCAGTTGCCGAACGGGACGGTCACCGACTTGGCTTGGTAGGCGGTGGCCGATCCGATAGGCGCGCGGTGCCCGTTGCGGTCGATCACGTGCGCTCGTATTGTGTTGACTGCCTGACGTTTTCGGTTCAAAGAGACCTTGAAATAGCCCATGGTCGTATCGATCGATTTGTGGTCCATGAGGTCTTTGAGCACCTCGACGCGGACCCCGGCGTCCGCGTGACGCTGGGCGTAGGAGAACCGGAACGCGTAGGGAAATATCGCACGGCGATCGAACGGCATCGGTCGCCCGTGCGGGCCGGTCTCCTCGGAGTGCAGTTCGGGGATCGAGTCGGCCCACAGGCGGATGGCCTCGGAGAACTTGTGGGTCGGCAAGTGGGTGCCCTCACCAAAGGTTTCATCGGCCGCGGGGAACAGGTAGTTCGCGCTGCGAGGCGGAAGTGCCAGTCGTGCTCGGCGCTCCCGCCATTCGAGGATTGCCTCGGCGGTCGAGATGGGGATCGGCAATCGTCGCCGGAGGCGTTTCCCTTTGCGGTTGTCCCAGAGCAGCGTGTATTCGCCGTCGATGTATTCCAGGCAGTCGAGCCCGAGCTCGCAGGTCTCGCGGGGCCGCCGCCCGGTGTCGCGGTGAACGATGTAGACAGTCTGGAAAAGTGCGCGAATGTCTTCTCGCGCGTAGTCGCCGTAGGGAATCTCCGCGCCGAGACAGGCCAGGTGATCGTCGAGCTGACCGATCACCGATTCGGGTATGGCCTTGCCGAGGTCGTCCTCGCTGGCGTCCTCGACGCAGATGCGATGCGAACGGTGGCGGGCGAAGCTGGCCGGCAAGCCCAGAAGCAGACCCGCAGCCAGGCCGTAATCGAGCAGCATGAAGAACGCGCCGACGATATCTCGGCGACGCTTGGCCGCCGCCAGCTCCCCGTTCCTGAGGTTGCGCATCTGCCGGATGCCGTCGATCACAGCGTTGATATCGGCGAACCCCAGCCCGGCAAGATCCATGCCGCCGCCCGGCCGCAGCGCGAGAGCTTGCGACGCGATCACGCATGCCAGGAAACGGCTCCGCAAGTACTCACTAACCGGCTTGGTGTCCCGCGCCCACTGCATCACCAAATCCCGCAGCCACGGCTGCGTGATCTGACCGAAGTCGAGCGAGCCGCTGCGGCGTCGACGACCGTTCGCGGAGCGAACAGAGTAAATTCCGACCGCAGTCAGATCCCAGACGAGCCTGTCCGTGGGGTCGATGCCGCGGAACTGATCGACGGCGCCGTCGAGGATCCGGTGGGCTTCACGAACAAGCACGTCCAACCCCATGGTGCCTGCAGCGCGGTCCAACAGATGGGTCCAGGCAGCGGCGTTCGTGGCCAGATACTCGGTGTCTGCGACGAGCCGCAGGAACCGGCGGACCAGGCCCGGGAAGATTTTGTGATCGTGGCGATCACGCTCTTGCAGCACGTAGAGCACTTCCAACCTGACCAAATGCCGTGTGGCGTTCAGGGAGAAGTGCTCGACCGAAAGATACGGCAGCGCAACCGTTTCTGCCCAGAACCGGATGCACGCGGCATCGTCAAGCGCCTTGCCGGCGGCCAGTGCATGGCAACGCCAATGACGGCGATGCATGACACACAACACGGCGGTGAGTGGCGCGTCCTGCTCGCATCCGCGGACCACGCAAGCCGTTGCGGGGCCGTACGGTTTGGCATCGGTAAGCCACTCGTCGAACGAGCACTGCGGCTGTGTGCCCTCCCGTTGGGCCCAGCTGCTGTAGTGGTTGGCGCAGAGGCCGCGGCACTTCGCGTCCCGTGCGCAGCGAACATCGCCGGCCGCGACCAGACAATCCGCTGTGCGGATTCTCGTCCGCCGGTCCGGATCAGTGCTGAAGGTAGCGATGAAGTCCTCGCGACTGATCTCGCTTTGGGCGAACGCTTTTGAGCACCGGGTGCAGAAGGCGTTCACGTGAACGGTCCGCCCACATGCCCTGGTAGGGCATCGTGTCACCGCCGTCCATGGGTTGTCAGGGTCCCCGGCGAACAACAGCCGCTGCGGATCCCACTCTCCGGGTCGCCAGGCGGGATCGAGGGCCTTGTGCAGCCAGTCCGCCCACGCAGTCAGGTCGATCTGCGGACCGTCTCGCGCAGCCCTGGCCGCCGACAGCTTCGTCACCGCAGATGTATTCAATTCCTGCCTTTCGTCGTCCGGGCCGCAGCGACGGCGTCGACCGCGGCGCGTTTGTCCTTGTCGGCGACGTGCGTGTAGACCTCCATAGACCGCTGAGAGACGTGTCCGAGCAGCTCCTGGACCACGCTTCGATCAGTGCCTTGTCGCAGCAGCTCAGTGGCCGCCGAATGCCGCAGCATGTGTGGTCGGGCAGTGAATCCAGCTCGTTGGGCGAGTCGGTCGAACATCTCCTTGGCGGTGTCGTACTTCATCCCCTCACCCAGCGGTGCGTGGAACAGGTTGACGAACACCAGGTCGCAGTCGGTGGCTTCCGGCACCAGGTCGCGCTCGAGCTGGTAATCGATGTAGCTGTCGACTACTGCGGTGGTCACTGGAATAGGCCGGGGCTTACGAGCTTTCGCCCAGGCACCGTTAGCGTTACGGCGCCGGCGGACATGGACGTGCGGGCCCTCGAACATGCAGCCGAACTCACGCGAGGTGGCCAGCAGATGCATATCCTCGCGGCGCAACCCCAAAGCCTCACCGATCCGCATCGCGGTATCGGCCAGCAAGATCACCAGAAACCGGTCCCGTTCCCTGGTAGCCACACGAATCAGCTCATCGATCTGCTCGCGATCGAGCCATTCGTAACCAGGGACCGCAACCTTGAACTTCACCAACGTCGTTCGGACGGTGCGGAACTGGTTGTCCTCACCCGGGTCGAAACCATCCGGCATAAACGCCAAAAACTTCGTCTGGCTCAGCCGAGCAACAACTTCCGGTGCCACCCAGCCGTGCAGACAGCCAAACCGCAACAGCTCGCACACCGTCGTCACGATGTGGTTCGCAGTGCCCTCCGCCCGGAACCTCGGCTCCACCGGTGCCAGTCGGCCCCGCGGCGGCAGCGGCTGCTCCACCAGCCAGCGCAAGAACGCCCCCAACTGCCACACTGTCGGTGCCGCCCAGTCCATGCCCGTTCGCACGCAGTACGACAAGTACAGCGCGATGCGTCCGGCGTAGGCCCGCTCAGTGTTCGGCGAGCAGTCCCGGGCCCGCAGCGCCGCCAGGTATGCGGTCGCTTCCACATGAAAGTCGTAGAAGACAGTCGACGACAACCCAGCGCACCCCACCATCCAACGGCGAAACGGCGCGCTCGGCACGAAACACCCGCGGTTGACCAGCCAGACCAGACGTCACTCGAAACCCCCAGATAGGTGTGAGGCACGCAAGGGTGCAGGCTACCTAACTCACGTACCGAAGATCGTTGGGAGGACCCAAGATAACCCGCGCCAAGTCGACATACTTCGACGAGATCGATGCGCGGATGCGCCGGTGGGCGCACAGTCAGACGTACTGCACACCAGTCGCGCATGTCGGGGCGCACGTGACTGGCCCTACGACTCTCGTGGAAAGGCTTCCTACAGTCGACGAGTATCTTCTGCTTCGCCGTCTTGTGGGATGGAAGTGTCCGCCCGAGGATGCCTGCGCGTCCGCGCTGGTGGCGAGCCTATTTGGACTCGTTGCCCAAGACCCGGACGGGCGAACTGTCGGTATGAGCCGACTCGTCGGTGACGGTCTTTACGGGCTCGTTGTCGACGTTGTTGTCGAACCAGCAGCGCAGGGACAGGGGATCGGTTCACGCATGGTTGCTCGGCTGGTCGAATGGACGCAGCAGCACGACATTCCGCACGTCGCGGTCGCCGCCGATACTTCGGTGGCAAGGTTCTACCGGGGCATGTTCGAGGACCGGGGTACCCGGTACCTGCGTCTACCCACGCCGCTCTGATGCATGTGAGCCAGGCATCGACCGCCTGGATGCTGCGTGCCTCTCGGCGCGGTGACGCCGCTCATGAAGACACGGTCTCGATAATGGGCAACCACGCCACGGTATTGTCCTTGAAGGACTGCATTCCCGACCCCTCCTTAATGTCTTCCCACGTTGAGTCTTGGCCGACTGCTGGAGCAGTCGCACCGCACAGCAGGTGTCCAGGGCTGAAGTAGCAACGAGCCGATCCCAACTCGCGCGAGAGCGCCTTGGCGATGGCGTGCTCACGGCCTCCGGGACCAACGACGAGGATCTTCACAGGCATTCATCCATAACGGGGTGCTGGGCACTCGGGTCGGTGCCTTGTCGGTATCGGCGCAGTACGGAGCGCAGCGTATCGAGGCCCCATTCGAGCTCGTCAGCGGTCAGAGTGAGCGGCGGGGTGAACCGCAGCACGCGCTCTGCCACGACGGACAGCAGTGAGCCTTGCTCACGCAGCTGCGCGAGCAGGTGTTGAGGCTCGACGACGGCGGAGACCCTCCAGGCCCTGTAGTAAATCTCCGCCGCGGGCGGCAGTGACATACAAAGCACCGTCTGCGGCGAGTTCGCGCAGTCTCCGACTCGAGGCCAGTGTGTGCCCAGCCCACTCGACGTTTCCTGGTAGAGCGGATCGATGTGGTTCATTCTCGTCCTCGGCCGCGCAATCACCGCTGCAGCAGACCCGGCCGAAGCCGCACAAGCCATCGCCGCAGAGTCGCACAGGCCCTCTGATCGAGACCGGCCGATCGTCGATCGCTCTAGACGATCTGCCGGTTTCGACAACCTGCGGGCACGATCAGTCTTGTCCTCCGACGATCGGAAGCCACGCGACAGCATTGGGACGGAAACTCTGTCGCTCGGGCGTCAAACCGGAGTGATCATCGAGGCTCATCATCGTGACGCCCACCAGTTCTGCGTCACCGTCGTCCTGGGCCGCGACAGAACTCCCGCAGATACCGCAGAAACCACGCTGAGAATCGGGAAAGGGGTTGTACCAGACCGGCTCTCCGCCTGGACCGGTACACTTGAACCCTTCGCGAGGGAAGTCGACCCACGACATTATTGGGCTACCGGACAATCTCTGACAGTGGGGCAACTACAAAGGTGCGGGAACGAGAGTCCGCCGGTCGACTGGTACCTGATGTTGCCGCTTCTCTGCACCATGCAAGTGGACTCGCCATCGGCTGCCGCGTCGCCAATCGTTGGACTACCGACAACGGCTGATGCTCCCAGGAACCTGTTCCAGATCTGTCACGCCTGGCTGATCAATGGCGCCGGCTAGCATCCCATAATGCCGAGTTGAGTGAATTCGGCGTGAGTGTGACGGATCCGTCCGGCGCACTGACTTCGGCGGCGGGCAGTGTCCACTCACGGACAGGTTCGAGCTCGGGCTATGGCGCCGTGAGTTCCATTTTCGACAATCGGTCCTCGTCCGCGACCGCGTCGATCCCTGCGATGAGCTCGCCCGCGAATCGGATGGTCATCACCAGCATCAGTTTGGCGCACGGGGCCAGCACCAGGCCCGGCTCGCCGTCGAGCATGATCGCGCGAGCAACCTGCGCCTTTCCACAGAAGTTTTCGGCCAGGACTCGACCACCGTCGAAGTCGGTCCCCGCTCCCAGCAGGCGTGCGGCCTCGTCCGTGCGGTAGGTCGCGTCGGGGTCGAGCATCGCCAGCAGCTCCTCGAACTCGCCGTTCTGTGCGGCGCGCAGGAACACCTCGACGGCGCGGTATTGCCGCATGCGGTCGTCGCTGCCCGTCCCGGAGTTGCCGCGCACTCGTCCACGCGCCCGGCTGGCGATCCGTTGTGTCGTCTCCGGGCTGCGGTCGACGATCGGGGCGATGTCGGTGAACGATACGGCGAACAGGTCGTGCAGGACGAAGGCGATCCGTTCGGTCGGCGAGAGCTTGTCCAAGACCACCAGCAGCGCCAAGCCGACAGAGTCCGCGAGTAGAGCCTCCTCCTCTGGATCGGTCCGAAGGCGCGTCGCGAGACCTGCGCCGTGTTCGTCGAGGGAGTCCTCACGGCGCGATTCGCGGGACCTGAGCATGTCCAGGCAAACCCGGCTCACCACGGTCGTCAGCCATCCGGCCAGATTCTCGACGCCACCGGTGTCGGCCCCGGTGGCCTTGAGCCAGGCCACCTGGAGGGCGTCGTCGGCCTCGCTGAGCGACCCCAACATCCGGTAGGCCACCGCCCGCAGATGGCTCCGATGCTCCTCGAAGCGTGTCGCGAGCAATTCGTTTCGGTTCATCTGTCTGGTTTCCTCGCCGTCACCCGTCAGAGAAGCAGCAAGCCATTCCGACATGAATATCTGGAGGCAGTCAATCATGAACGTCGCTCTGTGGATCGTCACCGGGTTGCTGGCAGCCGTGCTCCTTGCCAGCAGCGCCAAGATCGTGATCCCTAAAGAGAAGATTCTGGCCGCCGGCAAGTATGCCACGTGGGCCGAGGCATTTAGCCCGGCCGCCCTGAAAGCTCTTGGGGTCGTGGACCTTCTGGGCGCGGCGGGGTTGATCCTGCCCGCCGTGCTCGACATCGCACCGATTCTGGTGCCGGTGGCGGCGACCGGCACGGCCCTGCTGTTCGCCGGGGCGATCATCGTGCGGGTCCGGCGCGGTTTGTGGGCCACGGCCGTCGCCGAGGTGCTCTACCTGGCCATGGCCGTCTTCGTGGTCTGGGGGCGTTTCAGCCTCGAACCCTTCGCCTGACTCAGCTTCGATCCGACACCGGCCGCGCGCCTTCGTGTGCGGGAACCATCACAAAGGAGAAAACCATATGACCTCGCAACCGACCTCGGCGCTCATCACCGGAGGCAACAAAGGGCTGGGTCTGGAGACCGCCCGCCGACTCGGAGAAAAAGGCTGGACGATCTTTCTCGGCTCGCGTGACCCCGGACGCGGACACGCAGCCGCCGACCAGTTGACCGCCTGCGGCATCAACGTGACCATGATCCCGCTGGACGTGGCCTCGGACCAGTCCGTGGCCGATGCTGTGGACCGCGTCCGCCAGCACACCGACCGACTGGACGTACTCGTCAACAACGCGGGCGCGGCAGGCAACATCGTCACCCCCGCTGAGGTAACGGTCGAAGAAGTTCACTCCGTCTACAACACCAACGTCTATGGCCCCATCAGGGTCACCAACGCATTCCTGCCCCTGCTACGGGTGACCGACAACCCACGAGTTGTGATGGTGTCCAGCGCTATCGGATCCATGACGATCGCGACCGACCCCACACAGCCCCCCACCAAATTCCACGAGCTCGCCTACAGCTCCTCCAAAGCAGCCCTGAACATGATCACCATCAGATACGCCAAAGCCCTCCCAGAGATCAAATTCAACCTCCTCACCCCCGGAGAGATCGCCAACGGCAAATACACCGCCACCGACATCAACAATCACACCGGCCAACTTACCGTCACCGAAGGCACCGACCCGATCATCGAACTCGCGACTATCGACGCCGACGGACCGACCGCGACCTTCATCGACCGCCTCGGCCCTATTCCCTGGTAACCAGCCCTCACCCGCACTGTGCGCACCCCGCATCGACGGAGTGCGCACAGCGAATCATCCACTGCCAGTGGCTATCCAAACGGTCTTTGCAGTTCGTCCGTCCAGGACCCTCGTCATTCGAGGCCCTGATCGAATGAACCGACAAGCACGGCCCTGCCGATCGCAATCGGGCGCAGACGCTCTCGTGCAACGCACGCACATGCCGCGTGGCGCGCTGACCGAACCGGCCAGCGCGCCACCTCGAAAGATCAACGGGGCCTAGTCGCCTGGTGCTGGCCGAGCGCGCCATCATGCCGATTGCGGTCGTTTTCGGTGCAGCACTCGAACGGTGACCATGGAGGAGTGATCCACATCACTGGCTGGTGCTGTCAGGAATTCGGGGGCTGTCTCGTTCAAGGAGCACGCGAACCAGACAGGAGCGAATCATGAAGCACCGCATCGTCGTCCTCGGGGCCGGATACGCCGGAGCCTTCTCCGCCGCATACCTGGCACGCCAGCTCCACTCCGACGACTTCGAGATCATCGTCGTCAACGCCGAACCCGATTTCGTCGAGCGGCTGCGCAACCATCAACTCGCCGCCGGGCAGGATCTTCGCCACCTGCCACTGACGGAGGTGTTCGCGGGCACCGGTATTCGGCTTCGGGTGGCTCGGGTGACCGACGTCGACGTCGAGCACCGGACTGTCACGGTGGTCGATGGCGAGGGCACCGACCGGCTCGGGTACGACACCCTGCTGTACGCGCTCGGCAGCACCGCCGCCGACCCGGGCGTTGTGGGCGTGGCCGAGTACGCCTTCCACGTGGCAGCGCGGCCCGCCGCGCTGCGCCTGCGCGCACGCCTGGATGAGCTGGGCGAAGGCGGGAAGGTACTGGTCGTCGGCGGCAATTTGACCGCGATCGAGGCCGCCACCGAGCTCGCCGAATCCCGTCCAGGGCTTCGAGTCACCCTCGCTACCCGGGGCGAACTCGGCGGCTGGCTGGGCCCCAAGGCCCGGCGTCACCTGCTGCGCACGTTCAACCGGTTGGGTATCACCGTCCACGAGCACACCCCTATCGAGCGGGTCGAGGCGTCGGCGGCGGTCGCGGCCGACGGCACCGTGTTCGCCTCCGACGCAACGGTGTGGGCCGCCGGTTTCGCCGTGCACCCGATCGCCGCCGCCAGTGGCCTCGCGGTGGAACCCAACGGCCAGATCACGGTCGACAATCAGATGCGGTCGGTCTCGCACCCGGATGTCTACGTTGCCGGTGACAGCGCCTTCGTCATCGGCGATAACGGTCGGCCGTTACCGATGTCCTGCGCGACCGCGGGATCCACCAGCAGGCAGGCGGCGGCCGCGATCGTCGGGGACCGGACCGGGCGCAAGATCGCGATGTCCAAGCAGTCCTACGTCGGCAACCACATCAGCCTCGGCCGCAATGACGCGCTGTTCCAGTTGGTCGACGGTGAGGCGCGTTCCAAGCCGGGGGCCCTGACCGGCCGGACGGCCGTGCGCGTCAAGTCGGCAACCCTCTGGATGTCCGTCTGGGGCCTGTTCCACCCGACCTTCGGAATGCCGAATCACAAGTACCGCTTGACCACCCGAGAGCACGACGTGGTTCCCGCATAGGGTCCTGCCCATCGACGCTGCCGCCGGGGCGCGTTTCGAGGCCAGCCGCAATCGGCTGGCCTCGCTCGCCTACCGTCTGCCCGGCTCGGCCGCCGACGAGGCACTCGACCGAGCAATCGCGATGCGCGTCGAGGACACCCGCATCACCGGCCTCTACGTCGTCCGCAACCCGCACAAGCTCACCCATTCGACTCCGAGACCCGACCCACCCTGCGATGAACACCGGTTACGACCCGGCTGTTCGAGGAGTAGACATGACCACCCCGCTGGCGCCGCTCATCACTGACGCGCTTCCCTCACGATGGCCAACGGTGGCCCGAGCAGTCGCCCTGCTCACGGTGATCACCGGACTACTACTCGTCGCCTTCGCCTGGCCGTCGGTGCGGTCGTCGGTGCACGATGTGCCGGTCGCCGTCGCCGGGCCCGCTCCCGCGGTCGCGCAGATTCGCACCGCACTCGAGCAGCGTCTGCCGGGCGGGTTCGCGATCAGCGAAGTCGCCGACACCGCCGCCGCCGAACAACTCATCCGCGACCGGCAGGTGTACGGGGCGATCGACCTCAGCACCGGCACGCCGAATGTCATTCTCGCCTCCGCCGCCAGCACCGCGGTCGCCCAGACCCTGCAGAGCATGGCCACCGGCCTCGGCCAAGCAGGCAACACCGGCACCCCGGTCGCTGTGCGCGATCTCGCCGCCCTGCCCGCCGAGGACCCCCGCGGCGCGGGCCTGGCCGCAGGCGCACTGCCGCTGGTCATGGGCGGTCTGCTGTCCGCAGTGCTGCTGATCAGGCTCGTCCACGGCACCGGCCGCCGAATCGCCGGGGCACTCGCCTTCGCGGCCACCGGCGGCCTGACCGTGGCAGCGATCCTGCAATTCTGGTTCGGCTCACTGAGCGGGTCCTACCCGGCCAACGTCGGCGCTGTCGCCCTGACCATCGCGGCCACCTCGCTGACCGTCCTCGGGCTCGAATCCCTGCTCGGCATCGCCGGAATCGGGATCGGCGCCATCGCCATGATGCTCATCGGCAACCCACTCTCGGGCACCGCGACCGCACCCGAAATGCTGCCCGGCTGGTCCGGCACGCTCGGCCAGCTACTACCCCCCGGCGCCGGTGGGCGACTGCTGCGCTCGACCGCCTTCTTCGACGGACGCGGCGCCACCCAAGCCATCACCGTCCTGGTCGCCTGGATCGCGCTCGGTGCAGTGCTCTGCCTGGTTGGTGGCCTGCGCGCACGCCGGGCCGCCAACTCTGCATAAGGTCATGCCTATGCTCATGGACACCGCCACCGTGGCGAGTTTCGAAGCCAGCCGGAATCGACTGGCCGCGATCGCCTACCGCCTACTCGGCTCAGCCGCCGACGCCGAGGACACGGTGCAGGATGCGTTCCTGCGGTGGCAGGACGCCGACCGCGAGTACATAGAGGTGCCCGAGGCTTGGCTGACCAAAGTCGTCACCAATCTTGCCCTGGACCGGCTCCGGTCGGCGAAGATGCGACGCGAACGCGCAGTCGGCGCCTGGATGCCCGAACCGCTGCTCGACGGCGACCCGATGCTGGGCCCGGCCGATACCGCCGAACAACGCGAATCGGTGACCCTCGCGGTACTGACGCTGATGGAGCGGCTCTCGCCCGTCGAACGAGCCGCCTACGTACTACGCGAGGCCTTCGCCTACAGCCACTCCGAGATCGCCGAGATTCTCGGCATCACCGAGTCTGCGAGTCAGCAACACACCCACCGAGCCCGCCGTCGAATCGCCGTCGCTCGCAACAGCACTGACATCGACCCCGCCTGCGCGCGTCGAATCGTCGAGGCGTTCGTCGCCGCCGCCTCCTCCGGCCGGACCGAACAACTGATCGCGCTGCTGACCGACGACGCGACCGGCATCTCCGACGGCGCCGGCCTCGGGCTGGGCCTGGCCGAGAAGCTGATCCGGTACTCCACCCCGCAGCGCCTCGCAGACGCGATGCGGGCCTTCAAACCGTCTCCGGCCAAACGCAAACTCGTCGGCGGGTTACCCTCGATCCACGCCACCGTGGTCAACGGCTGCCCCGCCATGCTCGTCACGCTCGATGACCGGGTCGTGGGCGTCACGATCCTGGAGATCCGAGACGACAAGATCGCAGGCGTGCGCGGCATCACCGACCCGGACCGGCTCGCTCGCCTCACCGAGCAATGGCAGCGGCGCGAGCACCAGGTCCCGCTGATCGAATCGTGGTAGCGCCGTTCGACATTCGGATCTTGTGTTCGTTCATCTGTTCCCGTCGAACGATTCGGCAAGCGCCGCGGCCAGTCGGCAATGGGTTTCGAACCCACCATAATGCCGCAAGGCGGGCGTTCCGGAACGCGGGATCCGCCAATCAGCAGGGCGACAACCTGTTCCACTTCTGTACGGCCATCGGAGGTTCCACGACCGGCAACCTCGCGGTCCTCCACGGTGGCGAACGACAGCATGGCAGAGTGGTTGGTGCCTGCTCCGCGCGGAGGCTGTTCGAGGTTGAGGGCAGCGTCGTGGTTCACGCATACGAGCATGAGCACCCCTACTCATTCACGCCTTGTGCGTAACGACGAGGAGTCAAGTGAACGGCGGCTGTCTCTGTGGCAATATCCGGTTCTCTGCGGCTGGAGACCCCGATTTCCCGCACCTGTGCTCGTGTGATCACTGCCAGCGGCTTTCGGGTGCCCCGGTGATGTCATGGGTATCTTTTCCCGAGGAAGGGTTCGAGTGGACCGGCCCGGGCGGGGAACCGACCTGGTTCGAGACGTTTCCGCAGATATGCCGCGGGTTCTGCCCAGTCTGCGGATCGAGTGTGGCATCCAAAGGTGATGAGGCCGGCTTGGTCGGGGTCACGCTGGTCAGCCTCGACGATCACAGCGGCCTCATTCCTGAGCGGCAAAGCTTCAAGGACAACGCGGTTCCGTGGCTGGCCCCGCTGGGCTGAACCGCGAAATCTGCGCATCGACACCCTGTATGGGACAGGTCATTCTCTGACTTTTCCCATGCAGGCATCGTCGTTCAGCCTGCCGGGGCAGTGGTGGTCCCAAGGTGATCATCGTAGGTCCGGCGGGGGCAAGGCGCGCCAATCGTTTTGTCTCCGAATGCTTTTGCCGGAGGAAGGACAATGTGAGGTCGATGCCCTCGATCTCACCGAGCCAAGCCTCTCGCTCGGCTCGCTCTCGGCGGCCGACCAGGTCGTCTTCGATCTCGGCCAGTCGCGAAAGCATCTTCGGGTTGATGTTGAGCATCGGGCACCGGATGCACGTGTGCTCATGCTGGCAGCCAGTGCCCGAGGACAACTAGCTGCGCGCACAGGAAAAACGCTGGCCCAGCCGACAGGCCGCCGATGGGGTGGCCATCGGCGGCCGCGACCAGCGCCGCCGTCCGCGCTGCCAGCACAGTCGGCACATGGCTCGCTCCGCTCGCGGTGTTCTGCACCGATAGCGCGTAGCTGGACAAGTGCCCGGTGGAGAGGATTCCGGCGTCGCTGACCTGGAGAAGGTTGTGTCCGGCCGGGCGTGCGTGCGGCACACCGGCGAGGTGATGCCATCGGGTGAATTCACGCATCTCGACGCGGCGACGGGCGGGACGGACCTGGACTGTCACCTCGGTGGATCGGGGGAAAGATGGCATTGTTGTCTCTCCTGTGTCATTGGGTAGGGAAGGTCGGCGAGTCCGGTTGCGCGAGGTCGGCCGAATTGCTCTGGGTGCGTGACTATTCGGGCTGCCAGACTCGTCTGCCGCTGCGGTTGGAGGTGACTCGGCCGAGTTGGACGTCGGCGAAGCGCATTCCGAAGCCGAGGGTGTCGGGTGCGGCGAGTTCGTCGATCAGTCGGCGGCAGGTGGCCATGGATGCGGCGGGGTCGTCATCGACGGCGGCGGTCAGTTCGGGTGGGTGATCTGCGCCGGGGTTTGTATGGCGTCGCCGAACACGATCAGCTGGTGGCTGGGTGAGGTGAGGGTGTAGGCGAGGTGGCCGAGGCTGTGTCCGGGCGTGGCCATGGAGTGGACGCCGGGAAAGATGTCCTCACCATCGGCGACGGGGCGAACCTGGGCTGCAAACACATCCAGCATCTCGGGGCTCACGCCGGCGAGGTCATGTTGCTGCCACTCGGCGTCCCCGACGAGGACCGGGATATCAGCGAACAGACTGGTCGAGGTACCGGGCACGGACTGCCATAGCCAGCCGATGTGATCTAGGTGTAGGTGGGTGATGGCGATCAGTTCGATATCGGACAGGCGTTTTCCCGTCGCTGCGAGGCTGTCGAGCAGTTGCCCGCCGCGCTGCAGCCCGAACGGGGTCGGCACAGCTAGGGGTCCGAGTCCGGCGTCGATGAGCATGGCGCGGTTGCCGTACTCGACAAGCAGAGCGCCGATGCTGGCGACCAGGTAGCCGTCCGGGTTGATCAGATGGCGGTGTTCGGCCCAGATCTGGTCACCGGAGTCGGGGAGCCAGACGCGGGGTTCGAGCAGCGCGACGCCGTCGGGCAGGTAGGTGATGCGGTGCTCGCCCAGCTGGTGATCGTGTGCTGCGGCGGGACGGGTGAAGTGGTCGAGACTGAGAGTCATAGTGGCGGCTCCTGTTTTCTGTTTGTGAACTGGGCGCGGTCGGCGCCGAGACGCGCTGCGGTGAAGTACGCGCGCGTGGGTCCTCGGGTGGCGCGTGTCGCGACGGCCAGGTGGCCGGGTCATGGTGACGGCGTGCAGGTCGTTGGGTGTTTCGAGGCGGCGACGACGGTGATGCGGGTGCCGGAGGAATGCACGGGCGTCTCGCAATGAAAGTCAGAGGTGGACAACAGCAATCGGCGGCTACGGATCGGGTCCGGCATCCGGGTACGCCTCGATGACGGCAGACTCGCCGCCGTGGACGTCCGCCGGCGTGTCCCAGCCGCGAGCCCTCGCGGCGGGCATCGCGGCGGCAATTGCTGCATCGATGTCAGTCCCCGCCTCGAAGCTGTTGGCAGCTTCCCTGTTCAGGATGTCGCGGGCTCGTTCGATCAGGGCCTTCGGTGTCGGTGGTTGTTCTGCGTCGGAGACCACGGTGGGGGTGTCAGCGCTGCGGTCGGTGCGGCGCAGGCTGCCTAGCGAGCGCCGCACGCTGGCAGCGATGGTGGGGATGGTGTAGCTGCTCCACTGCGCGTTGAGGTCGTCGAGGCTGTCGTGCAGGTAGCTCTCGACACGCTCGTTTACGTCACTGCTGGCGGCATTGAAAACGCGGGCGCGTTGCTTGCGGTCCATTCCGATCGAGGTGGCGGTGGCCGCGACGCGCGTCCATATCGCTTCCATGTTTCGTCGGAGCTGCGCGGCGGCAGCAGGTTCCGGCTCTGCAGTGACACCATCGGTGGCGAGACGGTGTTCGCGGGCGACGGTGATAGCGGCCATATCGGCCAGCTGGCGAGTGTCGTCAAGGACCCGTTTGATATTTCGGCGGCCTGTTGCCGGCCGAGGTGCCGGGAGTAGTAGCTCGACGGTCCATGCGCGGCCGGACTGCCCGGCCGCTCGCGCCTGGTCGACCCAGTTCGCGGGCATACGGTCTAGGCGGGCGTGGATTTCGGTCAAGTCCCGATCGCGGTCGACCTCACTGACCTGGCCGAACATCAGCGTGCTGTCCGCAGAGCCCGGGGTACTCGCTTGCATGGCCTGACGCAGCCAGCTGCCGAGGGCGGCCAGCTGGTGGATGCGGCGCAGGACCGCGGCCTGCTCGAGGGGGATATCACGAATCCGCAGCGGCGAGTTCGGGCTCATAGCTCGATCCCCTGCCAGATCGGCGGAGCGGCCGGTACGTCACTGGGTGACGGATAGCTGGTCCAGGGATCGGTTCCGGGTGCGTCACTGAATGTCGGTGCCCCGATAGCTATTTCGGCATCGGTGTCGGCGTTGTCGGTCAGATTCGCGGCACCGATCGCGGTTTCGATCTCTTCACCTGGTGTGGCGGCTGACTGGAACAGCGGTTGCAGGGGTGTGAGCGCGGCACTGATCGGGGGCCCTAGCTGTTCGTGGGAGGGCAGTGCCACCGCGGTGTCGATCGCGATCCCGGCGTCAGCCAGCGCCGTGGCTTGCAAGGCGTAGACGCGGGTGTCAGTGCGTGCTGCCTGGCGCCAGCGTTGCGCGACCCCTTCGACCGGAACACCGTCGACCATCGCCATCCCGGCGGCAACCCAGTCGGATTCGGTGCCCCACAACTGGTCGCCTTGCTCGACGCTTAGACCCAGAAGGTTCGCCACGCCCGCAGTCCTGGACCGTAATACGCGCAGGTTGCGGTCGAATCCGGCCGCGACCGAGATCTCGGCTCGAGCACCGATCGGACCATAGGCCGCAGCGAGGGCGGTCCACTCGCGCAGCCGCTGCACATCCACATCGAGGCTGCTCAGTACCTGGTTCCAGTCGACAGCATCAGGGGTGCGCAGGTAGAGGTCGGCGCGCCAGCTCACTCCACGTTGGCCGCGCTCACGGACGTGGTCGATCCACGCTCGTGGCACCCCGGCGGCGTGTGTGGCGTTGGTCAGTTCTTCACGCAGGATCGCGTGGTCGTGGAAGTTCTCGTACCAGGATTGCGGTGGTCGGTGCCCGGTTTGCTGTTGGTGCCGAGTTGCTTCGGCCAGCATGCTGGTGACGATCACCGACCGGTTCTGCAGGGATTTCAGCACTTTCACCTGCGCACGCGTCGGTGCCTTCATCCCTGCCCTCCTGGCTCCTGCCGGGCTGCCGAGTCGTTGCTGAAGGCGCGGAAGTCGGGTCCGAACCCAAGGTGTTCGGTTGAGGTTTTCGCGCCCGGGGCGCCGAACCATGCGGTGGGGATCGGTGCCGCGGGTAGCCCGGGAATGTCGAGGTGTTGGTCGGGGGTGCAGCGGTGCAGGGGGCCGTTGGCGGCGTCGAGGATGTAGCGCACATGGGGGTCGATGTGGCGGACGAACAGCCCACTCATCGCGGACTCGTCCTCGGCCCGGAGGGCGGCTTCGAACACCGCGTGCAGGCCGGCGAAACGAACCGCGACCGCGTGATGGCGCCACCACTGCCGACACCAACTGTATTGGCCTTCACGGTTGTTGCCCGCGATCCGCACGGCGGTGACCGGCAGCAACCAGTCCTGCACGAACTCGCTGTAATGCGCGAACCGCGGCGGCGGCTTCTTCTCCCCCTGCTCACCACCCGCGACGGCGCTGGACGGGCGACCCGCCGGCTTGATCCATCCGGGCGGGACCGGGTCGAACGGCAGTGACGGCGTGCTGAGGTGGGTGGTGCGGGTGCATCGGTGCAGCGGCCCGTTGGCGGCATCGAGGATGACCTTGAAATGCGCGTCGACGTGTGAGAGCAGAAACGAACTCAAGCTGGTGGCGGCCTGGGCGCGGCGTTGAGCCTCGAACGCCGTGTGCAGGTGGGCGATTCGGACAGCGACGCCGCGATGGGCCCACCACTGGCGACACCAGGTGTAGGTGTTCTCCCGGTTGGCTTCGGCCAACCTGACATTGATCGAGGGCAGCAGCCACTTTTCGGTGAACTCGGTGAAATGCCGGTATGCCGGTGGCATCGGCGGCTTCTTGCCCGCCGCTGCGGTCGCCGCACTCATTGGGGCTCACCGCCAGTCGCCGTGTCGTCGTCGACAGCCTCGGTGGGCCGGGTGATCTGGTGGGCGGCTTTCTCGAAGCGAGCCAGGGATGTGCGGATCAGGGGCGCGTATTCGGTATCGGACCACCAGATCTTGCGGACGACCACCGGCCCGTGGTTCGGGAGCCGAACCACAGCGCGGTCTTTGGGGAGCGCGGCCAGCAAGGCGACATCGAGGATGGGCTCGGGGCGCCAGGTCAGTGTGCGGTTGACTCCACCGGCGCCGTGGCTGCGGGAGCGGTCTGCCACATCATGGGGGCCGGTCATCGCCGACCAATGTTCGAGGTAGTCGACCGCGGCGATACCACCGCCGTAGACCTCGATCGATTGGGCGCGCATGGTTTTCAAACCGTTGGCGCCCCAAAGGTCTTCGCCTTGTTCGAGAACCTGCAAGATCGTCATGAGGATGATCCCGCAGCCACCGGCGTAGGTGTAGTACGACGGTAGTTCGGCGATGCGGGCGCAGTTTGCTGCCTCGTCGAGCACCCCCAGCAGCGGCACGGCCAGCCGCCCATCCGGACGCACCCGCGCCGCATCGAGAGCGGCTTCCAGAATCTGTCCGACCAGTGCCGAGGTGAGCGGGGTGGCGCCGTCGGGTCCGGCCATCGACAGCGCATACAACGTATCGGTGGAGGTTACGAACTCGGCCGGTGTGAACTCCGGCAGATTATGGGTCGGGTCCTGTTCGGTCTTGTCGATGACGATGCGGGTTTTGCTGCTCTTCTTCTCGGTTTCTTCCCGCACTGCCAGCAGGTGACGTCGTGGTGGGGTGACCATGCGGGCGTAGCCCTCGTCGGAGAGCACGTTGAGAAACCGACGTGCCATGTCGTACAGGCCGTCGCGTTGGCGGGCGTAGAGGGCTTGGGATTCGAGGATTCGCTCGGCGGGACGATGGTGGCCGTAGTGGCGCAGGATCAACGCGGGGGTTTGGTCTTGGTCGCGGCCGAGCCATTCGGCCACGTGCAGCAGATCCCCTCCTGCGCACGCCGCCGCGTAGAGGTACAGGGCGAGGAGTTCTTGTGCGCCGCCGTCGAAATAGGAGTCGACCTTGGCATTGGCGGCTTGGGATGCTGACCCGGAGGCGGCCGAGACGAAGAACCCTGCCAGCTTGCGGGCCGCGGGCAAGCTCATGACCTGGGTGAGGAGGTCGACCCAGAACCCGCACTCCACCGTCCCGGTGACCGCTTGGAGATCACACAGCCAGATCCGGCCGCGCTGTTCACGCCCGTACACGGTGTGCCGATACAGATCGGGTTTGTTCGAGGTGGCCAAGCACGGCCCCCACGCCGACAACACCGCGGGGATCGCCCAGGCCATCGTCTTCCCGGTGCGGGTGCCCGCCGCGATCGTCACCCCCAGCTCAGCGGGCACGAACAACTTCACCCCACCGACCACCGTCTCCCCTAGCGGTGGGCCTTTACAGGCCTGAATCTCAGGGTCAGCGTCACGTAACAGCCGCTGGTTGGCGCGCGTGTTGTCGCAGGCACGGGCCAACCGAATCGCCGCCGGGCGTTGCATCGTGCGCGCCGCCGCGTCGATCTCACTGCCAGCGCTGATCGCCCGCCAGCACGCGACCACCAGCGCGGCCGCAGCGGCAGCGAACGCGACGCTCAGCACGCTGGCCTGCCACGGCCAGGGATGCTGGCCGGCGAGCACCTCGAGCAGCGCGGTCACTGGATGGTGCGTGACCGGCACCCCGGCCCACCAGCTACCCAGACTCAACGCCCCCCACAACGCAAGCGCGAAGGCCGCCAACGCCAGAAACACCAGCAGCAGCGCGGTTTCCTCGCCCACACCGCGTTTGGTGCGGCGGCGGGTCTGTCGCGTCGAGATCATGATCGGGCCTCCAAATGGCTGTGAAGGGTTGGGCAGAATGGGTTTTCACATCGACACATCGGCATCGACGACGAGGTCGCGCGGGCCCGTTGCGGGTTTGTCCGCGATGCCGTCGGCGGGGCGCCAGTCAGCGAACTCAACCTCAGGCAGGGCAGCGTCGATGGCGTCGCAAATATCCGCGCCACCCCGGTCCGGACTCGGATACGGTTCGGCCGGGTCGCGAGAAGCCGACGGCGGGCCAAGCCCTGCCTGCGAGGTAGGCGCAGGCCCGGAGTGGCGCAGATCCTCCACGACCTCTCGCAAGGTGTCGGCTTCCGCTGCGGCGCGGTCGCGCT
Source organism: Nocardia sp. NBC_00881 (assembly GCF_045207455.1). Classification (NCBI taxonomy): domain Bacteria; kingdom Bacillati; phylum Actinomycetota; class Actinomycetes; order Mycobacteriales; family Nocardiaceae; genus Nocardia; species Nocardia sp. NBC_00881. The sequence continues at coordinate 3,008,390 of NZ_CP108798.1, forward strand.
CCTCGACCAACCGTGCGATGCGGCCCAGCCGAGGATCGCCGGGCTGTTCGTGCCAGTAGGTGCCGTCACGTCCGGTGCGATAGACAGTCTCGATATCGGGCGCAGGAACACCTGCTTCAGTCGCATCGATCCGGGCAGCGCGGGCGACGTCGAGCAGCGATTCCAGGCGGACGAGCTGGGCCTGATCCTGCTCGGGCGAGCCGTCCCACTGGTCGGCCAACCGGGCGTGCTCAGCGGTCACATCTTGGAGCTGCCGCAGCGCCGCGATCTGGCGTGCTTCCTGGCCGGCTTCCGCGCTGTAGGTGTAGGCCACCGACGCCGAGCGCACACGCTCGGGTAGCAGATCGGCGTGCTCGTCTGCGCCGGTGTCGAGGTCGCCATGTTCGTGCTCGGCCGCCAGCAACCGATCGGTTTCGGCAATGATCGCATCGACCTCCGCGGCACTGGCCAATTCCGGGCCGCGACCGCCAAGGGCGCGGTCCAGCAGACTGGACCGGTCCGCTTCCGGTCCGACGGCACGGTCGGGTGGGCGCCAGCGGGCGGCGTCTTGCGTCGAGCCGGTGATGGTGGTTTCGATGTGGCCGGTGACTTCGGCAGCTTGGCGCAGGTTGCGCCACACCACCGCATCGACGCCGACGGCTCCGTCGGCTTTGGCTTGGGCGATGCGGTCGTAGGCGGCTCGGGTTGATTCCGGGCGAAGCTCCCACCCAGAGACCGCGGCCTGTAGTTGCTCCCACAGTCTGCGGTGCTCGGAAGATTCGTGGCGGCCCCATCGTGCTGCCAGTGCATCGGCCTGAGCGGTGAATTCCTGATTCTGTTCGGGTGTTTCGGCGAACGGCACGAACAGCCGCAGCTGGTAGTAGCGCGTGAAGTCGGCCCGTAGTTGGGCTTCGATGCTGTCGGCGGCGTCGTGGTAGTAGGTGGGATCGGTGGTTCCGGTTCGCGGTTCGGGCCAGCTCATTGATCAGCCCACCGATCGCAATCGCGGCGGCGGCACGGTTGGCGGCGTTGCAGGGAAACGGAATCGGATGTGGGGTTGGACATCGTCGACCTCCGGTGAGGGAAGGCGTGTGCGCCGTGAACCGTCGTGATGACAGCGCGGCGGTGTTCGGATGTCCCCTGGCAGGGCGGTTTCGGCGTCCCGGTCAGTACCCGTGACCAGTGCGTCGACGTAGGCGTGTGCTGTGAGTGCGTGTGGTGGGATCAGTAGTCGGTGGCTGTTCCTTGCGCGAAGTGCGGCTAGTACGGGTCGGTGCCCAGATCGATCGGGTGGTGCAGGTTGGTGAGCTGTTCGGCATGGTCGGGCTCGCTGTCCCAGGTGTGCCCGCCTGCGGGCAGAGCGGCGTCGACGGCTTCGGTGATGGCGGTGGGATCGGCGACGCGATCGAGTTCGCCATCGCGGCCGAGCGCGGCGTCGACGAATTCCGCGCGCAGCGATGCGGTGGCAGCGTTGATCAGGTGTTGCGGTGTCGGTGGAGTGACCTTGGCGCCAGCGGTGAGGGTGCCGGTATCGGGGTCGGTGGGAATGTAGGGCGGGACCGCAAGGTCGCCGCGGGCGGTCGCGTAGGAATTCCATTCGTTGACCAGCGTCAGTTCGTCGTAGGTTTCGAGATGGACCGCCTGCTGTCGCCGGCTACCTTCGGCATCCAGACCCCAGAGCAGGTCGGCTTCGGTGGCGGTGATCTCCGCGGCGTGCACGAGAGCCGTGACGCGCTCGTGGTACAGCTGCATGTTCTGCGTGAACTGCGCTACCGCTTGGGGATTGGTGCCGAAGCTCCACCGTCCCGTGGCGATACGGTCCGCGCGGGCAGCCGACAGGCCGGCCATCCGTTCCAGATGCCACAGGTCCAGCGACAGCATGTCGACGTAGAAGTCCTGAGCGGCGTTGTCGCGAGACGGATTCTGCCGCACCCCTGCATCGACGCGCGGGCGGGTGCTGCGGCTGCCGAGCTCACGGGCATCCTCGATCCAGGCCGCCTCGATACCGGCGGTCAGCGCGGTCTGTTCGGCCTGCTCCCGCTGGGCCTCCAACCCATCCAAATGCGCTTGCCACACCTGCTGTGGATCGCCATCTGCGGCGAGGGCCTCGAAGTTCTCCCACCCGGCGTCCAGAATGCGCGCGTGTTCGGCGGCCAGCAACCGGATGCGCAACAGCAGCTGAGCTTGCCATTGGACCACCGTCTGCGGCGGCGAGAATTCGGATTCGGGAGTCGTCATCGCCTTCCTCGCCCCAACAGCTCGTACCCGGCCGACGAGCCAGGTTGGGGCGGGCGGACATCGGAGGCGATGACCGGTTCGCTGTCCCAAACCGGGCCCAGGTCGTGAGGCGGCGCAATCCCGATCGCCTCGCCGATGACCTGGTCGGCTTTTGTCTCACCGCGCCCGGCAGCGATGACAGCGTCGGTGGCACGTTCGATGAGCACATACGGCGTCGGCGGCGCCACACCCGGTTCGTCCGGGTTCACGCGGCCCGCGGCGAGGCTGTCGATGCAGAGTCGAACTTCGTGCTCGATGCCACGCCAGGCGTACGCACGCCACCGCTCCTGCAATCCGGCGTCGTCATAGGTGGCAATGGTCAGCCGCTGCCAGCCCTCACGATCACATCCCCACAGCTGAGCGCGTTCCTCGGACGACAGGCCGATCACGTGCGCGGTGTCGCGGGCCCAGTTCCGCAACGCGGCCATGTTGCGGCCGAACTGCTCGACCTCCTCGGCTTCGGAGCGGTGGCGAATTCGACTCGGCGCTCGGCCGAATCGCCGTTCGGCGTTGATCGCGGCCGTATGCTCGAGCTGCCAGACCTCAGCGGCCACCCCTTCAACCATGTGTGCGCGAACCGGGTCCTGGCCATGGCGCATGATGTGTGAGAAGTGCACGCTGTCGGCCCACCGCAACCGCGCTGCCCGGCCGCCCGCGTGTGGGGGATCGCCGAGGCGGGCACACCGATTGCGGCGGCATGGGTTTCGATTTCTGTGCGGTCGGCTACGAGGCCACGCGGGTGAGTGCACCGGGTCTGCATCGGGATCTCTCCGCTGCCGTGATGTGGCTCGTAAGTGGGGTAGCCCTGCAGCAAGACGCGGAAGTGGTCGGCGGAGGTGTTTTGGATGCGTTCCAGCAGCCGCAGCTTCCAACTGGGCAGTCCCTCCAACTCCGATGAAGGTTGACTCATGGCTTGCGCCTCTCTCGTGAAAATGGTTAGCGTTCTGTCGCTTTCGGATCCCGGACGCCACCTGCGCCTGTGTCGGAGCGGTCACCGGCTCCCGCCATCACGCGGCCGCACCCTGGTTGAGGTTCGTTCGCTGGTCATGGCTCGATTCCCGGATCAGGTACTGGTGGCACCGGCACCGAGGGCGGGCCGGGATCCACGGCAAAATCCATCGCCTCCGTGAGGCCGTCGCCGCTGAGTCCAGCGGCATCGACCACTTCCCCGATCGCTGCCCCCTCGTCAGGTTCGGCGTCCGCCTCCTCGGAAAAATCAGCGAACTCATGAGCGAGATGGGTAGCGAAACTGAGCTCCTCGGTGAGACCGACGATGTCCTCCATCGCCACCGACGACCTGGCCTGCTCCCCCACCCCCGCATCAAGGTCATCGAAGTCACCGAAGTCTCCGACCACGGTGGCGTCGAGGACCTCCGTGTAGTCGGTGCCGGTGTCCTCAACGAACCGCTCGGCATAGGCGTCGACGTCGCGGTCGTGCTGCTCGGACAAGCCCTCCGACCCCTTAGCAGCAGCGAAGGCAGCTGCTGAAGCCATCGTTTCGCCGGATTCGCCGTGCACGGTCAGGGTGTCACTGAAACCCGCTGCGCGGCGGCGGATGTCGATGAGCAGCTTCTTGTATTCGACGTCGAGTTCGTGCAACTCAACCGCGCGGGCCTCCCGGTTGGTGTAACCGTCGACCTGCAATTTGTGGATTTTGATCGTGTGTTTCCGCTCGAGCTTGCCTGCCTTGTCTCGGCGGTCCAGGTCGGCATCGGCACGTTCCATCTGCCGGTTCTTCTGCTGCTGCTCTAGCTCGTGCAGTTCGCCGCCGCGCTCGATGCGGGAGCGAACTTCGTCGACCTTGGCGGTGTTGAGTTCCCGCACTTGGCCTGCTGATTCCACCGCGTCGATCACGCGGAGCCGGTGTTCGATGAACGAGCGGCGCTCCTTGCCTGCCGCATGACGCATCCGCTGCTCGGACTCCGCCTTCGACCGCGCTTCCCCGCCGCGTCCCCGCATCAGCGCCGCGGTGGTGTGCGAGGTTTGCAGCGCTTGGACGAAACCGTTGCGCATAGCCTGGCTGCTCTCTTCGACCGGATCGCCACTCACGGGAGAACCTCCATTCCGGACAGCAACCACGCCGAGGCGGCGGTGGTGCGGGTGGCGCGGGCGTACACGGTCCACATGATCGGGGGCTGGTTACCGGGTTCCAGGCCGACGGCTACGACGCGGCTCGCGGTAGTGGCGGTGTCGGTGGGGTGGTCATCGCTGGTCACGCGGGCGGAAGCGGCGATGGAGACGGCGTCGCTGCGCCACTGCTGCCATTGGTCGGCACTAACCGGCGCCCACACCAGGGCTGCGGACTCGGCGCGGTCGGCGAATCGTGGATCCATCAACGAGCGCGCGGCCCGGAACGCCACGCGCTGGTCGGCATGCTCGCTCGGCCGATAACTGAACACGGTGGTCACCGCTGCAGTCATCACTGCTTCGACCGAACACGGAGCTACCTCGCCGAAGGGAAGTGCGAAACTCGATGCCCGGCAGCGTTGTTCATCAGCGGACGATTGTTGGTGCGTGATCGCGGCGCATCCTGCGGTCACGGCGGCGATAGCGATAACGGCGGTCAGGAATGTCGCCGGTGTCATGGCGACTCCTGGTGTGGGTGCAGTAGTCCGCCGAGGTCAGTGGTGTACCAGTCGACGGCGTCGCCGCGGCGGCATTGTTCGGCGGCCGGGTTGTGCACCGAATCGGTCACCACATCCAGGACCAACGCGGCGGTGACTGCGGCGCGGTGCAGGCTCTGGATGTCGACGCCGCAGCTACGTGCCAGGATCAAGTGCAGGGTGGCCGCTTCAGCACCCCATTGGGCGCAGGCATGTCCAGCGAGCCAGATAGCTTGTCGCGCTGAGGCTTCCGCAGCTGACGCCCCGCTAGCGATGACGGTGTCGCGGGGAAACAGGTCGTGCCAGATGACCCGTCCGTCGGCACAGCAGATGGTGAACGTCGTCACAGTGGCGGCCGACCACAGCCTCAGCTGTGGCCCCCGCGCCGCCATCGCCACCAACTGTTGGTGCGCGGTATGGCGGGCGGCCTCGATTTGCCGCAGGCCCTCGTAGTCGATCCCCGCTTCGACCAGCAGCGCGGTCAGATATCGCTCGAAGGTGGAAGCGTCGGTGAACCCGTGCTCGGTGGCGACACGATCGAACTGGCGGGTGCTGGTGAACCCGTGCAACTCGGCGGCGCGGACGCGGACGACCATCTCCGGCGTGACACCGGGTTGCGGGTCCGCGGCGGTGGGTGTGGTTTTCATGCTCGACCTCCCGGGGTTGGGGTGAAGGGGCTGGTGTAGCGGCGCACGTCCATGCGTTCGCCCTCCCACGCGCTCAGCGGGGTGAGGGTGGCGGTCTGGCCAGTTTGCGGTGCATGCAGCAGCAGGTCGCTGCCTTGGAAGTCGCGGCCGTAGTAGATGCCGACATGGTGGGAATCGGTGTCGCCCGGGGCGGTGAAGAAGATCAGGTCCCCGGGTGCCCGCTGGGCGAACGGGACCAGTTGCGCGGTCGGATGGTCTTGTTGGGCTTGGGTATAGTGCGGCAACCGGATCCGCCCGCCTGAAGCGTGATAGATCGCGTAGAGCGTCAGGCCCGAGCAGTCGAACCCACCGCCGGTGGGGCCGTTGGTGTCGCCGCCGCCCCACACGTACGGGGTGCCGATCCACCGGGCGGCGTGCTCGATCACCGCGCGCCCGAACGCACTCGCTTCCGCGGGCAACAGCGTCCCGGATCCGGTCCTCCCGCACCCGACCGCCGGTGATCCGGCCGACACGCGGGGTATTGAGGAGATGTCGATGTCGGCGAACAACGCATACAACTGCCGCGCCAACTCCAGTTGCGCTCCATAGGCGTTCGGTGCCGAGCGCTCGATAGCTTGAGCGAGCTCGGCTGGCGACATCTGCTGCGCTGCGCCACCGAGCTGTTGAGCGTGATCGTAGAACCAGTTGATCTGGTAGATCGGGTCCATCAAGGTGGCGATGCCGAACGATCCCCAGACGCTGGCACGCATCTGGTGCGGGCCAACCGAGTCGTGGTCGTAGCCGAGTCCGTCGTTGCTGTAGTTCAGCGATTGCGGCACCGACGGGTTGGCCAGGTTTCGGAAGGTTGATTCGGTGGCTTGGGCAGCCAACTCGGCGATGATCACCGACTCCCGCATCCGGCGTTGTTTGCCGATCGCGACCCCGTTGCGCGCCAACTGCAACTGCCGCTCCGACAGCCCCGCCACCGATTGCCCGGTCGAGCCACCCATCCCGGCTGCACCGCCCGCTGAGAGCGGGCTGGTACAGGTCAGTGCCGGGTCGGCACCAATGATCATCAGCAGCAAGATCAGCGCCACCGGAAGGCCGAGCGCGGTCGCCCCCACTGCCCGCGAGGAAGTGTCCATCGATCATCACCTGCTGGCTTCCCCTGCTGCGGGCAGGTTGTCGAAACGCCGATTGGTGTTGTGGATATCGGCGGTACGTTCGGTGGGGGTGAACACCAGCCGGAACGGGATGCCTGGTTCGTTGGCTTCGCCGGTCTTGAGTAGGAAGCAGCCTGTGCCGGGTGGGGTTTCGCGATGGGAGAGGACGAGGTCGTCGTCGCTGGGTGGTCGCGGCGCGGCCCAGGAGGTAACGAGGAGCTTCTCGGTGTCGGTGATGCCGACCGCATTGCGGATACGGTTGATCTCCTCCGGCCCGACCGGCCCGATCAACTTGGCGCGCGCCCGCTCGAAGAACCCGAGGGCTTTGGCTTGAGCGGCGGGTGAATCGAAGCTGGCGAGGTCTTTGATGGTGTGGCTGCACATGATCAGCCCGGTGCCCAGGACGCGATTCAATCGGGTCAGCGCGTCGACGCGGTCGACCATGAACTCCCCCACGCCGAGCACACGCCAGATCTCATCCATAACGACCTCGAACGTGCGCGGCGGCGCGAGCCCCGCGTCAGCGAGCGCATGCGCAGCGGCGACCGCGCCGAACCCCTCGCTCCAGCAGACCATCAGAACAGCCGCCAAAAGTTTGGTGTCGCCTTCGGGGATGCGGGAGACGTCCACACACACCGCCGGGCTGGCCAGGTCGAGGCAGGTGGTGGTCGGCCCGTTGAAAATCGCCCCGAACGGGCCTTCGACCAGCGCGCGCAGGGAGCGGCGCAGGGTTTTGGTGCTGGCTCGGTAGGTGGCTTCGTCGTCTTCCTCGGCGAACTGGCGCAGTTGTTCGCCGCCGCCGGAGATGACGTCCAGCAGGTTCGACATCAGCGGTGGATTTTCGTAGCTGAATCCGCCAGCGGGGCTGTAGAGCTCACGCAGCCCCGCGCCGAGGAGGACTTCTTCGTAGTCGGCCACCCGCGACCCGCGCACCAACTCGATCAGGCCGGCGACGATGTTGACCTGACCGGCCTCCACCCGGGCGGTGACCTGGCGTCGCTGATCTGAGTCGGCAAGCCGCTCGACGACCGCGCCGAGCGCACCGACGTCGAGCGGGTTGATCGTGCCGTGCCCGTACCCGACGTCGACCACCTGCCCACCCAACCGTTCCACAAGGTCGCGGTAGTCGGGTTTGGTGTCGCCCATGCACAGCACGGTTTCCCCGGCCGCGGCCGCGCCGGTCACCATGCGCCGGATCAGTGATGATTTACCGAACCCGTTGAGGGCCAGCACGAAAGCAATTGGTGCGGTGATGAAGCCGCGCAGGAACCACGACATGGGATCGAAATGCACAGGTGCGCTGGTGATGTAGTGCGCGCCGACCGGTGTGCCGACCGTGGGGGCGCTGGCCCCGACGGTGAACGGCCACAGGCCCGCGACTTGCACGGTGGTCGCCCGCCATTCGGGCGTACTGGGCACGACTGCGGCGCGGCCGCCGCCGAGCCCGCGGTATCCGCGGTCGGTCAGCTGCGCTGGCGATCGGTCGAAGCCATCGCGTCCAGAGTCCTCCGCACGTCGCGCGGCGGTGGCTCGGCGATGATCATCGCTCGATATCGCCAACCGTGCCCGCCAACCACGCAGACCGGGCTTGGCGGCGGCCGCCTCGATCGCGGCACGCGCCTGCGTCGTGAGCACCCGCACACCCGCGACCGTTTCAGTGCGCGCGCGCCGAGAAGTCTTCGTGCGGCGGGCGTTCACGCTGAGACCCGCTTGGAGATGGAGGTGTGTTCGGGCAGGATCAACCCGATCCCGAGGCTGGCGGCGAACGCGGCGGCTTGAGTGCCGTAGCAGCGGCGCACTCCCAGCCGGGAGGCGGCGGCCATCCCTTTCACTGACGCTTCGATTCCCGGGAGGTCCCCATCGAGGTGATCGGTGACAGTGATCAGCGCCCCGAACCGGGTCAGGCCCGCGCCGCGTGCCTGTTCTTCGCGGGTGGCTTGGGTGTTGCCGACCCGGATCCGCGCCGAGGCGGTGGCGATGCCGCGTTCGGTTTGCTCGGCTGCGACGGCGTCGCGGAAGTCGGAGTCGACCAGGGTGGTGGCCTCAGCGGCAGAATGCAGCCGGTAGACAATCGCCACGCGCTTGCGCGGGACGTCCGCCCGGGGCCGCAGCAGCTCCTCGAGGACGGTTTCCATGACCGCGCCGCGCGGTGCGGCGTCCATTTCCCAGGTGATCGAGCGGGCGCCGTCGTGGACGTAGTGATCCCACCGGTCCTGATGCGCCAGCGGACCCACCGAGTCCCACGACTGCGTGCGGGTGACCTCCGCCCCGGCGGCTTCGACATCGCGCTGGGCGGCGAGGTCGTAGCGGGTACGCACCAAACCGAGGACTTCCCACGCTTGCAGTGGCGTCGCCGGTAGGCCTGCGCGGGCGAGCTGGGAGAGGACTCCTTGCAGGCGTTGACCGATCTCGCGGGCCTGCTCGGCCTCGTCGCGGCGGATGCGGCCCTTCCCAATCGCGCGGTAGGTGATGGCGATGCGCGCTTCGATCCGCACCCCGACCCCGCCGACATCGGCGGCAGCTTCCCGCATCACCGCCTGGGCATACACCGGGGCGTCGGGGCGGACCAAGCGGGAGACCTCACGGGCTTGCTTGAGGCGGGTTTCGACAACGTTCTCGAGCACCGCGGTCACCGCGACAACTTCCCCGCCGCGGCTCTGGGTCGCTAGGAACTGGCCGTATCCCTCGACCCAGGCGTCGATCTGGGCTTGATCGACCAGCTCTTTACCGCGCGGCACCACTCGCAGGACCACGGTGTAGTGGTCGCTGCGACGGATGTGGATCATCGCGAACCGTTTACCGCCTGCCGTCTCGTACTCCGACAGCCGCGAGTCCGCCAGCAGGCCGGGCAGTTTCGCGACGCCGGGAATCTTGGAGAACCGGCCAGCGTGGTAGACGTGCTCACCGCGGGCGCGGGCGGCGGCGAACTGAACCCGCAACAAGGCGATCTCCCAGCCGGTGCGGCCGTTGCGTGTGATCGCCAACGGCGTGAACACCAGCGCGGCGGCCACGATCAGGCCCGCGGCGACCGATAGCGATCGGGTGATCATGAACCCCACCATCACGGTGATGATCAGGCCAAGCCCGAGCATCGACACACCCCAGGTCAGACCGAAGAACCCGGCGGAGCGGGGGCGTTCCCATCGGCCGTACATGCGGGCGGTCATCGCCGAACCTCCCCTGGCCCCAACGCATCTGGATCAAGTCCGCCAGCGGTCGCATCCCGAGTCTGGTTGTCGATCGCCGAAGCTCCCTGTTGTGCCATGTCTTTGGCCATCTGCGCACCCATCACGACCGCACCGGCGATACCGGCGCCGGCAGCACCGGCCGTCTCGCCCCCGCCGCTTCCCGCGCCGGACGCACTCGATGGCTTCGCCGCTCCGACCCCGGTCTGCCGTGCGCCGCCGCTGCCGCCACTGGCAGACCCCGCCGACCCACCACCGCCGGTCCCGGAGCTACCCGCCCCTGAACTGGAGCTACCGCTGTCTCCGCCACCGGGCATCGGACGGCCACCACCGCCACCACCGGGCGAGCCGCCTAGTGGAGGCGGGGCATTGGGCGATCCGCCAGGGGCGTTCTCACCTTCGCTGACCTTGCGTGCTCCCGAGCGGTCGCCCGCGGCCGCCATCGCGACACCGGCGCCCCCACCGGCCAGCACGGCTGCGGCACCGCCACCACCACCGAGGGTTGCCACGGCGGGTGCGACCAACCGGATCAGCGCGGGCAGGACCACCACGCTCATCACCAGCAGGATCAACCCGAGCAACACCAACTGCGGATCCCGTTGCTCCTCGCGCCCAATCACAGTGAACGCAATCGCGTAAACGAGAGCGCCGACTGGCTTGAACAGCACGAACGCCAACGACCAACTCAACAGCTTCTTGTAGGCTTGCGAGCCTGGCCCAGTACCGGAGGCTGCGGCGGCCAAGGGGATCACGGCCACGACAAGGATCAGCAGGGCTTGGCGGACGACAAGCATCACTAGTTGAATCAAGGTGCTGACCAAGCCGAGCAGACACACCAGCAAGAGCAGCCCGGTCCCGAGCCCGGAGCGGGTGTTAGCGTCGAACCCGGTCAGGCGGTCTACGACGCCGTCCAAGTCGCCGCGGCTCGCGTCGAAGAGAACCCAGTTGGCGAAGCTATCTCCGGCGCGTGTTCCGGCGGTAATCACCGCAGCGAACGCCATCGACGCAAACACCGCCCGAGCCAACATCAGAACGCTCTCCTGTGCCTCGCCCGCGACCCCGCCCCGTTTGGCCAGCGCGAGCCGGGCCGCGGCGAACATGATCCCGGTCGTCAGTAACAGCACCTGTAGCCCGCTGCTGTAGTCGCGAATCGCCGACAGCGCTGTGCCAGGCTCGCCTCCCACGCCCGTGAGTTGTGGTGAGGGAATTGTGGTCCACCAGGTCATAGCGATCCGTAGAACTTTGGTGAAACCTTCGAGGAGGATGTCGGCGAAGTCATCGAGTGCAGAGCTCGCCGCCTTGGTTGCGGCCTGCCCGAGTTGTTCACATGCCTGTTGGGGGCCTAACGGCATGTCGCAGACATTGGGGATGGGCGGCAGCTGCGTCCGCCATGTCGTCATCGCGGCGACCGGTGCACCGGCGAGGGCAGTATCGGTCACGAAATGCCCTTCCATACTCCGAAACCCGCTAAGGACGAGGCGGAAGTGCCTGGTCCCCAAAGTGTTTCGACGTTATCTGGTGCTCGCACGCGCCAATCCCCGTCGATCCAGGCCATCGGCCAGGCCGAGATCGTGTAGCCGATGTTGTCGTGGGCGGCGAATTGAACGACCGCGAGGTCGTCTCGGTAGCCAGGCTGGATCCGGATGCCGTCGGGGACCACGACGTAGCGGGCGGCGTCACGGGTGCGCTTGCGGGAACGGCTGAACCGATCGAGCAGCGCTTGGACGCCGCCGTAGTAGCGTTCGCGCACCACCTCCTGCCACACGCCCTCGGGGGCGGCCAGCGCGCGGGCGAGCGCGTCGGCGGCGGCAAGCGCGGCGCCTTGCGGAGTGTGGGCAAATCCGGTCGCGATGCCGTAGTGGATACGCGCCGGTCCGTCGCTGCCCGATACCGGTAGTGCGGCACCGCCCCAGCCGCGCTGCCACTGCATCCATGCGGGTGGGGTGATCAGGTAATCCGGGCCAGTGGGCTCGGGCCGCGCGCTCGGGTCTTGTGGAAGGGCGACACCGGATTCGTCGTGTGGCACTTCCAGGCGGTTGCCGAACAGATCGGTGGTCGGCGGCAGCGGCACGGTGGTCGGCGGAAGGTCAGGGAACGTTCGCTCGGTCGGCGCAATGGTGCTGCCGGGATCGGCGGGGATATCGCGGGGGCTGTCGTCGTTGGTGAGGGTCAACACGAATGCGGTGCTCACGATGGCGGTGATGCTGGCGAGCAGGATGATCAGCAGGCGATGGGATCTCATGCGTTGGGGCTCCTCAGCGAGGCGTGAGCGCGACCATGTCGACCGGTGGCATGGCAACGGCGGCGACGGGGGCGGCGGTTGTGTTGTCGGGTAGCCGCAGGCGCCAGTCGTCGCCTTGCCAGGTGACGTGGGTGCTGTTGCGGGTGACGGAGTTATCGGGGTGGATGGTGTAGATGTCGACATCGGTGGCGTCGGGGGTGTAGCGGGCTATCACGTAGCCGAGGACTTTGGGTGCGCCGCTGGCGATCGGGGTGGTGATCGAAATCTGCGCTCGGGCGGTAGCCCAGCTGTCGCGGCCCTGCCCCGGGGCGAGCATGCGCTGCCCGACCGTGGGCCATTGGTTGTCGGTCGCGATCGATATCCGCACGGTCGCGTGGATCGCGGTCAGCGCGGCACCTGCCGGTGACCGTGCGAATCCGCTGGCTACCGGTCCATCGGTGTGGCGTGGGCCTTGGTCGGCGACCGGGAGGTCGACGCCTTGGAAGGTCTGCCAACGCAATCCTGTGGGTACGGTGACGGTCGCGGTTGCGCTCGGCTGTGCGGATTCGCTGGTGTCCTCGTCGCTGCAGGCGAGCAGGCCGGCCGCAGCAACCGGTCCGGTGAATGCGAGTACGGCCATTACGCCGATTCGGTGTTTGCGAGAGGGATTCACGGCTGGGTCTCCTCGGGAGGGTCAGGTGGGAGGCAGGACGGCGATGGCGATCGTGCTGGCCGAGCCGAGCAGGGCTGCGCCTGCGAGTGCGCCGAGGAGTCCTTCGACGCTTTCTTCGCGGTACATGCGGATCGCTAGTAGTCCGCCGACCCACACCGCGCGGGCGATGCACAGAAGCAGCACGAACCAGGCCAGGTAGCCCAGGAGTTGTGTGAGTGGTGAGAGCACCTGCGCGGGAAGCGGTTTGGTGATCACAGCTGGCCACCGTTCTGTTGTTGGGTGCGGTAGGCGACCTCGAGTGCGGCCAGGATCGGCTCAGATGCCTTGGCGGCCTCGATATAGGGCAGGGAGTGTCCAGCGCCGGGGACGCTGTCGTAGTCGCCCCAGATGCGTTCGGCCAGGTGCTGGGATCTGCTCGGTGCGACGACGGGGTCGAGCTGGCCGGTCATCACCCAGGTCGGGATGCTGCGCATGATGCTGGCCGTTTCGCCGGTCAGGGCTGCGCTGCCGTACGCGGCGAGGGCGGCCAGCATGGCGTCGAGGTTGTCGCTGCGCGTCTGGTGGCGGACGGTGTTGAACAGGCTCCGGCGTGGGAAGCCATAGCGGGCCGGCGGCTCGTACAGGTAAGTGGTCAGTTCCTCGACGAGCTGCCGCCCCGGGTCCCGGGAGCGCCGTCCAGCGGCGGGCACATCGGACACTGGGAGCCATGGGAATTCGGGGCAGGCGTTGAACAGCACGATGCCGGTCAAGGCGCGGGCACGGCGTGGGTACTGCTTGACCCATGCCCCCACCAGCAGCGATGCCACCGAGTGCGCTACCAAGACGACCGCGCCGTAGGCGCGCGCCATGACTGCGTCCAGGTCATCGACAAGCATCGGCAACGTGGTTCGGACTCCGGCTTCGGAATTCCCCGGTATGCCGTGCCCGCGCTGGTCGTAAACGATCTGGGCGATTCCACCGTCGAGGTGTTGGTGCAGGCGCCCAGTCAGTGGCGTCCAGTACGCGGAGTCGGTCAGCATGCCGTGGACGTAGACCACGCTGGCCGGAGGCAAGGCCGGGCCGAGGCGTGCGGCCGAGAGCCGGATCCCGTCCGGGGCGCGGACGGTGAACGGGCTCAGGCCGGGTTGGCTGATCGTGCGGTGTTGACGCGCAGCGATCTGTGCGGAAAGAAATCCGCTGGCGGCGCTCCAGGTACCAGGTGCGTCAGGCGCGCCGTGTGTGGTTGTGCAGGGTTGCGGATGAATTCGGAAGTGGCGCATGGGTTATGCGCCTCCGGTGACGACGGCGTTCATGATCGCTCCAGCGCTGGTGGCGATGATGCCGCCGACCAGGGCGCCGAGGATGATCTTCGGTGATTCGACCGCGCCGCCATGGAATCTCTCCCAGCCGAATTTCCCGCCGGCGTAGACCAGCGAGGCGATCCCGGCGAGCATGACGATCCAGGACAAGTAGTTGACGAGATTGACCAGCTTCTCCGCGCCCGGCGGTGAGGTCGGGGTGATCTGAATTTGTTGGGCGAGCACGGTGACCGCCTCGCCGACCGCGTAAGCGGTGATCATGGCGTTTGCTCCGAATCATGTTGTGCCGCAGCCCCGCTACGGGAGGCTGCGAGGTGGGTGATGATCTGGGTTCCCGCGCGGTGCACGTCGAGGGGGACCGCCTCACCTAGCCGGGATCTGCGCCGCGGCGGCGGGTCGAACGGCACATATTGGGCGAGCTCGGTGAGTTCACAGACGACGAGTTCGTCGTGCCAGCCGACGTCGTAGACGTGGTCGACCAACTCGGCGATGACAGCGCGATATCGGCGCAGCGCTGCGGGAACCTTCCCCGGGCGCGCCGCCGTCAGCACCAACCCGATCACCCGCACGCCGTCCGGTGCCAGTCCGGCGTGCCATTCGCGCAGCCGATCGGCCGCGGCGGTCAGACCGGGCATACAGAGCCGGGCGGCGACGATAACCCGTTGGGTACTGCGGGGTGAGGCCGGCCAGGCCAGACCGGCGTCAGCGGCCGGGGCCCACCACCGCGCCAGTGTCGAGGTCCCGGCACCGCCGTGCGCGCCGAGCACGGCGAACAGCGGGGGATACGCACCGGTGGTCGGCAGCGGTGTCTCCCGCACCGGCGCCAACCGTTCCGGTGCGGGCACAGTGACAGTGCCAGGGTCGAGACGGTACCCGAGGTCGCGGTGGTCTTGGTGCAGGTGCAGCGGTGCGGCCATCGCTCAGCCCCGCTTCTGAATGTTGGTAATAACGACATTGCCGAGGTCGTGGCGGATGTTGATCAATTGGAGGTAGTCGATGCGCTGCCCACCGGGGTGCCGCTCGACCAGGTGCACCTCCGCGGCGCCCTCGGCGATCGGGGTGATCGCGACACAATGCGTGGTTCCGGTCGGGCTGGAGGCGATGCCCGCCGACAACGCCTCGAGATTGAGACCTGCTTCAGGGGCGACCAGCCGCAGCGCGGCCTCGCCGCTGCGCTGCACGTAGTAGGCGTGCTCGAACGCCGCGATTACCCCGACCAGGCTGTGGGTGTCGCCTGCGGTGTCGGTGACGGTCTGCCCCGACAGCCCGGCGCACGCGCCTCGCGACGATGGCGTGATTGTCTGTGGGCTCGCGGTCAGGGTCGGGATCGGCGTGGCCGTATCCGGGCGGTCGGTAACCGAGCTGATTCCCGCTCCGATGACCACGGCGGCCACCCCGAGGCCGGCAGCAAGCCCGACCCATACGCGCCGAGGCACCCGAGTGTGCCCCGATCTTGTGGTGGGCTGCGGTGTCGGGGGCGGTTGCAGGTTGATCCACTGCCATCCGATACCGCCGTCGATATCTCGATCATCGGTTACGGGCGAGACAGGTTGCCGGACAACCATTTCGGCTGGATGCAACCAGCCCGATCCGTGCTCACCGCTGGTGTCAGGTTTGGTTCGGGTGTTCGGCATATCGGGTTCTCACCTCCTCGGTGTAGTGGCGAACAGTGCGGGGCCCTTCGGGCGGGAGTGCCAGGGGAGAATCAGCAGACAGGCGTGGGTACGTCTGCGGAATCGGACTCCGCCCGAAGGGGTCTAAGGGCCGCCGCTCGACGTCGGGGCCGCCGGCGCGGCAGGGCCGCTGCGCGGCGTGGTGGTGGGTACTGTGGTCGTCGAGTGGGCGGCGGACTGTGGTGGGGCCGATGGTGTCCCGGTGGCGGCGAGGTCGCGGGCGAGCGCGGTGAACCAGTCGGCTGTGGCGGTCAGGGCTGAGCGTCCGGTCGGTGTAGCGGGGACGGTTTGGTAGGAGCCGTGGCGGCCGGTGATGTCGCTGTACTGGGCGGAGCTGGCCAGGGTGTAGAGCGCGCTGCGGTCGGTGAAGGTGCTGGTGATCGCGTCGAAGGCCTGGTTGATCCACCGGCTGGCCGTCTGCGGCGGCACCAGCTCGATGATGGCGGTGGCGAGCTTGGCCCCGAGCGTTGCGACTGCCGCCCACGGATTCGCGAGCCCCACGGTCGCTAGCTCGGCGATAGTGGTCGGGGTGAACACCTTCTGTGCGACCGACACGACGGCGTTCAGGCCGATGGTGCCGAGCTTGAACAGCGCAGCGAGAGCATCGTTCGGGCCGGGTGGGGTGGTGTTCGGGTTGGAGGCTTCGGCCAAGCGCTGGCCGAGGGGTTTGGCAGGTTGATAGGACAGCTGATCGAGGCTGGTGCCGATCAAGTCCTCGTTGACCACGTTCACCGCCGTGGTGTACACGGTCGCCGACAAGGCGTGGGCGATCGTGGACACCGCCGCGATCGGGTCACGAAGGTCGGAGCGGGCAGCGATATTGGCGGCGGTGCTGGCCAGAGGGCCCCCTGCCGGGGCATCGCAGGTCGCATCTCCCGCGACGCACAGGTCCGCGACCCTGCCGGTCAACGCCCCGTATCCGCTCGACGGTGAGGAGGCTGCGATACCAGCCCCAGACAACGGCGGGTTGAGCAGCGAGATCGTGGCGACCTTCTGCCCCGAGGTCCCGGGAGCGGCCGACGGGGTCGTGCTATCCGGGCGGCCGGGCAGCACCGGGGCGTTGGGCTCACGGTTCGGGTTGGCCAGCAAAGCGATTCCGGCGACTTGGTCAGCGGCGACCCGTGAGTTCCCGGCTCCGACCCGATTAGCGAACCGCGCGACCGCGGGTGCGCCGTGGGCGTATCCGGCGGCAGCGATCTTCGTGTTCGGGCACCGCGCCACGACCTCGGCGGCCATCTGTTCCAAACGGTTGGCGGCGGCGGTGATCGCGACGTCATACGGCAGCGCCGTCCCGTCGGGCGCGCGGCCGTAGGGGACGTAGGCGCGCTGCACGAGATCCCCCGCTGCGGCGGCGAGCGGTCCGAATATCTGCCCGAGTGCACCGGAATCGCTGGTGATCGCAGCGTCAGAGGCGGCCTCCTCGCTGCCTTGCACCCCCAGCGCATACAGGCTCGGGCATTTCGTGCCGAGCGGGACGCTGGTGTCGGCGTGCACAGTGCTGACACCTGCCACCGACACGGTCACCAACGCCAGCACGGTCGCGGCGCCGCGTCGTAATGTCCGGGTCCGGATGGTGCTGGAGTGCATGGGATTTCACCTCGATCTGGATTGGGGGCCTGCCCGCACCCCGGTCGGGGGTTCGTGGTGCGGGCAGGCGATTCAGGTGGTCTGCGGACTCGGTGGTGCTGGGCGGGTGATGATGTTGGGTCGGTGCTGCAGGTAGCTGGCCAGACTGGTGATGGCGTCGGCCGCACCCTCGGCGGCGGTGCCGGTATGGCTGGTTGCGTACTCGCGCCAGCTCACAGCGACTCCGAGAGAGCGGTATTCGGCGAACAGTCCGCGTCCCATCGCCACCGGTACGAGGGCGTCTTCGGTGCCGTGGTAGAGGTGCACGGGCACTTGCGGGGCTACGCGGCCGCTGGTCTCGTTGGCCAGCACGTACCGCCATAGGGGGTCGTTCCACGGGTCGGGTCGCTCGCACCAGCGCCCCAGCGGCTGGTTGCGGTAGGTGGCCAGCAGCGCCGCCGCGTCGAGTTCTTGGGCCTGCTGGACTGTGCGGTGGCCGTCGTCGGTGAGGATGTGGCCGACCGGCAGATGCGCATACGCGCGGCTCAGCCCGACCAGCCCGGCCAACCCCAGCCCCGCCCACCGCCCGCCATCGATCTCAGCAACCAGCGCACCAGGATCAGCCACGACAGCACCGGCAGCGACCCCGCGCAGATCCAGCTCCGGCGCATACCGGGGCTGCTGTTCGGCGGCCCAGACCGCCGCCCGCCCGCCATCGGCGTAACCCCACACCGCGCACGGCGCCTGCGCCGAGTCCAGTTCCGACAACGCGCGGACAGCGCGAGCAAGGTCGAGCACGGCGTGCGCGGCGGCGCGGCCGGCCAGGAACTGGTGCGGCCCCAGCCCGGTCATGCCCAGGCCGGGATCGTCGGGCACGGCGACCGTCCAGCCGCGTTCCAGAGCGGTAGCGATGAACCTGGTTTCCGGTTCGCTCCCCTCCCCCGCCAGCAGCTGCGACGGCGCACAACGACCGCCGAGACCATGAAATGCCGTGCAGTACACCAGGACAGGACTGCGCCGGGCGAACTCCGCCGTATGGGGAGTGATCATGATTCCGGAGGCGGGGATGGGGGCGCTGAACGCGGTGCGAGTGGCGTAGACGAGCTGCCAAGCCCGGCTCGCGCCGTGCAGGTGCGGGGTGGAGACGGTGCGGCGGCGCAGGATCTCCCCCGGGCGCGGGGCGAAGTCGAGCGCAGGGCTGCTGTAGAAGCCATCGGGGGCGGCGGGATCGGTCATCATCGGCTCCCAGCGATGTCGTGGGCGAGGGCCACCATCCAGGCGACGCCGGAGTTGAGCTGGCCGTCGATGGCGTAGCTGTTGTGGCGGGTAACGGTGTCGGCGTAGTGCACCCAGACCGCGGGATCTAGCAGGTCGGCGTTGTCGGCGACCAGCTGCCCCCACGCCGCACCCAGTTGTCCGGCGAGTTTGAGCAGCAGCCCGATCGGGTTCGCGGCGACGGTGGCGGTGATCTCGTTCCACCGCTCCGCCGCCGCACCGACCTCCTCGGGGCGCGGGGCGGGGATGCGGGGGTCGGCGGCGTCGATCAACCGGCCCGCCAAACCCAGCTGCGGGGCGTAATCGACGTTGCCGCCGGAGACCTGGAAGTCATTGAGCACCACCGTGGTCCAGGCATCGCCCAAGGCGGTGGAGAACAAGGCATTGAGCGAGCCGATCGCGGCTAGTGGGTCACGCAGGTCGGCTTGAGCGGCGATCTCCGCGCCCACCCGCAGCAGCGCCGCCCGAGCCGGTGCCGAGCAAGCCAGGTCCCCATCTGCGCAGACGTCGGCGACTCGGCCGGTCAACGCCCCGTAGCTGGTCTCGCCATCAGCGATGCCGCCGCCACCAGCAGGAAGGTTGCCGATCTGCACCGCCGACACTGCGGCCCCGCTGGTGCCCGGTGCGGGATCCGGCGCCGTCTGTCCCGGCCGCCCGGGGAAGATCGGTGCGCCGAGGGCGCGGTCCGGGTGGGCGTATAGGGCGATCCCGGCGATCCGTTCCGGCCCGACCGGGCCGGTGCCCGCACCGATGTCGCGGGCGAAGGACGACATCGATTGCGCACCTTGGGAATAGCCGATGCCAGCGATCATCGTGCCGGGGCAGGTGTCGGCAATCTGGGTGACCGCGGCATCGAGCTGACGTCGGGCGTCGGTCACCGACACCACATACGGGTCGGGCCCGCCGCCGGGGACCGCACCACCGAAGCCCGCGCCATACGGGATGTAACTACGTTGCACCAGGCCCGGGGCCGCGGACAGGACCGGGGCGATCAGTGCACCGACGACACCGGTGTCGGCCAGCGGATCCGCGGTCGGTGAGGACTGGCCGGTGCCCTGGACCCCCAGCACGTAGAGCGCGGGGCAACCGGGCCCGATCGGCACCGCCTCCGCGCTGCCGGTTCCGGTCGCGACACTCACCATGCCGATTGCCGTGGTCATCGCTGCTACTGCGGCGGTGCGTTTGCAGCTGTTCGTGAAGGTGGTCATGGCTGACCGACCCCCACTCCGGCACCGAACCCGGCGCCAACGGTGCCACCAGCGACCGCGCCGATGACAGCGGCAGGAATGCCCACTACCGCGGCACCCACAGCCGCACCGACCGCGGCACCCAGAGCCGTTCCGGCCACGCCTGAGGTCACGGTTCCGATGACCGGCACCGGCACGACCGTGCCCAGCACGGCGCCCGCGATGCCGCCGATCGTTCCGCCGATCAGGCCACCGACCACCGCTCCCGCAGCCGCCACCGGGGCACCGACGCCCGCGCCGCCCGCAGCGCCACCGATCCCGGCACCGGCCATGGTCGCGCCACTGACCCGATCCGACCGCCCTGCGGGGATACCGACCGAATCCAGCGCGGTCGCGACCTGAGCCTCGGCACCGGCCGCGACGTCGTTGATCGCATCCGCACATTCCGGGGGCAGCCACTCCGGACGGGGTGCCTGCCATTGCCCGACGCGGATCATGTTCTCTGGTGCCTCGATCGGCGCGACCGCCGGCACAGGTTCGGGCAGATGCAGTTCCTCGATCCGGATCGGCTCCACCGGCTCCTCCGGCGGGGGCGCCGGACGCGACGACGCCTCGTTGCGGACCTCGGGCGGCTGCTCGTAATACACCGGAGGCCGATCCGCTTCCGGGGCAGGCGAAGGCTCGGGTTCCGGAGGCGGTGGTGGCGTGGTCGTGCCCGGTTGGGCGGGGCTGGTGACCCCTGGTTGGTCAGCGATGACAGCGGGAGTGTCAGCGGCACTGGCCGTACCGGCTGCGGCGATCGCCATCGCCATCGGCACCGCCCCGGCCAGGAGTACGCGACTGCCACCTCCGATGCTGAGGCTCGACCTGATTCGCCAGTTCGCCGCACTGCGGCGCGGGTTTTCGGAGCCGACGGCACCAGCCGACCCAATGTGCAATTTCCTGAATTTGGGCATGCCAAATAAACCCTTCGTCCGAAAGGAAGAAATGGGAATTAGTGATGAGAATGGCGGCTACGAAGCCGGGCCGCAGCTCTCCCAGAAGCGCATCTGCCTCTGGGAGAGCGCATCTCAGGGCGACTGTGTCAGATGAAGGGCAGGATGAGCGCCAATGCCTGCGTTGCCACGGACAAGCCGTGAGACAGCATCGACAGGCCGGTGTTCACCAAACCAAGAATCACGAACGGGTCCAACGCTGTTTCCTTTCAATCGGTTCGAACTTTGCTCCTTCATCCAAACCGCGAAACATGCTGGAAAGCTAGGGTTCTGACTCATCTACTTTTATGTACATACAGAATCGTGAGATTGCTATTTCCTGTCTGATCAGGGAGCTTTCCGGCGAACTAAGGAAGAAATCTTGAGAGAAAATTCTGTCTGAATCTGCTGCCGTGCAGCCGCTTCCACGTGCTGTCTGCCACAGGTTGCTGCCTGGCGCCCAGCTACCTGTGCGATCGCTGACGAGATCACCCTTGCCGCCATCGACCCGTTCTGGTGGCAGCGAAACAATCCCAGGGCTGGGGCTCTCCCTCTGGCACGCTGGGCCGGGCGGAGGAGACAGCTCGGGGGCAAGCTCCAGACGATGGTGGGTTCGAGGTGTCGGGCGCCGTGGACTTCGTCTGAAGTTCGTTGCGGCGTTTGCATGCAGAGTTGGGTCCGTCGTCACAGGCATCAGTCCGTGCAAGGCCGCAGGTTCGATCTGATGCACCGATGCTTCGTTGACGCAATCCTCATCGACTTCGAGGGAACCGAATCATCCGCCATGACGTCCAAACCTGTAGTCGCCCATTTGCGCTGCGACGCCTTTCGCCGAAACACCCACAGACACAGGAGGAATCATGTCACCGGGCAAGTTGGTCAACCGCGGCACGTCTCGGTACCCTCGGACCTCTTCGAGCGCGTTACGTCACGACGGTGCTGAAGCTTCGCGGCTTGGCCGCGAGGTGATGGCGGGTGGATGACTCGACACGGCGCGTATTCGACGCACGGGCGGAAATTGCCCACCTGGTTCCCTCGCCCTGGAACCGGGACAGGTTCCTAGCTGCGCTGGGGGCCTGGCGCGGTCGGCCGATCCAGCTGATGCCGGTGGAATCCAGTGTGCTCCCTGATGTGTGGAATCTCGGGCGCGGTGCCCCCTGCGGTTTGTGGCTCGACACCGAGACAGCGGATGTGGTCGCGTACGCCGCTGGCACCACAAGTTTCCATGTTGATCAGATCCTGTGGCACGAGGTCGGGCACATGGTGCTCAACCACAACGCGGGCACCGGAGACCTGGCCGGGTTGCAGCTGCTGTTGCCGAACATCGACCCAGCTACTGTCCGGCGTGTGCTGGGGCGAAGTGAATTCGCCGACGGCCAGGAAGACGAGGCGGAGGTGTTCGCCGACCTGATGCTGTCGAGCACGTCGCGGTGGCGGGCGAGCCAGCCGATGACGTCGCTGTGGGGAGAGCATTGACTACGTCGGCACCGGCTCCGATCGCCTGGGCGGTTCTCGGGTTCAGCATGACGGCGTTGATGTTTCGGCTGCTGTGGTTTTCGGTCGGTGCCCGGCCAAGTGAACGTCTGATCACCTATGGCCTGCTGTTCGGCACGGCGGCGGGGTTGCTGCGTGAGCGTGTGGTGCAGGATTGGCTCGCGCAGATGGGTGTGTTCAGTGTCGCGTTTACCCGGCAGTTGTCGGCGGCGGTCATGGTGGTCATGTTCGCGCCGTTGCTACTGCTGGTGGCCTCGTGGTCGGAGCGCACGCCGGCGCATGCTGCTCGCCTGAGTCGGTTGGTGTGGGGCGCCGTCTGTGTGTCGGCTGCATTGATGCTGGTTGTTGGAACTCACTCGCGGGAACTGGGCGATTACATCGACCGGACCGAGGGCTGGCAGACCCCGGTGTACTTCGCGATTTTCTCCGCCTGGTGCGGCGTACCCGGTGTCCTGATGGTGGCGACGAGTATCAAGGAGCTTCGGGCAGGGCATCTACGGCCGCTGCACCGGCTGACTTACCTCATGATCGTGATCGTCGGCATTTGGGCGCTGGAAGAAGCACTGTTGATCGTTGTCTCTTCGCTGTGTGCGGCAACCGGCACCGGCAGTGCCTACGTCGAATTCCGTGTCCGGGCAAACGAAAACAACTACACCTACATGCTTGGAGGCGGTGCTCTGGTCGCCGCTGCCGGGGTGGCGACTGAGTTCATGCGGCGGCTGCGGATCGACCCCGCCTCGCGTGCCATCCGGCAGCTGACCCCGATGTGGGAGGAGTTGGTACGGGCCTGTCCGGAAATCCCGCGGCCCACGGGGCAAGCCGCCGCGAGGAGCCCCCGGCGGCGCATGCACCGGATGACCGTCGAGATCAGGGATTCACTTCTGGTGCTCGGACGTTACGCCGAACCGGTCGCCGACGACGTCGCAGGGCCAGCCGGTGAGGCCATTCAGATGGTACGTGCGTTGCACCGCAAGCAATCCGGTGCCGCAGCCGGGCAGTACCGTCGGCTGCAGGCTTCGGCGCCGGGCAGTGACATCGTTGATGAAACTCGTGCCCTGCGCAGAATCGCCAACCACTGGCATGAGGCGCGAAACCATGTGCATGCCACCCTGCTACTGGATGGAGACCGAGCGAAGTGACGACAACCCCGGCCCCGCAGCGGATTAGATCCAGTGATCGGGTGCTTCCGCATCCGCCGTACCGGATCCCGTTCCTCGGCGATGTGTGGGATCTGCACGTGACGGATTCGAGCCAGTGGGGCATGCGTGGCGCGCAGCGTTACGGTGACATCTACGAGCGGAACATCTTCGGTACCCGGGTGACTTATGTCTGCGATCCGGAGCTGCTGCGCGAGATCAACGATGACATGCACTGGGCGAAATTCCTCGGCGTCCCGATCGGCACGTTGCGCTCGGTGGCTCGCGACGGGCTGTTCACCGCGTTCAACAGTGAACCGAACTGGGCAAAGGCGCACGCGATCTTGGCGCCCTCGTTCACCGCGACAGCGATGCGCAGCTACCACGCCACCATGCAGGCTTGCGCAAACGAGCTGATCGAGCACTGGGCAGGCCGCAGCGATAGGTGGGTCGACATTCCCCACGACATGAACAAGGTGGCGCTCGAGATCATCGGGCGCTGTGGCTTCGGGTATTCGTTCGGTTCGTTCGATCGCACTGATCCGCATCCGATCGTTGCCGCAATGCTGCGAATCCTTACCTACGTCAACCGCTCCGCCTACAGCCATCCACTGCTGGAGCGGACGCTGCACCGGGAACAGAGGATTCGGCATCTGGCCGACATCGACTACGTCAACCGAGAGGTCGACTCGGTGATCGAGCAGCGGCAGCGAGACGGCGCCGGCGAGCACGGCGACCTACTGGACCGGATGCTCACCGCGGCCGACCCGGAGACCGGCCAGCGACTGGACCCGGAGAATATCCGCTACCAGATTCTCACTTTTCTGGCCGCAGGTCATGAGACCTCGGCGGGGGTGATGGCGTTCGCCCTGCACTATTTGTCAATTCATCCGGAGATCGCCGACCGCGCACGCAAGGAGATCGACGAGATCTGGACCGGTGACGAGCTGGCTTTCGAGCAGGTCGCCAAGCTGCGCTACGTGCGACGCATTGTCGATGAGACGCTGAGGTTGTGGCCCACCGCCCCGGGTTATTTCCGCAAAGCCCGCAAGGACACGATGTTGGGCGGCAAGTACCCGTTCCAGCGCGGTGAGTGGGTGTTCATCGTGCTATTGCAGCTGCATCGCCATCAGCTGTGGGGCGATGACCCGCAGCGTTTCGACCCTGACCGATTCCTGCCCGAACGGGTGCGTGCCCGCCACCCCGAGTTGTACCGGCCGTTCGGGGTAGGGATGCGTGCCTGCATCGGCCGCCAGTTCGCGTATCACGAGATCGTGCTCTTGCTGGCCACGATCCTGCGCAACTACGACCTCGCACCCGACCCCGCCTATCGGTTGAAGATCAAGGAAACGATTACTCTTAAGCCGGATCGGTTGCGGCTGAAGGTAGCTCGGCGCAGCCAGGTTTGATTTGGTGCTCTCGACGTGTGCGCAGCGACTCAGCCAGCGCTCGTCGGTCGAAAGTGGCTGGGCGACCGCGCAGGCGGACCCGGCGTACTCCCGCCTCACGCAGGGCTCGCAGCAGATCCAGCTGGACATACGCATCGACTACGCGCGGCGTATCCCCGGCTTCAACCAAGAACCACGGTTCTTGGTTGAAGTGCTGGGCCACCGCGGTCAGCAACTCCATTGACGATGCGGCAGCAGCGCCGGCGCGCAGGGCGGTCAGGTCGTCGGCTGATACCTCGATACCTCGGTCGCGTAGCGCGGCGGCAACGAACTCCACGGTGGGTTCGCCTTCGTCGGGGTTGTGCAGTGCACGGAACAGCACATCGACCCGTTCGGCCAACGACAGGGTCATGCGTCCGCCTCCGCCAAACGGGTCTCGAACCGCTGCCTCATCGACTTGTCGAGCTCGATATGTAAGCCAGCCAGCCACCGTCGGTACAACGCTTCCTCCTCGTCATCACACTGGTCGACTACACGATCCAGAAACGGGCCCAGAACCGCCACCAACGGACCCAACGCGCCACCCTGGCGGCGGTTCGCCTCGAGCAGTTGGGTGACGTACCGCGCATACAACGGCTGAATCGCAGCGTCGAGTCGCTTTGCCGCTATCCGCATGGACGGGGCACAGGATTCAGCTAGATCCCCGATCTCATGCGCGACGGTAATCAGCTGAGTAACGACCGCACCCTCGACATACACCCCACGCGGACCGACGACAATGCCCGATCTGCCCGCCACCGGCCTGGGCTTGCCGCTGCCGTAGTAGACATCCTCCGCCGATCCGGGCTCCCACTCCAGTCCCACGTTGAGCTTCCGCAAGGTCTTCGGCTTCACACTCCGAGCCTCAGCACGCTCTATAGCAAGCAGAGTCGGCTCCGTCGGACCTCCGTGCAAGTACACCTGCCTCCTCGATCGAGGGGGTTGGAACTCCGCCATGCGCGCGAGCACTGCATCGGCCAACCGCCTCGCACATGCGTCATCCATCGAGCCACCTCCCGAGGTATGACCGTTCACAGGCATCTGCGCCATAGTAATACGAAAATTATGCGCAGGCGAGCCCGATCCTGTTCGCGCATCTGACCCCAGTGTAGCTACGTGCCAGGTGTTCCTAGGTCTGCAGCCGCAGGCTTTCCAGTTGATCTTTGAGTCAATTTGCGTATTATTTTCGTATGTTGATCGTACGGGAGCCCTTCCGGGACAGGCGCTGCTGGAGTCGCGCCGGTGAGAGCCTTACTGGCGAGAAGGACGGATTGGACGGAGGCCACCGGGCAGAGAGCAACTCCCCGGCCGCCCCGGTCAAGCAACCCCCGATGCGGCGCCCGGTACCGATGGCGCAGCACCTCACAGGTGCGACTAGGTGCGAGATCGACTTAGCAACAACAGATTCGGCGCCTAGACCGCGTGGGCCGGGAATTCTGCACGGCTGGCGACCTTAGTTGCGACGCACTAGCCACGCGGTGGCATTGCGCACGATCGCCGGATCAGGGTAGGGGAAGCCGATCGTCATATCTCTGCGTGTACCTGTTCCGTAAGCAACCAGAGAAAAGGGGGGA
Source organism: Nocardia sp. NBC_00881 (assembly GCF_045207455.1). Classification (NCBI taxonomy): domain Bacteria; kingdom Bacillati; phylum Actinomycetota; class Actinomycetes; order Mycobacteriales; family Nocardiaceae; genus Nocardia; species Nocardia sp. NBC_00881. The sequence goes on from NZ_CP108798.1 coordinate 3,034,721, forward strand.
GCCCGCTTGCGCCGGAATCCCGCAAACCGTCCGTCGGACCACTTCAAATCCGGACCGGCAGTCCGCATCCCGAAGCTATCCAGCACCTGCCGCTCGATCAGAGAAGACCTAGGCCTATCCCGGGCCGAGGCCCGGGACCGCACCGGGCTCAGCGACGGCTACTTGTTCGAAATCGAACGAGGCAAGCACGTACCCAGCCTCGAGGCGCTGGAAAAACTGATCGCCGGCTACCGTCTCAACCTGATGCAGGCACGCCATCTTCGCGAACTACGCGCACCCGCCGAGGACCTTCTCCCGACCCCCAAACTGCGAGAGAGCCTCACTGCGAACGACGTACTGATGTCGCACCTTCAAGGGCTTGAGCAACGGGGAGTGCTCGGAGCCTACATAGATCCGGTGTGGAACGTGCTGGCCTGCAACGACTCCTGCCGAGCCGCTTTGCCCGGCTTGGAAGAGACCGCCGAATCCATCCCGGCCTGGCTGTACAGCCCGACCGCCAAGACCATCGTCATCGAATGGGAGCGAGAAGCCGCTCACGCCGCGGCCGTCCTGAAGGCGATGTTCGGCCGCTACCGCGCCTCCGAGCAAGTCCGAGACCTCATGCGGCGCCTGCGCCCCAACCGTGACACCAACCGGCTGTGGGGTCCGAGCACCAACGTCGCCTACAGCCGCGACGCCAGCAACCCGCTGCACTGGCGGCACCCTTCGACCGGCCAGCCGAACTCGTACATCATGACTGCCTCAGAGGTAAACCAGACCCAGAACGTTCTTCTCGTCACCGCACTGCGCAGACCCTACTGCGGACCCACTATCGTCTAGTGCTCGGACCACAAATATTCGCGGTGTTGATCGAAAGTAGCCTCGGGGGATGGCCGAGGATGACGTCGTGATCAGGTTGATGCAGGATCAGGCGTTGGTGTTTTCTGACGGCTTGATCGCCTGATGGGCGGCTCCGTCGTTGCACTTCATTGAGGCGACACCGTCCACCACGACCCGCTCGAGGTCGGTCTGTCGCAACGGCCTTCACCGTTGCACTTCATTGAGGCGGTTACCGGCGACGTTTCATGCAGCCGACCGGGACTGTCGCAAAGGCTTCCGCCGTCGCACTTCATTCAGGCGGCGGAATCTTCGTGCAGCGCAACGGCAACGGCTCCAGCACTTCATTGAGGCGCCTCTTCGATGAGGGTCGACACCCCGGGACGCGAGTATCGCAACAGCTCCCGCCAGAATTGGAACGGCGCGGCCCCTGGATGCTGCCTAATGTTTTGCCAAGCAGCAGTAGCGGTTTGTCGATAGTCGGCCTGGTAGGGCTGGCAGGTGCGCAGCAGCATACGGGCGGCTCGCTTGCGAATTTCCAGAAAGCGGTGTGGACCACCGTTGGAAACCGGTTACACGGACAGCACCGGAGAAGCCGAACCCATCAGGCTGTGGTCCCTACAGCAAATTTTCCGTGGTGTAGGTCATGCTGGTCACGTCGGCGAGCCTTTCCAGAAGTGTTACATCGTCGGCGACAGCTCGGCCTTCGGTCGAGGCGAACGCGTGGTACATATCTTCTTTGGTATCCCATTCCAGTTCAGCCACACAGAAATACGAGTGGTTTCCGCGGTTCTTCGTCGTTTCGCGGCCGAAGGTGTATCCGCGCAACTTCGGCAGACGACGTGCGAGAGGGATGTGGACCCCACGGTAATGCCGGTCGAATGCATCCGGGTCGGTCGGGAAGTCCCACAGAACAAGTAGACGAGCCGTCACCACGCAAGCCTTTCACGCAGAATGAACATCGGGGGCGAAAGCCGCCGAATCGTGACTGTGGCGTGTTCTGTGCGGAGTGCGGTCACCGTGTCAGGTTCTCTGCCTTGAGAATTGGCGCGGCAGAGTTGTTTCGGTTGAGTGCGCAGCGAGTACGGCGTGCCTTGTTCGACGATCCGACCGTTGTCCAGGACGTCGAGCCGGTCGGCGTAGGCGGAGTTGGTCGGGCAGACCGTGGCTGATGAACAGTACGGCAGCGCCTGTGCGCCTGCGGTATTCGACAAGGTACTCGCGCCGGAAGCACACAGTCTCTTCCGACAATCCCGCTGCCCGCAGGGGCTCATCCCCGCGGGCGCGGGGAGCACTTCGGGACCTGAATCGGCAACCGGCGTAGAGGGGGCTCATCCCCGCGGGCGCGGGGAGCACTTCGGAGGTGTGCAGGGTGGGTATCGGCAACGGGGCTCATCCCCCGCAGGCGCGGGGAGCACCCGGTCGTTCTGAACACCATCAAGGATGTGTCGGGCTCATCCCCGCGGGCGCGGGGAGCACCGGCCATTGCCCTTGGCGTAGGTCACGGCCTCGGGCTCATCCCCGCGGGCGCGGGGAGCACAGCTGGATCGTCTGCACTGACGAGTTGACTGGTGGCTCATCCCCGCGGGCGCGGGGAGCACTACCGCGCACCCGCTGTGGCAGAACGTGTCCGGGGCTCGTCCCCGCGGGCGCGGGGAGCACACCGATACGTCCATCTCTATCGACGGCTCAAAGGGCTCATCCCCGCGGGCGCGGGGAGCACAGAGCGGCCATCGCGCCGACGACACCTATCCCGGGCTCATCCCCGCGGGCGCGGGGAGCACAAGGACTTGCGGCCGCGGCCAGCGTCCGACACGGGCTCATCCCCGCGGGCGCGGGGAGCACCGGAGCCTGGCGCCCAGACACTGGACAAGAAGGGGCTCATCCCCGCGGGCGCGGGGAGCACCCTTGCCTGCAATCCAATTGTCCTGATGGGAAGGGCTCATCCCCGCGGGCGCGGGGAGCACCGAATCGATCTCGTCGTCGTCGTCGTGAGGGGCTCATCCCCGCGGGCGCGGGGAGCACAGTTGCGAGGATCGAGGGCGAGGTGAGGATGAGGGCTCATCCCCGCGGGCGCGGGGAGCACGCCGGGTCGTCACCGTGGACTTCGGGCTGGTGGGGCTCATCCCCGCGGGCGCGGGGAGCACTGCAGGTTTCAGGGTACAGTCTTGCCCTACAGGGGCTCATCCCCGCGGGCGCGGGGAGCACAGCCCGCTGCTCATCGACGGTATCGGGGTTCCGGGCTCATCCCCGCGGGCGCGGGGAGCACTGGTAGTTGTCCGTCTAGCTCGTCCGATTCGGGGGCTCATCCCCGCGGGCGCGGGGAGCACGGCTTCGCGGGCTCGGTCTAGCAGCATGGGTGGGGCTCATCCCCGCGGGCGCGGGGAGCACTTGAACTGTGGGCTAACGAACTCGCCACCCATGGGCTCATCCCCGCGGGCGCGGGGAGCACCTCCGCCAGCGCCGTCTGCACCGCCAGCTGCCGGGCTCATCCCCGCGGGCGCGGGGAGCACCGCAACCGGTTGGTTCATCGCCGACATCGGGCTGGGCTCATCCCCGCGGGCGCGGGGAGCACGCCGGACAACTGGAGGCGCTGGCGGTGCATCTGGGCTCATCCCCGCGGGCGCGGGGAGCACAAACCCTGGTGGAGCAGTGTTTCGACGGCTTCGGGCTCATCCCCGCGGGCGCGGGGAGCACCGGTGTAGGGGCCGCGGGTGAGGTCGGGGACGGGGCTCATCCCCGCGGGCGCGGGGAGCACGCCGGGACGATCGGGGCGGTGGGGGCGACGGTGGGCTCATCCCCGCGGGCGCGGGGAGCACCCTTGACTTGGGAGGAAGTGCCCGCCGCCGCGGGGCTCATCCCCGCGGGCGCGGGGAGCACGAAAAGATTCCTATGATCTATTCTTGGACTGAGGGCTCATCCCCGCGGGCGCGGGGAGCACTGGAGAAGCCCGCTCCCGGGCCATGTGGAAGCGGGCTCATCCCCGCGGGCGCGGGGAGCACACTTGTTGACCTGCGGTTTCTTGAGAAGATCAGTCGATTTTCATTCACTTTCGTTCGGCTGTTCGTGGGTGCGGCGTTGGGCTGCGCGGTGGTATCGACTGGCTTTACTCCACCCGGCGCGGGCTGCTCCTGGCTTGACGTCGCTGGTGTGTGGTCGGCGCATCAGGTGGATGCCGTCGAAGTCGGTGGGTTGCCAGTCGTGGCGGTGGACTTTGAATGCGAGTTTCTGTTCGCCTCTGGTGGAGTGGATCATGATGGCGCGGCCGTCTTTTGAGAGTTCGACGACACGTTGCCAGGCGAGTTCGCGGACACGGGTGCTGGCGATGCCGACGAAGACTCCTGGGCTGATTTCTAGGAACCAGCGGGTGAGGTGCCCGCGGAGGCCGGCGGGGCATGCGCTGAGTACGAGTACTACCACGGCAGTTCCTCATCGCTGTAGGAGGTACCGCCTGCGACGTTGCCTTTGCGGTCCCACAACTCCACGATGTCTGTGTCCCATTCTGCGGCACCGTCTGGTTCGGCGGGTAGTAGCAGGGTGTAGATGTCGGTGCAGCAGCGTTCGAGCAGGTGGCCTGTGTGGATTGCGTCTCGGACTGCTCTTCGAGTCGTGGCGGGAATGTCGTCGCCGCCGTCGGCTGCGGCGTCGAATGCTGCGGGAATAGCGAATTCGGCTTTGTAGAGATCGGCTAGGTCGAACACGAAGGACCGTTCGTGTCCGGTGTGGACGAATCCGAGCCCGGGTGAACAGCCGAGCGCGACGATCACTGCGTGCACGATTCCGTACAGGCAGGTGGTAGCGGAGGAGAGAGCTTGGTTGACCGGGTCGCCTGCGGCGAAATCGGTGGGATCATACTGGCGTCGGTTCCATTCGATGCCAGTACGTTCGGCGTGGATCCGGTAGAGGCGTCGGATGCGTGCGCCTTCGCGCCCGCGGAGTTGTTGCATCGTCAGTCCGGCGACGTCTTCTCCCGGGAACCGCATTTCATACATCGCCCGTGCGACGCGCAGCCTGGATGTCTGGTTGGTGACGGCGACGGCTTGTGCTTCGAGCAGGCGTGAGCTTCTGGCCAGGCTGCGGCCGTGTGCGTAGTAGCGCACCCCGCGTTCGCCGACCCATACCGCTGTTGATCCGCTCTCGGCTAGCAGCATCATCGCCTGATGAGTGACCCGCGTTCCTGGTCCGAGCAGCAGCGCACCGATGGTGGCGGCGGGGATGTGGACGACGCCGCGTTCGTCGGTGGCGGTGACGGCGTTGCCGTCGCGGTGCACAGTTGCGCGTTCGAGGTAGATGAACGACAGCCGGTCGCGGGCGCGGACGAGTTCACCGATGCGGATCGGGTGCGCGGCAGGTGTGTCGGTCATGCGAGTGGGGCGAGGGTCAGCAGGCCGCAGCCGTATCCTTTCGCTCGGCCGATTCCGTTGATCAGTGCCCCGCGCAGTTTCTGGGGATCGGTGACCTCGAGGATTCCTTCGTAGGTGGCCGTCGACAGGGTGATGGTCGCGGGGCCGCGCCGGAAGCGCAAGGTTGATCGTTCGATGATCGTCGCGTCTGGGACCTCACCTTGGGGACTGCGGCAGACGCCGAGCTTGAAGCCGTTGTCGTCGGATCTGCGGTGCAGCCACGACATTTGGTCGGCGGGGGTGAGTCCGCTCGGTTTGCCGCGGGTGAGGGGCCCGTCGGCGGTCCGGTCCATCGCGGATCGGATTGGATTGGCGGTCAACCGGAAGTGCCACTGCTGTTGTTCGGTCAGGGTGTCGAGCAGGGACAGGTATTTCCTGGTTGCCCATGCGGTCGTGGTCGGCCAGCCGGCTTGTTCGACGATGTGGGTGAAGTCGGGTTCGGTCGGGCTCACCACGTATAGGTCGATTGCGGGGTCGTGGCGGTCGATGCGCCACAGCACGCGCCCGGATCCGTTTCCCGCCGCCGAGGTGTGTTCGGGCGGGAACGCGGCCATGACGGCGGCGTGGCCGACCTGGGGAGACGCCAATAGCTTTTTGGTGCCGGCTCGTGCCGGGTTGAGGGGCACACGTGATAGGAACATCATTCTCCTCCCAGTGCCGCCAAGGGCTGGTGGCCTGTGCGTCCGTCCGGGTTGGTCATCGTGGTGAAGTCTTCGACCACTGTGCGCCAACCGTATTCGCGGCGTACCGGATCGAAGCTGAGCGGCAGGTCGCGGACCCGCTCACGAAGTTGCCCTTCTGGGTCGTCATCAAGGAGGTCGCGGTAGATCGGCAGGCGCACCCGCGTGTGCTGAGTGCGTCGATACCAGCGCGCGGCTTGCCAGTGGGTGTCGTGCAGTGCCTCGCCGAGGGCCTGTTGCGATGGTTCTCCCACGATGAGCGGTTCGGTGACCGGGCAGGAGCGGCGTCCGAGATACAGCGGAAACTCGGGGCGACGCAGGGCTTCTCGAATGCCATCGATGAGTTGCTGCTGTCCCTCGACGGCAGCGAGGAACACCGCGTCGGCCAGATAGTAGCGCTGCGACAGCGGGAATTGCTGCTTTTTGTCGATGCTGAGGGCGACTTGGAAGTCGCGGACGAGTCGCCCCGGCTGGTCAATGCGTACTCCGAACGCCAGTCCCTGCAGTGCCTCCTCGATCGGGTCGGTCCTGCGGCGTCCCTGGGCGGCGGCGATGAGACCGAGGATTCCGCTCTTGGACGGGTACTGCTGTGTTTCCCGGCGCGCGAACCGGCTGGCCACACCCCACGACTGCAAGGGTGCGGCCAGCCTCATCAACAGCACCGTCACGACGAGACACCCAGCGCGGCGCGCACACGCCCGGACACGCCATCGACGGCGGCAGCGAATGACACCGGCGTGGCGATCTCGCCGAGAGCGTCGGCGCCGTTGCTGGTGCCGACCACGAAGTTCGTTGTGGCACCATCGCCGAACGCGGACTCGATCGCAGAATAGCGGGTGACGAGCGCTTTGGCGGCTGCGGTCGCGCGTTCTGCGCCGAGGGCTGCGACCGGTTCCTCGAAGGCTGTGACGAGGTTGACCGGTTGGTCGGTGCGCACGCTGAACACGACTGCGTCGGGGAGGGTTCGGTTGGCAAAGGTGTTCTGCTTGCCGCTGGGCATACTGCGCACGAACGCCTTCAGGAACGTCTCGATGGCGTGAACGGTGGCGGTCCGGTCGCCGAGGTTCTTCTCGAGCATCCCGACGTTGACGGTGGCGTATCGGTAGAGAGTGGAGGAGTTGAACTCGACAACGCCGATCATTCCCGCACCGGCGTTGTCCTCAGGGGCGCGGTCGTCGACGGCGGTGTAGTAGTCGAATTCGTTGTTCACCGCGTGGACGCTGATCGCGTGCGCGACCTGCGCGGCGGCATCGACGTTGAGGTCGGCCGAATCAGCGACCATCCGCCCGAACAACGCCACATCGATGCTGTCGGCGCCGTTCGCGGCGGCTTTCGCCGCACTTTTTTCGATTTTGGCACCGCCGACTGCGGCGACGGCCAGCTGCGCGAGCCGGTCTATCTGGTTGGCGCTCAAAAACAGCAGGTACTTGGATTGTTCGACGGCGTCGTCAGCGTCGTCTTTGCGTTTTCTCGGCTTCTCCAGGACAATGCCGGCGTCTTTCAGCACCTGGGTGGCTGCCGCGTAGCGGTCGTCGGCGTCGGGGATGGCGCTTCCGATTCGTTCGGCGATGAGTTCGACGACGCGCTTGGTCCGCACACCCAGGCTTGCCGGGTCGATGAGTTCGCGGAATTCCGTGCGGGTGGCACGTTTCCATGCCTGGCTGGACACGCGTGCTCGGCGCACGCCGCCGTAGACGGCGGTCTTTGGGCTGCCGGTGTCATCTCGGTTGATGTTGCTCGGCGGCACGGTTTGCAGGACGTGGACATCGATGAACATTCTGGTCACAGCGGGTCTCCTGGTGCAGGTGCGGCGTTATCAGTGTTCGAGGTGGTGGCGGGTCTGCGGTGGTAGTCGCGGCCCCATGCCAGCAACACCCGGTCGGCGTAGGTGCCGTCGTCGAGTCGGCAGAGGTCCACAGCGAGGCGGGCGTAGTCGAGAGGAATGTCGTAGCCGCGTAGTTGCGAGATCAGACCTCGCAGGTGGATCAGCCGGGCGTCGTGATCGGAGGCAGTACCGAGGGCATGGAATCTGGCGCGTACGGCGTCCTGGGCGCCGGCCCGCGCGCCGAGGGCGGCGGTCGCCGTCCCGATCGTCGTGCCGCGGCGGTGCATGCGGTCGCTGCGGGATTGTTGATGCAGGGCGTGCAGGGTGATCGCGTCGTAGGCCGCGCGCTCCCATACCGTGGACGCACCGTCGCGCTCGTCACGGGTCATGATCTCGCGCGCGGTGATGTGCTCGGGCATCTCGGCAAGGGTCAGTCCCCACAGCGCGGGATCTGTTCCGGGATTTCCGCCGACGCCGCGGCGCAGCTTTGCCATTGCCGCTAACGCTTCACTGTCACGGCGCCGGTAACGGTCCTGCAATTCCGCGACCTTGTCGGCTACATAGTCGGCGAGCGCGGTTTCTCGTTCACCATGCGACGTCGGCGCGTTCGCCATCGGTTGTTTCCCCTTCCTGGGTGAGAATTCGCTGAGTGAAGACCGACGGCAGCAGGTTCCGCAGCCGCTGGAAGAAGCGTTCGTCGGCGAGGCTGGTGTCCATCCATCGCTCCCGCACTGGGCGACCTACCCAGGCTTGCTGGCTGGCCGAGGTGATCAACTCGTCACCGAGGCGACGGATGATCGTGTACACCGTCTGCTCCCACTGGCTGGCCGACGGGTCGTAGTCGATAGTTTGTGGGTCGAGGCCACGCAACCAATTCCGGTAGGGCGCTTCGAGTGCGAAGAAACCCTCCTCGCGCGCTCGCCCGCGTGCACCATCGGGTTCGCCACCAGATGCCAGGGTGAGGTTGGCTGCCAGCGCACCCAACTCGTCCACGGCGGCCTCGGCGACCTGGACAGCGTTGACCGCACACACCCACAAGCGGGGATCCGAAGCCAGCAACGCCGCGGAGAAGCTGATGGCGTCATCGACGATGTCGCCGACGATCGACTGATTGTTGATGTAGTGCATCCCGACCGCGTGCAATCGGATCGGATGACCATCCAGGAAGACCCCCCGGTCGAGGAGCGTGCCTACCCATTCGACAACACCAGGAGCGATGCCGCGCCCGCCGAGCGGCGCGGAGCTGGCAACGTCGCCGAGAAGAGAACGCAATCCACGCCACAACGACTTCTCCGGGCTATGCACTGCCGGATAATGCCGCGGTTCTCCCGACTTCTTCGACTGAACCTCGCTGTAACGCCAACCGGTCATCGGCTCGAGCAGATGCTTGTTGAACGGTTCGAGTGCATCCCCGTTGCACAGCACGACGCCGGTCACCTCACTGCTCGAGGTGATCAGGCGTACGCGTCTGCTCTGCCAGGTGAACAAGTCGACCGGTCCGCTGGGGCCGTTGACGTCGCGGACGCCCGGCCCGTCGGGATCTCGTTCCCACGGTGGCAGGTCTGCGCTACTGAAGCGAACGTCGTTGGGGTCGGCGAGAACCAGGTTGAGCAGCAGCGTTTCACGCAGATTCGCACCTTCCAGATACACCCCGCCGAGCCCACCGGCCCAAGCAACCCCGATCGGATACCCCTTGCCACCTTTCACTCGTGCGTCGCCGTCGGCGCCGGTCTTGATTCCGGACGGATCGAAGGCATGCGCATGCACCAACCACCGGGCTGCCTCGGCGAAGCTGATCCGCTCGATCCCACGCCCGGCGCGGGTGGTGAAGTACTTGGCGCCGTTGGGGACATCGGCGATGAGCTTGTCCAGCGAGCTCACCGCGTCCTTTTCCGAACGCAGACCGGGAACCTGGAAGAACGGTGTCGCGGGATGGAACAGTTGGAAGCGGGCGCGATGCTCGACCAGGTAGTGATCAATGTCCTCGCCCGGCCACTGGTCCCACAGCTGTGACCAGATCTCGACCGCGGTCCCTCGCCGGTGCCGGATGCTGCGGTGCAGGATCGCCAGCAGCAGCCGCGCGATCGCGAACTCCTGGGTCGGCACCTCACCACCCAGCGCCGCAAATCTGTCCGCATGGGCGAACACGTCGCGCAAAGACATCTCCTGCGCGACCCCGGAATGGTCGGTGACCGTGATCCAGGGCTCGTCGAGCAGGTCGAAAGTGGGTGCGGTTGTGGTCATTGCACGTCCTGGGTCGATGCCACCAGCAATCCCAATCGGGAGTCGTATTCCAGGTCGTGCCCGGCCAGGCTCGCACGACGGTCCTCGTTCAGCTCTAGCACCAATTCCCCAGCCAGCCAGTGCGATTGCTGCCAGCCGGGATACCAGGTGTCTTCGAGCGCGCGAATTACCCTCTCCTTGCGGCCATACCGCGTCAGAAACGCGGGCAAGCGGATCGTGCAGGCCGCCACCTGCTTCGCCAGCTTCTGCGGTGGCTCGGTCTCGGTCGGCACGACCATTCCTCCCGTCTCGGGCACGTCGGCAAGAACACGTACTTCGTTACCGCAGCGTTGGACGACGATCGCTTCGATGGTGTCCTCCGCATCCCGGACCTGCGCTTGCCCACCGGCACCGTCGGCATCCTCAGGAATCCCCGCCATCAGCCACCCTTGCAGGGTCGAGTTCTCGGTGTCTGGGGCCGGCAGCAGATACGACTGCGCCCGCCGCTGTTGATCGTCGACGTGGGCTTGCCACTCGTCATCGGCAACCGCCAACGCAGCCGCCCATGAGCCGGGCACCGTGATTTCATCACTGTAGGCCTCGGCGACCAGCCCCGGCACGTCCTCGGGCACAGTCACAGTCGATTCCTTGCGTGCTCCGAGTACCGCAGCCGACCGCAGCAGACGGGCACGGCCGTAAACTGCTTGCGATCCGGGCACCGGCTGCGGCGGCACAGCATCCCAATCGACTCCCCGGATCAAGCACCGCGGTGCGTCGACCTGCGCCGGACGCTGCTGTCTCCGGTGTCGGTGCAGGCGCCCTATCCGCTGGAGCAACAGATCCATCGGCGCCAAATCGGTCACCAATAGATCGACGTCTATGTCCAGTGACTGCTCGATCACCTGGGTGCCCACCACAACAAATCGCCCAGGCCGCAGACTCTTCGCCGGCGGGCCCAGCGCCGACCGCAGGCGTGACTCCAGCGCCATCCGATGCGTGGCAACGAAACGCGAGTGCACGAGCAGCAACTCATCGTCGGTGAACCCGGCCCGTGTCAGAGCCTCGAAGGTCTCTTGCGCGCGGGCGACGGTATTGCACACCACTCCCACCACTCCCCCGCCCGGAACCACTGCCCCTGCAATCGTGCGGGCCAGCCCATCGGGATCGTCACAGACCTTTCCGATCTCGATCCCGTCGATCACACGACCCGACGCCGCCACCGATACAGCGCCCTGCGGACTCGGCCACAGTGTGATGCACGGATACCCGCCACCGGCCACGCAGGCCTTGTCATCGCTGTCACCGCGGCCGCGGCGGTACGCCTCGATCAGCAACTCACGCTGTGCCGGCGGCAATGTCGCGGACAACAACACGACAGGAACACCGTATGCGGCAAGCCATTCCAGGCTGCGGCACAAGTAAGTGGACATGTAGTTGTCCGCGGCGTGCACCTCATCGATCACCACGACCTTGTTCGCCAACGCCAGATGCCGCAACATCACATGTCGCGTCTTCAACGCCAACCGCAGCACCTGGTCGATAGTTCCGACGACGACATTCGCCAACGGCCCTTTCTTCCCGACATACCACGCATGCGCGGCGACGCCGCTGTCGGCGCAATCGGTGCCGATCGAGCAGAAACCCCTCCGCCGCAACGCGGCAAACTCGGGATTCAACGCCGCCCGACCATGCGCGAGGAACATCGACGACGGCGTATCCGGCAGATTCTCCACCCACTGGCGCACCCGAGCGAACATCGCATCCGACGTAGCCATCGTCGGCAACGCCACGAACACACCACCGAACCCGAACCGCTGCGCCAAGACCTCCGCCGCAGCCAACGCCGCCTCGGTCTTCCCCTCCCCCATCGGCGCTTCCACCACCATCAACCCCGGCACGTGAATCGCCGCGGCAACCCGCACACACTCCAACTGCAGCGGACGCACCATCATCGACTTCGGCCACCCGAAACGAGCACGCACGAAATCCGCGCGAGCCGATTCGCCCGAAACCGCCACCACTGTCGGCTGCCAGGGCCTTGGCAGCCCCAACAAGTTCCACGCCGCAGGCGCCGCGACGCTCGATACCCGGTTCTCATCGAGAGGAAATAGATCCTGATTACTCGCGATCCAATCCGTCACGATCACCGCAGCCGTCAACAAGCTCTGCTGCACGAGCGACAGTGACACAGCCTGCCAAGCGCCCAACCGAGCCACCGCACCGGTCCGCTCCGTCACGAACGTCAACAGTTCCTTGCGCGAGTTCTCCCACTGCCCCGACCCGAACAAGGCGGTCTGGGAGCCAGCATTGCGGAACTCGCGCGCGGTGGGCGGCACCCCGTGATGACTTCCGACCACCACCGCATGCGTGGCGGCGACCCCGCGATCCCAGCCAAGCCCGACGAGAAACTCGATCACCGCCAACTGACCGGCAAGATTGTGGGGCAATGCCTTTCGATTACCTACAGCGCTCGGCATTCGTAAGCCTTTCGCGTGCATGGCATCCGCCAACGCCGTCACTTGGCACGCAAACGCCGGCGTCAGCTTCCCGACATCATGAACAGCGGCCAGCCAACACAGAAACAACCGCCCATCGCCCTCGCCTCCGGGAAGCCCTCGAGAGATCACTTCCCGTGTATGACGCGGCAACCAGCGATCCCACACCAACTTCGCAACCTCGGCAGAATCGGCCAGGTGGCGAACGAGGGACAGACTTCCGCCATCACGATCGCTTTTTGCCCACGCAGACAACGTTGCCGTACTCAGCACCACGACCCCCGCAAAAGATCAACTCCTCGACGCGCCGAACGATACAACCCACCACCGACAACCTTTGGTCATCAGAGCCCCGACGGCGAGCTGCACGCACCCGCACCGAAGGTAGCAACCTCTACCCACCTTCGCTGCGCTTCAAACCTTTTCGTCGTCCTCGCAGTGGTCGCTCGGCACTCGGCAGTAGGTCACCCACCGCGACATAGCACGTCCTCGTCCGTGAGATGCAGAGGCGCGTGATCCGCAATAACGATCCTTATCCAACTGGAGCGACCTCGCCCGCATTTAGGCCCGTTCCACCCAGAGTCCCGACCTCTGCTTCCATACCTGCCGGTTGGCTTCTAATTAGCCTGCAGCTCAGCGTCTTTCGTGACTGTCAAATTGGCGACACACGCTTTGGCAGGTTACAGTCGAACAGCCCAATCCGATAGCTATCACCCACTAGGTGTACTGACCACAGACGTTGGTGACGGCGTGTCGGGCTGACATGGCGAAGACCTCCGGGTGAAGTGCGAGCTGTCTAGGAACGCATTCACCCATCGGAGGTCTTCGTGTCCCACCGTAATGCCCCGTTATCAGAATTGGGACGACTGCGGCTTGCTCGTTGTGTCGTTGAGGACGGTTGGCCACTGAGGCGAGCCGCCGAACGGTTCCAGGTCTCAGCGACCACGGCAAAACGGTGGGCCGACCGCTATCGGAGCGACGGCGCTGCCGGTATGGCCGATCGGTCCAGCCGCCCGCACCACAGTCCGCGACGAACCTCGGTGCGCACCGAGCGGCGCATCATCAAACTTCGCCTCCTGCGCCGGTGGGGACCGGCCCGGATCGCCTACCTGCTCGGCCTGTACCCGGCCACGGTGCATCGGGTCCTGGCCCGCTATCGGCTGGCACGGCTGCGGTGGCTCGACCGCGCCACCGGCCGGGTGATCCGCCGCTACGAACACCCTGAACCCGGCGACCTGGTCCATGTCGACATCAAGAAACTGGGCAACATCCCCGACGGCGGCGGACACCGCGCCGTAGGTCGTCGCGCCGGCAGCCGCAACCGCACCCGTACGCCTGGAAAACTGTTGCGCCGCAATGGAAGCAGCCATGTCGGCAACAGCTATTTGCACAACGCTGTCGATGACCACTCCCGCCTGGCCTACTCAGAGATCCTGAGCGACGAGCGCAAGGAAACCGCTGTCGCGTTCTGGCGACGCGCACGCAGCTACTTCCACGCCCACGGAATCACTGTCCGGCGGGTACTCACCGACAACGGCTCCTGCTACAAATCTCAACTCTGGCGCGACACCCTCATCGAGACCGGCATCACCCACAAACGCACCCGCCCCTACCGGCCGCAAACCAACGGCAAGGTCGAACGCTTCAACCGCACCCTGCTTGAGGAATGGGCCTACGCCCGCCCCTACCGCACCGAAACCGAACGCCGCAACACCTTCCCCGACTGGCTGCACACCTACAATCACCACCGCGGCCACACCGCACTCGGCGGACACCCACCAGCCAGCCGCGTTCCCAACCTCTCAGGTCAGTACAACTAGGGAGCCTGAGTGCGGCCCAGCATCTACGTCGATGAGAGCAAGGGCCGCCCTTTCCTCTTGGTCGCAGTCATCGTCGCGCCCCAGCAGCGGTCTCTGGTTACACGCGCTCTGCGAGCCCTACTGATGCGAGGGCAGCGCCGTGTGCACATGAGCAAGGAGCAGTCGCAACGTCGGCGACAGATCGTCAGTACCCTTCTCCGCCTTGGTGTGACATGCGAGATTTTCGAGTCCAACTCCAGATCAGACCTCGACGCCCGAGCCCAGTGTCTCTGTCAGCTCGCCAAACGCGCAGTCGTGCTGAGGGCAAGGGCAATCCACATCGAACGGGATGACTCAGTCGTAGCGTTCGACCGCGAACAGCTCAAGTCCGCACTCTCGGGAACCGACATCGAATACCGACACCTCCGGGGACGAGAAGACCCCCTGCTCTGGATCGCCGATGCCGTCGCCTGGTGCCGGCAGCGTGGCGGCAACTGGCGCCGTCAGATCCAGCCGATCGTGTCCCGAGTCCACACCATCGACTCACACGACTCGATCGCTGAGCCGGACGACGATCGAGTTGCGTGATGCCAATCCCCATCTCGTAGGGTCGTTTACGAGAACACCTCCCCGCGCCTGCGGGGATGAGCCCAGCCCGATCCGGTAGCTGAAGAAACGGCTCACCCCTCTCCCCGCGCTTGCGGGGCCAGGGATAGCAGGGGATACGCCTGTTAACAATCCCCTGCTATCCCCGCCAAGCTTGACCGGCTCAGGGGCGCACAGAGTTTCGTCTCACATTGACATCTCGAAACAACATGAAAGAAGGGCCCCAGCGTCACACCTTCTGCCGACAAGCCACCAGACACGCGAAACCCGGCTCACCAACCGTCCGGATGGCTGCCGGGTTCACTTCAGAGGCGCTAGCGCACCTTGCACCGACCAGTGTGCCGCAGATGCGAGCACCAGTCCAACGCAGACCGCAGTATCCGCCTGGGAGCACACAGTAACCAGCAGCGACCCTTCGGTGGGTCCTGGCATATCCCTGCGCAGGAAGAATACGGCCACGGGTACAACCCTGACTCACCCTCAAGCGCAAGAAAAACCTGGCAAGCCCGGAGCAGGAACTCATGGTGAGTTCATCCGGCAGGCGCGGAAACCACCACCAGTACGGCAACGTGATCGACTGCCCCGCCAGGACCATCCCGCAGGCGCGGGGAGCACAAATCCTCGGACCCGCTTTCGCCATAGCCGGAGGGCTCATCCCCGCAGGCGCGGGGAGCACACCGACTGTCGAGGCATACGCCCGGAGGGCCGGGGCTCATCCCCGCAGGCGCGGGGAGCACAGATCAGCTTGCACCGACGATAGACCACGTGCGGGCTCATCCCCGCAGGCGCGGGGAGCACGGGGACGTCGTTGTCTCCCACTCGCACACGTCGGGCTCATCCCCGCAGGCGCGGGGAGCACACCATTGTTAGCGAACAGTGATTGCGACCACTGGGCTCATCCCCGCAGGCGCGGGGAGCACGCCAACCGTCCCGGGCGTCAGCAGGAGGGGCGGGGCTCATCCCCGCAGGCGCGGGGAGCACGCCATGGGTGTGATGGATATGTCCCGCTGCGCGGGCTCATCCCCGCAGGCGCGGGGAGCACGTCGTACCGTAGCCCCACGGCACCACGTACCTGGGCTCATCCCCGCAGGCGCGGGGAGCACGCTCTCCGTACGAGTTGTCCCCGACTCCGACCGGGCTCATCCCCGCAGGCGCGGGGAGCACAGAGGGTCGGCACTCCGGACTTCAGAGCTAGCGGGCTCATCCCCGCAGGCGCGGGGAGCACTGGAGTCGTCGTTTCTGGAAGAGTTCGGCGATGGGCTCATCCCCGCAGGCGCGGGGAGCACCATATCGCCGCGCATCATCTTCGGCTCAAGACGGGCTCATCCCCGCAGGCGCGGGGAGCACATGGTGGAAGAGGTGTGTCCTCGCGCGAGCAAGGGCTCATCCCCGCAGGCGCGGGGAGCACTGCGGACGTTGCCCGCCGAACGTGGCCGGGCGGGGCTCATCCCCGCAGGCGCGGGGAGCACAGGACCGTCGCCCGGTCGATAGCACGCTTCTTGGGCTCATCCCCGCAGGCGCGGGGAGCACGTCGAGGTCGGCGACGCGGCGGGATCGGGCCAGGGCTCATCCCCGCAGGCGCGGGGAGCACCGATTTCCTCTGCGGCCAGTCGCGGACGGGGGGCTCATCCCCGCAGGCGCGGGGAGCACGGCGACGCGGTGGTCACGGCAGGACTGAGCCAGGGCTCATCCCCGCAGGCGCGGGGAGCACTTTCCGGCGGCGTGAAGTGGCGTCCGATCGAAGGGCTCATCCCCGCAGGCGCGGGGAGCACCTCGTATTCAGGCCGCATCGCGTCCCATGACAGGGCTCATCCCCGCAGGCGCGGGGAGCACTCCGGATGCTTGAGCCACCACGGGCACCACGCGGGCTCATCCCCGCAGGCGCGGGGAGCACCACCACGGCTGCGAGGGCTCCACCGACTGGGTGGGCTCATCCCCGCAGGCGCGGGGAGCACAGCCTCCATGAGGCCGTCGAGATCACCGTTGAGGGCTCATCCCCGCAGGCGCGGGGAGCACGCGGCCTGACCGTGGCAGCGATCCTGCAATTCTGGCTCATCCCCGCAGGCGCGGGGAGCACTACTGCTTCGGAAGATCCGCCCAGCGCACGATGGGCTCATCCCCGCAGGCGCGGGGAGCACATACCATATCTGTTTATGTTCAACGTAATTACGGGCTCATCCCCGCAGGCGCGGGGAGCACCCGACCACGTTCGAGCTGGGTCCGTGCGACCCGGGCTCATCCCCGCAGGCGCGGGGAGCACCGGCATTGTTTTCGCTGGTCAGGCGAATTGGAGGGCTCATCCCCGCAGGCGCGGGGAGCACACTTGTTGACCAGCGTGTTTTCGGCTGGGTGAGCTGGTTTTCATTCACTTTTGTGAAGTGGTCGACGGCTTCTCTTGGGGCGGCAACTATCCGGTATCTACTGGCCTCACATCGGTGGTGTACTCCGCTGACCTTCTTTTCCGCGGTTCGGTAGCGGCCTATAGGACACATTTGTTTGAGCTTACTGTCTTCGCTCTTCGAAACGTCTGACAGCGGCCAGTGAATACTCCCCATAGGCGGCCATTTAGAGCCCCGGTGGTGGCCAGCGAGTTCCCCGCTGGTGGCCAGATATCTCCCCGGTGATTTGTCCGGGTTGCCGTGGGTGAAGGCTCGCGGCGTGAAGAGCAGTAGGGAAATCATGGAGATCCTCGAGGCGTATGACCTCACGGGTTCCTATCGGGCAGCGGCTGCGCTGGCCGGGTGTGACCACCACACGGTGGCGAGGTATGTGGCGTTGCGGGAGGCCGGGCAGAGTCCGGTTGCGCGTGAGCATCGGGCTCGCCCGATTGATGAGTATCTGCCGAAAGTCGAAGAGCTGGTTGTTCGTTCGAACGGCAAGATCCGTGCTGATGTGGTGCATCGGCGGATAACCGCGATGGGGTTCAAGGGTGGGGAGCGCACTACCCGGCGGATGGTGGCGCAGGTCAAGCAGCGGTTGCGGGAAGGTCAGCGCAGGGTGTTTCGGCCCTGGATCGCTGAGCCGGGTTTGTGGTTGCAGTGGGATTGGGGTCAGGGCCCGGTGGTAGGTGGCCGTCAGACCCAGTTGTGGTGCGCGTGGCTGGCATGGTCGCGGTTTCGGGTAGTGATCCCGGTGATGGACAAGACGTTGCCGACGGGACACCGGAGCGCCGTCGTCTGCGTTCTGCTCGTCGGATGGTTCGTAATCGACGTTCTCGCGGGGTTGTTCGTCACCGAGGAACGCCAGCAGCAGTGTGGCGTGGCGGGCGAGCCATTTGGTGTTGATTCCTTCGATCGGCAGCTGGCGGAGCAGCATGCCGGAGGTGGGGTTATCGGCAATCCAGCGTGCGGTCGAGGACAGACGTTCATAGTCCTGGTCGGGTAGGTCAGTGAGACGGCGGATGATGCGGTCGAATCGTGCTCCGGGAAAGGTGCGTGCGAGTTCGGTCAGCCGCGTGCCGCAGCGGCGCCATATCGCCTGCCTGTCAGGAACGGCGGTGGCGGCTGCTCCGGGTGAGGTAAACGTGAGCGTCTTGGGCATGCGGTGGATGCCGGTGGGGAAGCGGGTATTGGCATAGTCGAGGATCCCGGGTCCGCGGACTGAGGTCAGTTGCAGTCGGACGCCCGATCCGACTCCTCAGCAAGGTATGGGAAGGGGCATATTGATGTCGGTTGTCACTGACCAACCAGGTGTTCCCTGGGAGGAGTCGCGTAGATGCGCTGAAGCTGCCGGACAAGCCGTTTGGATCCTTTCGCGGCTGAATGCTGTTGCCGCCGACGCCGATAGCTGCTTCGACGATTATCAGTCCGCGAAACTCTCTGGCCTGGTCTACCACTTCGCGTGGGACGAAACCTTCGACTGATACCTCGAACTGTCCAAAGCCGTCTATACAGAAGGCGGATCCGCCGCAGACGCATCCCGCCGAGTGCTCGGGCCCGTCCTCGACACCATGCTACGGCTGCTGCACCCGCTCGTACCGTTCGTCACCGAGAAGCTGTGGACCACCCTCACCGACGGCGAATCGGTCGTCATCGCCTCCTGGCCGCAAGACTCCGGCTTCCGCAACCCGGCCGCCGAGCCCGAAGTTGCCCAATTGCGGTACTTCGCCACCGAAGTACGACGGTTCCGGTCCGAGCAGCGCGTGCGAACAGCGCCCGTCCCAGCCGAACTCGCGCTCACCGAAACCCTGACCGAACACGAGTTGGCCATCCGGCGGCTGCTGCGACTTGAGCCCACCACCATCGACTTTCGTCCGACCGCTGGAAAGGTGCCCTCAACGCCTTCAAGATCGCCTTCGACGGCCGACTGACCACCAACAACTAACCAGCACAATCAACCTCAGTTGCACTGAAAGGGCTGACAGTCCCCACGGCCGCGCTGAAAGAACTCGACAGCGCCTACAAGACGCTGAACAACCACAGCTTCCTCGCGAGAGCACCCGACAACATCATCGAGGAATCCGCACTCGCCCCCGGAACCGAGCTGGCCGCCAACCGAATCCGAGACAACTCGCATCGTTGCCTGGATGACTGCCACCCTGCGTGGCGATCCTGCAACGTCGCCGCGCAGCGAAAAGCTGTTGCCATGAACCAGTGAGGCGGAGACCATTCCACGATGACCGAATTGGATGGGCTCACGGTGCGGGCACTGGGGACGCGGGACGAGCGTCCGTTCTTGGCGCTTCGCTCGGCGCTCATCGCTGACGGGTTGACGCTCGCCAAGGACTATCGGGCAGGGATGCTGTGGGATGACTACCTGATAGTGCAGCACAATGCTTCGGCTGGCGTCGGCCTTCCGCCGGAAATGGTGCCCTACACATTCCTGATGGCTGAGGTCAACGGAGTGTTCGTCGGCAGCTCCGATATCAGGCACACCCTCAGCGATGAACTGATGCGCTGGGGTGGACACGTGGGCTACGTGGTCGCGCCACAGCACCGCCGTCGCGGTTACGCCACCGAAATCCTTCGCCAGACGTTGGTGAAGGCAAAGGATCTCGGCATCGGGAGCGCCCGGTTGACGTGTCGGCAGGAAAACATCGGATCACGGCGAGTGATCGAGACATGGGGCGGACAGCTTGCCGCCGTCACCGCCGACGGTATCTGCCAGTACTGGATCGACCTCGACAACTGATCAGGGCTGGATACGTTTGAGCGGCAGCCAGAACTAGAGGGCGTCCGTGTAGCTCAGTCGATGAGTCGACCGAGCCGCGCGCCCTGCCCTGGTTGCGGAACATGTGCGGTTTCCAGGCGCCCGAGTCACGGAACGCCGACCGCCGCCCGGCCGCTCCAGGGCCAAGTTCTGGTATGGCTCGGGCGCATGCTGACACGACAAGGACCATTCATATTTGCTAGAAAATTGCCACTGCGTCGGAATGCCCGCGTGTCGTATACGCGACACGCCGTAGCTTGTCGAATACGTGAGTGTGCGTTGCCGGTCGCAACCTTGCTGACAAGCGGGCGAGGGGTTCTTTCGAAGCTGATCGGCTGCGGGCCGAGCCGCTTGCGCGGGTACCGGAGCGTTCCGACCATGAGTAGGCCGGTTTTGATCCATCTCACCAAAATCTCACACTTTCGATGGGAATATCCGAATCCGATGGGACTTCTCGAGCATTCGACTTTCCGCAAATATGGTGCTGATCAGGTACTTTGGGAAGCACAGGGATAGGTTGAGCGAATTTGAACCTGTGTCAAGTGGTCGCAGGTTCAAATCCTGTCCGCCCGACACAGAAAAACACCCTCCGCCCAGCGCCGGAGGGGATTTGCTGTTATTCGACCACCCGCAGTCTTGGGACCAATTTGGGGCCATCGTCGGTTTCGGCGGCATGGTCCGGTCTTATGCGGGCCAGCAGCTCGGGTATCTGGGGCCCGCTATTCGGCGTCGCGAGGAACCGCGACAGCAGCTGCCCGTCGCTCTGCAACGCCTTGATATCGGGGTGGATGTAGCGCTGGGTGATCCGCGGATCGGTGTGTCCGGCGATCCGCTGAAGTCGATGCAGCGGCACCCCGGCATCGGCGAACCAGGCGAGCCCGGTGTGCCGCAGATCGTGCCGCCGGAGATGCTCGAATCCCAGCTTGGCGACGACCTCATCCCAGTGCGTTGTCTTCCGCAGAACACCGGTCGAGATCCGACCGCCACGAGGCCCGACGAACAGACGCGCGCTCATCAACGCCTCGCGCCGGTCCGCGTCGCTCGCGTCCCGCAGTGCGACCTCTACCTCGGGCACTGACCCCCGAAGAACTTGCGGGCAGGACCACTAAGCTCCGACTCCGGTTACGGCTCGGTGTGGCGAAATTGCCGAAGATCGGGTTTCATGGATACGGGAGGATCAGCAGGCTGGGATGAGAAGCGAGATCCTTATGCCTGCCCGGCCACCGATCAACAACAGCATTCAGCCCGACACACTTGTCGGTTTCAGCGGCTTGTTCACCTCGAACCGCAAACCGTCACAGTTCCACAGCGTTCCCCTACGGTTTCCCTTAACCGAACTGGTCAGCCCGATCGGTGAGATCTACTTGGCAACAACCACGGTCGATATCAGGGGACGCCTCGGCGAACGCTCCACAATCAAAACCCTGCGTTGGGAACCGGGCCAGCCGATCGCCCTGTCCGCCGAGCCAGGGCTCGTTATCGTCGCGGCCGAGCCGACCGGCCGATGGACCATCGGCGCCGCCGGCTACCTCAGTCTGCCGGCCCGGCTACGCCGCGAGTCCCACATCGGGCTCACCGATCGCGTCCTACTCCTCGCAGCGCCATACGGTGACCTGCTGGTGGTCTACTCCACCGCGTATGTCGCCGACGCAATGGCGAGCAAACATCTCCACCTTCGGGCACCGAAGTCATGAAGTCGGACGACGTCGCCACCGCATTGCATCTACTGTCCCGGCTCGGGCTCACCATCGAGGACCTGTCCATCTCGATGCCTCCGTCCACGGAGGTTCCGACGTTTACCTCGTACCTCACACAATTGCGCGAGTCGCTCCCACCCGTCACCGTCAAGAACTACGAATCGTACTGGCGAGTAATCGAGAGAGCCTGGGGTCCGAGAAAACTAGATGGTGTTACATCCACCGAAATCGACCGGCTTGTCAACCAGCATCGGGCCAACGCCGTCGTGCGATCCAACTCTCGCGATGGCCGCGGAGCCGCTGCCAGCTTGATCTCGGCGTTGAGGTGTATCTACCGCTACGCCGAGCGCGACGTTCTCATACACCCAGCCGACAACCCTGCCAGCAAAATCTCACGCCCACCACAGCTCCCCAGTTCGCGCCATGCCTTGTCGCGGACTCAGGTCATGGAACTCGCCGAGGTTGCGTCCACGACAGGCAATGACCCCGAACTCGACGCTCTCATCTTCCGTCTACACCTGGAAACTGCGTGTCGACGCGGCGGCTCCCTCGCCCTCGATGTGGGAAACCTAAACAGCACCGACTGCCTGGTCCAGCTTCACGAGAAGGGCGGCACAGTCCGCTGGCAACCTATATCCCCGTCACTGACAAATCATCTGCTGCAGCACATCGGGAGCCGCGGCGGAATCGATACGACGACCAAGCTTCTGCGGTACCGCAATGGCAGACCGATGGGCCGCCGTCGCTTCGACTATCTCAGTGAGCGCCTGCGAGACCACCTGCCATGGGCCGACACCCTCCAATTCAGCATCCACTGGCTTCGCCACACCACCCTCACCTGGGTCGAGCGCGAATACAGTTACGCCGTAGCCCGCGCTTACGCGGGCCATGGCCAACGAGCCAGTACTTCCACCGGGGCAACCTTCACCTATGTCCGAGCCGGACTGCCCGAGGTTGCCCATGCTCTGTCGACCCTGACTGGCGAGCCTCATCCACTGGCGGACGCCGCCCGGCATCCGCTCGCGGCACAACCGACGGACTCCGCGCGACCACCGGACGGTAGGATATGACCTTATGAGCACGCAAACATCGCGTGTTCGCTGCGATTTGCGTGTTAGAACAAGTTCTATATTCTCGGAGCCATGAAGGTCGCAGTGACCGGCGCAGCCGGCTACCTTGGCACGAATCTGCTTCCCCTGCTCGCCGAACAGGGCCATGAGGTCACTGCCATCGATCGGACGGTCCCCGACACGGTCGCCGCGCCGGATGTGACCTGGGTGCGCGGCGACGTACTCGATCCGGAGTCGATGCGCGCCGCACTGGCCGGCGCCGAGGTCGTCTACCACCTTGTCGCAGTGATCACCCTCGCCGAGAAGAACGAGCTGGCCTGGCAGGTGAACACCGAGGGCGTGCGCGTGGTTGCCGAGGCGGCGCTTGCCGTCGGCGCGCGCCGGATGGTGCACGCCAGCTCCATCCACGCATTCAACCAGTACAGCTGCGGCGGCCGGATCGACGAGAGCGCGCCGCGGTCGAACGAGACGGCGCTGCCGGTCTACGACCGCTCGAAGTGGGCGGGCGAGGTGGAACTGCGCAAAGTGATCGACCAGGGCTTGGACGCGGTACTGTGCAACCCCACCGGCGTCTTCGGCCCGCTCGACTACAGCAGGCCGCTGTCCCGGATCAACCGCACGCTCGCGGACGCGGCGCGGGGCCGAGTGCCGGCCATGATCGGCGGCGGCTTCGATCTGGTCGACGTGCGCGACGTGGCCAATGGCCTGCTACTGGCCGGCGAACACGGCCGCACCGGTGAGAACTACCTGCTCGGTGGATCGATGATCTCAATGCTCGACCTGTGCCGCCTGGCCGCGGGCCACGGCGGCAAGAAGGGTCCGAAGTTCGCCATCTCCCCCAAGCTCGTGTCCGGCATCATCCCGGCGCTCGCGCCGATCGGCAAGCTGTTCAACTCCGACATCGTCTCCAAGGCCGCGCTCGGCGCATTGATTTCCGCGCCGATCGTGGACCACGGCAAGGCCGAACGCGAACTCGGCTACCAGCCGCGCCCTATCGACGTAACCGTCCGCGATCTGGTCGCCTTCTTTGCCGACCTGGCCCGGCTGACGCCGCCCGGCGCCCGGCAGATTGCTTGACAGTCCCTAGAACACATGTTCGACTGAAAGGGTGCGGTGGCAAAGCCAAACTCTGGACGCCGATGATGGCGCCCTGCCCGGGCTGTCCCGGGCAGGTTTCGTGCGCACCGTCCGGACGCCTGAGTTCGACGGCGTCACATTCCACGAGGTGCTGTGCAAAAGCGCGCTGAACAAGGTGCCCGAGGGCGCGAATCTACCGTTCCATTGGACCGTCAATCCGATGCGCGGCTGTTCCCACGCGTGCCGATACTGTTTCGCGCGCGGCACACACGAGTATCTGGACCTGGACGCGGGCCGGGACTTCGATTCACAGATCGTGGTGAAGACGAATATCGCCGCGGTGCTGCGCAAGGAACTCGGCAAGCGGTCCTGGCGCCGCGAGCCGGTGGCGCTCGGCACCAATACCGACCCGTATCAGCGCGCGGAGGGCCGGTATCGATTGATGCCGGGCATCATTCGCGCGCTGACCGATTCCGGCACCCCGTTCTCCATCCTCACCAAGGGCACACTGCTACGCCGGGATCTGCCTTTGCTCACACCCGCCGCCCGCGAGGTGCGGGTCGGCCTCGCGGTATCCATCGCGATCCTCGACCAGGACCTGCACCACAGCCTGGAACCCGGGACGCCGTCGCCCCGGGCACGGCTGGATCTCGTGCGCGCACTCACCGACGCGGGGTTCACGGTAAACGTCATGGTCGCACCGGTGATTCCCTGTCTCACCGACAGCCGGGCGCACCTGGACGCGATCTTCGGCGCCATCGCCGAGGCCGGGGCCGACTCGGCCGTCGCGTTTCCGATGCACCTGCGCGGTAGCACCAGGGGCTGGTTCCTGACCTGGCTGGCCGAACACCATCCAGCCCTGCTGGGCCGCTACCGCCGACTCTACGGCCGCGGCGCATACGTGACGCCGGAATACTCGGCATGGCTGCGCGGGCGGGTCGATCCGCTGCTGGCCGAGCACGGTTTGACGCCGCGGAGCACAACCGAACCAGAGACACCCTCCGAAATTCCACACACCGCAGACCCGCAGCTGGCATTGTTCGCCTGACGCCTCCACCGCCGATTCCGGACGGACCGCGCGCTGCGGGGGCGCGTACCGCGCTCGACGGAGTAGTTTGGCGATGGCACCTCTCATCGACGAGGAAGTGAAGCAGGCACATGGTTTCGCACCAAAGTGAGGTCGGCACAGCGAAATTGGAAAAGGTCGTGATTCGGTTCGCCGGGGACTCCGGCGACGGGATGCAGCTGACCGGCGATCGCTTCACCCACGAGGCCGCCGCGTTCGGCAACGACCTGGCCACCCAGCCGAACTTTCCCGCCGAGATCAGAGCGCCGCAGGGCACGTTGCCCGGTGTCTCGTCGTTCCAGATCCAGATCGCCGATTACGACATCCTGACCGCCGGTGATCAACCCGACGTGCTGGTCGCGATGAACCCCGCCGCGCTCAAGGCCAATCTGGAGGATCTCCCGCGCGGCGCCACGGTCATCGTCAACACCGACGAGTTCACCAAGCGCACCCTCGCGAAGGTCGGCTACGGCGCCGATCCGCTGACGGACGAGACACTGTCGGATTTCGTGGTGCATCGCGTCCCGATGACCTCGCTGACCCTGGGCGCCACCGAATCGACCGGCGTCGGAAAGAAGGACGCCCAGCGCGCGAAGAACATGTTCGCGCTCGGCCTGTTGTCCTGGATGTATGGGCGCCCGATCGGCGGCACCGAACGGTTCATGCGGGAGAAGTTCGCAGCGAAGCCGGAGATCGCCGAGGCAAACGTGCTGGCGTTCCGCGCGGGGTGGAATTACGGCGAGACCACCGAGAGTTTCGCCACCACCTACGAGATCGCGCCTGCCAAGCTGCCGCCGGGCACCTATCGCCAGATAACCGGCAACACCGCGCTCGCTTACGGCCTGATCGCCGCAGGGCAGCTCGCGGGGCTGCCGGTCTTTCTCGGCACGTACCCGATCACGCCTGCCTCGGACATCCTGCACGAGCTGAGCAAGCACAAGAACTTCGGCGTCACGACATTCCAGGCCGAGGATGAGATCGCCGGAATCGGCGCCGCGCTGGGTGCGGCGCTCGGCGGTGCGCTCGGCGTCACCAGCACCTCAGGGCCCGGTCTCGCGCTCAAGAGCGAAACCATCGGTCTCGCGGTGATGACCGAGCTACCGCTGGTGGTGATCGACGTGCAGCGCGGCGGGCCGTCCACCGGCCTGCCGACCAAGACCGAGCAGGCCGACCTGTTGCAGGCGCTCTACGGCCGCAACGGCGAGTCGCCGGTGGCGGTACTCGCGCCGCGCTCCCCCGCCGACTGTTTCGCCACTGCGGTGGAGGCGGCACGGATCGCGCTCACCTCTCGTACTCCGGTGCTGCTGTTGTCCGACGGCGCCATCGCAAACGGTTCGGAACCGTGGTCGATTCCGCGCGTCGACGAGCTGGCCCCGATCGATCCCGCGTTCGAGCCGGAGGGCGATGACGCCGACCCGTTCCAGCCGTACGCCCGTGACCCCGACACGCTGGCGCGCCCACTCGCCGTACCGGGCACCAAGGGGCGCGCGCACCGCATCGGTGGACTGGAGAAGGCGGACGGCAGCGGCAACATCTCCTACGACCCCACCAACCACGAGCTCATGGTTCGGTTGCGGCAGGCCAAAATCGACGCGATCGCCGTCCCCGATCTCGAGGTGGACGACCCGGAGGGCACGGCCGAGCTGCTGCTGATCGGCTGGGGTAGCTCTTACGGCCCGATCGGCGAGGCGTGCCGTCGAGCCCGTCGCCGTGGCGCGCCGGTCGCCCAGGCGCACCTGCGTAATTTGAATCCGTTGCCCGCCAACCTCGGTGACGTGCTGCGCCGATACCGCACCGTGGTCGCGCCGGAGATGAACGGCGGCCAGCTCGCCATGCTGCTGCGCGCGAAGTACCTGGTTGACGTGCAGCCATGGACGAAGATCGCTGGCACAGCGTTCTCCGCACAGGAACTGGTCGGGGTCATCGACGCAGCGCTGGACGGATCGATCGCCGACATGGAACGGGACAAGGCCTTCGCCGCGCGAGCGAAGGCCACCTATCGAGCACTGCCGGACGAAGTCCGTCCACAGCCCTGCGCCGGGCCGAGCGCAGGCGAGGCAGTCGCCTACCGCACGGTTGGGGGTAACGAATGACGATCGTGGAAACCTCGCTCGTAGGCACCGATCTGGGGCTGACCGGGGTGTCCGGCGTGCCGTCGGCGGACGGACCGCAGAAGGCGAAGGACTTCACCTCCGATCAGGAGGTCCGATGGTGCCCTGGCTGCGGCGACTATGTGATCCTGGCGACCGTGCGGGGTTTTCTCGCTGAACTCGGATTGCGCAGGGAGAACCTGATGTTCGTCTCCGGGATCGGCTGCTCCAGCCGCTTCCCGTACTACCTGGAGGCCTATGGCATCCACTCCATCCACGGTCGCGCACCCGCGATCGCCACCGGCCTCGCGGTCAGCCGCCCCGACCTGTCGGTCTGGGTGGTGACCGGCGACGGTGACGCGCTGTCCATCGGGGGGAACCATCTCATCCACGCGTTGCGACGTAACGTGAACATGACGATCCTGCTGTTCAACAACCGGATCTACGGTCTCACCAAGGGCCAGTACTCACCGACCTCGGAGCAGGGCAAGATCACCAAGTCCACCCCGATGGGCTCGGTGGACCACCCGTTCAACACTTTGTCGATCGCACTCGGCGCCGAGGCAACCTTCGCTGCCCGCGCCCTGGATTCCGACCGCGCGGGACTCACCGAGGTGCTGCGCGCGGCTGCCGAGCACCGCGGCACGTCGTTCGTGGAAATCCTGCAGGACTGCCCGATCTTCAACGACGGCTCCTTCGACGTGCTTCGACGAGAGAACGCCGCGGACCATCTCGTCCCGCTGCGGCACGGCGAACCCATCCGCTTCGGCGCCGAGAGCGAATTCGCTGTCGTGCGCAACGGCTTCCGCCTCGAGGTAGCCCGCACCGACGGCATCGTGGAGTCCGACATCGTGGTGCACGACGCCTACGCCGACAGCCCCGAGTACGCCTACGCGCTGTCACGGCTATCGGACCAGGATCTCGGCCATGTGGTCACCGGCATCTTCCGCAGCGTCTCGCGGCCGACCTACGACGACGCGGTACGCGCCCAGACCGAGGTGGCCCGCGAGCGCAAGCCGGTCGGTCCGGACTCACTCCAGTCGCTGCTCAGTGGATCCGAAACCTGGACGGTCGCGTAGGCCCGTGGGTCGACTCGCAGGATTCGCGCGGTGTGCCGAACGCCGCGCGAATTCGTGGCAACGGCAAGCGTCAGACGCGCTTGGCAAACCCTAGGTCGATAACGGCGTCGCGTTCCTGCTCGAGTTCGGCTACCGAGGCGCCGATGCGGGGCCCGGCGAAATCGTCGATGGGCAGACCGGGAACGATCGTGTAATCGCCGTTCCCACACGTCACCGGGAACGAGCTGATCAGCCCCTCCGGCACCCCGTAAGAGCCGTCCGAGGGCACGGCCATGGACACCCAATCACCGTCCCGAGTGCCACGCACCCAGTCGTGGATGTGGTCGATCGCCGCGCTCGCCGCGCTGGCCGCCGAGGACGCGCCGCGAGCCTGGATGATCGCGGTGCCGCGTTGCTGCACAGTGGGGATGAAGTCGTCGGTCAGCCACGCGCGATCACCGACGAGATCGAGGGCCCGACGACCCGCGATGGTGGCGTGCGCGATGTCCGGGTACTGCGTCGCGGAGTGGTTGCCCCAGATCGCCACCCGGGCGATGCCGGCGGCAGGTGCACCGGTCTTTCCGGCCAGCTGGGCGATGGCCCGGTTGTGGTCGAGGCGGGTCATCGCGGTGAAACGCTCGGCGGGCACATCGGGGGCGTTGCTCATGGCGATGAACGCGTTGGTGTTGGCCGGGTTTCCCACCACGAGCACCTTCACGTCGTCTGCCGCGCTGGCGTTGATCGCCGCGCCCTGCTCGGTGAAGATCGTGCCATTGGCGGCGAGCAGATCCGAGCGCTCCATCCCCGCCGTACGCGGACGGGCGCCGACCAGCAGCGCGATGTCGGCGCCCGCGAAGCCGATCCACGGATCGTCGCTGATGTCGATGGACTCCAGCAGCGGAAACGCACCGTCGTCCAGCTCCATCGCGACGCCCTCGAGCGAGGCCACCGCGGCGGGAATCTCGAGCAGCCGGAGCCGCACCGGCGTGTCCGGGCCGAGCATCGCACCGGAGGCGATCCGGAACAGCAGGCCGTAGGCGATTTGGCCCGCGGCTCCGGTCACGGCGACGGTCACGGGCGCGGTGCCGGCGGCGGTGGTCACGACGAACTCCTTGCGGTAGGGGGCTCTCGCTGCCCACCCTATCGACTCTCACCGCCCGCGAAACCCGGTGGTGAGCTACGCGACAGTAATCCGTCCACGCGGCCGCACACCCGCCTGCACAGCGCCACCGGCGCGGCGCCGAGGTCCAAGCCGATCTCCCGCCGCGCCGGATCAGCCGAGCGCGGCAACCTCGGTGTCGGTCAGCACGATCGGCGACACCACATCCTTCGACCGTGCCAACCGCACGGCGCGATACAGCGGCCGCTCCTCCAGTCCCGCATCGCGCGCCTCCGCCCGCAACTGGTGCAACAACATCGCGGAAACCGCGACCGCCGCGGCCAATTGACTGGCCGCGAGCGCGTCGGCCAGTCTGCGGAGACCGAGCAGGTGCAATTCGCGGCCGCTACCCGCGTCGGTGTACATGGCCAGCGGGATCAGCTGCGAGACCTCCCCCGCGGTGACCCGAAGGGCGATGCGGCTCAACCGGGCCGGGAAGACCAGTACCTCGACACCGGTCGCCGCCGACATCTCCACCCGCCGCTCACCGAACAGCCTGCGGGCGTGAATAACTGTGCCCGCCAACCACATTCGACGACGCCGCAGCGCGACGGCATAGAGGACGGTCGGCGCGCCGACGACGAGACCGATGGCGACGGCGAACGGCCAGGTCACCACCGTGGCCGCCAACAGCGCGGCGCCGATCCCGATGCCCGACGCGGCAAGTGCGAGGCGGCGCAGCATCGGCGCGTACAGCTCGGGCGCGACCAGGTCGAGTCCCACCGGCGCAACGGCTTGCTGGTCACCAGAATTCGTCGACACTGCTCCGCCCTCTCCCGACTCCGGCACGTGCCGGGTTACGCTACCGTGCCGGCCGCCTGGGTGAGCGGGCGTTCGGTGCCAGGTGGCCCCACGCGACGCCCGGACCCCGCGTTCGGTGCTGCCCCCTAGTCCGAGCGAGGCCGTTGGCTAGCCGACCAGCGACGCTCGGAGCACACCGACCACCTCGCCCAACGGAACCTGCCGCTGCTCGCCGGTCGCCATGTCCTTGAGTCCGATGGTGCTGTCCGCGAGGTCGCGGTCGCCCAGCACCAGGGTGAACTTCGCCCCTGACCGGTCGGCCGCCTTCATCGCGCCCTTCACGCCACGACCGCCGTAGGCGAGGTCGACCCGGACGCCCGCCGACCGCAGCTGCGCGGCGAGGACGACCATCCGATGCTGCGCGGCATCGCCCAGCGGCACACCGAACACCTCGCAACGCGCCGGGTTTCCCGCCGACTTACCCTCGGCCTCCAGCGCGAGCATGGTGCGGTCCACGCCGAGCCCGAAACCGATGCCGGACAGCGGTTGTCCACCGAGCTCCGCCATCAGGCCGTCGTAGCGGCCGCCGCCACCGATGCCCGACTGGGCGCCGAGACCGTCGTGCACGAACTCGAAGGTGGTCTTCGTGTAGTAGTCGAGTCCGCGCACCATGCGCGGGTTCACCACATACGGCACGCCGAGCGCGTCCAGGTGGCCGAGCACCTGCTCGAAGTGCGCCTTGGCCGACTCCGAGAGGTGATCGATCATCAGCGGGGCGTCCGCGGTCATCGCGCGCACCTCGCGCCGCTTGTCGTCGAGGACGCGCAGCGGGTTGAGCTGGGCGCGGCGCTTGGTTTCCTCGTCCAGCGGCAACCCGAACAGGAACTCCTGCAGTAACTCCCGGTACTGCGGGCGGCAGGTCTCGTCGCCGAGCGAGGTGATCTCGAGCCGGAAGCCGTCGAGCCCGAGCCCGCGGAACCCCGCGTCGGCGATGGCGATCACCTCGGCGTCCAAGGCCGGGTCGTCGACGCCGATCGCCTCGATGCCCACCTGCTGCAGCTGCCGGTAGCGGCCCGCCTGCGGCCGCTCGTAACGAAAGAACGGACCCGAGTAGCACAGCTTCACCGGGAGCTGGCCGCGGTCGAGTCCGTGCTCGATGACGGCGCGCATCACGCCCGCTGTCCCCTCGGGCCGCAACGTCACGCTGCGATCGCCGCGGTCGGGGAAGGTGTACATCTCCTTGGTGACCACGTCGGTCGACTCGCCGACGCCGCGGGCGAACAGCCCGGTGTCTTCGAAGACCGGCAGCTCGATATGTCCGTACCCGGCCAGTCGGGCGGCGTGGATGAGGCCATCTCGCACCGCGACGAACTCGGCCGAGCCGGGAGGCACGTAGTCCGGTACCCCCTTCGGGGCGGAGAAGCTGCTGGTCTTGGTCACGATGCTCCAGTTTCCACCACTACAGCCCGCGAAGTCCAACCGGTTCACCGAACCGCCTCTCAGGAAGGTTACGGAGCAGTCTCAGGAAAAACTGGCACACTCTTATCCCGATGTCACCAGATACGGGAGGAACGTGGTAGTGCCGAGCAACGAACAGCGACGAGCAACGGCGAAACGCAAGCTGGAGCGTCAGCTCGCCAACCGGGCTCAGCGGGCGCGCAGGCGCAAGCAACTCACGATCGCCGGCTCGGTGCTCGGTGTCGTCGTGGTGGTCGCAGCCGTGACCGGGGTGTACTTCCTGACCCGCGGCGAGAACGACAGCTCCGATGCCGCCGACGCCTCGCCGACCAGCTCACCCGCGGCTGCGGCGCCACCCGCCGCGAAGGCCAAGCCGGCGACGGTCGACTGCGTCTACCGCGATGGCGCCAAGCCCGCGGACAAGGCCGCGACCAAGCCGAAGGCCGGCGGCATCCCGACCACCGGTGTCGACGCCAAGGTCAGCGTGAGCATGGAGACCAGTCAGGGTCCGATCGGGCTGACGTTGAACAACGCCGACTCACCGTGCACCGTGAACAGCTTCGCCAGCCTGGCTTCGCAGAACTTCTTCGACGGCACCGGCTGTCACCGAATGACCGCGGACGAGGGCCTGAAGGTGTTGCAGTGCGGTGACCCGACCGGCTCCGGATCCGGCGGGCCCGGTTATGAGTTCGACAACGAATACCCGACCGATCAGTACGCGCCGAACGACCCGGCGCTCGGCAATGCGATCGCCTACAAACGTGGCGTGCTCGCCATGGCCAACGCGGGCCCCGGCACCAACGGCAGCCAGTTCTTCATCGTTTACGGGGACTCACAGCTGCCGCCGCAGTACACGATCTTCGGGACCGTGGACGAGAACAGCCTCGGTATTCTCGACAAGATCGCGCAGCTCGGCCAGGACAACTCGAACGGCCCCGGCGACGGCAAGCCGAAGGAGCCGGTCACGATCCAATCGGTACGCATCGACCGCTGATCGTCCGATGCTCGGGCCCGCCGCCGATCACCGGGCGGGCCCGAGCTCATCGCCGATCCGCCGCGCCGCCGAAATAGGCGACCCTATTATTCGGTAAGGTTTTCCTAGAAATCCGGAGATCCTCCGCCGAGTTCGCACCTGCGCCGGAATTGTGCAATATATGCTGCTATGCGGCACGCTCGTACGATTGTGTCGACCTTTGTCAGGTAATCTCGAACCAAGGAGTTCCCGCAGCGTAGCCATCCCGCGAATAGGGCGATCCCCCATAGGGAGTGCCGCGCCACGAGTCCTCCGGGTGTCCGCGTTTGCAGGCGGGGCCCGCTACACGGACTACAGTTCGCGTGGCGGCGTCCGGGACGAAGCACCACAATCATCCATAGTGATCACTGCAGCATCGGGGAGCAGCCATGTCCGAAGAACTGGACGACATCGGCCGGGAGACAGCGGCCATGATGAGGACTATGTTGCAGATGGCGACGCTCGTCGCACTGCGGACCCGCGAGCGTGGTCAGAAAGAAGCCGAAGCGCGCGCCAAGCTCACGGACGCCCGCATCAAAGAGGCGAAAGAGATGCAGCTCCGCGAGGCCCGCGACGCGAAGGCCAAGGATCCGCGCAACACCGAACTGGCTCGGCTGATCGAGAAGCCGATCTCGGAAAAGGGTGTATCCCTGGAGAAGGACCGCTTCTCCGCGCAAGCCGAGGCCACGCGCATGGCCGCCAACGCCGCCGCGAACGCCAAGCCCGCGATGCGATACGACTCCGCGGAACGCCGGATGGCGATCGCTGCCCATCTCGCCAAAATGGGTGTCGCGCCGGAACTGGCCGCGGTGCGGATGTTGATCGAGGTAGGCCAGGCGCAGCCGCCGGGCGAGGCCGTGCGCACCCGCCCGGACGAGGCGCCGTCGGTGACGAGGGCCAGGGAACAGGAAGCTCGCGGCCTGGAACGCGCGAGACAGTAGACAGACGACCGAACGCCCGCTGGTTTCCCAGCGGGCGTTCGTCTTTCCGGGACTCCACGTGAAGCGCTGTCCGGCAACGGTTTACAGGCGGAAGTCGCCGATCGTGGGATCACCGAACATGCCGTGCTGCGGCGACTTCAGCGGCAGCGGGCTGAGCATATCCTTGTGACCGTTGCGCACACTGCAGTATTTGAACGGCCCCTTCGGGTCGAAGAGTTTTGACATATGTGGGTCCGCGTGGTCCAGGAACCAGACGCTCAGCCCCGTGCGGCCGTCCAGTCGGTAGTGCTCCCACGCACGCCACAGCGCGTCCAGCCGCGCGACCGCCTCGGCGTGCTGCCACCACTCCGGGCACCACACCGTGTCGCTGAGATCGGTGACCTGCCGCCGGTAAACCAGGCTGAGATAATTTTCGACGAACTCCACCACACTCGCGTAGATCATCGGTTGCTGCTGCTGTTCGGTCACAGCGGGCGAACCTCCTCGACCTGTCCGTACTCCGGCGGCGGTGCCGACTTGCTCAACGAGGGCGCGCCGATCAGGTCCGTGATTTCCGTCTTGCGCTGCGGATCATGGTGCGAGATGGACTTCTTCACGTCGGCAGCGTACTCGCCTTCCCACCACGGAACCGTCCGGACCAGCACCGGCGGCGCACCGGACGGGAACACGATGGCCCGGCCACGCGGCAACGTTGCCAGACCGTTGACCGAGAACGTCTTCGACGAACCTAGCGACCGCGAATAGCTCTTGCCACCTTTGGATTCCGAGACCGACTGGGAGATCGCATCGTATTCGCCGAGGACATCGGACCGCTCCTGCAGGAACCTGGTGTCGTCGACGCCGCTGCCGAGCACCTTGATGTTCGCCGCCGACCAGAGGGCGTTCATGCCGCTCTCACCCCAGCAGCGGGCGCCCTGCGCCCAGGATTGCAGCACCGTCATCACCACGATGCCGCGCGAGCCGAAGTGGCTGTACTGCTTGGGCAGATCTTTCCAGCGCACCACGTTCGCGGCCTCATCGAGCACCGCGAGCAATGGAATCGCCAGCCGCCCGCCGCGCGACTGCGATGCCTTGCGCATCGCGACGTCCACGACCGCCTCGGTGAGTGCGCTCACCAGCGGCGCGGCCGAGCCGCGGCCCTCGAGCGACAGGCTGTAAAGAGTTCCGTTGTGCTCGAGGAACTCCAGCTCGTCGAACTCCCTACGGTCCCCGCCCCTGGTGATCCACGGGTGCACATTCGACAGCTTCAGGCAGCGGATCATCTTCTTGGCAGTACCGAAGATGCCGCTTCGCGTGCGCGGATCGCTGTTGTACTGCGAGGAAAGGCCGGACGCCGTGTAGTGGTGGCGTGCGGCGCGCAGGAGTTCGATCGGCTCGGTATCCTGCGGGTTCGTCACCCACTCCCACACCTGGACGATCGGCCTGCTGCCGTTGCGGTCACCGACGGCAGCGGCGAGGAACAATCCGGCGAGCAGGTCCTCGGCCTCCGGATCGAAAAACGCGTCGGTCTTGGTGTCGCTGCCACCGTCACCGTCGGCAAAGTGCCCGGCCAACCGCGCCGCGCGCATCTCGCAGCCCTCGCGGCCCGCGTCCACCCAGGACAACGGATCCCAAAACCAGGTCGGCTCCTCGCCCGCGACACCCTGTGGATCGAAGACAAAAGTGGGACTTCCCTTGGACTCCCGGACGTCTCGGGTCGCGTCCACCACATCTCGCTTGTTCGAGGTGGCCAGCACCGGTCCGATCGCGGTCAGGATCGCCGGGATCACACGCGAGGTCGATTTGCCCTGACGCGGACCCCAGATGTCCAGGTGCAGATCCTCATAGGAGCCGTAAAGCATCACCCCATCGGCCACGCCGACACCGATCGGCACACCGGGAACGTCGTCGTAGCCGAGTCGCACCCCCAGCTGATCGGCTTTCTCCCGGACACCCGCCTCGGTGAGCATGGAGATCGCGCCGCCACTGCCCATCACATCGGCCTTTTCGTCGACCGGCAGCCTGCCCTTGCTCTGGCGCTTCTTCAGCTGTCTGCGGATCGCGAGGTAGGCGACCACGCTTGCGATCACCAGCAGCAGGATCACCGTGGACGCGCCCGGCCACTGCAGCCTTCCTCTGGCGAGGTCGGCGACGATGGCGATCGGGTTGATCGGGACACTCTGCGGGCTGCCCGCGAGCATGTTGCCCAGATGCAGTGCAATCCAGATGGTTCCGAAGATCGCGAAGCCGGCGTATGTCAGATACAGGCTGAGATCGGGTCCGGGTATGGCCGGATCCGTCACCTTTTTCTTCGCCATGTGTGCCTCCTGGGTCGACGGTCCGGTGGTAAAGCGTGTGGTCAACGGAACGCGTCGAGCCGCCATCCGTCGGGCGTCCGCACGACGGTGGCGATCACCGTCGCCGGTGGCAACGGCTCCTTGCGCCCGTTCGGATAGACGACGGTCTGCTCGATCCCGATCTTGAACTGCTGGACGTTCGGGTCGGTGGTGTGCGGTGCCGTCTCGCCGGAGGCGAAGGTGAACGCGTCCACGCGCGCTCCGGCCTTCGCCCAATCCGACCACTGCAGCGTCGCTTTCGGGGTATCCATCCCGGTCGGCGAGGCATCCAGCATACGAATCAAGCTGGGACCCAAGAACTTCCGCGCCCGGCTCAACGATGTGCCATGGTTTTCGGTGGTGGGTTCCCAGCTGTAGATCTCCCGCAGCGCCGCAACGGCGACGCCGTCGGGCGTCACCGGGTCGGGCGCGGGGACACCCTCGAGCAACCGGGTCGTGGACGTAGGGGGATGCACCCCACCGGATTCCGCGTCCACACGGTCACCACGACCGCAGGCCACGCCCAGCATCGCGACGCTCAGCACCAGCATCACCACCAGATTCGCGCGTGCACTTGCTTTGCCTCTCCAGGCTAGCCGCATCGGGCGGCACTTCGGCAGTCCTTCCGCCGTGTGTTGGTTCGTGGTGCGCGCGCCGGCACTCACAGCACCCTCCTCCCCCGGCCATCCCCGGGCACCGCGACTTCCGAAACACCGCCGCCGGACCGTGCTCCCGCGCCCGGCACCGACTGAATCATGCGCCCGTTCCCGGCGTAGATGCCGACCTGCGCGGGTCCGCGGGGACCGAACGAACTGAATACCAGGTCACCCGGCTGCGTTCTGCTCATCGGCACCTCCACACCGGACTCCCACTGCTGTTCGGCGGTACGCGGCAGCGTCACCGTGCCGGAGGAAGCCGCGAATACCGCCGCCGAGGTCAGCCCGGGGCCGTCCAGACCGCCGCCGCTCGGCCCCTGCGGCCCGCCGCCGCCCCACACGTAAGGTGTGCCGAGCCATTCGTGCGCGGCCTCGACGATCTGGTCCCCGTTCGAGCCCTCCCCCGGCGTGAACCGGCCGAGCGAGCCGGGCGCGCGGTACTGCGCTTCCATCGCCAGGATGTTCCGCACGTACGGCTGAGTCTCGGCATAATGCGCCGCAACCCGATTCGGCATGCCGCCCGAGGCGAGCACCGCGCCTTCGCCCGCGTTGTACGCGGCCAGGGTCAGCGCGACGACATCGCCCTGCACCTTCCCCTCGGATTGCCACCGCAGGATCTTGTGCGCGATCGCGCACATGTAGCGGCCCTGACCGATGATCGCGTCGCCGTCGTCCCATACGCTGGCCACGCCATTGCCGTCGGCGTCGATCACATACGGCCGACCGTCATCCGGATCGGTACTCGCCGCGGTGCCCGGCAGGAACTGCGCCAGCCCCTGCGCACCGGCTGGTGAGGTTGCGCCGCGCCGGAATCCTGACTCCTGCCTACCCTGCGCGGCCAGCAGCGACGGGGTGATCTGCGGGCATATCGAACCCGCACGGCGATACCAGATTTCCAGTTCCGGCGGCACCTTGCCTGCGGCGAGCGCACCACCGGCGGTGCCGAAGCCGAGACTGCACCGCGGATCGCTGGAGTAGGCGCGCGCGCCACCGACGTCCGGCGTAGGGGCGCCGTCCAGCCAGGGCAGCGGGTCGATCTGACGCCCGCCGGTGAACCGGCCGCCCGGGACGATCTCGAAATGCAGGTGCGGACCGCTGGATTCACCCGCGGAGCCGACCGCGCCGATCGGCTGACCCGCGGTCACCGTGTCACCGACCCGGACAAGCACCCCGGAGCTCCACATGTGGCCATAGACCGCCGAGTACGAGCGACCATTGGTGTCCACCGAGTCGATGACGATCCAGTTGCCGAAACCCGATGCGGAACCTGCGGCGACGACGCGTCCATCGGACACGGAGTAGATGGGGGTGCCGTCGGCCGCGGCCAGGTCGACGCCTTTGTGTGCGCCACCGCGCGCACCGAAGGTGTCGGAGACGGTGAAGGTTCCGGCTGCCAACGGCAGGGTTCGGCGCAGCGGACCGGAGCCCGCGGCCAGCGAGGGCGTCGCGGTCGCGGTCGGATTGGTCTGTGTGGCGGTGGGATTGCCGGTCGCGGCGGGACGCGAACCACCAGACGGGTAACCGCCCAGCGGCGGCAGTTCGGACTGCGAACCGAGCACCGAGGATCCTTCGCAGGCGTCGTCCACCGCGGGCATGACGATGACCAGCACGATGGTCAAGAGGCCGAGCACCGCGCCGAGAGCGACCCACAGCACCGATTTGCCGCTCATCGCCGCCCCTCGCCGGCGTGCAGCGCACAGGCGTGCATCACGTCCGGCGCCGGGTTTCGTTGAGGGTGTCGGCCAGGGTACGGTTCATCTCGGCGGCAGCCGCCAACTGTTGTTGGAGCAACGCGACCTTCCGCCGCAGCGCGGCCGCGTCCATGCGCTCCAGACCAGGGCCTTCGGCCGCGCGCACCCAGTTCCGTACCGAATTCGTATGTACCCCGATCTGTTCGGCGACCACGCGACAGGCCTCCGATTCGCTGTGCAGTTTGCCCGTGAGCGCGACGACTTGCTGGACGGCGGCCTCGCGCACCTCCGGTGAGACGCGGCGGTAGGACCGGTGCGGCATCATGCGGCGCGCCCCCCGTCGACGGTCAGGTGCCGCGGCACGACGCGGATCATTCCCGCATCGCGTCCCCGCTGATCTCTCATGCGGCACTCCCTGGCGAATCCGTTCCCCGCGAAGTCGATTCGGTGAATTCGCTGAACCGCTGGTTGGTGTCGTGGATCCCGCTTTCCTTCTCCGACAGCGTAAATTCCATGTGGAATGGGATGCCGGGCCGGCGGTCCTCACCGATCTTCAGCAGGAACTTACCGGTTCCGGGTGGAGATGGCCTCTGCTGGCCCGGTTTGAGCGCTTCGCCGGTCAACGCCTGCGGTGCGGACCATCCGGTCACCATCTCCTCCTCGGCCGACGTGAACGGCACCGTGCTGTCCAGTCGTTTGATCTCTTCGGCAGGAAGCGCTCCGAAGATCTTGGCGCGCGCACGTTCGAGGAAACCGAGCGCCTTGGCGATGGCGGCTTCCGATCCAAGTGCCTGCAGGTCCTTGATGGTATGGCTGATCATGATCAGCGCGGTGGCGATGCCGCGCTGCAATCGGGTGAGCTCGTCGACCCGGTCGACCATGAAGTCACCGAGACCGAGCACCTGCCAGAGCTCGTCCATCACGACTTGGAAATAACGCTGCGGGCCCAGATCCGCGTCGGCGAGCACATGCGCGGCCTCGACCGAGGCGAATCCGTCCGCCCAACAGGCCAGCATGACCGCGGCCTTGAGCTTCTTGTCACCGGTCGGGATGTGCGACACGTCCATACATACCGCGACCGCGCTGGTGTCGATCGGCACCGTGGTCTGCCCGTTGAAGACCGCGCCGAACGGGCCCTGGGTCAGGGCGCGCAACGAGCGGCGCAAACCTTTGATCGCGTTCTGGTACTCGGCCGGATTATCGGCACCCGCGTCCAGCATCAATTCCTCACCGCCACCGACGATCACCTCGAGGAGGTTCTCCATGATCGGCGGCTTGTCCGGCGTGAATCCGCTGCCGGGTTTGTAGAGGATGCGCAACGCGGTGGAGATCAGCGTCTCCTCGTAATCACGCACACGGTCGCCCCGAACCAGTTCGACCAGGCCCGCGATCAGCGTCACCTGTCTGGCCCTGAGGTCTTGCAACACCTGAAGTTGCAGGGCAGGAAGATCTTCCAGGCGCGGCACGACCGCGCCGAGCACACCCGCCGCGAGCGGGTTGAGCTTGCCGTGCCCGTATCCCAGGTCGATCACCTGGCCGCCGACCAGCTCCACCATCTTGCGGTAGTCCGGTTTCACGTCGGCCAAGATCAGCGGCGTGATCCGCTGCGCGATACCACCGAGCACGATCCTGCGCACCAGCGAGGACTTGCCGAAACCGTTGAGGCCGAGCACGAACAAGCTGGGCGCGGTGATGAAGCTGCCGCGCATGAACCAGTTCATCGGGTCGAAGCAGACCGGAGCGCCGGTGTGCAGGTGCGAGCCGAGTGGCGTGCCGATCAGCGGCGCGCCCGCGCCGACCGACCACGGCCACAAGCCCGCGACCTGGGCGGTGGTGGCGCGGTATTCGACCGGACGTCCGACCACGTTCATCCGGCCGCCGCCGGCACCCGCGTAGCCGCGGTCGGTGAGTTGCGCTGTGCCGCGGTCGAATCCGTCCTCGATCGTCTGCTCCGCGCGGGCTGCGTAGTTGCGGCGGCGGATGTCGTCGGTGCGGACCCGGAACTGTGCCCACGCCGCACGCAGGCCGCTCCCCTCGCGGGCGATCATCTCCAGTTTGGCGCGAGTGGCGTCGTCCAGCAGCGAAGGCCCGGACTGTTTGCGTCGGTCCGCCCTCGCCTTCGCGCGGCGGGCCGCCTTGTCCAGGTACGGGGTGCCCATGGCGCGGTCGGCCGTGTAGTCGACCTTCGCGGGCCGGGGCACGCGACCGGTTCTGGCGCCGTTGCGATCTGGACGGGGCCGGGCAACGCGCTCGGTCGCCGCGTCGCGGGAAGGCCGGGGGGTCCGCATGCCGTCAGCGCGGGAGCGATCCGCGGGCATGCGCTCGCCGCGGGGGCGGTCGGCGTGCGCCCGTTCGGAACGCGCGCCCTCGGACCGGCCCGCGCCTGCTCGCGCTCGCCGCTCGGCGGCCTCTCGAGCGGCCCGCCGTTCCCGATCGGACATCTCTACGTCCGACCGATCCTCGCCGCTCACCCGCGCCGAATCCCGCGCGGGGCGCCGCGGCCGCTGGCCCCACTCGTCCCGCCCGGCTTGCTCGAGCCGCCTGCGAGCGGCTTCGTCCCGGTCCCGTACGGGTGGCTCGTAGTCCCGTGCCATGAATCCCTCACCCCGCCAGTGCTTTCGGAATAGTGGCGTGTTCCGGCAGGATCACCCCACAACCCAGCGAAGCCGCGAAGGCCGCCGCCTGGTATCGGTAACACCGCCGAATCTTCAAGCGCGCCTGGGTCGACAGGTCGCGCGTGATGGCTTCGATACGCGGCAGATCGCCGCGCAGGGGCTCGGTGATGGTCACCAGTGCCCCGAAGCGGGTCACACCGTGACCCCTGGCCTGCTCCTCGCGGGCCTGCTGGGTGGCGCCCACCCTCAGCGTAGCCGCCGCCGACACGACACCACGTTCACTCTGCTGGGCTACCAGCGCATTCTTGAAGTCGTCGTCGACGATCTCGGCGGCATCGGCGGCAGAGTGCGGCCGGTACACGATGGCGATACGTTTGCGCGGCACTTCGGGATTCGGTGCCAGCAGCCGCTGCAGCACGCGCTCGTCGACCGCGCCCTCCGGAGCGGCGTCCATCTCCCAGGTCACCGACCGGCCGCCGTCGTGCACGAGGTAGTCCCACTTCTCGTCGTGCGAGACCGGACCCGCGTCCGCCCAGTCCAGGCCGTGGCCCTCGGGTTCGCTCGCGGCGACTTCCAGGTCGGCCTGCGCGGCAGGGTCGTAGCTGCGCCGGATGAACGAGATCACCTCGTCGGCCGACATCGGCTGCGCGCGCACACCCGCCTCCGCCAGTGCCGCGCAGATCCCAGGCAGGCGGCGGCCGATCTCGACGGCCTCCTCCGCCGGGTTCTTGCGGCGCTCGGCGGTCGTGGCCTTGAACGTGATCGCCACACGCGGAAGCAGCTGCACGCGCTCCTGCGGCAGTTCGGTGGCCAGCTCATACATCACCTGCTGGGCCAGCTCCGGCGCCTCCGGCCGCGTGATCGCGGAAACCTCGGTGAGCAAACGGTTTCCGGTCTCGGGCACGGTGTCGATGACCGGGACCACGGCGACGATGTCGCTGGTCTGGCCGACCGAGGCCAGGAAGGTTCCCCATGCCGACACCCACCGGTCGATCACCGGCTGGTCCACTGCCTCGTGGCCCTGGGGCCAGGCGCGCAGCACCACCGTGTACTGCGCGAACTGCGGAAGGTGGATCATGCCGAAGCTGTAGCCACCCGCGTCGATTCCCTCGTAGAGCTTGGAGGGCGCGAGCAGACCGGGCAATCGGGTGACGCCGCCCGGGATTCGGGAGAACCGGCCGCCTCGGTACACATGCTCGCCGCGACTGCGCGAGCGCATCCAGTTGAACATCATCAATCCCGTCTCGTAACCCGAACGGCCACCCGTCCGCCACACCAGTGGAACCATCACGACGACGCCGGTGCCGCCGACGATCAGACCCCACTGGAAGCCGCCGACCATCGCGGTGATCAGCGCCGTGATCACGACCGCGAAGCCGAGCACGGTCTCCTCCCAGCGCAGGCCGAAAAGGCCCGCGCTGCGCGGCTTCTGCCAGAGGCCGTACGAGCGCCGCTCGTAGGTGTCGGTGACTGTCATCGCGGAATCGTGCTCCTCCCGAGGTCGGGTGAACGATTCGTCCAGCGGTCGCCCGCGACGTCACCCATTGTTTGGTCGGCCCGGTTCAGGCCGCCGCTCGCGGCGCGCGCCGCGCCGATCCGGCCTGCCGTCCTGGCCGCTCCGGACGCTACCCCGGACGCGCCAGAGGGGCCGGAGGCGCGCGGGGCCGCGCCGCCTTGACCACCGCCACCGCCCCGCGGCGGCGTCGGCCGCGGTGCGCCGCCGCCGCGCGGGCCGCCCGCGCCGCCAGGACGCGGACCAGTTCCGCTGCCGCTCACGTAACCCGCCGCGCCCGGCGCCGCGGAGCCCTTGACACCGACGGCCTTGGTGCCCATAGCGCCGAGGCCCGCGACCGCGAGCAAGGTTCCCCCGGTCGCGGTGAGACCGGAACCGCCGCTGCCGACGATCGCGACGGCAGGCGTGGCCAACCGCATCAGCGCGGGCAGCACGAACGCCACGCTGCACAGCAACACGATGGCGACCAGCATGCGCTGAGCTTGTTCGCCGTCCGGCAGGCCCGCGGTCGCGGTGAGCGAATCCACGTGGCCCGCAGTAGTGAACGCGATCATATAGACGATCGCCGCCACCGGTTTCCACAGCATGAACGCGATGATCCAGCCGATCAGCTTCTGATAGGACTGCTTGCCCACGTTCATGCCCGACGCGGCCGCGGCCAGCGGCAGCACACCGGCCGCGATCACAAGCAGACCCTGGCGGACAATGGCCAGCACGATCTGCGCCAACGCGCCGAGCAGCCCGACAATCGCGATGATCAGCACTAGACCCGGCGAGAATGCCTGCAACTTACTGGTTTTCACCATCAACTCGGCCAGGTCTTTGGCGTTGCCGTTGGTCGAGTCGTTGATGATCCACTCCGAGAAGCGGTCCGAGGCCTGGGTACCCGCCACGATCACCGCGCCGAGCATCCATGAGCTGAACACCACGCGGGTGAACATGCGGAACGACTCGGCCGCCTCGTTCATCGCGGCCCCGCGTCTGGCCTCGGCCAATCGCGCGCCCGAGAGGATCACCGACGCGATCAACAGCAATATCTGCGCCTGATAGGTGTAGTCGTTGATCTTCGTAAACAGCGAACCCGAGTCGCTGACCGCCTCGTTGGGCACCTTCATCCAGAAGGTCAACGCCAGGATGATGGCCTCACCGAGGCCATTCATCAGCGAGTCGACCACCTTGCCGAAGGTCGAGTCCCATGCCTTGTCCTTCACCGCGGTCGCCGCCTGGCCGGGATGCGTGGCCGCGTTGCCCGCCTTGCATGCGGCCGACGCGGCGTCTCCGAGGGTGAAGCCGGGCAGTCCGAGGCCGTCGAGAGAGTCGTGGATTTCGTTGCACGTATCGTCGAAGCCGTACGTCTGGCCGTAGGCCACGGTCGGAGTCGCGATCATCACTGTGAAGATGACCGCGAAGATTGTGACTAGCCGTCTCACCATTGTGTCCACCCATCGATCGAGCCGATCGTCTCGAGCGGCTGTGCGTCGCCCGCGGACGACTTCAGTCTCCAGCCACCGTCACGCCATACCACGTTGAGCCTCATGGCCACCCAGCTTCGCCCGCCGTGCAGAAACTCACGGGTCTTGCGGGCGATACGAACAACAGCGAAATCGTCACCATAGCTTTCGATTCGAAATGCGTCGGACGCGTACAAGAGTGGTTTGACACTCTCCGGCAAGACGTCGGGCACTTTGCCCTCAGCGATCTTGCGCTCCCGATCGGCGAGCTCCTCGGGAGTGAGGATCACCAACTGCTGCCACAGCGTGTGGTCGGTGGGTCGTGCCACGGTCCGCCAGTAGATATGCTCGGCGGCCAGCGCTGCACCCTGCGGTGTCTTGGTGAACCCTGACGGCACGCCGTTGTCGATGCGCGCCGGTCCATCGGTCGTCGAGAAGGGAATGATCGGGCCGCCGTATACCTGTTGCCAACCGCCCGGCTGGTTCGTCCCCCCCGGCGCTCCGGTCTGCAACTCCGGATCGGTCGGTGTCCGTGGCAGACCTGACTGCGAAAGAGCCTGTCCAGCAGTATCTTTTGGGATATCAAAACGATGCCCGAAGGAGTCCTTGCCGGAACCTACGAACGACGGCCCAATAGGCCCAGGCGGATTCTCCGACGCTGTTGGTGTTGGCGACGCCTGGTCGTAGGGCGCGTCGTCGTCCCCGGTAGCAACCACGGTGACGACTGCGGCCACCGCGACTGCGAGGACTGCACCTGCGCCCAGCACAGCCAGCGGCATGCGCCCGAAGGACCTTCTGCGACTTACCACTTCGTCCACCCCTGCAACGACTCGACGTACTCGGTCTGTGCGTTGTTGGTCGTCGAGGGCTTCAAGCGCCAATCACCCGCGTCCCACACCATGACCAGGCGCATCGCCGCCCACAGCTGCTTGCCATCCACCACCGGCCCGCGGGTGGCAAGGCGGATGATGGCGAGATCGTCGGCATAGTCGTCCACTTTGAACGCATCGGAGGCGACGAAGTAGCGGGTCACCTTCTCGGGCTGCTGCTCGGGCAGGCGATCGTCGAACAGCGCCTTGTCATAGGCGGCGATCTGCTGAGCGGAGACCCGGACCTGGCGCACGTACAGATCGCGGT
Source organism: Nocardia sp. NBC_00881 (assembly GCF_045207455.1). NCBI lineage: Bacteria > Bacillati > Actinomycetota > Actinomycetes > Mycobacteriales > Nocardiaceae > Nocardia > Nocardia sp. NBC_00881. The sequence continues at coordinate 3,079,463 of NZ_CP108798.1, forward strand.
CGGCAGGACGGGCGTTGAGCCGGTAGGTGATCTGCGCAGCGGCCAGTACCGCGCCCTGCGGCGTGTGCGAGTACCCGACGGCCAGGTCGTCTTCGATGCGGGTGGGCCCGTCGGAGGTGGAGAACGGAACGGAGGCGCCGTACACCCGCTGCCAGCCGTGTGGCGCGGTGGTGCCCTCAGGCGCCGCGGTCAACCAGTCCGCGTCGGCCGGCTTGCGCTGACGCGACGGATCCTGCGGAAGTGGTTGTCCGGCAGTGTTGTTCGGGATGTCCACGCGCCTGCCGAGGATGTCGACCTCGGGCCCGGCGAATCCGGTGCCGCCGGAGCCTTCGGTGACGGCGGCAGCGCCGTCACCGCCGTCGTCGTCGCGACCGACGAAGACGAAGATGCCCACGATCACGATGAGTGTCAGCACGGCGGCGGACGCGACGACACCGAAGGAGACGCGGTCGCGCGCGTATGACTCCTTGTCGCTCACGTCGGTGCCTCCAGTTTCACGATGTCGGTGGGTAATGCGTCGATCGAATCGATGGGTCGTACGGTCGAGTCGGGGTCGGGCAGTCGTAATCTCCAGTCGGCACTGAACCACTCGACGGTCGTGTGGTTCACCGCCCTCGAGCTGTCGGAATACTCGGTGTACACGTCGACGGTGGAACTCTGATCGGTGTAGCCGGTGATCTTGTAGCCGAGCAGGCGCGGTGTGAACTCGGGACCGGCGGGCCCCGTGATCGACAGCTGCACCCGGTTGATCGCCCACTCGTCCTTGGCCGGGCCCGGAACCAGTTCCTGCGCGGCCACTTTCGCCCACTGGGTGTCCGCGGCCACTGCGAGACGTACCGAATGAGTCAGCGCGGCGACGCCCGAACCGCGCGGCGAGTGCTCGAAACCGGTCGCGGTACCGTCGGCCGTCGACTTCGGCCCCTGGCCGGTCTGCGGTAGCGGCACACCTTGGAACGGCTGCCACCGCACATCGGTCGGTGCCGCGTTCAGGGCAGTGCCTGACTTATCGTCGTCTCCTCCGCAACCGAACGCAGCCAGCACCAGCGCGGCGCCGAAGACCCCGGCGGCGGGGCGGCGTAGGTCGCGCCGCCACGCCGCTGAGTCGTTCGACCGAATCACCGTGGAATTCATTCCCGCGTCGTCCCCGTTCCGCTCCGATGGCTCACGCGGGCAAGAACGCCAGGGCGATCCCCGACGCCGTGCTCGCCACCACAGCACCCAGCAGGCTCATCAGGACGCCGTGCGAGGAGTCGTTCATGGCCAGGTCGCTGCGGAACGAGATCCATAGCTTGCCTGCGGAAACGATCATCCAGGCCAGGCACACCAACAGCACGAACCACAGCAGCCAGTTCAGCAGCTGCATGAGTGGTGCGAGAACCTCGGCGGGCATCTGTTTGTAGGCCAGCAGCTCGGCCGCCGGCATGCGCACAGTACTCATCGCGAACATCAGGTGCCGATGACAGCGTTCATGATGGTGCCGGCGCTGGTGGCTACGACACCGCCGATCATGGCTCCCGCCACCATCTTCGGCGACTCCAGGCCACCGCCGGTCCACTTCTCCCACGCGAACTTGCCGCCCGCGTAGGTGATGCCGCAGACACCGGACAGCAAGACGAACCAGGTGAGATAACGCACCAGCTGCAAGATCTTCTCGGAGCCGGGAGGCGCCTCGGGCGTCGGATTACCGACTTGCGCGAGGACGGTGCCGTACGTGTCCTGCACGGCGAGGAGGATCATGCTCATCGGGTGCCTTTCTCGAATAATGATGTAGTTGTCGCCGATTCGATGCGTACGTTCACTGCTCGTGCGGCTTTCTGAGGTCCGGTGCCTGGTAATCGAATGTGGCGTCCTCCAGTGCCGTCCGAGCCGCCGCCACAATGTCGGCGCCGAGCACCCGGACATCGAGCGGTACCTCCTCGAGCGGGTCTAGCTTGCGCTTCTTCTGCGGCAGCGGGTCGCCGGGAGACCACACCGGCAGCTGCTCGGGCTCGACCAGCGTCCATTCCTCGTACCACGGCACCTGCCACAGCTGCCCGGCCAGCGAGCCGACGACGTCGCGGTAGCGCCGGATCTCGGGAGCGATTCTGCCGGGCCGCACAGCGACGGTGACCAGCCCGAGCACGTCGGAGGGTCCTGCCAAACCCGAAAGATGTTGGCGCAGAAGGTCGTGCGCGCGCGACAGGCCGGCGATGGTCTCCCTGGCCACGAGGACGACGAACGGACTTTCGCGGTCGAAGACGCCGGGCCAGCGGCGGCCCGAATCCGCCGCGGGCGCAAGCACATGCGCGAGGGTACTGGCTCCCGCTCCGCCATGCACACCCAGCAACCACACCAGCGGAGCGCGGCCGATGCCGGGCACCGGCCGGTCCCAGATGGCGGCGCGGCGGGATTCCGGTGGGGCGATCATGCCGGCGGGCGTGCGTTCGGGCTGAGGGGGATAAATCATGGCGGCGGTCATGATGCCACCCCGGCGAGCAGGCGCCCATACGCCCGACGTGTCTCGTCGGCCAGCGCGGCGTGCCGGACGAGTTCACCGCGGGCAAGGTGCGGATCGTACGGAATCTCCCTGATGTCGCGGACCCAGCCGGAAAGATGCTCACGCAAATGATCCGCAACCCGCGACTCGCCACCCGGGTACTGGTGGGAGACAACGATGGTCGTGTCACCGACGATACCGCCGCCCTGCCCTTCGGCCGTGTCGCCGAACTGGTCGTCGAGCCATTCCAGGGTTACCCGGAGCCGGTTGGCCGCGTCCGTGCGAGCCGGAATGGCAAGTACCAGGGCGACATCAGCGTCATCGAGCAGTGGGCGCAGCTGCCTGCCCGCAATCGGGGTCCCGCCGTCGTATACCGCCGTATACCCGGCGTCGTGCACCGCTCGGGCGACCGTGAGATAAGTCGCACGCCTGCGCAATGGCGCGGCGTCACGCCACAGCAAACCGATGCCCGAGGTGGCGCGTGAAAGACATTCCTTCAACGGCGCCGGTTCGTCGTCCCCGCGTCCGTACAACCAGGACTGCAGGCTGATCGGGTGCAGATGCTCGTCCGCACCGCGTAATGCGAGATCACTGCCCGCCGCCGTCGCGTCCACCGCGACTGTCGGCGTGCCACCCGTGCCGAGCTCACCCGCCAATCCCAGCACCGTCGTGGTGGTGCCCGCACCACCACACCCACCGACCACCAGAATCGGGCGCTGCAGTGGACGGTCCGCCCCGGAACCATCGCGTTTGCCGCGCCGCAATCGCACCACCGGAGCCTTGGAGCGCACCGGCCGACCCGACGGTTCGCCCTCCTCGGGCGTCTCGTCGAGCCAGCGGCTCCAGTCCTCTCCCATCGCTTCTACTCTCCTTATCCGGCCGCGATACCCGTGATCAGCGTGCGGCCGCCGATCACCGCGGTGGTGACCGTCTGTTTGTTGTACGTGGCGGGACCGCCGCCGGGCCGGTACTCGGTGACCTCCACCGAATACCGGTTGTCGGCGATCGTCACGATCCGCACGCAGTGCGTGGTGCCCGCCGGAATCGTGTCGATACCGCGCTGGATAACCGAAGCGGGCTGGACGGCGGCGTCGGGGGCGACCGCCTCCCTTGCCCGCTCGCCGGAACGTTCGACGTAATACGCATGCTGGAACGACAGCACCGCGTCCGGACCGGAGTCCGTACCACCGGCCTCCGCGCTGCGAACGATCGAGTCGCCCCGTTCGGTCGGACAGCCGCCGCCTGCGCGCGGGTTGACACCCGCCTGGGCACCGGCAACGGTGAACTGGACCGACGCGGGTACGGGCGAATCCTTCGGCGCCGCAGCGCGGTTACCGGAGGCGTGCAGCAGAAACAGCACACACGCGACCGCCGCGCCGAGCAGCAGCGCCGCCGCGATCAGGACGATCAGCAGGCGGGCCCGGCGGACGGCGGGGTGCTCGCGGGCAGCTTTGCGCAGCGCACCCGACGCACGTGGACGCGGGCGCGGGCGCCCCACGCCGTTGTCCCCGTCGGACCAAGGAAAGCGTGCGAGACCGGCCTGCCGAGGCGGGGTGTAGTCGTCGTATGGACCGGGCGCGCGGCCGGCCACCCAATCCGACCAGCCGCCGGTGAATTCGCTGCGCTGCGCGGGCAGATCGCCGGAAATGTCCTCGGCCGGACGCCCCGACGGCTCGTCGTCCTCGCGAATATAGTGCGGATAGCGCGCGGGCCCGTCGCCCTCCGCGGGAGCGACGGAACTCGCCTCCCCAGGGTGGACGGTTTCCGGGGTGCCCTTCTCCGGCTCCAGAGCGCCGTACCAGCGGGACAGCTGTTTGTACGACTTCAACATTCCCCCATTCCCGCAGAGCAGGGCACGCAGCATCGCATCGTGGGACCCTCTCGGCGATCAGTTCGTGGAGAACGGGTAGGTGTTGGGTATGCCGGGTCGATCGGTGGGCGGAATCGATGTCACGCCGCCGGATGAGGCGCCATCGGCTCCTGTCCCGAACGGAAATTGTCCCGTACCGGACGAACTCGGCGTGGGCGACGCGCCGGAGCTTTCCCCGAAGAATCCGGTGGGTTGCTTCTCCACCACCCCCTGTGGCGTGGTATTGCTGCCGAATGTGTCGGCCACGTCGCGGGCGACGGCGGCGAACCAGTCAGCCACCAATTGGGTGGGCGCATCACCGTTCGCCGAGACGGTCGCGCTGGAGTAGCCGCGGTGCCGCTGGATGGTGTCCCAGTACCGCACCCAAGTGGTCGTGTTCAGCAAATCGCTGTTGTCGGTGATGCTCTGCACGACCGCGTCGAACGCCTGGGTGACCAACCGGACGCCGGTCGTCGGCGGGATCAGCTGCGGTACGGCGCCGAGCAGCTTGGTGCCGAGCGACAGCAGCGCGGCGGGTGGATCGGACAGGCCTGCGGTGGCCAGCTCCGAGATGGCCGTCGGGTTGATGAACGTCCTGACCACCGTGACCACCGCGTTGAGTCCGATCATGCCGACCTTCAGCAGGGTCTGCAGCGCGCCGGGAAGATCCAGCGGGGTGCGCGGGTCGGAGGCGTCGGAGAGGCGCTGCGAGATCGATTTCCTGGGCGAGATCGACAGGGTCGCCAGCGAATTGCCTTGGATGTCCTCGTCAACCACTGTGGTCACGGTCTTGATCGAGGTGTACGCCAATGCCTGTGCGATCGACACCAGGGAGGCGATCGGGTCGCCACCGCTCAGCGTGGACTGGCCGGCCACGTTGGCGACCACTCTGAGGATGGGGGCGCCGTCCGGCGCGTCGCAGGCCAGGTCGCCGGCCGCGCAGAAACTTGCCACACGTCCGGTGAGCGCGCCGAAGTCGGCCGCCTTGTCACGTTCCGGGCCGATGCCTCCGCCGGTGGCCGGCGCCTGCGGCAGGGCGGCGATGGACGCGAGCCGATCGCCCGAGGTGCCCGGCGCGGGGTCCGGCGTCGCCTTGCCTGGCACACCGGGAAACAGCGGCGCGCCGGAATTGCGGGTCGGGTCGGCGAACAGCGCGACCGCGGCGACCTTCTCGGCGGGCAGCACGCCGTGGCCCTGGCCGATTTCCTGGGCGAACAGCGATGCGACGTGCGCGCCCTGCGAGTAGCCAACCACCGCGAAGCGGGTGTTCGCGCAGGCGTCGGCGACAGTATCGGCCATGGCCCGCAGGCGAGCGAGGCCCCCGGTCACCGACTCCCAGTACGGCACCGCGCCACCGGCGGTCGCACCGCCGAAGCCGGATTCATATGGCACATAGGCCCGATCGACCAGACCGCGGTCGGCGGCCTTGGCCATCATCGGCCGGAACACCGTTGACAACATTCCGGTGTCCGTGGTGGGCGCCGCGTCCGGGGAAGACTCACCCGTGCCCTGAATTCCCAACGCGTACAACGCAGGACAAGTGCGGATGTCGATGTTCGTCGAGGGGTTTGCGGGATTGGGCGGCTCCGCCTCCGCGGTGCCGGCGGTCGCCACACCCACGGCGAGTGCGACCAGCATCCCCGAGAATCTTGCCGTGTGTCCAGTCATAGCGACCCGCAATCAAGTCGTTTGCCGCAACTACCCTCAACGCCATGAAACGCAATAGACGGTAACAGATTCCGACTATTGCCGCCGAATCGGCGGAAATCTTCCGCGAAACGCCGATGCGCGCGACACTCCATGGCGCGCCGACGGGAGCCACTTCGATAAGTTTTCCGGACGGCTCGCACTGGATGGCCACCGCCGGGCGACAACGAGCCACGAAAGCTATTGCGACATCAGCAAATACAGGGCTACCGAACAGGTGGTGGGCAGGGCACCGGTCAGGTAGCGGAAGTGACGCGGTAGACGTCGTAGACGCCCTCCACATTGCGCACCACATTCAGCAAGTGCCCCAGGTGTTTCGGGTCGCCCATCTCGAAGGTGAACTTGCTGATCGCCACCCGGTCACCGTGCGTGGCGACCGACGCGGACAGGATGTTGACCTTCTCGTCGGCCAGCACCTTCGTCACATCAGACAACAGCCGGGTACGGTCCAACGCCTCGATCTGGATGGCGACCAGGAACACCGAGGACGGCGAGGGCGCCCAGGACACCTCGATGATCCGCTCCGCCTGCTCGCGCAGCGAACCCGCGTTGGTGCAGTCGGTGCGGTGCACACTCACCGCACCGCCACGGGTCACGAAGCCCATGATCTCGTCACCCGGCACCGGGGTGCAGCATTTCGCCAGCTTGGCGACCGTGCCCGCCGCGCCGGGGATCAGCACGCCCGCGTCGCCGGTGACCCGCTGCCTGCTCGGCGTCGTCGACGGGGTGGAGCGCTCGGCCAGCTCGTTCTCCACGTCGCCGATACCGCCCAGCTGGGCCATCAATCGCTGCACCACGTGGTGCGCGGAGACCTGGTGCTCGCCGACCGCGGTGTAGAGCGTGGAGATGTCGGTGTAGTGCAGTTCATGGGCGACCGCGGTCATCGCGTCGACGCTCATCAACCGCTGCAGCGGCAGCCCGACGCGGCGAACCTCCTTGGAGATCTGCTCCTTGCCGCTCTCCAGGGCCTCCTCCCGCCGCTCCTTGGCGAACCACTGGCGAATCTTGGCCTTGGCACGCGGCGAAACCACGAAGTTCTGCCAGTCGCGACTGGGCCCCGCGTTCTGCGCCTTCGAGGTGAACACCTCGACGACCTCGCCGTTCTCCAGTTGACGTTCCAGCGCGACCAGCCGCCCGTTCACCCGGGCACCGATACACCGGTGGCCGACCTCGGTGTGCACCGCGTAAGCGAAGTCGACCGGCGTCGACTTCTGCGGCAGCGTGATCACGTCACCCTTCGGGGTGAACACGAAAATCTCCGGCGACTTCAGATCGAAGCGCAGCGATTCCAGGAACTCGGCCGGATCCGCGGCCTCACGCTGCCAGTCCAGCAGCTGGCGCATCCACGCCATGTCGTCGACCTCGGCGGTGTCGTTGGTGTGTTTGCCTCGGGTCTCCTTGTAGCGCCAGTGCGCGGCAATGCCGAACTCCGCAGTGCGGTGCATGTCCTGGGTGCGGATCTGCACTTCCAGCGGCTTGCCGTCCGGCCCGACCACAGTGGTGTGCAGCGACTGGTAGACGCCATAGCGCGGCTGTGCGATGTAGTCCTTGAACCGGCCTGCCATCGGCTGCCACAGCGAATGCACCACGCCGACCGCCGCGTAGCAGTCGCGCACCTCGTCGCAGAGGATGCGAATTCCGACGAGGTCGTGGATGTCGTCGAAGTCCTTACCCTTGACGATCATCTTCTGGTAGATCGACCAGTAATGTTTGGGGCGGCCCTCGACGATCGCGTTGATCCGAGAAGCGGCCAGCGTATTGACGATCTCGGCCCGCACCTTCGCCAGATAGGTGTCGCGCGAGGGCGCGCGATCGGCGACCAGCCGGACGATTTCGTCGTACTTCTTCGGGTGCAGGATCGCGAACGCGAGGTCTTCGAGTTCCCATTTGACCGTCGCCATGCCGAGGCGATGGGCAAGAGGCGCAATGACTTCTAGTGTCTCCTTGGCCTTCTTGGCCTGCTTCTCCGGCGGCAGGAACCGCATGGTCCGCATGTTGTGCAATCGATCGGCCACTTTGATAACCAACACGCGCGGGTCACGCGCCATAGCGATGATCATCTTGCGGATGGTCTCCGCCTCGGCGGCCGCGCCGAGGTTGACCTTGTCCAGCTTGGTGACGCCGTCGACGAGATGCGCGACCTCGGTGCCGAAGTCCTCGGTGAGCTGCTCGAGGCTGTAGCCGGTGTCCTCCACTGTGTCGTGCAACAGGGCGGCCACCAGCGTAGTGGTGTCCATGCCGAGCTCTGCCAGGATGTTGGCGACGGCGAGCGGGTGGGTGATGTACGGATCGCCGGACTTGCGGAACTGGTGCTTGTGTCGGTCGTCGGCCACGTCGAACGCGCGCTGCAACAGCGTCAGGTTCGCCTTCGGGTACAGCTCGCGGTGCACAGTGGCCAGCGGCTCCAGCACCGGCTTGACCGCCGCGATGCCGCGCTGACCAGTCATGCGGCGGGCCAGCCTGGCACGCACCCGACGCGAGGCCGAGGTCGGGACAGCGGCACCGGGCTGGCGCGGCGGCGTCGCACTACCCGCCGTCTGCGGCTTTTTCGGCTGAGTGGCGTCGGCGGTGGAGGCACCATCCGACTGGGGGACCGACGCCGATTGCTCGACCTTCGCCTCGCCCAGATGCTGAGCCATGCCACCACCTCTCCGCGCCTCGATCGGAACACCCTATCCGACCGCTGCAGACTCCCGGACCACCAACTTTAGTCCGGCCTGGGCTCGCGCGTCCGTTCAGCTGGCTGCGGATGCGCTCAGGCGTCTCCGGACAAGCAACGGGCACGGATTCCGAGAGGTTCGACCATCCGACGCAACCCCTGCCAAATCGGACGCGTCCACGCCGCCCGAGTTGGAATACTTACCGCGAAGCGACCCTGCCGATCAACGGCCAGGATCGGATCACGCGGTCGGTTCAGCCGACGGTGGCGGCCAAGGTCTCCAGAACGCGTCGATGCCTCCAGGCTCCGACCCCTTGCCGCATGCGGCAGGGTTGTCGCGGGCTCACCCGTGCGCGGCACACGTCATGGAGAGCATTCTCGTGCCGTCTGCCGTGGCCATGCGCCACCTGCCGCCTCGTCAGGGTTCGAGGTGTTCGCCGATGAGCATGGTCCCGGGGCCGCGCTGGCCGCCCGGACCGTGCAGCCAGCGGACGTTGTCGGCAGTGAGGGGTGTTCCGCAGGCTTGGCACACCACCACGCCGGCGGTCGGCCGACCGCAGTCGCGATGGACGACCACGGCGGGCGGACCCGCAGCACCCGCCAGCCATTTGTCGCCCCACGTGATGAGCATGGTGAGGACCGGATACAGATCGCGCCCCTGTTCGGTGAGCAGGTACTCGTGTCGGACCGGATTCGATTGGTAGGCGCGTGTTTCGACGATCCCGTGCGTTTGCAGCGCGTCCAGGCGGGCCGCGAGCACGTTGGAGGCGATACCGAGGTCGCGGCGGATGTCCTCGAAGCGGGTCAGCCCGACGAACAGGTCGCGCAGAATCAGCGGCGTCCAGCGCTCACCGATCGCGTCGACCGTGCGCGCGATCGAGCAGACGATGTCGGAGAAAGCAGCCTTGGGCACACGGACAGGATAGTCCATTGCTTTTTGCAAGCCACTTGGGTTAGGTTGGGGCCAACCAAGAAGCCAAGGAGTGACCGGATATGTCCGACGCGATTGCCAGGTTCCGCGCGGCGACCGAGGCAGGCGACATCGACGCGCTGATGGAGACGATCGCGCCCGATGCCGAACTGACCTCGCCGCTGTCCGGCCGGTTGGTGTTCCGGGGCAAGGCAGACCTGCGGGTGCTGCTAGCGGCCGCCTACGGCAGCGCGACCGACTTGCGCTGGACCGAGCAGATCGGCGACGGCGCGCGCCAGGTCCTGCTGGCGACCGCCACGATCGGACCGCTCCGGTTGACCGAGGCGCTGGTGATCGGGCTCGACGACCATGGCCGCATCCGCACGCTGAACCCGCACCTCCGGCCGTGGCTTACCCTCAGCTACCTCGCGGTGCGCTTGGCGCCTGGTTTGTTCCGGCATCCCGGCGTCTTACGGCGGGCGGCCCGGGCCGCGTAAATTGCGCCCGTGGGCCCGTTGTCCCGCATCCGGGCGATCAGAGTCGGCCTACCGGAGAGTAGTGAACGCCCGATTCACGGCTCCCGGACGTTTCCTGCGCGCCTCGCCGTAACCGGGGTCTCCTCTCCGCAGCGGCGCCTTGCCCGCCGCACGCACCTCGACGCAGCTCTTGTCGTGCGGGTCGGCGACCGGATCGGCCACCGCGACCGCCGCCCCCACACCTGCCACCGCCGCGGCGATGAAACACACGGCCAGGACGCGCATCGCGGACTTCACAGAATCAAACCCCACCTTCCGAAACCAAGACCGAATAGCCCTGCCCCACTGGAACATTCGACACCACACAGGGTCGCAGCGATCTTGTCAGGTCGGACAACCGTTCCGCAAGCACCGCGACGCGGTCCCGCTATGTCACCAATGTCTCAGCCAGCCCGTCGGCGGTGAGCTCCAGCCGCCGGGTCACCCCGATGTCGCCGAGGAATCGCAAGTCGTGGCTTACCACGATCAGCGCACCCTCGAAACCGGCGAGGGCCTGCGTGAGGTGCCGCAGACTCGGCAGATCGAGATTGTTGGTCGGCTCGTCCAGCAGCAGCAATTTCGGCGCGGGATCGGCGAGCAGCAACATCGCCAACGCGGCCCGCAACCGCTCCCCTCCGGACAGCGCCGCGGCAGCGACGTCGGCGTCCGCGCCGCGGAACAGAAAGCGGGCCAGCTGGGCCCGAATCCGCTCGGCAGACGCGTGCGGCGCCGTCGAGGCCACGTTCTCGAACACCGACAGCCGCTCGTCGAACACATCCAGACGCTGCGGCAGCATCCGCCACGGCACCTTCGGACCCTTCGCCGCGATGTGGCGCAGCAGCGTCGTCTTGCCGACCCCGTTGCGTCCGGTCAGGGCGATCCGCTCCGGGCCGGACACTCGCAACGTCACCGTCGGCCCGCAAGCAAGCTCCACTTGGTCCAGTCCGATCACGTCCTGGCCGGGATAGAGCCGTGTGTCGGGCAGATCCACCCGGATCTCCCGATCGTCGCGCAACAACTCCTTCGCCTGCTCGAGCTGCTCCTTGGCGGTGTCGAGCTTCTCGATGTGGCTGTTGCGCAGTTTGCCCGCCGACACCTGTGCCTGCCGTTTGCGCTCGGCCATGACAATTTTCGGCTCCCGCTTCTGGTCCCACATCTTCTGCCCGTAGCGCTGCCTGCGGTCCAGCTTGATGCGCGCCTCGACGAGCTCGCGCGCCTGCTTGCGCACGTCGCCGCGCGCATCCCGGATCGCGGCCCTGGCAGCCTCCTGCTCGGCCTCGACGATCCGCTCGTACTCACTGAAATTGCCTCCGAACAACCGCAGTTCGCCGTGCCGCAGCTCGGCGATGGCAACCATCCGCTCCAGCAGCTCGCGATCATGGCTGACGGTGAGCACCGTGCCGGAGAACTGGGTGACCACCTCGTAGAGCCGTTCGCGGGCGATCTGATCCAGGTTGTTCGTCGGTTCGTCCAGCAGCAGCACGTCAGGCTCGGCGAGCAGCTCGGCGACCAGTCCGAGCAGCACCGTCTCGCCGCCGGACAGCGTGTCCAGCGTGCGATCGAGCTGCCCGACCGAATGGGCGACGTAGTGCAAGCCGAGCCCGGCCAGCAGCGCGAGAGCGCGTTCCTCGACATCCCACTGATTGCCGACCAGGTCGAAGTCCGCCTCGGCGGCGATCCCGGACTCGATGCGGTGCAACGCCTTTCGGATGCCGGCGATACCGAGCACGGCGTCGACACGCTGCCCTGACGCGAGACCGAGATCCTGCCGAAGATACCCGAGCTGCCCGGTGACCGTGATCGACCCGCGCGCGGGCTTCAGCTGACCGGCGATCAGCTCCAGCAGTGTCGACTTACCCGCACCGTTGCCGCCGACCAGGCCGACGTGACCGGGACCGAGGACGGCGTCGAGCCCCTCGAAGACGGGAGTGCCGTCCGGCCAGGAGAAGGTGAGATCGGAAATAGACAGATTGGTCATAGTGACTCCCCGAGGTTGCGACGGATACGCGGCGCGCGAAAGCGGGCCGCCCGAATGGCTACCTCAGAAGAGCAACGGCATGATTCCGATCAACGGGGATAAGACTCGTTCAGGTTACGCACAGCGTCGGCTCCTGCGCCAGTGATTTTCGGATCACACCGATCTGGATGGCCGCACGGTCCGGCGCCACCGCGGCGCCAGCTGCTTCACCGGCTTGCCGCGTGGCTTCGACTCACGACCGACACAGAACCGCTCAGGAGTCGCTCTCGCCGTCCTGTGCGGAACCCTCGGGAACCAGCGCTCAGATCTGCACGATCGAGGTCAGCGGGTAGTCTCCCTGCCGCACCCGCCCGTCGAGAAAGGTGAGCTCCAGCACCACCGCGGCGGCGGCGACCTCGGCGCCCGCCTGCTTGAAGAGCTCGGCGGCGGCGGCGAGGGTGCCGCCGGTGGCGAGAACGTCGTCCAGCAGCAGGACGCGGCGGCCCTGCAGATCTATGCCGTCCGCGGGGATCTCGAGGGCGGCGGTGCCGTACTCGAGGCTGTATTCCCGGCTGATCACCGGTGGCGGAAGCTTGCCCGCTTTGCGGATCGCGAGGACGCCGGTGCCGAGGGTCGCGGCGACGCCCGCTCCGAGCAGGAAACCGCGAGCGTCGATGCCCGCCACCACGTCGGCGTCGGGCGCGCACGCGGCCAGGCAGTCGATGACCGCCCGGAAGCCCTCGGGGTCGGCGAGCACAGGGGTGAGATCGGCGAAACGGACCCCGGGTGTGGGGAAGTCATCGTGCCAGCGGGTCAGGCGATCGACCAACTCCGCGGCCTTGGTGGACCGTTCGGCGGTTATGTCTTCGGACTCGATCGCCGCGTGCTTGCTCATCGACACCTCTCCATGATCACATCACCCACACCGTCTGTCACCGCTCGAGCACCCACCGGTCCATATTCCAGCCGGACCCCGCCTGGGTGGGACCTGCGATCCCATTTCGCAGCCCCGTCCCGAAAGCGATGAGGCGCGGGGTGGCGAACAACGGAATGCTCGGCAGCTCCGCCCACAGCAGGTTCTCGGCATCGGTGAGCAGATTCAGCTGTGTGGTCGAGTTGTCGTCGGCCGCAAGCTGATCGGTGATGGCATCGTAACGGCCGTTGCCGAACCGCCCGACATTGAGCCCGCTACCGGTGCGCAACGCGCTGGTCGCGGCAACACCACCCATCGATCCCGCCGGACCAGGCGCCGACGCGGTGCTGCCCAGGACCGCGTCGACCTTGCCCTCGGTGAGCTGAGCCGGGGTGAAATCGGGCGCCCCGGCGTCCACCACGGTGATACCTGCCGGTTTGCAGGCATCGGCGATCATCGAGACGGTCTGCGCGCGGCGATCGTCCGGACGCAGGTAGCCGATTCGTACGGTCGGGTTCGGCGCACCGGAGGTGGCGATCGCCTTGGTCGCGGCGGGCACGTCGCCACCGGAGAACTTGTCCGCCGCCCCTATGACCGCCGGGTAGAAGAGCGAATCCTGTTGCACGATATGCGCGTTCAGCGGGCCGGCGCCGAGCCCTGCCTTCGGCGCGTCCGGCACCTTGCCGAGCTTGTCGAACAAAGCCTGCCGCGGCAGGCATAACGCGAACGCGCGTCGCGCGTCGCGCGAACCGAACACCCCCCCGGTCGCGAGCACCAGCTGCTCGACGCCACGGCCGGGCACGGTCTTCACCGAAAACCTGTTCAGATTCAGGTCTTTCACCGATCCCGCGCCGACATCGACCACACCGACGGCGCTGTCGCCGATCTTCTGCTTCAGGTCGACGGTCTTGGGCCACACCACGATCCGACCGGTCGCCGGCTTGTTTCCCCACCAGCGCTCGTTGGCGACCAGCACCAATCCGTCCTCCTGGCTGAAGGATTCGACCCGGTAGGGCCCCGACGACGGGAACCGGGACAGATCCAGATCGCCGCCGGCCGGGATGGCCCAGCCGGTATTCCAGAACTCGGCGAGCCTGCCGACGGCGTTCGGATCACCGGACTGCAAGGCGGACACCACATTGGGAACGTTCGCCACCCGCGCGGCGACATGCGCGGGCATCAGCTCGCCTGCCGTGAACAGATTGCGCCACGCCAGGTAATGCCGATCGGGCCGGAACACCACGGTGGCATCCCGCGAGCCAGGCTGGCAGTCGACCCGCTCGATGTCGGCGTAGCCCGCGGTGCTCGCGGCGTCGAAGAGCGGAACGGTACCGCGCTCACCGGGTTTGGTGAATCGCCCGCTGCGAGCAGCCCAGGCGAGCACCAGGTCGTCGCACGAGGTGGGCACGCCGTCTGAGTACACGCCGTCCGGGTTGAGGCGGTACTGGATGGTCTGTGCCTCGCCGGGCACCTCTTTCGCGGTGCCGAGGTCGGTATCGGCGACCTGCTGGCCATCCGGCCCGGTGTAGAAGAAGCCGGTCAGCACGCGCGCGAAGACCGCGTCGGATCCAGAACTCGCCCCGAGCGTGCTGCCACCGTTGTAGGTGGCGATGGTGGCGTCGATCGCGTAGCCGATGGACGGCACCTGGTTCTTGCTGGAGCAGCCGACCACCAGCCCGGCGGCCAGGGTGCCCGCAACAAGCGCTCCGATCAGTCGTACCGCCCTGCCTGGGTGTCGCATGGAACCCCCTTGCCCTGTTGTCAGTGCCGCTTCTTGTGCCGTTTCCCGCTCGGTCGCGCGCCGGGCCTTGGTGCCTGCCCGGCTGGGCGCTGCCTGCGCGGCGGCTCGTCGAAGTCCCGGCCCGACGCCATGGTCGCCCGACGCTCGGCCGCGATCCCGGCGCGGGCGCCCGCCACGCCGGCCCGCTTGGCCAGAACCTTCTTGGTGTGCGCCGCCACCGGTCCCCAGCGCTCCTTGATCGACACCAGCAGCGGCGTCGCGAAGAAGATCGAGGAGTACGTGCCGATCAGCAGACCGACCAGCTGCACCAGCGCCAGGTCCTTGAGGGTGCCGACGCCGAGCATCCACACCGCGATCACCATCAAGCCGACGATCGGCAGGATGCCGATCAACGCGGTGTTGATCGAGCGCATGAGCGTCTGGTTCACCGCGAGGTTGGCCTGCTCGCCGTAGGTGCGCCGAGTCAGGTGCAGGATGCCGTGGGTGTTCTCCTCGACCTTGTCGAACACGACGACCGAGTCGTAGAGCGAGAAGCCGAGGATGGTCAGAATGCCGATCACCGTCGCCGGGCTGACCTCGAATCCGACGATCGAGTACACGCCCGCGGTGACGGTGACGTCGAAGGCCAGCGCGGCGAGCGCCGCGATGGCCATGTGCGGCTCGAATCGGACCGCGATGTACACCGCGACGAGCACGAGGAACACCGCGAGCGCGATGAGCGCTTTGCGGGTGATCTGGCTCCCCCACGTCTCACTGACGTCCGAGGTACTGATCGCGGCCCTGCTCGGGTTGCCGATCTTGTCCTTCGGCTGGAACTTGGCGAACAGCGCGTTGTTCAGCGCTTCCACCTGGTTCTGGTTCAGGGCCTCCGATCGGATCAACATGGTGGCGGAGCCGCCGGTGCCGACGGTCTGCACGGACACCGGGTCGGTGCCGATGGTCCCGCGGTAGACGTCCTCGACCTGACCGGTGGTCGCTGTCCCAGCCGGGAACTGGATCCGTGAACCGCCCTCGAAGTCGATGCCGAAGTTGAATCCGCGGAAGATGATGCTGCCCAACGAGATCAGCACGATAGCGGCGGTTATCAGGTACCACATCCGCCGCTTGCCGATGACATCGATAGCGCCGGTGCCGGTGTAGAGCCGGTTCAGGAAGCTGTGCTTGGGCGGTTCCGCGTCGGTGACCGCCGCGAACACATCGGTGATCTCGGTCGCGTTCGGCTTGCTGAGCGACGAGGTGGTGTGGCTGTTGGTCATCGCGTCCTCACGCCTTCCCGAGGGCGGCCTCGGCCGCCTTCCGCTCGCGGGCGATCTGCTGGATCGCTCCCAGGCCGTTCACCGACGGTTTGGACCAGAACGCGGTCCGCGAGGCGAGCAGCACCAGCGGCGAAGTCACCAGGAATACCACGACTACGTCGAGGATGGTGGTGAGGCCGAGGGTGAACGCGAAGCCCTTCACCTGGCCGACCGCGAGGATGTAGAGCACCGCCGCGGCGATGAAACTGACCGCGTTGCCCGACAGGATGGTGCGGCGCGCGCGCTGCCAGCCACGGGGCGCGGCGGAACGGAAGCTGCGGCCCTCGCGCATCTCGTCCTTGATGCGTTCGAAGAAAACCACGAACGAGTCCGCGGTCATGCCTATGCCGATGATCAGACCGGCGATACCGGCGAGGTCGAGGGTGAAGCCGATCCAGCGGCCGAGCAGCACCATGATGCCGTAGACCGCGAATCCGGACGCCACCAGCGACAATCCAGTGACGAACCCGAGCATTCGGTAGTAGAACAGGCAGTAGAGCAGCACAACGACCAAGCCGATCGCCCCCGCGAGCAGACCCGCCTTCAGCGAGGACAGGCCCAACGTCGCGGAGACCGTCTCGGCCTCGGAGGTCTGGAACGACAGCGGCAGCGAACCGTACTTCAACGTGTTCGCCAGCTCCTTCGCCGTGGTGGCGGTGAAGTTGCCCGAGATCTGAGTGCGGCCACCCTGCTGCGGGCCCTGCTGCACGACCGGCGCGCTGACCACCCTGGAGTCGAGCACGAACGCGACCCGCTTGTAGACGTACTCGCCGGTGAGCGCGGCCCACGCGTCGCTACCGCCGGACTTGAACTCCAGGTAGACCTCGTGCCTGGCCTGCTGTTGATTCAGGCCCGAACTGGCGTCCTTGATCTCTTGGCCGTCGATGCGGCTCTTGTCGAGCAGGAACACCTCGGCGCCGTCGGTCGAGCAGGTCACCAGCGGAAGGGATGGATCGTCGTTGCCCGTGAGCGGATCGGCCTTGGCGCAGTCCAGCGCGGCCAGCGCGGCCTGCTGCACGGACGGATCGGCGCTCTGCCGGACCGCCTTGGCCGCCTGGATCTCCTTGGTGGCCTCCTCGGTGGGAGCGAGGTTGGGATCGGGCGCCGGGGTCGGCGCCTGCGCGGGGAACACGCGCTGCTGCGCAGCGGGTGTCTGCTCCGTTTGCGGAGCCTCCGGCATACCTGGCTCGGTGCTCGGCGGAGGCTGTGCGCCCGGCGTTGTCTGCGGTGTCGCGCCGCGGCCCGCCGCGGGCACAGCCTGCAGCACGGGGCGGATGTAGAGCTTGGCGGTGGTCGCCAACGCGCGCGCCTGTTGCCCATCGTCGCCAGGCACGGTGATCACGATGTTGCTGCCGTCGATGACGACCTCGGAGCCGGAGACACCGAGTCCGTTGACCCGGTTCTCGATGATCTCCTGCGCCTTCTTCAGGCTGTCCTGGCTCGGCTTGCTGCCGTCCGGTGTGCGCGCCGACAGCGTGACCCGGGTACCACCCTGCAGGTCGATGCCGAGCTTGGGTGTCGGGGACTTGTCACCGGTGAAGAACACCAGCGCATAGACCACAGCCAGCAGCGCGGCGTAGACACCGAGCAGCCGGAGCGGGTGCGCCGATCCCTGGGAAGGTGGCACAGTACGTCATCTCCTAGGCGGAAAGTCGAGGATGGAACAGGCGGGCATGCACCAACGCCGCCGGGTGCGCGGACGGGTAGCCGCGGCGACATCCGGCGCGCAGGCACACCGAAAGAATCAGTCCTTGGTCAGCCGGGTCTCGGTCTGCTCGGCGGATTCCTCGAGGGCGTCTGTCGCGTCCGAGCCGGTGGCGTCGGTGCCGGTCTCTTCGGCGCTCACCTCGTTGTCGGCACGCCCCTCGTCGTTGGTACTCACCTCGTCGTCGGCGCGCACCTCGCGGATGGCCTGGCGCAGCCACGTGGTGACCACGTCCTCGGCGATCTCGAGGTCGACCGTGGTGTCATCGAGTTCGACCACGGTGCCGTACAGCCCCGACGTGGTGACGACCTGGTCGCCGACCTTCAGGCTGTCCTGCATGGTCGAGACCTTTTCGGCCTCCCGCTTCTGACGGCGGACACCGAGGAACATCGGCACGAGCAGGGCTACCAGTAGCAGCGGAAACAGAAGTTCCATCGTCGAAGTCAGTCCCTAGTGTTGTGGGTGGGATGGACAAGTACCCACACAGTCTGCCAGTTCGTCGCGCAGGCGCCACACCCGCACGCCCGCTGCGCAGCTACAACGCCCCGTCACACACCGAATCGCCGCTGGAACCTCTCCGGGCGGCCGGACGGTGTGTGAGGGTTCCTCGGTGCGCTCAGGCGGTCGTGCCGTAGACGTAGTCGTCGAGTGGGAAGCTGACCGCTTCGCGGTGGGCGTTGAGGGTGCTGGTCGGACGCAGCAGGGCCGCCTCGCCGTGCGGGTTGAAGTAGTAGCTGCGCGCGGTGGTGCAGTCACCTCCGTAGAAGACCGAGGAGCCGAGCTTGGCGGTCACGCGGTCCAAGAACTCGGCGTTGGCCCGCTCGGTCACCTCGAAGGTGGTCTCGCCACGGCGCCGCAACTCACCGAAGAGCCTGCCCATGTGCTTCATCTGCGCTTCGATGGTGGTGAAGTAGGACAGTCCGCTGTAGGAGTACGGGCTGTTGAGGCTGAGGAAGTTCGGGAACTTCGGCACCGTGATGCCCTCATAGGCCTGGAAGCGGTTGTCCCGCCAGAACTTTCCGAGATTCACTCCGTCGCGGCCGACGATCTCGATGGCCGGGAAGTTCACGTCCCACAGGTTGAAGCCGGTGGCCAGGATCAGTGTGTCGATCTCGGTCCGGTGCCCGTCGGCGGTGACGATGCCGTCGGCCTCGATGTGGTCGATCGAGTTCGTCTCCAGCCGCACGTGCGACTGGTTGAACGTCGGGAAGTAGTGGTTGGAGAAGGTGGGCCGCTTGCAGCCGAAGTCGTAGTGCGGCGTGAGCTGCTTGCGAGTCTCCTTGTCCCGCACCGACGCCCGTAGGTGCGCCTTGGCCAGCACGCCCGCGGCCTTGTTCATCAGCTTGGCCTGCTTGAAGTGCAGCACGCCGACCACCATCAGGGCCTCGAGCAGGCTGGTGTTGACCAGCCGTGCGATCTTCTGCGTGGCGGGGACGCGCTCGAACAGCGTCCGCACCGGGGCGGGAATGGCGGTATCGATCTTCGGGACCACCCAGATCGGGGTGCGCTGGAAGACAGTGAGTGCCTGCGCCTTCTCGGCGACCTCGGGCACCAGCTGCACGGCGGTGGCACCGGTACCGATAATCGCGGCCTTGCGGCCGGTGAGGTCGACGTCGTCCGCCCACGCTGTGGTGTGGATGATCTTGCCCGCGAACGAGTCGATGCCGGGAAACGGCGGGGTGTAGGGCTGGGAGAGGAAGCCCGTCGCGGTGAGCAGGTATCGGCCGGTGAGGGTGTCACCTCCCGCGACGGAGACCACCCACTGCTGGTGCTCTTCGTCCCAGCGGGCGCCGTCCACGACGGTGCCGAACCGCATTCGACGGCGCAGGTTGTACTTAGCGGCAACGTGCTCGGCATACTTCTTCAGTTCCGCGCCCGGCGCGAACAACCGCGACCAGTGCGGATTCGGCTCGAACGAGTACGAGTAGGTGACCGAGGCGATGTCCACCGCCAGACCCGGGTAATGGTTGACATGCCAGGTGCCGCCGAGGTCGTCCTCCCGCTCGAGGATGACGTAGTTGCTCGAGCCGAGCCGATCGAGCTCGATACCGGCCCCCATGCCACCGAATCCCGCACCGACCACGACCGCGTCGTACTGAGGCGCCACGCCGAACCTCCTGGTAGAACCGAACTCGCAGAATGACACATCATTCCGTTTGCGACGAATGTATCATCGTGCGGGTGACGAAGCCATCCCCACGAGCGACCCGGCCCGCAGGAAGTGCCATGCAGCGACGCAAAGCCGAACTGCGCCGGGAGATCATCGACACTGCCTTCGTCTGTTTCGCGGAAAAGGGCTATCACGCCACCGGTATCGCCGACATCGCAGGCCAGATCGGCATCGGGCACGGGACCTTCTACCGCTACTTCAGCAACAAGCGCGACATCATCGACCACGTCATCGACGACCTGGCCGCACGCATCATCGATGCCCTCGGCACCGAAAACGCCCCCGAGGCCGCGACCACGTTGGACGAATACCGCGCCCAGATCGACCGCATCGGTGTCGCCCTCACCGGAATCCTGACCGCCGACCGCCGGGTGGCGCAGCTCCTGCTGTTCCATGCCACCGGCATCGACGATGAGCTCACCCAGCGGCTCTACGGCCTGCTCGACACCGCCGACACGCTGACCGCGGGATATCTCGACCACGGCGTCGAACTCGGCTATCTGCGTGCCGACCTGGACACCGCTAACACTGCGCGAGCAGTGACGGGCATGCTGATCGCGGGCATCGTCCACTCGCTGCGCGACCCGGACGAGTCGGCGATCGCCGCGCTGAACCAGGCGATCCGCCGCCTTCTCGTCGACGGAGTCCGCAAAGACTGAGCACGTCGGCAAGCCCCCGACTCCGCCCTGGGAGCCAGGGCAAGGGAACGTGTCGGCCAGGACACGCCCTCATCGCAAAGGCCAGGGAATTCGAAAAGTAGCGGACCGGTGCACCGAGCCTGACAGAATGTCGCGCGTGACACCCGAGGATGTGAGCCGGATCAGTTTCGCGAGCCCACCGCTCAGGCATCGCGGCTACCACGCGGACGAGGTGGACGCTTTCCTCGATCTCGTCGCCGCGACACTGGCCGGGCGGGGCGCCCTCGCCGCCGACGACCTGCGGCGCGTCACCTTCGACGCACCCGGCACCGGAGAGCGCGGATACCGCGCCGACCAGGTCGACGAATACCTCGACCAGGTACGGATCGAACTCGAGTTCCGCCAGCACGGCGACCGGCCGGTTCCCGCCGCGAGCGGCGACGGTCACCCGTTGCTCACCCCCGAGGACGTGCGCCGGATGCGGTTCACCCCGGCCCCGGTCGGGCGGCGCGGATACCACGAGGAAGAGGTCACCGCGTTCCTCGATCTGGTCGCCGCGACCCTGGCGCACGGCGGACCGGGAAGCCTGACCGTCGCCGACGTCCGCTCCATCCACTTCACCGACGCCCGCCTCGGAACCCGCGGCTACCAACGAGACGAGGTCGACGCCTTCCTGGACCTAGTCATCACCGCGCTACGACGCACCCGTCGCCCCCCGCGTCACAGCTGATGCGTACTCGCACCGGTCGCGGGCTGCCACGCACGGTGTAAGGAGCAACGTGGTGGTACGAAGAACGGTCAGTCGAAGAGGTCCAGGGTGGGCTGAGGCTCGCGGCCGCGGACTTCAATAGAGCCGAAGACCAGGTCGGATGGTGGAATCAGGCCCAGGTGTTCCCAGGCGGCGGCGGTGGCGACGCGGCCGCGGGGCGTGCGGGCGACCAAGCCCGCGCGAACCAGGAACGGTTCGCATACCTCCTCGACGGTGGCGGCCTCCTCCCCCACCGCGACGGCGAGGGTGGACACGCCGACCGGCCCGCCACCGAAACTGCGGACCAGTGCGCCCAGGACCGCGCGGTCGAGACGGTCCAAGCCGAGGACGTCGACGTCGTAGACCTCGAGCGCGGCATGCGCGATGGGCCGGGTGATCAGGCCGTCGGCACGGACCTCCGCGTAGTCGCGGACCCGGCGCAGCAGGCGGTTGGCGATCCGGGGCGTTCCGCGCGAACGGCCCGCGATCTCGGCCGCCGCGTCCTCGTCCATGCCGACGCCGAGGATGTGCGCCGAACGCTGCAGGATCCGCAGCAGCTCACCGGCCTCGTAGAAGTCCATGTGCCCGGTGAATCCGAAGCGGTCACGCAGTGGACCGGTCAGCGCTCCGGATCTGGTAGTGGCCCCGACCAAGGTGAACGGCGCGATGTCCAACGGAATGGAGGTGGCGCCGGGACCTTTCCCGACGACCACGTCCACCCGGAAATCTTCCATCGCCAGGTAGAGCATCTCTTCGGCGGGGCGGGCGATGCGGTGGATCTCATCGATGAACAGCACGTCACCCTCGACCAGGTTGCTGAGCATGGCGGCAAGGTCGCCCGACCGTTCCAGCGCGGGTCCCGATGTGAGTCGCAGCGCGGTGCCGAGTTCAGCGGCGATGATCATCGCCATGCTGGTCTTCCCGAGGCCGGGCGGCCCGGACAGCAGGACGTGATCCGGCGTGCTGCCACGCTGTTTGGCGCCGCGCAGCACCAGCGCGAGCTGTTCTCGGACTCGGGGCTGGCCGATGAAGTCGTCCATCGATTTCGGGCGCAGACTCGCCTCGATCTCGCCATCGGACTTCAAATAGCTTGCGCTCACCTGCGATTCGGCAGGTTCCTCTGCGTACTCCATAGCGCCTTACCGGTTCTTGCCGAGCAGGCCGAGCGCTGCCCGCAGGGCGGCGGAGGTATCGGCGGCAGGCCGGTCGGCCAGCACGGCGTCGACCGCCTGTTCGGCCTGTTTGGCGGCGAAGCCGAGGCCGATGAGCGCCTCGACCACCTGATCGCGCACCGGCGTCACCACCGGCGCGGGAGCGGATCCGGGCGGACCGGACTGCACCGGGACGAGATTCACCTTGTCGCGCAGTTCCACCACCATGCGCTCGGCGCCGCGCTTGCCGACACCGGGCACCCTGGTCAGTGCGGCAACGTTGCTCTCGGCGAGCGCCTTGCGCAGTGCTTCGGGTTCCAGCACGGCCAGCACCGCCATCGCGAGGCGGGGGCCGACGCCGGAGACGGTCTGCAGCAGACCGAACAGGTCGCGAGCCTCGGTGTCGGCGAAGCCGTACAGCGTCATCGAGTCCTCGCGAACAATCATCGCGGTGAAGAGCCTGGTCTCCGCACCACGGGTGAGTCCGCCGAGGGTGGCCGGAGTGGCGTTGAGCCGGTAACCGACGCCCGCCGCCTCGATCACCGCATGGTCGAGTGCGATCTCCAGCACCTCACCGCGTACCGACGCGATCACCCGTGCACCGCCTTCCGCTGTTCCGCAAGCCGTTCCCTGTACCGCCGCTGCGCCGCGGCCGCCTTGGCCTCGGCCGCGGCCATCCGCTCCAGCAGCGGCGCCCGCCAACAATGGCAGATGGCCAGCGCTAGCGCATCCGCCGCGTCGGCGGGCTTCGGTGCCGCCTGCAGACCGAGGATGCGGGTGACCATGGCGGTCACCTGCTTCTTGTCCGCGGTGCCGTTGCCGGTGACCGCCGCCTTCACCTCGCTGGGGGTGTGGAACGCCACCGGGATGCCCCGGCGCGCCGCGGCGAGCGCGATCACCCCTCCCGCCTGTGCGGTACCCATGGCAGTACGGACATTGTGCTGGGCGAAGACCCGTTCGATCGCGACGGCCCCTGGTTTGTGGGTGTCCATCCAGTACTCGGCGGCGTCGGCGACTTGGAGCAAGCGTTGGGCCAAGTCCATGCCCGCGGGGGTACGGACCACGTCTACGTCCAGGGCGGTGACCTTCCGCCCCAGCCCGCCCTCGACGATGCTGAGGCCGCACCGGGTGAGCCCGGGGTCGACGCCCATCACCCGCACGAAAACCCCTCTCACAGGACACGAACAACTGTTCGAGAGTTTAGCGGAGGCTTAGTGTTTCGTGCTCCTGCGACACGGCGCCGGCAGAGCCGTGCGTGATGGCTTTCCCGCGCTCAGTGCGGTAGCCCGAGCAACTCGGGGCAACTCGCCCTGGCGGCCCACTCGCGGGCCGGTTCGGCGATCAGTCGCCGCGATGCCAGGTCGAGCAGACCGCTGACGTTGGTTACGGTCGCGGCGACCACGCCGTCGGCACGGGTGAGGACGTGCTCGACCCGGTAGGTCTTGCCCTCGCCCCAGCGCCAAGTGCACGACACGTCTACCGCATCGCCGCCACGTAGTTCAACCTGGAAACTGATCACCGTCTCCAGGTTGACCGGCCCGAATCCCGACGCGATCAGCTCGTCGACGGAAACGCCCGCCGCCTGGACGCACGCGAATCGCGAGTGGTCGGCGAATTGATGGTAGGCCGCACCGGTGACATGTAACTGCGGATCCAGATCGGAAACCCGGACTTCGATACGGGTACTGAAGGACATGGCGCGGACTATGCCACCCGGCACCGACAGATTCTGGCGTCCGCCGACATGCCGGATCACAACCACGGGGCCCGACTACGGCGGGTGACCCGACCCGTGCCACACCGAAGCCGACGACGCCTCGTGGTTCGCCGCCGAGCACAGCCTGAACCTCGCTGCACCAGCACAGCCCGCCTGATCGCCGCAGTGGCACCGCCGATAAACCCGACTGCGCCGAAAACCTGCGCCGACGAGGCGAACCACGAGTCAGCTGTCGGAAACCTGCCGCGCGAACGCGGCGTAGGCGGACTCGTCGAACAGGACGAAGCTGACCTCCGACACCGCCGAGTCGGTCGAACACACCGTGTTGACGGCGATCCGCGCACCGTCGTCCATCGGCCAGCCGAAGATGCCGGTGGAGATCGCCGGGAATGCGACCGTCCGCGCACCCAATTCGTCCGCCACGCGAAGAGATTCCCGATAACACGAGGCCAGTAGCGCCGAGCGGTCCTCGGCAGCCGACCACACCGGGCCGACCGTGTGGATCACCCAGCGGGCAGGCAAGCGACCCGCCGTGGTCGCGACCGCCGCTCCGGTCGGTAATCCCCTGCCGTATCGCGATGCGCGCAGTCGGCGACATTCGGCGAGAATCTCGGGTCCGCCACGCCGATGAATCGCGCCGTCGACTCCCCCACCTCCGAGCAGCGACGAGTTCGCCGCGTTCACCACCGCGTCGGCCTTCTGTTCGGTGATATCCCCGCGCACGAGCACAAGTCCGGTCATGTCCGCATTCTGCCTCGACCGCGGCCTGCGGCACGACAAGTCGGATCCGTCATCGCCGCCATCTGGGCGCTCTTCGCACCCGCACTTGTTACTCGCAGCCGCGATGGACAAGTCAAGAACCGTGCGGGCAGGCGTGCGAGGACAGCCTCCACCCAGGTTCGCTGGAGCCGATTCACAGCGGGTCTCGAGAAAGTGTCTCGACAATGCCAAGGTGCCCGTACTCGCCGCTCCTCCGACTCCTGCTCCACCGCAGCTTTCGCCAACGAATCAGAATCTGAACTATCAGAACGCCTTTCATCACGGGATCTCGCTGTTACACGGCTGGTTACCGCTGATGGTCGAGGTGCTCGCCGTGCTGTTCCTAGTGCTCGCCGTCGCCCGGCGCACCAGGAAGTGGTGGCTGATCCAGCTGCCGGTGTGCGTGCTGGTCGGCGTCGTGGGGGCGCTTGCCGCGAGATGGTATGTGACGAACGAGGGGCTGGCATCCGACCCTGCGCCCGCCCTGTTGTGGGCCTGTGTCGGAGGCACGGCCACGGCGTCGGGGGTGGCGATCCTCGGCTGGCGCGGCACGCACTGGTGGCGGCGCGGGGTCGCGATCCTCGCCATTCCGCTCGCGCTGCTGAGCACCGGGATTGTGCTCAACCAGTGGGTCGGCTACTACCCCACCGTGCAATCAGCGTGGGGCGCGCTGACCGCGGGCCCGCTGCCGAACCAGACCGACATGTCGGCGCTGCCCGTCCTGCGGAACACCACCGTCGCCGACGGCAGAGTCGTGCCGGTGCGAATTCCCGACTCCGGCAGCAACTTTCCGCACCGTACCGAGTACGTGTACCTGCCGCCTGCCTGGTTCGCCGGACCGACCCCGCCCGCGTTGCCCGTCGTGATGATGATCGGCGGCGAGTTCAACACCCCGGCCGACTGGATCCGCAGTGGCCAGATCATGCCCGCCGTGGACAGGTTCACCGAGGCGAACGGCGGGCGCGCCCCGATCCTCGTCTTCGTCGACTCCAGCGGAAGCTTCAACAACGACACCGAGTGCGTCAACGGTCCGCGCGGCGACGCCGCCGATCACCTGACCAAGGATGTGCCCGGCTACATCGAATCCCAGTTCGGCGCCTCCGCCGATCCTGCGCAGTGGGCAGTGGTGGGCTGGTCGATGGGCGGCACATGCGCGGTCGACCTCGCCGTTATGCACCCCGAACTGGTCCACACGTTCGTCGATATCGCGGGCGACCTCGGCCCGTCCTCCGGCACCAAGGACCAGACCGTCTCCCGCCTCTTCGGCGGTGACACCACCCAGTGGGCGGTTTTCGACCCGCTCACCGTCATGGCCGCCCACGGTCCCTACACCGGCATCGCGGGCCTGTTCGACGACCTCACTCCGCCGCAGCGCTCGCGAGGAGGCAATCACGGGCCCGTCGCCGACGACGACACCGCCGGCATGGGCGGTCACGACGGAGTTCCCGATACCGGCGAGGTCGGGGCCGCCGAGAAACTCTGCGCCACGGGACAAGCGGTCGGCATCGACTGCACCATCCACACCAGCCAGGGCGGCCACACCTGGCAATTCGCCTCGGCCGCGTTCACCTCGGCGCTGCCGTGGATCGTCGCCCGCGTCGGCCTGCCCGTTCCCGCCGCGACCTGACCCGCGCCACCACACCTGATGTCCACGCAGTCGATCACCGGTCAGGCCGGGACCGTTCAGCTCGCCGCGACGGTGGCCCCGGCACGAAAGGTGCGCCGATAGGCCTGCGGGGACACACCTATCGACTCGTACAGGTGCTGACGCAGGGAGGTGCCGGTGGCGAATCCGACCTCTCCGGCGATGCGGTCGACCGTCAGTTCGGTGGATTCCAGCAGGTGCCTGGCGCGGAAGACACGTTGCTGGATGAGCCAGCGACCGGGGCTCATCCCGACCTCGTCGCGGAAGCGGCGGGCGAAGGTGCGCTTGCTCATCCGCGCTCGGACGGCCAACTCGTCGACGGTGACCGGGTGCGTCAGGTTCTCCAGCGCCCACTGCCTGGCGGCGGCGGTCCCGGGCGACGTCTCGCGCGGGACGGGCTGCTCGATGTACTGCGCTTGGCCGCCGTCGCGCCACGGCGGGGCGACGCAGCGGCGCGCGACCGCGTTCGCGACGGCGCTGCCGTGATCGCGACGCACCAGGTGCAGGCACAGGTCGACCCCCGCCGCCGCGCCCGCTGAGGTGAGGACATCACCGTCGTCGACATAGAGCACGCCGGGATCGAGGCGCACGCGCGGGAAGGCGCGGCGGAACACCTCGGCCTGGTTCCAATGGGTCGTCGCCGGACGGCCGTCGAGCAGTCCGGCGGCTGCGGCGACGAAGGCTCCGGTGCAGATCGCGACGATCCTGGCACCCGGCCGGATGCGAGCGAATGCGTCGAGCACCGGCCGCGGCAACTCGCCGCCCAGAGTCATGGAGATGTCGCAGGCGGGCAGGGCAACCGTGTCGGCGGTCTCCAGTGCGCCGCTGTCGTGCGCGACGGCGATGTCATAGTCGGCTGAGGTGCGCACCGGGCGGCCATCGATCGAGCAGGTGCGGATTTCATATCTGCCTGCGGCACTGCCGAACACCCGGTTCGGGATGCCGAGTTCGAAGGGATACACCCCGTCCAGGGCCAGCACCACCACTCGATGAGGTGCGGCCGTGTTTACCACGGTCATGGCGCGATCATATCGAAGAATGGCAATTGTGCCATTTTCTCTGCGGTCCCCGAGCGGCAAGCTGGTATCCATGATCGAGACCGACACCACCGCGACCATGCGGGCTATCAGTCAGAATGTCCTCGGCGGCCCCGAGGTGCTCACCGAAGTACAGCTCCCACAACCGGTTCCGGGCCCCGGCGAGATACTGGTCCGGGTGCGCGCGGCCGGGCTCAACCCGACCGACTGGCGACACCGCGCCGTCGCCGGGTTGTTTCTGCCCGAGCCGCCGTTCGTGCTCGGCTGGGACGTGTCGGGCGAGGTAGCGGCCACCGGCATCGGCGTCACCCTGTTCCGCCCGGGCGACGAGGTCTTCGGCATGCTTCCCTACCCGAATGGCCACGGCGCCTTCGCCGAGTACGCCGCCGGCCCCGCCCGCGCCTTCGCCCACAAACCGGCCGGCCTGGACCACGTGCAGGCCGCCGCGATTCCGCTGGCCGGGCTCACCGCGTGGCAAGCACTGGTAGACACCGCCGAGCTGAGCGCCCGGCAGCGGGTGCTGATCCACGCGGCGGCCGGTGGCGTCGGCCACTTCGCCGTGCAGATCGCCAAGGCGCGGGGCGCGTACGTCATCGGCACGGCCAGCGCGCCCAATCACGATTTCCTGCGCGGGATCGGCGCCGACGAGGTGATCGACTACCGCGGCACCGAGGTCGCCGAGGTCGTCCATGATGTCGACGTGGTGTTGGACTCGGTCGACGACGAGAACAGCATCCGTTCGCTGCGCACCTTGCGTCCGGGCGGGCTGCTGGTGACGCTGCGCGCCTTCGGGACCGTCGATATCGCGGCCGAGGCGAACGCGCTCGGCGTGCGCGCGGTCCGAATGCTGGTCGAAGACGATCACGCGGGGATGCGCGCGCTCGCCGAGCTCGTCGATTCCGGCGCCCTGCGCCCGACGATCTCCGGAACTTTTTCTTTCTCGGAGGCGGCGAAAGCGCATGCTTTGGGCGACACCGGCCGCACTGTGGGCAAATTGGTACTCACCGTCCCCTGAATTTCCCACGATCCGAGCAGTAGCGCTTCTACCATCCGAGGATGAGCAATGTTGTGAAGGCTGTCCTCGAGGGCGGGCCGCAAGACTTGCCCGCACGCATCGTCCCGATCACTCCGCCGGGGATCGAGCTGAAAGTCCCGTTCCGGGGCGGATACGAACACTTCAAGGTCACCCAGCGAGAGCAGGACACGCCCGAAGGGCGACTGCCGGTCTACGAGTGGTGCGATCGCACCAAGATCGCGGAGTGACGCACCCTCCCTTTCCGCACCGGCGGTAATCACCGACCGGTCGCGAAACTTCGCCCGAGCTGTCTCACGACCACCATGGACAAAAGCGTAACCACATGGTTACGCTTTTGTCGTGGACGAGGTGGCAGGCGCGATCGCCGATCCGGTTCGGCGGGAGATCATGGAGATGCTGCACGGAACCCGGCTCACCGCAGGCGCGGTCGCGGAGCATTTCGCGATCAGCAGGCCCGCCGTCAGCAGGCACCTGCGTGTGCTGCGCGAAAGCGGGCTGGTCCGGGACGAACTCGTCGGTAGGCAGCGGTTCTATGTGCTCGACACCGGGCCGTTGACCGCCCTCACCGAGTGGCTCGACCGATTCCACCGGCCCGCCGCCTGGGCTCACCACCTCGACGCACTCGAGACCGAGGTCTACCGGACCAGGCGCGAGCGCCGCTCCGGCGACCAGGACGCGACAAGGGAGAACACGGCATGACGAAGCGACCCACCGGGCGACTGTTTCCCGCGGAGGCCGGAAAGGACCTGGTGCTGATCCGCACCTACCGCGCCCCGATCGGGGACGTGTGGGCCAGCGTGACCGAATCCGACCGCACCGCACGCTGGTTCGGCCCATGGGTGGGCGAGCCGGGACCCGGGCGAACGATCAAGGTGCAGATGGCTTTCGAAGACGACCAACCGTGGATGGAGCTGCACATCGACGCGTGCGAACCGCCGCACCGGCTGGCGATGTCGGCGATCGACGACGCGGGCGCGTGGCGGCTGGAGGTGGTACTGGCCGAGGTCGCGGACATCACAGAACTACGGTTCAGCCACCACCTGCCCACCGACACCGAAATCGCCCAGCTCCCCCAGGTCGGCCCCGGCTGGGAGTACTACCTGGACATGCTCGAAGCGGCCCGTTCCGGCACGGACCGCCCCGATTTCGGCGAGTACTACCCCGCGATGCAGCAGTATTACGAGCAGCTGTCCGACTAGTCGTCCAGCTGGGCGAGCACCTCGTCCGAAATATCGACGTTGGTGTAGACGTTCTGCACGTCGTCACTGTCCTCGAGCGCGTCGACCAGCTTGATCACCTTGCGGGCGCCATCGGCGTCGACCGCTACGGACACCGACGGCTGAAAGCCGGACTCGGCAGAGTCGTAGTCGATGCCCGCGCTCTGCAGGGCGGTGCGCACGGCGATCAAATCACCGGGCTCGCTGATGATTTCGAAGGACTCATCGAGGTCGTTGACTTCCTCTGCGCCCGCGTCGAGCACCGCCATCAGCACGTCGTCCTCGGACAGGCCGTTCTTCTCCAGAGTGACGATGCCCTTGCGGTGAAACAGGTAGGACACCGAGCCCGGGTCGGCCATGTTGCCGCCGTTGCGCGTCATGGCGACACGCACCTCTCCCGCGGCACGGTTGCGATTGTCGGTAAGGCACTCGATCAGCACGGCGACACCGTTGGGGCCGTAACCCTCGTACATGATCGTCTGCCAGTCGGCGCCGCCCGCCTCTTCGCCGCCGCCGCGCTTGCGGGCGCGCTCGATGTTGTCATTGGGGACCGACGCCTTCTTCGCCTTCTGGATGGCGTCGTACAGCGTCGGATTGCCATCCGGGTCACCGCCACCGGTCCGGGCCGCCACCTCGATGTTCTTGATCAACTTCGCGAACAGCTTGCCGCGCTTCGCGTCGATCGCAGCCTTTTTGTGCTTGGTGGTGGCCCATTTGGAGTGGCCGCTCATTCCCCTACTTCCTTCAGGTCGGTGGCACTTCTGGTCGTGTGTCCGGTACCGGCACAGCCGGGCGGACAACTCCCCCAGCTTACTCGGGCGTCCACGACGGCCCAGCCCCGGCTAAGCCGCCCGGACCAGCTCGACGAACATCCGGTGTACCCGCAGATCGCCCGTCACCTCGGGATGGAACGACGTCGCGAGGACGTTGCCTTGCCGTACCGCCACGAT
This sequence comes from Nocardia sp. NBC_00881, assembly GCF_045207455.1. Lineage (NCBI taxonomy): Bacteria > Bacillati > Actinomycetota > Actinomycetes > Mycobacteriales > Nocardiaceae > Nocardia > Nocardia sp. NBC_00881. The sequence continues at coordinate 3,110,258 of NZ_CP108798.1, forward strand.
CCGCCCGGCTGCCGGACCGTCCGGCACAGTAGCCAGCACGTCGACGCCCTCACCCACGCGCTCGACCCACGGCGCCCGGATGAACACCGCCCGCACCGGGCCGCCCTCCAGTCCCGCGAACCGCAAATCGGTCTCGAAGGAATCGACCTGGCGGCCGAACGCGTTGCGCCGCACCGTCATATCTATCCCGGACAGGTGCTTGGCGTCCGGGCGGGTGTCGAGCACCTCGGAGGCGAGCAGGATCATGCCCGCGCACGACCCGAAGGCGGGCATCCCATCGCGCAACCGCGCGCGCAGCGGCTCCAGCAGTTCGAATGCCTCCAGGAGCTTGCTGATCGCGGTCGACTCACCGCCGGGCAGCACCAGCGCGTCCACGGCGGCGAGTTCGGATTCGCGACGGACCAGCACCGGTTCGGCACCGCAGTGCGTGAGCGCCGCGACGTGCTCCCGGACGTCGCCCTGCAGCGCGAGCACACCGATGGTGGGACGGGACTGCGCCCGTCCGGCGTCGGCGGCGGATGCGGCGACCGAGGAAGCGTTCACGCCGGAAAGCTTACGAGCCGCGCCGTTGTGGGCCCGCTCACGGTCGCCGCCCGGGGTTTCCGTCACCGCCCGTGAGAACGGCGGACGCCGGTCAGCTCTCCCGCAGCGTCCGAATGAGTCCTTCCTGGACCACGGCGGCGACCAGCCGTCCCTCGCGGGTGAAGATCTTGCCGCCGGTCAGGGCACGGCCGAAACCCGCCGAGGGAGAGGCCTGATCGTAGAGCAGCCAGTCGTCGGCGCGGAATGGACGAAGGAACCACATGGCGTGGTCGAGCGACGCGGTCTGGGTCGGCTCGTGGGGGTGGATGACCTTAGAGGAGCCGAGCAGCGTCATATCGCTCATGTACGCGAGGGTGCAGACGTGGAACAGCGGGTCGTCGGGCAGTGGGTGCCGGTAGCGGAACCACACCTGCTGCGGGGAGACCACACCGTCGCGGCGAGACACGTTCTCCTGCGGCACCATACGGATGTCCCAGTGTTCCCACTCGCGCATCGCCCACAGAAGCTCGGGACTCATCGAGGTGCTGGCATCGGGCAACTCTTCGGGCGCCTGTACCTCGGGCATCACGTCCTGATGCTCGGGACCCTGATCGCCGACGTGGAACGAGGCCGACATGGTGAAGATCGCGGCACCGTCCTGGATGCCGGTCACCCGCCGGGTGCAGAATGAGCGGCCGTCGCGGATCCGTTCGACCTGATAGACCGTTGGCTCCTGCGGGTTGCCCGGCCGCAGGAAGTACCCGTGCAGCGAATGTACCTGGAACCGGGGCTCCACCGTCCGGACCGCCGACACCAGTGCCTGGCCGGCAACCTGTCCGCCGAACGTGCGTGCGAGCTGGGTCTTGGTGGACGCGCCACGGAAGATGTCCCGCTCGAGCCGCTCTATCTCCAGCGCCTCTTCGATTGTCGCCATGCGCTGAAGGTTATCCCGACGGACCGCCGCGCCGTCCCTCGGCCGTCGGCGGCCCCGGCACGGGCCCGTGCCACTGCACGGTGACCGCCATGTCGGCGGCGACCCCGCGTTTGCTGAGATGGACAGGTGCCGCGTTTTCTGCCGACCACCCGCCATGGACTCGTCGACCGGGTGATCCGCCACATCCTGACCACACACACCTACACGGTGATCGCCATCGATGGCGCGGACGCAGCCGAGCCTGTCGCGTTCGCCGACCGGGTCGCCGCGGCCCTGCGCGACACCGGCCGATCAGCCGCCGTGGTCTCGGTGCACGACTACGTACGACCCGCCGCACTGCGCATGGAGTTCGGCCGTACCGACGAGATATCTTATCGCACAGCGTGGTTCGACTTCGCGGCGCTGCGCCGCGAAGTGGTCGATGCGCTGCGCGACCACGGCCGATGGCTTCCGGCTCTCTGGGACGAAGCCTCCGACCGCTCGGCGCGCACGACGATCCGCACGGCGCCGCCCGAGACCACAATCGTCATCGCGGGCCCGATGCTCTCCGGCCGCCACCTCGACGCGGACCTGACCGTCCGACTTGACATGTCCGAGGCAGCCCTCCGGCGCGGAACCCCACCCGAAGCGGAATGGACAATTCCCGCACTGCTGCGGCATGACCGCGAGAATCCTTACACACCAACATTTTTCGTTCGATGGGATCATTCCGACCGCCCTGCGCTACGGGTTGATGAGGACAGTGTGGGATAGGACTCCTCGCGCAAGGCTACCGACTTCCCCGGGTTTCGAGACTCGCCTCGTACCAGCCATTCCTGGACCGACGTCGACGCCCGGACCAACTATCTCCGTCTCCACCCTCACTGCCTTCTGCCACCACCTGACAGCGCACGTCGCCCGCGCCCAGACACACTGCGGTCAACCGACGAACAGCGGGCAGGCCGGTCAGACCAGGCGGTGGCCGCCGTCGACGTGCAGCACGGTGCCGGTGATGAACGGGTTGCGCATGACGGCGAGCATGGCGTGGGCGATGTCGTCGGGTCGGCCGATGCGGCCGAGCGGCAAGCGCGCGGCGAGCTGCCGGTGGCGTTCGGTTTTCGCGGGGCCGGCGATGATGTCCCAGATCGGGGTGTCGACCCAGCCCGGGGAGATCACGTTGACACGGACAGGGCCGAGCTCGATCGCCAAGGCGTAGCCGAGCGAAGCGAGGGCGCCGTTGACGGCGGCGATCATCGCGCCGCCAGAAGCTGGGCGGTAGGCGGCGATACCGGAGGTGAAGGTGAGCGAGCCGCCGGAGACGAACCGCGCATGTTTTGCCAGCAGGGTGGGGCCGATCAACTTGGTGGAAATCAGGCTGCTGGCCTGGTCGGCGTCGAAGGCGGCCACCGGCTGGTAGGCGCCGGTGACGTCGGCGGCGGTGGCAACGACGTGATCGACCGGTCCGACGTCGGCGAACAGACGGTCGAGGTCGGCTTCGCGGGTGATGTCGGCGACGGCGGTGTGCACCGTGCCCGGCCTATCAGCAAGGGCCTGCTCGGCGGTGGCGAGCCGTTCGGCCGAGCGGCCAGCGATGGTGACCTCCGCACCGTCGGCGACGAGCGCGGCGGCCAAGGCGAGTCCCATGCCGGAACTGCCACCCACAATGAGGACGCGTTCCAGCGTTGTCGTGCTTACTGTCATGCCTCCAGCCGACCATCGAAGCGGCCGAGTGTCTATGTCGCACTGCCGAACTCGCGTTAGTCGTGAACTAACACCGCAGGTTGCGCACATTGGGCAGCCCGGCCGCCGCATCGCGCGGCGACCGGGCCTGGATCGGTTGCCGCCGATCGGCGGCAACCGGAGATATCGGTCAGGCGGCGCAGGCCGGGGACTGCTGGTTGAGGTTGCTCAGTGCCTGACAGGCCCAGGCTTTCTGGACCTTCCACTTGCCGCCCTCCAGGACGAAGGGGACATCGACCTGGTTCTCCTGACCGTTGATCGTGAACTTGGCCTGCGCGGTGACGCTGTCACCGAAGGCGGTGACGCCCGTGACCACGGCCGAGGCGTTGGCCTGCTTGTACGCGTCGGCCAGGCGGTTCGGTAGGCCGGGGTCGGCCTCGATACCCTCCACGAGGTCCAGCTTGTCCTCGTTCGGCACCGCCGGATCGAGGGCACGCTGCAGCAGAGCGTTCAGCTCGTCGGCAGTGGGCGGGGCAGGCGCGTTCGCGGTCGCCGAGGCGCTGGTCGTGGTGCGGGCCGGCTTGGGCGAGTCGCTCTTGTCGTCGCTGCCACAGGCCGCCAGGCTCAGGGCGGCCGCGGTGGCCAAGCCTGCGACGGCGAGGCGTCCGGTCATGCGAAGCTTCAACTGTTCGTCCTTTGCGTTCGGATCTATCCCGACGGTGAGAGGGCACGACATGGCCCGTATGGGCCATCGAATTGCGAAGCTACTGAGCGCGATTGTGGGAACTCTGAGACAACATTCTAGGCGTCGTGAGTGTTGAATCCACGTAACGCCGCCCCTCGAGCTCCTACTCCGCCAACGGTTCGCCCGTCAACGCGGCGACCAGTGCCGCGACCGCGGGATGGCGAACGGCCGTACGCCAGGCGGCCGCGTAGGTCACCACGAGCGGTGCGCCGCGCAGCGGCCGCCAGGCCAGGCCGGGCACGTCGGCCGCGCGCGCAGAGCTGAGCCCGATCATGTCGGGCCGCGACGGCAGCACCACGAGCATCTGCGCGTGCCCCATAGCGCTGTCGCTGAGCCGAACCCGGGCACCCTGGCCGGCGAGCGTGCGCAGCAACGAATCATGCAGGCCCACAGCCGATTCGCGTGCGAACAAGATCAGCTCCTGGCCGGCGAGGTCGGCCGGGTCGAGCAGCTCGGTGCCCGCGAGCGGATGTCGCGCCGACATCAGGACGCCGAGTTCCTCGCGCGCGACCGGACGCTGCGCGAAGCGCTCTGGCAGGTCCACCGGCGCGCGGACCAGCGCTATATCGATTTCGTCGTCGTCGAGCAGGCGAATCTGATCAGCTGTGGTCCCCCCGGTGAGCACCATACGTGTGCCGGGCAGGTGGGCGGCGAGCAGCTTTTCGATGCGTATCGGCAGCCACGGTGGAACACCGTTCAGCAGGCCGAGCCGGAGCACCGACGCACCGGCGGCGGACACGCGCCTTGTCTCCCGGATCGCCTCGTCCATCGCGCGCAGCACGTCCTTGCCGGTGCGCAGCAGCACCGCACCGGCGGCGGTCAGCTCGACCCGGGGCTCCCGGAGCAGCAGTGGACCGCCCAGCTCACGTTCCAGCACCTTGATCTGCTGGCTGAGGGTTGGCGTCGAGATGAACAACCGCTCCGCTGCCCGGCGGAAGTGCAATTCCTCCGCCAAGACCACGAAGTATCGCAACTGCCGCAACTCCACACGGCAGACGCTACCGGCCGGTGCTCACCAGCCGCGCTCGGCCAACCGGTGCGGCTGCGCGATCTCCTCGACGTTGATGCCGACCATGGCCTCGCCGAGGCCGCGCGACACCTTGGCCAGCACGTCGGGGTCGTCGTAGAAGGTGGTGGCCTTGACGATCGCGGCGGCACGCTGCGCCGGGTTGCCGGACTTGAAGATGCCGGAGCCGACGAACACGCCCTCGGCGCCGAGCTGCATCATCATCGCGGCATCGGCCGGGGTGGCGATGCCGCCCGCGGTGAACAGCACGACGGGGAGCTTGCCGGTCTCAGCGATCTCGCGGACCAGCTCGTAGGGGGCCTGCAGCTCCTTGGCAGCGACGAACAGTTCGTCCTCCGGCAGCGACGACAGCTTGCGGATCTCCTGACGGATCTTGCGCATGTGCGTAGTGGCGTTGGACACGTCACCGGTACCTGCCTCGCCCTTGGAGCGAATCATGGCCGCGCCCTCGGTAATTCGGCGCAGCGCCTCACCCAGGTTGGTGGCGCCGCAGACGAACGGCACGGTGAAGTTCCACTTGTCGATGTGGTTGGCGTAGTCGGCCGGTGTGAGCACCTCGGACTCGTCGATGTAGTCGACGCCGAGGCTCTGCAGGATCTGTGCCTCCACGAAGTGGCCGATGCGGGCCTTCGCCATCACCGGTATGGAGACGGCGGAGATGATGCCCTCGATCATGTCCGGGTCGCTCATCCGGGACACGCCGCCCTGCGCGCGGATGTCGGCGGGGACGCGCTCCAGCGCCATCACCGCGACCGCCCCCGCGTCCTCGGCGATCTTGGCCTGGTCGGCGGTGACGACATCCATGATCACCCCGCCCTTGAGCATCTCGGCCATGCCGCGCTTCACGCGGGCGGTACCGACGGTCTGGGTGGTCTCGGGCGTGGTCACGGCAAACTCCTGAGTCATGTGCGCCAATCGGGTCGCTCGGATTCGAACGACACGATTCTAGGCGTCCGGAAAAGGCCACCTGATAGCCAGTTGGCGTGCACTGGCCTGGTGCAATCTCGGATATCGCGGCGTACACCGGGAAGGCGCGGCATCCGTGCCGTCCCGGCGATCCACTGGTCTGCCCGGGCCCTGCCGGGTACCGCGTCAGAGCGGGCCGACCACCAGCAACTGCGCCCAGTACTCCGCGGCGGCGGGCCCCACAAGGGGTAACAGGAAATCGAACAACAGGTACGACATGAAACCAACTACCTCCACACCGAGCGAGATCGGCCCCACCTTCATCGGGACCACGACGCCGAATTCGAGGGCGTCCCTGACAGCACTACCCTCCGGGCACATGATTCACCGCGACGCTATCACGACCGTGAAACACATCACACGTCCGCACGAGCCGGTCAGCGGATGGAGCGGACCTCAGGATCGGCGGATCCGGAGGCTGCCTCGGCGGCCTCGGCGAGTAGTTCGTCCAAGTGATACGGGTAGACGGTTTCGCAGGAACGGTCCAGCGCGACGATGTCCTCGACGGTGCACCATTTATGGCCGGTGATGGAGCGACGTTCGATCGTGGTCTGGTTCGCCGCATGCGGTTCGAAACGGCGCACGCGCAGGGCGAAGAACAACTCTTCGGAGCGGATCAGATCGCCGTTGAAGGGGAACACCGCGACCCGACGCCAGATCGGTCCGCGCAAGCTGTCCGGGTCCGCCCGGTGCCCGGTCTCCTCGTAGAGCTCGCGCACGGCGGCGGCGCGCAGGCTCTCCCCCGGCTCCACCCCGCCGCCGACGGTGAACCAGAACGACGCCTCCGGCGTCTTGGGGTCGTTGCCGCGCATCAGCAGGGTCCGGTCGTTCTCGTCGAACAGCACGACGCGCGCGGTGGTACGGATGGTGTCCACGGCGAGTCCGGTGGATGCGGCGGGCGTGGCACGCTCGGTGATCTCGAAGTAGGACGGCAGCGGCGCGGTGCCGCCGAGGTGCAGGATGCGCACCGGGCGCCGGGTACGCAGCGCGAGCGTGTCACGCACCGCGTCGTTGTGGAAGCGGCGCGCGATGAGCACGCGCGCTTCGGCGTCGGCCAGCTCGGCGACCAGTTGCGGGCGCAGGCTTCCGATGTCGACCGCCGACAACGCCGAGGACAGCTGGTTCTCGACGGTCTCCCGATCGCCTGGCCCGGCCCGCTCGGCCCGGCCCGCCAGCGCGGACAGGTGTCTGGCCTGCTCGGACCGCGTCGGATCGGACGGGCCCGCGATGGCCAAGGCGACCGACCTGGCCACCACCGCCCGCCGTGCCAACGCCGCGTCGAGCGCCTGCCAGGACTGGTCGGAGCGCACGTGCAGCCGGTCGAGCCGGTTGGCGGTCGAGTACGCCCAGAGACCGATCGCGATGACCACCGCAGCGATGAGAGCGAGGACGAGGACCGTCGTCGCGGAGAAGGTGATCATCCGGCGGCGCGCACCCGGGTGTCGCCGATGGTCACCGTTTCGTACACCCGCAGGATCTGTTCGGCCACCACTGGCCAGTCATACTCACCCACCACCTGCGTCGCGGTGTGCACCAGCGCCTCCCTGCGCACCTCGTCGGTGAGCACGGCGTGCAGCGCGGCGGCCAAGGCGGCCGAATCGCCCACCGGGACGAGCACGCCCGCCGCCCCGTCGCGCAGTACCCGCCGGAAGGCATCCAGTTCGCTGGCCACGACGGCCGTTCCGGCGGCCATCGCCTCGATCAGGATGATGCCGAAGCTCTCCCCGCCTAGATTTGGCGCGACGTAGACGTCGGCGCTGCGCATCGCCGAGGCCTTCTCCTCGTCGGACACCTGGCCGAGGAAGTGCAGGTGCCCGGCGAGCGGCCCCGCTTCACGGCGCAGCCGGTCCTCGTCACCGCGCCCGACGATGAGGATCTCCACCTCCGGATGCCTGCGCGCCAGGTCGGGCAGCGCCCCGAGCAAGACCTCCATGCCCTTGCGCGGCTCGTCGTAGCGGCCGAGGAACAGCACGGTCCCGCCCGCACGCGGATAGCCGGGCAGCATCGGCGCCCTGGCGAACGCGGGGACGTCGACGCCATTGGGGATCTCCACCGCGTCCGACCCCAACGCCTCCACCTGCCAGCGTCGTGCCAGCTCGGAGACGGCGATGCGGCCGGAGATCTTCTCGTGATAGGGCCGCAGCACACCCTGAAATGTGCTCAGCACCAATGATTTCGTCGTCGAGGTGTGGAAGGTGGCGACGATCGGACCCTCGGCGATCTTCAGCGCGAGCATGGACAGGCTCGGCGCGTTGGGCTCGTGGATGTGCAGCACGTCGAAGTCGTTCCCATCGATCCAACGGCGAATCCTGGTATAGGCCATGGGGCCGAAGGACAATCGCGCAACCGAGCCGTTGTACGGGATCGCGACCGCGCGTCCCGCCGACACAACGAACTCCGGCAGCGGCGTGTCGTCCGCCGCGGGCGCGAGCACGCTGACCTTGTGCCCGCGTTCGATGAACACCCGCGCCAGCTCGACGACATGCGCCTGCACTCCGCCGGGGACGTCGAACGAATAGGGGCAGACCATGCCGATCTTCATGGCAATTCGTCTCCCTGTTCGACCCGGATGCTCGCCTGCGCGGCTGCGATTCCGGCGCGCCGCTCCGGGGACAGGTCGCTTTCCCACAGCGGTTGCAGCATGTGCCAGTCGGCAGGGTGTCCGGCGATATTCGCGGCGAAACGGTCCGCCAATGCCTGGGTAGCCGCCGCCACACCACCGGAAACATCCAGCGGTCCTTCGACTTTCAGGCCCCAGCTCTCGCGCCCTTCGGCATCGACATCGAACCACGCGTGCACCGGCAGCAGAGCGGCGCCGGTCTCGATGGCCAGTTTCGCCGCGCCCCCGGGCATCCAGGTGCGCTCGCCGAAGAACCAGACGGGGACCCCCCTGCCGGTGAGGTCGCGTTCGCCCATCAGACACACGATCTTGTTTTCCCGCAGGCGCGCCGCCAGCTGCCGGAACGGCGGTTGCTCGCCGCCGGTCAGTGGGAACACTTCGAAGCCGAGGCTCTCTCGATAGGCGACGAACCGCTCGAACAGCGATTCCGGCTTCAGCCGTTCGGCGACAGTGGTCGGATTGCCATAGTGCTGCACCAACCAGACACCGGCAATGTCCCAATTGCCGGAGTGCGGAAGCACCAAGACCACGCCGCGGCCCTCATCCAGCGCGGCATCGAGGAATGGCAGCCCGTCGACCCAATAGTCGATCGCCTTGTGGTCCATGGCGGGTAGCCGGAACGCCTCACGCCAGTACCGGGCATACGACCGCATGCTCGCGCTGATCAGCTCGTCCGGCACGTCGGCAGGCAGCACCCCCAGCACACGGGCCAGGTTCCGTCGCAATTGATTCGGTGGTCCGCCTGCGTGGAATTCTCGGTTGGCGCGCCGGGCGACCCGGTCACCACCCAAGTCGAACAGCCGCCGGGCCGTCTGCTCCGGCAGCGCACGCACCAGCCGCCAGCCCGCCACGTATCCGGCGGCACCGAGCCGCTCCCCGATGCTCATTCGATCTCCCCCACTTCTCGTCCCCAGCCCGCCACCGCAGATGTCCCGCTGCCTTCGTCGACGTATCGGCGCTCGGCACAGGGTGTTGTCACGACGGGAGCCCCGGGGCACCGGCGGCTCCCGTGCTCGGATTCCGCGGCTGCCCGGAGGGGATCACATCGCGCGCCCCCGGCGAATTGCGCACGGCGAGCACCCGCTGGAAGACGGTGACGATACTGAGCACCGCGAGAATCCACATCGCCAGGTGGACGGCGTAGGTGAGCCAGTCGATGCCCCAGTAGCCGCCGATGCCGGTGAATCCCGCGCCGACCAGCACGATGATCAGCCGGTCCGGGCGTTCGATGATGCCGCCGTCCGCGGACAGCCCGCTGGCCTCAGCGCGGGCTTTGGCGTATGAGATCACCTGTGAGGTCACCAGGACGACGAGCGTCGCGAAGAACAGCTGCCTGTGCTGCTCATGGAAGACCGCCCACCAGGCCAGGCCGGCGAAGATCGCGCCGTCGGCCACGCGGTCACAGGTTGCGTCGAGTACCGCACCGTATTTCGTTCCTCCGCCGCGCGCCCTGGCCATCGCGCCGTCGAGCATGTCGAACATGACGAACAGCCAGATGACGAGGGTTCCCCAAAAAAGGTGTCCGGTCGGGAACAACGTGACCGCGGCGGCGATCGAGGCGGTCGTGCCGATCAGCGTCACCGCATCGGGAGTGAGTCCCGTGCTGACCAATGCCCTGCCCAGCGGCGCCGTCGCCTTGGCGAAGGTTTCGCGGCCGAAGAAGCTCAGCACAGTCGACCCGCCCCGCTCATCTACGCCTCCTTCCAGGCCGCCGAGAGCAGCGCCCTGGTCTCACGCAAGAGTTGCGGCATCACCTTCGCCCCGCCGATGACGGTGATGAAATTCGCGTCACCACCCCAGCGGGGCACGATGTGCTGGTGCAGGTGGTCGGCCAGCGAGCCGCCCGCCACCCCACCGAGATTCAGCCCGACGTTGAAGCCGTGCGGCCGGGACACCTTCTTCATCACCCGGATGGCCTGCTGGGTGAACGCCATCAGCTCGGCGCTCTCGGCCTCGGTGAGGTCCTCCAGGTTGGCCACCTTGCGGTAGGGCACCACCATCATGTGCCCTGGGTTGTACGGGTACAGGTTGAGCACCGCGTACACCAGCTCGCCGCGGGCGATGACCAATCCGTCTTCGTCGGACATCTTCGGGATGTCTGTGAAGGGGTGGCCCGTCGAGTCCTTGGCACCCGGCGTGGCCGCCTCCGCGATGTAGGACATCCGATACGGCGTCCACAACCGCAGCAGCCGATCCGGTTCCCCGGCGCCCGTGTCCACGATGCTCTTCTGTTCGTCCGACGCCGCGGTCTCGCCCAGATCCGCGAGCCCGTCCGGCACCGTGCGCTCGGTCATGCCCGAGCCTTCTCCGCTGATCGAATCTCGAAACCCTCGGCCGTAGGCGACGCGTTCTCCCGGTGGGCGATCCACGCGACGATGGTGGCCACCGCGTCATCCACCGGCACACCGTTGACCTGGGTGCCGTCGCGGAACCGAAAGCTCACGGCGTCCGCGTTCACATCGCGCTCACCGGCGAGCAGCATGAACGGCACCTTCTGCGCGGTGTTGTTGAAGATCTTCTTCTGCATCCGGTCGTCGCTGCGATCCACCTGCGCGCGGATACCTTCGTCCCGCAATCGGTCGATCACCCGATCCAGGTGCGCTACAAAGGTTTCCGCCACCGGGATGCCGGCGACCTGCACCGGCGAGAGCCATGCGGGGAAGGCACCCGCGTAGTGCTCGGTGAGCACGCCGAAGAAGCGCTCGATCGAGCCGAACAGAGCCCGGTGGATCATCACCGGCCGCTTCTTGGTGCCATCGGAGGCGGTGTACTCCAGCTCGAACAGTTCCGGCTCGAAGAAGTCGAGCTGAATGGTCGACATCTGCCAGTTGCGGCCCAGCGCATCCTTGGCCTGCACCGAGATCTTCGGACCGTAGAAGGCGGCCCCGCCCGGATCCGGCACCAGCTGCAAGCCGGACGCATCGGCGACCCGGGCCAAGGTCGCGGTGGCCTCCTCCCAGACCTCGTCCGAGCCGACGTACTTCTTCGGGTCCTTGGTGGACAGCTCGAGGTAGAAGTCGTCCAGGCCGTAATCCTTCAGCAGGTTCAGCACGAACTGGAGGATGCTGGTGAGCTCCTCGGTCACCTGTTCCTGGGTGCAGTAGATGTGCGAGTCGTCCTGGGTCATGCCGCGTACCCGCGTCAGGCCGTGAATCACGCCGGACTTCTCGTAGCGGTAGACGGAGCCGAATTCGAACAGCCGCAGCGGCAGTTCCCGGTACGACCGTCCGCGGGACCGGAAGATCAGGTTGTGCATCGGACAGTTCATCGGCTTGACGTAGTAGTCCTGGCCCGGCTTGCGGACGGTGCCGTCGGCGTTGAGCTCAGCGTCCAGGTGCATAGGCGGGAACATGCCGTCGGCATACCAGTCCAGGTGTTTGGAGACCTCGAACAGGTGGCCCTTGGTGATGTGCGGCGTGTTGACGAATTCGTAGCCCGCGGACACATGGCGCTGGCGCGAGTAGTCCTCGAGCTCCTTGCGGATGATACCGCCCTTGGGGTGGAACACCGGAAGGCCGGAGCCGAGCTCGTCGGGGAAGCTGAACAAGTCCAGTTCCAGGCCGAGCTTGCGGTGGTCGCGGCGCTCGGCCTCGGCCAGCAGGTGCATGTGCTCGTCGAGCGCCTCTTGGGACTCCCACGCGGTGCCGTAGACGCGCTGCAGGTCTTCGCGGCTCTGGTCACCGCGCCAGTACGCGGCCGAGCTGCGGGTCAACTTGAACGCCGGGATGAATTTGGTGGTCGGGATGTGCGGTCCGCGGCACAGGTCGCCCCAGACCTTCTCACCGGTTCGCGGGTCCAGGTTGTCGTAGATGGTCAGTTCTTTGCCGCCGACCTCCATGACCTCCGGGTCGTCGATGCCCGACTTGTCACTGATCAGTTCCAGTTTGAACGGCTCCTTCGCCAGTTCCGCCCTGGCGTCCTCGACCTCGACCACCCGGCGCGAGAACCGCTGCGCGCCTTTGACGATCTTCTTCATCCGGGATTCCAGCTTGGCCAGATCCTCCGGGGTGAACGGCCGCTGAACCTGGAAGTCGTAGTAGAAGCCATCCTTGATGTAGGGACCGATGCCCAGCCTGGCGTCGGGGAACTCCTGCTGCACAGCCTGGGCCAAAACATGCGCGGTGGAGTGCCGGATGACGTTGCGGCCGTCGTCGGTGTTCGCCGCGACCGGCTGCACGTCGACGTCGGCGTCGGGAGTCCAGGACAGGTCCTTCAGCTCACCGTCCACGCGGACGACGACGACGGTCTCCGGGCCTTTGGTGGGTAGTCCCGCCGCACGCACCGCGGCGCCCGCCGTCGTCCCGGCCGGCACCCGGACGAGGGCGACTGGGCTGATGGGGGCTGAGGTGGTCACGGCTGCGCTCTCCTTGGCGTTCTGGCGTGGGCTGGTCCCCGCTGGGTGGGGGCCGAACGCGTGTTGGCTCCGGCGCGACAATGCTACTGTCCCGCCTCTCCGGGTCTTCAAGCCGCACTAGTCGGATGACGTGGGATCAGCGTTCAGGCCCGGCGTTTGGTTCACCCCAACCTCTCCGGGTCTTCAGGCCGTACCAGCTGCGGGGCGGCAGCACACCTCAGCTTTCGGCCGCGAGGGCGGCCAGCAGCGCCGCGCGCTCGGCGGAGGGTCGTTTCGGGCAACTGGTGCACATTTCGCAGCCCGGGACCTCGAACACCAGACAGCAGGAGATGCGCCGCACGAAGGTGCGTCCGCCGATCTCGACGAATCGCGGCGCCGGCAGTTTGCCGCCGATCTCGGCAGCCAGCCGCGCGCCCGCGGCGGGCGAACCAGCGTCCAGCGAGCGGTTGCCGATCGCGTCGGCGGCAATCGCCCACAGCGACGGCGCACCCGCGCCGGACACCTCGGCGATTGGCGCGATCACGGCGGCCAGCGTCTCGCCCAGCCCTGCGGCGCGGCCGACCGGCTCGTGGGCCGAGCGGCTGCGCACCCGCTCGATCCCGCCGTCCGGACGCACCTCGCAGTCCAGCCGGTCCAGCGCGGTATCCGGCGCGCCCTCGCCATGCGCGTACGCCCGCGCGATCCCTTCCACCAGCGCGGAGGCGACCATGCACCACCACAGCGTGCCCGCGATCCTGGGCGATGCGGTCCCCCAGGAGCGGCCCATCTCCGCGATCCGCGCGGCCAGCCACTCGGGCTCGGTGAGCCTTCGCCCCGGGACGTTGTTCACCACTGCAGGGGGCTGCGCAACCATTCCCATTCGACTCCGATCCAGCTACCCACGATCCCGAACGTTCCCAGTGCCCACAATGTCGCCACGACCAACGCGGCGGTGGCGAACGCCGCGAATACTCGCACGACCGGACTCCGAGCCGAATACCACGCCATACCCTGCTGGTATTTGCTCCGCAGCCAGCCGAGTATCCGGCGCGCCCAGGCGAATTCGGTGGCGAGGATGCCGAGCCCGGCGAACACGATCGCCCAGCCGGGACCGGGATACGGAATTGCCAGGATGCCTACGGCGAGCACGGCGACTCCGGCCACCGCGACCCCGATCCGGTAAGCGAGGTTCAGCGTAGGTCGGCGCGCGAGCCCGGTTCGGAAGCCGCGCCAGCCGGTCCGCTTCTCCGTCGAGCTGGTTTTCAGGTCAGCGGTCACGTCCCCAGGGTACGAGAAATCTCCCCCACCGAATGCCGCACCCCGGTGCCTGGATACGGCGAACCCGCCCGAGCCGTGCAGCCCGGTCGGGTTCGCCCATCCTCGTCGATCACACGAGCTCCGGAGTGTCGCGGCGACCAGCATCGTCGATGTGCGCCAGCCCGTCCACGGTCACCTCGATGACGCGCGCGGTGGCGATGTCGAAGAACAGCCCCGACACCCTGACGCCACGCTCGGCGACCGCCTTGCGCACCGCGGGATGCCGGTGCAGCATCTCCAACTGCACCGCGACGTTCACCATGCCGAGCTGGTCCGTCTCGCCGAACCCGGCTGCCTGCGCAGCGGCCGCCACCGGATGGCCGAGGCGGAACCGCTCCAGGCTCGGCCTCGCGTGCGCCAGCCATGCGTCTACGCCCGGGACCTCGGTCCCGGAATGCAGCGCCGCCATCGCTCCGCACGAGGAGTGCCCGCACACCACCACAGAGCGGACGTTGAGCTGCTCCAGCGCGAAGACCAGCGCGGCCTCGACCGAGGCATCACCTTCGACGGGCACCAGGTTGCCTACGTTGCGCACGGTGAACAGGTCACCGGGACCGCTGTTGGTGATGACATTCGGTACGACCCGCGAGTCCGAGCAGGTCAGGAAGAACGAATCCGGGTCCTGTTTGTCGCGCAGCACGTCCAGGTGTGGTCGCACCACGTGCGCGTGGCGGCGGTGGTAGGCAGCGACGCCCGCCGCGACCGGGTTCGCGTGCGACTCGTCGCGGCGCCACGGACCGAGGATGTCGTCCCAGACCGAACGCGCGAAGCTGCGCGCGGGCGGTCCCGCGGCCGCGTTGGCCATCTTGGCGCCGCCGATCTCCACGAAATCGACGCTGCCGCCGTTGTTCGCCTGCTGACGCGCCCACTCCTCGATGGCCTCGAAGACCGCGTGGTCGAGGAAGTCGACGGTCATCTCGACCGTCACTTCGGCGTCCGCGGGCACCTTGGCGAGCTGCGTCGACAGCTTCGGCAGCGCGAGGAAAGTGGCCGAGCCGTCGATGGAGACCAGCCAGCGCTGCGAGGCAGGGATCTGCACGGCGGTGATGGATACCTTGACCACCCGCCACAGCAACAGGCCGAACGCCACTCCTAGACCGATCAGGACGCCCTCGAGCAGGTTCAGGAACACCACGCTGAGCACGGTGACGGTGTACACCAGCAGGTCACCTGTCCGCTGGGCCATCCTGACGTGTGCGAGCTTCACCAACTGGGTGCCGATCACAATGAGCAGTCCGGCCAGCGCTGCCTTCGGAATCTGCTCCACCACGGAGGCCAGCAGCACCGAGAACACCAGGACCCAGACGCCGTGCAGCACCGCCGACGCCCGGCTCCGCGCGCCCGCCTGGACGTTGGTGGCGCTGCGCACGATGACGCCGGTGACCGGCAGGCCGCCGAGCAGGCCCGACAGTACGTTCGCCGACCCCTGGCCGATCAGTTCGCGGTCGAAGTTGGTGCGCTTGCCGGAGTGCATCTTGTCCACCGCCACCGCGGACAGCAGGCTCTCCACACTCGCGATCAGCGCTACGGTGATGATGGTGACCACCACTGCCGACCAGTTTCCACTGGGCAGCTGCGGCAGGCCGATCGCATCGAACAGCGACCCGTTCAAGACGATTCGCTCGGCGCCCGTCTGCCACACCAGCGACAGCACGGTGCCCGCGAGCACCGCTACCAGTGGGCCGGGAACCACACGGACCTTGGCGGGCAGGTACTTCCAGCCGACCATGATCGCGATCACGACCACGCCGATGAACGTGCCACCGCCATGCAGCGACATCAACTGTCCGGGCAGCTCGGTGATGTTCTTCCACGCCGAACTGTGCGACGAACCGCCGAGCAGCACGTGAACCTGTTGCAGCGCAATGGTGATGCCGATACCGGCGAGCATCGCGTGCACCACAACCGGCGCCACCGCCAATGCCGCTCTGGCAATCCGGCTGAGCCCGAACACGATTTGCAGAAGACCGGCCGCACAGACAATGAAACCGGTTGCTTTCCAGCCGAATTGACTGATCGTCTCGGCAACGACGACGGTGAGACCGGCGGCGGGGCCGCTCACCTGCAGGATCGAGCCGCCGAGCAGTCCGGCGACGATGCCGCCGATCACGGCGGCGATCAGGCCTGCAGCGACCGGAGCGCCGGAGGCGACGGCGATGCCGAGTGACAACGGCAACGCGACCAGGAAGACCACGATCGACGAGGGCACATCATGCCGAAGAATCGATGCGAGGCGGCCGGACAGGGGTTCGGAACTGCGGCCGGAGCCGGTTTCTGTGGGTGGCGACAGTGGCGGGGCTAAATCGTGATCGATAGCCATGACTCTCCTTCGCCGACTCGGCAGGTTCGCCGAAGTCGGTTGACGATCAACATGTCCAGCAGGGCACAAGACCGCGAACCGGCATCTCGCGGTGAAGCAGTCCCGACACAGCGATGGGTCGAGATGTAAACCGTAACAAGTCTATTGGTAAAGACTTAGCAAAGCCTGAGAAGTTAGCGGATTGTGTGTAATTCGCCACTTTCGGCTCCGCTGTTATCGCTGTGGCCTGCCGCACAGTCGTGCCGGGCCGGTGGGGCCGGACCGGCGCATTCCCGCCCTGCCCGCCGTCAGGCAGGCTCCGCTGCGATGTCTTCATCGCCGAACTCTGCGATGCCGTCGACGGTGACCTCGATCACCCGCGCCGTGGCGATGTCGAAGAACAGCCCCGACACCGCGACGCCCCGTTCCTCGATGCCCCTGCGGACGATCGGATGCGCGTGCAGTGTCTCGAGCTGCACCGCCACATTCACCATGCCCAGCTGGTCCACCTCACCGAACCCCGCGAGGGCCGCCGCATCGGCCACCGGATGCCCGAGCCGGTAGCGTTCCAGACTCGGCCGCGCGTGCGCCAGCCAGTCACCGAGCCCGGGCCCCGCCTGCACCTCACGATGCAGTGCGTCCATCGCCCCACATGCGGAGTGGCCGCAGACCACCACCGCGCGCACGTCCAGCTTCTCCAGCGCGTAGATCAGCGCGGCCTCGACCGAAACGTCTCCGCCCGGGGTCGGGACCAGGTTGCCCACATTGCGGACGGTGAACAGATCACCCGGTCCGCTGTTGGTGATGACGTTGGGCACGATGCGCGCGTCCGCGCAGGTGAGGAAGAACGAGTCGGCGTCGGGCCGATGCCGCAGCCCGTCCAGGTGCGGGCGCAGGAGATGAGCGTGGCCGCGGTGATAGGCGGCGATGCCCGCGACGATCAGATTTTCCCGGCTGCCGGTGCGCCGCCACGGTCGGATCACCTGGTCGATAACCTGCCTGGAGTGTCCGCGCTCGGGCGGTCCGGCCAGGGCCGTGGCCATCCGCGCGCTGCCGATCTCGGCGAATTCAACCGTGCCGCCGGCGGATTCGCGTCGTCGAGCCCAATCGGTGATCAGTTCGTAGGAGGCGTGGTCGAGGAAGTCGACGGTCATCTCCACGGTCACGTCGGCGTCGGCGGGTACCTTGGCCAGTTCCGCGGTCAGCTTCGGCAGCGCGAGAAAGGTGCAGGTGCCGTCGATGGTGACCACCCAGCGCCGGGAGCCGGGGATCTGCTCCGCGATGATTGTCGCACGGACCACCCGCCACAACAGCAGCGCGAACGCGAGCGCGAGCCCGATCACCATGCCCTGCAACAGGTTCAGGAATACGACGCTCGAGACAGTCGTCGCGTACACATACAGGTCACCGGTGCGCCTGGCAAGCCGGATGTGCGCCAGCTTGATCAGCTGCAAACCGATCAGGATGAGCAGTCCCGCCAGCGCCGCGGTGGGGATCTGCCGCACCAGCCCGGCCAGTGCCACCGCGAACAGCAGGATCCAGACTCCGTGCAGCACCGTCGCCGCCCTGCTGCGCGCGCCCGCGTGCGCGTTGGTGATGCTGCGCACGATGACTGCTGCGATCGGCAGGCCGCCGAGCAGGCCGGAGACGACGTTGGCCGATCCCTGCCCGATCAGTTCTCGATCGAAGTCGGTGTGGGTGCCCGGCCGCGCCTTGTCCACCGCGATCGCCGACAGCAGGCTCTCCACGCTGGCGATAAGAGCGATCGTGACCATGGTCAGGACGATGACCGTCCAACTGCCGGAGGGCACCGTGGGCAGGCCGAGGGAGTCCAGCAGCGAGCCGTCCAGCACGATGCGTTCGACGTGGGTGGGCATGACCAGTGACAACACGGTCGCGGCCACTACCGCCACCAGCGGTCCTGGAATCGCCCTGATCCGACCCGGGACGAACCGCCAGACGATCAGGATGACGATGACGACGAGGCCGATGCACAGGTCGCCCTTGTGCACGGACCTCAGCTGATTCGGCAGGGCGACGAGACTGGCGAACGACGAGCTCAGCGAACTCCCGCCGAGCAGCACGTGCACCTGTTGCAGCGCGATGATCACGCCGATGCCCGCGAGCATGCCGTGCACCACGACCGGGGCGATGGCCAGTGCGGCGCGCGCGACGCGGCTGAGCCCGAACAGAATCTGCAGGACTCCGGCACCGGCGGTGATGAAACAAGTTGCGGCCCAGCCGAAGTGGTGCACGCTCTCGGCGACGACGACAGTGAGGCTAGCGGTCGGCCCGCTCACCTGGACCGCGGAGCCGCCGAGCAGTCCGGCGACGACGCCGCCGACGGCGGCCGCGATCAGCCCCGCGGCGACGGGGGCGCCGGAAGCGACCGCGACGCCGAGCGAAAGGGGAAGGGCAACAAGGAAAACCACAATCGAGGCTGGTAGGTCATTGCGACCGATACTGGCCAGACGTGCGGAAACGCCTACCCGCGGCGACGTCAGCGGTACGGAATCGGTGTCGGTGGACATATTTCTCCTTCGCCGAATCGAGTTGATCCGGTTCATCGGTCAAACATGTTCTGGCATCGAATGCGAGCAAAGAGCCCCTCGACCGCTCGTGGAGCGGCGACCCGTGACGCGAAGGTCGAACTGATAGTAAAGACTTCGCAAAGCGCATGGAAAGGTCTTTGATGCCCACGAGGGCAACCGCTATCAAACTGTGACCCAAGTCACAGTGCTGCAAAACGGCTTGCGGGGATTTTGAATGCTTGGGTCAGCGGCCGGGCTCGGCGATGCCGATCGACCAAGAGATGAAAGAAGACCGGGCTACATCGCACCGGTCTCGCTCGATTAAGTGGTCCCAGCTGGGATCGAACCAGCGACCTTCCGCGTGTGAGGCGGACGCTCTCCCGCTGAGCTATGAGACCTGAGCTTCATTCCGGGCGGGATGCCCTCCGGACGAGACGAAACATTAGCACGCACCCCGGGCGGTCCACCAAATCGCCACCCGGACAGGGACGATCCAACGCATCGGCGGTCGCACTCTCCGGGTGGTCCGCCCGCACGATCCGAGCCAGCTGAGGCTGATCTCGACACACTTCGTTCACCGGCGCCCGCACCATGCGGCTGCGATGGACATCCGCGATGCCATCCGTGACCCCTGGATCGATCGGGCCATCCGACGAGCCCCTAGTCCCCATGGACCACACAGGCCCCTACGGCCCCACTGGGCAGCCTCCCGATTTCCCCCTTTCTACCAGCGGATTTGTACCTTGCAGGAAGCGTCCGCTAATGTTCTGTCTCGCACCACGGAGGCCGGTACGAGCCCCCAGAGGTGGAAATGCGGATGTAGCGCAGCTGGTAGCGCATCACCTTGCCAAGGTGAGGGTCGCGGGTTCGAATCCCGTCATCCGCTCGAGAGGTAGGGCCAGGCAACATTGGTACGCCGTCCCCCTTTGCGCGGTGGAGTGGCCGAGTGGTGAGGCAACGGCCTGCAAAGCCGTGCACACGGGTTCGATTCCCGTCTCCACCTCGCGCGATTAGCTCAGCGGGAGAGCGCTTCCCTGACACGGAAGAGGTCACTGGTTCAATCCCAGTATCGCGCACCACCGCAGTACCAGGTCAGACCCGGTTTTCCACCGGGTCTGATCTTTTTTGTGCGCACGACGGGCCCAACGAACCTGCTCTACTCGACAAATTGGGCACGGATGCTCATGGGCATCCACGCGGACAACGCAGAGTGCCGAGCTGTGGTGGATGAGCAGAAAGGCCGCTAGCGCCGCAGAAGACGTCTGTTGGCCGGGTCGAGCGGCATCCGGCAGCTGGATGTTCTGCAGGGCATGTCAGTTACTTCGCTCGATCGGGCTCAGGCCCAGGGTGTACTCAGCGGCAGGCTGTGCGCTGCACTGCCGCAACTCGTCGGGACCGAAACCGCGGTCCGTACGGCACGACGGCTTGGCCCGGTTCGAGGGCGAGCTTTCTGTCGCCGAGGTACCTCGATGTCGGGTTCGGGCGAACCCACCCCGCCACTGCGACGACCCTCGGGCCCTTTTTGCAGGTAGGGACCACGCGGCGCGCTTGCGCTAGCGGATGGCAGCCACCGCGACTCGCCACCGGCATCCGCCAGTCCGCTTGCGTGGCGCAGAGAAGCTCTGCCCGAAGCGGACCGCGCTGGGTCGAAGGCCGACAATGGGTGGGACGAAGGAGCGCGGTGGCTTGCCCGTCGCGTTGGATCTGGTTACGGCTTCACGGCGCCGAGGTTGATCGGCACCGACAGCGGGCCGATCGTGAAGAAGGACGGCGAGTAGGGAATGTCGTTCGGGTCGATGGCGAGGCTGAGTTCCGGCAGCCGCCGGTACAGCGAGGCGAGCGCGAGCCGGCCCTCCAGGCGGGCCAGCCCGGCGCCGATGCAGTACCGCGGCCCATGGCCGAACCCGAGATGTCCGGCCTGCTGCTTCCGGGTGATGTCGAACTGGTTCGCGGTCTCGCCGTACTCTGTCGGGTCGATGCCACATGCCTGGTAGGCGACGCCGACCGCGTTGCCCTTGGGAATGGCCACGCCCGCGACGATCACGTCGGTCAGCGTGAACCGCCAACTGGTCATCATGACCGAATGACGGTATCGCACAGTCTCTTCCACTACGTCGGCCCAGCGGTCCTCGGCCTTGGCCAGCTCGAGCTGATCGGGGTGCTGAGACAGCGCCAAGATGGCGTATCCAAGCAGGTGGACCGTGGTCTCGTGGCCGGCGACCAGCATGATCCACAGGACGGCGACCAGTTCTTCGGTGGTGAGCTTGTCGTCCTCGTCGCGGGCCTGCACCAGACCTGTGGTCAGGTCGTCGCCGGGCTCCCGATGCTTGCGCTCCGCCAGTTCATATAGGTACGCCATGAGGGCGTTCTGGGTGGCGAACGCCTCTTCGGGAGGAGTGGTGTGCGCCAGGAGGGTGGCGGTCCAATGCCGCAGCCGAGACCGTTCCGACTCTGGCACCCCGAACAGTTCGCAGATCACCGCCATCGGCAGCGCTTCGGTGAAAGTGGGTACCAGGTCGACCCCGTCGCCGGCGGCCACCACCTCATCCAGCAAGCTGTCGATGATCGCCTGGATCCGTGGCTCCAACGCCTGCACCCGGCTCGGGGTGAACGCCTTGCTGATCAAGCCACGAAGTCGCCGATGGTCGTCGCCGTCCTTGGTGGACAGGTGGTCGCCTTGGACTATGGCACGCAGTGGCCAGTCCTCCGGAATCGCTCCGTTGTGCAGGGCAGGCCAGTGCTTCGGGTCTCTGGCGAACGTCTTGTTGTCGCCGGCCAGAATCTCGCGGACAGCGTTGTGCGTCAGTGCCAGGTAAGCGGGCACGCCGCCGGGGAACTCCACCTCGACCACGGGCGCGATCTCCCGAAGTCGGATACAAGTGTCGAGCAGATCCTCGTTCGCGGCTGGGAATGCGGGCAGGCTAGTTGTCATGGAATTTCCCTTCAGCGCGTCAGCCCCCAGCCGTCGTGGAGGTCGTGCACGAGTATCACGCCGAGCGGACTCGACAGACAGTTGTACTGACGGATCCTGCCTCCAACCAGAAGCCGAGCGTCACAAAACCAAAGTCGAGGAGCTGTCCGCTCCACCGCAATACGGCGCGTAGGTGCCTGCACTCCAGGATCGGATGTCGGTGGGCGGGGATACGCTGTGCCGCACACAGCCGGAGCCGAGTCAGGGGGGTTGTCGCGTGACGGTCAACGCGGGGGTCACAAGCGGGGAGACGGCTGCCGAGGACACCGATCCGGAGTTGCTCGATCTGCAGGACGACATCTCGTTCGGGCTCGAAGAGGTCAACGAGGTGCTCGCGGAGCTGATCGCGATGCGAGCCGAACGCAAAGCCAAGGACGGAGAACTGCTGGCCGCTCGGCTCGGGATCCGCGGCGAGAAGCCCGAAACTCTGGCCCGGATCGGCGCGCGCTACGACCTGTCCCGTGACCGGGTACGGCAGCTGCACACCAAGGCGGTCGGCCAGATGATCCGGATGGCGCAGTCGACCGGGCACCGGGCCCCCGCTGTGCTCGGCGCGCGGTACCCACTCGACGCCATGGATCGGCAGTTGGTGCGTGCACTGCTGGTGGAGACGTACACGACCGACACCGACATCGCCGCCACCGAGCTGTCGTACCTGAAGCTGCGGCTGGCTGGGCACACGGCGGAGGACGCGAAGCGGATCGCCGGGTTCGTGACCCAGCGGATCGCGGCATGGCAGAAGAAGACGAACCGGCGCCTCGCCAAGCTACGCGACGCCGAGCCGCGCGCGACCAGTCAGCTCGATCCCTGGCTGGCACAGGTCGATTGGCCCGGAGCGGACGCCGCCGCGGTGCCCACATCCTGCGCGCGCACAGTGGACGGCGACGACGACGGCCGCGGCCGCTTCTACCTGGACAAGGTCGGACGCGATGTGCCGTTCGACTCCGGCCTGGAGGCCCGGCTGCTGTGGATCCTCAACGCGAGCGATCTGGTCGAGACGTTCCAGGAGCAGCCCGCCGCGGTCGGGTACGACCTCGACGGTGCGGAGCGCGTCCTCTACCCGAGCATCGTCGCCCGCCTCACCGACGGCCGGGTGGTGCTCATCGATGTCGAGCCGCTCGGCCATGTCGCTTTCCACGTCAACCGGGTGAAGGCCTCAGCGGGTCGCGCGTACGCGCACGCCAACGGGTGGGGGTGGCTGGTCTGGACGGGAAGCCGGATCGGTATCCCCGACCTGCTCGCGCGTCCGGTCGCCACGGCAACCGAGAGCACGCTGCATGAACTGGTCACGCGCGGCCCGGTGCAATGGACCGCGCTGCGCGAGGTCCGCAGGGCAACCGGCCTGGAACTGCTCGACTTTCTCACGCTGGTGCTGCGCAACGACTGGCGGTGGGACCGCGCGCCGTTCCTGCTCAGTGCACCACCATCGCCCCGGCCACGAACGTGACGATCAACAGCATCGCGCAACAGGTGATCAGCTGCCAGTGACCGATCGTCTGCTGGAGGTTGACGATGGTGCTGCGCAGGGCATTGTCCACCCGGTGGTGGTCGGCGATTTTGCGACTGGCCGCGGCGAGGGCCTCGGCCCGCTCCTGCGCGGCTTGCTCCGCCCGTTCCAGCCGCGTGGTGAGCTTCGCCAGGTGCTTCTGCCTATCCCGCAACGTTTTCCGGGTCACCGCAAGTGCGGTTCGCTGGTTGACCAGCTCCTGACGCTGCCGGGCAATGACGGTGGCTTGTGTCCTCGTGTGGTGCTCCCAGTCGGTCACGGTGGCCCAGCCTCCTGTCCTCTCATCCCGATGACCCCAAACGATGTCGCCGCACACCCATCCCTGGATGAAGTCACGCAGCTCGAACGGCTCAGCCCGCGGCGCCGCCATCGCGTGTTCGGTGTCCAATACGCCCGTGATCGCGCGGTAGTCACAGGCGGCGGGCGCGAAGTCCGCGATGCCCAGCGCGTGTAGGTACGGCACCCAGTAGCCGGGAGGGCACAGCCACAGCACGTCCGCGCAACCGGCGGCACGCAGTCGCGCGGTGTGCTCTTGCGCGAGCGCGCGCTCCAACGGCCCGCCGCGCACCTCGATCGCGTACTCCCGATCACCTGTGCGCCAGTAGACGTCCACCGGTAGCGTCCCGATCCGCCGATCCACTTCGGCCTCGTCTGCGCCATAGGCGAGCAACCTGCCGCACAGCCAGTACTTCAGCCGCTGCATATCCCATTGCGCGGCGGTACATTCCGGACACTTGCACGCGTAGCCGGCCGACGACCCACGAGCCCGGCCCGGCCCGTCCCCGATACCCAATTCGGCGAGCATCGCTCTGCGCCCGCAGGCGATCTCCGCCCGCTGCTTCGTTCTCACGCGACCACTCCCCGCACAAAACCACCGCAGGCCCGGCGACCCACGCCATAGATCAAGAGTGCGTCAGACTTCGCTACCTCGCCAGCCCCCTTTACCCCGCGCTCGGGTGCGCCACGACGGTGACTTTCGGTGGAGTGGGCGATGTACGCTGCGGCACAAGGAATCTCATAATGCCATGCCATTCCGTAAAATGCGCTGGTATCGGCGAATTCACAATGCCGCCATCCGCTGCCGATCGCCCGCTTCGCCCGGGTCTGTGCGCCCTCATCGCGGGCGAGGCGATCCTGCAGGACAATGAGCCAAACAGGCGGGACGGCACTGTTCCGGACAAACGGGATCGCGGTGCCGTCCGCCTGCGTGGACCGAAGTCCGTGCGAATACGCTGCTTTGATCAGGTGACACGGATCGGTACATCGCCGATTCTCCGCGAACCGCGATGACCAACGGGGCGGATAGAATCGTCCGGCCGAGTGCGAGCTGGGCCGATACGGGGAAGTAGGTATTGGATGGAGCACGGTCAGCAGACCGGCGAGTCGATCGGCGCGATGTTATCAAGTATCGCGTCGACCCTTCGAGAGGTCAGCGACAAGCTGGACGCGGTGGCGGCCCGGATGGACGGTGCGCCCGCCGTGGCGGACGAGCAGAGCATCGAGGGCCGGTTGGCCAAGCTGGAGGCATGGGCTTTCCATGTCGGCCAGGACATTTCCGGCATCGATGCCAGGGTGGAGCGTTTGGAGTCCGACGAGGGCCCGCCCCCCAGAGATCGCGCGAGCCTGGAAGAGCGCCCGGCGCCCCTGCCTCGGGCGGCCGCCGGCCGACGCGGCGCAGGACAGCGGGAGCGCCACGCCGCACCAGCCCAGGTTTTCGGGTCGAGCGAATCGCGCGACAGCTCGAGCGGTCCCCGAAACGGCGTGCCTCGACAGGGCACGCCGCGCGAGCCACTTCGCGTGGCAGAGGAGCTGAACTCCACGCCGTCGGGCTTCACCCCACCTCGCGAACCCGTGGTGACCGCACTGGAACCGAACGCTACTTCCGGGCAGAGCTTCACCGCCCCCGCCCCCACTTTCACCGCACACACCCCGCGCGAACCCGCGCCCAACTTCACCGCGCCGACGTCTCGCGAACCCGCGCTCGACTTGCCGACGCCGCGGGAACCGATCGCCGCGCAGCATGAGTCGCTCACCGCACCGCGTGAACCCGCCGCGACGCCGCACCCCGCCCCGTCTCGAGATAACCCCGCGTACGAGAGCATCATCGCCTCCGTCGATGACGCCGATCCGGGCAGCAACCATGGCCGCTCCGAGAACGGGACGGCTCCTGACGTGCACGCCACCGGGCTCACGGGTGCGCACCGCGCCGCCGACCAAGACCGTACGCCGGTCGAGAACTCCCATGTGGACAAGCTGCAGGCCATGCTCGACGAACTCAAGCGGACCGCCTCCGCTCCGCTCGGCCGCTCAGATATCTTCGGACCGTCAGCGGGCG
The DNA here is from genome assembly GCF_045207455.1 of Nocardia sp. NBC_00881. Classification (NCBI taxonomy): domain Bacteria; kingdom Bacillati; phylum Actinomycetota; class Actinomycetes; order Mycobacteriales; family Nocardiaceae; genus Nocardia; species Nocardia sp. NBC_00881. Next base: position 3,136,024 of record NZ_CP108798.1, read on the forward strand.
ACACGAACCCGACCGGCTACCAGTCCGACCACACCGACCCGCCGCGCAGGACCAACGACTACCGGCTCTCGAGCCCGCCGTCGGTGTCCTGATCGGCCCTACCGCGCCGCTGCTTCGACGGCCGGACCGCGGCGGCCGACCGCAGCAGGATCTCTTGAACGAGATCGCGCAACCACCGATGACCGCCGTCGGCACTGTTACGCGGATGCCACGCCATCCCGATCGCGACCTCCGGCAGCGGTAGCGGGATCTCGAACGCGCACAGCCCGAGCGCCGGTAGCGCGGAGGCGCTGAGCAGGGCGGGCGCCGGACAGACCAGGTCGCTGCCACGTACGGCGAACAGCGCGCTGGTCAGGTTCGGCACGGTGGCCACCACACGCCGAGTGCGGCCGTGCAGGGCAAGACGGTCGTCGATCGGTCCGTGCGCGCGGCCGTTGCGCGAGATGCTCACATGCCGGGCCGCGGCGTAGGCGGCGACAGTGACGCGATCGGTAACCAGCAGATGTTCGGCCGTGGCCACACCGATCACCCGGTCTGCGAATACCCTGCGCACCGTGGTCTCCGGGTCTGCGTGGTCGATCACGCCGACCTCGAGGTCGACGCGGCCGTCGCGCAGAGCCGAGGTGCCCTCGAGGCTGTCGGGCAAGAACCGCAGCGTCACGCCAGGCGCCTGCGCACGCGCCGCGGCCAGCAGGGGCGCGGCCAGCTCGGTGAGCACCATGTCGCCCGCCTGGACGGCGAAGGTCCGCCTCAGCGCCGACGGATCGAGGTCACCGCGCGGGATCAGCAGCGAACGTGCCTGCTCGACCAGCGTGCCGACCTCGTAGCGCAATTCCAGCGCGCGTGGGGTCGGCACCAGCGATCTGCCCGCACGCACGAGCAGCGGATCGCCGAGCGTACGGCGCAGCCGGGTCAGGGTCCGGCTCATCGCGGGCGGCGAGGTATGCAGGCGCTGCGCGGCCAAGGTGACACTGTTGGTGTCGAGGAGAGCGTCGAGGGCTACGAGTAGGTTCATATCCAGCGCTTTCACCCTTGGATTATCACCAATGCAATGGTTGCTTCCCGACATTGCAGTCGTGATAATCCAGGCGAGTCGTAGCGTTGTTGTGGGCACCAGGTCGCCCTCGCCCCGGGCGGTTCCGCGCTCTTCGTCGCCACACTGCCCAGTCCCCGAATACAGACGCCGCATGCGCAATCTCGAAATCGACGTCAGCCATCCATGCCTCGGTGGAACAACGGCGGGTCGCGCACGACACGGATCCCGCTACCTCGACGGTCTGTTGCGGCGTGTACGACGTATCGACCCACACGCTGCACGGTGCGACCGGGGGGAGGCAGCGGCCAGATCGATATCGTCCCACGGCCGACGGCCCGACCACGCTGGTAAGCAATCTTTCAATCGGCACCGTGAGCGTAGTCGAGCGCTGGGCGGTGTCGGCCGCATCCGGCGCCGCGGCGAGCCCGTTTCGCCCAGCCACGATCCCGGCCAGGGCGCGCAACTGCCGCCTATCGGCTGACCTGGCCGCTTTCTTCTTCGCTCGCCAACAGCTCCGCCTCGATCGGAAACTGTCGCGGCGCGGCGGAGCCGGTGCCCGCCTTCGGCCGGTTCAGGCCGCGGTACGACTCCGGCTTCACCCTCCGGAACCATTGAGCCAGCCGGGTCCGGCGCGGCAGACGGAACTTCAGGTCGGCGAGCATCTCGTCGATGTTCTGGATAGCGAACGGAGTGATCGCCGTGCCGTGCGCGTGGTGGCCGTTGGCGCGTCGCTCCATCCAGCGCAGTCGGGTGTCGATCTGCTCGTTCAACTGCTGGGCGGGCGGCAGAGCGAGCCTGCCGGTCAGCAGCGCGGCGGTCCAGTGCGCTGCGACCTCGGCGTTGAGCGTACTGATCACCGACGAGTTGTAGCCTGCGAAGGTCAGATTCGGCACGTCCAGCGGCAGGATCTGCCGGTGCAGACGGAAGTTTCCGCGCTCGTCGGTCAATCTGCGCTGGACGTACGGGGTGAGGAAGGGAACCCGCTGGTGGAAGCCGGTGGCGCATACTACGACGTCCGCCTGTAGCACCTGCCCGGTGGACAATCGCACCGCGGGAGCCGCCTTGGGGCCGCCGCCCATCTCGGCGATAGTCGTGTCGCGGTGGACCGCGATGCGCCCGTTGGCGACCTGCTCGTAGAAGCCCTCGGTGGCGAGGCTGATGGTGCTCTCGGCGATCTCCTCGACACGGCCGCTCGGTACGAGACCGAGTTCCCGCAGACGCATCTGTTTGGTGGCCAGTTCTTGGATCAGGTCGAAGTTGCTGATACGCACCGATTCGCCGGGGCCGCTCAGGAATCGGTCCATCCGGCCGGCCCGGAGGTAGTGGAAGTGCGACTCGCCGAAACGGGTCAGCATCAGTCGCTCGTAGTCGATGACCCGGGCCAGCGTGCGCGGCACCTTCCAGAACAGCCGCCGGGCCACTACCGAGGTGGATGCCGCGACATCGCTGACCGCTGTGGCGATGTCGCAAGCGGACTTCCCGTAGCCGACCACGACGACCGACTTGCCGCGCACCGATTCCAGATCGAGAAATTCCGACGCGTGCATCAATCGTCCGCCCGCCGCGCGGAACAAGTCCGTGCCGCGATAATCCGGCATCGCCGGGTCGCTGAACACACCGTTGGCGATCACCAGGTGATCACACGAGGTCCGGCGAATTCCACCCTTGTCGCGAATTTCGAGCAACCACCCGCTGTCCACCGGGTCCGCGGCGACCACCTCGGTCTGCAGACGCAGATGCTCAGTCAGCCCGAAGCGCGCGGCGTAGGCGGCGAGATACGCCTGCATCTGCTGTCCGTCCAGCACACGCGGATAGTCGGCGGGCATCGGGAAGTCGGAGAAGTGATAAGTGTCCTTGGAATTCTGCGTCCGCAGACCCGGGTATCGCCGGGTCACACTCCACACGCCACCGACATCGGGTGTGCGGTCGAACACTTCGACCGGAAAACCGTCCTGTTTCAACACTTTCGCGCAGGCGAGACCTGCGATACCCGCACCCACGATCGCGACGCGGCTTCCGCTTGTCATGCGCAGGAGACTACGTCGCCGCCGCCGCGCAGCAAAGTCGGTCGGCCGAATCAGTGCTTCAGCGTATTGCGGGCGACTCGTGAAAGCCACCGGCAGATCGTCGAGCAGACCGCGAATCAGGATGCTCGCCCGCAACGCAGGTCTACGTCGTCCACGGCCGGCCGCGGTCGCCGGTGGCGGCGCCAACCGGGTCAGCACGGCGGGGTGGTCGATCGTCCGTCCGATCGCCGCTGTCGATCGCCAGCGCCCATTCCGAACACGCCTCCACCGCGGGCCCGCTACCCTGCCCAGATGAGTTCGATCGCGCCCATCCTGCGGGGTGCCCGGATCGCGAACTCGTTCGCATTCGGCCTGCAGGGCTTCTTCTTCGCCGTCGTGCTTACCGAATTGCCGCAGCAAAAGGAGCGTTTCGGCCTGTCGGATGGGCTGATCGTCGGCTCGGTGGTGCTGGTCTCCTTGCTGGCGGGCGGCGGCAGCGTGGCGGCCGAGCGGCTGGCCCTGCACCGGTCGAGCCGTTACACCGTGCGCATCGGTCTGCTATTCGTCGCGCTCACCGGCACGATGGCGGCGTTCGCGCCGAACACGGCCGTGCTGCTGATCGCGCTGGGCTCCTATGGGATCGCGGTAGGCATCGTCGATGCGAGCACGAATATGCAGGCGGTTTTCATCCAACACGGGTACGGAACGTTCATCCTGTCCTCGTTCTACGCGGCGTGGAGCGCGGGATCGATCGCCGGGGCGCTGTTCGTGTCCGGGTGTGAGGCGCTGGAGGTGACGCTGCGCGAATCGCTGCTCATGGCGGCCGGGATCGTGCTCATGGCCGGGTTGCTGCTCGGTCCGCGACTGCTTGCCCCGCGAGACACGGAGGCGAGTCCCGGCGAGGCGGTCACCACCGACGACGGAACCGTCGCGGTGCGCGCCTATCTGGCATTCGGCATCGCGATGGCGCTGGTCTTCGCCATCGACCTCGCTGTAGGCAACTGGTCGGCGCTATATCTCGCCGACGACCTGCTCGCCGATTCCGCGACAGCGGCGCTGGCCCTGGCTGCCTATCAGGGCACGTCACTGATCGCGCGGCTGGGCGGCGACCCCCTGGTGCGCCACTTCGGCCCGCGGCGGGTGGTGCGAACCGCCGCGACCGTCGGCATGGTGGGACTGGCGATCGTGGTGGCCGCGCCAGGACCGATGGTCGCGATCGTCGGATTCCTCGTCGCGGGCATCGGCATGCCTGTGATCGCGCCGCTGTGCTTCGGTGCGGCCGGACAGCTCACCAGCGGCAGCGCACTCGACGCGCTGATCGCGCGCCTCAACCTGTTCAACTACGCCGGAACCCTGGTCGGCGGTGGCGTGGTCGGCGCCGTCGCGGCGGCCTTCGGACACCGCGCCGGGTTCTTGATCCCCCTGTCCTTCGCCGCCGCCCTGATCGCGCTCGCCCGCATGTTCCCTTCTCACCGCAAGGAGGGCAAACTTCCCGCACCCCCAGCGGAACATGCTCTACTGGACGAATGAGCAACATCCCAGTCATTGTCGACCGGGCCGGGCTGTGGGACGCGGAGGCCCTCAGCGACGTTGCGGCCGCGACCTTTCCACTCGCGTGTCCACCAGACGCTACGCCGGAGGACATCGAGATCTTCCTCACCGACGTGCTGTCGGGGGAGCGCTTCGGCGAGTACCTCAGCGATCCGGCACGGATTGTGCTCAAGGCGATCGCGGGCGACGACATCGTCGGATACGCGATGCTCGTGACTACCGACCCCGCCGACCCGGCGATTGCCGAGGCCGTCGGCCTGAATCCGGTGGTGGAGGTCAGCAAGATGTACGTGCTGCCCGGCCACCACGGCACGGGAGTGTCGACCGCGCTCATGCGGGCCGCGCTGGACCGGGCGAAGGAGGACGCCTATCCCGGCCTGTGGCTCGGCGTCAACCAGGAGAACGTCCAGGCTCAGCGCTTCTACGCCAAATACGGATTCACGACGGTCGGCACCAGAACGTTCACCGTCGGCGCCCAGCTGCACCACGACTACGTGATGCGCCTGGTCTTCTGAGCCGGCTCCTCTAACGAAATCGGGTGCGGCTTGTCGGAACGGCCGTGCCCACACGCGTCCAGTGACACCACGGTGCGCACGGCGGCCCGCAATGCGCCGATCACCCCGGTGCTCATCCAGTTCGCATTGGTGTCGGCGACCACTCCGTGTTGAAGCACGACTGGAACGCCCTCGCCCTCCCACACACGGTAGTTGAGTTGCAGCCCGTCCCATGTCGCGAACGTCGCCATGCGCGGATCGTAGCGGCCGAGGCAGAGAGTTGACATGTTCTACATGTTCAGCATTTACTGAACATATCACCTTAATTGAACGATGCTCGGGAGGGATCATGACCACCGCGATCCGCACGGAAGGTCTGACCAAGCACTACGGCAGGCACATCGCGCTGACCGACCTGAACCTCGAGGTGGCCCGAGGCGAAGTCTTCGGCTTCCTCGGCCCCAACGGTGCGGGAAAATCCACCACCATCCGCATCCTGCTCGACCTGATCCGCCCTACCTCCGGACGGGTCGAGGTGCTCGGTGTCGACCCGCGCAAGGGCGGTGCGGACCTGCGCAGGCGGATCGGCTACCTACCCGGCGAACTGCAAATCGAGGGCCGCAACACCGCCCGCGACCTGCTCACCTTCCTCGCCGATCAGCGCGGAACCGTGGCCGCGCGCCGGATCGCCGAACTGGCCGACCTGCTCGACCTCGACCTGTCCAAGAAAGTCGGAGCCATGTCGAAGGGCAACAAGCAGAAGGTCGGCATCATCGCCGCCTTCATGCACCGCCCCGACCTGCTGATCCTGGACGAGCCTACTTCCGGCCTGGATCCGCTGCTGCAACAACGCTTCCTCGACCTGGTGACCGAGGCCAAGGACAACGGCCAGACCGTCTTCATGTCCTCGCACATCCTCACCGAGGTGCAGCAGACCGCCGACCGCGCGGTGATCATGCGAGCAGGCAAGCTGCTCGGCACCGAGAACGTGGAGGATCTGCGCCGCCGCTCGCCGCGTTCGGTGGAACTGGTATTCGGCGAGGACATCTTCGCCGACGATTTCACCAGGTTGCCCGCCGTACAAGACCTGAGCATCGAAGGAAAGACACTGCGCTGCACCACCGAAGGCGACGTGGACGCGTTGTTCAAGATTGCGGCCGAGTACGAGCTGGTCAGTGTGCTGTCCATCGAGCCAGATCTGGAGCAGATCTTCTTCAGCCTCTACGGCCGCTGATCTTCGCCGCACGTCGCGCAACCCACCACAGGAGAATTCGTCATGAAGCGCTCGGTCTTCACTCAAACCCTGAAAGAACAGCGGCGCGGCCTCATCGGCTGGTCGATCGCCATCGCCGTGGTGCCGATGGTTTACCTGCCCTCGTTCCAGTCGCTGAAAAAGCAAGGTTCGCTGGACAACCTCGAACAGAACGGGATATATGACGCGATGGGCATCGGCGACTTCGCCAGCGCCACCGGCTTTCTGCATTCGATGATCTTCTCCCTGATGGGTCTGCTGCTGATGCTGATCTTCGCGGTGACCTTCGCCGCACGGTCGGTGGGCCAGGAGGAGAACGGCACACTGGATCTGCTGCTCGCCCAGCCGGTCGCGCGGATGAGCCTGCTCGGACAGCGGTTCGCCGCGCTGGCGGTGCAGACCGCGCTTGTCGCGACAGTGCTCACCTGGAGCGTCGTCGCGGGCGCGAACGCGGGCGGGATGGACGTGCCCGCCGGGAACATCATCGCCGCGAGCACCGGGCTCGGACTGTTGGCACTCGTCGTGGGCACGATCACGCTGCTGGTCGGCGCTGTTACCGGAAAGCGTTCGACGACATTAGGTTTCGCGTCACTGGTCGCGCTCGTCGGCTACCTGGCCAACAACCTCGGCGCCGACTGGGTGCGCAAGCTCTCGCCCTTCTACTACGCGGTGGGCGACTCGCCGGTGATCAACGGCTGGAACGTCGCGCACCTGGTGGTGCTCGCCGCCGTGGCCGCCGCGGCGGTTGCGCTGGCGCTGACCGCCTTCGACCACCGCGATCTGGCGGTCTGATCCGCCGCTGACGGGACGGGCCGCCACGGCCCGTCTTCCTCGCTCTCCGACACCGAAGGGATACTCGACCGATGAGCACCACGGAAGAGAACCGGACGGACACCCCCACACCCCAACAGCTGGCCTTCGTCGAGGACTTCGCGCTCGTGCTCGAACGGATGGGTCTGGTCCGCATGACCGGCCGAGCCGCGGGCTGGCTACTGATCTCCGATCCACCGGAGCAGACATTCGGTCAGATCGCCGACGCGCTGCAGGCGTCCAAAGGCTCCATCTCCAACGCGCTGAAGTCCCTGGTCACCATGCGCTGGGTGGACAAGACCTCCAAGCCGGGCGACCGCAGGGACTATTACTCGATCCGCCCCGGCGTCCTGCCCGAGCTGACCCGCAAGCAGAGCACCATGTACAGCGACCTCACCGCCATGAGCTCGCGCGGGCTGGCCCTGTTCGACGACCCGAACGGCAAGGAGGCCGCCCGTCTCCGGGAGATGCACGAGTTCTTCGTCTGGATGGGTAAGGAACTGCCTGCCCTGATCGACCGCTGGGACGCTGAGCGCAAGTCCTCCTGAAACAGGCTCCACGGAGTCTCGGCGCGCCAGCGGGTCAGGCCAGAAGTTCGGCCTTCAAAGCAGCGATGTCGGCGTCGGTCAGCTCGAGTGCGTCGCGGACATAGGTGTCGAAACTGCCGTAGGTCTGGTTCACCTGGTCGAAGGCGGCGTCGAGCCAGGATTGCCGTACACCGTTGAGCTGGTCATCCGGGCTCGCGTTGCGGAACTGGTTGGAAAGCAGGTAGTCCTCCGTCACGGTGGCACGATCGACGCCGAGCACGGTGAGCAGCACGGCGGCGGTCCAGCCGGTGCGGTCCTTGCCCGCGGTGCAGTGGAACAGGACGGCGCCGTCGGTGGTGTCGACGATGCCGCGCAGCACCGCGGCGAAGGCTTCGTCGGCGCCCGGAGCGGTGATGAACGCACGGTAGAGCCCCTCGCCACCGGTCAGGGTGGCGGCCATGACCGCAGGCGGGGCATGGCCGATGACGTCGTCCCAGTGTGCCGTCGCGCCCGCCGGGATCCGGTCCGGGCCGAGCTCGCGCTCGAAGACCGTCCGCAGATCGTGCACCACACGGACCCGGCGATCGGTCAGCACGGCCAGATCATCCGGGGTGGCGTTGTTCAGCTGCCCACCGCGGTACACCGAGCCGGTGCGCACGGTGCGGCCGTCGAGGGTGCGGTACCCGCCGATGTCGCGTGCGTTCTGCACGCCCTGCAGATGTAGCGACCGATCGAACGCGACAGCCGAGGCGGCGGGTGGATCGGCGAGCGCCGCACCGGTCACCGCCCCGAAGGCGACGACCAACCCCGTGGCCAGGGCAACCGGGGCACGAAGCGAACGATGGGCCATGCGACTGCTTCCGATCATCTGGTCGACTGAGCTTCCCCGCGGTGGGGTCCCAGCGTCCCTACGCCGGGACCTCGAACCGCGACAGCGCGAGCAGACGCGAAATGGCGCGTAAGTACTTCTTGCGGTAACCACCTTCGAGCATCTCGGCCGAGAATATCTCGTCGAGCTTCGCACCGGACACGGTGACCGGGACGCTCGCATCGTAGAGCCGGTCGGCCAGCACCACGATGCGCAGCGCCACGGCCTGGTCGGTGACCGGATGCACGTTCGAGATGAACACCGACGAGACCCCGGAGATCAGCGCGCCGTACTTGGACGGGTGCAGCGTGCTCAGGTGCTTCAGCAGCGCGTCGAACTCGTCGAGCGTGGAACCTATTGTGCCGGTGGCTCGTTCGCCGAGGTCCTCGGGCGAGACCGGTTCGGGTGCCGGCGGTAGGTCGCGGTGGCGGTAGTCCGGTCCGTCCACGCGCACGGCTTCGAAGATCGCGCCGAGCTTCTTGATCTCGCGCAAAAAATCCTGTGCGGCGAAACGTCCTTCGCCGAGCTGACCCGGAAGCGTGTTGGAGGTGGCCGCGATCGAGACCCCAGCCGCGGACAGTTCGGTCAGCAGCCGCGAAACCAGCATGGTGTCGCCCGGGTCGTCGAGCTCGAACTCGTCGATGCACAGCACGCTGTCAGCCGAGAGCCGCTCCACCGCGTTGGCGAATCCCAGCGCACCGACCACATTGGTCAGCTCGCCGAAGGTGCCGAACGACTTGGGCGCGGGCGAACTGTGGAAGATCGAGGCCAGCAGATGGGTCTTGCCCACGCCGAAACCGCCGTCGAGGTACAGACCCGCGCCGGTCACTTGCTTCCGCTTGCCGAACAGGCTCTTCTTGCTCGCGGCCTTGCGGATCTTGGCGACCTGCCCGGCGAACTCCTCGGCCTTGCGGACCGCGGCCGCCTGGCTCGGTTCCTTCGAGTCGGGAATGTAGGAGGCGAAACTCACCTCGTCGAACATGGGTGGAGGCACCATCTGGGCGACGAGCTGGTCGGCCGGAACCTCCGGGTGACGATCGACGAGGCGTTCTTGCATGAACGAAGCCTAAAGACGTGGTGTGATCTAGTTTCATGCAGCGTATCCACAATGCGATCCAGCTCACAGGGCTGAGCCCGGACGACCTTGCGCGGTTGTACGCGTTTCCGGCCCAGCTCGATGCCCCTTGGGTGCGAGCCAATTTCGTCTCCAGCATCGACGGCGCCGCCACCAGCGGAAACCTCAGCGAGGGGCTGGGCACCCCCGCCGACCGGACGGTGTTCATGATGCTGCGCGAGCTGTCGGACGTGATACTGGTGGGCGCGGGCACGGTGCGCTCGGAGAACTACGGCGGAGCGCGCACCGACCCGCGGCGGCGCCGCGCCCTCCACGACCGTGGGATCGGCGGCCATCCCGACGGCGCACCGCCCCCGATCGCGGTGGTCACCGCCAGTGCCGCGCTCGAGCCCGGTGCGCGACTGTTCACCGACACCCAGGTGCCGCCGCTGGTCATCACGACCGCGATCGCCCCCGCCGACCGCAAGCAGCAACTCGTGGACGCGGGGGCCGACGTGATCGAGGCGGGGGACATCGCGGTGACCCCCAAGCGCCTGCTGCGCGCGCTCGGCGAGCGCGGCCTGCTGCGCGTGCTCACCGAGGGCGGGCCTCATCTGTTCGGCGAGCTGCTGGAAGCCGACGCGGTCGACGAGCTCTGCCTGACCACCGCGCCGCTGCTGGTCGGCGGTACGGCGCGGCGAATCTCGCTGTCCGCGCACGAGTTCCGCTCCCCGATGACTCGCACGCATGTCCTCCTGGACGATGACGGCACGATGCTCACCCGGTGGGCCCGTCGATGAAACAACCGCACGAACCTGGCAGGCTGTAGCAATGCGCTGGACTCGGGCCGCCGTGCTTGCCTCGACACTCTCGATCGTGATCGCCGGTTGCGGGGCGGGACCGTCGGACCGCCCCGGGGTCGCGGTCCAGCGTCCGCCCGTCGCGGGCGGCGCCACGACCTCGGCTGCTCCTCCCCCGCCACCGAACGCCGAACTGCCGAAGACCGATCTGAGCTGGCGCGAGTGCACGCAACCGACCCTGGACCTGCTCGGGCTCGGTCCCGCGCCCGTTGGCCTGGTGCTCGACTGTGCCGAGTACTCGACTCCGATCGATGCGGCGGGGGCCGTGCTCGGCAGTTTCCGCACCGGCGCGATGCGGGCCCGGCTGGCGCAGACCCCGGCCGATGTGCCGCCGCTGGTGCTCACCTCCGGCTCGGACCGCTCCTCCACCGCCACCCTCGCGGGGCTGGCCGTGGGTCCGGCCGGCGCGCTGCTGGCCAGCCGCCCGATCGTCGCGGTGGACCGGCGCGGTCTGGGGACCTCCCAGCCGATCGACTGCCTGGATCCCCAGATCCGCCGCGGCCTGGCCGACAACGCCCAATTCGGAGCAGGGGCCGACGATCCGGTGGCGGCGATGACCACCTTGAGCCAGGACGGCACCATCGCCTGCCGTGACTTCCTGCAGCCCTACGAGGGCACCTTCGACGCGCCGCATGCCGCCGACGACATCGAGCAGCTGCGTAGGCAGTGGCAGGTCGAACACATCGCGTTGCTCGGCACCGGCAACGGAGCGAAGGTCGCGCTCAGCTATGCCCGCAAATATGGCGACCATGTCGCGCGCTTGATGCTCGACTCCCCCGAGCCGGTCGGCGCGGACGCCACCACCCGCGCCGAACAGACCGTCCAGGGCGCCGAAGCCGCGCTGACCGCGTTCGCCCAGCGATGCGTCGGCATGGGCTGTTCACTCGGCGCGGACCCGCGCGCGGCGATCACCGACCTGATGAACAAAGCCGGATCGGGCGGGCTCGGCGACATCTCGGCGAACGCGTTGCGCACCGCGCTGTCGGGCTTTCTCGGCAGCCCGCGCGCCGACCAGGCCACCCGGGTTGGTGAACTGTCCGACGCGCTCACCGCGGCGGGACGCGGCGATCGCGGCGCGCTGAGTAACCTGATCCTGCGCGAGTCGGCCGCCACCGCGGGCGACGGCCAGTTCGTCAGCCGCTGCACCGACACGCAAATGCCGCCGAGCCCGGCCAAAACCACGGAACTCGCCGACACATGGGGTGGCAAGTACCCGGTGTTCGGCAAGGCCGCGGCAATCGCGCTGCTGGCGTGCGTGGCCTGGCCGGTGTCGACCGCGCCGCCACTGCCGGAGAAGCTGGACATTCCGGTGCTGGTACTCGGCGGCGTCGCCGATCCAGTGGTCGGCAACGGCGGCCAGTCGTCGGTGACTGGCGCGTTGGGCGCCGCGGGGGCGCGGCACGCCACACTCACCTGGCAGGGTTGGGGCCATCCGGTCGCGGCCCACTCCGGCTGCGCGCAGCGGACACTGCTGGACTACCTGACGGACGGCAAACTCCCCGCCGACGGGACCGCTTGCCCCGCCTGAACCCTGGTCGGGCGGCCCGGCTGGGCGGCGCGTCGGACAGGTCCCGGCAACTACCGGGATCGGATCCGGTGTACCGTGCCCCCCGTGTTCCTTCGACAGCTCGAGCCCCGGACGGCTCGCACCACCGCCGAGGTGATCAAGTTCGCACTCTGGCCCCTGGCGGTCATGACCGTGCTGAACCGGGTCTTCATCAAGGCTGTCAATGGTTTCATCACCGACGACTACCGGCCGGTCTACCAGGCATCCCTGGACTTCCTCAACGGGCGGCCGGTCTACACCGCGAATTTCGACTCGGTCGACCCGCACTACCTGTATCCGCCGAGCGGCACCCTGCTGATCGCGCCGATCGCGGCCATCGACTACGAGAAGTCGCGTTGGCTGTTCATCGCACTGAACGCGATCGCGATCCTCATCGCGTGGTATCTGCTGCTGCGATTGTTCCGGTACACGCTGAACTCGGTAGCCGCGCCCGCGCTGCTGCTGGCGATGTTCATGTCCGAGACCGTGATCAACACGCTGGTCTTCACCAACGTCAACGGCTGCGTGCTGCTCGCGGAGTTGGTCTTCATCGTCCTGCTGTTGAAACGGCGGGACCTCTGGGCGGGCGTGGCGCTCGGATTGAGCATCGCGGTCAAACCGACCCTGGCCCCGCTGCTGCTGATCGCGCTGGTCCGCGGGCAGTGGAAGGTGTTCGTCACCGCTCTCGGCGTGCCGGTCGCGCTGACCGCGATCGCCTGGCCGCTGTCGAAGGACGCGAGCAAGTTCTTCACCCGCACCTTCCCCTACATCTTCGAATCCCGCGACTACTTCAACAGCGCGATCGTCGGCAATGGCGAGTACTACGGCCTGCCGCCCTGGTTGACCTGGAGCATGCGCCTGGTGATGGGCGTGCTCGTCCTGCTCACGCTGTGGCTGCTGTACCGCTACTACCGTGACGACGAGCTGTTCTTCGTCTGCACCTCCTCCGGCGTGCTGCTCACCGCGTCGTTCCTGCTCAGCTCGCTCGGGCAGATGTACTACTCGATGATGCTGTTCCCCCTCCTGATGACGGTGGTGCTGCGCAATTCGGTGCTGCGCAACTGGCCCGCGTGGCTGGCGATCTTCGGGTTCATGAGCTACGACAAATGGCTGTCGGACCGCTGGCAGAACGTCGGCCGCAACCTGGAGTATTTGCGCATCACCTTCGGCTGGGGTCTGCTGCTGATCGTGGTGTTCTGTGTGCTGGGTGACCGCTACCTGGCCGCGCGGCGGGAAGGACGGCTGCCGTTCGGGATCGATCCCGCCTGGATGAGTTCCGCGCCGGATTCGCGTGACGGGTCGCCGGAGTCGCCGCCCGTGTCCTCCGAAGCCGCTACCGCAGATTCCCCCAGGTCACGCAATGGATCGGCACCGATGGAGCAGAAGCGTATTAGCGTGGAGCAATGAGTTCCGAAACCGGCACGCCCCTGCCCGCGCCGCGGATCCGGCTCACGCCACAGGAGTGGCGGTCGCAGCTGGAGCCAGAGGAATACGCGGTGCTGCGTGAGGCTGCGACCGAGCGTCCCTTCACCGGCGAGTACACCGACACCAAGACCGAAGGCATCTACGTGTGCCGGGCCTGTGGCTCCGAGCTGTTTCGCAGCACCGAGAAGTTCGACTCGCACTGTGGCTGGCCGTCCTTCTTCGATCCGGCGGCGTCCGCTGCGGTGATTTTGCGGTCGGACGACTCGCTCGGCATGCATCGGGTCGAAGTGCTGTGCGCGAACTGCCACAGCCACCTCGGCCACGTGTTCGAGGGCGAGGGGTACAACACGCCCACCGACAAGCGCTACTGCATCAACTCCGTCGCTCTGCGGCTGCACCCCTCGGACAGCGCAGCGGAGTAACAGCCTGGCGCTGTGGGGAAGGATACGGACTCGTCGCAATCACGCGCATGCCCCGAAAACCCGGGGCACTGGCTGACGCGACACGTTCGTGCCGGTCGATAACCACGCCGACGCCGGATTGCCGCGACACCCTCCACAGGACCGGCCTGCTCAGGGCAGAGCGGCGATCAGCTTCTCGATCTGCACCCACGGGCCGGTGAAGAACGGCACCTCCTCGCGCACGTGCCTCCGGGCCTCGGTCGCCCGCAGATCGCGCATCAGATCGACGATCCGGTGCAGTTCCGGCGCCTCGAAAGCGAGGATCCACTCGTAGTCCCCCAGTGCGAACGAACTGACCGTGTTGGCCCGCACATCCGGGTAGCCGCGCGCGGCCTTGCCGTGGTCGGCGAGCATCGTGCGTCGCTCTTCGTCGGGCAGCAGGTACCACTCGTAGGAGCGGACGAACGGATAGACGCAGATGTAGTTGCCCGGCTCCTCACCGGCGAGGAACGCCGGGATGTGGCTCTTGTTGAATTCGGCGGGCCGGTGCAGCGCCACATTGCTCCACACGGGCACGCTGGCGCGGCCCAGTTCGGTGGTGCGGCGGAAATCCGAGTAGGCGGACTGAAGTTCCTCGACGCGTTCGGCGTGCGACCAGATCATGAAGTCGGCGTCGGCGCGCACGCCCGCCACATCGTAGATGCCGCGCACCACGACGCCGCGGTCAGCGAGGCCGTCGAAGAACGCGCGGGCATCCTTGGTCGCAGCGTCCCGCTCGTCGCCCAGCACTCCGGGCTGTACCTGGAATACCGAGAACATCAGGTAACGAATGGTGGAGTTCAGAGCTTGATAGTCGAGTCGCGCCATGGTGCTATCTTTCCACCCGTCCACAAGAGCCCGGCTTCCCGGGCATGAACTGCTCGATTGCCACTCCGGTCACCGAACGTTCCGCTCTGCCTGACACACGGTCGACTCGCAGACGTACATGTCGGCGCCCCGGGCAAGGTGCGCACCGCGAAGTAGACGCGGCCATGCCGCACCGGGAAGCCTTTGGCAGATAACACATTCGGTGACAGCCGGTACACGTCGGGCAAAGCGACTCGGCCGCGCGGGAGGCGGAAGGAGTTGGACGCGGTTCAGCCCGCGGTGGACGCTGCTGATCCCGTCGCGATCCGATGCGCGGCGGCAGTACCGGAAGCGACACACGCGGGCACGCCGACGCCGTGCAGATACGCACCCGCGACGGCGAGGCCGTCCAGGGAACCGATTTCGGCTTCGACGGCGGCGATGCGGGCGGTGTGGCCAGGTGCGTACTGGGCCAGGCCACCGGGCCAGCGCTGGACGACCGCCGAGCAGGGCTCGATGGCGGCTCCTATGACAGTGGACAGGTCTTCGGCGGCGGCGGTGACCAGCTCGGCATCAGACCACGACAGCGGCGAATCGTCCCGGAACTTGCCGAAAGAGGCTCGGACGAGGGCGGTTTCACGCTGGCCGAGGTGGGTCCATTTGCGGCTGGAGAGGGTGAAGGCCTTGGCGCGCAACGGTTCTCCAGTGGCCACGAGGATGCCGGAGTTGCCCGGCAACGCAGTGTCGCGTGGCAGCGCGAGAGCGACCACCACCGACGAGGACAGTTCGATGCCCGCCAGTTCCGTCGCCGCGACAGGGGCGACGGCGCCCAGCAGTCGACTGGTCACGGGCGCGGGGGTCGCGAGCACCACCGCGTCGACAGCCCCGATCGGGTCAACCACCCAGCCGCGCAGCCCCCTCGCCAGGCGGGTGCCCGGTGTCGCGGTGACGAATTTCGCACCCGAGTGTGCGGCGAGCGCGTCCAGGAGCACTCGGTAGCCGTCGCGGATTCCGCCGAAGACCGGCGCATTCGACGGCGGCGGCAGCGCGGCGCCGACGGCGGCGGCGAGGCTGGGCGCGCCGCTGTCCAGGGCCGCGGCCAGCGCGGGCAGCGCGGCGCGGACGCCGATAGAGCGCGAGCTGCCCGCGTACACGCCGCCGAGCAGCGGATCGACGCTGCGTTCGGCGACCTGCGCGCCGAACCGGTCGGCGACCAAGCCGTATACGTCGGTGTCGGAGCCGGGTTCCCAGGTCAGCGGCCTGCCGGGCTCGGAGGCGATCCGGCCCAGAGTCTCGGTGTCGACAAGCCCGCGCATCGATTCAGCAGTCGCCGGGATACCCATCAGCGTGCCCACCGGCAGCGGACGTGCGACACCGGCCGACCACACCAGCGGCCGCAGGCCCGAGGGCGTCACGAGCTGTGACTCGAGCTCGAGCTCACGCAGCAGTGCGGGCACTTCCGGCCGCCGCCCGACGAACGCCTCTGCTCCGAGATCCAGTGGCTCGCCGGCCAATTCACCGGTGTAGAGGACTCCGCCGACCCGGTCAGCCCGGTCGAGCACGAGCACGTCGGCTTCCGGCCCGAGGAGCGTCCGGAGCCGATATGCGGCCACCAGCCCGCTGATCCCACCGCCGACCACCGCTACACGCATACTGCGACGGTATCGTGTCCGGCGGCCGCCGCTCGTCGCCTGTGTCGCTACCGGCCGGCACGGCAGGGCACGAGCCTCACAGTTCGTGGACGAGCTCCACCAGCGCGGTCAGCACGCCAGGGTCGGTGTCCGGGAGTACACCGTGGCCCAGGTTGAAAATGTGCCCGGCGGCACCGAGCGTGATCGCCTCGTCCGCCTCGCGGGCGATGCGGCGCGTCTCCGCCTCGATCACCGCCGACCCGGCGAACAGCACGGCCGGATCGAGGTTGCCCTGCAAGGCTTTTCCTGATCCGACGCGGCGGACGGCAGCGGTCAGCGGCACCCGCCAGTCGACACCGACCACGTCTGCCCCCGCTTCTCCCATCGCGCCCAGCAGCTCCCCGGTGCCGACGCCGAAGTGGATGCGCGGCACG
This sequence comes from Nocardia sp. NBC_00881, assembly GCF_045207455.1. Taxonomy (NCBI): domain Bacteria; kingdom Bacillati; phylum Actinomycetota; class Actinomycetes; order Mycobacteriales; family Nocardiaceae; genus Nocardia; species Nocardia sp. NBC_00881. Next base: position 3,152,765 of record NZ_CP108798.1, read on the forward strand.
CCCGCGTCAGCGATCTCGGCGAACACCCGCTCGGAGTGCGGGAGCACGAAGCTGCGGTAGTCGGCGAGCGAGAGCACACCCGCCCAGGAGTCGAACAGCTGCACCGCGTCGACACCCGCGGACAGCTGGGCCTGGAGGAACGCGATGGTGATGTCGGTGAGCACCCCGAGCAGCGTGTGCCAGGTCTGCGGGTCGGCGTGCATCAGCGCCTTCGTGCGCTCGTGGTTTTTGCTCGGCCCGCCCTCGACCAGGTAGGAGGCCAGCGTGAACGGTGCGCCGGCGAACCCGATCAGCGGCGTCTCGTCCAGCGCGTCGACCAGAAGTCGCACGCCGTCGGTCACCGCACCGACCTCCTCGGGCCGCAGCCGCGGCAGCGCGTGCACATCACCGACGGTCCGCACCGGCGACGCGATCACCGGCCCGACGCCGGGCACGATGTCCAGGTCGATGCCGGCCGCCTTCAGCGGAACGACGATGTCGGAGAACAGGATGGCCGCGTCGACATTGTGCCTGCGGATCGGCTGCAAAGTGATCTCGCACACCAGCTCAGGATCGAAGCACGATTCGAGCATCCCGATGCCTGCGCGCAGTTCGCGGTACTCGGGTAGGGAGCGTCCAGCTTGGCGCATGAACCACACCGGACGCCTACTCGGCGGCGCACCGGTGGCGGCGGCCAGAAACGGGGCATCGGTCAACCGGCGGCGGGTATGAGTGCTCATCACGGCTATCGTAAGCAGGCCAGGCGGGAGCGGCGGACCCGGAGGCGGCAGTGTGCGTAACCACGAAGGGCCCCGCGGACGCCGTAACGAGTACAGCGGCGCGCCTCCGACTGCGCCGGGTGCACAAGGTCTACCGTCACTTTCCGTGACACCGCTCGACTTCCGCGACGGCGCCGCACCGACCGAGGGACCCCATGGCGAGCCAGCTCAGTTTCGCGCCGCGGTCGATGCGATGGGCACCGCTACCGTGCACCCCCGGATCGAGCTCGCGCCCATCCGGCCGCCGCAACGACTCGCGCCGTATTCCTACGCCGTCGGCGCCGAGGTCAAACACCCGGAAACCGGTGTGGTGCCGATTGATTCCGAGGGCGACGCGTTCGGCAGGTTGATCCTGCTGCACGACCCGGACGGTGACGAAACGTGGCACGGCACCCTACGGCTGGTCGCCTACATCCAGGCCGACATCGATGCCGCGCTGGCCACCGACCCGCTGTTGCCCGAGGTCGCGTGGAGCTGGCTGGTGGACGCGCTGGAGTCGCGGACCGAGCCGTTCACCGCGCTGGGTGGCACCGTGACCTCGACCAGCTCAGTGCGCTACGGCGATATCGCCGGCCCGCCGCGCGCACACCAGCTGGAGTTACGCGCCTCCTGGACCGCGGTCACCACCGACATGCGGCCGCATGTGGAAGCCTTCTGCGAAGTGCTGGCCTACGCGGCGGGGCTACCGCCCGCCGGGATCACCCAGATGCGGCCGGGCATGCCCGTCGACCAGGGGTGAGTGGGCCGGCACCGAGCTATGACCAGCGCCGAGCCGCCGTCCGACGGTTGACCAGGTGCACTGAGCCCGATCAATCGACACACGGATGCCCGACAGGACGGCAGCGCCTGCGCGACGGCACGTAAAGTGCAACACCATGTCCGTACCAGACGAAACCGAACCCTCGGCCGCGACACCCCTGCTCGCGCCGGCGGAGGGCGTGCCACCGGTACTGGACACCGCCGCCGAGATCACCGCGGCCGCCGCTCGCCTCGCCGCGGGCACCGGCCCGCTTGCCGTGGACGCCGAGCGCGCCTCCGGTTTCCGCTATTCGGCGCGCGCGTATCTGATCCAATTGCGCCGGGCGGGCGTGGGCACCTTCCTCATAGATCCGATTCCGGTCACCGGCGAGCTGGCTCCACTGGCCGAGGCGATCAACGAGCTGGAGTGGGTGTTGCATTCGGCGGACCAGGACCTGCCCGGCCTCGCCGAACTCGGCCTACGCCCGGCGCGGCTGTTCGACACCGAATTGGGGGGTCGGCTGGCCGGTTTGGAACGCGTGGGGCTCGCCGCGATGGTAGAGCGCCTGCTCGGCCGAGCACTGCGCAAGGGGCACGGTGCGGCCGACTGGTCCACCCGGCCGCTGCCGGACGACTGGCTGAACTACGCCGCCCTCGATGTCGAGTTGCTCCTGGAGCTACGCGACGTGGTGGCCGCCGACTTGGCGGCCCAGGGCAAATCGGATTGGGCGGCACAGGAATTCGAACACATCCGCACGATGGAGCCGCCCGCGCCGAAAGCCGAGCGCTGGCGACGCACCTCCGGCATCCACACACTGCGCCGGACCAGGCAGCTCGCGGTGGTGCGTGAGCTGTGGACCACCCGCGACGCGCTGGCTCGCGCCCGCGACGTGGCGCCCGCGCGCATCCTTCCGGATGCCGCGATCATCGCCGCGGCGACCGGTGAGCCGAAGTCGATCGCTCAGCTGCGCGCGCTTCCGGTCTTCGGCGGGCCGCGCCAGCGCCGGTACTCCCGAGAATGGCTCGCAGCGGTGGAGCGCGGCCGTACCCTGCCGGACAGCGAGCTGCCGCCGTTGACCCAGCCGTTCGACGGTCCACCACCGGTGAACCGCTGGGAGCGGCGCGACCCGTCCGCCGCCGCCCGCCTGACCAGGGCGCGGACCGCGATGGGTGAGCTGTCGACCGAGCACGCGATTCCGGTGGAGAACCTGCTCGCACCGGATCTGGTCCGTCGCCTGTGCTGGGACGGGCTGCCGGACTACAACCGGGCCGACCTTCCCGCCGAACTCTCAGCGGCTGTCGACGGGTTCCTGAAGGCCGGTGGTGCCAGGCCCTGGCAGCGCGAGCTGACAGTACCGGTGCTGACGGTCGCATTGCTGCCCCTCAGCTGACTCAGGACGCGGCGACGTCGGCCGAGGGACACGCACGGATTCGGTGGCCAGGCGGTGTCAGCGGGCGGCCAGCCACCCGCCGATCCGGCGGGCGATGTCGGGGGCGCTCAACCCGAGCTCGGCGAGCACTTCGCCACGCGACGCGTGGTCCAGGAACTGTTGCGGCACACCGAGATCGCGGGTCGGGATATCCAGCCCGGAGTTGCGCAGGCGGGCCGACACCGTCGAGCCGATGCCACCGTGCAGGCCGCCATCCTCCAGCGTCACCACGAGCCGGTAGTTCTCGGCGAGCTTCACCAGGGTGTCGGACACCGGTAGCACCCAGCGCGGGTCGATGACGGTGACCGAAATCGCTTCGGCCTCAAGCAGCTTCGTCGCCTCCAGCGCTACCGACGCGAACGAGCCCACCGCGACGAGCAATACATCGCCGTGCACCGCTTGAATGGAGCCGCCCTCCGGCTCGGCCATCCGGAGCACATCCACCCCGTCCAGCCGTTCGAGTGCCGAGATGTCCTCGGCGACACTGCCCTTCGGGAACCGCAGCACGGTCGGCCCGTCGTGCACGGCCAGCGCCTCGGCGAGCTCCTCGCGCAGCGTCGCTGCGTCCCGAGGCGCGGCCACCCGGATTCCTGGGATGATGCCGAGCACCGATAGATCCCACATGCCGTTGTGGCTTGCTCCGTCGGAGCCGGTGATGCCGGCGCGGTCCAGCACCACGGTCACAGGCTGCTTCAGCAGCGCCACATCCATCAGCAGCTGGTCGAAGGCGCGGTTGAGGAACGTCGAGTAGATCGCGACCACCGGATGCATTCCGCCCAGTGCGAGACCTGCCGCCGAGGCCATGGCGTGCTGTTCGGCGATGCCCACGTCGAACATCCGCTCCGGGAACCGCTCACCGAACGCCGTGAGCCCGGTCGGCCCCGGCATCGCGGCGGTGATGGCGACGATGTCGTCGCGGCGCTCGGCGTGCGCGATCAGCTCGTCGGAGAACACCGATGTCCAGCCGAGCGCCTTCGCGCCACCGACCGGAACGCCGGTCAGCGGATCGATCGGGTCACACGCGTGCATCTGGTCGGCCACGTGGTTCTCCGCGGGGGCGTAGCCGCGGCCCTTCTGCGTCACCGCGTGCACCACGACCGGTCCGCCGAAGTCCTTGGCCCGGCGCAGCGCCGCCTCCATGGCGGCGATGTCGTGGCCGTCCACCGGTCCGACGTACTTGAGCCCCAGGTCGCTGAACAGCTCCTGCGGGCTGACCGCGTCCTTGATCCCAGCTTTCACCGCGTGCATCATCGAGTACGCGGACTCCCCGACACGGGGGATGCTCTTCAAGATGCGCTTTCCCGCGTCCAGCGCGTGCTCGTAGACGGGCTGCGTGCGCAATGCGGTCAGCCGGTCGGCCAAACCGCCGATGGTAGGCGCGTAGGAGCGGCCGTTGTCGTTGACCACGATGACTACCGGCCGGTCCGGGGCGGCGGCGATATTGTTCAGTGCCTCCCAGCACATGCCGCCGGTGAGCGCACCGTCACCGACGACCGCGACCACATGCCGGTCCTGCTCGTTCAACACAAACGCCTTCGCCAGGCCGTCTGCGTAGGACAGTGCCGCCGACGCGTGCGAGGACTCGACCCAATCGTGGGCGCTCTCCGCCCGGCTCGGGTAGCCGGACAGACCGCCCCGCTTACGCAGCGAGTCGAATTGGTCCTTGCGACCGGTCAGGATCTTGTGCACGTAGGCCTGATGCCCGGTGTCGAAGATCAACGGGTCGGCCGGCGAGTCGAAGATCCGGTGCAGCGCGATCGTGAGTTCGACCACACCGAGATTGGGGCCGAGGTGTCCACCGGTCGCGGCGACCTTGCGCACCAGAAACTCGCGGATCTCCTCCGCCAGCTCGCGCAACTGCGGCACGGTCAGCCGCCGCAGATCTTCGGGCGTGTCGACCCGGGAAAGCACTCCCACCTGAACTCGCTCCCTCCGGATAGCGCATCTGATCCGCTCAGTCTACGGAGCGGCGGCGGATGCCCCCGCACGAGAACGGTCACCACCAGCCGACATCGCGCCGAAATGTGAGCCTCGACATACGGTACCCGGCCTACAGTGGCAGGGTGGCACAGCCCGAGCAAGTGGTCTCGCGGACAATCGAACCCGGTGTCGGGGCGCGGATCGCCGAGGATGTATACCAGCTGCGCCGCGGCGACGACTCCGGTGCCCTGGCCGACTACATCCCCGAACTGGCTGCGACGCAACCAGATTCTGCCCGGGCGGCGCGCTACGCCCCCGCCGCGCAGGCGCCGCAGTCGAAGCTCGCGCTGCTCGAACGGCTGGCGGCGGAGGCGCCCATGGCGGATGGACGCGGCGGTCCAGGCAATCGCGGTGCGCGGAGGTGATTACCGACGTGCGCGCGGAGGCGATTGTGCGGCGCGGGTCTGTTGAGCAGTTCGGAGCGACCATCGAGGAGAATTCGTGAGCAAGAAGTCCGATTCGCGCGCAGGTACCGTCACGATCTTCGGGCACGGCACCGCCCGCGCCGCCCCGGACTTGATGCGGGTGACGATTTCCATCGAATCGCGGGCGAGCAAAGTCGCGCTCGCCTACAGCCAGGCCGGTGAGCGCGTGGCCGCAGTCGCGCAATCGCTGCGATCCGATGGCGTCGGGGGCGCCGACATCGCCACCAGCGGGCTGTCGGTGCACACCGAAACGGTGTGGACCGAAGGCCAGGGCAATCGCATCACCGGGTACCTCGCCAGCACATCGCTGACCATCGCCCTGCGCGACATCGGGGAGAACGCCGATCCCGGCCCCGCGGCGATCATCGCCAACTGCGTCGACGCGGGCGGTGACGACGTCCGCCTCGGCGGCCTCACCCTCACCTTCGCCGACCAGGAGTCCCTGCTCGCCCAGGCGCGCGACGCCGCATGGGAGAATGCCGTCGCCAAGGCTGAGCAATATGCGAGCCGCGCGCAATGCTCTCTCGGGAAGGTCCTCGAAATTACCGAGAACACCTCCTCCGCGCCCGCCGCCATCCCCCGCATGGCGGCCTTGTCCGCCCCGATGAACGCCTACGGCGCCGCCCCCGTCCCGGTCGAACTGGGCGAAAGCGAGATCTCCGCGGGAATCCGCGTCACCTGGCATCTGGGTTGACATAGCACGGCAGGTCGCCGCAGCGTGCCTTCGCCGACCGGGAGCAGGTGCTCTGCGGCCACCCGGGCACGTCGGTGTAGAAGAAACCACGCTGGTCTCCGCGCCTGCGGGACGACAGGATCAGATGTGGTGAATCCATCGTTCCGACCGTGCGGAACGTTGGTTCGCGAGGCGGATCGGATCGTGCGTTCCGCGCCCGAATTCGCTGCCGCACCGAGCATGTGTGCCTATATTGTGATCGTCGCCCCGATCGGGAGGTCGTATGTCGTTCGTTCTCGTCGACACACCGCGGCCGCACGTCGCCTTGGTGACGCTCAATCGGCCCGAGCGAATGAACGCGATGGCGTTCGATGTGATGATTCCGCTGCGCGAGGCGCTCGAGGAGGTCAGCGCCGACAACGACGTGCGCGTCATCGTGCTCACCGGCGCGGGACATGGGTTCTGCTCAGGGGCCGACCTGCAGAGCGCCGGGAAGGTGCCGAACATCGACGGGCTGACCGTCACCAGTGTCGCGCGCCGCTCGATGGATCTGCTCAATGCCGTGATGATCACGCTGCGGCGGATGCACCAGCCGGTGATCGGTGCGATCAACGGCGCGGCCATCGGCGGCGGCTTCTGCCTGGCCGTCGGCGCCGATATCCGGATCGCCGCCGAGGACGCGTACTTCCGCGCCGCGGGCATCAACAATGGACTCACCTCCGCCGAGCTCGGCATCAGCTACCTGTTGCCCCGCGCTATCGGCACGTCTCGCGCGTTCGAGATCATGTTGTCCGGCCGCGACGTCGACGCGACCGAAGCCGAACGCATCGGCCTGGTCACCCGCACGGTGCCCGCGGCGAAACTCTTGGACACCTGCTACGACCTGGCCGAGCAGATCATCGGCTTCAGCCGGGTCGGCACCGAACTCACCAAACGCATGCTGTGGAGCGGCATGGAGGCGGGCAGTTTCGAATCTCACATGCAGCACGAGGGCATGGCACAGCTCTACGTCCGCCTGACCACCGGTAATTTCGACGAGGCTATCCGCGCCCGCCGCGATCGCCGTCCGCCTGTCTACGAGGATTGACTCCTCATCGCTCCAGCAGCGCAAGGCATTCGACGTGGTGCGTCGCCGGGAACGCGTCGAATGCGCGCAAGTCCGCGAGCCGGTAGCCCGCTGCTCGATACAGGCCGAGATCGCGGGCGAACGCCGCGGGGTCGCACCCGACGTGGATGATTCGAGTCGGCCCGCTCGCGGTGACCGCGCCCACCACTTCCTTGCCCGCACCGGCGCGCGGCGGGTCGAGCACCACGACATCCGGCGCCGCCGCGGCCACGTGCTCGACCACCCAGCGCTCCACGCGCTGCGCACGCAGTTCCAGCCACGAAAGATCACGCAGCGCGGCGGACCCGTCCGCGACGGCGGGCCGGGCTGAATCAACCGCGAGCACCACACCGGTTCGGCCGACCTGCTCGGCGAGCCGCGCGGCGAAAACGCCTGCGCCACTGTAGAGATCCCAGGCACGCCCACCGGGCGCCAGGCTCGACCACTCGGCCACCAGGTCCGAATAGCATTGCGCCGCATTCCGATGCGCCTGCCAGAAGCCCGTCGCGCTGATCTCCCACCGACGGCCTGCCACATACTCCACCGCGCGCCCACTTCCCGCGTACACCCACTCGTCGCGGGCCGCGTGGGTGGCCGCCCGCCGTGCAGCCGCGTTTCGCCGCTCGTCGCGCCGCGTGGAATCCGCTGCGGCCCACTCGCCCCGCCGATCGCCACCAGAGCCACGTCGTCCGGTTCGCTGATCGCGGCCGCCGTGCCTGCCTCCGTACCGGTTGCGCCCCCCGAGCGGGTGGCGAGCTTCCCCACTGCCGGAATCCGACCGGGGCCCACTCCCGCCGGGGCCGCGCCGATCGCCGCCGCGGCCGCCGCGCTCGGCATCCGGAGCGGGAGCCAGCTCGACGATGTGTCGAATGCCGTCGCCGTCCACCGCGATCACCAGGTCCCCGCCGGGCGTCCACAGCCGATCCCCGACGCCGTCCAGCGCACCCGAGATCGGTTGCGGGCAGCGCAAATCCGCGATCACCTCGGTGCTGCGGTATCGATGCACACCGGCACGCCCCTGCACGTCGACCGCCAGCCGAACGCGCGTGCGCCACCCCCCGGTCGTATCGCCGGAACCCGCGATCGGCTCCACCAGCACTTCGCGGTCGATCCCGGCCAGCCGCCGCAGCTGCTCGGCGACCACGGCGGCTTTCAGCGCGCGCTGCGCTGGTGGCGTGGCAAAGGAGAAATCACAGCACCCCGCGCCGCCCGGGCCGGACACGGGACAGGTGGCCGGAATCCGATCCGGTGACGCCTCGAGCACCTCGACGGCGTCGGCCCGGCAGAACGAGCCGCCCCGATCCTCGGTGACCCGCGCACGCACCAGCTCACCGGGCAGGCCGTGCCGGACGAACACCACACGTCCCTCGTGCCGCGCGACGCAGAAGCCGCCATGCCCAGGCGGCCCGAGCCGCACCTCGAAGGTGCTTCCCAGCCAGTCGCTCATCCCGGACGACCCGCGTATGTCATGTCCGATCCTCGTACCCGCGCCGCACCGCGCCCGCGGCATCGACCACGCCCGGCGTCTTCGCCCGGGTGGACGAACTCAGCTGCCAAGGGACGCTGGTCACCATCACGCCGGGCTCGAACAACAGCCGGCCCTTCAACCGCAATGCGCTCTGATTGTGCAGCACCTGCTCCCACCAGTGGCCGACCACGTACTCGGGGATGAACACGGTAACGACGTCGCGCGGGGAATCCTTGCGCACACGCTTGACATAATCGAGGACGGGTTTGGTGATCTCGCGGTACGGCGACTCGACGACCTTGAGCGGCACCGTGATATCGCTCTGCTCCCACTCACGCACGAGCGCCCTGGTGTCGGCCTCGTCGACATTCACCGTCACCGCCTCGAGCGTGTCAGGACGGGTGGCGCGAGCGTAGGCCAGCGCGCGGCGGGTGGGCAGGTGCAGCCGCGACACCAGCACGATGGAGTGGGAGCGACTGGGTAGCACGCCGTCCCAGTCGTGCTCATCCAGCTCGCGCGCGACCGAATCATAATGTCCGCGAATCGATTTCATCACGATGAAAATCGCGACCATGGTGCAGATGGCGATGTAGGCACCTGCGAAGAATTTGGTGATCAGCACGATGACCAGCACCGCGCCGGTCGCGCTGAGACCCACTGCGTTGATCACCCTGGACCGCGTCATCCGCGACCGCTGTCCCGGATCGGTCTCGGTGCGCAGCAGCCGCGTCCAGTGCCGCAGCATGCCGGTCTGGCTGAGCACGAAGGAGACGAACACGCCGACGATGTACAGCTGGATAAGCTTGGACACCTCGGCGCCGAAGAGCACCACGAACGCGATGGCCGCACCGGCCAGGAAGAGGATACCGTTGCTGAAAGCCAGCCGGTCGCCCCTGGTGTGTAGCTGTCGAGGCAGGTAACGGTCCTGCGCCAGGATCGAGCCGAGCACAGGGAAGCCGTTGAACGCGGTGTTGGCGGCGAGCACGAGGATGAGCGCGGTCACGGTCGTGATGAAGAAGAACCCGATCGGGAACCCGTCGAACACAGTCTCGGCCAGCTGGGCGATCAGCGTCTTCTGATGATAGTCCGCGGGCGCGTCGATCAAATCCGAAGTGTTGTGCGCGTAGACGATTCCGATCTTCTGAGCCAGGATGATGATGCCCATCAACAGGACGATCGCGATGGTCCCCAGCATCAGCAGGGTGGTCGCCGCGTTGCGTGACTTGGGCTTGCGGAACGCGGGCACGCCGTTGCTGATCGCCTCCACGCCGGTCAGCGCGGCACAGCCGGAAGAGAACGACCGCGCGATGAGGAAGGCGAACGCGAGTCCGTACAGGTGCTCGTCCTCGGCGTGCAACCCGAAACCGGCCGATTCGGCCCGCAACTCCTCGCCGAGCACGAAGATCCGGAAAAGCCCCCAGCCGAGCATGACGAACATGCCGATGATGAACGCGTAGGTGGGGACGGCGAAGGCGGAGCCCGATTCGCGGACGCCGCGCAGGTTGATCGCCGTGAGCACCGCGATCGCCACGACCGCGAACAACACCTTGTGTGTGGCGACGAACGGAATGGCCGAGCCGATGTTGGACGCGGCCGAGGAGATCGACACCGCGACGGTGAGCACGTAGTCCACGAGCAGCGCGCTGCCTACGGTCAAGCCCGCATTGGGGCCGAGATTCGTCGTGGCGACCTCGTAATCACCGCCGCCGGACGGGTAGGCGTGCACATTCTGCCGGTAGCTGGCCACGACCACGGCCATGACGAAAGCGACCGCGAGGCCGACCCAGGGGGCATACAGGTAGGCGGAGATGCCCGCGGCCGACAGCACGAGGAAGATCTCCTCGGGTGCGTACGCGACCGAGGACATGGCATCGGAGGCGAACACCGGGAGCGCGATTCGCTTCGGCAGCAGGGTGTGGCCCAGCGAGTCGCTGCGGAAAGGCCTACCCAGCAGCACTCGTTTCGCTGCCGTCGTCAATTTGGACACTGGAGCGAGCATAGGCCCCCGGACGGTGGATCGCGCGGGTGGCTTGCAGGTTTGCCCGTCGGCCGGAAGGGGAACGTGGCCGGTGGAATCATTCGACGGGTACCGTTCCACCGAACAGCAGAGCAGACCGAACACCATGGTTCCAGGAACGAGGTTGCACGGTGTACGTAGTGATCATGGGTTGCGGACGCGTCGGTTCGTCGCTTGCCCACGCCCTGGTCCGTGTGGGGCACGACGTCACCGTGATCGACCGGGACTCCAGTTCCTTTCTGCGCCTGGGCCCCGACTTCCCCGGTGAGCAGGTGACCGGTGTCGGTTTCGATCGAGATGTGCTGATCAGCGCGGGAATCGAGCGGGCGGACGCGTTCGCGGCTGTCTCCTCCGGCGACAACTCCAACATCATCTCCGCCCGGGTGGCCAGGGAGATGTTCGGCGTGCAGCGTGTGGTCGCCCGGATCTACGACGCCAAGCGCGCCGCCGTCTACGAGCGCCTCGGCATCCCGACCATCGCGACGGTGCCGTGGACCACCGACCGGTTCCTGCGGGCGCTCATCGGCGACCCCAGCACCACCACATGGCGCGATCCCACCGGAACAGTTGCTGTGACACAGCTGACGCTGCACGAGGAGTGGTACGGCCGCACCGTGCTCGACCTGGAGCAGACCATCGCGGCCAGAGTGGCATTCATCATCCGATTCGGCCAGGGCCTGCTGCCCGACAGCAAGACCATCGTCCAGGCCGACGACATCGTCTACGTGGCCGCGGCGTCCGGCGCCGTGGGCGAGGCCGTCGCCCTGGCGGCGAAGCCCCCAGCGAGCGAGGACTGAACATGAAAGTAGCCATCGCCGGAGCAGGCGCCGTCGGCCGATCGATCGCCAGGGAACTTCTGCGCGGCGGGCACCGGGTCATGCTGCTGGAACGTCAGCGCGAGCACCTCGATCCCGCCGCGGTCCCGGACGCCGTCTGGGTGCACGCCGACGCCTGCGAACTCGCGCTGCTCGAGGACGCCGGGCTGGAGACCTACGAGGTGGTCATCGCGGCCACCGGTGACGACAAGGCGAACCTGGTGCACAGCCTGCTCGCCAAGACCGAGTTCGGGGTGCGCCGGGTGGTGGCGCGGGTGAACGACCCGCGCAACGAATGGCTCTTCGACGCGTCCTGGGGGGTCGATGTCGCGGTGTCCACGCCACGGCTGCTCGCCTCGCTGGTCGAGGAGGCGGTGTCCGTGGGCGATCTGGTTCGGCTGATGACGCTGCGTCAGGGCCAGGCGAACCTGGTGGAGATAACGCTGCCCGCAGACACCGCGCTGGCGGGCAAGCAGGTGCGCTCGCTCACCCTGCCGCGAGACGCCGCCCTGGTGACGATCCTGCGCGGCGGACGGGTGATCGTGCCGCAGCCCGACGACCCGTTCGAGGGAGACGACGAACTGCTGTTCGTGACCTCGCTGGAGGCCGAGGAAGACCTCCGGTTGGAACTCGCCAATCACGGCATCCGACCATAACCCTCCAATACGGCCGATGTCCTGATCGGTCGGCGCTTACGCGGCCACCTTCAGCTCGGCGCGCAGCTTGTTCAGCGCGCGGTGCTGCATGACCCGGACCACGCCGGGGCTCGTGCCGATGGCCTCCGCGGTCTGTGCCGCCGACCAGCCGAGCACAATCCGCATGACAAGCACCTCGCGGTGTGTCGGCGCCAGCACCTTCATGAGTTCCCTTGTGGCGGTCCTGCGTTCGGAGGCCAGCGCCCATTCCTCGGGGCCGGCGGCGGAGGACGCGAAGTCGGGAACGTCGGCCATCGGGTAGGTCGGATGCTGTTGCTTGCGACGGAACGCGTCGGCGACCTTGTTGGCCGCGATGCCGTAGACGAAAGCCATGAACGACTTGCCCTGGTCGTGGTAGCGCGGGATGGCGTTGACGGTGGCCAGCAGGATTTCTTGTACGACATCATCGACGGTGACCTGCAGGTGGGCGGTGTTGCCGAGGCGCGCACGGCAGTAGTGGCGGACCAGCGGGTGCACCATCCGGACAATCTCGGTGACCGCCTGGCGGTCGCCCTCGGCCGCGGGGCCGATCAGCTTGTCCACCTCGGCCGATACCCGGCGGCTCTCCGACAGAGCGGTGTTGTCGTTCTCGGGCAGTGCCCTGATGTTGTGCTCGGTAGCCACGTCCGAGTCCTCCCTTGCCGATCAGTGCGTGTTCTCGGTACGCATTGATCGTCTGACGAACCCGGGCCGACAACCAGGCACCCCAGGGTGAGTAACCCCCCACCTCGGCGGTGGGAGTCACTCCACCCCTCTGGTTTTCGCCGGGCGACGATGGAGGGTTAACGTTCAGGCCGATTCGGTCGCGGCCACCGACTTGGTAGGCAGATGGCCCGCACGGCGGACGGCCCAGACGGTGACGGCCAGCGCCACCGCGGTCAGCGGCCATCCCATGGCGATGCGCGTGAACGCGAGCCACCCGGTCCGGTCGGTGTCGTAGAGCTGCGACTGCACTAGGTAGCGGGCGCCGAACACCACAATCCAGGTAGCGGTGGCCAGGTCGTAGAAGCGCACCAACCTCCGGTCGGACCGCCAGTCCGAACCGTGGCCGTTCAGCACGCCCCAGATCACGCCGACCAGCGGCCAGCGGACCAGGATAGAGACCAGGAACACCCCGGCGTAGACGAGGCTGGTGTAGATGCCGAACAGGAAGAACCCTTTGGCCTCGCCCATCCGGTACGCGATGAAGGCGCAGATCCCGACGCCGAAGAACCCTGAGATGGCCGGTTGGACGGGATTACGCCGCACCAGGCGCCAGACCAGGATGGCGGCGGCTACGCCGAGGGCCGCCCAGATCGCCACGGTCAGCCCGGCGACACTGTTCACGGGGACGAACACGACAACGGGGAGTGTCGAGTAGATCAGTCCGCTGAATCCGCCTAGTTGTTCGAGGAGGGTCTGATCGGCACGTTCATCGTCACGGCCGTCGGGCATATCCACCCCGGTGCGATCGCCTGAGCCTGCGTTGTCGTTGCTCGATGGCATACGTCAGCTGTTCCCGCGCAATTCGTAGTAGGGGTTGTAGATCACTTTGCGGCCGTCGCGGTCGCCCACGCGGCCGCGGACCAGGATGCGCCGACCCGGCTCGATACCGGGAATGCGCCTGCGCCCGATCCACACCAAGGTGATGGCATCGGTGCCGTCGAAGAACTCCGCCTGCACACTCGCGCCTGCGGACTTGGGACACGCTTCGACACTGCGGAGCCTACCGAGCATCGTGGCCTCGTCACCGCGCCGACACTCCGACGCCCGACAAGCTCCTGATGCCTCCGATGTCTCGGCCAACTCTTCGGCATCCAACTGATCGAGGTCTTCGGTCAGTCTGCGGCCCAGACGTCGAAAATAACCTGAGGCTGCGGACATTGTGCATGCTCTCCTGCATAGAGCAGATGGCATGGGTCGCACACCATCATCGGTTTCCAATTCACGACCGGCTGGGCCGTACACCGCCACTGTAGATGGGCTGGGCCACCCCCGCTACGCTCGGACCGATGTTCGACTCCGCACAGCCCGCTCGCGTCGTTGCGCTGCCCGGTACCGGATCCGACGCCGATTTCGCCAGGCGCGCGTTCGGCCCGGCCAGCGCCGCGCGCGGTCTCGACCTGATCGCGGTGGAGCCCGATCCGCGCGACGTGGTCGCCAGCTGCCGGGCCGGGCTGGACGTGGCGGCCCGCTCGGGGCCGGTGCTGGCAGCGGGGATCTCGCTGGGCGCCGCGATCACGCTGGAGTGGGCGGCCGAGCACCCGGATCGGGTCGTTGGCGTGGTCGCGGCGCTACCCGGGTGGACCGGACCCGACACCGCCGCATGTCCAGCCGCACTGAGCGCGGCGGCCACCGCGGCACAGCTACGAGCCGACGGTCTGGCCGAAGTGATCGAGCGAATGCGAGCCAGCAGCCCGCGCTGGCTGGCCGACGCGCTCACCCAGTCATGGCAGGCACAATGGCCGCATCTGCCCGAGGCGCTGCAGGAGGCCGCCGACTACAAGTGGCCGGACGCCGAGCGGCTGGCCACCTTCGCGCTGCCGGTCGCCGTGATCACCGCCGTCGACGACCCGGTACATCCGGTGGCTGTGGCCGAGGAGTGGGCGGCGCTGGTGCCGCATTCGCGGCTGCACCGGATCACCTTGGACGAACTGGGCGCCGACCCCGCGATCCTGGGACACGTGGGAATCGGCGCCTTCGGCTGAATTCGGGCCCGCTCAGTTCAGGCCGAGCTGCTGCATGGCCGAGCCGTCCGCACCGCGCCGCGGTCCCTCGGGCATGCGTGGGGGAAGGACGCTCGGCGGCCCGGTCTGCGCCGCGGTCGCCTGCGCCGACATCGCCTGCTGCTGAGCCTCGACCTGCTGCTGATGGGCTGCGGCCAATTGCTCGGACAGCTGCTGCGGCAGCACCACCGGCAGCGGCTCACGCACCGGCAGCGGATCTTCGCCGCGCCGGACCACGGTCTCGCTCAGGGTAGCTCGCGCAGCCCTGACCAGCGGACTGCCGTCGTTCGCCGCACCCGAAGGGCCGGCGGCGACCAGTCGCAGCATCCAGCGGTAGCCGTCCACGCCGATGAAACGCAGGTCTGCGCCCTCGGTGATGGCCAGCAACTCGCGGCCCCAAGGCCCGTTCTCCACCGACACCCTGGCGCCGTCCTTGCGCAGCGATTCGGCGAGGTCCGCGGCGACCAGACGCCATTGGCCCTCCGACTTGGGCGCGGCGTAGGCCGCGACCGTGATCCGGCCGTGCTCGGTTGCCAAGTGCACCGCCTGGGGCTGACCATCGGGCGTCATCTCGACCTGCAGCTGTCCGCCCGGTGGGACCGGCAGGAGCACCGATCCGAGGTCGAGCCGCTGCTCGGACACATTCTCCAGCAGCTCGGCGACGTCCTCGTAGTCGTACGGGCCGGGCTGCCCTTGCGGCGTGTCGGCGTCGAAGTCCACTCCCGCGTACGAGCGCTCGTCGGTCGGGGCATCGTCGTAGTCGTAGTCGTCGGCCGGCGCGTATTCGGCGGCGTCGTAGTCGTCGGCTTCGTTGTAGTCGTCGGCTTCGTCGTATCCGTCGTCCGCGTACTGGCTCGACGATTTCTTTCTCTTTCCGAACATTCCCGTCATGCCTCCTTCCCGGCCGTCCGACCCGCCCCACTCGCGGTCAGGCTCGCGTGACCTCCGCTGGAGCCGTGGCCACCCGCACCCCGGGTCGTCTCGTCCAGCGAGTCGACCTCCACGAAATCCACCAGCTCCACCCGCTGGACCAGCAGCTGCGCGATCCGGTCGCCTCGGCGGAGTTCGATCGGCGTGCGCGGGTCGTGATTGATCAGGCACACCTTGATCTCACCCCGATACCCCGCGTCGACCGTGCCGGGGGTGTTGACCACCGACAGTCCGGTCTTGGCCGCGAGGCCCGAGCGCGGATGGATCAGCCCGACCGTGCCGACCGGTAGCGCGACGGCGACACCGGTGCCGACCAGCATTCGCTCCCCCGGCTCCAGGATGACGTCTTGTGTGGTGCACAGGTCCACGCCCGCGTCGCCGTCATGGGCGCGCGTGGGCACGGGGATGCCGGGATCGAGCCGCAGCATGGGTATAGGTGAAAGTGCGCTCACGTTGGACGAGCCTACGCGTAGGCTGGTCGCCCTCGTGACTTAGTGTTGACTCGTGTCGGACCAGCCCAACCCCGTGACCATGGACGAGAAACAGCAGCCCGCACGCCCCTACCGTGAGCGTCTATGGGTGCCGCTGTGGTGGTGGCCGGTGGGGTTTGCCATCACGGGGTTGCTCGCCGCGGAAATCCATATGGGCGCGCCCGGATTGCGCGCCTGGCTGCCCTATGTGCTGTTGTGTCCTGTCCCGGTCTGGGTGCTGCTGTGGTTGAGCCGCCACCGGATCGACGTGCTGCCGGACGCGGCCGGCACACCGGAGCTGCGCGCCGATCGCGCGCACCTGCCGGTGAACTTCGTGGCCCGCGCGGCCACCGTGGCCCCCACCGCGAAAAGCGCGGCGCTGGGTCGCCAGCTCGACCCCGCCGCCTATGTACAACATCGCCCGTGGGTCGGGTCGATGGTTCTGCTCGTTCTCGACGACCCGGACGATCCGACGCCGTACTGGCTGGTCAGTACGCGACGGCCCGAACAGGTCCTTGCCGCGCTCGGTCTACCGAGCGCGGGCTGAAGTGCCCGATCTCGTGGGAGATCAGGCGGCGCAGTCCATGCAGATCATCTGACCGCCCTTGTCGCTGGCCAGCCTGCTCCGATGATGAACCAGGAAGCAGCTGGAACAGGTGAACTCGTCGGCTTGCTTCGGGATCACACGAACCGTCAGCACTTCCTCGGACAGGTCGGCGCCGGGAAGCTCGAACGACTCCGCGGTATCGGATTCGTCGATATCCACGACGGCGGACTGTGCCTCGTTACGACGAGCCTTCAGCTCCTCCAGCGAATCTTCCGACACATCGTCGGATTCGGTGCGCCTCGGTGCGTCATAGTCGGTTGCCATGTCGTCTTCCCCTCGTCCTAACTCCGTATATCCCGGACCGGTCCGCTCACACCCGATTCCTGCCGAAATCGGGGCGACCGGTACCGCCCCGCCGGTGGTGCACGTCACACGTGCACCGGTCACCTATCAGGGCGGATCGCGCAGATCCACTCCACATAGCGATCGGTAAACGCAGGGCATGCCCTTCTTGTTCCCGCGACCGACCACCGATTTCGCCACCGATGATTCGATCTGGGCCGCCAGACAATAGCGGACCCTGGCGAAAAAGTCGCAATCAAAACACAGACGAGTCGAAACTGAGGGGCAATCGACACCGACCGTGGAACTCGCCGAGACCTTGTGCGCCGCCCGCAACACATTTTCGTAGAGTGTGCTGGTGGTTTCACTGATCACCGAAGGCAGGGCGACGGATTCGCAAGGTCGCCCCTTCCTCCGGCGCCGCCCCCAGCCCTGGCTCATCCTGCTCGGCGTTCTCGCATTGATCTGCGGGATCGTCTGGATCAAAGCATTGACGACACACGACGCCGACACCACCGCGATGGCGTGCAACTCTCCAAGTCCGGCCGCCGACCCTGGTGCGCCGCAACCGGTTCCGCTCGGCCAGCGGGTCGGCGCCGGTCGGCTCCAGGACGTGGAACCCGCAGCACTCGCGGCGAGCAAGGTGCGCGTGCTGAACGCGAACAACCAGCGCGGCCAGGCCGCGCACATCGCCGCCCAGCTCGGCGACCTCGGGTTCGCGAGCGCGCCAGGGACGCAATATGGCAACGATTCGGTGTATGTCAACGGCGACCTGGAATGCACCGGCCAGATCCGCTTCGGGGTAAGCGGCCGTCCGGCCGCCGCCTCCGTGCAGTTGGTCGCGCCGTGCGCCGAGCTGATCGAGGATCAGCGCGGCGACGACACGGTCGATCTGGTGCTCGGCTCCCTGTTCCGGGACATCCGGCCCAGCAACGACGCCGAGGAGGTGCTGCGTTCGCTGAAGAACCCGGTGCCGGGCAACTCGACCTCGATCGATATCGAGCTGCTCGACGCGGCCCGGCAGGCTCGCTGCTGATCAGCGATCGGGAATCGGCTCCGTAGCGCCGACCCGGTTCAGCAGCGCCCCGAGTTCGTCGGCGATGCCGGGCGCGGCGGCGACCACCAGGTCACCGTCGGTGCCCGGCGCCGTCGCGGGCGGCAGGGTCAGCTTCGCGCCCGCCTCCGCTGCGATCAGCGCCCCCGCGCCCCAATCCCAGGCGTTGAGACCGTGCTCGTAGTAGGCGTCCACCCGACCTGCCGCGACATGGCACAGGTCCAGCGCGGCCGCGCCGAAACGGCGGATGTCACGCACGTGCGGCAACACCTGCGCGGCCAGCGCGGCCTGCCTGGTCCTGCGCTGTCTGCCGTAGGCGAAACCGGTGGCGACCAAAGACATCGAGACAGATTCGACCGGCGTGCACCGCAGGTGCTCCACCGCACCGTCGGCACCAACGCCCAGTGCGCCGAGCCCGAGCCCGGCGCTGTAGGTCGCCGCCCGCGCGACGTCCACCACGGCGCCCGCGACCGGCCGCCCGCCGCGCAGCGCGGCCACCGAGACCGCGTAGCCGGGAATCCCGTAGAGGAAGTTGACGGTGCCGTCGATCGGATCCACGACCCAGTGGATGGTGTCCGCGGTCGCGTCGTCGAGGCTGCCGCCACCCTCCTCGCCGAGGATCGGGTCGCCGGGACGCTGTTCGGCGAGAAGTCTTCGGATCAGCTCTTCGGTCTCGGTGTCCACGATGGTCACCGGGTCGGTCGCGTGGCTCTTGGTCTGCACGATGCCCTCGGCGTGCGCGCCGGCGGGCCCGAACACCTCGAGGCGGCGGGCGCGGACATGGGCGGCGGCAGTCTCGGCGAGGTCGACCGCGACGCGGCGCAGATCGGCCTCGTCCCCGCGCGCGACGATGGCGACGACGGACTGGGAGCTGTAGTCGGTCACTGATGATGAGGTTTCCGGCACGCCCCCATCGCATCACAGATCCTCGGGAACGCGCAGCATCGATTTCGCATTACTCTTGTCGTGCACGACACAGCGCCGTCGTCGAGCACCTCACCGCAACGCCCCCGTGTGGCGCCGTGGGACCTGCGCGGCGGCGCTGTCATCACACCGGCCAGCACAGGAAACGAGGGGTAAGTCATGTCCGCTCGCGGGCACGCATTCGGTATCGATATCGGTGGCAGCGGTGTCAAGGGCGCCGCGGTGGATCTGACCACCGGTGACCTGGTCCACGAGCGGATCAAGATCGCGACGCCACATCCGGCGACACCCCTCGCCGTAGCAGAGGCGGTGGCCGAGCTGGTCGCCGAGGCCGAGTGGGCGGGCCCGGTCGGCATCACGCTGCCCGCGGTGGTGCTCGGCGGCGTAGCGCAGACCGCGGCCAACATCGATAAATCGTGGATCGGCACCGACGCGCGGACACTGTTCTCCGGCGCGCTCGGCGGCCGCGAAGTCACCGTGCTGAACGACGCGGACGCGGCGGGCTTGGCCGAAGACCGCTACGGCGCGGCAAAGGATTTCGCCGGCCTCGTGCTGCTGCTCACCTTCGGCACCGGCATAGGTTCCGCATTGCTCGTCCACGGCACGTTGGTGCCGAACACCGAACTCGGCCATCTGGAGATCGGCGGCACCAAGAGCGAGCACCGCGCCGCGGCATCGGTGAAGGACCGCGACGGCCTGTCCTACGAGCAGTGGGCCGGCGAGGTGAGCACGGTGCTGATCGGGATGGAGAACCTCATCTGGCCGACGGTGTTCGTTGCGGGCGGCGGCATCAGCAGGGACGCTGACCAGTGGATTCCGCTGCTCACCAACCGCACTCCGGTCATCCCCGCGCACCTGAGAAACACCGCGGGCATTGTCGGCGCTGCCATGGCGATCGATGCGGGCATCACCCCCTGAGGCGCGCGGACGCGGCGGGGGATGCCGTTCCGGGCATCGTGCCATGAGTACCCTGGTTAGATCGTTACAATGGAACGTGCCCGGCTGAGCCGGAGAAACCCCGACCGGCCCTCCGCCGGTGCAACCCGACAGACCGCTCCGCCGGAAACCACTCTGGCGTGACGCCGCACGAGACCGTCACGAAAGGGCGTACGTGGTAGCCACGAATACCCGTCAGACCGCCGAATCGGCCGATGCCGACTCCGCAGATGTAACCGCAGCACGGCCGGTCCGTAAGGCTGCCGCCAAGAAGGCTCCGGCGAAGAAGGCCGTTGCCGCCAAGAAGGCTCCTGCCAAGAAGGCCGCCAAGGCGACCAAGGCTCCGGCGAAGAAGACAACCAAGAAAGCGGGACCGGACGGCGAGCCCGGTGCCGACGAGTCGCTCGGAGACGAGTCGCTCGATATCGACGATCTCGGCGAGCTGGAGGTGTCCGAGGAAGATCTCGCCGACGGCGACGAACTGGTCGACGACGTCGCTGAGGAAGCCGAAGCCGAAGGGGCGGAAAGCGAAGGGGCCGACGAGCCGACCGCCGTGGACAAGGCCTCCGGCGATTTCGTCTGGGACGAAGAGGAATCCGAGGCGCTCCGCCAGGCGCGCAAGGACGCCGAGCTGACCGCCTCGGCCGACTCGGTCCGCGCCTACCTCAAGCAGATCGGCAAGGTCGCGCTGCTCAACGCCGAGGAGGAGGTCGAGCTCGCCAAGCGGATCGAAGCGGGCCTCTACGCCGCGGAGAAGGTGCGCGAGTTCACCGAGCAGGGCGAGAAGCTGCCGGTCGCGATGCGCCGCGACTTCAACTGGATCGTCCGCGACGGCAACCGAGCCAAGAATCACCTGCTCGAGGCCAACCTGCGCCTGGTCGTCTCGCTGGCCAAGCGCTACACCGGCCGTGGTATGGCGTTCCTGGACCTGATCCAGGAGGGCAACCTGGGTCTGATCCGCGCGGTGGAGAAGTTCGACTACACCAAGGGTTACAAGTTCTCCACGTACGCGACCTGGTGGATCCGGCAGGCCATCACCCGCGCCATGGCCGACCAGGCCCGCACCATCCGCATCCCGGTGCACATGGTCGAGGTCATCAACAAGCTCGGCCGCATCCAGCGCGAGTTGCTCCAAGACCTCGGCCGCGAGCCGACACCGGAGGAGCTCGCCAAAGAAATGGACATCACGCCGGAGAAGGTGCTGGAGATCCAGCAGTACGCGCGTGAGCCCATCTCGCTGGACCAGACAATCGGTGACGAGGGTGACAGCCAGCTCGGCGACTTCATCGAGGATTCCGAGGCCGTGGTCGCGGTGGACGCGGTGAGCTTCACGCTGCTGCAGGATCAACTGCAGTCAGTGCTGGAGACATTGTCGGAGCGCGAGGCGGGCGTGGTCCGCCTGCGGTTCGGGCTCACCGACGGCCAGCCACGCACCCTCGACGAGATCGGCCAAGTGTACGGGGTGACCCGTGAACGCATCCGACAGATCGAGTCGAAGACCATGAGCAAACTGCGCCACCCCAGCCGTTCGCAGGTGCTTCGCGACTACCTGGACTAGGTCACCCCGCCGCGTCGCCCGCGTTTGTTGTGCGCTTTGTTCCAGCGTCCAATGAATGCGGGCGCTCCGCATTTGCGGGTGCACGCGTGTCGCGCGGGTCTGCTAGGGCACGATCATGTCGCGCGCTCGGCATGATCGTGTCGATCAGGATGCGTCGAACTCGGACTGCGCCGTGAGCACGTGCCCGATCTCGCTCGTCGCCCGAGAGCCGTGGTGATCACGGGGACGGGCCGAGTCGCGGTGCACACGGCGTTCCGCGGCGATGGGCTGCCACGGCTGACCGGTCGACGCGCTTCGATGTCGAAGCAGTGGGCAACTCCGGTGGGTCACTGGCCGATTCAGTCGCATGGAGTCTCGACCGAGATGACCGCACCCGAGCCCACCGGGTCGGCGCGAGAGGTGTCCTTCAGGTCCACGCCCGAGCGACCGAGCTGGCGCGCGCCGGACACCAGGCCCGCCACAACCCTCGCCGCATGCCGATAGCCGAGGCCCTCGGGCGGGTGGATGTTGGAGACACAGTTGCGGTCGGCGTCGGTGCGACCTGGACGCGGCAGGTGAGTCAGGTAGATGCCGAGGCTGTCGGCGACCGACAGGCCGGGACGTTCCCCGATCAGCACCACGACCGTCTCCACGCCCATGGCTTCGGCTATGTGGTCACCGAGTGCGACGCGCGACTGCGTGGCGATCACCGGTGCGGCGAGCCGGTAGCGCGTCGCGAGTTCTTCGACGAGTGCGGCGAGCGTGGCCGGGCCGTGATCGGTGAGCGCGAGAGGGGAAAGCCCATCCGCGAGCACGAATCCGATCTCGGCCGCGAGATTCGGGATCGGTGCCAACTCGCCGTAGGCGGGCAGCCGCCCCAAATCCGGTCTGCGCAAGTACTCGGCCCGGTCGCGGGCGCGGCTGCGAACGTGGGTAGCCGTGCCGAGGCCGAGCGCCTCGACACGCTCGGTCAGCGCAGGCACATCCAGCGGCAGGTGGACGGCGTCGCGTGCGGCCGAGTGGGCGGCCCGGAATTCCAGCACGCGCGCGGTCGGCAACGCGTCCCCTGCACGGCCGAGCCCGATCCTGGCCTGGGTGTCGCGGCGCAATTCCTGCCAAAAACCTTGCGCAGCACCTTCTGTAGCTCCGACGTGGGGCGCGACGAACTCCGGCGCGGCAGGACGCGGATGGTCGCGGGGCTCGATTCCCAGATCCGTCTCGACCGCGTCCAGCGGTGATGCGGCGACTTGCCG
Organism: Nocardia sp. NBC_00881; assembly: GCF_045207455.1. NCBI lineage: Bacteria > Bacillati > Actinomycetota > Actinomycetes > Mycobacteriales > Nocardiaceae > Nocardia > Nocardia sp. NBC_00881. The sequence continues at coordinate 3,175,567 of NZ_CP108798.1, forward strand.
CTTCGGGCGCGAGTTCACGGAGTTCATCGGGCCACCGTCAAGGCCCGCAGCGGCGAGGCCAGCGGCTCCACCGGAAGAACCCGCCCGGTCGCGTCCATCATCCCGAGCCCGGCCAGCCACGCTTCGAATTCCGGGGCGGGACGCAGGTTCAGCACTCGCCGCGCGTACAGCGCGTCGTGGAAGCTGAGGCTCTGATAGCCGAGCATGACGTCGTCGGCGCCGGGGACTGCGATGACGAAGGCGCAGCCCGCCGCACCGAGCAGGGTGAGCAGGGTGTCCATATCGTCCTGGTCGGCTTCGGCGTGGTTGGTGTAGCAGACGTCCACGCCCATCGGCAGGCCGAGCAGTTTGCCGCAGAAGTGATCCTCGAGGCCCGCGCGGATGATCTGTTTGCCGTCGTAGAGGTACTCGGGGCCGATGAAACCGACCACCGTGTTCACCAGCAGCGGGTCCAGAGCCCGGGCCACCGCGTAGGCCCTGGCCTCGAGGGTCTGCTGGTCGACGGGCCTGCCCCCGGTCCCCAGATGCGCGCCCGCCGAGAGCACCGAGCCTTGACCGGTCTCCAGGTACATGACGTTGTCGCCGACGGTGCCGCGGCGCAGCGAACGACCCGCCTCGTTCGCCTCGCGCAACAGCGCGATGTTCACGCCGAAGCCCGCGTTCGCGCCCTCGGTACCCGCGACGGACTGGAACACCAGGTCCACCGGCGCGCCCGCCTCGATGAGCCCGATCGTGGTGGTCACGTGCGACAGCACGCACGACTGGGCGGGGATGTCGAAGCGGGTGCGCACCTCGTCGAGCAGGCGCAGCAGGTTGGCGGTCGCCTGCGGAGAGTCGGTGGCGGGGTTGATGCCGATCACCGCGTCGCCGCAGCCCAGCAGCAGACCGTCCAATACCGCTGCGGCGATGCCGCGCGGGTCGTCGGTGGGGTGGTTCGGCTGCAAACGGGTGGCCAGGGTGCCCGGCCTGCCGACGGTGGTGCGAAAACCGGCCCTCACCTCGGCGGCGCGCGCGACGGCTATCAGGTCCTGATTTCGCATGATCTTGCTGACCGCCGCCACCATCTCGGGCGTGAATCCGGGCGCGACCGCGCGCAGCGCGGCTGCCGCGTCCGGCCCAGCGGCGACGGTCAGCAACCAGTCCCGCAGCCCGCCCACCGTGAGATGCCCGATCGGCTGGAACGCGCCCCGGTCGTGTGTATCGATGATCAGCCGGGTGACCTCGTCGGTCTCGTAGGGCATGACCGGGTCGCGCAGGAACTCGGTCAGCGCCACCTCGGCCAGCGCCCACTGGGCGGCGGCCCGCTCGGCATCGGTTTCGGCCGCGCAGCCCGCGAGTTGGTCGCCACTGCGCAGCGGCGTCGCCTTGGCCAGCAGCTCGACCAGTCCGTCGAAGCAGTAGGCGGTGCCGCGCAGCTGCTGGACGTAGCTGGTCATTCGAGGTCCTCCTCCGCGCGAGCAAGCATGGCGAACTCCTCGTCCGGCGAGTTCGCCACCAGCCGGTGGCGGCTGTATAGGCCGAAGTAGGCCATGAACCCGCAGAACACGATAAGCGTCCAGGTCGCGGCCACCGGGTCGACCAGGAAGGTGGCGATTACCGCCGCACACGCGATAGCGAGAGCGAACGCGGTGGTCACCATGCCGCCGGGAGTGCGGTACGGGCGCGGCATGTGCGGCTCGCGCACGCGCAGCACGAGGTGGCTGATCATCATCAGCACGTAGCTGACCGCCGCGCCGAACACGGCCATGTTCAGCAGCATCGCGCCCTTACCGGTCAACGACAGAGCAAAACCGACGACGCCGGGCACAATCAGCGCGAGCACCGGCGCCTTGCGCGCGTTGGTTACAGACAGACCAGTCGGAAGATAGCCCGCACGCGACAGCGCGAAGGTCTGGCGCGAGTAGGCGTAGACGATGGAGAAGAAGCTGGCCACCAGTCCGGCCAGGCCGATGTAGTTCACCAGCTTGGCCGATCCACCGTCGCCGAGTGCCTCGACCAGTGGGTTTCCGGACGTAGCAATCGCCTGCGCACCAAGGGCTCCGGTCGCGAGGAGCAGGACGGCCGCGCCGGTGACGATCAAAACGAGCATGGCGGTGATAATTCCCTTCGGCACGTTCTTCTCTGGCTCGCGTGCCTCCTCGGCGGCCAGCGGAACGCCTTCCACCGCTAGGAAGAACCAGATCGCGAACGGCACCGCCGCCCAGATGCCGAATACGCCGAAGGGGAGGAACGACGAACTGCCCACGGCGCCCGGATCCGCCGGGATGTCGGTCAGGTTCGTCGCGTCGAACAGTCCCCATGCCGACACCGCGAACACCCCGAGGCCGACCAACGCGATCGCCGTGATCACGAACATCGCCTTGAGCGCCTCCCCCGCTCCGGTCAGATGCACGCCGATGAACAGTGCATACACGGCCAGATACACCCACCAGCCGTCGGTGATCCCGAACAGGTTCAGCGATTCGACATATGCGCCGATGAAGGTCGCGATCGCCGCGGGCGCGATGGCGTATTCGAGCAACACGGCGGTGCCGGTGGCGAAGCCGCCCCAAGGCCCGAGCGCCCGCCGCGCGAAGGTGTAGCCGCCGCCTGCCGCGGGGAGGGCCGCCGACAGCTCGGCCATTCCGAGCACCATGGCCAGATACATGCACGCGATCAGCACTGTTGCGACCAACAGACCGCCGAACCCCCCTTCCGCGATGCCGCTGTTCCAGCCCGCGTAGTCACCGGAGATCACGTAACTCACACCCAGCCCGGCTAGCAGCACCCACCCCGCCGAGCCTGAACGCAGGGTCCGTTTCGCTAGATAATCGGCACCGGCCGCGGCACCGGTCACCTTGGGTTCCTCGATCGCCATAACGAACGCAACTCCTCGTCCACATACCAATTGGTCGGTGGCCCAATTCTTGGAAGCGAATGTTGCCCAAGTGTGAAACCACGTTACGGTCGAGGTGTCGAGCCGGTGACACAGCACACAAGGGCGGGCCACCCGGTGCGACCACGTCGGGCACGGCACACTTGCGGGGTGGTTGCCTCGACCCTCAGCCAGTTTCGGTCGCCCTGGACCAGGACGATCGACCTCCGCGCCGAACTGCGCGTCGCGTGGGCGTGGCTACGCCGCCCGAGACTGACGCGGCGGATCGTGCCCACGATTCGAGAACATCTGGGGGCCGCCCCGGCCAGCACCGCGTATGCCTTCACGCTGTTTGTCACCTGGTGGACGTTGCGCGGTGTCGGTGGCACGGTCGAGCGCAGGCTGATCTTCTCCGCCTCGACCAACCTTTACAACATGCGGCACAACCCGGTACAGGTGCTGGTGGCCTCGGCGTTCTGGACCGACGGCGGCTTTCCCTGGTCGACCATCGCCGGCTTCCTGATCGTGATGGCCTACGCGGAGCGATGGCTGGGCACCGGACGCTGGATACTTCTGTTCGCCACCGGTCACATCGGGGCGACGCTGCTGACTGTCACCGGCATCTCGAACGCCATCGATCGCGGCCTCATCCCCCACAAGGTGGCCGTCGCCGCGGATGTCGGCACCAGCTATGGCTTTTCGGCCGTGCTGGCGGCGCTGGCTTTCCGGTTCCGCGGCGTGGTCCGGCTGGCGTGGGCGGCCACGATTCTGATGGTGCTCGGCGCGGCACTATGGATCGGTCCGACCTTCACCGACTACGGCCACCTGTGCGCTGCCGTGATCGGCCTACTGGTCGGCGCGACCGCGACCACGTTCTGGCGCTGGCTGAAGCGCAAGGCCTCGATGCGCGCCGAGACAGCACAGCCTTGATCAGGAGACGGCGGGCTGTACCCGGCGCTGCACCAGCCCGACCACCGGTTCGACCACCCGCGCCGCGACCGGGCCGAGCACCGCCATCAGCAACACGTAAGCCGAGGCCAGGGCGGCGAGCCGCCCATCGACCGCGCCCGTGCTCACCGCCAGTCCCGCGATGACGATAGAGAATTCGCCCCGGGCTACCAGTGCCGCACCGGCCCGCGCCCGGCCCATCCGGCGAATGCCCTGCCGACCCGCGGCCCACCACCCGGTGGCGATCTTCGTCAGCATGGTGATCACCCCGAGCGCGAGGGCCCACCCGAGCACCGGCGGAATCGACCTCGGGTCGGTGCTCAGGCCGAACGCCACGAAGAAGATCGCAGCGAACAGATCACGCAGCGGCTCGAGCAGCTTCGCCGCCTCGGCCGCGGTAGAGCCGGAAATCGCGATGCCGAGCAGGAACGCGCCCACCGCGGCCGACACGCTCAGCGCCGAGGCGGCGCCCGCCACCAACAGCGCCGCGCCGAGCAGCTTGAGCAAGAACACCTCGCGGTCGGCGCTGTCCACGATCGCCGAGACCTGGCGGCCATAACGCAGAGCGACGAAAAGCACCACCGTGACAGTCAGCAGCGCAATCCCCAGCGCGGGCAACCCTCTGACCCAGCTCAGCCCAGCGAGGACCGTCGTGAGGATCGGCAGGTACACCGCCATACCCAGATCCTCGAACACCAGAATGGACAGGATCACCGGCGTCTCCCGATTACCGAGGCGCCCCAGATCGTCTAGGACCTTGGCCACGATCCCCGAGGACGAGATATACGTGACACCCGCCATCGTGATCGCGCCGTTGACCCCCCAGTCCAGAATCAGCGCCACCAGCGCGCCCGGCGTCGCGTTGGCCACGAGGTCGAGCAGTCCGGCCGCCCATGAGCGGCGCAGCCCGGTCACCAGTTCCGCCGCCGTGTACTCCAGGCCGAGCAGCAACAGCAGCAGCACGACGCCGATTTCGCCGGCGATATGGCCGAATTCGTTGGCCGCGCCGAGCCGGATGAAGCCGCCCTGACCAAAGGCGAGACCGCCGAGCAGGTACAGCGGAATCGGTGACATGCCGACTCGGCCCGCGACACGACCCAGCATGCCGAGGGCGAAAAGAACCGCTCCGAGCTCGATCAGGGCGAGCGCGGTATCCTTCACGCGCTCAGCCGTGCGTCAAGATCTTCGCGGCGGCGTCCAAGCCGTCCGGGGTGCCGACGACCACGAGCAGGTCCCCTGCGGTGAAGGTGAAATCGGGGCCGGGCGAGGGATGCAGCTGCCCCGCGCGCATGACCGCGACGATGGAGACCTTCGTGCGGGTGCGCATCTCGGTCTCGCCGAGGGCTCGACCGTTGTAGGGGGAGTCGTCACCGATCGGCAGCTGCCGGGTAGTGATCCCGGGCAGGTCGCGGTGGTCGTCGTTGAGCTTGGCGACCAGCTGCGGCGCGCCGAGCAGGTTCGCGAGCACCGCCGCCTCGTCGGTGGTCAACGGGACCTGCGCGGCGCAGGCATCGGGATCGTCGGGCTTGGAGACGATGAGGTCGATATCACCGTCGCGGTGCGCGACCACGCCGATGCGGCGACCGGAACGCACTTCGAAATCCTTGCGGACACCGATTCCGGGTAGTGCGGTGACGTCGACGTTCACGATATTCAGATTAGCCGGATGTCCGAACAGATAAACCGCGCGGTCATCACTTCGACCGACGATGCGGCGAGAACGCTGTGCTGTGACCTATCCGCCATGTTTGTACGCCGGCAGCCGAGCGTCGCGGATCGCCGCGGTGTGCTGTTCGGTGTTCTCCGGCTCAGTCGTGACGCTGACGCTGAGCGGGGACCTGCGTTCGGCCACGCTGGCAGTCCCCCACGTACGTCTCCCGCGTGCTGGCGAAACTCGATGTGCGGCCGCGGGTGCCATCACGGCCCGCGAGAACCGCGACCGATAGCTCACTTGCCGAGAGGGACGAACACGCCGCCCGCGTCGGGGCGGTACTGTTCGACCGCCGTGACCGCCCCCACCGGGAGTGGGCCGTACAAGTGTGGGAAGAGCATCGACTCAGGATCGGTCGGCACTCCCGGCTCCCATTTGATCGGCGATCCCACGCGGCCGGGGTCGATGCGCAGCAGCACCATATCCCGCCGTCCCGCGTACAGCCGGTTGGCGGGGAGGTGCACCTGCTGCGGCGCCGAGAGGTGGATGAACCCCACCGAGGCGAGTGACGGCGCGCGGTACTCGCCCGTTTGCCGAGCGCAAAGCCACTCGACCAACGTACAAATGTGAACAAGCGTGTGAGTGTCGTAGGTCACGGGTAATCTCCCGGTGGACAACTGGATCGGCCGATCGAGGTGGTGATCGAGCGGTGCTCGACGACGTGACCTGTGATGTTCGCCCATAGCGAAAATCCCTGGTCATGTTACCGAAAACACACAGAATCACTCGCGGGAACAAAGCCCCCGTCCCGAACGTCTGACAGAGTAGTCATACCCCTGCTGAGAAGTAGCGGTAGCGAGCTCGTGGTGAGTGACCACGGGCCCCACACCAGGCGAACGGTCGTCAGGACCGAGAGCCAGGACGGAGGAGTCATGCCAGGAACCCTGACAAGCACCCCACTGACCGCGGTCGATCGTTGCGACCGTTGCGGGGCGGCTGCCCGAGTGCGTGCCGTACTGCCCGCAGGTGGAGAGTTGCTCTTCTGCCAGCACCACGCGAACGAACACATGGATCGGCTGCGTGAGCTAGACGCCGTGATCGACACAGAGTCCGCTCCCGCCCTCTGATCTGCTCCTCGCGTCCTGACACAACAGCATCGAACAACAGAACATCGTTTCCGTCGACAGCGGGCGACCAACAGGTCGCCCGCTGTCGGCATGTCCGGGCCCGATCAGTCCGCGGACACCTCCCGAAGGATGCCGTCCAGAAGCCTGGCGAGTCCGTACTCGAACCCGCCATCGGGGTCGGCCGGCGCCTGGTACAGCTCGCCGACTGCGGCGCCTACTCGCGACGACAGCGGAAACAGACTCGACGGCATGACCTCGGCGAGCAACGGGCCGTGCACCTCCCACCACTGGGCGTCACTGATCCGCCGCGTGTCGCGGGCGGCGGCGACCGCCACCCGGGCATTGCCGGTGGCGAATTCCGACAGCACGGCGATCACTCGGTCCATGCCGATATCCGACAGGCCGATGCCCTCGATCGCGGCGAGCTGCCGTTCGTATCGGCGCATGCGTCCGGGACCGAGCACGAGCCGCCAGGGTGAAACCTCCAGCAACCAGGGATGCGCAATCAGTTCGGCGCGAACGTGGCGGGCGAGGGCTGCCATACGCTCGCGAGGCGAGGGATCCCAGGGAATGGGGGCGTCCTCGTCGGCGACCGCATCGACCATGAGGACCATGAGGGCGTCCTTGCTAGGCACGTATGTGTACAGGCTCATCGGGCGCAATCCCAGCTCGGCGGCGACCGCGCGAATAGAGACCTTCGCGTAGCCCTCCTGGTCGGCGAGCACGATCGCAGCGGCGACTACCGCGTCCAAACTGACCGTCTGCTTCGGCCCGCGGCCCGCGGGGCGTGGCGGAAGCTCGTGCCGCCACAGCAGACTCATCAGCTGTTCGGCCGTTTCGACGTCTATCTCCTCGCTCAATATGCTCCTCGGAACAAATCCAGTACGCGGTACGTTGTTACGATACTCCGTACGCCATACGTTGATTTAAGGGGTTCGTTCTGCGCAGCACACACGCCACTTACCTGCCGGATCGGCACATGTTCGCGCTCTGGACGTGGACTGGACGCGGCACCGGACCCGCACCGAACGGGTACGGCGACCGCGAGACCCTCGCGCTGGCCGTCCCCGTCGGCGAGTGCGGGGCAATCGAGGTCGCGGACGTCGACACCGCGCCCGTGGATCCCGAGACCTTCGCGGATCTGACGATCGAATACCCGGGTCGGTCGCTCCTGCTCTGGCAGGACGCACTACGCGCCGCTGATACCGACGCCGCTACGGAGAGCACACGACCGCCCCTGCCGGTAGCCGCCCACGCGGTGCCGGACGCCTGCGGCACCGCGATCGTGTCGGCCGAACGCGCACTGCGGGTCTTACGCGAGACCGAAGCCGTGACGACGGAACTGCGCTCCGCCCTGAAGGCGCAGCTGCGGCCCTATCAGGCGCGGGGGGTCGGTTGGTTACGCGAGACCACCAACGCGCACGGCGGCGCGGTACTCGCCGACGAGATGGGCCTGGGCAAGACCGTGCAGGCCATCGGCTTCCTACTCGGACAGGCCGAGGCGGGGCCGCAGCTCGTGGTCTGCCCGACCTCACTGGTCGGAAACTGGGTGCACGAGATCGGACGGTTCGCGCCGGGACTGCGGGCGATCGTCTGGCGTGGCGGCGCGATCGCCCCCGACGCGGGGACCGTAGTGGTCACCGGGTATCCGACCCTGCGACTGCACGGAGGGTTGCTCGCCGGGCGGCGCTGGGCTACGGCGGTGTTCGACGAGGCGCAGGCGCTGAAGAATCCGCGCACCCAGGTCGCCAAGGCTGCCCGTGCAGTGGACGCCGCCGCGGTGGTCGCGCTGACCGGCACGCCGGTGGAGAACCATCTCGACGAACTGTGGGCGCTGTTGCACCTGGTGGCGCCCCGGCTGTTCGGACATAGGACGCAGTTTCGGCGACGGTTCGTTCGGCCGATCCAGGAAGGATCGGCGGCCGCAGCGGCACGGTTGCGCGACACCATCGAACCCGTGGTGCTGGCACGCAAAAAGATCCAGGTCGCCGCGGCGCTGCCCGCGAAAATCCACAGTGACCTGCTCTGCGACCTGACCGCCGAGCAGGAGGAACTCTACGATCTGGTGCTCGCACAGGCCATCGATGAGGGATTCGGTTCCGGCATCGAGCGCCATGGCCGCGTGCTCGCGGCGTTGACCTCGCTCAAGCAGGTCTGCAACCATCCCGGGTTGGTGACCGGCGATCTCGGCGAACTGGCCGGTCGGTCCGGAAAGCTCGACCTGTGCACCGACATCTTGACCACCAACCTCGAGACCGCCAGTCCGACACTGGTCTTCACCCAGTACCGGCAGACCGGCGAGCTGCTCGTCCGCCACCTCGCCGAACAGTTCGCAGTGGCGGCGCCGTTCTTCCACGGCGGGCTGAGCCAAGCCGAACGCGGCGAGATCGTGTCCCGGTTCCAGGCCGGGGAAGGTCCAGCGGTGCTGGTGCTGAGCCTGCGCGCGGCGGGCACCGGTCTCACGCTGACCCGCGCCGCCGATGTCATCCACTTCGACCGCTGGTGGAACCCCGCGGTGGAGGCACAGGCCTCCGACCGGGTGCACCGGATCGGCCAGACCCGCACGGTCACCATCACCACGCTCACCTCGACCACCACCGTCGAGGAGCACATCGCGGGCATGCACGACCGCAAGGCGGCGCTGACCGATCTCGGCGACGCCGCGGGCATCGCCGCACTGGCCGGACTCGGCGACGACCAGCTGATCGAAATCCTGCGCCGCAAGAGGGAGAGCTGATGGCGGACAACGAATTCGGCTACACCGCATGGGGCATGGATTGGGTGCGCCTCGCCGAGCCGCTGCGGCAGACCAGACCCGATCCCCTGCTTCCCCGCGCCCGCAGCATCGCACGGAACAACGGCGTGCGGGCCACCGTGGAGGGCCGGGTGGTGCGCGCCACCATCCATCGCGGCGGCCAGGCGTCGGTGGCCCAGCTGGAGATCGCCCCGCTCGCCAGGACGACGATCACCGCCATAGCGCAGATCGTTCCGGATACGACCGTACTGACCGACGACATGCACCGCGCGGTCGTCGCGGCCGGTGTCGCGCTCGCACCGGTTCTCGCGGGCACCGACTGCTCGTGCACCGCGCGTACTTCGCGCTGCCTGCACGCGCTCGCCGTGTGCTATGAGATGGCGCGCCGGATCGATGAGAACCCACGGCTCGCGCTGGAGATCCAGGGCTATTTCGATGCGGCGTCGCACGATTCGGCGGTGCCCGCACCCTCGGCACGTTGGACACCGATCAGCGCGCTCGACCCGGCGGACTTCTTCGATACGGTGCCGAGCTGAGCCGCCGCGCGTCGATCGAGGTAGTCGCCAGAGCGCGACCGATTCTACCGTTGCGAGCCATTCCGGGACACGGCCGAGTGTCCGGCCACCGAGCGGCCCACCCGACGCCATGCCGAGAGTGAGAACATCTCCTCCTGCAATGGGCTGAGCGCCAGCACATCCTCGGAGCATGGGCTGGGACGGGCCCGCGACCAGGCCGGGACCCAGGGAAAGTCGGGGCTCAGAGTGGGCTGGGCCAGGCCCTGCGGAGCCGGACTGGGCCGACCCTGGTGCGGTCCGAACCGGACCGGACCAGAGACCGAGCACCCAGCACCCAGCAGATCCCAACCGGGCCGGACTGGGCCGAGGCCAGGACGGTGGGTCGGTGGGTCGGTGAGGCGCGGCAACTCAGTCCGGTTTTCTGGCCCGAAAGCGAAAACTCGAGGCCCCGGTGTCGATCTCGACGTCGGTGAAACCGATCCGGCGCAACCGTGCGGCGGCGGTCTCCGGCGGAACCGGCAGGCAGGTGTCGCCCAGGTGTATCAGCCGGAACAGGCGCCCGTCGAGCCCGTCGCTACCTGCGAACACCCCGCCAGGCCGCAACACCCGCAGGGCTTCGGCGAACAGCGCGTCCTGCAACCCTGCCGTCGGCACATGATGCAGCATGGTGAAGCACACCACGGAGTCGAAGTCCCCTGGCAGCAATGGCATGTCGGTGCCGTCGCCGTCGATCACGGTCATCGAGCCGCCGTACCTGGCGCGCAGCCGTGCAGCCAGTGCCGGGTCGATCTCGACGCCGGTGAGTGTCGTGGCCCGGTCCCGCAGCGCGGGCACGTTGGCGCCGTAACCGGGGCCGATCTCGAGGGCATCGGCCCCGAGATCGAGGCCGGACAGCGCCCACGGCACGATGCGCGTCGCGCTGGTCCGCTCCCACATCGACGAGCGGCACAGCAGCCGGTGGAAAATGTTCATCGCCATGACACCAACGCTAGGAACGGATCGCGCCGGGCACGACAGGCTACGGTGACAGACTGTGTCGCAGAACGGCCACGCCATGGTTCAGCCCGCCCGACCCGGGGCGACCGCCATGGTATTCGGCGCCGGCGTGCTCCCGGCCGGGCATTGGTTCGAGCTGCACGAACATCCCCAACACCAGATCGCCTGGGCGTCAAGGGGAGTCATCGCTGTCGACGTGCGCGACAACCGCTGGGTGCTGCCGCCGACCAGGGCGCTGTGGATCCCCGGCGGCACCGTGCACCGTACCGGCACCTCAGGCGGCGCGGTGATGCGCGGCATCTACCTCGAACCCGACCGGTGCTCGGTGTCCTTCGGCGGGCCGACCATGCTGCGCGTGACCCGGCTACTGCATGAGCTGTTCGACCTGCTCACCGCGCCCGACACGGCCTCGGCGCGCCGGGCGCGCGCCGAGGCGGTGGTGTTCGATCTGCTGGAACCGGTCCAAGTGATCTCGATCGGCGCGCATCACCCCACCGATCCCCGCGCGCGGCAGGTGGCCGCCGCACTCGCCGCCGATCCCGCCGACACGCGGACCCTGGCCGAGTTCGCCGCCGACGTTTCCGCCAGCCCGCGCACGCTGGCCCGGCTGTTCGTGGCGGAGACCGGACTCGGCTTCGGCCAGTGGCGCACCCAGATCCGACTGGCCGCCTCGCTGCCGTTGCTCGCCGCCGGGCTGCCGATCGCCAGGATCGCGGGCCGGGTCGGCTACGCGACGCCGAGCGCGTACGTCGCGGCATTTCGACGTGCGGTCGGAGTGTCACCAGGGCGGTACTTCGCCGGATGATCAGGCGTTGGTGCCGCTGTCCACGGTGAAGAACGCGCCGGTGATGCTGCGACCGGACGGGCCGGCCAGGAAGGCCACCGCGGCCGCGACGTCGTCGGCGGCGCCGAAGCGGCCGAGCGCGGTGAGGTCGCGCTGCAGCGGCGCGTGGTCGCCGCTCTGGGGGTTCATGTCGGTGTCGGTGGACCCAGGCTGCACCAGATTCACGGTGATCGCGCGCGGGCCCAGTTCGCGGGCCAGAGCCTTGGTGAAGCCGTTGAGCGCGGACTTGCTCAGGTTGTAGAGCGCGAGGCCGCCGAAGGGCGCGTGCTCGGACAGATTGGTACCGATGCTGATGATCCGACCGCCGTCCGTCATGTGTGCGACCGCCGCCTGCGCGCCGACGAACGCTGCGCGGGCGTGCACGTTGAGCGCGTTGTCGATCTCCGCCACGGTGAACTCTTCGAAAGGCTTGGCCGGGAAGATGCCCGCGTTGTTCACCAGGATGTCCAGCCCGCCGAGTTCGGAGGCGGCCGTGCTCACCGCGGTACGCACCGCGGTGGCGTCGGCGCTGTCGGCCTGGATCGCGATCGCGCGGCGGCCGAGTGCCTCGACTTCACCTGCCACGGCTTTCGCCTGCCCCTGGGCGTTCTGGTAGGTCAGCGCTACATCCGCGCCCGCCGCGGCGAGGCGGCGGGCGATCGCCGCCCCGATACCGCGGCTGCCGCCGGTCACCAGTGCCACTTTGCCCGTGAGATCCGACATCGGAACTCCTCCATATTCTGTGTCGATCAGTACATAAATAGCCAACCGCATCGGCGGCACCGGTGTCAATGGGTATATTTAACGATTGACACAGAAAGGATTCCCCATGGCCGACCGGGGACGACCGCGCGCATTCGATCGCGCGGACGCGTTGCGCCGTGCCATGGAGGTCTTCTGGGAGCACGGCTACGAGGGCTCCTCGATGAGCGATCTCACCGCCGCGATGGGCATCAACTCCCCGAGTCTGTACGCCGCGTTCGGGGGCAAGGAGGCGCTGTTCCGCGAGGCCGTCGGCCTGTATGGGCGGACCGACGGCGGCTACACCGACCGTGCGCTACGGGACGAGCCGACCGCGCGGGCCGGCATCGAGGCGATGCTGCGGGACAACGCCGCCGCCTACACCGAGGAGAACAAGCCACACGGCTGCATGGTGGTGCTCGCGGGCTCCACCTACACCACCCGCAGCGCGAGCGTCCGCGACTTCCTGATCGAAAAGCGCCGCGAGACGACCGAACACATTCACAAGCGCCTCGACCGCGGCGTCATCGAGGGTGATCTGCCCGCAGGGACCAACACCGCCGCCCTGGCGAGCTTCTACGCCACGGTCCTCTACGGCCTGTCCATCCAGGCCCGCGACGGAGTCTCCCTGGCGGACCTCACCGCTTCCATCGACTGTGCCATGGCCGCCTGGCCCGCCCCGATGACCTGACGCGACGCTCGCGCCGGCGACGTCTACTTCCGACGCAGGGCGGCGATGCGCTCGCCCAGTTGTTCGGCGGTGGCCAGCGCCGTGGGCGGACCACCGCATTCGCGGCGCAATTCGCCGTGGATCACGCCGTGCGGCTTGCCGGTGCGGTGGTGGTGCATGGCCACCAGACTGTTGAGTTCGCGGCGCAGTTCGCCCAGCCGGTCGGCGGTGGCGACGCGTTCGGCGGCGCTGGCCACCTGCGGGCCGGGGTCCGGGGGGGCCGCGGCCCCGCCGCGGTCGGCGACCTGACGGGTCTGCCGGTCGCGCAGCAGCGCGCGCATCTGCTCGACGTCGAGCAACCCGGGAATACCCAGGTAGTCCGCCTCCTCGTCACTGCCGGCGAAGGTGGCGGTGCCGAACGACGATCCGTCGTAGATCACCTGATCGAGTTCGGCGTCGGCCGCCAGCGCGACGAAGGGTTTCTCGTCCTCGCCCGGCTCGTCCTTCTGCTTGTTGGCGTCGACCAGCAGCTCGTCGTCGAGACCGTTCTTCTCCCGGTGCGGCTTACCGATGACGTGGTCGCGCTGCAACTCCAGTTGAGCGGCCAGATCCAGGAGCACCGGTACCGAAGGCAGGAACACGCTCGCGGTCTCGCCCGACTTGCGGGCGCGAACGAAGCGGCCGATCGCCTGCGCGAAGTACAGCGGGGTGGCGGCGCTGGTCGCGTACACGCCGACCGCCAGGCGCGGCACGTCGACGCCCTCCGACACCATGCGCACCGCGACCATCCATGGCTGGGTGTTGGTGCTGAACTCCGCGATCCGGCTCGACGAGGCCGGGTCGTCGGACAACACCAGCGCCGGCTTCTCGCCCGATATATGTTCCAGTAGTTCGGCGTAGTCGCGGGCGCGTTCCTGATCGGTGGCGATCACCAGTCCGCCCGCGTCTGGCATGCCGGAGGCGCGTTTCTGACGCAGCCGGATGTCGGCTGCGCGCAGCACTGCGGAGATCCAGTCGCCCGCCGGGTCCAGCGCGGTGCGCCACGCTCGGGCGGTCTGCTCGGCGTTCAGTGGTTCGCCGAGGCGGGCGGAGTACTCCTCGCCCGCGCTGTCGCGCCAGTGCGCCTCACCGGAGTAGGCGAGGAAAACCACCGGACGCACGACACCGTCGGCAAGTGCCTCGGCGTAGCCGTAGGTGTGGTCGGCACGGGACTTCGGGAAGCCGGATTCGTCGGGTTCGTAGATGACGAACGGGATCTGGCTGTCGTCGCTGCGGAACGGGGTACCGGTCAGCGCAAGGCGCCGGGTGGCGTCCCCGAACGCCTCGGCCGTCGCGTCACCCCAGCTCTTCGCATCGCCCGCGTGGTGGATCTCGTCCAGAACGACCAGGGTCCTGCGGTTTTCGGTGCGCACCCGATGCCGGAAGGGATGCGCGGCGACCTGCGCGTAAGTGACCACGACGCCGTGATAGTCACCCGAGGTGCCACCGGTGGAGTTGGAGAAACGCGAGTCCAGCGCGATCCCGACGCGAGCAGCGGACTGCGCCCACTGGTGCTTGAGGTGCTCGGTCGGCGCGACCACTGTGACCTGGTCCACGGTGCGGTCGGACAGCAATTCCGCGGCGACGCGCAGCGCGAACGTGGTCTTGCCCGCGCCCGGGGTGGCCACTGCGAGGAAGTCCCGCGGTGCGGTGGCCAGATACTTCGTCAGCGCACGTCGCTGCCAGGCGCGTAGCGCGCCACCGACGGCGGTGCTCACAACTCCCGAATCGCTCGGCGTCTCCGCTTCTCCCGCCACAGCGGCGCCACCCGACCCAGTCACGCAGACGACCCTAGCCGCCCGGCACGGCGTGTCGCCAAACCGACGCGGTGTGCGCGATCGGCATCACACGCCACCTGCCAGGACGCTGGGGTGCACCCGACGCACCGACACGTCGCACCGACAAAGCGATGCGAACACGCGAAATGCGCGATGCTGTAGGCACTATGACCGACGACACCGCCCTCAGCAGCAGCGATCCGCCGCGCACCGGTGTACCCTCGCGCACCGTCGCGGTGCGCACCCGGACCTGGGCCGACCGGGCGGGCACGATGGCGGCGCACGCGGGCAGGAAGACGGTCACGCTGGTCGTGCGGGTGGCGGCGAAGGCATGGGAGGATTCGATCTTCGCCAAGTCGGCCGCGGCGGCGTTCTGGCAGACGCTCTCCCTGGCGCCGCTGTTGCTCGGGGTGCTCGGCAGCCTCGGGTACGTCGGGGGGTGGTTCGGCCCGGACACGGTGGAGATCGTCGAGTCCAAGATCATCATTTTCAGCCGCGACCTGTTCAGCGCGACAGTGGTGTCGGATCTGATCCAGCCGACGGTGCAGGACGTGCTCGGGCGTGGGCGGGCCGCGGTGGTGTCGGTGGGATTTGTGCTGTCGTTGTGGGCCGGGTCGTCGGCGATGGCCACCTTCGTCGATGCGATCGTCGAGGCGCACGACCAGCAGGACGCGCGGCATCCGGTGTGGCAGCGCATCTTCGCGTTGCTGCTGTATGTGCTGTTCCTGGTGGCGGCGGTGTTCATCCTGCCGCTGGTGGCACTGGGGCCGACCCTGATCGGGCGGGTGCTGCCCTCACCCTGGCGGGCCACCGGATTACAGCTGCTGGATTTCTTCTACTACCCGGGCGTCGGCCTGCTCCTGATCATCGGACTCACCACCCTGTACAAGCTGGCGCTGCACACATCACTGCCTTGGCACCGGCTCTTCGGCGGGGCGCTGGTGGCAGGGGTGTTCTTCATGACGGCCAGCGAAATGTTGCGACGCTACCTGGCGTGGGTCACCAGGACCGGCGTGACCTATGGCGCGCTGGCGACCCCGATCGCGTTTCTGCTGTTCACATACTTCCTCGGCTTCGCGGTGATCCTCGGCGCCGAGTTCAACGCCGCAGTGCAGGAATTCTGGCCCGCCCGCGCGACACGCATGGAGCAGGTGAAGGAGTGGATCGCCAACCAGGTGCGCGGCGACAGCGGCGCGAACGCCGAAACGCCGACCGAGGATCAATCTCCGCGAGCCCGGACCACGCCGGACCCGAGCCGCACCGCGCCGCCCTCGACCGACGGGGCGACACCGTCCGCGTCCGATCCGTAATTCGTGACAGCGTCACCGTTCCGCGCGCCATCGCCGCGGCTGTCGATGCCGCGTGGGGGGCAACGGCGCTCAGTCGCCCTTGCGAAGGCCGTCGTAGACCTTCTTGCACTCCGGGCACACCGGCGAGCCGGGCTTGGCCGAACGGGTTACCGGAAAGACCTCTCCGCACAGCGCGACCACGTGAGTGCCCATGACGGCGCTCTCGGCGATCCTGTCCTTTTTGACGTAGTGGAAGAACTTCGGGGTGTCGTCGCCCGTCGTCTCGTCGGTTGTCGTGTCCGGGCGAACCATGGTGTCGGTGCTCACGCATTCCATGATGCCGCATCCGGGATCAGAGGCTGACCATGGTGTGTGCGTGGACGGACCGCTAGTGGAAGACTCGGTGTATGCAGCAGAACGGCGATTCCCCCTCCGCCGACGGCCGCGACCGCGAAGAGCACCCCGACGTGACGATGCCGACGCAGCCCCGCCGTTCCTCCGGATACTTCCCGGGAAGTGACGACAAACACCCGGTGCTGATCACCGAGGCCGCGCCGTCGCTGGAGGACCAGCACCGCGCCCGCGTCCGCCGGTACACCATCATCATGGCGTTCCGCATCCCGTGCCTGATCCTGGCCGCGGTCGCCTACAGCACCTTCGGCAACCCCCTGCTGTCCATCCTGATCATCGTCGCCTCCATTCCCCTGCCGTGGATCGCGGTCCTCATCGCCAACGACCGCCCGCCGCGGCGCAAGGACGAGCCCAGCCGCTGGGACCGGCCCCGCACCGCCATCGAGTCCCGCCCGCACAACGCCATCGACGGCTGAGTTCGGCGCGCCGAATCCACGCGCGCATCAGGACAGTCGTGGATCTCGACGGATGCCGGCCGACATCACCGCGGCGGCGGCACAGAGCGCGCCGGCGAGGTACCAGGCCAGGTTGTAAGTGCCTTGCATGTCACGGATGATGCCCGCGCCGGTGGCCGCGACGGCTGAGCCGATCTGATGGGAGGCGAAGACCCAGCCGAACGCGACGGGGGCATCGTTGCCGAACAGTTCCCGGCACAGCGTGACCGTCGGCGGCACCGTGGCGACCCAGTCCAGGCCGTAGAAGATGATGAACACCCACAGGCTGGGCTGTGTGTGCGGACCGAGCAGCGAGGGCAGGATCAGCAGCGACAAGCCGCGCAAGGTGTAGTAGCCGATCAGCAGGTAGCGCGGGTCGACACGGTCGGTCAGCCAGCCCGAGGCGATAGTTCCCGCGACATCGAAGATGCCGACGACCGCGAGCAGGCTCGCCGCGGTGGTCGGCGGCATGCCGTGATCGTGCGCCGCGCTGACGAAATGGGTGCCGACCAGGCCGTTGGTCGACGCGCCGCAGACCGCGAATCCCCCGGCCAGCAGCCAGAATCCGGGCCTACGCGCGATAGTGCCGAGCACGGTCAGCGCGCGGGACGCGCCACCGGCCGCTCGCACACGCACTCCGACCACGCTGCCCGGCTCGGCGCCGTACGCGGTCGCGCCGACATCGCTCGGGTAGTCCCGGATGAACAGCAGCACCAGCGGCGCCACGGCCAGCGCCGCCCCCGCCACGATCAGCGATGGCAACCGCCAGCCGTGCACGTGCGCCAGCGCCGATACCAGCGGCAGGAAGATCAGCTGCCCGGTCGCGCCCGCCGCGGTGAGCACGCCGGTGACCAGACCGCGCTGCCGCACGAACCACCGGCCGGTGATGGTCGCGACGAACGGCATCGACATCGACCCGACCCCGATGCCCACCAGCAAGCCCCAGGTCAGGATCAGATGCCAGGGCTGGGACATGAACACCGTCAGCCCGCTGCCCGCGGCGACCAGCACCAGCGCGCAGGTCACCACCCTGCGGATGCCGAACCGGTCCATCAGCGCCGCCGCGAACGGCGAGATCAGGCCGTACAGCAGGAGATTCAGCGAGACGGCCGCGCCGATAGTGCCGTGCGACCAGCCGAACTCCTCGTGCAGCGGGTCCATGAGCACACTCGGCACCGACCGGAAAGCGGCGGCGCCCAGTAGCGCGACGAACCCGACCCCCGCGACCAGCCACGCGGGGTGCAGGCGCGGCCGTGGCGCGGTGACGACGGGAACCGGGGCCGGCGGCGTCTGCAGTTCGGTCACCCGCTGAGCGTGCCGGAAGTTCGCCTCCGCAGCGAGTGGCCGGAAGGCCACAAACCACCAAGTTCGTGCCAACGTGGCACGCCGCCGCTCTTCTCGACAACACGGGGAGGTGTGCCTAGGGTGTGGCGGGGCAACAAGACAGGAGTGAACATGATTCGGTGGATCTGGGCTTTCCTGGACCGCCCGGCACAGCGCTTCGACGACTGCGCGAAGTTCTGGTCCACGGTCACCGACACCCAGCTCTCCCCTCGCCGCGGCGAGAACGACGAGTTCCTCACCCTCTTGCCCGATCCCGCGTTGTTCGCCGCGGCGGGCATCAAGATGCAGGCGGTGACCGGCCTCGGCGGTGTGCACCTCGACCTGGACGTCGACGACATCGCGGCCGCTGCCCGCATCGCGCTCGAGCGGGGCGCCGAACTGGTCGCGAATCACCCGGACTACGCCGTCCTGCGCTCCCCTGGCGGCCAGACGTTCTGCTTCACCCCCAGCGGCCGCGTCAAGGGCAGGCCCGCCCCCGCCGTGCATGCGCCCGACGGCACGCTCTCGCGCTTGGATCAGGTTTGCCTGGATATCGGCCCCGCCGACTACGACGCCGAGACCCGGTTCTGGAAGTCATTGACAGGGTGGGAGTTCCAGCACGGCAGACTGCCGGAGTTCGCCCGGCTGCGCCCCGCCCAACAGCTACCGGTGCAACTGCTGTTACAGCGCCTCGGTGCGGACCGCCCGACGAGCGCGCACGTCGACCTGTCCGCCGCCGACATGGACGCCACCGCAGCCTGGCACGAGTCGCTCGGCGCGACCGTGGTGCACCGCCGCGAACACTGGATCGTGCTGAGCGATCCGGGCGACACGCCCTACTGCGTCACCGCCCGCGACCCGCACGGCGTCTGAATCCCGCTCACAAATCGAGGACCGGCACGGCGCTGTTCGCGCCTGGAACACACGGCACCCAAGTCCTCGGGCAGTACCGGGCGCGACCGGGCGCACATGTGGTCGGTGCTGGATGGTTGCGGTGGCAGAGTACTGATGTGCCTACGGACCGATCGACCGCCACCGGATCGCTGCTCACTTCGCTCTGCCCAGACCTGCGCGCCGCTCTGACCAGGGTCGGTTACGACGCCGATACCCTGCTCGACGTGCTCGGCGCGGACGCGCATGGGGCACTGGGCCGCTCGGAGCCGGTTCCGGTACGCCGCGCGGCACGCCGCGCCGGTGAACTGGGCGCCCTCATCCGCCTGCTGCTGCTCGGCGATGCCCTGCCCGAACGGGAGGTTGCCGCCGCGCTGGCGCCGGTGGACATCGGCCGAGCGGTAGCCGCGGGCCTGCTCGTCCGCGACGGCGACGTCCTCCGCGCAGCGCTGGATCTGCGCCCGCTGGACGCGGGCGCAGGGACCCGGTGGATTCTGGCCGACCTCGACGACTCGATGCGCAGGCGCGCACTGACCGAGGACCACGTGCTAGGCGTCGGCCATGCCTCCCTCTCGCTGCTGCGCGCCACACCGACGCGCCCGGTCGGCACGGTGCTCGACCTCGGCACCGGCTGCGGAGTGCAGGCCGTGCACGCCGCCTCCTATGCCCAGCAGGTCACCGCAACCGATGTCAACGACCGCGCGCTGTGGCTGGCCGAAGCCACCGCCGCCCTCAACGAGCTCGACATCGAGCTGCTCGAAGGCTCCTGGTTCGAACCGGTCCGGGGCAGACGCTTCGACCAAGTGGTGGCCAATCCGCCGTTCGTGGTTGGTCCCGCCCGCATCGAGCACACCTATCGCGATTCCGGCTTGGCCCTCGACGGGGCAAGCGAATTGGTGATCGCGCAGGCCGCCGACCTGCTCGCGCCAGCAGGCACCGCCGCGATGCTGGCGGCATGGGTACACGTCGACGGCGACGACTGGCGCGGGCGCGTCTCGTCCTGGCTGCCCGCGCACGGCATCGACGCCTGGGTGGTGCAGCGCGACGTCGCGGACCCCGCTCTCTACGTCGGCACCTGGCTGCGCGACGCGGGTCTCGACCCGCGGGACCCGTCCGCACAGGCCCGCGCCGAGGAATGGTTGAACGCGTTCGCCGCGGCGCACGTCGAGGGCATCGGCTTCGGTTTCGTCTACCTGCGCGCCATCGACGGACCGACCGAACTGCTCGCCGAGGACCTCACGCATGGCTTCGATGACCCACTCGGCGACGAGGCCGTCCGCTATTTCGAGCGCTCGGCCTGGCTGCGCGCCGTCGCCGGTGACGAAAGCCTGGCCTGGTCCGCGCGTTTCGTGGTCAACCCGGCGACTGCGCTGGAGCGCGTCTACCTGCCGGGGCCCGACGGCTGGGCGCCCGAGGTAGTGCGGGTGCACCGCGGCGACGGCCCGCGCTGGCAGCACGAGGTGGACGAGACCACCGTCTCGTTGCTGGCGGGAATGCGCCCGGACGGCCTCCCGTTGTACGAACTGATCGAGCTACTGGCACTCGCCGACGGATCCGACCAGGTGAGCGCCGAGTTCGCGACCAATGCGCTGTCCGTGGTAGCGGGATTGGTACGTCACGGATTGATCAAGCCCGTGTAACCACACGGCTATCGTTATGCGGAGGTCGGTGCAGGTCCTGCGCAGGGATCGCTCCCCCCAGGGGTGCTTCTCAGGAACTTCTCAGACGAGAGTGACAAAAACCGCAGTTCAGAGCGGTTTATGAAAGCAGTAGCGGGGAACTTTCTCTTTGTCGGATCCGTTGATCGGAGTGAGACACCACCGACAGGAGGCAAGTCATGACAAGCCCCGCCACCACTCGAGTGCGCACCAGCGATTTGGACCTCGACACCCAGAGCCCTGCCGCCGACCTGGTACGCGTGTACCTGAACGGGATCGGCCGCACCGCACTGCTCACGGCTGCCGACGAGGTCGAGCTGGCGAAGCGCATCGAGGCGGGCCTCTACGCGCAGCATCTGTTGGAGACCGGCAAACGGCTGTCGGCCGCCCGCAAACGCGATCTGGCCCTCGTCGTGCGTGAAGGCCAGACCGCCCGCTCGCATCTGCTCGAAGCCAACCTTCGCCTCGTTGTCTCGCTCGCCAAGCGCTACACCGGCCGCGGCATGCCGCTGCTCGACCTCATCCAGGAGGGCAACCTCGGCCTGATCCGCGCCATGGAGAAGTTCGACTACGCCAAGGGCTTCAAGTTCTCCACCTACGCCACCTGGTGGATCCGTCAGGCCATCACCCGCGGAATGGCCGACCAGAGCCGCACCATCCGCCTGCCCGTCCATCTGGTCGAACAGGTGAACAAACTGGCACGGATCAAGCGGGAGCTGCACCAGCAGCTGGGCCGCGAGGCCACCGACCAGGAACTGGCCAGCGAGTCCGGCATCCCGGTCGACAAGATCTCCGATCTGCTCGACCACAGCCGCGACCCGGTGAGCCTGGACATGCCGGTCGGCAACGACGAAGAGGCCCCGCTCGGCGATTTCATCGAGGATTCCGAGGCCACCTCAGCCGAAACCGCGGTCATCGCCGGTTTGCTCCACCATGACGTGCGCAGTGTCCTCGCCACCCTGGACGAGCGGGAACAGCAGGTCATCCGGCTGCGATTCGGCTTGGACGACGGCCAGCCGCGCACCCTGGATCAGATCGGTAAGCTCTTCGGCCTTTCCCGCGAACGGGTGCGCCAGATCGAGCGTGAAGTCATGGCGAAGCTGCGCAAGGGCGAGCGGGCCGACCGGCTCCGCGCCTACGCCAGCTGATCAATCCCGCTGCCGGGCTACTCCCAGACCTGCCGGAAGTCCGGCTCGGTCACTCGCCCGCAGGCGTCACCTTTTCGCGCCGACCGGTCACAGTGCTCTCCCGCCTTTCCGCGGGTCTTGCGTAAGTCGGTCGGCGACGTTCCTCTCCGCCCCGCCGAGCCTTAGGGCGCAGCCATGCGGACCTCAGCCCAGCCTGCGCGGACCGGTGTCGAAGCGGCTCGGTTCCCGGCCGATCCGCCCGCGTGCGTAAAGGATCTCGGCCGAGGTCGGCGACGCCAGCACCGGGTCGAAGCACAGCTCCCGCATTTCGGGCAGGTCGTCGAAGAGGGCCGAGATGCGTTGGGCCAGCGCGGCGAGCGCGGCCTTGTCGACACGCGGACTGGCCGGTGTGCCGGACAGCAGCGGGGCGGCGCGCGGCGCGTCGATCAGAGCCGTGGCCTCGTCGGCGGTCAGCGGAAGCGCCCGGTAGGCGCGGTCGCCGAGGAGCTCGATGATCAGACCGGACAGGCCGAACTCGATCACCGAGCCGAAGGACGGGTCGTCCTGCACACGTAGGATGCAGCCAACGCCCTTGGTGGCCATCTTCTGGATGTGCAGCATGGGGTCGCCGCACAACTCGGCCAGATCGGCATACCCCTGCCGAACCGCTTCCGGACGCCACAGGTCGAGCCGGACACCGGTGAGATCCGGTCTGCGCCGCCACAATTCGCCGGTCGCCTTCGCCGCCACCGGGTAGCCGAGTTCCCCTGCCGCCGCGACCGCCTCATCGGCGTTGCGCACCTCACGAAACTCCACAACCGAAATGCCGTAGCAGGCCAGCAGTTCCACGATTTCCAGATCGGTGAGCCACCGACCGCCCAATCCTGCCATCCACCCCGCGACGAGCTTGCGGGCACGGTCGGTGTCGATTCCTTGCGGCCGCACCACCGGAGAAATGGGCCTGGTTCGCCATTCGGCGTAACGACGGACTCGGGCCAGTGCCCGCGCGGCGCGTTCCGGGTCGGGATAGGACGGAATCGAACCGCGCACCGCGGTGGCGCCCGCACCGCGCACCGCCAGCAAGTTCGGAATCCCTTGCTCGGCGACAAACGTGGTGAGAAGTGGTTTCTCGGCTTCGGGCACGGCGGCCGCCGCGGCGCGGATGGCATCGGCGAACTCGCCGATCGGCAACGGCACCGGAGGCGCGAAAACTACGATCACGGCATCGATCTCGTCCGACCGCAGGGCGGTGACCATCGCGTCGAAATAGGCGCCAGGCGTCGCCTGCGGGCCCAAGTTCACCGGATCGCCGACCTCGAGGCCCTCGCCCTGGGCCGCGTCGACGGCCAGCCAGTTCAACGCCGCACTGTTGCCCACCACCCCGAGCCGCGAGCCTCGGGGCAGGGGTTGGTAGCCGAGCAGGGCAGCACAGTCGAAGAGTTCGGAGATCGAGTCGACCTGGACGATGCCCGCCTGCGCGAACAAGTCTCGCACGATGGATCGGTCCATGTCCCCGGACGCCTGGGTGCGGGCGGCCAAGCGGCCGCTGCTCACCGCGACGATCGGTTTCGTCCTGGCCAACCGGCGCGCGATCCGGGAGAACTTGCGTGGATTGCCGAAGCTCTCCAGGTACAGCAGCACCACATCGGTGTCCGGATCGCTGTCCCAGTACTGCAGCATGTCATTGCCGGAGACGTCGGCGCGGTTACCCGCGGACACAAACGTCGACAGACCCAGGTTGCGCGCGGCGGCCTCACCGAGGATGGCCGCACCCAACGGACCGGATTGACAGAAGAATCCGATCCGTCCGCGTGCGGGCAGTACCGGAGCCAGAGTCGCGTTCATGGCCACCGCCGGGTCGGTGTTCGCGATACCCAACGCGCTCGGTCCGACTACGCGCATGCCGTGGCCGCGGGCTGCCACGACCAGCTCGTGTTCGGCTGCCACACCGCCTTGACCGGTCTCACCGAAGCCCGCGGTCAGCACAACGAGTCCTTTGACACCCTTGGCCATGCAGTCGTCGAGCACCGATCCGATCGCCGTAGGTGGCACCGCGACCACGGCGAGATCGACCTCGTCCGGTATCTCCCGGACTGTCGCGTAGGCGCGGACCCCGCGCACCGACTTGCGATGGGGGGTCACCGGGAATACGGGCCCCTGGAACACGCCCGACAGCAGGTTCGCCAGCACCGCCCCGCCGACCCGGCCCGCCGCCGGGGTGGCACCGATGACGGCGACCGACCGCGGGGCAAGCAGATTACCGACGCTGCGTGCCTCCGAGGCTCGCTCGCGGGAATCCCGCACGGACAGTAGCGCTTCGGTGGGATCGATGGCGAACTCCAGGTGCAACACCGACCCGTCCCTGCTGCGTTCGACGTGATAGCCCGCCTCCCGGAACACCATCACCATCACGGTGTTCTCCGCGAGCACCTCGGCAACGAAGGTCTCGATCTTGTTCTCGGCGGCGGCGCCCGCCAGGTGCTCCAACAGGATCGAGCCGAGCCCGCGCCCCTGATGCCCGTCGGCCACGACAAACGCGACCTCCGCGGCCCGGGGCCCACGCCGGTCCAGCAGCTCGTAGCGGCCCACCGCCACGATCGCCTCGCCCAGCTCCAGCACCAGCCCGACCCGGTCGTGATAGTCGACATGTGTGGTCCGGTACAGGTCCTTGGGCGAAATCCGCGGGTAGGGGCCGAAGTACCGCAGATACCGGGTGCGGTCGGACAGCGCACCGTGGAACTCCTGCAGCCGGTCGCCATCGTCGGGCGTGATCGGACGCAGTCGCACGACGCCGCCATCGGAGGCCAGCACGTCGGCGAACCAGTGCTGCGGAGGCGGCGCGGCGGCGTCCGGGGTATCGGGCGAGTCAGTCACGAGGATCCTCCGGATCGAGACCCAGCAACCCGAAAGTCGCTCGGCGGGTGGCCAGCACGGCCAGGTCGACAGCACGTTGAGCGCGGTCGAACTGTGCGTCCCCGGTCTCCCCCGTGCCGCCAGGACCGTCCCACGGGCGGTAGGCGATGTCTCCGCCGTCTCCCATGGTGCGCGGCGGATCCGCCTGGGGCGCTTCCGCGCGGACCCGATCGATCCAGCCCTGCGGTATCGGCGTCGCAGGGTCGATGGAGCGGCCCAACGTGGTGGCCAGTAGGTGCGTCCAAGCCCGTGGCACCACCCGGACCAGGCCGTACCCACCGCCGCCGAGGGCGAGCCAGCGCCCTTCGGCATGCCGGTCGGCCAGTTCGCGCATGGCGCGGAAGGCAGCACGCTGGCCGTCGACAGTGAGCGCCAGATCGGCGAGAGGGTCCTCGCGATGGGTGTCGACGCCGCACTGGCTGACCACGATCTGCGGCCGGAACGCCTCGACCGCGCCCGGCACCACGGCGTGAAAACCGCGCAGCCACTGCGCATCCCTTGTACCAGGCAGCAGCGGCAGGTTGATGGAGGTGCCCTCCGCCGCGCCCGCGCCGATTTCGTCCGGCCACCCGGTGTTGGGCCACAGGGTCGCCGGGTGCTGGTGCAACGAGATGGTCAGCACCCTGGGGTCGCCATAGAAGGCCCGCTGCACGCCGTCGCCGTGGTGTACGTCGACATCGATGTAGGCGATGCGGTCGAAACCATGGTCCAGCAGCCAGGAAATCCCCACCGCCGGGTCGTTGTACACACAGAATCCGCTGGCCGAATCGGGCATCGCGTGGTGCATGCCGCCGCCGATGCTCACCGCCCGCACGGCGCGGCCCGCGGCGATCTCACGCGCTGCGGCCAGGGTGCCGCCGACAATCGTGGAGGCCGCCTGGTGCATATGCGGAAACACCGGATTATCCGGCGAGCCCAGACCGTATGGCGGCGCGACAGGCGAACCGACCGGAGGTACTGCGTGCTCCACCGCATCGATGTAGTCGGGCGTGTGTATGCGCAACAGCTCCGGGAGCCCGGCGGGGCTGGGCTCGAGCAGCTCGACACCGTCGAGCAATCCGAGACTTTCCGCCAGCGCCATGGTGAACTTCAGACGCGCCGGTTTCATCGGATGCTCCGCGGTCCAGGCGTAATCGAGAAACCGATCGGTCCAGATGACGGTCTCCGCCCGGCCCGCACCGGACGAGGTCGGCGCCGGAGGTTCCCTCCGCGGTGCAGTGGCCATAGTCGCAACGCTAGCGGGAAGCAAGCAGCCCCGCGAAACGTTTCCATGCAGTACAAATACAAGCAAGTGCGATCGCGGCGGCCCGCCGTGCGCCGGCCGCGTTCCCGCGGTGCCGGCTGCGACATCACACAGCGTGGAGCGACACGATCCGGTACACGGCGGTGCCGTCGTGCGTGGGTAGAATTCGTGCCGACGAAGGGGTAACAGGTGAAGGATCTGGTCGACACCACGGAGATGTATCTCCGTACCATCTACGACCTCGAGGAGGAGGGCGTGGTGCCTCTGCGCGCCCGAATCGCCGAGCGCCTCGAGCAGAGTGGACCAACGGTGAGCCAGACCGTAGCGCGGATGGAGCGCGATGGTTTGCTGCTGGTTGCCGGAGACCGTCACCTGGAGTTGACCGAGAAGGGTCGCAGCATGGCGGTCGCGGTGATGCGCAAGCACCGGCTGGCCGAGCGGCTGCTCGTCGACATCATCGGCCTCGACTGGCAGAACGTGCACGCCGAGGCCTGTCGCTGGGAGCACGTGATGAGCGAGGATGTGGAGCGGCGTCTGGTCGAGGTGCTCAACCACCCGACCACCTCCCCCTATGGCAACCCCATCCCCGGATTGGACGAACTCGGTGTAGTGCCCCCGACAAGCGCCGAAGAGACGCTGGTCCGGCTGTCGGACCTGCCGCACGGCCACATGCACGCCGTGGTGGTGCGCAGGCTCGCCGAGCACATCCAGACCGACCCCGAGGTCATCGGCCAGCTGCGCGAGGCGGGCGTGGTGCCGGACGCGCGAGTGACGGTGGAGACCAAGCCGGGTTCGGTGGTCATCACCGTGCCGGGCCACGGCGGTTTCGAGCTGTCGGACGAGATGGCCCATGCCGTCCAGGTGAAGCAGGTCTGACGCGTGAGACTTCTGGTTACGGGTGGTGCCGGCTACGTCGGCGGCGTCTGCGCGCAGGTTTTGCTCGAAGCGGGACACGAGGTCGTCGTACTCGACGATTTGTCGACCGGCAACGCCGACGGCGTACCCTCCCGCGCGCGGTTCGTCGAGGGTGATGTGGCGGTGGCCGCGCCCGCGCTCCTGGCAGCCGAAACTTTCGATGGTGTCTTGCATTTCGCGGCGCAGTCGCTGGTCGGCGAGTCGGTGCAGCAGCCGGAGAAGTACTGGCATGGCAATGTGGTGAAGACGTTCGAACTGCTGGAGGCGATGCGGCAGGCGGGAACGCCGCGTCTGGTGTTCTCCTCCACCGCGGCCGTGTACGGCGAACCGGAGCAGGTGCCGATCACCGAGGAGGCGCCGACCAAGCCAACCAACCCGTACGGCGCGTCGAAGCTGGCCATCGACCACGCCATCACCTCCTACGCGATCGCGCATGGGCTGGCGGCGACCAGCCTGCGGTATTTCAATGTCGCAGGCGCCTATGGCGGTCTCGGCGAAAATCGGGTGGTCGAAACCCATCTCATCCCGCTGGTGCTGCAGGTCGCGGCCGGGCACCGCAAGGCGATTTCGGTGTTCGGCACCGATTGGCCGACCCCGGACGGCACCGCGGTTCGTGACTACATCCACATCCGCGACCTCGCGCAAGCCCATCTGCTGGCCCTGGGGACCGCCGAAACGGGCACTCACCGGGTCTACAACCTCGGCAGCGGCACCGGATTCTCCGTCCGCGAAGTGATTTCGGCCTGCGAGCGCGTCACCGGCCTGCCGATCGCCGCACTGGACGCGCCGCGCCGCCCTGGTGATCCCGCGACTCTCATCGCCTCCAGCGAGCGCGCGATCGCCGAACTCGGCTGGCGCCCTGAGCACAACGAGCTCGACGAGATCGTCACCGACGCCTGGGCTTTCCTCCAGTCGCTCGGAGCGCGCGCACACAGCGCGAGCTAGGGCGGTCGTGCCCATACGCGTCTGTTGTGTGCCGGACCGGGCGAACGCGACCTCGCCGACGCGGCGAGGCGGACACCACGGTCTCGACCTGAAGCCTTCGGGCCGCAGTGGAGTGGTCAACGGGATCACAGCCGGGTGGACCCCCTCGTACGATCGGAGCTGCGGTGGGACGCTTCGATCGCTCCGAGGTATTCCCACGCGCACAAGCTGTTTCATGGCGTAGGCGTGCCGAGGTCGACACCCAGACCTGCGGCGGTGTGATAGCCGCTACGGGCGAGGCGGCGCATTTGTTCCGGACGCATACCCAGCCGCAGCGCGGTGTCCAGCAGGACAGCCATCGGATGATCCGGGTCCGCTGCCAACGCGGCATCCAGGGCGATACCCGCGAGCGGACCATCGCCCCGGACATACGCGCTGTAGCCGAGCAAGGCGGCGGCTTCCGCGCGATCCGTGCCGGACAGGGCACGGGCCAGCGCGCCCCACAGCGCCTCGGCCGCGGCGGCATGATCGCCGACGGACAGGGCGAACATGGTGTCCCGTACGGCGCGATCCCGCAGAGCAGCAGCCAATTTCGCGAGCTCGGGCGCCATCAGCGCGGCGCCCGACGCGATGTTGGCGACCTGCCACAGCACGTAGTCGAGCGCCTGTCTGCTGTATCCGTTGGGATCACCGCGCCGCGCGGCACGCGCGTAACGCTCCCGCGCGAGAGCCAGTGCGCCCTCCAGCTGTGCCGACACCTCAGCACGCGCCCGCGGATCCTCGGCGACCAGATCGGCGAGCTCGGATCGGGAGCCGCGAATCGGCCTGCCGTCCAACACATGGGTCAGGGCTACCAGCGAAGTGGCCGGATCCCGCAGGGCCCCATGGCGGTCCGGGCCCGACAGCGTCCACCAGCGCTGCCCGGGTGCGATCGCACGCACCGCCCACACACTGCCGAGCGAGATGTCGCACGCGGCCAGCCGCCTGCCGAGCGCACCGACCAGCGCGTCGAATCGCCCTGCGGCACAGCGCGGACGGTCCGCGCCCTCGTGTGGTGTCGATTCTTCGGCGCGATCGTCGACGAGGACCGCGAGCACCTCGGTCGCTTCGTCGTGCGCGCAGATTCGCGCCACACACCCCGCCAATGTCCCGGGTCGCACCCGTCGCCCATCCGGCTGTTCCAGATCGAATCGCACCACCGCGTCGACCAGAGCGCCGTGGGCGTCCCCCCGCCGCAGGACGAGCACAACTATCGACCGCTCCGGGGTGAATCCCATCATCGCGGGCACAGCCGCGATCAGCTCCCCCGGATCGTCCACCCGCACAGTGCGGTCCGGGTCTTGGAGGAACGGCGGCGGATCCTCCGAACAGCGGGCCCGCCGTGCCCGTTCAGCAGGATGACGCGCACCTTCTCCCTCGGTGTCCGCCGTATTGCTCGTGGACACCGGATGCGCACCGGTTTCGGCGCGCACCGTCCATGTCCTGGCGACAGACGGGGCAGGACATGGCAGCGCACGCCGACTGCGAAGGCGCGAGCAGAACGTATTGTCCCGGCCCGTATGCCCGGTGTCGGCCGGTTCGGGAGTGGAAAACGGGGTCGCGGAAGTGGTCATGCGTCGAGCCTGCGCTCCAATGCCATCGCCAAGTCAGCGGCGACCAGGCATTTCGAACGGGTTTGGGAAGCCTCTTCGGCTGTGGATGGCCCACGCTCACGGCCGTCCTGAGCGGCGTCTGTGTCGGTGCAGCCTGCTAACGTGCGGCCCGGGCCGGACCGCACTGCGCTACCTCGTCCGCACCTTCCGCACGGCTGCCGTGAACAATTCGTCCAACGCCGAGGTATCCGGCTTTTCGCCGGCAAACGACATGTATGTCACGGAGATTCGCACATCCCCGACTTGACCGATGAGCGTGCGCATGGACTGGGTCAGCCTCGCGCCGCCTACCTCCGACGCGACCGTTCTGCGCAGCGCCAGTGCGTCGTCGGCGTCGACCGGCGGAGGCGGATCCAGCTCGGTCGTCACGGTGCTCACAGCACCGGCGCGACTCACCCGCACCGAGCCGCATCTCGTCAGCCGGGCACGCAGCGACGCCAATGGCTCGTCGGTGCGGGTCAATTCGACGGTCATAGTGGCGCGCGTGTCGTTGTCCGTACCGACCGCGATCGCCGTCTGATCGGGCCCGAACTTCTGTTCCGGCGCCACACAACCACTCGGCTGCGCACTCGCCCCGCGCCCTGTCCCGTCCAGATCCCCAGCGGCCTGGGCGGCAGCCTCCGGCGGCAACACCACCGCCGCGTACGGCGCGGGAAATTGCACCGGATCCGGCAGCAGCATCGGCAGTTCGGCGCTCACGTGCCGGGTCACCGCGGTCGGCGACAACGCGACCGGATGCCCGGACATGGTCGACCCGCATCCGGCGAGCAGCGCCGCCCACGCGACGGGCAGCACACAGCCCAGCCACGTGCGCGTCGAATTTGCCACGGTCACACACCCACTGTGCCAAAACCCCCGTGGCCGCCCGCGCTGCCACGCCGCCGGGCCGGGAATGCGCGGGGCGTCGACGCTGTTGCCTCGACATATGGGCCGACGTCCGGCCGTGCGCGGTGGCCTTCACCGGCATAGGGGACAATGGATGGTGGTCTCCCGTCTCGGACGACTGCTTGTCCGGTACCACTGCGGTGGTCGACGACCGAGCAGACAACCACACCTGGTGTGCCAAGGGCGCTCGCCCGGGCCGGAGGAACCGCGCAGGAAGGAGTACGCGATGGACTACGAGTCGCGAATGTACGAACTGGAGTTCCCCGCTCCGCAGCTGTCGGCCGTCGACGGCTCGGGTCCGGTCCTGGTGCACGGACTGGAAGGATTCACCGATGCCGGGCATGCGGTGCGGCTGGCCACGACGCACCTGCGCGAGAGTCTTGAAAGCGAGCTCGTCGCCTCGTTCGATGTCGACGAGCTGCTGGACTACCGATCGCGGCGCCCGCTCATGACGTTCAAGACCGATCACTTCTCCGACTACGCCGAGCCGACGCTGAACCTGTGGGCACTGCGCGACACCGCGGGCACCCCGTTCCTGCTGCTCGCGGGTCTGGAACCGGATCTGCGCTGGGAGAAATTCACCACCGCGGTGCGCCTGCTCGCCGAACAGCTGGGCGTGCGCCGCAGCATCGGCTTGAGCGCGATCCCCATGGCGATTCCGCACACCCGCCCGCTCGGGGTGACCGCGCACTCCTCCGACCGCGACTTGATCTCCGAGCATCAGCGCTGGCCGGGTGAACTGCAGGTGCCGGGCAGCGCGTCGTCGCTGCTGGAATTCCGCATGGCCCAGCACGGTCACGAGTCGATCGGCTTCTCGGTGCACGTACCGCACTACCTCGCGCAGACCGCCTACCCGGAGGCCGCGCAGACACTGCTGGAGAACGTCGCCGACAACGCGGGCCTGGAGATTCCGCTGGCGGCGCTCGGCGAGGCCGCAGCCCGGGTGCGCGAGCAGGTCAATGAACACATCGCGGGCAACTCCGAGGTGGAGACCGTCGTGCACGCTCTGGAGCGTCAGTACGACAGCTTCGTCACCGCGCAGGAACGGCAATCGAGCCTGCTGGTCGGTGACGGCGAACTACCCAGCGGCGACGAGCTGGGCGCCGAGTTCGAACGGTTCCTTGCCGAGCAAGGCGGCTACCACGGCGAGGACACGGGCGAGCAGGAATGACCGCGCCGCGGTCCCGATAGCCGATCGCCCCTGCTTCGGCGTCCGATAGCAAGGCCGTAGGGTGGTCGGAGTGGATCTGACCGAACTGCTCGACATCCCGGGCACCGACGCCGACGCGCTGTACGAGTCGTTCGGGATGTGGGCCGCCGCGCAGGGCACCCCGCTGTACCCGGCGCAGGACGAGGCGCTGCTGGAGCTGGCGTCCGGATCCCACGTCATCCTCGCCACCCCCACCGGTTCCGGAAAGTCGCTCGTCGCGGTCGGCGCGCACCTGTTCGCGCTCACGCAGGGCAGGCGCACTTACTACACCGCCCCGATCAAGGCTCTGGTCAGCGAGAAGTTCTTCGCGCTGTGCGAGGTATTCGGCGCCGAACGCGTCGGCATGGTCACCGGCGACGCCGCGGTGAACCCGGAGGCGCCGATCATCTGCGCCACCGCGGAAATCCTGGCGAACATGGCCCTGCGCGAAGGCGCCGACGCCGACGTCGGTCAAGTCGTGATGGACGAATTCCATTTCTACTCCGATCCCGACCGGGGCTGGGCCTGGCAGGTTCCGTTGCTGGAACTGTGCGGCGTCCAGTTTCTGCTCATGTCGGCGACGCTGGGCGAGGTGGATTTCTTCGCCACCGACCTCCAGCGCCGCACCGGCCGCTCCACCGCGATCGTCGCGGGCACCGAACGCCCCGTGCCGCTGAGCTTCTCCTACGCCCGTACCCCCATCACCGAAACCCTGGAGGAGCTGGTCACCACACACCAAGCCCCGGTATATGTGGTGCACTTCACCCAGGCCGCCGCCCTGGAGCGGGCGCAGGCGCTGACCAGCGTCAACTTCGCCAGCCGCGCGGAGAAGGGCGCGATCGCCGAGGCGCTGGGCGATTTCCGGTTCGCCGCGGGCTTCGGCAAGACGCTGTCCCGGCTGATCCGGCACGGCATCGGCGTGCATCACGCAGGCATGCTGCCAAAGTACCGCCGTCTGGTGGAACGGCTTGCCCAGGAGGGCCTGTTGAAGGTGGTGTGTGGCACCGACACCCTCGGCGTCGGCATCAACGTGCCCATTCGCACGGTGCTGCTGACCGGCCTGACCAAGTTCGACGGCGTACGCACCCGCAGGCTGAAAGCCCGTGAGTTCCATCAGATCGCGGGCCGCGCGGGCCGGGCGGGCTACGACACCATGGGCACGGTCGTCGTGCAGGCGCCGGAGCACGAAGTGGAGAACACCCGGCTGCTGGCCAAGGCGGGCGACGATCCGAAGAAGCAGCGCAAGGTCCAGCGGCGCAAGCCGCCGGAGGGCTTCGTCTCGTGGAGCGAAGAGACCTTCGACCGTCTGGTCGGTGCCCAACCGGAGCCGATGGTGTCGCGCTTCGCCGTGACCAATGCCATGCTGCTGAACGTGATCGCCCGCCCGGGCAACTGCTTCGACGCCATGCGCCATCTGCTCGAGGACAACCACGAACCACGCCCCGCCCAACGCAAACACATCCTCCGCGCCATACGCCTCTACCGTGCGCTGCGCGACGCCGGTGTGGTGCAGCAGCTGCCGGAACCCGACGCGCAGGGCCGCCGCGCCCGCCTGACCGTCGACCTGCAACGCGACTTCGCCCTAGACCAGCCGCTGTCACCGTTCGCGCTGGCCGCGCTCGACCTGCTGGACAAAGCGTCTACGAGTTATACCCTCGACGTGGTGTCGCTCATCGAATCCACGCTGGAGGACCCGCGCCAGTTGCTGATGGCTCAGCAGCACAAGGCGCGCGGCGAGGCGATCGCCGAGATGAAGGCCGAGGGCATCGACTACGACGAACGGATGGAGCTTCTCGAAGAGGTCACCTGGCCCAAACCGCTGGCCGAGCTGATCGAGCCGGCGTACGAGACGTACCGCGCCGGGCACCCGTGGGTGTCGGAGTTCGCGCCGGCACCGAAGTCGGTGGTGCGCGACATGATCGAACGTGCCATGACCTTCGCGGAGCTGATCTCCTTCTACGAGCTGGCCCGCTCCGAGGGCGTGGTGCTGCGCTACCTCGCCGACGCCTATCGTGCGTTGCGGCGCACGGTGCCCGAATCGGCGCGCACCGAGGACCTCGACGACATCACGGAGTGGCTCGGTGAGCTTGTCCGCCAGGTGGATTCGAGCCTTCTGGACGAATGGGAGCAACTGACCAACCCGGGTGCGGAGACCGACGCCGATCAGATCGCGTTCGGCGCGGAGACGGTGCGCCCGATTTCCGTGAACGAGCGCGCCTTCCGGGTCATGGTCCGCAACGCCATGTTCCGCCGCGTGGAGCTGGCCGCACTGCGGCGCTGGGATGAGCTGGCCGAGCTGAGCCCGGGCCGGGACTGGGCGGCCGCGCTCGCGGACTACTTCGCCGAATACGAGCGGATCGGGACCGGGCCCGATGCCCGAGGGCCCCAGTTGTTCCAGATCGAACGAAGACCGGGATTCTGGCGGGTGCGGCAGGTGCTCGACGACCCGGCGGGCGACCATGGCTGGTCGATCGACGCAGTGGTGGATCTCGCCGAGTCAGATGCCGCGGGCGAGGTTGTCTTCGACGACGTCACCGTGTCTGCCGGCTGACCCACACACGCAGACACGCAGTACACACGCTCCAATAGATCGTTGATACGGAATGCGGCGGCCGAGCGGCGAATCCGAGGTTTGACGGATTCGTTTCTGGGTAAGGGCCGCTGATATTCTCTCCCCCGCTGCCGAAGCGAAAGATCACCTATGCCCGAATCACCGTACCTGGTCATCCACCCCGAGCGAGTGCGCGAGAACTACCGTGCGCTCGATGCCGCCCTGTCCGCGGGCACCGGCGCACCAACGAGGATTCGCTTCGCGGTCAAGGCAAGTCCGGTGCCGGAGATCGTGCGCCTGCTCGACGTGGAGGGCGCGGAGTTCGACGTCGCCAGCATCGGCGAGATCGACCTGTGCCTCGGGCTCGGGGTGGCGCCGGAGCGCCTCTCCTACGGCAACCCGATCAAGAAGGCCACCCACATCGCCCACGCATTCGCACTGGGCGTGCGCCGCTTCGCCTTCGAC
Organism: Nocardia sp. NBC_00881; assembly: GCF_045207455.1. Classification (NCBI taxonomy): domain Bacteria; kingdom Bacillati; phylum Actinomycetota; class Actinomycetes; order Mycobacteriales; family Nocardiaceae; genus Nocardia; species Nocardia sp. NBC_00881. The sequence goes on from NZ_CP108798.1 coordinate 3,210,334, forward strand.
ACCGAGGACGACCTTGTGCGCATCGTCGAGCACGCCCCCCGCGCCGAGGTGGAGTGCCGCTTCCTCGCCTCGGCTCCGGAGTCCCGCACGCCGTTCGGCACCAAGTTCGGCTGTACCCCGGGCGAGGCTTTCCGGTTGCTGGTTCGGGCGAGGGATCTAGGGCTCGTCGTCGCGGGTCCGTACTTCCACGTCGGCTCGCAGCAATTGGACCCCGACGCGTGGCGGATCGGCATCGAGCAGGCGGGCCGTATCTCGGAAGCACTGGTGGACAAGGACATTCCGGTCACGTCGGTGAACATCGGCGGCGGACTGCCGATCTCCTATGCTGACGACGCACCCGCGCTGGGTGAGATCGCCGCGGTGGTGAACCACGCCGCGGCCGAATTCCTCTCCGGGAATACCGGATTGGTCGTCGAACCAGGCCGAGCGCTGGTCGGTTCGGCGGGTACCATCCACGCCGAGGTCGTCGGCGTCCGCATCGCGCCGGACGGACGACGCTGGGTGTATCTCGATATCGGCCGGTACAACGGAATGGCCGAGACCGAGAACGAGTACATCGTCTACCGGTTCTCGACGGACCGGGACGGCGACCCCGTCGACGAGGCGGTGGTAGCCGGTCCGACCTGCGACGGCGACGATGTACTGTATCAACGCACGCGAGTCCTGTTACCGACCACGTTGCGAGCCGGTGATCGCGTTCGAATCCTCGATACCGGTGCCTATACCGCGAGCTATTCGTCGGTGTCCTTCAATGGTTTTCCGCCCTTGACCGTTCATGTCTCGGGCGCTGAGCGAGAGTGAGTTTGCCCATGACGGCGGAATTCACCGGTTGGCATGTGCTAGCCGAGTTCGGTGGTGTCGACGCGGATCTCTGCGACGATCTCGAACGACTCGAATCGGCGTTGCGTAAGTCTCTGATCGCGGCGGGCGTCACCATCTGCGATGTCGTACACAAGAAGTTCGATCCGCAGGGGGTGACCGTCCTCGCGCTGTTGTCGGAGTCCCACGCCTCGATTCACACCTATCCGGAGTCCGGCGACATCTTCGTCGACGTCTTCACCTGCGGCAGCATCGGCGCCGGTGCCTCTAAGGCAGTAGAAACGCTTCGGGACTCGTTGTGCCCCAAGGATGTTCGCATGCAGGTCATTCGTAGGGGTCACGGCGGGCAGCGGATCGAAGAGCCAGTGGGCGCGGGCCTGACCCGGATCTGGGATCTGCACGAGGTGATCGTCGACACCCACACCCCCTTCCAGCACATGGTCATCGCGCGGACCGAGCAGGGCATCAGCTTGTTCTCCGACGACGACCGCCAGTCCACCGAGCTCTCCCAGCTGACCTACCACGAGGCGATGATGGTTCCTGCCTTCGTGCTGGCCGAGAAGCTGGACAGAGTGCTCATCATCGGTTCCGGCGAGGGCGTGGCCAGCCAGATGTCGGTCGCGGCGGGCGCCCAGCACGTCGACCACGTCGACATCGATCAGCTCGAGGTCGAGTTGTGCGCCGAGCATCTGCCCTACGGCTATACCAACGCCGACTTGGCCGCCGCGGTCGAGGGCGAGGGACCGATCACGGTGCACTACGCCGACGGTTGGGATTTCCTGGCGGGTGCCGCCGAGTCGGGCACCCGCTACGACGTCATCGTGATCGACCTGCCCGACGAGCGCGTCGAAGACGCGCAGCACAACCGCCTGTACGAGACGGAGTTCCTGTCCCGATGTCGCGCTCTGCTCGCACCCGGCGGTGTGCTGTGCGCCCAGGCCGGATGCGCGACCATGTGGCGCAACGACACCCTGAAGCGGTCCTGGCAGCGTTTCCACGAACAGTTCGGCACCGTCGTGCACTACGGCAGCGATGAGCACGAATGGTCGTTCCTGTTCGGCCTGGTCGACAAGGTCGACGACCCGGTCGAGGGGATGACCGATCGCCTTACCCTGCTGCCGTACAAGGCGGAGACCATCGACACGCAGGCCCTGGTGCGCGGCGCGATCGAACCGCACGCACTGCGCGTGTAAGCAGACGTCTGAACCACCGGCTCCGATCGCGGAACCGGTGTGTTCGGGCGTTTCCGCAATGACGAAGTTCGGGCGCCGCCGCTCCGTCGAGCGTGCAGACACCCGAACAGCATGGCCGCAAAGGGATTTCGCGTATCAGGAGTGTCGCTTGCGCCACTCCTCGACGTTCACTCCTCCAACGCCCCAGTCGGTGAGCGCGACCTCATCTATGACGACGTAGGTGCGGCGGTGACCTTGATGTTCACGTCGGGCATCAGGCCGCCCTTCCCGAGAGGAACCCGCCGTCCACGGGGAAGATGTGACCGGTGGTGAACGTGGCGTCCGCGAGGTACAGCACCGCGGCTGTGGTCTCGGACACTTCGCCGATCCGGTTCAGTAGCGCCAACTCGCCGGAGGCGTCCTCGTCGCCGTCGCCGAACAGCGGGGTGCGGATGATGCCGGGGGCGACCGCGTTGACCCGGATGCCGTCGGCGGCGAGTTCCGCGGCGAGGCTGGTGGTCAGCGCGTGCACGCCGCCCTTGCTGACCAGCGCCGCCGAGGCGGGGAGCCCGGCGAGGGCGTGGTTGATCAGGACCGTGCCGATGTTGACGATGGTTCCGCCCCTCGCCTGCTCGCGCAGCCGCCGCACGACGGCTTGTGTGGTGAAGTAGGTTCCTTTGAGGTTTCCGTTCAGATAGCTGTCCAAGTCCTGCTCGGTGACGTCCACGAACGGCTTGGCTCCGAAGATGCCCGCGTTGTTGACCAGCACGTCCACCCCGCCGAATCGCTCGACGGCGGCACGCACCAGCGCAGTGCCCGTGGTGAGCGCACCGATATCGCCCGCGACTGCCACCACTCGGTCGGGGACACCCAGTCCGGCGGCCACGTCCGCCAGCTTGTTCCCGTCGCGCCCGTTGAGCACGACGTTGTCACCGCGTGCCACGAACGCCCGCGCGATGTCGCGCCCGATTCCGCTGGAGGACCCGGTCACGATGACCGTCTTCGCCATATTGTCCTTCTCTCATCCAATACGACCGGTCGTCTTGTCATGGGTATGCGAAGACGCCGGAAGCGAAGGCCCGAGTCAGGGCCGGAAGTAGTCGCCGAGCAGGCGATCCAGACACTTGCGCAGCGGCGCCGGAGTTCGGTCGATCTTCATTCTGATCACCGCGCCTTCCCATGATTCGAGCAACATATCGGCCAGTTCGGTGGCGGCGATGTCGGAGCGGATCATACCGAGCCGCTGCCCCTGCGCGAGCTGATCGGCGACGCGGTCGCGCCAGGCTCCCCACGCCCCGGACAGCGATTCCCGCAGCAGCTCACTGCCTTCCAGCTCGCCACCCAGATTCGCGATCAGACAGCCGCCGGCGAATTCGGCCGCGGCGAATTCGGCTATCAGCCGCCCGAAGAACGTCCGCAGTCCGCTCACCGGATCCGGCGCGGCATCGAACGCCTCGCCCAGATTCCGCTGCACGCAGAGCGAGTGGTGCTCGATGATCGCGTGACCGAAGCTCTCCTTGCTGTCGAAGTAGTTGTAGAACGACCCCTTCGGTACGCCGACCTTGTCGAGGATCTGCTTGATCCCGGTTCCGTGGTAGCCGTTCATAAGGAACCCCGCGGCGCCCTCCTCCACGAGAAGCTGCCGCGTGTCCGCACTGCGCCGTGGGCGTGCCATGCGTAAAATATACGACCGGTCGTCTTGAAATGGCAAGCCGACTCGAGCCGCGCCCGGCAGGGCCTCACCCCGCCGGGCCCCCAGCCGAGTCGAGCCACACCGGCGTTCCCGGATCGGAGGACAGACCGGGAGCACGGAGCCACCGCGCGGACCGGCTAGCGAAAACGGCGAGATGATCCGCGGCGAACCGATCCCGTCGCCACTCCGCGGAATCGGTGGCGGCCGTCCAGACGTAGGTCCACACCGGTTCGACCCGGTCGCCCACGCGCACCCGGCGCAGATCGTATTCGTCGTCCTCGAACGCGTCGAGGATCATCCACTCGGCCGCACTGAGACCGGCGAGCACGGCGCCGGGAGTCAGCTCGCCGGAAGCGAGGACCAAACCGGGGTACACCCGCCGCGGCAGCACCGCCGCGCGCCAGCCGGTCAGTTCGGCCGGTTCAAGCGAGGGAACCCGCCCGAGCAGTACCGTCAACACCTCGGGAAACTGCAGCGTGCCGTAGGCGAATAAGGCATGATCCGGCCCACCGATTCCACTCAGCCGTCCAGTGCCGATCCGCGACTCCATTCACCTCTCCCCTCACTCACATCTCCCACTGTGCCCGTTCTGCGCAAACTCGGCGCGGGGCACCCACCTGTATCGGGCACTGGGTCAGGTCGGGCGCTGGACGCGGATGATGGCGGCCAGGTATTCGTAGTCGTCGGCACGGGCGCTCGAGGCACGGAAGGCCAGACCGATGGTACGACCGGGGGCCGGCGCGGCGAAGTGGGCGATATCCAGTGTGCCACGGGCAGTTTCGGCGGTGACCGCCATTTCCGGGATGAGGGTCACGCCGAGACCGCCCGCGACGCACTGCACCACTGTCGCCAAGGAAGCAGCCCTGGTGTCGCCGACGGCGGCGGGGTGGGCGTCGGCCGAACGGCACAAATCCAGCGTCTGATCGCGCAGGCAGTGCCCCTCGTCCAGCAGCAGCAGCGGCAGGGCGTCCAGTACCGACGCCGAGAGGTCCTTGCGCCCGGCGAGCTCGTGGCCGCGCGCGGTGACCAGCACGAATTCTTCGGTGTAAAGCGGGATCTCGACCAGGCCGGGCACCTCGGTGGGCAGCGCGAGCAGCGCGACGTCCAGCACGCCGGTGCGCAGCCCCTCCAGCAGTCGCGCGGTCTGATCCTCGATGATCTGCGGATGCAACGCGGGAAGCTTCTTGCGTAGCTCGGGCAACAGACCGGGCAGCACATAGGGGGCGACCGTCGGGATGATGCCCATCCGCAGCGTGCCGCCGAGCCCGTCACCGGTCGCCGATGCCACGAACCGGTCGGCCGCCTCCAGCGTCGCCATAGCCTTTGGCAGCAACCGCATCCCGGCGGCGGTCACCAGCACACGTCGGGTACTCCGTTCGATCAGCTGGAGCCCGAGCCCGTTTTCGAGTGCCGCCAGCGCCTGCGATAGCGTGGGCTGACTCACACCGAGTCTGGCGGCCGCGGTGCCGAAATGGCGGTATTCCGCGATCGCCACGAATGCACGCAGCTGTGACAGGGTCGGCTGATAAGTCTGATCAGTCACGCCTATCAGTGTAGTGCGACTGATCACCTTTACCTTTTACCGACCCTTCGGCAAGATCGCTCGTGGCTCCGCTGAGACCGCACATCGAACACAGCGCTAGCAAACCAACATGACGAGGAGACAAGCATGGCCCTGCTGACCATCGGCGACCAATTCCCGACGTACAACCTCACCGCTGTCATCGGCGGTGACCTGTCGAAGGTCGACGCTCAGCAGCCAGACGATTACTTCACCAGGATCACCAGCGACGACCACGCGGGCAAGTGGCGAGTCGTCTTCTTCTGGCCCAAGGACTTCACCTTCGTATGCCCCACGGAGATCGCCGCGTTCGGCAAGCTCAACGAGGAGTTCGCGGACCGCGACACACAGGTGCTCGGCGCGTCGGTCGACAACGAGTTCGTGCACTTCCAGTGGAGGGCCCAGCACGAGGACCTCAGGACACTCCCGTTCCCACTGCTGTCGGATCTGAAGCGCGAACTGGCCACGGCCACTGGCGTGCTCAACTCCGACGGCGTCGCCGATCGCGCCACCTTCATCGTCGACCCCAACAACGAGATCCAGTTCGTCTCGGTCACCGCGGGTTCGGTGGGCCGCAATGTCGACGAGGTGCTGCGCGTGCTGGACGCACTGCAGTCCGACGAGCTGTGCGCCTGCAACTGGAAGAAGGGCGACCCGACCATCAACGCGGGTGAGCTCCTCGCCGCCAGCGTCTGAAACCCTTGCTGCGCTCGTCCTTACGGGCGCGGCATCGCGTAGTCCATCGAGAACACGACCTACCCCCGTGCCACACACGGGGCCGATCCGAACAGAGGAATCGCCGAATGAGCATTGAGAACCTGAAGAACTCCCTTCCCGAGTACGCCAAGGACCTCAAGCTCAATCTGTCATCGATCGCGCGCACCACTGTGCTGAACGAGCAACAGCTGTGGGGCACCCTGCTGGCGTCTGCGGCCGCGACCCGGTCGACGGCCACGCTGCGGGAGATCGCCGAAGAAGCCGCCGACGTGCTGTCAGCGGAGGCGTACAACGCCGCGCTCGGCGCTGCCTCGATCATGGGCATGAACAACGTGTTCTATAGGGGCAAGGCGTTTCTCGGTGGTCGCTACGACGACTTGCGGGCCGGACTGCGGATGCAGATCATCGGCAGCCCCGGCGTGGACAAGGCTGATTTCGAGCTCTGGTCGTTCGCTGTTTCCTCGATCAACGGCTGCGCGCACTGCCTCGAGGCGCACGAACACACGCTGCGCGAGGCGGGCGTGTCCCGCGAGGTGATCTTCGAATCGCTGCGCGCCGCCGCCATCGTGGCCGGGGTAGGCCAGGCGGTGCAGTCGACGGAGGCTCTGACCACAGCCGCGATCTGATCCTCGACCCGGCGAGGGGCCCTGTCCGCGGACAGGGCCCCTCGCCGCGTTCAGTGTGCCGAAGGCGCCGGCTCGACGTGGTGCACACAGGTAGGCTCAGCAACCATGGGCACACAGGTTGACGTGGTGCGAGTGTTCACCGATGCCGCAGGGCGGTTCGGCAACGAGCTGGGAATCACACGGTCAGCGGACTTGGCCACGGCCGACCCACAGGCGCTGGCGGCGAAGGTCGGCTACAGCGAGACCGTCGTGGTCGAGGAGCCGGTCGACGAGATCGCCAAGGTGCGGATCTACACGCCGAAGGTGGAGCTCCCGTTCGCCGGGCACCCCTCGGTCGGCACCGCATGGTGGTTCGCGTCGCAGGGCACGCCGGTGCAAACATTGGAGGTGCCCGCAGGCCCCGTGGCGGTTCGGCTCGCCGACGGACTGACCTGGATCACCGCCCGCGGCGAATGGGCGCCGCCATTCACCTTCCACCAGCGCGCCGACGTCGAGGAGCTGGCGACTCTGCACCCGGCCGATTTTCCGGGCGGCCCACACTATCTGTGGGCCTGGACCGACGAACATCGCGGTGCGCTGCGATCGCGCATGTTCGCGCCGACCATGGGTATCGCCGAGGACGAGGCTACCGGCGCGGCGGCCGTCGCCTTGACGGCGCTGCTGCGGCAGGGCCTCGTGATCACTCAGGGTAAGGGCTCCCAGCTGTTCACGGAGTGGGACTCCGACGGCTGGGTGCGCTTAGGCGGACGCGTCGTCGCCGACCAGCCGTTGGAGATCTAGACCCGCGCACTCAGGGCAGCAGTACACCCACGATCGGGTCGGTACTCGGCGCGTGCGAACCACCGGACGGTTCGACACTCACCGCCAGCAACTCACCCGACTGGAACGGCGTCACGAAGGGCCGGGTCGCAGACGGCAAGTCGGTCAGCACCCCGGCCGACCGAGGCTGCCCTCCGGAGGACACCAGCCACACCTGATACACCCGGTCCATGGGCGGGGGCGCGACCCCGTCGAACGCGACCACCGCGCGCCCGAGCCGAAGCGAGGCCTCCACCATGAGCGAGCCACCGCCGGCGACCGGCTCCTGCACGGTCCGCACATCCCGCTGACCGTCCACCTGTTCCACGGCGGGCGCACTCGGTGCTGGACCGATGAGCCGCTCCGCGACCACGCTTCCGCCGAGCACCAGACATGCGACCGCGGCGACCGGGACCGCCCACCGCAGCCGCCGCCATGGAAAGACGTGCACCACCGACGCGACAGCGCCGGGATCGGTGTGCGGCAACGCCGACAGTATTCGCGCCTCCAATTCCGGCGGCGGCGCCAACGCGTCGAGCACCGACAGCCGCCCGATGACCTCGCGCAGCTGCCATACGGTATCGGAGAACTCTTGCCGCACGGCCGGGTCCGCGGCCGCCAGCCGAGCATCGATATGCCTTCGTTCGATATCGGCGACCGCGTCCAATGCGCACGGATAGGCGAGGTCGAGCAGTTCCGCATCCAATCGCGGTGGGGTGTCAACCATGGGCGCCTTCCCCGGACAAGCACTTCTCCAATCTCTTCAACCCGTCGCGGATGCGGGTTTTGATGGTGGGCAGCGGTACCGCCAGACGATCGGCCACCTCACGGTAGGTGTGCCCGCTGTAGTACGCGAGAGCGATCGCTTCGCGCTGCGTGGGAGTCAGTGTGTCCAGACATCCTGCCACCTGCTGCTCCTCGATGCGCTGCGTCACCGATTCGGCGACGACGTCGTGGTCGCGACCCAGCTGCGCATGCGCATAGACCAGGTCCCGGGACGATGCCGAACTCTCCGCGCGAACCCGGTCTACCGCGCGGCGGTGCGCGAGCATCAGAACCCAGCCGAGCGGGCTCGCCAGCTTGGGGTCATAGCGATCGGCCATCGACCACACCTGGAGGTAGACCTCCTGGGTGACCTCTTCGGCGGCGGCGTGGCTCCGGAGGATGCGCACCGTAATCCCGAACACTCGCGGGCTGGTGAGCTGGTAGAACTCGGTGAACGCGGCACGATCGCCCGCGCCTGCCGCCGCGAGCAAGCCGACCAGCCGACGGGTCGCGAGGGTGGCCCGCTTCCCGTCGTATCCGGCGGGAAGCGGGCACACGGATGCCTCGTCATCGTCGTCCTCCCTGCCCATCGCTGGATCGCCGGACCGACGCGCTGAAGCAGAACCGTGCTCATTGCTCATGGCCGAATCCCCTGCCTGCATAAACAGGGTTCGGTATGGAGCACCAGCCGGATTGGTCCGGGAGCCGGTCAACCCGAGATCACGGCCAGCAGCATGTACGCGGTGCCCGCGTCCATCACCACATGCGGCACCGCCGCCCACGGCACAGCCGGGCCGGTGAGAGCGGCGACACACCCGCCGGAGCGCACCAGAACACCCAGCGGTCCGCGCGGTTGCGCGTGCGTACACCCGGCGCGGGCGGCCAGCGTGACGAGAAGGGCGTCGAGCAGAAACAGCGCGGCAAGACCGAGCGCGGGACCGGCCGGGGGACCACCCACGTGTCCGGAGGCCGTGTGTCCGGACATCGCGTAGAGCATCGCCGCCGCAGCCGCGATGTGGTATCCGAGCGGGACCAGCCGGTCGATCGGAAGAGGTCCAGCATGCGTGGAACCTTCCAGGACGCGGGTCACCAGCAGCCCGGCGAGGACGACGATCATCGCCGTCAGCACGCCGCGCAGAGCGTGCGGGCTGACGCCCGAGGGAAACAGCAGCATACCGAGCATGACCAGGCACATGACCAGATGCGCGGCGTCGGACTCGGGGTGGTCGATGTTCGCCGAATCATCCTGCGGCCCAGTCTGTTCAGCGGCTCCGCCCGCGGCGGTGAGATCGACGGGCCGGGCCGGCAGCGCCGCGGGCGCCACCAACCGCGCCACCACGACCGTCGCCGCGATCAGGAACGCCGCGACCGCCATCCACCGGAACACGGCGTACTCCTGCACGAATTGCGCCACACCCCACCACCTCTCGTCACGGCGACCATGGTCGCCGCCCTTCCATGCTCGCACCCTCTGGTGATAAGGGCGCCCTTTTCGGCCCTGGCGAGGCATAGCGGCGGCGTGGCAACACCATTCGGCCGCCGCACACATGACGCAGCCGACGCCGCGCGGGCCAACCCCGAGAGCCTCTTGCCGTCGCAGACGCGGGCCCACGATGCGTTCACAAGCCTCATGGCGCGGTTACATCGCCGAGGCCACCGCGCGACTACGGACGCTCGATCCTGGGGACCGGCGCGTCGACTTCTTCCTACCCGCCCGTTGGCTTTACGAGGCCTCGCGGCTTCGACTACTGCGACCGTTCGGCGACTACCGCCCCGACCCGCACGATGTATTCATGGCGTGGACGCTGTGGGATGCCCACGCGGCCGATCGGTCTCAGCCGAGCGCACGGGTGAATCCTTCGACGAGTTCGACGACCTGGTCGTCCGTCATGACGAACGCCGGGGAGATCTGCATCGCACCCTGGCCTGCGGCGCGGCTGGAGATACCATGGGCGCGCAAGGTTTTGACCAGCGGGAGAGCTTCGGCCGGGTCGGCCAACTGGATCGCCGCCACGGCGCCGAGCCCGCTGCGCACCTCAGCAACCCTGGGATGGTCGGCCAGTACCGAAAGCAGATCGCGCAGGCTGGATTCCAGACGAAGGGCGGCGTCGAGCAGCCCCTCGCGCTCGATGATATCGAGGTTCGCCAGCGCGGCCGCGGCGGCACCGGCGTGACCGCCATAGGTGTAGCCGTGCCGCCACCACACGCCGCCCGCGAAGAACGGCTCCGCGATGTGCGGGGCGACGAAGACCGCGCCCATCGGAAGGTATCCAGAGGTCAGGCCCTTCGCGGTGGTCATAAGATCGGGTTCGAGGCCGAATCGGGACGAGGCGAACCATGCGCCGCCGATCCGGCCGAAGCCGGTGACGACCTCGTCGGCGACGAAAAGGATCTCGTGGTCGCGGCAAACGCGGCGAACCTCGGCGAGGTAGCCCTCCGGCGGCAGATAGACGCCGCCTGCGCCGATGATGGGTTCGCAGAAGAACGCGGCGATACGCTCGGCACCGACCTCCTCGATCAGGGCCAGCAGCGCCTTCGCGTCGTCCCACTCGACAGTGCGCGCGTCGGGCATCAGCTGGCCGTAGCCTTCCCGGTTCCCGGGGATGCCAGCCAGGGCAGTGCCCGCGACGTGCATGCCGTGATAGGCCATCCGCCGCCCGACGACGACGGTCTTGCCAGAGCGCCCGAGTTCGTGCCAATAGCGACGGGCGAGCTTGACCGCGGTGTCGACGGAATCGGAGCCGCCGGAGGTGAAGAAGATCTTGCTACCGGGCACCGGAGCCAGCGCCGAGAGCCGCTCGGCCAGCTCCTGGGTGGCAGGTTCGGTGAAGTCGCCGAAATTCGAGTAGTGGGCGATCGTGCGCAGCTGGGCGGCCACCACGTCGGCGATCTCACCGCGGCCGTGCCCGATGTTGGTGAACCACAGACCCGCGGTCGCGTCCAGGTAGCGGTTGCCCGCCTGGTCGAAGATGTAAGCGCCCGCGCCACGGGCAACCACGAACGCGCCGTCCCGTTCGACGGCACCCATGTCGGCAAATCCATGCCATAGCGAGTTCATGTCCTCCACGTTTACCCGAAATCGGACGCCGACTCGCGGCATCCGAGCCACGGTAGAACGCTATCGGCGTCACGACCAGGTCGAACGCCGACGCCCACCGGGCCTTATGGTCACCGTGACACGGCCGAATCTGCGGGTGAGAAATCCCATCTATCGAAGTATTCCCAACGCACGCGAAAGGGACGGCAGCGCAGCAACCACCGAGCACCGCCGCCCGCGCCGCTGTTGTCGGTGCGGCATCGGGCCAGGCCGTTGATGACCGCGGCGACCACGGCAACCTCGTCCCTCATCCTCGCGGAAATATCCGGTGGCGGGTTTCGCTAGGCTTGTCGATGCAATGACCAGGACAGCTGCCACCGATCCCCGCGACCTCCGCACCCGCCTGGCGAATCTCTCCCTCCGCGACGAGCACCGGCTGCGGCGCCGGCTGGACCGGGCGCGCGATGGCGACCTCGGCGAGGTCGAAGCCGAGATCGCGGCGGCCGAACTCCGTGTCGACGCCCGCCGCGCCGCGGTGCCGGAGATCCGCTACCCGCCGCAGCTGCCGGTCACCGCTCGCCGCGAAGACATCGCCGCGGCCATCGCCACGCACCAGGTCGTGATCGTCGCGGGCGAGACCGGTTCCGGGAAGACAACCCAGATTCCCAAGATCTGTCTCGAGCTCGGCCGCGGCATCCGCGGCACGATCGGGCACACCCAGCCGCGCAGGCTGGCCGCACGCACCGTCGCCGAGCGCATCGCGGAGGAACTCGACACCGAGCTGGGCGACGTCGTCGGCTACACGGTGCGGTTCACCGACCATGCCTCCGAGCAAACGCTGGTCAAGCTGATGACCGACGGCATCCTGCTCGCCGAGATACAGCGCGACCGGCTGCTCCGCCGCTACGACACGATCATCATCGACGAGGCACACGAACGCAGCCTCAACATCGACTTCCTGCTCGGCTACCTCCAGCAGCTGCTGCCACGGCGTCCCGATCTCAAGGTCGTCATCACCTCGGCGACCATCGACCCGGAACTGTTCGCCAGGCACTTCGCCGCTGACAGCGGCACTCCCGCACCGATTGTCGAGGTCTCCGGTCGCTCCTACCCGGTGGAGATCCGGTATCGGCCGCTCGCGCTGGAACTCCCGGTCGCCGACGGCGAAGAGGACGAAGACTCCCGCATCGTCGACCGGGACCCGGTGGACGCGATCGGCGAGGCGGTCACCGAGCTGTTCGCCGCGGGCGACGGCGACGTATTGGTGTTTCTGTCCGGCGAACGCGAGATACGGGACACCGCCGACGCCCTACGCGATCTGAAGCTGCCGCGCACCGAGATCCTGCCGCTCTATGCGCGACTGTCGGCGGCCGAGCAGCATCGGGTGTTCGCTCCACACACCGGCCGGCGAGTGGTACTGGCGACCAACGTCGCGGAGACCTCGTTGACGGTTCCGGGAATCCGGTATGTCATCGACCCGGGGACCGCGCGGATCTCCCGGTACTCGATGCGAACCAAGGTGCAGCGGCTACCGATCGAACCGGTGTCGCAGGCGTCGGCCCGGCAGCGATCCGGGCGCTGCGGGCGGGTTGCCGACGGCATCTGTATCCGGCTGTACTCCGAAGACGACTTCGAATCCCGGCCCTCCTTCACCGAACCCGAGATCCTACGCACCAACCTGGCCGCGGTCATCCTGCAGATGACCGCGCTAGGGCTCGGTGACATCGAGAACTTCCCGTTCGTCGAGGCGCCGGACCGCCGTGCCATCCGCGACGGCGTCGCCCTGCTCGAGGAGCTCGGGGCACTCGCGCGGCGAATCGGCAAGCTTGCGCCACGGTCGGATACCGCACCGGCACAGGAGGACACGCGACGGGGTGGCGCCGCCGACATGGCAAGTCGCCCGAGGGCGAGTACCCGCGACGACGATGCCACCCTGTCGCTCACGCCGATCGGGCGCGAGATGGCTCAGCTTCCGGTCGATCCCAGGATGGCGCGGATGCTGGTGCAGGCGCAGCGCAACGGCTGTCTGGGCGACGTGCTGGTCATCGTCGCGGCTCTGTCGATCCAGGATGTGCGGGAGCGGCCTGCCGAGCACCAGCAGGCCGCCGACGGCAAACACGCGCGATTCACTGTCGACGGCTCGGACTTCCTGGCCTATCTGCGACTGTGGGAGTACCTCGGCGGGCAGCGCAAATCGCTGTCCTCCAATCAGTTCCGGCGTATGTGCCGCGAGGAGTTCCTGCACTACCTGCGGATCAGGGAATGGCAGGACCTGCACGGGCAGCTGCGGACGATCACTCGGGGCCTGGGCTGGTCGGCGCACGCGGAGAACGCCGCCGGGTCCGGGTCGCCGGAGCGCAAGGCCGACAACGGATCACGTGGCTCCGAACGCTCGTCCACGCGATCCGGTGAAGGGCCGCGATCGAGTTCCCGGCGCAGACGTTCCGGTGCGTCAACGGCAGCAGACCATGCGATAGTCGAGAACGATGGCTTCCCTTGGGATTCCACCGCGATCCATCAGGCATTGCTTGCGGGCATGTTGTCGCACATCGGGCTACGTGAAGCGGAATCGCGCGAGTTCCTCGGCGCGCGCAACGCCAAGTTCATGATCTTCCCCGGCTCGTCGCTGGCGAAGAAGCCGCCGCGCTGGGTGATGGCCGCCGAACTGGTCGAGACCTCGCGGCTGTGGGGTCGGATGGCCGCGAAGATCGAGCCGGAGTGGGCCGAGCGGCTCGGAGGCGATCTGGTCAAACGCACCTACTCCGAGCCGCACTGGTCGGCCAAGCGGGGCGCCGCGCGCGCCTATGAACGCGTCACCCTCTACGGCATCCCACTGGTGACCGGAAGACCCGTCGACTACGGCCGGATCGATCCCGAGCTTTCACGCGAGCTCTTCATCAGACATGCGCTGGTACAGGGCGAATGGCAGACCCGGCACCCGTTCTTTCACCGCAATCGTGAACTGCTCGACGATGTCGCCGACCTGGAGCACCGCGCGCGCCGCCGCGACATCCTGGTCGACGACGAAGTGCTGTTCGAGTTCTACGACAAACGTTTACCCGCCGACATCGTCTCGGTGCGCCACTTCGACAGCTGGTGGCGCACCGCACAGCGCAAAGACCCCACGCTACTGGACTTGTCGACCGCCACCGTGGTCAACGAGGGCGCGACCGCGCTCGACCCGTCCGCCTTCCCCGATTCCTGGCGTCAAGGCGAGCTCAGCTTCCCGCTCACGTACCAATTCGAGCCGGGCACCGAGAACGACGGTGTCACGGTGCGCATCCCGGTCGAACAGCTCGCGCACGTCCGCGCCGTCGGCTTCGATTGGCTGGTGCCCGGTATGCGCGACGAGCTGGCCGCCGCGCTGATCAAGTCACTGCCGAAGACGTTGCGCCGCAGTGTGGTTCCCGCACCGGACTTCGCCGCGGCGGCACTGGCCGCACTGACCCCGCGTGCGGAGCCGCTGCGCACCGGGCTGGCGCGCGAGTTGTCCCGACTGGGTTCGGTCTCGATCGCGCCCTCCGACTTCGATCCGTCTGTTCTGCCCGACCACCTGCGCATGACCTTCGCCGCTATCGGCGGCGATGGCACGGTGCTCACTCGCGGGAAAAGCCTCGCCGCGCTGAAAACACAGCTGGCCGAACAGGTCTCTGCCTCGGTCGCCCGCGCCACCGCAGGCGTGGAACGTCCGCCCGCCACGGTGTGGACCTCCGAGTCACTCGGCATCGTCTCACCGACGGTGCGCCGCCAAGTGGCCGGACAGACCGTGACCGGGTATCCCGCGCTGGTCGCCGAGGGCGACGGTGTGGCGGTCCGCGTGCTCAGCTCCCCTGCCGAGCAGGCGGCCGCGATGCTGCTGGGCACCAGGGCGCTGGTGCTGCACGCGCTGCCCACCTCCGTCCGGTCCGTCACCGCAGGGCTGTCTGCCACGGATCGCCTTGCGCTGAGCCAGAATCCGTACGGTTCGCTGGAGGCGCTGATCGAGGACTGCCGCGCGGCGGCCGCCGACGAACTCATCGCCGCCGTGGGCGGTCCGGTGCACACACCAGACGAGTTCGATGCGCTCGTCGCCCGAATCCGTCCCGAACTCGCCTCCACCGTCACCCGGCTCGTGCGCCTGGTCGTGCCGGTTCTCGCGGGGGCCCACCAGGTTTCGGCCGCGCTCACGGACAGGAGCGAACGCGACATAGCCGACGACGTCCGCGAACAGCTCGACAACCTGGTGTTCCGCGGATTCGTCTCCGAGTGGGGTGGCGCCCGGCTGCGCGAGCTGCCCCGCTATCTGCGGGCGGCGGTGGTGCGTCTGGACGCGTTGCCGGGCTCGGCGGTTCGCGATCGTCAGGGCATGGTCGAACTCGATCGGGTATTGGCCGCCTACGACCGCCTGATCGGGGCCCTGCCGGAGCATCGCAGGCATGCTCCCGCAGCGGCCGAGATCTGGTGGATGATCGAGGAATTCCGGGTCAGCCTGTTCGCCCAGAAGATCGGCACGCCGTTCCCGGTGTCCGCCAAGCGGATCGAGAAGGCGATCGCCGCGGTCCGACGCTAGTCAGTCGGCGGTAGACAGCGCCTCGTCGCGCGCCTGGCGCATCTCCCGGATCTCGCGTTCGAAATCGTCGGCGGAGGTGAACGACCGGTAGACCGAGGCGAACCGGAGATAGGCGACCTCATCGAGGTCGCGCAGCGGCCCCAGGATGGCCAGGCCGACCTCGTGGCTGGGCACCTCCGGAGAACCCTTGGCACGCACCGCGTCCTCCACCTGCTGCGCGAGCAGGTTCAGTGCGTCGTCGTCGACTTCACGGCCTTGGCAGGCGCGCCGCACGCCGCGAATGACCTTCTCGCGGCTGAACGGCTCGGTGACTCCGCTGCGCTTGACCACGGACAGGATGGCGGTCTCCACTGTGGTGAACCGCCGCCCACACTGCGGGCAGGCGCGACGGCGGCGAATGGCCGCGCCCTCGTCGGCCTCGCGCGAGTCCACCACCCGGGAGTCGGGGTGTCGGCAGTACGGGCAATGCATCCGAGAAATCCTTCGTCGATGCGTGTGCTCGCGGCCGGACCGGCCGTCGATCGCGGCGATCGGTCCGGCGAGCACGTGTACAGAGGTCTATACCTCAGCACCAGGTATTCCCCACTCGAACCCGGAAATACCTGCATAACAGTTCGAGGATACCCGTCCGAGTACCCGAGCCGTCGCACTCGCCCACGGCTACCGCCGCGCCACCTCGTTCATTCGACGATCTGCCGGTGCGCGGTCAGGTCCGCGAGGAGGTCCGGCAGCCGCGAGACGAGGCGGCCGCGGGCTGGTTCGGGCCAGAACGGCTCGCCGAGGACGGCGCCGACCAAGACCGGGTCGGGCTCCAGATCGATGTGGCGTGGCAGCAGATCACCGGTGATGTAGGTCCACCTCGTGTCGCGGTCGGCCCAGTTGAAGGCGGGCAGCGGTAAACGCAGCGCGAAACTGTGGATCGCGACGTCGCCGCGGGCCATGGCCGTGGCCGGGGCGAAGACTCCAGGCGCACGGACCCTTGGGACGGCGGGCTTGCCCGTCTTCGATCACAATTCCGGCCACGATGAGTGGCCGCTTCCGCCGGTCAGCGCGGCGGTGGCGCGCCCGCACCACCTTGGCCGTCGACCACGGCGGGCACCGACCCCCCGGACTCGCCGCCCCAGTCGCCCGCCCGCACGTGCGCCAGCACGATCAGCCCCGCCACCACAAGGGCGGTCAGCAATGCCGTCACGGCGAGCACGGCGAAACCGACCTGCGCCCGCTCTACCCGCTCCATCGGATGCCGGCCCTGTGCCCGCCGGAGCGCGGAAGTCCGTGCAGCACGGTCGTATAGGACCGCAGTGCCGCCAGGGCGGGCGCCGCGGGGGCGCCGATCGACAGCGGAGCGATGCGCGGGCACCATCGCCCTGGCGCGCGGGTCGCCGCGCCGCACACGGGGGCCCGTCTCATAGCCGAGATCAACCGCCGCAGCGGCGGCGGCGCGGCGGTCGAACTCCGCACCTGCCGCACCGATCGATGTGGTGATGTCGCTGATCGCGCTGATCGCAGTGCTCATCGGACAAACCTCCGTGGTGAGTGCTCCGTCGCTGTTCGAGCCGGTGTCCCATTCGAACACATGTTCCCAACTCATTCGATCACGTGTTCGACGAACGTGTGTTCGATTTCTACCACGGCAGAGCGACGAAGTCAGCGGAAACGCCCGACATGCGTCGAACAGATGTTTGATACATCGACGCGACCGGACTAGATTCGAACTACCAAATGCACGACAGGCCATGACGACAGACACCGGCGCGGATCGGCCGGGCACAGCAGGAAAGGGCGGTTGCGGTGAGGCACACAGGCGACACGGGTGACGAGACCGGAAGCGGCGCCGACTCGGCGAGTACCGGAGCGGATCTCACCGTGCGTCAGCGCAAAGTGCTGGAGGTGATCCGCACTTCGGTGAGCGAGCGCGGCTACCCGCCGAGCATCCGGGAGATCGGTGACGCTGTCGGGCTGACGTCCACCTCCTCGGTCGCCCATCAGTTGCGCGCCCTGGAACGCAAGGGCTACCTGCGCCGCGATCCGAATCGTCCACGCGCGGTGGACGTTCGAGGCCTGGACGAGGTGGTGCGTTCGGTGACCAGTCTGCCGGTCGCCGCGGTGGATGGCTCCGATGTCGCCGTCGACGCCGGCCGTCCCGTGCCCACATTCGTGCCGGTGCTCGGCCGCATCGCCGCCGGTGGTCCGATTCTGGCGGAACAGGCCGTCGAAGACGTCTTCCCACTCCCCCGCGAGCTGGTCGGCGACGGTTCGCTGTTTCTGCTGAAGGTCGTCGGCCAGTCCATGATCGACGCGGCGATCTGCGACGGCGACTGGGTGGTCGTCCGACAGCAGAACGTCGCCGACAACGGCGACATCGTCGCCGCGATGATCGACGGCGAGGCCACGGTGAAAACGTTCAAGCGCACCAGCAGGGACGTCTGGCTGATGCCGCACAATCCGGTGTTCGAACCGATCCCCGGCAACGACGCCCAGATCCTCGGCAAGGTCGTCACGGTCATCCGCAAGATCTGACGACAGGAGCGACGGCAACGCGCGTCGGCCGCGCGGACATGCACCGTGACCTCCCACGTTCACAGCTGATTGACAGCAAGCGCGCAGGGAATCCACGAGGCCACTTGCGAGACTGCCGCGGTGACAGCGATCAGCGCCGACGCGGCCCCGCCCGATGCGACCACAACTATCGATCCCGATCCGGTCGGGCTACCGCCTGCTCGTCGGTGGGAGCGAGCGGGTCTGGCGGTGCTGCTGGCCGGGACGGCGGTCGCGTATCTGTGGCACATCACGGTCAACGGCATGGGCAACGGTTTCTACGCCGCGGCGGCCTCGTCCGGTGCGCGGGACTGGAAGGCACTACTGTTCGGCTCGCTGGATCCGGGCAACTTCATCACCGTCGACAAACCGCCGGTCTCACAGTGGGTGATGGGGTTGTCGGGACAGCTGTTCGGATTCAGCAGCGCCAGCATGCTGGTGCCGCAGGCGCTGATGGCCGTCGTGGCCGTGGCACTGCTGTACGCAACGGTGGCCACGGCGACCCTCAGCCGTGGCGCCGGCCTGCTGGCCGGGACCGCCCTGGCAGTAACGCCGGTGGTGGCGTTGATGTTCCGGTTCAACAACCCGGACGCGGTGATGGTGCTGTTGATGACCGCGAGCGCGTCCTGCACGATCAGGTCGTTGCAGCGGGCTAACGCGCGCTGGCTGATGCTGGCCGGCGTCGCGCTCGGATTCGCGTTCCTGGCGAAGATGCTCGAAGGGCTCATGGTGTTGCCCGCGCTGGCGCTCACCTACCTGATCGTCGCGCCGACCTCGATGCGAAAACGGCTGCTGCACTTGCTCGCCGCCGCGGCGGTGTTGCTCGCCTCGTCGGGGTGGTACGTACTGCTGACGATCCTTTGGCCCGCCTCGTCGCGGCCGTATCTGGCCGGGTCGACGAACAACACGTTTATGGATCTGGTGCTGGGCTACAACGGCTTCGCCCGCATCCTGGGCCACAATCACCACGGCGGCAACCGATTCGCGTTGCCACCCGGGTACGAGTTGCCGAGCGCCCTGGGCCAGGGCCGCGGTGGGTTCGGCGGATTCGGAGGCGGGTCTGGTCCGACCCGACTGTTCACCGGCGAGATCGGGTTCGAGATCTCCTGGTTGCTTCCCGCCGCCCTGCTCGCCTTCGTGCTGGTGCTCGCGTCACGTGGGCGCGCCCCGCGCACCGACCCCGTCCGCGGGACCGCGCTGGTCTTCGGATTGTGGCTGATCATCGACGGCGTCGCGTTCACCACGATGCGCGGCGGCATGCACGCCTACTACACGCTGGCCATCGGTCCCGCCGTGGCCGGAATGTTCGCGATCGGCGTGGCTGAGGTGTGGCGTCGGCGCGAGGAGGTATTCGGCCGAATCGGCGCTGCCGCATTGGTGCTCACGTCGGGACTGTGGGCGTTCGTGCTGCTGAGCCGCAACGCCGAATGGCTGCCGTGGTTGCGCTGGGCGCTCGCGGTGGTGTCGGTGGTGGTGGCGCTCGGTCTGGTCGCGGCCGCGTTCCCGGCCGTGTCGCGGCGGGTTCACGCCAGGGCGGTCTCGGTGGCGGTCATCGTGGGTGTGCTCGCCGGGATCGGCGGATCGACGGCGTACGCCGCGGCCACCCTGCCGCAGGCGCATACCGGGGGTGGTCCGACGGTCGGTCCTGCGAAGCCCGAACAGCCGACACCGGCGAACGATATGCGCAGCGAGGTGATGTCGTTCGTGAACGGCGACACCGAGCCGCAAGTCGCCGCGCTGCTGCGCACTACGACAACCACCTGGTCAGCCGCTGTGGACCGTTCCTCGGTCGCCGCATCCCTCGAGCTCGCCAGCCGCACCCCGGTCATCGCGATCGGTGGCTTCACCTCCGACGACCCGGTTCCCACCCTCGATGATTTCCAGACCATGGTCCGCACCCATCAGGTGACGTATTACCTCGCGCAAGAGGTGAAACTGCCCGACTCATGGCGAGTACGCAACCAACCGGGCGTTCCCCTGGGCGCGGGGCAAGCGAGCGCCCCGGGCAACGGGTTGTGGCGTCCGGCCGGGCACAAGGACATCGCCGACTGGGTCTCCACGCACTACACCCCGGTGCGCTTCGGCAACGTCGCCGTCTACGACCTCACCGTCCCGGCGCACTGACCTCGGCTGTTCACGCTAATTCCGCCACTGCGTGGCGGAATTAGCGAAAAGGTGCCCTGAACTGCGATAGTTCGACTTGTCGAGGATCGAATCGCGCAGTTGCAGGAGCAGCTTCTCGGTGGACAAGTCTATGTCGTGGTATCCGTCGCTGAAAGTTGACGGTGATGGTTCGGGGGTTGTGTCGCAGGCTGGTGCGGTCGCGCTGCTGCGCATTGCTGCCAAGGCAGGGTTGGACCAGGCGTTGTCGGCGGCGCTGGCACCGTGGCGCAAACCGGTAGAAAATGGCTCGGGAAACCGAACTTTCGGCCGGACTTAGTGAAGTGTGCACATGCGTTGGCGGAAACGGCGGCAATGATGCTCTGGTGAGGAGATCGGTTCCCTCGGTGGGCCGAACGGGGTCGGCGCCTCTAAAGCAGAATCCACTCGCGGCACTATGAACTGTTCAGCTGGGTCTGGTGGATCAACGCCTGGAACGCCGATCCCACACCCGACACCCTGGCGCCGACGATGCACGGATCGTGCAGGTGGACATGCTGTTACCGTCGGATGCGGCTGCGCCGCATCTGACGCTGTATCTGCTCGACGGCAACGGCTCCGACGGCGGGGCTGGGCAGAGCACCTGGACCTCGAAAACCGATGCGGTGCGCTTCTTCGCCGGCAAGCTGGTCGCCGTCGTGCTGCCGATAGGAGGTGGCGGCACCGGCACCTGCTACACGAACTGGCTGCGGGACGATTCCGGTCTGGGACACAACCAGTGGGAGACCTTCCTGAACCGAGAGCACCCCCAAGCTTTCCCCGTTATCCGGAGGGCTCCGATTTGTGGTCTGACACGACCGGAAGAAGTCATCTGCGGCAGCACCGAGGAACAGTTCCGGTGTGTTTGTGCACAGTTCACAACAAACAATGGAAAGTGTGTTCTCCGAAGCCGTTTCCGGCCTCCGGCCCGCTGACTATGGTCTTGCATCATAGCGGGTAGACAGTGATCGAGGTCGAACGTCAGATTGCCGAAGTGGAAGGGTGCCGCGCGATGCTATTTTGTTGCTCAATGGCCTGTGCTGCAACTGTATTCGTTTCTGGTAAGGAATTCTGTTGGTTGAGGAACGGGTGACGGTTCGTATTCTGGCCGGGGCGGCCGAGCCGAATGCCACGACGCAGAACCCGAAGGCCTGGGTCGTGAGATGAGCACGGTGCCCGCCTTGCAGGCGGCGTTGGATTTGATCGATAGCATGATGTTCGAGATCCTCCCACCGTTCCTGCGGCTGCCGGGCTTGCGGCGCGTGATCGACATCGCCCTGATGCCTCCCTCGCCGGGTGGCTCGCCGACGAGCATCACCGACCGGGCGGGCGACTATGAAGCCGCGGCGAAGGCATGGAACAGCTCCGCCATAGATTTGGCCGGCGTGGCAATCCGATCGCTTCCTGTCGCTTGGCGTGGAGCGGCTGCGGCGACCGCGACGGAAGCTGTTCAGGCTCTGGTATCCCAATCAGAGGCCGGCTTGGCCGCTTTTCAAGGTGGAGCCGATGCATTGAATGTTTTTGCCGAGAAGCTGGCACAGGCACAGAAAACCGATGAACAGGGCGTCGAACTGCTACAGCTGGCGAAGGCGGCGACGCTATCCCCGAGCGGGTCGGGGCTCGAGTGGTTCGAGATTCGCGATCATGCGGCGCAGGGCTGCCATCGCCGCCTCACCGCCGCAAAGCTCTGGGCTGATGCGGCAACCGATGTGGTGAGCGCACTCAACGAGTTTGCCGCGCGAGCCCGGGCGAGGCAGATCAATTCGCCCGGCATCGATCCATTGTCGTCGGTAGTTCTGGCATATGCCGGGGACGACGGCTCTACGGAGGATCCCCTCCTGGGTATCCTCACGCCGATAGCGTTGGAACGGGCCTCGCAACTGCTGAACGATATGTCGGAGGCGGATCGCAAGGAATTCGAAAATCTGCTGGGCGCCGCCGAATCCCCGCAGGAGGCCGCGCACATCTGGAAAGCACTGGCAGCTGGATATTCGCTGGCCGACGTCCAGTCATTCGTCAAATTGATACACCCGCACGGGAATGACCTCAGTTGGCTGTCCGAGCATCTGAACCCAAACGTCCGCAGCGGCAGTACCATGTTATACGGGCAAAACAAGGGTAACTGCGTTGCTGCGGCCACCGTCATCGCACGAGCCGCCAACGACCCGGTATTCATGCTGGGGTTAACCACTGGTCAAGGTCCGGCCGCAGTGGCCGGCGCGACACCGGGCGACGATTCCTCCACCGCGTTCCGCGACCGGTTGTTTCATATCTACGATGCCACCGACGCCACCTGGGACAGAACGACCGAGGACAGGGCCGAACTGTTCACCACCATGCTCCAGCCGTCAACCGGCGACACCTACACCGTGACGTTTGTTGATGGCGGTTCCCCTTCCGAGTCGGCGGCGGCGCGGCAGGCGATGTTGCCGGAGATCGAGACCGCGGTGAATGCGGGCAAACCGGTTCCCATCACCCTGGATCGGGACCCCGGGGAAGAGGGAAATGCCCACGAAGTGGTGATCATGGCGGCGCAAGATGACATGCTGGTGATCTATAACCCCTGGGGCCACACAGAATGGGTCACCAAGCAGCAGTTCATCGACGGTGAGCTGGGCGCGCTCACGAACAGTGACCCGAATGAAGGTATGAGCAATGCCGTCGATGTCAGCCTGCCACAATGAGCGACCCGAGGATCGGGCCAGCCTGTGTGGTCTGTGGTGATGGTGGCATGCGCCACCTGGGTCGCTGGTCGGAGGGTGGCGCGGACTTTCGCGGTACGGTCGGATCCGTATTTCCGGTGTGCTTGTGCACAGTTCACAACAAACAATTGAAAGTGTGTTGTCCGAAGCCGTTTCCGGCCTCCGGCCCGGTGGCTAGGGTCTTGCACCATAGCGGGTAGACAGTGATCGAGGTCGAACGTCAGTTGCCGATGCGGAAGGGTGCCGGCGATTCTCTTTGTTGCTGAATTGCCTGTGCTGCAATTGTATTCGATTCTGGTAAGGAATTCTGTTGGTTGAGGAACGAGTGACGGTTCGCCTTCTGGCCGGATCGGCCGGGCCCAGCCTTGCTTTCATGGTAGGGATGGTCAGTGGGAGCGGAGAGGTTGGAAGCTGTGCCGGATGGCGACGGGGGCGAGGGTGACGCGACGGGAAACGGCGGTTCGCAGGGGTCTACCTCGGTAACGCCGGTTCCACCTCCCCCAGCACTGGGTCTATGGCTCGATCCGGACGGGATGTTGTCCCCCATAACGATGGTCGATCTGGTAATCGACAATCTCACCGCGATAAATAAACTCCTGGCAGGATCGACCGGAGTTCTCGGCGTGGTGCCTCCATTGATGAGTTATTCCGGAATGTTCGGCGATATGGCTGTCCAATCTGCATGGTCGGAATTCCATCAGGCCTGGGTTCGCGAGACGGGTGTGACGAGCTCAGCAATAGTCGAACTCAGGAAACTGCTGCCCGACGCTGCTGCGAAATATGAAGGAGCAGATCTGGATGGAGGCCGGGCGGTCAGCGGGGTGGATACCGTTACGCCTGGCTCGGGGGTATCCCCGGCGGACCCGCTGCCCATTTTGAGCCTATTGAAGTCGGATCTGTCCAATTCGAGTGGACTTGACGTGCCCGAGCCCAATGCCACAACGCAGAACCCGAAGGCCTGGGTTGTGAGATGAGCACGGTGCCCGCCTTGCAGGCGGCGTTGGATTTGATCGATAGCATGATGTTCGAGATCCTCCCACCGTTCCTGCGACTGCCGGGCTTGCGACGCGTGATCGACATCGCCCTGATGCCTCCCTCGCCGGGTGGCTCGCCGACGAGCATCACCGACCGGGCGGGCGACTATGAAGCCGCGGCGAAGGCATGGAACAGCTCCGCCATAGATTTGGCCGGCGTGGCAATCCGATCGCTTCCTGTCGCTTGGCGTGGAGCGGCTGCGGCGACCGCGACGGAAGCTGTTCAGGCTCTGGTATCCCAATCAGAGGCCGGCTTGGCCGCTTTTCAAGGTGGAGCCGATGCATTGAATGTTTTTGCCGAGAAGCTGGCACAGGCACAGAAAACCGATGAACAGGGCGTCGAACTGCTACAGCTGGCGAAGGCGGCGACGCTATCCCCGAGCGGGTCGGGGCTCGAGTGGTTCGAGATTCGCGATCATGCGGCGCAGGGCTGCCATCGCCGCCTCACCGCCGCAAAGCTCTGGGCTGATGCGGCAACCGATGTGGTGAGCGCACTCAACGAGTTTGCCGCGCGAGCCCGGGCGAGGCAGATCAATTCGCCCGGCATCGATCCATTGTCGTCGGTAGTTCTGGCATATGCCGGGGACGACGGCTCTACGGAGGATCCCCTCCTGGGTATCCTCACGCCGATAGCGTTGGAACGGGCCTCGCAACTGCTGAACGATATGTCGGAGGCGGATCGCAAGGAATTCGAAAATCTGCTGGGCGCCGCCGAATCCCCGCAGGAGGCCGCGCACATCTGGAAAGCACTGGCAGCTGGATATTCGCTGGCCGACGTCCAGTCATTCGTCAAATTGATACACCCGCACGGGAATGACCTCAGTTGGCTGTCCGAGCATCTGAACCCAAACGTCCACAGCCTCGACACCACATTTCGAAAAGGCGGTGAATACATATTGGATTATAAAGGCAAATCCACCTACACAACACCAGCAGAGGAGAAAGGTAAGGTCTATGTCCTCCCCTTATACGGCCAAGACCCAGAGCACTGCGTCGCCGCCTCCACCGTCATCGCACGCGCCGCCAACGACCCGGTATTCATGCTGGGGTTGACCACCGGTCAAGGCCCTGCCGCTGTGGTCGGCGCGACACCGGGCGACGATTCCTCCACCGCGTTCCGCGACCGGTTGGTTCATGCCTATGGCGCCACCGACGCCACCTTGGACAACACCCGCGATGGCAGGGCCGAACTGTTCACCACCGTGCTCCAGCCATCAACCGGCGACACCTACACCGTTACGTCTGTTGATGGCGGTTCCCCTTCGGAGTCGGCGGCGGCGCGGCAGGCGGTGTTGCCGGAGATCGAGACCGCGGTGAATGCGGGCAAACCGGTTCCCATCACCGTGGATCGGGATCCCGGGGAAAAGGGGGGGTATATGCACGAATTGGTGATCATGGCGGCGCGAGGTGACAAGCTGGAGATCTATAACCCCTGGGGCTACACAGAATGGGTCACCAAGAAGCGGTTCATCGACGGTGAGCTGGGCGTGGTCACAGACAGTGACCCGAATGAAGGTCTGAGCAATGCCGTCGATGTCGGCCTGCCACAATGAGCGACCCGAAGATTTGTCGCGACGAAGAGCTGCGCGGGATCGACGTCCAGGCGGCGATCGCTGCCGGCATGGCTGAACCTGACGAAGCACGCCCGGCCCTCTTCGGTGCGGCGGCAGTAGCTGCGGCGTTGCACGCGGAGGAACTCGAGGTCGGCCCGTATCCTCTCGAATTCCTGGCCGGCTGTGTGCGGGCGCTCGGCTTGGACGGCGCATTGGAGCTACGTGAACCGCTGATCGGCGAGCAGCCGACCGAGCTGGTCCGCGGTTGGATGTCGGCCGCCCGCCCGCCGCACAGCCCCGATGCCCTCCGCGACCAACTATTCGCAAGGTGGCTGGACGCTGTCGCGGTGGTGTTGGCCGCGCGCCGACATATCCGAGCTACTACATTCGCCGAGAAGATCGGCTTTGAAGACGACGACGCGGTCTGATCAATTCCTATCCCCTGACCGCGTAGAGGCGGCGGACGCTGCGGGCGAAGTCCAGGACCTGGGCGATCGCGGAGCGGAAGAGGCCGACCTCGGCGCTGATACCGGTCGAGTCATGGATTGATCTGCGGCCATGAGGATTCGGCACGCTGTCGACCGGGATGACGGAGAGAACTCGACCCGCGATGGCACGCGCCACCGACCAACGAGCGCACTGTCGGGCAGACTGCGGCCGTGTCAAAGATCAACGCAGTCGAACCTGAGTTGCTTCAGTTCAGCTAACGGTCCGCAGCGCGCGATATGCCCTGGGCAGGGCATATCCGAGACAGCGGTCTCATCGTCGTACGGCAAGGCGCCGGTTGGTGACCTCCAGCTGGTACGCCGTGCTCGCCGCCAAGGCGCGGACCTGTGCGTCGTCGAGGCGTCCGCACAACCGCCCCCAGTGCACCGCGACCTGCTCGCCCACCGACACATCCGGCACCGCCGCGTAGCCGTCTACCCGAATCGGGATGGGCCGCATCGTTTCCCCCGACAGCGCAAGCCGCCCATCCCAGCTCAGCCTGCGACAGCGCAGCGCGATCTCGGTGTCGGTGCGGTCGACCACCGTCCCCCACGTGATCCGGCAACTGTCGAGTACATGCAGCGGATGTCCGTTGCCGTGCCCGAGCAGACGGGACCACGGGTACACGCCGAAGACGTGGAAGCAGTGGTTGGCCGCGGCCTCGTCGGCCAGCTCCGGGCCCAGATGCGTCCAGTACCCGCCCGCGACCGGGCCTAGCAATGCCAGCAACTCGGCGGTGAACTCGGCTGGGTCCAGGTCTGCGCTGATCCCGCCGCCCAGCCAGTAGGACTCGACGAGGCGGCGATCCAGCGGGTCACCGATTCCGGTCATCGCCGACATCACCCGCAGATACGGCCACGCTCCGGTGAACCGCCGAGCCACCGCCCGCACCTGATCGTCCGTCCCGTCGCGCAGCACGACCGCGTCGGGGGGCCCACAGTAGCCGAGCCGGTTGGGGGCGTAGGCGTACCGGGCGAACATCTCGACTCCGCCGCCTGCCATCAGCCGGGCCGTTCTCCGATGCGGTCGGCCCGCCACCGCTGATCGAGATCGCCGAATCGCCACACCCCGACAGCGATCAACCAGGTGAGCAGGAACAGGCCGACGACGAGGAAGCCGAGCGCGCCGAGATCCAGGTCGCCGACCCAGGCCAGCGGACCGTTGGTGACGCTGAGCTCGTCGGTCAGAATCGAGATCATCTCCTGCGCGCCGATCAGCAGGGCGACGGCGACCGACAGCCCGGTGACCACAATGTTGTAGTAGATCGTGCGGAGCGGACCGGCGAACGCCCACCTGTAGGCGTAGTTCATGCAGGCGCCGTCCAGCGCATCGAACAGCGCCATGCCCGCCGAGAACAGCACGGGCAGCACGAGAATCGCATACCAGGGTAGGTCGGTCGCCGCCGCGCCGCCCGCGATCACCAGCAGGCTCACCTCGGTGACGGTGTCGAAGCCGAGGCCGAACAGCATCCCGACCGGATACATCCGCCATGGCGTACGCACCGCCCGCGTCAGCGGCCGCAGCATCCGGTTCAGCGCGCCGCGGTGGTCCAGCTGCCATCGCAGCGCGGCCTCGTCGTAGTTGCCCCGCAGTCCCCCGCGGAACACCCGCCAGATCCCGATCAGGGACACCAGGTTCAGTAGGCCGATGAGGATGAGAAAAGTCCCCGATACTCCGGTGCCGAACACACCGGTCCAGCGGCGCAGCCCGGAGTCCCCCTCGCGCAGGGTCGCCGCGAGCGCCTTGACACCGAACGCCAGCAACGCGACCAGGACGAAGACGATGGTCGAGTGTCCGAGCGCGAACCAGAACCCGACCGACAGCGGTTTGCGCCCGTCGGCCACAAGTTTCCGGGTGGTGCTGTCGATCGCCGCGATGTGGTCG
This sequence comes from Nocardia sp. NBC_00881, assembly GCF_045207455.1. NCBI lineage: Bacteria > Bacillati > Actinomycetota > Actinomycetes > Mycobacteriales > Nocardiaceae > Nocardia > Nocardia sp. NBC_00881. The sequence continues at coordinate 3,238,407 of NZ_CP108798.1, forward strand.
ACATCGAAAGCATGCCGCATCCCGAGCGTGTAGGCGGTGATGCCGAGCCCGACGCCGAACACCGCCCCGTCCACGATGTAGCGACCGGGAACGACGAACAGGAGCAGCGCACCCCACCCGAGGGCGTGCAGCACGAGGATGACGAGCGCCATCCCGACGACGCCGCGCCGCTGCCTCCGGTCCAGCCCGGACCATGCGCCGCGCGGCACCACAGGATGGTCGGCGACCTGGACGATAACGGACACCTCGCCTTCTTGTTCGGACGGCGGTCGCGCCCGCCGTCTCAACAGATCCGCGGCAGCTGCTCTCCTGCGGGCAGATCCACCACGCGCGTGCCGCCGAGGGCCGTGCGGGCCACCACCATCCCGGGGTGCTCGGCGACGCACCGGCCGATGGCCGCTGCCTGCGCGCCCAGAGGGTGCTCCCGCATCGCCGCGAGCACGCGGTCTGCGTCCTCCGCGGCGACGAACGCGAGAAGCTTGCCCTCGTTGGCCACGTACATCGGGTCCAGCCCGAGCAGCCCGCACGCGTCCCGCACGCCCGCGGGGACCGGAAGCTGCCGCTCGTCCAGCGCCACACCGACATTCGCGGTGCGAGCGATCTCGTTGAGCGACGCGGCGACGCCGCCGCGGGTGGGATCGCGCAGCACGTGCACATCGGCACCGGTCGCCAGCATCGCCGCGGCCAGTCCGTGCAGCGGCGCGGTGTCACTGAGCACGGTGGTGCCGAACTCCAATCCCTCGCGGCAGCTGAGCACCGCGACACCGTGCACCCCGATGTCTCCGCTGACCAGCACGACGTCGCCCGGGGTCGCGCGCTGCGGTCGGATGTCCACGCCGGGGTCCACGAGGCCGATTCCCGCGGTGTTGATATAGATCCCGTCACCGTGCCCGGCGTCGACCACCTTGGTATCCCCGGTGACCAGCTGGACCCCCGCCGCCAAGGCTGCGGTGCCGACCGCCTGCGCGATGCGCGCGATGTCGGCCAGCGCGGTGCCCTCCTCCAGGATGAACGCGGTCGACAGCACCATCGGGCGAGCGCCGGCCATGGCCAGATCGTTCACCGTGCCGTTGACCGCGAGCTCCCCGATGGTGCCGCCCGGGAAGACGATCGGCTTGACTACGAACGAGTCCGTGGAGAACGCCAGCCGGACACCGCCGAGCGTGACCACCGCGGAGTCGCCCATGTCCGCCTGCGCGGCCGAGCCGAACGCGGGCAGGAACAGATGCTCGATCAGCTCGCCGGACATCGCGCCGCCACCGCCGTGGCCCATCACGATGTTCGGCGAATCCCGCAACGGCATCGGGCACACCCAGCCGTCCATGTCGATCGCCACGGGTGCAGTGCGTTCCTCAGGCATGAGCCACCTCCGCCGGGAGATCGAGCCGACGGTAGAGGTAGTAGGCGGCGCAAGCGCCTTCCGAGGACACCATGGTGGCACCCAACGGGTTTCGTGGCGTGCACTCCTTACCGAAGGCCGCGCACTCATTCGGTTTGATGAGCCCCTGCAGCACCTCACCCGAGCGGCAGATCGACGACTCGGCGGTGTGCAGATTCCCCACCGAGAAGCGCTCTTCGGCGTCGAACTCGCGGTAGCGCTGCGACAACCGCCAGCCGCTGTGCGGGATCATGCCGATGCCACGCCACGCCCGGTCGGTCACCTCGAAGACATCCTGCAGCATGGCTTTCGCGGCCGGGTTGCCCGCCGCGGCCACCGCGCGCGGATAGGCATTCTCCAGTTCGTGCCTGCCGGTCTCCAGTTGCAGCACGGTGCGGCGGATGCCCTCCAGGATGTCCAGCGGCTCGAAGCCGGTGACCACCATGGGAACCCGGTACTTCTCGGCCAGTGGCGGGTATTCGTCAGTGCCCATCACCGTACAGACATGTCCGGCCGCGAGGAATGCCTGCACCCGGCAGGTGGGCGACTCCATGATCGCGGCGATCGCGGGCGGAACGAGCACATGCGACACCAGCAGCGAGAAGTTCCGGATGCCGAGTCGTTTCGCCTGGTACACCGTCATGGCGTTGGCCGGCGCGGTGGTCTCGAAACCGATGCCGAAGAACACGACCTCGCGATCGGGGTTCTCCTTGGCCAGGTTGAGCGCGTCCAGCGGCGAGTAGACCACCCGGACATCGCCGCCCTCACTCTTGACCCGAAACAAATCCTTGCTGCTGCCCGGCACGCGCAGCATGTCACCGAACGAGCAGAAGATCACACCGGGCCTTGCCGCGATCTCCAGCGCCTTGTCGATCACCTCGAGTGGGGTGACGCAGACGGGGCAGCCGGGGCCGTGAATCATCTCGATCTGGTCGGGCAGCAGCTGGTCGATGCCGTGGCGGATGATCGAATGCGTTTGTCCACCACAGACTTCCATAATCGCCCAGCGTCTGCTCGTGGCGGAACGGATCCGGTCGAGCAGGTGCTTGGCGAGCTCGGGGTTGCTGAATTCGTCCAAATACTTCATGGCGTCACCTCTGGTTCCTCGCGTGGCGGCTCGGCCGCGGGGTTGTCGAGACCCGCCTGCCTGGCGGCGATGGCGAAGCCGTCGCCGAATTCCTCGTTCAGTACGCCGAGGTGTTCGAACTCGGCCAATGTCTTCAGCGCGGACTCCTCGTCCAGACGCTGAATCGCGAATCCCACATGAACGACGACGTAGTCGCCGACGGCCGCGTCCGGGATGTATTGCAGGCACACGTCCTTGTGCACACCGCCGAAGTCGACGACCGACATCATCGTGCCGTCGCGCTCGTGCAGGCTGAGCACTTTTCCTGGCACCGCTAGACACATCGTTGCTCTCCTTCCGCTCATCCCCCGCTGCCCGCGAGGAGTTGCCCGAACGCGAGGCCGCCGTCGTTGGGCGGCAGCCGGTGATGGCTGATCACGGTGAACCCGTTGTCCCGCAGTAGCGCACACGACCGCGTGAGCAGCAGGGCGTTCTGGAAGACGCCGCCGGACAGGGCGACAGTCGTCGGGGCCGCGGCGTAGCGGACCGCGAGATCGAGCACCAGCTGCGCGACCGCCGTGTGGAACCGAGCTCCGACCACCGCGGCGGGTAGACCGCTGCGCACGTCGGCCACCACCGCCGCAAGCACAGGGGTGGGATCGATGGCGGCGGGATCGCCTTCGCCAGGCGTGAACCGATATTCGGGCGCGCCTTCGTCGGCGCCCCGCGACCATCCTTCCAGCTCGATCGCCGCCTGGGCCTCGTAGTCGACCACGTGCCGCACGCCGACCAGCGAGGACACCGCATCGAACAGCCTGCCCATGCTGGAGGTCGGCGCGCAGCCCAGCCCGGTCTCGAATTGGTGTGCCAGAACCGACCTTTCCTCCGCCGGGCACGCCGCGACAGCGGGAATATCCTCATGCCACGCAATCCCGGCGGACCAGAGATGTGCCAGCGCCATGCGGTAGGGCCTGCGGACCGCCAGATCGCCACCGGCGAGCGGCACATATTTCAGATGGGCGAGCCTTCGGTAGCCCTTATAGCCGGCCAGCAGGACCTCACCGCCCCATATCGCACCGTCCGGACCGAATCCCGTGCCGTCGAAAGCGATGCCGACCACCTGTTCGGTGGCGCCGAGCCCGTGCTCGCCCATCACGGCGGCGATGTGCGCGTGGTGGTGCTGCACGGTGTACACGGCTCGCTCGCCCGCATGCCTGCGCGCCCACGCGGCGGAGCGGTAGCCGGGATGCGCATCGGCGACGAGCTGCACCGGGCGCACTCCGGTGAGATCCGCGAGATGCCGCTGCGCCGCGTCGAAGGACCGCAGCGTGGCCAGATCATCCATATCACCGATGTGCTGACTCAGCCAGGCATAGCGGCCGTCGGCCACGGCGCAGGTGTTCTTCAGGTCGGCACCGACCGCGAGGGTCGGTGGCAGCGGGACCGGCAGCGCAAGTGGCAGCGGCGCATAGCCGCGCGAACGGCGCACGGGCAGCTCATGGCCGTCGAGCCAACGGACCACCGAGTCGTCGCACGGCACGAGGATGCGCCGGTTGTGCGAGAGCCAGCCGTCGGCGAGCCCGGCGAGACGGGAGTGGGCATCGTCATCCTCGTAGCAGATCGGCTCGCCGCCGAGGTTGCCGGAGGTCATCACCAGCGTTCGCGGGCCGGGCGGATCGTCGGGTAAGCCGAACAGCAGGAGGTGCAATGGGGTGTAGGCGATCATGACACCCAGGTCCGGATTGCCGGGCGCCACGGATGCGGCTGGGGCCGGGCAACGGTGCCATTCGGTGTTCGCCACATCGGACCTGGCTGCCATCGGCGCCGCGGCGTCAAAAGATCCGGCATCGGACCCCGTCTCCGGGTCGCCGTCGACCGGGCGGTGTGCCGCGGGCACAGCCCGGCGGGCGAGCAGCACGATCGGGCGAGCCGGGCTGGTCAGCAGCGCGGCCGCCGCGTCGTCGACCTCGACGATTTCGCGGGCCGTCGCGAGGTCGGGCGCCATGAGCGCGAAGGGCTTGTCGCCACGGCGTTTACGCCTGCGCAATTCGGCAACGGCGGCCTCATTCGCCGCATCGCAGGCGAGGTGATAGCCACCGATGCCTTTGACCGCGAGGATTCCGCCCACGCGCAAAAGCTCACGCGCGGCGGCCAGTGGGTCACCCGTTCCCGGTCCGGAGTACGCCAGCGTCGGACCGCACGCCGGGCAGGCGATGGGCTGGGCGTGGAAACGCCGGTCGGTGGGGTCGGTGTACTCCTTGGCGCATCGGTCGCACATGGCGAAGTCCGCCATCGAAGTCCGTTCGCGGTCGTAGGGCAGGCCGGCGATGATAGTGAACCGCGGCCCGCAATTGGTGCAGTTGACGAACGGGTGGCGGTAGCGGCGGTCGCCGGGGTCGCGCAGATCCCGCTCACAATCGGCACAGATCGCGACATCGGGCGAGGCCAGCGTGCGCCCGCCGCCGTCACGGGTGGTGTCGGCAATGTGAAATCCGGTGCCGCCGCGCACCGGAAGGTCGGTCTGGTCGACCGATTCGACCACTGCGAGCGGTGGCGGCCGCAGGCGCAGCCGCTCGGTGAACTCGTCCAGAGCCGTTGGTGTGCCCTCGATTTCGATGACGACCCCGCTGCTGTCGTTGCTCACGCTTCCGGCCAGCGCCAGTTCGGCCGCGGTGGTGTAGACGAACGGCCGGAATCCGACGCCCTGGACCACGCCGCGCACGAGCAGGCGTCGCCGCAGCCGCGCGGCGGTCATAGCTGATCTCCACGCTGCAGCAGGCGCAGCCCGTCCAGCACCGCCGCGGCGCCGGCCTCGTCGGTCTTCTCGACGACGAAGCCCATGTGGATGATCACCCAGTCGCCCGGCCGCGCCGGATCGTCCCCGAGCAGGCCGATATTCACTTTCCGCTGTTCACCGGACACATCGATGAGCGCGATCTGGTCGTGGTAGCCATCGAGGATGTCCAACACTCGTCCCGGGATGCCAAGACACATCGGTTATTCCTCCTGTCGCACTCTGGTCGGCGACGGCGACGAGCCGTCCCGGACTGTGCCGACCTGCGCCGCGTGGCCTTCGACGGGCTGTGCGCCGTCGGGTATCAGGTCCGCGAGGACACGGCCGACGGCAGCGACCGCGTCGTCCACCGCGGCGGCGACGGGCTCGGACAGCCCGATCCGGTCGTCCACGGAGGAGACCTGGCAGCCGACTACGACGGTCGGCGGCAGCGCGCCGCCCAGCGCGCGCACCCCGGCGAACACGGCGGCCGGAGTCATCGCGTGCGCGTCGAGATGCACGGCGTCGGCGTCGGCGGTTGCGGCGCGGAACACCGCGACACGTCCGGACTCCCCGCGATCGGGCAGCGCGTCGACCAGCACCAGCGCGTCCCACGCGTCCAGCAGGTCGTAGGCGAGGTGCATCCCGCGGATGCCGTAATCCATCACGCGCACGCCGGCGTCGGGGTAGCGCGGCAGCCGCCGCACGACCTCGGGTCCGAATCCGTCATCGCCCAGGAAGATGTTGCCGATCCCGGCGATCAGCACCGTGGCCGTCTGATCACCCCTGCCCTTCGGTCGGCGCCGTCGCGCCGCCGACGTTCGCGTCGTCGACCTTGCCGGTCGCCGTCTCATCCGGGTCGTTCGCGGTCCGCTTGTGTTGCTGGTAGGGCGGGGTCACCGGTTCGGCGCCGTGACCCGGCTCCGTGGTGAACTCGCCTCGCCGTTCGGTATCGGTGCCGACAGCGGAGGTGATCTCCTCGTGTCCGATATCACCCGGTTCGCGGTCGGTGGGTCCCCCGGCCACGGTGTCGGAGCCGGTGTCGCGAGACCCCGGCTCACCGCGGGCTTCTTGTGGCTCTTCGCGTTGGTTACCCATGATGTATTCCTTCCTGTCGGCCGCTACATCTGCCGGATCTTCAGATATCGCCTGATATCCGGGATCGACCGAACGCCGAGGTATAGACCCACTGCCGCCAGCACGGCGACGATGGACGTCGAGATCACTCCCACCGCTTCCATAGCGGACTTCCTTTCACTTGTCGGGGCTGTCTAGCGGTTCCAGTTCGTCAGGCGTGAAATACAGGTAGCGGCCGTACCATTCGTGCAGATCAGCCGCCGGGTCGTCGTCCAGCACGACACCGACGTGCGCTTGCCCGTCTACGTCTTCGTGCACCGAGACGACCCTGGCGGGCTTGCCGTCGAAGAACAGGTCCTGGGCGTCGGCCCGCCGGGACGGATGCAACCGGACCCGGCTGCCCTTGCGCACCAACACACCCGCGACCGGCACCGCATCGGACTCCGGGCGAACCTCGTTGTCGGCCAGCGGGTCCCACCAATCGATGCCCTCGGGAACCTCCGGTATCAGTCGCGGCCGGTCGAGATGCGGATCGCGCAGCACACCGTGCAACTGGCGCAGGTCATCGGGCGTCATTCCGTCGCAGCGATCGATGATCTCGGCGGCGCGCGGATCGGTCGCCCGCGCCAGCACCTTTTCCTCGTCGGTCATCGTCATGATGCGCAGGCTGAGGATTTCGTCGATCTCGGTGGAGTCGAACAGCGGTCCCTCGCTCTGCTCGGCGATCTCCGGGTGGTCGTAGAGGATGATCGGCGAGATGAGCAGCAGGCTGTGGTCACCCGGGGGTCCGGCAAGTACCGGGAAGCAGCGGTGCCGGTAGCAGCGTTCGGCCGCGGCCTCGGCGTCGGGCGGTGGGTCGAGCAGCGAAACAAACTGTGCGCCGATGATCTCCGCGATGATGTGCGTCCCGATCAGCGAGCGGGCAATGGCGTCCTGCTTGTCGGCGGCCGGCGCGCCCACGTTGCGGACCGTGATCGTGAGCCGCAGGTACCGGTCGTCCCGGTCTATCGTCAGATCGAATCGGCCCGCGAGCGGCAGCCGAGTGCGCGCGAAGGTGCCCACCGACTGTCCCGATTCGTCGGTGATCTCCTCGGTGTCGGTCCCGCCCGGAACGCTCAGTAGCTGACTAAAATTCGCGGGCGTCAGCGGGCCGACGACGAGTTCCCGCGCGACGGCCTCGTCCCAGGACAACCACGACCGCGCATCGACGGTCAGCTCGGCGATCGGCGTACCAGCGCCGTCCACCACCTGTCGCCGCTGAAGCTGGAGGAATCGGATTGTGCAGGTGAGTACTGGGTTCTCGCCCGGATCGATCAGGCACTGCGCCGACATCTCGGACTCCTCGCCGAGCCCGGCCGCGGCGGCACCGTCCGGTCCCAACACGCCGAACTGCCACCGCGACTGGTTCTTGCGCGAGTTCGCTCGATACGGGTACAGCAGGTAGCCCTCGTACAGCACCGCGTCGGCGACGGCACGGGCGCGGGCGCCTGGGTCGACGGTCACGGTAGCTCCTCCGCGCGGGCCAGCAGCCGAGTCACCGTGTCGTCGAACCCGAGCAGGCCGTGCCCCGACTTGTAGGCGGTGAGGGCATCGAGGGTGTCCCGGCGCAGTCGCAGCCAGCCGGTGTTCGGGAAGTGCGCCGCCATCAGGTCGTGCCAGACCGAGATCGGCATGTCGAACTTGTCCTCGCGGTCCCAGGGAATCTGCTGGATCGCGAATCCGCCGCTGCCCTTGATGAAGACCGTGCCGCTGAACAGGAACAGCAGTGGAACGACGCCCTCGCGCAGCGCACACAGATACTTCGACCCGGTCACCTCGAAGTCATAGGTGCACGGCATCGGCAAATCCACCTCCGCGCCACCGGTGAACCCGGGAACCATGGTGGCGCAGTGCATCCAGAGAAACGACCGCTGCGTGGCGGGCCAGCGCTCGCGCGAGCCGAACAGGTCGGCCAGCCCCGCGCCCTCCTCCTCGGAGTAGCCACGACGGAACGGCTCGATGCGCACCTGCGCGCGCAGGGCGATCGCATGCACGGGTTCCTCCGCGAGTGCGGCGATTCCGACTCGCGCGGCCAGGATCGGTGCGACAGCGTACGGCTCCGGCTTCATCTCGAGCACGGCGAACGTCGTCGAGTAGACCGGGCTCATACCGCACCACCCCGTCGCGCGCGAGCCGATACGGTGGCAAAGAACTCGTCCAGGTAGCGCCGCACGTCCTGCCCGCCGTCGAATCCGCGCCACAGTAGCCGGATCCGGCCGACGAACTCGTAGCAGGTGTCGATCGGAAGCAGCAGGCAGCTCGCCGCCGCGGTTCCGCGGTCGGGCACCCGGATCAGGAGCGCCTCGACGTCGGCGGCGAGCACGTCGAGTTCGGGGTGCCGCTCCAGGATCGAATTCCACTGCGCCAGAGGAAGTTCTGACTCGGTCGCACCCGCGGGCCCAGGATAGAAGGCCACAGTCCTGCCCAGCGCGGAGTTGCGGAAAAAGAACGCCAGGCCGACCGGTATCTCCAACGCGTCCCATTCGCCCTGGCTGATCGTGAAGCCGGGAAACGCGAGATACCGATCAGGCACCGCCCGATAGCGCAGCGCCGCGTCCTGGTCCACGAATAGCAGATAGCAGCTGCGGCATACGCACATCAGCTGACGGCCTTCGACATTCACCACGTGCTGGTGCTCGTCGGCGATCTGTTCGGCGCACATCTCGCACCGTTCACCCGCCCGCGTCGCGGACTTGCCGTCGGCGGTAATCCGCTGCAGGACCCGGAACGGCGTATTCATCCGTGCACCTCCACCGGCACCGCCATCGCCAGTTCACCGGAGCGGACGAGCACCGGAAGTGGCTCGAGGTGTCCGTCGCCATCCACGCGCGCACCGGCGCGCACAACGTCGAAGTGCGCTCGGCAGGTCGGGCAGCGCAGCACCGCGTCGCCGACCGGAAACCCGACGCGCCGATGCAGCACGGCGCCCGACAGCGAGTTGTCGCAGGCCGGGCAGTGGTCCCGGTAGGCGAACACGTCCGGACCCACCCGGCAGGCCAGCACCGCGAGCCCGGCGACGGCGAACCCGCCTATTTCGCCGGGACCCAGCTCGGCCAGTTCGGGGACCGCGATCCAGTTTCCGGACCGGTCACCGTTCGCGTGCACCCGTGCCAACAGAGAGTCCGCGGGGATCAGCCCCGCCGACTCGGTCTGCGCGACCACTTCGATGGCCTCGATCTCCGGCGCCGCCGCACGTACTGCGTCCTCGACGGCCAGCTCCAGCGTCACCGACGAGGACGGGCAGCTGCGACAACTGCCCGCCAGCTCCAGTCGGACCACGCCGTCGGTGATGCCGACCAGGCTGACGTCCCCGCCGTGCGAACCGAGGTAGGGACGCACACTGTCCAGCGCCGTACGCACCCTGGTGTGCACGTCGTGCGGGTGCAGCCCGTGCACGAGCAGCAGACTCGCGACCAGATCGTCGCGGGCCAGCCGCTCGATCGCCGCCGCGTCCAGCAGTCCGATCACGCGGGCCAGACCCGCGCCGTAGAGGTCGGCGACCTCACGCACCAACTGTTCGGCGCGCTCGCGGGCGAGGGTGCCGCCCGCCGAGCTCGCCTCCAGCAGCGTCTCGATGCGATCGCCCGCCTCGCGCCACCGGCTGTCGGGCGTTGCGTTGTCCTGGTCGATCGGGCGATCGTCCACCGTCATCTCCCGTCCCGTCGCCGGATCCGGGCGCTCACTCCCCGGTAAGCGTCTGGGTCGGTGAGTGCAGTTTCTCCACCGTCTGTCCGTTGCCGAGATACATGTGCACGCCGCACGGCAGGCAGGGATCGAAACTGCGCACAGTGCGCATGATGTCGATGCCCTTGAAGTGCTCGCGGTCGTTCTCCTCGAAGATCGGCTGGCCCTGCACCGCGTCCTCGTAAGGACCCGGCGTGCCGTAGCCGTCGCGCGGGCTGGCGTTCCATGGCGTCGGCGGATACGGGTGATAGTTCGCGATCTTCCCGTCCCTGATCACCATGTGGTGCGACAGCACACCGCGCACCGCCTCGGTGAAACCGCAGCCGATGCCCTCGTCGGGCACCTCGAACTTCTCCCAGGTCTTGGTGTGGCCCGCCCTGATCTCTGCGAGGGCTTTCTCCGCGAAGTGCAGCGCGCAGGCCGCCGCGTACGCCTGGAAGTAGGTGCGGGCACGGTTGCGTTCGATCGTGTTGCTGCCGTATGCGGGGATCTTCCACTCCAAGGTGACCGGGCCTTTGACCGCGGTCTTGGGCAGGTTGATCTGCACGCTGTTCCCGGTCGACTTCACGTAGCCGATGTCGACCAGGTTGGCCAGCGCGGTCGACCACAGCCGCGCCAGCGGGCCGCCGCCGGTGTCCAGGGCGAGGTGGCCGGAGCCGTCGAACCAGCGCGGCGACATCACCCAGCTGTATTTGTCGTCGAGGTCGCGCTTCTGCGGCTTGGGATTCGTGTGCTGGTTCCAGGGGTGGCGCCGGTCCACCGGGTTGCCGAGCGGATCGGTCGGCACGAACATCTCCTGGTCGGTCCAGTCCTCGTAATACGAACTGCCCAAAAGGATTCTGATGCCGAGGTTGATGTCCACCAGGGAGGTGGTGAGGAGTTTGCCGTCCACCACCACGCCCGGGGTGACGAACATCTTGCGGCCCCAGTCCGCCATGTCCCGGTATTCGAAGTTGCAGACCTCGGGATCCTGGAACGAGCCCCAGCAGCCCAGCATCGTGCGCCGCAGACCGACCTGCTCGTAGCCGGGCAACGCCTCGTAGAAGAAGTCGAACAGGTCGTCGTGCATCGGCACGACCTTCTTCATGAACTCCACATAGCGCATCAGGCGGGACATGTAGTCGGTCATCAGCTGGACCGTCGCGACGGTGCCGACGCCGCCGGGGTACAGCGTCGAGGGATGCACGTGCCTGCCTTCCATCAGACAGAACATCTCGCGGGTGGTGCGGCTGACCTGCAGCGCCTCCCGATAGAACTCGCCGGTGAACGGGTTGAGCGCCCGCATGATATCGGCGATCGTGCGGTAACCGTGGTCGCCCGCGTGCGGCGCCTCGGTGTTCTCCGCCCTGGCCAGCACGCCGGGATTGGTCTCAGCGACCATCTTCTCGCAGAAGTCCACGCCGACCAGGTTCTCCTGGAAGATGTTGTGGTCGAACATGTACTCGGCGGCCTCGCCGAGGTTGACGATCCACTCGCCGAGGTGCGGCGGCTGCACGCGATAGGCCATGTTCTGGCAGTAGCACGAGCAGGTCGCGTGGTTGTCCCCGCAGATACCGCAGATGCGGCTGGTGATGAAGTGCGCGTCGCGCGGGTCCTTGCCGCGCATGAAGATCGAATAGCCACGGAAGATGGACGAGGTGCTGTGGCACTCGACCACTTCGCGGTTCTCGAAGTCGATCTTGGTGTAGATGCCGAGGCTGCCGACGATCCGGGTGATCGGGTCCCAGGCCATCTCGACGAGACGGTCCGGTTCGATCGTGCGGTGCGACGGCTCCGGGATGATCTGTGTCATCGGAGACCCTCCTACCAGGTGCGAGTCGCGCCGGTGTCCAGCTTCTGGCCCTTGTGCCGCCAGTGCGGCTCCTTGTCGACCGTGCGGCCGGTGATGTGACGGAGGCTGCGGATCACCGATCCGTAGAGCCCCGACGCGGTGGATGAGAGCTTGCCGCCGGGTGGTTCGTCCATGAAAGGCATGAACTTGTCGGGAAATCCGGGCATGGTGCAGCCGATGCAGATGCCGCCCACGTTCGGGCAGCCGCCCACGCCATTGATCCACCCACGCTTGGGCACGTTGCACTTGACGACAGGGCCCCAACAACCCAGTTTCACAATGCATTTCGGCGAACCGTACTCGGTGGCGAATTCCCCCTGCTCGTAGTAGCCCGCGCGGTCGCAACCCTCGTGCACGGTCGCGCCGAACAGCCACTTCGGCCGCAGCGCTTCGTCGAGCGGGATCATCGGCGCCTGCCCGGTCGCCAGGTAGAGCAGGTAGGTGAGCGTCTCCGACAGGTTGTCCGGCTGGATCGGACAGCCGGGCACGCACACGATCGGAATGCCCGCTTTGCTCGTCCAGTCCCAGCCGAGATAGTCGGGTACGCCCATCGCGCCAGTCGGGTTGCCCGCCATCGCATGGATGCCGCCATAGGTCGCGCATGTGCCCGCCGCTACCACGGCAGTCGCCTTAGGCGCGAGACGGTCCAGCCATTCGCTGGTTGTCATGGGCTGGCCGGTGGCGGGATTGTTGCCGAAGCCGCACCAGTAGCCGTCCTCGTGGAGTTGCTCGTTCGGGATCGACCCCTCCACCACCAGCACGAACGGATCGATCTCGCCGCGGTCGGCCTTGAAGAACCACTCCAGGAAATCGTCTGCACCACCATTCGGGCCGCACTCGAAATCGATGAGCGGCCAGTGCACGGCGATCTTCGGCAGGCCGGGAAGGGCGCCGAGGGCGATCTCTTCGATGCTCGGCTGGGTGGCCGCGGTCAGAGCGACCGAGTCACCGTCACAACTGAGTCCTGCGTTGATCCAGAGAACGTGGATCAACGTGTCCTCGGCTTGTACTGCTTCTCGTGTGGGCATCGGACTGCCACCTTCTGCAGCGGATCATCGGGAGCCGATCTCACCTTTCTCGAAGAAGGCCACCCGTCGATGTGATCCTTGTCACGCCATCCTAAGGCTCGCCCCGTACCTTGCTCAAGGCCCCGACGCCGGACCGGCCCCGCTGCTCGGCGAGCCAGTCGTACCAGCAAGACAGTCCTTCTCCGGTGGTCACCGAGAGCGGAAGGACCCCGACACCGGGATGCACCGAGGCGGCGTACTCACGACATCTGTCGAGGTCGAAATCGACGTAGGGCAGCAGGTCTATCTTGTTGACGAGCACCAGGCCCGCCGCCTGGAACATGTGCGGGTACTTCAGCGGCTTGTCGCTCCCCTCGGTCACCGAGATGATCACGACCTTGTCGCGCTCGCCGAGATCGAACAGCGCCGGGCAGACCAGGTTGCCGACGTTCTCGACGAACAACAGCGTGCCAGGCTCGGGGTCGAGGGTTTCCAGCGCGCGATACATCATCTCGGCATCGAGGTGGCACCCCGCGCCGGTGTTGATCTGGACGACGCGGCAGCCGGTCGCCCTGATCCGTTCGGCGTCCAGCAGCGTCGCCTGGTCCCCCTCTATCACCGCGATCGGCGTCTGGCCGAACTCGCGGATGGTCCGCTCCAACAGGGTCGTCTTGCCCGCGCCAGGGGAACTGGTCATGTTGAGCGCCAGGATGTCGCGCTCGGCCAGCCAGGCCCGGTTGCGCCGCGCAAGTTCATCGTTCTTGGCGAGGACCTTCAATTCCAGGCTGACCGTCTCGGTGGCGGGCAGGTGGACGTGGTCCGCGCCGTGTGGGTGGTCGTGCTCGGGTGAGTGAGCGTGGTCGTGCCCGTCGTCGTGGTGATGCTCGTGCGGGACTCGGATCACGGCCGCCGCGTCGTCGCCACATCCGCAGGTTGCGCACATGTCTCGCTTACCTCCATCGATCGGATACGCAGCTCGCGCCCGGACCGGATCTCCACATCGGCGCTGCCGCACGGGCACAGCAGGATCGGATCGGCGAGCCGGAATTCGGCGCCGCAGCTGCGGCATGCCGCGGCGCCCGGGATTTCCACGAGGATCAGCTCCGCCCCCTCCGCCACTGTCGCCTCGGCCGCCAGTTCGAAGCAGAACCGCATGGCCCCTGGCACGACGGCACAGAGCGCGCCGACCTCGACGGTGATGGAGTACACCCGCCGTCCCGCCGCGTGCTCACAGACGGCGTCGATGACACTCTGGGTGATAGCCATTTCGTGCATCGCGGCCTCCGCTACTCGAGAGGACCCTTTGAGGCTACTCTCGCGGCGAAGGTTGGCTTGCGAAATCAGCGACACCCTGGCTGATGCCGAGACTCCGGCGTGCGACGCACACGTCGCCAACCGGAGCCCGGTCTCTCGCGCCAGCGGGAGTTCTCCCTGTGATCGCGCCTCTGGCGGGAAGAAATGCCTCATACCGCTATGACGGGGATGTATCGGCATGCGGCGGGAGTCAGTCGTGGTTGACGGTCTCGAGTACTTTGCCGCTGTTCGCGTCGATGGTCACCTCGTGCTCCACAGCGTCGGGGGTAACGAGTTCGACCTCCCATACTGCGCTGCCGCCGTTGGTGTCGAACTCGGCGGACTCCACCCGGCCGCCGGGCACGGCTTCGACCGCTTTGTCGATGGCTTGCTGCCGTGTGATGCTGGGGTCCGCGATCAGCGACCAGTCCGTGGCCGGCGCGGAGAAGGAGACGGTGTGCCCAACGTTTCCGCCGGTGGCGACGGCCGTGAGGGCTAGGCTCACGCCGGCGACGACGGCGGCGCCGACGAGGATCCAGCGCAGACCGGCGAGTGCGCGGTGGAAAACGGTTGTCATGGTGAAACCTCCTGCGGGAGTCGTGCTCTCGAATGTGATCAGCACTGTGGCAAACCCGAGCTGAAGGCGACCTGAAGCCACCTGAAGACTGCTTCAGGAACAGTCTGTCACCCTTGTGGGATGCGTCTGCTGATTGTGGAAGACGAGAAGCGTCTGGCCCTCGCCCTCGCAAAAGGGTTGTCCGCCGAGGGATTTGCCGTGGACGTCGTCCACGACGGCACCGAGGGGCTGCACGCGGCCACCACCACCGACTACGACTTGATCATCCTGGACATCATGCTGCCGGGCATGAACGGCTACCGGGTATGTGCCACGCTGCGCGCCGCGGGCCGTGAGACACCGGTGCTGATGCTCACCGCGAAGGATGGCGAATACGACGAGGCCGAAGGCCTGGACACCGGCGCCGACGACTACCTCAGCAAGCCGTTCTCCTATGTGGTGTTGCTCGCGCGCATCCGCGCCCTGTTGCGCCGCCGAACGCGCGGCGGCGCGCAGGTTTTGCGCATCGGCGATCTGATCGTGGACCCCAACACCCACACATGCCGGCGCGGCGCCCAAGACGTGACGCTCACCGCGAAAGAGTTCGCCGTCCTCGAACACCTCGCCGTTCGCGCCGGGGAGGTGGTGTCGAAAGCCGATATCCTCCAGCATGTCTGGGACTTCGCCTACGACGGCGACCCGAACATCGTCGAGGTCTACATCAGCACGCTGCGCCGCAAGATCGACGCTCCGTTCGATCGCCGATCGATCACCACCGTCCGCGGCGCGGGCTACCGGCTGGTGGCCGACCGTGACTGATCGGCCGAGACGCAGGCGAGGGTGGTGGAGTTCGGTCCGGGCGCGCACCACCCTCGCGGCCACCGCCGTCGTCGCGGTGGCCCTGACCGCTGCCGGGCTGACGGTGCTCGCGGTGCTGCGGCACAACTTGGTCGAGAGTGCGAGTCTGCAAGCGGAGACGACAGCCCGTGACGTGGCCACCCAGCTCGCGGCGAGCACCGACCTCACACGGTTGAAGCTGCCCGACGCCGACAGCCAACCGGTACAGGTTGTTTCGGCCGACCGCCTCGTTTTGGCAGCCGACGACGACCTCCGCGGCCAACCTCCCATGGCCGACTTCGGCCCGTATTCGGCGTCCCGGGAAGACGAGGACGACCAAGACGACGAAGTGGACGACGACCAAGACGAGAAGGACGGCGAGGACGGCGAGGACGAGCCGCCCACTGCCACCACCAAAGACCCGACCGCCACCGAGGTCATGTTCGGTGATGTGCGGCTGACGGTGGATGGGGGCGAACCCAGCCCCTTCCGGGTGGCCGCGGTCGCGGCCACCACCGCGGGCGGGCAGCCCGTCACGGTCTACGCCGGCGTCTCCCTCGACACCGCCGACAGCGCGGTGGCCGATGCGCGCCAAGCCATGCTCATCGGCCTGCCGCCGTTGCTCGCCGTGGTCGCCGGGGTGACCTGGCTGGTCACCCGCCGTGCCCTGCGCCCGGTGGAGTCGATCCGGTCGGAGCTCGCCGAGATCATGGAAGACGGCGACCTCTCCCGCCGCGTCCCGGAATCCGCCTCGCGCGACGAAATCGCCAGGCTCGCAAGCACTACGAACGCCACCCTCGCCGCATTGGAGGCATCCGCGGAACGCCAGCGCCGCTTCATCGCCGACGCCGCGCACGAACTGCGCAGCCCTATCGCCAGCTTGCGCACCCAGCTAGAGGTCGCCCAGGCGCACCCGCACCTGCTCGAACTGGACGGCGTGATCGGAGACACCGTCCGGCTGGAACATCTCGCGGCCGATCTGTTGCTGCTGGCCCGGCTCGACGCGGGCGAGCAACCCCGTGCGGACCGCGTCGATCTGGCCGCACTGGTCCGCGACGAACTGGCCCACCGGGTCGGCGACCGGATCACCGTCGACACCGTGCTGCCGAACGACCCGGTCGTGGTCACCGGCAGCCGACTCCAGCTCGCCCGCCTACTCGGCAACCTCGTCGACAACGCCCAGCGGCACGCGGCCACCACCGTACGAGTCTGCCTGCACCACACTGGCGATCGCACAACCGTGCTGGACGTCGCCGACGACGGTCCCGGTGTTCCGGAAGCCGACCGGACCCGAATCTTCCAGCGCTTCGTCCGCCTGGACGATGCCCGCAGCCGCGACGAAGGCGGCGCAGGACTCGGCCTCGCCATTGTCCGCGACGTCATCGAGCGGCACGGAGGCGACATCCGCGTAACCGACGGTATTGATCGTGGCGCCCGCTTCGTTGTCACCCTGCCCACGGTCGATGTCTGAGGACTGCGCTCCCGCTTCCCGAACGATGTGTCGCGGTCCGTAGGGCTCGCCTCTGCGTTCCCCACACCGGCGCCGCACGCGTCTGCTAAAAGGGATCGGCGAATGGGAAATCACCTACATGAGAAACGTTCCCAGAATCATCACAAGGCTGTCGAAAAGACCGGATTTCCATGAAATCACCAATCCTCTTCCGCACCTTTATATCTCATCATTTTCCGGACTGCGCTCGCTACGACTGAACATTTCAGCAAGAACTCGTACCAGGTTAAAAAATAACTGGAGAATCTGCCCGTGAAATGAGGCATTGCGCGCACGCTCACACTGGAGGAGGGTAAATATGTCCGGTGGCGCCACCGGGGCGCCGCCCTGACCAGGGCAGGAGGTGGCTCGTGTACGCACGTTCAAGCACAATTGCGGCCCAGCCGTCATCGATCGACAGCGGGGTCGCAAACCTCCGCGATGAAGTGATGCCGAATCTGTCCGAGATCGAGGGGTGGGTCGGCCTGTCATTGATGGTAGAGCGGGCATCAGGGCGCTGCATCGCCACAACCGCATGGGAATCCGAGGGTGCGATGCATGCCAGCACAGGGCGGGCCCGAGCACTACGTGATGGCCTGGCCCACATGCTCAACGGCCCGGTGGAGCGGGTCGAAGAATGGGAAATCGCGGTAATGCACCGTGATCACCTGGCCGGCGACGGCGCGTGCACTCGGTGCACGTGGTTGCAGACCGATCCGGACAACATCGACCAGGTGATCGACACCCTGAAGGTGGGAGTGCTGCCGGAGGCGGAGATGATAGACGGGTTCCGCAGCGCCAGTCTGTTCGTCGACCGGGCAACCGGTCGAGCGGTAGGTGCGATGGTCTGGGCGAGCCGTGCGGCCCTGGACAACAGCCGCGAAAAGGCGGATCAGATCAGGGCCGCGGCGACCCGTCGGATGGGTGCCGACGTGCTCGAGGTGGCGGAGTACGACTTGGCTTTCGCTCACCTGCGCGTGCCCGAGATGGCTTGACCTCATCCGATATCCGGCCGCGAAGGTGAGCTTTCTCGGCCGGATGTCTTCATTCAGCTGCCTGCTATCAGGCCAGTTTCAAGCTGCGACCGATGATTTCCTTCATGATCTCGGTGGTGCCGCCATAGATGGTCTGGACGCGGGCGTCCATATAGGCCTTGGCGATGGGGTATTCCTTCATGTAGCCGTAGCCGCCGTGCAGTTGCAGGCAGCGGTTGATCAGGTCGAGCTGCTCTTCGGTGCTCCACCACTTGGCCATGGCGGCGTCCTCGGCGGTGAGTTCGCCCTCGTTGAGCATTTCGATGAACTTGTCGACCATGAGGCGCACCGCGGTGGTCTTGGTGGCCAGCTCGGCGAGCACGAAGCGGGTGTTCTGCAGGGCGCCGATCGGCTTGCCGAACGCCTTGCGGTCGCGGACATACTGGATGGTCATCTCCAGGCAGGCCTCCATCGCCGTGGCCGCCATGACGGCGATCGACAAGCGCTCCTGGGGCAAGTTGCGCATGAGGTGGACGAAGCCCATGCCCTGAGTGCCGAGCAGGTTGTTGCCGGGCACGCGCACGTCGGTGAAACTCAATTCGGCGGTATCCTGCGCCGCGAGGCCGAGCTTGTCCAGGTTTCGGCCGCGTTCGAAGCCGGGCATGCCGCGCTCCGCCACGAGCAGGCTGAAGCCCATGGCGCCCTTGTCCGGGTCGGTCTGCGCGACCACGATCACGATGTCGGAGTTGATGCCATTGGTGACGAAAGTCTTGGCGCCGTTCAGGATCCAGTCGTCACCGTCGCGCACCGCTCGGGTCTTGATGCCCTGCAGGTCCGAACCGGTGCCCGGCTCGGTCATCGCGATTGCGGTGATGATCTCGCCGGAGCAGAAGCCGGGCAGCCAGCGCTGCTTCTGCTCGTCATCGGCCAGCTCCAGCAGATAAGGGGCGATCACATCATTGTGCAGAGCGAAGCCGAGACCGGAGTACTGACGGCGGACCGACTCCTCGGCGACGATGACGTTGTAGCGGAAGTCCTCGACTCCGCCGCCGCCGTACTCCTCCGGCATGGCCATTCCGAGAAAGCCCTGCTTGCCCGCCTCTAGCCAGACCTCGCGGTCGACGATGCCCTGCTCTTCCCACCTCGTATGGTTCGGCGCGACGTGCTGATCGAGAAACTTGCGGTACGACTCCCGGAACAGTGCGTGTTCGGCTTCGAACAGTGTGCGCTGCACGCCAACCTCCTAGTGACCCACACCAGCCGGTCCACACCGGCCTTCGTTGCCACATACGGTACCCGGAAAGAGAATCCACGTTCACTTCTGGTCTGGAGATCGTTCCTCACCTGGACTGAGGGCGTGGCTTCGAAACATCGGGCGCGATTCTCGGCAAACGCGCGAAGGCCGAGGTCGCCTATCCGTCGACCCAGGGCCATCCCAGAATGATGGCGAACCCGATCGGTACTCAGATGTTCAGCCGACCACGCAGCCGACCGACCAAGGTGCGCCCCCGGTCGCGCTCACGTTCGGCGAAGAGGAAATTCATCTCCTCCTCCAGCGCCTTGCGTACCACATCACGGAATTCTTTGGCGGCCGCGTGCACGTCGTCGGCGCCGCGCCAGGGCTCCGGGTCGATCGGAGCGCCCACGGAGAAGTAGAAGCGCTCCGGGCGCGGGATGACGGTGGGGCCGATGCCGCGGATGAGCGGAGGGGTGAGGTCGCGGCTGAGCCCGAGGGCTTCGACGGTCCAGCGCAGTGGGCGCAGAACCGGATGGTCGCCGTCGACGACGATGTCGTAGGCGTCATCGACGCCGATCATGGCAACCGGGACGATCGGGGCACCCGCCTCGATGGCCATGCGAGCGAAGCCGCTGCGACCTTCCCACTTCAGCAGATACTTCTCGTTCTTGCGGCGCACCGCCTCGCGACCGCCGCCCGGAAAGACCATGACGGCCTCGCCGCGCCGGAGCAGGGCAAGACAGTTGTCCCTGGTCCCTCGCACCGCGCCGTAGTAGTGCAGGAGTTGGCGTAGCCCCGGGACGTTGATCAGCACGTTCTCGGCCAAGCCGCGGACCAGGCGGCTACGGCGGCGCAGCACCTCGGGCAGCAGCAGCGGTGCGTCGATGCCGCCCATCAGGTTGTGGTTGCCGACTAGGAGCACCGGACCGTCAGCGGGAAGATTCTCCAGGCCGTAGAAGCGCGGGCTCGTCCACGCGCGCAGCGGCGCCAGCAGAGTGTCGAGCACCCGCAGATCGGTCTCGGTCAGCGAAACAGACAGCGGCGCACCGTCACTGAGCACCGGATCGGCGCTCTTGGCACCCGAATGCCGATCACCGGAATCGGCGGCCCCGCGGCGGTCGTGCGACATGAACCCTCCTGCTGTCGGTGCGCCGACGATATATAACGAATCGACTGTGTCGCATTCGATGTGCGAGGCGTCCTGCGACACGCCCGACCAGCTCGGGCGTTCGCACCGACGACCTTGTAGCGAATCCGCAGGTAACCGCTGACGCGACATCCGCACGGCCGCTAGCACTTAGGTCTGATGTGAGTCCGCCCACATGCCCACGAGATCCCCGAGCCTATCGGCGGGCATCCATCAGCGAGCGGCGAGGACCGGCACCCGTTTAGCAGGACAGACCCGCGACCTTGTCGCTACGCGGACGAATGCCCGTCCGCCTCCGGCGCGCCGGCCGTTCCCGCGTGCGCGTACGCCGACAGGGCCGCGGCGAGGGCATGCGGGACGCGGGCACGAACGCGGGTTCCGCCCTCCTCATGGCCGGAGGTCAGGATGCGGCCATCGGCGTGGATGCGAGCGAGGAGGTCGCCCCGCGTGTACGGAAGCAACACGCTGATCTCCACGTCCAGCCCACCGAGCGTTTCGGCGAGGCGCGCGCGCAATGCGTCGATGCCGAGGCCGGTGTGGGCCGAGACCAACGAGGCGTCGGGGAGCAGTCCGCGCAGGTGGGTGCGCTCCATCTGATCGATCGCGTCGATCTTGTTGACCACGAGCAGTTCCGGCGGGGCAGGCGCACCGGATTCCTTGATCACGTCCGTCACCACTTCGCGGACCGCTTTGATCTGTTCGGCGGGCAGCGCGTCGGAGCCGTCGACCACGTGCAACAGCAGGTCGGCGCCGGTCACCTCCTCCAGGGTGGACCGGAACGCCTCGACCAGTTGGGTCGGCAGGTGGCGAACGAAGCCGACGGTGTCGGTGAAGACCACCTCTCGCCCATCGTCCAGGCCGGCGCGGCGGGTCGTCGGGTCGAGGGTGGCGAACAGCGCGTCCTGCACCAGCACGCCGGAGCCGGTGAGGGCGTTCATCAGGCTCGACTTGCCCGCGTTGGTGTAGCCGATGATCGCCACCGACGGGATGCCGCTGGAGTTGCGGCGTGCCCGCATGGTGTCACGCGCGGTCTTCATCTCACGAATATCGCGGCGCAGCTTTGCCATTCGCTCGCGAATACGGCGGCGGTCGGTCTCGATCTTGGTCTCACCGGGACCACGCAGGCCCACGCCGCCGTTGCTGCCCGCGCGGCCACCGGCCTGCCGGGACATGGACTCACCCCAGCCGCGCAGCCGCGGCAGCATGTACTCCATCTGGGCCAGCGAGACCTGCGCCTTACCCTCGCGGGAGGTCGCATGCTGAGCGAAGATGTCCAGGATCAAGGCGGTCCGGTCGATCACCTTCACCTTGACCACCTTCTCCAACGCGGTCAGCTGTGCGGGGGTCAGCTCACCGTCGCAGATCACGGTGTCCGCGCCGGTCTCCAGCACTACGGAACGCAGTTCGTCGGCCTTGCCGGAGCCGATGTAGGTGGCCGGGTCCGGCCGGTCGCGGCGCTGGATCAGCGCCTCGAGCACCTCGGAGCCCGCGGTCTCGGCCAACGCGGCCAGCTCGGCCATGCTCGCCTCCGCCTGCATGGCGGTCCCGGTGGTCCAGACACCGACCAGTACGACCCGTTCCAGGCGCAGCTGGCGATACTCGACCTCGGTGATGTCGGTGAGTTCGGTGGACAGACCCGCCACACGACGTAGCGAGCTGCGGTCCTCCAACTGCAGTTCGCCGACCGTGGGGTCGGCGGACCAACCGGTGCGGTTCATCCGAGCGGCGTGCTCTGCGACGACGTCACCGGTCACAGTGTCATCGAACTCCTCGGCGGCGCCATCGCTCGCGGCCGCCGGGGTGAATTGGTACGTCTCTGATTTGCTCATACGCCATCCATGCTGCCACGAAACGGCGGCAGGTTCACTCGGTTATTTCGCGGACCCGCGCAGCTCACATGCCGTCCCACCAGGAGAAGGCGAGTCGGCCGGTAGCCACCAGAACGGAAGGTCCGCGTAGCCACGCCGTACCGTTCTCCAGTCCGACGGTCACCTCGCCGCCCGGCACGCGGACGGTCGCCCGGCCGGTGTCCTCGGCGATCCGGAAGCCTTCGGCAGCCAGCGCCGCGGCCGCCGCGGCAACGGTTCCCGTTCCGCACGAGCGTGTTTCGCCGACGCCGCGCTCGTACACCCGCATGTCGACCGAGCGATCGGTGTCCAGCGCGGTGACGATCTCGACGTTCACGCCGTGCGGAAACAGGTCGGGATCGAAGCCGGGCGGAACGGTCAGGTCGAGCTTGCCGAGGGCTTCCGACGACAGTCCGGTATCGACGCACGCCAGATGCGGGTTGCCCACATCGATGCCGATCCCCGACATCGCCCAGCCCGCGATAGTCGCGGTCGATTCGCCCAGTTCGCGCACCTTCCCCATGCCCACGGTGACATCACCGGTGACCAGGTCCGCGGCGTGCACGGTGACCGGGCGCGCCCCGGCGCGGCTGCCGACGACGTAGCGGTCGCGGGTCTCCAGTCCCGACGCCGCCAGGTAGTGGGCGAACACGCGCACGCCGTTGCCGCACATCTCGGCGATCGAGCCGTCGGCATTGCGGTAATCCATGAACCAGTCGTCGGCGCCGACACCCTCCGGGATCTCGTCGAGCACACCGGCGCCCCGCAGCGCACCAGCCCTGGCGACCCGCAGTACTCCGTCCGCACCGATCCCGCGCCTGCGATCGCACAGCGCGCTGACCCGCTCGGGGGTCAGGGCAAGACCCACCTGTGGGTCGGACAGCACCACGAAGTCGTTCTCGGTGCCGTGCCCCTTGGTGAACTCGATGTCCGGCACGTGCGATGTCTCCCTCTTGTGGTCACTTGGCAAACGTCCGGCGCTGCCGGGAAATTTCGTAGAGAGCCACCGCCGCCGCCGACGGCGCGCCGAGCGAGCTGGCGGTGCCGCCCATCGGGATGTGCACCATGTCGTCGCAGGTCTGCTGCCAGGCCGCGCTCATCCCGCTGGTCTCGTTGCCGACGACGAGGATCGTCGCCTCGGTGAAATCGTGATCGTAGGCAGCGCGGGGGCCCTTCTCGTCGGTACCGACGATCCGCGTCGGAATGCCGCGGAGCACCTGGCGGTCGCGGAACTCGAGCACCTGGGCGGGTCCGGCGGCACGAATCACCGGCATGGCGAACAGCGAACCCGTCGACGCGCGCACGGTGTGCGGGTCGTACTGATCGGCGCCGTGCCCGGTGACGATGACACCGCTCGCGCCGAAGGCGTCGGCCGACCGGATCAGCGTGCCGAGATTGCCGGGCGAGTTGGGGCGGTCGAACACCACGACCACCGGTGCGTCCTCTCCCGGCTCACCCGGCTCGAAGGTCTCCAGTGCCACCTGCTTGGACACCGCGACGGCTACCAGTTCCGGTATGCCGGTAGACTTTTCGCCCAGTTCGGCCATCAGCTCCGGCACCAGGCCGACCTGCGGCACTCCGCTGGTGTCCAAGAGCTCGCGCGCCCAGCTGGACAGATCTGGCGCGCCGAGGCGGTAGAGCAATGTCTCCAGCGGCCAGTCGTTGGCGACGGCCTGGGTGATCGGTCGAACCCCCTGCACCAGGAACCGGCCGTCGCGGTGGCGCTTGGTCCGGTTGTTCAGATAGGCCTGCCACACCTGGACCGAGGCGTTGCGAGTGGTCACACGTCGGGTCACTGCGTCCGTTCTTTCTCGTCGAGCAGGGCGAGCGTCGTCGCCGACAAATCGGGGGCGGCGCCGTCCACCCAGTGCACCCTGGCATCTCGCCGGAACCACGAGCGCTGCCTGCGGACGTAGCGGCGCGTGCCGATCAGAGTGCGTTCCCGCGCGTGGCTCAGGTCGTATTCGTTGTCCAGGTAGGACAGGACTTGTGCATATCCGATGGCGCGCCGGGCTGTGACGCCGGCGCGGAGCCCGCGCTCGATCAGGCCGCACACCTCCTCGACTAGCCCGCCCGCGAACATCAGGGCGGTGCGCTGCTCGATGCGCGCGTCCAGAGCCGCGGTCTCGCGGTCTACGCCGATGATGACGGTCCCCCACCGCGGCTGTCCGATCCGCGGCGCCGATGCGGCGAACGGACGGCCGGTGAGCTCGACGACCTCGAGCGCGCGCACCATGCGGCGGCCATCGGTGGGCAGGATGGTGGCCGCGGCCACCGGGTCGGCTTTCCGCAGCGCCGCGTGCACCGACGCGACGCCGCCGTCGGCGAGCACCGCCTCCCAGCGCGCCCGCACGGCCGGATCCGTGGCCGGGAAATCCCACTGGTCCAGCAGCGCCTGGACGTACATCATCGAGCCGCCGACGATGATCGGCACCCGCCCTCGGTCCATGATCGCGGTGACGTCGGCGCTCGCTGCGGCCTGGTAGGCGGCGACGGTCGCGATTTCGGTCACCTCCAGCACGTCGAGCTGGTGGTGCGGGATGCCGCGCCGCTGCGCGACGGTCAGCTTCGCGGTGCCGATATCCATGCCCCGGTAGAGCTGCATCGCGTCGATGTTCACGATCTCGCCGCCGAGCCGTTCAGCCAGGTCGAGAGCGAGGTCGGATTTGCCGGTGGCGGTCGGCCCGACGACCGCGATCGGACGGATTCCCGCGCCGGTCACGGGACGTCCTCGACTGAGGGCCGCCAGAGGCTCACGTGGTAGCCGACGCCGAACGGCGCGTCGCGGTAGCGCGTCTCGACCACCGGATCGGCGTGGAAGAGCCCGGCCAGCATCTGGTAGGCCGGGCGGCCGGAGAGGCCTAGTTCGGCGCACAGCGCCGGGTCGAGCGCGTGGATTCCGGCGCGGTCGCCCGCCGTCAGAGCGTGATCCAGTTCGTTTTGCACGGCTTCGGCCCGTGGGTCGAGGTAGCCGGGCGCCTTGGTGGACAGGGTGGCCGCGCCGTCGGCGACTACGAGCACGCCCCGTGGCGCATCGTCGGCGTCCAGCTCGGCGCGCAGTTTCGTCCCCAGTTCGGCGCAGCGATCGGGTCGCGCGCCCGCCGACATGATGTGCGCCTCGGCGACCGCCTCGGGCGCGACCCGCCCACGCAACCACCCGGCGACCAGCACGGACAGCGGAAGCCGGAGGTCTGCCTCAGCCGAGCAGGTGAGCGCGGCGGCGGAGAGTCCGACCCGCACGTCGACGCCGAACCCGCGGAATGTGCCGAGCGTTTCCGGCCCGAGCACACCGTTCTCGGCCCCCGCGCCGAGTACCGTCCACCGGTCCGTCACGGCAGCAAGGACATGCGCCGCGTCCAGCACTGCGGCGCGCAGCACGGCGCGCGGATCGGGTTGGTCGATTCCCGCCGCGTCCGCCACGCCGCCGCACAGCTCGGGCACCAGGATCGGCGGCGAGGGAACCAGGGCGGCGATGGAGAACACGTCGTAACCGTAGTCGTTGCCGAGACCACGGGTACTTTCCGGCTTCGAGTGTCTCTGCCGGAAACACCGCCGAGATTGATAGTGTTCGAGGAGCTACAACCCAGGTCATCAGGGGTTGCATTGCCCCGGATTTAGGCGTGGATCGATGGTCACAAGAGCTCGGACCGGGTTCAATGGAATGAGCTAGGGCGTAACCAGGCAGCCGTGACGCGCGGCAGGGACGAGGAAAAATGACCGACAGCAACGGAACCGCGAAAGCCGGCCCGGGCAAGATGCCGCGCACTTCCGGTGCCCCGAAACCCGGCGGCTCGATTCAACCCCCCAAGCCGCACGCGGTCAAACCCGCCCCGGGCCCCGCCCAGCAGCATCCGCATCCCGTCGTCGTGCCCACCGTCTCAGATCCCAGCAGGTGGGGCCGGGTCGACGAAGACGGCACCGCGTGGGTGAAGACCGCCGAAGGAGAACGCCAGGTCGGCTCCTGGCAGGCGGGCGACGCCGCCGAGGGCCTGGCTCACTTCGGCCGCCGGTTCGACGACCTGGCCACCGAGGTCGCCCTGCTGGAGGCGCGACTGGCCGCGGGCGCGGACGCACGCAAGACCAAGGCCGCCGCCGTCGCGCTGGCCGAATCGCTGCCGACCGCCGCCGTCATCGGCGATATCGACGGGCTCGCCAAGCGTTTGCGGGCCATCGCCGAGCACTCCGAGGAGGCGGCCGCGCACGCCAAGGAGGAGAAGGAGCGCGCCCGCCACGAGCACACCGAACGCAAGGAGGCGCTGGCGGCCGAGGCGGAGAAGATCGCCGCCGAGTCCACCCAGTGGAAGGCCGCTGGCGATCGGTTGCGCGAGATCCTCGACGAGTGGAAGTCCATCCGTGGCGTGGACCGCAAAGTCGACGACGCGCTGTGGAAGCGATACTCCAAGGCGCGCGAGGCGTTCAACCGCCGCCGCGGCGCACACTTCGCCGAGCTGGATCGCGAACGCGCGGCCGCGAAGTCCCGCAAGGAGGAGCTGTGCGCGCAGGCCGAGGAACTGTCCGGCTCCACCGACTGGGTAGGCACCGCGGGCGTCTTCCGTGACCTGCTCGCCGAGTGGAAGGTCGCCGGCCGCGCCCCGCGCGAGGCCGACGAAGTGCTGTGGCGGCGCTTCAAGAGCGCGCAGGACGTGTTCTTCGCCGCCCGCAACGCCGCCGTCTCCGAACGCGACGCCGAGTTCGAACAGAACGCGACAGCCAAAGAAGAGTTGCTGCGCGCCTACGGCCACATCGACCCGTCCTCCGGCCTGGACGGCGCCCGCACCGCGCTGCGCGAGCTGCAGGACAGGTGGGATGCCATCGGCAAGGTGCCGCGCGAGCGCATGCAGGAGCTGGAAGGCAAGCTGCGCGCTATCGAGAAGCGCGTCCGCGACGCCGTCGACGCGCAGTGGCGGCGCAGCGACCCGGAGGCGATGGCCCGCGCGGCCCAGTTCCGTGAACGTGTGGCGCAATTCGAGGAGCAGGCCGCCAAGGCGCAGGCAGCGGGCAACACCCGAGACGCGGAGAAAGCGCTGGAGCAGGCCAAGCAGTGGCGCGAATGGGCCGAGGCCGCCGAAGGCGCCGTGAGCAACCGCTGACCGCCGGCAACAACAGTGGCCCCTCCCGATCGGGAGGGGCCACTGTCGTCTGATCGCGTCGTGTCAGGATTCGCCGGAACGGCGACGGCGGTCGCGCTCCTCCGCGGCCGCGGCGGCATGGCGGCGCTGCTCTTCGGCCGCCAGGTGCAGCGCGGTGCGGCTCCACACCACGCGCACCCAGTGGAAGGTGAGCACGATCGCGACAATGGCTCCGAGGATCAGCCCGAAGCCGGGGCCCGCGCCGTGGTAGTTGCCCAGGCCGGGAGTCTGGCGGTGCCAGATCGAGAAGATGCCGAACGCGCTCGCGATAGCGCTGCCCGCGACCGCGATCCAGGCCAGCACCCATCGGCGGGTCATCAGCGCCAGCGTCGAGAAGCCGATGCCGAAGACGACGAGGAACCACACGAAGACGCGGGACGGCAGCCCGATGTGCTCGATTCGCGCCGCGTCGGTACCCAGCAGCACGTCGAATCCACGTGCCGCGCCCGCATGCGGCAGAACCAGCGACAGCAGCAACAGGAACACCGCTCCCGCCACCACCATGGCGCGCACGCCGGGATCGATCTCGCCGGCGATCCGCCGCTCGACGGCATCGAGATCCTCGCGGAATTGTTCGAAGTCGCTTGTGCTCGCCACCGAGCTCACCGAGTCCTCGTTTCGTTCGTCGTTCGCTGGACCATCCGCGGGGTCGGTTGTCCCGCCCGGCCCTGGGGTTCCCGCGGACGTGCTCCGCTCACCGCCGGATGCGGAATCGGATCCCGCGGCGCCGCGGGTCACGTCGCCGTTCTTGTCCGGCCCGGTGCTCATCCGTCGCAACCGGTCGAGCAGCCCGCGGCCGCCGGTTCCGGGGCGGGCGCGCCGACGCGGGGCAGACCCAGACCGACGCCGATGGGCTCGGTCTTCGGGGTGACGCCGCGCTCATGCGCATCGCCGGCGCGGGTGCGGCGGTGGGTCTTGATCGCGGCGTCGGCGATCAGGTGGTGCGGAGCGGCATCGGTGATGTCGACGGTGACGAGATCGCCGGGGCGGATCGGCTCGGCGGTGCCGCCGGGCCGGAAGTGCACCAGCCTGCCGTCGCGGGCGCGCCCGCTCATCCTGGCGGTCGCGGCGTTCTTCTTGCCCGCCCCCGCCGCGACAAGCAGCTCGACCTCGGTACCGACCAGCGCTTGATTCGCGGTCAGGGAGATCTCCTCCTGCAGCACGATCAGCCGGTCGTAGCGCTCCTGCACGACGGCCTTGGGCAGCTGGCCGGGCATATCGGCGGCAGGTGTCCCAGGTCGCTTGGAGTACTGGAAGGTGTACGCGCTGGTGAAGCGCGCCTGCCGGACCACATCCAGGGTCTCCCGGAAGTCTTCCTCGGTCTCGCCGGGGAAGCCGACGATGATATCTGTGGTGATCGCCGCGTGCGGCATCGCGGCACGCACCTTGTCGATGATCCCGAGGTAGCGGGCCTTGCGGTAGGACCGACGCATGGCTTTGAGCACCTGGTCCGAGCCGGATTGCAGCGGCATGTGCAGTTGCGGGCAGATGTTCGGGGTTTCGGCCATCGCCTCGATCACGTCATCGGTGAACTCGGCCGGATGCGGCGAGGTGAAGCGGACCCGCTCCAGGCCGTCGATGGCCCCGCACGCACGCAGCAGCTTGGCGAACGCGCCACGGTCGCGGTGCTCGTTGGGGTCGGCGAACGAAGCGCCGTAGGAGTTCACGTTCTGCCCGAGCAACGTCACCTCGAGCACGCCCTGATCGACCAGCGCCTGCACCTCGGCGAGCACGTCGCCGGGGCGACGGTCGACTTCTTTGCCACGCAGCGAAGGCACGATGCAGAAGGTGCAGGTGTTGTTGCAGCCGACCGAGATCGACACCCAGCCCGCGTAGGCGGATTCGCGCTTGGCAGGCAGCGTGGACGGGAACGCATCGAGCGACTCCAGGATCTCCACTTGGGCTTCCTGGTTGTGCCGCGCTCGCTCCAGCAGTACTGGCAGCGAGCCGATGTTGTGCGTGCCGAACACCACATCCACCCAGGGCGCCTTGCGCACCACGACCTCACGGTCCTTCTGGGCCAGACAGCCGCCGACGGCGATCTGCATGCCAGGGCGGTCCGCCTTGATCGGCGCCAGATGCCCCAGGGTGCCGTAGAGCTTGTTGTCGGCGTTCTCGCGCACCGCGCAGGTGTTGAAGACGACGAGATCGGCCGTCGCGCCGGGCGCGGCCTTCACGTATCCCGCATCCTCCAGCAACCCCGACAAGCGTTCGGAATCGTGCACGTTCATCTGGCAACCGAAGGTACGGACCTCGTAGCTGCGTGCTGTGCCCTCGACGGGCGCCGGAGACAAAACTGCCTGTCCGATCGAATCCACCCGTCCAGGGTACGGGTCCACGTCCGGCGGGTTTCGCGGGCATCGGCGCAGGAACCGGGGTGCCTGGGTAGGGAAACCGTAAGTTACGGCCACGTGTCGGCTCGGCGCGGCGTGACGGCGTGTCGCAGAAACTCGGGCAAATTTCCAGAATCCGCTTAAGGTCATTGACCATGACCGACGACGCCGCCGCGCCCGACACGACCGGGAACGCTTCGACCGGGGACGTCAGCGCCGCCACCAGCGCGCCGCCGATGATCTCGATGCGCAATGTGGACAAACATTTCGGCGACCTGCATGTACTCCGGGACATCAATCTCGAGGTTCCCAAAGGACAGGTCGTCATCGTTCTGGGCCCTTCCGGTTCCGGAAAATCGACGCTGTGCCGCACCATCAACCGACTGGAACCGATCGACTCCGGTGACATCGCCATCGACGGTGTCCCGCTGCCCGCCGAGGGCCGCGCGCTGGCGGCATTGCGCGCGGACGTCGGCATGGTGTTCCAGTCGTTCAACTTGTTCGCGCACAAGACGATCGTGGAGAACGTCATGCTCGCGCCGATCAAGGTCCGCAAGGTCAAGAAGGACAACGCGCGCACCCGCGCCATGGAATTGCTCGACCGGGTCGGCATCGCCGATCAGGCGGACAAGTACCCGGCCCAGCTGTCCGGCGGGCAACAGCAGCGCGTCGCCATTGCCCGCGCGCTGGCGATGAATCCCAAGGTGATGCTGTTCGACGAGCCGACCTCCGCGCTGGATCCAGAGATGGTCAACGAGGTGCTCGAGGTGATGGTGTCGCTGGCCAAGGATGGGATGACCATGCTGGTGGTCACCCATGAGATGGGCTTCGCCCGCCGTGCCGGGAATCGAGTGCTGTTCATGGCCGACGGCCTGGTGGTCGAGGACGCGACGCCCGACGCCTTTTTCACCGCGCCGAAGTCCGACCGCGCCAGGGACTTTCTCGGCAAGATATTGAGCCACTGAACTGCCGAGAGCAACACCGAAACTGCCGGATAGCAACACCGAACTGCCGATAACAACACTGAACTGCCGGATAGCTAGACCCACTAGAGGGAGAAGGAACTCGATGAGGATCAACCGTGCCCTGCGAGTCGGTATCGGGGCGATCGCCCTGACACTCGCGGCCGCGACCGCCACCGCGTGCGGCGGCGGCGACGACAAATCCGCCCTGGACCACGCCAAGGACGGCAAGCTCACCGTCGGCATCAAGTTCGACCAGCCAGGCCTCGGACTGCGGAACAAGGATGGCTCCTACAGCGGCTTCGACGTCGAGGTCGCCGAGTACGTGGCAGGCAAGCTCGGCGTGCAGCCCGAAAACATCACCTGGAAGGAATCCCCCTCCAATCAGCGCGAGACGCTGATCGAGAATGGTCAGGTCGACTACATCGTCGCGACCTACTCGATCAACGACCAGCGCAAGGAAAAGGTCGATTTCGCCGGTCCATACTACGTCGCGGGACAGTCGCTGCTGGTGCGCGCTGACAACACCGACATCACCGGCCCTGACAGTTTGAAGGGCAAGAAGGTCTGCTCGGTGAAGGGCTCCACCCCCGCCCAGAACATCCAGAAAAACTTCCCCGACACCCAGCTGCAGGCCAACGACACCTACTCGCTGTGCCTCGAAGGACTACGTGCGGGTTCGTGGGACGCGGTGACGACCGACGACATCATTCTGGCCGGCTACGCCGCGCAGAGCACTGGCGCGTTCAAGGTAGTCGGCAAGCCGTTCACTACGGAGAACTACGGCATCGGCCTGAAGAAGGGCGACAAGGAACTCCGCAACCAGGTCAACGACGCGATCGAGGCGATGATCGCCGACGGATCATGGCAGAAGGCGTTCGACACGACGGTCGGTGCCTCCGGCTACCAGGCGCCACAGCCGCCGACGGTGAACCGGTACTGAACTCCCTACCGCCTTTCACCTGAGCCCGGGTCGCCCGGCCCCACCCGGGCCGAGCCTCCCGCCGCACTTCCCCTGACCATCGAAACCCGATCGGAGGGACGCGTCCACCGTGTTCGACCTGATCTCGAGGTATGACACCAAAATCCTCGAAGCCTTCTGGGTGACCATAAAACTGACCGTGCTGTCGGCGATCGGCGCGCTGATCCTCGGCACGATCGTCGCCGGACTGCGCGTTTCCCCCGTGCCGGTCGCGCGGTGGGTCGGTACCGCCTACGTCACCATTTTCCGCAACACCCCGCTCACGCTGATCATCGTGTTCATGTCGCTGGGCCTCTACACCACGATGGGCTGGCGGCTTGCGGGGGAGGGGCCGGATTCAGTGGCGCAGAACAATTTCCGCTTCGCCGTTATCGGCCTGGGCATCTATACCGCCGCGTTCGTCTGCGAGTCGCTGCGCTCGGGCATCAACACCGTGCCGATGGGCCAGTCCGAGGCGGGCCGCTCACTCGGCTTGGGCTTCGTGCAGAATCTGCGGCTCATCGTGCTTCCGCAGGCGTTTCGCTCGGTCATCGCCCCGCTGGGCAGCGTGCTGATCGCGCTGACCAAGAATTCCACCATCGCTTCGGCAATCGGTGTTGCCGAAGCCGCGACCCTGATGGCGGAGATGAACGAGACCGAAGCCGCGGTGCTGGCTATCGGCGCGATCTTCGCGCTCGGCTTCGTGATCCTGACCCTGCCGACCGGCCTGTTCTTCGGCTGGCTGGCCAAGCGATACGAGGTGGCCCGATGAGTGAGCGAACCATGAACACAGCCGTAGGTGCGATCATGCCGGAGCCGAGCGTCAGCGAGGCGCAGGCATGACCGCTGGCCCCTCGGTGCTGTTCGATGCCCCGGGCCCGAAGGCACGACTGCGCAACAACATCTTTTCGGTCCTGGTCGTGGTCGCGGTGCTCGCGGCGGGCTGGGTGCTCTACCGCGGATTCGCCGACAAAGGGCAGTTCACCACCGAGAAGTGGAAGCCCTTCCTGGACGCTGAAGTCTGGTCGACCTACCTGCTGCCCGGTGTGCGGGGCACCATCGTCGCCGCGCTGCTGTCGATCGTGTTCGCACTGGTTCTCGGCATGGTCTTCGGCATACTTCGGCTGTCGGAGCATCGGGTAGTGCGCTGGATCGCGGGCGCGATCGTCGAGCTGGCGCGCGCGATCCCGGTGCTTATCCTGATGATCTTCCTGTTCGCGGTGTTCTCCGACTACAAGATCTTCAAGTCCGACGATCTCGCGCTCGCCGCCGTCGTCACCGCGCTGACCATCTACAACGGTTCGGTCATCGCCGAGATCGTACGCGCGGGCATCCGGTCACTGCCGAAGGGGCAGACTGAGGCGGCTGTCGCGCTCGGCATGCGCAAGGGCCAGCTGATGCGGTTGATCCTGCTGCCGCAGGCGATCACCGCGATGCTGCCCGCGCTGATTTCACAGATGGTCGTCGCACTGAAGGACTCGGCACTCGGTTATCAGATCACCTACGTCGAGATCGTGCGCTCGGGACAGCAGCTCGGCGCGGCCGAACAGAACACCATCCCGGCGTTGATGATCATCGCGGTCATCATGATCGCCCTCAACAGTGCGTTGACCCTGGTGGCGACCAAGCTGGAACGGCGGCTGCGGGCACGCAAACGCGGTAAGGGCGGCACGGCCGTGGTGGCCGCGGACTCCATCATCACCGACGCGGCACCTGGCGTCGACATCGGAAAGAAGTCGTGAGCATAGATCACCGAGCGTTCGAGAAGTACCTGGCCGGGAGGCGAGCGCCGAGAACGCGTTCGACCCCATGGCGTCGCCGTCCGGATCTTGACCGATCGCGGCCCAGTAGTCGTCCACACCTCCCGACGGACAATGACATCGCCGGGGACATCCCCTACTCCGGGAGGTAGTACACACCGCGATCGGCTCGAGAACCAGCAGTTCGACGTGTCCGTCGCGCGCTCGGTTTCGCGGTAAATCACCGCCGGCGCGGTTCAGTCGAAGGGATCGACCAGGTCGTCCTCGGCACCGTGACCGGCCAGCTCGGCTTTGACCACACGGTAGGCCGTCGACTGGCCGTAGCCGCGGCGGGCCAGCATGCCGACGAGGCGGCGGATCGTCTTGTCGCGGTCCAGATCTCGGGGCAGGGAGCGTAGTTTACGGCGGACCAGGTCGGCGGCGCGGGATTCCTCGTCGTCGTCGGTGATGGCGGCCAGAGCGGGCGCGACATCCGACTGCGCAACGCCCTTGCGGCGGAGTTCCAGTGCGAGCGCCTGTTTGCCTTTGCCGGAGAAGGTGTGGCGGGAGTGCACCCATTGTTCGGCGAACGCAGCGTCATCGATGAGGCCTACTTCGGTGAGGCGATCGAGCGCACGATCACTCACCTCGGGTGGGTACCCCTTGGCCGTCAGGTGCTGGACGAGCTCGGCGCGGCTGCGGGCGCGGACGCCGAGTAGGCGAAGGCATACGTCCTTCGCCTGCTCGGCTGTCCCGCCACCGGATCCGGCCCCGGGATCGGCCCCTCGGCCGTCGGACCGTTCAGGGCCAGCTGACTGGGAGTCCTCGCACAACATCGCGTTTCGACGCTCACGCTTGGGCCCGGCCGAACGCGCCCGCTGCGGATCGGACGCGTTCGACCGGGTTTCCATGGTGTCCGGCCCAGCCGAACCACCTTCGGCCCTCCGGACTC
This sequence comes from Nocardia sp. NBC_00881, assembly GCF_045207455.1. Lineage (NCBI taxonomy): Bacteria > Bacillati > Actinomycetota > Actinomycetes > Mycobacteriales > Nocardiaceae > Nocardia > Nocardia sp. NBC_00881. The sequence continues at coordinate 3,272,718 of NZ_CP108798.1, forward strand.
GTTCAGGTTCCTGGCCACCGGTCCGGGAGTCGGCTGACCGGCCGGCGGCGGACAGGAGTTCGTCCAACCGGCGCCGCATCTCGTGCACCGCGTCGGACCGCGACCCCTCGGGCGCGGCCCGGCGCGGTCCGGGCGAACGCCGGCCGCTCATCGGCTCAGAAATCGGCGGGCACCTCAGCGGCAGCCTGCTCCGCGGTCACGTCGGCGCCGATGCCGAGCTTCTCCTTGATCTTCTTCTCGATCTCGTCGCGCACGTCGATGTTCTCCAGCATGAACTTGCGGGCGTTCTCCTTGCCCTGGCCGAGCTGGTCGCCCTCGTAGGTGTACCAGGAGCCGGACTTGCGGATGAAGCCGTGCTCGACACCCATATCGATGAGCGACCCCTCCTTGGAGATGCCGTGCCCGTAGAGGATGTCGAACTCGGCCTGCTTGAACGGCGGCGAGACCTTGTTCTTCACGACCTTCACGCGGGTGCGGTTGCCGACCGCATCGCTGCCGTCCTTGAGCGTCTCGATGCGGCGCACATCCAGGCGCACCGACGCGTAGAACTTCAATGCCTTACCGCCTGTGGTGGTTTCCGGCGAGCCGAACATCACGCCGATCTTCTCGCGCAACTGGTTGATGAAGATCGCGGTGGTGCCGGAGTTGTTCAGCGCACTGGTCATCTTGCGCAGCGCCTGGCTCATCAGGCGCGCCTGCAAACCGACGTGGCTGTCGCCCATCTCGCCCTCGATCTCGGCGCGCGGCACCAGCGCGGCCACCGAGTCGATGACGATGATGTCGATGGCGCCGGAGCGGACCAGCATGTCGGCGATCTCCAGAGCCTGCTCACCGGTGTCGGGCTGGGAGACCAGCAGCGCGTCGGTGTCGACGCCGAGCTTGCGCGCGTAATCCGGATCGAGCGCGTGCTCGGCGTCGATGAACGCCGCCACACCGCCCGCGGCCTGCGCGTTGGCCACTGCGTGCAGCGCGACAGTGGTCTTACCCGAGGATTCCGGACCGTAGATCTCGACGACGCGGCCGCGCGGCAGGCCGCCGATGCCCAGCGCTACGTCCAGCGCGATGGAGCCGGTGGGGATCACCGAGATGGGCTGGCGGGCCTCCTCGCCGAGGCGCATGACCGCGCCCTTGCCGAAGCTCTTCTCCACCTGGGCCAGCGCGAGCTCGAGCGCCTTGTCGCGGTCGTACGCCTGTGGTGCCATGATCCTGATCCCCTTTTCGACGGGTAGGTCTCGTTCTGTGGTTGGCGCCTACAGTAGAGGGCGGCACCGACAAGTTCTGCCGTCAAGATTAGACGAACACGTGTTCGAGTCAAGCAACGCGCCCGGCAACGCGCGAATGGGGTTTGCCGAGAACGGCGAAGTCCCGCCGCCACCGTTTCGCGAGGTGGCGAGGTGGCGACCTCCCGACCCCTGACCTCCCGACCTCCCGACCAGGAGGACGCCATTCCGCGTGGATGGTCCATCCGCAACCGGATACTTCGATAACGGTCGCTCTTACTGCTGGGGCAGCACCGATTCGCTTTCCGGATCCCGGGGTCCGAGGATGCGTCGGTCGGATTCCTCGATCCGGACGTCGTTGATGCTCGCCTCACGACGGGACATCAGCCCGTCCGGTGCGAACTCCCACTGCTCGTTGCCGTAACTGCGCCACCACCGGCCGGACGCGTCGTGCCATTCGTACTGAAATCGCACGGCGATGCGGTTTCCCTCGAAGGCCCACAGGTCCTTGCGCAGCGCGTAACCGTTCTCGGTCGCCCACTTCCTGGTCAAAAACTCGACGATGGCGTCACGGCCGGTGAAGAACTCGTCGCGGTTGCGCCACACCGAGTCCTCGGTGTAGGCAGCGGCGACCCGCTCGGGATCGCAGGTATTCCAGGCATTTTCAGCCGCCCGCACCTTGGCCTTGGCGGATTCCGCGTCGAACGGGGGCAGCGGAGGTCGCATCGGGCGACTCCTTTCTTATAGTGATGGATTGGTGGGCGAGAGTTCGGCAGGCCCCCAGCGCAGCGCTCCCGCGCGGCGTTCGATCACCTCGTCGACGGTGAAGTCGATGGAGCACTGCGCACCTGCGGCGAATGTCTCTGGTGCCCAGGTCAATTCGGCGGATCCGGTGATCTGGAGTGAGGCGCCGGTGGTCCAGTCCGGGATCAGGATTCCGCAACGGGGGTTCACCTCGAGATTGCCGAGGGTCATGAACATCGAGTTGCCGCGGTAGTCCGGCCAGCGCAGCCGAGTGGGCGAAAGCACATGCAGGAAGCTCGGATTCCCACCGCGATGTGAAGCGTCGGCGTTCCCGTCCGCATCGGCGGACGCCACGAAGAACGTGTCGGCCGCCGCGATCGCGGCTCGCTGGCTTGCGACCAACTCGACGCCGTGGTGCACCGCCGGTAGCTCGGCATCCGGAGCATAGCTCTCGATCTCCCTGCGGGAGATGTACTTCGGGCAGTTCGAGTACACCTGGTCGGTGACGATGCGCAAGCCCTCGCCCTCCGGCGTCGACCTGCCGTTGACCCGCATCCGCCTGCGCCGCTGGGGTTGCAGGGCGATCATGCCGATGCGGGCGGAATGCGCCAAGACCTCGCGCAGTGGGTCGCCCGCGGCGGGCCGTGCGCCGATGGCGATCGTCGCGGCGTCGACCGCACGCACGAAGCCCGGCGGCCCGACCAGTTCACTCGCCCACAGCCTGCCCGCAGCGTCGGCGGCCGCGATCACCACCATCGGCTGTTCGGCAAGGAAGTCGGCGGCGACCGCGGGGATGTCGGGACGGATCATGCGACCGACCCGGTCGGCGATGTGCGCTTGGCCCATCCGGCGCTGAACAGCGATCTCGCCGGGATGAAACGGGACCATCGCGATTCTCCTTTCGCTTATGCGGCCTGACGAGGTGGGGTCAGAAGAACCCACAGGTCGGGGCGGCACCGCTGGGCGCAGGGGCAGTTTCGGCGCCGCTGGGCGTGTAGACCTCGAGCCGGATGCCGTCGGGGTCAGTGAAGAAGATGCCGCCCGAGGCGACGCCCTCGCCGTGCGCCACCACACCGTCGTAGGCGAAGGTGACCGACAGTTCGCGCAGCACCCGCTCGACCGCGCGCACCTGGTCGATGCTGTCTACCTGGAACGAAAGATGGTGCAGCCCAGGCTTTTCAGTAGAGAAGGCGCCGTCACTCTGTTCCCACAACGTGACCACGAGTTTGCCGCCTGCACCGAGGAATGCCCAGCGGCGGTCACCGTCGGTGCTCGCGGCGAGTTGCTCGAAGCCCAGTGCACGGCGATAGAAGTCCACCGAGCGGTTCAGGTCGGAGACGTTCAGGCCGATGTGCCCGGTGGCGAGCTGGGGTGCGGCGACCGTGGTCATGTGTTCCTCCTCGGAATGTTCAACCGTTATTATCTGTTTGACCGGTTAGAACATAGCCGACGCCGACCAGCACGGTCAACCGTTAATAGATATTTAAACGGTTACAAAGGAGGTGGTCTACCTGGACATCGGCGCGGACTCGATACCCTCAGTCATGCCCGATCCACGCCCCCACCTCGGTGAACCGCTGGCGCTCGACCTGCTGAACACGAGATGGATCGAGCACGGACCGCAGGATCTGCTCACCGACGTGGCCGGGTTGCGCATCTGGTTGGAATCGGCTGGCCTCGCCGACCGCGCGCACGCCGACGAGGCGACGCTGAAAGCCGTGCTCGCCGCCCGTACGGCCGTGTACGACGTGGTCGTGCACGCCGCCCACCATGGCCTAGACGAAGTGCTCGAACACGGGCGGATCCGGCGCACGCTCACCGAGTCCGGACCCGCCGATGTGGTCGATGTTCCCGAAAAGAGCTGGATACCCGGCTGGCTGGCCGCCGACAACCTGCTGCACCTGCTGCGCGAGGCGCCCGACCGGATCCGCCAGTGCGCGCATCCGGAGTGCGTGCTGTTCTTCTACGACACCTCGAAGAACGGCACCCGGCGCTGGCACTCGATGGCGACCTGCGGCAATCGCACCAAGGCCGCCCGGCACTACGCGAAAAAGACCTGATGCTCAGAACAATTCGTCGAGCAGCCGATAGTATGCGAGGCGGCGAGGGTCCGGCTCGATCGCACCATAAGCCGCGAAGAAGGCCGCCACCGCCGCCTCGCCGAAGTCCTCGCGCAGATCACGCACGGCGATCGCCACATCCCGATACCGATCGGCCACGCCGAGCGCGGCGACATCGAGCAGAATCTCGCCGTCCAGCACATTCGCCGGAGTGAAGTCACCGTGCGCCACCACCAGATCCTCGTGGTCCGGACGTTCGGCAAGCAGCCGCGCCAGCAGGTCCGCCGGGCTGGAGCCCTTGTTGTCGTCGTCGAAATCGTCGGTATAGACAAGACCTTCGATCACCTGGCGGCGCGCCTGCCCCAAGACGACGTCCAAGCGGCCGTCGAACGGGCACTCATCGATCGGAATGCCGTGCAGCCGTCGCAGGATCGAGCCCATGACAGTGCCGATCGCGGCCGGCTCTTCGGAGCTGTCGCGCGCGGCCAGGCTCGGCGCACCCGCGTCGGCGAGCACCAGCACGTCGTCCTCGAATGCCACCACCTCTGGCAGGCGAATCCCGCGGTCACGCAACCAGTTCAGGCGTTCGTGCTCGGCGACCGCCTTCGGACCGCGCTTCAGCCAGTAGGCACCGTCTACGAGCACGACACCACCGCTCATTCCCTCGTGATCGTCCGACCAGGTGGGCGCCTCGCCGAGTAGCGAGGCGACCGTGGGCGGCAACGGTATCGGCAGCTCACCGAGGGTGTCCAGGGCCGCGCGGGTGGATTCGATCTCCTCGGAGTCGCCTTCGGCGGCGCGCAGTTCCATCGCCTCCACCAGCAGCGTATGCGCTTCGCGCAGCTGGTTCCGCTCGGCCAACGCCTTACCCAGGTGCTGGACGGCGAAGGAAAGCACCTCCGACGCGGACGCACGCGCGTGCTCGACGGCGCGGCGATAGAGCCTTTCGGCCGTGACAGCATCGCCCCGATAACGGTAGACGTCGCCCAGATTGATCCACACGGTGATTCGACGCTGCTCGGTGTCCACCAATTCCAGCGCACGATCGAGATGGTCGAGCGCCTCGTCGTAGCGGCCGAGGAGCATCAGCTCGATACCGGTTTGCCGGAAACTCGCGAAGTCGACGGGATGGGCGTCCACCACCCGAGCGGCCAAGCGCTCCGGATCCAGCGGGATCATCCGACGCCGCTCGTCGAACCGGTAGAGCGGCCCGCCCTGATCGACCTGCCCGGTGGCGCTCACCAGCGCGCCCTCGGCACGTCGAACTCCGCGCACAGGGCGCGCCAGACGTCCCGCGGATCCACACCCGCCTCGATGGCGGCGGCTCCGGTGCGGCCCCCGAGCGCGAGGACCACGTGATCGGTCAGCAGGGCGTCGCCTCGCGCCACACCGAACTCGGTGTGCAACAGTTCCTGGAACTCGGTCAACCGCACCGTGCCCAAGATACTCCCGGCAAGGGGCACACCACGGAGAGGGCTTCTCGGGCGTTTTGCCGCGGCCATATGCCACTCGTCAGGTTTGGACGGGGTGGAGGGTCTGGCGGCAGAGGGCGACGGGGTCCTCGAGAGCGGTCGCTGTGGCGGCTGCTTCGGCGGCCGCGGCGGAGTAACGCGGGTCGGTGAGAATTTCCTGGACCGCGGCGCGGAGGGCGTCGGGCGACAGCGGGCGGACGAGTACCGAACTTCCTTGGCGGGCAGCACGATTGGCAAGTTCCCACTGGTCGCCGCCGCCCGGAACGGTGACGACCGGGACGCCCGCGGAAAGGGATTTGGCGAGCAAACCATGGCCGCCGCCTCCGACGACCACGGAGGCGTGGGTGAGCAGCTCGTCCTGACGGCCGAGACCCGCGCTTGCCCACGGAGGCAGGTCGGCAGGCGGAGTGTCCAGCATCGAGATCGCCACCCGGACACCGGTTCCGTCGAGGGCCGCCAGCACAGTCTCGACCATGCCCGCGACGCCGGTGTGGGCGGTCGAGGGGGCGACCATCACCAGCGGCCCGTCCCCGGCTGGAAGGTCGAGGATCGCGTCGGTGGGCTCCCATAAGAGCGGACCGACAACGTGCGCGGATTCCGGCCAATCGGGTCGTGGCACCTCGAGGGCGGGCAGAGTGGCGATCAGGCGAGCGGCGGGACCGGGGTCGGGGGAGGGGAGACCGACGCTCTCGCGTGCCCGCTCGCGCTGGAGTCGCCCGTGGCGGATCGCGCGCGAGGTCATGGTCCGCAGCACACCGTCGCGCACCCGCCCGCTCAGGCCCACGCCCGGAGCAAGCCCGCTTCCGATGGGCGGCAACGCCTTCGACGGCAGATACAGCGGATGCGGTGACAGTTCCACCCATGGCACGCCCAGCTGTTCGGCGGCCATCCCGCCGCCGGCGGTCAGCACATCGGAGACCACCAACTCGGGCAGCATGGCGCTCAGGTCGGGCAGGATCTCGGTGGAGATGTGTGCGGCCCGCTCGTGGATGCGCTGCCCGGCGTCGGCGTCATCGTCCATCGGTCGCGGCGCCAGACCCTTGAGTCTGCGCACGCCGATCCCGGCTCCGAGCGCCGCATCGAACCAGCGCGGGCCGGTGAACAAGACCGGCTCGTCCCCGGCCGCCAAAAACCGCAAGCACAACGCGATAGCTGGAAAAGCATGCCCGGGATCGGGCCCCGCGACAACGGCTACTCGCATCCGCCTAGCCTGCCACACCAGCCCGTGGTCGGATCACACCCACGTCACACGTGGTCACCTGCTCGTCGCGGCTCCGGATTGCCGAGACGCACAGGACGCGCGTCCGGATCGGACAGCGCACGGCCCGTAACGGCGTGGTCGCGCTACCGGGGTGTGGGCTAGTGCGCCGCCCTCCAGGGCGGTGGTGAAGGCTCACGCGGGAGGCCTGTCAGGGCCGAGCGTGCCCTGAACCGGGCGGTCCTCTACCAAGTGCGCACAGCATGAAAGGGTGTCTGCCGGTGCGAACAATGCCGTATTCGCTCCTGAACCGACGGTAGGATCGGAGTGCGCAGCTTCGGTACAACTTCCGCCTGTATCCCACTGTGGGACAACAACAGTCGTTGGCGAAGGCATTCGGATGCGCCCGGGTGGTGTACAACGATGCACTGCGGGCGCGGCGGGAAGCGTTCGAAGCGGGGCAGCGGATCAGCGACGGAGAACTGTCCAAGCGGCTCACCGAATCGAAGCGCATCCCGGAACGCAAGTGGCTCGGGGAAGTGTCCGCCGTGGTTCTACAGCAGGCCCTGGCGGATTTGAATACTGCGTACCGAAACTTTTTCACGTCGGTAACCGGCAAACGGAATGGCCCGAGAGTTGCGCCGCCGAAGTATCGGTCCCGCAAGGACAATCGGCAGTCGATCCGGTTCACGAAGAACTCCCGGTTCACGGTCACGGCCGGGCGGAGGCTTCGGCTGCCGAAGATCGGGGATATATCGGTTCGCTGGTCGCGGGAGTTGCCGTCGGAGCCGTCGAGCGTGACGATCGTGAAGGATGCGGCGGCCCGGTATTTCGCTTCATTCGTGGTCGAAGTGGAGTCCGTGCCGCTGCCGCGGTCGGATTCCGAGGTCGGTATCGACTTGGGGCTGAGTTCGTTCGCGGTGTTGTCGAACGGCACGGTGATCGAGAACCCGAGGTTCCTTCGCCGCGTCGAACGTAAACTCCGCAAGGCGCAACAGTCGCTGTGCCGTAAGGCGAAGGGCAGCAAGAACCGTGCCAAGGCGCGGGCTCGGGTGGCCCGTGCTCACGTCAGGGTGGCCGACGCGCGACGGGATCACGCGCACAAGCAGTCCACGGCGATCATCCGCGACAACCAAGCGGTGTTCGTCGAGGACCTGTGCGTCAAAGGTTTGGCGCGTGCCAGGTTGGCGAAGTCGGTCCATGATGCCGGATGGAGCATGTTCACTCGCATGCTGGAGGACAAAGCCGGCCGGTATGGGCGGGTTTTCGGCAAGGTGGATCGCTGGTTCCCGTCCTCGCAGCTCTGCTCGGTGTGCGGAGCGCAGGGAGGAAAGAAGCCGCTGCATGTCCGGGCGTGGACGTGCACGTGCGGTGTGACCCACGACCGGGACGTGAACGCCGCCCAGAATATCCTGGCCGCAGGGCATGCGGACAGTCCAACGCTTGTGGAGCTGGTGTCAGCCTCGGCCTCGGTCGAGCAGTCGGCGTTGGAGCAGGAACCCACCGGAAGCGCGGCACAGCCCACCCAGGCCGGAATCTCCCACCTTCAGACGGGAGAGGATGTCAAAGCTTGCTCACCGTGGAGTTGTCCGAGCCCGATACCGCCTTGTACAACAGGTACAACCCGAACACGATCGCACTGATCACCAGGATGGGAAACAACCCCTTGATCAGCGCACCGATCACGACCAGCGCGATCCAGACGACCGCGACGATACCGATGATCTTCCACAACATGTCGTGCCTCCCATAGTCTGTGTTTCCGTTCCAGCATGACACCTGGACGTATACAAATCAGCAGGTGAGACGGGATATCCGGGTGAAGTTCAGGGTTCACCCTGATAGTTCGCCATCACCATCTGGCCGACGCCGATGGATCACCAGCCCAGGCCGCCCAGCCCAGCGGCAGGACAAGTAACTTACCCATTGGTAACAGATCATTCGCTCTGTTATCGTGAGAGCATGCCCAGGCCACGCGTGCACGACCTCGACGACATCCTCGATGCCGCCGAACGGTTGGCGGTGGAGGGTGGCCCGAGTACGGTGACGATCCGAGCGGTGGCCGCCGCCACCGCGGTGTCCAACGGCACGATCTACCACGCATTCGGTTCCCGGGGCGGACTGGTCGGGCGCGCGTGGTTGCGCGCCGCCCGCCGGTTTCTCGACCTGCAGCAGGCGGCCGTCGACACCGCACTCGCACCTGCATCCCAGGATGGTCGTGCGGCTGCCGTCGACGCGGTGGTCGCAGCCGCCGACGCCCCGGCGGTATTCGCCGAGCAGTTCCCTCGCTCGTCGCAGTTGCTGCTCCACGTACGTCGTGACGAGCTGCTCGGCTCCGGCGTTCCCGAGGACGTCGCGGACGAGCTGGCGCGGCTGGACTCCGTTCTTGTCGACCTGTTCATCCGACTGGCAGGAACTTTGTGGGGACGCACGGACGGGCCTGCCGTCGAGGTGGTCGAGGCATGCGTCGTCGGCCTTCCCACCGGCCTGTTGTTGCGCGGGCATCGGACGCCGAACCCCGCGATGCGCCGGCGCCTGGAAACGGCCGTACGCGCCGTCCTCTCCCTGGACCCACCAACACCGCGAAAACGACAGAGCGACAACGAAAAAGGATCACACTGATGACTGCCACCCTCACCTACCGAGACAAGATCGCCGTCGTCGACCTCGGAGACGACGAGAACAGGTTCTCCCCCGGGTGGCTCGACACCGTCGACCAACTCCTCGACGAGGCACAGCAGAACGGTGCGCAGGCGCTGGTCACCACGGCGACGGGCAAGTTCTACTCCAACGGACTCGACCTGGACTGGCTGATGTCGCACGGCGACCAGGCCGAACGGTACGTCGGGCAAGTGCAGGCATTGTTCAGCCGCATTCTGACCTGTCCGTTGCCGACCGTCGCCGCGGTCAACGGGCACGCATTCGGCGCGGGCGCGATGCTCGGAATCGCCCACGACTACCGGGTAATGCGCGCCGACCGTGGCTACTACTGCTTCCCCGAGGTCGATATCCACATCCGTTTCACCCCGGGGATGGCAGCTCTGATCCAAGCCAAGCTGACACCACAGACCGCGATGACCGCCATGGCCACCGGCCACCGCTACGGCGCTACCGAGGCGCACGCCAGCGGGCTGGTCGACCACACAGCACCGGAAGGTGCCGTGCTCGACACCGCCATAGAACTCATCCGACCAATCGCAGGAAAAGACCCGGCTACCCTCGGCGCCATCAAATCCACCATGTTCGCCTCGGCTGTCGCCGCGCTGGCGCAAAGCCCGGTCTGATCCTGTCCCGGAGCGGTTTCCGATGCCGCGTCGAGGGTAGGACGCAGGCGTGACCTCCATTTCCACCGATACCAGGACCGCAGCACCGCGTCGCGTGCCGAAGGGGAGCCTGCTGTGGGAACTGGTCAGCACCACCGATCACAAAAAGATCGGGATCCTGTATCTCGTCACCGCGACCGGGCTGTTCCTCGTCGGCGGACTGATGGCGTTGCTGATGCGCGCCGAGTTGGCTGCGCCGGACATGCAGTTCCTGTCCAGCGAACAGTACAATCAGCTGTTCACCATGCACGGGGCGGTCATGCTGTTGCTCTACGCGACGCCGGTGTTGTTCGGATTCGCGAATTTCGTGCTGCCCTTGCAGATCGGATCGCCTGACGTTGCGTTTCCGCGGCTCAACGCGCTCGCCTACTGGTTGTACCTGTTCGGCTCGGCCGTACTGCTTGCCGGATTCCTGACTCCCGGTGGCGCCGCCGATTTCGGGTGGACAGGCTACGTACCGCTGTCCCTCAGCACGAGTTCACCCGGTAGCGGCGCGGATTTGTGGATTGCCGGATTGATCGTCTCCGGCATCGGGACGATCCTGGGGGCGGTCAATATGACCACGACCATTGTCTGCCTGCGCGCACCCGGGATGACGATGTTCCGTATGCCGATCTTCACCTGGAACATTTTGTTCACCAGTGTGCTTGTGCTGCTGGCATTTCCGGTGCTTACCGCCGGCCTGGCCGGGCTCTACGTCGACCGGCACCTCGGCGGCCACATTTTCGATCCCGGCACCGGCGGCCCGGTGTTGTGGCAGCACTTGTTCTGGTTCTTCGGACATCCCGAGGTCTACATCGTGGCACTGCCGTTCTTCGGCATCGTCTCGGAGATTCTGCCGGTCTTCAGCCGCAAGCCGATCTTCGGATACGCCGGATTGGTCTTCGCGTCCGCCGCGATCACCGGCCTGTCGATGGCGGTATGGGCTCACCATATGTTCGCGACCGGTGCGGTGTTGCTTCCATTCTTCTCCGCTATGTCGATGCTCATCGCAATACCGACCGGTATCAAGTTCTTCAACTGGATCGCCACCATGTGGCGGGGACAGCTCACCTTCGAGACGCCGATGCTGTTCTCGGTCGGCTTCCTGGTGACCTTCCTGTTCGGCGGGTTGTCCGGCGTCGTACTCGCCTCCCCGCCCCTGGACTTCCACGTCACCGACACGTATTTCGTGGTGGCCCATATGCATTACGTATTGTTCGGCACCATCGTCTTCGCCACGTTCGCCGGTATCTATTTCTGGTTTCCCAAGATGAGCGGGCGCATGCTCGATGAACGCCTCGGGCGGTGGCACTTCTGGCTGACCCTCGTCGGCTTCCACACCACCTTCCTAGCCCACCACTGGCTGGGAGCGGCCGGCATGCCGCGCCGCTACGCCGACTATCTGCCCTCGGACGGTTTCACATCGCTCAATGCGATCTCCTCGGCCGGCGCGCTCACGCTCGCCGTTTCGATGCTGCCGTTTCTGTGGAACATCATGACCGGCTACCGCTTCGGCCCAGTCGTCTCCGGCGAAGACCCGTGGGGCAATGCCAACTCTCTGGAATGGGCCACTACCTGCCCACCGCCCCGGCACAATTTCTTCCGCCTGCCGAAGATCAGGTCGGAGCGCCCAGCCTTCGAACTGCACTACCCGCACATGGTCAACCGAATCCGAGACGAGAAGTACGCTCGCCAGCTCGGATAATGCCGCCGACACGCTCACAGGTCTTGTTTGTGCCGCCAATCCCGCACGGCGTCACGTACCCGATCGAACAACGCCAAGGGCGGACCAGCCACCAGGTTCGCCAGCGCGGACTCCCCCGCGTGCGGATGCGGGCGGGTGGGGGCGACCGCCTCGGCCGCGCGCACCGACCCGGCCATGCGCTCCAGCTGATGGGACGAATACTGGCTGCGCAGCATGGTGAACTCCTCGGCCTCCTCATGCGCGGCGTGGGCGGCTACCGCATCGGCGAACCCCGCGAGCTTCGCGTCGAAGTCGGGATGCTCGACGCCGAGATCGTAGAGTTCCGAGAGGGCACGCTTGGCCTCGTTCTCCTCTTCCAGACGGGGGCGCACGACGTCGTCGGCGCCGAACCTGGCTCGCCGGGCAACCGGGTGCACGACCTCCTCCTCGGCGCTTTCGTGCACGGCAAGCAGCCGGACCAATTCGGTGAACACTTCCTGTTTCGCGTCGTGCCCTGCCCGCAACCGCCGCAGCAGGGTGGTGATCTGTTCGTGCTGGGCGGTAAGCAGATCGACCACATCCTGTTCGGTCATCGTGCTTCTCATTTCTGCCGAAACGGAACGAATTCCTGTGCTTTGGTTTTGGCGCCCTGCACCATCAGGCGCCACCCGTCGGGGTCGCCGCGCAGTACCGCTTCGGCGGTGTCTTTCATCTGCTCCCAGCTGGCATGCGGCGGGATCGGCGGCACCTCGGGATCACAATGCACATCCAGCACCACCGGCCCGTCAAAGCCGAGCGCACGATCCCAGGCCGCACCGAGCTGGTCAGGGTCGTCCACCGTGATCGCCGCCAGTCCGGCACTGCGCGCGATATCGGCGTAGGAGATATCCGGAAGTGTTTGGGATTCATCGAATTTCGGTGCACCACCCATCGCACGCAACTCCCACGTGACCGTGGACGAAGGCAGGACCGTCATCCTCCGCGCGGCCCAACGCCGCCACCAAGCCATTGATCCCGTCACCGGGATAACCGAAAACCTGACGAACCCCCCACTCCCGAAGACGCTCCACCACATAGTCCCCGACCTGCTGCGCCATTGGCTCCTCCTCCGTATCCGGCCGGCCGCGCTTGTCGCCAGCCGAATACCCGACAACCAGCAGGCCAATCAAGGGTGTGCCCGACTTCCCGGCATGTGTTCCGCGAGTAGGCGGTGGCGCGACCGAGGACCGCGGCACCGCTTGAACGATCGGTTGCGGCCGTGCCGTATCGCGAGCACTTCGGCCGCCGCACCGCGGTGAAGTGCTCAGTGGTGCGGCGGCGGAGCACGGCGATCGGCCTCGACAACGCCGGCAGTTGACCACTTGCCGCTCATGCGGCTATGGCTTTGTCGGATTACCTTGGCGGAGTCGAGGAGTCGCTTCGGTGCGACCTTTTGGCTATCCTTCCCCCCTAGGAAAGAGCGGCCCACGCATGGGCAGCACCGGCCGACTTCACGGCCGGTGCCACCCCGTGCGCGGCGGATCACCGCCGACGACAGTCGGGGTCATCGACCCCCTGGGTGTCGATGAGCTGCTCGCGCACGCCATCGGAGACGATGCGGCTGTCCTCGACCTCGTCGACATCAAGGCAGACCCGCTCGGCCCGCCCCGATTCGTTGTTCACCATCATCTGATCGTGGCGCAGGGTGACCTCGGCTTCTTGCTCGCCGATGTCGTAAGGACGGAAGGTGTAAGGGTCGGTGATCGGCTCACGATCGACCTGCACCTCTTCGCGCCGGGCAGGCACTTCGACAGTCTGGTCCTCGGCCTCCAAGTACCTGCGCATCCGCGCCCTGCCCGCGATCTCCTGCTCGGTACCGAGGTCGAACCGCTCCTCCGAGCGCACCATACCGGTGTCGGGACGCTGCCGGCCCGGGGCCGGGCTCGCGGCCTGCCGCGGATTCCTGCCGAAGATGTCGCACTCGGACCGATTCGGGTCGATGTCGTAGTGGTCGAACAGTTCGAGCTCGGCCTCCGGACTGATCATCCCGTTGTGTGCCAGATTCGGCGCGGTCTTCACCAACTCCTTCTTCACCTGCACCTGCAGCGCGCCCGCGTCCCACTGGTGGTGGGCACCGGCCAGCGGCACCAGCGAATCGTCGCTGAACAGCCCGGTGGATACCGCGACCCAGGTGGGCGATCCGGAATCATTATCGATATAGACCCGCTTGACCTTGCCGATCTTGTCGCCGCCCGGGTCGTACACAGCGCTGCCGATGAGCGCGTCCAGCATGTCAGTCATGGTTCCTCCGCGGTTCGTTCGATGCGGTGCGCAGGCCGACGGAACGCGTGCTGTACACCGCGTCTGCTGAGAGTGGTTCAGTCGCTTGTCGATCGCTCGCTCACGTCGAGCCCGGCAGTGCTACGCCGCGCTCTGCGCGCCTGCCGCACCGGGTCCTCTTCGAGGTCACACGTCAGGTATCGACTGATGTCCAGCCGCTGCGTGTCCTGGTCGAGCTGAGATATTCGGTAGGAAACATCGAACATAACGTTGCTCCTGCCCAGTAGTGAATTTTCCCGGCCCGCTTCGGGTCGGACGGTCAGCAACATGGTGGCAACTACCCGGCTATCGGCGCATCAAACAAGAAGTCGGTGGCAATTCGATCAACTCGACGAGGATTCGATCGTCGCGCGCCCCCCGGCGACGCCATAGCAAGCGGGTCGGTTCGAGGCTCGCCGCCCTTGGATAGAGTGTCGACAGGGTTGGCGTCCGGAGAACGCCGCCACAACGTTTGCCGAAGCTACTCGCGCGGGCCCCGGCTCAGCGATTCCCGTGCGCGGGGTCGGGTTCCCCGTCGGCCCTCTTGATCAGGATCAGCTCCGAGGGTCGGCTGGTGAACCGGAAGTCCTTGCCGCGGTAGTCGACTTCGCCGTCGGTCGCCAGCGACACCGGCGCTTCGGCCACCCGCACGTCGAGCCGGACGACCCGGTGATGGACATAAGTGGGAGAGTCTTCCAACTTGCCGGTCACGGTGGCAGCGATCAGGCGCAGCCGCGAGAACGGGACGTCGGCGCGCAGATAGCGGACGTCGAGGGTGCCGCCGCGCAATTCCGGGCGCGACATCGGGATCTGGTTGGCGGGCTCGTACCTGCCGTTCCCGATGAACAGCATCCACAGGGCGGTGCGAGTGTCGTCGATGGTGACATGCACCGGCTGGGCGCGGAACAGCACACGCACCATCGCGATTCCCGCGGCGGGCCATTTGCCGATGCGACGCTCCCAGCGTTCCCGGATGCGAACGAAATCGGGGTAGCCGCCGAGGCTGGCGGTGTTGACGAAGACACGCTTGTCGGCGCCGTCGACACGCACCTCGGCCACGTCTACCCGGACCGCTTCGCCCGCCTCGAGCGCGGCGAGGGTCCGATCGGCCTCGTCCACTCCGGCGTCCCTGGCGAAATGGTTCAGCGTGCCACCCGCGAAAACGGCAAGCGGCATCCGATGGCGCACCGCGCACTCCGCGACGGTGGACACCGTTCCGTCGCCTCCGACCACGCCGAGCGCGACGACGGGATCGTGGCGCAGCCGCTCGTCGACCCGCGTCTCGAAATCGTCGGCACCGTCGAGTTCGAGCACCTCCGCCTCGGAGAGCCGGTCGCGCAGCAACGCAAGCGTGGCGTCGCCGTCGCCAGCTCCCGACTGCGGGTTGCCGATCAGCAGCACTCCGGCGCCGGCGTGGATCGGCTCGATCCGCTCGGCCGGTCCGAGCGCGGCGGGTTCGTCGTCGCGCAGCGCCCACCACTGCCGGGTGACCAACGCGACCGCCCCACCGAAGAGCGCCCCCGCGACCACGTCGGAGGGCCAGTGCACGCCGATGTGCACCCTGGAATAGCCGACCGCGGCGGCGACCGGCGCCACCAACGCTCCCGCCGCTGGCGACTCCAGCGCCAGCCCGGTGGCGAACGCGGCGGCCGAGGCCGAATGCCCCGACGGGAACGATGACGACACCGGCGGAACGACCAATCTGCGAACGAACGGCACGGATTCGTCGGGCGGGCGGCGACGGGGGAACAGCGGTTTGGCGATCCCATTGGCCACACTGCTGGCGATGCCCAACGCGAGGAGACCGCGGACCGCGCCGCGCCGGGTCGCGCGGTCCCCCGCTACGAACAGGACCGCGCCGAGCACGATCCACAGGCGGTTCTTGTCGGCCGCCGTGCTCAATCCTTTGAGCAGGCGGTCCCCGTGGGTCGGGCGAACGCGCGCGCTGCGGGCGACCAACCAGCGATCCAAGCTGCCTGCCATACCGGCGATACGCCTGCTGCCCGATCCGCGAGTCGAAAGATGCCGCATCGCCGCAGCCTACCGACCGATCAGGCACCGTGTCGGTCGCCCGTCAATTCCTTTGCCAGCACGCGCGATTGCGTACCTCGGCCGAAGAACCCGCTCGCAGTCCGCGCCGCATCCTTTTCAGTGCACGGATGTACTCTGATCTCGAGCGCACAGTACCGTTGAACGGCAACCGGAAAGAGATGATCGATTGATGCAGACACCTCATTCAGCACACAGTCATGCACTGAACCTCAGGTGAGGGCCGGGACCTGATGGAAAACACGAACGAGCTGGCGCAGGAACTCGCGGCCGCGGCATGGCGGCATGGTTCGGCGATCGCGGGGATCGTCGGCTCCGCCGCGCGCAAGGCGTCGTGGGAGGTGCTCGACCTCATGGCCGAAGGCCGCGAACTGGTGGGTGCGGCGCTGCGCGCTCGAGCCGAGGAACAACGCCACCGAGACCGGTTGCGCTGAGCCGGACCGATCAGATCGGTGGCCGCGGCGACGCGGGCACCGATTGATCGGCAACCTCGGTGAGCGCCTGGGCCCACCCGTCCAGGCGGTCGGACGCATGCCGTAGATCCGCGACGATCGTGTCGAAATTGTGCCGCAGCAGGGTGCTTTCGGGAACCGCGAGCATACGGCCCGCCGCGGCAACCACCAGTTCATACTCCGCTACCCCGGCGTCGAGTCTGCCGAGGGCGAGGCGCACATTCTCCGTGAGCGCCACCCCCGCAGGCGAATTCGAGTAGCCCATCGTGCCGAGCGCCTGCTCCATCGCGGTGATGTCGGCAGCGAGAGCGTGCAACGCCGCGGATCCCGAGGCAGCGGTTTCGAGCAGGTCGGCCAGTTCATCCTCGGGCAGTCGATTCGAGCGTAGGATCTGGGCGCCCAGCCCATGCAATGCCTTCTCCGCGCGCACCAGTCGGCCGATCGGCGGACGGGCGCTCGACCACGGCGGCGGCTGTTTGCGCGGAAGGAACGCCGCCTGCGGCAGCGGAGCACCACGCAGACGCAGATAGCGGCGGGTACTCAAAGCCGCGCCGGTGACCAGCGCGACCGCTCCGCCACCGACCATGACCACGGCCCACACCGGCGCCGAGATGACCGCGAGCCCAACGGTTCCCGCGGTGGTGAGACCGGAAACGGTACCGAGCTGAAAGCTGCGTCGGCGGACCCTGCG
This sequence comes from Nocardia sp. NBC_00881, assembly GCF_045207455.1. Taxonomy (NCBI): domain Bacteria; kingdom Bacillati; phylum Actinomycetota; class Actinomycetes; order Mycobacteriales; family Nocardiaceae; genus Nocardia; species Nocardia sp. NBC_00881. Next base: position 3,289,891 of record NZ_CP108798.1, read on the forward strand.
GCGGCGACGCAGCTCCCGCTCCCGGGGATCGGCCCAGCGCCGCACTGCGACAAGTGCGTTCTCACCGACCTCGCGAATGTTGTCCGGCAGGCTACCCGGCTGCGGCGCCAAAGCGGCCTGCGCCCGGATGATCGCGGACCCACGGACCCGACGCGCTTCTGGCCGTCGCTCGCGAAATGCACTGCCGCTCATGCTTTTTCTCCCACCGGTTGCGCGGATCGGACGGACGTGCGCCCGAGCCGGCCGACGGCCGGCCGGCCGGGTATCCACGCATTGCCGTTCAGTGAACCAGCCCCCACCGACATATCCTTGCCGAGCGTCCGACCGCTGCCTACTGCTGCGCGGTCTGGCCCTTGTTCATTTGCTGCTGCGCCGGATTGGACTGGGTCTGCGCCGGCTTGATAGCGGGCTGGGCGGCGCCACCGGCGGGCAACTGGTCACCGCGCATGGAGGCGCGGATCTGCTCCAGCTTGCTGTGTCCGGCCATCTGGACACTGGCCTGCTGGACCTCGAGCATGCGGCCCTGCACCGTGTTCTGCGCGAGCTCGGCGGCGCCGAGGGCGTTGGCGTAACGGCGCTCGATCTTTTCGCGCACCGCATCCAGGCTCGGGGTGCTGCCAGGCGCCGACAGCGTGGAATCCATCCGCTGCAGTGACGCGGAGACCTGCTCCTGCATCTTTGCCTGCTCCAGCTGGCTGAGCAGCTTGGTGCGCTCGGCGACCTTCTGCTGCAGCAGCATCGCGTTCTGCTCCACGGCTTTCTTGGCCTGGGCAGCCGCCTGCAGCGACTGGTCGTGCAGGACCTTCAGGTCCTCGACGGACTGCTCGGCGGTGACCAGCTGTGCGGCGAACGCTTCGGCGGCGTTGGTGTACTGGATCGCCTTCTCGGTGTCGCCCGCCGCGGCGGCCTGATCGGCCAGCAGAACGGCCTGGCGCGCGTTGGCATTGAGCTTCTCGACCTCGTCCAGCTGCCGGTTCAGCTTCATCTCCAGCTGACGCTGGTTGCCGATCACCGACGCGGCCTGCTGCGAAAGAGCCTGATGCTGCCGCTGAGCTTCCTCGATAGCCTGCTGAATCTGAACCTTCGGATCCGCGTGCTCCTCGATCTTGGCATCGAAGAGGGCCATCATGTATTTCCAGGCCTTGACGAACGGATTAGCCATCGATTGATCCCGCCTCCATCTGACACGCCGCGCTTCGGCGCGACTCCAGTGCGCGACCGTCACGCACTCGATATCTGCCTATCCTCCACCATGTGGCACCCGGGCCGGGCGAACCCGGCCCAATCGACACCTATGGAGAATCTATCCGCTTTCGGCGTCGGTCCGCAGTGTTGCGGCGGCGACCACGTCTCGTTCTGCGTCACACACCCTTCACCAAAACCAGCATGTCCGACTTCGGCGCGGGAATCACGATCCTGGTGTCCTCGGCGAGCGGCAGCGGACGCGCGCCGGCCACCGACATGGTGGCGGTCGCGGGAGCCAACGCAGGCTCGGCGGGCGCGGCGGCCTCCGAGTTTGCGCCGGCCTCGACAGCGGTCTGCTCCCGCTCCGCGGGAGCGGCGGCCGCGGCGTCCGCTGGAGTGCCGGCGGGCGCGTCGGCGCCGGCCATGACCGTGCTCACGTCCCACAGCACTCGCGACAGCGGAACGTCCAGTGCCTCGCAGATGGCGGCGAGCAATTCACTGGAGGCTTCCTTACGGCCGCGCTCGACCTCGGACAGGTATCCCAGGCTCACGCGCGCCGAGGTGGACACCTCGCGCAGGGTGCGGTTCTGGGCGAGACGCGCACGCCGCAGACTGTCCCCGATCGCCTCTCGCAGCAGCGTCATCTCGTTCTCCTTCGCTCCCGGTCGCCGGGCCGACAAGCTACGTCGGATCCCCACGCATGCCGTTCTTTCTCGCACAACGTCGGAGGAGGGCCGGTTGGTTCCCACAGAGCCAAATCATTCGCTCCGCCCGACGCGTTCGGCCGGACCGGGGTACGGCTCACGCACACATCGAAGCAACTCGCGCACCGCCCTGTGTGTTGCTCCGATTCTGATAGTCCACCGGTCCCCCGGGAGTTTCAACCGCACCACTTCGGTATGTCCTGGACCAGCCAGGCCGAGAAAGACGGTTCCCACCGGGCGTCCGTCCTGCGAATCGGGTCCGGCGACGCCGGTCAGCCCCACACCCCAGTCCGCAACGCACCTCGTCCGCGCGCCCACCGCCAACTGCTCCGCGGTACTCGCCGCCACTGGACCTTCCGTCGCCAGCACTTCCGCACCGACGCCCGCGAGGCTCTGTTTGAGGTCTGTGGCATACACCACCAACCCGCCGCGCAGAACGGCGCTGGCGCCGGGAACTCCGGCGATGGTCGCGGCGAGCAAGCCCGCGGTGAGCGACTCCGCGGTCGCCACCGTCTGCCGCGCGGCCACCAACGCTCGCACGAGATCGGCGGCGGGCACGCCCGCGGTGAGCGGATCGGTCATGCGCCGCGCGCCCGGCCCGGCCCGCCCGCGAACCACACCCTGGCTGCTTGGCCGACATAGTCCAGCCCGGTCAGTACGGTGAGTGCGACGGCGAGGTACATCAGCGCCATCCCGGCGTCGGCAAACCAGCCCGACAGCGGCAGCAGTAGCACCGCGATCGCCAACGACTGTACGAGCGTCTTCAGCTTGCCGCCGCGTCCGGCGGGAATCACACCGCGCCGCACGACCGCGAGCCGCAGCAGCGTCACGCCGATCTCGCGGCCGCAGATGATGATCGTGATCCACCAAGCCAGATCGCCGAGCACGGACAGGCCAATCACCGCCGACCCGATCAGCGCCTTGTCCGCGATGGGGTCGGCGAGCTTGCCGAAATCGGTGACCAGACCGTATTTGCGCGCCAGTTGCCCGTCGAACCGATCGGTGATCGCGGCGAGGCCGAACAGGGCGGCGGCGGTGATCCGCCAACCGGCCTCGTGCCCGTCCCCGACGAACAGCGCGACGACGAACAGCGGCACGATCGCGATCCGCAGCATGGTGAGGATATTCGCGATGTTCAGCAGCGGCACCGCAGTCTCGGCTTGGGCGAAACCGGGCCGCATCGGGCTCGGAGCGCTCCACGGACGGTCCATCTCGTCAGGTTGCACGCTCATGCCCCGCCTTGCCCACGGTCGGCTCGGTCATGGCAGCCTCGTCATCCCGTCGCGCTGCCCGGCGCGATGCGGTGAGCGGAACGACTGGAGGTGCGGCACACGTTCAGACTATCGGTAGCCCGGCCGACTAATGTGCACCCCATGACCTCTCGGGGACCATTAGGTGGTTCGACCAGCGACGCGCATCCGGGCGCGGCTTGTGCCGCGCAGACCTCTGTCCCGGCTGTCCGACGCGCGCGAACCTCCGACGTGCCCGAGATCAAGCGCCTCGTCGATGCCTACGCGGGCCGGATCCTACTGGAAAAGAACCTGGTCACGCTGTACGAGGCAGTGCAAGAGTTCTGGGTTGCCGAGCTGGACGGCCGCGTCGTCGGCTGTGGCGCGCTGCACGTACTGTGGGCCGACCTCGGCGAGGTACGAACGGTGGCTGTCCATCCCGATGTCAAAGGCTCCGGTGTGGGCAAGCTCATCGTGCAGCGCCTGATCGCGGTAGCCCGTGAAATCGAGCTGCGGCGGCTGTTCGTGCTGACCTTCGAAGTGGAGTTCTTCGGCAGACACGGGTTCGTCGAGATCGACGGCACCCCGGTCACCGCCGAGGTGTACGCGGAGATGTGCCGGTCCTACGACACAGGTGTCGCCGAGTTCCTCGATCTGAGCTACGTGAAGCCGAACACCCTCGGCAATACTCGAATGCTGCTGACGCTCTGAGTCCGTCTCTACAGGAAGCGATCCATTCATGCCGATCTTCGCCGTCCACTACGTCTACTCCGACAGCACCATCGCCGAACGCGACACCCACCGTCCCGAGCATCGGACCTGGTTGGCCGCTCTGGTCGAATCCGGCACCCTGCTGAGCAGCGGACCGTACCCGGACGGGTCCGGCGCGCTGCTCCTCTTCCGGTCGGACGACGCGGGACAGCTGAAGGAGCTGCTGGCGCGGGATCCGTTCGCGCGGGAGGGCCTGATCGACGACGTCCGCGCGGTCGAATGGGTTCCCGTGATGGGCGCCTTCGCGCCCTGATCACGGTCGACAACGGGTACCGGGCTATCGACCGACCCGGGTGCGTGCCGCGCCGCGGGTCCGGACCAGGCTCGCGACCGTCGCGACGATCAGGATGACGAGGATGACACCCAACGAGACCGACGTGGAGATCTCCGGGACAACGACGTGCTCACCGCCGTTGACGAACGGCAGCGTGTTCTCGTGCAGCGCGTGCAGCACCAGCTTCACACCGATGAACGCGAGGATGGCCGCCAAACCGTAGGAAAGGTAGACCAGCCGGTCGAGCAACCCGCCGATCAGGAAGTACAGCTGCCGCAAGCCCATCAGAGCGAACGCGTTCGCGGTGAAGACGAGATAGGGCTCCTCGGTGAGGCCGTAGATCGCCGGGATGGAGTCCAGTGCGAATAGCAGGTCGGCGAACCCGATGGCCAGCAGTGCGAGCAACAGCGGTGTCATCGCGCGGCGTCCGTCGATCTTGGTGACCAGCTTGTCGCCGTCGTACTCCTCGGTAGTCGGCAGCATCCGTTTGGCAAGCGCGACGATGCGGCTGTCGCGCTTCTGCTCGTGCTCGACCTCGTGGCCGCTGTCCCGGATCAACGTGACGGCGGTGTAGACGAGAAAGAGGCCGAACAGATAGAACACCCAGCTGAACGCGCTGATCGCGGCCGCACCGACGGCGATGAACACACCGCGCATCACCAAGGCGATGACGATGCCGATCAGGAGCGCCTTCTGCTGGTAGATCCGCGGTACCGCGAAGGTGGACATGATGATCAGGAAGACGAACAGATTGTCCACCGAGAGCGCCTTTTCGGTGACAAAGCCCGCGTAGTACTCGCCCGCGAACGTCGATCCCCACTGCCAGGCGACGACGCCGCCGAAGGCCAGCGCCAACCCGATGTACACGGCGGACCAGAATCCGGATTCCCGGAACGTCGGCTCGTGTGGCGTGCGGACGTGCGCGAAGAAGTCGAAGACGAACAAGCCGAGGATCACCGCGACGGTGATTCCCCATTCGAGTGCGGTTACCTGCATGCGGTGCGCCGATCGGCAGGGAAAGTCATGGTGTCCATAATGCCCGATTTGTCCGTTCGCTTCTGCTTGCGGGGTGGTTGCCGAGCATACTTTCACAGGCGTTCACCCGGGCACCGGGGCCAGGGTCGGCGAAATCGGCGGATGATCGCCCGGAGCGGCCCTTGACCGTGTCTTTCGCAGACCCTCGCCGGATGTCCGAACTGCCACCGTGCTCAGGGATCACTCCTCGGGCTCGGCTCCTTCGCCGCCCGCACCGCCGCCGCGGATCGACCACAGCAACCCTTCCAGCTCATCGGGTTTGACGAGCACGTCGCGCGCCTTGGACCCCTCGCTCGGACCGACGACGCCGCGAGTCTCCATGAGGTCCATCAGCCGCCCCGCTTTGGCGAAGCCGACCCGCAGCTTGCGCTGCAACATGGAAGTCGACCCGAACTGGGAGGTGACGACGAGTTCCACCGCCTGGAGGAAGACGTCGATGTCGTCACCGATGTCGGGGTCGACGTCCTTCTTCTCCCCCGGCTTGGCAACGGTCACACCGTCCTGGTAGTCGGGTTCGGCTTGGTTCTTGGCGAAGTCGACGACACCGTGGATTTCCTCGTCGCTGATGAAGGCGCCCTGCAGACGTGTCGGCTTGCCCGCGCCCATCGGCAGGAACAATCCGTCGCCCATGCCGATCAGCTTCTCGGCACCGGGTTGGTCGAGGATGACGCGCGAGTCCGTCAGCGAGGAGGTGGCGAACGCCAACCGAGACGGCACGTTGGTCTTGATCAAGCCGGTGACCACGTCCACCGACGGGCGCTGGGTGGCCAGCACGAGGTGAATGCCTGCCGCGCGGGCCTTCTGGGTGATCCGCACGATGGCGTCTTCCACGTCGCGCGGGGCGGTCATCATCAGGTCGGCGAGCTCGTCGACGATGGCCAGGACGTACGGATAAGGCTTGTACACCCGTTCGCTGCCCAGCGGCGCGGTGATCGCGCCGGACTTCACCTTCTTGTTGAAGTCGTCGATGTGGCGCACCTTGTTCGCCTGCATGTCCTGATAGCGCTGCTCCATCTCCTCCACCAGCCAGGCCAGCGCGGCCGCGGCCTTCTTCGGCTGGGTGATGATGGGCGTGATCAGGTGTGGAATGCCTTCGTAGGGGGTGAGTTCCACCATCTTCGGGTCGATCAAAATCATCCGGACCTCATCCGGCGTCGCGCGTTGCAGCAGCGACACCAGCATCGAGTTCACGAAGCTCGACTTACCCGAGCCGGTGGAACCGGCGACCAGCAGATGCGGCATCTTGGCCAGGTTCGCCGACACGAACTCGCCCTCGATGTTCTTGCCGAGGCCGATCACCAACGGGTGATGATCGTTACGGGTGGATGGTGCCTTGAGCACATCGGCGAGACGGACCAGCTCGCGGTCGGCGTTGGGCACCTCGATGCCGACCGCGGACTTGCCCGGGATCGGTGCGAGCAGCCGGACGTTCTCCGTCGCGACGGCATAGGCGATATTGCGGGCCAGCGCGGTGATCTTCTCAACCTTCACGCCCGGCCCGAGTTCCACCTCGTAGCGAGTGACCGTCGGCCCACGCACGAAGCCGGTGACCGCCGCGTCGATCTTGAACTGCACCAGGACCTCGGTGATCGCCTCGATCATCGATTCATTGGCGGCGCTGCGCTTCTTGGGCGGGTCGCCGTCGGTCAGCAGGGACAGCGGCGGCAGCGTGTAGTCGCCCTCGACCACGCGATCGGTAACGAATTCGAGCTGCTTCGGCGCGGCCGGGGTCTGATCCTCGGCCACCGCGGCCGGAGGTTGTTTCTTCGGCCTCGGCTTCGGCTTCGGCGCGGGCTCCTCGACCGCGATCGGCTTGGCATCGCGCAGCGGCGGCTCGCCGAGCACCTCGGTGACGGCATCGGGATCGCCGAACTCGTCGGCCGGGTAGTTCTCGGCGGGCGTGCGGCCACGCCGTTTCGAGCCGGAGCGGTGCACCGGGAAGCCGTCGGCGTCGTAGTCGGCCGGATCGAATTCTCCGAATTCGCCGCCGTAGTCACCGTATTCGTCACCACCGCTCGCGGTGCCGAAGTATCGGCGGAACTTGTCAGGCACCTCGCGCACCGTCGTCCCGGTCACCAGCAGCACACCGAAGACGATCGCCAGCAACAGGATCGGGACCGCGAGCCAGGCGGTCAAACCATCGGTGAGCGGGCCGCCCACCACGAAGCCGACGAAACCGGCTGCGTGGGAACGCCCGTGCGCATCGGAGGGTGCGCCTGCTGCGACGTGCCACAGCCCCAGGACCGGCAAGCCGATCAGCAGCCCGCCGAGCACGAGCCGCGGGCGAATCTCGGGCCGCGCCTCGGTGCGCATGAGGACGACGGCGATCCCGCATGCGACGAAAGGCAATCCCGCCGAAGCCGACCCGGACACCGCGCGGATGACGTCCTCGACCCAGTGCCCGACCGGCCCACCCGCCGACAGCCACACTGCCGCCGCGATCACGGCGCTGAGCGCGATCAAGGCGAGCGCGATGCCGTCGCGGCGATGTCCGTGTTCGATCTCCCCGGCCCGGCTCAACGTCCGGGTGGTGGCGCCGACGGCACGGGCCAGCATGGTCCAGCCGCTGCTGATGCCGCGCCCGAGCACCGCGAGCGGTGCCGTGTCCGACTTGCGACGCACCGGGCGCCGGACCGGCGTGGTGCGCCGACGCGGCGCCCCAGAGGTGCGGGGCGTGGCCGCGCGAGACCGTGCCGTCGTCCTCCCCCGCGCCGATCCCGCCCGCGCCCGAGTCGTCGTGGTGCTGCGGGACTTACCTGCCATGGACCCAGGCTAGCCGCAAACGCACCATCCGGACCATCCGCAACACTGGTATCGCCGGTCGCAGCCGCGTGCAAGACGGAGTCACACCGAGCGGTCCAGGTCGAGCACCGCGCGGACGGCGTCGGCGTCACCGCTGGTTTCCAGCAGAACCTCGTCTCGCCCGAAAGCATGCAGCAACAGCTCCGACGGCTTGCCGGTCAACGTCACCACCACGCCGGACGCGGACCTGGCAACCACGCGCCTGCCGTCATGCGTCCGTAGGGCGACCGTGACAGGCGCCTTCCGGTAGGACATCGACGCCATCCTGCGCACCTGCGACCACAGCTTGTCCTCGTCGGCGGCGGTCAGCTCGCGCGGCTGCCAGCCCGGGGCGGCGCGGCGCACGTCCTCGTGGTGCACGAACATCTCCGACAGGTTGACTACCGCGTCGACCGGCCGCAGCGGCGACCACCACGGCGGACCGGTGCGCACCTGCTCCAGCAGCGCGGAAAACGGTTTGCTCGCCGCCTTCGTCTGCACCCGGTCGAGGTAGCCTGCGATCGGCTTCAGCAGGATTCCCGGTGCGGCGTCGGGCCGCCGCTCGCGAATCACCACATGCGCGGCGAGATCCCGCACCGTCCTCGTCGCGGGAACGCGAACTCCCTACCCCGGGAATCTCCGGCTAGCGTAATGAGAGTCGGCTATGTACCTTTGTCACTCGGTCCATCGGGTCGTGGACCCAATGACAAGAAGGGCAAATCCTCCGTGAAGAAGCTTGCTAGCGGTGTGGCCGTGCTGGCGGCTGCGGGTACCGCGCTGGCCATCAGCGCACCTGCGGCACATGCCTACACCAACAACTACGGCGCCATCGCACTGTCCACCTCGACCGGGCTGATCGGGTATTCCTACGACTACCCGGACTCCGCTGCCGCAAAGCGACGCGCCATCAGCTCCTGCGGCGCAGCGGACTGCAGCACAAGGGTCTGGTTCGCCAACGGGTGCGGCGCCGTGGCGTACTCCAGCAGCAACGGCAACTGGAGCTGGGCGTACGCCTCGTCGCGCCGTGCCGCGCAGAGCCGAGCCTTGTCCAATAACAGTTCCGACGCCTACATCGTGCACTGGAACTGCACGTCCAACCACGGCTGATGTCCGGGATTCGAGTCGAAGGAAACATCGTGAAGCATCGCATTTTCCGGACCGCCGTGGCAGTCGTTCTCACCGCGGCGGCCTGCTCACTGGCCGCCTGCGCCTCCAACGACGACTCGTCGTCCCCGAGCACCAGCGCCAACCCGAGCAATACTCCGGGCGAACTGGAGGGCGGCTCGGACAAGGGTGACAAGGAGACCGGCTCCGCGCCGACCACCCCGTCCGCGCCAGCGCTGGCCAAGCCCTCGGTACAGCAGCTCAACGAGCGGCTGCAGAAGGCGTTCGATCCGAACGTGCCGAACAAGGAGAAGATCAGCTGGATCCAGGCCGCCGAGCAGGATCCCTACCTGGTCGCCAACCTGGTCGACGCGGCGAAGAAGCAGAACGTCAAGGTCGAGGTCACCAATGTGGGCGATCCGAAAGACGGCAAGCTGAAGGCCGACGCGAAAGTCACCATCGACGGCACCCCGGTGGACAACGCCTTCATCCAGTTCGTCTCCGAGGGCGGCGAATGGAAGGTCGACCACACCTTCGCCTGCAACATCGTCAAGAGCGCGAAGATCGAGTCCGCGGCCTGCGAGGAGTAACCGCGCCCGACCGAACGAAAAGCGCCGAACGGCCCCGCGCCGTCCGGCGCTTTTCGTTCGGTCGGTGGTCAGACGCCGATCACGGTCGGCACGATCATCGGGCGACGGCGATACTTGTCGGCCACCCAGCGACCGACCACCCGGCGCACACCCTGCGCGATCCGGTGGGTGTCGGTGACACCCTCTCCTGCCAGTCTCAGCAGTTCGATTTCCACCAGTTCCGCCGCGGCGATGAGCGCGGTCGGATCGTCGGAGAAGCCGCGTCCGCTCAGTTCGGGGGTGCTCACCGCCTTGCCGGTGGTTTCATCGATGGCGACGGTGATCGAGATGAAACCACCCTCGCCGAGCACGAGCCGGTCCGACAGCGTCGATTCACCGACATCACCCACCGAGAGCCCGTCGACGTACACGTGCCCGACCGTCACCCGGCCGACGATCGAGGCGATGCCGTCGACCAGATCGACCACTACGCCGTCCTCGGCGAGCACTACCCGGTCTTCGGGCACACCGGTCGACACGGCCAGAGCCGCGTTGGCGCGCAGATGCCGCCATTCGCCGTGCACCGGCATCGCGTTGGTCGGCCGCACCGCGTTGTACAGGTACAGCAGCTCGCCGGCCGACGCGTGCCCGGAGACGTGCACCTTGGCGTTCTGCTGGGTGATCACCGTGGCTCCGAGCCTGGCAAGGCCGTTGACCACGGCGAACACCGAATTCTCGTTGCCGGGGATGAGCGAGGAGGCCAGCACCACCAGGTCGTCGGCGCGGATGTTGATCTGACGGTGGTCCCCGCGGGCCATCCGCGACAGCGCCGACAGCGGCTCGCCCTGCGAACCGGTCGAGATCAGCACCAGCCGATCGCCGGGCAGCGTCGCGGCGACATCGAGGTCCACGACCACGCCGTCCGGCACGGTGAGATAACCCAGATCCTGGGCGATCTGCATGTTGCGGACCATCGAACGGCCGACGAAGCACACTCGCCGCCCGTACTTTTGGGCCACGTCGACCACTTGCTGAATGCGGTGTACGTGACTGGCGAACGACGCGACGATCACTCGGTGGCGGGCCTTGCCGATCACGGTGTCCAGCACGCCGCCGATTTCGCGCTCCGGCGTGACGAAGCCGGGCACCTCGGCGTTGGTGGAGTCCACCAGGAACAGGTCGACGCCCTCGTCGCCGAGGCGGGAGAATCCGGCAAGGTCGGTGAGTCGTCCGTCCAGCGGAAGCTGGTCCAGCTTGATGTCACCGGTGTGCAGAACAACACCGGCGGGTGTGCGGATGGCGACGGCGAGCGCGTCGGGAATGGAGTGATTGACCGCGAAGTACTCACAGCCGAACGGGCCGTGTGTGGTGTGCTGGCCCTCGGTCACCTCGATCAGCTTCGGATGCTGGCGGTGCTCCCGGCATTTCGCGGCTACCAGCGCGAGGGTGAATCGTGACCCGATGACTGGTATGTCCGGCCGCAGCCGCAGCAAAAACGGCACCGCGCCGATGTGGTCCTCGTGTCCATGGGTGAGCACGACGGCAACCACGTCGTCCATCCGGTCCTCGATGGGGCGGAAGTCGGGCAGGATCAGGTCGACGCCGGGCTGCTGGTCCTCCGGAAACAGCACACCGCAATCAACGATCAGCAGCTTGCCGCCGTACTCGAAAACGGTCATATTGCGGCCGATCTCGCCGATGCCGCCGAGGGCGAAAACGCGCAGACCCTGCTTGGGTAGGGCGGGCGGGGCGCCGAGACGGTCGTGTGCGGCGACCGGATTCGGCGGCGGAGCGGGCGCTTCGGCACGGCCACGACCGGGCTGCTGGCGTCCCCGGCCCGAACGCCGCGGCTGCCCGTCGCGCGGCGTGGGGTCCTGCTTCGCCTGGGCGGACTTCTTCGCCTTCCTCTCGGGCGGCACGGTCACCTCGGCCTGGACGGTCACCTCGGCGGGTGCCGCGGGCTCGGGATGTTCGGCGCGCTTGGGCTGTTCGGTCCGTTTCGTCTGGTCGACCGGCGTGGACGGTGCAGGCGCTCCGGAGGCACGGGACGCACCGCGGCGAGGGCGACGGGCCACAGGATCACTCATGAAATCACCCCGGCGGTCCGCAGATCGGCGGCCAGCATTTCCAGTTGCCGAGCGTCGGGCATCAGCTGTGGCAGCCGCGGTTCACCGACCTCGATGCCGAGCAGCCGCAGCCCGCCCTTACTCATCGCGACGCCGCCGAGCCGGGCCATCGCGGTGTTCAGCGGCAGCAGCGTGGCGTTGATCTCGCGGGCACGGCCCACCTCACCGGCGGTGTAGGCCGCCAGCAGCGCGCGCAACCGCTCAGGCACGAGATGCCCGATGACACTGATGAATCCGACCGCGCCCACCGAGAGCCACGGCAGGTTGAGGGCGTCGTCGCCGGAGTAGAAGGCCAGGCCGGTGTTCGCGATGAGCTCCGCCCCCATGTTCAGGTCACCCTTGGCATCCTTGACCGCGACGATGCGTGGATGCTCGGCAAGCGTGCGGATGGTGTCGCTGGCAATCGGGACGACCGACCGGCCCGGAATGTCGTACAGGGTGACCGGCAGATCGGTGGCATCTGCGACGGCGGTGAAGTGCGCGACCAAACCCGCCTGGCTGGGCCGGGAGTAGTACGGCGTCACCACGAGCAAACCGTGCGCGCCCGCGCGCTGCGCGTTGCGCGCAAGCTCGATCGAGTGCGCGGTGTCGTAGGTTCCTGCCCCCGCGATCACGGTGGCATGGTCGCCGACGGCATCGACAACGGCGCGCAGCAGGTCTGCCTTCTCCGATTCGGTGGTGGTCGGCGATTCGCCGGTGGTTCCCGAGATCGCGAGCAGGTCGACACCGCGGTCGACCAGGCGGGCCGCGAGCGCGACCCCGGCATCGACGTCGAGCTTGCCGTCGACACTGAAGGGGGTCACCATCGCGACGCCTACTGTGCCGGACGCGCGCAGCTCCGTTGGCGTCGATTCACCGTTCGTCATGGTCAGAAAGGCTACCCGGTCTAGGACACGCCCTCGACACCCTCGTCGACGTTCGGACCTGCCCGCCCGGCGAATCGCTTCCCACGACAGCACAATGATGTCGCACTTACCCTTGTAAGACATCGTCGATGACGCCACACTGATGTCATGGATCTGAACAAGTACACCACGCAACTGCGCGAGAACCTGATCGCGGCCGGCGCACTCGGCGACGAGAAGACCCAGGCCACGGCGGCAGCGCTGGCCACGGCAACGGACGGCTCGGCACGGCTGGTCTTACTCGCCGCGCTGTCCGAGTTCGCCGCCGAGGTCGGTGCAGCGCTCGGCGACCGAACGGTGCACGTGTCGGTCGACGGCACAGATGCCTCGATCGATGTGCGCAAGAGCACCGCAACCGACGAGGCACCGACGTTCGAGGAGATGACCGGCGATATCAGCCGCGTCACGCTCCGGCTGGTCGAGCAGATGAAGGCGCGCGCGGAAGAGGCTGCCGCACAGAGCGGTCAGTCGCTGAACTCGTGGCTGTCCGGCGCCGTGCACGGCGCGCTGCGCGACCAGATGCGGGGGTACGGGTCGAAACGCGACGCCTGATTCCACGGCGCGCCCGAGCCGGCCACGTCACCGGCTACAACAGCGGGGCGAGATTGCCCCGGTCACCGATCACCACCTCGTCGAGTTCGAGCCAGTCGGCCATCTCACGCAGCGCACCGGTGAGTGCGTGCGCGGTAGCCAGGGTGTCGTACCCGGGTTCGGCGAACGCCCCCGGCACCCGCAGGCGACCGGTAGATCGCTCCGCGCGCACGTCGACGCGGCCGACGAGTTCGCCGTCGAGCAGGAATGGGAAGACGTAATAGCCGTGCACCCGTTTGCGTTCCGGGGTGTAGATCTCGATCCGGTAGTGGAAGTCGAAGATCCGCTCGGTCCGAGCGCGGAAGAAGATCAGCGGGTCGAACGGGCACAGCAGCGCGGCGCCCTCGACACGGCGCGGCGTGGGCGCACCGGCCCGCAGGAAGCCGGGTTTGTCCCACCCCTCGACCGCCACCGGGATCAACTCACCCGCGTCCACCAGGTCGGCGATGGCCGGTTCGGTTTGGGTACGGTGCAGGCGGTAATAGTCGCGCAGGTCGGTCTCGGTGCCGATGCCGTGCGCGATGGCCGCGCGGCGCACCAGCTCGCGCACCGCGTCCTGTTCGGAAACAGTGCGCGCCAGCACCTCCGCCGGGATCACCCGCTCCGTGAGGTCGTAGTGCCTGGCGAACCCGACGCGTTCGGCCACGGAGAGTGAACCGGCGGCGAAAAGTTGCTCGCAAATCATCTTGGTGTCACTGAGATTCCACCAGGAACCCTTGGGTCGCGGCTTGTCCAGTTCGAGATGGCGTTCCACCTCGCCGGCGGTGGCCGCTCCGACCTCGGTGATCACGTCCACAATGTCCTTGCCCAGCGTGGGATTGCGCTCCACGACCTTGCGCATGCCGGACCAGCGCCCGTGCTGGTATTGCGACATCCGCCAGCGCATCAGCGGCCAGTCCTCGACCGGAATGAGCGCGGCCTCGTGTGCCCAGTACTCGACGAGTGCACGCGGCCGCCGCACGCCGTCGCTCCACGCGGCCTGGTCGAGCAGCGTGCGGTCATAAGCCCCGATCCGGCTGAACACCGGCGCGTAGTGCGCTCGCACCACCGCGGACACCGAATCCAGTTGCAGCAGTTGGGTTCTGTCCAGCACCCCGAGTACAGACCGCCGGGTGACCCGCGCGGGCCTGCGCGCACCGAAACCCTGCGCCGCCAACGCCGTTCGACGCGCCGCCGCCGCACTCATGTTCCGCATGAAGGGAACTTTGCCATGCGGGACCGACAGGTTTGTCGCGGCGGTCGAGCCGCCGATCGGCCCGTCGGCGCCCCCAAGCCGCTGTGGACCGCGCTAGGTCGATACGGTCACCACGCCCGCCGCGTCGATCTCCAAGCGGCGGTCCTGATCCGACGCCATCGCAAGCACGGTTGCGAGAATGCGCCGGCCGACCGGCAGGACACGGACCGTGACCGACCCTTCGTTCGCGGCGTCCAATTCGCGAGTGGCCGCTTCGATCACCTGCCGACGTACTCCGCGCGGGACTCCCGCGAAACCGCCGTCATCGAGCAGGACCACCTCCACGCCGCGCGAGCGTGCGCCACGTGCGGCGCTGCTGAGCTGGTCGGTGACCAGCTGCGGCGCCCTGAGTCCATCGCGCAGTTCGGCTTCCAGGAGTCTGCACTGCTCGCGCTCCCCCACGGTGAGCTCGTCGCCGTCGGCGATGCGCTCCAGGATCGGCCGCACCACCGCATCCAGCCTGGCCAGCTGCCGGTTCCGTTCCCCGTTCTGCGCGGCCATACCGGCCTCCGCGGCAGCGCGCATGGTCGCCTCCTCACGCAGCAGACGCAGCGAACGCTGGGTCGGGCGCATAATCGCCGCGAACAGCGACACCCCCGCGACCGTGGCGACCGGGACTATCGAGCCGACGACCACACCGGATCGCGGTCCTGCCACCACACCGACCACCGCGATCACCACACCGATACCCGCGACACCGAGCCAGGCCGCGCCCAGCCGTCCGCGCAGCACCAGCACCGCCAGCAGGTACGACGAGGCGAACGCCGTCCACACTTGTCTCGATGACCCGTGCTCCACGTCGAACGAGGTCAGGGTGGTCGCCAGAGGACCGGAGGCCGCAACGTACACGCTGGCGGGCCAGGGCAGCGGATCCACCGGGACCACCAGCACCACGACCCCGGCCGCCGCGAGCAGCACCAGCGCGGCGATCGCGGCGACCAGGCGCGATTCCGAGAAATTCCGAACCATGTACAACACGATGGTCGCCTCGAGGATGATCAGGAACAGCCAGGCCGCCCGGTCGCGCAGGCCCAGCAGATCACGCAGTCCGGACCCGGTGTCCTGGTCAGCCATCGCTACCCCACACGAGTGTCACAGTCGTGCCCTCACCCGGCTGCGATTCCACGAATCCGGCGCCGCCCGAGAGGCGGCGCATACGGCCGAGGATGCTCACCGAGATACCGAGCCGATCGGCGGGTACTTCACTCAGGTCGAAACCAGCGCCGTCGTCCCGGAACACCACGCGGATTCCGCCCGCGCTGATCGTCACGGTGACGGTACGCCGCACCTCACGTCCCGCGAACGGGGCGTGACGCAAACTGTTGCGTGCTGCCTCGGCCAGCGCCGCGGCGATCGTGCTCGCGGCCTCCACCGGCAGGTGCAGATCGTCGAATCCCGCCCAGCGGCGCGCGGTGAACCGGATGCCGGGGTTTACCTCGTGCACTGCCGAGCGCAGGAACCCGATCGCGGACTGCGCGTCCAACCGGTCGGGTTCGACCTCGCCGACCCGGCATGCGTCGAGTTGTTCCAAAGTCCGCTCGGCCTGTCGGCGCAGCACCGGCGATTCCGTTCCGCCGCGCGAAGCGTCCAGCAGAGTCGAAAGCACGGCGTCGTGGATCAGAGCGGCGAAGCGCGCCCGCTCGCGCTCCCTGGCCGCCGCGCCCGCGACCGCCGCGGCCCGACTGCTCTCTATCGCCGACTCGCGGTCGACTCGGTCGGCGGCGACCCTGGCATGGATAGCGCACCACAGAAACAACGCGCTGAGCCCGGCTGCCCTGGCGAAATCACCCAGCAGTGAGAGCATTGTGGTCTCCCGCAGCACGGCCAGATTCGCGAGCGCACCGAGTGCGGCGCTGACCAACAGGTACGCAATGGCCAGCGGCGGAGGCCAAGCAAGGACGGCCGCAAGGACACCCAGCGCGAGTACCCGGTACAGCCACACTGAGGCACCATCGGCCTCGGGCTGCGAATAGGCGAACGGGACCACCGCCATCGCGGCGACGAAACTCACGGCCGCCACACCGGCGACGTACTGGACGGCGCGGCAACTCATTCCGACCGAGACGATCGCGAGCACCGGGAACAACCCGAAGGCCAGCACCACCTCGACCACCGTCCATCCGAACGGCACGAACCGGGTTTGGTCGGCGATCTCGGGTAGCTCGACGATCGCGGCGATCACCCCCGCGATCCCGATGGCCAGACCGAGCCTGCGCAGTATGCGGCCGGAGCCGCCCTCGGACGCCTTCTCCCTGGACACCGCGGCAATTCTGCGGCGCCAACGGCTCGTACGGGGTCGGTCGAGCGGGATGGAGCGGGCGGGCTGCGGGGTGTCCAGCATGCTGGACGCGATCATCCGCGTGGATGCCGCTCGGGAACCGGTAGCCATCCGTCCTCTACCGCCCGCTTGTACAGGTCGGTCTTGGTCGGCGCCGGACGCCCGGCGTCGGCGTACTTCTGCCGGATCCGGCCGAGATAGTCGTTGACCGTTTGCTCGGACAAACCGGTCAGCCGCGCGACCCGGGACGCCTTCTCGCCGGACGCGTACAGCGTCAGCACTTCTTCCTGGCGCGGGCTCAGACCCACGTCGGACAACTGTGGATCACCATCGATGGCGGCCGCCCAGTCGGTGGTGACCACCTGTTCGCCCGACGCCGCGCGGCGCACCGCGGCAACCACGGTCGGCGCATCCTCGGACTTGCGCACTACTCCGAGCACACCGGCGCGCGCCGCGGAGCGCACCAGGAACGCGTTGTCCGCTCCGGTGAAAACCAGCACCTCGATGCCGCGGTCACGCAGTGCGCGCACGTTGTCCTCGGGTGTCGACCCGTCGGCCAGTCGCAGATCGAGCACGACCAAGTCCAGCTTCGGCGCGCCATCGGCGGCGTTCAGCAGGTCCGGCACGGTGCCAGAGGCCAGCACCAGATCGAGATCAGGTTCCGGCGCAAGCATCGCGGCGAGACCGATCGCGACGGATTCGTGGTCTTCGACCAATCCGATCCGACGCGGTGCGTTCTCGCCTCCTTCGGCCCACGTCACGTGACTCTCCAATCCCGAGTTTTCCCATATCCCCCGAACAATCGCTGTGCCAGTATGCCGGGCCGTCACTCGGAATGGTCAGACACCAGAAATCGGGGGATCCCTTACTCCATGAGTCCCGCGGCCAGCGTCGCGCCGAGTTCCCAGCACCGCTGGATGTCCTCTTTGTCGGGCGGGCCGGAGACGACCACCGTCGCGGCGACGCACTCCCAGCCCAGGCCTTTCGTCACGCGCTCCACGCCGCGCTCCGCGCCCTCGGTTCCCTCGTTGCCGTGCAGGTAGAGCCCGTACGGGCGGCCGCGGGTGGAGTCGAGGCACGGGTAGTAGAAGGTGTCGAACGCGTGCTTGAGCGCACCACTCATGTAGCCCAGATTCGCCGGAGAGCCGAGCAGGTACCCGTCGGCTTCCAGCACATCCGGTGTGGTGACGGCCAGCGCTGCCCGGCGCACAACCTCCACGCCTTCGATCTCGGGGGCGGTGGCACCGGAGACAACGGCCTCGAACATCGCTTGCATATGGGGGGACGGAGTGTGATGGACGATCAGCAACCGGGCCACAGTGCGATGGTATCGGCCCTCGCGACGGTCAGGGGTTGCCGCGCTCGTAGCGTTCCAGCGCGACCGCGCGGCGCATCGTCTCCCTGGCTCTGGCGCGGTCGCCCGCGTAGTCGTAGGCGCGCGCGAGCCGATAGGAGACACGCCAGTTGTCCGGATCGGCTTCCCATTCCGCCTTGATCTTCGCGAACAGTGCGTCGGCGGCCTCGCGCTCGATGCGGCCGGACGGGCGGTGCGGCAGCTGTGAGGTGTCGAGCTCGAGACCCTCCTGGTGGATACGCCGCGCGAGATGCTGATGCGCGAGGCCCGCGCGCACGGTCGCCGCGACAATCCACACACCCAGCAATGGCAGGATCAGCACACCGATGCCGATGATGATCGCCGCCGCGTCGCCGGAATCGATCAGGCTGAACGCGATGCGGCCGAGCAGCAGAAAATAGAAGCCCAGCACCAGCACCAGCGCGACGATCAGCGCGACGACCTTGACGATTTCCTTGTTCTGCCCGTTCGGGACCGGTTCCGCGCTGCTCACAGGTCCAGGAACGGGTCGAGCCCAACGGTGAGACCCGGGCGGTTCGCGATTTCCCGTACGGCGAGGAGCACGCCGGGGGCGAAGGACGAGCGGTCGATCGAGTCGTGCCGGATGCTGAGGGTCTCCCCCTGGGTGCCGAACAGGACCTCTTGGTGCGCGACCAGACCGGCCAGGCGCACCGAGTGCACCCGCACCCCGTCCACGTCGGCGCCGCGGGCGCCGTCCAGTTCGGACGTCGTCGCGTCGGGGCTGGGGCCTACACCCGCCTTGTCCCGGGCGGCGGCGATCAGACCCGCGGTGCGGTAGGCGGTGCCCGACGGCGCGTCCGCCTTGTTCGGATGGTGCAGCTCGATGACCTCGACCGACTCGAAGAACCGGGCAGCCTGCTCGGCGAAACGCATGGACAGCACCGCGCCGATGGCGAAGTTCGGGGCGATCAGCACTCCGGTCGTCCGGCGGTCGGCCAGCCAGCCACGCACTTCCGCCAGGCGGGCCACATCGAACCCGGTGGTCCCGACCACCGCGTGAATCCCGTGCTCCACCAGGAACTTCAGATTGCCCATCACCACATCGGGGTGGGTGAAGTCGACGACGACCTGGGTGTCGGCCGCGGTGAACCGGTCGAGAGAATCGTCCTTGTCGACGGACGCGACCAGCTCCAGATCGGCCGCCGCGTCCACCGCCGCGCAGATCGCCTGACCGACTTTGCCGCGCGCTCCGAGCACTCCGACCCGAATGGCCACCGCACCTCCTAATTCCGCTTCGGTTCGGGTCAGCCTATCGACCGCGCTGGGGTACCGGTCGGCTGACCTGCGCTCGGCGCGCCCGCCATGTTCTCCGCCATCCGCCGCAGCACCCGCACGGTCTCCGTGTACTGCTCGTCGGTGATGCCTTCGACCATCCGTCGACGCCGCTCCCTGATCCGGACCCACGCCTGATCATGCGTGCCGCGTCCTGCCTCGGTCAGCACCAACATGCCCGCGTCGTCGGCCACCCATCCCCGGTCCGTCACGGCGGCCAGTTCGCTGCTCCATTCGGAGTCGTGCGTCCAGAATGCGGCGAGTGCGTCCCTGAGGTCGTCGGCGCGCTGCGGCCCGTCCGCCAGGGAGTGCAGCATCTGCCAGTGCCTGCGGCTCAGTTCACCCGTGGCGAGGTCCTCGTCGAAGCGCTTGCTGATCAGCCGATCGAGTTCCACGAGCCAGTACCCGATCGCGCGCTGAATAGCCATCTCACTCCCAATAGATGCATTTGGACAATTACATGTATTCTTACATATACTTTCGACGCGTGGCAGAGTGATCGAATGGATCAGCACGATGCGATCACCGTGGCCGTGGAAGCGGCCATGGTCCGGATTCGGCGCAGGCAGACCCGCGGTGCGCTCGGGGGCGGCCGGGCAATACCGGTCGCCGTGTTCCGCGTCCTCGATGCTGTCGCCGACGGCGACGCCGTCACGGTCGGAGCGCTGGCCCCTGCGCTCGGTATCGACCAGCCGCGCGCGAGCCGCGTGGTGGCCCAGGCGGTTTCTTCCGGCCTGCTGGAACGGGTCGCCGATCAGCGCGACGGACGGCGCGCCGTCCTGCGCCTCACCCCTGGTGGACGCGACGCCGTGACGGACGCCAGAACGGGACGCCGTTCCGCCATGGCCGCCGCGATGGCGGACTGGACACCCGGTGAACGCGCAGAGTTCGCACGCCTGCTCGAACGGTTCGTCGACGCGATGGACCGACCCATCGGGGCCGAATCCCGACCCAGGGCCGCTGACCGCCTCAATCGAAGATGATCACCTGCCGCAGCGCGTGGCCCGCGGCGAGTTCGTCCATGGCGCGGTTGATTTCGTCGAGGCCGATGTGGGCCGAGACGAGCCGCTCGACCGGGAGGCGGCCCGAGCGCCACATACGGACGTACTCGGGAATGTCGCGGGAGGGAACGGCGGAGCCGAGGTAGCTGCCGACGATCGAACGACCCTGGGCGACCAGGGCCAGCGGCGAGATGCCGGCGCGCGCGTCCGGAGCCGGGAGTCCGACGGTGACCGTGGTGCCGCCGGGCGCGGTCGCCGCCACCGCGGTTTCGAAGGCGCGGATATTGCCCGCGGCCTCGACCACCACCTCCGCCTGCACACCGAATTCGGCGATATCGGCCGGACTATACACCGCGTCAGCGCCCAATTCCCGTGCGAGAGCAAGCTTTTCGGGAACTGTGTCGACTGCGATGACCTCGTGCCCTTCCGCCGCGAGCGAGAGCCCGACGAGTACTGCCGCCATCCCGACGCCGCCCAGACCGACCACCATGATCCGGTCCCCCAGGCCCGGCTTCGCCGAATTCAGCAGGGCGCCACCACCGGTCAGCACGGCACAACCGAGTACGGCGGCGACCTCCGGCGGCACATCGTCGTCGACCGGTACCACCGACCTGCGGTCGACGACCGCGTGGGTGGCGAAGGCGGACACGCCGAGATGGTGGTGCACCTCGGCGCCATCGCGGATCAGCCGCCGCCCGCCGCCGAGCAGTTCGCCCGCGTTGTTGGCGACGCTGCCCGGCACGCACGGCGTCCGCCCCTCCGTCGCGCAGCCCGCGCAGTCCCCACAGCGCGGCAGGAAGGTCATCACGACGCGCTGGCCGACCTCGATATCGCTGTCACCAGGTCCTATTGCCTCGACCAGCCCGGCAGCCTCGTGTCCGAGCAGCATCGGCACCGGCCGCACTCGGTTGCCGTCCACCACGGACAGATCCGAGTGGCACAGCCCCGCCGCTTCGATCCGAACCAGCAGCTCACCCGGCCCTGGTTCGCCCAGTTCCAGCTCGCATACGGTGATCGGCTCCGACTCGGCGAACGGCACCGGCGCCGCGATCCGCTCCAGGACCGCCCCACGAATCTTCATAGTGCATTTTTACAGCTGTGTTTTTGGCCGCGCGGGCGCGGCGTGTTCGCGGCGAATGCTTGGTCTCGCTCCGCTCGGAAGCGGGAGTGGGGCCGATGTGGCCGCATGCGGCGGGCAACCGCCAGATCTGGGGTCGCCGCTGCGTGTTGGCATGCTGATGGACAGGTGACCGGCGCAGGCAACCTCGACGCCGGCCGGGTCGGCCGGATGGGCACTGGCGCTCTCCATGATGACGGTGCTATTTTCTTCGATCGTGACGGTGCTCCCGTTGGCCGCCTTGTACCGAGCCCGGGGTCGGGACCGTCACGATCAGAGGAGAAATTCCACTGTCTGTACAGTTCAATCACACCATTGTCGGTTGCCACGACAATCGGGTGTCCGCCGAATTCTGGGGGGACATCCTGGGATTGGAAATCGGAACACCCTGGGGGCCGTTCATTCCGGTTCCCCTGGATAACGGCGTCACACTCGACTTCGCGAACGTGCCGCCACACGTCACCGAAATCCAACCCCAGCATTACGCATTCCTGATCTCCGAGACCGAGTTCGACACGGCCTACGCCAAGATCCAGCGCTACGGGCTGGAGCATTGGGCCGATCCCCGCCAACAAGGGGTCGGCGAGATCAACCACAACGACGGCGGTCGCGGCGTCTACTTCCTCGACCCAAGCGGTCATTTCCTGGAATTGATCACCGTTCCGTACGGCGGCTGGCCGACGTAACGACGAGGGGCGGCGTCCGCTGGCGCCGCCCCCTCGTTCGGCATCCGCTTCCGGCGGGTTGGGAGCACGCGGCCGCGTGTATTACAGCCGCGATGCGTGGATTTGGCCGCTGCGCCTGATTGCCGGCGACCGGACTCCCCCATCCGCTGCCCCTAGCCGTTCGGCAACAATCGTATGGTTTCGGGCATGGGTAAGGAGAACACACTCGATCCGCTGACCGACGTCGAGTCCGTACATGCGCTATTGGCCACCTGGCTGGGTTCGGAAGCGTCACCAGAGGTTTTGGAACAATTCGCCGCGACGCAGCACACAGAGTTCTCCATGGTCACCACCTCGGGCGCCGTGCTTGCCAAGGCAGATTTGCTCGCGGCCCTGCGAACCGCCCGAAACAGCAGTCCCGGCCTGAGGATCGAGATTGCCGAGTTCGAAGTATTGCTCGACACAGCCGATTTCACGGTGGTCCGGTTCCTGGAACGCCACCGCCACGCGGGCCGTCGATCCGATCGGCGGACGACCGCGGTCTTGGTCATCGATGCCGCGGAGCGGCGATTCCGATGGCGGACCCTGCACGAAACCGACATGTCCACCGGCTAACTGTGCTACCCATGATGACCCGGCCGGGATCAGGGAAGTACCGACCAACCCCGAGTCCTATTGCGGTGTCGCTGGACTCGGGGCGCCTCGGCAAGTCGGTCCTCGAGTGTCGGCGCATGGCATCTACCTCCGTTCGGGTGCGCAGCCCGGCGGCTGCGTGCTGGGTCGTTGTCGCGTTCGGGATCAGGTATAGAGCTTTGCCAGGAACGCGCTCATGTTGTCGCGCACCCGCTCCACCTTCTCCTCGGGCGTGAGATCTTCGCGATACCGGCTGCCGAGCGCGGGCCTCTTCTTGTTCCGCGCGTACAGCGAACAGGCGAGGTCAGTGCACATGTAGGTGCCGACCGAGTTGCCTTTTCGCCCGGATTCGCCCGCCTTGTGCGCGGTCATCAGCGAGACGCCGCCGGTGTGCGTGGTCAGGCAGATCGTGCACATCTGCGCCCGACCGGAGCCACCGGTCGCGTAGCGCAGCGCGACACCGACGAACCGATCGTCCTGTGGGACAACCAGATAGCACCGCCCGGGCAAGGACGGGTCGCCCCAGCCGAGGAAGTCCAGATCGTCCCACGGTCGGTCGTCCAGGTCGCGGGGCACGGGTAATCGCTTGGCCTCGCCTTTCGAACAGTTGACGAACGACGACCTGATATCGCGTTCGGTGACGGCGTGCATAACGAATCTCCTTCGGTTGATCGATGGGCAAACCGAAGCGACGTTACGGGCCCGCCGTGGACCCGAACAACGGATTTTGGCGCGCAAAGTGCCGCCAACGACCGTCATAGCGTGCCGTCCCGGCATCGGACCGCGCGGAGTGGGAGATGAAACAAAAAGTGCGAACAACGCGCGCAATCGGCTCGCGCGGGTCACGTACCTGGCTGATCCGATCGCTGGCCGCGAGGGCGGCGAGTTCCGCCCGCGAGGAGACGCCGAGCTTGGTGTACAGGCGCGTCAGGTGAGCCTCGACGGTCTTCTCACTCAGGTAGAGCTCGAAGCGGGAGTCGCTACGCTCAGCGCGCTGCACGTCCGCACCGACGACTGGAGTCCGATCCTATGGTCGCTGCTGGCAATGTTCGTCGTCCAAGCCGCGGCGGGCATGACGGCGCTGCGGAGCGGGCTGGAACCGCAGGCAGTGCGCACGCCCTGACCAGGCTCGGCAGTCCGCGGGATCGGTCTCCCTGGCCTCGGCGCCTCGGAGGAGGAGGTCGACCCCAGGTGTCGAGCGATCAGCTGACCGGGTCCAGTCGAAGGGCATTCCACCAGAGTCGATTCAGGGTGTCGACCAGTTGCTCGAAAGTGATCTTCTCCCGCTGTACGAACACCGTGTACGCCATCCGGCTGACCATGTTCGACAGTGCGAGCGCGGTTACCCATGGATCGAGCTCCGGATCGACCTCGCCACGTTCCTGCAGCTCGCGGATCATCGCGGTATTGCGCTCACCGAACGCCATCGCGCGCTCGTACCGCATCGCCTGAAATTTGTCGTCGATCTGCGACACCTGTTCCAGCAGAGCCATGAGGCGTGCGTTGCGGCGATAGGACAGCAGGTATTCGCGATTGGCCGCGGCGATCAACTGCCGTGGGTCTTCGATTCCCGTCCGCTGCCGCACATGCGGGTGCAGCATTTCCTCGCGCACCTGTTCGACGACGGCGGCGAAGATCTCGTCCTTGCTGTCGAAATAGGTGTAGAAGGACCCCGATGCCACCCCGGCGGCTTTGGAGATGTCACTGATCCGGGCATCCAGGTACCCCTCCCGCTCGAACACCTCCCGAGCCGCTGCCACCAAAGCGCTACGGGTCCGCATCCCGCGTTTGCTGCGCGGAGCCCCGCGGCCGGGGTCCCCCTCGGCAACGTCCTGGGCGCTCAACGTCTCACTCCATGTCGTCGGATCAGATGCTCATTTCGGGGATCGTAACAGCGCTGGCGAGCTACCCCACGGGACAGCGCCGGACGGAGAACGCACTCTACTGCTCGGCCAGGAGCCGTACAGCCAGGGGATTCGACTCGCATTACCCGACGGCTCGGAGGCATCGCCGAGACTGTCGAGTAAGGGAGAGCCGGAAGTCCGAAAAGCATCTCCAGTGCACCGAGATTTCGCACCGGCCCACAGCGTCTCGCCAACCTGCCACACCTACCTTAGTTGAATATGACGTCAAATTCGAATACGCTCGACCTGGCTACGCAGTGGAAGCGATGGCCCATGACCAGCGAGGCGGCAGTGCCCGGTGCACCCGGAATCAAGCATTCCCGATGCGGCCCGAGAACGCCGGCGTCAGAGTTGGCCGGCTCGACCGGCCATCCCAGTAACTACACAACGCCGCGCCGTCGCTCACAGCGAGCGGCACGCCCGCGCCCCGACCCATCGGAGGTCCCATGGATCCGTTCACCTCGTCCGAACGCTCCCAGCAGTATCAGCGGGAGCTGCTCGCCTTCATGGCCGAGCGCGTGTACCCAGCCGAATCGGTCTACGAGGAGCAGATGGCCGCGTCCGGCAATCCGCATCACCATCCGCGGATTCTCGAGGATCTCAAGGTCGAGGCACGCCGCCGCGGTCTGTGGAACCTCTTCCACCCGCACCCGGAATGGGGGCCGGGACTGAGCAATCTGGAATACGCTCCGCTGGCGGAGATCATGGGTCGCAGCCCCAACCTTGCCCCAGAGGCATGTAACTGCAACGCTCCCGACACCGGCAATATGGAGGTGTTCACTCTCTTCGGCTCGCAGGAGCACAAAGAGCGCTGGCTCGAGCCGCTGCTGGCCGGCACCATACGCTCGGCTTTCGCGATGACCGAACCGGCAGTGGCCAGCTCGGACGCCACCAACATCGAACTGCGCATGGAACGCGACGGCGACCACTATGTGCTCAACGGCCGAAAGTGGTTCGCGTCCAACGCGATGCACCAGAACTGCAAGGTGCTCATCGTCATGGGCAAGACCGATCCGGACGGCCCGAAGCATCGCCAGCAGTCGATGATGGTCGTGCCCATCGACGCTCCGGGTGTCACCGTCGTCCGCAACCTTCCTGTGTTCGGGTATGCGGATCGCGAGGGCCACGCGGAGATCGTCTTCGCCGACGTGCGCGTACCCGCGACCGATGTGCTGAAGGGCGAGGGCGAAGGCTTCGCCATCAGCCAGGCCCGGCTGGGCCCCGGTCGCATCCACCACTGCATGCGCGCTATCGGCATGGCCGAACGCGCCCTGGAATTGATGTGCGCGCGTGCCGAATCACGCAACACGTTCGGACAGAAGTTGAGTGAGCGCGCCAACATCCAGGACTGGATCGCAGAGGCCCGCATCGCGATCGAGCAGACCCGGCTGCTGACGCTGAAGGCCGCATGGATGATGGACACTGTCGGCAACAAGGCGGCGCGAGTCGAGATCGCCGCGATCAAGGTGGCGGCGCCCACCATGGCCCTGCAGATCATCGACCGCGCCATCCAGGTGCACGGCGGCGGCGGCGTCACCAACGATTTCCCCTTGGCCAGCATGTACGCGCACCTGCGCACGCTACGTCTCGCCGACGGGCCCGACGAGGTGCACAAACGTTCCATCGCTCGGGCCGAGCTGGGAAAGGTCCGCGCGAAGGTGGACACACCGGCCGCCTTCGGCTCATAACAGGGCACCTTCAGCGGGAGTAGGAAATGCAACACGACAGCGGGACGGCACTCATTCGTCCCACCGAGGATTCGTCGACCTTCGACATCGACGATGCGGAAATCACCGCGTGGTTGTCGATGCTGGACATAGCCTGCACCACGCCGGTTCAGGCTGTCCGGATCGGTATCGGACAGTCCAACCTGACCTTTCTGCTCACCGATGCCGACGGCCGACGCTGGATCCTGCGCCGTCCACCCTTGGGGCACCTGCTGGCGTCCGCGCACGATGTAGCTCGCGAGGCGCGGATCGTGTCCGCACTGGAACCCACCGACGTCCCCGTCCCCCGGATCCACGATGTGCGGCACGAGGGTGACACAGCATTGGTATTGATGGAGTACGTCGACGGCTTGGTGGTCGATCGGATGGACAGCGCCGTCCAGCTGACCGCCGAGCAGCGTCGCAAGACCGCCATCGCCTTGGTGCGCACGCTGGCCCGCATCCACGCCGTCGACCTGGCGGCCACGGGCCTGATCGACCTGGCCAGCCACAAGCCGTACGCCGGGCGTCAGCTGAAGCGCTGGTCCGATCAGTGGGAAAGGTCCAAGACCCGCCAGCTGCCACCGCTGGACCGGCTCACCGAACGCCTGCTGGCCGCCGTTCCCGAACAACAAGAACTCACCCTTGTGCACGGCGATTTCAACCTGCGCAACGTCATCGTCGCGCCCACTGGTGAAATCGCGGCGGTGCTCGACTGGGAACTATGCACACTCGGCGATCCGCTTGCCGACATCGGCAGTCTCCTGGCCTACTGGCCAACCGTCGGCGAACCGACCATCGCAGGCCTGGAGATCTGTACCCTGCCCGGCTTCCCCGTCCGCGAGGAGCTGATCGAGGAGTATCTCGCGGTCACCGGGCGCGATCGGCGAGCGTTGGGTTTCTGGCATGCGCTCGGGCTGTGGAAGCTGGCGATCATCGCCGAGGGCGTATTCCGTCGCACCCTCGACGATCCCCGCAATCGCGCTGCCGCGGGCACCCCGACCCGCGAACTCGTCGAAGGCCTCATCGACACCGCCGACCGCGTCGCGACCGAGGCCGGTCTCTGACGCGATCAGGGCACCAGCACCGACAGTGCCTCCGCGACACAGGCCGGTTTCTCGCCACCGTCACGTTCGATGGTTACCCGAGCTGTCACCTGAGCCCCTGCGCTGGTCTGTTTCAGCTCCACCAACTCGACACCGGCCCGCACCCGGCTGCCCACCGGTACCGGAGAAGGGAATCGAACCTTGTTGCAGCCGTAGTTGATCCCCATCTTCAGACCGTCGACTCGATAGACCTGCGACACCAGTAGTGGCAGCAGCGACAGTGTCAGATAGCCATGCGCGATGGTGGTGCCGAACGGGCCCCGAGCGGCCCGCACCGGGTCCACGTGGATCCACTGACGGTCACCGGTGGCCTCGGCGAACAGATCGACCTGCCGCTGAGTCACCGTGTACCAGTCGCTGTAGCCGAGATGGGTGTCGATGGCCTGCTCGAGTTCAGCAATTCCGTGGAACACTCTCATGTTTCGGCCCTTCCTCAGTTCGTCGGCCCACCGGCGACATAGAGCACCTGCCCGGAGACGAACCCGGCGTCCTCGCTGACGAAGAACGACACGGCGTTCGCGACGTCCTCCGGTTTGCCGGAGCGGCCCACCGGAATCTGCGCCACCAGAGCATCGCGGAACTCCTCGAACGGCACACCCATCCGTTCGGCAGTCGCGGCGGTCATATCGGTCTCGATGAATCCGGGCGCGATCGCGTTCACAGTCACCCCGAACTTGCCCAGCTCGATCGCGAGCGTTTTGGTGAACCCCTGTAGGCCCGCCTTGGCCGCGGCATAGTTTGCCTGGCCGCGGTTGCCGAGCGCCGAAGTACTGGACAGGTTGACGATCCGCCCCCACTTGGCCTCTGTCATGTACTTCTGCGCGGCACGGCTCATCAGAAATGAACCCCGCAGATGCACGTTCATGACGGAGTCCCAGTCGGCGACTGTCATCTTGAACAGCAGGTTGTCCCGGAGGATGCCGGCGTTGTTCACCAGTACAGTCGGTGCGCCCAGTTCGGTGGCGATCCGCTCCACAGCGGTCGTCACGGCCTGTTCGTCGGAGACGTCGGCACCGACCGCGATCGCCTTTCCACCGGCCGATTCGATCTCGCCCACAATGTATTCGCATGTCGATTCGTCCAGATCCACGACGCCGACGGCGAATCCGTCCCTCGCCAAACGCCGGGCGGACGCGGCACCGATGCCGCGGGCGGCGCCGGTGACGATGGCGGTGCGGGTTATTGCTGTGCTCATAACTCTTCTCTCCTGTTGTGTCGAGACCACGGACGGTTCAGGTTCAGGCATGTCATTCCTTCCACACCCTCGACCCGGTAGGGCGTGTTCGCGCCTGACAAGGACACAAAACCTGATTTCGACGTCGAGTTCATATCACATCGGACCGGCACTGCGGCAGGGAGACGGTAATCGCAGAAGCAGTGATCAGCGCGAAACGTTCATGGCGCACTCCACCCTTCCGCACAGCCGTCGAATCCTGGTTGGTCGGCACCAGAGCCACCCATCAACAGGACCCGGCCAACCTCAGCGAGGCGCTGCGCGAGGTGTGGCTGGACATCGAGGAAGGCGCCGATCTGGCCATGGTCAAACCGTCCGGACTCTACCTCGACGTGGTGCGCAGCGTAGCCGACACGGTGGATGTGCCGGTAGCGGCCTATCAGATGTCGGGCGAGTACGCCGCGATCGAGGCCGCTGCGCAGCAGGGGACGCTACAACGGGAGCGGGCCATCGAGGAGAGTTCGACCGCGATCCGCCGGGCGGGTGCGCGGATCGTCATCACCTATTGGGCCACCGAGGTCTCGCAGCGACTGCATGGGTAGCTGCCGAGGAGCAGAAGTGGTGTCACGACGACACCGAGACCGGCACCGTGGCGGCGCGCCCGGCAAGGGTGACTGCGCTCAGCTGCCGACACCCGCCGAGGCCAGAAGGACGAGTAGGACTGTGATGACGGCAAGGAGTCCATGGCCGACGACGACGGCCACTGGGAAATGTTGTTCGGGCCGTTCGCTGCCGACAATGTCGTTCGTGGTGCGATTTTGATAGGTCGGCAACCACCGGGCCAGCATGAGAAAGCCCAGCAGGGCGACGGGAACCAGCAACGCGAATGCGATCCAGGCGAGCGTGCGGTTGTCGGTGGGGAGATAGACGATCCAAATGATCAGCCCGATCGCGGCCAATGCGAAGTGGCCGAAGATCAGTGCGGGTGGGAAATGACTGGCGTCTTTTCTCCGCAGGCCACCCTTGGCGATCCAGGTACCCAACAGGAAAGCGCCACCCGACGCGGTCAGCACCCAGGTGACGAGAGCGGCGATATCCATGATCAATGCTCCTCCGATGTTTTTCGGTAGCCCTCGGCCTGCGTCCGTTCGTCGGCAACGCGGACGCCGTAGTGGTAGGCAAGCTTTCCACCGAGATATCCGGATATCACCAGCACTGCGAGGCAGGTTATGGACAACGCGATCGGCCCTATCGGGACCGGACCCGTCGGACCATTGCCGACGCGGCGCCACAGGAAATTCACGACATAGGCGAGGGTGACAGCGAGATTCAGGGTCATGTGCACCAGGGCGGTGCGATACGTTGCGGTCCCGGTCGGGATAGCGAGCAAATCCAGGAACCCGACGGTCGCGGCGGCCAAGGCGCCCACGACGCCGAGGCCGATCAGCCAGAGCGAGCCCTTCGCCAGGAAATCCGGGTCATCGACGAAGCGGCTGGCGATATCGAATACCAGGCTGGACACCCACGCACCAATCGGCACGGTGACCATGATCGGATGGAACGGGTGCCCGTAGGGACCCGCCAGCGCCGCGCTGACCGGACGTTTCGCGTGCTGCAAGTCGGCCTGCATTCGGTCTCCCTTCAGACTCGACTACGGGCAGGAGTTCCGCTGTACTCCCGGCGGGATACGGTGAAAGCCGTACTACACCTGCGGCCCAGCCTCGGGTCGAGATTCGAAAAGCCCACCGAACCGCTCGCCTCGATCAGGCTCGGAATCAGCGCAGCCGCGCCGCAGACGTTCCGCGGTGGATGATCACATCATCATCGGCATGCCGGGAAACATTCGATTCAACCAGTCACGTGCCATCGCCATCATCTGATCCAACATCATCATCGTGCTCATCTCCTCTCGCTCGAGACTCAACAGAACGGATACCCACGAAGCCGCATTCAAACGGCGGGACGGCTCACCCGCCCGGCCCCTGCCAACTCGAGCCTCGACGTCACCGCCGATACCGCTCTTGCAGTCACAACGAGCGTTCGATCAGTGTCAGCTCGATGGCTACAACAGAAGTCCGTTCGGTTTCGATGTAGCAGTCGGTGGATATCCCGGCGAGCATGGCGACCTCTCCGGCTCCGGCCTGTCGCAAGCGGAATGGCGTCCAACCGGAAAACCCATTTCCGAAGGGACCGAGACCATGAGCACCCGTGTAGCCATTGTGACCGGCGGATCGCGGGGCATCGGACGCCGCAGCGCCGAGCGGCTGGCCGCCGACGGCATGGCGGTCGTCATCGCCTACACGGCCAACACCGCCGAGGCCGAATCCGCGGTCATGGACGTCACCACAGCAGGCGGCCAAGCCGTCGCGGTCCGGCCACGAGCATGACGTCACGCCACACCACCGAACCAACAGAAAGCAGACCGCACCATGAACCTGGCCCTATCGACCACACTCCACACCAGCTTCGACGACGCCGTCGAACGAACCCGTGCAGCACTGTCCGACCAGGGATTCGGCGTGCTCACCGACATCGACATGAAATCGACGTTGAAGACCAAACTCGGCGCGGACATGGAGGACTATCGCATCCTCGGCGCCTGCGACCCATCATTGGCCCACCGCGCGGTCGGCGTGAACCGTCAGATCGGGCTGCTGCTGCCCTGCAATGTGATCGTCCGGCGCGACACCGCGACCGACAACACCATCATCATCGAAGCGATGAATCCCGAACTGATGGTCCAGGTCACCAACGAGCCCGCACTCGAGCCCGTCGCCAGCGAGGCCACCACCAAACTCCGCACAGCAATCGAATCCCTCCGCGACCGCTGACTGACTTGATCGGCCAGAACCGTCGGGCCGATGGCAGAGACTAGGGCGCCGCCAAGTCCGCTGACACGCTGGATGCCAATTCAGCAGCTCTGACCAGGTCTCTTCGTGGAGCGGATGACGGGATTCGAACCCGCGACCCTCACCTTGGCAAGGTGATGCGCTACCAGCTGCGCTACATCCGCATTCGCATCGCGGTTTTGTCCGGGGTGCGACACAAAACATTAGCGGACACCCGGGGGCAAATGCCAATCGCCGCTCATGCCGTCTACCGGGCCGCCGCTCGGTTGCGGCGCACGCCGAGCCCGGCCGCGAACAGGCAGGCTAGGGCTACGATACCGATGAACCACGGGAAGACAGTGCTCAGGCCCCAGGTCGTGGCCGCCCAGCCGGCCAGGATGGTGGGCAACGCCATGGCCGAGTAGGCCAGGAGGTAGTACGCCGACATCGTTTCGCCCCGCTTGTGTTGTGGCACAACTTCCGACAAGTGGCGTAGCGAACCGCCGAAACCGAGTCCGAAGGGCCCTCCGAGCGCGACACCCGCGCCGAGGACCACGATCCAGTTGTGTGTGGCCAGCGCCGGCACCGTCAGCAGCAGCGCCAGCGCCATGCCGGTGTCGCCGATGATCGCGGCCCAGCGTGCGGGCACCCCGGTCGCGAACAGCTGAGCGGTGGCGGCGGAGAGCGCGGTCGAGGCGACCACGGCTCCGCCGAAGACCAGGTTGTGGATGCCGGTCTGCTGGGTAGCCAGCGAGGGGTACAACGACAGCAGCACACCGAGCACCGACCAGGCGGCCATTACCCCGACCGCCGAGAACCAGAAGTCGCCGCGAATCTCCTGCGGCACCGCCGGTTTCGCAATCCGGATACGAACGGCCACCCGCGCCGAGTGCGGTTCGCGCAGGGCGAGCACGCCGACGCCGATCGCCAGGCAGACGACGGTGATCACGATGTAGGGCGTGCGCAGCGGATGTGGAGCGTACTGCGCGAGCAGCGCCGAGCCCAGAATCGCCACGGCCATGCCCACGTTGAACGCGACGCCGCTGAGCTGCCCGGACCGCGCGCCGCGATGCGGGCGCAGATCCAGCAGCGCGGCGGCGCCCGCGACCACGGTGGAGCCGACCGCGACGCCGTGCAGCGCACGCGCGAGCAGCAGCAGCAAGACGCTGTCGGCCAGCATGAATACCACCAGCCCCGCCACCATGGTGGCGAAAGCGCCGAGCAGCACCGGCTTTCGACCGACCACGTCGGAAAGGCGTCCGGAGACGAGCACCGCGCCCAGCGCGGCGACCGCGTAGACGGCGAACACGATGGTCGTCGTGAGCGGCGAGAGGTGCCACTGCTTCTCGTAGATGCCATACAGCGGCGCGGGCACGCCCGATACGCCGAGTGCCACACCGGTCGCGGCCAGCACCAAGGAGTAAGCCCAACGTTGCGCGGTCTGCTCGTCGGCGGCGGCCACCGTCATTGTCGCTGCCATCGAAACTCCGATCAGGTAAGTTTGATAACGGTCGAACCGCAATCGACCATACATCCAGTACGATGGTCATCAAACCTGGGAGTGAGCTGGATCATGGCGAACACTGACGAGGCAGCACCCGGCGCGCCGCCGGTGGCCTCGCTACCCACGGTGCTCGGCGCGCTCCAGGATCCGGTGCGTCTGGAGATGGTACGGCGGCTCAGCAACGCGGGAACGGCCGTCCGCTGCGGAGCGCTCTATGAGGTGATCAACAAATCGACCGCCACCCACCACTTCAAGATCCTGCGCGAGGCCGGTGTCATCGAGCGCCTGGTCATCGACGGCCAGACCTGTCAGCGCCTACGCACCGAGGACCTCGAATCCGCCCTGCCCGGGCTGATTCGCACGATCATCGATGCCGCCAATCGGGCCCAGCGCGAGTGATACGGTCGCCTTCGCCGCGGAACCGCGCTCAGCAGCTGTCGAACCGCCACTGCCCGTCGATGAACGTCCAGGTCCGCGGCTTCGGATCGTCCTCACCGGAGCGGGCGTCGAAGTTCTTGATCGTGACTGTCCCCGTCGATCCCGACGTGGTGACGCTGACCTCCGACGGCTTGTTGTTCAGGTCCCTGCCGTCGTAGAGCTGCGCCATGGACGCCGCGTAGTCGTCCTCGTTCAGCGTGAGCTTGCAGCGGGCGGAGCGGAACTGATAGGCGGCCGCGTAATCGTGGCTCGCCAGCGCGGCCGCCATCTTCGAGGCTTCGTCGCGCAGCGCGGCGGAAGTCGGCCCGCCGGTGGTGCCCCCGTTCGCACCGCCGCACGCGGACAGCATGAGGATCGGCATCGACCCCGCGCACAGCGAGCGAAGGGCACGGTTCGTTCGATTCATCTCGACTCCTAGCCACAGATTGCCGGAACGGTACCTGGACAACCGAGTTCAGCACTACACCGACGCGGATGCCGGCCCCCGGTCGGCCGAAACCGTATCGCAGCGACGAATTCTCCACCAAGCCGGACACGAAGATCCGGGATCAAGCGACGTGATCACACCGCGGCAGTACCGGGATCAGCTGGGCACCAGCCGCCGAACGGTCGCGGGCAGATCGCGAATGCGCTTGTACGGCCCCGCGACCGACGCGGCGAAGGGCCGGGCCAGCAGCGTGCGCGCGATGGCGGACACTTCTTCGGTCGTGACGGCGTCGATGCGCGAAAGGGTTTCGGAGACGCTGCGATGGTTGCCGTAGCTGAGTTCGCTGCGCCCGAGCCGATTCATCCGTGAGGCGGAGTCCTCCAGGCCGAGCACGAGACCGCCGCGCAGCGAGCCCTTGGCTCGCGCGCACTCGGCGTCGCTGATACCGTTGGCCGCCACCTCCTCCAGCACATCACGCGCCAGCGTCGCCACCTGGCCGAGGTTCTCCGGCTGGCAGCCGATGTAGACCGAGAACGCACCGGTATCGGCGAACGTGTCGACGCTCGAATACACCGAGTAGGCAAGTCCGCGTTCTTCCCGGATGCGTTGGAACAGACGGGAACTCAGCCCCCCACCGACTACCGCGTTGAGCACCGACAACGGCCAGCGCCGGTCCCCCTCGTGCCGTCCGAAGGCGCGCACACCGAAGGCCAGGTGCGCCTGCTCGCTGTCGCGGTGGCTCCAGTGCAGCTGCGGCGCGCCGTGCGGGCGGAACCGTCCCTCCCGCCGTGGCGCGGGCGTCGCCGAAAGGTCGAGCCGATTCTCGAAAGCACGGTGCACCAACTCCACCGTGTGGTCGTGCTCGACATTGCCCGCGACCGCGACCACCATCCGGTCCGGCCGGTAGCGCCGCAGGTGGAACGACCGCAGCTGCGCGGCCCGCATGGATTCGATGGATTCGATGGAGCCGATCACCGGGCGCCCGATCGGGTGATCGCCGAACAGCGCGGTGAGGAACGCGTCGCCGACCAAGTCCTCTGGGTCGTCGTCGCGCATGGCGATCTCCTCGAGCACCACCTGACGTTCGACGTCGACGTCCGCGGACCGGCACAGGCCATTCAGCACCACGTCGGACACCATGTCGACAGCCAAGGGCAAGTCCTCGTCGAGCACGTGCGCGTAGTAGCACGTCTGCTCCTTGGCGGTGAACGCGTTGAGTTCACCACCGACCGCGTCCATCGCCTCGGCGATGTCCAGCGCCGACCGCGTGGGCGTCGCCTTGAACAGCAGGTGCTCCAGGAAATGCGCGGCGCCCGCGACCGTCGGGCCTTCGTCGCGCGAACCGACCCCTACCCAGACGCCGATCGAGGCCGAGCGCACCCCAGGCAGATACTCGGTGACCACGCGCAATCCGCCGGGCAGCACGGTACGCCGCACTCCGGTGTCGCTCTCCACCCGCAGCTCCAGTGACGAACCCCCCCGCCCGGTGTTGAGCAGAGGGGTTGCCGTCTTCTTCTTCGTCACAGAGACAAGTACTACTCGGTCCCGGCCGCGCCCGCATCGGCCGCGTCGTCGGCTGGCTCTTCAGCGTTCTCGTCGACCGGCACCAGGGAGATCTTGCCCCGGTTGTCGATGTCGGCGATCTCCACGCGCAGCTTGTCCCCGACGTTCACCACGTCCTCGACCTTGGCGACACGTTTGCCGTTGCCCAGCTTGGAGATGTGCACCAGACCGTCGCGGCCCGGCAGCAGCGAGACGAACGCACCGAAGGCGGTGGTCTTGACGACCGTGCCGAGGAAGCGCTCGCCGACCTTCGGCAGCTGCGGGTTGGCGATGGCGTTGATCGCGTCGATCGCGGCCTGCGCCGACGGGCCGTCGGTCGCGCCGACGAAGACGGTGCCATCATCCTCGATGGAGATATTGGCGCCGGTTTCCTCGGTGATCTGGTTGATCACCTTGCCCTTGGGGCCGATCACCTCGCCGATCTTGTCGACCGGGATCTTGATCGCGGTGACGCGCGGCGCGTACGGGCTCATCTCGTCCGGGGTGGTGATGGCCTCGGCCATCACGTCCAGGATGGTGGTGCGCGCGTCGTGCGCCTGGCTCAGCGCTCCCGCCAGCACCTGCGAGGGGATGCCGTCCAGCTTGGTGTCCAGCTGCAGCGCGGTGACGAACTCGCGGGTGCCCGCGACCTTGAAGTCCATGTCACCGAAGGCATCCTCGGCGCCGAGGATGTCGGTCAGCGCGACGTAGCGGACCTCGTCCTCACCCTTGTCGTTGGTGATGGTATCCGACACCAGGCCCATCGCGATGCCGGCGACCGGCGCCTTCAGCGGCACACCGGCGTTCAGCAGCGACAGTGTGGAGGCACACACCGAGCCCATCGAGGTGGAGCCGTTGGAACTCAGCGCCTCCGAGACCTGCCGGATGGCGTACGGGAACTCCTCCTGGCTGGGCAGCACCGGGATCAGCGCACGCTCGGCCAGCGCGCCGTGACCGATCTCGCGGCGTTTGGGCGAACCGACTCGGCCGGTCTCACCGGTGGAGAACGGCGGGAAGTTGTAGTGGTGCATGTAGCGCTTGCTGGTCTCCGGGCCGAGCGAGTCGACCTGCTGGGCCATCTTCACCATGTCCAGGGTGGTGACACCCATGATCTGCGTCTCGCCCCGCTCGAACAGCGCCGAGCCGTGGGCGCGCGGTACGACCGCGACCTCGGCGGACAGCGCACGGATGTCGGCGAGCCCACGGCCGTCGATGCGGAAGCCGTCGGACAGGATGCGCTGACGCACCAACTTTTTCGTGACGGAGCGGAACGCGGCGCCCAGCTCCTTCTCGCGACCGGCGAAGTCGTCGCCGAGCCGGTCGAGCACGGCGAGCTTGATCTCGTCGATCTTCTCCTCGCGTTCCTGCTTGCCCGCGATACCCAGCGCCTCGCTCAGCTCCCGCTTGGCGGTGCCTTCGACGGCCTCGTACACGTCCTGGCCGTACGGCGGGAACAGCGGGAACTCTTCGGTCGGTTTCGACGCCAGCTCGGCGAGGTCCTGCTGCGCGCGACACAGGCGGGCGATGAACGGCTTGGCGGCTTCGAGGCCCTGGGCGACGACGGCCTCGGTCGGCGCCTGCGCACCACCCTCGACCAGCTCGATCACCTTGTCGGTGGCCTCGGCCTCGACCATCATGATGGCGACGTCACCGGACTCGACCACGCGGCCCGCGACCACCATGTCGAACACGGCGCCCTCGAGCTGCTCGACGGTCGGGAACGCCACCCATTCGCCCTCGATCAACGCGACACGTACACCGCCGACCGGGCCGGAGAACGGCAGACCGGCGATCTGGGTCGACGCGGACGCGGCGTTGATCGCCACCACGTCGTAGAGGTCGTTCGGGTCCAGGCTCAGCACGGTGACCACGACCTGGATCTCGTTGCGCAGGCCGTCGACGAACGACGGGCGCAGCGGACGATCGATCAGGCGGCAGGTCAGGATGGCGTCGGTGGAGGGACGGCCTTCGCGGCGGAAGAAGGAACCGGGGATGCGGCCCGCGGCGTACATCCGCTCCTCCACATCGACCGTCAGCGGGAAGAAGTCGAACTGGTCTTTGGGATGCTTGCCCGCGGTGGTAGCCGACAGCAGCATGGTCTCGTCGTCCAGGTAGGCGACGACCGAACCGGCGGCCTGCCGCGCCAGACGTCCGGTCTCGAACCGGACGGTGCGGGTGCCGAAGCTGCCGTTGTCGATCAGTGCGACGGATTCGAATACGCCGGGCTCGACCTCGATGGCCGATGTCTTGCGTTCAGTTGTTTCGGTCATTCTCTTCTCTCAACCTCTCGTCTTCGCCGGCTCGAGCGCGTTGTGGGCGCGATCCGGCTGTCGTCAGCCGTACCGGGTACGGGCGCGCGGCAACCCTCCTGGCTGCGACGCGCACACCCGGCCGAATCCCCTTGGACACGGCGACGCGGAGGCGGTCATCGATCGAAGCCCGACGGCGCGAATTCGCTGCCGAAAGGCCACTACCGAAGACCGACGCCACGCGGCGGGTGCATACGGCTGTGCATGTTGTAGTGCGACGGGGCAAATCCACCCCTGATACACGAGTAGCCAACGAGGCGATTGTACGTCTCCCCGTCGGCCGAGCTATCGACCGCATCGGACACACCACGTATCGAGCAGTCGATTACCACCAGTCACCTATTTGTGACGAAGGCGCAAGCGGCGGTCACGTCAGCGGCCAGTCACCACACAGCGGCGAACACTCGGCGCCACGCGTTACCCACAAACTCACCCGCACCGGACCTCGCTTTCGTGAGCGAAGCGAGACCGAGCATTCCCCGTTCGCGGCCCCGCTCGCATCCGAGCGGGGCCGACGCGTCCGCGACGAAGTCGCCAGCGTCGGCCGCTCGGACGCGAACTCCAAGGGGCCGCGAACACGCTGCGGCCGAACGAATACAGCCGAAAATTACCGCCGCAGACCGAGACGCTCGATCAGCGAACGGTAGCGGTGGATGTCGTTGTCCTGCAGGTACTTCGACAGCCGCTTGCGACGACCGATCAGCGCCATCAGACCGTGGCGGGTGTGGTGGTCGTGCTTGTGCTTCTTCAGGTGCTCGGTAATGTCGGCGATCCGCTTGGACAGCAGCGCGATCTGCGCCTCCGGCGAACCGGTGTCCTTCTCGTGCAGGCCGTACTCGGCGAGAATCGCCGACTTCTGCTCGGTGGTCAGCGCCATGCGGCATCCACTCCTATTTCTCAGTTCCGCGCTCGGAGATCCGGTGACCCGGTGCGGGCGCCGCCGCGGACCGCAGCAAACCCGAGGATCCACCTTACCGGACCCGGCTGTTCCCGCAGAAATCGCGGGCGGTGCCGGCCAGCGGGCGCACCGCGAAGCTCACCCCCGAACTGGATCTACGAGAAGTACCCCACCGCGGGGCGCGGGTCATACATCACGCGCGCCAGGCAGCTCGACGATGATCTGCTCGATTTCATGAAGTTCCTGACGCTCAGCGGTCGTCGACGGCGGCCAGGATCTTGCGTGCGGTCTCCACGTCGCGGCCCATCGTTTCGATGAGCTCGTCGATCGAGTCGAACTTGCGCTGGCCGCGGACGTGCTCGACGAAATCGACCGCGACGTGCTGGCCGTAGAGGTCCGCCTCGCCGTCGAGCACGTACGCCTCGACCGTGCGGGCGCGGCCGGAGAAGGTCGGGTTGGTACCCACCGAGATGGCGGCCATGGCCCGCTCGCCGGGGGTGACGGTGCCGATGGTGGGGCCGGGGCCGAGCACGGTGAACCAGCCCGCGTACACGCCGTCGGCCGGGATCGCCGCGTGCATCGGAGGAGCGACGTTCGCGGTCGGGAAACCGAGCTGACGGCCGCGGCCGTCGCCGTGCACCACGACGCCCTCGACCCGATGCGGACGGCCGAGCGCCTCGGCCGCTGCCGCCATATCGCCCGCGTCGACGCAGGCACGGATGTAGGTGGAGGAGAAGGTCACCGCATGTTCGCCGAGCAGCGTGACACCATCGACCTCGAACCCGAAGCGCTGACCGAGTTCTCGCATGGTCGCGACCGTGCCCGCGGCCTTCTTGCCGAAGGTGAAGTTGTCACCGACCACGACCTCGACCACGTGTAGCCGCTCGACCAGCAGATCGTGCACGTAGCGGGCAGGAGGCAGCTTCATGAAATCCTGGGTGAAGGGCATCACACAGAACACGTCGACGCCCAGTTCCTCGGCCAGCTCGGCCCTGCGGGTCAGGGTGGTCAGCTGCGCGGGGTGCGAGCCAGGGCGGACCACTTCCATCGGGTGCGGGTCGAAGGTCATCAGCACCGCGGGGACGCCACGCGCGGCGGCGGATTTGACGGCCCGGCTGATCAGCTGCGCGTGACCGCGGTGCACACCGTCGAACACACCGATCGTGAGGACGCAGCGCCCCCAGTCTGCGGGCACTTCGTCGAGACTTCGCCATCTCTGCACAGTGCGCAGCCTACGCAAATCAGGTTGCGAACAGTATTCGGCATGCTGATGTCGCGCGACGATTCCGGTGTCGTGGGTCCGTGGTCGATCCAGGTTCAGCCGCGCGAGCGACGGCCGCACGAAGAGTGCATCCGCCGACATGCCGGATACGAAGGGGCTGTGGAGAGAGATCGGGCCGGCACACCGGAGCCGGTTGTTCGCGCGATTACGGGCGGACCTCGTGGTGACGGCGAAGCCGCGTTCGCCGAACTCGCTCGGCTCCGGGAGAAGGCGGACACCGCATGTCTGCCGGAAGGGTTGTGGACTGCTATGCCACAACGTCGCAGTTCCCGACACCGACGGCCCCGCGACTACTCCGCCGAGACAACCGATGTGGGAATTCTCGATGCCCAACGGGGAAACGAGGAGGGCCGATTCGCGAATAGCCAACGCATGCGGAAATTTCCGCGACCAGAACTTTCACCTCGCACCAGCGATGGGAATGGTCTAGCGTCCGACTCTGTCGGCGCCAGTAGTATCCGGGAGTATCCCCATGAAAAGTGCAGTCAAGCGAGTCCGTGTGATCGGACCATCCGATTCGGCGGAGAAAATCGGACGGCAACGGCAACGTCTGACCCCTTGTGTCACAAAAGAAACCTGTGGTGCGTCCGGCATCTCGGCGGGCATGGTCAACATGGCTCCCGGCGCGATGTCGAAAGCGCATTACCACGCACACACCGAGATCATCGTCGTCTGCCTGCGCGGTACGGCGGTCACGCTGATCGGGCCCGAATTGACTCCCCACTTTCATGGCCCAGGCGAGTTCATCTACATTCCTGAGGGTGTCGTTCACGTGGCCGTGAACCTCGACGAGGCCGAGGACCTGGTCGCGGTGGAGATGCGAACCGATCCCCTGTTCAACGACGACGTCGTGTTGGCGCCGGAACATGATGTCGACGTGCCCGATGTCGTAGCCCGGCTGCGGCGACGTCATCCGATCGGTTCATAGGATGGTTCTCGGCAAACGCAGCCGCGGTGCTGCCGCGGTGACCAGCGGGCCGATCGACGACATCTTTGCGGCGCTCGCACGGCGCCCCGAGGTCGTCTCGTTCGCCGTCGGCGCGCCGGACCCCGCACTGTTGCCTGGCGAACTCGTCGCGGCACTGTCCCAGGACGTTATCGGCAGGTATGGAAGCACGGTCCTCCAGTACGGTATGACCCGGGGATTCGCACCACTACTCGATCAAGCTCGAAATCTTCTGAGTCAACGCTATATTCGGTGCTCGCTCGACAGACTGCATATCTCTACCGGCGGGTCCGGAGCATTGCACAACGTGTGTTTGGCGCTGCTCGACCCCCACGACGTGGTTCTAGTGGAAACCCCGACCTATGGGCCGGCCGTCAAGTTATTCCGTAGCCACGGTGCGACCGTTGTCGAGGTGGCATCCGACGATTTCGGAATCGTGCCGGAAGCGCTGGACGAGGCCCTGGCCCGATATGACGTCGCCTTCGTGTACCTGCTGCCGACCTTCCAAAACCCTACTGGACGAACGATGTCGACCGAGCGGCGAATACAGGTAGCCGATGTCGTTGTCCGTCGAGGCGCGCTGGCGGTCGAGGACGACGTATATACCGACCTGCGCTACCGCGGGGTGTCACCACCTGCGCTCTATTCCTTCGCGCCGGACAACTCGGTCTATATCACGTCGCTATCGAAAACCCTTGCGCCCGCGATCCGTATCGGTATCACCGTCATGCCTCCCGAGCTGCTGAACACTGTGCTCGCCCTGAAGCAGGGCATCGATATGCAAACGTCGACGTACTGTCAGGCGATAGCCGCGGAGTTTCTGGGTAGCGCGGCGGGAACCGCGCACCTTACCCACATCGTCGGCACGTACTCGGCCAAATTGGATACTTTGGTCGACGCCGTCCAGCGACACCTTCCGAACGGCTTCCGGTGGGTCACGCCCGAGGGCGGGATGTTTTTGTGGATCGAGGGCCCCCGAGAGTTCGACGCCGACGCGCTTCTGGACAGGGCCCTGCGGCACGGCGTCGCCTTCCTGCCCGGGAGCGTCTTCTTCGCCGACAGCGAAGGCGACCACCACAACACGATGAGGCTGAGCTTCGCGAACGTGCCGCAAGACGACATCGACCGCGGCATCGAAATGTTGGCCACTGTATGCAAGGACACCGCGTGAGCGAGCGAACGATGAGCACAGCCGAGTTATCGGTCATGCTGGAGCCGAGCGCCAGCGAGGTGGAGGCATGAACGATCAGCATCCCGTTCTCGGAACATGGGAGGTCATCGCCGATGGCGCTCCGTTCCCTCACCATGTGATGCAGTTCCACACCGGCGGCACCATGCTGCAGTCGAACCCTGACCACGGCAATCGTGCCACCAGCGA
This sequence comes from Nocardia sp. NBC_00881, assembly GCF_045207455.1. Lineage (NCBI taxonomy): Bacteria > Bacillati > Actinomycetota > Actinomycetes > Mycobacteriales > Nocardiaceae > Nocardia > Nocardia sp. NBC_00881. The sequence goes on from NZ_CP108798.1 coordinate 3,332,182, forward strand.
CAGCAACGGCATGGGCACGTGGCGCTCCGATGGAGCCCTCGTTTCCGGCGCATTCCTGGAGTTCGTCGTCGATCGAGCCGATCCCGCCGTAGTGAGTAAAGGGATCGTCGCCTTCGAACTCGAGGTGACCGGCGACCGGTTCACGGGATCGGCCACCGCGACGTTCTACAACCTCGCCGGTGAGCAGCTGAGCGCCCCGTCGACCGCGCGGCTGACCGGCCGAAGATTCGATGGCGTTGCCGAGGCCCGTCGATCGACCTAGGGGTCGAGGCCCGGGTTTCGGCGTACGAGCAGGGGCTTCGATGTTGGGCGTGGAGTGTCGGTGTGCGCAACCACTCCTGGTTGCTGACGGTTCGCGCAACGGCGGGGAAGATCAGCCGGTGACGGAGTGCTTCTCGAAACGGTCGGCCAGTTCCCGCGCCAACGCGAACGCCGACGTCGCGGCCGGCGACGGAGCGTTGCGCACATGGACGACGCCCGCGGTCCGCGACAGCACGAAGTCGTCGACGAGCGTCCCGTCTCGGGTGACTGCCTGCGCCCGTACGCCACTTCCGGTCTCTTCGTCCAACCGCATCGAGGCCACGGCAGGCACGTATTTCGCGCACGCCCGCACGAAGGCGCGGTGACTCGAGGCCATGCGGATCTCGGTGAGGCCGACCCGCCAGAACCGCTGCGCCACCTTCCACGTCCCGGGCCAGGCGAGTGTGCTCGCCAGGTCACGCGCGGACACCTGTAGCGCACCTCGGCCTTCGCGCGAACCGACCAACATGGCGGTGGGCCCCAGCGACACCCGACCGTCGATGTGCTTGGTGATGTGGACACCGAGGAACGGCAACGCCGGATCCGGGACCGGATACACCATCCCCCGCACCACCGGCGCCTGATCGGCGGCCAAGTACAGGTACGCGCCGCGGAACGGCAGGATACGCGGATCCGGTGCGGCCCCGGCCGACACCGCGAGCCGATCGGACCACAAACCCGCGCAGCAGATCGCCCGACCCGCGCGGAATTCGCCGTCGGCGTGCTCGAGCACTGTGTGGACGCCGGACCGGCGCATCCGGGTGATCTCGCAGCCCAGCGCGAAATGCACTCCCTTGTCCCGTAACTCGCGCTCGATCGTCCGGGCGACGAGACCGTAGTCGACGATGCCGGTATCCGGTGCGTGCAGTGCGCTCACACCGCGAGCCGCCGGTTCGATGTCGCGGATCTCCTCGGCACCGACCCGCCGCAGCCCCGGCACGCCGTTGGCGTGTCCTCGGGACTCCAGTTCGTCGAGTCCCGCGAGCTCCTGGTCCGCGACGGCCACGATCAGCTTGCCGCATCGCTCGTACGGAATGGCGTGCTCGTCGCAGTAGTCGTACATCAACCGCGTGCCCTCGACGCACAGGCGTGCCTTCAACGATCCGGGAGTGTAGTAGATCCCACCGTGAACCACACCGGAATTGCGCCCGGTCTGGTGCCGCGCAACAGCGCGCTCCTTGTCGATCACGAGCAAACGCGCCGCCGGACGCCGCGACAGCATCTCGCGCGCGACCGCAAGCCCGACGATGCCCGCACCGACAACGGCGACATCGTAGATACCGGTGTCCTCTCCGGCGGCCGGATCATCGCTCATGGCGTCCTCTCCTGATGACATCGATTCATGCCGATCGTTCAGCGCTGATCGCACAGCGTGCGGCCGAATCGTCCGGGCACACGGCATGCGACGCACCTGGTCCGCGCGGCCGATCGATGCTGTGGCCGCGGCCACGATAGCTGTAGAACGAGTCGCCGGCGCCGGAATCGCCTCGCCAAGTCCGGGACCAGCCGCCGGGTTACCGGCATCGCGGCCGACTTCGGCTGCGGATCGCTTGCGCACCAAGGCACATCGGGACAATCCGCGCAGGACGTAGTCGCCCCAGTCGCACCACGGCCAGGATCCCTCCGCCGGACAGGGCTGAGCCGCCAGAAGCCGCGGGCGGCAGATATGACCCTATGAACACGCATATTGCGAGTTCGCTGCCTTCAGGTGTCTGAATGTGTATATCGGCACCCTTGTGCCTAAGCTCGGGTATGTGCCTGGTAAACGAGATATCGCCACGCGACGTGAGCTTGCCGACGCCCCCGTTCGAGGCGAACCGCACGGCGGTACCGCGACGATCGCGCTCTCGTCGGTCGCCCAGGACTACCTGAAGGTGATCTGGACCGCGCAGGAATGGTCGCAGGAAAAGGTCTCGACCAAGTTGCTCGCCGAGCGGATCGGCGTGTCCGCGTCGACAGTCTCCGAGGCGGTGCGCAAGCTCGCCGACCAGGGACTGGTGGAGCATGCCCGCTACGGCGCGATCACCCTCACTCCGGCGGGGCGCCGCGCCGCCGTGGCCATGGTGCGCAGGCACCGGCTGCTCGAAACATTCCTGGTCAACGAGCTCGGCTACCGCTGGGACGAGGTGCACGACGAGGCCGAGGTGCTCGAGCACGCGGTCTCGGAACTGTTGATGGCCCGCATCGACGCCAAACTCGGCTACCCCGATCGCGATCCGCACGGCGACCCGATCCCGTCGGTGGACGGAGCGGTACCTACTCCGCCCGCGCGTCAGCTCAGCGACTTCCACGCGGGCGAGTCCGGCCGGGTCGCCCGGATCTCGGACTCCGACCCGGACATGCTGCGCTACTTCGACTCCGTCGGCATCGCCCTGGACACCTCCATCACGGTCGTCGAGCGCCGCGACTTCGCGGGAACCATCGCGATCTGTATCGGCGCCACCGAGTCACCGACCGACCTTGGCCGCCCCGCCGCCGAGGCCATCTGGCTCACCACCTGACCGCTCGGGCGGGTCTGCGCCGAGTCGGTCGTCGAGGGTGGCCCGCAACCGGCTCAGGAACATCTCGAATTGCCGCAACACGTCCGGCGAATACTCGGCGATTATCGCGCACTGCCGCGCGTTGAGCGGACTGAAGTACTTGTCCGCGCTCTGCTTGATCCCAGCACTGCTGCGCAGGGTGACAACCCTCCGGTCGGTGTGCTCCCGAGTCCGCGTCACATAGCCCGCCCGTTCGAGGCGGTTCAGCAAGGCGGTCATGGCGCCCGAGGTCAGCGGGATGCGCTTACCGAGCAGCGCGGGCGACAACGGCGCGCCCATCGCCTGCTCGGCCTGCTGGCATTCGGACTGATCGAGGGCCGTTCGCACGGCTGGCTGTGGACCGTTGAACCGGTCACCCTCGGCAGATTCGAATGGCGCAGTGGACCGGGCGATCGCGTTCGCCCTTTTCCTCTACGGAATCGGCGTCGGCCTCGCCACCGCACAAGTAACCAATGTCGTGCTGGCCGACGTCCCCGCCGACCGCGCGGGACAGGGTGCGGGCATACAGAGCACCGCGCGTGAGTTGGGCTCCGCACTCGGCATCGCCGCGCTCACCACGCTGTTGTTCAGCGTGCTCGACACCGGCCTGCGCGATCGTCTCGGCGGAACTGCCGAAGCGGGTCGGATGAGCGAAAGCATCACCGACAGCGCGGGTTCGGCGATACCGGCACTGGCGGCGGACCCGTCGACCGCCCTCGTGGGAGGCGATGAGCACCGCTCTGGCGATGTCCAGCTACGCCTGTACCGCCCTGCTGCTCCTGGCGCTGGCAACCACCGCGTTCATTCCCCGGGCACCCTCCGTCGCTGCCCTGGAAGCGGCCCACCCCAGCTGACCAGCACCGCGGCGAGCGGGACATGGAGGTGAGCTTTCTCGCGCGCAACCCAACCATGTCCCACCCGCCGGATCAAGTGTCGACTGTTCGGCAGCAAGACCGAGAGCCCCCTACGAGAGGACGTCTCGGGTGGGTGCGGCTGGTCAGTGCCGCTCGGCAGAGGCCGGTCGACGCGCCAGTTCGGCGGCGCGGTCCGCGATCGCCGTGCCGAGATCGGAGGTGGTGGCGGTGCCTCCGAGGTCGGGAGTCCTGGCCTCGCCCGCGGCCAGTACCTCGCATACCGCTTGGTCGACCGCGGCGGCCGCCGCTGACTCACCGAGATGATCCAGCAGCATGGCGCCCGCCAGGATCTGGGCCACCGGGTCGGCGATGCCCTGCCCGGCGATGTCGGGTGCGCTGCCGTGCACGGCCTCGAACATCGACGGGGCGGTGCGGTCGGGATTGATATTGCCCGAAGGCGCAAGGCCCAGCCCGCCGGTGACGGCGGCAGCGAGGTCGGACAGGATGTCGCCGAACAGATTCGAGCCGACGATCACGTCGAGCCGGTCAGGGTGCAGCACCAATTCGGCAGCCAGCGCGTCGATGTGCATCTGGCGCGTCGTGACCTGTGGATACTCGGTCGCGATGCGTTCGAATACGCTGTCCCAATAGGGCATCGAGTGGATGATTCCGTTCGATTTCGTCGCCGAGCACAGCCGCCCGGACCGTTCGGTGGCCCGTTCGAAGGCGTAGCGGATGATCCGCTCGCACCCGACCCGGGTGAACACCGACTCCTGAAGCACGAATTCGTCGGAACGGCCCTCGTTGTGGATGCCGCCGATGCGGGAGTACTCGCCCTCCGAGTTCTCCCGCACGATAAGGATGTCCAGGTCAGCGGCGGTGCGGTCGCGCAACGCGGACTGGGTGCCGGGCAGCAGGCGCACCGGACGCACGTTGACGTACTGACCGAAGGCGCGGCGCAACGGGATCAGCAGGCCCCACAGCGAAACATGGTCGGGCACACCGGGAAAGCCGACTGCGCCGAGCAAGATCGCGTCGAAACCCGCGAGCTGCTCCGCGCCGTCGGCCGGCATCATCGCGCCAGTGCGCAGGTAGTTCTCACAGGACCAGTCGAATTCGGTCCATTCCAGCCCGGGCAGCACGGCGTCGAGCACGGTCACCGCCGCCGCGGTGACGTCGACGCCGATGCCGTCGCCCGGGATGGTGGCGATCCGGTATCCACTCACGACCGCGCCTCGCTGACGCTCGGCTCCGTCGTGCGCGAATGCGCACTGTGCCTATGGTTCACTCGCTGACGCTCGCTCACTGGTATTCCCTTCACAGTCGAACCCCGATGTACTTGGTCTCCAGAAACTCGTCGATCCCGGTCAGGCCGCCCTCGCGGCCGAGCCCGGATTCCTTGACGCCGCCGAACGGCGCGGCCGGATTCGACACCACGCCCTGGTTGAGTCCCACCATGCCGGTCTCCAACGCTTCGCACACTCGCAGTCCGCGCCGGAGGTTCTCGGTGAACACGTAACTCACCAATCCGTACGGGGTGTCGTTGGCGCGGGTAACCGCCTCGTCCTCGGTGTCGAAGATACCGATCGCGGCGACCGGGCCGAAGATCTCGGTGTGGCACAACTCGGCGTCGTCGGGCACGTCGACCAGCACGGTCGCGGGATAGAAGGTGCCAGGCCCGTCGAACGCGGTGCCGCCGGTGAGCACGGTGGCTCCGCGAGCGCGGGCATCGCCGACCAGATACTGCACTTTGGCCACGGCGTCGGCGTCGATGAGCGGGCCGACGACCACGTCCGATTCGGTGCCACGGCCGATCGGCAGCGCCGCCATGCGGTCCGCCAGGCGGCGGGCGAAATCGGCGGCGACGGAGCGCTGGACCAGGATGCGGTTGGCGGCGGTACAGGCCTGACCGATGTTGCGCATCTTCGCCGCGAGCGCGCCCTCGACCGCCTCATCGAGGTCGGCGTCGTCGAACACCAGCAGGGGGGCGTTGCCACCGAGCTCCATCGAGGTGCGCATGACCGTCTGCGCGCACTGCGCGAGCAGCTGCTTGCCCACCGCGGTCGAGCCGGTGAACGACAGTTTGCGGGAACGGCCGTCGCGGATGAGCGGAGTCATCACCGCCGCAGGGTCGACGGTCGTAACGACATTGACGACCCCCGCGGGCAGCCCGGATTCGGACAGCACCTCGGCCAGCGCCAACATCGAAAGTGGTGTCTGCTCAGCGGGTTTCACCACACTGGTACAACCGGCGGCGAGCGCGGGCGCGATTTTGCGCGCTCCCATGGCGATCGGGAAGTTCCATGGCGTGATGAGCAGGCTCGGGCCGACCGGCTGCCTGGTCACCAGGAACCGTGAGCCCCCGGTCGGCGCGGGCAGGTAGCCGCCGTCGAGGCGCACAGCCTCCTCGGCGAACCAACGGAAGAACTCCGCGGCATAGGCAACCTCACCACGCGCCTCGGCCAGCGGCTTACCCATCTCCAGGGTCGCGATCAGTCCGAGCCGGTCGACGTCGGCCAGCAGCGCGCGGTGCACGCGCATGAGCAGGTCGCTGCGCTCCCGCGGCGGTGTGCGGGCCCAATCCGCCTGTGCCGCACACGCCGCGTCCAGCGCCGCGAGTCCGTCCGCGGGGTCGGCGTCTGCCACCTCGCAGAGCAGCTGTCCAGTCGATGGATCGACGACCGGCAGCGATCCGGCAGTCTCCCGCCACCGCCCGTCGATGAACAGACCCCGCGGCACGGTGTCGATCGCGGCGCGTTCCCCCGCGCTGAGGGTGCTCTCGGTGAGCATCGGCGGCTCCTCTCGTCCCGCGCAGCGTCCGGCCATTGCTGCGACCCGTGCGGCCATGTTATGCATATTGTCGACAATCCGACAATAGACAACTTCGGATGTACGTCCAACCACATGGAGGCGGATCACCATGACCGAGCTATCGCCCGTCCTGAAACAGGCCACTCCGGTGACCGTCGACCACGGCACGGGGTGCTATCTCTACGGCACCGACGGCCGCAGATATCTGGACTTCACCGCGGGCATCGGCGTTACCAGCACGGGCCACTGCCACCCGCACGTGGTCGCGGCAGCGCAGGCGCAGGTCGCCTCGCTGATTCACGGTCAGTACACGACCGTCATGCACCGGCCGCTGCTGGAGCTGACCGAGCGGCTCGGCGCGGTCCTTCCCGACGGGCTGGACGCGCTGTTCTTCGCCAACTCCGGCAGCGAAGCGGTCGAGGCGGCGCTGCGGCTGGTGCGGCAGGCCACCGGGCGGCCGAACGTCGTCGTCTTCCACGGCGGATTCCATGGTCGCACTGTCGCCGCCGCGACCATGACCACCTCCGGTACCCGATTCTCGGCGGGATTCAGTCCGCTCATGTCGGGTGTGCACGTCGCGCCCTTCCCCACAGCGTTCCGCTACGGCTGGAGCGAGCAGGAGGCCACCGCCTTCGCGCTGCGTGAGCTCGACTACCTGTTCGCCACGCTCACCTCTCCAGCGGAGACAGCGGCGTTCATTGTCGAGCCAGTGCTCGGCGAGGGCGGCTATATTCCGGGCAACACCGAGTTCTTCCACGGATTGCGCGAGCGCGCGGACCGGCACGGCATCCTGTTGGTCTTCGACGAAATCCAGACCGGCTTCGGGCGCACCGGAAAGTTCTTCGGCCACCAGCACTTCGGCGTGCGCCCTGACGTGATCACCATCGCCAAGGGACTGGCCAGCGGGTTTCCGCTCTCGGGCATCGCGGCGTCGCGCGAACTGATGGCGCGGGCGTGGCCGGGCTCGCAGGGCGGGACCTATGGCGGCAACGCGGTGGCGTGTGCGGCGGCGATCGCCACGCTCGACGTCATCGAATCCGAAGGGCTGGTGCAGAACGCCGCCGCCCGGGGCACGCAACTGCTGCGCGGCCTCCGCGATCGCGCCACCAAGGCGATCGGCGACGTGCGCGGACTCGGTCTACTCGCGGGCGCCGAATTCACCACGGCCACCGGCGAACCCGATCCGGCCACCGCGGCATCCGCCCAGCGTGCGGCGGTGGCCAAGGGACTGCTGCTGCTGACCTGCGGCGCACACATGAACGTAGTGCGGATGATTCCGCCGCTGATCGTGACCGATACTCAGATCGAGGACGCGCTCGCGATCTGGTCCGAGGTCCTCGCCGAGCTGTAACACCATCCCGCGGCGACCGCCGCAGGTCGTCCGCTCCGTGACCGCTGTGCTCGACCGCCGAGCACCAACCAGGAAGCAGGACCACATGGCCCGCTACATCACCATCAGCCTCACCAAAGCCGGAGTGTCCTGTCGCGCACGGCTGCTCGACGCAGAGGCGCCGCAAACCTGCGCGGCCGTGTGGGACGCGCTGCCACAGGAGGGTGACGCGTTTCACGCCAAGTACGCCCGCAACGAGGTCTACACCCTCGTCCCGAGGATCGACGCGGCGCCGCATCGGGAAAATCCGACCGTCACCCCGATCCCCGGCGACGTGTGCCTGTTCGACTTCGAGCCGTGGGAGATCGGCAACCCGGCCTACGGCTACGACCCTGGTTCGGCGGCCGAGCACGAGCGCGGCGCCACCGACCTGGCCCTGTTCTACGGCCGCAACAACCTGCTGATCAATGGTGACATGGGCTGGGTCCCCGGCAATGTCTTCGCCACCATCGAGGACGGGCTCGCCGAGATCGCCGCGGCCTGCAATGCCTTGTGGGTGCAGGGAGTACAAGGCGAGACGCTCGCCTTCGCCCGCGCCTGACCACGTCCGAAATCCAGCGGCCCCGGAGTAGTCCGGGGCCGCTGGTCGCGTTCAGGACGCCAGCACGTGTTCGGCGTAGCGGGCCACGGCCAGCACCAGATCGTCCGAGTGGCGCGGGCCGACGATCTGCAATCCGACCGGCAGGCCGGCGCGCGTGGTGCCCGCCGGGATGCTGATCGCGGGCTGCTGGGTGAGATTGAACGGGTAGGTGAACGGCGTCCACTGCGGCCAGCTCTGCAGGCCGCTGCCGGGCGGCACGTCGTGGCCTGCCTCGAACGCGGGAATCGGCACTGTCGGCGTGATCAGGACGTCGTAGTCGGTGTGGAAGGTGCCCATCGTGATGCCGATCTGTGCCGCCACGTTGCGCGCGACGAGATAATCGACGGCGCCGACGGTTTCGCCGCGCTCCCACACCGCACGCAGCCCGGGGTCGACCCGCCCGCGTGTTCCCTCCGGGAAGCCGGACAGCATGGTGGCCGCGCCCGCCGCCCACAACGACTCGAACGCCTCGCGTGGATCGGTGAAACCTGGGTCGGCCGCGCTGACCAGCAGATCGGCCTCGGCAAGGCGGGCCACCGCCGCGTCAACGATCGTGGCGACTTCGGAGTCGAGCTGGGCGTAGCCGAGCGTCGCCGAGTACGCCACGCGGAGACCCTGCACCTCGCGATGCATCTCGGCACGGAACGCGGTGAGCGTCGGTGCCAGCGCCGTCGGGTCGCGTGGATCGGGCAGCGAAAGGATGTCCATCAGCAATGCCGCGTCCTCGACCGTGCGAGTCATCGGTCCCGCGTGCGCCAGCGGACCGAAGGGGCTGGCCGGGTACAGCGGAATCCGGCCATACGTGGGCTTGAACCCGACGATGCCGCAGAAGGCCGCCGGAATTCGCACGCTGCCTCCCCCGTCTGTGCCGACCGAGACCGGGCCCATGCCCGCCGCCACGGCGGCGGCGCTACCGCCGGAAGACCCGCCCGCGGTGGTGGACGGATCGGCCGGGTTGCGGGTGATGCCGGTCAGCGGGCTGTCGGTCACGGCCTTCCACGCGATCTCGGGGGTGGTCGTCTTGCCGAGAAACACCATCCCGTCCTCGCGCAGCCGCGCCGCAACGGGGCTGTCCACCGACCACGGCCCGCTCGGGTCGATCGAGGTGGAGCCGCGCCGAGTGGGCCACCCTTCGGTCAGGAAGACGTCCTTGATCGAGATCGGCACGCCGTCGAGCAGTCCGCGGGCATGGCCGGAATGCCACCGCGCCTCGGAATCCTTCGCCTGTACCAGGGCGCGGTCGCGATCGACGAGGCAGAAGGCGTTGAACGCGCCGTCCCGGTCGGCGATGGCCCGCAGGATCGCCTCGGTCGCCTCCACGGGCGACAGTGTGCCCGCCGCGTAGGCCGAGACCAGCTCGACCGCCGTCATGGCGGCCGGGTCGGTGGGGATATTCATGTCGGGGTAGCTCATGACTGGGCTCCTTCAGCCGGGCACGTACCCCAGCCTTTTGTCGACCACGTTGTCCAGCGGACGTCCGGCGATCCATTTGTCGAAGTTCTCGGTGAATGCGGTGACGATCTCGGTGCGCCAGCCGATGAAGTCACCCGAGTTGTGCGGGGTGATTCGGACATTCGGCAGCTCCCATAGCGGATGCTGCGCCGGAAGTGGCTCCGGATCCACCACATCGAGCGCCGCCGCGGCGATCGATCCGGTGCGCAGCGCGGCGACGAGATCGTCGGTTACAACGAGTTCCCCACGACCGACGTTGACAAACCTGGCATGCGGCTTCATCGCCGCGAAAGCGCTGGCGTCGAACATGTTCCTGGTCTGCGGCGTCAGCGGGGCGATCGCGATGACGTAGTCGGCGCAGGGCAGTTCGGCGTGCAGGTCGATGGCGACGGTGCCGAAATCCGGGTCTGCGGCGCGCTCGCGCCTGCCCACCCCGCGCACGGTCATCCCCGCCGCACGCAGCAGCCGGGCGATGCGGCGTCCGATCGAGCCGGTGCCCACGATCAGCGCGGTAGCCCCCTCGATTCGCTCGGACTCGCGGTGACGCCATTCGTGCCGCTGCTGCAACAGCAGCGAGCCGGACAGGTCTTTGGCGAAACCCAGAATCTGCCCGAGCACGTATTCGGCGATCGCGGCATCGAAGACGCCCCGGGTATTGGTGACCACCACATCACTCGCCCGCATTTCGGGAAACATCGCGGGGTCGACACCGGTCGACCCCATGTGTAGCCATCGAAGCCGGTCGGCGGCGTGCCATGCGCCGGGGAGCGCGCGAGTGCCGAAGTCGTAGACGAACAACACTTCCGCCCCGCACAGTGCGTCGGCGAGCCCGGACGCCTCGGTGTAGCGAACCACGGCGCGTTCTGCCACGGAGGCCATCAGCTCGGCGTCGGGCACACTGTCACTATGCAGGACGGCGACAATGGGGCCCTGATCCATATTGACACGTTAAGATCACATCGTATGATTGTCAACAATCCGATCGTGTTCGGAGGTCGTCCCGGCTGAGCGCGAGAGGGGCCGCAGTGGATTTGAGCTTTCCCGACCTCGATGGGCCCGTTGCCCAACGAGGTATCGGGGTCATCGCCCCGTTCGACCTCGCACTCGAACGGGAACTCTGGCGGTGGGCGCCGCTAGAGGTGAGCCTGCACCTCGCCCGCACCCCCTACGAGCCGGTACCGGTGTCGTTGGAGATGGCCGAGCTGGTGTCCGACGCGGTACACCTGACCGCGGCTACCCGCGACGTGCTGCACGTGGAACCCGAAGTGGTCGCCTACCTGTGTACCTCGGGCAGCTTCATCAAAGGCCTTGCCTACGAGAAGTCGTTGCGCCACACCATCTGCCGGGCCGGCGCCCAGGACGCGGTGACCACCTCGGGCGCGTTGCTCGAGGCGATCCGCCATCTGGATCTCACCCGGATCTCCGTGCTCACCCCGTACGACGAGATCCTCACCCATAAGCTGCACGACTTCCTCGCCGAGGCGGGCTGCGCCGTGGTCCGCTCCGATCATCTCGGGCTCGGCGGCGGGATCTGGAAGGTCAGCTACCGCACCATCGCGGAGCGGATCGTCGGGGCCGACGACCCCGCGGCCCAGGCCATCTTCGTCAGCTGTACCAATCTGCCGACCTACGACGTCATCGAGCCGCTGGAACAGGCGCTCGGCAAACCGGTCCTCACCGCCAACCAGCTCACCATGTGGGCCTGTCTCGGCCGGATGAAGCTGCCCATGATGGGTCCGGGAAAGTGGCTCCTCAACGTTTTCTGAAGGAAGAACATCGCATGCAGGCACCCATCGTCGGATTCATCTATCCCGACCACGCGGCCGAGGACGATTACCCGCTGGCCGCCGCCGCGCTCGGCGCGCACCTTCCGGTGGCGCACATCTACGGTACCGATCTGCACGCCGTCCCCGAACTGCTCGACTTGGGCAGCCCGGAGAAGTTGCGCGGCGGCGCCGCACTGCTCGCATCACACCGGCCGGACGCGGTTGTCTGGGCCTGCACCTCGGGCAGTTTCGTCTACGGCCCCACGGGCGCGCGTGACCAGGTGCGCGCGCTGGCCGAGGTCGCGGGCGTGCCCGCGACCAGCACCAGCCTCGCGTTCACCGACGCTGTCCATGCACTCGGCCTGCACAGAGTCGCCATCGCCGCCAGCTATCCCGACGACGTCGCGCGGCTGTTCGTCGAGTTCCTCGCCGACGCGGGCATCGACGTCGTCTCGATGGCCAGCGCGGGTATCGACACCGCCGCAGAGGTCGGCACCCTTACTCCCGCCGAGGTGCTGCGGCTCGCCGTAGACAACGACCACCCCGACGCGGAGGCGCTGCTGATCCCCGACACCGCCATGCACACCTTGGCCGTACTGCCGGAGCTGGAGTCGACGCTGGGGAAGCCGGTGCTGACCGCCAACCAGGTGACGATCTGGGCGGGCCTGCGGCTGGCGGGCGCCGAGCCGGTCGTCCCCGGGTTGGGCATTCTGTTCGCGGAAAGGCAGACCGATGTCCGTCGTTGATTTCGAGCCGGTGAACCGGCAGTCCACCGCGGAGATGATCGCCGACCGGCTCCGTGAGGCAATCATGCGCGGCAATCTCGCCCCCGGGGAGCAACTCGGCGAGGCCGACCTGGCGGCGCAGTTCAAGGTGTCGCGCGGGCCGGTCCGCGAGGCGATGCAGCGCCTGGTGTCCGAGGGGCTGCTGCACAGCATCCGCCATCGCGGCATCTTCGTGATCGAACTGACCCTCGACGACGTCATCGACATCTACCGGGCCAGGACGGCGTTGGAGGGTGGCGCGCTGGAGCTGATCCTGGACGGTCGCCGCCCGCTCGCCTACGAGGCCCTCGGGCCGAGCGTCGAGGAGATGCGCGCATGCGCCGAACGCGGTGACGTGGTCGGCGTGTCCGATGCCGATCAGGCCTTCCACGAGGCCCTTGTCGAGAGCGCGGCCAGCCCCCGGCTGGTCCGAGCCGCCCGCACTTTGCTGATCGAGACCCGAATGTGCCTGGGCGCCTTGCAGATCACCTATCCCGACCTCAGGGAGCAGGTTCGCGAACACCTCGACCTACGCGAGGCGATCGTCGCCGCGACACCCACCCGAGCCAGGGCCCTCCTCATCGACCACATGGACGATGCCGTGCAACGCCTCCGCCACCAGATCGGCGCGACGCCGAGCGCGACCTGAGCGCGCGACGGTCCCGTTTCGGAGGGTTGCAGTGGGGACAAAACGTGTGTTCCCGGCTGCTGCGGAGCGGGCTACGCCGACGCGGGTCGCTAGTGCGGTCAGCTCGCCGCGGGCACCCGACCGTCGAGCCGGGCCGCGCCGGCCCGCTTCTCATCGGCGTCGGCGAGCCAGAAGTAGATCGGGGGCAGCACGACCTCTAGCGCGGTCAGCACGAGCTGGAACCAGTGCGGCCAGCCGTACACAGCCATCGAGATGAACCGGGCCACGGCGCCCAGCAGGAAAATGCCGGCCAGCCAGCGCACCGCGGTCGCCGGGATGGGCGACTGCCGTGCCGCCCAGATCCAGGCGAGGCCGTATCCGAGGAAGATCGCGCCGAAAAACCGGCTCTGACTGTCAGCGGTCACGCCGGAGGAGCCCATGTCGGGCACCGCGTCGATGCCGAGTGCGATGTGCAGGAACCCGATAGCAACACAGGCGAAGCCCATCACCATGGAAAGCCATTTCAATGCTGCGGACATACATCCCTCCCGGATGACATGACGTATTCGACAGGCATGTCGGGGGAATCGACATCCCGACCACTGCCGTGTCATTAGTAGACGTTTGCCTACTAAGACCCTACGGCTCTCGGTAGACGTACGTCAACTAAGCTCAGGAGATGAGTACCCGCCGCCGCCTCTCCCCCGATGAGCGCCGCCGCGTGCTGCTCGATGCCGGGGCGAAGCTGTTCGCCGAACGCCCGTACGACGGCGTCCTCATGGAGGACGTCGCCGCCGCGGCGGGCGTGTCCCGCGCTCTGCTCTACCGGCACTTCCCGAGCAAGCGCGAGCTGTTCGCAGCCGTCTACGAACTCGCGTCCGATCAGCTGCTGATCGCGACGACCTTCGACGCCGATGCCCCACTGGCCGACCAGCTCGCCGCGGGTCTGGACGCGCACTTCGATTACTTCGAGGCCAACGCCAACAGCGTGCTCGCCGCCAACCACGTGCTGGCCGCCGATCCCACGATCCAGGCGATCATCACGGGAGAACTCGGCGAACTGCGCAACCGCGTGCTCGACGCGATGCGGCTGGATGGGCGCCTTCGCGCGACCGTCTCCTCGATCCTGATGAGCTGGCTTACCTTCGTCCGGGTGCTCACCGTCGATTGGCTGGAAAACGGCACTCTGACGCGCACCGAAATGCGCGAGACCTCGCTCGGGGCGTTGCTCGGCGCACTGCGGCCGATCATCGACCTCGACGTCGAAGGCACAGCTGACCGATGAAATCGTTGTCCACCAATGAATTCCGCCCTGAGCCAGGCACTCGGATACACGCGGTTGCTCCACGCCGCACGGGCGCGAGCGGTCCGCGTCCCGCTACAGGTTCGCCGGGCGCACAACCATGACCGAGGACGCCCGCTTGCCGCTCTCCCGCAGCAGCGCGATCGCACGCCCCTCCGAGTCGATGGCGGCGTACACGCCCGGGATTCCGACCGGTTCGAGCCAACGACCGTTACGCAGATCCTCGGCCTGCGCGGCGTCGATGTCGCGGTGCGCGAAGGCGGTGCGCACGGCCTGGTCCATGTCGAGGCTGAGCAGCGGCCCGTCGGCTTCCGCCGCGGCCGCCACCTCGTCCAGGCTGCGGGCGTGGTCGAGGGTGAACGGACCGACCCTGGTGCGGCGCAACGCGGTCAGGTGGCCGCCGACGCCGAGCGCGGCGCCCAGATCGCGGGCCAGCGCCCGCACGTAGGTGCCCGAGGAGCATTCGACCACCACATCCAGGTCCACGAAATCGCCGTTGTCGCGGCGGGCGAGCACGTCGAACCGCGACACCGTGACCGGGCGGGCGGCCAGCTGCACGTCCTCGCCCGCGCGGTGGCGGGCGTAGGCGCGTTCGCCGTTCACTTTGATCGCGCTCACGGTGGCCGGAACCTGGTCGATATCGCCGGTCAATTCGGTCGTACGCGTGGCGATGTGGTCGTCGCTGAGGTGTGTGGCCGGAGTGGTGGACAACACCTCGCCCTCGGCGTCGTCGGTGGTTGTCGCCTGCCCGAGGCGGATGGTCGCCGTGTACACCTTCGTCGTCAAGGTGAGCAGGCCGAGCAGCTTCGTCGCCCGTTCCACGCCGAGAACGAGCACGCCGGTGGCCATCGGGTCGAGGGTGCCCGCGTGCCCGACTTTCTTCGTGCGCAGTAGCTTCCGACATTTCGCGACGATATCGTGGCTGGTCCAGCCGCCGTCCTTGTCGACAATGAGCAGCCCGCCGAGACTGCCCATCAGGCGTGCACGATCGCGGTCAGGATGTAACCGTCGGCGATCAGCCAGCGACCGTCGAACGAACGCAGCGGGACCCCGCCATCGGTGGTCTGGCCGGGCACCAGCAGCTCGCTGTGGAAGCCGCCGTGACCGGACTCGGCAGAGCAGTCCTCGATCTCGAAGCTGATGTGCGCTTCCTCGAAGCCCAGCCAGCGCAGGGTCAGCGGGAACCACGCTTTGTAGGTAGCCTCCTTGGCGCAGAACAGCAGACGGTCCAGATGCAGTGCGGAGTCCATGGTATTCAGCCACTCCCGCTCCCGCGGGAGACTGACGGAGTCGAGTACCCCGTCGGGCAGCGTGGCGTGCGGCTCGGCATCGATGCCGATCGAACGGAACCGAAGCTTGTGGCCGAGCGCGGCGGCGCGATACCCGTCGCAGTGCGTCAGGCTGCCGACAATCCCGCGCGGCCACACCGGAGCGCCGCGCTCCCCCTTGCCGATCGCGACCTGCGGCTCGCCGAGCTGCGCGAGCGCGAGCCGGGCACAGTGCCGCGCGCCGATGAAATCGCGGCGCCGCTTCTCCACCGACTTGGCGATGAGATGCTCCTCGGCCGGATGCGGCTTCAGATCCTCCGGGTAATCCAGCAGCTCAGCCGAGGCGACACCCCCGGGCAAAATATTCTCGATCATCACCGACGAGCCTAGTCGAGCCGGTGCGCACTACTGGCGTCCGCGCCGCTGCTGCGCCTTGCTACGCATTTCGGCGGCGGCGGCTTCCATTTCGGGGGTCACCTGGAAGTGGCCGCCGAATTTGTTCAGCGTGCCCGGCGGATACTGCGGGGTCGGCAGGATCTGGCGCAGCAGCTGCGCGGGCAGGCCGCGACGCTGCCATTCCCGCGGGTAGCCGAGCGAGACCTCCTCGAACCGCACACCGTCGTAGTACGAAGTGCGCGGAATGTGCAGGTGGCCATAGACCGAGCAGACCACGTTGTACCGGGTGTGCCAATCGGCGGTGAGTTCGGTACCGCACCACAGCGCGAACTCCGGGTAGAACAGCACGTCCGTCGGCTGGCGAACCAATGGAAAGTGGTTGATCAGCACGACCGGCGTGCCGGGTGCGAGTGCGTCGAGCTTGCGCCTGGTCACCTGCACGCGGGCGTGGCACCACGCGTCCCTGGTCAGATACGGCTCCGGCGAGAGAAGGAACTCATCGGTGGCCACCACGTTGCGCTCCCGGGCGATGGCAAGGCCCTGGGCTTTGGTGGTCGCGCCCTCTGGCAGGAACGAATAGTCGTACAGCAGGAACATCGGCGCCAAGGTCACCGGTCCGCCATACTCCTCGGCGCCCGCGCCGTCCCACACCGGGAACGGGTCCTCCGGCGTGAGCACGTCCAGGTCCCGGCACAGCGACACCAGGTAGTCATAGCGCGCCACGCCCGAGATCTGCGCCGGATCCTTCGCCGTGGTCCACAGCTCGTGGTTGCCCGGCACCCAGATCACCTTGGCGAACCGGCCGCGCAGCAGCTCCAACGCCCACCGAATGTCCTCGGTCTTCTCCCCGACGTCCCCGGCCACGATGAGCCAGTCCTCCGGAGAGTCCGCCGTGATCTGCTCGACAACCGGCCGATTCCCCTGGTGCCCGACATGAATGTCGCTCACCGCCATCAACTTGGGTATCACCACACCTACCTTGGCACATCCGTTCCGATCCGCGTCCACCGACCGGTGGGGGTGTCGCTCACGACTGCACCTCGCTGACGCTCGGCTCCGTCGTGCGCGACTGCGCGCTGTGTCCCCGGCTCACTCGCTGACGCTCCCTCACAACTGCACCTCGTTGATGCAGGGCTCCGTCGTGCGCGACTCACTCGCCGACGCTCCCTCATGTTGGCACCTCGGCGCCGACTCGGGCCCACCGGCCGGACAGCGCACGCCACGCCACGGCGATCAGCCGCACCAGCATGAACGCGACCAGGCCGGACCAAATTCCGGCGAGCCCCCATCCGAAGACCAGCGACAGCCAGATGGCGGGCAGGAAGCCGAGCAATGCCGCGGTCAGCGTGGTGGTGCGCAGGTAGGCGGCATCGCCCGCACCGAGCAGGACACCATCGAGGGCGAAGACGATGCCCGCCACCGGGATCAGGGCAACGAAGAACCACCACACGACGTGGGTGCGATCCAGAACCTCCGGGTCATCGGTGAACAGCGTCGGGATGGCCGCCGCCCCCACCGCGAAACAGGCCGCCAGGATGAGGCTGAAGATCTCCGACCAGCGCGTGACGCGCCGGGCCAGGTGGCGGGCGCCCTCCGCGTCGCCCGCGCCGAGCGCGGCGCCGGTGAGTGTCTGCGCGGCGATGGCCAGCGAATCCAGGGTGAGCGCGAGGAAGTTCCACAGCTGCAGAACCAACTGGTGGGCGGCGACCGAGGCGGCGCCGAACCGGGCCGCGACCGCCGCAGCCGAGACGAAACAGGCTTGGAAGGCGAAACTGCGGACGATGAGATCGCGACCGAGGACGAGCTGCGCGCGCATCACCGACCAGTGCGGGGTGAGCGAAACCCGTTCACGGATCAGCGCGTTCAGGAACAGGACCGCCGTGAGGGTCTGACCGGCGACGTTCGCGACAGCGGAACCGGACAGTTCCATACGCGGCGCACCGAGCAACCCGTGCACCAACATCGGGCAGAGGATTCCCGAAACCGCAAGTCCGGCAACGACATATGCCAGCGGCCTGCGCGTCTCCTGGACGCCGCGCAGCCAACCGTTGCCCGCCATCGAGATCAAGATCAGGGGAACACCGAACAGCGCGATCCGCACCCAGGCCAGCGCGGTGGCGGCGATATCGCCGCCACCCGCGATCGCGTTCGTCAGCGGAACGGCGAAGCCCTGCACCAGCACCACGATCGTGGCGCCGACCGCGATCGCTATCCAGGTGGCCTGCACGCCCTCGGCGACCGCGCCCCGGGCGTCACCCGCGCCGTGACGGCGAGCCGACCGTGCGGTAGTGCCGTAGGACAGGAAGGTCAGCTGCGAACTGGTCTGCGTCAGAATCAATCCACCGACCGCGAGACCGGCCAGCGCGAGCGCACCGAGACGGCCGACGACGGCGAGATCGAACAGAAGATAGATCGGCTCGGCGACCAGCACGCCGAGCGTCGGCAACGCCAGACCGAGAATGCGCCTGGGGCCGGCCTCGGTGGCCGATTCGGTGCGGCCCGGTATCTGCGGCGTCTCCGGGCCGGCGACCTCCGCTTCACCGGAACCCATCGCATTCACCGAAACCTCCCTGCACGGGCGTGCTCGAGGCCGCCGACGATCCACGCGATTCCCACCCTTGCATGGGGCACCGACACATTCCGTCGCCCGCGGGCCGGGCGGTATGTGGACTCGAACCATGGCGGCCGCACTCGTCGCACGACCACCGGAGTGCTCGGAGAGGGTATGGACGTCGATCGGTCGTGTGAAGACGTGCGCCCAGGCATAAAGCGAACATCATCGTCCCACGGCAAGACGATTCGGCCGAGCAATCTCCGCCCGTAACCGACCGGAGTCGGCGGACCCGATCACCCGAGTGCGGCCAACAGCGCGCCGACCAGATCGTCGGGCATACCGTACGCGGTGTAGCCGGCCGCGAAGCGATGTCCGCCACCGCCCAGCGCCGTGGCCACCTCGGCGAGATCGATACCGTCGCCCGTGCTCCGCCCGCTGTCCCGCGAGCGCAGCGACACCGTCCACCGGTCGGGCACCGTACGAGATTCCTTGAACACCGCGGCGATCCCGGCTTCGGCGGTCGTGCGCACGATGTCTATCACGCTCTCGACCTCCTCCGACCGCACCCCGTCGACATCGTCACGTCGCACGAACGCATACACCAGCCCCACGCCGCCAAGCGCATCCGGCGCCAGCTGCGCGGTACCGAGCACCCGCGACAGCATCATCAGCCAGCCGAACGGGTGGGTGTCCAGCAGAGTGCGAGCGATGTCCGCGCCATCGATGCCGGTGGCCAGCAGCCGCTCCGCCAATTCGTGTGTGCCTGGCTGGACCCACCGGAACGAGCCGGTGTCGGTCACCAGGCCGGCGTACAGGCAATGCGCCACGTCCGGATCGATCGGCACTCGCCACGCGTCGAGCAGCCGCGCGACCACACTCGTCGTGGACTCGGCACCGGGATCGACCACGTTGATCGCACCGAAGCGCGTGTTGGACCGATGGTGGTCGATCACCAGTGTCGTGGCGGCACCGGGCAATCGGTCGGCGAGCACACCGAGCCGCCCCCTACTGCCGCAGTCCACCGCGACGAGCAGGTCGACCTCAGCGGGCACGTCAGCGGGCGCGACCAAGTGCCGCACACCCGGCAGCGAGGTCATCGACATGGGCAACTCCGCCGGTTCGGCGAACGACACCCACACGGGGATTCCGCGCCGGTGCAGGACCAGCGCCAACGCAAGGCCGCTTCCGATGGTGTCCGCGTCGGGCTGGACATGGCAGACGACGGTGACCGAGCGTGCCGCGTCCAACGCCAGCACGGCCGCGTCCAAGTCGGCCGTTTCCCGCATCGTCGTCATCGACTACCGCATGTCACTCGTCGCCGTCGCGTTCGACCTTGTAGGGGTCGACGTCGCCCGCGTGCCTGGCGTGGGCTGCCACCTTGGCGACCGCGTCGTCCGCGGCCCGCGCCTTGGCGAGCAGGTCCTCCATCTGCCGCGCCGCGTCGGGCACAGTGTCCAGCACGAACGCCAGCGTGGGGGTGAACTTCACCCCGGTTCCCGCGCCCACCTTTGAGCGCAACACACCCTTGGCCTTCTCCAGGCCCGCGGCAGCGCCGACGTAATCCGGTTCGGCGTCGATGGTTTCACCCATCACGGTGTAGTACACCGTCGCCTCCCGGAGATCGCCGGTGACCTTGGCGTCGGTGACGGTCACGAAACGCAGCCGCGGATCCTTCACCTCGTATTCGATCGCGGTCGCCACGATCGAGGAAATCCGCTTGGCGAGTCGGCGTGCCCTGGCTTGATCCACCATGGCCGTTTCCTCCTCACTACTAACTCTGTTCAATGGCGGCGGAAGCAGAACCCTCCGTGGTCATGCGAGTGACGGCCTCTGTGCCCGTCGCTCCCGCCGCGGTCAGTCTTCAGGTCCGAAGATTCGGCGGCGCACCGCCAGCAACTGTAACTCCGGACGTGCCGCGACGTGCCGTTCACATTTGTCCAACACCTCGGTCAGATGGCCAATGCCCGCGCTGATCATGGCCACCCCCAATACCGAGCGGCGGTACAGATCGTGTTCCCCGCCCTCGGCGGCGCTGACACCGAAGCGCTGCAATTCGGCAAGGATCGGCCGGATCACGGAGCGCTTCTGTTTCAGCGAATGCACATCGCCCAGCAGGAGGTCGAACTCCAGGGCACCCAGATACACCCACTTACCTTCTTTTGTGGTTCGGACGGCCGGTCCGGACGCCACACCTACTCGGCGCGGCGTCCGGAATCGTCTCGGTCTCTCAGTCGCGCGGCTTCTCGCGCAGCTCGTAGGCCTCGACGATGTCGCCTTCCTTGATGTCGGAGTAGGTGACCGTCATACCGCATTCGAAGCCCTCGCGGACCTCGGTGACGTCGTCCTTCTCCCGGCGCAGCGACGAGATCGTCGTGGTTTCGGCGATCACCACGTTGTCGCGGAGCAGGCGCGCCTTGGCGTTGCGCTTGACCGAACCCGAGGTGACCATGCAGCCGGCGATATTGCCGATCTTCGACGAGCGGAAGATCGCTCTGATCTCGGCGCGACCCAGCTCGACCTCTTCGTAGATCGGCTTGAGCATGCCCTTGAGGGCCTTCTCGATCTCGTCGATGGCCTGGTAGATCACCGAGTAGTACCGGATGTCGACACCCTCGCGGTTGGCGAGTTCGGTCGCCTTGCCCTCCGCACGGACATTGAACCCGATGATGATCGCGTTGGACGCCGAGGCCAAGTTGACATTGGTCTCGGTGACGCCACCGACACCACGGTCGATGACCCGCAGCCGCACCTCGTCGTCGACCTGGATACCGAGCAGCGCCTCTTCGAGTGCCTCGACGGTACCGGAGTTGTCGCCCTTGAGGATCAGGTTCAGCTCGCTGGTTTCCTTCAGCGCGGCATCCAGATCTTCCAGGCTGATCCGCTTACGACTGCGTGCGGCCAGCGCGTTGCGCTTGCGCGCGTTGCGCCGGTCGGCGATCTGCCGGGCGATCCGGTCCTCGTCGACTACGAGGAGATTGTCACCGGCGCCTGGCACCGACGTGAAGCCGACGACCTGGACCGGCCGCGACGGCAGCGCCGCCTCGACATCCTCGCCGTGCTCGTCGACCATGCGGCGCACCCGACCGTAGGCGTCGCCCGCGACGATCGAGTCGCCGACGCGCAGCGTGCCGCGCTGCACCAGCACCGTGGCGACCGGGCCGCGACCGCGGTCGAGGTGCGCCTCGATGGCCACACCCTGCGCGTCCATGTCCGGGTTCGCCCGCAGGTCGAGGGCGGCGTCCGCGGTGAGCAGAACCGCCTCGAGCAGCGCCTCGATGTTGATGTTCTCTCTGGCGGAGATGTCGACGAACATGGTTTCGCCGCCGTATTCCTCGGCCACCAGGTTGTACTCCGTGAGCTGCTGCCGGATCTTCTCCGGGTTCGCGCCTTCCTTGTCGATCTTGTTGACCGCCACCACGATCGGCACGTCGGCGGCCTGTGCGTGGTTGATCGCCTCCACCGTCTGCGGCATGACACCGTCGTCGGCGGCAACCACCAGGATCGCGATGTCGGTGGCCTTCGCACCGCGGGCACGCATGGCGGTGAACGCCTCGTGACCCGGGGTGTCGATGAAGGTGATGAGCCGGTCTTCCTGGCCCAGGTGGGTGAGTACCTGGTAGGCGCCGATGTGCTGGGTGATGCCACCGGCCTCGCCCTCGCGGACGTTGGTCTTGCGGATGGTGTCCAGCAGTCGGGTCTTACCGTGGTCGACGTGACCCATGACGGTCACCACCGGTGGACGCTGTTCGAGGTCTTCCTCGCCGCCCTCGTCCTCGCCGTAGGTGAGGTCGAACGACTCCAGCAGTTCGCGGTCCTCGTCCTCCGGGCTGACCACGTGCACGACGTAGTTCATCTCGCCGCCGAGCAGCTCGAGCGTCTCGTCGTTCACCGACTGGGTCGCGGTGACCATTTCGCCGAGGTTGAACAGCGCCTGCACCAGCGCGGCCGGGTTCGCGTCGATCTTCTCCGCGAAGTCCGACAGCGAGGCGCCGCGGGCGAGCCGGATGATCTCGCCGTTGCCGCGCGGCAGCCGCACACCGCCGACGGCGGGCGCCTGCATCGAGTCGTACTCTTGCCGCTTCTGCCGCTTCGATTTACGGCCACGACGGGGCGCGCCACCGGGACGGCCGAACGCACCGGCCGCACCGCCGCGGCCGCCGGGACCACCTGGACGACCGCCGCCACCGCCACCGGGACGACCGCGGAATCCACCGGCAGCGCCACCGGCGCCGGGCGCACCCGCGCCCGCACCGGGCGCACCGCTGCCACCGCCACCGCGGTAACCACCGCCACCGCCACCGCCGCCACCGCCGCCGGGACGACCGGCACCGGCGCCACCGGGACGACCCGGACGACCGGCACCGGGACCACCGGCACCGCCCGGACGCGCCGCACGGGACGGCATCGCACCAGGGTTCGGACGCGGCGGCATCGAGCCAGGACTCGGACGCGGACCGCCGGGACGCGGACCACCCTGACCGGCCGCCGGACGCGCACCCTGCGCGGGACTGGGACGCGGACCACCCTGAGCGGGACCGGGACGCGGACCACCCTGCCCCGGACCGGGACGCGGACCACCCTGCCCCTGACCGGGGGCCGGACGCGGCGCGGGACGCTCGGGAGCCGACGAATACGGGTTGTTGCCGACGCGCGGGGTCTTCGGCCCCGGACGTGGACCGGAAGCCGCGCCGCCCGGGCGCTGGCCACCCGGCGCGGAAGCAGCGGGACGCTGCTGCTGACCGGGACGCGGGCCGCCGCCCGGCGTCGGACGCGGACCGGCCGGTGCCTGCGCGGGATTCGCGGTCGGGCTTGACACGGCCGAAGCCGCGGGCGCGACGGATTCCTGCACCGGCTTGGGAGACGGCCCGGGACGAGCGGCGGGTCCCGGCTTCACGGCCGGAGACTCGCCCTTCACGGCCGGCGACTCGCTGGGACGAGCGGCGGGACGGGCGGTCTCCTGGGCGGCAGGCGCCGCCTGAACGGGGGCCGATGGACGGGGACCGGGGCGCGGGCCGCCGACTGCGGGCTTCGCGGCCGGACGGGCCGAGGACGGACCGGGGCGTGTACCCGATTTGGTGCCGTTCGACGGGGCCGATTTCGCCGCGAACGACTCACGCAGCCGACGCGCGACGGGTGCTTCCACCGTCGAGGACGCCGACTTCACGAACTCGCCTTGCTCCTTGAGCGTTGCGAGTAGTTCCTTGCTCGTGACACCGAGTTCTTTGGCCAACTCGTGCACGCGGGCCTTGCCTGCCACTGCTCTCCTCACTGAGAGGTCGAGCAGCGCCACCGTTTTGGGGACGGGGGCCCGCACGACCTCGGGTTATCTCCGATGGACGTTCATCGTTGGTACTTCACGGTGTGCTCATGAGTGCTCGTGCCTGTTCTCGAGGTAACGCTCCAGGACTGAGATATCCAGTTGTCCGGACACTCGTAGTGCTCTGCCGATCGCTCGGCGTCGCTCTGCCGTGCTCAGACAAGCCGAAAAGGGGTGCAGCCAGGCACCCCGTCCGGAAAGTCTACGCCGCGGATCGGGAATGATCTCGATGGGGTGGGAGCCGTCTCCGGTCTCACGATCTCGAGCCACGATCCGCAACAGATCGACGGCCAGTTCGCGCTTCCGGCACCCGATACAGGTCCGCACGGGAGCTGCTGGACGCTGGGGCGCCGCCTGCTGCTCGGTGATGCGGTCAAGCAAAGGAACCGAAGGCTCGGACTGAACCTTCGACCACTCTACCGCTGCCCCGCTCGGAACGCCGAACCCCTCCCCCGCGGAAGTTACCAACATGTCATCCCGAGCATTCCGCCGACGGGTTTCCGTCAACTGCGGTGCGCCTCCGTTCGAACCGATCCACCACCCATGTCGGGCGCGGCGTCGCTGCGTATATCGATGCGCCACCCGGTAAGTCGCGCCGCGAGGCGGGCATTCTGCCCCTCCTTGCCGATAGCCAGCGAGAGCTGGAAATCGGGGACCACGACGCGGGCCGCGCGGGCTTCTGGGTCCACAATAGTGACGGAAACCACTTTCGACGGTGAGAGCGCGTTCCCGACGAAGGTCGCCGGGTCGTCGGCGTAGTCGATGATGTCGATCTTCTCGCCGGCCAGCTCGCTCATCACGTTGCGCACGCGCTGCCCCATCGGGCCGATACAGGCACCCTTGGCGTTGACGCCGGGCACGGTGGTGCGCACGGCGATCTTGGAGCGGTGGCCCGCCTCACGCGCCACTGCGACGATCTCCACCGACCCGTCGGCGATCTCGGGCACCTCCAGCGCGAACAGCCGCCGCACCAGATTCGGGTGGGTGCGCGACAGCGTGATCTGCGGACCGCGCTGCCCTCGGGAGACGCCGACGACGTAGCACTTGATCCGGTCTCCGTGTTCGTAGGTCTCCCCCGGCACCTGCTCGGCGGGCGGGATCAGCCCCTCGGCGCCGTGCAGCTCGCTGCCGATGCGCACCACGATCGTGCCGCGGGCGTTGGCGCGCGCGTCGCGCTGCACCACGCCGCCGACGATATCGCCTTCGTGCGTGGAGAACTCGCCGAAGGACTTCTCGTTCTCCGCGTCCCGCAGCCGCTGCAGCACGACCTGGCGTGCGGTGGTCGCCGCGATGCGGCCGAACCCCTCTGGGGTGTCGTCCCATTCGGAGATCACATTGCCGTCGACGTCCAGCTCGCGGGCCATCACCCGGACCACACCGGTCCTCTGGTTGATGTCGATGCGGGCGTTGGGCTGATGGCCCTCGGTGTGGCGGTACGCGGTGAGCAGCGCCGACTCGATCGCGGAGATCACGGTCTCGATCGAGATCCCCTTGTCGGCGACTATCGCGCGCAGGGCTTCGATTTCGATGTTCATTCCACGATCCCTTCGGTCGGCGAATCGGACGCTGTTACGGATTCGGGTTGTGCATTCGGTGTTCCTCGGACATCAGCGGCGTTATCGACCGCTCCCGCATCTTCCTGGCCCGGGTTCGGACGCCCCGGGACGACTCCGCCGGCGAGTTCCAGCTCCCGCGCGCCGGGCGGAGAGAACTCGACTTGGACGACGGCCGCGGCGATGTCGGCGAGCGGGACGGTCACCCGGTGCGGGTTCCGTTTGCCGCCGAGCACCAGCGCCACCGAATCATCGGCGAGGGCACCGACCCTGGCCTCGAATGTCGCCGACCCCTCCGGGGACTGCGCGCCCTTGTGTAGCGAGATCCGCACCTTCCTGCCGCGCGCCCGGCGCCAGTGCCGGACCGCGGTCAGCGGGCGATCGATCCCCGGAGTCGAGACTTCCAACAGGTAGGGCGTCTCGCCGAACTCGCCCGCGTCGTCGAGCTGGACCGACAGTTCCGAGCTGAGCATGGCGATAGAGTCCAGATCGGAGGTGTCGTCGCTGTCCACCGTCACCTTCACTCGAGCCTGCACATCCGCATGCTTGCCCGACGTCGAGATCTCGACACCCTCGAGGTCGTATCCTCGGCGCTCGACGAGTCCAGCCACGAGCTGGCTCACCCTTTCCTCGGTCGGCATCGGCATGTGGGGCGGCTCCTGGTTCAGTTGTGACGCGGTGGGAAATTTCTCTACCGAAGGTCTAGCGTAACGCGCCCCGAGAGTGTAAGGGACCGGCGGTCGAGGAGTACGCGCGCCACGGCCGACACCTCGTCCGGTGGCGTGCCGTGAATCTGGCACGATGATGCCGTGCGCATCCGCCTTCCCGCCCCGCCGCGTGCCGGGTGCATATCCGGCATCCCCTCCGACCTGAGCGAGCCTCGTCGTGCCGCCCTGGACCGTCGCGGCGCGCTACGTCTGGCGGGCGGAGGAACCGTCGGAATCCTTGCCATCGGCGCGCTGGCGGGCTGCGGCACCGACGACGTGGTGCACGAACCGGATCCCCTTGCCGCCCAGGAGGTCCTGGCTCGCGCGGACGCGGCGGCGGCGACCGCGGCCATCGCGCTGGCGCCGCACCGGCACGCCGCGCTGACCGCGATCGCCGTCGAACGCACCGCGCACGCCGACGCGCTGAAGGCCGAGATCGATCGTGTGATCGGCGTGTACGGCGACGGCACCAAGCCGGTGCACCGCACCCGCGCCAACGGCCCAGCCCGGCCCTCGAGCCCGTCCGCCGTAGCTTCCGGCAGCGCCGTGCCGCCCGGTGTCGAGGCACTGCGCGCCCAGCTGTCCGAGTCCCAGAAGTCGGCCGCCGACCTCGCCCGCACCCAGTCGGGGTACCGCGCCGGGTTGCTGGCCTCGATCAGCGCGGCCTGCGCCGCTCAGGCAGGGGTGCTGCTCGCGTGACCGACACCGAACGTCAGGCGCTCCTGGAGGCGCTGAACGCCGAGTATGGCGCGGTGTACGCCTACGGGGTGATCGCCGCGTACGCCTCGCCGGAACGAACCCGATTGATCGCCGAGCACACCGCCGCGCACCGCGCACGGCGCGACAGCACCGCCGACGCGCTCGCCGCCAGCGGCGCGACCGTGCCACCGCCGGACGCCGCCTACACGGTGCCGTTCCCGGTCACCGATCCGATCCCGGCCGCCCGGCTCGCCGCGACCGTGGAGTCCGACACCGCCGTCGCCTGGCGCTCGGTGGTGGAACACGGCGAATCCGAATCCGTCCGCCGCACCGGTGTCGACGCGCTCACCGAAACCGCCGTCCGCCTGGCCCTCTGGCAGTCGATTCTCGGCGCCAATCCACCGACGACCGCGTTTCCCGGCAAAACCTGATCACGATCGACCCGAAAGCCATTGGGCCACATATGTTTGTCGGCGTTCGCGGAGTCCCGGATCAGCTCCGGGACCACCGCTTACCTCGAACCTCGGTCCCTATGGGCGCATTTCGTAGGCGCCGTCGTAGGTTGCGACCTCGGCCCACACGCGGTCGAACCGTGGCCGGTCCGCAACCGGCGGGCGCAGCGCGGACGCGGCCCACCCCTGCTGGCCGGGGGTTGCGGACGGCTTGCCGTAGAGCGTGGTGGCGTAGGTGTTGAAGTCGCGGACTTGGAAGTCGAAGATCTGGTCGATCAGGTCGCGGTCCAGGCCGGTGATCGCAGCCTGCTCCAGGATCAGCTGGCCGTAGACCACCAAGGAGAACAGGTGGCCGATGGTCAGCATGAAGTCCAGATCCTTCTGCTGCTCGGAGTCGGGCGCCGCGATGGTCAGCAACGTGCGCAGCTCCTGCGCCTGCTCGTAGAAGCGGCCGACGTTGGAAATGTCGGCGTGCTTCTCGTACACCGGAGTCCAGTCCGCGAACTGCACCTTGCCCGCGCCGCGGGCCGGGCCCTGCCGCCAGAAGAAGTCGTCGTCGGCCGCGTCTTGCCGGGTGCCGATCTCCGGGTAGTCCTTCGGGTTGAGGAGATAGTTCGGCATGAACTTCAGGATCTGGCCGACGTTCACGTGCACTGTGCCCTCCAGCCGCGGCAGCGTGTTGATCAGCCGCTGTACCTCGGCGAAGTACGTGCTCTTTTCGAAACCTTTGGCAGCCAGCACATCCAGCAGCAACGTCATGACCGTCTCCCCCTCAGAGGTCACCTTCGACTTCGTCATCGGGTTGAACAGCAGGTATCGGCGGTCCTCCAGGCTCGCGCTGCGGAAGTAGTCGACGGCGCGGTCGCTGAATAGCTTCATCGCGACGATGCGCGCGTAGGCGTCGACGAAGTTCGTGCGCACGTGCGGGAAGTCGGTGACCGGATTGCCGTACAGGATGCGGTTGTCGGCGTGCGTGATCGCCTCGTAGAACGAATGCTCGACCATGCCGATCCCGCCGTGGCAGAGGTTGAACTTGCCCACGTTGACGGTGTTCAGCGCCGCGGAGAACGCCTCAGGGCCGGTGTGCAGGATATCCCCGGCGCGCACCGGGTAGTTCTCCAGGCGAAAGGTGCTGACGTACATCTGCTGGTGCACGACGTTGCCGAGCAGGCGGTAGTTCTCGTGCCGGGAGTCGGCGGCGAACCACACGTATCCGTCCGCGCCTTCGATGTCGGCGCGCCGAGAGAAGACCGACACCATACTCGCCACGTTGCCGTTGCCGATGTAGTACTTCTCGCCGTTGGCGCGGAACAGGATTCCCGCCTCGGCGTCGGCGCTGCCCGGCTCGGTCGGCGTGAGAACCAGATCCGTGTTGTAGATATCGGCACCGTGCGTCTGCTCGGACAGGCCGAACGCCATCACCTCGCCGGCGGCCAGATCGGCGGCGGCGCGCTTCTTGGCGTCCTCGTTATCGCTCTGCCAGATCGGGCCGAGACCGAGGATGGTCACCTGTTCGGCGTACCAGTAGGCCAAGCCGTAGAAGCCGAAGATCTCCGACAGCGCCGCGTTGCGCGCCGCGTCCCAGCGCCGGTTCGGATCGCCGTCGGCGTAGGCGGCCGGGGTCAGGAAGGTGGCGAACAGCTTTTCCTTCCTGACGAAGTCAAGGAATTCCGCAATCCACACCGCGTTCGCGTCGTCGGCGAGCAACCGCTGCTTGCCGCGCCCCTCGAACCACTCGATGGTGGCGCGCAGCAACCGTCGCGTCTCGACGTCGAACTGCTGCGGATCATAGGTGGCCGGGTTGAACAACCGCGCGTCGCTGTTTGCCATGCCGGTTAACTTACCAGCGAGTAATCCCAGCGTTTACCAGGTATGCGGATTTCTGACCAGCAAATTCACACTACGCCTGCAAGCGTAGCCGCCGCCCGATTTGTGGCATCGCACCCCCCTTTGAGCGGTCTGCCGGGCCGCATCCCGCCCGAGTGGCCACAAGGCGAACGACCCCCTGACGCAAAGCGTCAGGGGGTCGTCGGAACTCCTGATTTCGTAAGCACATGGGTAACTCACCGGGTACGCCCAGAACCCGAGCGGCACCCAACGCAGGACCTGAACGCAACTTTCCCCACACCTGACTAGTACGGCCTGAAGGCCCGGAGAGGCGGAACAGCACCCAACGCAAGACCTCAACGCAACTTTCCCCACGCCTGACTGGTACGGCCTGAAGGCCCGGAGAGGCGGAACAGTCAGCGACGGGCTTTGGCCACCACCGCGTCCACGGCCGAGGCGGCGGATATCTCTTCCGCCTCGCCGGTGAAACGGTCGCGCAGCTCGACCTTGCCCTCTGCCCAGCCGCGGCCGATGACCAGGACCAACGGCATGCCGAGCAGCTCGGCGTCCTTGAACTTGACGCCGGGCGAGGCAGTGCGGTCGTCGAAGAGCACATCCAAGCCGTGGGCGTGTAGCCCGGCCACCACCTCTTCGGCCCCCGCACGAGCCGCGTCGTCCTTGTTCGCGATGACGACGTGCACGTCGTACGGCGCGACCTCGGCGGGCCAGCGCAGCCCCTTGTCGTCGTGCTGCTGCTCGGCGATCACCGCGACCATGCGCGAGACGCCGATGCCGTAGGAGCCCATGGTGAGCCGCACCGGCTTGCCGTTCTCGCCCAGCACGTCGACCTCGAACGCGTCGGTGTACTTGTTGCCGAGCTGGAAGATGTGGCCGATCTCGATGCCGCGGGCCGACACCAGGGTGCCGCGCCCGTCCGGTGAGGGATCGCCGTCGCGGACCTCGGCGGCCTCGATGGTGCCGTCGGGCGTGAAGTCACGACCGGCGACCAGGCCGACGACATGCTTGCCCGGCTGGTCGGCGCCGGTGATCCAACTCGTCCCGGTGCCGACGCGGGGATCGACCAGGTAGCGAACACCATTGGCCTGCAACGCCTTCGGTCCGATGTAGCCCTTCACCAGGAATGGGCTCTCGGCGAAGTCGGCTTCGGTGAGCAACTCGACCTCGGCCGGTTCGACCGAGGCGCCAAGGCGCTTGTCATCGACCTCTCGATCGCCGGGGACCCCGATGCCGAGGATCTCGGTCTTGCCGTCCGGGTGGCGCAGCTTCACCATGACGTTCTTCAGTGTGTCGGACGCGGTGACCGGGCGACCGTAGCGCTCGGCGATGCCCGCGCTGTTGGCCCAGTCGACCAGGGTCGCGATGGTCGGGGTGCCGGGGGTGTCGTACACGACGGCCGCAGGCTGTCCTTCGATCGGCAACGGCGCGGGAGCCGACGTGACCACCGCCTCCACATTGGCCGCGTAACCGGATTCGAGGCAGCGCACGTAGGTGTCCTCGCCGACGGGGCTGTCGGCCAGGAACTCCTCCGACGCGCTGCCGCCCATCGCACCCGAGGTTGCCGCGACGATGACGTACTTGACCCGCAGCCGATCGAAGATGCGCTGGTAGGCCTCACGATGTGCGTCGTAGCTCGCCTTCAGTCCGTCCTCGCTCAGATCGAAGGAGTAGGAGTCCTTCATGACGAACTCACGCCCACGCAGGATACCCGCGCGGGGGCGCTCCTCGTCGCGGTACTTGGTCTGGATCTGGTACAGCATGACCGGAAGATCCTTGTAGGAGCTGTACTCGCCCTTCACGGTGAGCGCGAACAGCTCCTCGTGGGTGGGGCCGAGCAAATAGTCCGCGCCCTTGCGGTCCTGCAATCGGAAAAGGCCGTCACCGTACTCGGTCCACCGGTTGGTGGTCTCGTACGGGTCCCGCGGCAGTAGCGCGGGCAGCGAGATCTCCTGGGCGCCGATCGCGTCCATCTCCTCGCGCACCACGTCCGCGACCTTGCGCAGCACTCGTAGGCCCAGCGGCAACCACGAGTAGACACCTGGGGCGACGCGGCGCACATAGCCGGCGCGAACCAAGAGTTTATGGCTGGGCACCTCGGCGTCGGCGGGATCGTCGCGGAGGGTTCGCAGGAACAGGCGGGAGAGGCGGGTGATCACGGAAGCACAGGGTAGTCGCCGACGGGATGCTGTTGACAGCGCATTACCGTATTGGTTCGTGCTGGTGCTGCTGCCTCCTTCCGAAACCAAATCCGACGGCGGCGTGGGCGCGCCCCTCGCACTGGACACCCTGGCTATGCCGCAGCTCACAGCGGTGCGTGCGCGCTTGGTCGATGAAGTGGTGCGGCTGGCGGCCGACCCGGACAACGCCCGCTCGGCGCTGGGGCTCGGCAAGGGGGCTGATGGCGAGATCGCCCGCAATGCGGCGTTGCGCACGTCACCGACCCGGCCCGCGCTGGAGCGCTACACCGGCGTCCTCTACGACGCGCTCGACGCGGGCTCGTTCACGAAGGTCCAACGAGCCAAGGCGTATGCCCGGCTCGGTATCGGCTCAGCCCTGTTCGGCGCGATCCGCGCGGGTGACCCCATTCCCGCCTACCGGCTCTCCGGCGGCTCCAAACTGCCTGGACTGCCGACCCTTTCAGCGGTCTGGCGCGACGCGCTTGCCGAGGCGTTGCACGCCGAGGCCGCGGGTGAACTCGTAGTCGACCTGCGCTCCGGCACCTACCAGCAGCTGGGCCGCGTTCCGGGCGCCATCACCGCGAATGTGCTCACCGAGCACCCCGACGGGTCCCGCACGGTGGTGAGTCACTTCAACAAGCACCACAAGGGCCTGCTGGCCCGCGCCCTCGTGCTCACCAGGGCCGAGCCGACCGACGTCCGCGGCGTCGCACGGGTGGCGGCGAAGGCCGGGTTGCGAGCCGAGATCGCCTCGCCCACTGAACTTCTCGTCATCACCTGAGCGCGGTCGCGGTCCGATCGTCCGGTCACCGACGGGCGGCCGACCTCGGCGAGATCGTCGGCGTGGTGAACGCGGCGGCGTTCCGGCGGACGGTGCGGAACCAGAGCACCCGCCGCTCGCTGCGCGGATCTTCCCGACAACCACTACCGCTGGTCGGCCTCCTCTGGTGCGCGTGAAGCCGGAGGAGGCCGTTGTGGGTCGTCCAGGACCACTGGGAGGAAAGTGTGTGAAATCCTCGGCCAGTTGTGATGCCACTGGCCTTCACGCAGATCGTGTTCCAGAGCATGAAGCAGGAGTGTGATCCACGGGCCTTCGTCGCGCAGTGGCCGGATCAGGCCGGTGTCAGCACAGGTCGCGACGACCGGCACGAGTGCGTTCTTGGCGTCGTCGGTCTGTCCGGCCGCCGCAAGGCAGGAGGCGAGCAGCAGTTGGGCGTGTAGCGCCGCTCGTGGGCGGCGAGCGGCGTCGATGGAATTACGCAACCGTGTGGCCCGTGCGCAGGCGGCGGCGATCTGGGCCGGGATCTGGTCACGTAGCAGCACGCGTATCGCGGAATCCTCGATCAGTTCGCCGGTCAGGATCGCGATGCCGTTGTCACCCGTTGCCATTGCACGGCGGCCGGCGCCTGCCTGGTCGGGTGCTTCTACGGCCGAGGTTGTGGTGGTCGTGAGTCCGAGGCGGACCCGCTCGTTGGTGATTCGCGCGGCAAGTCGCGGCACGGCAAGCGTTCTGGCGGTCCTCGCGCCTTTGTCCAGGCGTCGCGCCGCGGCATCGAGATCACCACGCAGTGCTTTGATCCGGGCGCCGGTCGCATAGGTGGCCATCATGAATTCCACCGGGCCGCCTTCGACTCCGACACCGCTGACTTCATCCAGCAGTTGCTCGGCCTCATCGAGCTGATCGCGTTCGTAGAGCAGCTCGCCGAGCAGCGCATCAGCCAACGCCGGGTAGGACTGGTAACTGGAGGAGCTCCTGGCGATCTTGCGAGCCTTGCGGAAACTGTGTTCGGCGGCGGAGACGTCGAGCTGTTCACGGGCCACGAGACCTAACAAGCTGTGGTTGATTATCTGGCTGAACGTTCCGCCGATCTGCTGCTGGTAAGGAGCGGCCCAGTCGAACCACGCATGCACTTGATCGAACTCGAAACGGCGGAAGGCCAAATACGCTGCGGTGCTTGCCGCAGCACCCAGTGCCCACGGGCTCAAAGTGTCGGTTCTGGACAGGCAATCGGCCACTACAGCGTCTACGCCCTCGAGATGGTCGCTCATCGCGCGCCCGGCGCTCTCGATGAGGGCTGCTTCGGCCGCGAGATCCGAATCGGGCCCCTCGATCGACGCGCCCGCGAGCCGCAGTGCTGTGTTCAGCTCGGCGGGTCGACGCAGCAGCGTATATGTCCAGGCGAGCGCGAGTTGCAGACGCGGACGGGTTGCCGCGAGCGGCGGCGGAAGCTTCGCGACCAGGCCGAGCAGCGTCGCGAACTGGGCATGCGCGACGTGGTCCATGGCCCGCTTCTCAACGAGGTCCACTGCGTGTTCGCCGTCGCCGCAGGCGAGGGCGTGATCGATGGCCTCGCTGATCATCCCGTGCTCGCCGAACCAGGTGGCGGCAGTGCGGTGCAGTTCGTCCACTTGATCGGGGCGGTCGCGCGCGAGCCGCTGACGCAGGAATTCCACGAACAAGTGGTGATAGCGGAACCATTCCCCATCCTCGTCGATACGGCGCAGGAACAGATTCCGCCGCTCGATGTTTTCCAGCAGCGCCTGCCCGTGCCGCTGCCCGGTCAATGCGGTGGCGAGGTCACCGCAGATCTTTTCGGGCAGGGAGGTCTCCAGCAGGGCAACCAACAGCGCCGGATCCGCCGTGTCGAGCACGTTCTCGGCGAGGTACTCGGCGATAGCGTGATGGCGTCCCGATATGTGGCTGATCAATGTACCGGGGTCGTGGTGTCCGCGCAGTGACAGCGATGCGAGCTGCAATGCCGCGACCCAGCCTTCGGTGCTGTCGCGCAACTCCGCGACCTCACCGTCATCCAGGGACAGACCACCCAGCTCCACCAGAAATGAGCCCGCCTCGAGAGCGTCGAAACGCAAAGCACTGGAATCGATCTCGACGAGCTCATTGCGAACACCCATAGTCGCCAGCGGCAAGCCCTCCGACGATCTGCTGGTGACGATGATCTGCAAATGGTGGCAACCGTTCTCCAGCAGGAACCGCAGGGCGGCAGTGGCGGCGGGATCGGAAATCCGATGCCAATCATCGATGACCACGGCCACACGTTCGTGGTGCTCATGGATGTCGTTGATCAACGTGGTGAGCACATAGCGAGTTGCCTCCGAACCTTGCTCCTCGAGCATCCGGCCCAGCTCGGGCACCAGCGCCGGACGCACCCGGTGAATCGCCTCGATCAGATGCAGCAGGAACCACACGACGTTGTTGTCGTCGCGATCGGCGTTCAACCACGCGACCGCCACCTGCTGCTCCTCGGCAAGGTGTCCGGCCCACTGCGCGGCCAGAGTGCTTTTACCGAACCCGGCGGGAGCGTGGATGACAGTCAGTCGCGGTCGGGAAGCGGTCCGTAATCGATCGATAAGTCTGCCGCGATGCACCAACGCCCGCGCGGACATGGCCGGGCGGAACTTTGTTTCGGGGGTGGGCGGGGTCGTGGTCCGCCGGAATGACGGTGACCGGCCGGTTGGAGCCGATCCCGGTGCGCCGATGTCCTCCACAGACGACGTCAGGTCGCCGTGGTCGTCGGTGCGCACCGTCATATCCTGCACCGGCATACCGTGGGACTTCTCGACACCGCGCAGCAATTCACCGAACTCGGCGGCTGACGCCGGGCGTTCCGCCGGGTTGTGCGACATACTCGCCTCGATGGCGGCGCAGAGGTCGTCGGGCATGCCATCGGGCCGCAGATCCGGCAGCGGCTCGGCGGCGATCCGCAGGAACTGCGCGACCACCTGCTCGCCGGAGCGGCGCTCGAACGCGGCATGGCCGGTGATCATGCAGAACAAGGTGGCGCCCAGACCGTATACGTCGGACGCGACCGACGGGTTTCCGGATCGCAATACCTCGGGGGCGGTGAACGCGGGCGAGCCGGTGATCACGCCGGTGGTCGTCTCGAAACCACCCTCGATGCGGGCGATCCCGAAGTCGGTGAGCTGTGGCTCGCCATAATCGGTGAGCAACACATTTCCCGGCTTGATATCACGGTGCAGAATTCCGGCCCGATGCGCCGTCTCGAGGGCGCCGGCCATTTTGATCGTGATACGGATTGCGTCGTCGAGCGGCAGGCGTCCCTCTCGGCGAATACGGTCTTCCAGCGAGCCGTGGGAGTGGTACGGCATGACCAAGTACGGGCGTCCGGTGCGGGTGGTACCGACTTGGAGGATGTGCACGATGTTCGGATGGCCGGACAATGCGCCCATCGCTTGCTGCTCGCGCAGAAATCGTTCGACGTTTTCCGGCTCGAGATCCGCCGTCGCAAGCAGGATCTTGACCGCGACGTTGCGGTTCAGCGCCCGCTGCGTACAACGGTAGACCACCCCGAAACCTCCCCGCCCGATCTGTCGCGGGGCGTCGAGACCGGTGCCCTCCAGCTCTCTATCGATGTCTGGAGGCCGGTCACTCTGCGTCGCGAATGGGTCCTGGTCGGCCATCGTCTTGTCTGTGTCGGGCGCCGCGGTGCTGCCGCGCTGCCTTCCCAGTTTATGCCCGGCGAACCACCGAACCCGGGCAGATCGGAACCAGGAGGCAACTGTCGCGACGGCTGTAGCAGGTCACCGCTCCCGAATGCTCCATATCCGGGAGCTGACGGCGGTCGGCCCATAGCTTGTCGCCCGCCGTCTGTTCGGCAGCTCGCTGACGTGCACCCAGCGTATCGGCCGAACCAGCGATCCCCCGCCGACCACCTCGGGTTCACCGGCGTGGACCACCGACATCGCCAACACGTCGGCCACCGAGGAAAGCGCCGACGAATCGCAATACACGGCGCGAAATCACCCACAGACCGTCGAGTCATCGGGAAGGCTTGATCAGAGTGGTATCAGCGACTTCGCGCCGCCCGAGGGAGCCACCGCACGTGGCGACGAGAGACGGCACCGCCCACGCTCACGATCGAATCGAGGAGATATGCAGACCATCGCGCACTGGCTCG
Source organism: Nocardia sp. NBC_00881 (assembly GCF_045207455.1). Classification (NCBI taxonomy): domain Bacteria; kingdom Bacillati; phylum Actinomycetota; class Actinomycetes; order Mycobacteriales; family Nocardiaceae; genus Nocardia; species Nocardia sp. NBC_00881. The sequence continues at coordinate 3,368,454 of NZ_CP108798.1, forward strand.
ACGGCAAGACTTTCGCGGGCACCAGCGAGGCGACGACACCGGTGACCAACCCGGCGACCGGCGTGGTGACCGGGCAGGTCGCGCTGGCGAATGTGGCGGACACCCGGGCGGCCATCGATTCGGCGGCCGCGGCATTCCCGGCCTGGCGGGACACTTCGCTGGCCCGGCGCACCCAGATCCTGTTCCGCTTCCGCGAACTGCTCAACGAACGTAAGAAAGAACTCGCACACCTGATCACGGCCGAACACGGCAAGGTCCTGGCCGATGCCATGGGCGAGGTGAGCCGCGGCCTGGAGGTCGTCGAATTCGCCTGCGGCGTGCCGCATCTACTCAAGGGCGGCTACACCGAGAATGCCTCGACGAAGGTGGACATCTTTTCCCTCCGCCAACCGCTGGGCCCGGTCGCGGTGATCTCCCCGTTCAATTTCCCCGCAATGGTGCCGATGTGGTTCTTCCCCCTCGCCATCGCCGCGGGCAACACGGTGGTGCTCAAGCCCAGTGAGAAGGACCCGTCGGCCTCGCTGTGGCTCGCCCAGCTGTGGGATGAAGCAGATTTGCCCGCAGGGGTTTTCACCGTGCTGCAGGGCGACAAGGTCGCGGTCGACGAGCTGTTGGACAACCCGGGCATCAAGGCCGTTTCGTTCGTGGGCTCCACGCCGATCGCGCGGTACGTCTACCAGCGTGGCACCACGGCCGGTAAGCGGGTGCAGGCGCTCGGCGGCGCGAAGAATCACATGGTCGTGCTGCCGGACGCCGATCTGGACTCGGCCGCCGACGCCGCGGTGAACGCCGGGTTCGGCTCCGCGGGCGAGCGATGCATGGCGATCAGCGTGGTGGTCGCCGTCGGCAGCGCGGCCGACGAGCTGGTCGGCAAGATCGCCGAGCGGGCCGGGACCATCAAGACCGGCGACGGCACCCGTGCGGCCGACATGGGCCCGCTGGTCACCCGCGCACACCGTGACCGGGTCGCGGACTACATCGCGGCAGGCGAAACCGCCGGTGCCACAGTGGTTCTCGATGGCCGCGGCGTCGAAGCCGACGGCGCGGCCGACGGGTTCTGGCTCGGACCGACGATTCTCGACCACGTCGACACGGATATGAGCGTTTACACCGACGAGATCTTCGGCCCGGTCCTGTCGATCGTGCGGGTCGACAGCTACGACGACGCACTCGCCTTGGTCAACGCCAACCCTTACGGCAACGGCACCGCCCTCTTCACCAACGACGGCGGCGCGGCCAGGCGCTTCCACAACGAGGTGGAGGTCGGCATGGTCGGGATCAACGTGCCGATCCCGGTACCCATGTCCTATTACAGCTTCGGCGGCTGGAAGAACTCGCTGTTCGGGGACGCGCACGCGCACGGCACCGACGGGGTCCAGTTCTTCACCCGAGGCAAGGCGGTCACCACCCGCTGGCTGGACCCGAGCCACGGCGGGCTGAACCTCGGGTTCCCGCAGAACAAGTAGGTCGCCGACGAGGTGATGTCCGGTTTCGGCCGCACCTAGCGGGAATGCCCTGGCGCACCGGATTGTTCGCTCAGAACGTGACCAGTACCGCTGTTCTTTCCGATGATCTGAAGAAGTACCTGGACGAGGAGCGCGTGTTCGCCACCGCGGCCACGATCGGGCCGAACGGGCAGCCGCACCTGACCGTGATCTGGATCAAGCGCGACGGCGACGATCTGTTGTTCTCCACCACCACCGATCGCCAGCAGGGCAAGAACCTCGCACGCGACCCGCGGATCACGGTGCTGATCAACCCACCGGACAACCCCTATGTGTACGCGGAGATCCGCGGCAACGCGACGCTCACGCCGGATCCGGACAAGTTCCTGCCCGACGAGCTTTCACTGAAATACACCGGCCAGAAGTATCTGGATTTCAACCCCGCCTCGGCGCACGACGGACCGCGGGTTATCGTGCGGGTGACACCGCGTAAGGTCGCCGGCCGGCTGTAGTCCGCGGACCCGGTGGTCTCAGGCCTGCTGGGCCTCTTCCTGCGCGTGCTGCGCCAACGCCAGCTGTTGCGGGGTGAATCGCAACGTCAACGCGACCAGTCCCGCCGCGAATGCGATCAAAGCGCACACGAACAAAACCAGGGTGTAGCCATTGCCCAGCGCGGCGATCTCGGCGGGCGTCATACCCGCAACCTTGCCGGTGCGGCCGCCGAGTGAAAGCGTGCGCGAGGCGGCGATCGGCGTAAGCAGGCCGATGGCGACCGGCGTGGCGAGGTTCATGAACATCTGCCCGACCGCGGCCAACGGACCGATGTTCGCCGGTGGCACGCCGACCAACACACACAGCGGCGCGAGCACCATGGCCATGCCGACGCCCAGACCGATCACGACCAACAGGGGCAGCAGCGTCGCGAAGTACAGCACGTCTCCGTCGAGGGTCGAGCCGAACAGCAGCCCGAGGCCGAGCACGAGGGCCGCGCCCGCGAGTAGCCAGCGCGGCGCGATGTACAACGCGGCCTTGGATGCCAGCGCGCCGCCGATACCGATGCCGACAGTGAACGGGATGGCCGCGACGCCCGCCTTCAGCGGGCCGTAGCCGATCACGTTCTGCATGAACTGGGCGACGAAGAAGGTCATCGCGCCGAGTACGCCGCCGGCCAGGAAGATCAGCAGAAAGGTGGCGACGCGGTCGCGGCTGTCGAACAGCGACCACGGCAGCAGTGGGTCTTCCACCCGCCGCTCCAGTGCGACGAAGACGATCAGCAGCACGACACCCGCGATGAGTGAACCGATGATGGCCGGGTGGCCCCAGCCCATCTCGGGGCCCTCGGTGGCGCCGAACACGATGGCGGCGCAGGCGAGGGTGCCGAGCACCGCGCCGGGCACATCGAGCGACGAACGGTGGTGTTCTGTGTCGGCGAGCTTGTAGACCGCGCCGAGGATGATCAGCGCGCCGATCGGAACGTTGATCAGGAAGATCCACCGCCACGACAACTGGGTCAGCGCGCCGCCGACCACCAGGCCACCGACCGAGCCGATACCGACCATCGACCCGACGATCGCGATCGCTTGATTGCGCGCCTTGCCCGGCGCGAACGTCGTTGCCACGAGGGCGAAGGCCGTCGGCGCCGCCACCGCCGCGCCCGCGCCTTGGAGCGCGCGCGCCGCGAGCAGCATGGCCTGGTTCTGCGCGAGCCCGCAGGCCAGCGAGGCGACGGTGAACAGGACGACACCGAGGACGAGCATGCGTTTGCGTCCGAAGGCGTCGCCGAGCCTGCCGCCGAGCAGCATCAGACCCGCGAAGGTGAGCCCATAGGACGTGACCGTCCACGCGCTGCCTGCGCTGGACAGCCCCATCTCTTCCTGCAGCCGGGGCAGCGCGAAGATCACCACCGTACCGTCGAGGACGACCATGAGCTGCAACCCGCTCAGTACGAGGATCGCGAGCCCGAAGGCCCGCTGCGTCACCGGATACTGCATCGTCGCAGCGGGATTCTGGAGCACAGTGAGCCACTGTAATTGATGCAGCCACCGCCGCCCGCGCCACGGGACCCGGTGCGAAGGCCATGGACCACGATCGGGCACCGCCGACCGAACTCGATCAGCCACCGCTCGAGACGTCCGATTGCCAGCGGATCGACTCGGCCCGCCGCTGGCGCGCTACCCGGCAGCGGAGTCGGCGTGCGATGCGGCGGAGTCGGCCGAGAATCCGGCGGTCGGTCCGATCACCACGATCGCGGGCGGCCGGATGCCTTCCGCCCGCACCCGTGCGGCGACCGTGCCGAGATCGGCGCGCAGCACACGCTGGGTGCGCAGCGTGCCCTCCTGGATGACCGTGGCGGGCGTGTCGGACGGGCGACCACCTTCCTGCAGCACGGTGGCGAACTGCTCGATCCGTTCCACCGCCATCATCAGCACGAGGGTGCCGCGCAATCTGGCAAGCGCGGGCCAGTCGACCAGTGAGTCCGGATGATCCGGAGCCACATGCCCGCTCACCACGACGAACTCGTGGGTGACGCCGCGATGCGTCACCGGAATCCCCGCGACGGCCGGCACCGCGATGGGGCTGGTCACGCCGGGCACCACGGTGACAGGCACCCCGGCATCGACACACGCCTCGAGTTCCTCGTAGCCGCGTCCGAACACGTACGGGTCGCCGCCCTTGAGCCGCACCACGAACTTGCCCGCCTTCGCGCCCTCGACCAGCGTGCTGTTGATCGCCTCCTGCGCCATCGCCCGCCCGTACGGGATCTTCGCGGCGTCGATCACCTCGACCTCGGGTCCGAGTTCGGCGAGCAGCTCCGGCGGGGCAAGCCGGTCGGCGACGACCAGATCGGCCCTGGCCAGCAGCCGCCGCCCGCGCACGGTGATCAGGTCGGGATCGCCGGGCCCGCCGCCCACCAGCGCGACACCCGGCGCGATCGGCGTCGAATCATCGGTCACCACACCGGATTGCAGTGCTTCCAGCAGCGCGTTGCGGACCGCGGCGGAACGCCGGTGCTGCCCGCTCGCCAGCACGCCGAGCGTCAGTCCGTCGTAGCGCGCGGTAGCCGGGGTCACCGCGGTGCCGAGCCGGGCGATGTCGGCGCGCACACAGAAGATCCGTCGCCGGGTCGCCTCCGCGACGACCGCCGTGTTGGTCTCCGGCTCGTCGGTGCAGGCGATCGCGTACCATGCGCCCTCGAGGTCTCCGTCGGCATACCCGCGCAGCGTGACGGAGATCTGGCCGGAGATCGCCATCGCCTCGACCGCGGGCGTGACCGCACGGCTCACCACGTGCACGTGGGCGCCGGAGGCGATCAGCAGTCCGAGCCTGCGCTGCGCCACCGAGCCACCGCCGACCACGACGACACGCCGCCCGTTCAGATCGAGCCCGACCAGGTAGTTCGGGTCGCCGGTGGGCTGGTCCTGCGTTGCGTCTGACGTGTTCGGCACAAGTTTCGAGCCTACGGCCTGTCCGCACGCCCCCATCAATCGACCGCGCCCCGAATCCAACCGCGCCTTGGCGAGCCGAACAGCGAGTCGAACACGCCAGTCCGCGTCGTCGCCGTGGAACCGGGCGGCACCAGCGTCGGCTGCTTCGCGGCCCAGCCGTGCGGACGAACTGTACGTTGCGGCCGGGGGTGGCTTGCTTGGACAGTGGACGTATGACGCAGGTGACATCGGCCCAACAGCTGCTAGAGGTGGCATACGACGAAGCGCTGCGCGGGCTCGCCGAGGGCGGGATCCCGATCGGCGCCGCCCTGTTCGACGCGGATGGCACCCTGCTCGGACGCGGCCACAACCGCCGGGTGCAGTCGGGCGATCCCAGCGTCCACGCCGAGACCGACGCCTTCCGCGCGGCGGGACGGCGACGCGACTACGGTTCCACGATCATGGTGACCACGCTCTCACCCTGCTGGTACTGCAGCGGTCTGGTTCGCCAGTTCGGCATCGGCTCGGTTGTAGTGGGGGAAGCGCGGACCTTCTCCGGCGGGCACGATTGGCTCGCCGAGCACGGCGTTGCGGTGACCGTGCTGGACGATCGCCGCTGCATCGACCTGATGACCACCTTCATCGCCGAGTATCCGGCGCTGTGGCATGAGGATATCGGCGTCGCCGACGGAATCGAGGGCTATGAGCACCGGAAGTAGGCTCGATCCACCCTGCCCGACGCAGCGTTCGCCGCGATAGAAGCGCCGAACGCTCGCATGCCGGCCCCTTCGACAGCTCGAAGCAACGCCGCACCAGCGTTCCGTGCCCGCCCATGAATGCGGACCTGCCGGCCGGTTGCGGGCTTGCCGGCCCGCGGATCATTTCGAGGCGCCGCTGCCACCCAGTGGGCCGGTTTTCCGCCCGCCATGAGACTGGAACGCGTTACAGTCTCATATCCCAGCGCGTCGCGGGTCTGGGGTTCCTGCGTCAGGAGGATTCTCAACGATGACCGACGATCCCGATCCGGCACAGCGACAGCAACTGACCGTCAGCGAACGCGATCTCGACATACTCGCCGAGGACCTCGCGCGCTGGCTGGATTCGAAGGTTTCCGCCGACCGTCCGCCGCGGATCTCAGAACTGTCGCGCCCGCAGTCCGGTGGCATGTCCAGCACGTCGATCCTGTTCGACGCCGAGTGGAGCGTCGGAGGCCGAGGGGAAAGCGGGTCGTTCGTCGCGCGGATGGCGCCCGAAGCCGGATCGTTCCCCGTGTTCGAAACATACGACCTGGCGACCCAGTACCGGGTGATGGCGGGCGTCGCCGCCGCCACCGACGTGCCGGTGCCCGAACTGTGCTGGCTGGAGAACGATGAAAAGCCGCTCGGCGCACCGTTCTTCGTGATGCGCCGGGTCGACGGCCGAATACCGACGGACAACCCGCCGTACGTGTTCGTCGGCTGGCTGTTCGAGGCCGGCCCCGCGGAGCGCCGCCGCCTCACCCACAACACCGTCGAAGTGATCGCGAAGATCCACGACATCCCGGATCCCGCCGCGCGTTTCCCGATGCTGAGCGGACCGGGCCGGTCGCTGCACAGGCACGTCGCTGCGCAGAAAGCCTGGTACCGATGGGCGCTCGCGGATGACGGCTTCGAGATCCCGCTCATCGAGCGAACTTTCGCATGGCTGGCGCAGCACTGGCCCGCCCAGCCCGGACCAGACGTGCTCAGCTGGGGTGACGCACGCCCCGGCAACATCATCTACCAGGAGTTCGACCCCGTGGCGGTGCTGGACTGGGAGATGGCCGCGCTCGGGCCGCGCGAACTCGACTTGGGCTGGGTGATCTTCATCCACCGGTTCTTCCAGGACCTCGCCACTCGCTTCGGGCAGCCCGGCCTCCCCGACTTCCTGCGCCGCGACGACGTGGTGACGAAATATCAGGAGCTCACCGGGTATATGGTGCGCGACCTCGACTTCTACCTCGTCTACGCCGCACTGCGGCACGCGATCGTCATGGCCAGGGTGAAGCGCAGGATGATCCACTTCGGCGAGGACACCGACACCCCCGACCGCGACGATTACGTCATGCACCGCACCAGCCTGGAAGCGCTGCTCGACGGAACCTACGAATGGGACTGACCATGCCTGTGCCGTTGGACGAATACCCGATCCACCAGACTCCGCTGTCGCTGGCCCGAGTGGCCAGCAGTGACCGGAACTTCTACGACCGCGCCTACTTCAACGCCCACGACCGCGACGGTGGCACGCTGCTGATCACCGGCCTCGGTGTGTACCCCAACCTGGGGGTGATCGACGCCTACGCCGCCGTCCGGCGCGGTGACACGCTGCGGGCGGTGCGGTTCTCCGACGCGCTCGGCGCACGCAGCCTCGATCAACGCGTGGGCGGCTACCGCGTCGACGTGCTCGAGCCGCTGCAACGCATCCGGGTGGTGTGCGAGCACGACGAGTTGGGCTTCGACCTGACCTGGACCGGCGCCTTCCCCGCCGTGCAGGAACAGCCGCACCTCATGCTCACCGGCAACCGGCCGATCATCGACGCGTCCCGGTTCGCGCAGACCGGCTCATGGGCGGGCACTCTGCACATGGACGGCGACGACATCGCGGTCGACCCGATGGTGTGGACCGGGACCAGGGACCGCTCGTGGGGCATCCGTCCGGTCGGCGAGACGGAGCCGCCCGGACGCGCGGCTACCGAGCCGTCCGGTGGTTTCTGGTGGCTGTATGTGCCGCTGCGGTTCGAGGAGTTCGCTGTGGTGGTCATCGTGCAGGAGGACCCGGATGGCAGGCGCACGCTCAACGACGCGACGCGGATCTGGCCGGACGGACGCACCGAGCAACTCGGCTGGCCGCGAATAACGATCGAATATCGTTCCGGGACAAGACTTCCCGTCGCGGCCCGGCTGTCCATGACCACACCGGACGGCAAGCCGCTGGAAATCGAGATCACACCGGGCGTCGGTGTCCCGCTGCACGTCGGCTGCGGCTACGGCGGTGACCCCGACTGGCAGCACGGCCAATGGAAGGGCCGAGACTGGGCCTCCTCCAGCCGATACGACCTCACCGACCCGTCCATCGTCGCCCGTATCCCGTATGGCGTGATCGACCACGTCGCACACGCCCGCTGCGGCGAAGCCGAAGGCTGGGGCCTGTTCGAGCACGCCAGCATCGGCCGCCACGACCCCACCGGCTTCCCCGACTGGGGCGCGGTCGCACCGTAAGTCGATGCGCCGACGTAGTCGGTCCGCCGGACCCACTGCGCTCGGCCCGGCGGTCGGGAGGCTGCCCACCACGCCGATCACGCTCTACGGACACCGGGTCGTTGTAGCACTCCTTGCGTAACTGGTACACATCTCGTCGAGCCTCGTCCAGTGCGAGGTACGTCGTTTCGGCCCGCGGATCGGCGACCTCGACCGTCCAGCCGCTTGCCCCGTGGAGCCGGCACGTCGTCTCGACCGGAGGCGGTGTGCACCGCGACCGAAGACGAGTCGGCGGCGCTGCCGGGACGAGGTCGGCCAGGTCGGGGTGAGCACGCGCATTCGATCAACCGAGCGCAGGCCAGAGCCGCGCTACCTCGGGTGGCCCACGCGCGCCGCCGCGATCACTACACCCTGCACGACCCGCTTGCGCACCACCAGCGGCCCGCCATCGGCGGCGAGGACAGCGGCGGCCTCGGCGACGCTTGCCGTCGCGACCGCCTCCAGTGTCCGGCTCGCCGGATTGGGGACATCGATCATCGCCAGGTCGGCGGCGGAGTAGGGCATGACCGGCACACCCAGCTCGGCGGCTACGGTACGCAGGCCAGGGTCCGCCGCGCGTTGCTCGAGCGTGGCCAAGCATCCGATCACCTTGTCACCCAATGTTTCTCGGAGCGCGGCGCGGATGCGATCGGCCGAAGTCCGTGGCCGAAGTCCGATGCCGACCACGAGTTCAGCAGACGGCACGAGAACTCGCGAATTCCGCCGCGGCGGTAACGAAACGAGCTACGGCTTCGGGGTTTCCGGCGGGATGGGTATGCAGGTACGAGGCGTGCACATGCCGGACCAGCGCACCTTCACGGATGCGCTCACCGTCGGCGCCGTGCCAACCCCACGCCGAGGCGGCCGACGGCGCCGACACCAGGCGGGTCCGATGGAACTCGTGCCCGCGCACCCGCTCCCCGGCCCGCCACAGCGGGGAGTCGGCCAGCGCCACAGCATCTCGGTAACCGAGGGTCAGGCGCGGTCCGAACTCGGCGTCGGCGGCCACCACGCCTGCCATGGGGTGCCCGTCGAGAGAACGGGTCAGATAGAGCAGCCCAGCGCATTCGGCGTGGATCGGCATTCCCCGCCGGGCCGCCTCGGCCACCGCCCCCAGCAGTCCGGTATTGGCGGCCAGCTCTGCGGCATGCTCCTCCGGAAACCCGCCCGGCAATACCAGCCCAGCAGTGCCGGTGGGCAATTCGTCTCGTAGCGGATCGAACACGACCACCCGCGCGCCTGCCGCCACCAACAACTCCCGATGCTCCGCGTACCCGAAAGTGAACGCCGCCCCACCCGCGATGGCAATCGGTGGGCCCACTTGGTCGACGACATCGCGGGCGACCGCGCCGTGGGTGTTCCCGGCGGATGCCTTGGAATCACCAGGACCATCGCGGTCGGTACCGACGGATGCCTGGTAACCGTCGAGACCGCGCACGGCGGCAGCGGGTTCCCATGCCGGGCCGGTGGTCGACGATCGGGCCAGCGCCGTGATCGCGGGCAAATCCACGTGGGCGGCCACGAGTTCCGTCATCGCGGAGACCGCTGCCGCTGCTGCGGCACCGTGTTCCACCGCGGGAATCAGCCCCAGATGTCTGGAGGGGACTTCCAACTCGGCCATCCGCGGCAGCGACCCGAGCACCGGCAGACCGACACGATCGCACGCCGCGCGCAGCACCAGGTCGTGCCGCGCGCTGCCGACCCGGTTCAGAATCACCCCGCCGAGCCGGACCCCGCTGTCGAAGGTGGCGAACCCGTGGAGCAGCGCGGCCAGGCTCTGACTGTGACCACGGGCGTCCACTACGAGCACCACCGGCGCACCGAGCAGGCTCGCGACCTGCGCCGTCGATCCCTCCGCCACCGGCCCGGAGTGATTCGGGTCGATCCGCCCGTCGAACAGCCCCATCACGCCCTCGACCACCGCGAGATCACACCCCTGTGCCCCATGCCGATAGAGCGGCACAACACGTTCCGCCCCCACCAACACGGGATCCAGATTTCGTCCCGGCCGCCGCGCCGCCAACCCGTGATACCCCGGATCGATGTAATCCGGCCCGACCTTGAACGGTGCCACCCGATGCCCCACGCGCCGCAACGCCCCCACCAGACCGGTAGCCACCGTGGTCTTTCCACTCCCCGAAGCCGGAGCCGCAACCACCACAGCCCTCACCTCGACCACCCCTCCGGGGCGAGTGGCACACCATGGCTGGGGCTGCTCGCGAGTTGCCCCAGCGTGGTGCCACTCAATGGAGTGGGGGTTACCATTCGATGCCTCTTTGGCCTTTGCGACCGGCGTCCATAGGGTGTTTGATTTTGGTCATTTCGGTGACCAGGTCGGCGGCTTCGAGGAGGGGTCGTGGAGCGTCGCGACCGGTGATGACGACGTGTTGGTTGCCGGGACGGGTTCGGAGAGTGTCTACCACTTCGGCGACATCTATCCAGCCCCACTTCAGGGGGTAAGTGAATTCATCCAGGACGTAGAAGCGGTGCTGTTCCGCCTTCAGACGCCGGGCTATTTCCTGCCAACCCGCGAGCGCGGCCGCAGCATGGTCCTCGTCGGTGCCCTGTTTGCGGGTCCACGACCAGCCTTCCCCCATCTTGTGCCACTGGACTGCCCCGCCAGCGCCGGTTTCCTCGTGCAGCTTGCCCAGGGCGCGGAAGGCCGCCTCCTCCCCTACCTTCCATTTGGCGCTCTTCACGAATTGGAATACCGCGACGTCGAACCCTTGGTTCCAGGCCCGCAGCGCCATCCCGAACGCGGCTGTCGACTTACCCTTGCCAGGTCCGGTGTGCACCGCGAGCACCGGCTGATTGCGTCGCTGTCGCGTGGTCAGCCCGTCGTCGGGCACGGTTTCCGGAACGCCCTTGGGCATCGAATCTCCTTGCTACTGTTCGGCCCACCATGAACCCGACTTCGATCCGATAACCGATTCACCCTGCTCGAGCAGGCCGCACCGACGCACGCCCCGAGCTGGCGCGGACGATGTCGGCGACCGAATCTCCGGTCAGCTCGGCCAGCCTCAAATATCCGCCGCGCAGGTCACGGGCAAGGTCCGCCGCGAGGCCGAGACGGATCATGCCGCGTTCGCAGTCGACCACGATCGCGGTGACCGCGTCCTTGGCGAGTAGTCCCGCGGCGGCGCGACCGCGCCCGACCGGATCGATGCCGCCGGTCGCGCGACCGTCGGTCAGCAGCACCAGCATCGGCCTGCGGCGCGGGTCGCGGACGCGCTCGCGGCGCACGACGTCGCGCGCCTTCAGCAGGCCCGCCGCGAGCGGCGTCTTCCCGCCGGTGCGCATCGCGGACAAGCGGCGCACCGCGATGTCGACCGAGGAGGTCGGCGGCAAGACGAGTTCGGCTTCGGTGCCGCGCACGGTGATGACGGCCACCTTGTCGCGACGCTGGTAGGCATCGCGCAGGAGCGCGACCACCGCGCCGGTGACGGCGGACAGCCGGTCCCGCGCGGCCATGGAACCGGACGCGTCGACCACGAACACGACGAGATTGCCTTCCCGCCCTTCGCGATATGCGCCGCGCAGATCATCGGCGGCAAGTTTCAGCGGCCCCGCACCGCGCCCACGGGCGCGCTGGTGCGGTGCGGCGGCGAACACGGTGCCGAGCAGGTGCAGGCCGGAGGAGGTGTCGGCGCTGGAACGCACAACCCGCCCGTGCCGGGATTCGGCCCGGGAGCGGCGGCCGGGTGCGCCCTCGCCCACACCGGGCACTTCCCAGCGCGGCGGTGGCGCCGCGGCGGACACCGGGGCGCCACTGGATCCTTCCGGCGCGTTGCCGCCACCGGGACCGTCCGGTGGGGAAGGATCCTCCGGGTCGTCGGAGGGCCCGCGTTCCCCCGGTTCCTCGCTCGACGGCGGCGCGAGCTCGGATTCGCCGGTCTGCGCGGGCGACTGTGCCTCGGCCGCGGCCGCACGCATGGCGTCGTCCAACTGCTCGTCGCTGATGCCTGGCTCGTCGAACGGATCGCGCCTGCGCCGATGCGGCAGCGCCAGCTCGGCGGCGACGCGAACATCCTCTTCTGCCACCGCAGCATTGCCACGCCATGCGGCGTGCGCTGTCGCGGTCCGGGCGACCACGAGGTCGGCCCGCATCCCGTCGACGTCGAACGCGGCGCACAGCGCGGCGATCCTGCGCAACTCGACGTCGTCGAGCACGACCTGGCCGATCCGATCGCGGGCCGCGAGAATCTTCTCGGCTACCTCGCGGTCAGCCCCGGCGTACCGCGCCGCGAACCCGGCCGGGTCCGCCTCGTAGTCCAGTCGGCGGCGCACCACCGCCATGCGGATGTCCACTTCTCGCGATGCGGCCACGTCCACGGTCAGCCCGAACCGGTCCAGCAGCTGCGGACGCAGCTCGCCCTCCTCCGGATTCATGGTGCCGACCAGGACGAACCGCGCCGGATGCGAGTGCGAGACGCCGTCGCGTTCGATGTGCACCCGTCCCATCGCGGCCGCGTCCAGCAATACGTCCACCAGGTGGTCGTGCAGCAGGTTGACCTCGTCCACGTAGAGCACGCCGTGATGCGCGGCGGCCAGCAGGCCAGGACGGAACGCTTGCTCCCCGTCGCGCAGCACCCGCTCCAGGTCCAGTGAGCCGACCACACGGTCTTCTGTCGCGCCGACCGGCAGCTCCACCAGTCGAGCGGGCCGTGCCCCGGTCTCGTCCACGACGGGCGGCAGCAGCTGGGCCAGCGCGCGCACCACAGTCGATTTGGCGGTGCCCTTCTCGCCGCGCACCAGCACACCGCCGATACCGGGATGCACCGCGCACAGGATCAGCGCGAGCTGCAGCTGCTCCTGCCCGACGACGGCCGAGAACGGAAACCCGGCCTCGCCGTCCGAAGTCGGACGAACTCCGCTCAGCTGGTCGGACATCGACGCGGTTTCGGCATGGGACACGGACACGCCCCAACTCTAGGCACGCCCCGATAGCCACCGACCGGCAGCCTCCATCCGCCCCCGAACCAACCGAATCGCCCCGCAGCCACATCCTTGTCCCCCTCGCCCTGCCCCCGGCCTTCGAACAACGCGGGGCAGAGCATCCCGTTCGCAGCCCGAGTCAAAAGGGGATAGCGAACACGTCCCGCCGCAGGCGCGCAAACCAACCGGGCTCGAGTCGTGGCCGAGCTACAAAACCACCGTTCCACGACTCTCAACCCCGTCGGGAGCGAGTCTTACGAGCGACGTTCGCGCCGCAGGCGCGGCAAATCAAACAGAGCCCTTGCGCATGGGCAAGTGTGGGATGCCGTCTTCGTCGAATTCGTCGCCGTCGACCTTGAAGCCGTGCTTGCTGTACAGGTCGCGCAGATAGCTCTGCGCGTTCAGCCGTACTGTCGCCGAGCCGACCTCGGCCAGTGCCGCCTGCAGCAGCCGCGTGGTGTAGCCGTGGCCGCGTGCGGGCACCACGGTGCAGAGCCTGCTGATGCGGAAGCTCTTCACCCCGCCCTCGTGCTCCTCACACAGGCGCAAGGTCGCGATGACCTCACCCTCGTCGTCGAGCCAGAAATGCCGGGTTTCGGGAAGCAGATCCTTCCCGTCCAGCTCCGGGTAGGCGCACTTCTGCTCGACGACAAAAACTTCGACGCGAAGTTTCAACAGCTGGTAGAGCGTGGCGGTGTCGAGATCCTGCGCCCATGACCGTTTGAGAGCAACCGTTGACATCATCGCGCCTTGCTATCACACCTGAGCGTTCGCCGCGACCCCTACGTACTTCGGCGTGTTCGTGAGGTTCAGCGCCTTGGAGGTCCAATCCCACACTTCCTGGAACAGAGCCGGGTTGTCCGACAGCTCAATGCCCAGCGAGGGAACCATTTCCTTCAGCTTCGGCGTCCACTCGGCGTATTCCTGCGGGAAGCAGCGTTGCAGCACGTCGAGCATGGCCGTGACACAGGTCGAGGCGCCCGGTGAGGCGCCGAGCAGTCCGGCGATGGTGCCGTCCTGCGCGGCGATCACGGCGGTGCCGAATTCGAGTACTCCACCGGCGCCCTTGCGGCGGATCACCTGGACGCGCTGGCCCGCGGTGATCAGCTCCCAATCCTTCGCTTCCGCGCGCGGGATGAACTCCGACAGGGTGTACACCTTGCCCGCCTCGGACTTCAGCAGCTCGCTGACCAGGTATTTTGTCAAGCCCAGCTCGGTAACGCCGACACCGAGCAGCGAGAAGATATTGTTCGGCTTCACCGACTTGAACAGGTCGGTATTCTTGCCGTCCTTGAGGAATTTCGGGGTCCAGCCCGCATACGGACCGAACAGCAGCCCGGGCTTGCCCTTGATCACGCGAGTGTCCAAGTGTGGCACCGACATAGGCGGCGCGCCCACCGCGGCCTTGCCGTACACCTTGGCCTCGTGCCGGTGGATGAGCGCCGGGTTGACGCAACGGAAGAACTGGCCGCTGACCGGGAAGCCGCCGAATCCCTTGGCCTCTTCGATGCCTGCCTTCTGCAGCAGCGGAAGCGCGCCGCCGCCTGCGCCGACGAACACGAATTTGCTGACCACCGTGCGGGTTTCGCGGGTGCGAAGGTTGCGCACCTTGACCAGCCAGGAACCGTCGGACTGTTTGGACAGGTTGCGCACCTCATGGCCGAAGGCCAGGTCGGCGCCGGTGGCGCCGAGGTAGGCGAGCAGTTCCTGGGTGAGCGCACCGAAGTCGATGTCGGTGCCGCGGTCGGTCCAGTTCAGCGCGATCGGATCGGAGAAATCCCGTCCGCGCGCCATCAGCGGCAGGCGCCGGGTGAACTCCGCGGGACTGTCGATGTACTCCATGCCCTCGAACAGCGGGTGCCGCGCCAACGCCTCGTATCGTCTGCGCAAGTACTGTACGTTTTCGGCGCCGTGCACGAAGCTGACGTGCGGGATCGGGTTGATGAAGGTGGACGGATCACCGAGGATGCCGTTCTCGACGCCGTAGGACCAGAACTGGCGCGAGACCTGGAACCGCTCGTTGATGTCGATGGCTTTGCTGATGTCCACCGAGCCGTCGGCGTTCCGCGGGCTGTAATTCAACTCACACAGCGCGGAATGTCCGGTGCCCGCGTTGTTCCACGGGTCGCTGCTCTCTGCCGCGGCGGCGTCCAGCCGCTCGAACAGGGAGATCGACCAGTCCGGCTGCAGCTGCCGCAGCAGCGCGCCGAGAGTGGCACTCATGATGCCGGCACCGATGAGTACTACATCGGTCTTTTCAGTCATGGCAGCGTTCCGCACGAGTAGATCGACTTCCTTGTCCTTCTGCGCGGGCCCACCGGGCGGGTGGACCTGCCTGGGCACGGTGTGTTGTTGTGGCCCGGGTCCGGCGTCCGCCTTCCCGAACAGCATGGCGGAGGTTAGGTTACCCGCCGTTCACCTAAGCCCAATTGTGCACCTCACCACGCGCATCCCTGGCAACCAGCCTGGGAAATGTGCGGAATGCGACAAAGATCGTCGTCACTCCGAGGCCTGGAATGGACCATGCCCTGTCGGGCCGGAGCCACCGTCAAATAGATTGGTCGGGTGACGAATGAACAGTCGCTCGCCGAGCCGGTCAGCACCTCCCCGGATGGCGGAGGCTGGCGCACCGACGTCCTGGGCCCACATTACGAGCAGCGCACGCTCCCGCTGGGGACCGATCCGGACCGCGAAGGCGACGTGGTCGCCACGCTGGTGCGCTACGTGCCGAACGGGAGTGTCGAGCAGACCGCGGGCGCGGTGCTCTACGTCCACGGATTCACCGATTACTTTTTTCAGGAGCATCTCGCCGAGCACTTCGCCGCACGCGGTTTCCAGTTCTACGCGCTCGATCTGCGTAAGTGCGGCCGATCGCTGCGGGAGGGACACACTCCGCATTATGTGACGGATCTCGCTTTCTACGACCGGGAACTGGACGAGTCGCTGCGGATCGTCCAGGAGGAGACCGGCGCTCCTGTGGTGCTCAACGCACACTCCACCGGCGGTTTGATCGTCCCGCTGTGGCTGGATCGGCTGAATCGTACGCGCGGAACGGCCGCCGCGGGGGTCACCGGGCTGGTACTCAACAGCCCGTGGTTCGACCTGCACGGCCCGTCCTACTACCGGACCATCGGAACGCCGATCATCAAGGGGCTCGGGCGATTCCGGAGGATGGTCGAGCTGCCGGGCGGCGGCAAGGTCAGCACCTACGGGGACAGCCTGCACCGGTCGGTGGCCGGCGAGTGGGACTACAACTTGGACTGGAAACCTTTGCATGGCTTCCCCGTTCGGCTCGGCTGGCTGCGCGCGATCCGCAACGGCCACGCGCGGCTGCACGCGGGCCTCGATATCGGGGTGCCGTCGCTGATCCTGCGCTCCAGGATGACCAAGTTCGCCAGGGAGTACGGGCCCGCCGTGGACGTGGCCGACGCGGTGCTGGACGTCAGGCAGATCCAGCGCTGGTCGGGCTGTCTCGGCGACCGCACCAATATGGTGCCGATCGACGGCGCCAAGCACGACGTGTTCCTGTCCGGCCCCGAGCCGCTGTCCAGCGCGTTCGCCGAACTCGACAGCTGGTTGGACTGGCTGGAGGCCTACCGGGTCGGCGCTGGCGAGAACTCACCAGAGGCTTGTGCGTAGCACGATCTCGGTGGCCAGCTCGTGGTCGGCTTCGGTCGCCACGTTGGTCACGTCGACCTTTACCACCCGGAACTCGCCGTAGACGAACCGCCCGGACGTGTCTGCCACCGAACGGGGCAGGTTCTTGGTGACCAGCAGCGTCGTCGGCACCTCCACCGGACGAGTTTTCGCATCCAGCACCGTGCCGTCGGCGCCTGGAACAGCGGGGTGGCCGCGGTCGGCGACGACGAGGCTCTGGAATCGACCGAAGCCGCCCGCACACACCTGCCAGGCCAGCGCGGCGCCCGCTCCGCGCCCGGCGACGTTCACCCAGGGCAGCCCGAGTTCGTCCAGGATCGCGGTTACGCCCGCAGCGTCCAGGCCTTCGATCGACTCCAGCACGAACGTGCGCAGATCCGAGGTGTGCAGGCGGGCGCACACCCGGTCGTAGACGTCCACCGCGTCGCCCGCATCGGGCAGCAGCAGCACACTGTGCCGCGACTCCGGCCCGTCGATCCGCACGGTCCAAGCCCCGTCACCAACCGTGATCTGCCGAGATTTCATGCCGAATCACGCTACACGGATCACCGCGGCAAGGAGGGGTGTCGAGTGCGGTCGACTCAGGCGAGCAACCGCATTCCCGCCCGCTCACCTGCGTCGTGATCGAAGGTGACCGTCCTGTCACACCCCGCCTCCTGACCGATCTGCTGGATCAACGCGTCGGCGAAATCCGCGCCGTCGGCGGCTTGGCGCAGCGCCTGGCGCACGGTGTCGGCGCGCTCGACCACGATCTCAGTGCAGTCGAGCAGACCGAGCAGCACGTCGGTGACCGCCTCGGGGTCCTGCTTGTAGCCGCGGCGCAGCACCCAGTGAATCTCGGCGAGCACGATCATCGTGACGTAGCCCGGACTGCTCTCGCTGAGTCCGTCGATCACCTGGTTGGCCCGAGCGGACTGCACAGGGTCGTCCTGGGTGAGGTAGCGGATGAGGACATTCGCGTCCAGACCGATCATTGCTGCTTGCCTTCCACGACGTTGCCCGCGATCGCCTCGTTCATCTCCGCGAGGCCGATCGGCGAGCCGGACCAGCCGACGATGCCTTTCAGGGACTTGATCGTGCGTGTCTCGGGCACCAGCTCATAGGTTCCGTTGGGGGTGGGTACGAAGGCGACCCGCACTCCCGCACGCAAGCCCATGGCCACACGCACGTCGATCGGGATGGTGATCTGGCCTTTGCTGGTCACGGTCGCCGACACCACGTTGCCCCCTCTGTTGGTGGGCCGCTTTTCTGTCGCCATCTACCTCACCGACTGTGATCGTTTTCGCGCCGCTGGTCCCGGCGCCTTACCCGAGACCGAATTCCTTACTGCAAGGTAAGGGGCCACGTCGGCTGCGTCAACCGATACGGCGGCAAGCTACCTGGCGTCAGGGAAGGCTGCGGCGGCATGCCGTTTCAAGCGCTTCGGGTGGCGTCCAGAAACCGATGGAGGGAGGCCGTCATGCTGGTGACGAACGTGTCGCGAATCCGGTCGTTGACACAGTCCAGGGAGAGGTAAGGGTTGAGATCCTCCAGCTCGACCAAGAGCAGTTCACCATCTCGGGTGCGGCAGGCGTCTACGCGCTGGATCCCGTGGTCGAGGGCATTCCAGTCGATGAAACGGCGGGCGAAGCTGAGGTCGGCATCGGTGGGCTCGTAAGGCTCGAGGACCCAGCGCCGGGTGGGGTCGGGGGCATGGAGGGCGTAATGGAAGATGTCGTCGACATAGTAGAACGACACCTCGTAACGGAAGTCGATGCGCGGCTGGACCAGGATGTCGCCGTAGACGAGGCCACCCAGCTGATCCCGTGGCATGAAGGTCAGGCCGATGGAGTCAGCTCCGGCCTTCGGCTTGACCGCGTAGTGGCCGGTCTCGGGCAGGCAACTCAAATTCTGGGGCAGGTCGATCGTGGGGATGACCGGGTATCCGGCGGCGGTCAGGTCCAACAGATACTGCTTGCCGGCCATGTCGCCTCGGCCGGACAGCGGGTTGTAGACCCGTGTGCCGCGCACCGCGGCCTCTTTCCGGAAGGCGTCGTACTCCTTCTGGTAGTGCAGCACGGGACCGCTGTTGCGGACCACGACCGCGTCGAAGGAGTCCATCAGCGCATCGACATTCCGCGGGTGACACAGGGCGATATCGAAGTCCTCGCGGAGTCGGGAGGTAAGGAAGATGTCCTCGTCGCAGTAGCACCGTCCCGACGCCTGGTAGGCGAGATCGGTCACGAACAGAACGCTGGGGCGGGCAAGCACGGTGCATCTCCTTCGTCGGGGTGCACCAACCTATCCATCCGCTCGGCGGTGCAGGGCCGTGCCCCGCCACTTACCGGGTGGCGCAGAGGCTGTCGCCGGCCAGGCGAGTTGGGGAGCTCGAAGGAACACCTTCGCCTTCCTCAACACTCACCGGAAGTCAAGTCCGAGCGGACTCGGTGACCAGGGTGGGCAGATCCGCAGGCGCCCCGTCGGCGAGGAGACGTTCGAACTGCGCGAGGTCGAGGTGATCTTCGACCAGGTCGGCCAACAGATCGAGCTGAGCATCGCGCACTGCGGAGACCGAGACATCCTCGGCGACAACGAAACCCGTGCGCCCCGCGGCCGACGCGACCGCGCGCAGCCAACTGCGGCGAAACCGGTCCGACTCGAGCAGGCCGTGCAGGTGGGTACCCCACACCGCGCCACGCACGCTGCCCTCCGTTTCGCCATTGACGGACAGCCACGCCCGGTCGCCGCGGTGGACGACGCGGCCATGATGAATCTCATAGCCTCGCACGGCAATTCCCGCGCCATGTCCCTCGCTGCGGCGCAGCACTTTGGGTTCGGCGAACTCGATGGCCAGGTCGAGCAGCCCGAGACCCTCGACCACACCCGCGCCGGACTCGACCCGGTCCACGATGCGGGTCCCGAGCATCTGGTACCCACCGCAGATGCCGAATATCGGCGCGCCCGCAGCCGCGCGCGCCCGCAGCGCGTCGGCAATACCGGTGCGCCGTAACCACTCCAGATCCGACACCGTCGCCTTGCTGCCCGGCACGACCACCAGGTCGGCGCCCGCCAGCCGGGACGGCTCGGTCGCCCAGCGCACCGCGACGCCCGGCTCGCAGGCCAGCGCCTCGACGTCGGTGGAGTTGGAGATGCGCGGCAGCCGGACCGCCGCGACGGTCAGCCACTCGGTGCCCACCGGCGGACGCGGGCGACCGACCGGCGCGTCGGCGACTGTGCCGAGCGAGTCCTCCGCATCGATCCAGAGGCCCTCGACGTAGGGGAGCACCCCGAGAGTAGGGCGGCCGGTGAGCTCGGTGAGGCGGTCCAGACCGGGCCGCAGCAGCTCGACATCGCCGCGGAACTTGTTGACGACGAACCCTGAGATCAATTGCTGGTCTTCCGGTTCCAGGATGGCGACGGTGCCGAACAGGTGCGCCAGCACGCCGCCGCGGTCGATGTCGCCGACGAGCAGCACCGGCAACTCGGCGGCCCGCGCCAGACCCATGTTCGCCAGATCGGTGGCCCGCAGATTGATCTCGGCGGGCGATCCGGCGCCCTCGCAGATCACCACGTCGAATTCGGCGCGCAGCGCGGCGAGTTCGGCGGCGACGACATTGCGCAGCTCCCGCCGGTGCCGGAAGTAATCGCCTGCGCCGACGGTACCGACCGCCGTGCCCCGCACCACCAGCTGTGAGCGCCGGTCGCTGCCCGGCTTGAGCAGGACGGGATTGAATCGCACGCTCGGTTCCAGCCCGCACGCCCGCGCCTGCGACGCCTGCGCACGCCCGATCTCCCCGCCGTCCAGCGTGACCACGGAATTGTTCGACATGTTCTGCGCCTTGAACGGGGCCACGCGGACGCCGCGCCGCGCCAGCATCCGGCAGATTCCGGCCACAAGGACGCTCTTGCCCGCATCGGAAGTCGTGCCCGCGACCAGGAGCGCGCCCCTCACCGCGGCACGCCGATCTCGAACGCAGAGCCGAAAGGAGTTGACGCACCGCAATCGACCGGAATACACAGCAGCACAAAGGAACTCACGCGCACCTCCCGGACCGCCCACGTCGCGAGCCGACCTCCATCCAGCGACATGCGCCCGGTCAGGCGGCGGTTCATGGCAGTGTCAGAATCTCGGCCCCCGACTCGGTGACGACCAGCGTGTGCTCGAACTGCGCGGTCCACCTGCGGTCCTTGGTGACTACCGTCCAACCGTCGTTCCAGATCTCGTAGTCGATGCCGCCGAGGTTGATCATCGGCTCGATGGTGAACGTCATGCCGGGTTCGATGATCGACTCCACTGCGGGCTGATCGTAATGCAGGACGATCAGGCCGCTGTGGAAGGTGGGGCCGACGCCGTGACCGGTGAAGTCGCGCACCACGCCGTAGCCGAAGCGGTTGGCGTAGGACTCGATCACCCGGCCGATCACGTTGAGTGCCCGGCCGGGGCGGACCGCCTTGATGGCCCGCTTGGTGGCCTCCTCGGTCCGCTCGACGAGCAGGCGCACCTCCTCATCGACGTCGCCGGCGAGATAGGTCTTGTTCGTGTCGCCGTGCACGCCGTGGATGTAGGCGGTGACGTCGATGTTGACGATGTCGCCGTCCTCGATCACGGTGGAGTCCGGGATGCCATGGCAGATCACCTCGTTCAGCGAGGTGCAGCAGGACTTCGGAAATCCCTTGTAGCCCAGGGTCGACGGATACGCCCCATGGTCGCACATGTACTCGTGCGCGATCCGGTCCAGCTCGTCGGTGGTGACGCCGGGCGCGACCGCCTTACCCGCCTCTTCCAGCGCCTGTGCGGCGATCTTGCCCGCGATCCGCATCTTCTCGATCGTCTCCACGGTCTGCACCCAGGGCTCATGTCCCTCGTTGGCGGTTTTCTTCCACGCGTATTCCGGGCGTTCGATGGTGCGGGGAACATCGCGGGTGGGTGACTGCGTGCCGGGGACGAGCGGCTTGCGGGTGCGGACAGACATAGCGAACAGCGTAATGGGACGACCGAGCCGATGCCGAGAGCCAGCTGGAATAGCATCGGACCGCGGTCCGTTTACGATGTTGGTTGACATCGAAACAACTCAGGAAAGAGGCTCGAACCGTGGAACTGGGACTCACGACGTTCGCCGAGCTGTACCCGGTCGACGACCAGCCCGCACCGACCGCGGCCGAGCGGCTGCGCGAAGTGGTCGAGGAGGCCGTCGCCACCGAGCGAGCCGGACTCGACGTCTACGGCGTCGGTGAACACCACCGCAAGGACTTCGCCGCCTCCGCGCCCGCGATCGTGCTTGCGGCGATTGCCGCGCGCACCGAGAATATCCGGCTGACCAGCGCGGTCAGCGTGTTGAGCTCCGATGATCCGGTACGTGTGTATCAGGATTTCGCGACGCTGGACGGATTATCCAACGGCCGTGCGGAGTTGATGGCCGGACGCGGCTCGTTCACCGAGTCGTTCCCGCTCTTCGGCTACGACCTGGGCGACTATGACGAGCTGTTCGAGGAGAAACTGGCACTGCTGCTGCACATCCGGGAGGAGGGGCCGGTCACCTGGAACGGGAAGTTCCGGGCGCCGCTGCGCGACGCCGTCGTCTATCCGCGCACCGACAACCGGCCGCTGCCGGTCTGGATCGCGGTGGGCGGCAGCCCGGAGTCGGTGATTCGCGCCGGGCTGCTCGGGTTGCCATTGGCCATTGCGATCATCGGCGGTGAGCCCGCACGATTCAAGCCGCTGGTCGATCTGTATCACCGGGCACTGGAAGAAGGCGGGCACGCGAAGCAACCGGTGGCGGTGCACGGACACGGCTATGTCGCCGATACCGAAGAGCAAGCCGTTGCGGATTTCTATGAGCCGTACGCCTTGGCGATGAGCACCATTGGGCGGGAACGCGGTTGGGGTCCGATAACTCGCGCCCAGTTCGATGCACTTCGCTCGCCAAGTGGCTCGCTGTTCGTCGGCACGCCGGATGCTGTGGCGGAGAAGGTCGCTGACGTCCGCGACACCCTTGGCCTGGATCGCTTCATGCTGCACACCAGCGTCGGCACGCTGCCACACGAGAAGGTGCTGCACAACATCGAACTACTCGGCGAGAAGGTCGCGCCGCGAGTTCGCTGAGCCGGTCCTTGCCGAGCTGAGCATCGAAGGCTTCGCGGTCCGCGATACCGGGACCCTGCCGGAGAACGCGGGAGCTGTCGTTGCGCCCGAAGACCTCGATCCCACGCACGCAACTACCTCCTCCGCTCGCCCGAGACAAGCGGTCTCCGGCAGAGGGGGTGTACATGGCCAGACTGCGTCCACGCTGCGCGGCCACGGCTACCAGTGGGCACATGATTCGGCCGCGGTGAACAAGCCGACGGCGACACTTCGAGCGGGATGAGCGCCCGCGTGCCGCGCCGGTCGACCATGCGACACGCCGGGCAGGACGCCCCGTCGCGCTCGCCGTCACCGTCACCGGCGGCGTGAACATCCGCCTCGACCGGCTTACATTGCTGGGAGTTGTTCTCCTTGCACTACTTCGATGTCCAGGTCGATTTTGACTGTGGTCCCGATGGCGGCGACTCCGGCGCGGACCACCGCGTTGTAGTCGATGGCGAAATCGTTACGGTGTAGCACTGTTTCGGCGTGGAACGCGGCACGAACACCACCCCACGGGTCGGCTCCGAAACCACCGTAGGTCACATCGAGATCGACCGGACGACGCTGCCCGTGCAAGACCAACTCACCCGGCATCACCCACGTGTCAGCACCGGTACGGCGCAACCCGTTGCTGGTGAAGGTGATCACCGGATAGCCCTCGACATCGAGGAACTCCGGCGAACGCAGATGATTGTCGCGCATCGAGACACCGGTATCGATACTCGCCGCTGCGATCTCCGCCAGTCCCGAAGACCGCTCGAACACCTCCGCGACCTCGATCCGCCCACTCACCTGCCCGAAACGCGCTTTGATACTCGCGATACCCAAATGACGCGCGGTCGCCATCACCGTCGAATGCACCGGATCGATCGTCCACGGCCCCGGTGGTGGCAACGCGACCGCACCTGCCACCGGTGCCAGCACGACCTCGCCGAGCACACCCGTGCCCGCCGTAGAGATCTGCGCGGTCCGGGCCACCGGCTGATACCCGGCGGCGGTGCATACCGCGGTGTGCGCGCCCGGGGGCAGCGGCTCGGTGGCCACCGCCCCGGTCGCATCGGCGACCACGCGAGCAATCTGACGCCCGCGCATATCGGTCACCGTCAGTACCGCCTCCGCCACCGGCCACCCCTCGGCAGTGCGTATGTGAGCGGTCAACCCGCTCACGCGTGGTCCTCGGGCCCGTAACCGAGGCGCACATCGTGGGCGACCTCCCCACCGGACACGGTGACCTGACTGGTCACCGGCGGGTAGCCGCGGGCGACGATCGTGTACTGCCCCTCGGGCAGATCGGTTACCACGTAGCGGCCGTCCTCATCGGTACGTGCCGTGGCGGTCAACTCACCTGCCGCGTCGAGCACCGTGATCTGGATATCGGCCACCGCGCGGCCGCTGTCAGCCCACGCCGATCCAGCGACGACACCCATCGCGGCCAACTCGATGTCGTGGCGCAGCAGGCCAGTGTCGGGCACCGTCAAAGTGGTCGCGTGCGGGCGCCTATGCGCGGCGACAGCCACCAGCGTGTAAGTGCCCGAGACCACATCGTGGCACACGTAGGAGCCGTCACCACCCGAGACGGCCGCCCCGACGACCTCACCACGCAGATCGGTCAACGTGATCGTCGCGCCCGCCAGCGGTTCACCACGACCGGCGCTGCGGACCACACCCGATAACTCACCCGACCCGGTCAAGGTCACGTCCAGCTGCTGCGACCGGCGACCGAGCGCCACATTGACCGCCGCGGGCTGATGCCCCGTCGCCGACACGATCAACACATAACCCCCCACCACCGGTGCGCTGATCACATAACCGCCATCGACAGCCCCCGTCGCCCGCGCGACCTGATGACCACGCTGGTCGATCAACGTCAACGCCGCACCCGGCACCGCACGACCGTCCTCACGACGGATACGACCACCCAGCGACCCACCATCGAAATCGGCCCCGGACAACTCCGCGGTCGGCAGCACAGACTCCGACGCAGCACCCACCCGGTACCCACCATGACCATTCCGATCAACCGACGCATGCCGCC
The DNA here is from genome assembly GCF_045207455.1 of Nocardia sp. NBC_00881. NCBI lineage: Bacteria > Bacillati > Actinomycetota > Actinomycetes > Mycobacteriales > Nocardiaceae > Nocardia > Nocardia sp. NBC_00881. The sequence goes on from NZ_CP108798.1 coordinate 3,393,308, forward strand.
CAACCACCCCGGCAAGCACCGGCTCGGGCTCGGACAGCGCCCGCGCGGCGCCCTCCCAGACCTGGTCCTCGTTCCAGCTCGACTCGGCAACGGCCGCCGCAGGCTCGCCGGTCGGCGCGGGCACCGCCGCGGTCGGATCGTCCTGCAGCGGAATCTCTTTCATGAAAATCAGCACCACGCAGGCCAGCAGCGCGACCGCGGCAGCAGCGTAGAACACACCGTGCATGGAGTTGGTGAAGCCGGTGAGGATAGGCACCTTCAGTTCGTCGGGCAGGGCGGCGATTCCGCTGGTGTTGCTCTGCATGCTGCTGAGCTGCTCGGAGTCGAATCCGGGCGGCAGTTGGCCACCGAAGGCGTCGGTGATCCGGTGCGGCAACAGGTTGAACAGGATGGTCAGGAACACCGCCACGCCGAGCGTGCCGCCCATCTGCCGGAAGAACGTGGCCGCCGCGGTCGAAACGCCCATGTCCGAGCGGGGTCCGGCGTTCTGCGCGGCGATGATCAACGTCTGCATGCAACAGCCGAGCCCGAGGCCGATCAGCCCGCAGTAGACCAGAGGCTGCCACAGGGCGCTGTCGTAGTGCACCTGCGCGTACAGCGTCGCGCCGATCGCGATGATGAAGGTGCCGGCCACCGGCAGAATCTTGTAGCGGCCCGTCTTCTTGGTGATCCGACCGGCCGACTGCGAGCCGATCATGATGCCGAACACCAGCGGCAGCAGCAACAGACCGGCCTTCGTCGGCGAGTAGCCGCGAACCACCTGGAAGTACTGCGGGACCATGGTCATCGCGCCGAACATCGCGACACCGACGATGAATCCGCCCGCGATGGTGACGCTGAAGGTCGAATTCTTGAACAGCCGCAGCGGAATCAGCGCCGCGTCCTTCATCAGGAACTCGACGAAGACGAACAGCAGGAAGCCGACCGCTCCGATGCCGTAACAGATCAGCGACCGCTCGTCGGTCCATCCCCAGTTGCGGCCCTGCTCGGCGACGAGCAGCAGCGGCACGACGAAGATCGCCAAGGTCAGCGCACCGAACCAGTCGATGCGGTGGTTCTGGCGCTGGTGGGGCACATTGAGCACTTTGGCGACCACGAGCAGGGCAATCACGCCGACCGGCACGTTCACCAGGAACACCCATCGCCAACCCTCGATGCCGCCGAGCTGGTCGTAGTCGGAGAAGAAGCCGCCGAGCACCGGGCCGAGCACGGTCGCGGTGCCGAAGACCATCATGAAGTAGCCCTGGTAGCGCACCCGCTCACGGGCGGGCACGATGTCGCCGATGATGGTGAACGCCAGCGACATCAACCCACCGGCACCGAGTCCCTGGAAGGCGCGGAAGCCGGCGAGCTGGTACATCGAGGTGGCGAAGGTGCATGCCACCGAACCGATGACGAACAGGCCGATCGCGGTGAGATAGAACGGCTTGCGGCCGTAGATGTCGGCCAGCTTGCCATACAACGGTGTGGTGATCGTCGCGGTGATCAAATACGCAGTGGTCGCCCACGCCTGTTCATCGAAACCGTGCAGGCTGTTGGCGATCTTCACGATCGCGACGCTCACGATGTTCTGATCGAGTGCGGCCAGGAACATGCCCAGCAGCAGGCCCGACAGAATAGTCAGGATCTGCCGGTGCGACAGTGCATTGCCCTCGCCCGCGTCCAAGCCCGGCGGCGCCGCCTGTGCCTGGATGGTGGAATTCGTCATAACTGAGCCCTACTTCTGATCGGCTGTTTGTCGTGGAGTTGTCTCGATACCTGTGTTGAGCCGGTCGAGCAGATCGGTCAGGCTGTCCCGGTCCTCCGCAGGCCAGTCGGCGAGAATCTCGGCCAGCCACCGGTTGCGCAGAATGCGGTTCTGCTCAAACACCCGCTCCCCCTCCTCGGTGGCCACGAGTACGCACGCACGGCCATCGATCGGGTCTGCCCGGCGCTCGACGAGGCCATGTGCCACAAGCGATCTGCTCTGTCTGCTGATGGTGGAGATCTCGGCATGCAATAGCTCGGCGAGCTTACCGGTGCGCTGTGGACCGTCACGAACGAGGCAGAACAGCACGGAGTACGCCAGCCGTTCCAACCCGTCCGGACCATGCTTGCCCAGTTGCGACTTCGCACGGTTGATCGCTCGCATGAGCCGGACCAGCTGCACGCCGACCTGATCCGCGACATCCAGGTCAGCTGCGGTGGCAGCCTGGTCACGGGCAGCAGCGGTCATAGTCCTCACCTATTTTCCCCGAACAGTAAGCATAGTTAGCACCTACAACTAGTTGCTTTTGCCAACTATACATATGACTGTTCGCGTTGACCGAACCGCGCCCAGCGGCGAGCGGCAAGTCCCCCGGAACAGGCGAATCCGCGCACTGCGCGCACCGGGACAACGCCTGCGCCCGCAGGCACAGCGACGACTATCAGCTATCGAACACGGCCGGCACCGACGCACCTTCGCCGTTCAAATGTCCGCACCTACGTGCCGCCGATCGAGAGTTCTGGCGTCACGCGGTTGTACTTCATCCGAGTTCGGCGAGCTGTGGGACGGTCGGCGCCATGGCGTCGATCCAGGCGGCGGGAGACCCGGTGGTCGGAGTGACGATGACGGCGTGCACGCCGAGCTTGGCGTAGTCCGCCATCTGCCGGACGAACTCGTCGCGATTATCCGGATTCGGCCGCGGATTGTTGGCCATGATGGTTTTGCGGATCTCGTCGTAGTCCCGCCCGACGTCGTCGCAGTGCCGCCGCAACACCTCCAGCTTGTGCTCGACGTCCTCGGGCGAGGAACCGAAGAGGTTGCACGCGTCGCCGTATCGCGCGACCAGCCGGAGCGTCTTGCGCTCCCCACCACCGCCGATGAGTACCTTGGGCTGGTGGATCGGCTGCGGTGAGCAGAGCGTCTCGGCGAGTTGGTAGTACTCGCCGTCGAATGGTCCGTTGTTCTCCTGGTCCCACATCTGCTGGCAGATGCGCAGCGTCTCCTCCAACCGTTCGAACCGTTCGGCGGTGGGCGGGAACGGCACGCCGAGCCCATGGTGCTCGCGCTCGAACCACGCGGCGCCGATACCCAGTGCGGCCCGGCCACCGGACAGCACATCGAGCGTGGTGACGATTTTGGCGAGCAGGCCCGGGTGCCGATACGTCACGCCGGTGACGAGAAGGCCGAGTTCGATGCTGGAGGTATGCGCGGCGAGGTAGCCGAGGGTTGTGTAGCCCTCCAGCATGTTCGACTCCGCCGGCAGACCGGTCGGCTCGATCTGAAAGTAATGGTCCATGAAGGACAGCCAGGTAGCACCGGACTCCTCCGCCGCGGCACCCACTCTGGCCAGCTCACCGGCAATCGCGGTGGCACCACCGTCGATGTCGAATATCGGTAGGTGAAAACCGAGCTCCATCGAACGCTCCCTCGTGTATCGACAACCCTGAACCATCACGCTACGACCTGGAGTGCACTCCAGGTCAAGTCGAGCTGATGCCGGTTTGTCGTGCACGGCGATTTCTATCGGCTACTCCGCCCGTACCGCGGCAAGCCGGTCGCGATGCCGCTCGGCCCATTCCCGGAAGGAGCGGGGCAGGTTGCCGGTGATCTTCTCGACGGTCGGATGCACAACCGAGGTGAACGCCTCGAGCGCGATGGCCCGCAACGCCATAATCGCGGAGGCCAGTTCTTCCGGTACGCCGTGGTCGACGATCGCCTGCCTGGCAGCGCCTCGCCCGCCGCCGCGACACCTCCTGGGTCAAACTGACCTCCGGCGGCACGGAAATCCTTCTCGTAGTGAATATCCCGCGCGGCGCTGAAGTCTCCCGCTCGAGCCTGCTGCAAAATATCCCCCGAACCGCGGGCATCACAGCCGTCTCCGCCCACTACATCCTGCACACCTACCTCGGCGGCCCGACCGCCTGGCGCGGCCACGTCGCGGCTCTCACCGACCACCAAAGAAGACTATTGGAGCCGAACCCATCCGGCCCCGCGCGCCCTCGGGCTCCAGCCAACTCCGACGCCGCGCTCCTAGCCGCCCTCCAGCACGACGGCCGAGCCACCCTGTCCCACCTCGCCACCGCAACCGGCTGGTCCCAAGCCACCGTCACCCGCCGCCTCGCCGATCTCCGAGCGGCCCGAGCGATCTTCTTCGACGTCGAAGTGGACGATGCTCTTCTCGGCGCCACCGCCCAAGCCCTGCTCTGGATGTCGGTGGCACCCTCGCACCTCGATCGCGTCGCAACGACCCTGTCCGAACACAACGAACTGGCGTTCGTCGCGGCCACCACCGGCCCAACAAACCTTGTCACGCAAGCGATGTGCCCGGATCCCGAGGCGCTGCACCATTACCTCACCCGACGCTTGGGCGCACTGGAAGGTATCCACACAGTGGAGACGACACCCGTCCTGGCGACCGTCAAGGCCGCGGGCCGTCTCCCGTTGGCTGCTGGATACCGGCGTCCGCCGGAATGACGGGGGTCGACTCGTCCGCGCTACCTGAGCCGCCTACAGACACGGCACGCCACGCCGCTGATGCATAGTGATTGCGGGAGAACAGGATTCGCTTCCGGCGTGCCGCGCCGGTCAACCACGCGGCACGCCGGGCGAGGCGCACCATTGCGCCCACCGTCACTGCGGCCAGTGAGCTGACGTCACTGTCCGGACGGCGCGGCAGCGGGGGCTTTCGCCGTTCGGAAAAGCAACGCAGGCAGTGTCATTGATGGTGTCGACACCGCCCTCGCGACAAGTTCATTGTTCCGGCAAACGGCGACGGCCACCGGCCACGTCGGCTACCAGATCAGTGTACCCATCGACCAGTTCGGCCAGCTGGTACCAGTGTTTATGGGTATTGCCGCTGCGCGCGCCCTCGGCGTCGATCACCTGATTCGCGTCCACCCAGCTACGCGCCATCCGGTCCACCACCGCACCGAGGCTTTCGGTGTGCAGGGAGGCCCCGTTGCGGTGCTGTGGCACCTCCTGGGCAATCCACTCGTTGATGTCGTCGACGAGTTCGCAACGGCGACAGTCCATTTCGGCTATCAGGGCAGCGTCCCTGACCTGCGCGCGACGCGCGTGCAGCTCGGCGAGTGCGTGCGCGGAACGCAGTAGTTCGCGGTCTTCGAAACGCCGCCCCTGGAAAGCGGATAGTAATTGCGGCGCGGTGGGCAATGCGCCGACTGTCGGCGCGCTCACCGCGTAACTCCGAGTTCACCCGACACCAACGCTCTTTGTACCAACATAATTGGCTCTCGATTCGGTTATCCCGGTTATCGGATCGGTTGTCACAACTAGGCTAGCTGGATCATGCACGCGCCGATGCAAGAACGCAAGATTGCGTCCGCATTGCTGTGGTCAAGGCGTACTGACAGCGCGCGATGCCCACAGCGCCTCCGCGGCAACAACTTCGGAGTCGGCCCAGGCGGAGGCGCCGATGCTGTGCCGCCGCCGTGGTGCCGCGCCGGTCTCGATGATGCTGCCGCACCGGGACATCCGTCAGCGGTAGTCGGCCAGGTGGTCGACCGCCCACATGGCGAAGGTGCGGGCAGGGACGCCGGTCACCGATTCGGAGGTGGGCCGACCGGGCTCGGGTTCGTTCCACCCTCGGTCCACAGGTCGAGCACCCGACGGTAGAAGAACTCGGCCGCCTCCTCATAGCTCAGCTCGACCAACTCGACGTGTTCTTCGAGTGCGGCGGCAATGGCATCGACCTGCTGCCGATGCGACAGGGATCGGGCCCGGTGAGGGGATAGATCTTGCCGATGTGGCCCGGATCGTCGAGTGCGGCGATAGCCGCGGTGGCCATGTCGGCCTCGTGGATCGGGGTCGGCTCAACTCCGGGAAAGGCAGGCGCACAACGCGTTCGGCTTGAATGGTGGGGAATCGGGTTCGGGCGTTGGCGGCGAAGGCGCCCGGTCGCAGGATGGTGAGCGGCTGAGAGGGGGAAGAATGCGGCGCAACTGTTGGCCGAAGTGTCGCTCGAATATTCGCCAAAGTATTGCTCGAATTCCGCTGACTGCACGTCCATGGCGAACAACTCACGAACCGGACAGCAGCAGTGGGGCGACGACCATCCCCATCACCACGAGCTGGAAGTCGCGGGATCGAGATCGGCGGCGATCAGACCCCGTTCTCGACGTGCCCTGGTGATGACGAGATCAGCTTCGGCGAGCGCCTGCTGGTCGATGGACGGGGTCGCATCGGACAGCCCTCGCCACATGAGCATGCCGCAATTCGGAAGGCTTCTATTGATCGGGCCGATTCGGCGGTTCGCCAGGCATAAACTGAGAATCGAGCACAGGGATCGCCGATACCGATACAGAGCAGGGCCATGGTCGGTTCAGACCCGTTCACAACACAGCGCGACCGGCCTCCAGCTATCGAGAAGGAACTGGAGGACGCGGGTCTCGACGACCCCGAAGTAATCGGACATGGCGGTTTCGGTGTGGTCTACCGCTGTCGGCAACGGGCACTGAGTCGCAACGTCGCGGTGAAGGTCCTCACCGCCAGGCCGGAGTCGGAGCCGGAGAACGTCGAGCGGTTCCTTCGTGAGCAGCAGGCGATGGGTGTGCTGTCCGGGCATCCGAACATCGTGCCCGTACTGCAAGTGGGCACCACCCGCAGCGGGCAGCCGTACCTGGTGATGCCGTACTACTCGTACGGCTCACTGGAGATCCGTATCCACCAGGAAGGTCGCCTGACCTGGAACGATGCCCTTCCGATAGCGATCGCACTGGCCGGAGCCCTGGAAACCGCGCACCGCGCCGGGATCCTGCACCGCGACATCAAGCCGGGCAACGTCCTGTTCACCGACTACGGGGAGCCACAACTCACCGACTTCGGTATCGCCCGCGTCGAAGGCGGATTCGAGACCATCACCGGTGTGGTGACTGGGTCACCCGCGTTCACCGCACCGGAAGTGCTGCGCACCGGCAACCCGTCGGCGGCCTCCGATGTCTACGGACTCGGCGCGACGCTGTTTGCCATGATCACCGGCCACGCGGCCTACGAGCGCCACTCTGGTGAGCAGATCGTCGCGCAGTTCCTCCGTATCACCGCCGACCCACTTCCCGACCTGCGGCCCGAGGGTATTCCCGACGACGTGTGCGCCGCCATCGAAGCCGGTATGGCGCACCGTCCGGCGGACCGTCCCCGGTCGGCGGCCGAGTTCGGTGAGTTGCTGCGCGATGTCCAGCGCACCCATGGCGAGCCGGTCGAGGAGATGGTCCTGCGCGTCCACACAGACGATCACCAGGCGCGTCCGCCCGAGATCCGCCGCCCGCTGCTTTCGGTTCCGACCAGCCGCCCCCCGCCCGCCCCCGACACCGAGTCCGGCCGGGCGCTGGTTCCGCGCGACAGACTGATCGATGTTCTGCGGAGGGACCCGCGGCCGCGGCTGGCCCTCATTCATGCTCCGGACGGGTTCGGCAAGAGCACTCTGGCGGCACAGTGGGCCGAGTATCTCACCGAGACCGAGCGGGTCACGGTGGCATGGTTGAACGCCGACCGCGACGACGACAACGTCCTATGGTTCCTCGCGCACCTGATCGAGTCGTTCAACCAGGCGTGCCCCACGCTGGTGCCCGACCTCGCTCGGGTACTCGAACAGGGGGACGAGGGAATCACGCGCTATGTGCTCACCACTCTGATCGATACCATTCACAACCGTGGCGAACGGTTCGCCGTCGTCATCGACGACTGGCATCGGGTCACCGCGCCGGCCACCATCGCCTCCTTCCGCTTTCTGGTGGAGCGGGGCTGTCACCACCTGCAGATCATCATCACCAGCCGTTCCTACGAGGGATTGCCGCTCAGCATTATGCGAGTTCATAACGAACTCGTCGAAATCGACGCCACGGCTTTACGTTTCGACGTCGACGAAGCGAAAGCGTTCCTCGCGGGGCAAGGCGATCTCGCGCCCGCCGACAACGAGAGCGCCGCGCTGCGCGACCGCACCGACGGATGGATCGCCGCACTGCAACTCGCCTCGCTGTCGCTGCGCGAGCACCCCGACGCCGCGGCGCTGATCAGCGACATCACCGGGCGACATCACGCCCTCGCCGAATACCTGGCCGATAATGTGTTCGACACGATGCAGCCGGAATTGCTCGACGTCCTGCTCGCCACATCAGTTCCCGAGCAGATCTGCGGCAGCTTGGCTACCGCGCTGACCGGCAACCCGAACGGGCAGTCATTGCTGGAGAACCTCGAACGGCGCAACCTGTTCCTGCGCCGGGCCGACGAGAACGATGAATGGTTTCGCTACCACCACCTGTTCGCAGAGTTCCTCCGGCAGCGACTCGAACGCGACCATCCCGAGCGAGTGAACGAACTCCATCGGACGACCGCCACCTGGTTCCGCAACCACGGAATGCTCAGCGAGGCCATCGATCACGCGCTGGCCTGCGGGGATGACGAACAGGCTGTCGACATCATCGAAGCGAAAGCCCGGGACCTCGTGCAGGATGCACAGCTTTCGACCTATCTCGGCCTGGTCGCCAAACTTCCACCGGCGTCCGCCTGCGCACGTCCGTGGCTCCAAATGGGAGTCGCGTGGGCCCAGGTACTCCTGCGCCGGCCCACCGAGGCCCATGCGGCGTTGCGGCTCGTGCGGGAGTCGGCTGAAGGGGCGGCAGCCGACTCAGATCTCTCCCGCGAGGCAAACCTCATCGACTGTGTGGAGCGCGCGTTCGCCGACCGTCTCGAGGGTGTGGACGCGGCGGTCACCGACTGTCTGGCGCACACCGACACGTTGGGTCCGTGGGCATTGTGCTCGGCCGCCAACCTCGCCGCCTTCTCGGCGATCTGCCGCTTCGACTACGACCGATCCCGTGAATGGCACGAGTGGGCCGCGCCCTACCAGCAGCAGACCCGCAGCTCGTTCAGCCTGGTGTACAGCCATAGCCTGGTGGGCATCGCCGCGCGTGAACAACTCGATATCGCCGCCGCCGAACACAGCTTCCGCACGGCGCTACAGGTCGCCACCACAAACTCGGGCCCGGAGTCCTATGCCGCGCGCTTGGCCGGTGCCCTGCTCGGCGAGCTGCTGTACGAGCGCGACCAGCTCGCCGAGGCCGAACATTTCCTGGACGAGGCTGGTCGACTGGGCACCGAGGGCAACCCGGTCGAATTCATGATGGCAAGCTACGCGACGGGTGCCCGGATCGAGGCACTGCGCGGACACCGCGACGCCGCCGCGCGACGCCTCGACGAAGGCGCCGAGGCCGCACAAGCCCTGAAGTTGCCACGTCTGGCCACCCGCATCGCCAACGAGCAGGTCCGGCTCCGGTTTACCAGCACTTATGTGACCGAACCAGCGGCGGGCGACGGTGGTGTCGCGATACTGGCCGCGGAACTGCGTGAGGATTCCGCGATCCGGATGCTGATGCGATCCGGAATGCCGCGGCGGGTCGCAGCCGCCGCCGCGCGCGCCTCGACGTTGCACGATTCCATCGACGCCGCCCGACGCCCACGAGCCGCGTCGCAGGCACAGCTACTGCTCGCCTCCTGCCTAGCGGCGTCCGGAAAGTTCGACGCGGCCAAGGACTCCCTTGTGCCGGTGTTGGCGAAGTACGCCGACGTCGGCCTGATTCGGCCGTTTCACGACGAGGGCCCGTGGATCGCATCGCTGGTTCGTGCCCTGGAGCACGATCTGCGAGCAGGTGATTGGAAAGACAGTTGGCCGAGCGTCCCACAGGCTTTCCTGCGGAAGGTGCTGGACAGCTGATAAGGGGTGCCCTGGAGGAAACGCTGCGGGCCGCTCAGCCGCCGGAACGGTGGAATCGTCGGAATCGCGCACCACAACTCACGGCACGGGTTGCGGTCCGCGGGTCTGGTCCGTGTCGAGAATGTGCAGTACCCACCGGCCTTTGCCATCGGCCTTCGCGCGGTACAACCCGGTGTCGGCGGCGTCGAGCAGTGACTCGGCATCCGCGCCCGCAACCGTCGTCACCACCGCCCCGATGCTGATCGACATGTGTAGGCGTCGGTCGCCTACGGCGATCGGATCGACGAGCGCTTCCACGAGGCTGTTCGCTACGGTCGCGACCCGGTGGTCGCTCGCAGGCGGTGGGACCAGCGCCACGAACTCGTCACCACCGATTCTTGCGACCAGACACCCCGTTCCGCGCACGCTCTCCTGGAGACGTGCTGCCACCGCGGTCAGGATCTGGTCTCCCGTTCCGTGGCCGTAGCGGTCGTTCACGTGCTTGAAGCGGTCGATATCTATGAAGCACAGGCCCGCGCGGTCCCCGTCGTGGGCGTCGACGATCATCGTGTCGATCCGCTCGATGAGATGCCGCCGGTTCGGCAGTCCGGTGAGGGGATCGTGGCGTGCCTGCCAGTGCAGTTCCTCGCGCATCCGGTGCTGCTCGGTGACATCTTCGCCGACGGCGAGCAGATAGTCGCTTTGCCCGTCGGCTCCCTTGACGAAGGTGATGGCGAACGACGCCCACCCATAGCTGCCGTCGGCCCGACGAATCCGCTGTTCCAGCTTCACCGCGCCTTCCCCGGTCGGGACCAGTTTCTCGTAGACGAGCGTGCGGATACCGTCCCGATCTTTGGGGTGCGCGAAGTCGTAGACGGAGATCCCTCGCAATGTTTCGATCGGCACGCCGATGATGTCGGCCAGGCCTCGGTTGACATCCAGCAGCGTGCCGTCGGTGTCGCCGATGGCGATCGCGATCGCCGCATTGTCGAAGACCGCGCGGAACCTCGCGTCGACGGCACGGTCCGCTTCCCACACGGCCGTCTCGTCGGCGTGCTGCCCTGGACGGCGCCGTTGCAGTTCGGCTTCGTAACCTTGCCCGATCGCGGCGAGCAGCGCCGCGAGCCGTGGGCCGGTCTCCGGGGAACTCCACTCGGCCAACCGGTACAGCACCTGCGCGGATGTACTCGGCACATCCGGATCGACCAGCCCGGCGACTACCAGCGCCGAACCGATGCGAATGCCGACACTCGCGTCGAATTGTTCGGTCTCCAGACCGGCGACCAGCTCCTCGACCAGGCTCAGGAACAGAACCTGCGGGTCGGGTACGGACACCGATCGGCCGGTGACGGACTGGAGCGAACGCCACCACAAGTCCGCCAGAGTGCCGAACTCGATCCCTTCCACCGCAACCCCCTCGCCTTCTGGTCGCTATAGCCCCCGACGCATCGTAACTACCTTTATGCAAGAACGTCGAGAAACTTCCACCTTCGACCATTCCCATGGTTGGCGATAGGGATTACGCCAGGTTGTTCTCCGCGAAGACCGATGCTCCCTTGTACCGCAACGTCTTGATCTGCCACACCCACGTCGCCTGAACACAGCCGACCAAGTCCTCGAAATGCGTCGACATTGCCGCCGCGAGCTCGGAATCAGTCGCCCCCATGCGATCGCATCGTTCAGCGGCGGCCGCACCTACTGTTCGAAATTCCACGAGCTTCGCACGCACGATCTCGGCGGCGTGCCGCACGGCATCCTCCAGCATCCACCCCGGATGGTTCAACATGACCACGGGGATCAGGTTGAAATCCGCCAAATCGACGATGCACTCCTTCTCGAAGGAGAACACGTCGTTCATCAACGCACCGATCTCCACGGCCAAGACCCGCATACGGCGGAGGTCGCCGGCAAGACCGGCGTTCCGAATCCGACCCCAGGGCAGGTAGTCGTCTCGACCGAATTCACACAGCGCGATCGCCGGATACATGCCCGAGACCTGGGCTCGGAGATCGATGTACTCCGCGACCCCGAGCAGTCCCCCTCGCGCACGTGCGTTCTGATCCCGAATCGCGGGCCGTAGGTGTGCGATGGTGACGGCGATGAAACGGTCGAGCCAAGCAGGTTCCGCGAGGTCGGACAGCATCGCGAGAAACGACGACGTCGATATCTCCAACTCGGTCGGGTCCACTGGCGCCGACCGAGTTCGCAGTAGCTCACACAGCCGGTCTATGGCCACCCATGCCAGTGCCTGCGCGGCGCCGTCCAAGTGCCCGAACTTCTCCCGGCCGACAGTGTCGTTGAGCCAGAACAGGATTGCGTTGTAGAGACCGATAATCGTCATCCGCTCGGCACTTATCGCCCCGGGATGCAGGTAGGGCGTCATGCTGTTGTAGTGCTCGCCGCCGGGCTCGAGCCAGATCCCGTGCGCGCGGCAAAACCGTTCGACTTCGGCACATGCCTCCTGACCGAACCGGTTCGGCCGGAAATCGCGGCAATAGTCGACGATGTCCCAGTCGGGTGTACTGAACAACGCGCGCAGCGACCACCGCTGCCCCGCGCGCAGCAACCCCTCGTGCTGCAAACGCATGTTCGCGATCTCCCGCTCGAGCGCCGACGTGTACTCACTGCCCACAACGACTCCCTCCCGCGGTGACCACGTCCCTTGAATTGTCATTCACATGACGCGAGCAGCACAGCCCAATCCGCGAAAACCCAGGACATCGATATCTATCTGCCTTGGTGCACTGGGCATTTGGCGCCGACGACGCCGAAACATCCACACCGGCACCATCTCCTGACCCCTAGCCGACGCCGAACTCCCTGTCACGGCGAAGCGTCCGACAGCGCGGATCTCCGCGGGTTTTCGTCCCGTCACGGCGGTTCCGATACCCGGCGTTCGCAAATCGGCGTCAGCGATTGAAACCGGAACAAGGACCGACAACGCCTCTGGTGCGCGACACGGCCGATCACTGAAGACCGCCGGAGGTGGCGGCGGCCATTTCACCCGGCGGTGGCGGGCGGGGTTGCGACCCGAGGAGTTGCCCTAACCGAGGTCTATCACCGAGTCGGCGGGTCGACCGCCCGAGCTCGATGCGATCCGGCTCCGTCGGCGTGCAGGGTCAGCAGCAGATGATCGAAGCTGGTCCGCAGCGAGGCCGGGCCACCACCCATGGCGAGAATTTCGGAGACCAGCAGCTGTGCCAGCGTCCGCAGCTTTGTGTTGGTTTCCTGGGAGCGCCATTGCAGTACCCCGAACGCCTGCTCGGCATTGATGCCGTAGACGAACATCAGCACGCCCTTGGCCTGTTCGATCACCGCCCGCGATTCGACGAGTCCGGGCAATGTGGCGTCGAGGATCTGTTGCCGGTTCTCCTCGAAGGCGTCGGACACGTCGACGAAGTAGCCGCTGGTACCCACGACCACGTTCCGATCATCGAGCATCCGGTCGGCGACGACAATGACGTGGTGGGTATGGCCGGACGTGTCGATGACCCGATGGCGTCCACAGAAGGGCTCGCCGGTCTGCACGGTGATCGCGATGGACTGCGCCACCCACTCGTGGTCATCGGGGTGTCGATGCGACAGCAGCAGCTCCGTGCTCGGCTGCGTGCCGTCGGCGGCATAGCCGTAGATGGCGGCGACTTCGTCCGACCATTCCCACCTCTGCTCGGCGAACCAGAAGCGGAAAGTACCGACACTCTGCGGCTTGCCGGCCACGACACGCTCGATCGCGTCAGCGTTTCTCAGTGCGAGATGATCCATTCCCGTCACCTATCGGTTATCCATCGCCAGCAGCACGAATCAGCGCGTGAACGCAGTGAAGGTTACGTATCTAGCAAACATTCCGCATACTAGATTAGAACCCTACTACCTGCTGCAATGATCAAAGCGACCGCCGAATCGAACCATGGGCAATTTTGTCGCACTGGGCGATGTGCCAAGCGACCGGCCTCCCCACCCAGCCGCGCTTGCGAGGCGGATGTCGGAGTATCCAAGACCCGGAGATCTGCGAGCAACACCGATCGCCTGGAGCGTTCGGGCACCGACTCGGACGTCCCGCGCATCGGCACCGAGAATGCAGGCCGCACGCTACCGACCGCGCATTCCACCGACCAGGTGATTCGAGTCGAACATGCAGGGCCATGAGCGATCCCGCAGAACCCGCGGCCGGTCGTTCCGAAGGCGCCCGCCGAAATCGCGCGGCCGTGACCATCATCTTCGCCCGAAATACTGACCATAACGTGGATCACTGGAGGTAGTCTCTGATGCGGAGACCACACCTCCGTAGCAGATTTCGGCACGTTCGTATGGTCTTCCATAGCCGAACGCCACACCGCGTTCTATCCAGTGCGCAGACCGAAAGGGTTGTTCTGATGGCAGGCAAGCGCACCGTCCTGACCGTCCGGTTACGACGTCTCGCGGCGATGCTGCAGGAGATGCGCGAACAGGCCCAGCTCAGCAAGGAAGAGGTCAGTTCCCAGACCGGGATCAACGTCACCACGCTGTATCGGATCGAGACCGCGCAGGCCCGTCCGCAGCGCCGCACCCTCATGGCGATGCTCGATCTGTACCGCATCGGCGGCCAGCAGCGCGAGGATGCGCTCGAGCTGCTGTCGGACGCGTTGAAGCCCGGCATGTCGCGCGCATACGAGGGCAGCGTGTCGGAGGTGTACGCGGCGTACATCAACTTCGAGTCCGAGGCGCTCTCGGCCCGCCATTACCAGACTTCCATCGTCCCGGGGCTTTTGCAGACCTACCAGTACGCGACGGCGGTGATCGACACCTCGATGCCGAAGCTGGAGGCGTCGGTCATGGAGAGCAGGGCGAAGGCCAGGATGGACCGCGCCGCCAACCTCTCCAAGGAGGACCCGCTCGAGCTCTGGGTGGTCATGGATGAGGCCGCGATCCGCCGTACGATCGGCGGGCCTGCGGTGATGCGCGGCCAGCTCGACCGGCTGCTACTGGAGATCAAGCGCAAGAATGTGATTCTGCAGATCCTGCCGTTCGACGCGGGCGCCCATCCCGGCATGACAGGCTCATTCACAATGCTGGACTTCCACGATCCGGCCGACCCCGAGCTGGTCTATGTAGAGGGCATCGGGCGCGACGAGCTGATCGAGGGACACAACGAAATCCGCCGCTTCGGCGTGATCTTCGACCAGTTGCGCGCCATGGCACTGAGCCCACGCGACTCGGCGGCCATGATCATCGACGCCGCTACGCGGATGGGTTAGGCCCGGCCCGCTCTTCGGTATCCGCTCGCCGCGGGCACCGCGAACAACGCCATGGCGCCCGAAGACCCTGCGCGGAACGAGTCGGAGATCCCGTAGAAGACCACCCCGCTCTGGTGAAGACATCGATCGAGCGGCGGGTTCGGTTCATCCCACGCGACTATTCCGCCGCGAGATGGGTACCCCCGGCTCAGCTGCCTGGGGAGGTACACCCATGTCCGATCTCACTGGGGGTTCCGGTCCGGAACTGAACCGTGTGATGGGCCCGGGCTTGCTGTTGCTGTTCGTCGTCGGCGACATTCTCGGCACCGGCATCTACGCGCTCACCGGCAAGGTGGCCAACGAGGTCGGCGGCGCGGTGTGGGTGCCGTTTCTGGTCGCGTTCCTGGTCGCGCTCATCACCGGCATGAGCTACCTCGAACTGGTCACCAAGTACCCGCACGCCGCGGGAGCCGCCCTGTATACGCACAAGGCGTTCGGCATCCAGTTCCTCACCTTCATGGTCGCGTTCGCGGTGATGAGCTCCGGGATCACCTCAGCATCGACCGCCTCGCGGGCCTTCGCGGCGAACTTCGCCGAGGCCTTCGATCTGGATATCGGCACAGGAGCCGCCGTCACGGTGACCGCCTTGGTGTTCATCGCGGCGGTGGCGGCGATCAACCTGCGCGGGGTCAGTGAAAGTGTGAAGCTCAACGTGCTGCTCACCTGCGTGGAGCTGACCGGACTGCTGATCGTCATCGCGATCGGCTGCTGGGCGTTGGGGGTCGGCGACGGCGACTTCGGGCGCATCGTCGAGTTCGACACCGGTGAGCGGACCGCGGTCGGCGGCGTCGTCGTCGCCACGACCCTCGCGTTCTACGCGATGGTCGGCTTCGAGGATTCGGTGAATATGGCCGAGGAGTGCAAGGAACCGAGCCGGATCTTCCCGAAAGTGCTGTTCGTCGGGCTGGCCATCACCGGGCTCGGCTACGTTCTCGTGTCGATCAGCGCGATCGCGCTCGTTCCCGCCGAACAGCTCGGCCAGGGCGACACCCCACTGCTGAAGGTGGTCGAGATCGGCGCACCCGCCTTCCCGACATACATCTTCGCCTACATCACCATGTTCGCCGTCGCGAACTCGGCACTGATCAATATGCTGATGGCCAGCCGCCTGATGTATGGCATGGCCAGGCAGGGTGTGCTCCCGCGGCCGTTCGGCCGGGTGCACGAGACGCGCAGAACACCGTACATCGCCATCGTTTTCACCACTTTGCTCGCGCTCGGCCTGATCGTGTTCGTCGGCGAGGTGCCCGAACTCGGCGGGACCACGGCGCTGCTGCTGCTCGCCGTGTTCACCGTGGTGAATATCGCCGTGCTGGTGCTGCGCCGAGATCATGTGACGCACGAGCACTTCCACACGCCGACAGCGCTGCCGGTACTCGGCGCACTCACCTGTGGATTTCTGGTGACGCCGTTCACCGACCGCAATATCGAGCAGTACGTCATCGCGGGTGTCCTGCTGGCCATCGGGATCGCACTGTGTGGCGTGAACTACCTGGCCATCCGCTCGATGCGCGCGCAGCCGCTCGCCACCGAACCACCGGCGAAGTAATGGATCACGTTATTCCCCAGCGAATCAGGCGCAGACGGTTTGTCCGGATCAGCAGATGACTAGTCGCTGACCGATGGGTAAGGTGGGCGCCGATGACCAGCATGGAAGCCCGTTTCGGGGACGCGACCCGGACGGTGCCCCTCCCCAACCCGTGGAACGTGACCGCGTATCTCGCCGCGGTGGCCGCGCACCGCGGACGCTCGATCAGCCTGCACCCCGTTCCCACAACGATGCTGGCCGATACGGGGTGCGGCGGAGGAGGTCTGTGGGTAGCGCGTAAACACGACGACATCATCGTGTACGACGCCGACGCGACAGGCCGCAACGCGGACCACATGATCCTGCACGAAATCGGGCACATGCTGCTCGGTCACGGCAAAGACGGGGAGCGCAGCGGTCCCCTGCCGCCCTCGCTGGCCGTCATCCTGCCGTCGATCTCACCGCACTCGATCGAACATGTTCTCGGCCGCAGCGAATTCGGGACCGACCGCGAGCGGGAAGCCGAGGTGTTCGCCGACATGACCATGGTGTACGCCACGCTGCCGCGGCGGCGAACTCGTTCGTTCCGGCTTTTCGGGCGAGGCAGATAACTACCAGCGGTCGTAGCGCCCCTCGGGTAGTCGCCGGGCTCCGGCGAGGAGGTCATCGATCAAATCCTGGTAACCGTCGCCCAATTCGTCGATCTGGATCCACGCGTCGTAGAAGACCGCTTCGGGCGCGTACCCGAGGACGACGAACGCCTGGGTCGTGAGCATGGCCAGTCGGTCCACCATCCTTCCCACGGTCTCGGAATGTTCGGGCGCGCGGGAATCCGGAATCGGGGTGGCCAGCGTGACCCAGCGGTCGATGCCACGCGCCAGTTGTAGTCGCCGCCGGTCGAGCTTGCCGGACCGGATGGCCGGGGTGTGCTCGCGGACTTGGTGTAGCTGGGCCAGTTCCCCCGCCACCTCCAGCATGGGGTGATCCAGGTGCGGCAGGCCGCGGAATGCCGCCAGCAGCAGTTCTTTTCCGGGTATCGCCCGGTCGTCGGCCGTTTGTGTCACTGCAGCGCTCCCATCCCGACCGGGGCGCGCGATCCGGTCGCGCGTCCGCCGGTCGCGTCCTCGACGCCCCGTCTCGCCGGTGTCCCGGCACCTCCCATACCAGCCACACCAGCCAAGCGTGACCGAGACCGGCACGCAGCGCGTCGATTTCACCCAGTTCCGCGAATCCGACACGCCCATCGATCACAAAGCCGGTGTCCGCTCCACCACTGAAGTCATAGCAAACACCCAGTGACAGCACGATATCCCCCGAAGGGAAGCGATTTACTGGAACTATTCCCAGCCGAGCCGACACGCCAGCCAACGTTGGGTGAGTCGGGCAAACGACGCTTTGCGGTCGCGCAGGCGCGGCGACGCGGCGGCCCAGCTTCCGGCAGGCAGCCGCCGAACCGGCCGCCGATCGAAGCCGCGCCGCCACACCACGGCTGAACCCGCTCCGCTGATCCACGGACGCGATCTCCTCCATGATCCCGAGTCGAAACGCGAAGGAGCGCTTGGCGAACTCACCGCCGGCATCCGCACGTACCGGGTCTAATTGTTCGCGCGTTGGACGGAGCGTTGAACCAGGCCGCGAAGGCCGGGGAGCTGGATGGCGCGAAGCATCAGTTCGCCGGCCCAGACGTGAGCTCTGGTGGGCGGGGCGAAGCGGCTCATTCCCTTGCGGGCCAGTGCCTGTCGTTTGCGAACTTCGGGGCGCAGGGACGCTTCCCATTCGACCAGTGCCGTGCGGATGTCGCCGGTGTGGGCGGCCACGGCGGCGCCGAGCCGGTCGGCGCCGTCCAGAGCGAGGGCGGCGCCGTAGCCTGCGAATACGGTGACACACCAGGCCGCATCGCCGAGCAGAACGACTCGGCCATGGCTCCATCGGTCCATCACGACTTGGCTGACGGAATCGAAGTAGGCGGACGCGGAGTCGGCCTCGAGCTGGCGGAGCGCATCGGAGACGCCCCGGCCCAGATCTCCGAAGGCCGCGGTGAGCGCCGATACCGGCCCAAGAGTCGATTCGGCCTCCGGATCAGGGCTGCGGTAGGCGAAAAACGCCGAGGACCGGCCCGGCCCCAAGTTCATCACCGCCGCCGTGCGCCCAGGCCCGATAAACGTCGTGCCGACTCCCTCCGGTACCTGCTCGGGAACCTGCGCCAGCGGGAACGCTCCCACCATGTGCCCAAGGTTCACCAGGCAATCGGTCTCGGTATCGAATACGAGTTCGCGGATTCGGGAGTGCAAGCCGTCGGCGCCGACGAGGAGTTCGGCTTGTACGCAGGAGCCGTCGCTCAGCGTGATGTGGATCTCGTCGGCATTCTGGGTGATGGCCTGCACGGTGGTGTCGAAACGGATTGTGACGACATCGGCCACGGCGGCGTACAACACCGACTCCAAATCACCACGAAAGATGGTCAGCGCCCGATCGCCGACAGCGGCTTGCGCGATGGCAGCCGGCACCGTGAACTTCTCCCGACCATCTGCCCGGACCACAACCGAGGTGAAGAAGCCGATATCGCGCGGAGCCAGCGCCGACCGCAGCCCCAGCCGCTCCATGGCGTCGTATCCCGGTCCGTGCAGGTTCACCAGATAGCCACTGCTACGACGAGCCTGGGCACGCTCGACTACGAGCACTTCCCAGCCCTCCTGGTGAAGCCTCAGCGCGGCAGCTAGGCCGGCGATACCGGCGCCCACGACAACCACCCGCTTGACCTGCGTCTCGCCGAGGCGGTGCGCCGCATCCTCGATATCTGCCACTGTCACTCCTAGGTCTGTTCCGTATCAGCACAAGCTTCCTCGAGCGTCTACCGCCGCTCGCGTCAACTATTAGTTGACGATGCGACAATCGTCAACCTATCGTTGACGAATGGGTCCTCGGTTGCCTCTGGTTGGCGTCATCGACTCGATCGAGAGGTCGAGTCCCGGCAGCACTCTGAGGCGGGCGCCAGAGGCGGTGACGTTGCCGTGCACTACACGCAGCTGGCCGACCGACTGGTTGGTCACTTCGTAAGCAACACGCGGTGATCGGAGATCCGGGAGGTGGGACTATCTCGCCAAGGGGTTCTCACGTCGAGGCGATCGGGTTCGCCGCGTGTCGGCGAGGCGACGAGTGGCTTCGGCCAATGATTTCTCGGCGTCCGGGATCTGGTCGAGGGAGTTCGCCAGGGCAGCCCCCCGGTAGAGTGCGATGATCGAACGTGCAGTGTCGCGAGCGTCCTCTGCCGAGCGCTCCTCACCCCTCATCAGTCCATCGACCAGCGCTGATTCGACGTGCTGGTCGAACTCGCGCAGTGCCTGCGACATGCGCTGGGCGGCTGGTGCGGATTGGCGTGCGGCATACAGCCAGAACTCGACGAACAGCAGCAGTTGCTGGCGCCGTGCGCGGATCAGCGCGATCCATGCGGCCGCCGCTTCGTCCGCACCTATGGCCGCACTGCTGAGCCCACGGATCTCGCCCAGTCGCTGATCGAGGTAACGCTCGAACACCGACAGGAACGCTTCTTCCTTGCCGCCGAGCCGTTTATACAGTGCCCCGATCGACATCCCCGCCTCCTCGGCGATCTCGTCGACTGTGGCGGGTGCATAGCCGCGGCGAGCAAAGACCACCTCCGCGGCTTCCAGCAAGCGCAGCCGCGTTCGCTCGGCCTTTTCCGTCATGCACGCATCATAGCTGGACAGAAGTGAGCGCTCACTTTATTCTGCTCCAATGCGGATGGCCGCAATTCAACTGATGGCCGATGCGGCCACATTCCAGGAAGGGTGTGATCTGCGTGTTCACCTTCGAACTCGACACCGACGACCTGTTCGCCGAACGCACCACCCAATTCGTCGACGCATGGGGTATTCCCGCCGAGGTCGTCGCCCGCGCCCACGCCCGCATCCGTGACGCCTGGAGCGATCAGCCGGGCGGATGGACACCGGAGTGGGCAATCGAAGCCGAACAAGCAGAGGCGCAACGCAATTGGCTGCTGGCGGCGTTGTGCTGGGGAGCGGCGAAGTTCCCCGCCATCGCGACGCCCTCGCACGCGGAGGCCTACCAGCGACAGCTGGCCGCCTACGACAAAGCCGTGTCCAGCTTTCCCGTGGTGTTCGCACGCCACCTTCTAACCGTCGACAGTCCTGTCGGCCCGACAACTGTGGCGGCGCACGTTTTCCGGCGTCGCCGCCTACCGCGGCGCGGAACGATCTTCCTGTGCGGCGGAGTCGACACCTGGAAAGTCGAACTCCACCGTCCCGCCGTGCGCATCGCCCGAGCGACCGGCTTCACCGTTGTCGCACTGGACAACCCAGGAACCGGTGAGACCGCGGCGCCGACCGGCCCAGGAGCCGAGCAAATACTGGCCTCGACCATCGAAGTGATCGGCACGCTGGTCGGCGGTGGGCCGGTCGGGATGATCGGGGTGAGCTTCGCCGGCCTGTGGGCTGCCCAACTCGCTATCCAAGGGAATGTCGACGCCGCGATCACACTCGGCGGGCCCGTCGGCGCCGAACTGGTCGACGACCTGCGGGCCCTCCCCAACGGCATGCCCGGCATCCTCGCCCACGCGCTAGGCCTGGATCACATGCCGCCGCCGGAGGACCTCCGTGCCCTGCAGGAAGCGCTCTCCCTCGGCAGCCGTGGCCACCTCGATCGGGCGCCGGTCTCACCAGTGCTCGCTGTCAACGGCGAACACGACCAGTTCATCCCGCTCGCCGACACCACCGTGTTCGCCGACCTACCCGGCTGCCAAGCATGGGTGGTCCGCGACGCCACCCACTGCGCCGCCGAGAAGATCAACATCATCATGCCGGCAGCGTTGATGTGGATGGTTGCACAACTCACCAACCGCACCTCCGACCGACTGAAAGCGGCCGCGCTCGAGCCACTCGCCGCCCGCCTGCTGACAAACGAATATCTGCCACGCCTACACCGATAAACACGCGCGGTCACGCTCCTCCGACGCGGCCGAGAGCACCGGTCTCCCGCAGCCGCCGAAGGACTGCTTGCGCCCTTGTCAGCTCTCCGACCATCGGAGGCGCCGATGCCCTGCACCGGGGACCCGATCGGGTATCAAGCGTCCAACGGCGCGCGCGCAGAGGTGGGCGCGGCGGCAAAGTGACGCGGCGCCCACAACGGAGCCGCGCCGGAATCTCCGCGCGCACGCCCAGCCGCTCAGACGTTTATTTCTCGCCCGTCGAGGTAGTCCTGACCGCCGATATACGTGGTGTGGCCCGGATCGGCGGGGCTGGTGGTGGCCAAGGAGACAGCGGTAGCGAATTCCGTGACCGTCGGCAGGGTTCCGTGATCGCGCCGGGCCGTGACGGCGTCGGGGTTCCGGCGCTCCAGGAGTTGGACGATGATCGTGCCGTCGATCATGTCGCCGGAGACGACGTGCAGGGCAACTCCGCGGGCGATGAGTTCCGGGATCATAGCGCGCAGCACGTCCTCGCCCGCACGTTTGCTCGCGGCGATGGGCTCGTACTCGGCCGGGACCGGCTTGTGACCGTGGAAGTGCGCCTGATGGCTGGTCACGAAGACGATACGGGAGCCGAACGGCATGTGCGGCACTGCGAGTCGCACCAGTCGTTCCTGTGCGTCGCGGTTGAGCGCCATGGCGTAGTCGGGTCCGGCGTGCAACTCGAGCCCGCCGGAGGCGTTGAGCACCAGCACATCAAGGCGGCCGAACTCCTCGACGATCCCCGCGACGAGCGCACGGACGGAGTCGGCGTCGGAGATGTCGGCTCCCGCGATCGACGCACTGCCGCCCGCATGCCTGATCGAGTCGGCCAGAGCCTGGGCCCGCTTCGCTTTCTCGCGGTAGTTGACGACCACATGATCGCCACGCGCGGCCAGCACCCGCGCGGTCTCGGCGCCGATGCCGCGGGAGGCGCCCGTGATCAGAACGATTCGCTGTCCAGCTGCGTCCTCCACCGTCACCCTTTCGATCGCACCCGAGCTCCTGCTTCTATTTCAGAACTACTATGGTAGTTCTAAATGAGAAGCGCAAACGAGGCGAAGTCGCCCAGAGGCCGGGACGCGCCGACGCTGGCCGCGATGGATCTACTCGGTCAACGCTGGACGCTGCGCATCCTGTGGGAGCTGGAACCCGAACGCCTCGGTTTCCTCGAATTGCGCCGCCGCATGGACAACTGCTCGTCAAGCATGCTCTCGGTGCGGTTGCAGCACCTCCAATCCGCGGGCTTGATCACGAAGAATCCCGACAAGTCCTACGAATTGACCACCGCGGGAATCGAACTCGGCGCGGCACTGCAATCCGTCTGGGAATGGTCGCGGCGGTGGCGAGTGTCGCCGACCGATCCGCAGGCCGACTGAACGTGTGGTTTCCCACCCCGACGATCCGAAGTGCGGCCTGACCGTCCGGATGTTCGCCCCGCTGCTGCCGCCATGACCCAGCCGAGCCTGAACCGGCCGGGATCGCTCACGCTCGCTCGCCAGTGATCGATCCGTCAGTGACCAGGCGGATCGGCCGACAATTCCGAGCCATCCTGACCGGGCAGTCTCGGTGGCTGCCCGTCCGATTCTCGGCTACGGCCACTTCCGGAATCGGACCGGGCGAGCTGTCCGACGGTGTCGAGGTGCCGCAAGGCATGGGCGTAGGAAGTGACCAGCCCAGTCTGACAGTAGGGCAGCCCGAGGTCGGTGCAGAACTTCGCGACAATCGGCTGGGCTCGGCGCAAATTCGGCCTCGGCATGGATGGGAACAGGTGATGCTCGATCTGGTAGTTCAGGCCGCCCAGCGCCGTATCGACGACTCGACTGCCACGGACGTTACGCGACGTGAGCACTTGACGACGCAGGTAGTCGGTGTCGTCGTCGGCCGCCAGTACCGCCATTCCCTTATGGTTGGGCGCAAACGTGCAGCCCATGTAGAACCCGAACAGGCCCTGCTGTACAGCGACGAAGACCACCGCCTTGACTGGGGAAAGCATCGCGAACACCACGCAGAGGTACCCAGCGGCGTGTGCGATCAGCAGCACCGCCTCCCAGCCGCGCTGCGGAATCTCCCGCCGCACGATCGCCCGAACGCTCGAGTAGTGCAGGCTGCCCGCCTCCAGCAACAGCATAGGGAAGAACAGCCAGGCCTGATAGCGGAAAATCAGTCGGCGCAGACCCTGACCCGCTCGCGCTCGATCGCCGGAATGCGCCAGCACGCCCATGATGTCCGGGTCGGCGCCCTCGGTATTGGGGTGGGCGTGGTGCCGGTGATGATTGCTCGTCCACCAGCCGATGCTCACCCCGATGCCGAGGTTTCCGAAGAGTAATCCGAACAGGTAGTCGGCTCGCCGGGAACCGAAGATCTGCCGGTGCCCAGCATCATGGCCCAGAAAGGCCATTTGCGCGAAGACCACGGCAAGGAATGTGGCGGTAATGAGCTGCCACCACGAGTCGCCGCCCAGGATCACAGCTGTCCAACCGGCCGCCCACGCGACCGAAGTGGCCACGCTCTTCCATGCGTAGTACCGCAATCGCCGGTTCAGCAGACCCGCCTGCCGTACCTGCCGCAACAACACCGAATAGTCGCTGCGACGCTCGGTCCGCGCTGCTGATTTCCCTGGTGGCAGTATCTCGTTTCCGTCAAAAGGAGCACCGCTCTCGGCGGTAGCTGCCGTCATTTTCGTCTCCCGACCCTTCCGAGGTGTCACATCACCGGCGAATCGTTCCATCACCGCAGCCACCTACCGTCATGCCGACTGTTGCGCACACCGCGCTCTTCGTCCAGTGGGCCTGATCCGATCCCCTGTGCCGAGCTGAGATCAGGTCGAGGTACAGCGCGCTCGCTGCTGATGTCGAGTTGGCACGGTGTGCACACGGTGCCACAACGCCTTCGTCCTGTCTATCACGCATCGGTCCACCGAGTAGATCCCGATCGACGGCAGCGAAGAGTTGCTCGGTCGTGCGGGTGTTGATCCAGGTAGCCGCGACTTCGTAGCCGCGATCGAAAAGTTTCCCTGGAGTACGTGTCGGGGTCTGCGGAGCAGATCCATATGGCAGTTCACCAAAGATGGTGCGCTCCCGCAGTTTCTCGTCGTGAAAAGGTCGCGGGCGACGAGGAATCATGGGAAGTGAAGAATGGGCAAGCGGGAGGACAAGCCCACCGCGGCTGTAGTACGGCTCGGGGCTATAGAGGTCGAGCACAAGCGCGGTATGCGCTCTGACACTGGCCACCCACAGTCAGAACCACTGCCGCTGATTCCGACCTGCTCGACTACACCGCGGGCTCGACGGTCCATCCCAGGGGATCCCGGCCCATCCACAAGCGGACAAAACGCTATAAGGTCATCGATGCCGCGCTCGGCATGATCGAAACCGGCACCTACCGTGTTGCCGTCGCCGTCGCCGAACAACCCTGGTTGCCCAACGGCCCATCCCGTTCGACGTGGAGTGGGCACTTGATAACGACCTGCCGTGGGCTCCGAGCGAGCTGTCCGGCCTCTGGAGCCCCCGATGCACGATCCCGCTTCCCGGCCACGGAGGTACGGCAGCGACCACCGTAGTCGTGGCACCGAGGGACCTGCGGACGCCGCATCGATCACGCATCAAGAAGAAGGCGCACCGATGACTCTTTCCCCTATGTCACCCCCTCAGAGCCAGCTGTCTCGAGCATCGGCCGCGACCGATACCGAGGTCGTCATGGCGATAGCGCACATCGGGCGAGAGCTGAAGTCGCGCGAACGCGAGATCACCGAGGGAATGACTGCCCTGATGGCCCGTGAAATCGATCATCTCGACGATGATCCACAGCTGGTGGAAATGCTCGAGGCAAGTGTGCACGGCAACGTTGCCACCGTCATCCACGTACTGATCAACGATATTCCCGTCGACCATCTCCAACCCACCACCGCAGCCGTCGAATACGCGCGCCGGCTGGCCCAGCGCGACGTTCCATCCAACTCTCTGGTACGGGCATATCACATGGGCCAGCACGCGATGCTGCGCATCTGCCATGACGAGATCGCCGGGCGCGGATTGCCCGCGCCGCTGACACTGGCCGTCATCAAACGACTCACCGAGATCATCTATAGCTACGTCGATTGGATCACGCTCTACGTCTTCGATGCCTACGAAGCCGAACGCACTCGGTGGATGAATGCCCGCGGCAGCGTGCGCTCCGCTACCCTGCACGCGGTACTCTCAGCCGACAGACCCGATACCTCCACCTTCGAAACCGAGACCGGTTATCGGCTGATGCAAACCCACCTGGCGCTCATCCTCTGGCGCCCAGGCCCTGAGCAACCGAGCACACTCAATATGCTGGACACTCAGGCGCGGGCGATCGCCAAGGCCCTGCATACCAACGGCCCTCCGATTGTCACGGCCATCGACCGACGAACAGTCTGGGCGTGGTTACCGTTCGGCCGATGCCACCCTGCCACCGATACCACCAAGCTGCGCGCGGTGGTGGACCTCACCGACGGGACGCGGCTGGCCGTCGGACTGCCCAGCCACGGCCTGGAAGGATTCCGCCGCTCGCATCAACAGGCTGGTGCCGCCTACTTCATTGCGACCGTGCCCGGTGCCTCGTCCCCGCATCCCGTCATCGGATTCGGGGACCCGGGCGTCGCAGCGGTCTCCCTCCTGGCCAAGGATCTGGGTTCCACCAGAGCCTGGGTTCGGGAGGTTCTGGGGGAACTCGCCGAGGACACCGACCAAGCGGCGACGCTGCGCCTCACGCTCAGCACCTACTACGCCAAAGGTGAAAGCCATGTGCACACCGCCCAGAGTCTCACCGTGCATCGCAACACCGTCAAATACCGAATCACGAAGGCAATCGCGGCAACCAGCAGCGCCGCACCGTCCGACAAACTCGATATCGCACTGGCCTTGCAGGTGTGCCGTCTCCTCGGCGCGGGTGTTCTTCGTCGGCCCCGCGACGATGCCCGCTGACTATCCTGATCGCGGAGGCGGAGGCTGTATTCGGTACCCACGAATAGCGTCAGCGGGGCGAACCGACCGCGTGGGGACGCCGTCCAATTTCCGCCGGTTGCGGCTCAGGTGCGCTGTTAGATTCGGGGGTTGTGGAATTGAACAATAAAGACATCGTCATCGCCGCTTGGCGGTCGTTCGCTCAACACGACGCGGAACGGATTGCCGAGTTCTTCAGCGACGACGCCGAGTGGGTCGCACCCGCAGGCAATGCCACCGCGATGGCGCTGAACGTGCCCAGCCACATGGTCGGGCGACAGGCAATCGCGCGCTTCATAGCCGACGATTTCCCCCGACTGTTCACGCGGGACGTCGACATCGACTTCCGCGGGCTCTACGCCGACGGACACCGGGTGATCGTGGAGGAGACGATGACCGCGACCCTGGCGAATGGGAATTCGTACGTCAACGACTACTGCTTCGTCTTCGAACTGCGCGACGGGCTCATCCGCCGGGTCCGCGAATACATGGACACTGCGCGAGGCCACCATATGGTGTTCGGCGAGCAGGTATCCGCCGGATAGCCAGAAGTACCAGAAGGAGTTGCCGCACGTAGTGGCGCATGATGCGCGGAACTCGAACGGTCGACCTGGCCCGTCGACCGGCCGGGGCTGGTCGACACTGGAAACTCTGCGCGGCACCAGCCACACCGGGGCCGTACGACAGCAAAGGCAGTTCGATTCACGCTACAGCCGGATTGCGCGTGGATGCGCCTCGCCTTCCGGGAGGCGTCGCCGACGGCGTTACGGCTGGCTGACCAACCAGCAGGCGACACCGCCATGATGGGAGCAGGTGCCCGCGCGGTGTCGGCTGAAACTGTAGGTGCCGTCCTTGCAGTGGGCGCTTGCCCCGTCGGGCGCGGGACGCACACGTGGTCGGCGTTTACGTATTCGCCTGCGCCGCAGGCGACCAGGGCTGGCGCGGCGGTGGCTTACGGGGCCAGGACCGAAACCAGACCCACGCCGGCGGTGAGCACTGGGGCGGGTCACCCTCTACCGGCCAGGTCCGCGTGCCGACACCGACGCCAGGTTCCCGCACGCGGGTCCGTTGCTGACCCGCAAGCTGAATCTGCCCTGATCGCTGAGCACTACGACGACTTGCTGCGGCCGGCCGGTTCGGGGCGCGGTGTCAGTCGCGGGTCTTGGCAAGCAGTTCAACGATCTCGGTGGTGGAACCGGTCTCGCCGAGGAGAGGGAAGATCCGTTCAATGCTGTTGCGGTGCAACTCGATATCCAAATCGGCCATGGCGTCCGTCGCGAGCATGACGTGGTAGCCGTGTTCGTAGGCGGCGCGGGCGGTCGACTCCACGCCGATGCTGGTGGTGAGCCCGGATAGGACGATCTGTGTGACGCCGCGGCGGCGCAGTTGCAGGTCGAGGTCGGTTCCGTAGAAGGCACCCCAGGTGCGCTTGGTCACTGTGATGTCGTCAGGGTGGCCGGCGAGGTCATCGACGATGACATCCCAGCCGTGGGGCAAGGAACCGGGCAGGCTCGGGATTTCGTTGCGACCTGGCGCGGCATCCGATCCGTCCGCACGGGCCGTGACCCGCACCAGGACGACCGGGGCGCTGCATTCGTGGAAGGCGCGGGCCAGCTCGACCGCCCGGGCCACGACCTCGGAGCCGGTATAGGGGACCGTGGGAGCGTCGACGATGGCGTTCTGCAAGTCGATGATGACCAGCGCGCTGGACGAGTCGAGTGCGGTGACAGTCATGAATTGTGCCTTTCTGCATGGGCGGCTCTGCCGCGGGTGTCTCACGTGTGGCTCGGGCCAGTTCTTGCTGTTGTCGCGTGGCTGCATCTGAAACCTGTTGGCGGCCTCTTTCCTTGGCTTCGGCGAAAAACCGGCTGCCTGTGGTTGGGCATGGGCTGTTGCCACCGAAAGGTCGGGTGTAAGTGGGAAATCCTGGCGGCGGGGTAGCAGCAGCGGGCTGGCGAGGATCAGCAGTCCGCGATCGTGCTCGAACAACGCACTGTTGATTTCTTGTGATCAAAGCAAGGACAGAGGGGCGGAATCAAACAACTGAGCTCGCGGCGAGCCACAACGATACGTTGTACATGTACGGTTGCTGCCGTGGATCTCACCGCCGCGCGCACCTTCGTCGCAGCCGCGGACGCCGGCCAGTATCAGGGAAGCTGCCGCGGCGTTGTCGATCACTCAGCAGGCGGTCTCCAAGCGCATCGCGACTCTGGAGAAAGATCTGGATGTGGGCTTAGTGCAAAGTGCTGCGGCAGGTGAGGCAAAGTGCTGCGGCAGGTGAGAATGTGAGCGGTGCCAGCCACCAGGCGGAAAGCCTCCACCTGGCGACCCCCGGACAGGAGCCAACCAGCAACGGCGCGCGCGAGATCGGCCACCGTGCGCGCACTGGGCGCGGGCCTGGCGAGCGCCGGGTGGCCCAGGCCGGTCAGGACCCCAACCTGCCGACCTGCTCCTGGCCGAACCTGGCGTGCGGCCAGGAGACCGATCTGGCCCCCGGCGGCCAGACCAACCTCACTCCGGGCGCCCCCGCCGACCTCACCCCCGGCTCATCGACCGAGAGCTCCGGCTACTGATCACAGAGCCGACGTGCGGCCCCGCCACACACGGCTGTCCGGCACGGCCCGCGCGGGCGTCGCCTCAACCGGCATTCATAGTGGTCTGCTGAGCCACGGTGATGCGACGGCGGCGCGATGGGAGCATCGACGTCGGATGCGAGATGCTCCAGGCCGCGCTCTTGCAGACCAGTTCTTTGAGGCGCGCGGCTGACCTGCCGGTGAAGGCGGACGACTTGGGCTGGTCGTCGGGGGTGACCCACTGCACCATGGCGTCGCGGCGACCGAGACTGATGCACTGGCCGGTGTAGCCGATCGCATTGCGGGGCACTCCGCGGCCGGTCAGACGTGCGGCGATGGCGTCGGCGGCCTGGTAGGCCGTAGGAACGCCGGAGGCGCAGGACATCCGCAACGGTTCGCCGCTCGCTCCGGGTGCGAGTGCGGCGTCGCCAACGGCGTACACGTCGGGGTGCGAAACCGACCGCATCGTGTCGTCGACGATGATCTGCCCGGACGGTGAGACCCGCAGGGTTGTGGCCGCGGCGATGGGATGCACGGCGAAACCGGCCGTCCACACGGTCGCCTGGGCCGCGATCGTGCGCCCCTCGGCGGTAACGACGCCGCTGGCCTGGACGTGCGCGATGTCGGTGTTCTCGTGCACGGTGATGCCGAGCCGGTCGAATGCCTTGCGCAGATGCCGCTGAGCCTTCTCGCTCAGCCAGTCGCCGACGCCGCCGCGAGCAGCGAGTGCGACGTGGAGGTCCGGGTGGGCTTCGGCGATCTCGGTAGCTGCTTCGATGCCGGTGAGGCCACCGCCGACGACCAGTACGGGCGAGCCTGCGGGCAGGACTGTCAACTGGTCTCGCAGCCGCAGCGCGGACTGCTTGCCGGCGATGTCGTAGGCGTGCTCGGCCACGCCGGGGACACCGCAGTCGGCGGCGGCGCTGCCGAGGGCGTAGACGAGAGTGTCGTAGGCGATCCTGCCGGGGCCGGCCGCGTCGATGATGTCGACGATCTTGCGTTCGGCGTCGACGGCGGTGACCCGCGCCAGTACCACTCGCACGCCCGTCCCTGCGAAAACGTCGGCCAGCAGGCGGCGCTTCAGGTTCTGACCGGTCGCGAGCTGGTGCAGGCGGACCCGCTCGACGAACTCCGGATCAGTGTTGACGAGGGTGATCTCGGTGCCGGCGGGGTGCAGCCGCTTGGCCAGGCGACCGGCGGCGTTGGCTCCGGCGTATCCGGCCCCGAGGACGACGATGCGGTGGGTCATGGTCTCGCTCCTGTCTGGGTGGTGTTCGCTTTCTGAACCGGGCAGCGGCTCGAAACCTGACAGAAGTGGACTGTGATCTAGGTCACCAGTTTTCGATGAGGGGGCCACCGTGCTCGAACGTGGCCCACTGGCGCGTGGCGCGGTCGAGCTTGGCGGGGTTGGCCTGGGTGTGGACGGCCGCGATGCCATCGGTCGTCACCTCGAGGGTGATGACGCCGACGATCCGGCCGCCGGCCACGATCACCAGTGCGGGCATGCCATTGGCCATCGCGGCGAACAGGGCAGCTCGGCCGCCGATGGTCTCCCACTTGGCGGCGGTGGGCTCGAACAGTCGCCGCAGGAACCGCGCCACCCGCAGCGCGCCCGTGATCGGCTGCGGCAGAGACACGACCACGCCGCCACCGTCGCCCACGCTGATCGCATCATCGGTCAGCAGCCGCACCAGCGAGTCGGTGTTGCCGCTCAGCGCCGCTGCGAGGAACTCCTCGACGATCCTGCGGGCGACGGCCTCGTCGACCTCCACGCGGGTTCGGTCGGTAGCTACGTGTTGCTTCGCGCGCCGGTAGATCTGCTGACAGTTCGCCTCGGTGAGGTCGAGGATTTCGGCGATCTCACCGTGCGAGTATCCGAATGCGTTGCGCAGCACGTAGACCACGCGTTCCTTGGCCGTCAGCCGCTCCATGAGCCTGAGCATCGCGATCGAGACCGATTCGCGCTGCTCGACGGTGTCGGCCGGGCCGAGCATAAGGTCCGTGGCGAAGACCGGTTCCGGTAGCCACTGGCCCACATATGTCTCCCGCCGGGACCGGGCCGAGGCGAGCTGGTTGAGACAGATGTTGGTGAGCACCTTCGTCAGCCACGCCAACGGCGTCTCGATGAACTCACGATCGGCAGCCTGCCAGCGCAGGAACGTCTCCTGCACCGCGTCCTCGGCGTCGCTCGCCGAACCCAACAGGCGATACGCGATCGCTTCCAGACGCGCCCTGGCGTTCTCGAACACCTCGACCTCATGCGTACCGACCAGCATGGACCGAAGTCAACCACGGAACGTGGCAGACCGCCGACAGGCGAAATCGACCCATATCTTCAGCAGCCGATAACCACCAGGTGTCGAGGACCGCAGGATCCGCTCGCCCAGCGCGGGAATCCACTCCACATGCTCGCCCGACCTTACCGACGGCCAGCAGGATTTCGCGGGATCGGACTCGGCGGTGTCGTTACCGGAGAGCAGCGCATCCGCGCGGAGGCAGAGGAGAATCGGTGGCCAGTCGGCGGGTCGTGATGGACTGATACCTGCGTCAGGTGATGGCCACCCGCCAGTAGGAGTGGTCGAAAACCATTGTGTGCGAGCCGCGTCAGCACGGTAGTTATCGACGATGACCCAGACCCTGCCACCTTGGCCCGACGACCCACCAACCTGGGGGTCAATCGTCCTACGGGAGTATACCGATCACGACTCTCACCTCGCAGCCGAGTTGGCACAGGATCCATATATCCCGCTCATCGGCAGCTTGCCGGAGTCCCCGACCCCGAACCAGGCACTCGAGTGGGTGCGTCGGCAACGGGGCCGCCATGCCGAAGGAATCGGGCTGGCCTTCGCCATCGCCGATACCGAAACCGGCACTGCTGTCGGCAGCGTCGGTCTATGGCTGAAAGATCTGCAGGATGGGCGCGCGTCAGCAGGCTACTCAGTG
This sequence comes from Nocardia sp. NBC_00881, assembly GCF_045207455.1. Lineage (NCBI taxonomy): Bacteria > Bacillati > Actinomycetota > Actinomycetes > Mycobacteriales > Nocardiaceae > Nocardia > Nocardia sp. NBC_00881. Next base: position 3,425,247 of record NZ_CP108798.1, read on the forward strand.
GCACCGCATCGCCGCGGTCGCGGCATAGCCAGCAGCGCGATGCGCGCTCTGACGACATTCGCCTGGACGATCCCGGCCCTGCATCGGATCGAGCTCCACATCGAACCGTGGAATGCGAGCTCGATACACGTCGCTGAGACGGCAGGCTACCTACGAGAAGGCCTCCTACGAAGCCACCAGGCTATCGGCGGCACACGCCGCGACATGCTCCTTTACGCCACAACCAGAACGCAGACCAGCCCGGCAACCTGATGCGTAGATCCTCGCGGTCCACGGACCTTAGTTCGGGGCCGAGTTCTACGGGGCCCCTACTGAGCCGGCTCGGCCGCCTCGTCAGCCGACCTGGCCGGCCCACCGCAGAACACCTCCTTGACGAGCCGCTGCGTCGCCTGCTGGAAGACCGCGGACAAGGATAGTTCGGCGTCGTCCACATAGTTCAGTGCGGCGGTCAGGGTCTTGCTGCCGTCGGGCGTGCTGTACATCAGCGCCGCGTGGCCACCGTGGCCGCCGTTGTGGGTGATGACGGTGCCCCCGCAGCTCGTGTCCTGCACGAACACCCCCAGGCCGTAGCCGACCTTGGGATGCGGCGTGCACATCTCGGCCAGCAGTGGGGCCGGCAGGAGCTTGCCGCCTACGAGCGCGGAGAGGAAGGTGTGCAGATCCTCGGTGGTCGAGATCATGTCACCACCGTTGGAGATCCAGGACGGGTTCTGGCGGGTGACGTCGACCGTCTTCTGCTGGCCGGCGTCCTCGTACCGGTAGTAGGCGTGGGCGTGCGGCTCGGGGATCTCCGGGTTTGTGCCCGGCGCCACGGTGCCGGGCATCCCGAGTGGCCCCAGAATCAGCCGCTGTATCTCCTCGGCGAACGAGCGGCCGGTGACCTTCTCGATCAACAGCTTGGCCAGCACGTAGTTGGTGTTGGAGTAGCTCCAGTCCGTGCCTGGCTCGAACCGCGCCGGCTTGGACAACGCCAGCCGTACCAGCTCCTCCGCCTGGTAGGTCTTGAATCGGTTGTCCACCCATTCCTGGCCGGACCAGGCGATCCCCGGCGCGGTCGTCCCGTCGTTGTAGTACTCGCCGGTGAAGTTGAACACCCCCGCTGGTGTGCTGCAGCAGCATCCGCACCGTGATCCGCTCGTCCAAGCCGAACTCGGGCAGGTAGTCGGCCGTCGGAGTGTCCAGCCCGATCTTGCCCTCGGCCACCAATTGCAGCACCACGGTCGCGGTGAAGGTCTTGGTGTTGCTGCCGATCCGAACCCGCCCGTTGATCGGCGGCTCGGCGCTCTCGCCCAGCTCGGCCACCCCAGCGCTGCCGACCCACTCGCCCCGTTCATCGTGCACGCGCAGCGTCATTCCGACGAAACCTGAATCGACGATGTCCTCGATGGCCTTCTGCAACTCGGGGCGATCCTGCCTGGCAGCGGCCTCCGGCACGGCCCCGCTGTCCGCGGTAGCCAGCCCGGCGGCGTCGAGGGCTGCGGTGATCTTGCGGGTCATCTCGGCCACGGCGGGGTTGGATTGCCCCTTGTGGATCCGGGTGGCGGCGTCGACGGCGACGAGGACGGTGCCGCGAAAGTTGTCGGCTTCGGCCGGATCCTGCTTCTCGAGCAGGCTCACCGCTGCCGTCAAGGCAGGTAGCACCTGGTCGGCGAGTTCGGCTACGGTCTTGCCCTTCAGCTTGATGTCCTTGGACTTCGCGGCGAGTACGTGCCCGACCAGGCCGGTCGCCGACGTCAGGGCGATGGAGCCGTTCGTGATGGCCTTGTGGGGCGAGCCGGCGGCGGCCATCAGCGAGACGGCGCCGTACGCGGCAGTCCGCAGGGTGGCCTTGTCCTGGTCGGTGGCCTTCCGCCAGTACCCCTGAGTGGCGAACTGGCCATTGAGGTAGACCACGGGAACACCGGCACCGCCGCTGTCGGTGTCAGCGAAGTGCTGCTCTTCGTCATGGCAGCAACTATCAGCGTCTGGGCTGACACCACCCTGACACGAGCCAGACACGGCCACTGACACGGTGTTCCCCCTGGCCAGGCCAGAGCGCTGCGCGGCTACTGACACCATATTGCCGCCGGGGCCTACGACGCCTGGAACACCGAACGATACGAACGAGGCGAGACCGACCAAGGCAATTCGAAGTCCTACAACCCCGTTTGTGAAGCCCGGACCCGTTGTAACGATTGTGAGGGGAAAGATTTGGTGTGGCAGTTCAGTATTCGACCGGATCGACGGGCGACTGCGCGGCCGGGTCGGCTCGTGACCGTGTCCAAAGTTTGGCCAGCAACACCAGCGCTGTCACCACTACGACGTGTGCTCCGAAGAGTGCCAGCATCGGAAGCGCGAAGCCCTCGTCGGTGAATGCGCCGCGCTCGCCCACGCAGTACAGGGTGTAATTGACCGACGTGCCCTCCGAATCGTGCATGGTGTCCGAGACGACCATCGGCTCCGTCGCGGACGAACAAAAGAGGGGTGCGGTCAATGTGGCTTCGCCCGGCCAGATCGCTACCGGAACCACTGTGGTGAGGACGCCGGCGGCAACACCGGTCGAGGCTGCGGTCACCAGGAATCGGGTCATCGATTACACCTGCTGCATTCGCAGGAAGGTGCCAGTGCGGTCGAACTCGGCGATCATCTCCGACCGTGGTGATACCACATTGGTGACTATCCGGATCTCGCTGCCGAAACGGCTCACCACAATCGCGTTCACCTGCCCGTCGGGAAGTCCGCTCTGGGTGCGGGCGGTGTCGACGATGTCCTCGATCTGTGACAGGCCGGTCACTTCGCTGAGGTTGAAACCCTCGCCGTCGAGGTCGTCGAATGCCGAAACCCGCACCGGCTGTGCGGAACCGAGTGTGGCGAGGGTGAACGAATAGTCGTCGAGTTGCCGGGATCGGTCCGGGTGGCGGATGCGTAGGCGGAGGGTGGGTTCTCGTGTGGCCAGGTCGTCGCGTCCGGTGAGGAACCGTGTCACTTGATTCGGCTGATTGTTCAGGACCAGCCGGAACTGGGTCGAGTTCGGTGCGGTGAGGAGGATGACGTTCGCCTGCGGGTCGGTGGTGCCCAGTCGCTTGGAGAGTGCGGCGATGGCATCGCGTGGCAGTGTGTTGACGAGTCCACCGCCGCGTGTGCGTATCTGCTGCTCGAAGTCCGCGCGGTCGACCGCACCGAGACATCCGCTGGTGCCGACCACGGTCAGGCACATCAGGATCGGAAGCCAGCTGCTACGGCGCATACCCCGAATGCTAGAGGCGGATCTCCGATTATGGTGTGTCGAGCACGGTCCTCCCCGCCACTGTCCCACCGCGCCAAACTTTTACACCACCTCTGGAGGCAGACCCGATCGTTCACGCTGGGGCTGGGCTCGCGGGCGAGCCGGTCCGTCGAGTACACGATCACCGTGTCGCCGTCACGGACGTACTCGATCAGCTCGTCCAATTGCGGTCGAGCGGTGTCCTTCCCGGAAGCCTTGTCGGTGAAGGTGCGTTCGACGTCGACCTCCCGTTGGATACGCATTCATTCCCTGACTAGAGTCAGAGAATGAATGCGAAACAAATCGATCGTGTGCGGCGGTTCAATCGCACCGTCACCGAATGCGTGGGCGTGCTCCACGACCACTACCTGGGCCGGGATCGGCCCATCGGCGAAGCCCGGCTGCTGTGGGAGATCGGCGACCAAGGGCGGGACGTACGGTGGTTGCGAGAGCGTTTGGGCCTCGACTCCGGGTATGTCAGCCGACTGCTGCGTTCCCTGGAGACCGACGGCTTGGTGACGGTCGAGCCGCATCCTCGCGACAGGCGTGTCCGTACCGTTCGGCTCACCGCCGCCGGCTGCGCTGAGCGCGCTGTGCTCGACCGCCGCAGCGACGAATTGGCCGGCTGTCTGCTCGAACCGCTCAACGCCGCCCAGCGCGCCCGGCTGGTCGCCGCCATGACCGAGGTCGACCAATTATTGACCGCCACGACGGTCACGCTGGACGCCGTCGCTCCGGATCACCCCGACGCCAGATTTTGCCTGCGCTCCTACTACACCGAGCTGCAGGAGCGCTTCGAGACCGGTTTCGACCCTGCGCAGAGCCTTCTGCCTGACGCGGGCGAATTGCAACCTCCGCGCGGCCTGCTGCTGGTCGCCCGGCTGTACGGCGAGCCTGTCGGTTGCGCCGGCCTGAAGCTGCCGCCCGATCGGGCGGCCGAGATCAAACGCATGTGGGTTGCGCCCCACGTCCGGGGTCTCGGCCTCGGCCGCAGGTTCCTGGCCGAACTGGAGGCACAGGCTGCCCGGCACGGTTGCGATGCACTGCGCTTGGACACCAACAAAGCGCTCACTGCCGCCATCAGCCTGTACCGCTTCTATGGCTTTCAAGAGATCGCCGCCTTCAACGAGGAGCCGTACGCCCATCACTGGTTCGAGAAGCGGATCACCACATCATCGTCAGAGTGAAAACCACATCCACATGAAGGTTGCGCCCTCCGGATTCGGGACCCGAGTTCTCACTAGCTGATCGTTGCCTATGGCAACGCCTCGCCCATGCACTTGACATTGTCACTGTGTCAAGGCCTTCACTGGCAGTCGGAGGTGGTCCCCATCAACTCGACACACAGGAGTCCACAGGACATGCGATTACTCGACGCATTGGCAGCTGAGAACTCGTCAACGCGGCTCGAGGTGGCCCTGACAGCCGGCACGCATCCCGAGCCCGGTTTCGTCGATGCGCTCGTCGAACGGTGCGCGGTCGAGCCAGACTTCTTCGTGCGCGACATGCTCACATGGGCGCTGACCCGTCACCCGTCGGAGATCACGGTTCCGAAACTCCTCGCGGAACTTTGTTCCGAGCGCGCTCAGGCCCGGAGCCAAGCGTTGCACACTCTGTCCAAGATCGGGGACCCGACCGCCTGGTCGGCGATCACGCGGTCGTTGCTGCACGACGCCGATGACGAGGTCGCGCGGAGTGCGTGGCGCGCTGCCGTCGTTCTCGTGCCCGACGGGCAGAAGGAAGGCCTGGCCGGGGAACTGGCCATGCAGTTCGGCCGTGGTGATCGAGAAGTCCGGCGGAGTCTGAGCCGTGCCCTCGTCACGCTCGGAGACGTGGTCGAGCCGACCCTTCGGACGGCGATGGCAAGCCACGACCCGACGGTGCGGGCGCATGCGAGCGCCACGCAGCGGCTCCTGCGCGACCCGGATGCCGGATTCGACCTCGCAGTTGAGGAAGCGAGACGGGTGGTCGCGCTCGGTCCGGATCGAGAGGAGACAACCGCGTGCTGATCGGCGAGGTGGCGCGCCGCTCGGGGGTGAGCGCCCGGATGCTCAGGCACTACGACACCCTCGGGCTGGTGCGACCCACAGGCCGCACCGTGGGTGGCTACCGGGAATACTCCCCCGACGACATCCGGCGGATCTTCCACGTCGAGGGGCTACGGTCCCTGGGATTGTCACTGAGCCAAATCGGACGCGCCCTCGACGATCTCGGATTCACGCCCTCCGCACTGGTCGGCGACCTCATCCGAAAGACCGAAGAACGACTGAACCGGGAGCGAGAACTCCTCGAGCATCTGCGTATGGTCGATGCGGCCGAGCCCTCCGGTTGGCAAGAAGTCCTGCGCATCGTCGAGCTTCTACACGGACTCGGTTCGCAGAGTGCCGCCCGGCGGCAGCAGGCCGCCCTCGCCCCGGCCGAGGACCTGTCGATGCCCGCCGAGCTGCTGGCCGAGGCGGTCCTCACCGAAACCGATCCGAACGTTGCCGGGGCCCTGCGGTGGGCCCTCGCGCGGGCCGGCGGCGACGGTGTGACGAGCGTGGCATCCGGCATGGCCTCAGAAGACGTCGACGTCCGGCGCCGCGCGGTCCTGGCGCTCGCGGAGCTACCGGGCGACGAGGCGACCGCGGTGCTCACGGACGCGCTCGGGGACGCGGACACGACGATCCGCAGACATGCTGCGCTCGCGCTGGGTGCGCGGGGCGTGCCCCTGGCCGTGCCGGCACTCGTCGGCACGGTGGTCGAGGGCCCGAACGATGTCGAGGCGGCCGAGCTCTTGGGAAAGTTGGCACGGGACGCGAAGTGGGCAGACTGGATCCTGGGTGCGCTGGTCGACGAGCTCACCGCACACGCAGCGGACCCGGCGGTGCGGATGCGACTGACCCAGGCACTCGCCGAGATGCCGGGGACTATCGCGCTGGAAATCCTGCAGCAACTGGCCTACGACAATGATCGGGTTGTGGCCCTGATCGCCTCGGCTCTCGCGAAAACGCTCGAAGAACGGCTGGACGAGAAAGCCTGAGACACCGCAGATAGGCCCGGGAATCCTGAAGCTGGCCCCAGCCGCAAAGAGTTTTTATCGACACAATGCGGGAGCGAGCGACCCGGCCCTCCGCACCACACCCAACCTCCACGCCGACATGATCATCCACGCGGTGATGCAGTAATCCCTCGCGCCGAAAAGGTTTCTCGAAGCCCGCCCCGACCGCATTCTCCCACTATCGGGCGGTAGCCGGCGCTAGCCCTTTCCGTGGTTGATCGCCTGTTGCGTCCGGCCCGGCACCAGGCGGCGGGGTTCCCAGTGGGGATCACGGCCGAGAAGGGCTGCGATAGCGTCCAGTACGGGCAGCGGTTGGTCCGGCTCCACCGGGGGCCGGTAGACGCCATCCGGGCCGTTGAGTGCGCTGCCCGGCGCGGTGATCGACCGAGCGATCGGCAATGCGAGAGCGGTGAGACGGTCGGGGACCGGGCAAGGGCGCGACAACGCACGGGACAGGTCCCAGCGGTGTACGAGCATGTCCACGAAATGGATCGACAGCACTGTGACGGTCGCCAGCGGTCCGCGCTGCGGCAGGTGCACGACATCGCCCGTCTGTTCCATCGCGACCACCCACCGTGCGGCTGTACGCGCGAAGTCGTCGCGGGGATTGTCGGCGTGGTCGCCGATCGGAGCCAACACTGACGCGATGACAGCCTCGTGGCGTTCGTTCATGTGACTCATGAGGTCAGCGACGGTCCAGCCCGCGCACGGAGTCGGCGCGTCCAGGTCTGTATCGGAAACAGCGGCCACATCGTGTGCGATCAGCGCCAAGGCCGTCGCGTCGAGTCGTAGCAGATCACTCATTGGCACACTCTCTCATTAGCGTCCGATCGTTCGCTATAAGAATAGCGAACGATCGGACGCTAAGATGGTTTGGTGTCTCCCCGCAGCTCATTCGCCGAAGCCGCCCGCACTCGCGATCGAATCGTGCAGACCGCGGTCGAGGAGGCGTCATGCATCGGTTTGGAAGGTCTCACGATCGGGTCGCTCGCCGACCGGCTCGCAATGAGCAAGGCAGGTGTGGTCCACCCCTTCGGATCTCGCGAAAATCTGCAGAACGCCGCACTCGAACAGGCTGGCCGAATCTTTCGCGCAGCAGTCCTCACCCCGCTGGCGGAGATGTCTCCCGGCGCGGCTCGCCTGGTACGACTGATCGATGCCTGGATCGACTACCTTGCCGAATGCCCCTTTCCCGGAGGATGTTTCGTCACCGCGGCATCGACCGAACTCGATGGGCGGCCTGGCATGCTACGAGACCGACTGCGTGCGGTCGTTGTTGACTGGCGCGCCTTTCTCGCCGCCGAAATCGCTGCGGCACAAGAGGAAACGTCCGAATCGCGGCGCCCCCCCGAGGAGATCGCCACCGTACTCATCGGCATTTCCATGGCGGTCAACCAGGAGATCCAGCTGCTCGATGACGAATCCGCCGCCCAACGCGGCCGGGCGGCCATGCGCAACGCGGCCGGACTGCCTCCGTCACCATAGCCACTCCGGCCTCGCCGAAGGACCGATCGATTGGCTCACCCAAGTCTCATTCACGCAGATCGAGGATCGGCTGAAGCCGTGGCTCGCCGATGAACCCGAGTTGTCGGTCGAAGCCGGGCACGACCATCCGGATCAGCCCTTCTCGACCCGGCTCGAGGATGGCAGCTATCTCCACTTTCTCGCCACGGTCCCCGAACTGGACGAACTTCCGGAGATCACGACGTTCGTTCCCAACTCAGCTGTACGGGCATGGGACCTGCCTTTGCCTCAGGTGGCGTGCTTCTTACCGGCACCCCAGTACATGCGATGGCGCACGTCACACCAGCGGGTTGTCACACACTCTGGGCCAGCGGTGTCTGATGCCCGACCAGCTACACCATCGGGAAGCCGACACGGATGCCCACGAACGGCATCGTCCGGCAGCCCGTCGGCGACGAACGGCTCGGCCGGATCGAGGACGAGCCCGAGTCGCCTGCACCTGAAGGAGAAGCTCATGAACCTCGCCCTCTGGGTCGTTGCCGGGCTGCTTGCCGCCCTCTCCCTGTTCGGTGGCACCACCAAAGCGTTTATGCCCAAGGCCAAGCTGGACGAACTGGGCGCGAAGTCCGGCGGCGGATGGACCCAGCACGCAAGCGCAGGTTTCGTCAGAACCCTCGGGGTCCTCGAGATCCTGGCCGCGGTCGGCCTGATCCTGCCCGCCGCGCTCGACATCGTACCGGTGATGGTGCCGGTAACAGCCGTCTGCTGGATCCTGTTGATGGTCGGCGCGTTGATTACCCACGCCCGCTACGGCCAGTACAAATACGTCGCGCTGAATCTCAGCTACCTCGCTCTGGCCGCCTTCGTGGCCTGGGGGCGCTTCGGCCCCGAGTCCTTCACCGGCTGATTCAGGTAAGTCGCCAGCGGGTCGCGCCATGCGGTTCGGCGGTCCGCGACAATCGAATACGCGATCTCACCAGACCGCCCGCGACCCCTACCCGCGCTGCACGTTCTCCCGGTAGTACTGGTTGTTGTTGCCCCCATATTGCCGGCCGGGTTGTACTGGGCGACGACGTATTGCCCACCTTTTCCGCCGGTGTTGCAGGCGACCCCGACCCCGAGCTTCGTGCTGGCCTTCCAGACCACCGGAGCGTGGACACGATCTCGGCTGCGCCGATGAATTTTGTGTGGATCCGCCGTCGATACCGCTGGATACACCGACAGCGGTGGGCCTGTGCTGGGACCGTTCCAGTGCGGGAAGAAGCACATGGAGGCAATGATGAGCGTCGACAACCCTGCGCACGAGCAAACGGTCCGGACGGGTGAGCAGGGGGGCGCAGTGAGCAGTCCCAGGGTGTTGGTGGCGGGGGCGAGCATCGCGGGGCCCGCGCTGGCCCACTGGCTGCACCGGCGAGGGGCCGAGGTGACCGTGGTGGAGCGGGCCGCCGAGCTGCGTCCGGGTGGGCAGGCGGTGGACGCGCGCGGGGTGACCAAGGAGGTCATCCGGCGGATGGGGCTGGACAAAGCGGTCCGCGCGGCCTGTACCGAGACCGCCGGCGCACACACCGTGGACGCGGATGGGAACGTGCTGGAGATCTTCCGCGCGGACGACGACGGCGGCGACGGGTACATCGCGGAGATCGAGATCCTGCGCGGGGACCTGTCCCGGGTGCTCCACGACGACACCCGCGACGGTGTCGAGTACATCTTCGGCGACCGGATCGCCGAGCTCACCCAGGACGGGGACGGGGTCGACGTGACCTTCGAAGGCGGCGACCGGCGGCGCTTCGACCTGGTGGTCGGGGCGGACGGGCTGCACTCGGCGCTGCGAGCGATGGTCTTCGGGCCGCGGGAGCGGTTTGTCCGCCACCTCGGGCACGTGCTGGCCTTCTACAGTGTGCCCAACGAGTTCGGGCTGGACCGCTGGCTGATCGACTATCAGGAGTCCGGGCGCTCCGCCGGCCTGCGGCCCATCCAGGACGCCACTCGGGCGATGGCCATGTTCTCCTTCCCCTCGGGGGACTTCGATGTCGACTACCGCGACGTCGAGGCCCAGAAGCGCCTGCTGCGCGAGCGGATGGCCGGCATGGGCTGGTTGACCCCGCGCATCCTGGCGCACCTGGACGACACCCCGGACTTCTACCTCGACCAGGTCGCCCAGGTGGTGATGGACCGCTGGTCGAACGGGCGGGTCGGGCTGCTCGGGGACGCGGCGTTCAGCTCGTCGCCGATGTCCGGGCAGGGCACCGGGCTGGCCCTTGTCGGCGCCTACCTGCTGGCCGGAGAGCTGGCCGCCGCCGGATGGGACCCGCAGGCCGGGTTCGCCGGCTACGAGCGGCGGATGCGCTCGTTCGTCGAGGCCAACCAGGAGATCGGCCGGTTGCACGCTCGTAGCCTCACCGTCCCCGCGCCGCAGGTCGAGCCGGGCACCGAGCCCGACGTCGAATGGGACCTCGAGCTGATCGAGCGTGCGATCAACGGCATCGAGCTGCCCGACTACGCAGGGGTGCCGGACTCCGGGGCCCCGGCCGAACCGCTGATCACCTCGTCGGCCAAGCCGTAGACGTCACATCGACGTGTCGAGAGAGATGACGCTTCGGTAGGCTCGCCGGATTACGTCCGCTCATGTAGCCGATGAGCGTGCACAACCTGTCTACCAAGGTCTTTCGACTGTGCCGAGCGGGGTGCTCGTGGTCATACGTGGCAGCGCACGTTCACCAGGAGCGTATCGCCGGGCAGAGCTGTCAGATAGCGGTCGATGCGGTCGTAGCCGGCGGGCAGCTCCGGTTCGTGCGGGCAGTCGGCAGTACTGTCACAGGCGCCGTGGATCCCCGGACTGCCGTCCTCGTACCACCAGCCCTCCAACGACAGGAGATTGCGCCGGCGGAGGGCCCCTTCCACCTCGCTCGCGACGAACTCCTCCCGGCCGACGGATCCGACGTTGATGAGGGGGTCCGAACTGAAGAACCAAAACGAGTAGCGTTTGATGGGCAGCGTCTGCAGGTAGTCCTTGAAGGCCCGAGCAAGAGGCTGGCCGTAGTAGTCCGCCGATGCCTGCTCGGTCGAATATGCCCCCGGATCAACCTGTTGGCGAGCATAGTAGAACTCCCAAGGTCGGGGCGCAGGCAACTCCGCGGCCAGTTCCCGCCACTGCCGCCAGGCCGCGTCCGCCAACTCGGCCGCTTCTTCCCGCGACGCCGAGAAATCGAGAAGCTCGCGAGGCCCGCCCGCGCACCAGCCGAAGTCGTTGGGGGTCGTTGTGGAATTGGTCAACCAACGGCTCGGAAACTCATGGATCAGCCTGGAGTCTCGTTCATGGCCGGGCAGAACGTTGAACCCGCCACCGTGCACGGTGCCGCCCGTGATGCGCCAAGCATCCCAGATGTCGAGCTCTTCGCCACGTGTGTAGTCGATCTCGAAGGGTGCCATCGCGTCCGCAACCGCCGCCTCCACCCGCACAGCCTCACGCGCTGGGAGACACACCGTGATCCTCATACCGGCCATAGTGATATTCGATCACTTCATCGGTACTGCAGCACAATGGAATTTCAGTCCGCAGCTCAGCGAGCGAGCCACACCAAAACGAAACCGGGGGCAGCCGATCAGGGAGCCTCCCACCGAGCACCTGGAACTCGATCCTGGCCGGGATCAAGCCCTGACACCAGTCTCGAGTAGCCGAATTCAGTGCGAATGGATCCGCAGTTGCGCGGCGGGCATGACCGCGACGGACGGCCCTCCTCCGCATTGGCGGATGAGGGCCGCGTACGTCAGCGAGGTGGCTGGTTCACGCCGCGGCTCACTGGGCAGGCGTTAGTACCGGGCTGTTGTGATAGGCGGCGATCAGCCACTGGCCGTCGCGCTTCTCGAAGACCCAGGTCGCGTTCACCTTGCGCTCGTCGGCGGGAACTTCGGTCTCGCCGGCGAACAGGATGGCGGATTCGCTGATGACGATCGCGGCGTCCTTGCCGACGAAGCGGATGCTGAGCTGCTTGTTGTAGGTTGAACTGCCCGCGAGCGGCCCCTCGAAGGCCAGTGCCATGTTCTGGCGGATCACCTCACGGCTGTCGCGGAGCGAGCCGGTCATGATGGCGGTCGCGTCTGCGGTGTAGTTGGCGACCATGGCGTCGGCGTCGCCCGCCTCCCACGCCTTGTAGGAATCCGCCAGTACAGCCTGGATTGCGGCCTCGTCTGCGCCACGATTGTTCGTCATCGGAGTCTCCCTTGTTTGATCGGTTCGCCTGGAGTGTTCCGGCGACCTCGGGAATACATACCGGCGGCGGCGTCCGAACTCATCGCGTTCGCTGAAAAGAAAACAGACCCATTCCATGAACAGGCCGTAGTTGCTGCGGCCGGAAAACCAGTTGAGCATCGGCGGCATCTCCATGATGACGTCCTCGGTGAGCAGACGCTCGAGGCCCTCGATGTCGGCGTGCGCGAACGCCGTCATGTAGCGCTCGCCCCAGGCGCGCGGCTCGCCCGCGGACGGTCCGCTGACCCGTTCCAGCCCGACCCTGATCTCCCTCAGGCGAGTGCGCGCCCGCTGCAGGGAGCAGTTCACCGATACGACGGTGGTGTCGAGGATTTCCGCTGTCTCGGCCCGCTTTCGCCGCGAGGCGCGCGGCGTCGTAGATCGAAAACGTTCGCGAGACACCCACGGCAGCAGGATCATGGCCAGACGCCTCGCGCCTCAGTGCTGAACCAAACCACCGACTGGCGCGGCAGCGACATGACCTGTTGGCGGAAGCGTCCGAGCCAGAGCGAGGCCGATATCCACGAGCGAGGACCGGCGCAGGCGGTCGACGTCGGGGATCGGGATCCAGGTCGGCTCGGCGGTCGCACCGTTGGGTTCAGGGCGGAGTTGGCCGCCGGTGACACGGACTCGGTAGAAAATCCCGACATTCTGGTGCTCGGCTCCCGAATGCGAGGCCGCGGCGGAGATCACCCTCGAGTCCACGCCGAGCAGGCGTTCGATGGTTCCGTGGTAGCCGGTCTCTTCAGCGAGTTCCCGGGTCACCGCATCGAACGGGTCTTCGGTGTGCTCGACCTTGCCGCCCGGAAGAGTCCAGTTGGTCTCACCGCTGGCCGGTATATGCCGAGCGAGCAGCACCTGCCCATCCTCGATGCATACGGCGTAGGCCGCCAACCTGAAACTCATCCCCACAACCTCCACGACCCGATGGCGCTGCCGAAGGTTACCGTGCCACAGCCTCATCGAGGATGCCCGGACAGTAGCCACATCTGCGCCATCTGACCATGCGAAACATCGCCATTTATCCCTGCAAGTCACAGAATTGCAGGACGCCAACGGGGTTCGATGTGTGAAGGGGTGGGACTATCTCGCTAACGGTGTTTCCGGCGGTTTCTCTCAGTAGGTTTGTCAGCGTTTCGTCGGTGAGTAGTCTGCCGAGCGCGTCGGTCTGCAGCCCGCTCTCGGCCGCCAACTCCGGCACGCCGAAACCTGTCGTCCAGATGGTGAGTGCGCTCGGACGTACCGCGCCGTGGGCGAAGACGACCGCATCCGGCCGGACCTCGGTCACCGCGTCGGCCTCGGGGACGGTGACACCGTGCCGGGACAGCCACTTGGCGACGTACCGGCGTCCCGGCGCGCTCAGTGACGGCATCAGGGTTGCGCCGCATACCAGCGTGATTGTGCGTCCTTGTTCGGCCAGTTCGGCGGCCGTCTCGATGCCGGTTGGTCCGCCGCCGACCACGGTGACCGGAGCATCGAGGGGCAACTCGTCCAGATGGGCGCGTAGCCGCTGCGCGGACTCGAATTCAGCGATGGGGAAGGCGAACTCGGCCGCGCCGGACACAGACGACGGTATCGCTGCGGTGCTGCCGACCGCGTAGATGACGTAGTCGTAGCCCAACGCGCGACCCGACGCCAGCCGCACCATGCGGGCGGCGGTGTCGATGCGCGTCGCGCTGTCGACAACCAACTCGATGCCCTCGCCGAGCAGCGTGCTGTAGTCAACCGTTGCGGCGCCGGTACCGGCCGCGAACTGGTGCGTACTCGATCGACGAACGTCGGGCGGGGATTGACCAGCGTGATGTCGACATCGCCGCGCATCCGCAAATGGTTGGCCGAGAGTGTTCCGGCGTACCCGCCGCCGATGACAACAACCTTGTGGCGTGTGTTGTGTTCAGTCATGCCTTCAAGACACCGCGGAAGCCGAAACATGACACGACCAGATGTGACATACGTCACTTCGATCGGCAACGTCGACCAGGCGCGCGCGGACGCCACGTCCGCGCTGGATGACGGCGACCCCCGCACTGCTGTTCACCGAGGCGACCGACCGGACCCCGATGCTGGTGGCCGACGAGCAGCCGCTCGGTTACACCTTCACCGCGCGTGGCGCCGCCGGACCGCCCGAACACGAGGAGCGACTGCTGGCCTGGGCCGCGCGGCTACCCGCGGTGCGGCGGGTTCTACGCACGTGGCGGGTACCCGGCCCCGGCGCGACCCAGCCCGCCGCGTGGGTCCACCTCGTCGTGGTCGCCGCGGGAACGCCCTTGCACCACATGGTCTTCCGGAAACCCGGTGTGCATGCGGTCGCCGCCGAGGAGGAACTGCCGCCGTACCTCGCGGCGGCGCTGGCCGCCGCCGAGCCAGTGTGGGAGGCCGGGGGCTGACCCGGCCCTCGTGCGGCGGGCGGGCGACCTTCCCGCCGACGTCAACGCCGAGGGCGCACCAACCCGACGGTGTAACCGGGCACCGCGCGGAGTAGTCGTCGAGCGCCACCGTCAGGCACGGCCGGCGCGTGGTCCCGGTGTCGAGGACCAGGATGTCGAGTTGGGTGTGATCGGCCTGCCACATCGGGTTCGGATCTCGTCACGGCGCCGGTAGACCAGCTCGTAGGTGTCACCAGAACGCGGCGGCGCCCTCGTGGCCAGCCAGCATCTCCGGATCGAGGCCGCTGCCATCAGTTTCCGGTTTGCGCCAGTCGCCCGCCCAGCAAAAGGCAGGCCCGTCGGCAAGCGGCGCGCCCCAGTCGACCGCAGCGACTTCAGCCCACGTGGCGTACGTATGGCCGTGCTGGTAGTCGTTGTCAGTGTCAGTGCTCATCTCCCGCACCAGATCCGATACGTCGTTCGGCAACCCTCTGCGGGAGAAGAGCGCACGCACATCCTCCACCCCGCGGACGTCGAACAGGCAGTTCCACGCGTTGTAGTCCCGCCCCAGCCGGAGATCCAGCAGGTCGATCTCCACCTTCCAACTCCCGTCGGCCGAGCGACTCTCGATAACACCGTCAATGTCTGTTCCCATCAGCACAACACTCTCAGCATGCCGATGGTGGGGACATGCGCCTGGCTGGAGCGCGCTCTCATCTGGTCCGGTGAATCGACCGCGGCCCGAGCGGTCGGACGGACCGGGGCGGCTGGACTGGACAACAGCCCCCCGGCGGCGCCTTTGCCGCCGGGGGGCTGTCGCAGGGCAGGACGCTACCCGCCTACGACCAGGCTGCCCACCCCAATGTCACGAATAGGTCACGGCGTCCGCCGTGGACTCAGAGGCTGGCGGTCGCGCGGAGCGCCGTGTCGCGGCAGATCGTTTGACCTGAACTGATGTTGAGGTTCTAGCTTTGCATCCGTGATCAACAAGTCGGCGAAGACGATTCTGGTGACCGGCGCGACTGGCAACATCGGCAGAGCACTGCTGACACAACTGGCTGAGTATGGTGAGGTCCACGTGCGAGCGGCGAGCCGCAACGCAACCTCCGCCGGGCTGCCCGAAGGGGTTGAGCCTTTCCAGGCCGACTTGGAGCATGCGGACTCGCTGCGGTCCGCGGTCGAGGGTGCGACCGCGTTGTTCCTCGTGTCACGCGTCGGGGACGATGCCGGCATCCTGTCGTCGGCCCAGCGTGCGGGCGTCGAGCATGTCGTGCTGGTGTCGTCGATCACTGTGCGAACGCATCCCCATCTGAGGCCAGCGCAGGAGAACGCCGCCGTGGAACAACTGCTCGAGACCAGCGGCATGGACTGGTCCATCTTGCGCCCCACTCAGTTCGCGTCCAACGCCTTGTGGTGGGCGGACTCGATCCGTGAACGCGGTGGCGTGGAGGTTCCCTTCGCCGACGTCGGTCTGCCCACCGTTCATCCCGGTGATATCGCGCGCGTGGCCCGTGCGGCGTTGACCGAACCCGGGCATCGAGGACGCGAGTACGCCCTGACCGGACCTGAGCTGATAACTCCTCGCCAGCAGGTCGAAACCATCGCTTCGGTCCTCGGACATCCACTCTCGGTCACCGAGATCAGCCGTACGCAAGCGCGCGAACGGATGATTCCGGGCATGGGACCGCAAACAGCCGACGCGCTTCTCGATGTCATGGGCGCTGACACCAACGACGAGTTGCTGGCGGTCCGTGACACAGTTGCTCAGGTAACCCGGTCTCCAGCTCAGACGTTCCGCGACTGGGTTTCCCAGAACATTTCCGCGTTCATCAATCGCCATACCGCGGGGGCCACATCAATCCGTGGCGAGACCCTCGGCGGCCTCGCGACCGGCGATGATGACGCGGTCGAGGAAATCGGCCAGTAGTCCGAGTTGGTCGGGGGTGTAGTCGGCGCACAGGTTGTCGACGGCGGTGTTCATTCCTGACAGCAGGTCGTAGACCTCGCCGAGCCGCTCGGGGCGGGAGCAGACGACGACCGCGCGGCGGTCGCCGGTGGCGCGTTCGCGCATGATCCAGCCCGCGCGTTCCAGGCGGTCCAGGATTCCGGTGAGCGTCGCAGGGTGGAGACCGGCCTGTTTGGCCAGGGCGCTGGGGCTCAGCGGGCCATGGCTGTTGATCAGGTCCAGGCAGTCGAAGTCGATGTCCTTGAGGTCGAGGCGGGTGCCGACCTGCCGGTTGAGCAGCGCCAATTGGCTGCGCACATCGCGTAGCGAGCCCTTGACGCGGGCGGTCAGGCGTCGTCGGTGACGAGCATCACTCCGATTTTCTACGGAATCCATATCATCTCCAAGCCAAATTAAATAATATGATTCTCGTATCTTACGACATTGGTAGGGCCGGATCGGCGACCCACCGGAGAAGAAGGGAAGGCCAACCATGTTCGTCATCATCGGAGCCACCGGAACGATCGGCCGGGAAGTCGTCACGCAGCTACGGGCGACCGGCACAGCCGTCACCGCCGTGACCCGGGACCCCGGACAGGCACGGATGCCGAGGGGAACCGTTGTGGTGGGGGCCGATCCCTCGGTGCCGAGCATTCCCGCCGAAACCTGGGACGACGTCGAGGGGGTACTGCTGAGTTCACGCGCCATCATCGCCTCGGCACCGGAAATCCTTTCCGCCGCACTCGATCACGGAGCGCGCCGGGTAGTCGTGATCTCCGCGTCGACGATCGAGCACCCTGCCGGGGAGCCGCGGTTCGTGGCCGGATTCCGGGCATTGGAGGCTGCGGCCGAGGCATCGGGGCTAGCGTGGACGTCGTTGCGCTGCGCGGATTTCGACGCCAACACCTTGGCCTGGGCACCACAACTGCGCGCCGGCGACGTGGTACGCGGCGCGTACGGCAAGGCCGCCACCTCGCCTATCCACGAGCGCGATATCGCCGCCGTCGCGGTCCGCGCGCTGACCGAGGACGGCCACGCGGGCCGCCACTACCTGCTGACCGGCCCCGAGGCGCTGACCCAGTACGACAAGGTCCGCATCCTGGGCGAACTCACCGGCCGCGACCTGTCGTTCCTCGAACTCACCGCCGACCAGGTGCGCGCCGGAATGAGGGCGCAGGGACTGCCCGAGGAGGTCCCGGCCCGGCTGCTCGGCTCACTGTCCGATTACGCCCGCGTCCCGGGTCCCACCACCGGCACCGTCGCCGAGCTACTCGGCCGCCCCGCCCTCGATTTCGCCACCTGGGCCGCCGAACACGCCGCCGCCTTCACTCGCTGAAAGGGTCGATCATGTCCATCGACTTCACCATCATGTACGCCACCCACGACGCCTTCCGCCGCGACCTGACCCGACTGGCCACCGCCGCCGCGGCCGGCCGCGCCGACGCCCCCGGCGTCCACGCCGGCTGGGCGAACTTCACCCGCCAACTCCACGTCCACCACACCGTCGAAGACGCCGCCCTCTGGCCCCCGGTGCTGGCGCGCCTGACCGACCGCCCCGCCGACACCGCCCTCATGGCCGACATGGAAGCCGAACACGCCTCCCTCGACCCTGCCCTGCACGCCGTCGACAAGGCGCTGCGTACCCACTCCGCAGACCTCGCCGAACACGTCCACACACTGACACGAATCCTCACCGACCACATGGCCCACGAGGAAACCGCCGCCCTCCCGCTCATCGACGACGTGCTGACGCCCAAGGACTGGAACGCCTTTCGCGGCGCGATGGCCCGCAAACAAGGCCCCTCCGGCGCGGCGGCCTACGTCCCCTGGGTCCTCGACTCGACCACACCCGAACAGCGCCAACACTTCCTGGCCGCCATGCCCGGCCCGGTCGCGGCGATCAACAAGCTGTTCTGGGAAAGCCGATACCGCAACCGGGAGCTGTGGCGGCACTGACCGAGACCTGGTGGCTGAATCCGGGTCGGTGGTTCACCGCAAGGTCAGGTGGTTTTCGGATTCGATACCGGTCGGTTCAGCTGGGTTGCGGACGAAGTAGAGGCCGGCGATGCGGTCTCCGTCGATACCGATCGCCAGGATGCCGTCGAGTTCACCGTCGACGTGAACCGCCAATGCCGCAGTGCCATTGACGGTGACGGGTTCGCCGGTGAGCGATACCGCGCTCGTACCGAGCCCGCCGACGATGAAGCGGGCCACCTTGACGGCGCCGGTGACCGGCCGTATCGCGGCCCGTTCGACGCCGCCACCGTCACAGACGAGGACGACGTTGGGAGCCAGGACCTCGAGCAGGACCTGCGGTTCTCCGGTTTCGAGCGCACGCTGCAACGATTCCGCCGCCGCACGGGCCCGGTCCGCGGAGACCACCCGATGGGGGCGGCGGACGGTGACATGGCGGCGGGCGCGATACGCGATCTGACGGACCACGGCAGTGGTCGTGCCGACCGCGTCGGCGATCTCGTCGTAACCGAGGTCGAACGCCTCACGCAGGACGTACACAGCGCGCTCGGTCGGCGAGAGTGCCTCGAGGACCAGCATCAATGCCATCGACATGCTCTCGGCGAGTTCGACATGGTGGGCGGTGTCCGCAGTGGTCGGCAGCGGCTCGGGCAGCCACGGGCCGGCTGAGGATTCTCCGCGGCATTTCATCGACCACAGCCGATGCAGGGACCTGCGGGTGAGGGTCCGAACCAGGTAGGCGCGCGGGTCGCTGACCTGGTCGGAGTTGATGTTCCGCCAGCACAGCCAGGTTTCCTGCAGGACGTTTTCGGCATCGGCGGTGGATCCGAGCATTTCGTAGGCGACGGTGAAGAGCAGGTTACGGTGCGCGAGAAACGTTTCGGTCGACTCGATCGCGGCGTGGTCACCGCGGTTCCGGTCCGCTGTCTGCCGCCCACCGGGTTCGGGTGTGGTGTTCATGCAGTCCTCTCCGGTTGTCGTCAGGTCCGGCGTCCGGCCGCCCTGTGCGGCGGCGTCTGCGAGCGCAGGCACCGCCGCACAGGGTGGCCGAGTGACCATCGCCGGGTGCGATGACGGCTTTTTCGGTGCCCTACCCGACCGATACGGTCGTGTTCTCGCGCTGGGCCAGCAGCAGCGCCGGCCGGTGCTTGCCGTCTTTCAACCAGCGGTGTGAGCCGGGCTTGCGGGCCTCGGTCGCCAGGTGCTTGATGCCGGCTTCGCAGGCGATTTCCTTCAGTTTCTTGCCCATGGACCCGCTGAAGTAGAGCCGCATGCCGGTCTCGTTCTTATGACCGAGCTGGTAGATCCCGGCTTCCCGCCCGAAGCTGAGGCACATGGCGATGAACGACAGGTCGATCGCCGAGGTCTGCTCACCCGAGATCCGGCGTAGCAGGGTGTCGGCGGCGTGCGCGCCCAGGCAGTAGGCGACGTAGGCGCTCATCCGGAACGGCAGATTCGACGGTGCCGAGGAGTCGCCCGCCGCGACAATGCGTTCGTCGTCAACGCTGGTCAGGGTCTCGTCGGTGAGCAGACGCCCGGCGGCATCGGTGCGCAGCCCGCTACGGTCGGCCAGATCCGGCACCCCGAAGCCCGCCGTCCAGATCGTCACGTCACTCGCCAGCGTCCGGCCATCACCGAGCTGCACGGCCTCCCGGGTCACCGCGGTGACGGCCGCCTCGGAGCCCTCGATGACGGTCACTCCCAGCTTGGCGAGGTACTTGTGGGCCGTGCGCCGTGCCTTGGGATGCAGGTACGGAACAAGGACATCACCGCAGACCAAGGTGACTGCGCGCCCCTGCTCGGCCAGCTCGGCGGCGGTCTCGACTCCGGTCGGGCCGCCCCCGATCACCGTCACCGCGGACGTCATGGGCGTGTCGAGGAGTACCGACCGTAACCGCTGTGCCGCCTCCAAAGTCGCTACCGGGTAAGCGAACTCGGCCGCACCCGGCACCTGCGGCGTAGGGCTGCCGCTGCCCACCGCGTAGATGAGGTAGTCGTAGCCGATCGTACCGCCGTCGGTCAGTACCACCGTGCGTTCGGCCGCGTCGATCCGCTTCACGCTGTCGACCACCAGCTCGACACCCTCGGCCAGGATGTCCTGGTACTCGACGACCGCCTCGTGGGTTTCGCCCACCAACTGGTGCAACCGCAGCCGCGGGACGAAGACCGGGCGGGGATTGATCACGGTCACCCTGACGTCGTCGCGCTGCGTCAGGCGATTGGCGGCCATCACGCCGGCGTATCCGCCACCGACCACGACGACTTCGTACTTGTTCATTGTCTTTCCTTTGTTTGGTGCGGGTTTCGGGCACAGGACACCGTGTGCCCCGTCCCTGTGACTGCCGGTGAGGCGGGGTCGAGGACTTTCGGATTCAGTGGTGGGTGGCCAGCGGCGCACCGGGCAATGGCGTCGAGTCGAGGTAGCGGACCTCGTATACGCGTTCGCTGAGCCTCCACCCGTCCGAGGTTCGCTGGTAGCGGTCGTGGTAGAGGGCGAAGTTGCGGTGCGAGCTACCGTCGAGCATTCGGCCGAACTCCTCGACATAGACACGACCGACAGCGGTGTCACCGTCGAGCCGGAGGAAGCCGGGGTGGACGTTCTGGACGAAGAACTCCCACAGTCCTTGCCCCCACTCGATCCCCGTGCGGATCTCGTGCCGCCCGACGAACTCCTTGTCGATGTGCGGCCACCGCACCACCGCCTCGGGTGTGAACAGAGATGCGACACGGTCGAAGTCACGCATCATCACCGCGTCGGTGACCTCGCCACACAGGGCGGTGATCTCGACCCGGTCCGCGATCACCAGCGGGTTGCTCATCGGGTTGGCCTCTCTGTCGGTCTGTCCACCGGGGCCTGCGCCGCGGTGACAAACCCAGCTTCGCGGCAGGCCGACAACCGATCAACGTAAGCTTCGTGGACTGATTGATAACTCTGGAGTTATTCGTGGAGCTACGCGATATCGAGATCTTCCTGACGCTGGCCGAGGAATTGCACTTCGGCCGCACCGCCGAACGCCTGCACGTGTCCCAGGCTCGCGTCAGCCAGGCCATCCGCACACAAGAACGACGCATCGGCACGGCACTGTTCGAACGCACCAGTCGCCGCGTGCAGCTGACACCGGTCGGCCGGCGCCTGCGCGAAGACCTGCAGCAAGTCCACGACCTGCTCCAAGCCGCACTCGCCCGCGCCGAAGCCGCCGGGCTCAGCGCAGGCCAGACCCTCAAGATCGGAGTGTTCGGGCACGCCGGCCACGAACTGCGGCCCCTGTTCGAGACGTTCCGCATCCGCTATCCGGGTAGCAGCGTCACGTTCGGCGAGGTCAACGGCGCCGACCCGTTCAACGCGCTCCGCAGCGGGGAACACGATGTGAACGTGCTGTGGCTACCCGTCCTCGAACCCGACCTCACCGTCGGCCCCACCGTGCTCACCGGCCGCCGCGTACTGGCCGTCGCCACCGACCATCCACTGGCCCAACGCGGCTCCGCGTCCCTGGAAGATCTCGCCGACAACCGTGTTGTCGACTTCGGTCCCGACGCCCCCGACTACTGGGTTGCGTCCATGGTCCCCACCCACACACCGCAGGGCCGTCGCATCCCACGCGGGCCGATCGCGCGGACCTTCCACGAGATCCTTTCCCTGGTCGCGTCCGGGCAATGCGTCCACCCGCTGGGCGAGCTCGCAGCCCGCTACAACAACCCCCCAGGCATCGCTTTCCTGCCCATGCCCGACTCCCCCGAACTGCAATGGGCCCTGACCTGGCGCTCCACCGCCGACAGCGCCGCGGTCCGCGCCCTGGCCCGCACCGCCGCCGACTTCGGCCCAATCCAACTGTGACCCAACAGAACCCGCCATTCGACCATTTTTGGTTCCGGTCGCAGTCGGGCGCGTCGAGGCTCAGGAGCGGGGCCGGCCCTTACCAACATACTTTCCGCGGTAGCAGCGACGGCCGGCGAGGAGACTGTCGCTGCTCGCCTCAGAGGACGGTGACGCGATGTAGCCGAGGTAGTGCGCGCAGCAGGACCCATCGTTGCACCGGATTGCTCCCGGTCAGGCGGCGTAGTTGTTTGGTTGCGTCGCCGACTGCTCGGAATGCATACGGCACCATCTCGGCCTGGTAGGCCGACAGCGCGTGCTCGAGTGGATCACCTTGCGCTACAGCATGTTCCAGCTTGGTGGCCAGCAGGGCCGCATCCCGCAAAGCGGTATTGCCGCCGTGGGCTCCCACGGGTGGCATCGCATGTACCGCGTCCCCCATCAGCGTCACCCGCGACATCCGCCACCCACGAGGGCGAGGGGCGGCCATGAGTTTCACCTCCATGGTGTATTCGGGCTGGGACTCGGCGATAAGTTCCTGTACGGCAGGATGGAATTCGCCGACCAGGGTGCCGGCGAATTCGTCCAGCTGCGGCGGTGTGGGCTGGCGATCAGTGAATGGACTGTCGGCGCCTGGAAAGACCAGTCCCCACATCACATAGTCGTCGTCGACAGGGGCGCGGGTCCCGGGCGCCAGCCGCTCGAAGGCTGCCGCGGGTTGCTCACCGAAACGCATGGAGGTGAAGAACGCGCATCGTCCTGGCCTGTCACCGACGGCCAGCACTCCGCTCTTGGTCAGAGCCGGCGGCACCATGCACCGGCCGCGGATCTGCAGCGGCGTGCGGCCGTACAGCGCACGCATGCCGGAGTCGATCGGTTCGTGGTCGGGGAGCGTGGCCGCGCGTAGCGCCGAGCCAATGCCGTCGGCGCCGACGACCAAGTCCGTGCGTGTCGAACTGCCGTCGGCCAGATGTAACACGGCACCGTCGCGGTCCTCCTCGACACCGACCGCTCCCTTGCCGAAATGCACCCGGTCCTCGAGGCCCCGCAGCAGGATCGTGCGCAGCGTCTGGCGATCCATCTGGCCCGCACCGTCGGGAACGTTTTCGTCGAAGTGCAAGGTGATGGCGTCGCGCAGATCCTTGTTGGTGATCCGGAAGTATCCGCCGGGGGCGCCCGCGACCGCCGATATCAGTTCGAACAATTCGGCGGGAACGCACTGCCGCAATGCCGCTCTGCCGTGTTTGTCGACCGTAATGCGGTATCCCTGGCGGCGCACGAACGGTCCGGAGTCCCGCTCGTACACCTGCACCTCGATCCCGGCCTTGTGCAGTGACTGCGCCAGGCACAGTCCCGCGAGACCGGCACCGGCAATAGCGATCGAAGAACGATTGGTACCCATAAAATTTCTGCCCATCGATGTCAGATCCGGCTCCAGCCGAACCGATTCGGATAACGCGAGCCCGCCCGCTGCTGGTGCCGAACCCCGAGCGAGGACCAGGACTCGACCAACCGGTCGAGCAGCCGGGTGAGGGTGACGACATCCTCGGCGGACCAGTCGGCGATCACCGCGCCGAATACCTCGTCTCCCACTTCCAGGAATTGCTGGAGCTCGGCCCGGCCGGCGTCGGTGGCCTCGACCAGCACCGCACGCCCGTCGGCCGGGTCCGGCGAGGTCTGCGCCAGACCTGAATCAACCAGGGCACGAACATGTCTGGTGACCGACGACGGCAACGCATCCAGCCGCTCGGCGATCTCACCGGCCCGCACCGGCCCGGACTCCACCGCGCACTGGAGCACCCCGACCCGCACCGGGTCGAACGCCCGCGAGGTACCTAGCCGCATCGCCTCGGCGAAGCGCGAGGTCATCCGCGTCAGCTCCGACACCTGCTGCTTATTTGCTTTCATGAATCAAGTATATCACTTGTTTCGTTGAAGCAAATAGCTGAGCCCCATCCGGGCCTTGGGCGTGGGGTGCCGCGGTCTTGCTGGATTGATCAGGATCGGGTCCTATCGCGTCGGGTAGGAACAACCTTGAATCCACAGTTTCGGCGCGAATGCGGGGGTACAGTCGAAATCCCTTGTGTGACTGTCGATCTTAGGGGCGTGTTCGTGCGGACGTGGCGACGTTGTTTGGATGCGGCAGGGGTGCGGGGAGACTCGGCGCGTGCCGACTTTTCGGCTGCGGCGCGGCATTGGCGGCGCAGTCATTTCAATCTCTGGGTGTCACTGCGGACCTTAGTTCCGCCGGAGGGACAGCCGCACATATTCGCGGCGTCGGCGTTCGCGCGCTACACCGATGACCTCTGCGACACCGGCCCTGTCGAGGGGCGGACACAGCGGTTCGAGGAATGGGCCGACCATGTGAACACGGCGCTGGACACCGGAAGCTCGGGGCATCCGCTGATGCGTGCGTATCTGCACTCCGCCGGTCTGCGGAATCTGTCGCGCGAGTGGATCGACGCGTATCTGGCGGGCACGCGCCTCGAACTGGAGTTCGCGGGATTTGCTCAGGAGGCAGACTTCCAGCGTTACCTAGATACAGTTTCGGTGCCGTCTTTCATGCTTGGTTTCGGGGTTGTGCCGTTTCTGGTCCCTGAGCAACGCTTCATATCCTCCGTCCGCTTGCTCGTGGACGCGGCGCAGCGGACAGACGACCTCACCGATTTGTTCGAGGACCTGCGCGACGGGCGGCTGTGCCTGCCGGTCTCCGCCCTCGACCGGCACGGTGTGACGCGTGCGGACCTGGAGAAGGGACGCGACACCCCTGGAGTGCGGGCGTTGCTATCGGCCACAGCGAGTTCCGCGCGTGCCACACTCGTAGAGGGTGAACGTGTCCTCGGTGACATCGACCCTGGCTACCGCCCAGCTTTTCGATTTGTCATCGGTCTGGTCCACAACGCTTTGGACGATGTCGAGACCCGTGGGGTCGCTGTCATCCGCCGTCCCCATCACGACCGCCCGGTGGCGAGCCTGTCCCTGCTGGTGCGTTCCCGTCGTATGGGTGCATCGACCGAAGCCCAGGCTGGTCGGGGCGCCCATCACAACCGCGTCCGCAGCGGCGATCCGCTGCACGGTCGTTGATCACCGCCCACCGAGCGTCTTTCACTCGATGAGAGTTACCCGTTCGCTCGAGCCGCAGAATAGCCTCGCGCTCGGACTGATTCGTCTAGATGAGTAATTCTAAGGGGTGGGCAGCCCGCGGAGCGGGCTGCCCACCCGGTGGTTAGTGGTCGTATGCGATCAGTGAGCGGTGGACCGGTGCGCTGGTGGTGTCGTTGTGCCAGATGGCGGCGGTGAGCGCAAGGAGGCGTTGCAGCACGCGAACGGTGACTCCAGCGGTGGTGCGCCCGCCGTGGCGTTCCAGGTCCAGCTGCCCTTTCAGGGTCTGATTGATCGACTCGACGACTTGGCGCAGCGGTTTGAACAGGGCGGCACCGGACGACGAGGTGGTCGACTCGTGCCTGCGCGTTCGCGGCGTGGCCGACCTGCGCGTCGTGGACGCCTCGGTGCTGCCGATCATGGTTTCCGGCAACCCCAACGGACGATTTCAGCGCTGGCCTGGCGCGCGGCCGATTACACCCGCGGAGACTCGTCGAGGCACTGATCGACTTGGTTCAGCTCGGCAAGATGGCGAGCGATGTAGTCCGATGCCGACACCAACTCGACCACCAGCAGTGACCGGCATCGAACGAGGAGCGCGACAGAACCGCCGCCGGGCGGATGAGGAGCGGTTCCCGCGAACTCTGGATAAGCTCCTGCCCGGATCCGTTCATGAGGAAGCTGTTCTGAGGAGAATCGTGGCACCGGAACGCACCATTCGCGAAGTAGTCGATCGAATCGTCGAACTCGGTCTCATCGATGCGACCACGCCCGGAAAGACCTGGGAGGCAGCCGAGCTCGACAAACCGCTGAGCTACTACGGCCACACCCCCGGAGACGCCCTGCGCAGCCTGCTGAGCGAACTCGGGATTCGATACGCATTCGATTACGAAAGATTCGAAGGGATCGGCGAGACCGACGACGACGCGCGGCTGGAGTGGTACAGGAACGAACTGGAATCCATTGCCTCCTGTACCCGTGGCACAGCATCCGTCACCAACGTGCGACTGGTCGAGAACAGCACGAAATGGGAACTCCAGTTCGATTGGAACGACACGACCGTATCGTGGCCCGTGTACCCCGGTGGCGAACGGGAGGAAATGGAAGCCTCGCTCACCTTTGCCACCTATCTGCACACGCTGGACCCCGGTGCTGCCCAGCGCTTCTGCCCCGTGCATCCCCGATCCGACGACTGGTCCGGAGAAGCCGTTTTCGGCAATCCGGACAAGCTCGATCAACTGGGCAAGGATTTCGGGCTCGGCTTCACCTCCGCGCGGACGGTCGGTAGCGCCGGTTCCGACCGGGTACGCCATGAGAGCGGAGGAACACCGCCGACACACCCCGATGAGCATCAGGGCTTGATCGACAGCGCCCGCGCGATCCTGGAATCCGACGTTACGGAACGGGAAAGGGTCGACTGGATGCGAATCCACCTGCCCGGCCTGTTGGATATGTTCGAGACAATCAGCAGCGAGTACACCAATCTGCAGCGAGCAACCGACAAGTGGGAGCAGGCGAAACAAGAGGAATATGCCGCCATTGCCGAGAAACAGCAGCAGTACCGGGCACGTATCCGGGAACTCGAGCAGCGGCTCGGAGGGTAACCGGCGGCAAATAGGTCGGCACCGGCAAGTCCGCGATCGCAGGGGATCGGTCACATGCCGCGAATCGCCGGACCGGTTGTTCGGACCATCGCCCTGCGTGAGGATGGTCCGATATGAGTTCCCTGTCCCCACGATTGGAAGCGATCGTCGAGGCTCTTCCTCTGCGAGCCGGGATGCGGGTCCTCGAGATCGGTGGAGGCTCCGGTGCCGCCGCCAAGCCGTCGCGAGGCGAATCGGAGACGGGCATATCCTCATGATCGACCGCTCCGCGCGGAGCATCGCTCTCGCGAAGACCAACGCTGCCGCCGAGATCGCCGCCGGTCATCTCTGCCTCCGGCAGGTCGCGGTCGAGGACTTCGAACTCCCAGAGAACCAGGCGCGCCGGGTTCGAAACCGAACTGACCGCGACCGGGCTGCAACTGCTGCGGCCGACCCGCAAAGGCGAGCTCGAACGGCCCGGTACCGCCCTGTTCAAACCGCTGCGCCAAGTCGTCGAGTCGATCAATCAGACCCTGAAAGGGAAGCTGGACCTGGAACGCCACGGTGGGCGCACCAATTACCTTGGAATTACTCCTCTAGTGTGCCGGAGTACGTCAGGAGTGGTCGACCGAGGATCTGATCGGTCGCAGAAGGCGCCGAGTCGATCGACGGACTCAGCCATGCAGAGTGGGCCGGTAGATGAACTCTTGAATGTGGCGAAACTCATCGCTACTCCTGGAAGTCCGGCCGCACCCGGATACGGCCCCTTGGCCGCGCAACGCCCTGGCCTGGCGCGACCAGATGGAGCACCGTTGTCAGTGGCCGTGTCAGGGTGGCGTCAGCGTGGTGTCAGGACAGACGCTGATAGTTGCTGCCATGACGAAGAACAGCACTTCCTCGATCAAGTCGAAATGGACCGGCATGGTGCCGGTCGACGATACGGCCCTGGCTGTCACCGACACCGGCGGTCCCGGTGTCCCCGTGGTGTACCTCAATGGCCAGTTCGCCACTCAGGGGTACTGGCGGAGGGTCATCGCTGAACTCGGTCCCGGGCTTCGGCACATCACCTACGACGAGCGGGCTCGCGGCAAATCGCGGCGTTCGGCGGACTATTCCTTCGAAGCTGCCGTCCGGGATGTCGATGCCATCCTGGCGGCCAGGGGTGTGGACCGGGCGCTGGTGGTGGGCTGGTCCTACGGGGCAGTCGTCGCGGCACACTGGGCCGGCCGGAATCCGGACCGTGCCGTGGGCACCGTCCTGGTCGACGGCGCGTTCCCGTACGACTGGCTGGACGAGGCCATGGAGCAGCGGATCCGCAAGCTGTTCAAGCGGCTGGGGTGGTTCATGCCGTTGCTGCGCCCGACAGGGCTGACCCCGCGGATGACCGCCGAACAGCAGGCCAACAGCAACATCGAGCTCGGCAGGCTCTCCCGCGAGCGGGAGCTGGGCCCCTTGCTGGACAGCATCACCGTGCCGGTGCGGTATGTGGTTGCTTCGGGGACGTCCTTCGGAAGCCGCGGTGATGAGCAGGAACGGATCCGCACCAGCCTCGATGCGGTGACTGCCCGCAACCCGAACATCCGCGTCAGCGCGAAGGTCGCCAGCAACCACGGCGCCCTCCTGCGCAAGGACTTCCGCGCCATCGCCGATGCCGTACGCGAGACGGCAGCGTCCCGCGACCAGGAGGGTTCGCCGAGAGCAATCTGAATACCCGGGCGCCAACAGGACATTATTCCACCAGCATCCGTTCAATCGAACTACACCACAACAGATTCGAAGGAGAACACCATCATGTCCATCACCCTTACCAACCAGGACCAGGCCACCCTGCGGACCGCCGCGTACGGCGCCGTGTCGCTGATGGCCGCCGCCGATGCCACCGGCAAGCCGCACAAGGTCGCCACGAACGGCTCCATCGCCTTGTCCTCCGCGACCGGCCTGGTCGGGCACGTGCTCGCCGCGAAGTCCAAAGACATCGAACTGAAGGGCAAGACTGTCGCCGAGCTCGCCGATCACGTGCTTCCGGCCCTGACCGCCACCATGAGCCTGCTCGAGAAGCAGGAGCCGGCCGAAGCCGACAACTTCCGCAGCACCGTCCTCGTCGCCATCGACGCAGCCACCCGTACCCACCACGGTGAGCCCAGCCCGACCCTGGCCGAGATGACCCGCAAGATCACCACAGCCCTCAACGCCGCTTGATGGGATGCCCACCCGCGCTGTCCATACTCCGAAACCCCTTCGGAGTATGGACAGCTGTCAGGTAGATGTACGCGGTGCGGTTGCTGGTGTGATTCTCCACGGTGATGTCCATCGGGCCGACCTTGATGCATCCGTTGAGGTCACCGTACTTGTCCTGGTAAACGAGGCCGTTGATGATCGCGATCTCGTCGGGGGCCGCGGTGGTAGCGGGTGCCAGCGCACCGCCGGGTTGACCTTCGACCTGGTTGAGACTCCATGATGGCCAGGTGACGAGTTCGGAGTTCGAAGGGTTGATCACGATCGGCGTGCTCGCACGGGCCAGTGGGCTCACCGCGAGCGCGCTGCGGTTCTACGACGACTGCGGTCTGCTGATCCCGGCCCGGGTCGATCCGATCACCGGGTACCGCTACTACCGCGAGGCCCAGCGTGAACGGGCGGCACTCATCCGGCAGTTGCGCGCGATCGACCTGCCGCTCGAAACGATTGCCCGGATTCTGTCCGGCGCCCCTGCCGTGGCACGGCAATTACTCGACCACCACGTGGACGACCTGGCACGACGGGCACGCGAGGCCGCGCGGATCGTCGCGGCAGTCAAAGAGTCGCTCGAAATGAGCCCGCACGTGGCGGTTTCCGCGACCGCGCTCGCCGAGGCTCTGGAGCAGGTCCGCGCCGCCGCGGCCCGAACGCGGGAGATCCCGGTGCTGGCAGGCGTTCTGGTCGAGGCAGGCGCCAACGCGCTGACGCTCACCGCGACCGACCGCTACCGGCTCTCGACCCGCACTTTGGTGCCGCACCGGCAGCACGGCTGCGCATGGTCACTCGTGCTCGACCCGAAAGGACTCGCTGCGGTCACCGCCTGGCTGCGCGACGTGGACGAGATCGTCGCGACTCCGACGGAGCATGCCCTGATTTTGGCTGGGGACGGCGCCGAACATCATTCCGCCGTCATAGCTGAACCATTCCCCGACCACCGCGCTGTGCTGTCGGCACTCGGGCCGGTGCGCACCAGAGTGGTCGTCGCCCGCCAATCGCTGCTGGAAATGCTCGAAAAGGCCGAAGCGACAGTGCAATTGGCGATCGACCAGACCGGCATCACAGTGTCGGACAGCAGCCACCTGCCCGCCTCTGTCACCGGCTCCCCCATCACCCTCTCGTTCGACCCCGCCACGCTACTTGCCGCCGTCCACACCGCACTCGGTCCCGACCTGATGCTCGACATCGCCGCCACCGACCGGCCGGTAGTCCTGCGCTCCGCCACCGACGGCGACCTCACCACGCTGGCCATGCCCACCCGGCCCGCCACCACTCCGGACGAGAACACGTGACCACTACCTGAGAAAACAAGCAACCTCGCGGGGCGTGTGCCGCTGCCGTATCAGCGCCCTCGTCTGGAGCACCCGCCGTGGCCGCGATCCCTGGCGTCGATGAGCACATCACCCATGTGGTCACGCTCAGCCAGGACAGCCGCCAGACCTGCATTCCCCAACCGACCGCGGCTGCACCACTTACCCGCGACCTCACCCCTACCCGCGACCGCCGTACAGGAGAACTCGTGACCACTCAGACCGACGACACCATGGCCGCCATCACCCGCGCGGTCGCGCTCGGCCACGAGGGCCGCCCGCATGACGCGCGCGAGGCCCTGCTCACTCTCTGGACTTCGCTCGCCCCCCAAGGCGACCCCCTGCACCGCTGCACCCTGGCCCACTACCTGGCCGACCTGTACGACGACGCGGCCGAGGCGCTCACCTGGGATGTACGGGCGCTGGACGCCGCAGCGGAGCTGTCCGACGACCGCGCCCGCCGCTACGACAGATCGCTGCATGTCGCCGCCTTCTACCCCTCGCTGCATCTCAACCTCGCCGACGACTACCGCAGGCTCAGCTCCTTCACCGCGGCGCAACGCGAGATCGACGCCGCCCGCGCCCGCCTGCACACGCTCGGCGACGACGGCTACGGCGCGACCATCCGCTCCGCGGTGGAAGAGGTCGCGTCGGCAATCCGCGACCGGCGCACCGAACCTCGGCCGTCGGCGCCGACGGGAGGCCGATAACGCACATCGGCCCGCACCGTTGGGTGCGGGCCGATGTGTGGAACAGGCTTACTTCGAACGGAACTTGCCGAACAGGCCGTCCTTCTCGTCCTCCGGGCCCGCGGTGAAGTAGAGCGAGTCGGCGTCGCCGAGGCTTTCACCGTTGCCGAACATCAGCGCCCACAGTCCTTCCACCGCGACCGGCTTGCCGTCACCGTCACGCAGGTAGTCGACGAACTTGCCGGTGGCGTCGTCGTAGGCCACCACGTGGCCCGCGCCGCCGAAGTTGCCGACCAGCAGTTTGCCGCCGAGTGGACCGAAGTCCTGGGGCGCGAGGGTAACCGCCCACGGCGCGTTCAGGTGCTTGCCGTCGTCCAGGATGCGGACCAGCTTGCCGGTGGCGTCGAACTCGGCGACCTTGCCCTTGTCGGGTTTGCCGTTCGCGGCCTTCTCCTGGTCCTTGTCCAGCGAGTCCTCCTCGCCCGCGTCGAACTTGGTCGCGTCCTTCTCGTCGGGCTTGGTGGCGGCGTAGGAGACGAACACGCGATTGCCGACGGTGGAGACGTTGAACGGCGCGGGGTCGCCTGGCTTGGCCTTCTTACCCTTCTCCGGCGCGGCCGCGTCGATCGCGTCGCCGGTGGCGAACGGGTTGGCGAAACCGACGGTCGGGATCAGCTGCCAGTTCCTGTCGAACGTCCGGACCTGCGGATCGGCGCCGAAATCGGCCGCGAGCAGCGTGTCACCGGACGGGGCGAGCGCGATGCCGAAGAACTGCATGCCTTGCGACTGGCCGTCGAAGACCAGGTTGGCAGGGCCGTCCCGCCGCACGATCTGTCCTTCGAGGCCCTGCTCGGTCCACGCCGAGATCTTGCCGGAATCGGTGGCGAAGATGAACCGCGCCGAGCCGTTCAGCAGCTGTGGTGCGCCGTCCACGTCGACCGGCTGGTCGTGCACGACGAACAGATCGGAGGTGATCGGCGCCGGGTTGAACACCACGCCGGTGGTCTTGCCCGCACTGTCGTCCGAAGTGTCGGCATCCGCGCCGGGGATCGTGACGATCTTCAGCGGGTCCTGGAAAAGCTTCTGCACGTGCTGGTCCGAGGACTTTGTGACGTCACCGACGAACTGGAACGACTTGCCGCCCGCCCCGACCCAGAAGTGCCCGCCCGCGCCCTTCGGCCGGTCGGCCAGACCCCAGGCGTTCACCATGTCGGGGAAGGTGAACTCCGCGTTGTACGCGGCTTCGTTGGCGGCCAGATTGGTTTGGACGTACTTGTTGCCGTCGAGGCCGGGCACCTCGTCGGCGTTCGAGGTCGAGCAGGCGGCGGCGACCAGCGCCACGCTCAGTACCGACACCCGCAGCAGACCGTTCCTGGCCCGCGACCGCGGTGCACCGCCGCGGCGCAACTCACTCCAGCGTCCGTTCAACTTTCCTGTTTCCTTTCCGACCACACACCACTCTTGGCGATTAGGCGATGCTAACCTTAGCGTGAAGTAATTTCGGGACTAACAGAGCGCCCCACGAGGTACGGGTTTAGGCTGTTCGCCGTGGTCGAAACCCAATCACCGATAGCTTTGCATCCCGATATCGCCATGCTCGCACCACTGCTCGGCACGTGGCGCGGCAAAGGACAGGGTGAATACCCGACCATTGAGCCATTCGGCTATGTCGAGGAAATCCGATTCGGTCATCTGGGCCGTCCGTTTCTCACCTACCGGCAGAAGACCCGCGCCGGCGACGACGGGCGCCCGATGCACGCCGAAACCGGCTATCTACGCCGGCCGCGGCCCGACCGCGTCGAATTGATCCTCGCCCACCCCACCGGAATCACCGAAATCTGCGAGGGCTCGCTCACCATCGATGGCGACCGTGTGCAGATGGAATTGGACTCCACCAGTATCGGCCGCAGCAGCACCGCGAAATCCGTGACCGCACTCGGCCGGACGATCCACCTGTCCGGCGACACGATCGACTACACACTGCGCATGGCGGCAGTGGGCGAACCGCTGCAGCACCATCTCTCCGCCATCCTGCACCGGGATTGATTCGCCCGCACGGTCGAGCGGCGACAGAATTCTGACGAAACGCGGCCGGCTCTCCGAGCGAGCCTTCATTCGCATTCCCGGCAACCTCAGAGACCTTGGGGATGATCGGAAAGCCAGCGCATGTGCCGGTGCATGAGCGTGTCACGTTCGTTGGTGGTGGGCAGCAGAACATCCGCTCCGCCGTCGTAGGGATGGTGGATCCGCTCCAAACCCGGGCCAGCGATCATCACCCCTGCGGTGGCGTCGTCGGCGACGGCACACAGAAGTTCATCCACAGCGCCTTGCCGCCAGGTGATCCGGCTGACGAACAGGTGGGCATAGGAGATCAACTCGGCGTCGGTCTCGGTCGGGTTCTCGCAGACAGATGTCCAGTAGTGGGCAGCGGGATGCCACCGTGCCTGACCATCGGGCCGCGCGCCCGGCTCAGGGTGGTCGGACCAGTCGCAGGTGATGACGTAGACCTCCTGCCCGGTGAACAACTCGTCCAGGACGGTGTTGTACCGGCCGAGCACGATGCCGTACTCGTCAGCAGTCTCGGGATAGCGCTTCGACCCAGGCAGGCTATGGAATCGCACCCACCGATCGTGATAGGCGCTCTTCAACTCATCAGCCGACGGGGGACACAGCGGCCACCGTCGTTGCCAGAGTTCCGAAAGATCGTCGCTACACACCCGGTCACAATATCCACAGGTTGAACGGCATGTTCAGAGCGCGTTCGGCAGCCGACGACGCCCCGTCGCGAGTTCGGTGGCCAGATCCTCATAGGCAACGGCCGACTCCGCCAGGCGCTCCCATGCGAACCACAGGTCCCATTCCGCGTCGTCGGCCAAGGCCGCGTACGCGCGGGCGCTGAGCCGGGCGAGGCGGTCGATCACCGCGCCCAGCGATTCGGTGTGCAGGTAGGCGCCACCATGTGCGGGTGGCAGCCGCACCTCGGCCCAGCGGTCGATGTCCCGGACCAGGTGAGCGCGCTGCTCATCGAGGTCGGCGACAACCGCGGGGACCGCGCCGAGACTGCGTGCGTGCAGGGCGGCGAGTTCGCGGGCCCGGCGCAGCACCGGATGATCCGGCAGCGGGTTCCCGTCTCGGCAGGCGTGCAGCAATTGGCTTCTCGTCGGCAGACCAGCGCTCACCGCGCGCCCTTCCGGCCCGCGCAGGTCAACACGCAATCCACGATCACCGCGCCGGATGGACGGAACGTGTCGCGCGGTGCCACCACCCACTGCCGAAACCCGCCGCTCGCTTCGGCGGGCGAAGGCAGCGCGATCTCGCCGCCGAAAGGCACGATGGAGACGTCGAGCCGGAACAAGGCCGAGAACAACCGCATATCGTCGGGTACATCGGGTCGGCACAGGAAAGTCCATCTGCGAGAGCGGATATGGGCGACCACCGGACCCTGCGGATGCCCACGGAAGACCAGGTCGTCACGCACCCGCTGCCCCAACCCACCGGGCATCGTGATCCCGCCGACCACTCCCGCTTTTACAACAATCCGGCCGACCTCCGGGTCTATTCCGGCCGGTAGCCCACAGGTGCGCCGGTAATAGGCGCAGCGGGAGGCAGGCGTATCCGCGAATGCCGCATGATCCATTCGCCATCCTCGATTCACATCGTCCGGTAAGCGACAACGCCCGGCGCTGGACCTGGAACCGTTGTCGCGGTTAAGGTTTCAGGACTTCTTCGATTCGGGACCGGGGCGCGTTCAGTAGAGCACCGGGTATTGCTGGGCGGGACATTCTCAGTTGTGGAATCCGGCGAAAATCGCCCAGGTTCCAAGGCACCCCGCCAAAACGTTCCAGTTTGATACCTGGCCAATAGTTTGGCTACGAAAGGGAATTCGTCGTGACTCCAACCGGATCCACCCTCCCCCGCCGCATGCTGGGCCGACAGCTGCGCGAGCTGCGGGTCAACTCGGGCGTCAGCGCAGAGGTCGCCCGCGAGGCGATCGGCGTGGGCAAACAGACCCTGTGGCGGATGGAGACCGGGCAGCCGGTCCGGCTGAATCCGCTACTCATCGAAGGGTTGTGCAAGGTGTATGGGGCATCAGAGGACGTGACCAACATCCTGCTTGGGCTCACCGAGGAAGCGAGCCGCACCGGCTGGTGGCATGCCTATGGGGATGCGATCCCCAAGCATTTCGATCTGTTCGTCGGGCTGGAAACGGCTGCGAAACAGATATTCTCGTATCAGACAACGCTTCTCCCCGGTCTCTTGCAGACCGACGAGTATCGGCGAGCACTGATATGGGTGGATTTTCCAACGATGTCATCAGAAGAGGTCGAACGAAGGATCGAACTCTTTAACCTGCGAAAAGCGCGCCTGAGTAGTCGGCCGACGCCGCTCATTCTGGACGCTACCGTGGATGAATCTGCGCTACGCCGGGCGATCGGCGGTCCGGCGGTGATGTCGGATCAGCTGAGGAATCTCGGGAAAGCTGCTGAAAGGCCGAACATCTCGATACGTGTAGTTCCACTCGGCGCTGATGCGTACTGCGGGCTTCGGGTTGGCACTTTTGTGATGCTCAAGTTTCCCACGCATCCAACCGCGCATCTGACTGAGCCGCCTGTCATCTACATGCAGGGGTTGACGGGCGCGTTGTATCTTGAGAAGACCGAGGAGGTACAGCAGTACCGACAGGCATACGCCGACATCCAACGTTCGGCACTGGATGAGACTCAAAGCCGATCCCTCATCCTCGAGATCGCAAGGGAGTACGCCCCGTGAACGTCAACCTTTCCAAGGCCATGTGGTTCAAGAGCAGCCACAGCAGCTCAGACCAGGACTGTGTAGAGGTCGCGTTCCTCGGCGCTGACATGGTCAGCGTTCGCGATTCGAAGGATCCCAGCGGTCCGGCCCTGGTATTCGCCCCAAGCGAGTGGGACGCGTTTACCGCAGGTGTCGTCGACGGCGAGTTCAACCGGCTTCGACCCTGAGCCGAAATCTCAGCCCCGAGCCCCGGAACTTCGGCCACAGAGGATTCCGGGGCTCTCGGCTTTCATCACACCACGCTTGTGCGGAGAACCCCCGGCTGAGCTGCGGATCGCTTGCATACGACTGGAATGCACCGGTAGCGTCAGCGTGACTGACGGGGGGCGGAGGAGCCGGTCCGGCCCCGGCAAGGCCACAACACCGGTTTGCGAGGGGAATCAATGACATCAGGGGCGAATTCGCAACGGCTGACCATCTTCGCCGTCGGTGCCGCGCTCGCACTGGCAGGCTGCGGCCCCTCCACCGACGGCGATGTCAAGCCGACCGGAAGTCCCTCCGCGAACCCGAGCATCGCCCCCGACGTACCCACCGGCTACAACCCCTGCACCGACATCCCGCAGAGTGTGCTCGATTCGGAGAGCTTGCGCAGCAAGGACAAAGAGGACTCCGATGCTTCGGGCGGCGTCAAATGGCGTGGTTGCGCGTGGCTTCAAACCGATGGGTACGCACCAGCTATCCGCACCACGAACCTCACCGTCGACATGGTGCGAGACAAGAAGTTCGCTGATGCCCGCGAGTACACCATCAATGGTCGGCGCGCGATCTCTACACGACAGGTCGATGAGCACCCCGACGCCGTGTGCACTATAAACGTGGAGATGAAGGGCGGCAGCCTCGAATTCTTCCTCAGCAATCCGCCGTCGAATCGAAAGACGGGCCAGCTCAACACTTGCGAACTCGCGAAGGCCTTGGCCGAGCAGGTTGTGGCAACAATGCCCGCCAACGTTTAGACCACAGTGACAGCGAAGCGACTCACCGGGAGGGAAGAAACATATGGGTGACGACAAGGCTCCGCCTGCTCGACCGATGGCAAATGTGATCAACGCAGTCCGCGACGGCCAGGTGAACATCGAAATGACACCAGAGGATTTCATCTACATCGATCGCGACTGCGAATACTTCAAGGACTCGATCCGACAGATTCAGCGATCCATGGACATCGTGTCCCAGCAAGAACATTGGGGGCTAGGCGAATCCAACGGCGATATGGTCTCCGCATCAACATTGGTCGGCCGCTTCAAGAAGAAAGCCCGCGGGGCAGAAGACGGAAACAGCGTCTACCAGATCATGGAAGATCACTTCCGTATCGTTGAAGACATCCAAGAGGTACACCGGATTGTCCGAGACCGAATAATGCAGGTGGACAGCAGCTTTGCTGCCGAGTTCAATCGCCTCAACACCACACTTCCCAACCGGCCTCCCGTCCAACTGCCAGCGGGACCGGCCCTGCTCCCAGACGGGACAGGCAGATGAGCGGATATGAGAACACCCGCATCCCGAACGGCGGCGAGCAGCCCGACAGTTGGGAACACCCGCGCATCAACAACGCGTTCAATCCGCTCAATACCCTCGATGCGGTCAACCAGGCCAGCAAATACTGGAGCGCCCGCAACCAATGGGAGCAAGGCGTCGAAACCTTCGCGCGCTCCATC
The DNA here is from genome assembly GCF_045207455.1 of Nocardia sp. NBC_00881. Taxonomy (NCBI): domain Bacteria; kingdom Bacillati; phylum Actinomycetota; class Actinomycetes; order Mycobacteriales; family Nocardiaceae; genus Nocardia; species Nocardia sp. NBC_00881. Next base: position 3,462,726 of record NZ_CP108798.1, read on the forward strand.
CAGAATTCGATCGCCCAAGCCTGGTCCGGTCCGGCGGCTGAGCAATCCAAGAACGCGATCGCCAAATACACCAGCGACGCACAGAATCTGACCAACTCCCTGGAAGAGCTGTACTGCCGGGTTCGCGACGCCGCCACTGCGATCGCCAATACGAAAAAGGCGCTCCCCGACCCAGTCCTCGTCACCTGGACCTCATGGGCGTGGCCCCCACACCGCTGGGACCTGCAACGTGACCAGTCCGAGGCCGAGCAGACGGCGCGGGCCGCGATGCGAGACTTCTATGTGAAGCCCTTCAGCGAGATGGACGGCAAGATCCCCGTGCTGCCTACACCGGTGGGTCCAACTGCGTCCGTGGACATTCCGCCGCCTCCGCCGGGCGGCTACCAGGACGACGACAACGGCGGCGCGCCGACCTCATCCAATCCGAGCAACGGCCCCGGCACCACCGATTCCGGCATCCCAGGCGACAAAGAGGGCAACGGCAAGCCCGACGAGTCGAGCACTGAAGAGCAGCCCGGCGATCAGCTGACGCAAGAGCAACAACCCGCCGCGACGACACCCACTACGCCCACCGGCGTAGACCCCACAGCGACGACTCCGGCCAACACCACGGACCCCACCAAGACCGTCCCGACCAGCACCGGAACCCCGAGCAGCCCGGGCACCCCTGGCGTCCCGGGCACGCCGAATCAGCCGCAACCAGGGCGCAGCATCCCCGGCGCGCCACAGCCTCCGAACACATCGGCGAACCCGGCGGCGGCCGCAGCGGCAACGACGAGCGCACGCGGTTCCGCCGGTATGCCGGGCATGGGCGCACCCGGCGCGCGGGGCGGCGGCAAGGACGACGAGTCCGAGCACAAGACACCGGACTACCTGATCAACCAGGAGAACACCGACAAACTACTCGGTGAGATCCCGAGGACGGTGCCCGGCGGCGTCATCGGCGGCAGCCCGGACTGAGCCAGCCGAACACTCTTCGACTCAGCATCCGCCCGCATGGCATCCGAACAAGCCATGCGGGCGGGTGCGCGCACGATAGCGGTCGCCTCCCCCACGCGACCAGATTGGACCTCGAATGGCTGAATGGACTTGGGAACCAGATGATTTCGCCACGCTCTGGTACAGCGACGCACACGACCGCTTTCCCAGCCCCTTGCGCTACACCAGCCGCTTCGCCTTCCGCGACGACTTCGACACCCACCGCACAGCGGTGCGCGACCGCTACTCCCCCGACGAACTCGACGAGATCAACGCCGCACTGCACACCCTGAGCACCTCCGACATTCGCATCGAAATCCTCGGCGGCAGCTGCAAACACAAGAACAGCACCGGCCGCGACGACCTACGCGAATACCGAATCCTCGGCGCCCGCAACATCTATCGCGCCGTAGTCCTCAGCCAATCCGGCACCCAACACGAGCACAGCCCTATCCGCGTACGCATGTTCCGCACCGAACAACTCCCCACCCGCCTCGTGAACGCAATCCCCGCCTGCCCACCCGGCACCGAGAAACCCGCCACCTTCCACCCCGACGACCTCGCCCCCCGCCGCGACACCTACCTGCAAGACAACGCCCGCAACACCCCCCGCGAGCAATACCAACGCCTCCTCCACCGCCCCGCCGACGGCGGCGGCACCGCCGTCCTCCTCACCGCCCCACTCCCCACCCACGCCAAACCGTCCAAAGTTCTCCAATGGCACGACATCTCCGACGACGGCCGCTACACCGAACTCCGCACCCACCACATCACCATCCGCCCCACCACCCCTACCGACCTGACAACCCACTTCACCACCTGGATCAACCAAGCCCTCCAACGCCTAGCGGACGCCCGCCCCGACTCCTGGTAGCAACATCGCTTTATCTGCGACAGCCGCCGGGATGTTCTGCAGGCTCGGGCTGAGCAGTTCGGCGGCGACCTCCTGCACCTGGGTCTTCAGTGCCGGGAAGCCGGGCTCGCCGGTGAGGCTCGCGTATTCGACGCGCAGCACCAGATAATCGAAGCGCGTGGCCTGCGGGCCGTTGCCGTCTTCGACGAATTCGGCGGGCAGCCCGGCGATCTGATCGAGTTCAGCGCATTCCAGGTGACCGTGCACTTCCCACCCGCACCTCCCGAACCGAACGCTTCGAGTGACCGGCGAGAGGTGCGGCTGGCCGATATCTGCAAGATTCAGCCCAGGCCTTCCCACGACCTGATGCCGAAAGCCGAGGTCGGGGCTGAGCTCTCGGTGCCCGTCGTGAAACGACAGCACCTGCGCGACTATCGGGTGGTGCCTGACGGTGCGGACGCCATCAGCGAGGACGCCGCCCGCCGGTTGCGCAAGTATGTCCTCGAGCCGGACGACATTGCGCTGGCCCGCTCCGGCGCGATGCTCGCGCCGGCCATCGTCGGCGCGAAACAGGGACCGATGTTATTGGGAAACAACCTTTGCGGGTGCGCGATCGCGCCGACATCGATCCGCTGTTCACAGGTCAAGGAGTCAACCGAACCGGAGGCAGTCCCATCCGCACCGCCCCGAGGACTGGAAACAGCAACTATACCAACGACTCTGACGCAAACTCGGCAACCACAATCAGTGTCGTAGCCGATGAGCCCATCCGATCATGGAACCGACACGCCGATCATCAAAAGTGGGCCAGAGCCAATTTTCTCGAGCGCCATCAGTCGTAGAGATACAGCATCCAACCACCCTTGAATGTACACCTGTATTTGGTGTATGCCGCGCTCTGTTGGTTCACCAGGCTACTACCTCTGTCTTCGCACGCGGACTTTGTCGAGAACCGACCGCCGTAGTGATCCGCGGAAGCTGTTCCCGCCCCGAGGGTCAGCGACCCAAGACCCATGACAACAGCAGCGAGCAGCGCATAAGATATCTTTCGCAAGTGTGTTCACCTTCCAGATGTCGGACCATGCGGAGAAATCGAAGCATCCGGCCCCGGGGCGAGGGAAGCTACCGACGTCGCCCCTGGCGGATTTTGACACTCCCTTGACTTTCCGGGCAGGCGCCAGATGTCAATGGCCAGCGGTCCTGGGACATCACGGTCACCGAGGTCCTGGCCGGCTACTACGAGCCCGGCGAGAACGGCAGACGCCAGCCCAAGTCGTTGTACGGTGCGGTGAAAATGTGGGCTCACCTGCACCGTGCAGGGTATCGTGGTGGCCCGGTCCACGGTCGAGCGGTTGATGCGCGCCCACGGGTGGCGCGGGGTGACGCGGCGCAAGAAGGTCCGCACCCCCGAACCGGATCCCGCCGCGTCGCGGGCGCCGGATCTGGTGGATCGCCAGTTCCGGGTGCCGGCGTCGATTTTGCGGTAAGACAGGAAATGGGCGCAGATCTTTTATCACCGGTCAGGAATGGGGCCCTTTGTCTCCGAAGCTGATCCGTTCGACGGCCTGGCCTGTCACGTCTGCAATGAGTTCGAAGTCTTTGTCGGCATGGAGGACGACGAGTTTTGCTTGTTCGGCAGTAGCGGCGATCAGTAGGTCCGGAATCGAGGGTGCGCGATGATATCCGTGCACGGCGAGAGCGCGGAGAACTTCGACCGCTCGGTTCTCTGATGCGGGTGTCATGTACTGCACAGGCATGCGCGCGAGTGGCGGGAGGTCGAGCAGTTCACCGAGGTCCGTCGCCGACCTTGCCGAGTAGCCGCCTCCAACAAGGTGACCGTGGTGATGTGCACGAGGCCGGCGCTCGATCCGCGCCGCCCATTCATCCGCATCGGGAGATCGACCCAGCCGAACCAAAGCCGAATTGTCGATCAGCCAGGGGCGATGGCTCACGACCATGCTTTACCCATAACGTCGGGGTCATCGAGGTCGCGCGTAAGCTCGCCGAGGCGATCGAGGTCGCGGGTCGTAACAGAGACCGCGGGGCGGAATTCTCGGCTGAGCCAGCGTCGGAGAAATTCATTACGGGACACGCCCATATCCCGGGCGCGCCGGTCGATCTCCTCGATCGCTGGATCGGGAACATCCCTGATCAAGATGTCTGACATCCCACTCACCTCCTGATATCCATGATCTCAGGAGGTTGCCGGGCTGGCGGCAAGGTGGGGTCGGGCAGAATCGAGCGCTCCTGCCGACTGTAGAGCGCCCGGCCGCGGAGCGTCAGGTACAGACCCGCCTCGACCGGCGTGAATGCGGGTAGCACGGTGGCCATCTCGACCACTCCGACATCCGGATTGCACACGCCCTGTTACGCCCGCGGCATCTATTTCTGGTCGGCCGATCAGTGGTCATTCGTCGGCGGCCACCACGACGTCAGGGTCCGGTAGTGCGGGTTGTTTCGGGGCAGCGGGCACCCATCCACGCAGCGGCTGCACCACTGCGAGCTTGCTCATGATGAACCGATGCAGCAGCGCACCCGATTGACGGGCGCTGCGCCGTCCACAATGCCAGAACCCGCAGACAAATGCGGCAAGCGCTCGGCTGTCTCCCGGGGCCGTCTTCTCGGCCCGGCGGGTGCGGAGGCGGGGAGTCCCCACTTGCACAAGCGGGACGGCTGGGCGAGACTTCACCGGTTTCGGTGACGTCCCGCACCCCGGGTCTGCCCGCCCTGGTGCGCGGGCGGGAACTCCGCGCGGCACTGGCTACGGCTGTGGCGTCCACGCCTCCAGCGGAGCGAAACTGGGTGGCGGCTCATCGCTTCGCTGCTTGCGTAGTGCAAGGGCTCGAGCCCGCACGACACGTCTGGCACGCCATCCGAAGACGCGGATGTCCGCCCGCACCGCCTGTGTGCAAAGCTCGAGCTCCGGCTCGATACCGGCGCGCAGTGCCACGCTGGGCCCCCCGGCGTCCCGGTGCGCGTCGCGTCGCGAACGACACACGGAATCCGGCAACTCACTGACGACGCATACGCATGTGACACGGCGATGTGGGCGCTGCCTGGTCTGGCCGATCCGTGGCGAGTCGAGAACCGGGGGCTCGTCGTGCGCCGTCGCGCCGACGACGATCGGCGACAAGGCTGCGATGGTGTTCTTTGTGGTCTGTGGTGTGCCCCCCAACGACTTTCGATGACGTGACCAGTCGCCTTCGCAAGCATTCGCACATCCTGCGACTCGCACCACTCTTTTCGCCTGCGCGCCGAGCGGCACAAGGCGCGTGGAGGGCGTGCCCGACGTGCCGTGCCACAGCTACATCGGTGTCATGAGAAGGGTGAAATAGATTCGGGCAGTTCGGCGGCCGAAGGTTGCTCGGCGATCGTGAACGGATGATCCGAGCTACCATGCACCTCATGCGATGGGGGTGGTTGGGCGACCGGCTGCACCGCGCGGCGCTGTTGCTATCGGTGCTGACAATCGTGGTGTGTGGGCTGGGGATCGCGGCGCTGACCTGGTGGCTGCTGTGGTCCATGTTGGGGGCGAAGACCGAGACGCCGAATCAGATGGAACTCGCCAAGATTGCGCTGTCGGTGGCTGCGGGCATCGGTGGCGCGGTCGGACTGGTGGTGGCGTATCGGCGGCAGCGCGATCTGGAACGCGGCAGGTTCGCCGACCTGTTCGGGGCGGCGGCCCGACAATTGGGCGATACCGATGTGGCTGTGCGGATCGCCGGTGTCTACGCGATGGCCGGGGTGGCTGACGAGTTCTCGGCACCAGGTCACCGACAGCAGTGCGTCGATGTGCTGTGCGGCTACATTCGGCTGCCCTACGACCACGATGCCGGGGCGAATCATCTTGTGTCGCGGGCCGAATCGTCGGAGGAGTTCGGAACCAAGGTCGAGCGGGTCTACCAGTTCCGCCAGAACGACCATGAGGTGCGCCGGACGATTCTGGAGGTGATCACGGCACGCCTGCGCCGTCCCGCCGAGGTTTCCTGGTCGGACTGCGATTTCGATTTCACCGGCGCGCTGTTCGTCAACGCCTACTTCAAGAACGTCGAATTCGGGGGTCGGCGCACGACGTTCCACAGGGCGCGGTTCGTCGGCGACAGAAACACCACCTTCGAAAACGCTCGCTTTACCGGTGAGCATGTCACTTTCCGGGATGCCACGTTCACCAGCCGCTTCGTCGACTTCGACCGTGCAGAGTTCCGCGGCGACCGCACAACATTCGACGGGATGACCGTCGAATGCCCACACAGCTCATTCACCGCCACCCGCTTCTCGGGAAGTCGCACCACCTTTCTCGGCGCCCGGTTGGTCGGTACCCGAACATCGTTCCGCGGGGCCACATTCCGTGCCGCTTTCACCACCTTCGAGAATGCGACCTTCGACGGCGAGCACACCTCGTTCCACAGCACCGAGTTCGTCAGCCCGCGAATAACCTTCAGCGGCGCCAAACTCTACGCCGGCACCACAGAATTCGACCGCGCTCGGATCGGCGCGCAGCAACGCTGGCGCGCAACCGGAACCCGCGGATCGGATTTCACGCGTGCCGAATTCCATGGCACGGTGACCTTTGCCGCGACCTTCTTCGGTGGGCGCACCGTCGACTTCTCCGAAGCCGACTTCTTCGGTGACATCTCCTTCGCCACCACCCGGTTCGCGGCCGGCGAAATCCGCTTCGACAACCCGTCGGCATGGGTCGGCACCCACTTCGAATGGGACGACAACCCCGCCCGCAAGCCCACCAATATCAAACCCGACCTTTGGCCCCCGGCTCCAGTGCGCTGAGGATGGCACCCTCCTCCTATGACGGTTGGCAATGAATTTCGACCGACGTCCAGGTCATATCGGCCTCGGGATCGAAACTGGCTGCGACTCGAGGAGTTCGGTCACGCCGCAACCTGGCGGACGAAACGGTCAGGAGCGGGGAACCAGGCGACGGGTATGGGCGTAGACGACGGCGTGCACGCGATCGCGAACACCGAGTTTGGCAAGCATATTGGAGACGTGAGTCTTGACCGTCTGCTCTCCCACGCCGAGGGCGCGGGCGATCTCGGGGTTCGTGTGTGCCTTGGCGATCAGAAGCAGGACCTCATATTCACGGGCGGTGAGTGTCTCGACTTCCGGCGCGGCGGGGAATGGGTCGATTCCGTCGGTCAGCCGCGCGATCAGGCGGCGCGTCAGGCGTGGATCGATCAGGGCATCGCCGTGTGCCGCAATCCGGATGGCGGAGATCAGATCCTGGGACGGCAGCGCCTTGGTGAGGAATCCGCTGGTGCCGAGACGTAGTGCGCGGTAGAGGTTCTCATCGGTGTCAGAGGTGGCGAGGGTGAGGATCCTGGTCCTGCTGGCGAGTGCCGCGACCGTCTCGATGGCGGCAATGTCGTCGAGACCGGGCATGTCGAGATCGAGAATGGCGACGTCGGGTTGTAAACGCTCCATTTCCCGCATGGCGGTGACTGCGTCGGGGGCCTCCGCGATGCAGTAGATATCCGGCTGGGTGCCGAGCGCGGCCCGCAGACCCGAACGAAACACTGCGTGATCGTTGGCCAGCAACACTGAAATCGTCGAGTGCTGTGCATCGGCAAGGATGTCGTCCGGTGGTGAGCCTTCCGATCCGCGCGGGTCGAATTCCACTGTATCGCCACGCCTACCGATCGGGGTGTCGGCGTGCGCGTAACTCACCGAGAGCATCGTGGCGGTGATCGCGAGCAAGAGCGACGACACCACCCGGAGCAGTGGGTGTGTCGACGTAGTCCTGGCCATGATGTACGACCGTAGATGCCCGAGCCTTCGGCGTACATACGCAATCGGGAGTATCCGAGCTCCCCCGATGGGGTGATCAGCGCAAGAACCCGGTGTACCTCTTGCCGATCAGCTGACTCTGGATCTGTTTGATCGTGTCCAGACCGACGCTCACCACAATCAGTACCGAGGTACCGCCGAACGCGAGGCTCTGTGCCGAGCCGACGGCACCGAAATGCACCAGCAGATTCGGCAATACCGCGACGGCGCCGAGATAGATGGAGCCGGGCAGAGTGATCCGGCTGAGGACATACCCGAGGTAGTTCTCGGTCGGTCTGCCGGGCCGGTAGCCCGGGATAAAACCGCCGAACTTCTTCATCTCGTCCGCGCGCTCCGCCGGGTCGAAGGTGATCGCGACATAGAAGTACGTGAAGAACAGGATCAGCGCGAAGTAGACCGTCACATAAACCGGATTGCCCGGGGTGACCAGATACTTCTCGATCAACTTCTGCCACTTGCCCGAACTCTGCGGATCCAATCGCGCGAGCAGGGTCGGTATATACAGTAGCGAGGAAGCGAAGATGACAGGAATGACGCCGGCCTGGTTGACCTTCAGCGGCAGATACGTCGACGAATTGCCGTACATCTTGCGACCGACCACGCGCTTGGCATACTGCACCGGAATTCGTCGCTGGCCCTGCTCGACGAAGATCACCCCCACGAGCGTCAGGAACATCGCGACGCACACCGCGGCGAAGATCAGCGCGCCTTGGCTGTCCAGGATCGACTTACCTTGACTCGGGATTCGAGCCGCGATACCGACGAAGATCAGCAGCGACATACCGTTGCCGACACCGCGTTCGGTCACCAGTTCGCCGATCCACATGACCACTGCCGCGCCCGCTGTCATCACCAGGACAGTGACCACCATGCCGAACAACGATTTGTCCGCCACGATATCGGCGGGGCAGCCGCGCAGTAGCTGCCCACGCGCGGCCAGCGCCACCAAGGCCGACGCCTGCAGGGCGGCCAATATCATTGCGAGATAACGGGTGTACTGCGTGATCTGAGCTTGACCGGACTGGCCTTCCTTACGCAGCTCCTCGAACCGCGGGATCACGACGGTCAGCAGCTGAGTGATGATGCCGGCGGTGATGTAGGGCACGATGCCGATCGCGAACACCGACAGCTGCAGCATCGAGCCGCCCGAGAACAGATCGATGAGCTGATAAATCCCGGCGGAGTCGCCGCCGGAGACGATATCGATACAGGTGCGAATCGACTTGTAGTCGACACCGGGTGACGGAAGCGTCGCACCAAGGCGATACAGCGCGAGCAGACCCAGCGTGAAAAGAAGCTTCCGCCGTAAGTCCGGTGTCCGGAAAGCAGATACGAAGGCGGGAAGCACAGATCCTCCTGACAAAGGCGCGAGTGAAGGACAGGCGCTCACGCTGTGATAGGAGGAGCCGAACCTGCCGTGCGACTTGGACAGTACGGAAATCCATGCCTCAGCCACGTCGGCCGCGGGTCGGATTTCGATCTCCCCCGACAGCGGGAATCATCGGTTCCGTACGCCTCGAAGAGCTACTCGGCCGACGCGCGAGATGCCTACGAACGCACCGTCAGCGGCTACGGCCGCCACATCGCCGGAATCAGCCTTCCGGAGCCATAGAGTCGCGAGAACCCGCCTCCGCGCCGGAGTTGGTAGTGAGTCGGTGGTCGGGCAGTAGGAGGGTGGCGAGTTCGTCGAGGAGTTCGGCGGCGCGCCGGGCGGCGGCGGGATCGCCGAGTGTGACGGCGAGGGTGTTGACGATCGGGCGTTGCCGGCGGTTGATGCCACGGGTCAGCCCTTCGGCAGGGTGCACGCGGGTACGGCGGCGGTCGGCGGGGTCGGTGTCGGTGGTGAGCAGGCCGCGTTCGACCAGCCCGGCCACCAGGGTGGAGATGTGGCTCTGAACGAAACCGGTGGATGCGGAGAGCTGGTTGATCGAGCATCCGGGATGCTCGGCCACTTCGCTCAGCACGGCGGACTCTCCGGGCGGCGGGATCGGGTCGCCGGGGTAGACGCTGGCCTGCCGGGACAGCTCGCTGAGCCGACGAGCCAAGCGGTGCAGTTGCCTGCCGTTCACGAAGAGCCACTGTACCAACAGATACATCTGCAGAGAAACATCTGTAATGATGTATCTGTGCAGATGCTATTGAGGAAGCCGGTCCGGCGCACCCGCGCGGCGATGCCACGGGCCGATCGCCGTCGCGCTAGCGGGTGGATTGTTGCCGTGGCGGCGGCGATGGTGGCGAGTTGCTCGGCTGATGCGCCGGAACCCGCTCAGCGGTGGATCACCGCAGCGGAGGGGGTATTGACAGTAGATCCGTCGGCGGGACTCGAGGAAGAGGTGTCGCTGGCCCAGCTTCCGATGCCGCCGACGGCGCCATCTACCGAGGCTGGATCGTGTACCGGTGCGATCAACCCACGAGGTACCGGCTGCGTGGACCCCGGGTGGGGGGCGTTGGGCTCCGTCGGTACCTACTGGCCCGACAGCGAGTATGTGCTGGTCGGCGCGACGTTCGCCGGAGCTCCGGCAACGGGTGCGGCCGCCGCCCGTTCCGGCCCGCAAGTGCTGCTGGTGCGGACCGACGGCAGTATGTTCCCCAACGGCGACGGCTGGAAGTGCCTGACCTGTGGTGTTCCGGTGCCGCCGCTGGGTACGGCCTCGTTCGAGTACGGCGTCTCCGATGTCAAATACCCGATCAACGGTTTCCATGACGGCACTCGGGCGCTGGCGGGCAACAGCATCATCGAATGCGACGGTATCCAGTTCGCCGACGACCGCTGCACTCCCGATCGGATGCGGGTCTACCCGCTGCAGTGGGATGCCGGTATCGGCCGGCTGGGGGCGTTGCGCGAACCGCGCTTGCACCCGGACGACATCCACATCGGCTTCAGTTACATGGTTGCCGGCAACGACAGCTTCCAACAGGTGCCGTTCATGGGCCGACTTGTGTTCGACCCGGCCAACAGCCGCTACACCGTCGAAGACGTGCGCACCCTGTTCAACCCAGCCCAGCAGTTTCAGCCCTACACCGTGGGAGCGGGCAACGAACTGACATTCAACCCGGCCGGGATGATCGGAGAATTCCGGGGCTGGAACCACGACGGCACCGCAGCACTCGGCATCCAGCACCACTCGTCCGGCAACATCGATGCCTGGGCCACCGACAACGTCACCGGCCGCTCGTGGCCGTTGACCCACAACGCCGGTTACACCGATCCGATGGCCGCCTCGCCCGACGGTAGGTACCTGCTCGCCGAGCAAGTGCTGGGGTCAGGCCGGGTCGACTTCATCGCAGCGATGCCCGAAATCCCGCCGATTACCGACCAACTGCCCACCACCGCCCACATCGCCGGAATTCGCAACAACGGTCGACGCAGGTTCTTCCTGCCGTACCTGGTCGACCTCGATACCGGAAAGAGTCAGCAGATCAACGTCGGCGGCGACCCGAATTGGAACGCCGCGGCAGACCCGGCCTGGCTGTCCGACAGCACCGGCGTGGTGTGGGCGGAGAACCTGGTAACCGCCCCCGCCTGCGATGGCGCCAACCCACTGCCCTGCCCGCCGTCGGGCGAACCCGGCGGGCGTCGCAGTCGCGTGATGATCGCTCGCTTCGACAACATCGAACCGACCCCGCCACAGCCGGTGGCGCCTGCACCCGTGCCCGCGTGGGGCCTGGCATATCGTCCGGGCGACCCGTTGCCGCAGGTTCCCCATCTGCCCGAGGGCACCTACACCCTCCGCGGCACAGACCGCGGCAGCGCGCAAGTCGTGATCACCGAGAACGCGACCAAGACCATGATCATGCAGATCGTGGTGACCTACACCGACTTCGGCGACGGCGACGGCGTCGTCATCAACGGCACCGACCGCGTCCAACGGCGCGCGGAGACCGGGTTCGCCCCCATTACCTGGCACACCGACCTACAGATTTCAGGCACATACACCGGAACCAAACGCACCAGTGAACCCGACGGATTCACCCTCGGCCCCGAGACGATCCAGAACAACTTCCGAGCCACCGGCACCATGACCACCGTCCTTGACGGCCACACCTACACCCAACCCGCCAACGGCACCTGACCAGCAAGCGCCCTTCGTCCGGAAGATCAGGAATGGGGTTCAGAGACCGAGGTGCTTGTTGAGCTCGTCCAGTGACTCAACTGTGGTGTAGTCGTAGCCCGCGGTGATGGGGTCACAGCCACGGTCCAGCAGCACCAGGTTCCGGAAGCCCATGTCGTGCATCGGCATCAGGTCGTACCGGGTGTGCGAGGAGACGTGCAGGAAGTCCTCCGGCTTGGCGTTCAGGGTATCGAGCATGTACTCGAACGCCTGGTAGCGCGGCTTGTAGGCCTGGGTCTGCTCGGCGGTGAAGACGGCGTGGAAGTCTGCACCGAGCCTCGGAACGCTGATGTCCAGGAAGCTGTCGTCTGCGTTGGACAGAATCACCAGCTTGTAGTTGTCGCCCATGAGCTTCAGCGGAGCCGGCACGTCCTCATGGGCAACCCAGCCGCGTACAGCCTCGGCGAACTGTGCACCGGCGCCTTCGGTCGGCCCGATGCCCCACCGCTGGCACACCCGGTCGAAGGAATCCTGAAGGATCTGCTCGTAGGGCTTGTAGTCGCCGCATACCTCGTCGAAACGGTACCCGCGAAATACCTTCTTGAACGCGGGCCACTGCTCTTCAGGAAGACGGCCCGCGAGCAGCCGGCGGGTGGTGGGATCAGTATCCCAGTTGATCAGTGTGCCGTAGCAGTCGAAGGAGATGTACTTCGGCCGGAAGTTTGTGGTTGCCATATTTCGTCCGTTCATAGTTATCTTGCATTTCTTGAAGGCTGTTCAAAGCTCTCGAAAGAGCGCTTGTCCAGGGCCGAGCAGCGGATGGCTTTCACTGATGTCATCATTACTGCTCTCAGCGCAGAGCCAATGACGTGAGTCGCGAGTCCGGTCCGAGGAACCTGGCAGGGTTCATGAAACTGACGTCGGTGGCCGTTGTTCCGTCCAGCACGAGGTCGGCAGCAACGGCTCCCAGTGCAGAGGCCATCTTGAAGCCGTGGCCGGAGAAACCGACCGCCGCGACGACGCCTTCCATTCCGGGCACCTTCCCCAACAGCCCGGTCTCGTCTGGTAAATGAACGTCCGCACACATGGCAACCCTCACGGGGTCCGGAATCAGTCCCGGAATGAATTCCCGGACCCATGCCCGGATGGGGTCCAATACGCAGGGTCCCAAGTAGGACTTACCGCAGATAGTGATCTCTCGGTCCGACAGTCATCGGGGATTACAGTGAGTACGGGAGTCCAGGCGGAGCAGGCGGCGGAGTCGACAATGAACACCATCCGCCTCTGTCCGGGTAACAGTTGCCACCTACCGGAATGGATCGCACATGCAGATTCAGATCAACACCGATAGCAACATCGACAGCGGTGACAAGCTGATCCGGCACGTCGAGGAGGAGATCGCTTCGACGCTCGAGCGCTTCAGCGACCAGGTCGTCAGCGTCGAAGCCCACCTCAGTGATCAGAACGCGGGCAAAGGTGGACCAGGCGACAAGCGATGCGTGTTGCAGGCTCGTCCAACCGGTCAGCAGCCGGTCGCGGTGACCCACAACGCCGCGACGATCGACGATGCCTGTCGGGGTGCGGCCGAGAGCATGGCACATCTGCTCGCCAGCCGGTTCGGCCGGCTGCACGAGACAAAGGGTGGCGACTCCATCCGGCACCCGCATAAGGACCACCCGCACACGAACTGAGTCAGCCGTTCGGCACCGGTAGCGGCCAGTTCGTTGAAGGCCGCGACCCGGCTGGCGCCGGTGACACCGAGGCGGCGAAGCCGTTCCCGGAGTCTGGTGGTGCTGATCGGGCGGTTCGGCCGCTGCCCGGGTAACAGCCAGGGTGACGTCGGGTTGGCGGCGGTGCCCATGTTGCGACGTTGGGTGATCAGATCGGTGATGAGACTGTCCAGGGGCTCGGGCATCGGCACGTCTTCTTCAGCGATCCGGAGGAACACCTGACCGTCTTGGATGGTCACGTCGTCCAGCCTGGTTTGGGCGATGCGGGTGGCGGGCTGGGCATAGAGCAGGACTAGAAGGCCCGCGACGCGGTCGATCGGGGGCAATGTGTCCTCGGTGAAGGCTTCGTGGGTCAGCGGCAGGTCGCCGGTCGCCAGCGCCCGCAGCCGATCACCGACGCCCGGGGTCGTGCCATGTTCTCGGTTCCATTCGGTTTCCGGCTGCTGGTCAGAGCCGGACGTATTCGCGGAGCTTGCCCTTGACGTGCGGGCGCTCGTCGCCGAGCTGCAAGCCGAGCGTGGGCAGCTGCTTAGCGATCTGGTCCACGGTGAGCTGGTCCTCGTCGTACATGCGCTGGGCCTGGTCGAGCTGGATTTGGGAAAGAGCGCGAGGCGGCCGCCGACCCGGCTGCGGGCCTTCGCGGCGGCCAGACCGTCGTTGTAGACGGCCCCGATTCAGCTGAAGATAGCAAACCCGAGCGTCGCCGCACCAAGCTTGGAAGCGACCGGCCCCGACTCCTCAACGGCAAGCGTCCATCGGTCGATCAGCTGATTCTTGTCAAGCCCCCTCATCACCGGCAAACTACACCCACCACCACCGGCTACCAGGCAGTTTGCGCTTCAAATACCAGATGACGCGGTTCTTACCGGCACGTTTCTGATCGCGAATCTGGGCAGCAGTTGGTCGTGAATCTCGACACCGCTTCGGGATTTTTGTGATTGCGAATTTCGACACCGTTGTGGTGGCAGGTCCTCGCTCAGGTGATGTCAATTCTCGCGACCGGGATCGGGAATCACCCAGCCCAACCGACGCCTAAATTCGCGAACAACCGGCGTCAGAATTCGCGAACAAGGCTCAGGCGCCCGAACTAAACGGCGGCGCCAATCGAAGCCGGGCGACAAGGTCACGCCTGGTGTCCAGTTTTCCGATAGCTACCGGCCGAACCCGAAAAATAACAAAGGCCGGACGGAAACGGACCGGGGATGCATTGCCAAAGTGCCGCCACTGGAGGATTACTGGATATAAGCGGCGCAACAAAACGGCCAGGCCTGCGCTGCTGCGGGAGAATTTTTTTCCACCGATCACTCATTAGAAGGCAAAAAATGGCACCTGTAATCACCTCGCTGACACCCTCTTTCGGCCCTCCAGCAGGTTTGAACTCTGTAGTCATCACCGGCTCCGGGTTCGCCAATGTCGGTCCCTTGGCTGTCCGGTTCGGCACGATGGCAACGACATTCACCATCGACTCCAATACCCAGATCACGGCCATCGTTCCGCCGGGGACCGGCACGGTGAACGTCACCGTACAGGCACTGCTGGACGGCACGAGCAACCCGCTGCCCTACACCTATGGGGGGCTCCCGGCTCCGACCTTGACCAGCATCAGTCCGGCTTCGGGGTCAGCGGCCGGTGGGACAGTGGTTGTGCTCACCGGGACGAACTTGACCGGAGCCACCGCAGTGAGTTTCGGTGGGACACCGGCAACCTCGTTCACGGTCAACTCCTCGACGCAGATCACGGCGGTGACCCCAGCCCATTCAGCCGGGACGGTGTTGGTCACCGTCACCACCGCCGGTGGCACCAGCAACGGTGTCGCATTCACCTACATCGCGGTGCCCACCCTCACCAGCATCACTCCGAGCTCAGGGCCGCCAACCGGTGGGACAGTGGTTGTGCTCACCGGAACAGGCTTGACCGGAGCCACCGCAGTGAGTTTCGGTGGGACACCATCGACCCTGTTTACCGTCAACTCCGACACCCAGATCACTGCCCTCACCCCAGCCCATTCAGCCGGGACGGTGTCGGTCACCGTCACCACCGCCGGTGGCACCAGCAACGGTGTCGCATTCACCTACATCGCGGTGCCTGTCCTCCTCACAGTGGTGCCGAACGTGGGCCCGCCGAGCGGTGGGACAGTGGTTGTGCTCACCGGGACAGGCTTGACCGGAGCCACCGCAGTGAGTTTCGGTGGGACACCTTCGGCTCTGTTCGCCGTCAACTCCGACACCCAGATCACTGCCCTCACCCCAGCCCATTCAGCTGGGACGGTACTGGTCACCGTCACCACCCCCGGCGGAACCAGCAACGGTATCGCCTACACCTACGTGTCGGGTCTGGCGCCGGTCAATCTGGGGACAGCCTCGTCGTTCGCGGTGCTGGGTGCCACGACAGTCACCAACACCGGAGCCACGGCCATCTCCGGTAACCTGGGTGTCAGCCCGGGCACCGCAGTGACCGGATTCCCCCCGGGAACGGTGATCAACGGAGCGATCCATGCCGGGGACGCGGTCGCGGCCCAGGCACACACCGATTTGCAGGCTGCCTACATCGACGCGGCGGGCCGGACGCCCACCGCGTTCGTGGTCGCTGATCTCGGGGGACAAACCCTGACCTCCGGGGTGTACAAGGCAGTTGGCGGGATCGGCGTCAACGGCACCGTCACCCTGGACGGGCAAGGCAATCCGAACGCGGTATTCATCTTCCAGGCCGGGACGACACTGATCACCGGCGCGAACAGCACCGTGAACCTCATCAACGGTGCCACCGCAGACAACGTGTTCTGGCAAGTCGGTAGCTCGGCCACACTGGGCGCCAACACCAACTTCGCCGGAAACATCCTGACCTTCACCTCGGACACGGTGACAACCGGCACCACCGTGAACGGGAGCGTCCTGGCCCTCAACGGCGCGGTCACCCTGGACACCAACACCATCACGGCACCCTAGCCCTGATACACCGAAAGGATTTCGAACCTGTCCGCGCGTCTTCGGCGCGCGGACAGGTGTGTCTCGGGTGCGGGTGGCCGCTGGTCCGCCCGCCCTTCGGGGGGTTGAGGGTCCCCGTAGAGTGTGCGGGTTCCGGACCGCGCAAAAAACAACGAAGTTCGGGTAGCCGCTGGTCAGGGTGGTTCCTGGTTCTGACTGCGGCGCATGGTGTTTGGTGCTCAACTGTCTCGTGCTGTGGAACACCGTCGACAGCGACCGCGCCCTTGAACAGCTTCGCGCACAAGACTATCCGGTGAGTGAGGAAGACGCCGCTCGGTTGTCGGCGTTCATCCGCGGCCACATCGGCCTGGACGGGCACTACGCCTTCCACCTGCCCGACCTCGGCGGAACCCACCGCCCGCTGCGTGATCCCGACGCCCGCGCCGACGACTGAGCCATCCACTGTCGGTGCCGCGGCGATACAGGGTGGTCGCGATGAAGAACCTCACCATCGGATAGCAACGGGCAGCGGCAAAGGCGCGGTGGCCGGCCATGTCGCTGCCCGGGGTCGTTCATGATTGCGGCTGGTCGGCGCTGGCGCTTACGGCCTTGCGCATCTGCGCGTGGGCGCGGTCTGCGGTGGTGGCGGGGTTGATCACCAGCAATCGAAGGCGCCGATCGTGTGGGCCGAAGACATACATCACCTGGGGTAGCTGGTCCGGAAGCGGTCCGGTGACCTCGATCCCGTCGGGGGCGTCGATGCGGCGTTGGGACAGGCTCAGCGAATTCCAGTCGAAGCTGATCCGGGCGGTCGCGCCCAGTCGCGGGGTGAGGGCGGTGACCAGGTCGTGCAGTTCGCTGGTGAGGTTGTCGGTTCTGGGCCACCAAGCGCCGTCGACACCGCCGGATTCCTCGTCACCCTCGCGCAGCAGCAGCCGCGGTGTGCGCGTCGGCGTGCCGAATGGTTGCCCACCCTCGGCGCTGGCCTGGGATCGGCCCAGGCCGCGGTCGCCGGCGGCGCCGCCTCTGTCCTGCGGCGGGTTTTGTGTCATATCAGGCCTCTGGCAAGGGCCGGGGATCCTGCGCAGGATGCGCGTTGGTCTGCCGGGTCCATCGGCGCGCCGTGACCGCCTTCGTCGTCCCAGCGGCGCAACGCGGCCTCGTTCTGGGTGTGATCGAGGCTGTGGCGGGTGTCGGTGGCCACGAGTTCGTCGGCGGTGAATTCATTGCCCGGTCGGGATGCGCCCGCCAGCAAGGCCTGGGCGGTGGCGTTCTGGGTGTCTGCGGGGATCACCAGCAGGACCAGACGGGTGCGGTCGGGTCCCAGAACACAGAGTGTATGGGCGGGCAGGTGCCGGTATCCGTCCAGGCGAACCGAACACCCGCCGATCATCGTGCGCCTCGGGGCCGGCTGCCAGGCGTCCATGTTGTACATGATTCGGTCGATGCTGCCTGCCCGCCGACCCAGCAGCGCCTCCAGATCGGACAGTTCGGCGACCAAGTCGGTCGTGAGGGGCCACCAGGCCCCATCCACCGCCCCCGGGCGGGGTGCTCGCGGTGTCGCTAACCGCCGTGACGACGGCGGCGGGCCGCTGCGGAGGGCAAAGCGTGAAGAGCGGTCCAGCAGGGTCGGCTCGTGTTGTAGCGTCATCACGACGCTCCTGACCGGGGCCGCGTGGCGGCCCCGCATATTCGCCGGGCGACGACCAGACCACGGGTGGTCTCGTACGAAAAGCCCCCGACACCTTCATCCTACCCACCGGATACACACTGGCCTGACGTGCACGCATGCACAGTGACCTGTGCTCTTACCCAGTCGTCATTGTCGGTGTCGGCGGTGTTGTGGTCGTCGGTGCTGCCCGTTCGCGGTAGGTGGGGAGGACACTCGAGAGATGGAAGGCAAGAATCGTCGGCCGCCGCGCCTGTTCGGTCACCTCGCCGAACCCACCGACACATGTGCACAGCCGGATACCGCCACGATCTGCCGGTGTTCAGCAGGGGCCGGTGCTGGTCAGTGACTCTGAAGGCCCGCGTGTGGGATCTCGGGTACGCGGCCGGCTGGCGGCTGGTGCGGGCCCTGCCGCAGCGGTGGGCGATGCGATCGTTCGAGGTCGCGGCCGATCGCGCTGCCCGAGGAGGTGGATCGGTTCAGCTACGACGGAATCTGGCCCGGGTGCTGTCCACCACCCCGGCGCATGTGCCCGACGAACTCGTGCGCGCGAGCCTGCGCTCCTACGCCCGGTACTGGTGCGAAGCGTTCCGGCTGCCGTCGTTGGATCCGGTGCGGCTGGCCGCGACCATCGAAACCGCGGCCACCGGGCTCGAACACATCCACGAGGCGGTCGAGCACGGGCGCGGGGCCGTGCTGGCGCTACCGCACAGCGGCAACTGGGACCTGGCGGGAGTGTGGCTGGTACAGCGGGTCGGCACACCGACCGTCGTCGCTGAGCGGCTGCGACCGGAATCGTTGTTCCGGCGCTTCGTTCGGTTCCGTGAGCGCCTGGGATTCGAGATCGTCCCGCTCACCGGCGGCGCCGCACCGCCGTTCGAGCAACTGACCGCGCGGCTGCGGCAGGGGCGGATCGTCGGGTTGCTCGGTGACCGCGACCTGACCACCGGCGTAGGTGTGCCGGTTACTTTTTTCGGCGAACCGGCCCGCATGCCGGCAGGCCCGGCCCGGCTGGCGATCGACACCGGTGCGCCGCTGCTGCCGGTGCACTGCTGGTTCACCCCCGACGGCTGGGGATTCCACGTGGGCGCTGCGATCGACACCGCCGGCGGCGTGCAGCCCACGACTCAGGCCCTGGCCGACCGGTTCGCCGCCGGTATCGCTGCGCACCCCGCCGACTGGCACATGCTGCAACCGCTGTGGACCGCCGACCAGCTCATCCGCGAGCAGGCGCGCAGTAATCCGCACCACTGATCCGGGCCCGACCGACCATCAGCGCGCACCCCGGAACGGACGGCCTGACCCGGTCCTGCTGTCGGTGCCTGCACCGGGATGGCCACATCTGGGGCGTAAGCTCGACAGTATCCGGCGGCAACACGCGCGCTGACCAGCAGAGGTTGCGTCGTCACCGGATTCAAACGATCCGGCCTTCCGCCAGGCCGTGACGGGAGCGTCCGATGACGCCGTCAACGTTATCCATGCCGTCGGCGCCGCCGCGCGCACTCACCCCGCCCCCGCGATTGCATCTCCATCCGGACCCGAGGGACTACATCGACGCCACCTGGTGGCCACGATCGAGCGACCTCGTCACCGAGCTCCCTGATCTGATCACCGCACTCCAGTTACGGACCGGGCCGATATCACGCGTGGTCTACGACCCGACTGCCTGGTCACCCGCCGGCCGGTGTCTGTTCATGGGCGACCGCGCCATACGACTCGATCCGTACCCGTTCGAGCTGTTCGACACGATGTACGTGTACGGAACCAACGGCACCGTGATCGTGCTGCAGGTCCTCCACCCGAGCACCGACCCGGCACCCACAGTGACCGGCGAACCCACCCGATCCACGGCACCAAACGCGACGGGCAGAAACCACGAACCCCGCCCCATTACCAACCACGCCGCGATGGGCACCTCCGCCGATCAGTGACCCGGCCGCCGACGCGCAGCCGGGTCACTGTCGGCTTGATAACGCCGCAGCCCCTCGTCGGACACCCTCGCGTATTTGGCGAGGCTGCGCACCGACGTATGTCCCGACAGCTTCATCAACACCGGTGTCGACGCGCCCTCCTCCGCGGCGTGTGTCAACCGGGAATGCCGCAATTGGCGCAGCGTGTACGGGCCGTCGTCGAAACACTCGGTGTGGGCCTCGAACAGCTCGGCCGCGCGGCGGCGGTACGACAGGCGCGCTCGCCCCGTCGCCCGGTCGACGTCGTTGCGGGCCACCGGAGGACGGGCGTTGCGGTCGATGAGGAACAGCGGACCGGATTTGCGGCCGGCCAGCGTCCGCGGCAACAACCGGGCGGTGCCGGTCTGCCACGCGATGACCTCACGCGCCCCGCCCTCGCGGGTCACCACCGCACACCGGTTCGCCGTATCGAGATCCGGCACGTCCAGCATCAGCACCTTCTCGGCGCGCGCTGAGGACTCGTACAGCATGTGCCACAACACCCGCTCCCGCAGCGGCGCATCCGATCTCAGGATCTCCGCGACCCGATCACGGCTCAACGCCTTGCTGGTATCCGGCGCCACGGACCTCGCCCGCAACCGAGGGCACCATCGCCGCCGGGCACGACCCCGCCGACATCATCATGCTGATGAGCTTTTTGTGGCGCGTCGCGAACAACGACGACGGAGCGGCCCAGGGTAGACGCCTTATCGCTGCGGTTTTCTCGGGCCTACAGACCGCACCCCAGCCGACCTGAGCGCTCGCCGCAACAGCGCTCGCCCCTACCGACGTGCTGAAACGCCTTGCTGCCCAATGCATTCCGCATTCAGCACCGTCCTATTACCGAACTCGTAGGCCGTCCGCGCCTGGTTATACCTCGGACAAATAGTCGCTCATGCCGCATATCTCGCTCTCGGCGCATCCGATCCGGCCTGAGAAACAAGCGACCGAGCGGCGTCGATATTACGTCCGGTCGGGCGATCTGGGTCTGAGAACTATGGGTACACGTGATCGTTCCTTCGACTAGAGACACGTCTTCAGACCGGATTCGACTGGGGCCTGGAGCAGTTGGCCCGCATCGTTGCGTAGCGGATGGCGGTGTTGCGGGTGACAACCAGGTGGACCTCGAAGCCGAGGATGGGCTGATGATCCGATCCACGGGCGCGTACTGCATAACCCTTGCGGCGGTGGGGTTCCGCGGATTTCCATCAACTCGCCAGTACACTCTGCCCGGACAGTCTTCGTGTGATCCAGTCCATACACCTGTAGAGGACGCGTGCCCGTGAGCCACACCCTGCCTGATGGATTCAGTCTCGTAGAAGGAATTCCCGAGGACCGTTATCCCGAATGGCTGGGCTGCTGGTTGACCACGCTCGCCACCCCGACCGACCCGGATCCGGCCATTGTGGACTTCCACCGCCAGGTCTATCCGCCCGAGCGAGCCATCGCGATCCAGGACAACCACGGGTACGGCGCGACGAACACTTCGCTGGATTGCGATCTGGTTCTGCCAGGTGGCGCCACGGTGCCGGCGGCCTTGTGCACCGGTGGCTCCTGTCATCCGACACTTACTCGACGGGGGCTGATGACGATCATGCTGGATCGGGTGTACCGACGGGCCGCGGAGGAGGAGAAGGCTCTGTGCGCGGATTCGCCCTCGGAGTGGCCCATCTACCAGAGATTCGGGCACGGCCCTGCTGTCTGGTACGAATACGCGGAGATCGATGTGCGCCGAGCGGGTTTGCGCGACGATGTGCCGGGAGCAGGCATCCGGCCGCGGCGAGTCACCGGGAAAGAGGCCCAGGAAACGGCCCAGCGGGTGTACGCGCTGCACGCCGCAGCGACCCCTGGCGAAGTCATTCCCCCCGCCGCCTTCTGGGATCGGCTTTCCACCGAGCCGTCCTCGCCCGCATTGGAGACGACGCTGTCGCTCAGCGGTCCCGGCGGCGGACCACGGCACTGTGCCGCGATCGAAAACCGCGGCTTCGTCTCGTACCGGATCACCCCGGGTTGGACAGCGGAGCAGGCACCCAATGGCGTGCTGAAGGTTATCGATTTTCTGGCGGCCGACAGCGAAACCGCAGGTGCGCTGTGGCGGTATCTGTTCTCGATCGACATGATCGGCGAGATCCACGTGCGACGGCTGTCGATGGATGATCCGCTGCGCTGGTGGGTCACTGACGCACGGTGGATGCGGAATCTGCGCCGGGACGGGCTTTGGCTGCGCCTGCTCGACGTACCCAGGACGCTCGAGGCCCGTGAGTGGTCGGCCGACGGCGTACTCACGATTCGGGTGCACGACGCCAGGGGCTATGCGGCGGGGACCTACCGTCTGGAAGTCGACAGCGGAGTGGGTGTGTGCCGACGGACGACAGCAGAGCACGACCTCGAGATGGACGTGTCGACCCTGGGCGCGATCGTGCTGGGTGGGACCTCGGCTTCCGGCGTCCATCGGGGTGGACGCCTGCACGCCCGAGACCCTCGCCATGTGCGGCTCTGGGATGTCATGGCCACTCCAGAGCGTGCGCCCTTCGTGTCCTACTTGCTCTAGGCGGCGGGGGACGCTTCTCACCAACCGGGCCCGTACTCGCGGCCAGAAATACCACGCGGTAATCAAATCCGGGGCAGCTCAGCGAGTCAACGGAACTCGGGGCAGTCCCGAACAACGGAAAGGAACGATCTGTGATCTCCAGGATCTTCGATAACGAGAGCAGGCGCCGTATGAACGTGTCCGATGTCGGTGCTCGTGTCAGCGTCTGCCTGGCAATCGCGTTCCTCGGCTGTGCGGGGACCTTCACCCCGGCCTCCGCCGCCCCCTTGCCAAGCGACGATGTCGACGCTATTTGTGTCGCACAGATGGCCGCGCTTCCCATTCTTGCGGAAACGGGGATCTTCACGGGGCGGGACACAGTTTCGTGCACGGACAGTGAGGGAAACCCTCTGATCTCGGGAACATCAGAGATTGCGAGCACGGCCGCCGGTTCGCAATGTGCGGACACGGTCACCACTCGCTGGAACGACGGGACAAGTACCACCACCAAGACCAACGGACACACGGACATCGCGAACAAAGCGTTCGCAGCCACCGGACAGGTGTCCGCCGACAGCACGCGCTTCGCGAACGACACCGTGACCGTCGTCGGTAGTGGCGCGGTACCGAACTGCGATGACGGACCGCAGACGGGCGTCTCGGTCTACGTGGTCACTTTCCGGCGCTGAAGTCTGAAAGTCGGCGGGTCGGCACCGCACCGGCCTGACATGACAGGTATCGGCGTCCGACTCCGCGCCGGTCGCCGATACCGCTGTCGCGCAAGTGGGTGCAAGGGCTGGAGTGGGTCATAGGCGGGGATGGAGGGAAGTGTCCGAGGTGTCGGTGCCCTCTGCTTCCATCATGGGGTGACAGAGGTTGAGTTGGCGGTCGTGCGGGGCGATTTCGAGGGACATATCACCATTCGGGCGTGCGAACCCGGGACCGTCGTGGCATTGGAACGGTACGCGGCGCAACACGATATGAAGTTCACCCACATCGTGTTGATGCGGGGAAGGATGCCTGATCAGCCGATGGTGACCGTGCGGCGATCCGGAACGTTGGTGGCGGTGCGTGAATGGATCGACACGGTGGTAGTGGCGCTGTCGGCAGCTGGGTTCGAGGTGGCGCGGGTAAAGCTCGAGGCGACACCGTGGGCCGAGGGGGTGCCCAGCACCGACGAGGCCGCCAAGGTTTTGGGATCGCGGTATTACTTCGAACACCACATCAAGCTGTTGCTTCCCGTCGGCGCAGGACCGGAAGATGCGGCCGCGACGGTCGCTGGACACCAGGCGCACGTGTCCGCGAATGCGCGGCGGGCTCGGCCGGACGGCCGGACGGAGCGGTTCGTCACCCAGCGCTGCCGGGCCGTGGGCAACCAGACCGCCGAAGCCCGGCTGGCGGATCTACTGGCGGTGCTGACGGACTACCGGGTCCTGTCCGTCGAGCGGGAATTCGTGGTGTACGACACGAACGAATCGGCCGACGAGGGCTGGATCATCGAGCCGGCGGTGGCGCCGTGACCGCTCACCTTCCCTGGTACTTCACCGAGCCCGAGGATGGCGGCGGCTGGTTGGCCGCCCGGCGGGAGGCGATCGATCACGTGCTCGCCGCGATCGCGCAGTCGCCGTGGTCGCCGCGTCTGGTCCTGCGCGGCAGTGCACTGGCCAAGGCATGGTTCGGCGTGTGGGCGCGGGAGCCCGGCGACCTGGATTTCGTAGTCCATCACCAGCGGTGGCGACTCGACGAGCCGTCGGTGGACGAGATGTTCGACGACATCGTGGCAGCTGCTGTGGCGATGTCACACCGACCGGGTAGCACCGTCCGCATCGACCGGAAACTGCTCTGGCGCGGCGAGATCGGCGACGACTACGACAATCTGCCCGGCGAGCGGCTCGTGCTGTCCTGGCACGGGCGTGGACACGTGGGCACCGTGCAGATCGATTTCGCCTTCGACGAGCCGCTGCACGACCCGCCCGAGCCGACGTCGATTCCGCGCTCGGGTTCGACGGGCCCACCGATGGTGCTGCAGGCCGCGAGTAAACGACTATCGCTGGCGTGGAAGGTCGCCTGGCTGGCTGCCGACGCCGACCTCGGTGCCGAACCGAACGAGGATCACGACGCCGACAAACCCGGCCCGTTGGGTAAAGACCTCTACGACGCCGTTCTGCTGGCCGAACATTGCCGGCTGCCCGGTGACCTACTCGACAAAGCCCTGCAGTCCTGTCATATACCGGCGCTTGCCGCCCTCGATGCCCCGCTGGATCTGATAGTGAAGATCGCCAACGACGTCGACTGGCACGCATTCGCCGCAGACCACCCGCCGCTCGCCGGCGCACACGAGCAGTTCGTGTGGCGACTCGTGGTCGCGCTGGCCCCGACCTTCCCTTCCGGCCCGAGCAGACTCCTGCCGCTGCTGACCGAGCACTGCCGCCACGAACTGCCCGCCCTGCGCGCAGTGCTGGCCGCCGACGGTACGCCAGGACTCGCGGAACGGTTTGCCGACTCGCATCATTCAGTCGCTGAACGCATCGTGCTGGTCCGCGAACTCTTCGGTCCGAGGTGCTCGTTGAGTCAGGCCGCGGACCTCGTGGCCCGGCTGCCGGGCGTCAGAACCCCAGGCGACCCGCGCGGCTACGGCGACCCACACCGAATCGCGGAACGTCTCGCGCCGCACCCGTGACCACCGGGACTGCCGGCGCCGGTGTCGCCGGAAGCGTTGCCAGGAACGCGTTCAACGCTAGGACCGAGCTGAATAGCCAACGAGCGCCCACGGCGTCGCAACCCAGGCCACCAGCTCGGTGGTGAACCGCAAGACCGAAGCCGGCCGCCCCGTACCCGTCAGATTCGGCGACTTGCTTACACGCTCAGCCATAACGTGCAGCGTCCCACAGCGACCGGCGCGAACATCAAGCAGTTGTGGATATCCGAGTTCAGAACGGTTGTGTCAACTGGCGAACGCAATTACCACCGTAGCGACGAGCGCCGCGATCGCGAGTACGACGGCTGTGGTCTGGAGGATGTTGTTCCGGGCGGCGAGCGCACTGGACCGTGTGTAGTCGAACACCGATGAATCCAGGAATTCGGGTTCGATCACGTTGGCTTGCACGGGCGCTGCGCTCAGACCGTCGAGAAGGGCTGACACTTCTACGCCAAACCCAGTGATCTGACCAGGTCGAGCATCTCGGCGTGGTGCAACGCGGCGGGATTGCGGGCAACCGGATGGATGTGGCCGTCGATCTCCAGCGCCACAAGACCGTGCATCCGGCCCCAGACGCGCAGCGCGAGCGCCGCCGCGGCGGGCGGCACGTCCGGGAGGTCCTTCCGAATCTTCGCGACATAGTCGGGGTGAAGGTCCGACCAGGAGGTTTCCTGGGGCTGACGGTGCTGGGCGTCGAGCCATGCGGCAGCCACCAGACGGGTGAGCTCGCGGCACACACGGCGTGCAGTTCGGTCCACCGGCCCGTCCTCGGGGGGTTGATAGCCGGGAATGGGGTGCCCATAGAAGAGCCGGAAGCGCTGTGGGTGAGCCAGTGCCCATTCCCTCAGAGCCTGGCCCCATGCCACCAGCCTGCCGCCGGGGTCGGTCTCGGGCACCGCGTTCGTGGCGGTCTCCAACGCGTCCGCGAGCGATGTGGCGATTCCGCTGATCAGTGTCGTGATCAAGTCGTCTCGGGTGGGAAAGTAGCTGTATATCGCGCGTGGGGTCATCCCCATCTCGCGGGCGATGCCACGCAGCGAGATTGCTCCGGGCCCTGCGTCGGCCATCTGCCGTAGCGCGATGGCCTGGATCTCCCGGCTGGCCTCCGCTCGCAGTCGCTCTCGGCGGCTCAGCACACTCGCACCGGATTCGTTGTCGCCCTTGCTCACGTTGACAGGATACGGGGGTTCAATACTCTTATGCGTGCCATTACTACACGCCGTGTCCAAAGATGGGAAACCACATGCCTGCTTACGTCATCGTCAACGCCGAGGTGCTCGACGAGGAGGCCGGATGGGCTTACGCTCCCGTGGCCCAGAAGTCCATCCTCAGCCACGGCGGTCGCTATCTGGTCGCAGGCCCCACACCGGAGCCGGTGGAAGGCACCTGGGACTCACCCCGGATCCTGGTCATCGAGTTCCCCGACATGGATCGGATTCGGCAGTGGTATGACTCCCCCGAGTACCTGCAAGCCCGCCGGATACGGGAAGGCAAAGTGCGCGTTCAGATGCTGTTCGCCGAGGGCGCGCCGCCCGAAGGCTTTTCCCTCCCGGCCTAACCACACGGGGCTGATGAGCAGACGTTCAGACGCTTCCGTGCCGCAGCATCAGCGGCATAGTGAGTATGTCAGGGCTGGGAGACCGCGACTTTCACACCGAACCCGATCAGGACGACCCCGGTCACCCGATCCATGGCCCGGCGTACGACGAGCCTTTCGAAGAATGCACGGGCCTTGGCCAGCAGCATCACGTAGCCGCCCAGCCATCCGAGGGTGAGCACCGCGTGCACGAGAACCAGCAGCATCATCCCGAGGTGCGCAGACAGGCCTGACGGCGCGAGAGTCGGCAGCAGGCCGGTATAGAAGACAGCGATCTTCGGGTTGAACAGGTTGCTGACCAACCCCGTCCGCCACGGGTCGCCCGCTGGAGACCGAACGGCTGCCACCACGGCAGCCGAGCGGGCACGGCGACTGTGCAGCAGCGCTTGGGCGCCGAGGAACACCAGATAGGTAGCACCTGCCAGTTTGACGACGGTGTAGACCGTTGCGGAAGCTGCCACGATTGCGGCCAGCCCTATCACCGTGAGCAGGCCCCATATCAGCAGTCCGATGGTGATACCGCCGACCGTCCGCAAGCCGTCTTGCCAGCTGGATTCGACGGCCCGTTTCGTCACCACAGCCATGTCCGGACCAGGCACCATGGTCAACACGGCGAGCACACCAGAGGCAGCGAGAAACTGAAGCAGCACGGGAGAAGTTTCCCATCCACTCCGATCACCCGGCGTCACGGTTGTCGCAGGCGCTCGTGCGACTCATCGAACCGGTTCCCCAGCACCGCGTAGGTATCCAGCCATCCGCTGCTGGCAGCGATCTCACACAGCGGCCCGGTCGGCATGAACAGGAATCGAAGATCAGGCAACCGGCTCGAATCTCCCTGCCGGATTCGCCCAGCATGATCGGTTAGATCATCCACGAGCTCTCGCTCATCCGAGTACCGCGACTGCCAGGTCAGATCCTGCGGCAGGTGTTGCACGATCGCCAACACCTGATCGACGATGTCGAGGATCTCCGCCGCGGCCGACTGCATCCCGCCAGCATGGCACGCCCACGGAACTCAGCGGTGCAGAGCGGTCTCGCGCTGCATGTGTGACAGCTTCTCGGGATTTCGCACGGCGTAGAGCCCGGTGACGAGGCCGTCGTCGATCCGCACCGCCACAACGCTGTCGACCTCCCCGTTGAGTCGGAGGAGCAGCGCCGGGGAGCCATTGACCTGCACCGACTCGACCGAAACCTCGGCGCGAACCCTGTCCAGACCGAGGGCCAGCAAAAGAGCCACCTTGTCGGCCCCCATGACGGGGCGCGGCACAGCCTGCTTGATTCCGCCCCCGTCGCCCAAGAGAACGACGTCCGGCGCGAGGATGTCGAGCAGATTTTGCATATCGCCCGTTTCGATCGCCCGCTGGAAGGCATCGAGCGCGTCTCGGGTCTCGGCCGGGGAAACGACCCCGCGCGGTCGGCGCGCGGCGACGTGTGCCCGCGCCCGGTGGATGATCTGGCGGACCGCGGCCGGGCTCTTGTCGACGGCTTCGGCGATCTCGTCGTAGGCCAGGTCGAACACCTCGCGCAGCACGAACACCGCCCGCTCGGTCGGTGCGAGCGTCTCGAGCACCAGCAGCATCGCCATCGACACGTTGTCCGCCATCTCGACGTCCTCGGCAACGTCGGGTGAGGTCAGCAGCGGCTCGGGAAGCCAGGACCCGACGTAGGACTCCTTGCGCCGACTGAGGGTGCGCAGCCGCAGGAGCGCCTGGCGGGTGGTGATCCGGACCAGGTAGGCACGCTGATCCCGCACGATCTCGAGATCGACGCCCGTCCACCGCAACCAGGTTTCCTGGAGGACGTCTTCGGCGTCGGCGGCCGAGCCGAGCATCTCGTAGGCGACGGTGAACAGCAGGTTGCGGTGGGCGACGAACGCGGCGGTGGCAGGGTCCGGGTGGTCCCCCTGGCTCCCGCCCGGACCGCGATCTTCGGGCCTGGTCTTGGACGTGCCGGCCATAGTGGCTCCTGTCTCTTCGCTCTCGGCTGTGTTACCCACCAGACACCGCGCCCCGCGGTTTTGTGACACCGAGACGTTGACATCCTCTCTGGTCGAGGCAGTGTCGTGAGCAGCGGTCCGTCAGGCCGATCCAGTCCTCACGTGTGGCGCACGTCACGTAACCGCGCCTGTCACACGGATCGGCTCGTTGGCATCTCATGTTCGTTCACCGCAACACCACGAGTGAGGACGAAGTCATGGAACCCCGTTTCAACCTGTTGACCAACGAGCTCGGCACCAAGATCAGCAAGCGGTTCGCCAACTTCAGCCAGGTGATCGCCCAGTCGACGCTGCCGAAGTCCACGCAGGAACTGGTGAGCCTGCGAGCCAGCCAGATCAACGGCTGCGGATGGTGCATCGACATGCACACAAAGGAGGCCGCGGCTGCCGGCGAAACCCCGGTCCGGCTCAACCTGGTCGCCGCCTGGCGTGAGTCCACCGTGTTCACCGACGCCGAGCGGGCCGCGCTGGCGCTCGCCGAGGAGGGCACCCGCCTCGCCGACGCCCACCACGGCGTGTCCGACGAGACCTGGGCTCGAGTGCGCGAACACTACGACGACGACCAGATCGCCACACTGGTCTCCCTGGTCGCCCTGATCAACGCGGCCAACCGGCTCGGCGTGATCCTGCGCCAACAGGGAGGTTCCTACGAGCCCGGCATATTCGCCAGCATATCGAGCTGAGCTGACCGGCAGACGAATCCCGGCTCGGCCCAGGATCGTCCGATCCGGGCCGGGCCCGCACATGCCCAGGTGGCTACGCCGCCCCGAACGCGTGGGGTGAACTGGCGGCCTGGCTGGAAAGCTCCGGCTTGATTTCGCCCGTTGGCGGACGCCTGTTCAGGTCCAGCGATGTCATCGATGACGAATGCGGCGGAATTTCATCACCGAGCGGATTATCCATGGCGCGGCGAGCCCGGCAGCGATCGCGGCCAGCGGCACGATGACATGACCCCATAAATCACGAATCGGGTGGTAGCGCGCGACGCCGTGACGGATTTCGATGTAGCCCAGCGGGCGCACGTCAATGCCTCCTCCCGCGCCGCCACCCCCACCGCCGAATCCGAGGCCCGCGCGTGCGACGGGGACGATGGTGATGCCGTCGGCCGTGATCGGTTCGCCGAAAACTGTTGTAGCGCGGGCGTTTTTGCCGATCAGCTCCACCATTCGCTCCGACAGTTCCGCGGAGGCGTCTACGCCACCGGGCCCAGCGAGCCCCGCGGTCAGGGAAACAGGATCCTGCGATGCCTGCATGGTTGTGGGCCTCCATAGCCGTTGAAAACGTTTGAGGTAGAGGCTAACTGGAACCAAATCTCGACGCCCGGCAACTACGCCGTTCGCGTGCCTCATTCGGCCAGGGCGCGGCGAGTTCGGCGTTCTGCCGCTGAGACACGTCGGCGGACAGGATCGCCTGCGATCCGTGGAATGTGCCCGGCCACTGATGCGGCACGCCGCCCGCAGCAGCCGCAGCGCGTAGTAGATGCCTTCGTAGCGGTTCGGACAGAACTCCGCGCAGGCGATGTCGACGGGTGGCAGGACGGACAGGGCGGGGGCCGGGGCGGCGTACGGCGTGGCGGGCGTGGAGCCCAGGTCCATCGGCGACAAGGCCGCACCCTTGGTGGTGATCTGCCCACCCTTGGTCGACTGACCTCAGCACTCGGGGACCTGATACCGGCGACGAATACGGCGCACAGTTGGAGAAGTCACCACCAGCGAACCGGAGCCTCCGATGTCGATCACCAGCACAATCGCCACCTCGGCAGAACGTCGTGCCACGGTGTCGACCGAAGACGGTGTGGCACTCGCGGTTCGCGAATACGGCCCACGAAATGCGGAACTCACAGTCGTGCTCTTGCACGGACATTGCCTGCGCAGCGAGTCCTGGACCTATGCTCGAGACGCGCTGCTGCGCCAATACGCCGGCGCCCGGGTCGTCTGCTACGACCACCGCGGCCACGGCGACTCCGCCACGGCAGCCCGACAAACCTACAACCTCGCGCAGCTCGGCCGCGACCTGCGGGATGTTCTCGACACTGTCGCCCCCACCGGACCGGTGGTCCTCGTCGGCCACTCGATGGGCGGCATGACCGCGCTGACCTACGCCAGCCAGAACCCGCACGAGATCGGCACCCGCATCGTCGGTGTCGCACTTATCGCGACCGCCGCGAGCGGGCTTGCCGACGCCGGCTTCGGCCGCCTCCTGCGCAACCCGGTCGTTTCGGTATTACAGGCCGCCGTCCGGCGTGCTCCGAACGTGATGCACCACGCAAAGCTCATGGGCTGCAAGGTCTTCGCCCCGATCATCCGTACCGCCGAATTCGGCGATCGCAAGGTCAGCGCTCGCGCGCTCACCCTTGCCAACGCGATGCACAACGAGACGCCGATCGTGACGATGGCGAGCTTCTTGAGCGCCTTCGTGGTCTATGACCAAACCGACGCACTCGCTGTTCTCTCGAAAATCCCGACGTTGGTGCTGTGCGGCTCCGCCGACCTGATGACACCACCGTCGCAGTCCGTCGCGATGGCCGCGGCCGTCGAGTCCTCGGATTTCGTCATGGTCGAGGGCGCCGGTCACTCTGTGATACTCGAGCAGCCGAGCCGGGTTGCCGAGGCCATCGCTCGCCTGATGACCCGAGCAGGCGGCCGCAGGGCCGAGGACGCTCCCGTCACACTCGTCGCGTAGTCCGCTCGAACAGTCCCGCACAGGATTCGAATTACGACGATTCGAACGCTTTCCTCGGATGCGGCAGCAGGGAACACTACCGGTTGCATGGCGTCGTCTCGCGGCGCGCATTGTCATCACCTCGCCATCCGGAAAGTCGTGGTTCCATGTCCAGCTCTGTCGACCGCAGCACTGTCGATGCCGCTGCCGCGGTCGAGCGGAGTAGTACGGCAGGACCCAGGCTGCGCGGCGTAGTACGTGTGTCGTTGCCGCTGGCCTCGGTCGCGGTGTTCATCGTGGTGTGGCAGCTGGTGGCTGCCTGCCACATATGGAACGAGACGTTCGTGCCGTTTCCGTCCACGGTGTGGCGCGCATTCGTCGAGACCTCCACCACGCACGACGGCGTCCGTGGCTATCAGGGTTACCTGTTGTGGGAGCACCTGTACATGACACTGCGGCGGGTGCTGGCCGGCGTGGGAGTCGGGGTTGCCGTCGGGGCGGCGGCGGGCTTGGCGATGGGCACCGTCGGCTGGCTGCGGCGGGTGCTGGAGCCGTGGCTGACATTCTTGCGTGCGTTGCCGCCGCTGGCGTACTTCTTCCTGCTGGTGATCTGGCTCGGCATCGATGAGGCACCGAAGATCACCCTGCTCGCGTTGGCCGCGCTGCCGCCGACCGCCGTCGCGACCACATCGGCGGTGCTGGCCGCGCCGGTCGGGCTGATCGAGGCGGCCCGAGCCCTCGGTGCCACCCGAGGTCAGGTCATCCGCGATGTGATCGTGCCCGCCGCCGTCCCGGAGACGTTCACCGGTATTCGGATCGCGGTCGGTATCGCGTACTCCTCGGTGGTCGCCGCCGAGCTGTTCAACGGCATGCCCGGCATCGGCGGCCTGGTCAAGGACGCCAGCAACTACAACAACACCTCGGTGGTGCTGGTCGGGATCTTCGCCATCGGAGGGTCCGGCCTGCTCATCGACGCACTGCTGCGTCTGATCGAACACCGCGTTGCCCCGTGGAGAGGGAAGCTGTGAAACACAAACTGCTGCAGTCGATTGCGGCGCTGGTAGGGGTGGCCGCGCTAGGACTGTCGGGTTGCGCGATCGATCACTCCGGGCAGGACGCCGGCAAACCTACCATTCGCCTGGCGTACCAGTCGTTTCCGAGCGGCGACCTGATCGTGAAGAACAACCGGTGGCTCGAGGACGCGCTGCCCGGCTACAACATCAAGTGGACCAAGTTCGACTCCGGCGCCGATGTCAATACCGCATTCCTCGCCAGGCAGATCGACTTCGGTGCGATCGGCTCCAGCCCGGTTGCCCGCGGCTTGGCCGCACCGTTGAACATCCCCTATCAGGTGGCGTTCGTGCTCGATGTGGCCGGCGAGAACGAGGCCTTGGTGGCGCGCACCGGCACCGGTGTCAAATCGATCGCGGACCTGCGCGGCAAGCGGGTAGCGACCGCATTCGCGTCCACCTCCCACTACAGTCTGCTGGCGGCGCTCGGACGCGCGGGACTGTCCGCATCGGACGTGCAGCTGATCGATCTGCAGCCGCAGGCGTCGCTGGCTGCCTGGCAGCGCGGCGATATCGATGCGGTGTACACCTGGCTGCCGACCCTCGACCAGTTGCGCGCCTCCGGTAAGACACTGATCACCAGCAAGGAACTGGCTGCCGCCGGCAAGCCGACCCTCGATCTCGGCGTGGTGTCGAAACAGTTCGCACAGGGGCACCCGGACGTCGTCGACGCCTGGCGCCAGGTGCAGGCTCGCGCACTGCGAACCATCAAGGATTCACCTGAGCAGGCCGCCGAAGCCGTGGCCGCGCAGATCGGCACGAGTCCCGTCGAGGCGGCCGCGCAGCTGCGCCAAGGGAGTTTCTTGACCACTGAGCAGCTGGCCACCCCGGAGTGGCTCGGCACCGAAACCGTGCCGGGCAACGTGGCCGCCAACCTGCATAGTGCCGCGGAATTCCTGGCCAACCAGCAGCAGATCCCGTCGGTGCCGCCGTTGTCGGTGTATCGAGATGCGCTGTATGTGAAGGGACTTCCGAATGTCCTCGGTTGAGGCGACCACCACACCCGCAGCAGATTCCGCCACGGTGGAACAGACCGGCGGCATCCGGATCCGGAATCTGACGCATCGCTACGGTCGCGGTCCGGGAACCGTCACCGCGCTGGGGCCGATCGATCTCGAAGTCGCGGCCGGCGAATTCCTGATGCTCGTGGGGGCGTCGGGATGCGGTAAGAGCACCCTGCTGCGCATTCTGGCCGGGTTCGAACCGGTCCGCGACGGGCAGGTAGAGGTGGGCCGAGCCGCACCCGTGCCCGGCGTCGGCTCCGGTGTGGTCTTCCAGCAGCCACGTCTGTTCCCTTGGCAGACCGTGGGCGGCAATGTCGAGCTCGCACTGAAGTATGCCGGTGTGCCGCGCGAGCTGCGGGCCGCGCGCCGTGATGAACTGCTGGCACGGGTCGAACTCGACGATACCGCCGCGCGGCGGGTATGGGAGATCTCCGGGGGCCAGCAGCAGCGTGTCGCCATCGCCCGCGCCTTGGCCGCGAACACCTCGCTGCTGTTGCTGGATGAACCGTTCGCCGCGCTCGACGCGCTGACACGGGATCGGCTGCAAGACGACCTACGCCGGGTCAGCGCTGAATCGGGAAGGACGAACGTGTTCGTGACGCACAGCGCCGACGAGGCGGTATTCCTCGGTTCGCGGATCGTGGTGTTGACCAGGCGACCGGGGCGGATCGCGCTGGACCTGACGGTGGATCTCCCGCGCAGCGGTGTCGACCCCGATGAACTGCGGGCCTCGGCACGGTTCGCACAGCTACGCCGCGAGGTCGCGAGCGCGGTGAAAGCAGCAGCGGCATGACAACGACGACCCGATTGCACGGCGATCTCGAATTCACGCCGCTGGGACCGGATTTCGGTGCGGAGGTGACCGGTGTCGAAGTCAGCGAGGCAGGCGACGAGCAGGTAGCGACACTGCGCGCAGCACTGACAGAGCACAAGGTGCTGATTCTGCGCAATCAACGTCTCGATGACGCCGCGCATATCGAGTTCGGTCGACGACTCGGCGAATTGACCGCGGGGCACCCGGTGCACGACAGCGGTGCCGTACCACCAGAGGTCTACGCCCTCGACAGCCAGGACAACGGATTCGCCGATGTGTGGCACACCGACGTCACCTTCATGCCGCGCCCGCCGATGGGCTCTATCCTGCGCCCGGTGGTGCTACCGCTCAGCGGCGGCGACACCAGTTGGGCCGATACACAATTGGCGTACCGATCACTGTCCGAGCCGGTACGCCGGCTGGTCGACGAGCTGACCGCGGTGCACGACGGCACCCGCGAATTCGGCTACTACCTGGCCCAGCGGCGCGGTGGAAGAGGCAACATCTGGGACGGCAAACCCGTCACCACTCTGCGACCGGTCGAACACCCGGTGGTGCGGGTGCACCCGGAATCCGGCCGCAGGGGCCTATTCGTGAATCCGGGTTTCACCTCGCACATCGTGGGAGTATCCGACGCTGAGAGCCGCGGCATTCTCGACCTGCTGTACGCCCATCTGACCAAGCCCGAACACGTCGTACGGCACCGGTGGCGGTTGGGTGATCTGGTGCTGTGGGACAACCGCAGCACCCTGCACTACGCCAACCGGGACTACGGCACGCAACACCGCGTCATGCACCGCATAACCCTGCGCGGCGACATCCCGGTGGGGCCGTCCACCCGCTGACCGCCTGGCGCGGTCCTCGCTGGCGTATGTGATCCTCGACGGGAAGATCTTCCCCGC
Organism: Nocardia sp. NBC_00881; assembly: GCF_045207455.1. Lineage (NCBI taxonomy): Bacteria > Bacillati > Actinomycetota > Actinomycetes > Mycobacteriales > Nocardiaceae > Nocardia > Nocardia sp. NBC_00881. Next base: position 3,497,955 of record NZ_CP108798.1, read on the forward strand.
TGACCACTGTGGCGAGAAAACCACCAGCGTGCAAGGCACGCAGAACGACCTGTGGTACTCCGCGAAAGCCCATGAGCACGGCGGCAACATCCAAGCGCTCTGCGCACCAGATGGTTTCCCGCTGTGGGTAGCCGATGTCGAGCCCGGCTCCGTGCACGACGTGACCGTGGCGCGTGAGCATGTACTCGGCGCCCTGTACTGGGCCGCATCCCACCTCGATCTGCCCACACTGGCCGACGGCGGCTACACCGGCGCCGGTATCGGGGTACACACTCCGATCACACAGCCCGCCGGCGGGCAGACCCTCGACGCGGACAACCACACCTACAACGCCCTCCTACGCGGGCTGTGCTGCCTGGGCGAACGCGGCTTCGCCGTGCTCACCGGCCGCTGGCGCACCCAGCACCACATCACCGCCAGCCCCACCAGGATCGGCGACATCGTCAAAGCCGCACTCGTACCCACCCATTTCGAACACCGCCGATCGAACTGAAAGTTGGTGACAGCACCTCTTTGCCAACTTCGCCGCTAGGTCCAGGAGTGTGAGCCGTTGCCCTGCGTCAACTCGGGCCCTCGAAGGTAGCGAGGACCCACGCCATCTCCAGAGCAAGCAGCGTGAACGATGCCGCTGCAGCGATGCCGAACGGGCGCGTGTGTCTGCTGACGGACGCTGCGACGCAGATCGCGAATACCACCATGAAGGCGACGATCCAGCTCATCCAAAATCCAGTCACGCCGACACCGTGTCCGATGGGTCCATGGGGATCGGTGATGCCGAAAGCCCGTTGGAGTCTTAAGGCGGTCGGAAAGAGGTAGAAACCCACCATCCCGCCGGTGGCAATCCCACCGACAACCTGCACGATGCCGATGAGCTGCGTTGCAGGTCTGCGCTTGTCGTCCGTACGGGACATTCATCTCCCCGATCGCTTATTACATTGCCCGCGTTGTGAAATCCATAGGTAGGCCGCTGGTTTCGTGATCACTCTTGCCGATCGGCCTTAAGGAATCCTTAATGACAGGTAAGCACGGTGGACCGGTCGCGGATCCCGCACAAGCACTTTCTGGCCGCAGCGCATCGAGACCGCCCGGACACGGCATACCGGCGTACCGCCGAAATCAACCGCCGAGCCTTGCTGAGATCACCTCTATGAGCCCGCCACCGGTGTGGAGCATGCGGTGACAGTGGGTAAAGAATTCCCGATAGGCTGCTGTGCGTTCCTGCCGAGACAATCCGAATCGCTCGAAATGTTCGAGCGCGCCGATACAGAAGATGACGTCGTACCTGCGGTCGGGGCGGTGCGCATTCCAGTGTTCCAAGCGAACGTCGATCCGGCCTGCGGCGTGGGTGCGGACGTAGTCGTATTGGTCTCGACTGAGGGTGAGGCCGGTGATGTGGGCCTGCTTGTGCCTGTCGGCTATTCCCCGCATCAGACTTCCCCAGCCACACCCGATGTCGAGCACTCGTTCAGCGCCGGTGATGCGGGCTTGGGCTATGAGGTAGTCGAGTTTTCGTTGCTAGGCGCGGTCGAGGTCGTCGCCGTCCGCCCACAACGCGCACGAGTAGGTCATGCTGGTGTCCAGCCACAGCCGGTAGAATTCAGTTCCGATGTCGTAGTGATGCCGGACCGCATCCGACGACGCACCCTGGTATTCACCGATCTCCGATGTCATCACGAATCTCCACAGTTTCTGGTTCTACCCGGTGTGCGCGCGGGTAGATATCAGTGCCGTGCTGTTACCTGGCCGGTGAGTGATGTCGTCACGTGAACGACCGAGTTGCTATACCGGTGCGACGGCATCCGCCAGAGGTACTCAACGGTGCACGGCCCAATTACTTTCGCATCGAAGAGGCATCGAGAGATATCAAGAACCGTGCGGCACTTCGAAAAACAAATTCCGCACGTCTACGGGTACAGGCCCGCTCTGGGACACCACAGGAGGACCCGAACCCGCCAACCGGTATATCAGCCAAATACCGCCCGAGGCAATTGATCTCATGCCCGCCCCCGCCGTCTTTCCGCGCCCTCAGGGGCGGAGAGTGAGAGAAATAAGCTCGAAACGTCATTATTCATCGACCCGAAGGCCTTTCTCGTCCAGATGGAACAACCGTCGCAATTGCACTGCGGCAGTAGCCGAACCGACCGTTCCGGCCCGCCGGCGCGGCTCCCGTGGCGCAGCGCCACATCGACCGCACTCAGCGCCAACGACACCCGACCAGTTCCCGCCGTGGCCCGAGCGTGGCGGCACCTACGCACCTGTGCGGCTCCAGTCCCGGCGGTGGCCGAACGGGTCGGGTGAAGAACCGCTCGAACACGACTCGGGACAACCCGCGAACCGGCCGCAACCGGGCACGTCGGCATCGGTCGAACTCGCCGTGCGGCAAGCTGTTTCGCCCTGATATCAACCTCAGGCGCCGCTCCACCGCTATTGAACGAGCCGTTGAATGACGGTACATTGCACATTGATATGGTCGCCATCACGTGAGTAGGTCTTCGCTATGACAACAGTTCGACCTCCGTCCGAGGCGCCAGTGGACGTACCGCATGCCGAGGATGCGGGCTACCACAAATCGCTGCGCCCACGTCAGCTGCAGATGATCGCGATCGGCGGCGCCATCGGCACCGGACTGTTCCTGGGCTCGGGCGGTCGACTGGTCAGCGCAGGCCCAGGCTTATTCCTGGTGTACGCCATCTGCGGCGTGTTCGTGTTCTTCATCCTGCGGGCGCTGGGCGAGCTGGTGCTGCATCGCCCCTCCTCCGGGTCGTTCGTCTCGTATGCCCGCGAGTTCTATGGCGAAAAGCTGGCTTTCGCGGTCGGGTGGATGTCCTTCTTCCAGTGGAGCATGACCGGGATCGTGGACATCACCGCGATCGCCACCTATGTCCATTTCTGGGGAGCCTTCGAAGCGGTTCCGCAGTGGCTGATCGCGCTCGTGGCGCTGACCCTGGTGGTCACCGTCAACCTGATTTCGGTGCGCTGGTTCGGCGAAGTGGAGTTCTGGGCGGCGATGATCAAGGTCGTCACACTGGCCACCTTCCTGATCGTCGGCACGATCTTCCTGGCCGGCCGGTCCACCATCAAGGGCGAGCACACCGGTGTGAGTGTGATCGCAGACCACGGCGGGTTGTTGCCGACCGGCTTGTTGCCACTGGTTACCGTCACGACGGGCGTCGTCTTCGCCTATGCCGCAGTGGAATTGGTCGGCACAGCCGCTGGTGAGGCGGAGAATCCGGAAAAGATCATGCCGCGGGCCATCAATTCGGTCATCGCCCGCATTGCGCTGTTCTATGTCGGTTCACTGGTGCTACTCGGACTGCTGTTGCCCTACACGGCTTTCAAGGCCGGTGAGAGCCCCTTCGTCACCTTCTTCTCGAAACTCGGCGTAGAAGGCGCCGGTTCGATCATGAACCTGGTGGTGTTGACAGCGGCCTTCTCCAGCTTGAACGCTGGCCTGTATTCGACCGGCCGGATCCTGCGCTCGATGTCGATGAACGGCAGTGCGCCGACGGTGACGTCGCGCATGTCCAAGGGTGGTGTGCCCTATGTCGGCATACTCGCGACCGGCGCGATCGCGCTGATCGGCGTCGGGCTCAACGTGGTCGTGCCGGAAAAGGTATTCGAGATCGTGCTGAACATGTCGGCTCTGGGCACCATCTCGACTTGGTCGGCGATCGTGATCTGCCAGCTGCAGTTGTGGCGCTGGTCGCGCAGCGGCAGGATGGAACGTCCGAAGTTCCAGTTGATCGGTGCCCCCTACACGAGCGTGGCGACGCTGCTGTTCCTGGCGGTGGTAGTCGCCCTGATGGCCTTCAGTGACGACGAAGTGCAGCGCGTTTCGGTGATCGCCACAGTGGTGGTCATGGTTCCGTTGCTGGTCGGCGGCTGGTTCCTGGCACGCAAGCGGGTGGTGGCCATTGTGCGGGAGCGCGAGGGAGTCACCGGTCAATTCCCGGTCCTGGCCGAGCGCCCCGCGGGTACACGAGAAGGCAGCGAGGCGGCCGTGATTCTCGACGAATAGGAGGCGGAATTCGCCTGGACTGACCGTCCGCGGCCATACGGTGACGTCTCCTCCGACCCGGCCCAGTGGCCTCCATCAACACGCCGGTCGAGTGGAGTGGAGACACGACCAGAACCACAGGGCCGTCTCTCGTCGTAGATGTGCTGCCCGAAAACACCAGGGTTCACGCCGGTCGTGCGGCGCTCGCTGGTGGCATCGCCGCCAGCGCTGAGGGTCTCGTCCGCGCCGACCAGGAACTACGTCAGCCGATAGGTGAGCATCGCGAACTGACCGAATCGCTCTACTTCGGCAAGTCGCATGCGCGAGGACGGGATTCGGCGCGGCAGCAGCGGAGCCCCGGCACCCAGGGTCACCGGGGCGATGCTCGCGATGATTTCGTCGAGCAATCCGGCGTCGTCGAATCGTCCGACGAGCTCGCCACCACCAACCAGCCAGATATTCTTGTCCCCGGCGGCTTCGGCCATCGCTTTGTGCACCGGCTCGACATCACCGGACACGAAACACAGGTTCGCACCGGACATCGCGGGCAGCTCGCGGTGAGTAAACACCCAGCATGGCATGTCGCCGTACCACTTCGCCCAAGAGTCCGGTCCATCGTTCGCGAGAATCCACTCATAGGTGGTCGCGCCCATACACATGGCGCCCACGCCCATCAGGAACGCGGAGGTGATTTCCTCGGAGCGCCCTTCGTCATCCACCTCGAATAACCAGCCCAGCGAATTGTCCTGATCCGCCAGAAAGCCATCGAGACTGGTCGCGGTGTAGTACTGAGTTGCCATGGACGCAATCGTGCCGGACTAACATGACATCTACTGTCAGGTTAGTCCGGCCGATTTGTGTCGCACCCTGGCACATGACCTGGACGGCCAAGGCAGCCAGAGATCGTGCCGGCCGGCGGGGCAATGACAGTTCTCGGCGTCGCTCAGCGGCCCGGCGCCGCGCAGCCCGCTCGTGCGAAGGGTCGTCGACCTGATTGCGCGGACCCGGCGTTCCCGCATGCGGTCCAGACGTTGGCCGCCCATGCCCAGGTCAGCGTCCGGCACATGACGCGGCTGTTCCGCGCCGAGTTCGAACGATCGCCTGCCGAGTACGTCGCTTCCACCCGCTTCGGGGTTGCCAGGGATATGCTGCATGCCGGGCACAGCGTCACCGAGGCCGCGATGGCGGCCGGGTACGGCAGCGGCGAGGCGTTGCGCCGCACCTGGTCATGCACACCCATCCCGACGAGGTCGCCACCGTCGTCGGCGAGGCCATCGACGAACTGGCCTGAGTCTTCGAATCCGCAACGCCCCAACACATTCACTCCCTATCCGAAGGAACGACAATGACAGGAAATCCGTTGAACATCTCGCTGGAGCAGGCAGCACAGGAGTTCGTCGACGCGACCTCGCAGCCCCCTTTCCTCTACCAGTTGCCCCCGGGCGAGGGCCGCAAAGCAGTGGACTCGGTGCAGGACTCGCCGATCTACAAGCCCGAAATCGACGAAGAGTGGATCACCGTCGACGGCGGACCGACCGGGTCGGTGCGGGCCCGGATCGTCAAGCCGCAGGGCGTCACCGAACCCCTGCCCGGGATCGTCTACACGCATGGCGCCGGTTGGGTGTTCGGCGACGCGCACACCCACGACCGCCTGGTGCGTGACCTCGCCGTCGGCGTGCACGCGGCCGTCGTGTTCCCCGAATACGACCGCTCGCCGGACGTGCGATACCCCGTCGCGAACGAGCAGTCCTACCGTGTCGCCCAATGGATCACCACCCATGGCGCCGAGAAGGCGCTCGACCCGTCCCGGATCGCGATCGCGGGCGACTCGGTCGGCGGTAACATGGCCATCGCGCTGACCCTCATGGCCAAGGAGCGTGGCGACGTCGCCTTTACGCAGCAGGTGCTGTTCTACCCGGTCACCGACGCCAACTTCGACACCGGCTCGTACCAGCAGTTCGCCGAAGGGTACTTCCTTACCCGCGAGGGCATGCAATGGTTCTGGGATCAGTACACCACCAGTGAGGAAGACCGCGCGCAGATCACCGCGTCGCCGCTGCGCGCCACCACCGAACAACTCGCGGGACTTCCGCCGGCGCTGGTCATCACCGCCGAAGCCGATGTGCTGCGTGACGAGGGCGAAGCCTTCGCGAGCAAGCTACGTGCCGCGGGCGTGCCCGTGATCCAGGCGCGCTACGGGGGCATCATCCACGACTTCGTCATGGTCAACTCGATGCACGATACCCACGCCGCCAAAGCCGCTGTCGCCCAAGCTGTCGCGGTGCTGCGGACCGCCTTGCACACGGCATGACCCGAGCGCTGCCCTACCGCTCGCCGCCGCGAACCCGCTGCGTGGCCTCGACAGTGACGCCGCCTATGTCGGGTCCGTCCTCGACAGCATCGAGGGCGCTTGTGTCCTCGTCGGGCACTCCTACGGCGGCAGCGTCATCACCGTCGCCGCCGCGGCGAAAGAGAACGTGACAGCGCTCGTCTACATCGCCGCGTTCATCCCCGCCGAGGGTGAAAGTGTGTTGCAACTGACCGAGAAGTACCCCGGGTCCACGCTCGGGCCGACCACCCGTCCGGTGCAGTACCCGCTACCCGACGCTGGTACGGGCACCGAACTCTATATCCGGCAAGAAGAATTCCCCGCCCAATTCGCCGCCGACGTCCCCGCCGAGACCGCCGAGCTGATGGCCGCGACCCAACGGCCGGTCGCCCTCGCCGCACTACAGGAACCGGCGACCGCGGCAGCGTGGCGGACCATCCCCGCGTTCGCCCTACTCACCACCGAGGACAAGAACATCCCGATCCAGGCACTTTCATGGTAGACCGCGCGGACGCCCACACCATCGAAATCGCGGCCTCACACGCAGTCGCCGTCTCCACTCCGAACGCTGTCGCTGACCTCATCACATCAGCGGCGAAGGAATAGACAACCCCTCCTGTCGTGTCAGGATGGCGTGATGAGCACCGCGGCAGGTCCGATCAGCGAGGAAACAGTGAAGCTGTTCATGGATTATGGACAGTTCTGTATCGATGGCGGTTTGGGAAATCCCGATGAGGAAATCGATCTCCTCGACCGTGCGCTGGCGGCGCATCCCTTTGCATCGGACGGCTTGGCCATGGTGGTGCTCAGCCCGCACCAGAACAACTTCCGGATGCTGATAACGGTGCAGGTGTGGGGTGCCCGGCCGCCGTGGGATCGGGACGAGTGGCAGCAGGTGTGCGAGGCGCGACTGCGCGTTGGCCCCGAGGGGAGCCTGTATCTGTCCTCACCCACCGACGGTGCGGCGGACTGTCCGGTTCCGGAGGGCGAATACCTGATCGAGGTCAGTGGCCGCGGATTCATCAACTACGGCTGGCCCGGATCGACCAAGCCCGGCGATGTGTGGCGGATCCGACTCTGGCCGGATGACGGCAGTGAGCCACTGCAGGCCGTGCAGTGGAGCATGCCCGGTTACGGTGTGCCGGAGGATGTTCCGATTGCCGAACGCTCCGTTTCGGCGGAAACCGAAGAGTCCGAATGGGTCACGGTCATCGACGAGGACGGTCCTCGTCACCTGCACATTTCCGAGTTCCGGGAGCAGGCCGCTGCGGCCGAGCGACAGCGCTGGGGCGGAGATCCGATACCTGAACTGCGGGATTGTTCCGGCGCCGAGGAGCTGTCCGGGTACGACCGTGCCCTCGCCGAGGCGATCGCCGCGATGGGCGAGCAGGATCTGCGGCGTTTGGCGCGCTGGTCCGCGGCCCAGGCATGCGAGAAAGCCTCGATTGCCGAAAGACCCTGGGTACAAGTCGCTTTGACGGCCTTGCAGGAAGGCCGACCGCTACCACCACCCTTCGACGACATGGAGGCCGCCTCCGCCCGACTGCACGACGAGGACTTCGGGCCGGTGGACGAGGGCGGAACCGAGCTTGTCGCATCCCTCGTCCGAGCCGATCCGCGCGAGTCGGCGCCGAATCCCTTCGACCTGGGTCCGATTCACCGGGCATCATTCGCTCTGCCCACGATCGTCGACGCCGCCGAACCCGAGGCCAGGGACGCCGCGATGACGACTCTGTATGCGACGGCGCTGGTCTTCGGCCCGGAGGTCGATGTTCTCCTGGCAGCGGTACGAACCGAGTTCGGTCTCCCACCTCGGTGATCAATCGACTGAGCACTGGCCGGGTTCGGGGCGACGAGTGCGACATTCCGTGCATCCACGATCAGCGGCATATACGGACGTCCAGCCGGCGCCGCCGACCTGGCTGCTTCGAACTACAGGCTGAAAGCGATCGAGCGCAGGATCAGCGCAACGACGAAGACCACGGTGAACGCGAGATCAATCGACAGTCCGCCTGCTCGCACCGGTCGCAGCACCCGCCGAACCGGCGCGATCACCGGCTCTGTGCAGGCATGAATGAACGGACGGGCCCGGTTCACCCACTGGGGAGGTGTCGCCAGCACCTCCACCCAATCCAGCACCAGCCGGGCGATCAGCAGCAATACGAACGCGGTCAAGAGGTACCCGAGCAGGGTTCCGATGAGGCTCATGACGAGCTCCTTCGTGATGGTCGCGCTGGACGTCTTACCAGTATCAACGCGAACGACCAGACCGAAAGTGTCGCCTTCGCGGGGTTCTCAGCCGACTATCAGGTCGGGCCGGTCCCGGGCCGAGGGCATGCCCGGAATCGCACGCAAGCTCAGGTGAGCGTGCGTGCCGCACCCTGTTCCGTTCGAGCGGCCTCGGCGGACCCCCTCCAGGGGCGGCACAACCCGCGACGAGCAGACCGGGCCTATTGCGCGGCGATCTGCCGTTTCGGCAGCTTCCAACCCGGCCGCGGAAAGTGGCATGTGTAGCCGTCGGGGTAGCGCTGCAGGTAGTCCTGGTGCTCCGGCTCGGCCTCCCAGAACTCGCTCGCCGGGGTCACCTCGGTGACCACCTTGCCAGGCCACAGGCCGGAGTCCTCGACGTCGACGATGGTGGCCAGCGCGACACGCTTCTGATCGTCATCGAGGTAGAAGATCGCCGAACGATAGCTGGTTCCGATGTCGTTGCCCTGGCGGTCCTTCGTTGTCGGATCGTGGATCTGGAAGAAGAGCTCCAGCAGCGCCCGGTAGTCCGTCCCCGCTGGGTCATAGACGATCTCCACGGCCTCCGCATGGCCAGGGTGATTGCGATACGTGGGGTGGTCGTTGCGCCCGCCGGTGTAGCCGACCCGCGTCGACAGCACCCCCGGCTGCTTACGAATCAAGTCCTGCATGCCCCAGAAACATCCGCCGGCCAGAATCGCCCTCTGCGTGTCGGTCACGCCTTCTCCTTCGTGAAGAGAGTCCTGTACTGCCCATAACCTTCCGCCTCGAGGTCATCAAGGCCGATGAACCGCAGCGCCGCCGAATTGATGCAGTACCGCAGGCCGCCCGCCGCACGGGGCCCGTCGGTGAACACATGCCCGAGATGACTGTCACCGTGCGCCGAACGCACTTCGGTGCGGATCATCAGATGACTGAGGTCCCGCTTCTCGACCACATTTCCAGCATCGATCGGCCTGGTGAAACTCGGCCACCCTGTGCCACTGTCGAATTTGTCGACCGAGGCGAACAACGGCTCACCGGACACCACATCCACATAGATACCCTGCTCGTGATTGTCCCAGTACTCGCCCGTGAACGGCCGCTCGGTCCCGTTCTCCTGGGTGACGTGGTACTGCTCAGGCGACAGGGCAGCGCCCGCCGCGGGATTCCGATTGTATTCCTGTGCCACATGACCTCCTCATATTGGCCCCCCGTACAACCCGCGCTCCGGCTCGAAAAGTCCCTACTCAGCCGGGCGTCACACTTCGGTCACCGATCGCTCAGACCGGCCGCGTTATAGCGGCATGCGCGGATATTCGACGCCGCTACGGACCGGACGAATCGGTGCGCGCTGTCCTCGTTGGAAATTTTGCCGCCGGTGCCACTAGCGTGAGGACGCGAATCTGGAGCCGATCGCTGGGAGTGAGCGTGTCGTTGTCGACGATCACGAAAGTGATAGTGCCGTCCTCGGCACGGACTGCGCCAGTGCAGCGCACTATTCCACCCGTCGCATTCTGGACGATCCTCGTGCTGGGCACGGCCGCCGGTGGGTACTACGTCAAGCAGGTCCTCGACCTGCCGCAGGTGATGATGCACCTCAAGGATCTCAGCGTGTATCAGATCGCCGGGAGTCGTATGGCCGACGGCATTTCCATCTATGACACCCCGCTGCTGGGCAACACTCGGGGCGTCTGGGAATTCGTGTACACGCCGTTCGCCGCGCTGCTGTTCCTGCCGCTGAGTGAACTCCAAGGCGACCTGTACACCTTTGTCGGCGCATTCGGCAACTTCGCGATGCTGACCGCGTCGGGCTGGGCGGCATTGACAATCCTCGGCTACCGGCGGGATACGCGGCTGGCACTGGCGGGCCTGCCGATCGCCGGTCTGCTGCTGTGGTGCGAGCCGGTGCGGCAAACCATGGCTTTCGGGCAGATCAATATCTTCCTGCTGCTACTCGTACTGGCAGACATGGCGCTGCCCGACTCCTCCCGGTGGAAGGGCGTGCTGACCGGGATCGCCGCCGGAATCAAACTGACCCCCGCCTTCTTCGTCATCTACCTTCTTGTCACCGGTCGGTACCGGTCCGCCGCCACGGCGATCGGTGCGTTCGCCGCGACCATACTTATCGGCCTCGCGGCCGCTCCCAAGGATTCACTGACATTCTGGAGCGGCGCGTTCGTGGACCCCACTCGCGTCGGCGTTCCGGAGAACCCGTCGAACGAGTCACTGCGTGGCATGTTCGCGCGGACGGTCGGGGTAGACGGCAGTCACCAATTGCTCTGGCTGGTAGGAGCGGTCGCCGTCGCTACGGCTTGCCTGTTCCTGGCGCGACGTCTTTCACTGACCGGACACGAACTACCCGCGGTGGTGCTGTGCGGACTCACCACCACCGCGGTGTCACCGTACAGTTGGGTGCATCATTGGGTCTGGCTCGCGCCACTACTGATCTACCTGACCGACCTGGCATTGCGCCGCCGCGGTTTCGTCGCCGCGATCGGACTGGCGGCGTCGGTCGTGGTCACATCGGGTGGCGTGCTGGTCTTCTTCGGTTCCACGGTGGGCACCGTCCTCGACTATGGCTCGCACAGCAACCTTGCGGTGTTCTACCGCAACGCCTATATCTGGCTGACGCTCGCGCTGTTCGGGGCCGCCGCCCTACACCTGCGGCGCTCCCCGGAATGGACACGCGGCGTCCCCGCGTTCCCGGGGTCGAAGCAGGCGCACTGAGCGACGAGATGTCATCCAGCGCGGGGATGAGGCCGCTCGATCGTGTTCCGAGCCCGTGCCCATACCTCCTCCTCCTCGAACTGGGGGGCCTGCCATGAGTCGGCGGCGACACCGACACGCCCGCGCCACGTCCGAATGATGTCGGTGTGCACCGGCCATCGCACGAAACGCCGCATATCCTGCTCGGTTTCCCACACCGAGATCGAGCCGCCGCGCGACTCGGAGGGTCGGCCCCACAGCCACAGGCCGACGGCGCCGTGCATCACCGGCCAGGTCCGACCCAGCTCCATCCCGATCTTGTAGATGAGCTGAACGTCCTCCTCGGAGGTGGCCAAGAAGTCTGTCACGCTGACAAACACCGATCCGGAGAGGCCTTGCCGGGGACCGGCTTTCCACGGCGTGAGCACAGTGCCCTCCGAAAACGGCTGGGCGCTCGTCATGCCTTCACTCGTCTGTTCGAAGGAATTCGGCCGTATGAAAATATCGTAAGCATAAGCAGATGATATACATTTGCTTATCACCTGTCCAGGCAGGCATCGATACCGTGGGCTCTCGTCGCAGAGCCTGGTACGCCGAGAGATAGCTGTCGAGGAAGAAGCGAGTTCGCGGCGGGATCCGACGTGCACCAGGTCGCCTGCCGACGACAGGCAGACGTTCTGCGATCCGAGATGGGCGCCTGGAAGGATTCAGTGCATGAGTGTCACTGGGGATGATGTCCGCGCCTATGCCTTGTCGTTGCCGGAGACATCTGAGGAGTTCACATGGGGAATGCCGACTTTCCGTGTCGCGCGCAGGCTGTTTCTCACCCTCCCGGAAGCCGAAACCTCGATGGCGGTCCGTTGTCCCATCGTCGACCGCGACGAACTGGTCGTCGCGGAGCCGAGCAAGTTCTGGGTCGCCGCCCATGAAGCCGGCAACGCGTGGGTCCGAGTGCGTCTCGCTGCTCTCGACGACCGAAACGAGCTGGAAGCCATCGTTCTGGACTCATGGCGGCAGGCCGCACCCCGCCAGCTACTCGACGACGCCGGGTGACAAGGCTGCCGGTTGGTACCGGGCTCGGCTTCACATCCACCACCGCGGCACGCATCTCGGCATGTGCGCATATCTGAAACGACGACAGGCCATTGAAAGTGACGCCGGTCTGAAACACTATTACCTATGCGAACAACGGCGAAGGTCAATGACGGCCAACTAGTGAGCTATATCGACCACGGCGGCACCGGGCCCGCGGTGCTGCTCCTGCACAGCTACCTGATGGACGCCGACATGTTCGCCCCACAGGTGGAGTCGCTCGGCGACACGTTCCGGCTGATCGCGATGGACGAGCGCGGCCACGGCGGTACTCCGGCCGACCGCCCGTTTACCTACTGGGATGTGGCCCGCGACGCGCTCGGCCTGCTCGACGCGCTCGAGGTGCCCCGGTGCGCCGTGGTGGGCACGAGCCAGGGCGGGTTCATCGCCATGCGGATGGCACTACTGGCGCCCGACCGCGTGGCCGCGCTCGCGCTGCTCGGCACCTCGGCCACCACGGAGAATCCGGAGGTGGCCGCCGGCTACCGGCAGGTGGCCGCCGCCTGGCGGGAGCATGGTCCGACCCAGGAACTGCTCGACCTCAACGCCACGATCTGCCTGGGCCAGTACGATTCGACCGAGTGGCAGGCCAAGTGGCGGAGGCTGTCCGGAGAACACTTCGACCGTGTACTCACCCCACTGGTCGAGCGGGACGGCGTGCTCGACCGCGCGCCGGAGATCCGCTGCCCTGCCCTGGTCCTGCACGGCTCGACCGACGCCGCCTACCCGGTCGACCGGGCCCGCGAGCTGGCCGAGGCCCTGCCGAACGCCGAGCCGCCGGTGATCATCGACGGCGGCGCGCATTTCCTGAGCCTCACCGACGCCGGCGCCGTCAATCCACACCTGCGGGCATTCCTCGGCAGGCCGGGGCTCGCATAGCGTCATGCGCTAGCCGAAGTCCATCCTCGTTATCCGTGTACACCGCCCCGCCCCAGCGGCGGGGCGAAACCGACACGAGTGACGGTCGGTGCGAACGGGCCCACTGACGTCGCCAGCGGCGGGAGAATCGGCCGACGAGCTGGCCGGGTCAGTACCCACCGGGCAGCGCCGCGATCATGTCCCGTGTGACCGCGACGGCATTGTCGGAACTGCCGCCTTTGACCAATAGCGTCGCGAACGCGATGTCACCGCGATAGCCGACGAACCACGAATGCGACCCACCCTCGACCTCGGCCTCACCGGTCTTGCCATACACCTCGCCCTGATCCGCGATTCGCTCGGCCGTGCCACCGGCAACCACCAGGCGCATCATCGCGCGCAGCCCGTCGACCACCTCGGGCGCGAGGGCAGGGCGGTCACCGTCGATCTCGGTGGGACGCCCCGCGATCAGGTAGGGAACCGGCGCGGAGCCGTGTGCGACGGTCGCAGCCATCAACGCCATACCGAATGGGCTGACCACCACCTTGCCTTGGCCGATGCCGTCCTCGGTCCGCTGGATCAGGCCGTCGGCAAGTGGGACCGAGCCGGATACCGTCGGCAGTCCGACGACCGAATAGCGAGGCCCCACACCGAGCTTCGCGGCGGCATCGTGCAGCGCAAAGCCAGGAAGCTCGCTGGCGAGCTTGGCGAACGAGGTGTTGCAGGAGCGTTCGTAGGCTCTGGCCATCGGGACGTCACCGACGGTGAACAGGTTGTAGTTGGGGATGGTCCGCTCGCCGATGATGATCCGGCTCGGGCACGGCAGCACCGTGTCCGGGGTGGCGAGGCCGTTCGATATCGCGGCGGCCGCGGTCACCGTCTTGAACACCGAACCGGGCGGGTATTGGCCAATCGTCGCGATCGGGCCTTCACGGTCGGCGGCCTTGTTCTGCGCGACCGCAAGAATCGCGCCGGTGGACGGGCGCAGCACCACCATCATGGTCTGCTCGGTGCGTGGTTCCACGGCGCGCTGCGCGGCGTTCTGCACGTTACGGTCGATGCTCAGCGAGAATGACGGCGCGGGTTGAGCGGGCACCTCGGTGAGCACGTCGGTGTCGACGCCGTTGGCGTTCATGGTGACCACGCTCCACCCTGCCTTGCCGTCCACCTCCGCGATTACCGTTTTACGCACCTGGGCGAGCAGGTCGGGTGCGAAATCACGGTCGACGGCGACCAGGTCCCACTGCTGGGTCAGCGTGACGCCGGGCAGCCCGATGAGATCCTTGCCCACCTGGCCGGATTCGTTCTCGTTGAGCAGCGCGACGGTATAGGCGCCGGTGCCGGCCTTCGCCGCGGCGAGGATCGACCCGGGCGTCAGCGACTTGTCGAAGCGGTTCAGCGCGGCAGCCAATGAAGTGGCCACCGCGGCGGCGTCGGTGGCCTCCGCCGCGGTGAAGGCCACCCGGGACACTTTGCCAGGAACCAGTACGTCGCTGCCGGACTGCTCGTTGACCCTGGCACGGGGCGCCGGAGTGGACCGCAACGCCAAGGTTTGGGTGGCGCCGAGTTTGGGATGGATATTGGCAGAGGTCCAGCGGACCATCCAGCGTCCATCGCTGCGGCCCATCTGCAACTGCCCGGAGTATTTCCAGGTCCGGTTCTTGGGCAGCCGCCACTCGTAGGTGTAGTCGACGGTGGCCGTGTCGCCGCTCACGCGCGCCGGACCGGTGTGCGCGGTCAACTGTTCGGCCTGAAGCTTCTCCCACGCGGAACGCAGTGCACCACTTGCCTTTTCCGGAAGATTGGTGAACTCGGCCGCGGCGTCCACATCACTCCCGGCGAAGGCCGCGACGAATGCGTCGGCAGCGGGGACGGGCCCTTGCGATTCGCTCGCGCAACCGACCGCGGCGACCGCAAGCGCCACGACGGTGAGTGAGACGAACATCCGAGTCGGCATCGGCACCGATGGTAATCGCCACGGGCGGGCACATGTCTGCGGCACTCTGGAATTCGGACGGGCGAACGTCACCGGGCTCAGTCGACCAGGATGGTGGCGAAGGTCGCGATCTGCCGGAAACCGACCCGGCTGTAGGCGCGGCGAGCGATCTCGTTGTAGTCGTTCACGTACAGACTCGCGGTGCGCCCGGAGGCGACCACCGCGTTCGCGATCGACGCGGTGCCCGTAGTGCCACAGCCCTTCCCGCGATGCTCCGGATGCACCCAGACCCCTTGGATCTGGCCGGTGCGCCGGGACAGCGAGCCGACTTCGGCCTTGAAGACGACTTCGCCGTCCTCGAAGCGCGCCCACGCTCGGCCGGATTCGATCAGGCTCTGAATCCGCCGACGGTAGCCGCGGCCGCCGTCGCCCGCTCTGGGATCGACACCGACCTCCTCGATGAACATCGCGATCGCGGCCGAAAGGTAGCGGTCGAGTTCGTCGGGGCGCACCCGGCGGACCTCCGAATCGGGCGTGACCAGCGGAGGCTGAGCGAGGGCGAGCAGCGGCTGTTCCCCGCGCAGCTCGCGTTCCGGACCCCAGCGGTCGGCCAGCATTTCCCACAGCGGCAGTGCCAGCTCCCTGCGGCCTACCACCGAGGAACATACCCGGGGCCAGCGGACCGCCCGGTCGGCGAACGCACGCAGCGCGTCACGGTCGCCGAGCAGCGGCACCAGGTTCGCACCCGAGAAGCACAGCGATTCCGAGGGACCTCCCCGGCTCCACAGTTCGCCTTGGCCACAACGGGTGTCCAGGCCGAACTCCTGTAGCCGGGCGGCGACCATGCATGAAGCCACCGGATCGGCATCCAGCACACGCAAGACCTGTGCCAGGTCCCGTTTCGCGAGCTGGCGCGCAGGGGCGTATTTGGCCCTACGCGTCGGCTCCAGCAGACTCCGCACGATGACAGCCTGCCACGATCCGCCGTGATGCGGTATGGCTATGTCGTAGGCCCAGGTAGGCGGGGTTCAGCTGACGGTGACGACCGGTTCGCCAGTGGCCCCGTCCTCGCCCAACTCCTCGGCGATACGCATCGCCTCTTCGATGAGGGTCTCGACAATCTGCGCCTCCGGGACGGTCTTGATGACCTGCCCCTTGACGAAGATCTGGCCCTTGCCGTTGCCGGAGGCGACACCGAGGTCGGCCTCACGCGCCTCACCAGGTCCGTTCACGACGCAGCCCATGACGGCCACCCGCAGCGGCACCTCCATGCCCTCCAAGCCGGCGGTCACCTCGTTGGCCAGCGTGTACACGTCGACCTGCGCACGCCCACAGGACGGACACGACACAATCTCCAGCTTGCGCGGACGTAGATTCAGCGACTGCAGGATCTGCCCGCCGACCTTGACCTCCTCGGCAGGCGGCGCCGACAACGACACTCGGATCGTATCGCCGATCCCCTCCGACAGCAGGGCGCCGAACGCCACCGCGGACTTGATCGTTCCTTGGAACGCCGGACCCGCTTCGGTGACGCCCAAGTGCAGCGGGTAGTCGGACTTGGCGGCCAGCTGCCGGTAGGCCTCGACCATGATCACCGGGTCGTTGTGCTTGACCGAGATCTTGATGTCGCCGAACCCGTGCTCCTCGAACAGGCTCGCCTCCCACAGCGCCGACTCCACCAGCGCCTCCGGCGTCGCCTTTCCGTACTTCTCCAGCATCCGCTTGTCCAGCGAACCGGCGTTCACACCGATGCGAATCGGAATCCCCGCCGCACCCGCCGCCTTGGCGACCTCCTTGACCCGGCCGTCGAACTCCTTGATGTTGCCCGGGTTCACGCGCACCGCGGCACACCCGGCGTCGATCGCCGAGAAGATGTAGCGCGGCTGGAAATGAATGTCGGCGATTACCGGAATCTGGGACTTCCGCGCGATCGTCGCCAGCGCGTCCGCGTCCTCCTGACGCGGGCAGGCCACTCGCACGATGTCACACCCCGACGCGGTCAACTCCGCGATCTGCTGCAGGGTCGCATTCACATCATGCGTCTTGGTCGTGGTCATCGACTGCACTGAGATCGGGTGATCGCTGCCCACTCCGACATTGCCTACCATCAGCTGGCGAGTCCTACGCCGGGGAGCGAGAACGGCCGCGGGTGCGGTCGGCATACCCAATCCGATTGTGCTGGTCACCTTCGGCTGCCTACTTTCGTACGTTCTATTCCGGGCCGTCCGTCTTTCGAGCTTAGTCGTGCGACCTACGGCCACCCTGTGACGCCTGTGACAACGTGCTGTCCCCCGACGCCCGCGACAGGGTACCTCCTGTGGGCAAACTCAGGGGAACAAGCGAATGGGATTGACGATGTCGGCCACCAAGGTGAGAACCATGTAGGCACCGCCGATCACCACGGCGACGTAAGTCACCGGCAGTAACTTCAGGTAGTCCACCGGTGCGCCGGGCGCGAGTCCCTTCCAGCCGCGGATGATGTTGCGAATCTTCTCGTAGAGCACCACGGCGATGTGCCCGCCGTCGAGTGGAAGCAGCGGGAGAATGTTGAACGCACCGAGGAAAAAGTTCAAGCTGGCCAGCACCAGAATGAACACGCCCCACAGCCCACGCTCCGCGGTCTCGCCGCCTATCTTGCTGGCGCCGTACACGCTGACCGGGGTCTCGGGGTCGCGCTCGCCTCCGGTCACCGCCGTCCACAACGCCGACACCTTCTCCGGCATCTGGGCCAGCGACTGGAACGTGCGCACGAACATCTCGCCGGTGAACCCGCTCGCCGCCGGAATCGCGGCGAAGACGTTGTACTTGACCGGCTCGTAGTACTCCGAGCCGACGCCGACCGCGCCGACCTCGCGGCCCGCGCCGCCGCCCTCCGGGTAGCGCATGACCCGCTCCGGGGTGACCGGAATGGTGAGCGTCCGGCCGTCGCGTTCGACAAGGTAGGTGAAGGGACCGTTCTGCTTCTGGGTTTCGGCCTGGAACTCCTTCCAGGTGTCCACCTTGACGCCGTTGACTTCCTTGACGACGTCGCCACGCTGCAATCCGGCGCGCTGCGCCGGGCCGGTGCCGGTACACGCCTGGGTCGAACCATCCGGATTCTGCTGCGGTACGCAGCTCATGGTGCCCAGTGCGGTGGCGGGCGGCTGTTGCAAGCTCGGCAGCCCCCAGCCGACCGCGAGCACGACCACCAGGATGAAGCCGAGCACGAAATTCATCGCGATGCCGCCGGACATGACCACGAGCCGCTTCCAAGTGGCCTGGCGGTACATGGCGCGGTCGAGTTCTTCGGGGCGCAGTTCATCGAGGGCTGTCATGCCGACGATGTCGCAGAAGCCGCCGAGCGGAAGCGCCTTGAGTCCGTACTCGGTCTCCCCGCGCCGGAACGAGAACACCTTCGGCCCGAAGCCGATGAAGTACCTCCGCACCTTCATGCCCGTCGCCTGGGCGGTCCACATGTGCCCACATTCGTGCAGCGCGATCGATAGCGTGATGCCGAGCGCGAACAGCACGAATCCCAACGCGAACACCATTTGCTCTACAGCCCTCCTGCGTTTGCGCAGCTCGAATATCCCGCACGCACGCGTCCGCTCCTGGCCGCGAGCACCATCAACACCCTAACCGGACAGCGACCGACCCTGCGTGTCCAGTGTGCCAGGACGTGGTCGCCGCGCGAGTCCGATCCGTCTCCACTACCTCACCCGGGCCGAACTCGGGCTGCTTCAGGCCCGTACGCGGGCGGCGGCGAATTCGCGCGCCCACGTGTCGGCGGCGATGATCTCGTCGAGCGAGTTCGGCTCGGGGCGCCACTGCTCGGCCGCCTCGACCGCGGCCGCCACGGTTCGCACGATGTCGGGGAAGCGGATCGCTCCGTCGAGGAACGCCTGCACTGCGACCTCGTTCGCGGCGTTGTACACCGCGGTCACGCTGCCGCCCTCCTGCCCGGCCCGGCGGGCCAGCTCCACAGCTGGGAAGACCTCGTTGTCGACCGGCTCGAAGGTCCAGGTGGCGGCGGTGCCGAAGTCGCACGCCGCCGCTGCGCCGGGCACCCGGTCCGGCCAGGCGAGGGCCAGCGCGATGGGCAGTTTCATGTCCGGCGGGCTGGCTTGGGCCAGCGTGGAGCCGTCGGTGAAGGTGACCATCGAGTGCACGATCGACTGCGGGTGCACGGTGACGTCGATGCGGTCATAGGCGATGCCGAACAGCAGGTGCGTCTCGATCAGCTCGAGTCCTTTGTTCACCAGCGAGGCGGAGTTCAGCGTGTTCATCAATCCCATCGACCAGGTCGGATGCGCTTTGGCCGCAGCGGGATCGACCGATTCCAGCATCTGCGTGGTCCAGCCGCGGAAAGGGCCGCCGGAGGCCGTGAGCACCAGCCGGTCGACCTCCTCGGCGCGACCACCGCGCAGGCACTGCGCCAGCGCGGAATGCTCCGAGTCGACCGGAACGATCTGGCCGGGGGCCGCGGCGCGGGTGACCAGGGAACCGCCCGCGACCAGCGATTCCTTGTTGGCCAGCGCGAGTCGGGTGCCCGACTGCAGGGTGGCCAGGGTCGGCTCCAGCCCAAGCGAGCCGACCAGGGCGTTGAGCACGACGTCGGCCTCGGTACGACGCACCAGCTCGGTCACCGCGCCAGGCCCGCCCAGAGGCAGGTCCAGACGCTGGGCGGCGGTGGGATCGGCGACGGCGACATTGCGGGTCCCGGTAGCGGCGATCTGGGCGGCGAGCAGCCCGGTGTTGCCGCCACGCGCGGCCAGGCCGACCACCTCGAAACGGTCAGGATTGGCGGCGATCACTTCGAGCGCTTGGGTACCGATGGAGCCGGTACTGCCCAGGACCAGAACTCTCACGATGTCGGACACGCCTTCATTCTGTCCTACCGCCCAGAACACGTTCCGCAGGCGCGGGGCGACTGACAACGACACACCGTCGTATGCCACGATATGCGGCAGTAGCTCATCGAGTGTGTACCGGAACAGCGGTACCCGAACCAGCTAAGGAGCGATCGTGGCCGCCACGGAACTCGAACACGCCGACACCGAGCGCGGCATCGTCACTCACGTGGACACCGCCGAAGTTCCCTCTGCCGCCTGGGGCTGGAGCGGCGAGTCGCGTCGCACCTTCCGCATCGCGGGCTGGATCGTCGCGCTGATCCTGCTCGCCATGCTGGTCGGCAACCACAAGGGCAGGATCGAGGATGTGTTCCTCGTCGGCTTCGCCGTCCTGATCGCGGGAATCCTGATTCGCGACTCGCTGCTGCGGCGCAAGCCGCGCTAGTTCGGCGATACGAAAATTCTTCTCGCACAATTCCATTCGTCCTGTGCCGACGGCTACGTCGGGTACCGTGTCGTCCGAGGTCCGCGCCCAGCCTAGGCACGGACCTCGGTTTCTGTTCCCACGACACCGAGGACGCAATGACCAAGACCTTCTCCGCCACCGTGCTCGCCGCGAGCGCCATCGGCTCTCTGCTGCTCCTGCCCGCAGGCCCCGCGCATGCCCAGTCGGCAGCGTGCAGCGCGGCCACCGACGTTATCAACGCGGCTATCGCCGAGTCCGGGGGGAACCTGGACCCGGCCGTGCAGCAGTCCCTGACCGCCAAGCTCGCGGCCATCGACGCCACAGGCGCGGACAAGGACGCCATCGACGCTTACGCCCACGCGCTCACCGACGAAAACGTCACCGACATGGACGCGGCGACCGCCGAGTTCAACCGGTCCTGCGGGAGCTGATCGCCGGTCGGCGCGAACCTGTCGGCCGGGTTCGCGCCCTCGCGGTCCAGCCCTGTTGCCCGCGAAGGGGATTCGCACGATCTGAACCGAATCCGGCGACCGACGCTCCGTAGGCGCGGCTCGGTCGAGGCGTTTGACACATCCGGTCCTGCCAGCCAGAGGCAGTGGCGGAACCGCGCGGCGACGCGCAATCGCGTCCGGCCAGGGGCGGGTGCAGAAATGAGCGCGACGCGGTGCGGAACTCCTTCAAGGGTTCCGGCGTCGACCACCGTCCGGGCCGAGCGACTGACCGACTAACGCCCGCGTCGCCGGGCGGGCTTCTTTTGGGCGGGGCTTTGCCGGCCGCCGGTCCGCTTCGCCGGGGACTTCTTCAGCGGTTCGGTGTTCTTCGCACGAGCCGGAGCGCGCGAGCTGCGCTCGGATCGGCCGCGGACGACACCGACGAATTCCTCGACCAGGTCGGTCGTGCGGTCGGCGGGCCAGACCAGCGCGACCTCCGTGTCCGGGACGCCGGTCATCGTCCGGTAGACGAGATCGCGGCGATGGTGCAGGCGGGCAAGCGAATGCGGCACGATGGCCGCCCCGCCCGCCGCGGCGACGAGTTCCAGCGCGCCGCCCACCACGTCGACGTCCGCGGTGTCCTGGAGGCGTTCATCCGCGAGGTCAGCCATGCTCACCTCGTCGAACACCGAGAGCGGATGGTCCTTCCGCACCACGACGACCGGCACCTCCCGGTAGAGCGGAATGGCGCTCATACCTGACCGATCGATCGGCAGACGGACGAAGCATATGTCGACGCGGCCATCGCGCACTGCGGCCTCCTGGTCGGCCTGCGGAAGCGCGACAATCTCGAGCGGAACATCCGGAAACCGCTCACCCCAGATCCGGCTCCACTTGGACACGGTGACGCCGGGAACGAAGCCCACCCGCAGGGCAGCCTTGACCTGAGTCGTGTCGTCGCCCGCCGACTCGGCCCGCGCGATGATCTCCCGCGCTCGCTCCAGCAACTCCCGTCCGTCGTCGGTCAGCTGGGTCGGCTGCACGCCGGACACGAAAAGTTTTGTCCCGAACTCGTTTTCCAGGTCGATCACCGTGTGACTCAGCTTCTGGCGCGAGATGTTCAGCGCCTTCGCCGCCCGCGCGAAGTGCAGTTCCTCCGCGACAGCGACGAACCAGCGCAGGCGCACGACATCGATCGACTCGAACCAGCTCATTCATGGAAGCGTATGCCACCACGTGGTCGGGACCGTTCGTGCGCCGGATCCGCGGCTGCCTCCAACCTTCGCTCGACCCAGCGTAGGGCTGCGGTCGGACTTCGCCCGGCGGCGCCCTTTAAGCTGTCCCAGTGAGCCCGGACAAGAAACCGCAGACGATGAAGCCGCTCACGGCGGCGAACAAGCTCGGCATCTACCTTCCGGCCGCGCCCGAGGAGTTCCGCAACGCGTCGATTTCCCGCGCCCGGCTCGACGAACTGCGCAACGACCCGCCTGAGTGGCTCACCGAACTACGCCGCACGGGCCCGTTCCCCCGCGATGTCGTAGCCCGCAAGCTCGGCGTCTCCCACGCAGGCCTTTCCCGCGCCCAGGTTTCCGACGCGCTGACCGCCGACGAGATCGGCGCCCTCCTCGCCGACCCGCCGGAGTGGTTGATCCGCGAACGCGAGAACTACGCTGCGGTCCGCGCCGAGAACGAGCGCGTCAAGGCGAAAGAAGCCGAACGCCGTGCCGCCACCAATCGCCCGGCGAAGAACCGCGGATAGCGCATCTGCTCGCGGCGAGCGGCGCATGGGCTTCCAGCGCCGGATGCCGTGCGATGTCCGTCGAGGCAGGACCGCCGCGGACGGCGGGCGAAATCAATTGGACGAGTTCACTGCGTTGACGATCCGACGCCGCGGGAGCCGTGGGTTGAGCGAGTGTCCGATATCGGTTTCGACGACAAGACGACCGATCACCTGGCGGTTCTGCTCTCGGAACGACGCAATGAACGGCATAGAGCTGCGAGGTGACTCACGCTGAGCTCGAGCGGCAAGCCGTTCAGCGACGGGCGAGGAAGGCACTGCGGACACAGTGTGAGCAGTTGCTGGGCATGATGCGGTTACCCTTCGGCGGCCAATTGCCCGCAGGCGGCCGCGATCTCCTGGCCGCGAGTATCGCGAACCGTGCACGGAACACCTTTGGCGTTCACACGGCGGACGAACTCCTGCTCGACCGGCTTGGGGCTGGCGTCCCACTTACTGCCCGGGGTCGGATTCAGCGGAATCACGTTGACGTGCACCCTGGAACCAAGCACCTTGTGCAGCTTCTCGCCGAGCATGTCCGCGCGCCACGGGTGATCGTTGATGTCGCGGATAAGCGCGTACTCGACCGAGATGCGGCGCCCGGTCTTGTCGGCGTAGTAGCGGGCCGCGTCCAGAACCTCGCCGACCGGCCAGCGATTGTTCACCGGGACGAGGGTGTCGCGCAGTTCGTCGTCGGGGGTGTGCAGTGAGACCGCCAGAGTGACCGACAGCCCCTCATCGGCCAGCTTGCGGATGGCCGGAGCCAACCCGACGGTGGAGACCACCACGTTGCGTTGGGAGATGCCGAGACCGTCGGGAGCGGGGGAGGTAATCCGGCGCACCGCGGCGACCACACGCTTGTAGTTGGCCAGCGGTTCCCCCATACCCATGAAGACGATGTTGGACAGCCGGCCGGGGCCGCCCGACACTTCCCCGTCCCGCAGGGCGGCCGCCGCGGCCCGCACCTGGTCGACGATCTCAGCGGTCGACAGGTTCCGGTTCAGCCCGCCCTGTCCGGTAGCGCAGAACGGGCAGGCCATGCCGCAACCCGCTTGGCTGGAGATGCACAGCGTCGCGCGGTCGGGATAGCGCATGAGCACGCTCTCCAGTAGCGTGCCATCACCCGCCCGCCACAACGTCTTCCGGGTCTCGCCGCCATCACACGCCACGTGCTTGACCACGCTCAGCAGCGGAGGGAACAGCGCCGCGCCGACCTTGTCCCGCACAGCGGCGGGAAGATCCGTCATCTGGTCCGGATCGGCCTGCAACCGCGCAAAGTACTGGCGGGCGATCTGATCGGCACGAAACTTCGGCAGGCCCAGCTCCTGGACGGCCGCGCGCCTGCCCTCTGCATCGAGGTCGGCGAGGTGCCTCGGCGGCATGCCACGGCGCGGAGCATCGAACACAAGGGGCAGGGAGACGGTCATAATCGGTCCATTCTCCCATCCGTGCGAACCGGCCGCGCACTCGCCCGCATTCGACCTGCCCGACATGCCCGATTCGTTGGGAAAATGCGTGCGGGCATGATAGCGGTCGGCAATGATCGACATATGTCCACCCATGCCGAACACACACCGGACCCGGACCCGGACGTCTCGCACAACCGCCCCGTCGTGCCGCCGGTCGCTGAATCCGCTCCCCGGGCCACGACGAACAAGTCGCTGTCCTCACGCACCGGCCACACCTGGACCGGTCTGATCCTGGGCGCGCTGATCCTGGTAGTTCTGCTGATCTTCATCCTGCAGAACCTCGAGACGGTCGAGGTGAGCCTGTTCTTCTGGCACTTCTCGCTCCCGCTCGGCGTCGCGGTGCTGCTGTCGGTGATCGGTGGAGCGCTGGTGATGGCACTGGTCGGCGGCGCGCGCATCCTGCAGTTGCGGCGCGTCGCCAAGAAAGCCTGACGAGACTCAGAGCAGGGTGGAAAGCACCAGCCAGGAGACGAACGCCGAGGGCAGCATGGAGTCGAGGCGGTCCATGATGCCGCCGTGGCCTGGCAGCAAGGTGCCCATGTCCTTGATACCGAGTTCGCGCTTGATCTGCGACTCGATGAGATCGCCGCAGGTGGCCACGATGACCAGGCCGGCACCGAGGACAACGCCGATCATGGAATTGGCTTCCAGCAGCAGCGTCACTGTGAGCAAGCCGCCGATCACGCTGAACACCAGCGAGCCGCAGAAACCCTCCCACGACTTCTTCGGGCTGATCGAGGGCACCATCGGGTGCCTGCCGAACAGCACACCGGCCACGTAGCCGCCGACGTCGGAGCACACCACCAGAATCATGAAGGTCAGCACCCGCAAGTTACCGTTCGGCTCGAGCAGCAGCAGCGTGGCGAACGAGGCGAGCAGCGGAATCCAGGCCAGCGTGAAGACGGTAATAGCAGTGTCGCGCAAGAAGTTTCGCGGAGCGGTGTGCAGGCCGTGGTCGAACAGACGCCACACCATGCAGATCAGCGTGGTGGCGGCGAAGGCGCCCGCGACACCGCTCGCACCGTACGGCCAGCCGAGCCAGAACACCGCCTGGCCGCCGAGGATGAGCGGAATCCGCGGGACCAGCACGTCGGCCTCACGCAGCCGCTTGGCTACCTCCCAGGTCGCCACGCCGACACCGGCCGCAGCGACGCCGATGAATACCTTCGGCACGAACAGCAGGATCACGATCAGCGAGAGCCCGAGGCCCAAACCGACGGCCAACGCGGCGGGCAGATTACGGCCCGCGCGTGAACCGCTCGGCACCGGCTGGGCGGAGGACTGGGAAGCGGAGGCCGGGGCGCCGGTCTCGGACACCGCGGCGTTGACCAGCGATTCGGACGCGCCGGCATTGCTCGCATGCTCCTGTCTGGCATCGGCTGTACCGTTCACCGACGTCGGCTCCTCAGCCGCACCGGTCGCGGCGGCGTTCTCGGCCACGATTGTCCCGTCGCTCAACTCGTCGTTCCGTTCATCCCCGCCCGGGCGGGCCCTCGGCTGTTTTCAATTGGCGGCATCCCCGGTGCCCTTCGTGGTTACGCAAGCTACCGCCTCCGGGCCCTGCGCTCACCCGCCGTGTTCAATTGGCGGCATTCCCGGTGCCCTTCGTGGTTACGCAAGCTACCGCCTCCGGGCCCTGCGCTCACGCCGCCGCTAGCGTCAGACCTCGAGTAGTTCGGCTTCCTTATGCTTGACCAGTTCATCGATCTGGCCGACATACTTCGCGGTGGTCTTGTCGAGCTCCTTTTCGGCACGTCCGACTTCGTCCTCACCCGCTTCGCCATCTTTCTGGATGCGCGACAGTTCGTCCATCGTCTTGCGGCGGACATTGCGGATGGCGACCTTGGCGTCCTCCCCCTTGCCCCTGGCCTGCTTGGCCAGCTCGCGGCGGCGCTCCTCGGTCAGCTGCGGCACCGAGATCCGAATGATGTCACCGTTGTTGGTGGGATTGACACCCAGATCCGAATTACGGATCGCGGTCTCGATGGCGCCTAGCTGTGCCTGCTCGTACGGCTTGATCACGACCATGCGCGGCTCCGGCACCGTGATGCTGGACATCTGGGTGATCGGGGTAGGCGACCCGTAATAGTCGACGACGACCCGGGAGAACATGCCCGGATTCGCCCGCCCGGTGCGAATAATTCCGAGATCATCCTTCGCGACCGAGACGGCCTTCTCCATCTTCTCCTCGGCGTCGAAGAGCGCTTCTTCAATCACGACCGTTTCCTCCACAGCGTCGTCATCCGCGGTCAGCGGCGTCAGGACCGAACCAACGTGCCGATCTTCGCACCGGCGACCGCGCGGGCGATATTGCCCTTGGTCAACAAATTGAACACCAGAATCGGCATCTGGTTATCCATACACAAGCTGAAGGCAGTGGCGTCCGCGACTTTGAGGTCGCGCTCGATGACCTCCTTGTGGGTGATCTCGGAATACATCGTCGCGGTCTCGTCGACCCGCGGGTCCGCGGTGAACACGCCATCGACCGCCTTGGCCATCAGGACCACATCCGCGCCGATCTCCAAGGCGCGCTGCGCGGCGGTCGTGTCGGTAGAGAAGTACGGCATCCCCATGCCCGCGCCGAAGATGACCACACGCCCCTTCTCCAGGTGCCGCTTGGCGCGCAGCGGGAGATAGGGCTCGGCGACCTGCCCCATGGTGATCGCGGTCTGCACTCGGGTGTCGATGCCCTGCTTCTGCAGAAAGTCTTGCAGCGCAAGGCTGTTCATCACGGTCCCGAGCATTCCCATATAGTCCGAGCGAGCGCGCTCCATCCCGCGCTCCTCGAGCTCCGCGCCGCGGAAGAAGTTCCCGCCGCCGATCACCACGGCCACCTGGACACCGGTGGCGACCACCTCGGCGATCTGTTCGGCGACCGTCTGCACGACGTCCGGGTCGAGCCCGACCTTGCCGCCGCCGAACATCTCCCCACCCAGTTTGAGGAGCACCCGGCGATATCCTGGGCGATCGGTCCCCGGGTCCGTCATCGGTCAGAGTCTCCTTCGGCGGTGGATTGTCGTTCTTCCGGCGAGTTGTGCTCATGGCAGGCGCTTGTGGCCTAGGCAACGCAGAGCGGCACCCATCCTGCCTTATCCGCTTCGGGCGGCAGCAGAAGGCCCCCCGTCAACCGGTGTTCGTTCGGTCGACGGGGGGCCTGCCCGTTGTAGGTGTGGCGGAGTTAGTTCGCGCCGACCTCGAAGCGGGCAAAGCGGGTCACGGTGACACCGGCCGCGTCCAGCAGCGCCTTGACCGTCTTCTTCGAATCGGTGACCGACGGCTGCTCCAGCAGCACGACGTCCTTGAAGAAGCCGTTGACGCGCCCCTCGGTGATCTTCGCCAGGGCGGCCTCGGGCTTACCTTCCTCGCGAGCGGTCTGCTCGGCAATGCGGCGCTCGTTCTCCACGATGTCGGCCGGAACCTCGTCGCGGGTCACGTACTTGGCCTTGAGCGCGGCGACCTGCATGGCGGCGGCGCGAGCGGCCTCGGCCGCGGCGGCGCCCTCACCGGTGTACTCGACCAGCACGCCGACGGCGGGAGGCAGATCCGAAGCACGCTTGTGCAGGTAGGTGGCGACCGGGCCGTCCAGCGAGATCACGCGGCGCAGCTCGAGCTTCTCGCCGATCTTCGCGGCGAGAGCCTGCACGGCCTCGTCAACGGTCTTGCCATCCAGGTCCAGCGCCTTCAGCGACTCCAGGTCGGCGGGCTTTGCGGACGCGGCCACCGCCACGACCTGCTCGGCCAGCTGCTGGAACTCCGCGTTCTTCGCGACGAAGTCGGTCTCGGAGTTGATCTCGACCATGACGCCGTCCTTGGCGACGACGAGGCCTTCGGCGGTGGTGCGCTCGGCACGCTTGCCGACATCCTTCGCGCCCTTGATACGCAGCAGCTCGACGGCCTTGTCGAAGTCACCGTCGGTCTCGGCCAGCGCGTTCTTGCAGTCCATCATGCCGGAGCCGGTCAGCTCCCGGAGCCGCTTCACATCGGCAGCGGTGTAGTTCGCCATTCTAGGCGAGCCTCCTTTGGAGAAGTGTGAGTACTGGGCAGCGGTGATCACGATGGCACTCGCTCGTGATCACCGCTGAAACAGCTGGTTACGAGTCTCAGGCCTCGGCCGGGGTCTCGGCGGGAGTCTCGGCCGGGGTCTCGGCGGGGGCCTCTGCCGGGGTCTCGGCGGGGACAGCATCGTGGGCCGGAGCGGCCTGCGCGAGCAGCTCCTGCTCCCATTCGGCCAGCGGCTCGCCCGCGCCCGCTTCCGGCTTGGCGTCGCCCGACGACAGGCCCGCACGCGCCTGCACGCCCTCGGCCACCGCGGAGGCGACGACCTTGGTCAGCAGGGCCGCGGAACGAATGGCGTCGTCGTTGCCCGGGATCGGGTAGTCGACCAGGTCGGGGTCGCAGTTGGTGTCCAGGATCGCGATGACCGGGATGTTCAACTTGCGGGCCTCGCCGACGGCGATGTGCTCCTTGTTGGTGTCGACGACCCAGATGGCCGAGGGCACCTTCTGCATGTCGCGGATACCGCCGAGGGTGCGGTCCAGCTTGTTCATCTCACGCGTCAGCATGAGGATTTCCTTCTTGGTGCGACCCTCGAAGCCACCGGTCTGCTCCATGGCCTCGAGCTCCTTGAGGCGCTGCAGACGCTTGTGCACGGTGGAGAAGTTGGTGAGCATGCCACCCAGCCAGCGCTGGTTCACATAGGGCATCCCGACGCGAGTCGCCTCGGCCGCGATCGACTCCTGGGCCTGCTTCTTGGTGCCGACGAAGAGAACGGTGCCACCGTGGGCGACGGTCTCCTTGACGAACTCGTAGGCCTTGTCGATGTAGGTCAGCGTCTGCTGCAGGTCGATGATGTAGATGCCATTGCGGTCGGTGAAGATGAACCGCTTCATCTTCGGGTTCCAACGCCGCGTTTGGTGTCCGAAGTGCGCGCCGCTATCGAGCAGCTGCTTCATAGTTACGACAGCCATAGCTCCCGTATCTCTCTTTCCTTGCCGGTTGACGCAGCGAATCGGCGATCCGCTGCCCTGGCGCCACCGAATCGTCGGACCCCACCGTGAGGGTGAGGACCAGCCGGCGATTCCCTGTTCTGAAGACGCTGCCGCGAACTCGAGAAATGTCGAGTTCGTGTCGAACAGCGCCGTGACAAGCACGGTGGCGCGCGAAGTCGGTCTGTGCAGGCACAAACCGCTCACCCAGTCTACGGCTTCTCGGCACCCAGACCTAAATCAGACCGATCGGAAGCCTTTGACCAGCTGGAACAGTGGATTTCCACAAGCGAGAAGGTTATCCACATTCAGTGCATCGGGGTGTCGGAGACGCGGTCGCCGAACGAAGGTGGAGGCATGACCTCCAAGCCCATCTCCGCCTCGATGACACTGCTCATCCCACTGTTGTTCGTACTCGGCGTCGCCTCCGCGCCGCCGACCGCCGCCGAGCCGCTTGTCTCGCAGTCAGAATCCGTCCTCGGGGTGTGCACGAGTTCCGTGTGCGTGCCGCCGCTCGCCGAGCTGCTGCACCGCGCGCCGATGCCGATGCCGATGCCGATGCGACTGTCCGACCAGAGCATCGGCGATGTCGGCTGCTCCGAACTACGCACGCTGGATTCCGCGGATCCCAGACCGTTCGCAGCCGTCTCCTCGACGGCAGATATCCCGCCCAGGCTCGAATGACTCCCGCTACCGGGGTACGGACACGCGGACTCCTTTCGTCGATTCTGGGGCTGGGCCTCATCGCGGTTATTGCTACGGAACCGATCGCGGCGGCAGCCCCCGAGGGACGATTCGGCTGGCCGCTGCAACCGCGCCCAACGGTATTGCGACGTTTCGACAAACCTGCGCAGGACTGGCTGCCAGGGCATCGCGGAGTCGATCTGACCGGAGCCGAGGGACAGGCGGTACTCGCCGCCGGTGACGGGATTGTCGTGTTCGCGGGAACGGTGGCCGACAAGCCGGTCGTTTCCATCGATCACGCCGGCGGGCTGCGCACAACTTACGAGCCGGTACGGGCCGAAGTGCCAGTGGGCAGGCGGGTCGCGCGCGGCACCCGAATCGGAGCGCTGGAGGCCGGGCATCCGGGATGCGCAACGACGTGCCTGCACTGGGGTGCACGCGCCGAGGGCGACGGGCGCCGCAGGCATGAATATCTGGATCCGCTGGGCCTTTTGCACCTCACCCCTCTGCGGCTCAAACCGGTTCGGCCGTAAGGGTTGTCCACAACGACCGCGTTTCCGAATCGCCATGCGCAGTTCGAGGTCGTTGAGGTGCCTTCAGGTAGGGGCGACCGTCGGAGAGTCCAGCCGGCCTGTCCGCCTGAGCCCGAATCGGGGCGCTGATGTTCGCGAGGCGTCGGCGAACGATTTCGCCGGGTTCAGTCGGAGACTTGGCGGGAATGTCCAGTTCGAGGAACAGATCATGGGCATCGAGCGACGCTGTTGGCGTACGGCAGGGTTATCCGCTTCGCAGGGCGGTGGTCGCTCTTCCCATGCGCGGCCGTCGCAGCGAAGATCGGCATATGGAGCATGTATCCCGCAAGCCGCCGTTCACCTACCCGGAAGTCGGCGCGACAAGGGGTGCGCTGCCGGAGGGGTATCACCGGTTCCGGCTGCGCCGTCCGATCGGCCGCGGTCGCGGCCTGTTCGAGCGCGCGGGTGCGGAGATCCTTGCCTACCGAATGCAAAAGGGCACCAGGATCTTTCAACACGCCGACACCCCGACCGCCGAACCCGGCACCACCGTCACCGTGCGGCTGGGTGTCGGGCTGCTCGGGATCACCGCCCCTTGCCGGGTGGTGTACCTGCTCGACGAACCGAACCGGCGCGGGTTCGCGTACGGAACCTTGCCCGGGCATCCGGAGTCCGGCGAGGAACTGTTCGCCGTCGAATACGACCCCGCCGACGACACGGTGTACGGACTGGTCATCGCGTTTTCACGCAGCGCGACCTGGTACGCACGTCTGGGTGGACCTGCGGTCAAGCTCCTCCAACGTTTCGTCGCGGGCCGATACCTCGCGGCGTTGGAGACATCTGTCTGACCACGGAAGCCGAGCGACATCGCCTGGGATCACAAGGATTCCGGCCCGACGCGACGAACGAAGTTCAGCATTGTCGACGGCGCCGAGTACCGAGCGCAGCGCCGTAACGGCCGGGCGATCACGGGATTTCATTGCTGGACAACGCGGCGCGCATCCGCTCGCGCAATGCAGGCCAGTCGATCGACCCCTCGGTGGGCATGAGTATGCCGTAGGCAACGGCGCGTGACAGGTCGAGCGGATTTCCGCGGTGGCACTACCCAGATGGTCGGCCGGCCCGGCCCCACGGATATTCGGGCCGGCACCGATCGCGAGGGCCAGGCATGCAATGGCCTGACTGGCGATGACCGGCCCCGCAAGGTGAGGCACCGATGTCGAGCCGGGCGGGATCCGGCCCCACCGAGGACCGGCCTGGCCGTCACGGCGTGACGATGGCGAAATCGGGGTCCGGGGCGTCGAAGATGCCGACCAGTTCGACCAGCTTGGTGACATCCCCGTCGATGGCGATCTCGCCCGCCGCGGCCGCGACGCCGAAATCTTCCCCGGCCACAAGGACTCGGATCAACGTGCCCTTGGTGAGCGTGAACACGGCATCGGGTTTCGGAAGCCTAATGTTCTCGGCGACATCGAAGTGGGTCAGGCGTCCGTTGCGTAGCTCGAGCCGGTGTGTGCGGTCCTCGTCGGTGAGGATCCAGTCCGCCACCACCCGCTGGTCCCACGCCTTGGGGCCATCGACGCGCAACGCCATGGCGTCGAAGATCTGCTCGACTGTCAGCGCTGCGAGCATGGTCGGCGAGTCGCCTCTCGTCGGCGTGCCGAACGAGCCGTAGCGCAGCTCGTAGGCGCCGCTGAGATAGAAGTTGCGCCAGGTCGCGTTCTCGGCGCCGTAGCCGAGCTGCTCGAAAGTGCTGGCCTGCAGTGCTTTCGCGGCATCGTTGCCGGGTTCGGCGAAAATCAGGTAGTTGAGCACCTGCGCGACCCACCGGTAGTCACCTGCGTCATAGGAGGTTTGTGCCTTGCGTAGCACCTCGTCCGCGCCGCCCATGAATTCCACATGCCGTAGGGCGGATTCGACCGGCGGATGCTCCCACAGGTGCGCCGGGTTTCCGTCGAACCAGCCCATGTAGCGCTGATAGACGGCCTTGACGTTATGACTGACCGAGCCGTAGTACCCGCGCGCGTGCCAAGTGTCCGCGATGGCCGGTGGGAGCGTGAGCATCTCGGCGATCTCGGCGCCGACGTAGCCCTGGTTCAATAGCCGCAGCGTCTGGTCGTTCAGGTACCCATATAGATCCCGTTGCAGCGCAAGGAATTCCACCAGGCGCGCGGTATCCCAGGTAGGCCAGTGATGGGAGGCGAACACCACGTCGGAATCGCGAGCGAACAGGTTGATCGCCTCGGTCAAGTACTTCGCCCACACATGCGGGTCGCGTACCAGCGCGCCGCGCAGCGTAATCAGGTTGTGCAGGGTATGGGTCGCGTTTTCCGCCATGCACAGCGCGCGGCGGTCAGGAAAGTAGAAGTTCATCTCCGCAGGAGCTTCGGTACCAGGGGTGAGCTGAAAGACCATCCGTATACCGTCGATCGTCTCTTCCTGACCGGTCGTGGTGATGTCGACGGTCGGGGCGATCAGCGTGATCGTCCCGACCGACGTCGTCGGACCCAGTCCGGCGCCCACCGCGCCGAGCGGGCCGCGCGGCAGCACCGCGCCGTACATGTAGCCCGCCCGTCGCGACATCGCGGTGCCCGCGTAGATGTTCTCAGCTACCGCGTGCTCCAGGAACCCGGCGGGCGCCAGCACCGGGCATCGGCCTGCCCTGACATCGTCGATTGTGGTCACCCCTATCGCGCCACCGAAATGGTCGACATGTGAATGGGTGTAGATGAGGCCGGTCACCGGACGGTCTCCCCGGTGCGCACGGTAGAGCGCCAGACCCGCCGCCGCGGTCTCGGCGGAAATCAGGGGGTCGATCACGACGACACCGGTTTTCCCCTCGATCAAGGTCATGTTGGACAAGTCCAGGCCACGGATCTGGTAGATCCCCTCGGTGACTTGGAACAGTCCCTGCCGCATTACCAACCCGGACTGCCGCCAGAGGCTCGGATGGACCGACGCCGGGCAGGGCTCGGACAGGAAGGCATAGCAGTCGTTGTCCCATACGACGGTTCTGTCCTCTGAAGTGACCACGCCGGGTTGCAGCGCGGCGATGAACCCACGTTCGGCATCGGCCAGATCGGCGTCGTCGGTGAAAGGCAGCGCGGCGGCCGCACGCTGCTGCGCCGTGACGATGAACTCACTCGGCTCGCTTGCTGTGCTCATTGAGAATCCTCCTGTCGTGTCGACCAACCGCGCTGTGCCCGTCAGGGCAGCGGATCCGTGAAACCGATCGCGGCCGCAACGACCGCGATGGCGACCACCGCCACAGCTGTCACGGCAACGATCCGGCTACTGCAGCTGTAGCGGCCCGTGCGCAAGCCGCGGTTGCGTAGGTAGGACACTCCGGCCAGCACCGCACTCGCGATCGCCGCGCCGACGGGCGCGATCGCGGCCGGCCGCCATCCACTGTTGACGGCATGGTTGAGGAACAGTGCGCCGACGACCGTCACCGCCACCGCGGTCCGCCGCCACGCCAGCGCGGTGCGTTCGGCGGACAGACCAGGGCTGTTCATCGCAGCAGCACCGCCACACACGCCAGCAGCGACACGATCGCGATGCCCGCAGACAGGATCGGCACCAGAACCGTGTCCGGCAACGGACTGCCACGCCGCATGGCCACACCGACCCTGCGCCAATGCACGTACGCGCCTATCGCGACGATCACCGCGAGCACCAGACTGCTCAACGCGATCGCACGCCGGATTCCGGCCATCCGGAAGGGCTGCACCAGCGTGTGCACCGCGACGCCGCCCGCGAGCAGACCCAGCGAGGTGCGCATCCAGGCCAGGAAGGTGCGCTCGTTCGCGAGGGTGAAGCGATAGTCGAGTTCCTCTTC
Organism: Nocardia sp. NBC_00881; assembly: GCF_045207455.1. Lineage (NCBI taxonomy): Bacteria > Bacillati > Actinomycetota > Actinomycetes > Mycobacteriales > Nocardiaceae > Nocardia > Nocardia sp. NBC_00881. The sequence goes on from NZ_CP108798.1 coordinate 3,532,093, forward strand.
GCCCTCTTCCGATTCGGCATCGGGATTCGGGAGCGTCACGCCGCCCCGGCTCCGATCACGAGGTGCCGAGTGTTCGCACGGACTCGGCGACGACTCCTGGCCACGGGATTCGTCGATTCACACCGGGTTGGGCAGCAAATCGCGTGTCGGCCCAGGCCACGACACTGGTACACGGCGCGGAGCAGGTCTAAGGTCACGGACACCTCTCCATCGCCGAGCTTGTTCCGCTGCATTGGCAAACGATCAGCTACGTCAGCTTAACCAGAGCAACGGGGGTCGTCCACGGCTCTCACGCAACCGTGACCTGGTGGTGATGCGAGGTCGAGCGCGGCGTTCAGACCACGGTCGCGTCCTCGAATGTCATCGCCAGCCGCGAGACGGCCGACGCCATCACCGCGCGCCGCGGCAAGCCGATCGCGCGTAATTCCTCCGCGATGACGTGATCGCCGAGAGTGAGATCCGCGCCGCCGAAGCGAGTTCGCAAGCCGGAGGGCTGCATCTGCCATCGGGTGCATCGGGTGACGCCCTCGATGTGTGAGTAGGCGTCGAACGAGGACGCGGTGTTGCGCCTGCTCGGGGTCGGAAGTCCGGGCCGGACAGTCAGGTCCGCGATGAGCTGCCCGTTCTGGTGCAGTGTTCCGCTGCGGGTTCCTTCGCCGTGGTCGACAACGAAGTCGGCGAGTTCCTTGGGGAATCCCCAAATGCCACGGCCTGCGGCGAGAGTGAAGTCGCCGTCGACCGGGAGCCGATGGATGAGCACGCCCGCCTTCCCGTTCGCCAGTGCCGCGAGGTCACCGAGTCCGGTACCGCCTCCCGCCGTGTGGTGGCGGACCATGAACGAGACGCCGAACTCGTTGTAAGGGCCGAGGTCGCCGTCGACATAGTCGACGAACACCAGCGTGCACATCGCCCGCCCGCCCGGCAGCCGCAGGAGGCGCAGACCGGAGTAGTCGACGAGCTGTTGCGCCGCCGCGGCAGGCACCGCATAGGTGGCCATGAATGCGTGGGCTAGCCGGATGCGCACAGGCATCCGCACTTCCCGGCCGAGGACGGTGTGCGTGCTCACATGGACGCCTTTCCGCGCACCGGCGCTACTGAACGCCGAGTTGACATGCGGAGCCGAGTCCGCCGAATCAATATAGAACAAGTATCAGTACATCGATGGCAATACCCTTCTCCGCTGGCTGATCATCCGGGGAGAACTCGTTACAATTCAGGACCGCGTGATCAGGACTGCTCGGCAGCCCCTTCGCGCTATCGCCGCTGGGCACGAACGGTGGGCGACCACCTATCCGAATCCCTGCGCGTTGCGCAGACGCGCCTCGAGACCGTCCATGACGCAGAGCAGACCGAAGTCGAAGGCCATGGCCCTGCCGGCTTCGGGGTCGATCGGCGCCGTCGCTCGATAGTCTTCGAGCATCTCGGGATAGTCGACCGCGAGTCCCTCCATAGCCCGCCTCATGCTGTCGAGGTCGATGTCGGAGCCGCTGTACGCCTTCTCCCATGCGGTCTCGGGAATCACCTGACCGAGTACGAACGACATCACTGTTCCACTCGCAAGGTAGATATCCACGCCCTGAAAACCCGCCCGGACGAACGCGCGGCGCAGCCGGTCGCTGAGCCGCAACGAGTTCGGGCCCATGCTAGGCAACTGCCCGACCAGCGACGCCATCCACGGGTGCGCCCTGATCGTCGCACGGAGGCTGTAGGCGAAGGTGGTCAGCAGCTCCCGCCAGGACGCCTGCTCCGGCTCCGGCGTCTGCACCATGCCCCAGAACTCGTCGAGCACCAGCTCCAGCAACTCCTCCTTGTTCGCGACGTACCAGTACAGGCTGGTCGCGCCCGCGCCGAGCTTCGCGCCGAGTTTGCGCATGCTCAGCGACTCCAGACCCTCGGCGTCGAGAATCTCGACCGCCGCGGCGATGATCTGCTCGCGACGCAGCCCGGAGGCTTTGGGCTGGCGAGGTTCCCTGGTCCATACCGAGGCGAACTGCTTGGTCACATGTCGATCTTATATTCACTCGCACATCGTTCGAGTTTCTCGTACGCTGTGCGAGTGGAATCGAACGTTGTACGAGACCCTCGCCGCTGGTGGATTCTGGGGGTCCTCTGTCTGTCCTTGCTGGTGCTGATGATCGACAGCACTGTGCTCAATCTCGCGATCCCCTCGCTGATTCGGGAACTGGACGCCACTCCGTCGGACATCCAGTGGATCCTGGACGCCTACGTACTGGTCTTCGCCGGACTCCTGCTCACCGCGGGCAGCCTGTCCGACCGCTTCGGCCGGCGACGGATGCTGATCACGGGCCTAGCCGTGTTCGGCGTGGCATCCCTGGCCGCCGTGCTGGCGACCGAACCGTGGCAGATCGTCGCCGCCCGCGCCGCGATGGGTGTCGGCGGGTCGCTGCTGATGCCCTCGACCCTGTCGATCCTGATGACCACCTTCGCCGAGGACGAGCGGCGTACGGCGATGGCCGCGTGGTCCACCGTCTCGATGGTCGGCATCGTCGCCGGGCCCACGCTGGGTGGCTTTCTGCTACAGCACTACTGGTGGGGTTCGGTGTTCCTGCTCAACATCCCGGTCGCGGTGCTCGCCATCATCGCGGCCTCGGTGCTGATGCCGGAGACCACCGGTGAACAGCGGCCAGTAGACCCCGTCGGAGTCGGACTGTCCATCGTGGCGCTCGGCTCGACGGTCTACGTGATCATTGAGCGTGAATGGAACATCGGCATGATCGTGCTGGCGGCCGCGACGGCTATCGCGTTCCTCGGATGGGAGCGCCGGTCGGAGCATCCGATGCTGCCGCTGGCGGTGTTCCGCAGCCGCGACTTCACCGGCACCTGCTTCACCCTGCTGCTGATGGTGTTCGGCATGGGCGCGATCATGCTGATGCTCACTCAGTACCTGCAGTTCGTGCTCGGCTACGGTCCGATGAAGGCGGGTTTGGCGCTGCTGCCGTACGCTGTGGCCGCAGCCGTCTGCAACGGGCTCGGCGCAACACTCGGCAAGGCGCTCAGCAACAAGACACTCATCGTCTCCGGACTGCTCGTCATGAGCGCGGCCTTCGCCATACTCGCCATGGGCAGCGGGTACCTGTGGGTGCTGATCAGCATGCTGGTCATGGGTGTGGGCGGCGGCCTGGCGGGTCCGGCCGCGTACGCCGCGATCATGAGCGCCATCCCACTCGAACACGCGGGCGTCGGCTCCGCGATGAACGACACGCTGCAGCAAGTCGGCATGGCGATCAGCATCGCGATCCTCGGCAGTGTGCTCGCCGGCGTATTCACCTCCAACATGCCCGAGGACGCCCCCGACGCGGCGCGCGAATCCATCGGCGCCGCCTTCCAGCTCGGCTATGTCGAACCCGCCAAGGATGCCTTCACCGCCGCCATGTCCACCGGCGCATGGATCAGCGCGGGCTTCAGCATCGCCGCGGCGCTGCTCGGTGCGGTACTGCTGCGCACCCGTCGGCCTTCGTCGACCGAGCAACCAGTAACGACCGCGATCGCGAACGGGTGAATCGACGCGGCGGCGGGTCACGGTGAACGGATGCGCGTGACAATCCGACCACGATCCGCCGCTGCCCTCGACAGAGCAAAGAATGGCCCGACACCAACCCGAGGTCTGTGTAATTCCGACTCACGGCTGAGGGCTGGCCTCGCACACTTTGAGTAGAAAAGGTGGTGTGCCACACGGCGGCGCGACACTGATGAAGACACCACGCGTCACACTTCAGATCGCGTCGTGACTGTGGCAGTGTCGTCTGTACCGAAACAACCGCAACCGGGCTCCACGCCACTAGTCGCCTGGCCCTGTATCGCCGTCCTCACCGAGGAGCCGGGTCGGGAAACGCGCAAACATTTCCGTGCCGCACAGACCAGTTGGAATTCAACCGATCGGATCGGACATGTTCAGGAAAATCGCGGAGGCGGCCGCCACACTCACAGTAGCCGCAGCGGTATTGGGGGCTCAAGTAGGTGCCGCGCACGCGTCTAGCCCCTCCGTCTTGGGCGGCGGCTCCGGCATCATTGTCAACGACCAGGGCATCTGCACGCTCACCACGATCGGGCACGACGCCGGAGGTCGGCTCGTCGGGCTCACCGCAGCTCATTGTGGTGAAACGGGGGCCACGGTCGTTGCCGATGCCAATCCTGACACCGGCGTCGTCGGCACCTTCGCCTACACCAACAAGGACATGGACTACGCCATGATCGTGTTCGATCCGGACAAAGTCATGCCCGTGAACCGTGTAGGCGACACCATCATTACCGGATTGGGCGCGCCTGCGCGGTTCCCGGACATCGCCTGCAAAGAAGGTCGGACCACAGGCCGGACCTGCGGGCTGGCCTACGGCGAATTGTTCCCGTCCGACACCTGGACCTGGACGCAGGCCTGTGTGCTTCCGGGGGATTCCGGCGGGCCGGTCGTGGTGGGAACAACGCTCGTCGGCATGGTCAATGCATACTTGACCGTGCCGTGCCTCGGGCCGCAGGTCGGCGCGAACATAATCACCATCGTCAACGACGCCACCGCGCGCGGTGGTGTCGGAGCGGATTTCCACCCGATCTAGGTGGTCACCGCGCCGGCCGAGGAGAGTTTGCCTGGCGCCGCTGCGACGGACCGAATGGAGTCCTACCGCTCGTGATCGGCAATGACGCCGCTTTGGAGGGCGCGTTCGACCAGAAATACGCGCTTTTGGTTCGGTGGCAAAGCTTCCACCTGAAATATTTGGAACAACGCTCGCATATGCGTCTTGACGGTGGAGACGCTCAGGCACAGATCATGGGCAATCTGGCAGTTCGACGCGGGGTAGGAGTATGGCGTCCGAGCGTCGTACGGCCGACAAAGCGCCTCGAGAATCGAATATTGGGCGTCGGTCAGCGAATTCCGGGTAGGGAGGGGGGCCTGGCTGATCGTTATTTCATCCTCGGAGGGGTGGTCGTCCCGGAAAATGAACACCGATTGCCCGACCCGAATCGTATCGCCGGAGCGGAGTTTACGCCGCCCGCCGACGCGTTCGCCGTTGACGAAGGTCCCATTCTTCGACAGCCCGTCGTCGACAATGACCCAGCAGTCGCACACCCGCTCGACGATGGCGTGCAGACGCGAAGCCGTCGCGTCGGCGGTCACGATTATGTCGGCGGCACCCGACCGCCCGATCGTCACACTGGGCACGTCATGATCGAGTGGAATCTCGCGCCACGTTCCATGGCCGATCTGCTGGGCCAGCGTGGAACCAGCGGCTGACTGCTGCCACGCGGGCTGGCCTGCCAAGGAGTACAGTCCGCGATGCAGAGTCTGTGATCCGATTGACGTAGCCATCGCTTTTCTTTCCACATCGGAGTACGTCGTGAACTGCGGGAACTGAATCGTATCTCTCAGGGTGCGCCTTCCCGGCGAAGATCACACGAGAAATCGACTACTTCGGTGCGCGAGCGGGCCTTCTCGGCGCCGGGAGGCCGCTGCGGACCCGTCAGAACAACCGGAACACAGCGCGATCGTGAATGGGTAAATGAGCCGGCAACGGGCCACGATGAACGGATGAGGGTGACCATCCGACCACGAACAACCGCCGACCTCGACGGATGTGCCATGGTTTTGCGGAAGGTACACGAAGTCGACGGGTACCCGGCACAGTGGCCCGCGGACCCCGTGGCCTGGTTGGCCCCGTCGAAGCTCATCGCGGCCCTCGTCGCCGAGCAGAGCGGGGCGGTGGTCGGGCACATCGGAATCGGCGGTAGCGGGGAAATGCCGCCAGACGTGCTGGACATGGCGGGCACAGCGGAAATCGATGTTCCAGTTTGATAGCAGAATTCTTGACGAGCACCGATTCACCGGGACCGTTTCGCTGCCTCGGTAAAATCCCATGCGAGTGGTACTGCCGCGTCAGGCGCGGGGGTGGGCTTGGTCGTGCACCTTCTTGAGGCGCTCGATGGAGACGTGGGTGTACAGCTGGGTGGTGGCCATGCTGGCGTGGCCGAGGAGTTCTTGGACTACGCGGAGGTCGGCGCCCCCCTCGAGCAGGTGGGTCGCGGCGGTGTGACGCAGGCCGTGCGGGCCCATGTCGGGAGCGCCCGGGATGGCCGAGAGCACCTCGTGCACAACGGTTCTTGCCTGACGCTGATCAAGGCGCCTGCCGCGACGGCCGAGTAAGAGCGCGCGGCCGGACTCGGCGGTGACGAAGGCGGGACGCCCGTGCTGAAGCCAGTTTCCGACAGCCTCGTCGGCAGGTAGGCCGAACGGCGCCGATCGCTCCTTGTTGCCCTTGCCGAGCACCCGGACCACGTGTCGCTCGCGGTCGACGTCATCGATATCCAGCCCGCACAGCTCGCTGACCCGGATACCGGTTGCGTACAGCAGCTCGACGATCAAGCGATCCCGCAGTGCCATCGGATCATGCTGGGCAGCACCGGATTCCGCGGCCTTCATGGCGCCGATGGCCTGCTGGCGACCGAGTACGGCGGGAAGAACGCGGTGGGCTTTCGGCGAACCCAGTCGCAGGCCTGGATCGACGGACAATCGCCCGGTCCGGGTGAGCCAGGCGGTAAAGGTGCGCGCCGAGGAGGCCCGCCGCGCCATCGTCGTCCGCGCCGCACCCGCCGCAGCCTGCTGCGCCAACCACGAACGCAGCAGCTGCAAATCGAGTTCGCGAATCGCTGAATCCGCCGACCGCGTATACAAGTGGCCCAGCAGCGACCGCGCATCCCCCAGATACGCCCGCGCCGTATGCTCCGAGCGATTCTGCCCGAGTCGCAGATGTCTGCCGTACTCCACCACGAGGGCTTCCAAATCGTCGGGCAGTTGCTCCATCTCTCCACCGTCCCGACGACCACCCCGATTTGGCAAGCCACCACGCCGAATTGCAAGTCATCTCCGGTGCCCCGCTCGGCGCCAACCGCTTTCGTCGACGGTGACCAGGCCCGCCAGTTCGAGGGCGGGCAGGGCTGCACGGACTGCGGGAAGAGGCAACCCGCACTGCTGGGCCAGCTCGAGCGGCACCCGAGAGCCCACCCCGGGAAGTGCGGCGAAGACCAGGGCCTCATCGCCGGTGAGACCGGCCTCCGGGTTGTCGGTCGGCCCCGCAGCACCGGGGAGAGGTAGTCGGAGCGGACCCGCCTCGTCGACGACCTCCTCGGCGCAGGTGACCAGGAGGGCTTCACCATCGCGAATCATGCGGTGACAGCCCACGGAGGCGACGGAAGTGACCGGGCCGGGCACTGCCAAAGCCGGGCGGCTCAGTCGGCGTGCCCATTTGACGGTGTTGCGGGCGCCGCTGCGCAGGCCCGCCTCGACGACCAGCACGCCGTCGGCGAGGGCTGCGATCAGCCGGTTGCGAGCCAGGAATTGATGCTTGTGCGCGGTGACCCCGGGCGGATACTCGCTGACCACCAGGCCGGACTCCGCGATATCAGCCAGAAGCCGCTCGTGCTGGGCCGGGTAGGGACGGTCGATGCCGCACGCCAGCACCGCAATCGTCGAGCCATCGACCGCGAGCGCCGCCCGATGTGCCATGCTGTCGATTCCGAAGGCCGCCCCCGACACGATGGTCCAGCCCTGCGCGGCGAGATCGCCCGCGATTTCCCCAGTGACCCGGTTGCCGTAGCCGGTGCTGCACCGCGCGCCCACCACCGCCAGAGCATGGTCGCTCGACTCCAACAGTGAGCGTGGGCCCCGCGCCCACAGCACGAGCGGCACGGCCCCGTCACGATCCCGGCCCGGTTCGAGCTGCCCGAGACCGAGCATGCGCCACGCCGGCCACTCCGGGTCGTCCGGCGTGACCACTCGTCCACCGATACGCTCGATCGACTCCAGATCCCGCGCCGCGACATCGATCTCACGCCGCTGCGCCGTCGGCCCGCGCAACGACTCGGGCAACGCACACTCCCGCACGGCGCGTGCCGCCTCGACCACCCCGGCCGACTCGATCAACGCCGACAGCGGCGCAGACGGCCCCTGCACCACCCGCGACAGATACACCCACGCCAACCTCCGCGCATCCGCTTCGCCAGAGGCCGGGCGAGAACAGCCTCCCGACATTCGAATCCCTCCGGCCGTCGCGTCAACCGCAGTGCGCTTCCCATCCAACGGTGCCGCACTCATTGCGCACCCCGCTGTCGGAAGTTCAATGCCGCCAGCACATCCTGCGCAGACGGACGCTCACCGCCACGCAGGTCGCAGATGGTCCACGCGACACGGATCGCGCGGTCGGCGCCACGAGCGGACATCCGACCGAGACGCAAGGCACCCTCGACCGGAACGAGCGATTCCCGCGGCAGGCGGAATCGTTGACGCAGGATATGGCCCGGGACTTCGGCGTTCGTGAGCCATCCGTAATCGTGCCAGCGCTCGGCGGCGGCGCGGCGGGCGACCGCTACCCTGCCGCGGACCACCTCGCTGCTCTCGGCCTCGTCGGTGCTGAACGCGGCACCGGACTGCCCGTGCATCTGCACCCAGATGTCGATCCGGTCCATCAGCGGGCCGGACAGCTTGCCGAGGTAGCGGCGGCGAGCGAGCGGCGCGCAGATGCAGTCGACCTCGCGGGCAGGGGCGCACGGGCACGGATTCGCGGCGAGCACGAGCTGGAATCGGGCCGGGTACCGCGCCACGCCGTCGCGCCGAGCGATCCGTACTTCCCCTTCCTCCAACGGTGTTCGCATGGCCTCGAGCACCTTCGTGCCGATCTCGGCGCATTCGTCGAGGAACAGCACACCTCGGTGGGCTCGGCTCACCGCGCCGGGACGGGCGGTCCCCGAACCACCGCCGATCATCGCGGTCACCGACGTCGAGTGGTGCGGAGCGACGAACGGTGGCCCCGTGACCAGCGGATGCTCGCCGGAGAGCATGCCCGCCATCGAATGGATCGCGGTCACCTCCAGCGCCTCGGTCTCCGTGAGCGGCGGCAACAGGCCGGGAAGGCGTTGTGCCAACATGGTTTTTCCGATTCCGGGCGGGCCGGTCAGCAACAGGTGGTGCCCGCCCGCCGCGGCCACCTCCAGCGCCCAGCGCGCCTCGTCTTGCCCCACCACCTCGCTGAGGTCGCCGCCATGACGAACGGTGTCGGGCGGGGCGCCGTTCGGTTCGGCGAGCATCGCTTCACCGCGCAGCCAGGCCACCACCGCACGCAGACTGCTCGCCCCGAAGACCTCTATGCCGGCGACCAGCCCGGCCTCGGCCATGGCCGGTTCCGGGACCACGACGGCCGACCAGCCCGCCCGCCGCGCAGCGATCACGGCAGGAAGAATGCCACGCACTCGCCGCACCCGTCCGTCCAGCGCGAGTTCGCCGAGTAGCACCGTCTTCGCGAGCCGCTCGGCGGGGACGGCGCCGGACGCGTCGAGCACCGCGACCGCCAGCGCCAAGTCGTACACGCTGCCGATCTTCGGCAAGGTGGCCGGAGAGAGTGCGAGGATCACCCTGCCGTCCGGCCACTTCTCTCCCGAGTTCGCCACCGCGGAGCGCACCCGGTCGCGGGATTCTTGCAATGCGGTGTCCGGCAGACCAACCAGGTGTACGGATGGCAGACCCTGCCCGATGTCGGCCTCGATCTCGACCAGCAGGCCGTCGACGCCGGCGACCGCGACGGAATGCGCCCGACCGAGTGCCATTCAGAACACCGCTTCCAGGTGGTCGATCACCGGCTGGTGCCCGCGCGTCACCAGCACGGATACCACGTCGAACCGGATACGCCGCCAGGGACCGTCCTGCTCCGCCAGCCACAGCAAGGCGAGCCGTCGAATGCGCTGCCGCTTGGTGAAGGTGACCGACTCGGCCGGGGTACCGAAGCCGAGGCCGGAACGGGTCTTTACTTCCACGAACGCGGTCACGTCCCGGTCGCGTACGATCAGATCCAGCTCGCCGTACCGGCACCGCCAGTTTCTGGCGACGATCTCCATCCCCGCGGCGCGGAGAAACTCTGCCGCCAACTCTTCCCCATGCGCACCGAGCATCTGTTTGTCTGTCACCCCGCCAGACTGCTCCGGAAAGAAATCAGGTCAGGGGCGCCGACCTGTGTAAACACAAAACCTGTTGATAACTGCCCGCCTGTGCGGAACTATCGATCGTCACTCCGGCAGCCGCAGGTCCGGCTTCTCCAGCTCCTCGATGTTGACGTCCTTGAAGGTGATCACCCGGACGTGCTTGACGAAGCGCGCCGGCCGATACATGTCCCACACCCACGCGTCGCTCATCCGCACCTCGAAATACACCTCGCCGTCCGCGTTCTGTGGCCGCAGCTCGACGGTATTGGCCAGGTAGAAGCGGCGCTCGGTCTCCACCACGTACGAAAACTGACCGACGATGTCTTTGTACTCGCGATACAGCGAGAGTTCCATCTCGGTTTCGTACTTCTCGAGGTCCTCGGCACTCATCGGGTGGGACGTCCTCCTTCTCGCCGCACTGCGTCGTGTGTTGACATCATCTCGCATGGGCGGCGTCGGTAGCCACTCGGCTACCCGTACGCCCGTTCTGGAACTCCTCGGACAGCGCCTCGTCGAGGCCACCCGCGAGCACCGCATCGGCGTCGACGGCGGCCGCCGCGACCGGCCGCAACCCCGCTGCCTCGCGTACGTTGCGCCAGGACCGGCGGTGCTCGCTGCACGGTCCGAGGCGGTTCAGCGCGGCGATATGCTCGGGCGTGTTGTACCCCTTGTGCACCGCGAACCCGTAGCCGGGCATCCGCGCGTCGAGATCGACCATTATGCGGTCCCTGGTGACCTTCGCCAGGATGCTGGCCGCTGCGATACAGGCCGCTGTCGCGTCGCCGCCGATCACCGGCAGCGAGGGCACCGGGAGGCCGGGCACCCGGAACCCGTCGGTGAGCACGTAGCCTGGCGGCCTGCCGAGCCCGGCGACGGCGCGGCGCATGCCCTCGATATTGGCGACGTGGATGCCGATCGAGTCGATCTCCCAGGCTGGGACGACAACGACCTCGTAGGCCAGCGCCAGCCGCGTAATCACCGGGTACAACTCCTCGCGGGTGGCCTCGGTGAGCTTCTTGGAGTCGTCGAGCCCGGCCAGCTTGTCATAAGCCTTCGGGGCGAGCAGGCACGCGGCCACCACCAGCGGTCCCGCGCAGGGGCCACGGCCCGCCTCGTCCACTCCTGCGACGGGCCCCAGACCGCTGCGAATCAATGCCGCCTCCAGCGTGCGCAAGCCACCTGCCCTGCGCATCACCACGCGCGGCGGCCACCCGTTACCTATCGGCACTCGAACTTGCCCCACCGTCCAATTATGCTGCGCACGCGGGCGGATCAATTCGTCTGGGGATCCTGCGAGCGCACCGGTCCGATCCGGCCGGGCGGCCAGATCTTGAACACTGCCTTGCCCCGGACGTTGTCGACGGGGACGGTGCCCTGCAGTTCGTCGGTGATGTGGGCGCGGGAGTCGGCGGACTGGTTGCGGTTGTCGCCCATCACCCACAGATGTCCCTCGGGTACCTTCACGGGCTTGAACTCGCGCCCGCCGCCGGAGCTGTAGGGCTGGCCCGGCACGTACGGGTAGATGTAGCGGGCGTACGGCTCGTCCAGCGGCTTGCCGTCGACCATGACCCGCCCCTGTGCGTCACAGCACTGCACGGTCTGGCCTCCGACCGCGATCACACGCTTGACCAGATCGTTCTCGTCCGGCGGCACCAGGCCGAAGAAGGAGAAGAAGTTCTGCACGCCGCGGATGGCCGGGTTGTCCGAGCGGATCGACTTGTAGAGGTTGTTCCACGAGGACGGGCCGACGAACACGACCACGTCACCAGGCTTCGGATCGCCCCAGTAGTAGCTCAGTTTCTGCACGTAGATGCGGTCACCGGTGCATCCGGCGCACCCGTGCAGGGTGGTTTCCATCGACTCCGACGGAATCACGTACGGCCTGCCGACGAAGGTGACCATCAGCGCGGCGATCACCGCGGCGATCACGACGAGGATCGGCAACTCCTGCCAGAACGGCCGCTGCTTCTTCTTCACTCGCCGCTTGGTGCGGCGTCCCCCCGCCCCCGCTTCGCCCGATTCGGACACCGATACCGACCCACTTTCGTCTGCCACGCCGAACAGATTAGCCCGGCATCCTGACAGAGGTCCGGTGCCGGGCTAAAGAAGATCTGTTGTGCCGAAGAGCTAGCTCAGCGCTTTTCTTTGATCTTGGCGGCCTTGCCGCGCAGGTCGCGCAGGTAGTACAGCTTGGCACGGCGGACGTCACCGCGGGTCACGACATCGATGTGGTCGATGTTCGGGCTGTGCACCGGGAAGGTGCGCTCCACGCCGACACCGAACGACACCTTACGGACCGTGAAGGTCTCGCGGATGCCACCACCCTGGCGGCGGATCACGACGCCCTTGAAGACCTGGATGCGCTCCTTCGAGCCTTCGATGACCTTCACGTGCACATTCAGCGTGTCGCCCGGTCGGAAGTCGGGGACGTCGCTGCGCAGCGACTTCTCGTCGACGAAGTCAAGGGTGTTCATTTCCATCCTTCTGGTTTCGCGCGAACAGAGGAACCTGGCGGCACTGGGTGTGCTCGGCCGGTTCATGCTCCGATTAAGGGGTGCGCCGGGACGAAAAACCCAGGGCAGCCTGCTCATTGTGCCAGATCGGCACAGGGACGGAAAAATCGGCCCAGCGAGGTCGGGCTCACCTACGTCTACGCCCAGCGCTTCGCGTGCGGCGAGTCGTTCGTGCTCGGTCGTACCAGGCCGGTCAGCGGTTCGGGTCACCGGACACCGCGTCCTGCGTGTGCGGTGCGGACGACGAGTTGAGCGTGCCGTGGTCGGCGTGCCAGAGCGAGTGGTGGTGATGGTGTGGAGCCGGTGGCGCGGACACCACCGTCCGGGCGAGCTCCGCCTCCGCGGCCGTGCGGACGTGCTCGACGTCCGGTTTTCCCGCGATCATGTCCTGCACGAAGATCTTGGCGCGGATCACCGGACGGCGGTAGCGGCGTTCCCGGACGATGGACCGGTACATCAGGCGTCTGCGGTCGGTGTAGCGCCAGCGCGCCCACGGTGCGCCGGGACGGCTCAGTCGCAGTGCGCCGACGAACAGCAGCGGCAGGAAGAACATGCCGAACAGGCCGGTCCAGATCTTGCCCTTGACGATGACGATGGCGGCCAGCGCCAAGTTCACCACCGCGAACACGACGACGAAGGTCCGAGCCTCGATGCCGGCATCGTGCCGGAAGTCATTGATATCCAGCAGCCAGAGCGGGTGAAAACCCAGCAACAGCAACCCCGTCACCGCGAGCGCGACGAACACCGCGTCCACTGAGGTGCGCCCCTGTTTCTCCCAGTACACGTCGCGCAGGTAGAAGATCAGCGCGAACTCGTCGAGGACCAGCGCGGCACCGACGCCGAAGGCGGCGGCCAGCAACCCGGCCGTGGCCGTGTTCGCACTCTGGTACACGGTGACCATGCCGATGCCGGACGCCAGCACCAGGATCACCCCGAACACCATGTGGTGGATGTGGGTGTCACCCGCCCGCAGGTTCCCCGGCCACCAGCGCACCCGCGCGCGGATCAGCCGCACGCTGAGGCGGATGACCAGGAAGCCGACGATGAACCCGAGGAGCAAGCACAGCAGGGGCAGCCGGCCTTGGTCGATCACATCCTCATCGAGCCACCGTCGCATGGCCGCCTACTTCCTCCCGATCACCGACTACTGGCCGAAACCTGCCCTACGCAGCGCGTCCGCCATCGCACCGCTCGGCGCGGGAGCGCTACGACGCTGATTGCCGCCGCGTCCCTGCCCCTGATTGCGATCTTGGCCTTGCTGCTTGTTCTGACCATTCTGCCGCTGCCGCGGCTCGCCGCCGGCGGGGCGGCCGCCCTGGCCGCGCTGACGGTTGTCGCCGCCCTTCGCGGGCGCGCCGGGCTCGTCGTCCAAGCGCAGCGTCAGGCCGATTCGCTGCCGCGCGACATCGACCTCGAGCACCTTCACCTTGACCACGTCGCCGGACTTGACCACCTCGCGCGGGTCCTTCACGAAGTTGTGCGACATCGCGGAGACGTGCACGAGCCCGTCCTGGTGCACGCCGACGTCGACGAACGCACCGAACGCGGCCACGTTCGTGACCACACCCTCGAGCACCATGCCCGGCTTCAGGTCGGCGACCTTCTCCACGCCGGCGGCGAACTCAGCGGTCTTGAATTCCGGACGCGGGTCGCGGCCCGGCTTCTCCAGCTCGGCGATGATATCGGTGACGGTGGGAACACCGAAGCGTTCGTCGGTGAAGTCGCCGGCGCGCAACGAGCGCAGCACGGTGGTGTTGCCGATGACCTCCGCGACGCCGCGGCCGGTCGACTCGAGGATGCGCCGCACCACCGGATACGCCTCGGGGTGCACCGCGGAGGTGTCCAGCGGGTCGTCACCGCCGCGGATGCGCAGGAAGCCCGCGCACTGCTCGAACGCCTTGGGACCGAGGCGGGGCACGTCCAGCAGCGCGGTCCGGCTGTGGAAGGGTCCGTTCTGATCCCGGTGCGCCACAATGCTCTCCGCCACCGAACCGCCGATGCCGGACACCCGGGACAGCAGCGGCACCGAGGCTGTGTTCACGTCGACGCCGACCGCGTTCACCGCGTCCTCGACCACCGCGCCCAGCGAGCGGGCCAGCAGGGTCTCGGACACGTCGTGCTGGTACTGGCCGACACCGATGGACTTCGGGTCGATCTTCACCAGCTCGGCCAGCGGGTCCTGCAGGCGCCGTGCGATCGACACCGCACCGCGCAGGGACACGTCCAGGTCGGGCAGCTCCTGTGAGGCGTAGGCCGAGGCGGAGTACACCGAGGCGCCCGCCTCGGACACCACGATCTTGGTCGGCTTGTTCTCCGGAATGCGGGAGATCAGTTCGATGGCAAGGGCATCCGTTTCACGCGAGGCGGTGCCGTTTCCGATGGCGATGAGCTCGACACCGAACCTGGCGACCAGCGCGCCGAGCACCGCGAGCGACTTCTCGGTCTGGCCCTGCGGTTTGTGCGGGTAGATCACCTCGGTGGCGACCACCTTGCCGGTGGCGTCGACCACCGCGACCTTCACACCCGTGCGGTAGCCGGGATCGAGGCCCATGGTCGTGCGGGTGCCCGCGGGTGCGGCGAGCAGCAGGTCGCGCAGGTTCGCGGCGAACACGTCGACCGCGTCCTTCTCCGCCGCCTGCCGCAACCGCATCCTGGTGTCGATGCCAAGACTCACTTGGAGTTTCGTGCGCCAAGCCCAGCGCACAGTGTCCAGCAGCCAGGAGTCGGCAGGGCGGCTCTTGTCGGCGATGCCGAAGCGTACCGCGATGCGGCCTTCATAGACGGTGCGTTCACCCGGCTCGGGCTCCTCGGTCTCCGGCTCGAGGTGCAGGGTGAGCACCTCCTCTTTCTCACCGCGCAGCAATGCGAGGATGCGGTGCGAGGGCAGCTTGGTGAACGGCTCGCTGAACTCGAAGTAGTCGGCGAACTTCGCACCCACCTCCTCCTTGCCCGCGCGCACGGTCGAGGTGACCTGGCCGCGGTTCCACATCAGCTCACGCAGCTCGCCGACCAGGTCGGCGTCCTCGGCGAAACGCTCGACCAGGATCGCGCGCGCGCCATCCAGCTGCTCGGTGGTGTACTGCGCCGGATCGGTGGCCGGGTCGTTGATCAGAGCGTCGGCCACCGGCTCGTGCCCCGCCTCGCGCGCGATTTGAGCCTTGGTGCGACGCTTCGGCTTGTACGGCAGATAGATGTCCTCGAGCCGGGCCTTGGTCTCGGCCAGCATGATCTGCTGGTGCAGCGCGTCATCGAGTTTGCCTTGGCCGCGGATCGATTCGAGGATGGCGGCCCTGCGCTCGTCGAGTTCACGAAGATAATGCAGGCGCTCATCGAGCAGGCGCAGCTGCGCGTCGTCGAGACCGCCGGTGACCTCTTTCCGGTACCGCGCGATGAACGGCACGGTCGAGCCGCCGTCGAGCAGCTCGACGGCGGCACGCACCTGGGTCTCGCGTACCGCCAGCTCGTCGGCGATGCGATGGTTCACACTGGCTGTGCTCGCGGTTTCGACGCGGAGCGTCGCGGGAGGAGGCGAGTCGGACGAGGGAGGGAGCAGGGCGGGGTTCGACACTGCACTGGCGGTCTCGGGCGCTGTCGTCACGCCCGAGACACTACCGCTCCTCCGCCTCTGCGCCTCTCTTGCCAGTCGTGGGTACAGCAAACATTCCGCTGCGGGCCGGCGGTGCCGTGACCGGCTGGCTTCTGGGGCGCACCCGATGAGTTACCGATGTTGCTCGGGAAATCAGTGGTCGCTTGCCGAATGCGACGTGTGCTTGCCCGATGACGCGAGGATCGCTGACCGGGTTGATGTTGACCAGGATCGCGCCGATCTTCGCCGTCGCGTACTGCACGAGGAACATTCCGCGCAGTTCGGCCCAGATGCCGACCCGATCCGCCTTGCCGATGCCCTTCGCGGCCAGGCCGCAGGCCAGGGCGTCGATCGCGACGCCGAGTTCACCGTAGGTCCATCGGCGCCCAGCCGGACTGTCCACCAGCACTTCTCGCTCCGGAACGCAGCGACCGTGCGATCGAGATTGCCGCCTATGGTGTCACCGAGCAGCGGAGTATCCGAGATGCCGGAAGAGTAGCTCGGCAGCGACATCACTCGACTCTCCCCTGCCGCAGTAGGAACCGCTGTACCTTGCCGCTGGGCGTCTTCGGCAGGTTGGGCACGAAGTGGACCTTGCGCGGGTAGGCGTGCGCGGCGAACTTCTCCTTTACCAGGCCTTGCAGTTCGGCTTCCACATCGGCGCCCCCCGCGGTTCCGTCGCGCAGCACCACGAACGCCTCCAGCACCTCACCGCGCAGCTCGTCCGGCATGCCGACCACGGCCGCCTCGGCCACCTGCTCGTGCAGCACGAGCACGCTCTCCACCTCGAACGGGCCGATGCGATAACCCGCCATGATGATCACATCGTCGTCGCGGGCGGAGAAGCGGAAGAAGCCGTCCGCGTCCTGCGAGCCTGCATCACCGGTCAGATACCAGCGGCCGTCGGCGGTGTAGCGCTGTGCGGTGCGTTCCGGCGCGTCGAGGTAGCCGAGGAACCACAGCAGCGGGCTGTGCTGCGTGTCGATCGCGACCCGGCCCAGCTCACCGGTGGAGGCGATGGTATCGGCGTCGTCGGCGAGCACCGCGCAGGACCAGCCCGGCAGTGAACGGCCCATCGAGCCCGTGGGCGCGCCGGTGTCGAGTGCTTCGTGCCAGGCGTTGCAGACGACCATGCCGTGCTCGGTCTGGCCGTAGTGGTCGCGCACCGCGACGCCCAGGTACTCCGCCGACCAAGCGACGACCTCGGGTGTCAGCGGCTCGCCCGCCGACGACGCGCGGCGCAGCTTCGAGTGCACCGGCGGCAACGTGGTGGCGGCGGCGCGCAGCGCGCGGTACACCGTCGGAGCGGCAGCGAAATTGGTGACTCCGAACTTCTCCAGTACCTGCCAGGTCAGCGCGGCGGAGAAGCCCGCGTGCAGCAGGACGCTGCGGATACCGGTGGCCAGCGGGCCGAGGATGGCGTAGTAGAGGCCGTAGGCCCAGCCCGGGTCTGCGGCGTTCCAGAACACGTCGTCGGCCCGGACATCGAGCGCGAACTCCTGGTACGCGTGAAAGGACGCGAGCGCACGCAGCGGAATCGGAACACCTTTCGGCGTGCCGGTGGTGCCGCTGGTGAAGAGCTGGACGAGCAGTCCGTCACCGCCGATCGCGACGGGCGTGGCGTCCGGGTGGGTGGCCGAAGAGGTGTCGAGCAGGTCGGCCATGCGCAGTGCGCCCTCCGGGGCATCCGCGCCGGAAACGATCAGCCGCCACGGCGGGTCGGCGGGCAGATCCGGGCCGGGGGCCAGCTTCGGCGCCTGGTCGGTGTCGGCGATGACGATCGAGGCGCCGGCAGCTGAAAGCCGCAAGGCGATGGCGGGCGGTGCGAACGCGGTGAACAGCGGGACGTGCACGGCACCACGGCGCCAGATGCCGAGCAGCGCGACGACCAAGTCCGCCGACTTCGCCATCAGCGTGGCCACCCGGTCGCCCCGGCGCACGCCGAGCTCGCCGAGTGCGGCGGCGAACCGGGCCGAGCGTTCGCGCAGCTCACCGTAGGTGAGGTCGGCCGAGGACAGGTCGGCCTCGACGATGGTGAAGGCGACCCGGTCCGCTGCGTGCCGATCGCACAGTAGATCCGCCGCCGCCGCGTCGCTCCGGTCGTAACAATCCAGCAGGTCGCGCACCCGCAGCTTCAGATCGGTGCCCATCTCGCGTCTCCTCTTTCCGTGATCCGGCACAACCCGGGTGTGCGATTAGGATGTGGGTCACATCGAGTTCGCCACTACCCCCGAAAAGGGGTGAGTCCCGTTGACCCACACCGCACTGCTGCGTCCCCGCGACGGCGACGCGTTGCGTGCCGAGATCCGCTGGGTGGCGAGCGAGGCCGGAGTGCCGGTGGTGTTCGGCGGCGAAGTGCATGGTGATGCGCTGGTGCTGTCGGAATTCGTCGGCACGATGACCAACGGGCTGCGCGGATTGTCCGTGTTGCGTACGTCGGGCCTGGGCGGGCGCGTGATGGATTCGGGGCGTCCCGCCTCGGTCGCGGATTATCGCAACGCCTCCTCGATCACCCACCACTACGACGGCCCGGTCGCCGGCGAGGGCATCCGCTCCGTACTCGCTGTCCCGGTGGTCGTGGACAGTCGATCCCGCATGGTGCTCTACGCCGCGACCAGGGGTGCCAGTCCGTTGGGCGATCGCACCGCGGACCTCGTCGTCCGGGCCGGTCGGCGCCTGGCCACCGAGATCACCCTCCGCGACGAGGTCGATCGACGCTTGCGGCTGCTGGAGCTGACCACCCCGTCGGCCGGGACGGCACCCGCGGTCACCGAGGAACTCCGCGACATCCACGCCGAACTCCGTGGCGTGGCGAGCTCCGCCGAGGACGACCGATTGCGGGGGCGCCTGCACGCGGTCTGCGAACGACTCGCCCGCGTCCTGGTCGGCGAACCGGCCCCGGACAGCCCGAAACTGTCCCGCCGCGAACTCGACGTGCTGTCCCAGGTCGCGCTCGGATGCACGAACCAGGAAGCGGCACAACGTCTCTCGCTCGGGCCGGAGACCGTCAAGAGTTACTTGCGAAACGCGATGGTCAAGCTCGACGCGCACTCCCGCCATGAGGCGGTCGTGGCGGCCCGTCGCCACGGACTTCTACCTTGACCAGCAGAGAGGGGAGATCTGGTCGCGCCGCCGGGATCTACCCTCCGGACGTCGTGTCTTGGTCCGGGAGCAGGTCCGGGCGGCGTTCGCGGGTACGGGTGAGGGATTGCTCGCGGCGCCATGTGGCCACCTTCGCGTGGTCGCCGGAGAGCAGGACCGGCGGAACCTCCAGGCCGCGCCACGAGACCGGGCGGGTGTAGCTCGGGCCTTCGAGCAGGCCATCGGAGAACGAATCCTCTTGGTGGGACTGCTGATTGCCGAGCACTCCGGGCAGCAGCCGGACCACGGCCTCGGTCATCACGAGCACCGCCGCCTCGCCGCCGATCAGCACGTAGTCGCCGATGCTGACCTCTTCCACCTGGACCCGGCGGGCCGCGTCGTCGAAGACTCGCTGGTCGATCCCTTCGTAGCGGCCGCAAGCGAAGACCAGGTGTGATTCGGCGGACCAGCGACGCGCGGTGGCCTGGGTGAACGGCACACCCGCTGGCGTGGGGACGACCAGCAGCGCTTCGTCCGGGCAGACCTCGTCGAGAGCCGCCCCCCACACGGCCGGCTTCATGACCATGCCGGGTCCGCCTCCGTACGGGGAGTCGTCGACCGATTTGTGCACGTCATGGGTCCAGCGGCGCAGGTCGTGCACCGCGAGTGAGATCAGCCCCTTGTCGATCGCCTTGCCCAGCAGCGCCGTACGCAAAGGCTCGAGGTACTCCGGAAAGATCGTGACGACATCGAGCTTCATGCCTGCCTCCTGTGTCCTGCGGGACACCCGCACCCGGTCGGCGTCGATGAGCGCTGCGCGATTGTGTCTCATCGCGCCTCCTGTGTCCTGCGGGACACCCGCACCCGGTCGGCGTCGATGAGCGCTGCGCGATTGTGTCTCATCGCGCCTCCTGTGTCCTGCGGGACACCCGCACCCGGTCGGCGTCGATGAGCGCTGCGCGATTGTGTCTCATCGCGCCTCCTGTCACCGCGGGAGCCGACCGTCGGCCCGGTGAGAGCTGGGCGATCAAGTCTCACACCGCCTCATTCCGGGTCGAGCAGACCCTCTGGCGGATCGATGACGACGAGGCGGTCCGCGAGCGACACCGTCGGCACGATGGCCGTGACGAACGGGATCAGGATCTCCCGGCCGTCGTCGGCGGCGCGCACCGACAGTAGTTCACCCGCCGCGGAGTGCAGCACCTCGCGCACCGAACCGACCACGGTGCCGTCGGTGAGCTGGACTTCCAGCCCTTCCAGCTCGTAATCGTAGTATTCCTCCGGATCGTCGGACGGCGGAAGATCCGCGCTGTCGACCAGGAACAGCATGCCGCGTAGCGCGTCAGCCGCCGCGCGGTCGGCGACGCCGGCGAGAAACACGAGAAGCCGGCCCGAGTGCGCTCGGGCCGACTCCACGGTGAAATCGCGGACTTCCCCGGATCGCGCCAGCCGACCGCGCAGCGTGGAACCGGGCGCGAAACGCGCATCGGGCTCGTCGGTGCGTACCTCGACGACAAGCTCGCCACGCACGCCGTGCGACTTGGCGACCCGCCCTACGACGAGTTCCACTACTGGTCGGTGTCGACCACGTCGACCCGGATGCCCCGGCCGCCGATACCGGCGACGAGGGTGCGCAGCGCCTTTGCGGTGCGTCCGCCACGGCCGATCACCTTGCCCAGGTCTTCGGGGTGCACATGCACCTCGACGGTGCGCCCTCGGCGGCCGGTGATCAATTCGACACGGACGTCATCGGGATTCGCGACGATCCCGCGAATCAGGTGTTCGACAGCATCGGCGACGACGGCGGTCATGACTCCGCCTCGCTTGCGCTCGGCTCCGTCATGACCGCCGGGGCGGCCGCGTCTGACGTTCGCTCGCTGCGCTCGCTCATTACTCGGCGGCCTCGGTCTCGGCGGCCTCGTCCTTCTTGGCCTTCTTCTTCGGGGTGACGGCCTCGGCGACCGGCTCACTATCGGCGGCGGCCAGCGCGGCGTTGAACAGGTCCAGCTTGGACGGCTTGGCCGCCTTGACCTTCAGGGTGCCCTCGGCGCCGTCGATGCCCTTGAACTTCTGCCAGTCACCGGTGATCTTCAGCAGCTGGAGGACCGGCTCGGTCGGCTGCGCGCCGACACCCAGCCAGTACTGAGCGCGCTCGGAATTGATCTCGATGAGCGACGGCTCTTCCTTCGGGTGGTACTTGCCGATGGACTCGATGGCCCGGCCGTCCCGGCGGGTGCGGGCGTCCGCGACGACGACACGGTACTGCGGGTTGCGGATCTTGCCCATGCGGGTGAGTTTGATGCGAACAGCCACTGCTGATCTGCCTTTCGTTGGTTGGTCACGGCGCGATTCAGCGACCCGCACGGTCTGCGAGCCCGGTTTTGCGCTTGGAGTGTGTGACCGCCGCGCGGTACGTAACCGGAGACGGGCTGACACTTGTCCGGAAGGACGGTGGTCCATTGTGCCAGACGGGCCGGTCTCGCCAGAAATCGCGGCCCCTCGCCCCTGGATGGCCCTTTCGTGTGGCTGCGAACGGACCTTCGCGGTCTGCCCCGACGGTCAGCTCACCAGCGGCGCAAGGGTGCGCCCGGCGAGTTCGACCGCGCCGGGCTCGTGTCCATTGAAGACCATGTTGACGATCAAGCCGTCGATGCCGTGGTCGAGGACGCGGGTTCGCAGCTGCTCGGCAACCTCGTCCGGCGTGCCGACGAACTGACGGTCGGCGGGGCTCTGCTTGCGCTCCTCCTCCGACAGCGCCGATAGGTCGATGCCCATGCCGCTCAGGTAATCCTGCTGCTGCTTACGGACGCGGTCACCGTCCTCGTCGATCATCAGGAAACACAGGTAGCTGGTCTCCAGCGTCTTCGGGTCGCGACCGACCTCGGTGCAGCGCTCGTGCAGGGCCGCGACCTTGCGTGGAAGCTCGGAGGCGTTGCAGATGATGTTGAGGTGATCGGCGAAGCGGGCGGCCAAACCGAAGGTCTTCTTCTCGCCACTGCCGCCGAGCAGGATCGACAGGTCGTCGCGCAGGCGGGGCTCGTTCATCGCGTTCTCGGTGTGGTACCACCTGCCATCGAAACTGGGGCGCTGCCCGCGCAGCATCGGCTGGATGATCTGCAACGCCTCGTCGAGGCGTTCGAAGCGGTCGGTGAAAGTGCCGAAGTCGAACCCATAGGACTGGTGCTCGAGCTCGAACCAGCCCGCGCCGATGCCGAGCACCGCGCGGCCGCCGCTGACCACGTCCAGGGTGGTCACGGTCTTGGCGAGCAGGGCCGGATTGCGGTAGGTGTTGCCGGTTACCAACGCCGACAACTGGATTCGTTCGGTCGACGCGGCCAGGCCGGCGAGCGCCGTGTAGGCCTCGAGCATCGGCTCGTCCGGCGTGCCGATCCCGGGCAGTTGATAGAAGTGGTCCATCACGAAGGCTGTGTCGAAGCCGGCGGCTTCGGCCTCCCTGGCCTGCGCGACGACTGTGGGAAACAGCTCTCGCACCGATCGGCCGTAGCTGAAGTTGGGCATCTGATAACCGAGGCGAATGGTCACGAATCCGACCTTACGCGCCGTTCGGAAATACGCGAGTGAGCTGCTCTGACCGAAGTTTCAGCGGTGGCCGGTGACGGGACCGCGCTTGCCGAACACCCGCCCGCGCAGAACGACGGCGTACGGGGTGGTGAGCGCCTCCGGGTGAGCGCACGGGTCCTCCCGGTAAACAACGAAATCCGCGGGCGCGCCGTGCTCGATGCTCGGCCTGCCGAGCCAGCCGCGGGCATTCCAGGAGGCAGCGCCGAGCGCATCGCGCGGGGACAGACCCGCGGCGCCGAGCGCGGCGATCTCGTCGGCGATGCGCCCGTGGCGGATGGAGCCGCCCGCGTCGGTGCCCGCGAAGATCGGCACGCCCGCGTCGTGCGCGGCGGCGACGGTACCGCGCACCCTGCGATGCAGATCGCGCATGTGGGCGGCGTAGAGGGGGAATTTGCCCGCGCTGTCGGCGATTTCGGGGAAGGTGTCGATGTTGACCAGGGTGGGCACCAGTGCGGTGCCGTGCTCGACCATCATCTCGATTGTCTCGTCGGTGAGGCCGGTGCCGTGTTCCAGGCAGTCGATTCCGGCGTCGATCAAACCGGGCAGCGCGTCCTCTCCGAAGACATGCGCGGTGACGCGGGCACCGTTGGCGTGCGCGGCGCCGATCGCCTCCTTCAGGATCGCGTCGCTCCACAACGGGCGCAGGTCGCCGACGGAGCGGTCGATCCAGTCGCCGACGATCTTCACCCAGCCGTCGCCGAAGCGGGCTTGCTCAGCGACGATCTCCGGCAAATCGCGCTCGTCGTCGAGTTCGATGCCCAGCTCACGGATGTAGCGTTTGGGACGAGCGATATGGCGGCCCGCCCGGATGATCCGCGGCAGCTCGTCGTGGTCGTCGATGAACCGGGTGTCGATCGGCGAGCCCGCGTCGCGCAGCAGCAGTGCACCGGCCGCACGTTCGGTCTCGGCCTGCGCGATGGCGCCCTCGCGGTCCTCGTCCCCCCCGCCGTATCGGATACCGACATGGCAGTGCGCGTCGACCAAGCCGGGCACGATCCACCCAACGTCACAGAGTGTTTCGGCGCCCGGCACAGGTTCGAAGGACACCAGCCCGTCGCGCACCCACAGATCGCGCACCTCGTCACCAGGCAGGATCACACCTCGCAGATGCACAGCAACCTCCCGGACATCGTCGGCTGCCACCAACCTACTGTCGATGCACCGTGACAGCTATCCGCGCCGATACCGTGCCCCGGTGGCATCGCAGACGCGGTCTACTTCTTCGGGAACTTCAGTTTGGAGAGGTCGAAGCCCTCCAGGCCCGGCGGTAGCTGGTCGAGACCGGCGGGCATATCGGAGATGTCGGGCATACCGGCGGGCAGTCCGGGCATGCCAGGCATGCCAGGCATGCCAGGCATGCCGCCCATCCCGGGGAACCCACCGCGCACCTTCGGGGGCGTCGGGCCACGGCCGCCCTTCTTCCCCTTCTTGCCCTTCTTGGTGTTGCCGCGACGGGAGCCGGGCAGCCCCATCTGGCGGCCCATCATGGCCATCATCTTCTTGGCCTCGAAGAAACGGTCGACGAGCTGGTTGACCTCGGAGACCTGGACACCGGAGCCGTTGGCGATGCGCAGCCGACGAGATGCGTTGATGATCTTGGGGTTGTCGCGTTCGGACGGGGTCATGCCGCGGATGATCGCCTGCACGCGGTCGAGCTGCTTGTCGTCGACTTGGGCGAGCACATCCTTCATCTGGCCCGCACCGGGCAGCATGCCCAAGAGGTTGCCGATCGGGCCCATCTTGCGGATGGCCAGCATCTGGTCGAGGAAGTCTTCGAGGGTGAGCTCGCCGCTGCCGATCTTGCGGGCGGCCTCCTCGGCCTGCTGCGCGTCGTACACCTGCTCGGCCTGCTCGATCAGGGTGAGCACGTCACCCATGCCGAGTATCCGGCTGGCCATACGGTCCGGGTGGAAGACGTCGAAGTCCTCGAGCTTCTCACCGGTCGAGGCGAACAGGATCGGGACGCCGGTGACCTCACGGACGCTCAGCGCGGCACCACCGCGGGCGTCGCCGTCGAGCTTGGTGAGCACGACACCGGTGAAGCCGACGCCGTCGCGGAACGCCTCGGCGGTGGTGACCGCGTCCTGACCGATCATGGCGTCGAGCACGAACAAGGTCTCGTCCGGCCGCACTGCGTCCCGGATACCCACGGCCTGCCGCATGAGATCGGCGTCGATACCGAGACGGCCCGCCGTGTCGACGATGACGACGTCGTACTGCTTCTGCCCGGCTTCCGCGATACCGCCGCGCGCCACGTCCACCGGATCGGCGGCCGTGATGCCGAGCGGGTTCTCGCCGCTACCGACGGAGGTGCCGGGGTGCGGCGCGTAGACGGGCACGCCCGCGCGTTCGCCGACCACCTGCAGCTGGGTGACGGCGCCCGGACGCTGCAGGTCGCAGGCGACCAGCAGCGGCTGATGCCCCTGCCCCTTCAGCCATTTCGCGAGCTTGCCCGCGAGGGTCGTCTTACCCGAACCCTGCAGACCAGCGAGCATGATCACCGTCGGCGGTTTCTTGGCGAGATTCAGTCGCCTGGTCTCGCCGCCGAGGATGCCGACGAGCTCCTCGTTGACGATCTTCACGACCTGCTGGGCCGGATTCAGCGCCCCGGAAACCTCCGCGCCCTTGGCGCGCTCCTTGATCCGCCCGATGAAACCGCGCACCACGGGCAGCGCGACATCGGCCTCGAGCAGGGCGAGACGGATCTCCCGACAGGTGACGTCGATGTCGGCCGGTGACAGACGCCCCTTACCACGCAGATCCTTGAGGGCACCGGTAAGCCGGTCGGACAGGGATTCGAACACCGATCGCGCTCCTGATCTCGGGGGACGTCACATTCTCTCCCAGGGTAATGGGATCACCCACGTGATCGCGCAGGCGGTGCTCCCTTCTTGGTGGGAAGGGAGCACAACAGCCAGGAGATAACGCTCAAGAGAGGTCGAGGTGGCGATTCATGGACATTGCCGCGGCGGCCAGCTCCGGGAGTTCGATCACCGTAACGCCCGCCTGCCGCAGTTTCTCCACACCGACGCAGTCCGCGACGAATGTCGGCGGTTCACGCCACGCGATCACGACGACCGGGATACCCGCCTGCAGGATGCGGTCGGTACAGGCCGAACGGGTCTTGGTCGCGCGTTCCGAGCACGGTTCCAGGGTGCTGTAAATCGTGGCCCGGACCAGCCGGGGATCGTTCGCGCCCAGCTTGTCGAGTGCGGATTCCTCGGCGTGGACCTTCGGGTCGGTCTCGCGCGAGTAGCCGGTCGAGATCTCCCTACTGTCGGCGACGATCACCGCGCCCACCGAGAACGCGCCCTCGGCCGCGGGGGACCGGCGGGCCAGATCAATGGCCCTGTTCATCCAGTGGTGGTGGTGGTGGTCGGTCACCGCTCGTTCTCCTTACGCACCCGGCCGCGCGAACGGTCGGGT
The DNA here is from genome assembly GCF_045207455.1 of Nocardia sp. NBC_00881. Classification (NCBI taxonomy): domain Bacteria; kingdom Bacillati; phylum Actinomycetota; class Actinomycetes; order Mycobacteriales; family Nocardiaceae; genus Nocardia; species Nocardia sp. NBC_00881. Next base: position 3,558,259 of record NZ_CP108798.1, read on the forward strand.
CACGCGAGGACCGCCCACAGTTCGGCCGTCTGGAACCCGACCGCGTCGCGGTCGGCGAGACTCGGCCGCGGATGTCGGTCGCCAGCGTAATCGTTCTAAGGATCCAGCACCCGGCGGCGTGGTTTGGCGGTTTTGCGGTAGTCGTGGTTCTCCTTGGCCACCATGAAGACCGCCTCGCGGGCGGTCAGGCCCAGTTCGAGGGACAAGTCGTCGAGGACGGCCCATTCTGTGGTGGTGGGGATCGCGGAGGAAGCGACCGTCGATGCGATGGTCATCGCACTCACGGCCTGTTGTCCGGTCAAGGTGCGACCCGGCAGCCAGGACACCACCCAGCGGTCACCGCCGACGCATCGCGCGATATGCGTGGTCTCGTCACTGGTCATCATCGACGCCGAAACGACTTCAATTGCCACCGACCTGCTCCCCTCGTGCTCGCGATAGCCAGACGCTCTGATCGTAGGGCTCGGCAGCCCCACCGGAGTTCAGTTCCAGCAAATCTTCTGCAACAGATCGGTCACCAAGCAAATTAGCAGCTCAAAACCCAATCGATGGGTCCGACACCCCGCCTTCATGCTTCTTTGGCACAGGTCTGGGAACCACGGCGAGAATCGCCTTCTCGATCGTTTCCCGGCGTACCGGGCTGTCCTCGGCGCCCATGTCGAGGCAGAAACTGTCGACCACCGCCGACCCCATCGTGACCACCTTGGCCCACCGGACATCGGCGCCGCAGCCCGCCAGCGCCGCGGCCAGGCGGCTGAGCAAACCGACGCGGTCCTCGGCGCGCAGCTCCAGGATCACTTGACCGGGCAGCGAAGTACCGGACCAGATCACCCTGGGCTCGGCCCGCGCGTACCGGCTCGGACCGATGCCGCTCGCCTCGCGCTCGCGTTTGGCCAAAGCCGCGGAAACGTCCAGATCCCCCGCCATCGCACGGATCAGCTCCTGACGTAGGAGCCCGGCGTCGGGCGGGTCGCCGAACTTGGGCGAGACAATGAAGGTGTCGATGGCCGAATCGCCTTCGACGCCGAGCGCGGCGGACAGCACCCGCAGCGAATGCAGCGCGAGCACGCCCGCGGCATCGGAGAGCAGACCAGCGCTGTCGGGCGCGATGACGGTGACGGTGTAGGTGTACTTGCTCTCACCGCGCTTCAGGTCGACATGCACGCCGCCCGCCGCGGCCTCGGCGATCAACTCCGGCGCGATCGGCTCCGGCGTCGGCAGCCGATCACCGGCCATGACCAATCGGCAGCGGCGGACCAACTCGCCGATCAGCGAGGCCTTCCAGTCGCCCCATACCCCGGGACCGGTGGCCAGCGAATCCGCTTCGGCCAACGTGTGCAGCAGCTCCAGCAGCTGCGCGTCACCCGTGAGCGCGTCCACTACGAACTGCACCGTGTCGGGGTCGGAGAGATCGCGCCGGGTGGCGGTGTCCGGCAGCAGCAGGTGGTGGCGTACCACGGCGCTGAGTGTGCGCACATCCGACGGCCACAGGCCGAGACGCCGGCCGATGTGGGTAGCCAGCTCTGCGCCGACGACGCTGTGGTCGCCCGCGCGGCCCTTGCCGATATCGTGCAGCAGTGCGCCGAGGGCGAGCAGGTCGGGGCGGGCCACCCGGGTGCTCATCACACTGGCGTAGGCGACCGTCTCCGCGAGGTGGCGATCGACGGTCCAGGTGTGCAGGGCGTCCCGCGGCGGCAGGTCACGCACCGCGCCCCATTCCGGAAACAGCCTGCCCCACAGGCCCGTTCGATCCAACGCCTCGATCGCGTCGATCGCGCCCCGGCCCGCGCCCAACAGGACGAGCAGGTCGTTGAGTGCGTCTTTGGGCCACGGCTCGCGAAGCTCCGGGGCGTCCTCGGAGAGCCGGTTCAGCGTGGTGGCGGACATCGGCAGCCCGGTCTGGGCCGAGGCGGCAGCCACCCGAAGGACAAGCCCGGGATCGCGCTGTGGACGCGCGTCCCGGGCCAGCACGACTTCGCCCGCGTGCTCGACCACCCCCTCATCGAGCGGACGCCGCACCGGCATGCGGCGAAGTCGCGCCAGTCCACGGCGTGGCAGGGCGTTGGCCGCGGTGCGCAGTCCGACGTCGACGGAATAGCTGACGGTCCGGGCGGAATCGCTCAGTGTGCGAGCCAGATCGAACCGGTCACCGATGCGCAGAGCCGCGCCGATCTCGTCGGCGTCCTGTGCGCGCAGCTGGTCGCGGGACCGCCCCGCTACCCGATGCAGCTCCGTGCGCACGTCCAGCAGACGCCGATGGGCCTGCTTCAGGCCGCCGCCGGGCGCGTCCGGACCGAGTCCGGGCATGGCATCGGTCAACTGAGCGATGGCCAAGGCGTCGAGCAGTTGGATGTCGCGCAGGCCGCCGCGTCCGTTCTTCAGATCAGGCTCGGCGCGGTGCGCGATCTCGCCGCTGCGCTCCCACCTCGCCTCGGCCTGGGTGATCAGCTCGTCGAACCGAGTCCGGATCCCGGTCCGCCATTCCCGGCGCACCCCACCGAGCAGCAGGTTGCTCAGATCCTGGTCACCGACGATGTGCCTGGCCTCCAGCATGCCGAGGGCGGCGATGAGATCGTCGGCGGCCACCCGCAGCGCCTGCGGCACGGTCCGCACGCTGTGATCGAGCTTGATGTGCGCGTCCCACAGCGGATACCAGAGCTGGTCGGCGACCTCGGCTACCCGGGCGGGATCGACGTCGTCGTGCAGTAGCACCAGATCCAGATCCGAGTACGGCAGCATCTCCCCCCGGCCGAGGCCGCCGACTGCCACCACCGCGAGACCACTGTCGGCGGCGATTCCCAGTTCGCTGCCCTTGCTGGTGAGCCAGAGTTCGAACAGGTCGACCAACGCGTGTCGCAAGGACTCGGCGTCGAGCCGGGGATTACGGGGCAGGCCGCCTTGGAGCAGTTGGGTTCGTGCGCGGACCAGATCGGCCGCGGCATTGGATACCTTGCCGTTGACTTCTTCGGTCACCTTCGGCTCACCGTCATGCTCATACTGACTATCCACAACCCACCGCCCATTTCACGCGCACGGCCCCGCCCCGACCGGGAGCTCCGGTGGGAGCGGGGCCGCCGCTCGACTCGATATCGGTTACAGCGCGTCGGTACCGCGTTCGCCGGTCCGGACCCGGATGATCGACTCCACCGGGGAGACCCAGACCTTGCCGTCACCGATCTTGCCGGTGCGGGAGGCTTCCACGATCACCTCGACGACCTTGTCGACGGACGCGTCGTCCACGACGACCTCGACACGGACCTTCGGCACGAAATCGACCGAGTATTCGGCACCGCGGTAAACCTCGGTGTGCCCCTTCTGCCGTCCGTACCCCTGGACCTCGCTGACGGTCATGCCCAACACACCCGCCTGCTCGAGTCCGGTCTTGACGTCCTCGAGCGTAAACGGTTTGACGATTGCGGTGATCAGTTTCATGTTCGTCATGCCTCCTTGACGGCCGAACGTGCCGTGCTACCCAGAGCGGCGAAGTCGTAGGCGGTTTCCGCGTGCTCGGACTCGTCCAAGCCCACCGACTCTGCTTCTTCGCTCACGCGCAGCCCAATGGTGAACTTCACGATATAGGCAATGATCAGGGTCGCGATGAAGGAGAAGGCAAGCACCACACCGGCACCCACCGCCTGCCGCCACAGCTGATCGGTTCCGCCACCGTAGAACAGACCGGTCTTGGCCGCACCCGCCTCGGGCGCCGCGACGAGACCGACCATCACAGTGCCGACGATGCCGCCGACCAGGTGCACACCGACAACGTCGAGCGAGTCGTCGAAGCCGAACTTGAACTTCAGTCCGACCGCCAGGGCGCACAGCACACCCGCGACGGCACCGATGGCGAGCGCGCCGACCACGTTCACCGAAGAGCAGGACGGGGTGATGGCGACCAGACCGGCCACGACGCCCGAAGCCGCGCCGAGCGAGGTGGGCTTGCCGTCGCGGATCTTCTCGACCAGCAGCCAGGCCAGCATCGCGGCACAGGTGGCGATGGTGGTGGTAACGAAGGTCGAGCCGGCAAGGCCACCGGAGGTCACCGCGGAACCGGCGTTGAAGCCGAACCAGCCGAACCACAGCAGGCCGGCGCCGAGCATGACGAACGGCAGGTTGTGCGGACGGAACGGCGTGGTCGGCCACCCCTTGCGCTTGCCGAGCACCAGCACCAGCGCCAGACCGGCCGCACCGGCGTTGATGTGCACGGCCGTACCACCGGCGAAGTCGACCGCGAGCAGCTTGTTGGCGATCCAGCCGCCCTCGTGCACGACAGTGCCGTCGGCGTCCTTGACATCGAAGTCGAACACCCAGTGCGCGACCGGGAAGTAGACGACCGTGGACCAGATGCCAGCGAACAGCAGCCACGCGCTGAACTTCAGGCGGTCGGCAACCGCACCCGAGATGAGGGCAACCGTGATGATGGCGAACATCAGCTGGAACGCGACGAAGACGGTCGCCGGAATGGTGCCTGCCAGCGGAATGTTCACTGCCTCCGTGGTAACGACGCCCGCCGCGTCCTTGACCTCGGCAACCGAGTTGCCTCCGATCAAGCCTTTGAGGCCGAAGAATTGCGAGGGATCGCCGATCACGCCGAACTTGTTGTCACCGAATGCCGTCGAGTATCCGTACAGCGACCACAGCACACCGACCAAGCCCATGGCGCTGACGCTCATCATGATCATGTTGAGCACGTTCTTCGACCGAACCATGCCGCCGTAGAAGAACGCCAAGCCCGGCGTCATCAACAGCACGAGTGCCGAACTCGCCAGCATCCAGGCGGTGTCACCGGTGTCCGGTGCACCGGTAAGGGGAAATGCCACCTTAATGTCCTCCTCATCTCGGGCCCTGCCGATTCCGGCGAATGGACCTGCACAGAAGGGTCCTCATTCGGTGTTTCATCCGTAGAGCTGCCGTGTTTCGCCTACGTGAACGGATGGCGCAGCTGTGTTGCTACCAGATTTCATGGCGTACACCGGAGGCTTCCGCACGGCGTGAGACGCGCGTCGGTGAGGTCGAACATTCGTTGCCGACAAGCAGGAGCTGGCAAACATTCGGTTGTCGGCTCGATCGAGATCGAGCCGGACGTGGTCATCCCGCACGTGCCGAGGCAGGAAGCCCGCGGCTCAACCTCGTGCGAAGTACCGCCGCGGGCCTTGCCCGGTGGGATCCCGATCAGCCCAGCAGCGCATCTACGAACGCGCCGGGCTCGAACGGAGCCAGGTCGTCGGCGCCCTCGCCGAGGCCGACCAGCTTCACCGGCACACCCAGCTCGTGCTGCACTTGGAAGACGATGCCACCCTTGGCCGTACCGTCCAGCTTGGTGAGCACGACTCCGCTGATGTCGACCACCTCGGCGAACACCCGCGCCTGGGTGAGGCCGTTCTGGCCCACGGTGGCGTCCAGCACCAGCAGCACCTCGTCGACGTCGGCCTTCTTCTGCACGACACGCTTGACCTTGCCCAGCTCGTCCATCAGACCGGTCTTGGTATGCAGCCTGCCCGCGGTATCGATGAGCACCGCGTCGACGCCGCCCTCGATACCCGCGGCCACCGCGTCGAACGCGACGGCGGCCGGATCGGCGCCCTCGCGTCCGCGAACGGTCTCCGCGCCGACCCGCTCACCCCAGGTCTGTAGCTGGTCGGCGGCCGCGGCACGGAAGGTGTCGGCCGCGCCGAGCAGCACGCGGCGACCGTCGGCGACCAGCACCCGCGCGAGTTTGCCGGTGGTGGTGGTCTTTCCGGTGCCGTTCACACCTACGACCAGCAGGATCGAGGGGTGATCGGCGTGCGGCAGCGCACGCACCGACCGGTCCAGTTCCGGGCGCAGCTGCTCGATCAGCACATCGCGCAGCACCGCACGCGCCTGGTCGGTGGTGCGCACGCTGCGGGCCGCCATCTCCTCGCGCAGACGGGCGACGACGGCGGCAGTGCTGGCGGTACCGAGGTCGGCCAGCACGAGCGTGTCCTCGACCTCTTCCCAGGAGTCGTCGTCGAGGTCGCCGCCGCCGAGCAGGCCGAGCAGGCTCTTGCCGACCGCGTTCTGCGACCGGGACAGGCGTCCGCGCAGGCGGACCAGACGCCCCTCGGTGGGCTCGATCTCCTCGAGCGGAGCGACGGTCTCCACGCCCGCGGGGGTGTCCGGTGCGGGCAGCACCGTGGCGTCGGCTGCGGTGCTCGTGTCCGATGCGGCAGGGACCGTGCCGGCCTCGACCGCGTCGGTACCCGGCTCGGCAGCCACGCCCGGCTCCGCGGCCACGCCCGGCTCCGCGGCCAAGCCCGGCTCCGCGGTCGTGCCCGGCTCGACAGTCGCGCTCTCCGTCGTGGTCGCCGTCGATTCGTCCAGCGCGGCCTTCTCGGCTGGGGCCGTGTCCGCGCTGTCGGTCGTCGTGGGCGCGGCCGTACCGGCGGTGGGAGCATCCGCTGCGGTATCGGGCGCTGGGGGTGCCGTCGCGGACCCGTCGGAGGTGTCGCCCGGGGCAGTGGACGCCTCGGCGACGTCCGCTTCCGGAAGTGGCACATTGGTAATGCCGCGTCTGGGCGCGTCGCGCGGGATCGCCGCGTCGTCACCGACGTGCGGCTGCCCGTCGGTGTCGGTGCGTTCGACCGGCGCCGGCTCGGTCGTGGTCGCCGTGCCGCCGCGGCTGAAGCTGAATCCGCCGGACGCCGTGTAACCACCGGACCGGTCGGTTACCTCCTTGTCCTGCGTCGGCCGGGTCAGCGACACGCGGCCGCGCTTGTACCGGACGAAACCGGCGACAAGCACCACGAACAGCAGGGCGGCGACCGCGGCAATCAGGATCCAAGCTTGGGGACTCACACGGACCATCCTTGCAGAAGGACATCGCCGGCTCGGCCGCCGTGCCCGTCGGAAGTACCAGCGGCGGTCCCGACGGCGAGGGCGTGAGCTCGGCAAACGCCGGACACGCCGGGCCAACGGCGCGACCGCTCGAGCACCGACACAGCCCCCGAGATTTCTTGTCCTGCGGAACTTCTCGCGAAGTGACAATAGGATCGGCGACGTGACTGATCGAAACGTGCTTGGGGGGCCGCTGGAAGAGTGCGGCACCGATCCTCTCACCGGCTTCTACCGGGACGGCTGCTGCAGCACCGGTCCGGAGGATCTCGGCAGCCATACCGTGTGCACCGTCGTCACGGCAGAGTTTCTGGAGCATCAGGCGTCCATCGGCAACGATCTCAGCACGCCGCGGCCGGAGAACAACTTTCCGGGCTTGCAACCAGGCGACCGGTGGTGTGTCGTAGCTGTGCGGTGGCTGCACGCGCACGAGGACGGCGTCGCCGCGCCTGTCGTGCTGGCCGCCACGCACGAGAACGCTCTGGAAGTGATCTCGATGGATATCTTGCGCAAGTACGCCGTCGACGTGCCGGACGACGTCAGCGACCTGCTCTGAGGAGCCCGGCAGCATCAGGTCGACCGCGGCTTCCGAACAAGGCGGGCGTCCCATAGGTGCGCCAGGCGTACCCCCTCACCCGCGAGGAGGCGAAGCAACCGCGGTGCCCAGCTCGGCGGCGCCGACGGCTGCGGGGCCGATCCCCTTCCGTCGGCCCGCGGGCGGCGTCGGTCTACGGCGGGGTCGGCGACCGATATGGCACATCTGACACATATGCGCCATCTGGGCACTATCCCGCGGTGGCGACGCGCCGCCGATGCGCCTTCTGACGGCACGCCGCCGAGCAGTACCTGGCGCGGCGGCCGATCCCGGTCTGCGGCACCAGCGCGTGACATATCGGGCAGTGCTCATCGGCGCCGCCGCTTCCGTTACGATCAGCCGATTCGTTACGGGTTTCGTCGACTTGTTTCGTTACGCTCACGCCGCCCGGCTGTGCCCGCAAAGCGTCCAGCACGATCGCGGCGGTACGGTCCACGCCGCCCTCGGTCTTCCGGAGCTGTTGGATCGCAACACATCCGGTGAAGATGGCGAGCACGTCGTCGAGTTCGATGTCGGCGCGGACCGCGCCCTGCTGCTTGGCGGATGCCAGCAGCGCGGCCACCGCGCGATGGAATCGCACGCCGGCACCAGCCAAGAGCGTGCGCGGCCAGCCGTCGTCGGACTGGACAATGTCGCATAACGCCTGGTTGCCCGGCGTTGTGGCGATCACGGCACGACAGAAGGCGAAGAAGGCGGCTCCCGCGTCCCGCGCGCCGAGGTGATCGGCGGCCAGTTTCGCCAACCGGTCGATGCGCTGCTGCATAACCGCTTCCAGCAGATCGGATTTAGTCGGGAAGTGTCGGTAGACCGTGCCGGCACCGACGCCGGCCCGGCGGGCGACCTCGGCGAGCGACACCGAGACACCCTGCTCGGCGAAGGCACGCTGCGCGGCGGCGAGCACGAGTGCGCGGTTGCGCCGGGCATCGGCGCGCGACACCGTGCCCGCGTCGACGGATGCGGTCATTTCGTTACGGCCTTCCACTGTACGACCTGGTCAACCGGGTCGGACCACCCGTATTGTCCGAACCGGGTTATCCGACCCGATTCTATCCAACAGAAGGCGAAGCATGTCCCTTCAGCAGAACCTCATCCTGGTCACCGGAGCCACCGGCAAACAGGGCGGAGCCACCGCCCGAAGGCTGTTGGCGGACGGCAGGGCGGTGCGCGCGCTGGTTCGCGATGCGCAGGCACCCGCCGCACGGGAATTGGCCGCAGCGGGCGCAGAACTCGTTGTCGGTGACTTCGACTCGCCCGACACCCTTCCCACCGCGCTGGACGGTGCCTCCGGACTCTTCGTGGTTCCACCCGCCGCGTTCGGCCCCCGAGGCTGGGACGTCGAACTGGAAGCCGCGCGCGGCGAGGCACTCGTAGACGCGGCGCGCCGTGCGGGTGTCGAACAGATCGTGTTCACCGGCATCGCGTCGATAGGCGACGACACCTCATGGGGTGCGACCGGCAAGAAGCGCATCGAAGATGCGATAGCCTCCAGCGGAGCCCGCTATACGCTGCTGCGCCCGGTGCGCTTCATGGAGAATTATTTGCTGCGCACGTCACCGGTCGACGGGATCATCGACGGGGTGCACCAGCACCTCTTCCCCGCCAACGGGCCGATGAAGGTGATCGCCCTTGCGGATATCGGCGATATCGCCGCCCGCGCGTTCGCCGACCCGGAAGGCTTCGACGGCCGCGTCCTCGAACTCGCGGGCGATGCGATCACACCGCCCGCGGCCGCCGCGGCGATCAGCAGGATCACCGGACACCAGGTCCGCTATCAGGAGATCAGCGAGGCCGACGCGGACGCGCTCGGCGGAGAGATCGGCAACACCTGGCGCCTACTCCGCCACGCCGGTGGCTGGATCGCCGACGTCGAGCAGATCCGCGAGATCCACCCCGGCTTGCGGACGTTCGCCACCTGGCTGTCCGAAACCGGTGCGGCCCAGATCAAAGCACTGCTGGACAGCGACACAGTGCGCACGTCGCGGTGATCCGCGCCGGACGGTAATGCGCGGGCTCGCGTCGGTGCTGGTCCGCGAGACCCCCGATGTCTGGGCGCTGGGCGATTGCGCACCGAGTACGGCCGTGCATCCGACCGTCACGGCGGTCGGATGCACGGCGGACAAGGTATTCCTCTGGTCACAGCGGGATTCGACCCATCAGGCGCATCGTCGACACACACGGGGTCTGTCCGGACTCCGGCGCCGTCACGTTAACCGCCGCCCGCGCGTCAATTCAGCCCGCCGCGCCGACGGGCGCAAGGTTCTGCCCACGCATCCGCTGGGAGATCACCTGGGTGATGCCGTCGCCGCGCATGCTGACGCCGTAGAGAGCGTCGGCGATCTCCATCGTCGGCTTCTGGTGGGTGATGACGATCAGCTGACTCTTCTCGCGTAACTGCTCGAACAGACCGATCAGGCGGCGCAGGTTGGTGTCGTCCAGCGCGGCCTCCACCTCGTCCATCACGTAGAACGGCGAAGGCCTTGCGCGGAAGATGGCCACCAGCAGAGCGACCGCGGTGAGCGACTTCTCTCCGCCGGACAGCAGTGAGAGCCGCTTGACCTTCTTGCCCGGCGGCCTGGCCTCCACCTCGATGCCGGTGGTGAGCATGTCGGAGGGGTCGGTCAGCAGCAACCTGCCCTCGCCACCGGGGAACAGTTTCGCGAACACCCCGACGAACTCGCGCTCGACGTCGGCGTAGGCCTCGGTGAACACCTGCAGGATGCGGGCGTCGACGTCGGCGACCACGTCCATCAGGTCCTTGCGGGCGCTCTTGACGTCCTCCAGCTGGGTGGCCAGGAAGTTGTAGCGTTCCTCCAGGGCCGCGAACTCTTCCAACGCAAGGGGATTCACCTTGCCGAGGGTGGCGAGGTCTTTCTCCGCGCGCTTGGCGCGCCGCTCCTGAGTCTGCCGATCGTAGGGCATCGGGGCGGGGACGCTGACCTGCTCGCCGCGCGCTTTGGCCTGTTCGTACTCCTGCATCTCCAGCTCCGACGGCGGCAGCGGCACGTCCGGACCGTACTCGGCGATCAGGTCGGTCAGCGCTATGCCGAACTGCTCGGCGATGGTCGCCTCCACCTGTTCGATGCGCAGCGCCGCCTGGGCTTTGGCCACCTCGTCGCGGTGCACCGCGTCGGTGAGCTGGGTCAGCTGCGCGGTCAGCGCGCGCGCACGCTCCTTGACCTGCTCGACCTGGGCGGCGCATTCGGCGCGCCTGCGCACCAGCTCGTCGCGTCGGGTACCCGCCTCGCCGACCACCTTTTCCAGTTCAGCGGCGATCTTCGCACCGGATTCCGCCACAGCGGCGGCCACCTCGGCCGCCCTCTTGCGCGCTGCCTGGGCGCGCTCGGCGCGAGCACGGGTCTCCCGTTCGGCGCGAGCGGCCCTGCGCAGCGAATCCGCCTTGCCGCGCACGGATTCCGCGCGTTCCTCGGCAGTGCGCACGGTGAGCCGGGCCTCGACCTCCATCGAACGCGCCTCCGCGAGTGCCGCCGCCGCCTCCTCGCGCTCGCGGCCCGCGGATTCGGTACCCGCCGCGCCGATGCCGTCGGCGTCGACCTCGGACTGTTCGAGTTCCGCGTGCCGCAGGCGATCCTCGAGCTCGGCGAGCGCGGTGAGCGCTTCCTCCCGGCTCGCCTCGGTTTCGGCGCGCTGTACCAGCAGACGCTCGCTGTCGGCGTGCGCGGTGCGTGCGGTCTGGCCGAGCCTGCCGAGCCGGTCGTAGATCGCGATCAGCGCCTGGTCGGATTCGTGCAGCGCCAGCAACGCATGGTCGACCGCGTCCTTGCGGTCGGCCTGCTCGGCGAGGGCGCCGGACAGCGCCGCCTCCAGTTCCTCGGCGCGGCGCTGCGAGGCGACCAAGTCCGCCTTTGCCGCGTCGATATCGGCCTGTATCTCCAGCTGGCTCGGCGCACGATCGGAACCGCCCAGCAGCCAACCGTTTCCGGCGAGATCGCCGTCGCGGGTGACCACACGGACGCCGGGCGCTGCGGCCACGACCGCCTGAGCCGCGGCCAGGTCGTCAGCGACGGCGATTCCCGCGGTCAGCGCCGTGATCGCGCCGCGCACGCTGTCCGGGCAGTCCACCACGTCGGTCAACCACCGGGCGGAACCGGGTAACGCGCCGAGCTGGGGCCGGTGCTCGCCGTCTACTCCGAATACCACCGCGGCACGCCCTCCATCACCGCCCTTGAGCGCGCGGATCGCGGCATGGGCGGATTCACCGGTGTCAGCCGCGACGGCATCGGCGAGCGGGCCGAGCGCGGCGGCGACCGCCGCCTCGAAACCGCCGTGCACGCGCAGTAGCGCCGACAGCGGGCCGAGCAGCCCCTGCGCGCGGTTCTCCACCAGCCAGGCCACGCCATCGCGGCGTGCCAGGTTCATGCCGAGCGCCTCGATCCGCGCGGTCAGCGACGCCACCCGCTTGCTCGCGTCACGATCCTGCTCACGCAGCTCGGTGACACGCTGATCGGCCAGCGTCAGCGCCTGCACTGCGTGCTCGTGTTGCGCGTCCAGCCCCGCCTCACCTGCGTCCAATTCGCCGAGTTCGACCTGCACGGCATCGAATTCGGCCTGCGCGGCCTCGCCGCGGTGCCTGGCGTCGGCGATGGCGACCGAGAGCCTGGCGATCTCCGCGTCCACCGACTGGGCCTTGGTGCGCAGCGTGTCGACCCGGCCGGACAGCCGGGCCAGCCCCTCACGCCGATCGGCGATCGCCCGCACGGCGGCCAGATGCGCCTGCTCGGCGGCCTTCGCGGCCTGTTCACGTTCGGCCAGCTGCTCCCTGGCCGCATCGAGGGTTTCGGCGGCGATCTCGACGGCCTCACGCAGTTCGGCTTCCTCGGCTTCGACGCGTTCGGCCTCTGCCTCCAACTGTTCGGGGTCGCGGCCGGTGCCAACCGGGGTTTCGGTGTCGAGATGACGCGCACGGTCGCCCGCGATCCGGATCGTCGCATTGACCCGCTCGGCCAGCGCGGAGAGCTGGAACCAGATCTGTGCGGCGGCCTCGGCGCTCGGGGTCAGGCGGGACAGCTGGAACTCCTGCTGGGCCAGCGCGGCGTTGGCGGCGTCCAGCTCGGACTGCACGGTGATCTGCTGCTCGCGGGCGTAGGCCTCTTTGCTCTGCCGGCTTGCCAGCTCCTGGCGGCGGGTGACCAGGTCGTCGGCGGCGAGGCGCAGGCGGGAATCGCGCAGATCGGCCTGCACGGTCTGTGCTCTTCGGGCCACCTCGGCTTGCCTGCCCAGTGGTTTGAGCTGGCGGCGCAGCTCGGTGGTGAGGTCGGTGAGGCGGGCCAGGTTGGCCTGCATTGCCTCGAGCTTGCGCACCGCCTTTTCCTTGCGCTTGCGGTGTTTGAGCACCCCGGCAGCCTCTTCGACGAAGGCGCGGCGGTCCTCCGGGCGCGATTCCAGGATTGCCGACAGTTGTCCCTGTCCCACGATCACATGCATCTCACGGCCGATGCCGGAGTCGCTCAGCAGTTCCTGCACGTCCATCAGCCGGCAAGAGCTGCCGTTGATCTCGTATTCGCCCGCACCGTCGCGGAACATGCGTCGGGTGATGGACACCTCGGCGTAATCGATCGGCAGCGCGCCGTCGGAGTTGTCGATGGTCAGTGTTACCTCGGCGCGGCCGAGTGGTGCGCGACCCGTCGTGCCCGCGAAGATCACGTCCTGCATCTTGCCGCCGCGCAGCGCCTTCGCACCCTGCTCGCCCATGACCCAGGTGAGCGCGTCGACGACGTTCGATTTGCCCGATCCGTTCGGACCGACCACGCACGTGATGCCGGGCTCCAACCGCAGCGTCGTCGCGGACGCGAAAGACTTGAAGCCCTTCAACGTCAGACTCTTCAGGTGCAAAGTCGACGACCTTTCCGTGTTCTGCCTGGTGATCAGAGGATCCGGCGACCAGTCATGGTATCCGTCGAGTGCCGGGTACTCCCGACGCGGGACGGCGCACGCAGCCGAGCGACGGCTCGGCGACACACGTAGGTTATCGAGTCACCAGGGATCGCGCGCAGTTCGATGTGCTCGAGGTTTGCCGAAATGGTCTGCTTCAGTGTCTACCGCCCTTACCGTTTGAGAGCGCCAATCTCGGCGGATCATCTCTCCCACCCGATCCACCTGCGGAAACACCAACCCAATCCCACCCACCTGGTTCGGCGGCGAGCCACTCGGCGAGGTGCCGCCGAAAGAACTGTGATCGCGCCTGGCGTGAGTCTCCGATGTAGCTGCGCCCACCGTGCTCATCGCCACGGATGAAGCCCTGGATTGCCTCTGCGAGCCTGGCGGACTTGCGTCAAGAAATCCGGCGAAAGACGTTGTCCTGACGCCGTTCCGGCCGGTTACCGGTGTGGTGATCAGGTTATACCCCATAGGCAGCGATTGCCGGAGCCCACCCGCCCGGCGGCGATGCCTTTCCGCTAGTACTCGAAGGCGTTCTGGATTGCTATGAAGGGTGTCGGCGAGCCGGGACAGGATGCGCTGTGGGTCGCTGAGGTAGGCGTGGCCTTCAGCGGGAGGTCGAACATGGCCCAAAGTAGCCCGGCCGGGAGGTCCTGTTCCCCTGTGTGGCCGGGATCTGTCGTTTGTCAGGCTGGTGCGCAGCACGTTGAGTCGTTCGGCCCAATCGAGCGAAAGCCTCGACCGTAGACGCCCGGAGCGGTACCCGGCACTTGGTATTCGTCCCGAATCGGACGGTGTCAGACTGGAATGTTCACGAATTCCGGGAATCTTCTTCTCAGACCATTCTCGTATATATCGATCCGCTCCAACACTCCGTCGGGTTTCAATTTTCCCGCGAGAAGATCGGTTCCTATGTTTACTGATTCCTCTGCATGCGCTGCGCGAACCTGCTTGTGTTCGTGTGGCCATTCGTCGGGATATTTATAACCCTTTTCATGTGCAGGGTCCATGAATATACCGTTTCCAATGTAGAATCCAGCCAGGGCTTCTCCGAGCGTCTTCGACGAAGGGGCACCGTCGTCCATGATCGGTCGCATTTTGGAATACTTCTGGATGAAAAGGTAGGCTTCCTCTGCGTTCCTGACGAAGGTATTCGTCTGCACCAAAGCTCTGCTGAGTATTTGCTGGTGGAAGCCGGCTGCTCGCCGGGCTGCCAAATCTTCGGGTCCCAGCTCGCCAGCCCTGCGCAATCCGCCGAAGCGAGATAGGCCTTGCAGGTCAATGGCGGATATCGCCCGCACAAGGAAGTGCGGATGATGTCGGCCTTTCTGTGTCCCGGTGTGTTGATCGAACGCCGTATTTGCAATGCACTCGTACAGGAGATCCGCCATCGACTTACTCCATCCGAGGCTCAGTGCGTGTGCACGAGCAAGGCTGGCCGACTTTGCCTCGTCATGGCCGGCCGGATTATTGAGATTGTCTTTCTCGCGACCATCGTTGTAGTTGCCGTCGCTGTACAGATCGGCAACCATGGCGATAAGATAATGTTCTGGAGTTACTTTTATATTTGTGTGCAGTCTCAAGAAGTCCAGGTGATGGAAGAGCATCCGGATGGGTTCGATAAACCCCCTCCCATTATGATAGGTCATGGGCACTCTGCTTGCCCGTACATCGAAACTCCCGGCCGCAAGGTTGACGAACTCGATACCATCCGCGCCGTACAGCGTCTCCAAAATTAGGCCAGCATTCGCGGCAAGGTGCACCGCACTCTGCGCCATAGGGTGCCCGAGCAGCCATTCGGGCATGACCTCCATAACCATCCGAATTTGCCGCTCCAGGGCATTCCTCGGCAATGGCGGGCGATCCCGATTCAAGAGCAAACTCTTCATCATGTCCATGTCCGCGACGTCCTTGGCCCTTACGAGATCGTCGACAACACGCCATTCCTTTCGAGAATAAATACGGTGCAACCCGGCAACCGTGACGCGGCCGTCCGCGATGGTATACGAGTCACCCCGGACTTCATCGTACGAGGAACCTTCTTCCCCCAACCGCACACCCATGATATCGAAGTCGCCGTTTTTGACTATCGGGGTCCCGTCCGGCAGTGTACTGAATTCCCACCCAGGTCGACCCCGGAAGTAATTGACTATATCGATCGGCGCTAGCACATCGATATCCGCGGAAGCCCGCAGCAGTGCCTCTACTCCGAAAGCGGCGTGCATGCCTGTGCTGCCGACCACGATGAGCTGCGAAGCCACATCCCTACCCAGTTGGTCGAGGCTCTCTGACAACGTCGAGAGGCGACGCAGAGGCGAAACTCCGCTGGGCGAGGCCGAACCCGGACCCTGTGGGTCGGTCGGACGGTCGCGGATGCCTATCGCCCCGGTGTCCGCGGTTGGGTCCTTACGGTCCTTACTGTATGCGCGCGCGTCGTGATCCACGACGTATCTCACGAAGTCTCCTTGGTTCATCGTCATCGCGCGCAGGTCGATATCGTGCGGAAAATCCGGCACCCGACCCAGTCGGTATGCGGCGGCGCCGACGAGGAACGTTCTGATCGTCGCATCGGATCCGCTCTTCGTCTGCGGCGCCTGAAAAAGTTTGTAGGCGACGTCTGCCCACGTCTCGACGGTGAATTCACCAGGTCTGGCGAGTTGTTCGAAAGCATCGTGGAGTATCCGTCGTCGGTTGGCCTCAGTCCCCGAGACCGTGATGACGTCCCCGGGCGCAAACTCCCATCCATTAGGGGAGGTTTTTGCTTCCCACACGAAATGAAGAATCTCTTCTGCGGCTTTGCCCTTAAGGATCCGGTTCCCGTTGATTACCGTTCCGTCGGATAGGCGAATCTTGTTTTGGAGTTCTTCCCCGGTGACACCCCCGGTATCAAATCGCGCCAAAGCTCGCTCACATGTCTCCGCCCAAAGTTCACTGAAGGGTGTCGGGAGTCCACCCACCCACCGCCCTATTCGAGGGTCCAATACGGACCCGTCGCGTTCGGCGTTTGACGAGAATCGGTTGACATTCGGATATTCCGCGTCGGTGAGTCTCAGTTTTAGCCGGGCGTTGGGTTTATAGCCCCTCACCTTGGACCGCTCCTCAATCAGGTCCCAGTACTCAGCCTCCCAGTCCTCGGGTGTCGGCTTTCTGCCCGAGTGGCGTAGGCGGTTGACTATGGTGTTCGCTTTATTGGCCATCCACCTGGCGAACTCCCGCAGTTCGGCCCCCTTCTGTACGGCCTCTTCGGTGTTGGGCGCCCAAGTCTCCAACCGACGCGGGAACGGGAAGTCGGCTTCCTCGACCATGTATTCGATCAGTTCCGCCAGCGGGCCATCCTGCTCGGCTGGCTGCGCGCTGGCAAGTTCGGAATCTGCCAGCCGGGCTTGCACGGGCCCTGGGCTGTCTTGCGGCCCGGTACCTGGGTCCGCGGCACCGGCGCCCGGCCGCATGTTGTCCGGTAAGACTGGATCGGGCACCCCAGCGTGGTTTTCCGGGCCGTGAGAAGCGCTGCTCAGCACCACCTTTGGGGCTTTACCCGGGCGGGTTGACGCGCCAGGCGTCGGTGGCGGACCGGCCACGGACGCGGGCGGGTTCGGTGCGGCACTCGACGGCGTTCCTGCCCCTGCCGCGGTTGCGGCGCCCACCCCTGCCCTGCCGTCCGGGACGGTTGTGGCGGCTGGTGTCGTTCCTGATTCGACTGGTGTCTTTCCCGATTCGGCGGCTGGGGTGGCGGTTGGTTTTTCCGTGACAGGGTCGAGACCCTGCGGGCCGACGGTAGTGGAAGGCGGGGTGGAGGCAGCGGGCCCTGCGGGGGGCTCGTCCATAACGCCACCCCCGTACACGCTGGGGTTGGGGTTTTTCGCATCTGGTTCGGGTCGGTGCGCCGCCAGAGCGGATCGGTCACCGGTGACACTTGGATCGGCGGGTCCGGCTTGCCGGGCTGCGGAGTCTACCGTGTTCGGTGTGCTTGCGGTGGCCGTTCCCGGGTCACCGGTGTCGCGCGAACCGACCGAGGCACCTCCGGTGCTGAGCGCACCACCGGAGGTGTTTGCCGGGGTATCGGTATGATGCGTGCCCGCGAAGTGTGTCTTGGCACCCGCATCACGAATGCCAGCACCAGCACCGCCGCCGGTGACCGCGGCCCCATCACCGATGCCGCCGTGGTGGGGGGAAGCCGGTTTCGGGCTCGTACCATCCGATGGCAGTCCGGGCCCATCGGCCATGGGCCCACCTTCATAGTTCGACCTGCCCCCCCAGCCGTAGATCGCGCTCGGCCCGGCACCGGAGATCACACTACTGGTGAGCATTCGTGGATCGAATTCCCACACACCGCTGGACAGCCCGGTCACCACATAGGCCGCACTCGCACCCGCCGCACCCGCACCACCACCGGTGACCGCGCCCTTACCCATCCCCACCCATCCACTGTGATCACCCGGCAGCCGGCTCACCACACCGTGCAGACCGTGCCCCGCCGCACCCCCGGCACCGCCGGCGATCAACGGGACTCCCAGGTTCTCACCGAGCGCGCCCCAGTCGAAACCGCCGTCCTGGTAGCCGGCCACGATCTTCGCGAACTGATTCAGCGCCTGCTGCAGCCTGTCCTCGACGACCTCGCTGATTCCCTCCGAGATAGTCTCGTACCCGAACTTGACAGCGAGGCGGCCCGCCTGAGACAACGCTGCCTTACCCAGAAGTGCTTCGAGCCTGTGTAGCAGAAAACCACCGAGCAACCGGCTCACTGCCTGGGTCGCACCGAGAGCCCACGCCTGCGCGAACGGCGCCCCGGGACCGAGGAATGCCGCATACACCAATTGCAGCGCCAACCACGCCAACGCGATGAGGAAGCTGTGCTTGGTCGAACGCATCTCGCCCGCAGCGGCGATCGCACGCTGCCCCGACCCGTGGTAAGCCTCCGCCAGCTCCTCGACAACATCCAGCACACTCTTCAGAGCTGCTTCGATAGCGTCGCCGCCCTCACCGGCCGGATAAGCAGCCCGGACGACGCCGTCCACACCCTCTCCCCCCGACCGCACAACCCTGCGCAGCTCACCGGCCTGCCGCTGCAGCTCCTCCCCCTCTTCTTTCAAGTCCCCCTCGAGACCTTCGGGCCACTCCGACCCCAACACCCAACTCAACCACTGCAACCACGACGGAATCGTTATCGACGAGTACGCCACGACCGCGCAACCCTCACCCTCGTGCTACCGGCCGAAATCGGTGACGCGGGATCGGGCCCTGTGTCCATCGTGGTCGAACTTCTCGACATCGGTGAACCGCGTCACCGCGGCATCACCCTCGGCTTGCGCGCGCTCTCCCGACCTCGGCGCCGCAAGCGACACCGGCGCCTCGACCGGCATCTCACCCGCAAAATCGGGCACACCGTCGATCAACTCCGAAAGCTTCGGTAACCGAGCACGCCGATCCACAATCGGAGCGGCAAGCTCACTGTTCTTACGCGCCACATCCGCCGCAGCGTCCTGGGCGACCTTGGTCACCATCTTGGCCAGACGTTCACAACTCACATTTTTGATGGCCGCAGAAAACTTGGTCTCGATCACCACACCGTCAGCGTTCACCGACACCGACACCATCCGGTCGCGTGAGGTCGCCGTCCCGACAAGCTTCCTACGCTTGTCCTGAGCCTCGGCGATAACACGCATCTGCTTCTGGAATTCATCCAGAATCGAGGCCACATCCCCGTCCTCGCCTGGCACGATACTCATCGAAAGCCCTTCTCGCCGATCAGGTCAGACGATCGAAATCTTCGGCCGAAACTTGCTCGACACGATCGAGCACGCCTGCAGCATCGTGCAGGCCCTGCGACATTTCCTTAAACGATGCGGCCGCACTCCGCCCACCCTCGCTGATACCGGTCATCGTGTTATCGAAACCTTGCTCGCCATCACGAAACCGGCTACCGAACTTATCCGGCCCCGCAGCAACACTCGCCCGCCTCGCAGCCCCCTCCGCAGCGGCCACAATACCGAGCAAGTCATCACGAACCTTGGCAACGTCCACACCAGCGGCCCGAAGCTTCCCCGTCAAGACCTCGACCTCCCCAACCGCCATCATTGCCACCTCTCATCCACTCCGAACACACCCGCCCTGTCAGTACGCTCAAACGATACCCCGCCAACACTCTCGACGTTCACAGGTCCGTCAAGAGATAGCGGCGTAAGTGGTTGATACGTAGCTACTTTCGTCCTTCGGCCAGGCGGCGGTCACACGTCATGTCGAAGATGTTGAGGGCTTCCTTCGGTCTGTAAATTCTCCGATGTAACTCCAGAGGACGATGGATGCAGTTGTGACTGAGAAGGTCGGCAAGCCCGTGCTGACAATGGACGACGGCCAAGGGCTCGACCATCGGGGGAAATCTCGACGCACCTGCGCGAGGCTTACCGCGCGGGCGTTGACTGCCCAGCGGAGCCGCGCGTTCAAGTTCTCGATGGCGTTTGTCGTGCAGATCAGGACGCCGATGGACTTGTCGAACTGCGGAAATGGCACGAACTCCGCCTACGCGTTGGTCCACAGCCCGGGGAGGCGTAACGGAGTTGCTTCGCGAGTTTGTCGTCCTGGTGATACACGTCGGTGTTGAATCCGCGCTGCCGCAGCTGTGTCACCGTTGCCAGCGCCTCGGCGCAGCGTACATCTGACGGCCGAGCGGTACGGGAGATACCTGCCGCCGTTCGCACACGAAAGGACGACGTCCATGGATCCCGAGCAGTCTCGAACATGCACTGACGCGGCGGCGTCCGGCCACATACGATCCCACTGACTCGCCAGCGGAATGTTCGGAGCGCAACAGCATGCCTGCCCCCTCACCAGGGACCAGCACAGCGTTCCGCCTTGCCCGCATCACGGCGCTGGTGCTCGGCTGCCTGGTGTTCCTCTACGCGTGTGAGCGCAGCAAAAGTGCGGTGCTGAGCGATGTGTGGGTGGAGGTGGCCGTCGCGGGCGGGTTCGGCGTGGCCGGACTGGTCGCGGCGTGGTTCGAGATCGCACTGAATGCGCGAAACCGGCAAGAGGACGCGGACCGGCGACGCGCCGACAGCGCATGGGACGACGACGAGGAACACGACGAGGCTCCCATTCATGGGAATTTCTCCGGCCGGTCCACGGGGCTGGACGACGAGAACGCACGAAGCGACCGCGCCGAGCGAACCGGCCGGCCTGCGCGACCGGATTCCGTGCTGTCGCTCGAGGACGACGACCGGCTCGATACCTCCACGCGCGCCAACCTCACCGCGTGGATTCCACGCACGTTGCGGGGCGGCTGGGCCGACACAGCGGATGCCGACGAGCCCGCGCCGCCATTGCTCGCCAAGTGGAGTGCCCTGACGAAATGGGTGCGCCGCACCGAGCCGGATGTCGATCTCGTCGACGACGATATCGACCACGTCGAGCGCACCGAAACCGGGGAGCTTGTAGTCGAATCCAGCAGATGGACCATGCGTGCCAGAATCGTCCGCTCCGGCGATCTCGTCTTCCACCGACGTGAGCGCGGTGGCGCGCACCCGCAACCCGAATGGAAGTGGACGTTCCACCCCGACGCGTTCCCCGCGATCCGCACCGCGCTCGGCGCCACGACCGGCGATCTTCTGGACCTACTCGAACAGGCCATTCCAAGGCTGGAGCCGGGTGCCCGCCACGATCCGGGTGCTTGGCTGCGCGCCCACGACATTCCGGCGATGTACCGCGAGAAGGGCGTCAGCGCCGCCGAGGTGACCCGGGAACTTCCCGTGCTCCGGCCCGGCCTGCCCGCGCCTGCTTCCAGTCCCGACCGACGACCACGAGGCCACGAGTGGCCCACCACCGCGCAGCCAGAGACGTGGTCCGGCGGCGCCGAGCCGGCGCCCTCCGAGCGGACCGCGCGCCGCCGCACCGATTCCGAAAGGGCTAGGTCGAGCGGTCCCTTGCCGCAGACCGGCGCAGAACAGTCGAGCCGTTCGCGGCGTCGTCCACCCGCTCGTCCCGATCAGCCAGATCGTCGACGCGACGACCGCACCGACTACGACGAATTCGCCACACCCGACGACCGACCGGACACTCGCGATGAGCGAGCACGCCGATCCAGGCAATACCCATCGCCCGCCTACGAGGCCGCGACACACCGCCGGCCGCCCACAGATCGCCAACCCGGGCGGCAGCGAGATCCCTACCCGCCCATGGATTTCGAGCCCGCGCGACGCCGTGCGACGCCGCCGACTCCGAATGAGCACACATCCCGGCCCCGTGCTCGGTTCGCGCCGTCCGACCACCATGCCGAACCGTCGCACGACCAACCCGCCCCCGGACGCCGCGGCGGGCGCGACCAGCCGCCCCCAGCGCATGAGCCGACCTCCCGGCGCAGGTGGTAGGCGCGACCCGAGACGCGAATCGGCGCTGCCCCGGACGATTCGACCGACAGCGCCGAAAGGGCTTCAGCCCGTACGGCGGCCACCCTCGAAGCCGGCCACCATACGGAACGCGAGCACCGCGCCCCACGGGCCGATCACCCACATCGGCCAGAAATAGGTGAACTCGCCGACAGAGAGCGAGATCGCTGCCCAGACAGCCAGCACGAGCAGGCTCACACCGAGCCAGGTCGTGCCCTCGATCCGCTGCCAGAGCGGGAGGCGGGTCCACACGTCGGCCGGTTCGGCGACCTCCTTGGCGAGCTCGGGCAGATCGGACAGCACCAGGTTCAGGTCGTCGCGGGTGGTGGTGGCATACACCTGGCCGACGCGCTGGTCGTATTCGGCGAGATCGATTCGTCCGTCCGACAGGTGCCTGCCGAGCAGCCGCACCACCTTGTCCCGTTCGGCGTTCGAGGCGCGGGTACCGGTCGCGATGTCCATGCCGTTCCTATCGACGTTTTCACACTCCATAGTGGAATATTATTACAGCATAACCCTCCAATGTGGAATGTCAACCTGCGCGCGGTTCGTCAACCGGCCGACTGGATCGCCGTTGGCCACCGACAGCAACGCGAACGCGGTCGGCAACCGTAGCTGACGACCGCGTTCGTGCGCTGGTCAGCCGCGATACGGGTAGCTGCGGTCCAGATCCAGATTCAGTCGCAAAACATCAACCCGCGGCTCACCGAGGAAACCCATGGTTCGCCCGCTGGTATGCGCGTCCACCACCGCACGAACCTGCTCCTCGGAAATTTCGCGTGCCTTCGCGATCCGAGACACCTGGATCGCCGCGAACGCCGTGGAGATGTTCGGGTCCAGCCCGCTACCGCTCGCGGTGACGGCGTCGGCAGGCACGGGCGGGTCGGCGGGGGCATCGCCCGAGATCGGGATGATGCGGCCGATGGAGTAGTCCCGGCCCGGCTCGGCGCATTCGACCCGGACCCCGCGGTAGTCGACCAGGAACGGCCGCGCCGGGCACGCCTCGTTGACGCTGACGACCCGCACCGGATGCGGCACTTCACCGTAGGCATCCCGCGGCCCGATCAGCGAGAGTACCGCGCCCACACCGCTTTTCGTGCAGTACGGGCGGCTGCCATCGACCCCTTCCCGCTCGCCGACCCCCTTGCTGCGGGTGCACACCGTGGTGAGCAGACTGGTGCGTGAGGCGGTGTCGACAATGTCCTCCGGACCCAGATTGCTCGCGGCCGTGGACATCGGGTCGTAGCCGTCCCCCGCCGCGGAGGGGCGGCTCTGGAAGTACTGCACCAGCGCCGCGCCGCCGGAGTCGGTGAACGACTGCCCGATCAAGCTGGAGCCCACCACTCTTCCGTTCTCCGCGAGCAGCGAACCATCCGCCTTGTCGTGCAGTCCCGGCAGCTGCGCGACGGCGAAAACCGCCAGTGGATAGACGATTCCGGTGATTACGGTGAGCGCGAGCACCGCGCGCAGCGCGGCGAGATGCTGCCGGATCAAGGTTGAAAGGCGCATGTCAGGACATCCCGGGGAGGAGTTGGGCGACGAGGTCGATGAGTTTGATACCGATGAACGGCGCGATGATGCCGCCCAGGCCGTAGACGGTCAGATTGCGGCTCAACAGTGCCGACGCGTTCGACGGCCGGTAGCGCACGCCGCGCAGCGCCAGCGGGATCAGCGCGACGATGACGATCGCGTTGAAGATCACCGCTGACAGGATCGCCGACTGCGGGCTGGCCAAGCGCATGACATTGAGCCGATCCAGGCCGGGGAACAGCGGGACGAACAGCGCGGGAATGATCGCGAAGTATTTAGCGACGTCGTTGGCGATGGAGAAGGTGGTGAGGGCGCCGCGGGTGATGAGCAACTGCTTGCCGATCTCCACGATCTCGATGAGCTTGGTCGGATCGGAATCCAGGTCCACCATATTGCCGGCTTCCTTGGCCGCCGAGGTGCCGGTGTTCATCGCGACACCCACGTCGGCCTGGGCCAGCGCAGGGGCGTCGTTGGTGCCGTCGCCGGTCATCGCGACCAGCCGCCCGCCGTCCTGTTCCTGCTTGATCAGCGCCAGCTTGTCCTCCGGCGTCGCCTCGGCGAGGAAGTCGTCCACCCCGGCCTCGTCGGCGATCGCCTTGGCGGTCAACGGGTTGTCGCCGGTGATCATCACCGTGCGGATGCCCATCCTGCGCATCTCGTCGAACCGCTGCCGCATGCCCTGCTTCACCACATCTTTGAGGTGGATCACGCCGAGCACCCTGGCCGCTCCGTCCGCGACCTGTCCGACAACCAGCGGAGTTCCACCCGCGGCGGAAATGCCGTCGACCGTCGCTCCGAGTTCGTCGGGCACTGAACCACCATGCGCACGTACCCATTCGGTGACCGCACTCGCCGCACCCTTGCGCAGCAGGCGCCCGTCGACGTCGACCCCGGACATCCGGGTCTGGGCGGTGAATTCCACCCACTGCGCGTGCGTCAGTTCGCCCGGCGTCCGCTCCCGCAGCCCGTATGCCTGCTTGGCGTACACCACGATGGAACGGCCTTCGGGTGTCTCGTCGGCCAGACTGGAAAGCTGTGCGGCGTCGGCCAATTCGTCCTTGCTCACGCCGGGCACCGGGACGAAGTCCGACGCCTGGCGGTTGCCGAGGGTGATGGTGCCGGTCTTGTCCAGCAGCAGCGTGTTCACGTCGCCCGCGGCCTCGACCGCACGGCCTGACATGGCCAGGACGTTGCGCTGCACCAGCCGGTCCATGCCCGCGATGCCGATGGCCGACAGCAGCGCGCCGATCGTCGTCGGGATCAAGCACACCAGCAGCGAGACCAGCACGATGCCGGTGACGCCGTGCACGTCCAGCGCCGACGTGTCCGCCACCCCAGGGTTATTCGCCTTGCTGAACATCGCCATCGGCTGCAGGGTGACGACCGCGAAGACGAAAATGATCGTCAGCGCCGCGAGCAGGATGTTCAGCGCGATCTCGTTCGGCGTCTTCTGCCTGCTCGCGCCCTCCACCAACGCGATCATCTTGTCGATGAAGCTTTGACCCGGCTCCTGGGTGATGCGCACGACGATCCGGTCCGACAGCACGGTGGTTCCGCCGGTCACCGCCGAACGGTCGCCACCGGACTCCCGGATCACGGGCGCGGATTCACCCGTGATCGCCGACTCGTCCACGGATGCGATGCCCTCCACCACGTCGCCGTCGCCAGGAATGACCTCCCCTGCCTCGACGACCACGTGATCGCCGCGGCGTAGATCCGGCGCGGCGACCGACTCTTCGTCCGCCCGGGCACCCGGCGACCAGTCGGGCAGCCGCCGCGCGACCGTGTCGGTCTTGGCCTTGCGCAGCGCGTCCGCCTGAGCCTTGCCGCGGCCCTCGGCGACCGCCTCGGCCAGGTTCGCGAAAATCACGGTGAGCCACAACCACACGACGATGGCCCAGGCGAAAAAGCTCGGATCGGTCAGAGCGAGGACGGTCGACCAGACCGCGCCCAGTTCGACGATCAGCATCACCGGGTTGCGCCACAGGCTGCGCGGATCGAGTTTGCGCACCGCGTCCGGCAGCGAGGTCACCAGCATCGTGGGGTCGAGCACACCCTTCGGGATGCCCTTGTCCCGCCGTTGTCTTTCGGGCTCGGACTCCGCGGAGATGTTCTTTTCGATTGCGGGACTGGTCATTTCAGTGGATTCCTTCGGCGAGCGGCCCGAGCGCGAGTGCGGGCAGGAAGGTGAGCGCGACCAGGATCACCGTCACACCGACGACCATGCCGACGAACTGCGGCCGATGCGTCGGCAGGGTGCCGATCGACTCGGGGGTGGTGCCCTGCTGGGCCAGCGAACCTGCCAGCGCGAGCACGAAGATGATCGGCAGGAAGCGGCCGAACAGCATGGCGAGGCCGAGCGCCGTGTTGTACCAGTCGGTCTTTCCGGTCAGGCCCGCGAACGCCGAACCGTTGTTGTTGGCCGCTGAGGTGAAGGCGTACAACACCTCCGACAGGCCGTGTGGCCCGGAGTTCAGCATGCCCGCCCGCTGCCCCGGCAATGCCATCGCCAGCGCCGTGCCCACGAGCACGATCAACGGGCTGATCAGGAAATACGAGGCGGCGAGCTTGATCTCTTTCGGCGTGATCTTCTTACCGAGATATTCCGGTGTGCGGCCGACCATCAGACCCGCGACGAACACCGTGATCACCGCGAGGATCAGCATGCCGTAGAGCCCGGAGCCCGTCCCGCCCGGCGCGACCTCGCCGAGCTGCATGTTGAACATCGCCAGCAGGCCGCCGAGGCTGGTGTAGGAGTCGTGGGACGAGTCGACGGCGCCGGTCGAGGTCAGCGTCGTCGCGGACGCGAAGGTGGCCGAGTTCGCCACCCCGAAGCGCTGTTCCACACCTTCCATCGACGCGCCGATCGCGGTCGGCACGGTCCCGTGGTGCTGGAGCTGAACCAGGTTGGTCAGCGTCACGCTGATCAGCGCGATCGTGCCCATCACCGCGACGATCGCGTAGCCCTGCTTACGGCTGCCGACCAGCCTTCCGAACGTGCGCGACAGCGAGAAGCTGATCACCAGCAGCAGGAAGATCTCCACCCAGTTGGTCCAGGTACGCGGATTCTCGAACGGGTGCGCCGAGTTGGCGTTGTAGAAGCCACCTCCGTTGGTGCCCAATTCTTTGATCGCCTCCTGGCTGGCCACGGGACCGCCGGTGAGGGTCTGCTGGGTGCCGTTCAGCGTCTGCGCGACCTGGTCGTGCAGGTGGAAATTCTGGATCGCGCCGCCCGCGACCAGCACGATCGCGAAGACGAAGGCGAGTGGCAGCAGGATGCGGAGCGTGCCGCGCACCAGGTCCACCCAGAAGTTGCCGAGGTCGCCGGTGCGCCTGCCCGCGAACCCGCGCACCAGCGCCACCGCCACCGCCATCCCGACCGCGGCGGAGACGAAGTTCTGCACCGCGAGCCCGGCCATCTGCACCAGGTGTCCCTGGGTCGATTCACCGGAGTAGTTCTGCCAGTTCGTGTTCGTCACGAAGCTGACCGCGGTGTTCCAGGCCAGCGTGGGCGTCATCTCGGTACCGGGGTCGTTCAGGTGCAGTGGAAGTCTGCCTTGGCTCAGCTGGAAGAAGAACAGGAACAGGATGCCGACCGCCGAGAAAGCCAGCACGCTGCGGGCGTACACCGACCAGGTCTGCTCGACATCGGGCTGGGCGCCGATCGCCCGGTAGACGACGCGTTCCACGCGAGAATGCTTGCGGCCGTTGTACACCCGGTACATGTAGTCGCCGAGCGGCACGTGGACCAGCGCGAGCGCGAGGACCAGCGACGCTACGAAGGCGATCCCCGCGGTTGTCGTGCTCACCTAGAACCTCTCGGGAAACAGCAGTGCCGCGACCAGGTAGACGGCGATGCCGACGGCGAGAACCAGTCCGGCCAGGTTCGCGATCACAGCTTCTCCACCCCGCGCTGGATCAGTCCCAGCAGCGCGAACGCAGCCACGGTGAGCGCCGTGAACAGCACGACAGACATGACTCGACAACCTCCATCCGCGCGCCATGCTGGAGCACGCCAGAGCGAGTCAAGCGCCCGGGCGACCGTAGGAGGCGGTTCCTTACAACTCCTTAGCGCCCCGGAACTCCGCATTTGCGGTTCGTTAACGGTATTGCTGCACCCAC
This sequence comes from Nocardia sp. NBC_00881, assembly GCF_045207455.1. Lineage (NCBI taxonomy): Bacteria > Bacillati > Actinomycetota > Actinomycetes > Mycobacteriales > Nocardiaceae > Nocardia > Nocardia sp. NBC_00881. The sequence goes on from NZ_CP108798.1 coordinate 3,585,628, forward strand.
GAGTGCCACGCAGTGCTGTGGTGACGAGCCGGGAACTGCGCCGAACCCCCGGGATCGATCAGAATGTCCGCGCCGGCTGGCACGATCTCCGGTAGTCGGCTGCCCACCACCGGCCACCAGCGATCGACCGTCGGCCGGTGCACGTCAGCGGTCGCCACCTGCACACACGGCACACCGTCCGGCGCAGAAGCGATCACCGGTTCGTTGTGCCCGTCGGCCGATACGACCGTGTCCCACCAGGGCGATCGGTCGGAACCGCCGAAAGGAAGCTGTCAAGGAAGAGCGCTGGACCGTAAACAGACCGTAAAGATCGGGGTCGGTGGGTACCCCGACGGTAGAAGTGAAGGGCCGGTCAGGCGGACGACTCCAGCGCAACCGGCGGTGTCTCATCGGAAGAAGGTCGTCATGTCGGCAGTCACCATTGCCGTTCTCGTCGGGTTCGTGTGCTGTGCACTGGTCATCCGGGTGCTGGGCAGCCGCGCGCAGCCGCGCCGACCGCAGGTTGTGGTCGTCGCGGGCGACCGCGCCGAGCGGTGGCGCACGAACAAGCCGGGTACGTTCGATGTCTGAGCGCCGGGCGCAGCACGCCGGTTCGATGGAGGGTTGCTCGGCCCGGGACTCGCGGCGCGCGATGATGAAGGCGTGAAACGCGGCCAGCTGCGCATCTACCTGGGTGCCGCGCCGGGAGTCGGCAAGACCTATGCGATGCTTGGCGAGGCGCACCGGCGGCTGGAGCGCGGCCGGGACGTGGTCGCCGCGGTCATCGAGACACACGGCAGGGAGAAGACCGCAGGGCTGCTCGAGGGCATCGAACGCATTCCGCCGAAGCTGATCGACTATCGCGGAACCACGCTTCCCGAACTCGACGTCGAGGCGGTGCTGCGGCGCGCGCCCGCGGTGGTGCTGGTCGACGAGCTGGCGCACACGAACACACCGGGCAGCACGCACGAGAAGCGCTGGCAGGACGTGGCGGACCTGCTAGACGCCGGCATCGACGTGATCTCCACGGTCAATGTGCAGCACCTGGAGAGCCTCAACGACGTCGTCGAGCAGATCACCGGCATCCAGCAGCGCGAAACCGTGCCGGACGCCGTGGTGCGCGGCGCGGACCAGGTGGAGCTGGTCGATATCACGCCGGAAGCGTTGCGGCGCAGACTCTCCCACGGCAACGTGTACGCCGCCGAGAGGATCGACGCGGCGATGCGCAACTATTTCCGGGCGGGAAACCTCACGGCGCTGCGCGAATTGGCGCTGCTGTGGCTGGCCGACCAGGTCGACGCAGCGCTGGCCAAGTACCGCGCCGACCACAAGATCACCGAGCTGTGGGAGGCGCGCGAGCGGGTCGTGGTCGCGGTGACCGGCGGCCCGGAATCGGAGACCATCGTGCGCAGGGCCAGCCGGATCGCCACGAAATCCAGCGCAGACCTGGTGGTCGTGCACGTCGTGCGCGGCGACGGGCTGGCCGGGGTCTCCACCGAGCGCCGCACCCGGCTGCGCGAGCTCGCGGCCAGCCTCGGCGCCTCGCTGCACACCGTCACCGGCGACGACGTGCCCTCGGCCCTGCTCGAATTCGCGCGCGAGGCGAACGCCACTCAACTGGTGCTCGGCACCTCGCGGCGCTCGCGCTGGGCGCGGATCTTCGACGAGGGCATCGGGTCCACTGTGGTGCAGCTCTCGGGCAAGATCGACGTGCACATGGTGACGCACGAGGAGGCTCACCGCGGTTTGCGCCGCTACGCGCTGAGACCGCGCAGACCCGTGGCCGCCTGGCTCGCCGCGGTTCTCGTGCCCACGCTGGTGTGCGCGATCAGCGCCGCCTACCTCGACGATGTGCTGGATCTCGGCGGGCTCAGCGCGGTGTTCGTCGTCGGCGTCGTCGCGGTGGCGTTGCTGGGCGGCATCGTGCCCGCGTCGGTTTCGGCGCTGCTGTCCGGCCTGCTGTTGAACTGGTTCTTCGCGCCGCCGCGCCACAGCCTGACCATTGCCGAGCCGGACAGCTTCGTCACGGTGGTTGTACTGCTCATCGTCGCCGTCGCGGTCGCGGCACTGGTCGACGTGGCCGCGAAGCGGACAAGACAGGCGCGCAAGGCCTCTCGGCAGGCCGAGCTGCTGACCATGTTCTCCGGCGCCATCCTGCACGGCGCCGATCTGCCCAAGCTGCTGGAGCAGATCAGGGAGACCTTCGCTCAACGCGCGGTCAGCCTGGTGGCGGGCGACCGGGTGCTGGCCGAGATCGGCGTCGACCCGCCACGCCTGCCCGCCGACGCGAGCACCGTGGTCGAGGCGGGCGACGCGCACCACTGGCTGCTGCTCGCGGGCCGGCCGCTGGCTGCTGCCGACCGTACAGTCCTCAACGCGGTGGCTAATCAGGCCGTCGGACTGGTGCGGCAGTCCCGCCTCGCCGAGGAGGCCAGTGCCGCGGCGGCGCTGCTGGAGGCCGACCGGCTGCGTCGAGCGCTGCTCTCGGCGGTCAGCCACGACTTGCGCACGCCCCTGGCCGGGGCCAAAGCCGCCGTCTCCAGCTTGCGCAGCGACGACATCGAATTCTCCGCGGAGGACACCGCCGAGCTGCTGGAGACAATAGAGGAGTCGGTGGATCAGCTCACCGCGCTGGTCGGCAACCTGCTCGACTCGTCGCGGCTCGCGGTCGGCGTGGTGACGCCGCAGCTGCGGCGGGTGTACCTGGACGAGGTGGTGCACCGCGCGCTGGTGAGCGTCGGAATGGGCGCGCGCGGGCTGCGGCGCGCGGCAATGGACCGGGTCGGGGTCGAGGTCGGCGACGTCTCGGTGCGGGCCGATAGCGGCCTGCTGGAACGAGTGCTGGCCAACCTGATCGACAACGCGCTGCGTCACGCGCCGCGCGATACCCCGGTCCGGATCACCGCCGAGCGCACCGGAGACCGCGTAACGATCGCGGTCGTCGACACCGGCCCCGGCGTCCCGCACGGTGCGGAGGAGCAGCTGTTCGAGCCGTTCCAGCGCCTCGGCGACCGGGACAACACCACGGGTGTCGGGCTCGGACTGTCGGTGGTGCGCGGGTTCGTCGAGGCGATGAGCGGGACAGTGCACGCCGATCCGACGCCGGGGGGAGGATTGACCATGCTGGTCGATCTGCCCGCGGACGAGGTATCGACCCCCGACAACGCGGGCGCGAATGTCTCGCGTGAGACGACAAGCGCAGGTGAGTGAGGTGTCCCCGACGGCACAGGAGGCGGTGGTGACGAAAACGCCCGAGGCGGTGGCGACCAAAGTGCTCGTGGTCGACGACGAACCGCAGATCGTGCGCGCGCTGCGGATCAACCTGTCGGTTCGCGGCTACGAGGTGATCACCGCGGCGACCGGTGGCGCCGCCCTGCGTGCGGCCGCCGACAAGCATCCGGACGTGGTGATCCTCGACCTCGGCCTACCGGACATGGACGGCATCGAGGTGCTCGCCGGGCTGCGCGGCTGGACGTCGGCGCCGGTGATCGTGCTGTCCGCGCGGACGGACTCGGCCGACAAGGTCGAGGCGCTCGACGCGGGCGCCGACGACTACGTCACCAAGCCGTTCGGGATGGATGAGTTGCTTGCCCGGCTGCGCGCCGCGGTTCGCCGGGGCGCCACGGATACCGACGCGTCGGACCCGGTCGTGGTGACCGCGTCGTTCACCGTCGACTTGGCCGCCAAGAAGGTCACCAGGCACGGCGAGATCGTGCACCTGACCCCGACCGAGTGGGGCATGCTCGAGATGCTGGTGCGCAACCGCGGCAAGCTGGTCGGCCGACGCGAGCTTCTGCGCGAGGTGTGGGGTCCGTCCTACGCCACGGAGACGCACTATCTGCGGGTATATCTGGCGCAGCTGCGACGCAAGCTGGAAGTGGATCCCTCCCAGCCGAGGCACCTGATCACCGAGGCCGGGATGGGTTACCGGTTCCAGGAGTAGTAGTCCCAGCCACCGGCCGGTGAACGCCAGGAATGGCGCACGCGACATCGGCGTTGCCAGGCGAGCGAGCTGATTCCGACGAGAATGGCAGGATCGAACCATGGCTGAACAGACCGCTACACCCGCCACCTCTGCGCCGGTCGACCTGGGCCCGACCACGTTGTGGGTCGAGCGCACCGGGACCAGGGCCTACACCGGCCGCAGCTCCCGCGGCGCCGAGGTCCGGGTCGGGTCGCAGGGCGTCGCCGGTGTGTTCACACCGGGTGAGCTGCTGAAAATCGCCTTGGCCGCCTGCTCGGGCCTGAGTGCGGACTTCCCGCTGTCGCGCAAGCTCGGCGACAACTTCGACGCGACCATCCGGGTGTCCGGCGACGCCGATCGGGAGAACGAGGTCTACCCGCAGTTGGAAGAGGTGTTCGAGCTCGACCTCAGTGAACTCGACGACGAGGCCCGCGAGCGGTTGCTCGTCACCGTGCAGCGCGCGATCGACAAGGTGTGCACCGTCGGGCGGACGCTGCGAGCCGGGTCGAAGGTGACCTTGTCGTTCGACGTCGAGGCCTGATGGACGACGCCATTCGGTTGAGCGCCTGGGTGCACGGCTGGGTCCAGGGAGTGGGTTTCCGCTGGTGGACCCGGGCACGCGCGTTGGAGCTCGGGCTGGTCGGGCACGCGACCAACGCCAGGGACGGCCGCGTGCACGTGGTCGCGGAAGGACCGCGACAAGCTTGCGAAAGGTTGCTCCAGCTCCTGCGTTCGGGGACTCCACCTGGTCGGGTGACCTTGGTTGTGGAAAGCTGGGAGCCCGCGCGGGGCGATGTGACCGGTTTCGAGGAGCGGTAGTGGTAGTTCGGGCGACGAGGGGGCGCAGCGGTGAACACGCAGCATCCGGGTGACGGCACGCGTCCCGACAACCCCGAACCCGAGCGGTCGTCCGCTTCGGAGCATCCGGCCACTCCCGCCGCAGCCGATTCCGAACGCGCCGGTGCGCGATCGGCCCCGGAGTCCGCGCCGGCCGATTCGGCCGAAGCGCAGGATCAGTCGGCTTCCACGTCGAGTGTCCCGGGCACGACGCCCGATTCGGGCGCGCCGAGCGAAACCGGCGCCCCGTCGGACGTCGACTGGTCTACGCCGGGCTCGGTGCCGCCCGGAGCAGCGAGCGGTACGGAAGGGCTCGCCGGTTTGGGCGCGGCTCCCGGCACTCCTGGTCCACCCCGCCGCGGCAGCGTGCAGCGACAGGAAGCGGGGGTCACCAAGCCGCGCCCACCCACGGTGGCCGAAGCGAGGGCCAGAGACAAGGCGCGCAAGCACGCCGAGCAGGCACAGCAGGCCGCCGCCGCGGCTGAGGAGAGCAAGAAGCGCAAGCGCAAGCGGGTCATGATCGGTGGTGTCGCCATTGTCGGCGTCGCCGGTCTGGTCGGCGGCGGTTACCTGGCCTATCGTGCGCTCACCGCACCCGACCGGGTCACGGCGCACTGCGTGAAGACGGAGAACGGCCAGGAGATCGTGGTCGACGACGACCACTGTGGCGACGGCCGACCCGGCTTCGTCAGCAATAGCGGTGGCGGCCCGGGCGTGATCATCCTTGGCGGCGGACCGCAGTACCGCTACTACTACGGCGGAACGGGCACCGTCGGCAAGCCGCCTACCGGCGGTACCACGGTCAAACCGCGCAGCGCCGAGATCAAGACCAAGAGCGGAACCACGGTGCAGCGCGGCGGGCTCGGCAGCAAGAGCACCGGCGGGGGGTCGTAGATGCGGCGCGTGCGCGATACGCCCCGCCCGGGCTGGCAGCAGACCATCGAGGGCCAGGGCCTGGTCTACGGTTCACCGGGACGGGACGCGAGCGGCCAGCCGAGGCCGTACTGGGACGAGTCCGTCCACTACGCGTTCGACATGCCGGAGATCCTCGCCTTGGAGGCCGACGTCGAACTGCTGCACTCGATGTGCCTGAACGCGGTGGAGCACATCGTGCTCACCGAACGGTTCGCCGATTTCGGTCTACCCGAGTGGAGTTGGGGCCCGATCGCCGAATCCTGGAAGCGCTCCGACCCGTACGTGTACGGGCGTTTCGATCTGCGCTACGACGCGCGCAGGCCCGCGAAACTGCTGGAGTACAACGCGGATACGCCGACCTCACTGCTGGAGGCGGCGATCGTGCAGTGGCACTGGCTCACCGACCGCTACCCGGGTGGCGACCAGTGGAACTCGTTGCACGAGAAGCTGGTCGAGCGCTGGAGCGCGCTGCGCGACGTGCTACCCACGCCCCAGCTGCACTTCACCTGGTCCGGCGCGGACGCGACGGGTGAGGACAACGTCACCACGGCGTACCTGCAGGAGACCGCCGCCGAGGCCGGGTTCGACACCATCGCGCTTCCGATCGAGGAGGTCGGATTCGATTCGGAACTGGAACGTTTCGTCGACCTGGCCGAGGCGCCGATCGAGGCGATCTTCAAGCTCTACCCCTGGGAGTGGGCGCTCGACGACGACTTCGGCAAGCGGGTTGTCGACAGCCTGCCGCAGACCATGTGGGTCGAACCGCTGTGGAAGACCCTGCTGAGCAACAAGGCGATCCTCGCCGTGCTGTGGGAGATGTACCCGGGGCACCCGAACCTGTTGCCGGCCTATCTCGATCAACCCAACGAGCTGACCGAGTACATCCGCAAACCGAAGCTCGGACGCGAAGGAGCCAACATGACCATCGTCGGTGCGGGCTTGGAAACCGCCACCGGCGGGGTATACGGCGAAGAAGGCTACGTCTACCAATTGCTCGACCCGCTCCCGGAATTCGACGACATGCGCCCGGTGCTCGGCGCCTGGATCGTCGGCGATACCGCGGCGGGCCTGGGCATCCGCGAGACCGCGGGCCTGATCACCGACGACGGCTCCGCCTTCGTTCCGCACCGCATCATTTCCGAATAGCCCGAATCGACCTCAGCCGCATCGCCACTCACCCGGAAGGACCAAGATGACCGCAGTCGCCCTCGAATCGGGGTACTGGAGCTCGCTCGGCGAGGGCGTGGGAGCGATCATTCTCTACGCCCTGGTCGGCTTGGTGCTCATGCTCGTCGGCTTCTACGCCATCGATCTGACCACGCCGGGCAAGCTGCGCACACTGGTGGTGGCGGGCAAGCCGAACGCCATCATCGTCACGGCGGCGGGCATGATCAGTATGGCGTTCATCGTCGTGCTGGCCATCTTCGCCGTCGGCGGCGGCGGCAAGCTCTCCGAAGGGCTGATCGCCTCGCTCATCTTCGGCCTGGTCGGAATTGTCGCGCAGGTCATCTCGGTCCGCGTCATCGAGCGAGCGCTCGGCATCGACATCGGCGCCGCGCTGCACTCCGACACTTACACCACCGAGGTTCTCGTCGTGGCCGCCGCGCACTTCGCCCTCGGATTGGTCGTCGCCTTCGCCATCCTGTAGCCCGCACTGACCACAGCCGAGGATATCCATCCAGCACCGGAGTCGCGCCGGCCGAACAGCTTGCCGCGCGCGGCGCAGCACGAGCGCAGCCGCCGCCTCCTTCACCGCAACCCAGGCACCCACCAACCCGGCCAGAGACTCGCCGAACTCCGCCAAATTCTCCGTCGGGTGGTGCCCCCCCTCGGTGGGGACATCACTCAGGGCGCACGGCAGTACGGTTCGGGGTCAGTTGTTGTCCTGAATGGGGATAGTGGGTCCGTGATTTTCGACAGTCTTGATGTGTCATATGGCGAGCCCTGGGGTTCCGCGCTCGGGGCGACTCATCCGCAACCGATATCGCGTGCGCTTGCGGCGCGCAGACATGCTGACGGGGATAGGTACGCGGTGTTGCTGGCCGCGCGGGAGCGGCCGCTAGCGATGGTCGATTACTACCAGTACGAGGGGAAGGAGTGGTGGAATGTGCATCTGTTCGACGACAGGTCCTATCGCACGCAGATAATCTACCTCGAGAGCCACTCCGAGGGGGTGTTGCGGGTTTGGTTTATCAACCGATGGCAGTTTTCCAGCGAGCAGCAGTACTTCTCCCATGAATGGGACGTCTATGAAACCACGAAAGTCTCGACCGACGGACTGGTCGAGATCAGGTCCGAGTTCGACGGGTCGGAACAAGCCTTGGTCGAGCGGCGTGGGACTCGAGAGCGTGGCCAGCCGATCGATGAGCCGGAAAATAGCACAGTGCAGCTGTTTTCGGCTCCCATCGAAGACTTCCTCAGCCCCGCACCGGAATTCGGAGATTGGCAGGTTTTCGTGCGGTTCCTCGCCCAGCAGGGCCACGAGCCCGCCCCGGCGGTAACCCTGAACGAGATATCTACGGGCGAACGGCAGGGACCGCTGCGCGCCACTGGGATCGAGCAGCTGTTCACTCCGGGTAGACGCGACACTCCGCATGGTCCGGCCGTTGTCGAGCTCATCGATGCGGGACTGCTGCGAATCCCGTCCGGGCGGCTGGTTGCCGTGGACCCTGGCTCGATCGACGAAGCTTCGCCGACTATCGGCGTACCACCAGGCGAGTACCCGGTCACGGTGTCGGTGATGCGGTTCGCGGATACTATGTGCGGGCCGCGTGTCGCCGCGGCCCGGGTGACCCTCCTGGATACCCCACCAAATGAGTGGGAAATGGGTATCCGGCCCGACGAGGACCCTGGACTGCTCGGCGACGGCGAATTCTACGGGGTCGGTGTGGAGACCGGCATGGCGGTTTTCCTCGATGAGACCCGGACAGTGGACGAAGACGAGTTCGACGACGAGCTGATCGAACGCCTCTACGACCGTTTCACGGTGGAACTGATCGGCGCGGAGCCGGAGCCGAACCTCATCGCTTTCCCTGCTGGCCGGCCCGACGGAACCTTTCCTGTCTGGATCGGCCGCACCGAAAGCGGGCAAGTGAGCTGCGTCGTCATCGACTTCCAGCTCCATCCCCCGTTACGGGAGAGTGAGTAGGCCCACCTGCCGGAACCGAGTGCGGAGGATTGCCGCGAAGAACCCCGTTGGCACCGCGGCACACCGGCCACGCGTAAAGGTGGTGCGAGCACGTGTCGACACGATCATCATGTTCACTCCGTTCACTCGCAGAGCGAAGTTTACGGCTTGTCGGCGGCTGTGAGCACGCAGCGCCACGGTGCAGTCACCATGATTCTCGGTTCTGCTCACGATCGAAACCGAACTGTCAGGTGTCGTCCATATGCTCGAGGCAGTAGGCCGCCGCCGCGAGGTATTGACGGCATTCCGGACCGTGGCCCGCGTGAACACTCCGGATGAACAGTGCGCGGTCCATGTCGAGATCCGTAGTGGGTTCCGCGGTGCAATCCCGGTACCGAGTCCTCCACAAGTCCCGCGTATCCAGCGATGTCTGCATCGTGCACCTCCAAGCCCGTGTGGGTGTCAGTACGAGAGACTTGCCAATGTCTTTATCCTGGGCGCATACCCGTTCGCCTCGGTCCGCAACCTGCCCGCGTCATCGGGTGACCAACCGCCAGTCGTCGGGCAGCCGTGCCGCGGTGATCTGGCCGCCCTCCGCTTCCAGGTCGACGGTGATCGCGCCGAGGCGCAACGCCCGGAGCGAGACCCTCCCCCACGTCAGCGGCAGCTGCGGACGCACGGTGAGGGTGCGGGTCGGCACGTCCGGGTCGAGGCCGAGGAACGCGCGCACCAGCAGCAACGGTGCGGCACTCGCCCACGCCTGCGGCGAGCAGGACGTCGGATACGGAACGGGACTGGCGAACCTCGACCGCGGAAAGCCACAGAAAAGCTCGGGCAGTCGCCCGTCGAAAACCGATGCCGCGTCCAGCAATCCGGAGGCCAGCTGGGTCGCCAGCTCGACTGCGCCGGGCAGGTGCTGGTAGCGCAGCAAGCCGGCCACCGCGATCGCCGTATCGTGCGGCCAGACGGAGCCGCAGTGGTAGCTCATCGGGTTATAGGCGCCCATATTCGACGCCAAGGTGCGCAACCCGAAGCCGGTGTCCATCTCGGGGCCCGACAACCGCGTCACCAGTTCGGCCGCGTGCTCGTCGCTGGCGATCCCCGACCAGAGGCAGTGCGCCACATTGCTGGTCAGCGAGTCGACCTGACGCTTGCCACCGTCCAGCGCGACGGCGTACCAGCCCCGCTCGGGCAGCCAGAACTGCTCGGCGAACTTGCCGCGCAGCTCCGCGGCGCGCTCCCGCAGCTGCCCGGCCAGCCGGGCGTCATCGAACGCCTCGGCCAGATAGGCCCTTGCGACCAGCGCCGCGTGCACGTATCCCTGCACCTCGCACAGCGCGATCGGCCCCTCGGCGATATGCCCGGTGGCATGGTTGATGCCGTCGTAGCTGTCCTTCCAACCCTGGTTGATCAGCCCGCGGTCGGTCGCGCGGCGATATTCGACGAAGCCATCGCCGTCGCGGTCGCCGTAGTCGGTGATCCAGTGCAGCGCTGCGTCGGCGGCGGGCAGCAGCTCCCTGATCGACTCGGGATCCGCGCCCCAGCGATGGCATTCGGCCATCAGCATCACGAACAGCGGTGTCGCGTCGGCGGTTCCGTAGTAGATATTGCCGCCGAGTACCTGACCGCCCGCCGGACCGCGGCGCATCTCGTGCATGATGCGCCCCGGCTCCTCCTCGGTCAGCGGATTGACCTCGTGCCCTTGCAGTTCCGCCAGCTGCTGCAGCGTGCCGAGCGCCAGGTCGACCTCCAGCGGCAGCGCCATCCACGCGGTGAGCAGACTGTCACGGCCGAACAAAGTCATGAACCACGGCGCACCCGCGGCGACGAACGGTCGGCCGTCGCCGGAGTCGTCGTGGATCTGTAATGCGCCCAAGTCGCTTTCGGTACGGCGCAGCACCCGGGTGAGGACCGGATCCGATGCGACGATGTCGGTGGCGGTATCCCGCCAGGCCTCGATCTTGCGTCCCGGCGCGCTGACGCCGAAATGCTCGCCAGGGGCGACCGCTTGAAAACGCTGGTTGCCCAACGTCGGCTGGGCGATGATCTCGGTCTGCCAGCACTCACCGACCGGGACGATCACCCGCCACACCAGTGTGCCGGGCATCACCTCGGGTTCGACGGTCGCGGAGATCGAGATGCCCCGCATCCGGTCGGTATGGTCATGCAGCACCAGCTCGCCGTCGGCCACCGTCACATCGGCCCGTGCGTGCCCGGCGCGGCCTTCCTTGACCGCGAACAGGTCGACGAAATCGGCGTCGACGTGCAGCTCCAGCATGACCGCTGTCGGCTCACGGCCCATGTTCTCCAATGTGAGCAACTCATGCATGCCGTCGGCCACGATCCGCTCGCGCACCACCAGCAACGTGCTGTCGGCCAGGCCCGCCTGTGGCGGCCTGCGCAGCACGAACCTGGCGGCGAACGCCTCAGGACTCAGCACCGACAGCGGCTCGGCGGGTTTGCCGTTCACCAGCAGCTCCCACCGGGACAGCACGCGTGCGTCTCGGAAGAACAGGCCGTGCGGCTTGCCCAGCTCGACATCGCCGAGCCGGTTCGACAGGCAGAAGGTCCCGCCTTCTACCAAGGTGACAGAGCCGCACCCCCCGAATCCGGTGGGCTCACCGGAATTCAGGGGGGCCGGGCTCAGTGGTGCTGTTCCCGTCACGAGAATCCGCTCGCCGGGATCCTGACCGACGTGGCGACCGGGGCCGTCGGCTCGAACGGCATGGCTCCGAACCGTTTCCTGGACCACAGCAGCTTGCGGTACACCTGCTCGTAGCCCCGACCGAGGGTGTCGGCGCCGAACTTCGCCTTCACGTGGAGCCGGCAGGCAACCGGGTCCATCCTCCGAACCTCCGCGATGGCCGCGGGCAGCTCGGCGGGGTCGTCACAGATGCGGCCGGTCACGCCGTCGACGACCACCTCGGAGACCGCGCCACCGCGCAACGCGACCACCGGCGTGCCACAGACCATGGATTCGATCATCACCATGCCGAACGGTTCCTCCCAGCGAATCGGGAACAACAGGCAACGCGCATTGGCCAGCAGCTTACGCTTGGCGGCCGCGTCGGCGAGGCCGAATACGTGGTCGTTTTCGGTAAGCAGCGGGCGGACCTTCTCCTCGAAGTAGGCCTGCTCGGCCCGTTCGCTGCACTTGCCTGCCAGCACCAGTGGGATGCCAGCCGCGTGCGCGGCCTCCAGCGCCAGGTGCGGGGCCTTGCAGGTATTGAACCGGCCGAGAAACAGGGCGTAGTCGTCCTTTTCGACGCGGAACGGCCACTCGTCGACCTGCAGCGCATTGTGCACGCGTCCAGCCCAGTTCAGGTCCGGTGCGAGTTCACGCTGCCGGTCGCTGATCGCCACCAGCGCGACCTCGTCGCCCAGTTCCCGGTAGTACCGGTACGAGTCGTCTTCCACCGGCCCGTGCACCGTCAGCACCGTCGGCAAGCCGAGGCGCTGGAACGCGGGGGCGTTGAGCGGCCCCGCGAAGGTATGGTCGTGCACCAGGTCCACACCCGATGTCGCCGCGAGCTTTTCGATCGCCCGGCGCACCCGCAGCGCGTGCACGACCTCCGGGAACGGGTCGCCGAGGCGTTCGGGCTGCGCCCGATCCCAGACCGGCACGAACCTGGCCTTGGTGCCCGGCTCTCCCGCGCCGAACAGAGTGATGTCGTGGCCGCGGTCCACCAATGCGTCGACCAGATCGGCGACCACGGCCTCAACGCCGCCGTACGCCTTGGGCGGTACGTCGAAGTACGGAGGAACCACCATCGCAATGCGGAACGGGGTGCCGACATGATCTATCGAGAGCAGCTCGGGCGCTGCCATCTGCAAATCGGACGGTGCCTTCTTCGCCGAAACCGGCGCGGAAAACGCGCTCATGACCCTCCTTCCAGGGACAACCAGTAGCACTCGCATCCACCCAGCACTCGGAGTACCGGGCGCCGAACTGAACTAAGTGGCCGCCGCGGCGGGGGTGAAACCGGAGCTGCACCGCCGTCCATGGGGCATGGTTGGCCTGGTCACGACCACTGACGCGATCAGGGGGGCCGACAGGGAGGTACCTCAAACGTTTTCGTTCAAACCACATTTCTTGCGAAAGATGCGTCCGTCAGCATACCTCCAGCTACTCGCGTTTCGTCCGATTGACGGGTTCACCGGATCGGACGCTCAGTCCTCGATGACGACCGTGCCGTCCCGGCCCGCGGCGACGAACGACAGCAAATCCTCCGCTTCGGCGCGCAGCGCCGCCTCGTCGGACGCGGACAGCGGATGCCACGGGATGACACGCAGAGTGGCATCATCGATCGACCAACGACCGTGCACGAAGCCATCGACCAGATACATCGGCACGCCCGCGGAGGCTTCCTTGGCGATGCGTCGGCGGTCTTCCTCGCTGATGATCCGGCGGCGGTCCTTATGGCCGAGCAGCGCGTTGTCGAAGGCGGGCAAGAAGCGCACGGGCACCGGTAGTTCCGGCTCCGCCAAGGGTGCGTCGGGTAGGTCGAACAGCACACGATGCTGATCGTCGGTGAACACCCGCAGCCGCGTGCGTATCTCGTCGACGACCTCGGCCAGCCGGGTGATACCCGCCCACGCCTGCATGTCGGCGACCGTGGCGGGGCCGAACGCGGCCAGGTAGCGCAGCACCAGAGTCTCCGGCCGCGGCGCGGCAGCCATCGGCGCGGCGAGCCATTCCTCCGCCAGACCGACCGTCACAGACCGATTACGCCATCGCCCCCAGGCGCCCGTCTCCGGGCCGTGCACCATCGGGACAAGTAGCTCCACAGTTTCGGCCAGCCTGCGGGTATGCCGGTCCGGGAAACGCACGGCGAGCAACTTGCCCAGATCGCCGCGGCTGAGACGCTGTCCGGCCAGCAGCTCACGGCCGGCCGCCCCGAGCTCGTCCAAGTCGACGCCGTCGATCTCGTCGCGGTAGTAGGGCGCCTTCAGTGCGGCGTCGACGACCGGCTGCACCGTCGGACGCAACCACCGGAAGTCCGCACCGTCCGCCAGATGCACGGTGCGGCGGAGCATGGTGGAGCGAACCAGCTTACGGTCACGCAGGAGCGCGGCCAAGTCGTCGTGCCGGAATTGAGCGAGCCTGGTCCACAGGCCGACGTAGGGCCAGTTGGGCTCCTGACCCTGCACGGCGACCAGGTGCCGGACGAGCTCGAACGGGGTCAGCGCGACCCGCTCCACCAGTTTCTGGCGGACCAGCAGCGTCCGATTCAGCTCGCGCAGCGATAGTTCCGTCATGCGCCCATCTTCCCGGAGACCACCGACAGATCGGTGGGCCGGACCGGTCACGGGCCGACCGCGCGGGCTCGGTCCACGCCGGGCCGAATCCGCAGCGGCTGCAGAGGTCGATCATCGCGGTGCCTACGAGAAGACCGGCATGGGTGCCCTTGTCGCAGTGCTTTCCCGGCCTGGGCCGAAACCCGTCGGCGACGCCATGCGCACCGAACTTCGTGACCGCTCCATGTAGCCGAGCGCGCGTGGATGTGACATTCACGAGTCGGGCAGACAACGTCCCGGGTCGGGCAGATCGGCGCACGGCGCGTTGCCGTGCGCCCGCAGCACATCCTTGCCGACCTGATCAATCAGGAAGTGCAGGAAGCTCGCGGCGAGCGAGTCGCCGGGCAGTTCACCGTTGCTGTAGGCATATTCGACGCCCCAGAACGGGTACGTGCGCCGCACGACCGCGTCGCGACCCGCGCCGGCGGCGTCGATCGCGACGGTGGGCAGGCCCGCTTCGATCGCCTCGGAGAATTCCGAATAGCCGATGGCGCCCGGTATTTCGACCATCGCCTTGCGCATATCCGCGGTCACTCGCACGTCGCAGTGCGCGGCCTCGGTAGTGACCGTGCCCTTGAGCGCCGTGCAGCTCACGTGCGGGCGATCGGGCTGCCTGCCGTCGAGCAGCCTGCGTTCGAAAGTATTTCGCGAACCCGATCCCGGAATGCGATCGACCAGCACGACCGGCAGGTCCGGGCCGCCCACCTCACGCCAGTTGCCGATCCTACCCAGGTAGAGATCCTGAATCTGGGCCACGGTGAGACTGCGGACGCCGACGCCGGGATGGATGATCATGGTGAACAGCGACAGTGCGAGCGGACGGTACACCAGCGTCGGATACCCACTACCCTTCGACCCGTCGCTGATCGCGAGCAGCCCCGGGTTGCCCGCGCCTTCCTCGGCGAGCCGGTCCAGACCGCGCTCGGTCCCCTCGAAGGCGAACGTGAATTCCGCACCGGTGCATCGCTTCTGGTACTGGTCGGCGGCCTCTCGGACCACCGGGCCGAACGCCGAGGACCCGACCACAGCCAGTTTCCCCGAGGCACACTCCAACGGCGTCGGCGACGGCTCCAGCGCGGCCACCACGAGCTGAACGACGATCACCGTCACCAGAAACACCGTGAGCACCAACATCATGCGGGAAACGCCGGTGCGGCTGCGAGTTTCGATGACCCGACCACCCTTGACTCCCCCGCGCAGCACCGGTGGCGCATAGTCCCCCGATCCTTCGGAGCGTTGCAGGATGGCAAGGATCTTGTAGTGCTCGGCAGGGCCCAGCGGTACTTTGGGCAGATCGATCACGCCGACGTGCCCGCCGATGTCCTCGCGCACCGCGATGCCGGAGTCCGTATCCAGGTTGTCGGCGAGCGCCGGATCACTCAGCTCGGTCACCGCCATACCGATCACCCTGCGCTGCGGGAACCGTAGGTGCAGTCCGACCCTGGCGGCTTCTGGCGCCTTGTAGTCCTGGGAGTCGATCGTCGTGACGCCGCTGTTCTCGATGCGCACCAGGACGACGGAGATGTCCTTCAGGTCCGGGCTCGCGCCGTCGAGCGAGGGACGCAACTGTGGGAGCACGCCGGGGAAAACTGAGGCGATCTCACCGGTGACCGGCGTATCCATCTGCACCCGATACCCGAGCCGCCTGCGGCCCGCGAGGACGAACTCCCACAGAAAGGCGGCGATCGGCACGGCGATGCCGATCAGTGCCAGAACGATTTCCAGCGGAAGGTCGCCCACCAGTTGATCCCACTCCCCGAGAAATCCGTACAGCCCCCATTCTCGAGGGCGATCGACATCCAGCACACCTGCGACCCAACTGTTCGGCAACCGTTAACCCAACGGTCACGCCCCGGGGCTACGAGTCCAGGCCAGCAGGTTCTCCAGCGGCCAGGTATTGATCACCCGTTCGGGCGCAACGCCGTTCGCGACCGCGCGCTCACAGCCGTAGCCTTGCCAGTCGAGCTGGCCGGGAGCGTGCGCGTCGGTGTCGATGGCGAAGTGACAGCCCATCTCGACAGCCAACCGCAGCAATCGTGCAGGCGGATCGCGTCGTTCGGGTCTGCTGTTGATCTCGACAGCGGTGCCGTAGGCACGGCACGCCTCGAACACCACTTCGGCGTCGAACGTCGACTCCGGCCGGGTGCCGCGGCTGCCTTCCACCAGGCGGCCGGTGCAGTGGCCGAGCACGTCGACGTTGGGGTCGGCGACCGCGTGCACCATTCGCTCGGTCATCGTCGCGCTGTCGTCGCGCAGGTGCGAATGCACGCTCGCCACCACGACATCCAGCTCCGCCAGCAGATCAGCCGCCTGGTCGAGGGCGCCGTTTCCGAGGATGTCCACCTCGATGCCGGTGAGGATCCGAAACGGCGCCATCCGCTCGTTGAGTTCGGCGACCACGTCCAGCTGCTTGCGCAGCCGGTCGGCGGACAGTCCGTTGGCGACGGTCAGCCGCGGGGAATGATCGGTCAGAGCACAGTATTCGTGCCCGAGGGCGGCCGCGACACGCATCATCTCCTCGATCGGACTTCCGCCGTCGGACCAGTTCGAGTGGGTGTGCAGATCGCCGCGCAGCCGCGCGCGCAACGGCTTGCCGGGCACGCCGATCGGCTGAGCCGCGCGCCTCAGCTCGGTCAGATACCGTGGCACCGAACCGTCGTACGCCTGCTCGATGACAGCGGCGGTCTTGGGCCCGATGCCCGCGATCTCGCGCCAGCTACGCGCCCTCCGGTGCGCCGCACGCTCGTCGCCCGTCAGCTCGGCGACGATGTCGGCGGCGCGCCGGTACGCCTTGACCCGATGGGTCTCCGCCCGGGAACGTTCCAACCAGAAGCCGATTTCCCGCAATGCCTCGACCGGTCCCGGCGCCGCGCCCGGGCTCGGCTCCCCGCTCGGAACGTGTCCGTCCACCGGGCTAGCGGATCCGGCTGTACTTCATGAAGGCCACCCCGTCCTCGAACACCCTGCTGGTGATCACCCGGAACGTGGCCGCCTCCGGCAGCCGCGGCCCGTTGCCGAACAGCGCTCGCCCATGGCCGAGCACGATCGGATACAGCTTGAGGAAGATCTGATCGATCTCCGGGAGCAACACCTGCGCCAGTTCACCACCGCCACACAGCCAGATGCCGAGCCCGGTCTCCCGCTTGAGCTCGCAGACCTTCCCGACCGGGTCCTCGGCGATCAGCTCCACCGCCGGATCGGGGCTCTCGGGCAGGGTAGTGGAGACCACGTACTGCTTCAGATGGGCGTAGGGGCTCGAGGTGCCGGTGCGCACCCCGAAATCATGCGTCTTGCGGCCCATCAGCACCGTGTCGAAATAGCGATTGTGCTGGTCGACCCCGATCGCCTCCCGCACCTTGGTGGGGAGGGTTTCCGGGTATTGCGCGGTGATCGCTGGACCGTGATCCCCGCCCACCGGGAAGAAGTCGACCGAGCCCTCCTCGGTGGCGATGAATCCATCAATGGTCGAGGCGACGTAATAGGTGAGCTTTCGCATGCTTCCTTCCTCACGGTCGGCCGACATCCGAACCGCCCTCGAAGAAACGGTAGCTCGCTCACGCTAGCGGCGGCGAGGCTTCGGCTGGCAGCGTGGACAGTAGTAGGACGAGCGGTTCATGAACCGCTCCCGCGTGATCGGCGCGCCGCAGCGGCGGCACGGCTCGTTCTCGCGGCCGTAGACGGCAAGCGAGCGCTCGAAGTAGCCGGACTGGCCGTTGACGTTCACGTAGAGCGCGTCGAAGGAGGTGCCGCCCGCGGCGAGCGCCGCGCTCATCACCTCGCGCACCGCGGCGAGCAGGCCGCGCACGACGGGCCGGGACAGCCCCGAAGCGGGACGGCCGCCATGGATCTCGGCGCACCACAGCGACTCGTCGGCATAGATATTGCCAATGCCCGAGACCACACTCTGGTCGAGCAGTACGCGCTTGATCTCGCTCTGCTTGCCACGGACAGCCGCGACCGCGGATTCGACGTCGAAACACGGGTCCAGCGGATCGCGGGCGATGTGGGCAACCGGTTCGGGCACCAGGGCGCCGTCCACCTCGACCAGCGGCGCGAGTGCCCAGCCACCGAAGGTGCGCTGGTCGACGAAACGCAGCTGGGTGCCGTCGCTGAGGGTGGCGCGGATGTGCGCGTGCTTCTCCAGCGGCGCGTCGGCGGGCTGGACCAGCATCTGGCCGCTCATCCCTAGATGCACCACCAAGGCGGCCTCGGGGTCGTCGAAGGTCAGCCACAGGAATTTGCCGCGCCGTTCGGCCGACTCGACCTTCAGGCCGGTCAGCCGCGCGGCGAGATCGGCGGCACCTTCGAGATGGCGGCGCACCGACCGGGGATGGGTGATCGCCACCGATTGGACGACACGACCCACCACATGCTCGGCAAGGCCACGCCGAACCACCTCGACCTCGGGAAGTTCCGGCACGTCAGGCTTCGGCGGTCAGCGCCTCGTAGGCGGCACCCGCGGCCTTCTGCTCGGCTTCCTTCTTGGACCGGCCGACGCCCTGCCCGTAGGCCAGGCCGCCGACCACCGTGGTCGCGGTGAATTCCTTGTCGTGGTCGGGCCCGGTCGAGGTGATCTCGTAGCTGGGCACGCCGAGACCGCGCTCGGCAGTCAATTCCTGCAGGCTGGTCTTCCAGTCCAGGCCAGCGCCCATGCGGGGCCCTCGCTCGAGTAATTCGGCAAACAGTCGCAGCACCACGGTGCGGGCCACCTCGATGCCGTGCTGCAGATGCACGGCACCGAGCAGCGACTCCATGCCGTCGGCGAGGATGCTCTCCTTGTCACGGCCGCCGGTGAGTTCCTCGCCCTTGCCGAGCAACAGGTGCACACCGAGACCGCCCGCGCCGAGACCACGGGCGACCTCGGCGAGCGCGCGCATGTTCACCACGCTCGCGCGCAGCTTGGCCAGCTCACCCTCGGACTTCGAGGGGTGCTCGTGATACAGCCGCTCGGTAATGCTCAGACCGAGCACGGAATCGCCGAGGAACTCGAGGCGCTCGTTGGTCGGCAGACCACCGTTCTCGTACGCGTACGACCGATGTGTCAGCGCGAGGCGCAGCAGATCCGGCCGCACGTCGACGCCTAGCGCCGCGAGCAGGCTCGCATGTTCACCGGACGAGCCGGGTTCGTCGGTCACGTCGATACGACAGATCGAACGATCAGACCGCCGCGGTGACCTGGCGGCCCTTGTAGGTGCCGCATGATGGGCAGGCGATGTGCGGCAGGGTCTTCTCGCCACAGGCGCGGTTCGGGCAGGTGATCAGGGTCGGCGCGGTGGCCTTCCACTGGCTGCGCCGCGACCTGGTGTTGGAACGGGACATCCGGCGCTTGGGAACGGCCACGACTACTTCTCCTCTGTCCTATTTGCTCGCCATTGGGCTGATCGGTCTTGCTCAGTGGTCTGGGTCGGCCGCACCCTCGTCGGGGCTGCCGCTGCCGGGCGATCCGGTGGCGAACTCAGCCAGTCCGGCCCAGCGAGGGTCAAGTATCTCATGCCCGTGGTCGGATCCCGCAATCGCCACCCGTACACCGCATTCCGGGCACAATCCGGCACAGTCCGGCGTGCAGAGGGGTTGCAGCGGCAGCTCGAGACCGACCGCGTCCACCACAACCGGTTCGAGGTCGATGGTGTCGTCGACCATCCGGTAGACCTCGTCGTCCTCGGTGGTCTGCTCGGTGGCGCTGTCCGGGTAGGCGAACAACTCGGTGATGTACAGGCTTACGTCGCCGGTGAACGGCTCCAGACAGCGTGAGCACTCGCCCTCGGTCGGCGCGGACACCGTTCCGGTGACCAGCACACCTTCGGATACGGCCTGCAACTGCAGGTCGAGCTCCACCTGTGCGCCCGCTGGGACGGCGATCAGATCGAGCCCGATTCGCTCCTTCGTGGTGAGGGTGCGGCGCAGTTCCCGCATGGTCCCCGGCCTGCGGCCGAGGCTGCGGGTGTCCAGCACGAAAGCCGCGTCCGGTGTACGGCGCTGAGCCGAACGGGAACGCGACGTGGAACCGGAACCGGCGGGCATCACGAACTCACTCACGATCGAGGGGAAATGGGCAACCACTCAACAATACGCGAGCACGCGTCCATCGCTCAAACCGGACCGGTCACGCACCATGCCGCTCACCTGCGATATTCGGTCGCGTAGTCCGGCGCACCCGCACCGGTACGCAGCTGGTGGCGCCCCCGCCCGACCGTGCGCAGCGCACTGCTGAGCGTCTCCTCGAAGTCGGCCAGTCGGCCGTCCACGTAGTGGTCGCACTCCTCACGCAGCCGGTCGGCTTCCGCATGCGCGGCGTCGATCACCTTTGCCGATTCCGCGTGCGCGGCGCGCACAACCTCGGTCTGCGAGACCAGCCGCTCCTGCTCGGCGAGGCCGTCGGCGACCGCGCGCTCGTAGGTGGCCTTGCCCGCCTCGATCATTCGCTCCGATTCGGCGCGTGCCCGACCGGTCGCCTCCTCGTATTCGGCGTTACCGTCGGCCACCACACGATCGGCGTCCAGCTGCGCCGTGGCGACCAGATGGTCGGCATGCGCGCTCGCCTCGGCGACCATCCGGTCGGCGTGCGCCTTGGCATCGGCGAGGATACGGTCGGCCTCCTCACGGGCCGAGCCGATGGCGTGCTCCGCCTGTTGGTTGGCGCCGCTCACCGTGGTCTCGGCCGAGGCCCTGGCATCGGAGACGATCTTGTCCCGATGGTCGAGCACGTCCTGGGCGTCATCGAGTTCGCCGGGCAGCGCATCACGGACGTCGTCGAGCAGTTCGAGCACGTCACCTCTCGGCACAATGCAGCTGCGGGTCGGCGGGATGCCGCGCGCCTCTTCGACGATGGCGACCAGCTCGTCGAGTGCTTCGAATACGCGATACATGCTCACTACCCTCCTGCTGACTCACGGCGAAAACTCTCCGCCGAGGCCCAGTGTGCCCCTCGTCACGGCCTGTGCCGAGTCATCCTCCGGTGTGTCGTGACGGTGTCTTCCACGCCACAGAAAACAAGTGGAGACTACCTCTCCGCTTCGTGTTACATTCGTCTGGAAGGTCACGAAACAAGACCTTCGACACGGACCGCGGACCCACCGGGGCCGCGGATTGAGGAAGCCCAAGGGATGGATGACGTCCGCGAGCGTTGACATGTTTTGATTGTTCAGTACATACTGAACTCGACAAAACTTATCAGATGCCGGCGGAAAGCAAAGCGATGACCGTCGCTGTTGTCCCTCTGAAAGCTCGTGTTCGATCGGAAAGACGATGACTGTTCTGGAACTGCCGCGACCGGCAGGAGTGAGCACCACCAGCTTCTTCGTGCCGTCCGGCGGCCTGTATCCCGCGCTGCCGACGAAACCGGTCGCGGCCAAGTTCGAGCAGTGGACGCACTATCTGCGCGGCGATCGTGCCTTCGCCCAGCTGATCCGCTTCGCACTGGTCGGCGGGTCCAGCAACGTCGCCTACGTCCTGCTGTTCTTCGCCATGCACAGCACTGGGCCGTTGTTGGCCAACGTCATCGGCTCGCTCGTCAGCACCATGATCGCGAACGAACTGCACCGCCAACTCACCTTCCACGCCGCGGGCAGGGTCGGCTGGTTCACCGCCCAATGGGAGGGCGGCGGACTGGCGCTGCTCGGCCTCGCCATCACGACCGCGGCACTGGCCGCCCTCGGCGTGTGGGCGCCGGGCCTCGGGGACACCGCCCAGGCCGTCGCGATCCTGGCCATCACCGCCGCGGTGGGCGGCATGCGCTTCCTGGCCCTGCGCGGCTTGGTCTTCTAGCTGTGCTGATCCGCCTCTCCGGGTCTTTAGGCCGTACTAGTGAGGTGGCGCGGGATTTGCGCTCAGGTCCTGCGTTTGGTGCCACTCCAGTTCTGGGCGTGCCCGACGAGTTACCCATGTGCTTCTGAGATCACTTGTTGCGGATGAGATCAAAGAGTTGAGTAGCGAGCAATAGTTGCGCGACGAGCAGTCGTTGTGTAGCGCTACGGTCCGCGGATGGGAGAGCTGTCAGCTAGTGCGCTCGGCGAGGCGCTCGAGTAGGCGCTTGTGCACGGAAGGGGGCAGCATGTCGGTGACGTCGCCGCCGAAGGTCGCGACCTCTTTGACCAGCGAGCTGGACAGGAAGCTGAAGGACGGGTTGGTGGCGATGAAGAAGGTGTCCACGCCGGAGAGCTTCTTGTTCATCTGCGCCATCTGCAGCTCGTAGCCGAAATCGCCCGCGTCGCGCAGGCCCTTCACGATGGCGGTGATGCCCTGCTCCCGCGCGAAGTCGACGAGCAGGCCGTACCAGGACTCCACCCGCACGTTGACCAGGTGCGCGGTCGACTCCCGCAGCATCTGCATGCGCTCCTCGACGCTGAACATGCCCTGCTTGTTCTTGTTGATCATGACGGTGATGACGACCTCGTCGAACTGGGCGGCGGCCCGATTGAAGACGTCGAGGTGTCCGTAGGTCACGGGGTCGAAAGACCCGGGGCACATTGCTCCTGCCATGGCCCGACGCTAGCAGGACCGCGGCGGTGCCGCAGCGGTGGCCGGACCCGTTGCAGCGGACGGCTCGAACTGCGCGAGATCGATGCGGGTCTCGCCGTACCGGCGCGACTTGGCCGGGATGAAGCCTGCGGGCCAGTCGATTTCGGGTGAACGCACCGACCTCTCCAGCACGACGAGGGCGCCGGGACGCAGCCAACCGCGCTCGGCCAGCGCGTGCAAGTCAGCCAGCACCGCCGCGTTCTCCACCGCGTAGGGCGGATCGGAGAAGACCAGGTCGAAGGCGCCCGCCCCGCCCGTTTCCAGCGCGCTCGCCACCGCCGCGACCCGCAGCTGCGCACCGGGCAGTCCGAGGTCGGCGATATTCCCGCGCACGACGGCGGCCGCCTTGCGGTCGGACTCGACGAGCAGCGCGTGCTCGGCGCCGCGCGAGAGCGCCTCCAAGCCGAGCGCACCGGAGCCCGCGTACAGGTCGAGCACACGCGCGCCCGCGAAATCCAACCGGGCATCCAAGGCGCTGAACAGCGCCTCCCGCACCCGGTCGGAGGTCGGACGGGTGCCGGAGGGCGGTACCCGAAGGCGGCGCCCGCCTGCCGCCCCGGCGACGATCCGCGTCATTCGGCGGAAGACTCGCGCACGGCCAGCTCGATGAGTAGGTCGCCGCCCTCGACCTGCTGTACGGGACCGATCGCGACGCGACCGACGACACCCGAGCGGGGTGCGGTGATGGCGGCTTCCATTTTCATGGCTTCGATGGTGCCGATAGTGTCACCTGCGGCGACCGGATCGCCTTCGGAGACAGCAAGGGTCACGACTCCGGCGAAGGGAGCGGCGATGTGGCCCGCGTTGGCCTTGTCGGCTTTCTCCGCGGCCGGGATGTCGCTGGCGATGGACCGGTCCCGCACGGCGACCGGACGCAGCTGCCCGTTCAGGATGCACATCACGGTGCGCATGCCGCGCTCGTCCGGCTCCGAGATGGCCTCCAGGCCGATGAGCAGGGTGACTCCCTTTTCCAACTGCACCCGATGTTCCTCGCCGCGGCGCAAACCGTAGAGGAACTGGTTCGCCGACAGCCCGGAGGTGTCACCGTACTTCTCCCGGTGCGCGAGGAATTCGGCCGTGGGCGCCGGGAAGAGCAGCCGGTTCAGCGTCCCGCGCCGTTCCTCCGAGGTACCAGCGAGCCCCGCCTCGTCCTCGGGCGTCAGCGCGGTCTCTGGTTTCGCCGATCCGCGCCCGGCCAGCGCCTTGCTACGGAACGGCTCGGGCCAGCCGCCCGCAGGTGTGCCGAGTTCGCCACGCAGGAAACCGATGACGGAATCGGGGATGTCGTAGCGACCCGGGTCGGTGGCGAAGTTCTCGATGTCGACACCGGTACCGACCAGCGCCAGCGCCAAGTCGCCGACGACCTTGGAAGACGGTGTGACCTTCACCAGACGGCCCAGAAGCCGGTCCGCCGCAGCGTATTTCGCCTCCACCTCCTCGAATCGGTCGCCGAGGCCGAGGGCGATGGCCTGCTGGCGCAGATTCGACAGCTGGCCGCCCGGGATCTCGTGGGTATACACCCGGCCGGTGGGCGCGGGCAGCCCGGATTCGAAGGGCGCGTACACCTTTCGCAGTGCTTCCCAGTACGGCTCCAGATCGCAGACGTTCTGCAGATTCAGGCCGGTGTCGTACGCACTGTGCGCCGCGGCCGCAACGATCGCGGACAGCGCGGGTTGGCTGGTGGTTCCGGCCATCGCGGCGCTGGCGCCGTCCACCGCGTCGGCGCCGGCTTGCCACGCAGCCAGGTAGGTGGCCAGCTGACCACCGGGAGTGTCGTGGGTGTGCACATGCACCGGCAGATCGAAATTGCTGCGCAGAGCGGTGACGAGTGTGGTGGCGGCCGGGGCGCGCAACAGGCCGGCCATGTCCTTGATGGCGAGCACATGCGCGCCCGCGTCGACGATCTGTTCGGCAAGTTTGAGGTAGTAGTCGAGCGTGTAGAGCGTCTCCTGTGGGTTTGCCAGGTCGCCGGTGTAGCTCATCGCGACTTCGGCGACGGCCGTCCCGGTTTCGCGCACCGCGTCGATCGCCGGCCGCATCTGGTCGACGTTGTTGAGGGCGTCGAAGATGCGGAAGATATCGATACCGGTGCCGGTTGCTTCCTGGACGAACGCGCGGGTCACCTGCCGCGGGTACGGCGTGTAACCGACGGTATTGCGGCCACGCAGCAGCATCTGCAGGCAGATGTTCGGCACCGCCTCGCGCAGTGCGGCCAACCGCTCCCACGGGTCCTCGTAGAGGAACCGCAGCGCCACGTCGTAGGTCGCGCCGCCCCATGCCTCGATGGACAGCAGCTCCGGCGTGAGCCGCGCGACGTGACCGGCCACGCCGAGCAGGCCGTTGGTGCGGACCCGGGTTGCCAGCAGCGACTGGTGCGCGTCGCGGAAGGTGGTGTCGGTGACGCCGACCGCCTTCTGCTCACGCAGCGCCTGCGCGAAACTGTCGGGCCCGAGCCGCAGCAGCCGCTGCCGGGAACCGTCCGGCGGCGGCACGCTCAGATCGATCGGTGGCAGCTTGTCGTGCGGGTACACCGTGGTCGGCCGCTCGCCGTGCGGCTTGTTCACGGTGATGTCGGCCAGGTAGGTGAGGATCTTGGTGCCACGGTCGGCGGAGCCGCGCAGGGTGAGCAGCTGCGGACGCTCGTCGATGAACGAGGTGGTGACCCGCCCACCCTTGAAGTCGGGATCGTCGAGTACCGCGAGCAAAAACGGGATATTGGTGGACACGCCGCGGATGCGGAACTCGGCAAGCGCGCGACGGGCCCGCGCCACCGCTGCGCCGAAGTCGCGGCCGCGGCAGGTGAGTTTGACCAGCATCGAGTCGAAGTAGGCGCCGATCTCCGCGCCCAGGTTCGCACCGCCGTCGAGCCGGATGCCCGCGCCGCCTGGCGTCCGGTAGGCGGTGATGCGCCCGGTGTCGGGGCGGAATCCGTTGGCCGGGTCCTCGGTGGTGATCCGGCACTGCAGCGCGGCGCCGCGGATCGTGACCGAGTCCTGGCTCAGGCCCAGTTGCTCGAGTGTCTCACCCGCCGCGATCCGCAGCTGCGACTGCACCAGGTCGACGTCGGTGATCTCCTCGGTCACCGTGTGCTCGACCTGGATTCGCGGGTTCATCTCGATGAAGACGTGGTTGCCGCGCTCGTCGAGCAGGAATTCGACGGTGCCCGCACAGCTGTAGCCGATCTGTCGCGCGAAGGCCACCGCGTCGGCGCAGATACGTGCGCGCAGTGCGGGATCCAGGTTCGGGGCGGGCGCGAGTTCGATCACCTTCTGGTGGCGGCGCTGCACCGAGCAATCCCGCTCGAACAGGTGCATCACGTTGCCGTGCTGGTCGGCCAGGATCTGCACTTCGATGTGGCGCGGGTTCACCACCGCCTGTTCCAGAAACACGGTGGGATCACCGAACGCCGACTCGGCCTCGCGCGAGGCCGCCTCGATCGATTCGCGCAGGTGCGTGGCATCGGCGACCCGCCGCATGCCACGACCGCCGCCGCCCGCGACGGCCTTGACGAAGATCGGGTACTCGAGCTGCCGGGACGCGGCGACCAGCTCATCCACGTCCGCCGACGGTGCGCTGGAGCGCAGCACCGGCAGACCGGCCGCCTTGGCGGCTTCGATCGCGCGCGCCTTGTGACCCGCGAGTTCGAGCACCTCGGCGGAGGGGCCGATGAAGGTGATGCCCTCGCGGGCGCAGGCTGCCGCCAGGTCCGGGTTCTCCGAAAGGAAGCCGTACCCCGGGTAGACCGCGTCCGCACCCGCCGACTTGGCCGCCTCGATGATCGCGTCGATGGAAAGGTAGGCCCGCACCGGGTGGCCCGCCTCGCCGATCTGATACGACTCCGCCGCCTTCAGCCGGTGAACCGAATTGCGGTCCTCGTAGGGGAACACGGCCACCGTCCCGATGCCGAGTTCGTAAGCCGCGCGGAAGGCCCGGATGGCGATCTCGCCACGGTTTGCAACCAAGACTTTCGAGAACATTGGCTTAAGGTACCCGGCACCGCCCATCGCACCGACACGGAAGTCCCTTTCGCAGGACTCTTCGCAACGACGGCTGGCATCGTTGCGAAGTCGCGTTCACCAGGGCGACACGTTCCCAGCCCGAAACTGATCACTTACCGACTCCCGCGACTGGCGACCGAAACTTTTCCGGCTCCGCCCTGAACAGCCGGAAACCTGCTCTACGCAGCGCCTGCACAGGGAACACCTGATTTCGATCGGCGGGGATCCACGTGGGTTTCCGAGCCGGTCGAGCAGCCGCGACGCCGCCCGTCCTATGCTGGGAGTGCAGCTGGTTCACCGGCGCACGACGAGACGGAGCCCCGACGTCGCGCAATGGGTCGAGCCCACTCGTGCGGAGACGCCACGGGGGGCGAGAGGGAACCCGGTGGGAATCCGGGACTGTCCCGCAGCGGTATGCAGGAACGACCGCCGTCACCAGGCACTGAGTTCACCGAGCCGGAAGGTTCCGCGACTTGGGAAGCGACGGCCAGTAGGTCGGCCATCAGGCGAGACCCGGCACCGGCCGGGACCGCCCGGCCGGTGCCCGCGAGTCCGAAGACCTGCCAGCCGTGCCGGGTACGCCGTACCCGGCGGCCACCGCCTCGTGGATTTGGGCGTGCGGACCACCAGCGCGGACGTGTCGGGCTCCCTCAGCCGGGTACATCTCCGGCATGTCACTGGTTCTCCGGCTACCCGTATGGCGATGGCTTTTCGACCTCAGCAATGGAGAAACATCGTGACTGTTTCACATCAGAAGCCGTTCACCGCGACGGTTCTCGGGCTACCTCGGGTGGGGCCGCGGCGCGAGCTCAAGCGGGCGACCGAAGCCTACTGGGCGGGCAGGATCGGCGCCGAGGAGTTGCACGCCGTCGCGCGCGACCTCCGGCACGCCCAGCTCACCGAATTGCTGGCCGCCGGCCTCGACTCGATCCCGATCGGCACCTTCTCCTACTACGACCAGATGCTCGATACAGCTGTCCTGCTCGGCGCGTTGCCACCTCGGGTCGCCGAGATCACCGATCCCCTGGATCGATACTTCGCCGCCGCGCGCGGCACCGACACGGTCGAGCCACTGGAGATGACCAAGTGGTTCGACACCAACTACCACTATCTGGTGCCGGAAATCGGCCCGGAAACCCAGTTCTCGCTGCACCCCGAGAAGCTGCTGGAGGAACTGCGGGAGGCGCTCGCGCTGGGCGTGCCCGCGCGACCGGTGGTGATCGGCCCGGTCACCTTCTCGAGGCTGGCGAAAGCGACGGGCAGTGCGCCACTGGCTCGGCTGATCGAGCTGCTTCCGCTGTATCGCGAGCTGCTGCGGCGGCTGGCCACCGCGGGTGCGGAGTGGGTGCAAATCGACGAACCGGCGCTTGTTACCGATCTCACCGCGGACGAGATCGCTCTGGTGCGCGTCACCTACGAGGATCTGTCCGCCGCGACCGATCGTCCCGCGATCCTCGTCGCGACCTATTTCGGGCACCCTGATGCCGCGCTCACCGTACTGGCGGACACCGATATCGAGGGTGTCGCGATCGACTTCACCTCCGGCACCGAGGTTTCGGAGGTGGCTGCGGTGCCTGCTCTGGCGCGCAAGCTGGTGGTGGCGGGTGTCGTGGACGGTCGCAATGTATGGCGCACCGATCTCGACCACGGCCTGGCGACCCTCGGAACTTTGCTGGGTTCCGCAGCGCACGTGGCTGTTTCGAGCTCGTGCTCGCTGCTGCACGTGCCGTACACGCTGGCCACGGAGACGCGGCTGGACGAGCGGCTGCGGTCGTGGCTGGCCTTCGGCGCGGAGAAGGTGGCGGAGGTGCGTCTGCTCGCGACCGGGCTGAGCGAGGGCGCCGAGGCGATCGGCGCCGAATTGACGACGACTCGTTCGGCGCTCGAATCTCGGCGGTCGGATCCCCGGCTGAACGATCCGCGGGTGCGGGCCCGGCTGGCCGCGCTCGGACCGGACGCCGTCCGGCGCGCGCCCGCCGAGCAGCGGCGCGAACTGCAGCGGGATCGTTTGCGGCTGCCCGCACTACCGACCACGACGATTGGTTCGTACCCGCAGACCTCCGCGATCCGGTTGGCGCGGGCCGCGCTGCGCAAGGGCGAGATCGACCAAGCCGAGTACGTGCGCCGGATGCGCGCCGAGATCGCGGATGTCGTCGCGCTACAAGAGAGGCTCGGGCTGGATGTACTGGTGCATGGTGAACCGGAGCGCAACGACATGGTGCAGTACTTCGCCGAGCAACTCGACGGGTTCGTGGCCACCGAACAGGGCTGGGTGCAGTCCTATGGCACCCGCTGTGTGCGCCCGCCGATCCTGTTCGGCGACGTGACGCGGCGGGAGCCGATGACCGTCGAGTGGATCGGTTACGCGCAGTCGCTCACCGACAAGCCGGTCAAGGGCATGCTGACCGGTCCGGTGACCATCCTCGCGTGGTCGTTCGTGCGCGACGACCAGCCGCTGGGCAATTCCGCGCGGCAGGTGGCGCTGGCCATCCGGGACGAGACGGTGGATCTGCAGAGGGCGGGCATCCGGATCGTCCAGGTCGACGAACCGGCGCTGCGCGAACTGCTTCCGCTGCGCAGAGCTGATCAGCCCGCGTACCTGGAGTGGTCGGTGCAGGCGTTTCGGCTCGCGACCTCCGGTGTGTCGGATGCCACGCAGATACACACCCACCTGTGCTATTCCGAGTTCGGCGAGGTGATCGAGGCGATCGCCGGACTGGACGCCGACGTCACGTCGATCGAGGCGGCACGCTCGCACATGGAGGTGCTCGACGACCTCAACGCCGCGGGCTTCGACCTCGGCGTCGGACCGGGTGTGTACGACATCCACTCACCGCGGGTGCCCAGCGTGGAGGAGATCACGACGTCGCTGCGCGCCGCACTGAAAGCGGTTCCCGGCGAACGACTCTGGGTGAATCCGGACTGCGGGTTGAAGACCCGAGGGCCCGCCGAAGTGGAGGCCTCGCTGCGCAATATGGTCGCCGCCGCGGCTGCCGTGCGCTGAGCGTGTCCGGCTGATCGAATCGGCGCCCCTTCGGATTTCCGAGGGGGCGCCGGTACGCCCTCGGCCTGGTGGTGGACTTGTCTGCCGCCAACGCGCTGCGGATCAGCGGCACGGGCACGCCGCGGCACACTCGAGTCGGGTCGCGTACCAACGCCGCCGACTGCTCGGCAGCGAACGCCCTCGCCTCCCGACGCTCCGGGCCGGGCCGGGCCGGGCCGGGCCGGGCCGGGCCGGGCCGATCCGCTGGCGCCTACTCGGTTTCCGGCTCCGGCTTCGGGCTCTGCCGCCGCCGCGAGGTATACCGCTCACACGGCTCTTCCCTGCGCGTCACCGGCAGAACCCGCGCCCTCGCCCGCATCCCCCGACGCCATGCCGTATGACATCCGGAACAGCGCTCCATGCGCAACCCTCCTCGCAGGTCATCAACGACTTCTCTTTCCCCACTTACCTACTTCGACGCGCACATCCCCCATTCGGTTCCCACTCCATCCACACAGATCTGCCCTACCCGCCGAAGGCACGGTTGATGGCGGCCATGTCGAAGTAGTCGCGCCAGGTGCTGATCGCGCCGTCGGTGACCTCGAAGAAACCCATGACCGGCAGCGGCGTGACACGACCCGCGCCGCGCAGCGTGTCGGTGCGTTCGTTCATGACCACGGCACCGGACGCCACCTGATGGTGGATGTCGAAGTCGATGGCGTCGAAAGTGGTGAGAAAGCCCGCGATGAAGTCGCGGATGGCGACGCGCCCAACGATCGGTTCCATCGGAATGTTGTGGTAGACGGCGTTTTCGGCGAAATACGCGCTGATCCGGTCCGGATCGGGATCCGACCAGCTGCGGCACATCGCACGCACGAGTTCGTCTGGACTTGGCATTCGCTCGACTCACTTTCCTGCTGCCGAAGGGGACCACGTCGCCCGCCCCTCGATTGAACCAAGCAATCGTTCGGTTGGGAAGGTGAGATCGACGGTTTCCGGTGTACATGCACAGCTAGGTCCGTCCTACGCTGATGAAATGAGCGACGACCAGCCCTTGTGCTACCGATTGATCACCGGCGCCGACGATGCGCGATTCTGCGAGCGGGTCAGCGCCCTCCTCGAGCAGGGTTACCGGCTGCACGGTTCCCCCGCGGTCACCTTCGACGGCACATACGTAATCGCGGCCCAAGCCGTGATCTTGGACGACGAGTAGCGCGGTCATCGAAAGCTCCCCTCATCGTCCGCGGCGGCGGGAGAGCACCTCGTCCGGCACGGTGAAGCTCAACCGATCCGGTTCTCCGGCAGCCAGTTCCGGCACCCGCTGGGCCGCGTCGAGGAAACGCCTACTGCCTCGTCGGGCACCCCGGCGGCGAGAATGCGGAACTCGACGTTCTTCGCCGCGGGATGTTCGAGCGTGGAACTCCTCGGTGGCGGCGCGACCCCATCCTCCACTCCGGCGCAATGTGAAACACTCTCTTCGCACACTACGCATCTCGGATTGGACGAAAAACACCTTACAGAGGCATATTTATGCGGGAAAACTCGATATATTGCGATGATTGCGAATTCTCGCCGCTACCATCGTGCACGTGCGCAAGATGTATGCGGGCGCCCGGCTTCGGCGGTTGCGCGAAGAGCGGAGGATGACCCAGGCGGCCCTGGCGAAATCGTTGGACCTGTCGCCCAGCTACCTCAATCAGCTCGAGCGTGACCAACGACCCCTCACCATTCCCGTGCTGCTGAAACTCAACTCCACCTTCGACCTCGACGTCCAGTTCTTCGCCGCCGATTCGGACGCGCGCCTCGTGTCCGACTTGCACGAAGTCCTGGTGGACGCCGCCGGTGGACACACATCGCCACTGACCGAGGTGGAGGAACTGGCGACCCGCCAGCCGGAGGTCGCCAGAATCGTCGTGGCGATGCACCGGCGGCTACGCGCCGCCACCGACCAACTCGATCTCCTCTCGGCACGCGTGTCCGCGCCCGCGGGCGCACCTGGCATGCCCATGCCCTACGAGGACGTGCGCGACTTCTTCTACGACCACCACAACCACATTCCGCAGCTCGACATCGCCGCCGAGCAGCTTTTCGAGAACTCCGGCCTCACCATCGGGTCGCTCGACCGCCAGCTCGCCCGGATCGCCGAAGAGCGTGCCGGGGTCACGGTCCTCGTCCGCGGTGACGGCGCTGACAGAACCATCCCGAAGCGGCATTACGACCCGGAGACTCGCACGCTGACCCTGGCGAGGCGGTTGCGTCCCGGCCAGCGCGCCTTCCAGATCGCCACCACCCTCGCCTTCCTGCTGTACAGGGCCGAGCTGGACGGGGTACTCGCCGAAACCCCCTCACTCAATGGCGAATCCCGCGCGCTGGCACGCGTCGGGCTGGCGAACTACTTCGCCGGCGCGCTCGTGCTGCCCTACGGGCGGTTCCTCCGGTCGGCAGAGGAACTGCACTACGACATCGACCTGCTCGGACTGCGTTTCGAGGTCGGCTTCGAGACCATCTGTCATCGCCTCAGCACCCTGCAGCGGCAAGGTCAGCGTGGTGTCCCGTTCTTCTTCGTCCGCACCGACCGCGCAGGGAACATCTCGAAGCGCCAGTCCGCCACGGCGTTCCACTTCTCTCGCGTGGGCGGCAGCTGCCCGCTGTGGGTGGTGCACGAGGCGTTCGCGCACCCCGACCGCATCCTCACCCAGGTGGCCGAGATGCCCGATGGACGGCGCTATCTGTGGATCGCCCGCACCGCCGTGACGGCGCCGCACGGGTTCGGCACCACGACGAAGAACTTCGCGATCGGCCTCGGCTGCGACATCGAATTCGCCGAGCGCCTGGTCTATTCGGCGGGACTGCGGCTGGACGACCCGGCCGAGGCGGTGCCGATCGGCGCCGGCTGCAAGGTCTGCGAACGCCCCGCCTGTCGACAGCGCGCCTTCCCACACATCGGCAGCCCGCTCGCGGTCACCGAGAACACCAGCACCGATCTGCCCTATCCGCGCGTCGGCCGCTGATCAGGTATCGATCCTGGTGAGTTTGTCCGGATTGGCGACCGCGTAGATGCCCTTGATCCGCTCGGTCGACGGATCGATATCGAGCACGAGGACGGCGAACAGCGCGCCCGCCGAGAGGATCAGCGCGGACGGGTCGCCGTTGACGAACCGGTAGCTGACGCCGAAGTCGGGCACGTGGCTCAGCACTACCTGGCTCGTGATCATGCGCGCGACCTTGTCACGGCCGTGGACCGGCCGCAGCGCCGCGCGCTGCCTGCCGCCGGCGTCGGACCAGGACGTCACGTCGGGCGCGAGCAGCGCCAGCAACCCTTCCAGATCGCCGTCTCTCTGGGCGGTGAGGAACTCCTCGGTCACCCGCCGCTGCACCCCCGGGTCGACCCGGCAGCGCGGCCGGCGAGCGTGCACGTGCTCCCTGGCCCGGTGCGCGAGCTGGCGGGTCGCGGTGACGCTGCGGCCGAGGATCTCGGCGATGTCGGTGTGCGGATAGCCGAAGACCTCGTGCAACACGAACACCGCACGCTCGAGCGGGGTAAGCGTCTCCAGCACGACGAGCATGGCCATGGACACCGACTCGGCGCGCAGCGCGGGCGCCGCGGCATCCTCACCGCCGTCCCCGACCGGCAGGTCGGTGACCAGCGGCTCGGGCAGCCATGTGCCGACGTAGGTTTCGCGCCTGCGGTTGATCACCGCACGCCGGGCGAGGGCATGGTTCACCGCGATGCGCACCAGATATGCCCTCGGGTGTTCGATCTCGTCGGTGTCGCTCCGGTGGCGCACGACCCAGGACAGCCAGGTCTCCTGGAGCACATCCTCGGTGTCGGCGACGCTGCCGAGCATGTTGTAGACCACCGAGAACAGCAGCTCCCTGTGGTCGGCGAACACCCGCGTCGCGCGCTCGTCGACTGCCTCGGTCATCGGGCCCTCCTTCGGTCTCGAGCAATAGGAGCGAGACTGCACCGCAATATGTGACGCGGATGACCGAAGTGTGATCTACCTCTCGGCACTGCGCCGCGATGTCACGTTCGCCCCGAGACGAGGGCTCTCGGTTCGCAACGGATGACACGCGTCCGGACCGAGAGAGGACATCAGAGTGACCGCACTCACCGATACACCATCATTCCTGGCGACCCGCCGCGGCAAGCTCACTCTGGCGCTGCTGTGCACGGTCGCCTTCCTCGACTTCGTCGACGGCTCTATCGTCAACGTCGCACTGCCGACCATCCAGCGCGAGCTCGGTATGTCGGTGCCGACGCTGCAATGGGTCACCAGCGGGTACCTACTGACCTATGGCGGGCTGCTACTGCTCGGCGGGAGGCTGGCGGACCTGCTAGGGCGGCGCAGAATCTTGATTGCCGGGACGGTCGTCATCGGCCTGTCGTCCGCGTTCGGCGGGCTGGCCGACGACAGCGGGCTGCTGATCGGAGCCCGGCTCGCGCAGGGAATCGGGGCGGCGCTGATGCTGCCCGCCGCGTTGTCGATTCTGACCACCAGCTTTCGGGAGGGCTCCGACCGGCACACCGCGGTCGGGATCTGGGGCGGCGCCGCCGGTCTCGCGTCGGCGGCGGGCGTGTTCCTCGGTGGTGTGATCACCGAGGGACCGGGCTGGCGCTGGGTGTTCTACGTCAACACCCCGGTCTGCGTGCTCGTGCTCGCGACTGTTCCGCTGCTGATTCCGAACGATCAGCGCAACGAAGTCCGACGCGGCTTCGATGTGCTCGGCACGGTTTTGGCGACGTCGGGACTGATGACGCTTGTCTACGGCTTGGTGAAGGCACCCGAGTTCGGGTGGGACGACGCGCGCACACTCGGCCTGCTCGCGATCGCCGCCACGCTGCTGGTCGGGTTCGTGGTGAACGAGCGCGTCACCGCCGACCCGCTGGTTCCGCTGTCGATCTTCGGCATCCGCGGGCTGGCTGCGGCCAATCTGACACATCTGGTCATCGCCGCGGGAATGATGTCCATGTTCTTCTTCGTCACGCTGTACATGCAGACGGTACTGGGCTATCGGGAATTCGAGGCGGGCCTCGCCTATCTTCCCGTGAGCCTCACCATCGGCGCCGCGGCCGGAGTGGCGACGAAGTTCTTCGCCAGAACCGGCACCCGAGTGTTCACCGTGGTCGGTTCCCTGCTGTGCGGGCTCGGTGTGCTGCTGCTGTCACAGATGTCGACCGACGGGTCCTACCTCACTGATCTGCTGCCCGGGATGCTGGTGATGTCGGTCGGAGCCGGCGCGGTGTTCGTCGCGAACACCACGGCGGCGAACGCGGGCGTACCCGCCGATCAGGCCGGTCTCGCCGCCGCGCTGCTGAACACCGGACAGCAGCTCGGCGGCGCACTGGGACTAGCGGTGCTCACCGCCGTCGCAACCTCGCACACCAATGCCCAGCTCGCGGCGGGGCATGCACCGGTCGAGGCGATGAACGCCGGGTTCGGGCGGGCACTGTTCGTCGGCGGTGTCATCGGAGTGGTTGCCGCGATCCTTGGGTTGCGCACGGTGAACGCGCGCGGAGACAAGGGCCGGTCAGCCGGACAAACATCGGAAACCGTTGCCGTCTAGGGGATCACGGACAGGTGTGGCCGGGAACGAGAGCACCGGCCCACACTGTGTCGTGGTGTTCGCTTCCAGCGATGCTCACCGGGGCAGATCGTCCCGATCGATCAGCGATGGATTACCGTCCGCCGAGTCCTGTCGTGGCGATTCCACGGAGGAATGCACGTTGAGCGACGGCGTAGAC
This sequence comes from Nocardia sp. NBC_00881, assembly GCF_045207455.1. Classification (NCBI taxonomy): domain Bacteria; kingdom Bacillati; phylum Actinomycetota; class Actinomycetes; order Mycobacteriales; family Nocardiaceae; genus Nocardia; species Nocardia sp. NBC_00881. The sequence goes on from NZ_CP108798.1 coordinate 3,620,992, forward strand.
GATAACCAGCCGGCAGCAGGATGAGCAGTATCAATCGGTGTCAGAGCCGCGCTCGACCCCAGCCCGAACCTCGGCGGTCGGCTCCTTTTCCTGCGCGGCAACCGACGGAATATCCTCGGGCTTCTGTGGTCGAGCACCCACAACGCGGTGCGAAACCGCGTATGTGAGCGCGGCAAGGCCGAGTGCTACGAAGACGCCCAAGTTGCTGGTGCCGAGGCTGCCGTCACGAGCGGCCGGGGTGAACAGGTAGCCCAACAGCGGACCGATATGCGGATCACGAGAGGTCACCAAGCCGAGCCCGACAGCGGTGGCCGCCGCCAGACAACCCACCCCGGCCCAGTTGATCCGACCGTAGGCACCTACCGGGCTGTAAAGACCCGCGCGGTCGTAGCCGTGCTGGCGCCGCTGCCACAGATCGGTCAGAAAAACTCCGGTCCAGGCGGCCATCGGCACACCGATGACAGTCAGAAACGCCTGGAATGGGGCAAAGAAGTTCGGTGCCGCGAAGGCAACGTACCCACCAGCAATCGTCACCAGGCCGGCATCGATCAACACCGTGGCCTGACGAGGAAGCCGGACACCCATCGTCAGCAACACCAACCCGGAGGAATAGAGATCCATGATCGACGCGGACACGAACGCAAGCACTGCGAACGTGACGTAGGGAATGAGGAACCACGTCGGCAGGTGTGCGGCAAGCGCACCGACTGGATCAGTGGTTGCCGCGTGCGCGACCGCTGGATCCCCGGCGGCCAGAAGAATCCCGAAAGTCATCAAAACGATAGGTGGTGCGCTGCCGCCGAAAGTGGTCCAGCCGACCACCGCGCGTCGATTCGCCGCCCGGGGTAGATACCGTGAATAGTCGGCTGCACAGTTCACCCAACCCAGGCCGAGCGCTGTCGCGGTGAGCGCCACACCGCCGGCGAAAGCGCCCCAACTGAATGGGCTAGTCGCCGCGAACGAGACCCGAGGCAGTGTCAACGCCAGATACACCACGGTGAGAGCGGCGAACGCCAGAGTGAGCCATTTCTGGACTCGCAAAATCACGTGCAAGCCGTAGATCCCCACCACCGTCGAGACGACGATCACCGTTATGAAGGCGACAGCCATGACTGCTGTCGTGTCCACATCAGGGTCCAGACGCAGCGCTGCGGTCTTCGCGGCGAGAGCGGAGAACACCGCTCCCACAGTCTCCCACCCGACCAGCGCCAGGTAACTCAGCACAGCGGGAAGTTTGTTGCCGTGAAATCCGAATGCCGCCCGGCTGGCGACCATTGTCGGAGCGCCGCCCTGCTGCCCTGCCAGGGACGCCAGACCGACCAGCAGAAATGACAACACAGCACCGACCGCCGCCGCGAGCACCGCCTGCAGCAGGCCCAGACCGAGCGCCGCCACATACATGCCGAACGTAATACAGATCACATTGATATTCGGAGCGGCCCACGGCCAGAACAACACACGTGGTTTGCCTCGTCGCTCATGGTCGGCGATCCACGCGAGGCCGTTGCGCTCGATCGTCCACGCCGTCCGACCGGCCGCAGGCGGCTTCGCCGCAGGGGTGCACCCCAGCCGACTCTCGAACAGGTGACGATGTACCGACGGGTTTCGATCCCATACCGACCACCTGAGCAATGTACCGCTATACAACGTGTCGTTGGATTTAGGTAAATTCAGATCGGCAGAAACCGTTGCCGTCTGAGGCGATCCATAACGTGTGGCCGGGAGTCGTATGCGCCCGACCACACCGCCCGAGGACCCCTCGAACAGCTCCGCGCGGACTCGGAGTACCGCACCAGACACCGCGCGGCGCCCCAGCCGACGGCGTTACGCCGTACCGACCGTCAGGACTTGGCCAGGTACTCCAGGCGTTCGGAGTCGACGGCGGCGTGCATCATGCCCGCCAGACCGGGGTGCCGCTGCAAACCGGGATCGGATTCCACCACCTCGCGAGCGAATTCCTGGGCGGCAGTGATGACCTCGAGATCATCAAGCAGCGACAGCAGGCGCAGCGAGCGGGCAGTGCCGGACTGGGCGGCACCCAGCACGTCGCCCTCGCGGCGGGTTCGCAAGTCGAGCACCGAGAGTTCGAAACCATCGGTGGTGGCGGCCACCGCGTTCAGCCGCGCCATCGCCGAACCGCCGGGTGCGGCGTCGGTGACCAGCAGGCACAGGCCCGGGTGCTCGCCCCGACCGATGCGGCCGCGCAGCTGGTGCAGCTGGCTGACGCCGAACCGGTCCGCGTCGACGATCACCATCACCGTCGCGTTCGGCACGTCGACACCGACCTCGACCACCGTGGTGCAGACGAGCACATCCACCGAACCCTCGTTGAACGCGCGCATCACCTGATCTTTTTCGTCAGCGGGCAGCCTGCCGTGCAACAGACCGACTCGAACGCCGGACAGCGGGCCGCTGCGCAGCATCTCGAAGACGTCGAGCACCGCCTGGGTGGTCGGCCCTTCCTTCTCGCCGCCGCCGGACTTCGATCGCCCATTGCGGGACTTGCCGGAGCCCTCCTCGTCGTCGCCTATCCGCGAGCACACCACATAGGCCTGGCGACCGGCATCGACCTCCTCCAGTATTCGCTCCCAGGCGCGATCGACCCAGTTCGGATGCTGCCTGCGCGGCACGACCTTCGAAGTGATCGGCGAACGTCCCCTGGGCAATTCGGTCAGGGTGGAGGTCTCCAGATCACCGAGTGTCGTCATCGCGATGGTGCGCGGAATCGGCGTCGCGGTCATCACGAGCAGATGCGGACTGCTACCTGCCTTCGCTTTGGCGCGCAACGCGTCTCGCTGCTCCACGCCGAAGCGGTGCTGCTCGTCGACCACCACCATGCCGAGATCGAAGAATTCGACGCTGTCCTGAATCAGCGCGTGCGTGCCGATCACGATGCCCGCCTCGCCGGTCACCGCCTCCAACAACGCTGCTTTCTTAGCCGCGGCCGACATCGACCCGGTGACCAGCACGATGCGGGTCGCGTGCTCGGCCGCGCCGAGTTCGCCCGCGGCGCCCAGCTCGCCGAGCATGCCGCGCAACGACCGGTAGTGCTGTGCGGCAAGCACTTCCGTCGGCGCGAGCAGAGCACACTGCGACCCCGCGTCGACCACCTGCAGCATGGCGTGCAGGGCGACGATCGTCTTGCCGGAGCCGACCTCGCCCTGCAGTAGCCGATGCATCGGCTGCGTGCGGGCCAGATCGGCCGAGATCTCGCCGACCACCTGCTTCTGTCCGGCGGTGAGCTCGAACGGCAATTGCCGGTCGAACGCGGCGGCGATGCCGTCGGTGTGCGGCATGCACGCCCGCGCCGTCCGGCCGGACACCTCGTGCCGCCGCTCGGCCAGCACCAGTTGCAGTGCCAGCGCCTCGTCGAAACGGAGCCGCTCCCTGGCCTGCTCGATGTCGGATTTGTGGTCGGGCAGGTGGATCAAGCGCAGCGCGTCGGATACCTGCAGCAGCGCGCGTCCGGCTCGGACCGGCTCCGGCAGCGGGTCATCGATCGGGTCGAGCTGGTCGAGCACTTGGCGCACACAGGCGAGCACGTCCCAGCTCTGCACCTTCGCGGTCGCCGGGTAGACCGGGATGAACTCCCGTTCCATGAACGAAGTGTCCACCCCGCCGGCACCTTTCGCGCTCTGCGCGAGCCCACGCAGGTCACCGCCGCCGCGCACCTTCGTCAGCGCGCCGACCGATTCATCGTCGTCGATCTCGGGCAGGATCAGGTAGCCGGGATGACTGAGGTTCCAGTGGCCGGGGCGCCAGTAGTTCACGGTGCCCGACATCATCGCCCGCAGACCTTCGCGAACAACGTATTTCACCTTGTCGCCGTTGAAGAACGTGACGTCGACGCCGCGCCCCGAACCGGTGTCGAGGACCACCTTCAACAGCGAACCGCGGCGGTTGCGCATCGGACGCAGTTCGGCTTTCGTGATCCGCCCGATGACGGTGATGTGCGAACCGTCCTCGGGATCTTCCTCCGTGAGCGGCTGGCCCTGGGTCGCGTAGCGCACCGGGTAGTGGCGCAGCAGATCCTCGACGGTATGCATGTCGAAGGCATCCGCCAGCGAGGCGGCCGCCTTCACGCCGAGGATGTGGTCGAGCCGATCGCTCAGTGTCGCCATGCCTACTCCACTCCGATCTGCAGCAGGTCGCCGCGCTGCCCACCGGGATACACGATGACCTCCACACCGGGAAAGCTCTGTGCGATGTGCGCGGCAAGTTCGTCGCCGAGCCCGTCCGGCGCCGTCGCCCCCATCAGCAGGGTGACCAGCTCGCCGCCGAAGGCGAGCATCCGATCGAGCAACGTCTGTCCGGCTGTGCGCACGTCGCGATCGATCACCACCACGTCGTGGCCGACCAGACCGAGCCCGTCACCCCGCGCACAGGTGCCGACCATGGTGAGCGCGCGCTGCGTGGCGGCGCGCAGCGATCCCCAGCGCGTGGTGGCGGCGGCCTCCGACATCGCGAAGGCGTCGTCGACCGCAATCCGGCCCCGGTCGTGCACGGCCAGCGCGGCGAGCCCCTGGACCATGGACGCGCTCGGCAGCAGGAGCACGTCCCGGTGGGCGTCGCGCGCCGCGACGCCCACCGCGACCAGCTCGTGCGCGGGCAGCGCGCCGTTCGGCAGTACCAGTACCTCCTGGTTCGGCATCCGCCGGATCGCGGCGACCAGCGCTCGCGCGGTGACCGGCTCGTGGCCGCCGAGCGCCACAGCGCCCGCGTCTTCGAACAGCGTCACGGCGCCCTCTCCGGAAGCGACCGCGAGAACCCTCCGGTCGGCCGGAACCTCGGGGCTCGCCGTGGTCGCGACATCGCGCGCGGCGAGGTTGCCCGCCACTACATCGGCGGAACCGGGTACGGCCCGTGGGGAATCGGATGCCGCGGCGATGGTGGACCTTGCGGCGTCGATCTGCGCGGCGTCGGCTGAACGGGCACGTTTCTGCCGCGGGATCTCGCTGTGCTCGGGCCTGTGGTCGAGGTGTTCGGAGAACGCGAAGCGCTCGATGCGGATTCTGCTGAGCGTGCCCGCCGCGATCCCCGCCTCCACCGCGGCGCCCGCGTCGGCGCAGTGCACATGGGCGGACCAGAAGCGGTCGCCGTCACCGACGACCACCACCGAATCGCCGAGCTCACCAAGGCGCACCCGCAGCGTCGCGACCCTCGACTCGTCGGTGTCGGCGAGCAGGTACATCACCTCGTACCGCGACTCGGCACCGGACTCGACCTCGAACTCCGGCGCCGGTGGAACCGCGACCGCCGGGCGCCGGCCGTACTCCGGTCGCGCGGGCACCTCGCCGAGAGTCACCGTGACCAAGCTGTCCAGCAGCACGACCAGACCGCGAGCGCCTGCGTCGACCACCCCGGCGTCGCGCAGCACACCGAGCTGGGAAGGCGTGTCCCCGAGCGCTTTCGCAGCACCGTCGGCCGCCGCCAGCGCCACGGCCGCGAGAGAGGCATCCGAACAGGCCGCGGCACACGCGGATGCGCAGTCCAACACGGTGAGGATGGTGCCCTCGATCGGCACACTCAATCCCGCGCGCACCAGTGCCGAGGCTCGGTCGAGCGCGGCGCGCAGGGTGTCCGCCGTGAGGGATTCCCCGCGCACGGCGTCGGCGATGCCGCGCAGCACCTGGGAGAGGATGATGCCGGAGTTGCCGCGGGCGCCGATCGTCGCACCATGTGCCATGGCCGCCGCGACGGTATGGGCCGACGCCGCACCGGGTTCCGCGCTTTCGGCGAACACGGCCACCTCGGCGGCCGCGACCGCGGCGCGCATGGTGGCCAGCAGGTTGGTCCCGGTGTCGCCGTCCGGGATGGGGAATACATTCAGTGCGTTGATCTCTTCGCGCCGATGCTCCAGGCCCTGGAGGCAGGCTCGGCCCCAGCGCAGCAATGCCGTGCCGTCCATCACGTCCCGCAGTCCGGGCACTGTCACCTCTTTCCCGTCCGCCACCTGGACACCTTCACCGTCCGCCAGGTTAGCGGGCGAGACCGACAGTGAGCGCGAGATACCGGGCCACTACACTGGCGGATGCCCAGCAAACATTCCGGCCCTCCTTTCCCGGGACCGGTTTGGTGGATCGAGACCCGCACAGCTACCCTTGCAGGGTTGCCTCGCGCGGCCGTCGCCGGTCCGCGCTGGCCGGCATTCGTCGGCAAGGCACATCACGACATTGTTTCCGGACATGCCGCAGTGCGAATGCGGCGGTCCCCACCATGACATGAAGGAGTTCGCGACTATGGCTGCCGTCTGCGACGTCTGCGCCAAGGGCCCCGGCTTCGGGAAGTCGGTCTCGCACTCGCACCGGCGCACCAACCGTCGCTGGAACCCGAACATCCAGACCGTTCGCGCTCAAGTCGCGCCGGGCAACACCCGCCGCATGAACGTGTGCACCTCCTGCCTGAAGGCGGGCAAGGTCGTCCGCGGCTGATCCGCCCGGCTGGCCAGTACTACCGACACACGCCCCGGCACCTCCATCGGGTGATCCGGGGCGTAGTCATGACCGCGGTTGCGCAGCGAGCACTATGACCGAGCCTCCGTGGCACATCCTTCCCTTGGCTGCCGAGCAGACGCGCAGTCTCGCCGAGTGCCACATCGCGTGCTGGCGCGAGGCTCATCGAGACCTGGTGCCCGCGCACGTGCTGGACGCGTTCGACGTCGAGCGCCGAGCCGAGCAGTGGGAGCGCAACCGGGTCCGGTATCCCGGCCACACGCATGTCGCGGTCGTCGATGACACCGTGATCGGATTCGCCAGTGCGGGTCCGCCCCGCGCCGCGCAGGCCGTGACCCCGCTCGAACTCCACGCGCTCTACGTGCGCTCCGCGTGGTACGGCACCGGCGTCGCGGACGATCTGATCCGCGTCGCGCTCGATCCGGCGACGCCGTGCTCGCTCTGGGTGTTCGAGCAGAACCCACGCGCGCAGGCCTTCTACCGCAGACACGGTTTCGCGCTCGACGGCGCGCGCAGGGCGGAGCCGCTCTCCTCCGCGATCGAGGTGCGCATGGTGCGCGATCCGATGCCGCACGGCGACTCCGCACCCACCGAGGCCCCGCAGGACACGCGCTAGGGTGCAAATCATGACATCCACCCAGCAAGCCGACTACGTGACGACCGTCGACGGCGTTCTGCTGATCACCGTAGCCACCGCCGCCCATGGCACGTCCATGGACTTCGCCGGAATCAACGTGGGCACCGCTGCGCTGCGCGCGCTCGGTGCCGAGGTGGGCGCGGTGCTGCTTCGGGGTACCGGTTCGAACTTCTGCGCGGGCGGCGACGTTCGCGGGTTCGCTGCCGCGCAGGACCGTTCGGCGCATATCCACGGTCTGGCTACCGACTTGCACGAGTTCGTGCGTGCATTGGACGCGACCACGGTTCCGGTGCTGGCCGCGGTCCAGGGCTGGGCGGCGGGTGCCGGGATGAGCCTGGTCTGTCTCGCCGACATCGCGGTGGGCGGCCCGGGCACCAAGCTGCGGCCCGCCTACCCCGGCATCGCACTGAGCCCCGACGGCGGCATGTCCTGGACCCTGCCGCGCCTCGTCGGCGCGGGCCGGGCCCGCGACATCCTGCTCACCGACGCCGTTCTGGACGCTGACGAGGCGCTGCGACTCGGCATCCTCAGCAAGCTCGTAGCCGACGAGAAAGTCGCGGATGAGACGCTGCGACTCGCGCGTACCTTCGCCGCCGGCCCGCATTCCACCTACGCGAGCATCAAGTCGCTGCTGCGGCAGTCGGATTCGACGACACTGAGCGACCAGCTCGACCGCGAACGTGAGTCGATCGCCGCGGCCGCGAACACCCCCGCCGGACGCGAGGGCGTGAACGCGTTCGCCGAGAAGCGCAAGCCCGACTACACCGGACTCGCCTGACGCCGGGTCACTCCCGCGTCTCCAGCACGAATTTCGCCACCGCGTCGGTAAACGAATCGTTGTCGTCGCCGGCAGCGGTGTGCGCGGCGCCGCCGATCTCCACCAGCTGCGCATGCGGCACCAGCCGCTGGAATGCCTCGGCTCCTTCGGCACTCACCACGTCCGAGCGCATGCCCCGCACCAGCAGCACCGGAATGGTCAGCATCCGCGCCGCGCCCTCCATCTGCTCGGTCGCCGCCGCCGCGTCCTCGACCCGATCGCCGAGCATGCCCGGATCCCAGTGCCAATACCAGCGACCGTCGCGCTCGCGCAAATTCCGCAGCAGACCGTCGGTGTTCTTCGGCCGCGGACGATGCGGCATGTACTCGGCGACCGCGTCGGCCGCCTGATCGAGGGTGTCGAAACCGTCGCGGTGCTTGCCGAGGAAGTCCATCACCCTGGCGACGCCCTCCGGTTCCGGCCGGGTCACGATGTCGACGAGCACCAGCGCGGTGATCGGCTCCCCGCCGGGCACGGCGGTGGCGAGCAGACCGGTGATCCCGCCCATGCTGGCGCCGACCACGACGGCGGGTGCGCCGAGCTGCTCGAGCACGAGGAGCAGGTCGTGCACCATGGTGTCGCGTCGATAATCGCGGTCGGGCGCCCACTGACTGTCGCCGTGCCCGCGCGCGTCCAGCGTGACCACACGCATTCCCGACGCGCCGAGACGCGCGCCGGTCTGCTTCCACGAGTGGCGCGTCTGACCGCCCCCGTGCAGAAAGACGACGAGCGGGCCGTCGACCGGGCCGAACTGATCGGCGGCCAGCTCGATTCCTCCCCAACCGCGCAGCCGGAGCCGGGACGGTTCGAGAAGATTGTTCGCATTACTCACGATCTGAGGATCGCACAATGCCGGTACCGGCTTCGCGGGAACCTCTCGATCAAGACCTCAGCAGGCGAGGTTGCCCACCAAGAACAGGCACGCGACCTTGGCGTTCACCGACGCGGAGATGGTGGAGGAGCCGGTGGAGGTGAACTCCTCGGCGACCGGCGCCGAGGTGGTTTCCGTAGCGGGCTCGAGCCGCAGCGGGGCCGCGCCGGCGACAGCGGCTCCGCTGGTGAGCGCGGCGCAGACGGCCAGGGTCGCGGTGGTGCCGCGCAGCGCGCCGCGGACGGTGGTGTTGTGCATGGAAAAGCTCCTCACTCGATATCTTTCTGGTCGATCACATACAGGCACCCTCAAGGCAGGCGCCAGTCAACCGGTTCGGCCCCCAGTTCGTCGAGCAATTCGTTGACTCGCGAGAAGGGGCGGGAACCGAAGAAACCACGCGACGCGGACAACGGCGACGGATGCGCGGACTCGATGTAGGGGATTTCGGCCTCGGCCAACTGCGGCTTCAGCGTCGACGCGTCTTTGCCCCACAGGATCGCCACGAGCGGCTCGTCCCTGGCGACGAGGGCGCGAATCGCCTGTTCGGTGACCGCCTCCCAGCCCTTGCCTCGATGCGAAGCGGGCTTACCGGGCGACACTGTGAGCACTCGGTTCAGCATCAACACACCCTGGTCCGACCACGGGCTCAGGTCGCCGCACGACGGCGTCGGGTGCCCGAGGTCTTTGGTGTACTCCGCGAAGATGTTGGCCAGGCTGCGCGGAATCGGCGAAACATCGGGCGCCACAGAGAAACTGAGCCCCATCGGGTGGCCGGGCGTCGGGTAGGGGTCCTGGCCGACGACGAGCACGCGCACCGCGTCGAACGGACGCTGGAAGGCGCGCAGGACATTCTCACCGGACGGTAGGTAGCCACGGCCCGCGGCGTTCTCGGCACGCAGGAAATCCCCCATCGCACCGATCCGATCCGTGACCGGCTCCAGCGCCTTCGCCCATCCCGAATCCATCACTTCCGACAGTGGTTTCTCGCCCATGACCGCACAACTTATCGTGGTCCGCCCTCGAACGGCGAGTCCGCCCCATGGAACGATTCCCACCCACCGTCACCCGCGTGCACCACGCCGTCGACGGTGACCCCGCGACCGGCGACAACCCGCCCGATCGCGACCCATCCAGCGGGCGGCACACGCCCCGGCGCCCACGCACCGACGAAGGCATGATCCTCGCCGCCGGTCAGAATCCATTGCGCCACATCCACATCCAGTCGCGCGGCGATCTGTTCGAGCGCCCGGTCACGCAGGGCCGCCGAATCCAGATCGATGGCGACGCCGGAGGCCGCCGCAACATGCCCCACATCGGCGAGCAACCCGTCGGATACATCAGTCAGCGCGTGCAGCCCGGCTGCCGGCGAACAGGTCTGCTCCGGATTATCCGGAGGTCGCTCCGAACTGCCCACTTCCGCCTGCGCATCCACATCAGCGGCGCCGTGCAGCACATCCAGCACCGCCGCATACGGCGGCCGCGGAATGCGATGGGCGGCACGCGCTTCGGCGAAGTCGACGGCGGTCATACCGGCGGTGAGCGCGGCGAGGCCCGCGGCCGACCAGCCGAGGCGGCCCGCGACGGCAACCGTGTCACCCACGCGTGCGCCGGCTCTCGTGATCGGCGCCCCGCCACGAAGGTCACCGAAAGCGGTGACGGAGATGACCAGATCGCGGCTGCGAACCAGGTCGCCCCCCGCGATCGATCCGCCCACCCTGACGGCCTCGGCCCACATGCCATCCGCGAGACCGTCGACCACCTCGAGCGGGGTGTCGGCCGGGCAGCCGAGCGCGACGACGAACGCGGTCGGCACCGCTCCCATAGCGACGACATCGGCGGCGTTCTGGGCGATAGCCTTGCGACCGATGTCCTCGGGGCTCGACCAGTCCAACCGGAAATGCCGATCCTGCACGAGCATGTCGGTGGTGACCACGAACCGGCCATCCGGCGCGGCCACCAGCGCCGCATCGTCGCCGGGACCGAGCAGCACGCCGCGCGCCTGCACCCGGCCCGCATTGATACGGTCGATCAGCGCGAACTCCCCCAGTTCACGCACCGTCCTCGGGCCCGTGCTCTCGCTGATGACCGATCCTTTCAGGCACGCCGCTTGCTGGAATCGGCCCGACGGTACCCTTTCCAGGGCAGTTGGGTATCACCGGGCCGGTCCACCGTGCCGCCGCGCTCCCGCGGCGCCGACGTCCGGCACCGTTCAGCGCGAGCAGGAAGGATCGGTGGGCATGGCGGCGACTTCGCCGAACCGGGACTCGGCCGAGGACAAGCAACCAGCGGCCACGGGCTCCGACCCCGACGCTCGGGATTCCGAGTCGACAAACCCTTCGGCGAGGAACACCATCGACGCCTCGCCCGCGGCCGCCCCGACACGCCAGTACTCCCCGGCCCTGATCGCCACCGCCGTTGCCCTTCCCGTCATCCTGGTCGTCGCCGTGCTCGTGGCCGCCGTGCTGGCGCGCCGCGCGCCGGTCGACCGTGAACCGTTGGTGCTCGGTCCCGTTCCCGCTCCTGCCGCCCCTGGTCCCGCCTGCACCGCGCTGCTGCCTGCCTTGCCCGCGGACCTGGGTGAATTCACGAAGTCGACGCTCGTCGAGCCTGCCCCGCCCGCCACTCGAGCGTGGCAGCGCGCCGATGGCGGCGACCCGATCGTCCTGCGCTGCGGCCTGGACCGCCCGTTGGAGTTCAACCGCGCCGCACCCCTGCAGATCGTGAACGGCGTCCAGTGGTTCGAGGTCCGCGACCATGCTGCGAAGGCGAGCACCTGGTTCGCTGTCGACCGGGAGACCTATCTCGCGCTGACCGTGCCCGACGGATCCGGCCCGACCCCGTTGCAAGAGGTCTCCGACACCATCACCGCCACCCTTCCCGCTCAGCCGATCGACCCAGGTCCGCTCCCCAACTGACCGGACGGCTTTTGTGCGGGCCGGCATCCCGGCGATCTCGGCTAGCGCAGGCCGGTGCCCCGGGTGAGTGCGGTTTCGACGAGGGTGGAGACCAGCACGGCGTAGTCGATGCCGGTGGCCTCCCACATACGCGGATACATGGAGATCGCGGTGAAGCCCGGCATGGTGTTGATCTCGTTGATCACCGGTCCCTGCTCGGTGACGAAGAAGTCGACGCGTGCGAGACCCTGACAGTCGAGCGCCTGGAAGGCGCGCACGGCGAGTTCCCTGATCCGATCGGACACGTCGTCGTCCAGCTTGGCCGGAACGTCGAATTCGCAGACGTCATCGAGGTATTTCGTATCGAAGTCGTAGAACTCGGGGCTGCCAGCGGTGGTGTCCTCTTCCGGCATCCGGATCTCCGCGACCACACTCGCCGAGAGCCGCCCGTCCGGGAACTCCAACACACCGCACTCCACTTCGCGTCCGACGATGCCCGCCTCCACGATCACCTTGGGGTCGTGCGCACGCGCCACCGCGATCGCCGTGTCCAGCTCACTCCAGTCGGTCACTTTGGTGATGCCGATCGACGATCCACCGCGCGCGGGCTTGACGAACACCGGGAGTCCCAGGCGCGCCCGATCCGCCTCGGCGACCGTCGCAGTGCCGGGCCGCAGCACCACCTGCGTGCCGATCGGGAGTCCCTCGGCCGCCAGCAGTTTCTTGGTGAATTCCTTGTCCATGCCCGCCGCGCTGGCCAGCACACCGGGACCGACGTATGGGATCCCGGCGAGCTCGAGCATCCCCTGTAAAGTCCCGTCCTCACCGAACGGTCCGTGCAAGATCGGGAACACCACGTCGACGGAGCCGACCGCGGCGCTCGGATCATCGAGTGCGATCAGCGCCCCCGAGCGGCTCGGATCGGCGACCAGCGTCAGCGCCGTGCCGGTGGCGTCCACCGACGGCAGGGCACCGTCGTTGATGCCGAGCGCGGCGACGTCGGAACCGCCTAGTACCCACCGACCCTCCGCGGTGATGCCGATCGGTACCACCTCGTACTTCTCCGGATCCAGGTTCCGCAGCACGCTCCCGGCGGACACGCAGGACACGGCGTGCTCGTTGCTGCGGCCGCCGAACACCACGGCCACCCTGATCCGGTTCGTCATGCCCCGAACCGTACCCGTTTCCAGGACCCGCCTAACCGCTGACTGTCCCGGCCACGGCGATGTCGATCGCATGCGAGCCGGTTCGGATCACTCCGGTTTGATCCGCCGACCGAGCAGGTTGCCGACAGCTTCACGCACGGAGAGACCTTCGTGACACACCTGGTGCACCCCGGTCGTCAGTGGCATCTCCACCCCGTGCCGCTCGGCGAGCGCTCGGATGGATGTGCAGGACTTCACACCCTCCGCGACCTGGCCGTGAGTCGCCGACTGCGCGGCGTCCATGGAGCCACCCGCGCCGAGCACGTGGCCGAAGGACCGGTTGCGCGACAGCGGCGATGTGCAGGTGGCTACCAGGTCGCCGACCCCGGCAAGACCCGCCAAGGTCACCGGCTCCGCGCCGAGGGCCACCCCGAGCCGGATGATCTCGGCCAGACCACGGGTGATCAGGCTGGCGATCGAATTGTCGCCCAAGCCCATTCCCGAGGCGATGCCGCAGGCGAGTGCGATGACGTTCTTGCACGCGCCGCCGATTTCGCAACCGATCACGTCGGTGTTGGTGTACGGCCGGAAGTATCCGGTCGCGCTGGCGTGCTGCAGCGCGACCGCGCGGTCGGTGTCGGTGCAGCCGATCACAGTCGCGGCCGGCTGTCCAACCGCGATCTCCCGCGCCAGATTCGGCCCGGACAGCACCGCGACCCGGCTCTGGTCGGCGCCGGTGACTTCCTCGATCACCTGACTCATCCGCAACAGCGTTCCGGTCTCGATTCCCTTCGCCAGGCTCAGCAGCGAGGCATCCGGCCCGATGAGGTGCTTCCACTCCGCGAGATTCACACGCAAGGACTGCGACGGCACCGCGAGCACCACGATGTCCGCGCCGTCCAGCGCCACCGCGGGGTCATGGGTGGCCGCGATCGGCGGCAGCGGAATATCCGACAGGTAATCCGGATTGCGATGTTCGGAGGCCAGCGTCGCGGCCACCTCGGGTCGCCGGGCCCAGATCGTGACGTCGGTTCCCGCATCCGCCAACACCTTCGCGAATGCCGTCCCCCACGATCCCGCGCCAAGTACAGCCGCCCTCGTCATCAGCCCAATATGCCATGGAAGGATTGGTCGCATGCGCCCGCACGCCGTGCATGCCGTGATCGCGGTCAAGAGCCTCGATCGGGCCAAGAGCCGACTGGCCGATCGGCTGCGCCCGGAGCACCGGGCGCGGCTGGTGCTGGCGATGCTCGCCGATACCGTGACCGCCACCGCGGCGGTCCCCGATGTCGTGTCGGTCACGGTGGTCACCCCAGATCCCGCCGTCGCCGACCTGGCCCGCGCGCTGGGCGCCGACGTCCATCCCGAGCCTCTCGGCGCCGACTCCGACGGGCTCAACACCGCCTTGGCCAGCACTGCCGCGGCGTTGCGTGGGGCGCACGGCCCGATCGATCTGCTCGCCCTCCAGGCGGACCTCCCCGCGCTGCGCCCGGAGGAGTTGTCCGACATGCTCGCCACCGCCCCGCGGGGCGTGCGGTCGATCGTGGTCGACCACGCGGGCAGCGGCACCGCCGCGCTCCTGGTCCGCGACCCGGCCGCCGCACTCGAGCCGCGTTTCGGTCCCGGCTCGGCGCGCCGCCATGTCGCCGCGGGTGCGGTCGATCTGACCGGAGACTGGCCGGGCCTGCGCCTGGACGTCGACACCGCCGACGACTTGGACCGCGCGGTGGCGCTCGGGGCCGGGAACGCGACGCGCGCCGTGCTGCACGACATCGGCTGGCCAGGTCGCGTTCACAAGCACGTTCCGCATGTATGCTAGACGGTCGCCATGGACGGCAATCCCGACGGAGTACTGCACACGGCCCCGCCGGTAGGGGATGATCGTGACGTGAGCGATACGGAAATTGTCAAGCAGCAACCGTTGCTTCCCCCACCTCTTCCGGCGGCTACACCACTGTCCGCCGACTCGGCGGCGCAGCGGTTGCCCCGTGATCGCTACCTCAATCGCGAACTGAGCTGGCTCGACTTCAACGCCCGGGTGCTCGCCCTCGCCGAGGACGCGTCGCTTCCCCTGCTGGAGCGGGCGAAGTTCCTCGCTATCTTCGCGTCGAATCTCGACGAGTTCTACATGGTGCGGGTGGCGGGCTTGAAACGGCGCGCCGAGACCGGTCTGCTCGTGCGGTCGGCCGACGGCCGTTCGCCGGGGGAGCAATTGGAGTTGATCGCGGCGCGCGCCCAGGAAATCGCGGTGCGGCATGCCCGCGTCTTCCTCGACGACGTGCTGCCCGCGCTGACCGGCGAAGGCATCGCGATCATCGACTGGTCCGACCTGGACGACGATGAGCGCCAGCGCCTCTCGGGCTACTTTCAGGATCAGGTGTTCCCGGTCCTCACCCCGCTCGCGGTGGATCCAGCGCATCCGTTCCCCTACATCAGCGGGCTGAGCCTCAACCTCGCGGTGACGGTGAAGGATTACTCCAACGGCGGCGAGCACTTCGCCCGCGTCAAGGTACCCGACAACGTCGATCGCTTCGTCCGCGTGCGCCGCACCGAATCCGCCTCCCCCATCGCGGCTTTCCTGCCTATGGAAGCGCTCATCGCGGCGCATCTGGAGCTACTGTTCCCGGGCATGGAGGTGGCCGAGCACCACTCGTTCCGGATCACCCGTAATGCCGACTTCGAGGTCGACGAGGACCGCGACGAGGACTTGCTGCAGGCGCTGGAACGCGAACTGGCCCGGCGCAGGTTCGGTTCGCCGGTGCGGCTCGAGGTCTCCGACGACATGACCGAGCACATGCTCGATCTTCTACTGCGCGAGCTGGACGTCCATCCCGGCGACGTGATCCAGGTGCCCGGCCTGCTCGACCTGTCCTGCCTCTGGCAGGTGTACGGCGTCGACCGGCCGAATCTGAAGGGCACCCCCTATGTCCCCGCGACGCCGCCCGCGTTCGGCGAGCGGGAGACGCCGCGCAACGTGTTCGCGGCGCTGCGCGAGGGCGACGTGCTCGTGCACCACCCCTACGACTCGTTCTCCACCAGCGTGCAGCGATTCATCGAACAGGCCGCCGCCGACCCGCAGGTGCTCGCGATCAAGCAGACGCTCTACCGCACCTCCGGCGACTCGCCGATCGTCAACGCGCTCATCGACGCCGCGGAAGCGGGCAAGCAGGTGGTCGCGCTGGTCGAGATCAAGGCGCGCTTCGATGAGCAGGCCAACATCAAGTGGGCCCGCGCGTTGGAGCAGGCGGGCGTGCATGTGGTCTACGGCCTCATCGGACTCAAGACCCACTGCAAAACCTGCCTGGTGGTGCGCCGCGAGGGCGCGACCATCCGCCGCTACTGCCACATCGGGACCGGAAACTACAATCCGAAGACCGCGCGCTTATACGAGGACGTCGGATTGCTCACTGCCGCACCGGAAATCGGTGCCGATCTGACCGACCTGTTCAATTCACTGACCGGTTACTCGCGAAAAGAGAACTACCGCAACCTACTTGTCGCTCCGCACGGCGTGCGCGCAGGCATCATCGAGCGGATCCAGCACGAGACCGAGTTGGCATCCCAGGGGCGCGAAGCCCGAATCAGGTTGAAGGCCAACGCGATCGTAGACGAGGAGGTCATCGACGCGCTGTATCGAGCCTCCCAGGCAGGCGTACCGGTACGCATCGTGGTGCGCGGCATCTGCGGGCTGCGCCCCGGTGTTCCTGGCATGAGCGAGAACATCGAGGTCCGCTCGATCCTGGGTCGGTTCTTGGAGCACTCGCGCATCATGCACTTCCAGGCGCAGGACGAGTACTGGATCGGCAGTGCCGACATGATGCATCGCAACCTGGACCGCCGGGTCGAGGTGATGGCGCAGGTGAAGGATCCGCGGTTGACCGAGCAGCTCGGCGAGGTATTCGACTCGGCGCTGTCTGCGACGACACGCTGCTGGGTACTCCAGGCAGACGGTGCCTGGCAGGCCTGGCCCGAGCAGACCACCGACGGCGACAAGATACGAGACCATCAGGAGTTCCTCATGCGGCTGCGGAGGCCCGAACAGCAGTGAGCGGTAGCACCGGGTACGAGATGGACGGGGGTCCGTTCTGGGATCCCCGCGTCACCGCCAATATCTACGCCGCGGGCGCGGTACCGTGGCGCAGGACAGTGAACGGAGCGGTCGAGATCGCGATCGTCCACCGCCCCAAGTACCAGGACTGGTCGCTGCCGAAGGGCAAGCTGGATCCCGGAGAGACCCCTGTGCTCGCCGCGGTCCGCGAGGTCGCCGAGGAGACCGGGCTGGAATGCAGGCTCGGCCGCTACCTCGGGCACGTGACTTACCCGATCCCGGGCCATCGCAAATTGAAGAGGGTCGACTATTGGGCGGCCGAGGTCGTAGACGGTGAGTTCGCCGCCAATTCCGAGGTGGACGAACTCAGCTGGCACCCGCTGGACCGGGTGATGGACCAGCTGTCGTATCCGATGGACCGGCAGGTGCTGCGCGCCTTCGCCCGCCTGCCCGCCCGCACGAGCACGCTGCTGCTCGTGCGGCATGCGAAAGCCGGCCGGAGAGACCGCTTCAACGGGCCGGACGAGCAGCGCCCCCTGGATCGACAGGGCGAGGCTCAGGGGCGGGCTCTGGTGCCGAACCTGCTGGCGTTCGGGGCATCCGAGATCTTCTCCGCCGATCCGCTGCGCTGTGTGCAGACGGTGGCGCCGCTGGCCGAGAAACTCGGCGTCGAAATCACCCTGGAGCCATTGCTTTCCGAGGCCGGTTACGCTGCGGCGCCCGACGCGGCCCGCGAGCGCACCCGAGCTCTGATGACCGACAAGGCTGTTCGCGTCATCTGCAGCCAGGGAAAGGTGATTCCGGACCTGCTGCAGTGGTGGGCCGACCGCGACGGCGTCGTGCTGCCGTCGGCGCGCAACCGTAAGGGCAGTGTGTGGGTGTTGTCGTTTGCCGAGGGGCGGTTGGTGGCCGCGGACCATCTGGATCGGTCGCTCTCGACCGGCGTCGTGAATTCCTGACGGCTCACAGCACCGCGGCGCCTCGTCGTGTCGGAACCACATCGCGGCACTGCCGCAGGCCACGCACCGCGGAAAATGGCCCCGGGGGGTGCGTCCCGGGGCCATTTCAATCGGTGAGGCGAATGGCCCAGCCTTCCGGGGCGGGCCCGTTCGGCGCCGATACGACGGTGGGGTGATATATCAGCGGGCGCGGCGAGCCGGAGCCTTCTTGGCCGCGGTCTTCTTCGCAGGCGCCTTCTTGGCGACGGTCTTCTTCGCGGCGGTGGTCTTCTTGGCGGCAGTAGCCTTTGTAGCTGTCTTCTTGGCCGGAGCCTTCTTGGCCGCCGTCGCCTTCTTCGCGGGCGCCTTCTTGGCGGCGGTCTTGGTCGCAGTCGCCTTGCGGGCGGTGGTCTTTGCCGGAGCCTTGGCGGCGGCCTTACGGGCTGTCGTCTTGGCAGGCGCCTTGGTCGCGGTCGCCTTCTTTGCCGCGGCCTTCTTTGCCGCCGTCTTCTTCGCGGCGGCCTTCTTTGCGGCCACCGGTGCGTTCACGCCGCGCTTGACGGCGGGACCGCTCGCCGCCAGCTTCTGCTTACCCGCGATGACCGCCTTGAATTGCGCGCCGGGACGGAACGCGGGCACCGAAGTGGGCTTCACCTTCACGGTTTCGCCGGTGCGCGGGTTCCGTGCGACTCGAGCCGCACGCTTACGCTGTTCGAACACACCGAATCCGGTGATAGTGACGCTCTGACCCTTGTGCACCGCGCGCACGATGGTGTCGACCACATGCTCGACTGCCGCGGTGGCCGTGCGCCTGTCCGTACCCAACTTTTCGGTCAGAACGTCGATCAGTTCCGCCTTGTTCATTGAATCCTCCGCAGACTAATGGCCCGTCGTCGGACCGACTAGGTACCACGGTAAACCCACTTTGGGCAAGAGTCTATGTGCCACGCCAAAATTCATGTGGTTTAGCACACGTCCAGCTACCGCCACTCAGGCCGCACAGCTAACACGCGGGGGTGATTACGTATGCGAAATATGTGCCGGCAGGGTGGTGGGTTTCCATGCCGGCCTTGCGCTTTCGAACTCGGCGATGGTGTCACTCCGGCGCAGAGTCAGTCCGATGTCGTCCAATCCTTCGAGCAGACGCCACCGGGTGTAGTCATCAATATCGAACGGCAACACGACGGTTCCGGCCGCCACGGTGCGGGCTCGGAGGTCCACAACCAATTCCATGCCCGGCTGTTCCTCCAGCAACTTCCAGAGCATTTCGACATCGTTCTGTGACATCTGAGCCGCCACCAGACCGCCTTTACCCGCATTGCCGCGGAAGATGTCGGCGAACCGCGACGAGATGACCACCCGAAAGCCGTAGTCCGACAGCGCCCAAACGGCGTGCTCACGCGAGGATCCTGTACCGAAATCCGGACCCGCGACCAGCACACTACCCCTGTTGTAGGGCTCGATGTTCAGAATGAATGTCGGATCCGTTCGCCATGCGGCGAACAACCCGTCCTCGAATCCGGTGCGGGTTACCCGCTTCAGGTAGACGGCGGGGATGATCTGATCAGTATCGACATTGGAGCGGCGCAGCGGCACCCCGATGCCCTTGTGCACGGTGAAGGCTTCCATAACGAATCTCCTGGGTTCGATTGGGTGTAGCGGGGCCGGTCAGTCCAGATCCGCAGGCGACGACAGAGTTCCACGGAGCGCCGTCGCGGCCGCTACGAGGGGGGAAACCAGGTGGGTGCGGCCGCCTTTGCCCTGCCTGCCTTCGAAGTTCCGGTTCGATGTGGAGGCGCAACGCTGGCCGGGCGCGAGTTGGTCCGGATTCATTCCCAGACACATTGAGCACCCCGCCTGCCGCCATTCGGCACCAGCCGCGGTGAAAATCTCCCCTAATCCTTCTTTTTCCGCCTGTGCGCGAACCCGCATCGAGCCCGGTACAACCAGCATTCGCACTCCGTCGGCGACATGGCGCCCCTTCAAAATCCCGGCCACCGCGCGCAAATCCTCAATGCGCCCGTTGGTGCACGAACCGACGAATACGGTGTCGATCGAGACTTCCCGAAGCGGAGTTCCCGGCTCCAAATCCATGTACCGCAGTGCCTTCTCTGCCGATTCGCGGGCCGCCTCGTCAGCGATTCCCGCGGGGTCGGGCACCGCCGCACCGAGCGGAGCGCCCTGCCCCGGATTGGTGCCCCAGGTGACGAACGGGGACAGCTCGGCGGCGTCGATGCGCACCTCGGCGTCGAAAACCGCGCCCTGGTCGGTCTTCAGCGCCTCCCAGGCGGCCACCGCCGCATCCCAGTCGGCCCCCCGCGGGGCATGGGGCCGCCCTTTCAAGAATTCATAGGTCGTGGCGTCCGGTGCGATCATGCCCGCCCGCGCGCCCGCCTCGATGGACATGTTGCAGATGGTCATTCGGGCCTCCATCGACATGGCGCGGATGGCCTCGCCCCGATACTCCAGGACGTACCCTTGGCCGCCGCCGGTGCCGATCTTCGCGATGACCGCCAGGATCAGATCCTTGCTCGTCACGCCCGCAGGCAGCGCGCCGTCCACGGTGATCGCCATAGTCTTGAACGGGCGCAGCGAGAGCGTCTGGGTGGCAAGCACATGCTCGACTTCGGACGTGCCGATACCCATCGCCAGGGCGCCGAACGCGCCGTGTGTAGAGGTGTGGCTGTCGCCGCACACCACCGTTGTCCCCGGCTGGGTCAAGCCGAGCTGCGGCCCGACCACGTGAACGATTCCCTGGTCCAGGTCGCCCATCGGATGCAGCCGGACACCGAATTCCGCGCAATTGCGCCGCAGCGTCTCCACCTGGGTCCGCGAAATCGGGTCGGCGATCGGCTTGTCGATATCGATCGTCGGAACGTTGTGGTCCTCGGTCGCGATGGTGAGATCCGGTCGCCGCACGGGCCGGCCCGCGGCGCGCAGCCCGTCGAAGGCCTGCGGACTGGTCACCTCGTGGACGAGGTGCAGGTCGATATAGATCAGGTCGGGTTCGCGCGAGGCGCCCTCACCTGCACCGCGAGCGACGACATGTTGGTCCCATACTTTCTCGGCCAGCGTGCGCGGTTCGGCCATAGTCGATCACCTTTCGGACGAGCAGCCGTTCCGCGATCCGGGCAGTGGCGCGGCGACGGTTGCACCTGTTGAGATAGCTGCGCCTGGTCGGACCATGGAGACCGGAATCCGCGAAGGTGCGTTTTCGCCGATGGATTTCTCAACATCCGGGACGCTAGTATCGTTCTATGAGACAGCATAGCGGTGTCGGCGTCCTCGACAAAGCAGTGGCGGTCCTGTACGCCGTAGCCGAGCATCCCTGCGGTCTCAACGAGCTGTGCGCACGCACCGGATTGCCTCGCGCTACCGCCCATCGTCTTGCCGTAGGCCTGGAGGTGCACCGCCTGCTCGCCCGCGACAACAACGGGATGTGGCGCCCCGGACCGGCCCTCGCCGAACTCGCGACCGGCGCCAACGACCCGCTGCTCGAGGCCGCGTCGGCTATTCTGCCCCGGCTGCGCGAGATCACCGGGGAGAGCGTTCAGCTCTACAGCCGCGACGGCAACGCGCGCATCTGTGTCGCGGCGCTGGAACCCCCCGTCGGACTGCGCGATACCGTCCCGATCGGGGCGCGCCTTCCGCTCACCGCGGGCTCGGCCGCCAAGGTGCTGCTCGCCTGGTCCGATCCAGAGCTGCAGCGCACCATCCTGCCCGACGCGGTGTTCGGAGAGCGGGCGCTGGCCGAGGTCCGCAAGCGCGGTTGGGCGCAGAGCGCAGGCGAGCGCGCGGCGGGTGTGGCCAGCGTCTCCGCACCGGTGCGCGACGCCGCCGGCACCATCGTCGCCGCCGTATCGGTATCGGGCCCGATCGACCGGATGGGCCGCAGGCCGGGCGCCCGCTGGGCCGCGGACCTGGTCGCCGCGGCCGAGGCATTGCACAAGCGCCTGTAACACGTTTCGGTCGAACTCTCTATGGTTGGCCAATGGGAGTCAACCAACGGGCACAGATCGTGATGTCCGACACCGAGATCACCGAGTTCCTGGAGCGCAGCCGGATCGCGACACTGGCAACCATCAGCGGAAAGGGAACACCGCACCTGACCGCCATGTGGTACGCGCTCATCGACGGCGAGATCTGGTTCGAGACCAAGGCCAAGTCGCAGAAGGCGGTGAACCTGCGCCGCGATCCACGGGTCACCTGCATGGTCGAGGCGGGCCAGACCTACGACCAGCTGCGCGGTGTGTCGATCGAGGGTCGTGCCGAAATCGTCGAGGACGCCGGAAAACTGTTCGCGGTCGGTGTGAGCGTCTGGGAACGCTACACCGGGCCCTATAGCGAAGAGACGCGCCCGATGGTGGAGTCGATGCTGCACAAGCGGGTCGCCGTCCGCGTCGTTCCCGAGCACGTACGCAGCTGGGATCACCGCAAACTGGGCCTTCCACAGCTACCGCTCGGCGGCACCACCGCACAGTGGCTCGACTGAGCCGAGCACGATCCGGGCGAGCGACGCGCCCGAATTCCAACTGACACAACCGCCTCGAACCCGATAGCGTCGAGGCGTTCGACACGAATCGGCCGGGCACCACGGCCCGAGGGGGATGCGGTGCACGGCCGCGATGACGAGGAGCAGGCGATGGCGGATTCGGATAGTTCCCATGACAGCGCCGACGAGGTGAAGCGCAAGTTCCGCGAGGCGCTCGAGCGCAAGAATCAGCAGCACGCCCGTGCGGCCGACCACCTCGACGGCCGGTCCAAGGCTTCCGCGGCGCACACCGCGGCCAGCCACAAGCGGGAATTCCGCCGCAAGAGCGGTTGATCCGCGAGACGGGCACGGCCCTCCGGCCGAACGGCAGGAGGGCCTTCCGTACCAGTGCAGTTACAGCGCGAAACCGAGGCAACGCACCCGCCACCCTCAGCAGCAAATTTCTGGCAACTCATCTCGGACTGGCAGAGACACCCTTGACCAGCGGCCCCGACCAGACCGCTCGGTACCCGTCGCCGCACTGAATCCCCGACCAACGCGGTCTGCGGCTGCCGGACCGAGCACCCAGTCAACACAATCCCAGCTGCCTGCTGGAGGCTCAGTCAACGCCGCGAAACGTGAAAGGTCCATGCCCTATGGGCATGGACCTTTCACTCGTGTAGCCCCGACGGGATTCGAACCCGCGCTACCGCCTTGAGAGGGCGGCGTCCTAGGCCTCTAGACGACGGGGCCAGGACTGCTTCCCGCTTGCGCGAGGAGCGCCGTGGTGATCTTTCGATCAGGAGGCTTGGCTAGCATAACCGGCCGAAGCTCGGCGACCAAATCGCCGGATGCTGTACTCATTTCGGCCGCGAACCGAAGTCGAACAACACTCTCCGCTGGGGTACCAGGACTCGAACCTAGAATGGCTGAACCAGAATCAGCTGTGTTGCCAATTACACCATACCCCAATGACCAGGTCACTCGGTCTCGCATCTGGGTGACTCGAGACCGTGTTCCGGACCGAGAAGAAGAGTACCAAACGGCTACCGGTATATTACAAATCGCCTGGTCAAGACAGCATTTTCCGCCCAGTTCGCGCGCTCAGGCCTGCGCGGTCCACGCCAGCGCCGCGCGCAGCCGGTCCACGGTGACCGCACGGCCCAGCAGTTCCAACGACTCGTACAGCGGCGGGCTGATATGTGAGCCGGTGACCGCGACCCGCACCGGCGCGAAGGCCTTACGCGGTTTCAGCCCCAGATCATCGATCAGCGCCGTTTTCAGCGCGTCTTCGAGCGCCGGTGCCATCCATTCCGTCAGCGGCTCCACTGCGGCAATAGCAGCCTGCAATACCGCGGTCGCGTCGGCGCCGAGATTCTTGGCGCCCGCGACGGGGTCGATCGTGAACTGATCCGACGGCGCGAACAAGAAACGCAACAGTTCCCAAGCGTCCGACAACACCACGATCCTGGTCTGCACGAGTTCGGCCGCCGCGGTGAACACCTTCTCATCGATTTCCGCGCCGATGTGGCCGTGTTCGGTGAGGTAATCCCGAAGCCGGTGCGCGAAATCACCGTGCTCCAGCAATCGGATGTGCTCGGCGTTGATCGCGTCCGCCTTCTTCTGGTCGAATCTGGCCGGATTCGAATTTACTTTCGATATGTCGAAAGCCTCGACCATCTCCGTCATGGTGAACACATCACGATCCTCCGCGAGGCCCCAACCGAGTAGCGCGAGGTAATTCAGCAAACCCTCTGGGATGAATCCTCGGTCGCGGTGAGCGAACAGATTCGACTCTGGATCACGCTTGGACAACTTCTTGTTGCCCTGGCCTATGACGAAGGGCAGATGGCCGAACTCGGGAGTGAAGTCGGTAACCCCGATCCGGCGCAATGCGGCGTAGAGCGCGAGCTGACGCGGGGTCGAGGAGAGCACGTCCTCGCCGCGCAGGACGTGGGTAATCCGCATCAGCGCGTCGTCGACGGGGTTGACCAGCGTGTACAGCGGATCGCCATTGCCGCGGGTAAGCGCGAAATCTGGCACGGTCCCCGCCTTGAAGGTGGTCTCGCCGCGCACGAGATCATGCCAGGACAGATCCGCGTCGGGCATCCGGAGCCGGATCACGGCGGGGCGCCCGGCCTCACGATGTGCCGTGATCTGCTGGGGAGTGAGGTCGCGGTCGTAGTTGTCGTAGCCCAGCTTCGGATCGCGTCCAGCGGCGCGGTGGCGGGCCTCGACTTCCTCAGGCGTGGAGAAGGATTCGTAGGCCTCCCCGGCCTCCAGCAAACGCCGAACCACGTCCAGATGCAGGTCCCTTCGCTGCGACTGGCGGTACGGTTCGTAGGGCCCGCCGACCTCCGGCCCTTCATCCCAGGTGAGGCCGAGCCAGCGCAACGCGTCGATGATCGCCCGGTAGGACTCCTCGGAATCGCGTGCGGCATCGGTATCTTCGATACGGAAGACGAATGTGCCTCCGTGATGGCGGGCATACGCCCAGTTGAACAGCGCCGTCCGGATCAGGCCGACGTGTGGTGTTCCCGTCGGTGACGGGCAGAATCGGACCCGTACTTCAGTCATGGCTCTCTTTCGATCAGCGTTTGGCGGCAACGGGATTGGTGAGGGTTCCGATGCCCTCCACAGTCACGGACACCTGCTGCCCGTTCTGTAGCGGGCCGACGCCCTCGGGGGTGCCGGTGAGGATGACATCACCGGGCAGCAGCGTCATCACGGTGGTGATCCACTCGATGAGTTTCGGAATATCGTGCAGCAGAAGAGAAGTGCGGCTGCGCTGCCGGACCTCACCGTCTAGTTCGGTGACGATCTCCAGATCCGAAGGATCCAAAGAGGTTTCGATCCACGGCCCGAGCGGGCAGAATGTGTCGTAGCCCTTACCTCTGGTCCACTGGCCGTCGTGGCGCTGCTGGTCGCGGGCGGTCACGTCGTTGGCGGCGGTGTAACCGAGCACGACGTCCAGCGCGCGAGAGGCGGGCACGTCCTTGCACGGGCGGCCGATGACGATGGCCAGCTCACCCTCGTAATCGACCTGAGCGGAGCTGGGCGGCAGGATGATCGGGGCGTTCGGACCGATGATCGAAGTGTTCGGCTTGAGGAAGATCACCGGGTCGGCGGGCGCTGGGCCGCCCATCTCGGCCGCGTGCGCGGCATAGTTCTTGCCGACGCAGACCACCTTGCTCGCCAGAATCGGCGCGAGCAATCGCACATCGGCCAGCGGCCAGCTCCGGCCGGTGAACGTCGGCGTGCCGAACGGGTGTTCCGCGATCTCCTTGGCGATCTCCGATCCTGCCTTACCCCCTCCTGCGATGTCGCTTCCATCGCCTTCGATGCTCACGAAGGCGACCCCATCGGGACTGGCAACTCGACCTAGACGCATGCCCGGCAGTCTATCGACCTTGCTTCCACCTGCTCGTACGCGCCCGACCGAGTGGTACGGAACCACGGCCCGGCCCGGCTCGCAGCTGCCCGGATCAGCTGTGAGCAGTGCGACAGCCGCTGTTCGGCGAACGGCTCGGTCAGCGTGTACGGTAAGCACATCTTTTCAATAGATGAGAACGTTATCCCAAATATTGAGATTCGAGGTGGTGCCGATGGCTACCGTCACGCAGGTCCACGAGGTTCGCCGGTGGTCCATGCTCGGCCTCGGGGTTTTCGCACAGGCCTCCAGCGCGGTCTTCATCCACGGCGTCCCCTTCCTGCTGCCCGCGCTGACCGACCGCGGCATGCCACTGGCCACGGCCGGTCTGCTGGTTGCCATGCCGACCGTCGCGCTGGTGTGCACGCTCATCGCGTGGGGATACGTAGTCGACCGGGTCGGCGAGCGCAAGGTGCTGGTCTGCGGTCCGCTGCTGATGCTGGCGGCGGGTTGCGCGGCGGCGAACACGACCGATGACATCGCCCTTGGCGCGCTGCTATTCCTCGGCGGCATCGGGGCGGCGAGTACCAACGGCGCCAGCGGCCGGGTGATCGTCGGCTGGTTCCCGCCGCAGCGACGCGGGTTGGCCATGGGCATCCGGCAGACCGCGCAGCCGCTCGGCGTCGGAGTAGGCGCCCTGGCGATTCCGGCCATGGCCGGGACGTACGGCGTGCCTGCGGCCATTCTGGTACCCGCGATCATGGCGGGCGTGGCCGCCGTCGGCTGTCGGATCGGCATCGTCGACCCGCCTCGTCCAGAAGGCGCCGCCGCCGATTCGGCCTTGCGCGCCAACCCTTATCGCGACGACGCGACACTATGGCGAATCCATCTGGTCTCGGTGCTGCTGGTTGTCCCGCAAGGCACCGTCTGGACGTTCGCGCTGCTGTGGCTGCACCGCGACGTCGGCTGGTCGCTGGCCGCGGCGGGCGTGCTGGTGACCGCCACCCAACTCCTGGGCGCGCTGGGTCGGATCGGAGCAGGGGCGTGGTCGGATCGCGTCGGGAGCCGGATGGGCCCGCTGCGTACTGTCGCCGTCGCCGCCGTCATCTCGATGGCCGCCTTGGCGTTGACCGCGTGGACGCACTGGTGGTGGGCCGCCATCCCGCTGCTGATCGCCGCGTCGGTAATCACCGTCTCCGACAACGGATTGGCGTTCACCGCGGTCGCCGAAATCGCGGGACCGTATTGGAGCGGCCGCGGCCTCGGCATCCAGAACACCGGCCAGAACTTCGCGATGGCAGCGGTCCCTCCGGTATTCGGCGCCCTCATCACGGCAAGCGGCTTCCCCGCCGCGTTCCTGCTCGCGGCCGCCACGGCAATAGCGGCGATTCCGCTGGTACCCGATGACCCCGATTAGCTGGAACCCCCGCAGAATTCACGCCCTCCAGCTTCCGACCCACTTCGCCGCTCGTTCCGAGCGTCGCGTTCGCCGCCGCCTGACCTTCCTCAGCGAGGCTCGCTGGCGATTGTCAGCGGTGTCGTCATCGCGAGCCGCTTCACCGCAACATCGAAGAACAAGCCGCGCCACTCTTGGTTCCACGCACGGACTATGACGAGCGTAGGGCCCGGTGAGCCGAGTGGTCAGGGGTCGTGCGGCAGACCAGCTGATGAGTCTGTATCGAAAGAGGCAACCGAGCCCGTCGACCGAAATCCTTGGGCCGCACGGCGACTGAATGAAGGTCCCGCTCCCGGATCGGGAACGGGACCTTCGTCGGGTGGTGGGTCAGACGGTGGCGGCGATGCGGTCGCCGATCTGCACGGTCGAGTCGGCGCCGGAGCGGGACTCGAGGTCCTCGGCGACGGCCGACTCGATGCGGGCTGCCGCCGCGGTGTCGCCGAAATGGTTGAGCAGCAAAGAGACCGAGAGGATCGCCGCCGTCGGGTCGGCCTTCGACTGGCCCGCGATGTCGGGGGCACTGCCGTGCACCGGCTCGAACATGCTCGGGTTCGTCCCGGAGGCATCGATATTGCCGCTCGCGGCCAGGCCGATGCCGCCACTCACCGCGGCGGCGAGGTCGGTGATGATGTCGCCGAACAGGTTGTCGGTGACGATCACGTCGAACCGGCCCGGGTCGTTCACCATGTGGATGGTCGCGGCATCGATGTGCTGGTAAGCCGTTGTGACATCAGGAAACTCGGCCGCGACCTCGTCCACGGTGCGCTGCCAGAGCGAACCGGCGAAGGTGAGCACATTGTTCTTGTGCACGAGCGTGAGGTGCTTGCGCCGAGCCTGCGCCTTGGCGAAGGCGTAGCGCACCACGCGCTCGATGCCGAAGCGGGTGTTGGTGCTGACTTCGGTCGCCACCTCGTGCGGGGTGTCGACTCGGATCGCGCCGCCCGTACCGGTGTAGGGCCCCTCGGTGCCTTCGCGCACCACGACGAAGTCGATCTCGGGGCTGCCGGCCAGCGGGCTGGTCACACCAGGGAACAGCTTGGAAGGTCGCAGGTTCACGTGGTGGTCCAGCGCGAACCGGGTGCGCAGCAGCAGGCCGCGCTCGAGCACGCCGCTGGGTACCGACGGATCACCGATCGCGCCGAGCAGGATCGCGTCGTGCTGCTTGAGCTCCGGCAGCACCGAGTCCGGCAGGATCTCGCCGGTCGCGTGGTAGCGCCGCGCACCGAGGTCGTATTCGGTCTTCTCGACACCGGGCACGACCACGTCGAGCACCTTGAGCGCCTCGGCGATGACCTCGGGCCCGATACCGTCGCCCGGGATGACAGCAAGCTTCATGACAACAATGCTCCGTTCGATTTTGCCGACCGCGGCCGCCATAGCGCGCGGCACGGGTAAGGCCGTCGGGGTGAGGCACCGACTTTCCGACCGGGTGACCGCAGCACCGTCACGGTACTTGGTGCGGTCGGTCGGTCGAGCACCAGGCGCTGCGGCGAACCCATCGCGCACGCCTCTCGCGAGCAGATCGGCACGGCGGCGCGCCGATCGCGCTTCGGCAGACCGATGCCGCACCACGAACTACCTCGGGCGCGGCATCGATTCTCCGGTATCGGGATGCCAGATCCCGACGCGATCAGAACAGATCGACCAGGACGACCTTGGCCGCGCCGACCGACTCGGCGATCGCGGCCTGTACATCGGCGGGTACCTCGCGGGCCACCCGCAGAACCAAGGTCGCGCCTTCCTTGTCGACGTCCTGGCTCAGCTGCGCGGCGAGGATGTCGACATCGGCCTCGCCGAGCTTGGTGCCGATCTTGCCCAGCGCACCCGGCTTGTCCTCGTAGTTCAGCACGGCCAGGTTCAGGCCCTCGGCGCGCATGTCGTAGTTGCGGCCATTGATGTTGACGATCTTCTGCACCAGCTGCGGCTCGGTCAGCGTGCCCGCGACATTGAGGGTGCGGCCGTCACCGAACACGGCACGCAGGTCGACGACGCTGCGGTGGCTCGGGCTCTCCGGCGCCGTGGTGACCTCGGCGGTGATACCGCGGTCCTTGGCGAGGGCAGGCGCGTTGACGAAGGTGACCTGGTCCTCGACCAGCGCGGAGAAGACGCCGCGCAGCGCGGACAGCTGCAGCACCGCGACGTCCTGCGTGGCCAGTTCGCCGCGCACCTGGACCTCGACGCTGACCGGCAGCTCGTTGGACAGCGCACCGAGCAGGGCGCCCTGCTTGCGCACGATGTCCAGCCACGGCGAGACCTCCTCGCCGACGGTGCCGCCGGTGACGTTCACCGCGCCGGGCACGAACTCACCGGCCAGGGCCAGCAGCACCGACTTCGCGACGTCGGTACCCGCGCGGTCCTGGGCCTCTGAGGTGGAGGCGCCCAGGTGCGGGGTCACGACGACCTGCGGCAGGTCGAACAGCGGGCTGTCGGTGCTCGGCTCGGTTTCGAACACGTCCAGGCCCGCGGCGCGTACGTGACCGGACTTGATCGCCTCCGCCAGCGCGGCCTCGTCGACCAGACCACCGCGGGCGGCGTTGACGATGATCACGCCCGGCTTGGTCTTGGCGATGGCCTCCTTGCCGATGATGCCCTTGGTCTCCGGGGTCTTCGGCAGATGGATCGAGATCAGATCGGCGCGCTCGAGCAGCTCGTCGAGGCTCAACAGCTCGATGCCGAGCTGCGCGGCGCGCGCGGGGGACACGTACGGGTCGTAGGCGACGATCTTGGTCTCGAAGGCGGCGAGGCGCGCGGCGAACAACTGGCCGATGCGGCCGAGGCCGACGACGCCGACCGTCTTGTCGAAGATCTCGACGCCGTTGAACTTGCTGCGCTGCCAGGTGTGCTCACGCAGGGTGGCGTCCGCGGCCGGGATCTGACGCGCGGCGGCCAGCAGCAGGGTGACCGCATGCTCGGCGGCGGTGTGAATGTTCGAGGTCGGCGCGTTGACGACCATGACGCCGCGCGCGGTCGCGGCGGGCACGTCGACGTTGTCCAGGCCGACGCCCGCGCGTGCGACGATCTTCAGGTTCTTTCCGGCCTCCAAGACCTCGGCGTCGACCGTGGTCGCCGAGCGCACGAGCAGTGCGTCGGCTTCGGGCACCGCGGCGAGCAAGGCCGGGCGGTCGGGGCCGTCGACCCACCGCACCTCGACACCGTCACCGAGCGCGTCGACGGTCGACTGGGCGAGCTTGTCGGCGATCAGAACTACGGGACGGCCTGCTTGGCTCACTGTGGGGTACTCCTGAGGAAAAGGGGGTCGGCATTTACCGCCGACCAGCTTAGTCCGCGCGATTCGGGTCCCTTCTACCACCTGGCGGGCGGCCGTCGTCAGTCTTATGGGTCGCGAAAATATGAAGACCGGTCTACCATTGCCTAATGGGCGCAAAGGGAACCGAGACCCGGGGCAAGCTGGTCGACGCGACGCGCGCGCTGGTGGAGCGGCACGGCTACTACGGCGCGGGGCTCAACCAGATCCTGGCGGCCAGCGGCGCACCGCGCGGCTCGCTCTACTTCCATTTCCCCGGCGGCAAGGACGAGCTCGTAGCAGAGGCGATCGCCCAGTCCGGCAAGGAGATCGCCGCGCTGATCGACACGATCGAGCCCGGCAGCATCGCCGACGCCGCGACCAGGCTGCTCGCGGTATTCGGCGACCGCCTGGAGGCCTCCGGGTGGCAGCAGGGTTGCCCGGTCGCCACGGTCGCTCTGGACATCGCGGCGGCGAACGACCCCATCCAAGTCGAGTGCGCGACCGCCTACGCGGCATGGGAGCAGGCGCTGCGGATTCGGCTCCGCGCCGACGGCCGTGCCGATGCCGATGATCTGGCGGCCGCGCTGCTGGCCATGGTCGAGGGCGCGTTGCTCTTGGCCCGCGCACAACGCAGCCGCGAGCCGCTGGAACGGGTAGAACGCACCATCCGGGCCCTGATCTGACGCCATGACGCGATTTACCAGCAGTTTTCTTTGTCCAATGAATATGTAGACCGGTCTAGTCAGGAGAATGTCATGTCCGACAGCATTGTGTTCGGCGCCGCCGGGTTCCTCGGCCGCGCCGCGGTCGCCCACCTGCTCGAGCAAGGCCATTCCGTCACCGCCGCACTGCGGCAGGGCAGCGAGGAGCGACTCATCGGATGGCTGCGGAAACGCGGCGTTGACCTGGACGAGCTCGAAATGGTGGCGTGCGACGTCACCGCACCCGACCTCGGCCTACCCGCCGGGTTCGATCCCTCCGGCATCCGCGACGTCTACAACTGTGCGGCCCGCTTCGCCTTCGGACTCGCACCCGAGGATGCGTACGCGGTCAACGTCACCGGGGCGCTGCGGGTCCTCGACTGGGCCGCCGCACTACCTGGCCTACGGCGCGTGGTGCACATCACCGGATACCGGATCACCGTCGAGGAATCCGACGAACAGCACTACGAGCGGGGCGCGTACGGCGCGTCCAAGTTCGAATCTGATCCGCTCCTGCGGCGGCGTGCCGCCGAACTCGGGGTCGCGCTGACCATCGCGAACCCGAGCTCCGTGATCGGCCCCGGCCAATACGTCGGACTCGCGAGCGTGGTCGAGGAACTATGGCACGGCAGGCTCGCGGCGATTCCCGGCGGTCGGGACACCTTCGTTCCGATCGTCGATCTGGGTTACTTCACCGACTTCCTGATCGGTCTGCCCACCCTGCCGGACACCGCGGGCCGGTCGTACACCGTGCTCGATCCCCGAACTCCCGTGTTGCCGAAACTGATTCGCCTGCTGGCCACCCATCTGGGCGTCCGCGCGCCGCGCTTCTCGATTCCGGTGGGCGTGGTCGCGAGACTCCCGCGCGCGCTGACCGGCGCCGATCCGGAGTCGCTGACGTTCATCGCCGACGACCGCTACGACACGTCCGCCGCGGACGCGGTCGCGCGGCGGCTCGGGCTCACCATGCCGCCGACGGAGGCGACCGTGCTTGCGTGGGCCGACCATCTCGTAGCCAGCCGATTCGGGGCGGTAGAGGCCGATCCGTCCGCTGGATTCACCGACCGGGTCTGGGTTTCCGGTGAACGCGAAGATCCGGCCTACGTGCTGGTGCACGGCCTTCCACTGGACGGCGAGTCCTGGAACGAGGTCCGTGCCGAACTCGACGCGCCTAGCCTGGTGCTCGACCTGCCCGGGCTCGGGCGGTCGGCGCCAGGCGACATCGATGCGGTGCTGCCGGGATTGCCCTCGGTGCGCACTCGCCCTGTGCTGGTGGGGCATTCACTCGGTTGCGGCCCGGTGCTGCGGTATGCGGCCGCGCATCCGGAGCGGATCTCCGGTGTGGTGCTGGTCTCGCCCGCGTTCCTGCAACCGCGGTCCGGCATGCTGCTGCGCTCGCCGCTGGCGGCGGCGGCGCTGCGTCGGATCTCGGCCGCCGCCTTGGCGAAACAGCTCGGCGTGCCGGAGAGCGATGCTCTCGCGAACGCCGCGTGGGGCCTGCGCAGGCCCGGTGGCGCCGTCCGCACCATCGCGGCACTGCGCCGAGCAAGCGCGCCTGACCGGCGCGGCGAATTGCGTGCGCTACTCGACAAGATCGAGGTACCAGTGCGGATCATCGCCGGTTCCACCGATCCGGTCACTGTCGCGACAGCTCGGGACTCGATCTCGATCGAGGGCGCCGGCCACTACCCGCAATTGACCCATCCAGCGCGGCTCGCGGCCGAACTCGCCCGCGTATCCGCCGTCGCGGCGCGCGGCTGACCTCGTCCATCGAAGGAGCCCCGAAAAGGGAGGGAGCCGACCGGCCTCGGGAAGAGGCTCCGCCGATAGAACAATAGAGCTTCCAAATAACTCACCATTGCGCATCGAATACCAAAGAGGGAATAGCGGCACCATGTCGGTGCACCTATTCGGCGGCCGGAGCCGGGTCCGAACGACGAAAAAGGAGCTGCGTCGCGTTCGTTCGAACATCTACCATCGCGTCCATGTCCCTGCGCGCGATACCGGCTTCGATGGACCCGACGGTGGTCGGGTCCATCGATCGCGAACTGGATCGGGTCGAGCGGGAAAACCACGTGTCGATTCGACTCGCGATCGAAAGCGGCAGTCGCGCTTGGGGATTCCCCTCTCCGGACTCGGACTACGACTGCCGGTTCGTGTACGTCGCCCGGCTGGAGACCTATCTTTCCCCGTGGCGCGCCCGCGATGTGCTGGAGACGCCGCTCGCCGGCCTGCTCGACGTGAACGGCTGGGACCTGGCCAAGGCACTGCGCCTGCTGGTGCAGGGTAACGCGGTGCTCATCGAGTGGCTGATGTCGCCGATCGTGTACCGCGGTGACGCCCAGTTCCGCGGCCGGCTGCGCGCGGTGGCAGAGGACGTCGCCGACCGGAACAAGGTGGCGCGGCATTATCTGCATTTGGGCGCCAAGCAGTGGGCATTGTTCGACCGCGCGCGGTCGCTGAAGAAGGTGTTCTATTCGTTGCGTCCGGCGATGGCTCTGCGGTGGTTGCGCGAGCATCCCGGTGCGACGGTCGCCCCGATGCATCTGCCGACGCTGATGCGGCACTGCGATCTACCCGCCGACCTCGTGGCGGCGGTGGCCGAGCTGACCGAGCTGAAGTCGCGCACCCGCGAGATGGGTAGCGGGACGGCGCCCGCACCGATCGCCGCGTTCATCACGGCCGAATTCGACCGCGCCGCCGACGCGTTCCCCAAGTCGGGCAGCCGGGATTCCGCGCGAGCCAGAGCGATCACGGCGGAGTTCTTCCGCGCCGAGGCGCTGGCAGACCAGCCCCAGCCGATCGAGCCGATCGGACAGGATATTGGAGGCGATGCCTCCCTCTGATCCGGCGAGCAGTTCCCGGAAGTGGCGACGGTCGCCGAATATCACGTCACGCAGCACAAGCAGCGTCCGCCGATCGCCGATCACCTCGATCGTCGCGTTGATCGGGCATCCCGAACGTCCGCCGTCACGCATCCGGCACTCTCCGCATAGACAAATGCCGCTTGCAATAGACAACCAGTCTATCCAACATCGTGCGCAACCAATTGCAAACCGAAATCGCTAACGGCGCGAACGGCGCCGACATTGTGCGTACAACCTGTCGATCCCTCGCGACGGATCTGTCGCGGGACCGAACCAAGGCCTCGACATCCCGCTTGTGCGGGAGGCCTGCACCAGCGGGTGTTCGGTACTCCATACGCGGATTCGGAGCGGCGATCGAAGGCCAAAAAAATGCCCCGAACAGGGGAAAGGCCCCGCAACATTGTTCGGGGCCTTGAGAAAGCTAAGTCGCGATCAGAGAACGCGGACATCCTGGGCTTGGGGCCCCTTCTGTCCCTGGCCGATCTCGAACTCCACACGCTGCCCCTCATCGAGGGACCGGAAACCCGCGCCGCTAACAGCCGAGTAGTGCACAAAGACGTCGGGTCCTCCGCCGTCCTGCGCGATGAAGCCGAAGCCCTTCTCGCTGTTGAACCACTTCACAATGCCTTGAGCCATTTCATACTTTCTGTAGACGAGCCAGGTGTTGAAATCGATATGCCCTGGTCTCGTAGATCAACGATGCCATGATCCGACGAATTACTCCACCTTCAGCCCAAAAAACTGTGAGCTATCCAACGCTCAGCAGCGGGCTGCGTCTGTCACCTCCCACGCTCGGTCGGGTCACGATCCGGACAAAACCACCGGAACAGTCACTCGAGAACCCGCACTTCTCGCCGGGTGCGCTCGCCGTCGTCCTCGACGAGCGCACCCCGATCGCATGGGCTACCGCGCCGGGCATCATGAACTCCTTCTTCGACGCGGTTCGACACCGATACGCTTCTGCTACCAGTTTCCTTGAGCCCCAATGTGATACAGCTTACCGCATGCGGATTCCAACGCTTCAGCCCACGGGTCGGGGCGGGCCACGCACCAGTGTCGAGTTCTCTGTTCACGGCCGCAGATAGCGCACTTGGTTCGGCTTCGACTCGTCATAAGCGGCCCGACCCGACAGGTACTCCGGCACGCCGACCTCCCACCAGGCGCCCGCCTCGGTCCACGCGGACGGCTGGGTACGCACCACGACCACGGCCGGCCCGGATGTGCCGGCCGCCGCCGCCCGCGCTCGTCTGTAGGCGGCACGAAATTCGTGCAGGTCGGATGCGGTGAAGACGGCGCATCCCAGCGCTGCGGCATGGGCGGCGAAGTCGACGCGGGGCGGCTGCTGGTGATTGGTGCGGCAGTCGGCGTAGAAGTTGTTGAACGCGGCGCCACCCTGGCCCTCCTGCAGACGGGCGATCACGGCGTAGCCGTCGTTGTCGCACACCACCGCGACGAACGGGTGCCCAGCGAAGGCCGCCGAGAACAATTCCGAGTTCAACATCAGATAGGAGCCATCCCCGAGCAGCGTCGTCACCACGCCGTCCCGGTGCGCCATGGCCGCACCCCACGCGCCGGCGAGCTCGTAGCCCATGCAGGAGAAGCCGTACTCGACGTCCATCGTGGGCGCTCCGCCCGACGCGCGCCAGCCACCGACGAGCTCACCGGGCAAACCACCGGATGCCGTCATGACGTAGTCGCTCGGCCCGCTCAGCTCATTCACCACCCCGACGACCTGGGCGTAGCTCGGCGTGCCGGGCGTCGGTGCGCGCAACTTATCGATATGCGAGTCCCAGGTGCTGCGCAGAACCGCGGCGCGCGCGGTCCACGCCGAATCCGCACGCCACTGTCCCAGCTGCCCGGCCAGCTCCCGCACGGTGGCCTCGGCGTCGCCGACCACGGCGATGGCACCGTGCTTGACGGCATCGAACCGTGCCGCGTTGACCGTCACAAGGCGCACGTCCGGCGCGAAGACGGTCCAGGACGCCGTGGTGAAATCCTGCAACCTGGTTCCGACCGCGAGGACCAAGTCAGCCTCGGCCGCCATCGCGTTCGCCGACGCCGAGCCCGTGATACCGAGCGGACCCGCGTACAGCGGATGATCGTGCGGCACCAAGGTGCGTCCCGCGGTGGTCTCCGCGATCGGAATGCCGACGTGCTCGGCGAATTCCACGGTGGTGCGACCCGCGCCCGAATACCGAACGCCACCACCGAGAACCAACAGCGGACGCCGCGCGGCGCACAGCGTGGCGGCGGCTTCGGTGAGTGCTTGCTGATCTGGGCGTGGCCGCGCGACGCGGTGCACGACGGGAGCGAACAGCGCGTCGGGGAAATCGTAGGTCTCGGCCTGGACATCCTGCGGGAGCGCGAGGACGACCGGCCCGGCTTCCGCTGTGTCAGTGAGCACCCGAACGGCCTGGGACAGTGTGGAAATCAGCTGCTCCGGGCGGGTGATGCGGTCGAAATACCGGCTCACCGCACGGAACGCGTCGTTTACCGTGACGGTCGGGTCACCGAAGTGCTCGACCTGTTGGAGTACCGGGTCCGGTGCCCTACCGATGAAGGTGTCGCCCGGAAGTAGCAGCAGCGGAAGGCGATTCGCGTGCGCGACGCCCGCTGCCGTCACCATGTTCAACGCGCCTGGACCGATCGAGGAGGTCGCGACGCCGACCTGGCGGCGGTGCGTGGCCTTGGCGTAACCGACGGCCGCGAGTGCCATCCCCTCTTCGGTCTGCCCGCGCCAGACCGGGATCTCCGCGCGCCGCTCGTACAACGCGGTGCCCAGGCCGAGCACGTTGCCGTGCCCGAAGATCCCGAACACCGCCGGAAACAGCGGCACTTCACGGCCGTCGAGTGTCTCGGAGCGCTGGGCGACCAGCCAGGCCACCAGCGCCTGCGCTGTGGTCAGCTTCATCCGATCCGTCCTTCGTGAGTGGTGACCGGACAGCGCGGGTCGATCGGCTCGGCGTCCCACCGCGCGCGCACCCAGTGGTGCGCCGGGTCGTCGCAGAACGCCATCGACCGATCCTGCGCCGGACCCGCCAGCACGTTGAGGTAGTACATCGGGTAGCCGGGCGCGGCAACGCACGGGCCGTGGTAGCCGCGCGGGACCAGGAACACGTCCCCGTCCCGCACTGCGACGGCCTCGTCCAACGCTCCGTCGACCGTGTAGGTCCGGTGCAGGCCGAACCCCTCGCGTGCGGGTGTGATCCCGTCACGTCCGGCGATGCGGAAGTAGTAGATCTCCTCGTTGACGACCTCGCAGTCGCTCTCCTCGTCGTGCTTGTGCGGCGGGTAGGACGACCAGTTGCCGTCCGGGGTGATCAGCTCGCAGGCGTTGAGCTTGTCGGCGTGCTCCCAGACGCCGGGTACGCCGAAATTGGTGACCTGCCGGGTTGCTACGCCCGCGCCGCGGACTTCCACCGCAATCTGTTCCGCCGGACCGTATTTCGGTGTCAATCGACGGGTGCAGCGCGCCATCGGCAACGCCACCTCCAGATCGCCTTCCGCCACGATGTCCACCTCGGCGTCGCGCGGAACGTAGGCGAAATCCGTCACACGGGTGAAGACCGATTTCCGTCCCGTCAGTGTGAAGGCCCTACCGTCGACGCGCACGGTGCATCCCCCGGCCAGCGGGAGGACGAACGCCTCGAATTCCCCGGTCCGCACGGTCCGCGCTGTTCCCGCGCCGATCCGCAGCACCCGCAGTCCCGTGTAGGTCCATCCGGCCTCCTCGGGGGTCAGCAGGATCGGGTCGCCGTCGCGGCGCAGCGTCCCCTCAGGCCGATGCAACGTCATCGCGTCTCGATCCAGCGCCGCGTGCCAACGCCACCCCGGCGACTCATCGGGCTTCCTTCAACAGGCGGGCGGCGGTATCCACCGCTCGAGCGACGTCGCCGTCCGGCGGATACAGCAGGGTGCGTCCGACTACCAGACCGCGGACCACGTCGTGGCCGAGCGCGCCGTACCAGAATGCGAGATCCGCCGCCGGGTCGCCGGAGGGCGCGCCGCCGAGCACGACCACCGGGAGGGTTGTCGCGTCCAGTACCGAAATATCCTGTGGTGCGGGAATTTTCAGCCAGGTGTAGGCAGAGGTGACGCCGAGGCCGGAGGCCACCGTGATCGCCCTGGACAGCGATGGCGCGTCCTTGCTCATCACCAGCGCGCCGGAATCGTCCCGGTGGTAGGGCAACGGCTCGACCATCGCCATCAGCCCGTGCGCCGCCAATTCGGAGACCGCCTGCGCGCAGGCTTGCAGGGTCGGCACCGTCCCGGCGTCGGAATCGACCAAGCGCAACAGCATTTTGCCGCCGTCGAGGCGAAAGCGCGCAAGAGATTGGGCGTCGTAACCGGTGAAGCGGTCGTCGATCTCCCATTCCGCGCCGGCCAATCCGCCACGGTTCATCGAGCCGATCACGACCTTGTCGTCCAGCGCGTCCAACAGCAGCAACTCCTCCACCACGTCCGGTGAACCGAGCACGCCGTCTACGTCCGGGTTCTCCAACGCGATCAGCAGCCGTTCCAGCAGGGTGCGCCGGTCGGCCATGGCCGTGCGGTCCGCGCCGACACCGAGGGCGCCGCGGGCCGGGTGATCCGCGGCGACCAGGAACAGGGTCTGCTTGCCCGCCAGCAGGCTCGGGCGCCGCACCCGTTCCACATACGCCCGTTCGACCGCCGCGGGTTCGGTCGCGCGGACGCGCAGCAGCTCACGCCAGCGATCGTCGGTCACATGCACGGCTTCCTCCGTTCCGCGGTCCGGCTCCGACTCAGCCGCATAGCAATTCCTCGATCTCCGCCTCGGTCGGCATCGCGTCGGCGCAGGCGAGGCGCGAGGCCACCAGCGCGCCCGCGGCGTTGGCGTAGGTGGCGATCCGCTGCGGGTCCCAGTCCGACAGCAGACCGTGGATCAGCGCACCGCCGAATCCGTCGCCGGCGCCGAGCCCGCACACCACCTCGACGGGGCATGGCGGTACCGTCCATCGTTCGGAGTCGTCGGCCACAAGCACCCCGTCGGCACCTCGCTTGATCACCGCGAAGCGCACGCCGCGCGCCAGCAACCGGTCCGCCGCCGCGTGCGGGTCCGCGGTACCCACCGCCACCTGGACCTCGGTGCGGTTGCCGACCACTACGTTCACGTGGTCGAGCATCCAGCCGATCTCGGCTCGCGCGGTGTCCACGTCGGGCCAGAACATCGGCCGGTAGTCGAGATCGAGCACGGTGTACCCGCGTCGCGCGCGCCGCCGCAGGATCGCGCGCTGTGTACTGCTCCCCGGCTCGGCGCTCACGCCGGTGCCGGTGACCCAGAGCAGCGGTACCGAATCCACCACCTCCCACGGGACCTCGTCCTCGGTGATGGTGAGATCCGGCGCGATCGGCGCCCGATAGAACAGCAGCGGCGGGTCGGTGGGCGGCGCGAGCTCGCAGAACACCACCGGCGTCAGCAGATTCGGCGCCGTCGTGACGTAACGAGACGAGACGCCGAAACCGTCGAGCGCCGAGCGCACGAAATCGCCGAAACCGTCGGGCCCCACCTTGGTCAGCACCGCCGACCGCCTGCCGAGCCGGGCGGCGGCCACCGCGACATTGGTTGCAGTGCCGCCCAGGAACTTCGCGAAGGTCCGCACCTGCGCCAGCCCGACGCCGCTCTGCTCCGGATACAGGTCCACCCCGACCCGGCCGATGGTCAGCGCCTCCAGATCCGTCACCGGCTGGCCTCCTGTCTGCCCGGATTCATGGCGTCACCACCCGCCGCAGCTCGTGCTGCAGGGCGTCCAATTCCGCACCGCCCGCCATCTGGCGGGTCAGCTCCTGCACGTCGATCTCCGATTTCTCGTACGCACCGAGCACGGCGCCCCGCTTCAGCAACAGGAATCGGTCGCCGACCGGGTAGGCGTGATGCGGGTTGTGCGTGATGAGGACGACGCCGAGGCCGCGATCGCGCGCCTGCACGACGTACTTCAGCACCACCCCGGCCTGTTTCACGCCCAACGCCGCGGTCGGCTCGTCGAGAATGAGCACCTTCGCGCCATAGTGCACGGCGCGCGCGATAGCGATGCACTGCCGTTGGCCGCCCGAAAGCGTGCCGACCGGCTGTTCCAGGTCGCGAATGTCGATACCCATGTCCGCCAACGCGGTTCGTGCGATCTCGACGCCCTTTTTGCGATCCAGCAGCCGGATCGGGCCGTATCCGACGGTGGGTTCGGAGCCGAGCACGAAATTGCGCCACACGCTCATCAGCGGCACCACCGCCAAGTCCTGATACACCGTGGCGACGCCGCGATCCAATGCCGCACGTGGCGAGGAGAACCGGACCGATTCGCCCTCCACCCGCAGCTCGCCGCGGTCGTGCTGGTGCACCCCGGCCAGGATCTTGATCAACGTGGACTTTCCCGCGCCGTTGTCGCCGAGTACGCAGGTCACCTCGCCCGCGTTCACTACGGTGGACACCTCGCGCAACGCGACGACACCGCCGTAGCTCTTGCCGAGGTCGACGGCTTCGATGAGGGGGGTCATCGGCGTACCCTTTCGGCCCGCTTCTGGAATCTGTTGTTGACCAACACCGCGGCCAGCAGCAGCCCCCCGAGAAACAACATGAACCAGTCGCTGTCCCAGCGGGCGAACACGATGCCCTGGCGGGCCATGCCGAAGATCAGCGCGCCGGTCGCGGCGCCGACCGCCGAGCCGAAGCCGCCGGTCAGCAGGCACCCGCCCACCACGGCAGCGATGATGTAGTGCAGCTCGAGCCCGACGCCCTGGTTGGCCTGCACGCTCGCGAAGCGGAGGATGTTGCAGGAGCCGACCACCCAGCCGGCGAACGCGGTACCCATGAACAGCAGGATCTTCGTGCGATCGGCGGGCACGCCGACTGCACGGGCGCTGGGCAGCTCCCCGCCCACCGCGAAGATCCAGTTGCCGAACCTGGTACGCACCAAGATGATCGCCGCGAGAACGGTCAGCACGATCCACCACACCACCGAGGCCTGGATACGGGCGTCGCCGATGTTCAGCGTCGAGGCGAACACCCAGCCCGCCGACTGGTAGCCGTCGGCGGCGCGCACGCCCGACACCTGAACCGTGTCGGTAACCAACCGCGTTACACCGAGATTCAAGCCTTGCAACGCGAGGAACGTGCCGAGGGTGACGATGAAGCTCGGCAGGCCCGTGCGCATCACCACCCAGCCGTTGAACGCGCCGACAGCGAGGGCGAACACCAACGATGCCAGCAGCGCGAACCATACGTTCCACCCGGCGTGTACCGCGAGCAACGCGGTGACGAGCGCGGTGGAGGCGGTCATCACGCCCGCCGACAGGTCGAACTCGCCGCCGATCATGAGCAGGGCCACGGCCACCGCCATGATGCCCAGCGTGGACGAATCATCCAGCCAAGTCGCCACGCCGAGCGGACTGAGGAACCGATCGGTGATGATCGAGAAGAACACGAACACGAGCAGCGCGCCGAGCGCTGCCCCGATTTCCGGCCGCAGGAACAGGCGCTGCAGCGGCGAGGGGCCCGCGGTCTGGTCCTGCGTCGCGTCGGAAGTCTTTGTCACAACGGTCATGTCGTCCACCTCACCGCGTGCCTTGCGCGACCAGCGCGGCCACGGCGTCGACGTTGCTCTTGTCGACGAAGCCAGGGCCGGTCTGCACCGGCACGCCGCCTCCGACGGTGTTCAGATTCGACCGGTAGAGCTGCAGCAGCACGATCGGCAGGTAGCCCTGCTCGTATTGCTGCTGGTCGACCGCGAACAGGAGCTTGCCTGCCTGGATCGCTTCCACCACATCCGAATTCAGGTCGAAGGTCGCAACCGTTGCCGCCGACCTAGCTTCTCGTGCCGCGTCCACCGCCCGCGCGGCGATCTGGGAAGTCAGCGTCAAGACCGCGTCGATGGAGCGGTCGGCCTCCAGCGCGCCCTTGATCCGAGACTGCACGTCGGTCGGGTTGTTGATGTCCACCTGGAGCGTGGTCGCGTTGCCGAAGGCCTTCGTCGCGCCGCCGCAGCGTTCGCTGGCGCCGACATTGCCCGCCTCGTGGATCACGCAGAGCAACTTGCCGCGCCCGGCGTCCGCGAGCCGTCTACCCGCGGCCTGGCCCGCGAGCGATTCGCTCTGGCCCACATGGGCGAACGCACCGAACTTCGCGCTCTCGGCCTCGCCGGAATTGATCGTCACCACTGGGATGCCCGCGGCGACGGCCTTTTCGAGGGATGGCCGCAACGCCTCGGGGTTGGCCATGGAAACGACGAGGCCATCGACGCCCTGTGCCACCGCGTTGTCGATCAGCTTCGCCTGCTGGCCGGGGTCACCCGAGGCGTTGTACTCGACGCGGACGCCGAGATTCTTGCCCGCGGCCTCCGCCCCGTTCTTGACGACGTTCCAGAACGCGTCGCCCGGGCTGCCGTGTGTCACCACCGCTACCGACTCCAGTCGGCCCGCCGCGACCGGTGCCTGTGACGGCGCAGGCGCGTCCGTGCCGGGCCCGCTGCACGCGGCCAGGAGGGCGGCCGTGGCGACCCACGGCAGCAGGCGACCCTGGCGCCGCCACCACGCGGTCGCATCGCTCGGTGGTCTCAGAGACATCGTTGTCATCACTTTCCAACTAGATTCGTGCCGCGGCGGGCGCGATGTCCGCGAGGTGACGCAGACTCCGTTCGGTGTCGCGGCGCGGCAGGTCCGCCGAGCCGGTCGGCAGCAGGGCGGTGTCCTGTTCCATCACATACCAGCCCCGGTAGCCCGCGGCGCGGACGCTGCGCACCAGCGCCTCGATGTCGACGTCGCCCTCGCCGAGTGGAACATACAGCCCGCGCCGCACCGCCTCGCTGTACTCCAGCGTGGCGCCGCGCACCTGGTCGGCCAGTGCGCTGCGGACATCCTTGAGGTGGATGTGCCCGATCCGTTCGGCATATCGCCGTGCGAGCCGCACAGGGTCGGTGCCGCCGATCAGCAAATGCCCGGTGTCCAGGCAGATGTCGAGCTCGGAGTCGGCGAGGAAACGCTCGACCTCGGTCTCGCTCTCCACGTGCGTGCCGACGTGTGGGTGCAGTACCGTGCGTAGGCCACGTTCGGCGGCGACGTCGCGGATCGCGGCGGCGGCGTCCACCAACGTGCGCCATTCGGTGTCGTCGAGCTGTGGGCGCGAATCGTAGCCGCAGAGTCCGGTGGCGGCGGCGAGGACGAGGACCTCGGCGCCGGTAGCCGCCAGCAGCGCGGTGGTGTCCTTCACCTGTGCGATCGCCTCGCGGGGGTTCCGGTGCAGCACGAGGGCCAGAAACCCGCCGACCGAGGCGATCCCGTAGCCCTCGAGCAGCCTCCGCAGCGCGGCCGGGTCGCGCGGGAAATAGCCAGGTGGGCCGAGCTCGGTAGCGGACAG
Organism: Nocardia sp. NBC_00881; assembly: GCF_045207455.1. Lineage (NCBI taxonomy): Bacteria > Bacillati > Actinomycetota > Actinomycetes > Mycobacteriales > Nocardiaceae > Nocardia > Nocardia sp. NBC_00881. The sequence goes on from NZ_CP108798.1 coordinate 3,664,270, forward strand.
GCCGAGCTCGGCCATTTCCGACAGGACGGTGCGCGCGTCGAGCATGTGACCCCAGCCGGGAACCTCGCAGACTCCCCAGGAGATCGGAGCGGCCGCGATACGCAGCGGGTAGAGCGATTCCGTCATCGGCACTTCTCCGACCTTCAGTGTCGAGTTGAAGCGGTTGGAGCGCTCCAACTATGTAACGTGGGTCATAGTGTGTCAAGAACTCTCCGTGGCCCGATTCTATCGCCACTACCTGGCAATACACCGCAATACATGCAGAGCCTCCGAGAAATAGTTTTCGGGAAATGTCTTGTTAGAGCGCTCTATTGCTCAGGATTCGCCGATCTTGTATCGTCCGACCGGGCACGGTTCACCGAACGGGAACGGAGGCGACATGGCGCGACCCACCATGGAAGACGTCGCCGAGCGCGCCGGCGTTTCCCGTGCCCTCGTTTCGCTCGTCATGCGCGAATCCCCCAAAGTCAGCGAGCACCGCCGCCGGGCCGTGCTGGAAGCCGCGAAAGACCTCGGATACCAGCCGCACATCTTGGCGCGCTCGCTGGCCAGCCGGACCTCCAACATCGTGGGCGTCATGGTCTCCGACCTCCGCAACGCCTTCTTCGCCGACGTCGTCGAGGGCATGGACGCCGCGGCGCAGGACTGCGGCCTCGAACTGATCCTCAACACCGGCCGCCGCAGCGCCGCCCGCGAACGCACCGCTCTGGAGAGCCTGCTGTCCTTCCGGCCCGGCGGCGTCATCCTGCTCTCCCCCATTCTGCCCGCCGCCGCGATTCGCGAAGCGGCACAACAGGCACCGCTCGTGCTGGTCTCCCGCAGCTCCACGGTCGCCGACATCGACACGGTCAACGACGACGGCGAGATCGGCGCGGGCCTGGCCGTCGATCACCTGGTGTCCCTGGGGCATCGGCGCATCGTGCACCTCGACGGCGGTGCCGCCTTCACCTCCGCGCCGCGCCGCAAGGGCTACCGTGCCGCCATGACACGCCACGGTCTGGAGCCGATGGTCATCCCGAGCGAGCACACCGACTCCGCGGGCATGATCGCGGTGCGTAAATTGTTGAACCTGTTCTCTCGCAGCGACTTTCCCACCGCGCTGGTCTGTGGAAACGACTTCAACGCGGTCGGAGCGATGTCCGCACTAGAGGAAGCGGGATTGCGCGTGCCGGAAGATGTTTCGGTCATCGGATACGACAACACGTCGTTGGCCGCGCTGCGCCACCTCGCCTTGACCACCATCGACCAGCCACGCGTCCGAATGGGCCACCTGGCCGTCGAGGCGCTCGCCGAACGCCTCCGCGACGGACGTACCGCCCCGATCCGACGCCGTCTACAGCCTTCCCTCGTCGTCCGCTCGACCACGAGCGCCCCCGGCCACTGAACCGCCTCGCGAGCGGCCGATCACCGACCGCACATCGAGATTTCACCCGAAGGAGAGCCGATGTCATCCGATAAAGCCATTACCTTGGGCCTGGCCGGAACCGGCCGAATCGGAACCTTGCACACCGAAACCCTCGAGCACCTCCCGAATGTCACCACCGTCGTCGTCGCCGACGCCGACACCGACCGGGCCCGCGCCACCGCCACCGCACTCGGCGTCGAATTCGCCCCCGACCTAGACACCCTCTTCGCCTCCGACCTCGACGGCCTCGTCATCGCCACCGCCACCGACTCCCACCCCGCCCTCATCATCCGCGCCGTCGACGCGGGCATCCCCGTCTTCTGCGAGAAGCCGGTAGCCGCCGACATCGAAGGCACCCGCACCGTCATCGACCACATCCGGCACTCCGCCGTCCCGGTCCAGATCGGGTTCCAACGCCGCTTCGATGCCGGCTACCGCGCCGCGCGTGCGGCCATCAGGTCCGGCGACCTCGGATGGCTGCATACCCTGCGTGCCACCACCCTCGATCCGGCGCCACCGCCCGCCGAATACATCGCACGGTCGGGTGGGTTGTTCCGGGACTGCGGGGTGCATGATTTCGATATCATTCGGTGGGTGACGGGACGGGAAGTCACCGAGGTCTACGCGGTCGGCGCCAACCGCGGAGAGTCCTTCTTCGCCGACGCGGGCGACGTCGACACCGCCGCCGTCGTGCTGCGTCTGGACGACGGCGCCCTCGCCACCGTCTCCCTCACCCGATACAACGCGGCGGGGTACGACGTCCGACTGGAAGCGTTGGGCTCCAAGGGAAACGCCATAGTCGGCCTGGACGACCGTTCACCGTTGTCGTCGGTCGAGCCCGGCCACACCCCTTCCCCTCACCCCGCCTACCCAGGCTTCATCGAACGCTTCCGCCGCGCCTACACCGAAGAATTGGCCGCCTTTGTCTCCGTCGCGATCGGCGATCTCGACAACCCATGTAGCCCCACCGACGCCCTCGAGGCGTTCTATATCGCTGAGGCTTGCGAAATATCGCGCCGGGAAGCACGGCCGGTCAAGGTAGCCGAAATTCGCTGAGGTTCCGCTTCGCCGGCCCGCCTACCGGCGACAAGCTCTGCGTCGACGAGGCGTGTACAAGCCCTCGGCGACGTCGGGGAAACCGGCAGCTGCCCGGCCTTCGGCTTCTTCTGCCGGCGGGGCAGATCGTAGGCGGCCAGGATCTCCACGTCGGTTTTCGTCGCTGAGCAACCACGCCACCCTTCCGGTCCCGCGGCGTGTCCGTCGGACCGGAAGGCCCGGCTCAGCCGACGCGGACGATGCTCTTGCCGCGGGTCTGTCCGCCGGCCAGATTCGCGATCGCGGTCTCGACGTCGGACAACTCATATTCGGCGGTGATGTCGATGCGCACCGACCCGTCGGCGACCAGGACCAGGGCGCGGGCGGCGCTGTCGGCCAGCCGCTGCGGACGGGTCTGGCTTGCCAGGTTGCTGTTATAGGTAAGCAGGGATTGTCCGCGCATCAGCAGGTCGTTGGCGGACACGGTAACCGGTTCGAAGGTGGCGATGTTGCCGTAGACCACGATCCGTCCGTGCGCCGCCAGCCGCGCCAGGTTCGCGATGCGGGCCTGACCGCCGATCGGATCCAGGATCACGTCGAAGGACTCCTCACCCAGGGCGGCGGGGAACTCGTCGCGGGTCAGCACCTGGTGGTAGCCGAATCGGCGGGCGTAATCGAGCTGATCGGGATTGCCGACCACACCGACAATCCGTTCCGCGCCCGCCGCGGCGGCGAACTGTCCCGCCAGCGAACCGACGCCCCCGGCGGCGGCGTGGATCAGCACGCTGTCCCCAACCCGTACTGCGGCCACGGTGTTGATCAGGTCATAGGCGGTCGGCGCGACCCACCCGAACCCCGCCGCGTCACGCAAATTGAGTCCAGCGGCATTGATCGCCAGCACCGCGGGCGCGATCACGAACTCGGCGTAGCCGCCCCCGCTGATAAGCGCGGTGACCTGTTCCCCGAGGCGGGCCTGGTCCACACCGTCGCCGACCGCGACGATCGCACCCGATGCCTCGAAACCCGGCACGAACGGACGCGGGATCGGGAAATGCCCCTCGCGCACCAGCACATCCCCGTACTGCACGCCGGCATAGGCGACCCTGATCGCGACCTCACCGGGCCCCGGAACAGGCTCAGCCACCTCGCTCATCCGGAACTGGTCGTCGGTGTCCAGAACAACAGCCTTCATCACATTCAACTTTCTGTCTTGACTCAGTATCCTGATACAGAGAACTTAAGCAGTATCAGATACCTGAGTCAAATGAGGGAGTTGTGACATGGCTGACCTGCCGGTCGAGGAGTACCTGTGCACCCGTCTCCGTCGCGCCGAGCAAGCGCTGATGGCCCACCACGAGGCGGTGCTGCGTGGCTACGGGCTGACCATGATCCAATACACGGTGCTGCTCACCCTGTCCCGCGAGGACGGCATGTCCGGCGCCCAGCTGGCCCGCGCGTGCGGCGTCACCCAGCAGAGCATGGCGACCGTCCTGACTGGCATGCAAAACAAGGAACTCATCGACCGGCAACCCTCCCCGGTGCACGCGAAAGTCATGATCACCACCCTCACCGCCGCCGGCCGCGACGTGCTCGACCGCGCCTACCAGGAAGTCGTCGTGCTCGAACGTGCCCTCACCCACCGCTTCGCCCCCGACGAGCACGCACTGTTCTGCGAGTTCCTCGACCGTGCCACCGCCACCCTCGCCGAGCAGACACCCACCACACACGCCAGCCGGTAACCCAGGCACACGCTGAGGAAAGCCGTGTCCACCAGCGTGTCAGCTCTCCTGTCCGCCAGCGGGGAGATCCACCTCGCCGCTGACAACAGAGGGAAGCCAATCTCGGTAGCTTGCCGGGAGCGCACCGCTACGAACCTCGAGGTCGGCACGCGCGCATGCGTAGAAATCATCGCGTCGCAGCGCCAGCTCCTTGTAGTAACGGTCGTAGGCGTCCTGATCGACCTCGTCTCCTCCTGTCGCCGAACTGAACTTCCAGGCAGCCTCATGCCACCTTCGGGCAGCGCTGACAGCTGCCGGAGACCCCAGTAAGAGCACTACTTCCCACTTGACCGTGCGTTCGGTGGACGCCTCCGCCAGCGCTCGACCACCGACATCGAGGTCGATCGGCTCGGAGTTCGTTGCGTACCCCCGTGCTGCTGCCAGCCGGTATGCCACCTGCACGTAGCTTTTGAGAGCACTCGCATATTCGATGTACGCGGTCAACCGCTTGTCGTCCCACCGTGTGTCTTGGCTCCGCCGCCACTTCGCACGCTCGGTGAACGTCGTCGCGGCGAACGTAGCGCCCGCACCGAGGACCACCCCGACAAGCGTGAGGAGCTGTTGCACTATTGGGCTCACGACCCCATTCTGCCTACCGCACAGCAGGATCAGGCCCAGACGCCGGTGTGGCTGCAGCAGACAGCCTTTCCGACAGCCCGACAAGCGGATCGTAGAGCACGAGCATCAACTCGGCCGGAATCGGCAGAGCGCCCAACGCCCTGAGAACAGTGCCCAACTCTTCCGGTGTCGACGACCGCAGGTCGGGTATCAGATGCCACCATCTAACGGGGCGATCGTCGACGACGATCGGCTTGACCACCGTCGATATGGGTTGAACTGTGGGAATACCGGAATTGTTGAGCCACCGTGAGACTCGCGACCTCAGCGCTGCTCGGCTTGCCGATCCTCGCGACAGTGCCATCGGCCATCGGTAGACAGTATTGGACCCATCACGAATCACCTCGACTCCCCGTGCGTCGATGCCCACCCTCTGGGCCGCCTTCGCCAGCACCTCGTAAGACGACATGGCGCCAGCAGAACTCACCGCGCCGCGCCAGGTGCTGAACAGCCGAGGAGTGCACATCTCAGCTCGCCGACTTCAGTCATCCGACGATGCGGCGCAGCAGCTTCGGCAAGGGTCCGCAGTTGATCCCGAATACGGTGCGACTGAAAGGCGGTTGCTTGCTGCGCTGCCTGCATGCCGATAGCTGCGGCGGCCCTCGGATCTCCCACCGCATCGCCAGCGTTGCCAACCGCATCATCGAGAACGTCCGTGGTCGCGGATAGTCGGAGCCCTGAAGCGCAACGGCTTGACCGATTCGCGGTGCACCAAATCGACCCTGCCCCGCGCCTGCGCCACGGACATCAACGCCTTACCCGTGCTGCCGAGGTGCGTCATGCGGCGGTGCTCCGGCCAACCGCCGAGCCATCTCGTCCATCACCGGCGACTCGGCAAAGGGTTGGTCTTGTCCGATCACCCGCCAGCCCCACGACTCATACGCTGCTCTGGCAGGGTTGCCGACGCGCACCAGCAGGTAAGCCAGTGGTTCCGGACGCTGGGATAGCAAAGCGTCGTGAATGATTCGCGCGAACCCACGGCCCTGCTGGTCGGGGTGTACGGCGAACTCGCGGAAGATGTAAACCGGTGCGCCGGTCGTAGCGGGAAGTAGTTCGGGATAGATCCGAACAGCCTTGTGCCACACAGCCCGAGGTCGGCCGTAAGGGGTGCCGAAGGCATAGCCGATCATGCGTCCGTCGATCCGTCCCGCGACCAATTCGAAACCTGGTATGGGGGCGTACATCTCTGCCAAGCGTATCCAGAATTTTTCGGGTGCGTACCACGGATTGTCCTGCTGGTCGCGGTGCGAGGCAAGGTAAACGACCTGGAGTTCTTCGGCGAATTCGAGCGTTTCGGCTGCGCTGTAGCGCGTGAGCTCCAGTGGGTCGGTAGTCATGACTCGATCGCCCGCTGAGCGCACAGGGCATCGTCCCGGAGAAGTTCGTGGAGTTCCCGGGCGGCTGGCGTGCGGCGCTGATCAGATGGCACCGCCGCAATCACTTGTTCTCCCAGCCCCATGACGAACCGGGTCCGGTGCTCGGTCGGCAGGCCGTCCAAGGTCGTCGTCGCGTATCGGGCGCCCTGGCTGGGATCTCCGCTGCGTACCAGGCACAAAGCGCGCTGGAGCTCGATCTGCACAGGCCCGCGCCGACTGTGCGGCGGGTACAGGTCGAGCGCCGCCGACTGTGCTCGTTCGGCCCGGCGGCTGTCGCCGAGGTGTGAGTAGACGAAGCTCTCCGCGAACCGGACTCGTTCCTCGGGGTACGCCCAGCAGTGCCATCCATGATCGTTGGTCATAGCGGAGGGCAAGGCGGCGAACGTCTCTCGAAGTGCGACCAAGGACGTCTCCGCCTCCTCCGCGCAACCGAGCAATGCGAACGACTGCGCGCGAGCGGCGAGCAGACTCGGTCGTCCCACTGTCGGACCGTCTGCTATCAGGTCGTCGGCCTTGCTGATGCCGTCGATGATGGCTTCCGGTGACTGCCCGTCGTAGATGGCTCGAATTGCTTTGCGTCCCCGGACATAGAGCATCGTCTGCCGGTCACCGGAGAAATCGGCCGCGTAGCGGGCCGTCCGCCACCATCGCATTGACACGCGTCGCTGGCCGAGATCGCCGACGGCCTGAGCCATGTAGTGACTCAGCAGAGCACCGATCTTGTACAGCTCCCGGCGCTGCTTGTGACCCGGCGATGTGCTCAGCGCCAGTTCGAGGCTCAGAACGTCGACCAACAGCATCTCGCGCAACTCGGTGGATGTGTCCGTAACGTAAGCGTCTCCGTACTCGCGGACGACCTCGTTCCAGTCATCGAGATCTACCGAGACATCGGAAATGCCCCGATTGAGCCCATGCCGAGCCGACTCCAACCCGAGCGTCGCACCGACACCGGCGGCCGAAGCGCTGAGTAGGAAGGTTCGGCGGAGCACGTCGTCAACCTCTTTCCCTGCGCTCGGCAGGAACGTCGGCGGATCATTCGTATCTGACTCCATGCTATCGGGGCCCGTCTGACGCGCAGCTTGGCGGAAGCCGAGTTCGGCGTCCGTCGCGATGCCGAGAACAGCCCTCAACCCTGCACGGTAATCAGGGTTGGGCCAGCGGAACACCCCGCGCTCCAACTTGCCGATGTAGTTGCCGGACAACTGGACAACCCGACCGGTCCGCCGGTACACCCAGGCGTTCACCGCGTCGGCCAGTTCCGCGCGCGACAACGGGTGTCCTGTCGATTCTGAACGGATTCGCACTCTCGCGGCGCTGAGCTGGTGATTCGGTTCGTACAACCCCGCCGTCCCCCTCATCGGCAACCTTGACCCCGGAATCATCCCACCCAGCTGGGACGTCCGCCGCCAAACTGGTCTGCCCTCCCTCGCACCTCCCCTTGCCCTCCCCCGAATGAGCGTTCCCACAACCCCACGCCGAGACGGAATCTGGCTACAGCACCCGACGACGAGTCGCACCGCTCTCTGGCGTCGGGTCTCTTTCCTCGATCGGAGCGAGCAAGGAGGGGCAGGGAAATGGGTTGGTTCGACGAGATACGACGGCATGAGGCACGAAACAGGGAGCACAGCTCGTGAACGACGATGTCACCGAGGACTTTCCGGTCATTTCCGCCGACACCCTGGCGTCGCGGTGCCGGTTCTATCGAGAGGTCTGCGGGCTGCCGGCGCGAGTACAACCGGAACTCCAACAGCTCTTCATCCCCTCGGGCAGCGTCGGCGCCATCACCGTTCCCGCGAAGCTCGGTGCTGCCGTGAAAGGGAACATGCAGGCGTGCGGTGTGCAGCTCGGCCCAATCGTCTCGCACCCTCGGTCGAAGCGATGGACATTCCTCATACGTCCCGACGTCCCCGACGACGAACTTGCTTTGTTCGGAGAACTGTTCCGCCTCAATGCGTCTGTCGCCCGCCTCGGTGCCCAAATCGCACTCCCGTCGCCGACCGACCGGCACGGGTTTCGTGTGTGGGTACAGCCGCCGCGCGACAGCTACCGTCCGTCCGGGCTGGCCGTCATCAGAGCCATCCGCACATGTGCCGGACCTCGGGAATTTGGTCGGTAGAACCGTGAGCGACGAGACGCACACCACCGAACGGGACGGCGTAGCAGCCACATGGTTCATAGATAGCGGAGTGATCCGCGTGGTCAGTGTTCAGCATCAGGACGGCACGACTATCCAGCGTCCCGGCGCGCCGTCGCTGGGAGAATGCTTCGGCCTGATGCCGCGCACGCTGTGGGACCGAATCCGCTACGAGTACGAGTCACCTGGATACGAGACATGGCCACGTTCGATAGCGTCAGAGTCGCCGCGTCCAGATGAGCGCGACATACATCTGTCGGTCCGACTCCATGACGCTCGAATGGATTTCGCCGCCTGCTTTACCGCCGCGTTGGTGTTCATGCAGGACTGGCAAACCCATCATGGTCCCGACGCCGTGGCGATCGTCCCCGGCGATGCCGCAGGACTACCGCGACTGCCGAACGAGCGCCTCTACCTCGAACCCTGAACACGTGCACTCCTGACCCCCTAGGTCGGGTCAGGAGCACATGGTTGTCAAATGCGAAACCAATCAGTCTTCGGCGGAGGGCCTCTGCGATGACTGCAAGTTTAGTAGCTCACGCAGCTCGTTCGGCTGGAGCCAACGGGGGCCACGATGGATCATTCGGTGACAGTTCGAGCACAAGAGGATCAGATCCGCCGGCTTTGTCTTCGTTTCGCCGGACACGTGAAGCGGAACGACGTGGTGGCATTCGATGTAGCCGACTCCGTGCTCACCGTATACAGCTTCGAAATCGAAAGAGCAGATCTCACACCGGACTCGGCCCTCTTGCTGCACAAACGTGGCGATCTTCTTGTCGCGCAAGCGACGATCGCGTTCCCGACGGAAGTACCGAGCTGCCAGTAGACGACCCTCTCGAACTTCCACGTCCTCGAGAAACGCTATGTCCCAACTCCCATCGGTGGATTGTTTCGCGAACCCATCCGTTTGCGCAGCCTTCCGGATAGCCTCAGCCACAACATGCATCTCCCCCGGCGAAGCCCGGAAGTCCTCTACAACTTCGGGATCGAGCTTCGAACCGTGTGTGCCTGCACCTGTGTAGGCCGGGTGAACGGAGGCCAAGTTGGTCGTCTTGCGGGAGACGCTATCGATACTGCGGAACCGATCGCTTCTGCGTTCCGGCGGATGGATCGGCAGAGCCCGGAGCAGTGCTGATAGCTCCACAACCCGGGGATCGTTCTGCCGCAGTTCATGCCAATCGTTCTGCATCACCAGATCACAGGCCAGAATTAGCTCGTCCCGTGTCCAGGGCGGATCCGCCACCATGTGAATCAGGATAGCTTCAAGTTCACGATCGTTCAGTCACCAATACACCGCGTCGTAATCGCCGAGCAACCAGCGCATCGATGACTACGGCGGACCGCGCGGTCCCGGATGCCCGCCGCCGGACGCGACCTACACCTCTAACGGGTTCTACGTCCTTGCATCACCGATGCACGGGTACCCGGAAATGACTGGGTTCGGCATCAGCTGGCATGACGCTCGCCGGGGTGAACGGCTCGACCAGCGAACGCAATTCGACAAGATGCCGGGCGTGTGCGTCGAGCGCTTGATCTTCCTCGGAGACCGGCGTCCATTGCCGCGCGGCCAGCGCTTTTCCGTCGTTGTCCACCGCGACAACCACGGCGAGACCGTGTGCGGCCAGCGCGGGTTCGTCGGAATAGGTGTCGGTGGAGGTCACGTGCACACTCATGTGCATGCTGCGCGGGCCGGTATGGATCAGCCGGGCGGTGACCTCGACGACGTGGCCGATGACGATCGGCCGGTAGAAGCGGATTCCGCCGAAGTAGGACGTGATGACGCGTTGTCCGGACCAATCGGCGCCGCACACGTAGGCGGCCTCGTCGATCCACCGCATCGTCCGGCCACCATGAACCTTGCCGCCCCAGTTGATGTCCGAGGGCGCTGCCAGGAACCGCAGCGTGGCGCTCGGCGCGGTGCCGGCGGCTGTGTAGCGCTGCGCGGCCATCGCCTCCTCGATGTGTTTGCGCACCGAAATCCTTGCCTGCGCTTGCCGATGCCGCTGCAGCTCGAGGATTGTTGTCGGATTCCATTGCGGCACTTCGACGGTGCGCCGATCGTCATCGACCGCGACGAAGATCGTGAGACATTGGGCCGACTGCACCGGCTTCACCCGCGTGGGATCGGTGGAATAGACGGTGACGAGGATGTGCATGCTGGTGCGCCCGGTGTGGACCAGATTCGCATGCAATTCGACCAGCTCACCGACCGCGATCGGCCGGTCGAGATGTATGTTGCCGACATAGGCCGTGACGCAGTAGCGGCCACTCCACTGCGCCGCCGCCGCGTAGGCGACCTTGTCGATCCATTCGAGAAGTTTGCCACCGTCGACCGATCCCACGATGCCGGCGTCGGCAGGTTTGACGAGAAAGCGGTGGATCGCCTCGGGACGCCGACCAGCCGAGGCCGGACTCGGGACGGTTGTGGTGGGGTCGAGATTCGTCGAGTTGGGCAAGGTTCACAATCCGTTCGGGCAGAGAATCTTCGTATACCTGACCCCGTTGTCTCGAAGAACCTTAGGCCCCCGCGCCACTACGAGCGAGTAACGAGCAGGCGCCCACCGCGACCTACTGTGCGGCCTTCTGCGATTCTTCGAATTCGCGGCTTCGTCCGGATCCGGCGCCGTTATGAGCTTCGGGTAGTGATCTGCTGCTGTGCGGTGGTGATGAGGGCGCGGGCCTGATCGCCGAAGACGGCGTGTTCGTAGAGTCCGGTCCAGGCTTTTTCGTAAAGCGTCAGTTCGGAGGGGGTGGTGATGGTGAGTTCGGCGCTGATCGTTTCGACGAGGGCGGTGCGGCGGTCGAGCAGATCGAATGAGGTAGTGGTGTAGATGAATCCGGTGCCGGCCGGGACGACGCCGAGGATGAGGCGGGGGTTGCCGAATCCGGTGTCGAGCAGATGCTGGAGTTGGTCGGTCATGACGGTGGTGTCGCCGACGTGGGTGTGGAGGGCGGACTGGTCGACGAGCTGCACGAGTCGGTGGTCGCCTCGGCGCAGCACGCGCTGGCGGGCCAGGCGCGCGGCTACGGCGTCGTCGAGGTCGTCGTGCGTGCCGAGGAACCGAATACACTGGCTGAGAACGGCTTTCGCGTAAGACTCGGTCTGCAATAGGCCGGGGATGAGCACCATGCTGTAGGTGCGCAGCGAGCGGGCGCGCCCCTCGAGGTCGGCGCCGCGACGCTGACGGCGGGCGTGCCCTCCAGCGGTGATCCGCCGCCATTCCTGCCATTGGGCATCAACGTTCTGGAGGGCCGCGACGAGGTCGGGTAGCGCGAGTTCGGCATCGCACAGCCGGCACCACACCGCGAGATCGTCGCGGCTGGGGCGTTGTTTGCCGAGCTCGACGCGGGACGTTTTCGACCAGTGCCATCCGGCGGCGGTGGAGAATTCGCGTCCGTCCAAGCCCTTGGCGCGGCGTAGTTCGCGCAGTCGGGCACCGAGGGCTTGGCGGGCACGATCAACCCCGGTCGCGGTCATGGGTACCTGCCGAGGAGGTAGTGCTCGTATGGGGTTGCCGCCGCCCACACGCGGTCACGGATAGCGATCGCGGCGCGCAGCTGGCGCGGCTCGCTGGTGATGGCCGCGCCGATCCAGCGGCCGCGCTCGTCGAACAGGCTGTAGGCGACAGTGTGGGTATCCAGCAACCAGAAGTCCTCGGCAACAGCGTCATCCGGGTCGGCCTGGGCGCGCGTGAGGTAGCGCAAATCTTCACCGGCATCGACGTTGTAGCGGCCAAGGGCAAGGAGGTAGCGGGTGTAGGTGGTGTGCGGGACGGTGACGATGCGGGCGCGCCGCACTGCGACGCCACGCCCGGTCATCGCCCGCACCTGCCGCGTCCAGGGGGTGAACCAGTCGCCGCCGGGGTCGCGGGCTTCGTTGCCTCGCCAGGCGGCGAAAGACTCGGTCTCGGTCTCCGCGTCGTAGTCGTCTGCGGTTTCGAGATGGAACGCCAGCTGCTCGGCGCGGCCGAGCAGCTGATCGAAGCGCTCACCCGGCTCGATGCGGATCATCCCGGGTCACCTCTCGCGCGATCGGCACTTCCACCGCCGCCTCATGCCCGGGGATCTTCATCGTCGCTAGCGCTTCCGGGTCGATGACCGGCGCGCCGGTAAGCAGGAACGTGCCGTGCCCCGTGTCGACGAGCCCGGCCACAGCCGTGCCCGGCTCGGTGTGGACCAACAGCCGGTGCGGGATCTCGACCTGATCGCTGCGGTCGGTCTTCCACCCTTGGACGGCGAAAGTGTCGCGGTCGGTGGCATATAGCCGCGGTGAGCCTTGCCCGCCGGACGGACCGCCGAGGAATCGAACCTGCATGATAAGGGCTCCCTTATAGCGCGTTGTGTGCATGGATATTGCACTCATCGTGGCGGGAGCATAGGCCGATGTCACCGGTGCGCGCACTTTCACGCACTCGGCTGGCCTCCGGTCGGGGTCGCCCCGTACGGTCCGACAGGCACCCTGGACCGGTTGCGTCTACGGGCACGGTGTCGCGTCCACGAGAGCGGACGCGATAGGTCCGGCGCAACCCGGCCCCGGGTCGCCGTCCGTCGACGGAGGGAGCGTGGCCGTGCTGGACCTGCTGCTCGTGTTTACCTTGGGCGTGCTACTCGGAGGCGTGATCGGCTGTTGCACCACCGGCGCCCGCACACACGTTGCGGTACCCGCTCCGGGTGAGCGGTGACCCGCCGGATCGCGGTCGGCTACATGCTGGCCCACGCCACCCCCGCGCGGCAAAGCCACGCCGAGCAACGCATCCGATCCGTGGCCTGCAAGCACGGCTTCCAGTTGGTGCGCACCGTCGTGATCGGGCCCCGCATGGACCGGCCGATCGGGCGCCTGCTAGATGCCATCGATTGCCTGCACGCCGCCGCGGCCGCGAAAGGTCGGCCGAAGCCGAGCGTCCTGGTCATCACCCCCGACCTGGAGCACGTCGACAAACGACCTGCCACCATCTGCCAGGTCGCCGACCTGCTTACCGTGCACCCCGAACGGCTGTGGACCCGCGAACGCTCCAGCGGCCAGGCCATCCCGGTCGACCTGTAGTCGCCGCGCCGGCTCGGCCCGCTCTACCAGTTCCGCCAGACCGGCCTGTTCGGCAGTAGCTAGAAGCCATTCGGCATGACTGGACCGGTACCTGGCAGGTGCCGGGCCGTTGTCATGCGACGCCCTCGAACACTCCGATTCCGGAGCGGGCTACCGTGCGTGGACAGCCGGAGAATCAGGCGGCTCAGGATCGGGCGATCACACGTGCTGGTACGACCACTCAACGAGCAGATGCCATCTCATGCAGCGACCCGAGAAGGTCTACCGCCTCCGACCGTGGCCACGGGAAGGCCAGGAAGGCCCGTTCCTTCTCGAGGAACGGGCCTTCCAGATCGTGTGCGCCGCAAGCGCGAAGGTGAAACCTCAGGCGGTTTCGGTGATCGGACGATCCACCCAGCTCATCAGGCCGCGCAGCTTGGCGCCGGTAACCTCGATCGGGTGCTCGGCGTTCTGCTTGCGCAGCGCCTCGAGCTCCTTGTTACCGCCCTCGACATTGGCGACGAGGCGCTTGACGAAGCTGCCGTCCTGGATGTCCTTCAGGATGTCCTGCATACGCTTCTTGGTGTCGGCGTCGATGACCCGCGGGCCGGACAGGTAGCCACCGAACTCGGCGGTGTCGGACACCGAGTAGTTCATGCGCGCGATGCCGCCCTCGTACATCAGGTCGACGATCAGCTTGAGCTCGTGCAGAACCTCGAAGTAGGCCATCTCCGGCGCGTAGCCGGCTTCGACCATGACCTCGAAACCGGTCTTGACCAGTTCCTCGGTACCACCGCAGAGCACGGCCTGCTCACCGAACAGGTCGGTCTCGGTCTCTTCCTTGAAGGTGGTCTTGATGACGCCCGCGCGGGTGCCGCCGATGCCTTTGGCGTAGGACAGCGCAAGCGCCTGGCCCTCGCCCTTCGGGTCCTGGTCGATGGCGATCAGGGCCGGAACGCCCTTGCCGTCGACGAACTGGCGGCGCACGAGGTGGCCGGGGCCCTTCGGCGCGACCATGCCGATGGTGACGTTGGCCGGCGGCTTGATCAGTCCGAAGTGGATGTTGAGGCCGTGGCCGAAGAACAGCGCGTCGCCGTCCTTCAGGTTCGGCTCGATGTCATTGGTGAAGATCGACGCCTGCGCGGTGTCGGGCGCGAGCACCATGATGACGTCTGCCCACTCGGAGACCTCGGCCGGAGTGCCGACGGTCAGGCCCGCCTCCTCGGCCTTCGGACGCGACTTCGAACCCTCCGCGAGGCCGACCCGGACCTCGACGCCGGAGTCGCGCAGGCTCAGCGAGTGCGCGTGGCCTTGGCTGCCGTAGCCGATGACAGCGACCTTGCGGCCCTGGATGATCGACAGGTCGGCGTCGTCGTCATAGAACATCTCGACTGCCACTGTGGTTGGTTTCCCTTCTGGAGGATCGTCCCCGCAGGAGCGGGGGCACACCGTGCTTGACGCAGGTGATGGATTTGTACTGTTTCGGATCAATCGGATCCCCCCGCGCGTACGCGGGGAGCGCCGTACGCCGACCGTAGATCGAAGCCAGACTAGCGCGTCGCCGTGGTAGCGGGTCCTCGCGTCCGGGGACCGTGCGACCTAGCGCGTCGCCGTGATCGACTTCGGACCGCGGCCGACGGCCACCACGCCGGACTGCACTATCTCTCTCACGCCGTACGGTTCGAGCATGCGCAGCAGCGCGTCGAGCTTGGACCGTGTGCCGGTCGCCTCGACGGTGAGCGCGTCCGGGGACACGTCGATCACCTTGGCGCGGAACAGCGTGACGGCCTCGATCACCTGCGTCCGCACGCTGGCGTCGGCGCGCACCTTCACCAGGATCAGTTCGCGAGCCACCGAGCTGTCGGCGTCCTGCTCTACGATCTTGATGACGTTCACCAGCTTGTTGAGCTGCTTGGTGACCTGTTCGAGCGGCAAGTCCTCGACGGTAACGACGATGGTCATGCGCGAGACCTCGGGCAGCTCGGTGCCGCCGACCGCCAGCGACTCGATGTTGAAGCCGCGGCGGGAAAACAGGGCAGCCACGCGCGCCAGCACGCCCGGTTTGTCCTCGACGAGAACGCTGAGGGTGTGGGTGGTACTCATCCGTCCGTTCACCTGTTCTTCTCGTGCGCCATCGCCGCGTCGATGACGGCGGGCTCGACGGCCTCCTCGTCCTCGTCGAACAACGGGCGGATGCCGCGAGCGGCCATGATCTCGTCGTTGCTGGTGCCCGCGGCGACCATCGGCCACACCTGCGCGTCCTTGCCGACGATGAAGTCGATCACCACGGGGCGGTCGGTGATGGACTGGGCTTCCCGGATGGCGGACTCCACGTCCTCTTCGCGCTCGACTCGGATGCCGTAGCAGCCGAGGGCTTCCGCGAGCTTCACGAAGTCGGGGATCCGCAGGGTGTGCGTGCCCAAGTCGGTGTTGGAGTAGCGCTCCTGGTAGAACAGCGTCTGCCACTGCCGGACCATGCCGAGGTTGCCATTGTTGATCAGCGCGACCTTGATCGGGACGCCCTCGACCGCGCAGGTGGCCAGCTCCTGGTTGGTCATCTGGAAACAGCCGTCACCGTCGACCGCCCACACCTCGGAATTCGGCATACCCATCTTGGCACCCATGGCGGCCGGGACGGCGTAGCCCATGGTGCCGAGACCGCCGGAGTTCAGCCAGGTGCGCGGCTTCTCGTACTTGATGAACTGGGCGGCCCACATCTGGTGCTGGCCGACACCCGCGCAGTAGATCGCGTCGGGACCGGCCAGGCGGCCCAACGCCTCGATGACGAACTCCGGCGACAGCGACCCATCGGCGGGCGGGGTCCAGCCCAGCGGGTACGCGGCGCGGATGCCATCGAGGTAGGTCCACCACTCGTCCAGCGACAGCAGCGGCGCGTCGCCCAACGCCGGATCGGCCTTCAGCGTCTCGATCAGCTCGACGATCACCTCCCGGCAGTCGCCGACGATCGGGACGTCGGCGTGCCGGTTCTTGCCGATCTCGGCCGGGTCGATATCGGCGTGGATGACCTTGGCGCCGGGGGCGAAGGAATCCAGCTGGCCGGTGACGCGGTCGTCGAAGCGGGCGCCGAGGGTGATCAGCAGATCCGACTTCTGCAGTGCCCCAACCGCGCCCACGGTACCGTGCATGCCTGGCATGCCCATGTTCAGCCGGTGGCTGTCCGGAAAGGCGCCGCGCGCCATCAGTGTGGTGACCACCGGGATGCCGGTCAGTTCGGCCAGCTCCAGCAGCTCGGACGAGGCGTCGGCCTTGATCACGCCGCCGCCGACGTACAGCACCGGCGCCTTGGATCCCATGATCATCCGCGCGGCCTCGCGCACCTGCTTGCCGTGTGGTTTGGTGACCGGACGGTAGCCGGGGAGCCGCATCTCCGGCGGCCAGCTGAAGGTGGTCTGCGCCTGCAGCACGTCCTTGGGAATGTCGACGAGCACGGCGCCGGGGCGGCCGGACGCGGCGATATAGAACGCCTCCGCGATGATTCTCGGGATGTCGACGGCCTCGGTGATCAGGAAGTTGTGCTTGGTGATCGGCATGGTGATGCCGGAGATGTCGGCTTCCTGGAACGCGTCCGTGCCGATCAGGCTGCGGCCGACCTGGCCGGTGATGGCCACGATCGGGACCGAGTCCATCTGCGCGTCGGCGATCGGGGTGACCAGGTTGGTCGCGCCGGGACCAGATGTGGCCATGCACACACCGACCTTGCCGGTGGCCTGCGCGTAACCGGTTGCCGCGTGGCCGGCGCCCTGCTCATGCCGGACGAGGACATGCCGCACCTTGGAGTCGAACAGCGGGTCGTACAGCGGGAGAATCGCACCGCCTGGAATGCCGAATACTGTGTCGACGCCGAGCTCCTCGAGCGACCGGACGACCGACTGCGCACCGGTGACCCGCTCGGGCGGGGCCTGG
Source organism: Nocardia sp. NBC_00881 (assembly GCF_045207455.1). Lineage (NCBI taxonomy): Bacteria > Bacillati > Actinomycetota > Actinomycetes > Mycobacteriales > Nocardiaceae > Nocardia > Nocardia sp. NBC_00881. The sequence goes on from NZ_CP108798.1 coordinate 3,681,563, forward strand.
CGGCGGTTGGCCGCGGACGTCGCGTTGGCAGCGGGCGATGCCTGCTGATTCGCCGAAGGCGCTGGCCTGCGGGCCGAAGGCCCGGGCCGTGCGGTAGGTGCGCTCACCGTCTTCGTTCCTTACTGGTAGTCGTTATGACCCCGGATTTTGTGCCTCGCTGCGCGGGACGGACGACATCCAGCCCTCGTAAAGAGCACCTGGACGGCCGCCCGGCCACCGCAAACGCGGTGTCTTGCGCCTCGCCATGTCGAACAATTATCCGAACATAAAAAAGCCCCCGTCAGCACAGGGCTGAACGAGGGTGGCGCGTCGCAACGCGAGCTGACGTATTCGACTCAGAGTGTCAGGCTCAACGCTGCACGCGCCGGCCGATTACGAGCAACTCGTTTCGGTTCACGCGCACGACGTTAAGCGGGTGTGAACCGAAGAGTCAAACAGATGACCTATGGCGTCCCATTATGTGGGACAGTGCGGTTGCTTGTGTCCGTTCACCTGGATGCGAGGATGGTGGTGTGTCATCACCGCATCAGTCCGTGCCACCTACTGAATCGTCCCATACGCCCGCCGTGGGAGCGGAGACGGGTAGCGCCCCGACCACTCGTGTGATCCGCATCCCACGACTTGCCTTCCTCGGCGTATTCATCCTGCTGATGTGCGTATTCTTCCCGTTCGTCGGCTGGCCGGCCGGGCTCTGGTGGCTGTTGCTGATCCCCGTAATCGTGCTGGTATGGGTGCTGCGGACACAGACCTCCATATCGGACGCGGGACTGGACCTACGGACGCTGTCGGGATCCCGCCATCTGGATTGGGCACAGGTCAAGGGTGTGCGGATCCCGAAGCGTGGATACGTGCTCGCCGATCTGACCGACGGCACCGAAGTGAAGTTGCCCGCGGTGAGCTTCGACCGGTTGCGCGATCTGGTGGCGGCGTCCAACGGGCGGATTCCGAATCCGTTCGCAGGGCCGGAGGAGACCGAGGAGCCTGAGGAGGCCGGCTCCACCGTCGAGCCCGCAGCCGAGGAAGTGGCCGAGTCCGCTGCGACCACGGCCGTGGTCGCGGAGGACGAACCGAGGACCAACGGGGTCGCGAAGACTTCCGAAACCGAGAACGCCGATACCACGGGCGGCGATAAGCACCCATAAGGCCGCACGGGCCACCGGGGCGCGGAGCATCGCGACCGTCAGCAGCGTCACACGGCGGAACATCTTCCGACGGTAGCGAGTTGCGGTCAGGTGATGGGATGATCTCATCGGGAGCACCGATCCTCGTTCTCACCCATCGCCCGGCGGCGGTCCGGCACCTCCGGCAACACCGTCAGCGCCGACCACACCCCCATCGGCGACTCATCGAAACCCGGGCTGACACCGAGACCTACCGTATGGCTGCCGCACGGGCGACGCGACCGGCAGGTAGACGCACTCACCCGCGGAGTAACGTGGGAGCGCCGCCGAGCAAACTCTGCGCAGTCGCAATGAGCGCTTGGACGCACGTCTTCCGGCCACCGCACAAAGCGCTTGGACGGACGTCCGGCCACCGCAAAGAGCGCTTGGACGGACGGACGTCCGGCCACCGCACAACAGCCCCCCGCGACCCGAGGACCATCGAAATGCCACCGCTTCGTTCCCGAACCACGACCATCGGCCGCAACGCCGCGGGTGCCCGCGCGCTTTGGCGGGCCACCGGTATGACCGACTCCGACTTCGGCAAGCCGATCGTCGCGATCGCGAACTCCTACACCCAGTTCGTGCCCGGCCATGTGCACCTGAAGAACGTCGGCGAGATCGTGGCCGACGCGGTGCGCGCCGCCGGTGGGGTACCGCGCGAGTTCCACACCATCGCCGTCGACGACGGAATCGCCATGGGCCACGGCGGCATGCTCTACTCGCTGCCCTCGCGCGAGATCATCGCAGACTCGGTGGAATACATGGTGAACGCGCACACCGCCGACGCGCTGGTGTGCATCTCGAACTGTGACAAGATCACGCCGGGCATGTTGAATGCCGCCATGCGCCTGAACATTCCGACGGTGTTCGTCTCCGGCGGGCCGATGGAGGCGGGCAAAGCCGTGGTCGTGGGCGGTGTCGCGCAGGCGCCGACCGACCTGATCACCGCGATCTCCGCGAGCGCGAATCAGGCGGTGTCCGAAGAGGGTTTGAGCGAGGTCGAGCGTTCCGCGTGTCCGACCTGCGGCTCGTGTTCGGGCATGTTCACCGCGAACTCCATGAACTGCCTCACCGAGGCGCTGGGCCTCGCACTGCCCGGCAACGGCTCCACGCTGGCGACGCACGCCGCCCGCCGGGCATTGTTCGAGAAGGCGGGCACTGTCGTGGTGGACATCGCCAATCGCTGGTACCGCGCGGACGATGCCTCGGTGCTGCCGCGAAACGTGGCAGATGCCAAGGCTTTCCGAAACGCGATGGCGCTGGACGTCGCGATGGGCGGCTCGACCAACACCGTGCTGCACACGCTGGCCGCCGCGCAGGAAGGCGAGATCGACTTCGATCTGCACACCATCGAGGAGACCAGCCGCCGGGTGCCCACCCTGTCGAAGGTGTCGCCCAACTCCGACTACCACATGGAGGATGTGCACCGGGCCGGCGGCATCCCCGCCATCCTGGGCGAGCTCCGTCGGGCCGGTCTGCTGGAAACCGACGTCACCACGGTGCACACCAAGAGCTTCGACGAGTGGCTCGACACCTGGGACATCCGCTCCGGCAAGGCCTCCGAGGAAGCTCTCGAGCTGTTTCACGCCGCGCCGGGCGGTGTGCGCACCACCGAGCCATTCTCCACCGAGAATCGCTGGTCGTCACTGGACACCGATGCCGAAGGCGGCTGCATTCGCGACCTGGCGCACGCCTACACGAAGGAGGGCGGTCTTGTCATTTTGCGTGGCAACGTCGCTCCAGACGGCGCGGTGCTGAAGACCGCGGGCATCGATGAGGAGCTGTTCTCCTTCCAGGGCCCCGCGGTCGTCGTGGAGTCGCAGGAAGAGGCCGTGTCGGTCATCCTCGGCAAGAAGATCCAGCCCGGCGACGTGATCGTCGTCCGCTACGAGGGTCCCTCGGGTGGCCCCGGTATGCAGGAGATGTTGCACCCCACCGCTTTCCTGAAGGGCTCGGGGCTCGGCAAGCAGTGCGCGCTGATCACCGACGGCCGTTTCTCCGGCGGCACCTCGGGCCTGTCGATCGGCCACATCTCCCCCGAGGCGGCGAGCGGCGGCGTCATCGGCCTGGTGGAGAACGGCGACCAGATCCGCATCGACGTCACCACACGTACACTCGAGGTCCTCGTCGATGACGCCGTCCTCGCCGAGCGCCGCGCAAAAATGGACACCTCCGAACGCCCTTGGCAGCCGGTCAACCGCGATCGTCCGGTCACCACCGCCCTCCGCGCCTACGCCGCGTTGGCGACCTCGGCCGACAAGGGTGCCGTCCGCCGCATACCGTAACCCCTACGGAACAGCGTTCGCGCCTATTGCTGCGGCGTTACCGCAAGCCGAAATCGTCCGCATACCCGGCCAGGGACACCTCGCTCACGCTCAGGCACCAGATGTCCTGGCCCGGCATATCGCCGCCGCGGTGACCGCCCAGTCGATGTCGCGCCCATCATGCAGCTGACTATTTCTGGCTGCGGGTATGGGTGAGCCGGTAGGAGTCGGTGCCGGTCTCGATGATGTTGCCGCCCGAAGGTCAAGCGATCGACGATTGCGGCGCAGAGCCTGGGGTCGGTGAACGTCTTCGGCCACGATGAGAAGCTCTCGTTCGAGGCGATCGCGACGCCGGCCTTCTCCTCGAGGCGGGAGCACTCAGTCGAAGGGCTTGATGCCGATGAGCGGGTTGCCGCCGTGTAGGTACCAGAAGGTGCCTACCGCGGCGGCTATAGCGAGCAGGAGGACGACGAAGGAGCCCGCGGAGGGGCGGGTGGCCCAGCCACGGTTGCGGTCGAAGGACCAGCGGCCGGGGCCGGTCAGAATGATGACGGCGGAGATGCCCGCGAGGATGCTCTCCAGTTCGACCGAGCCCGGGCCCGCTTTGTACTGGAATCCGGGGGCCATGCCTTGCTTCGAGGCCCATGCGTCCAGGATCACCGCGAGGACCGCGCCTGCGGCCAGCGGCGTCGCCAGGCCGAGGACAAGCAGCGCGCCGCCGCCGACCTCGCCGGCCGTGACCAGGATGGTCGACACCGTCGGTCGGTCCCACCCGCTGAACTCCATCATGTCGCGGGTCCCGTCCAGGCCGGAGCCGTGGAACCAGCCGGTGAGCTTCTGCAGCCCGTGGTAGAGGAAGGTGCCACCGACTACCAACCGCAACAGGAACAAGCCGAGATCGAGTGTGCCACGGCGGTCCTCGTCGGTGCGCCGACGCAGCCTGCCGGTGTCGTTCGGCGGGTTCGCGGCAGGCGGGATGCTCGCGTACCCGTAGGACGCGGGCGCTTCGGCTCTTTCGCCCGGTGTCGGGACCTGCGGGTCGAGCCCGAGTTCGTCGTCGGTGCGCGGGACATCCTTGGTGAGCAAGGGGCGCTTGGACGGATCCACCGGAGGGAACTGCTCGGTCGGCGAATCGAACGGACTGCTCACTCCTCGACCGGTGGACGACACCGCCGACTGATGGGCCGTGGACGGCGCGGCGTCCTCGACCCGCGAAGGTTCGGGGGTGTCTTTCGGCTTGTCGGTCACGGCCAACACCCTATGCCGCGGCGCGTTACCGCGGGGCGTGTGCGAGGCACGGCGTGTCAGTGCGCGCGCAACACCCCCCGGCGCGGGCGCGCGTGACGGTATTTCCGTAACGTCTGAGCTATGAGTTTGGTTGTCGTGGGCCGCGTCGCGGCGAGCTTGGCGCTCGGCTCCGCCCTGTTGACCGGTTGCGCCCGGTTCGACGATTCGGCGTCCAGCCCGTTCACCCCGGAACCGACATTGCACGGGGCCGAAATCGACCCGAAGAAGCCGAGCCAGCCACCCACCTCGACCACCCGGCCGAGCGGGCCGTGCATCGATCCGGACCCGGCGGTGGTGGCCACCTGCCTGGACACCACCGGCGGGCTGGTCATCCTCGGCGACGGCGCCCTGGTCGCCGAGCGACGGACCGGACGCATTCTCAAGGTGGTCCCGGAGCAGCAACCGGTGGAGATCGCCGAACTGGCCGTGGACGGTTCGACCGACGGCGGGCTCAGCGACATCGCACTCTCCCCCACCTATCGGGAAGACGGGCTGATGTACGCCTACATCACCACCGCCAGCGACAACCGGGTGGTCCGCATCGCGGAGGGCGGTCCGCCGAAGGACATTCTCACCGGAATCCCGAAGGGCTCCAGCGGAAATCGTGGCGCGATCGAGTTCGCCTCGCCCGACCAGATGCTCGTGCTGACCGGGAACGCGGGCGACCCGGGGGCCGCGGCCTCCACCTCCTCGCTCGCGGGCAAACTGCTGCGTGTGAACTCTCCGGCAGCAGGCCGGACGCCGGCTCCCGAGATCGCTGTCTCGGGTATCGGGATCGTCGGGGACGTATGCCACGCCGGCGCGGACAGCATCTGGATCACCGACCGCACCCCCACTGAGGACCGGCTGCAGCGGGTCGACGGCGCAGGCGCGGTCACCACCGCATGGACCTGGCCCGACCGGCCCGGTGTCGCCGGTTGCGCGGCAGCCGTCGACGGTGTCGCGATCTCGCTGACCCGCGCGAAAGCCCTCGCCATTGCGGCCGCGGACCCGACCACCCATGCGGTCACCGCGGCGCCGACCTTGCTGGCGCAGGATAAGTACGGGCAGCTCGGCGGCGCGGCGGCCGGCGCCGACGGCACCGTCTGGGTAACCACGGTCAACAAGACCGACGGACAGCCGGGCCCGTTCGACGACCGCGTCATCCGCATCCCACCGCCACAGGCCGGTGGCGGCGGACCGGACTGAGTTCGATTTGCGATGTTCGATTGGCAGCGCCGCAGGCGCTGCCAATCGAACACAGCGCGGACAATCGATACTGCGTGTGCCTCCCGACGCAAACCGCTACGGCCCACTCCCGCTTCCGAGCGCAGCGAGACCGAGCATTGCCCGTTCGCGCCGCAGGCGCTGCAAATTAAACACAGCAGGCGAGCACCAGCTCGCGGACCCGGGCGGCGTCGGCTTGGCCCCGGGTCGCCTTCATGACGTCGCCGACGATCTTGCCCGCCGCCTGTACCTTGCCGGAGCGGATCTTGTCGGCGATGTCGGGGTTGGCGGCGAGGGCCTTTTCGACCTCGGCCTGCAGGGCGCTGTCGTCGCTGACCATGCCGAGACCCTTGGCCTCGACGATCTGCGCCGGGTCGCCCTCTCCGGCCAGCACGTAGTCGACGACCTGCTTGGCGACCTTGTTGTTGACCGTCTTCGCCTCGACCAACTTGATCACCTCGGCGACCTGAGCCGGGCTGATCGGCAGGTCCTCCAGCGCCACGTCGCGCTCCTTGGCCTTCTCGGTGAGGTAGGCGACCCACCAGGAGCGCGCTTCGTTGGCCGGAGCGCCCGCGTCGACGGTCGCGATGATGAGGTCGAGCGCGCCCGCGTTGACCAGGTCGCGCATCACCTCGGCGGACAGGCCCCACTCGGACTGGATGCGGGCGCGACGCAGCCACGGGTACTCGGGGATGGTGCCGCGCAGCTGTTCCACCCAATCCGCCGCGGGCGCGACCGGCTCCAGGTCGGGTTCCGGAAAGTAACGGTAGTCCTCGGCGGTCTCCTTGCGACGTCCCGGCGAGGTGCTGCCGTCGGCCTCGTGGAAGTGCCGGGTCTCCTGAACGATCGTGCCGCCGCCTGCGAGAATCGCCGCCTGGCGGCGCATTTCGAAACGCACCGCCACCTCGACACTCCTGAGCGAGTTGACGTTCTTGGTCTCGGTGCGGGTGCCGAATTCCGTCGCGCCGACGGGCATCAGCGAAACGTTCGCGTCGCAGCGCAGCGAGCCCTGTTCCATCTTGACGTCGGACACGCCGAGTGCCTTCAGCAGATCACGCAAAGCGGTCACGTACGCCCGCGCCACCTCGGGAGCGCGCTCCCCCGCACCGGTGATCGGCTTGGTGACGATCTCGATCAGCGGAACGCCCGCCCGGTTGTAGTCCAGCAGTGAGTGGCTGGCGCCGTGGATGCGGCCGGTCGCGCCACCGACGTGCACCGACTTGCCGGTGTCTTCCTCCATGTGCGCGCGCTCGATCTCCACACGGAAAATGCTTCCGTCGTCGAGTGCCACATCCAGGTGCCCGTTCGTGGCTATCGGCTCGTCGTACTGGCTGATCTGGTAGTTCTTCGGCTGATCCGGGTAGAAGTAGTTCTTGCGCGCGAACCGGCCCCACGGGGTGATCGAGCAGTTCAGCGCGAGCCCGATCCGGATCGCCGACTCGACGGCCTTCTCGTTCACCACCGGCAGCGAGCCCGGCAGACCGAGGCACACCGGGCAAACTTGAGTGTTGGGCTGTGCACCGAACTCGGTCGGGCAACCACAGAACATCTTCGTCGCGGTGGACAGCTCGACATGGACCTCCATGCCGAGCACCGGCTCGAACCGGGAGAGGACATCCGAGTAATCCATCAGGTCGACCGTGGGTGCGCTCATGGCCATCAGTCTAGGTAAGCGCTCCCGCTGTTTCGCAGGGGCTCTCGGCGTCTGGGGACGGAGCGCTACTTCGCCGGAACCCGCTGGTGGAGCCAACCGGTGACGTAGGTCGACACCTCCGGGGAGATGGTCGTTTCGATCGAACGGTACTCGTCGGGGAGGCCGGTTTCGGTGGGCTGCATCAGGTGGTTGAGTCCCGGGAAGACGTAAACGGTCGCGTCCGGGTCTGCGGCGAGGTGGTCGCGCATCGGCTGCTCGCTCTGAGCGGCCGGCACCTGCAGGTCTTTGCCGCCGAAGAACGCGAGCACGGGGACGCGCAGGGCGGCGAGGGCGGGAGCTGGATCGTAGCCGACGAGGGCCGCCAGGTACGGCGTGATCTGCGCGCCTGCCTGCTCCTCAGGGAGCCGCTGGTCGGCGGGTAGGGTCTCGTTGTGCTTGCGGGCCAGCTCCTTGGCCCCTGCCAGGTCGCCCGCCTTCAGCAGAGCGGCCAGCTCGATGGTCTGGCGCAGCTGGGTATCCGCCTTTTCGGCGGGCGTGCCGTTCGCGGCGGCGATCAGGCGGGTCTGTTCGACGAGCACATCCGAGCCGGGGACGCCAGGACCGGCCATGAGGACGAGGAACGCGACGCCGCTGTCCGGACGTGAGGCGACAAGCGGCGCGAGGTATCCGCCCTCGCTGTGGCCGAAGAGTCCGACACGGCCTGGGTTGATGTCCGGGCGGGCGCGCAGGTAGCTCACGCCCGCGGCGGCATCGTTGGACAGATCCGTGTAATTCGCGTCGTCCAGCTTGCCGCCGGTACCGCCGACGCCGCGGTCGTCGGTGCGCAGTACGGCGTAGCCCGCGCGGGTGAATGTGTCGGCCAGCAGCAGGAACGGCTTGTGGCCCATGAGTTCCTCGTCGCGGTCCTGCGGGCCGCTTCCGGTGATCATCAGGATGGCGGGGAACGGGCCGGGTCCCTGGGGCTCGGTCAGCGTGCCCGCGATGGTGATGTCGCCGCTGCGGTAGGTGACGTCCTCGGACTTGTACGCGAACGGCGGCTTCGGCTCCTGCGGACGCGCGAGTGCGGCGACCTTGCCGGGTTGCAGCGCCAGCGGGAAGCTCTGGCCGGCCTGCGTGAAATCCCCAGTGATCCGGTCGGATCCGGACTCGTACTTGCCGCGGAACACCGGATCGCCCGGGATGTCGGGAATCGCGAACGACACTCCGTTGCGATCGGAGTTGACGTCCTTCAGCTGCGCGCCGGTCACTCCTTGCACCGGGATATCGATGGCGGCCGTTCCGTCAGCGTGGAAACTCACTCCGACCTGGAGCGGCTGACCGGGGACCTCGATGGCGCCATGCCAGTCGCCGGTGATCGGATCGGGCGGATTCGACTCCGAGCACCCGGCCACCAATGCGGCAATCACGAACAGAGCCAACGCGATCAGTCGCCCACTGCGCATGGTGACACAGTACCGACGCCAGACGACCACCCACCGAAATGACGCTAGGCGAGTGGCACATGGCGCAAACGAACCGTCGTGATGTGACGCTCAGCGAAGCGGTTACACCGAGACGACGGTCAGCACCTGCTCGAGCCCAAAGAAGTCTTTCGGGTTGCGGGTGTATAGCGGCAGGCTATGTATCGAAGCAATTGCGCCGATCATCAGATCGAATTTGCGCGGCTTCGGGCTCCTGCCGCTGACCGTGATCAAGCTGGCCATCAATGTGAACCGTCGGGCGGCATCGGCGGTAAAGGGCAATGCGTCAAAGGAGCTTTCGAACTCCTGGAGGCGTTCGGTGCGTAACAACCGAACGGTAGCGTCGGGTGCCGAGGCAACCCCCAGCCCGAGTTCGGCGAGTGTCACGGTGCTGACTTTCGGCACGACCGGAAGCTGATGGTCCGGTATCTCATCGAAGTCGATCAGCACGCATGTGTCGAGGAGACCCGAGTCCCTGCGCTCACTGGTCATCGAGCCGGTCCTCCCCGAAGACCGCGTCCACCTGCGCGCGTTCCTCGGCGCTCGAGCCAGCGCGAGAAAAGCGAGCGAGCCGTCGTTTCAACTCGGCGGTGGTGATCCCACGTGTCGGCGCCAACGGCCGCAGCTCACCCACAGGACGTCCATTGCGGGTGATGATGAAGTCTTCGCCCGCCTCGAGTGCATCCATCACACCGGCACTTCCGTTGCGTAGTTCCGCTTGGCTGATAGTCCTGGTCACGGCCTAAATATAGCATCGTATGCTATCCGCGGCTATCGGCCTGCTCGGACAGCGCTGAACTCAACCGAAGAACGCCTCTGCCTCGCGATACCGCTCCGTGGGTACCCGCTTGAGCTGCTTGGTGGCTTCCGACAGCGGAACGAGATCGATGGTGGTGCCGTGCAGGGCGACCATCTGGCCGAAGTGGCCTGCGTGCACCGCCTCGGCGGCGTGCAGGCCGAAACGGGTGGCCAGCACGCGGTCGTAGGGGGTCGGGCTGCCGCCGCGCTGTACATGACCGAGCACGGTGGTGCGCACTTCCTTGCCGATGCGCCGTTCGATCTCCACGCCGAGCTGCTGGGCGACGCCGGTGAAACGCTCGTGGCCGAATTCGTCGATACCGCCCTCGCGCAACGTGAAGCCGGAATCCGGCGCGGGGTGCGAGCCCTCGGCGACAACGCAGATGAAATGCTTGTCGCCGCGCTGGAACCGCCGCTTGATCATGCCGCACACCTCGTCCACGTCGAACGGAACCTCAGGCACAAGGGTCAGGTGCGCGCCCGCCGCCATGCCCGCGTTGATCGCGATCCAGCCCGCGTGACGGCCCATCACCTCGACGAGCATCACGCGCTGGTGCGATTCCGCCGTGGTGTGCAGCCGGTCGATCGCCTCACTGGCGATGCTCAGCGCGGTGTCGTGGCCGAAAGTGACGTCGGTGCAGTCGATGTCGTTGTCGATGGTCTTCGGGACGCCGACCACCGGGACTCCCTCGTCGGACAGCCAGCTCGCGGCGGTGAGGGTGCCTTCGCCACCGATCGGGATCAGTGCTTCGATGCCGTTGTCGTCCAGGGTTTGTTTGATCCGGCCGAGGCCCGCCAACAGCACGTCGGGATTGGTGCGGGCGGTGCCGAGGATGGTGCCGCCCTTGGTCAGCAGACGGTCGGTGCGGTCGTCGTTGTGGATCTGGATCTTTCGGTCTTCCAGTAGGCCGCGCCAGCCGTCCTCGAAGCCGACGATCGCGTCTCCGTAGCGGCCGTTCGCGGTGCGAACGACGGCGCGGATGACCGCGTTCAGTCCTGGGCAGTCTCCGCCTCCGGTCAAGACTCCGATGCGCATGGCCGATATCTTGCCCCCTATGTCCGATCCCGGCAGCCTCGCCCCCATGAACGCCGAGTAACAGCGGCCTGTCCGATGCCCAACAGACGGCCGCCTCGCCCTTACGGGTGCGGCCACCAGGGATCAGGCCGTGCAGTTACCGCCGGACAGCTCGTCGAGGTGCTGGGAAACGACCGTGGCCAGCTTGTCCAGGGCGTTCATGCCGTCACCGAACGCTCCCGAATCCGGCTGCACCGCCAACGCGATCGCGATCCGCCCCGACGGAGCGGTGATGATCCCGAACTGCCGCACCAAGTAGGCGCCCGAGGTGTCCGGGCCCCAGCCGCCCTTGAACTCGGCGCCGGTCAACTCGCCGAGACCCCAGCGCTGGCTGGTGACGATCTGCTCCATCAGGCTGGTCACTCGCGCGGACTGCGACAGACAGGGCAGCCGTGCGGCGAACCGCACCTGGTCGACCAGTGACCACTCGGCCTGGCCGAAGGCCGAATGCTCGGGACGGGCACGGGTGGCGGGCACGGTGGTCTTGGTGTCGCCGCCTTCCCGCAGCACCGCCTGCACCGCCTCGGCCGCCTCCTGTGCGGTGCCGAGCGACTGCCACAGCACGTCGGCGGCGGCGTTGTCGGAGGCGGTGATCGCCGCCGACGCGGCGTAGGTGGAGGCGCCCGGATTGCGCCGCAGCGCGGCGATGGTCAACGGCACCTTCATCGTCGACCACGCGGGACCGCTGGTCCAGTCGCCGAAGGAAACCAGCTGATCGCCGCCGACCGGCATGACCGCCATCCCGATATGTCCACGCACACCAGCCGCCAGCTCGGCGAAGCCCGCGGCAAGCGTGCCTGGCACGGTGATGGACAGCCCCTTTTGATCGGTGCGCGCGGCGGCTTCTGTGATCGTCGCCGCGGTCGACGCCGGATCATCGGCGCGGTCGGCTCCGCATCCCGACACGAGAAATGCGACAAGCGCCGCGCAGCTCAATACTTTTCGAGCTTTGCGGAATCGATCAGTGAATATATATTGGCCCATTTTCGCAGCGACCTCGTTGCACTCTCTATCTCGATACGGCGTTTCGACACCGTACTTGTCCTTCTTGTCGCCTGCCCACTTCCGGGGAGAACGCGACGCCCCGGTCCACCAGGGCAACGTGGTGGACCCGCTGATCGTGCCGGGTCGGTGGCGGGGAGTAGCGTCGAGCGGCATGGGAGCGCCGCGATCCCCTTTCTCCACAGCGGGCACACGGAAGCTGGCCGAAATGTGCCGCGCGGATGTCGCGGTGCTCACCCAGCGCCTGATGGCGGCGATCTTCACCGACAATCCGGAATGGACGGACTACACGTCGGTCCCCCGCGCGAATCTGCGCGACGGTTGCCGGCGTTACCTCACCCGGATTCTCGAATTGTTGAGCGGTGAGGCGACAGATCCGGAGTCCGATGACGTCGCGGCGTCGATCGGCAGGCACCGGGCCGAACAGGGAGTGCCGCTCGAGGCCATGCTGCGCACATTCCGGCTCGGCGGTCGAATCGTGTGGGAAGCATTGCTGGACAACGCCGAAACCGTCGATATCGAACCGCACGAGATCCGCGAGGCCGGTACCGCGATGTGGATGGTGATCGACGGATTGTCCTCGGCACTGTCCACGTCCTACCGCAACACCGAACTCGAACAGGTACGCCGCGACGAGCGACGCAGACACGCGTTGATCGAGGATCTTCTCGCCGGACGAGCCCACGACGCGACGTTTGCCGCACGGGCGGCGCGTGAGTTGAACCTGCCGGCCCACGGCGCCTACCTGGTGGTGGTCGCCGACACTCTCCCCGACGGGAGATCGGCACTCGCCGGGCCCGAAACCGTGCTCGCAGCGTTGCAGATCCGGTCGGTCTGGCACACTCGCGTAGACACCATGATCGGGCTGGTGTCGCTGGAGCAGCGCGACACCTCCGCGGTGCTGCGTCATCTGAGTCCCCTGACTCGCGGCAGGGCGGCGTGCTCCTCCGCTGTTCCGGGGCTCGCCGAGGTGGGTGCCGGCCATTCGCTCGCGTTGATCGCGCTGGACACGCTGCCCACAGACTCGACCGGTCTGGTTTCGCTGGACGAGCGCTACCCCGAGGCCCTGCTGGTCCGGTCCCCTGACCTGACCCGGCTACTGCTGGCCCGTAGCCTCGGTCCGGTCCTGGAGCTACCTCCCAAGGACCGCGACGTCCTGATACAGACTCTCACTGCCTGGTTGGCGGAGAACTGTTCGGCGGCCAACGCCGCCCTACATCTGCACTGTCATCGCAACACCGTGCTCAACCGGCTGCAACGTATCGCCGGGCTGGTCGGTCGTCCGCTCGACGGGCAGCGGGCCTACCTCGAACTCTCGCTCGCGCTGTCGGCCCTGGAGCTCCCCGACCGCGCTGTCTGATTGGGCGCAGCGCCTATTTTCGTGCCACTATTCCTGGGCTTTCGGGACATTGTTTGTGCATTCCACGCCGACGAGACTCATCCGCAATGCCCACGCCACAACCTCGGCGTGGCCGGATTCGTTCGAGACTGAGGAGCACCACGAGTGCCGGAATTCGATCTGTTGGTCGTCGGAGGCGGCCCTGGCGGCTACGTCGCGGCCATCCGCGCTGCTCAGCGTGGCCTGTCGGTGGGCCTGGTGGAGAAGGAGCGGCCGGGCGGAGTCTGCCTGAACTGGGGCTGTATCCCGACGAAGGCGATGCTGCGCTCCGCGGAAGTCTTTCACACCGTGAGCACCGCAGCCGATTACGGCGTATACGCCGACAATATCCGGTTCGATTTCTCCGCCGTGCGCCAGCGCAAGGACGGCATCGTCAAGGAACTCACCGATGGCGTCGCCGGTCTGCTCGCGGCCAATGGCGTCACCGTGATCGAGGGGCATGCCCGATTCACCGGCCCCACGACCGTCGACGTGCACGAAGTGGGTCCGTCTCCGGTCGGGCCGGACGGCCCGCGCTATGCCGCCGCACCCACAACACCCGTCCGGCAAGTTACCGCGCGTGATGTCATCATCGCCACCGGATCCGTACCTGCCCACCTGCCCGTCCCGGGAGCCGACCTGCCCGGCGTGATCACCTCCGACGGCGCGTTCGGGCTGACCACGGTCCCGGACCGGCTGGTGATCGTCGGAGGCAGCGCGGTAGGCGCCGAATGGGCGAGCCTGTTCAGCACTTTCGGCAGCGAGGTCACCATCGTCGAAATGCAGGATCGCCTGGTACCGGCCGAGGACAGCGACATCGGCGCGGCGCTCGGCCGGTCCTTCGCCACACGCGGCATCACCGTGCTGACCGGATCGACCGTCGCCTCGATCGCCCACGACGAGGCGCTGCGGGTCACCGTCGAGGGCCCGCACGCCCGCGCGCTCGATGCCGATGTGGTGCTCGTCGGTGTCGGCCGTCGCCCCAACACCGCCGACCTCGGACTGAATCTCGCCGGAGTGGCCACGGACGAGCGCGGATTCATCCCGGTCGACGAGAAGTTGCGCACCGACGTCGACCACGTCTACGCGATCGGCGATGTCACCGGGCGAGCGCTGCTCGCGCACGTCGCTTCACATCAGGGCCTGACGGCCGCCGATGTCATTGCCGGACAAGACAACCGGATCGACTACACCGCGATTCCCGCAGCCACCTTCACCCATCCGGAGATCGCGAGCGTCGGTCTGACCGAAGCCGCTGCCCGCTCGGCCGGGCACCAGGTGATCACCGCCCGGTTCCCGTTCGCGGCGCTGGGCCGGGCCAAGACTTTCGGTGACACCGAAGGGTTCGTCAAAATCGTTGCCGGACAGCGCCACGGCGATGTGCTCGGCGTACACATCATCGGCCCATCGGCCAGCGACCTGATCACCGAAGGAGCCTTGGCGATCACACTCGAGGCCACCCTCGACGAACTCGCCGAAACCATCCACGCCCACCCCACCCTCGGCGAGATCGGCATGGAGGCAGCGCTTTCCGCGCTCGGCCTGCCTGTGCATGTCGCCCCACGGAAGCGCTGAGGAGGAGCATCGTGACCGAAACAATCGAGCACACTTCCATCACTCTTACCGCGGAAGACCCCACCATCCTGCGCGGCTACTTCCGCGACATGATGTTCATCCGGCGGTTCGAGGAGCGCGCCGCCCAGGGCTACACCCAGGCCAAGATCGGCGGCTACTGCCACCTCAACCTCGGCGAGGAGGCCACCGTGGTCGGGCTCGCCGCGGCGATGCGGCCCACCGACTACCTGTTCACCAACTACCGCGAACACGGCTACGCCATCGCCAAAGGCATCGAGCCCGGCCGTGTCATGGCCGAACTGTACGGGCGCTCCACCGGTACCTCGAAGGGCTGGGGCGGTTCGATGCACATGTTCGACACCGCCTCCCGCCTGCTGGGCGGTTACGGCATCGTGGGCGGCCAGCTCCCGCTCGCCGTCGGCGCTGCCCTGGCCATCGACTACCGCGGCGGCGACGACGTGGTGGTGTGTCAGATGGGCGACGGCACAACGAATATCGGCGCCTTCCACGAGTCGCTCAACCTCGCGGCGCTGTGGAACCTGCCGGTCGTGTTCGTGGTGATCAACAACCAGCTCGGGATGGGTACCACGGTGGAGAATTCCTCCGCCGAACCCGACCTGTACAAACGTGCCGCCGGATACCGGATGCGCGGCGAACAGGTCGACGGCACCGAGGTGCTCGCCGTACGCGATATCGCCCGCGAACTGGTGGAAACAGCGCGACGCGAGGGCAAACCCGCGCTGTTGGAAACTATCAGCTATCGACTCAAGGGCCATTCCGTCGTCGACCCTGCGAAGTACCGCAGCGGCGAAGATGTCGCCACCGCACGGGAATCCGATCCGGTCGCACGGTGGCGCGCGAACCTGATCGAGTCCGGCGTCCTGGACGAAACCGACGCCGCGGAGATCGAACGTTCCGTCGAGGAGCAGGTCGACGCTGCGGTGGCCTTCGCGGACGCCAGCCCGCATCCAGACCCGTCGAGCCTGTTCGACTACACCTACGCCACCCCGGTCGCGGGCGAATCCCGCAGGCTGCCCGCCGATCCGCTCTTCTGACCGCCGTAGTTCCAGACTGCTAAGGACAACCGTGCCCGTCATCACCTATCGCGAAGCACTTCGCGAAACCTTGCGCGAGGAAATGCGGCGCGACGAGGATGTCTTCCTGATCGGGGAAGAGATCGGCGTCTTCGAAGGCTCCTACAAGATCACCGCGGGCCTGCTCGCCGAATTCGGCGAGAAGCGCGTGCGCGACACCCCGATCGCCGAGGAGGGTTTCGTCGGCGCCGCCGTCGGCGCCGCGATGCTCGGGCTGCGCCCGGTCGTGGAACTCATGACGATCAACTTCTCGCTGCTCGCGCTGGATCAGATCGTCAACCACGCTGCCAAGATCTACGGCATGTTCGGCGGCCAGACCAGCGTGCCGCTGGTCATCCGCACCCCGGGCGGGGGCGGCCAGCAACTCGGCGCGACCCACTCGCAGAACATCGAGCTCTACTACGCCTTCGTGCCGGGGCTCAAGGTGGTCGCGCCGAGCACCCCCGCCGACGCACGAGCCCTGCTGCGCGCCGCGATCGAGGACGACGACCCCGTGCTGTTCCTGGAAAACCTCGCCCTCTACAACACCAAAGGCGAAGTGCCCGACGTTCTTCCGCCTGCCGAGATCGGCAAGGCCGCCGTTACCCGGGAAGGCACCGATATCACCCTCATCGGCTACTCACGGATGGCGACCATCGCCACCCAGGTCGCCGAGAAACTGCACGCCGAATCCGGCATCTCGGCCGAGGTCATCGATCTGCGCAGCCTGCGGCCCTTGGATCGGGACACCTTCGTGACCTCGGTGCGTAAGACCGGCTGCGCGGTGGTGGCGGAAGACGATTGGCTGACCTACGGGATCGGCGCCGAGGTCGCCGCCACCATTTCCGACGGAGCGTTCGACTACCTGGACGCGCCGGTACGTCGGGTCGCCGCGGCGGAAGTGCCGCTACCTTACGCCAAAACACTCGAACAGATCGCCCTTCCATCCGCCGACTCCCTGCACACCGCCGCGTTGGAAACGCTGGCGGCCGTGGGCCGGCGCCGCTGAGAACCCGAGGACAATGTCATGCCAGAGATCACCATGCCCCGGCTCTCCGACACGATGGAAGACGGCGTCGTCGTCGCCTGGCTCAAACAGGTCGGCGACAAGGTCACTCGGGGCGAGATTCTCGCCGAGATCGAGACCGACAAGGCGCTGATGGAGTTGGAAGCCTACGACGACGGAGTGCTCGACCAGATCCTCGCCGAACCCGGAACGCGAGTGCCGATCGGCAGCCCGATCGCGATGCTCGGCGACGGCAGTGGCACACCGGCGAAACCCGCCCCAGCCGTTGCCGCCCCGGCCACCTCCACCGACTCCACGTCGGTCCCGCTCTCGACTCGGACCCCCTCGTCGGTCACCGCGGGCGCGGCACCGGACGACCGTCGGAAGTCCTCTCCCCTGGCCCGCAAGGTCGCACGCGAGCTGGGCATCGACCTCGACAGCGTGACCGGCACCGGCCCCGGTGGGCGGATCACCCGCCACGACGTGGAATCCGCGCAGCCCGCGAGCGTACCCCCGGTCACCGCACCCTCAGCCGCCCCGGTGGTCGCTGCCTCCGGCGACTACGAGGAGGTGCCGCTGACCACCGTCCAGCAGGTAGCGGCCAAACGCCTGACCGAGAGCAAGCAGCAGGCCCCGCACATCTACCTGACGAGCGCGATCGACGTCACGGACCTGCTGGCCTTCCGTACCGACGTCAACCAGACACTGCAGTCGGCAGGCACCGGAAAGGTGAGCATCAACGACCTGATCGTCAAGGCCGTCGCCGTCACCCTGCGCGCCGACCCGGCGGTGAACGTCTCCTTCGACGGTGACAAGTTGTTGCGGCACCGCGGTATTCACCTCGGCGTCGCCGTCGCGATCCCGGCCGGTCTCGTCGTGCCGGTCATCCGCGACGCCGACCGAAAGAGCATTTCCGCGATCGCCGCCGAGAGCCGTGAGAAGGCCGAGCGTGCCCGCGCCCGAAAACTGCGCGCGGACGAAATGACCGGCGGCACCTTCACCATCTCCAATCTCGGCATGTTCGGCATCGAGCAATTCGCCGCCGTCATCAACCCACCCGAAGCCGCCATCCTCGCCATCGGTGCCGCCACCGACCAGCTGCGCCTCATCGACGGCGAGGTCGTCACTCGCAAGATTCTCCGCGTCACCCTTTCCGCCGATCACCGCGCCATCGACGGAGCTACCGCCGCGACGTTCCTCCAGCAGCTGAAGGACCTGCTGGAACACCCGCTGCGCATCGTGACCTGAGTGCTCGCGGTATCCGGCCCGGAGGTCGGGCCGAGCGGCCGCCGCGGCACAGCATTTCCTTACACTTGTAACTGACGCCTGTAAATAATGCGGGTGTGGAGTTCGATCGGAACGTGAACGAGCCTGTTCAGGACCGCCGGGTGCGCCGGTCCCGAGCGGCGCTCACGCGGGCGGCGGTCGCTCTGGTGACCGAACGCGGCACGGCAGCCATCTCGATCACCGATATCGCCGAGGCCGCGGACGTCAGCCGTCCGGTGGTGTACCAGCAGTTCGGGGATCGGGACACGCTCCTGCTCGAGGCCGCACTGGACCTGGCTCGGCACGAGCTGCTGGCGGACCGGACGTCGGGAGTCGGCCGCGATCGGGCGCTGGCCGCGGCACGGCACTTCGCCGAGCATCGGGTGTTCTACCGGGCGCTGTTGACCGGTTCCTGTGCATTCGCGCTGAACAAGGGGCTCAGCGGCCTGCTGGTCCCGGTCAACCGCCAGATCGTGCGCCAGTTGTACGGATCGCGGCTGGATGAGCGCGCCGTCGACGATCTCGCCACCTACCTGACCGGTGGCGCCGCGGCGTTCATCAACACCTGGCTGGTCGAGGCCGAAGATCCGCTGGATCCCGAGCAATTCGCCGACCGGCTCATGCGGATCATGTCCGTCCTCATAGCTGGGGCCGCCACATCGCACGACCTCGAGGAGCCACGGTGAACCTGATCAGCCATCTCCTGCAACGTCGGTTGAAACTGCCCCCGCCGGTGACGCGGGATGTGGCCGTGCAGCGGGATATGCGGATACCGATGTCCGACGGGGTGGAGCTGCTGGCCGACCGATAGGCACCGCGGACCGGGAGCGAGGGATTGCCGACCGCGCTGATCCGCACACCGTACGGCCGCCGCGGCATCTATGGCGTGGCCATGGCCAGACCCGTCCAGTGGGCAGTGGCCGACCAGGTGCCTCCTCAGGTCAAAGCGATGATCCCGCAGGTCACCGAGTCGGCGCTCAGTCTGGAGCAGTTGCGCGGCGACGGGTTCTCACTGGAAGCGCCGTTCCAATGGGGTGTGCTGACCGCGGTCCAGGAACGCCGGTGGGCGGCACTGCGTCAGCCACTGCAGATGCGCAGGACACGGCGAGCGATGACCACGCTGCCACTGAGCCGTGCCGACGTCGTAGCCATCGGCCTCCCCTCTGGCTATATCCAGGATGTGCTCACCCACGACGAAGACGACCCGTACTGGGCCGACGCCGACCATCGGCATCGGGTGGCCGACGTGACCGTACCGGTCAGCTCGATCGGCGGCTGGTCCGACATCTTCCTGCCCGGCCAGCTTCGTGACTTCCAAGCCTTGCAGCAGGCAGGCCGGCCCGCGCGGCTCACGATCGGACCGTGAACACACATGCAGATGCCGAACACCGGGGTGCTGGAAGCGCTGGAGTTCGGGCTCGCCCGAGGTGAGCAGCCGGCGCGGCGCGCGCCGGTACGGCTGTACGTGACAGGCGAGAAAACTTGGCGGGACTTCGAGACCTGGCCGCCGAAAGGCTATGCACCGCAACGGTTTCGAATGCAACCCGGAGGGCAGCTGCACACTCGTCCGCCGACAGCCTCGCAGCCGGACCACTACCGGTACGACCCCGCCGATCCCACCCCAGCGCTCGGGGGCGTGCGCGGAGCGTTCGGCGGGGGCAGCGTCGACAACCGGAAGTTGGAGGCGCGCGCCGACGTCCTCACCTACACCACCGACGTTCTCGACCACGACGTCGAGGTGGTCGGCGAGGTGCGTGCCGAGATCTGGTTCCGCTCCAGCCTGCGCCACGCCGACGTGTTCGTCCGACTCTGCGACGTCGACCCCCGCGGCCGCTCGCACAACATCTGCGATGGACTGACCAGTTTGTCGAGCGCCGACGAAATCGGTTGCGCCACAGTGCGACTGTGGCCGACCGCGCATCGGTTCAAGCGCGGCTACCGCATCCGTGTGCAGGTCTCCAGCGGCGCCTTCCCCCGCTACGCCCGCAACCCGGGCACCGGTGAACCTCGCGCTACCGCCACCACCCTGCTGGTCGCCGAACACACTGTGTACCACGACCCCGCACGTCCGTCAGCGGTGCTCCTGCCCACCGCGGAAGGTACTGCGGCGCCATAGGAGAACGGTGCTACCTGCCACCGCGGCGAGCTCGGCCTTGCAAGGCGAATTTCGCTGGATCATTCGGGTGTCCGCGCCTGCCGCGTGATCACCTACGGGCGGCGTGAGCAAAGCTCGCAATCGGCCGAGGCTGTGGTCGAAAAGAAGCGGCGCCGCGACCAGTACGGGCCGCCGAGTTCAGCTCGCCGCGTCGGGGCGATCGGCGAGCCCGAGACGCAGGTGCTCGCTGTGGTAGACCGCTTCGTCCAGAAGTTGGGCGACGTGGTTGTCGTAGAGGCTGTAGACGATGCTACGTCCCGCGCGGGTACCGGTGACCAGGCCGAGGTTGCGCAGCAGCCGGAGTTGATGCGAGACCGCCGACTGCTCCATACCCACCGCTTCGGCGAGCTCGGTGACCGGTCGGGGGCCGTGGCGCAGTTCGGTGAGAATGAGCAGCCGACTCGGGGTGGCCAGGGCCTGCAGTGTGGTCGCGACGTGCGCGGCGGCGGTGGCGTCCAGCCGGGTGACCGGCCGATCGCGGCCTTCCACACCGTGTCCCATGTCGCGCAGTATAGCCGCACCCTTTACGTGAAGACATGTTCATATGTTCTGTTATTCTCGGGTGATTTGTTTCCTGTCTCCGGAGGTGCCTCATGGCCTCGTCCACCGCCACGCCCACCCGCCCCACAACCGGGCGGGCAGCACTACCGGTGCGGCGGACACGATTGTTCGCGCTGCCCGAGATACGCTGGGCGGCAGCAGCATTGGTGCTGTTTCTGCTTGGACTGATGGCACAGCTATCCGGTGCTCCTTCGTGGTCGTGGTGGGGGCTCTATCTGGCCTGCTACGTCAGCGGCGGCTGGGAACCAGGGCTGGCGGGACTGCAAGCGCTGCGAGACAAGACCCTCGATGTCGATCTCCTGATGGTCGTCGCGGCAATCGGTGCGGCGGCAATCGGGCAGGTGATGGACGGTGGGCTGCTGATCGTCATCTTCGCTACCTCCGGCGCGCTCGAAGCACTGGCCACCGCTCGCACCGAGGACTCGGTGCGCGGCCTGCTGGACCTGACTCCGGACACCGCGACCCGGCTCGCCCCCGACGGCGATGAGCAGACCGTCAAGGCCGAGGAGCTGAAGATCGGAGAGGTGATCCTGATCCGGCCCGGCGACCGGATCGCCGCCGACGGTGCGGTCGTGGGCGGGGCAAGCGAAGTCGACCAAGCCACCATCACCGGAGAGCCCCTTCCGGTGGACAAGACCGTGGGCGATGAGGTGTTCGCCGGCACCCTCAATGGCACCGGCGCACTGCGGGTGCGAGTCGACCGCCGCTCCGAAGACTCTGTCGTCGCCCGCATCGCCGGTCTGGTCGAGCAGGCGAGCGAGACCAAAGCCAAGACACAGTTGTTCATCGAGAAGGTCGAACAGCGCTACTCGATCGCCATGGTCGTGGCCACCCTCGCGGTGTTCCTCATCCCGCTGTCGTTCGGCGCGGCATTGCAGGATTCACTGCTGCGAGCCATGACCTTCATGATCGTCGCCTCCCCGTGCGCGGTGGTGCTGGCGACGATGCCGCCGCTACTGGCCGCGATCGCCAACGCCGGACGCCACGGCGTGCTCGTGAAATCCGCGGTGGTCATGGAACAACTCGGCACGACCACCCGCGTCGCGTTCGACAAGACCGGCACCCTCACCCGCGGCATCCCCGAACTCGCCGACATCCGGGTTCTACCGGGCACGCGTTTCACCGAAGAGCAGATCCTGCGCCTGGCCGCGGCGGCCGAACACCCCAGCGAGCACCCGTTGGCCGCCGCCATCGTGCGTGCCGCTCGCCACCGCGGGCTCGGGTTGCCCGCCACGGATGAATTCACCGCCCAGCCCGGTCGAGGCGTCTCCGCCCTGATCGAGGGCCACTTCATCCACGTCGGTTCCCCCGCGGAGTTGTTGCGGCCGGGCACCACGGCGGCAGCAGCCGCCACCACAGCGGCAGCCGCCGTCGAGGCATTGCAGACGCGCGGACGAACCGCGGTTGTCGTGCTCTGCGAACACACTCCGATCGCCGTGCTCGGCATCACCGATCAGGTCCGTCGCGAAGCCGCCGCCACCATCGCCGCCGTCGCCGAATTGACCGGTGCCGCACCGGTGATGCTCACCGGAGACAACCTCGTCACCGCGACCCAGCTCGCCGGACAGGTCGGGATCACCGATGTGCGGGCGGGCTTGCTGCCCGACGACAAGGTCGCCGCCGTGCGCGACCTCGAGGCAGACGGTGAGCGGGTGTCCGTAGTCGGCGACGGCATCAACGACGCGCCCGCCCTCGCCGCCGCGCACACCGGCATCGCGATGGGCGGCGCCGGTTCCGATCTCACCTTGCAGACCGCCGACGCCGTAGTCGTCCGCGACGATCTCACGACGATCCCGACCGTGATCGCGCTCTCGCGGCGAGCCCGCCGCGTCGTGGTCGCCAACCTGATCATCGCGGCCACGTTCATCACCGTCCTCGTTATCTGGGACCTCGTCGGACACCTTCCCCTTCCCCTCGGCGTCGCCGGACACGAAGGCTCCACCGTCATCGTCGGCCTCAACGGTCTGCGTCTGCTGCGATCGGCGACGTGGCAGCGTGTCCGGACACCTGCCCCGCGCGACCGTCCGTAACGACTGCCGCGTGTCGGCAGGTCGGCCGCCTGGCGAACCGTTACCCGGAAGGGCTCGCATGCCGATCGCCGAGTTCAGATCTCTGGCGGTGTGGGGCGGTTCTCGCGTCCATGAATCCACTCGGTGATAGCGGCCACGGCCGAAGCCAGCGAAATCGCGCCGGCGAGGAACGCATACCACGTGAGACTGGCGGTGGCCCAGGAAACAGTGCGTAATCCGGGTACCGGATAGGTGCCGTGGCCCTGGGCCCAGCGGAGCAGCAATCCGACCTGAGTGCCCGGATCTCGGGCCGTACCGAAGGAGACCAACCGGGTCAGTTCGTCGCCTCTGCTGTGGAGGTGGACCACGGTGGCGATCGTGAAAACGGCAACGAAGACCGTGGCGATGGTCGCCAGGCGCGTGAGCGCCTCGGTGCGGACCACGCTGCAGACAGCAACGCTGCAGACAGCAACGACGATCGCGACGCTGGTGAGGATGCCCCACACCCCGCTGACCGTCGCGGCAGGCGGTGATGATTGCGCCCAGAGCTCTACCAAGGAGGTAGTCACGTGGAGCCGACCGAACGCGTTCGCGTCAATCGCACCGTCGGTCCCGCCTGTGTCTGTGGTCAGCCATGGCTGGAACAGCAGGACGAATGTGATGACGCAGCCGACCGCAGCGCAAAGGTAACCCCACCTTCCGCCGAGTGTGGTCTGCAGACGGTTTCCGCCGAGCACGATCCGCGGCCGTGCGTCAGCCCATCGACGTCGCCGCGCCCCACCGGCCGAGTCGACCTGCTCATGGGGAGCTTCTCTTTTCTGCCAGGGAGTAGGCCGCACAATTCGCTAGCCTATGAGTTCGGTTGTATGGATTCCGTCAAGGAACGAGGCCGTGCACGGCAAGGTTTCGTCAAATTTTCCCTACAGCCAGTTGTTGCGGCGCAGATTTATATACAAGCCCGTGCAGATCACCACGATCACGACGAGAACGAGCGGATAACCCCACACCTGCCGCAATTCCGGCATGTGCTCGAAATTCATGCCGTAGATCCCCGCGACCATCGTCGGCACGGCAGCGATCGAGATATACGCCGTGATTTTGCGCATGTCGGTATTCTGCTGCACCGCGGTCTTGGCCAACGCGGCTCCGATCAGCGCACTGAGAGACTCGTCGAAATCGTTGATCCGATCAGCCACGGTCGTGTGATGGTCGGCGACATCTCGCATATACCGCCGGACCTCCTTCGGCAACGGCAACTCGATGCCGCGGCCGAGTGTCTCGAGTTGCACCGCGAGCGGATTCACCGAACGCCGTAACTCGACGACCTCACGCTTGAGCTGGTAGATCGACTCGATGGCTACCTTGCTGCGCGGGGTGAAGATTTCCTCCTCCATCGCATCGACATCGAGCTCCACCGACTGAGTGACCTCGATATACGAATCCACCACGTAATCGGCGATCGCATGCAACACCGCGCCGGGCCCGAGGCGCAGCCGATCCGAGTCGGCCTCCAACTGCTTACGCACGTTGGCCAGCCCGGAATGTTCACCGTGTCGTACCGCGACTACGAAATCGGGCGCGGTGAAGATCAGTATTTCGCCGGTCTCGACGATCTCGCTGACACTGTGTAATTCGTGCTCCACGTACGCGACCGTGCGCATCACCAGCACCAGCGTGTCGTCGTAGCGCTCGAGTTTCGGCCGCTGATTCGCCTTGACCGCGTCCTCGACGGCCAGTGCGTGGAGCCGGAAAGTCTGCGCGATATCGGCCATCTGCTCCTCGTCGGGATCATGCAACCCGACCCACACGAAACCCGCACCCCGCTCACGCACCTGTGCCAACGCGGCCGCATGGGTGAAACGACCCGGCAACCGACACCCGTCGACGTACACGGCGCAATCGACAATCGCCCGGGCAGTCGGAACACGGATATGCGGCAACGACCTCCCCGCCCGCCCGGAATGACGAAACGAAGGCAGCGGCGGAAGAGATGGCATCGCACGATGCTACGTCGCAACCCAATCGGGGGCTTCCCAGAACAGACCAGCGGGTACCGGGTCGACAGCAGCGGCGGTGACCTCACGAGTTATCCGGTCGCGGCCGATTACTACACGTCGACTCGTGAACCCATGATTACGGTCCGCTCGCCCGGCAAACCGAAATACTCGGCAGCGTCGGCGGTGATGTGGGACGTGGCGATGAACAGGCGCTTGCGCCAGGGTGCCATCGTCCGTGCCGTACCCTTCTTCAACTCGATCTTCGACAGGAAGTACGAGGCGTCATCGATCGCTATCCGGCCTTCGGTGTGCGCGGGGTCGAGCAGGCGCAGCGCGTCGGGGATGTTCGGTGTTTCCATATATCCGAAATATGCTGTCACGTGGACGATTCCGTCTTCGGCGTAACCGAGCGCATCGATCTCCGTACGTTCCGCATCCGGTACGCGAGGCACAGGCAGCGTGTCGATCGACATGATCACTACGTGTTCATGCAGCATGTGGTTGTGCTCGACGTTTGCCCGCATCGCCAGCGGCGCGGTCTGTTTACCGCGGTTGAGGAACACCGCGGTGCCCGGGACCCGCAGCAGCGACGGCCGATAATCCTGTAATTGATCGACAAACGCACGCAGCGGCCCCTCCGCCTGGACCCGCGCACTGGTAACGACTTCGCGACCACGCGCCCAGGTGGTCATCACGGTGAACGCCGTGAGCCCGATCAGCAGCGGCAACCACGCTCCGTGCACCAGCTTCGTCATATTCGCCGCCAGGAACAGCACGTCGACCACCAGTAGGGGGACGGCGCCGAGTACGACGAGCCACAGCGGAGTGCCCCACTTGGCACGGGCAACATAGAAGAACAACAGCGTCGTGATGGAGATCGTCGCGGTCACCGCCATACCGAACGCGTAGGCCAACGCCGCCGAACTTTGGAAGGCGAACACCAGCGTGAGGACCGACACCATCAGCACCCAGTTGATCCACGGAACGTAGATCTGTCCGATCGTCGACTCCGAAGTGTGCGCAACCCGCAATCTCGGCAGGTAACCGAGCTGGGCGGCCTGCGAGGCCACCGAATAGGCGCCGGTGATCACCGCTTGGGAGGCGATCACCGTCGCAGCGGTTGCCAGAAGCACCAGCGGCAACCGTGCCCATCCAGGGGCGAGTAGGAAGAATGGGCTGCTCACGGCGCCCTGGTCACCGAGAAGCAGGGCCCCCTGGCCGAGGTAACTCAGTACGCACGCAGGCAGCACCAGCCCCAGCCAGCCGCGAGTGATCGCCCGCCGACCGAAGTGGCCCATGTCGGCGTACAGCGCCTCCGCACCCGTCACCGCGAGCACCACCGCGGCCAGCGCGAAAAACGCAATGCCGAAGTGCCCGAACATGAAGCTCAGCGCATAGGTTGGCGACAGTGCCTTCAAGATTTCCGGATGCTTGGCAATACCGCTCACGCCCAAGGCGCCGATCGTCACGAACCAGGCGATCATCACCGGCCCGAACAGCCGACCGACCGCCGCCGTGCCGTGGCGCTGAACCGAGAACAGCCCGACGATGATCACCGCTGTGATCGGCACGATCACACCGTCGAACCCCGGCTGCACGACCTTCAGGCCCTCCACCGCGGACAGCACCGAAATAGCGGGGGTGATCATGCTGTCGCCGAAGAACAGCGCGGCACCGAAGATGCCGAGACCTGCCAGGACCGCCGCGGCACGACGACCTCCTCCCCCACCGAGCCGCCGCAGCAGCGTGATCAGCGCCATGATCCCGCCCTCGCCGTCGTTGTCGGCGCGCATCACCAGGGAGACGTAAGTCAGCGTGACGATGATCATCACCGACCAGAAGATCAGCGACACCACGCCGTAGACGTTGTCCGTGCTGATCGGCACCGGGTGCGGATCA
This sequence comes from Nocardia sp. NBC_00881, assembly GCF_045207455.1. Taxonomy (NCBI): domain Bacteria; kingdom Bacillati; phylum Actinomycetota; class Actinomycetes; order Mycobacteriales; family Nocardiaceae; genus Nocardia; species Nocardia sp. NBC_00881. The sequence goes on from NZ_CP108798.1 coordinate 3,708,391, forward strand.
GCCGGGTTGAAAACCGTTTGAATGGTGTAAATCGGGCTGGTGCCGATGTCGCCGAACACCACACCGAGCGCGCCGACCACGACTGCGGATCGAACCGTTTCCCGACCACCCACCACGCTGATCGGTGAACCGACTCCGGACCCTGTACCCATTGGCGTACTCCTCGTTTGCGGCTCCGCACTCTATCGTGCCGTGAGCCGCCGCCGAGCCGCGGCTTCGCCGAGTCCGAGCTGGTGGAGTGCACCGCGTCGACGCTGACAGTCAGCGCCGAAACGAAGAAGCAGAATGGTGACGACGAGCCCCAACTACGGAGACATGCGAGGTTACGCAAGATTCCTCGAGTTCCACTATGTTCGGGGATATTCCGACGGGTAGCTCGGCGCGTTGCGAGCATGATCTGCGATCGCGTCGAATCCGACAGCGCATATCCAGAGCAGGGCATATCCAGAGCAGGACAGCGCACCACCGTCCCCCATCATGCGTCCGCACCGACGATGGGCCGTGCTGCGGATCCGCCGCTACGACCCAATGAATCGCACGCGCTTATCGGTGGCCGCTTTATTCGCGGGTTGTGGCGTAGTGGCAGTGAGGTGATAGCGGCGGCCGTCGATCTTGTCGGGCCGATAGCGGATGACAGGGTCGGTCACGACGGCCCGGTCCTGCGGGCTTGCGAGGATTGCGATGGGGCTGGATACGAGCATCGCATTGCTCCTGTTCGGTTACTCCCCGAGGTGGACAATCGCGCCGAACTGGTGTTCATAGTTGCTCATGCTGTCGTTCAAGATCTGCATCAGGCGGAAGATCATCGCCGGGGGGAACTTCACCCTGGACACCACCTGAGCCGGTTGGCGCACCGTCGGCCGACCGTCGTCGTCGACGCCCTGATCGGTCGGCAAGTACACGAGGAAGTCGAGGGTGAAGTCGGTGCGGTTGTACCAGCAGGTGAATCCGTTGGCGTAGGCACCGATACTCATTGCCTCCGGCACGATCACCTCGACGTTGGTCGGGGTTGGAGTCGGTTCGCTCACCGCGACCGCCTTTCATGGTCGACGAAAGGAGCACTTGGCTGAGCCACGGCCCCTTTCGTCGACACATCATTCAGTGACGGCAGATTGGTTAGCGTGACTGAATCTGGCGTGCCTGCTGACGAAGGTGATGCAGCTGCATTTCCCACTGCATGGAACGCTCCTGGGAACGGCTGGCCTGATCCTCGGCCTGCTGGGCCAACTGACTGGCCTGGTCGGCCTGATCCTGCGCCGACTGAGCCCGCTGGTTGGACTGGTTGGCCTCGCCCTGCGCCTGCTGGGCCTGGTTCTGCGCCCGGTCGGCCTCGCCTTGGGCCTGCTGGGCCTGGTTCTGCGCCTGGATGGCTTGTTGGCGGGCCTGCTGGGCCTGCTGGTTGGCCTGGTTGGCCTCGTGCTGCGCGATCTGCGCCTGGTGCTGAACCTGACGGGTCTGGCCCTGCGCCTGCCGGGCAAGGTTCTGCGCCTGCTGGGCGTACTGACGAGCGCTCTGTGCTTCCTGCCGCGCCTCGTCGACACCGAGCCGCAGCATATCGATGTCCCGGGGGATGTCCTGGACGTCGCCGCGCTTCGCATCGCTCATCGTGTCTTGTGCCATTGAGCTTCCCTCCAAAATTGGTTGAGTGGACAGCGTCGTGTGACGAACCCATTCTTACCGACCCGCCAGCAGATGTCAGCAACTTTTACGCAACATTTGCTAACGGCTGCGAAACATACCAAATCCCCGGTCCTGTCGGTGTTTACCGCTTCCGCAACATTCATGGGCAACCACCGCCACTCCCTCCGAGTTAAAAGCAACTTTGCAGCTATCTGCATCGGCTTTTCGCCTCTGGATGCCCAGAGTTATGGAGCTCCAAGCCCTAGCCGATGGCGTGCCGGCCGTCTGCCCTGGACCGCAAAGCGGCCGTGCCCGATGCGCATCGGGCACCAGGCGCGGCTGGACGGCCTCGTCGGCGCCGCTTCCGACACCATGGGCATGACGTCAGCGGTAAGCCGAGTAGCCGGCGCCGATGTCGGCGGTTTCTGATGATGTGAGGGATCCGTGGGCCGAAGCCTGATCCTCGACACCGGAGGCCTGATCGCCTACGAGCGGGGAAAGATCGACAGGACGATCTTCGATGACGACGAACTCGCCGTTGCGGCGGTGACTGTCGCCGAATTCCGGGCTGCGAGTTCTGTGTCAGTAGACGTACACCACCGCGTTCTCACCGCCACTGCATGTGACCATCTGCCCTTTGGCCTGGCAATTCATCGTGTAACTCTGGCCGGTGACCGGACTGGTCGCCACCACCGCGCGCGACGCGTCGCGTGCGGCGTTCTGCGCCGGGCCGAGTTCGGCGTAAGCCCTTCGCACTTCTTCGGCGAACGCGCAGCTGGTCACTGCGGTGCCCGTGGCCGACAGGGTGAACGCACCGGGGACCGGCTGGCCCTGGCCGCAGGGACTGGCCCCCGCGGGCAGCGTGACCGGCGTCGGTTTGGCCGTGGTGGACGTGGATGGAGCGGCGGACGAGCTGACTGGCGATCGGCCGCCCGTGCTCGCCGTCGGCGCCACGGGCGCCTCGGATGCGCGGTCGGCGGAGGTCGTCGCGGAGCCGCCGGAGCCGAACATCTGCCAACCGATCGCGCCGCCGACGGCGAGCACGACGATGGCGAGCACGGCGACCATGACGGGCAGCGCGATGGAGCGGCCCCTGCGCGACGGGTAGTAGGGGTCCTCGTACTCCTCCTCGTAGTCGTCGTAGCCGTGCACCGGATCGTCGCGATGGGGCGGGTAGTCGGTACGCGCCGGATAGTCGTCCTGCGGCGGATAGTCGGTGCGTGTGGCACGACCGTCCCGCACCGGATGCGTCGCCGAGGTCAGGTACTCGGTCGGTGGCGAATAGTCGTTCGCGGTGGGACCCTGCGGGTCGGGCGAGCCCGGTGCGAGTGCCTGATCCGCATACTGTGTGGTCTCCGGATAGTTCGCCGCCCCTGGATGCCGTGGTGTCTCGGAGAACCCCGGGTAGGTTGCTGTCTGCGAATACGCCTGCGACGGGGACTCGGAATACGCCCGCGAAGCAGTCTCGGAATACGCCCGCGAGCCGGACTCCGAATACGCCTGTGGCGCTACCTCCGGATATCCCTGCGTTGGCTGCCCCGAGTACGCCTGAAGCGGCGTGTGTCCCGCCGACTCCGCGTACGCCTGGGTCTCCGGGTACAGGTGCGCGTCCGGGAAGGGCCGCATCGGAGGCAGTCCTACCGCGGGCGTGTACGCCGCGGGCGCCCTGAACGGTGTCGATAATGGCTCGTCCGGCGACGGGAGCGGCGTGAACTGGGTTTCCGTTGGCCGAACCACCGTCGGCCCGCTCGGACGGATCACCGCCGAAAGCGACAGTTCCCCCGTCGACTCCGGCGGTACGGCACCACGCACGGTCGGATTCCCTGGACGCTGCGCCGAGGCGGGCGCGCGCACCACCAGCGTCGGTGCGGCCGGTGCGGCCGCGCCGAGGGCGGCACGGGCGGCCCTGGCCAGCGCGGTCGCGGTCGGAAAGCGGTCGGCCGGGTCTTTGGCCATGCCGCGATCGATCACCGCATCCAATGCGGCCGGAACGCCGTTGGCCTGCGCGCTCGGTCGCGGCGGGGGATCGGACAGATGCGACTTGATCAGCACATTCATGCTGGCCGCCGGGAACGGCGTTGCTCCGGTCAGGCATTCGTGCAGTACACAGGCCAGCGAGTAGATGTCCGCGCGCCCGGTCACCGGCCCGACGTCGAAGCGTTCCGGGGCCATATAGATGTAGGAGCCGATGGCCATACCGACCAGGGTCACCGCGCTGTCGCCCTCGGTATGCGCGATGCCGAAATCGGCGAGGTAGGCGAAATCCGAGTCTGTGACCAGGATGTTCGCCGGCTTGACGTCGCGGTGCACCAGGTTGCCCGCGTGCGCGGCGTCCAGCGCGGAGGCGATCTGTTCGATGATGCCGACTGCGCGAGCGGGACTGAGCGGCCCCTGGCCGCGCAGGATGGTGCGGAGGTCGACGCCATGGACCAGCCGCATGTCGATGAACAGCACACCGTCGACCACGCCCCAGTCGTGGATCGGGATGACGTGCGGCTCGGCCAGCCGCGCGGCAGCCTGCGACTCACGCCGGAAACGCACCTGGTACATCGGGTCCTTGGCGAGCTCTTCCGACAGCAGTTTGACCGCGACCACCCGGTCTTTCACCGTGTCATAGGCCTCGTAGACCTCGCTCATACCGCCTTTGCCCAGCAACGACCGCAGTTCGTACGACCCGAACCGCGTCCCGGTTCTCGGCCCAGCTTCCTGCACTCGTCATCCTCCACATCCCAGGCGGGGATAGCACACCAGAATCACGCGATTCGCGACCGGAGCCTGCCCGTCACAGAGTGGATTCTCCGGGTGTCACCACCCCGTGGTCAAACGCGAACACGATCGCCGCGGCTCGATCCCGCAGCTCGAGCTTGCCGAATATATGTCCGACATGGCTTTTCACCGTAACTTCCGAGATGCCGAGTTCGCGGGCGATTTCCGCATTGACCTTGCCGCGCCCGATCAGCTCGAGCACCTCGTACTCGCGGGCGGTCAGTTCGGCAAGACGAGCGTCGGACCTGGTGCGCAGCGGCGGACGCACCGTGCGGTAGGCCGACAACACCCGACCGGTGACCGACGGATCCAGCCAGGAGCCGCCGCCGGCGACCATCCGCACCGCGCGGATGAGGTCCTCGGCGGGTGAGTCCTTGAGGATGAATCCCGCCGCGCCCGCCCGCAGCGCACCGGACAGCAGCTGGTCGTCGTCGAAGGTGGTGAGCACCAACACCGGCGGAGCGGCGTCGTGGGTCTGCAGCGCCCGGGTCGCGTCGATGCCACCGACCCGTTTCATGCGGAGATCCATCAGCACCACATCGGGGCGAGATTCTGCGATGGCGGCGGGCACCTCGTCACCGTCGGCACATTCGGTCACCACGAATCCATCGCGGCGGCGCAGGATGCGACGCAGCCCGCCGCGCACGAGCTCCTGGTCGTCCACTACGAGCACAGCGACGGAATCCACGCCGGTCGCGGGCGATGTCGCGGTCACGAACCCTCCCGTGCTGTCGTCGAGCCGTGCACGCTGCCGGGCAGCAAAGGGCACGATGATCCGCTCCGGCCGGGCGCCAGTGGAATACCGGCGCGGACCGCCCAGCCCTCGTCGAACGGACCGACCGTCATGCGGCCCCCGAGGAGTTCGGCGCGCTGCCGCATGCCGGTCACCCCCATGCCCGCGCCGCGCTGCGGACGCAGCCCGGCCGGCAGCGTGTTCTCCACCGTCAACGTCACCTCGGTCGCGTCTACCGCGAGCCGCACCGCCGCGGACGCGCCGTGCCCGTGTTTGACGACGTTCGCCAGCGACTCCTGCCCGATCCGGTACAGCGCGAGTCCGACCGCGGGCGACACGACGCCGAGGTCGCCGTCGCACTTGTAGCGCACATCCAGCCCCGCCCGCACGAAATCACCGACCAGATCCTCGATGTCCTCCACGCCCGGCTCCGGCACCATTTTCCCCGGCCGCGCGTCCAGCAGCCCGACGGTGCGACGGATATCCGCCATGGCCTGTCTACCGAGCCGCTCGGCATCGGTCAGCGCATCCACCGCCTCGTCGACATCGCGGTCGGTCTGCAGCGCGTGTCGCGCCGCGGTGAGATGCAACAGGGTGACGCTCAGCGAGTGCGCGATCACATCGTGCACCTCACGAGCGATCCGGCGGCGCTCCTCGTCGGCGGCCTGTGCCGCGCGGACATCCTGGTAGCCGCGTTCCTGATAGAGGAAGCGGCGCTGATATTGCAGCATCAGCCCGGCCATCCAGCCGAACGCGACGCCGACCAGATACGTCGGCAGCCCGTCCGACATGTGCCCGATCACGTCGAACGCCACCAGCTGCAGCATCATCGCGAGGGCGACCGGGACGCTGACCCGTTTCGGCGCGATCGCCGCGACCTCCCCCGCGGCCGCTACCAGCACGAACGGCGCGAAGTCGCCGGCAACCGGCTGAGCGAGGAACAGCGCCTCGGCCGACATCGCCAGTAGTCCGAGCAGCAGCGGCCCCGGCAGCACGCCGAGGAACGCGTACAACGGACCGAAGGCGCAAGTCAGCAGTACCGCCACGATCGGGAGCACGGTCGGGAAGTAGTCGTGCCGCTGCGCGGCGGCCGCGACCGCGACGACGAGCACCGCGAGATCGACGCTGATGATGATCGACGGGGGGTAGTCGAACGGCAACTGCTCGACGTTGCGCCGGAACGCGGCCACGGGATCGCGTCCGAATTCGGCACACCGCTGCCTGGTGCGCAGCAGTGCGGCCCGCACGCGCCCCGGCCGCATACCGACACCTGGATCGGAGACGCCGGTCACACCCATTCTGTAAGGCTAGCCGCCGCGTCCGGCCCGGTACATCGTTCCGCGAGCGGGCAACTCCTCCTACCGTGGTCGGAGAAGTATTCGGGTCCCCGGCACGACGACGTCCGACCATCGCGTCCGTAGCGTGAGCTGTAGTCCACGGAAGGAAGGCGATGGCCATGACCTGGGAAGATCAGCACGTTCGCACCGACATCATGCACACTGTGCTCCGCCGAGCGGCGGTCGATCCGGCCGGTCCCGACCTGTTCGCCGGGATACCGGAGCTGGAGCGACTGTTCGGTGGCGAAGAGGGATTGCTGCTCGCGCTGCGCTACCGGTGGAACATCCATCTCGACGCCAAGCTGGACCAGGCGCTGGCCCAGGGGCAGGATGCGGTCGAGGCGTATCTCGAGCTGGCCGCCGAGCAGCCGGTGCTGCGCGCGGTGCTCGACGCACAGTATCGCCGCCGCCACCCCTCGAAGGCCATGGCGCGGTAGCGCGCGGCCGGCTGAGCGCCACGGCCTACAGCGGCAAGCCGGTGAACCACGCCTTGAATTTCGGGGTGGTCAAACCGAATCCGGAGCTGGGCATGCTGTCGGTAAGCGTCACCTTGGCATACAGCAGGTAGCTCGATCGGGCCGGGTCGTCGTGGAAATCGATGACGAGGTAGCCGTCTGGGAGCCCGCCGGATGTCCGCTGCCACCGGTAGGTCGAGTACGACTTCCCGTTGTTCTGTTCCGTTCCTGCGGTATTCGACGGCAGATCATGCACGGCTGCCTGCGCGTCCTGCGGCGACTTGAACGCGATGACGACGTAGTCGGGCTCGTTGATCGGCGTGCCCCAGCAGTTCCACGCCGTCGCCCATTTCGGGAAGTCGGGCACGTCGGAGGCGCTGGACACCTTGCCGCCGTTGTCGGCGGTGTCGAGGAAGCACATTTTGCCGCGGTACCCCGGGCCGGAGCCGATGTTGTGTCTGACGTCGACGCCCTGCGGCAGCAACTTCGGGAACGCCGTGGCGAGCGTGCCGGGATCGGCAGATCCCTGCGGTGCCTCGGTGGCGATGTCGAGGGGGGATGAGGGATTCGACGACGACCCGAACTTGGCGATGGCGATCCCGCCTGCGACGAGCAGGACCACCACGATCAGCACGATGACTACGATCAGGCCGGTGTTCGAGCGCCGTTCGGGTCGGTAGCCGGGCGGCTGGTGCGGCGGATAGCCGATCGGCGGTGGGGCGTTCAATGGAAGAGGCTGTGCCGCAGGGTAATTCGGTGCCGGCGCGGCATATCCCTCGGATGCCGGAAACTGTTGCCCGCCCGTTGGATTCGGTGTGTACTGCGGCGGCGCGGTGTAGGCGGGGCCGGACGCCGCGGCGACGTAGGTCGGCGGGCTCGACACCGGCCCGGGATACGCCGGATTCGCCTGCGACGGCTGCGCGATCACGGTCGGTGCGGGCTGCGATGGATACGGCGACACGGGCAGCCCGGGCGCGGTCAGCGCCTGCCGTGCGGCCGTGGCGAATTCGACGCAGGACGCATACCGCTCATCGGGGCGCTTCGCCATCGCCTTCGAGATCACCGCGTCGAGTGCGGGGGAAAGACCGGCGCGTCTTGCCGCGACCGAAGGCGGCGGCAGCTGGAGATGGCCGCGGATGATCTCGGCCGGTGCGGGGGAATCGAACGGAGCTACGCCGGCCAGTAACCAGTACAGCGCGCACGCCAGCGAATACTGGTCGGAACGGTGATCCAGGTGCGCGCCGGTCATCTGTTCCGGCGAGGCATAGGCGAGCGTCGCGGTGAACATGCCGGTCTGGGTCAGATGCGTGGAATCCTCACGCAGCCGGGCGATCCCGAAATCGGTGAGGAAGACGCGTTCACCCTGCCCGCCCATCGCGCGGGCCAGCATGATGTTCGCGGGCTTTACGTCCCGGTGCAGCACGCCCATCCCGTGCGCGTAATCCAGTGCCGCCGCGACACCGTCGATGATCTGCACAGCCCGCTCCGGCGGCAGGCTCTGCGGGTTCACCGTCGCGGCGTCGACGCCGTCGACGTACTGCATGGAGATCCACAGCTGCTCGTCCTCGGTGCCGCGGTCGTAGACCGCGACGATATTCGGATGATCCAACTGCGCGGCCAGATCCGCCTCTCGCTCGAACCGCGCCCTGACCTCGGTGTCGGTGAACAGCTCCCGGTTGAGCAGCTTGAGTGCCGTCTGCCGGGGCAGCCTGGGGTGGCGGGCCAGGTATACCGATCCCATGCCACCCTGTCCGAGCAGCTTCTCGATGGTGAACCCAGCGAACACCGCACCGCTGTTGAGCAACACGCCCCCTTCAGGTGACCGCGGCGACCGGACGCGGGCGTCCGGCCCCTCCTTACAAATCCTGGAGCCTACCGGGTGATGCCATGGCCACGGGGTTTCGAATTCTCCGGGAAGATCCGCGAAACTATGTACGAGACATCCTCGTCGCGACACCGTCCCCGTTGTGCGGCAATGATGTCTCCTGTCCGGTCACCGACCGGACGGGCACGATGAGCTATTGCACCGCCGACGAACAGCGAACACGCGTCACTGGTGGTGGGGAGGACTCGGTGGTGAGGTCGACGGGAACGGGTTTCGCATGTCGCTCTGTGCTGGGCACGGCCGTCGTGGTGGTCTTGATCACTCTTGCCTCATGCTCCTTGATTCCCGGAGACAAGTCCGCCGCCGAGGCGCCCACCGTGGTCGTCAACACCGCGGGAGCGTGGCGGCCGGGCCTGTCGGTGTCCATGCCCGACTCGCTGGCCGCCGACTTCACCCAGCTGCAACCGCAACTGGCCGGACAGGTCGGCATGGCGATCATGCCCGTCGGCGGCGGCCGGATGACCGTCTTCGGCGACTGGGTCAGCGGCATCGCATGGTCGACCATCAAGGTCCCGCTCGCGATCGCAGCACTGCGACGCGATCCGCAGGGCGGCACCCTCGAAGAGGCCCAGGCTGCCATCACGGTGTCGGACAACTATGCCGCCGAGATGCTGTGGGAGTCCCTCGGGGACGGTCTGGAGGCCGCCAAGGCGGTGCAGGACGTATTGGACGAGGCAGGCGACGCCACCACCGGCGTGGCGGGACCGCGGACCACGCTGGACTACCAGTCCTTCGGCGGCACCGAGTGGTCGCTGGCGAACCAGGTCCGGTTCGCGTCACGGCTACCGTGCCTGCCCGAGACGTCCAAGGTGACCGAGCTGATGTCGTCGATCACACCTGAGCAGGCGTGGGGGCTCGGCGTGCTGGAGGGCACGGCATACAAGGGTGGCTGGGGGCCGGACGATCAGACCGGCATCTACACCGTCCGCCAGTTCGGACTGGTGCCGGTCCGCTCCGGGATGATCGCCGTCGCCCTCGCCGCGCAGGCCGATTCGGGAAGTTTCGACGACGCCACCGCGATCCTGAGCCGGCTGGCGGAGCTGATCGGCCGTCATGTCACCAACCTGCACGGCGGGACCTGCACGCCCCAGTGACTCCAGCTCAACCCGGAGTGACCAGGCCGGATTCGTAGGCCAGCACCACCGCCTGCGCGCGGTCCCGTAGGTTCAGCTTCGAGAACACCTTGGACACATGGGTTTTCACGGTCTGCTCGGCCACGAAGAGAGTTTCGGCGATCTCGGTGTTCGACATGCCCTTGGCGATCAGCTCGAGCACCTCCCGCTCACGTGGGGTCAGCGAGGTGAGCGCGGGCGTCGGCTTCGCGCGGGCAGCGCTACGACGGCGAGTGACGTCGGCGATGAGCCTGCGGGTGACGGTCGGCGCGAGCAAGGCCTGACCGTCGGCGACGACGCGCACCGCGCGCACCAGTTCCTCGGCGGGCGCGTCCTTCAGCAGGAACCCGCTGGCACCGAGGCTGAGTGCCTCATAGACGTAGTCGTCGATGTCGAAGGTGGTGAGCATCAGCACCCGCACCGGAGGATCGAAACCGGCGGACAGGATGGCGCGGGCCGCGTCGAGCCCGTTCATCTCCGGCATCCGCACATCCATCAGCACCACGTCCGGGCGCAGCCGCTTGGCCTCGGTCACCGCGACCTTCCCATCCGCCGCGTCGCCCACCACGCTGATGTCCGGCTGAGCCGCGAGCAGCGCTCCGAACCCCTGTCGAACCATCGCCTGGTCGTCGGCGATCAATACGGTTATTGCCACTGTGTAATTTTGGCCGCGCCTTCGGCGCGGCGTGTTCGCGGCCCCCTTTCGGCTCGGTGCGCTCGGAAACAGGGGTGGGACCGATGCGGTCGCGTCGGGAGCGAAGCCGCCTTGGACCGTTCGCTCAGAAACGGCAGTGGGGCCGATCGTTGCCGTCGGGGCCTCGGCCCTCACCGGTTCGTCGCGGCGTCGAATACCGCGGTGATCTGGCCGGTGTTACCCGGTGCGGCGAGCGGAAGGCTAGCGCGCACTTCGAAGCCGCCGTCGGCACGGGGGCCGGCCGAGATGTCACCCCCGACGGCCAAGGCCCGTGCCTGCATGCCCGCTATGCCGTGGCCGCCGTTGCCGATCGTGCGGGCGACCGTGACTCCTGGGCCGTTGGTGACGGTGAGCAGCAGTTCCGCACCGCGCGTGATATGCACCTGGACCGGTGCGTCGGGGGCGTGGCGGGAGGCGTTGGACAACGACTCCTGGGCGATCCGATAGAGGGCGAGGCCGATGATTTCGGAGACGGTGTCCAGCGGGCCGTCGACCGTCCATGCGATCCGAACTCCAGCGCGCTGGGCGCCCTCGAACAGTCCGATCACGTCGGCGGCCTTCGGTTGCGGCGCGTGTTCGGGCAGTTGCCCGTCGCTACGCAGGACGCCGAGCATGCCGCGGATCTCGTTGAGCGCCTCGCGCGCCGTGGCGCCGATCGACTCGAACTCGGCGCGCGCGGCCGGTGTCACGCCCTCCACCCGGTAGGGCGCGGTCTGTGCCTGCACCACCACGAGCGACATGTGATGGGCCACCACGTCATGTAGGTCTCGGGCGATGCGGGCCTTCTCCTCGAGGATCGCGCGGCGGGCGCGCTCGACTTCGTTCTCCTCCTCCTGGCGAACCAACTGCCGCCGCGACAACACCAGCCATCGGATGAGCAGTCCGAACAGCACCAGCGCGGCCAAGGCGACCGGCCAGCCCCAGGCAGCGTTCGCGAACGCGTCGCCTTCACCGGGCATGGTGGTCGAGAACAGCAATGCCGTCGCAGCCCAGGCGGCCGCGACGATCTGCCCCTGCGCACGCAGCGCCACCGCGAACAGCAGCAGCAGCAAGCTGAGCACGTGCACGACCTCGAATGGCAGCTCGTTGTTCGGCTGATGCGGGATCGCCAGCGCGATCACCAGCGCCGAGCCCGCCGAGATGGCCCAGCCCAGCGCCGGGTTGATCCGGACGAGCAGCACCGGGAAAGCGGCCAGTGCCGCGATGAACGGCTGCGCCGCGGTGGGCACCGCGTGGGTCAGGTGCAACGTCGGCCAGGCCACCGCGTAGCAGATCAGAGCGACCAGGACTGTGCACAGGTCGAACCATGTCCGCGCGTCCGGCCGCCCCAGCCAGGCACGACTCTTCTGCTTCATGCCTACGACACTAGAAACTCCAGGTCAGCGCGCCCTCATACCCCCGGGTGATTTCGGCCCCATACCCCGGTGCGAGACGGCGCGGCGGCTCCCCCGGCGGCATGGCGCGCGAAACATGCCCGGGCGTGAGGCGACCGCGCGAACCGGTTGCCTAACGTCGACGCCATGAGCACACCGACCAGCGCAGGACCCACGACCCGGTCCGCATCGGCCGCAGGCGCCCGAACCCCTTCCGCCACAACCTCTTCCGCCGCGTACACGCGTCGCTACGCGGCATTGACCGCGACGGCGCTGACCACCATGGCGGCCACCGTGTTCCTCGCGCCCGCGCCGCATGCCGCCGCCGCGTCCGCGCCGGTCGAAAGTGCGCAGGCCGTCACCGCCGTCGCCGATCTGACCGCGGGCGGCCCCGGCTCGCTCACCACCATTCCGCCGGACTTCGCCGCCTCGTTCGGTTACCGACCGAGCACGATGGACGGACTTGTGGTCAATCCACGAGGTGACTGTTCCTCGCCGGTGACCTTGCCTCCCGAGTTCGACACCGCGTGCAAAGCCCACGACCTCGGCTACGACCTGCTGCGCTACGCCGATCGGCGCGGCCAGCCGCTCGGGCCGTGGGCGCGTCAGGCACTCGACGCGACGTTGGACCGGCACATGCATGAGGCCTGCGCCACCCGCGTCGAACCGTTCTCGCGCGCACGCTGCGATGCCATGGCGACGATCGCGAACACCGCCGTCGACCTGAACTCGCGCCGGCAGGACTACGGCGCACCGGTGGTCGAATCCCTGCTCGGTGCGGAGAATTCCGAACCGGCGGTGAGCCGAACGTTGCTCGGGGTGCTCGCCGCCGGCGTCGTGGGGCTCGGCGCCGTGCTCGTCGTGCGGAATCGGCGGCGGGATGCCACGGGTATGTTGTCGAATAGCGCGGGGGTGCTGGGGGTTCAGCCATGACCGGCACGCCGACATCCGGAGCCACCGATCCGTGGGAAGCGTCGTGACCGCGAAGGGCATGGCACACAGAACCATGCGTCGTCGAGCTACGGTCGCACTGCGATATGCCGTGCGGCCGGTCGGGCCGCCACGCATCGGCACGACCCTCGGACTCGGGATCGGGACGGTGGCGTCGTTGACCCCTGGGCTGCTCCCCCGGACGCCGAGCGCTCAGGCCGTAGTGACCGGACTGGTCGCCACCGCGACCTTCGGCATCGCGGGAGTTGTCGGATTCCTGTCGCGCCGCCTGGGTTGCGATATCAATCAGCGTCACTCGTGGGCCCGGCTTCCCCTGGCGATCGCCACGTCGGTATTGGTGGTGGGCGCGGCGGCGAACGCAGGGCACTGGCAGAACCGTCTGCGCGCGGCGATGGGGACACCGCAGATCGAAGCGGGCTATTGGGTGCGTTGCGCGCTCGGTGTGGCGTTGATCATCGGACTGTTGACCGGTATCACTCGCTCGATCGCCTGGGCGGTTGGCAAACTGGGCTGGGCGCGGGGAGTGTCATCGGCCCTCGTGGGCGCGGCGCTGCTGTCGCTCGTTGGCCTTCCCGCGGTGGTCGGCTGGCGTGAGGCCGCGTACGCGAGCGCGAACGCCGAACTGGATCCGACTCTGGTACAGCCGGTTTCCCATGCCGGCTCGGGGAGTGCCGGGTCGGCGGTGAGCTGGTCGTCGCTGGGCGCCGAGGGGCGCAAGTTCGTCAGCGGTGCGTCCGTGCGTGCGGTGCGAGTGTACGTCGGGGTGGCGTCAGCGCCGGACCTGGACAGCCGGGTCGCCCTGGCGATCCGGGAATTGGAGCGCTCTGGCGGATTCGATCGCTCGAATCTGGTCGTCGCGGTGCCGACCGGGTCAGGGTGGATCGACGCGAACGCCGTCGCTGGTTTCGATCAGCGCTTCGACGGTGACGTCGCGATGGTCGGGCTGCAGTATTCCTACCTGCCGAGCTGGGCGACGTTCGTGTTCGGCCGCGACGACGCGGTGACCGCCGCGCGCACCCTGTTCACCGCCGTGGAGAAACACCTGCGCGGGCTGACGAACAAGCCGAAGCTGTACCTGTACGGCCAGAGTCTCGGCGCACTGGGCGGCAATGCGGTCTTCGCCGACGACGCCGAGCAGGACAGCCGAACCTGCGCTGCCCTGTGGGCCGGACCTCCGGCGAACAGTGGGCACCGCGGCAGCGCCACCGTACTGGCCAACAGTTCCGACCCGGTGGTCCACTGGTCACCCGCCCAGCTGTGGCGCGCGCCCGACCTGAGTGGCACTCGGGTGGATGCTCCTGTCCCCCAATGGCTTCCGGTGGTCGCCTTCGTGCAGACCACCGCGGATCTGCTCGCCGCACTGAACGCTCCTCCTGGCCACGGCCACCGCTATGGCACCGATCAGGGCACCGCCATGGGGACGTGCTGACCCGCTCGTCTCACGTCCGCTGGGCGGCTTTCCATAGAACATGTTCTAATTTCCACATGGCTTTTGTCATCGACCTTGCCGTCGACATCAATGCCCCCACGGAACTCGTATGGCAGGTGATCACCGACTTCCCGCGCTACGGGGAGTGGAATCCCTTCGTCTCGGAGTGCCACAGTTCGCTGGTGCCGGGCGAGCCGATCGACATGCTCGTCCACATCTCGGGCTCCCCACGCAAGCAGCGCGAATGGATCCGCTCACACACACCCGGCCACGAGCTCAGCTACTCGATGAAGCCGGTCCCGCCAGGCGCTCTGCACAGCCTGCGCTCACACACCGTCACGCCGCTCGCCGACAACCGCACCCGTTACGAGTCGCACTTCGAGCTCGCGGGCTGGCTGCACCCCGTGGTCGTCGCACTCCTCGGCAAGAATTTGCGTCGCGGCTTCGCGGGCATGACCGACGGAATCCAGAAACAAGCCGAGTCGCTACGGGGCTCCTGATCAGCACGCACGCGAATATGCCAGCGCGGCATCGAGTACCGCGTCGGCGTATGCCTCGGTGAGTCCGCCGAGACCGAGCGACCATCGCATCTGAATCGGGCCGAGCAGCAGGTCGATGGCGAGTTCGAAGTCCAGATCGGCGCGGAGTTCGCCCGAGCCGACGCCGGCGGCGAGGCGGTCCGCGATAGCCGCGCGCTGCGGAAGCAGTAAGCGTTCGCGATAGGCGGCCGCCAACGCGGGATCCTGCTGGATCTCGATGTACATGGCACGAAGGAAAGATTCGAAGCCAGGGTCGATCAAGGCGGCGGCCGATCCGCGCAGCAGTTCACGCAGGTCGGCGGTGATGTCACCGGTGTTCGGCAGCGCGAGACCCCTCGGGCCGGAATCGGATTCGAGCATCGCGTCGAACACAACCGCACCCTTGGACGGCCACCAGCGGTAGATCGTCTGTTTGCCGACACCAGCGCGACCGGCGATCGCCTCGATGCTCAGTTTCGCGTAGGAGAGCTCGCGGATCAGCTCGGTGGCGGCGGCGAGGATCGCCGCCCGGGCCCGTTCGCTACGCCGCGCTGCGGCAGGAGTGTCGGCCATGCCGCGACGGTAGCAGATAACAAGACGAAACGTCTCGTCTTGACAAGGCCGCGCCGGTTCGCCATTCTCGTCAACGAGACGAAGCGTCTCGCGACGAAAGGACCTTTTGTGACCAGAACCTGGTTCATCACCGGCGCCAACCGCGGACTCGGCCGCGCGTTCACCTCGGCCGCGCTCGCCGAGGGCGACCGCGTCGTCGCGACCGCCAGGGACCCGAAAGCCATGACGGAGCTCGCCCACGACCGATTGACCGTGCTGCCGTTGGACATCCGCGAACGCGGGAGCGTGATCGCCACCGTCGACAAGGCTTTCGCACTGATGGGCACAATCGACGTGATCGTGAACAACGCGGGCTACGGATTGGTCGGTGCCGTCGAGGAACTCACCGAAGCCCAGATCCGGGACCAGATGGACACCAATTTTTATGGTGCCCTCTGGGTTTCCCAGGCAGCTGTACCGCACCTGCGCGCACAGGGCTCCGGGCACATCGTGCAGATCTCTACGGTCGGCGCCGTCGGCAGCCTCCCCCTGTTCAGCATGTACAACGCGAGTAAATGGGCACTGGAAGGTTTCAGCGCCTCCCTCGCCGACGAACTACGGCCCTTCGGCATCTCCGTCACCCTCGCCCAGATGGGTGGCTTCGACACCGACTGGGCCAAGTCGAGTATGCGGTTCGCCACCGGCAACCCGGCCTATGAGGAGTTGCGCACCGCGATCCTCGGCATGCCGAACTACCCGACGGCGGGTTCGGCCAACCCGACGCCCTCCCCCACCGACGCGAACCCGACCGAAGCCACATCGCCCGACACCGAGCCGGAATGGACCGAAGCGCCCCCGGAAATAGGAGCCGCAGGCCTGATCGCATTGGTGAACATGTCGAACCCACCACTGCGCAAGATCATCGGCCCAGGCGCACATGACATGGTGGCGATCGCCCTCGACCAGCGCCGCCAGGACTACACAACCGATCCCGAATTCACCTGGCCCGCATAGGAACCGACACCCAACCACCCAGAACCCGCATCCTGGCCGAGTCTCCGACCCACACTCGCTGACCGCAGCCTCCACCTGGTGCGAAGAACCATGGCGGTCGGGCATTGACGTCCGCGGACACGCGGCTCGTTTCTGTAGGCCGACTGAAGATCCTTACCACCCGGTTCAGTCGCACCCGCAAGAGCCCTGCTGCGCTGCTATCGGCCGAACGGGCGAGGTCCGGGCGGTACTTCGCACACGCGATGATTGGGGCGTGAAGCGCGTGTGCGAAGTGCCGGTGGGTCAGGCGATGGGTCCGCGGGCGGCCTCGTAAGCGGCACCGACTCGGTAGAGGCGGTCGTCGGCAAGGGCGGGGGCCATGATCTGCAGGCCGACCGGCATGCCGTCGTCCTCGCTCAGGCCGGACGGGACCGACATGGCCGGGTGACCGGCCAAGTTGGTGGGGAGGGTGCACAGGTCGGAGAGGTACATGGCGAGCGGGTCGTCGACCTTTTCGCCCAGCTTCCACGGGGTGAACGGGCTTGTCGGCGAGACGAGCACGTCGACCTGTTCGTAGGCGTTGTCGAAGTCGCGTGCGATGAGTGTGCGCACCTTGAGCGCCTGGCCGTAGTAGGCGTCGTAGTAGCCCGCCGAGAGCGCGTAGGTGCCGATCATGATGCGCCGCTTGACTTCCGGGCCGAACCCTGCCGCGCGCGTGGCCGCCATGACCTGCTCGGCGCTGTGCTGCCCATCATCGGCGACGCGCAAGCCATAGCGCATCGCGTCGAACCGCGCGAGGTTCGACGACACCTCCGACGGCATCACGAGGTAGTAGGACGACAGCGCGTATTCGAAGTGCGGACATGACACTTCGATCACCTCGGCGCCGAGTTCCTTCAGCACCGCGACGGCGGCGTCGAAGGAGGCGAGCACACCCGGCTGGTAGCTGTCGGAGTGCAACTCCTTCACCACACCGATTCGCACGCCGCGCAGATCACCTTGCGCACCCGCGCGCGCGGCGGCCACCACCGGCGGCACCGGCACATCGCGCGAGGTGGAGTCGCGCGGGTCGTATCCGGCGATCACCTCGTGCAGCAACGCGGTGTCCAGCACGGTACGCCCACACGGACCGCCCTGGTCCAGCGACGACGCACAGGCGACCAAGCCGAAGCGGGACACCGTCCCGTAGGTCGGCTTGGTACCGACGGTCGCGGTGACGGCGGCGGGCTGGCGAATCGAACCGCCGGTGTCGGTGCCGATGGCCAGCGGCGCCTGATGCGAGGCCAGCGCAGCCGCGGAACCGCCGCCTGAGCCGCCCGGGATCCTGGTGGTGTCCCAGGGGTTGCGGGTCGGGCCGTAGGCCGAGTTCTCGGTGGAGGAGCCCATGGCGAACTCGTCCATGTTGGTCTTGCCGAGGATGGGGATGCCCGCGCCGCGCAACCGCGCGGTGACCGTCGCGTCGTAGGGCGACACCCAACCCTCGAGAATCTTCGACGCACAGGTGGTCGGCATGTCCGTGGTGGTGAATACGTCCTTGAGCGCCAGAGGAACTCCGGCCAGCGGCGAGGCGGGCCTCGCGCCGGAAGCGATCGCGGAGTCCACCGCGGCCGCGGTCGCCAGCGCTTGCTCCCCCGCGACGTGCAGGAAGGCGTGGTACTCACCGTCGACCTCGGCGATCCGATCCAGGTGCGCCTGGGTGACCTCCACCGAGGACAGCTCGCCACCGCGGATCTTGTCGGCCAGCTGGGCCGCCGACAGCGTGGTCAGGTCCGACCCACCCGTGGCCCGACCATCGCCCCCGGTCGAATCGCTACGCGACGCTGCGCTCATTCGCCCTCTCCCAGGATCTGCGGAACCATGAACCGCTGCTCGTCGACCGCGGGCGCGCCGGACAGCGCCTGGTCCGGCGTCAGGCAGGGCACGACCTCGTCGGGCCGGGTCACGTTGGTCGCGGGATCCGGCGACGCGGTGGCCGGGACATCAGCGGCGGCGACCTCGGAGATGGTCCGCACGTGGCTCAGGATCGAATCCAGCTGGCCTGCGAACTGATCCAGTTCGACATCGGACAGCGCGAGCCGGGACAGCCGGGCGAGGTGTGCGACCTCGTCGCGGGAGATGGCGGGCACCGCAGGACCCCTTTCGGCTTCGGTTTCAACAATTCACACCGGTTCCGCTTGCGGAGGACGGCGTCGACGTGCACTAGCCTAGCCACCTGTTACGACGCCTCCACCCCGGCACCCGTGCTTCCTCCGCCGTGCGGCTCGATCGATTCCGAGCGAACTCCTCGCACCCGCCCGCTACCGCGACACGGGCGCCCGGAAACAATCCGACACGCCGTTTTCGCACGAATTTGCGGGGTGGCGTGTATCACTGGCCATGCTTCGACTCGATAACCCGCCCACAGGGGTGTAAATATTGCCTCACCCGGGTATCCGTTCAGAACCTCGGCCGCCGAAGGAAAGGAACGCGCGTGTCGTACCTGCTCCGCGTGCTACTTCCGGATCGACCGGGAAGTCTCGGTGCGCTCGCCCTCGCACTGGGCTCTGTCGGCGCCGACATCCTCTCGCTGGATGTGGTGGAACGCGAAGCCGGCTACGCCGTCGACGATCTCGTCGTCGAGGTGCCCTCGGGCGCACTCCCCGACACCCTCATCACCGCCGCGGAATCCATCGGCGACGTACACGTGGACTCCATCCGCCCCTACTCCGGCGTGCTGGACACCCACCGCGAACTCGAACTCATCGACCAGGTGGCCAGCGCCCACGACGACCGGATGCAGGTGCTGGTCGACGGCGTCCCGCGCGTGCTGCGGGTCGGCTGGAGCACGATCATCGGCATCGGGCCACAGGGTGGGTACCGAGTGGTCGGGAGCCCGAGTGCGCCGCATACACAGGCGGCTTCGACGCCGTGGATGCCGCTGGAGAAGCCCACCGTCCTCGACCCCGAAGCTGACTGGGTCCCGGAGATCTGGCGCGATATGGACACCAAACTCGCCGCCGCTCCGCTTGGCAACACCGGCAAGGTGCTCCTGCTCGGCCGCCCTGGCGGCCCCGACTTCCGGCCCTCCGAAGTGGCCCGGCTCGGCTATCTCGCGGGAATCGTCGCGACCGTCCTCGGCTAGCACTCGGCCCCTCGCGCGAACGGCCTCGTCGCCACTTCGAGCAACCGCGCTCGGGATGCTCGCCCAGCAGAACCCCGCCCAGCAGAACTCAGAGAGGTAGCCGGAGGACGTTCAGTAGTTCACCGACGCTGGTGCGCCAGTCCCGGGCGGGGACGGGACGGAAGCCGAAGCGGTCGTAGATCCGGCGGGCATCGACCATGGCGGACGCGGTAGTGAGGACGACGGCGGCGAAGCCCTCCGCGCGGGCCAGGTCGATCACGGTGCGCACCAACGCTGTTCCTGCGCCGAGGCCGCGCGCCGACTTCGCGACGGCGAGCATGCGGAACTCCAACTCACCTTGCTGCGCGATCTCCGCGTAGGGGGTACCGGGACGTGCGACGGTGAGCGAGCCGACGATTCGTTCGGCGTGGGCGGCGACGAGGATCTCCGCGGACGCCGCGCGGCGGGCGGTGTCGGCCAACTCGCCCGCGTACCAACTGCCCGCCTGCACATAGCCCGCACCGACATAGACCTCCACGGTCAACTCACCGACCGCGTCGTACTCGTCCGGCCGCGCTGTCCGCACGACTACACCGGTGTCCTTCACATCCATACCCCGCATGATGCCACCGGCCATCACACGGTCTACATCACATCACCGTCCGGACGATCTACCCACCGGAACGCTTACTCACGGCGGCACGGCCATTCGACCGAGACGATTGCGCCCGAGCGGACTCGTCAGCCCGGTTGGGAGATCTGCCAGCGGTCGGGTTTGCCCGGCGGATAGACCACGGTAAAGAAATCGCCGATCTCCGGCCAAGAGTTCGTATCGCAGGCGAAGCGGCCGTAAACGACAGTGCCGGGAACCGAAGGACCGGTGAGGTTGCCGGTGATCGTCACGTACTGCTCACCTAGTGCGTCGGGGCGTGGGCTCACGCCGGTGACGTGCAGCGTTCCGTTCTCCGGGTCCGCAAACCGGAAGCCATGGCGGCCACGGATGGCGAAGACGATCAGCGAAACCAGCACGGCGGTCAAGATCACCAGCGAGGCGAACTCCAGCATGTCCACCATGCTAGGGGCGCGCTACACCGCCGTGAGCTCGCTGGTCCCCTTGCCGGTGCGGCGGATCTGCCAGACCGCGGTGCGGGTGCGCTGCGACCGCCCGTTGCCCCGGTCGATCAGAGCGCGGTTATCGGTGGTGAAGATCAGTTGGGCGCCACGGGAATTGGTTTCCGGATTCTGGAAAAGCTGGATCAGCCGATCGGTCTCCTCCGCGGGCAGGCGCGCGCCGATGTCGTCCACGGCAAGCACGCGGCCGGCGTCCAGCGCGTCGAGCATGGTCGGCAGCACTCGCAGTAGCGACAGCGTCGCGGAGGATTCGTCGCGAATGTCGAACGGGTTGGCGATGCCGTCGTGCACCAGGCCGAGGCCGACACCGCGCCGGGCGACCATCCGCGCGTACAGGGCGTCGCGTGCGGCTTTCAGGTTGGTCAGCTCCCGCTCCAGCAGGACGGCAATCAGGCCGTTGTCCTGCAGGAGTTGGTCGGCGTAACCGGGCGAGGCGGCGCACAGGTCGATCTGTTTGCCGATTCCCGCGATGTCGGCGTCCAGATCGCGCAGGTAGTCGGCGTACATCGGATCGTTCTCGGCGATCAGCAGGTCGGTGATGCCCAGTTCGGCGGTGCGCAGCAGCATCAGCAGGCGGGCCGCGTTCTCCGGGGAGCGCGAGACGTGGCTGCCCAGCCGATGTGCGATGGCGTCCGGATCGGCGGGCCCGCGCTGTACTTCGAGCATCGACTGGAACCAGCGGTACGCGGGCACGAGCGCGTCGGAGTACATCTGCCCGGCGAGGCCGAGCAGCAAGGCGTTCGGACGAACCAGCGGCACCAGCGCGCCGATCCCGTACCGCGCGGCCTCGAACATCGGGCCGATCTTGATCTGCTCCCCGATACGCTCGAACACGATTCGCTTGCGCGAGCGCGGATGCGTGTGCAGCCATTCGGCCGCCACGTCGGCGTTGTCCAGCCGGAACCCGTAGGTGTACGGCACCCCCTCGGCGACGAACGCCGCCACGAATTCCGAAGGCCGATCGGGGAATCCGAGATGAGGCGCTCGCACCGGCCCGGCGTACGGATCCCACCCGGTAACCGAGTGCAGCACCGCATCGCGCATCTGCGAGAGCGCATCGATCAGGTTCGTCTTGCCCGCCGCGGCGCCGCCGTGGATCGCGGTCACCGGCACGGCCACCGGCCCGCTCCCCTTGGTCAGCCGCAACTCCTGCCCCTCGGCCAGCGATCTGTGATTGGTCACACGAAAACTGCGCAGCATGCCCGCCATACTTCCGTCTCCACCACAGCCCGGCGACACCAGCCCGTAGTACCGGGAACACTCCGTACGATCGGACGTCCACGCGGCGCGCACTTCAACCACTCACACCGACTCGCCAACGCGCGAACCGTTCCTCGACGCCAGCACCTGATCATGACCGCTACCTGGCAGAACAGGTAAGCGAACAATGGTTCGGTGCTCGGCGGCACGGTACCCTGAGCGCATGACCGAGGCTTCGATCGCCTACCGCTGGACGCGCAGCGAGTTCCTACGCGCGTGGGAGGCGGGCGCGTTCGACCATCGTGTCGAACTCGTCGAGGGGGAGGTATGGCCGGTGGTAATCGGGTCCTGGCACGGCCGAGCCGTATTCCGCATTGCGCGGAAGCTTCCGACCGAAGGTGTCGAAGTGACCAGCGAGACACTACCCACCGCCCAGTCTCTGCCCGATCCCGATTGCTGGGTCCTGCGCGCCGATGCCGACCAGGTCGAAACGATCGGCTCCAAGCTCGCAGTGTGGCACCCGTCCGACGTACTCCTGGTCATCGAAATCTCCGACGAGACAGTTATGCAAGACCTCGGCGTGAAGGCGAAATTGTATGGGCGGGCCGGATACTCGGCGTACTGGGTGGTCACCCGAACTGTGATCTACGAGCACACCGAACCGACACCTGCCGGGTACCGGACGCGCAAGGAATACCGGCCCGGCGACTACATCCCGGTGCACTACGCCGATACCACGCTCGCTGTGGATGATCTGCTGTTTCCCGAGTAGCCCGCCCCGACCACCAGGACAAGTGTGCTGGGAGCGGGTTAGCATGCCTGGACGCCGTTCGCGGCCGGATTTGCTGTAGCCGCTCGATGGGATAGGTAACGATGAAACTGCCGGTTCGTCGTCTTGTAGTCCGAAGCTCCATTGTCTCCGCGCTCGCGCTCGGGTTGTTGGCAGTGGCGCCCGAGGCGGTCGCCGACGCGCCGTGTCCGGAGGGCACCGCGCGGGTGTTTCTCGCCAACAGCACGAACACGTGCCAGGGCGGAGGGACGGTCGGCTACGACCCGTCGGCGCCGGTATCGAAGGTGTGCTCGACGCCGACCGCGGATGTGACCGCCGAGGCGACGTTCAAGAACTCCCGCGGCAAACTGGTGACCCAGAAACTCGACTTGAGCGACGGACGCTGCGGACGGTTCGATATCCCAGGACAGTTGAGCGCGACGGTCACGGTCAGCTGAGGCTTTGTCGACCGGCGCCGAACAGCACGCGCAGCGGGACCACGGCGCTGCTCACACTCGGCGGGGTGCGCTCACCCCTCGGCGTCGGCGTCTTCGGCGGCGGTAGCCGGTGACACCGCGTCGGGTCCGCCTGCCAACAGCAGCCGGAAGCCTTCCTCGTCGAGGATCGGCACCCCGAGTTCCTCCGCCTTTGCGGCCTTGGACCCCGGCGAATCACCGATCACCACGAACGCGGTCTTCTTCAACACCGAACTCGCGGCCTTGCCACCGCGCACCAAGATCGCTTCCTTGGCACCGTCGCGGGTGAATCCCTGCAGCGAGCCGGTCACCACGATGGACAGGCCCTCCAGGTTGCGCTCGATGGACTCGTCACGCTCGTCCTCCATCCGCACACCGGCGGCCCGCCACTTCGCCACCACCGCGCGGTGCCAGTCGACGGTGAACCATTCCGCCACGGCGGCAGCAATGGTCGGGCCCACACCGTCGGCGGCGGCCAGCTCCTCGACCGACGCCTCTTGGATGCGGTCCAGACTGGCGAACTCCGCGGCGAGCGCACGCGCCGCGGTGGGGCCGACGTGCCGGATGGACAGCCCGACCAGCACCCGCCACAGCGGCCGATCCTTAGCGGCTTCCAGGTTGTCCAGCAGCCGTTTGCCATTGGCGGAGAGGCTGCCGTTCTTGTTGGCATACAGCGAGGTGGTCAGCAGCGCCGCCGCGTCGAGAGAGAACAGGTCGCCCTCGTCGGCGATCGCGCCGGACTTCAGCAGATCGATCGCGCCCTCGTAACCGAGCGCCTCGATGTCGAAGGCGCCGCGCCCGGCCACGTGGAACACGCGCTCGCGCAACTGCGCCGGACAGAACTGCTGGTTCGGGCAGCGGATGTCGGCATCGCCCTCCTTCTCCGGCCGCAGTTCGGTGCCGCACTCGGGGCAGTGCGTCGGCATGACGAACTCGCGCGCGTCGTCCGGGCGCGCGTCCACCACCGGGCCGAGCACCTCGGGAATCACGTCGCCCGCCTTGCGGATGGTGACCGTATCGCCGATCAGCACACCCTTGCGCTTCACTTCCGCGGCGTTGTGCAGGGTCGCCATCGCGACCGTGGATCCCGCGATGGACACCGGCTCCATCACCGCGAACGGGGTGACCCGGCCGGTACGGCCGACGTTCACCTCGATCTTCAGCAGCTTGGTTGTCGCCTCCTCGGGCGGGTACTTGTAGGCGATCGCCCAGCGCGGCGCGCGCGAGGTGGAGCCGAGGCGGCGCTGCAGCGCCGTCTCATCGACCTTGATCACCTGGCCGTCGATCTCGTGCTCGATGTCGTGCCGGTGCTCGCCCCAGTGGGCGACCCGCTCGATCACCGCGTCGATGCCCTGCACCCGCCTGGTGTGCTCGGACACCGGCAGACCCCATGCCGCGAGTGCGCGGTACGCCTCGTATTGCGAGGTGAGAGTGTAGCCCTCGATGCGGCCGAAGCCGTGACAGATCATTCGTAGCCTGCGTCGTGCGGTGACCGACGGGTCCTTCTGCCGCAGCGAACCGGCCGCGGTGTTGCGCGGATTGGCGTATGGCGGCTTGCCCTCGGCCACTATTGCTGCGTTGAGGGTCTCGAAGTCCTCCAGTCTGAAGTACACCTCGCCGCGGACCTCGAGCAGGTCCGGGATCGGGAACTCGTCGCTGGACGCCAGCTCGCCGGGAATGTCGTCGATGGTGCGGGCATTGAGCGTGACGTCCTCGCCGGTGCGCCCGTCGCCGCGGGTGGCGCCGCGGACCAGGCGCCCGTTCTGGTAGACGAGATTCAGCGCTACACCGTCGATCTTCACCTCACACAGATAGTGCAAGTCCGGCCCGGTCTCCGCCTCCACCCTGCTCGCCCAGGCGCGCAGCTCATCGACGTCGAAAACGTTGTCCAGCGAGAGCATCCGCTCGAGGTGGTCGACCGCGGTGAAATCGGTAGCGAATCCGCCGCCGACGAGCTGGGTCGGCGAATCCGGAGTGAGCAGGTCGGGATGCTGCTCCTCCATGGCCTGCAACCGCCGCAACAACGCGTCGAACTCGCCGTCGGAGATGATCGGCGCATCCCGCACGTAGTAGCGGAACTGGTGCTCGCGCACCTCGTCCGCGAGCTGCTGCCACTCCACCCGCTGCTCTGCCGTCGCCGGGGCCGCCGCGCTGTCGCCGTCGCTGTCCACGCATCGCACATTAGCGGAGGCCACCGACAGCACACCGCCGCGTTCGCGCACGTCGCCGCACTCGACAGCATGGATTCCGGCCGGTCCCTTTCCCCACGCAGCGACGGCGGGCCGTCCAGCGACCGAGCCCGGACGCCTCGCAACGTGGTGACGAATGGAAACGTCCGCCGGCGCGGCGTGTTGGTCGAGCGGCCCCGGCATCCCGGTCACTCGGTAGCCGGTCGCTCGGCCGTCCACACGTAAGAATGCCGCTTACGAAGCGGCGGCCTCGCGCACTGCTCCCAGGCGCGAATCCGGACGCCGGAGGTCAGGAGAGTGAAAGCTCTTCTGGTTCTTCGGCATACGCTCGCGCGACCTCATCGACCAGGCGCAGGGCCCTGCGACTCCACTCCAGCCCAGCACCGGCCAAACCGCAGACGGGACTGACCGCGACCCGTTCCGCCAGCGTCCTGCGGCCGAAGCCGAGCCGATCGACCAGCCGGACGCCCGGCTCGGCGACGTCGCGCCACGTGACCGAGGTGGCCGGTGCGACGGTCGGGACGACGCCGAGCACCAGCTGCTTTCCCGCTTCCAGGATTTCACCGATCTCGTCGAGCTCGCGGGTACCGATCGTGGCCAGGTCGAAGCCGACCGCGGCGGCGGCGCTGCGCCGCAGCAGAGCCAACGCGGGCAGCTCGGCGCAGCTGTGTACCAGCACCGGCGCCGGTTGGCCGGTGATCACCGAGTCCAGGACGGCGAGCGCCTCGGGCTCGGGCAGGGCGCGCACGGTGTTCAGTACGCTCACACCGCGCAGCGAGCCGTCCAGCACCGCGGGCAGCGACGGTTCGTCCAATTGCAGCACGACCTGCGCGCCGAGCCGTTTGCGCACCTCGGCGACATGCTGGGCCAGCCCCTCGACCAGGGATTCCGAAAGGTCGCGTACCGCACCGGAATCGGTGAGCACGCGATGCCCTCCGGGCAACTCCACCTGCGCGGCCAAGGTCAGCGGCCCCGCCACCTGCACCTTGATCACCTGGCCGCTGCCGGACAGACCGGCGCTCTCCCACGCTTCTTCGAGCGCGTCCAGGTCCGCGCGCAGCAGATCGTGGGCGCGCCGCGAGACCGCTCCCGGCCGGGGCGCTAGCCGGTAGCCCCTGGTCGTGGTGTCGAAACGCAGGTCGACCAGGAGTGCTGAGACACGGCCGATCAGGTCCGCGCCCGCACCACGATTCGGTAGCTCCACCAGGTGTGGCAGGTCGCCGAGTTCGCCGACGATCGTCGCGGCGGCCTCGCGCGGATCGACACCGGGCCAGGAGCCGACCCCGGTCGCGATTCCGCCGCGGATGCGCGCGGGCTCGGTCACCACGTCCGTCTCGCCGTTGTGTGCCACGTCATCCGTACCGGTCTCGAACACCGTCACTCCCGTCCGTTCGATCCTCCGTTGCCGGATCCCACCAGCATCGAGCACGCGGGCACACCGGCGATTCCGTTCCTCATCCCGCGGCGGAAGCCCGGCCCCGCCTCACCGCGCCGCTTCTGACCCCGCATCGCTCGTGACGGCCGCGCGCGCGGTGCCCGTGATGGTTCCGCTGCCGATCACCTCGTCACCCTGCGGATCCGGACGGTAGAGCACCACGGCCTGGCCGCGCGCGACGCCGGTCAGCGGCTCGCGCAGCCGCACCACCAGCCCGTCGCCCACCGCTTCGGCGACCGCGGGTGCGGTGCCGCCGTGTGCGCGAACCTGCGCGACACATTCGATCGGCCCGTCCGGCGCGGTATCCGAAGTCCAGATCGCGCGATCCGCCTCGACCACCAATACCCGCAGGTCCTCGGCCGAACCGACGCGGACCGTACCGGAGTCGGGATCGATGGCGGTCACATATCGGGGCTTGCCGTCGGCGGCGGGACCCGGCAACCCCAGGCCCTTGCGCTGGCCGATGGTGAACCCGTGCACTCCGTCGTGCCTCGCCAACTCCTGACCGGCGGCGTCGACGACCGCACCGGGCCGGATACCGATCTTCGCGCCGAGGAAGGCGCGGGTGTCGCCGGAGGGAATGAAGCAGATATCGTGGCTGTCCGGCTTGTTCGCGACGGCGAGCCCGCGCTCGGCGGCCTCTTCGCGAATGCGCGGCTTGGGGGTGTCTCCCACCGGGAACATCGCACGGGAAAGCTGCTGCGCGGTCAGCACCGCGAGCACGTAGGACTGGTCCTTGTCCGCGTCGACGGCGCGGCGCAGCACGCCGTCCTCGAGCCGCGCGTAGTGACCGGTGACCACCGCGTCGAAGCCGAGCGCGACCGCGCGATCCGCCAGCGCGGAGAACTTGATCTTCTCGTTGCAGCGCAGGCACGGGTTGGGCGTCTCGCCTGCCGCGTAGGCGGCGACGAAATCGTCGATGACGTCTTCCTTGAAGCGGTCGGCGAAATCCCAGACATAGAAAGGGATTCCGAGCACGTCAGCGGCACGCCTGGCGTCACCGGCGTCCTCCTTCGAACAGCAGCCGCGCGACCCGGTGCGCAGCGTACCCGGTGTGGCGGACAGCGCCAGATGTACGCCGACCACCTCGTGACCGGCGTCGACGGCACGTGCCGCCGCCACGGCCGAATCCACACCACCGCTCATCGCGGCGAGTACCCGCATCAAACACCTCCCTTCGCACCGGCCAGGCCCGCGGCCCTGGCCCGCTCCACCACCTGCGGCAGCACTTCCAATAACGCGTCCACGTCGGCACGGGTCGAGGTGTGCCCCAACGAGAATCGCAGTGATCCGCGCGCCTGCCACGGTTCGATACCCATGGCGATGAGCACGTGGCTCGGCGTGGCGACCCCTGCGGTGCACGCCGAACCGGTCGAGCACTCGATGCCCGCCGCGTCCAGCAGCATCAGCAGCGAATCGCCTTCGCAGCCCGGGAACGTGAAATGCGCGTTGCCGGGCAGGCGCCGGTCGCCGATCGGTCCGTTGAGCACCGGGTCCGGCACTGTCGTGTGGATGCCCTCGATCATGGCGTCTCGCAACACGGTCAATTCGGCTGTGCGCGCGGGCAATTCGATCCTGGTCTGGTGCAGCGCGGTGGCGAGTCCGACGGCGGCCGCCGTGTCCGCGGTACCGGACCGCAGATCGCGCTCGTGCCCGCCACCGTGTAGCAGCGGCACACACGGCACCTGTCTGCCGAGCAGCAGCACGCCGACACCGTGCGGACCACCGACCTTGTGTCCGGCGAAGCTCGCCGCGGAAAGACCACCGGCGCCGAAATCGATCGGCAGCTGCGCCGCGGCCTGCACCGCGTCGCTGTGCATCGGCACGCCGAATTCCTGTGCCACAGCTGCTAGTTCACCGATCGGCTGAATGGTGCCGACCTCGTTGTTCGCCCACATGACGGTGACAAGCGCGACGTCACCCGGGTCCTCGGCCAGCGCGGCGCGCAGCGCGCCCGGCGCGACCACGCCCTCTGCGTCCACCGGCAGCCACGTCACCTCGGCGCCCTCGTGCTGCTGCAGCCACTCCACCGCGTCGAGCACCGCGTGGTGCTCGACCGAGCCGACGATGATCCGGTTCCTGCGCGGCTCGGCGTCGCGGCGCGCCCAGAAGATGCCCTTGACCGCCAGATTGTCGCTCTCGGTGCCGCCGGAGGTGAACACGACCTCCGAGGGACGGGCGCCCAAGTCGGCAGCGATCGACTCGCGCGCCTCCTCCAGCAACCGTCGAGCGGCGCGCCCGGATCCGTGCAGCGAGGACGCGTTGCCCGCCATGCTCATGGCAGCCGTCATCGCCTCGATGGCGGCAGGCAGCATCGGTGTGGTCGCCGCATGATCGAGGTAGACCGTCTGGGGCGCCGCACCGTTGACCGGACCCGAAAAAGCCGACTTCATGACCAACAAAGCCTATCCCAGCGTTGACCTGCACATCTTGTGGGTCCCCGCTGCTGTCTACGATTTACCTACGATCCGCAACCCGCTGACGGCCTTCGGGTATTCCCGGAGCCCGCGCCGCTGAACGCTGGATCCGCCGCGATTGAGTACGCGCGCATGGGACGATCTTCGGCTCATACCATGGGGCGATGCGACCCACCGTGCACGAGTGTGACGTCGCGGCTGTGTGGGATATCGCGCGACCGTCGCGGCCAAGCCGGGTGGCCGGTGTCAGCATGGCTGGGTTCAGTGATCGGAGCGCGGGCCCGGTCGATGGGCTGGTGGTCCCGCACCCGGCCTTCACAGTGGTTCTACAGTTCGGTGACGGCTCACTCGTCGTAGACGACGCGACCGGGTGGCAGCAACGGGGAAGTCTCGTCGCCGGGCTCGGGCTCGGCGCGATTCGTATGCGAAGCGAGAACATCAAGTGCCTGGAGGTGCGCGTGTCTCCGGTGGTCGCGCACGCCGTGCTGGGTGTCTCCCCAGCGGAGCTGGACTGCGCCGTGGTCGCCGTCGAGGACCTGTGGGGCCCGGATGCCGCACGGATCCGCCAGCAGCTTGGTGATGCTCCCTCGTGGGGAGACCGTTTCGCGTTGACAGACGCATTGTTCGCCCGCCGGCACGAGACGGGACCACCTGTGGACCCAGAGGTGGCCTGGGTGTGGGACCGGATCATCGTCAGCGGCGGCAGCGTCCGGGTCGAGGATCTGGCAGTCGAGGTCGGTTGGAGCCGCAAGCGTCTGTGGTCGCGGTTCCGGTCGCAGATCGGTGTGCCACCCAAACGCGCTGCGAGGCTGGTCCGCTTCGACCATGCCGCGCGCCGCTTGGCCACGGGCGAAAGTGCGGCCCGGGTCGCGGCTGAGGGTGGTTACGTCGACCAGTCTCACTTCCACCGAGACGTCCTGGCGTTTACCGGAACGACTCCGGCGAGACTGGCCAGTGATCCGGGGCTGGCCGAATACGACATCGCGTGGGCGAGTCACGGAACATTCGTACAAGACCGGCGGCCGTGATGCACGTGAGGATGGGGTCATGCGCAGCCACTGCCACATCGAGGTGCGCGGCGTTGTCGGGTGGTTTTTCACCCCAGGCGCCACCGTAGGCATCTACCCCCACGACCCTCGCGTTCCTCCTTCGGCTGTGGTAGCCGCATGAGATCTGCATGCAGAACACGCGAGATAGGAGTATGTGACATGGATCTGCGCGGCGCGAAGGTGTTGTTGACAGGAGCGACCGGTGGGATCGGGCAGGCGCTGGCGCTGGCGCTGGCCGCCCGCGGCGGCGACATGGTCCTTACCGGGCGACGTACGGATATGCTCGAGCCGCTGGCCGAGAAACTAGGCGGCCGGGCCGTACCTGCTGACCTGACCGACCGGGCAGGGATCGAGGAACTTCTGAACACGATCGGCGACATCGACGTGCTCGTCGCGAACGCCGCACTGCCGGCGACGGGCCTGCTGGCCGACTATTCCATCGACGAAATCGACCGCGCGCTCGACGTCAATCTCCGCGCGCCTATCGTGATGGCGAAGCTGGCGGGGCAACGCATGGCAGCCCGGCGCCGCGGGCACCTGGCCTTCATATCCTCGCTGTCCGGAAAGACCGCTTCCGGGCAGGCATCCCTCTACAACGCCACCAAGTTCGGCATGCGCGGATTCGCCCTCGCGCTCCGCGAGGACATGCGGCCCCACCAGGTCGGTGTCTCGACAGTGTTCCCCGGCTACATCAGGGACGCAGGCATGTTCGCGGACTCCGGCGCGACGCTGCCCCGCGGGATCGGTACCCGCTCGCCGCAGGATGTGGCGCGCGCAACCGTACGAGCCATCGAAAACAACCTCGCCGAGGTGGACGTGGCCCCGCTCAGCCTGCGCCTGGTCGCCTTGGTCGGCGGCGCCGCCCCCAGCCTGGCCGCCTCCGTCCAACGCCGCATCGGCGGCGACAAGATCACCGAACAGCTCGCAGAAGGCCAGCGCTACAAGCGCTGACACCATCGCTCGGACTCCTGCTCGAGTCCACCCTGCTACACCGGTAGGCGGCGGACTCGACGATCGTCAAGGAGTACGGGGCCCTCGGCGCACCAGCTACGCCGTGCAGGGTTGCTCCGTCGTCGATACGTGGCTGACCAGTTCCGATGAAGACTTTTGATGACGTCGATCGGCGCGCCGACCAAGCGAGTGGGCTTCCGGCGGCGCGTGTCGCCGGCTACGTGAATACGCGTACGAAATTTGCGCTGGGCTGCGTCGGTCGTCGTAGCCGATCGCGCCTCCGAGCGGACGCGTACGCCTCCGCGGATGCCGTACTGTCACGGCATGGATCTGACGGCGGTGTCGCGGCAGCTGTCTGCCTGGTTCTCGCGTCAGCCCGCCTGGGTCTCGGATGTTTTGCTGGCGCTGTTCGTCACCGCGATCCAGATTCAGAGTGCCGCGATCCCGGTGCCGCTCGAGCCGGTCCCGAGGCCGGTGTCGGCGTTCGGATATGTCCTCTTGATCGTGAGTGGTGTGGCCATCGTCGCCCGCCGCCGGCGGCCGGTCCTGGTGTTCACGATCACCGCGTCGGCCAGTCTGATCTATTTCGGTCTCGACTTCCCCGACCGGCTTTCCTACCTCGGACTCTTCGTCGCCCTGTACACACTGGCGGCCTACGGCGACGGGCGCCGATCGCTGATGATCGCCGGTGTCGGCACCGCGGTCCTTGCCGTCGGCTGGCTGATCGCCGCGGCGGATATCGAGCCGCTCGTGGCAATCGGCTGGGTGTTCTTCCGAATCGGCGCGTCGGTGATCAGCACGACACTCGGCGAGTCCGTCCGATCCCGCCGGGTCATCGCCATCGATGCGCAAGAGCGCGCAGAACTGGCGGAACGGTCCCGTGACGGGGAGGCCAGGGCTCGGGTCGACGCCGAACGGCTGCGGATCGCCCGCGAAGTCCACGACACCGTCGCCCACGCGATCGCCATCATCAACGTGCAGTCCGGTGTCACCGCACATGTGCTCGACAAGCGACCGGAACAGGCCCGCGAAGCATTGCACACCATCGAGCAAACCAGTTCGCGAGCACTGCGCGAGATGCGTGCCATCCTCGGTGTCCTGCGCGACGGCGATGAGCGCGAACCCTACCCAGGTGGCGGCCAGATCGATGAACTCATCGCCAAGGCTCGCGATGCCGGCCTCGACATCTGTTTCGAGCAGACCTCGCCGGTGACACCGGTACCGAGCGCGATAGGCAGCGCCGCGTACCGCATCGTGCAGGAATCGATCACCAACGTGATCCGCCACGTCGGCACGACCCGGGTGACGGTGGCGCTCGAACCCAGTATCGATGCCCTGCTGATACGGGTGGTCGACGAGGGCCGCCGCGACCCCACGCACGCTCCGGCTCGCACCGGCAGCTCTCCCCCATCCGGCCACGGGATCGTCGGAATGCGCGAACGTTGTCAACTGCTCGGCGGTGACCTCGACGCGAAGGCGCGTCCCGAGGGTGGGTTCGAGGTCATTGCCCGTCTGCCCCTCCTTCCGGTGGGATCGCGTTGGTGAACTCCCCACTGCCGATCAAGGTGCTGCTCGCCGACGATGAACGTCTGGTCCGATCCGGCTTCAAAGTTCTGCTCGACCTGGAAGACGACATTACGGTGGTCGGTGAAGCCACCAATGGCGCAGAAGCTGTCGAACTTGCCCGCGCCACCCACCCCGATGTTGTCCTCATGGACATCCGCATGCCACGGCTGGATGGGATACGCGCCACCGGCCAGATCGCAGAGGCACACGGATTGGAGCAGGTCAAGGTCCTTATCCTCACCACCTACGACACCGACGAGAACGTCTTCGAGGCATTACAGGCGGGCGCGAGCGGATTCCTGCTCAAGGACGCGGGCCCGGCAGAACTCTTGCACGCGATCCGAGTGATCGCCGCCGGTGACGCGCTGCTCGCACCCCGGATCACGCGCCGTCTCATCAGTCAATTCACCGCGCAGCGCAGGGCTGCCAAGTCCGCCGAGGATCGGCTCGCAGTGCTGACCGACCGTGAACGCGAGGTACTTGCACTGGTAGGGCAGGGAATGAGCAACGGCGAGATCGGTGCCGCGTTGTTCCTCAGTCCGGCCACCGCGCGCACGCATGTCAGCCGCGCGATGGTGAAACTGGGTGCACGCGACCGTGCGCAGCTGGTCGTGATCGCCTACCAGACCGGGCTGTGCGATATCACCCCATAGCGATGAGCGGTTGGTCCGTTCCCAGCAGAATCGACAGCTGTGAGCACGATGTACTGCGCTCGATGAATAGGAAGCGTTCATCCAGACAGCCGACGGTCGCTCGGACGCGTGCTCGGCTACGACGACCGACGCAGCCGAGCAGGATTGTCGTACGCGTATTCACGTAGACGGTGTCATCCGTCGGCGGAAGCGAAGCACGCCTGGCCGCCGGAACAATCGACGGCGTGATCATGGATTCCGACTTGGAAGCATTTCCGTACACCCGACATGACCGTGCCGGATCCACACCACCGGAGACCGTGCCGGACCGCATGTTTCCGGAAGCGCACCGACGGTTGTCCCTGCGAGGGCACCGGTAAGCCGCCGGAACACAGCGGTCGACAAAGAGCACTACGACGAGCCCGGAGGGCACATCATGCGAGGAAAAGTTCCATTTCGAATGCGGATCCTGGCCGCACTCACGCCCGAGGTGGACTGGGATTCGATCACCCCGGATCAGGTCATCGAAATCCGCGAAGCACAGGAGCGCAAGCGCCGGTCCGTGCTGGGCGGGCTCATCACCGGCAGGCCCGATCGTGGCGCACGAATCGCTACATACGCACTCGATCTCCCTGGGCGTCGGCTGAATGTCCGCGTGTACCGGCCTGAGCGGGGAGGTTCGGCGCTGCCGCTGATCGTCGCGTTCCACGGCGGCGGATTCATCACCGGCGTCCCTGACCAGGACGACTGGCTCCTCAGTCACCTGGCGGCCAACTGTCCGGCAGTTGTCGCCTCGGTCGACTATCGGCTGGCGCCCGAGCACCCCGTGCCCGCACCCGTCGAGGACGCCTACGATGCCGTACCCTGCCTCGCCGAGCAAACCGATGAGTGGGGGGCTGATGCCACGCGGATCGCCCTGCTCGGTGCCAGCGCGGGAGCCTCGCTCGCGGCTCTCACCGCGATCAAGGCAGCTCGACTCGGACTACCAGTGCGCACCCAGGTACTGATCAATCCGCAGCTCGACTGGACCGACCGCACGTTCCGATACCCCTCGTTCACCGAGAACGCGGACAGTCCGACCGCGTCGCCGGCCAATTGCCGCGCGGTGCAGCGCATCGCGCTGCCCGAATCCTTCGACGCCCGTGCGATTTCACCGTTGCAGAGCGAAAACATCGCGGGGCTCGCTCCGACCCTCATCCAAGCCGCGGGTCTCGACCCGCTGGAAGATCAGGCTCCGGCCTATGCCGACCGCCTGCGACAGGCGGGAGTCGAAGTGACGCTGACGCGATACCCGGAAGCGACGCACGCTTTCCTGAGCATGCCGGGATTGGTCCCCGCGGCCCGGCCCGCACGCGCCGAGATACTCGCCCACCTGCGCAGCCATCTGCTGGAGCGCTCGGGGGCACCGGCGCGATGACCACTACTGATGTTGCCGAGGCGAGGGAGCAGGCCCCACCATCATCGGATGCCGACTCCGCGGCGGGACCGAGCATGGCAGGGCTGCTGCGCCCGCACCTAGGGGGTTTCGCCGCCGTGGTGCTCCTGCAGGTCGTCGGCGCTGTCGCGGGGTTGGCGCCGCTGCTGGCAGTTGTCGCGTTGGGTCGAGCTCTGTTGTCGCCCAACCCGATCGATCACGGTCATGTCTGGATCGTCGTGATCGCGGGTGCGGTCGGCTTGTTCGTCCGACTCCTGTTCACGGCCGCGTCCTCCGGAATCGGGCATCTTCTCGACGGCCAGGTGCAACTGTCGTTTCGTCGGCAACTCACCGCACGGCTGGGGCGGGTGCCGATCGGGTGGTTCTCCCGGCGCCGAACCGGTGAGCTGGCGAAGGTAGTGGGAGAGGATGTGAGTGCCGTGCACCCGTTCATCGCCCACGCCCCCGGCGAACTCGTCTCCGCATTCGTGGTGCCGCTGGTGTCGCTGAGCTACTTGTTCACCGTCGACTGGCGGCTCACGTTGATCACGCTGATACCAGTGGTGCTGGCTGTGGCGCTGGTCCCGCTCATGATGACCCCGACCCGGTTGCGTGAGCAGGAGGAGTTCGACGGTGCCATGGGCCGGATCGCGAGTTCAGTCGTCGAGTTCGTGCAGGGTATCTCGGTGGTCAAGGCGTTCGGCGGATCCGGGCGCGCGCACCGCGAATTCCTTACAGCCGTAGACGAGTTCGTCAGCAGCTTTTACCGGATGGTGCGCGGTCTCGCCGGGATCGCCGCGGGGATGCAACTGGCGCTGTCGCCGCCGTTCGTGCTGCTGGTCGTGCTGATCGGCGGTTCGGCTCTGATCACGACCGGTTCCATGGCACCAGCCGACCTGCTGCCGTTCCTGCTGCTCGGACTGGGTCTGACCGCTCCAGTAGCGGCCCTCGGCCACGGATTCGACGATCTGCAGGCCGCCCGGCGCGCAGTCGGCCGGGTCGGGGACGTGCTAGCCGTGCCGTCGCTCCCAGAGCCTGCGCACCCGGTCGCACCACGGGGGCACCGAGTGGAACTGCATGACGTCCGATTCGGTTACGACGCTGATCACGAGGTGCTACGCGGGATCGACCTGGTGCTCGAGCAGGGAACGACCACCGCGATCGTCGGGCCGTCGGGAAGCGGGAAGTCCACACTGGTTCAGCTGTTGCCGCGGTTCTTCGACCCTACCCACGGTTCGATCGTCCTGGGCGGAGTCGATCTGCGCGAGCTCGGCACCAGTGAGCTCTACCGGATGGTCTCCTTCGTCTTCCAGGATGTTCGCCTGCTACGCGCGTCCGTCGCGGACAATATCGCGCTGGCGGTACCGCATGCCGACCTCGACGACGTGGTTCGCGCCGCCCGGCTGGCCGATATTCATGATCGAATTCTCGAGCTGCCGCGCGGATACGAGACGATCCTCGGTGCCGACGCCGGACTATCAGGCGGTGAGGCACAACGGATCTCGCTCGCCCGCGCACTGCTCGCCGCCACGCCCGTTCTGGTGCTCGACGAGGCGACCTCCTTCGCTGACCCGCAGACCGAACAGGCAGTGCGCCGGGCTCTGGGGACGCTGGGGGGCGATCGGACGATTCTGGTCATCGCCCATCGCTGGGAAACGGTCGCCGACGCCGACACCGTCGTGATGCTGGAGAACGGGGCAATCGTCGAGCGCGGTAGGCCCGCCGAGCTGCTGGCACAGAACGGAAAGTTCGCCGCGTTCTGGCAATCGCACCGAACGGCGATCGCCGACGAAATCGATGACGTACTTCGAGGAGACGAGTCCCGATGATTCGAATGCTGCTGCGCGTGCTGGGACACGAGTACGCCCAGCCGGTGCGTCGCACCGTGGCCCTGATGACGACGACCGCGATAGTCGAAGGATTGTCCTACACATTGCTGGTTCCAGTGCTGCGGGCATTGTTCGGGAGCACACCCGTAGATGCGCGGGCTTGGCTGGTCGCATTCGGGACCGCCGTTGCGGTCTACGCGGTGCTGCGCTATATCAGCGATCTGTCCGGTTTCCGTGTCGGCACCACGCTGTTGCGGGGTATGTATCACCGACTCGGCGATCATCTTGCCCGATTACCCCTCGGCTGGCACAGCGCCGGTCGCGTTGGGGAGGTATCCGTCCTGGCCAGCCGCGGCGTACTGGAGGCAATGAGCGTGATCGCGCATCTGCTTGCACCGTTCATCTCCGCCGCCGTGACTCCACTGACGATCGTTGTCGTGATGCTTGCCTTCAATTGGCACATGGGGCTGGCCGCGTTGGCTGCCGCACCGATCGTCGCGGCTATCCAGATCTGGGCGGGACGCTCGATGGCCGCCAACGATGCGGAGAGTGCCGAACGAGGCCATGAGGCCACCGGGCGAGTCATCGAGTATCTCCAGGCCCAGCCGGTGCTGCGCGCAGGGCGTCGGACTGTTGAACGCTTCCGGTTGCTCGACGACTCGCTGCGTGAACTCCAGCGCGCGTCCCGCCGTTCGACGCTGTCGGCGCTGCCCGGCGTATTGGGCTTGACGCTTACGGTGCAGACGATGTTCACCGTGTTGTTGATCCTGGGCACCTATCTCGCGCTCGGCGGGAAGGTCGGTGCGGCAGAGATTTTGGCGATCCTGGTGCTGGCCGCCCGCTGCGCCGACCCGCTGCTGTCGCTGGCGGATATGAGCGGCAACCTGCGCGGCGCACGTTCCGAGCTGACGAGACTGGACACGGTGTTGAGCACCGAGCCGCTGCCGGAGGCCCGGGAACCGATACAGCCGGTACATCGCGACCTGGAGTTCGAGTCTGTAGCCTTCCGGCAGGACGGCCGCACGGTGATCGATAACCTGTCATTGACCGTGCCGGCGGGGCAGCGGCTTGCCGTTGTCGGACCGTCGGGTGCGGGTAAGAGCACACTGCTTCAGCTGCTCGCGCGGTTCTACGACGTGGACGAGGGCGTGGTGCGCGTTGGGGGTGTGGACGTGCGCGCGATCAGCACCGAGGTGTTGATGGCGCAGATCGCCATCGTCTTCCAGAAGGTCTATCTCTTCGACGGCACCATCGAGGAAAACATTCGTCTCGGCCGTCCCGACGCCAGCGAAGCCGAAGTACGGGCGGCAGCGACCGCGGCGCAGTTGGACGAAGTGATCGAGCGATTGCCCGGCGGATGGGCGACGAACGTCGGCGAGGGCGGCGCACTCCTGTCCGGTGGTGAGCGCCAGCGCGTCTCGATCGCGCGAGCACTCTTGAAAAATGCTCCCATCGTGCTGCTGGACGAGGTGACCTCCGCACTGGACCCGGTGAACGAGGCGGCCATCCACGAGGGTGTCGAGCACCTGATGACGGGCCGGACGGTAGTGATGGTGGCGCACCGGATGCGGACCATCCGACGCGCCGACCGCGTCGTCTTCCTGGACGGCGGCCGGATCGTCGAGGAAGGCAGCCATGACGAGCTGCTGCGCCACGGCGGCCGCTACGCCGATTTCTGGGAAGTTTCCATGACACCGGGAAACCGGTAGCCAGGAACAGCGACCAGCTTTGGTTACCTATTGAATGTACCGTTAGACAACGGTACGCTGGCGGACGTATTGGATTCCTCCGGCGCGTGAGTGGAACAGATATCGGGCCGGACTACCGGCGGGTCACCGACCGGACGACGTTATCGAGTGAGGAAGTTCCCGATGAACCCAGACACGCACCATCACGGACGTACCCGGCGAGCGGTCGCACGCGTTGCGGTCACCTCCGCGCTTGCCCTGATGCCGATCACCGCCCTCGCGGTGCCCGCGCTCGCCGACGCGGTGGTGCTCGAGCCTGCCGATCAGATCGAGTTGGTCCATGATCGTCCTGGCAACGGTGGGCACGGGCACGACAACTGGAACCGCAGGCGCAACGACGACTGGAACCGCGGACGCAACGACTGGAACCGCGGACGCAACGACTGGAACCGCGGACGCAACGACGACTGGAACCGCGGACGCAACGACGACTGGAACGGCAACGGCAACTGGAATCGGGGCGGCAACGGGTGGAACGGGTTGTTCCCCCTGCCGTTCAGCGGAAGCGCGTTCTGAGCGGCTGCCGGGATCACCCGACGGTGCGCACCGGCATCCGATCTCGACTTCGACAGCTCCGAAGAACAGCGGTTGACGAGGACGCGATCGTCTAAGCTTCCGCAGCTGGCCCACTGCCCACGACTTCGATCGGATTCTGCCGCTCGCTCAGGCTTTGGGCTCGGCCTTATAGCGCGCTGAACCGGCTGGCCGATTTGTCGGCCAGCCGGTTGCGTTTGTGTCGCCGGAGTTCCGACGACCGCGCAGCGTAGGGCGAAGACGCGGCCTCCGCACCTTCGGTGCATCCGCCGCGAGCGACGGATCCTGAACTCGGGTGTTCGCCGCCTCGATCCACACTGCGGCGTCCAGCGCGTCGTGCCGCGACCGCTCGGTGCCGCGCACGGCGGCCTCGCAGCGGCGGGCGAGGTGGCGCCGATCCGTGCCCGGATACTGCGTGGGTTCGAGCACCACTTCGGCGATCATCCCGCGCGAACGCAACACCCGGCGCGCGGACGAGACGAAGGTGTCGACGCCGACGAACCCGGGCACCGTGCACGGCGCGCCATGCCGGTCCAGATATCGCAACCGCACCGGTTGCACCGGTGTTCCGGTATCCACCGCCGCCTGGAACAACGCGGGCCGCATGGTTCCGTAGGCGCGGCCGCACCACGTGGTGCCTTCGGGGAACACGCCGATCCGTTCACCGGCGGCCAGCCGCGCGCCGATCGCGGCTACCACGTCGGGGAGCGCCCGCAGGCGTTCACGCTCGATCGGGACCACTCGCATCAGCTTCGCGAGCCCACCGAGCAACGGCCAGTCCACCATGTCCGCGCGCGCAACGAACCCGAGCGGCTGCACCGACGCCAGTACGACAATGTCGGTCCAGCTGATGTGTCCTGTGACGATCAGGACCCCGCGGCCGGGCACCCCGAAGCGTCCCCGCGCAAGTGTGGCGCCACCCTCGTCGTCGACGCCATGCTCGTCCACGGCCCGGTTGTCGACGATCCGCAATCGCATACCGAGGCAGCCCAGCAGCATGCGCGCGTATCGGCGCTGCAGCAGTTCGCGCTTGCCGCGCGGAGTCACGACGTGCGCGGCCGGGAAGCTGACCAGCACTCCGGCGACTCCGACCAGCCTCGCGGCCACCCTACGGATGCCGACCTGGTCGATCGGCTCGATGCAGCCGGGCCCGCAGGGGCTCGACGGCATCCACGCGTGTGCGGCGGCCTGCGCGGGCGGAGCGTCGAAGACCACGGTCCTCACCGTCCCCCGTCGAAGGTGGCGGCGGCGTCGCGTAACCGGTTGAGGTAGCGGGTATTGATGGTGTCCAGGCCGAGCAGTGCGACGAAGTCGGCGACCGCGAAATCGGGATCATGCGCGGGTTCGCCGCAGATCTCGGCGCCGAGGCGTAGATAGCCACGCACCAGTGGAGGCAGCTTCGGGCGCGACGGCGGTTCCAGTTCGTCCAGAGTCTTGCCGTCGACGGTCACAGGGCGAATAGGGCGCACCCGTCGCTC
The DNA here is from genome assembly GCF_045207455.1 of Nocardia sp. NBC_00881. Lineage (NCBI taxonomy): Bacteria > Bacillati > Actinomycetota > Actinomycetes > Mycobacteriales > Nocardiaceae > Nocardia > Nocardia sp. NBC_00881. Next base: position 3,748,727 of record NZ_CP108798.1, read on the forward strand.
CGGGTCGGAGGCGTGTCTGCCGAGCAGCATGTCGCGCACGCCGCGCACGTTCACGCCGGGCGGTTCGGTCGGGGTGTCCTGCATCGGCACCGACACGCAGCCCATCACCCAGTCGTAGCTGGTGAGCTGGATGTAGTGCAGGATGCCCGCCCACATGAGCGTCAGCACCGAACCGTTGCGGTGATCGGGCACCACACACGCGCGGCCCATCTCCACGATCCGCATGCCCACCGGATCCAGCTGGGCGAGATCGAATTCCGTCGCCGTGTAGTACCCGCCCGCGGCCGCCACTTTGTCCGGCGGCAGCATCCGGTAACAGCCGACGAACTCGCCACTGGCGTCGTCACGGACGAGCAGGTGATCGCAGTGCTCGTCGAATCGGTCGGCGTCGAGTCCGTTGCCGGTGTCCGGGATCCGGAAGCCCGGCTCGTTGGCGAACACGCCGTAACGCAGGCACTGCGCGGCCACGCGATGCTCGGCGTCGGCGGAGACCACCAACGAATAGCGCGACCGTTCCTCGCCTGAGTCCGTCGGTCGAGCCGGGGCTGTCAACACGGACGAAATAGTCATATCGATGATGAAGCCAGCTCGACACTGCGCGGGAGCAACCTCGAAGTGTCGCGGCGATGCCGGTTCGGTGAACGAGACGGCGGTCACACCACGCGTTCACCGAGCGGTTCCACCGCGTTCGTCCATCCGAAAGCGTCTGTGCCACCAAGAATTCGCGCTTGCCTCCCGACAGCGGGCGGCAGGTAGGTACCCCCGTCCTGTCGAGCATTTCGGTGGCTCACGGTCGAAATCCGGCGTGCCCCACCGTGCTCTCCATAGTCCGGGATGAACATACCCCCTTCCCGGCCCGACTCACGCCCGAGACCGCCACCTCCGCGACGAACTCACCAGCGGCCGTCACACGACACGAGCTACAGAGGGACCGCGAACATCCAGCGCGAAGAGCGAACAACCAATAACGCCTTTGCCTCCCACCGCAACGACACCCGCCCCACCTCCGCTTCCGAGCGAAGCGAGCCCGAGCATTGCCCGTTCGCGGCCCGGCTCGCGTCCGAGCGGCCGCCGCGTCCGCGACGAATTCGCCAGCGACGGCCGCTCGGACGCGAGCCATGAGGGGGCCGCGAACACGCCGCGCCCGCGCGGCCGAAAACACAGCCAATCACGCCGCACGCTGCTCCGGAGCTCGTACCTTCGTCGGGGTCTTCTCCTCCTCGGCGAAGCCGGGGCGCCCGGTGCCGATGAACGCGACCAACCACGAGGCGACCGCGGCGAAGCGGTTGCGGAAGCCGACCAGGTAGAGCAGGTGCACCGCGAGCCACATGAACCAGGCGATCACGCCGCGGAAGGTGATGCGCTCGTTGAGTTTCACCACCGCGCTGAACCGGCTGATCACCGCCATGCTGCCCTTGTCCCAGTACTTGAACGCGGTGCCGGGCTGCTTCTTGCGACGGATGATGTCGGCGGCGTGCCTGCCCTCTTGCATGGCCACTGGCGACTGGCCGGGGTAACCGTTGAGCGAGGTCATGTCGCCGATGGCGTAGATGTCGGCGTAACCGCCGACGGTGAGGTCCTGGTTGATCAGCAGCCGTCCGGCCCGGTCGGTCTCGACGCCGGTGGCCTCGGCCAAGATCTTCGCGAATCCGCCCGCCTGCACACCCGCCGACCAGACCACGGTCTCGGCCGCGATGCCCTGCTCGACGCCGTCGAGGCCCTTGACGGTGACTTTGCCCTGCTCGATGTCGGTGACGAAGGTGCCGAGCAGCACGTCGACACCGCTGCGGGTCAACGACTTTTTCGCGTAGTCCGACAGCCCTCCGCCGAACGGTGGCAGCACCTCCCCCGCACCTTCCACGAGAGTGACCGAAACCTGTTGGTGATAATGCCGTTTCGCCAGTTCTTTCAGCTGGCCCGCCACCTCGACGCCGGTTGCGCCCGCGCCGACCACGACGAAGCTCAGCAACCTGCGGCTTGTCTGCTCGTCGGCGTTCGCGGCCTCGGCGAAGACTCGTTCGATCTGCGTGCGCAGCCGTCGCGCGTCATCGATCGTCTTGAGCGAGAAGGTCTTCTCGGCGAAATCGTCGCGGCCGAAGTAGGACTGGCTGGCTCCTGTGGCCGCGATCAGCGAGCCGTACCGGATCCGGTGCCGACCGCCCTCGTTCTCGTAAGTGACGATGGCCTTGTCGGGGTCGATGGCGACCACCCTGCCGAGGCGCACATCGGCCTCGCGGTGGCGACGCAGGATGCCCGCGATCGGCGGTGCGATCTCCTCCGATGCCAGCACACCAGTCGCTACCTGGTACAACAGCGGTTGGAACAGATGCTCGGGCGTGCTGGAGATCAGCACATAGCCCACCCCCGACTTGGCAAGCTGTTTAGCGGCGGCAAGCCCACCGAACCCCGATCCGACAATGACAACACCCGCGGTTTCGATCCCCGCGTCCACGTACTCCATGACAGCCTCCTTCTCTCATTACGAACCGTCATCCGAGGGGAAGATATTTCAGGTGTTAGGGCGCATACTTCAGATGACTCTTATCTCGATTCCTAATCAATAGGAGGTGCTGTGGAACTTCGGCAGCTCACCTACTTCGTGGCGGTGTGCGAGGAGCTCAGCTTCAGTGGCGCCGCCGCACGGTGCTTTATCTCACAGTCGGCGATCAGCCATCAGATCTCCCGGCTCGAACGCGACCTCGGCGTACAGCTGTTCGAGCGCTCCACCCGGTCGGTCGTGCCCACCGACGCCACCGCACGGCTACTTCCCCTCGCGAAACAGATGCTGAGCCTGGAGTCGGCGATCCGCGCCGCGGTGCGCACGGTGGGTCCGCGAATCCGGCTCGCCGCGAACATGTCCTTCGCCACCCGCTCGCTGTCGGCGATCGCGGGCGCCCGCGCGGCGCATCCGGAAGCGGAGATCGAGTTCGTGATCAAACCGTTCCGCCAGCGCATCACCGCGGTCGCCGACGGGGACTGCGATCTCGCGCTGATCCGCGGCCGCGTCGACCAGCCGGGCCTCGTGGTGGAACAACTCTGGGTCGAGGATCTGGTGATCGCCACCTCCAGCGCCCACCCGCTGGCCACCGAAGACGTGGTGACGCTGGCGGATCTGAGCTCGTATCCGCTGCTGTTGCCGCCAGAGCAGGAACAAGTGCTGCTGCACACCGTGATTCGTAATGCGTTCGCCGAGCTGCCCACCGGCCCCACCTTCGGACCACCGATTCCGCCGGACCACACCGCGACACTGGAGCTGATCAATCGGCCCGACGCGTGGACAGTCCTTTACGCGGAGAGCACGACCGAGGGACTGGTGGTGCTACGGCTGGCCGAGCCCAAGCTGCGCATCCCGGTGTCGGCGGTGCTGCGCGCCGACGCCCGCCGCTCACCGATCCTGACCACGCTGCTCAACTCGATGCACCGCACCTGAGGATGATCTGTCGTTGCGGCACGCTGGTAGCCGCGAAGAACAGCAGCGGGAGGGTTTCCCGTCCGAGTTCTTCCAGCCGATCAGCCTGCTGATGACGGTGGCCCCGACCGTGTCCGGTCAGGGCCACCGTCATTGCTCGGTGCGAGGGGCGTCAGCCCTTGTGCGCCTTGACCGCTTCGGTCAGCTGCGGGGCGACCTTGAACAAGTCGCCCACGATGCCGTAGTCCGCGATCTCGAAGATCGGGGCCTCTTCGTCCTTGTTGACCGCGACGATGGTCTTCGAGGTCTGCATGCCCGCGCGGTGCTGGATCGCGCCGGAGATGCCGAGGGCGATGTAGAGCTGCGGCGAGACGGTCTTACCGGTCTGGCCGACCTGGAACTGGCCAGGGTAGTAGCCCGAGTCGACGGCGGCACGCGAGGCACCGACGGCGGCGCCGAGCGAGTCGGCCAGCGCCTCGACGACGGCGAAGTTGTCGGCGGAACCGACGCCACGGCCACCGGAAACCACGACGGCGGCCTCGGTGAGTTCCGGACGGTCACCGGCGGCGACCGGCTCACGCGAGGTCACCTTGACGACGCCCTCTTCCTGTGCGGGCACCTCGACAGTCACTTTCTCGCCCGCGCCCGCCTGCGCCGACGCCTCGACGGCGCCTGGGCGGACAGAAATCACCGGCACGTCGCCGGTGGCCTTGGCTTCGACGGTGAACGCGCCACCGAAGATGGAGTGGACCGCGCTGCCGTCCGACTTCACGTCGATGACGTCGATCAGCAGGCCGGAGCCGATGCGGGCGGCCAGGCGACCCGACACCTCCTTGCCCTCGGCGGTGGCGGCGACGATGACCGCGGCCGGGGAGGCCGACTCGGTCAGCCCGGCCAGCACGTCGACCTTCGGGGTCACCAGGAAGTTCTCCACATCGTCGGACTCGGCGATGTAGATTTTCTCGGCGCCCGCGGCGGCCAGCGCGTCGGCCAGCTTCTCGCCGGTGCCCGCCGCGCCGAGCACGACGGCTGCCGGCTCGCCGAGAGCCCGGGCGGCGGTGAGCAGTTCGGTGCTGACCTTCTTGATCGCACCGTCGGCGTGCTCGACGAGCACAAGTACTTCTGCCATTTGTGTTCTCTCCTAAGAAGTCTCAGATCTGGAGGACGAAAACGAGCGACAATCGCGAAGCGGCTCGCCCCGCCCGACCGGGTGCGGTGTCCCGCACTAGCACTGCCGAGATCAGATGATCTTCTGGCCGATCAGGTACTGGGCGACCTTGGTGCCGCCGTCACCCTCGTCCGCCACCTTCTCGCCCGCGGTGCGCGGGGGCTTCGGGGTGGCGGCGGTGACGGCGGTGCCGGCGTTCGCGACACCCACGGTCGACGGGTCGACGCCGAGATCGGCCAGCGTGAAGGTCTGCACTTCCTTCTTCTTCGCGGCCATGATGCCCTTGAAGGACGGGAAGCGCGGCTCGTTGATCTTCTCGGTGACGCTCACGATCGCGGGGAGGGTGGCCTCCAGCTTGAACACGCCGTCGTCGGTTTCGCGCTCGCCGGTGACCTTGTCGCCGTTGACAGTCAGCTTGCGCAGGTGCGTCAGCTGCGGGAGCCCGAGGTACTCGGCGATGATCGCGGGCACGGCGCCCGCGCGGCCGTCGGTCGCCTCGTTGCCCGCGATGACCAGCTCGACACCCTCGACCTGGCCGAGCGCGCTGGCCAGCACCCAGGCGGTCTGCACGGCGTCGGAGCCATGGATGGCTGGGTCGTTGATGTGGATAGCCTTGTCGGCACCCATGGACAGCGCCTTGCGGATGGCCTCGGTGGCGCGGTTGGGGCCGGCGGCCAGCACGGTGACCTCGCCGCCCTGCGCCTCCTTGATCAGCAGCGCCTCTTCGACGGCGCGCTCGTTGATCTCGTCGAGCACGGCGTCGGCGGCTTCGCGGTCGAGGGTGAAGTCACCGTCGGTCAGCTTGCGCTCGGACCAGGTGTCGGGAACCTGCTTGATGAGTACGACGATGTTCGGCATCGGTCTTCGTCGACCTCCTGTTCTAGGTACACGTATGTGGTGGTCGCACGAGCATGGCCGTACGTCCGTCTGAGTGGCTCAGGCCGTGACATTACCCTACGTTAAGTTACTCACGGGTAACTTAGTGGTTTCTCTCTCACAACCCCATACCGGCGCAGGCGAGGCAGCCGCACAGACGACGACGCCGGACGAAGTCCGCCCGTTGCCCCGCGCCGGGCCGAGCGCAGGCGAGGCAGCCGCATATCGAGGCCGACCGGGTGCGGGTTTCCCCCGAAGAGCCAGTAACGTCGGAGTGATGAGCGAGGCTGTGATCCCTGCCGCAGTGGACGACCCGACGGGCATTACCGCGGAACCCGAGACGACCATCGGCGCCGCCGAACCGCTGCCGCTGACCGGCGAGCGCACCGTCCCCGGCATCGCCGAGGAGAACTACTGGTTCCGCAGGCACGAGATCGCCTACGTCCGCCTGCTGGATCATTGCGCGGGAAAGACTGTACTGGAAGCCGGTTCCGGCGAGGGCTACGGCGCCGACATGATCGCCGACGTGGCCACCACAGTGATCGGCCTGGACTACGACACCAGCGCCGTGGAGCACGTGCGCGCGCGCTACCCCCGCGTCGAAATGCTGCAGGGCAACCTCGCCGCGCTGCCGCTGGAGGACACCTCGGTCGATGTCGTAGTGAACTTCCAAGTGATCGAACATCTCTGGGACCAGTCGCAGTTCCTGCGGGAGTGCCTGCGCGTGCTTCGCCCCGGCGGCGAGCTACTGATCAGCACCCCCAATCGGATCACCTTCTCCCCCGGCCGCGATACCCCGCTCAATCCCTTCCACACCAGGGAGCTGAACGCCGCCGAGCTGACCGAGCTGCTGCTCGACACCGGATTCGAGGTCGCGCAGATGGTCGGCGTGCACCACGGGCCGAGCCTGCAGACGTTGGACGCCAAGCACGGCGGTTCGTTCATCGACGCACAGATCGAACGGGCGCTGGCCGGTGAGCCCTGGCCCGCGGAACTGACCGCGGACGTCGCGAGCGTCACGGTCGAGGACTTCGTGCTCGTCGCCGAGGACATCGACGCGAGCCTCGACCTGGTCGCCATCGCGGTGAAGCCTTGACCGACCGCAGTGCCGTGCCCGGCGAGCACTCCGCAACTCCGGTGCCGGGCCAGTTCACGTTGGTCCTGCACTCCCACCTGCCCTGGCTGGCTCATCACGGCCGCTGGCCGGTCGGCGAGGAATGGCTCTACCAGTCCTGGGCGGCGTCCTACCTTCCGGTCGTCGAAGTACTGAGAACCCTTGCGGCCGAGGGACGTTCGCATCTGGTCAGTCTCGGAATCACGCCGGTGCTCGCGGCCCAACTGGACGACCCGCACTGCCTGGCCGGCATGTACCACTGGCTGGGCAACTGGCAGCTGCGCGCCGACGAGGCCGCCATGGCGGGCAACGTCGCGCTCGGCAGGCACGAACACCGCTTGGCCGCCGCGGCACTCGCCGGATTCGAGCAGCGTTGGCGGCACGGCGCGGCGCCGGTCTGGCGTGAATTGGTCGACGCCGAAACCATCGAGCTACTCGGCGGGCCACTCGCCCACCCGTTCCAGCCGCTGCTCGATCCGCGGCTGCGGCAGTTCCAGCTCACCGAAGGACTGGCAGACGCGCGGCACCGCTGGGGCCACACGCCCACTGGGATCTGGGCGCCCGAATGCGGGTACACACCGGGCATGGAGGTCGGATACGCCGATGCCGGCGTGACGCATTTCATGGTCGACGGGCCCGCACTGCGCGGCGACACCACCCTCGGGCGCCCGGTGCGCGAGTCCGACGTGGTCGCGTTCGGACGCGACCTGCAGGTGAGCTACCGCGTCTGGTCACCGAAGTCCGGTTATCCCGGCCACAGCGCCTACCGTGACTTTCATCACTACGACCACGCGACAGGTCTCAAGCCCGCCCGGGTTACCGGCAAGACGGTCGCCGGACCGGACAAGGCCCCCTACGACCCGGAGCTGGCCGCCGCGACAGTCGCCCGCCACGTGGACGACTTCGTGTGGACCGTGCGCGAGCGGTTGATCGCCGAGTCCGCCCGGATCGAGCGCCCCGCGCTGGTCGTCGCCGCGTTCGACACCGAACTGTTCGGACACTGGTGGCACGAGGGCCCGCAATGGCTGGCCCAAGTGCTGCGCGCGCTGCCGGAAGCGGGCGTCAGCGTCGGCACGCTGGCCGACGCGCGTGACCGGGGTTACCTGGGCGAACCTGTGCCGCTGGCCGACTCGTCCTGGGGCTCGGGCAAGGACTGGCGGGTGTGGGCCGGCGACCAGGTGCGCGACCTGGTCGAGCTCGACGACGACATCGTGCGGCTGACGCTGGACACGATCGACAAGATGCGCGCGGCCCAGGGCGGCCCGCCCGGCCTGCGCGATCACGTGGCCGACCAGTTGCTACGCGAGGCGATCCTGACCGTGTCCAGCGATTGGGCATTCATGGTCAGCAAGGACTCCGCCGCCGGCTACGCACGCGACCGCGCGCACCAGCACGCACACGCTGTACGGGAGATCGCCGCTGCCGTCGGAGCGGGCCAAGTCGCCAAGGCACGGCAGTTGGCGGCAGGATGGGGGGCGGCTGACGGACTCTTCCCCGGTATGGACGCGCGGCGACTCGGCTCCGCGGGCTCTGTACCCGGCACCACCGAAGCAGCGCCCGCCGGCCCGCCAGGATCGGGCCCCGCCTCCGTGCACCGAGGCTCCGCCGCAGAAGGACATGCATGAAGATTTTGATGGTGTCGTGGGAGTACCCACCGGTCGTGGTCGGTGGGCTCGGCATGCACGTGCACCACCTCGCCACCGAACTGGCCGCGGCGGGCCACGAGGTGGTGGTCCTGTCCCGACGTCCTTCGGGCACGGACTCCTCGACCCACCCCACGCACTCCTTCATCGCCGACGGGGTGCTGGTCGTCGCGGTGGCGGAGGACCCGCCGGTGTTCGACTTCGGCGAGGACATGCTCGCCTGGACGCTGGCCATGGGCCATGCCATGGTGCGTGCGGGCATCGCCCTCGGGAAGCCGGGCATCGGTGACGGATGGATCCCCGACGTGGTGCACGCGCACGACTGGCTGGTCGCCCACCCTGGTATCGCACTGGCCGAGTACTACGATGTGCCGCTGGTGTCGACCATTCACGCCACCGAAGCCGGACGGCACAGCGGCTGGGTCGCGGGCAAGGTCAACAAGCAGGTGCATTCGGTCGAATGGTGGCTCGCCAACGAGTCCGACGCGCTGATCACCTGCTCGTCGTCCATGCAGGACGAGGTGGAACGGCTGTACGGGCCGGAACGGATCCCGATGACGGTGATCCGCAATGGAATCGACGTGGGGGCCTGGACCTTCCGTCCACGTTCGCCGCGCACCGGTCCGCCCCGGCTGCTGTACGTGGGCAGGCTGGAGTATGAGAAAGGCGTGCAGGACGCGATCGCGGCGCTGCCCCGCATCCGCCGCGCCCACCCCGGTACGACCCTGACCATCGCCGGTGTCGGCACCCAGTTCGAGTGGCTGCGCCAGCGTGCCCGCGTGCATCGGGTCGCCCGCGCGGTGATCTTCGCCGGGCAGCTGCACCACAAGGAGTTGCTCGGCTGGCTGCATGGCGCCGACGCGATCGTGCTGCCCAGCCGGTACGAGCCCTTCGGCATCGTCGCCCTGGAGGCGGCGGCGGCGGGCACTCCGCTGATCACTTCGACGGCGGGTGGCCTCGGTGAGGCCGTGATCGACGGGGTGACCGGCGCGTCCTTCGCGCCCGCCGACGTCGACGGCCTGGTCGAGGCGGTCCGCGCCACCCTCGACGACCCCGCCGAAGCGCAGCAGCGGGCCCACGCTGCCCGCGAACGGCTCACCGCCGATTTCGCGTGGGACATGGTGGCCATGGAAACCGCCCAGGTGTACCAGTCGGCCAAACGCCGGGTGCGCAATCCGCTGGGCCGCCCGGCTATCGTCGACCGCCCGCTGCCGGAACGCGATCCGAAGTAGCGCACGACCGCGATCGGTGCCCGGTTCAGGCCGTATCCCCTCTCGCATGAGCGGAGCCCTCCGTGGTTACGCTTCGCTGCCACCTCCGGGCTTGACCGCTCATTGGGGCACCATCCCTTCTGCAGCCCGAACAGATAGGGTTGTTGTCTCTCGGTTCCGGTGGGTGCATGGCCCGCATCGCGTGCCACTAGATGGCCAGCATGAGTATTGCCAGCCCCACCGGGCCGAGGGCCGCAGACCGGCATCAGGGACATGCCCCGCGCACGCAGAGGGCCGATCAATGAGCTTCCGGCGACGGCCCTCGCTTCCGGAGAGGCAGCGCATCGACCTCGAAGGAGATTGTTGGTGTTCGCTGGCTGGGACTGGGGCACTGTTGCCCACGACGTGACCGTGATCGACGATGCCGGCGGCAAAGTCGAGAGGTTCGCGCCGCCACACACCGAAGACGGCATCGCGCGGGCATTGGCTCGCCTGGCCACTCACGGTGATCCCGGCACGCTGCCGGTAGCGATCGAAACCACCCGCGGGCTGGTCGTGGACCGGTTGCTGGCCGCCGGGCACCCGGTAATCCCGGTCCATCCCAACGCTTTTCACGCTGCCCGTCCCCGCTGGGGTGCTGCCCGCGCCAAGAACGACCCAGGCGATTCGTTCAAACTGGCCGACTACATCCGCACCGATATCCACCGGCTGCCGACCCTGGCCCCCACGCTGGCGCAGACCTTGGAACTGCAGGCGCTGACCCGCCAGCGCGGCGATCACCTGGGCTTGCGGATCGCCGCGGTCAACCAGCTCTCCGCCCTGCTGGACGCGCATTGGCCCGGCGGCAGAACAATCTTCGCCAACCTGCACTCGCCGATCGCATTGGCATTCCTGGATCGCTATCCCAACCCCGAGTCGGCCGCCTCGCTCACCGCTGCCCGTCTCGAGGCGTTCTGCCGTCGGCGCAGCTACAGCGGTCGACGCTGCGGCGCTGAGTTGCTGGCCCGGCTGCGGGACGCACCGACCTCGGCCAGCCGCCTCGGCCAACCGATCATCGCGCAACTCATCCGCGCACAGGTCGCGGCCGTTCGGTCGCTGCAGACCAGCCTCGACCAGCTCGACACCGTGATCGCCGAAGCCGCCACGGCCCACCCGTATGCCCGGCTGCTGGCTGACCTGCCGCGCATCGGCGTGCTCAACCTGGCCCAAATCATCGGTGAGATCGGCCCAATCCTGGAGCGCGCCAACAGTTTCGACCAGCTCGCCGCCGAAACCGGTCTCGCACCGGTCACCAGGGCCTCCGGCAAGACCCACACCGTCGCGTTCCGCCACGCCACCAACCACCACGCCCGCCAAGCCCTGGTCACCTGGATCGACAACAGCCGCAGAGCCAGCGACTGGGCCGACCAGCGCTACACCGCCGCCCGCCAACGCGGCCAACGACACCCCCACGCCATCCGAACCCTCGGACGAGCCTGGCTGCGCATCATCTGGGCCTGCTGGCGCACCAAAACCGCCTACGACCCCGGCAAGCATCAACCAGGTCAACGACCGATCGCCGCGTAGGGGTTGACTCAGGGAACTCATGCCGCGAGCTTCTTCACGATGCGCTCGACGGTGAGCCAGGTGCGGGTTGTGATGTCCTTGCCGTAGGTCTTGTCCAACCAGGCCATGAAGTCCGGCGTCTTGCCCGGCTCACTGTTGTCGATCACCGCGAGGAAGGCGCGAGCTGCCTCGTCGTAGCCGATGATGCGGGTGCGCGGATCGGGTTGAGCGGGCAGCGCGCCCGGCGCCTTGGCGGTGTCTTTGAGGAACGTCGCGATCAGATATGTTCCCCGCCCGTGCGTGAGTCCGGGAAATGGGTCGGTGTCCAGCAGCGCGCGCAGTTCTTCGTAGCTGCGGATGATCGTGCCGCCGCCGATCCCGAGTTCCTGGTTCAACGCCTGCTGGATGCGGTCCTCCAGCGCGGGAACGTCGGTGTCCTGGCCGCGGAACACGATGTTGCCGCTGGCGAGCACCGACGCGACCCCCTCGAACCCCAACCCCTCGAACACCGCCCGCAATTTCGCGTTGCTCATGTTCGGATTGCTCGGCATGATGCCGCGCAGCAGTGCGGCGTACCTGTTCATGCCGGGCAACCTACTCGCTTGCCCCGACAGATCGGCTGGACCCGCGGAAGCGGCTAGGCCATCTGGGTGGAACCGTTCTTCTTGCGCGCGATATCCTCCAGCGCCGCAAAGTATTTCGCGCGCTCCTCGGCCCCTGCCTCCCAAACCTCCTTGCGATTCCTGACCACCTTGGCCGGCGCCCCGACGGCGATGCTGTAGTCCGGGATCTCGCCCTTGACCACGGCGTGGGCGCCGAGCACGCAGCCGCGACCCACGCGGGTCTCGCGCAGCACGGTGACCTTGGCGGCGATCCAAGTGTCAGGGCCGATACGGACCGGGCTCTTCACGATGCCCTGATCCTTGATCGGCATCGTGATGTCGTCCATCTTGTGGTCGAAGTCGCAGATGTAGCACCAGTCCGCGACCAGGGTCGAATCGCCGATCTCGATGTCGAGGTAGGTGTTGACCACGTTGTCCTTGCCGAACACCACCTTGTCGCCGATGCGCAGCGAACCCTCGTGGCAGCGGATCGCGTTGCCGTCGCCGATGTGCACCCAGCGGCCGATCTCCATCCGGCTCAATTCGGGCGTCGCGTGGATCTCGACGCGACGACCGAGGAACACCATGCCGCGCAGCACGATGTGCGGGTTCGCCAAGCGGAACTTGAACAGCCGGTAGTACCGCACCAGGTACCAGGGCGTGTACGCCCGGTTCGCGAGCACCCAGCGCAGCGAAGCCGGCGTCAGAAAACGCGCCTGCTGCGGATCCCGGCGGCGCGATCCGCGCCAGCGCGAACGCAACGGTGCGCCCCACATGCTCGTCACGAACGGCTCTCCTGTCGTGGTCCTATGGGCTGTCGCCCACCTGGGCGGCGACGGTTAGAGCCTATCGCCCGCGGCGAGGACGGCAACGAGCACCCGCGACGACAACGACGGGACTCGTGCACCCGCACACAACGCTCCCGTACAGTGACTCGTGCGCCGGCGACGGCGCCCCCGAACCCGCGGGCGAAAAGACCGAACCGGGACCGTGGTTCGACACCCTTAGTCTCGTGCGAGCCATCGACGACAGGAGTGCGGCAGGTGCGAAGCGGCGGCGTACTGGCTACTTCCAGGTGGCGACCGTCCCGGATACGTGCTGCGGCCGTACTGGCCGCGGTCGGTGTGCTGGCCTTGGCGGGCTGCGGGACCGATGTCGACGACATCACCGTCGGTCCGGGCAAGGGCTGGCCCGCCGCGTACCACGACGGCCGCAACGGCGCCACCAGCCCCGTCACCGGCGCCAAGAAGATCGCGCTGAGCTGGACACGTCCGGTGGGCGGGCCGATCGCCGAGGCGGTCACGCTGGGTCCTGACGGTCAGCTGTTCGTCACCACGCGCCTACCGAACTGCGCGATATTCTCGTTTCAGATGGCCACCGGGCGCAAGCGGTTCTGCAACGCGCTCGAGCCGAGCGCGATATCGGCTCCCTCGTTGGTCGACGGCATGACCAACGTCTATGTCGGTGACGACAGTCATGTGAATTCGTTCAACTACTTGGGGCAGCCGCGCTGGCGCACAACAGTTGCTGGAACACCGGTCTCAGTGCAATTCACCGGCGACGGAAATCTGTTGACGATCACCCAATCCGGCCAGGTCGATGTGCTGTCGCGTCAGACCGGCGAACGCGCCGTGCCAACGGTGCAGTTGCTCGGCGAGCCGGACTTTCTCGACAACCCGAACCTCACCTGGCCCGCCGCCGGGCAGGGCTTGGACGACTGCGCCATCGGTGGACCGCAGTGCCCGGTTGCGAATATCTCCGCTGTCGACGCCGCGACCGGCCGCTTCTTCGTCACGTTGTGGCAGCCGGGCAAGCCGACCGCCGCTCTGGTCGCCCTCCGCTATGCGGGCAACAAGATCCAGCGGGATTGGAGTGCCGAACTGCTGTCAGGGGGCAGTGCCACCAGTCCCGCCCTGTCCGCAGACGGCACAACCGTCTACGTGGGTGACAACAGCAAGCGATTGATCGCCGTCGACACCTCCGACGGACGTACCAAATGGGTGAAGTCCCTGGAATGGGCTCCGCGCGGAGGTATTTCGGTTTCCAGCGACGGCCTGATCATTCCGGCCGGCGACGAAGGCCATCTTCTCGCTCTGCGTGACAAGGGCGATGTCCCGGAAATCGCCTGGGAACGCAAGGATCTCGCCCTCCGCGGCCTGCCGGTCCAAACCGCGGGTAGCACCGGCTACACCACCGCCGCCATCGGCGATGGCCTCAACCTCATCACCTTCGATACGAGGAGCGGCGCCACCATCGACTCCGATATCCTTCCTGGCGCTGAAGGCACAACCACCGGGACCTCCATCGGCGCCAAGGGCGAAGTCGTCGTGGCCACTCGAATCGGTGAGCTCTTCGTCTTCAAACCGGAGAGCTGACCTCCGACATTTCCGGTGCCTTCCGCGTCGAACCGACTCGTCGACCGTCACCGCACTGCCGAAGAAACGGACTGCTGGTCCGCGAACGCAACACAGAGAAACACGGTTGCCGCACGGCCGATTCGCGTGATCACCAACGTGTAAGACTGGGTGCCAGCAGGTTTCAGGCGACGGCGGAGCTGATCAGGGTCTACGTCGACTCCTCGCACCAGGATCTCGAGTGCGCCGCAGTCACGGCGGCGCAGTTCCGAACGAAGGGTCTTCTCGCGGAACTCGAGCTGATCAACGATACGGAACCCGCGGATTCCGTCGGGGAGCTGATCGCCGGTCAGGTAGGCGATTCGCGGATCGAGTTGCCAGAGGCCATGTTTCGCGGCGTAGTGGCGAACCAGGCCCGCGCGGACCACGGCGCCGTCCGGGTCGATGATCCACTCGCCCGGGTCCTGTTCGGGGATGTCGTCCGGATCGGTGCCGGTATAGGTGCGGGCCGCTCCTCCTGCGGTGAGCACGGTCGCTCTGCGGGTGACGCCGGCCTCGGCGAGACCGGGCGACCACAGGCATGCCTCGCGGACGGCGCCGTCGAGCGAGACCACTTCGATTTCCCCAGGCCAGCCCATGCGGTCGAAGTCCAGTCCGGGAGCGCACTTCACGACCAGATCGCGGCCGGCGTACGCGGCGAGCAGATCCGGAAGGGGCGGTTGGAGTTTCGTTGGATCGTGGGTGCGGCGCCCGTCGGCGCGGCGGGCCGGGTCGGCGACCACAACCGTGTCCCTGCTGACCGGGACGAGCGCGTCGGCCTTGGCCAGCAACAAGTTTCGGTTTCCTGACATATTGTGTGCGGCCATCGACAACCGTACGTCGTCCAGATCGCTCCCGATCACCGAAGGGCAGACGCGCGCCAGCTCGGCAAGTTCCGCACCGATCGAGCACGTGACGTCGTGCACGGCCCGGTCGGCCAACCGGGCAGCCCGTTGCCGGGCCACCATTGTCGGAGTCGCCTGCTGCAGCGCGTCCTCGGTGAACAGCCATTCCACGGCGTCGGCCAGCTTGGCGGCCGCCCTGCGGCGCAATCGCACCGTCTCGACGAGAGCAGCCGCCCACGCGCCGTGGTCGCGACGCACCCGCTCCAGGTCGCGCAGGTGCGTCGCCGGGGTCAGCTCCAGCCGGTCCACCTCGGCCAGCGCGGCGGCGCCCGCCCCACTGCCGAGAAAGGCGACGTCCGCGCGGCGGAAGCCGTACCCCACTACTTGGCAGAAACGCTGGGCTTGACGCCGGTGATCATGGCGTTGTAGAAGAACTGGCGCGGCACCACACGGCGCATGACTTTCTCGTCCACCCAGCTCAGGCCGAGCCAGGCGCGGTACATCGCAACCCGGTAGGGCCAGGTGAGCTTCTCGGCGGGCACTGCGGCCTCGAACGTGCGCACCGGCCAGCCCCACAGCGCGGCCGTGAATTCCTCGGTGGTGGCGGCCACGTCGACGGCACCTGCCGAACGCGCCATAGCCTCCAGGTCGCGGGGATCGAACGTGTGCAGATCGACAACCGCCTCCAGGGCAGCCGCGCGCGAAGACTCGTCCAGTTCCTCCTGCGGGCGCCGCCAACCGCTCAGGATCGGCAGCTTGGTGACCGTGGTGGTGGCCGTCCAGGTTATCCGGCCCAGCCAGCGTGCGTAGAAGTTGCCTGCCGTGGTCGGCTCGCCGGCGAATACGAAACGGCCGCCCGGCTTGAGCACGCGCAGGCACTCCTTGAGCGCCAGCTCGACGTCAGGGATGTGGTGCAGCACCGCGTGGCCGACCACCAGGTCGAAGGTGTCGTCCTCGTAGGGGATGGTCTCCGCGTCGGCGACCCGCCCGTCCACATCCAGCCCGAGGTGTTGTGCGTTGCGCAGCGCGACCTTGACCATGCCCGGCGACAGGTCGGTAACCGAGCCGGATTTCGCCACGCCCGCCTGCATCAGGTTGAGCAGGAAAAAGCCGGTACCACAGCCGAGTTCGAGTGCCTTGCCGTAGGGCAGCGGCGCCGGGCCGACCGCGGCGTCGAACCGGCCGCGGGCGTATTCGATACAGCGCTCGTCATACGAGATGGACCATTTGTCGTCGTAGGTCTCGGCTTCCCAGTCGTGGTAGAGCACCTGGGCCAGCTTCGTATCCTCGAGCGCTGCTGCGACCTCCGCCTCGGTGGCGTGCGGGTTCGGCGCGGGGTCGTCGGGACGTACCGTCATGGTCGGCAAGCCTACCCAAATCCGCAGTTGACGCCCGCTATCGGCCCACGAATTCGGCAGACCCCGGGCCGTCCGCGAGATAGGAACCTGTTCCTATCAGGCGATCTTCGGTCGTGAACAGATCCGACCACTCCGTCCGTGCGCGGTCCAGGCCGTGTGGTCCGGCTTCGAAGACCGCTTTCGCGGCGGCCAGTGCGCGCGCCGGTCCGTTGACGAACTGCCGCGCCCATCGCATCGCCGCGGTGAACACGTCGTCCGGAGCGACGACCTCGTCGACCAGGCCGAGCGCCTTCGCCTCGTCCGGCTCGATGAACCGGCCGGTGTAGACCAGGTCCTTGGCCGGGCCTGGCCCGATGAGCAGCGCGAGCCGCCGGATTCCGGCGAGCGGGATCAGGCCGGCCTTGATCTGCGGAAGACCCAACTTGACGTTGTCACCGACGACGCGCCGGTCGGCGCCGAGCGCCAGCTCCAGCCCGCCGCCGAGGCAGTAGCCGCTGATCGCCGCGACGGTCGGCTGCGGGAGCCGGGCCAGGCAACCGAGGACGCGCTGCAGATCGCCCGCCACGGCGCTAGCCTGGTCCGCGCTCAGCTGGGACAGCTCGGCCACGTCGTCACCCGCCGAGAACACCCGCTCGTCGCCGTACACGACAACGGCCGCGACGCTCGCGTCCGCGGCAACCGCGTCGGCCGCCTCGGCCAGCTCACGCGCCAGCTGAACGTTCAGCAGGTTCAGCGGCGGGCGGACGATCCGGAGAACGGCCACGCGGCGCGCGGCATCGCCCTCGGACTGATCCAGGGTCACGAATTCGGCCATGGTGGGCCACGCTACCGGGTGCCCACCTGCCCGCTCACTTGCGCACAGATCCCCTGAGCCGACCGGCATCCGGGAGATCGGCGAAGTAGCGCTGGTTGTCCGGGAAGGACAGCACCTGCTTGCCGTCGACCTCGACGAGCACCGGCATGATCGGATCGATCGCGGGCCGGGCGACCAGCAAGTCGGCGGTCGAGCCGAACCCGCCGAGCGCGACCAGCTGTGCCCACGTCGGCGGCAAAAGGACGTCGGTGCCCGCCCGCCAGCGCGCCAGCACCTCCTCCGGGGTACGCCACTGAACCTCCGCCGCCTCCGAGGTGACGCCGTCGGCGCGCTGCCCCTCCGGCAGCACCGCGACGAAGAACCGGGTGTCGTAGCGGCGCGGCTCGATCACCGGAGTGATCCAATTCGCCCACGGCCGAAGCAGGTCCGCGCGCAGCACGAGATTCTCCTCGGCGAGGAACGACGCCAGCGACAGCTCCCTGCGCTCCAGCTTTCCTCGAGCGGCCCGGTACCGGGTCGTGTCGGAGACGACGCTGTCCGCCGTCGGACCGGCCAGCAGCACGCCACATTCCTCGAACGTCTCGCGTACCGCCGCGCAGACCAGTGCCTTGGCCGTCGGCTCTGTCGTCGCGAACCGCTCGGCCCACCAGGCTGGTTCGGGACCGGCCCAGGTGATGTCCGTGATGGCGTCGGACGGGTCGACGCCGCCACCGGGGAATACGGTCATTCCCGCGGCGAATGCCATTGCCCCGACCCTGCGCTGTAAGAAGATCTCGGGCCCCTCGGCGCCGTCGCGCACCAGCATCACCGTCGACGCGTCCTTGGGCGACGGTATCCGCGGCTGAGAGTCGGCCTCCGATTGTGTCTCACTCACCTCTGCACCCTAACGCTCGCTTGGTGAGCGCAGTCACCCCGTGCGTTCAGCGGGTGCGATGCCGGCCCGCGCGGCGCGCACGGCGCGCGAAGTATCGACCACCCACCCGACTCAACGCGATCGACTGACGGAACGCATCGCTCAGGTTGGCCGCGGTGAGCACGTCGCCGAGCAGGCCCTGCGCGACCACCTCGCCCTCGTTGAGCAGCAGGCCATGGGTGAATCCTGGCGGGATCTCCTCCACGTGGTGGGTGACGAGCACGATCGCGGGCGAGTCTGGATCGGCGGCGAGATCACCGAGCCGTTCCACCAGCTCCTCCCGGCCGCCCAGATCCAGGCCGGCGGCGGGCTCGTCCAGCAGCAGCAGCTCGGGATCGGGCATCAGCGCGCGAGCGATGAGCACCCGCTTGCGCTCGCCCTCCGACAGCGTCCCGTAGGTGCGGTCCGAGAGATGTTCGGCACCCAGGCTTTCCAGCATGTCGATGGCACGGTCGGTGTCGACGTCGTCGTAGCGCTCCCGCCACCGCCCCAGCACCGCGTACCCGGCGGAAACCACCAAGTCGCTGACCTTCTCGTCGAGCGGAACCCGGCTGGCCACCGCGGCCGAGGACAGGCCGATGCGCGGGCGCAGCTCGCTGACGTCCACTTTGCCGATCCGCTCCCCGAGCAGATGGGCGATGCCCGAGGTGGGGTGTGTCTCGGCGGCGGCCATCCGCAGCAGGGAGGTCTTGCCCGCGCCGTTGGGGCCGAGGACGACCCAGCGTTCGTCGAGCTCGACCTGCCAGGTGACCGGCCCGACGAGGGTGTGGCCCGAACGGCGGATGGTCACGTCGGTGAAATCGATGAGCAGATCGGGATCCGGTTGCGGCACGCGGTCCATCTTGGCCCAC
The DNA here is from genome assembly GCF_045207455.1 of Nocardia sp. NBC_00881. NCBI lineage: Bacteria > Bacillati > Actinomycetota > Actinomycetes > Mycobacteriales > Nocardiaceae > Nocardia > Nocardia sp. NBC_00881. The sequence goes on from NZ_CP108798.1 coordinate 3,767,469, forward strand.
CCGTGGGGACATTTGCCAGCGCAGGGAGGGATGTCCGGCCCGGGTCGGTCGGATCAGCGCGGCACGCTGCGGTCCTGTCGGTCGGAATAGCCAGCGCAGCCGCGTCCGACTCGCCCGTACCGATTGCCGAACAGTCGCCGCGGCTGGTTCACCAGGCCAGGGCAGGCACCGCGATGACGGTCATCGAACCGGGCGCCACCTCGGTGAACCCCGCGTCTCGCACGGCGACCGCGGTGCCGTCGGCCGCCTGGCCGACGAGGGCCGTCCACCGCTCGGCGTCGGCTTCGCGCACCGAGCAGTGGAATCCACGCTCGGACCAGCGCCACGCGTGCTGGGCGGTGAGCGCACCGGCCAGCAGCATGCTCGCGTGGCCGACCTGCGCGGCGGCCTTGCCCAGGGTCATACCGAGTGATGTGTTCACCCACAGCACGGGCAGCTTCGGGTCGGGCGGGCCGGGATCGTCGTGGTCGAGATCGGTACCGCCGATCTGCAGGCGCTTGATCCGCGGATCGACCTGGCCCACCGGTCCGGGCACCAGCGCCCGCGCCTGCGCGCCGTCGATCTCGACAGTGACGCCGTCCACCGCGCAGGTCGCGCTCCACTGGGCGCCGCGGGCACGTCTGGCCACCTTGCGGATCCGCGACCGCCTCCACGCCAGATAGCGCTCTTCCCATTCGCCGCCCGGCGATACCCGCTCGTCCAGGCACAGCGCCACCGCGGCGGCAGCAGCCGCCGCGAGCAGCGAGGTACGGGGTGGCGGATCGATCTTGGGAAGGTGTAGCACCATCTGCATCGCCTGGACCATGGCCGGATCCTCCGGATCGCCCACATGACCATAGCCTTCGCCCAGCTCCGCATGCCTGACCAGGAATCCCGCGGCAGCCGACACCGTTCCGTTGCCGCTGACTTCGGCACCACATTCCGGCATGCTCGTCATCACTCCACCTCGAGCGTCAACGAAAACCTCTCGGCCGGCTCCATACCTTGCTCCCACGGCCGTGCGTAGTCCATCGTCAGCTGGGTGACGCCCGTGCCGACACCGACGAAGGTCCACACGGCACTGCCACCAGAGCCGGGGGCCACGGGCACCGTCGGATCCGGTTCGAAGTCCGCCACACCGTCCTGCTTCACCAGTGCGTCGTCCAATTCCGCTATGCGCCAGGAATACCCGGTCGACGGGTTCGATGGAAGAGTGACCACCAGCCGTTGCCCGGCGTGCAATCCGCGCTCCTGACCGTTGTCGGCATCGGTGACGCGCACAACGGAATTCGCCACAGACGAGCCGTTGTTGCCACATCCCACCGCTGCCAACCCGAGCAACAGCACGAGCAGGAACTTTCGCACCAAAGCCCTCCGATCGCCTCGTCCGAAAAGCCGTCAGGCCAAAGGTACTCGGCGCAACAGGCCGTCCCTGGCGTCAGCCGCCTCGACCTCGTCCCGGGTGACGCCGAGGATGAACAGCACCGCGTCCAGGTATGGATGCGAAAGGGCGGCGTCGGCGACCTCGCGCAACGCGGGCTTGGCGTTGAACGCCACGCCCAGCCCGGCGACGTTGAGCATGTCGATGTCATTGGCGCCGTCGCCGACCGCGACGGTCTGCTCCATCGGCACTCCGGCCTCCGCCGCGAACTTGCGCAGCGCCGTGGCCTTGGCCGCCCGGTCCACGATCTCGCCGACAACGCGTCCGGTGAGCTTTCCGTCCCGGATCTCCAGGGTGTTCGCCTGGACGAAGTCCAGCTCCAGCTCATGTGCCAGCGGATCGATCACCTGACGGAAACCACCGGACACCACCCCACAGCGGAACCCGATCCTGCGCAGCGTGCGGATGGTGGTGCGGGCGCCGGGCGTCAGCTCGATCCGGTCGGCCACCGCCTCGATCACCGACTCGTCGAGGCCCTCGAGCGTCGCGACCCGCTGCCGCAACGATTCGGCGAAGTCGATCTCGCCGCGCATGGCGGCTTCGGTGACCTTGGCGACCTCTTCCTCCACGCCCGCGTGCGCGGCGAGCATCTCGATGACCTCCCCCTGGATCAGCGTCGAGTCGACGTCGAACACGATGAGCCGCTTGCCGCGGCGGGCCAGCCCGGCGCGCTCCACCGCGACGTCGACCTGCTCGGCCACCGCGACCTCCGCCAGCGCCGTGCGCAGCCGCGAGTCGGCGTCCGTGCTCGGGTCGGTCGCGGTGACCATCAGCTCCATGCCGGTCACCGGATAGTCCGCGATACCGCGGATGGTGTCGATATTGGCGCCGAGCGTGGCCAACTGCCTCGACACCGCGCTGAAGGCACGCGCGGTGACCGGACTACCGAGGATCACCACCGCGTGCGTGGACATCGGATGCCTGCCGACCTCGGCGCCGACCTCGACGTCGACGTGCATGCCGACGGTGTTCATCGCCTCTTCGAGCTCGTCCTGCAACGCTTCGGGATCATGTGGACAGGTGACCAGGACGCCCAGGGTCAGCCTGCCCCGGATCACGACCTGTTCCACGTCCAGCAGGCTCACCCGGTGCCGCGACATCGCCGCGAGCAGCACGGACGTCACACCGGGCCGGTCGGGCCCGGTGACGGTGACGAGGACTGTGGTGTCGGCCAACTGATGCGCTCCATGTTCGGTGTTTGCCGCCGCTGCGGGGACCTCGTTGTCGTAACGCCACGGTGCCTACTGCATTCTGCACAAAACGAGTGTGCACCCGCTGGTGACCAGCAGGTGCACACTCACCACGGTGAATCCTACGGCGCAGGCGCCCTTCACGACAGCCGGACGAAGTCCGTCCCCAGCGCCGAGCGCAGGCGCCTACTTCGTTGCCACGGCGCCTTCGTGGAGCTCGGTGGCATGCTTGCCCGAACCCCAACCCACGTGGGCTTCGGCGCGCATGCGGTCGACCATGTGCGGGTAGTGCAGCTCGAAGGCGGGACGTTCGGAGCGGATCCGCGGCAACTCGTAGAAGTTGTGCCGCGGCGGTGGGCAGGTCGTGGCCCACTCCAGCGAATTGCCGTAACCCCACGGATCGTCGACGGTGACGACCTCACCGTAGCGGTAGCTCTTGAAGACGTTCCACAGGAACGGCAGCATCGACGCGCCGAGGATGAACGCACCGATCGTCGAGATCGTGTTCAGCCCGGTGAAGCCGTCGCTGGGCAGGTAGTCGGCGTAGCGGCGCGGCATGCCCTCGGCACCGAGCCAGTGCTGGACCAGGAACGTGGTGTGGAAACCGAGGAAGGTCGCCCAGAAGTGCCATTTGGCCAAACGCTCGTCCAGCATGCGTCCGGTCATCTTGGGGAACCAGAAGTAGATGCCCGCGAAGGTGGCGAAAACGATGGTGCCGAACAGTACGTAGTGGAAGTGCGCCACGACGAAGTACGAGTCGGTGACGTGGAAGTCCAGCGGCGGGCTGGCCAGGATGACACCCGACAGACCACCGAAGAGGAACGTGACGATGAAGCCGATCGAGAACAGCATCGGTGACTCGAAGGTCAGCTGACCGCGCCACATGGTGCCGATCCAGTTGAAGAACTTCACGCCGGTCGGGACCGCGATCAGGAAGGTCATGAACGAGAAGTACGGCAGCAGCACCGCGCCGGTGGCGTACATGTGGTGCGCCCACACCGCAATGGACAGAGCGGCGATGCCCAAGGTCGCGTAGACCAGCGTGGTGTAACCGAAGATCGGCTTACGCGAGAACACCGGGAAGATCTCCGACACGATGCCGAAGAACGGCAGCGCGATGATGTACACCTCGGGGTGGCCGAAGAACCAGAACAGGTGCTGGTAGAGCAGGATGCCGCCGGTCGCGGGATCGTAGATGTGGCCACCGAGGTGGCGGTCGTAGGCCAGGCCGAACAGCGCGGCGGTCAGCAACGGGAAGGCGAGCAGCACGAGCACACTGGTGACGGCGATGTTCCAGGTGAAGATCGGCATCCGGAACATGGTCATGCCCGGAGCGCGCAGGCAGACGACGGTGGTCAGCATGTTGACGCCACCGAGGATGGTGCCGAGACCGGAGACGGCGAGGCCGAGAATCCACAGGTCGGTGCCCACGCCGGGCGAGTGCAGGATGTCGGTCAGCGGCACATACGCCGTCCAGCCGAAGTCCGCGGCACCGCCGGGGGTGACGAAGCCCGCGGTCGCCATGCTGGCGCCGAAGGCGTACAGCCAGTAGCTGAAGGCGTTCAGGCGCGGGAAGGCGACGTCGGGGGCGCCGATCTGCAACGGCAGGATGATGTTGGCGAAGCCGAACACGATCGCGGTCGCGTAGAACAGCAGCATGATCGTGCCGTGCATGGTGAACAGCTGGTTGAACTGCTCGGGCGAGAGGAACTGCAGGCCAGGACGCGCGAGCTCACCACGCATCATCAGCGCCATCAGGCCACCGATCATGAAGAAGCCCATCGAGGTGGTCAAGTACATGACACCCAGGACCTTCGGGTCCGTGGTGGTGACCAACTTGTAGATGAACGAGCCCTTCGGCCCGGTCCGAGCCGGATACGGCCGAGTCGCTTCCAACTGAGGGACTGGCTGGGGCTCTACGGCAGTCACTGATCCTCCTGAAAGGTGCCTTTAGGTCGCTCCGCAGGCTCCGCTGCTCGCAATCCATCCCGGTGCCGGAACAGACGACAGTTCGCTTGCGCTCTTCGAATCGTAAACCGTGCCGCGGCAGCGAACCGAACGGGTCCTACTCTCTGTCGTATTTGTTTGGAGGGAATGGTCGATCTCGCTGCGCTCGGACGGGAGTGGGGCCGATGCGGTCGTCTTCGGGCAGTAAACGCGTTCTTTCGACAACGTCTGCGGCGAATGGGTGCTCGTGCGCCGCACGAGGGCGGGCGTCGGTCGTGGTGTGTCCTCGTACCGATGAGTTCGCCGTGCGACGACCGTCTCTACCGGTGACGAACGATTCACCCCACACCAGGAGCCGTCGATGACCAATCCGCACAGCACCCAGCCCGGCGATCCGTGCTGGGTCGATCTCTACACCTCCGACCTCGACCGCAGCATCGCGTTCTACCGCGAGCTGTTCGGCTGGACCGCCGAGCGCGCGGGCGCGGAATTCGGTGGCTACGTCACCTTCCGTAAAGACGGACGCGCGGTGGCGGGCGCCATGGCGCGGATGGAAGGCGACGCCGACAGTCCGGAGCAGTGGACGGTGTACCTCGCCAGCCCTGACGCGAAAGCCACCGCCGACGCGGCCGTCGCCGCCGGTGCGACCGTGGTCGTGCCTCCGATGCCGGTCGGTGAGCTGGGCATCATGGCCGTCCTCGGCGACGTCGGCGGCGCGGGCATCGGGATCTGGCAGGCCGGGACGTTCGGCGGATTCGAGACGATCGGCCTGGTCTCCGCCGGGCAGTGGCGCGACCACGCGGGCGCGCCGTCCTGGTTCGAGCTGCACACTCGCGCCTACGGCGCCGCGCTGACGTTCTACCGGGACATATTCGGCTGGTCGGACACCTTCACCATCTCCGACGCTCCAGAATTCCGCTACACCACGATCCACGCGCAGAGCCCGATGCTCGGCGGTGTCATGGACGCCTCGGCGTTCCTTCCCGAGGACTCAACCGGGGGGTGGACCGTCTACTTCGGCGCCGAGGACGTGGACAAGACCGTCGAGCGGGTCGGCGATCTGGGCGGTTCGGTGCTGTCCCCAGCCCAGGACACCCCGTACGGCCGGATGGCCTCGATCGCCGACCCCACCGGTGCCCGGTTCAGCATCGGCGGCTGAGTTCGATTCGCCGCGCCTGCGGCGCGGCGAATCGAACGCTGTACCCTCACCCGCATGTCGCTGAGCGCCTTCGTTCGCCTTCGAAACAGCACAGCCTTTTCCACACCCGTCGCCACGGCCGGCCGTCGGGTGGTCGCCGTCGCGGCCGTGTGCGCGACCGTTCTCGCGGCGGGATGCGGTGGCGAAAGCGATAACGACGCGTCCATCGTGCGCACCACGACCAATATCGCCGGTGCTGGTGTGGTCGGGCTGGAACGCGACACCACACGGGCGTGCGCGCTTCCGAGCGCACCGGACCCGACGAGCGGCAGCACCCGTACTGTCACGCACGCCGCGGGCGTCTCGGAGGTGCCTGCCGATCCACAGCGCATCGTCGTGCTCAGTACGTCCGCACTGGACGCGGTTTGCGCGCTCGGCCTGTGGGAGCGGGTGATCGGTGCAGTCACCATCGACGGGCCGGGCCCGCAACCGGCCTATCTGGGCACCGGGGTGCTGAAGATTCCTGGCGTCGGATCGGCCGCGCAACCCGATCCCGCCAGGATCGCCGATCTGCGCCCCGACCTGATTCTGGGTGACATCCCCACCGGCGCGGCCGGTTTCGATGCGCTGCGCGCCATCGCTCCCACCGTGCTGGTCGGCGCGGACAACGGCTGGCAGGCTGAATTCATGGCGCTCGCAGCCGGTTTGGGGCGCACTGACGCCGCGGAAGCCGCGCTGCGGGATTACCGCACCGAGGCGCGGGATACCGGCACCACGATCGCCGCGAACCAGACCCAAGCCTCGGTCATCCGATTCACCGCCGATTCCAACCGGATCCAGGGCAGCGACAGCTTCTCCGGGCAGGTACTCGGCGATGCGGGGGTGCGGCGTCCCGCGGCCCAGCGCGACGCCTCGCTCGACGTGCCTGCGGGCGAGTTCGCCACTGCGGTGGAGGGTGATCTGATCTACGTGATCCTCGCGGGCGCCGAGGGGAAGCAGCACGGTGAGTCCGTGCTACGCACCGACGAGTGGAAGGATCTCGGCGCCGCCACCGATCACCGGGTGTTCGCCGTCGAGGACACGGTCTGGCACGGCAACGGGCTCACCGCGGCCCGAGCGTTGCTCACCGACCTGCGTAACACGCTCAACGGCTTCGTCACCGACTGACCGACTTCGGCGCCGAGCACACCCTTGGGTGAGGTTTTACCCACCCTGGGAGTGCGCCGACCAACGCTGGGGTTGCTGTCGAAAGTCCGTCTCGAGGACGAGATTCAGAGGTAAGCAATTCACCTCTTCTCCGACCCGAGGGACACGATATGCACTCGCTGACCGATTCGCTCGCCGACAACCTCTTCGTGCTGCCGCGGCCCGTCGCCGAGGTCGATCCGAACGCGGTCGTGGTGTCCACCGACGACTGCGCGCTCACCTACGCCGAACTGGATCGCTGGTCCAACCGCCTCGCCAGACTGCTGCTCGGCATCGGCGCGGGCCCCGGCTCCCGCATCGCGATAGCTATCGACCAGCCGATCGAGTCCGTGGTGGCCGAGCGGGCCGCTGTCAAGATCGGCGCCGTCACGATCCCGGTCACCGATGACAGCTTCTTCGCCCCGGGCACCACGGTGGGGATCACGACGGAGGCCCTCCGTCCCGAGCTGACCGACAAGATCGACTGGCTGATGCTGGATAGCCGCTCCACCCTCCAGGGCTACCTGACCAGCTCTGACGCTCCGCTCGGCGACGCGGACCTGTACCCCCTGCCGAAGGCGGCCTGACCGAGTACGAAACCCCCTGCGCGACCCGGACAGGAATGTTCGGGTCGCGCAGTGTGGGCAATACCCCCTCGGCGCAGACCGCACCGGTTCAGAATTGACTTGTCGCATGCTGTGCGGCGGCCGGTACTACCACTACCGCGGTGGCTACGGGCGGGCACTTCCGCGGGTAGCTGGAGCGCGGTCAGAACGTAGGACACCTCATGCAACAGCCTTCCCTTTCGATGACCGAAACCGACACAGTTCTCCCCGACGGCGCCTTCGCCCTGTCGGCGGCCCAGCGCGGCATCTGGTTCGCGCAGCACATCGCGGGCGACACCCCGATCTCGATCGCCCAGTACGTCGAGCTGACCGGACCGATCAACCTGGATCTGCTCGCGCGCGCGGCGCGCCAGACCGGGCGCGAGTTCGGCACCGGCTACCTGCGCCTGATCGAGGTCGACGGGCATCCGTTCCAGTTCGTCGACACCACCCTCGACGACAGCCTGGAGACCATCGACTTCCGCACCGAGCCGGACCCGGAGGCAGCCGCGCACACGTGGATGCGCGCGGAGTACGAGGCGCCGCTGGATCTGACCCACGATCGGCTGGTGCGGCTCGCGATGCTGCGGATCGGCGCGAACCACTGGTTCTGGTATTCGCGCATGCACCACATCGTGCTCGACGGAATGGGCGCACTGACGGTAGTGCAGCGCACCGGAGAGCTCTACAACGCCGCCGTCGAGGGCAGACAACCGCCGCAGGCGAAAGCGTCGGATTTGCGCAAGATCGTCGATGCGGACCTGGCATACCGCAGCTCGGATCGGTTCGCCGCCGACCGGGAGTACTGGCTCGAGCACCTCGACGGCATGGCCGACCCGGTGAGCCTCGCCGGCCGCGCCGCAGCCGTGGACGCACACCCGAACCGAGTCGCGGGCGCGCTGCCCGCCGACACAGCCGAGCTGCTGGACGGCGTAGCGAAAGAGGTCTCCTCGGGCGTCGCGCCGACTGTAGTCGCGGCCTTCGGCGCATACCTGTCCGCGATGACCGGCGCGCCGGAGGTGGTGCTGAGTCTTCCGGTTTCCGCGCGCACCACCGCGACGCTGCGGCATTCCGGCGGCATGATCGCCAACGTCGTCCCGCTGCGGCTGCGCTTGGCGCCGACCACGACGGTCGGCGACGTGATCCGGGCCGCCCAGGGCGAGCTGACCGGGGCACTGCGACGGCAGCGGTATCGCCAGGAGGACATCGTCCGCGACCTCGGCTGGCCGATGGACGAGTTCGCGTCGTTCGGCCCCTCGGTCAATCTGATGATGGTCGACACCAGAATCCAGCTCGGCACGGTCACCGGGCGACTGCACGTACTGACTTCCGGGCCGATCGACGACCTGTTCGTCAATCTGTATCCGGGTGTCGGCGGCGAGAGCACACACATCGACTTCCAAGCCAACGGCAATCTCTACACCGACGCCGAACTGGCGGCCCAGCATCGGCGTTTCCTGTCGTTCCTGCACCGATTCCTCTCTGCCGGACCGGACGCGCCGCTCGCGACGGTGCCGGTGCTCTCCGACGGCGAGCGCAGCGACTATGCCCCCGCCCGCGGGCCGGCGGGCGTCGCGCCGCGGACCTTGCCTGCCATCCTGGCCGACGGCGCAGCGCTCGATCCACAGGCGATCGCACTTGTCGACCGCGCGACCGCGCTGACCTATCGGGAGGTCGACGACTACACCAATCGCCTGGCCAGGGCGCTGATCGCATCCGGCGCCGGACCCGAGCGCACCGTGGCGATCTCGATTCCGCGTTCGGTCCGATCGGTGCTCGCAATGCTAGCGGTGGCCAAGACCGGCGCGGCGTTCGTGCCGATCGACCCGACCTATCCGGCCGACCGGATCGAGCACATGGTCGGCGACAGTGGGGTCGTCGCGGGTGTCACGATCGCGGCGGCGCGAAAGTCCTTGCCGGACCGGGTGAACTGGCTGATCCTCGACGACGAGACCACCGAGCGCGCGGTGGCCGAACAGGATGCGGCGGCGATCACCGATGCGGACCGGCGGACCGCGGTGCACCCCGACCAGGTCGCGTACATCATCTACACCTCCGGCTCGACGGGGCTGCCCAAGGGCGTGCTGGTCGCGCACCGCGGGCTGGCCAATTTGGTCGCCGGCTCCGCCGCCGGATTCGGCGTTGCTGCCGATTCCGTTGTCGCCCATGCCGTTTCGCCCAGCTTTGATATCTCGGTTGAGGAAATCCTCGTCACGCTCGCGGCAGGCGCGACCCTGGCTGTCGTTCCGCCCTCGGCGTACGCGGGCGAGGAGATGGCGCAGGTGCTACGCGCCCACAGAGTGACCCACCTCAACGTCACCCCGACCGTCGTCGGGTCACTGGAACCGGCCACCCTGCCCGATCTGCGCACCGTGATCGTCGGGGGCGACGCATGCCCGCCGGAACTGGTCGCCACGTGGTCCGGCCGCACCCTGTTGAACGGTTACGGTCCGACCGAAACCACCGTGACCGTGACCTTGAGCGCGCCGCTGACATCCGGCACGCCGGTCACCATCGGGGGCCTCACGCGGGGTGTGTCGGCCATCGTCCTGGATCCGTGGCTGCGCCCGCTGCCCCCGGGCACCACCGGTGAGCTCTACCTCGCGGGTCCCGGCGTCGCCCGCGGCTACCACCGGCGCAACGGACTCACCGCCGATCGGTTCGTCGCCAACCCGTACGCGACGGGTGAGCGCATGTACCGTACCGGCGATCTGGTGCGCTGGGTCGAGTCGGACGGCCGCGCCGAACTGGAGTATCAGGGCCGCAGCGACTTCCAGGTGAAGGTGCGCGGCTTCCGCATCGAGCTGGGCGAGATCGACGCCGCGCTGCAGCGCCAGCCCGACATCGATTTCGCGCTCACGCTCGGCGTCGAAACTGGTTCGGGCGCCACCGCACTGGTGTCCTATGTTCTGCCGAAGCCGGGGACCGAGGTACATCCCGAGGCGCTGAAAGCGACTGCGGGAGAAACGCTTCCCGCCTACATGGTCCCGTCGGCGGTGATGGTGCTGGACAGTGTTCCGCTGACGCCGCTCGGCAAAGTGGACCGCAAAGCCCTGCCCGCCCCGGATCTAGGCACGCGCACGATCGCGAGCAGGCCGCCGTCCACGCCGCGCGAGGAGACACTGGCCGCGCTGTTCGCGGAGGTGCTCGGGCTGGAGTCGGTGGGCGTCGACGAGAGCTTCTTCGCGCTCGGCGGTGACAGCATCGTCGCCATCCAGCTGGTGTCGCGGGCGAAGGCGGCCGGGATCGGCTTCAGCGCACGGGACGTGTTCGAGCGCAAGACCGTCGCCGCGCTGGCCGCGGTCGCCACCGATGTGCCGACCAAGGTGGTGCACGAACTGCCCGGCGGCGGGGTGGGTGAGGTGGAACTCACCCCGATCGTGCACGCCATGCTGGCGCAGGGCGACACCTGGCGACGGTTCGCCCAGGCGGCGCTGATCGGACTGCCCGGCCGGACCGAACGCGGCCGGCTGGTCGCGGCGATTCAGGCGCTGCTCGACCAGCATGACGTGCTGCGCTCCACACTGCGGCGTACCAGTGAGGGCTGGAGCTGGATGGTCGGCGAGCCGGGCACGGTGGACGCCGACGGCCTGCTGGAGGTCGTCACCGTGGGCGCGGATACCGAACTAACCTGTGAACGCGAGCTGCAGCGCGCCGCCGACCGGCTCGACCCCGAGTCGGGCGTGGTCGCGCGCTTCGTGCTGATCGAGCGCGCGGACGGCGATCCACTGTTGTGGCTGGTGCTGCACCATCTCGTGACCGACGGCGTCTCCTGGCGCATCCTACTGCCGGATCTGGCCACCGCCGCGCTGGGCGGCGCACTCGCACCGGTCGGCACCTCGTTCCGGCGCTGGGCGCACGGCCAGCGGGCACACGCGGCCGGTCGCGTCGCGGAACTGCCACTGTGGCAACGGGTACTCGCCACACCCGACCCCGCGCTCGGCTCGGCGCCGATGGACCCCGATGTCGACGTGGTGGCCACTGTGGCGCACCTGACAACCGTCATCGCGCCGGAGATCGCGGATACCGTGCTCACCACCGCACCGGACCGATTCCACTGCGGCGCCGACGATGTGCTGCTCGCCGGACTCGCGATGGCGGTGGCCCGCTGGCGGGGGCGGACGCCGACACTGTTCACCCTCGAGGGCCACGGACGCTCGGAGACCATCCTGCCGGGCGCCGACGTCGCACGCACAGCCGGCTGGTTCACCAGCCTCTATCCCGCCGCCGTCGACCTGGCCGGCATCGATCTCGCCGACGCGTTCGCGGGCGGCGCCGCGGCGGGCGCCGCGATCAAGGCCACCAAGGAACAGCTGCGCGCCCTGCCGGACAAGGGCGTCGGGTTCGGGATGCTGCGCTACCTCGACCCCGAAGGCGCGGCGGCGCTCGCGGACGCGCCGACACCGCAGCTCAGCTTCAACTACCTCGGTCGCGCGACCACCGGCGGCGACACTGCGCCCTGGCGGCAGCGACGTTTCGTGGCGACCCAGGACGACCGCGCGCCGTTGGCCGCCGTGGTGGACATCACCGCCCTCCTCACCGACTCCGGTCTCGACGTGACCTGGGCCTACGCCTCCCGCCTCCTCGACGAGGCCGACCTCGCCGAACTCGCCGAACTCTGGACACAGGCGCTCGGCGCGATCGCCGCGCACGCGGAGTCCGCGGGTTCGGGCGGACGGACACCCTCGGACTTCGATTTGGTGGCGGTCACCCAGGAGCAGGTCGACACCTGGGAGCGCGACTACCCGAACCTCACCGACGTCTGGCCGCTCTCGCCGCTGCAGTACGGCCTACTCTTCCACGCGCTCTACGACTCCGACACCGCCGACACCTACACGGTTCAATCCATGCTCACCCTGGTGGGCGCGGTCGATTCGGCCCGATTGCGCCGCGCCGCAGAGGCTTTGGTGGCGCGGCACGAAAATTTGCGCGTCGCCTTCGTGGAGGCCGAGGACGGTCCGCGTCAGCTCGTCCTCGCCGACGCCGAGATCCAATGGCAAGACGTGGATCTCACCGGGTTCGCCGACGAAGAGCGCGGTCGCGAACTCGAGCGAGTGATCGCCGTCGACGCCCACACCCGATTCGAGCTCACCCGCCCCCCGCTGCTGCGCTGCACGCTCATCCGCACCGGCCCCGAGGCCTACCGGTTCGTCCTGACCAACCACCACCTGGTGCTGGACGGCTGGTCGGCGCCGCTGCTAGTGCGCGAACTGCTCACTCTCTACGTCACCGAGAGCGACGCGTCCGCGCTGCCGCCCGCGCACTCCTACCGCGAGTTCCTGACTTGGCTGCAGTCCGGGGACGACGCGGAATCACTCGCGGCGTGGACGAGTTCGCTGGCCGGCGTGGACACGCCGACCCGAGCGGTGCCCACTCTCGCCGGCATCGAATCGACCGAAACCGGCATGGTCTCCACTGATCTGACCCGTGCGACGGTGGTCCGGCTGGAAACTACTGCCCGCGAAGCGGGCGCCACGGTGAACACCCTGGTCCAGGCCTCCTGGGCGATGCTGCTCGCGATGCTCACCGGCCGCACCGACGTGGTGTTCGGCGGCACCGTCTCCGGCAGGCCACCGGAGCTCGCCGGGGTCGAGGAGATGGTCGGCCTGTTCATCAACACGCTGCCGGTGCGGGTCCGGCTCGACCCGACGGAGAAGGTGGTCGACCTACTCACGCGCCTGCAGTCCGAGCAGGCGCGGCTGATGGACCACCAGCATGTCGGCCTCGCCGCCATCCACCAGGCGGTCGGTCTCGCCGAATTATTCGACACCCTCACCGTTTTCGAGTCCTATCCGATCGACCGCGAGGCGCTGTCGCAGGCACTGGACATCGCGGGGATGCGGGTGCTCGACGTCGCGGTCACCGACGCGGCGCCGTATCCGTTGAACCTCATGGTGATTCCACTGCACGGCCCCGACGGCCAGGACACGCTGCAGATCACGGTGAAATATCTGGCCGACCAGCTCGCGCCCGAGGCGGCACGGTCGCTGCTGGATCGCTTCGTCCGGCTGCTCACCCAGCTCGCCGACAATCCCCGCGCGCTGGTCTCCCAGCTGCAATACTGCGACGACGCCGAGCGCGCGGCGCTGCTTCCGGCCCGCGGCCCGCAGTCGGTGCCGCTGCGCACGCTGCCCGAGATCCTCACCGAGGGCGCGCGGATCGACAGCGACGCCATCGCGGTCACCGCGGGTGAGCTGACCATGTCCTACCGTGAACTCGACGCGTGGTCCAACCGCTTCGCGCGGGTACTGCTGCGCCGCGGGGTCGGGCGCGAGGTGTTCGTCGTGCTCGCGCTCACCAGATCATTGGAATCGGTGGTCGCGGTGTGGGCGCTGGCCAAGACCGGCGCCGCGTTCGCTCCCCTCGACCCGAACTACCCGGTGGAGCGGATCGAGCACATGCTCACCGACTCGAAGGCGCCGATCGGTGTGACGGTGACCGCGACCGGCGAGACGCTGCCGAGCACCGTCGACTGGCTGCTGCTCGACGACCTCAACACCATGCGCCGGGCGTTGACCATCTCCGATGCGCCGATCACCGACGAGGAGCGTGGCGGGCCCATCGATATCGACCAGACCGCCTACCTGATCTACACCTCCGGCTCGACCGGCAAGCCGAAGGCCGTGCTGCTCAGCCACCGCGGCGTCGCGAATCTCGTGACCGCCCAACGGGAAACGCTCGGTCTCGACCACACTGCGAGCGCACTGCAGGTGGCCTCGCCCAGCTTCGACGCGTCGGTCTTCGAGCTGCTGACCGCGCACGGCGCGGGTGGCAGGCTGGTCGTGTCACCGCCGGACGTCTACGGCGGCGCGGAACTCGAACGCCTGCTGCGCACCGAACGGGTCACGCACGCGGTGATCACGCCCTCGGCGCTGACCACCATGGATCCCACCGAACTCGACCAGCTGCGCGTGCTGTCGGTCGCGGGCGAAGCCGCCACGCCGGAGCTGATCGAGCGGTGGTCGGTGGGCAGGCGCATGGTGAACCTCTACGGCCCCACCGAGTTCAGCATCTGGGCGACCGGCCCTGGCGAGCTCGTCGCGGGCGAGCCGATCACGATCGGCGGACCGATCCGCGGCGCGGCCATCATGGTGCTCGACACCTGGCTGCGCCCGGTGCCGGTGGGCGTGGCCGGTGAGCTGTACCTGGCGGGTCCCGCACTCGCGCGCGGCTACTTCAACCGATTCGAGATGACGGCGAGCCGCTTCGTCGCCGACGCGTTCGGCGAACCCGGCGAGCGAATGTATCGCACCGGTGACATGGTGCGCTGGGTGATCGGCCGCGGTGGCGATCTCGAGCTGGAGTACCTGGGCCGCAGCGACTTCCAGGTCAAGATCCGCGGATTGCGCATCGAGCTCGGCGAGATCGACGCGGTGCTGTCGCGCGACGACGAGATCGAGTACGCGGTGACCATCGGCCGCGCGGGTCCGGCTGGGAGCACCGTGCTGGTTTCCTACGTGCTGCCCGCCGAGGGTGTGCGGCTGGATGTCGAGCGGCTGCGTGCGCAGGCCGCCGCTGAGCTGCCCGGCTACATGGTGCCCGGCTACCTCGTCGTGCTCGACTCGATTCCGCTCACCCCGGTCGGCAAGCTGGACCGCAAAGCCCTTCCGGTACCGGACTTCTCCGACACGAACCGGCCCTATCTCGCGCCGCGCACGCCGGTCGAGGAGGCGGTGGCCGCCGTGTTCGGCGAGGTGCTCGGCAGTGAGCGGGTCAGCGTCGATCAGTCGTTCTTCGAGCTCGGCGGCAACTCGTTGACCGCTACCAAGGTGGTCGCGCGGGTGAACGCGGGACTCGGGTCGCGGATCGCGCTGCGCGATCTGTTCGACGCACCGACCGTCGCTCAGCTGTCTGCCCGGGTGGTTCCCGCCACCGGCGACGCGCCGGGCCGGTTCGCGCTCGCGCCGCGGATCCGGCCGGACCGCGTTCCGCTGTCCCCCGCCCAGCAGCGCATGTGGGTGCTCAACCGCATGGATCCGTCCTCGCCCGCCTACAACATCGCAGTGGCGTTGCGGCTCACCGGCGAGCTGGACGTCGACGCCATGCGCGCCGCGCTCGCCGACGTGGTCGACCGGCACGAGAGCCTACGCACCCTGTATCCCGCCGACGCGGAGGGGCCGCGTCAAGTGGTGGTCGGCGTCGATGTGGCCGCGCCCGCCATGCCAGTGCTCGACACCGAGGACGGCGCCGCGCTACGCGAGCGGATCACCGCGCTCGCCGGCAACGGGTTCGACGTCACCACCCAACCGCCGCTGCGGGTGGGTCTGTTCCGGGTCCACAGTGCGGCGGAGGCGCTCACCGGTGCCGGGCCGGTGTCGTCGGCTCCCGCTACCGGAGCCGCACCCGTCTCGTCCGGCCCCGCCGCGGGGATCGCGCCGGTCTCCTCCGGTTACTCGGTGGACCATGCACCTCCGCCGACGCCGGTGCACGTCGTCGTGCTGGTGGTGCATCACATCAGCGCCGATGGCGCGTCGATGGCGCCGCTGGCCGCCGACCTGGTCGCCGCGTATGCGGAACGCGTGACCGGTGCGCCCGACACGCGTGTCCCGCTCGCGGTGCAGTATGCCGACTTCGCGCTCTGGCACCGGGAGGTGCTCGGCGACGAAGCGGACCCGGAATCGACCGCAGCACATCAGATTCACTATTGGCGGGAGACACTGGCGGGTGCGCCCGATGTGATCGAACTCCCCACCGACCGCCCGCGCCCGGCCGTGCAGACCATGCACAGCGCGGACTTCGGCTTCACCGTCGACGCCGAAACACACAGCGCTCTGGTGGAATTCGCCGCCGCACGGAACCTCAGCCCGTTCATGGTCGTGCACGCCGCGCTGGCGGTGCTGCTCGCTCGGCTCGGCGGCACCGACGACGTGTTGATCGGCACGCCGGTCGCGGGTCGCGGCGAGGAGGCGTTGGACGAGCTCGTCGGCATGTTCGTCAACACTCTGGCGCTGCGCACCCCCGTCGAGCTCGGTCTCGGATTCGCGGCGTTCCTGGACGCCGTCCGGTCCGCGGATCTGGACGCCTTCGCCAACACCGACGTCCCGTTCGAGCGGCTGGTTCAGGTACTCGACCCCGACCGCTCGACGGCGCACCATCCGCTGTTCCAGGTGACACTGAGCCTGCAGAACTTCGTCGAACCGGTGCTGGAGCTGCCCGGATTGCGTTTCGAGGTGGAAGATTTCGACCGCAATGCCTCGCAGTTCGATCTGACCCTCGAATTGCGGGAGCATGTTACCGAGTCCGGACCGGCGGGGATGGATGCCGTGCTGACCTACGCGACCGACCTGTTCGACGAGGCGTCGGTGGCCTCGTTCGCGTTCCGGTGGTTGCGGGTGCTGGCGGACGTTCTCGCGCAGCCCGAGGTGCGCATCTGCGACATCGACATCCTCGACGACGCCGAACGCGCGACACTGATTCCGGTGCGTGGTCCTGAAACCGAAGGGACGACAATACTTCCGCAGCTGCTCGCCGAGACCGCCCAGCGGTATCCGGATCGCCCGGCGCTGGTGGTCGGCGGGAACACCACCACTTACCGGGAGATCGACGCACATGCCAATCGCCTGGCGCGGGTGCTGATCGAAGCAGGAGCTGGCCCGGAAACCGTGGTGGCACTTGGCCTTCCGCGCTCGGCGGAGCTGCTCACCGGCATGTGGGCCGCCGCGAAGGCCGGCGCGGCGTTCCTTCCGGTCGACCCCAAGCACCCGGTCGAGCGCATCGACCACATGCTCACCGATTCCGGTGTCACGGTCGGCCTCACCCTCGCCGAGTTCCGGCCGATGCTGCCCGACAGCACCGAGTGGCTGGTGCTCGACGACCTTGCCCTCGTCGAACGCTGGGGTGCCGCGAGCGACCGCGCGCCGTGCGAGAGCGAACTGCTCGGACCCATACGACTGGACAATCCGGCATGGATGATCTACACCTCGGGCTCCACCGGAATCCCCAAAGGTGTCTCGGTCTCCCACCGCGGCATCACCGACATGGTCACAGCGCAGCGCACATCGCTCGGCCTGGACGAGCACTCCCGGGTGCTCCAGGTGGCATCCCCGAGCTTCGACGCGTCGCTGTTCGAGGCCGTCATGGCGTTCGGTTCCGGCGGCGCGGCGGTGGTGTCGCCGCCGGAGGTGTTCGGCGGCGACGCACTCGCCGAGCTGATCGACGCCGAACAGGTGACGCACCTGGTCATCACCCCCTCGGCGCTGGCGACCCTCGATCCCGACGAGGTGACGAGCGTGCGGGTGCTCTCGGTGGTCGGTGAGGCGGTCGGCGCCGAGCTGGTCGAACGCTGGGCCGCGGATCGAACAATGGTCAACCTGTACGGCCCGACCGAGTTCACCATCTGGGCGACGGGCTCCGCGCTGGCGGTCGGCACGCCGGTCTCCATCGGCACGCCGGTGCACGGCGCGGCCACCCTGGTACTCGACGACCGGCTGCGCCCGGTCCCGGTGGGAGTGGCGGGCGAGCTGTATCTCGCCGGCCCCGCGCTCGCCCGCGGCTACCACGCGCGGCCGGGTCTCACCGCGGTCCGCTTTCACGCCAACCCGTTCGGCGCGGCGGGCGAACGGATATACCGCACCGGCGATCTGGTGCGGTGGATCCGCGCCGGGTCGGGGCTGGAACTGGAGTACCTGGGCCGCACCGACTTCCAGGTCAAGGTGCGCGGCCAGCGCATCGAACTCGGCGAGATCGATGCGGTACTCGGCCGCGCCGAGGGCGTGGACTTCGCGATCACGCTCGGTGTGCCCGGCCCCACCGGGGCGACCGCACTGGCCGCCTACCTGGTCCCCACGCCCGGCGTCGACCTCGACATCGCGCGGGTGCGCGCGTTCGCCGCGGACATCATGCCCGGCTACATGGTGCCCTCCGCGTTCGTCGTACTGGACGAGATCCCGCTCACCGCGGTCGGCAAGCTCGACCGGAAGGCGCTACCCACACCGGAATTCACCGTGGACCGCACCGAGTACCGCGCGCCGGACACGCCGACCGAACAGGTGCTTGCCGAAATCTTCGGTGAGCTGCTCGGCCTGGAGAAGGTGGGCACCGATGATTCGTTCTTCGGGCTCGGCGGCGACAGCATCCTGGCGATCCAGCTGGTGTCGCGGGCGAAGCAGCAGGGCATCACTTGTACTCCGCTGCAGGTGTTCGAGCACCGCACGGTGGCAGCGCTGGCGGCGGCCGCCGACGCCGCAGGCACGGCGGTGACACTCGATGAACTGCCCGGTGGCGGCGTCGGCGAACTACCGCTAACGCCGATCGTGCATTACATGCTGGAGCGCGGTGGCAATTACGACCGGTTCGCCCAGAACGCGGTGCTGGAACTGCCGGTCGGGATCGAACGGTCGCAGATCGTCGCGGTCCTCACCGCGGCGGTGGATCAGCACGACATGTTGCGGGCCCGGCTGATCACCGACGCCGACGACGGCTCGCGCCTGCTGGTCGGCCCGCCCGGCTCGGTCGACGTGGACGCGCTCGTGCACCGTGTCGAATTCGATGTGGCCGACCCGATCGAGCTGCGCGAATACGCGACGACCGAACTGGACGCCGCGGCGAACCGGCTCGATCCGGCGAATGGCATCGTGCTGCAATTCATTTGGCTCGACCCGGTGGGTGCCGCGGGTACGCGGACCGGGACGGGACGGTTGATCGTGGTGGCCCACCATTTGGTGATCGACGGCGTGTCCTGGCGCATCCTGGTGCCGGATCTGGTCGCCGCGTGGGCGCAGGTATCGGTCGGCAACCTCCCGGTTCTCGCCGAGACCGGAACTTCGATGCGGCGCTGGTCGCACGCGCTGGCCGAGGAGGCGCTCTCCGACCGCAGGGCGTCCGAGCTGGCGTACTGGCGGGACGTGCTCGCCGGACCCGATCCGCTGATCGGCGCCCGCGAGCTGGATCCCGCGGTCGACCGGACCGACACGCTGCTCATGGTGGAACGGGAGGTGTCCGCCGAGGTCACCGCCGCGTTGCTCACCACACTGCCCGGGCTGTTCCAGGGCGGCGTCAACGACGCGTTGCTGGCGACCCTGGCGCTCGCGCTGGTGCGCTGGCGCGACAGCACCGAACCGACGGCACTGGTGCGACTGGAAGGCCATGGCCGACAGGAGGAGGTGGTCCCCGGCGCCGACCTGTCCCGCACCATCGGCTGGTTCACCAGCCTCTACCCGGTGCGGCTCGACCTGTCGAACATCGACGTCGACGACGCGCTCGCCGGTGGGCCCGCAATGGGCACGGCGATCCGCGCGGTCAAGCATCAGCTGCTCGCCGTGCCGGACAAGGGCATCGGATTCGGCCTGCTGCGCTATCTGAATCGCGAAGCGGCGCAACATCTTCCGGCGACTTTGCCCGGCCGCATCGGCTTCAACTACCTCGGCAGGTACTCGACCGGTGACATTCCGGCCGGCCTGGAGGGTCTCGGCTGGCTGCCGACCGACGAACTCGGCGATCTGCATGTCGCCGAGCATGCCGACGTGCCCTTGCAGTCGGCGATCGATGTGAACGCCGTGGTGATCGGCGACCGGCTGCGCGCGAGCTTCGGCTTCCCCTCCACCCTGCTCGCGCAGGACGAGGTGGCCGAGCTGGCCGACCTGTGGGTCGAGACGCTCGGCGCGGCAGTTCATTTCACGCAGACCGCGGCGGCGCGCACCGCCGCCGCCGAGGAGGCCGCGGCCACGACCCCGGTCTCTACCGCGCCCGGCGGGCTAGGACTGGACATCGTGCTCCCGATCAGGCTCGGCGGCACCGAGCCCGCGCTGTTCTGCGTCCACCCGTCGGCCGGAATATCGTGGACCTATATGGGATTCGCGGACGCGCTGGCGCCGGGCAGGCCGATCTATGGTTTGCAAGCGCCGGACCTCAGCGGCCACGAACCCGCGCGGTCGATCGAGGATTTCGCCGACCGCTACGTGCGCGAGATCCGTGCCCTGCAACCCGAGGGGCCCTACCACCTGCTCGGCTGGTCGTTCGGCGGACTCATCGCCCACGCGATGGCGACCAAGCTGAAAGCGGAGGGTGCCACGGTCGGCGTCGTAGCGCTGCTGGACGCCGACACGACCGACATCGACGGCGACAGCATCGAACGGCTCACCCCCGGTGCCTTCGTGAACGCGTTCGGCTCGGTCTTCGGCATCCACGACGTGCCCGCCGAAGCCACGGCCCAGGAAGCGGCCGATCTGATCCGCGAGCGGCTCGGCGGCGTATCGCTGATCGACGCGACCACCCTGGAGCGGATGGCCGGGTCGTTCAACGCGTCGGCCCGGACCAGAACCGGCTATCGACGCCCGGTGTTCGACGGCGACATCGTGTATTTCAGCGCGACCGTCGACACCTCGGACATTTTCGGTCCCGACGGCTGGCGGCCGTATGTGACCGGCGAGATCATCAACCACGACGTCGATGTCACGCACGACGAGCTGACGGCGCCGCAGGCGCTGCCGATCATCGCGCGTGTACTCGACGAACATCTGGGAGGCCGAGGATGAATTCCGAACAAGGAGTCGTCGTCGAGGGAATCGAGAAGTCGTTCGGCGCCGTCAAAGCATTGCGCGGCGTCGATTTCGTGGCGGAACCGGGCGAGGTGCTCGGTATCCTCGGACCGAACGGTGCGGGTAAGACGACCGCGGTGAACATCCTGTCCACGCTGATAGCGCCGGATCGCGGTCGCGCGCTGGTCGCCGGGCACGATGTGGTCGCCGACCCGGCGGCGGTGCGCCGCAGCATCATGCTGACCGGCCAATACGCGGCGCTGGACGACATGCTCAGCGGTTACGAGAACCTCGTGATGTTCGGCAGGCTGATGGGCCTGCGCAAACGGGCCGCCCGTGCCCGCGCCGACGAGCTGATCGGCGAGTTCGATCTGGAAGACGCGGCGGGCCGCCGGGTAGGCACCTACTCCGGCGGTATGCGCAGGCGCATCGACATCGCGTGCGGTCTCGTCGTCCGGCCGGACGTGGTGTTTCTGGACGAACCCACCACCGGGCTGGACCCGCGCAGCAGGCAGGGGGTCTGGGATTTGGTGTCCGGCTTCAAGAAGGCCGGCATCACCACCCTGCTCACCAGCCAGTACCTGGAGGAGGCCGACGCGCTCAGCGACCGGATCATCGTCATCGACCACGGTGTGGTGATCGCGCAGGGCACCGCCGACGAGCTGAAGTCGCGGACCGGCGGCAGTTACTGCGAGGTGGTGCCGCTGGATCTGAAGGATCTGCCCGCGATCGCGGCGGCGCTGGGTTCGCTGCTGCCGCAGGAGAATCGGGCCGCGCTGACCGCCGATGCCGATCGGATCGCCATCCCGGCGCCGGACGGCGCCAAAACGCTCGCCGAAGCGCTGCGCAGACTCGACAGCGCCGGAGTCGAGCTCGTCGACATCGCGCTGCGCAGACCCTCGCTCGACGACGTATTCCTCGAGCTGACCGGGCATCTTGCGACGGTGGAGACCATCGGGGAGCCGGAGGTCGTGTCGTGACGGCCGCGACCTGGCTCACCCAGGTCCGCGCCGCGCCGATGCGCACGCAGCAGTGGTGGGTGCTCACCACAAGGCTGATCATGCCATCCGTGCGGACCGGCGAGGTGCTCGCCTCGGTGGTGGCGCCGGTAACGTTCACCGTCAGTTTCTACATCCCGCTGAAGACCGTGATGACTTTCTCGGGCACCGGGTTCAGCAGCTACGCGCAGTTCATGATGCCGATCGTAATTATGCAGGCCGCCGCGTTCACTGCCGTTTCGGCGGCCTTCCGCGCCGCCACCGACGCGGTCGCCGGACTCAACCGGCGGTTCGGCTCCATGCCGGTCGGCCCGCTCGTCCCGGTTGCCGCGCGGATGTCCGGCAACGTCTTCCGTCTGGTCGTCGCGATCATTACGGCGTTGATCTGTGGGCAGGTCATCGGCTTCCGCTTCTACCTCGACACCGTGCACACGATCGGCTTCCTGCTGTTCTCCTTGCTCATCGGCATCGTGCTGACCTTGGGTGCGGACGTGATCGGGACGGCGTCGCGCAGCCCGGAGGCGACCACGCAGGCATTGGTGTTACCGCCGTTGATCTTGGGCATGCTCTCGACAGGGCTCGCGCCGGCGCACCAGTTTCCGGACTGGGTGCAGTCGTTCGTGCGCAACCAGCCGGTCTCGCAGTATGTCATCGCATTGCGGGCGCTTGCCGGTGACACCATGCCGAACGCGGGGCAGGTGACCTGGTCGCTGATGGGGCCGCCGCTGGCCTGGGCGATCGGCACTCTGGCTCTCTGCATCCCGCTGTCCATCCGGTTGAACTCGAGGAGGGCGTGATGGCGCTGCTCGCCGATCGCACGGAGGAGTCCCACATCGGCTCGGAGGTGTCGGTGTCGGCACTGACACGGCACACTCTGATCCAGACGCAGCGTCTCCTGCTGCGCTGGGCCCGCACCCCGGTCACGTTGCTGGAGACGCTGATCGTCCCTTGCCTGCTGCTGATCATGCTGAATACCGTGGTCGGTAACCAGATCCAGAAGTTCACCGGCGAAAGCGCGCTCTATGGCTCGGTGCCGATGGTGACCATCGTCGGCGCGCTGTCCGGCGCGGTCGCCGGCGGCGTTCTGCTCGGCCGGGAGCGCGACGCGGGTCTGCTCGCCCGCTTCTGGGTCCTGCCGGTGCACCGCGCCTCCGGCCTTGCCTCGCGAATCCTCGCCGAGGGCTGCCGGATCTTCGCAGGCACCATCGCCGTCGTCTTGGTCGGCTACCTGCTCGGGTTCCGATTTCACGAGGGTGTCGTGGCGACGATCGTCTTCCTGTTCATCCCGGTCATCTTCGGTTTGGCGTTCGCCACCATCGTCACCGCGGTCGCCGTGTTCACGGCGAAAGCGACGCTGGTGGAAGGGATCGCAATCCTCACCTCCCTGATGATGTTCTTCAGTACCGGCTTCGTCCCGCTGTTCGCCTACCCGAGCTGGATCCAGCCGGTGGTGCGCAACCAACCGCTGTCGGTGGCCGTCGACACCATGCGCGCCCTCGCCCAAGGCGGGCCCGTAGTCCATCTCCTGACACTTACCTTCGCCTGGTCTCTCGGCGCGATCATCCTCTTCGCCATTCCGGCGACCATTGGGTATCGCCGCGCCAGCAGGCAGTGAACAGGCATTTCCGGCTCACAGCGGACTCCCGGCGAAAGCCCACCCGACCGCGAGCACCCGTTCCTACTGTCATACCGGTGTGGCGCAGGGTGTTCCGATGAAGCTCGAGCTGACGTTGCGCGATCTGGCCAAGAGCGGCGCCGCGGGCGCCGGGATGGCGGTGTATGTATGGCATCTCACTCACCGTCGGCGTCGCCGAGAGATCGCAGAACACCCAGTCGGGCAACGGGTCAGGTCCACAGCCCGGCAGCCGACCGCCCGGCGGCGGCGCACCCGGCGGTCCGCAGCCCAGGTAGAAATTCGGCCCCCAGCCGGTTTCGACGGGCCCAGAGGCCGCAACTCGTCGAACTCACAACTATTCGATTGCGAGCTGCCGGGCCAGCGCCCAGATCACCAGTACGTCGATGGCGATCATCACCAGTGCCCAGAACGGATAGATCGACGCGAACAAGAAGTTGTCCAGAATGCTGATCGCCGCCATCACGATGCCCGCGAGGTAGCCCCAGGTCTTGCCCGTCACGATGCCGGCGCCCGCACCGACGAAGAGCACAGCGATCACCAGGTGGACCCATCCCCACGCGGTGACGTCGACCAGGAACACCTGGTCCTCGGTCACCACGAAGATGTCACGCCCCGCGATCGCCGCGATGGCCGTCAACAGGTGCAGGACACCGGCGACGAGGATGAGCACGCCCGCGAAGATCGCCATGTCGCTGAGCACCGGACGGGTGCTGATCGGGCCGGGACTGGTCATTGCACACTCCTTCCGTAACGCGCGGTACACCTGTCGGCCCAACGTAGCCGCTCACTTGGTCGAATCAGTGCAGGTGGCGGGGTGGGTCACCGGCGAGACCCGTCCTGGCGCCACGTCGGCGAGGCGCAGAGCCAGGGTCTGCCGGAACGCGGCGGTCGGTCGCGGGGCGTCGGTCGCGGCCGGGTGACTTCCGGCACTGCCAGTTCCCGGCGCGGTGGGAGAATCGAGGAATCGTCGCGTCCGGCAACGGTTTCGCGGCCGATCCGAGCGGAACGTCCGCACCTGCGCCGGGTGTCGGCGGCCCGTCGAATCAGGCCGACTATCGCCGATGGGCAAACTTTTAGCGATCGATATGAGCGGTCTGGACCGATGCTGTCGTCGCACACGGCATGCCGCACAATAGGGGCCGCGTGCGGCACTGTGTCGGTTTTCGCAGCGCCTGCGGTGCTGCGTGTTCGCGGCCCTCGTAAGACTCGCACCCGACTGGGTAGGAGACGACTTCGGTTTGTTCCGCACGTGGACGCATACCGTGGCGACACAAGGTGTTGTGCTACATGGACTCGTCACCCACAAGGAGTAGTGTTCCAAGGGTAGGCATCCCCTAACAGAAGCATGCTCGGGAAAGGCGTGGAGACAGGATGAAACTGATCGATCGGGTGTCGGCCATCAACTGGAATCGGGTGCCCGACGAAAAGGATGCCGAGGTCTGGGACCGGCTGACCGGCAACTTCTGGCTGCCGGAAAAGGTCCCGGTCTCCAACGATATTCCCTCGTGGAACACCCTGACCGCCGACGAGAAGCAACTGACCATGCGGGTCTTCACCGGCCTCACCCTGCTGGACACCATTCAGGGCACGGTCGGCGCGGTGAGCCTGATCCCGGACGCGCTCACCCCGCACGAAGAGGCGGTGCTCACCAACATCGCGTTCATGGAGTCGGTGCACGCCAAGAGCTACAGCTCGATCTTCTCCACGCTGTGCTCCACCCGCGAGATCGACGAGGCGTTCCGCTGGTCGGAGGAGAACCGCAACCTGCAGCGCAAGGCGGAGATCGTGCTGGCGTACTACAACGGCGACGATCCGCTCAAGCGCAAGGTTGCCTCCACGCTGCTGGAGAGCTTCCTGTTCTACTCCGGCTTCTACTTGCCGATGCACTGGTCGTCGCGGGCCAAGCTCACCAACACCGCCGACATGATCCGGCTGATCATCCGAGACGAAGCGGTCCATGGTTACTACATCGGCTACAAGTACCAGAAGGGCCTGGAACTGGTCAGCCAGACCGAGCGCGACGAGCTGAAGAACTACACCTTCGAGCTGCTGTTCGAGCTCTACGACAACGAGGTCGAATACACCCAGGACCTCTACGACGAGGTGGGCCTCACCGAGGACGTCAAGAAGTTCCTGCGCTACAACGCCAACAAGGCGCTGATGAACCTCGGCTACGAGGGCTTGTTCCCGAAGGACGAAACCGACGTGAACCCGGCCATCCTCTCGGCGCTGTCCCCCAACGCCGACGAGAACCACGACTTCTTCTCCGGCTCGGGCTCGAGCTACGTGATCGGCAAGGCCGTCAACACCGAAGACGAGGATTGGGAGTTCTGAGCCTTCCGCACCGACCGCATCCGGCTCGGCCCGCTCGGGACCGGGCCGGATGTGTCCGCGGCGATGATTCGCCTCAGATCCCGAGGACGAGCTTTGCTGTGGTGAAGTAGATGATCAGGCCGGTGGCGTCCACCAGAGTGGTGACCATCGGCGCGGAGACGACCGCGGGATCGATCTGCAGCTTCTTGGCCAGCAGCGGCATGGTGCCGCCGATGGTGGCGGCCCAGCCACAGATCAGGACCAGCGTGATGCCGACGACCAGGGCGATGCGCGGTCCGACGAACAGGGCGCCGATCACCAGGCCCGCGGCGGCCAGCAGCGATCCGAGCACCAGCCCGACCCGGCATTCCCGCCAGATCACCTTGAGCAGGTCCGACACCCTGACCTCGCCGACGGCCAGCGCACGCACGCAGGCGGTCGCGGCTTGCGCGCCCGCGTTGCCGCCCG
Organism: Nocardia sp. NBC_00881; assembly: GCF_045207455.1. NCBI lineage: Bacteria > Bacillati > Actinomycetota > Actinomycetes > Mycobacteriales > Nocardiaceae > Nocardia > Nocardia sp. NBC_00881. The sequence goes on from NZ_CP108798.1 coordinate 3,793,844, forward strand.
CCCCGATCAGCAGCGGAATGAACAGCGCGAGGTGCGCGGCCTGCCGCAGGGTGCCCTCGAAGAAGTCGGTCACGCTCACCGTGAGGGTCGCGGCGAACAGCAACAGCAGCAGCCACAGCGCGCGATAGCGGGCCAGCTGGAACACCCCGGCCGCCATGTAGTGGCCCTCCCACGGCGCCGAGCCCGCCTGCCGAGCCACGTCCTCACTGTCGGCGGCTTCGATCACCTCGACCGCGTCATCGATGGTGAGCAGCCCCACTAGCCGGTCCTCGCTGTCGACGACCGGCAGGTTGATGTCGTTGGTCTCGCGCATCAACCGGGCGGCCTTCTCCGCGGAGTCGGTGGCGCGCGCGAAAGCCGGTTCCGTGACGACTAGTTCCGACACCATCGTGTCCGGCTCGCTGAGCACCAGCTCGCGTAGTTCGACGATGCCGGTCAGGCGCCTACCCGAGTCGACGACGGGCAGCGTGTACACCGTCTCGGCGTTGCCGCCCTTGGCCCGCACCATGCCGAGCGCCTCGGCGACGGTCAGGGCGCGCGGCAGCGCCACCACCTCGGGCGTCATGTACTGCCCCGCGGAGCCCTCCGGGTAGCCGAGCAGGCTCGCGGTGATCCGTCGCTCGCGCGGGCTCAGCCCGGCCAACGCCTTCTTGGCGACTTTGGCGGGCGCTTCGCGCAACATGCGGGCCCGGTCGTCGGGTGCCATGCCCTCGACCAGGTCGCGGAAGTTCTGGTCGCGCAGGCTCTGCAAGATCTGCTGCTGATCCACCGGCTCGAGTTCCTCGAAGACGGCCAGCGCCAGGTCTTTGTCGAGCAGCCGGAATGCCATCCCGGCCCGCACCGCGTCCATGCGGGCGAGTTGGTCGGCGATGACGTGCGGCGGATGGTTGTCGAGCCAGTCGAGCGCGGCGGCCACACGGTGGCTTTCGACGATGTCCTGCAGGGATTCGGACAGCGTCGGACGTACTTCGATGATGTCGGTCTGCGACATGGGGACCTCAGCACATTGCGTGAGTGAATGGAGAACGCGAGATTCACACCGCGGGCGCCGGCCCCCACCGTCGCGACTATCTAGAAATGCGAAGGGGCGGCGCCGCGCGGCGTTCGACTGGGAGGTTCGCTGCGCATCGCAACCCCACCTCCTTCTCGTCGCTGCCGCGGACTTGGACGCCCGCACCATTCAAGAAAACACCCTAAGGACGAGAACCGTCCTTACGCAGAATACATGGCTTCGGCGCCAGTCTCACCACGGTGATCGCCGTTACGCACACCGGCTTCGCGGGCTCGGCGGTCGCCGCCACCGCACGTGCGACGTCGCCCCGGGTTGGGACGTGGCCGCACCCGCTCGGGAATCGGATCAGGCTGCGCGCCGAACAGCTGCCGGTACGGCACCACATCACGCAGCGCGCGGCGCCTTCCCACTCTCGGGAAACCACGTCGGCGGGCGCGAAAATGAGCTGAGGACAAGGGAGGAGGCGAGCGTGGGGCAGTCTCTGCGGATCGACGACGATCAGCTTCGATCGCTGGTCCCGGAGTACGAGACCATCGGCGACCTAGCGCATCAGGCCCTCGCGCGGCTGAAAGCCAGTATCGAGCGCGAGGGAAAATGCTGGGGCGAAGACGACCCCGGTCGCTCATTCGAGGAGACATACCTGGCGGATGCGGAGAAAGCAGTAGAGAGCCTGGAGAAGACGGTTCAGAGTCTCCGTGAAGAGGGAAAAGTCGTCGCAGGCATCGCCGATGACTTCCACGACAATGATCAGGACGGCGGCCGCCTGATACGTGATGCGGCAGACCAGAGGACCGGCCTCCGTTCGGTCTCGCCGACGGATCAGGGCCTCAATGGGTCCGGATATCCGGATTTCCCGATCTCCTCCCCCGAACCCACGCCAGCTCCAGCTGGTTCGGACCCAAGCGCCGAGGCCGCTTCGAACCCGTCCGACACAACTCCTTATCCGTTCGATACAGACCCTCATCCGTTCGATACAAACCCTTCCGGCACGGCAGGCGGGCCGAACGGTTCCCCGGACAGTTCGCAGCCATCCGGCACGCCGCAGACTCCGACTGCGCCCGGGAACGCTGAACCTGCTGCTCCTACACCAGATGACACCGCCGACAACCCGACCGGTGGGAATCCGAACAACCTCGCGCCTGCGCCGGGCTCGACCGCTCTACCCGCTGCCCGCGATACCGCACGCCCGGCCGCGCCCCGGCCGAATATCACTGCCGCATCGGGCGATGGTCCGTCGACCGACCGCAAACAGGCGAATACGCCATGGTCGAAAACCGCGCCCGAAAACAACACTCCACCGAGGGTTTCCGCACCTAATAATCAGGGGTCCAGCCCCGGCATGCCGAGAATGCCCGACTCCCCCGCCCGGAATTTCGCGCCGTCCCCGTCGGCGCGGAAGTCGAAATCCCGTGTCATCGAACCGAAATCCGTATCGCCGCACCCGTGGGTGATCAACGGCACGGGCGACGACAACAACGCCGGAATCGCGCGAGAGTTGTCGGATCGGCACGATCTGGAAGTCGTCGGGTTCGATACTCCCGGTGTCGATGAGCACACAGTTCGCGAGATTGCCGCCGCGATCGATGATGTACTCAGCGGACATCCCTACCTCGACGTTCGCCAGATCGCGGTCGCGGACTGCGGCGAGGAGGTCGCTCGGCTCGAGTGGGATTGGGTCGCGGGTTCCGCCGGCCCGGAAGCGTTCACCCGCCGGATCACACTCAACACTCTTGTCGCCCGCGATCCAGGGAAGTTCGCCGAATATGTTCGTGCCGCAACGCTATCGGGAGCGCTCGCGCCAGGATCGGACAGACGACCGGTGTACTCGACGATCGTCCGTGAACTCGGACATGCGCTCGATGTCGCCGGCGGCTTCGGAGCCCGCCAGACGGCGGAGAAAGTATTGATCGCCGACTACACGCGAACTCACGGCGCCGAGCACGAGGACGCGGCGGTCAGCGGCGACCGGCAGTGGCGCGGCCAGTTGAGTAGCTACGGATTCTATGAGGGCCGTTTCGACCCCGGTATGGCCTTGGCCGACGCGTTCGCCGAGGTCCAGCTGAACGGGCCAGGCGCGCGGCAACCAGCGAAAGTGTTGCACCAGTTACTCATCGACACGGCGCGGCGACACTCGGGGGCGAGGTCGTGAGACTCGGTAACCGATACACCATAGACGAACGACGCGACACGTTCGAGGCCGAACTCGCCGCAGCGGTCGTAGGCAGACCACTACGCGCACACGTGGGACTCGGCCCGGACACCGACAAGTCGCTGATCGCAATCGCCTTCGCCCACCCGGACATCCCGAGTGATCTGGTCGCGACAGCGCGCCGCACGTTCGCCATGGAACTGGCTGTCGCCGCCGATGTCGCGGCACCAGACGATTCGGATGCCGTTCCGGAGGGTACCGCCGTGGCCGTGGAGCGCACCGCGCTGCCGGAGTAAACCGTCGTGACGCTGCAGATTCCACCGGAGTTCCCAGACTGGCTGGTCAACAGCGTGCTGGGGTATTGGCCCAAGGGCGACGAGGATGCCTGCCGCCGACTCGGCGACAGTTGGTCGGATACCGCCGACACATGCATCGCCCTCGCGAAGCGCCACGACACCTTGGCAGAAGCCGAGAAGGCAGCGACCCAAGGCGTCACCGGCGAGGCCAAAGCAGGTCGGAACTCGCAGCTCGGCGACGATTTGCGCAACCAGGCCGCGTATGCCGACAACATGGCCCAACAGTGCTATGAGAACGCGAACAACATCGAATTCACCAAACTGCTGATAATCGGCACCGGATTCGCTCTGCTCGCGCAACTGGCTGTGGACGTCGCGCTGCTCGCACCCGGCGCGCTCAAAGCCGCTGAGGACAAAGCCGCCGCCGACACGACAATGCGGATCGGCCGCAACGAACTGCTCAACAAGATCAAGGGAGCCGGGGCGCAAGCCATGGCCCACCGCAAAGGTATACCCCTTGCCAAGGTCACGGCGATCGGCGTCGCGATCGGCGCGGGGACCAATGCGATAGTCAACGCCGGCGCCCAGTTCTATCAGGAAATGGTGCTCGGTCACGGCGACGGCGATATCGAATGGGATCAAGTGGGTGACGCCGCGATCGTCGGTGGCATCGCCGGTGGTGTGGGTGTTCGCGTGGCCTCACGTTTCGCACCTCGCATCAACAACGCCGTCTCCAAGGTCTTCCGGAACCCGACATCGAATGGGGCGAGATACGGTGCCCAAGTCAGCGCGGGGCTACTGATCGGCGGGGTCGGCGGGGTCGCGGGTGGCGTCGCAGGCGTCGGGGCGCAGATGGTGGTCTCCGGCCACATACCTTCCGAGCAGGAAATCAAGGGAGCTCTCATCACCGGCATCGCCGGTGGATTCGTCGGCGCGGCCTCCGTCTTCGCCCGGCCGGTGTTGCCACACACCCCTGCCAAAACCACAACAAGCGAATCGTCGGACGGTGGAACAAAAGGATCGCCGGACGGTGAAACGAACGGATCGCCGAACAACGGGCAGCCTGGCAACTCGTCGCCATCGTCGCCGGAGGGTGCCGGCACCACCCGATCATCCGACGAACCGACGCCGGGAACCAAAGCAGGACGAGACGAAGAGGGGACATCGTCTGCGGCGCGTAAACAGGGGGCACAGTCCGGCGAAGACGGCTCCTCGACTGGGCCTCGCCAGCAAGCGACCCCACAACACCACCCGAACGCAACCCCACAACACCACCCGAACGCAACCCCACAACACCACCCGAACGCAACCCCACAACACCACCCGAACGCAACCCCACAACACCACCCCGACGCGACCCCGCCACGCGCCGATGCACCGGCGACCTCACGCGCAGACGAGGCAGCCCGACTACGCGACGCGATGACACGGCTACGCGATGACGCGGCAGCCCGGCTGCACGATGCACTAGCCCAACCAGGCCACGATGCCGCAGCCCGACTACGCGACGCGGTGCCCCAGCCAGGCGAGGGTGCGGCAGCCCGGCCCCGCGTCGATGCGCCGGCTACCTCACGCGCAGACGAGGCAGCCCGACTACGCGACGCGATGACACGGCTACGCGATGACGCGGCAGCCCGGCTGCACGATGCACTAGCCCAACCAGGCCACGATGCCGCAGCCCGACTACGCGACGCGGTCACCCAGCCAGGCGAGGAGCCCGCTGCTACACCGTGGTCACGTGAACGGCCCGAAGGCCATGAAGAACCCGCTAGTCCGAGCGGCAGACCGCCTCGCGGAGAGGAAACACCACCCCGCCCCCGCGAAGAAGCAACACCACCCCGCCCCCGCGAAGAGCCAACACCACCCCGCCCCCGCGAAGAGCCAACACCACCCCGCCCCCGCGAAGAGCCAACACCACCCCGCCCCCGCGAAGAGCCAACACCACCCCGCCCCCGCGAAGAGCCAACACCACCCCGCCCCCGCGAAGAGCCAACACCACCCCGCCCCCGCGAAGAGCCAACACCACCCCGCCCCCGCGAAGAGCCAACACCACCCCGCCCCCGCGAAGAGCCAACACCACCCCGCCCCCGCGAAGAGCCAACACCACCCCGCCCCCGCGAAGAGCCAACACCACCCCGCCCCCGCGAAGAGCCAACACCACCCCGCCCCCGCGAAGAGCCCCGCGCTGCACGCGCGGAGGACGCCCAGGCCAAAGCCGCAGAGGAGGCGAGGGCTGCGCTCAGTCCGGAGGAGCGCGCCCGCTTGGGGGCTCAACCTGGAGTACTGCGGGTGGAGGGCGACTGGTCGAATCGGGAATTCCTGCCACCGCTCGACGGCCACAGGACGCGCGCGTTCACCAAGGACGAGATTGTCCAGAGGTGGGAGGCGAAGATCGGCCGGAAGATGACGCCCCAAGAGCTTGCGACACTGGAGTGGGGATGCGTCGGTATCGCGAGCACGTTGGCCGGTGTTCCCGGTCACCCGCAGTACAACCTGGTCTTCAGTGATCCGACAACCTACCCCAGGCAGTTCAAGGCTGACGAGAAATTGGCGCCCTTGGAACAAGCCAACAATAACCTGAACCAGGCAAAGAAGTCGCTGCGGAAGGCGGAAGAACAGCTTCGGGATGCCAAGAAAGGGCTGGGTAGGTCCCAGCGGTCGTCGCCTGAAGTGAGTAAGGCCAAGGCCGAGGTCGATCGTTTGAAGACACTCGTCGAAAAACGTCGCGAACAGGACCGAGCGGCGGCCGCGAAAATCAGTCTCACTCCAGAGGAAAGGCGGAGCCTGCTCGCTGAGCGGGCCGCGGCGCAGGGCGAGCACAGTAAACGCAGCCTGGATCTGGTCCGGGATGTCAAGAGGAGGATCGAGGACGTTATTGCACGCGGGCCGGCGAACAAGGAAGAATTTATACGTATGAAGAATGAGGATTCGGTGCTTGCGCGGGTGCGCGGGTTGGAAGCACAATTCCTCCCGGCCGGGAACCCGGCGACCTGGGATGTGGTCACGTGGGCTAAGGACTTCTATTCCGGTCAGGATGTCGCGCGCGATAATCTTGGAAGAGTATTGATCAACCCCGACACGGGCAGGCCGTGGCCGGTGGCGACCGCGCCGAACCCTGCAGCATTCGAGCCGGATCCGGTCACCGGCCAGGTAAATATGTCGCGAGATCTCAACTTTTCGAAGGCCGCGGGCATGGGGAACTTCGACTTCAATACGGAGGTGGCGCCGGGCCTTTGGGCAGATGCCAATCACATGGAGTACCGTCCCGGCGACCCGCGGCGCGACGATCCGGGGCCGATGGGTGGTCCGATGAAGGTCTATCTGAGCCGGGAGGAAGATCTCCATAGCTATGGTGGCAGAATATTCGGCGCGTACTACGATAGTCGCGTGTACGGGCTCAGCATCCGGAGCGTTATATAAGGTCGATGCAAACCTACCGCCCACCAGCGAGGAACGATGAATTTCGAAGAATACCTGAACGAAGAGGTTACCTTGTTCGGCATTGCCGAGAATTCGATGTACGGGGCGATTGTGATGTGCGGCCCGAGATCCCTTGTCTACATCGACGGACTCGACGAATGGAGTGGAGCGGACGAATACAAGACCGTCGAGGTCTCGGGTACCCTGGTCGCGGAGGGCGACGACGCCGACCTCTACACAGAGGATGGTGCTGTCAAGCACGGCGTCGGCCGCCGCTACATCCTGAAGGACTCCACCTGGGAGCTCTTGAACTGATCCCCGGCCGCGTCGTGGCGGAACCGCTCTCCATTCCGTCGCCGGGCTCCGCCTCCTCTCCGGGGCCGGGACCGACTTGCCGAACACCCCGGCCCGAGCTACGCCTTCAGATCGCCATCGGCGGAGAACCTCGGCAGTGGGCGTTGCGACTACTCAGGGGGGGCGGACGCCAAATGCTTGGATCGCCGTACCTGGTTTCGCGGGGTCTAGACTTGCGGGGTGCGGCGAGCAACTGCCCAATTCGTCGGTCGGGTGAGCGAGCTGGGGCAGGTCTCGGTCCTCATCGAGCAGGCCGCGGCGGGCCGAGGCGCAATGGTGTGGGTCGATGGCGAGCCCGGTATCGGCAAGACAACCCTGCTGGACCAAACCGGGCAGCTGGCCGAATCGCGGGGTTTGCAGGTGTTCCGGGGTGCCGCCAGAGAGCTGGAACAGCACATTCCTTTCGCGGCGGTGCGTTCTTGCCTATCGACCGATCGGGGAACGCAACACCCGCTGACGGAGCGCGTTCGCACTCTGCTGCGGGGCGAGGGCGTGCGTGACGACGGGGCGATCAGCCACGAGTTCGTGGTTGTCGAGGCCATACTGGCGCTGGTCGAAGGGCTGTGTGCCGACGGGCCGGTGGCGGTGATCCTGGACGATCTCCAGTGGGCCGATCCGTCGAGCCTTCTTGTAGTGCGGAGTATCGCGGAGATCGTCTCGGAGCTTCCCCTGTTGATGATGCTCGCGGCACGCCCGTTGCCCCGGGGGACGAGTATGTCCCGATTGCTGAGCGATCTCGATGACCGGGGCGCGGAGCGGATGCATCTTCGTCCCTTTGCCGGCAACGAGGTGGATGCCCTGGTGCGAAACCAGCTCGGTGCCAAGCCCGGACCTGAGCTGACGGCGGTGATGACGGGCGCGGGTGGCAACCCGCTGTACGTGACCGAACTCGTGGCCGGTCTGGTCCGAGCGGCCAGAATCACCATTGTCGACGGCATCGCGACCTCCGTCGATGGCGGCGCCTCCGACGAATCTCGCAAGACTCGGCTTCCGGCGTCACTGTCCGAGGCGATCGTGCAACGGCTGGACTTCCTGTCCGAAGCTGCCAGACGCGTGCTGGCGGTGGCGGCAGCGCTCGGCCCGCAGGTGGAGGCGGTGGAACTCGCCGAAGTATTGGGCGGCCCAGTCATCGATATCTGGAACGCCATCAGCGAAGCTATGGACGCGGGCATCCTGATTCGCTCGAACGGAGAACTAGCTTTTCGGCACGACCTGATTTGGCAGGTGTTCGCGGACCAGGTGCCGGAATCCACCCGCCGCAGCCTGCAGTTGCGGACCGCGCAGGTGTTGATCTCGATGGACGCCCCGGTAGAACGTGTCGCCAACTGTCTGACCGCCGGTTCGGGCCCACTGGACAACCGCAGTCTCGAGTGGTTGATCGGGGCGGCCGGCCTATTGATCATTCGCGCTCCAGAGCTGGCCGTCAGCCTGCTCGAACGCGCGGCGACCACCTCGAATGTCGATTCCGCCGACCGAGACATCGTGCGGATGCGGCACATCCAAGCGCTGCTGTGGAGCGGCCGGGCAGAGGAGGCGGAAACCGCTGCGCGAAACGCTCTGGCGGCCCTACCCTCCGCGGACCGCCAGAGCGCGGACGGATTGCGGTGGTTGCTGGCTCAGGCATGCTTCGGCCGGGGCAATCTCAGGGAGGCGGTCGCCGTTACCGAGGCCACTCTGGCTCAACCAGGTCTTTCTCAGCAGGAGCAGGGTCGCCACCACGGCTTTCGTGCCCTCACTTCCTTCTTTCTCGAGGACTTCGCCGCAGCCGAGGAGGCGGCGACGCGCGCGGTGTCGGTCGGTGACGCCTGCGATGACAAGGTGGCAAGTGGATTCGGCTATCTCACCCTCGGCGCGCTTCGCTACACCGAGGGATATCTCGACCGCGCGTTGGAACTGGCCAACCGGGTCGTGGTCGCCTACGAGACGGGGATTCGGGGTCAGGACCACTCAGACCAGTTCGATCCTTACGTATTGCTCGTCCACTGTCTGATCGAACTCGATCGATCCATCGAGGCGGATGAGGCACTGAATGTCGCGATACCGCACGGCGGTGTGTATCTCGCCTCGAATCTGCTCGCCCGTGCTCGACTGAACTATCTCGAGGGGCGCTGGGAGGATGGGTTGGCCGAGATTCACGCCTGCCTGGAGGCGCCCGACATCTTCGGTTACGCCAACGTCGCGCATAGTCAAGCCGCGCTGATCGCGGTGCACCGAGGAACGTTCGTCAGCGATCCCGACACGATTCCGGACGTGGACGATCGGTTGGGTAGCCGCGGCTACCTACAGTTCCGACCATTGGTTCAGGCGCTGGCCCACGAGTCGCAAGGGCGACCGGACCAAGCGTTGGAAATCTTGTGGGGGATGTGTGGCCGAGTCGCGGCGGGGTTGACCGCCTCCACGTTGTACATCGTCTACCCCGATGTGGCGCGACTGGCGGCGACATGCGGCGCGAACGACATCGCGGCGGCGGTTACCGCGGCTGCCGAGCTGCTCGTGACGCGCCAGGCAACGCCCAGTAGGCGAGGCACCGCACTGCTGTGCCGAGGCTTGTCCGACCGCCGCCCGGAACTGCTCGCGGAGGCCGCGGAGTGCTTCCGTATCGCGGGCCGGCCGTTGTACGAAGGCCAGGCGCAGGAGAACCTCGCTGTGGTCCTCGCCACCTCCGAACGAACGGCCGAGGCTCGATCGGCCTTGGACTCCGCCATTGATCTGTACGGGGACCTCGACGCCGAGTGGGATATTGCTCGAGCTGAGGCACGGCTACGTCAGCACGGGATCCGACGCGGCAGGCGTGGTCCGCGCGGGCGGCCGAAAACTGGGTGGACGGCGCTGACTCCCACCGAGCAGAAGGTCGCCCACTCGGTGGCTCAGGGGCTGTCGAACTCGGATATCGCCGACCGAATGTTCTTGTCCCGGCGTACGGTGCAGTCACATGTGTCCAGCATCCTGGCCAAGCTCGGGTTGAGTTCTCGCGTACAGGTGGCAATAGAGGTCGCGGGCAAAGCCTGAGGACCGAACTTCGGGCCAGACCGTGAAACCACACCTGACCTGTGGATTCCCTCGATCGTGAGTCCTCACGCCGGGTCCCGCGGGTGCCTCCGGCCCCGGTCTGCGTGACGGGCACTGCACTCGCTTGTCCGAGCCCAGCAACGTGGGCTTCGTACACAGGTTCTGTGACGGGCCGGCAAGAAATTCTTGATGCTACGTCTCATGGCGGATGTTTCTCGGCACCAACAGGCGCAGGTTGGTAGCTGCACAACCACTCGTGTACGAGTCTCGGAGCGGAGGAGAACGTCATGACGGATGGCGAAGGCGACAGGCCTTCCGCGACGCACGCCGCTCAGCATGCCACGCGCGCCCTCATCAGTGAGATAATCCCAATGAATCCGATTGATAAACAACGCCACATACGGGTCGAATTCCACGGATACCCACCGTTGGATTACAGAGCCGAACGGTCGGCCGCCGAATTATTCGTGGAGTCCGCGCGAAACCGTGGCATGAGAGTCTTTGTCGATGACGACGTCCAGCACACGATGCGCCCCCTGCCTTGCCGGCGACTCTGGACATCCTGAACCGTTACCTGAAGTGGCACCGAGCCCAGGTGAGTCAGCCCCCGAACCGTGACCGAGCACGGTGCGAATAGCCTGGAAGTCCCACGGTGACAGGTAACGCGCTGCCCGATGCTCTGGCGACGCTCCCCGGTGCGACCGGCTCACGGCGCAGCTCGTCGCCGACGCCTTGGCCTTCGAGCTGGCCGCGCTAGACGGGCAGACCACGCTGCTGCCGAAGACGCGACCGGTACCGGGGCTTGGTCGTCAAGCGCGTCCGGCACTGGCTGCGGGCGATCCAGCCGGCACCATACCGATCTTCGCCACGGTCGATGCGATGGACCACATGAACTCGGACGACACAACCGCTGTCTACGAATGGCTCGCAACGACTTCGACTCGAACAGCTGTTCCGGGAGGGTTTACCGCCGAAGACGGAACGAAGACCTTCACACTCAGCGAGCTCATGGTCGACAAGAAGTGCGTCGGCCCGCAACCGGTCCCGTGGTGGGTTCGGCAGCACCGCTCACGTACCCACTGCTGATTCCAGGTTCGTCAGAAATTCCTCGGCCAGAGTCTTCAGCTGGTCCAGCTCCACTTGCCCATGCGTTGACGCTGTGACGAGCAGGCGTTCACCACCGATAGTCATAACCACCGCCAGATCCCAGGCCTCCAGGTCCTTGCCGATGATCGCGTTGCGGCCGAAGCCGGCGAGAGCGCCGATACCTGTCACACGCTGGTAGTCACCGACGGTTCTGTCGTCTTCGAGCGTTTTGAACGCCGAATCCAGCAGCTCCTGGTCGGCCCCATCCATGGAGGTGGCTCTGACTTCTGTAGAGAAATTCGAAAGAAGTCCCGTGTCGTATCGACAATCGTAGGACACGATGGACCCCACACCCCTTTTCTCCCCTTCCCGGCTCGCGACCTCGACGTTCAACGTTTTCTCGATCGACTCGTCGCTGACCAATTCACATATTCTCCCCTCGGTCAGCCTCGCCAGCACCGAAGAGTCAGTTGACGACGATACTGATGAGCAGGACGTCGAGAAGAACGGCGGCACAGGTGCTCATGATCACCCGGAACATGACACTCCTTCATGAGTTTCCAGCGTCCGCGGTATCGCGGCGCAGACGCCCGGTAAGCGTAGTCCGCGTCTCGATGACCCTGTAGCAGCAGTTTTGGGTGGTGGTTATCACGGCTCCTGTTCGAGTCGAAAGAATAACGGTGTGGCACATAGCTATTCGGGACTCGAGCGTCCAGCATTTCACCCGCTCGACCCGTCGCTCAGCGATCGAGCGCGCGATCCACGTATGTGGGTGAAGTCCAAGAATCCTTCGTGGGTACGGCGCGAAACAATCGTCGCCGTTCGACCTTGCCGAAACCTTAACGATTGGCAAGTGCGAACCGGCGCGGGACAGCCTGGCCGCGGCTCTCACGGGGGTGCACCCCACAACGATCCGCCCCCCTGGCCTGTCCCACGGAACCTGGATAGCGTTGCTTGGGCTATGTGCTCATGCAGATGGGCCGACATCGGTTGTCATGATGGCTGTCCGTACGAAGCGCGCGATCGCGTCGAGGCGTTCGGACCTGCCCGTTCCGCCGACTTGTACCACTGTGATGACGACCGAGGTGAAGATGGCCTCCAGAGCTACCGCGGTGTCGTGTGGATCGAGGTCGCCGGTGACGTCGCCGGATTGCTGGCCGGCGCGCAGCGATGCTTCGAGGGCGGTGCGGATGCGTCGCGGCACGTCGCCGTCGACGAGTCTGGCGAGCAGTTCCGGCTCGTGGCCGCTGAGCACTCGCTGCACCAGCGGATAGGTGTCGAGCTGGGTTATGAACCGGGCGACGACCTGCTGCCAGTACTCGGCGTCCATAGTGCCGGGTAGGGCTAGGGCGTCGTCGGACAGACGCCCGGCGTCGCGGTCGAACGCCGCGATGAACAGCGCTTCCTTGTCGGCGAAGTGGAAGTACACCGCCGACGGGGCGAGGCCGAGGTCGCGGGCCACCGCCGCGACGGAGGTGTTGCGGAAGCCCTGATCGGCGAACCGGCGGGTGGCGATGTCGAGGATTAGTTGACGTGTCTGTTCGCCACGGGTCGTCGGCGCTGTCCGGGGTCGTGGCATTTCTGAACATTAGCTCGGACGCATGCCGAACCGTTACAGTGTAACTGAATAAATTCATCAATCAATCAGTTATGACGGGCGTCGAACTCACGGCGGCACAGTCGCTGTCGCTCACTGCAGGAAGGTTCCACCGCTATGCCCACACCCGATCAGCCGACCGATACACATCGGCACCTCAGCAGACGCCAAGTGCTCGCGACCATGGCGGCAGCGCCGGTGGCTCTGCCGATCCTGGGCGCGCTGGCCCCGACCGTGTCGTCAGCCCCGGCCGTGCGGCCGAACATTCTGGTGATCATGACCGATCAGGAGCGTGCGGATGTCGTTCTGCCAGTGGATTTCACACTGCCAGCGCGCGCTAGAGTCGAGGCCAACGGGGTGCGATTCGCCATGCACCACACGCCGACAGCGCCGTGCTCACCAGCGCGCTCGGCGTTCTTCACCGGCCTGCAGGCTCCGGTGAACGGGATGACCGACAACGTGCTGGGCAACGATCTGATGGGCACGGTCCTGAGTCCAATGCATGCCTGGAGTCCCAACCTCGACACCGGGATCCCGACGCTCGGGACGGTGCTGAAGAAGGCAGGCTATCGCTCCGCCTACATCGGCAAATGGCATCTGTCCGAGCCCATCGGCACGAATCTGACGGCGTTGTCGGCCTACGGGTTCGACGAAGCCTTCGACATCCTCTCCGGCGGTAGCCCTGATGAGGGCTCGCAGGAGGATCCTGGTGTCGTCGACCATGCGGTCGACTGGCTGCAGCGCCACGGCAACGACACCGAGCCGTGGCTGTGTGTGGTCAGCATGGTCAACCCGCACGACATGATGTACTGCCCACGCTTCTACCGCCTCGAGGATGTTCCCGACTACGGCGCCGACGTGCCGCCGAACTTCGAATCCGATCTGTCGACCAAACCGGCGGTGCAGAACGTGTGGCGCACTATGAACGAGGCTGTCGGTGGACTGATGCCGGGCGAGGTCACCTCACCGCTCGGGCGGCGGCAGTGGCAGCAATGGGGTAACTGGTATCTGGAGTTGCTGCGGCGCACCGACGAACTCATGGGCTCGGTGCTCGCCGCCCTCGACCGTAGCGGCGGCTCGGGCAACACCGTCGTGGTCAAAGTTGCCGACCACGGCGAACTCGGTGGCGCCCACGGACTCCGACAGAAGGGCGCCATGATCTACCGCGAGAACAACAGGGTGCCGTTCGTGATCTCCGATCCGAGAAACCCTGCCGCCCACAGCACCACGGTCAACGCCCTGACCTCACATGTCGATCTGATGCCGACACTGGCCACCCTCGCCGGCGCCGCACCGAGCCCGGTTGCCGGCCGCGATCTCACCCCACTGCTCACCAACCCGGGCGGTTCCGTCCGTGAGGCGCTCCTGCTGACCTCGGACGCCAAGTCCAGCGGCGGACAGACGCCGGGCGTCAAATACTGTCTGCGCGGCACGATCACACCCCGCTACAGCTTCGCCCGCTACTCCATACCCCTGCACATCAACGGACCACGATCGGAATTCGAATACGAACTCTACGACCGTCAGGAAGATCCACTCGAGCTGCACAACCTCGCCCACAACGGCGGCGCGGCCGGGTTGGTATCGCAGCTGAATGATCTGGTGGATTCCCTGGTAGCCCAGGAAATCCACCCCCTTGATTCGAGCGGGCGGTGATCGAGCATGACGCGGGTCGAGCACGTTCGCGGCCGAGACATAAGCGCCCGCGAACCCGCAGCGCCGCAGGCGCTGCCAAAACTACAGCATGCAGGACACGCAGCCCTCGACTTCGGTTCCCTCCAAAGCCATTTGGCGCAGGCGAATGTAGTAGAGGGTCTTGATGCCCTTGCGCCAGGCGTAGATCTGGGCGCGGTTCAGGTCGCGGGTGGTAGCGGTGTCTTTGAAGAACAGCGTCAGTGACAGGCCCTGGTCCACGTGCCTGGTGGCCGCGGCATAGGTGTCGATGATCTTCTCGTAGCCGATGTCGTAGGCGTCCTCGTAGTACTCGAGGTTGTCGTTGTCCATGTAGGGCGCCGGGTAGTAGACGCGGCCGATCTTGCCTTCCTTTCGGATCTCGATCTTCGAAGCCACCGGGTGGATGGAGCTGGTGGAGTGGTTGATGTAGGAGATCGAGCCGGTCGGCGGCACCGCCTGCAGGTTCTGGTTGTAGATGCCGTGCGCCATGACCGAGGCCTTCAGCTCACGCCAGTCGTCCTGGGTCGGGATACGCACGCCCGCGCCGGCGAAGAGCTGACGGACCCGTTCGGTCTTCGGCTCCCACACCTGTTCGGTGTACTTGTCGAAGTACTCACCGCTGGCGTATTTCGATTCGGGGAACCCGCCGAAGTAGGTGCCGCGCTCCTTCGCGATCAGGTTCGAGGCCCGGACCGCGTGGTAGACAACGGTGTAGAAGTAGATGTCGGTGAAGTCGATGCCTTCTTCGGAGCCGTAGCGCACCCGCTCGCGCGCCAGGTAGCCGTGCAGGTTCATCTGCCCGAGTCCGATGGCGTGCGAGGAGTTGTTGCCCTGCTCGATCGACGGCACCGAGTAGATATGGGTCTGGTCCGATACCGCGGTCAGCGCCCGGATGGCCACCTCGATGGTCTGCGCGAAGTCGGGTGAGTCCATTGTCTTGGCGATGTTCAGCGAGCCGAGGTTGCACGAGATGTCCTTGCCCACCTTCGAGTAGGACAGGTCGTCGTTGAACTCCGACGGCGTGGACACCTGGAGGATTTCCGAGCACAGGTTCGAGTGCGTAATCTTGCCCGCGATCGGGTTGGACCGGTTCACGGTGTCCTCGAACATGATGTACGGGTAGCCGGATTCGAACTGCAGCTCGGCAATGGTCTGGAAGAACTCGCGCGCCTTGATCTTCGACTTGCGGATGCGCTTGTCGTCGACCATCTCGTAGTACTTCTCGGTGACGTCGATGTCGGCGAATGGCTTGCCGTAGATCCGCTCCGCGTCGTAGGGCGAGAACAGGTACATGTCCTCGTTCTTCTTCGCCAGCTCGAAGGTGATGTCCGGTATCACCACGCCGAGCGAGAGAGTCTTGATGCGGATTTTCTCGTCCGCGTTTTCCCGCTTGGTGTCCAGGAACCGGTAGATGTCCGGGTGGTGTGCGTGCAGGTACACCGCGCCCGCACCCTGCCGCGCACCGAGTTGGTTGGCGTAGGAGAACGAGTCCTCCAACAGCTTCATGATCGGGATGACACCTGAGCTCTGGTTCTCGATCTTCTTGATCGGCGCGCCGTGCTCGCGAATGTTGCTCAGCAGCAACGCGACGCCGCCGCCGCGCTTGGACAGCTGCAGCGCGGAGTTGATCGAGCGGCCGATGGACTCCATGTTGTCCTCTATGCGAAGGAGGAAGCATGACACCGGCTCACCACGCTGCTTCTTGCCCGAGTTGAGGAAGGTCGGTGTGGCGGGCTGGAAACGGCCTTCGATGATCTCGTCGACCAGCTTGCTCGCCAGCGTCTCGTCACCGGCGGCGAGGGTGAGCGCGACCATGCACACCCGGTCCTCGAACCGTTCCAGGTAGCGCTTGCCGTCGAAGGTCTTCAACGTGTACGAGGTGTAGTACTTGAACGCGCCCAGGAAGGTCGGGAACCGGAACTTCTTGGCGTACGCCTGCTTGAACAGCTTCTTGATGAACCCGCGGCTGTACTGATCGAGAACTTCTGCCTCGTAGTAGTTCTCATCGATCAGGTAGTCCAGCTTCTCGTCCAGATTGTGGAAGAAGACGGTGTTCTGATTGACGTGCTGCAAAAAGTACTGGTGAGCGGCTTCGCGGTCCTTGTCGAACTGGATCTCGCCGTTCGGGCCGTACAGGTTCAGCATCGCGTTGAGGGCGTGGTAGTCCAGTACCTCGCCCGCTTCGCCGCCGCGGACCAGAGGCTGCTCTAAGCGAGCTGTTTTTCCGGCCGGCGCTGTTGTTGCTGTTGCCAAAACAATCCCAATCCCTCGCGGACGCGTTCGACGTCCTCAGCGGTTCCCATGAGTTCGAAGCGATACAGGTACGGCACCCCGCACTTGCGCGAGATCACCTCGCCCGCAAAGCAATAGGTATCGCCGAAGTTCGTGTTACCCGCTGCGACGACACCGCGCAGCAGCGCGCGGTTGTGCGGATCGTTGAGAAACTTGGCGACCTGCCGCGGCACGAAATCCTTGTCGGACCGGTGGCCCCCCAGTACGTGCCGACCGCCCCCGTAGGTGGGGACGATCAGCACGTACGGTTCGTCTACGCGCAGCGAATCGGCGGTGTGCAGTGGTATGCGAGTCGCCGGGAGACCCAGCTTCTCGACGAAACGATGTGTGTTCTCCGAGGCGCTGGAGAAGTAGACCAGCGCCGCCCCTTCGGACATGGTCGACTCCTCCTCTCGGGAGTACCGGACAGTGAACCGTCCGGCATTCGCCCCGGACGAAACGGAAGCGGTCAGGCCGCCACGGTGGCGAGCGACTTGATGCGGTCGGGCCGGAAGCCGGACCAGTGCTCATCACCGGCCACCACGACCGGCGCCTGTAGGTATCCGAGGGCCATGACGTAATCGCGCGCCTCGTCGCTCACGGAGATGTCGACGACCTCGTAGTCCACACCGGCCTTGTCGAGGGCCTTGTAGGTGGCGTTGCACTGGACGCAAGCGGGCTTGGTGTACACGGTGACGGTCATTGATGTCCCCTCTCTCCTTGTGATCCACAGCCTGTGATCCGTATGCCGATCGTTTCGAGCGACCCGCACGCAGTCGCTAGCCGATCGTTTCGAGCGACCTGCACGGTCGCTGGCGATGCACGTCCGACGTATGCTGCGCAAATTTCTGGATCCGGTCTTGAATCCCCTGATCAGCCATGTGTGGCCGACTCGTTCGGAGCGAGGTTTCGTGCCGTCTTCCAGTACCGAAGACACTACACCTAGTGGCCGACAGATTCATCCAACACGACATGTAGCGAGTCACACGGATGGAATTCCAACGGGAGAAGTACCAGGCCGCTCGATTCGCAACCCGACACAACAGTGTCGCAGATCACAATTTGGCCACGCAGCTTACTTTCAGCAAACTGATCGGCAAAGGAGAGGGCCACCGCTACTCCGGCAGCGGTGACCCTCTCTCGAGACCGGACGTGGAGCTTACACGGACGCCAGTTCGCCACGCGCCGCCTCGACCAGTTCACGCACGGTGGCCGCCAGCTCGGTCAGCGCCTGGGCGTCCTCGCGCGGGTGTGCGGCACCGAACCGCTCGCCGACGACGCCGAAGTGCAGGTGCGCGGACTCCACCACGCGCGCGCCGGCGACGCCGAGCGCCTTGACCGCGTCACCGTGCGCCCACTGGGCGGCGTTCGGGCTGATCGACGCGCTGACGACAGCGGAAGACTTGCCCGTGATCGCGCCCGCGCCGTACGGGCGCGAGGCCCAGTCGATGGCGTTCTTCAGCACCGCCGACAGCGTGCCGTTGTATTCCGGAGTCACCACGAGCAGACCGTCGGCCGCGGCGACCGCGTCGCGCAGCGCCTGGGCGGCGGCGGGGACCGAACCGGGGACATCGATGTCCTCGTTGTAGAACGGGATATCGCCGAGACCTTCATAAATGGTGACCTCGACGCCTTCTGGGGCGGTCTGCACGGCGGCCTCGGCGAGCCGCCGGTTGACCGAGGCGGCACGGAGGCTACCGACAAGTGCGAGGATGCGGGTCTGACTCATGACGACTCCTGGTGTACTGAATGTGCTGTCCGAACGTTCATCACACATCAACCGGACCACGGTCCGATTACTTCCCGCGGAGTCTGCGTGAGCGCTGTGAACTACCCCACATCCGACACGTCGGCGCCCGGCGAGCGCCGACTGCTCGGCATCGGCACTCCGCTGCCCGGCACGGCGGGGCCCACCGAGCGCGCGGACGCGGCACGCAACCGGCAGCTCCTCCTGGACGCAGCACACGAGCTGGTCCGCGAGCATGGCGTCGACAGCCTCACCATGGACGCGCTGGCCAAGCGCGCCGGAGTCGGCAAGGGTACGGTGTTCCGCCGGTTCGGCAGCAGGTCGGGACTGATGCACGCGCTGCTGGATCACTCGGAGCGGAAGAACCAGGAAGCGTTCATGTTCGGGCCGCCGCCGCTCGGCCCCGGCGCGCCACCGGCCGAACGGCTGGTGGCCTTCGGGCGGGAGCGGCTGCTACATCTAGAGGTGGAAGGCGAGCTACACCGTGCGGCCGAGATCGGCGAGGCCGGGGACCGCTATTCCGGCGCGCCCTACGGACTGCTGCGTGCCCACGTGGCCATGCTGCTGCGCCAGGCCGACGCGCAGGGAGAGATTCCGCTGATCGTCGACTCGTTGCTGGCGATACTCAGCGCGGCGCTCGTCATGCACCAGATGCACGTCCTGGGCTACACCCGCGAGCAGATCGGCGACAACTGGGAGGCCTTCGTTCGGCGCGTTGTCACCAGATGAATCGCCAGTAGACTCGAGCGCCATGCGGAACCTGCGCGAACAGATCATCACCGAATTGGGCGTCCAGTCGAGCATCGAACCGAAGACCGAGGTGCGGCGCCGGGTCGATTTCCTCAAGGATTATCTGAACGCCACTCCCGCACGCGGCTTCGTCCTCGGCATCAGTGGAGGGCAGGACAGCGCCCTCACGGGACGGCTCTGCCAGCTCGCGGTCGAGGAGCTGCGCGCCGACAGCGTGGACGCGACCTTCCTAGCCGTCCGGCTGCCCTACGGCGTGCAGGCCGACGAGGCCGACGCCCGGATCGCGCTGGAATTCATCCAGCCGGATCGGTCCGTCGCGGTGAACGTCCGCCCCGGCGCGAACGCGGTGGCCGCCGAGGCGGCGGCGGCGCTTCAGGCGGACGAGCTACGTGATTTCGTGCGGGGCAACATCAAAGCCCGCGAGCGCATGGTGATCCAGTACGCGCTGGCAGGCCAGGAGAACCTGCTGGTCGTCGGCACCGACCACGCGGCAGAGGCGGTCACCGGCTTCTTCACCAAGTACGGCGACGGCGGCGTCGACCTGACGCCGCTCACCGGCCTCACCAAGCGTCAGGGCGCGGCGCTGCTGCAAGAACTGGGCGCACCCGCCAGCATCTGGTCCAAGGTCCCCACCGCTGATCTCGAGGACGACCGGCCCGCACTGCCCGACGAGGAAGCGCTCGGTCTGCGGTACAGCGAAATCGACGACTACCTCGAGGGCGAGGACGTGCCGCAGGAAGTCGCGGCCGAGGTCGAAGCGATCTTCCTGCGCACCCGGCACAAGCGCGCCGTCCCGGTCACGCCGCTGGACACCTGGTGGCGTTCCTACAGCGTGTCTCCCAGCAGGTAAGGGACCTATCCGCCCGCGAAGGGCGGAAGCACGTCCACCTGGGGGCTCAGCGCGACACCGGGGTCGCGGGTAAGTTCGTCGCCGATCAGGTAGGCGCAGACCGACAGCATCTTGTCCAAGTCGGGGCCGTAGGAGACGGACAGGGTGGCACGCAGGTCGGCGATCGTGGCGCCGGCCGGGAATTCGAGGGTCTCGCGGTCCTTGCCGACGGCGTCGGCGATGGCGGCGAAGTATCGGATCTCAACCACCGATGGCTCCCATCGTCCGTTCCGGGGGGACGAACCCTTCGGCGTCGATACCGTGGCCTGCCCATTTGTTCCACATCGCACCACGCCACAGGGTTGCGAGCTCGTCGTCGTCGGCGCCGGAACGCAGTGCCTGGCGCAGGTCGAACTCCTGATCGCTGAACAGGCAGGAGCGCAGCATGCCGTCCGCGGTGAGCCGGGTGCGGTCGCAGGTGTCGCAGAACTTTCGGGTGACCGTCGCGATGATGCCGACGGTCGCGGGACCGCCGTCGACCGACCACTTCTCCGCGGGCGCCGACGGATCGGCACGGCCCACCGCGGTGAGTTCGAAGCGGGCGCCGAGCACGTCGAGCAGCTCGGCGGCGGTGACCATGTTCGCGCGAGCCCACTCGTGGTCGGCGTCCAGCGGCATCTCCTCGATGAACCGCAGTTCGCAACTCTCGTCCAGGCACCACCGCAGTAGATCCGACGCGCCCGAAAGGGTCTCGCGCATCAGCACGGCGTTCACCTTGACCGGGGTCAGACCGGCCTGCCGTGCGGCGCGGATACCCGCCAACGTGGAGTCGAGGCGGTCGCGCCTGGTCAGCCGCGCGAAGCCGACCCGGTCGACAGTGTCCAGCGACACGTTCACCCGGTGCAACCCTGCGGCGGCGAGCACGTGGACGCGGTGCTCCAGGCCCACGCCGTTGGTGGTCATGGCCAGCGGGATGTGCGGCACCTGTTCGTGGCACCCGGCGATGATCTGCTCCAGGTCGCGTCGCATGAGCGGCTCGCCTCCGGTGAACCGGACCTCCCGCACCCCCAGCTCGCGGACCGCCAGGCCGACCAGCCGCACGATCTCGTCGGCGGTGAGCAGCTCGTGTCGGGGAATCGCCGGCAGGCCCTCCTCCGGCATGCAGTAGGTACAGCGCAGCGAGCACTTCTCGGTGATGGAGACGCGCAGATCGCGGGCGACGCGTCCGAACCGATCCAGCAAGTAGGGCGTGTCGGGGCGGCCGTCGAGCGAGGGACGCCCCGAACGCACGGCGGGAATCCCGACCTCGACCAGAGTCACACCTCCATTATGACGGCCCGCCGGGAATCGTCTGCGGCGCAAGGTACCGAAATCGCTCACCGTAGCGGGGCCGCGAGTGTGCGCTTCGCGCCGACTGGCACCTCCGGCTCACCGGGCCGCTGCCGGTCGCCAGAGGCGGAAAGTCCCTGGCATACGGCGTTAGGCTGACTTGCATGAACCCTCGGCCCGCCAGCGTCTCGACCCGGCCCGTCGACGACTACCGCGACAGTATCGAACAGCTGTTGCGGCCGCTGGCCGCGCGCGCGGTCGAGTCCGTCCTGATGCCGGAGGCGTTGGGCAGGCAGCTGGCCGACGACGTCCGGTCGCCGATCGATCTTCCGGTGTTCCGCAACTCGGCGATGGACGGGTACGCGGTGCGCGCCGAGTCGGTAGTGCTCGCGCCGGTGACGCTACCGCTGGTAGGTGTGGTCGCGGCGGGTGCTCCCGGCCGGACGCCGCTGCCGCCCGGCTCGGCCGTGAAGGTGATGACCGGCGCCCCCCTCCCGCCGGGCGCGGACTGCGTGATTCCGGTGGAGGACACGCACGCCGACGGCGATACGGTGACCGTCGAACGCGGCCGCAACGCAGGCGAATATGTGCGCGAACCAGGCACCGACGTGCGGGCCGGAGACCTGCTGGCCACCGCGGGGACCGCGCTGACCCCCCGGCACATCGCGGCGCTGGCCGCGGTCGGGCTCCCGATGGTGGCGGTGTTCGCCGCGGTACGCGCCGCCGTCATCACCACCGGCGACGAACTGGTCGCGGCGGGGACCATTCTGCGGCCCGGGCAGATCTACAACTCCAACGGCACCGCCCTGGCCGCGGCGCTAGCGGCGAACGGCGTCACCGTCGTCTCGGTCTCGCACAGCACCGACGATCCTGCGCGCTTTCGCACGCTGCTGTCCGCGGCGACGAGCGCGGCCGATGTGGTGTTCACCTCCGGTGGTGTATCCCAGGGTGACTTCGAGGTGGTGAAGGAGGTGCTCGAGCCGCTCGGCGGGCAGTTCGGCTCGGTCGCGATGCAGCCGGGCGGACCGCAGGGGCTGACCGTCGTCGGCGGCGTGCCGGTGCTCAGCTTCCCGGGCAACCCGGTCAGCACGATGGTGTCGTTCGAGGTGTTCGCGCGTCCGATCCTGCGCCACCTCGCGGGCCTGGCCGCAGTCGAGACCTACGAGCTACCGCTGCGCACCGCCGTGCCTCGCTCGCCGGTGGGCAAGCGGCAGTTCCTCCGCGGCAAGCTGATCCGCGGACAGTCCGGGGAACCGCCCGGACGGCTCCGACATCCGATCGCGGTCGAGGTGGTGTCCGGGCCCGGCTCGCACCTGGTGGCGAGCATGGCGTGGGCCGACGCGCTGATCGACGTACCTGCCGAGGTCTCCACGTTGCCTGCGGGCGCGACTGTGCGAGTGTGGTCACTATGAGCGAGCGCAGCGAGCGAACAATAGGCGCAGCCGAGCATCGCTCGGTCATGACGGAGCCGAGCGCCAGCGAGGCGGAGGCATGAGTTCCCTGAGTCAACCCCTACGCGGCGATCGGTCGTTGACCTGGTTGATGCTTGCCGGGGTCGTAGGCGGTTTTGGTGCGCCAGCAGGCCCAGATGATGCGCAGCCAGGCTCGTCCGAGGGTTCGGATGGCGTGGGGGTGTCGTTGGCCGCGTTGGCGGGCGGCGGTGTAGCGCTGGTCGGCCCAGTCGCTGGCTCTGCGGCTGTTGTCGATCCAGGTGACCAGGGCTTGGCGGGCGTGGTGGTTGGTGGCGTGGCGGAACGCGACGGTGTGGGTCTTGCCGGAGGCCCTGGTGACCGGTGCGAGACCGGTTTCGGCGGCGAGCTGGTCGAAACTGTTGGCGCGCTCCAGGATTGGGCCGATCTCACCGATGATTTGGGCCAGGTTGAGCACGCCGATGCGCGGCAGGTCAGCCAGCAGCCGGGCATACGGGTGGGCCGTGGCGGCTTCGGCGATCACGGTGTCGAGCTGGTCGAGGCTGGTCTGCAGCGACCGAACGGCCGCGACCTGTGCGCGGATGAGTTGCGCGATGATCGGTTGGCCGAGGCGGCTGGCCGAGGTCGGTGCGTCCCGCAGCCGGGCCAGCAACTCAGCGCCGCAGCGTCGACCGCTGTAGCTGCGCCGACGGCAGAACGCCTCGAGACGGGCAGCGGTGAGCGAGGCGGCCGACTCGGGGTTGGGATAGCGATCCAGGAATGCCAATGCGATCGGCGAGTGCAGGTTGGCGAAGATTGTTCTGCCGCCGGGCCAATGCGCGTCCAGCAGGGCGGAGAGCTGGTTGACCGCGGCGATCCGCAAGCCCAGGTGATCGCCGCGCTGGCGGGTCAGCGCCTGCAGTTCCAAGGTCTGCGCCAGCGTGGGGGCCAGGGTCGGCAGCCGGTGGATATCGGTGCGGATGTAGTCGGCCAGTTTGAACGAATCGCCTGGGTCGTTCTTGGCGCGGGCAGCACCCCAGCGGGGACGGGCAGCGTGAAAAGCGTTGGGATGGACCGGGATTACCGGGTGCCCGGCGGCCAGCAACCGGTCCACGACCAGCCCGCGGGTGGTTTCGATCGCTACCGGCAGCGTGCCGGGATCACCGTGAGTGGCCAGGCGAGCCAATGCCCGCGCGATGCCGTCTTCGGTGTGTGGCGGCGCGAACCTCTCGACTTTGCCGCCGGCATCGTCGATCACGGTCACGTCGTGGGCAACAGTGCCCCAGTCCCAGCCAGCGAACACCAACAATCTCCTTCGAGGTCGATGCGCTGCCTCTCCGGAAGCGAGGGCCGTCGCCGGAAGCTCATTGATCGGCCCTCTGCGTGCGCGGGGCATGTCCCTGATGCCGGTCTGCGGCCCTCGGCCCGGTGGGGCTGGCAATACTCATGCTGGCCATCTAGTGGCACGCGATGCGGGCCATGCACCCACCGGAACCGAGAGACAACAACCCTATCTGTTCGGGCTGCAGAAGGGATGGTGCCCCAATGAGCGAGCGCAGCGAGCGAACAATAGGCGCAGCCGAGCATCGCTCGGTCATGGCGGAGCCGAGCGCCAGCGAGGCGGAGGCATGAGCGAGCTGTCGCATGTCGACCGGGAAGGACGCGCCCGCATGGTCGATGTGAGCGCGAAGACCGACACCACCCGGATCGCCGTCGCAGCGGGCGAACTGCGAACCACCGCCGAGGTGGTCGCGCTGGTGCGGGCCGACGACCTGCCGAAGGCGGACGTGCTGGCCACCGCGCGCATCGCGGGCATAGCGGGCGCGAAGAAGACCTCCGAACTGATTCCGCTGTGCCACCAGCTGGCGCTGTCCTCGGTGCGGGTCGAGTTCGGTTTCACCGAGACCGCGATAACGATCGAGGCCACCGCGAAGACCAAGGGCCCCACCGGTGTCGAGATGGAGGCGCTGACCGCCGTCGCGGTCGCCGGGCTCACCCTGCACGACATGGTGAAGGCGGTCGACCCGGCGGCAACGCTCGACGCGGTACGGTTGCTCACCAAAGAGGGCGGCAAGCACGGGCATTGGGAGCGTCCCGCCGCCGGAGCGCCGAGCGAGACCCCGAACCTGCTGCTCGATGACGAAAAGCCTTCGGCAGGTGAACTTTCCGACACGGACGAGCGGGTCGATCGGGCACTCGACGAGGAATCCCGCTCGGCCGTGGTCGTCGTCGCCTCCACGGGTGTCGCGGCGGGCATACGTGTCGACACCACCGGCCCCGTCCTCGTGGAATGGCTTGCCGGCCTTGGCTTCTCGGTGCGCGGACCGCTGGTCTACGCGGATGCCGAGATCGAGGTCGGCTTGGCCGACGCGCTGCGCTTCGCGCCTGCGCTGGTAATCACCACGGGGGGAACCGGCGCCTCTCCGACCGACGCCACCCCGGAAGCCACCCTCGCGGTACTCGACCGCGAACTGCCCGGCGTGGCGGAGGCCATCAGGCAGCGCGGCACCGCCGAGTTCCCGCTCGCCGCCCTGAGTCGGGGCGTGGCCGGGCTCGCGGGCCGCTCGGTCATCGTGAACCTGCCCGGATCGCCCGGCGGCGTCAAGGACGGCATCGCGGTGCTGCAACCGCTGCTGATTCATTTACTCGCACAAGCGGCCGGAGGCGGCAATCATGACAACAGCTGAGGCGACCGTCCGGCTCGCCCGGATCAGCGACCGGGCGCTCGACCCCGCCGAGGTCGATGCGGCCGTGACCGGACCGCATTACGGCGCGGTCGTGCTGTTCACCGGCAAGGTTCGCGACCACGATGGCGGACAGGTGGTTTCGGCCTTGGAATACTCCGCGCACCCGCAGGCCGAGCGGTTCCTGCGCACAGTGTGCGCGGAACTGGCCGCCTCCCGCGGCCTGCCCGTCGCGGCGGTGCACCGCGTCGGCAAGCTCACCATCGGCGACCTCGCGATCGTCGTCGCGGTCGCGGCCGCACACCGCGCCGAGGCGTTCGCCGCGTGCGCGGAATTGGTGGATCGGATCAAACACGAAGTGCCGATCTGGAAGCGCCAACTGTTCGCCGACGGGTTGTCGGAATGGGTGAACGCCTGCTAGTGCGGCGTGTGGCGCCAGATGCCGAGCATCGTCTGCGGATCGAGTGGACCGGCGGCGGCATGCACGGTGTCGCGCAGGCGTGCCAGGGCGGCGTCGGCGTGCAGACCCGCCCCGATGAGCACCAGCTGCGTGCCGCGAGATTCGCCCCGCGCCCAGCTGCCCGGCTCGAAGACGATGTGGCGGCCGACCATGTGCAAGACGAACTTCCTGCGTTCGTCCGCGACGCCGAACGCCGCGAAGCCCTTGACCCGGAACAGACCTGGCGGCGGGTCCTCCAGGAAGCCGATCAACCTGCGCGGGTCCAGCTCTCGCGTACTGGTGAACGAGACGCTGGTGTACTCGTCATGCAGATGGCGGTGGTCGGCGTGGTCGTGATCCCCGTCCTCGTTGTGCTCGGCGAGTAGTTCGTCGAAACTCAATTGTTCGGCCACCCGCCGCATTTCGCGCAGCGGTTCGTCGAACAGCAGTCCCGGATCGATCCGGCCGTGCGTGGTCGCGTACACCGGCACCGGGCCGACGAGCTCCGCGATGTGGTTCCGAAGCCGGGCCAGCTGCTCGGCCGGTACCCGGTCGGCCTTGTTCACCACCACCAGATCGGCCAGCCGCAGATGCGTGATCAGCTCGGGATGACGTGCGCTACTGTGCGGAAACTGTTCGGCGTCCACCACTTCGACCAATCCGCCGTAGCGGATCCGCGAGTTGTCGCTGCCGACCACCATCCGGATGAGGTTGCGCGGCTCGGCGAGGCCGCTGGCCTCCACCACGATCACGTCGATCTTGGCGCGTGGCTGCGCGAGCCGGCTGAACAGCTCGTCTAGTTCGGTGACGTCAACCGCGCAGCAAACACAGCCGTTTCCGAGCGAGACCATGGCGTCGACCTGCCCGGCCACCAGCATCGAGTCGATGTTGATTGCCCCGAAGTCGTTGACAACTACCCCGATCCGGGTTCCCCGGTTGTCGCGCAGCAAATGGTTGAGCATGGTCGTCTTCCCGGAGCCGAGAAACCCCGCGACGAGCACAACAGGAATCCGGTCAGCCATTCCGCTCAGCCTACTGTGCGGCGCGGTGCCACCCACAAAGCCGGACGCCACCCTCGATGTAGCGAGGATGGCGTCCGGTGGGTTCGGTGTGCGGACTATTTCGAGGGGCCGTGCAGCATGCCCAACAGGGTGTCGGCCAGAGTGATCAGCTCCGGGGTGATGACGGTGGTGTCTATGCCGAGCGACCTCGCCAGCGGCATCAGCAGCTCCACGACCTTGCCACCGGTGCTCCCTTCGGGGCCAGTCCACTGCGGAGTACCGGGCGTGCTTTGAGACTGCGGCCCACCAGGGACGACCTGAGACTGCGGCCCACCAGGAACAACCTGAGACTGCGGCCCACCAGGAACAACCTGAGACTGCGGCCCACCAGGAACAACCTGAGACTGCGGCCCACCAGGAACAACCTGAGACTGCGGCCCACCAGGAACAACCTGAGACTGCGGCCCACCAGGAACAACCTGAGACTGCGGCCCACCAGGAACAACCTGAGACTGCGGCCCACCAGGAACAACCTGAGACTGCGGCCCACCAGGAACAACCTGACCCGGCAGCGGGATGATCCGCGCTTGCGGTTCACCTGGAACAACCTGGCCGGGCGGCACATCCGGGACGATCCGAGACTGCGGCTCACTCGAAACCGTCTGACCTGATAGCGGCCCCGGGACAGCTTGCGGTGCGCTCGGAGCCTGAGCCTGAGCCTGAGCCTGCGGCTGCGGCTGCGGCTGCGGCGCGCTCAGCGCCACCGCTGGCCGATCTGACGGAACACCCGACCGCGCAACACCCGGAAATACCCCGGGCCGATCCGACGACGAGCCCGTCTGCGGAGCGCCGAGCACATAGCCGACCAAGCCGGTAGTGATCGCGATAGCGTGTTTCAGCTGCCCTTCCTGGCTCTCCAGTAGGGCGGCGTCCTCAGGGTTCGCGCCGTTGCCCATCTCGACGAAAACGTCGGGAACGGTGGTCAGCGCGGGCCCGGCGATGTCCTTGCGGGTCTGTAGCCCGTCCGCCACACCCGCGTAGTTCGCCGAGGGGAATCCGGCGTGCAAATAAGCGTCGCGGACCGACTTCGATGCGGCATATCCTGATCCGGCCTGGACCTGATTCACCGTCCCGTCCGGAATCGGCAGCGTTGGAATGATCAGATGGAAGCCGCGATACTCCGCGGGAGCGCTGTCGGCGTGAATGCTCACGGCGACGTCGGCGCCGGACTCGTTCGCCGCACGTGCCCGCTCGTCGATGCAGCCAGCCCAGCCCGTGTCGTCCTGGCGGCTCAGCACCACACGAGCGCCGAGACTCTCCAACGACGCCTTGACCAACTGCGCGACGTTCCAGTTGATGGTGTGCTCGGGTATGCCGTTCATGGTGGTCATACCGGTGGTCTGGCAGTCCTTCGTGCCGCCGCGACCATCGCTGACCTGTCTGGCCAGGTCCTCCGAGTGATTCGGCCCCTGGTGGCCGGGATCGAGAAACACGGTCTTGCCTGCGAGTTTGTTCGTTATGTCCGGCGCCGCCGGTGCGGCTTGCGCAATAATCGGGAGCAGTCCAGAGAGCGTCATTGTCACCGCGGCCGTGACGGCGGTACAGCTACCGGCCTTGATGATGCTTGGCTTCATGTGCGGTCGGTGCCCCGGGACGGGGCACCCCTCCCTTCCCACTAGTAACACCAAACCCACTAGCCACTCTTGCAACGTGGGTATCAGCAAGCAAGGTCCGTTATCGAACCGTTACCTCCTGGGAGGGCATGTTCGGGCTGCTCAGACGCCATGCGGCAGACTGCGCAGCGACCGAAGGCCGTAGTGCACCCGCGTCTTCACCGTGCCCACGGGCACGCCGAAGTCGTCGGCGACCTCCTGATAGGCACGGTCCCGCAGGATCACCTCGGTTACCGCCTCCCGCTGGGCGGCGGGCAGCAGGGCCAGCAGTTGCACCACCAGCAGGCCGTCGACCAGGCCGTCGGCAAAATCAGGGTGCGCATAGCGGGAATTGGTCTGTTCGTCGACCTCATCCCAGTCGGCATGCCCGGGTCGCACGGCCCGCGCGCGAGCCATGTCGATGACGACGTTGCGTTGAATGGCCAGCAGCCAGGTCCGGACCGCACCCTTGGCCTCGTCGAACCTCCCGCAGGAACGCCACGCGCGCAGCAGTGTTTCCTGTACCGCCTGTTCGGCGAGCCCCGGATCGTCCAACGATCGCAATGCGCGCCAGTGCAGCAGCGCACGCTCGCTGGTCAGCACGGTGGCGAGCCCGTCGTCGGTGCACAGTCGCGCGCAACGCAGGCCACACGGAACAGAGCGCACCCGCCGGGGGCGGGAAGCAGGCCGAGCACATCTCATATCAGGGATATCGCGGTGAGTCGACCGGATGACAACATCGTCCGTGATTCAGTGCCGCCGCCGACCGGAATTCCGGTTTCGATGACATCCATCGGGCGATTCTGGTAGACCTTGCCGCGGAGATTCGGGGATCTCCCTCGTCAGCCGCGACGCGGCAGGAGAACACAGTCGAGGAGAACATCGTCATGCGTGCAAGCACGCTCCTGACCGCGGGGGCCATGGCCGCCGCGGCGACCCTGCTCGGAGCCGGAACCGCAGCGGCCGAACCCGCGAATACCATGCCGCACGACGGCCTCTACTTGGTCGGGGTCGACATTTTCGCCGGCACCTGGGAGGCGCCGGGCACGGCCGATCCGACTTACGGCTGCGACTGGCGCAGACTGTGGAAGGTCGAGGGCGACAACACCGACATGAAGAACATCATTGCGAACAACTTCACCCGCCTCAGCCCGGTGCGAGTGGAGATCAAGTCGACCGATGTCGCGTTCAAGACCGAGAACTGCGGTCCGTGGCGGCTGCTGCCCCCGCCGCCGAGCACCGGATCCTTCGGCGGCTGACCGCGCGGAATCGCCTTGATCGATCCGGTTCTGTCCCAGCTGCCCGACTAGGCGGTGGCGCGGATGAGTTGAACGGCGCGCTCTGGGCGGCTCACTTCACCAAAGTGAACTGCATGACGTCGATGTGCCCGCTGCGGAAGTGGGCCGCGCAGCCGGTCAGGTACTTCATATAGCGCTCGTAGACTTCCTCGGACGCCAGCGCGATCGCCTCGTCACGGTGGTCGCGCAGGGCGGCGGCCCAGCAGTCGAGCGTCCGCGCGTAGTGCGGCTGCAGCTCCTGGATCTTCTCCGTGCCGAACCCGGCGCGACCGGCGAGCCGGGTCACCTCCGCGGGCTGCGGCAGCTGTCCGCCCGGGAAGATCTCCCGCTTGATGAAGATATGGAACAGAGCGTTGTCCCGGGTAACGGGAATATTCATGCGCCGTAGGTCGTTGAGGCTGTGGCCGATGATGGTATGCAGGAGCATCCGCCCGTCGTCCGGGAGCATTCGGTAGCAACACTCGAAGAACGCCTCGTAGCGCTCACGCCGAAAGTGTTCGAACGCTCCGATGCTGACGATCCGGTCGGCGCCGTCTTCGTACTCCTCCCAACCCTGCAGCCGGACCTCGGCGCCCGGGATGTGCTCCCGGGCGATCGTCGCCTGCACGTATTCGTACTGATGGCGGCTGAGCGTGAGCCCGATAACCTTGACCCCGTATACCGTTGCGGCCCGCACCATCGTTGCGCCCCAACCGCATCCGATATCGAGCAGGGTCATGCCCGGCTGCAGATCGAGCTTGCCGAGTGCCAGATCGATCTTGGCGTGCTGCGCCTGTTCGAGCGTCATGTCCGGGCGCTCGAAGTAGGCGCAGCTATAGGTCATCGAGGGATCGAGGAACAGCGCGTAGAACTCGTCGGACAGGTCGTAGTGCGCTTGCACCTGCCGATAGAACGGCGGGAGGTCGGTCATCACGTTTCTCCTGTTCATCGGTTGTATCAGCTGATACGCGCGAGCGGGGAGTTTCGTTTGCCGTCGGTGCCGAACGATACCGAAGCGTTGCCGACGCCCGCCGGGGCACGCTCGCCCGCCTTGCGCGTCGACGGGCACCCCGGTAGCCTCAGCAGTGTCTAGCTCTTGTGGACGCAGGTGTTCCTCCCACAAGAATTCCGAGGCCCCCGTTCCGAACCGGACTCGTGCATCGTTCCGCAACTCCGGGAATCGTCGCCGCAGTTCCACTGCACGTCACGGCATTCGCCGCATCCATGAACCACCCCTACCTGAAATGGAAATACCATGAGTACCAACATGACTGAGAAGCAGTCGCCCGATCGACAGGACGCGGCACAGACCGTGACCGGTATCCTGGACACCGTGGGCAACCGTGGCGCACTGCGCGTCGACGGCTACCTGCCTGGTCCGCGCGACGTCACCGTTCCGACCCGGCTCATCCGGGAGAACGCACTGCGTCGCGGCGACTTCGTCACCGGCACAGCGCAACGGGATTCCCGGTCCGACAAGCCCGCCGCACTGCACACGGTGGGTACCGTCAACGGACAGCGACCGGACAGACTGCGCGGCCGCCCGGAGTTCGCCGATCTGGTCCCGATCTATCCCGACGAACGCCTCCGCCTCGAAACCGAACAGCACGCCATGACCACGCGCGTCACCGACCTGGTCATGCCCATCGGCAAGGGGCAGCGTGCGCTCGTCGTCGCGCCGCCCAAGGCGGGAAAAACCGCTGTGCTGCAAGCGATTGCGCACGGCATCGCGAAGAACCACCCGGAATGCGAGCTGCTGCTCGTGCTGGTCGGCGAGCGCCCCGAGGAGGTCACCGACCTGACCAGGGCGGTGCCCGCCGACGTCGCCGCCGCCACCTTCGACCAGCCGCCGCGCGAGCACATCGCGGTGGCCGAACTGGCCATCGAGCGTGCCAAGCGGCTCGTGGAGATGGGACGCGACGTCGTCGTCCTGCTCGACTCGCTGACCCGCCTCGCCCGCGCCTACAACGTGGCCGCCCCCGCATCGGGCCGCATCCTGTCCGGTGGCGTGGATGCCGCCGCGCTCGCCCCGCCCAAGCGCTTCCTCGGCGCTGCCCGCAATATCGAGCACGGCGGGTCGCTCACCATCATCGCCACCACCCTGGTGGAGACCGGCTCACTGGGTGACACGGTGATCTTCGAAGAGTACAAGGGCACCGGCAACGCCGAGCTCAAACTGGACCGCGCCGCGGCGAACAGGCGCGTCTTCCCCGCAGTCGACATCGGGAAGTCCAGCACCCGCAAAGACGAGCTGCTGCTCACCCCGGATGAGCTGACCGCGACGCATAAGCTGCGCGCGACCCTTGCTCCCTTGGACGGGCAGCAAGCACTCGACCTGCTGCTGGAGGGCCTCCGCAAAACCGAGACCAACGCGCAATTCCTGGCCCCGATGCGGGCCGCCCGCAGCTGAGTGACCTCGACCACGACCGACGGTGCTGGCGTGAACCCGCCAGCTCGGGCACCGTGTGACTGTTGGACTGGATCTCGTGTCCACACTTCACACCACCACACCGACTCCCCGCCGCACCGCACTCACCGGCTGGCTCGCGGTCGTCTCGGTCATGCTCGCGATCTTCTCGATCGTCACCACCGAGATCCTGCCGATCGGGCTGCTCACCTCGATCGGCGCCGACTTCACCATCTCCGACGGCATGGCCGGGCTGATGATGACCATGCCGGGATTGATCGCGGCCGTCGCGGCGCCGGTCGTCACCGTCGCCACCGCGCGGATCGACAGGCGACTCATGCTGTGCCTGTTCATGTTTCTGCTTTTGCTCGCCAACGTGCTGGTGGCGGCCGCACCGGAATACTGGGTGGTGCTGGTCTCGCGGGTGCTGGTCGGCGTCACCATTGGCGGCTTCTGGTCCATCGCGGCCGGATTGGCCGAACGCCTCGTGCCCGCCGATTCGGTCACCAAAGCCAACGCCGTGATCTTCTCATCGGTGCCGCTCGGCTCCGTGCTCGGCGTTCCCTCGGGCACGCTGCTGGGTGGAATTGCCGGTTGGCGAACGACTTTCGTCGTAGTGGGCGTCCTGACGGCCGTCGTGTCCGCCATGCTGGTCGCGTTCCTGCCCGCGCTACCCGCCCGCCAGGTCACGCGGCCCGCGCTGCTGGGTGCGCTGCTGCGCCGCGGTGATATCCGATTCGCCTTGCTGGCAACGTTTCTCATTGTTCTAGCCCATTTCGGCGCGTACACCTACGTGACGCCGTTCCTCGAACAGGTCACCCTGGCCGGCCCCGGCGTGGTCACCATCCTGCTGCTGAGCTACGGCGCCGCAGGCATTCTCGGCAACTTCCTCGGTGGCGCCTGGATCATGCGCAGGCCCCGCGCCACCTTCGCCGCCGCCGCGGCGCTGATCGCCGGCGCCACGCTGCTGCTTCCCGGGCCAGGCAGGTGGGGATTCGGCGCACTGGCTCTGCTGGTCGTGTGGGGCGTCGGGTACGGCGCAGTGCCGGTGTGCTCCCAGGCGTGGTTCGCGAAGGCCGCGCCTGACGCGCCGGAGGCTGCGGCGGTCCTGTTCACCGCCTCGTTCCAGGCGACGTTGTCACTCGGCGCGCTCGCGGGCGGCATCGTCGTGGACCACGGTTCGCCCAGCACCGTTATGACGCTCGGCGGAGTGACCGCCGCGCTGGTGATAGCGGCGGTGTGGGCGCATCGCGCACAGAGCCGCACCTCTCCGGATCGGTGACCATTACCTCCGGGGTAGTCGACTCCGCGCGCGGACCTCGGGCAGGATCGTGTCCATGATCGATACGACGGGCACCGCGTTGTTCCACCAGACCATGCCGTTCACCGAGCGGCTCGGTGTCGAGGTCGTCGAGCACGGCCCCGAGTTGGTGCGCAGCCGTCTGGCCTGGGATGAATCGCTGTGCACTCTCGGCGGCGTGTTGCACGGCGGGGTGCTGATGTCCCTCGCCGACGCGACCGGCGCGGTATGTGCGTTCCTGAACCTGCCCGAAGGCAAGCAGGGCACCACCACGGTCGAGTCGAAGACGAACTTCCTGCGTGCCGTCCGCTCCGGATACGCCAACGCCTCCTCGACCCCGCTGCATGCCGGGCGTTCGTTCATCGTGGTCGAGACGCTGATCCGCGACGACGCCGACAAGCTGGTCGCGAAGGTGACCCAGACTCAAGCGGTGCTGTAGCCCACCGCGCCTGCTCGATACGCGGCACGCTTCGAATACGAAGCCCGTCCGGCACCGATGTCCGGTGCGGGGCGGGCTTCTTCGTGCTCAGCTGACGAGGACGACAAGCAAAGCGGCCAGGAACAAGACCTGGACCAGCGTCCGCAGCGGCAGCGGCATGGTCTTGATCCCGAGATCGGCCCGTGCGGCGCGGACGTTGGCCGGGAACATCACCACCAGCAGGGCGATCAGACAGATCGCGGCAAGGTCGGCCGTCTCGGGGATCACCAGGCCGACCGCGCCCGCCAGTTCGAGGATGCCGGTCAGCGTCACCAGCGCGGACGGGTTCGAAAGCCGCGGCGGCACCATGGCGATCAGAGCGTCACGGCGCGGCCGCAGGAAGTGTGCGCTCGAGGTGAGGACGAACATCGCGGCCAGACCGAGCGCGGTCGCGTGCGGCCATGAATCGAGCCAGCCGATACCGGCCAGCCGGCCGATGAGCCGAGCCAGCGCGGTGACGACGGCGAGTACAACCAGCGGTGCCATCGGAGTCTCCTGTCGAACAGCCTATCTTGACAGTGGAAAGATAAGGCCTGCGATAGGAACTTGTCAATGCCTAGATTGTCGGCCACCATGGAAGTATGGCGAAGAACGGCTACCACCATGGCGATCTACGGGCCACGATCCTGGCCGCGGCCGCCGAGCAGATCGCGTCCGACGGCGTCGACGCTGTCTCCCTGCGCAACCTGGCGCGGCACGCCGGGGTCTCGCATGCGGCGCCCACGCATCACTTCGGCGACCGAGCGGGCCTGCTCACCGCGCTGGCCACCGAGGGCTTCGAGCTGCTGACCAACCAACTCGAGCAGGCGGCCGGAGATTTCCGGGAGGTCGCAGTGGCCTACATCCGATTCGCCCGCGAACACCCCGGGCATTTCGACGTCATGTACCGGCACAACCTGCTGCATGCCGACGACCCGCGACTTCGAGCGGCACGGATACGTTCCGGCGCTGCGTTACGCTCCGGTGTCTCCGCGATGCAGCCGGAGCGGAACCCACAACATCAGCAGGCGAGCCAACTCGCCGCCTGGTCGCTGGTGCACGGCTTCGCCTCACTGTATCGCGAAGGGGCACTGGATAATTCAGTGCTGGTTACCGATCCCGACCCGGAGGCGCTCGCCCGCCTGATGCTGTCCACCATTCGGTTCGACTGACGAAACCCGCCTGCGGCGGGCCGCCACAGTGTTATCTAGAGGACCTGGAAGGAGTAGGCGGCCATCATCTCGTGGCTGCCGTCGACACATGGACATCCACGCCTACCCGACCGAGGCGACCACGCCGGTGGACCAGAGCGAGGCGCGCCGGATCGCCAAACGCTATCTCTCGAACGACGACGACGCCGAACGCGGCATTACCTACCAGATCACCGAATTCGACACCTGCTTCGTCGCCGCCGCCGTCTTCCCTCCGTCCCCCTCCGCCGACTCGAACGTCCTCCTACTGGTCGTCGGCGGCTCGGTCTGCGTCATCGACAAGCCCACCGGCGCGGTCTCCTACTGGCCCACCTACCCAACCGACATAGTCGCCGAACAGTACGCGGCCGCACTACGGGACGACCGTCTGATCATCGAGGACAGCTGGCCGGAAGACCGCCCCGACGACATCGAGCCACCGTCCGCTTGAAATGATTCGCCGCCGTTTAACCAACCAACTCGCCAGGCATCTCAGGATGCACTTCATGCTTCGCGGCTATGGCAGTACGGACAAGGCCCGGTCCTGGCGGACCGGGCCTTCGCAGTGGAGATGCTGAACACGCAATCCGGCCACGTCAGCAGCGTGCATGATCAGCTCGGCTCCGGCGCCCCTCGATAACCATCGGGCGGGAGCCCGATGGTCGAACCGGCGCGGTGGCCCGATTCAGTACGCGGGCTGGGCAGGTGGGGCCTCCTTTTGGACGCTCGGAACGGGTTCGCCCGCGTCGGGGACTTCGGTGCCGCGCAACGAGGTTCCGGCGGTTTCGCGGAGGAAGTTCCAGGCGACCAGACCGATCAGGGACGCGCCGACCATGTAGGCAGCGGGGAACAGGGACCAGCCGGTCGATTCGATCGCGGCCTCGTTGATCAGCGGGGCGGTGCCGCCGAAGGCCGCGGTGGAGACGTTGTAGCCCAGCGCGAAGCCCGCGTAGCGGACATGGGTCGGGAAGATGGCCGGGAACGTGGAGCTGATGGTCGACAGCTGCGGCACGTACAACAGGCCGAGCACGATGAAGCCCGTGATCGCCCACGCAGTGCCCTGGCCCATCAGCCAGTACATCGGCAGCGCCATCACCGCAAGGCCGAGCAGCGAGAACAGCCACATCGGGCGGCGGCCGACGTGGTCGGACAGCTTGCCGAAGAACGGCA
The DNA here is from genome assembly GCF_045207455.1 of Nocardia sp. NBC_00881. Taxonomy (NCBI): domain Bacteria; kingdom Bacillati; phylum Actinomycetota; class Actinomycetes; order Mycobacteriales; family Nocardiaceae; genus Nocardia; species Nocardia sp. NBC_00881. Next base: position 3,830,353 of record NZ_CP108798.1, read on the forward strand.
GCACCAGCATCATCACCAACTGCCCGACCAGCATCATCGCGGTGGTGGTCGACTCGCCCATACCGATCGTGTTCTGCAAGTAGGTCGGCTGGTAGGTGAGCAGCGTGTAGTTCACCACGTTGAGTGCGACGACCAACCCGGCCAGCGTGAGTGTCTCCCGCCGGTAGGTGGTCAGCACCGCACGCAGACCGCCTGGCGGATGCTTGTGCTCGGCGACCTCGTCGAACACCGGACTTTCGGCGAGCTTGGATCGCAGATACCAGCCGGTCAGGCCGAGCGGAATGGCGAGCAGGAACGGGATGCGCCAGCCCCAGTCGTGCATGGCGTCCGAGCCGATCGCGAGCTGGCAGGCCAGCACCGTCGCATTGCCGCCGACGAACCCGCCGAGCGTGCCGAACTCCAGGAAGCTACCGAGGAATCCGCGTTTGCTGTCGGTCGCGCACTCAGCCAGATATGTTGCGGCGCCGCCATATTCACCACCGGTCGAAAAGCCTTGCACCACACGCAGAGTGATGAGCATGATCGGCGCGAGCACACCGATGGAGGCGTGGGTCGGCAGTAGGCCGATGACACCGGTGGCGGCGGCCATGAGCAGGATCGTGGTGGCCAGCACTGCTTTTCGGCCGATTCGGTCACCGAGCGGACCCCACACCATGCCGCCGAGCGGTCGAAGCACGAAAGAGACGGCGAAGCCGAGCATGGTGCCGATCGTGCCTAGTTCGCCGGGGAAGAAGGCGTCGGTGAGGTAGCCCGCGGTCGCGGCATAGACGCCGTAGTCGAACCATTCGGTGGCATTGCCCATTGCGGAGGCGGCGACAGAGCGCCGCAGGGGGAAACTCTCGGATGTTTGGTCGGTCACGTGCACGTCCTCTCCAGCCCGTCACGGACCTCGATTCGTTCTCCCTTCGACTTCTCGCCGAAGGCGCGGCACGAACACAGGCAATACCCAGATTCCGTAATTGGCAAACAGCCGCGGCCCGAAAACGGCGCCGAGAGAATACTCTGACCTGCCAGTACGTCAATGAATGTGACACCAGTCACAATTGGCCACAATTGGGAATGCCACCGCGACACCAACCAGTCCATCGAGGGACGACGTCGCGGCATCAACTCACCCGCACCAGCACCACCCACAGGAGCGGGAACTCCCGATCAGCTACCCGCAAGCATCGCGGCAATGCCAGCGGCAACCTCACCCGCCAACGCGGCGCCAACGGGGGCGTGCCGACTCAGCAGCCGGTACCACATGGCTCCGAACGCGAAATCGACTACCAGATCCAGTGACACAGCCTCAGCCAGCTCCCCCGCGTCGACACCCTGCTGCAAGAGTGCGCGCAACGCGGCACGACGGGGGCCGATCACCGTGTCCTGCAACCGCTTCGAGAGCGCCGGGTCGCGCTGCGCATCGGCCATCAGGCCGACCAGCGCCTGTCCGGTCACCTTGCGCGCGAGTTCGTAGGTCGTCTCGAGTAGGCGTTCGACGTCGGCGAGAACGCCGGCGGAGTCGTCTCGCACCACGAGGGCGGCGTGTTCGTCAGCCAGGCCGACGAGCGCCTCCATCAGCACCGACGCCTTGTCCGGCCACCAGCGATACACCGTCTGCCTGCCCGCACCCGCCGCGTCGGCGATCGCCTTGATGGTCAGCTCCTGATAGCCATCGCGCTCGCACAGCTCCAGGGCGGCGCGCAGGATCGCACGCCTGGCGTCCTCGCTCCGCGGGCGGCCTCGGATTCCGGTCATGCCCGCACTTTACAAGACACGGTGCCTCGTTTATATTTCGAGACACAATGGTTCGAAAATAAGGAGAACGTCATGCGCAACCGAGTAGTTATCGTGGGCGGTACGTCCGGCATCGGCCTTGCCACCGCGTGCAGGCTCGCATCCCACGGGCGCGAGATGATCATCGCCGGACGCGGCGCCGAGAAACTCGCCGCCGCGCTCGCCGCACTCGGTCCGGACGCCACCGGACGGACGGTCGACGCACGAGACGAGAATGACCTGGCCCGATTCTTCGCCGAGGTCGGGCCCATCGACCATCTGGTGGTGACCGTGACCGGACCGTCCGGCACCACCCCGTTCCGCGAACTCACGCTGGATCATGTGCGGCAGCATGTCGACGGCAAGCTGCTCGCGCACACGGCCGCGATACAGGCCGCGCTGCCGCATCTCGCCGCGGGTGGCTCGATCACGCTGGTGTCGGCGGCGTCGGCAGGCGGCGCCATGCCGACGACGACGGCGCTGGCCGCGGTGAACGCCAGTGTGGAAGCCATGGTTCCGGTACTGGCCGTCGAATTGGCGCCGCTGCGGGTGAACGCGGTGTCTCCAGGCGTGATCGACACCGACTGGTGGAGCTTCCTGCCCGATGGCGCACGCGCCGAAGTATTCGACTCCATCGCCTCGTCCACGCCGGCCGGTCGGGTCGGCACGGCCGACGACGTGGCACACGCGATCGAGTTTCTGGTCGATAACTCGTTCACTACCGGGATCGTGGTACGAGTCGACGGAGGCGCACGACTGGGAGCGCCGAAGTAGACCGTTCGACCGCATCGGTTCGGAAGCCGGTCCGCTTGCGGGACGGCCTCTTCCGCACTACAGCGGGGTTACGTACGCGCCTGCGATGCCGCCGTCCACCATGAACTGGGAAGCTGTGATGAACGAGGAATCGTCGCTGGCGAGGAAGGCCACGGCAGCGGCGATCTCCTCCGGTTCGGCGAAGCGCCCGAGCGGCACATGCACAAGGCGGCGTGCGGCTCGCTCCGGGTCCTTGGCGAACAGTTCCCGCAGCAGTGGCGTATTCACCGGGCCCGGGCACAGGGCGTTCACTCGAATGCCGTCGCGGGCGAATTGCACTCCCAGTTCCCGGCTCATCGACAGCACGCCCCCCTTGGAGGCCGTGTAGGAGATCTGCGAGGTCGCCGCGCCCATTACCGCGACGAATGACGCGGTGTTGATCACCGAGCCCTTGCCGCGCTCCAGCATGTGCTGGATGGCGTACTTGCTGCACAGGTATACCGAGGTCAGGTTGACCTCCTGCACGCGACGCCAGGCGTCGATGCCGGTGGTCAGAATCGAATCGTCCTCCGGCGGCGATATTCCCGCGTTGTTGAACGCGATATCCAGCCCGCCGTAACTGTCGACCGCGGTCTGGAACAGCGCTTCGACCTGGGATTCGTCGGTGACATCCACCTCGACGTACCGCCCGCCGACTTCCGCGGCGGCGGCCTCCCCCGTGACGGCGTCGACGTCCGCGACGACGACCTTCGCGCCCTCCGAGGCGAAACGACGGACCGTGGCCAGACCGATACCGCTCCCACCGCCGGTGACGACGGCGACTCGATCCTGTAAGCGCTGCAACATATCTCCTGCGGGTGTGGTGGGGTCACTGCGTGGCGAGGAAGACGTTCTTGGTCTCGGTGAACGCCAGCGCGGCATCCGGCCCGAGCTCACGGCCCAACCCCGACCGCTTGAAACCGCCGAACGGTGTCCAATACCGGACAGACGAATGCGAATTCACCGACAGGTTGCCCGCCTCGACGCCGCGCGAGACGCGCAACGCCCGGCCGACGTCACTGGTCCAGATCGAGCCGGACAGGCCGTACTCCGTATCGTTGGCGATCCGGATGGCGTCGGCCTCGTCCTCGAACGGCAGCACGGCGACCACCGGGCCGAATACCTCCTCGGTGAGCACCCGGTCGGTGGGCGTCCCGGGCAGCACCACCGTCGGGGGATACCAGAAACCGGGCCCGTCCGGCCTGCCTCCGGTGAACGCCACCTTCGTCGACCGCTCCACGAATCCAGCGACGCGCTCCCGGTGCGCGCCCGAGATCAGCGGCCCCATCTCGGTGGACTCGTCGGACGGATCGCCGACCCGCACCCCTTGCACCGCTGGTTCCAACAGCTCGAGGAAACGATCGAATACACCGCGCTGCACCAGAATTCGCGAACGCGCGCAGCAGTCCTGCCCGGCGTTGTCGAACACGCCGTAGGGCGCCGTCGCCGCCGCCCGTTCCAGGTCGGCATCGGCGAACACGATGTTCGCGCTCTTTCCGCCGAGTTCCAGCGTTACCCGCTTCACCTGCCGCGCACAGCCCGCCATGATCTGCGTGCCCACCTCGGTGGAGCCGGTGAACACCACCTTGCGGACGGCCGGATGGGTGACGAAGCGATTACCCACTACCGATCCCTTGCCGGGCAGGACCTGGAACACGCCCTCGGGCAGCCCTGCCTGGAGCGCGAGTTCCCCGAGCCGGATCGCGGTCAGCGGCGTGAGTTCGGCGGGTTTGAGCACCACCGTGTTCCCCGCCGCGAGCGCGGGAGCGAATCCCCAGGCCGCGATCGGCATAGGGAAGTTCCACGGAACGATCACGCCGACCACGCCGAGCGGTTCGTGGAAGGTGATGTCGACGCCGCCCGCGACCGGAATCTGGTTCCCCAGCAACCGTTCCGGCATACCGGCCGCATAGTGCAACACGTCACGGACATTGCCCGCCTCCCAGCGCGCGTTGCCGATGGTGTGCCCGGCATTGGCGACTTCGAGTCGCGCGAGCCGCTCCAGGTCTGCGTCGACCGCCTCGGCGAAGCGGCGCAGCAGCCGGGCTCGGTCTCCGGGCGCGGTGTCACGCCAGGCGGCCGTGGCACGCTGGGCCTCGGCGATGGCGGTGTCGGTCTCCGCTTCCCCGACGAGCTCGACGGTGGTCACCACCTGTTCGGTCGCCGGATTGACCACCTGCGTCGTCGTCACGAGGTCCGCTCCCTTCGATAGGTGTCCGCCGCCTCGACCAGTGCCCGGATCAACCGTCGGTCGGTGGCGTCGACCTCCGGATGCCATTGCACGCCCAGCAGGAAAGAACCGTCGGTCGCCTCCGCCGCCTCGATCGTGCCGTCGGTGGCGTGCGCTGTGGCGAGCAGACCGTCGGCGATCCGGTCGAGTGCCTGATGATGATGGCAGTGGACCTTCACCTCCGGACCGGCGAATTCCGCGATCCTGCTGCCCGCGGTCGTCAGCACACGGGTGACGCTGAACCCGCCCTCGGTGCCGGAATGCTCGTCATGGCCGACGACGTCGGGAAGATGTGGAATCAGGCTTCCGCCCAACGCCACGTTCACCAGCTGGAGCCCACGGCAGACCGCGAGGATCGGCAGGCCCGCTGCCCGCCCCAGCTCGAACAGACCGAATTCCGACTCGTCGCGATCCCGCCTGGTGGAGCCCGGGGATCCGTCCGATGGGCCGCCGTAGCGGGCGGGATCGATGTCGGCACCGCCGGTCAGCACCAGTCCGTCGAGCAGCCGCACCAACTCGGGGCGGGGAGCACCGGCGGGCGGCAGCAAGACCGGGATACCGCCCGCCGCCGCCACCATGGCGACATATGTGTGCGGCAAGACCGCGCTGGGCAGGTCCCAGGCATTGAAGCGCGTTTGCTCCACGTAGGTCGGCAGGCCGATCACCGGACGTGCGACCTCAGAGTCGTTCGAAACCACGGACACGCTCCCAATCGGTGACCGCGGCGTCATAGGCGTCCAACTCGACCCGCGCCGCGTTGCGGTAGTGCTCCACTACATCATCACCGAACGCCGCACGAGCCACCGTGCTGTCCGCGAACAGCTGGGCCGCCTCGCGCAGTGTCCGCGGCACCCGGGGTCGCTTCGACTGGTAGGCGTTGCCGTGGAACTCCGGCTCGAGCGGAAGCTGCCGGTCGATTCCGTGCAGTCCCGCGGCGATCAGCGCCGCCACGGCGAGATACGGGTTCACGTCTCCGCCGGGCACGCGGTTCTCGAACCGCAGCGAGTGCTCCTCGCCGACCACGCGAATGGCACAGGTCCGGTTGTCCCGCCCCCACGTGATGGCTGTCGGCGCGAAGCTGCCCGCGACGAATCGCTTGTAGGAGTTGATATTCGGGGCGAGCAGATAGGTGAACTCCCGCAGGCAGTCCAGCTGGCCTGCGATGAAGTGCCGCATCAGCGCCGACGATCCGTCCGCCCCGTCGCCCGCGAACACCGGCTTCCCGGACTCGCCGCGCAAACTCAGGTGGATGTGGCACGAATTTCCTTCTCGTTCATCGAATTTCGCCATGAACGTAAGGCTGCGCCCCTCCTGGGCGGCGATCTCCTTCGCGCCGGTCTTGTAGATGCTGTGGTTGTCACAGGTCACCAGGGCTTCGTCGTACCGGAACGCGATCTCGTGCTGGCCGGGACCGCATTCGCCCTTGGCCGACTCGACGTACATCCCGGCGCCGCCCATCTCTTTTCGGATGCGGCGCAGCAACGGCTCGATCCGCGCGGTCCCGAGCATCGAGTAGTCGACGTTGTACTGGTTGGCCGGAGTCAGCCCGCGATATCCGGCGTTCCATGCCGCTTCGTAGGTGTCGTCGAACACCAGGAATTCCAGTTCGGTTCCGACGAACGCGCGCAGGCCACGCTCGGCCAGCCGGTCCAGTTGCTTGCGCAGCACCTGCCGCGGCGAGGCCGCGACCGCCCGTCCCTGCGGCACCACGTGCTCGACGTCGCACAGCACCAGCGCCGTGCCCGGCCACCACGGCACCGCCCGCAGTGTGCGCAGATCGGGCCGCAACACGAAATCCCCGTACCCGGTCTCCCAGGACGACATCGCGTATCCGTCGACGGTCGACATCTCCACGTCCACCGCGAGCAGGTAATCGCACGTCTCGGTCGCGTGCTCGACCACCTCGTCCAGGAAGAATCGTGCCGCGCAGCGCTTTCCCTGCAATCGCCCCTGCATGTCGGTCATCGCGACAAGTACCGTATCGATCTCCCCCTCATCGACGCGGTCTCGCAACTGCGCCACACTCAGCATCCCGTTACGCATCCACGACCCCTCTCGGCACCGACCGTGCTCACGGTAGAGCAAACCGGACATGTTTGGGACGGGACACATAAATCTGGGACCGGCCGTGTCGCGCGCATTCGGCCACGTGACCTGGGAGTCACGGCAAGCGGTTTTCGCCGCGATCGGTCAGGACAGCGGGCTGCGCACGGCGGCCGGACAGGTGGATCGGCCGGCCCGGTGTCGCGATGCCTATCAGCGAAGTCAGCGGTGCATGGCCCGCGTGATCAATGTGCACGCCCTGCTTCGCCGCCCCGAACAGATCCTTTGTTTTTCGCAACACGGAAATAAACTTCCTCTCGTGACGAGTTTGCGGATCAGTGAGGCGGCGGCGTTGCTCGGAGTCAGCGACGACACCGTGCGGCGCTGGATCGATCAGGGCAAGCTCACCGCCATCCAGCTCGACAACGGGCGCAAGGGTGTCAGCGGCCGGGAACTGGCCGAGTTCCTGCGGGCCAACGCCGAGGTGCCGCAGCCGGGCGTCACCGTTGCCGCTTCGGCCCGCAATCGCCTGCGCGGCATCGTCACGCGGGTGGTCAAGGACACCGTGATGGCGCAGGTCGAGATGCAGGCCGGGCCATTTCGACTGGTATCGCTGCTGAGCAGGGAGTCGGTCGATGAGCTGGGGCTCGAGGTCGGCAGTGTCGCGGTGGCCTCGGTCAAGTCGACGCACGTCGTTGTCGAGATACCGGAAAGTTGACCCAGGATGATCCAACTGCCGCGGGTGCTGATCGCCGCCGGGGTCACCGTGGTCGCAGTGGCGGGCTGCGGTGCGGACTCCGAGCCCGCCGGTGCGGGCGCCGTCGGCGGTACGGTCACGGTGTTCGCCGCGGCCTCACTGACCGAGACGTTCACCGAACTCGGCAAGCAGTTCGAGGCCTCGCATCCCGGGGTCAGGGTGGTCTACAGCTTCGGCGCCAGCTCCGCGCTGGCCGAGCAGATCAACCAGGGCGCACCCGCTGACGTCTTCGCCTCCGCCGCGCCGAAGAACATGCGGCAGGTCGTGGACGAGGGCGAGGTCGCCGGCACACCGGTCACCTTCGTGCGCAACCGGCTGGCGATCGCGGTACCGAAGGGCAACCCGGGCCACATCACCGGTCTGGCCGACTTCGGCAAGACCGAGCTCGAGATCGCATTGTGCGCCGAACAGGTGCCGTGCGGGTCGGCCGCCGAGACGGTGTTCGAGCTGGCGCACATCAACCCCCGGCCCGATACCCGCGAGGCAGACGTGAAAGCGGTCCTGACCAAGGTGAAGCTCGGTGAGGTCGACGCTGCGCTGGTTTATCGCACCGACGTGCGGGCGGGCGGCGACCAGGTCGAGGGCATCGACTTCCCGGAGGCGGACGAGGCGATCAACGACTACCCGGTCGCACCGCTCATGCACGCGCCGAATGCGACGGCGGCTGCCGCGTTCGTCGAGTTCGTGCGGTCCGACCAGGCGCGGACAGTCTTCGTGCAGGCGGGGTTCGACACACCGTGATCAGGTCGGCGCGGCGACGACCACCATCGGGGCGACGACCACTCGTTCTGGTGCTGCCCGCGGTGTGCGCCCTGGCATTCCTGCTCGTTCCGCTGCTCGGGCTGCTGCTGCGGACGCCGTGGCGGACGCTGCCCGACCGGTTGTTCAGCGCCGAAGTCGGCCAGGCGCTGCGGCTTTCGCTGCTGTGCGCGAGCCTGGCGACGGCGATCTGCCTGGTACTCGGCGTTCCGCTGGCCTGGCTGCTCGCGCGCGGCGAGGTTCCGGGGCGCGGGTTGATCAGGGCGCTGGTGACCGTGCCATTGGTGTTGCCGCCGGTGGTCGGCGGTGTCGCCCTGCTACTTGCGCTCGGCAGGCGTGGGCTGGTCGGCCGCTATCTGTACGAATGGTTCGGATTCACACTGCCTTTTACCACCGCAGGGGTAGTGATCGCGGAAGCGTTCGTGGCGATGCCGTTTCTGGTCATCTCCGTGGAGGGCGCGCTGCGGGCGGCGGACCCGCGATTCGAGGAGGCGGCCGCGACCCTCGGCGCGTCGCGCTGGCTGACCTTCCGGCGGGTCACGTTGCCATCGGTGCTGCCCGGTGTCGTCGCGGGCGGCGTTTTGTGCTGGGCGCGGGCCTTGGGTGAGTTCGGCGCGACCATTACCTTCGCAGGCAATTTTCCCGGGAAGACGACCACCATGCCGTTGGCGGTCTACCTGGCCCTGGAGCACGATCCCGACGACGCGATAGTGCTGAGCCTGGTGCTGCTCGTCGTCTCGGTGGCAGTGCTGGTCGCGCTACGCGAGCGCTGGATTCGAGGCGGGGTATGACGCTGGACGCTCATCTTCGGGTCACCCGCGGGAAGTTCCGGCTCGACGTTCCACTGGCCGTCGCGCCTGGTGAGGTGGTCGCGCTGCTCGGACCCAACGGCGCGGGCAAGACCACGGCGCTGCGCGGGCTGGCTGGGCTGACCCCGCTCGCCGACGGCGCGATCCGGCTCGACGACGATACCTGGGACGCGCCACCGGAGCTTTTCGTGCCCGCCGAGCGTCGTCGGGTCGGCGTCGTCTTCCAGGACTATCTACTGTTCGCGCACCTGAGCGCACTGGACAATGTCGCCTTCGGCCTACGCGCCCGCGGGCACCGCCGCGCCGCTGCCCGCGACCGCGCCGCGCACTGGCTCGACCGGGTAGGCCTTACCGATCACGCCGCCGACAAGCCGCGCGCTCTGTCCGGCGGCCAGGCGCAGCGGGTCGCGCTCGCCAGAGCGCTCGCGACCGACCCATTGCTACTACTGCTCGACGAACCGCTTGCCGCGCTCGATGCGAGCACGCGCCTGCGCGTCCGCTCGGATCTCGCACATCATCTGGCCGACTATCCGGGTCATACCGTGCTGGTCACGCACGATGCGCTCGACGCGATGGTGCTGGCCGACCGTCTCGTCATCATCGAGCACGGCGCGGTTGTCCAGGAAGGACCGCCTGCCGAGGTCGCTCGGCGCCCGCGCTCCGACTACGTCGCACACCTGGTCGGACTCAACCTCTATCGCGGCACGGCCCGCGGCACCACCGTCGACCTCGCCGAAGGCGGCGCGCTCACCGTTGCCGAACCCTGCCGGGGCGCGGTGCACGTCGCTTTCCCGCCAACCGCGGTCAGCCTGCATCCCGGGCCCCCTGCGGGCAGCCCACGCAACGCCTGGCCGGTCACCATCGGCGGCATCGAACAACACGCCCACACCATCCGCGTGCGTCTCCACGGTATCCCGCCGGTCCTCGCCGACATCACTCCCGCCACCGTCGCCGAACTCGGGCTCCGACCGGGCACCCGGCTGTGGGCCGCGGTCAAAGCCACCGAGACTCACACCTACCCCGCGTGAGACCGCGAGCTGCACCGCATGGTCGGGCGGAGCCGATGGTGGCTGGCTATTTGGTGGCGGCCCATACGGTCACCGTTGCCTTGTAGGCGTCGCCTGCATTGTCGAGCGACAGCTCTGTGACGAAGGCGACCCGGTTCGCCGCTGTCTTGACGCAATAACTGCTGTCCGCGCTGACCGGAAGGTTTTCGGCCCCCTGGGTGGAGATGAGATTCGAGCACTCTTGCCGTGTGGGCTCGGCCGGGCCGTTCCAGAGCGCGATAGTGGGGTTCGTCGTGAAGGACCCGCCCCGGAGCCCATAGAGCGTGGCGGCCGAGAAACCACCGAGAGACTTGCGGTTATAGCTGACCCAAGCGCTGGCGCCGTTGCTGCTGCGTAACACACGGGGTGGGACCGAGTCCAGGTCGATGAAGGTCAGGTTGATCGTGCCGGACCACCGGATATCACCGTCTGTCGGCGATGGAGCAGCCGGTGTGGAGGCCGAGGGCGAGCCGCCACCGGCGGTTGTCTCGATCCGAGGCGCCTGCTCGGCTGATGTCGGAGTTGCCGACGAGGCGTCCCCTCCGAAAAACGCGTCGAACGCCTTGTCTGGCACCAAAACGATCACACCGCCGATGACCGCGACGATGATCGCGGCGAAAAAGGGTGAACGCGTCATCCAGTGACTGCGCCCCTGGGAAGCTTCCTGCGGCGCTGGGCTCGGCTGTTCGGAGTCCTCGGTGCGCCCGTTGTCCCCCATGACGAAGCTTCCTCCTCGCGATGGTCGTTCGAGGAAAAAGCTTAGCCTGGTTGTGTTTTCGGGCTGCCGATGGCCGTGCGTCGCCTGGATCTCCCTGCCGTCGCAGTCGAAGCCGACCAACGGCTCGCCGCGTCGAGTCCGCCAGGCTGATCGCACCACAGAGCCGGTGGTGGTACTACCGGTCGATGTGCGCGTCGAGGGTGCGGGTCGAGATCTGTGTGGCTCTGATCCTGAAGATTCAAGGAACAATGCTGGATGCTTGCGCAGCTCGCCAGAATTCAGTATGACAACGGAATTTTGAGCCGGTCGAACGCCGATTCAAGATCGACTGCCTACGGCAAGAGGAATTATCGGTGCGAAATAGATCGGCGCCTACCGCATTGTGCGGCAGGCGCCGATGACGCATCAGAGGTAGGAGCCGCACACGGGCCAGGCACCCGGGCCCTGAGTGGCGAGAACGTTCTCCGCGACGCGGATCTGCTCGGCGCGGCTCGCGTTGGCCGGGCTGCCGGAGCCACCGTTGGCCTCCCAGGTACTCTGGGTGAACTGCAGACCGCCGGAGAAGCCATTACCGGTGTTGGTGTTCCAGTTGCCACTGCTCTCGCACTGCGCGACGGCATCCCAGTTGTGGGCCGACGCGGTGGCGGTGGACAGGCCGAACGGCACGGCGACGAGGGCGCCGAGGGCCGCGGTGAAGCCAAGGACACGAGTGCTGAACTTGCGGTTTTGCGACATGTGATTTCCCGCCTGCGCCCACCGACTCGGCGGAATGTCCGCCGCGTCCCTGCCCCCAGGAAGGTCGGGGTTTCTCGAACCGCGGGACAGGGTTTCCGGCGTTCATCGGTTCGAGTTCGAGCTCGGTGTTATCGAGCCGAGATCGACCGTAGCCGAGAAATCGCTGCAGATCACGTTCGAATAACGTCCAACCTGGGTAAAGCAATGCTCCAGAGTTTTCGGCATTCACCGAGGTCGTGCGCCGCAAAATCGGCTATACAGATTCGCTGTTACGGCCCCGTTATGTGATCGAGATCACTGCGAAATCGTGAAACAGATCGCATCGTGCCAGCTCCGACGCCTCCCTGTGACCGACCGCCGCGCCCGTGGCCGACGTGTGACAGCGGGAGGTCAGCCACGGACCGGGCGAGCACGAGGTGCCGAGACCATGCTCAGCGTGACCCCGGTTACCACGAGGACGACGTAACGGCGATCGACCAACCGCACCTGCCGAACGCGCAGGTCACCCGCATTGTGGAGACTGCGGGCGAACAGCGTGGGAGCTCTGCGGGCGCGTAACACCCACTTCAGCCTTCAACGCGACCTGCCGCGCCAACCCAGGGAGCTTCATGAAGTCTCGCCACACCCCGCGCCGCTCGCCGACGACAGCCGCGGTCCGGCGCTGTCGCTCTCGAGGTGTTTGCCGGCCTACCCCGCGCAACCCGCGGAGCGACGCTCGGCCGAACATCGGCACCTGGACTCGGTGATCGCGCCGGGATGGACGGCGATGCCACACACAGCTGATCCACGATCGCGGCATGGAGTTCCGCAACAGCTCCGCGCCGATGCCGATCTACCGTCCGGAGCGCTCGCCATCCTGACCGGCGACCGCGGCAACACCGGCGGGCTGCCCAACTCGAGTGAAGACGGCGGCTTCCAAACGTTCCGCGCCTACGGCAACGAGCAGCACAGTATCGCCAGCCCTTGCACGGATGGCGGGCTGTTACCCCAACGGCCTCGAAGACGACCCGCCCACATCTCCCGCCGGGCTGGGACTACTGAAGGGCGGGCGTCGACAACTTCCTCTGCACCGGCTAGAACTACACCTTGACCGAAAACGGCGCTGTGGTGAAATAGGTTGTTGTGCTACGGATTACGAGACAAACGTCATTACTGTCGATCGATCTGGCGCGAAGCACCCAGTCCTGGGCGGGTCTTCCATTCCCCGACGCGATGAGACGGCGGTCGGCGGCCCGGCCGCTTGCGCGCGATACCGCCGACTGGCGCACTGATTCACCACCGAGTACGGCGGTGGGACATCGGTAGACGTGACGGCGTCGCGCAAAACTGGTTCCGGACCAGTGGCAGCTGACGTACGTCGGCGAGGTGCCATGCGCGATGCGCGACGAGCGCTATCTCTACGTCCGCTGGTACAAGCGCGAAGAGCCGCTCGCTGAACGCGAATACGAGCTACGACCTGGACAGCGACCGGAATCGCCAGCCGACCTGATGAAGACACGCCCACGCGCCCCACGGTGGCGCGCTGGACGCTCGGCCCAGCTCGCGCGCCACCCGCTCCGGCGCGGGGCTGCCGGTAGCGCGACGGCCGCGGCCGGACTACTTGCCGTGCGCTCGCAACTGGTAGAGGCCTTCGGTTTCGGCGACCACAACGCCGTCGGCGTCGGTGACCACCGCCCGCAAGGTGAACTCGGACTTGCCGTTCGCCGCCGCCTCCTCGGTGATGCGCGCAATGTCCGCTTCCGACAGCGTCGCCTCTGCCCGCACGTCGGTCTTCGCCGGCTTGCGGAAGAAGACGTGCAGGTCTTTCACCAACGGGTAGAACGCCGCGTTGTCGAAGGTGGCGACCGTGATCGCACCGCCGAGGATTTCGGCGACCGTGAACAGCACGCCCGCGTACATCACGCCGAAATGATTGCCGTTGCCCTCGACCGGAACCGAGGTGGCCGCGAATCCGCGCCGCACCTCCACCGCCCGCACGCCCATCTTGTGCGCGATCGGGATGGTGAATTCCAGTGCCCCGTTGACGAGGTCCTCGAACGGAGGATTCTCGACCTCGCTCATATCCGCAACCGTCCTTCCCGCCGGAGGTGGCCGGCACCTCGTTGTCTACCACGGCCGCCTCGGCGGGCCACACCGAAGCATAGGCGCTCGCTGTCGCATCTCCACAGAGTGTTGGCACTATGCCAACTATCGACCTCACCCGGTCAGAGGTTGGTGCCTCAGATCTTCGGCGCCCTGTGCCAGTCCACTTCCGAGATCGGGTACTCGGCCATATCGCCGTATCCGCTCTGCCGCCGCGGACATTCGTTACCCACGGACGTGGCGTGGTCGGTGGCCCGCCATTTCACACAGCATCCGCGTCCGCGCCTCCGGTCGTTCGGACTGGGTGCACGGCTGGCAAACCCACTCGAGGATGGTGTCCGGCGAACGTGGAGACTCGCCGGGCCACCACCGTTGCCGCGGCCAGCAACACATCGAACTGCTCGACCGAACGCTGGGCCGAAGACGATCTGCCACTACGCGGGTCGACGTCGGGGTCTACGGGCTCCTCCTTGTTCATCAACCGTGACGGCGGTTGCTCATGAATGTCGACGGGCGTGTCACGAAGTCGATGTAACGAAGGGGGGCAGCACTGTCGGTTTATAGTGTGAATATGGGTGCGGGGCGGAGGGGAGCGTGCCGATGTCTGACATGTCGAAAGTCGAACTGTATGCGGCGATCCGCCAGGATCTTCGTGCGGGACTGTCCAAGCGCGCCATCGAGCGCAAGCACGGCGTCGGATGGCGCACGGTAGCCAAGGCGACGGAGTCGGTGTGGCCCGAGCCGCGTAAGGAGTATCCGCCGCGACCACAGAAGCTGGATCCCCACAAGCCGTTCATCGACGATGTTCTGCGCGCCGATCTGGATGTACCTCGGAGGCAACGTCACACAGCGACCCGGATCTATCGGCGTTTGCTCGAGGAGCACGGCATGAAGAACGTGTCGTATCAGCGAGTCAGTGCCTATGTCCGCGAACGCAGACCACAGCTGCAAATGGAACAGATGACATCCCGTCGCCGCTCCGAACGGCTCATCAAGGCTGCTGGGTTCCCCCGCGCCAAGACGTTGCGTGACTTCGATTTCGATGCCAACCCCAGTGTCGACCCCGCCATGGTCCACACCCTCGCCGAATGCGACTGGGTCAGAGAAGGGCTGCCGCTGTGCTTGATCGGTGACTCCGGCACTGGGAAGTCCCATCTGCTCATTGCCTTGGGCACCGAGGCAGCGAAAGCCGGTTTCCGGGTCAGATACACCTTGGCTGCCAAGCTGGTCAACAAGCTTGTCGAAGCCGTCGATGGCGAACGACTCACCAAGACCATCGCCCGCTACAGCGGCGTCGACCTGCTCTGCATCGATGAACTCGGCTACACCGAACTGGACAGACGCGGCGCCGAATTGCTGTTCCAGGTATTGAGCGAACGCGAGGAGAGGAAGTCGGTCGCGATCGTCTCCCACCGCAGCTTCTCCGGCTGGTCCAAAACCTTCACCGACGCCAGGCTCCGCGCCGCCATCATCGACCGACTCACTTTCGGCGGCAACATCATCGACACCGGCACCCAAAGCTATCGCCGTGCCCATGCCAAGGCGGACGAACCCACCGACAAACCCCGCTGAGCCCGACCGAGCTCCTACTCGACGACGACACCGCATGCCGAGCCGTAATTTGCTCGAAGGCGGCGCGCCGCCGACTCCTCCCTATGCATTCGGATGACCCGGACCGTATGTGACTGAAAATAACCATCCAGAATTCAGAACAAGCACTCCACATCGATGCCGTCAGAATTCGCGAGAATATGCCGTCGGAATTCATGAAAAAATGCCGTCGGAATTCGCGAAAAAAACACCTGCGCCAGTGCGTAATCCGCCTCGACTTGGGGATTCGATCCGAAAGTTACTATTGCGTTTACATTTCCGGAGACGTATCTTTGGGGGTGGGTTTATTTCCGATCCATTTAAGCAAGGGGGATGTAGACGATTAGAAAATCGTACAGGAGGCGGGAGCGCCGACGGCGACCTCCTACTCTGTATGCAAATCCGTCACCGGCAACGGTGAGCCGCATTATCAACTGCTGGCAACGTCATCGGCAAACACATCCGTGGCAGCGGCATCCACGTCGAAGCCGGGTCGTGTGAGCATGCAGCCCTGCACTGCCAGCAACATCTTGGACACCTGCGTCCCCGTCAGGACAGCGCCGTCAGCTGTCACTGACTGACGGCCCCGCTGCCACCAGCAGACGTATCGGCCGCGGACGCTATCGAAAAACACCCACGCCCGGCGGCGTACGGCCGCCCAGCCTCGGTCGGGCATGCCCACACCACGTTGGTCATGCCCACACCACACCGACAAGGAAGGCAGCATCATGCCCATCTCTCCCAACCAGGGGTCGACCGGAGGCGGGACCACCGTCACCATCACAGGCACGAATCTCGGCGGCGCCACCGCCGTGCGCTTCGGCTCCAAGCTGGCCACCATCACAGGCAACACACCCACATCGGTCACGGCTGTCTCTCCGTCCGGGACGGGCACGGTCGCGGTGACCGTGACTACCGCGGGCGGGACCAGCAACCCGCTGTCGTTCTTCTACATCGGCGCGCCGTTCAAGTCGACCCTGTCCCCGGTGTCGGGTGTCACCGCCGGGGGCAACACGGTCACGATCACCGGAATCGGATTGTCCACCGCTACTTCGGTCGCTTTCGGTGGTAACACCGCGACTCCGACCGTGGTCAGCGACGGCACCCTGACCGTCGTCGTGCCGGCAGGCGCGGCCGAGGGGTCGGTCGGGGTCAGCGTCACCACCGCGGGTGGCACCAGCAACGGCCTGTCCTACACCTACGTCGACACGCCAACCCTGGGCACCCCGATTCCCACCTCAGGTCCGACTTCCGGCGGCACTGCGGTGACCATCCCCGGCACCGATCTGACGACCACCGAGTCGGTCACGTTCGACGGGGTCGCGGCACCGTTCGACGTCATCTCCGACACGGAGGTCGTCGCGGTCACGCCGCCGGGAGCCGCCGGTGCCGTCGACATCGTGGTCACCACAAGCGGGGGCAGCGCCACCGCCGTCGGTGCCTTCACCTACGTCGCCGGACCCGGCATCTGACCGGACGTCCGGGCGGCCGACGCCCGGACACCGGATGACCGCGGCGTGTCGGCCCCGGGCAGGCTACTCGTTTCCCTGCCCGGGGTCGGCACTTCTCAGCGAAACGATCCGCCCCGGCCCGCATGATTCACGGCCGGACCGGGGCTCTGACCCCCTCTCGAAGGACCACAGTCATGCCAACCATCACTTCCCTCTCTCCGACCTCGGGGCCTGCCTCTGGGAATACCACTGTCACCATCACCGGCACCGGGTTCGTCCCGATTGTCACCACTGTGAAGTTCGGCACGGTGGCGACCTCTTTCACGGTGGACTCCCCCACCAAGATCACGGCCATCGCCCCTCCCGGAACAGGTACGGTGCAGGTCACTGTCACCACGTCGGGTGGTGGCACCAGCAACGGGGTTGCCTACACCTATCTCCCGGTTCCATCCCTGAGCAGCGTGAATCCCACGCAAGGTCCCAGCACCGGAGGGAACACCGTCACCCTCACCGGCACTGGCCTCACGGGGGCCACCGCGGTCTCCTTCGGCAGCACCCCGGCGACCTCGTTCACGGTCAACTCCGACACACAGATCACCGCTGTCGCACCAGCCGGCACCGGTTCCGTGCAAGTCACCGTCACCGGTCCGGGGGGCACCAGTAACGGGGTCTTCTACACCTACGTCGTGGTCCCCACCCTGACCTCGCTCAGCCCCAATCAAGGGCCCGCATCGGGCGGCAACACGGTCACCATCACGGGCACCGGATTCGTCGGTGTCGTCACCAACGTGAAATTCGGCACCGTGGCGACCTCGTTCACCGTCAACTCCCCAACGCAGATCACCGCCATCGCCCCACCCGGAACCGGGACGGTGCAAGTCACGGTCAGCACCTCCGGCGGCACCAGCAACGGTCTCCCCTACACCTACGTCCCGGTACCATCCCTGACCTCCATCAGTCCAACTGCGGGTCCAGTGGCTGGGGGCACGACGGTCATCCTCACCGGCACGGGCCTCACCGGAGCAACCGCGGTCTCCTTCGGAGCCACACCGGCGACCTCGTTCACGGTCAACTCCGCCACACAGATCACCGCGGTCGCACCGGCCGGAACCGGCACAGTGCTGGTCACGGTCACCACTCCAGGCGGCACCAGCAACGGAGTCTTCTACACCTACGTCGCGGTCCCCACCCTGACCTCGATCAGTCCAACGTCAGGTACGGCGGCAGGAGGCACCACAGTGGTCCTCACCGGCACCAACCTCACCGGAGCCACCGCCGTTACCTTCGGAGCCACACCAGCGACCTCGTTCACGGTCAACTCCGCCACACAAATCACCGCGGTCGCACCGGCCGGAACCGGCACAGTGCAAGTCACCGTCACCACCGCAGGCGGCACCAGCAACGGGCTCCCTTACACCTATGTCCCGGTACCTTCCCTGACCTCCATCAGTCCGACTGCGGGTCCAGTGGCTGGGGGCACGACGGTCATCCTCACCGGCACGGGCCTCACCGGAGCCACCACGGTCACCTTCGGAGCCACACCGGCGACCTCGTTCACGGTCAACTCCGCCACACAGATCACCGCGGTCGCACCGGCCGGAACCGGCACAGTGCTGGTCACGGTCACCACTCCAGGCGGCACCAGCAACGGAGTCTTCTACACCTACGTCGCGGTACCTTCGCTGACCTCGATCAGTCCGATAGCAGGTCCGGTAACCGGAGGCACCACAGTGGTCCTCACCGGCACCAACCTCACCGGAGCCACCGCCGTTACCTTCGGTGCCACACCAGCGACCTCGTTCACGGTCAACTCCGCCACACAGATCACCGCGGTCGCACCGGCCGGAACCGGCACAGTGCAAGTCACCGTCACCACCGCAGGCGGCACCAGCAACGGGGTCGCCTACACCTATGTCGCGGTACCTACCTTGATCTCGCTCAGTCCGATCGCAGGTCCGGTAACCGGAGGCACCACGGTCACCCTCACCGGCACCGGCTTCACCGGAGCCACCGCCGTCTCCTTCGGGGCCACACCAGCGACCTCGTTCACCGTCAACTCCGCCACACAAATCACCGCTGTCGCACCCGCCGGAACCGGCACAGCGCTGGTCACCGTCACCACTCCGGGTGGCACGACTGGTGGGGTCGCCTACACCTATGTCGCGGTACCTTCCCTGATCTCGCTCAGTCCGATCGCAGGTCCGGTAACCGGAGGCACCACGGTCACCCTCACCGGCACCGGCTTCACCGGAGCCACCGCCGTCTCCTTCGGGGCCACACCAGCGACCTCGTTCACCGTCAACTCCGCCACACAAATCACCGCTGTCGCACCCGCCGGAACCGGCACAGCGCTGGTCACCGTCACCACTCCGGGTGGCACGACTGGTGGGGTCGCCTACACCTATGTCGCGGTACCTTCCCTGATCTCGCTCAGTCCGATCGCAGGTCCGGTAACCGGAGGCACCACGGTCACCCTCACCGGCACCGGCTTCACCGGAGCCACCGCCGTCTCCTTCGGGGCCACACCAGCGACCTCGTTCACCGTCAACTCCGCCACACAAATCACCGCTGTCGCACCCGCCGGAACCGGCACAGCGCTGGTCACCGTCACCACTCCGGGTGGCACGACTGGTGGGGTCGCCTACACCTATGTCGCGGTACCTTCCCTGATCTCGCTCAGTCCGATCGCAGGTCCGGTAACCGGAGGCACCACGGTCACCCTCACCGGCACCGGCTTCACCGGAGCCACCGCCGTCTCCTTCGGGGCCACACCAGCGACCTCGTTCACCGTCAACTCCGCCACACAAATCACCGCTGTCGCACCCGCCGGAACCGGCACAGCGCTGGTCACCGTCACCACTCCGGGTGGCACGACTGGTGGGGTCGCCTACACCTATGTCGCGGTACCTTCCCTGAGCGCCCTGAGTCCCGCTCTGGGGCCTATCGCGGGGGGGACCAATGTCACTATCACCGGCACAGGTCTCACCGGAGCCACCGCGGTTACCTTCGGGGCCACCCCGGCGACCTCGTTCACCGTCAACTCCGACACACAAATCACCGCAGTGGCACCGGCTGGGATCGGCGCGGTACTGGTCACCGTCACGACCGCAGGCGGCGTCAGTAACGGCCAGTTGTACACCTACGTCACGCTCCCTGCCCTGATTGCCCTCAGTCCGATCGCAGGTCCAGTGGCCGGAGGTACGACTGTCACTCTCACCGGCACCGGTCTCACCGGAGCCACCGGGGTTACCTTCGGAGCCACACCGGCGACCTCGTTCACCGTCAACTCCGATACGCAAATCACCGCGGTCGCCCCCGCCGGGACAGGGGTGGTGCAGGTCGCTGTCACCACTCCGGGTGGCACCAGTAGTGGGATTTTCTACACTTACATCGCCTTGCCCACTATCGGCATCCCGGTCCCCGCTGCCGGTCCGACTGCCGGCGGCACGTCGGTGATTATCCCGGGGACCGCTCTGACGACCACCGATTCGGTCACGTTCGGCGGTGTTCTGGCATCGTTCACCGTCAACTCCGACACGCAGCTCGTCGCGGTCACCCCGCCGGGAGCCGCTGGTGCCGTCGACATCGGGGTTACCACCGCCGGAGGCACCGTCACCGCGACCGGTGCCTTCACCTACGTCGCCGGACCTGGCATCTGACCGGATGAGGCCAGACGCCGCCATGGGCAGACTGCTCGTTCCTGCTCAGGGCGGCGGTTCGGCCGCACAGGCTTACCTCGCTGTTCCCACGGTTGGGCGGGGGTTCTGGCATCGGATTCGATCATGCGCTCGAGGCAACGAATATCGCGGTCGACAAACCCCGGCAGCCGGACGGAGTTTTCGAGGTAATTCAATTTCATGCCCATCGCCAACAGCAACCAACATCATCTCTTCCGGGTCTCGCACTCCCGCGAGACCGATCACGACACCGCCGTGTAGGTGATCATCCAGCCGCGCGAATGCATCAGATCGACATCGATCGAGACCAGTTCGATGGTGTCGGGCACATTCCTAGCTTTCGATTGCGCCGCCTCTACCGGACACCGCGCCAAACGCCGGCAACAGTCTCCGTGTGACGGCATCAGACCAACCCCTGCACGACCCGCAGGGTCGAGAGAAGGAGAAAAAATGGGCAAGTTTCTGCGCAATCTCGGCGCATACAACAAGACCACCGCCGCCGCGCTCGGCTCCGGGGCCGCCCTGGCTACCGCGCTGCTCGGTCTCGGCAACCTGCTGCCGGAATCCTTGGCAGGCTGGCTGACCGCCGGTGCCGCCGGAGCTACCACGGTAGCGGTGTTCATGATCCGCAATCAGGGACTCGTCGACCAGCTCGGCGACCGGGCGGCAGATCTCCTGAATCAGTGAGCTACGAACCGCCGGGGACCAATGCGCCGCAACCCCTTCGAAGCGCTGCTGTGCGTCATCTTCGGCGACCCGGATCATCGGTCACGGTATCGCGTTCCTATGGAAGCGCCAGCAGGTGTGGCACGGCTTCAGGCGACTCGGTGAACTTCAGCGACAGGGGGCGCTATGAATGTCACGGCATCGCCGCTGTTCTCGATTCTCGTGCTCGTCGCCGGCAGCTCGGTGCTGTCGGCGATGGTCACCACGCTGGCGAATCGCAAGTCGATCGACGCGAATACGACGAAAACGAAAGCCGACGCGGCGAAAACCTTGTCCGACACCGCCATCGCCCAAAGCCAGCAGATGGCCGGGCAGATCGGTGAATTGCGCCAGGCGCTTCGCGCACATCGGGAATGGGATAAGAAAATGGTACTCAAGGCCCAGCAGGCAGGTCTCGACTTCGACGAGCCTCCTGAGCTCTGGCTCTGACCACCACGAGAAGGTCCCCTTCCACCAATCATGTGGAAGGGGACCTTGTCGCGTTCCGGCGGCCCTCACGTCGCGACCGCCGCACCCGGACCCGGACGCCGCGTCAGGAGGCGGGGACCAGCTCCTGGGTGATGGCACCGACGAAGTCGGCGAGATCGCCCGGGTTACGCGACGTGATCAGCGTCCACCCGTCCTCCGGTGACTGCACGCGCGGTTCGTCGACCCACGCTCCCCCGGCATTGGTGATGTCGGTGCGTAGCGAAAAATACGAGGTCAGGGTCTTTCCGGGCAGCAAACCGGCGTCGACGAGCAGCCAGGGGCCGTGGCAGATCGCGGCGATCGGCTTGCCCGCGTTCGCGAACTCTTGGGCCAGTTCGACGGCTCGCTCGGTGACCCGCAGTTTGTCGGCGTTCACCGTGCCGCCAGGCACCACCAGCACGTCGAAATCGTTCCCCGATACCTCATCGAGCGACGAATCGGGCTGCACAGCAGCATCTTTGTTCACGTCAAGGTGGAAGGTCTGCACCTGTTCCCGCTTCGGCGCGGCATGCGTGACCTGCGCGCCTCGTTTGCGAAGTTCGTCGCGCGGCACCAGCAGTTCGTCCCGTTCCACCCCCGTATTCGAGGTGATGATCAGGACCCGCACATCATTCAGCTGATCGGGCATGAGCAGCTCCTTTCGTGCTCGAGATGGTCTCCTACATCGGTCATGCCGCGGGTGGGCCCGGCTAAACCTTCGCGGGTCGCGTGGGAGGTCACCTCCCTTCCTGCGTGGGCAGGAAGGTCGCGGACAGGTGCTCCTGGGCCAAGCGGCGCAGGGCGGAGAGGAGGGTGTCGCCGAGGATAGTTCCGACGATGGCGGTTTCGGTCATCCGCTCCAGGTCGGGTTCATTGCGGACCAGGTCGAGGTCGGTGGCGGCGATGGCTTCGCTGGCGGTGGCGTAGTCATCGATCGCGGCGACCACGTCGGCGTGGCCGAGCAGCCGCAGCGCGGCACAGACGTCGACGAGGGTGCCACGGGCGGGGCTCTCCTCGTCGATGTGCCAGCCACGCCGGTCGAGCAATGCCGCGACGTCCCCCGCGGCGGCCTCGCGTTGCTCATCACCAACCGGCGATCTGCGCCCACCCAGCGCGTACTGCACATGGCCGAGCGAGTCCCGCGCGGACAGGCTGCCGCTGCCGAGCACCGCGAGCAGCTCCTTGGCCGCTCCGACGGAAAGGCCACCGATATCCACGAGCGCCCGGATCAGCCGCAGGCGGCTGACGTGGTCGTCGCTGTATTCGGCCTGGTTGTGGTGGGTACGCACGCCGGAAGGCAGCAGACCCTCGCGTACGTAGTACTTGATCGTCGCGGCAGGGACACCGCTGGCGCGGCTGAGTTCGGCGATCCGCATCGGTCTCCTCTGGCTTGGTCCATGTATTGACAGTGGGAAGTACAGCTATCCATAATCAGAGTCGATAGTACAACTATCGATAGTTATCGTTTCGGAAAGTTGGCAGTATGACTTCCCCTTCCCCCGCATTGCCTTGGCATCGTCCGCTGATGCTGCTCGCCGTCGCGATGGCAATCCTCACCGTCGCGTCGGCCGCGGCCATGGTCATCGACGACCGCACCCTCACCGGACTGCCGATCTGGGCCAAATCCGTGAAATTCGCACTGTCCGTGCTGATCTACGCCGTCACATGGTCGTGGCTCATCGCCCAGCTCACCCGCCTGCGGCGGCTCGCGTGGTGGGCGGGAACGGTCGCGGCGGGCGGGCTCGCGCTGGAACTGGTCGTCATCGTCACCCAGATCGTGCGCGGGACCACCAGCCACTTCAATTTCACGACGCCGTTGAACGCCGCGCTGTGGGAGACCATGGGCTCGTCGATCGTGGGAGTCTGGCTCGCCACACTGGTCGTGTCCGTTGCGCTGTTCGCCAACCCGACGGCGGATCGCGCCCGCGATACGGCGATCCGATACGGCACCGTGCTGTCGCTGGCCGGCGCGGCACTCGGGATCCTGATGGTGCGGGAAACACCTGCGCAGCGGGCGACGGGCGGCTCGATCAGCGGAGCGCACACCGTCGGTCCTGCCGATGGCGGACCCGGCTTACCGATCCTCGGTTGGAGCACCGTCGGAGGCGATCTGCGCATTCCGCACTTCATCGGAATGCACGCGTTACAAGCGATGCCACTGGTGCTGATCGTCTTGGAGTTGGGAGCGCGGCGGATTCCGGTATTGCGGTCGATGGAGACCAGGCGAACGCTCGTCGTGATTGCCTCGGCGACCTACGGCGCCCTGCTCGCCGTGCTGACCTGGCAGGCGCTGCGCGGCCAGTCGGTGGTCCATCCGGACGTGGCGACGCTGCTCGCTTTCGGCGTAATCGGCATTGCCGCAACAGTGTCGGGAGTCCTGACAGTACGTCCGAAACAGGTTGACTCGCAGCATGTCTCAGCAGGCGCGGCCCGATGACGAACCTGCTCTTCGACATCACATTCTGGTTCGCGACGCCGTTCTGGGCACTGATGGTCCTGGCGCCGAGGTGGCGACAGACGAGTGCCGTTGTCACATCACCGCTGATCTGTGTGCCGCCACTGGTGATCTACACGGCGCTGATCGTGCCGAAGGTCGGCGCGTTCGCCGGTGTGTTGATCGACCCCGATCTGGCTGGGCTGCAATCTGTTCTCGGCGACGGAACAGGCGCTGCGGCTGCATGGGCGCATTTCGTCGCGCTCGACCTGTTTCTCGGTCGCTGGATCTTTCTCGACAGCCGCACCCGCGGTCTTCCACCGCTGCTGATCAGCCCGCTGCTGGTGCTCACGATCCTGTTCGCGCCGATCGGCGTCCTGCTCTACCTGCTCATCCGATCCACCCGCACACCGCGGCCGGTGTCCGACCGGCCCATCTCCCTGGAGGCATGATGGAAACCCTCATCGTTCTGCTGACCACCCTGATCGTCCTGCGCGCGGCGGGCGGGCTCGGCGCACGCCGATTCGGCGCGTGGCCCACCTGCGCCGCCTACGCCCTCGGCGTGATGCTGATCATGACCGGCACAACACATTTCCTTCCTGAGGCGTTGGCCGACTCTCCCGCGCCGACCCATACGGACTTCATTCCGATGGTGCCGCCGTTCGTGCCGTTTCCCAGCTTGATGGTCTACCTGACCGGCGCGCTGGAACTACTCGGCGCGGTCGGCCTGTTCCTCGCGAATACCCGCCGATCGGCCGGGCTCGGGCTTGTCGCGCTGTTGCTCGTGATGCTGCCCGCCAACATCTACGTCGCCGTGTCCGACGTCCCGTTCAACGGCGCACCCGCGACACCACTGTGGGCGCGGATTCCGGAGCAGGTGCTGTATATCGGCGTCGCACTGTGGGCGGCGGGAGCGCTTCGGTTCGGGCGAGGAGGCGGCGGTGCCGCCGCATCATCCACGCGGGCCGTGGTCCGCACCGAGAGAGCTGCCTGACAGCGCGAAGGGCGAGTGCGAGCACTCGCCCTGTCGGTCATTCAACGGACGCGCTGGTCAGCTCACTTGTCCGCGGTCAGCACACCCGACGCACCCCAACTGTCGGTGGGGACCTCGTGGATCCAGACCTGCACGGTCTCCGCCGGGATCGCGTAGGCGCTGACGAACGCTTCGGTGATCTGGCGAACCAGTTCCCGCTTCAATTCGACGGTGCGCGGGCCCTGTTGAACGGTCACGATCGGCATTGCCATCTCCTTCACTACACATTTCTCGGACGGGTTCCAGTCCATCCGAAATCGCGGAAGCGACCAAGGATCAGTTCGTATTCGCAGCGATCAGGAATCGTGATCGCCGGACCTTGCTCTGGCCCCTATCAGGCGAGGGAGACTGGTGCCGTGGAATTGCGCCAACTGCGGTACTTCGTCACCGTCGCCGAGGAGCTGCACTTCGGGCGGGCCGCCGAGCGGCTGCACATCGTTCAGGCGGCGGTGAGCCAGCAGATCCGCAAGCTGGAGCGGGAACTCGCGGTCGAGTTGTTCGATCGATCCCCGCGCCGGGTCCGGCTCACCGCGGCTGGTCAACTGTTTCTGCCCGAAGCGCGCGCCGTGCTCGCCGCCGAGAGTCGCGCGCGTGCCACGATCGCGGAGTTGTCGAACCCCCGATCCACCCCGATCCGCCTCGGGACCAGCGACGGCCTCGGCGAGCATCTGGACCTCGTCCTCGAGGCGCTGGCTCGGCTCAGCCCGCCGGTGCGGGTGGAACTGACGTCCGCGCCCACCCGAACCAGACTGGACCAGGTCCGCACCTGCGCCCTGGACGCCACGTTTGTCCGTGGCGTCACGGAGCGTCCGGAACTGCGTCTGATCCCTGTGTGGCAGGACCGCATCGCCCTCGCGCTGCCGATCAACCATCCACTGTCCGACGCGCCGACGGTCGACCTCGGCGAGCTGGCCGGGATGCCGTTGCGCCTGGCCGACCGCACCCGCAACGCGCCGCTGCACGATGTGATGGTCGCGGCGTGCCGCGCCGCCGGGTTCGAGCCGGTGTTCGGGCCGCCCTTCACCACGATGCAGGACACGTTGGCCATGGTCGGCGGCAGCGCCGACACCTGGACAGTCGTGTACGAGGCGCATGCGCGCCGCCTGCCGACTGCACGCGTGGCGTTCCGTGCCACGGCGACACCGATTGTCATGACGACGTCACTGGTGGTGTCGGAAACGAATCCGCCGTGGTGCTTCGACCATTTGATCCAGGCTTGTGATCACCGTATTTGACTGCGGCACATTGCTATTCAGATGCGACGCCTGCCTCGCCGTTCGCGTCGGAGCTGAGCATCCCGGCGCCCGTCACCTGTCTTCGGCGCCGATGTGCTCCGGGCGGATGCCCAGTCCGATGAAGCGGCCCATGGCGTGGCGCAGAGGCGGCAGTGCGTTGAATGCGCGGAAGATCCACGGCGTGCGCGGCGGCGTATCGTCGTCGAGGTGTTTCGGGTAGAGGTCGCGAAGAATTGCCACCTGGAATGCCTGGGTCAGTTTGACCGGTAGTTCGCGGCGTGCCTGGACGGCGCGAAGGTGGCGGGTCGTCACACCGCCTGCCAGCAGTGGTGGACCGAGAAGATTCGCGGCCGCGACGGCGTCTTGGATGGCGAGGTTGATGCCGACGCCGCCCGCGGGTGACATGGCATGTGCGGCGTCGCCGATACACAGCAGACCGTCGCGGTACCAGGTCGTCAATCTGTCGACGCGAACGGAGAGTTCATGTACATCGTTCCAGTCGGTCAGCTCGTGCATCCGGTCGCGTAGGGCGGGTGCCAGCGCGACGATCCTGCGGTGCAGTTCGGCGATTCCGCGTTCGCGCAGCGCCGCGTACGCTCCGGCCGGAATGGTGTAGGCGATCTGCCAGTAGTCCCCGCGGTCGATGGCAACCATCGCCCCCTTGCCGCTCTGGAAGAACTCCACCCGGTCACTCGGTGAGCGGGAAAGCCGGAACCACAGCACATCCATGGGTGGGGAGCTCGTCGCGAGCCGCAGGCCACTCGACTGCCGCACGGCCGAGTGCCTGCCGTCCGCACCGACCACCAGATCGGCTCTGATCGTGAGCGGCCCTTCGGGAGTATCGGCGCGGACTCCGCGCACTCGATCGTTCTCGATGATCAGACCGGTGACCTCGGCGCGGCGAACAAGCCGGAACGTTTCGTAGGACGTGGCTTTCGCGGAGAGAAAATCGAGGAACTCCCACTGCGGCAGGAAAGCGATGTACGGGCTGCTCACCTTCAGTCGGCGGAAATCCGCGATGCTGACCACGTCGTGGCCGACCGACGCGGTGACCTGATCCATCCTGGAATGCGGGAGGCGGTGGAATTCCTCGAGCCAACCCAGCTCATTGATCAGCTCTTGCGTCGACGGATGTATGGTGTCGCCCCGGAAGTCTCGCAGGAAGTCGGCGTGCTTCTCCAGCACAGTGATCCGTACGCCCTGCCTCGCGAGCAGTAGTCCCAGCATCATTCCCGCGGGCCCACCGCCCACCACACAGCACGTCGTCATGCCCTCACCCATTGAGCTCGGCCCCTTGCGCGACAACCCCGAACAAGACGATGTCGACGAGCTCGTCGACATCGGTCGCCGATGCGCTCCGCGCGCCGACCGCCACCGCCGCGAACAACGCGTTCGCCGCCGCGCCGCAGTCGTGCGGCCGCAACTCCCCCGCTTCGACTCTGGATCGAAGGTAGTCGGTCAGCATCGACTGTCCTTCCTCGACGAAATCGTTCATGGCGGTGCGGATTTCGTCATGCGCACGGCTCGCCGTGAAGAACAGATCCACCAGCTGCGCGTTCTCCGAGAGAACCTGCTGGAATCCCGCGACGACCCGCCGAAGCACCTCCGCGGCAGGCTGATCGGCGGTTCCCGCGAGCAGCTCGCGCAACCGCGGGACGAAACCGCGCTCCCGCAGCACTGTGGTGATCAGATCGGTCTTCGACTCGAAGTAGTGGTACACAAGCCCGGGCGTGATTCCCGCCCGGGCCGCGATGTCCTTGATCGAGGCCCCATCCACCCCTTTGTCGGCGAATACCGCCAACGCGGTGTCCATCAGATCCTCCCGCCGCCGCTCGGCCTGCTCGCGTCTCGTAGCCATTTTCACCTCAATTGACTAATCGTTCATTCAATGAATGCGACAATAAGGCAGGTCGCCCCGACAGGCAACCCGCGGTCCCCGTAGTACTCGGCTCCACGAGGGCGAGGCCCTGCACGCGCTCGAGCGCGACCTGCCCTACGCGCGCGAGGGTGCCATC
Source organism: Nocardia sp. NBC_00881 (assembly GCF_045207455.1). Taxonomy (NCBI): domain Bacteria; kingdom Bacillati; phylum Actinomycetota; class Actinomycetes; order Mycobacteriales; family Nocardiaceae; genus Nocardia; species Nocardia sp. NBC_00881. Next base: position 3,858,690 of record NZ_CP108798.1, read on the forward strand.
CAGGTCCGGCTCCTGGAACTTCTTCCCCGCCATCGAGGTCGACTCGAAGGTGTCAGCGCTGGTACCTGAGGCGCTCGGCGGCAGCCAGAATGGGGGAGACTGCGGCCGTGGCGGCTGCTCCAAGCCAGGTGTCGGTGGCCAGTATCCATCGGACGGTCTTCATGGCCAGGGTCAGGACTTCGCTGCCGCGGAGGCGCATATCCGCCTCGAACTGGCTGATTGCCACGGTGAGGGTGGTGGTGCCGGCGGCGACCTCACGCAGATGCTCCACCAGGCTTGCGGCATCGCGGATGGCTGCCCCAGCTCCCATACCGGCGGTGGGCGGGGTCGCGTGGACGGCGTCGCCGAGCGCGGTGATAGGTCCGGCCGGCCACGGGGCTAGGTCTTGTACCCGAGACGAGGCCGCATTGAACCGGAACGCGGCCACACTGTCCGGATCGGCACGGGCGATCACCTCGAGTGAGCGTTCACTCCATCCCTGCCGGCGGAACCTGGCCAGCAGCGCGGTCTGTAGCGCGGCACCGCGGGTGTTACGCATCGAGTCGGTATCGGCGGACTCGGGAAACATGGCTCCCCAGATGTAGGTGGGGCCGTTCGTGACCGCCGCCCGGAGATCGGGTGCGTCAAGTACAGCGTTACCCACCGGGTCGAGGAAGCCGACGTAGAGCGCCGCGCCCCGAGGGCCGATCGCCAACCCCGACCGCGGTCCGAGCCGTTGTCGCTCCACCGGGCTGAGGTCGTTGACGGAGGTCCTCCCGGAAAAGCCGATGATGCCAGCGGGCGCGTTGGTGGGGCCGCCGGCCAGATGACGGGCTACCAGCGAGTGTGTGCCGTCCGCACCCACCAGCACATCACACTGAACAGGTGACCCGTCGGCGAATATCACCAGCGGTGTCCCGTCCTGGGCGCGGCCGATCTCGGTGACGGCTCGGCCCAGATGGAGATCGTCGCCGACCGCCTCAGCCAGAAGAGTCCGCAGGGTGATGCGGTCGATGTCGACGCTCGGGTTGTCGCCGAGGTGCGGCCCGTGGCCCAGCACTCGGCCGTGCCGGTCCCAGAGCGCGTCCCTGGCTCGCAGACGCAGCGCTGATGCCGACGCCAGCAGCCGTTCGAAGATCTCCGGCGCGACGAGCTCCCGCAGTGCCGACTGTGCCCGACGATCGAGTGTGATGTGGTAGCCCCCGGTCGCTGCCACGTCGGTGTCGCGGTCGAAGACCGCTACGTCGAACCCATGGCGGCGCAGGCCGGCGGCCAGCGCCAAGCCACCGATCCCGCCTCCGACGATGATGATGCGCATCCTGTTTCGGCTCCTCTTACTGATGTCGGACAACCTTCGGGGTGACCTTGCCATCGGTAGTGGACATGGAGTGGCCATAACCGGTCATCATGTGATGGTGGCCGATACCTCACGGCGGGCGCTGCGATTGCTGTCGCTGCTTGCCGCACGCCGACGCTGGTCGCTGAGCGAACTCGCCGCCAGGCTCGACGTCAGCGAACGCACCGTCCGGCGCGACATCGAGACACTGCGGTTGCTCGACTACCCGGTCACGACCATCCACGGGCCAGCCGGTGGCTATGAACTGGGCGCTGGCCACGCGCTGCGGCCGCTGCTGTTCGACGACGAGCAGGCTCTGGCCGTCGCGGTCGCTCTGCAGACCGCGCCTGGCACTGTCTTCGGCCTGGGGTTGGACGCTGCACGGGCACTGGACACCCTCGAGCAGGTGATGCCGGCCCGGCTGCGGGCGACCATGGAGTCGCTGCAGCTGACCAGGCTGCAGAACTACTGGGAGTTCCCGGCGCCACCTATCGCCTCGGGTGCGCTGAAAGTCGTGGGCAGCGCGGTACGCCACCACCATGTGCTCGTCGTCGAATCGCTGCGTGCCGACGGCACGCGCCCCGAACCCCGCGATGCCGATTTCACCCCTCCGCGCCGCATCGAGCCCCACCACCTGGTCGTCTGGGCCGGACGGTGGTACCTGGTCGCCTACGACCTCGCGGCAAGCACTTGGCGCGTGCACCGCGTCGACCGGCTCCACCTCCACACGCCGCCAGGCACCCCGTTCACCCCCAGAGACTTCCCAGGCAGCGACGTCGCCCACTTCGTCATGACCAGCCACGACCGAGGCGACAGCCTCGCCGCGTGGCAATGCACAGGAACCGCACGCCTGCACCTGGCGGCCGAGACGGTGGCCCGCTGGGCGCCCGGCGGATCAGTCGTCGAGCACCTCGACCCCCATCACTGTCGCCTCACCATCGGAGCCTGGTCCTGGGCCGGTGTCGCAGGAATTCTCGCCACCTTCGACACCGACCTCACCGACGTGGAACCACCTGAGTTGGTCGAAGCCTGCCGCCGCCTCATGAAGCGGTGGAGGACTATAGCGAGCACCACCTCTGAGAAGTGAAACTCGACAACCGATCTCATAAACGGTCCTTTCTGAAAGACGAACCGCCGGAGAGCCCGGTGGACGCCGCGACACCAGCACTACCCAAGGGCGATCGAACAGGCCCACACCGAGTTCACCACCGATCAGGCGAACGCCTGACCCAACACGACGGCCCTAAGACACGAGCATCGCCGGTCAGTGCTATCCGCCCGACTTCCCGAGTACTACGGCTACCCCGACCCCGCAGCCCTTGATGGCCGTGGTGTCGCCAGACCCGCACTCCCCCAAGGGAATTTCGGGTTCGCCTCTGCCGCAGTGTTTTCGAAATACGGCGTGGATGTGATCTTCGCCGGGTACAACGGAATCGTGAGTGCTTCAAAGTATTCGGCCGCGTTCGTCAGCGTGCTCATGGCCTCTGTAGCGGTACTCGGACTGCCTGCCGCCCCTGCCGCGGCCGGCCCTGCGGGGGCGCATGTGGTCGAGGAGGCGCCCTTGGGCGGCTCCGTATCGCGGATGGATGTCTACTCGCCCTCGATGGATCGGGTGGTGCCCAACAAGGTGATTCGGGCCGCGGGCGGTGGCCGGGCGCCCACGCTGTATCTGCTCACCGGAATCGGTGGCGGTGTGGATGGGATTTCCTGGTGGGACGACACGGACGTCCGGGAGTTCTTCGCCGACAAACATGTCAACGTGGTGATGCCGATCGGGGGCGCCTACAGCCTGTACACCGACTGGCTCGCCGACGACCCGGCCGTCGGCCGCAATCGATGGCAAACCTTTCTCACGCAGGAACTCCCGGCAGTCCTCGACACGCACCTCGGCACCACCCGACACAACGCCATCGCCGGAGTATCCATGAGCGCGGCCTCCGCGGTCGACCTCGCCATCCAGGCGCCCGACGTATACGACGCCGTAGCCGCCTACAGCGGATGTCCCTGGGCATCGGACCCCGTTGGGGTGGCCATGGTCAGCGCCCAGGTGATACGCGGCGGAGCCAACCCGGCGAACATGTGGGGCGAGCCCGGCGCAGCGATCTGGCAGGCGCACGACGCGTTCGCCAACGCGACCGCACTCGCCGGGAAAACCATCTACCTCTCAGCAGCTTCCGGCACTCCGGGCGCGATCGACCGAGGCGGACTACCTTTCCCACCGATCGAAGCGATCGCGAGCTCGTGCACCGGCGCCTTCGCAGGCAGGCTCACCGAGCTCGGGCTGTCCGCAATCCATGTCAACCGCCCGGAAGGCGCACACACCTGGGGGCAGTTCGAAACCGACCTACACGATTCCTGGCCGCACCTGGCCAGCGCGCTCGGTGTGTGAAGCACCGGATACCCATCGGTGTCTGGAATATCCCCGGATCAGCTGTCGGCTTTCGACCCTCGAGGTGCCCGCACGCGATCGGTCGGCTCGCCGCCTGCACAAAGCCTCCGAACTCGGCCGATCTGACGGGCGACTCGCTGGGATGCTCGTCGTCGGACGCGACGACGAACCGCTGGTGACCGATCTCGCTCCCATCTCGCGAGGTCGCGTATTTCCAACAGTTCACCGCGGCACTCAACGAACTGCCGGTCAACTTTCCGCCCGGAGCGCTGCCCGGCGACGATCGCTTCCAGAACGTCGCTTTCGACATGTCCGACGGTCACGAGAGTGCTCGCGGACCATGGAACGAGGGCCAAGGCCCATGGTCCGCTGGGGTGGAATGGCGGTATGTCGACAATCCGGCCAGCGAGTGGCTCGGCACCAGCCAGCGTGAGAACAAAGGCGCGGAGACCAACCCGGAGGGCAAGCCCGCAGTACAAGGCTCGAAGCCGTTCACGCACGAGCAGCATGTCCCGAGTTGATCTGAGCGGTGGTGGACAAGGTCCACGCCGCCATTAGGGCATTTCGGCTCCCGCCGCCGTTCGTTGCGGCGGGAGTCTCGTCATCCCCGATCTGCGCACCGGCCACGCTCTCGGGCAGAGCGACGAAGACATCCGAGATGACCGACTGTTCAGACGGCCGAGTCCGCGGGCTTCACCGCAAGAAGAATTCCCGTCGAGTACATGCTCCGCACGAACTCAGGCTCATCGAACCCGACCGCGCGCACCGTCTCCGCGTAACGGCGGATATCGACGCCGGCGAAAGGATCGACCGGTTCCTCGCCCCGGCGAGTGAGTCGCCTGATTCGGGTCAGCGCCGACCGCATCCGGTCGGATGGGTCGGCATCGGCGAGCAGTAGACGTCCGCCCGGGCGCAGCACCCTCCACATCTCCTCGATGGCGGCGCAGCGGTGCTGTTCTGGTACGTGGTGCATGACGAAGGTGCAGGTGACGACGTCGAACGAGGTGTCAGGCAGCGTCAGGCCCTGCGCGGTGGCCTGCTGGTACCGGTGATTCGGAAAGTGGTCGTGCCGCCGGTTGTAGTCGACGGCCGAAGCAGAGGGGTCGACGCCGACCGCGGTGCCCTCCGGGCCGACGAGTGCGCCGAGTGCGCGAACAAGTTTGCCCGGGCCGCAACCGATGTCGAGCACATCATTACCCGCGCGGGCGCCGCTGACGCGTGCGAGTTCGGCGATGAGCCGGGCGTGGCGCCCGAGAAAGAACGCGGCGGTGAACAGGTTGTAGCGCCGCAGACCGGCGATGACGAGGCCGGTGTCGGCGTCGTCGACGAACATGGGGGTGAGCACTTGTTCATTACGGGACATGCGTTCATCGTCTGCCGCGTACGTGGCGGCGACCAGAATCAGAGGGGCGGAATCCGTTCGTTTCCGGACGGATCTGCCGAAACTGTCCATGCGACGAGAGACCACTATGGCCACGACCACTGACCGCAGGGTGCGGCGGACCCGGGAGGCGCTGCACCGGGCTCTGATCGAGCTGATGATCGAGCGCGGGTACGAACGCGTGACCGTCAGCGACATCATCGACCGCGCCGACGTCGGTCGCTCGACCTTCTACGCCCACTACCGCGACAAGGACGACCTACTGATCAGCAGCTGCACCGAGTTCCTGCGCCGCGAGATCGCTCGGACGCGCACCGACCACGACGCCCCCTGGGCGCCTGTGCGGATCATGATCGGCTTGGCCGCCGCCTATCCCGATGTCTACCAGGCCTTGATCGGCCCGAAGAGCAGCGCTGTTGTGCTGCGGAGCTATCAGCAGACCGTCGCGGACATCCTGCACGAACACCTGGACCTTCGGCTGGACATGCCCACCGACGAGTTGGCCGGCAGCATAACCTTCCTGTCCTGGGGGCTGATCGGACTACTCGGCTCGGTCATCGACCAGACCGACCCCACTCTGCCCGCGACGGCATGGCGCCGGTTCGAATCGCTCTGGACGGCCGGTCTCGCACGACACATGCCTCGAGTTGCCACCGCCCGGCCCCAGACCGTGCACGGCGTGCCTCCTTCCGGAGACTGACCTCCGCCCAGTGCGTCGCTGTGCGGGTCCGGTTTCGCGGCGACATCGGCAGGACTTTCGGCGGCGGCAACCGCGCGGCAGCCCGTGCCGCCCTCGGATCTACCTGCGATGGCCGTTTTCGCCACGCCGTCCTCGCATTCTCCGCACTGTGCACGTCGATGCGCCGGGGACCGCTGTAACGTCTGTCCGAGATGCGATGTCGCTGGTCTGGCTGGTCGGTGCGCTGTCGGTCAGGCCGTACTTCGAGCATGGGCTGCTGGTAACCGCGGGCCGATGAGGGCGGGTCGCTGTACCACTGCCCAGTGGGTTCAGACGGGTCGAGACCGGTGCGTCGCCCAGACGTTTGAGCCGATAGTCCACGGTGTTGACGTGCGTGCGCGGTGGCCACAGAGCGGCACCACCCAGCCGATCAACGCCCGCTACCGCGGCGCCCCGACGCCGAAACCTATCGCCGCCGACCGCAGCGACAACATCGAAGGTATTGGGCAGCAATGATTCATTCGATCATGCGATCCGCTGTCAACGTGGCAGCGGCAACCAGTCTCGCGTTCGCGAGTGGTCCGGCGCCCGCGGTCGCGGCGACCCCACCCGACGTGGTCGTGACCGGCGGCGTGATCTCCGGCTTCGCCGCCGACGGAATCACCAAATATCTGGGAATTCCGTTTGCCGCACACACCGGCAGCGAAGCGCGATTCCGCCCCCCACAGCCCGCACCACCGTGGCCCGGCGTCCGGCAAGCCCTCGGTCACGGACCGCAGTGCCCACAGACCGGGTTCCTGCCCGGCACCCAACCGATCGGCCCCACCAGCGAAGACTGCCTGTCCATCGACCTATACGTGCCCGACGGCGCGCGCGACAGAAACCTGCCGGTCATGGTGTTCTTCTATGGCGGCGGCTACACCAACGGCTCCAACAGCCAATACGACGCGCCCGCCCGGATGGTCGCCGAAGGCAATGTCATCGTGGCCGTCCCCAACTACCGTCTCGGACCTTTCGGATTCATGTCCCTACCCGGGCTGGCCGCCGAGTCCGGTGGCGCCACCGGAACGGTCGGCATTCAAGATCAACAAGCCGCCTTGCGCTGGGTGCGCGACAACGCCCGAGCGTTCGGTGGCGATCCAGCCAACGTCACGATCTTCGGTGAATCGGCCGGCGCCGGAAGTGTCTGCACACACTTCGCCGCACCCGCCTCCGATGGTCTTTTCGACAAAGCCATCATTCAAAGCGGATCCTGCGCACAATCGCCCTTCGCGCCCGGCAATCGCGACGAAGCCATCGCATACTCACAGCAGTACGCCGAAAGCGTCGGGTGCGGCGATCCCGCGACTCAATTGGCATGCCTGCGCGCCCTACCCGCCGCGAAACTTTTGGAGTCACCGATTGCCCAATTCGACGGATTCCCCCAGAGGTGGGCGCCCAGCATCGACGGCGTCGTCGTCACCCAGACACTCGACGCCGCACTCGCCCGGGGAGCCGACCGAAAAACGCCCCTCATCGTCGGAAGCAACAGCAATGAAGGCGCACTGTTCATCGCCGAATCCGACTACGCCCTCGGTCACATCCCGGATGCCGCGAGCTACGAACGCTACATCCACCAATATTTCGGCACCTACGCCGATCGGGTCCTCGCCCACTACCCGCTCGACCGATACCCCTCACCCGCAGCCGCTCAATCCGCGGTCATCACCGACGGCTTCTTCGCATGCCCCCAGCGATTCGTCAGCCGCGCCGCCCGCGACACCGGACATCCCGTGTGGCAGTACGAATTCGACCAAGCACCACTCGGCGAGACCAACCTGTTGATGCCCGGCGCCTTCCACGCCGCCGAACTGCCCTACCTGTTCAGCAGCCTGATGAGCGTACCGATCCCATGGACTGGACCATCCGATGCCTTCTCCCGACAAATGCAGCGATGGTGGACCACCTTCGCCCACACCGGGAACCCGAACGGCCCCGACTCACCCCCATGGTCGGCTTGGCCGGAAACGGCCGGGCAGAGCCCCGACGGGCCGGTACTGACCATGCGGGCAACCGGCAGCACCATGTCCCACGACTTCAACGCCAGGCACAACTGCGGATTCTGGTCCGAACGCCCACGCTGACTCGGCATTTCGCCGAACCGATGCCTGGCCCCGGATCCGCGGACCCGACCCCGGAGTTTGCTATAGACTTGCTGAATATTCGGTGAGTAGGCCTGCTTGAAGGCGATTTCGCACCCGTTGTGTCGAGGGGTGCGGTCTGCAGCGCGCAAGGCCGCCCGGCGGCCTTGCGCAGAACTTCAACTCGAGGGCGGCATTCCATGACAGACGTCGATTACTGTGTGGTGGGTGGGGGATTCGCGGGATTGACTGCCGCCCTGCGCCTGGAACAGGCGGGCCGATCGGTGGCAGTGCTGGAAGCTCGCGACCGGCTCGGCGGGCGCACGTTCACCGAAATGCGCGAGGACGGATCCTGGATCGACCGCGGTGGCGCCTGGATAGGGCCGGGGCAGGACCGGATCTACGCATTGATGACCGAGTTCGGGGTACCGAGTTACAAGCAGTACACCGACGGGGCGGCCATGATGGTGGTCGACGGGAAGCAGCACCGCTACACGGGCACGATCCCGTGGACGATGAGCCCCTGGGCGGCGATGAACCTCGGTGCGGTGTTTCTCGAGCTGGGACAGATGTGCAAGTCGATTCCTCTCGAAGCTCCGTGGGCAGCGAAGAATGCCGACAAGTGGGACAAGATCACCCTGGCGCAGTGGCTGGATAGCAACGTCCTGTCCAAGCCCGCCCACGATCTCGTCGAGACCGCCATCGCGGGCTGTTACACCTCGGCCGCTTCGGAGGTGTCATTGCTCTTTGTGCTGTATCAGATGGCGTCGGGGGGCGGGCCGGGCTTCGTCCTGGGCGTCAAGGACGCGGCCCAGGATGCTCGACCAGTCGGGGGCATGGGGGCCATCTACCGGCCGATGGCAGCCCAGATCGGCGACTCGATCCACCTGTCGCAGCCTGTCCGGCAGATCGATCAGGACGCCGACGGGGTGACGGTACGCTCCGACAGGATGACCGTGCGCGCACGCCGAGTGATCGTGGCGGTTCCCCTGGCGATCGCCGGCCAGATTCGGTACGGGCCAATGCTGCCGGTCGATCGGTCGTTCCTGCATCAGCGGATGCCGAGCGGCTCGATCTTCAAAATCGCCGCCGTGTACGACGAGCCGTTCTGGCGTAACGACGGGTTGTCGGGACAGTCGGCCGCACCAGGATCGCCCGCGACCATCACCATCGACGCCTGCACGGATACCGGGCGACCCGGGGTCATGTGCGTCATCACCGAGGGGCCCATCGCGCGGGAGATCGGACGACTCGATGAGGCCGAGCGGAGGAAGGCGATCCTCGGGGAACTCGTCGAGCGGTTCGGCAGCAAGGCCGGCTCCCCAGTCGACTACCTAGAGCAGAACTGGAGTGTCGAGCGTTACTCCGGCGGCGGAATGCTCAGTCACGCGCCAACCGGTGTGCTGACCGAGTTCGGCCATGCCCTGCGCGAACCTTCCGGCCGGATCCACTGGGCCGGAACCGAGAGCTCTGCCATCATGTGCGGTTGGATCGATGGAGCTATTCGCTCGGGTGAACGGGCGGCGCGCGAAGTGATGGAACACGAAACCGCGACCGTGGCCTGAGGTATTCGAGCAGGTCTTTTATTCGGGTCACAAGAAATAGTGCGGCGGGTCGGCTCGCATGGTTGTCCACCTCAGTTCGGTGAACGCGTCCAGATTCGCCTGGGTGCCACCGTGCCGCGAGCCTGTGCCCGAATCTCCGACGCCGCCGAACGGAGCGACGGCTTCGTCATTGATCGTCTGATCGTTGATGTGCACCAGACCAGCGGGGATCCGGTCGCTCAGCGCGAGCCCACGCATGACGTCACGAGTGAGCACGCCGAGCGAGAGCCCGTAGCCGGTGTCACCGGCCAGTTCCACCGCTTCGTCCACCGTGGAGAAGGTGAGCACCGGGGCGACCGGTCCGAAGATTTCCGTGGTGGCGGCTGGGGAATCGGGTGGCACGTCGGCGAGCACGGTCGGTCGGTAGAACAGGCCGTTGTGAACGCCACCAGTGACGAGCCCGGCACCTGCTGCCACAGTGTCGGTGACGATGCGGTGCACAGTGTCGCGTTGCGTCGCGTCGATGAGCGGCCCGAGGTGGACCGGCCCGGCGGCCGGGTCGCCGACGGTGAGTTTCTCCGCGCGGGCTGCCAACCTCGCCACATACTCATGGCTGACCGAGGCGTGCACCAGGTGGCGACTGGCCGCCATGCAGATCTGCCCGGCGTGGAACCAGGAGCCGAATGCGCCCGCTGCGGATGCGGCTTCGATGTCCGCGTCGTCGAGCACTATCAACGCGGAGTTCCCGCCGAGTTCCAGGTGGGTGCGTTTGAGCTGGCGCGCCGCCGCGATGGCCACCTCGCGACCGCCCCGGGTGGAGCCGGTGAAGGCGATCACCGCGACGTCCGGATCGGCGACCAGCGCGGCGCCCGTGTCGGCACCGCCTGGCAACACGTTGAGCAGGCCGGGTGGCACACCGGCCTCGGCGAAGACCCGGCCGATCGTCACACCGCCCGACACCGAGGTCCGCGGGTCAGGTTTGAGGATGACGGCGTTGCCCAACGCGAGTGCGGGCGCGACTGCGCGGACGGAAAGCACGACGGGAAAGTTGTATGGAGCGATCACCCCGACGACTCCCACGGGAATCCGCCGGGAGAAGCTCAACCGCGGCTGCTGGCTGCGTAACACCTCGCCATACGGGGCGGCGGCCAGTGCGGCGGCCTCATAGCACTCCTGCGCCGCCAGCGCGATCTCGAACTCGGCCTTGGCGGGTACCGACCCGGATTCCCGGATCAGCCATTGCGAGATCTCGTCCGCATGCCGCTGGCACAGATCCCCGGCTCGGCGCAAAATCGCTGCGCGCTCCTGATATGGCCGCTCAGCCCAGTCACGCTGTGCGCGCACGGCAGTATCGGCGGCCGCGCGGACGTCCTCGGCCGTCGCCTGGCCGATTCGGCCGAGGGTGGAACCGGTGGCCGGTTCGATGACAGGTGCCGACCCTCCTCGTCCCCGCACCCAGTCGTCGAGCAGGATTCGCCCCTCCCACAACAGTTCGTCAAGCAATCCAACGTGCTCCGGCCGTGCCATGAGCTCCCTCTCTCTGTTGTTGTCGCCGACTCACGCGGCGGGAATGGGGCGCCAGCGGTGTATCCGCCGTCGACTGCGAGTTCGACGCCGGCGATGAGAGACGCTTCGTCACCGAGCAGGAAGAGGGCGGCAGCAGCGACTCTTCACCGTTCCCCTTCGCGATGCTAGGCCGGATCGCCTGCGCATGTTGTCCAGCTCGACCGGTCCGCGTAGGGTCGCCGACCTTCGATTGTTCGGATACGCCCATGAGCCACCGCGACTGCGCCGCCCGCGTCACCACGCACGTGGTTCGGCCGACAACTGTTATCGATGCCCGCTGTCACCCAGGAGTCGGCGCTGATCACATCCGCCCGACCGCACCGACGCGATCTTCGCCGCCGAGCGGCAACGCCCGCGGCGTACGGTCGCGTCGTCGTGGCGCGCGCCCGGCTCGTGTGCCGGGCTGACGCGGCTGCTACTCGGGTTGCTCGGCGTCCTCCAGGTCGCGCTGCCGCTGGCTCAGCGGGGCGTCGCCGACCGCGTGTCGCCGGTTTTCGTACCGCTCGTGTTCCTGATGGCGGGCATGACCTTCGACAGCCTGCGCCCGCGCTGGCTTCGTTCGGGCCGCTGACCGCGCCGACGCCGCGGCACGAAACATACTGTGTGGCAACCTCGACCGGCCCGACTCGGATCACGCTGTGCCGTACGACACTTTCGCGGTGCTGAGCGCATCCTGGGCCGGAGCCACAGCTACTCGAATATCAGCAGGTCAGCGAGCTAACCAGGACAAAAGCAGTGAGCCAGTTTACGATGTGCCGTGCCGCACTTCGATGCGGTACAGCAGTACCGGAACTGAGGAAATACCATGCAAGTGATAGAGCGCGACTCGTTGACCGAAATCACCTCGGTGGTGGTGGATGAGACTGTTCACAACATTGGCCTTCTCAAAGACTTTCATCAGAATCCGACGCTGAAGGATTTCGTGCCCGAGCTGGCTCGGCTCTCGCTCAGCTGGGTGCGGCTGTTGCCCGGTGAAGAATTGTCGGTGCATGAGCATCCGACGAAAAGCATGATCATCGTCGCGGAAGGGACCGGGCAAGCCGTCGGCGACATCACCCGAGACATCCGCTCCGGTGACATTGTCGTGGTTCCGCCGGGCTCGAAGCATGGATTCGTGGGCGCCGAGCCGTCGGGCTTCTGGGCTTTGTCGATCCAGTTCGAGGGCGACGGCCTGTACGAGAATCCGGACACCCCACGGGTCGCCTTCGTCGACGACCGTCCCGACGTCGCGGCGATCCGCGCGGAAAACGACCGGTACCTGCATGAGTATCGGAACAACGCCCTGGTCCGGCTGATCGGCGACATCGATGCGCAACCGCCCGAGGTACGCAGCGGGCTGTTGGACCACCTTCAGGGATGGTCGGACGCATTTCAGCGCGTGATCGCCGCGCGGGTCGTCGGGGAGAACGACAGTTCCGCGCGTCCTCTTGCCGACGAGCATCTCGCCGAGGAACTCGGGCACCACGTGCTGTTGGCCGAGATCCGCGACAACAGACCAGCGCAGTGGGATCCGGTGATCGCCGCCGCCTCATCCTGGTTCGTGGATCGCATGGCATCCTCGTCCACCGTGGAGCGCACCGTCCTCTCGCATCTGGTGCTAGAGGGCAGCGGAATGGTGTTCCATGCCGCAGGGCTGTCGTCGTTCTCGGCAAGCAAGTATTTCCAGCTGCACGACAGCGCGGACGCGGAGCATCTCGAGATGGGGTACCGCGCCTTGGCGCGGCGCCGGGACTGGACACCGGCGGAGGTGGGAGAGGTGCTGGCGAAAGGCTGGACGATGATGCACCTGCTGTCGGACCGCATCGCGGAATGCGCGCTGCGGACCGCACCCGTGGACCATGGCTAGCGATCAGGCGCTGTTCGAAGAGCGCGAGCGCAGAGTCCTGGCCGCGGTGTTCGGCAGGGACAAGGCCGTCATGGCTGAGCTGATGCACCCGGATGGTTATGGATTCGATGCCACGATGGGCTTGGTCAGCCAACGTGAACTCATCGACGGCATCGACGCACTCGACCAGAACGCCGGTTTCGAGGCCGATGAGATACGGGTGGTGCCCGGGGGGCCGAAGGTCACCGCGCTGACGTACCGGCTGCGGCAATGGGGCGACTTCAACGGCACACCGCTGCCAGAAGTCGTGTACTGCAGCAGTGTATGGCGGCTCGGGGACGACGGCTGGCAAGCGATCTTCCACCACGAGACACCGACGCGATCGACCCGGTAACGCCGTGCCCAGCGAGACGCACTTCTGGCGGCAGGCATTCTGTCGACTCTACGAGACCCGCGTACCCATCGTGCCGCTGGGAAAGATCATGCACTGGCGTGCCGTGGTCGACGCACTCGGCGTGGACACCTCGACGGCCCGAGACCTGGTGCTCGTCACCGACGACTACTTCTATCGACCGCATTCAGCTGCTCCGACAGCGGCCGAACTGGACGCGCACCGGCACGAAGGCGCGGTAGGCGGAGCACAGTGGCTGCTGTATCCGGTGGTGCGGCACGATGGCGCCGACACGCCGGCTCCTCACGGCTTCGTGGAGTTGCCCTGGTTCGTGGAGGCCGAGTTCGTCGTGCGCGACAGCCTCGATCGTGACCTGCGAGGGTTGCTCGGAGGAGCACGGTCGCGCGAGCTGAGCCGACTGGTCCGCCGCGCCGACGAGGATTTCGGGTGGGAGGTGGCGACCGGCGCCGGGGTCGATGACGAAACCCTGGTGGCCTTCGACCGATTGCACCAGCTGAATCTTGCGAAGTACGGGCACTCCCGCAATCATTTCGCCCTCTCCCTCCTGCGTGACATCGCGATATCCGCACTGCGGGAACGGGTGTGCGTGTTCCTGCACCGCCGACAATCCGATGGCGCACCGGTACAGGCCGTGCTGGGGATGCACTATCCGGAGTCGAACACGTTGGAAGTCCTGGTGCAAGGCATAGACCACACCGCGGTAGCGCGGTCCCAGAACCTGTATGCCGTTGCGCTGTACCGGATCTACCGGTGGGGGCTGGCCCGGGACATCCACCGGTTCAACCTCGGCCGCGGCGCCCAACTGGCGAAGCTCAACCTGGGCGCGAATCGATTTCATGTCGTCAGCAATCACATCGCACCGGTCGACGACACCCGGCCAGGAGATTTCGGCGCGCTGCAGGCCGCCGCGCGCGCGGCGATCGACAAGGCCCTTGTCGTGCTGGGGACGGCCGCCGATCGCCGGGGCGGCGGCAGAAACGTGATGCTGCCGAAACGCACCGAAATAGCGGAACACGGACGCGGCAAGGTGATCGCATGAGTGGGCTCGTCACCGCCGGACGGGTCGGCGCGGTGTGGTTGGACGGCAGGCACGTGCCGCCCGACGAGGCGAATCTGCCGGTGCTGAGTCTCGGCCTGCACAACGCGATGTGTGTGTTCGAAGGTATCCGGGCCTACGACGGCAAGCCGTTCGCCGCGGCGGCACACGTTGAACGGCTGTGCGCTTCGTCCGCCCTGATCGGAATGCCCTTGCCCTGGAGCGCGACACAGATCGCCGCCGCCATCGACGAGACCGTGACCGCCGCCGGTTACTCCGACGCCTATATCCGGCCGGTCGCCTGGCGGGGGGACGAGGTGATCGGCATCGATCCGACCGGAACCACGGTTCATCTCGCCATCGCGGTGCTGCGCTGGCCGCAGCACCCGCCGGCGTCCGGGCGACCGCTGCGACTGGGCTTGTCCCGATGGGCCAGGCCTGCCCCGAGCATGGCGCCGGTCGGGGCGAAAACCTCCGCCAACTACCTCGTCGGCTCGCTGGCGCTGGCCGAGGCGAAGCAGCACGGTTTCGACGACGCCGTGCTGCTCGACCATCGTGGCAGGCTCGCCGAGGCGACCGGCGCGAATATTTTCGTCGTCCGCGCCGGCGAGCTGGCCACGCCGGTGGCAGACACTTTCCTGGACGGCATCACGCGGCAGACCGTCCTCGAACTGGCCGGGCACGCCGGTATCCCGACGCGGGTGACCCGCCTGGCACTGGAAGACGTCTCCGCGGCCGACGAAGTGTTCCTCACCGGAACCGCCGTCGGCGTGCAACCCGTCGGACGTTTCCTGGACACCGAGTACCTCGACGACCGTCCGATCACCCAGACCCTGGCGGACGCATACTCCCGCCTCGTCATCGCCCACCGGGAAAAGGAGAGGCCACGCGTACCATCGGCATAGTCGGTACCGGGATATCGGCACTGCATCTGGCACTGTTCTTACAGCAGCAGGGCATCCGGACCACGCTCTACACCGACAAGACTCCCGAGCAGATCCGTAACGGCCGGTTGCCCAACAACGTATGCCGGTTCGGCCGGACCAGGGCCCGCGAACGTGCGCTCTGCGTCGACCATTGGGACTTCACCGACTTCGGCATGAGCTGCGCGCATGTCCGCGTGCGCACCGATCCCCCGATCGCATTCCGCGGGAACCTGACCCACGAGGCCAGCTTCGTCGACTTTCGGATCTACCTGCCGCAGTTGGTGGCCGACTACCAGGACCGTGGCGGCGCTGTCGTCGCGACGCCGGACGTGGACACCGCCGTCGCCCGGTACGGGGACGACCACGACCTGATAGTGGTGGCCGCAGGCGGCGGTAGCGTCGACGCCCTGTTCCCCCGCGTCGAGTCCCGCTCCGCCGAACACCCGGCCCGGATTCTGCTCGCTGGGTTGTTCCACGGGGTGGCGCACACCGAGCCGATGGGAATGCATCTCGAGATCGTGCCCGACGCGGGCGAGATCTTCCAGACCCCGGTCCATTCCGTGACCGGGCGAGTAGCGGGCATTACGTTCGAGGCCATCCCGGACGGACCGTGGGCGTCCCGGTTGCGCGACCGGTACTACGACGACCCGGACGCATGCGCGCGAATCGTGCTGGAACTGCTGCGGGACATAGACTCGGAAATCCTCGGCCGCATAGATTTTCGCCGGTTCGCTCTCACCCGCCCACTGGACCTGCTGCAAGGTTCGATCACCCCCACCGTGCGCAGGCCGTGGGCTCGGTTGGGCCCGAACACCTATGCCGTCGCTGTCGGCGACGCAGCGGTGCTCAACGACCCGGTCACCGGCCAAGGGGGCAACCTCGCCGCCGCCGCGGCGTGGGAACTCGGACAAGCCATCCTCGCCGACCCGGTCTTCGACGAGCGTTTTTGCCGCACATGGGAATCGACATTGTGGAATCTGGCCGCGGATGTCACCGAGTGGACGGCATCCGCGCTCGGCCCGCCGCCGGACCATGTCGTCGCCTTGTTCCGTGCCGCCGAGCAGAGCCAAAACCTCGCTGACGCGTTCCTGGACAACTTCGACGCTCCGAAAGCGATGTGGAATTCCCTGGCCACTCCGCGGCGAGCGACAGCCTTTATACGCCGGGTCACTTCGGATCTCGTCGCCGAAGCTCCGGACCACACGGTCGTCGATCGGGAGCGACTTCTGCTGGATGCGCTCGCCGGCAATGACATCCGCGCCCTGCGTCCGCTCGTCGCGTCCGACGGGATTCTGGTCACCGACGACGGCGTTCACTCCCGAGACAGCTGGCAGAAGGCTGTCGAGCCGACCTGCACCCCTGACCCACCAACCGGCTTTTCCGTGCTGCGACCGGCCGAGGCCACGCTGCTGGTGACCTACCGACAAGGCTCACTGCACTGTTCGACTCTCTGGCGCCGCGATCAGCCCGACAGCTGGGTGGCCGCGGTGCACCACCGCTCCCCCGCACCTTCGGAGTCGCCATGACCGTTCATCCGGCACAGCTTCCCGCCTCCTTCGGCGGGGAAATCATCGCGCCTACGCACCCCGGCTACGACCAGGCTCGGCAGATATGGAAAGGGCTGGATCGCCGCCCCGCCCTGATCGCCAGGTGCGCCGACGTGTCGGACGTCCAACGCATCATCGAACACGCTGCGAACGGGGATATTCCGCTCGCCGTCACGGGAGCAGGCCACGATATCGCGGCCAGATCCATGCCGGATGGCGCGTTGGTCGCGTCCACTCTGGCGTTGGACGGCATCGAAATCGATCCTGTCCACCGCCTCGCCCGAGTCCAAGCAGGAGTTCGCTGGGGCAGCGTGGTGGCAGCGGCTGCCCGCCACGGACTGGCCACCACCGGCGCCTCCGTGGCGACCGTCGGAGTCGCCGGATTCGCGCTGCACGGCGGACTCGGTTGGCTGATGCGTAGTTTCGGAACGGCCTGCGACAACATCCAGGCATTGGACGTGGTCACCGCCGACGGACAGTTGCGGACCGTCGATGCGCGCAGCAATCCCGACCTCTTCTGGGCCATGCGTGGGGCAGGGGCGAATTTCGGAGCCGTCACCTCGCTGACGCTGCGCCTTTACCCGGTGAATCGGGTCGTCGCCGGAGTAAAGCTCTATCCCGCGGCCAAGGCCCGCGATGTGCTCGAGGTGTATCGGCGGATCACCGCCGGCGCCGGTGACGAACTGGTCACGCACTTCTACTACAACGGCAACCCGGACGGAACACACAGTGTCGGAATCGGCCTGTGCTTCAACGGCCCATCGGCCACGGCGTCAACAGCTCTGGCTCCCTTGGAGTCTCTCGGGCCCCCGACGCACGACTCGGTGCGGGAGATGGGAATCGACGAGCTTCAGGCGGTGCACGACGCCAGTACGCCGCTCGGCGCCCGATACCATCTGCGCGCTCATTATTTGTCCGAGTTCAGCGATGCCGCCGCCGATGCCATCTTGGCGCACTGTCGAAGCATCAGCGCGCCCTTCACACAGGTCTTCGTGGAGCATCTCGGCGGCGCTGTCGGCCGAATACCGAATGATGCCACAGCGTTTCGTGGACGCGATGCCCGGTTTTCGTTCCTGGTGATCAACGGGTGGAAGAATCCGGCCGAGGATTCCGAACGAGTGGCGTGGACCCGCGCGTTCGGTGAAGCCGTCGCGCCGCACGCGACCGAAGGCGCCTACGTCAATTACCTCGACTACGACGAAGACCATCGGATACCCGAAGCGTACGGCGCCGGCTATCCGAAACTGCGGTCGCTGAAGCGGCGCTACGACCCGACCAACATGTTCCGGTTCAACCGCAATATCGCCCCGGAGGCCGACGATGAAACTCGATGACAAGACGGCGGTCGTGACCGGCGCCTCGCGTGGTATCGGGGCGGCTACCGCGGTGGAACTGGCCTCCCACGGCGCGACCGTAATCCTCAACTACCAGAACGAACAGTTCCGGGCCGAGGCCGAAGTGGTCGCGGCCTCGATCGAAGACAACGGCGGCCACGCGCACCTCGTCCAAGCCGATCTGCGGGAAGCCGAGCAGCGCCGACATCTCCTCGACAGCGCGGTGGCATACGGAGGCAAGCTGGACATCCTCGTCAACAACGCGGGGGTCTACCGCCGACGGCGCACCGAAGACATCGACGAGGACTACCTTGCCGAGCACCTCGACATCAACTTCCGCGGTGGGCTGCTCACCACTGTCGCGGCGTCGAAACATCTGAGCGACGGCGGCCGCATCATCTACATTTCCTCCGGACTGGCCAGGCGCATCGCCGCGACCAGTTCGGTCTACGCCGCCACCAAGGCAGCCATCGAGGCCGCGGCCCGTTGTCAAGCAGCCGAATTCGGCCCACGCCGGATCACGGTCAACGCCATCGCGCCCGGAATCGTCGACACCGCACAGTTGGCTGGCAACCTCACCGCATCGGAGCGAGCGGCACTGGCCTCCGTCACCGCGCTCGGACGGGTCGGACAGCCCCGCGACATCGCCACGGTCGTCGCATTCCTCGCCTCCGACGACGCAGGATGGATCACCGGACAAGTCATCGACGTGGACGGGGGCCTACAGTGAGCGCCCGTGTCGCCGTAGTTCAAAAAGGTCAGGCCCGGTGCGATACCGGGCCTGAACTGCGATTTACGTGGGGTTCCTGAGACGATACGCAAATCATAAAACCCTTTCAGTGGCTTTATGCCGCCGATCCATCCTCGCATCCCGCATCGTGATCACCACCTCGCCGCAGTTGCCGCGACCTCGGCCTCGACGTGCTGGCCCGCTCCCGCGGCCTCACCGACCCTGCCGAACAGAAGGACACCACCCCAGCACTTTTCCCTGGGTGAGTTGGAAACCGCTGATCGGGCGGCCGAACTGCACTCGGTCACCGGCGTAGGCCAGCGCGGATCTGAAGGCGGACCGGGCCGCTCCCATCGCACCCCAAGCAGTGCCGTACCTCGCTTCATTGAGACACGACAGCGGTCCCCGCAGCCCGTGTGCCCCAGGCAGCACAGCGGCACCGGGCAGGCGGACCGCGTCGAGCACGAGCTCGCTGGTCACCGACGCATGCAGCGACATCTTGTGTTCGATTCGGTTAGCTGAGAATCCGATCTTTCGGTGGGGACGAGGAAGCCCCGGATCCCGTCGTCGGTGCGCGCCCACACCACCGCGACGTCGGCGATCGACCCGTTGGTGATCCACATTTTGCGGCCATCGAGGATCCAGCCATCGCCATCACGGCGGGCCACAGTGCGCATGCTTGCGGGATCGGAACCTGAATCGGGCTCGGTGAGCCCGAAACAACCGATCGCCGTTCCCGCCGCGAGACGGGAAAGCCATTCCTGCTTGTGTTCCTCGGATCCGAATGCCCAGATCGCGTACATGGCGAGAGATCCCTGAACGGAGACCAGTGAGCGAAGCCCCGAGTCGGTCGCCTCCAGTTCGAGGCAGGCCAGACCGAAGTCGACGGCGCTCATTCCGGCGCACCCGTAGCCTTCCAAATGCATTCCCAGTACGCCGAGATTGCTGAGTCCGCGGATGTCCTCGATGTCTCCCTCCTCGAACCATCGGCCGATGTGAGGTTCGACGCGACGGTCACAGAAGGCGCGGACGGCGTCACGTATAGCGCTCTCATCCGGTGTCAGGAGGGTGTCGATCTCGAGGAGGTCGAGCGGGTCGACTGGTCGGGTGGCATGTTGAGCGTGCATCGGTTCTCCAGAGGTGCTGATTGTGGGAGGCAGACGAAGATGTGGCGGGTCGGCTAGGCCTTCACCAGTGGGCTGATGATGAAGTTGCTGAAGCCGCCGTTCCGCTGCGCGGTGCCGCTGATGGCCTCGTTGACCTGCTCGAGGGGGTAGACGCGGTGCTCGAGGGGGGTGAGGTCGAGTAACCCGGCCTCGACCATGTCGGCCATGGTTTGACCTTCGCCTGCGGTGAACCACACGGAGCCGACCAGTCGTAGTTGCTGATCCATCAGGCGATGGATGTCAACGGGAACCTGTCCGGCGACGGCACCGATGGTGACCGCGACCGCACCGCGTGCCATAGCCCGGATACCTGCGAGGAAGGTCTCGTGGGGAGCTCCAGGGCCGAGCGCGTCGATATAGATGTCTACGCCGTACCCGTCGGTTTCCTCCCGGATCCATTCCTCGACTGGGCCGTCGTCGAGCGAATGCAGGCGGATCCGATTGGGTGCGAGCTTGTCGACTTGATCGAGCAGGCTCCGGTTACGGCCAGTGCCGTAGACCCGCGTCAGTCCCATGGCAGGCGCGAGAAGTGCGGCGCCGACGCCCAAGGTCCCTGAAATTCCGTTGATCAGGACCGACTTGCCTGGGCCTGCACCGGCCTTTCTCAGCGCCGAGAACATCGTGCCCAGGTAGCCGAACCGGGCTGCGGCATTGAACGAAAGGCAGTCCGGGATTTTCACCAACGCGTAGGTGGGCGCAACCATATACTCCGCGAGGCCACCTTGGTATCGGTCCAGCAAACCCATGGCGGTCGGTGAGTAGCCGAAGTAGCCGGCAAGGACGTAGCTGGCGCAGTTGATGGAGTCGTCGTTGCGACAAGCTCGACACGAACCACAGTGACGGCCCGGATTAACGTATACCCGATCGCCTACTCGGACGTCCTCGACTCCTTCTCCGACGGCTTCCACCACGCCCGCCGGATCCAGACCGAATGTTGCGGGCAAGGTCGGGAGGGGGCTATCCGGAAACCACGTCGTCCACATGTTCAGGATATTGGCGAGGTTCGGGACGATATTCACGGCATGGACGGCAACCCGGACCTCGCCCGGACCCGGATTGGGGATGGGGATTTCGTCGATCCTCATCGGTTCGCCGACATGGTGCATTCGCGCTGCGCGCATCGTTGCGCTCATGGGTTACTCCTTGGTGCTGGGGCACTACTCGATGGCGATGGTTGTCGGTCCCGCCCGGCTGAGGTGGAATGACAGGCGAGGTCGATAAGTTTTTGGCGCTGGATCTTTCCGGTTGCCCCGCGAGGTAGCATCTCGACGAGAAAGAGCTGTCGGGGCCATTTGTGTTTGGTCAATTTGCCCTCGACGTACTTGCGGATGTCGTCGAGTGACACCTCGCGAGTCCCCACCACCACGAACGCAGTCACGATTTCGCCCCACACCGGGTCCGGTAAGCCGCATACGGCGACGTCGAGAACGCCGGGCAGACCGGCGAGGATGTTCTCGACCTCGGCCGGGTCCACATTCTCACCGCCGGTGATAATCGTGTCCTTGACGCGACCGACCACTTCGAGACGTCCTCGGGCGTCGAAGCGGCCGCGGTCGCCGGTATGGAACCAGCCGTCGGGGTCAGCGACGGGCAGCAGCCCGGCCCGCGTCCAATATGAGGCCGCGATGGATGGCCCGCGCAGCCAGATCTCGCCCACAGCTTCGGCCGGAGCGGGTACGCCTTTGTCGTCCATCACGCGTAATTCGACGTGCGGCATGGGGCGTCCCACCGATGTGGGGTGGTCGGCGACGTCTTCGCCGGCCGCGTAGGTTACGCCGGCGCAGGATTCGGTCAGGCCGTAAGAGTTGACGATATGAATACCGCGGTCGTCGAACCGAGTCGCTGTCGTGGATACCGCGGGCGCGCCGCCCGCCAACACCCAGCGCAGCGAGTCCATATCGGCGCTGTGGAAGCGCGGGTGCCGCACAAGAAGAGTCAGCATCGCCGGGACCGCGAACGCGGTCGTCACTTTGTGGTCGCGGACCAGGTCGATGAACAGGCCGGGATCGAATCTCGGCGCGAGTACTACAGTCCCGCGACGCGCCCAGGTGTATTGCGGCAGTCCACCCAGGACTGCGACGTGTGCCAGAGGCGTTGCGATCAGGGCTACTTCGCGGTCCTCCATCGGGAGGCCCGCAAAACCATTGACCATGCTCCAATACAAGTTGTCATGGGTGAGCGCTACACCTTTGGGTCGGCCGGACGTCCCCGATGTGAACGGGATGATGGCGACGTCGGAGCCGTCCGGGGCCTCGCGTACGTGCTCGCCGGTGGACCGATCGCCAGCGCACAGCTCGTCCCAAGCGAGCAGCGCTGCACCAGCGTCGGCCAGTCGGTGCCCCACGAACGAGGAGTCGGCGATGATGGCGCGCGGTGAGGTCTCCTCGCAGATCACAGCGAGTTCATTCTCGGTGATCTGAGGATGCAGGGGGACGAGGATAGCGCCCATCCTCGTCACCGCGAACAACGCCGAAATGGCCTCGGGCCGCGGGACGCCCTGCATGACGACTCGGTCCCCCTTACCAACGCCCACCGCGCGGAGGCACCGAACAGCCTGCCGGATCAACAAGTCCAGCTCTGTGTAGGTCCATGATCTGTCTTCGAACACGAGGGCGGTTCTGGAACCGGTCTCGGCCGCACTCGCAAGGAAGTGGGCGCCGAACCAGGTCGCTTTCTCGGCTGCGAGCATCGGCACTTCCATCACATTGTCACACCCAGATCACACCGAGCAGGAAGCCGTACGCCGGGCTTCACGTGAACGAGTTCGTTCGAACAAAGTCGGCCTTCGGGTACAACCATCCAGCGTGTGGTCGCGAGGTCGGCGGCAGGGTTCTGCGGTTTAGCGGCGATCGGCCGGTGGCTGCCCAGAATCCGGCATACGGGTTGTCGACGCATGGGTGTCTGCGCCGCCGGTAGCGCACAACCGAATCGCATGGCGTCCTGGCTCGGCGTCCTGCCCGATGGGATTGTCATTGCGCTCCCGCTGTGGTGCCCGTACCGATCAGAACGAAGAAGACAGTGGCGGGTGTGGTGCCGGGGTTGCGCCAGGCGTGCCGTGTGCTGTTCTGTACGACGATGTCACCCGCCCGCAGGACGGTGGAGTCGCCATCGAGGTCCAGAACGATCTCACCGTCGAGAACGACGCCGTAATCGATGGTGGGCGTGGTGTGCATGCCCGGGTTCTCCGGCTCGAACAGTTCGGCGAGTCCCGGCGTGATTTCACGTTGCTCAGCGGCTGCGGATGCACGGTCGAACGACGGGTCGGCGTACACACTGGCGGGCGGGAAGGTCACAGTGAGCGCGATCGTCTCGCCGGGGCTGGGCACCCAGGACCGAATAGCCATTGTGGGATCCGCAGAAACGGTGGCAGGCGTTGTAGTCGCCCACACCAGACAATTCGCGAAACCGGGCGTGTTCGTGTATTTCCGCGATCGGGGAGGCTCTCCGTCACTGATGATCACGGCATGGCCGTTCTCGCTGATATCCGTAACGACGCGACGGACCATTTCTTACTCCTCGCAGAGCTGATGAGTTTTAGTGCGAGCGCAGTTCTCGCAATTCTCGAATCGCGGAATGTGCACGCCGGACGCCAAGTGGAGCCGGGCCGCAGACGGCATGAGCGCGCCGTCGGCGGCCCGGCCTCACGGCCACTCGGGGCGGTTGATCTACGCTAAACCAACTGCCGAATAATTGTCAAGACTCTAACAATGTTGCGTTTGCCAGCAGGTTCCAAAAATCGCCACCGGAATCAAATATGCGTCGGGCCTCCCCGAATACAGTCTCAGTCGACTGGCGGGGTCTCCTGGTTCACCAGCGTCCGAAGTAGGTGCACGAGCTCACTCAATTGGTCATTGCGCAGCGCGGCGGTCCACGCCTGCTCACGGCGGGTTTGGGCGGCAATTGCCTGCTGAAGCGTGTCCCGGCCTTCCGAGGTGAGTTCGACGATGAGTTGTCGCCGATCTTCGTCGGCGCGACGGCGCACGACGAGCCCCCGGTTCTCGAGGGTGGTGAGGGCGCTCGAGATACTCGCCCGAGACGTCCCGGACAGCCGGGTGATCTCCTGCTGGGCAGTACCGCCGAAGACCCATAGTGTGTTCAGGATGCGAAAGCCGGCCCAGGTCAGCCCGAGGGGCCGGTGGACGTGCCTTTCGAAGTCATGGACCACCCTGGCTTCCAGGCGCGTGAGGTCTGTGATCATCTCGATCGCATCGAGCACCCGCGGCTCGGTCGTACCGAGTTCCCGGTGGCGGTGGCGCAGCAGTTCGGAGAATTCCCGCGTTCGGGGCCGGTCGCCGTCCTCTGCCCCGTGAGCAATATCCGCCACGATCTCATGCCCTCCCTCGTACGGCTGGGTCGATGCCGCCGATCGGTCGGACGCTACCACCGAGCCAGCACTCGACCTTTTCAACCCGCGACGATCGGATTGGCCATAGAACCGACACCCGAGACGCTGGTGCGAAGAACCATGCCGTCGCGAAGATACAGCCGCGGCGTGCGGCGGACACCGCAGCCGGCGGGAGTACCGGTGAAGATCAGGTCGCCTGGTTCGAACGTCACCCGCCTCGACAGCCAGACGATCAGCTCGGGGATGCTGAAGATCAGGTCCGAGGTACGTCCGCGTTGTACTTCCAGGTCGTCGACATGCCCCACGACTTCGATGTCGTTTCGATTCTCGAATTCGTCGAGCGTGACGAGAAACGGGCCGATCGGACTGAATGTGTCATACGACTTCGGAAGCGTGAACTGATTGAGCGGTTTGCGCCACTGCTCCCTGCGGTCGCTGATGTCCTGCCCTGCGGTGATGCCCGCCACGTAGGACCAGGCGTCCTCCTCGCGGATGTTCTTACCGATCGCTCCCATGACCACCACGACCTCGGCCTCGTAGTCCACCTTGTCGAAGGCGAGTGGCACGACCACCGTGTCGGATGGGCCGATCACCGAGGACGCGAACTTCGCGAACACCGAAGGTTCGTCGGGTATGGGCAGATCTGATTCTTCGGCGTGCGCACGGTAGTTGAGCGCGACGCCGATCGCCTTGTACGGCCGGGAGACGCGTCCCAGGTCTCGAAAGTCGAAGTCCTGCCAGTCTTCCTCGGCGGCGCTATCCGCGAGGGCGCGCAGCTCGCCGTGCCGAGAGAGATCGGAGAGCACGTGCAGATCCGGCTCGATTGCACCCTTGCTCACAGCGGCGACATCGAGTGCGAGGCCATCGCGGACGATGCTGGGACGGCCGTTGATGTTCGCGAGCTTCATGCTTGCGGATCCTTTCGAGTTGCGACCTCCGCACGCGGAAGGTCGAGCACCAGGTCCCCCTCCGGCTGGACGCCGAGGGTGTTGATGACGGTCGCGATGGTGAGGTATTGGCCGACCGTGTAGAGGACGTCGATGATCTGCTGGGTACTGAGCGTCGATGCCATGCGGCGCCATAGCTCGTCGTCGACCCGCTGACCGTCGATCAGCGAGTCGGTGGCGGCGAGCAATACCTGGTCGAGCTGGTCCAGCTCGTTCCAGGAACCAGTCGCGGCGGCCATGATCTCCACGTCGGACAGACCGGCACGCCGGGCGATCCGCACGTGCTGGTCCCACTCGTATGCCGCCTGCGCGCGAGCCGCGATTCGCACGATCATCAGCTCTCGCGACTTCAGCGGCAGGGTGTTCTTGCCTAATACGTGGTTGCCGAACACCAGGAAACGGCGTAATGCGTCCTCGTGGTGTGCCAGCGTCCCCCAGATGGCGTAAATCCGACCATCCTGGTCGCGGTAGGGCGCGAGCGCTTCGAGCGTCTTGTTCTGCAGGTCCGCCTCGTCGACGGGCTGCAAGCGGGTCTCTTCGGGCATGGAAAAGCTCCTCGTGTTCGATGGCCGCAAACCTAATTGGTCAGAACCTTGACTGTCAATGGTCATACAAATATGGTGTGGTCATGACAATCCAGAGCCTGGGCTATCTCGGTATCGGCACTCCTGACCCGGCTACCTGGCGAGACTTCGCTCGAGAGGTGATCGGTTTGGCCGTCCTTCCGGAACCGGAGGATTCCGCACGCTACCACTTGCGGATGGACCAACACCCCTTTCGATTCTGGGTGGAAGAAGCCCCCACCAGCGGTGTGACGGTCATCGGGTGGGAGGTCCGCGACTCGGCAGCCATCGACGAACTCGGCGTGCGGCTCAAAAAAGCCGGTGTCGACGTTGTGACCGGCACCGATGAGGAATGCAAGGACCGCGAGGTCGCTGAGATGGTTCACTTCACCGGACCGTGCGACATTCGTACCGAATTGTTTTCTGGGCGCCGACTCGGCGGAAGCCAGTTCATCTCACCGCTGGGCGTGGATTTCGTGACCGGTGAGCAGGGGCTGGGGCACGTCGTGATGAAGACCCCGCATATCCAGGAGGCGGTCGATTTCTATTGCGACGTATTGGAATTCCGGCTCAGTGACACCGCCGATTATCCGTGGGGAACGTTCTACTTCTTGGGCTGCAATCCGCGGCATCACAGCGTTGCCTTCGTGCGGTCCTACAAGACCGAAGGGACACACCACATCTTGTGTGAGGTCTCCGATCCAGACGACGTCGGCCGCGCTCTGGACCGGGTCCGCGACTACGACGTGCCTTTGATGGCCACGCTCGGCAAGCACGCCAATGACGGGATGTTCTCCTTCTACATGAACTCCCCAGCTGGCTTCGGCATCGAGATCGGTGCGGGCGGCGTGCAGGTCGACGAAAGGCGTTGGATCAGCCGCACCTACACAGCCGATATCTGGGGCCACCATCCGGCTTCATAAGGCCTACCGACCTCAGCGCTCCAGGCCTCCGACGACATATCTCCCGTCCCTGAACGAAAGCCGACCGATGCTCCAGAGCTACTTGCAGGATGCGTGGGTTTCACCTGCGCCCAAGGCCAACTCCGCGCTCGATGTACGCGACGCGGTCACCGGTGATCTTGTGTGCCGCGTCTCCTCCGAGGGCCTCGACATGGAAGAGGCGTTCGACTACGCCCGGAGGGTGGGAAGCCGCACGCTGCGAGACCTGACCTTTCACCAGCGGGCAGACATTCTGGAAGCCGTCGCGGTCGCAGTGCGGGAGCGGCGCACCGAGCTCTACGCACTCTCAGCACGAGCCGGCGCAACGCTTACCGACGCGCGTTACGACATCGACGGCGGTATCGGCGTTGTTCGCCACTACGCCGGCCGTGCACGCTCCGAACTTCCGAACGACACCTTCCTACTAGAGGGGCCGGCTGAACGACTGGCCAGAGGCGAAGATTTTCTCGGTATCCATATCAATACGCCCTCGCGCGGACTGGTACTGCAGGTGAACGCGTTCAACTTCCCGGTGTGGGCGCCGCTGGAAAAGCTGGCACAGGCAATCCTGTCCGGCATGCCGAGCGTCATCAAACCCGCCACGCCCACGGCCTATCTCACCGAGCACCTGGTTCGCATCGTCGCCGAAGCGGGCGTCCTTCCTCCGGGGGCGCTACAAATGATCGCCGGGTCGGTCAGCCCGGGACTGCACCTTTTGCGTGAACAGGATGTCCTATCGTTCACTGGATCCGCTGTGACCGCGGGAGTCCTGCGCACCCAGCCCACGGTGGTCGCGAAGTCGGTCCGGTTCAACGCCGAGGCGGATTCGGTCAACGCCATCGTACTGGCACCCGATGTACAGCCCGACTCAGAACTATTCGCGGCATTCATCCGCGAAGTCGCGAACGAGATGACGCTGAAAGCTGGACAGAAGTGCACCGCCATCCGGCGCATCCTGGTGCCGCATGAGTTCGAGACGACAGTCCTGGACGCCGTCTCCGCGAGACTGTCGACTGTCACCATCGGCAACCCAGCCTCGGACGGTGTCCAGATGGGCGCGGTGGTCAGCCTCGAGCAGCGAGACGAAGTACGCCGCGCGGCCCGGCGGATCGCGGAGGCCGGACGCTTCGTCCACGGCGACCCGATCAAGGTCGAGGTCATCGACGCGGACCCGCAGCGAGGCGCGTTCCTGGACACCATCCTGATCTCGGCGGACCCCGACGCCGCCGCACCGCACGAAGTGGAAGCGTTCGGCCCGGTCGCCTCCGTACTGCCCTACCGCGACACAGCACACGCGATCGACCTCCTCGCCCGTGGGCAGGGCAGCCTGGTCGCCTCCATCGTCAGCGACGACCGGTCATGGACGACAACCTTTCTCCAGGAGGCGGCACCGTGGCACGGTCGGCTGCACTTGTTGGACTCTTCCAACATGGCCCAGACGACGGGCCACGGATCCCCGCTGCCGGCACTGAAGCACGGAGGGCCCGGCCGCGCAGGCGGTGGATCGGAAATGGCTGGGATACGCGGCGTAATCGACTTGATGCAGCGGACCGCGCTGCAAGCGTCTCCTGACCTACTTGCGGCATTGCAGTCGGATTCCGCAACCAATTCCGCCGTATCGGGCGGAGATGCACCGTGAGAGGCACACGATGAACCTCTCTGGCACGCGTGTGCGTTCCGCAGTGCTTCGGCGTCATGTCCATTTCTGCGGTCCGTTCGATCAGTAGAACAGTTCCGCCCGAGCGCGCGGCCGGGATGTCCGGACGTACGCGCTCTCGACCGGTGATATCACGATGAAGTCACGAAACCCTTGCCACCGAGGACCGACACAAGCAATGACCGCGCGTTAGACCTCCTCGCCGACGTATTCGCACGTAGCGCGCACAACTGCGCGACAGCGGACACCACCATGCGACTGCCTGGTCAACGAGCGTTGGACTTCGAGTTCCGACCCGCAGAGCCGATTACGCCGTACGAATCCTCGGCCATGCCCGACAGTCGCCTCAGGAGCGGGGCGGCCGCGACGATGGTGGAAACTTCGTCGGCACTCATGAGTCGCAACTGGGTGTTGATCGCCCGCTCCCACGCATCTTCGATAAGCGCAGAGTGTCTCTGCGCTTCCGAACTCAGCCGCAGACGACCGGATCGGCGGTCGGACGGATCGACCTCTCGAACGAGCAGGCCTCGCTTCATCAGATTGCGGACCGTGGTGCTGACGTTGCTGGCTTGCAGCCCCAAATGTCGCGCGATGTCGGACACGGTGCAGCCTGGGCTCTCCGCCACTGTCCTGAGCACTTCGAACTCCGAGTTGGGCAAGGGAACAAGCCCGGACTGACGTTCGCCGAAGCGGCGCAACGACCACACCAGACCGCGAAGGGTCGCGGCAACGTTGTGAACATCACCGTCTGACAGGTTCGCTCTCTCGGTCACACATGACATCATACCTATATGGTTACCTCTAAAATTATATCTAGATATACAGTTGAATCCGACGATGGTTCCCCTGAGTCGTTCGCCGATAGTCCGTTGGCGTCGGCGATGCCGCGTCTTCTGGTTGGTGTCCTGGCGCTCCTGGCCGCCGTCGCACCGCTGGCAACGGACATGTACCTGCCGGCATTCCCCACGATGGCCATGGAATTCCGAACCAGCGCTTCCTCGATCCAACTGACACTGACCGCATTCTTGGTGGGACTGGCAGTTGGCCAGCTCGTCATCGGTCCGATTTCCGACCGATTCGGACGCCGACACCTGCTGATCGGGGGAACGATCGTGTGTATCGCGGCAAGTGTCGCCTGCGCGCTGGCGCCGACCATCGAGTCGTTGACAGCCTTCCGCTTCGCGCAAGGTTTCACGGGCGCCGCCGGGATCGTGCTGAGCCGCGCTGTGATTTCGGATCGCGCCCGGGGGGCCGCCGCCGTGAAGGCACTCAGCTTGGTGATGGTGATCAGCGGGGTCGCGCCGGTAGTCGCACCATTACTCGGTGGTGCGGTCATCGATCATGTCGGATGGCGTGGTGTGTTCTGGGTGTTGACGGCGCTGGCAGCGGCGATGCTCATGGGAGTGTTGCTGCATGTCCGCGAAACTCACCCGCCCGAGCTACGGACACGCGGTGGCCTACGCGTATTCGGTGGCAGCCTGGCCGGCGTTCTCGGGAATCGACGCTACCTCGGCTACACCCTGACATTCGCCTTCGGTTTCGGGGTGATGTTCGCCTACATCTCGGCCTCTCCGTTCGTGTTTCAGAACCTGTTCGGACTGTCCACAATGGAGTACTCGATCGTCTTTGCGTGCAACGGAATCGGCCTCATCTGCGCCAGTCTTCTCAATGCGAGACTGGCCGAGCGACTCGGATCGGCGACTCTGCTGCGGGCCGGAATTCTCGCCGTGGTCGCGCTGACGGCGTTGTTGACGATCGATGCGCTGGTCGGCCCGTTCAAGTGGCTGACCCTGTTCCTACTTTGGCCGACAGTCGCAAGCGTGGGAGTCATCATGGTCAACGCGACCGCACTCGCGGTCGAACAATCGCGGCGGGCAGCGGGAACTGGTTCCGCAGTACTCGGAGCACTCCAATTCGGCCTCGCCGCAGTCGTGTCGCCACTGGTAGGTCTCGGGGGCGCGGCGACAGCGACCCCGATGGTGCTGACGATGCTCACCTGCGCGGTTCTGGCATACCTCGCATCCCTACTTGCAGGTAAACGCCTTCACGCAACGTCGGCGTCGCCCGCGCCGTGACGTACCACCGGACCGCTCGGACGAGCCGGCGCAGTGCTGCGGCGTCGTTGGTGCCGGCGGACGGTGGAGCGGCACCGGATCCATTTCGCATAGTAGGTGTCGAGGGTGTCGATCCGGTATGTCGGCCCGCCCGGTCAGTCGATTCGGGCCCCGGCATACGTCCCGACCTGCCGTGTCATGTCGGCAATTGCAAAAACGAGATCCGCGAAATCAGCCCACCGGTCCGCAGATGTATTCGAGATTCCTGCGTCCGCTGGCAAAAAAGATTCACCGTGACTCCGTATCGGTGCACGTTTGCCGAACCCTCCGACCGCCGTTGCGTTTCGGGGTCGGTCGGAGGGTAGCCGGTCAGCCCATGGGCGGCTGCGGGGCCGGGTTCGCGTGCGTGGCCTGGATTTGATTGAACTTGTCAGCGGTGACCGCCAGACCGACCGGAATTCCGACCGCGACACTGCCGACCATCCCGCCGAATGCCGCCGCCAAGCCGGCACCAGCGAGGCAACCGCCGATCATTCCGGGCACAGTCAGCACAGCGGCGGACATGACCGTGGCCATGCTGCCAAGCGTGATCGCGCCGATCGGGCAGCCGATGACAGCTCCGGCGAACGCGCCTGCGGTGCCGCCGATTCCGGCGGCGAGCCCAGTGTATGGCCCTGCCGCATGCCAGGCCTGGTTCAAGTCGGCGAGCGCATCGCCCTGACCGGTCGCGACGGGTGTGGCGCTCGGCGCAATGGGTTGTTCGGCCGGATTCCCGGCTGCCGTCTGCAGCGGCACGCCGACGATCGGACGCTGGGCAGTGTCCTGGATCGCGACCTGGCCGTGGTGAATGGTCACCGAGCCGATCGGGGTGTTCAGAACCGACGAGTCGTCGGAGGCCGCGCCGGCGAACTGGATGCCTGGCGCGATCTGCACGCTCACTAAGTCGGAATCGTTCGAGGGGGCGGGCGCGGCGTTCGCGGCGCCTGTGGCGATCGCCACGGCAACGGCGGTCAGCGCGGTGACCACGGCAGTCTGGCTGG
This sequence comes from Nocardia sp. NBC_00881, assembly GCF_045207455.1. NCBI lineage: Bacteria > Bacillati > Actinomycetota > Actinomycetes > Mycobacteriales > Nocardiaceae > Nocardia > Nocardia sp. NBC_00881. Next base: position 3,890,207 of record NZ_CP108798.1, read on the forward strand.
TGTATTTCATGACAATGCTCGATTCCAATGTGCGACGGCCGGCGGTCGCCCGCCGGCCGGGTTGATTCAGGGGGCCGGTACCTCGACCGGCACGGCGACGAACCCCTTCGCGCGCAATGCGTTGTACTGCTCGTTCGCGGTGCCGACGAGCGCGGGCAGACCGGTTACCGCGCCACCGATGAGCCCGCCGAGCCCGCCGAGGGTCACACCGCCGAGGATGCAGCCGCCGACCACGCCGATCGGGGTCAGCATTCCGGCGGTGGTGAGCACCGTGAGTGTGCCGCCGGTGATCGCCCCGGCCGGGCAGCCGACCAGCACGCCGGCCAGCGTGCCGAACATCTTGCCGTCGTTGCTGGCGTTGTTGAATGCGCTGGTGACGGAAGCGACCGCCTTATCGATTTCCGTACCGCGATCCATATAACCGCCGCGCGCGGACGCGGAATCGGCATCGTCTGCTACGGCAGGGGTTGTGGTGGCCGGGTCAGTGGGAGCCGACGCTGTCGCCGGCACCGTTGTTTCGATGGGCGCGGCTGTCGAAACACCCGTGGCAAATGCCGTCGCGGCAATTGCCAGTGCGGCAAATGCCGTCGCTCGGGAAAAGTTGTTCATAACTCCTCATCTCTTCGAGTTTCCTGGTGTTCTCGACCCTGGCTGGCCGAGAATTGCGATCTGGCGCCGATCAGCATGTCTGTGGGCGCCTGTCGATCAGGATGACGGCGGCGAGCGCCGCCACGGCCGCGCAAAGCCCGACCATCAGGTAGCCGAACGCATATGCGCTGCCCAGGGCGTGGAAGGCGGTTTCCTTCAGCGGGTTGAATGGCATGGTGGAGCCATTCGGCAAGGTGACGACGGCCGGGACGCCGTTCGCGCCGAGCGGGCCGGAGTTGACCGCGGTGATGGCATCCTCTACTGCCTGCCGCTGGTCGGCTGCCGCGGACGCCGCCGACGCGTTGAAGTTTTCCAAGGCTTGGCTAAGAGCCGGGTCGGACACGACCTTGTCGCTGATCTCGTTCGCGGCCCGGCTGAGTGCGACCGCTCCCACCAAGGCAGGGCCGAGAGTGAACCCGAAATCGCGCAGCAGACTGGTCCATCCGGCTGCCATTCCGGCAAGGTTGTTGGGGACGGTGTTGATCACGACGGCGGTAACCGCCGACAACGCGAACGCCACGCCGACGCCGGCCACTACAAGGGGAGGCACGAGTGGCGCGACCGCCTTGTTGCCGATCGGTATCAAAGCCATCCAGAAGTTGCCAATGGCGATCAGCAGGAGACCACTGCCGAGAACCCACTTGGGCTTGTACCACTCGATGAGGCGGGACGCGATTGGCACCTGGATCAGCGCGGCTACCCCATTGAACACGATGAATGCCACGGAGGCGTGCAGCGGAGTGAAGCCCTGGATCGCAGTGAGGCGAATGCTGGTTATATATCCGGTGCCGAGGTAGGCGAACATGCCGACGACGGTCACCACTGCGGCGATCGTGAAGTTCTGGTTCGCGAACAGGTCGAGTTGCAGAAGCGGGGATGCCGAGCGCCGTTCCGCAATAACGAAGGCGGCCAGGAAGACGGCCGCGCACACGAAACCGCAGACGACCTGTGAACTGCCCCAGCCGCTGGTGGGTCCCTGGATGACGGCGAAGAGCAGGCCGAGGACGGCTAGGGCGATCGTGATCTGCCCCGGCCAGTCGAGGGAGCGACCTTCCGGTGCCGAGGAGTCCTGGGCCAGCTTGGCGGCGAGCACCGCCGACGCGGCGGCGAGTGCGACAACGACGAGGAATGCCCACCGCCAGCCGGCATTGGGGTCCGCGCTGAATTTCAGTTGTGCGGTCAGACCACTCGCGAGCGGCGACAGCACGCTGCCCATGGACAATGACGCTGCCCAGACCGAAATAGCGCGGGCCCGGGCGCGTGGGGTGTGGGTGCCTGCAGCAATCATGGCCAGGGTGGTCGGGATCACTGCGGCGGCGCCGACTCCAGCGAGGATTTGGCCGGTCCAGAGCACGATCAATCGTGTCAGCTGATCGGTGCCGGGCCCTGGGGTCAGCACGCAGACCGCGAACCCGAGGGCCACGAGCACGGAACCGCCGACCAGCAATCGGCGGCGACCGAACAGATCACCGAGCAGTCCGAAGGTCAGTTCCAGGACAGTGACCGGGACCAGAAAAGCGTCGGTGATCCAGGTCAACTGGGATGCCGAGGTGTGGAAGTCCTGCTGGAACAACCCGTTCAGGCCCGCAGGCACGGTAAGTGCGAACTGGGCCATGAAGACGCAAAGCGCTGCCGCGACGAGCGTTCCCCACGCCAGGGTCCCCACGCCTTGTGGCTGCACAGGTTTCGCAACGCGTGCAGGCGGATCGACGCTCACGGCGCGGGCGCCGATGTCAGATCGGGGCATGTTCGATTCCTTCCGAAGTGTTCATGTGACGCGATCGGTCGTCGCGGGGGTGTGCGCCCGTCGTGCCCGACCTCTGCAGGGCAGGGCGAGTGGTGGTGGAGGCGCCGAAATCGTCCTGGCAGACCACCGGAATGTGGCCGGCTGCGAGGTTCCCCGGCGAACCGTTGACCTTCGTATGCCAGTGCGATGCCGACTGCCTACAGGGCTCGGCCGATCATCGGCATGTGTGTCTCGACGGTGCCCTCGTGGATCAGGACCGCCTCAGGTTGTCGGTCGTGGTCTCCGGCTCGAACAGCTCGGCAGGGCCACGGAAGGGCCTCCAGTTGCTCGGCCGCCAGCAACCGGGTCGAATCCGGGACGGCATAGACGCTTGTCGGTGGAAAGGCGACCGTGAGCGCGATCGTCTCACTCGGACCTGAGACCCACGATCGAAGCGGCATCGTCGGATCCGCTGTCGGGGCGGCAGGTGTCGCCGCAGTCCAGATAAAGCTGTTCGTGAAGCCTTTGGTCTTCGTGTATCGACATGAGCGCGGTGATGCGCCATCTCTGTCGATCACGGACTTGCCGCTCTCATTGATGTCGGCCACGGCGCGACGGGTCATGATTCTCTCCCCACTGAGAGGCTTCGATGAGTGGCGAGCAAGACTGTGACCCGCGCCATACAGAGGTTAGGACACGGCGATCGGATCGTCAAGGCTCTAACGATTTGCGCCCGTTGACATACATCGCAAGGCGGCAATCGCAAGGACTGGCACCGAAATTCCTGCGGACACGCCCGAATGGCGGGTACAGAGCCGCAGGGCAAGGCTCGCACGAGGACGCTGCGCCGGTCCTCGTCGTGTTCATCGATCGCTTACTGGGCGCGACACGCCTTCCATGGAAGTCGCACAAGCTGATAGCCCTGCGCATCGAGGATGCCGACACGGGCGCCTACAAACGGGACCGGCAGGCGCTACATCTGAGCCGAGGCCGCTCCGCTGGCGCATACCAGCGAATCGATCTACCTCCCTACGCCCACAACTCAGATCGAAAGAGGTTTGATTGTCTAGATCCTAACAAATATCGGCGTCCCATCCCCGAATCGACCATCAAGGTCAATGCCTCGTAGTTAGGTCCTGTGGGTCTGGCAGCAAGTTGGCCGTTTTGCTTAGGTCGATGCGTCATACTCCCGACGGGACCTCCCGCGCCGACTCTCCGAATCTGCGGACCCGTTCGGCCACTGCGGTTTTGAACGCCATCACACGTATCCCCACACCCGACGCCCACCTCGACGACGTCTATGCCCGTGAGCTGGCCGAAGCGCTGCCCGAGCCCGTGCCGGGCCGCTTGTTCATACCAGGGCGGATCTGGCTCCCTGGTAGGCGATGACGTCACCTGCTTCGGTCGACGCATCCCGTTCCGCGGATCGCGACCGCAGGTGGTCGAGGGCGTCGTCGAGTCGCGGTCGCGGTCCGCGGTCGGCGAGCAGGACGGCAATCGCCTTCCAAGTCTCGATCTGCGGGTTGAGGTCGGCCAGCAATCGTTGCCCACGATGATGCGAGGGAATTGACCGCACTGTTGCCCGGATCGCGGCCCACGTCGTCTGGCAACAGACCCGGGCCGTGGACGCGGCGTATCCGGAACGATTTCGACCGGCGGTTGCCATAGCATCGCGGCATGCGGAAGGAGACACGAGTCGCTGTCGAGACTTGCGTCGCGGCCCTCAATACGGTGTATACATACGAGGAACGGGAGCGGCGTTCGCGGCCGCCATACCCGTTACCCGACCGATTGGTTTGGTGCCGTGATCTGGTGTTCGCCGAGGTGGAGCGGTTGCGCCGGGAAGGTGAGCCGAACTGCTCCTGCGTGATGGGCACGCTGGATTGGGGGTCCCAGTCGTGGGAAACTATTGCGAATCAACTCAGGCACGCGCATGGACACGACACCTTCAGCGAGGCATTGATTCTGCTGTTCGCGGCGAGTGACATGTCGCCCGCCGAGTTCGAGAACGTCATCCCCCATGTACCCAGTGACATCACCCGGAACAAACTGCGCAGCCAGCTCATTCACGCGCTGCTCGGTGTGGGCGAGATTGCGCGGGCAGAGCAGATCAGCGACACACTCGAGCCCTTCAGAGGCCGGGACCAGCGTTTTCTCGGACATCGCCGGATCGCCTATCGGTTCGCCCGGCAAGGTGATGCGGCAGCATTTTTCGGACGATGGCCGCGTCTGGACCCCAGGCAAGAGCGCCACCATATGGGCGAGCTCAAAAAGACCTTGGTCGAATCGGTCGGCGGTGGTCACGGCTGGCGTGAGGCGATCAAGGTAACAGGCGATAGGCGCCTGGGGCCCGCGTATCGCATCAACGCATTCGCTGACCTGGCTGAGGCCGGCGAAGTCGAGCAACTCCGCGAACTGTTCTCCACAACTGAAGCAAGCGGGCTGCTCCGGGTGACCGACGAACTCGCCGTGCTCTCCCGTGCACTCGTGGCGAAAGCCACGCGCACCGGCGTTGCGACGCACGAACCGTTCACAGCGATCCTGCATAGGATCATCGCGATCGATCCCTCGGACAAACAAGCAATGCGAGAACGCGACGGCATGCTGTTGACCCTGTGGCCCGCGTACCCAGGCCTCGACACACTCGCGTTAGCGCGGAAGTCCGCCCGAACTCCTTCGATCAGAAGAGAACTCGCCACACTCCACCCCCGAATCGCTCGGCTCGACCCGGACCGGCTATAGCTAGTGCCCGTCCGGAGCGGGTGCTGCGGTAACCGGGTGTCAGCGCGCTCCGGCGTCCGGGCCATCGATGCTGCAGGACGAATACACCAGGCTCCCGCCCGATATCGGCCATGCCTGCTAGTACCAGCCTCGTGTCGACGATAACCGAAGACATAGCGATTCCGATGGATCGGCTGACATTGCCGCCGCAAGCTGCTTGCCGTCCACCTATGGGTTACGGATGTGGAGGCGCAGACAAACAATCATGCTCGCAGTCATGCAGTGCAGCAGATACACCGAACGACGAACCGGCCATCCGCTGCGATTGAACAGACAGTGATAGGGATACCGGCGACCTATGTGCCGTCTCACAGAAGCAGAAAGGGCCGCACTCGACGACACCAGTGGATCCCCGTTGAGGTGCGGCACGGTCGGCTTGGCGATGAAAGCGGCTGGGGAGTTGAAAGTATCCCGGTATCGGGTCCCGATGATTCCTGCCTCCAAACAGAATTGACCATAGTCGAATGACCAGCACTTCAACGGGATGTCGCGGGAAAGTGCGGCGACGAAGGGCTCGGTGGTCCTGGGGGACGCGGAAGTTCGAGTTCTGGGACCCGGCGCGGTGGCAGCCTCGGTTAGTGGCGCAGCGGTTTCGATGCTGGGTCGACGCCACTCGCCGACGGCGCAGGATGGTGTGGTTTCTGGCGATCACTCTCGCGCTGTTCGTCTTCCCGGGCGTTGTCGGCGCGGTGGCCGTGGCGCAGACCCAGAGTGGTACCGCGTCGGGTGGGGCCAGTCTCGCCATGCTGCAGTGGATGGATATCCGGGACTCGTACGGGGTCCGGTTGACCGATTATGTGTTCGCGACCAGCCACGGCAGCGTGTTGAATCCGTTGGAGACGATCGTGTCGTTGATCCTGGGTTTGGAGTTCGTCGGCTATCTGGTCATCGTGACCTCCGCGGTGTGGTTGATCGGTTTCGCGATCAGCTTCCAATGGCTGGATCCGTTCGGTCGAGCGTTGACCGGGGTCGCCGACAACCTGACCGGCCAGATCGCCACACCGCTGCTGTTGACCGTCGCCGCGGGGATCGGCGCGTTCTTCGTCGCCTGGTTCGTAGTGCGAGGATTTGTCGCGAAGGCCACGATCCAGGTGGTGACGATGCTGGGGGTGGCCGTGCTCGGCCCGATCGTGCTGGCGGAGCCATTGGCCGATGTCCTGTCCTCACACGGTCTACTTGCACAGGGCCGCAACGTGGGTATCGCGGTGGCGGCTGGGCTCAACGGCAGCACGAGCCCGAATCCGGACCAATTGGTCGTCACCATGCAGCAGGATCTGGCCGACAACTTCGCACGCCATCCGTTGCAGGTGTGGAACTTCGGTCATGTCGTCGATCAGTCGCCGCGGTGCGCTGCCGTGTGGTCGGCGGGCGTTCAATCTGGTGACGACTCCCGGGTACTGAACGGCATGCGGGCCTGTGGCGACACGGCGGCGTATGCCGTGGCCCACGATCCGAGTTTAGACCAGGTCGGCTCCGGCTTGGTGCTGTTGGTGTGTGGGGGGATCCACCTGGTGTTCGGGGCGTCTCTCGGGGGCAAGATCATTCGGAAGGCGCTGGACTCCATTTTCCACGGATTCAAGGCCATCGGCGGTTTCGCGGCGGGCGGATACATCTACGGACCGCTGCAGACGGCTCTGGTTCGCGATGTCGTCGATTCTTTCGTCGCGGCGGGAGCGATGGCGGCTTACACCGTCTTCCTCGGTGTCTACGTGTTATTCCTGGGCAACCTGTTCCGGCAGGCAGGAGGCCAGGTCGGGGTGGTGCTCGTCCTGGGTGCCATCGTGGAGATCGTCGCCATCCTGCAGCTGAGGCAGCTCGGCAAGGGTCTGAGCAAAGGTAACGACTGGATCGCCAACCGATTCGCCCTCGCGATACAGGGCGCGGGCAGCTCTGGTGGGGGCGGCGGTGGCACCGCTCTGGGAATGGGTGACGCGGGGGCCGGCCACTCCCTGCCGGGAACGGCACTCGCCGGACTCGCCGCCATCAACACCATCGGCGCCAACCCGATCACCGCGTTGCTCTTCCGCAGGCGCAACCCGTGGGACCTCGACTCGAAACTTAGGCATCAGGTCGACCTGATGAATCTCGAGGCGAATAAGGAGATCCTCGGGAAGGGCTGGTCGCTCAACTCGGCGCGGGTCCGGGAGGGGTATATCGAAGCCGCCAGAACAGCTGCCCAGGAATACGGCTTCACCCATCGCGGCGCCGCCGCGGCGGTGGACCGCGTCATCAACCGCGGTGGAGCCCTGGGCGACGTCGTCACTTCCATGATGGACGCCGGCTGGAAGGACAAAGACATGATGGTCGGTGCCATGCGGGCCTACAATTACCGCGAGCAGTTCGGTCCCAGCGTGTGGGATGGCGACGCGTATATCGGTGAGGCCGCCGCCTCGATGTCGATCCTCAAATTGGGTCAAACACCGACCAACATGGCTCTCTTCCAGCACACCGCGCACAGGTTGGCAAACCGGCGCTATATCGACCGTGTGGACCGGTCCGCCCTCACTAAGGCTGAACAGGACTATCTCGACGACTACTTCAAAAAGCCCACGAGGGACAAGATCAGAGGCATCGAGGCCCTCGCAAGTGGCAGCCAGATCACTCGAGATCGCCATGGCAACGTTGTACAGTCCAACAAGGATTACCCGCTGCCCCTCCAGTTCGAGGGCTGGAGTCAGGAACGTGGCCTGTTGATGAACAGGTTCATCATGCCGCATCTCAGCCAGCAATACCTGCACGCCGCAGAAGCCGGCGATCTCCACACAGCTTCGGAAATATTGCAGACCATGGCGCATTCCGAATACTGGACAGGGAACGTGAAGTTGACCCCATCGAAGGCGCTACCACGGTTCTGATGATCGAGAAGAGAAGTAGCTTCGTGCATAATCCGGCAACGCGCGTGAGAATCTTTATTACCAACATTGGAAATAGGCGGATTGCTTGTGCGCCCGTCTGTAAATAGTGTGGAATTTCCCGATTGTACGGACAATCCGAAAGAAGAATAGGTGCGGAATATGAAAGTTGTCCACCGATCCATCATTCTCGTGGGTTCAGCGCTTGCGGCGGCAGTTATCGCTGGCACCGGAACTGCGGCGGCTGATTCGGCGCCCGTCCGTCAGGCTGACAATCAAGCTACCAGCAGCGTTTCTATAGAAAGGTTCCTGCACCAATTCGTCGCAGGATCCCCGATCGCAAATAGTGGCAGTAGATTGGAATGCCTGTTCATGCATACTGGACCTGCATGCTACGGGTGAGAGCTCGGGCCGCGCGGGCCCTCTTCCCTTGAAACCGGCATCCTCGGCGCAGCCGTCTAGCCGATCATGGTGAATCTGCTGCGCCCGGGGGGCCGCCCGCGGAACTCCGGTCTCGATCTCTCGGAGGGTCTGCGGCCCGGCGCGATGAACCGTCATCATCGACCAACCAAGCGCGGATACGGCCGATACCAGAAAGGTGCTCCAGAACTCGATCAATTCAACCTTAGACAAGTCGAATTATCACAGCTCAGAGCACCTTTCGCCATATCGGGCACACCTCGGAAGCGATAACCATGATCGGCCGAGGCTAGCGGTCGGGCTCGGTGTCGAGGCTGCCCGCGATGAGGTCGGTCAGCGCGGTGATCGCGTCGGCGATGGTGGTCCGCTCTCGGTTCAGCTCTGCGGCAATCGCTTCGGCGGCGCCCAGCACACCGATGCAGCGCAGCCGAAGGCCTTCGGTCGTGAGGCTGGAATGTGGTAGTAGTGCGGCGGCCATCGCCTCCGCGTAGTTGTCGAGCATCTCGTACTGGATTGCCTCCATTTCCGGATTTCCTTTCAGCGCAGCGGAAATGGCGTTGAACTCTGGCATGTCGGTGGCGCAGGCGAAATATGCGGTACTCATAACGCGGGCGATCTCGCCTGGAATGTGTGCGGCGCCCCGCAACGCCTGTGTCGTCGCGGTTCGGTGTCGTTCTTCGAGTCGCCGGTAAAGCGCGAGCAGCAAGCCAGGGCGGGTGCCGAAATGGTCGTACACAATGGGTCTGCTCACCCCAGCGGCCTCCGCGAGGGTGACCAGGGTCAGCCCGTCGGTGCCCTGGGCGCGCACGACCGCCATGGCGGTGTCGAGCAACTGTTCCCGCCTTGCGTACTTGGACAGCCGACTCGGTGTCGTGGTCATTGCCCTCCCTTCGGCATCGCTTCAGTTCAACTACAAAGAGTAGGTTACAAAATGTAGATCTATGCGTGAAAGAGGAGGCCGCGAACGGGTGGCCCCACACCAGCCTGGACCGGCGTCCGAACTACGTTCTCGTCGCGTGCGCAGCCTTCTGGGTGCATGACGACTTGACATGTGCTGATGCCGAAGAGCGGACGTGGACGCCGTGAGTTGTCCATGGTTCCCAACCGGGGGCGTGGGTTCGGGCAGAGCCGAGTGGGGGCGAGTGCGGGTTTGCGGTATTGCCTTGACGTCGGTGACAAGGTTTACCGTTGCTGCAGCAGTCTCGAGAGGAGGTCACATGCTGATTGGAGAGCTGGCCGAGCGCGCTGGCACGAGTGCACGCACGGTGCGCTACTACGAGCAGCACGGACTCGTGCAGCCCGAGCGGTCGGCCAACGGTTACCGCGTCTACGACGAGCACGAGCTCGAGATCGTGCGGAAAATCCGGACATTGCTGGAGTTGGGTTTCGACCTGGTCGATGCCCGCCCGTTCGTCACCTGCCTACGCACCGGCCACCGGTCCGGCGACGAATGCCCGGAATCGGTGGAGTCCCTGCGGGGCAAGCTCGCCGAGATCGACGACGCGATCGACAGGCTCTCCGCCGCGCGGCGACAGCTGAGCGCGCGGATCAGCGCCGTGGCCGGCCCGCCCCCGAAGTGCGAATTCTCCCTCTAGCACTTTTGTCTGAGGTCGAGCCTGCACGGCGATGACCGGCTTCCCATCCGTACCAAGAAGGAATCTCGTAATGCGATTTGCGACCAGCTACGGCACGGCGTTCAACGGCACCGATCCCGATCGCCTCGTCGCGTTCGCCCGGCACGCGGAAAACCTCGGATTCGAGGCACTGTATGTCCAGGACCATATCGCGCTGTATCCCGGCGCCGACTACGGCGCGGGCGAGTTGCCGCCGACGTTGCCGTATTTCGATCCACTGGATTGCCTGAGCTTCGTCGCCGCGGCCACACATCGGATTCTGCTCGGTACCGGTGTGCTGCTACTGCCGTACCGGCATCCGGTGGTACTGGCCAAGCGACTGGCCACCGTCGACGTGCTGTCCCAAGGCAGGATGCGACTGCTCACCGTCGGCCTCGGCGCCTTGCCTGGGGAAGCCCACGCGATGGGCGTCGATTTCCGCAGCCGTGGCCGCCGCGCGGACGAGGCCATCGATGTGCTGCGCCTGCTGTGGGCGGGCGGCCCGGACGGCGTCAGCCACCACGGCGAGTTCTTCGCCTTCGACAACCTGTGCAGCTATCCCAAACCGCACGAAACGACCGCGCTACCCATCCATATCGGGGGCTCCAGCGCGGCGGCAGCCCAGCGCGCCGGACGACGCGGTAACGGCTATTTCGCGGGCGGCATGCTGACCGAACACGAACGTGACCGGCAGATCGAACTGGCCCGCAAGACCGCCGCCGACGCAGGACGTGATCCTGCCGAAATCGAGTACACCCGCTGGGGATCAGCCGACATGTCCCCCGAACTCGTCGAGGAACTCGCCCAGCACGGTGTGGACCGGATCGTCGTCGGCTTCGCCGGTGTAGACCCCGCGCAGCAACACGACCAGATGTCGGAATTCGCCGAACGATTCGACCTCTCACCCAGAGACTCCGCCATCGACGACGAACACCACTGACAGCGACGACGATCAGCACAACCGCCGACGATTTGAAACAGCAGTATCTCGAGGCCGAAAGCCAAGATCGCTTATCGAGCGGTCGCAGGCGTTCTGCGCCGCATGAAAGTGGTTTCTTCCGGGTGGCGGAGCAGGGCGCATCCCTCGGTTTCGCCGGACTGGCCGCAGGGTTCGGCTCAGAGATCAGTTCAGAATGATGCGGCGTTTCGGTTTGGTTTGCCGTGCAACGCCTTTGAGACTCTTGCTGTGGTTGATGAAGTGGTGGCCGATGCGTTGTGGGCGAGGCTGGAGCGATGGATTCCGGTGCGGCAGCGGCGGTTTCGGGTATCCCGACCGTCGGCGGACCGGCGTCCGCGCGGCGTTGGAAGGCGTCCTGTTCGTGGCCCGCATCGGTATCGGCTGGAACCAGCTGCCGACCGGACTGTTCGGAGCCTCCGGCGCGACCTGCTGGCAGCGTTTGGCCGAATGGCACGAAGCGGGCGTGTCGAAGCGGCTGCATGAACAGCTGCCGAGCGAACTGCGCGCCGCCGGGCAGCTGGAGCTGTCGAACGCGCTTGTCGACTCCTCGCACCTGCGGGCTCTCAAAGCGGAGACCACACCGGCCCCAGCCCCGTCGACCGAGGCAAACCCGGCTCCAAGCACCACCTGATCACCGGCGCTGCCGGAACACCCCTTGCCGTCACACTGACCGGCGGGAACCGCAACGACGTCACCCAGCTCATCCCGCTGCCGGACGCCTTGCCCGTCATCGGTGGGCGGGGTGCGGTCAGAGGGCGCTGGCCCGCCGGGTGCACAAGATAGGGGCGCGTACTGAGCGGTGCACCCGCTACCTACCCCTTTCCACTCTCAACGTATAGCGCACCGGGGGGCTTGCGGCAAGACCCGGGTCGTGCCGCATACTCGTCGGCCGAAGCCAGAACCTGTGGAAATGGGAGTAACGAGTGACGGATATCGACGTAATAATCGTGGGCGCCGGCCCGAGCGGCCTGATGCTGGCCGGTGAGCTGCGCCTGGCCGGAGTGCGATCGCTGGTACTGGAACGACAGTCGCAGCCGCGAGACATCCCGAAGGCCAGCGGTATCGGCGGGCGGATCCTGGACTTGCTGCGCTACCGAGGCATTCTGGACCGCTTCGAAGCAGCCAGCAGCGACCCCAACGTGGCTCCCCGATTCCCGTTCGGCAATCTGCATTTGGATTTCACACATCTGGCAGATCCCCCACTGCGGGCGTTGCCGCTCCCACAACTGGAAATCGAACGACTACTCGACGAACGCGCCCGCGAACTCGGCGCCGACATCCGTCGCGGACACGAGGTGGTCGGGATGAGCCAGGACGATGCCACGGTGACCGCGGACGTGCGCGGGCCGGACGGGCCCTACCGGGTGACCGCACGGTACCTGGTGGGCTGCGACGGCGGGCGCAGCCGGGTCCGCGACATGGCCGAAATCGCGTTCCCCGGCACCACATACCCGGAGGTCAACCGACTGGGCCAGGTCACCGTGGCCGATTCGGTGACTGTGCTCGGTAACGGCGACATCGAGGTCCCCGGGCTGGGCAGGATCCGTGCGGGTTTCACACGAACAGACCGCGGTGTGTTCGCGTTCGCGATCACCTCCGGGATTCTGTCCCTTCAGACCACCGAAGACGAGTCCACCGACTACGACGACGACGAGCCGCTGACCCTGACCGAGCTCGCGGAAAGTGCTCGCCGCGTGCTCGGCGCGGATCTCCCCATGGGAGAACCGATTCGGCTGTCGCGTTACACCTTCAAGGATCGGCAGGCCGAGCGATACCGCGACAGGCGGATCATGCTGGCAGGCGATGCGGCCCACCTGCTCCCCGCCACCGGCACGGCGCTCAATGTCGGCATGCTCGACGCGGTCAACCTCGCCTGGAAGCTCGGCGCCGACATCCACGGCTGGGCACCGACCGGCCTGCTGGACACCTATCACCACGAACGCCACTTCGCCGGCGCACGTGCGCTGCTACAGACCCGGGCCCAGGTGGCGTTGAGGCGCGGACACGACCGAGCCGCCGAAGCGCTTCGGCAGGTCTTCCAGGAACTGATCATGGACGAACCGGCATTGCGCCGTATGGGTGCCCTCGTCGCCCACGCCGACATCCGCTATCCGATGCCGGGCTCCGACCACCACGCCTTGGCCGGCACCTTCGCGCCCGACCTCACCCTGCACACCGACCAGGGCGTCACCAGCGTCGCGGAACTCATGCGCACCGCACGGCCCATCCTGCTCGACCTCACCGACCGCCCCGACCTCCGCGAGATCGGCCGAGAATGGCAGCACCGGATAGACATCCGCACCGCGAAAACCGATGACCGACCAGCGGACGCCCTACTGATCCGCCCGGACGCCCACATCGCCTGGGCCGCAACCATCGACGAACCCACCGACACCGCCGCACTCGCACTGCGAGAAGCGCTCTCCGGCTGGTTCGGCGCACCCGATCAGCCCTGATCGGCGTGCGGGCGCTGTCGGCCACGGCGGTGGCGAGAGCGGTGACGCGTATGGCGAATAGATGAGCGGACCGATCAGGAATCGAGAAGCGATGATCACCGAGCAGCAATTAGCGTTACTGCCATGAACATCACCACTGATCAGACCTCTATCGAGTCCGTTATCCTCCAGGTGCCCGACACCGCGGCCGCCGCGGCCTTCTATGCCGCCGCGTTCGGCCTCGGCGACAAGGTGCGCGTGCGCGCCTCCGAGTCGCCGTCGACCGGCTTTCGTGGCTTCATACTGTCGCTCGTGGTTTCTCAGCCGAGCACCGTCGACAGCCTCATCGGCACTGCTCTCGACGCGGGGGCGACGACGCTGAAGCCCGCCAAGAAGAGCTTCTGGGGCTACGGCGGCGTCGTCCAGGCTCCGGACGGGGCGATCTGGAAGGTCGCGACGTCGTCGAAGAAGGACACCGGCCCGGCTACCCGGGAAGTCGATGATTTCGTGGTGCTCCTCGGCGTCGACAACGTCAAGGCGACCAAACAGTTCTACCTCGACCGTGGCCTGGCCGTGGCGAAGAGCTTCGGTAGCAAGTACGTCGAGTTCGACACCCCACCTTCTTCGGTGAAGCTGGCGCTCTACGGGCGCCGTGCCGCCGCCAAGGACGCCGGCGTCCCACCGGAGGGCACCGGGTCACACCGGATCGTCATCGGCGGCGATATCGGGCCCTTCGCTGACCCGGACGGTTTCATGTGGGAAGTAGCCTCGGCCTGAGCGGTCGGTCGGACGACTGGACCGGGCGTTGTGGGGGTTTCCCCGCGCTGGGCCGAGAAAGATTCCGGAACAAGCACCGGGCCGAGTTGGCGCCCTCGAATCCGGGCACCTGGTTGTGCCTGCCCGGGTGCGCGTGCAACGTCTTTCCTACGAGGCGAAGGCGTCGAACAACGCGAGACCGGATCGGCGGCCGATATGCTCGTCGTCCAGGGGAGCAGGAATTCGACCGGGCGAAGTACTGGCCGCGATGTTGGAGGTCGACGCGGGTGCCGTGGCCGCGCACGAGGGCATCGTGCTTGCTCCGGTTTTACCGGGCGAGGAATTCGAGGGCCTTTTCGACGAACTGTCCGTGGAACTGGAAAATGCCGCCGTGGCCGGCGTCGGGATAGATCACCAGTTCACTGTCGGGCAGGCGGCCAGCCAGGTCGACCGAGTTCGTCGTCGGCACCATCTTGTCGCTCTCGCCGTTCGCGACGAGCACGGGCCGGCGAACGACGGAGAGGTCGGACGGCTGCTCGAGTCCCCAGCGGTGGATTGCCCCGAGCTGTGCGCCATAGGACTTCAGTGAGATCGCCTTGTCCCGGTTGTGGGTGCGCTCCTTCAGGCGCGCGAGGAACTCCTTGCCTGCGCGACGCCCGTTGGGAGTCCTGGTGAAGAACAGGAACTGCTTCGGGTCCTGCAACGTGAGCAGTCCTCGGATCGTGTCGAGGTGCGAAATCCTGGTCACGTTCGTGATGCCCTCGCCGCCTGCGGGACCCGTGCCGGCGAGGATCAGCTTGCGAACGAGTTGCGGTTCGTCCTGAGCGACCACCTGGGCGATCATGCCGCCCATGGAGAAGCCCAGGAGATCGACTTCGGTGAGACCCAGCGCGCGGATGAAGGTGATGGCATCCTTCGCCATCGCCTGGATGGTGTTCGGCGTCGAGCCGGTGGACGCGCCGACGCCGCGGTTGTCGAAGGTGATGACCCGATGTTTCGAGGCGATGCCGTCCACGACCCGAGGGTCCCAGTTGTCGAGGACCGCGGCCAGGTGGGTCAGAAAGACCACCGGGACGCCGGTCTTCGGGCCGAGCTCACGGTAGGCGAAGTTCACGCCACCGTCGGAGACGGTACGGGTCGGCGCGTTCTGGTACGACTTCACCACGTCGTCTCGGGCTTCTTGTCTGTTGTTCATAGCCATTTCCTTCTGTGGGTGAGATTTGTGTAAGTGGTTGCGCACCACGCCTCCCAGGTTGTAGACGGACGATTATATTATGATCATAATTCTATCGTTGCCGCAAGTGGTCCCACCGAATGAAATGAAGTGAGCCGGCCGACATCGGCCCGCACGCCGGACCTCGAGGACAATGTCCGGCGTCGCCGCCCGGACGGCGCCCAAGGCCAGCGTCGACCAACGGAGGGTCGGCAGGCGTGTCACAGTTTGGTGCTGCGGCGCCTCAGCACTGCGAAGTGGCGTCCAACACGGTCAGAGCATTGCGGATGCCCTGGTCCAGGATGTCGTCGGCGAGTTGCCGGTCGGCCAGGGCGCGGGAAAGTTGCAGTGTTCCGATCATCAGTGCGTAGACGCTGAGGGTTTTGCCGCGTGCCGACTGCGGGTCGTGCGGCGCCAGCCGGGCGGCGATGTCATCGATGAATGCGAGCACGCCGTCGGTGTATGCCCGCTTGGTCGGATCCGCACACCGGCCGATCTCGTCGAGCAGGGCGGCGGATGGGCAGCCCTCCTCGGGATTATCACGGTGCCCGGGCGAGAGGTACGCACGCACGATCTGCTCGAGCCCAGCGCGGCCGGGTGCGACCGTGGCGAGCCGCTCGCGCTGTTCGCGTAGCTGGTCGGAGACCGCGGTAGCGACCAGATCCTCCTTGGAGGCGAAGTGGGCGTAGAACGCGCCGGTGGTCAACCCCGCGTCCGCCATGAGCGTGGCGAGCCCGGCCCCGTCGATGCCGTCCCGCTTCAACCGACGGCCTGCGGTCTCGATGATCCGCCGCCTTGTCGCCAGCTTGTGCTCTTTCCCGTACCGCACCATGCACTCCTTCACCAGCGAGGGGCCCGCGAACCCCACCGACACTCCCATATTAGTATGATCATAATCCAAAGCTGCCAGCCTCTTGCGGCCCGCGCGCACCCCTATGATATTAGGACCATAATCTAAAAGCTGGAGACAGATGCCAGCAACACGTCTTGGACCAGGTCCACGCCGCCTGTGTCAACCTTCTGGATTCCTGCGAGTGGTGAAGACCGGTAGAAACTCATCTCGATCTCCGGCCCTCATGGACCAACGTGAGAAAGCGGCTCAGTCCGCGAGGAAAGACTTGACTTCTGCAGTGAATTCCTCGAGATGCTGAAACAGGAACGCGTGGCCGGCATCTCCGTACAGCACCAACTTGGCCGACGGCAGGTGTTCCACCGCGGAGTACGACGCGAATGCATGGATCATGACATCGTGCATGCCGTTGACGTAGAGCACAGGTTGCCGGATGGTCCCGAGCCCGGCGACAACCTGCTCCCACGGGGTCGCCAGAGCGGCGGTGATCGCTTGGAGCTGACCCATGGCAGCCGCCTCGTTCACCACCGGCGCGTCTGTCGGCATCGCGGCCGAGACCTTGTCGAAGTGTTCGATCCCCAGCTTTCGAGCCTCTTCGGTCTCGGGATAGAACAGATACAGCATGTCGTCGAGGTCGGCGTCCGGCTTGGCCATGATTCCGAGGACCCGCTCGCTGATGGTCGGCATGTTGGGGGCGAGACCCGATCCGCTTCCCGCGACGATCAACTTGCGGACGAGATCGGGTCGTGTGAGCGTGACCGCCTGTGCGACCACACCGCCGAAGGACCAGCCGAGCAGGTCGACCTCGGTCAGCCCTAGGGCTTCGATGAACTCGATCGCGCCCGCAGCGAACCCCTCGACGGTGGTGAGGGCTTCACCGCCGGTGTATCCGATACCGATGTTGTCGAACAGGATGACATCACGCTCGGCGGCAAGGATGTCGAGAAACTCCGGGTCCCACCAGTCCACGGTGGCGCGGAAGCGGTGCAGCAGCACGAGCGGGACTCCGCCGCGAGGGCCCATCCGGCGGTAGGTGAAACGAGCCGACGCCGCATCGATATGCAGGTTCTCGGCGGCGTTGACAGGTGTGTAGGTATTCATATCGTTCTCCTCATGATGTGGTCCGAGTAGTCGGTGGTGTGAGCGCCAACTGGGTGGTGAAACTCTGCGGCTCAGGACGCTTCGGAGAGGCTCGGATAGTCGGTGTACCCGTGCGAGCTGCCGCCGTACAGCGTGGTGAAGTCCACCTCGTTCAGCTCCGCGCCTGCGCGCCAACGCTCCACGAGATCAGGGTTGGCAAGGAACGCCCGGCCGACGACAACGGCGTCGGCCACGCCCTTGTCCAGAAGTTCCTCGATCGTCTCCAGCGACGTCGCCACCGGAGCGCCGATGTTCAGGAGCACCGAGCCGCCGAATCGCGTGCGGAGGTCTCGGACGAGTGGTTCGAGGGACTCGAACGGAGTGGCCACAATGCTCAGGTATGCCAGTCCCAACGGCGTGATCCCCTCTACGACCGTCCGGTAGGTGGCGGCGAGGTCAGTGCCGAGCACCTCGCCGATACCGTTCAACTGATTACCGGGCGAGAGCCGCAAGCCGACACGATCAGCACCGATAGCGTCGGCGACTGCCGTGACCACCTCGATGACGAAACGAGCCCGATTCTCTGGCGTGCCACCGAACTCGTCGTCGCGGAGGTTGACAGTCGGATCGAGGAACTGGTGCAGCAGATAGCCGTTCGCCCCGTGGATCTCGACGCCGTCGAGACCGGCGCTGATCGCGTTGCGGGCCGCCTCGACGAATTCAGCGACGATTCCCGCGATTTCACCGGTCTCGATCGCCCGCGGTACATCGTGATCGACCATGCCTGTCGAGGTGAACATCTGACCGGGAGCCTGGACGGCGCTCGGTGCGATCGTGTCCACGCCCCCCTTGTTGCGGGCATGCGCGATCCGGCCCACATGCATCAACTGCGCGACGATCGTGCCACCGGCACCGTGAACGCCATCTGCGACGAGGCGCCACCCGGCGACCTGCTCGTCGGTGTAGAGCCCGGGCACAGTGGGGTAGCCCTGGCCGACAGCACTGGGTGCAGTGCCCTCCGTGACAATCAGCCCCGCTCCGGCGCGCTGGGTGTAGTACTCGGCGTTCATCGCCGTGGGCACATTGCCTTCCCCCGCGCGGCTACGAGTCAATGGCGCCATGACGAACGACTGCGGCAGATCCCAAGGTCCGATTCGTACCGGCTTGAAAGCGACAGACATGGGGGGATCCTCCTGATAGGGCGGGATGGCGAACGACGACAGCGCTGCGGCAGATCGTCACTTTAAAAAAATATAGTAACTGATATCAGATTTCGCAATGCCACAGGTTGCAAGTCGTCAGCGTCCAGCCGACCCTGGCGCGAGCCGAGGCGATCGCGTTCGACGCCCGCGGCAAAAGACGCACCGACGGCGTAACTACTCAAATATACACCGAACGGTTTACTTACTCCACCGATGACGGTGGACCTGCTGATCGGTTCGCGACACCGGCGGCTCGACGAATACTTCCGAGACCGCCGCATCGCGCTCACTGAGCGCCGGCTCGATGCAGGCGGATAGCCACAACGACGACGGAACCGCTTCACCCACGATCGCCTCGCACACTCTTGCCCTTGAGTTATAACGAAGTTATCCTCGGCTGATGCAACGAAGCTTGGCGGGTCGACGACTGGTAGTTACCGGGGCAGCACGCGGCATCGGGGAAAAGGTGGCACGTCTTGCCGCCGCCCGAGGCGCACGAGTGGCCTTGATCGGACTCGAGCCCGATAGATTGCGCACGCTAGCCGCCGACCTGGGTCCTACAGCATGCTGGCGGGAGGCCGATGTGCGCGACGGCAGCGCACTGCGGTCGGCGATCGATGACTGCGCGGAGGTCATGGGGGGCGTCGACTTCCTTGTCGCCAATGCCGGGGTCGCGGCCTACGGGACCGTGCGGCAGATGGATGAGGCGTCGTTCGATCGAGTTGTGGACATCAACCTCAACGGCGTCTTCCGCACCCTCAAGCACGCGACACCGCATCTGGAGCGCACCGGAGGACACGTGCTGGTCATCGCGTCCGCACTGTCCTTCATGCCCTTGGCCGGATTGGCCTCCTACGGTGCGAGCAAAGCCGGAGTCGAAATGCTGACCCTGGGCTACCGCCAAGAGGTGGCGCGCCTCGGTGTCACCGTCGGCGTGGTCCACCCCTCCTGGATCGACACCGACCTTGTCCGAGGTGCGGAAGCGGACCTGCCGTCGTTCCAGGGAATCCGCGAACAGCTGCCCTATCCCGGCAACGTCACCACAAGCGTCGACGAGGCAGCCGCCGCGATCGTCGATGGACTCGCGCGGCGACGTGCCCGCGTATACGTCCCGCGCGCGGTCGCCGTGGCCAACTGGGCGAAGGGTGCTGTGAACTCACCGCTGGCCTGGCCTTGGGCGAGGCGCTTCGCGGCCAAAATGGTTCCGGCCCTGGAGCGGGAGGTCGAGGCACTGGGGCGCCATGACCAACTCGCTCCGGGAGCCGACAACCGTCCGGCACAACACAGGCCGACCGGCTCGGCATGACTACCCTGGCCGAGTTCGCCGCCACCGGCGAGCAAAGGGCCACACCGATGGCCCTGCTCACCGCGGATGGGCCGGCCGAGGATTGATCGAGTCGTAAAAGCGCAGGGCCGCCTCGTGCGAGACCTGGGCCCGTTCCCGCTCGTCGCCGAGTCCGACCGAGAAGTTGACGCCCATCGGCAGCATCACCTGCATCACCGCGTCGTTGAAATCGGCGAAGTGCTCGGCCAACTCGAGGGTGATGTAGCCGTGCACGAAGCTCCACAACTGAGCGGCGACGACCTCGGGTTCCTGCTGCTCGATCCGGCGGGAGTCCACAAGCCGTTGGCACGCGTCGACCATGTGCACGTAGGCGTCTCGGAAGGCCGGCGACCGCCCGCTGAAACGAATGTCGGAATCCCCCATCGGTCGATAGGTCGCGCGCGTGGACAGCCCGAACATCAAGTCGTAGAGGTGGGGGTTCTCCCGGGCGACCCGCCGACATGTCAACGCCATCGTGAAGAGATCCGCGATCGGATCCGCGGTCACCGGCATACGGGAGAATGCTCGGTCGAGTTCCTTGAATCCCTGGTCGACGACAGCTCGGACGAGTTCGGGGATCCCGCCGAAGTGGCTGTAGACCACCATCGTCGACAGCCCGGTCGCCGACGCTACCGTCCGCGCCTTGATGGCCGAAGGCCCCTGCTCGGCCAGCAGACCGATAGTTGCCCTGACGAGCCGCTCTGGCACACCTTCCGTCGTCGAATCCTCTGACACGTTCCTCATATTTCCACCTGCCCCCGCAGCACGCTCCCGGCTCCGCGTCCGCGTGGCTCTTGCCACGCATACTGTAACTTCGTTATTCTAGACTTGTAACTTCGTTATTGTCATCGCAGCCAGGCGCCCGCTCGGCTCGCCGGCCACATCAACTTTCCACCACGGAAGCAGAATCGATGAGACACCACAGCAAGGGACACCTGAATATCGAGGACCGCGGCTCCGTTTTGATCGTGCGCGTCGACGGCGGCCCGCACGGGTTGTTCGGCCTCGAGATCGCCAACCAGCTGGAGGTGTTGGTGGACCGCGTCGACCGCGACCCGAGCGTGCACGCGGTCGTCTTCACCGGAGCGCATCCCGAGCGGTTCGTCAGCCACGCCGATGTCCGCTGGCTACAGGAGGGGGGCGCCGCGGTGCCTCCAGTCGGCCGACGCGGCGCCTCCGTCGTCGCGCGCACGGCCAGGAATGTGGACCGAGCCCGCGTCCTGGCGCCCTTGGTGAACCGTACCCCGCTGGGTCCCGCGGTCGAACTCGAACGCCTGCACGCGACGTTCCTGCGGATGAACCGCAGCGGCGTCATCTTCATCGCCGCTCTCAACGGCTCGGCTCTCGGCCTCGGGGCGGAGTTCGCCTGGGCAAACGATCTTCGGGTGATGGCCGACGGCGAGTTCTTCATCGGCCAACCGGAGGTCCTCCTCGGCATCATGCCGGGCGGTGGCGGCAGCCAGCGGCTGACTCGCCTGATCGGCACCCACAAGTCCTTGGTCGCGATCCTGGAAGGTAAGCCGTTCACGCCCGCGCAGGCGCTCGCCGACGGGGCCGTCGACGCTGTGGTCCCACCGGACGAAGTCGTCACGAGGGCGATCGAACTCGCAGCGCACTTCGGCTCGCGAACGAAGGGATCGGTCGCGGCCATCAAGAGGGCGGTGTACTTCGGCGGCTCGATGTCGCTGACGGACGGCCTGCACGTCGAACGCACCGAGTTCCTCGGCACCGCACTGTCGAAAGACGGTCAGCAACTGATGCTCGACTACATGGAGAGCACGGAATCCACCGGTGAACTCCCCCTCTACAACCCGGACATCTACAAGCAAGCTCTCGAACTGGGCACTGTGCCAGCGCGTCGCTCGACGAACGGCCGGTGAGTCCGGCCATGGCCGCTGAGCAGCCTTTCACCCGTCAGGATGTCTACTTCTCCTCCGGCGACAACACCTGTGCCGCGTGGCTCTATCTCCCCACTGGTGTCGCCGCACCGCCCGTCGTCGTCCTCGGGCACGGCCTCGGTGCGACCCGCGAGATGCGTTTGGACGCTTTCGCCGAGCGTTTCGCCAAGGCCGGCATCGCCTGTTTGGCCTTCACCTACCGGCACTTCGGCGACAGCGGCGGCGCACCCCGTCAGCTGCTGTCGATCAAAAAGCAGCTGGTCGACTGGGATGCCGCCATCGACTACGTGAAAGCCCGTCGCGACGTCGACGGTGCACGCGTCGCGGTGTGGGGCAGTTCCTTCGGCGGTGGCCATGCCATCACCGTCGCGTCGCGCCATTCCGAACTGTGCGCGGCCGTGGCCCAGTGCCCCTTCACCGACGGTTTGGCCTCCGCGCTCGCGTTGGGCCCTGTCGCCTCGCTCGAGTTGGCTCCGTTTCTCGTCCGGGACCTGGCGGCCAAGGTCCGCGGGAAAGCACCGGTGACGATTCCCCTTGCCGCACCTCCCGGTTCGCCGGCACTGATGAACGCGCCGGATGCCCTTCCCGGCTACCAGGCGCTGATTCCCGCGGGGACGACGTTCGTGAACGAGGCAGCGGCACGGGTCATTCCGACCATCGCCGGCTACCGGCCCGGACGTGTGGCGAGAAAAGTCACCATCCCCATCCTCTTCTGCGTCAGCAACACCGACACCGTCACGCCGCCCGCCCAGACCCTCCGATATGCGCGGACCGCGCCACGGGGGGAGATCAAGAGGTACGACGCCGGCCACTTCGACTTCTACCTCGGCGATGCCTTCGAGGCGTTGGTCAGCGACCAGATCGAGTTCCTGACCCGCCAGTTCGCCTCGGCCCCCACCCCCTCGACTCTTGAACCGGATCGCGCTACATCAAGGTAGGTACGCTCGCGATGAATTTTGCTTCTCTGCCCGACCGCCGCGCCACACTGGACCCGCATGGGCCTGCGGTCTCCGATGGGTCTCAGTCACTCGACAACGCTCAACTGTTGAAACGTGTCCGAGCGGCCACTCATCACCTGCGAGAGCTCGAAATCGGTCCCGGTGATGTCGTAGCGCTCCGACTGCGGAACCGTGTCGAGTTCGTGGTTCTGCTGTTCGCGGCTTGGCGGCTCGACGCGACCATCACGCCGGTCGATCCGAACCTGACCGACATCGAGATCGTCCGACAGCTCAGCGACTCCGGGGCCCGCCTGCTGGTGGTCGAGGACGACGCGACTCCGGTCGGCGGCGTCACCACGCTTGCCGTGGGGGATCTGCACACCGAAGCAGTGAGTTCGGTTCTCGAACCACAGCCGCAACCGTCCACGTTGGACGTCCTTTATCAAGCGGCGGTCGAGTGGGTTCGACAGCCGCCGCGGATGGACCCGTCCACGGTCGCCCTGCTCATCTACACCAGCGGCACCACCGGCGTACCGAAAGGCGTGATGCTCGACCACGCAAACATCGACGCCATGGTAGCCATGGGAGTCGAATCGCTGCAGGTGACACCGGCGGACCGGTGCCTTCTGATCCTGCCGCTGTTCCATGTCAACGGCATCGTCGTCAGTATCCTCACGCCGCTGCTCGCCGGTGCGAGTGTCGTCATCGCAGGCCGGTTCGATCCAAGGTCCTTCTTCGGCCTCGTCGAAAGCGAGCGCCCCACCTTCTTCAGCGGGGTGCCGACGATCTACAGCATGCTTACCGCGCTCCCGGCGAATATTCGGCCCGACACATCATCGTTGCGTTTCGGAATCTGCGGCGCGGCACCGGTCTCGGCCGATCTGCTGGTTCGATTCGAGGCTCGATACGGATTTCTCCTCATCGAGGGCTACGGGCTGTCCGAAGGAACAGGCGGCTCCACCATCAACCCCCTCGTAGGCCCACGACGCGCCGGCACAGTGGGACTTCCCTTCCCGGGACAGGAGATTCGGATCCTCGACACAGCCGGTTCCGAGGTGGCGGCCGGGGTCGACGGTGAGGTCGTCGTGCGGGGCCCCAACGTCATGCGTGGCTACCTCGGCCGCCCGGAGGAAACGGCGCGCGTCATCGTCGATGGCTGGCTACACACCGGTGACATCGGCCACCTCGACGCTCAGGGCTATCTGACACTCGTCGGGCGATCGAAAGACATGATCATTCGTGGCGGCGAGAACATCTACCCCAAGGAGATCGAGGACGTCCTTGTCGGCCACCCGGCCGTCTTGGAGGCCGCCGTGATCGGCGTGCCCGACGCAAAATGGGGCGAGATCGTCGTCGCCTACGTGCAACCACGACCGAACTCGACTGTCGACCCCGCCTGGCTGGAAGCGGCGTGCGCCCGGCATCTCACCCCCTACAAGCGCCCGACCTCGTACTTCGTAGTGGACGCCATCCCGAAGAACGCAGTCGGCAAGATCGACAAGGTTTCCCTACGGACGGCCCATGCCGCCGCCGCTGGGTCCTGACCGACCCGCCGCAGGCCCTGCGGCGGGTCCGATCTCACTGCCCGATGTCCAATAACGCCAGCGCATTCCGGACGCCCTGGTCCAAGACGTTGTCGGCGAGCTGCCGGTCTGCGAGTGCACGCGAGAGCTGCAACGTCCCGGCCATCATGGCGAAAACGCTGAGCACCTGCATGCGCGCCGATCCCGGATTATCCGGAGACAGCAAGGCAGCCATGTCATCGATTATTGCCAACACTCCGGTGGTGTACGCCCGCCTCGTCGCATCCGCACACCGCCCGATCTCGTCGAGTAGAGCGGCCGAGGGGCAGCCCTCCTCACGACTGTCACGATGCTCCGCCGAGAGATACGCACGCACGAACTGCTCGAGTCCGGCACGATCTCGCACCTGGGCATCGACTCTGGCACGCTGGTCACTCAGCTGGTCGGCGAGGGCGTTCGCGACCAGATCTTCCTTGGACGCGAAGTGGGCATAGAAGGCGCCGTTGGTCAGCCCCGCATCCTTCATCAAGGTAGCGACCCCGGAGCCATCGATGCCGTCCTGCTTGAACCGGCGACCGGCCGCCTCGACAATCCGACGCCTAGTTGCTTCCTTGTGCTCGCTCCCGTAACGCATCCCACACTCCTTCGGCGCCAGACCGGCCGTTGCACCTGGCCATCCGGGCCCGATTATATTATGATCGTAATTCAACATAAGCGAATGCCTGGTCCAACGATAGCCAGGCCAGTGGCGGCCCCACACGTGACCCACGAAGGGCACGACCACCCGGCGCCGCGCGCCGTGCCGAGCCCCGGCCACACCACCCACGTCCAGACACGCTGAGGCAATCAACGCAGTCCGCCCACCCACGCAAAGAACCAACCGAGTGCCGACCACCCCGAAAGGAACACATCCCTATGACCTCCCTGCGCGACCCACTGGCACTGCCGTGTGGACAGGTGCTCCCCAATCGGATCATGAAGGCCGCCTTGAGCGAAGGGCTCGGCACCAAGAGGAACTCCCCCGACGGCCGCCTCGAACAGCTCTACACGACTTGGAGCCGAGGGGGGTACGGGCTGCTCATCACCGGCAACGTGATGGTCGATCGCAGGCAACTCGGCGAGCCGGGCAACGTCGTCATCGAGGACGAGCGTGACCTCGACGGGCTGAGCCGCTGGGCCAAGACGACCAAGGATGCGGGCGTTCCGATCTGGGTACAGCTCAACCATCCGGGACGCCAGTCGAACCCACTCGCACTCGGGCATACCCCCGTTGCCCCCAGCCCGATCCCCCTCAGCTTTCCCGGCGCGGCCACGCCGCGCGAGCTGACCTCCGACGAGATCGAAGGCATCATCGAGCGTTTCGCGACCGCGGCGGCAGTGTGCGAGACAGCCGGGTTCGACGGCGTGCAGGTGCATGGCGCGCACGGCTACCTCGTCGCGCAGTTCCTGTCGCCGTTGTCGAACCGGCGTGACGACGCCTGGGGCGGCGACGCCGGACGGCGTATGCGATTCGCGCTCGAGGTGGTACGCCGCATCCGCGCGCGTGTGTCACCCGGCTTCGCGGTGGGCATCAAGCTCAATTCGGCCGACTTCCAGCGCGGCGGGTTCACCGAGGACGAGTCACGCGACGTCGTGGCCGCGTTGGCGCGAGAAGGTCTCGACCTGATCGAGGTGAGCGGCGGAAGCTACGAGACGCCAGCAATGATGGGGGCGGCAGCGGACAGCACACGGGCTCGCGAAGCCTACTTTCTCGAGTACGCCCGCACGGTTCGCACTATGGCCGGCAACGTCCCGCTGGCGGTCACTGGCGGCTTCCGATCTCGCGCTGCGATGGACGCGGCCGTCGGCTCCGGCGAGTGCGACGTCGTCGGCATCGGCCGGCCCACCGCAACGACGACCGACGCGGCGGACCTGATCCTCTCGGGCCGCACCGAGTCCCTCGCCGCGCACCAGATGCGAGCCGGTATGCGCGGCATCCTCGGCAGGGTTACCGACCTGAAGTCCCTCGACGGGCTACTCGACCTCGGCTGGCACGCCGACCAGTTGCACCGCGTCGGAGCAGGTCTCCAGCCCGATGTGAATCGAGGTGCCATCGCCACCGCACTCGCCATGGTTCGCCGCAACGGGCGGACATCATTCGGACGCAAGCGCGGTCTGTAGGTGTCGCAGTTGGCGAGCCGACAGCCGCACCTTCGCGGGGCTGCGCCGTTCCCCTTGTCCGCTCTCCACGAATATTATTATTATCGTAATTTAATCTGCGAGGGAGTTACCGATGATTACCGCCAGAACGATGGCACTCGAAGGCGAGTGCTCGCCGTGAATGATGTCGCTTTCCAGTCGATCCGGAATCAGTCACGCGCATTGGCCTCGGGGGAGGTCTCTTCACAGGAACTCGTGGAGCTTTACCTTGCGCGAATCGCCGCCCACAACAACACACTGGGCGCGGTGGTAACCCTGGACGCCGAGCGCGCCCGACGCGAAGCCGGAAGGGCTGACGACGAGCGCGCCGCCGGCAGGGAACTGGGCCCGCTGCACGGTTTGCCGATCACAGTCAAGGACAGTTTCGAGACTGCGGGCATGCGCACAGTCTGTGGTCGTCGAGATCTAGAGCATTACATTCCGACCGACGACGCCGAGGCGGTCAAACGGTTGCGGTCGGCAGGTGCCGTGATCATGGGGAAGACGAACATGCCTGCGGGAAACCAGGATGTTCAGGCGGACAATCCGGTCTTCGGCCCCTCATCGAACCCGTGGGACATTACCCGCACCTCGGGTGGGTCCGCAGGGGGCGGGGCCGTCGCGACCGCTGCCGGCCTGACGGCCTTCGACTTCGGCTCGGAAATCGGCGGATCGACCAGAATTCCGTCCCATTTCACCGGTTTGTACGGACACAAGTCGACTTGGCGCTCCATTCCCTTGATCGGGCATGTGCCGGGAGGTCCCGGCGTCGGGCGTTGGGCCGAATTGGACCTTGCCTGCGCCGGCGCACAAGTCCGCGATGCGCGCGACCTCGTCCCGATCCTGCAGGCAACGGTCGGCCCGCCGGAGCGTGACGGCGGCTTCAGTTACACCCTTGCGCCGCCGCGTGCGACCAAGCTTGCGGACTTTCGCGTTGCCGTGTGGCGTGAAGATCCGGCCTGCCCTGCGGACAGTGACGTGGCGGCAGCGGTCGACGACGCGCTCGCGGTGCTGAGAGCGGCGGGTACCAGGTTCGAGGTGCAGCCCAGGAGCATCCCGGTAGACATCGCGGCATCTCACCGCGTCTTCCGGCCGCTGGTCTACGGTGCGTTCTCCTACGACCGCACGGGGCTCACCGCCGCTTCCAATTCCGCCCTGCTCGCGCGCCTGGCCCGGCACCCACGCGGCGAGGCCGGTCACGCCCTCCGCGGAACCTTTCAATCTCACTACAACTGGCTGCAGGCGGACGTTGCCCGCCACGAGATTCGGCAGCGCTGGCTCGAGTTCTACCGGGACTTCGACATCGTGCTGATGCCCGTCGCCCCGACTGCCGCCCCTCCCCACCACAACAAGCCGATCGACCGGTTCGGAAGGCTGATCGACGTCGACGGCGACCAGCGCCCGTACTGGGATCAGGTCAAGTGGAGCGCGATCGCCAACGTCTCCGGCGGTCCTGCGACGACCATTCCGGTGCGAAAGGGCAAGACCGGACTTCCCATCGGACTGCAGGCGATGGGTCCCAGTGGCGGCGACCTCACCACCATCGAGTTCGCGGCACTGCTCGGTCGGGAGCTCGACGGATACCTGCCGCCTCCCGCCTTCATGTAGCCCACCGGCACGAGCGACCCTACGTCTGGATTCGCCCCTCGCTATCTCGGTTACCGAACGGCACTCGCGAGGCCGGACAGCACCGCTGACCGCATCCGTGCTGTTCATCGGCGCCGAATCATCGCTGACACCCGTCTCGGAGTTCGCGAACCGCATCGCGGGCTACCACCCGGACACCGAACACCCAGGCCCGGCGACACCCCTGCCGCGGCGGGTAATTTACTTGAAAAATAAATACTGTCAACAACTTCACACTGAAGTTTTTACTGTAATCTAAACTTGATCGGCTGGCCCCGTCCGGACCGCCGAAACGCGGGAGATGCAATGAGCAGCAATGAAATTCGGACGTCATTCATCGGAAAAGTCGCCGTGATCACGGGTGGCGCACGTGGCGTAGGCGCCGCCACGGCACAGCGTTTGGTGGATATGGGTGCTCGGGTAGCGATCATCGACGTGGACGAGTCGCCGGCTGGACCGCGTAACGGAGCGAACATCATGGCTCTCCGGGGCGATGTGACCGACGCCGACGACATGGCCGCGGCAGTCGAGAAAGTCATGGAACACTTCGGGCGGATCGACACCGTCATCGCCAACGCCGGTGTCGCGGCGCGCGGAACTACTGTCCGGGCATCGTCGCCTCAGGTCAACGAGCGACTCTTCGATATCAATGTGAACGGCGTTCTCAACACCGTTCAAGCATGCCTGCCCGCCGTCATCGCCAGCCGTGGGCACATTGTCCTTTTGTCCTCGGTGTTCGCCTTCTTGAATGGCGCCGGGACGCTTCCGTATGCCATGAGCAAAGCGGCAGTCGAGCAACTGGGTCGCGGACTGCGAGTGGAGCTCGCCTCTCATGACGTGACTGTGACCACCGTATACTTCGCGCTCGTCGACACAGATATGATCCGGCTGAGCGTCGATACCGATCCGACTGCGCAGCAGTTGCTCGGCACCCTGCCTGCGCTGTTGCGGAAGCGGATCACACCCGCGGAGGCGGCAGATGCGATCGTCACCGGCATCAGGCGTCGGAACACCCGCGTATTCCGCCCCCGGCGCTGGGCCGCCGTGTCGGCATTGCGGGGAGTGTTGAGTATCGCGTTCGACTCACGCCAGTCCAATGACCCTACGACGCAAACCATCCTGCAGGAACTCGATGTCCGGGACGGCCGAGGTCGGTTGACCACCTGACTGTTTCCGCCACGCTCGGGCTGGGTGAGCAAGCGGAAGCGGCCGACTCCCCAGATCGCCGAAATCTATTTGCGGTGCATGGCCGCGCGGAGCGCCTGAACACGGTCAGCCGACCCTACGTCGACAGGAAATCGCGCAAGGCGTCGATCGTCTGCTGTGGGGCTTCTTCCGGGATGAAATGCCCGCAGTCCAAGCCTTGGCCGCGAACGTCGTCGGCGTACCGACGCCATACCTCGACCACGTCGTAGCGGGTTCCGACGAAGCCGCGAGCACCCCACAGGACCAGGAGCGCGCAGGTGACGCGGCGGCCCGCCACGGCATCGGCCTCGTCGTGTTCGAGATCAATCGAGGCGGCCGCGCGATAGTCCTCGCAGCTCGCCCGGATCGCCTCGGGATCTCTGAAGCACCGCACGTACTCCGCTATGGCCGCTTCGTCGAATACCGCGCCGGGGCCGGACCACTGCTGGAGCTTTCGGCGCAGAAAATACTCAGGCGCGCCGCCGATCAGAACTTCGGGCAGATCGGGTTCCTCGGCGAGGAAGAACCAATGGTCGTAGAAGGTTGCCAAAGCGCGGTCCACATTCGCGAAAACATGTCGGGTCGGAACAATGTCGAGGACCGCGGCTCGTTCGACCCGCTCGGCATGGTCGAGGCACAGTCGATGGGCGACTCGAGCACCGCGGTCGTGACCGACGATCGCGAAACGGTCGTGCCCCAAGGCCCTCATCAACCCGACCTGGTCCGCGGCCATCGCACGTTTACCGTACGACGAATGATCGATTTCCGAGGCGGGCTTGCCCGAGTCACCATACCCACGCAGATCGGATACGACGACGGTGTGTGACTCGGCCAACACGTCTGCCACCTCACGCCAGATCACATGGGTCTGCGGGTAGCCATGGAGCAGGAGCACCGGTGGCCCCTCGCCGCCGACACGCGCGTGGATACGGACGCCGTCGACATCTACGTCGTGGGTCGTGAATTCGCTGAACATCCGTGAGATCTCCTCGACGTCGAACTCGCTGCGGCAATTTCGTTCATATCAAGACCACAGTCGGCCTGTAGCGCTACTGGGGGACCATTCCCGCGACACGTATTGTGCAGACCCCCTTTCGTTCTGGGGGACCAAGCGCGAAACCGGTACTGCCGAGACTCATGACGTCAAGAATTCGAGCGCCTCTCCTACGAACCTTTCGTGATACTGAAAGATCCCGCCATGTCCCGCGTCGACGTAGATACGGAGCTTCGCGTTGGGGAGACGACGTTGCAAGTCGAAGGAATTGCTGGTCGGCACCATCCGATCGTCCTCACCGTTGGCTACGAGAACGGGGTGTTGGATACGGCTCAGGTCGGAGGGCTCCTGCACGCCCCACGCATGGATAGCCTTGAGCTGAGTACGGAATGCTCGCAGTGAAATCGCCTTGTCGCGGTCCCCGCTGCGTTCCTTCAACCGTGTCACGAACGCACGAGCCTCCGACTTGCCGTGTGCGGTTCTGGTGAAGAACAGATTCTCCTTCGGATCCTTGAAAGTGGCCACCGCCTTGAACGTGTCGCGGTAAGTCACCGAAGTCACGTCGACGATTCCTTCGCCTCCCGCCGGACCCGTCCCCGCCAGGATCAGCTTGCGAACGAGCTCCGGCTCTTCTCGAGCGATCACCTGCGCTACGAAACCTCCCAGCGAGAATCCCAAGATGTCGACCTGGTCCAAGCGCAGCGCGCGGATGAAGGCGACAGCATCTCGTGCCATCGCCTCGACCGAGTCCGGTGTCCGGCCTTCGGACGCGCCGACGCCGCGGTTGTCGAAGGTGATCACGCGGTGCTTCGCCGCGATGCCGTCGACCACTCTGGGGTCCCAGTTGTCCAGGTTCGCACCCAAGTGATTCAAGAAGATCACCGGTATGCCGGTATCGAGCCCCAGCTCGCGATATGCGAACCGCGTTGCGCCGACCTGCACGGATTTCGTCGGCGCATCCTTATACGACGTGCCGCCCCCACGAGTGCCCTGCGCCTGCTGATGACGTTCGGGAACGCTCTGAGTGAATCGTCGGTCTGTCATGATGACTTCCTCCTGATGTAAACCGATTGGTGTACCCTTGAAGGCGACCGTACCCGATATCGCACCACTTGTAAACAGATCGGTATACTTGCTTCATGACTTCGCTCACCGATACCCAGGAACCCACCCGTCGGGGAGGGCGTGGCGCGCGTCAGCGCATCCTGAAGGCAGCCACCGAACTGTTCTACAACGAGGGCATCAACGCCACCGGTGTCGAACTGATCGCGACCACAGCATCCGTGTCGAAAAGAACTCTCTACCAACACTTTCCGAGCAAGACCGCGTTGGTGGAGGAGTATCTGCGCATGCTACGGCAAACGGTGGGTGACATCACGGACACGCCGCCGGAGTCCGATTCGAATCCGCGTTCGCGGCTGCTCGCCTTGTTCGACAGCCCGGATACCGCCGACGCGGCGATGCGCGGCTGCCCGTTCCACAACGCGGCGGTCGAGGCAGCCGAGGCAATGCCTGGTGTTCAAGACATCGTCCACGCGCACAAGCGGAACTACATCGCCGGCCTCACCGAGTTGGCCCGACAGGCCGGCGCGGCAGACCCCCAGCTGCTGGGCGACCAGCTCGCCGTCCTGTACGAGGGCGCAGCCGCATTGTCCACATCCCTCGACGATCCGGCACCCTGGACACATGCCCGGAGAGCAGCGGAGGCACTCATCAGCCAAGCAACAAACCGCTGAGCTCACCTGATCCGTTCGACGCGGTCCTATCAGCTGTCGCCATCTCGGAGTGAGTCCGCGTCAGCCGGCGCGAATGGGCTCTGTCCGGCAGCTGATTACTAGGCATCCTGACGCCGTGGGAGGCGGAATACCCGGAAGAAACGCGTCAACAGTTTGCGGTCCCCCCGGACGGTCACGGAATTGTTCTTGATGGCCTGAGCAGGCGAAGTACTGCCCTCGCTCAACGCAATGAATGTTGGCACGTCGGTTTCGACGACAAGGTCGGGCGTGATCACCGCAGCACCCGAGGCGAGATCGAGCCCATTGCTGTCGGCCTTGATCCACATCACCTCAGCACCGACCCTCAGCTCGACGATCGCATCCAGCGAACCGATCTTGACCGGATCAGCCGTCGCCACCATTGGCAGCAGGGTCCACGAAGCGCGCGACTCGGCGTCATCGTCGTCCGCCACGTCGAGTTGCAGTCCCCACACCGCGAGCTGGGCAAGCATCGGCCGTAACTGTTTGCCGAACTCGGTCAACTCATAGGCCCGTACCGATGCAGGCGGCGGCAGTAGTACCGGCCGAATCACCTTCGCCGCCTCGAGTGTCTTCAAGCGTGCGGCCAACAAGTTCGTTCCCATCCCGGGCAACGTCTCGACCAGGTCTTTATACCGCCGTGGACCCATGTTCAGCTCACGAATCACCAACAACGTCCACCGCTCGCCCAGCACATCAAGCGCGCGCGCCAAACCACAGTTCTGCCCGTACACCCGTGAGCCACTCATGAGCAAAGTATAGTCGCTACTACCATTTCCTATAGCAGGCTATCTCGCGTGCGGGGACGACACGACTCCCGACATCGGACCAGCACCGCCGAAGCTGATGCGACCGTGGAGGTTCCGATGGCGTCGGCTCTGTCGGTGCAGACACGGAACCGAGCCGGACCCGCGAGGTCGGGCCGTACCGGTCGGCCCACAGCTCGGGACGCCTTCGAGAGCCGGCCCTGCCGCAGGCGCGCCCGGTCCCGTATCAGGACCCTTCGCATCGAACGCGAGGCCGGCCGCTGCGATATCTCGCACAACCTTGATGACGGCCTCGGCCTCGCCCTTCACGCGTCCTTCTTCGACCCAAAGCTTCTTTGGCGGAGCGAAGAAAGAGGTACCGTCGATTGCCGGGCGCATATGGCCAGAAACCGATTATCGAAGCGAGTCGCGCAGTTCTTCTCCGCTTGCTTTCCTGAAGAAACGAATAGCTCACTCCGAAGTGATATCGCCAGTCGGCGACCCCGGCACAGCGCGGATTGACCAACTCTCATAACTTCGTTATTCTAGGTTCATCGGCCATGCCGAGGTGTGCTGATTGCAGGTCGCGATCCATATGGTGGACAAACTTCCGCGCAATGCCGTCGGCAAGTGGGCGAGCTCTCGCTCCGAGACCACCACACCACGAATCACCCGAGAGAAGAGAAGGCAGGTGACATGAAGGCGTTCATTGTCGAGTCCTACGGCAAGGACGGACTACGGGCCGCGGACGTTCCCAACCCCAGCGTGGGCCGTCGTGACGTTCTGGTCCAGGTCCGGGGGGCCAGCATCAACCCGCTGGACAAGATGGTTCGCAACGGCGAGTTCAAGCAGCTGCTGAAGTACAAGCGCCCGTTCATTCTGGGGCACGACGTCTCTGGTGTCGTGACGGCGGTCGGCGCGGAAGTGCGTGCCTTCAGGGTCGGCGATGAGGTGTATGCCAGGCCGCGAGACCTTCGGATCGGCTCCTTCGCCGAGTTCATCGCGATCGACGAGGACGATGTGGCACTCAAGCCGCAGTCCCTGTCGTTCGACGAGGCCGCTGCCGTACCTCTCGTCGCGCTGGCAGCCTGGCAGGCGCTCGTCGACCTTGCCCACGTCAAACCAGGCCAGAGGGTCCTTGTCCACGCCGGCGCGGGCGGTTTCGGCTCGACCGTCATCCAGGTCGCCAAGCATCTGGGCGCCTACGTCGCCACCACAGCCCGCACCAACGACGTCGAGAAGGTCCGCACCTTGGGCGCCGACGAAGTCATCGACTTCACCAAGAGGGACTTCTCCGAGGTACTCACCGGATACGACGTCGCGCTGGACTCGCTCGGCGGCACCAATCTGGAAAAGTCCTTGACCGTGCTCAAACGTGGCGGACTCGCCATCAGCGTAGTCGGCCCGCCCGACCCTGCCTTCGCCGCACAAGTCGGTCAACCGCTCCTCGTACCCGTCATGGCGCTGTTGAGCCGCAAGGTCCGCAAGCAGGCGAAGAAGCAGGGAGTGCGGTACTCATTCTTCTTCATGAAGGCCAACGGCGCACAACTCCACGAACTGGCCGCGCTATACGACAACGGCACCCTTCGGCCGGTGCTCGACCGCACCTTCCCGTTCGATCAGACACTCGAGGCCATGGCGTACGTCGAGCAGGGCCACGCCAACGGCAAGATCGTCGTCACGCGATGAGGGAAGGCACGCATACGGGATCGTCTCGTATCGAAGCCGTACCCGACGAGCCGTTCGTGTCCGATCTCGTTCAACGCGAGGAAATGCGCCTCTGCCAGGCAAGCATGATCGTCATTCCGGCGGTTTCGAGCACGACCGCTGCCACCGAGATGGGGTGCGGTCGCCCACGTTGTTGCCATGACCTCAGGCGGGCCAGGCCGCCTATGAACACGGTCGAGAGTGCGAAAGTCAGGGCCGGCGATCGCTCGACACGTGATAGCTGGGACCAGATGACCGGCCCCACCGCGAATTTGAATACATTGGCATATCGCAGAGCGCTATCCACTGTCGGCACCACATCCGGCGATCCGCCCGGCACTCCCTGAGGACCGCGAACGATCTCGTTCAAGGCGCTGGCCGCAGGTATCGCCCCCATCGCCGCTAGTGTCCACTGCAATCTCCGCCGACTGCGACTACCACCTGGGTGCGACGCGAGCTGCGCTAGCTTGTCGTTCATTCGAATGTCCTTCCATCAGCGCTGTTCGAGAATGAGTACGGGGATTTCCCGGTCGGTCCAGCTCTGGTATGAGTCGAAGTCGGCGTAGGCCGCTACAAGTCGTGGCCATAGCCGTGCTCGCTCCTGCGGGTCGGCTTCGACCGCGCCCACCGCGCGGCGAGCGCCGCCGATCTCGATATAGGTGTCAGGATGGGCCAGCAGGTTGTAATACCACTGCGGGTTCCCGGGCGCTCCAGCGGCCGAGGCGACGACGATGATGTTGGGGCCGTCGGTGATGTAGAGCAGCGGTGTCGCGAAGGTCTTGCCGGACTTACGTCCACGGTGTTCGAGCAGCAAGGTCGGCATGGGCATGCCGAATGCGTCGCCGACGCGCCATTGGCCGCCGATGCGTCCGCGAGTGCGACGATAGATCCACACGTGCGCCCTGCTGGCGTACCGCGTGATCTTCGGTAGCAGCGGAGAATCCAGCCAGCTGGGGCGTTTCGGGGTTGTCATGTAGCTCAGATCCTCTTGAACCGCAGCGCACTGCGTCGAGCCGTCACCGGCCGCGGAGTTCGGCTTGGTCGTCGTTGATATTGGTGTCACTGACAGTGCGGAAACCCTCGCGCGCCCGAGTATTGGCACATGCACTGTTCCGCGCACGTCCGCGCGGCCCTGAACGTGTACCCGCGGACGAGGCCGGGCCACACGAGTGTCCGCGGTCGGACAGAGCGTGCCCATGTCCCCATCGGCGCATCTGGTCGTCCGCCTACACGTGCAGATCATATACTATTCACTATATGATTCGAAAGTCAACACTGCATGATGGTCAACTTTCCGACAAGGACACGCTGAGCATCGTCGCCGGGATCATCCAGGACAGCGATGGGCATATGGAACCCCGCGGTTCCAAGCATCGCAGGCCACCGTCTCCGAACTGATCGACGGGCATCGCTACCGCTGCAATCGACGTGCGCGCATCAAGATAAGGGGACAGAGGTGCCGTTCGCTGTGCCGGAGTCCTGCGCAGCGCCGCCTACCCCTACCCCGACCCCGGGCGCGCGCCTCTTCCACGGCATGGGCTGGCCACGCCCGAGCTGCCCCGTCTCATGGTTGTGTCATAGCTCCCGGACCGGTGATGGCACCACGACCGACACACTAGGGTATTTAGTTGTTGAAGCAAGGGTATTCAGTCCTCTAGTGGAGGGTCTGAAGTCCTTTGATCATGCGGGGCTGTTAACAATATTCGGCTGCTGAACGATTGCGTCGGAAATGAAACTCACCGCCCATATCCTTTGCGAATTCGAAACTTTCGGTCTGAATTTCAAACTCGAGGTGTACGCAAACAAACCATTGTGCTTGAATTGGGCGTAGGTCGGGGCGAAGGAGTTGTGATGACCTTTTCGCGTGAGCAGTTGCATCCCGACTGGAGATTGAGCGCAGATGCCGAGCTGGACATGTCAGCGATACAGCCGGTGCCGTTATCTGCCGGGCAGTGGGGGCTGTGGCTGGCGCAGCAGTTGAGTCCGGATGTGCCGATATGTGAGGCGCTGTACATCGAGTTGCGCGGGGATCTGGATGTCGATCTGCTGCGTGCGACGACGATTCAAGCGGGCCGCGAGTTCCAGTCCGGTTATCTGCGGCTGGTACTGGTCGACGGTGAGCCGTATCAGTTGTTCGACCCGGCGCTGGAGTCGACCGGGCCGGTGATCGACATGCGTGGTGAACCGGATCCCATGGCGGCGGGCTTGCAGTGGATGCGCCGTGAGTGCACCGCACCGTTGGATATGACCAGGGACCGGTTGGTCGCATCGGCGATTGTGCAGGTCGGGGATCGGCATTTCCTGTTGTACAGCAGGATCCATCACGTGGCATTGGATGGCTACGCCGCGATGATGATAGTGAATCGGATAGCGGCGCTGTATACGGCGGCGGTGCAAGGCCGGACAGCGGAGCCGAGCCGGGCAGCGGACCTGCGCACTCTTTACGAGGCCGACCGCGGCTATCGGGAGTCGAAGCGGTTCACCAACGACAAGGCGTATTGGGTGAACCGACTCGCCGGCATCGAGGAAGGATCCAGCCTGGTCACCGGGTACGCGCCACCGCGCGCGGACAGTGTGGCAGCAATCTCCGAACTGTCGATGGTGACGGTAGGGCGGATCGCGGATTCCGCGAAAGTGTTGGACGCCAGTCCTGCCGCGGTGGTGATCGCCGCATTCGGATGCTATCTGGCGCGGATGACCGGCCGGGACGAGGTCGTTGTCAATATTCCAGTGTCTGGTCGCACGACCGCCGTGCTGCGGCGGTCCGGAGGGGTGTTCGTCAACGTCGCGCCGCTCCCGATCGCGTTCGGTACCGAGGACACGGCCGCGAGCCTGGCGCGGCGGGTGCAGTCCGATCTGGTGGGGGCGTTGCGACACCAGCGGTGTGACCTGACCGATATTCGTGCCGCCGCTGGAGGCAACGGGAAGCGGCGTTTCGCGGGCCCGATGGTGAATGTCATGTTCTTCGCCCAGGAGATCCGGTTCGGTTCGATGACCGGGGAGTTCCATGTCCTCAGCTCTGGGCCGGTCGAGGATTTGCTGGTCGATCTGTATCAGACCGGAGACCCGCCACGGACAATCCTTCACTTTTTGGCCAATCCCAATCTCTACACCGGCCCCGAACTGTCCGCGCACCACACCAGATTTGTGGAGTTCCTCGACGCGTTCGCCGCCGCCGCACCGGGCACCGGTCTCGGGCAGATCCACCCCGACAGCGCCCGCGACGGCGCACGGATCCGGAGCCGCCGCGAGGATCTGGCGTTCTGGCGGTCCACGCTCGCGGACCTCCCAGCGGAACTTCGTTTGCCGACCGACAGGCCGCGGCCGGTAGTGGCGTCGAATCGGGGTGCCGCCACCAGTCGCATGCTGGACGCGGCGTTGGTTCGGGCGTTGGAAAGGGTTGCCCATCAACATAGTTCGTCTCTGTTCATGGTGGTCCACGCCGCGTTGGCTGTTTTGCTGGCCCGGTTGAGTGCCACTACCGATATCCCGATCGGGACACCGATCGCCGGGCGCGGTGAAGCGGTACTCGATGATGTGATCGGCATGTTCGTCAACACCCTGGTGCTGCGGACCGAGATCGATCCGGGTGAATCGTTCACCGACCTGCTCGCCCGGATCCGGCAGGTCGACCTGGAGGCTTTCGGGCACGCCGACGTTCCGTTCGAGCAGTTGGAGGACCAGCTCGCCCCGCAGCGGTCCCGGTCGCGGCATCCACTGTTCCAGGTGATGCTGGCATTCCAGAACCTGGAACAGGTCGAGTTCGATCCGCCCGGCCTCGAAGTGTCTCGCTTCGACTTGCAGTTTGTGCTGTCGGACAGCCACGACGGCGGTGGGATGACTCTGACGGTCACCTATGCCACGGACCTGTTCGACGCTACGACGATCGATGCTTTCACACGCCGGTGGATGCGGATCCTGGAATCGGTAGCCGCTGATCCCATGATTGCGGTCGGGATGATCGAGGTACTCGAGCCGGGCGAGCGAACCGATCTGCTGACCCGTGCCGGCCCACCCTCTACCGCACCCGCCACACTGGCCGATCTGCTGACCACAGCAGCCACACGCGACCCCGACGCCACCGCGATCGTGTTCAACGGGCAACCTCTGTCCTACCGGGAACTGGATGAGCGTTCGAATCGAGTGGCTCGCTCGCTCATCAGGCGAGGTATCGGTCCCGAAGACGTCGTCGCCATCGGCATACCACGCTCCCCCGAATCCGTACTCGCGGTATGGGCGATCGCCAAAACAGGGGCCGCGTTCCTACCCATCGACCCGACCTACCCCACCGAACGCATCACCCACATGACGACCGACTCGCAGGCAGCCATCGGTCTGACCACCACCACCCACCACACACAACTACCCGACACCATCAACTGGCTGACCCTCGCCGACCTCCACGAAGAGTTCAGTGCCCAGCCGATCTCCGATCTCGAACGCACAACCGTGCTACGACCGCAGCACCCGGCTTATCTGATCTATACCTCCGGATCCACGGGCGTGCCCAAGGGCGTCACCGTGACGCATGCCGGGTTGGCCGCGCTCAGTTCCGAACACCGGGAACGCTATGCGGTGACCGCGGTTTCGCGGACCCTGCATTTCGCGTCGCCGAGCTTCGATGCCTCGGTCTCGGAGTTGCTGCTTGCCGCGTGCGCCGGGGCCACGATGGTGATCGTCGCGCCCGGCACCTTCGGAGGCACGGCGCTGGCCGAGTTGCTGCGCCGCGAGCGGGTGACCCACGCAGTAGTCACGCCGGCGGCGTTGGCTTCGGTGGATCCGGTCGGGCTCGACCACTTACGAGTTGTCGTTGCTGCCGGTGACGTTTGCCCGCCGGAACTGGTGCGGCGCTGGATGGGCGAGGGTCGTGAGTTCTTCAATGCTTACGGCCCGACCGAGGCCACGATTATGGCCAACCAGAGCGCTGCGTTGGTGGCGGGTGAGTCGGTGACGATCGGTGGCCCGATTCGTGGTGTCCGGGAGTGGGTGTTGGACCAGCGGCTGCAACCGGTACCGGTGGGTGTGGCGGGTGAGTTGTATATCGCGGGTCCTGTGCTGGCGCGTGGGTACCATCACCGGCCGGGGCTGACAGCGGAACGTTTCATCGCGTGCCCGTGGATACCGGGTGCGCGCATGTATCGCACCGCGGACGTGGTCTGTTGGACACCGCAAGGAACGATCCAGCATTTGGGCCGATCCGACTTCCAAATCAAAATCCGTGGTTTGCGTATCGAGCTCGGCGAGATCGACGCGACACTCACCGCTCACGACACCGTCGGTTTCGCCACCACCATCAGCCACCACCACGATCCCGGAACCCCCTCAGATTCGGGAACCCCATCAGATTCGGGAACCCGATCGGATTCGGGAATTCAGTCATTGGTGTCTTATGTCCTGCCCGCGCCCGGTCACTGCATCGACACCGCCACCCTGATCGAGCACCTGACTCACCGGTTGCCGTCCTACATGATCCCCACCGTGATCATGGTGCTCGACCACATTCCCCTCACACCCGTGGGGAAACTCGACCGTAAAGCACTACCGAAACCGGTGTACACCGACAACACACCCTTCCGGCCACCCCGAACACCCCTCGAACACACCATCGCCACCGCATTCGCCGACGTACTGGGAACCAACACCATCGGCCTCGACGACTCCTTCTTCACCCTGGGTGGTGACAGTTTGGGGGCGACCCGTCTCGCTGCGCGGCTCGGGGCCGCGCTGGATACCGAGGTGGGGGTTCAGTTGGTGTTCGAGGCGCCCACGGTAGCGCAGATCGCGTCGCGTGTAGAGCCCGGTGCCGGTACCGGGCGGCAACGCCCACCCCTGGTCGCGGGGCCACGCCCTGATCTGGTGCCGTTGGCTCCGGCCCAGCAACGGATGTGGTTCCTCAACCAGTACGACACCAGTGCGGGGGCATACAATATGCCGATCGTCATTCGGTTGCGTGGCGAGTTGAATGTCGATGCTTTGGGATCGGCGATGGTCGATGTGCTGGGCAGGCACGAGTCTTTGCGGACGCGGTACCCCGATCATGATGGGACGCTGATCCAGCTGATCGAACCCGTCGAGGAGGTAGATCGGGAGCTGACGGTCGAGGTTGTCGCGCCGGACCGGTTGATCGCCGCGGTCACCGAGTTCGTCACCGAAGGTTTCGATGTGCGTGTCGAGGCGCCGGTGCGTGCTCGATTGTTCGGTGTCACCGGTGGTGAGGAACCCGAATACGTGTTGGCTGTGGTGGTGCACCACATCGCCGCGGACGGCTTCTCGATGACACCGCTGGCCCGTGATGTGACGACTGCGTACGCCGCACGGATCTGTGGACAGGCCCCGTCGTGGACGCCACTGCCGGTGCAGTACGCGGACTACGCCCTGTGGCAGCAAGCCACTCTCGGCTCACTCGATGACCCGGAATCGTTTGGTGCCCGACAGATGCGGTATTGGACCGAAACGTTGAACGGAGTTACCGAAGAACTTCGTGTGCCGACCGACAGGCCGCGTCCGGTAGTGGCGTCGAATCGGGGTGCCAGCACCGATTACACAGTGGATGCGGCGTTGGTTCGGGCGTTGGAAAACTATGCTCATCAACATAGTTCGTCTTTGTTCATGGTGGTCCACGCCGCGTTGGCTGTTTTGCTGGCCCGGTTGAGTGCCACTACCGATATCCCGATCGGGACACCGATCGCCGGGCGCGGTGAAGCGGTACTCGATGATGTGATCGGCATGTTCGTCAACACCCTGGTGCTGCGGACCGAGATCGATCCGGGTGAATCGTTCACCGACCTGCTCGCCCGGATCCGGCAGGTCGACCTGGAGGCTTTCGGGCACGCCGAGCTGCCCTTCGAGCAGCTGGTGAACCAGCTCGCCCCGCAGCGGTCCCGGTCGCGGCATCCACTGTTCCAGGTGATGCTGGCATTCCAGAACCTCGAGCAGGTGAGCCTGGAACTACCCGACCTCGAGGTGTCGGTGCTGGATCTGCCCACCGAAACATCCCGCTTCGACCTGCAATTCATCCTGTCCGACAACCACAACAGTGGTGGGATGGCTTTGACGGTCACCTATGCCACGGACCTGTTCGACGCTACGACGATCGATGCTTTCACACGCCGGTGGATGCGGATCCTGGAATCGGTAGCCGCTGATCCCATGATTGCGGTCGGGATGATCGAGGTACTCGAGCCGGGGGAACGAACCGATCTGCTGACCCGTGCCGGCCCGCCCTCTACCGCACCCGCCACACTGGCCGATCTGCTGACCACAGCAGCCACACGCGACCCCGACGCCACCGCGATCGTGTTCAACGGGCAACCTCTGTCCTACCGGGAACTGGATGAGCGTTCGAATCGAGTGGCTCGCTCGCTCATCGGGCGAGGTATCGGTCCCGAAGACGTCGTCGCCATCGGCATACCACGCTCCCCCGAATCCGTACTCGCGGTATGGGCGATCGCCAAAACAGGGGCTGCGTTCCTACCCATCGACCCGACCTACCCCACCGAACGCATCACCCACATGACGACCGACTCGCAGGCAGTCATCGGTCTGACCACCACCCACCACCCGCAACTACCCGACACCATCAACTGGCTGACCCTCGATAACCTCCACGACACCAGCAACCTCCACGACACCAGCAACCTCCACGACACCAGCGACCGCCCGGTCACCGATAGTGATCGGGTACGCCCGCTGCACGTCGAGGACATCGCCTACGTCATCTACACCTCCGGATCGACCGGACTACCCAAAGGCGTCGCGGTCACCCACCACGGACTGCGTAACTGCGCCACCGAACACCGGGATACCATGAGCATCGAATCCGGTTCTCGTATTGTGCATCTAGCTTCACCGAGCTTCGATGTGTCGGTACTGGAATTGCTGTCGGCGCTCTGCGCGGGCGCGACCATGGTCATCACACCCAGCGACGTCTACGGCGGCGACGAACTCGGCGAAGTGCTCGACCGCGAGCATGTCAGCCACCTGTTCATCACCCCTTCG
Organism: Nocardia sp. NBC_00881; assembly: GCF_045207455.1. Classification (NCBI taxonomy): domain Bacteria; kingdom Bacillati; phylum Actinomycetota; class Actinomycetes; order Mycobacteriales; family Nocardiaceae; genus Nocardia; species Nocardia sp. NBC_00881. The sequence continues at coordinate 3,932,612 of NZ_CP108798.1, forward strand.
GTACTGTCCACCATCGACCACACCCGTTGGCCACTACCGGATGTGGGCTACTTGGTCATCGGCGGCGAGGACTACGGCACCGAGCTGGTCGAGCGCTGGAGCGGCGGCCCCACCATATTCAACGAGTACGGCCCCACCGAGACCACCATCACCGCGACACTGAGCGCCGGGTTGGTGGCGGGTGAGTCGGTGACGATCGGTGGCCCGATTCGTGGTGTCCGGGAGTGGGTGTTGGATCAGCGGCTGCAGCCGGTGCCGGTGGGTGTGGCGGGTGAGTTGTATATCGCGGGTCCTGTGCTGGCGCGTGGGTACCATCACCGGCCGGGGCTGACAGCGGAACGTTTCATCGCGTGCCCGTGGATACCGGGTGCGCGCATGTATCGCACCGCGGACGTGGTCTGTTGGACACCGCAAGGAACGATCCAGCATTTGGGCCGCTCGGACTTCCAAGTCAAAATCCGTGGTTTGCGTATCGAGCTCGGTGAGATCGACGCGACACTCACCGCTCACGACACCGTCGGTTTCGCCACCACCATCAGCCACCACCACGATCCCGGAACCCCCTCAGATTCGGGAACCCCATCAGATTCGGGAACTCGATCGGATTCGGGAATTCAGTCATTGGTGTCTTATGTCCTGCCCGCACCCGGTCACTGCGTCGATACCGCCACCTTGATCGAGCACCTGACTCACCGGTTGCCGTCCTACATGATCCCCACCGTGATCATGGTGCTCGACCACATTCCCCTCACACCCGTGGGGAAACTCGACCGTAAAGCACTACCGGAACCGGTGTACACCGACAACACACCCTTCCGGCCACCCCGAACACCCCTCGAACACACCATCGCCACCGCATTCGCCGACGTACTGGGAACCAACACCATCGGCCTCGACGACTCGTTCTTCGCCCTGGGCGGTGACAGCATCATGTCGATCCAGTTGGTGACTCGGGCCAGGGCAGCGGGTGTGGTGTTCTCCGCGCGCGAGGTGTTCGAGCGGAAAACGGTTGCCGGGCTGGCTCAGATCGCCGTCCGCGACGACAGCGCCGCAGCGACCCCACTTCTCCCGGAACTGCCTGGCGGGGGTGTGGGGCCGATACCGCTGACACCGATCATGCGATGGCTGCTCGAGCGGGCGGAGTCGGGGTTCGGGCGCTTCTCGCAGGCAGTGATGTTGGGGCTGCCGGCGGGGATCGACCGGCAGAGGCTGGCGGCCACGGTGCAGGCAGTGCTCGATCGGCACGACATGCTGCGCGCGCGGCTGCGCCCGGCCGCCGATGGGACCTGGATGTGGGAGGTCCTGCCGGTCGGGACGGTTCGAGCCGACGACCTCATCCACCAGGTAGCAATGGATGACAGGCCCGGAAGCGTCGAGTTCCATACGTCGGCGGCGGCGGAGCTGGATGCCGCTGCCGACCGGCTCGATCCGGGCGCCGGGATCGTGGTGCAGGTGGTCTGGTTCGATCCGGTGGACACCGCGGCGCCGGGCCGGGTGCTGGTGCTGGTGCATCATTCATCGATCGACGGGGTGTCCTGGCGGGTGCTGGTGCCCGATCTCGCGGTCGCCTGGGCGCGGATACAGTCCGGCCAGGCACCTGATCTGGCCCCGGTCGGGACCTCGATGCGCCGGTGGGCGCACGGGCTGGTCGAGGCAGCCCAACACCCGCAACGGACCACCGAACTCGAATTGTGGCAAACAATGACCCTCGGAGACGATCCGGTGATCGGGTCACGACCGCTGGACCCCACGATCGACGTGGCTGCCACCGCCCGCACGGTCGAGGTCGACGTTTCCCCCGAGGTAACCCAGGCACTGCTGACAACAGTTCCCGAAATGTTCCACGGCAGTGTGGGTGACGGGCTACTGACCGCGCTCGCGGTGGCGGTGACCACGTGGCAGCGCGAGCATGCGACAGCCGCCTCCAGCGGCCCCCCCGAGCACGTGGTGATCGGCCTCGAAGGGCACGGCCGCGAGGAAGGTACGGTCCCCGGCTCGGATTTGACCCGGACAGTCGGCTGGTTCTCCACGGGTTTTCCGATGCGCCTGGATCTGTCGGGCATCGATCTCGAGGACGCGTGCGCGGGTGGGCCGGCTATCGGGGCAGCGGTCAAATCCGTCAAGGAACAGCTCCTCGCTGTCCCCGACCATGGGATCGGCTACGGCTTGTTGCGGTATCTCAACGAGGAAACCGCACCGATACTCGCGAAGCTGCCGACACCGCAGATCGGATTCAACTACCTCGGTCGCGTCTTCGCGGGGACTCCCGAACCGATACCGGCGGTCGGATGGATGCCGGTCCACGACGACAGCGACCTCGCTGGCGGCGAGCTGGCCGGAACGCAGAACCCCGATATGCCGATATCGGCGGTCCTCGACATCTCTGCCCTCACCCGCGAAGAACGGGGCCGGCCGCGGTTACGGGCAATCTGGTCGTATCCCGCGGGGATACTCACCGGTGATGAGGTGCGCCAGATAGCGGACTCGTGGTGCCGGGTGTTGACCGCGTTGGCGACACATACCCGCCACCCCGGAGCGGGAGGACGGACACCGTCGGATCTGGACCTGGTCAAGCTCGCACAGCCCGAGATCGAGCGGCTCGAGCACAGGTATCCGAGTTTGAGCGACGTCTGGCCGTTGACTCCGTTACAGAAAGGGTTGCTATTCCATGCGCTGGTGTCCGAAGACTCGGTAGACGCCTACCTGGTTCAGCTGGTCCTCGAACTCCACGGACACCTCGACCCCGACCGGCTGCGCCGAGCCGGGCAGGTGCTCCTGGACCGGCATGCGAATCTGCGCACCGCATTCATCACCGACACCAACACCAACACCGGCGCCGCCGACGCCGGACTGGTGCAGGTGGTCTGCGACGACATCCAGGCTCCCTGGTCGGAACCCGACCTGTCCGGGCTGGATGAGGATGCGCGCAACCGCGAGTGGGATCGCCTGATGGCCACCGACCGCACGACCCGGTTCGACCCGGCTCGCGCCCCGCTGCTGCGCTGGATGTTGGTCACCATGGGGCCCCAGCACTACCGGCTGGTCCTGACCAATCACCACCTGCTGCTGGACGGCTGGTCGACACCACTGCTGATAAAAGAGTTGCTGGTGCTCTACGCCACCGACAGCGACACCGCGATACTGCCCCGAACCCGTCCCTACCGAGACTTCTTGGCCTGGACCCTCGGGCAAGACCCGGCTGCCTCGCTCGACACCTGGGCCCGCGCGTTCGACGGCGCCGACGAACCCACCCTGATCGCCCCCACCGATCCCGCCCGCCGATACACCGAATCACGCGAAGTAATCAGCGAACTGACCGAGGAACAAACCACGACCCTGACAAACCTCGCACGCACGCGTGGAATCACCCTCAACACCGTGATCCAAATGGCATGGGCGATCGTGCTGGGCACCTTGACATCCCGGAAAGACGTCACATTCGGGACAATGGTCTCCGGACGGCCCCCACAAATCCCGGGCATCGAATCGATGATCGGACTGTTCATCAACACACTACCGGTGCGCGTCCGCCTCGACCCCACCCAGACCCTGGGCCAGCTACTCGACCGGATCCAAACCGAACAGGCCGCGCTACTCGATCACCACCACCTAGGACTGACCGACATCCAACGCGTGGCCGGACCTGGAGCGATGTTCGACACCATGACAGTGTTCGAGTCCTACCCGGTCGATCGCGGTGGACTGACCGCCGACACCGACATCGCCGGCATGCGGGTAGTCGATGTCACCGGCGCCGACGCCGCGCACTACCCGCTAGGAGTGATCGCCCATCTCGACACCCGGCTACACCTCAAAATCAAATACCTACCCGAACTCTTCGACCACAACACGATAGAAACGACCCTGCACAGGGTCCTACGCGTGATCAGTGCCACCACCACCGACCCGGACCTGCCGCTAGCTCGGCTGAATCTCCTCTCCCCAGCCGAATACCAGCAATTGACACCAGTATCGGGCGATCGGGCTGTGCCAGGGCAGGTACTGGCAGAAATGTTGACCACGACCGCGCAGCAGAACCCAGAAGCAGTCGCGGTCGTCTGCGGGGAACGGCAGTGGACCTACGGCAAGCTGGATGCGGAATCGAATCGATTGGCACGATTGCTGATCAGCCGGGGCATGGGACCGGAAACAAGTGTCGCGGTGGGGTTGCCGCGGTCGGTCGAGTCGGTACTAGCGGTATGGGCGGTGGCGAAGTCGGGGGCAGCGTTCGTACCAATCGACCCCAACTACCCCGCCGACCGGATCACGTTCATGATGACCGATTCCGGTGCGCAGGTCGGCATCACGGTATCGACGACAGTGGCAGAACTGCCCGGCACGATCGACTGGCTCGTACTCGACGCCCCCGAGATACGAGCCGAACTCACCACCACCTCCGTGGCCGCCATCACGCCAGCTGAACGGAAAGTACCGCTGCACGTAGCCCACCCGGCGTACGTCATCTACACCTCCGGCTCCACCGGGCGTCCCAAGGGCGCGATCATCACCCATACCGGACTGGCGAACTTCGCTGCCGAGCAACGTGACCGGTACGCGGTAGCGCCGTCGGCGCGGATCCTGCACTTCGCGTCACCGAGCTTCGACGCGGCCATGCTCGAACAGTTGATGGCGACCGAGGCCACGGCAACCCTGGTGATCGCGCCGACAACCGTATACGGCGGAGAAGAGCTGCGGCGCTTGCTGATCGAGCAGCGGGTGTCGCACGCCTTCATGACCCCGTCGGCGCTGGCGTCGGTTGACCCGACCGGCCTGGATAGCCTGCGGGTGCTCGTCGCCGGCGGCGAAGCCTGCCCGCCGGGATTGGTCGAACAGTGGGCGCCAGGCCGAGCGTTCCACAACGGATATGGTCCGACCGAGACCACCATCATGACGAATATCAGTGCGGCGCTGGCCCCATCGACGGCGGTGACGATCGGCGGGCCGATTCGGGGGGGTGGGCAGGTCGTGCTCGACGCGTGGTTGCGGCCGGTGCCGGTTGGGGTCGTGGGGGAGTTGTATCTGGCGGGTCCTGGTCTGGCTCGTGGTTATCGCAACCGGAGGGGTTTGACAGCGTCGCGGTTCGTCGCCGCCCCGTTCGCAGGCCCGGGGCAGCGCATGTATCGGACGGGTGACCTGGTGCGGTGGCGGCGGCTACCCGAAGGTGGCGTGACGCTGGACTATGTGGGCAGGGCGGATTTCCAGGTCAAGGTTCGTGGTTTCCGCATCGAGCTCGGCGAGGTCGAATCGGGTCTGCTGGCCTACCCGGGTGTGGCCGGTGCGGTGGCGACCGTGCACCAGGGCTGCGCCGGCAACCGGTTGATCGGGTACGTGGTGCCCGAGCCCGGCGCAGACCTCGAGACGGCTGCGGTCCTCGCGTTCGCCGGGGGGCGGTTGGCCCCGCACATGGTGCCCGCGACCGTGATGGTGCTCGATGCGCTGCCGCTGACGGAAAACGGCAAACTCGACCGCGCCGCGCTACCTGAGCCCGACTTCACCGCGAGCCGAGCCGAATTCCGGGCGCCGGCCACCGAGGTGGACAGTGTGCTGGCTGGACTGTTCGCGCAGGTACTCGGACTCGACGAAGTGGGAGTGGATGACTCGTTCTTCGCCTTGGGCGGTGACAGCATCATGTCGATCCAGTTGGTGACCCGCGCCAGGGCAGCGGGTGTGGTGTTCTCCGTGCGCGAGGTGTTCGAACGCAAAACCGTCGCCGGGCTGGCCGCGATCGCCGTCCGCGACAGCGCCGCGGCGGCCGCTGTTGCGACGGAGCTGCCTGGCGGCGGTGTGGGGCCGGTACCGCTGACGCCGATCATGTGTTGGATGTTCGAGCGCGGCGGATTCGACCGTCTGTGCCAGTGGGTGCTGCTTACTCTGCCGACCGGTATCGACACCACCGGAATCGACGCGACCGTCCAAGCGGTGATCGATCACCACGATATGCTGCGGGCCCGACTACACCCCGAACCCACGCATCCCTCGGGCTGGGCGCTGCAGGTGCGCCCGACCGGACAATCCGCTGCCGGACTGATCCGGCGCGTGTCGGTGGATGCGGAACCCGACAGCAGCGCCTTCGCCGCGATCGCCGACGCCGAGGCGAACGCGGCAGCCGAGCGCCTCGACCCCGCCGCGGGAGTCATGCTGCAACTGGTCTGGTTCGACTGGCCAGGACAGCCGGGACGGCTGCTCGTCGCCGCGCATCACCTGGTAACCGACGGTGTGTCGTGGCGGATCCTTGTTCCCGACCTCGCTGTGGCATGGGCTCAGGTGAGTGCGGGGCAACCACCGCGGCTCGCGCCGATCGGGACCTCGATGCGACGGTGGGCGCATGCTCTGCACACCGCCGCCGCGAGCGCGGGCGAACTCGACTGGTGGCGCTCCACACTCGACGCCGCCGATCCACCGATCGGTGCCCGCCCCATCGACCCGGCTGTGGATGTGCAGGCCACCGTCGCCACGGTCGAGGTGACGCTACCTACTGCGGTGACCCGCGCTGTATTGACCACCCTGCCCCGGGCGTTCCACGGCAACGTGGACGACGCCCTCATCGCTGGGCTCGCTTTGGCGCTGACTCGGTGGCGGCGCCGCCATGGCCACACCCTCGCCGAGACACTGCTCACCCTCGAAAGCCACGGCCGCCACGAGACGCTTCTCCCCGGTGCCGACCTCACCCGCACCGTGGGATGGTTCACCACCATCTATCCCGTGCGGCTCGACCTGTCCGATATCGACATCGACGACGCTTTCGCCGCTGGGACGGCCGCCGGGAAGGTCATCAAAACGGTCAAAGAACAACTCCGGCAGGTCCCCGACCACGGGATCGGCTATGGGTTGCTGCGCTACCTCAACGCCGATACCGCTCGTATCCTGGCAGCGCTGCCCGACCCGCAAGTGAGTTTCAACTATCTCGGTCGGTTCGACACCATCCCCGCGACGTTGCGTGAGAGTGGGTGGATGCCCGCCGGCGGCGACACCGACGGCGGCGGCGTCCAGAACCCCGACGCGTCCGTAGCAGCCGTGCTCAATATCAACGCGGTCACCACCGGCACATCCGACGGGCCTGCCCTCACTGCCTCCTGGGACTACCCGACCGGACTGCTCACCTGCGCCGAGGTCACCGAACTCGCGGAATTGTGGCGCGAGGCGGTGACTGCTCTGGCCGCCCACGCGTCCCGACCCGGAATCGGTGGGCTGACACCCTCCGATCTCGGCCTCGTCGATCTCGACCAGGAGGCGATCGATCGGCTCGAGACCCGATACCCGACAGTGGACGATATTTGGCCGCTGACGCCGCTGCAGACAGGGTTGCTGTTCCACGCCCAGCTCGCCGACGGCACCCTCGATGCCTACATAGTGCAACTGTGTATGGAACTCGGCGGTCGCGTGGACGCCGACCGGTTACGCCGCGCCGCGCAGGCTCTGGTCGGACGGCACCCGAACCTGCGGACCGCGTTCGTGCGCGCCGGCGCCGGCGAAGCGGTGCAGGTGGTGCATCAGCGCGTCGAGGTGCCGTTGCTCCGGATCGATCTGGCCGAGTGTGACGACACCGCGGCCGCGCTCGAACAGCTCATGGACACCGACCGCCGCGCTCGGTTCGACGTGACCGCGGCGCCGCTGCTGCGACTGACACTGATCAGGACCGCACCCCAGCAGCATCGGCTGGTGTTGAGCATGCATCACCTCCTGATCGACGGCTGGTCCACCCCACTGCTGATCCGGGAACTGCTGACCCTCTACGTCAGCGACAGCGACCCCACGGTCCTGGCCCCGGTGCGTCCCTACCGCGACTACCTGGCGTGGCTGAAAGCCCAGGATCAGGACGCGGCGCAGGCCGCGTGGGCGCGGGCACTCGAGGGCATCACGGAGCCGACTCTACTGGCGCCCGCCGACCGCGGCCGCCAGTACACCACCGCCGCGCGTGAAGTCCGGGTGCAGTTGAGCGAATACCGCACCGCGGGCCTTGTCGCGGTGGCCCACCGGCAAGAGACCACTCTCAACACCCTCATCGAAGCCGCTTGGGCGATCGTGCTCGCCACCGTGACGGCCCGTGAGGACGTGGTTTTCGGCACCACCGTCTCCGGGCGCCCCCCACAGATCTCCGGCATCGAATCGATGATCGGGCTGTTCGTCAACACCGTGCCCGTGCGGGTCCGACTCGACCATCGTGAAACCCTGGCCCAACTGCTGGCACGAATCCACACCGAGCAAGCCACACTGCTCGACTACCACCACCTCGGACTCGGCCGGATCCAACAGGTGGCTGGTCCGGGCGCGATGTTCGACACCGTCACGGTGTTCGAGTCCTACCCGATCGATCGGTCCGGGCTGTCCGAAGACACCGACATCGCCGGAATGCACGTTCTCGGCATGCACGGACGCGACGCCGCGCACTACCCGCTCGGGTTGATCGCCCACCTCGACACCCGACTGCACCTGAGCTTCAAATACCTGCCAGACCTGTTCACCCGACACCAGATCGACGCCTTGGCCGACCGCGTGCTGCGCGTGCTCGACACCATCGCCGAACACGTCGAGCTGCCCCTGACCCGACTACAGCTGCTGTCGCCGGTCGAGCGAGCCACGCTGGTACCCGTTCACGGGCGGCCCGGCGAGACCATGTCGGTGTTGCCGCAGGTGTTGACGGCCGCGGCGAGGCCGGACACGGAAGCGGTGGTCTGCGACGGTGTGCGGCTGTCCTACCGCGAACTCGAGGAAACCTCGAACCGGTGGGCACGAGTACTGATCAACACCGGGATAGGACCGGAATCGTTGGTGGCCGTGGCGTTGCCGCGCTCCATCCAGGCCGTGATCGCCGTCTGGGCGGTCGCCAAGGCCGGCGGTGCGTTCGTTCAGATCGACCCCACCCAGCCACACGACCGGATCAGCGGCATTCTGACCGATTCCGGTGCCGCTGTCGGGCTGACCATGGCACCGCATCGACACCAGCTACCGCACGCCATCGGATGGCTGGTCCTGGACGACCCCTCCTTCGCCGCGGCGACAGCGTCGGCGTCGGCCACCGCGGTCACCGATTCGGAACGAACAACCACGCTACGACCACAGCACCCGGCCTACCTGATCTACACCTCCGGCTCTACCGGGACCCCCAAAGGGGTCGTGGTCACCCACACCGGGATAGCGAACCTGGCCGCCGACATACGGGAACGGTTCGGCCTCACCCCGACCTCCCGAATGCTGGCCGCCGCCGCACCGAGCTTCGACGTCTCGATCCTGGAATGGCTCAGCGCCGCCGCCGCCGCAGCCACACTGATCCTCGCCCCCGCACCAGTAGTCGCCGGCGCCGAACTAGCCGAGTTGATCAACGCTGAACATGTCACCCATGCCGCGATGACCCCGACGGTGCTCGCATCGATGCACCCCGACGAACTGCTCCACGCCCTCGACACCCTGATCCTCGGCGGCGAGACATGCCCACCAGACCTGGCAAGACAATGGACACCAGGCCGCACCGTGATCAACTGCTACGGGGCTACCGAAACCACGATCACCAGCTGCGCCGACGCTCCCCTGACCACGATCACCGACAGCCCCATGACAATCGGCGGCCCGGTCCGCGGATTCACCGCCGTCGTACTCGACCGCAGACTGCGCCCTGTCCCACCAGCAGTAGCCGGCGAACTCTACCTGTCGGGACCTGGCCTGGCCCGCGGCTACCACAAACACCCCACAATGACCGCGGCCCGATTCATCCCCGATCCCTACGGGCCCCCCGGGACACGAATGTATCGCACCGGCGACGTGGTCACCTGGACCGCCGACCGAACACTGCGATACGAAGGCCGCAGTGACCGACAACTCAAAATCCAGGGCAACCGCGTCGAACCCGGCGAGATCGAAACCGCGCTACGCAGCCACCCCGACATCACCCACGCCGCAGTCACCGTCCACACCCAACCCAACGGCACCAACCAACTCACCGGCTACGTCGTACCCGCCCCACACACCACACCCGACACCACCACACTGATCACCCACCTCGCATCCCGACTACCCACCCACATGATCCCGTCCTCGATCATGGTGCTGGACCGCCTACCCCGCACCGCCACCGGCAAACTCGACTACAAAGCCCTACCCAGCCCTGAGGAGCGCTCCACCCCGTTCCGGTCGCCGTCCACCCCACTCGAGGCCACCGTCTGCGACGCCTTCACCCAAACCCTCGGCATCGAACGAACCGGCCTCGACGACGGCTTCTTCACCCTCGGCGGCAACTCGCTGACCGCCACCCAACTGGTAGTGCGATTAGAGGAATCGACCGGTGTCACCGTGCCGATGCAGTGGATCTTCACCGATCCGACACCACAATCACTGGCCCACCGCATCGAAACTCGCCTCCACGGCCTCGAAGAACACGACCCTGGCGACGCGCTCACCGTCATGCTGCCACTACGCGCCGCCGGCACCGAACCACCACTGTTCTGCATCCACCCAGCCGTCGGACTGGCGTGGGGTTTCAGCGGACTCGTGCAACACCTCGATCCCGACCGACCCGTCCACGGACTGCAATCCCCCGCGTTGACCGACCCCACCGCGCGGTTCGACACACTCGACCAACTCGCCGCCCGCTACGTGCGCGAGATCCGATCGGTCCAGCCCCACGGCCCCTACCACCTGCTCGGCTACTCCCTCGGCGGCACCATCGCACACACCATCGCCATCCAACTCCGCAACGACGGCGACCCCGTCACCACCCTCGCCATGATGGACACCCGCGTCGTCACCGCCCACACCACCCGCGCTCCCACACCCACCATCGGGGAGATGCTCGCCGAGTTCGGCCGTCTCCCCGTTCCGGACAGCCCCGCCGAGCTGACCTTCGAGGCGGCAAGCGAGCTGCTGCGCCGGCAAGGCGGACTCTTCACCGCCGTGACCCCCGAGCACCTCGCGACCCTGCACCGCGACTACACCCGGCTCGTCGACCTCACCTGGAACCACCGGCCGGCACTCTTCGACGGTGACCTGATCTACTTCAGCGCCACCGACCACACCGACGACAGTCCCTCTCCCGCTCTCGCATGGAACGACTACATCACCGGCCGTATCACCGAACACCACATCCCCGCCCAGCACGTACGGATGACCGACCCCGACGCGCTACGCGCCATCGGACTCGTCCTCACCGGACACTTCCGCTCCACTCGCACAGCGATGCTCCACCATAGCGGCTCTCTATCATGGGAAAAAGGTCGGAATAGGAGGTGACAATGTTTACTCGTGCGTGGATTCGTTGGCTGCTCCTGCATGGCTTGCTGCGGTCTTATCTGCTGTGGTCGGCGCGTCGCGGCGATCCTCTTGGGCAGATTGCCTTCGGTCAGGATCGCTTGCTCGGCTCGTCGCGCTACATCGAGGAGATCCGGCAGCGTGGCCGGATACCCCGGATGTCGGGTGCATGGGTGACCGCGGACCACGAACTGTGTCGACTCATCCTGCGTGACCGTCGCTTCGGCGTGGTCTCGCCCAACCATCCGGCCATGCCGAAGCTGCTCCGCTGGGTGCTGGCCAAGACGGATCCGGGACTTCCCAACCTCGGGGAACCGCCCTCGATGCTCGTGACCGATCCCCCGGATCACACCCGGTACCGACGCCTGGTCAGGCAGGTATTCAGCCCGAAGGCGATCGCCACACTGGAGGAGCGGGTTGTCGAAGTGACCGATGACCTGCTCGAACGCCTGGAATCGAAGCCGCGACCGGATCTGATCGGCGACTTCTCCGCGCAGTTGCCCGTCGCGATCATCGCCGAGGTTCTCGGGTTGCCGGCCGACATGCATTCGACCCTACTGAAGTGGGGAGACACCGGTGCGCCGCTGCTCGAACGAGGCCTGACATGGACCACTTACCGCCATGCCATCGAAGACCTGGCCGAGGTCAAACGGTATTTCGACCATCACTTCGATGAGCTCACCGCCGAGCCGGGCGACGACGTGCTCAGCATGCTTGTGACGGGTGGCGAGCTCACCCGCCGTGAGCAGGTGGCCAACGCGGCCCTGCTGCTGGACGCCGGGTTCTTGACGACGGTGAACATGCTAGGCAACGGAATCGCACTGCTGACAAGCCATCCGGAGCAGCTGGACCTGCTTGCGGCGCAGCCGGAGCTGTGGCCGGGCGCGGTCGAGGAAATCCTGCGCTACGACTGTCCCGTGCGGATGACGGGCCGGCTCGCGAACTGTGACGTCGACATCGCTGATCAGCACATCAAATCCGGTTCCCTCGTCCTGTTGTCGTTGGCGGGAGCCAACCACGACCCCGCCGTCTTCCCCGATCCCGAACGTTTCGATGTGACCAGAGCCAACGCCGCGGAACACGTCTCGTTCAGCGGCGGGATACACAGCTGTCTGGGAGCCAGGCTTGCCCGCATGGAAGGCGCCGTCTCGCTGCGAGCCCTCTTCGAGCGGTACCCGGATCTGCGCTTGGACGGCCCGCCGATCCCCTACCCCCTGATAAACCTGCACGCCTACCGCTCCATGCCCGCCAAACTACCTGCCGGCTAGGCGCCTGTGGGTTGCGGAGGCTGTGGGTCGGCGTGTCACGGCGATGACCAGTGCGATGGCGAAGAACAGGAGATCGAGGATCACGCGGAGTCGGCTGTTGTCTGGTTGTCGAAGAATCTCGAGCGGGCCAGTATAAGACCGCTGACTACCAGCACCCAGGCGGGAAACACCAGCGTGACCCACATGCTGACGTTGCTCCCGATAAGCAGGGTCAACGCAAGCAGATAGCTGAGGCCGGCAAGCCAACGGGGCATCAACCTGGTCTTCAACCAAATTGTCGCCAACGAGATCATGAATACGGCGGCCATTCGAAGCGCATAGGTCTGGGTCGCCGAAAACACGACCTTCATGCCGAAGTCGACGACCTCGCCGCGGGCGACCTCGTCGACGACCCCGGTGTTGCTTGCCACCAGAGCTCCGGCGGTGGCGGTGGCGACGAACATCATCGCCAGGAACAGCAACCCGCTGCCGAGGAACACCGACAAGAAGAACCGGTCTTCGTAGCGCCCGAATCCGTCGCGTACTACGCCGATGAACCACAGGAAGCTGATGCCCGCGATGGGCATCAGCACGGTCGCTGTCGTGATCGCGGTCTGTTGGCCTTCGTTCATCGACCGAGTCGAATCCGCGACGCCTTCTGGTATTTCGATGCGTATCAGGATCAACGTTGTTCCGAACAACGCCGCGAATAAGACTCCGGCTAGTGCGGCGGCTCTCGGCGTAGCCAGGCGGCGAAAAGTCGAGGCATGGTCGGTGTGTTGCCGAGGCGTTGACATGGCATCATCCTGCCAAATCTGAGCAGGTTGTGCCGGGATGATAGATCCGACGGGTTGACACGGGGATTTTCGCGCTTCGGCGGTCCACTGGTAGTCCGGATATTCGAGCGTCGCTCGTTTCCGCCTCGCGCTTTTCCAGCGCACACAGCAAACTGAACATACTTGAATGGGTCACGGCAGCGTGCCGATATCACAAGACGTCCAGTCGAAGAGGAGTCGGTCCACATGACCAGCCGATATACGTTGGCCGAGCCGATTCCCGGTTGACAGCTTCCATGAGGTGCTGAACAGCGAGTGTCATCTGTCGACTTCGGTCGATGTCACCGCATGCATTGTCCGCTCATGCCGCTGCGGCAATATGCTCGGAAGCGTAGGCTGATCAGCGTCCGGTTTCCTACGGTGGTGAGGAAGGTGGAGCCATGTCGACGACCGATCGTGACTGGAGTAAGCCGGCGGCGATGGCCATCCCTGAGGAAGGCTATTTCGAGCTGGAGCGGGGTAGGTATGGGCCGATTTATCCACGGACGCCGGCCTGCTATGGTTTCTCGATCATCGCGAAGGTGAAGCCGGGTCGAGAAGACGTTATTCGCGCGTACGGCAAGCAGATAGAGGATGCGGTGGCGGGTTGTCCGGATGTGCTGGCGCCGCTGCGGCTGCATTATCTGCGGTGGGTGTTGTTCGATGTCGGATCGGGATTGCATTTCCAATATCAGGGCATCTTCGACACCGATTTCGACAAGTACACCGAGGATGCCGTGGCACTCTTCGGCCAGACCGGTATCACCACGGTTTTCACCAATCTCGAAGGGTTTCCCGAGGATTGGAAGGATAACCCGGAGGCGTTCGTGAAATTCGTCCGCGAACATCAATTTCCGAGCTTCCTCGAGTACGGCGAGTACCCGTACGTCACCGCTGACAAGATCAAAAAGGCGTTGCGGCTCGAGGCGGCGTTCTCCGACATGCTCGATCAGATGCAGTGATCAATGCTCGAACTCGACGATATACAGCACATCCTGCTGACTCGGACCCCGGCGTTGACCGGCCGGTATGAGTTCGTGTCCTTCGGTGATCCCGCCGGGGGCCGGGTATGGTTGACCGCGTTGCTGGACCGGGTTCAGTCGGCTGCGGACGCGCGCGCCACGATGGACAGCTCCCAGCGCTGGATCACGCTGGCCTTCACCTGGCGGGGGCTGCGGGCTTTGGGGGTGTCGGAGGAAGCGCTTTCCAGTTTCCCTGACGAGTTCGGTGAAGGCATGGCCGCCCGCGCCGACATTTTGGGTGACACCGGCGCTGATCATCCCGATAACTGGGTGGGTGGGCTGGCCGGTGATGACCTGCACGCCATCGCGATCTTGTTCGCCCGCACCGATGTCGAACACCGGCGGTGCACCGCCGAACACCACAGGCTCGTAGCGCGCTGCCCGGGTGTGCGGGTGTTGTCGTTCTTGGATTTGAACGCGACGCCGCCCTTCGACTACGCCCATGACCACTTCGGGTTCCGAGACCGGTTGTCCCAGCCGGTGATCGAAGGATCCGGCGAAGAACCGACGCCGGGCTCGGGTGCACCGTTGAAACCCGGTGAATTCATCCTGGGCTACCCCGACGAGGAGGGGCCACCCCACGGGCTGCCGCAGCCGGAGGTTTTGTCCCGCAACGGCAGCTACATGGCCTACCGGCGACTGCAAGAACACGTTGGGGCGTTTCGAGATTATCTGCGAGCGCATGCCGACACCCCGGACGAGCAGCAGTTACTCGCCGCGAAATTCATGGGCCGCTGGCCCAGCGGCGCCCCCTTGGCGCTGGCCCCTGACCGTGATGATCCACAGCTGGGTGCCGATCCCATGCGCAACAATGACTTCAACTACAAGGAGATGGACCCGCATGGCTACGCAGTGCCGCTGGGCTCGCACGTGCGGCGACTCAACCCACGTGACACTGCGGTCAACATGAACCGCCGAAGGATGATTCGCCGCGGCGCTACTTACGGGCCGGCCCTGCCCGAGGGCGCTCCCGATGACGGGGTGGACCGAGGCATTGCCGCGTTCATCATCTGCGCCAGCCTGGTCCGTCAGTTCGAGTTCGCCCAAAACGTCTGGATCAACGACAAGACTTTCCACGAACTCGGCAATGAACGCGACCCCATCTGCGGTACCCAGGACGGTGCCCTGGAGTTCACGATCCCCCAGCGACCCATCCGTAAGGTGTGCCAGGGCCTGCCGGCGTTCACCACGCTCAGGGGCGGTGCGTACTTCTTCCTGCCGGGTATCAGCGCCCTGCGATACCTGGCCACGCTCGGCAGTCGAGGGTGAGGGCATGAGCACCCGGTCTCCGGCTCGCACCTACAACCAGAGCCACGTCTCACGCAGGCACGATGGGCGACGGCGGATCAGCATTTATTGGACGTGGAGCTATCCGTGGGAGTCTCAACGCGATCCCGCCGAAATGTATAACCGCTTCTCCACGATGACCGAAGTCCGCAACGTACTGTGGCCGAGCTACGAGATTCCCGAGTACGACGCGGAGCACTTTCTGCAAGGCATTGCCGGCACACTCGAGCTGTTCCATCGCTCCACGCTGGCGTTTCAGCAGCTGGCCGGTGCGGTGACCGGGCATCCGGTCGCAGTGTTCCAACGTATCGACCAGGCCGGCTACACCTTGCCGATCGACGAGCGGATCCTGGCCGACACCGACACGCTGATGGTGTTCGGACTCGATCACGTCCTGTCCGAGCAGGAAGCCGCACCCGAAGAAAGCGCCGCGATCCAGGTGTGGCTGCAACGGGAAGGCACCTGCCTGCTGTTGGCGCCGCACCACGACGTCGGCTTCACCGACGACTACACGCAGCGACAAACCGAATACGCGCATCACGGCGACCGCCTGGTGCCTCGTCAGCAGCGATTCGGCCAGTACACGCGCTCGCTGATGAAAGCGCTCGACATACCGGTGCACAACAAATGGGGGCTACGTCCCGCGGTCGTCGACGGCACCGGTGAGATCGCCCCCCTGACCGGGTTCCGCGATCTGGACGCACCCCGGCTGCTGGACAACGTCACCACACTCAACTTCCACCCCCATCTGCCGCACTACGAACTCACCGCGCCCGAAAGCGACTCGCTACGTGTCCTGGGCCGCCAACGCGTCGACCCCACCCGGCCCCACCCCTTTACCGCGGCCGGTAACACGGAGTTCAACGCGCTGATCTGGATACCACCCACCGGCCCACGTGCCGGCGACATCGTACTCATCGACTCCACCAACTTCACCACACTGTTCGGCGGCACCGACAGCCTCGAAAACCTCTGGCACAACCTCGCCACCATGAAATAAAGCCAAGCCAAGCCACGCTGCAGGTGAGTTCGACCTCGCGGCCGATCTCGGCCAGCAGTGTCCCGAACTTCACCTGCGCCGCGGGCGTGACGGTCTCGATGAGGATCGCCCGCACTTCCACCTCGGTACTGCGGCCGTGCTGGGCTGCACGTACGCGCAACGCCTCGCGTACGTCGCCGGGTCCCCACCCAGATCGCCAAGGTGCTCGGAATCTCAAGAGAACTGACCGCACCGGGCGCTCGGTCGAACTGGTTCCCCAGAACCCGACAACAATCGGGTCACGTTGCGACACAGCGGTTCCACCTATATAGCTAGTCCTCCATCAGTGCGCTTTCGGCCAGCGTGTTGGGTTAGCCCAATTGGTCCTGACCTTGGGTCCGGTCCGCTCCGTCAATGCTCGTTCGTCGCACCCTTTTGCGACCTTCGCCACCGGCTCCCTCCGCCACGGAGTACGCGAGCATTTTCGGATTGGACAACGGTGGGGAATGTGGCGGGCATTATAAATGGGTCTACGCGGACACTTCTGGAGTGCGGCGAAACCGCGTAGAATTTGAGCAGGTCGGGACAGTATCTGGAGCCCTATCATGACCGAGAAAAAGAATTCACACACGAAGTTCGGCCGGTTGGCGGCCGCCGCCGGTATAGCCGCAGCAGCCGCGATTCCGTTCGCCGCAGCCGCGGCGCAAGCGCCTACCGCACACGCAACGACGCCCCCGTCTGCAACCCAACTCGTCGACAAACCCGGTGGGGGTCACGGCGGCGGTGGCTGGGGTCACGGCGGCGGTGGCTGGGGTCACGGCGGCGGTGGCTGGGGTCACGGCGGCGGTGGCTGGGGTCACGGCGGCGGTGGCTGGGGTCACGGCGGCGGTGGCTGGGGATGGAATCCCGGCTGGTGGAATTGGTGGAACCCACCCGGCTGGGGTGGCTGGGGCAGCTTCTAGCGCCGGTGACTGAGCCCGGACACGCACAGCGTGCCGGGCTCGGTTGCATCGAGTGCCGATCATGTGAAGCCAGGTTCGACTAACCGGGCTGGAGCTGGTGAGATGAAGAGCGTGTGCATCGGTAGCGGCGGTGGCACCGCGCAGCGGGGCCTTCCTCGACTCACTTCGACACCGCTCCGCTGATGCGTCACCTATAGACCAACCTGATCCTGGCAGCGGACGGCTGCATGCCACGAGCCAGGATCAGGAGCCGGATCACAGAAATCGGACGTGAGCGGCAGAAGCTCGAGGCCGAATTGGCGTCGACGCCGGCCGGTTCAGGCGTGGGCGGGCAGCAGCTCGGCGATGAGCGCCTCGACCCGGGCCTGGATCTCGTCACGAATCGGGCGCACGGCCTCGACACCCTTGCCGGCCGGGTCCTGGAGATCCCAGTCGCGGTAGCTGACGCCGGGGAACACCGGGCAGGTGTCGCCACATCCCATGGTGATGACCACATCGGAGGACTCCACGGCGTCGAAGGTCAGCACCTTCGGCGACTGGCCGGCGATATCGATCCCGACCTCACCCATCGCCGCCACCGCTGCCGGATTGATCGATTCGGCGGGTGCGCTGCCGGCGGAGCGAACTTCGATCGCGCCTCGGGCGAGGTGGGCCAGGAATGCGGCGGCCATCTGGGAACGGCCGGCGTTGTGGACGCAGACGAACAACACGCTGGGCTTACTGGTCATACGGGGACAACCTTTCAGAAAGACGGGATGTCGAGTTCGGCGCACCGTCGGCGTGCTCATCGCAGCAAGGCCCCGTCCAGGGCAGCTCCGTCGCGGAACCGGTTACGCAGGGCGAGAGAGACATACACCAGCGCCCACCAGAACTGGGACCTCGATCAGTGGCCCGACGACCCCGGCGAGTGCCTGTCCGGAGGTCGCGCCATAGGTGGCGATCGCGACCGCGATGGCCAGTTCGAAGTTGTTGCCCGCCGCGGTGAACGCCAAGGCGCTGCAGTGCCTGCGGGACGACCTGGTAGTACACCCAGGAAGCGCGGCGTTCGCTGGTCAGCAACCCGGCCTCGCGCAGCACCTTCAGGTGGTGGGAGGTCGTCGGCTGGGTCAGGTCGATGCCTTCGGACAGGTCGCACACGCATTCTTCCTGCCCGGCCCGGGACGCGATAGAGCTCAGCAACCGCAACCGCACCGGATCCGACAAGGCCTTGAATACCGCCGCCAACTCCACCGCGGCTTCGACCGGCAGGGGCTCACGCACCCGTGATCCTGGCCTGCATGCCTCGACCGGGGTCACCGGCAACTGCGACTTAGACATGCATCGATATTGACGAATATCTATCGCTTAGACAAACGAACACCCGGTGAACAACCCCGCACCGCACCCCAGCGCCGCCGTGCAGCGCAGTTGCCTTGCCGTCCTCGTCATGGATCTATGCGGCGCACACGCTTCGATGTCCGGCCCGTGCCCGGTGGTGGAATCACTTGGGCGGACCGATTCGACTCACCGCCCGTTGCGTTCCGACCCGCTGAGTTGTCGCCACGTCCGTACCAGCTGGCTGAACTCCTTGACCTGAACGAGCACGTGGTCGCGGGCAGCGTTCTCCGCGGCCTCGGCGTCGCCGGCGGCGATGGCGTCCGCGATCTCACGATGTTCGGCCATGGAACGTCGCATGCGATCGGGCACCCGCAGCTGCAGCCGCCGGTACGGCTGCAGGGCTCGTTTGAGCGAATGGACCTGCTGCCGTAGATATTCGTTGCCGCAGGAGTCATAGACGACGCCGTGGAACGCGGCATTGGCATAGTAGTAGCTGTCGGCGTCGCCGGTCGTCGCATGGTCCTCGCATTCCCGCAAGATGCGTTCGAGGCAAGCCGTTGCCCGGCATCGAGATTCGGGTGGTGGACCGTGAGACCGGACACGCACTGCCCGACGGCGAGGTGGGCATCGTCGAAGTCCGCGGCCCCAATGTCTTCGCCGGCTATTGGCAGATGCCCGAGAAGACTGCCGCGGAATTTCGTGCGGACGCCTACTTCATCACCGGTGACCTGGGCCGCATCGATGCCGACGGCTACCTGTCCATCGTCGGCCGGGACAAGGACCTCGTCATTTCCGGGGGCTACAACATCTATCCCAAGGAAATCGAGGAACTGCTCGACACACACCCCGCGGTGCCCGAGTCCGCCGTGATCGGGGTCCCGCATCCAGACTTCGGCGAGACAGTGGTGGCCGTTGTCGTCGCGGCACCGGGACGGCACCCGCGAGCCGGGGAGCTGCTGGACTTCATCGCCAGCGACCTCGCCCGGTTCAAACAGCCACGTGCGGTGCGCATCATCGAGGCGCTGCCCCGCAACGTCATGGGGAAGGTGCAGAAAGCCGAACTGCGCAAGCGCTACGCCGACCTGTTCGCCGGCGTGGGTGCGTGATTCGAGGGCAATCGGATCGGCAGGCCCGACCCCTCTAAGTCAGGAGAAGACAATGATCATCTATGGCGTAGCAGCGCTGGCGCTGTGCCTGCTCGCGGGCACGTTCGTCGGTGAACTGCTCGATGTCGTCGATGGCACGCAGGCCGTTACGGCAGGACTGGCGCCCCTTGCCTTTCCCATCGACCGCCTCGACAGCGCCACCGCCGACATCGCTGCCAATCCGCCCGCTGCGGTGCGCGCGGCCGAATGGGCGATCGACAACGTGTTCGCCCCCCTGCGCGAACAGCCCACCGGCCCCGCCGCCGATCATGACGCGATGCGCTACCGGCTGGGCGAGTTTCCGGTCCGCACCGACACCGTGAGCTGACCCGGCACCTTACCGAATGTCCCTGCGCCCCAGGGCTGTCTCCAGTTCCACCTGCGAATCGAGAATACAGTGCAGATCGACGACGATCCCATACAGACGACCACCACCGCAGACCACCCCGTCCGGCTCACCTCCACCCAGCGCCGCGCCTTCTGGGGCTCTTTCGGCGGCTGGGCCATGGACGGATTCAACTGGACCGTCTTCGGACTCGTCCTCGCCCCGACCATGACCGCCCTGCTGCCACGCGCCGGCATCGAACCCACGGCCGCCAACATCGGCTGGTACGGCCAGATCAGCGCCGCCCTGTTCCTCGTCGGCTGGGGTTGCTCGGCAATCTGGGGCCCGATCGCCGACCGCTTCGGCCGCAAACCCGCGATGACGCTGTCCATCCTGATCTACGGCGTATTCACCGCACTGGCAGGCCTCGCCACCAACTTGTGGGAATGGAACGCCTTCCGCTTCCTGGCGCACTTCGCGGTCTTCACTATCTGGCTGCCCGAGCAATACCCCACTCGGATGCGCGCCACCGCATTCGCCTTCACCACCACGTTCTCTCGCTGGTTCGCCGCCGCCGGCACGTTCCTCATCGGCTATGGCATCCACGAAACCGGATCTCTCACCATCCCTTTGAGCGCAACCGCGCTGGTATTCGTGCTGGGCATCGGCCTGGTCCGCGCCGCACCCGAAACCCGCGGCGTAACACTGCCCGACTGAGTTGAAGCGCCACCATGGCAGCGCCGAAACCGACCCGAACCCTGCGGCTCGACCACATCCTGCCGCGTGCCACCGATATTGCCTGTACCAGCAGACACTCCTGGGTCGGCGAGGAACATGTCATCCTCGCCGTCCAGCGCGATCCGCAATCGACACCTTGTCGCGAACTACATGGACTGGGCATCTCCTCGAACCTGCTGGCCTCGGCCCTGTCGCTCGCCGTGAACGCCGAAGGATACTTCACCGCACCCGAGTCCTCGGCAATCCACTGCAGGCATCCCGGCGACCAGGGGCACCTCCGGTCCGAGTAGTTACGACATGCCCGAGCCGCTCGCCGACCGCTGATCGGACGTCCAGCGCAAGATGCTGCTATGCACCTGCGACCGGAACGGTGTCGGTGTCGGTGTCGGTGTCGGTGTCGGTGTCGGTGTCGGTGTCGGTGTCGGTGTCGGTGTCGGTGTCGGTGTCGTACATGATTATCGCGGTCTGTTCGCCACCGACCGCGGCAACCAGTTCGGCGCGCCCGCACCTGGCCCGGCCAGTTATGGCCCAGACAGGTGGTCCATACCGCAAGCGATCCGCCCATCAGTCATACTGTTGACTGCCGTTGTCTCCCAAGATATTTGACAAACGCTATAACGGGATAGATCAGTGTAGTCGGCCGGGCGGCGGCCGGGAGAGGGAAATCATGGGATTCCCAAGTGAATTCGGCAAGGGCGCCGGTGCGGGCGTCGCACTGCTCGCACTGCTCGCACTGCTGCCCGGTACCGCGCAGGCGGCCATCGGGCGGGCCTCCTACGTCACTGTGGCGGGAGAGATCTTGTCGATCGAGCGGCCGGACAGCGGCGACTGTATCCAATTGCAGAATGCCACAGTGCGTTTCGAGAACGGAACCAGCGACCGGGCATACCTGTTCGGTGATTCCGCGTGCGGTGCGGGATCCGAGATAGAGGGTGTCGATCTCATCTGGAATGCCCCGGCCGGGGTGCAGGCCCTGTCCGTGCGCTTCGCGCCAACCGGGTAGCCCGCGGCATCGACGCCGGAAAGACCCGAAAACCGCCCTCCCGCAATGAGTTGTGCGGCGACGGCGCTGTGGTCGCTAAGCGACCGTGAGCACGATCTTGCCTTGGATATGCCCTCGTGCGGCGCGTTCGTGCGCCGCCCTGGCGTCCGCGAGCGGGAACGTGGTGTCGATCGCGACGCACAGCGTGCCCGCGTCGAGTAACCGACCCAATTCAGCGAGCTGTGCACCGCTCGAACGGACCTGGATGCCGAGACCGTGGCGCCAAGCTTCGCGGTCTCTTCGTCGTCGTAGTCGCCGAAGAACACCGGGCACAGGGCACCGCCGAGCATGCGCAGGAACCGACTGCCGGCGTGGCCGCCGATGGCGTCGACGAGCCCATCTCCGCAGTTCCGAAGCATGATTCGTTCCAGGAGGGGCGGCCGCTCTGCGCGTCGCCCACCCCTCGGAATCGATCATCTACTTAATCTCTCGGTCGATAAGAGCAAGAAGCTCATCAGCACTGTCCGCCGCCTCGACGGCCACGCGAACGCTGCGAGTCGGGGATTCACGTTCGGCCACGGCCTCGGCCAGCGTCGAACGGATCCGCTCGATCAACCGCTCCTTCTCATCGGCAGACGACTTGGCCGCCAACAGCCGCCGCAGTGAGTCGATCGGGTCATCGACCATCGACACGGTCGCGGTGGCCTCCCAACGCGAACGCAAATATTTCGCCACTGCGGTAATAGTCGGATAGCTGAACACCAGCGACGACGGCAGTTTCATACCAGTCGCCTCGGCGAGCCGATTCCGCAGCTCGACACTACCGAGCGAATCGAATCCCAGTTCGTTGAACTGGGCGTCGGGTTCGATAGCCGCGGCAGACGGGTGTCCGAGCACAGCCGCGGCATGTTCCCGCACGAATCCGAGCACCACCACATCCCGTTGGTCCTCCCGCGCGGCGGCGAGCCGCCCAGCCAGCTGGCCGCCGGCCGCCACACCGCGCGCCGCGCGCCGCGCCCGTGCCGCCACCAGGCTGCTGAGTACCTCGGGCAGCAGCCCGGCTCGGGCGTGGGCCGCCAGCATCGGCTTGTCGAATTCGGCGCAGACGGCCACGGGTTCGTCCGCGGCGATTGCGGCGTCGAACAGCACAACTCCATCGTCATCGCCGATGACCTCTAGGCCCAGTCGCTCCAGCCGGGCCAGGGAGCCCCGAGCCATCGTGCCTGACATACCCGCTTCCTGGCGCCAGGGGCCCCACGCCACCGACAACCCCGGCAGCCCCTGGGCGCGGCGAGCGTGTGCGAGCCCGTCGAGGAACGAGTTCGCCGCCGCATAGTTGCCCTGGCCTGGCGCGCCGAATGTCGACGCCACGGAGGAGAACATGATGAACGCCGCCAGGTCGTGCCCGCGGGTCAGGTCGTTCAGGTGCAGCGCGCCGTCGACCTTGGGCGCGAGCACACGGTCGATCTGCTCCGCAGTCAGCTTCTCGAGCGTGGCGTCATCGAGGACACCCGCGGAATGGATCACCGCCGTCAACGGATACTCGGCCCCGATCGTATCGAGCACGGCTGCCACACTCGCGCGGTCACCGACATCGCATGCGGCAACACGGATTTCGGCTCCCATGTCGGTTAATTCGGCCACCAGCTCCGCGACACCCGCCGCCGTTTCACCCCGACGTGACACCAACAACAGGTGCTCCACACCATGCACGGCAACCAGATGCCGGGCCATCACCGCACCCAAACCACTGGTGCCACCGGTAATCAATACCGTGCCGTTCCCGAACTTCGCATCCGGGTCGGACTGCGGTTCTCGGGTGGGAGCATCGCCGGACAGTCGCGGTACGAACATCCGGGAATCACGTACCGCCATCTGCCCCTGATCCGATGCGATGGCACTGCGCACCACGTCAGCGTCCAAAATGCCCTCGTGGTCCAGCAGCACAATCCGACCCGGGTGCTCCGATTGGGCGGTGCGGACCATGCCGGCCACCGCGGCAGCAGCCAAGTCGACCGACTCACCCGCCACGCCCGTCGCCCCGCGGGTCGCCACCACCAAACGAGAATCCTCCAGCCGCTCGCTCGACAACCACGACCGCAGGATCTCCCAGACTGCGTGAACCGAAGCCCGAATCGCTGCAGCACGCCCACCGGAGGAAGCGTCACCGATCCGCCCATCCCCGTCGACAGTGTCGACCACGGCGAGGTCGTCGGCAAGCGACCAGACAACCAGCTCCGGAATTTCTTCGGCCGCAGCCAATTCCGCAACGTCGCAATAGTGCCGGTCGACCCCGGCCACCCTCGCCGACCCCAATGTCGCCATCACACCGACGGACGCCGGGGCAGGCAGCTCCGAGCAGACCCATCGCAGGTGCAGCGGCAACGAGCGGTGAGCCCTACTTGCCACCTTCAGAGCTTCGACGTCGACCGGACGCGCGGTAACCGCATCGATGGCCAACACGACCGAGCCGGTGTCATCGACAACATCGATCCCGACCTGCCCGCTGCCGTCCCGGACCACCCGTGCACGCACCGCCCCGACGCCGGAACGCCACAGCCGAACTCCCGCGAACGAGAAAGGCAACAGCAACTGTCCCGCGGGTAGGTCGCCGGCCAGACCATCGACCGCCACGTGCAGACAGGCGTCCAGCAGTGCGGGATGGATGCCGAATGCGGATGCCGAACCGCTCGCCGATTCGTCGAGTGAGACGTCTGCGAAGATCTGCTCGCCGCGGGTCCACATGGCGGTGACGCCCTGGAACGCCGGGCCGTAGTCGAAACCCCGCTGCGCAAGGCGATTGTAGAGGGACGCGTCGTTCGACGGCTCCGCCCCGGGAGGAGGCCAGGTCTGCTCGCTCCATATCGGGGCGATATCGGCAGTCGGGGTGAGGACACCGGCTGCGTGCCGCACCCACGGGTGCTCGTCGGCCGAGTCCCCGTCGGCGGCGGGGCGGGAGTAGATCGCGAATGCGCGCCGGCCCTCGCCGTCGGGTGCCGCAACACTCAACTGCAGGTCGACCTCGGCTCCGCCGACGAGCATCAGCGGGGCTTCCAGCAGCAGTTCCTCGATGACGTCGACGTGTAGTCGCGCCCCCGCGCTCAACGCCAATTCCGCGAAGGCCGTCCCCGGCAACAACACCGAGCCGAACACCGCATGGTCAGCGATCCACGGATGAGTCCGCACCGAGAGCCGGCCCGTGAACAGCCACTCGTCTCTACCCGCGAGCGGCACTGCGGTGGCCAGCAGAGGATGCCCGAACGTGCCGGTCACGATGCCGGACGGCGGCTGCAGCCAGTACCGTCGGTGCTGGAACGCATAGGTGGGCAACGCCACCCGATCCTTGCCGCGCCCGGCGAACAAGCGCCGCAAGTCCACCGGTAGTCCCACCGCTTGGGCCTGCGCCAGGCACAGGAGGAACTGCACCGACTCGTCGATCGATCGCCGCGACGACGCCATCACCGTAGACGTCGCCTGCCGGTCCGCATGTTCGGCCAGGCATTCGCGAGTCATCGCGGCGAGTACTGCGTCCGGCCCCACCTCCACGAACGTGCGCACACCAGCCTCGACCAGCGTGTCCACGCCAGGAGCGAACCGCACGCAACCACGAACCTGCGCCACCCAGTACTCAGGATCACAGACCTCGTCACCGGCCTGCTCACCCGACATGTTCGACACGATCGGCATCAGCGGCTTCCGATACGTCAATCTCTCAGCCACAGAACGGAACTCGTCGAGCATGGGCTCCATCGACACCGAATGGAACGCGTGCGAAACCCGCAGCCGCGTGGTTTCACGGTGCTGCGCCGCCAACGTCCGCTCCACCTCGTCGACGACGTCGGCGTCGCCGGAGATCACCACCGACTCCGGCCCGTTCACCGCCGCAACCGACACCCGACCGTCGTACTCGGCAATCACCTCCGCCATTTCTGTCTCCGCCACGGCGGCGGCGAGCATCGCCCCACCTGTGGGCAGCGCACCCATCAACCGGCCCCGCGCCGCCACCAGCACACACACATCCGCGAGCGACCACACCCCCGCCACGTATGCCGCGACCAACTCACCAATCGAATGCCCCGCCACGACATCGGGTGCCACACCGAACGACTCCAGCAACCGGAACATCGCCACCTCGAACGCGAACAACGCCTGCTGCGTCCACTCCGTCCGATCCAACACCCCCTCCGGATCGGTGAACATCACCTCCTTCAACGACAGCGCGAAGCTCTTCGAGGGGTGGTCGGTGGACGGGTGGGCCAGTGCGGAACTCTCTGAGGGATCGTGGTCGGAGGACGAGTGAGCCTCGCCCAGATGCCGATCGAACTCCGCGCACACCTCGTCCAATGCCGCCGCAAACACCGAAAACGCCTGGTACAGGCCCGCACCCATGCCCACCCTTTGTGCGCCTTGACCGGTGAACAGGAAGACCGTTTCTCCCGTACCCGCAACGCCGTCGACCACCAACGACGCCTGCCCTGGAGTACTTGCATCCAGGGAAGCCGATCCCAGTGAAGGATTGGCCAGAGCCTCCAGTCCGGCGAGCAACTCCCGCCGGTCACGCCCGATGACAACACCCCGCCGATCCAGCACTGCCCGCGAGTCCAGCAACGACCGCGCCACTGCCCAGAGGTCCACATCCGCACGATCAGCCAACCATGCCCGCAACCGATCCGCTTGGCCTCGCAACGCCTCCTCCGACTTCGCCGACACCACCCACGGCACCACGGCGACATCGATATCCGGCCCTACGGCGGCGGGTTCGCCACCGCCACGCTCCCAAACGACCCGGGCAGAAGGCGTCGGCGGCGCTTCCTCGAGGATCACATGCGCGTTGGTGCCGCTGATCCCGAACGACGACACCCCCACACGCCGCACGGTGTCGCCGGCGGGCCACGGCTGGGCATCGGTCAACACCCGCACCGACCCCGCCGACCAATCCACATGCGGCGACAATGCATCGACATGCAGCGTCTTCGGCAGCATCTGGTGCTGCAATGCCTGCACCATTTTGATCATCCCACCCACACCGGAGGCTGCCTGCGTGTGACCGATGTTGGACTTGAGCGCGCCGATGCGCAGCGGTCGATCCGGTCGATCCTGTCCGTAGGCGGCGATCAACGCCTGCGCCTCGATCGGATCCCCCAACGCCGTACCCGTTCCGTGCGCCTCTACCGCGTCTACGTCCACCGCGCGCAACCCGGCGTCGGCCAATGCCGCCGCGATCACCCGTTCCTGCGAGGGGCCGTTCGGCGCGGTCAAACCATTGCTCGCGCCGTCCTGATTGACCGCGCTGCCACGCACCACCGCCAACACGTTGTGGCCTAGTCGCCGTGCGTCCGAGAGCCGTTCCACTACCAACACCGCCGCACCTTCGGACCAGGCCACCCCGTCGGCCGACGCCGAAAACGCCTTGCACCGCCCATCCGGAGCCAAACCACGCTGCCGAGAAAACTCCACGAACACCATCGGGGTCGCCATCACCGTCGCACCACCCACCAATGCGAGCGAGCTCTCTCCTCGGCGCAGCGCCTGGCACGCCACATGCAACGCCACCAGCGACGACGAACACGCCGTATCCACCGTCATCGCCGGCCCTTCCAAACCCAATGCGTACGCCACTCGTCCGGACACCACGCTCCCCGCGGCACCGGTCGCGACATACCCCTCGACCTCGGACCCACCCTGCCGCGTCACGGCGTCGTAGTCCTGATACATCACACCGGTGTAGACACCGGTATCGCTGCCCCGCAATGACGTCGGATCGATCCCGGCATGCTCCAACGCCTCCCATGACACCTCCAACAGCAACCGCTGCTGCGGATCCATCGCGATCGCCTCACGAGGACCGATCCCGAAAAAGGCCGCGTCGAAATCGGCGGCGTTCGTCAGGAAACCGCCCTCCCGGGCGTAGGATGTACCCGGGTTCTCCGGATCGGGGTGAATCAGGCGGTTCAGGTCCCAGCCGCGATCGGTCGGGAACTCGCTGATGGCATCCGTTCCCGACACCACCAGATCCCACAGATCGTCCGCAGACTCGACACCGCCGGGGTACCGGCAGGCCATACCCACGATCGCGATCGGCTCATCGGTGTGCACCCGGCGCGGGGTATGCGCGGCGAGTGTATTCGCGTTTGCGCCCTCGACGCGGGAGCGCAGGTAGCGGGCCAGTGCCGTCGCGGTCGGATAGTCGAAGGCGAGGGTCGACGGAAGCTGCAGCGCCGTGGCTTTGGTGAGCCGGTTGCGGAACTCCACCGAACCCAACGAATCGAAACCCAGTTCGCTGAACGGCTTCTCGGCATCGATCAACGCGCCGGAGGCATGACCCAACACCGCGGCCACCTGATCGCGCACGAAGTCGACAACGATCGCGTCGTACTTCTCCGGCGACGCCGAAGCCAACCGCCGCGCCAGATCCCCACCACCACTGTCGGCGCGCCGCGGCGCCGGCACCAACGACTGCAACAGACCTGACAACAGGCCAGCCCGCGCCTGGACCGACAACGACGCCATATCGAAGTCGACCGCGGCGACGAACGGCGTATTCGCGCCAACCGCCAGGTCGAACAACGCGAGACCGTCGACCTCGGTCAACGGTCGAAAACCAGTACGCGACAACCGTTCCAAGCTCGCTTCACCCAAATCGGCCGTCATCCCGCCGGCCTGGTTCCACGGACCCCACGCCACCGAAACCGCGGGCAGACCCGCGTTGACACGGCGGCGCGCCAACGCGTCCAGCACCGAGTTCGCCGCCGCATAGTTACCCTGACCCGGCGATCCGAGGATCGCCGCGACCGAGGAGAACATGACGAACGCCGACAAGTCGCGATCGAGCGTGAGCTCGTGCAGATGCAGCGCCGCATCGACTTTCGGTGCGAGAACCCCGTCGATCTGCTCGGGGGTGAGCGTGTCCACGGTACCGTCGGCCAGCACACCCGCCGCGTGCACCACGGCAGTCAGTGCGGGACCGTCGCAGAGATCGTCGAGCATCGACGCCACGGCGGCGCGATCACTCACATCGCAGGCCACCACCCGGGTCCGAGCCCCGAGTTCGGCCAGCTCGGCAACGAGTTCGGCGACGCCTTCGGCGCGCTCACCGCGCCGGGACACCAACACCAGATTCCGCGCGCCGTACCTCTCGGCGAGGTGCCGGGCCACGAGCGCACCCAACCCGCTGGTACCGCCGGTGATCAACACCGCGCCGGAGCCGATCGCGATACCCGACCCGTCCGGCTGCGCGTCGCGACGGGTCAACTGTGGCGCGAGTAGCGCACCCACGCGCACCACCAGCTGCGGTTCGTCGGCATCGAGAACAGCCGATATCAGCTCGGGCGTCACATCGCCGTAGATGTCGGTGTCCACCAACACAATTCGGCCGGGATGCTCCGACTGCGCGCTCCGCAGAAAACCCCACGTCGCCGCAGCGGCCAGATCCGGGTCTTCTCCCGGCAGACCGGCCCCATTGCGCGTCACCACAACCAGTCGCGCATCGGCCGCGGGCAGAGACAACCATGAGCGAACCGTCGGCAGCACCATGTTCACACGTCGGTGCACGGCATTTGCCGACAATGCCCTACTTTCCTCGGGCGAGTTGTCGGCAAACCACACCAGCACATCCGGAACATCGTCCCCGGCAGCCTCGCTCAGCGCGGTCATATTCGGGCAGCTCTCCACAAACCCCGGATAAAGCTTGTCCCAGTGATCTTTTGGACGCGAGCCTTCCGGCGAAGGCACATCGGCCTGCGTCGAGCCTAAGACGACGATCCGCCGGCCACCCGTACCACGAGAAGTGAAGGAACGGAGCGGTTGAGCATCAATACCGTCGATTGGGCTCCACTGCAGATCGTACAGCCGGTGGTGACCGGCGAACCGACCATCCTGCAATGCCTTGCTGCTCACCGGACGCGCCTGCGCTAACTCGACGGTCAATACCAGAGCGCCTGTGTCGTCGCCGAGCTCGAGCCGAATACTGCCGCTGTGTTGGAGCGCGGCATTCGCATGTCCCTCGTCGTTACTTTCCGCTGCCACCTCGGGCCCGACGCTCATACCACTGGCGGCTTCGCTGCGTCGGATTCGTGCCTGCACGGCCGTCGCCCCGGGACGGTACAACCGCACACCGGTGAACGAGAACGGCAGCGGAGCCTGGTCGGCGGCAAAGTCGGCGGCCAACTCCTCCACCGCAGCGTGCAGCGCGGAGTCCAACAACACGGGATGGAGACGGAACCGGTCGGCATCGGCGCCGCCCTCGACCGGCAGCCGCACATCCGCCAAGATATCGCCACCACCCTCCCGCCATAGGCGACTCACCCCCCGGAACGCGGGCCCGTAGTCGAGTCCGCGCGCAGCCAACCGGCCGTACATCGAATCACCCAACGTCACATCGTCCCCGGGTGAAGGCACTCCGGGGCAGGCTTCCGGACCCTGCACGCTGTCACGGGCCGTAGCATCATTCATCGCACTCGGAGCGAGAACGCCACGAGCGTGTGTAATTCCGGATCCGCTGTCGGAATGTTCGCCGATCACCCTGGACGCCACGACGAAGCGTCTGCGCCCGTCGTCATCGGGCTCTTCGACACCGACCTGGACGTCGACCTCGGTCCAGTCGTCCAATCGCAGGGGTGCTTCCAGAACCAGCTCGTCGACGATCTCGATACCCAATCGAGCACCGACGGCCAACGCCAGTTCCACGAAACCGGCTCCCGGCAGCAGTATCGCGCCGAATATCGTGTGATCGGCGATCCACGGATGAGACGCCACCGAGAGTCGGCCGGTGAACAGCCACTCGTCCTTGCCTGCGACCCTCACTTCTTCGGTCAGTACTGGATGGCGGGACGGTGACGATGTCTCGGGAGCCGGCTGTAGCCAATACCGTTGGTGTTGAAATGCGTAGGTGGGTAAGGGGACCCGTGACACCGTGCGGTTGTCGAACAGTGGCTTCCAGTCGACGTCCATACCTGCTGTGTGGGCGTGTGTGAGGGCGGATACGAGCTGTGTCGGTTCGTCGGTCGAGCGTCGGGCTGGGGTGATCACTGTCGAGCGGGCCTCGATGTCCGGGGTTTGGGCAAGACATTGCCGAGTCATCGCCGACAGCACGGCATCGGGGCCGATCTCGACAAACCGCCGCACGCCGGCGTTGACCAGGGTGTCGATCCCGGACGCGAATCGCACACATGCACGGAGCTGCTTCACCCAATAGTCCGGATCGGTCAACTCCACACCCACAACGGCACCATCGAGGTTCGACACGACCGGAACGTTCGGCAGATGATAGGTCACACCTTCGGCCACCGAACGGAACTCGGCCAGCATCGCATCCATACGCGCCGAATGAAACGCATGACCGACCCGTAACCGGGTGGTCCGGTGGCCTTCCGCGGCGGAACGCCGCTCCACCTCCTCGATAGCGTCCCCGTTCCCGGACAACACCACCGACGACGGACCGTTCACCGCCGCGATCGACAACCTGTCCCCGTACCCGGCAACAAGTTCTGCCGCATCCTCCTGCCCCACAGCCACCGCCACCATCGCCCCACCGGCAGGCAATGCTCCCATCAACCGACCACGCGCAGCAACCACACGACACGCATCCGACAACGACCACACCCCAGCCACATACGCAGCCACCAACTCACCGACCGAATGCCCGATCAGCATGTCCGGTACGACCCCGAACGACTGCACCAAACGACACAACGCCACCTCGAACGCAAACAAGGCAGGCTGAGTGAACTCCGTCCGATCCAACAACACCAGACCGTCACCCCGCGCGAACATCGCATCCTTCAGCGACCGCCCCAACAGGGGATCGAACTCCGCACACACCTCGTCCAACGCCGCCGCGAACACCTCGAACGAGTCGTACAGGCCCGCCCCCATCCCGCCACGTTGCGCCCCCTGCCCGGTGAACAGCAACGCCGTTCTACCCGATCCGACGACTGCCTCGACAACACCGGAAGACACCACCCCTGCCGCCAAATCGGCAAGACCGGAAAGCAACTCGCCGCGGTCTGCGCCGACAACCGCGCCCCGACACTCCAGCCGACCACGAGAGTTGGCCAGCGAGTGTGCGATGTCCCACACGTCCAAGTCAGGTTTGTCGATCACCCACTGCCGCAACCGTTGCGCCTGCGCCCGCAAACCCGACTCGGATTTAGCCGATATCAGCAACGGTACGGGCGCGGCGGGGTGCGGTAGGGCTATCGGCGCGCGCTGCGGGGTGGGGATTTCCCGGCCTTCGATGTGGTCTGGCTGGTTGCGGTGTATTACCTGTTGCGGGCTCGACCGCCGGGTGGGTGCTTGTTCGAGGATGGCGTGTGCGTTGGTGCCGGAGACACCGAACGAGGACACTCCGGCCCGACGGACCCGCCCGTTGGCCGGCCATGGTTGTGGCTGGGTCAGCAGCGCCACGTTGCCTGCCGACCAGTCCACATGTGGGCTCGGCTCGTCGATATGCAAGGTTTTCGGTAGCGTTTCGTGCCGCAACGCTTGCACCATCTTGATTACCCCGGCCACGCCTGCCGCGGCCGCGGTGTGTCCGATATTCGACTTGAGCGATCCGATGTGCAGGGGCCGATCCGGTCGATCCTGGCCATAGGTGGCGATCAGTGCTTGCGCTTCGATCGGGTCACCCAAAGGCGTTCCGGTGCCGTGCGCCTCCACCGCATCCACATCTGCCGGGGACAGGCCGGCGTTGGCCAACGCCGCCGCGATCACGCGTTCCTGGGACGGGCCGTTCGGTGCGGTCAAACCATTCGATGCACCGTCCTGGTTGATCGCGCTACCACGCACCACCGCCAACACGTCGTGGCCCCAGCGGCGGGCGTCGGACAGTCGTTCGAGCACCAGCATTCCGACGCCCTCGGAAAAGGCGACCCCGTCGGCCGCGGCGGAGAACGACTTGCACCGTCCATCGGGCGACAGACCACGCTGCCGCGCGAATTCCACGGAGAGAAAGGGATCGGCGTAGACGGTCACACCGCCGGTCAGTGCGAGCGAGGTCTCCCCCTGCCGTAGCGCTTGACAGGCCAAATGCAAAGCGACCAGCGACGACGAGCACGCGGTGTCCACGGTGACGGTAGGCCCTTGGACACCGAAGACATACGCCAGCCGGCCGGAGGTCACGCTGCACTGGGAACCAGTGAGCCGGTAATTCTCCAACTCACCAGCCACCCGGGTGTAGTACGTCGAGTAGCACGCTCCGACGAACACCCCGGTGTCACTGCCGCGCAACGAGACCGGGTCGATACCCGCGTCCTCCAAGGCCTCCCAGGACGCCTCCAACAACTGACGCTGCTGCGGCTCCATCGCCGACGCCTCCTGCGGACCGATACCGAAGAAACCGGCGTCGAAATCACCGGCATCATCGAGGAATCCGGCGCGACGGGCATAAACGGTGCCGGGCTTGTCCGGATCGGGATCGAACAACCGCTCCAGATCCCAGCCCCGATCCGACGGGTACTCACTGGTCGCGTCGACTCCGGATGTCAGCAGGTCCCACAGGTCATCCGGTGACTTCACACCTCCCGGGAACCGGCATCCCATTCCCACGATCGCGATCGGTTCGTCCGCCCGAACCCGGCGCACCGTCTTCTTGACCGGTTCGCCCACCGCCTCCGGCTCGACACGGGACTGCACCAACTTCGCCACTGCCGCCACGGTCGGGTGATCGAATACCAGAGTCGAGGGCAATTGCAGGCCGGTGGCCTTGGCCAGCCGGTTCCGGAATTCCACGCCGCCGAGCGAGTCGAAACCGATCTCGTCGAAACGCTGGTCGGGCCGGATGTCGTCGACCGAGTCATGCCCCAACACCGCCGCCGCCTGCGCCGACACCACCTCCAACACCACCTCACCACGTCGGGCCTGTGGCACCTGAGCCAACCGAGCACCCAACGCACCCGCCGCCAGCGAGAGCTTCCGCGCCGCCTTCCCCGGATACGTCGAACGCGGCACGAACCCACGCAACACGGCCGGAACCGCATCGAGGTCGGACTCCCGCCGCAGCACGCCGGCGTCGAACCGGATCGCAGCAGGCCGCGGATCGGTGCCCGTGAGGGCGTCGTCGAACAACCGCACACCTTCGGGATTGTGGAGTTGGCTCAACCCCAGCCGACCCCACCGCGCCATCGCCGTACTCCCTAGGCCGCTGGTCATCCCATTGCCCTGGTTCCACGGACCCCACGCCAGCGACACAGCCGGCAACCCTGCCGCGCGGCGCCGGTGCGCCAGCGCGTCCAGGAAACTGTTCGCCGCCGCATAGTTGGCCTGTCCGGCCGACCCAAGCACCCCCGCGATCGAGGAGAACACCACGAACGCCGACAAGTCGCGGTCACGCGTCAGCTCGTCCAGATGCCACGCACCGTCTACCTTCGGCGCCAGCACCCGATCCACCTGTTCACCGGTCAGAGTCTCGATGGTGCCGTCGTCGAGCACACCCGCGGTATGCACCACCGCAGTCAACGCAGCATCGGAATCAATGGTCTCCAACAGCTTCCGGACCGCGTCACGGTCGGCGATATCACAGGCAACCACCCGGACGTCCGCACCTGCCTGCGCCAGCTCCGCGACCAACTCGTCCGCACCGGCCGCCGCGGGTCCCCGCCGCGACGACAGCACCAGTCGGCGCACACCGTGCTCGGCGACGAGGTGGCGGGCGAACAACGCACCCAGGTCGCCCGTACCACCGGTGATCAACACCGTCCCACCCCCCAACCACGGATGCGGCTTGTCCCGGTCGTCTTGTCGCCCGGAACGCTCCGGGACAGGCCGCGGCACGGTTTCGGCCGACGCGGATGCGGATGCACGCGTCAACCGGGGGACCAGAATCTGCGCACCCCGCACCGCGACCTGCGACTCACCCGACCGCAACACGGCCGCGATCCGATCGACATCCAGCGGCTCGGCCGGATCCTCGTCGAGGAGAACGAACCGCTGCGGATTCTCCGACTGCGCACTACGGACCAACCCCCACACCGCGCCCGCAGCCACATCCGCAACCTCCCCAGGCAGCCCGGCGCCGCCCGTGGTGACCACTACCAGCCGGACATCGGACAGGCGTTCTTCGGCAAGCCAGGACTTCAACACCGCAAGCGTGGCGTGCACCCGCGCCCGCACCACCGCGGGATCATCGACCGCACCGGCCGCCTCGCTCGCCCGCCACACCACCACACCCGCGACCGGGTCGGCCGCAACAACCTCAGCAGCCGATATTGCGGACGTTTCAATCCCCGCCACCGTCGTGTCCGCGAGCACCGCCATCACCGGTACCGGCCCGTCGACCAGCGATGCCGCGGTGGACTCCCACCGGACCTGATACAGGCCGGCCTCGTCACCGGACAGGCTGCGCCGGAATTCCTCGACGTCATACGGACGCAGCAACACCTCATCGACGGACAGGATCGGGGTGCCATCCGGATCGACGGCCGCCACAGCCACGGTGTCGGCTCCGGTCTTGACCGCGATGACCCGAAGCGATGTCACCTCCGCAGGCATGCGACCATGGCCGTCAGGCGCCGGCTTGTGGAAACGCGCGCCACCCCACCGGAACAGCAACCAACCGGTGTTCGGATCCGAATCCACCTGGCGGAAAACCAGCTGGGACAGCCCCGCGTGCACCACCAGCTCCATCAAGGCCGGATGCAGATCATGGCGGCCCGATTCCGCCACCGCGTCGGTGTCCAGCACGACCTCCGAGAACACCGTGTCGTCGCGCCGCCACACCGCCTGCACCCCGATGAACGCCGCACCGTACTCCAGCCCGGTGTCGTTGGTGATCTGCTCGGCAAGCGTCGCGCTGTCCACGGCTACGCGTTCGGTATCGACCGGCGGCCAGTCCTCCTCCCGCAACCGCGACACCAACACCGAATCACCAGCCCACCCGTCAACCGACCAACCCCCCTCGACGAGCTCCGCGCTGTTACGCCGCGCCGCAAACGCACCCGACGCATTGCGCTCCCATTCTGCTTCCGCGTCGGACGACTTCCGGTAAAAGCACTCGAACATACGCCGCCCGGACTCGTCTGCGGCCTCTACCAGCACCTGCAGCTCGACTTCGTCGCCACCGGGCCGGATCGGCGACTGCACAATAACTTCCTCAACCACCTCGCAACCGATCCGACCGCCTGCGACGAGGAGAAATTCGAGCAACAACACCCCCGGCACCACCACCACACCATGAGCCATGTGATCAGCGATCCACGGATGGGTACGCACCGAGAACCGGCCGGTGAACAACCACTCGTCGGTCCCCGCCAACCCGACCACACCCGTCAGAATCGGATGGTCCGTCGATGGCTGCGACGCATCGCTGCCGGGCTGCAACCAGAACCGTCGATGTTGGAACGCATACGTCGGCAACACGACCCGACCCACCCCACGACCGGCGAACAACGGCCCCCAGTCCACCCGCACACCCGCAACATGGACCTGCGCCAAGGCGGTAACGAACTGTTCCACCTCATCCACCGACCGCCGGGCGGCCGCCGCCACCCGCGACACCGACTCGACCTCAGGGCTCTCGGCCAGACACCCACGCGTCATCGCCGCCAACACCGCATCCGGACCCACCTCGAGAAAACGCCGCGCACCAGCCACGACCAGTGCATCCACACCCGGAGCGAACCGCACACAACCCCGCACTTGCCGCACCCAATACTCCGGATCGGTCACCGCATCCCCTGCGACCGCACCGGTCTCGTTCGACACGATCGGCAACGTCGGCGATTCGTACGCGATGCCTTCGGCCACCACCCGGAACTCGGTCAACATCGGATCCATCCGCGCCGAATGGAAAGCGTGGCTGACCCGTAGCCGATTCGTCTCGACTCCAGTGGCGGAAAGCTGCCGCTCGATCTCCTCGATGGCGGCAGCGTCCCCGGACAACACCGTCGACGACGGGTCGCTCACCGCCGCAATCGACACCCGATCACCGAACCCGGCAACCACATCCGCTGCTCGCTCCTCGCCGATCGCCACAGCGAGCATCGCGCCACCCGCTGGCAACGCACCCATCAACCGGCCCCGCGCCGCCACCAGGGCACACGCGTCCGACAGCGACCACACGCCCGCCACAAACGCAGCCGCCAACTCCCCGACCGAATGCCCGATCACCACATCCGGTGTGACACCGAACGATTCGAGCAGCCGGAACAACGCCACCTCGAACGCGAACAACGCCGGTTGGGTGAACTCCGTCCGATCCAACAACCCATCCGGATCGGCAAATATCAGATCTTTCAGCGAGCGCCCGAGCAACGGGTCGAACTTCGCGCACACCTCATCCAACGCCGCCGCGAACACCGGAAACGCGCGATACAGACCTGCGCCCATACCGGCTCGCTGAGCACCCTGACCAGTGAACAGGAAAGCCGTCTTATCAGAACCCGCTTTCGCCTCGATCGCGCCCGCCGCGCCCGCCGCCAACTCGGTCAGACCGGCCAACAGTTGGTGCCGGTCTCGTCCCAAGACCGCACCGCGCCAGTCCAACAGTGCCCGCGAGGTCGTCAAGGAATGCGCTACATCCCATACGTCTGCGTCGGTGTCGCCGATCAACCACTGCCGCAAACGATCCGCCTGTGCGCGGAGGGCCTCGGCGGACTTGGCCGATATCACCAGCGGAACGACATCCGACACGATGGGCTTCGCAGCCGCCACCTGCTCGGAGTCGGCTCCCGACTCCGCGACGACCGGTTCGGCGGGTGCTTCCTCGAGAATGAGGTGGGCGTTGGTACCGCTGGCCCCGAACGACGACACACCCGCCCGACGGATCCGCTCCTCCGCAGGCCACGGCTCACTGTCTTGAAGCAGCCGTACCGTACCCGCGGACCAATCCACATGCGGCGTCGGCACATCCACATGCAATGTCTTCGGCAACATCTCGTGTCGCATAGCCTGCACCATCTTGATCACACTCCCCACCCCCGCTGCCGCCGATGTGTGACCGACATTCGACTTCAGCGAACCCAAACGCAGCGGAGTGCTCGCACGCTGCTTCCCGTAGACGCTGATCAGTGCCGACGCCTCGATCGGATCCCCCAACATCGTGCCCGTGCCATGCGCCTCCACCGCATCCACATCCGACGCCGACAAACCCGCATTCGCCAACGCCTGCGCGATGACTCGTTCCTGCGCCAGACCATTCGGCGCAGTCAAACCGTTACTCGCACCGTCCTGATTCACCGCACTACCGCGCACCACCGCCAAGACGGTGTGACCGAGCCGCTGGGCATCCGACAACCGCTCCAACACCAGCACCCCCAGCCCCTCGGCGAAGCCAGTCCCGTCGGCGGCCGCCGCGAACGCCTTGCAGCGCGCGTCGGGCGACAGCGCACGCTGACGCGCGAACGCGATCAGCAGAGACGGATCCGACATCACCGTGACGCCACCCGCCAGGGCCAGCGTGGCGTCGCCCTGCCGCAACGCCTGACACGCCAGATGCAAAGCCACCAACGATGACGAGCACGCGGTGTCGACCGACATCGCCGGGCCCTCGAAGCCGAAGGTGTAAGCGATCCGACCGGACAGCACACTGTTCGCGACGCCGAGGTAGGCATGACCTTCCGCCTCGGCGGTGATGGTCGGCGAGCCGATGCGAGGGCCGTAGTTCTGGTGGATGACTCCGGTGAAGACGCCGGTATCACTGCCACGCAGCGACACCGGATCGATACCCGCATCCTCCAACGCTTCCCAGACCGCCTCCAGCATCAGACGCTGCTGCGGATCCATCACCGCGGCCTCACGAGGACTGATCCCGAAGAAACCCGCATCGAAGTCGCCGATGAAGTCCAGGAATCCGCCTTCACGGGTGTAGATCGTGCCCGGCACATCCGGATCCGGGTGGTACAACCGATCCAGATCCCACCCCCGATCGGTAGGAAACCCACCGACCGCATCAACACCGGAAGCAACCAGATCCCACAGCTGCGCAGGGGACTCCACACCACCCGGATAGCGGCAACTCATCCCCACGATCGCGATCGGCTCCCGCGCCCGCTCCTCCAGCACCCGAATATTCCGGTTCGCAGCGCGCAGATCTCCGGCCAGCTTCTGCAGAGACCGCGTGAGTCGTTCCTCGATACTCATGACCGACCAAACTCCTCATCAATCAAATCCAAGAGCTCGTTGCCCGAATGCGCAGCGAAGTCGTCGTCCCCATCGCTCTGCCGTCGCCCCCCGAAATGGACCCGAAGACGGTCACTGATGCCGAGCAATGTTGTCACCGTCGCCTCGTCGTCTTCCGCCACAGCAAGGAGACGGTCGACCATCGCCTGCAAACGGGCAAGGTCCTCGGCCACGGTGTGCTCGACGGGGTCGTCGATCGGAGCGATCTCCTGGCGGACGTAACCGGCCAGTGCTTCCGGAGTGGGATACGAGAACATCGTGGTGGGGGATAATCGCACGCCGACAGCCGATTTCAGGCGGTTGCGGAATTCCATCACGCCGAGCGAGTCGAATCCGAGATCTTTGAACGGCTTGTCGGGGGCGATCGAGTCCGCAGTGGTGTGTCCCAGGACGGCCGCGGCTTGGACGCGGATTACGTCGAGAACGACGCATTCCTGCTCAGCGGTCGAGCGGCCGAGCAGTTGCGCCGCCAAACCTGCGGAGCGCCCATTCAACGCTGTCGCGTGCCCGCTCTTGGTGGCGCTAACGCGGCGGTGCGCCGGCCGTGCAACGCCGCGCATGATCGCGCGCGAACCATCGGCATCTGTCTCGGCGAGCACGTTCCGATCGATCCGGACCGCCACGAACGCCGACCGGCCGCCCGCCAGTGCCGCGTCGAACAACGCCATACCGTCCACGTCACCCATCGGGACAAAACCTTCCCGCCGCAACCGAGCGAAATCAGCCTCACCGAGCGCACTGGTCATGCCGCCGCTGCGCTCCCACGG
Source organism: Nocardia sp. NBC_00881 (assembly GCF_045207455.1). Taxonomy (NCBI): domain Bacteria; kingdom Bacillati; phylum Actinomycetota; class Actinomycetes; order Mycobacteriales; family Nocardiaceae; genus Nocardia; species Nocardia sp. NBC_00881. The sequence goes on from NZ_CP108798.1 coordinate 3,972,548, forward strand.
CCCCCACACCACCGACGTCGCCGGCAAACCGCTCACCTGCCGGGACTGTGCCAACGCGTCGAGGAATACATTCGCCGCCGCATAATTCGCCTGCCCCGGATTACCGATCACACCCGCGATCGAGGAATACAACACGAACATCGACAGATCCAAGTCTTTGGTCGCCTCGTGCAAATTCCACGCCGCATCGACCTTCGGCCGCAATACCATCGCGATCCGCTCCGCGGTCATCGTGGCCAGCAACCCATCGGCCAACACACCCGCGGCATGAACGACACCGGTCAACGGATGCTGCGCCGGAATCGCCGCCAACACCGCGTCCAGCGCCACCCGATCAGCCGCATCACACGCGACCACATCCACATGCGCACCGAGTGCGGTCAGCTCGGCAGTGAACTCGGCCACGCCGGGCGCCTCCGGACCACGCCTGCTCGTCAACACCAGCCTGCGCACACCGTGCGCGCTGACCAGGTGCCGCGCGGCCACTGCACCCAACCTCCCGGTACCGCCGGTGATCAACACCGTGCCATCAGGACGCAACGGATTCGGCACGGTCAGCACATTCTTGCCGATATGCCGGGCCCGGCTCAGGTGCCGGTACGCTTCCGGCGCCTGCCGCACATCCCACGCCGTAGTCGGATACGGTGCCAACACCGCGGCATCGAAAAGTCTGACCAGAGCAGTCAGAATCTCCCCCAGCCGATCCGGACCCACCTCCGTCAACATGAAACTGTGGTAGTCCACCCCCGGATGCTCGGCAGCCACCTCGACCGGATCACGTCGATCAAGCATGCCCATCTCGACGAACCGACCACCGCGCGGCAGCAATCGCAACGACGCGTCGACGAATTCGCCTGCCAACGAATCCAACACGATATCCACCCCACGACCGTCGGTGGCGTCGAGGAACTTCCGCTCGAAATCCGAAGTCCGCGAATCACAGATCTCCGAATCATCGAACCCCATATCGCGCAACACATTCCACTTCGGCTTGCTCGCGGTCACCAGCAACCGCAAACCCAGATACCGCGCAAGCTGCACCGCCGCCATACCAACACCACCCGTAGCCGCGTGCAACAACAGGGTTTCACCAGCCTGCGCCCCGGCCAGATCGACAAGACCGTAATAGGCAGTCGCATACACGATCGGCACCGCCGCCGCCTGAGCGAACGACCAACCCCTCGGCATCGGCGCGAGCAACCTACGATCAGCCACCGCAACCGCCCCGACACCCGAGATCAACCCGAAAACCCGGTCACCAGGCACGAACTCGGTCACATCCGGCGCCACCTCCAGCACGACCCCGGCCCCCTCCCCACCAATTCGACCATTTGGGTCCGGGTAAGTGCCCAACGCGATCAATACGTCCCGGAAATTGAGACCCACCGCCCGCATGCTCACCCGAACCCGCCCCGGCCCAAGGGGTTCCAACACACCCGGGTTGTCGCTCAGACCGAAATTGTCAGCGGCCAACGTACCGTTACCACGCAAAGTCAACGCCCACATCGAGGGGGCGACCGGCTCACTGTGCACACCGGACGAGCCGAACAGGCCATTTATTCCATCGACGGCGACCCCGAGCCGCGGCGCGTGTGCCGTCCCACCTCGCAGCGCCAACTGGGGTTCACCTTCGATCGTCAAAGCCAATGCCACGGCATTCCGACAGTCGGCCCAATCATCGACATCCACCAGGAGAATCCGGTCCGGGTTCTCACTCTGCGCGGTGCGCAGCAAACCCCACGCCCCCGCCCCGGCCAAGTCCACCCGCTCGCCGGGATGCACCACAACCCCGTGGTGGGACACCACGACAACGAGCCGGTCTCCCATCAGCAGCAGCCGCTGCACCCGCTCCGCCAGCTCGGTCACCAGATCCCGCACCGCCGCCGGAAGATCACCGTCGAAAGCCGCGTCGAGCCGCAGCACAGTCGCGTCCCGTCCCGCGATCGTGACGGTTTCACCGTCCTCGGTGACGCTCCAGGCGCCGGCCACCGCGAGTCCACCCGCGTGGTCTGGTAGCGCGACCCAATCCACACCGTAACCAGCGGCGTCGGTCCGTTGCCGCGCCGAACCGAGCATGTCGGGCGACAGCGGACGCAGCGTCAACGAATCCACCTCGGCCACCACCATGCCCGACATGTCGGTGAGGGTCATCGCGATCCGCTCACCGCCCGGAACGGACCCGGCCGCGGTCGCCCGGACCCGCAGCGCGCTCGCCCCCGTCGCGTGCAACGTGACGTTCTCCCACGAGAACGGGACGACGACCGCACCGGCCCGCGTGCCAGGAGCCAGCCCGCCGAGCAGGACCGCGTGCAGCGCGGAGTCCAACAACGCCGGATGCACAGCGAACTCCACAGCCTCCGATCGGACTTGCTCCGGCAGCGCGACCTCCGCGAACACCTCACCATCGCGCACCCACAGGGCAGTCAATCCCCGGAAAGCCGGTCCGTACTCATAACCCAACTCGGAAAGATCCGCGTAGGCGTCATCGATCTCCATCGCCGTCGCGCCGGCCGGCGGCCAACTCACCACACTCGGGTCCAGCGACGGCTGATCCGACTGGGCGGTGACGGTCGCGACCGCGTGGCGGACCCACTGGTCTTCAGCCCGATCGGAATCGTCGCCACCGCACGTACGCGAATACACCGACACCGTCCCCACGCCCATCTCGTCCGGTCCCCCCGCCACCACCCGCAGCCCGACCGCTGCGGTGGACGGCACCGGCAGGGGCGCCTCGATCACCAACTCCGCCAACCGCGGGCACCCGACCACCGTTCCCACGTGCAGCGCCAACTCGACCAGAGCAGCGCCGGGCAGCAATGCCATCCCCGCGACAACATGATCGGCCAGCCACGGACGACCGGCTCGAGACAGCCTGCCGGTGAACACCACATCCTGAGAATCCGGCAGCCGCACCATCGCGCCCAACAGCGGATGTCCCGCATCATCCATACCCGACTGCCACACATCCGCCGCGCCGACAGGCTGCAACCAGTACCGCTGGTGCTGGAACGCGTACGTAGGCAGTGGCACTCGATCCACGAAGCGGCCCTCGAACAACGGCGTCCAGTCCACCCGGACTCCGGCGACATGCGCCCGCGCCAGGGAAGACACGAACTGGGTCGGCTCGTCGGTCGATCGTCGTGCGGCCGCGATCACTGTCGAGCGGGCCTCGATATCCGGGGTCTCGGCAAGACACTGCCGAGTCATCGCGGACAGCACAGCATCCGGACCGATCTCCACAAACCGCCGCACCCCCGCCTCGACCAGCGTGTCCACACCGGGAGCGAAGCGCACACACCCACGCACCTGATCCACCCAATACCCCGGGTCGGTCACCTCGTCACCGAACACAACCCCCGAAACGTTCGACACGATCGGAACGGTCGGCCGGTGGTAGGTCAAACCTTCGGCCACACTGCGGAACTGGTCGAGCATCGGCTCCATCAACGCCGAATGGAACGCATGACTGACCCGCAGCCGGGAGGTCTTCACTCCGTCCACGGCAAACGTGTTCTCGATCTTGTCGATCGCGAACACGTCTCCCGACAACACCACCGACGACGGACCGTTCACCGCCGCGACCGACACCCTGCCGTCGAATCCAGCGACGATTCCCGCCACATCCGCCTCTCCCACAGCCACCGCCAGCATCGCCCCACCTTCAGGTAGCGCACCCATCAACCGCCCGCGCGCCACCACCAGGGCACACGCATCCTCGAGCGACCACACCCCCGCCACATATGCGGCGGCCAGCTCCCCGATCGAATGCCCGATCAGCACGTCCGGCACCACACCGAACGACTCCATCAGCCGGAACAACGCCACCTCGAACGCGAACAACGCAGGCTGCGTGAACTCCGTGAGATCCACCAACGCCGCATCACTCGGATCGAACACCAGGTCCTTCAACGACGATCCGAGCAGCGGATCGACCTGGGCGCACACCTCGTCGAACGCCGCCGCGAACACCTCGAACACCGCATACAATCCCGCACCCATACCGGTCCGTTGCGTACCCTGCCCAGTGAACAGGAACGCTGCCTTGCCTGAACCCGCTGTGGCCTCGATCGTGCCCGGCGAACCAGCCGCCAACTCGGTCAGACCAGCTAGCAGTTCGTCCCGGTCACGCCCGACGACAGCTCCGCGGCAGTCGAGCCGAGCACGAGACGTCACCAAGGAATGCGCGACATCCCACACGTCCGCGTCGGGGTGGTCGATCACCCACTGCCGCAGTCGATCCGCCTGCGCACACAGACCGGACTCGGAACTCGCCGATACCAACCACGGCACGGCCACCGAGGGGCGGGGCGCCGGCTGTGATACCGAAATTCGCTGGGCAGGTGCTTCTTCCAGGATGGCGTGGGCGTTGGTGCCGCTGACACCGAACGAGGACACTCCCGCGCGGCGAACACGCCCGTTGCGTGGCCACGGCTGTGCGTCGGTCAACAACTCCACATCGCCGGCCGACCAGTCCACCTTCGGGCTCGGCTCATCCACGTGCAAGGTCTTCGGCAGCGTTTCGTGCCGCAACGCCAGCACCATCTTCATCACCCCGCCTACACCGGCTGCGGCAGTGGTGTGCCCGATATTCGACTTCAACGACCCGAGCCACAACGGCCCACTCGATCGCCCCTGCCCGTAGGTTCCGATCAGCGCCTGCGCCTCGATCGGATCACCCAACGGCGTTCCCGTCCCGTGCGCTTCCACTGCATCGATATCGGTCGGCTCCAATCCCGCGTTCGCCAACGCCGTTGTGATCACCCGCTCCTGCGAAGGACCATTCGGCGCCGACAAACCATTGCTTGCACCGTCCTGGTTGATCGCGCTGCCACGCACCACCGCCAGCACATGGTGACCCAAGCGCTGCGCGTCCGACAGGCGCTCGAGCACCAGCATGCCGACGCCCTCGGAGAAAGCCGTGCCATCTGCCGTGGCAGCGAACGACTTGCAACGCCCTTCGGGCGATATGCCGCGCTGCCGCGCGAAATCGATGGAGAGATAGGGATCGGCATAAATCGTCGCGCCGCCGGTCAATGCCAGCGAGGTCTCTCCCTGCCGCAGCGCCTGGCAGGCCAGATGCAATGCGACCAGCGACGACGAGCACGCAGTGTCCACGGTGACCGAAGGCCCCTCGATGCCGAAGACATACGACAGCCTTCCCGAAGTCACACTGCCCTGTGTGCCGGTGAGTCGATGACCCTCGAACTCGGGAGTGACACGGTTGAAGTAGCCCGAGTAGCATGCCCCGACGAATACGCCGGCATCGGTGCCACGCAACGCGACCGGGTCGATACCCGCGTTTTCCAACGCCTCCCAGGACGATTCCAGCAAATGACGCTGCTGCGGGTCCATCGCCGAGGCCTCCCGCGGACTGATTCCGAAGAAACCGGCATCGAAATCACCAGCACCGTCGAGGAACCCAGCACGACGGCTGTAGACGGTGCCGGGCTTGTCCGGATCCTCATCGAACAGCCGCTCCAGATCCCAACCTCGATCCGACGGGTACTCGCTGGTCGCGTCGATACCGGCGACGAGCAGATCCCACAACTCATCCGGGGATGTGACGCCGCCGGGGAACCGGCAGCCCATCCCTACAATGGCGATCGGCTCGTCGGTTCGTACCCGACGCGCCACCTTCTTGACCGGCTCGCCCGCCGCCTTCGGCTCCACACGGGACAACACCAGTTTCGCCACCGCCGCCGGAGTCGGGTAGTCGAACACCAGCGTCGAGGGCAGCGGTACACCGGTGGCCTTGCCCAGTCGGTTGCGGAATTCCACCCCACCCAACGAATCGAAACCGATCTCGTCAAAACGCCGATCGGGCCGGATATCGGCGGCCGAATCATGCCCCAACACCGCCGCCGCCTGCGCCAACACCACCTCCGACACCACCTCACCACGCCGGGCCTGCGGCACCTGAGCCAACCGCTCAGCCAACGCACCCGCCGCGGGCTTTGCCGCAGCCTTCACCGGACGCGGCACGAACCCACGCAACACCGCGGGAACCGCCTCGGGATCCGACGCGCGCCGCAACACACTCGCGTCGAACCGGATCGCGGCCAAACGCGCGTCCGAACCAGCAACCGCGTCGTCGAACAAACGCACACCTTCAACATCACCGAGCTGGCCCAGCCCCAACCGCTCCCACCGCGCCAGGGTGGTGCGGTCCAGCTCACCGGTCATCCCGCTGCCGGAGTTCCACGGCCCCCACGCCAACGACACCGCCGGCAACCCCGCCGCGCGGCGCCGCTGCGCCAACCCGTCCAGGAAACCATTCGCCGCGGCATAGTTGCCCTGCCCAGCCGACCCCAGCACACCCGCCATCGACGAGAACACCACAAACACCGACAAATCACGGTCACGAGTCAACTCGTCCAGATACCACGCCCCCTGCACCTTCGGCGCCAGCACCCGATCCACCTGCTCACCCGTCAACGACTCCACGGTCCCGTCGTCGAGAACCCCGGCGGTATGCACCACCGCAGTCAACCCGCCCTCGGAATCGATGGTGTCCAACAACTCCCGCACCGCATCACGATCGGTGACATCACACGCCACCACCCGGACATCAGCACCTGCCCGCGCCAGTTCAGCGACCAGCTCGGCCGCGCCGGCCGCCGCGGGTCCCCGCCGCGACGTCAACACCAGCCGGCGCGCGCCGTGTTCGGCGACCAGGTGACGAGCGAACAACACACCGAGTCCGCCGATACCACCGGTGATCAAGACCGTCCCGTCCCCGAACGACGGCGCCGCATCGATGTCGTGGCCGCCGTCACCGCCCGATGCCCGCGTCAGTCGGGGAACCAGCATCCCCGGACCACGCACCGCGACCTGCGGCTCACCCGAAGCCAGCACGGCCGCGATCCGATCGGCATCCAACGACTCGGCCGGGTCCTCGTCGAGGAGAACGAACCGCCCCGGATTTTCCGACTGCGCACTGCGGACCAACCCCCACACCGCGGCCGCAGTCACATCCGGAACCTCCCCCGGCAACCCCACACCACCCGCGGTGACCACCACCATCCGAACATCCGACAAACGCTCTTCGGCAAGCCATGACTTCAACATGGCCAAACTGCCATGCACACCTGCCCGCACCACTCCCGGATCATCGACTACCTGCCCCGGGACCCGCCATACCACCACTGCCGGAACATGCTCCGCGGCAACAACATCGGCAACCGATGCGAAGGACACCTCGACCCCCGACACCGTCGAATCCGCAAGCACAGCCATCGGCAGCGCCGGCCGACCGGCCGCCGCCACGGGCTCCCACTGCACCCGGTACAGACTCGCCTCGTCACCGGACAAGCCACGCCGGAATTCCTCGACATCATTGCGACGCATCATGACCGCGTCGACCGACAGGATCGGATTGCCGTCCACATCCACGGCCGCGACAGCGATGGTGTTCACTCCGGCTTTCGCCGCGATAACCCGAAGTGCCGTCGCCTCCGTGGGCACCGGCGAGTGGAAACGCGCACCACCCCACTGGAACAACAACCAGCCGGCGTCCGGGTCGGGATCCGCAGCCCGAAAAACCAACCGGGAAAGCCCCGCATGCACCACCAGCTCCATCAAAGCCGGATGCAGACCATGCCCGGACTCCGGCGCCGCGTCGGTGTCCAACACGACCTCCGAGAAAACCGTGTCGCCACGCTGCCACACCGCAGGCACACCGATGAACGCCGGACCATACTCGAGTCCGGTGTCCTGCGTGATCTGCTCCGGAAGCGTCAACCGATCTACATCTACGAGTTCGGCATCGACCGGCGGCCAGTCCTGGTCCCGCAATTGCGACACCAACACCGAAACGCCGGCCGACTGCGCCGTAAACACACCCGTCGCATTGCGTGCCCATCGCTCATCGGACGAATTCCGGTAGAAGAAATCGAACGAACGCCGCCCGGACTCATCCGCCGCCGCCACCAACACCTGCAACTCGACCACATCGTCACCAGGCCGGATCGGCGCCTGCACCATGACCTCCTCGACCACCTCACAACCGATCCGGCCACCCGCGACGAGAAGGAACTCCAGCAACAACACACCCGGCACCACCACCACGCCATAAGCCATATGATCAGCGATCCAAGGATGCGTACGTAACGAGAACCGGCCGGTGAACAACCACTCATCAGTACCCGCAAGCTCCGTCACACCCGTCAGAATCGGATGATCTCCGAAGCCGCCGACAGCTCCCACAGCCTCAGGCTGCAACCAGAACCGCCGATGCTGGAACGCATAGGTAGGCAACGAGACCCGACGCGTCCCACCCAACAGCGAGCGCCAGTCCACACCGACACCTGCCACATGGGCCGATGCCAAACCGGACACGAACTGGGTCGGCTCATCGACCGAACGCCGAGCAACCGCGACCACGATCGATGTGGCCTCGACATCCGGAATCTCGGCAAGACACAGCCGAGCCATCGTCGACAGCACAGCATCCGGCCCGATCTCCACAAACCGGCGCACCCCCGCCCCGACCGCCGTATCGATCCCCGGCGCGAACCGCACACAACCACGCACCTGCTCGACCCAATACCCCGGATCAGTCACCTCGTCACCGACCACAACCCCCAACACATTCGAGACAATCGGCAATCTCGGCAACTCGTACGCGATCTCTTGTGCCAGCGAACCGAATTCGGTCAGCATCGGATCCATCCGCGCCGAATGGAACGCGTGACTGACCCGTAGCCGATTCGTCTCGACCCCAGTCGCCGACAGCTGCCGCTCGATCTCCTCGAGGGCGTCGGCGTCCCCGGACAACACCGTCGACAACGGACCGTTCACCGCCGCAACCGACACCCGATCACCGAACCCGGCGACGACCGCCGCCGCTCGTTCTGCACCGATTGCCACGGCGAGCATCGCGCCGCCCGCCGGCAGCGCACCCATCAACCGACCACGCGCCGCCACCAACGCACACGCATCCGCAAGCGACCACACCCCCGCCACATACGCCGCCACCAGCTCCCCAATCGAATGCCCGATCAACACATCCCCCACCACACCGAACGACTCCAGCAACCGGAACAACGCCACCTCGAACGCGAACAACGCAGGCTGCGTAAACTCCGTCCGGCCCAACACCCCCTCCGGATCGGCGAACATCACCTCCCGCAACGACCTGCCGAGCAACGGGTCCAATTCCGCGCACACCTCGTCCAACGCCGACGCGAACACCGGAAACGCGCGATACAACCCCGCGCCCATCCCGGCCCGCTGCGCACCCTGCCCGGTGAACAGAAACGCCGTCTTCCCCACAGCGACCTGCCCCTCGATGACCGACGATGTCGCCTCACCCGAGGCGAGATCAGCAAGGCCCGCCAACAACTGTTCCCGGTCACCGCCCACGACCGCACCACGCCGATCCAAATGCCCCCGCGCCTCGACCAAGGAATACGCGACATCGGCGACATCGACATCCGGCCGGTCGATCAGCCACTGCCGCAACCGATCCGCCTGCGCACGCAGCGCCTCATCGGACTTCGCCGACACCAGCAACGCAACCACATCAGTCACCACGGCCGACGCGCCGGCACCGGCGGCCCTGTCGACCACGGAAACTGCAGTGGAGGGAGCTTCTTCGAGGATCACGTGCGCGTTGGTGCCGCTGATCCCGAACGACGACACACCCGCACGCCGCACCCGATCGGAGGCAGGCCACGGCTCGGCGTCGGTCAACAGCCGCACCGATCCCGCGGACCAGTCCACATGCGGCGTCGGCGTATCCACATGCAACGTTTTCGGCAGCATTTGGTGGCGCAACGCCTGCACCATCTTGATCACACCACCGATACCCGCAGCGGTGACCGCGTGACCGATATTCGACTTCACCGATCCAATTCGCAGCGGCTGCTCGCGATCCCGCCCATAGGTAGCGATCAGCGCCTGGGCTTCGATCGGATCACCCAACGTCGTCCCGGTCCCGTGCGCCTCCACCACATCCACATCCGACGGCCGCAACCCCGCGGCCGCCAACGCGGCAGTAATCACCCGCTCCTGCGCCGGACCGTTCGGCGCGGTCAAACCATTGCTCGCACCGTCCTGATTGATCGCGCTACCTCGCACCACGGCCAAGACGGTGTGACCCAAGCGCTGCGCGTCCGACAGGCGCTCGACCACCAGTACCCCGATACCCTCGGACCACACCACGCCGTCGGCGGCAGCGGCGAACGCCTTGGACCGCCCGTCCGGCGCCAACCCCCGCTGGCGAGCGAAGTCGACGTACAGGCTGGGGCTCGCCGACACATTGACACCACCCGCCAGGGCCAGCGATGTCTCGCCCTGACGCAGCGCCTGGCAGGCAAGATGCAATGCGACCAGCGACGACGAACACGCGGTATCCACCGTGACCGCAGGCCCCTCCAACCCGAAAAGGTATGCGACGCGGCCGGATATCACGCTTTGCGACGTTCCGGTCAACCGGAAGCTTTCGTACGAGCCGGTCACGCCCCGCGAGTAGCCCGAATCCCAGGCACCGACATATACGCCGGTGTCGGTGTGGCGCAGCGCGGTCGGGTCGATCCCCGCGTCCTCCAAAGCTTCCCAGGAGACTTCCAACATCAACCGCTGCTGCGGATCCATCGCGGCCGCCTCCCGCGGGCCGATACCGAAGAATCCCGCATCGAAAGCACCCGCGTCGGAAAGGAATCCGCCTTGCCGGGTGTAGACGGTGCCCGGCCTGTCCGGATCCGGATCGAACAACCGCTCCAGATCCCAACCCCGATCCGACGGAAACGGCCCAATCACATCCCGCCCCGCCGCAACAAGATCCCACAGATCCTCGCCGGATTCGACACCACCGGGGAAACGACAGCCGATCCCCACAATGGCGATCGGCTCGTCCGAGCTTGTGCGACGCACAACCCGCCGCACATCCAGATCCACACCCTCCAGCTGCGACCGTACCAACCGGGACACCGCAGTCGGCGTCGGATAATCGAAAATCAGCGTCGTCGGCAACTCCACACCAGTGGCCGTCACCAGCCGATTCCGCAGCTGCTGACCACTGAGCGAATCGAACCCGAACGCAGTGAACGGCAGATCCGGACGCACAGCCTCCGAAGACTCGTGACCAAGCACCGCCGCAGCCTGCTCAGCCACCAACGCAAACACCAACGCATCACGTTCCTGCTCGGCAACAGCGAACAACCGCGGCGCCAACGGACCCGCCACCACAGCACGCCGCCTACGCACTGGAGAAACACTGCGCTGCCGCGACGCCTGCGACTCCGCAGATGCAGGCTCGGTCGCTTCGGCCGGCGCGAGCACCAGCTGCTCGATCGACAGGATCGGCTCACCATCCTCAGCAACGGCCGTGACCCGAACAGTGTCCGCACTCACCTGGTCGATTCGGACCCGCGCCGCTTCTACACCACCGCGGTAGAGCCGAATACCATTGAACGACAACGGCATCCAGACGTCATCCGTCTCGCCGAGCCCGCCCATACCAGCATGCAGCATCGCATCCAGCAACGCCGGATGAACACCAAAACGCTCGTTCCGATCAACTACGGTCTTGTCGAGCGACACCTCGGCGAACACTTCGCGACCGCACCGCCACGCCGCCGTGACTCCTTGAAACGCCACACCGTAACCCACGCCACGCTCGGCCGACCGGCCGTACAGTTCTTCGGCTGACACCGGCTCGGCCACCGCGGGTGGCCAGTCACCACCCGACCACAACAGCGCGTCGTCGGCGTGCGGGGCGAGAACACCCGTCGCACACTGCCGCCACTGCGAGATGTCGCCATGGGACGCGACGGCCCACTCGGCATCATGCCCCTCGAGGGACTCCGCGCTGTCGGGACGAGCGTGGATCGTGAAAGCTCGCCATCCGTGCTCGTCCGCCGCGGCAACACTCACCTGGATGTTCAACGCCATAGCCCGCAGCGGCAACGACGAAGACAGCCGCAACTCCGCCACCGACTCCGCCCCCACCCTCGCACCCACGCTCAACGCGACATCGACCCACACCGCAGCAGGCACCGCAGCCGACCCGAAGACCACATGCTCGGCAAGCCACGGATGGACCTCGGGCGTCAGGCGACCGGTGAACAACCAATCGTCCCGGCCGGCCACCGACACCGCGGCACCCAACACCGGATGACCCGGAGAAATCAACCCGGCACGGCTCACATCACCCAACCCCACATCCGCCACGACCCCCGGCGTCCAGCACCGCCGCCGCTGGAACGCATACGTCGGCAGATCCACCCACGCCGCCGGCGCAGTCAACACCTCCGGTGTGACGTCGATGCCAACACAATGGGCACCCGCCAACGCCGCGGCGAACTGCTCGTGACTACCCCGACCACGCCGCAACGTGCCGAGGACGGCCACCTGATCGGCTTTACCGATCGACTCCGCGGTCAACTCGATCGCCGCCGACACCACCGAATGCGGACTGGCCTCGACGAACGCATTCATCCCGGCACCGATCAACGACTCGATCGCCTCACCGAAGCGAACCCGCTCCCGCAAACCCCGGTACCAATACCCCGCATCCAACCCCGCCGTGTCCACGAACTCCGCGGTCACCGTCGAAAAAAATGGAACCGAACCCGTTTTCGGCCGAATCGGCGCCAACTCGCGCAGCACCCGAGCCCGAATCCGCTCCACCGCCACCGAATGCGACGCGTAATCCACCGAAACCTGCTTCGCCCACACCCCCTCGGCCGCACATCCGGCAACAAACTCCGCCAACGCACGGGACTCACCCGAAACCACCGTCTGCCCCGGCCCGTTCACCGCCGCCACCGACAACCGATCACCGAACGCTGCCAACCGATCCGCCACCACATCCGCCGCCAAACCGACCGACGCCATACCCCCCGAACCCGACAACACCTCCGCAACAGCACGCGACCGCGCCGTCACCACCCGCGCCCCATCCGCCAACGACAATCCCCCAGCCACCACCGCCGCCGCGATCTCACCCTGCGAATGACCCACCACCGCAGTCGGCTCCACCCCACCAGCTCGCCACAACCGCGCCAACGACACCAACATCGCGAACAGCACCGGCTGCACCACATCCACTCGCTCCAGCGACGCCGCACCAGGCTCCCCGCGGAGCACTTCCGTCAACGACCAATCCACAAACGGCGCCAACGCCGCGGCACACTCCGCGATCGACTCCGCGAACACCCCACCCGACGCCAACAACTCCGCACCCATCCCCACCCACTGACTGCCCTGCCCCGGAAACACGAAAACCACCCGCCGAGACAGGGCATGACCGGTCACCACGTACGGCTCGGTCGCCACCGACTCCGCCGCCGAATCGGCCAACACCGCCAACCCTGCGCGCATCGCATCGACATCGTGCCCGACCACCGCACCACGCCACTCCAACGGCGTACGCGTGCGCATGAGCGAATACGCCACCTCGGCGCCACCCCCCTGCGGATGATCGGCCAACCACTCCCGCAAGCGAACAGCCTGCTCCCGCAAAGCTTCCCGGCTCTGCCCGGACAACACCCATGCCAGCGGCCGCGAGGCGCCCATGATCCGGGCCGGTCCTGTCCCGGAGTGGCTTTGTCCGGGGAAGCGCGCCGGGATGACGACACCGACCGCCGCAATCGGCGACAGTGATTTCGGCTCGCCCGCAATCGGTGCGGGAGCTTCCTCCACAATTACATGCGCGTTGGTGCCGCCCATACCGAACGACGACACCCCCGCCCGGCGCAGCGCCACGGTATCAATCGCAGCGTTCGCTCGGTCCTCATGATTGCGCTCCAATGCCGCCTCGGGCCCAACGCTCGACGCCGCAGCAGACCAGTGCTGCGTCGTGGTCTGCACCCGTAACCCCAACGCATCGAGCGGGATCCGCGGATTCGGAGTGTGAAAGTTCAAGCTGGGCGCCAGTTCCCGATACCGCAGGCACAACGCGGTCTTGATCAGACCCGCGATCCCCGCAGCCCCCTCCAAATGACCGATATTCGTCTTGACCGAACCAACGACCAACGGCGAACCCTCCGGCCGCCCCACACCATAGGTCTCGCCGAGGGCCTGCGCCTCCACCGGGTCACCTGCGGGCGTGCCGGTACCGTGCAACTCCACATAACCCACCGACACCGGTTCCACATCCGCAGCCGCCAGCGCAGCCCGAATCACCGCAGCCTGCGCCGCCACGCTCGGCGCGCTCAACACTTGACGCTCGTTGCCGCTGTTGACCGCACTACCGCGGACCACCGCATAGACCCGGTCACCATCGGCGACCGCCCGCGCCAACGGCTTGAGCACGACAATGCCGCCACCTTCACCGCGAACCGTGCCATCCGCGCGTTCATCGAAGGTGTAGCACCGTCCCGACGGCGAATGCGCACCGAAGTGTTCATAGCGCTCACCGCCCAACGGCGAAAGAATGAGATTCAATCCGCCCGCCAGCGCCACATCGCAATCCCCGCCGCGCAGCGATTCACACGCCAAATGCACCGCCACCAGCGACGAGGACTGGCCACTGTCGACAACAATGCTCGGACCGGTGAACCCGTAATAATTGGAGATCCGGTTCGCGGCCACCGACCTACCCACAGCCCACAACGAATGCCGACCGACACCGGATTTGCCTTGCGATGCCACAATTTCGGCGAAATCCGTCCCGGTGCTACCCAGGAACACCCCGGCCCGGGCACCATGACGGTCGCGGTAACCGGCGTCTTCCAACGCCTCCCAGCTCAGCTCGAGACCGAGCAACTGCTGCGGATCGATCGCACGCCCCTCATTCGGCGGCACACCGAAGAAATCGGCGTCGAACTCCGATGCCGACTCGAGGAATCCGGCCTTCTCCTCGATACCCGGACGATCGGCAGGAGCCGACCCGATAGCGTCACGACCCTCGCGCAGCATCCGCCAGAAACTCTCGAGGTCGGCAGCATCCGGCAACCGGCACGACATTCCAACGATGGCGATCTCATTCGCTGATTCGACCATGGGATTCCTCTACCGCGTCTTACTCGATACCAAGAATTGCGATTTCGCGCTTGTGTGCGTCAGCCGGGTCGGCCACGGCCATGCCCGGGCTGGCCATCGCCCCCCACCTTCGCATCGAGCCAGCGTCGTATCTCCTCCGCCACGGCAGCGCTAGCAGCTCCGATGATCGAGAAGTGGTCCGCATCGATCTCGACCGTCTCGCCGGTGTGCAGCCAGGCGGGCACCCGCTCGACGTGATCGAGCCCTGGCAAGGGTGTCGCCGCCCGCAGGCTCAACATAGGCGCGGCGATGGACGCGGGTTTCTGCTGGTCGAATATCTGCATGTACTTCGCCATGGCGACCAGGCCGTGATCATCAATCTCGGTCATTTCGTGTCCGATGTCGAGCACCGTGTCGATCGCAGTCACGGTCGCCCGACGACGTTGCTCCGCATCGTCGGGCGAATAAGGGTCGAGCAATATCACCGCCGCCGGACCGCTCCCGCTCTCCTCCAGGCGATGCGCCAACGCCTGCGCGATCGCACCGCCCGCCGAATAGCCGACAAGAACGATCGGCGCCCCGCCCTCAGCACCATCCACGGTTGTCGCCAAGCAATCCAGCAACGCATCCCATGATCCAGGCAGCAGCTCCCCGGGCCGGGTTCCCGGCAGGCGCAGCGCGGCTATCGCGCGGTCACGGCCGAGCGCGCGCGCCAGTCGAGCGAACTGCTGCGGTCCGGTACCGACCACGAACGACGGAACGCAGATCAGCGCGGGTTCCGACGTGCCCCTGCTCAGGGGAATCGGCCTCGGCTTGACGGGCAACTCGGCGCCGGTGGTGAACGTCTCGGCGAGCTCGGCGCTTCCCAGCAGCATCGGTATCGTGGCGCCGACCTGACCGCGCTGGTGCGCAGCCACAAAAAGGTTGGTAAGGCCGCCGCGCAACGCGGATTCTACTGCCCGGGCTTCCGGCATCCGGAAGCGGAGATAGTCCAGTGCCCGAGTCGTCGGGTGATCGAAGGCGAGCGGGCTTGGCAGCTCATCCTCGCCTGCCACCTGCACCGCATCCGTCGCGACCGGATGCGCGACACTACCGGCCGCAACCGGCGCATCCGCACTCAGCCAATAACGCTGACGCGCAAACGCGTACGTCGGCAACGACGCCCGCATCGGGGCCCGGCCGTTGAACAGAGGTCCCCATTCCACGTCGATGCCCGCGTTGTGGGCGTGCGCGAGGAACGTCAGCAATTGCGTCACCTCATCGGCACCGCGCCGGCCCGCGGCCGCCACCAACGACGTCGATCCGAGATCCTCGGGCAGGCACTGCCTGGTCATCCCCGCCAACACCGTATCGGGACCCAATTCCAAAAACCGTCGAACACCCAAGTCCAGCAAGGCGTCGACACCGTTCGCGAAACGGACCGTGTCTCGCACGTGACCGACCCAATAGACCGGGTCGGCGAGAGCCGCACCACCGACCGTGCCGAACACGTTGGACACCACTGGCAACAGAGCACGACCGTAATTCAGTGCCTCAGCAACGGTCTCGAATTCGGGCAGTATGGGATCCATCGCGGCGGAATGGAACGCATGGCCGACCCGCACCCGTGAGGTCACGACCTTCTCCGCGGCCAGCATCGTCTCCAACTTCTCGATGGCGTCCTTGTCACCGGAAAGCTCGACCGAGGACGGGCCGTTCACCGCTGCGATCGACAGCCGCCGACCGAACCCGGCGACGACCTGCACCGCCCGCTCTTCAGAAATCGCGGCGGCAAGCATCGCACCACCGGCCGGCAACGCACCCACCAACCGACCCCGCGCCACGACCAAAGCACACGCGTCGGCCATCGACCACAGCCCCGCTGTGTACGCGGCGACCAGCTCCCCGATCGAATGCCCGATGAGCACATCCGGAGTGATCCCGAACGACTCCACCAGTCGGAACAATGCCACCTCGAAGGCGAACAACGCCGGCTGAGCGAACTCCGTCCGATGTACCAGATCCGCACCCACGGCACCGAAGACGATGTCCTTCAACGAGACACCGGATAGCGAGGATTCCAACAAACAGTCGAATTCGGCACACAGCTCGTCGAACGCCGACGCGAACACCGGGAACGCCGCATACAACCCGGCACCCATACCGACACGCTGCGAACCCTGGCCCGTGAACAGGAACGCGACCTTCCCCCCGACCGGGGTGCCCTCGGCCACATTCGGCGCGGCCGAACCCGCCGCCATATCCGCCAACCCCGCCAGCATGGCGTCCTGGTCGCCCGCGACGACTGCCCCACGCCAATCCAACCGGGCCCGCGTCGTCAACAACGAATACGCCACATCCACCGGTTCGGCCTCCGGATGCACCGCCAACCACTCGCGCAACCGTGCAGCCTGCGCCCGCAGCCCCGCTTCGGATTTCCCGGAGACCAGCAACGGCACCATCGGCGAACCTATGGGCGAATTGCCTGCCGAGACCGGCTCCACCGCGCGTTCCGGACCGGCCGGTGCTTCCTCGAGAATGACGTGGGCATTGGTGCCACTGATCCCGAAGGACGACACCCCCGCACGACGCATGCGCTCACCCGCCGGCCAGGGCTCCGCCTCGGTCAGCAACCGCACCGACTCCGCCGACCAATCCACATGCGGACTCGGGGCGTCGACATGCAGCGTCTTCGGCAACATCTCGTGGCGCAACGCCTGCACCATCTTGATCACACCACCCACGCCGGCAGCTGCCTGTGAATGTCCGATGTTGGACTTCAACGAACCGATGCGTAACGGCTCGGTACGTCCCTGCCCATAGGTCGCGATCAACGCCTGCGCCTCGGTCGGATCCCCCAAAGGGGTGCCCGTGCCGTGCGCCTCCACCACGTCGACATCAGTCGACTGCAGCCCGGACGCCGCCAACGCCGCCGCGATCACCCGCTCCTGCGACAAGCCATTCGGCGCAGAAAGCCCAGTCGACGCACCATCCTGATTCACCGCCGAACCCCGAACCACTGCAAGAACGTCGTGGCCCAACCGCCGCGCATCCGACAACCGCTCCAACACCAACACACCCACACCCTCGGACCACCCCACACCATCCGCCGACGCGGAAAACGACTTACACCGACCATCCCGCGACAAACCCCGCTGCCGCGAAAACTCCACGAACAGAAACGGCGTCGACATCACCGTCACACCCCCTACCAACACCAACGAGCTATCACCCTGCCGCAGGCTCTGACAAGCCAAATGAATCGCCACCAACGACGACGAACACGCCGTATCCACCGTCACCGCCGGGCCCTCCAACCCCAACGTGTACGCCACCCGCCCGGATGCCATACTTCTCGCCGAACCGGTTCCGACGTATCCCTCGGCGATCTGCCCCGCCGCCTTGGCAACCTGCTCGTAGTCCTGATGCGAGACGCCGGCGAAGACGCCGGTGTCACTGCCGCGCAGCGACTCCGGATCGATCCCAGCATCCTCCAAGGCTTCCCACGACGCCTCCAACAACAACCGCTGCTGCGGATCCATCGCAGCAGCCTCACGCGGACCGATCCCGAAAAACCCCGCATCGAAATCACCGACCCCGGAAAGGAACCCGCCCTCCCGCGTGTACGACTTCCCGAACCGATCCGGATCCGGATCGAACAACCCCTCCACATCCCAACCCCGATCCACCGGAAACCCACCCACAGCATCCGAACCGGACGCCACCAGATCCCACAACTGCCCCGGCGACTCCACACCACCCGGGAAACGGCAACTCATCCCCACGATCGCAATCGGCTCATCGGTACGGATCCGGCGCGCCGGCAGTGCGACGCCACGGCCGGCATCCGCATCCATTTCGCCGATACGAGATTGCACGAACGCCGCCACCGCCGTGGCGGTGGGGTGGTCGAACACCAGCGTCGACGGCAGCTGCACCCCGATGGCCTTGGCCAGCCGATTCCGGAATTCCAGGCCTGCCATCGAATCGAAGCCGAGCTCGGTGAACGGTGCGGTGGGATCGATGACGTCACTGGAGATATGCCCCAATACTCCGGCGACCTGGTCCCGAACGACGTCGAGCACGATCGCCTCACGCTCGGCCGGCGCCGCGGCGCCCAACCGCCGTGCCAACGTCCCGCTCGTGTCGGCGGCGCGGCGTACCGGCACCGCGACAATCGAATGCAACATCCGCGGCAGCGACCCCGCACGCGCCTGAACCGACAGCGCCTCGGTGTCGAACTCCGTCCCGATCACCACCGGTGCTGCCGCACCGATCGCACGATCGAACAACGCCACACCGTCCGCCGTCTCCAACGGCCGCACCCCCATCCGGCCCAGCCGCGCCATCGCCGCACCATCCAAACCGCTGGTCATCCCGACGCCCTGATTCCAGGCCCCCCACGCGATCGACACCGCGGGCAAGCCTGCTGCCCGCCGACGCCATGCCAACGCGTCCAGGAACGCGTTCGCTGCCGCATAGTTGCCCTGCCCCGGTGAACCCACTACACCCGCGGCCGACGAGAAAAGCACGAACGCCGATAGATCACGATCTTTGGTCAACTCGTGCAGGTGCCACGCGGCATCCACCTTCGGCGCCAATACCCGATCCAGCTGTTCGCTGGTCAAGGTCTCGATCGTGCCGTCGTCGAGTACACCGGCCGAATGGATCACCGCACTCGGCGCGAACTCCTCCGGCAACCCCGCCAACAGGGCCGCTACCGCCGCACGATCGCTCACGTCACAGGCCACGACTCGCACCTGCGCGCCCGCGGCCGTCAAGTCACTCACCAAAGCAGCCACCCCCTCGCCACGCTCCCCCCGCCGCGACACCAGCAGCAACCGCCGAACGCCGTATGTGTCGACGACATGCCGAGCCACCACGGCTCCCAAACCAGTGGATCCACCGGTGATCAACACCGCCCCCGTACCCAACGGCGACCTCGTCGCCAACGCCGAACCCAGCTGCCGCCGTATGCACGGCACCCGCAACCGGCCACCGCGCACAGCCAGCTGCGGTTCGTCCGAACTCACCACCGCAGCAACAACATCCACCGTCACGTCCTCATCGACGCCCACATCGACGAGGACGAATCGGCCCGGATGCTCGGACTGCGCGCTCCGCACCAGACCCCACACCGCCGCACCCGCCGGATCCGGCGACTCGCCGGGCATGCTCACGGCTTCCCGTGTCAACACGACCAGACGCGAACCGCTCACGCGCTCCTGGGCCTGCCAGGCTTGCAACAGTTCCAACGCCGAGTGCACCCACGCGCGGGTCCGCACCGCCACATCATCGTCACCGCCGATCGAATCGTTCCGGCCGGGCGACCACACAACGACCTCCGGCATTACCTCACTGTCGAGCAGCTCCACGAGGTCGGCACGAACATCGGCCCCCGCAACGTGACCGGCCTCGAGGACCACCATCGACCCCATCACCCCGATGGGACTGGGCGATATCGACACCCAGTCGATATCCGATAGCGATGCACGACGACCGAATCCGCTGTTGAGCACCTTCGCATCCACCGGGCGGGCGGTAAGCGACTCGAGGCTCAGCACGGGCGCACCCGCGTGGTCGAGAGCGACGACCCGAACCCGCCCGGCATCCAACCGGACGAGTCGTACCCGAATGGCCGGCACGCCAGCACGGTATAATCGCACGCCCGCGAATGAGAACGGCAACGGCAGCCGCCCCGAGGGCATGTCCGATGCCAGCCCCTCGATCGCCGTGTGGAATGCGGAGTCCAGCAACGCCGGATGGATCCCGAATGACATTGCCTGATCACCGGCATCGGCCGGGAGGGACACCTCGGCAAGTAGATCGTCACCATCACGCCACACCGACCCAACACCCTGGAACGCAGGGCCGTAACCGAACCCCAACTCCGCCAGATGCTCGTAAAGCGCGCCGGTCGGCACCGGATCGGCGCCCGCGGGCGGCCATTCGTCGCTCACCGATCCATGCCGTTCCGACCCGATCCACGCCGGAACAGCCGCACCGGCCGGAGCCAGCACGCCGCTGGCATGCGACACCCACTCGCCGGCCTCGGAATCCCCGTCGGCAACGACACGAGTGTGGATCACGAACCGGCGCCGGCCCGCATCATCGACAGGTTCGACCCCAAACTGAATGTCGACCGCCGTGTCGTCGTCGAGCAGTAGCGGCTCTTCGAGCAACAGCTCCTCGACCAACTCGGCGCCCAGCCGCGCACCCGCGGTCAGCGCCAGCTCCACGAAGCCGGTCCCGGGCAACAACACCGAACCGCACACCGCGTGATCAGCCAGCCACGGATGCGTCCGCACCGACACACGTCCGGCGAACAGCCATTCGTCCTTTCCGGCGAGCTGCACCACGTTCGTCAACAACGGATGCCCGAACGAGCCGGTCTCGACATCCGCGCTCGGCTCCAGCCAGTACCGCTGATGCTGGAAGGCATACGTCGGCAAGGCCACCCGAGTCGCGGTCGGAGCCAACGCCGTTGCCGCCACCGCCACCCCGGCACAGTGCGCTCGGGCCACCTCGACGCTGAACTCCTCCGGCCCCCCATGGTCACGCCGCAACGTGCCCAGCACAGCCACATGGTCGGCCACACCGAGAGCCTCCGCCGTCGACTCGACCCCTATTGTCAACACCGGATGCGGACTCACCTCGATAAACGCATTCACCCCCGCGCCGATCAACACCTCGATCGACTCGGCGAACCGGACCTGCTCCCGCAGCCCCCGGTACCAGTACCCCGCATCCAACCTCTCGGTATCCACATAGTCCCCGACCACGGTCGAAAAGAACGGCACCGAACCCGGCACCGGCGCAACCGCAGCCAACTCCGTCACTACCCGATCCCGAATCGACGCCACAGCCGTCGAATGCGACGCATAATCCACCGGGATCCGCTTCGCCCACACGCCATCGTTCGCGCACCCAGCCAGGAACTCATCCACCGCCGATGCCTCCCCCGACACCACCACCTGCCCTGGACCGTTCACCCCCGCCACCGACAACCGATCCCCGAACCCGAGCAGACGCTCCCGGACCGCATCGACGGCCAAGCCGACCGATGCCATGCCACCGGAACCTGCGAGTTCGTCTGCTACAGCCCGGGAACGCAACGCCACCACCCGCGCACCGTCCGACAACGAAAGCCCACCAGCGACAACGGCCGCCGCGATCTCACCCTGCGAGTGCCCGATCACCACCGCGGGCTCCACTCCGCTCGAGCGCCACAGCCGAGCCAACGACACCATCACCGCAAACAACACCGGTTGCACCACATCTACCCGCTCCAGCGACGCCGCCTCCGGTGCGCCGCGCAGCACAGCGGTCACTGACCAGTCCACAAACGGCGCCAAAGCCGCCTCGCACTCCGCGATCGACTCCGCGAACACCCCACCCCCCGCCAATAACTCGGCACCCATTTCCTCCCACTGACTCCCCTGCCCCGGAAATACGAAGGCTACCTTCCGCGTCACAGCACGACCCGACACCACGCCACCGTCCCCGGTGGACTGCGCCAAGTTCGCCAACCCGGCTTTCACATCGGCCAACTCCCGGCCCACCACCGCAGCACGCCATTCCAACTGCGAACGATGCCGCAACAACGAATACGCCACATCCGCCGCACCCGCCTCCGGATGATCGACCAACCAGTCTCGCAGCCGAACTGCCTGATCCCGCACCCCATCCCGCGTCTTCGCCGACACTGCCCACACCAGAAAATCATCCGAATGTCGTTCCACAGCAGTGGGTTCCGCCGGATTCGACAGCGGTGCTTCCTCCACGATCACGTGCGCGTTGGTGCCGCTGATCCCGAAGGACGACACCCCCGCACGACGCATGCGCTCACCCGCCGGCCAGGGCTCCGCCTCGGTCAGCAACCGCACCGAACCCGCGGACCAATCCACATGCGGCGACGGTGCATCCACATGCAACGTCCGCGGCAACATCTCGTGGCGCAACGCCTGCACCATCTTGATCACACCACCCACGCCGGCAGCTGCCTGTGAATGTCCGATGTTGGACTTCAACGAACCGATGCGTAACGGCTCGGTACGTCCCTGCCCATAGGTCGCGATCAACGCCTGCGCCTCGGTCGGATCCCCCAAAGGGGTGCCCGTGCCGTGCGCCTCCACCACGTCGACATCAGTCGACTGCAGCCCGGACGCCGCCAACGCCGCCGCGATCACCCGCTCCTGCGACAAGCCATTCGGCGCAGAAAGCCCAGTCGACGCACCATCCTGATTCACCGCCGAACCCCGAACCACTGCAAGAACGTCGTGGCCCAACCGCCGCGCATCCGACAACCGCTCCAACACCAACACACCCACACCCTCGGACCACCCCACACCATCCGCCGACGCGGAAAACGACTTACACCGACCATCCCGCGACAAACCCCGCTGCCGCGAAAACTCCACGAACAGAAACGGCGTCGACATCACCGTCACACCCCCCACCAACACCAACGAGCTATCACCCTGCCGCAGGCTCTGACAAGCCAAATGAATCGCCACCAACGACGACGAACACGCCGTATCCACCGTCACCGCCGGGCCCTCCAACCCCAACGTGTACGCCACCCGCCCCGACACCACACTGCCCGCCGAACCGGTACCCGCATATCCCTCGGCGACCGGACCCGCAGCCATGGACTTGTTCTGATAGTCCTGGTACATGACGCCGGCGAAGACGCCGGTGTCACTGCCGCGCAGCGACTCCGGATCGATCCCGGCATCCTCCAAGGCTTCCCACGACGCCTCCAACAACAACCGCTGCTGCGGATCCATCGCAGCAGCCTCACGCGGACCGATCCCGAAAAACCCCGCATCGAAATCACCGACCCCGGAAAGGAACCCGCCCTCCCGCGTGTACGACTTTCCGAACCGATCCGGATCCGGATCGAACAACCCCTCCACATCCCAACCCCGATCCACCGGAAACCCACCCACAGCATCCGAACCGGACGCCACCAGATCCCACAACTGCCCCGGCGACTCCACACCACCCGGGAAACGGCAACTCATCCCCACGATCGCAATCGGCTCATTGAGCCTTTCCCGCAGCTGTGTCAAATCGTCGCGAGTCGTCAGGAGCTCCACAGTGACCTTTTTCAGGTACTCCATCAGGCGTTCGGACGAATCGCCAGTGCTTGTGTCCATATCTCACATCCAGTGGTATTTCGAAGTTGCCAAGGCCGCCCGGGGGATCGAGCAGCGACGAAGGCCCCACCCGGCTACTGTTTTCGTTCGGGTGCCGATGACCAGGCGGCGAGTCGAAGAGTCGGCCGGCCACGCCCGGTTCCCGGCGCGAAGTTGCGCAGTCCGGCTACCGTGGGTGCGCAATGTATCGGCAGGCCATCCGTCATCGATTGCCATTCGACCGAGTGGGATCCACAAAGCTGCAACACCCGCAACAATTTTCGCCAGCGGTCGGTGAAGCGAAACGACGGTTCAACACGTAACGGCGCACCGTTATCGTGAGATCGGAGGAACCAGGCTGCGCCGAAAACGAACCGGCGACTGTGGTCGCCGTCAATCGCTGTCGCAGCGCGGCAATGGTCTTGTCGAACAGTCCGGCCGAGGCCGCCTTCCACAAACGCTCGAGCAGCTGCGCCGACGAACCGACATGCCGAGAGTTCGCGCTGTCGACTGGGTCGGTATCCGATACGCGGGCTCGCGCGACGGCGAGTTCTGACGATATTTCTCGAGGAACGGCGGCTCGGCCACGCACGTCGGCAGCGACAGGTTGATCGACGGCCAACGAGACGTTGTCCATGGGCGAACACTTCCTTTCACTGCAGCGAAAGGCGTGCCGACAACGTCATAGATAACCGACGGGACACCTGCGGCAGGTGCCCAGCTTCCCCCGTCCAGAAGACGAAATCACTGCTCATCCGGTATCTCTCTCCGCCAAGCAAGCCACAAGACACGTCCGAGTTGCTTGCTGGGCATCAGCCTGCCAGCCGAATCGGTTCCGCGCAACCGGTGCGCTCCTGTCCTACGGCACATAGTTCACCGGCATAAATGTGCCTCCTGAGCATAGACTGAGGACTTCCCAGACAGGCGGCAAGCACCACAAAGATCAGAGCGCAAGCCCACCGCAGCATCAACACGGCTAACACGCTGCCCCAGCAACGGGGCACTCGGCACCGCGTGCGGCGGAGGGTGTAGCGGGTCGCGGGGGCAATGGCGCCGGCCCCCGGACCGAACCCCCTCGCCCGTGGCGGGACGGCACAAATCCTCGGAGCCGGGTTGCAACGGGAATCCTCGGCGACGAGCCGCGTCAGCGCGGTCAGACCAATCCGATGGGAGAGGTTCGTGTTTCCGAACGGACCGTTCAACAGCATTGCGCAGGTCGAGGCCGGTCATTACGTTCGTCCCATGAGTTCAGCTTTTCCGCGCCTGCTGTCGCCGCTCGAGGTGGGGCGCGTCACGCTGCGCAATCGCGTGGTGATGGGTTCGATGCACACCGGCCTCGAGGACCGAGATTGGCACATCGACCGATTGGCCGCATTCTTCGCCGAACGAGCCCGCGGCGGCGTCGGCCTGATCGTCACCGGCGGATGCTCGCCCAATCGCGAAGGCTGGGTGTGGCCGTTCGCCCGCGGGATGATCACCGAGGCTGACGCCGAGCGACACCTCGTGCTCACTGCAGCGGTACACGAGGCGGGCGCCAAGATCGCATTGCAGATCCTGCACGGGGGCCGTGATTCGCGTGTTCCGAACAATGTGGCGCCCTCGGTCGTGATGTCGCCACTCACCGCGTTCGAGCCTCGGGCATTGTCCGACAAGGGTATCGAATCGACGATCGCCGACCACGTGCGCTGCGCGGAGTTGGCGAAATCAGCCGGATACGACGGAATCGAACTGATGGGCGGCGAGGGCTTCCTGATCAACCAGTTCCTCGCGCCACGCACCAACACCCGAACCGATAATTGGGGTGGTTCGGCAGCCAACCGACGACGGTTTCCCGTCGAGATCGTCACCCGGACACGGGCCGCAGTGGGCGACGACTTCTTCATCATGTTCCGGATGTCCATGGCCGAGTTCGTCGACAACGGTCAGACCTTCGAAGAGACCATCGCACTGGCGAAGGAATTGGAATCAGCCGGGGTGGATATCATCAACACCCAGATCGGCTGGCACGAGTCACGAGTGCCGACCCTCGCCACCTCGGTGCCGCGCGCGGCGTTCGTCGGCTACACCGCCAGACTCAAAGCGCACGTGGCGATCCCGGTATGTGCGTCGAATCGGATCAACATGCCCGAGGTCGCCGAGGAGATCCTGGCGCGGGGCGATGCGGACCTCATCTCTGTGGCCCGTCCGCTGCTGGCCGACCCGGAATGGGTGAACAAGGCCGCCGAATCCCGCGTAGACGAGATCAACACCTGCATCGCCTGCAACCAAGCCTGCCTCGACCACACCTTCACCAGGCAAACCGTGTCCTGCCTGGTGAATCCACGCGCCTGCCACGAAACGCTGCTGCAGTTGCTGCCCACCCGCCGCGCCAAACGCATCGCCGTCGTCGGCGCCGGCCCCGCGGGCCTGTCTGCCGCGATCGGACTTGCCGAACGAGGTCACCACGTCGAACTCTTCGAAGCCGACAACAAGATCGGCGGCCAATTCGACCTAGCTCGCCGGATTCCCGGTAAAGAGGAGTTCAACGAGACGATCCGGTACTTCAACCGAAAGCTCGAACTCACCGGTGTCGCAGTACATCTGAATGTCCAGGCCACCACCGAGCAGCTTGCCGCGGGCGACTGGGACGAGGTCGTGCTGGCGACCGGTGTTCGCCCCCACACGCCCGACATCCCTGGAATCGATCACCCAATGGTGCTGTCCTACCCCGAGCTGATCCGGAAGGAGCGGCCCGTCGGCAAACGCGTCGCTGTCATCGGCGCGGGCGGGATCGGCTTCGACGTCAGCGAATTCCTCACCGTCGGCGGCCACCGAGCGCTGAGACTCGAGGAGTGGGAGGACGAGTGGGGCATCACCCACGACACCCACGCCCCCGGACAATTGACAAGGCCCAAACCAACGGCCGCTCTCCGGGATGTGACACTGCTGCAACGGAAGTCGGGCGCATTCGGAACGACACTTGGCACCTCGACCGGATGGATCCACCGCGCCGCCCTCGAAGCGAAGGGAGTCGAACAGATCGGCCGGGTCAACTACGAGCGGATCGACGATCGCGGGCTGCACGTCAGCTTCGGCGAGAACCGGGAAGGCCGGCGCGTGATCGAGGTCGCCAACGTGATCGTCTGTGCGGGCCAGGAATCCGTCCGAGACCTGAAAGACCAGCTCGATCCCCTGGGTGTGCGGGTGCATCTCATCGGTGGTGCCGATGAAGCCAAGGAAGTGGACGCCAAACGCGCCATCGACCAAGGCACCCGCCTCGCCGCTGCGATCTGAAACACTGGGCAAGCACCTACTTCAAGGCTTCTTACCGGGTTCCCGCGGCTGATGTAGCGGATAGTCTGCGAATTTAACGGTAGACGTGCGGTAATGCGTCGCCGCCTGTGCTGGTGGCGGGTGTCTATTCGATGGCGGGGTGGCCGGTCAGTCGGTGGTGGGGTGAGCTGCCAGATGCGGAGTGGTTCGCCGATGTCGACGGCGGTGCGGAGTCTCATGGGTCCGGCTGAGTTCGGTGCGTTGCATGTAGGTGCAGGCGGGACCGGTGAAGGTGCCCGCGCGCTCGTCGAGTTAGCGGCGTAGTCTGGGCCAGGTTGTGCCGAAGGCATTCCGGTCGATACGACAAGCTGGCGCTGGCCTACCGCGCCGGAGTCCTTCCGGCCTTGGTCGTCGAATGGCTTGAGCTATTGGGCGACACTCTAACGTCAGGTCCTCACCTACCACCGCCGACGCCGCGGTGGGTAGAGGAACTTCGACACCGACGCCACCAACCGGGCCAGCGTCTCGCGGGTCACGGAGTCCCCGCGGCCGAAGTTGTGGGCCAGCTGCAGATACCGCACCACCGACCGGTCCTTGTTCCGTCGTGGCGTCGACCGCGGAGACATGGACTTGGAATCCGTCGACGGCCTCGGGCTCGAGGTCAGCGACTCCAAGATTCGAGCGGAGGATTTCTCCCACTCGTTGGCAACATGATCTCGATGCTCAACGTCGCGACACAGATGCCGGTCCTGACCTGCATGTTCCAAGTGGAGCTAAGGGGACTCGAACCCCTGACCCCACAAAGAGGTTCATGAGACTAATCGGTCCGGCGAGGCATCAATGTTCGGCATCGACACCAACAATCGCCCCCGTGACCGCAACGGAAGTGGTCGCACCGGCAGGCTTCAATACCAACGAATTACGTGCGGCCACAACGGAAATACAGCACATAGCGATGAACTCACATCGGGACCGAACTGCACGACCTCCCCACCGAGCTACCACGAACGCACCCGTTCGGCATGCTGTGTTGCCTGAGCTGACCAAGCAGTTCGAGTAACGACTGGGCACGAACCCGCCTGTGCGGAAAGGTTTTGCGAAATCTTCCCATTTATCGAGCTCGATGCGAGAGCTCTGAGTACCTCTGATCGGCGCCAT
Organism: Nocardia sp. NBC_00881; assembly: GCF_045207455.1. Taxonomy (NCBI): domain Bacteria; kingdom Bacillati; phylum Actinomycetota; class Actinomycetes; order Mycobacteriales; family Nocardiaceae; genus Nocardia; species Nocardia sp. NBC_00881. The sequence continues at coordinate 4,001,005 of NZ_CP108798.1, forward strand.
GTTCGCCCGTCGCACCGATGACGCAACCGTGGGTGTCGGTATCTCATCCTTACCGAAGGATCCGCTGAAATTCATGGGCCGATTGGCTGCCCGACAAGCGGGTAGCCCGACGGTCAGATGATCCATTTCTTGGGTCTACCGAATAGAGGGCGGAGTCGGTGCCGCGGTTCTCGGATCGCCGGTGCCCGGGCTGGGGATATCGCCTCTCGCCGGGCGTAGGTCGAGGCTGGGCGGCGGCACGAATGTATCGAGCCGCCGTCCTCCGACGGGCGCGCTGGTGGTGAGCTGGGGCACCCGCCAACGTCCTGTATTGCCGCGACCCGGGCGTTCTGAGCTGATCGCCCCGCCTGGTCAGGCGAATTCGAGCGCGTGGTCACGCACCCAGTCCCGATAGGTGCGGCCCGGCGCACCCGTGAGCGCGGTGACGGTCGGGATGACCGACTCCGGCCGCGCGGTGATCTCATCCATGCCCGCCATCATGGCGTCCACCTCGCCCGGCGGCAGCCAGCCGAGCAGCCCCGCGCGCGCCTGCTCGGTCGGCAACTTCTCGAAACGCACGGGCCGCCCGAGCACCTCGGCGATAATCGCGACGCGTTCCGGCGCGGTCAGCACCTCGGGTCCGGTCAGCTCATAGTAGGCACCGCGATGCCCGGCCTCGGTGAGCGTCCGCACCCCGACAGCCGCGATATCGGCTTCATGGATCACCGATCGGGCCCAGGCTTCGTACTGCTCCCGCACCACACCGTCCGCGCGGATGCTCTCGGCCCAGCCGAGATCGTTGCCCGCGAATCCACCGGCCCGCAGGAACGTGTAATCGCCCCCCGACTCCACGATGAGGCGCTCGAGGAGCCCATGCGATCCGAGCACCGAATCCGCAGACTCGTCGGCGCCCATGGCCGACAGATAGACGATATGCCCGGCTCGGGTAGCCAGTCGTCGCACCACTGCGGGCGCGGCGTCGTCGGCGAACAGTGTCGGCCAGACCAGGAACACGGAATCAATGCCCGTCAGGGCATGGTCGAGACTGCCTGGATCGGCGAGGTCGCCGCGGACCACCTCGACCTGTTCCGGCAGTGCCGCCCGCTCCGGATCGCGCACCAGCGCACGAACTTCCGCTCCCGAATCGACGAGCTGCCGGACAACCTGTCCGCCGACTTTTCCTGTTGCACCAGTTACCAGAATCATGAGCACCATCTTGATACCTAAACTATTGTTTAGGTCAAGGGGCGGGTTCGCCCGGTGTCGAGACGGAGCTGGAACGCTCGCGAGAATATTCACCGATCGGCACGGTGGCCGGTGACCAGCCGGACAGCCTTGGCCTTGGTCGCTTCGTCGTACTTCGCAGGCATGGTCGCCCATCCTGGTACGCTGAAAATGCTCGGCTGGAACAGGATTCGCATACTTCCGCTTCGGCGAGGCAGCAAGGTTGCACGCGGCAGTCAGAGCAACTAACTGCAGGGCAGTCCAGACACGCGGCTGTGCGAACGGCGCGGGTTCACCGTCGACGCTGTGGGCCGGTCGACATCTTCATGCGGGGGCAGAGCCCGCGCTTACATCGGCTCGGGAGCGCTCCCAAAGCTGGTCAGCCTCATCGACGACCTCGACCACGGCCGGACACCGGCAATTGCCCGAATCGGGACGGCTAAACACACTCCAGCACCTGCTGTGCCCATGTCAGCTTCATTGCTGCCGGGTCGAACCCAGGCGTGGAGCGCGCATTCGATCACGACCACCTGCGTGCGCCTTCGACGCACTCGGGCCGGCGGAATCCCATGGACGACCGGTGAACTCACTCGGCGCGACCCGCAACCCCATGGCGCGACGCAAGCCGTGGAGGATGCGCGCGATCCTTGGAATCGGGACCGCGTGGCTCAGTCTCCGCTGAACCAAAGGTACCCGCGTTGCCGGATCGCGGATTCGGCGGCGTCGCGTAGGACGGTGAACAGTTCGCGCTCGCTGTCGTTCTCGGGCGTCAAGGACGCAATTTCGTCGATAAAGGAATTGAGCTGGGTGGTGTTGAACATCGTGTCTGCGTGTTTGTTTATGCCCCGCGTCAGTGAACCTATCGACGCCTGCGAGATCACCTCGTCGAGGGTCTGTGATGCATATCCGGCAACTTCCGCAACTTGTTCATGGATTTGGTTCTGAATAAATACCGAAATTCCCACTGATTCTCCTTAAGGGATCGGATACATGGTGATGACGCCGCCGAATCGATCGGTTACCACCTTGTAGCGGCTGGTCGCGGCGCCACCGAGTTCTTTCGACACGTTTCCAATTATGCCGGGAGCGGTTATTTCACGTTCGTAATTGCCGTCATCATTCGGGCCGCGTGCCGGTGAGTTTTCAGCCGCTTCGACCAGATCATCTAGATCCTCACCTGTGGTCCCGGCAGGCCAAGTACCCTTCCTTGGGGTGTAGTTGGCAGCACCCTCGATATGCTTGCCCAGGATGTACTTCTCGGCCTCATCGGTAAGGCCTGGCGCGGGGTTGTCCGGCGCCGCTGGCAGATCGTCGAACGTGGTGGCTACGGTTTGACCCTCGTCGAGGAACACTTTCATCACGATGAGGGCGGAGAGCTCGAGGGCTTCTTGGGTGAGGTCGACGTCTTTGAACGCGGTGATTGCGGCAGCACCGGCACCCGCTGCCGCCGCTGTCGCGCCGATGATTCGGTACAGCTTGCTGATGTCGTAGGTGGTCTTGAGCACCCGGGCGGTGTTGCCTGCGATGACGAGCACGCCGGCCCCGGCGGCGGCGGTGCTGAGGGCAGCGGTGATCCAGGCGGCGGCAATGCCGATGACCACGGTCGCCCCGGCCGCGATCAAGGCGTTGGTGACCGCTTCCTTGAATTGGTCGCGGACTTCGGAAGTGCCTTCGCTGTATGCCGCCACGGGTACGGCGATGTTCGCTGATGCGGCGGCAAGTTGGGTGGCGCCGCCGTTCAAGGTGGTCAGGTGTCCGAGTAGGCCTTCGAGGCCGCCCTTCTTGTCCTTGATGTCGGCGAACAGGTTGCTGATCTCGGTGATCCGCCCTGGGGCGCCCTTGATTGCGGGACGTTCGGAAAAGGTTTTCCAGACGGACGCGGCCTTGGCGAGATCCTCTTTGTGGCCGTTGGGCAGCTTGCTTCCGAATTCTTCCTGGATCTTCCCGACCAGGGCGTCGTAGAAGCCGGGGACGCTATTGTCGCCTTCGGTGATGCCGTCACCGTTGTTGCCGACCGAGGTCGGCAACAACACCTTGTACTCGGTCATCGCGGTCACGGTGGGACGGTCGGGCATCGGGTTGGAGTTGTTGGACAGTGCCCAGTTGTATCCGGCGGCCGAGAGCATATAGCCGAAATTGGTCAGTGCGTCAGCCAGATTCGTGCAGGTCTGCAACGTTCCCTGAACTGCTCGATCGTACTCCTTGCCCCAATTCGCGCAGCCCGCGGTGTCACCGGCCATGCCCGCGCACTCGCCTTTGAGTGCATCGTGGACCGGTTTGTCGGCGGTGCGGAGATCGGCTGCGAGGGCGTGGCATTTGTTGGCTGCGTCGTAGTAAATCTGCCAGTTGATGGCCAGTTCACCCATACCGCTTACCCCTGGTTGAACATTTTGTAGTTGGTATCGACCGCGCGCGTGTAGCGGGTGTGCGCCACCTTGGCGGCATCGCTCATGTCCTTCACACCTTCGACGAATTCGCGTGCCGCGGTGACCCATTGGGTGTGGGCTTCGGCATAAGCCTGCGCGGCGGCACCTTCCCATCCAGTGCCGGTCAGGGTGGCGACGCGGTCGTCGATTTCATCGAGATGCTCTCCGATGAACCCGGCCAGCCCGGACAGCTTCGCCACGATCTCGTCGAGATGGTCCAGGTCGACGGTGAATTCTGAGCTCATGGCAGATCCAAACTCGAGGTATCCAGTCCGGCGGCGTTGGACTCGTCACCGGCCTGGTAGCTATCGGCTGTGACGCCCAGCTTTTCCGCCATCCCGGTCAGAGCGCTCATGATCTGGGTGCCACCGTCACGTACATCGGTCCAGCCTTCGAAGAACTCCGTTGCCGCATCGCCGGTCCAGCTACCATCGGTCAACGAGCCGACCTCCTTCGCGGCAGAGTCCAGTGCATTGCGCAGTGCTTCGGACAGCTCGTAGACATACTTCCCGACCTCGCGCACCTTCTCGGGCACCACCGAGAGGTTTTGGCCAGAAGTGGGCGTCCCCCCGTCGTCACTCATGACGCGAATGGTAGTCGAGGGGTTTCAGCGAGGGCCGCGACCGGTACACGGTCTGCATCCCGAAGCCGCACCCGGCTCAGGCAAAGAGCCGAAGCGGCGCAGATCGTTGATCCTACTGCCCTGCAACGCATCTCGTTATCCTGACTCGCTATTGCGCGAGTCTGCGAAGCCGCTGGTTCCATCAGCCTGCTCGGCTGATCCGTGACGCGGCTGGCGAGGTAGCGAGGATGAGCTGAAGGCCGGTTTGTGTCCTGCCCGATTTGGTGACCCACCCTCACCGAACCGGCAACAGCGAAAACGTGGGGTAACCGTGGGGTTGGGTCAAACGAAACAGGTCAGCCCCGGCGCGATACCGGGCCTGACCTGGGTTTCAAGTGGACCTTGGGGAACCTTACTACAAACCTAAAGATGCAGGTAGAAGCCCAGAAACGCAGGCAGAAGCCCTGGAAAACCTGATCCAGAAGCTACCCGACACCACAACACCAGCCCCGCCACCCGTGGAACGACCCAAACCACAGCGGGCCCGGCAACTCGACGCCGACCGAGTCGCGGAGCTGATTACCGGCTACCAGGCCGTAGCGACCGTGTATGAACTGGCTGCCCGATTCGGCATCGAACGACGCACGGTCAGCAACATCCTCCACCGGCACGAGGTACCGATGCGCCGCCGCGGCCTGTCCCCCGACCAGGTCGACTCCGCCATCCACCTCTACAAACTCGGCTGGTCACTCGCACGCGTCGGCAACCATCTCAACGTCAACCACACCACCGTCCTGGCCGCACTACGCCGGCGCGGAATACTCACCCGAGATCCGCACGGGCGGGCACGCGCATAACGCAGACGGCCGCGACCCTCAGAGCTTGTGCCGGAGATGGGGCTTCCCGCCACCAGCCCCAGGCAGGTCGCAGAGGACCGGACGACTTGATAATTGCCACCACCGGCGGAACGCCCGATCATCGGCGTCTGGTGTTGTGATGGACTGCGGGTATGAAGGATGAGCAGAAGACGATCCCTCTTCCCGCCGGGATACGCGACCAGCTCCATCACGCTGCGGAACCGATCCGGGCATCGGGTGCGCTGGTGATCTGTGGTTTCCCGGCGTCGGGCAAGTCTTCGGCGGCACAGTTCCTCGCTTCCCGCACCGGCGGCGTGGTGCTGGACAAAGACCAGCTCGCTCCGGTGTTGGAGGAATCGGTCATGCGCCGGCTGACTGGAGATCCGTTCGATCGGGACTCGGACATCTATCGCGAGCTCGTGGCGCCCGGGATCTACGACAGCCTGATCTGAACCGGCCTGACCGTGGCCGCCAACGCCGGAAGATCCAGGTGACCGGAACATTGGTACGGCGTTACCGCAGCGAGGATCGGATTGGAGAAGAGTTCGGTCACAGACCCCGACCCGTCTGCCCCGCAAGCAGATTCGGTCCCGGTGTCACACCCCGCGTTTACTGTCGCCAGTGTGAAAGTAGCACCGAACCCCTTGCCCGACGAATCCCTCCTCCAGCTCCCGGCTTCCTGGAAGGTCGGTCGGCTGAGGAGCAGACGCGCTCTCCCCTCGGCCAGCGCGACTGAACTGTGGCGCGCCGAATTGCAGCAGCACCGCTCGAGAATCGACCTGGCCATCGAAATCCCCGAGAACGCGGAATTCGCGAAGGCCATGCAGGCATATCTCGACGGCGAGCCCGATCCGCTCGGCGCTGCCGCCATTTCGATGATCCTCCACGACCGAAGCCGTCGGGAAACGCTAGAGAGCAGCACCATCGATGCCTGGGAGCTCGAGCACGGCCTTCCGTTCGCAGCGGCCGCAGTGGTCGAGGAAGCCGGACTCGCGTACGAGGAGCACTGGCCGTTCCGGAAATCGCCGCGCTGGCGCGAAAGCACCGGGCTGCTGAAACGTGCTGCGCGAGGCGGGGTGGTGGGCGACTGGGAGTACCGCGTCACCGAGCGGCTTCGAGGCGCCATCGAGGCGTGCGAACCCGCGTTCTACAGCGAAGTCAGAGCAGCTGTCGCTTCGCGCCTGCACGGTCAAGCGCTCCTGGAACGCGCTTCGTTACTGTTCCCGGCCGAGGATCAGTGGATCGCCGACGCATGTGCGGGATACATCGGATACCAAGGTGCGACAGACGGTGGACTCTGGCCGCTCATTCGAACCAGCGACCAGCTGGAGGCGCTCGATGGGATCGCGCTCCGCCCGCGAGAAATCGGGGCTGCGAAGCTCGGCGCGCTGATAGCTCGACTCGGCGTCGACTGCCTGCCCGCCTTGGTGGCGACGCTTGACAACGGTCGGGGGCCCGACACCAAAAGCCGACAGGCGGTCCTGGCCGCGATCGCGATGCTCCCCAGTAATGCGGCGGTGTCGTTCCTGCTCGACCGTATCGGCGATCGGTTCGTTCTAGAGGCGGCCTGTGCCGCCGCCCGGCGATTCCCGGTGCGGATGATGCGGACAGCGGCGGCCCGGTATCCGGTCGCAGCCCCTGCCGGGCGCGAGCACTTGGCGGCCGTGCTCAGCGAGGTGCCGCAGGAGTGGTTCGACCCTGCATTCGCGCAGCTTGGAGAATCCGATCAGTCGAGAATCAAAGGACTCGTGGAAGATCCGGACGCGCTGCCGGAGGCCGCTGCGGAATCGCTGCCGGCGCTGCTCGTCGCGCCGCCGTGGCTCGCAGATACTCCGAAGTCGAGTCCGACCGTGATCCGGGGTCTCGGCGTCGAAGACGATCCGAGGCTGGAATGGGCTGAGGGGGAGAAGCAGCGATTCGCCGAGTGTGCCGCCGAATTCGAGCCGAGGGGGCACATCCCGAGGTGGGATCTCATGGCGGAGCATGTCTCCCGGTGTTACAGGCCTGACTACGTCTGCCGGATGCTCGCCTATGGGCCTTCCGAGTTCGCCGATCCGCTCCTGGAGCGGTGGAAGGGTGAGCTGAAGGCCAATCGCCGGGGGGAGGTCCGGTCGTTCATCCATGCGATCCTGCTTCGTTACGGGGGCGCGGTCACGGACCGAATCGTCAAGTACATCGCGGACACTCGACGAGAGGGCGATTGCCTGGGGCCCATCGTGTCGCTCGCCGCAGCCCGGACGGCAGCCCACTGGTTCGCGGACCTGAAGGTGGAGCGAGCGGAAGGCGCCGCCTGGCTTGACCGCCATGGGGCGACCGGTGCGATCCTCCTTGTGCCCGATGCCGTTGGAGGCGAGAAGAAACGACGCACCGCAGCTGTGGCCGCCCTGATCCATATCGCGGAGCGGCAAGGATCGCAAACAATCATCGACGCGGCGGGGCACTACGGCGAGCAGGTCGCCGCCGCGATCCGCGTAGTCCTCGAGCAAGGCCCGGTCGAGACTCGACCGGCGAAGAAGCCTGGCATCGGCGCCTGGGTGAATCCTCGGCTGCTTCCGCAGGTCGCGATTAAGGACCGAACCGCAGCACTTCCCAGGACTTCGGTGCTGCATCTGATCTCAGTACTGTCGATCGCCGAACTCGACACTGCCGACCGCGGAGTGGAGGTGCTCGCTGAGACCTGCGATCTCGAATCGCTTCGAGCGTTCTCCTGGAAATTGTTCGAGCACTGGGATTCGGCCGGCGCTCCGGCGAAGGACCGCTGGGCACTGGACCAGCTCTGCTGGTTCGGTGACGATGAGACCGTGTGTCGACTCGCACTGCTCATCCACGAATGGCCGGGTCTGAACCGCCATCACCATGCGGTTGCCGCGCTGCAAGTGCTCGGCAGGATCGGCAGCGAATCGGCGCTCCTCGCAATGCAGAACGTCGCCCTCCGTGCGAAATTCAAGGCAATCAAGGCGGAGGCCGGAAAGCAGATCGAGGTCATCGCCGCTCGGCTCGGGCTCACTCGGGAGCAGCTCGCGGATCGGCTCGTGCCTGATTTCGGGCTCGGGGAAGACGGTGCGCTCGTGCTGGAATATGGGCCGCGGCGGTTCAGGGTGTTGTTCGACGAACAGCTCAAGCCGTACGTCACCGACGAGGACGGGAAGCGCCGCAAGAGCCTTCCGAAGCCGGGTGCGAAGGACGATCCGGAGGCCTCCGAGGCTGCGTACAAGCGGTTCGGCGATTTGAAGAAGGAACTTCGGGCGGTTGCCGGCGATCAAATCCGGCGGCTCGAAGCCGCGATGGTCAACGCTCGCAGCTGGAACCGCGAGGAGTTCGAGCGGTTCTTCGTGCGCCACCCGCTCATGCGGCATCTGGCCAAGCGCATGATCTGGCAGGCAGAGACCGCTGATGGCCGGATCGGGTTCAGGTTCGCAGAGGACGGGACCTTGAGCGACGCGAACGATGACACGATCGAACTGCCCGAGGGCGCGGTGTTCAGCCTCGCGCATCCGATCCACATGGAACCGAAGAAATGCGATGCTTGGGGTCAGATTCTTGCCGACTACGAGATCCTGCAGCCCTTCGAGCAGTTGAGCCGACCGATTCTGGCGTTCACCGAGGAGGAGCTGTCCACCGGAAGGCTCACGAGGTTCGAGGGATTGTATGTCGAGCCGGGGCACTTGCTGGGGCTGACCAATCGCGGTTGGGTGCGGGGCAAGCCCCAGGACAACGGGACCGAGTTCGGCATGCACTACCCGCTGCCGGACGGAGGGTATGTCGCCATTGAGCTGGATCCGGGCCTACAGATCGGCATGGGCGCCTCGTACAACGAGACGCAGCGGCTCGACACGGTGTTTCTGACCGATGAGATCGATGATTACTACCGCTGGCGCGGCGGGCATCCGACCGAGATCGACCTCGTAGCTTCGTCGGAGGTCCTTGCGACGCTCGAGCGGCTGCCTACAGTGGATTGATGTCGTCCGGCCCGGCCCGCGCGGGAGGCCAGGCCGGACGCTGGGTGCGCTGCTGGAGGACTGCAAGGTCACCGCTGGCGATTTCGCTCGCAGCCGATCTTGGATCACCGATCACCGTTTCTATCGATACACAGACCCGCTCGACCTCTCCAAGCCTTCGACGCCAGTCAACCCACCGATTCCCGACGCCCGTGAAACGGGCCAAACCCAGCGAGGCACGGCAACTCGACGCCGACCGAGTCACGGAACTGATCACCGGCTACCAGACCGGAGCAAGCGTCTACGAACTGGCCGACCGATTCGGTATCGATCGGGCTCGGGATCCGAGCCTGCCAGGCCGGTCACCGGGTCGCGTTCGCCACCGCATCGGAATGGGTGTCCCGGCTGGCCGAGGCACACCAAGCCGGAAAACTGCAGGCGGAGTTGATAAAGCTCGGCCGGATTCCGTCGATCATCGTCGATGAGGTCGGCTACATCCCCCTCGAAGCCGAGGGGGCGAACCTGTTCTTCCAGCTCGTGTCTTACCGCTACGAACGGGCCAGCCTCATCGTCACCAGCAACAAACCCTTCGGCCGATGGGGCGAGGTCTTCGGCGACGACGTCGTCGCCGCCGCCGCCGCGATGATCGACCGCCTCGTCCACCACGCCGAAATCATCTCGATGAAAGGAGACAGCTACCGCCTCAAAGACCGAGACCTCGGCCGCGTCCCCGCGGCCAAAACCAACGACTGAAACCCAGGGTGGGTCAACCTTCCGCCGAACTGGCGGGTCAAGATTCAGGATCTGGCCCAAATTTCGTGAAGTCGATCGCCGTGTTGCTCAGTCGCTCAACAGAATGCGTTTTCTCAGCAGGTCGGGCTTGGCCCGGCCGAACATCTGACGCTTCAGCATCTTGATCCGGTTGACGTGCCCTTCGACCGTTCCGCTGCTCCAGCGCATGGTCAGACCCGCGGTGACCGCGTCCTGATCGCGACGCAGGCCACGGACGAACGAGTGCAACGCAGGCTGATCGTCGGCATCGGCGCAGCTCATCCATTGTTCGAGTTCCCGGCCCTTGAGTTCGGTCATCATGACGGCGAACCCGCGGACGTGGTTCGCGAGTGATTCCAGTTCCGGACTGGCATCCAGGATCGCGTCCAGGCGACGCCGGTCGTCGGGATCCATCGTCGCGGGATCAGTCATGATCCATGCCGCGATCCGTCGCGCGGTCGGCGGCTTCGGCGGCGGGGCCGGGATGTGCACGGCCGCTCGGAACGGCTGAAGGTAGGCGCGGCGCGAGGTACCGACGGAGGTAAAGCATCTCCCCAGGGGCCGAACGGCATATTGGGATCCGGAGAAAGGTGCTGTAGTCATCGAGGATGGAGATGGAGGAACCGTGTTCACGCCAAAGGACGGACGCGAGTACTTCGACGGCCTGTGACAATGACTTGGATTGACAGGAAGGACCCGGAGAAGATGTCAGCACCGAACCCCGGACGTTATCGAGAGCATCTCGTCAGCGCAGAAAATTTCCAGGTTATTCGGCAGCTAACATTAGAGCTGGCTAATGTGCCCCGAGAACCGATGGTCGAGTTGGGATGGAATCCGAAGAACGGCGATTATCTGAAACAACTCGCCCGATCGGTGCCATCTCAGATCACAGCTCCTACCCGGGTTAAGCTCGTTATCCTCGATGAGGAAATCAACGATCCGACCTCGCCGGGCCGCTCTTCTGTCGCCGAGGAAGAACCCGAATCACCGAGCGATATCGTGAGATACTTACCCAAGTCGATCGCGGCCATGTATCCGAAGCTGTTGAGAGCCGCTTTTGAAGCTCTGGGAGAGCCTGAAACACGCTATCGAACAGGATTTTACGAAGGCGAAGTAGTAGAGGCCCTGAATGCAATTGATGGCGTCAGCGGAAATTAAATGGGATTAAATAATCCCAGCCGTACACTGATTACCCCTTGTTCCCCACATCGAATGACATAAATTCGACGTGATCGAACACACATCGCCAGCGAATTCGCCGAACTAAGACTGTGTCTTACGTGGTTGTGATTGGTTTGTGTTGTGCCGGAATCGGCTGTGCTGCATGATGTTCGACTCGTGGTCGATGAGTTGTCGAAACGTCTTGTTCCGGACGAGTTGTGGGCTTTGGTAGAGCCGTTGCTTCCGGAGTTCACTGCGCGTCCGCAGGGTGGTGGCACCGCCCCGGCCGACGAGCGTGCAGTGTTCACGGCGGTGGTGTTCGTGCTGGTCAGTGGTTGTGCGTGGCGGATGCTGCCGCCGTCGTTCGGGGTTACGGTGCCCACGGCGCACCGCCGGTTCAGCGTGTGGACCGAGGCCGGACTGTGGCGGCGTTTACACAACGCCGTCCTGGACGAGCTGGGCAGCCGAGGCTTGATCGACTGGTCGCGGGCGGTGATCGACGCAGCGAGTGTTCGGGCGAAAAAGGGGGACCTTTGACCGGTCCGAGCCCAGTCGATCGCGGCAAGCCCGGCTCGAAGCTTCACGTCCTGTCCGACCGCGCGGGAATCCCTCTGTCGGTGGGTGTTTCGGCGGCCAACACCAACGACGCCGAAGCGCTGCGGCCGCTGGTTAAAGCGGTCCCAGCCATCCGGTCGCGGCGCGGTCCGCGCCGACGCAAACCCGGTAAGCTGCACGCCGACAAGGCATACGACACGGCCGAACTCCGGCAATGGGTGCGAGACCGCGGCATCGGCGTCCGCATCGCCCGCAAAGGCATCGAATCCTCCCAGCGCCTCGGACGCCACCGGTGGGTGATCGAGCGCACGATCTCCTGGTTGACCGGCTACCACCGCCTCAACATCCGCTACGACCACAAGGCCACCCACTTCCTCGCCTTCCTCACCCTCGCCGCGACACTGACCTGCTATAAGAAACTCGCGAAATCAACCACATGAGACATTGTCTAAGGGGTTCAAGTCCCACCTGCTTTCCGACACATCCGCCAATCTCGACGTTAAGCCATCGGTCGGCATGCGGGCCGACCCTCGTAGTCTCGCAGGTGAACCGCGGTTTTCCACTCATGGCATATCGGGATCGGATGTGTGTCGAACCTGTGCTCGCACTCCGCCGGCCACTGGTAGTCCGGCGAGGTGATGTAGACGCAGAAGCTGCGCACCGAGCCCTGATAGTTCGGGATGGTCGATGGTGCTCGTGTATGAACTGGCTGCCCGATTGGTATCGAACGGCGCACGGTCAGCAATATCCTCCACAGGCACGAAGTACCGATGCGCCGCCGTGGCGTGCCCGCCCGCGGCCAACGATGTGGAGCTGGTGTTCTTGCCCACCTATTCGAGGCGGACTGAGCACCTGTCACTGACAGCACCAAGATCCACATCACCGCGGTATGCGGCATTATGGGATGTCGGCACCGTGTGCGGGGTAGGGGTTACGCCGTGGGTGTTTCGGTGCGACTGATTGCGCGGGGGATTCCGAGGGCGGCCAGTTTGTCGGGGTTGCGGATGCCGTAGCCGTTGATGATCTTGTCGTCGGCGATGTCGAAGACGAGGAGGGCTTCCAGTTTGTCGTCGATGTAGCACGCGAGTGCTGGTTGGCTGTTGCAGTTCATTGTCTCGATGCGTACCTGCGGTCGCCGCTGCGCGTATCGGAAGACCGCCATGAGAATCGCGCCCACCCGCTCGGCGCCGACCATGACCAGTTCCGGCAGCGCGGTCACCTTGCCGCCGCTGTCGGTGGTCCAGGTAATATCGGGCGCGAGCAGCGACAACAAGCCATCCAGGTCCCCGGTGGTCGCGGCGGTGATGAATCGTTCGGTGACCGCGGCGGTTCGGGCGGTGTCGACGGGGCCGTACCGCTTGCGCCGGGCTTGCACGTGGTTGCGGGCGCGGCGGGCCGTCTGATGCACGGCGTCGACGGATTTGCCTGTTGCGGATGCGATCTCGTCGTAGTCGAAGCCGAAGACCTCACGCAGCACGAAGACCGCCCGCTCGGTGGGGGTGAGCGTTTCCAGCACCACCAGCATCCCCATCGAGACCGATTCGGTGAGTACCACATCGCTCGAGGCGTCGCCGTCGGTGAGCAGCAGCGGCTCGGGTAGCCATGGGCCGACGTAATCCTCGCGGCGACTGGCGCTGGCCCGCAACGTATTCAGCGCCTGCCGCGTGACGAGCTGGGCCAGATAAGACTTCGTGTCCCGGACCGTGGCCAGGTCCACCCGCCGCCACCGTAGATAGCTGTCCTGGAGCACGTCGTCGGCTTCGGTTGCCGAGCCCAGGATTTCGTAGGCGATGGTGAACAGCAGTGGCCGCAAGTGGACGAAACGCTCGGTGTGCTCATCGGTCGAGGTCATGGCCGCGGGACCCCCTGCGGCTCGGCTGCGCTCAAATCCTTGCGCCTGCCCAAGCCCATGAAGTTCGGGATCGCGCCGGGCTTGCGGGCCTCCTTCCGAATGGTCCCGATCGGACCCGCGAGACCCACCCGCTCCTTGATCCACCCAGCCGCTCGCCCGCCGATGTACATCGGCACGGGTGCGTCGTCGCGCCGGCTGAACTGCATCGCACCCGCGCGGCGCCCCAAACCGACGGTGCATGCGGTGAAGGCCACGTCCAGCACGGCGGGTTCCTCCCCAGCGATGCGGGCCAGCACATTGGCGGCGGCCTGGGCGCCCAACGGTTGGGCGGCATAGCAGCTCATCCGCAGCGGGCGGCCCGAGGGCGCGACCGCGTCCCCGGCGGCGACGATGCGATCGTCGTCGATACTGGTCAGCGTCTCGTCGGTCAGCAACCGGCCGAGCTCGTCGGTGCGGAGCCCGCTGCGTGCAGCCAGCTCGGGCACCCCGAATCCGGCGGTCCAGATCGTGATAGCACTGGGCAGCACATCGCCGTCGGCCAAGAAGACCCCGTCGCGCAGCACCTCGCGCACCCGCGCTTGCTCACGCACCTCTACTCCGTTCTCGGACAACCACTTCGACACCGACCGCCGGGCCGGATTCGAGAAGTTCGCCGCCAACTTACCGCCACCCACCAGTGTCACGGTACGGCCCTGCTCCGCGAGTTCGGCGGCGGTCTCGATGCCGGTGAGCCCGCCGCCGACGACGACAATCGGCGCCTGAGCGGGCACGTCCGCCAGCGCCGCGCGCAGCCGCTGGGCGTGTTCGAATTCAGCGATCGAATAGGCGAATTCGGTGGCACCGGGCACCGCCGTGGGCACCGCGGCGGTGCTGCCGACCGCGTAGACCACATAGTCGTACCCGAGCACGCGCCCCGAACCCAGTTCCACCCTGCGAGCAGCGGTATCGATGCGGACAGCACGATCCACGACCAACCGCACCCCCGCGCCGAGCAGCATGTCGTAGCCGATAGCGGCCTCGTGGGTACCGGCCACGAACTGGTGCAACCGCATCCGCTCGACGAACTGCGGGCGCGGATTGACCAGCGTGATCTCGATATCGCGACGCAGACGCAGCCGATTGGCCGCTACGGCACCGGCGTAACCGCCGCCGATCACGACCACCTTGGTAATGGCGTTGAAATCAGTCATGCCCTCAAGACACGCCACACCCCCCGGATCTGACACGAAGTGACACACGTCACGTTCGTGGCCCGCACCGTCAGGGTTGCAGACCGGGACAAGGCGCAGTGCACGCACATCGGCAGATCCGTGCGTTCGTCGGCCATTTTTCGCGACCTCGGGTCGCGCGCTCCGCGGCATGAGTTCCCTGAGTCAACCCCTACGCGGCGATCGGTCGTTGACCTGGTTGATGCTTGCCGGGGTCGTAGGCGGTTTTGGTGCGCCAGCAGGCCCAGATGATGCGCAGCCAGGCTCGTCCGAGGGTTCGGATGGCGTGGGGGTGTCGTTGGCCGCGTTGGCGGGCGGCGGTGTAGCGCTGGTCGGCCCAGTCGCTGGCTCTGCGGCTGTTGTCGATCCAGGTGACCAGGGCTTGGCGGGCGTGGTGGTTGGTGGCGTGGCGGAACGCGACGGTGTGGGTCTTGCCGGAGGCCCTGGTGACCGGTGCGAGACCGGTTTCGGCGGCGAGCTGGTCGAAACTGTTGGCGCGCTCCAGGATTGGGCCGATCTCACCGATGATTTGGGCCAGGTTGAGCACGCCGATGCGCGGCAGGTCAGCCAGCAGCCGGGCATACGGGTGGGCCGTGGCGGCTTCGGCGATCACGGTGTCGAGCTGGTCGAGGCTGGTCTGCAGCGACCGAACGGCCGCGACCTGTGCGCGGATGAGTTGCGCGATGATCGGTTGGCCGAGGCGGCTGGCCGAGGTCGGTGCGTCCCGCAGCCGGGCCAGCAACTCAGCGCCGCAGCGTCGACCGCTGTAGCTGCGCCGACGGCAGAACGCCTCGAGACGGGCAGCGGTGAGCGAGGCGGCCGACTCGGGGTTGGGATAGCGATCCAGGAATGCCAATGCGATCGGCGAGTGCAGGTTGGCGAAGATTGTTCTGCCGCCGGGCCAATGCGCGTCCAGCAGGGCGGAGAGCTGGTTGACCGCGGCGATCCGCAAGCCCAGGTGATCGCCGCGCTGGCGGGTCAGCGCCTGCAGTTCCAAGGTCTGCGCCAGCGTGGGGGCCAGGGTCGGCAGCCGGTGGATATCGGTGCGGATGTAGTCGGCCAGTTTGAACGAATCGCCTGGGTCGTTCTTGGCGCGGGCAGCACCCCAGCGGGGACGGGCAGCGTGAAAAGCGTTGGGATGGACCGGGATTACCGGGTGCCCGGCGGCCAGCAACCGGTCCACGACCAGCCCGCGGGTGGTTTCGATCGCTACCGGCAGCGTGCCGGGATCACCGTGAGTGGCCAGGCGAGCCAATGCCCGCGCGATGCCGTCTTCGGTGTGTGGCGGCGCGAACCTCTCGACTTTGCCGCCGGCATCGTCGATCACGGTCACGTCGTGGGCAACAGTGCCCCAGTCCCAGCCAGCGAACACCAACAATCTCCTTCGAGGTCGATGCGCTGCCTCTCCGGAAGCGAGGGCCGTCGCCGGAAGCTCATTGATCGGCCCTCTGCGTGCGCGGGGCATGTCCCTGATGCCGGTCTGCGGCCCTCGGCCCGGTGGGGCTGGCAATACTCATGCTGGCCATCTAGTGGCACGCGATGCGGGCCATGCACCCACCGGAACCGAGAGACAACAACCCTATCTGTTCGGGCTGCAGAAGGGATGGTGCCCCAATGAGCGGATGCGGGGAGGTACCCGATTGTGAGCGGCAACTCCGTCCGGACAACGATCGTTTTCCGAACGCTCGCTGTGGGTGGTTGGTTAGCCTCTGACGTTTCGTTTGTGGGTCAGCTGGCTATTCGCCGCTTGCCAACGGCGCAGTACTCGAAGGGGTATCAATGTCTGAACAGCCCGTCGCTGGAACGCCGGAACCCATCGAGGCACAGAAAAGGCTGGAGGTCGTTCTGACAGGTCTAGACCCCGCAAATGAGCTCTCGGAGGTGAAGGCCTACAGGGAACTGCTCTCCTGCTCACTCAGCGATTCGAAACGCGCCATAGACGATGTCATACATGGCGCACAGGTATCGGTCGGCTCGTTCGACAGCGACGAGGCCTTGAATGTGGCTACCCAGCTCAGGGACGCAGGCGTGATCGTCGATCTCCAGTAACCGTCAAAGCTGCTGCGCGCAAAGAAGTTCGCCGGAAGGCTGAGCGCCGCAGCAGGCAACGGAAATGCTAGCTCGGGGGCCAGCACCCGATCGCTACATAATCGGCATTATGGGACGTCTCCGAGACCACTCTCGGGCCCGCGTCATTGTCGCGCAGTGTTGGACTGTTGCGTTGCAGCGGAAGAAGTTTCGTCTTCAGGTTCGGCCTCCCCAGCATCTACGTCGCCGAGCTGGTTCGCCGCGCGACACTGCGTGATCACTGACAACTCCGCAGGTTGGAACATCACGCATTACCAGTAGGGGCGTGCCCGGCCAAGACCAGGCCGCCGAAGGTGGTGGCGTTGGCACCATTGCCAGGGACCGCGCCGACGATCACGGCCTCGGTCGTGAGCCTCGAGACCACCTTCGTCCACGCCGACGAGCGGCGACCAGGTTCGTAGACCGAGTCACCGCGTTTGCAGACCAAACCTTGTGCACAGAAGGTCATTGACCGAATGAGGTGGATCATCGTGTGCGTCGGCCGCACGCCGTCGCGTCAGAAGCCGCCACCACAGGAGGAGAAGCCGCCACCGCAGGAAGTTCCGCCGCCGTAGCTGGAGTGGCCGCCGATGTATGGGCCGGAACGGGTCGGCGGGCGGGACGGGATGCGCCGGGAATCGTTCCAGTGGCCGGGAGCTACTACGGCCCACCAGGTTGTGAAATCCGCGCCGCTGACGTGCTCGATCTCGGCGCGATCGGCGGCGGCCCAGTGCACGGTGTAGCCGGTGAGGTGGTGCGTGGGGCGCTGGAGCTCGTCGATCAGTTCGCCGGTGGTCAGGGTCGAGTCATCGGCGCGAAAGACGTGGACGGTTCGGTCGGATTCGGTGACGCGGTAGCTCCATCGGGTCTGGGCCGCCAGCTCGGTGAAGCGGTCATCGCGTTTTTCCCGCTCGCGCTGGGCTTTCCAGAGTCGTGCCTGTTCTTCCTGTGCGCGTGCGTCGGCCTCGTGCACGCGGGGCTCGATCTGCTCGCGGACGGGGCGATAGCGCTCGGCGATGTCGTGCAGCCGCTGTTCGAGTCTGTCGAATGCCTGCCGTGACGCGGTCCGGCTGCGGCGGCGGGCCGCCGACCAGCCGGAACCACGCCGCAGTCCGGGTGAGAAACCGCCCTCGATCCGCATGCCGAGATCGTGGACGAGCTGCTGTTCGGCGGTCCACAGTGCATCCAGCGCGGCGGTCTGGGCCCGGGCCCACGCGGCGGATTCCCCGTCGGTGGCCTCGACCCGGATACTCCGCGTCGCCGTCCTCCGGTCGAGACAGGTCCACCCGCGCTCGTCCCGGCCTTCGGGCGTGTCGACGGCATAGATCTCGACGAATGCCCGGCCCGGGTCGAAACCCGCCATCTGCCGGTCGTTCAGGGCATAGCGGAAATTGAACGAATAGCGGTACAGCGTCACCGATACCATCGTGTTCCTCCCCCACGGGTACCTCTACGATAGCGCCGGTGTGGTCAGGACGGGTCGGGCTTCGCAGTGGAACTGCCATAGGCATGGCGGGCGCGCCCAGCTTCCGGTCGTCCCAGCTGCATTCGCGGCCGCGACTCGACTCACACCAGCAGGTTGCATCCTCGAAGGGGCGGGCCCACGCCACACCTGGAAAGTGAAGCGCTACAACACGATCCTGGCCGAGAGTCGAGGAACTGGATCGCGCCGAGTGGGGAGGCCGAATCTCAGAGTGATGTTCCCCCGGTTTCGTGGAGTCGGGATACTTGACTTCAGGCCACGGGTTGGATGGACGGTTGCATCATCTCGTACTCGATCGGGGTCCGCATGCCCAGGGCGGAGTGGCGGCGACGCCGGTTGTGGAAGATTTCGAGGTACTCGAAGATCGCGTTGGCCAGTTCGATCCGAGTTTTCCAGCGTTGCCGGTTGAGAAGTTCGGTTTGCATTCTGCCCCAAAAGGATTCGATGACGGCGTTGTCATAGCAGTCACCGATCGAGCCCATCGACGGAACAAGCCCGGACTTGCGAGCGCGGTCGGTGAAGGCCCAGGAGGTGAATTGCACCCCGTGATCGGAATGGATGATCGTGCCGGGCTTGGGTGAGCGGTTCGCGATCGCCATCCCGAGCGCGTTGGTGACCAGTGCTGCGGTCTGGGTCGAATCGATCGACCAGCCGACCACGCGCCGCG
Source organism: Nocardia sp. NBC_00881 (assembly GCF_045207455.1). NCBI lineage: Bacteria > Bacillati > Actinomycetota > Actinomycetes > Mycobacteriales > Nocardiaceae > Nocardia > Nocardia sp. NBC_00881. The sequence goes on from NZ_CP108798.1 coordinate 4,019,755, forward strand.
AATAGGTGTCGAGAACGACCGCGCAATACACCTTGCCCTCGCGAGTGGGGTGCTCGGTTATATCGGTGACCCACAACTGATTTGGCTGCGAGCATGTGAAGGACCGGTTGATCAGATCACCTGCGGTCGGGGTCTGATGTTTCGGTCTCGGGCGCCGGTTGCCGGGCAGGCCCTTGATCCCAGCGCGGGCCATCAGCATCTCGACCTGGTTGTGGCCGACCTCGATGCCGAGCCCGAGGGTCAGCTCGGCATGCACCCGATGAGCGCCGTAGGTGCCACGCGATGCCGAGTGCACGGCACGAATCTGATCGGTCAGCCAAACATGCCGGATCGCCCGCTGCGACAGCGGCCGGGAATGCCAATGGTAGTACCCGGATTCGGAGACACCGAGAAGCCGGCACGCGGCCTGCACCGGCAAGCCCTCGGTCGCCATCGTCGCTATGGCCGCATATCGCCTTTTGGGTCGCCGTCCTGCTCTTTCAGCAGCTCACGAGCACGTCGCAGGATCGCGACCTCCTGCTCAAGCTCTCGGATGCGCCGCTTGGCGGCAGATAGCTCAGCCTGCTCCGCGCGCGTCGCACCCGATACCTGGCCGGTGTCGATCAGCTCCTGCTTGCGCCACACGTAGATCGTCTGATCGCTGATGCCCAGATCCGCGGCTACCTGCGCGACCGGGCGACCGGCAGCAACCAAATCCAGAACCTTGCGGCGGAACTCCTCGGGATAACGCCTTGGCACGAACAAGTCTCCTTCGACGACATCGTGACCAAGAGTCAAGCAAACCAACTCCCAAAAACCGGGGGAACATCAAAGTCTCCAGACAAGCCGGGGGGATTCAGGCGCCACCGAGGCGCGAGCAGCTGCTCGAACAGCTCCCACTCGTCATTGTCGAAAATGTCGATCTCCGGCGCGTCCTGACGCGGTAGCCGCATGCCCGCGCACGGGTTATAGGAGATCAACGGGACCGGCCGCTCCAACATGGCAGCCCGCAGACCGGCGGACAGGAACCCATGCTTGTTGTGGATGGTCTTGGGAGCGTTGCCCTTGTCCTGTTCCAGGTACACGATCCACGCCACGTCGAGATCCTGCGTGAAGGCGTCGATAGGAAGGGAGCCGAAGAACGGGGCGATGTCGTTGCGGATGTAGGCGTGGTACTTGCGGCGGCCGTCGTCCTGGATACCGATGAGCCGGTCGACGTAACGGGTCAGCCAGTCGATCAGCAGCACGCCACCCGATCCGGTGTCGCGCTGCGTCTCACGGACTTTCAGCGCCTCGGTAAGGCCGATCTTGTCGACCAGCTCCGCCCAGCGCTCGGCGGCGTAGTCGTCGAAAGTCTCCGAAGAGCGGCGACGGACGCCGCCCTCGTCGTAGTACTGGAACTGGACCTGCCAGGCGATCGAACCGTCGGAACGGCGCCTGGGGCGGGGTGTGAGCATAGGAAGGTGTCTCCTGGTCGGAAACGCCCTGAGATGCGTGCCAGAAATCGTTCTGGTGACACGATGGTGACACAAGAACGGATCCGCAGTGACGATCAGTGCCCTGACCTGCACGTTTACGGTGAACCTTGGGTGACCTTACTACAACCCTAAAAGCGCAGGTAGAAGCCCTGAACCACAGGTAGAAGCCCTGGAAAACCTGATCCGGAAGCTACCCGACACCACTACACCGGCACCGCCACCCGTGGAACGGGCCAAACCCCAGCGGGCACGGCAACTCGACGCCGACCAAGTCGCTGAGCTGATCACCGGCTACCAGGCCGGAGCAACCGTCTACGAACTGGCCGACCGATTCGGCATCGAACGACGCACGGTCAGCAATATCCTCCACCGACACGAGGTGCCCATGCGCCGCCGCGGCCTCTCCCCTGAGCAGGTCGACGACGCCATCCACCTCTACAACTTCGGCTGGTCCCTGGCCCGAGTTGGCGACCACCTCGGCGTCAACCACACCACCGTGCTGAACAAGCTCCGCGAACGCGGCGTCCCCACCCGAGACACCCACGGGCGTCCGCGCGTCGAAGCAGGTGGTGCCCGATGACCCGTCGCGCAGCTATGTCGACTCGATCAGGTTCGGGTGATCATGGGCGTCGTCGTCGGCCTCACCTTCATGTTCGGCTTCGGCAACGTCCTCGACCTCGCCCTCCGGCTCGGCGTTCCTGCCTGGGTCGCCCCGCTGGTCGCTCCCGCAGTTGACCTTTCGATCCTTGGGCTTCTGCTCGGCACGCGGCACCTGGCGTTCACCGGTGCTTCGCCGGAGGTGCTGCGGCCTGCTCGCCGGCTGCTGATCTTCGCCAGCGTGGTCACTCTCGCGCTGAACGTGGCAGAGCCTCTCGTCGCGGGCGAGTTCGGTAAGGCGGCGTTCGACGCGGTCGGACCACTCCTCCTGATCGGATTGTCGGAGGTCGGCCCTGGCCTCTTGCAAGCGATTGGCGCCACGAGTCGTGTGCCGGTCGCACGCGAATTCGATCGACCTGAGCCGGCTGTTCATGCGGACTCGGATGAGGGTGCGCCGGAGACGAGGCCCGAGCTCGATGAGGACCTCCCGCAGCAAGGTGACGTGCGAGCGGTCGTTGGGCGCATGCCGGAGGCTATTTTGGCTCAGGCCCGGCGAGAAGACGCGGCTCACCGTGCGGCTCACCAGAAGCCGATATCCGCTGACACGTTGCGCGTCCGACTCGGGGTGGGGGCCACTCGGGCCCGTCAGCTCGACAAGATCGTCCGGTCCGAGTTCGAGGAGCAGATCGCCGCCCAGCGAGCCGAGGGTGAAGTGGTGAACGAAATCGAGGAGGCAACCACCATCGCCGCATGAACCGACCGTGTAGTGACCTGGAACAGCCGTTCCCTCGTCCGGCGCGTCGGCCCTCGACATCGGCCTGGACCTGCGCGACTAACGGACGGACGCCCGGAAGGCGCCCGGCGGCAGCCCGGTCCGGTGCTGGAAGAACTTGGCGAAGTTGGTCGGGTCGGCAAAGCCCAGGCGGGTCGCGATCGAAGCCGCGGGCAGGTCGGCGTGCGCGAGCAGCCGTTTCGCCTCGAGGGTGACCCGGCGATCGATGAACTCCTTCGCGCCGACACCGGCCGCGGCCTGGGTCGCTCGGCTCAGCGTGCGGGCGGAATAGCCGAGCGCGCCGGCGTAGTCCCCGACCTGCCGAGTACGGGCGAAGTCCCGTTCGACCAGGGCGCGGAACCGGACGAAGGTGGTGTCGGCCGCGCTCACCCGCTGAGCACACAGCGCGGCCACCCGCACCGCGACGACGGCGAGCAGATTGCGTAGAACGTCGCGCCGGGCGTCCACCGGCAGGCCTCCCGCATCGGCGAACTCCGCGGCCAGGTGAGCGAGGGACCGCTGCAGCGCGACCGTGCCGGGGTCCGCGGCCGAGGCGACGGCACGGCCAAACGGGTCGTCCAGCCGCGCGGCGGCCGCAGTCGCCGGATCGACCGAACTGGCCTGGAACACGGCCAGCACGCCGTCGGCCGCGGTCAAGTCGCCGAACTGCTGGACCTGCCCCGGTCGCACCCAGAGGACCGAACCCGCGCCGACCCGGTACGCGGTGAAGTCCACGCTGTGCCACAGCGTGCCGCCGGTGACCGCGAAGAGCAGGTGAAACTCCGGCCGCTGAGGTGCACTCAGGTCGACGGAGCCGGCGCGGGCCGCCAGCACGGCGAGCGTCATCACCTCGAGCCCGGGCAGCGGCGTGCCCTCGGGCGGCGCGAACCCGATCAGCGGGATCGGATGTCTGTTTTTCACCATGACTGGTCGCCAATGTACCTGTTCACACACCCAGAACGACGGAAAACTACAAGCAAGAACCCCAAGGAGGAGCAGAAATGGCAAGAATCGCCGTCTTCGGAGCCAACGGAACGATCGGCAGCCGCATCGTGGCGGAAGCCCTGAGCCGCGGACACGAGGTCACCGCGGTCGTCCGAAACCCGGCCAAGATCAGCACGGACCACGAAAACCTGACGGTCAGTGAGGGCGACGTGCTCGACGCCGCATCAGTCGTGGCCGCGGCCAAAGGCCAGGACGTGCTGGTCAGCGCGGTCGGTGGCGGCGACGGCCCGGGCGCCATCGCCACGATCAAACCCGCGGCCGAGGCGCTGGTGGAGGGCCTCCGCTCGCTGGGCACGGACACACCCCGGCTGATCGCCGTCGGCGGCGCCGGCTCGCTGCGTACCCCGGACGGCAAGCAGGTGTGGGACGCCGAGGGCCTGCCCGAGTTCCTGCTGCAGATCATGCACGCACACGGCGATGCCCTGGACTACTACCGCACGGTCTCCGACGTCCAGTGGACCAACGTCACCCCGCCCGCCCAGATCGAGCCGGGCGATCGCACCGGGACCTACCGCACGGCCGCCGACGACCTGCTGACCGACGACGCGGGAGAGAGCCGCATCTCCACTGAGGACTTCGCCGTCGCGGTGGTCGACGAGATCGAACGGCCGCAGCACACCGGCCGCCGGTTCACCGTCGCCTACTGAGCCCGCAGGCCTTACCGACTTTGAGAATTTCGAGGCGATGCTCGACCAACTCGTCGCGTAGAGCCGTGCCCTTGCTCCGCTCCGCGTCGATGCCGCGGCGGCCTGACAACCGTCGGCGCCCACTGCGCCGCACCCACCGAACCGTCGAAGAAGGGAATCAGCATGTCCAGCAGTTCAAGTCCGTCCGACACCGTGACGGCATACGGAATCGCGTTGCAGGCCGGGGACAAGTCCAGCATTCTGGCCCTCTATACCGATGATGCCGAGATCGTCCCCGACCAGATCCCCAGCTTGTCTGGCCGGGCGGCCATCTCCCAGTTCTATGACGACACCTTCGCGACCATCGCCATGAAGGTAGAGCTGCAGATCGTCGACGTCGTAGAGCTCGACGGGATGGCGATCGTCCGCTCCGAGCAACCGGTCGATGTCGTTCACGTCGCCAACGGCCAAGAGACCAAGTCTTACTTCCGCGAACTGTTCGTGCTGAAGAACGTCGACGGCTCTTGGAAGATCTTCAAGTACATGTTCTCGCAGAACCTCGCCCAGGCGCCCACGGACGTTCCGCCTCACACCGGCTAAGACGCGGCGAGAACGCGGGAGAAGGCATGGAAACCGGAAGACCTCGGCCGACTGTGGCTCGAACGGGCAACCGTCGGCGACATCGACGGGATCCTCGCCCTCTACGAATCCGGGGCGACAATGTACTACCAAGGCACCGCCGGCGTCGGGTTCGATGCGCTCCGCGCAGCCTACAAGGTGATGCTCGCCGGTAACCCCGAGCTGCCCGCGTTCCCGAACGGGACGCCGCGCGTCGTCGGCGACCTGGCGTTGACCTCGACGATCTTGCCGAATAACTCGTCGAGGGTGCGGCTCGCCTGCTTGCCCGCACCGGAGCCGATGACAGCCTCGGACCTCCGGGACGAACTTCGCCGCTCGTGCAGCCCAGGACAATCCGGCCGTGCGATCACAGCCGTCGCGATCGAACGTGCACTCGCGGGTCACCCGGCATTTCATCGGCTTAAGGGCAAACGATGACCCCTGGGCCGTCCCGTGCGGTTCGATAGTGCTTCGCCGCCACCAGAGCGGTCGGCCACCCGTCCGACAACAGCGAGCAGCGCCGCAACCAGATCATCTACGACCGGTCCAGCGCAACCGCAACCCCTTCGTCGATCACTCCGAATGGGTGACCCCGGTCTACGGCTAGCAGGAACCGAGGTGGGTGGTTGCCGAGCAGCGCTGCATGTGAGCGCCGCCCGGTTGGGTACCCACCCAGCCCGTCAACGAACTCGTGGAACCACACACTGACATCCGTGCGGCAAGTCCTGATCAGGCGCCGACCGAGTCGACCTGCATAACGAAACCGAATCAATTCGGCGTCACGTGTCCAAGACGCGTCGGTGGACCTTGGGGGACCTTACTACAACACGAAAACGCAGGTAGAAGCCCTGGAGACCCTGATCCAGAAGCTGCCCGACACCACAACAACCGCCCAGCCGCCTGTGAAGCGGCCCAAACCGCGACGGGCACGGCAACTCGACGCCGACCGAATCGCGGAACTGATCACCGGGTACCAGACCGGATCCACCGTGTATGAACTGGCCGCCCGATTCAGTATCGAACGGCGCACGGTCAGCACCATCCTCCACCGGCACCATGTGCCCATGCGCCGCCGCGGCCTGTCCCCCGACCAAGTCGAGACCGCCGTCCACCTCTACCAAGCTCGGATGGTCCCTCACCCGCGTCGGACAGCATCTCGGCGTAGCCCACACCACCATCCTGACCGCACTCCGCCAACACGGAATACCCACCCGCGACACTCACGGAAGACCTCGGTAGCGGGCGCATGACCGTGCCCTCCATCCGAGTAACAGCACTGGGCCGGCCTCGGGTGAACGATCCGGCTTCTTCACGCGCGGCGCCTGCCGAGGATGCCGCCGACTACATCCCGTCGACCCTGACAACACCTGTGACCAATGCTTCTGCCAGCACATCACGCCCCTCTTCTTCAGCCCGAAGTGCCGCACGCAGGGATACGATGCGCTGCTCGCGTTCTGCCAACACAACCGCGATCGCCTGCTGTTGTTCGAGTCGCAGCACGGGAACCTCGAGGTCGGCGAGTGATTTTGAAGCCGCTTCCATATGTGTGTCAGTTCAGATGTGTCAGGGGGCAAACAGCCACTCGAGCTATGCCGCAGTGAGCTTGGGTGATGCCAAACCCGTCGGTGACCTCGACAGGGCTGATGGGTCGGTATGCGGTGGTACGCCAAGGACAAGCTCGTTACGAGATCGCTTGCAGCGCAGGGTGTTACGTAACAATCGAGTGATCGCATGCCGGTCCGGGCGTCCAGATCGACGCGTGGTTGTGGATGTCCGCGTCGAAGGACTGCATCTCCCGCGCGTGCCGCGACGACGGGAATTCGGCGCTCATCGGGTACGCGAGGCCGGATGTCTCTATGCTTCAGTAGGTTTGATCTCCGATCTGGTTGCTGACGGTTAAGTTGGCGAACATCTGTCAGGTGGGCTTCTGGGAAGCTGTTCTCGATCTGCCGGAGCTGGTGCCAGGCGTCGATGTTGGCCGGCGCTACGGATTCTCAGTACCGATCTCCGTTGCGCACTGTAGAATTTTGTACGGCAACGAGTTCGAGTACGGCAGGCAGAGCGCACACCTTCTTTCCACGCCGAACGGGACAGGGGATTTAGATGTCTCCCAGCATCGGTTATGCCGAAGTCTTCACTCACTCCAGACTATGGCAATGCGAAAGCCGTTCTGGGGCAAGGCGATTATCGCCATTTCCTGTTCTGTAACCAGTGCCGACATCAGTCGTCGCGTTCCCCGTTTCAGAGACCACCTCTGACCGGTTGCGCGATGAGATGTCCGGTCGTCAGGTGATGGCCTGCTGAGCGTGCGATTTGGCAGTCTTCCCCGCCAGGTGCTGGCCACAGTTCGATTGGAGTGAGCGCTCATGCCGCTTGCGGGGCGCTCGGCAGGGCGAAACCGTTGCCGCACAAATTATCCGCTATTCCGTTGATCGCGCGGGGCCGTCTCTTCCGTGGCCTCGAGCTGCTGACCAAGACCGAGTCTTCATTCTGATTGTCGAGTGACAGTCCCGATTATCGAGTGACAGTCCAGCATCTCCGCACTGCCTGCCGATGTTCTGCCCAGCCTGCCGTCGATTGCCAGTAGCCGTCATGTGCCACCGCAGCGGACGCGACCCCGATACCGGTGCCGTCTGGGCGTATGTCGTGTGGGTGTGCTGCCGGTCATGGAAGAAGTAGAGAGGGACGACATGCATCTGACTCCGCATGAGCAGGAGCGCCTGCTCATCCATGTAGCGGCGGACGTGGCCCGCCGACGCCAAGAACGTGGCCTGAAGCTGAATTACCCGGAAGCGGTGGCGCTGCTGACGGTGTACGTCTACGAAGAGGCGCGGGCGGGGACGCTCGTACAGGACATCATGGACTCCGGTCGTCAGCAGCTATGTCGTGATCAGCTGATGGAAGGTGTCCCGGAGATGATCAAGGACGTCCAGGTGGAGGCGACCTTCCCTGATGGCACGAAACTCGTGACGATCACCAACCCTATCCAGCCACACCAGGCGGCTCACCCCTCTGGGCCAGTACACATGCTGATGGTCGAACCCGTTCAGGACACGACGGTGCAACCGGTGCATCCGGGAAAGGTGGAGTACCCCGACGGGGAGCCGCCGATCGAATTCAATGAGAAGTTGAAGGATTCGACGAGGAAGGTGGATGTGTCCAACCCCGGAAAGCGTCCGATCCAAGTGGGCTCGCACTACCACTTCGCCGAGGCCAATCCCGGCTTGGACTTCGATCGTCAGGACGCCCACGGCATGCGGCTGAACGTGGCGGCCGGGACCTCCCAGCGTTTCGAACCCGAGTGCGGCCCCGTCGAGGTCGAGCTGGTGCCTATCGAGGGTGAGCGTGTCGTGCTGGGCCTGCGCGGCGAAGTGAGCGGTCCTCTCGATCCTGCGCCCACACAACGAAACGGGAGGACCTCTCGATGACCATGAAAAGGGAAGCGTACGAGAATCCACTGACCCGCGAGGAGTACAACGAGCTGTTCGGGCCGACGGCCGGCGACCGGATCCGGCTCGCGGACACCGCCTTATCCATCCAGATCACCGAGGACTGGGCCGGCGGGCCCGGCCGTAGCGGGAACGAGGTCGTCTTCGGCGGCGGCAAGGTGATTCGTGAGTCGATGGGCCAGTCCAGCATCCCCCGCGATCCCGGCCCGCGCGATACGCGCAGGCCTGCGGACACCGTCATAACAGGCGCGGTGGTATTGGACCACTGGGGGGTGGTCAAAGCGGATGTGGCTCTGCGCGACGGCAGGATCCAGGCGCTGGGCAAGGCATACAACCCCGAGACGATGGACCCGATGCACGGCGACGATGGGACTCCCTCCGACATCGTGATCGGTCCGGAAACCGAGGTCATTTCGGGCAAGGGCCGCATTCTCACCGCCGGCGGCGTGGACACCCATGTGCACTTTCTGTGTCCGGAACAGATTCACGTAGCCCTCGCGGCTGGTGTGACCACGTTGATCGGCGGCGGAACCGGTCCCGCCGAGGGGTCCACCGCCACCACCGTGACGCCCGGCAAGTGGCATCTGGCCCGGATGTTCGAGGCGCTGGACGACTTCCCCGTCAACATCGGTCTGCTGGGCAAGGGCAGCACCACATCTAAGACCTCGCTGTACAACCAGGTGGACGCCGGTGTTCTCGGCTTCAAGATCCACGAGGACTGGGGAGCGACCCCCGCGGTCCTCGACGCTTGTCTTCGGGTCTGCGACGACACCGGCGTGCAGCTCGCCCTCCACGCAGACTCGCTGAACGAGGCCGGCTTCGTCGACGACACGATCAAAGCCATCGGCGGGCGCTGCCTGCACGTCTTCCACATCGAGGGCGCCGGCGGCGGCCATGCCCCCGACATGATCAAGATGGCGAGTCACCCCAATGTCCTGCCTGCTTCGACCAACCCGACCCGACCCTTGACGGTGAACACCGTCGCGGAACACCTGGACATGATGATGGTCTGCCACCACCTCAATCCGGAAATCCCGGCAGACCTGGCCTTCGCCGACTCACGGATCCGCCCTTCCACCATGGCGGCCGAGGACCTGCTGCACGATATAGGCGCGATCTCCATCATGTCCTCCGACGCCCAGGCCATGGGCCGCATCGGTGAGATGATCATCCGTACCTGGCAGACCGCGCACGTGATGAAGAACCGTGTCGGCTTCCTGGATGGAGACAACGGCTCGGATAATCACCGCGCCCGCCGCTACATCGCGAAGTACACCGTCAATCCCGCGATAGCCCACGGCATCGACCACGAGGTCGGCTCGGTCGAGGTCGGCAAACTCGCTGATCTGGTGCTGTGGGAGCCGAAGTTCTTCGGCGCCAAACCACACCTGGTCCTCAAGGGTGGCCAGATCGCCTACGCCCAGGTGGGAGACGCCAACGCGTCGATCCCCACGCCGCAGCCGATCCTGCCGCGTGCGGTGTGGGCAGCTCAGGGCCGGGCCCCCGCGGCCAATTCGTTCAACTTCGTCACACAGCGGGCCCTGGACAAGGGGCTGGCCCAACGGCTCGGCGTCAGCAAGCAGTTCCGCGCCATCGAAGACACCCGGAGCCGCGGAAAGAGCAGCATGCTGGAAAACAACGCCACGCCCGAAATCGACGTGGACCCCGAGACCTTCACGGTGGAAATCGGCGGAAAATCGACAGGGGACAACATGACCGAGGTGGACGGGCAGAAGATGCTCCCCAAGCAGGATCACGCCACCGCGCTGCCGATGGCCCAGCGCTACTTCCTGTTCTGACCGATGAGCCGCGCAACCCTGCTCATCCTGGCCGACGGCCGCTTCCCCGCCGGAGGACACGCGCACTCCGGCGGGATGGAAGCTGCCATTGCCCGCGGAGCGATCCGCGACGCAGACTGTCTGCAGACGTTCTGCCAGGGACGACTGCACACCACGGGTCTGGTCGCCGCGGCCCTGGCCGCCGCGACGGCCGCCGGCACCGACCCACTGGCACTGGACGAGGCCGCTGATGCCCGCACCCCTGTCCGGGCGTTGCGCGACATCGCCCGCAAACAGGGACGGCAGATGATGCGCGCCGCGCGTGCCGTGTGGCCGGCACCCGAACTCGACAAGCTCGCCCGGGACCGCCCACAGGGTACTCACCAACCCGTGGTGCTGGGCTTGGCTGCTCGCGTGGCCGGCCTGACGTCCCTGGACGCCGCGTACGCCGCCGCGTACGAGAGCATCAGCGGCCCAGCCACCGCAGCGGTACGACTGCTGGGCCTGGATCCCTTCGAAGCCACCGCCGTCCTTGTCCGGCTCGCCGACGACCTGGACCAGGTCGCCGACCGTGCGGCACGAGTTGCCGACCGTGTGGCAGACGAAGGCACCACCGTGCTGCCCGCCAACTCCGCGCCACTGCTCGACGTCACCGCCGCGCAACACGCCCAGTGGCCGGTCCGCCTGTTCGCTTCCTGACCACACCCGTCCACACCGCTGAGGAGACCTCCGTGCACCTCGACGACAGCATCCCCCACTCGCACAGCGCCTACGCCGACCGACCCACCGATCCCACCGGACCCGACGGTTCCCGCCGGGCACTGCGGATCGGTTTGGGCGGTCCGGTCGGCTCCGGAAAAACCGCCACGGTCGCCGCGCTTTGTCGGGCCCTGCGCGACCAGCTGTCCATCGCCGTGGTCACCAACGACATCTACACCCGCGAGGACGCCGACTTCCTGCTGCGCAATGCGGTCCTGCCCGCCGAGCGCATCCAGGCCGTGGAGACAGGAGCCTGCCCACACACCGCGATCCGTGACGACATCTCCGCCAACCTCGAAGCCGTCGAGCACCTGGAGGCGACCGCCGGACCGCTCGACCTCATGCTGGTCGAATCCGGTGGCGACAACCTCACCGCCATCTTCTCCCGGGGGCTGGTCGACGCCCAGATCTTCATCATCGATGTGGCCGGCGGCGACGACATCCCCCGCAAAGGCGGCCCCGGCATCACCACCGCCGACCTCCTGGTGATCAACAAGACCGATCTGGCTCCCCACGTCGGCTCGGACCTGGAAACCATGGCCACCGACGCCAAACGTCAGCGCGGCGAACGACCCGTCGCCTTCACCTCCCTCACCGCCGATGACGGCGTTCGGCCGGTAGCCGACTGGATACGCGCACGCCTGGCCACCTGGACCGCGGCATGACCAGCACCTCGCCACACACCCACGCCACACCGCGCGCAGGCAGAGGTGTCCACGCCACCGCCCGCATCCGGGCGGTCGGCATCGACGGCCCGACCGCCGTGCCCGACCTGCACAACGACGGCCCCTTTCACCTGTGCCAGCTCAGCCACCGCGGCACCCAAGCACGTGTCCGCATCGTCGGCGCGATGAGCGCGCCGCTGGGCGGGGACAGACTGGCTATCCACGTCACCGCCGAAACCGGCGCCGAACTAGAGATCACCACCGCCGCCGCCACCCTCGCCCTGCGCGGCGCCACCACCGACCACGCCACCTACGACGTCACACTCACCGTGGAAGAACAAGCGACCCTGTCCTGGCTGCCCCACCCGCTGATCAGCACCCACGGCAGCAACCTACGCCAGACCTACACCGTGGACCTCGCACCCACCGCCCGGCTCGTCCTACGCGAAGAACTGATCCTCGGACGAGCCCACGAAAACCCCGGCAACCTCACCAGCCACCTCACCGTGCACCACGACGGGCGTCCACTTCTCGCCCAGCACACCGCCTTCGGCCCCGCAGTATCCGGCTGGGACGGCCCCGCCGTCCTGGCCGCACACCGCGCCACCGGCCACGTCCTCATCGTCGACCCAGCCTTCGCCAACGCCCCACCCGCCACCCGACTGCTCGGCAACGACCCCGCCGACGGCCAGGGCATCGTCACGCCCCTGCCCGGCCCCGCCCTACTGGCCACGGCCCTCGCTCCGACAGCCACACCCCTGCGTCGCCTGCTGGACGACGCCATCGATACGTACACACCAAGCCGCACGTAGCCGACCAGATCGCAGATCCTTACCGGGCCTGTCCAGCCTCAGGCTCCGTCCCACTTTTCGGCTCGGACCCACATGCGGTGGTGGCAAGTCCTCCGGACCGGCCCACAGTGCCCAAGGTCAGCCATACCGAAATACCAACTGCCACAGAGTCATTCAACAATCCGAAACGAGGCAATCCAGGTTTCCGAATATGAGACAAAGCCGACGACCGTGCAGGCCCTGACACACGCTCCGCCTACATAAAAGCCCCACCGCGCAGTCAGGGTTCGACGAGCGAGCCGCCGACGCGGCCGACCGTAACGAAGACGACGACGATTGACCTGTCGAGACGAGGAGACCTCCGGTGTGGCGGAGGTCTCCTCGCTCGAGGCTCGTCGTTGATCGGCTCTGGGACCGAGCCCGCGCGGCGCGAAACCGCCACACGTGATCCCGACACCGCCCGAACAGCGCTTGACGAGATCATCGATGCGCCCTGACTGCTTACATTTGTCATGACTCAACCGCAGTCCCCCGGCGGGCGGCAGTTGGGGTGTTGGCGCCCAATGGGGTGCGAGCCGAGGATAGTCGTATGACAACTCCGAACAACGCCACTACTCGATGGGGCGAGCTTCATGTGCACGACGTCCGTCGCGACCCGCACGATGCCGAGAAGATCGCGACGGTACTCATTGAACTCGCCCGACAGCAGACAGCCAACGACCGAGGTACCGATGACGATCCAGCGGCGATCGGCAACAAGAGTTCACCGCTGGCGCCGGTGCCCGCCGGCCGGCCCCCACCACGGCGGGCACACCAACTCGATCAGGACCAAATCCGAACCTTGATCCAGCGATACGTTGCCGGCGAAACGACATACGAGCTCGGCGACAGGTTCAATATCCACCGCCGCACCGTCAGCGCGATCCTGCATCGGCACAAGATTCCGATGCGACGCCGCGGCCTGTCCCCCGAACAAGTTGACGAGGCTATCGACCTTTACAGCCTCGGCTGGTCACTCGCCCAAGTCGCCCGACACCTCGCCGTCGATCCGGTCACTGTCCTGAACCGGTTGCGTGAACGCGGCATCCGTACTCGCGACACCCACGGACGGAACCGATCCTGATATTCCACAGAATGGCCAGTAGTCCGCGTAATCAGCCAGTCAGCCGAACGCCACCACTCTTGACCTGATCAAAACCACGGCCGAAGCAGGAACACCCTGCGGTAATAGAACACAAAAGATGGCCTTGAACAGGGACAACACAGAAGTCAAGTTCGGGCTCCTACGCCCGAACTTGACACAATACCCCAGTTCAAGACCACAATTTGTACCAAATTGTGGAGCTAAGGGGACTCGAACCCCTGACCCCCACACTGCCAGTGTGGTGCGCTACCAGCTGCGCCATAGCCCCTGGTGGGTTGCGCTCCGGGCTTCCCCGTGCGCCTGAATGAAGTTACACCAACGGTGTGTCGGCCACCAAATCGCCCCGATTCCGGGGTAGCGGAGGCGGCGCTGAATATCTAGAATCGAACGCATGTTCGATTATGATCTCGTCTCCGCTTGGGGCTATTCGGTCTTCAGCGATGAGTGGATGATCGATGGCTTCTGGTCCGGTGACGCGGCGATATCCGGTGCGGGTCCGCTGGTGGCACCGTCGCTCGAAGGCGTTCGCGGACAACGGAACGACGTGAAGCAGTGGGCGGATTCTGTTCTGTCGGACCATGCCGATGGGGAGGTCGCATACGGGCGGGCGCAAAGTGCCGGATTGATCGGCGAAGAAGTCCCGAAAGGCATATCCGCTCCGCGAAGAACTAGCCGGACTTCTCGGTGCGTGATTCCCGTGTCATGCGGATCGCGTCATCGAGTGCCCAGGCGGGGTCGTCGGCAGGTGGAGTCGACGACTCGACCCATAGACCAACTGAAGAACTCGGCGCGCAGCGGTCTCGGGGGCTGGGATGTGGGATCGCGCCGCCGAGTGGGCCGGGTCGTCGATGGTGGAATCGGCGACCCGGCCTCCCATTCACCGGGTTCTCGGAGAAGGGCGAGGTCGTCGCGAAGGTGGCGCGCGGCTCCCGCAGCCGATCACGGTGCAACGGGTCGAAGAGAAGCGCGGCAAATAGCACTACGGTGCCTGGGATCAGTTGGTGAGCGAGACCACCCAGTCCTCGGCGTTGACATCGACCTTGGTCGTGCCCTCGAAGACAGCGGGCGTGGCCGCGGAGCCGCCGAGCGCCGCGCCCAGAGCGTCGGTCTGCGCCTTGGCGGTGGTGCGTGCGGAGTCGACCTTGGCTCCGGTGGAGACGCACTGCAGAACCGATTCCGATGCTCCGGCGTCCCCGGCGATCGCGGCCAACTCTGCGTTGGTCAGATCGGCGCCACCTTCGCTCGGCCGCTTGGTGGTGAACAGCTCCAGGTGGAACTTGGAATAGACCGAGCCGGAACCGCCCTGGGCAACACATTGATTCGCCGCCACCGCGCGGGTGGAGTAGTCCTTGCTGCGGGAACGCGAGTCGAGGAAGTTCACGAGGCGGTAGCGCACTACAAGCTTGCCCTCATCGATCTTCTGCGCGATCTCCTGGCCATAGATGTGCTCCAGGTTGCCGCAGCCGGGGCAGAGCGGGTCCTCGAAAATATCTATGGTCTTCTTCGCATCGGGGCGACCGAGCAGAATGGAGCCGTCCTGCTCCAGTACCGCGCCGACCCCGGGATCACGCACCGGACCGTAGCCGTCGTTGCGTACGGTCGCTTCATCCCGTCCCCACCGGATCGCCGCGATGACGATCAGCACGATCAACGCAAGAGCGACCCCGCCCAACGCATAGGTGGTCACACTGGACATCGGCCGCGGAGTGTAATTCGAACGCGATTCGCTCACACCGACACTTTGCCCCAGCCAACCACCCCGCTGCCCTCCGGGCCACGCGTCCTTCGGTCAGTGGCGGTCACGCACACCGAAACTGACGTCCTTCTCGACCACCACCGGTACCACGCTGTCCGTCACCGGCGCGCCGACCGCATCGCTGACCGTACGGTCGACCTGCGTCATCTGATGTTCCGCACCATCCGCGCCGCAAAGATGATCAGGAGGGCATTCCGGATGGGTTGAAGCCCTGCGCAGGGGTTCGGGGACAACGGCCCAGACGGCCGCGGCAAGGGCGAGGAGGCCGCCGGTCACGCCGAGGGCCAGGCCGTAAGACAGCTGTTGAGCCAGGGCGCCGACGGCGACGGGGCCGATGACCGTGCCGAGATCGGCTGCCATCTGGAAGCCGGCCAGGACGGGCCCGCCGCGTGCCTTGGGGCCGATGACATCGGCGACCGCGGCCTGCTGGGCCGGGGTGAACAGACCGGAGCCGAGCCCGGCGAGGAACGATGTCGCCAGCAGCCACGGCACACTCGTCGCCATGCCGAGCCCCGCGGTGCCCGCCGCGCACACGAGGGAGCCGACAATCACGAACGGTTTGCGTCCCCACTGGTCGGACAATCGTCCGGAGGCGAACAGGACAACCACATTACCTGCCGCGAACACGGTCAGCGCGACGCCGGCCATTCCCGGCGCCTGGTGCAGCACCTCCACCACGAGCAGCGGCACCAGCGCCATCCGCACGCCGAATACGGCCGCACCGTTGGCGAAGTTGGAAACCAGCACGGCGCGGTATTCCGGCCGAGTCAACCCCTCCCGGAACGACATCATGCGGAACCCGCCGAGCGGCTCGGGCGCGGCCAGCTCCGAGTTCCGCAGGCTCAGGTGCACGACGATGCTGACTCCGAGCAACGCCACCGCGTAGATCACGAACGGCCACCGCAGCCCGAGCCCGGACAGAACGCCGCCCACCATCGGCCCGCTCACCGAGCCGACCAGGAAGCTGGTCGACCATAGGCCGGACACCCGCCCGCGCTGTTCGGGCGGCGACATCCGGATGACCAGCGCCAGCGACGACACGGTAAACATGGTGGACCCGATCCCGCCGAGCGACCGCAACACCATCAGCTGCCAATAACTCTGGGCCAGCGCGCTGGCGCCGGTGGAAAGCGCGACGATCAACAGCCCGCCGAAGTAGACCGACCGCTCCCCCAGCCGCTGTACCAGCCGCCCGCTCAATGGAGCGAACAGCAATCGCATCAACGCGAATGCGGAGACGATCGCCGAGGCCGCGGCCACGCCCACGCCGAACCCGCGCGCGAACTGGGGCAGTACCGGGGCGACCAGGCCGAACCCGATGGCGATGACGAACGCGCCCCCGACCAACACCCAGATCTCGGTGGGCAGGGGCTTGGATCTACTGCTCACCGGATAACGCCTGCCCCACCAATTCCTCCGCGGCCGCCTGCACCTCGGTCAGGTGCTCGGCGCCGTGGAACGACTCCGCGTAGATCTTGTACTTGTCCTCGGTGCCGGAGGGGCGGGCGGCGAACCACGCGTTCTCGGTGGTCACCTTGAGCCCGCCCAGCGGAGCGCCGTTCCCCCGCGCTCTGGTGAGCACGGAGGTGACCGATTCTCCGGCGATCTCCTTGGTGGTGATCATGTCCGGTGTCAACTTCGCGAGCAGCTCTTTCTGTTCCGCCGTCGCGGGTGCGTCGATCCGGGCGTAGGCGGGGCTGCCGTAGCGCCGTTCGAGTTCGACATAGCGCGCCGAGGGGCTTTGCCCGGTGACCGCGGCGATCTCGGCGGCCAGCAGCGCGAGCAGGATGCCGTCCTTGTCGGTGGTCCATACGCTGCCGTCCATCCGCAGGAACGATGCGCCCGCGCTCTCCTCACCGCCGAAAGCGAGACTCCCACTGAACAACCCGGGCACGAAGAACTTGAACCCGACCGGGACCTCGTGCACGTCGCGGCCGAGCACCGAAACGACTCGGTCGATCATGGACGAGGTCACCACGGTCTTGCCGATCTTGGTCAGCGCATCCCACCCCATCCGGTTGGCAACAAGGTATTCGATGGCCACCGCGAGGAAATGGTTCGGGTTCATCAGCCCGCCGTCGGGGGTGACGATGCCGTGCCGGTCGGCGTCGGCGTCGTTGCCGGTGGAGATGTCGTAGTCGTCCTTGATCGCGATCAGCGAAGCCATCGCGTAGCGCGAGGACGGGTCCATCCGGATCTTGCCGTCGCTGTCGAGGGTCATGAACCGCCAGGTCGGGTCGACGACCGGGTTGACCACCTCGAGCTCGAGATCGTAGCGCTGGCCGATCTCCTCCCAGTAGTCGACGCTGGCGCCGCCCATCGGGTCGGCACCGAGCCGGATGCCCGCACCCCGGATCGCGTCCAGGTTCAGCACGTTCGGCAGATCAGCGATGTAGTGGTCGAGGTAGTCGTAGCGTTCGACGCCGGTTTCCAGCGCCTGCCGCAGCGTGGTGCGCTTGACCTCGGCGAGGCCGCCGCGCAGCAGTTCGTTGGCGCGGGCGGCGATGGCGTCGGTCGCCGTGTTGTCGGCCGGGCCACCGTGCGGCGGGTTGTATTTGAAGCCGCCGTCGCCCGGCGGGTTGTGCGAGGGGGTGACCACGATACCGTCGGCTTGGTGCTTGGCGCCGCCCCGATTGTGGCGCAGGACAGCGTGACTCAGCGCCGGTGTCGGGGTGTAGCGGCCGCGCGCATCGATCACGGCGGTCACCTCGTTGGCGGCGAGCACCTCCAGTGCTGTGGTCCAAGCCGGCTCGGACAGGGCGTGTGTGTCCCTGGCCAGATACACCGGTCCAGTGATGCCGCGGGTGGCGCGATACTCCACGATCGACTGGGTGATCGCGAGGATGTGCGCCTCGTTGAACGCGCTGTCCAGGCTGGAGCCGCGATGTCCCGAAGTACCGAACGCTACACGCTGGGCCGGATTCTCCGGATCGGGGACATGGCTGTAGTACGCCGTCACCAGATGTGCGATGTCTTCCAGATCGGTAGGACGCGCGGGACGCCCGGCTCGATCATGGGCCATGCTCGGGTCTCCCTTCCTTATCGGCTGCGCCCGGCTCGTCATCAGAATCATGGCCACGACCGCCCGGTCGTGGCGACCGCGGCCACGTCGATCACGGCGGTGCCCGCGGCGCAGGCGCGAGCACCGACAGCCACCGGCCGGATCGTTTCGAAGCCGAACGTGCGGAGCGTGGTCGCCGCACCGCGGAAGCCTATTCCCGCGGTGGCGAGCAGCCGATCGCCCGCCCCCGCACCGCCCAGACCGCCGAACCGCGCCGAACCGACAATGGTAACGGTCTGCGTGCAGGACGGCAGGGGAGAATCGAAACGCGCTGGCACCACAGGCTCTGCCGGATATCGGGCAGATTCACCGAGCTTTCCGCTGGGCACGACGGGCAGCACTGTCATCGGGCGGCTCCCTGCCACAGCTCGAGCGGCGCGAGCGTGGTGTTGATCGAGGTGAACAGTTCGGCGTTCTGCTCGACGAAGGCACGCAGCCGGTCGAGCTCGTCGACAAGCATCAGTACCAGCGGCAGATGGTCGGCGATGTCCAGGATCCGGGTGGTGTGGATCTGCGAGGATGATCCGTAACCTTCGATGCCGCGCCAGACGCTGGCGCCCGCCAGGCCGGTGTCCCTGGCACGTCGCACGATCTCGTGGTATAGGGGCGTGTGCCGCCACTTGTCGTCCTCATCGAGCAGCACGGTGAGCCGTGCCGCGGGCCGCCACTGTCCGGCCGGCGTCGAACCCGCCGCTGAACCACTCATTGCCTGACCCCCTTCCGTCGCGTCCCATTCCGGTCGATCGCCGAGCCGTACCAGTTATCCACCGTGCCATGCCCTCGTCGGCCACAGCCGTCCCGGCGATACCACCGCTCCCTGAGGCAGCCGAGCGCGTGGACCGCCGCGCCCGATCCGAGGAGTCTACGAACCTCGACCATGCGGGGGGAGAAGGTGGGTGGTGCCCGCCGACCGCGAAGGGGAGGTAGCAGACTGTTGGCTACCCATGCCACTGTCATCGGAATCATCGGAATCCCGATCGCAAAGCATCCCATGGAAATTGCGACGCCGATCAGCCAAGGGAGCCTCGCTCCGCACCGCACCGAGCGCGGAAACGTACCGTCGCGCCATTACCCGCACGTGACGTACCCGGCAGTCCGAGCGGGATACCCTGCACCTGCCGACCACAGAGCCGCATGCCACCAGCGCGATGCTATCGGCAGTACCGTTCGATCCGTTCAGCCGGGACGCCACGAACAGTGGTCCTCGTCGGCATGCCGCGCAGCCCGCATCCCGCCAACTGCCGACCGGACAGTCCGCTCCGAACCGAACGCCGGCACGTCTTCCTCGCACCGTTTGCGTTCGGACCCCAACTCACCTAGCCGAATACGAGTCTCACAAACCAAGACCGTTCGGCGCACGGCCTGCCGAATCGGCTTGTACCTACCGTTCACGGCCGAGCGGCCGCCGCTCACGACTATGTCGCATGCGGCGGCCGCTCGGCCGTATCGGAATGCGCAGCGCCATGGGCGCTGCCGCACCTCTCAGTGCGCGAGCACCGGCTCCCCCTCGGCCGGTGCCGGCGCCGTGCTCGGCATCAGCACCGCGGTGAGCGCCCCGCCTGCCACGAAGATCGCGGTGGCCCACCAGAAACTGGTGGTGTAGCTCTCGATCGCGGACTGGGCGACGGTCAGCGGGTCCGGCCTGCGGGTGGACAGGTAATCGCCGGCCGCCGATGCGGCGATGGTGCTGAGCAAGGCTGTGCCGATAGAGCCACCGACCTGCTGGCTGGTATTGATCATGGCCGAGGCCACGCCCGCGTCCTCATGCTGCACGCCCGAGGTCGCGCCCTGGAAGGCGGTCGCCATCGCGCCGCCGAGACCGAGACCCAGCAGGATCAGGGCGGGCAGAATGTGGGTGGTGTAGCCGGTGTCCAAACCGATCCTGGTCAGCCAGGCCATTCCGCCGGCCGCGACCAGGAAGCCGCCGCTGACTACGATTTTCGGTCCGACCTTCGGCAGCAGTAAGGAGGGTGCGGTCGTCGAGGAGACCACCATCGCGGCGACCATCGGCAGGAAAGCTACGCCGGTCATGATCGGCGAGTACCCCAGCGTCAGCTGCATGTAGTAAGTGAGGAACAGGAAGATCGCGAACATTCCGATGCCCATGACGAACACCGTCAGGTAGGAGGTGCCGCGCATGCGGTCGAGCACGATCCGCATTGGGAGCAGGGGGTGTGCGACCCGGGTCTCCAGCCAGGCGAACACCGCGAGCAGCACCGCGCCGCCGATCAGGAAGGCGAGAGTGACACTGTCGGTCCAGCCGTGCGACTCCGCGTGCGAGAACCCGTAGACGATGCCGAACAGGGCCGCGGTGACCACGACGGTGCCCGGGATGTCGAGCTTGGGCCGATCGGTGCCCGCATGCTTGGCCAGTAGCAGTACCGCGCCGACCAGAGCGACCGCCGCGAAGGCCAGGTTCACGAACATCACCCAGCGCCAGGACGCCCATTCGGTGAGCGCGCCGCCGAGCAACAGGCCGATCGCGCCGCCGGTACCGGCGACCGCACCGAAGATGCCGAACGCCTTCGCCCGCTCGGACGGCTCGGTGAAGGTCACGGTGAGCAGGGAGAGCGCGGCCGGGGCGAGCAGCGCACCGAAGACGCCTTGCCCGACGCGCGCCGCCACCAGCATTTCGAAACTGGTGGCCGCCCCACCGACCGCTGAGGCTCCCGCGAAGCCGATCAGGCCGATGATGAAGGTGTTGCGCCTGCCGAACAGGTCACTGAGGCGTCCGCCTAGCAACAGCAGGCTGCCGAAGGCCAGCGCGTAACCGGTGACCACCCAGGAGCGGTCGCCGTCGCTGAAGCCGAGGTCCTGCTGGGCCGCGGGCAGCGCGATGTTCACTACAGTCGCGTCGAGGACCACCATTAGCTGTGCGACGCCGAGCACGGCGAGCACCCACCAGCGCAGCGCGTGTGATCCGCGGCCCCCCGTTCCTGTCTTGTCGGTGGCGGATGCCCCGCGCTCGATCATGGTAGTCATGTGTACCCTTTGCCTCGAGTATGATGCGGAGACGTCACCTCCGCTTACCGGAAGACGGTATCATCATAACGGAGACACTGCCTCCGTTTAATCCCGGGTAGTTGATAGAATGAACTTGTGAATCACGCCACGGTCGCCTCCCCGCCCCGGCGCCTACGTGCCGATGCCGCGCGCAATCAGCAACGGATCATCGCCGCGGCGCGCGAACTGTTCGCCGACCACGGACTCGAGATCACCCTCGACGACGTGGCCGAACGCGCGGGCGTCGGCGTCGGTACGGTCTACCGCCGGTTCGCGAACAAAAAGGAATTGATCGTCGAAGTCTTCGACCAGAACCTGAGCGATTTCGCCGACGCCGCCGACGCCGCCTACCGACACCCGGACCCATGGTTCGGACTGGTCGAATTCTTCGAATACGCGTGCAGGCACATGGCCACCAACCGCGGATTCAGCGAGGTCATGCTCGAGCTCGAGGACGACCACACGAACCGATTCATCGTCGTCCGCGATCGGATCAAGCCCACCGTGACCGCCATCTGCGAGCGCGCACGCGCCGCGGGAGCCCTCGCCGAGGGAATCGAGCCTTCGGACTTCTTCGCGCTCGTGCACATGGTCGACCGCATCGCCGAGTTCGCGAAGCCGGTCAATCCCGACGTCTGGCAGCGATATATGGCCATCGCACTCAACGGCGTGCGCGCGGACGGCGTCCCGCGCCAGCATCTCGAAGTCCCGCCGCTGGCCGAGGAGGAAGTCGAGAAGGCCAAGCACCTCACCTGCGCGAATCGCAGGAGGTAGCACATTCCGGCCTAGGTAGCGCACATCACAATCGCTCCCGTAAATTGGTCACATGACCAATTTGTGGGTGAACTGGGCCGGCGATCAGCAGTGTGCGCCGGCGACCTTCGCCACTCCGCGTTCCCCCGACGAAGTGGCCGATTTACTCGGCAACGCCGAGGCCAACGGGCAAACCGTGCGCGTCGCGGGCGCGGGTCATTCATTCACCGACACCGTTCTCACCGACGGCATCCTGTTGAACCTGGCGAACCTGAACCGGGTCCTCGATGTCGACCGCGCCACCGGGCTTGTCCGGCTCGAGGCGGGCATCACCCTGAACGCCGCGAGCAACGCACTGCATGAGCACGGCCTCGCCTTCCCGAACTTGGGCGACGTCGATGTGCAGACCGTGGCGGGCGCGACCGCCACCGGCACCCACGGCACCGGTGCCACGTTGCAAAACCTCTCCGCCGCACTGGATTCGATCGAACTGATGCTCGCCGACGGCAGCCGGGTCGAGCTGAACGCGCGGACCGACCCCGACGGCTGGCGCGCGGCGCGGGTCAGCGTCGGCGCCCTCGGCGTCGTCACCGCCGTGACGGTGCGGATGGTGCCCTCCTTCGTGCTGGAGGGGATCGAGCGACCGGTGCCGGTGGACGACGTGCTCGCCGACCTGGACTCGTTCGTCGACGGCAACGACCACTTCGAGTTCTACATGTTCGCGCACAGCCCCCTGGCCATGACCAAACGAAACAACCGTGTGGCACTACCGGAGCAGCCCCGCGGCAAGGCTGTGGACTGGCTCACGGACATCCTGATGTCCAACTACCTGTTCGATGGGGTGTGCAAGCTGAGCCGATGGCAGCCGCGCCTGGTCCCGTTGATCCAGCGCAGCGCCGCTTATGCGGGCAGTTACCGCCGCCAGGTGGACCGTTCCTATCGAGTGTTCGCCTCGCCGCGCCTGGTCCGCTTCATCGAGATGGAGTACGCCGTTCCGCGTGCGCACTCCATCGAAGCGATCCGCGAGATCAAAGAAGTGACCGCGAAATTCGGCACACCGATGCCCGTCGAGGTGCGGTGGGTCGCGCCGGACGACGCCTTTCTCTCCCCCGCGGGTGGCCGCGAGACCTGCTACATCGCGGTGCACCAATACCGCGGCATGGCATACGAGCCGTATTTCCGTGCCTGCGAAGCGGTGTTCGACCGCTACGACGGACGGCCACACTGGGGCAAGCGCCACTTCCAGACCGCCGAAACCCTGCGCGACCGCTATCCCGACTGGGACCGCTTCGCCGAGGTGCGTCGACGCCTCGACCCGAAGGGTCGGTTCACCAACGCCTACCTCGATCGCGTGCTCGGCCCGGTCGGCTGAACCGACCCGCCCGAAAGACGATGGAGCACCGTCCCGGTCAGGCAGCGAGGATCTCCGCGACCAGGCGGGGCACGGCCGTGCCGATGGGTTCGCGGACGACCTCGGTCGCCATGGCGTCGTAGGGCGTGGGATCGGCATTGACGATGACCAGGTCGGCGCCGCTTCCGACGGCGATCGAACACATCGAGGCAGCTGGTTCGACCTGAAGTGAGGTACCGATGGCCAAGAAGATCTCGCTCGTCTCCGCGGTGATCGTGGCCTTGGTCAGGGTGCGGTGGTCCATCTGCTGGCCGAACATGACGGTGGCAGCCTTCAGGATGCCGCCGCAGTCGCGACAGGGTGGGTCGGGCTCGCCCGCGGCCACGCGCTCCAGCGTCGCGGCCATCGTGGTCTGGTAGTCGCACTCGATGCAGACCACTTCGAACATGTTGCCGTGAATCTCGATCACACGGTCGGGCGAGGACCCCGCGCGCTGGTGCAAACGGTCGATGTTCTGCGTGATGATGGTGACCGCTCGACCGGCCCGCTCCAAGTCTGCGAGGGAGTTGTGCGCGGGGTTCGGGACGGCGTGCCAGGCCGGATTGTCGCGCCGGGCCAACCAGGCACGCGCGCGCAGGTCGGCGTCGGACACATAGCTCTGATAGGTGGACAGCAGCTCGGCGATCGGATCTTTCGTCCACACCCCGCGCGGGCCGCGAAAATCCGGGATGCCGGAATCGGTCGAGATGCCCGCGCCGGTCAGCACCGCGATCCGGCCGGTGCGCGCACGCCACTGACTCGTCATGCTGGTAGAGCCTAGGGGCAGCGGCGCGCCAGCAACGACGGATAGACGATGAGAGATTGTTAGAGATATCATCTCATTATATTGAGCTCGGCTGATCGAAGGAGATCACGATGACCGCGTCCGTCGCACCCCAATCCACCGGCGCACGAACGCTTGCGCCCCGGCGCCCGATCGCACCGGACACCCGGATGTGGGACGAGACCGGCCTGATCACCTTTTCGCTGACCGCTGGTTCCGCCTTCCTGCTGCAGACCATGGAGCCGACCATCTCCGCGGTGGTAGACCGACACTCCACCTTCCGCACCGACCCGATGGGCCGCGCGGTGCGCAGCCTCGCCTCGGTGATGATGTGGATCTACGGCGGGGACGATGCGCTCGCCGAGGCCGACCGCCTTCGCCACCTGCACGCGTCGCTGAACACCACCGACGCCGACGGCGTACGGCATACCGCGCTGTCCAGCGGCCCGTGGGCCTGGGTGCTGCACACCGGAACCTTCGCATTCACCGGGAGCGCCGAGTATTTCTCCCGCCGCCCGCTCACGGCGGCCGAGAAAGAGGCGTATTTCCAGGAGACATTGCAGCTTATGCGCAATTTCTCGGTACCAGCCAAGGAGATTCCGGCGAGCTACGCCGAGTTCCAGACTTTCTTCGCGGACACCGTGGCCAACCACTTGGTGGCCACCGACACGGCGCGCGACTACCTACGGGTGATCCGCTCCGTCGCCCCGCCGAAGCAGTTGCCGCGTGCGTTGCGACCGGCCTGGAAGTGGGCCGTGACGCCGATCGGCCGGCTCCAATACTTCGTGACGGTCGGCACCACACCCGAGGTCGCCAGGCAGAAGTTGGGCCTGACGTGGACTTCGTCCGATGAACGCAAGCTCCGCGCCCTCGGTTGGCTGATCGCGCGGACCGTCCCACTGCTGCCGGAGCGGTTGCGCTACTTCCCGATCGCCTACGAAGCCCGCCGCCTCGAACGTGACCGCCAGCGGCTGCGCAAGATGATCGATATGCGGCCGCTCTGAGCGATCGCCTGGCGCTATTGCGCCGACCATGAGAAGGAGCGGCCCTGGACGGCTTCGTCCAGGGTGCTGAATTTCCGGTGCGGCAGACACTTCGAGAAGAACTCGGACAGGTGCCGACCGACGACGTTCGACCCGATGGCCGAGCGCCACGGATCGACTTCGGCACAAGCATCTGATTGACCGTCCAGTCCGGTCTATCCAGACGACGGCCATGTTCCCGCAAATGCTGTGGCAACCGCTTCGAGCCTGTGACCTGGGATCACCCCATCGCGTGTGCACTCATCCGCAGCCGAACGAATGCTGCGCGGTAACGATTCACGGCGCGCTGGTATACGTATCTCATACGCTCCGAAAGCGTTTCGGCACCAACCACGCCGGGCAGCGGGCCCAGCGACCAGCACACTCCCTGCTCCGCTCATCGAAAGGCGTTCTCATGGCCCACAAACCCAGTGTGCTGTTCGTCTGCGTGCACAACGCGGGCAGATCGCAGATGGCCGCCGGGTTACTCACCGCGCTCGCCGACGACCGGATCGACGTGCGGTCGGCGGGTAGCGCGCCTGCCGAGAGGCTCAACCCGACCGTGGTCGAAGCTATGGCCGAGATCGGCATCGACATCTCCGGCCAGACCCCCAAGCCACTCGCGATGGATGCCATCGGCATCTCCGATGTCGTGGTCACGATGGGCTGCGGCGACGCATGCCCGTACTTCCCCGGCATCAGCTATCGCGACTGGGTGCTCCCGGACCCCTCCGAGCAGACCCTCGACGTGGTCCGCACCATCCGCGACCGCATTCGCATCCTGGTAGAGAACCTGATCGCCGAGCTCGTCCCCGCACCAGCGCGCTGACCGGTTGTCCGATTCGTTCAAGACCGAGCCTTTCGACGCTACCTATGCTGCCGATATGACTCCACAACTCGACGTCATCAGCATCGTCGTCACCGATATGGCAGCAGCGGTCGCCTTCTATCGCCGTCTCGGCCTCGACTTTCCCGCGGACTCCGAGCAGGAAGCGCACGCCGAGGCGGCCGTGCCCAACGGCCTGCGGCTCGCGCTCGACACCGAGGGCGTCATCCAGTCGTTCTATCCCGACTGGACGCCCCCGCAAGGCGGCGGCCGCGTCGGCATCGCCTTCCGCTGCGCCGACCCCGCCGAGGTCGACGCCGTCTATGCCGACCTGGTGGACGCCGGTTACCACGGTGAGCTGAAACCTTGGGACGCCTTCTGGGGCCAGCGCTACGCGGTGGTCAACGACCCCGACGGCAATGGGATCGACCTCTACGCCCCCCTCCCGACCACCACCGGATAGCCAGGGCTGCCGGAAGCACGGATCTCGACCGCGTAACCTACACGTCCCACCACCTCGCGGCTCGACCACGCACCGAATTCGACTTGGTCGCTACGAGGCCACACGAGGCGCTACGACCTGGCGAGCAACTCCGTCAACGGCATCCCTGCCAGTGCGCGCACCTCACGGGATAGGTGCGCCTGGTCGGCAAACCCCGCCAGCGCCGCGGTCTCGGCGAGCGGCACGCCACGGCGGGCCGCCGCCAGGGCGCGTTGCATGCGCAGCACTCTGGCAAGGGTTTTGGGCCCGTAGCCGAACGCGGCCAAGGACCGGCGATGCAGGGCCCGCTCGCCCATTCCGGCGCTGGCGGCGATCGCCGCCACCGGCCAACCGGCGTCCAACGCGGCGGCCATCCGCCCCACGAGTGGATCGGCCTGATCGGCCACGGCTGCGCGGCGCAGTACGACCTTTTCCAGCGCCGCGGCCGGATCGTCGGCCGCCTCGAGCTGTCCCACGAGCGACCGGACCGCCGACGAGGGCCACACATTCGCGAGATCAACCCGCTGATCGCGCACCTCGTGCGCGGGGACGCCGAGCAGCGCGGGCGCCGTGCCGGGCGAGAACCGGACGCCGACGTACCGGGCGCCGTCCGACGCCGGTGGATGATGGGCGCGAGTATCCGGCCCGGCGACCACCAGCCGCCCGGCCCTCCAGATCAAATCCATGCAGCCGTCAGGCAGCACGGGCAGCACCGGGTCCGTACCGTCGATGGTCCTGGTCCACAGCACGGCCCCCCCGAACCGGGACGGTCGCTCGCGATACTGCCCCGTGCCACCGACCTCGTCCACCTCGCCGACGCTACCCCAACCACTAACCGAAACCGTCCGTCTCGAAGACCGCGAGCAGCGCCGTACTGATCCCGGCTACCGGAGCCACCTTTCCGCTGCGGTCAGCGGGGAGTGTGCGGCGCGGCGGGAACAACACCGCGCGCGGCGACGCGAATGTACGGATCGGGATGCGCTGCGGCAATTTTCGATTCCGGATCTTTGCAGCCGACGGTGACGTCGCCGGTCGGCGCGGAGGAAAACGTCCACAGCGTCATCCACTCCGTACCGCCGACGGTCTCGGTCTTCTTCACGTCCGAAGACCGCAGATCTTCATTCCTTCCCGAACTTTCGGTCACAGTACAGCGAATAGCATCGGCCGCCTCGCCCCATGCCACCGGCACCCTGATATCCAGCACCGCGTCTGCGGGCACCGAGACTGTCTTCATCTCACCCAGCAAAATCCGGACAATACTGGCTGATTCGTCGTCGTCGCGCGCATCCGGCGTCGCGTGCACCGCACTCGCGGCCACGGCGGCGGCACTGGTCGATGTCGATTCCCCGCTCGCCGACGTATCGTCGGAACACCCCGACACGGTGGCTGCGACCAGCGCGGGAACCGCCATCCAGATCAGTTTCACAGTTCAGACCTCTCGTCGCGCCCAGTCACAAGGCGATCGGTACGGATCAGCGATCCAACTGAGCATGACAACGTCGAAGTGAAAATGTCGGCTACACGCCGTAGAAAATCGGCAATTCCATAGCAATCGAAAGAATCGGCCCGATGTCACCGAAACCCCTTGTTGAATCGGAGGCTCCTTCGGTGATCTACGATACCGACTTCGAGTAATCGGTCTGCCGCCGAAGGGTTCTCACGCTGCTGCCGTCGGGCACCCAGCTCACGGCACGCTGAGCCACCTAGGATCGCACTGGTTGTTCGCATTCTCATGGAGGCCTGATGACTTCGCCCGTCACATTCGAACAGATCGATCTATCGCTCCCCGACGGTACCGCCGATTCCTACTTCGCCCATCCCGACGACGGCGCTCGCCATCCCGGCGTGCTGTTCTTCATGGACGCTTACGGCCTACGGCCGTGGTTGCGGGAAATGGTGGAGACGATCGCCGCGCACGGCTACACCGTGCTCGCGCCCAACATCTTCTACCGCTCCGGGCGCGCCCCGGTCGTGCCCATGCCCGATCAGAGCGACCCCGACGCCCACGCGGCGTTTTTCGCGGCGCTCAGTCCTATGCGCGCGGCGCTGACCCCGGAGAAGGCGATCGAGGACGCGAACGCCTACCTCGACCGGCTCGCCGCCTCCGAGTTCGTCATCCCAGGCCTGCTCGCCACGACCGGCTACTGCATGGGCGGCCGACTGGCGCTGCGCACCGCGGCGGCCTTCGGCGGCCAGGTGGCCGCCGCCGCGAGCTTCCACGGCGGCTACCTGGCCGCCGACGACCGCTCCGACAGTCCGCACCACGACGCGGCGAGCATGACGGCGGAACTGTTCATCGCCCACGCCGACCAGGACGGTTCGATGCCGCCCGACCAGATCGAGCGGCTGGAAGCGGCGCTGGATACTGCGAACGTGCGCTACACCTCGGTGGTCTACCCGGACGCCCCGCACAGCTTCACCATGCGCGATACGGCGGCGTTCCGGGAAGACGCCTACGAGCGGCACCTGCGGGACCTGTTCGCGCTGCTCGATCGCACCTTCCGCACCACGGCGGAATAGACTCGGATTCATCCGATGTTTCGCCTGGGGCTGAGGCCAGGGCCAGGTGTCGGCCGCGCGGCCCCGGTCCGATGAGACATTGCCCATGGAACCCGCTGGTCCCGCATAGTGTGTCGGTAGGCGATCATCGGGAGGATCACCATGGCGAGACTGTCGTGGCTGGGGAAACGCGACAACGGGGCGAGTATCGGCGTGTCCGACAAACGGGAAACCGCGGGATCGCGCACGCTACGCGCCGCCACGCTTACCGGCTACCGGGAAGCCTCCTTCACCACCACGCCCGCGACCCGCATGACACTGATCACCGCGGCGGTCGTGATCGCCGCGATACTGACGTACGAGGCCGACGCGACCTCGCACGACGGCGTCGACCACGGCTGGTTCGTAGCCCTTGCACTGGCTGGACTCTTCGTGGCCCGCGGCCTGCACCTGCGCCGCCCGATCACTCTCCCGCATTTCACGGCCGCCGTGCTGGTGCTGGCCATCGCCCATCTCGCTTACCGTGCCCAGCACCCCGGCGTCGGCTTCCTCCTGCTCACCGCCACGGGCTTCGTACTGGTCTTACCGCAGTCCAGCAGACCACAGCCCGACCAGTTGTACCGGGTGGCCGAACTGGTCGGCCGTACCCAGGGCGACGCGCTGGCGCCGTTCGCATTGCATTCGTCCAAGACCTATTTCTTCAACGAGCACTCGACCGCGGCGATCGGCTACCGCACCCGCTTCGGAATCGCCGTCGTGGCGGGCGATCCGCTCGGCGACCGCGCAGCCTTCCCCGAACTGCTCACCCAATTCTCCGAGTTCGCGGTCGACCACGGCTGGCGGATCGCCGTGCTCGGCGCGAGCCCGGAGCTGGCCGATCTGTGGCGGCTGCGAGCGCTGGAACACCGGGGACTGCACGCGGTGCCGATCGGCCGCGACGTGGTGATCGATGTCAACGAGTTCAACCTGGTCGGGCGCAAGTTCCGCAACCTTCGCCAGGCCGTGAACCGCACCAGGAACTTCGGTGTCACCACCGAAGTGCTGTACGAGTCGGCGCTGACCGAGGCTCGGCGCGCGGAGCTGCTCGCCATCGTCGACGAATGGTGCCGCGGCAGGCAGACCCGCGGCTTCTCGATGATCCTCGACCACCTGTTGGACGCGCGTAACCCGAACATGCTGGTCGTCATCGCCAATGGCGCGAACGGCAGTCCGGCCGGCTTCCAGCGCTACGGCATGTCCGGGCGCGGTCGCGAACTCAGCCTCGACGTCCCGTGGCGGCGCGGTGACGCACCCAACGGCTTGGACGAACGCATGATCATCGATCTAGTGGAATACGCGAAAACCCATGACATCCAACGGATCTCGCTTGCATTCGCGCCGTTTCCCGAACTGTTCGCCGACAAGAACAAGTCGCGGACGGCCCGGCTTGTCGCCCTGCTGGTGCACCTGGGCGATCCGCTGATCCGGCTGGAATCGCTGTACCGTTTCCTGCGCAAATTCCACGCGCTGGCCGATCAGCGCTACGTGTTGGTCCGCTGGCGCGAGGTGGTCGTGGCCGCCGCGGCCCTGCTTACCCTGGAGTTCGCCCCGCACCGCCATGAGCACTGAGCGGCGCTATCCGACCATGTTCCCAGGAGCACCATGGAACTGACCCACAGCGACGTGAAGGCCGCGGCCCAAAGGCTTGCCGGTCAGGTGCGGCCGGTCACTGTCGCGCAGGCGGACACCACCGGTGAGCTGTGGTTCGCACTGGAGTTCATGCAGCACACCGGAAGCTTCAAAGCCCGTGGCGCGCAGAACTTTCTGCTCACCCATCGCGAGAACAACGCGCTGCCTGCGGCGGGCGTAACGATCGCCTCGGGCGGCAACGCCGGGCTGGCCTGCGCATGGGCGGCGCGCAGTCAGCGGGTCCGGGCGACGGTGTTCGTGCCGACAACCGCGCCAAAGGTCAAGGTGGACCGGCTGGTCTCCTACGGAGCCGACGTGCGGCTGATCGGCACACAGTACGCCGACGCGCTCGCGGCCAGCCACGAATTCGCCGACGCGACCGGCGCGCTGCTCTCCCATGCCTATGACAACCCGCTCATCGCGGCCGGTGCGGGCACGCTGATGGAGGAGATCCACCGGAAGATCCCGGACCTCGGCGCGGTCGTGGTCGCGGTCGGCGGTGGCGGACTGTTCTCCGGCATCGTCACAGCCGCTGACCATTACGGCATCCGGGTAGTCGCAGTCGAGCCCGTGCGCTGCCGTGCGCTCAACGCCGCGATCACGGCGGGGCGAGTCGTCGACGTCGAGGTCGACTCGGTCGCCGCCGACTCGCTCGGCGCGCGCCGAACTTCGGAGATGGCGCTGGCGGCCGCACAACACTTCGCCGTGGATTCGGTGCTGGTCGACGACGCCGAGATCGTCGCGGCCCGCCGCGCGATATGGGCGAACCGCCGCGTGGCCGTCGAACACGGTGCGGCGACAGCCTTGGCGGCGAGGCTCGGCGACAGCCCCGCGTTCCGGCCCACCCCCGGCGAGAGGGTATGCGTGGTGCTGTGCGGCGCGAACACCGATCCCTCGGATCTGGCCAGGTAGACGGCGCGCCACGCCGATCGACGGCGCGCCGTCCGATTACCGACAAACCGGGCGGTACGGGGTTAGGCTCCGGGGTGTCGTCCTCGATCCCGACGGAAGGCACACCATGGCGTTCGAATCACTCATGGTTACCCTCGGTACCCCGTTACCCGAGTTCTCCCTTCCCGACCTCGACCAGCGGATTTACTCCCGCAACGATTTCGAGGCCGGACCGGGACTACTGGTCGTCTTCGCCTGCAACCACTGCCCCTACGTCAAACACATCGAAGCCGCGCTCGGCGAACTGGTCGACTCGCTGCCGTCCCTGCCGACGGTGGCGATCTGCACCAACGACGCGGCCGCCTACCCCGAGGACGCACCACTGCGGCTGCGCGATCAGGCGATCCGTGCCGGCTGGACCTTTCCCTATCTCGTCGACGAGACCCAGCAAGTCGGGCGGGCGTTCCGCGCCGCGTGCACCCCGGATTTCTTCCTCTACGACGCGAACTTCGAACTCGCCTACCGCGGCGCCTTCGACGAATCGACGCCGGGCAATGGAAAGCCCGTGACCGGCAGCGACTTGCGTGACGCCATCGAGGCCGTGCTGGCAGGCAGACCGGTGCCGGAACCGCAGCGGCCCAGCATGGGCTGCTCGATCAAATGGCGAGACGCCTGAAGCCGGCGATTCGCCGCCGCAAGCCTGTGGTCGCGCCAGAGCAGATACCCCGCGACCGCCACGCCGAGCAGAGTGAGCGCCGCACCGACCGGATACAGCGACCGCAACCCTGAGCCGTCGCCGATCACCCAGCCGCCCAGCCGTCCCGCGCACGCCGCGGCCAGTTGAAACCCGGACGCGTTCACCGCAACGGCCAGCGTCGGTGCGGCGGTGGCTGCCGCGACCACACGGGTCTGCATGCCGGGGATGATCGCGAAGGCCAGCCCTCCGAGCACGAACGTCAGTGCGACCACGAGTAGCGGGACGCCACCGGCCACCCAGAACAGCATCAGCACCCCGGCGAGCGCGGCGAGCAGCGCGGTCACCGAGGGCAGCAGGGCCAGGTCGGCGAGCTTGCCGCCGACCTGGTTGCCGACCACTGCGCCGACGCCGTAGACGAGCAGCAGAATCGGCGCCGCGCTTGCCGTGAACCCGGCGATCTCGGTCAGCAAAGGTGTGATGTAGGTGAAAACCATGACGACGCCGACGTTGCCGACGGCGGTGAGGGCGATCGCCCACAGCACGTCACGATCGGTGAACACCCTGAGTTCACCTCGGATCGCGCCGGCGGCGGCCCCTGGCCGATTGGGCAGGAAGCGCAGAACCAGCGGCAGTGCGGCGGCCGCGCAGAGTGCCACGGCCACGAATGTGGCCCGCCAGCCCAGACTTTGGCCGATACCCGCGCCGAGCGGAGTGCCGAGCACGATGCCCAGGTTCATACCGAGCGCCACGCGCGCCACCGCCGCGGCCTCCCTGCCCGGCTGAGCGGTCGACACCGCGGTGGCGATCGCGACCGCGAAGAAGGTAGCGACCATCGACCCTGCCGCGCCCCGCATCACCAGCAGCGCAACGTAGTTCGGCGCGAAGGCCGATCCGAGGTTCGCCGCTATCGATACCAGCACCAGGCCCACGACCAAGGGCTTGCGCGCCACCCGCGCGGTCAGCACCGTGACCACCGGACCGCCGACGATCATGCCGATCGCGTACGCGGTCACCAACGTTCCCGCCGCCGCCACCGACACCGCCAGCCCGCCCGCCACCTCGGGCAGGATGCCCGCGATGACGAACTCACCGGTCGTCAGGCTGAACACCACCAACATCAGAGCAAATACCGCAGGTCGCATCCCACGTCCTTCATCTAGTTACAACTCGAATGATATGAGTTAGAACTATCACAGTTCGAATCGAGCGGGCTAGACTCGGAGCAATGACGCGGGAGCCGAAGCCCACGGTGGACACCGAACTCGACCGCGACGTGTGCAAGCTGGTGCACCGGTTCACCCACCGGCTCGACGTGCACGTCCGTCGCGTCGCCGAACAGCTCGAACTCACCCCGTCGCAGGTCATCGCCCTGCGTGAGCTGTCGGAGCCGATCACCGCACGGGAGCTGGCGGGGCGGATGTCGTGCGAACCGTCCAACGCGACGTTCGTGCTCGATCGACTCGAGCAGCAGGACCTGATCCGCCGCGAGCCACACCCCAGCGACCGGCGTGCCAAGCAGATCGTGCTGACATCGGCGGGTCAGCGCCGACGCGAGGACGCACTCGAGCTGCTCGGTGCGAACTCACCGCTGACCTCGCTCACCGAGACCCAGCAGCAGGCGCTGCGCGATCTGCTGAGCAGGATGACGTCCGCCCCCCAGCCCTGACCCGGCGCCGCTCCGCAACCGGATCGACAGTCGCGACGCCGCGGCGCTTGTGCACGACCACACTCGACCCCGGTTCGCGATGATCGGCGACAGCCTCTCCGCCGGCACCGGCGGGCCGAGATCTGGCTACGCGAGTGCCGTATGTTGCCTGATCCTCTGGTGCGGCGCGCGGAAACTCATCGGTCGCCAGAAGCAATCAGATCCGCACGGCTTCGAGTACCCAGACAGGCAGCAACAGCGCACCCTCCTCGTCGAACTCCAGCGGAATCCCACGTCCGGCAAGCATCTCCCGTATCGGCGGGGGCGGCGTGATAGCCGTCAGCACGTCGGGCCGCAGCGCCGTCCGCCGCCAGTCCGGCATGTCGAACGTGCCCGACAGCTCGGATTCCTCGATCGAGTGTGGCGCGTAGGCGTCGCTGTGTTCGGTCCGGGCGAAGCAGAATTGGATCAGCCGGGCGCCCGGCCGCATCACCCGTCGAAGCGCCGCTACGTGCGCTGCGCGCTGCCCCTGGTCCAGGCAGTGCAGCAGGGCGCTGCTGACCACGGTGTCGAATCGGTCGTCGTAGCCGGCGAGTTCGGTGGCGTCGGCTACAGCGAACGACACCGCTACCGCACACTCGGCGGCGCGAGCGCGGGCCCGCTCTACGGCGGTGGGTGCCAGATCCAGCCCTGTGACCCGATAGCCGAGTCCAGCCAGATAGATCGAGGAATCGCCTGGGCCGCAGCCGATGTCGAGCACGTCGCCGCAGATTCGGCCCGCACGTTCGAACTCGACGAGCAGCGGCTGCGGTTTGCCGATTTCCCACGGTAAACGGTCCATGACGACGCCTTCGGCGACCGCGCCGCTGCGATAGGCCTGTTCGAAGTCGATGGTGGCGGGGTCGAGCTGGGGTGTTGCGTCACTCTCGGTCATATCGGAGCAGTCCCTCGTTTCGATGGCGGATCGCCAGGGGATTCGACGACCGCATCCTACCGAGAACCGGAGCGTACTACTCCGGTTTTATGCCCCTCCCCACCGAGCTTGTCAAACCATTCCGCCAGATCCGTGGAAAGCCGCCCGGTAGCGGTGCGGACTGGTGCCGACCACCCGCTTGAACCGTTCGCGGAACGCGGTGGGCGAGCCGAATCCCACCTGACCGGCGATCCGGTCCACCGCGTGCCCCGTGGACTCGAGCAGGTGTTGGGCCTGCCGGATACGCGCACGGAGCAGCCACTGCAACGGCGTGGTCCCGGTGTACTCCCGGAAGCGACGGTTGAGCGTGCGTGTGCTCATCCCGGCATGCGCAGCGATGTCGTCCAGGGTCAGATCCTTCGCGGCATTGTCCTGCATCCACAGCAGGACAGGTTCCAGCGTCGAGCCGCGCGGGGTGGGCGGCTGGTCGTGCACGATGAATTGCGCCTGCCCTCCTTCCCGCTCGAGCGGGACGACCGACAGCCTGGCCGCGTCGGCGGCGACGGCCGAGCCGTAGTCACGACGAATCATGTGCAGGCACAGGTCGATTCCGGACGCCGCGCCCGCCGAGGTGAGCAGCTGCCCGTTGTCTACGTACAACACATCCGGATCCACCTCGACGGCCGGATAGCGGGCGGCGAGTTCCGCCGCGGCGAGCCAGTGCGTGGTCGCGCGGTGCCCGTCCAGCAGTCCGGTGGCGGCGAGGACGAACGCGCCGGAACAGATGGACGCGATGCGGGTGCCCGCCGCGGCGGCAAGGCGCAGCGCGGCGATCGCCTCGTCCGGCACCCGCAGGCTGGGGTCCGAACAGCCGGGAACGACGATCGTGTCCGCGTCGGCCAGCGCTTCGAGTCCCCAAGGCGGTCGCAGCGTGAACACTCCGGCGTCGACCGCCGGTGCGGCCCCGCAGACCCGCACCCGGTACGCGGGACGGCCATCGGGCAGTCGCGCGCGGCCGAATACCTCGGCGGGCGTGGCCAAATCGAATGCGATCACCTGGTCCAAGGCGAGTACGGCCACAGTCTGCATGGCAAAAGAGTAGTTCAGCAGTCAATTCCAGCCAATACACCGAGCTGCGTATTCGAATGCAACCACCAGAAGCAGCTGGATGGCGAGAATCGACCGAGATATGGCAATTCTGCCCGTTCCTCCGGCTCGCAGCGCTGGCTAGCGTCGAGCGCTGTGACAAAGTTCTTGCTCTCGATCCATGTGCTGGCCGTGATCATCGCCGTCGGCCCGGTGACGGTGGCGGCGAGCATGTTTCCCGCGACCACGCGCCGTGCCCGCACCGCTCCGGCGACCGACCACGGCCCGGCCGTCCTCGGCACGTTGCACCGCATCTGCCGGGTCTACGCCCTCCTCGGCCTCCTCGTTCCGGTTTTCGGCCTGCTCACCGCGCTCAGCCTCGGCGTGCTCGGCGACGCCTGGCTGGTGGCGTCGATCGGTGTGACCGCCGCCGCGGCGGGCGTGCTCGCGCTACTCGTCCTGCCCGGCCAGCAGAAGATTCTCGCCGACCTCACCGGAACAACCCCGGCGCTGATCCGGCGCCTCGCCATGGACACCGGGGTGTTCAACCTGCTGTGGGCGGTGGTCACCGTCCTGATGATCGTCCGGCCCGGGTCGACGACGGGGGCGTGAGGCCGAGGGGTGGCGGATCGGCTCGCCACCCTCGGCACGGACCCGGTCACTGCGGGTCGCGGACGATCATGATCGGACACTCCACCGACAGCAGCAGCGCCTGGCTGGTCGAGCCGAAGAGCATGCCGGCGAACCCACCGCGGCCCCGGCTGCCGACTACGAGCAGCTGCGCGCGCTCGGACCGTTCGAGCAGATAGCGCGCAGGCCGATCCGTCACGATCTCGCGGTGGATCTCGACATCGGGGAAGCGCTCCTGCCATCCGGCCAAGCTCTCCGCGAGCACGATCTGCTTCTCGGGGTCGGTGGCGATGTCGGCATCCTCTGCGGCGGGCAGCCCGACGCCGGTCCACGCGTGCAGCGCCAGGAGCGGCACCTTCCGCGCCGACGCCTCGATCAGCGCCGCCTCGATCGCGGGTTCGCTGATCCGAGTGCCGTCCACGCCGACCACGACCGGTTGCTTCCTGGCCTCCGCCGTGAGCGGCGGTCCCTCCCGGACTACGACCACCGGGCAGTGCGCCCGCCGCGCCAGCGCCGCGCTGACCGAGCCGAGCAGCGCTCGACGCACGGTGCCACGCTCGCGGGTACCGACCACCATCGTGCGCGCCTCGACGGTACGGTCCAGCAGCGCCGGACCGACGACCTGGTGCACCAGCTCGGTGGTGACGTCGATGTCGTGCAAAGCGCGGACTGCGAGGAGTGCCTCCTGGTGGGCGGTGTCGAGCACCCAGCGCCCGTGCCCCTCCAACCGGGCATAGTCCGTGCTGGTGAGCGGCTCGGTGATCCCAGGCCCATAGTCGGCGGTCGGATCGACGACGTGAACGAGATGCAGGGATGCATTGTGCAGTGCCGCCGTCTGCGCGCCCCACGCGACCGCCGCCGCCGATCCGGCGGACCCATCCACACCGACCACGATCGGTCCGTTGCTTCGCATGATCACTTCCTCCCAGGATGAAAGGTCGAGCTCAGCACTCCGCCGCAACCGACAGTACCGGCGCCAGGACAACGAACGCGGTCGGAGCGCCGATGGTCATCGACGGCTGCGGCATGACGGATGTCATGCCGCCCACCTGACCGCAAGCCGTTGCCGAACGACAATCCCGCAGCGCCGTCAGCCGCCGAAAACGGTGCAGGCGTAACCCAGATGCACTCCAGTGCCGACCCGGACATCAGTGCTCGCGGCGAACGGAGCGTCCGGCTCCTGAACCGCGCTGACGGTGTGTATACCGGGGGTGGCGGGCACCCAGTCGATCAGTGCGACGCCGCCGGAGGGGCGCACCACGCCGAAGGGAACTCCGTTGTCGTAGAAGACAACCGGCGCGACGACGTCGGTGACTGTGGCACGCGCGGTGTAGGTGCACCCCGTCCCGTAGTTCGTCGCCAACCCGAAATCGAGGCCGGGATACGTCCCGACCTGCGTCACGGTGGCTCCAGCCGACGGCACGGCACACATCGCCGCGGCCCCGAACACCGCCGCTATCGCACCCACTCGCATCGTCATGTTTGGTCCTGTCTGTCCTGATTACGGCGCCGGGCATCCGCACCGGCGAGGTATCTAGATCCTCACTCCACCCAAGTCTCGACGGGGCGCAAACCGCCCGAACACTCGAGGAATGCGGCGATTCCGGTCGACTGGCACGGCTGGCCGTGGCAGCGGACCGCGTCGTCTCGGCGGCCGCATTGATCGACGCGATCTGGGCGGACCACCGGCCGGCGAACGGGGCCAACGCCCTCCAGGCGCTGGTCTCCCGCAGGGCGGTCGGCGCCGAGCGCGTGGCGGGCGTGGCGCCCGGCTACCGGCTGCGGGTCGATCCCGTCGACGTCGACCTGATCCGCTTCGAACGGCCGGCCGCCTCCGTACGAGCGTCCAGCGACCTGGCCACGCTGCGGGAAGCCGAATCGGCTGTGGCGCGGGCCCGCACTGAATGATCTGTTGGAGCTGCGCTTCGCGGCCACCGAGCACCGACTCGGGCTCGAACTGGCCGCCGGCCAGGACGTACTCGAGCAACCGCAGGTGCACACCTCCTAACACGGTCGCCGATCGGCTCAGCTGATCCGCTCCGCGCTCGGCTGCGCTACGTCACGTCGGTCGTCCGGAGTCTTGTCCGCCGCGATCAGGCTGCCGAGCAAGGCGAGCGACCGCTCGGACGCCGACCCCGGCTCGGCATGGTAGGCGATGAGCAGCTGGCCCGGCGCGCCGTTCACACTCAGTGTCTCGTAGGAGAGGGTCAGCTCGCCGACCATCGGGTTGCGGAAACGTTTGACCCCCGCCGTCTTCACCCTGACGTCGTGGCGCGCCCACAGCCGACGGAACTCCTCGCTCTTCAGCGACAGCTCCCCGACCAGTTCGGTGAATCGAGGGTCGTCCAGGTCGGTGCCCGCGGTCGCCCGGAGGCTCGCCACGGTATCGGCCGCGATAGTCGGCCAATCCGCGTAGACGTTGCACGCCTCGGGGTCGAGGAAGACCATGCGCACCTGGTTGACGCCGGGGGTCGAGCAGGCGTTGACCGCCACGGCCAGCGGGTTCGCCGCGAGCACGTCCAGATATCTGCCGAGTATCAGCGCGGGCGTGTTCGGCCACGCGTTCATCAGCCGCAGCAGTCCGGGCGCGACACGTTCGGGCCGTCGCGGCGCCCGCGGCCGCTTGACCGCCGGTCGCGCAAGCTCTCGAAGATGCGCCGTGCCCTCTTCGTCGAGAGCGAATACCCGTGCCAGCGCCGTGACGACCTGCTCGGAGGGGTGCTTGTCGCGGCCCTGCTCCAAGCGCACGTAATAGTCGGCGCTCACGCCCGCGAGTAGAGCGACCTCCTCGCGGCGCAGGCCGGCGACACGCCGCTGACCGCCGCCGAACATCCCGAAGTCCTCCGGTCGGGCCAGCTCGCGGCGCGCCCGCAAGAAAGCGCCCAGTTGATTGTCGGAGTCCATGTCCCGAGCCTAGGTGAGCCGGGCCTTCCCTGGGTGGCCCCGCGACTACCAGGAAGTCCGCGACCTGGCAGGCGACGGCGCCGGATACGACCGTAGTGGCATGACAAACAACATCACAGGCCGCGTCGCGGTAGTCACCGGAGCATCGAGTGGAATCGGAGCCGCCACCGCCCGGCAGCTCGCCCACAGCGGCGCCAAAGTCGCTCTGCTCGGCAGGCGCAAGGATCGTATCGAGGAACTCGCCGCCGAGATCGGTGGTGACGCACTCGCCGTCGCCACCGACGTCGCCGACCAGCAGTCCGTACGGGACGCCGCCGCCACAGTGCGTGCGGCATTCGGCCCCGTCGACCTCGTCGTCGCGAACGCCGGCGTCATGCTCGCCGCGCCGTTCGAGTCCGCGCTCACCGACGAGTGGGACCAGATGGTCGGCACGAACATCAACGGATTGCTCTACACCGGAAGGGCTTTCATCGACGACCTGCTCACGGCGGCGACCGAGGGCAGGCGATCCGATCTGGTGCTCGTCGGATCGGTCGGCGGGCACATGGTGTTCCCCAACTACGCCGTGTACAGCGCCACGAAAGCCGCGGTCGCGCATCTGACCCGGAACCTGCGCGCCGAATTCGGCCCGCGCGGCGTCCGGGTGAAGAATGTCGAACCCGGCTTCGTCGGCACCGAACTCGGTTCGGGCATGCAGGACGAGCAGCAGCGTGCCGGGCTGGAGCAATGGCGCACGGAGATCGAGATCCTCGAACCCGGCGACATCGCCGACGCTATCGCGTACGCCATCGCGGCACCGAAGCACGTGAACATCGCCGAGCTGATCGTGGTACCGACCCAACAGGGCTGATCAAGGTTTCGGCCGGTCGATTCGCTACTACCGTCCGGCGCAGGACGGACGTCGCCCCGGTGCTACGCCACCCCCGGCCTGAGGACGCCTGGGCGGTCGCCGGGGTCCGGCGCCACGGCTGGCATGACGCGCACCTGGGCAACGTCCCCGACGCCTTGCTCACCTCCGGCACCGGCGCACCGCGGCGATCCCACCAGCTTTGCGGTTCCGCCTGCTACGCCTCAGGTAGCCGCGGGGATTTCGGGAAGATGACGGGCAGCGTGGTCAATGCCCGGTGGAACGGGCCCGGCCGCCAGGTCAGGTCAGCAGGCGATATCGCGAGGCGTATCTCCGGCAGGGCGTCGAGTAGTTGGTCGATCGCGTCCTGGGCGACCAAGTAGGCAATCGAACTGGCGGGGCAGACATGCGGCCCGGCGCCCCAAGCCAGATGGGAGCGATTACCCGCGTACTGGTCGGCACCGATCGCGGGATCGTTATTGCAGGCAGCGATACTGATGACGACCGGTTGGTGGGCGGGTAGCCAGACATCGTCGATCAGGATCGGCTGTCTCGGAAAGCTGAAGCAGAAGTTCGCCATCGGCGGATTGTTGAACAACACCTCGTCGAGGGCGTCCCGGGTCGACTGGCTCCCACCCAGCACACTGTCGCCGAACCGCTCGTCGGTGAGGATCAGCAGCAGGGTGTTGACGATCAGATTCTGCTGCGGTTCGATACCGGCGCCGTACAGCGTGCCCAGCTGATGCACCATCTCCGTATCGCTCAGCCCAGCCAGGTGCAGCAGCATCCGCGTGGCTACATCGTCGCCGGGTTCGGCTCGTTTGAGCAGAGTCAACTGCAGCATCGCGTCGGTGAGCGTCTTGTTCCCCGTTTCCGCATCGACGCCCTCGAAGATCGCGGCCATACCTCTCGCCGCCTGCTGTGCTATCTCCGCGGGGCAACCGAGCATCGCGTTCAGCACCGCGAAGGCCAGCGGAAACGCGTACTGGCGGACCAGATCCGCTGACCCGTCCGCGCAGAACGAATTGATCAGCGGGATCGCGATCTGTGCCACGATGTCGTGCAGGCTGTACTGATCGACCTTGTCGAGGCCCGCGATATTGGTTTGCCGATAGCGGGCATGCTCGGCACCTGCGCTGCGCAAGGCGTTCGGCCGCCACTGCATCATCGGCAGCACAGGGCAGTCGGTGGGAACGTTCTTCTGCCAGGTGCGCGGATCGGCCGGGAAATGGTTCGGGTCGTTGAGGATCCGCACCGCGGTGTAGTACCCGATCACCAAGGTGGCGGGCACACCCGACGCTAATTCCACCGGCACCAACGACCCGTACTGTTCCCGCATCTCCCGATAGGCCCGGTGCGGATCCGCCGCGAACTCCGGCGAATGCAGCGATATCCGTGGGCCATCGGTGTCGATCGGCGAATCGAGCGGCGCGCGACCGGATCGGCTGTGCGCCGGTGAGGACGGCATCGACATAGGCGAGAAACTCCAAGCGTTAGAACAGCAAGCCCCGTGAGCCTATGCAGCCAGCGAACTTTCCGCACCCTGAACTGCTCAACCGGCGCGCATTCCGGCCCGAGCACGACACCGATTCCCCGTCGGCTTCCGCAAAAGGCCCGCCCGCAGTTGGCCGCCGTGCGTGTGACCGGCCATTCGCAGGTCGACACCATGCGCGAGGCGTCGTGGACGAGGATGGGCTGATGCACTAGGACTACGCCCGTGTGCACGCCGGCCTTCAATCGACCCGGGACCGACCGATGCGCCGCTGCGCGACCGGCCGCGAGCCAGGGCCTTCGGCACCTTCCAGGCGAACCTGGGCATGCGCCGGTGCATCGACCTCGGCGGCGATGGTGCGATCTCGGCCCGTGGAGTGAGCGGTCGCGGCTGGCGATGCGCCTTCCACTTCGACCATCACCGTCGCGTGAAACTACGCCATCATGGAGACATCTCTCGTGGGACTCGCAGTATTCGGAATAGACGCCGCAAAGGCTGTCGCATTGTTGACACGCTCTCGCCGGGTCGTACCCGCACTTCTCTCATAGTATTGGTCGAAGGCCGCCGCGCCTTCTGCAGGTGATATCGCGGCCCGACTTCTAAATTTCTCCCAATTGCCCTTTTCGGAGGTTGCGGCTTCATGCATCATGAAATCGACCTGCGCCTTCCAGTCACCGGCCCGGCTACCCGCGAAAGCTCGCAGCGCGTCGTCCCGGCTCCCTTCCCACTGGATCAGGCCTATGGCACCTTCAGCCGCATTGTACGCGGCGGTGTTGAAGCTTGATTCGGTCTGCATATTACCGAGGATGGCAGTCGCTTCATTGTGCGTCAGGCCGTATTTATCCCTGAGGTACCGATAGATTTTCTCAGCCGTCGCCTTCTGACCGCTGGATATCGGCTGGGCATTCGCGGCAGAACCTGTGTACGAGACCGGGCTTCCTGCGCCGGAGCCGCCGCTGTAGCCACTAGTTGGTGTCGGATAGCCGTTTCCGGCGTAAGAGGGAGTGCTCGTGTCGTAGGTGGGAGTGGCGCCGCCGATCCCGTCTGCCTGTTGCGTGATCTTCGCCTGGGCTTCCACGACCTTGTCATGGGTGTTGCCGACAGCCTTGGCCACGGCCGACATGAGACCTAACTCGGCCACCGTCAGATGCTTCTGCGGGTGCGGATTGTCCAGATCCCGAACCAGATCAGGCGCCTTGTCCAACGCATCTTTGAGCTCGGCGACATAACCTTGGATGTCGGAGAATGCACTCGCAGCGACTCCGGATGTCGCAAAGGTGGAGGTGTCTACGCCTTCATCGGTGACATGTATCGCCTCTTTGGCGGCGCCTACCGTCTTGTCCAAATCACCATAACTGTTGACCATCACACCGCCGGTTTTCTCGTCGATGTCGACGACCTTGCCATCGCCTTCCAAACGCTGCGAGTAATCCGGAACAGTGGTGTGCCCCGAGCCGAGAACCTCCAGTGATGCCTCAATCGCTCGCCCGCCCCAATCGATGAAGTCCTTCAGCACTTGCGATGATCCATCGGGATGCTCCAACGGCATCACCTTGTAACGCTCGCCGGTCATCGGGGGCTCCGCTTCTCCGGTACCGCCATCGCATCCTCTGCTCACTTCAGGACTGTCAGGCCGCCGGGCGACCTTCCGTAACTTGCCCTATTCAAGCATCGACCATCCCCTACATTGGGAAACGAGAAAGACCCACACTCTCCATGAATGTGGGTCCTTCTCTCGTGGAGCTGCCGGGAATCGAACCCGGGTCCTCCGCCGCGTCTTCAGGGCTTCTCCGTGTGCAGTCCGCTAGGCCTCTACTCGGATCTCCGAGTCTCGCGAACAAGCTCGGATGACGATCCCAGTCGCTGTTTGCTGTCCCGTACTACTCCGCGACCGAGTAGGACGGTGAGCCCTCTAGCTGATGCCGGCACCGGAGCCGAGGGCATGCCCCGGGCCGACAGAGACGCTCTGCTGATTAGGCAGCGAGA
The DNA here is from genome assembly GCF_045207455.1 of Nocardia sp. NBC_00881. Taxonomy (NCBI): domain Bacteria; kingdom Bacillati; phylum Actinomycetota; class Actinomycetes; order Mycobacteriales; family Nocardiaceae; genus Nocardia; species Nocardia sp. NBC_00881. The sequence goes on from NZ_CP108798.1 coordinate 4,063,750, forward strand.
GCGTACTCGCGCTGATGAGAATCGGCGCTTAATTGGTTGCAGCGACGCTTACGGTGGTCTCTTGCCTGCACCGACACGCTTCCCCTGAATCTACGTACGCAGTCGAAACCGTTCAGCCCCGTACGCCCCGGCTCCTTGCCGGGCTGTTCATATTAACACCGCTCGGATCGCGGATCATCCCATTATTCGGTAGTGGCGGGCGCCACACTGTCGTTGTCGCGGCCTGCCCGTATCGACACCGCGCAACCCGCGCCGCGTAGAGGTATCGACAGGCAGACCATGGCAACCCGGTGGGCCCGACGTCGACGAGCCCCCTCTCGCAGCGCGGCAGGCGACGGTCAGTGCCCCGCCGGACGCGGACACGCCCGGCCTTCCCGGATGCTGGCACACGATCGCCCCGGCCCGATGCCGAAGCGACTTACACTGCACGGGCCGTCCGCTCGGCCCTGGGCAGCGGGCCTCGATTTCAGACTAAGGAAACACTTTGGCAGTACCGAAAATTCGGGATAGGTTGCTGCGCCTGTCCGCCCTCACCGTCATCGCCGGGCTCGTCCTTTCCGGTTGCTCCTACCTGCGAGGAAACTCGGCGCGAGCCGACGCACCGGGTGTCACCTCCGATCCCTGCCCGAACGCCGTCGACACCAGCAAAGGCTGCATTTATCTCGGCGTGTTGTCCGATCTGACGAGCGGACCGTTCGCCGCGCTGGGCAAGGACATCAACAACGGCCAGTTGGCGTTTTGGAGAGCGGTGAACGCAGCGGGTGGGATCGGCGGCAAGTACGAGGTCGACATCGCCACCTACACCGAGGACACCTCCTATGATCTGCGGAAGCACGCCGAGGCGTATCAGCGGATCGAACCGCACGTCCTCGCGCTCTCGATGAGTCTCGGCACCGTGCAGACGCAGAAGTTGCTCGACCGGATGGACGCGGCGGATATGGTTGCCATCGGCGGAACCCTTTGGTCGGGCTGGCAGTTCGAGAACAGCGACAAAGGGCTGCTGCTGGAATCCGGCTACTCCTACTGCTCCGAGGCGATCATTGCCCTGGACTGGGTCGCGGAGCAAAGGGCGAAGCCGAACTCGATCGCTACCGTCAGCTACCAGGGCGACTATGGTGGTGACTACGCGACCGGCGCGAAGAAGTGGGCCTCCGCCAACCGCGTCGACGTGGTGGCGCAGATCGATACCGAACCGAACACGCAGATCGGCAACCAGGACGCCGCGGTCGCCAAGCTCCTCGCCGCGGGAGCAGATCTCGTGCTGCTGGCCACGGGCCCAGCCGAAGCCGGCGAGATCATGGGCAAAGCGGCGCTGGCGGGCTATCGCGGCAGGTTCCTCGGCTCCGGCCCGACGTGGAACGGCGGCCTGTTGAAAAGCCCTGCGGCGACCGCGATCACGGCACGGTACAACATGACCTCGCCGCTGGACGGCTGGGACGGCACCAGCGCGGGCGCCAAGAAGGCACGCGCCTCGGCGACGCTGGAGCCCTCGACCTGGGGGTACAGCGCTGGCTGGATGTTCTCCTACCCGATGAAGGCACTGTTGACGAGGGTCGTGGTCGAAGGCAAGCTCAGGCGCAAGGGCGTCCGCGAGTCGGTACCAGGCCTGCGCGTCGATTACGAGGGAGCGATTCCCGAATATACCTATGGCGCAGCCAAACCCGACCTTTCCCGACAGCGGGCGATCATCGAGATGCCCGACCAGACCGCGCCGCTGGGTGCCAAGACCTTGGCGTCCGACTATCACGGCCCGACCCAGGACCGCATCTCCCTCACCGAGCCCTGCGTGCAGCCGTAAGAGAGCCAGACATGAGATTCACCAGCAACCGTCGCCGACTATCTCGTATCATGGCCGCGCCCCTGGCGTTCGGGCTCATGTTGACGGCCGCCTGTTCGGCGTCGGCGCCCGCCGCGACTCCCGGCATTACTCGCGCGCCGTGCCCGCAAGCTATCCACAAGGACAAGGGCTGCATCTACCTCGGCGTTCTGTCCGATCTGAACAACGGTCCCTTCGCACCGCTCGGAAGGTCCATGCAGGACGGGCAACTCGCGTTCTGGAACGAGGTGAACAAACAGGGCGGTATCGGCGGCTACGAGATCGACATCGCGACCTACACCCGCGACACCGCCTACGACCCACGCAAACATGTCACGGAATTCGAGAATGTAGCGCCGCACGTGCTCGCCCTCGCGATGAGTTTCGGTACCGCGCAGACACTCGCGGTCCTCCATGATATGGACGAGGCGAACCTGGTGACGGGGGCGGGCACGCTCTGGTCGGGCTGGCAATATCGCTCCACCGACCGTGATCTCGTGCTGGACGACGGCTACTCGTACTGCACCGAAGCCGTCCTCGGCTTGGACTGGTTCGCGCAGAACCACTATCAACCGCGCACGCTCGGAGTGGTCGCCTACCGTGGCAACTACGGCGGCGACTACGCCAGCGGGGCACTCAAGTGGGCGTTGGACAACGGCGCGACGATTGCCTCACGGATCGACACCGGTCCCAACAGCGAGGTCGGCAACCAGGATTTCCCGGTTGCCGAGATCATGGCCAATCCACCTGATCTCGTTCTGCTGGCCACCGGGCCCGCCGAAACCGCCGAGATCGTCAGCAAACTCGCGAAGGACGGCTACACCGGCCGTTTCCTCGGGTCCACACCGACCTGGAACAGCGCGTTGCTCAAAACACCTGCCGCACAGGCACTTACCACGCTGTACAACTACACTTCGCCGTTCGACGGCTGGGACGGGAACAGCATCGGGGCCCAGCGCGCCAGGAACGCCGCACCGAGCGAACCGACCAACTTCGGCTACAACATCGGCTGGGCAATCTCCTATCCGATGAAGGCGCTGCTGACCAAGGCCGCCGGGTCGGGCGACATCGACCGGCCGGCCCTGCGCAACACGCTCGACAGGCTCACCGTGGATTCCGAAGGCATGGCAGCGACCCGGATCTACGGGCGCGACGAACCCGACGTCGCGGCGCAGCGTGCGGTGGTCAACGTGCCCGATCCGAATACGTCGCTCGGTTCGCGCACGGTGGTCGCCGACTACCAGAGTCCCACGCTGAAGCGGATCGCTATCCACGAACCGTGTACCCGGTGATCCGCCTGTTCAGGCCGCGGCGATGAGCGTGACCGCAGCCGGCGCGAGGGCCAGACCGATCTGCTGGCAGTGGAGCCGCTCGCCGAGCAGCGCCATCGCCGGCAGCACGGTCGCTGCCGGGTACCGCGAGCCGAGCACGCTCACGACAGCGACCGGTGGAACTCGTCCAGAGCGGCGCCATGTTTGATGGTGGTGTCCAGCACGCCGACGTACCCGGCCAACCACAGCGGTTCACCGTGCAGCCGCCGGAACGCCCCGCGGCCCGCGCGGTCAGCCATGCGACTCCCGTGGCGGCGGCGCGCTGCGTGAACAGCGGCCATAGCCGGATTACGTCACCTCATGCCTTTGATTCGCCGTCCTAGCTCGCGGGTGACCTCGCGCTCCGCCGTACGCTTGGCCAGGTCCTGACGCTTGTCGTAGTCCTGCTTACCCTTGGCGAGGGCCAGCTCTACCTTCACTTTGCCGTCGGAGAAGTACATCGACAGCGGCACCAGGGTCTGGTTGCCCTCGCGCGACTTGCCGACCAGCCGCTCGATCTCGCGCTTGTGCAGGAGCAATTTGCGTACCCGGCGCGGCGAGTGGTTGGTCCAGGTGCCGTGGCTGAACTCGGGAATATGCAGCCCGCGCAGCCACACCTCGCCGTTGTCCACCGTCGCGAAGGCGTCAACGAGCGAGGCCTTGCCCTCACGCAGGCTCTTCACCTCGGTGCCGACCAGCGCGATCCCGGCCTCGTAAATATCCAGGATCGTGTAGTTGTGCCGCGCCCGGCGGTTGGTCGCGATGACCTTACGCCCCTTCTCCTTCATAACGGTCAACTCTATGTGACGCGGCAACCGGATTATTCCCGCAGGTCGTACACCGCTAACCACTCTGGCGCAGCACGATGTAGAGCACGAGGACCGCGACGAACGCGGCGGCCAAGAACACCGTGGACAGCCGCGGCCCACCGTGCCGATACGGCGGCGGCGCGGTCCGGTGCGCCAGCCACCCGCCCTCCACGGATGGATCGGTCCTGCTGCGAACGTACGGCGGCGCGTCCGCTGGTTCACCCCCCGGCGAGCCGGTAGAAATTTCGGCTCCGTCGTCGCTGGGACCATCACCCGGTGCCATAGCCAGAACGGTAGCCGCACCGACGGCGACACGCTGCAATTCCCGCGCGCAGCAACACGGTTGGAACTCCGGCGCGTGTCGCCGTCAATCGCTGTCCTCCACAGTCGTTCGCCCCCCGCACCCATCGGTGGTCGGCACGCGGTGACCCGTGGACGGGCTCACCCTGCGGCGAGCACATCGAGCACCTGCTCTCCGTACTTCGCGAGTTTGTTCTCGCCGACGCCGCCGACGCCGCCGAGGTCGGCGAGACTTGCGGGTTTGCGGGCCGCGATCTCACGCAAGGTGGCGTCGTGAAAGACGACATATGCCGGGACACCCTGCTCCTTGGCGGTGGCCGCGCGCCATTCGCGCAGCTTCTCGAACAGCGGCACGTCGGCGGACGGCAGCTCGGCGGCCACGGATCTACCCGCTTTCGCGGCGCGCGCCGGTTTGGCTGCTCGTTCGGGTTCCCGGCGCAGCAGCACCTGGCGTCCGTCGAACAGCACCTCGCTGCTGGCCTCGGTGAGCGTCAGGACACCGTAGTCACCGTGCACGGCGAGCAGGCCACAGGCGAGCAGTTGCCGTACCACGCCGCGCCATTCCGTATCGCGCAGATCCGTACCGATGCCGAAGACCTTCAGCCCGTGATGGTCGTACTGCAACACCTTCGGGTTCTTCTTGCCGAGCAGAATGTCGACGATATGGCCCGCGCCGAAACGCTGGCCCCGTTCCCGCTCGAGCCGCAGCACCGTGGACAACAGCTTCTGGGCGGCCACGGTGCCATCCCAGGATTGCGGTGGCGACAGGCAGGTGTCGCAGTTGCCACACGGCAAGCCCGGCTGGCCGAAGTACGCCAGCAGCTGGGTGCGGCGGCAGCTCACCGTCTCGCATAACGCGAGCATCGCCTCCAGGTGCAGTTGGAGCTGACGGCGGTGAGCGGCGTCACCATCGGAAGCCTCGATCAGTTTGCGCTGCTGCACCACGTCGCTGAGGCCATAAACCATCCACGCGGTAGAGGGCAGCCCATCTCGGCCCGCGCGACCGGTCTCCTGGTAGTAGCCCTCGACAGACTTCGGTAGGTCGAGGTGTGCGACGAAGCGCACGTCGGGCTTGTCGATGCCCATCCCGAAGGCAATAGTCGCCACGACGACCAGACCGTCTTCGCGGAGGAACCGCGACTGATTCACGGCACGAGTGCGATTGTCCAGGCCAGCGTGATACGGCACGGCGGTGATGCCGTTTTCGGTGAGGAAGGCGGCGGTCTTGTCGACCGAGTTGCGCGAGAGACAGTAGACGATGCCCGCGGCCCCCGAATGCTCGGTGCGGATGAATTCCAGCAGCTGGCGCTCGGGCCGGTTCTTCGGCTCGATCCGGTACTGGATATTGGGTCGATCGAAGCTGGCGACGAAGCGACGGGCCGAGCCGAGCTCGAGACGCTGGATGATCTCGTCGCGCGTCTTCTCGGTGGCGGTCGCGGTCAGCGCGATCCGCGGCACGTCCGGCCACCGCTCGTGCAATACGGAAAGGCCCAGATAGTCGGGGCGGAAGTCGTGGCCCCACTGAGAGACACAGTGCGCCTCATCGATGGCGAACAACGCGACCTTGCCCCGATCGAGCAGCTTGGCGGTCGATTCCAAGCGCAGCCGCTCCGGCGCCAGGTACAGCAGGTCGAGTTCCCCCGCCACGAATTGCGCTTCCACCATCCGGCGCTCGTCGGGGTACTGGGTGGAGTTCAGGAAGCCCGCGCGCACGCCGAGGGCACTGAGCGCGTCCACCTGATCCTGCATCAGCGCAATCAGCGGCGAGACCACCACCCCGACGCCGGGGCGCACCAGGGCGGGCACCTGGTAGCAGAGCGACTTCCCACCGCCGGTCGGCATGAGGACCAGTGCGTCGCCACCCGCGACCACGTGCTCGACGATCTCGTGCTGGTCGCCGCGGAAGCTGTCGTAGCCGAAGACTCGGCGTAGAACCCGTTGCGCCGCACCGGATCCGGCGTCCATACCCGGCTCGCCGTCGATCGCCACAGCCGCGAAATCATCGAGGGAAGTCACCCGGCCCATCCTACGAGCGCTCGCCCGCGGCGGTATGGGTACGCGTCGTCGTTCACCGTGCTCGGCCGCCTGGTTCTCCACATGTGGAGAACCGAATGTCATTTGCCCGACCCCGATCCGCTGACGTGCGGATTCATCCATCCGTGGCAATTCGTCGAGCGGTCCGAATCGTTCGACGCTGTTACGTTCGCTCTCATGGCAACAGGAATGGGGAGCAATCGAGTGCGCGCGGCGCTGGTCACCGCAGCGGTGTTCGCGGGCATCGCGGCGGCCACGCCGATGTCGCAGGCGGGAACAGTCCCCACCATGTGCTCGGAAGGATGGGAAGCCACCACGGTGGTCGAGGGTGTCGGCAATCTGGAGAACCTCGACTCCGACGGGCGGGGCGGCTTCTACGTCACCGGGATCATGGACGGGTACCTCGCGCACGTCGACGGCGCCGGGCGGATGGAGAAGCTGGTAACGGGGTTGTGGCGTCCGGCAGGAGTGCGCGTCGCGGGACCGTACGTCTACTTCCTCACCGGTGATGGACTCAGCGAGCCGCCCGGCACGCTACAGCGCTACGACACCGCGACTGGAACGGTGCAAATCCTGCTCACCGGGCTGAACGGTCCGAACGGACTGCTGTTGCTGCCGGACGGCGGCCTGCTGTTCACCACCATCGGCCTCGGCGGTCCGACCGGAATCTCCCGCTATTGGCCGGCGACGAACGAGTACGAGCGGGATTGGGCGAGCCTGCCGCCGGCCAACGGCATCGCGCTCGCCGCCGACGGCGAGTCGATCTACGTCGACACGATGACTCTGCAGATCTACCGCATCCCACTGCACGACCCCAGCCGCCACACCCTCGTCTCGGGCATCCCCGACTTGGTCGCGCTACCCGACGATATGGAGGCCACCCGCGCCGGAGCCCTGTTCGTCGCTGATCACATTCTCGGCGCCGTCTACCAGGTGGACACGGCCACCGGCGCGACCTGCGCGATTATCACCGGCCTGATCAAGCCCGGCCCCCTACGGAACCCACCGGACGGCGCCACCTCGGTTCGCATCGCTCGCGATGGAGATTCGTGGGCACTGTTCGTCACCAGCATGGACGGCACTCTTCGACGCCTGCGCCCACCTGCTGGTGTTGACGTCACCCCTGCGACACCGGGCAAGACCCGATAGTGCCCGGGCACGGCTATGCATCGGGGCCACATGCCACTGTGGCACCAACTGCGTGGCCGTGCTGCCTCTAACCAGGCAAGCCGCGAGTCCGACTGCTACGCCTTCCGTCGACGATTCGTTCGGCGGGAACTGTTCGGATGTCATCGCTCAGCCCAGGAAACGGTTGAGGACCTCGTCGTGGAGGAGCCCGTTGGTGGCGATGGCGTCGCCGCCGTGCGGGCCGGGTTTGCCGTCAAGGGAGGTGAAGCGGCCACCGGCCTCCCGGACGAGGACGTCCAAGGCTGCCAGATCCCACAGGGATACTTCGGGTTCGGTCGCGATGTCGACGGCGCCCTCGGCGACCAGGCAGTAGCTGAGAAAATCGCCGTAGCCGCGCACCCGCCAAACGTCGTCGGTCAGTGCGATGAAGTCGTCACGCAGGCCACGCTCGCGCCAGCCGGACAGGCTGGAAAACGCCAGACTGGCCGAGCTCAACTCACCGACGGCGGAAACCGAAATCTCCTTGCCGTCGCCCGATTCGAAGCTCGACCATGCTCCCGAACCAGCGGCGGCCCACCACCGCCGGGCCAGCGCGGGCGCGCTCACCACACCGACGACCGGCTCGCCGTCCTCCAGCAGCGCGATCAGCGTCGCCCAGATCGGCACCCGCCGCACGAAGTTCTTCGTGCCGTCGATCGGATCGACCACCCACTGCCTTCCACTGAACTCAGCGGTGCCGCCGAACTCCTCACCGAGCACCGCGTCGTCCGGCCGCTTCTCGGACAGCACCTGTCGAATCGCCTTCTCCACGGCCAGGTCGGCATCCGAGACCGGCGTCAGATCCGGCTTCGCGTCGACTTTCAAATCCAGCGCACCGAAGCGAGCCCGGGTGATGGCATCGGCCGCATCGGCCAGCCGCAGGGCGAGTTCGAGATCGGAGGAGTACACAGCCACGCCACGCACCCTATCGGTTCGGGTGCCGGCCGACCGCGCTCACGGGCGGCCGAGTACCGGCAACCGACCGTACCTCAGCAAAACAGTACGACGATGCGCTGAACAGCACCGGCCAGGCGGCCGGTCCGTCTCCGTCGAGGTGGAGTTCCAGCACCGGATCGGCGGCGCATCGCAGGGCGAGATCCTCGAACTCTGGACGCACTCGAGCTCTTCGACGTGTTCGCGATCCCGCCCAGTTCCCCGGTGCTCCGGAATCCCGAGCACCCCGGGGACCGCGACCACCGATATCGCTCACGCTGCCGCCTGAACTGCGCGGGCGGTGTTCAATGCACTTGCCCACCAATGCAATTGGTCGAGCATCGCCGCGGCGGCCGCGGCGGGCTCATCGGGCTCGAGCAGCTGGCCTTCGGCGTCGAAGAGTAGGTAGTAGCGCGGGAACGAGACGTACTCGCGGACGGTGTGGGCGTTGAGTTCGTTGAAGATCTGGCGTAGGTGCTCGATGGCGAGCAAGCCGCCGCTGGCCCCGCTGTAGCCGACGAACCCGATCGCCTTGGCATCCCACTGGGTGTAATGCCAGTCGATGGCGGCCTTCAGCGCGGCCGGGATGCTGCGGTTGTAGTCGGGCGTGACGATGACGAACGCGTCGGCCGCCGTGAGCCTACGGGTGAGCTCGATCATGCCCTCTGGGCGCTGCGGGTTCGGCTCGAGCGCCGGGGGAACGGCGGGCAGTTCGAGCGGCAAGTGCGCTTCGGCCAGATCGATGACGTCCACTTCGAACGCATCATGCCGCTGTGCCTGCTCGGTGAACCACGAGGCTACGGCGGGTCCGAAGCGGCCATCCCGGACGCTACCGATGACCACCGCGAGCTTCAGTGGGGCATTGGACATGTTGTTCCTCCTCGGATCGAGAACGACCCGGTCGGGCCGCAGGTCCAATCTGCTGCCCTGCACGCAGGCAAGGAAGACCGCCGCAAGAGTGGTAGTGACAGGGACACCCTCGGGCGGTTTGTGCTTGTTACGTTCGAAGGGTGAGCGACAACGAGTTGGGTCTGTTCCTGCGCACCCGCCGCGAAGGGGTGACGCCTGCCCAGGTCGGCCTGCCCACCGGACCCCGGCGCCGCACCCCCGGGCTGCGTCGGGCGGAACTGGCGACGCTGGCCGGGGTGAGCGTGGAGTACATCACCCGGCTCGAACAGGGCCGCGACCGGCGCCCCTCGCCGCAGGTACTGTCCGCGCTGGCAGACGCGCTCGGCCTCAGCCCCGCCGAACGGGTCCACCTGCACCGCCTGACCAAGGCGGCGGACACCGGGTTCAACTGCATGGGCGGCGCGCAACCACAGCGCGACGTTCGCCCCACCGTGCGGGCGATCCTGGACCGCCTCGAACCCGCGCCCGCCGTAGTGGTGAACCGCCTGACCGAGGTTCTCGCCTACACCGAGGGCTACCACCGGCTGATGGCGCCGACCGGGTTGTTCACCGGAACGGATACCCCAGCGAACCTGTCCCGTTTCCTCTTCACCGGCCCCGACGCCCGCGCCCTCTACCCGGACTGGGGGCATGTTGCCGACGAAATGGTCGCCACGCTGAAGCAAGGCCCTTTCCGCGCGGATCCGCACATCGCCGCGCTCGCCGACGAGCTCACCGTCATCGCGGGCCCCGCGTTCGCCGACCGCGTCGAGACCATCCCCAGTCTGGCCACCGCCACAGGTATCACGCGGTTCGCCCACCCCGAGGCCGGTGCCCTCCGCCTCGCCTACGAGATTCTCGACCTCTCCGCCGACGACGACCAGCACCTGATCGTCCATCTCCCAGCCGACGAAGCGACCGCGGCCGCCCTCGACCGGCTCACCGGCCGCCGCCCCGGCGCGTTGCGCGCGGTTTCAGGCTGATCCCACACGATCACAGTCGCCGCTCTACGGCCCGGCACCCTCGCCTCGCCTTCGAACGCCCCACCTGACGGTCCCAGGCGCCTATGGCACCGCACTTATTCCGCTTGCGACATCGGCTCCGTTCCTGCACGGATCCGACCGCCACCCAAGGCTTTCAAACATCAACTGCGCCAAACCCGGTCACCGTTCAGGGTAAATTCCTCGAGGTGTCCACTACATCGCGCCCTCCCGACGCCGGGCGGTCGGCGAACGTGGACCGCCGAGGCGAGACGCCCGTCTCACTCCTCCGCCCCGCTTCGCACTCGCGCAGACGCTGTGTCGAATGACGCTGTGTCGAATACCGCCGCGCCCACTAGTGTGCTGCGACCTCCGAAGGGCAGCTAGGCTTGACGACCGTGCAACCTGACGTTTCCGCTGATCTCGCCGAACTCGACGCCACTCTGAAGACAGTCGAATCGGTCCTCGACATCGAGGAGCTGCGCCGTCGTATCGACGAGCTCGAGCACCAGGCCGCGGATCCCGAGCTGTGGAACGACCAGGACCACGCCCAGCAGGTGACCAGCGAGCTCTCGCACGCGCAGGGTGAGCTGCGCCGGGTGGAGGAACTGCGCCAGCGGCTCGAGGACCTGCCCATCCTCTATGAGCTTGCCGAGGGAGAGGGCGGCGAGGCCAAGGCCACCGCGCTCGCCGAGGCCGACGCCGAACGCGCCGCGCTGCACGGTGACGTGGAGGCGATGGAGGTCCGCACCCTGCTGTCGGGTGAGTACGACAAGCGCGACGCGCTGGTCAACATCCGCTCCGGCGCCGGTGGCGTGGACGCCGCCGACTGGGCCGAGATGCTGATGCGCATGTACATCCGCTGGGCGGACCGACACAAGTACGCGGTCGAGGTGTACGACACCTCATACGCCGAAGAGGCGGGCATCAAGAGCGCCACCTTCGCGGTGAAGACCCCGTACGCTTACGGCACCCTGTCGGTCGAAATGGGCACGCACCGACTGGTGCGGATCAGCCCGTTCGACAACCAGGGCCGCCGCCAGACCTCGTTTGCCGAGGTAGAGGTGCTCCCCGTGGTCGAGACCACCGACCACATCGAGATTCCCGAGACCGAGATCCGCGTCGACGTGTACCGCTCGTCAGGCCCTGGCGGTCAGAGCGTCAACACCACCGACTCCGCCGTCCGCATCACCCACCTGCCTACCGGCATCGTGGTGACCTGCCAAAACGAGAAGTCGCAGCTGCAGAACAAGATCTCCGCCATGCGGGTGCTGCAGGCCAAGCTGCTGGAGCGCAAGCGGCAGGAGGAGCGCGCCGAAATGGACGCGCTGAAAACCAACGAGGGCGCGTCCTGGGGCAACCAGATGCGTTCCTACGTTCTGCACCCGTACCAGATGGTCAAGGACCTACGAACGAACTTCGAGGTCAACAACCCGTCGTCGGTGCTCGACGGTGACATCGACGGGTTCATCGAGTCCGGTATCCGCTGGCGAATGCGAGAGCAGGCGAGCTAGATGAATATCGCGGAAATCCAGGCGGTCGGCTCCACCGGTTTCACCACCTGGCTGCGCGGTGCGGGCCTGGAGATCGTGCTGCTCATCCTCGGAGCGGTGCTGTTCAGCCGGTTCGCCACCTTCGTGCGAGACCGGGTAACTCGCAAGATCGACGCCGGATTCCGCAGCAGCGACGCGCTGGTGCGGACCGAGGCGGCCAAGCACCGGCATGCACTGGCCCAGGTGATCACCTGGGTGGTGCTGACCATCGTCTATGTGTTGATCACCATGGAGGTGCTGCGGCGGCTCGGTTTCGCCGTGACCGGATTGGTCGCGCCCGCCGCCGTGCTCGGCGCCGCACTCGGTTTCGGCGCGCAGCGCATCGTTCAGGACATTCTCGCCGGGTTCTTCCTGATCACCGAGCGGCAGTACGGATTCGGCGATGTGGTCCGCATCGCGGTTACTGGATCCGCGGAGCATGCCGAGGGTACGGTCGAGGACGTCACGTTGCGGATCACCACCTTGCGTAACGCGGATGGCGAGGTGATCACCGTGCCTAATGGCCAGATCGTGAAGGTCACGAATCTGTCGAAGGATTGGGCGCGTGCCGCGATCGACGTGCCAGTGGCCGCGAGCGCTGACATCACCAGGGTCAACGAGATCCTGCACGAGGTCGGTACAAAGGCGTACGACGACGTTCGCCTCAAGCCATTGCTGCTCGACGAGCCCACCGTGATGGGTGTGGAAGACCTGACCGTCGACCAGATGAACATCCGAATGGTTGCCCGCACGTTGCCAGGCAAACAATTCGAAGTCGGACGCGAACTGCGGGTGCGGGTAGCCGCGGCATTGCGCCGGGAGGGAATCAGTGAGACCACGTAGATCCACGGCGATCCTGATGGCAACCTGGGTCGCCACCTTCGTGCTGTACGTCATAGTCAGACCGGATGAGACCGCCTCCGTGCCGACCCCGGTCAACACCATTCCCGCAGCGGTGATTACGGAGCCGCCGATCCGCTGAGCCGCGCGGAATGTGCCGCTACCAGCTCATCACCCGTGGTCGACAACGCAGGACACGTGCGGGTGCTGGTTACACTGGCTCCCCGTGATCACCATGCGGAACGTCACCAAGTCGTACAAGACCTCGACGCGACCCGCGCTGGACAACATCACCGTCGATGTGGGCAAGGGCGAGTTCGTCTTCATCATCGGACCGTCCGGCTCGGGCAAGTCGACCTTCATGCGGTTGCTGCTCAAAGAGGAATCTCCCACAGTCGGCGAGATCCAGGTCGCCGACTTCCGGGTCGACCGGCTGCCCAACCGCAGGGTGCCCAAGCTGCGCCAGCGGATCGGGTGCGTGTTCCAGGACTTCCGGTTGCTGCAGCAGAAGACGGTGTACCAGAACGTCGCGTTCGCGCTGGAGGTGATCGGCAAACGGCGCCAGGTCATCGACCGCACCGTCCCAGAGGTACTGGACATGGTGGGACTCGGCGGCAAAGCCGATCGACTACCGACGGAGCTATCCGGTGGTGAACAACAGCGTGTGGCAATCGCGCGGGCGTTCGTGAACCGCCCGCTGGTGCTGCTGGCCGACGAACCGACCGGCAACCTCGACCCGGACACCAGCGGCGACATCATGATGCTGCTGGAGCGGATCAATCGCATCGGCACCACGGTGCTGATGGCGACGCACGACAACCACATCGTCGACGCGATGCGCAGGCGGGTGGTCGAGCTCGACCACGGGCGTTTGGTGCGCGACGAGGCGACCGGCGTCTACGGGGTGGGCCGATAATGCGTGCGAGCTTCCTGTTCGGTGAGGTCTTCGCGGGCCTGCGCCGCAACGTGACGATGACCATCGCGATGATCCTGACCACCGCGGTCTCGCTCACCATGCTCGGTGGCGGTCTGCTCGCAGTGCGCATCGCGGACAAGACCGAGCAGTACTTCCTCGACCGGCTCGAGGTGCGGCTGTATCTCACCGAGGACGTCTCGGCCAACGACCCGGACTGTTCGCAGGACCCGTGCCGATCGCTCATGGCCGATCTGAAGGCAACCAGCGGCGTGCAGTCGGTTCAGTTCCTCAACCGCGACGACGCGGTGCGCGAGGCGAAGGACAAGACGTTCAAGGACCAGCCCGAGCTCGCCAAGTACGTCAGCGAGACGCCGTTGCCCGCGTCGCTGCGTGTGAAGATGGACAACGCGGAGCTATACCCGACGATCTACGAGAACTTCTACGACCGGCCGGGCGTCGGGATGGTGCGCAATGACAAGGACATCGTGGACCGGCTGGTCAGCCTGTTCGACGGGTTGCGCAACGCGGCCTTCGGTCTGGCCGTGCTGCAGGCGCTGGCGGCGCTGCTGCTGATCGCGAACATGGTGCAGATCGCCGCGTTCACCAGGCGGACCGAGGTGGGCATCATGCGGTTGGTCGGCGCGACGCGGTGGTACACCCAGCTGCCCTTCCTCTTGGAGGCGGTGGTCGCCGCGCTGGCCGGATCGCTGCTCGCGATGCTCGGCCTGCTCGTCGCGCGCCCGCTGGTGATCGACCGCGCCTTGGGCGACCTGTTTTCCAGCAAGGTGTTCCCGCGCATCACCGGCGACGACATCGTGACGACCGCGCTGGTCATCGCGCCTGTCGGCGTGGTGTTCGCCGCGCTGACGGCGTACGCGACGCTGCGCTATTACGTCCGCGAGTAACCGTTTGCGCCGGATGTCCGGTCGGCCGTACTAAGGTGCCGCCAGCCACGCGCTGAGGGCGTCGCGCTGCCGGCCGAGCAGGGTGCGTTGCCGTCGCAGTTCGGTGATCCTCGTATCTAGTGCCGCGAGCCGACCTTCGACGATCACAAGGGATTCGTCGCAGGGCACGACCCAGCGGTCCGCGTCGTAGGTGCACGGCAACAGGCCGCGGATGTCGTCGGTGGACAGGCCCGTGGTGAGCAGTTCCCGGATCCGGCGTACCCGTGCCGGCGCGTCGTCCGAGTAGTAGCGGTAGCCCTTGGCGCCCCGCCGTGGTTCCAGCAGGCCCTGCTCCTCGTAGTACCGGAGCAGGCGGGGACTCACCTCCGTCCGGCGGGCCAGTTCTCCGATCAACATGTGATTCCGATCATGTCCGGCTTGACCTTCACACTCATGTGAATTCATAACTTGGCGGGCATGACAGCGATTCCCTTACCGACCACGGTGACCGGCTCCGGCCCCGGCCTCCTGCTGGCGCACGGTGCCAGCGGAACGATCGACAGTAACTTCGGCTCGATCATCCCCACGCTCGCTATGACGCACACGGTGGTCGCGCCCGAGTACCCCGCCGGCGACCTCCCGCTCGCCCTCGACGACCTGGCGGACGCGCTGGTCGACGCTGCGGTCGACGCGGGCGTCGAAACCTGCGCCATGCTCGGTTTCTCGCTCGGCACCACGGTGGCGGTGCGGGCCGCGACCCGGCACCCCGAACGCGTGCGTGGACTCGTGCTGGCGGCCGGTTTTGCCAAGGCCGACAATCGCATTCGCCTCGCTATGCAGACCTGGCAGGGCCTCCTCGGGCGTGGCGACACCGATACCTTTGCCCGGTTCACCCTCGCGACAGCATTCAGTCCCGCGTACACCAACAGCCTGTCCGCTCACGTCGTCGCCGACCTGGTCCGTGACACCGCGGCATCTGTTCCCGGCGGTACGCTGCAGCAGAGCAGACTCGCCGAGACCGTCGACATCACTGCCGATCTCCCCCGGGTCACCGTCCCGACCCTCGTCGTCAACGCCACCGAGGACCTTCTGGTCGACCCGGACAACTCGCGTTACCTGGCCGCCGCGATTCCAGGAGCCGACTACACCGAAATCCGGGCAGGCCATGTCCTGATGGTCGAACAACCGGATCGCTGGCGCACAACGATCGAAGACTTCCTGCTCCGGCCGCCCCACCGCGGTGATGGCCGGAATCCGCATGTCCAATGACGAATCCGGACGAATCCCACCATAACCGCGGTCAGCAACGGAGTCGGCGTCGGCTGCACCTCGACGCCCTTCTTACTCTGGAGTAAGGTAGCCTTACTCAGGAGTAAGATAGCTGGGGCAGGCCTCACCCGCCCATCCGAGAAAACATGGTGATGATGAGCACTCGAGACAGCGCAACGACGCGGCGTCCGGACACTTCCGCGGTCGGCCTGAACCAACCCAAGCGGGATTGGATGGGCGCGGCGATGCGGGTCATGACGACACTGACCGGGTCGGAACTCGCACACAAGTACAACCTGCGTAAGCCGATCGAGCGAGTCACCTACGAGGGCACCAAGACCGGCTTCCGCACCCTGGGTGCCGCTACCCGCGCGTTCGCCAAGGTCGCGGGCACCGGCGCGCCCAAGCGTCTCGCGGACAACGAATCGAAGAGCAAGGGCTTCTTCGACCTGACACCGAGCGACGACCAGCAGATGATCGTGGCGACGGTTCGCGAGTTCGCCGCCGAGATCCTGCGCCCGGCGGCCTACGACGCCGACCACGCCGCCAAGGCGCCGCGCGACCTGCTCGAGCGGGCCGCCGAACTCGGTATCACCCTGATCAACGTTCCCGAGGAACTCGACGGCGTCGCCTCCGAGCGCGGCGCGGTCACCAACTCGCTGGTCGCCGAGGCGCTGGCGCACGGCGACATGGGGCTGGCCCTGCCCATCCTGGCGCCGAGCGGCGTCGCGGTCGCGCTGTCGCAATGGGGCACCGACGCGCAGCAGAAGACCTACCTGCCGTCCTTCACCGGCGAGAACGTACCGCAGGCCGCGGTCGTGATCAGCGAGCCACGCGCCCTGTTCGACCCGTTCACGCTGCAGACCAAGGCGGTGCGCTCGCCGAGCGGCTACCGCATCTCGGGCGTCAAGAGCCTGGTGCCTGCCGCTGCCGACGCCGAGCTGTTCCTCGTCGCCGCCGAGCTCGACGGCCGTCCCGCCCTGTTCATCATCGAATCGGACACCCCCGGCCTGGTCGTGGAGGCCGATCCGAGCATGGGTCTGCGTGCCGCTGGCCTCGGTCGCCTGATCCTGGACAACGTCGCCGTCGGCATCGACGCGATCCTGGGCGACGGTGACGCCAAGACCCGCGCCGAGGACTTCGCCGACGCTGTGCGCTTGGCGCGTCTCGGCTGGGCCTCGCTCGCCGCGGGTACCGGCCAGGCGGTGCTGGACTACGTGATTCCGTATGTGAACGAGCGGGAGGCATTCGGCGAGCCGATCTCGCACCGTCAAGCGGTCGCCTTCATGGTCGCCGATATCGCGATCGAACTCGACGGCCTGCGTCTGGTGACCCTGCGCGGAGCCTCTCGCGCGGAGCAGGGCCTGTCCTTCGCCCGGGAAGCGGCGCTGGCCAGGAAGCTGGCCACCGACAAAGGCATGCGGATCGGCCTCGACGGCGTTCAGCTGCTCGGTGGCCACGGCTTCACCAAGGAACACCCGGTCGAGCGCTGGTACCGCGACCTGCGGGCCATCGGCGTCGCCGAAGGCATCGTGCTCATCTGATCGGCCTGTTCGTTATTCCAGGAGACTTCACCATGATCAATCTCGAACTCCCCAAGAAGCTGCGGGCCAGCGCCAACCAGGCCCACCAGGTCGCGCAGGAGATCTTCCGTCCGATCTCACGCAAGTACGACCTCGCCGAGCACGACTACCCGGTCGAGCTGGACACCATGGCCGCCATGGTGGAAGGCCTAGCCGACTCCGGCACCCAGAAGATCGGTGGCGCCGCCGGTGGCCGTGCGGAAGACAGCGAGACGAACAGTCACGCCACCGAACTACTCGGAAACAGCAACGGCGGCAATATGTCCGCGCTGCTGAACGCGCTGGAGACATCCTGGGGCGACGTCGGCCTGATGCTGTCGATCCCCTACCAGGGTCTGGGCAACGCGGCGATCGCCGCCGTCGCCACCGACGAGCAACTGAAGCGCTTCGGCAAGGTGTGGGCCTCGATGGCCATCACGGAGCCGTCCTTCGGCTCCGACTCCGCGGCCGTGTCCACCACCGCCGTGCTCGACGGCGACGAATGGGTGCTCAACGGCGAGAAGATCTTCGTGACCGCCGGCCAGCGCTCCACCCACATCGTGGTGTGGGCCACAGTCGATAAGAGCCTCGGCCGCGCGGCGATCAAGTCGTTCGTCGTGCCGCGGGATGCTCCGGGTCTGTCGGTGGCGCGCCTCGAACACAAGCTCGGCATCAAAGCCTCCGACACCGCGGTGCTACTGCTACAGGACTGCCGGATTCCGAAAGACAATATCCTCGGCAGCCCGGAAGTCAACGTGGAGAAGGGTTTTGCCGGGGTCATGCAGACCTTTGACAACACCCGCCCGCTCGTCGCTGCGATGGCGGTCGGTGTCGCCCGCGCCGCACTCGAGGAGCTGCGTGTCATCCTGACCGACGCTGGTGTCGATATCTCCTACGACATCCCGGCCAACAATCAGCACGCCGCTGCCGCCGAATTCCTGCGGATGGAAGCCGATTACGAGGCCGCCTACCTGCTCGCCCTGCGCGCGGCGTGGATGGCCGACAACAAGAAGCCCAACTCGCTCGAGGCCTCCATGTCCAAGGCGAAGGCGGGCCGCACCGGCACCGACGTCACCCTCAAGGCTGTCGAATTGGCCGGCGCCATCGGCTACTCGCAGCGCACCCTGTTGGAGAAGTGGGGGCGGGACTCGAAGATCCTCGACATCTTCGAAGGAACCCAGCAGATCCAGCAGCTGATCGTGGCCCGCCGCATTCTCGGGAAGACCAGTGCCGAACTGAAATAGCAAGGAAAACCTCGACACCGGTGCGGCTCCACGAAGCGCACCGGTTATCTGGTCCTCGGTTTGCCACTGGCCATGTTCATGACTACCTGGTAGGCGCATCTGACATGCCCAAATTGTCTGGTTTATTTGTGACCTGTCACACATCGCACTTGCTACGGTGACAATGGGCCATATCGGTTCGCTAGGTCGAGTACCGACGTTGTGGAGGTTTCGACATGAAGGTGGCGCACGCGCTGGAAGCTGTGCAAGCGCTAGGGGTGCTACGCACCCGTGGCATCAGCGATCCCCGCAGGCCTTTGGAGACGCTGCGGACGATCAAGGAGTCGCGGATCCTCGGCCCGGCGGCCACGTTGATCCGGCACTCCGCCCGGATCGAGCCGGACGCGCCGGGCATCGTCGATGAGGCAGGCACGCTGACCTACCGCGAGCTGGACGAGCAGTCGACCGCGATCGCGCGCGGCCTGCAAGCAGCGGGCATCACCGAGGGCATGGTGATCGGCGCGCTGGCGCGCGACCACCGCGGCCTGATTCTTTCCATGGCCGCCGCGGGCAAGCTCGGCGTGCGGGTGGCGCTGATGAACACCGGGTTCTCCAAGCCACAGTTCGCCGAGGTGTGCGAGCGCGAGAAGGTGAAGGCGGTGCTGCACGACAGTGAGTTCCTCGGCCTGCTCGACGCGCTGCCCGCCGACCTGCCGAGGTATATCACCTGGATCGACGAGGAAGCCCAACTGACAGAAGGCGCGCAAACGCTCGACGACCTGATCGGGGCCAACTCGACCGAACCGCTGCCCGCGCCGAGCAAGCCCGGCGGCTTCATCATCCTGACCAGCGGCACCACCGGCCTGCCGAAAGGCGCTGCGCGCAGCAAGTTCAGCCCGCTGTCCACCGCACAGATGGTCGACCGCATCCCGTTCCCGCGTGGCGGTACTCAGGTGATCGCGTCGCCGATCTTCCACGCCACCGGCCTTGCCGCCTGGCTGGTCGGCGCGGCCTTGGCCAACAAGGTGGTGGTGCGCCGCCGCTTCGACGCCGAGGCGACACTGAAGATGGTCGCCGACCACACAGCGGACATGCTGGTGGCGGTGCCGACCATGCTGCACCGAATGGTCGAGTTGAACCCGGCGATCCGCAGGAAGTACGACACGTCATCGCTGAAGGTGATCATGCTGTCCGGTTCGGCACTGTCCCCCGAGCTCACCATCAAGGCCACCGAGGTGTTCGGGCCCGTGCTCTACAACCTCTATGGTTCGACCGAATGCGCGGTCGCGTCCGTGGCCACACCGGAGGACCTTGCCCTCGCGCCCGGAACCGTCGGTCGTGCGCCCATCACCTGCGACGTGCGGCTCTACGACGACAACGACAAACAGGTCACCGCGATCAACACGACCGCGCGCATCTTCATCCGCAGCGGCGCACCGTTCGAAGGCTATACCGACGGCAGGAACAAGCAGGTCATCGACGGCTACATGTCCAGTGGCGACGTCGGCCACTTCGATGAGCACGGCCTGCTCATGGTGGACGGCCGTGACGACGAGATGGTTGTCTCCGGCGGTGAGAACGTCTTCCCGCAGGAGGTGGAGAACTTGCTGCTGGAGCGCCCCGACATCTTCGACGCCGCGGTGATCGGCGTAGACGACGCGGAGTTCGGCAAGCGGTTGCGCGCCTTCGTCGTTCCCGTGCCGGGCCACACGCCGGACGGCGAGGAGATCAAGGGCTACGTCAAAAATAACCTGGCCCGCTACAAGGTGCCGCGCGAAGTGGTTTTCCTCGACGACCTCCCCCGCAACCCAACCGGCAAGCTGCTGCGCCGGGTGCTGGTGGATTACGAGGTCCAGGGCTGAGGGTGGCCGGGCGAGGCCGTCAGGTTACCAACGGGTAGGACTTGCCGATATACATGACACACACGGTTACACTCTCTTGCTAATGTTAGCCACAGCACTGGATCCCGAGGTTGCGGTCCGCACCACCTGACGCACACAGGCGGGGGCCGCCGGAAGGTTGTCGTCGATGTCTCTGTTCCCCGCATTCAGCGGCACCGCGCGCAAGGCGGGCGATCTCGCCCGCGGCGTGAATGTCATGGTCAAGCGACAACTGTTCAATCCGCTGCGCCCCGATCACGCCGTGCGGTCGGCGTTCAACGTATTGAAGTTCGGCCCGTTCGCCGGTGTGGTCATGCACGGCGCGCAGACCAGGCCGAGCGCGGGTGCCATCGTCGACGAACGCGGGGAGCTGACCTTCCGCCAGCTCGACGAGCAGTCGAACGCGCTCGCCCGCGGCCTCGCGGACCATGGTCTCGAGCCGGGCGACGTGATCGCGGTGCTGGCACGCGACCACCGCGGCATGGTGCTGAGCCTGGCGGCGACCGGCAAGCTCGGCGTGCGAACCGTGCTGATGAATACCGGCTTCGCAAAACCGCAGTTCGCCGACGTGGCCGGGCGCGAGCACGTGAAGGCAGTGCTGCACGACAGCGAATTCCTCGACCTGATGAGCGCGATTCCCGCCGACATTCCACGGGTGCTCACCTGGGTGGACGAGAAGGACAACGCCGACCCGTCGATCCCGACCATCGAGTCGCTGGTCGCGGGCCGCTCCACTGCATCGCTGCCACCGCCGTCCAAACCGGGTGGCGTGGTCGTCCTCACCAGCGGCACCACCGGCATCCCGAAAGGCGCGCCACGCGACCGGGTGAGCCCGTTCGCTTCGGCCCAGTTCGTCGACCGGGTGCCGCTGCCCAACAACGGCACCATGCTCATGGCGGCGCCGATCTTCCACGGCACCGGCCTATCCCAGTTCGCCCTCGGTCTCGCACTCGGCAACCGGGTGGTCTTCCAGCAGCGCCGCTTCGACCCGGAGAAGACCCTCGCGAACATCACCACCTACCATGCGGACTCGCTGGTCGTGGTGCCGACCATGCTGCAGCGCATCCTGGACCTGGGTGACAAGGTCCTGGCCAAATACGACCCGAGCACCATCAAGGTCATCTTCGCGGCGGGGTCAGCCATCGCGCCGGACGTCGTTACCCGCACGCTGGACTACTTCAACGACAGCCTGTACAACCTGTACGGCTCCACCGAGTGCGCCGTCATGACCGTCGCCACCCCCGAGGACCTGCGCAAGGCGCCGACCACCGCGGGCCGCGCACCGGTCGGCATCCGGATCGTGCTGCTGGACGAGAACCGAAAGCCGATCACCGAGCCGAACATCACCGGAAGCATCTTCGTGAACAACGGCTTCGCGTTCAACGGCTACACCGACGGCCGCACCAAGGAGACCGTGGACGGCATGATGTCCAGCGGCGACGTCGGCCATTTCGACGCCGACGGCCTGCTCTTCATCGACGGCCGCGACGACGACATGATCGTCTCCGGTGGCGAGAACGTCTTCCCGCTCGAGGTGGAGAACCTCATCGCGGGCCGCGACGACATCTTCGAGGCCGCGGTGGTCGGCGTGGACGACCACGCATTCGGAAAGCGGCTGCGCGCCTTCGTCGTTCCCGGCCCGGACTCCGCGCGGGATCCGCAGGAGATCAAGGACTACGTCAAGGCGAATCTGGCGCGCTACAAGGTGCCGCGCGAGGTGATCTTCCTCGACGAGCTACCCCGCAATGCGACCGGCAAACTATTGCGCAAGCCGCTGATCGAGATGGACGTCGACGCGAGCTGACCGGCTCAGATGGAAACTGCAGCCCTCGACCGTTTTCGGATCGGATCGATACGAAAAATGGCGTGCAATCCGTCGGCTATCATCAGCGGGTGAGTATCGAGTTCGGCCGGCCCGCGACGGGGCGACGCGGTGCCGTCGCGCAGGTGCGCGGTGGTTCGGCCGGTGCGATCTCGGGCGTCATTTCCCTTGCCGCACATGGGTGGGCGGCGGGCGGCATGCCGCCGACTGCCACCGCGCTGGTGCTGCTCGCCGCCGCTTCCACCGTGATCGGCGCCACGGTGGCCGGAATCGCTCTGTTGCGTGACACCTCGACCGGGCTGGTCGCTGCGCTGGTGACTGCGCAGGTGCTCGGTCACCTCACCATGGGGTTCAGCTCGGGGCACCTGCATCACGGTGATGCGCAGCTGACTCCGGTCATGCTCACCGCACACCTCTCCGCGGCGGTCGCGGCCGCTATCATTGTCCGCGGCGCGGAAGCCGCGTACCGGGTGGGGACCGCAGTGTTGGCCCGCGTGATTCCGGTGTGCCGCAGGGCGCCCGTCGCGGGTCCGGCGCCCCTGCGCACAGACCATCGGGATCGCGTCATCCTGCGCGTTCTCGCCGCCCAATCCCTACGCACCCGCGGTCCGCCGCTTCCGGTCAGCATCTGATCTTTCCCTATACCCGGTGCGCGTCGGGAGCGTTCGTGTGTGAGCGCTGCTCACTCCACGGCTTTTCACCGTGCGGCACAACGTTGCGGACGCACGCTCGTCAGCATTTCGCGGTCACGTGGACATGACGCCCTGTGGGAGCGGCACGCTATCGCGTCCGCGTACTTCAGCACCGCGGCGTCGCGCCGCACTGAGGTGACTGCGCCGCTGCCGTGCCTTCGCATCAGTCGGAACGTCTCCCGCTACATCTCACGTCGTCCACGCGCGGCGGAAGTTTCGCGCCGCATCGTGCGCCCGGCACATCGTGAGCGACGGCCTGCGACCTGCCCAGTTTCCCGACCCTCAGAAACGAAACGACCGTGAGTACAACAGAAATCACCACGTCCGACGCCGAACTACCGGAACTGTCGGACAAATCCCGGCCCCGGTCACGCAACGGCTGGTACGCACTGGCCCTGCGGCTGCATTTCTACGCAGGCGTATTCGTTGGGCCCTTCCTTCTCGTCACCGCCGTCACGGGCGCGCTCTACGCGATCGCGCCGACGCTCGAGTCGATCATGTCGCGCGACCTGCTGACGGTCACGGCGGCCGGAACACCGAAACCGCTGTCCGATCAGGTCACCGGGGCGGTCGCCACCCAGCCGAACCTGGCGCTTGTGGCCGTCGCCCCGGCGGCGGACGCCGAGGACACCACTCGCGTGCTGTTCGACGACCCTTCGCTGGGTGAGTCCGAGCGGCGAGCGGTGTTCGTCGACCCATACACCGCGCGGCCTGTCGGCGATTCCGTCGTTTACGGCAGCTCGGGCGCGCTGCCGCTGCGCACCTGGATCGACCGCCTGCACCGAGATCTCTGCCTGGGCGAGTCCGGCCGAATCTACAGCGAGCTTGCCGCGTCCTGGCTGTGGATCGTGGCGCTCGCCGGTCTGGTCATCTGGATGCGCCGGGTACACGGCCGACGCATCCGCAATTCCGCAGGCTGGCTGTTGGTGCCCGATCGGTCGCAGAACGGGCGCGGCCGCACGCTGAATTGGCACGGCGCGGTGGGCATGTGGGCGCTTCCGCTGCTGCTCCTGCTGTCGGCGACCGGCTTGACCTGGTCGACCTACGCGGGCGCGAACATCACCGAGTTACGTCAGCAGCTCAGCTGGACCACGCCCGCGGTCAGCACCGTGTTGCACGGAACCGCCGCACGCGTCCATGACTCGGGTGGCGATCACCACGGCGGTGACTATGGAGCGCCCGCGTCCGCCGACCCGGCCGACCGGATCAACCAGCTGGACCGGGTGTATGAGACCGCCCGCGCCCACGGGGTCACCCAGGCCGCCGAGATCGCGGTCCCCGCCGCGCCGGGGAAGGCGTTCGCGGTGAAGGAACGACGGATACCCGGCGTCTACACCGTCGACGCGGTCGCCGTCGACGGAGCCACCGGCGCGGTCACCGACCACCTGGCCTATGCCGACTGGCCGCTGATGGCCAAGCTCACCAACTGGGGCATCCAGTTCCACATGGGTCTCCTGTTCGGGCTGCTCAACCAGCTGCTGCTGCTCGCGGCGATGCTGGGCCTGATCACCGTGATCATCCGCGGCTACCTCATGTGGTGGCGTCGGCGGCCAACCCGTGGCGGGGGTGGGTTGGCGCCGGGCCGCGCGCCGCGGCGAGGCACGTTGCGCAAGACCTCACCGTGGCTGGTCGTTCCGCTGCTGGCCGCCGCGCTGGTGACCGGCTGGTTCGTCCCGCTGGTCGGGCTGAGCCTGCTCGCTTTCCTCATCGTCGACGTCCTGATCGGCCGCGCCGGGCGGGTGCGCGCCGCCTCGTAGACCCTCGTGATTCTGAAGAAGAACGACATTTCGCGGCGTAGAAGGAGATTGGTACAACCACCAGCATCGGCATACCGCTCTCGGATCTCCAACTCGCTGACTTCCACGTGCCGCGGGGGCCTTAGCGTCCACCTATGTGTAACCCACCACCACCCCGACAGGGTCGACAATGGGCCGGCTACGACAAGACCCTACGGGTGACTTGCTCATCCTCACGAAAAATGAATCGGTCGAAGCCCGGCCGATTTTCCATGGCGGCAGGGCGGGCGGGAGACTCCACCGGTGGCCCGATGAAGGCATACAGCTCCCAGTATTCACCCGATCCATCATTTTTCGGACGAGAGTCGTAGCCCAACTCCCGCACCGTCCTCCAGTTGTCCGCGCCACGCGGATCTTGGATGACATCTCCCATTCGGACCTCGGTCACGTCCACTGATTCGGTCTGCATCGGCGGAGTCTCACACAGACAACCTGAATGTCACCTGAAGACTCCCACAGCGAGCGCTCAGCACAGGAGGCCAGCTCTACCTCGACGCGTAGGTCGAGGTACGTGTCGTCCGCAGCTGCGGCGGCTGTGGTTCGGTGAACCAGAAGCCGAGCGAGTACTGCGCCCGACGCCCACGAAAGCCACAACCAGCGGCCCGAGTCGATCGGCCTCTAGTCCCAGGACTCGTCGATTTCCAGTGCCCCAGACGGGCAAGCATCCAAGGCCTCCCGCACCGCTGAGTGACCGCGCTGCGGTCTTGGGTCGAGCAACCGCACCCTGCCGTCGTCCTCGTCCTGATCGAAGACCTTCGGTGCGATAAGGGCGCACATGCCCGAGCCGATACAGCGCTCTCGATCCGCAGAGATTCGCACCCTCGTCATCTCCTTTCGTGACCAACAGGTAGATCGAATATGTAGAAGTGTGTGCGTGGACGAATAACTATGTACTGCAACGGATTACCACGGACAATCATCCAACAATCGGCGAAGTGGTGCGTCTCGGGATGCCAGGTACCCGAGGCCATATCCGCCGCAAGGATGTATTCAGCCGGAGCCGACACAGCTTCGCGGACGATTGACGACGACTTGCTCGGCCGACGGTTCTACCGGGCCGTTTCCGTCCAGGTGACCGGCAGTTCGTGGACACCGTAGATATTCATGTCGGTCCTGAGCTTCACCTCATCGGCGGGGATGGCGAGCTCGAGGGTGGGGAAGCGACGCAGCAAACCCTCGAAACCGGCGCGCATCTCGATGCGGGCCAGTTGCTGGCCGAGACAGGTGTGGATGCCGTGGCCGAAGGCCAGGCGACCGCGGGCCTCGCGGCGGATGTCGAGAGTGCCGGGGTTGTCGAAGCGCTGGGGGTCGTGGTTGGCGGCCAGCAGCGAGACGACAACGGTCGATCCCTTGCCGATTGTTTCACCGCCGAGTTCGATGTCCTCCGTGGCGTAGCGATAGAAGATATCGGCGACGGACAGATAGCGCAGGAGTTCCTCTACGGCATCGGGCATCAGATCCGGGTCGGCGCGCAGCTCGGCCAGCTGCTCGGGGTGCTCGAGGAGCGCGAAGGTGCCCAGTGCCAGCATGTTTGCGGTGGTCTCGTGGCCCGCGAGCAGCAGCAGGAAGGCGATGCCAACCAGCTCCTCGATGGTGAGGTCGTCCTGGCGGGCCAGGTCGGACAGTATGTCGTCGCCGGGTTCGGCGCGTTTGCGCGTGACCAGTTCGGCGAGGTACGTGGTCATTGCGCCGTACGCGGCCATCTTCTCGTCGAGCGGCTGGTCCTTGACCAAGAATTTGGCGGAGTTGACCTGAAAGGTCTCCCGGTCCTCGTAGGGGACACCGAGCAATTCGCAGATTACCAGCGAGGGCACCGGCAGCGCGAACTCCTTGACCAGGTCGACCGGTGGGGTGAGCTGCTCCATCTCGTCCAGTTGCCGCTCGGTGATGTCGATGATGTGCTCTTCGAGCTGCTTCATGCGTTTGACGGTGAAGGCGCCGGTGAGCATGCGCCGCAGCCGGGTGTGGTCCGGCGGGTCCATCGCGATGAACAGGCCCGGAATCTGCGGAGACGGTTCGGTGGCGACGGGCATGCCGGGGGTCTCGTACGGCACGTGGAGAATGCCGATGTCCTGGCGGGAGCTGAACCGGGTATCGGCCATGAGCCGGCGGACCGCGTCGTAGCCGGTGACGAGCCAGCCCTCGTGTCCGTCGGGAAAGACCATGGGACTGACCGGGCGAGCCTCGCGCAGCCGAGTGATCTCGCGAGGAGGGTCGAAGGGGCCCGCATTGCGCTCCATGGGGAGGCCGTGCGGGATGGGAGCCGTTCGACTCATCGGATTTCCTTTCGTGGCGGTTGTGTTTCGACCACAGTCGCCGACGGATCTGACATGCGACTGTCACGGCTCTGACACCGACCATGCCGGACACATGGTCGGCTAGCCCGTGCGACGACGAACCGACCGCTGTCGGACCGACGACGCTGAACCATCCAGGGACAATGCGAAGTCCGACGGCGCCCCGGCAGACAAGCAGAACGACCCGCTTCTACCAGCCCAGGGGTCAATACCCCGGCAACTTTCTGCGCCGCGTCAGCAGTCGGAGGCCTGCCGATCGCCCATGGCAAGATCAGCCAAGTGCAGATCGGGATACTCGGACCATTCGAAGTTCGCACGGACGACGGCGTTTTCGCCGACGTGCCGGGCGCGCGGCTGCGCGGGCTGTTGATCGCCCTCGCACTCGAACCAGGTCACGCAGTCCCGAGGGCGACGCTCATCGACTGGATTTGGGGTGAGAACCCGCCCTCCGACGCGGCGAATTCCTTACACCGCTTGGTTTCCCGGCTGCGGAAGGCACTACCGAAAGGATTGGTCGAGGGGCAGACCGACGGCTACCGGTTGAGGGTGGAACCCGACGCTGTCGACGCCGTGCGGTTCGAACGCCTCCTCGCCCGAGCCCGCACTGACGAGGAACCCCAGGGGGTACGGCGGCTGCGCGAGGCCCTCGCATTGTGGCGCGGTGCGGCCATGCAGGACATCGGTCTGCAGGATAGTGCGGCGTTCGACGCGGTGGTCACCCGGCTCGAGGGGCTACGCCTGACAGCTATGGAGGATCGGTTCGATGCGGAGATCAGCCTCGGCCACGGTGCGGAGCTGGTCACGGAACTGACCGACTTGGTGGCCGCGCATCCGATGCGTGAACGGCTTGTCGCCGCGCTGATGCGTGCCCTCGCTGCGACCGGTCGCGACACCGAGGCGCTGCTCGTGTATGAGCGCACGAGAGAAGCCTTGGCCGACGCGCTGGGCATCGACCCGTCACCGGAGCTGTCCGCATTGCACGTCGCGTTGTTACGGGGCGAGTTGGGACGGCGGAAGGAGAACCGGAAGACCAACTTACGTGCCGAGCTGACCAGCTTCGTCGGCAAGGACGCTGATGTCGCCGCGGTTCGAGAACTCAGTGCCGAACATCGCCTCACCACCCTGATCGGGCCGGGCGGCTCGGGGAAGACCAGGTTGGCCACGGAAACCGCGCGCACGCTGCTCGGCGACCTGCCGGACGGAGTCTGGCTGGTCGAACTAGCGGCCATCGGCGCCGACGGTGCCGACCCAGGCGGGCCCGAAGGGCAGGGGGGCGGGAAGAACGTCGCGCAAGCGACGCTCGCCGCGCTCGAACTGCGGGATGCGCTGCTCGGCGAGGCACCGGACGCGGAGCCGACGGATCGGGTCATTGCCGCTGTCCGCGAGCGGGGGATATTGCTGATTCTGGACAACTGCGAGCACGTGATCGAGTCCGCGGCGACGTTCGCCCATCGAGTGCTCGGAGAGTGCCGACGGCTGCGGATCATCGCGACGAGCAGGGAACCTCTCGGCATCACCGGTGAGGCATTATGGCCGGTCGCGCCGTTGGCCCTACCAGCGGAAGACGCCGACCCCGGCGAGATCGAGTCCGCACCGGCCATCCGGCTGCTGCTGGACCGAGCCGGCGCGGTGCGCAAGGACCTCGCTACGGACGCCCACACATTGTCGACTTCGGCGCGCGTCTGCCGGGCGCTGGATGGGATGCCACTGGCGATCGAACTCGCCGCGGCCAGGTTGCGCACCATGTCCCTCGATCAGCTCGCCCACCGGCTCGACGACCGGTTCCGCCTGCTGACCGGCGGTAGCCGTGCCGCGCTGCCGCGGCACCGGACACTGCGCGCCGTGGTCGACTGGAGCTGGGAGCTGCTCACCGACGCCGAACGGGTGGTCCTACGCAGGCTCTCGGTGTTTTCGGGCGGGGCGAGCCTGGAAGCGGCCGAGCGGGTTTGCGCGGGGGATGCGGTCGAGACGGGTGACGTACTCGAGTTACTGACCGCGCTGACCGAGAAATCGCTGGTGGTCACCGCAGGCGATCGGGTGCCGCGCTACCGGATGCTCGGCACGATCAAGGAGTACGCCGAGGAGCGTCTCGCGGAGGCGGGGGAATCGGATTCGACTCGCCGTGCGCATCTCGCGTATTTCACCGAACTCGCCGAAATCGCGGAGCCGCATCTTCGCCGCGCCGAGCAATTGGAATGGCTGGCCGCGCTCGAGGTCGAGCACGACAATATCGCCGCCGCGATGCGTGGGGCGCTCGCGGCGGGTGAAGCATACGGGGCAATGCGGCTCGCCGCTGCCGCTGGCTGGTACTGGTGGCTCGGCGGGCACAAGGCGGAGGGCAACGAGCTGATCATGGCGGCCGCTGTCATGCCCGGCGAGGTGGCCGACGACTGCCGGGCCGTGGTGTACGCGCTCGTCGTACAGTTCGTGGCCGCCGGGCCGCAGGGTGACCAGTACCGGGCGGAGGAGTGGATCCACAAGGCTTACGACATCAGCCAGCGTGCTCAGACCCGGCACCCGGCGCCGAAGTTCGCCGCCCCACTGGTACGCATGTTGCAAGCGCCGGACGCGATCCTGCCCGCATGGGAAGCACTGCTGGTCGACGAGGACCCCTGGGTACGCGCCCTTGCCCGGCTACATCTCGGCAAGATGCGGATCCAGCTCGGCCACGACGGCCGGGATGCGGATACTTATCTAGCGATGGCCCTCACAGAGTTTCGCGCGATCGGCGACCGGTGGGGGATTATGTTCGCCTTGACCGAGGTGGCGAATCGAATCGCTATGCGCGGCGAATTCGCCGCTGCGTGCGACCACTACGAACAGGCGATCGCGGTCGTCACCGAGGTCGGTGCCATCGACGATGTCGTGCCGATGCGGTTGCGGCAGGCTCAGTTGTACTGGCTGCTGGGCGATGTGGAGTCCAGCGCTGCTGCTGTGGCCGAGGCGCAGCGGTCCGCGGAACGAGTCGCCTGGCCGAGTGCGCTTGCCGCGCTGGCGATGTCGAAGGCGGAGCTCGCGCGCTGGAGCGGCGATGCCGAGCAGGCGTACCGGCAACTCGACGTCGCGACAGCGATACTGGGTGATGACGCCGAGCGGGCCATCGTCCGCGCGCCGATTCAAGATTTGCTCGGCTACCTTGCCGAGGATCTCGACGAGGCCCGTGCACACCGCATCGCGGCTTTTCGGGCGGCGTCGGAGGCGGGAAATACGCCCCTGATCGCGCAGGTGCTCGTCGGGATCGCGGACCTGGCGCTGCGTGAGCAACAGTACGAGCAGGCCGCGCGACTGCTCGCGGCGAGCACTGGCATGCGCGGTCTGTCGGATCGTTCCCATCCCGATGTGGCCCGGATCGAGCAGGCCACGCGAAGTCGCCTCGGTGACTCTCGGTTCACCGAGGCGACTGGAGAGGGCGCGCAGGCGAGCTGGCGGGAGTTGGTCGCGGTCACGCTCGCTTCTTGAACGTGGAGGACGCCCACAGATATCCGATGACGGCGATCCCGAGGCCCCACATGTCTTCCGCAGCCCTGAGACCGCGATCGCCGAAATTCCCATGCGACCACGATCGGCACCCGGCCTGACACCGACCTGTCACGCCCCTGACACGGTGTTCTACCTTGTCGCGCCGAGCGAGTACGCTGCGCGGCCTACCGACGACTGCCCGGTGCCGGGCCATCCGGGGACAAACCTTCGAGACTGGCGCACGATGTGACGAATCGCCGGTGCTGACGACACGCTCGGCCAGGTGACAGCCCTTATCGTTGTGGCCTGCATAGGGAGCCGATAGGTCGGCCCGGGACGACAGACGCCTTCCGCACACAGCACGATCACCCGGACGAGAGATCCGCAAGCTGTACACGACTGCGATTCCAAGGAGGACACCCGTGCGACTTGTCAAAACAGGTGCAATCGCTCTGGCACTCGCCTGTTCAACCATCAGCGGAGCCGGCGTGGCACACGCAGACCAACCCATCACCGTCACCGCGAAACTGCTGGACTGCTCCGTCCGATCGCGGGTGGACTTGGGTGTGCTGGCGATTGTCGGTCCCAGCGGCGGGACGATCACCGTCTCCGACGATGTCTACGCCCGTTTGAGGGCTGCGGGCTGCTTCCTCTGAGCACAGCACCCAGGAGGTCGTCCTGCCTGTCGCGGGCAAGCGATGGGCCGGACGACCTTCGCACCAGCCCGCATGATCCACCGCCGCACCCACCGCGCGGAAATGCCTGGTCACCGCGGTTTGTTTGTCCCCACCCTGCCCGGGTAAGCGACCCATGACCCGAGTCGCCCCCTATGGGAGCGATTGTCGACCGATCGATGCCCGGCCGTGCGTCGGGTAAGGAAAGGGGTAGCAAGTGAGTACATTGGCCGCCACGGTAGACGTCGAGGTCCCGGTCCGCACCGCCTACAACCAGTGGACGCAGTTCGAGTCGTTCCCGGAGTTCATGGAGGGTGTGGAAACAGTGCAGCAGCTGGACGACAGGCACACCCACTGGCGTATCCACGTCGGTCCGTCGATGCGGGAGTTCGACGCGACGATCACCGAGCAGCATCCGGACGAACGAGTTGCGTGGAGGTCCGACAGCGGACCCAATCACGCGGGCGTGATCACTTTTCATCGGCTGGACGACACCCACACCAGGGTGACCGCGCAGATGGAGGTCGATCCCGAAGGCTTCGTGGAGAACGTCGCCGACAAGCTCGGCGTCCTGAAGCACCGGGTGAACGGCGACATGGAGCGCTTCAAGCACTTCATCGAGGGCCAGGGCCACGAAACCGGTGCCTGGCGCGGCGACATTCCCCGCCCAGGCCTCTGATCCACGCGATAAGCGGCGGCGTCCCCTGGCATCCGGGGGCGCCGCCGCTGTTCAGGCAGAGTCAGGCCCCTCTCCGGTTTCGTCCGCAGGCACCTGCGGTTCAGGCGGCACTTGGACCGGACGAAGCAGAACCCAGGCCAGGAAGGCCAGCGCTACCACTCCCATACCGGCCCCCGACCAGAGATTGACGTTGATGCCACCGGTTTTGGCCTCGTCGGCCGCGGTGTCGCGCAACAGACCGGTGATGACGAGGATGACCGCGTAGCAGCCGAGCAGCGCCCCGACGATGGTGCGGATGTCGAAAAGCATCGAGTCAGCTCCTTATCCGACGACGATATTGAGGGCGATGACGAGCACGAGGGCAATGCCCGCCAGCAGGACCGGACGCTGATACCAGGGCAGGGCGTCGGCCTCGGGGTCGGTGCGCACGTCCTTCGGCGTCTCCGAATACACCAGCCCGATCAGCTCGGCCGCGGGTTTGGGCTCGGTCACCTGGGTGACCGCGACGCTCACCACGATGTCGGTTACGAACGCGACCCCGGCCGCGACGAAACTCGCGCCTTGGCCGGACAATTCGAACACCTTCGTTTCGTGCAGAATGAAAACGAGGATTGCCGAACCGGTTCCGCAGACCAGGCCCATCCAACCCGCGGTCGGCGTCATCCGTTTCCAGAACATGCCGAGGATGAACGTGGCGAACAGCGGCGCGTTGAAGAAGCTGAACAGGGTTTGCAGGTAATCCATCATGTTGCTGAAGCCGGACGCGATGAACGCGGTGAAGATCGCGGCCACGGTCGCGCCGACGGTGGCCAGCCGGCCGACGCCGAGGTAATAGCCGTCCGCCCGCTCGCGCCGCACGTACTGCTGCCACAGGTCGTAGCTGAACACGGTGTTGAACGCGGAGATGTTGGCCGCCATGCCCGCCATGAACGCCGCGAGCAGACCGGCGAGGCCCACGCCGAGCAGACCATTGGGCAGCACGTCCTTCATCAGATACAGCAGCGCCTGGTTGTAGGTGGTGTCGCCCTCGAATTCCGGATTCGCCGTCACCGCCGCCTTGTACTCGGCCATCTGCGGCACCAGCACGGCGCTGATCATGCCAGGGATCACCACGATCAGCGGGATGAACATCTTCGGGTAGGCGCCGATGATCGGGGTGCGCCGCGCCGCCGAGATGGAGTGCGTCGCCATCGCGCGCTGTACCTCGACGAAGTTCGTCGTCCAGTATCCGAAGGAAAGGACGAACCCGAGTCCGAACACGATGCCGACCACCGACAGGAAGTTGTCGCCGAACCCGCTCAGCGCATTGCCCGGCCAGGAATCCAGCTGTTGCGGCCCGCCCGGCGAGGCGGTGATCTTCTCCTTCAGTCCGCTCCACCCGCCCGCCTTGTGCAGGCCGACCAGGGTGAGCGGCAGCAGCGCGGCCACGATGACGAAAAACTGCAGCACTTCGTTGTAGATCGCGGCGGACAGGCCACCGAGGGTGATGTAGGAGAGCACGATCGCGGCGGCCACGATCACCGACACCCACAGCGGCCAACCCAGCAGCACATTCACGATGGAGCCGAGCAGGTACAGGTTGACACCCGCGATGAGGATCTGCGCTATCGCGAAGCTCAGCGCGTTCACCAGGTGCGCGCCGGTGCCGAACCGCCTGCGCATGAACTCCGGCACGCTGCGCACTTTGGAGCCGTAGTAGAACGGCATCATCACCACGCCCAGGAACAGCATGGCGGGCACCGCGCCGATCCAGAAATAGTGGAACGTCGGGAAACCGTATTGGGCGCCGTTGGCGGACATACCCATGATCTCCACCGCGCCCAGGTTCGCGGAGATGAATGCCAGACCGGTCACCCAGGCGGGCAGCGAGCGCCCGGACAGGAAGAAGTCGATGCTGGAGGAGACGCGCTGCCTGGCCAGAAGGCCGATGCCGAGCACGAACAAGAAATACAGGGCGACCAGCGCGTAGTCGACGGCGCTCGCGTCCAGCCGGAGCGTGGTGGCGGCGTCGAGATACGTGGTCGCAGCTTCCCCGCGCAGGTCGGCGGCGGTCAGCGCGGAAGCGAGAACGGGTGAATCGGCAAGCGGCACAGCTTCCCTCCTGGCGGTGAAACCGGGCGTCGAGCGAGATCGTGCGTGGTGCTGGTGCTGCCAGGCGCGCGCGACTTACTCGTCGCCCGCCGATTGGGTGTCGGGGTGACACTACTCTGCGTGATTGTCCCCGCCCGCGGGGCATAATCACGCACAAAGTCGCACCGCGAGGCGTGCCCCTCGGTCAGGGTCGGGCCGATCCCGCGTGCATCGACGCCATTCAGCAATCTTTCGGCAATCGCAATGTTCTCGGTCACCACATGTCGGGCCGGCGACGCAGCACGTCATCGGCGATCCGTTCGACTGGCACCAGGGCCGCGACGTCACGCAAGGCGGCGACGCCGAGTTCCCGGCCGCAGCCACACATCGGGCGCGCCGCTCGGCGTAGCCGCTTTCGACCGGGTCGCGCGGCTTCCCGGTATCGATAACCAGCAGCTCCAGGCCGAACGGGATCTGCCCATGCCCGACGCCGCGCAGCGACACCCCGATGGCTCGCCCCGGTGCCACCCATGTCCGCGACCTGGCCCCTCGATGTCGCCGTCTCTCGTTTCGGAGTGAGAGACACGCCGCATGAGCACTGTTTTCGGCACACAAGATGCGCGATGCGCATTCCTGACGCACAGTCGATTTTGACGCAATTCAAGCCTGCAAATTGGGGTCGAACTGTTTCCGGAGGGCACGATGATGCATAACACCCCAGGTGGCGACCTAAGGGGACGGCAGTGGATCGATCGCTTACGCCCGGTGAGTGGGCCGACGCCAGGTCCATCGCTGACGATCGAGATAGGAACCGCAACAGGAGTGGGGCCGACCGCGATGGCGGCGTTCGACGCGGCGCTACGCGGTCTGGGAGTTGGTGAGGCCAACTTGATCCGGCTGTCGTCGGTCATTCCGCCGCACGCGACCTTGGAACGCACCGGCCGGGTGCGCAAGCCGATCTCCTGGGGCGACCGCCTCTACTGCGTGTACGCGGTCCAGCACGCGAACGAGGCCGGGGCGAGCGCCGCCGCGGGCATCGGCTGGGTTCTGCGCGACGACCATTCCGGCGCAGGGCTTTTCGTGGAGCACGAAGCTGAGACCGCCGAACAGGTGTCCGACCTGATCCGGTCCAGCTTGACCGACATGACGCGGCACCGGCCGGAGCGCTTCGGCCCGGTCGACCTCTGCACCACGGAGACCGCCTCCGACGGCGATCCGGCCTGCGCGCTCGTTCTCGCCGCCTACCACACCGTGCCGTGGAGCCCACGATGAGCGGCCTCTACGTCACCGTCGAGACGACGATTCCGGACGATCGGATCGACCTGTTCCACCGCCTCTACGAGGAGGCGTTCGGCCCGCTGCGGGCCAAGGCCATCGCACGGCAGGTACTGCGGCGCGAGGAGTTCCGCGCCGAGATGGTCGATCCTCGCGTACACAAGCACGTCGCGCGGCTCGACTCGGGCGAGCCCATCGGCGTGACGACGCTGACCAGGCATCTCGACACCGTCCCATGGATCAGTCCGGACTACTTCGTGGCGCGCTACCCCGAACACGCGGCCCGCGACGCGATCTACTACGCCGGTTTGACCCTTGTTGCGCCAAGTGCACGACAAGGGGCCGCTTTCCATGCCATGATCGACTCCATTGTCCAGGTTTTGGTTGCCGAACGCGCGGCGGTCGGTTGGGACATCTGCTCGTACAACAGCACTCGGTTCTCGTTCGCCGACGGTATTCGGGCGATGCTCGATGAACAGGCGAATGTCGAAGTCGCGGTTGAGGATTCTCAGATCTACTACGTGGCCCAGTTCACAGGGGATGGAGCGACCGAGGGGGACTGATGATACCCAGCGCAGAGCAATCGAGCGGCCTGCGGCGTCGGCTCGAATTTCGCTGGTACGCAGCACTTTTAGGGGGAAACGCAGCCGTGATCGCGACGAATGTCGCGATCGACTCGCATGCGGTGTCGTTGGTGACGATGGCGGTCATTCTCATCGGAACGCTCGCGATGATGGGCATCGGGCTGCACATCCACCGGCCCGTCCATCCGCTGCCCTGGTATCTGCTGTCCGCCTCCGCCGTGCTGTTCGCGACGGGGACCGCGCTGCGCGAGGCGACCCACCATTCGATCCATCCGGTCGAGGACGCGTTCACCCTGCTCGGCTACGTCGGGGTCGGCCTCGCCGCGCTGATCTGGTTGTACCCGCGCCAGGTACGCGACAACCACGATCTGTTGCTGGACTCGGGCCTGATCGGCCTTGGCGCGCTGCTGGCCTCCTGGGCGTTTCTCATCTCGCCGATCCTGCAGTTACACGCCACCACGCTGGACACTCTGGTGGCGGCGAGCTATCCGGTGCTCGACGCACTGCTGCTCACCCTGGTCGCGCACTCGGTGGCCACCGCGACGCGCTCGGAGACCTCGCTACGGCTGCTGCACGCCGGGCTGATCGCGCTGCTGCTCGGCGATCTGGGCTACAGCCTGGAGACGGTGGGCACCCCCATCGGGCGCGACGTCTTACTCGCTCCACTGCTGGCCGCCTACGCCACCGTGGGTGTCGCGGCCCTGCATCCGACCATGGCCGCGCTCGGGACACCGCGCCGGATCCATCCACACCACTCCCGGCAGCGGGCCAGCGTCATCGCGGTCGCACTGATCGTGGCCTCGCTGGTCCCGGTGGTCGGGTCCAGCTTGGACACTCTCGACCGCGTGGTGGTGTCATCACTGTTCGCACTGCTGCTGATCGGAGTGCTGGTGCGGAGCGAGCGCGCCATCGTGCGTAGTGCACGCAGCGAACGACGCGCCCAGTACCAGGCCGACCATGACATGCTCACCGGTCTGCTGAACCGGGCCGCGCTGCTGCGCGCGCTCGACAGCAATCGCGAGCAGTCGGGCGAGCAGCCGGTCTGCCTGCTGTTCATCGACCTGGACGGCTTCAAGAACGTCAACGACAGTTACGGGCACGCGGTCGGCGACGAGCTGATCGCGACCGCGGCCGCTCGGATCCGGCGTGTGGTGCGTCGCGAGGACGTGGTGTCCCGGTACGGCGGCGACGAGTTCGTCGTGCTGTCCCCGCTGGCCAGGCAGGAGGCCGCGGTGCTGGCCGAACGACTGATCGGTGCGTTCGTCCGGCCGTTCGAGCTGAGCGCGGGCGAGATTCCGATCACCGCGAGCATCGGTATCGCGTGCGTTGGTCCGCGCAGCTCGGACACCAACGTCCACAATCTGATCCGCGACGCGGATGCGGCCATGTACCACGCGAAGGAAAACTCCCTCGGCTACACGTTCCACGACGACGCGCCGCACGCGCTGACAAACACCAGGCGCCGGATCTGCCGCCCAGCCGATCGCTCCACCAGCAGCGCGGTGTGAATCAGTCCCGCAGGTCCTCCAGCAGGCGCTTGGCCTCCTCGAGCTCGGCCTGCAACTGCTGAACCTTGGCTTCCTGCACGCCGCGCGCCGCCTCCAGAATTCCGGCCACCACGTCGGCAACCTCGGGATGCAGGACCTTGGCCGCCTGCGCCACCGCCGAACTGTTCACCGGTAGGCCGCGCACCGTCCGCTTCTTACCGCTGACCACATCGACCGACCACTCGCCGTCGGCAGTGCCGGTCAGCGTCACCGTGACCTCGGGCGCCTTCGTCTTGCGCGCGGCAGGCGCCTTGGCGGCCTTGGCCGCATTCGCCGCCGGCGTCTGCTTGACCGAGCCCTTGGCCGCACCATCCTGTTCGCTTGGTTCCGGTGTGCTCCTCAGCGGTTTCGGGGTGACCGGCGGCGCGGGAGCGCTCCCCTGCGCGGACGGTGTCGCGGTGCTCGTAGAGGTCGACGTCTGGGTCACAGCGGATTCCTTTCTTGTTGTCGGCTTCGGCGGGGCAGCGGAAACCGCGACCCCTCGCGGTGGCTTGGTCAACGTCACTTCTGTGGGAGAGAAGGACAGTACATCTTTCGAGCCGGTCGGCCGGACCTGGAGGAAGTCTCCGTCGGCCGGGTCACCGAGAGCGATCACCTTTCCCGACCGTCCCTCCGGCACGCCGACCGCGGCCGCGGTGAACCACACCATGGGCGGGCGGCCACCGGCGATGTCCGTGGCGATCTGCTGAATCTCACTGTCCGACAATGGCTGTGGTTTGGTTCTTGGCGACGGCATGGTGCACTCCGAGCGGTGTTCGTGGATGGCTGCGTGCACAGATGATGCCGCACTGCTCCGACAGATATCCAAGCCACTGCCGAATCGACTTCGAGCGCAAGCAGGTTCGAGCATCCAGCGAATTTCGAGCTACATTCGGGCGAAGCCCATGCCGGTCCATTTCGTGCCCTCGCGGTTGCGCCCACCGACTTCCGCGGGCCACCGGCCGGCGGGGTCGTTCAACGCGCGCCGGTGGGCGCCCGCAGCGCCGGGAACCAGATGTCGGCGAGAACCTCGGCGGCCTGCTCCGTGGAGACTTCGATGGTCCCCTGCATGGCCCACCGGGTGAAGAACCGTTCCAGTTGCGCCACAAGCAGCTCCACGCGCAACCGGGCCTCGTCCTGTCGGTCGGCGGGCCAGCCCGCGAGGTAGGAGGTCATCGCGTTCGGCAGCGCGCGAATGCCGTCGCGCGCGAGTGCGCGGAACTCCGGCTCCAGCGCCGTCGCCTCGTCCCAGGCGGGCAGCAGGTCCTTGTACGCGTGGAACCACTCGATCGCGCGGGTGACCCAGCCGACGAATTCGACGCGCGAACCGGCCTCCAATACTCGATCGAGGTCCTCGTAGAAGTGCAGCGTGCTGGGCACGGTGCTCTGCGCGGCGAGGGCGCTCAAGATCTCCACCTTGCTCGCGAAGTGCAGATAGAAGGTCGCGCGGCTGCAGCCGACCGCCGCCGCGATGTCGTCCACCCGAACCGCCGCGTAGCCGCGGGTGCTGAACAGCTCCTTGGCGCCGGCCATGAGCCGTGCCCTGGTCCGCTGCTTCTGCTCCTCCCGCAGGCTGGTGTTCGCTTTCGTGCGCATGGTGAACAGGTCCCTCGTGTGCGTCGAAAGAGGTGCTGACGTGCGACTTTCGAGGGGAAAGGCGGTAACGCGCAGCGGAGCGATCGCTCTCGCTAGACAATACGTCATTCACTAGACATACCGTCTAGCCGATGTTAGCTTGTTGCCTACGTCACTCCGCCACGCGCCGGACGGTTCGACGCCATATCGAGCGTCACTGTGGGCAGGTGGCGGCCCCTCCCAGCACAAGGACAGTGAATGACGGCGACCGGACTCCCCCGTGCCTGCGTAGCGATGAGGAAGAGATGACGAAGCCTTTCGATCCGCAGGCATTCGCGGCCGAGGCGGCGGCCCGGCTCACGGGCCCCGGCGGACGGTTCGAGCTGGTGGTCGAAGACGTGCTCGGCGCGCAGATGCCGGTGATGCGCCACCGCAGCGCCTCCCTGGGCGAGGTGCTCGCCGCGTCGACCGCGCACGGCGACCGGGCCTATCTGGTCACCGAAGACCGACGGATGTCCTTCACCGAGCACGCATCCGCCGTCGCGGCGCTGGCCGCGGCGCTGCGTGCGCGCTACGGCGTGGGAAAGGGCGACCGCGTCGGCATTCTCGCGGCGAACACACCCGAGTGGGTCCTGACGTTCTGGGCGGCGCAAGCACTCGGCGCGATCGCGGTCGGCTACAACGCGTGGTGGGCCCCACGCGAGATCGCCTACGGCGTCGAGCACACGAGCCCCACCGTGCTCGTCGTCGACGCGAAGCGCGCCGCACTGCTGGCCGAGCTGGACATCCGAGTGCCGGTGCTCACCATGGAACACGACCTGCCGGCACTGTTGACCGACTTCCCGACCGCCACGCTGCCGAACATCGAGGTCGACGAGGACGACCCCGCGGTGATCCTCTACACCAGCGGCACCAGCGGGCGCCCCAAAGGGGCGGTGCATTCGCACCGAAACCTGGTGGCGGTCATCGACTACCACATGTTCAACGACGCGCTGGCCGCCGCGTTCACCGGCACTACCGAGCTGCCCAGCGGGCGAAGCTATCTGCTCACCTCGCCGCTGTTCCACATCGCCAGCCTGCACAATCTGGTGGTGCCCCGCCTGGTCACCGGCGACGCGGCCGTCATCCACCAGGGTTCCTTCGACGCCGACCGGGTGCTGCGGCTGATCGAGCGGGAACGAATCAGCAATTGGGGCGCCATGCCGACCATGGCCACCAGGATGCTCGAACTCGACCTGTCGCACTACGACCTGTCCTCGCTGACCGCGTTCTCCCTCAACTCCGCGCCCTCGTCGGCCGCCCTGCAACAGCAACTGCGCGATCACCTCCCTGTCGCACGGAACGCCCTGGTGACGAGCTATGGCCTCACCGAATGCAGCACCGCGGCGACACTGGCCGGTCCGGCCGAACTCGCTGCGTTTCCGGACACCGTGGGGCGACCGGTCGTCGGCGTCACGCTGGAGATCCGCGACAGCGCGGGCAACACCGTCCCCGAGGGCACCGAAGGCGAGATCTGCGTGCGCAGCCCGTACGTGATGCTCGGCTACTGGCAGGACGAGGCGGCCACCGCCGCGGCGATCACCCCCGACCGCTGGCTGCGCACCGGCGATATCGGTGTCCTGGAAGACGGCAGACTGCGATTGTCCGGGCGACGTTCTGATCTCATCCTGCGCGGCGGGGAGAACGTCTACCCCACCGAGGTCGAGCAGTGCCTGGAGGAACATCCCGCTGTGCGCGAATGCGCGGTGGTCGGCGTGCCGGACGCCGACCTCGGACAGCAGGTCGCCGCCCTCGTCGTCGTCGAAAGCGCCACTGCGACAACGGAGGACGAACTACGCGCGTTCACCGCCGACCGGCTCGCCTACTACAAGGTCCCCGCCCGCTGGCGGCTCACCACCACCGCCCTCCCGCGCAACGCGACCGGCAAGGTCGTGCGTACCGCCATCGAGGTGTGAAACTTGGATACGCCACCCTTTCGACAACCGTCTCGGTTGCTGAACCGCAACGACGTGTTCCGTGGCGGTGATCACTGCCGTGGAGCCGCCCGATTGCGGCTCTCCCGATGGTGGAGGACCCGGACCGGTCACCGCGAGCAACACCGGCTCCCCGGCGGCCGGCGCATTCGTTCCGAAGGGAACCGAAGCTCCTGAGTGGCACGCTCACAGCGGCACGGCACGGTAGAGCACGGCTCAGCGAAGCCTCAACCACCCCTTGACAGTTGGCTATCAATTAGCTGTTACTCGACCAGACCGTCGCCTCC
Organism: Nocardia sp. NBC_00881; assembly: GCF_045207455.1. Lineage (NCBI taxonomy): Bacteria > Bacillati > Actinomycetota > Actinomycetes > Mycobacteriales > Nocardiaceae > Nocardia > Nocardia sp. NBC_00881. The sequence continues at coordinate 4,104,802 of NZ_CP108798.1, forward strand.
CGACGTTCCTGGGAGCGTGTTTGACCTGGAGTCTTCCGGGAATCCGGTCCGTACGGACATCTAGGGAAGGGGTTATGCCATGTTTTTGCGCCGACTCGCCCGGCCGCTGCTGGCCACCGCATTCGTCGTGGATGGGGTAGATACGCTGCGGCGCCCGGAGGAGCGGGTCAAGGTGGCGACCGAACTGGTGCAGCGGGGGCAGCGACAGCTCCCCGATGAGGTTGCCGCAAAGCTGCCTGCCGATCCGGCGACCGTGGTGCGAATCAACGCGGCCGCCCAGGTCGGCGGCGGCGTACTGCTCGCGCTGGGTAAGGCGCCGCGCCTGGCCGCCCTGGTGCTCGCCGCGACTGTCGTGCCCGCGGCTGTCACCGAGCAGGACTTCTGGAACGAGCAGGACCCGGCGCGCAAGTCGGCGAAGCGGACCGCGTTCCTGAAGGACCTCGGGCTGCTCGGCGGCCTGATGATCGCCGCGGCCGACACCGAGGGCAAGCCCTCGCTGGGCTGGCGTGGACGCCGGGCCGCGCGCGACGCCGCCGCCGCGGTATCGGCTTCGCTGCCGTTCGGCGCGACCTCGAACGGCGCCACCGGTGCCGCGCTGCGCAAGCACGCACACGACGCGGCCGAGCGGGCGCGCACGCTGGGTGCTGTAGCCGCGAGCAAGGGGGCCGAGCTGGCCGAGACTGCCCAGCGGCACGGCCCGGAGTGGACCGAGGCCGCCAAAGAACACGGAGCCGACTGGGCCGAAGCCGCCAAAGAACACGGAGCCGACTGGGCCGAAGCCGCCAAAGAACACGGAGCCGACTGGGCCGAAGCCGCCAAAGAGCGCAGCGCGGAGTGGGCCGAGATCGCCAAGAAGCGCAGCGCGCTGCTCGCCGACCTGGCCAAACACCGCGGTGCGGAATGGACGGAGATCGCCAAGGAGCGCAGCGCGGAGCTGGCCGAGCGCGCCAAGCAACGCGGACCCGAAATAGCTGAGATCGCACGGGAACGCGGGGCTAAAACCGCGCACGCCGCACGGGAACGAGGGGCAAAGACCGCGCACGCCGCACGCGATCGGGCCGAAGCGCGGACGCCACTGAGTGGGCGCCACCTCTTCCACTAGCCGCTCTGGAGTCGGTGGGTCCGCGCCGCAGACCGTCAAGCCGTATTCGCACTGAGCCCAGCGGAGATCGTCACAGCCTCGCCGTTGAAGTGGCGGCCATGCTCGGAAACCAGCAGGAGCACGGCGTCCGCTACCTCGGCGGGCTGGATCAGATCACCGTTCGGTGGCCCGGATTCGATGATCGCCATCCAGTCCTCCCGGGTGGGATCATCCTTATCCGGCACCATGAGTCGCCAGGTCGCCGGGTTTTGGATCATGTCGGTGTCCACACCGGAGGGCAGCACGGCGTTGACCGTGATGCCGTAGTCCGCCACCTCCAGCGACAGCGATTTCACCAGGCCGAGCACGCCCCACTTCGCCGCGGCGTAATGCCCGGCGTTGCGTACGCCCATCTTGGCCACGATGGACGATGTGGCGATAACGCGCCCCCACCGGCGCTCCATCATGTGCGGCACCACCGCACGGAAGCTGTGGAAGACGCCGGTCAGGTTGATATCGATCATGTCCCGCCACAGCTGCTCGTCCATCTCGGCGATGGGCGAGTTGGACGCGATTCCCGCGTTGGCGATCAGGATGTCGATGCGGCCGAACTCCTCGATCGCGCGCTCGGCGACGGAGTGCATCTGCTCCTGACTGCGCACGTCCGCTTTCATCGGAACGCATCGGCGGCCGGTCTTCTCGACCAGCTCGACGGTGTCAGCCAGGTCGTCCTCGGTGCTCAGCTCATACGGCAAACCGGCCAGTGGTTCGGCGATATCGCACACCACGACGTCGGCGCCGGCTCCCGCCAGAGCCAGCGCGTGCGCCCGGCCCTGTCCCCGGGCACCACCGGTGATCACGGCTACCTTGTCGTCGAGATTCCCCACGTCGGGCTCCTCCAGTCAGGTATGTACTTCGGCCGCACCCATCGTGTCACGCGCGGGTACGGCGGATTCCAGGTTTCCGGACGAGTGTCGACGCGATTTCCCGCTCATGGGAACCGGTGCCGGGCGCGGCGCACTCTGCACGCTCCGGGCAGCGCCCAGTCCCCGATGATCGACCACGCTGACGGCGCGGCTTGTCGAAAACCTCACCGGCAGTGGCACAATGAGCACCGTCCGCGCCGGCTCAGCGCCGGATCGGACACGTCCGCGGCACGGACGAGCCGACCCGATCGTGGCAACGAACACCGCACGAACCGCTGCGACCCGTACAGCGACGAAGTGAGCGCGATGTACGCTGCGCGCCGGAGGAATCCCGCCCGTGTCTCCACATCCTTCCGGTGCGCGGTCCGGCGCACCCGCAATTGTTCCTGGGGGCCCGATGACCGATTGTGAGTACCTAGCCGTGGATCTCGACCGACAGTTCTGCACCACACCGAGCGACCACGATGCCGCCGTGGCCGACCAGATCACGAGCTCGCAGATACGCAGGCTGATCTACACGGCCATAGGTCTTTCCGACGACTCCATCGACCTGCTGACAACGATGAGCGGCCGCCTGCGCGCCGCCGAGGGCATGATCTTGCGCGACCCGCTCGACGACTGAAGGTCCGCCGAACGCTCGGAACACGACGAACAGCGCCCTTCGCCGCCCCGGTCCGGCGCCAGACCCGAGCCATGACATGGACCAGGCGGCTCGCCCGAGCAGACAAGGCCCAGCGGGAGGTTTGTTGCCGAACCGGCAACGATCTTTGCCGAATTGGCCATATGGGCGGATTGTGTGAATCATGAGCGCCACACATCAGCACGACAATGGGACCGCGCGGACGACGATCGAGTACTGGGAGGCCTTCTACCAGGAGCGCGAGCAAGTCTGGTCGGGGCGGCCGAACTTCCTCCTGGTTCGTGAAATCGACTCGGTCGCAGCGGGTTCCGCGCTAGATCTGGGTTGTGCCGAGGGCGCCGACGCGATCTGGCTGGCCGAGCGCGGCTGGCAGGTCACCGCGACCGACGTGTCGGAGACCGCTCTCGCCCGTGCCAAAGCGCAGGCGGCAAAACACGAGCTGGCCGGCGACATCGACTGGCAGCAGCATGATCTCGCCGAGACCTTCCCCTCCGGGCGCTTCGACCTCGTTTCGGCGCACTACCTGCACTCACCGCCGGCCCAGGCCGATGAGCGGACGAAGATCCTGCGCAGGGCGGCGGAGGCGGTGGCGCCCGGTGGGCTGCTGCTGATCGTCGGCCACGCGGAATGGCCGACCTGGGTGGTGGAGCCACCGATGCACGTGCACTTCCCGACCACCGCCGAGGTACGCGAGAGACTCGAACTCGACCCGGCCGAATGGCAGGTGGAACTCGAGGAAGTCGTCGATCGCGAGCACCGAGGACCGGAGGGGCAGCCGGGTACCCGTAGAGACAACATCCTACGAATTCGCCGTGTCTCTTCCGAGCGCTGAAGACCTTTCAGCAGACGAAGACCCGTATAGGCGACGATTCCGGTGTCACACGACTACTACAGTGAACGCTCGTTCACGATGTCTGGCACACTGTGGCCAACAGCTTGATGCCACGGTCGATGTCGGCTTCGGGCACGCTGGCAAAGCTCAACCGCATCGCGTTGTGTGACGCATCGGGGGCGGCGAAGAACACACTCCCGGGCATAAACGCCACCCCGGCCTCCAGCGCAGGTCGCATCAGCGCATCAGCGTCGAAATCGGCCGGGCCTTCGACCCACACGAACATGCCGCCATCGGGTTCGGTCCAGGAGAATCCGGTCGGGAAGTGCCTTCCCAGCGCTTCCACCACCGTATCCAACTTGGCCGCATAGGTTTCCACGATACGGGCCAGGTGCGTGGACGCTACTGCGCTGCCGAGGAATTCGGCGGCGATGGCCTGGTTGAGTACCGAGGTCTGCATGTCGATTCCCTGTTTCAGCGCGAGCACAGGCTCCAACAGATATTCGGGCAGCACCGTGATGCCGATTCGCAGTGCCGGTGCCACCGTTTTCGACAGCGACGTGATGTAAACGGTGTTGTCCGGCGCGAAGGACCAGAATGTCGGCAGTGGCTCACCTCTATACCGCAGGTCGGTGTATACGTCATCCTCTACCACCAGCTCACCGCGCCTCGTGACCACCTCGGCTATGCGTAGGCGCCGCACTTCGGGCATCGTCCGCCCGGTCGGGTTGTGGAAGGTCGGCAACAGGTAGACGAAGGCTGTGTCGTGTTGTGCCAGTGCGGCATCCAGCGCCTCCGGCAGAATGCCGTATTCGTCGGACTCGACACCGATCACCGTCGCGCCGTGACTGCGGAATACCTTCACCGCGGGGCCGTAGGTGGGGGTTTCCACCAGCACCACATCACCTGGGTCGAGCAGCGCCATGCACACGTTGTGCAACGCGCCGGAGCCTCCCGTCGCGATGTGCAGCCGGTGCGGCGGACATCCGATTCCTCGGTCGGCCAATAGGATCCGCGCCTGCTCCAGCAGCGGTGGAAACCCCCGAGTCAATCCGTACTGCAATGCGGCGTTCCCATACTTAGCGATCGCACCAGCGGCCAGTGATGCGACCATATCGCCTGGTAGCAGAGCCGGGTCTGGTACGCCGACTGCGAACGAGATCGCCGCAGGACGGTGCTGCAGCGTCGCGTAGATGTCGTCGATCGGCCCGCTGCTCACCGCCGCGCCGCGACTGAATGCGAAATCGACACTCATGACTCCACCTCGCCGACGTTCGTTCATGACTCCACCTCGCCGGCGTTCGGCTCCGTCACGACCGAACGATGCTCGGCGACGCCGATTGTTCGCTCGCTGCGCTCGCTCATGTCACGGCGAGCTCACGCCGCAAACGCACGGCGATATCCGCGGCCGCGGAATCATATTCGGGCACCAACACCAAATCGTCGCTGAACAGCGGATCGGTGCGTATGTCCACTGCCACCAAATCCTCGGTGTCACTGAGATTCACGGCCACATGGACTACGCCCTCGGGGACGTAGAGGAATTCGCCCGGCCCATGCACGTGCGGCGTCAATTCCGGCCCGATCAGCGTCGCGGCCCTTCCGCGCAGGCACACCACTATGGTTTCGCTGTGCGCGTGGTAGTGAGCTTTCGCTACCTTACCCGGCGCCATGTTCACCATCGCCGCCGAAATGCCTTCGGCTCCGCAGGTTTCCTTCGTTATGCACGGCACCAGGTGCTGTCCGTGCGGGCCGATGGTCTCTGCGCGCTCGGCCGCGGCAACCACTCGCACCGTCTTTGCAACGTCTTTCACAGGCCCAACCTACTGGCCGGTCGCGTATCGGATGAAAGTCGGTCATTCCCACTGATGGCAGAGCCGTCCGGACGCCGAATTCACCTGGTCTTTCCACTCCTTCCAGCAACGCCGCCAGCAGGCCATCGCGTCGGGGCCGGACGGGATTATTCGGCTTCCCCCGTCGGGACGGCATCGCGACCGCCGGCCCCGTTCGAGTAGAGCCAACCCAACGCGGTCAGCGAGGCGGTGTCCTGACCCTCGTGCGGTGATGCGCGATGGCCACGGCCGGTGACGCACTCGGCATCCACGCCCGCCGAGTGCGTCACCTGCATACCGCCTCACAGCGCACTCCCAGGTTTGCCCGAGGTTGCGGGCAGGCTGCCTTCCTAGCCTTCGGATAGTCGAAGAGTTCCACGAGGAAAAGGGAAGGCAGGTCATGGCGTCGATAACGAGTGCCCCGGGAGGCGTGGAGGCCGCCGCGAGGTCCGTCGGCGCCCACCGCGCCCCGCTGACCGGAGTGGGTTATGGGCTTGTCGGTGCGGTTGCTCGGGTTCGGCTCGTGGTCGCTGCTGCTGCCGCAGGCGCTGATGGGCGTGGGGTCGGTGGCGTTGCTGTCGGCAGCGGTGCGCCGATGGAGTGGCCCAGGCGCGGGCCTTCTTGCCGGCGCGGCGTTGGCCGCGACCCCGGTGGCGGCGTTGATGTTCCGCTTCGACAACCCAGATGCGTTACTGACGCTGGTGTTGGTCGCGGCGGCCTATTGCACGGTGCGGGCCATCGACGCGCGCGATGCGCGCTGGCGTTCCGCGAGCACAGGCTGGCTGGCGCTGGCCGGTGTCGCTGTCGGATTCGGGTTCCTGACCAAGATGATGCAAGCGTTCCTCGTTCTGCCCGCGATGGTGCTGGTGTTCCTGGTCGTCGCGACAGGGGGATTCTGGTCTCGGGTCGGCAAATTGGTGACCGCGTGCGCGGCCATGGTTGTCACAGGCGGCTGGTATGTGCTGTTGGTCGAGCTGTGGCCCGTGGATTCCCGTCCCTACATCGGCGGGTCTACCGACAACAGCCTGTGGGAACTGGCCCTCGGCTACAACGGGATGGGTCGACTGCTCGGCGGCAGCGGCAACCGGAGCGGAAACTCCGGCGGCCCCGGCGGCGGGGGCATGGGCGGCGCGTTCGGCGGCGACACCGGACTCACCCGGCTGTTCAGCGGCACCATGGCCACCGAGGCGTCCTGGCTGCTTCCGGCCGCGCTGATCGGGCTGCTCGCCGGGCTGTGGCTCAGCCGCCGTGCCCCACGCACCGATCCGCTGCGCGCGGGCATGATCTTGTGGGGCGGCTGGCTGCTGGGCACCGGCCTGGTGTTCAGCTATATGAGCGGAACCATCCACCCGTACTACACCGTGGCACTGGCGCCCGGCATCGCCGGTGTCGCCGGTATCTCCGTCGCGCAGCTGTGGCGGCGGCGCGGGCACGTGGCGGCCAGGATCACCCTCGCGGTGTTGTCCACGGTTACCGGGGTCTGGGCGTTCGTATTGCTGGACCGCATACCGGACTGGCTGCCCTGGCTGCGCTGGACAGTGCTCGTCACCGCGCTGGTCGTGGCGGTGGCCCTGGTGGTCGGCGCGCATCGGTCCCGCAAAGTAGCGGTCGCTCTTGCCGCGGCGGGACTGATCGCCGGGTTCGCCGGGTCGACGGCATACGCCGTATAGGCGGCCACACCACACGCACAGCGGCGGCATGCCCTCTTCCGGACCGGCGCAGGCGAACGCGATGGACGGACCGCGTCCGGATGGGCGCGACGACGCTGGGGCGGACGGCGCGTCGGCCACCGCCACCGGAGACGGCGCGGACGGGACGGGGACGGCAGGTGGGATGACCACCGCCGACGGGGCACCCGCCGGCGACGGCGGCTTCGGCAGCCCCGGCGGCGGCAACGCGAACAACGCGGAACTGAACACCCTCCTGGCGAACACCGATAACCGATGGTCGGCAGCGAGCATCGGCTCCTTTACCGCGTCGAGCCTCGAGCTGCGCACAGGCACGTCGGTGATCGCGATCGGCGGGTTCAACGGTGACGATAATTCGCCGACGCTGGCACAGTTCCAGCAATACGTCGCCAACGGTGCGGTGCACTACTTCATCGCACAGGGACAAGGCGGCTCGCGGCCGGGCACCGATGGCGCGAAGTCGGCGGCCGACCAGATTACCGAGTGGGTGAAGGCCCACTATACGGCCGTGACAGTGGGAAACGTCCCGGTATACGACCTGACCGCGCCGACCGGCAGCTGAGCCGATCGAACCGTGACGGCCGCGTCGCGATCGTGCGACGCGGCCATTCGGTGTTCGGTACGCCGGGTGCTCACAGAAAACACCCAGCTTCCTCGGAGGTTGCGCGCTGCCTTCGGCGCGATCATGGGCTCATGACCAGTACCGAAACCGAAGCCCGCGTCCTCGTCATCGACGACGAACCGATGATCGTCGAGTTGCTCGCGGTGAGCCTGCGTTTTCAGGGCTTCGACGTGGCGACCGCGATCAGCGGCGCCGACGGCCTGGACAAGGTGCGCGCGTTTCGCCCGGATGCCCTCATCGTCGACGTGATGATGCCAGGGATGGATGGGTTCGGGCTGCTGCGACGATTGCGGGCCGACGGCGTGGCCGCGCCCGTGCTGTTCCTGACCGCGCGCGACGACGTCGAAGACAAGCTCGCCGGACTGACCCTCGGCGCCGACGACTATGTGACCAAACCGTTCAGCCTGGAGGAGGTCATCGCACGACTGCGCGTGATCCTGCGCCGCAGCGGAAAACGCTCCGTGGAAGAGGGCGCCCACCGTATCGCGGTGAGCGATCTGGTGCTCGATGAGGACAGTCACGAAGTGTGGAAGGCGGGTGCGCCGGTGGCGTTGTCACCCACCGAGTTCACCCTGCTGCGATACTTCATGGTCAACGCGGGCAAGGTGCTGAGCAAGCCGAAGATCCTGGACCACGTGTGGCGCTACGACTTCGGCGGCGATGCGGGCGTGGTCGAGTCGTATGTCTCGTATCTGCGGCGCAAGATCGACACAAGCGAGCCGAAGCTGCTGCATACGCTGCGTGGCGTGGGATACGTGCTGCGCGAACCACCATCGAGCCGGGCGTGAACGCGCGAGCGAGGCTGTCGCGGCAGGTGTCGGCGGTCCCGCTGCGGGTGGGGCTGGTTATCGTCCTGTTGCTGCTGACGGCAGCGGCGTTGTTCGCGTCGGGGACCGCGGTGACCTCGGCGCTGAGCCGGTCGCTGACCCAACGCACCGACGAGCAGCTCTACGACTCGGCCCGGTCGTGGGCGGAACCACGCCCCATGAAGCAGGTGACCACCCAAGACGGTCGGGTGCAATGGGTTCCGGCCGACTTGCCCGCCGTGCCGGTGCAGCCCCGATCGGTGGGCGAACAGCCGCGCCGGTTCTTCGAACTACGCAAGGGCACCGACGGACAGGTGTACGTGGAGTTGCCCGGCAATAACGGTTCCGCCGGCACACCGGATCTCGGCGGCCAGCGGGCCGATACCCCGGTGACGGTCGGGTCCACGGGCGAGTCGTCGGTGCGCTGGCGGGTGCTCACCACCAACAACAAGTACGGTTCGACCACTATCGGCCTGCCGCTGACCGACAACCAGGAGACGGTTTCGAGGCTGATCTATATCGAGATCGGCACCGGCGCAATGGCTTTGCTCGCGCTCGGTGCCATCGGGTACCTCGTCATCCGGCGCAGCCTGCGGCCGTTACGCGAGGTAGAGGAGACTGCGGCGGCGATCGCGGGCGGCGACCTGCACCGGCGCGTTCCGGTGCGCGGGGTCGACACCGAAGTCGATCATCTGGCCAGGTCGTTGAACGAGATGCTCGCGCAGATCCAGCACGGTGTGGCCGCGACCGAGGCGTCCGAGGAAGCCGCCAGACGCTCGGAGGCACGGATGCGCCGGTTCGTCGCGGACGCCAGTCACGAATTACGCACGCCGCTCACCACGATTCGCGGATTCGCCGAGCTGTATCGGCAGGGCGCCAGCTCCGACGCACGGATGGTGGTCGGCCGGATCGAGGCGGAAGCCGAACGGATGGGCCTGCTCGTCGAGGATCTGCTGCTGCTGGCGCGGCTGGACGAGAAGCGCCCGCTGGCGCGCGAATCCGTCGATCTGCTCGCCCTCACCGGGGACGCCGTCCACAGTTCGCAGGCCATGGCCGCCCGCCAGAAGACGACACCCACCGCACCGGACCGGCCGATCACGCTGCTGATCGGCGACGGCGAAGGAACTATGGACGTGATCGGCGACGAGGCCCGACTCCGCCAGGTGCTGGCCAACCTGCTCGGCAACGCGGTCACCCACACCCCGCCGGAGGCACCGATCACAGTGCGGCTCAGTCCGCTGTCCGACCGGGTCCGTATCGACGTGATCGACTCGGGTCCCGGCCTGTCCCCCGAAGCAGCCGCCCGAGTCTTCGAACGCTTCTACCGCACCGACACGTCGCGTACCCGTGCCAGTGGCGGCAGCGGCCTCGGCTTGTCCATCGTGCAGGCGCTTGTCACCGCCCACGGCGGCCGGGTATCGGTGGACACCGAACCGGGCCGCGGCGCGACCTTCACGGTCGTCCTGCCCCGCGAACCAGAGGCGGCGAGCCGCAATCGCGCTCAGCCCGCCGGTCGGCAACGTTCACGCGGCAGTCACGGCACGGCAGGTCGGGTGACTTAGAGGTCGCTTCGAGATCAACGGCAACTGGTGGCGACCCTACTGGAGAACACCGTAGCCGTGTGCCTCTGATCAGGACGCCTTCCCATGAGGGCGGTGCGCGGGCTGGAAGAGGTCATCGAGTGGGCCGCCGGACGTCGGGGCGGCGCCTTCCTCGACGAACCATTCCCAGTGCATCACGCGCCCCAGGATCGGCGTGGGCAGGCGTAGCAGCACGCCAGCGATGGTGGCGAAGCGGCTGGCGCCCTCGATGATCGAACGATGCGCGGCCAGAGCGGCTTTGCGCGGGCAAGCGAATCCGCTGACGTCGACACGGTGGGTGATCTCCGAGCGCGGACTGTACAGCGAGTCGAGTGCCGATAGGTCGTTGCCCAGCGGAACCCGCAACCGCTCGAGCACATGCACGAGGCGCGTGAGGCTTTCGCGGGGCATGGTGGCGTCGAGAACGCGCGACACCCCGGCCAGCTCGGCCGCACGGGCGCCGACCTCGTGCACACGGACGTGGTCGCGATGTCCGTAACCGCCGTTGCGGTCGTAACTCAACAAAACTTCGGCGTTCTCGTTGCGCAGGATTGCCGCCAGACGCTGGGCCGCCTCCTCGATCCCGGCGCGCGCGAATCGCATTCGATCCGGCGGATCGGCGTAGAGCACGGCTCCATGGCCGCTGTCCGCGTAGCCGAGATGCGCCACCCGCGCGACGCCCAGAGCGGCGGCGGCGGCCTCCAATTCCCTCAGCCGCAACGCCTTTCGACCGTGCAGATCGGCCATGTGCCCGTCGGTGGCCACCACGATCGTCGTCCGATACCCGGCGGCCGATAGTTTGGCCAGCGTTCCCCCGGTCAGCAGCGTCTCGTCGTCCGGGTGGGCGTGGAGTGCCACAACGGTCGCCATCGCCCCAGTCTGCCAGGGGCCCCACCACAGGTCCCCCGCCGGACTCGCCGCCCCGACATCCGGCAACCACCGGTCCGCGAAGCCATGGCTACACAGGCAGCGTCGTCGCACACCAACTCGTCGACGCAGGCCACGACGTGGCGACTCTCGACGGACCTGCCCACCGGCTTCGCGTCGAATCTGCCTCAGCCGACGCTACATGCCGACGCAGTCGACGATCGGCGCGGGATAGTCGGCCGGATCGCCGTTCCCCCGCCACGGCCGGTGTACACGGGCGCCGGGCAAATGCGCCAGCTCGGGTATCCACCGCCGCACATACTCACCGTCCGGGTCGTAGCGCTCGGCTTGGCGAATCGGGTTGAGCACCCGGTTCGGCCTGGTGTCGGTCCCGGTTCCCGCGACCCACTGCCAGTTCAGCTGATTGTTCGCCAGATCCGCATCGACCAGCCAGTACAGGAAGTGCTCCGCGCCGACGCGCCAGTCCACCCGCAGCGACTTGGCCAGAAAGCTGGCGGCGATCAGCCGGGCCCGGCCCGGCATCCAGCCCTCCGCGCGCAGCTGGCGGGGGCGTCCACGATCGGGTGCCCGGTGTGGCCGTCGCGCCATGCGTCGACGGCCTGCGGATCGTCGCGCCACCCGCAGGCCTGGCTGGATCGGCAGCGGGTCACTGCTCGCACGCCCGCCAGGTTCCGAGGTATCGGCCCAGGTCCAGACTCGGAACCGGCCCGGGCCCTGCGACCGGGGTCGGTGTGGGCGCCGCGGCAGCCTCGCCTGCGACCAGGGTCGCCGCGGCGAATACGGCGGCGAGGCCCCGCAGGGAGGCGAGCGAACAAGCGCGGTGTTCTGCAACAGGTCACGCGAACTCCTAGAAAACCGGCGACGGACTCCACGGTACCAGATAACGATGCACTATCGATGCAACTGTGGACTGATCTGCGCCTCGATCCGGCTGACGCGACGGCGTAGCCTTACCGCACCGGCCTACCCTCGAGCCACGGCCACCCAGGCGGAGCGGATCCGACTGATCGGGGCGGGCAGAATAGTGCGATGCCCTCCGGTTCCGTCCCCGTGTCAGACACGGCCGGATACACGGTGCGCGTGGTGGCCGAACGCCTCGGCATCCCGACGGCGACCTTGCGCAGCTGGAATCGTCGCTACAACATCGGACCGCCACAGCACCGACCCGGCAAGCACCGCCTGTACACCGAAGCCGACATCGCCATGCTCGAGCGCATGCTGACTCTGATCCGCGCGGGAGCGAGTCCGGCGGGAGCCGCGGCGTCGGTGCGCGGACCGGCTCCCCTGCTCGGGGAGCGCGCGTCGCTGCTGGCCGCGGCCTTCGCACTGGACACCAGGTCGGTGTCGAATCAGTTGGCGGCACACGTCCGCGCCTTCGGCGTGGTGGACACATGGAACCTGTTGTGCCGCCCTGCCTTCGCCGACATCGTCGGCCGTCAACTCGGAGGCGAGCGATGCATCGATGTCGAGCACCTGCTCTCCTGGTGCATTATCTCGGTGCTGCACCGCACCAATCCGCCGCCGGAATTGCCGGGCCCAACGCCAGTGGTACTGGCCTGCACCAGCGGCGAGACGCATTCGCTTCCACTCGAGGTTCTGCGCGCGGCCCTGGCCGAACGCGGCATCGGCGCGCGAATGCTCGGCGCCGACGTGCCCGCAGGCGCGCTCGCCGACACCCTGGCCCGGTTCGATCGTCCCGCCGCGGTGCTGCTGTGGTCGCAGCAGGAATCCACCGCCTTGACCTCCGCGGTGCGCGCCTGCGTCGACGCGGACGCCCGGGTTCTCGTCGGCGGGCCGGGATGGGAGGGGGTCTTCCTTCCTGAGGACGTCGAGCGCATCCAGAGCCTGGTCGACGCCGCCGACCGGCTCGCATGACCGCTGCCGCGATCCGTCGGCGATTTCTCGCTGGACAACATCCGACTGTGGCGTCATTCCCCCGTGGCCCGAGCTACGCCCTCCAGTTGCCGGGTCAGGTACCGGTCCGGCTCATAACGATGCCTGGCTGATGCATCGCAACCTCGACACGGGACGGCAGCAGTCGCGGACCGACTCGGCTCAGTCCGCGGACTTGCCGAGCAAGTGCCGCAGCGCCGCTTCCAATCCGGGTGCGCGGAAGGGGTGACCGACCTGCTCCAACCGTTCGGGAACCGCGCGCTGGCTGGCGCAGGCCAGTTCCCGGTTGCCTTCCCGACCGAGGAGCAGGGCCGGGCCGAATCCTGGCACCGGAAGCAGCGCGGGCCGATGCAGTACTCCGGCCAGGACCTTCGTGTACTCCGCATTGCGGACGGGCTGCGGGGCAACCGCATTGACCGGACCGGACATGCGCCCGTCCCACAGTGCACGGTGGTAGACATCGATCAGGTCATCCAGCCCGATCCACGACAGCCATTGACGACCATCGCCGATGCGTCCCCCCAGCCCAGCGGCGAACAGCGGGCGCAGCAGGTGCAGGGTGCCACCACGCGGGGACTGCACGATCCCGGTGCGCACCCGCACCACCCGGACGCCGGACTCGGCGGCGGGGCGCGATGCGGCTTCCCAGTCGTCGACCAGGTCGGCAAGGAAACCGTCTCCACGCGCGGCATTCTCCGTCAGCGTCTCGTCGCCGCGGTCATAACCGTAGTAACCGATGGCGGAGGCGCTGACGAAGACCGGCACCGCTGCCCGCGCCGCGACCTCGGCAAGCCTGCGAGTCGGCCCGATCCGGCTGTCGGCGACAACGCGTTTGTGTTTCTCGGTGAACCGGCCCGCGATCGACGCGCCGGCCAGGTGTACCACCGCGTCCACGCCGTCCAGCAGGTTCGGCGCGGGATTCTCGGTGTCCCACTGCCTTTCGTCCGCAGCGCGCGGCGGGTGACGAACCAGCCTGAGCACGGTGTGCCCTCCGGTGGTGAGGAACGCCTTCAGCGCCGAGCCGACCAGGCCGGACGCCCCGGTCACCGCGATGGTCTCGGCCTCGAAGCCGGACCGCACCGCCCGCGCGTGCGCCGCCAAGTCGTCGGCGAGCTGACGATGCCGGAAAGCGAGCATGGGCCGCAGCACCGCGGCGGGCGCCGGCGCGTCGACCCGATCCACGACCCGTGTGTGCGTCTCGTCGACGACCTCGAAATCGTGCGTATGCCGCCAAGGCACCAGACCGGCGGGCAGCGAACACAGGCCGTCCACGGTGACTGCGTCGACGAACCGGTGCGGCGGGTCGTACTCGTGGGGATCGTGCCGGGCCACCCAACGCAGCCCACCCGGCAGGCCGAGCACGGCCTGCCCGTCGGACAGCGAGTCCGCTTCGGCGCGTGGCAGTACCGGCTGCCAGGGCGGGGCGAGCCGACTGAGCGCCCCGGGGCGGGCGTGCCAGGCGAACACTTCGGACCGAGGAAGATCGATGACGCTCGAATACTCGATGCCCATGGCTCGACTGTAGTCCGGGAAGCAACCATTGCAACGTTCATGCATCACTTAGGAGGACAACTGCGCTGGGCTCCACCGGAAGACGACATTGAACTAGAACATGTTCTACCATGTGTCGAGCCACCGCCCGCGACAACGGAGGTACTGCCATGCCGCTGGACCCCTCGGCCGCAGCACTGCTGACCGCCGTCGCGGCTTCACCGCGCGCGGTCGCCGCGCACGACAAGTCCGCGTGGGTCGACCTGTTCGCCGCAGACGCCGAGGTCAACGACCCGGTCGGCTCTCGCCCGCACATCGGCCGCCGCGCCATCGAACGGTTCTACGACACCTTCATCGGCCCGAACACCATTGCGTTCCGGGTCGAACGCGACGTGGTGCACCCACCGACGGTGCTGCGCGACCTCACCATAGTGACCACTATGTCGACCGGCGCCACGGTGTACGTCCCGATGCATCTGCGCTACCGCCTCATCGAGGAGGACGGGGTCTGGAGGATCGCCGACCTCGCCGCGCACTGGGAGCCGGCCGCGATGATCTGGCAGCTGCTGCGCACGGGAGCGCCCGGACTCGGCGCCACGCTGAAACTCGGACCGCAGCTGATCGCCAACCAGGGTTTCGGCGGAATGATCGGAATGATGCGGGCGTTCCGCGGCGTCGGTCGCACCGGGAAACGCATGACGACAAGGGTCTTCGCCGCCGCCGCGAGCACGAACCCGCTTCGGGTGCGTGACTTGCTCGGCGACCGCGCCGAGATCGAATTGCCTGCGGGCACACCGGTTTCGGTGGACCAATTCACCAGACGGACGCGGAACATGCGCTGGAGCAAGGTGATCGCCGCCGGTCGCACCGTCACGGCGAGCGTCCGGCTCGGCGACACGCACGGGGTCGCGGTCGCCGATTTCGCTACCGGGACAACCCACATCACCGCCCTCCGCTTCTACCTCGACACGGTGTGAAGGTGTCCACGCGGGCGCGGCTCGCCATGGGCGACGACGCGAGGGTCGCTGCCACCAGGTCGCCGGCCGCCGGGGATCCAGAGCGGGGCCGGCGATGGTCGAGCTGCGCGCCAGCTCGATCCGCTGCACGGACGAGGACGGAACGGCAGCCGGCGCGATTGCCGTGAGTCCAAAGGCGGGGCGGCGGCTCGCACCACCCCGCCGCAGTCTGTCAGGAACCGGTCGGCGGTTCGCCGACAGTGGTCGTCGGATCGATGACGCCGAAGACCTCGCCTTGCGGGCCCTGCACGACGCCCATGCGACCGAACGGACTGTCGTCGGGCCCCATCATGACGGTGGCGCCCAGCTCGCCCGCCTTGGCCAGCGCGCCATCTGTGTTGTCGACCTGGAACCACGCCAGCCAGTACGCCGGGTTGTCGCCCGGCGTCTTGGTCGAATCGTTGATTCCGCCGACGGGATCGCCGTCGGCAGCCAAGCTGAAGGTGGAGTAGACGAAGTTCTGCCCGTCGCCGATCTCGGTGTAGTGCCAGCCGAAGACCTCGGCGTAGAACTCCTGGGCCTGCTTGTAGTCGTCGGTGTGCAGCTCGTTCCAGCAGTAGGCGCCGGGCTCGTTGTAGACGCCCGCCCCGCCGTGGGCCTTGGCTTCCCACACTCCGAAGACCGCACCGGTGGGGTCCGCGGCGACGAACATCCGGCCGACGTCGAGCACGTCGAACTGCGGCATCATCAGGGAACCGCTCGCGGCGGTGACCTTTGCGGCGACCGCGTCGGCGCTGTCGGCGGCGATGTAGGTGGTCCAGACCGAAGGCATCGGCATGCCGTCGGGCTTGGGTCCGATGCCCGCGGCCGGACGGCCGCCCCGCATGGCCATCAGATATCCGCCCGCCTCGGGCGGGCTGTCTTCGATCTCCCAGCCGAAGAGTTCGCCATAGAATTCGCGAGCACGTGTGGTGTCGTCGACCTGGCAGTCAACCCAACACGGCGTTCCCTGCGGCCAGCTTCCGTCATGAGTGGGCATTCCGGTGCCTCCTGACATGGATTGCTGAGGTGTGGCCGGGACAGCCAGCACACAGCTAGTCAACCACCCGCATCCCCTCCGGGTGACCCGAATCGACCGACCGTTCTCGACCGATCACGCAGGACGAATCCCCAGTTCGACAACCATCGGACAGGTCAATGCCCACACGGCCACCGCATAGGAGGACGATCGCTTGGACGACGGCTCCAGTACCTCTGCATAGGTTCCTCGATGCCCACCGGTGGCGTCTGTCGCGTTATGCCACAATCCCTTTCGGAAAAGTCTGGGATCTCATTCCCCACATTCGCTCGGAATCCGAATAACCGCCGACCGGACTGGACACGAATTAGATCGACTGATTCGTATGGGTCAGAGGTATACGGAGCAACTCGGCGATCTCCTGGGCGCCGAGGAGCCGAAGTGGCCGCACGCGCCGGATCCGAATGCCACGTGTGTAATTAAATGGCTCGCCGATCGGCAACTACCCAGGGGTGAGGCGGAGGGTGGAGCAACCGAGAGAGGGGCACGAAGAAGGCCCCCGGAGATGTTCTCCGAGGGCCTTCTCGCTTGTAGCGGGGACAGGATTTGAACCTGCGACCTCTGGGTTATGAGCCCAGCGAGCTACCGAGCTGCTCCACCCCGCGTCGGTGAATACAACATTACACACGGGTTAGCGAGCTCTGCAAATCGCCAGGTCAAGAGGAAATTCACCTGGTTTACCGGCACGAGAAGGCACATAAGTGGGCGTGCGATCGACAGCCAGAGAGGCCCAGATCACAGCGGCGGGGAATGACTCGCGACCCCAACCGTGCGGCGCCTGCACACCTTGGCCATCAGGCGATCGCTTCAAACGTGATGCGTCTCACTATTTCATAGTGATCTCAATCACATAACGATGCGATAACTTACCGCCACAACGGCGTGTTGGTGCCGTTTTCACCTGCAAAAACGTCGATATTCGAGTTATTCGCTTCAGGCAATTCTGGCGTTATCGAGATGTGATCTGCTGAGATTTCTTCGTTACCTTCAGTCCACGGCCCGGATCAACCGTGATGGGCTCGAACTCGAACCGCCGAACACCGGTGACCCTGTCCCGCGGTTCGAGGATCCCCGACGACCTGGGGACAGGGACACGGCATGCCCCATCGCCGTGCCGGCGGGCGCAGGGAGGGAAACCACCATGACTGAGAACCGGAAGTTCAGCACCCGCGCCCTCGGCCTCGCCGCCGTCACCGGCGCTCTTGTTGCCGTCCCGTTCGCACTCTCCACCGCTACGGCCTCCGCCGCACCGGCCCACAACTGGGACGGCGTCGCACAGTGCGAGAGCGGTGGCAACTGGGGAATCAACACCGGAAACGGCTACTACGGCGGTCTGCAGTTCTCCCAGAGCACCTGGGCTGCCAACGGTGGTCGTGGCTCTGCGCACACCGCTAGCAAGGAAGAACAGATCCGCGTCGCGGAGAACGTGCTCGACACACAGGGCGCCGGCGCGTGGCCGGTGTGCGGTCAGTACCTGCGTGCCGGCACCTCCGAGCCCGAGCCCGAGCCCGCGGCCGTGCCGGAGCAGACCCTCGCCACACCTTCCCCGGAGCACGCCGAGTCCGTGGTCGAGCAGGCCAAGTCGGCCGCGGGCGAGCTGGCGAAGCAGTACGGCCTGGAAGGCCCTTACCAGCTGCTCCTGCAGCAGAACAGCGCGATCGTCGACTCGCTCGGCCGCTGACACCAGCTACCCACGAAATGGGGCTGCGATCCCTCCGGATTGCAGCCCCATTTCGTGCACCTGGCTCGCCCGCCGCGCTACCTCACGCGCGGCGTCCCACGCTCAGCGTCCAGCGTCTTGATACGCCTTGACGGCGGCCTCCAGCTCGTCGAGCGCCCTACCGAAGTCCTGGAAGTTTCCGCTGCGCATGGCGTTGCGCACGTTCTCGATCTTCCGATTCAGCTCGGCCGCCGCGGCATCCTTGCCGGAGGCCGATCCCGTCGACGGCGGCGGGGTGACCGCGGGTGGCGGGGTTACGCCGTTGGCGGTCCCGCTGCCTTGATCGACCGGCGGCGGGATCGTGCCGGGTCTCGGCCTGGTACCCGAATCACCGCCGAACGGCGTCGCCAGTGCACCGGCGCCCGGGATCACTTGGTTCAATGCCTCGGCCAGCGTCGAGGCATAGCCCACCTTGACGCTGCCCGCTTCGTCTCGGTAGCTCACCAACACCCGCAACAGCTGTGGGAAGGTCGCGGTGTTCGGACCCGTGTTGCGCTCGTTGTAGAACGGCTCGACGTAGAGGATCCCGCCGTCGGCGACCGGCAGGGTCAGTAGGTTGCCGTATTTGATCTTGTTCGAGTTGGACAGCAGCGTCTTCTCGCGCGAGACCTCCGGCGCCGTCGTCATTCGGTTCTGCGTCTGCTGTGGGCCCAATGTCTGGGTATCGGTGGGCAATCGCAGGATGGTGAACTTGCCGTACCCGTCCGGATCCGACCGTACCGAGATGTAGGCCGACAGGAACTGCCGGTTGTAGCCGACCATGGCGCTGGTCAAGTTGAACGTCGGCTTGTTCGTCTGCGGGTCGCCGAGCAGCACGTAGTACGGCGGCTGGTTCGCGGTCGTCCCGCCTTCGGTGGTCGGGTCGGCAGGCACCGACCAGAACGCGTTGTTGGTGAAGAATTCGCGTGGATCGTCCACGTGATACTTGGTCAGCATCTCGCGCTGGACCTTGAACAGGTCCTCCGGGTAGCGGAAGTGCGCCCGCAGGTCCGGCGAGATTTCGCTCTCCGGCTTCACCGCGCCGGGGAACACTCCGCGCCACGCCTTCAACACCGGATCCGAGGAGTCTGTCTCGTACAGCGTGACGGTGCCGTCGTAAGCGTCGACCGTGGCCTTGACCGAGTTCCGGATGTAGCTGACCGACTTGCGCGGCAGCAGCCTGCCGGTCTTCTTGTCGATACTGTCCTCGACCGCACCTTCCAGCGAGGTCGTCTGCGCGTACGGGTAGTTGTCCAGGGTGGTGTAGGCGTCGACGATCCAGACGATGCGGCCGCCGACGACAGCCGGATAGGCGTTGCCGTCAGTGGTCAGCCACGGCGCGACCTTCTGCACCCGCTCACGCGGACTGCGGTTGTAGATGATCTTGGAGTCGTCGGCGATGGCCGAAGAGAACAGGATGTTGCGTTCGGCGTACTTGGCCGCGAAGGCGAGGCGGTTGAACCAGTTGCCGATCGGCACACCGCCCTTGCCGGTGTAGGTGTACTGCGCGGTGTCGGAGTCGTACTCGCGCGGACGCTGGCTGTCCATCGCGCCGACGATCGCGTAGTCCGGGTTGGACTGTGAGATCAGCTCGCCGAAGTAGACGCGCGGCTGGTCCACCTTGATCCGCTGCTTGTCCGACGGCGTGAACAGGTCGCTGACCATGAAGATCGGGTAGCCACTGTCGCTGCTGCCTCCGGTCGCGTTGGGGTCCTCGGATTGCGGCTTGTTGACTCGATTGGCGGGGGCGGCGACGAAGCCGTTGCCATGGGTGTAGACGGTGTGCTTGTTGATCCAGTCGGTCTGGTTGCCGCTCAGCGCGGCGGGCGACAGCTCACGCGCGGCGACGATGTAGTCCTGCACGTCGCCGTCGAGGTTGTAGCGGTCGATGTCCAGCGACTCGGGGAAGCCGTAGAAATTCTTCAGCTGACGCAGCTGAGTGAAAGTGGGCGAGAGGATGTTCGGGTCGAGCAGCCGGGCGTTGCCGATGGTCGCGGCGTCCACCGGAACGGTGAGCGGGCTTTTCTTACTCTCGCCCAAGTAGTCCTTGTAGTCGATCCTGTCGTCGGTGATGCCGAACGCCTGCCTGGTCGCGGCGATATTGCGTTCGATGTAGTCGCTCTCCTTGTCGGCGGCGTTGGGGCGGACCGAGAACTGTTCGACCACCAGCGGCCACACCGCGCCGACCAAGATCGAGGACAGCACAAGCAGCGCGGCAGCCATCGCGGGCACGCGAAGATCGCGCAACACTATGCCGGCGAAGAACGCGATCGCGCAGATGACGGCGATGGACAACAGGATGAGCTTGGCGGGAAGCACCGCATTGATGTCGGTGAAGGAACCGCCGGTGAAGGTGGGCTCCTTGCGGCTGCTGGACAGCAGCTCATACCGGTCGAACCAGTACGCGATCGCCTTGAGCAGCACGAAAAGCCCGGCAAGAACCGCCAATTGGATGCGCGCGGGCCGAGTGAGCGTGCCCTCGCGCCCGCTCAGCCGCAGGCCGCCGAAGACGTAGTGGGTGACCAGGCTGGCGAAGAACGCGATGACCACCGCGACGAACAACCAGTTCAGCACCATCCGATAGAACGGAAGGTCGAAGGCGTAGAAGCCGACATCCAGATGGAACTGGGGGTCCTTCTCGCCGAACGAGCCTCCGTTCAGGAACAACTGCACCGTCACCCAATTCGACTGCGCCACCAGACCGGACAGCAGGCCGAGCAGCACGGGAATGCCGACGCCGAACAGCCGCAGCCTGCTCATCACGGTGGTGCGGTAACGCGCGATCGGATCGTTCGGGCCCGCCACCGGCACGAAAACCGGCCTGGACCGGTAGGCGAGCAGCAACGCCAACCAGACGACGAGACCGACGAAGATCGCCACGACGAGGAAGAGCAGGATTCGGGTCCGCAGCACGGTGAGATACACGTTGCGGAAGCCGACCTCGCCGAACCACAACCAGTTCGTATAGGTGTCCGTCAGTCGCGGACCGAGTAGCAGCAACGCCGCAAGGACGATGGCCGCCACCAGCAGCACACGGCTGCGTCGGGACAGCGAAGGTAAGCCGGTGGGGGGCCGCATGCCCACGATGCCACTCTCCAAGGTCAGACGGCACTCGCACCGATACGCCCGGCCGATGCGCCGCAGTCCGATGTTGCGGGTGGTCCTTCCGGACCGTCCCGGCCCACTCTACGGAAATCGGACACGGCGTAGCTGCCAGGGTTGCCTTGTCGCTCGTGACGACCGATCACCCGGGTTCGTGATCGTCCGGAACGCCGGTTTGGTTGGATGTTTCCGTGACCGCAGACCTGCACGCCGAACTCGTCCTCGCCCGTTCCGTCCGGGAGGTGGCGGACTTCGTCGACGCCGAGGGTTGGGGTCGGCCGCCGCAGATGTTCGCGCTGGTGCCCACCGCCGATCTGGTAGCTGCCCAGCCCGAGCTGATAGATCAGCTCGACGCCGGGGACGAACTCACTCCCGTTGCCCAGGAGGCGTTCCCGGACGATGTGACCGGCGGGTCGATGGCGCTGGACGAATTCCTGGCCACCACGAGCTGGCCCCCCGCCGTTCGGGGCTGTGTTCTGGTCCAGGAGATCGTGGTGCTGCCGCCTGACGCCGAATCCACGCTGGACGACGCGTTCGCTCCGCTGCTCGCCGACCACGAGGCAGCCGACGCGGCCGCCCGGGCCGCCGCCGAGGCACATCCTGAGCGCAGGGAGGCGCGGTTGTTCGCTGCGGCGCTGCGTGAAGGGACCTCGCTGTGCCTGCTGCAGCTGCGCCCCGAGGACGACGCCGACGACTTCGGCGACCTCGACCTGCGCACCTACCCCAACCTGGCGCCGAACCTCATCGAGGCGCTGCACCACACGCTGGAGTGAGCCTCACCGGCAGCTGACGGTGTCCTTGCCCGCGGTGATCTCGTTGAGCGATTGTACTGCGCCGGTGAGGCTCTCGACCTTTACCAGCCGCAGACCATCCGGTGTCCGCTGCGCGGCCTCATTGCAGTTGGCGGCGGGAACGAGGAAGGTCTCCGCGCCCGCCTCACGCGCGGCCATCATCTTGTACTGGATGCCGCCGATCGGACCGACCTTGCCGTCCCCATCGATGGTCCCGGTGCCTGCCACGAACTTACCGCCGTCCAGCGGGCCGGGAGTGAGCTTGTCGATCAACGCGAGGCTGAACATCAGGCCGGCCGAAGGCCCGCCGATGTCCGCGAGGTTGAAGGCGACCCGCATGGGCGGGCGCGCGCCTTCGCCCGGCGTCACGCCGAGGTAGCCCTTGGTCGCATCGTCGGGGCGGGCGCCGAGGGTGAGCGTCGCGGTCTGCTCGGCGTTGTCCCGCCGGTACACCACGGTCAATGAGCTACCGGGCCCCTGCGACGACACCGCGGTGACGACGTCCTTGGGCACGGTCACGGGCGCGCCGTTGACGCTGACCAGCTCGTCGCCGGCGCGCAACACCCCATTGGCCGGGCCGTCGTCGGAGACCTTGCGCAACAGCACCACGGTCGGCAGGTTCAGGTAGTGCAGCGCCGCGACCTCGGCATTGCCCTCGGAGTCCTTGAACTCCTGCTGGTTGGATTTGTCGATCTCGTCACGCGACACACCGGGCGGGTAGACCTCCGCGCGCGGCACCAGACCGTGTTTGCCGCTGGCCCAGAAGCCGAACGCCTCGAAGATACTCAGCCTGTCGCGCACCGCCACCGTGGTCATGTTGAGATGCCCGGTGGTCGGATCCACCTGCGCACCCTTGACGTCCACGACCTCCTTGCCATCCACCTCGCCGAGAGTGTTGAAAGTGGGACCGGGGCCGAGTGCGACGAACGGCACAGTGAGCACGCTGCCGACGACACCCAGCACGAGCACCGGGATCAGGGCGGCCACAAGAGTGAGGATCCGACGATTCACCTGGACCACAGTAGTGATCATCGCCGTCGCGGGCGGCGGAGGCGGCCATTTCGCCGTCGCGCGCGTCCTCCGGTTTCGCGCCGCGCGAACGTCGGAACGCCGTGCTTCACGCGTAACGTAAGGGGTATGAGTGACCTCCCCTTCGGATTCTCGAACCGCGACGACGATGATCGCAAGCGCGGCGACGAGCCGAGCGGTCCGGGTCCGAACGATCCGCTCGGCTTCGGGATCGGTGGTTCCGGCGCGAGCGGGTTCGACCCTGCACAGCTCGGACAGATGCTGACCTCGCTGGGACAGATGCTCAGCGGCATGGGGCAGCCGAGCTCGGGACAGGCCGGGCCGGTGAACTACGACGTCGCCAAGCGACTGGCCCGCCAACAGCTCGGCTCGACCGTCGCGCCGGTGTCGACTAGCACCACGAGCGCGGTGACCGACGCCGCGCACCTGGCCGAACTGTGGCTGGACGGCGCGACCACCCTGCCGGCGGGCGCCACCAGGACGGTCGCGTGGACCGCCAACGACTGGATCGAGCAGACCCTGTCGACCTGGCAGCGGCTGTGCGACCCGGTGGCCGAACAGATCTCCGGGATGTGGACAGCGTCGCTGCCCGAGGAGGCCAGGGAGTTCGCCGCGCCGATGGTCGGCATGCTCGGTCAGATGGGCGGTCTTGCCTTCGGCTCGCAGCTCGGTCAGGCGCTCGGCCAGCTTGCCAAGGAGGTGCTGACCTCCACCGACATCGGCCTCCCGCTGGGCCCCACCGGCACCGCGGCGCTGCTGCCCGCGGCGATCTCGGAGTTCAGTAATGGCCTCGAACAGCCGGAGAGCGAGATCCTGGTGTTCCTCGCCGCGCGTGAAGCGGCCCATCAGCGACTGTTCGCGCATGTGCCGTGGCTCCGCCCGCAGGTGCTCGGCGCGGTCGAGGACTACGCGCGCGGCATCCGCATGGACTTCTCCGCGCTGGAGCAGGCCGCGCAGGGCATCGACCCGATGGCGCTGGCCGATCCCTCGAAGCTCGAGGAGATCCTGGCGCAGGGCACGTTCGAACCGCAGAACACGCCGGAGCAGAAGCAGGCGCTCGAGCGCCTGGAGACGCTACTCGCGCTGATCGAGGGCTGGGTGCAGGTCGTGGTGACCGACGCCGTTGGCGATCGGCTGCCCGGCGCGGGCGCGCTGGCCGAGACGCTGCGCCGGCGCCGCGCCACCGGCGGCCCGGCCGAGCAGACCTTCGTGACCCTGGTCGGCCTGGAATTGCGTCCGCGCAAACTACGCGAGGCGGCGGCGCTGTGGCGCAGGCTCACCACAGACGCGGGCATGACCGCGCGTGACGGCGTGTGGGCGCACCCCGATCTGCTGCCGGATACGAACGACTTGGACTCACCCGCCGGCTTCATCGACTCGGTGATCGGCGGCGGGACCACGACGTTCGACGATCCGCTCGCGCAACTCGCCGAGACCGAGGCGCGCGAGCGGGCCGAGCGCGAGCAGCGGGACAGCGGCCCCGATCTGGGCAAGGACGGCGGCGCGTCCGCCTGAGGCGCCCTGTTGATAACCGAAAACCTGTGGATAACCTCGGGTTTTAGAGCGAGTCGCACAGTACGTGGTTTGCATACTTCTCACCATGACAACGATGTGTCGCGGTCCGAGGTTGCTGCCGAGGGTGACCGTCCTGACCCGCCCCTCCGGCGTCGTCCAGCTCGGATGGGACCCGGAGACCGCCCTGGTGCTCGGGCCCGAGGACATGGACGCCGAGACCGTGCTCGCGTTCCTGCGGCTGCTGGACGGCCTGCGGACCCAGCCGCAGATCATCTGGCGCGCCGGGGAATGCGGTATCGATCCCGAGCGTGCCGTGGCGCTGCTCACTGTGATCGACCAGGCCGGGCTACTCGACCACCCCGAGGACCGGGCCGGGCGGGTCCGGGCGGTGCGTGTGCACGGGCTCGGCCCGTTGTCGGACGCGGTCTCGGCCGGACTGCGCACCCTCGGAGTACGCCCGACCCGCTCGCGCGACCATTCGCCCGACGCGGCGGCGGTGCGCACGTGGCGGTCCGACCTCGTGGTACTCGCCGACGCGCTGATGCCCGACCCGAGGCTGGTCAATGACCTTGTGCTGCATCGGATTCCGCATCTACAACTGCGCATCCGGGATGGTTTCGGTTTGATCGGCCCGTTCGTGCTGCCCGGCGAAACCAGCTGCCTGCGCTGCCTGGACCTGACCCGCTGCGACTACGATCCCGAGTGGCCGCACCTGGCCGCCCAGCTCCTCGGGCGGGTCGGACACGCCTCGCCGGCCGGGATCGCGGCCACCGCGGCGCTTGCGCTCGGCGAACTCGAGGCGATCCTGGCGTGCTCGGCGCGTCGGGCACCCGAGACCCTGGACACCACGCTCGAATTGGATCTTGATTCGCATCTGGTCGAGCGACGGCGATGGGCACCGCATGCCTCCTGCGGATGCCGCGCGTTTTCCGCTGGGGCGAACGCCTGATGCCGAGTCTGCCCAAGCGAACCTCCCGCCGGCCAACTGCGCGCGGCGAGCGCGGCCGGCGATGACCATTCCCGCAGTGATGCCGGGGAGCCCGATCACGATGACGGCGGTTGCGCCGATTCGCCCGCCACCCCCCAGAGTGGGTGTGCTCAGGTTTCCGCTTGTCTCACCGCTGAAAGTAGCAGTGATCAAGATTGCCATGGCAAATCCACGGGTCCGTCCGCCATGATGGGTACGTGTCTGAGATCGTGCGCCGTCCCGCCTCCCGGAATGCCAAACTAGCCAAGATTCCGCTGGGCATCGCCGGGCGGGCCGCCGTGGGCTTCGGCAAGAAGCTCGCCGGAGGCGACAAGTCCGCGATCAACGCCCAACTCAACCAGAAGGCCGCCCAGCAGTTGTTCACCATATTGGGTGAACTCAAGGGCGGCGCGATGAAGTTCGGGCAGGCGCTCAGCGTGATGGAGGCCGCGGTCCCGGAGGAGTTCGGCGAGCACTACCGTGAGGCGCTCACCAAGCTGCAGGCCGCCGCGCCGCCGATGCCCGCCGCGACCGTCCACCGCGTGCTCGACCAGCAGCTCGGCACCCAGTGGCGGCGGCGCTTCCGTGAATTCGACGACACTCCAGCCGCGTCGGCCAGCATCGGCCAAGTGCACAGAGCGGTGTGGTCGGACGGGCGAACAGTCGCGGTGAAAGTCCAGTACCCGGGCGCGGACGAGGCGCTGCGCGCAGATCTCAAGACGCTGTCTCGGATGACCGGTCTGATCGGGTCGGTGATCCCGGGCTCGGATGTGAAGCCGATCCTCGCCGAGATCACCGAGCGCACCGAGGAGGAGCTGGACTACCGCAACGAGGCGGCCAACCAGCGCGCCTTCGCCAAGGGTTTCGATGGGCACGGCGAGATCGTGGTGCCGAAGGTGGTGGCAAGCGCTCCGAAGGTGATCGTCACCGAATGGTTGGACGGCACCGCTGTTTCCGCGATCATCGCGCAGGGGGCCGAGGATCCGGTGAGCACCCGCGCGCTGCGCAATCGAGTCGCAGGTCTGATGTGCCGGTTCCACTTCTCCGCCCCGGAGATCGTCGAACTGCTGCACGTCGACCCTCACCCAGGCAACTTTATGATGCTGCCCGACGGCAAGCTCGCCGTAATCGACTTCGGGGCATGTGCGCCGATGCCCGGCGGCTTACCACCGGTGCTCGGCCGGATGCTGGCCCTGGCGGTCGAGGAGCGCTTCGCCGAACTCACCGAGCTGATGTACGACCACGGCTGGGTAATTCCCGGCCGGAACGTCACCCATCAGGAGATCGCCGACTATTTGCGGCCGTTCACCGACCCGATCCAGACCGACTCGTTCCACTTCACCCGCAAGTGGATGCAGCGGGTGGCGGGCAGGGCCTCCGACCTCTCCAGCCCCGAGATGAAAACCGCACGGGCACTCCAGCTTCCAGCCGAGTTCGTGATGATCTTCCGGGTACTCAGCGGTTCCGTCGGAATCCTGGCCCAACTGGACGCCGAGCTGCCGTTCATGCAACTCGTGCGCACCTGGATGCCGGGATTCCGTGAGGAACGCACCGCCTCCTGAGGGTTGAACGCAGACGAGCCGCTCACCGGGCACCGGTGAGCGGCTGGTCTGCTTTCTCGTTCGTTGGCTCGGCCCGGGTCGGGACCGACCGAATCGAGCACATCGACCGGAGGGAGGGAAGTCACTTCCCAGCTCATGCTGTGTCCATCACGGCATGAGCGGGGCCCTACGTGATTACGCCAGCTGCCGCCTCCGGGCCTGACGCTCACGCTGTGTCCATCACGGCATGAGCGGGGCCCTACGTGATTACGCCAGCTGCCGCCTCCGGGCCTGACGCTCACGCTGTGTCCATCACGGCATGAGCGGGGCCCTACGTGGTTACGCCAGCTGCCGCCTCCGGGCCTGACGCTCACGCCGGGATCGCGACCTTGCGTGGACGGCCACGCGGGCGCTTGCGGGCGATCACGACCCCCTGGTCGAAGATCTCACCGCCCCAAACACCCCACGGCTCACGCCGATCCATGGCCGCGCTCAGGCAGCCCTTGCGGATCGGGCAGGTCGCGCACAGCGCCTTGGCCTGCTCCAACTGGACCGGGCTCTCGGCGAACCAGAGATCCGGATCTCCAGCGCGGCAAGGCAGGACCTTGGTGACCTCTCGGGCCCGAGTAGTCGACGCCACGGCTCGGCATGTCACGTCAGTAGCGGCCTGCGGCCAACCCTGTGCGGTGAACACGTCGTTCTCCTTCAACTCGTTTGCAGCGGTTCGTTTCGTTGTGTCGCGAAACCGGTGCCGGTGGCTGAAGGGCCGAAAAATATTGGCCACGGTTTCGCTTCATGCGATCCGTGGCCAGGAGGTCGGGAGGAGGTCCCTACCTAAGTCGACATCTGCGTCGAGTCCTGATCACGGTCGCTGGGTGTGCGGTGCGGAGGCGTGCTGCCCGCGGATCCGCCGGCTCGAGTCCGGCTTCATCCGTGACGGCGCCGACTGCTGCCTGAGCAACTGCCGGGTGCCAACCCACGCTGGGCTTGTCCTGGATGAGGGTGCGGATAGGCGCATGCATGGAGGCAGAATTCACCTGCGTCCCAAAGGCGCCGAACGCACTGATGCAGGACAGACCGATCCCCTGCAAGGCGAGGATCCCCCGGGAGGCCGCCATGGGCGCATTGACCGCAAAGCCATAGGCGTTGAAGTTCACGATGTTGTCCATTGCTCTGCCTCCCTCCTGTACTCGTGGTGTTTCGGTAACGGTGCGCGCCGAGATGACCTCCCAGTGCGTGACTCCCACCATATGCAAGTTCGCCTACGGCGACAACCTATTTTCTACCTGCGGTTTTGTGATCTAGATCGGAGCCGGGACGCGACGATCGCGAGAACCTCGGCGCCGTACTGGTCGAGCTTCTTCGCACCGATGCCCGGAATCGCGGCCAGCGCGGCGTCATCGGCGGGTAGTTGTTCGGCGATCGCGGTGAGCGTGGTGTCGGTGAATACCACGAATTCCCGCACCCGCAACGCTTCCGCCTTCTCCGCGCGCCACTCCTGAAGTGCGACAAGCAGTTCCGCGTCCAGCTCCGCCGGGCAGCGGCGGCAGCGGCCGAGCATGGTCGCGTAGGTGCCGATCAGCGGCTTGGCACACACTCGGCAGGTCGGGCGGATACCGTTCGACGTGGTGACCGGCGCCGCGACGCGTGAGGCGGGCGAGTTGTCGGGGACGAGGCCGTTGAGGAACCGCGAGCGCCGCCGGGTGCGCCTGCCACCCTCGTTCCTCGCCAGCGCCCAGGACAGCCGCAGCTGCTCACGCGCCCTGGTAACGCCGACATAAAGCAGGCGCCGCTCCTCCTCCAGCGCGGCCTCGTCGGCGACCGACCCGTCGTCGGCGAGGACGTGCCCGATCGGCAGGGTGCCGTCGGACAGGCCGACGAGGAACACCGCGTCCCACTCCAAGCCTTTGGCGGCGTGTAACGAAGCCAGCGTGACCCCCTGCACCGTCGGTGCGTGCCTGGCCTCTGCTCGGGCGGCGAGTTCGCGCAACAGCCCGGTCAGATCGAGCCGGTCGTCGTGGCCGACCAACTCCTCGGTCAGGCGCACCAGAGCAACCAGCGAGGACCAACGTTCCCGCGCCTGAGCGCCCACAGGCTCGGTGGCGGTCAGGCCGAGCGGGGCCAGTACCGCACGGACCAGCGAGACCAGGGCGGTGCCGCTGCGCGCCTGGTCGGGCAGATCGTCACGGGCGGTGGCCTGCCGCAACGCCTGCACAGCCTGCCTGACTTCGGCCCGCGCGAAGAAACCCTCGCCGCCGCGCACCTGGTACGGGATGCCGCGTTCGGTGAGCGCCTGCTCGTAGCCCTCCGACTGGGCGTTGATGCGATACAGCACGGCGATTTCCGCGGCGGGCGTACCGCCGTCGATCAACCGCTCGATCGCCTTCGCCACCGCGGCGGCCTCGGCGGGACCGTCGTCGTACTCGGCGAACGTCGGCTCCGGTCCGTCGGCCCGCCGGCCGATCAGCTGCAGCCTGGTGCCCGCGATGCGGCCGCGCGCCACTCCGATCACGCGGTTGGCCAGCGACACCACCTGCGGAGTCGAGCGATAGTCGCGTTCCAAGCGGACCACGGTGGCTTCGGGGAAGCGGCGGGAGAAGTCGAGCAGATAGCTGGGGGTGGCGCCGGTGAACGAATAGATCGTCTGGTTGGCATCGCCGACCACGGTGAGATCGTCGCGGTCACCCAGCCAAGCGTCGAGCACTCGCTGCTGAAGCGGCGTAACGTCCTGGTACTCGTCGACCACGAAACTGCGGTAGCGGCCGCGGAATTCGTCGGCAACAGCCGGATAGTCCTCCAGCGCGGCGGCGGTGTGTAGCAGCAGATCATCGAAATCGAGCAGTAGCCCGTCCGGCGTCGCCTTGAGCTTCTCGTAGCCCGCGTAGACGTCGGCCACTCGCATCGCGTCGTACGGAGTTTCACGGCGGTGCTTGGCGACCGCGGCCGCGTAGTCCTCCGGCGCGATGAGCGAGGCCTTCGCCCATTCGATTTCGCTCAGCAGGTCACGGACGCTGTCGGTGCCGCTGGATAGACCAGCCCGGTTCGCCGCCTGCGCGACGATCGGGAACTTGCCGTCGATGAGCCGCCATGGCACGTCTCCGACGATCTGCGGCCAGAAGTATTTGAGCTGCCGCAGCGCGGCCGCGTGGAAGGTCCGCGCCTGCACCTGAGTCGCGTCGCCACCAAGACCGAGCGCGCGCAGGCGACCGCGCAACTCCCCCGCCGCGCGCGCGGTGAAGGTCACCGCGAGCACCTGGTCGGCCTTGACATGCCCTTCCGACACCAGATAGGCGATGCGGTGGGTGATGGTCCTGGTCTTGCCCGTGCCCGCGCCCGCGAGCACGCACACCGGACCGCGCGGCGCTCGCGCGGCGGCGGCCTGCTCGGGATCGAGGTCGGCGAGGTCGAGTGCGGGCACGCGGTCCATCATGACAGCGCCCACCGACACACGCCGTGGCGAGCGGCGTCATCGCGGACATCGGCCGGCTCACCACTGCGGTATTCTCCCTACGCCGGACCGAGGCCTTGTGCACTCGCTCAGCGTGGTCGGGTCAGTGCACGCCGCGGTCGCGCAGCAACCGCAGGGCATCGGAGAATGCGTCACCGTTCGAGCCGAGCGGTCCGAAGAATTCCTGGTCGCAGGATTCGACTGCGACTATCGCCCGATTCACCAGCACCGCACCGGCTTGGGTGGGAACGAGCGCTTTCGCCCGGCGATCGCCCGGATGGTCGCGGCGCTCGAGCAGACCCTTCTGTTCGAGCGTGCGCAGTACCTGGGAGGTCATCATCGGGTCGGTGGCGGCGTGCTCGGCCAGGTCACGCTGTCGCACCGGATCGTCGCGCCGGTCCGCGAGGTAGGTCAGCGAGGCGAGGAGCACGAACTGCACGTGCGTCAGGTCGAACGGGGCCAGCGCCGCCCGCTGTGCGGCCTGCCACCGGTTGGTCACCTGCCACAGCAATAGGCCAGGACTCTCGTCGGCCTCGCGAAATCTGGTGCGCAGTCCGGCATCCAGTGCTCCCTCGTGCATCGGCCTCCCTCACTCGTCCCGCATTGCCCGCGCGATCAGCGCGTAGTCGTGCGCGCTGAGTTCTACCAAGCCACGGCGCAGCACCACGCCCCAGTTCGGCACGCTGGTGAGGTCCAGATCCGCGCGCAGCGCCTCGATCGGGATTTCCCGTGCCCCGGCGCGATAGCTGACCGACCGGCGCCACGGCTGGAAGCAGCCGTCGTCCTGCGGGTCGGCCTGCCAAACCGGCCGGTCGTCGATGGTGCCGATCGCGGTGAACGAGCGCACCGGCGCACCTGCCCGCATGCCTTCGCGCGGCGAGTAATAGACCAGGCCGTCGCCGGGCCGCATCCGCTCCACCGCCGAGCGTTTGCCGTGGTTGGCCTGCGCGATGCCGAGCCGCACACCGCGCAGGACGTGTTCGCGGGACACGACACCCAACCAGTACCTCACGCCTTCATCCCCTCGACGACGGAGACCAGTGCGTCGAGGTCGGGCTGCACGGACCTTGCCAGATCGGCGCCGAGGATTTTCTTCCACAGCGAGCGCAGCGGCCCGTCGATCGAAACCCGCACCGTCACCACGGTGCGGCCGGCTGTGACGCCGACCTCGTGGGCGAAGGTCAGTCGTGCACCGAACAGTTTCGAGACGTCGACGAACTCCGAATCGGTGAGGCGCTCGATGACGAACTCGACCTTCGGGCCGCCTTTCGGCTTCAATGTCCCGGTCGAGCCCTCGGCGAACGGGCCGCTCGAGCGCACCCACTCGATGTCGGTATTCCATTCCGGCCAGGTGGCCACATCGGCCCAGCGTGCGAAGAATGCGGCGGGCGGTGCGGTGGAGGTGGTGCGCGCGGTGGCGATGATCGTCATCACTTTAGTATGTGCGCTTACTAAAATTGGCGCAAGCGGAGAGGAAGTTCGAGTTGGAACAGTGAGCGGTCGTCCAACGTTGCATGGTTCGTGACTGACGCGAACCATGACCTGACGATGTACTCGACCACCTGGTGCGGCTACTGCCGCAGGCTGAAGAAGCAGCTGGACGAGGCCGGAATCAGCTATGTCGAAATCGATATCGAGCAAGATCCGGCGTCGGCCGAGTTCGTCGGCAGCGTCAACGGCGGCAACCACGTGGTGCCGACGGTGAAGTTCGCCGACGGTTCCACCGCGACGAACCCGTCGCTGGCGGCCGTCAAGCAGACGCTCGCCACGCTGTCCTGACCATTCCGCGCGGGCCGCACAGCCCGTGCGGTGGCTCAGCCGATCGCAGCCCAGGATTCGACGATGGTGCGCGCGATGGAGATCGAGCCCGGCAGCAGCAGCCGCTGGCCGTCGCCCTGCGTCGACCAGTCCCCCACGGCCAGGGCTTCGCGCACCTCGGCGCGGGTGAACCAGTGGGCCTCGGCGATCTCTCCGTCGGAGAAGGCCAGCGGCTGATCGGGATCGGCGACCGCGGCGAAGCCGACCATCAGCGACCGCGGGAACGGCCACGGCTGGCTGCCCAGGTAACTGATCTCGCGCACGTCGAGGCCGACTTCCTCGCGCATCTCCCGCTCGACGCAGCGTTCCAGCGACTCGCCCGCCTCGACGAACCCGGCGAGCAGCGAGAACAGCGACTTGGGCCAGCTGTGCTGCCGGGCGAGTAGCACCCGCTCGCCGCCGTCGTGG
This sequence comes from Nocardia sp. NBC_00881, assembly GCF_045207455.1. Classification (NCBI taxonomy): domain Bacteria; kingdom Bacillati; phylum Actinomycetota; class Actinomycetes; order Mycobacteriales; family Nocardiaceae; genus Nocardia; species Nocardia sp. NBC_00881. The sequence continues at coordinate 4,137,433 of NZ_CP108798.1, forward strand.
ATCAGGCAGATCACCGCGGGATCGATGCGCGGGAACTCCTCGTAGCCGCTCTCGGTGATCCGCGACCATCCGGCCTTGGACGAGGCCGTCAGCGCGCCGTCCGCGCCGTTGAATGTAGCCTTGTCGTGCCAGTTCAGCAGCGCGTTCGCGGTGGAGAGCAACGCCGCGGTGCGATCGTCGATACTGCCGCCCGCCAGCGCGCGCAGATCCGTCAGCGCGCCCTCGAGTTCCGGATCGCGCACCGCCCACAGGTGGATGCCGTTCTCGACACCCAGGAACACCGCGGCGGGGCTGGGCTCGGCGGACAACTTTACAGCCGCCTCCATGACCAGGGCGCCGCTATCGAAGCGCACCTGCCCGCGCCGGTTGACCCGCAGCAATCTCGCCTGGTCCCAGCCTTCCTTCAGTGCCTGGGCGTCGCCCCGGATCTCCTCGGCTCGGTCGATCACGGAGCGGGACAGCAGCGGAACACCATCGAGTTGAAATGCGGGCACGCTTCGAGACTATCGCGCCCGAGTTACCCGCCCGTTCGTGCCGGTGTCACTTGCCCACCCTGCGGATGTACAACAGTTTGTCGCCTGGCTCGATCGCGTCGACCTCAGGCTCGCCGACACGCACCAACACCCCTTCGCGCACCACCCCGAGCACGATGTCGCTGAGATGCCGTGGCGAACCCCCGATCTCGGACGGCTCCACCTCGCGTTCGGCGACCGCGAAGCCGTGCTCGGGAGTGAGCAGGTCCTCCATCACCTCCACCACGGTCGGCGTGGTCGTCGCGATACCGAGCAACCGGCCCGCGGTCTCGGACGACACCACCACCGAGTCGGCGCCGGACTGCCGCACCAGGTGGGTGTTCTCCGCCTCCCGGATCGCGACCACGATCTTGGCGGCCTTGTTCAGCTCACGGGCGGTCAGAGTGACCAGCACGGCGGTGTCGTCGCGGTTGGTGGCGACCACGACCGCGGCGGCGTTCTGCACACCGGCCAGCCGCTGCACGTCGGACTGGGTGGCCGACCCGTGCACCGTGACCAGTCCGGCGTTCGCGGCCGCCTCCAACACGATGACATCGGTGTCGACCACGACGATGTCGGCCGGATGCACACCGTCACCGAGCATGGCGTCGATCGCGGTCCGTCCTTTCGTGCCGTATCCGACGACCACGGTGTGATTGCGCACGCTGTGCCTCCATCGCTGAATCTTGAAAGCCTGCCGGGAGCGTTCCGTCAGCACGCCGAGCGTGGTGCCGACCAGCACGATGAGGAACAGGATGCGCAGCGGGGTGATGATGATGATGTTCGCCAGCCGCGCTTCGGCCGTCACGGGGGCGATATCACCGTATCCGGTGGTCGACAGCGACACAGTCGCGTAATAGAACGCGTCCAGGAATGACAGTTCGTCGCCCGAATTGTCGTGGTATCCGTGGCGACCGAGATACACCACCAGCGCGGCCAGAAACAGCAGACTGACCGCGAACACCACCCGCCGGGTCAGCGAAATCCATGGACTGGTCTGGATTTCGGGGATGCGCAGCACGCCGACCAATGCGAAGTGTGGGCGGCTCGACAGCTCGAGGCCGCGTGATCGGTCACCGAACACCGAACGCACCCGTCCTATCGTCGCACGTGTCGGTCATACATTCCTCGTCCCTCCGGCACAGTGTTTATCTTTGCAGCGCCTACGGCACTGCGTGTTCGCGGCCCCCTTCTGGCTCGGGCCACACGAAATGCAGAACGCTGGGCCCAGCCTCGGTTTCGAGCGGAGCGAGACCGAGGATCGCCCGTTCGCGGCCCGGCTCAGGGGCCGCGAACACGCAGCGCCGTAGGCGCTGCAATCAAACACGGGCGATGCTCCTGATCAGCTCGGCCAGTTCGTCCGGACCGGCCAGCGTCGCGGGCGCGATGGTGCGCCCGGTGCGCACGTAGTGGAACGCGGCACCGATCCGATCCAGCATCTCCTGCTCGGACCGGCCCTCCCGCGCGGCCATCAGCCGAGCCCAGGCCAGGCGGTAGACGGCAAGCTGCATGGCGACCGCGGGTTCCTCGGCGGCGGTCGGCTCGGCGCCGGTCTTCCAGTCGACCACGACCCAGCCGCCGCCCGGTTCGGCGAACACCGCGTCGATCCGCCCGCGGATCACGGTGCCCGCGATCGAAGTTTCGAACGGGACCTCGACCTCGATCGGGCTGCGATTCGCCCATGGCGAGTCGAGGAACACGTCCTGCATCGCGGTCAGCTCGGCATCCAGGCCCGCGTCGGCCGCGCCGCCGTCGGCCGCGCTGGGCAGTTCGTCCAGGCCGAGCAGACGGCTGGCACCGAACCACCGCTGCACCCAGGCGTGGAACGCGGTGCCGCGGCGCGCCAACGGATTCGGCGGATAAGGCAGCGGGCGGCGAAGGCGCGCGGCGAGTTTCGCCGGGTCGGCGCGCAGTTCGACCAGTGCTGTCGCCGCGATCTGGCCGGGAAGCTCGACCGTTTCGGCGGCGGCAGCGGCCGCCTGATGTTCGGCGAGCAGGGCGTCGACGTCGGCGGCCCAGCCCTCGGGGTCGTCCGGGTCATCGGGCGGGAGCACGAAGCGCGGATCGAAGGCATGATCGTCGGCCGACAGGTACTCCTCGACCGGGTCCGGCGGCACGGCCTCGCCGTAATCGTGCTCGAGATCCGCGTGCGGGTCGGTGTATTCCCTTGCGGAGTCGAAATGGGGAACGTCGGCGAACTCGTCCATCGGGTCCGGGGGGAACTCGTCGTCGGGCGGGTAATGCTCGGGGCCGCCGATGCGACCGTGATCTTCCTGGTCTGCCGCTATGTCGTCAATGGTCGACGTCGGAACGAGGTCGAAATCGAGGGTGAGTTCCTCGGCGCGGCGGGCCGTGGCGGTGCTGTGCGCGTCTGGTTCGTGTGCTGTGGCTTGCGTCGCGGAAGCCGGGCGGGCCCGAAGCTCGGCAAGGGCCGTGCGAACCAGCGCGGCGCCCTGCTCGATGGGGTCACGCCGGACGCCCAGCGGATCGCGCGGCCAGTGCGCGGTGGCGGGGTTGTCCGTGAAAGGGTTGACGGCGTCGGCGGCGGGCGGGTCGTCCCAGCGGTCGATCGCCAGGGCGCCGTTCGCCGGACTGTCGGGGGCTTCGCCCGCGCGCTTCAGCTCCAGAAGAAAGTCCGAAGGCCCCTTCGGCGAGGTTCCGGTTTCGGCCCAATGGTGGGCCGAAACGAGGAGGACACGTTCAGTTCTGGTGAGCGCGACATAGAACAGTCGGCGCTCCTCGTCGATCCGGCGGCGCTCCAGCGCCTCCTTATGCGCTTTGATCGCCCGTTCGAGGTCGGCGCGGTCGTAGAGGTCGGTCAGATCGAGAACCGGGACGCCCTCGGCCGCGTCGTCCTGTTTGCGGTCGCCACGCAGCGTAGTAGGCAGCTCGGCGAGCGCGCCGAGCCACGTGCCGGAACCTCCTTTCGACGGGAACACGCCGTCCACCACATGCGGAACCGCGACGACCGCCCATTCCAGGCCCTTGGCAGCGTGTACGGTCAGCACCTGCACCCGATCCCGGGCGACCTCCACTTCTCCCGGCTGCAGCCCGTTCTCGACCTCCTCCGCGGCGGTGAGGAACGCGAGCAGCCCACCCAGTGAGGCTCCGGTGTCGGCGGCGTATCCGGCAACCACCTCGGCGAACGCGTCCAGGTGCTCGCGCCCCGCGCCGGTACCCGCCATCGCTCGGCGCGCCTGAGTCTCCACACCCACACCGATGGTGCGTTCGACATCCGCGACCAATTCCGCCAACGGCTGCCCGCTACGCTCGCGCAGCGCGGCCAACTCACGCCCCAGCGCTTCGAGTCGGGCGAAACCGGCCGCCGAATACTGCTCCGCCGGACCGGGATCGGCGATCGCGTCCGCAAGGCCCGCTTGTTCCGCGGGTTCCGGAGCCACCTCACGAAGCGCGGCGTCGAGTGCGACGCTGTCGGCGATCTCGGCCGTGTTCTCCTGCGCGGGGCGCCTGATCGACAAGTCTCGGGCTCGGCGGGCGAGTGCCGCGATGTCGGCGACGCCGATGCGCCAGCGAGCGCCGGTCAGCACGCGCATGGCGGCGCTGCCCGCGCCGGGTTCGGCGACTAAACGCAGGGTCGCGACGATGTCGGCGACCTCCGGCGTTGCCAGCAGACCGCCGAGTCCGACGATCTCCACCGGAAGTCCTTGCTCGCGGAGCGCTTCCGCGAGCGGTGCGGCATCGGCATTGCGGCGCACCAGCACCGCCGACGTCGGCGGCTCCTGTCCCGCCGTACGCCGGGCCGACCATTCCACGGCAATCCGCTCGGCCACCCACTCACGTTCCTCGGCGACAGTTCCGGTCAGCGCCAAGGCCACGACACCCGGTCCCGCGTCGGGTTTGGCGCGCAACGCGTCGACGGTCACACCGCCTGCCTCGATCGCTGTGCGGCGCAATGGTTCCGCGACCAGGTTCGCCAGCGCCAGCGCCTCGGGCGGGTTGCGCCAGCTGGTCAGCAGCGGCAGCGTCGGGGCGGGAACACCGGGCGCGCGGGGGAAGTCGGTGGCGAAGCGGGGCAGGTTCGCCGCTGACGCGCCGCGCCAGCCGTAGATCGACTGCATCGGGTCGCCGACGGCGGTCACCGCGAGACGCTGTCCCGTGCGCGACTCGCCGCCTCCAGACGAACCAGAGATTCGGTCGTGTGCACCGGCACGCGGCGATGGCCAGGCCCGCGTCGGTGGATCGAAGTGCAGGTCGTGTGCACCAGCGTGTGGTGACTGCACCTCTCGCATCAGGGGGTCCGGGTGCGGGTGGTCTGCACCGGCGCGCGGCGACGACGCGTCCCCCGTCGACGAATGCGGGTGCGCTACGGCGTGCTGCGACGGCGGGTCCGTGTACCGGTCGTGTCGGCCAGGGCGGGTGGGCCCGTGCTCGGGCATGGACTCCGGTGACGCGGACCCGGGCTCGTGGTCCGTCGCCGACTCCGGGGCTCCGCCGAACAGCGCGGCCAGCAGCACCCGCTGGGCATGGCCGGTGTCCTGATATTCGTCGAGCAGGACCAGCCGAAAACGGGCACGCTCCGCGGCGGCGACTTCGGGATACTCGGCGGCCAGCCGCGCCGCGAGCGACATCTGCGCGCCGAAATCCAGTGCTCCGCGGCGGCGCAGCGCATCGGCGAGCTGCTGCACCAGCGGAAGCAGGGCGACTCGTTCGCGCTGCACCTGCAGAATATTCAATAGTGCCTGACTGGGCCCGCCGCGCTGGCGTGGACCCGCGGGCAGCGTGTGCACCAGCTTCGCCAGTTCGGTGTGCGCCTCGGCCAACTCCTCGGCCTCCACCAAGTGCTCGGCCAGCTGACCGGACAACGCGAGCACCGCCTCGGTGACCGACACCGGCGTGCGATCGGTGTCCAGATCGCCATCCCAACCGCGGACGACCTGGTGAGCCAGCTGCCAGAGCTGGGTCTCGGTGAGCAGCGTCGCGGAGGGTTCCACCGGAAGCAGCAGCCCGTGCTCGGTGAGCAGCCTGCCCGCATACGAGTGATAGGTGCTGATCTCCGGTTCCGCTCCGGCCAGCTGGGCTCGCAACTGTCCGGTCGCGTCGAGTTCGCGCAGCAGCGGTGCACCGGCGAGCCGGGCGAGCCGGGTACGAATGCGGGCGGTCAACTGCTGCGCGGCCTTACGCGTGAAGGTCAGTCCGAGTACCTCGTCGGGCAGCACGAGCCGGTTCGCGACCATCCACACCACGCGTGCGGCCATCGTCTCGGTCTTGCCCGCGCCCGCGCCCGCGACCACCAGGGTCGGGCCCGGCGGAGCCGCGATCACGGCGGCCTGCTCATCGGTCGGCGGGGGCAAGCCGAGCGCTTCCGCCAGCCGGTGCGGTGTCACCCGGTCGGTCACGGCCACGCCTCGCCGACGATACGCAGCGCCGGGTTCGAGGGTGCGGCGCCCGGCTCACTCATGCCCGCGCCTCGCTGACGCTCAGCTCCGGCATGATCGAGAACTCGGCCGTGCCCATGGTTCGCTCGCTCACTCGTCGGTCACCTGCCTTCCGCGATCCTGCACGGGGCAGCTGCCGGCCACCGCGCAGTGGCGGCAGCCGTCGTTGCGCATGGCGACATAGCTCGGACCCTGGGTGGCCGCTGCGGCTTCGTGAATCGTCGTGCGCCACTTGTCGAGCGCCTCGGCATCCAGCGCGGGCTGCATACGCTGAGCCGCGCCCTCCTTGCTGCTCGGTTTGGCGACGTACACCAAGCGGGCTCCGCCGGGCTCGCCGATCGGTTCGGGTCCGCCCGTGGCTTCGGATTCGGCCGGCGTGTCGAGAGCTCCCGTTGCCGCCGCCACCTGATAGGTCGCCAACTGGGCATGATCGACGGCGGCCTGCTTGGTGATCGGCGACTTTCCGGTCTTCACATCCACGATCACGAAGCGCCCCAACGCATCTCGCTCCAGCCGGTCGATGCGGCCCCGGATCCGCACGGCGCGTTCGTCTTCGGTCCGGGCAGGCAGCACGCAGTCGACCGGAACCTCGACACCGGCCTGGGTGAGTTCGCCGCGGGTGTTGCTTACCCACGCCATGAACGTCTCCAGCATTGCCTCGGTGCGGCGCAGCTCCTGCCGGGAGTGCCAGCCCGAACCGGGATCCACCGCCCGCCATGCGTGGTCCAGCGCCGCGCGCACCTGCGCCTCGGGCACTTTGCCCGCGAGCGCCTGCACCAGCGTGTGCACCAGGTTGCCCTTCACGGCATGCGGATTGTCGCCGTCGGTGCCGCCGTGGCGTTCCAGCGCCCAGCGCAGCGGGCAAGTCCGCAGCAGCTCGACGGTGGAGGGCGAAAGGCCCACCGCGCCTTCGTCTTCGGCCCACAGCGGCCGCTGCGAGCTCAGTTCCGCGATGCCGTACCAGTCGTCGGGGTGGGTGCCACGCACGCCCGCGTCCGCGAGCCGCGCCAGCTGGTGCGCGGCGCGCCGCCTGCGCTGCGGGTCGGCCTGGGGATCGCAGACCACGCCGCGCAATTCGGCCACCAGCGAGTGCATCACCAGGGCGCGGCCGGGATCGACGACCGGAAGCGCGCCGGGCTCGCTGGCGTCGTCGTGCCCGAGCAACTCGGTGAGGAACCGCGACGGCACCAGATCCCGTTCGCCGGACACCGACTCCACGGCGGTCACGAGCAGAGACCGGCGGGCGCGGCTACACGCGACTAGCAGCAACCTGCGCTCCTCGGCGAGGATCGGAGCCGCGCGGCTCACCCGCTCCCCCGCATCGATCACGCCCGCGGTGAGGTCGACCAGGTCCTCGGTGTGCAGGAGGGTGCCGCGCGACCGCGGGTTGGGCCAGATCCCTTCCTGCACCGCCGCGACCGCGACCACATCCCATTCCCGGCCCGCGGCGGCGTGCGCGCTCAGCAGTGCCACCGCCGCACCTGGGGCGGTGCGCGGTGCGGCGTCGTTCGGGATCTCCTGTTGGAGCAGGTAATCGACGAAACCTTCGATACTTGCCCGCGGCAACCGGTCGACATAGGCGGCGGCTGCGTCGAACAGTCCGACTGCCGCGTCCAGATCGCGGTCGGCCTGCATGCCGACCGCGCCGCCGCGCTCGGATTGCGCCACCCAGCGCCGCTCCAGCCGGGAACCGGTCCACAGCGCCCACAGCACGTCCTCCAGGCCCGCGCCGCTCCTGCGCGCCTTACGCGCCCGGTCCAGCGCGTCGAGCACCCGGCGCAGCGGCGCCGCCTCGACCTCCGTGAGCCTGTCCAAGATCGCCAGGTCGCCGGACCCGATCAGCAGGTCGCGCAGTACCTGCGCGGAGGGGCGGTCGATCTCGCCGCTGCGATCCGGCGGCTGTTCGTCGCTCGTGGATCGAGCCCCGTCAGAGATCGGTGTGTCCTTGGACCTGTTGCGTTCCAACTCCAGCACCGCGCGCCGGACGCCACGTCGCAATCGGCGCAATGCGATCTGGTCGGCGCCGCCGAGCGGCCCGGCCAGCAAATCGAGTGCGTCCTCCAGCTCGAAATCCGGTTCCGCGCCGTGCCTGCGCGTCGCCTCCCCGGCCAGCACCGCGCGCAGCGACAGCAACATCCAGGCCGCGCCGCGCCTGCGCGCCAGCGGCGTATCGAGCGCGGGCTGCTGCACCGGCACACCCGCCGCGAGCAGCGCGCGCCGCAGCGGCGCCAGCGACAGCGGCACCGAACGGACGATCACCGCCATCCGCGACCACGGCACCCCGGCGGTGAGGTGCGCGCGGCGCAGATGGTCGGCGATGAGTGCGGCCTCCTTCGCGGGGGTGGCGAGCACGCGGACCCGCACCTCGGTGCCATCGTCGTCCGGTTCGATCGCGTGACGCGGGACAGGAAGGCGCTGCGGTGCCGCGCCGGGCAGGCGTGCCGCGATGCGCGCGACCGCGAGCCGCACCTGGCCGCTGAAACGATGGTTGTCTCGTAGGACGATGCGCTGGCCGTCCGGTGCGTCCAGGTCGGCGAGGAAGCGAGCGTCGGCGCCACGGAAGGCGAAGACGGCCTGATCGGGATCGCCCGCGATCACCGTGGTCCGCGCGCTGTGCCCGATCACCTTGACCAGGATCGCCGCTTGCGGGTCGAGGTGCTGTGCGTCGTCGACCAGCAGGTACCTGATCCTGGCGCGTTCCGCGGCAAGCAGATTCGGGTCGGCGGCCAGCGCGTCCAGCGCCGCGCCGACCAGTTCGGCGGCATCCAGCGCGGGCGCCGTCGCCTCCGGCGCCTCCACGCCGACCGACCAGCGCAGCAGCATGGTCTGCTCGTAGCGGATGGCGAACCTGCCCGCCGCCACCCATTCCGGCTTGGCATGCTCGCGCCCGAGCCGCACCAGATCCTCCGGCCCGATACCGCGCTCGGTGGCCCGGAGCATGAGGTCACGCAACTGCTCGGCGAACCCACCGAGCGCGAGCGCGGGACGCAACCGCTCCGGCCACAGTCCGGGCGCGCCCTCGGCAATGTCGGCCAGGTCACCACGCAGCATCTCGCGCAGCACCGCGTCCTGCTCGGCACCGGTCAGCAACCGTGGCGGCGGGTTGCCGTGCGCCGTGGCGTGCCTGCGCAGGACCGAGAAGGCATACGAGTGCAGCGTGCGAACCAGCGGCTCACGGGTAGCGCCGGGCACTCCGCCCTCGGCGCCGGGTTCCGGCCCGGACAACCGCGCCGTCACGGCATCGCGTGCGGCGCTCGCCGCCTGTTTCGAATGGGCGAGCACCAGCACCGATTCGGGGTCGGCCCCGGCCGCGATGCGCGCGGCGGCGACGTCGACGAGCAGGGCCGTCTTGCCCGTGCCCGGTCCGCCGAGCACCTGCCAGGGCCGCCAACCCGAACGGGTCGGCCCAGCCTCGGCCGAGGCGTCCACCAGCGCGCGAACGTCGGCATCCCATGCCCGCGGCCGGGGCGCCACCACTTTCCGGCGAACAAGTCGCACCGCGCCATCCGATCGCACCACGCGGGCTATTGCAACAGACACGACCGACACGCCGGCACGCCGCTCCGCGCGACTCGCCCTGCGCCCGATTCCCGCGCAGGTCAAAATGGACCGGTGTCTGTATTGAATGTCCACCGGTTCGGTCCGACGACCCGACCGGTGGTGCTCGCCCTGCACGGCGTGACCGGCCATGGCAAACGCTGGGAAGACCTGGCCACCCGGCACCTGCCCGATGTCCGTATTCTCGCCCCCGACCTGCGCGGACACGGTCACTCGACGCCGCTGCCGCCGTGGAACTTCGAGACCATCGTCGCGGACCTGGTCGAGCTGCTCGCCGCGGAGGCCGACGGACCGGTGGTGGTGGTCGCGCACTCGTTCGGCGGCGCGTGTGCGCTGCATCTCGCCCATCGGCATCCGGACCTGGTGCGCTCGCTGGTGCTGCTCGACCCGGCCATCGCACTGGCACCGGAGTTGCTCAACGAGATCGCGCTGTCCACACTGGTCTCGGCCGACTACGACAGCGTCGAGGAGGCCCGTCAGGACAAGCTGGACACCGGCTGGGGCGACGTGGAGCCACGCCTGCTGGAGGCCGAACTCACCGAGCATCTGCTGCCCACCGCGGACGGACGTTTCGGGTGGCGGATGAGCCTGCCCGCGATCAACTCCTACTGGGGCGAGCTGGCACGCCACTGGGTGTTGCCGCCCGCCGACCTGCCGACGGTGCTGGTGCAGGCGATGAAGGTCGACCCGTCCTTCGTCACGCCGGAGTTCCGTGCGGCGCTCACCGCGCGCATGGGCGAGAACCTGGCCGTGCACGAATGGAATTGCGATCACATGGTCGCCCAGGCACATCCGGCCGAGACCGGCGAACTCGTGCGCTCAGTACTCTGATCGGATGCCCACCACCGATGCCCAGGTCGAGCAGGTGCGCGCCCTGGTTGCTTCGATCCCGGCGGGCCGGGTGGCCACCTACGGCGACATCGCCGCGGCGGTGGGGCTATCCACCGCACGCACGGTGGGCTGGATCATGCGCACCGACGCCGCCGACCTGCCCTGGCACCGGGTGATCGGCGCGGGCGGCAAGCCCGCCGCACACTTGGCCGGCCGCCAGCTGGGACTGCTCGCCGAGGAGGGCGTGCCGATCCGAGACGGGCGAGTGGATCTGCGCGCCGCACGCTTTCCGTTCCTTGCCGCGCGCTGATTCGAAAGACCTCCGGGCCGGGCACGCGCCCAGTACGGTTGATTTCATGTCCACCCGCCTGGCATGTGTCGTGTTCGACACCGACCAGCCGCGGTTCGTCGCGGACTTCTGGGCCGCGCTGCTCGGCTGGGCTGTAACCCTCGACCGCCCCGACGAAGTGGACGTCGCGGCACCCGATCCCGACGGCGTCGACATCGCCCTCGCCTTCCTGCCTGCCGCGCGGGCGAAGAGCGGCAAGAACCGCATGCACCTCGATCTGGCCAGCCGCTCGATCGATCATCAGCGCACCCAGGTGGACCGGGCACTGGCGCTCGGTGCGCACCCCGTCGACATCGGCCAGGGCGCGGTGCCATGGGTAGTGCTCGCCGATCCCGAGGGCAACGAGTTCTGCGTGCTGGAGCCGAGGGAGGAGTACGTGGACACGGGCGCCGTGGCGGCCATCGTGGTCGACACGCGCGACCCGGTGCGGCTCGCCGAATTCTGGTCGGCCGCCTCCGGCTGGCCGGTCACGCACCACGATGCGCGGGTGGCCGGGCTGCGTTCGGCGACCGGCCTCGGCTCCTGGCTGGAGTTCGTGCGCACACCTGATCACAGGTCCGGTCGAACCAGGCTGCACCTGGATCTCACCTCGTTTCCCGCCGATGACCAGCCCGCGGAGGTGGCCCGGCTCCGCGCCGCCGGTGCGACTCCGCGCGAGCCGACCGCCGCGGATTCCGGCGCTGCGGACTACCTTGCGCTCGCCGATCCGGAGACCAACGAGTTCCGCCTGCGGCGACTCGCCCGCGACTGGTCGACCACGTGATCCACGCCGTCCACTGCCGGGCTTTCCGGTAACGACGAATTAGCATGTCCGCCATGGTGCACCTAGCTCGAGGTCGTGGCGTGTGACGGCCGCCGACGCGATCGTGCTCGCGGGCGGCCGGGCCAGCCGGATGGGCGGCGTGGACAAACCCGCGATCATCATCGGCGGCCGCTCCATGCTCGAGGCGGCGCTGGCCGCCGTAGCCTCCTGCACGCACACCGTGGTGGTCGGACCGCACCGTCCCGAGCTGTCCCCCCAGATCAGGCAGGTCAGGGAAGTGCCACCGGGGTCTGGGCCGGTGTCGGCGATCGGCGCGGGACTGCGCGCCCTCGGGTCGGCCGCGCCGCTGGTGGTGGTGCTCGCAGCCGATCTGCCGTTCCTGTCGGGACAGACGGTCGTCGAACTCGCGAGGCACGCCACGGAATCCGGCGCGGACGCGGTGTTCGCGGCCGACGAGTCAGGACGTCCGCAGTACCTGATCGGCGTGTGGCGGAGGTCCGCGCTGGTGGCCGCATTGGACCGGCTGGACTCGCTGATCAATCAGCCGATGAAGGCGTTGGTTCCGGACGACTCGGCGATCATCGCACTGCCCGGGGTCGCCGACTGTGACACCGAGGAGCAGGTGCGGCAGGCCAGGGCCGCGGTCGAAACGCCGCGCCAGCAGCTACCCATGGATCTCGACGAGGCGCGAAACATCCTGCGCGGCGCACTCACCCGGCTCACCGCCTACGAGGCCGACCTACGGTCGGTGCGCGGCGCCGCCCTCGCGGGCCCGCTGATGGCGGCCGGGCCGCTGCCTCGCTTCGATGTGTCCGCGATGGACGGCTACGCGGTGTCTGGCGACGGGCCGTGGCGCCTGCGGCGCGATGTCGGCTTCGCAGGCGGACGGCGTCCGGTCGGGCTGCTGTCCGGCGAGGCGCTGCGGATCGCCACCGGCGCGCACGTACCGGACGGCACCACCGGTGTGCTCCGCGATGAGTTCGTCCGCGTCGCCGACGACATTCTTTATCGGCTGCCGGGCACTCCCCTCCGCGACGACATCCGCCGCCGCGGCGAAGACCGCGAACTCGGCGATCTCGTTGCGCCCGAGGGGACTCCGGTCACCGCGGCGCTGGTCTCCGCGGCAGCGAGCGTCGAGGTCACCGCGGCGCCGGTGCGCGGTCCGGTGCGCGCGCGCATCACCATGACCGGCGACGAGATCCGCAGCGAGGGTCCGCTGCAGCGGGGCCAGACACGGGACTCGATCGGGCCGATCCTGCCGGACCTGCTGTCCTGGTATGGCATCCGCACCGCCGACCGCGTGCACCTGCGCGACACCCCGCACGGTTTCGACGAAGTCCTCGCCGCCGCAGTGGATTGCGACCTGCTGGTGATCGTCGGCGCGACCGGCGGCGGCGCCGCCGACCAACTGCGGGCCGCGGTGACCCGTGCCGAGGCCCGGATTCTGGTGCGGCGCCTGCGCCTGCGCCCCGGTGGGTCCACTGTCGTCGCCCAACTCTCCTCGGGCACCACCGTTCTCGGCCTTCCCGGTAACCCGTTCGCAGCCGTCGCGACGCTTATGGCCGTGGCTCCCGCGATCGTCGCGGGCCGGACCGGCGCATCCCCGGCCCGTCCGCTGCGCGGTCCGCTGCGCAACGCGGGCGCGATCGCAGGCTCGGTTCCGCGCATCGTCCCCGCCCGCGCCGCCGCCGGGGGCGGCTGGCTCGGCGACCCGACCATCCGCACCACCCACCTCGGTGGGCTGGTCGACCGCGACGGCCTCGTCATCGTTCCCGTCGATGCCGCCGACGACGCGATCGTCGAATTTCTGCCCCTGCGTGGCTGAGGTCGAAGCGGCGCGCCCGGCACAGTCGGCGTCTCTCGAAAGATTTTGTGGCGCTCGGCTTTCTAAGCATCGACGGAAGATCACCGGTGCACCGTGTAGGTGGAACTCGCGCTGACGTTCGCGTCGTCGTGGCAGCAGCCTGTTTCGAGTCCCGACATGAGCGTTCGGGAGGATCAGCGCGATCGCGCACTTCTTGCGCAAGGCGCCCCGAACATGTACCCGACTTGACGGAATCCAGATTCCGGACACACCACAGGACACGATCGAAGGAAATAGCCCATTCGCCGCCCAGACGACCGAATTCCTTATCGAAACCCACTTGCAACAGACTCTCTACCTGCGAAAATGTCACGTTATGGCCGCTAAAGCCCATATTTTTCCGACCCCCTTCCGGAAGCGATATCTGATGGCTATCGTGTTTGTGGTTAGGCGAATATCAATCACCCGGAAAGGACCGAGTGGAGATGGCTGAAAAGTCTAAGAAAGCGCCTAAGAAAATGCCGAAGCAGATGCAGAGGCAGCAGCAACAACAGCGCCAGGAGCAGGACATGCCCGAGAGCGCGAATCCCGAAGGCCGCCGGTCCGGCAACCAGCGCCAGTCGGAGACGCCCGACCGGCGCGGCGAGCAGGACCGCCGCTACTAACTGATCTGCCCCACACCGCGCCGCCGGTTCCCCTCCTCCGGGACCGGCGGCGGCGGTCGTCCTGACACCCTGCGCGACCCGCCGACCGGCCTCCGCACGAGGCTTACCCGCGAGGTAATTGCCCAGCTCAGCGAGGCGGCCTACGTTCGGCTCGGCGCCGCATTCCGGCGGCCGCACCGAACGAAGGAGCCGACAATGTCTGCCTATGGCTTCGCCCATCTGCGCGATCGCACGCCGCACGCCGATATCCTCGAGTACCTGGAGCGCATCCAGGCCACCCTCGATCCGTTCGGCGGCCGCTTCGTCATCCACGGACCGCCGACCGAGGTCGTGGAGGGCAGTTGGCCGGGCAGCATGGTGCTGATCGACTTCCCCAGCATGACCGAAGCCCGCGAGTGGTACCGCTCGCCCGCCTATCAGGCGATCCTGCCGCTGCGCACCGACCACATCGAAGGTGACCTGCTGCTGATCGAGGGGGTCGACCCGAACTACGACCCGCGCGAACGAGCCGCGAAGCTGCGTGCCGAGGCGGCCGGAGCCGCCTGACGCGAATGTCGGCCGGCGACCAGCGTCCGATACCGTTGACCAGGCACGACACTGCTCGACGCGATGAAGGATGCGCCTGATGGACGACAGTTCTCTGATCTGGGACAACGGTGCGCTCGTCACCATCGACCAGCGCGGACTGCCGCACGAGGCGCGCGAGCTGCGGTTGCACACGGTCGACCAGGTCATCGACGCCATCAAAGTTCTTGCCATTCGCGGCGCGCCCGCGATCGGTATCGCGGGCGCGTTCGGCGTGGTCATCGCCACGGCGGCGCACACCGCCGACGGAGTGGTCGACGAGCAGGCGGTGCACGCCGAGGCGAATCGGATCGCGGCGGCCCGGCCCACCGCGGTCAACCTCGCCTGGGCTGTCGAGCGGGTACGGGCCGAGGTGGGGAAGGGCGCGGACGCCGTGCTCGCCGAAACGCTCGACATGCTGGCCGAAGACGGCAGAGTGAACCGGGCCGCCGCGACCAACGCCGCGGACCTGGTGCGGGAACTCTGCCCCGACCGGCCGCTGCGGGTACTGACCCACTGCAACACCGGCAGACTCGCCACCAGCGCATTCGGCACCGCCATCGGCACGCTGCGGGTGCTGTCCGAGCGCGGCGCGCTCGAGCAGGTCCTGGTCGGCGAGACCCGTCCGCTGCTGCAGGGCGCCCGCCTGACCACCTGGGAACTGGCCGAGGCCGGCATCCCGCACCGGCTGACCGTCGACTCCGCCGCCGCCTGGGCGATGGCCACCGGGCAGGTCGATTGTGTGCTGGTCGGCGCCGACCGCGTGACCGTGAACGGCGACGTCGCCAACAAGATCGGCACGTACTCCCTGGCGCTGGCGGCCCGCCACCACGGCATCCCGTTCCTGGTGGTCGCCCCGGAGTCGACCCGCGATCCGCATATGACCACCGGCCGCGAAATCGTGGTCGAGGAGCGAGCGTCGGCCGAAGTGACCGGATTCGGCGGCGTGGCAACAGCTCCCGCGAACACCGAGGTCTTCAATCCGGCCTTCGACGTGACGCCGGGCAACCTGGTGACGGCGGTGGTCACCGAGCGCGGCGTGGTGCATCGCTCGGACCCGTCGCACGGCACGGCGATCGCGGACATCGCACGCGAGCTGTATCGGCGCGGCTGGATGCCCGGCACAGCGGGCAACATCTCCGTGCGCACCGGTGAAACCGCCGTCGTCACCGGAAGCGGTCTGTCCAAGGGCGAACTGACCGAGCACGACATGGTCACCGTCCGCGTCGCGGACTCGACGGCGGTGTCCGGCCATGGTCGTAAACCCTCGGCGGAGACCACGATTCACACCGCCGTCTATCGGACCGGCCCGGCTCGAGCCGTGGTGCACATCCACCCGCCGTACGCCACGGCGCTGGCCACTCGGTCGGCCGTTCGCGACATGGTGACCACGATTCGGATCACCGATTACGAGCTCATCAAGGGGCTCGGGGGCAGCGATCCGGCCACCATCGACATCCCTGTGTTCCCGAACTGGCCGGACGTGCCGCGCATCGGCACGGACATCGAGCGCTATCTTCTCGACCACCCCGATACTCCCCCGGTCCTGTTCATCGCGGGCCACGGGATCACCACGTGGGGCGATAATCTTTCCCAGGCGCGTGATCGCGCCGAATGCCTGGAGGCGCTGTGCGAGCTGGTGTCGCGGACCGGTAGCCCAGCCGCGTTCGGCTCGCGTGACGATATTCTCGAGATTGGATCGACATGACCCTGCTCCAGGTGATGGCCGCCGGCAACGCGGCCGACGTTCGCTTACGGACCACCGACGACGAGCTGATCGGCACCGAATTGGCCAGGCATGGCATCACTTTCGGCCGTTGGCCGGTGGTCGAGAACGCCGCGTCCCGCTCCTCGGACGATGTGCTCGCCCAGTACGCGGCCGAAGTCACGGAGCTGAACCAGTCGGGGCGCTACCGGCACATCGACATCGCCCGCATCCATCCCGACGACGCCGACCCACAGTGGCCCCAAGTCGCCAGGGGTGCGCGGGAGAAGTTCCTCGATGAGCACCGGCACGCCGAGGACGAGGTGCGTTTCTTCGCCGCCGGCCGCGGCTGCTTCTACCTGCACTTGGACGACGAGGTGCTTGCCGTGGTGTGCGATGGCGGCGACCTGCTCTCGGTGCCCGCCGGAACGCTGCACTGGTTCGACATGGGCGCGCGCCCGGACTTCATCGCCATCCGCTTCTTCGAGAAGGAGGACGGCTGGGTCGGCGATTTCACCGGCGACAAGATCAGCGCGGGCTTTCCCACCCTCGATGAGCTGCTCACCGCATCGTGATCAGCGCCGTCGTCGTCGACATCGAGGGCACCACCAGCCCCACCCGTTCGGTCCGCGAAGACCTGTATGCCTATACCCGCGAACGGCTTCCGAATTGGCTGGCCGAAAACACCGCTGCGGCAGCGGAGCCCGTGCTCGCCGCGACCAGGGAACTGACCCGGCGGACGGACGCCGATCCTGCCGAGATCGCCGAGATCCTGCGCACCTGGCTCGACTCGGACGTCAAGGCCGAGCCGCTCAAGACCGCCCAAGGCCTGATCTGTGCGGAAGGCTTCCGCGCCGGTGCGCTGCACGGCGAGTTCTTCCCCGATGTCCGGCCCGCGCTCACCGCGTGGCGCGCCGCGGGCTTCGCACTGTACGTCTACTCCTCAGGATCTATTCGCAACCAACAGGATTGGTTCGCCTTCGCGCGAGGCGGCAGCCTCGCCGAGCTGATCAGCGGATACTTCGATCTGACGACGGCAGGCGGCAAACGCGAATCGTCCTCCTACGGGAAGATCGCGGACGCCATCGGCATCCCAGGTGGACGCATCCTGTTCCTGTCCGACCACCCGGACGAGCTCGACGCGGCCGTCGCCGCGAGCTGGCGGGTCGTCGGCCTGGCCCGCCCTGGCGAGCCCAATCCCCCACGGCCCCCACACCGTTGGGTCGACACGTTCGCCGACGTCGACCCCGCCAACTAGCACGCACCCGCCCGAAACGCGGACTACCCGATGCTGAAGGGCTGCCCCCAGAGGGTTTGCGAAGCGTCCATGACATTGTCCTGCACGACGATTGTCAGATACGAACGCGCCTCGGCGTAGCCCGCGCAGCCGTCGATCGACAATGTGTGGTCCACGTACTGCGTGGTTCCTGAGCTACCGCTGAAGTTGTAGGTCTCGATCTGCTTGGTGGCGACCTTGCCCGGTTTCAGCTGCAGCGACATATCAGGGTCGGCATATGGCGTGATCCCCGAGCTGTTGGCGCTCGCGCCCAGGTCGTAGCTTCCCACTGTCAGGCCACCGCCCCCACCTCCACCACCGCCGCCGGCACCGCCCGAGTTGGATGGGTTTCCACCCCCATCGACCTGCGCACCACCGCCGGATGTGTCCGGTCCCTGGCTTTTCGGCTGGTCGGCAGCGTCACCACTGGCGTTGTCGTGCACGCCAGAACCCAGATCGACCTGGCAGCCGACCAGATAGCCGGTCTGGATGCGGCCCCCGGTGACCGTAACACCGGCTGGCGCATCGACACTCACCGAGGTGACGCCGGAAACCCACACGTTGCGGGAGAGCGGACTCGACGCTATCGACGGAGAGACCGTCACATGCTCCCCACTGCGGTCGACCTGGACGGCCACCCCATCGCGAGTGGTGAACTGGCCGTGCCCGTCAGGCAGCACCACCTGTGTGTCGGCATTCGCCGAACCGGTCCCGACCAGTATGACGGGCACGCAGGCACACGCCACCATTGCAGTGCACAGCGGACCTCGCACGGCACGTTTCCTCTCTCCCGATCGAACTATCACCGATCTCCTTGCGACATTGGAACGTGGGGAACTCATCCGATGCTGAACGGATCGCCGTACAGCGTCACCTCGGCCGAACCACGCTGATCGGTCACGGTCAGTGTGGTGAATGCACGAGCCTGCGCATATCCAGCGCACCCATCGACCTGGACACCTCGATCGTGATACTCGAAGCCGACGGCACCGGCTCGAGGATCGATCTGCTTGGTGTCGAACTTCACCTGCGCGACACCTCCCGGCACCAGGTTGATGCTGGGTGCCAGTTCCGGTGAAACCGAACCCGGGGCCACGTACACGTCACCGCCCACAGTCACTCCACCGGACAGATCGGCCTGGCATCCGATCAAATACCCGGAGACGAGAGTGCCGCCGGTCGCGCCGGCGACCGTGGCGTACACGGTGCCTGACATGCTCGCAGTGCGCGACAGACCGTTGTACGCGAGCGACGGGGAGACCACCGCGCTCTCCCCTGTGCGGCTCAGCTCGATCTGCACACCCGTCGCCGTCGTGAAATCCTGTTTACCGTCGGGCAACGGCACCACCGTATCGGCTTGGGCAACACCGCATCCGAACATTAGTACCGCGAGCCCCAGGCCGATGCCGGCGGGCAATCGGCCGAACCCAGCAACCGACCTCATCATTTCCTTCTGCTCGAACGTCAGCGAACGCCGCCCACGGTCGCGTCCGCAGCTGAACTCCAGCTGGGAGCCAGCAGGGGATCTGCTGGGACTTTTCGGGGACAGCAACGGCCGACCCCCGTCGAGACGGATCACTTCGCCGTGCTCCCCTCACCGTGACCGGATTCCGGCAGCGCTTCGAGGCAACCCGATTGTGCAGGTCGCCGCCGGATCAGCGGCTATTCGCGCTCGCGCCTGTCAGCTGTTCAGTAGGGTTTCGTGTCGTCCTGTTCCCCGGTTTGTTCCCCAACACCCGGGCCAATTGCCCGGCGGCCCCTTCGGGTTCGATCCCATCGCCGATGGCGGTGCAGCACCGGCAACCACAGCAACCCGAGCACGGCAAGCCCGAGCGCATGCCACGGCAACCGCCACCACCACCCCACCACTGCGCCGAACGTGCCGTCCGGTGCCTGCGGAGCAGCGTAAGACCAGGCCAGAAAGGCATCGCCGACCGGAAACATCCCGAATCCGTACCGCTTGCCCGAACCTACGGACACGGGCACCCCGAGTGCCTCACCCAGACCGGTGAGCGGACCGGCCAGCGAGCGGTCGCCGTGGACGCGCGCGGCACCGAGCGCCACTACCGACGCGGACAAGCTCGCCCCGAACAGCAGCGGGCCGGAGTCGACATCCCCCTCCCCGTCGCCCCCGTGCGGATACTCCCGCACGGCGGGCAGCCCGAGCGGTCGGGCTGCGAATGTCGAACGGAACAGCCGGTACTGCTCACCTGCCCAGTCCTTGTCGACTTCCGGCAGGAAGCGTTGGATGAGCGACTGGGAGGATCCCCGCGCTCCCTCCACCACCGGCAGTACACGGTGTGGAAGCAACCCGGTGGCCGGGTCGAGTCGTGCCCGCGCCGCCGCCGTCCAGTGCTCGACCACCGCCCCGAACCGCGGCTCGAGCACTCGATCGTGCATCCGCAGCGCGGCCACCGCCACCACGCTGTCCACCGGCCACGCCTGCCTCGGATACGCAGGCAGGAACGGCCCGTCCGCCTCGAACGACGCCGCAAGCTCGGCACAGTCCGCGCCGAGCCGCGCTGCCTCCGGAGCGGCGGGCCCGGCCAGTTCGACCACCGCGCCTCGCAACCTGCTCGACCACCCCGCGTAGAACACTCCATATCGCGGACGCAGATTTGAATCGAAAACCGCTGTACCGGAAGTTGATTCGAGCTGCACGAGCGCCCATCGGGACTGTTCGAGCGCGCGTTGCCGGTACGACGGCTCGGCCCGCGCAACCTCCGTCCACGCCAGGCCATAGAGAACATGGGAGAAGAAATACCCTTCGGGAAAGTATCGCTGCATCCGCTCACCCGCACCCGAGCGCAGCTCCTGCCCGAGGAACCGCAGCTGCGCCACCACGTCGGTAGGTCCCGGTTCCGCGCTGTACAGCCGTGCCTGCGTCAGCACGACCACTGCCGTCAGCGCGAGGACAGCCGCAGCGTCCATAACCAGCCGAGACCAGCGCAGTACCCGCCGCCGACGGTCAGCTGAGCTCAGTACCGACCGCATCGGCTTCGCCTCCTCCGAAAATCTCCTTGGACTGGACGCAGCCCGCCCGGATCGGATCCTCCGGCAAGCCACCCAGGCACCTGCCGTTGCCGTACCGAATGGGCAGAGGACCACCAACACCGACTACCCCCGGCCGATCGAAAGGTCCTGGAAATGTCTCGAGTCGCCGACAGACGACGTCACATACGATGTAGCCACGCCTCAATCGTGATCAGCGTGTACGCCGATACCGTGCAGAGCGCGGTGATGAACCAGGGCGCCAGGCCGCGCCGCGACTGCTGCCCGGTCTGTGCGGCGACCGGTTCCCGACCGCGCACCACGATCGTGTTCGCAAGCATGTCCGCGACTGTGCGTCGCCGCGTATCGAACAGCGGCCACAGGAACCCGAGACAGCCGGGGAGTGTGTCAGCGATGTGGGCGAGCTGCCGAAGGAAACTCCGGCCGGCACCCACCGGGCGGTGTGTACGCGGGTCCACCACACGCAGGCCCGTCACGAGCTTGCCGAGACTTCGCCCCGTCCGTCCCTGCACGACTACGGTGTTCACCGCACTCAGGATCATGACAGTGACCAGCATGAGCACGTACAACCACAGAGCCACGTCCCCCGGATAAATGGGCGCCACCCCGTTGACACTGGTCCCCCACGGGATGTTCTCAATCGCCTCGCCGTAGATCAGGATCTCGAGATTCTCCGCGAAATCCACCGCGAAGCCCTCCGTGTTCATGGGGTCGTACAACATGTTCCAGTCGATATACGTTGCCAGCGCCAAGAGCGCCACAACCACCAGAAGATCGATGAATCCGGCCGACATCCGTAGATGCCATGGGGCGTACCGGGGCTCACCTGTTGACATCGCAGGTTCCTGACACGGCGGGGGTTGCGCCGCGATAGTGGGAGCCCCCGCCAGACCGGCGGTATCGGCCAGAACGAGCGCGGGAAGCCCGCGGCGAAACAGGCGAGTTGCGATCATCAAGGCTCCTGTTCGAAATCGAAGATTACTGTCGCAGTAGAAAGCGGGCGCCTGTTCGGCGTCAGAGTCCGAGTCCGTGTGGAATCCAAAGATGGACCGCTGGTTTCACGATCACCCTTGCCGATCTTCCTTAAGGAATCCTTAACGAAAGGTAAGCACGGTGGACCGGTCGCGGATCCCGACAAGCATTTTATGTCCGCAGCACATCACGACCGACCCGAACCGGGGCATACCATCGCGTCGGCTAAATCAACCGCCAAACCTTGCTGAGATCACCTCGATGACTTACACAATTTCCCAATATCACGCAAATTCGCAGCGAATTGCTTTCCGTTCGCCGAAACGCGGCCGTAAAGTAGACACCGAAGCGCCCGGAAACGAGTGCGCCGAACATCTCCGTGAGCCCGCCCGGTTGTGTTAACAAATGTAAAGCGCCGGAGAACCAGTCGTTTCCAAAGCATCACCGAGACTCGCGCGAACCCAGCCGCTGGGCACTCCTTCCACCAGGTCATAGCACATCTCCCCTGTTCGGGTCGCGCCCGACACCTCGAACGCGCTGCACGACCATGACCACCACGTTTCGGCATTCTCACAACTCACGTCCGCCGTAAATGGGCTGTGAGAGAGTCGTTTGGTCCGCCGTACTCCGCTCCTTACAGTCGGAACATCACACCGATTTCACAGCTCGAAGGGGACGTCGTGGTTAATTCGCGTAGCCAGGATCGTGTGCCCTCCGCCCCGGCCACGGACACCGGGGACGCGCTTCTTCGGCTGGGAAAATACTTCCACCGCGGCGAGGTGTCCTCCGACCATCGCACGCTGCACAAGGTCGGTGGCCGCAGCGCCGACGAGTTCTACCGGGACCGGTGGTCGCACGACAAGGTTGTGCGCTCCACGCACGGCGTGAACTGCACGGGATCGTGCTCGTGGAAGATCTACGTCAAAGACGGCGTGATCACCTGGGAGTCGCAGCAGACCGACTATCCGTCGGTCGGGGCCGACAAACCCGAGTACGAGCCGCGCGGCTGCCCGCGTGGCGCCTCCTTCTCCTGGTACACCTACTCACCGGCCCGGGTGCGCTACCCCTACATGCGCGGCGTGCTACTCGAGCTGTACCGGGAAGCCAAGACCCGATTGAAGGACCCGGTGCTCGCCTGGGGCGAGATCGTCGAAGACCCGGAGAAGGCGCGCAGCTACAAGGCCGCCCGCGGCAAAGGCGGATTCGTGCGCGCCGAGTGGTGGGAGGCAGCCGAAATCGCCGCGGCCGCACACGTTTACACGATCAAGCAGTACGGACCCGACCGAGTGGCCGGGTTCTCCCCGATTCCAGCGATGTCGATGGTCAGCCATGCCGTCGGCGCCCGGTTCATCTCGCTGCTCGGCGGATCGATGCTGTCGTTCTACGACTGGTACGCCGACCTGCCGGTGGCCTCGCCGCAGGTGTTCGGCGACCAGACCGATGTGCCCGAGTCCGCGGACTGGTTCGACGCGGGCTACCTCATCATGTGGGGCTCGAACGTGCCGGTGACCAGGACACCGGACGCGCATTACATGACCGAGGCCCGCTACCGCGGCCAGAAGGTCGTCGTAGTCTCTCCCGACTACGCGGACAACACCAAGTTCGCCGACGAGTGGGTCCCCGCCCGTCCGGGCACCGATGCGGCATTGGCCATGGCGATGGGACACGTGGTGCTGAAGGAATTCTTCGTCGAGAAGAAGACCTCGCGCTTCCTCGACTACGTCAAGCGCTACACCGACCTGCCGTTCCTGATCACCCTGGACGAGCGCGACGGCGCGTTCGTGCCTGGCAAGTTCCTCACCGCCGCCGATCTCGGTCAGGTCGGTGAAGGGGTCGAGTTCCAGACGGTGCTGCTGGACGCGCAGGCGCGACCGGTGGTGCCCAACGGGTCGCTCGGGTACCGATTCGGCGAGGCAGGCACCGGACGCTGGAACCTCGAGCTCGGGGATGTCGATCCCCTGCTGACTCTGTACGGCCGCACCGATGATGCTGCGGCCGTGCGGATTCCCCGATTCGACAGCGACGCGCCCGGCGTGCTCACCCGCGGCGTGCCTATGAAGACCGTCGCGGGCAAACGGGTGACAACGGTCTTCGATCTGCTGCTCGCCCAGTACGGTGTCAGCCGCGACGGTGTGCCGGGCTCCTGGCCGGCCGGCTACGACGATCCAGCCGAGCCCTACACCCCGGCCTGGCAGGAGACCATCACCGGCGTGCCCGCCGCGCAGGCCGAGCGCATCGCGCGGGAGTTCGCCGACAACGCTGATCGCTCCGGCGGCCGGTCGATGATCCTGATGGGCGCGGGCACCAACCACTGGTTCCATTCCGACCAGATCTACCGCGCGTTCTTCACCCTTACCCTGCTGACCGGCTGCCAAGGCGTGAACGGCGGCGGCTGGGCGCACTACGTCGGCCAGGAGAAGTGCCGACCGGTCACCGGGTGGTCCACGCTGGCCTTCGGGTTGGACTGGCAGCGTCCGCCGCGGCAGATGCAAGGCACGGTGTTCTGGTATCTGACCAATGATCAGTGGCGCTACGACCCGTTCACCGCGGAGTCGTTCGCCTCACCGCTGGGCGCGGGGACGTTCGCCGGTCGCACCGCAGCCGACAACATCGCCCTGGCGACCCGGCTCGGCTGGATGCCGAGCTACCCGACCTTCGACCGCAATCCCCTCGACCTCGTGGATGAGGCCGAGGCCGCGGGCAAGACGGCGCCGGAACACGTGGTGGACGGGCTGAAGTCCGGAGATCTGCGGTTCGCCTGCGAGGACCCGGACGCGCCGGAGAACTTCCCGCGCTGCCTAACCGTGTGGCGGGCAAACCTGCTCGGCTCCTCCGGCAAGGGTAACGAGTACTTCCAGCGCCACCTGCTCGGCGCCGATTCCAACCTGCAGGTCACCGACGCCACCGGTGTACGGCCGCAGGAGCTGACCTGGCGCGAGACCGCCGCCACCGGAAAGCTGGATCTGCTGCTGTCACTGGACTTCCGAATGACCAGCACCACGCTGTTCTCCGACATCGTGCTACCCGCGGCCACCTGGTACGAGAAACATGACCTCTCCTCGACCGACATGCACCCGTTCGTGCACGCCTTCTCCCCGGCGATCTCGCCGCCTTGGGAGGCGAAGACCGACTTCGACGCCTTCCATCGGATCGCGCGTGGCTTCTCCTGGATGGCCGAAAAGCACCTGGGCACGCGTAAGGACCTGGTGGCCGTGCCGCTGCAGCACGATACGCCGGACGCGACCGCGCAGGCGGGTGGCCGGGTACTGGACTGGAAAACCGGTGAGTGCGAACCGATCCCGGGCAAAACCATGCCGAAACTGGTGGTCGTCGAACGCGACTACCCGAAGCTGGCCGAGAAGATGGCCGCGCTCGGGCCGCTGATCGATACGCTCGGCGTCACCACAAAGGGTGTCACCACCTATCCCGATCAAGAGGTCGAGTACCTCGCCGGAATGAACGGCACCGTGGTTTCCGGTGTGGCGCAAGGGCGTCCGTCACTGGCCAGAGACACGCACGCGGCCGAGACCATTCTCGCGCTCTCGGGTACCACCAACGGCCGACTCGCTGTGGAGGGCTTCCACGCGCTGGAGCGCCGCACCGGCACCGAGCTGGCCGACTTGGCGGCCGAGCACGAGGGCAAGCGAATCTCGTTCGCCGACACCCAAGCTCGCCCAGTGCCGGTGATCACCTCGCCGGAGTGGTCGGGCAGCGAAACCGGCGGGCGCAGGTACTCGCCGTTCACCATCAACACCGAACGCCTCAAGCCGTGGCACACACTGACCGGGCGGCAGCACTTCTACCTCGACCACGACTGGATGATCGAACTCGGCGAACAGCTGCCGATCTTCCGCCCTCCGCTGGACATGACGGCGTTGTTCCGCGAGCCGTCCATCGGCGCGGTCGACGACCGGGGCGTCACCGTGCGCTACCTGACACCGCACTCGAAATGGTCGATCCACTCCGCCTACCAGGACAACCTGCACATGCTGACGCTCTCCCGCGGCGGACAGACGATCTGGATGTCCGACCGGGATGCCGCGAAGATCGGTGTCGCCGACAACGATTGGATCGAGGCGATCAACCGCAACGGCATCGTGGTGGCCCGCGCCATCGTCAGCCATCGGATGCCGGAGGGCACAGTGTTCATGTACCACGCCCAAGACCGGGCGGTGGACGTGCCGCGCATCGAAGGCATCGGCGAGGACACCAAGGGCCGCGGCAAACGCGGCGGCATCCACAACGCGCTCACCCGCATCATGATCAAACCCTCGCATCTCATCGGCGGCTACGCGCAGCAATCCTTCGCGCTGAACTACCACGGCCCCACCGGAAATCAGCGCGACGAGGTCACCACGATCCGCAAACGCTCGCAGAAAGTGGAGTACTGACATGAGCCCGACGAGGCCACCACACTGCGTCCGTGAACGCTCGCAGAAAGTGGAGTACTGACATGAGCCCGACGAGGCCACCACACTGCGTCCGTGAACGCTCGCAGAAAGTGGAGTACTGACATGCGAGTCATGGCACAGCTGGCCATGGTGATGAACCTGGACAAGTGTATCGGCTGCCACACTTGCAGCGTCACCTGCAAGCAGGCGTGGACCAACCGCGGCGGAACCGAGTACGTCTGGTTCAACAATGTGGAAACTCGCCCCGGACAGGGATATCCGCGCCGGTACCAGGATCAGGAGAAGTGGAAGGGCGGCTGGACGCTGAACAAGCGCGGCAAGCTCACTCTGAAGTCCGGCTCTCGGATCAAGCGGCTGCTCAATATATTCGCCAATCCGGACCTGCCCACGGTGGACGACTATTACGAGCCGTGGAGCTACGACTATGACAACCTGCTGTCCTCGCCGCCGATGGACACCACACCCGTCGCCCGCCCCAAATCGCTGATCACCGGGGCGGATACGAGTATCACCTGGGGCGCGAACTGGGACGACGACCTGGGCTCCGGTCCCGAGCAGGTCGGTAAGGATCCACTGCTGGCGAAGCTGTCCGACCAGGTGAAGCTGGAGTTCGAAGAGACCTTCATGTTCTACCTGCCACGCATCTGCGAGCATTGCCTCAACCCGTCGTGTGCGGCGTCGTGCCCGTCCGGCGCGATCTACAAGCGCGCCGAAGACGGCATCGTCCTGGTGGACCAGGACAAGTGCCGCGGCTGGCGGCAGTGCGTGTCGGGCTGCCCGTACAAGAAGATCTACTTCAACCACAAAACTGGCAAGGCGGAGAAGTGCACTTTCTGCTATCCGCGTGTGGAAGTCGGCATACCGACGGTGTGCTCGGAGACCTGTGTCGGGCGGCTCCGCTACATCGGTGTGCTGCTTTACGACGCTGACGCCGTATCGGAGGCCGCGTCGGTCACCGAGGACAAGGACCTGTATCCGGCGCAGCTCGGGGTGTTCCTCAACCCGCACGACCCGCGGGTGGTCGCCCAGGCCGAACGCGCCGGGATCTCCCCGGAGTGGATTCAGGCGGCCCAGGATTCGCCGGTCTACAAGCTGATCGTGGACTACCAGATCGCGCTGCCGCTGCACCCGGAGTACCGCACCATGCCGATGGTCTGGTATGTACCGCCGCTGTCACCGGTGGTCGACGTGCTCGCCGGGACCGGGCACGACGGCGAGAACGTGTCGAACCTGTTCGGCGCCATCGACGCGCTGCGCATCCCGGTGGAATACCTGGCCGAACTGTTCACCGCAGGCGATGTCGGGCCGGTGCGCGCTGCGCTGCAGCGCCTGGCGGCGATGCGCTCGTTCATGCGGTCGGTGAATCTCGGCGAGGAGCCCGATCCCGCCATCGCGCCGTCGGTGCGCCTCGAACCCGAAGAGATCGAGGCAATGTACCGACTGCTGGCCATCGCCAAGTACGAGCACCGCTACATCATCCCCACCGGCGCGGGAGCTCGTGCGCACGAATTGGATTCGCTCGCCACCGGGTGCAGTCTGGATACCGACGGCGGTCCAGGCATGACGGCATTCGACCAGATGGTGGACAAGTTCCACCTCACCGACACCAACGGTGCGGCGCCGCAGGAGAAGTCGTCGCGGGTAAACCTTCTGAATTGGGACGGCAAGAGCACCGAAGGCCTGGTGCCGACCAATGGCGCCGCGAATGGCACGAATAACGGAGCGCACGTCGACGACTCCGCGCGCGGCAAGACCAGCAAGGCACACGCCAACGGCTCCGCCGGCGGTGACACCGACGGAAGGCACACCACGGGCACGGACCGCAATGATGCCGTAGCTGGAGACCCGACCTCGGCGCCGAGCGGAGCCGGGCGATGAGCTTGCTGAAGTTGCGCCGCCGCCCCGAATCCGCGGTGCAACTCGCCCAGCGCGACCGCCAGCTGGTGTGGCGGATCGCCGCACTGCTGCTGGACTACCCGACCGAGCAGACGCTGGCCATGATCGACCAGTTGACCACTGCCGCGACCGGATTGCCGGATGTGATTCGCGAGCACTTGAGAGGGTGCCTCGATTACCTTCGGGTGACCGCGCCGTTGGAGCTGGCGGCCTCCTACGTCGAGACCTTCGACATGCGCCGCCGCGCCAGCCTGCACCTGACCTTCTACGCCTACGGCGACACCCGCAAGCGCGGAATGGCGCTGCTGCGGTTCAAGCACGCCTACCGGCACGCCGGTGTCGAACTCGGCGACGAAGAGCTGCCCGACCATCTGCCGGTGCTGCTGGAGTTCGCCGCCACCGTCGACCCGATCGGCGGTGAGCGGCTGCTCGGCGAGCACGTTCCCGTTCTGGAGCTGCTGCGGCTTTCGCTGTCCGACAACGGCTCTCCATACGCTGGGGTGCTCACCGCGGTCGGGGCGACATTGCCGCCGCCGACCACCGCCGACCGGCGGCGCATCGCCGAACTCGCCGCGCAGGGCCCGCCCGAGGAAGAGGTCGGGTTGGAACCCTTCGCGATGGACCCCGCCCTGTTCGACGGATCGGAAGGCCGACGATGAACGCAACGCCGCATCTGCCGACCGCGCTGTGGCTGATCCTGCCGTATATCGCGTTCACCTCGTTCGTACTCGGCCATCTGTGGCGCTACCGCAACGATCAGTTCGGCTGGACCACCCGCTCCTCACAGATCTACGAAGGCCGCCTGCTGCGCCTGGGTAGCCCGCTGTTCCACTTCGGCATGCTCGGCGTGATCGGTGGACACGTGCTCGGCGTGCTGATCCCGGAGTCGTGGACCGCCGCGGTCGGCATCTCCGAGCACGCTTACCACCTGATCGCCGTCTCGGCGGGCTCGGTGGCCGGCCTCGCCGTGCTCTCGGGCGTCGCCATCCTGGTCTACCGGCGAATCACCGTTCCCGCCGTCCGCAAGGCCACCACCGGCAACGACCGCCTGATGTACGTCCTGCTGGCCGCGGCGCTGATCACCGGCCTGCTGAACACCTGGGGCAGCAACCTGTTCTGGGGCACCTACAACTACCGCGAGACGGTCTCCCCCTGGTTCCGCAGCCTGTTCACGCTCGCCCCCGAACCCGAGCTCATGGTGGACACCCCCTGGACCTTCCAGGCGCACGGCCTGATCGTTCTCACGTTGATCGGCTTCTGGCCCTATACCCGGTTGGTGCACATGTTCAGCGCCCCAGTCGGCTATCTGGTACGGCCCTATGTGGTCTACCGCAGCAAGGAGTTCGACGCGCCGGACAAGCGCCGCTACGCCCGTGCCTGGGATGCGCCGGTGACACCGGAGCGCTGGCGTTGACGAATAGGTGAAGCACTGCCCGGCAACGGGATTCGCCGACGACGAACCCAGTACGGAATTATCTGCCGCTATTGACGGTGCCGTTATTTAACGGTACGTTGCACAGGTCGCGACAAGTGGTGTCGCTAGCAGACGGAGATATGGTTCCTCCTCCAGAGGGTCCGGTCGAGCCGCATCGCTGGTTCGTGATGGCGTTTACCCCCTGAACCGAAGGACGTGTCTCGTCGTGGCCGTCGTCAGCCTTGGGCTTGTATTTCTGTTCATCCTCGTGTCCGGTGGGCTGCGGTCCATCGAGGTCGGGTGCCAGAACACACAGAAGATCTATGTGCGGAACACGTGGCTGTGCGCGGTGTTCTCGTATGCCGTTGCACTGGCCGGGTTTTTGATTTTCCTGGCGGTGTCGCGGTTGGTCTCGGACTCGCCGCTACCGACCCTCGACGATGTGCGGCACATGCCGTGGTGGGCACCGTTCGGCGGCCTGATCGGCGGCGTGGCGGTGGTCGGCATGATCACCGTCGCCAAGTACGTCGGCGTGGCGACCTTCAACGCGGTCGTCATCGTGAGCGAAATGCTGGTCGCGCTGGTGATGGATGACCTAGGCCTGATGGGATTCGCCGCCAGAGAGATGACTCCGCCCCGCCTGTTGGCCGCCGGTTTGATCACGGCAGCGGTTTACCTGATGGCCAGCGACTCGACAAAGCAAGAACCCGCCCCCCGCACCGCTGAGCCGGCCGAAAGGGTTACCCGATGACGACGACCACCACAACCGAGACACGCATGACGCTGCCGCGCTGGGCGATGGTCCTGATCTTCGTGTTCATGCTGGTCGGCGGCGCGTTGCGGTCCGTGGAGGCCGGGTGCCAGAACACACTGAAGCTGGCACTGAAGAACGTGTGGCTGTGCGGGGTGATCTCCTATGCCGTCGCCCTCACCGGCGTCGGCGTGATTCTCGTTGTCTGGCTTATCATTTCGCGCCGTCGGGAGTGGCCGACCCGCGCCGACCTCGCGGCTATGCCCACATGGGCGCCCGTCGGCGGCCTCACCGGTGGCGCGGCGATCTTCGCGATGATCACCGTCGCTTCCAGCGTCGGAGTCGGCACGTTCAATGCCTTGATCATCGCCGGTCAGATGTTTCTCGCGGCAGCGATGGACCACTACGGAGTGATGGGATTCCCACGGCGTCGCATCAATTCCCGACGAGTCGCCGCGTGCGCCATGATCATCGTCGGCTCCTACCTGATGGCGAAATACTGAGACGCTTCGAATATGGGTGGCGTCGGAGTCGGGCACGGCTGGACAAGTCCGCGTTCGTCGACGAGGTGACGGCGGAACGCTGTCATCGACGACGCTGTCGCCCACTGGAAGACCCACCCGAACGGAGGGCGGGTCTTCCGGCATGTCAGGCGTTGTCGTAAGCGTCCCGGAGGACCTTGACGTCGAGCTTGGACATCGAGCGCAGGGCGGTGCCGACGGCCATGGTCTTGGCGGGATCGTCACCGCTCATCAGCTCCAGCAGCGCGGAGGGCACCACCTGCCAGAACAAGCCGTAGCGGTCGGTGAGCCAACCGCAAGGCCCCGGCAGACCCCCTTCGGTGAGGGCATCCCACAAGCGATCGACCTCGTCCTGGGTGTCCACGACGACCTGCAACGACGCCGCGTCGGTGAGCGGATGGTCCGGCCCGCCGTTCATGATCGTGATCGCCTGGCCGTCCAGGTCGAGCGAGACGATGAACGCCGAGTCATCGGAGTTGCGCGAGATATCGACCACCCGCGAATTCGGAATCACCGAGGCGTAGAAGTTGGCGGCTTCCTCGGCACCATTCTCGAACCAGAAGAAAGTATTGACCGACATGATGTGCTCCTTGTCGTGTACGACCTGCTGTCACCCCTTGGTCGGAGCCACCCACACCCATTCGACATAACTCTCGAACTTTTTCGAGATATTTTCCAGCCCCATCCGCCAACCGTTCCGCACCGACACTCGGAAGTCCACTGTCGACAACCCTAGGTGGTCGCCACGAGCAGCTCCTCCGAAGACGAGGGGCGCAGGCCATCGGCGCGGTCGGCGAAGTAGCGCCGGGTGAGGGCGGCCGCCGACACGTGCTCGGTGGCGGCGAAACCAGCTTGCCGGGCCGAGGCAGCGATCTCCGACGGGGTGAAGAAGCTGATGAACGGCGTGCCCGCTGCGCGCGCGGCGTCCTCGGTCCGCTCGCGTTGGGGCCGCTCGTCCGGTTCGACGAGCTCGAATGGCACGATGAACGTCATGGCCAGCGTGGTGCCCGGTGCCAGCGCGGCGAGGTGGCGTAGGGTCCCGGCGGTCGCGTCTTTCGTCAGATACATGGAGACGCCGGTGGAGACCACCACCGCGGGTCGTTCCGGATCGAACCCCGCCTCGACCAATCGGTCCCACCATCCGGTCTCGAAGTCCACCGGCACCAGTCGCAGCCACTCCGGGAGTCCGTAGCCGAGCTCGAGCAGGCGTTGGCGCTTCCATTCCTGCGGTCCGGGCTGATCGACCTCGAAAACCGTCAATTGCGCGGCGACTTCCGGTCGCCGCTGGGCGAAGGTGTCCAAACCTGCCCCGAGGATGACGTACTGGTCGACGCCGCGGGCCGCCTGCCGCACGACGAGATCTTCGATGAAGCGGGCACGGGCGACGACCGTGGCCCTCGAACGGCTGGTGGTCCGCAGGTCCATGTCGGGACGTTCGCGCCAGTCGTACCCGGGAGCCGCAAGCCGCAAGCCGACCTCGTCGTCGAGCACGTGCGGGGGTGGGTCGACCTGGACGTGCAAAGCCCGCCACAGTGCCACCCGCAGTGCAGTACTCTCCGGTGCCGCGGTCTGCTCGACCGGCATGATGGTCTCCTTCGTCTACGTCCGATGCCGTCTCGGAGGCTGGTTCAGCCGCCGGTGCCGCGAGGCACTATCCACTCGGTGGGCTGACCGGTCAGGTCGGCGATGATGTCGAAATCGTGGTCGTAGTGCAGCACGGTGAGGCCGGCCAGTTCCGCGGTCGCCGCGATGATCAGGTCAGGCAGCGGCCTGCGGTGCTGACCGCGCTGCGCGAGCTGGCGCTGAATGTCGAGAGCGCGCCGCATGGCGGCGTTGTCAGTCGCGATCCACGGCAGCGCCTCGAGCGCCGTGTCCACGCGCAGATAGTCGGAACTGTTCCGTGCCGAGTACAGCAACTCGAGGACGATGATCTCGCACACCGCGAGTCGCCCGGCCGCGATCTCCTCATCAAGCCGGCGGGCGGCCTCATCAGAGGTGTAGCGCTGGGCGTGAGCGCTCTTGTCGGCCAGGAACACCGGCTGTTCGGTCACTCCCATGCCCCGCGCATCGTGTCCGAATCCAGATCCAGCCGCACCGACCGCAGGGTTTCGACAGCTTGCGCCCGCCGACGCTCGGCCAACACGTGTTGCAACGCTCGGTTGACCGTCTCCGTCTTGCCAGTGGTGCCGAGCACCTTCGCCGCCTCGGCCCAATCGTCAGTGAGGTCGATCGTTGTGCGCATCTAAATCGCCTCCATCGTGATGCATCCGATACGTCCACAATGATATCGCCGATCTAGGGCATTTCGCATCATCGAGGACTGGTTGCACCGCGGACTATCCGAGCTGCGACCAAGACCGGCATGCGCGAACTGGCCGCCGAAGGCGAAGCAGCGCTGAACCCGCTCCCTACTGGCACCGGGCCGCAGCCCGTAGGGCACCGACCGACCTCTTCCTCGAGCCGCGCTCCGACGGCGGCGGGTCGGGCGCGACGTCGACTAAGCGCAGGACGGCGCCGGGGCATCCACGAACAGCGGCTTGCCGATGGGCGGGGCGTAGACCACGTCGAGAATCAGTGGTTCGGTGCCGAGGTTGCGGCCGATGTGGATGTTCCATTCGCCGGCGGGCTCGTAGATGAAATCGCCCATACGGTAGATGGGAGCGTCGCAATCGGGCCCAGGATGGGTGAGCGTGCCCGCGCGGACGAAGCCGAAGACGGGGCCGTCGTGGTAGTGCCAGCCGGTGGAACCGCCGGGGCCGATGGTGATTTCACGGACCACGACATCGGTGCCCGCGACAAAGGGCAGCAGTCCGGCGGGAATCTGCGCCTGACCGAGGGTGACCGCGGTGATGTCGGTGCCGGGCGTCGCGTGCGCGGTCGCCACCCCCGCCAGTGCGCCGACGAGCACGACCGCCGCGAACGCGGTACGGGTGAAGGTCGCCATCACGGCAGCCTAGCCACGGCGGCGCCGCACCGGACCCGTTATGCGAGCGAGAAATTGACCCAGCACCTGCCAATTCGCTCTATTTGTGCGAATTGTCCGGATCGTGCCCGCGATCGTAAACGTGTGCGGACACCGTTCATCCATTGTTCCCGCACACGGTGCGATGCCGAGTTGCCCAGACTGCCCGGTCCGTACAACATCAGCGGTATGCCGTCCACTCCGCTGAATCCAGCAGGCGACATTCCGGATACCGGAATTCCTGGCCGTCTCGCCGCCGATATGACCATGCCGGAACAACACGAATGGCACCGCGCCTACCTGCGCCGCCATCCGGTGTCCCGGCGCAATATCCTGCGTGGCGCCGCGGCGGCCGCGGCCGTCGCCACGGTCGGCGTCTCGCCGTTCGGCCGGCGTGCCTATGCCGAGGAAGCCCAACTCGCGGTGGGCGGACGACACGTCGGATACGGGTCCGATGCCGCGAGCCAGCTGCGCTTCGCGGGCCAGCTGTCGCGGCGCCCGGCGGGCGCCACGGTGTATCTCGACCACGGCCCCACGCCGGCGCTGGGCGCGACGGTCGAGGCCGAAGTGCGCGATCTGCTCACCCAGGTGCCCACCGCCGACGGCGGGGTCCTCGCCACGGAACAGTTCTATGTCCACGCTCCGGTGGACGGCCTACCCGGCCGGGTACCGCACTTCTACCGCTGGCGGACCTCCGACGGGTTCGTCGGCGACATCCGCACCGCCGCGCCCGCGATGCCGACCGGACGAGCGGGGGTCCTGCCGTTCCGCTTCACCATGATGGGTGACCAGGGCACCGACGGTACTCCGGCGCTGCCGGACGGCGTCGCGCCTGGCGACTACGACGACAAGTACTACAAGGCCGACAACGATCCGGCCGCACCGCATGCGAGCAATGTGCTGCGCCAGATCGCCGCGGCCCGACCGGATTTCCACATCCTGGCCGGCGACATCGCCTACGCCGACCCCTCCGGCGCGGGGAAGCCGGGTCAATTCGTCGCGCACGGAGCGCGACCGGCGAGCGGGTTCGACAAGTACAACCCCTACGTATGGGATGTCTACTTCGGCGCCATCGAGGTCAGCGCCGCGCAGACGCCGTGGCTGTTCACCACCGGCAACCACGACATGGAGGCGACCTACGGAGCACTCGGCTACGGAGGACATCTGGCGCGGCTCGACTTTCCCGGCAACGGCCCGGCGGGCTGTCCCTCGGCGTACTCGTTCACCTACGGCAACGTCGCGGTGCTCTCGCTGGACGCCAACGACGTCTCCTATGAGATCCGTGCCAACTCCGGCTACTCCGATGGCGCGCAGACCAGTTGGGCGCAGCGCGCGCTAGCCGCCTACCGCGCCGACCGCGACATCGATTTCATCGTCTGCTTCTTCCATCACTGCGCGTACTCGACCACCGAAGCGCACGCCAGCGACGGCGGTGTGCGCGACGCCTGGGTCGAGCTGTTCGACCGCTACCAGGTCGACTTGGTGCTGCAAGGTCACAACCACGTCTACGAGCGCACCGATCCGATCCGCGGCGGCAGCGCGACGAAGGTCGCGGGCGACAACGCGATCGTCTATCCGGAGACCGACGGCACCGTCTACTACACCGTCGGCGGGGGCGGGCGTCCCCGCTACGACTTCCAGCCGGATTCGCAAGAGTCCTTCCGCGGCAACGAGCTACCGGACACCACGGTGCCGAACAGTTACGTCTGGACGCCCGGCGGCGGCAAGCAAGAGGAGGCCGCACCATGGTCACGAGTTCGGTTCCGGAACTACTCGTTCCTGCGTGTCGATGTCCGCCCCGGCATCTTCGCCAGCGAGATGGACGTGGTCGCGGTGGACGAGTACGGCCGCGAGTTCGACCGGGTGACCTTCCGCCGCCAGGTCCGGCCCTGATCCGGGCTACTTCCTCTTGGGCGGGAGGGTCCGAGCGTAGGCGACGCCGCGCTCGACCCACTCCCGCAGCACCTCGTCGTCGTCGGCCGCCTCCGGGGCGACCCGGAGCCAGCCGACCATCTCGCGACCCCCCATGACCATGGGCTCGACCGAGTCGCCGACCAGCCGCTCTCCCTCGTCCGGGTCGACACGGACCATCAAGCCCCCTTTGCCGCTGGCCGCCACCGCCATGTTCCCACTGATCAGGAATGCCAGGCCGCCGAACATCTTCTGCTCGGTGAACTCGGGACCGGGCACGATCAGTTCGCGGATCCGCTCGGCCAGTTCCTCGTCGTATGCCATACCGGGATTGTCCGCTCCCGGTATGACAGATTCGCGGCTGAACGCCCAGCGCGGCGGCGAACAACGGCCAGGTATCAGGACGTGCGCGCCACCTCCCCGAACACCTCGTCCGGATCGGACGCCTTCAGGCCGAACGTCTCCCGGATGTCCGTGTCGTCGACGGTGAACGTCGCATGCGACATGTGATAGGTCTCGAACAATTCGGCCCAGAACGGGTCGGCGAGCCCGAGCATCGTCAGCTCGCGATCGGTCATCACCGCCAATCGCGGCGCGGGCGCACCTGTGGCCTCGGCGAACCGCTCGGCCAGCGCACGCGCCGTCGCGGTGATGGTCGGTGCGTGCCAGGCCCGACCCCACGCGCGCTCGTCGCGGGCCACCGCCACCAGGGCCGCGGCGGCGTCGCCGATCGCGGTGTAGGCGTGTGGCAGGTCGAGAGCCTGGGGCAGCAGCACGAGCTGCCCGGCCCGGATCTTGGGCTGGGCGAGCAGCGTGAACAACGAGAACGCGCCGGGGCCGATGAGCTGCCCCGCCCGCACTTCGGTGGCGCGCAGCCGCCCGGCCAGGTGCGCCTCCTCGGCCTCCCGCCACATCCTGGCCCGCACCATCCCCTTCGGGCCGGTGGCCGCCAGCGGTGACTGCTCGGTCAGCGGAGCGTCGGCGGGACCGTAGCCGTACAGGTTGCCCAGCATCACCAAATTCGCGCCGGATTGTTCCGCGGCCGTGCGAATGGACTCGAACAACGGCGGAACCTGTTCGGGCCAGGTGTGATAGGCGGGCATGGCCATGTTGAACACGGTGGCGGCGTGCTCGGCGAGCGCGGTCAGCGCCGCCGTGTTCAGCCCGTCCAGCGCGACCCGCTCGATGTTCGGGTGCTCGGGTCCCGCACCGCTGCGGCTGACCATCCGCACCCGGTCACCGGACTCGACCAGCAGCGTCGCGGTGGCCGATGCGGTGCCGCCCCGGCCGACGATGACATGCAAACGCATGTGAATTCCCTTCTAGCACAATAATATCCGCGCGACCGCTGGCTACATCGCCCGCTTGCCGATCGCGTGCGTTCAGCCTGCCGCCGAGCCGCCGGGTAGGCTAGTGGCCGAATTGCCAACTATCCCAAGGATCAGGCCATGCGCACTGTCGCCGTCGTCGCGGTACCCCCGGTAAAGGCATTCGACCTGGCCATGCCCGCGTCGCTACTCGGCGCGGCAGTGGTGGGCGACGCACCCGGCTACCGCATCATGGTCTGCACCGCCGTGCCCGGCGTGCTGTCCGCGGGGATCGGCGGATTCGACGTCGTGGTGTCACACGGACTCGACGCCATGGAGGAGGCGGATACCGTCGTCGTGCCGAGCACCGGAAGCCGCGGCAGCGCCGACGACACCACGCTGGCCGCGTTACGCAGCGCCTTCGACGACGGCAAGCGCGTCACCTCGATCTGCAGCGGCGCCTTCGTCTTGGCTCAGGCCGGCTTGCTGTCCGGCCGCACCGCAACCACGCACTGGGCCCTGGCTGACGAGTTGGCCGCGATGTTCCCGGACGTATCGGTGCGCACCGACGCGCTGTTCATCGAGGACGGCCCGGTCACGACCGCCGCGGGCGCAGCAGCCGGTATCGATTTGTGCCTGCACCTGATTCGCACCGACTACGGTGCGACGGTGGCGAACGCGGCCGCCCGCGCCGCCGTCGTGACCCCGGTGCGGCCCGGCGGGCAGGCCCAGTTCGTGGACGCCCCACTACCCCCGGAGAACGGACTGACCCTGGCGGCCACCCGCAACTGGGCGATGGAACGGCTGGACACGCCACTGTCGCTGGAGGACCTGGCCACTCATGCTCGGACCAGCGTCCGCACGCTGACCCGCCGTTTCCATGAGGAGACCGGTCTCAGTCCGCAGAAATGGCTACTGCACCAACGCCTCCAGCGTGCACGAGAGCTGCTGGAATCCACCTCGCTGCCGATGGATCAGGTGGCACGGCACAGCGGCATCGGCTCGGCGGAATCGCTACGCCAACACATGATCCGCCACGTCGGTGTGCCGCCGAGCAGCTACCGTGCGTCGTTCACACGTTCCCCCGCTGCCCCGCAGTCGGAATATCCTGTGTCTCGAACGGCGGTTCGCCGACGCCAACCGTGACGGCGACCGGGCTCCGCTCGCAAGGTTGCGGCCCTCCGGCGAGCTGTGCGGTCTCGGTGGCCAGCTCTTCGAGTTCGGCCCCGGTCATTGCTTCCGGCCGCGATCGGTGATGATCTGCCCCGATGACCGCATTGCACTATGCACCGTCCATGCCGCGCCCCACTGGTCACAAGCAGCTACCTGGTGCGCCCAAAGCTCCGCGCCCGATGATCAACGGTTCGGTGGCACACCGACTGTCGTTGCGCCGACGCCATCACCGCGCGCCACATCCTTGCTGTTCGATCGTCTTCGCGACCGTATGCGACTGGCGTCCCCCGCGCAGGAAGGCTGCCACTGCCCTCCTACCTACGGCCTACCGATGCCAGGACTGCTGGTAGTCGGCCATGCTCGTCTCGATTGACCGCTCCAGTCACCGAATCGGCACGGTCCGCGAGCCGACCGGTGACGATCTGCCAGAACATTGCGAGGTTGAGACGAATGGTGTTCTACACGCTGCGCGGGGTATTGGTGGGTTCGGGGTTGCAGACGGTGTCCATTCGGAGCAGGGGCGGCAACCGATGAGTGTGAATCTGTCGTCGGCACATGGCTACACCCGGCTGGATCTCGCCGGACATGGGTCGACCACGTGCGAGCAGCGGATGCAGGCCTCCGCTCGCGAACGTGGCTACCAACTCGCGGCCGTCTTCCGAGAACGGGAGCCGCTAGCCGCGACATTGCCGCAAGCATCCATAGATCTGATAGATGAGTGTCGCCGCGCAGAGGCACACATGGTGTTCACGGTATGTGGGCACCTGACCGGGATGGCGACCCCGCGTACGTGCCTGCTCGATGTGATGGCCGCTCGCGGCCTCGCACACGTATGTGAGTTACCGGCGTGATGACGCACCGAACTGCAACCGGCTCAGCACGGAGAGCGCTCATGTCGTTTGACGGCTCGGCAGAGTCTGTTCCTGCCGATCATGTCGCGGTGACCGAACGGGCGATCCGCCCGGATTCCGAACGGCTGATCAGGCTGCTGCGGGACAGCGATAGCGCAACCCGGACCCTCGCGGCCTGG
This sequence comes from Nocardia sp. NBC_00881, assembly GCF_045207455.1. Lineage (NCBI taxonomy): Bacteria > Bacillati > Actinomycetota > Actinomycetes > Mycobacteriales > Nocardiaceae > Nocardia > Nocardia sp. NBC_00881. The sequence continues at coordinate 4,176,217 of NZ_CP108798.1, forward strand.
ACCGGCGGCCCGGTGCTGCTGGAGGTCGTAGACCGGCACGATGACCGGCTTTCCGCCACCGAGTTCGCCGACCTCGATCTTTGGCGGCCGGAACCGGTGCAGCGGCGGAAAATACGCTTGCTGGACAACCGCAATCGCGTGCTTTCGGAGGCGACGGCCATCGTCGTACTCGGCCGTGTGCCATACCGTACAGCCCTCGCACTCCGAGACGGCGACGTGCCATTGGGATTACTACTTGCTCCATTGCATCCCAAGCGACACACACTCAGCGTGGTACGCGGATCCGACGACCAGCCCGACAACCCACTGTTCGACATCACCGCCCGACTGGACGTAGGTGGCAGCCCGGTCGCGTTCGTGCGCGAGCGATACCTGCCAGAGGTGCTGCGGTGATGTGACAGGCGGGCATGGCCGAGTGCAACTTCGCGATCCGATAGTACCGACCGAAAAATGTTCGGATGCCGAACCCACTGGTCGATTCGGACCCGGATCAGCGAAATGATCCACCCGTGGACACACTTTCGCGCCGGCCACGTCGATGATCAACTCCACGCGCGTCGGGACATGCTGATACACCACCGGATACGTCACCCACGCCGGCAAATGCCGCCCGTACCGGATCAGCGCGGTCACCCCATCGGCACGGAAGCGGGTGACATGCACCACAATCACCGTGTCGTGCATGCCGGTGACCGAGAAAACCTGCGCCGCAATCGATCCTCTGACAGCGGCGTGGACATGTCAGTCGAGTTGTGGCCCCACGACCGTTCTAGCTCGACGATTCGGCCTTCATCTGGGCTTTCATCTCGAGAATCGACCGGCCCCGCGGGCCGATGCCACGAGCAACTGCTCCACGGTCGGCGCAGAATCGGAAACTTGCAAGCACACCAGTAGCCGGATCCACGATCAAGCCGCCACACCGCTCGAAGCGCAAGTCGCAAAGTTCAATGGTTACAATGCCTTTCGAGCGGTGCTGATCCTGGCCGGGGGGCGCAGCGTTCCTGCCCATTCAGCTACCAATGATTTCCCCGTGGAGCGCTCATGTCGTTTGACGGCTCGGCAGAGTCTGTTCCTGCCGATCATGTCGCGGTGACCGAACGGGCGATCCGCCCGGATTCCGAACGGCTGATCAGGCTGCTGCGGGACAGCGATAGCGCAACCCGGACCCTCGCGGCCTGGACCGGCGGCCCGGTGCTGCTGGAGGTCGTAGACCGGCACGATGACCGGCTTTCCGCCACCGAGTTCGCCGACCTCGATCTTTGGCGGCCGGAACCGGTGCAGCGGCGGAAAATACGCTTGCTGGACAACCGCAATCGCGTGCTTTCGGAGGCGACGGCCATCGTCGTACTCGGCCGTGTGCCATACCGTACAGCCCTCGCACTCCGAGACGGCGACGTGCCATTGGGATTACTACTTGCTCCATTGCATCCCAAGCGGCACACACTCAGCGTGGTACGCGGATCCGACGACCAGCCCGACAACCCACTGTTCGACATCACCGCCCGACTGGACGTAGGTGGCAGCCCGGTCGCGTTCGTGCGCGAGCGATACCTACCAGAGGTGCTCCTGTGATCAACGGGACCGACGCGGGCGTGCTGATCGCCGGCGCCGGGATCGCGGGGCTGACCACCGCGCTCAGCCTGCACGCCGCCGGCGTCGAATGCGTGGTGGTGGACAAGGCGCGGGAACTCACCACCGCGGGTGTCGGCATCAACCTGCTGCCGCATGCCGTGCGTGAATTGACCGAACTCGGTTTCGGCGACGAATTGGCCGCACTCGGCGTGCCCACCGCCGAGATGATTCATTACGACCGGTTCGGCAATCAGATCTGGTGTGAGCCGCGGGGAATCGCAGCGGGTTACCGGTGGCCGCAGTACTCCATTCACCGCGGCGAATTGCAGCTGATGCTTTTGCGTGCGGTGACCGAGCGGCTCGGCGTCGACGCGGTCCGGACCGGAGTGGCACTCAGCCGCTTCGCCGACACCGGGGACGGAGTGCGAGTGCACTTGCTCGACCGCCGTACCGGCGAGCTGGGGTCGTGGGATGGCGACGCGCTGATCGGCGCGGACGGGCTGCACTCGGCGGTTCGCGCTCACCTACATCCCGGCGAGGGCCCGCCGATCGGCTCAGGCATCCGGATGTGGCGGGGTACCGCGATACGCCAACCGTTCCTCAATGGACGGACCATGATCATGGCGGGGTGCAATACGGCGGCGAAGTTCGTTGCGTACCCGATTTCGCCGACTGTCGACGGTCTGGCGACCATCAATTGGGTGGCGGAAGTCCGTCGGCCCGATGAGGGGTTCGCCGCGGACTGGACGGCGCGGGGTCGGCTCGACGACGTGCTGCCGCACTTCGCCGACTGGCAGTTCGACTGGCTGGATGTGCCGGAGCTGATCCGGGGCGCCGATTCGATCTTGGAATATCCAATGGTGGACCGGGATCCCCTGGCCTACTGGGGTACCGACCGGGTCACCTTGGCCGGCGACGCGGCACATCCGATGTATCCGATCGGGTCGAACGGCGGATCACAGGCGATCCTGGACGCGCGCGTGCTGGCATATCACCTAGCGACCGCACTGGACACGCCGGCCGCGCTGGCCGGCTACGAGCGTGCGCGGCGGGAGACGGTCAACGCGATCGTGCTGGCCAACCGGGAATTGGGACCTGAGCGCATCTTGCGCATGGTGGCGCGGCGGGCCCCGCACGGATTCGCCCGGATCGACGACGTGCTGTCCGAACACGAACTCGCCGCGATCGGCGATGCCTACCGGAGCACCAGCAGCAGCGACGCGTCGACGCTGAACACCCGCGCTTCCTGGACTCCGCCGGCGCGCGCCGCGGACACCGCCGCGCTCACGTGACCATCTGCCGAGAAGGACGGATTCGCGAACTCAGCGAGCGCGCGCCCGGACGATCTCGCGGGCGGCGGCCCGGTAGCGGTCGGCGATGAGCCGGACGACGGCCGGGTGCACGCCGATGGGTTCGGCGACGCCATCGGCGCTCGCTTCGTGCAGACGCTGCTGGAACAGGCCGTGTGCCAGCAGGTACGAGGCGATGAACACCCGTCGCGCGCCCGCGGCACGCAGGTCGGCGACCGCCTCCGGTATGCGGGGCGCATCGGTCGCGACGTAGCCGATGCGGACCGGTACGCCGAGGCGTTCGGCCAGCAACGCGGCCGCACGCCGAACGTCCTGCCGGGCACGGGCATCCGAGGAGCCCGCCGCAGCGAAGACCACCGCGTCACCGCGCTGCCAGCCCGCGGCGCGCAGGCGCATCGTCATGATCCGCGCCAACGCTGGATCAGGTCCCATGGCCGGCGTCACCACCACCGCGGGATGGGCACTCTCTGCCACTTCGCGTGGCACGTCCTGGTAGACGTGGTATCCGGAAGCCAAGAACGCCGGAACAAGCACCGTGGGAACGGCTTCCTCAGCCGGCGTCACCAGGTCGCGCAGCACCTCCGACGGCGAAGGGCCGAGCACGTCGACGAAAGCCGTGCGCACCCATGGTGCTTCGCCGGCCTCGGTGCCGGGCCCCGAAATCCCGGCACCGAGTTCCTTCGACACGGCTTCGGCGAGCGCCGCGATCATCTGCACACCCTTGGTGCTTCGGGTCCCGTGGGCCACCAGCACCAGGGCGGGCGAGGTCACCAGCTCCCCGCAGCCTGGATGTACCGCGGTGCCCGGGTCGGAATTCCGACACCGGGCACCTGCGGGCCTCCTGTCGCCTGGGGCCGTGAGTTGTTGTCGATGCACTCCGCGGGGTCCAGCGCGAGCCGGTATCCGCGTTTGACCACGGTCTGAATCGCTTTCGGTGCGCCGAGCCCGGCACGGAGACGGGCGATGGCGGTCTCCACCGCGTGCGTGTCGTCGCCGCCGCCGGGCAGCGCGGCGAGGAGGTCCTCGCGGGAGACCACCCGTCCGGGCTGCCTGGCCAACGAGCGCATCAAAGCCATCGGCGCGGGCGCGAGCTGGCGCACCCGACCGTCGACCACCACGCAGCCGCCCCGCACGCTGATGTTGTGACCCGCGGCGTGGATTCGGTTGGCGCGCCGCGGCAGTTCCTCGGCGACGTGGCGGGCAAGCGCACCGAGCCGAGCGCGGCCCGGCATCGAGGTGGGCACCCCGAGCTCTTCCAGCGGCGCCGCCGTGATCGGGCCGACGCATGCGGGCAGCACCCGGCCGCGCAGCGCGTACAACAGACCTTCGAGCAGCCCGGTCTCCTTGGCGCGCATCAACATCGACGCGACCGCGGGCGCGCTGGTGAAGGTGACGCAGTCCAGGCTGGAAGTAACGATGGACTCGATCAGCTGATCCATCGGCCCCCGGTTGTCCGGCGGCACCCAGCGATACACCGGGACCGGCACGACATCCGCGCCGGCGCAACGCAATACCTCACAGAAGTCGGGCACCGGCTCCCACTCGGTGGTCGCGCCGTGCAGCTGCACCGCGATTCGGACGCCCTCCACGCCCTCGGCGAGCAGGTGGTCGAGCACCTCCGCGGAAGACTCCGAGACGGGCGACCATTCTTCGCGCAGTTCAGCGGCACGGATGGCACCCTTCGCCTTCGGGCCGCGCGCGAGCATCCGGGTGACACCGAGCGTGCCGCGCAGATCCTCGGCCAGTCCCCAGCCTTCGGCCGCCTCCATCCACCCGCGGAAACCGATGCCGGTGGTGGCCACGGTGATCTGGGGTGGATCGGCGACAAGCTGCCGGGTGACTCGCTCCAGCTCGGTGTCGTCGGCCAGCGGAATGATCCGGATGGCCGGTGCGGAAACGGTGGCCGCCCCTCGCCGTTCGAGCAGCGTGGCGAATTCTTCGGCCCTTCTGGCGGCCGTGATGCCGACCGTGAACCCGGCCAGGCCGGCGCCGGTGTCAAGTGTTGTCATGCCGTCATCCATCCGAGGAGACGAGCCCGGATGGCACCGGCTCGTTGGAAATCGAAACGATGCCGTCGTCCACGCGCACCGCGTACACCGGCAGCATCGCCGATTCGTCGTCCAGGCAGCGCCCGTCGACCAGGGAGAACGCCTGCTTCAACAAGGGCGAGGCCACGACGGGCACGCCGCCGCGATCCCCGACGATACCGCGCGACATGACCGCGGCCCGCCCGATCGGGTCGATATTGCCGACGGCATAGAGCATGCCGTCGCTCTGCAGGAACAGCGCAGCCTGTTGGCCACCTTTCAGCAACACCGCAACGCCGCGGCCGGGAATCAAGTAGTCGAGCCGGCATGCGTGCGTCCACCCAGTGGTGGTTGCTGCGGCGATGCCAGGGGTATCGATCACGGTCATCGGTGTCATCCTCCAAACGCCTTACTCATTCGTACCGACGTTCTGTTTCCGTGCGGTTAAGCGGTCATTTCCCCGGCGTGGCGATAGGCACTTCCGGAAGTCCGAGCAGGACGGGAACCTTCCGCTCCCCGGTTTCGTCGAAGGAAATCGTCGGATCGGCCTCCTCCGGGGCATTGACGAACGAGACGAAGCGAGACAGCTTCTCTTCGTCTTCCAGCACAGCGGCCCACTCGTCGCGGTAGCCCGCGACATGCTGGGCCATCGCCACCTCCAGATCCTCGGCGATGCCGAGGCTGTCCTCGCAGATCACCTGCTGGAGGTATTCGATACCGCCTTCGAGCGCCTCCTGCCACGGCGCGGTGCGCTGCAGACGATCGGCGGTGCGGATATAGAACATCAGGTAGCGGTCGATGTACCTGATCAGCGTCTCGTCGTCGAGGTCGCCCGCGAGCAGCACCGCGTGCTTCGGGGTGAGGCCGCCGTTGCCGCCGACGTACAGGTTCCAGCCGTTCTCGGTGGCGATCACACCGACATCTTTGCCGCGTGCCTCGGCGCATTCGCGCGCACAGCCGGAGACCGCCAGCTTCAGCTTGTGCGGCGAGCGCAGGCCACGGTAGCGCTTCTCCAACAGCACGGCCATGCCGACCGAGTCCTGCTGGCCGTAGCGGCACCAGGTGGAGCCGACGCAGCTTTTCACGGTGCGTAGCGACTTGCCGTAGGCGTGGCCGGATTCCATGCCCACGTCGACCAGTCGCTTCCAGATCAGCGGCAGCTGCTCCACGCGCGCGCCGAACAGGTCGATGCGCTGGCCGCCGGTGACCTTGACATACAGGCCGAACTCCTTGGCCACCTCACCGATGGTGATCAGCTGCTCGGCGGTGACCTCGCCGCCCGGCATCCGGGGCACCACCGAATAGGTGCCGTTCTTCTGCAGGTTGGCCAGGAAGTGGTCGTTGGTGTCCTGCAGCGCGGCCTGCTCACCGTCGAGGATGTGGCCGCTCGAGGTGGAGGCGAGGATGGAGGCGACGGTCGGCTTGCAGATGTCGCAGCCGGTTCCCTTGCCGTACTTGGCGATCAGGGCCGAGAAGGTGCGGATGCCGGTGACCTGGACGATCTGGAAGAGCTCGGCACGCGACTGCTCGAAGTGCTCGCACAGCGCCTTGGACATCTCCACGCCGGACTGCTCGAGCAGCTTCTTGATCATGGGAACGCAACCGCCGCAGGAGGTTCCGGCGGTAGTGCACTTCTTGATGCCGGGAATGTCGCAAGCGCCGTCCGCGATCGCCCCGCAGATCGCGCCCTTCGTCACGTTGTTGCAGGAGCAGATCTGCGCGTCGTCCGGCAGCGCGTCCGCACCGAGCTCCGCGCCGGCGGGTGAGATCAGCGCGGCCGGTTCGGCGGGCAGCGGACGGCCGACGAGCGGCCGCAGCGCCGAGTAGGCGGAGGCGTCGCCGACCAAGATGCCGCCGAGCAGGATCTTCGCGTCGTCGGAGACGACGAGTTTGGCGTAGGTGCCCTTGGCCGCGTCGTGCAGCACCACCGAGAGCGCACCCGCTGTGGTGCCGTGGGCGTCGCCGAAGCTTGCCACGTCGACGCCGAGCAGCTTGAGCTTGGTCGACATGTCCGCGCCGGGGAATTCGCCCGCGCCGCCGAGCAGCCGGTCCGCGACGATCTCGGCGGTGCTGTATCCGGGCGCGACCAGCCCGTAGCACACGCCCTCCACGGCGGCGCATTCGCCGATGGCCCAAATGTTCGGGTCGGAGGTCTGCAGCCCGAGGTCGGTGACGATGCCACCGCGGGGGCCGACTTCGAGGCCCGCGTCGCGGGCGATCTGGTCGCGCGGGCGGACACCGGCGGAGAACACCACCAGCCCGGCCTCGATCACCGACTCGTCCGACAGCGTGACCTGCACACCCTGGTCGCCCGACTCGATCGAGGAGGTGCCGACACCGGTGTGCACGTGCAGGCCGAGATCGGTGACCAGCCGCTCCAGGATGGCGCCGCCCCCCTCATCTACCTGGGCGGGCATCAGTCTGGCGTTGAACTCGACCACATGCGGGGTGAGCCCGAGCAGTCGCAGCGCGTTCGCGGCTTCCAGGCCGAGTAGTCCACCGCCGACCACCACGCCCGACGCGCCGGGTCCGGCGGCTTCCGCGGCCGCGCGGATGCCGTCCAAGTCCTCGATGGTCCGGTAGACGAAGCACCGGGGGTGGTCGTGGCCCGGCACCGGCGGCACAAACGGGTAGGAGCCGGTGGCCAGCACAAGCGCGTCGTAGGCGAGAGTGTCACCGGCCGACGTGGTCACCTTGCGCGCCTCGCGGTCGATCGACTCGGCGCACTGGCCGAGCCGCAGCTCGACCAGGTCGTCACCGGCGTACTCGTTGCCGAGCAGCGCCAGCGCGCTCGCGTCCCAGGCGCCTACGTAGGACGACAGACCGACCCGGTCGTAAGCGGGCAGCGGCTCCTCGCTGAGGATGACGACCTGCCACCGGCCTTCGGTGTCACGCGAACGCAGCGCCTCGACGAACCGGTGCCCGACCATGCCGTGGCCGACGACCACCGCGGTCTTGCGATCGACTGTGGGGTTCATCTGTTGGTCCTCCTGGACTGGATCGAAGGTCAGGCGCGGGTCGACGAGCCGGCGGACTGGGACGAGCGGGCGGCTTCGGCGTCGAGCACGAACGCCTCGGCCCGCACCACGACATCGGGGTCCGCAGGGACGGCGCGCACACCGGGACGACGCAGGAAGATCGCCCAGACCACCAGCGCGCAGGCCACGTAGAAGGCCGTGAACACCCAGAACGCCGTGGTCGCCGAGGTAGTGGAGGCGTACGAGGAGCGCAGCACGAGGTTGATGGCGACGCCACCGAGCGCGCCGATGGCGCCGACGAATCCGATGAGCGCACCGGAGGTGTTCTGCGACCACGCGGCCCGTGCGGCGGTGGTGCCGTCCAGGCTCTTGGACTTCGCATCGAACACCGACGGAATGATCTTGGTGACCGATCCGTTGCCGATACCTGACAGCGCGAACAGCACGATGAATCCGACGACGAGGGTGGTCATCACCGGGCCGCTCGCCACGCCGCCGTTACGGTCCGCCATAGTGCTCGCCGTCGCGACCAGCACCGCGGCCGCCATCATGGCGCCGAACACGTACAAGGTGACCCGGCTGCCGCCGATTCGGTCGGCCCACTTTCCGCCGTAGGGCCGGGCCAGTGAACCGAGCAGCGGACCGACGAACGCGATCTGCGCGGCGTGCAGTGTGGCCTGCACGACGGTGTCGCCGCCGGCCTTGAAGCTGATCTGCAGCACCTGACCGAAGGCGAAGCTGTAGCCGATGAACGAGCCGAACGTGCCGATGTAGAGGAACGCGATCGCCCAGGACTGGGGCACCTTCAGCGCGGTGAGCATGTAGGACAGATCGGCCTTCTGATTGGGCAGGTTGTCCATGTACAGCGCGGCGCCGAGACCGGCGAGCGCGACGAGCACCAGGTAGACCGCGCAGATCAGCGAGGCGTAGCCGTTGCCGAGGGTCGCGATGACCAGTAGACCGATCAGCTGGATCACCGGAACGCCGATATTGCCGCCGCCGGCGTTCAGGCCGAGCGCCCAGCCCTTCAACCGCTGCGGGTAGAAGGCGTTGATGTTGGTCATCGAGGAGGCGAAGTTGCCGCCGCCGAAGCCCGCGAACGCCGCGACCACGAGGAACGTCCCGTACGGGGTACCGGGCTGGTTGACGAAGTACAGCGTGAGCAACGTCGGGATCAGCAGCAGGACGGCGCTGAAGACCGTCCAGTTGCGCCCGCCGAACCGCGCGGTCGCGACGGTGTAGGGAATCCGCAGAAACGCGCCGACCAGCGTCGGCATCGCGACCAGGAAGAATTTGCCCGCGGCGTCGATGCCGAACTTGTCGGCCGGCATGAACAGCACCATCACTGACCAGATCGACCAGACCGAGAATCCCACGTGCTCGGCGATGACCGACCAGATCAGGTTCCGCTTGGCGATGTCCTTGCCGCCCGCTTCCCAGGCCGCGACATCCTCGGCATCCCAATGCTCGATGTGCGGGCGCTGGATCGTCGTCTGTCCCAGCGCTCCCCAGCGGTTGCGCGTCAGCGTGCTCAACAGGGCCTCCCAAAATCGGTTGGCCCCACGGTAGAAAACGGGTATTGCCGAAATGCTGCGCGAAATGACCGTCAAATCAACGGTTGCTCACGATTATCCGAGAACAGGGGTGAGTTCCGGTAAATGTTTCCGGCATGTGACACAACGATTTCCGTGTGTCGACAAAGGGGCCGATTCCGAATTCGGCAGCCGGTGAGATGTGACGCGCACAGCATGCCCCGGTCCGCACACCCACGCAACTCGAACGGTGAGATCGCGGTGCGCCGCAATCTCACCGTCGAATATCACCAGGTGTCTTCGAGCATTCGCGGTTTGCATGCCTGCCAGGCACCCGCCAGCAAGACAAGCACCGCGACACCGAGCAGCGCGAACGGTGCGAGCCAGCCGCCGGTCGCCGTGTGCAGGATGCCGAACAGCAGCGGACCGACGCAGGCCACGGCGTAACCGACGCCCTGGGTGAAGCCGGACAGCGCGGCCGATCCGACTGCCGTGCGCGTGCGCAGGTTGATCAGGGTCAGCGCCATCGGGAAGGTGCTCGGACCGAGACCGAGCAGCACGACCCACAGGATGGTCGCGCCCATCGGCGCGATCAGCAGCCCCGCGAACGCGGCGAAGTACAACACCGCGCAGGCCACCACGACGAGGAACGGATTGCGGAACCGGGCGACCACTGTCGGCGCGGTGAGCGCCGCGACCAGACCGACCACGGCGAACAGCCCGACCATCGCGCCGCCGAATCCGGCATCAGCGCCCGCCTCGCTCAGGATTTTCGGCAGCCAGGCGAAGATGGCGTACGTGGTCAGCGAGGTCATGCCGAACATGCCGGACATGCCCCAGGCGATCGGCGAGCGCCAGACGCGTCCGGTCCGCGGTGCGGGCGCCGCCGTCGTGTCCGCGCGGTCTCGGCCGCGGCGGTCGCGCAGCACCCCGATCCACGGCACCGCCGCCGCGAAACCGAGCAGCGACCACACTCCGATCGAGACCCGCCACCCGTGCGCGTCGGCGAGTGGCACCGCCGTGAACGCGGGCACGACGGTGCCCAGCTGCACCATCATGATGTACAGCGAGCTGGTCACGGCGAGGCGATCCGGAAAGTACCGCTTCAGCAGCGGCGGGATCACCACATTGCCGATACCCATCCCCGCGAGCGCGAGCGCGGAGAACACGAGTAGCTCTCCGGTGCCGGACACCAGCACCCGGATCAGCATGCCCGCGCCCGCCATCAGCATGGCGGTCAACGCGGTGCGTTCCAGTCCGAGACGGCGAGCCATAACCGGGGTCAGCAGTCCGGACAGCGCGAACATGGCGGTCGGGATCATGCCGAAAACGCCGACCACAGCGGTGCCGTAACCGATCTCTGCGCCGATCCGCTCGGCCAGCGGGCTGAACGCGGTGACGGCGACCCGTAGGGTGAGCGCCGACATCACAATGGCGGCGAGGACCAGCAGGCGGCCCTCCGTCAGTGCGCGTCGACGGCGCTCGACCAAGACGGATTCCTGACGAACCTGAGTTTCCGGAAGGGTCGTAGTCACCGAGAAATCATAGGATGACCGGATGATGACGGGCAATGGTTTGTGACGGGCGGTACCCTGTCGGAGTGCAACCCGTCCGGCGAACCAGCCTCATCGCTCAGGTGACCGAGCAGCTGCGTGCCGAAATTCGTTCCGGCCGTTGGCCGATCGGCTCCCGAATTCCCACCGAACCAGAGCTCACCGAGCTCACCGGCACCGGCCGAAACACCGTGCGCGAAGCCGTCCAGGCCCTCGTGCACGCGGGCATGCTGGAACGTCGGCAAGGCTCGGGCACCTATGTGATCGCAGCCTCCGATCTCGGTGGCACTCTGGGAAAATACTTCGCCGACGCCGAGGAACGCGACATCCTGGAGCTCCGCCTGGCACTGGACACCACCGCCGCCGGGCTGGCGGCGCGCCGCCGCGACGACACCGACATCGCGAACCTGCTTCGCCTACTCGGCGAACGCGACAAGGTGTGGGAGGACGACCCGACCACCGCGATCGCCGCGGATGTCGAACTGCACCGCGCGATCGTCGTCGCGAGCCACAACACGGTGTACCTCGAATTCTACGATTCGCTGCTGCCTATCATCGAGCAAGTAATTCGTGCACGGACTTTGAAGTCCAGCGACTCCTATCCGGAGGAGCACGCCGAATTGGTGCACGCCGTGATCGATGGCGATCCCGAGCGATCCGCCTCGGCGGCGAGGTGCTTTCTCAACTCCTTGATCGCGGAGTATCCGGACGCGCGATAACGGCGAAAACCAGGCTCGCGAGGACACCAGGTAACCAAGTGGTCACCATCGGAATATTCCCGATGTGAGTCCGATTTGCCTGGAACGTCACGGAGCGCCACCGGGACGCAACAACCGGCTCATACCTTTGTCTCGACCGTAGCTAGGCACTCGACAGCCGCCGGCGGCGCTTTCGCCGCGATGAGGGCCGGTCGAGCCGAATCGAGAGGAAGCCGATGACCGCCGTAGTAGCTGCCACCGGCCAGCAGTCGCCGACAACGACTTTCGAGTACCGCAAACGCGGACGCTGGCTCGACCACTGGGACCCGGACAACACCGAATTCTGGGAATCCGGAGGCGCGAAGACCGCCCGCAAGAATCTGCTCTTCTCGGTGTTCGCCGAAAACCTCGGCTTCAGCATCTGGGTCATCTGGGGCACCGTGGTCACCAGCATGGGCGCCGCGGGCTTCGGCTTTCTCGCCGGACTCGGCAGCGGCAACCCGACCGCGGTGAGCAACGCGCTGCTGCTGACCTCGACGCCGACCCTGGTGGGCGCGGCGCTGCGGATCCCGTACACGTTCGCCATTCCCAGGTTCGGCGGCCGAGCGTTCACCGTGTTCAGCGCGGCGATGCTGCTCGTGCCGACCCTCGGACTGGCCTACTTCGTCAACCAGCCCGGCACACCGATGTGGGTGTTCATGGTGCTCGCGGCGCTGGCCGGTGTCGGTGGCGGAAACTTCTCCTCCTCTATGGCCAACATCAACTTCTTCTTCCCAGAGGGAAAGAAGGGCTCGGCGCTCGGCATAAACGCCGCGGGCGGCAACCTCGGCGTCGCGCAGACCCAGCTGGTGCTGCCGCTGGTAATAACCCTCGGCACACATATCCTGGCCAAGGACCCCGCTGGCTATCGCTTCGGCATCACGCTCTCGGTGCTGGTCTGGGTGCCGTTCATCCTCGCGGCCGCATTCGGGGCGCTGCGTTATATGGACAGCATCAGCACCGCCAAGTCCGACGGCAAGTCCTACCGGCTCGCGCTCACCAACCGGCACACCTGGGTGATGGCGATCCTGTACATCGGCACCTTCGGCTCGTTCATCGGCTTCTCCTTCGCCTTCCCGACGCTGATCAAAGCCAACTTCCCGGACCTGGCCAAGATCGGCTGGATCACCACGCTCGGCAACCTCGCCTTCCTCGGCGCGCTGGTCGGCTCGTTCAGCCGTCCGTTCGGCGGCTGGGTGTCCGACAAGGTCGGCGGCGCCAAGATCACGTTGTACGTGTTCGGCGGCATGGCGGTATCGGTCGCGCTGATCATGGCCGCCCTGCAAATGAAGAGCTTCCCGCTGTACCTGATCGCGTTCCTGTTGCTCTTCGTGCTGACCGGCGTCGGCAACGGCTCGACCTACCGGATGATCCCGACCATCTTCAGCGCGGAGTCCAAGAAGTACGCCGCCGAGCACGGTCTCGACCTGACCGAATCCGCCGCCTCGGCCAAGCGCCAGGCGGGTGCCGCGATCGGCGTCATCGGAGCGGTCGGCGCCTCCGGCGGCTGGCTGTTGCAGCAGGCGCTGCGCCTGTCCAACACGAACTACCACAGCATGGCACCCGCGTTCTGGGCCTACGCCGGAGCCTTCCTGGTGATGGCCGGCGTCACGTGGTGGTTCTACCTGCGGTCCACGTTCGCCATCCAGCGAGTCCCCTCGCTCGCCTACGCGAAGGTGTAACCGCCGCGGCGTGTCCCGCGATCCATATAGCGCGGGGCAGGGAGCGCAATGGCCGCCGAGACCTTCCGGCAGGCACGCGCCCACCGCACAGAGACCGAACGTCCGCCGTCGCCCGGGTGTAACCCGGGTCCGGCAACGGGTCCCGGCCTGCACCGGGACGACGACGGACGTTCGGTTTCGTCATGCGCCAGGCCGGATCGCGGTTTCCGTGCCGCGGGCGCTTCTCCCCCCATCATCGGGTCGGCGCGGACATCGATATCGCGATCTGGTCGTCGGTGCCGGATCCGGCTCCCTGACCGCGCGTCGGCATTGCCGTGCTGAGTCCGGTTACAGTTCAACTACCTTCGGTCCAGAAGCGCTGAAGGCGAGCAATCGCCTGATCCTTGCTCATTGCCGCGATCACGTCCGCGCCGATTCCCACTCGATGGATCAGCAGGTGCACGACATCCGCTGGCAGCGACTCGCGCGGTGGCTCCGGGATGCCCCGATTCGGCACCACGTGCTCGAGCACGCACTGCCAGAACGTTTCCTCGGTGACATCGAGTTGGTCCCGAAGAATATGCGACCAGAGGGCAGCGCCGTAGCCTGTGCGATCGACCGGATGGGAGATACGTGTGCGCAGTATCCTTCCGTCCGGAAGTCCGAATTCGTATGTCACGTGGTGGGTTCCGGTACGGCCACGCGCATCACGCACCTGTTGCCAACCCTCCGCCTTGCAGAACTGCTCATGCCGATCCCGCGTGGGTTCCGGCCATGTCATCAGGCGGCTCCGAGCAACCAGTCGCGCAACTGCGCGTCGTCGCTGAGGCCGATCAACTGCACAAGACCCCAGTTCTCCCGGTGGTTCGGAGCCGTGCGCAATCGGCCTTGCCAGTCGTCGGCGTACTCACGGAGCGCAAGGATCACCTCGTCCACCGCTTCGTCGAAGGTGGCGCCGTCTGCGGCGATCGGAAGTCCCGGCAGAAACACCGACCAGCCCTCGTTCTCCGCCACTACCTCGGCACCGGCGGCACACAGCTTGGTCAGGGCATAACGTAGGCGCTCCGCATCGACCACCGCCGCGTATTCGGTATCACGACGAACAGTGGCGACTCTCCCCTGTCCCGCAGCATCCAGCAAATCTTTCAGGTGTGCGCGGGCTTCGGTGTAGCTCTCGTAATGCACGGCAGACATGGCACCTCCATCGACTACATCCAGCATCCTGGACGCCTGTCAATACGTCAAGTACTTTAAGTACGTCGAGTACGCGTCATTCGCCTGACGTGACCCGACGTCCGTCGTCGCAGGCGCCCAGCACAGAAGAGCCGCGCGCACCCGCGTTCTCCGTGTCTGATCCCGACGAAACCCCTGCCGGAAGTTGACCTTTCGAAGGGTGATCGGTTGTCGTCGCCGCGGTCGGCTATCGTGGCGGCGTCGTTCAGTCTCGTCACGTCGAGTCACCGGCAATGGTGAGTGTCGGCATGTTTCAGTCCACGGAGGTCGCGGTCAAGTCGATGGACAACGATGGTGACAGTCCCGCGGCAACAGGCAATACGCCAGTACTTCTCTGGTTGAAGATCGCAGATCCATCAACCGCGCTTCCGGTATATCCACCCGGCACCGACGTTCGGGTGCTACTCCCCTCGGATGGGCGCTTCGCCGACTTGAAACGTCAGCTTCTCGCCGCCCGAGTGCCTTTCCGTGAGGTCGGTTACCTGCTGGAGCAAGAATCCGTCAGCACGCTGAACGAACAGGGTCACCTCACCGTGGCTGTCGCACCGTCCGGTCCGGCACGGATGTCCGCACAGAAGCGTCCCCCCATCACAGGGGCCGCGGCGGAAGCCGCACGCGATGCGTTCGAGCTGATGTGGCACAGCCATGCGGCTGCCGATGGCGCGGTAGTCCGTCCACTTCCGATAGAGCACATCGTGCCGCCCGAATGGGTTCGATTCCTTCCCCATCCGCTGGTCAATCCCGCACAGGCCGAAGCGATTCCGCACATTATCGGCAGCGATGAGCACCTGATGGTGGTAGCGCCGACCGGAGCCGGCAAAACCGTCATGGGCATGGTCGCGGTCCTACGCACAGTCTTGGAGCAACGGAGGAAGGCCGCCTGGCTGGTACCACAGCGTTCGCTCACCGATGAGTTGAACGATGAACTCGACAGCTGGCGCCGACGCGGACTGCGTGTCGAACGGCTTTCTGGTGAGTATCGGGTTGACGCGCAACGTATTCGAGACGCGGACCTCTGGGTGACAACTACCGAGAAGTTCGAGGCCATCTGCCGGACCTCCTCGCTCAAGGAGGCGTTGGCCGAGGTCGGCTGTCTGGTTGTGGACGAGATCCATCTGCTGGGCGACGCGACCAGAGGACCGTTCCTGGAGGCGATTCTGGCTCGCGTGCGCGGTACGGACTCATTGATCCGGATTATCGGACTGTCAGCCACCGTCGCCAACGCCGACCAACTCGCGGCATGGATGCACGCACGGACGGTTCGGGTAGCCTGGCGCCCCACTCAGCTGACATGGCAACTACCTACCGTTCCCAACAGTGCCGACTGGAGTTTGGTCGAAGCCGCCAAGGCACGGCTGACCACTGCCATCACTCACATGGTGGCGGCTGACCGCGGTAGCGTGCTCGTATTCTGCGGCAGTAAGCGCAACGTCCGCCGCACCGCGTTGATCATCGCGGCCAGTCGAGGCGCCAACGTCTTCGGCGTCGACCCCGACGACACCGACGTGGTGCACAAGGTCTGCGCGGCAGCCGGTGTCGGCCTGCACTACAAGGGTTGGGAACACAAGCGGGAGGCCGAAAAAGGTTTCCGTGCACGCGAATTGAATGTCCTTGTGGCCACCTCGACTGTGGCTGCCGGAGTGAACATGCCTGCTCGTGCGGTGGTCGTGCAAGATACGGAGGTCGGGCTCAAAGCCATAGACGTCGCGACGGTGCAACAAATGTTCGGCCGCGCGGGGCGTGTCGGTGCCGGTGAGCGCGAGGGATGGGCGTTCCTTCTCGTCGACGAGACCGAACGCGCGACCTGGCAACGCAAACTGCTCGCGGGATTCAGGGTCGACTCGCAGATCCAGTCGAGCCTGCCGGAACATCTTCTGGCCGAAGCTACCCAAGGCCGAATCCGTTCTGTGGCAGAGGCCGAGCACTGGTGGGTGCAAACGCTGGCCTACCACCAGGGCAGCCGGGATATGACCCCGCTTCGACATGCCGTCCGGTTCTTGATCGATGGCGAGTTTCTCACAGAGACACAAACGTCCGACGGCGAGCTGATGCCCTCCGAACTGGGCCTGCTGACGGCGCGGCTGATGGTGTCGCCGCAAGTGTGTCACCAGCTGCGTTCGACTCTGTCCGAGTTCGGCGTGCCGGAATCCGCACAAGCGGCTGAGGACCTGTTGGTCCAGACAGTCGCCTCCCATGTACCGAAACTCGCTCAGGCGGGAATAAGTGAGGACCTCAAGCCGCTCGCTGTCAGATTGAAGCTCGCCCGCGGAGTGGTCACGCATCTCAGCGACAACAATCTGGCGCGCTCGACTGAGGGCGCTTTCGCCTACCGCCCGGGTGACCTGGCGAGCGCAGCAATGCTGACTGTTGCCAACTCTCCGACCGAGTTCCATCAAGCCGCCCGCACCATCAGCGGAATTCCTTACGCCACGATGTATCCGATACTCGAGGAAGCGCCCCGCTACCTTCATTGGTTGGGCTGCCAGGGATTTCTGGGTACCGTGCACCCGTGGGTGGCGATCGTTGCCGCTGATCTGAGCAGACGGATCCGATGGCGGCGGTGCCAGCCACCTCGGGGTGCCGGTCGTCTGCTGTGGATGTGTGAACAGATGGCCACCCCCGCACACCTCGACGACGTAGTACCAGCCCTCTGGCAGGCAGCCAGGGCGCGCGCGCTCACCAATCCGGACTGGTCGGAAACCGGCAGACCAGAAGCATGCCGGCTGGACCAGCCGGAATACGCAGCGCTGCTGCGCGATCGCGCGACCAACACAATGCTGGAAAGCGCATCGGACGAGATGCACCTGATCGGGCCGACCACAGCCGCACTCGCTGTGTGGTGCGGAGCAAACTATGTGGTCAGTGCAACGACACAGGGAAGGGCAACAGCCGGTTTCCCGATAGGTGATGCGCAAGAGCGAGGATCAGCGATATTCACGTGGCGTGGGGACTACCGTGCGCTCGGCTGGCTCGACGGGTACTCACAGTGTCAAGTCACGTCAGATCACACCTCCGCTCTGACGTAGAGCACCTGTTGCTGCGCTCCTTTCCGCCGCCGTCGATCGACGTAGATGCCTGGATCGACCATTCCTACGAGGACGGCGTAGACCGGCCCGGGTCCGGCCGATTCACAGTCCCCGATGTTCCGAATGTGCGGCATCGGGGGCTGGATCGTCGGTGGGCCCTGAGAGGATGCCCGCGAACGTTGTCGAATATGGGAGAAGTGCATGACGGACGAGACTTTACGGGTGATCGGCGAGCTCATGGGTTCGGTGCCGGGGGCGGGTTCATTTGCTGCGCGTCGGACGGGCTCGGCGGAGAACCTGGTGATCGAGGTAGATGGGGTGGGGCCGATCCGGTTGCCGGTGACGTCGGCTCAGGCGCGGCGACTGTGCGAGGTCGCGCGGCCAGCGCGGTATGGTCTGCGCGAGCAGACCCTATTGGACGCGAATGTGCGCGACACATGGGAGGTTCCGCGGGACCGGGTAACGGTCGACGAGCGGCAGTGGCGCGAGACATTGCTGCCCATGCTGGACATACTGCGGGCCGAGCTAGGTCTGGTGCCGGACTGCGAGTTGTCGGCGGAGCTGCATTCGATGCTGGTGTATGAGGCGGGACAATTCTTTCAGCGCCATCAGGATTCGGAGAAGGCCGACGGCATGATCGGCACGTTGGTGGTGACTCTGCCTTCGGCGTTCACCGGCGGGGAGCTGGTGATCGAGCAGCAGGGGATGAAGGTCACCGACCAGGGTTCGCCGGAGGAGCTGTCCTTCGTCGCGTTCTATGGCGACTGCGAGCATGAGGTGCTGCCGGTCACCGACGGTTTCCGGATCACGCTGACCTACAACCTGGTGGCGAAGGGGCGTACCGGCCCCGACGCCGCCGCTTTCGCCATGCATCCGTCGGTCGCGTTACTGGCCGAGCAGTTACGCGCGCATTTCACCACACCGGTGGAATTGCCGACGTGGCGTTCGCACCGCGAGCCGAAACGCCCACCTCGTCAACTCGTCTACCTGCTGGATCATCAGTATTCCCAGCACGGATTCGGGTGGCATCAGCTCAAGGGCGGCGATGCTGCCCGTGCTGGGATGATGCTCGCGGCGGCCGACATCGCGGGATACGACACGTCGCTGGCGCTCGCGGAGGTCGAGGACTCCTACGAGGAGGATTACACCTCGTGGATGTTGATCTATCGTCAGCGTTGGGAGCGCGTTGAGGACGGGTGGAAATGCGTCGAAAGCGCTGACATGGAGTTCGATGAAGACGGGGACATGGTGGAGCCTGTGCCCGATGACCCCGCGAGCCTTCCGGTGCGCTCGAGCCTTCCTTTGGTCCCGGGATCGGAAGATCTCGGCGAGCTGCGCTGGTCGACCATCACATTGACGTGGCTGATCGACCGGTCAGGGGCGGCTGGTGAGCCCGTTGCGCGGCAGGTTTGGGATGAGGAGTTGTGTACGGGCGCATCGAAGTCGACGCTGGAGCCGTTCGCGTCGGAAATCGAGGGTTACATGGGCAATGAAGGAAACACCGCCAATTTCTGGTATAGGCGCGCGGCGATCATCATCCGGCCCCGTCAGTAGAACGGCCCGGCAACTTCATGATCATCAAAGCCTGTGCCTGCCTCACCAACAGGGCTCAGAACAGCGCCTATTTCCGCGACCTCTAATCTCCCATTCTGGTATTCCGGCCGGTGGCGGTAGCGGGCCCAGCGGGAGAACCGGCGGATCTGCTCGGTGCGCCGTCACGCCGGTAACTCACATACGTGTGCGAGGCCGCGAGCGGCCATCACATCGAGCAGGCACGTACGCGGGGTCGCCATCCCGGTCAGGTGCCCACATACCGTGAACACCATGTGTGCCTCTGCGCGGCGACACTCATCTATCAGATCTATGAATGCTTGCGGCAATGTCGCGGCTAGCGGCTCCCGTTCTCGGAAGACGGCCGCGAGTTGGTAGCCACGTTCGCGAGCGGAGGCCTGCATCCGCTGCTCGCACGTGGTCAACTCGCGTCCAGCAAGATCCAGCCGGATGTAGCCGTACGCCAACGGCAGGTTCACACTCATCGGTTGCGGCCCGCGCCCCTGAGGGACGCCATCCGCAACTGCAAGCCCACCCACCACCCGCACAGCGCGTGGAACACCATTTCGTCTCATCCTCACAACGTTCCGACAGATCGTCACCGATCTGCTCGCGGATCGTGCCGATTCGGTGACTGGAGCGGTCAATCGAGACGAGCATGGCCGACTACCAGCAGCCCTGGCATCGGTAACCCGTAGGTGGCAGGGCAGTGGCAGCCTTCCTGAGGACCTACGGCACCTGGAAAATCAGTGCGTAGCACGATCGCCAGGTGTTCTCCGGTATCCACATCATGGAAAATGACGACCATCATGGAGAACGACGAATTCGCGAACTTGATCGCAGACAGGGCGATCGGCTCGACCACGCTGGTCGAGCCGGGTTCTTCGGTAGTAGAGCGCGTCCCACCGGCATGGCGCCCGATCGCGTCTTCGCCTCATGCCCACATCCGGTGCGAGCTGGCGCTAGCGCTGTGGAATCTTGATTTCCTGCTGGTAGTGCCGCGGTTCGCCGCAGCTTTCCAGCGGGACGTTGTCGACGTGCGGGTGGGACTGCTGCGCGGCGACTGGGTGCTGTACTACGCCATCCGGCGGCGTTATCGGCCTTTCCTGCTGCGTATCGGCTGGCACCCGGAGACATTCGGCGCCCACAATCCGCCGCACTGGGGCTGCATTCCGGAGCCATTGCAGTTCTTCCTCAACACGATCCATACCGGGTTCACCGCGCCGGACGGATCGTACGGACCGCTCCGGCCCCGTGACATGGAGGTGTACGAGGACATTCCCGAGTGCGACTACCGCGTGCGCAACTGGGACGCCGAGGCCGACGTGCCGAGCGACCGGGTGATGCTCCTTGCCAAGGCCAGTGGCATCTTCAACTGCTGTGTGTCGCCGGACTTTCCGTCCGGCACGATGGGGCGCGAAGCCGACGGCAATATTTCGCATGCCGAGGAGTTCGGCCTCTGCTTCGACGAATTCCTGAGCACCGGATTCGACACCGACACCGACATCGACTTCATGGCTGAGCAGCAGGCCACCGCGTCTGCCTCGAGCAGCCAGGCGCTCTCGATAGCTCCCGCCGCACTTCGGGCCGCAGCGGCGAGCGTCTCTCCAGTGGCACGAGCGGTCGGTGTCGTCCCGAAGCTCACCGAAGCCGTGGCACGTCACCGAGTTGACGAATGCCTCGACGAGCTCCTGCGCTATCTGCCGGGCCCTGTGTCGCTCGACTACCCGACCGGCCGTGGAACCGTGGCGCCGTGCGACGACGGCATCGGGACCGAGTACCCGGTGCTGAGTCTCAGGCTGAGGTGTCTGCTCGTCGGCCCAGCGGGGCATGAGACCGCGCAATATCTCGGGCTCATCACCGGCATGTGCCGCCACCTCGGATGGCGGGTCGACGACCCCGCCGACGGGCCGTCGCGGCGCCTGCGCACCCCCGATTACTACCGATTCATCGTCACGGACATCGGAGGCGCAATCCAGATCGACGTCGAGTCGCCCGGCTTTCCCCGAACCGCCGCGGAGCGCTTCTGAGTGAAGATCGGGTTATCGGTGCCTGATCATGACCTGACCCCTGTGGTTCGGTCCGGGTGGACCGATCGACGGGGTCCCGTCAATCAGCCGCCTGACCGCACGGTGGTCAGTACGGCAGGTGGACACCGTCGCGCACTTCTGTGACCGTTCGGGTGATCATCTGCTGCAAGGTGGCGGTGATTCGTTCGGCGGTGGTGGGTTTGATCGTCAATGTGTGCGTGCCGAAGGTGACGTAACGGCCGTCTTCTTCGACGTCATTGACCTGGAAATCCTTACGGCCGTGAGTATGCCGATTGTCCACGCTGCCCATCGCGTACACACCGACATGGCCGATCAAGGTCATCGCGCGGGTGAAGAACTGCTCGAACTCCTCCCGCGGTGTCGGCCGCCAGGTATCGCGGACCGGCGGCCGTGGCTGCCCGAGCTCCTCGGCCGAAAGCTGCAGTTGCTTACCCCGTCCTGCGACGCGGCCGGGGAACACATCGACCACCGCCCGCGCCACCGCACCCTGGGACAGCAACGTCAACACCACATCACCGCCGTGCTCATGGTCCAGACCCGGTTCCTGCACCGCGACCGCGCCGTGCTGGTGATACACCCCCGCATGCGCACGCAGCTTGCGGTCCCGGCGGGCTCCGACGAACCCGGCGAGCTCCACCCGGGCCTCCGGTGCCAGCAGCACTTCGACCGCGCGCAGCAGATCGTCGCCGATGTGCGGGCGCAGGGACTGCGCCGCCGCCTGCCGCAACCGCATACTCTCCGACCGGAACTCCGTAGTGTGCTGGTGCTGCAATGGATAAGGCAACACGTCCCGGCCGGTGGATTCCCACAGGGTCCGGAATTCGAGCGCGGTGAACCGCCAGCTCTGCACTTCAGACATGGGGGATATCTTTATCGCGCAGGGTTGTCACCGACTGCTCTGGATGCGCCCGCTCTGGCAGACGACCTGCTTGTCTCCCTCGCCCACGAACCTCCCTCATCGCGTGCATCCTGCGCACGGGTCGACCTCCCATATCGCCAGCTCGGACTGCCGAGAGGGAGTGCCGTCCCACGGATGGTTTTGGAAGTTCTTGTCGCTGAGGAAGGCTCGATACGGCGGACGGCTAAAACCCCAATTGGTGACGGACAGTTCGGCTGTGCGCTGTGCGACTTCGGTGCCTTTCAGCGCATGAGCGATATCGGTAGCGGCCGCGCGAAGATCATCAGGACCGGTTGAGCCGGGAACGGTGAGGTCGACATGGACGTAAATTTTCCCGGGCTGATCATGAATGTCGTTCATGTCCACTGCAAAAAAACACGTGCCAGCCGGCAATTGCAGCTCAGATATTATCGCCGTCAATTTCTTCTCGTCCTGATCGTGCGACACCACGTCCTGCACAGCGACGCACTCGACTGCGCCAACCGGCGGCTTAGGAATCGGCATTGTCGTCACGCTCGGGTTACTGTCCGAACTGCAGCCGATGAGTGCACCCGAGGCGGCAGTAACCACGGCGATCGAGGCAATTCTCAGCAAAGAATATCGAGCGAAAGGAAATACCGGCGTCACGCGGCTTTCTTGGCGCACTTGACAGTCTCTCTTTCGGGATAGATGTAAACAAAATTGAATGCGGAGCCCGCGGTCACTCAGCCAATTTCCATTCCACTTTATCATCGAATCCATCAGCAACCGAATCGGGCCAGTGATCCTTGCCGTCCGCACCAGTAGGGAATCCGGGTGGATGGTTGACTATGTTCTTGAGTTCATTCGATGATATAAACACCTTCGATTGAAGTTCGAAGAAGCTTGTGATAGCGCCGGCGACAAGTTCAACGGTAGTGACTATGGAGTCGTTGAACTTGTCTATCCCCCAGGGGGCCTCCGGCAACGGATGCGATCTCCCCCAAGGCAATTCCCAGCTGGGCAAGCAGTGTCGCCAATTTATCGATGATTTGCTTGTAGAAATTTCGCCCTTCAGCTGCTAGCGTAAGTAATTCCGCATGAACTTTTTGGCACATTTCCGCTATGTTGGTCATAGCGGTCGCCTGATAGGTCCGTGATTCTTTGAACTTTGTATACGCAGTTCCGTCCCAGTGGCCTTCCATGTTTACTCTGGAATCGTTTTGACGATTATTGACTTGAGAGACGCTGTTTCCTACCTGCTGCCACTTGGCTGCGTAGTCCATGAATAAGAATGGAGCGGCTATCCCTTCGGTGGCTTCTTCTAGTTTCTCCAGCAGTGTCTTCAGATTTTCCTGCGCCTCATCCCTGACGTCGGTATACATCAAATAGGCTTGCGGCCACACCCATTTAAGATTGTCGAACTTGTCATTCAGCTTGGCCGGTTGCTTTTTGACTTCATCAACCTTCGCCTTGAAGTCTTCGACGATTCCATCAAGTTCCTCTTTGGTGGTGGTTTCGCCCATTATATTGTGAAGTCCATTTCTCCGGCGAGCTTGTTAGTGCTCTGCTCTTGTTCTGTTTGTTGTTGTTCGTAGGTGCTCGCTACGGTGTGTAGGGCGTTTCCAACTTGCTCAGCCGCAGCAGCTCCTTCCCTGAGACGCTCCTGAATGTATGCAGCCGCCAGGGAATACGAGCTCCACGCACCAGCGAAGAGACCGAACTGTATCGCCGAATATTTCAGCTCATCAATCGATGTTGCCGCATTTCGCAATCCCGGGGCAACATCATTGATCCACGCCTTTGACGCGTTCTCGAGAAGCTGGAGTTCTACTTTTAGATCGGCCATCAGATTTCATTCCGTATTAATTGTTGTTCGTGCCGGACCAGGCGATCCGTCAGTTCTTGGTCGGTCTCTTGGTCCAGGTAGATGTCCCGAACCAGTTTCGGCTTCTTCGCTCGAACCTGAGCGCAGCATTCCAGGATGTCTTGCGCGATGACTGTCCCGTCCACTGTCATGGCCCAGCTCGTGTCGATGGTGATCGAAAGAAGTGCCGACCGCGTTGCGGTGACTGTTAGACCAGGCTCGTCATACTGGTTGTATCCGGTGCCGCGGACAGTGTACTCAGTATCCACGAACAGGCTATTCCATGTCCTACGGAATTCTTCGTAGGTGCGCTTCTGCAACAGCAGGGGCACGACCTCACGTAAGGATGGTTGAGTCGAAGGTGGTCGCTTACCGGACTCGACAAGAAGAACTGCCAGCTCGTAGAGGGCATATTGATAGGCGTCCATGATCGACTTGCCGTATTGCGATGGCTCGAATGCCTCCTTCCACCGACGGCTCAGTTTTATATTTATCGGTAAGCGATCGTCACCGACTTCCACCTCAACTAGAGTTGATTTCTGTGGCGGCGTGAATGCGGCTTCGTCGGATTCACCATTCTGAGCCGAATAGTTATCCATGTCATCCGGATCGTCGCCATAGAGGTAGTGATTCGAGGCCATACATACTCCTTTCCGATCTACACGAGATGCCGATCGAGCCGGCCCCGACTGTGGGCAGTTTCAATGGACTGGCTGTCGTGGACTGCGACGGACAGGGCAGCACGTCGCGGCCAGCGGACTCCCATAGGGTTCGTAATTCGAACGAGATGAACGGTAATCTCCGCACTTCGGGCATGGAAATGTCCCTATCGTGCCGGGTTATTCGCCGATGACCGGCGGCACCGCCTTGGGCATGTTATCCAGCCCGGTGAGCTCATCTCCGTGTTCCTGAGTGACCAGGTAGTCCGGAATGCCCTTGCTGGATTCGTCATCGGACTTGCCGCCGCGCGCACCAGGTCCCGTTCCGCCCGGCATGCCGCCCATGCCGGGGCGGCCAGGAGCGGTTCCTGACCGCGCGGCGGCCGCGGTCGCGCTGGAGTTGTTCGGTGTGCCCGGAATCGAACGACCCGGGCTTGGCACCGGAGCACCCGGCCCGGTGGGACTTCCGGGGCTGCCCGGCGTGCCGAGATGCGGGTTGCCAGCGGTGCTGGACGTGGTGGTTGAGGCGGGGGTGGTCGAAGCCGGTGTCGTAGACGCGGGATCGGAGCTGGTCGACTGTGGTGTCCCGACGTCCGTGGGCTGGGTACTCGAAGGAGTGGTCGAGTCGTCAGAGGAGTCTGTGCCGAGAGGATTCGAGCCGGGGGATGGTGTGCCCGATGGATTTCCGCTACCGGTATTCGTGTCACCGGTGTTGCTTCCATTGTCGGCACCGGCCGGATTCCCGCCCGGATTCGTGGCGGGCGCCGGACGGGGTATCACAGGCACATTGGTATCGGACTCCATCACGACCGGGGCGTACACGGTCCGCAGCACCCGCAATGCCTCGGTCTTCGAATTGTGCTCGGCGACATCATCGTTGCGCCAGCTGCGCCCGGCCAGAAGGCCGATCGCGTTATCCACTCCGCTGCGATGTTCCGGTGCGTGCGGGACCAGTTGTTTGGTCGGTTCCAACCCGGTCTGCAATTCGGCCAACTTGCTGCTGGTCAGCCGGGCCGCATTCGTGACCTGCGCGCCTTGATCGGCGTAGTCACGGACGCCGCTCGCCGCCGCGTCGCGCGCTTCGCCACGCCACACACTCTCATCGGTGGCCCGAGCCATCGCCGTGGTGAAAGTATCCAGTGAAGTCTGATGCCGATCGGCGATGGTGTTCCACGCGGACACCAGGTCGCTGACCGCCTGCAGATCGATCTGATCGACCTTACTGCGCAGCGTCCTGACGTCGTGCCTTTCGAACTCGTCCGCATCGAGAACTTCCCTCGGCCGGAATTCTCCCTGGAAGCCGAGCCCGGCAGCCCTGCTGCGCACGTCGTCCCGCTGCCGGTTGTATGTGTCCTGCACAGCGTACGGATCGGCATCGGGCTGCACGTGGAAGATCCAGTCCGTGACATTCCGCAGCACTGTCAAACTCAGGTCCTCGACCGCCGGGTTACTGAACGGATTACCCATTAGCTCACCTGCTCGGTGGTATTCGCGATCTGTGCCGCGTTCTCGATGTCGCGACCGGTGATGCGCTTGAACGAGATCGCCATGACCTCACGCATGTTCTTCACGGTTTCGATGTGTTCGTTGATTACCTGGTCGATCGAATGATCCTCGCCGGTAGCCTGTTTCAGGAATTTCTTGATCAGGTTATCCGCCATCTTGAAATCACCGAAACCTGAGACATTCTGGGTAACAGCAGTAAATCTGCGTATTGCTTGCAGATCGGCGATCCGATCGTCACATGCCTTCGCGCACTGGTATGCAGCGTTCTCGTCATCGAGGTACAGCTCCTCGCTCCGAGCCCGGCTGGCAAGCCGACCCCACAGGGTCGCATTGTCCTCACTCATATGATCCCTCCCTGATCATTGCGGTAGTGCAGGCACAATAGACACGCCAACGCGATACAGGACTGTGCACGGGTCCTCGAGGCCATCCATCCCAGCCCGGTTTAGAATCTTCAATTGCACGACCCCCTGGGACGCGGGAAATAGGACATCACAATCGAGATACTTCGATGCGCCCTCGACCCTGAACTGCCGACCTCGACGGCCTGCGACCGTCACATCCTCAAAATTTACGTTTCCAGGCTTATGCTCGAACTCCGTAACCGTGCGACCGGTGGAAAAAACCGTGATGAAGTACTTGGGTCCATCCCAGTTACAGATCTCCCAGCCGGATTGGTGAACCCCCGCAATACCGGCCTCCTCGGTTCCTGGATCAACCCCCGCAGCCTGCAACGCATCATCGGGAATCCCGGTGCACGGATTGAACAGGGCCTTGACCGCAGTCGTGCTTGTTGTGGCTGACCCGCTCATGGTGTCCCCACACCCAACGGAACCCAACACAAGTAGGAAACCAAGCAGCATCAACGTGATTCGGCGAACCATCCCCACCCTCTCGACCCGTGACGGCTCAGATTGCGGCAACTCTAGCAGACAACTCGCCGATCTGACTTGGCCGCGACTCAGCCGTCATACTGCGACCGTGGCGCATGGAAGGACGGGCACCTCAATGAGGGTTTCCGGTAACGGCACGTCACGTGGCTCGGGCGGATAGGTCGATGCTCATCCGCCATACTCCTTCGCTACTTCCGAGACCAATCGCCTGCGATTAGACGACTGGCCTATGGAACTCTCCGCCCTTTACACCAGCGGCGAAAAAATCCCACTCGGCCGGCGCGAACACCAATGCCGGACCGGACGGATTCTTCGAATCACGAACCCCCACTTGACCAGCATCGAGCCACGCGATCTCGACACACGCCTCGCCACCTTGGCTGCGGCTCGACTTGAACCACCGGGCGCCGGATAGGTCGATAGTCACTGTTCATATCTCCTTGCTATATTTCGAAGCAGGTCCCTGGATGGTTGTTCTTCCAATGCAGCGCACCGGATCTTTTCGTGAATCGACCGGAAACGCTTCACGTCGTCGTCCTCCTCGAAAATAATTGTCCCTATCGCGCCTTCGGTGTAGACAACGGACGGCTCATTGTGCGGGAAGTCTATGATGATGTACGGCGGCACTGCGCCGCCGGTCGGGAGACCAGCCCTGAACGGAACGATTCGAATCGAAACGTTGTCTCGCATACCAATGTCGGCAAGATGGCGAAGTTGCAGGGACATGATCCGACCAGACCCGACGAGGGCGCACAGAACCGTTTCGTGCAACACGAACTCGACTCGAAGTGGTCTGTGTCTACGAGTAAGCATTGCCGCGCGTTGCATTCGCAAGGAAACCCGACGGTCGATCTCCGCTGGCGTATCGGTTGGCAGGAAAGCTTCTTCAGTGATACGTGCGTAGTCGGCAGTTTGCAAAAGCCCAGGTATGACAAGCGATTGGAAGAAGTGCAATTCGGTTGCCGCAACTTCCAATTGGAGATACGTGTTGAATCCCGGTCGAATCAGGTGCCGGTAGTCCTGCCACCACACCTTCGTACTGGCCTGTACTACAAGCGACGTCAGATACTCTGTCCGGTCTTCCGAAAGTCCATAGTACTGGCAGATGAATTCGACATCCCGAACCTTGACCTTCTCGTTCTGGCCGAGTTCGAGCCGACTGAGTGTGGACCGGCTGATCTCCAGAACTTCGGCTACTTGTTCGAGGGTGTGGCCGCTGGCCTGGCGCGCGTCGCGCAGCGCCCGGCCCAGCTGGCGACGCGGCAGCGTCGTCCTGCTGAGGTCTGACTTCGTACCCACCACTCCGCTGTGTCCTCCCCTTGTTCTCACGATGCGACCTGCGTTTTCCCACGGCGAGAGTCGTCGTGCACCGAACTCGGGAAACTCTCAGGGCGTACGCATGGATTGCCGTGCTCCGGCGATTTCGAGTCCGCCTTCATCAGCACACTCCGCAGCATAAGGGCATGTCCGACGACACGAAAGAGAACTTCGAACGTTCGCAAACGCAATTGGCAGAACCGATTTCGCCCGATACCCGCGCCCAACCGAAGGCCGTGGGGTTTGTGCGGGCCGACGTGTCGGGCCTCCATGCGCCCCGGCACGCGGTCGCCGTCCAGCGGCACGCCCGCTCATTGGGCTATCAGTACGTGTACACCGTCACTCCCCCTGGCGACAACGCCGATCCGATCGGGTTCGTGCTGGCTGTGGCGGCCGGGTTGGGCGTGGCCGCGATCGTGGTCTTCGACCTGGCCCAAGTCGATGACCAGCCCGGACGGGTCTGCGAGGACTTCGACCTGGAGACGGTGTGCCCGCCGGGCACGTGGGCACGGGTCACCTCACCAACTCACACCGTTGCGAAGGTGGTGGAGCGATGAACCAGGATGCTCTGCTCACCCCGCCCGAGGTCTGCGGCCACACCGATGTGTGGCTGGCACATGAGCAGATGCGGGTGCATCGGGTCTGGCGGGCCGAGCGGTGTGTGTGGAATGCGGCGGCGTATCGCACGCTGGGATCGGCGGGACGGCTCACGCCGCAGACGGTGAGCCCGCGCGAACGCGCCGCCGCGCGCGGCGTGCAGTTCCCGCCGCCGGATGAGCCCGGCCGCGCCGACCGGAGCCCGGTCGCGCACACGTGGCAAGAGGTGCTGAAACGGCTGTCGGATTCGGCCACACCACCGGAACCGTTCTGGGGGTGAAAACGGTTGCGTCGGACCACGATCGGAAACACACACGCGGGGTGGCGACTGGTGGGGCATCGCATCGAAATCCTGTTCTTTCGCGACGACGCCGACCCCACGTCCGCCTACCGACTGCGCAATAACGGCGACACTGTCCCGATTCCGTTGGGGCAGTGCGGATTCGTCGCATTCGACGAACGTGCGTTACCGGATCTCGCTCAGGTGCGGGAGTGGTTCCCGCGCCACTTCCGGCTGTGGGACGCGGTACGCGCCCAATTCTGGGAGGCGTTGCTGCCCCCAAGCGGCGCCCGCCGCCCGACGAGTGGCACGTGACTGCGCCATAACGCGAGTAGGCCCCTCCGTGGTGTGCCACTCGTCAGAACCGCAGACCTACCCCGTCCTACTCCACCCGCCGCACGCGGCGGCCGAATCGCCTGACCGCACCAGCGAACTGATGCGGGTTGCCTACCCGAAAGAGGGGAAATGTCCAAGCGACGTAATCGACTGCGGCACAATTCGAAAGCACTGCAAACGCCGACGCCGACATGGTCCACTATCCGATACCCGCCCCGTGCCACGATCGACGCGATACTCAGGGCCATGATGGCCGAACGCAACACCGATACGGCCGACCCGAATTTCGACACCATTCATTTCTGGGGCTTCGCCGGTGCGGACAACCTCGTCACACAAGAGATGGCCCACACCGCGATAGTGCTCGATCCCGACGCCGAGCGCTCACCGATCCTGGATTCGGCCGAATGGCTGATGCGGAGACTCCCCGGCCGCCTGTGGGGGTTCGGGTTGGCGTACCGGACGGTCGGCGAGATGTTCAGCGGATCCGACGGTGTGCCCGAGGACGCGATACAGGCGGCAAGGGCGGGCAGGCTGAACGAACGCGCCGGGGCCGACGAGATGTGCGCGGCAACGATTTTCGATGCCCGCGGTCGCTCGTACACCGCACTGACCTACGCACACCTACCGGATCTGGGGCCGACACCCACCTGGGTCAACGACACACGCAAGTCCACCGACACCTGGATCGCCCTGTTCGATCAGCGTGCCGTCGCGGCGCACGTTTGGGCGGCGGCGATAACGCTGGACCCGGACGGCAATCACGCCACCATAGCCCGGCTACGGACGCCATGAGGATACTGAACTGACGCCTTCTTACCTGTGGCGTCGGATCCGCGGTTAGGAGTGTTGCTGGGCAAGTGTGGATTCGTAAGCGGTGGCCAGGCGTTCGGTGGCGGTGGCCTTGCCGGTCGCGGGGCGCGGGATGCCGAGGTGGCGTTCGCGCAGAATCTGATGTGGAACGCCTTGCGCCGCTGCGCCAGGAACGACATGTCGGAGCACACGCAGCATTGCTGGCGCGTCACGACGGAGACGAATATTTTCCTCGGCCGTAGCGGCAAGTCCGACTTTCTGACTCCCGACTTCCTCATCCACCGGTGTCTCGAAACCCCGTACCAGGATGTCCGTGGCGGCCGATCGCCATTTCCTGGTCCGAACTCGAATTCTGAACGCGCGACCTACACCATCGTCCGCGACGACTGCCGGTGGCGGGTCGCGGCCGTGCAGAAGACCCAGCGC
The DNA here is from genome assembly GCF_045207455.1 of Nocardia sp. NBC_00881. NCBI lineage: Bacteria > Bacillati > Actinomycetota > Actinomycetes > Mycobacteriales > Nocardiaceae > Nocardia > Nocardia sp. NBC_00881. The sequence goes on from NZ_CP108798.1 coordinate 4,206,998, forward strand.
ACACCGCTCGTGGAAGCCATCTCCTTCAGGTTCCAGCCGGCCAGCCGGTCCGCCCGCTGATGGCCACCCGCACGCCTCTGCATGTATGGCTTCGGCCGTCTCCACCCCGGAACCACACGAGCGCTCTACTCTGGAAGCCGGACTCACGCCGGGGTGGAGAGGTGAGGATGTGAACATCGCGAAAAGACTTGGGACACCAGTGTTCCGGTCTGCGCTGCTGGACGATCTCGCGGATATCGCCACACTCGAGCAGACGGAGTTCGCGGACCTGGCCTACCCATACTTCGCGTTGCGCCAGCTCTTCGATCTGCACGGAACGCAGTGGGTGGTCGGTGATCTCGACGGCACGGTCTGCGGCTATGCGATGGTGGCGCTCGGCTCGCCGCAGTGCGCCTGGGTGATCGGCCTCGCGGTCGCGCCACAATGCCGTGGCCGCGGCTACGGACGGGCGCTGCTGGACGGCGCGCTGGCCCGCTGCCGGGTGGCCCGAGTGGACGAGGTGTTCCTCACCGTCCGGCCCACCGATCGATCGGCGTCGAACCTGTACAAGAATTCCGGATTCGTCTGGGCCGGACACGAAGAGCGCTACTTCGGCGCCGGCGAGCCGCGCGACGTTCTGGTTCGCCGAATCCAGAACCGTCCCGGCACACGGTCGATCACCGATCCGACCTCGGACGTCTGGCACAAGCGCGGTCCGAGCTCGGAGTAGTCGACGAATTCCGTTGCTATGGTGGGTATCACGGCGCTTTGTTGCGCAGGCCCGGGGGGAGGAACACCCATTACCGAATTCGAAGATCCGGTCACCCACGTGCAGTTCGGGAATTCACCCGACATCTGGATCGATCAGCACGCCACGGGATACGCCCAGGAAGTCGCGGACTACCTGGACGAGTTGACTGCCAGGACCAGACGGCCGGACGAGAAGCCGCTCCTGGATTCGTTCAACAATCACGTCGAAAAGGTGGTCACCGCCTTCGATCATTCGAAGATCAAGCATCGTGGCGACAGCCTGCTCTTCTCCGACATCTACGCGGCGGCCGACGACACCACCACCGCAATGGATGAGGTCCTGCAGCGGGCGCACATCGAACTGCTGATGGCGCTGCTGGCCGCGGAGGTCGAGCTACGCGGCCCGCTACGCCTCAGCCGCACCCAGAACATGCGGCTGGCCGACACCTACGAGCAGCTCGGCCATCGCCTCCTCTCGGCCGAGTTGCCCGGTCAGAAGGCCAAGACGTTTCTCCCCGGGCACGCGGCCATGGCTTTTCTGCGCGCCTCGGGTCTGCACGCACTCAATGAAGACATCGACGCGCAGGACCGCTGCGGCCTCGCGCTGGCCAGAGCGCGCAGGACGGCGATCTATCCGGCCTGGCGCCGGAGCGCCGGCTGGGCCTCGGACCTGATGTGTGGCTACGGCTACCGGCCGTTCCGGCTGCTCGTCTGGATCGCCGCACTACTGCTCGTGTTCACCGTCGCGCTGTGGCTGAGCACGCCCATTCCGATCACCACGTCGCTGCACATGTGCCTGATCAACTTCCTCAATCCGCTCGGCCTCGGCGATATCGAAAAGGTCAGCCGGGCCGGGCACGTCTTGCTCCTCATCGAGTCGTACGCCGGGATCGTCTCCACCTCCGTGTTTTTCGCGCTACTCGTCCGCCGATGGTTCCGGCTGTGACCGGACCTGAGCTCAATCCGGTGTGTTTATCTTGGAGGGGCGCATGGCAGCAAGGGTCGCCGCCGACATCCGGTCGCGCAGCTGACCCACCTGCGCCTGCCATTCCCGGGTGAAGCCAGGGTTGCGCTCCACTTGTTCCCATAGGCCGCGCAGCACCCCAGGCGTGTGCGCACCAGGCATCCAGAGGTGTGCCAGATGCGTGAGCAGCGGCGCGATGATTTCGGCCGATTCCGTGCTGGACGGCGGGTGGAGATCGGCCTCCTCGACTACCGCGCGGGCGACCGTCAGCAGCCAGTCGTGCAACGCGAGATCCTCGCAGAAACGGCGCGCTACCGCGAGTTCCGACTCGTCGTGCACCGTCACCAGCACGGTGCGCACCAGTTCGTCCTGCAACTGGAACCTCAGGATCGGCTGCGGCACGTCGGCGATTCGCGCGGCCCAGCGCAGGCGCGCCGTCCGCGTCTGCATCGGCGCATGCTGATCGAGCCCCATGTCCATCCGGATCCTGGCGAGCAGCCGCTGACTGATCGAGGCCAGATCCAAGGTGCCGTCGGGCTGCTCGCCCGGGGCGAGGAAACAGTCGGCCAGCTCACCGCCGGTCGAGTCGGTGACCTTCGAGATCACCTCCATCACCCCGACTCGGGTCAGATAGTGCGCCCAGGTCTGCCGCTGACGTGTCTCGGCGGGAACGACCGTGGTGTGCGCCGAACTCTGCAGCACCCGTCCACCGACAACCACCGCGTTGGTGGCCACCGTCCCGACCGCTCGGACGCCGCCGCGCGGCCGGGTGGCCAGCTGACAATCGACCCCGACCGCGATGGTCGGCGAAGTGGCCAGCGTCGTCGGCCGCTCGCGCCACGGCATCTTTTCGCCGGGAATCAGCGCGAGCAGTTCCTCCAGCATGTCGCGGCTCAGCGCCGTCGAATCCGGCACCAGACAGGTGCGGACCTCACCGAGCAGGATCAGCGGCCGGGTACCGGCAGCTGCTGGCGTCGGGGACTTTTCGGGGACTGCGCGCGGAGTCCTTCCGGCCAGGGCTGGCTGCCGGGCCGACCGGCGGCCCCGGGGCATTGCCGGCCGCCGACGCAGCCGTCTGCCGTGCGAGGGCCGATCGGGGTCGGAACCGAAGTCCGATGCTTCGCCCATATCAAGATCCATCCAGCAGCAGGTGGCTGATCCGCTCGGTCACCTTGCGCGGCACCATGATCGGGACGTCCTCGTCGGTGCCCCGCGCGATGACCTGATCGACCACTTCTTCCTCGAGATCGATGTGATCGAGGATTACCCGCACCGCGTGTTCGATACCCAGGTACCGCTGCGGCAGCAGCGACAGCGAGCGGTAGGCGGCGAAGGGTTTGGCCTGCGGGTTGAGTTTCACCACAGCGGGCATCTCCCACCAATGCTGCGGCCAGCCGTCCTCCGGCCGCCACAGCTGCGGATCCACGACGGGTTCGCCGTCGTAGCGCAGCATCCCGAGCCGAAGCAGCTGCCAGATCGAGGCCAGGAAGGGGCATGACCATTTGGTGTGAACCTCCGCCCGCCCGTTCACCTTCTTGGTCTGCTTGGTCCACATCTGCACGTCGAGGAAGATCGAATGCTCGCGCCTGCCGAACTCCTCAGGCGGCTCGTACGGCAGGCGATGCATGGCCTGGCCCGGCTCGTCGTCGGAAGCACGGCGCCCGTTGCACAGCCAGCCGGACTCCGCGGTGGGCGGACGACGCCCGGTCGAGCCCTCCGGCGGCTCGGCCACGATACGCGCGGCGACCATTTCGGCCAATTGGATGCGGCGCTCACCGGTCGAGCCGGACGGCGTCTCCCAGCAGCCTGCCTCGCGTGCCAAATAGTCGATGGTCACCCCGCAGTGCGCGGCGGCGCCGAGCAACTGGCCGAGGATCTCGCTCGGGTCGGTGTCGTGCCGAAAATAGTCATCGATCAGGAAGCAGGTGCTCACCCGCGCCCGCGGCCCGAACTCGGCCTTCGCGGCCGCGGTGAAAGCCGTGACCAACGGAGCGACCTTGCGGAACTGTGCGCGGATGCGCTCCTCGCCGTTGTTGAGATCGTTCATGTAGAAATGCCCCACCTCGATGGACAGGTGGGACAACGGAACCTGGGCGATCCGGGTACGCTCGGTCGCTTCGCTATAGCCTGCTACGTAGTCCACGGGGATCGAAACCCTTCTAGGATGGCGCTTTCGGAAGCAGCGGCGAGTTCGGATCTATTCCCAGGTGGCCGCGTGCACGAGGCGACCGGCAAGCTGGTTGAAGGCGGCGGCGGTCTCCTCGTTGGCGATGCTGTTGGCCACATCGGCGTCGAGAATGATCTGCTCGCGCCATTGCAGCACAGGCTCCACCGGTGTCTTGCCGAGCAGCGATGTCGCGCCGAGCCGATTCTTCCCGGCCAGCGTGACCAACGCTCCGTTCTGTTCTTGTAACCACTTGACCTGAGCCGCACCGGGACCACCGGTCATCTCGTTCAATTGTGGCACCGCGGTACGCACGTAGCGAATGTTTGCGAGCAGCTTCTGCGGGTCGTGTTTCCACTGGCCGCCGGTCTCCAGCAATCCATGCGGACCGTGCACCAACCCGCTCGCCGCCAGGATGTGCTGGCGGGTCCAGCGGTGGAAGACCAGCCACCGCACCGTCTTCGAGGCCAGCTGCGGCGCCGCTGTGGCCCGCAGCACCAGCTCCATCGCCAGCGAGCGGCCCGCGCTCAGGTCCACGAAACAGACCTTGAATTCCTGTTCGAGGCCGACGAGGAGTTCCGTGCAGCGCTTGACCACCTCGTCGTTGATACTGTCGAACTCGGCGCCGCCTTCGTCACCAGGAAGCAGTACGAGCCGTCCAGTCCTGGTCCGCATCTTGCGCAGGCCACTGCGATCGGTCTTGGCGCGCACGTCGATCTGCCGGGCGATGCCGTTCTTCCCGAGCAGATACTCGTGCAGTCCGTCCCCCTCGGGAGTTCCCCGCTCCACCGAACCGATTTCGAACAGGGCGCCCGCGGTCGGCGAACCGAAGTCGAAATCGAGATAGACCACGCTCATCCCACTGAGGCACAGACGGTAGGCGAGGTTGCAGCTGGTCACCGAACGCCCGGTGCCGCCCTTGTCGGAGGTCGCGAACACGATCATGCGATTACGTGCTCCTTGTCGCGTCCATGCGGGCATAGGCCAGTTTGTGCAGTTCACGTAGCGCGTCGGCGGCGAGCACGAACGCGGTGCCCGCCTGTCTGCGAACCACCAGTTGCCTGGCTTGCTCCAGGTGCTCTTCCACCCGGTCCAGGGTGATCCGATTCTCCGAGAAGTCCTCGATACTGACGCCGAGCATTTCCTGGTTGAGCAAGTGCTCGGCCTCGTTGAGCAGTTCGACCGCGCGCACCACCATCGCGCGGGAGGTCAGCGGGGGCTCGCGGAACGTCCGGTCCGCGGTGACCAGGCATTCGATCACGCGTTCTGTCATGTACCAGGACGGATCGGTCTCCCGCTGCGTCCCGTTGCCGAAGACGCCGGCGGGATCGTCCCAGAGCCCGGACGCCTTGCCGGAGCTGATCATTCGCGCTTCCAGATGATCCATCGTCGATTTGGCCAGATCCATCAGCCGGTCGCGGGCCGTGATGTCGCCGGAGAGACGAGCGGCCTGCAACGTGCGCTTCAACAGCACTGCGGCGAAGTCGGAGACCTCCCAGTGCAACAGCGGCCCGTTGTCCACGGTTTCACTGCCGCGCAAGGACAATCGCACGCCGGGCGCGTGCAGCTCCACCGCGGGATCGTCACGCGTGGTTCTGCGGATGATCCGGCCACGCCTGGCCAGTTCATCGAAAATCGATACCGCTCTGGTCAAGTCGTCGTCGGAGGCGGTTCGGGCGATCAGGTCCTGGATCAGTACAGCGGACACGATGAGACTGAAGTAGTCCGATTCCTCGCCGTCGGAGGTGCGCCACGGGATATCCTCCAGCGGCCACGAACCGGAACCGAATCGGGCGACCGTCGACCAGTAGCGCTGAGTCAGGTCCCAGCGGATGCGCAGTGCCTCGGCCAGCCGATACTGCTGTTCGTCGAGCAAGTCCAGTTCCCTGGTGCGCTGGGAGATCAGGTCGTTGATGCCGTCGAGCGCGATGACAGTGAAATACAGGTAGGGGCGCGGATCGGCGACACCGGGTTTTCTGGCAATGTCGCTGTCCACGAAGCCGACCGGCGCGGCCTCGCGGACCAGTCCCCAGCTCCAGCCGCATTCGAACAGCAGATCCTCGTCGTCGAGCTCGGTGTCCGGCGTCTGGCCGAGCGTGATGTCATTGCGCAGCCGCGCCCGGACCCGCTCCAGGCTGCGCGTGATGCCCTCGGCGACCGTTTTCTCGGGTAGGTCGCTCTGATTGAGCATTCCCAGCATCACTTGTCCGGCATCGGATTTGGGCTCGACGGTCGTGACGACGAAACTGCGCACCAGCCCGGTCATCGCGGCGGTGAGGCGGGTGCTGAGCCTGGCGGCGAGCTTCTCGATCCGTTCGGCGAGGCTGCCGCGGGCCTCCGCGCGCACCCAGCCCTCGTAGACCCGGAGGAAGCGCAGCCCGGCGAGACACAGTGTCAGCGACATGGAGTAGGAGTCGACGACCTCGATACCCCGCTGCGCCGCAGTGGGTTCCCGCTCGTCGCCCGAGCGCAGGTAGCTGCCCGCGGCGAAGATGGGCTCGCCGTCCGGTTCGCCGGCACTATCCGGTTCGAAGTCCGGTCCCAAGCGTTGGGTGTTGCGGAGGATGTACTCCTCCAGCAACGTGACTATGACGGTGCCGATCTTCGTCTGGCCGCCGAACGGCGAGAGCACCGAACTAACGTCGTCGGCCATGCTGTCCGGACGATCCACTGCGAGGCTTTCGATCTCGGTCGCAGGATAGAGCAGGCACAGCAACTGCTCGGAATCACTGATCGAGTTGGCGGGCTCGCGACCATCCCAGCGCCACTCGGCGCCGTTCCAGGATCGGGCCAGCACGGATCGCCACAGATCCAGAATCTGTTGCCTCGGTTGAATTCTCACCTGCCGCCGTCCTCACCCCTCGTCGCGGGCCGCGCTGGCCTCCAGCCCAGCAGAGACCCACGGCGGCGATACTGCGCAAAACTTATCACGGGTGGCAGGCGCGGCGTCGGGCTCCGCGCGATTCGATATCGCGCTGCGCGCACAACCATTCCGTACAGCAGGTATTCCGAATTCAGAGCATGAGGCGCACCATGTCGGCGGTGCGCGCGAGACCAGGAAACGCCTCAGGCGTCGAGCGCGGGTGCAGTGCGTGTACCGCGAGCCGGAACATGACCGCCCGCAACAACATCTGCGACCACTCCGGCAGATCCGCCCAGCGCTCGAGCAACCCTTCGTCCGCGCCGCCCCAGGCCAGCGCATCGACCACGATCACGCCCGCCGCCCACGGTGCGGGCCGCCAATACGGCGTGATGTCGGTGAGGCCGGGCATGTGGGAGCCCGCGAACAGCACGGTACCGAACAGGTCGCCGTGCACCACTTGCGCGGGCGCCCGCACCGGCTTGCGCAGCGTGGCAAGCTGACCGATCAGCTCCATGCTGCGTTGGCCGTCCGGAGAGGTGGACAGCAGCGCACCGCCCGCGCGGAGGCTGCGCAGCGGCACCGCCTCCCAGGCGGCGCGGTCCGCGGCGACGAACACATCCACATCCACCCACGGCGCGACCGGCGGCTGCACGAGAAAACGCGGCCGCTCCAGCGTCGCCGTGGCCTGGTGCAGTCGCAGTGACAACAACACCACCTCGTCGTGGCGCGGTTCGGGGGTGCCCTCCAGGTAGGTATCCGCCCGCCAGCCCGACACGACGTAGCGGCCGTCGGTCGCGCGCACCGGACGGGCCACCCGCAGCCCGTCCACCTTCAGCGTCTCGCGCACCTTCGCCGACCACGCCGCGCGCGCGTGATCCGCGACCGGACTGAGCACCACGTCCCCTAAGCGCCAGCCACCGTCCCAGTCACCGAGCGCAACCGGGGTCACTTCGCGCAGACCGAACGTGGCACGCACGTGCTCGGGTGGTTCCACAGAAGTCACGGCCGTACCGTACGCTGTGTTGGTTTTGGCGCGCCTTCGGCGCGCCGTGTTCGCGGCCCCCTTATGGCTCGCGTCCGAGCGACCGCCGCTGGCGACTTCGTCGCGAACGCGGCGGCCACTCGGACGCGAGCCGGGCCGCGAACGAGCAATGCTCGGTCTCGCTGCGCTCGGAACCGGGAGCTGGCCGATGCGGTTTGCGTCGGAGGCACACGCGGTATTCGATTGGCTGCGCTGTTTTCGATTGGCAGTGCTTGCGCGTTGTGCGTTCGCGTATGTGTTGTTCGGCCGCGGCTTCGCGCGGCCGAACACTGCTCAGTACACCGGCAGCGACTTGTCGACCTGGTTGGCCCAGGCGATGATGCCGCCCTGCAGATGCGTGGCGTCGGAGAAGCCCGCGCGCTTGAGGGCGGCCAGCGCCTCGGCGGAGCGGATACCGGTTTTGCAGTGCAACACGATCGGACGGTTCTGCGGCAGCTCGGACAGCGCCTCACCGGACAGGATGCGGTCCTTCGGGATCAGCTTGGCGCCCTCGATGTGCACGATGTCCCACTCGACCGGCTCGCGCACGTCGATCAGCTCGATCTCCTTGCCCGCGTCGATCAGCTCCTCGAGCTCACGCGCGGTGATCGTGGACCCGGCGGCGGCCACCTGGCCCTCCTCGGACACCACGCCGCAGAACGCCTCATAGTCGATCAGCTCGGTGATCGGCTGACGCTCCGGATCGCGGCGCAGCTTGATCGTCCGGTAGTTCATGTCCAGTGCGTCGTACACCATCAGCCTGCCCAGCAGCGGCTCGCCGATGCCGGTGATCAGTTTGATCGCCTCGGTGACCATCACCGAGCCGATCGACGCGCACAGCACGCCGAGCACGCCGCCCTCGGCGCAGGACGGCACCATGCCGGGCGGTGGCGCCTCCGGGTACAGGTCGCGGTAGTTGATGCCGCGGCCGTCCGGCGCGTCCTCCCAGAACACCGAGACCTGGCCCTCGAAGCGGTAGATCGAGCCCCACACATAAGGTTTGCCCGCCAGCACCGCGGCGTCGTTGACCAGGTAGCGGGTGGCGAAGTTGTCGGTGCCGTCGACGATCAGGTCGTACTCGCCGAACAGCTCGACCGCGTTGTCCGGCTCCAGGCGGATCTTGTGCAGCCGGACCTCGATGCCGGAATTGATCTCCAGAATGGAATCGCGCGCGCTGTCGGCCTTCGCGCGACCGATGTCGGATTCACCATGGATGATCTGACGCTGCAGGTTGGAGGCGTCCACCTCGTCGAACTCGACGATGCCCAGGGTGCCGACACCCGCGGCGGCCAGGTACAGCAGGGCGGGCGAGCCCAGCCCACCGGCGCCGATCACCAGCACCTTGGCGTTCTTCAGCCGCTTCTGCCCGTCCACGCCCAGATCCGGGATGATCAGGTGACGACTGTAGCGGGCGACTTCGTCCCTGGTCAGCTCCGCAGCCGGCTCGACAAGTGGCGGCAGAGACTTTGGTGATGACACGTCCAGGACTCCTCGAATCGCGTTGGCCGATCGCAGCGGCAGTTGGCCCCTTTACGGGCTGCTCCCCTGTGCAACACCGCCGACCGAACCGTTCTTCCCCGCACATCGTCCCGCATCACCACCCTGCAGCGGTAGCCGCCCTACCCGGCGCGGAGAGGTCGACGGTGTTCTGCGAGCGCTACCGCTCGCGGCACATTCGACCACCTACCCGCGCGGGTAGGGCCACGGGTTGAAGCGGCAGCGCTTGCCGTCCATCGGGACGACGCCGTCGGGGTCGAGGGTGGCGATGTCGTTGTTGTACGTGCCGAAGGTCTGCTGCATCATCACCGGCGCCAGTCCGCCGTCGGTCTCGCACGGCTGATGGTGGTGGTAGCCGATGGCGTGGCCGACCTCATGGTTGATCTGGTACTGCCGATACGAGCCGATGTCGCCTTCGAAGGCCAGCGCCCCACGGACCCAGCGGACCTCGGAGAGCACCACGCGGCGGCTGTCGGCGTTGTAGCACGACGTGTCGATCGGAATGTCGAAACCGCATTCCTTGCGGCTGGATTCGCGCGAGGTGAGCGAGATGCGGAAGTCCGCGGCGCCCTGATCGACCCGACGGAACGCGAACTTGCGGTCGTGCGCCCAGCTCTTCGGATTGGCGAGGGTGGAGTCCACCATTTTGGCGAACGACTCGTCGCCGCCGAAACCGGAGGCGTCCACGCCGTCCTCGATCTCGACGGTGTAGCGGAAGACGTTCGTTCCGGTGCCGATCTGGGTGGTGCTGCCCGGCACCACGCGCCAGCTGCCCGTGCCGGTCACGGCGAACGCACCACCCTCGGGCAGCGCCCCGGTCGGCAGATCGGTGGGAAAGTGTCCGTCTCCCGGCGGGGCGCCGATAACGCCCGCGGTCGCGGTGTGCGGGCTGAGCTGTCCGAGTCCGGGAGCCCCGCCCGCGCCTTCCGCGGTGTCGGTGCTGCGTATCGCGTCCGCGACCACAAGAACGGTGATCACGAAAAGCACCGGGAGGGCGTACGCCCGCCAGCCATAGGTGGAGACGAATCTGCCGAGTGCGCTTTGCTTCTTCGCATCCCGCTCGGGGCGACCCCGCGCTCTGCCCTCGTCGGGTGCGGTGGGATCCCAGCGGGCACGCAGCGGTTGGTGTGATCGGTCGTCTGTGTTGAACAGGCCGAGCGGATCGTAGATCTCGATGCCGTCGCGATCGCGCTGCGGTGGGTTCGAATCGGCCTGCTGCCCAAGGGTTTCGGTGGTTCGAGCTGAGCGCTTCCGGTTGCCGGACCCACCGCCCCGGCCTGGTGATCCACCATCGGCCCCGGACCTTGCCGCGGCGTCGGGTCGAGCCGCTTCACCCGATCGCGCGTCTGGCCCGGTTCTCGCCATGAGGCCCGACACTACGGAACCGGACGCGCCGGAGCCAGCGGGGCGGCGGGCACCGCGCCTCCCGCCGGACGGTCTTTCCGGTCGGTCGGACACATAGACCAGAGTCTCACAGCGGACGAGTCCCCACGGACGGGGAAGTGCGCCAGCCGCCTCGATGCGACAATTCTCACCGGGTGGCACGAGTTGCCCGACCCCGAGCTGCGGGCGGGCAACTACCGGGTATCGTTCATGGGATAACCCGGTGCACATCCCTTTTGCCGGGGAATCGACTGGGAGAGCCGACATGACTGACCTCGTGGACCGGATGACGTCCCGCCGATCGTCGTCCGGGGCGGCGGCACCCGCCAAACGCGGTACCCGGCTTCCGCGCGACGAGCGACGTCTACAACTACTTGCGGCGGCAAGCGAAGTCTTCGTGCAGCGTGGCTACCACGCCGCGGGCATGGACGAGATCTCGCAGTGCGCGGGCGTGAGCAAACCGGTGCTGTACCAGCATTTCAGCAGCAAGCTGGAGCTGTACCTCGCGGTGCTGCAGAACTATGTGGACATGCTGGTGTCCAGCGTGCGGCAGGCGCTGCGGTCGACCACCGACAACCGCCAGCGCGTGCGCGCAGCGGTGCAGGCCTACTTCGACTTCGTGGACAACGAGATGCAGGGTTTCCGGCTGGTCTTCGAGTCCGACCTGACCAGCGAGCCGCAGGTGCAGCGCCGGGTCGAGCAGGCCACCGAGGCCTGCGTGGACGCGGTGTTCGACCTGGTGGCGCACGACTCCGGTCTGGACCCGTACCGTGCGCGCATCCTCGCCGTCGGTCTGGTCGGCGCGAGCCAGTTCACGGCGCGCTACTGGCTGGAGGCCGATCGGCCGATCCCGAAGGAGGAGGCGGTCGACACCACCGTCTCGCTCGCCTGGGGCGGCCTCAAGCACGTGCCGCTGCACCCGATCGGCTGAGCGAGCGCAGCGACGAAGGAGCCCCTGTTCCCCACCGATCGGGAACAGGGGCTCCTTACGTATGGGCCGGAGACCGGTCTCAGACGGCGGCAAAACCGACGCGGCCGCCTGTAGCGGTACCGATCTCGACGTAGGCGACCTTCGAGGCCTGGATCAGGAACTTCCGGCCCTTCTCGTCGGTGAGCGACACGACGCCGCCTTCACCGCTCAGCGCACCGGACACCACCGCCTCGACCTCTTCCGGGGTCTGCGCGCTGTTGATCACCAGCTCACGCGGGCTATCCGAAATACCGATCTTGACCTCCACGGCCAACCTCCGAACCTAAGAGTCCTGTGTTGTCGATCCCAGGCTAGTGCCAGTCCGCCTCTCCGAGTATTCAGGCCGTACTAGTCAGGTGGCGCAGGATTCGCGTTCAGGTCCTGCGTTTGGGCCGCTCCAGTTCTGGGTGTACCCGACGAGTTACCCATGTACCTGCGAAATCAGTCGTAACGTCTGATGTTCGAAGATCATTTTGTCCGGTCGGGCCGGACGGTGTTCGCCTTTCGCGAACACCGTCCCGGCAGGCCGTCCGCAGAACTTACTTCGGCTCGATGAGCTGAATATCGAGCTCGATCTTCACGGTGTCGCTGAGCATGCCGGGCATCGGGCCACCGACACCGAAATCGGTGCGCTTGATGGTGCCGGTCGCGGAGAAACCCGCGTGCCGGTCGCCGGTCGGCCCGAAGTCCTGCACCCCGCCCCACTCGACCTCGAGGGTGACCGGCTTGGTGATCGCGCCGAGCGTTGCCTCGCCCTCGACCTCGAAGGTCTCCGCGACGGCCACCGGTCGGGCGGCGCGGAAGGTGAGTGTGGGACGGTTGGCGACATCGAGGAAGTCGGCGGTGCGAATGTGCGCGTCCCGATCCGGATTCCCGGTGTCGAACGAGTCGAGGTCGATGGTCGCGCCGATGGTGGCGGCGCCGGACTCGTCGACCACGAATTCGGTCTCGAACCGGGTGAATCCACCCCGCACCTTGGAGATGCCGAGGTGACGAATGGTGAAGGCGACCGAGGAGTGCGCGGTGTCCAACGCCCACGAACCAGTTTTCAGTGTCTGAGTGGCCGTGCGGGCTTCCGAGGAGGTTGTCATACTCCCGACGATTGCCGGACCGCGGTCCGTTAACCAGACCGCCGTTATCCTGGACTTGCCAGGGCGCGGCTAACAATCCCAGGAAAAGGCACGATGGGGCACATGGCTAGGAACGGATTCGCGGAATTCCTCATCGCCCGGCGCGCCGAACTGCGGCCGTCGGATGTCGGGTTGCCCGAGGGCGGACGGCGCAGAACACCCGGCCTGCGCCGCGAAGAGGTCGCTGTCCGCGCGGGAGTCAGCGCCGACTATCTGGCCCGGCTGGAGCAGGGTCGCGACACCAACCCGTCGGTCGCGGTCATCGACGCGTTGGCCGACGCGTTGCTGCTGCGCAGCGGCGACCGCCACCACTTCAGCATGCTCGCCCTGGCCTCGGGCAATGAATCACGCTGTCCTGGAAGCGAATCCGCTGAGGAGCAGGTAGCGGAGACGATCGAGACCATCCTGCGCGCCCTGCATCCCACGCCCGCGTTCGTGGTCGGTCGTCGGCTGAACGTGCTCGGCTGGAATCAGGCATGGGTCGACTTCGTGGCCCCGCTCGGCCTGCTGGACCATGACGAACAGCCCAACCTTGCCTGGTACACCTTCATGCATCCGGCGGCGCGGCGCGTCTTCCGCAACTGGGATGAGGCCGCCGACATCTTCTCCGCCACGCTCTCCCGTGCGAAACTCCGCTGGCCGGGCGACGATTCACTACTGGAGACGATCGATGCGCTGCGCCGCCACCCAGACTTCGCGCAGCGCTGGAAGCCACACCGGGTCGGCGCCCACATCTCCCGCACGCTGCACCTCGACCATCCCGTCCATGGGCCGGTCGACGTGCCGTTCGAGACTTTGGAGGCCGAGCGCGACCAGAGCCTCATCGTCTGGCTCGCCGACCGCGCCAGCACACACGCGCCCGGGCTGCGGCTGGTCCCCAACCGTGCGGTAAACGAGTAGGCGCCTGCGCGCCGCAGGGGACGCCTGCCGACCAGACCATGGCGTAGATCCAACGGCAGCAGCAGAATGCACAGCGAATCAGATGCCGAGCACTGCCATCCGTTCGGCGTGGCTGGCCTGCATCCGCTCGAAGAGCTCGGCGATGCCGTTGAGGTCGCCGGTGGCGATGAGGACCAGATCGGTGAGTTCGTCGCGCTGGGCCATCACATACTGGGCCTGGGTGATCGCCTCACCGAGCAGGCGTCTGCCCCACAGGGTGAGACGGTCACGCTCGGAGCGATTGTGGACGACCGCGCGACGCACCTCTTCGACTACGAACTCCGAATGCCTTGTCTCGGCGAGCACATCGCGGACCACCGCGGCGACGTCGGGAGTGAGCGCGCCCGCGATCTCGGTGTAGAAGTCGGCGGCGATGCCGTCGCCGACGTAGAACTTCACCATCGACTCGAGCCAGGTCGAGGGATCGGTGGAGGCATGATAATCGTCCAGCGCCCGCACGAACGGCACCATGGCGTCGAAGATGTCGGCGCCGCGCTCAGCGAGCGCGGCCTGGAGTGTCTTGAAGTGCTCCATCTCGGCGGCGGCCATCGTCGCCGCCGCCACCTTGCCCCGCAGCGTCGGCGACAACTTGGCCTCCTCGGCCAGCCGATAGAACGCGGAGATCTCACCGTAGGCGAGGACCGCGAACAGATCGGTCACTCCGGGATGGCTCGCGGGGATGGAGAGGTTTGCTGGGTCGGTCGACGTAACACCTAGCGCGGCAGGTGACTGTGCTCCCATACGCCTCAGCCTAATACTCCGCGCGGATCATGCGGCCTCCGTCAGAAACTTCTCGAGGTAACTCCATGTCGTGTCGCGGGCGGTCGGTCCGGCCAGGATGCCGAGGTGACTGCCCGGTACCGTCTCGTAACGGACCGTGGCCGCGCCGGCAAGGGCGCTGATACCCGCCTCGACGGCGGCGGCGGGCGTGATCACATCGGCGGGCCCGCCGACCAGCAGGACGGGCGAAGTGTTCAGCGCTGCCGGGCGCCCAGCACGGAACGCGAAGTATGTCTGCCGGCGACCGCGCGCCCGGGCCCGACGCCTGCCTCCTTGACACCGGCACCGAAATAGCCGACACCGGTCAGCGATTCGATGGTCGTCCAATTTGCCGCGCCGGATGAATTGCCATGTGGCGCAGCGTACATCGACGGCTGACGCGACGAAAGCGCACTTCGGTTTTCGGAAAATCGGACAGCGCGCCGTGGCGGCAATTCGAATCGCGCACAATATCACGCTACAATCACTGCGGACAACGGAAAGTTTCGCTCGACAGAGTTGCCGGACGCCGCGCCCGCACATCGTGGGGACGCCGCTACGACCGCCGACCGGTTTCGAGTGCGAGGTTTTTGTTGGACAGGAAAATGTGCGCGCACCAGATCCGCGTCACCAGTGCGCCGCGCCGATGTCTTTCCAGGTAGCCGCCGTTTTTATGGCCGGCGCCGACATCCAGAGCGTGGCCGGGTGAGTATCGCAGGCGGAGACGTGGTTGTCGCGGGCCGCCCGGCCCGCCCCACCTCGTGCGCGTGTGACGCGATTACGAGGAAGGCACGAACCCTGAGCAAGATCACAGTCGATCAGGAACCCGGACTGGCGGACACCCTGTTGACGGCCGAACTGGACGCAACGCATACCGCCCCGACTTTCGCCGAATTAGGAGTTCGCGAGGAAATCGTCCGCGCGCTCGGCGAGATCGGCATCGAACGTACTTTCGCCATTCAAGAACTGACCCTCCCACTGGCGCTCGGCGGTGAGGATCTCATCGGTCAGGCCCGCACCGGCATGGGAAAAACCTTCGGATTCGGTGTGCCGCTGCTGCACCGGATCGCGACCGCCCAATCCGGCACCACCCCCCTGGACGGCACGCCGCGAGCGCTCATCATCGTGCCGACCAGGGAGCTCTGCATCCAGGTCACGCAGGATCTGGACAACGCGGGCAAATACCTGAGCAATCACCAGGGCCCGCTGCGTGTCGCGTCCATCTACGGCGGCCGACCCTACGAAGCGCAGATCGCGGCACTGCGCTCAGGCGTCGACGTGGTGGTCGGCACCCCGGGCCGACTGCTGGACCTCGCCGACCAGCAACACCTGATTCTCGGCAAGATCGGCGTGCTCGTGCTCGACGAGGCCGACGAGATGCTCGACCTCGGGTTCCTTCCCGACATCGAGCGCATTCTCGGCATGGTCCCGGACAAGCGCCAGACCATGCTGTTCTCGGCGACCATGCCCGGCCCTATCATCACGCTGGCACGCACCTTCCTGACTCGCCCGACGCACATCCGGGCCGAGGAGCCGCACGACTCCGCCGTGCACGACCGCACCGCGCAGTTCGTCTACCGCGCACATGCGCTGGACAAGAGCGAGTTGGTCGCCCGCGTGCTGCAAGCCGAGAGCCGGGGCGCCACGATGGTCTTCACACGCACCAAACGCACCGCGCAGAAGGTGGCCGACGAGCTGGCCGAGCGCGGTTTCGCGGTCGGCGCGGTGCACGGCGATCTCGGTCAGATCGCCCGTGAGAAGGCGCTGACCAAATTCCGCAAGGGCGCCATCGACGTGCTGGTCGCGACCGACGTCGCCGCTCGAGGCATCGACATCGACGACGTCACGCACGTCGTCAACTACCAGTGCCCGGAGGACGAGAAGACCTACGTGCACCGGATCGGCCGCACCGGCCGGGCCGGCCGCACCGGCGTCGCGGTGACGCTGATCGACTGGGACGAGCTGAACCGCTGGTCCGCGATCAACACCGCACTCGGCCTCGGTATCCCCGATCCGGTCGAGACGTATTCGCGCTCGCCGCACCTGTACTCGGACCTCGGTATTCCGGAGGGTGTGAGCGGCATGATCCGCAAGCCCAAGCCGGAACGCGACCCGGACGGGGTCGTGGTGGAGCGCCCCGACCGTGCACCGCGCAAGCGCAACCGCAGGCGCACCCGCGCCGGTCAGCCGATCGACAGCGCCGAACCGAACGGCGCCGGCGACGCGACCACCGGCGACGAAGCCGGACCGGTGGCGGAAACGTCCCCCGACGCCGAGTCGGCCGACAAACCCGCACGCCGCAGGCGCAGGCGCCGTAAGCCCGCCGAAGGCGCCATGGACAACGGCTCCTCGGACAATGCGGCGGAGGGCACCGAGGCCGACACCCCGCCCGACAGCGGCGAGGGCGACGCCGAGTCGGCGGACAAACCCGCACGCCGCAGGCGAAGGCGGCGCAAGGCCGCCGAGGGCGAGGCGACCGAGGGCGCCACGAGCACGGCCGAGACCACGGCGGCCGCGTCGGTCTGATCCGCTAGTCTCGCACTCGTGCTCGCACCCGAGCGGCGGACGCGCGCCGACATCATCTCCGCACTGACGATCGCGGTTCTCGTGGTGGTCGCGGGGATCGTGGTGTGGGCGCACGGTGACTCGCCCGGCACCGAATCGGTGACCGCGGCCACCACCGTGCCGACGCCGGTCGCGGCCGATCAGCTGCCGACCTCGCTGCGCGAACTGTGGCGTGCGCCGGACAACGCGAGTGCGCGGGCGCTCGCGTCCGGCGGCGTCGCGGTGACCGGTGCCGACGGCACCGTCACCGGCCGCGATCCGCGTACGGGCAGCCAGCTGTGGAAGTACCAGCGCGACATGCCGCTGTGTGGGATCGAGGGCCAGTTCGGGATGGTGGTCGCGGTGTACCGCGACCACCGTGGCTGCAGTCAGTCCACCTTGCTCGCCGGAGACAACGGCGCCCGGCGAACCGCGCGCAGCAGCTACATGGACCCGAATGTGCGCCTGTCGGTCGACGGCACGTATGTGGTCGCTCAGGGCCCGGAGCGGTTGGAGGTGTGGCGCTCGGATCTGGTGCGCACCCTCGAGTACGGCTTCGTCGACGCGCCGGTGAACGTGAAAACCCAACCGCGCAAAGGCTGCGCGCTGCTGTCGGCGAGTTCCAGCCCCTCCCGGTTGGGTGTCCTGGAACGCTGCCCGACCGACCCCGCCAACCGGCTGACCGTGCTCAACCCGGCGCCGAAGGACAACACGGTGCCTGAAGAGTACGGCTCGCACGTCTTGACCGGTCTCGGCGCCGAGTCTCCCGACGCGCGGGTGATCGCGGTGTCCGACAGCCGAATCGTGCTGTACCTCCCGGGCGCGTCCGCGGGCACGGAAAAGCTGCCGCCGCGCCTTGCGGTGTACGACGGGAACGGTAATCCGGTTGTGCTGCATGATCTTTCGGCGCCGCTGAGCGAAACGAGCACGACGACGCGGATCGGCTCGGCATACCTGGTGTTCACCGGCAACAGCGTGATCGCCTTGAACGGCAGCACATTCGACCCGCTGTGGACCGCCCCCCGGGCCCTCGGCAGCCCCGCCGCCATGGCGGGCCGCTTGCTCGTGCCGGTCGCCGGCGGCATCGCAATCCTCGACCCCAGCTCCGGCGCTGAACTGACCCGCGTACCCGTCGACCGTCCCGGATACGACAACTCCCCGATCTCCCTCGCCGTGCTCGGTGGCACCGTGCTGGAGAAGCGCGGCGACACCCTCTACGCCCTCGGCTGAGGCACCGTGGCGACGTACGCTCCGGCAGGTTGTCGGTGGGTCACGCCATACTGCCGGGATGAGCGAAAACAGTTCTTCCGCAGCGAACTCCGAGCCCGGTATCACCACCTACGACGATCCTGCGGCCCCATGGAATCAGGAGTATTCCGACGAGGACATCAGGCACTGGAACGACGGCGTCATCAAGGAGTTCCGCGACAACGGCGGCAAAGTGGGCGGCGCCTACGCGGGCGGCGAGCTGCTTCTGCTGACCACGACCGGAGCCAAGAGCGGCAAGGAACACGTCGTGCCGCTCGGCTTGCTGCGGCGCGGCGACATCATGTACGTCAGCTCGTTCATAGAGGACAAATATCCAGCTTGGTACCACAACGTCAAAGCCGATCCGAAGGTCACGATCGATATCGGCACGGACAGATTCGCTGCCACCGCACGAGCCCTCGAGGGGGACGAGTACAAAGAGTTCGCACGCTGGGCGCTCGAAAACAACCCGCTCCTCGCCGACTACCAGGCCAGGGTGGCGCGGGCGCTGCCTCTGGTGGTGTTGACACCGGCCGAATCCGGCTGACATCCGGGCCGCGATACGGGCCTGAAGGCAGCGCGTCGGACGAGCCGACTCGAGCGGTGTGGCGTGGCCCATGATGGATTCATGTCCGCACTCGACGACGCCCGCGTTGTGCTACTCCGGCACGGCGAGACCAGCTGGTCCACTCAGCGGCGGCACACCGGCCGCACCGATCTGCCGCTCACCGAACGCGGCGAGAACCAGGCCAGGGCAGCGGGCACCCTGCTGACCGCGCTGGACCTGCGGGCCCCGCTGGTACTCACCAGCCCGCGGCAACGCGCGGTGCACACCGCGACGCTGGCCGGGTTCACCGACATCGTGGTCGACGCCGACCTGGCCGAATGGGACTACGGCGCCTATGAGGGATTGACCACCCCGCAGATTTGCGAGTCCATACCCGACTGGACCATCTGGACAGGAGCAGTCCCCGACGGCGAGACCGCCGACGAGGTGCGTGCCCGGGCGGACCGGATGCTCGCCTGCGTGGCACCGGTGCTGCCGGATCGGGATATCGTGCTGGTGGGGCACGGCCACTTCTCCCGGGCGTTGATCGCCCGGTGGGCCGAATTCGACATCCGGGAGGGCCGCCGCTTCGCCATGTCAACCGGTGCGCTGACCGTGCTCGGCTACGAACACGACGCGCGAACCATCCATGCGCACAACCTGCTATCCCACGGAGCATCACTGTGACCCGATCCGGCCCCCCCGCCACCGACCCCGCCGCCGACCTCGGCGCGGCTGTCCTGCGACGCGCCGTCCCCTCCGACGTGCCCTCGCTCGTGGGCCTCGTCCACGACCTGGCCGAATACGAGAAGTCACAGCACGAGTGCACGGTCACCACCGAGCAGCTGGACACCGCGCTGTTCGGGCCGGAACCGAAAGTCTTCGCCCACGTGGTGGCGGACGACACCGGCCTGGTCGGCTGCGCCATCTGGTTCCTCAACTTCTCCACCTGGGACGGGGTGCACGGCATCTACCTGGAGGACCTGTATGTCAAGCCGGAGGCCCGAGGCAAGGGTTACGGTAAGGCGCTGCTGGCGGCACTGGCGAAGGAGGCCGTGGACAACGGCTACAGTCGCGTCGCGTGGTCGGTGCTGACCTGGAACCAGCCCTCGATCAACTTCTACGAGTCGATCGGCGCCGTGGTGCAGGACGAGTGGGTCGGCTACCGGCTCGGGGGCGCCGCCCTCGGCACGCTGGCCGCCGAGGCGCGGTAAACGGCACCGGCCATGTCGTGGCTCGCGCACGTCGACCGCGTTTCCTGGCCGACGACGGCCGAGGAGGCCATGGTGATCCAGGACGACCTACGGCCGCGGGTCGATCAGCGCACCGCGCCGGGCCTGCGGTTCCACATGGTAGCCGGGCTCGACTCCGCCTACGACGACACCGGCGCCGTCGCCGCGGCAGTCGTCCTGGACGCCACCACTCTGAGGCCCGTCACCTCTACCGTGGCGCACGGCGTCGCCACCTTCCCCTACGTGCCCGGCCTGCTCGCCTTCCGCGAGATCCCGACCACCCTCGCCGCCCTCGAAAAGCTCGATACCGCACCTGATCTGCTGGTCTGCGACGGACAGGGGCTGGCGCACCCGCGCCGTTTCGGCTTGGCCTGCCACCTCGGACTGCTCACCGAAGTGCCGACGATCGGCGTCGCGAAAACCGCATGGGGCGAGTACGCCGAGCCCGGCCGGGAGCGCGGCGCTGCCACCGACATCACCATCGACGGAGAGGTGGTCGGACGCGCGCTGCGCACCCGGACCGGCGTGAAACCCGTGTTTGTGTCCGTCGGCCACCGCATCGATCTCGACATGGCGTGTGCGCAGGTGCTCGCCCTGACCCCGCGCTACCGACTGCCCGAAACCACCAGACACGCCGACCACCTCTGCCGTGCGGCGCTGCGCACCGCCCGTCAGCCCGCTTCCCGAGCGGCTGCCTCGAACTACTCCGGCTACTCCGGCTCGACCCCGTAGTCCTGCGCCATCCAGCGGGTCGACGGCGGCGCGAACAGCAGCACGAGCGCGGAGACCGCGACGATCCCGAGCAGCGCGCCGTAGACCGGCTGGTGCGAATCGGTGAGCAGTGACCAGATGACCGGAAGCAGCAGCAACTGGGCGGTGACGGCCATCGCGCGTACCCGGCGCTTCCCGAGTAGCAGTCCGATGCCCGCGGCCAGCACGGCGCCGCCTAGGATGCCGAACCAGGCGGCCGTTCCGTACCCGCTCGTCGCGCTCTGGTCGTGGCCGAGCAGCCCGCGCACGACGAGCACGATCGACACGACCACGGCGGCCACCCCTTCGAGGGTCACCACACCACCAGCCGAACGCACCGTCGTCGGCACATCGGCTGAACCGTTGTCGCTCATCGGGGCACCTCGCTGGCACTCGGCTCGGTCCTGCACGACAGAGCACTGTTTCCACGGCTCACTCGCTGACGCTCGCTCATCGGGATACCTCGCCAGAGCTCGGCTCCGCCATGACCGAGCGATGCTCGGCCGTGCTTGTGGTTCGCTCGCTGCGCTCGCTCACGCGGCAAGCCTACGACCCAGACGAACGGGACACCGCCGTGGCGTCGGCCGAGGGGCGCGAGCCCCCCAGGTTGCGTTTGCCGCTTCCCGGCACGGGTCCGGAGCGAACTAGGCTGCGAACGTGCGGACGCTCCTGATCGTGAACCCGAATGCCACCTCGACTACGCCGGCAACGCGGGACCTGCTGGCGCACGCGCTGGAGAGCCGCACCCAGCTGACCGTCGCACACACCCAGCATCGCGGCCATGCCGCCGAACTGGCGCAGTGGGCCGCTACCAATGAGATGGACCTGATCGTGGTGCACGGTGGCGATGGCACCGTCAACGAGACCGTCAACGGTTTCCTGCCGCTACCCGAACTGAACGACGGCCAGGCCTGGCTGCCCCGCCTCGGCGTGATCCCCGGCGGCTCGGCGAACGTCTTCGCCAGAGCGCTGGGCATCTCGCACGATCCGGTCACCGCGACCAACCAGCTCATCGACCTGCTGACGCTGGACAAGGACCGCAGAATCGGGCTCGGAATGGCCGATGACCGCTGGTTCTGCTTCAGCGCCGGCGTCGGCTTGGACGCCGACGTGTGCGAGGCGATCGACGCAAGCCGCGCCGACGGTCACCCGGTCACACCCGCACGCTATGTTCGAACAACTGTGCGGCAATTCTTCCGAGCCAGACGCAAGGAACCGACAATTCGGATCGAAATACCGGGTCATGTGGCGGTGCCCGGTGTGCACTACGCCTTTGTTACGAACACCACACCGTGGACCTACCTGAACACCACCCCGGTGCACACCAATCCGGGCACCCGGTTCGAGAGCGGACTCGGTCTGTTTGCCGTCCGCTCGATGGCCGTGCTCCCCACCCTCCTGCTCGCGCGTCAACTTCTTGCCGCCGATGGAAACCCCAAGTCCCGCAACTTGTTTCGTGAAGACGACGTTCCCTCCGTAAGAATTGAGACCAAGGAACCCATCGGTTTGCAAATCGACGGCGACTTCATCGGAAAGCGCAACGTGGTGGAGTTCACGTCGGTACCCAACGTCCTCGGGGTGATCGCGCCTCAGCCGGACTGAGTGCGAAACGCCGCGAAAAACATCGCGGTTGTGCTGCAAAAACCCGGTAGAGCGAGTACAAAGGACCGGGCAGGTTCCCCGTAGGGGGACTTTGAAAGCGTGAGCTTCCCCACGGTGCACCGCATGCCTATTGACATCTACGGTGTTCGTGAAAGCATTCACAAGCAACCGTGCGGAAACATTCGAGTCGCACAAGTGAACGAACCAGAAACCATAGGCGCCCTTTGCGGCGCCCAGCAAAGGAGCAGAGGAATGGACTGGCGCCACAAGGCCATCTGTCGCGATGAGGACCCCGAGCTGTTCTTCCCGGTGGGTAACAGTGGTCCGGCGCTCGCACAGATTGCCGATGCCAAGCTGGTCTGCGCTCGCTGCCCCGTCACCGCCGACTGCCTATCCTGGGCCCTGAAGTCCGGACAGGATGCCGGTGTGTGGGGTGGTATGAGCGAGGACGAGCGCCGGGCACTCAAACGCCGGAACGCGCGCACCCGCACTCGCACTGTCGTCTAGCCAGACGACCCGCATTACCGGGCCATTCAGCCCGGCCCGGTAACGCATCTTCAGCCCGGCACCCGCAAAGGTGCCGGGCTGTGTTGTATTCGCGGCTGTGCTTGTTCGGCGCCGGGTGTTCGCCACGCCACAAGACACAGCCGCAATCACTGGATGCTGCGATTACGGCGCGACGCAACCACACCGGCCCAACCCCCGGTTCCGAGCGCAGCGAGACCTAGCATTCCCGTTCGCGGCCCGGCTCGCGTCCGAGCGGCCGACGCGTCCGCGACGAAGTCGCCAGCGGCGGTCGCTCGGACGCGAGCCACAAGGGGGCCGCGAACACGCAGCGCCGCAGGCGCTGCAAAACAAGCACAGCAAATTATCGCGCGGAGCGGCGGCCCAGAGGGACGCGCAGTACCGCGTCGGTGCCGATGTCGGCGCCGGGGTGCAGGCCGATGGAGCCGCCCAGTTCGGCGGTCACGAGGGTGCGGACGATCTGGAGGCCCAGGCGGTCGGAGGACTCCAGGCTGAAATTGGAGGGAAGACCGCGGCCGTCGTCGCTGATGATCACGTCGAGCCAGCGGGCCGAGCGTTCGGAACGGATGGTGACGGTGCCGTTCTCCCCGGAGTCGAAGGCATGCTCGATGGCGTTCTGCACCAGTTCGGTCAGCACCATCACCAACGGGGTCGCGCGCTCTGCGGAGAACACACCGAGCGAACCGGCCCGGCGCACCTTGATCCGGGCGGTGTGCACAGTGGCGACGTCGGCCATGATCGGCAGCAGCCGGTCGACGACCTCGTCCAGGTCCACCTCTTCGTCCACCGACATCGACAGCATCTCGTGCACCGATGCGATCGAGGTGACCCTGCGCACCGACTCGGTGAGCGCCACCTGCGCCTCCTCGTTCTCGGTGCGGCGAGCCTGCAGGCGGAGCAGCGCGGCGACGGTCTGCAGGTTGTTCTTCACCCGGTGGTGGATCTCCCGGATGGTGGCGTCCTTGCTGAGCAGCGCGCGGTCGCGGCGCTTGACCTCGGTGACGTCGCGAACCAGTACGGCGGCGCCTGCCAGTTCACCGTGCGGGCGCAGCACCAACGTGCGCAGCAGCACGGTCGCGCCACGCGCCTCGACCTCCATGCGCCGTCCGGTCCGCCCGGCCAGGGCAGCCTGGATGTCGCCGACCACCTCCTGCGCGTCGAACGGGTCGGTGATCAACGAGCGGGTGGTGACGGCGAGATCCTGTCCCGCGAGATCGGCCTGCAAACCCATCCGGTGGTATGCCGACAACGCGTTCGGGCTGGCGTAAACGACGATGCCCTCGGTGTCGAGCCGGATGAAACCATCCCCGGCGCGCGGGCTGGAATGGGTGGCCGCGCGGTCCTCGGTGGTGGGGAAGGTGCCGTCGGCGATCATCTGGCACAGGTCGTCCGCGCAGGCAACGTAGGCGATCTCCAGCGTGCTGCGGACCCGGGAGCGTTGCAGGTCGGTGTCCCGGCTGAGCACCGCGATCACGTCGTCGCCGCAGCGCACGGGAATGGCCTCGCGCACGGCGTGCACCGGGCGCGGATGGTAGACACCGGAGGTCTCGACATCACTGTCCGCATCACTGTCCGCGCGCACGACCTTGCCGGTTACCAGCGCCTCGAACACTTGAGGATGATCGGCTTTCAGCGCCAGCGTGCCGACCATGTCCTCCTGATGCACGGTGGGCGCCGTGGTAGGGCGGCACTGGGCAACGCACACGATGTCGGCCCCCGCCGATACCGGGCCCGCTCCGACCCAGAGCAGGAGGTCGGCGAAGGACAGATCGGCGAGCAGCTGCCAATCGCCCACCACCCGCTGCAGATGGTCGACGGCGACGCCGGGTAGGTCGGTGTGCTCGGCCAGGAGCTCGCTCAGAGTCGCCATGAAGGTCTACCGCCGCGATAGGTCAGGAGATGACAGCGATCAGGTGGCCCGCCTTGATCGCGTCGCCCTCCTTGACGCCGATCGAGGTCACCGTGCCGCTGGACTCCGCGACCACCGGGATCTCCATCTTCATCGACTCGAGGATCACCAGGGTGTCGCCCTCCTGCACGTTGGCGCCTTCCTCGACGACCACCTGGTAGACGACCGACACCAGCTCGGCGAGTACTTCCTCAGCCATGACACCCCATTCACTCGTTGGCCTGTATCCGCTGAAACTACAGCCAACCACACATGAAACAATGTGCTTCAACCAGAAGGGAGACTACTCATGGGTAAGCGCGGACGTAAGAAGCGCAGCCGGAAGGGCAACGCTGCCAACCACGGCAAGCGGCCGAACGCCTGAGCGAAACGCTCAGCCGAAAAGCATGAAGCGGCACGCACTTCCCGCTGGGAAGGCGTGCCGCTCGGCATGTCCGGCTCGGCTACTCCGACGTCTCGACAGTGCTCTCGATGAAGGTGGTCGATTTACGGATCTCGATGGTCAGTCGCTCGCGCAGGGAATCCGGCGCGCGGTCGCCGCCGCACTTTCGGCTGAGCAGACCCTTGATCTTCTCCTCGATGCCGTAGGCCTCGATACAAGGGCCGCAATGGTCCATGTGGTGCTGCAACCGGGCTCTGGCGGCGTCGTCGCATTCGCCGTCCAGCATCAACCACACGTCGGCGAGTACCGCCGTGCAGTCGAGCTCCATGTCGGGGTCCCGCTCGTTACTCACGACTCCACCTCGCCGGCGCTCGGTTCCGTCGTGACTACCGCGGTAGCTGCGTTTGCGGCTCGCTCGCTACGCTCGCTCACTGCTTGACCTCCTGGCGTTCCCCCGAACGGTTGAATCCGCGCTCGCGCGCCACATCGGCGAGCAAACCCTTGAGTTGCTTGCGGCCGCGGTGCAGCCGAGACATCACCGTACCGATGGGAGTACCCATGATGTCGGCGATTTCCTTGTACGGGAAGCCTTCGACGTCGGCGTAGTACACCGCCATCCGGAATTCTTCCGGGAGTTCCTGCAGTGCCGCCTTGATATCGTCGTCCGGCAGCGCGTCCAGCGCCTCGACCTCGGCCGAGCGCAGCCCCTGCGAGGTGTGCTCGGCGGTCGCGGCCAGCTGCCAGTCGGTGATCTCGTCGGTCGGGTACTGCGCGGGCTGACGCTGTTTCTTGCGGTAGGAGTTGATGTAGGTGTTGGTCAGGATTCGATACAGCCAGGCACGGAGGTTGGTGCCTTCCCTGAAGGACTTGAATCCCTGAAACGCCTTGACGTAGGTCTCCTGCACCAAGTCTTCGGCGTCGGCCGGATTTCTGGTCATGCGCAGCGCGGCGCCGTAGAGCTGGTCGAGCAGCGGGAGCGCGTCCCGCTCGAAGCGCTGAGCCAGCTCGGCATCGTCGACCGCGGCGACACCGTCGGCCACCACGTCATCGTCGCTCGTCACACCTGTCCCTTCGATCGCCGTACTTGCCAAATCTACCGGCAACGGCACGTCGAGCGAGAATCCGGCTCGTGTCGGTAACGCCTCGGTCCATCCCGGACGGTCGTCGAGCAGCAGTGGCACCGACATCTCCTTCACGTCTTCACAGGGCCTTGTCACGTGCGACAGAGGGCTGAAATCCCTCCGAGCGCTATGTATCGCCTACAACATGCGCGGCCCGCGCGGTGTTCCCGTAGCCACTGTCCGGCACCAAGAGCCGTTGCCGCCCCTGCGGGGTCGCGCCGCTAGAGTTTCGGCCATGGCAGGAGCCTCGACCCCGGCGATCCGTACCCTGGCCCAGGCGGGGGTGGCCCACCGTGTGCACACCTACAAGCACGATCCGCGTGCCGACTCCTACGGCACCGAGGCGGTCGACGCGCTGACCGCTGAGCTCGGGCTCGCGGCCGAGCAGATCTTCAAGACCCTGGTCATCGAGCTGACTACCGGCTCGCTCGCGGTGGCCGTGCTTCCGGTGCCGAACACATTGTCGCTCAAGGCCGCCGCCGCGGCGCTCGGGGCATCGAAGGCGAGCATGGCCGACAAGACGCGGGCGGAGAAGACGACCGGGTACGTGCTCGGCGGCATTTCCCCGCTCGGCCAGCGCAAGCCGCTGCCCACCGTGGTCGACGCGTCCGCGTTGTCCTGGAACCGGGTGCTGTGCAGCGCGGGGCGGCGTGGACTGGAGATCGAGCTGGCGCCCGCCGATCTGGTCCGGCTGACTTCAGCGGTGACAGCGCCGGTGGCGTCGGTGTAATTCGGCCCGATTCGCTGTGATCTGTGCGTTACTGAATGGGCCAGGTTCATTCGACTCGAGGATGTGATGCGAATGTCCGCGCAGCATTTGCGCACCATGATCGTCGCGTTGTTCGGAGCTTTCGTCTTGGCTCTCGGTTCGGTAACGTTCTTTGCCTCGGAGTCCACCGCCGCGCCGAACACCCCTTCGATCATGCAGGTCAGCGACTTCCCCTTCGACGGTCTAGGCAGCGATGACGCCCCCTCCGGTGGGGGAAAGCTGAAGAAGGATGATAGGTCCGAGAAAGCCGAGAAGCTCGGCGGGAGCGTGACCAGCAAGATCATCGATCTTTTCGCCGGGGTTATCAAGTGCGGGCTGAATATCATGACCCCGAGCGTGAAGTGCTCGCTCTGATCGGCTGATCCGAACCGGGCAGTTCGGCTGCCCGGTTTCGTGTCTTCCCGGTCCGGTGGATCAGAGCAGGCTGATCTGCCCGCCCTCGGCCTGATCCTGCACTCGGGCAAGCAGTTCCGGCCCATTGTTGCGCACGCTGTTGACCAGCGCGGGTACCGACCGCGGCACGATCCCCGCGACCACCTCTTCGCTCGGGGTGTCCAGCAGGCCGGCCGGCGCAGGATGATCCGGATCCAGCCAGGCGTCCCAATGCTCCTTCGGCATGGGCAGCGGCATCCGGTCGTGGATGCGGGTCAGGTCGCCGATCGCGTCGGTGGTCAGGATGGTGCACGACAGCAGCGGTTCGCTCTCCGACTGGGAACGATCGCGCCACACCGACCACAGGCCCGCCATGTAGAGGCGGGATCCGTCGGCATTCGCCATGTAGTACGGATGCTTGGCGACCTTGCCCTTCGCGCCCGGCTCGGCGTTCGGGGCGATCACCCACTCGTACCAGCCGTCCATCGGCACCAGGCAGCGCCGATACTTCACCGCATCACGGAAGGCCGGCGTGGTGGCGGCCTTGTCGGCGCGGGCATTGAACAGCGGCTTGCCCTTCACCGGGACGCCGCGCTCAGCGGCCTTGGTCCAAACCGGGATCAATCCCCAGCGCATGCGCCGGATACGCAGCGTCGGACTGTCGTCCTCGCGCCCTTGTTGGTGCCGCTCGACGACGGTCAGGACCTGGGTGGTCGGGGCGACGTTGTAGTTGGTGAACGCGGCTGGAGCGCCATTGGTCTCGGTCTCGTCGATCGCATCCAGCTCGACCGCGAGCCTGCCGGGGTCGGTGGTGGTCGCATATCGTCCGCACATATCCCGATACTCCCACCCGCCGCCGACAGTCTCGGGGACAATCGATCAGTAGTTGATGACTAGTTGAGAGTTTTGACATAACATTCTCTCACAGAGTTGGTCGCTATGCCCCTTCATTCGGGCGTACGCACCAACCCAGCCACCGCAGACGGCAAGAGGAGACCCACTGTGACATCCACCGACACCGAACCGGCCGATCACCGTACGGCACTCACGTCGGTCGATCCGGCGACCGGCGAGGTGATCGGCACGCACGTCATCGCCGACGACGCCGCGGTGGCCGCGGCGGTCACGAAGGCCCGAGCGGCGGCGGCCACCTGGGGCGCGCTGAGTTTCGACGAGCGGCGTGGCTACCTGCTGCGCTGGTCGAGCAGGTTGGCGCAGAACTCGGAGAAGTTCTGCGAGCTGATTCACGCCGAGAACGGCAAGCCGCTCGACGACGCCTTTCTGGAGCTGATGCTCGCACTCGAGCACATCTCATGGGCGGCCAAGCACGCCAAGAAGGTTCTCTCCCCCAAAAAGATCTACCCCGGCGCGCTGATGTCGAACTTCGCCGCCCGGCTCGAGCAGCGCCCACTCGGCGTAATCGGCGTGATCGGTCCGTGGAACTACCCGGTCTACACCCCGAACGGCTCCATCGCGTACGCCTTGGCCGCGGGCAACACCGTGGTGTTCAAGCCGAGTGAATTCTCGACGAGCATCGGCAATTTCCTCGCCGACGCGTTCGCCGAGGCGAACCCCGAACTGCCCGAGGGCGTGTTCGTCACGATCAACGGTTACGGCGCCACCGGCGCGGCGCTGGTCCGCTCGGGCGTCGACAAGATCGCCTTCACCGGCTCCACGGCCACCGGTAAGCGGATCATGGCCGCCGCGGCGGAGAACCTCACCCCCATCCTGCTGGAATGCGGCGGCAAGGACGCTGTGATCGTCGCGGCCGACGCCGACATCAAGGCCGCCGCCGACGCTGTTGCCTGGGGCGCTACCGCCAACAGCGGCCAGACCTGCGCGGGTGTGGAGCGGGTGTACGTAGACCGCTCGGTGCGCGAGGAATTCGTCGCCGAGGTCAAGCGCATCCTGACCGACATCAAGCCCGGCTCCGATGACAAAGCCGCCTACGGTCCGATGACCATGCCGAGCCAGGTAGATATCGTGCGCCGCCACATCGAGGACGCGCTGAAGAACGGCGGCACCGCGGTGCTCGGCGGGACGGAGTCGGTCAACGCCCCATTCATCGAGCCGGTCGTGCTCGTGGATGTGGACGAGAGCTCTGAGGCTGTGTGCGAGGAGACCTTCGGCCCCACCGTCACCATCCGCACCGTGGACAGCGTGGACGAGGCGGTCGAGCTTGCCAACAACTCCAAATACGGCCTGGCCGCCGCGGTGTACTCGAAGGAGAACGGCCTGGACATCGCACGCAGGCTGCGCGTAGGCGCCACCTCGGTGAATTCGGTGCTCGCCTTCGCCGCCATCCCCGGCCTGCCCTTCGGCGGAGTCGGCGACTCCGGCATCGGCCGTATCCACGGCGAGCCCGGCCTGCGCGAATTCGTCCGCCCGCACTCGATCGCGCTGCAGCGCTTCGCCATCCCCGGTATGGCGCTGCTCAGCTATTCCCGCACCAACTCCACCATGAAGCTGCTCCGCAAGCTGGTCCCGCTCCTGCACGGACGGCACAAGTAGGGAAAGCGAAGCTGCACAAGTGGTTCGGGTACTCGACGCCACGTCGGGTGCCCGACCGCTCCACTCACCCGATCGTCTACACAGATCCATGCCGGACTCCCGCAAGTGCAACTACCAGCTCCATGAGTGGGGCGCGATCAGACAACGTGTTCTGGCCGTCGGTCGCCGGCCTGCGATGACACAGCCAGAGCGTTGCTGCGCTTCAGCAACGTGAGAGCCAGTCTTCCAACACAACTGGTGAGAACCTTCGTCAGCCACGCCTCGGGCGTCTCGCCGAACCCAACAGGCGAAACGCGATCTCCCCCAATCGTGCCCTGGAGTTCTCGAACACCTCAACCTCACGGCACCAACCGACATGGCTCGAAGTTGACCGCCGCTGGTCGCTTCCGCTAGCCGCTACGCCGCCGCCCGCACCTAGCAGCGATGGCGGGGTGCCAGTTCCGGTTGCGGGCGCTGCTGGTCTCGCAGGACGGAGCGCCCGGGCCCCCTGAAGTTTCGACCCATTGCCGCCCAGCTGGATCATAGTGACGTAGGTCACAATAACGAGTTGTCACGTTCGGACGGGTTGTCTTGTCCCATAGCCGACCACGCAGAACGAGCCCCACGGAGCAAGCGATGAACACCGAAACCACCACCCGAGAAATCGTCGTCCTCGGTGCCGGCTACACCGGCATGCTGGCCGCCATCCGGCTGGCTCGCAACACCCGCAAACTGGATGTGCGCATCACTTTGGTGAACCCCTCGGTCCGCTTCACCGAGCGGCTGCGCATGCACCAGGTCGCCGCCGGCCAGGAATTGGCCAACCACAATATTCCCGCCCTGCTGACCGGTTCGGGTGTCGACTTCCACCAGGCCGCCGCCACCGCCATCGACGCCGAGGCCCGCCTGATCACCCTCGACGACGGCGCGATCCTGCACTACGACAACCTCGTCTACGCGCTCGGCAGCAGCACCGACACGAGCACCGTGCCCGGGGCGAACGAGCACGCCTGGACGCTCGACGATCCCCGCCTGGCGCACCGCTTTTCGCAGCGCCTGACCGAAGTGGCCCTGGCCGGTGGCGGCGTCTCCGTCTGCGGCGGCGGACTTACCGGCATCGAAGCCGCCGCCGAGATCGCCGAGGCACACCCGGGCCTGACCGTCACGCTCGTCAGCCATGCCGAACCCGGCTCGATGCTGGGGGACAAGGCCCGCGCCTACCTGAACCGAGTCCTCGACCGGCTCGGTGTGGTCCGCAGGGTCGGCGTGAAGGTCACCAAGGTGCTGCCTGATGCCGTGCGACTGGACACCGGTGAACTGATCGCCTCGGAGCTGACCCTGTTGACCACCGGCGTCAAGGTCTCACCACTGGCCGCTCAGGCCGGAATAGCCACGGACCCGAAAGGCCTCATCGTCACCGACCCCACCCTGCGCTCGGTGTCACACCCGGAGATCCACGCCATCGGTGACGCTGCGCTGGTTCAGCAGAACTGGGGCCAGGTCCACGGTACCTGCCAGAGTGGTTTGCCCACCGCCGCCTACACCGCCGACACCCTGGCCCGGCTGCTGCGCGGCAAGACCGTGAAGCCATTCCGCTACGGCTACTTCCACCAGCCGGTGAGCCTGGGCCGCAAGGACGCGGTCATCCAGTTCACCAATGCCGATGACACCCCGAACCGCTGGTACCTCCAGGGCAAGGCCGCAGTCGCCTATAAGCAGTCGGTGAGCAGCACCCCGCCGCTGGCCTTCAAGATGAGCAAGTACATGAAGGCGCAGGTGCAGCTGTCCGAGGGCGGCCGCGCCACCCGCGAAACCGCATGATCCCCCGGGGCGGAGGCCGGATGACGAATCCGGCCTCCCCGTAGACCCTGATCACCGCGACCAGTAGATATGAGTCCTATGCAGGACCACAACACCGATAGGCAGCCCCCCGCCGCCGAGCGGACCGACGCACCGATCGACCCCTTCGTCGAACACCGCCGCCTGCTCTTCGGCACCGCCTACCAGATGCTCGGCAGCGTCGCCGACACCGAGGACATCCTGCAGGAGGCCTGGCTGAAATGGAACGCAGCAGACCAGGCTTCGGTCGAGCACCCCAAGTCCTACCTGGTCCGCACCATCACCAACCTCTCGCTCAACCGCCTCACCTCCGCCCGGGCCACCCGCGAAACCTATGTCGGCCCATGGCTTCCCGAACCGCTGCTCACCGCACCCGACACCGCCGAGGAGACCGAGATGGCCGACACTGTGTCGACCGCCATGCTGGTCGTCCTCGAAACCCTCAATCCCACCGAGCGCGCTGTCTTCGTACTGCGCGAGGTGTTCGGTTACACCTACGCCGAAATCGGCGGCTTCCTGGATCGCCCCGAGGCGACCGTCCGTCAGATCTCGCACCGTGCACGCAATCACGTGCAGGCCCGCCGCCTGCGCTTCGACGCCGACGACGAATCCCGCAGGGAGATCACCGAGAAGTTCATGGCCGCCTGCCACGGCGGCGACCTCAACGCCCTCATGGAACTGCTCGCCCCCGACGTGACCCTGTGGAACGACGGCGGCGGCATCGTCACTGCGGCCCGCCGCCCGCTGCACGGCTCCGACCATGTGGGTCGCTGGATGCTGGGCGTCATGGCCAAGCCGGTCTCCGCCGACATCCGCCTCGAATCCGCCATTGTCAATGGCGAACTCAGCATTATCGGTGTGATCGGAGACTACCGGGTCGGCGCGCTCACCTACGACATCGTCCACGGCCGCATCGAAAACATTCGCTTCCAGGTCAATCCGACCAAGCTAGGTGGAATCCAGTCCGCGGGCGAAGCCTCTTCCGAGGGACTCCGAGAACAACCCCTCGAGCCGGAAATGTAGATATGCGGAAGAGCTACCGGCGTCGGCAGGTGCCGCGGCCCCTACCGGTCACGCTCGATCGGTGGACTCTCGTCGGTGACCAGCCGGACCAGATGACACGTTTCTTACCGGCACCCCGATACGCCAGCTGGACTTCACACCGCGGCGTCACCATACCCATGTGTACAGAGCGGCGATAACCACTCCGGCTTGGATGGCACTGGTCGCAACTCCTTAGCACCGGATCGATCGGATCACTCCCTCGACCCCCATCAAAGGGCCTCGAACAAGCAGCGCCGCAGGCGCTGCAAAAACCACACAGTGCGATGATGGACGAGTGACTTTCTGGCCAGCGCCCCATGTCGATGTCCCCGTGCACGCGACCGTGACCCTGCCCGGATCTAAATCGATCACCAACCGGGCCCTCATCCTGGCCGCCTTGGCCGACGGCCCCTCGACGATCACAGGCGCGCTGCGCAGCCGGGACACGAACCTGATGATCGCCGCGCTGTGCGCACTCGGCACGCGTATAGAGGGGGACGGCGACACACTGTCGGTCACCCCGGCCGCGCTGGGCGGCGGCACGGTCGACTGCGGGCTCGCGGGCACCGTGATGCGCTTCCTCCCACCGGTCGCGGCGCTGGCGTCCGGCGATGTCGCGCTCTACGGCGACGAGCAGGCCAGGATCCGCCCGCTTCGCACGATCCTCGACGCGTTGCGCAGTCTGGGCACCGACATCGACGGCGACGCGCTTCCGTTCACGGTGCACGGAACCGGCGCGCTGCGGGGTGGCACGGTGACCATCGATGCGTCCGGGTCGTCTCAGTTCGTCTCGGGCCTGTTGCTTTCGGCTGCCCGCTTCGAGGAGGGGCTCGTCGTGCACCACGACGGCAAGGCGCTGCCCTCGATGCCGCACATCGAGATGACCGTGGAGATGCTGCGCCGCGCCGACGTGCGGGTGCAGGCGCCCGCGGACAACCGCAAGGCGCAGACCTGGACCGTCGAGCATGGACCGATCCGGGCGGTGAATTGGGAGGTAGAGCCGGATCTGTCCAACGCGACCCCGTTCCTTGCCGCGGCCGCGGTCACCGGCGGTGAGGTCAGCATCCCGCACTGGCCGCGGTTGACCACTCAGCCGGGCGACGTGATCCGCGAGATTCTGGTTCGGATGGGCGCCGAGGCGCGAATCTTCGACGGCGTCCTGACCGTGCACGGCCCCGACCGGCTCGCGGGCATCGACATCGACCTGCACGACGTGGGCGAGCTGACTCCGACCGTCGCGGCGCTGGCCGCACTGGCCGATTCCCCGTCCCGGCTGCGCGGAATCGCGCACCTGCGCGGACACGAGACCGACCGGCTGGCCGCATTGTCCACCGAGATCAACCGGCTCGGCGGTAGGGTCACCGAAACCGAGGACGGACTGGAGATCGTGCCGGCGGAGTTGCACGGCGGCAAGTGGCATTCCTACGCCGATCACCGGATGGCGACGGCGGGAGCAATTCTCGGTCTTCGGCTGCCCGGCGTAGAGATCGAGGACATCGGGACTACCGCCAAGACGCTACCGAACTTCGTCTCGCTGTGGGAGCGGATGCTCGACCCCGCGCTATCCGGTCAAGGAGGAGTGCGCTGAGCCGGGCAGGACGCTCCACCGCCAGCTACGACGAATCCGACGTCCGGATCCGGCCGGGGCGCAGTTCCCGCCCCCGCACCAAGACTCGGCCGCAGCACAGCAATGCCGAAGCCGCCATGGTGGTCTCCGTCGACCGCGGCCGCTGGGGGTGTGTACTCGGTGGCGATCCGGATCGACTGATCGTCGCCATGCGAGCCAGGGAACTCGGGCGCACTCCCATCGTGGTCGGTGACCAGGTGGATGTGGTCGGCGACCTGTCCGGAAAGCCGGACACCCTTGCCCGTATCGTGCGGGTCGCCGACCGCCGAACAGTATTGCGCCGCACCGCCGACGACACGGATCCGTTCGAGCGGATCGTGGTCGGCAACGCCGAGCAGCTGTTCATCGTGGTCGCCCTGGCCGACCCACCACCGCGAACCGGTTTCGTCGAGCGCGCGATGGTCGCGGCGTACGCTGGTGGGCTGCAGCCGATCCTGTGCCTGACCAAGCACGACTTGGCCGCCGACTCCGAATTCGCCTCGTCCTTCGACGATCTGGATCTCATCATCATCTACGGCGGTGTCGACGACCCGCTCTCGCCGGTGCTCGAACTGCTCGACGGCAGGCTCACCGCCTTGATCGGCCACTCCGGTGTCGGCAAGTCGACCTTGGTGAATCGCCTTGTGCCGGAAGCAGATCGGGCGGTTGGCGTGGTTTCCGGCGTCGGTAAGGGCAAACACACTTCCACCCAGTCGGTAGCTATCTCCCTTCCCGACGGCGGCTGGGTCATCGACACCCCCGGTATCCGCTCCTTCGGTCTGGCCCACATCACCCCCGACGACGTCATCGCCGCCTTCGACGACCTCGCCGCCGCCATCGAGGATTGCCCTCGCGGCTGCAACCACCTCGGCCCACCGGCCGACCCCGAATGTGCCCTCGACAACCTCCCCGGCAAGGGACGGCGGGTTGCCGCCATCCGTATGTTGCTGACCGCCCTCAACTCCAATGAAAGCTGGTCCTGACCGGGTCGAGACGTCGCGGGCATGCTCACCGAGCGGGCGGAGGTGCCCGAGCGAGCATGTCCCAGGGCCCTGAGCCGATCAGCGCCGCTCGTCGTACGGGTCCTCCAGAGCCGCCGGGGTGTGCGCGAGGTCCAACGCCGTCTCGGGAAAGTGCGGTCCCGCCACGTAGTAACGGGCACGCGTGCGCCCAACGGGCGCCAGGGTTCGGGCGCGGACGAGGTCGCGTAAATCGCGCTGGGCTTGCTGCAGGCTCAGGCCCTCGTTCTGTTCGTAGCGGGTGCGACGGACCCGGCCGGACATCGCGACGTCGTGCAGGGCGGTGACCAGTCTTTGATCAAGACCTTGTCGATTCGTAAAATCGGTCAAGGCATCCCATACCTGGCCTGAGCGCCGGAAACGAGCGTGCACGGTTTGGGCCTGCTGGTGGTAGGCGGTCAGGTTGAACCGAAGCCATTCGGCGACGTCCTGGTCGGGCCGGTATTCGCGGCCGCGCCTGCCGAGCACCTGGTAGTACTCCCACGTGTTGCCTGGGCGGCCCAGCCATGCCTCGATCGACGAGAACTCCGGGGCGAGTACACCTTCGCGGGCGATCATCAAAGTCTGCAGCGACCGCGACATTCGGCCGTTACCGTCGGCCCACGGGTGAATCGACACCAGATGCAGGTGGGCCATCGCGGCGCGGACCAAGGTATGAGAGCCGTCGTCGTGCTCGAGCCACTGGATCAACTCCGCCATCAGCGCGGGCACGGCATCGGCCTCCGGCGCGATGTAGGCGGCGATGCTCGGATCACGGGCGTCGGTGACGTAGACCGGCCCGCGCCGCCACTGGCCGGCGGGCTTGCGGGCAGTATGTCGGTGTCCCTGCAACATCCAATGCAAGGAGTTGAGGAAG
Source organism: Nocardia sp. NBC_00881 (assembly GCF_045207455.1). Lineage (NCBI taxonomy): Bacteria > Bacillati > Actinomycetota > Actinomycetes > Mycobacteriales > Nocardiaceae > Nocardia > Nocardia sp. NBC_00881. The sequence goes on from NZ_CP108798.1 coordinate 4,243,272, forward strand.
CCCTTGCTGTAAGCGAAATCCGCCGCGTCATGCAAGGTCTGGATATAGGTCATCATCCGCTCATACGCGAGCGTCTCCTCCCGATCCTCTTCGGAGACGTCGACATCGCGTTCACCGGCGATCAGGTCTTCTACGTCCACGGTGGAGACCTTGAAGCCTTCGATGGAGTTGGACGCGGCCACAGCATCTGCGGTAAGGAATTTCCGCAAGCCGCCGGTCCACTTCGCCGTAGCCAGCAGCTGATGACGCAGCTCATCCCGCATGCGGTCGACCTCGACCAACACCGCTTCATCCGCTGTCGTCAGCGAGGGCGTGGGGAACAGCATGGCCGCCAGACTATATTGACGCAATGATTACGTCAATACGACATCGCCGTCGAGCCTCGGTCGCTGGCTTACCGGCGCGCTGAACAGCGTTTGCCGTCACGGGCAGAAACGGCCAGCACGAAAACTCACACGACAGCACGAAGGCGCCCAGGAAACCCTGGGCGCCTTCCTGACTCAGCTGATCAGTGCCGACGACGCGACTTCGGTCCGCGCCTGCCCTTCGCATCGGTGCGGGCGGCTTCACGACGCTCGCGGCGGGTGGGCTGGGTGCCGTCCGCGCCGTACTCCTCGGCATCGCTGTGCACCGCGGCGCGACCGCCCTCGTCCGGACCCGAGTAGCTGAAGCCGCGCGGGCCGCTCTCATCGATACCCTTGGCACGCAAGGCGGCCGGGACACCGTTGCCGTTGGCGACACGTGCCTCCTCGGTGGGCAGGGGACGCGGCGCGGTCATGGCACCGACCGGCGAACGCAGGCCCGGGTCGACCGCGACGCCCTCCGGCTGCGGCTGCTGCACCTCGACCTGGAGGTTGAACAGGAAGCCGACCGACTCTTCCTTCAGGCCTTCGAGCATCGCGGCGAACATATCGAAGCCCTCGCGCTGGTACTCGACCAGCGGGTCGCGCTGCGCCATGGCGCGCAGACCGATGCCCTCCTTGAGGTAGTCCATCTCGTAGAGGTGCTCACGCCACTTGCGGTCGAGTACCGAAAGCAGCACCTGACGTTCGAGATTGCGCATGCTGCCCGCACCCGCGAGTCCGTCGATCTCGGCTTCGCGGCGCTCATAGGCATCGTGCGCGTCGTCCAGCAGCGCCTCGAGCAGTTCCTCGCGGGACAGCTCGCCCGCTTCGCCGATCTCGGTTTCGCCGGTCAGGTCCTTGTAGTCCACGCCCACCGGATACAGCGTCCCGAGCGCCGTCCACAACTTGCCCAGATCCCAGTCCTCGACATACCCGTCGGCGGTGGCGCCGTCCACGTACGCGGTGGTCACGTCCGTGATCATGCTCTGGACCTGACCCTCCATGTCCTCGCCGCGCAGGATCCGGTTGCGCTCGCCGTAGATGACGGTGCGCTGCTGGTTCATCACCTCGTCGTACTTGAGGACGTTCTTGCGGATCTCGAAGTTCTGCTGCTCGACCTGGGTCTGTGCGCTCTTGATCGCCTTGGAGACCATCTTGGCCTCGATCGGCACGTCGTCGGGCAGATTCAGCCGGGTCATGATCGCTTCCAGCGCGGCGCCGTTGAAGCGGCGCATCAGCTCGTCGCCCAGCGACAGGTAGAAGCGGGACTCGCCGGGGTCGCCCTGACGGCCGGAGCGACCGCGCAGCTGGTTGTCGATGCGGCGCGACTCGTGCCTCTCGGTGCCGAGCACATACAGGCCACCCGCCGCACGCACCGCATCGGCGTCCTCGGCGGTCTGCGCCTTGACTTGATCCAGGGTCGGCAGCCAGGCCCGCTCGTACTCCTCGGGCGTCTCGACCGGGTCGAGACCCTGCTTGCGAAGCAGGATGTCGGTGATGATGTCCGGGTTGCCACCGAGCACGACGTCGGTACCACGACCAGCCATGTTCGTCGCCACGGTCACCGCACCCGGCCGTCCGGCCTCGGCGATGATCTCGGCTTCCTTCTCGTGAAATTTCGCGTTCAGCACGTTGTGCGGGATGCCGCGCTTGGTGAACTGTTTGGACAGGTACTCCGAGCGCTCGACGCTGGTGGTACCGATCAGCACCGGCTGGCCGTTCTCGTGCCGCTCCGTGACGTCGTCGACCACGGCGGAGAACTTGGCCTCTTCGGTCTTGTAGATCAGGTCCGACTGGTCGGCACGGACCATCGGCTTGTTCGTCGGGATCGGGACCACGCCGAGGGAGTAGATCTGGTGCAACTCGGCGGCCTCGGTCTCGGCGGTACCGGTCATGCCGGACAACTTGTCGTAGAGGCGGAAGTAGTTCTGCAGCGTGATAGTGGCCAGCGTCTGGTTCTCCGGCTGGATCTCGACCTGTTCCTTGGCTTCGATCGCCTGGTGCATGCCCTCGTTGTAGCGGCGCCCGACCAGGATGCGGCCGGTGAACTCGTCGACGATGATCACCTCGCCGTCGCGGACGATGTAGTCCTTGTCGCGGGCGTAGAGCTCCTTGGCCTTGATGGCGTTGTTCAGGTAGCTCACCAGCGGCGAGTTGGCGGCCTCGTACAGGTTGTCGATGCCGAGCTGGTCCTCGACGAATTCGACGCCCGCCTCATGCACACCGATCGTGCGCTTTTTGATGTCGACCTCGTAGTGCAGGTCCTTCTTCAGCAGTGGCGCGATGCGCGCGAACTCGGCATACCACTTCGAGGAGGCGTCGGCCGGACCGGAGATGATCAGCGGGGTGCGCGCCTCGTCGATCAGGATGGAGTCGACCTCGTCGACGATGGCAAAGTTGTGCCCGCGCTGCACCAGGTCGTCCAGCGAGTGGGTCATGTTGTCGCGCAGGTAGTCGAAGCCGAACTCGTTGTTGGTGCCGTAGGTGATGTCGGCGTTGTAGGCCGCCCGCCGCTGGGCGGGGGTCATGCCGGACAGGATCACGCCGACCTCGAGACCGAGGAAGCGGTGCACGCGGCCCATCCACTCGGCGTCACGCTTGGCCAGATAGTCGTTCACCGTGACGACGTGCACGCCGTCGCCGCTGATCGCGTTCAGGTAGGCGGGCAGCACACAGGTGAGGGTCTTGCCTTCACCGGTCTTCATCTCGGAGATGTTGCCGGTGTGCAGCGCGGCGCCACCCATGACCTGCACCTTGTAGTGCTTCTGACTGAGCACCCGCCAGGACGCCTCCCGCGCGACCGCGAACGCCTCGGCCATCAGCTGGCCGAGCGGATCGCTCTCACCCTCGTCGACCATCTCGGCGTAGCGCTCGCGGAACTCGTCCGTCTTGCCACGCAGCTCGGCGTCGGTGAGCAACTCGTAGTCCGACTCGAGGTCGAGCACCTGGTCCGCGAAATGCGAGAGCCGCTTGACAATGCGACCCTCACCAATCCGTAGCAACCTCGTCAGTGTCAGCGCAGGCACGGGTCTCGTCAGTCCTCTGGTCGGTGTGTCTATCGTGTCGTCGGCCCCCGGGCCGGTGCGGGCCCACGCGGTGGCGCGGAATCCGCGGCATGCTCCATGGTAATGCGGCATCCATGGTAGGCGCCGACGAGCAGCGACGTGCCGCCTCCCATGTCGTCAGGGCCCCTGACACGCACGTCGCCACCCACAGTACGCGCGGCTGACGGGCCGATTCCCCCGGCGAGCACGCTCCACGCGGGTTACCCGGTGAACACTCGATCACCGAGTGTGCCGGTATCGCCGCGGTCGCCAGAGCAGCGAACTATCGGCGAATCCCTTGACACCGAGGTCGTTTCACGAAATGCCCGACGACACAAGACGTCCGCGCAGCGCGCCCATTTCCACGTGGACTGCCGTGCCGGAGTCGCTGACAGGATGGCCTATCTCTCGGTCGACTACGCGACGGTCCGACACGCTGTGCAACCGAACGCCCCGCCGACCGTGCATCCCAGCCCCTGCTGTGATCGAATCGAGTTCCCTACCACCCGGAGGGTTGAGGGCGCACCGATTTCACCGGATATGCCACAACGGGACGAGGCAACCGTTGTCGCGGCAGCACAATAGGCAGGTACGGCATCGGGAAAAGGAGCACCGGGCAGCGTGATCACGAGACTGACGCCGCAGGACGCGTCGTTCTATCGGCTCGAGTCGAGCAGCAATCCCATCCACATCGGCTCCCTCGCGATCGTCCTGAACACCGACTCCGGCGCCGGAGCCGGCACGCCGATCTTGAACTACGACCGGCTGGTCGACCTGGTCGATGGCAGGCTCCCGCTGGTGCCGAGATACCGGCGCAGGGTGCGGGAGGTCCCGCTGTCGCTCGGGCGGCCGGTCTGGGTCGAGGACAGCCGATTCGACATCACCTACCACATCCGACGGTCGGCGCTGCCTGCTCCTGGCACCGATCAGCAGCTGTACGAACTGGTCGCTCGGCTCGCCTCCCATCCCCTGGATCAGAGCAGACCGCTGTGGGAGATGTATCTGATCGAAGGTCTGTCCGAGGGCCGTTGTGCGCTCTTCACCAAGTCGCACTCGGCACTGGTTGACGGAGATACCGCGCTGGAGATCGGCCACGTGATCCTCGATGCCGGGCCCGCGACGCGCGAGCTGGCCGACGACGCCTGGATCGCGCCGCGCGAACCCAGCGACGTCGAACTGCTGGTCGGCGCGCTGGCCGATCTCGCGGCGCAGCCACGCAAGGCGCTGGATGTCGCCCGCGACGCGAGCGCGAGCGCCTTCGCGGTGATCGGCACGGCGGGCAAGGCGGTGGACTCGGTGGTGTCGGCGGTGCGTGCCGCGGCGACTGGTGCCCCGGACAGCCCGCTGAACGGCCCTACCTCGCGCAGCCGTCGCTTCGACGTGGTGCGCACCGACCTGGCGGACTACCGCACGATTCGCACCCGCTTCGACTGCTCCACCAACGACGCGATCCTCGCGGTGGTCACCGGCGCGCTGCGCAACTGGCTGCTGTCGCGCGGTGAGGCACTCACCGAGTCGACCACGCTGCGGGCGGTCGTACCCATGTCGGTGTATGTCGAAGGGAACGGCGGGAATCGGCTCAAACCGGCGGGCGAGGTGTCGTCGTTCCTGATCGATCTTCCGGTCGGCGAGCCGAATCCGGTGATGCGCCTGTCGCACATCGCGCACGCCACCGAACTCAACGGCAGAAACCAGCGTGGCGTCCGCGCGCGCACCCTCGTTCATCTGGCCGGGTTCGCTCCGGCCAGCCTGCATGCGATGAGCGTGCGGGCAGCGAGTACGTTCGCAGAGCACACGTTCAACTTGGTGATCACCAACGCGCCGGGTCCGCAGACGCCGATGTTCATCGGCGGCGCGCGGATGCTGGAGATGTACCCGGTGGCGCCACTGCTGCGCAACCAGGCGTCGAGCATCGGGATCACGTCCTACGACGGACGCGTTTTCTTCGGACTCAACGCCGACCGCGACGCGATGGCCGACATCGGCGTGCTCGCCGCGTCGGTCCGCGATTCCATGGAGGAGATGCTCGGTGCCTGCGTCTGACCAGAAGAAGCTACGGGTCTACATCCCGGCGACGGTGCCGATGCTGCGCGAGCTGGTCGCGAACGGGGAGCTGGCACCTATCGGCGGCACCGCGTTCGCCGTCACCCCCGCGCTGCGTGAGGCATACGCCTCCGGTGACGACGAGGAGCTCGGCGAGGTGGCCATCGGAGAGGCTGCCCGCGCGTCGCTGCGCCTGCTCGCTGCCGAGCGCGAGCAGATCGCCGAGTCCGACGAACACGCAACAAACGCAGCAAACGCAGCGCCGGACGCCGCCGCCGCTCCGGTCACCTCCGGCAGCCCGGTCTACCGGCGCGCGGTGATCGCCGCCGACGTGACCGGCACGAAGCTGCGGCCCGATCTCGACGACGCGGTCGTGCGCCTGGCGGGGCCGATCGGCTATCAGCAGATCGCCTCCGTGCACGTCGACTTGGCGGACGCCGAGCCAGAGGTGGCCAAGGCGGTCGACGTGATCGATGCGGCCGATCTCGGCGACACCGACGCCGAGTTCGTGCTCGGCGACGCCGAGGACCACCAGCTGGCTTGGTACGCCGCGCAGGAGCTGCCATTCCTGCTCGAACTGCTCTGAATCACGCATCGTCCGAGCCGCAGGGCGTCCATACGACACCCGTTCCGCCCGGGCTTGCCCACCGCCCGAACCTACGATGCCGTAACCTGGCAGGTGAGGCGCGTCCGATCGGCGCATCCGACGACAAGGAGACGAACGGCAGCGATGGGTTCGAAAAGAGGGGGATTCTCGGTGCGGGGCGTCCGCGAGTGGCTGGAGGCGCCGGCCGCGAGTGTCGCCGAGCGCGGCGGCAGGCTGAACGTCCTGCGCGGCGCCGTGGCGCGGGTGACTACCCCACTGCTGCCGGACGACTACCTGCACTTGGCCAACCCGCTGTGGTCGGCGCGCGAGCTGCGCGGGCGCATCGTCGAGGTGCGCAAGGAAACCGCGGACTCCGCGACACTGGTGATCAAACCGGGGTGGGGCTTCGACTTCAAATACGATCCCGGTCAGTACATCGGCATCGGCATCCTGGTCGACGGCCGCTGGCACTGGCGCTCGTACTCGCTGACCTGCCCGCCGAACTGGAACGAGCCGGGACACGGCGGCAAGCGACTGATCTCGATCGCCGTGAAGGCGATGCCGGAAGGCTTCCTGTCCAGCCACCTGGTCAGCGGTGTTCCGGTCGGCACCGTCGTCCGGCTCGCCGCGCCGCAGGGCGGCTTCGTGCTGCCCTATCCGCCGCCGGAGAAGGTTCTCTTCCTCACCGCGGGCAGCGGCATCACCCCGGTCATGTCGATGCTGCGCGCGATGGACCGCCGCGAACTGGTCACCGACGTGCTGCACCTGCATTCCGCGCGCACTGCCGACGACGTGATGTTCGGCGCGGAACTGCGCGCGCTGCACGATCGGAATCCCAGTTTCCGCTCGCACCTGCATCTGACCGGCGAGCACGGCAAGTTCGCACTCGCCGACCTCGACACGAAGTTTCCCGACTGGCGGGAGCGGCACACCTGGGCGTGCGGCCCCGCGGCGATGCTCGACGAGATCGACAGCCACTGGCGCGACGCCGGCCGATCCGACCGGCTGCACGTGGAGCGATTCGAGATCGAGCGCTCCGCGGTCGGCGAGGGCGGCACGGTCACTTTCGGCAAGTCCGGGCGCACCACCGAGGTGGATGGCGCGACCAGCCTGCTGGAGGCGGGCGAGTCCGTCGGCGTACGGATGCCGTTCGGCTGCCGCATGGGGATCTGCCAGACCTGTGTCGTCACCGTGAGTTCCGGTTACGTACGCGATCTACGCAACGGAGACGAGCGCCGCGAGGGCGACAAGGTGCAGACCTGCATCTCGGCCGCCGCAGGCGACTGCACCCTGGACGTGTAGTCCGGCAGGTACCCTCGATCTAGTTCGAGTAGGGAAAGGACCCCCGGTGGCCATCACCGATATCAAGACGTTCGCCCACCTGACAGCGGCCGACATCGAGGCACTGGGGCAGGAGCTCGATTCGATCCGGCGCTCGGTGGAGTTGTCCCGCGGTGCACGCGACGCGAGGTACATCCGACGCTCGATCGCGGCGCAGCGCGTTCTCGAAGTGGCGGGCCGGGCCGTGCTGTTCGGAAGTCGCAACCGCTGGGCCTGGCTGGCAGGCACCGCGCTGCTCTCGGTCGCCAAGATCATCGAGAACATGGAGCTCGGGCACAACGTCAGCCACGGGCAGTGGGACTGGATGAACGACCCGGAGATCCATTCCAGCTCCTGGGAGTGGGACATGACCGGCCCCTCGTCGCAGTGGCGCCGCGCGCACAACTACTCCCACCACACTTACACCAACGTCCTCGGCAAGGACGAGGACCTCGGCTTCGGCATCATGCGGATGACCCGCGACGAGCAGTGGAAGCCGATTCACCTGATGCAGCCTCTGGCGAATCTACTGCTGGCAACCACCTTCGAGTGGGGCATCGCGCTGCACGACTTGAGCATCGAGAAAGAGTTGGCCGGCACCCAGCCCGGCGAGCTCATGTCGCAGCCGAACAAGGACATCGCCCGGAAGATCTCCCGGCAGGTGGCCAAGGACTTCCTGATCTACCCCGCCCTTACCGGACCGGCCTTCAAGCAGACCCTGAAGGCGAACGCGATGGCGAACCTGGTGCGCAACCTGTGGGCGTACGCGGTGATCTTCTGCGGCCACTTCCCCGACGGCGCGGAGAAGTTCACCATCGAACAACTCGAGAACGAGACCAGCGCTGAGTGGTATCTGCGCCAGATGCTGGGCAGCGCCAACTTCAAGGCCGGGCCCGCTATGGCGTTCATGAGCGGCAATCTCTGCTACCAGATCGAGCATCACCTGTTCCCCGATCTGCCGAGTAACCGGTACCCGGAGATCGCGGTGCGGGTGCGCGAGCTGTGCGACAAATACGACCTTCCTTACACCACTGGTTCGCTCGGCAAGCAGTATCTGCTCGCGTTCCGTACCATCCACAAGCTCGCGCTGCCGGACCGGTTCTTGAAAGCGACCGCCGACAACGCCCCCGAGACGTCCTCGGAACGCAAGTTCGCGGGCGTCACCCTGCCGTCGATCGGCACCGGGTGGGATCTGACGCTGCCGGGTGCGGAGTCCACGCACTGGCTGCGCATCGATCCGGAAACCGGCAAGCGGCGCGGTCTGCGCTCGGCGCTGCATGAGGCGAAGGTCGTGCTCAAGGAGAAGGCGCGGCAGGAGAAGGAAATGCTGCGCGAGGCCAAGGCTGCCTTGCGAGTGAAGGCCAAGCACGAGCAGGAGATGCTGCGCGAGGCCACACTCGCGCTGCAGGAGCGCGCCCGTCAGGAGCAGGCGTCGCTGCGCAGGAAGGCTATCTGGGGCAAGCCTTTTCGCCTCGGTCGCAGGCGGCGTTGACATATCGGTTCGCTGATCGCAAGAGCATGCCCGATCCAGTTGTGACGAGTCCCTCACAACCTACGGTCTCGTAACCTACGGTATAGTAACCGGCATGGCCATCTCGGATGTCAAGGAATACGCGCACCTGACCGAGGCCGATGTGGAAACACTCGGCGCGGAGTTCGACGCGATCCGGCGAGAAATCGAGGCCTCTCGGGGCGAGCGCGACGCGAAGTACATCCGCAACGTCATCCGGCTCCAGCGCGCGCTCGAGATCAGCGGCCGCGTTGTGCTGTTCGGCAGCTTCCTGCCGCCCGCATGGTTGGCCGGCGTTGCCCTCCTCGGCACCTCCAAGATCATCGAGAACATGGAGATCGGGCACAACGTCATGCACGGGCAGTGGGACTGGATGAACGATCCGGAGATCCACTCCAGCTCGTGGGAATGGGATAACACGGGTGCGTCCAAGCATTGGAAGCACACGCACAACTACCTGCACCACAAGTACACCAACGTGCTCGGCATGGACGACGACATCGGCTACGGCCTGCTGCGGGTGACCCGCGATCAGCGGTGGAAGCCGTTCAACCTGGGCAACCCGCTCTACAACCTGGTGCTGCAGCTGTTCTTCGAGTACGGCGTGGCCATCCAGCACCTGGAGCTGGGCAAGCTGGCCGCGGGCCGATTCAAGCCGGGCACCCCGGAACGGGCCGAGTTCGAGCGCAAGCGCGGCGAGGCGCTCACCAAAATGGGTAAGCAGGTCCTCAAGGACTACGTGATCTTCCCCGCGCTCACCGGTCCCGCGTTCTTCTCCACGCTGACCGCCAATCTGGCCGCCAACGCGATCCGCAACGTGTGGTCCAACGCAGTGATCTTCTGTGGCCATTTCCCGGACGGAGCGGAGAAGTTCACCAAGGCCGACATCGACGGCGAGACCCACGGCCAGTGGTACCTGCGTCAGATGCTGGGCAGCGCCAACATCTCCGGCGGGCCGGTCACCCATTTCATGACCGGCAACCTCAGCCATCAGATCGAACACCACCTGTTCCCGGACCTGCCGAGCAACCGGTACGCCGACATCGCCGTGCGGGTGCGCGAGCTAGCCGAGAAGTACGACCTGCCCTACACCACCGGTTCGCTGCCGGTGCAGTACTTCAAGGCGTGGCGGACGATCCTCAAGCTGGCGTTGCCGAACAAATACCTGCGCGCCACCGTCGATGACGCACCCGAGACAGCCTCGGAGCGCAAGTTCGGTGGTAAGGCAGAGTCCACCATCGACCCGATCACCGGAAAGCGCCGCGGTCTGCGCACCGCGATCGCCAACGGACGACGCCGGATCAGGCGCCACGCGGTCTGATCGGTTTGCCAGCACACAAGCATCAACCGCCGACTGTGCCCGCTCACGTTACGGGTGCGCGCGCTCAACTCAGTTGCTGGCCTTCGCAACCGAAGCAGCTCGACCTCCGCTTCCGAGCTCAGCGAGACAGAGCATTGCTCGGACGCGAGCCACAAGGGGGCCGCGAACACGCCGCGCCCGCGCGGCAAAAGACACAGCTGGTTGACTAGGGCCCGTGTGTGCTGAGGATCTGAGCGTCTACGAAGCCATCCAGCGGCGCCGCGATGTGCGCGCCGAGTTCACCGGGGAGCTCGTAGACGATGCCACGCTGTGGCGGATGCTCGGTGCGGCGCACCGGGCGCCGAGCGTGGGCAACTCGCAGCCATGGGACTTCGTCGTCGTCCGCAATCCGGCGACATTGCGGAATTTCGCCGACCACGTGGCGGGCAAGCGCGGCGAGTTCCGGGACGCGCTGCCACCGGAGCGCGCCGCGACCTTCGAGCCGATCAAGATCGAAGGCATTACCGAGAGCGGCACCGGCATCGTGGTCAGCTACGACCACGACCGGGGCGGACCGCAGGTGCTCGGCCGGGCCACCGTGCCCGAAACCGGGATCTACTCGGCGGTTCTCGCGATCCAGAACCTCTGGTTGGCCGCCACCGCCGAAGGTGTCGGCGTCGGCTGGGTGTCGTTCTACGATCCCGAATTCCTCGCCGAGCTGGTGGGTCTCCCCCACGGCATCCACCCCGTCGCCTGGCTGTGCGTAGGTCCAGTCCACGAGTTCCAGCAGGTCCCCGACCTGGAACGATTCGGCTGGCGCGCCGGACGGCCACTGCCGGACGCCGTGCACCAGGAGACCTACCGTGGCTGAGTTTCGAGCAACCCCTTCGAGAAAGTTCAGCTCGTCCGAAGGCCGAGTTACCGGAGTGGCACCAGCTCGACGCGGTCGAGGATGCGGATGCGAGCCAAGTGAGTCGTTCATGGTTCAATTGTCCGCAGAGTGGGTACGCTTTGGGCGAAACTGCTTCGGCCGCAGCGTTCTTCGTTCAGGAGGTTTGTGCAATGGCCAATGTCGCTGCCGTTCGGCTTTCGAGCGAGCTGGGCATCGATCTGGCTCAGGCGATGTTGCGCCTGCGGCGGGAGGGCGTCCCCGGCGAGACCAAACACCAGACCTGCCTGCGAATCATCGCTGACGAGGGCCGCGACCGTCGACTCGGCACAGCCCCGGGCCGCCCTGAGCAGGGGCGCTAGCCACAGGCAGCGCGCTCACGCACTCATCCCGTCCCACGGAAGTTCGATCATCCGGACGCCACCGTGGCCCTGACCCACGTCGGGTCACATTCGCTCGAGCACCGCTGAAGCGCCGATACCGCCTGCGGCGCATATGCCGAGCAGCGCCGTACTCTTGCCGGTGCGGGCCAGCTCGTTGGCCATGGTGGTCACCATGCGCGCCCCCGTGGCGCCGAACGGGTGCCCGAGGGCGACCGAACCGCCGTGCACGTTCAGCTTGTCGATGTCCACCGCACCGACGGCGGTGTCGCGATCCAGCCGGGTCTTGGCCCACTCATCGCTGGCGAGGGCGCTCAATACGGACAGCGTCTGCGCGGCGAAGGCCTCGTGGATGTCTATGACATCGATATCGCCCAAAGACATTCCGGCCTTCTCCAGCGCGCGCGGCATGGAGATCGCGGGACCGATCAGCACCTGGTCGGTCGGGTCGACGCTCACGTAGCTCCAGGAGCGGAAGGTGGCCAGCGGCCGATAGCCGAGGGCGTGCGCCTTCTCCTCGCTCATCAGCAACACTGCGGCGGCACCGTCGGTCAGCGGGCTGGCGTTGCCCGCCGTGACAGTGCCGTCGGCCGCGAACACCGGCTTCAGTCCGGCCAATTTCTCGACGGTTGTGTTACCACGCACGAGGCCGTCGCGCGCGATCTCGACCCCCTCGGGGGTGCGTACTCGCAGTACCTCGTCGTCGAACCGCCCCGACTCGATGGCCGCAGCCGCGTGATGGTGCGAGCGGGCGGCGAACTCGTCCTGATCGGCCCGGCTCACACCATGGATGCGTGCCATTTTCTCAGCGGACTCCCCCATCACCTCGCCGGTGGTGCGCTCGGCGATCCTGGGCCGGCGCGGCAGCAGATCGGTGAACGGCGCAAGCCGCGCGACCGCGGAGAGATAGTCCTTCGGCTTCGGCTTGCCGAGCGCTAACGGCGCCGCCGCGTGCACGACCTTCTGCGGTAGCTTGACCTCAGCGTTCGAGGTGGAATCGCTGCCGCCCGCGATCATGATGTCGTATTCGCCACGCTCGATCGCGGCCGCGGCGGAGGTCACCGCCTGGAGGCCGGAGGCGCAAGCCCTGGTCACCGTGTAGCCCTCGCAGCCCGGGTCGAGCCGCAGGTCCAGCGCGATCTCGCGCGCGATATTCGGCGCCACGCTCGGCAGGATGACCCCGCCCCAGACGATCGACTCCACCTGCGCGCCGGGCAGCCCGGTCCGTTCCAACACCCCCCGGACCGCGGCATCCGCCAGCGCGATGGAGTCCATTCGGGTGTATCCGGTGAACGCACGCACGAATGGCGTGCGTGCACCGGACACAATCACAGCACGGCGAGCGGCGTTGGTGGCCATGCGATTTCCTTTCGAAGAGCGCGAACCACCAAACTTACTCCAAGGTAAGTTCACCGTCGACCCCCTTCGCCGACGGTGAATCGCAACCAGCGGCGATCCCCGCCTCCGAGTCCGCCGCCCGCCATCGAGTGACCGCCCCGACGAACGCCCCTGCTCGTCCCGGAACGACGCCGTGGCCGACATCCTCGGCCAAGAGAACAACTATGCATCGCCCTTCGGAGCTGTCGCGGCGGCAGAAGAGCCATCCAGCGCACGGACGGCGCCGCGCCGCCGAGTTACTGAGCCACCGAACTCAGTGCAGGAGACCCAGCACCTGCCATGGCGGCCCCAGTTCCGGAATGTGACGCGAGACCTACCGATACCCACCCTCGGATCGATCGAGCTACCTCGATGATGTCGCACCGTATCGAGAACGGACGATCAGCCTGCTGCCTATCGACACCGCGCTGCTCGCGGCACCAACTGCGGCACGGATAGGGGCTATGGATCGCCGAGCAGGACAGCGACATCATCGGGGCGCGATAACGACCAAGGAAGAGAGAGGCTTTCATAAAAAATCTCCGGGCACCCAACCCTCGAGCTGGGCGCCCGGAGAAGCGGACGGACTCGATCAGGCGAGCCGGATGAGGCCGTAGTCGAAGGCGTGCCGACGGTAGACGACCGACGGCCGGTCGGTCTCCTTGTCGTGGAAGAGGAAGAAGTCGTGGCCGACGAGCTCCATCTCGTAGAGGGCGTCGTCGACGGTCATCGGAGTCGCCGGGTGCACCTTCGTACGCACGATGTGACCCGGACCCGTAGCGTAATCCGTGTTCTCTGCCTCGTCGATGCGGCGGCTTTCGCCTTCGGGATGAGCATGCGCGGTACTCGCCCCGCTCGGCCGCTCGAACAGGGACTCATCCACCAGGTCGGCCGTGGCCTGGGCGACAGAGACCGGGGTCTTGTCCCCGTAGTGCACCCGGCGCCGATCCTTGGTACGACGCAATCGGCTCTCCAGCTTCGCGGTCACCGACTCGAAGGCGGCGTAGAAGCTATCCGCGCGGGCCTCGGCCCGGACAACGGGACCTTTACCGCGCGAAGTGATTTCGACGCGCTGGCAGCTCTTGCGCTGCCGACGGTTGCGTTCATGGAACAGCTCCACGTCGAAGAGGAAGATCGACGGGTCGAAGCGCTCGAGGCGGGAGAGTTTTTCCGCGACGTAGATTCGAAAATGATCAGGCACCTCGACATTGCGGCCTTTCACCACGATATCGGCGAGCGGAGCCCGTGGGCTTTCCGCTACGGGTTGCCCTGTCGCATCTTGGGCGCCGGAATCCAGCACCGAAGGAGCAGCGTCTTTCACTGAAGGTCGTGAAGAAGTCGTCACGCGTACCTCCCGGATATGGCCGCACAGACCGATTCATGCGGCGGGATTGAGCAGTGCCGATCGAGAATCGCTCGGCACAAGTTGTCCGAGGCGACACCTCCAAACTCCCGGTTCGGGTGTGTGATCGCGACGCTAGTACGACATCGGGCAGACCGCCAGTCTTCACGCAAATTTCCCGGCGTCAAGCGGCACAGATAACCAAAACCCCACGAATCGGCAGTCCGACCCGCGCGAGCGCGCGGACCGATTCCCGAGCCGTCGCACCGGTTGTCAGCACGTCGTCGACTACCACCACCTCGGCGTTTTTCGGCATCCCCCACTCGGGGGCGCAGGCGGGTACAGTGGTCACCCGCCCACGGAGATTGTGTACCCGCTCACCGGGCGTCAAGCCGACCGAATCACGCACCCCGCGCCACACTCGCAACACTGATACCACCCGGCTATCGGGCAGCCACCTCGCGGCTGCGTGCGCCGTGCGCAGCATCGGATCTCCGCCTCGGCGCCGTGCCGCCGATGCTTTGCTTGGCGCGGGCACCAGTGCCAGCGGCCGATCCCACGACCGCAGCCGCGCGAGTCCGCCCGCGAGCGCGGCGCCGAGCGGCTCCGCGAGATCCCGGCGACGCTGCTCCTTGGCCGCGAGCACCGCGCGCCTGCCGGGCCCACGGTAGGGACCGAGCGCCCAGCACGGGACACCCGGATCCGTGCGTGGTCGCACCCGCACCGGCGGCGAGTCCAAGGCGGCCTCACAGCCGGCACACCACGCCGTCCCGGCCAGCCCGCACCCACCGCAGGCCGTCGGCAGAATCAGATCCAGCAGCGTCCCCATCGCCCGATTCTGCGCCAGGGCACCGACACCTTCGCCGAACGACGGCTGCGGCTGCGGCTGCGGCTGCGGCTGCGGCTGCGGCTGCGGCTGCGGCTGCGGCTGCGGCTGCGGCTGCGGCTGCGGCTGCGGCTGCGGCTGCGGCTGCGGCTGCGGCTGCGGCTGCGGCTGCGGCTGCGGCTGCGGCTGCGGCTGCGGCTGCGGAATACGATGGTCTGAAGGTGATTACGACGATCCAGCCGCAGTTCCAGAACCGTGGGTGCCAGCTACCGTCAGAACGATCGCCATCGCCGCGGTCGCGCCCTTGTCGATTCCGGTGCGGCGTTCGGTCGGTATCGTGCACACGCCACGCGGCTACGCGGAGGACTTGATCGATACCGGAGTGCGCTAACTCCGCGCACACTGCCGTGCGAGCGATCGGACAGCTGCCGATCAGCGCTCCCCGAACGACCGACCGCCATGGCGTTTCCGCCCGCCGACGGCTTGCCGTCCTCGACGACTCCGCGGTCACGTCAATGCCTCGACGACCTCGATGATCATGCGGCCCGCACCGCGACCAACGAATCACGGCGAGTCGGGGGGACCGAGCAGGGCGAAATCTCAGCCAGGCAGGACCGGAACCGCATTCGCGCCGAGACCGGGCACCTCGCGCCAGTACGGCTCACCGCCGTCCGGGTTGCTGGTCAGCTCGAGCACCGCACGTGAGTCCGCGACGTACTGGTGTTCCGGCGACGCGCTGACCTCTCGCACTGGTGGCGTCAGGTTCCGGCTGGTCTGTGGCATCGGCTGGGAACCGTCCACCGACACGGTGTTCACCGGATCGACGTTGCCCTCGCGAGCGATGATGATCGTGTCCATGGTGAGCCAGCTGAGCGACACAGCGCGGGTGCTCAGGGTGATCGCGACGGGCAGTGGCGCGGTAAGGGCGTAGTGGCCGTCTGGACGCCGTTCCACCACTGCCACATAGACTTTGCCGTCGGCGATCAGCGCCGCTCGGACGCCGGTGCGCGCGATCTGCAAGTCGGTGATCGGCGACCTCGGCGCGAAACCGGAGGACACCGTGGCCAGCGCCGAGGTGTCGACCTCCTGCACCGAGACCGTCGAGGTGGCTCGGTCGTTGATCGCGCGGATCACCCGCTCGCCGTCGACCACCGCCCACGCCGCGCTGCCGTCGGAGGTCCACGAAGGTCGGGTGATGGTCGAGCCCGTGGCCACCGGAAAGGCGTTGCCGCCGTAGGTGCCGACCATCAGAGCGCGGGGCTGCTCGGATCTTCCGGTCTCGGCCACCGCTGCCACCAGCTGACCATCTTGGGACAGCGCCGCCGACTGCAGGTTGTTCACCGCGCCGAAGTACCCCGGTGTCGGCGTGATGCCGCCGTTGTCCTGAAACTGCACCAGTCCGCCGCCGCGCAGCGCGTGCAGACCGACCTGGTTACGTGCGGATGTCGCGGGATTGAGCTGCTGCACGTCAGCGACGGTCCATCCGTTCGCGGCGAACCGGTCGTCCAGCGGTTTGCCGTCGGCGAGCAGGACATAGGGGCCGAGGATGTCGGCGCCGGACAACGTCAGAATCACCTGGGCGGCGAGCAACTCGCGATCGCGCGGGTTCAGGGCGGAGGCGCCGGCGAAGTCGATCTTGACGCCGCCGAGCCCGATGCCGACCCCGTCCGGGTCGCCGTTCGCCTTGGTGATCGGACCGCGGAGGCCGACCGGCCCGGCCAGCTCGTTGCGCAGGACCGGGGCGAGCGCGGGTTGGGTACCCTCGATCAGCAGGCTGAGCAGCTTCTGGGTCAGCTGAACCTTGGCCACCGAGATCCAGCGCAGATCCGGGACAACGGTGGTACCGGCGGGGTCGACGAAGTACAGCACGTAACGCCGATAGGACCTGGCGAACGCGGTGGAATCCATCACGACGCCGTCGGGCAGCTCGTCGATGCGCCACTCGCCATCGACCTTGGTCAGCTCGATCTTGTTCTCGACGAGGTCGTCACTGGCGCGGTACGCGCCGTCCGTGGCCAGCTCGCCGACCTTGCGCGCGCGGATCCGGTACGTCGCCTTATCGCCGGAGCGCGATTCACGCAGTGTGTCCGGCTTCTCCACGATCACGGTGCTCGCGGCGTCGTCCCACTGGGTCGACGCCGCGGGGGTCATGTACTGTCGCGCGGCCAGGTGGCGATTGGCCGGATCGGCAGTGGCCTGCAGAAAGTCACGCAGCAGCAGATCCGGATCGCGGTTGGCGATGGGCGGCGGCGGCCCCTCGGACGTGGGCTCCCGGTCGATCGTGCCCAGAGCCTGCGGCGCCGAGGACTCGGGCAGACTGGCGCATCCGGTCAGCGGCAATAGGATCGCGACCACGACCGCGACCAGCGTGGACAACCGCTGCCTACGCGCAGATCCGGCACGCATGCTCATGACTGTACGTCCCCGGACTTGCGCTCCGCCCCGCCCCCGGCCTGCGCCGACTCGGGCGCCTGCAATCCGTTCGAACCGGGCGCGGGCCGGTCACCGAATGCGGGCGACCCACCGGACACAGCCCCGGCACTCGACACCGACGAGACCCCGGACACCGTCCCGGCTTCCGACGCAGGCGTGTCACCGGACAGGGTATTCCCGTCGCCGCACGCAGGGATACCACCGGAAGCCGGCGCACCCCCAGCCGCCGACGCCGACGCCCCACCAGAAGCAGGCCCGTCTCCGGACTCGGATGTGCCACCGGACACCGGCCCGGCTCCGGACACGGGCGCCGCACCAGAAGCGGGCGCATTATCGGACGTGGGCCCGGCGCCAGCGCCACCCCCGCCACCAGGCACAGACGAAGTAGCACCATCCGATGCCGAAGCTCCACCAGAGGCAGGCGCGTCATCGGATACAGACGCAGGTGCTGTGTCGGAGGCGGTAGCCGCGGACGCTGATGCGCTCTCGCTCGTGGCGTCCGGATTCGCGGCAACGGGATCGGCGGGCGGCGCCGGCTCGACCACGCGCATCGATTTGCGGACAGGTTCCAGCGGCAGCGGACTCACGCCGAGTTTCTTCCCGCGCACCAGCGGCAGCGTGAGTCGGAAGGTGGCGCCGACGCCGACCTCGCCCCACGCCTCGAGCTTGCCCTCGTGCAGGTTCGCGTCCTCCACGCTGATCGACAGGCCGAGGCCGGTACCACCGGAACGGCGCATCCGGGACGGGTCCGAGCGCCAGAACCGGTTGAAGACCAGCTTCTCTTCGCCGGGTCGCAGGCCGATGCCCTGATCCCGTACGACGACTGCGACCGCGTTGGCGTCGGCGTCGCCGCGCATCCGGATCAGCACCGGCTTGCCCTCGCTGTGGTCGATCGCGTTGGCCAGCAGATTGCGCAACACCCTCTCCACCCGCCGCGGGTCGACCTCGGCGACCAGCGGCTCTTCCGGCATATCGGTGATCACCTCGACACCGGCGTCCTTGGCCAGGTGCCGCACGGTGGCGATCGCGGCCCGCGCGCACATCCGCACGTCGAGCGATTCGACCTGGAGTTCGGCGACGCCCGCGTCGTGGCGGCTGATCTCGAGCAGATCGTTGAGCAGGCCCTCGAACCGGTCCAGCTCGTTTACCAGCAACTCGGCGCTGCGGGCAAGGGCGGGATCGAGGTCGTCACTGCTGCCGTGGATCAGATCGGCAGCCATGCGCACCGTGGTGAGCGGCGTGCGCAGCTCGTGGCTGACGTCGGAGGTGAACCGGCGCTGCAGGTTGCCGAACTCCTCGAGCTGCGTGATCTGGTTGGACAGGCTTTCGGCCATCTCGTTGAACGCCTGGGCCAGCCGCGCCATATCGTCCTCGCCGCGCACCAGCATGCGTTCCTTGAGCCTGCCGTCGGCGAAACGACCCGCGATCCTGGCCGCGGAGCGGATCGGCAATACCACCTGCCTGGTCACCAGCGCGGTGATCGCGGCCAACAGCACCAGCAGCACGATGCCGCCGACGAGCATGGTGCCGCGCATCAGCGCGAGGCTGCGCTCCTCGTTGGCCAGCGGAAAGATCAGGTAGATCTCCAGCGTCGGGATGTCGGCGCTCGGACTGCCGATAATCAGCGCACGACCGCGGTAACCGTCCGGGTCGTCGACCGTGGCGAACTGGTAGCTGACCTGGTTGCGCTGCACGAACCGGCGCAGCTCGTCGGGCACCTCTTGGATCGGGCCGGTGGAGATCTGCTGCTGCGGCATGCCACCGATGATGGTCAGCGCCGAATCGAAAGTGCCTGCGGCACCGGTCGATTGGCCTGCGTCGCCGCGGTTGGACAGCGCGTTGCGCGCATCCTGCAAGCGCTGCTGCTGGGTGCCGATGTCGTGCACGCCGACCAGCTGGCTCTGCACCGTGTTGCGCGCCCGATCCATTTCCTCGACCGCCGCATTGATCTTGGCATCCAGCAGGCGGTCGGTGATCTGACTGGTCAACACCACGCCGAGGATCGTGATGACGATCAGTGACAGGGTCAGAGTCGACACGATGACGCGCAACTGCAGCGAGCGGCGCCAGAGGTGACCGAGGGCGCTGCCGACCGCTTGGAACCAAGCCACCACCGGTGCCATCGAAATCCGAAGACGTGCGATTACGCCATCGGTTTCTGAATTCCGGCCTCGGCGGGACCCTTCGTGGTCACGCAAGCTACCGCCTCCGGGCCCTGAACGCAGGCCGGATCACGGTGGTCCGGCCTTGTAGCCGACTCCACGGACGGTCAGCACGATCTCCGGATTTTCGGGATCCTTCTCGACCTTGGCGCGTAGCCGCTGCACGTGGACATTCACCAGACGGGTGTCGGCGGCGTGCCGGTAACCCCAAACCTGCTCGAGCAGGACCTCACGGGTGAACACCTGACGCGGCTTGCGGGCAAGCGCGACGAGCAGGTCGAACTCCAGCGGCGTGAGCGAGATCTGCGCGCCGCCGCGGCTGACCTTGTGCGCGGGCACATCGATCACGATATCCGCTATCGACAGCAGCTCGGCGGGCTCCTCCTCGGTGCGGCGCAGACGGGCCCGCACCCGGGCGACGAGTTCCTTCGGCTTGAACGGCTTGACAATGTAGTCATCGGCGCCCGACTCCAGACCGAGTACTACGTCGACCGTGTCGGTCTTGGCCGTGAGCATCACGATCGGAACCCCGGAATCGGCCCGCAGCACGCGGCACACATCGATGCCATTCATGCCGGGCAACATCAGGTCCAGCAGCACCAGATCCGGGCGGATCTCTCGAACCGCCGCAAGGGCCTGTGTGCCGTCGCCGACCACATGCGGGTCGAACCCTTCCCCGCGCAAGACGATCGTGAGCATCTCAGCGAGTGCCATATCGTCGTCGACGACCAGAATCTTCGGCTTCATAACTACTATGTTGTCATCTCCCAGGCCAGGATCGGGCCGCCACGCCAACACTGGTGTGAACCCACGGCACAACCAACCTTATCGACCAATGATTTCGGTGATCCGCGCGGTGAGCGTAGCCGGGTCGTCGTCGGATCGGTATGTCCACCATGGCCCGTGCCAGTCGCGTTCGGCCAGCTCACAGTACACCGCACCAGTTCGGTGCTGCAGACCGCGGTCGCGTTCGTAGGCGTCCAGCGCACGGGCGGCGTCGAGTTCGCCTCGCCTGCGGGCACGCTCGGCCGCGACCTCGGTCGGCACATCCAGCAACACCTGCAGCTCGGGCGCGGGAAGGTCGAACCTGACGAACTCCAATTCGCCAACCCAGTCGACGATTTCGTCGTCGGCCGACTGCCCGAGCCGGGCAGCGGAATACGCGGCGTTGGAGGCGACATAGCGGTCCAGAATCACAACGTCGTTGTCGGCCAACAGCTTCGACAACTCGTCGTGGGCGTCCGCGCGGTCCAGCGCGAACAGCAACGCCATGCCGCGGACCGAGTCCGCGAGATCGCCGTGCGCGCCGCGCAGCGCCTCGGCGGCCAGGTCGGCGTGGACCGAACGGTGGTATCGCGGGAAGGCCAACGCCTGCACCCGCAGGCCACGCTCGCGCAGATCGGCGACGACCCGGTCGATCAGCGTGCGCTTACCCGCGCCATCGAGGCCCTCGACGGCTATCAGCACTCCCATAGGTAGGCACGATACCCCGCCGCCTGTTTACCGCCGACACCGACTGAACAGGGCTGATACCGGGTCGACATGGCCGGACGCGGCTCGGGATCGACCACGCGGCGCCCGCCGACCGGACGGTCGACGGGCCACCCCGCGCCTATCGCTCAGTAGCGGTAGTGCTCCGGCTTGTACGGGCCTTCCACATCCACGCCGATGTACTCGGCCTGATCCTTGGAAAGCTTCGTCAGCTCGCCGCCCAGCGCCTCGACGTGGATGCGAGCGACCTTCTCGTCCAAGTACTTCGGAAGGCGGTAGACCTCGTTGTCATACTCCTCCGGCTTGGTCCACAACTCGATCTGCGCGATCACCTGGTTGGAGAAGCTGTTCGACATCACGAACGACGGATGTCCGGTCGCGTTGCCCAGGTTCAGCAGACGCCCCTCGGACAACACCAGGATCGACCTGCCCGACTGGAACGTCCACAGGTCGACCTGTGGCTTGATCGTCAACCTCGTTGCGCCGGAACGTTCCAGCGCTGCCATGTCGATCTCGTTGTCGAAGTGGCCGATGTTGCCGAGGATGGCCTGGTCCTTCATCGCCTTCATGTGCTCGAGGGTGATGATGTCCTTGTTACCGGTCGCGGTGATGACGATGTCGGCCTCGCCGATCGCCTTCTCCACGGTCACCACGTCGTAGCCGTCCATCAGCGCCTGCAGCGCGTTGATCGGGTCGATCTCGGTGACCTGCACTCGGGCGCCCTGTCCGGCAAGTGATTCCGCGCAGCCCTTACCGACATCGCCGTAGCCACAGATCAAAATCTTCTTGCCACCGATGAGCACGTCCGTACCGCGGTTGATGCCGTCGATCAGCGAGTGGCGAGTGCCGTACTTGTTGTCGAACTTGCTCTTGGTGACCGAGTCGTTGACGTTGATCGCCGGGAACACCAGTTCGCCCGCCGCCGCGAACTGGTAGAGCCGCAACACGCCGGTGGTGGTCTCCTCGGTGACGCCCTGGACCGAGTCGGCGATCGCGCTCCACTTGCCCTTGTCGGTCTCGAAGCGCTCACGCAGCAGGTTCAGGAATACCTTGTATTCGGCCGAGTGGTCCTCGTCCTCCGGCGGAACCACGCCCGCCTTCTCGAACTGCGCGCCGCGTAGCACGAGCATGGTGGCGTCACCGCCGTCGTCGAGGATCATGTTGGCGGGCTGGTCCGGCCACGTGAGCATCTGCTCGGCGGCCCACCAGTACTCCTCCAGGGTCTCGCCCTTCCAGGCGAACACCGGGGTGCCCTTGGGCTCGTCGACAGTGCCGTGCGGTCCGACGACGACCGCCGCCGCCGCATGGTCCTGGGTGGAGAAGATGTTGCACGAGGCCCAACGAACCTCGGCCCCGAGGCTGGTCAGTGTCTCGATCAGCACCGCTGTCTGCACGGTCATGTGCAGCGAGCCGGAGATGCGCGCGCCCTGCAGCGGCCGCACGTCGGCATACTCACGGCGCAGCGCCATCAGACCGGGCATCTCGTGTTCGGCGAGGCGGATCTCCTTGCGACCGAATTCGGCCAGCGACAAGTCCGCCACCTTGTAGTCGATGCCATTGCGGACATCGGCGGTCAAAGATGTTCGTGCGGGAAGTTCTGAGGTGGTCATCAGCCTCTCCTGATTCGGCAAGTACCGAGGCAAGGCTAGTCGCTGGCCGCCGGATACGGGCTAGGCGGTCACCCCGTGTGCCGACAGGATGCGGCGGCGCTTGCGCGGGTGAATGTTCGCCAGTGTGATATCGCCGCCGTAGTGGTCCAGAACGCGCCCGTCCATGATCCGGCGCCACAGCGGCGGTATGGCGGCGAGCACGATCATGGTGGCGTACCCCGCCGGCAGTTGCGGGGCTTGCTGGGAGCTGCGCAGCGTCTGGTAGCGGCGGCCGGGGTTGGCGTGGTGGTCGCTGTGGCGCTGCAGGTGGAACAGGAAGATGTTGGTGACCAGGTGGTCGCTGTTCCAGCTGTCTCGCGGCGAGCAGCGGGCGTAGAGCCCGTTCGGTCGCCGGGACCGCAGCAGGCCGTAATGCTCGACGTAGTTCACCGTCTCCAGCAAGGCGATGCCGATCACGGCCTGCAACGCGAGGTAGGGCAGCACCCGCGGGCCGAACGCCGCGATCAGGCCGCCGAACAGCACCAGGGTCATCGAC
Organism: Nocardia sp. NBC_00881; assembly: GCF_045207455.1. Lineage (NCBI taxonomy): Bacteria > Bacillati > Actinomycetota > Actinomycetes > Mycobacteriales > Nocardiaceae > Nocardia > Nocardia sp. NBC_00881. The sequence continues at coordinate 4,266,464 of NZ_CP108798.1, forward strand.
CACGCCTGCAGGATGTGGTTATCCGCGTTCCACCAGCCCTTGCCCTTGCGGGCCAGGCGCTCGCGCTCCAGACCGATCGCCGAACGGAAGCTACCGGACACGCTGCGCGGCAGGAACTCCCACAGCGACTCACCGAGTCGGCCGCTGGCCGGATCCTCCGGAGTCGCCACCCGCGCGTGGTGCCCGCGGTTGTGCTCGACGAAGAAATGCCCGTATCCGGACTGAGCCAGGGCAATCTTGGCCAGCCAACGCTCCAGGTGCTCGACCCGGTGCCCGAGTTCGTGGGCGGCGTTGATGCCGATGCCACTGACGAGGCCGAGGGTGGCGGCCAGCCCGAGCTTGTCGACCACGTCCAACTCGTCACCGGCCCACATGTAACACGCGACCGCCAACCCGATCAGTTGGATCGGCAAGAACAGGTAGGTACACCACCGGTAGTACCGGTCGTTCGACAGCAACTCGTAGTCCTCGTCCCGCGGGTTGCTGCCGTCCTCGCCGATCAGCCAGTCCAGCACTGGGATCACGACCAGCACAATGATCGGCCCGATCCACCAGAAGACCACCGCGCCCGTGTGAAGCACGAGTTGCGATGGCAGCAATGCGGATGATGGCGCGATCAAGCCGAGAACCCACAGATGGCGTTTGGGATCGACCGACCCCGCCGGTTTGCCAACCGTTTGCACGTTTGCCCCGCTTAATAAGACCCTGACTTCGACGACGCATGAAGATAGTTGCAGACTTTACGTCTGTTACATGTGGCTGGACGGTTGAAACGTGGCAGAGATTACCTGCCTGGCAGACGGTTCTTGTGGAGGTTCACATGTGATGAGAATCACCGTCCTCGATCGCGACCCGGTTGCCGTGCCGATCGGCTCAGCTCTGTACCCGTGCCGCCAGGATCGCCTCGACGTATGGGGTGAGAAGCGCGCTCATCTCCTCGGGGGCGTCTCGTCCCGGGCCGGGCGGGGTGGGAATGTAGCTCAGCGCGATGCGGACCAGCGCGTGCGCGATAACGTCCGATTCGGTGGCCGTCGCCGCCACCCAACTGTGCTGGAACGCGAGCGAAAGCCGCTCCGTCGCGTGGTCGAGCAGCGGCCCGGCATCGAGGGTGATCAGCCGCAGCAGGTCCAGCTTCACCTCGCCCGCGAGCAGCGACCGCACCAGTGGGTCGGCAGCCGCGTCGAGGAAGAAGTTGCCCATCCCCTCGCGGAACGCGGCGCGGGCATCACCGACATTGCCGGTGATCGCCGCGTCGACGTGGTCGACCAGATCGTCGGCCAAGCGCAACGCATACGCTTGGGTGAGGCCGTTGCGCGAGCCGAACTCGTTGTAGAGCGTCTGCCTGCTCACTCCTGCCCTGGTCGCGACATCACCGAGCGTGATCTTGGACCAGTCACGCTCGGTGAGCAGCTCGCGCATCGCGTCCAGGACCGACGTACGCAGGAGCTCCCGTGCGGCCTCCTGGTAGGGAATCCTGGTTCCGTTGCGCGGCATACCCGCGACACTGTCACGGGCGCTTGCCGCAGTCAAAACCTCACGACCGCTCGATCTCGACCATGAAGAAGTCGGCTTTGGCGGCTCCGCAATCGGGGCAGGTCCAGTCGTCCGGAATGTCGTCCCAGCGGGTTCCCGGCACGATCCCGTCGTCCGGCCAACCCTTGGCCTCGTCGTATTCGAAGCCGCACTGGATGCATTGATAGAGTTTGTATTCGGGCCCACCCGTCTCCCGGCCGCCACCCCTCATCGAATCGCTCGGCGATGCTGTACTCATTTCCTAGCCCCTGTCTGCTCGAAGTCGATCTTCTCCCGCACGCCGCAATCGGGACAGCACCAATCGTCCGGCACCGCCTCCCACGGCGTGCCCGCCGGGAAACCCTCGTGCGGCGCCCCTTTCGCCTCGTCGAAGACATAGTCGCAGACGGGGCAGCGATAAGCGGTCATAACTCCACCTCGCCAGCGCTCGGCCCCCTCATAATCGCCATGGCGGCCGCGCCCGTCGCTCGCCTGCTGCGCTTACTCATGCCCCGACCACCTGTACGCCGCCGGTCGGGGCATCCGCGCCGTAGCGCGCGAGCACCTGGTCGCGCTTGCCCGGATGGATGTTGGCGCGCGTGATGTCGCCGCCGTAGTGCGCGAGCACCCGCTTGTCCATGACGCGGCGCCACAGCGGAGGGAAGTAGGCGAGCAAGATCATGCTGGCGTAACCGCTGGGCAGGTTCGGTGCGCCATCCCAACTGCGCAGCGTCTGGTAGCGCCGGGTCGGATAGGCGTGGTGATCGCTGTGCCGCTGCAAGTGGTAGAGGAAGATGTTGGTGACGAGGTGGTCGCTGTTCCAGCTGTGCACCGGACCGGGCCGCTCGTAGCGTCCGCCGGCCGTCCGCTGACGAACCAGGCCGTAGTGCTCGAGGTAGTTGACCGCCTCCAGCAAGCTGAAGCCGACGACAGCTTGCAGAACCAGGTATGGAAACAGCTCGATACCGAACACCGCCAGCAGCACCGCGTACAGTGCGGCCGACATCAGCCAGGCGCTGACAACCTCGTTCCGCGGACTCCACGGCTTCTTGCCCAGCCGCTCCAAACGAACCTTCTCCAGATGCCAGGACGACTTCAGGCTGCCCCACACGGTGCGTGGCAAGAACGCCCAGAAGGTCTCGCCGACACGGGAACTCGCCGGATCCTCCGGCGTCGCGACACGCACGTGGTGACCGCGGTTGTGCTCGATATAGAAATGCCCGTAGAACGACTGGGCCAGCGCGATGCGCGACAGCCACCGCTCCAGGCTCACCTTCTTGTGGCCGAGTTCGTGCGCGGTATTGATGCCGATACCGCCGATCATGCCGACCGTGATTGCCAGGCCGATCTTGTCCACCATGCGCAGCCCGCCATCGATTCCGAGCCAGCTCAGGTTGTCCGCGGTGATCAGGTAGGCCGCCATGAGTAACGCCGCGTATTGGAACGGCAGGTACAGGTAGGTGAGGTAGCGGTAGTACTTGTCGTTCTCCAGGTACTCCATCACCTCGTCGGGCGGGTTGTCGCCGTCCGGGCCGAAGAAGATATCGGCCAACGGGATCAGCACGTAGACCAGGATCGGCCCGAGCCAGAACGGCACCTGAGCCAGGCGGTGCCAGCCGAGTTCGTTCAACGCCCAGACGAGCGGGAGGCCGATCGTGAACAGGCCGGTCGGTGCGAACAACCCCCACAGCCACATATATCGCTTACGGTCACGCCAAGCCGGCAACTCGACCGGCTGTGCGGACAGTTCGGCGTCCGTCGACATCGTTGTCTCCATTCAAAGCGGCACATCAGGTGTGACGTGCGTTACTTCCAAAATGGACGGTATCGCATCATTTGTCGCTTGTCTATACAAATCAGACATTTTGTAAAGTAGTGGAATAATCCCCGTCCGCTGCTCATGGGAGCTCGGACGAGACGCAGGCAGCTGACGACCAGCTCCGCCCGTTGCGGTGCGGGCGTCAGGTGAGACACCCCGTAAGACGCTCCACCCCGCAAGCGCCCATCGGCACTGTGCGGGGTGGATGTCTGTGGCAGTGAACGGGTTGCGCGTCAACGCAGCATGACGTCGGCGTCGGCGGGCAGTGCGTCCACCGGCCACCAGCGCAGATCGGTGGACTCACTGCTGCGCACCGGTACCGCGCCGGCGGGCGCGGCGATCCGGAACAGCAGGTCCAGGTGCCTGGTCGGCACACCGAGCGAACAGGTGATCGGATGCGCCTGCGCGCCGTACAGCTCGGGCTCCAGCCGCAGGCCCGAGATGCCCGACTCCTCGGTCGCTTCGCGCAGTGCGGCGTCGGCGACCGTGGCGTCGCTTTCCTCACAGTGGCCACCGAGCTGAATCCACCGGCCCACCCGCGGATGCAGGGTGAGCAACACCTCTCGCTCGCCGCGGGAGAAGACCACGGCCGAAGCGGTGATATGGCCGGGTGCGTGTTCGCGTAGGCAGCCGCGTGGAGCAGAGCCGAGGAAAGCCAGCATCGCCTCGCGCAGCGATCGGTCGGAACTTGCTGTGGGACACCAGGATTCAAGCATCTCGGTGGCCGAGACATGGAGTGAGGCAGCGGTCATGACTCCACCTGGCCGGCGCTTGTCCCCCTCATGACCGAGCGACGCCCGGCCGTGCCCGTTGTTCGATCGTTCACGCCGAGCTGCGCTCGCAGACTCACAGCTCGACCAGGCCGTGGCCGGCACCGCGCACTGGCCGCGGGGCCAGCTCCTCCTGCGGATGACCGACGGCTATGGCGCCCAGAGGGTTCCAGTCGTCGGCCAAGCCGAGGATGTCACGGGTGACCTCCGGGGCGAAGATGGTCGACCCGATCCAGCAGCTGCCGATACCCTCGGTGGCCAAGGCGACGAGCAGGCCCTGCACCGCGGCGCCCACCGCGACCGTGAACATGGTGCGCTCGTTGGCGCGACGCCGCTCGTCCGGATAGTCGTGCGCGCCGTCGGGCACGCAGAACGGGATGATCACCTCGGGTGCGTCGAACAGGATGCGACCGCGGGCGATGCGGCGCTCGACGCGTTCCGGCGCGAGGCCGTCGGCGGTGAGATCGGCGCGCCACTTCTCGGCCATCGCCTCCAGCAACTGGGCACGCAAAGAAGGTTTGCGCAGCCAGACGAACCGCACCGGGCGGGTGTGGTGCGGGGCAGGCGCGGTCAGTGCGACAGACACCGCCGCACGGATGCGTTCGGGATCCACCGGGGTGTCGGCGAACTGGCGGATCGAGCGACGCAGCAGGATCGCCTCCCGCCGCCCCTGCTCGATCGCCTCCGCGGTGCCGAGCCAGAACAGGTCGTCGGTACCGCTGCGCAGCAGGTCGGCGGCGCCGGACCCGTCGTCGGTGACCGGAAACCCGCGCACCACGGCGACAGGAACGCCGCCGAGCTTGCCCTTCACCAGGTCCGCGGCGGCGGCCAGCTCGTCGGCCACCGCGACCTGGGTGACGTTCAGCTCATTGCCCTGGCCGTCTACAGCACCCGCGTAGTCGTGCAGCACCCGAAGCCCCGCGGCGCCGATCGCCGCGTCGGTCTGGCCATTGCGCCAGGCACGGCCCATGGTGTCGGTGACAACCACCGCGACCGTCACGCCCAGTCGCTCGGCCAGCGCCGTCCGCAGCGCCTTGGCGCTGCCGTCCGGATCGGTGGGGAGCAGGACGAGTTCGCCCTGCTCGACATTCGAGCCGTCGACCCCGGAGGCCGCCTGCACGATGCCGAGCTTGTTCTCGGTGATCAAGGTGCGGCCCTTGCGCGCGAGCACCCGCACCGCCTCTTGCTCGATGAGGCTGCGCCGGGCGCTGTCCCGTTCTTCGGGGTCCATCGGCGCCTCCACGACCCGGCCCTCGACCTTCGCGACGATCTTGCTGGTGACCACGAGCACGTCGCCGTCGGCCAGCCATGGTGCACACCGAGCAAGGTGTTCGGCCAGGTCGTCACCGGGCCGGAACTCCGGAAGGCCGGTGACGGGCAGGATGCGCAGCTCTACTGCCGCGTGGTCGGTGGATGTCGTCATGGCTTCACTCCCGCGAGATCCAGTGCCTGACGCACCATTTCGGCGGTGGCCGGCGGGTCGGTCATCAGCAAAGGCACGCTTCGCACCTCGACACCGGGCACGTCGGCGGTATCGGTGGTGTGGATCAGCCAGCCGTCCAGGATTCCGGTGGCCGATCGGGCGCCGTAGTAACGACCGATCGCCTCGGCCGTGGTGTCCACCCCGATCACCGACAGGCACTCGTCGGCCATACCGCGCAACGGCTTTCCGTCGATCACACCGGACACGCCGATCACCTTGGCCTCGGTCGTGCGCAGGGCACCCCGAATACCCGGCACGGCGAGGATGGCTCCGATGCTCACGACCGGGTTCGACGGAGCGAGGAGCACCGCATCGGCGGACGTTATGATCTCTGTCACATTTGGCGCTGGTTTGGCGTCATCGGCGCCAATTGTGGCGAATCCATGGGTGTCGATGTTCGCCCGGTAGCGGACCCACCACTCTTGGAAATGGATCGCGCGCCGTTCGCCAGGATTGTCCGGGTCGGTCACAACGACATGCGTTTCGCAGCGATCATCGGTTGCCGGGAGGAGTTTCACGCCGGGTCGCCAGCGGTTGCACAGCGCCTCGGTGACCGCGGAGAGTGGGTATCCGGCGCGCAACATTTCGGTTCGGATCAGGTGCGTGGCGATATCACGGTCCCCCAAGCCGAACCAGTCGGGTTGGGCATGATATTTCGCAAGTTCCTCCTTGGCGTGCCAGGTCTCGCCGACGCGGCCCCAGCCGCGCTCGATATCAATGCCTCCGCCTAGGGTGTACATGCAGGTATCGAGGTCGGGGCAGATCCGTAGACCATGCATCCAGATGTCGTCACCGACGTTCACGATCGCGGAAACATCAGCCTCGGGCAGCAGTTCGCGGACGCCCTGGAGAAAACGCGCCCCACCGACACCGCCGACCAGGACGGCGATCCGGGGCCCGCTCCCGGGTACGGCGTCCACTTGTTGTCCAGTCACATCCGCACAGCCTATGCGGTAACCCGATGGCGACGACTCGCGGTAAATTTGCTATCTATTTGCTAACGTACGTGACAAGATCAATTCGGAATGCGGCTGCGGATAGTAACGGAATAGCGTCGGCGGCTTGACCATCGACACGTCCGGCGTGTCTAATCACAGTCATGTCATTCCGGGTTCGCGCGAGAGCCCAAGGCGCGAACGACTTTTCGAACAGATGTTCGGGTGAATGACAGGCTCGGGGACGTCCGCGGGACAACGTCGCGGGGTATGGCCGTCGGCGTGCGTGTTGGTCCGACGGAACGAATCATTCTGCGCTAACACACAGTGAGGAGGCGGAGCGATGGCCAACGAGATGGTCTCGCCGACCGATTCCACAGCAGGCGCAGCACGTGGCGTCTGCGCAGACAACGGCTGGAAGGACGAAGAGGGGGGTGACGGAGTCTCGGCACCCCGGCTCAGCCTGGTCGTGACCGGCTTCGACGAGATGTTCGAATCCATCGAAGAGCAGTGGCAGGAGCGTGCCCTGTGCGCGCAGACCGATCCGGAGGCGTTCTTCCCCGAGAAGGGCGGCTCGACCCGTGAGGCGAAACGGATCTGCATGGGCTGCGAAGTACGTGACGAGTGCCTGGAGTACGCACTCGCGCACGATGAGCGCTTCGGCATCTGGGGCGGGCTCTCCGAGCGGGAGCGGCGCCGCCTCAAGCGCGGCATCAGCTGAGACGTACGCGAGGCCCGGAGTTGCCCACCTCCACCAGGGCGACTCCGGGAACACGCGAGGACAGCCGATCCCGCACCCGGCCATCGATGCACGGCAGTACCGCCACCCCCCTCGCCGACGCGCGCTCATCGACACGACGAGACCGTCACGCCGCCTCGATGAGCGCGGCCGGAATCGACTGGCCTAGATTTTGTGTCATGGCACGTTCCCGTAAGCGTCGACCGCCGACCGCCCGGTCGGTGATCCGACGTGGCCGAGGAGTGCGCGGGCCGATGCTGCCACCCACGGTGCCGGCCTGGCGGACCCGCGGCCAAAAGTTCGACCGGCTGGTGCTGGAGGCGTTCGCCCCACTGGACACCCGCTGGCACGACCGGCTCACCAAACTCGACATCGCCGTCGACGATGTGCCGAAAATCCGTCCGCTGCATCCCGATTCGGTTACCTGGCCGGACGAGGTCGTCGCGGACGGACCGGTCCCGCTGTCCCGGCTCATCCCGGCCGGTGTCGACCGGCACGGCGCGGCGACCCGGGCGCGGGTCGTGCTGTTCCGCAAGCCGCTCGAGCTGCGGGCCAGCGATCCCGACGACCTGGTCGACCTGCTGCGCGAGGTCCTGGTCCAGCAAGTCGCGACCTACCTCGGCGTCGACCCGGACGTGATCGATCCAGAAGCCGAGTGATCCGCACCCATCCAGACGGGTCAGCTCCTCGAATGCCGTTGTGGGGCGAGTGGAACCGATACCACAGGTACGTGGGCTGGATACCCGGAATCTCCCTTGCAGAAGACACACCGTCGGACGCGCCACACGCGCCTCTTGCGGAACGTCGTGCCGCCCGCATTCTGCTGATAGCAGACTGAGATTCGTCAAGCGTGTCTGTCCCCATCGACGCGCCAGGAGCGTTACTCTCATCGGCGTGATCCCCATGCGTCGTTGCTGCCGACCAGGCTGCAAGAACCCGGCCGTCGCGACGCTCACCTATGTGTACTCGGATTCGACAGCGGTGGTCGGACCACTCGCGACAGTCGCCGAACCGCACTCCTGGGATCTCTGCGAAACACACGGCTCACGGATCACCGCCCCGAAGGGCTGGGAACTGGTTCGGCACGAAGGCGGATTCTCCTCGAGCACCCCGGACGACGATGACCTCACCGCGCTCGCCGAAGCGGTCCGCGAGGCCGGACTGCGCCGCCGCCCGCCGGAACCCGACCAGCGCGGCTACCACGACTACGCTCCCCCTCCGCCGCGCACCACACGCACCGGTCGCCGCGGCCATCTGCGTGTCCTCCCTGATCCGCCGTCCTGACCCGGACCAGGACGGTGTCGGACCGACCGGTGGCAACCACTAGGGTGTTGGGCATGACAGTCCCCCGCTCTGCCGAATTCGTGAACGCGGTGATCAAGGCTTACGACGTTCGCGGCGTGGTCGGTGAACAGATCGATGCGGAATTCGTCAGGGATGTCGGGGCCTCGTTCGCCCGGTCGATGCGCGTGGAGGGCGCGATCCAGGTCGTCATCGGACACGACATGCGGGACTCCTCACCTGAGCTGTCGACCGCCTTCGCCGACGGTGTGCTCGGCCAGGGGCTGGACGTCGTGCACATCGGCCTCGCATCGACCGACCAGCTGTATTTCGCCTCCGGCCACCTGGACTGTCCCGGGGCCATGTTCACCGCCAGCCACAATCCGGCCCGCTACAACGGCATCAAGCTGTGCCGGGCCAAGGCCCTCCCGGTCGGGCAGGACACCGGCCTCGCCACCATCAAAGACGAGCTGATCGAGGGCGTGCCCAGCTACGAAGGAGCGCGCGGCGCCGCGACCGAACTCGACCTGCTCGCCGACTACGCGAACTTCTTGCGCGGCCTCGTCGATCTCGGCGACATCCGTCCCCTCACCATCGCGGTGGACGCGGGCAATGGCATGGGCGGCCACACCGTGCCCCAAGTGCTCGGCACGCTACCGCGGGTGACCGTCGTGCCACTGTACTTCGAGCTGGACGGCAGCTTCCCGAACCACGAAGCCAACCCGCTGGATCCGGCGAACCTGGTGGACTTGCAGAAGCTGGTCCGCACATCCGGCGCGGACATCGGCCTCGCCTTCGACGGCGACGCCGACCGCTGCTTCGTAGTGGACGAGAACGGCGACTCGGTATCGCCGTCGTCGATCACCGCCCTGGTCGCCGAGCGAGAGCTGGCCAAGGAGCCGGGCGCGGTGATCATCCACAACCTGATCACCTCACGCGCGGTGCCGGAACTGGTACACGAGCTGGGCGGAACGCCGGTGCGCACCAGGGTCGGTCATTCGTTCATCAAGCAGCAAATGGCCGCCACCGGTGCCGTGTTCGGCGGCGAGCACTCCGCGCACTACTACTTCCGCGACTTCTGGGGCGCGGACTCCGGCATGCTCGCGGCCCTGCACGTCCTCGCCGCACTCGGCGAGAAGGACCGGCCGGTGTCGAACCTGATGTCGTCGTACGCAACGTATGCGACCTCCGGAGAGATCAATTCCACCGTGGCCGATTCGAAGGAGCGGACGATGGCCGTAGTGGAGGCTTTCGCGGACCGGGCGCACTCGGTGGACCGGCTGGACGGGGTGACCGTGCAGCTGGCCGACGACGCCTGGTTCAACCTGCGCGCGTCGAACACCGAGCCGTTGCTCCGGCTCAACGTCGAGGCCCGATCGGCGGAGGAAGTAGACGTACTCGTAACCGAGATCCTGAGCATCGTCCGCTCCTGACTGGAATAGTGGAATCACAGGCCTTGGATTCGCCCGACTCGGTCTCGGTGTGGCAGCTGAACCGGGTGGGCGCGGGGGCGGAAACGACACAGCGCGATGAGGGGAGGTGGGACGCCCGATGATCGCTGGAACACCGGTGCTCGACCTCGACGATGCCGCTTCACTCGAGGCGGCCGATACCGAAGGCGCCCTGCGCTCGGCCGCCTCGGGCGGCGCCCAGGTGCGCGCCACCGCGGCGGCAGTAGGTGAGGATGTGCTGGCCCGCCTTGCTGACCTGAGACCACGCAGCGTAGTGCTGGTTGCCGGTTCCGGGCGCGCGGCGCGTGCCGCGAGCCTGCTGGTCGCCGCTCTGGGCGATCGCACAGGCCTACCCGTTGTGCCCGCGACCGCCCTACCACCCTGGGTCGGACCGCTGGACGTCGTGCTCGTCTCCGGGGATGATGCGGGCGATCCGCGTCTGATCGACGCCGTCGACCGGGCGTTGCGCCGCGGTGCCGAGGTGGTCGTCGCCGCGCCACACGAGGGCCCGCTGCGCGCCGCCGCGGCCGGTCGGGCCGCGTTGCTGGAACCGAGGGTGCAGGTGCTCGATCACAACCGCCTGCTGCGCTTCCTGGCCGCCGGAATCGCGGTACTGCGTGCGGTCGACCCGCTCCGTGCCGGTGCCGCCGTCCCCGATCTCACAGAGCTGGCCGACGTCCTCGACGCGGAGGCGCTGTGCGACGGCCCACAAAACGAGATCTTCCACAACCCGGCCAAGACGCTGGCCGCACGAATGCAGCAGCGCGGCATCGTGCTCGCGGGCGACTCGCCGGCCGCGGCCGAACTCGCCGAGCACGGCGCCGAGGTGCTGCTGCAGTCCGCCGGCCGGGTGTGCGCGGCGGTGGATCTCGCCGAGGCCGTCGCGGCGAAGGGCCGAATGGCCGAGGCGGCAGGGGGATCCGCGCCCAACTTCGATCCGCTGTTCCATGACGAGGAGCTCGACGGGCCCGCGCCGGTGGAGCGCATCCGAGTGTTCATGCTCAGCACCGATCGCGATCAGGCGGCCGCGCGCCGCCGTATCGCGGTGTTCGGCGGCGCAGCGTCGAGCCCGGTGGACGCCGATCTGGTCACTGCCGACGTCGATCTGCTGCGCACCGACCTGACTGATCCATCCGCGCCCGCGCAGGGCCCTTCCGAGGAGTCGGCATCCGGGCACGGCACCGAACTCGAACAGCTCGCCGTGCTCGCGTTGCGACTGGAAATGGCCGCCGCCTACCTAGGGCTGATCGGGTCTCGCCCCGCCGCGGCCGACAGCCAGGGGCAGTACGGGGGAAGCTACTAGTGCACGAACTCGTCGGTGCGCTGCGCTCGTATGCTTGGGGATCGCGCACCGCGCTCGCTCAGCTGTGCGGACGGCCGGTTCCTTCCGCGCACCCGGAGGCCGAACTCTGGTTCGGCGCCCATCCCGCCGACCCCGCGCAGGTGCGGATCGGTGACCACACCATCTCGCTGCTCGAGCTCGTCGCAGCCGATCCGGATCGAGAATTGGGGATCGCCGCACCGGAATTCGGCGGGAAGCTACCGTTCCTGTTGAAGGTCCTTGCCGCCGAGGAGCCGCTGTCGCTGCAGGCGCACCCAAGCATGGCGCAGGCCGTGACCGGATTCGAACGGGAGAACCGCGCGCGGGTGCCGTTGGACTCGCCGATGCGCAACTACCGCGACGAGAACCACAAGCCCGAACTGGTCGTCGCGCTGGACCGGTTCGAGGCGCTGGCCGGATTCCGTAACCCGGACCGCACGGTCGAGCTGTTGCGCGCGCTGCGCGTAGACGGGCTCGACTCCTACGCCGACCTGCTTGCCGCACAACCGGATTCGGCGGGTCTGCGCACCCTGTTCACCACGTGGATCACGCTGCCGCATCATGTGCTCGCCACACTGCTGCCCGCTGTGCTGGACGGCTGCGTGCGCTACCTGTCCGGTAAGGGCAAGCGCGCATTCGTCCCCGAGGCCCGCACCGCGCTCGAACTCGCCGAGGCCTACCCCGGCGACGCGGGCGTGCTCGCTGCACTGCTGCTGAACCGGTTGACATTGGAACCGGGTCAGGGTCTGTTCCTCGCGGCCGGGAACTTACACGCCTACCTTCGTGGGCTCGGCGTGGAGATCATGGCCAACTCCGACAATGTACTGCGCGGCGGTCTCACGCCCAAGCACGTAGACGTGCCGGAACTATTACGGGTGCTGGACTTCGAGCCGATCGACCTGCCCGTCGTGCTGCCGGAACCGGCAGGCGACGGGTCGGTGCGCTACCGGACGCCCGCACCGGAGTTCGCGCTGCGGCGCTTCGACCTCGTCGCAGGCTCCGCGCGGGTACCGCTGACCGCGGCGGGTCCGGGCATCGTGCTGTGCACGGCGGGCGCGGTGCGACTGTTCCAGAACGGCTCCCTGCTCGAGCTCGAGCGTGGCGCCGCCGCGTGGATCTCCGCGACCGACACCGACATCCGCGCCCAGGCGGTGAACGGCAATGCCCAGCTGTTCTGCGCGTGTGTGGGCGGAACCAATTGACCGATCCGAATTATCCGGTCCGGCTGGCTTAGGCGTACCTCCGCATGCGCTGCGGCCATGCGCGGGCTGACGACGGCCTACGTCCGACTGCGCCATTAGGCTGTTCGCGGATAGGTCGAAAACAGAGAGGACATGCTTCCATGTCGGCTGGTGGTGGCAAGAAAGCGATTATCGCTGCGTTGACGGCGAACGCGGGGATCGCCGTGGCGAAGTTCGTCGGTGCGGCGATCACCGGCTCCGGCTCGATGCTCGCCGAGGCCGTGCACTCCGTGGCCGACACCGGCAACCAGGGACTTCTGCTGCTCGGTCAGCGCCGCGCCGAGCGTGAGGCCGACGCCCTGCACCCGTTCGGGTACGCGCGCAATCGCTACTTCTATTCGTTCATCGTGGCGCTGGTGCTGTTCACGCTCGGCTCCGGATACGCGATCTACGAGGGCATCCACAAGATCCAGCATCCGGAGGAGCTGAGTTCGCCGCTCGTGGCGATCGTTATCTTGGTGATCGCGATCGGGCTGGAGTCCTACAGCTTCATGACCGCGATACGGGAATCCGAGCCGCTCAAGGGTGATGCGAGCTGGTGGCGGTTCATCCGCAATTCGCGCAGCCCCGAACTTCCGGTTGTTCTGCTCGAGGACACCGGCGCGCTGGTCGGTCTGCTTCTCGCGTTCGCGGGCGTCGGCCTGACCATGCTCACCGACGATGCGGTCTGGGACGGCGTCGGCACCCTGGCCATCGGTGGGCTGCTCGGCGTGATCGCGATCGTGCTCATCGTGGAGATGCAGAGCCTGCTGATCGGCGAGGGCGCGACGCCCGACGAGGACCGGCTGATCCGCGAGAACCTCATCGACGGCACCCGCATCGACCGGTTGATCCACCTCAAGACCCAGTACCTCGGCCCCGACGAGCTGCTGGTGGCCGCGAAGATCGGCGTGGTTCCCGGCCTCGATGTCGCCGCCATCGCCACCGCGATCGACGACGCCGAATCCCGCGTGCGCGCCGCCGTTCCCGCCGCCCGCGTCATCTACCTCGAACCCGACCTCTACCGCACCGAACTCGCCAAGGGATAGATCTCGCGCACCGCCCCGGTAACCGAAACGGCGCAGGCGTTGCGGAACGAGCTGGTCAGGCGTGCGAAGGATCAGCGAAGCTGCGGGGTGCGGGTGCGGAGGAGGTCCAGGGGGTCCGTGTGGATGGCGAAGCGCCCGCGCAGAGCGTGGCGGGCGGCGTGCAGGCCGTTCATACCGTGCACGCCCGGGCCGGGCGGGGTCGCTGACGAGCACAGGTAGACGCCGGGAATGGGTGTGGTGTAAGGGTTCCAGCGCACGGCGGGGCGGAAGGCGAACTGGCGCAGCGTCATCGCCCCCGCGGAGATGTCGCCGCCGACGTAGTTGGCGTTGTGCGCGGGCATCTCGGCCGCGGTGCGGACGTTCTGGGCCACGATCAGGTCGCGGAAACCTGGTGCGAAACGCTCGACCTGGGCGATCACGGCGTCGCTGACGTCGCGGGTGGAGCCGTTCGGCACGTGCGCGTAAGTATAGAAGGTGTGGCCGCCCGCTGGCGCCCTGGTCGAATCGACGACACCGGGTTGGATGGACAGCACATAGGGCCGCTCGGCGTGTTGCCCTGCGGCGACCGCGTGTTCAGCCGCCATGGCCTCGGCGCGAGTGCCGATGACGTGCACCGTTCCGGCCAGTTCGCAGCCATCGGCCCGCCACGGCACCGGACCGGACAGCGCGAAGTCGATTTTGCACGCCGCGCCACCGTAGCGGAAACGCCTCAGCCGCTCGGCATATCGCGCGGGCAGCCGGTTCCCTGAGATGCGCAGCAGTTCGGCGGGGGCAAGGTCGAGCATGATCGCGCGGGCGTCGGAGAACTCCTCCAGCGAGTCGACCCGGTGCCCGGTGTATATCCGTCCGCCGAGGCGTTCGAGTTCGGCGATCAGAGCATCGGGGATCGCCTGGCTACCTCCGCGCGGAACCACCCAGCCCCCGGCGTGGGCCAGGGTGCCGAGCAGCAGTCCGGCGCCCGCGGCGGTGATGGCGCGCGGCGGGATGATCGCGTGCGTGGCGATGCCGGTGAGCAGGGCGGGCGCGGCTTGGTCACGAAACCTGATGTCCCACAACGGCGTGCCTTGCTCCAGGGTTCGTAGCCCGAACCGGAACGCGGTGCCGAGCCCCGGCGGCATCCGGCGCAGATCCGACATGGCGAAATCGACCACGTCCGACCAGTGCCGTACCAGCGGCGCGAACAGGGAACGCCAGGCCGCGCCGTCCCGTCCGAGGCCATCGACGGTCTGCTCCAGATCCCGCCAGGCCAGTCCGGCCATACCACCGTCGAGCGGATGCGCGTAGGACACCTCCGGCGCGAGCAGCTCGACACCGTGCGCCTCGAGATCGAATGCGCGGAAGAAGGGCGAGGCCAACGCCATCGGATGCGCGCCGGCGCACACGTCGTGCCGGTATCCGGGCACGGTCAGCTCGGCTGTGCGCGATCCGCCCCCGGCCGTCGCCTCGGCTTCGTACACCTCCACCGCAAGACCGGCCCTGGCCAGGATTACCGCGGCAGCGAGCCCGTTCGGCCCGGAGCCGACCACCACCACATCAGCCATGTCCCCACGCTACCGGCCTACGACCACCTCGACGGGCGACCGGGACGCGACGAAGGCCCCGCAGATCCTGCGGGGCCTTCGTCGTCACCGTGCGGCTAAGCCGAAACCAGATTCTTGGTTTCGGGTTGCCGCGGCGGCGGTGGCGTCCCGTGGTCATCGTCGACCATGGTCCGCTCGTCGAAGGGCAGCTTGCGATCGAGCACGTCCTTCACTTGGTCCACGTTGATGGTCTTGGTCCAGGTGCCGATCAGCACCGTGGCGACCGCGTTGCCGGAGAAGTTGGTCAACGCGCGCGCTTCGGACATGAAGCGGTCGATGCCGACAATCAGACCGACACCGTCGAGCAGTTCGGGTCGATGACTCTGCAACCCGCCGGCCAGCGTCGCGAGACCCGCGCCCGTGACACCCGCCGCGCCCTTGGACGCGATGATCATGAACAGCAGCAGGCCGACCTGCTCGCCGAGGGAGAGCGGTTTGCCCATCGCGTCCGCGATGAAGATCGACGCCATGGTCAAGTAGATGGCGGTCCCGTCCAGGTTGAACGAGTACCCGGTCGGCACCACCACACCCACCGTGGTGCGCTCCACCCCCAAGTGGTCCATCTTCGCGATCAGGCGCGGCAGCGCCGACTCCGACGACGAGGTCGCGACGATCAGCAGGTACTCCCGCGCCAGATAGCGGACCAGTTTGAGGATGGACACCCGCGACACCGCCCACAGCAGCATGCCGAGCACACCGAAGACGAACACCAGGCAGGTGAGGTAGAACGCGGCCATCAGCGTGGCCAGCTTCACGACCGCGTCGAGCCCGGTCGTGCCGACCACGTTCGCGATCGCGCCGAACGCGCCGATCGGCGCGAGCCACAGGATCATCGCCAAGATCCGGAACACGAGCTTCTGGATGATCGCCACCGCACGCAGGACCGGCTCACCCGTTCGGCCCATGGCTTGGACCGCGAAACCGACCAGCAGCGCGACGAACAGCGCCTGAAGCACGTTGCCCGCGGTGAGCGAGGACAACAGCGTGGTCGGGACGATGCCCTGGATGAAGTCCCAGGTACCGCCCGCACTATGCGCCTTGTCGGCCAGATCGTGACCGGCTTTGACCTTGGTGAGGTTCAGGCCGGTACCGGGCTGCAGCAGATTGCCGACCACGATGCCGATACCGAGGGCGATGGTCGACATGATCAGGAAGTACCCGATGGCCAGGCCGCCGACCTTGCCGACGGTGGCGGCCGCGCGCACCGAGCCGATACCGAGCACGATGGTGCAGAAGATGACGGGGGCGATCATCATCTTGATCAGGTTGACGAAGATGGTCCCCAGCGGAGCGAACGACTGCCCGACATCGGGCGCCAGCCAGCCGACAAGGATGCCCCCGATCACCGCCACGATGACGGCCAGATATAGCCAATGGGTGCGGTCGTGCCGCGTTGTAATGGGGTCGCTCATCGCGTTGGGTTTCCCTTCGAGTGGTACCGAAGTGAGGTGTCTCATGCACCCCAGGCAGAATGATGACTGGCCGGGGTGATCCGGGTCACTGTTTGGTGCATTACGTTCAGCGAAGGAAGAGCTTGTGAGACGCGGTCGGCTGTCCCTGGCCGGTCAGGCATTCGCCCTCCAGCTGGTCGTACTCGCGATGATGATCGCCATCGGCGCGGTGCTCGCGGTCTTGGACGCCAGGCACGACAGCGATGTCATCACCACCCGTGAGGTCGTCGCCGTCGCGGTGACCCTCGCGGAGGCGCCGTCCACCGTCGCCGCCCTCCACACCACCGATCCGACGACGCCGCTGCAGCCGGTCACCGAGGAGATCCGGCGCGAGACCGGCATGGACTTCATCGTGGTCATGGCGCCGGATCGGACCCGCTACACGCACACCAACCCCGCGAACATCGGGCTGCCTTTCAGCGGCAACATCGATCGCGCGCTGGCCGGCGAGACGTTCACCGAGACCTTCACCGGCACCCTCGGCCCCTCCATCCGTGCGGTCACTCCCGTCTACGACGACGGGCGCGTCGTCGGCCTGGTCTCCGCCGGGGTTACCCGTTCGAAGATCGGCGACCAGGTCGCCACCCAGGTGCCGCTGATTCTCGGCGTGGCGAGCGCGGGTCTCGTGGTATCGGGGGCGGGCTCGTTCCTGCTGAGCCGCCGACTGCGGCGGCAGACCCACGGCCTCGCGCCCGACGAACTACGCGTGATGTACGAGCACCACGACGCGGTTCTGCACTCCGTCCACGAGGGTCTTGTGGTGTTCGGGCCGTCCGGCGAGCATGCGGAGGTGGTCAACGACGAGGCGCGCAGGCTGCTCGACCTGCCCTCCGGCAAGATCCGGCGCAGCGACCTTCCGCTGTCGTTGCAGCGGATGAGCTGGGGGGTCGTTCGGGACGAGATGCACGTAACCTCCGATCGGATCCTGCTGGTCAACCAGGACATCGTGACGTGGGGGGGCCGGGCGATCGGCACTGTGATGACGATCCGCGACCACACCGAATTGCGGGCGGTGATGGGCGAACTCGATACCGTGCGCGGTTTCGCGGAGTCGCTGCAGGCGCAGGCGCACGAGTCCGCCAACCGGCTGCACACCGTCGTCACCATGGTGGAGCTGGGCCGCCACCGCGAAGCCGTGGAGTTCGCCACCTCGGAACTCGAACTGTCTCAGGCACTGATCGACCGGCTGCTCGCCGCGGTGGGCGCCCCCGCACTCGCGGCACTGCTGCTCGGCAAGGTGAACCAGGCGACCGAGCGGGGCATCGAGCTGACCATCACCGAGGACACCGCGCTCGACTCGGTGGACCCGTTGTCCCCGCAGGAAACCGTCACGCTGGTCGGCAATCTCATCGACAACGCGATCGACGCCGCGGCCGGCAGTGCGTCCGGATGGGTGGAGGTCACCATGCGATATCAGGACGCCGACGCCGACGCCGATACATCGCATCGCAGTTCGGCGCTCTTCGTCCGGGTGGCCGACAGTGGTCCCGGCATGTCGGCGGAAAAGTTCGCGCGCGCCTCGCAGCGCGGCTATTCGACCAAAGCCGACCATCACGGGCTCGGCCTCGCACTGGTCCACCGTCTAGTGGCCCGCTACGGGGGAACCATTCGCACCGAACGGGATCCCGAAAGCGCGGTGACCGTGACGATTCCACGAAAGGACACAGCATGAGCGGTCAGGCCCGGAGGCGGCAGCGGAGCGTGACCACGCAGGGCCCCGCTCATGCGAGAAAGGACACGGCACGATGATCCGAGTGCTGATCGTCGAGGACGAGCCGCTCATCGCCGAGGCGCACCGCGCCTACGTGGAGCGCATCACCGGGTTCACCCCCGTCGGCATCGCCCATACCGGACGCGAGGCGATGCGCGCGGCGGCCGATGCCGCCGCCGAGGGCACGCCGGTCGATTTGGTGCTCATGGACATCGGCCTGCCGGACGCGAGCGGCCTCGATGTCGCCGCCGCGCTGACCGGCCTCGCGCCGCGCCCGGACGTCATCGCCATCACCTCCGCGCGCGACCTCGCCCTGGTGCGCACCGCCGTATCGCACGGCGTCGTGCTGTATCTGCTGAAGCCGTTCACCTTCGCCGCGTTCCGCGACAAGCTGGACCGCTACCGGGAATTCCGCACCGCGCTCCCCGCAGGCGAGTCCGCTATCTCCCAGCACGACATCGACCGGGCGCTGAGCGCACTACGCACGTCCGACCAGCGCGCCGCCACCCCGAAGGGCGTCGCGCCCCAGACGCTGGACGAGATCTCGCGCGCCGTGCGCGCCGCCGAGACCCAAGGCATGACGGCCGCCGACACCGCGACCTCGATCGGGGTCTCTCGCATCACCGCGTGGCGATACCTGGAGAAACTGGCCGACGACGGCCTGGTCGTCCGGCGCTCGGACTACGGGAGGGCGGGTCGCCCGAAGACCCGCTACGTCTGGAAGAGCGCGTCCACCGGCTGATCGGGCGCTCCGGTCAGACCACGGTCGGTTCCGGCGCCGTCGCCCGGCGTCCGAGCCGGACCGGCATCCGCTCGTAGCCGTGCAGCGTAAACAGCTCGCGGCGTTGTGGGGTGCCATCCAGCCGGAGGTCGGGAAACCGGTCGAACAGGGCCTGTAGCGCGTAGACGCCTTCCATCCTGGCGAGGCTGGCGCCGAGACAGACGTGCACGCCGCTGCTGAACGAGAGGTGGTCCTTGGCGTTCTCACGCCCGACGTCGAACCGCTCGGGATCGGAGAAGACCGCGGCGTCGCGGTTGGCGCCCGCCAGCGACAGCACCACCGTGTTGCCCTTGCGTACCCGCACGCCCTCGATCTCCATGTCGGTCAACGCGGTCCGTGCCGTCGTCTGCACCGGCGAGTCGATCCGCAGGATCTCCTCGACGGCGTTCGGCCACAACTCCGGCTCGGTGCGCAGCCGCTCCAGCTGATCGGGATGGGAGAGCAGCTGCACGACGCCGTTTCCGATGAGGTTCACCGTCGTCTCGAAACCCGCGCCCATGAGCAGGCTCGCGGACGCCTTCAGCGCGTTGTCGTCCAGCTCGCCCGCGGTGACCAAGCTGCTGAGGATGTCTTCACCAGGCTCGCGGCGCAATCGCTCGATATGCCGGTCGAGGTAGTCGTTCATCACCTCCATGGACCGCAGCGCCCTGCGGTGCGCCCGCCACGAGATGCCGAGGTCCAGCAGCGGTGTCATCCGATCGCCCCAGTCGAGGAACATCGCCTTGTCCTCGTCGGGAAAGCCGAGCATCTCGGAGATGATCGCGATCGGCACCTGCGCGGCGAACGACTCGATCAGATCGGTCGATCCGCCCGAGGGCAACGCGCCCAGCAATTCCGTGGTGACGGACTCGACCCGGTCGCGCAGCCTGCGGATAGCGCGCGGCGTGAACGCCGACGCGACCGGCTTGCGCATCAGGCTGTGCTCCGGCGGATCGATCACCAGCATCGACGGCGGTTCGACCGGATTCGGTGGCAGCGGGAAGCGCTCGGCGAGCTTCTGCATCGGCTTGGGGATGTTGAAGCTCTCGGTGGTGCGCACGCCGAATCGGTTGTCGCGCAGGATCGCACGACACAGCTCGTGGTCGAAGGTCGCCCACGAGATCGAAGTGCGGATGAACTTGCCCTTGCCACGCAGCTGCTCGATCAGCGGGTACGGGTCGGAGCAGCCGGTGGGGCCGCCGACCAGCTCGGCGAACGGGTCACCGCGGCGGGCTTGCGCGCGCAGGACGAGACGAGGCGCGCCCTGCACCGACAACCACCGAAACCAATAGTGCGGCTTCATGTTCCTCAACCCCCGTCGTTGTGCGATCGACTCCACAGTACGGAATCCGGCCGAGTTGTGGAACGTCCCCTGGTCGGATTCCGGCCTATACCGCGGTAGGAGCCGGCAAGCGCTCGTTCGCGATGCCGGGTCCTGCTCACCCCCGCTGCGCGGTAACCCGTTCCGACGCGATCCGCCGGTCACGCAGCTCCGGATCGGGATTGACCACCTGCACCAGCGAGGCGCCCGCGGCGAGCACCGCGACGTACCCGTCGATCAGCTCCGCCGGGGTCTCCCACGGTGTGCTCGACAGGACCCGGTCGCCCTCGGAGAAGCCTTGCCGCATGGCCGATTTCCTCGCCTCGGCGAGTACCTCCGCAACCGGCATACCGTCCAGCGCGACACCGGCCCCGCGGGGCAGGAACTGGTCGCCGTGCACACGCACCGCGGTGGCGAAATCGGTGATCCCGATGGGTAAGTCGCGTACCGGGGCGCCCATCGCGTCGAGCGACAGCGCGGCGACCTCGCCGACGCCATCGGCATCGTCCAGACGGTCGGGGGTCACCAGGGCCAGGTCGGCGTCCTCGTCCGGGCACAGCACCACCTCGGTACCCGCCCACCAGCAACCGAGCAGCACCGCGGCGGTCTGCCAGTGCGCGGGCAGCAGCACGGCGACCCGGGCGCCGGGACTCAGGCCGAACTCGTCGCGAATCAGATTGGCGGTCTTGGCCGCCCAGTTCGCCAGCGTCAGACCGGACAGCTCGATCCGCGCGCCGGTGGCGTCGTCGTAGTAGGTGACCCGCGGGCCCGCGGGTTCGCGGGTGAGGATCGGATCGAGTACCGCTTCGGTGAGGGTGTGGGCCTGGTCGATGTCACGCATGGTTCAATTCACGCATTTCGGTCCGTTCTGGCCTGCGTCGATCGGTGGGGCGGGCGGCACGGGCGTGGCGGAGGTCGACGTTCCGGAGAAGTCGAACACACTGCTGGCCGCCGAGCCGGGACCAGAATAGTCGCTCGCCAGCACGACGCTCACCGAACCCGCCGACAGTGTCGAATCGGCGACGACCGACAGCCCACCCAGTGCCTTCGCCACCGCCTCGGCCTTCGGGTCCGAGGCATCGGCGGCGAGCACCCGGCTGCCCGTGACACTCCGACCGGTGTAGTTGGTCACCACACCTTCGCGAAAACCCTTGGCGTTCAGAGCCTGCGCCACCTGAGCCGCGAGCCCGCCGACGCCGCCGGCGTTGTAGACGCTGACGGTCACCGTCGCCGGATCGATCCCGAGGCCGGAGTTCTGCGCGGATTCACCGTCGGCGACCAGCCCGGCGATGTAGGACTTGACCGCCTTGGGATCCACCTTCACCACCGACTCGCCACTGCTGGACTCGCCGTTGAGATCCTTGACCGGGATGGTCTCGAACTTCACCTGCCCGCCGGACAGATCCTCGAGCTGCTGCAGGAACGCGACGACATCCCACGCGTCGTCCAGCACGACCGTCCGCCCCACCGCGTCGCTGAGCTGCTTCAGCCTGCCCGGATTCCCCAGCGTCTTCGCGCTGAGCACCTGCCGCACCAGCTGTGCCATGAACACCTGTTGGCGCACGATGCGGTCGAGGTCGCCGCGCAACAGATCGTGTCGCTGGCGCACGAAGCTCAGCGCCTGCGGCCCGTCCAGGCGCTGGCGGCCCGCTGGGAAGTCGGCGCCGGACATCCATTCGTCGACCGGCTGGTTCAGGCACACCTCGACGCCGCCGACGGCATCGGTGAGCAGCACGAAGCCGAGCAGACTCACCTCGGCGTAGTGGTCGACGGTGATGCCGGTCAGGTTGGCCACGGTTTTGATCAGCGCCTGTCTGCCCGCCTTCGTGGACCGCTGCTCCGCGTCGGCCTCGGAGACGCTCTGGTCGAGCAGCTTGGTCTGCTGCGTCGCCTTGGTCACCCCGTAGGCCGAGTTGATCTTGCCCATGCCGATACCGGGAATGTCGACGTAGGAGTCGCGCGGAAGGGAGATGGCGGTCGCGGAGCGGCCGTCGTTCGGCACGCGCAGCAGCACGATGGTGTCGGTGTTGGTGCCGACCTCGTCGCCGGCGTGCAGCATGGCACGCTCTCCGTCCGACAGCGGGTTGCCGTGCGCGTCGGCGCGACTGTCCACACCGACCAGCAGGATGTCCACCGCGCCGTCGCGGCCACCGCCGAGACCGAGGTCGCCGATGCGCTGGATGCCGGCGACCAGCGAGTCGACGCTGCGCCAGGCGAAACCGGTGAGCACGAGCACAAGCACGGAGGTGACCGCGACGACGAGACGTAGTGGCCCCAACGACTGCGCGCCTGCCCCGGTCGACCGCGACGGGATCGATGTGCCCCTCCGCTGCGACAACTCTGCATCCTCCTCGCCGAAAGTTGGTGTCCTCGCGTCGCTTGCGCAATTGCCCCGGCACCCCGGTTCCCACCCCGCCCCGCCCGGTCCGGGAAGCACCCGATGCTCCAAGGCTAACGAACGGTTACCGGGAAGGACCTCAACCACCGGTATGACGGCGTGCCAGACTTGCGCCGTGACCGCCCCTACCGCGCCCGACTCCGCCGTATCCGCACACCTCGTCGTCACCGGGGCGCGCGGCCAGGTAGGCCGGGAACTGCTGCGTCTCGCTCCGGCTGCCCGCGGCTACGGACGCGCCGAACTGGACATCACCGATCCCTCCGCGGTACGCGCGGTGCTCGCACCGGGTGACGTGGTGGTGAACTGCGCCGCCTACACCGCCGTCGACCGCGCCGAAACCGACATCGAGGCGGCGTACGCGGGGAACGAGACGGGACCCGCCGTGCTGGCCGCCGCCTGCGCCGACGTCGGCGCCCGCCTGATCCACCTGTCCACCGACTACGTCTTTCCAGGTACCCACGATCGGCCGTACGACACCACCGATCCGACCGGGCCCGCAACCGTCTACGGCAAGTCCAAGCTTGCGGGCGAACAGGCGCTGCTCGCGCGATGCCCTGACGCGCACGTGGTGCGCACCGCGTGGGTATATGCCGGGCGCGGCGGCGATTTCGTCGCGACGATGCTTCGTCTCGAACAGGAACGTGACACCGTCGACGTGGTCGAGGACCAACTCGGCTCGCCAACCTACGCCGGCGATTTGGCCACGGCCCTGCTGGAACTGGCGGGACGACCGGACGCGCCACATGTGCTGCACGCCACCAACGCGGGGCAGGCCAGTTGGTTCGAACTCGCTCGCGCGGTGTTCGCCGGGATCGGCGCCGACCCCGGGCGCGTCCGCCCGTGCGACTCGTCGGCATATCCGAGACCGGCACGGCGCCCGGCATATTCGGTGCTGTCGCCTCGTTCCTGGAACGAGGCCGGGCTGACCCCGCTGCGCGATTGGCGGACGGCACTGGGGGACGCGCTGGTGCGGGTGTCCGACTAGGGTTGGCAACTGTGAGTGAGCGCAGCGAGCGAACCGAAGACACAGCAGCTTCTGATTCCGTCACCCCCGCGGGCATCGCCGTCGTCACGGTGACCTATTCGCCGGGTGAGCACCTCGAGCACTTCATCACTACCCTAGCCGCGGCGACCACCGAGAAACCACAGGTGATCCTCGCCGACAACGGGTCGGTGGACGGCGTGCCGGAGCTGGTCACCGAGGCCAATTCACACGTGCGGCTGTTGCGCACCGGCGGAAACATCGGCTACGGCGGCGCGATCAACCGAGCGGTCGCGGAGATCGATCCGGACATCGAGTTCATCGTGATCGCCAATCCGGATATCCGCTGGAGCACCGACTCCATCGACAAGCTTCTTGCCGCCGCCAAGCGCTGGCCGCGAGCGGGCGCGCTCGGCCCGATGGTGCGGGAGCCGGACGGCAGTGTGTACCCATCCGCCCGCCGGGTGCCCGGGCTACTCGACGGCGCCGGGCACGCGATCCTCGGCACGGTGTGGAAGTCCAATCCGTGGAGCCGCCGGTACCGGCAGGAAAACGAGGAGATCTCCGAGCGGGCCGTTGGCTGGCTGTCCGGGTCGTGCCTGCTGGTGCGGCGCGCGGCCTTCGACTCGATCGACGGCTTCGACTCGCGCTACTTCATGTACATGGAAGACGTCGACTTCGGCGACCGCATGGGCAAGGCGGGCTGGCATAACGTGTTCGTGCCGGACGCCGAGGTCACCCACGCCAAGGGCCACGCGGCGGGCCGCCATCCCGAGGTGATGCTCCCCGCGCACCACGCCAGCGCCTACCGTTTCCAGGCCGACCGGCATCCGCACTGGTGGCAGGCGCCCTTGCGGCTGGCGTTGCGGACCGGACTTGCGGTCCGCTCACGGATTGCGGTTCGATCTGCCCTGCGCCAACAGGCGCAGAGCGCCGGGTAACCGACGCATAAGAGAGCGCAGCGAGCGAATAAGCACCGCAGCGCCGCGCATCGCGCATGACGGAGCCGAGCGCCGGCGAGGCGCTGGCTGAGCGGATAACGACCCACTGTGAACAGGGGAAGCTTGATGGCAGGAAATGCAGGCACCGACGCCGTGATCCTGGTCGGCGGCCAGGGGACGCGGCTGCGTCCGCTGACCCTTTCGGCACCCAAGCCGATGCTGCCGACTGCCGGGCTGCCGTTCCTGACCCATCTGCTCGCCCGCATCGCGGAGGCCGGGATCACGCACGTCGTACTGGGCACCTCGTTCAAGGCGGAGGTGTTCGAGGAGCACTTCGGCGACGGGGCCGATCTCGGGCTGGAACTCGAGTACGTCACCGAGACCGAGCCGCTCGGCACCGGCGGCGGCATCCGGAACGTGCTCTCCAAGCTGCGGGCGGACAACGTGATGGTGTTCAACGGTGACGTGCTCGGCGGCACCGACCTCGGCGCGGTGCTGGACACGCATGAGTCGACCAACGCGGACGTGACGCTGCACCTGGTCCGGGTGAGCGATCCGCGCGCGTTCGGGTGCGTGCCGACCGACGAGAACGGCCGGGTCACCGCCTTCCTGGAGAAGACCCAGGATCCGCCGACCGACCAGATCAACGCAGGGTGCTACGTCTTCCGCCGCGAGTACATCGAGAAGATCCCGGCCGGGCGCCCGGTCTCGGTGGAACGCGAGGTATTCCCGTCGCTGCTCGCCGAGGGCGCCCGCGTCCAGGGCCACGTCGACGCCTCCTATTGGCGCGACATGGGCACCCCCGAGGACTTCGTCCGCGGCTCCGCGGACCTGGTGCGCGGTATCGCACCCTCCCCCGCCCTACCTGGTCAGCGCGGCGAATCGCTGGTCCATCCGGGTGCGGGCGTCGCGCCAGGAGCGTTGCTCATCGGCGGCACGGTCGTCGGTCGCGGCGCCGAGATCGGCGCGGGCGCGCGACTGGACGGCGCGGTCGTCTTCGACGGCGCCGTGATCGAAGCGGGCGCCACGGTCGAACGCACCATCATCGGCTTCGGCGCGCGCATCGGCCCGCGCGCGCTCGTCCGCGACGGCGTCATCGGCGACGGCGCCAACATCGGCGCACGCTGCGAGCTGCTGCGCGGCGCCCGAGTCTGGCCTGGTGTCGTGATTCCCGACGGCGGTATCCGCTTCTCGACAGACGTGTAGAAGTACTCGCCAGAAACGCCGAGAACCCGTCCGCATCCGCAGCGAACGCTAGCACGCCGGGGCCTACCACGACCAAAAGCCGCGTGTTCTATCGAACAGGTGAACCTGGGTGGTCAGCGCGCTGCGCGGACCACCCGCCGCCAGGATCACCGCGCGATGCGGAAGAACTCGCGCAGGTCGCCGACGAGTAGGTCGGGCACCTCCATCGCAGGGAAGTGGCCGCCCCGGTCGAACTCCGACCAGTGGTCGACGGTGCTCGCTGGGTCGGCGAGGGCTCGGATCGTCATATCCGCCGCGAACACCGCGATCGCCTGCGGCGGTGCCGACACGGACGGCCAGCCGGCCTGATCGTCGCCGGCCTGGCCGTCGGCGATCGCGCGGTAGACGCGCATACCCTCGTAGACAGTGTTGGCCGAGGACGCGCCGGAACCGGTAAACCAGTAGACGCTCACGTTGGTGAGCAATTGGTCGCGGTCCACCGCGTCCTCGGGCAGCTCGGCGGCCGGATCGGTCCACTCCTTGATCTTCTCCACGATCCACGCCAACTGTCCGATCGGCGAATCGGTCAGGGAGTAGGCGAGGGTCTGCGGCCGGGTGGACTGCAGGTGCAGATAGCCGAGACCATCCTCGCAGGCGGCGTTGAACCGCTCGGCGCGCGCTCGGTCGGTGTCAGACAAGCCGTCCAGCTCGAGGGGCGGACCGAACGGATACGGCGCTGGACCATTGAGGTGGGTGGCGACCACGCGGCCGGGGGCGGCCGTGGGCAGCAACATGGCCACCCCGCCGCCGACGTCACCGCCCTGCGCGGCGAACCGCTGGTAGCCGAGCCGACTCATCAGCTCTCCGAATGCCGCGGCCACCCGGAACAGGTTGCCCCAGCCCGGTTCCCGTACCGGGTTGGAGAACCCGAAGCCGGGGAGCGACGGGATCACGACATGGAACGCGTCCGCCGGATCACCGCCGTGCGCGCGGGGATCGGTGAGCGGTCCGATCACGTCCAGGAAGTCCACGAACGAGCCTGGCCAGCCATGGCACAGGAGCAGCGGCAGCGCATCCGGCTCGGGCGAGCGGACGTGCAGGAAGTGGATGTCCTGGCGGTCGATCGTCGTCACGAACTGTGGATGCTCGTTCAGCGTTTTCTCCTGGGCCCGCCAGTCGAAACTGTTCGCCCAGTAGTCGGTCAACTCCTTTAGGTAGTCCACAGGAACGCCGCGTTCCCAACCAGTTCCGGAGATCTGCCGGGGCCAGCGGGCGCGGGTAAGGCGATCGCGTAGGTCGTCCAACTCGGCCTGCGGGATGTCGACGCGGAACGGGCGGATGTCGGTGTTGTTGTTCATGCCGAGAACGGTAGGAGCGATACAGGAACATTCTGTTCCTGTATCCGGGCAGACTTGAAAACATGTTGGACAGGGCACAACGACTGCTGCGGCTGCTCTCCCTACTACAGACGCCACGGGACTGGACCGGGCCGGAGCTTGCTGAGCGCCTCGGCGTCACCGCGCGCACCGTGCGCAACGATGTGGAACGCCTGCGCGGTCTCGGCTATCCGGTGCACGGGATCAGGGGCGTCGCCGGCGGCTACCGGCTCGGGGCCGGCGCGGAGCTGCCGCCATTGCTGCTCGACGACGACGAAGCGGTCGCCGTCGCGGTCGGGCTGCGGGTCGGTGCCGCACAAGGCGCGATCACCGGCATCGAGGAGGCCGCCCTGCGTGCCCTGGCCAAGCTCGAACAGATGCTGCCGTCGCGGCTTCGCCGGCGTGTCAACGGCTTGCATGCATACCTCGTCCCGCTTCCGCACGTCGGTCCCACCGTGGACGCCGATACGCTCACCGCGATCGCGGCAGCCTCCCGCTATCACGAGCGGCTCCGGTTCGACTACGTCAGCCACGACGAATCCTCCAGTCGCCGCGAGATCGAGCCGCACCGGCTCGCGCACAACCGGGGCCGCTGGTACCTCGTCGGATGGGACGTCGCGCAGTCCGACTGGCGCACGTTCCGGGTGGACCGGATGCGGTTGCGGACGCCGAACGGGCCGCGGTTCACTTCGCGCGAGAATCCCAGCGGCGACCTCGTCGGCTACATCGCCACCGGCCTGGCCACCGCCACCTGGAAGTGCCGGACCCAGGTGACGGTGCGCGCACCAGCCGAGCACGTACGCAACCGGCTACCGCCAGGCATCACGGTGGAACCCTTGGGCGACAATGCCTGCGTGGCCGAGGTCGGCTCGAACACACCGCAGATGCTGGCCAGCTACCTCGGCATGCTCGACGCGGACTTCGAAGTCACCGAGCCACCCGAGCTCGTCGCGGCGATCCGCGCGCTGGCCGACCGCTACAGGCAGGCGGTTTCGGAAGGAACCGCTTGTAGCGCATCGCCGGATAGTACGCCGCCCGGTATCGAATCGTCGGCCGACCAACCCGACCAACCCGACGAACCTGTGTGGTCACCGCACTAGCCACCGAAACGCCGAGTGGCCCTGTCCGCCACCCGTTCTGTGCGGGCCGCTGCCCGCGCGGTGACATATGCCGCGCCGGTGAAAAGGACGTTTCGTATCTCGGCCATGCCGACCGTGTGGGCAGTCGAGTAGGTACTCCAGGATTCTGGCCACGGACCAGCGGCGAGGTCAGACGCTGATCTAGAGAACACCACCGACCTCGAGAGCCGGATCATTTCCCAACTCGGTTCAGCTCAACGGCCGCATTCGCGATCATTTCAAGCTGGTGGTCGGCGCCAGCCTTCCACAACTCTCGGATTGCGTTTCGCGGTTCAGATGTTGAAAGATCTTGATCAGCAGCACTTCAGGACATGACGGTCATAATCGCCACTATGCCCGATGATCGCCTCTCCATGGCCGATACCAGCCCGTATTTCCGGGGCTGCCACAGAGACCAGGACGCGGCGGAAGATAAGGACACGGATGAACATCAACACCGAACGTCTTGCGCGGATCACCGCGGTGACCGGCGCTGCGCTTCTGTTCGGTGCGGGTACCGCCGCCGCCGACGACTGGCCTTCGAACGGCGGCGGCGCGTTCGAGGTTTATGAGACCGAGAATTTCGCCGTCCCGAGCGACCCCGACTACTGGAATCCGCTTTCCGACCGGCACCGGCTGACCTCGCCCTTCGGCACGAGCACCCGCATCGTGTGCACCAGCTTCCATGGCGTCCAGCAGGATTGCTGGCAAGCAGACCGCGACGGCAACCCACACAAGCTCAACACGACCCCACTCGACATGCCATATGCCGGTTCCAGCAAAACCGGCAACTTCGGGCCCCGCCATTACGTCTATCCGGGCTGATACCACCGGTTCGCCACATGCTCCGGTGCTGGTCACCATCCTCAGCGATACATGGCTGCGTTCAGCGCCGCGGCGAGTAAGTGCCTCAGGCGTCTCTTCCGATCGACTTCGTGGGGGGATGTACATCTCAGCGTTTTCCCGCACGGAATTCGATTCGACTACATCGCTTGTGTCACAGCAGCATTCATATTCATCCAGGAGTGGAGAACCGGGTTACCACGATGCGGTCGAGATCATCCACGACAACGATCGAGACCTCCCCGGACTACCGAACGAGCAGCTCTATCCCAGCCGTGATATCCGCTGCTGACAGAACGGACGACGTCGCGGCGGCGTCCTAACTGAACCCCACCGCCTGTTCGCCCCAAGCGCTGTGCAATTCGCGGTCGGGGTCGTCCACCACTCGGTCCGCGGTGTCGATGACCAGGGTGGTTCGGGCGGCCAGGCGGTAGGGGGGCCAGTGCTTGGAACCGTCGAGCGCGGCCGGAACGCCGTGTGCCGCGAAGGCGAGCCAGCGGCGCATTATGCGACCGGACACTTCCATCGCCACCTTGCGTCCGCCGAGCCAGAAGGTCGGGTCGTGGTTGAAGGTACCGAAATTGCCGAACACATAAGGCAATTCGGTGGCGTGCCCCGCGCCGACCCGGGCCGCCCGTAACATCGGGGTCGCATAGTCGAAGCGGTACATCCAGGTCGGTGAGTGCTGGGCATGCGCGTCGGCCACCCAGTGCGCGGGCATCCGGAAGGCAGCGTCGGTGGACATGGCCATCGCGCCGCGGGTCTTGGTGAGATCCGGGTAGGCCGACGTGATTTCGGCGATCCGCTCCGGCGACATCTCCGGGTGGTTGGCCGCGACGTCACGAAGCATCGCGTTTACCGCGTCCGGGGTCACCGGCATGATCGGCGAACGGAACACCCGGAACAGCGACGCCTCGTCCTTGTTGGTGCCGATGATCAGCGGCACCCGGTGCGAGCGGCCGTGCTGGAACCGGTCGATCGGGTAGGTCGACAGCAGGTCGCCGTCGACCACCGGCGCGGCGGCCAGCCTGCCCGGCTCCTTCAGCGGGATCTCGTCGAGCAGCACGCCCGCCGCCGCGACGATCCGGTCGAGGGGGCATTCCAACAGTTCCTTGGCACGAGACGCCGGCAGCTCCATCAGCTCGAGGAAGCGCCACGCCACCGTCGCCGCCCGCTCCTGCCCGAACACCGTCGTCGCGGGCGGGCTCTGCGCGATCGCCTTGTGGAACAGGCCGGTGGCGCGCGGCGAGGTCAGCAGCGCGGTGACGCAGCCGGCGCCGGAAGACTCGCCGAACAAGGTGACATTGCCGGGATCGCCGCCGAACGCGGCGATGTTGTCGCGCACCCACTCCAGCGCGGCGATCTGGTCGTGCAGGCCGAGGTTGGGCACGAAGTCGTCGCCGAGCGAGGACAGATCGAGGAAGCCGAGCGCGCCGAGCCGGTAGTTCACCCCGACCACCACGACGTCGCCGGTAGCGGCTAGCTTGCGCCCGTCGTAGATCTCCTGCGCTGCGGTGCCGAGGCAGTACGCACCGCCGTGCAGCCAGACCATGACCGGTCGAGACTCACCGGTTTCCGCGCCGCCCCCCGGGGCGCCGATGTCGTGCTGTGGCGACCAAACGTTCAGCCAGAGACAGTCCTCGCCCATCTTCAGATGCGAATCGACCGGCACCATGTTGCCCATCGTCTGCGGTGCGATCTGGCCGTAGGCGGTGCAGTCGCGCACGCCCGCCCAGGACGGTGGCGGCTGCGGCGGCGCGAATCGGGCGGTTCCGGTCGGGGCGGCCGCGTAGGGGATACTGCGCCAGACCAGAACCGATCCTTGGCGCATGCCGCGCACATCACCGTACGACGTGTGGACGATCGGCTCGGCAAGGTCATCGGGACCGGGCGCCGTCTCGAAGAACTGAGCGCTCATCTCAGACCTCCTCATACTTCTTTCTCGAGAGTACGTCGAAGATCAGTACGACAACGTTTCGATGCCGAGACATTGCTGCGTCGGATCACATTCGTCCGCTGTTCAGGCCAGTCCTGGAGCCATCGTGTCGAATCGGTCACGTAGCGAGGTCAGGCCGCAATCGTTCTGATAACTGCCCAAGGTGCAACAACCGGGCCCGCCGCTCCATTTCCGTTACTACCGAAACCTGGAACCCAATCCGGACCCGTGGCCGTTCTACGCCTCGAGCCGGATAGGTACTCGATGTCCAGAACGCGCAGCGCCCCGGTTTCAGGCCCACGGGTCGATGACGGGCACTCCAGCAGCCCGGAACGGTGTGGTGTCGCGGGTGGCCACGGCCATCTTCGCGGCGGCCGCCGTCGCCGCGATGTAGCCGTCGGAGGTACCGATCGCGGCCCCGGTAGCGCGGGCGGTGGCCATGAGTTCGGCGTAGGCGGCGGAGGCGGTCATGTCGAAGACGAGCACGCGCCCGGCGAACAAGGGCAGCACGCGGGTTTCGACCCTGTCGCGCAACGTATCTCGCCGCCTGCCCGCGGGCATGGCAGCAATGCCGAACCGCAATTCGGCCACGGTGATGGCCGAAAGGTACAGGGCGTGCAGGGGCTGGGCGTCGATCCAGGCGACCACCTGGGAGTCAGGTGCCTTACGCAGCGGTTCGGAGATGACGTTGGTGTCGAGAACGATCACTCGAACTCCAGGGGGACGGCAGGACTGCGGTCGCGGGCGGAGAGCACGGCGACCTCGTCGTCAGTGAGTTCGACCTCCCTGCCGATCTCGACCAGCAACGTCCCGAGCTTGACCTGCGCCGCGGGCGTGACGGTCTCGATGAGGATCGCCCGGACCTCCGCCTCGGTGCTGCGGCCGTGCTGGGCCGCGCGTACGCGCAGTGCCTCGCGTACCTCGTCGGGGAGATCCCGGACGGTCAGTCTGGCCATGTGCACTCGCCCTTCTCAATTGACGCTATTGGCGTCAATGACTTCATTGCCTTCAAGGCTAGAACAGCGGTGCGCTCCCAGCAAGCCCGCCTTTTCGAAGTCGACAAGCTCGATGGATGGGTTACCGGTGTCCGGAACGACGAACCAGGGCCTGGCCGGTACCGCAGGCCGATCCGAACCGCCCGGCGGCGCGGTCCTACACTGGGCGAATGCCGAGTTACAGCTATCGGTGCCGCAGCTGCGGCGACACCTTCGAGATGACCCGTCCGATGGCGGAGTCGTCGGCGCCCGCGACCTGCCCCGGCGGGCACGACGACACGGTCAAACTGCTGACCACCTTCGCCACGGTCACCAGGGGCGGCGGCAGCGCGACTGCGCCGAGCCCCGCGCCGCGTCCAGCGGGTGGCGGCTGCTGCGGTGGCGGCTGCTGCGGCTGACTCCGCTTGGGCCGGCCCGGGTTTCAGTCGCGCCGGTCGGCGTGGCCGAGGTCGCGCCCAGGGGCGACCCGGTCGCGCACCCGCTGCTTGAGCACCGCGATATCGGGGAACCCACCGTCGGCTTTGCGCTCCCAGATCTGCTCACCGTCGACAGTGATCCGGAAGACGCCGCCCGACCCAGGAATGAGCGCGACCTCGCCCAGCTCGGTAGCGAAAGTGCTCAGCAGCTCCTGCGCCATCCAGCTCGCGCGCAGCAGCCAGCGGCATTGGGTGCAGTACTCGATCGCGACGCGTGCCATGCCCGCTGACGCTACCGGTCAGGCCTTGTGCGTGCCGTCCAGGTAGACCCACGCGCCCTCGAACCGGGCGAATCTGCTCACCTCGTGCAATGCGCCGCGACCGTCCGCGTCCCGGTAGTGCGCGACGAACTCCACGGTGCCGGTGTCATCGAACAGGCCACCGCGTTCGGTCGCGCGAATCTCCAGGAACAGCCAGCGCTGCGCCGGATCGAGCACCACTTCCGGCGGACGGGTGCGCGGATGCCAGGACCGCAGCAGGTAATCCACGTCCGCCACCGCGAACGCGGTGTAGCGCGACCGCATCAGCGCCGCCGCCGTCGCCGCCGCGCGTTCCCCGCGCAGCACCGGGCCGCAGCAGTCGTCGAATGTCCCGCCCTGCCCACACGGGCACCTGAGCTCACTCATGCCACCGATCTTGCCGCCGGACGAACAACGCAGCTCCCCCGGGCTCGCCCATACCCAGGCAAACCTGAAAAAGAGAACCGAATTCCGTTCGCTCACAGCGTAATTCGCTGACGGTGAACGTCCATTCCGGTACGCTCAGCAAACTCCTACGCTCGGTCCATGGCTACCAGCGGATTCACCTTCGACGATTCGGTACACGAACGACTCCTGCGCGAACGCGTCATCTTTCTCGGCCAGCAGGTCGATGACGACATCGCCAACCGGTTGTGCGCACAGTTGCTGTTACTCGCCGCCGAAGACCCGGACCGCGAGATCAGTTTCTACATCAACTCTCCCGGCGGCTCGGTCGACGCGGGCATGGCCATCTACGACACGATGACCTACGTGGGCTGCGACATCGCCACCTACGCCATGGGTTTGGCCGGTTCGATGGCGCAGGTTCTGCTCACCTGCGGCACCGCGGGCAAACGCCACGCGCTGGCGCACACCCGGATCCTCATGCACCAACCCTCCGCCGGGCTCGGCGGCTCCGCGGCCGACATCCTCATTCTCGCCGAGCAGCAGGCACTCATGAAGCGCCAACTCGCCGGGCTGGTCGCCGAACACACCGGCCAGACCGATCAGCAGATCCTGACCGATTGGGACCGAGACCGGTGGTTCACGCCGGCGGAGGCGAAGGACTACGGGATCATCGACCACATCATCAGCGGACCACGACAGCCGGTGTCCTAGCCGCCGTATCGGGCACCGCCCAGGCTAGCTCCGGTGCGCGTCGACGGCCGCCAGCTTCGCGGCGAGGGCGACCGTCTGCTCCCGCCAGCGCCGTAGATCGGTAACGCTCGGCGCGAGTTCGTAGTCGTGGTGGTGCGCGGCCCGTGACAGTGCCGCCCACAGCGCCGCGACCCGCGCCGCCACCTCCGGTCCCGCGAAGGCCCGCAACGCGATCAGCTGTGCCCGCATCGGACAGCGAATCAGCGCGGGCGCCAGTCGCATCCACAGTTCGTCGACGGACTGCTCCAGAGCGATCCGCAAAATCCATGCGGTCGCCCGGGACCACAGCCCGCCCGCGTCGGTCACCGAACCGGCGAGCAGCCGATCCACGGTGTCCAGCCGCTCGGCCACCGACGGGCGATTCGCGCGCGGCCGCCGCGAGCCCTTCTTCGGCCCGCGCCGAGGTCCGCGGCGCGCGCCGGTGGGCGGACGCCGCCCGCTCACCGGCGCCTCACCGGGCCAGCCACGCGACGAATTTCTCGGTCTCGCCGATCAACTCGCGCATCGTGCGCCCGATCGGCACATGCGCACCCGCCGTCGCGTCGCGCAGCGCGTCCACCACCCACTGTCCTTCGCACGCGACCAGGTTCTTGTTCAAGTCGTCGACCTTGCTGCCCACACCGAACACCGCGAGCGCGACCTTGGCCCTGGTCGACTGTGCCGCGTCGATGTGGCGTTCGACCTCGTGATGGTTCATGCCCGCGGCGAGCAGGGTGCGCCGTGCCCTCGCCAGGCTGGCCGCCTCGACCGCGGAACGACAGCAGGTGGCCACAAGTTCGTCGGCGATCGCGGCGGGCAGTTGCGGGGTGCGCACCAGCGCACGGGCATCGTCGAGGTAGCGGCGGATCGGATCGCTCGACACCCGCACCTCGACCACCGAACGGTCGCGGCGCTGCACTTCGAGCACGGTCGCGTCGAGCTCCATCCGCCGCACCGCCTCGGCGAGTCGCTCGTCGTGGGTGAAGACCACCACCTGGCGGGTCCATGCCACCATGGCGAGCACCTGCGCCAGGCCGTCCACCTTCGCCGGGTCCATCGCCTGCACCGGGTCATCGATCATGACGAAGCGGAACGGGCTCTCCTCGACCGTGGCCCGCGGCAGAAACAACGAAAGCCCCAACGCGTGCAGCTCACCCTGGCTCATCACGCCGAGCGCGGCGCCGTCCACCTCGTCCACCGTGACATCCAGCAGCACCCTGCGCGCGGTTCCCGCGTTGCCCTGCAGGCGAATCGCGCCCAGTTCGACACTGCTCTGCTGGCGCAGCTTCTGCCACACCCAGCGCGCCGTCGTCTCCAGCGGCGTCATGCGCTCGCCTCGCAGGCCCGCGGTCGCCGACTTCAACCAGTCCTCGGCCTTCTTCACCGTACGCAGTTCGGCGGCACGTCCGGCGACCTCGCGCGCCCCCTGCAGCCAAGTCGCGATCCGCGGTACCAGTGGCGTCCACACCTCGTCGAGGCGGTCGAGTTCCTTGCGGGTGCCCTGCTGCAGCAGATCGAGTTCGTCGACCAGCCGCGTGTGCGCGCCGCGCAGCCGGTCGGCGAGGTCGGGGGTGTATTCGGCGGTAGTCAATGCGGCCCAGTCGGACCAGGCGCCGCGTACCGCGGAGGTGTCCACCGACGGCGGCTTGCGCGGATCGAATTCCAATTCCGCCGGAACGAGATCCGGCAGCGCCCGCGCCGCCTGTACGGCGCTGACCAATTCGGCGCGCGCGGTGGTGAGCGTGTCGACACGTGCGGTGAGCTGGTCGATGGCGGCCACGGCGTCGCGGGCCCAGGCATCGTCGAGTGCGCCGCTTCCGCAGACCGGGCAAGGACACGTCCCGCTCGCCGCTCGGTGATCGCGCGCCCTGCGCAACAGCTCGACGACCCGCAGATCGGCCTCGGCGTCAGCGGTGGCGCCCTTGGCAAGCGCCTCGCCGCGGCGCTCCAAGCGAGCGGCCACCTCCTCCACTTCGGTGTCGGTCGGCAGCGCGAGCCGCACGATCGCCCGGAGCCCGTCCGGCCCGGCCGGGTCGTCGACGGCGCCGATCACCTCGCGCCCGATCGCTGCGAGATCCGGCTGGGCAGGGCGCAGCAGACCCGCCACCCGAACCGCCCGGTCGTCTGCCACCGACGCGAGCACCTCGAGCAGCTCCAGTCGTTCCTGGCGCGAATCACGCACGGCGCGTTCCAGTTCCAGCCGACGCATGCGGATTCGCTCCTGCGCCATGGTGAGTTCGTCGAGACCGAGCAGCTGGTGTAGAGCGTCGAACAGATCGCTCGGCTTGCCGTCGACCAGGGCACCCAGTTCGCTGTAGGACAGGAAGGGGCGGTAGAGCTCCAGCTGGGCCGCCCACCGATCCACGTCGAATTCCGTTGGCGGGGCGGGCGGATACTGCTGGGTCCAGTGGGCGTCGGCCAGATCCGCGGCGGGAGTCCACTCCTTGGCGATGGTCAACTGTGTGTCTGCCGAGGCTTCGCTCGGCCGTGCACTCCTTGTGTCTGCCGAGGCTTCGCTCGGCCGTGCACTCCTTGTGTCTGCCGAGGCTTCGCTCGGCCGTGCACTCCTTGTGTCTGCCGAGGCTTCGCTCGGCCGAGCACTCCTTGTGTCTGCCGAGGCTTCGCTCGGCCGTGCACTCCTTGGCGTAACGCCCGCGGTGAGCAGCGACAGCTCGATGCGCGTCGCGTCGCCGTCGTGCAGATTGCGCCAGCCCTCGCGCCAAGCGGCCGACCGGCCGTCCCACCGGCGATTTCCGCCGGTCAGGGCCAGTTCGGCGGCCTCGGCGAAACTGGATTTCCCGCTGCCGTTGCGGCCGACCACCAGGGTGAGACCGGGCCCGGGCGGCAGGTGCAGCGTCGTCTCCGGCCCGATGCCGCGGAAACCGCGCACCCGGATGGAGCGCAGGAAGATGCCGGAGTGGCCGAATGCCCTTGCCGGATCACCCGACTCGGCGCCGCCCAGCGCACGCAGCACGGTCCGTGTCACAGACGGCGGCACCGCGGGATCCTCGGCGAGGCGCCTGGTCACCACCGCGGACAGCCGGGGCGCCGCGTCCGCCGGACCGTTGACCCGGATGGCGTCGGGATCCAGGCGCATGCGAAAACCCCCTCCACCACCGAGCCGCCACACGTCCTCCGACCTCGTGCACGGCGCCTTCGTCGAAGCTGTGCGAAACGGTACCCGATCGCGCCGCATTCGCAAGGAGTGCACGACCGAGCGATGCCTCGGCAGATACTCACCGTGCCCGTGCGAATCTGCCCGCGGGGATGGATATGGTCATCGAAACGGCTCGGCTATGTCTCGATGTCCACCCCTCGCCAACCCCGGCGGGCAGCTCGATGGTGTCAACACCCGTTCCGGGTGGCTCGGTCGAGCCGAACAGCACAGAATGCCAGAGCACATCGATCGGCGCAATATGAGCTCCGCTGACGAATGTGGCACGGCGACAAGAATTTCCGTGCCAGAAGCACCGTCGGCGCCGGCACGTGTCGGTGCGCTGCGGTAGAAATCCGGTCAACCGAGGAATGAGGAAAGGTGATGAGGCACCACCACCGAGCTGGAGCCGTCCGATGACAACGCCCTGGACCGAAGACCAGGTCAGGGCGCTCGCACCGGACGCGAGTTCGCTGTCCGCGGCGCGAAAGCTCGCGGACCGTTGGCGTGGCGCCGGGCAGCACGGCGTCGCGCTGTGGGGGCGGTGCCGAGGCAGCGGCGCGATGCCGTACCAGACGGTTGTCGATCTGTCCGGCCCCGCGTACAACTGCTCCTGTCCGAGCCGCAAATTCCCCTGCAAGCACGCGCTGTCGCTGTTGCTGGTCTGGGCGGCGGGCGAGGTTCCCGCGGTCCCGGAGACCGCGGACTACGCAGCGGCCTGGATCGGCGGCCGCACCGCGCGGTCGGCGTCCACCACAGGGCGCGGCGCCCGCACGCCGAACCCTGCCACCGCCGAGCAGCGCAGGGTGCGGGTGACCGCGGGACTGGAAGAACTCGACATCTGGCTCGGTGACCAGGTGCGCACCGGCCTTGCGCAGACGGACCGCTCGTTCCGGGCCTTCGAGGCCATCGCCGCCAGAATGGTCGACGCGCAGGCGCCTGGCCTCGCTTTGGCCTTGCGCCGACTGCCGACCACGGTGGTCACCAGGACCGACTGGCCAGATCGCGTGCTTCGCGAGTATGCGCGGATGCACCTCCTGGTCGCCGCGCACCGGCAACTCGACGACGTGACGCCCGCGCTGAGCGCCAGTATCCGCACTCACATCGGCTACCCGAATCCGGCTGAGGCGGTGCGCGGCGAACCCGCGGTGCGGGACCGATGGATGGTGTTCGGCGTGTGGGTCTCCGAGGAGGAGCGTCTGTACAGCAGGCGCACTTGGCTGTACGGGCGGGCGACCAGGCGCTGGGCACTGATCGTCGACCACTCCTTCGGCTCCCCGAGCTTCCCCGCCGACATTCCCGCGCTCGGTCAGCTCGCCGACGTCGAGCTGCACTACTACCCGGGGACCGCGCCGCTGCGGGCTCTCTGGGGCGAACGGCACGGCCCCGCCGAGCCCTTCACCACGCTGCCCCCCGACGCGGGCCGGCCGAACACCGTCGCGGCCGCGCTGGCCGACCACGCCGCAGCGCTCGGCGCTGATCCGTGGCTGCGCTCTTGGCCGATGCTGCTCGTCGATGTTATTCCCGCGTTGAACGAACAGGGCTGGTATCTCACCGAATCCGACGGCACGGCGCTGCCGATCGCTTCAGCCGAGCAACCGTGGCGACTGCTGGCCGTCTCCGGCGGCCACCCGGTGACGGTGGCCGCCGAATGGAGCACCGACGGGCTGGTTCCGATCTCGGTGTTCGCGGCGGGCGAGGTCATCGACCTGGCTCCGACGGACCCCGTCGGCCGCCCGTCGAATTCCCCTGCCGTGCCGGCTTCGAGCGCGGATTTGACTTCCGTCGCACTGCTGGGCACCGCACGCCGGACACCGGATCTCGACCGGCTGGCGCCGCCGGTGGCGCGCGCCGCGGTCCGGTTGCCGACCGACCCGGCGCTGCGGTTGCTGGAATCCGCTGCGTTGCAGGATATTTTCGCGCGCGGCGCGGTCATGCCCGCGACCGCGACCGCGCCCGAACCCGCGGCGGACGACGGCCGCCGCCTGCTGCCGCGACCGGCGGCGGCACGACTGGCGCGCATGGTGCAGGAGCGCTCCGCCTTCCTCCCGGAATGGTTCGATGCAGCGGCGCCGCACGACTATCGAGCCCCCGACGCGCTGAGCGTGCGACTGCTGGAGCACGCGAAGATCAACGCCGCGCTGCGCGAGCCGCTGCTGCGCCTGGCCGGTGTCCGCGGCAGCTGGCTGGCCGCGCAGCACCCGGAGTGGCGGAACCTGACACGGCAGCAGCCGACCGCGTTCGAGCGTGCCGCGGAGACCTGGCAGTTCGGGCAGCCGGCCGAGCGGCGCGACTGGCTTGCCGAGCTCCGTCGTCGCGATGCCGCCGCGGCCGGAAAGCAGCTCGCCGCGGCATGGCCGAAGGAATCCGGTGCGCCGAAGGCGGAGCTACTGGCCGTGCTCGCCGAGGGCATCGGGCCGGATGACGAACCGCTGCTGGAGACGGCGCTGGACGATCGGCGCGCCGATGTGCGCCGCACCGCGGCGGGATTGCTCGCACTACTGCCTGATTCCGCGTTCGCGCAGCGCATGCGAAACCGGGCGAGCTCGTGGATCCGCGCCGAGCACCGGATGCGGCACACGAAGCTGGTCCCCGCTGTGCCCGATGCGCTGGACGCACCCACCCAGCGCGACGGAGTCACCGACCGCATGGTCGAATTCGCCTACCGTTGGAACGGTGCGCCCGACTTTCAGGCCGCCCGCTTGCGGCAGGTAGTCGCGGCGACACCGCTGGCGCACTGGTCGAGCCTGCTGGACACGCCGGAGCAGGCGGTGCGCACCACGATCGAGGACCGGTTCCGGCAGCCGATCTTCGATGGCTGGGTGGATGCCGCACTAGCACAACATGATTCGTCCTGGGCGCGCGCATTGTTCGAGGCGGGCGTACCGACAGATCTGGCTATGCTTCGCCGACGTGAGCTGTTCGCGCTACTCCCGCTGCCCGACCGGACCGCGCATCTGTTGCGGCTGGACGGCTCCTGGCTCTCCGAGATCGAGGCACTGCTGCCCGCGATGGGCCACCCATGGCCGGGAGCGCTGGCACAACACCTGATCCTGTTGCTGTTCGAGCGGGCACGGGCAGCGGCCCGCCGCCCGGACGCGCACGGCGCCTCCCCGAACGCGCACCGGTCGCTGCTGGCCACAGCCGCTGTCCATCTTCCGGTCGCCGCCGTGGCCGCCGTCGCCGCGGTGGCCCGTCGATGTGACGATCCCCCTTGGGAGCGCGCCTTCGACCAGCTCGCCCACGACCTCAACCACCGCTCGATCATGCTCGAGGAGTTGCAGTGACCACAATCGACCCGACGCCGAACCTCCTGCGCCCACATGCGGAACAGGCGTACGCCGACGAGCTGCGCACCCTCGCCGCCGCCGACGGACGGCCCCGGCCGCCGTCCTGGCGGTTGTCGCCTTGGGCGGTGGTCACCTACCTGCTCGGCGGAACTCTCGACGACGGGACCGTGATCACCCCGAAGTACGTCGGGCCGCGCAGGCTGGTGGAGGTGGCGGTCGCGACGCTGGCAACCGATCGGGCACTACTCCTGCTCGGCGTACCGGGAACTGCCAAAACCTGGGTCTCGGAACATCTTTCGGCGGCCATCAGCGGTGCGTCGACGCTGCTCGTGCAGGGGACGTCGGGCACGGCCGAGGAAGCGATCCGGTACGGCTGGAACTACGCGCGACTGCTCGCCGAAGGGCCGAGCGAAGGCGCATTGGTGCCCTCGCCGGTGCTGACCGCGATGCGCGCCGGTGCGATCGCCAGGATCGAGGAGCTCACCCGCATCCCCTCGGACGTACAGGACGCGCTGATCACCGTGCTGTCGGAGAAGACGCTCCCGGTACCGGAACTCGGCATCGAGGTGCAGGCGAGCAAGGGGTTCAACGTAATCGCCACCGCGAACAACCGCGACCGGGGCGTCAACGATCTGTCCTCCGCGCTGCGCCGTCGGTTCAACACGGTGGTGCTTCCGCTGCCCGCCAGCGAGGACGAGGAGGTGGCCATCGTCAGCAGGCGGGTCGAGCAGCTCGGGTCCGCCCTGGAACTGCCCACGGTGCCCGCCGCGGCTGAGGAGGTGCGGCGGGTGGTGCGGGTCTTCCGTGAGCTGCGCTCCGGCAGCACCGCCGACGGGCGGACCAAGCTCAAGTCGCCGTCGGGAACGCTGTCCACCGCCGAGGCGATCTCGGTGATCACCAACGGGATCGCGCTGTCGGCCCACTTCGGCGACGGGGTGCTGCGCGCCTCCGACATCGCAGGCGCCGTGCTCGGCTCGGTGATCAAGGACCCGGTGGCCGATGCGGTGGTCTGGACGGAGTACCTGGAGGCCGTGGTCCGCGAGCGGCCGGATTGGTCGGACTTCTACCGCGCCTGCCGCGAGGTCACCGGTTGACCTCCCACACCGAAACCACGCAGCTGACCAGGGTGTTCGGCATTCGCCACCATGGTCCCGGCTCGGCGCGCTCAGTGCGGCTGGCCCTGGAGGCATTTCGTCCCGACATGATCCTCATCGAAGGTCCCGCCGACGCCGACCCGTTGGTGGGCTACGTCGCGGCTGAAGGGATGGCGCCGCCGGTCGCGCTGCTGGCCTATGTCCCGGAGGCACCGGCCAAGGCCGCGTTCTGGCCGTACGCGGTGTTCTCCCCCGAGTGGCAGGCGCTGCGGTACGCCGTGCGGAACTCCGTGCCCGTCCGGTTCTGCGATCTGCCCGCGACGGTCGTCCTCGCGGCGCAGGACGAGCCCGGCGACCGATTCGATCCGCTGAGCGCCTTGGCCGAGGCGGGCGGCTACGACGACGCCGAGCGCTGGTGGGACGCGGTGGTCGAATCCGTTCCCGATGCCGACGCGTTCGACCCCATCACCGAGGCGATGGGCGCGCTACGGGAATCCGCCGAGCAGACCGCGCGCGAGCAGCAGCCGGTGCCGGGCACCATCGAGCACGCACCGGCGAACACCGATGCGGCGCACATCGAAGCGCACGACGAGCCGGCGCACAACAAACGACCGCCTGGCGTACCAGCTCACGACGGAGTACCCGGCGGATCCACGAATGCCGGTGTGCCGGGGGCGAATTCGGTTGCCGAAGCGCTCTCCGACGCCGACCTCAGCCAACCGGTTCCGCCCGATCCGATCACCATCGACGCGCACACCTTGCGGCGTGAGGCCTATATGCGGCAGACCATGCGCAAAGCGCTGAAGGACGGGTCCGTCCGGCTGGCGGTCGTGTGCGGCGCATGGCACGCGCCCGCACTCACGGGCAAGCTCGGCCCCGCCGCGCCTGATACCCGTCTGTTGAAAGGGCTTCCGAAGACCAAAGCCCGGCTCACCTGGGTGCCGTGGACGCATTCGCGGCTGTCCACGACCTCAGGATACGGTGCGGGCGTCACCTCGCCGGGCTGGTACCACCACCTGTTCACCGAGACCCAGCAGCCGATCGTCCGGTGGCTGACGAAGGTCGCCGGTGTGCTGCGCGCCCATGATCTGCCCGTTTCCAGTGCGCACATCATCGAATCCGTCCGGCTCGCCGACACTCTGGCCGCGCTGCGCGGCCGCCCGCTCGCGGGGCTGTCGGAGGTCACTGAGGCGACCAGGTCGGTGATGTGCGCGGGCGACGAGACGATGCTGCGTCTGGTGGTCGGCGAGCTCGTCGTCGGCGAGGCGCTCGGCAGCGTTCCCGAGGGCACACCGACCGTGCCGCTGGACGCGGACCTACGCGCGAAGATCCGGTCGCTGCGCTTGAAGCAGGAACCGCATGCCCGCACCATAGACTTGGACCTGCGCAAGCAGCGTGAGGTCGAACGGTCGCGACTCCTGCACCGGCTGCGCGTGCTCGAGATCGGGTGGGGAACGCTCACCACGAGCGAGGTGCGCGGCACTGGCACCTTCCGGGAGACCTGGACGCTGGAATGGCGGCCCGAGTACACGATCTCGATCATCGAGGCCTCCCGCTGGGGCACCACCATCCGCACCGCCGCCGAGGCGAAGATCCTCGACACCGCGAGCCGGGCGGAGAGCACCGTCGGCGAGTTGACCGCCGCGCTGGAGGTGGCCCTGCTCGCCGATCTCGGCGGCGCCACCGAGGGGCTGATCGTCCGGCTGGAATCCGCCGCCGCGCTCGACCACGACGTCACCCACCTGCTCGCCGCCCTGCCCGGCCTGATCAGAACAGTGCGCTACGGCGACGTGCGGGGCACCGACACCAAGGCCCTCGGGCACGTCGCCGATGGACTGCTCGTCCGCATCTGCGCGGGCCTGCCCGCAGCGGTGACAGGGTTGGACACCGACGCCGCCGCCGAACTGCGCACCCTGCTCGACATGGCACACACCGCCATCCACACCAGGGACGACAGCTGGGCGACCGGCGAGTGGCTGGCCGCGCTCGGCCGTGTCGCCGACCGCGACGACGTGCACGGCGCCTTGGTCGGGCGGGCCGTCCGGCTACTCGCCGACGCCGGGCGCATCGGCGACGCCGAGTCCGCGCGCCGGCTCGCCGCGGCCCTGTCGGTCGGAGTCACGGCCGCGGCCAAGGCGGCGTGGATCGACGGGTTCCTCGGCGGCCGCGGCTTGCTGCTCGTGCACGATCGCGAGTTATTGCGGCTCATCGATGACTGGCTACGCGAACTCGGCGACGATGCGTTCGTCGAAACGCTGCCGCTGCTGCGCCGGACCTTCGGCGCGTTCGAATCCGGCGAGCGCCGCGCGATCGGGCAGGCGGTGCGCGACGGCGGCTCTGTCACCACGGCAGCGGGGACCACGGCGGAATTGGACGTGGAGCGCGGAACGATCGCGGTGCGCACCGCCGCGGAGATCCTGGGGGTGACAGTATGACCGCCGACGACACACAGGCGCGGCGTTGGCGTTTGGTGCTCGGCGCGGCGGCCGAGGAAGGGCTCGGCGGGCTCGGTTCCGCCGAGGACGCGGCCATGGACCGGGCGTTGTCGGCGCTGTACAACACCGACGACGACCAGTCGCCGGGCAAGCGCACCGGTGGGCTGCAAGGCTCGGCGCCGCGCGTCGCCCGCTGGCTGGGCGACATTCGCGGCTACTTCCCCGGCGCTGTCGTCGAGGTGATGCAGCGCGACGCCGTGCAGCGGCTGAACCTCACCCAGCTTCTGTTGGAGCCGGAGTTGCTCGAGGCGGTGGAACCGGACGTGCACCTGGTCGGCACATTAC
Organism: Nocardia sp. NBC_00881; assembly: GCF_045207455.1. Classification (NCBI taxonomy): domain Bacteria; kingdom Bacillati; phylum Actinomycetota; class Actinomycetes; order Mycobacteriales; family Nocardiaceae; genus Nocardia; species Nocardia sp. NBC_00881. The sequence goes on from NZ_CP108798.1 coordinate 4,310,811, forward strand.
TGAGCCTCAACGGGGTGATGCCCGAGACCACCAAGGTGACCGCGCGCATGGTGGTGGAAAAAGTGGTCCGCGAGATCGAGCAGCGCATCGCGGCGCAGACCGTCGCCGCGGTCTCCGGTGCGCTGAACCGCGCGGCCCGTGTCACACGCCCACGCCTGCGGGATATCGACTGGGACCGCACCATTCGCAAGAACCTCGCGACGTATCTACCCGAGCACCGCACCGTGGTGCCGGAACGCTTGGTCGGCTACGGCCGCAAGGCGCAGGCGGTGCGTCGCGACGTGGTGCTCGCCATCGATCAATCCGGGTCGATGGCCACCAGCGTCGTGTACGCGTCGGTGTTCGGCGCGGTGCTCGCCTCCATGCGGTCGCTGCGGACCTCGCTGGTGGTCTTCGACACCGAAATCGTCGATCTCACCGATAAACTCGACGACCCGGTCGAGGTGCTGTTCGGCACCCAGCTCGGCGGCGGCACCGACATCAACCGGGCCCTCGCCTACTGTCAGTCCCTCGTCACCCGGCCCGCCGACACGCTGTTCGTGCTCATCTCCGATCTGTACGAGGGCGGCATACGCGACGACATGCTCCGCCGTGTGAACGCGATGAAAGAGTCCGGCGTCCAGATCGTCGTCCTGCTCGCCCTCTCCGACGACGGTGCCCCAGCCTTCGACCACGACAATGCCGCTGCCCTCGCGGCCCTCGACATTCCCGCCTTCGCCTGCAGCCCTGACAAATTTCCCACCCTCCTGGCCTTGGCCCTCGACCGCGGCGACATCCAAGCCTGGGCCAGCACCAATGCCGCCCATCGCTAGCCCACCACCGGACCGGGCTACCTCCGAACGACGCACCGGGTCGCCTCGACGCCGCCGGGGCAGCGCCGAGGCGACTCGCTCAGCTGCCTGCGGAGTAGCTGCTGTCCCCCTGGACCAGCGACAAGATCTGGACGGCAAGCGAGAGCAGCGTATTCAGGATGGCAAGCGGATCCACGGCGACTCCTTGTCCGAACTGGCAAACAAGATGGGCCCCGTGATCGTACTGGTGAATAGAACACCCTTCGGGTGAGCGCCGCGCGGCGAGTATGACGGCCAGCCGAACGGCGCAATATCCTGCCATGACCGGCTCGCCGCACCGGGACTACTGACGACTGTTCGAGAGGTCCTTCCTGGAAGCAGCGCCCATGACTCCCCACGACGCGGGCACTACGAGCGGGTGCAGGACGGCGGACAGGGCCAGCAACACCCCGGCGACACTGATGTCGAGCCAGTAGTGGTTGGCCGTGCCAACGACGACGAGCGTGGTCAGGGCGGGGTGGGCAAGGGCGAGCCAGCGCCAGCGGCTGCGGTTCGCGGCGACCACCGCGAACGCGAGCAGCAGTGCCCAGCCGACGTGCAGTGAGGGCATGGCGGCGAACTGATTGGACAGTCCGCCGGAATCGGCCGCACCGTAGACGGATTGGCCGTGCACCACGGCCAGGTCGACGAAGCCTTGGTCTGGGAGCATCCGTGGCGGCGCCAGCGGGACCAGCATGTGCACCACGAGCGCCGTTCCGGTCAGAGCCACCATAAGGTTCCTGGTCCAACGGTAGTGCTCCGGCCGGAACACCCACAGCCACAGCAGGACAGCGACGGCCGCGGTGAAATGTGCTGTGGCGTAATAGAAGTTGGCCAGAACGGCGAAGAGATCATGATGGACGAAGATCGCCTGGATCGTCGTCTCCTCCGGCAGGCCGAGCCGGTCCTCGAAGCCCAGCAGGTCGTGCGCGTTGTCCATGGCACGCCCCGTGTCGTCGGCGGTGACCATGCGGCCTGCCCGATAGCCGAGGTACAGGGCCGTGATCATGGCGAGTTGCCGAATCGCCTCGCCGCCGCGGCCATGCACTGCCGCCCGCGCCCGTTCGACGACTCCGCCAGGCGTGAACTCCAGTTCGACGCCAGGGCCGCCCAGCCCCACTGCGACCATCGCGCGGCCTCCTTCCCCGTTGAACCAGGCCGTACCGAGAATTAAGCGGAGTGATAGCCTCCGTTTAAGTTAGCATCACCGAACCGACAACTTCAGCAGAATGTGACGGGGCTGACACCCGACCGCACGGAACCGGATTATTTTGCACAAGAAGAGGATTCGCGATAGGCGTTGCCCGCGTCCGGACACCCGGATGCGGACAACGGGGCAGGCGACGTGTGTTTGAAGTGCTTTCGGAGATGATCGCGGCGACTCGTGTTGGGATGAGCGCCCGCGGCAGGCCGGTAGGGTCGGATTGATGGAGTGGAGTTTTCGGTCGGCCGAAGAGCTCGCGGCTGCCTTGCGTGCCGATGAGGTGTCCTCGGTGGAGCTGACCGACGAGGCGATCGCCCGGATCGAGCGAGAAGACAAGGTGATCAACGCGGTCTGTGTGCCGGACTTCGACCGTGCGCGGGCCGCCGCGCGCCGTGCCGACCAGGCGCTCGCCCACGACCAGGACCGGCCGTTGCTCGGTATTCCGGTGACGGTCAAGGAGTCCTACAACATCGCCGGGCTACCCACGACCTGGGGCATGCCGATGCACCGGGACTATGTGCCGGCCGAGGACGCGGTACAGGTATCGCGGTTGAAGGCCGCCGGCGCGGTGGTGCTCGGTAAGACCAACGTGCCGTTCATGCTGGGAGATCTGCAGAGCTTCAACGAGATCTACGGCACCACCAACAACCCATGGGATCACGGCCGCACATCGGGCGGATCCTCAGGCGGATCAGCGGCGGCCCTGGCGTCCGGATTCGGTGCACTGTCCATCGGCTCCGACATCGGCGGTTCGCTGCGCACCCCCGCGCATTTTTGCGGCATCTACGCACACAAGCCGACGTACGGGCTGGTGGCCGGCCGCGGTCATGTCCCGCCGCCCGCGCCGGCACTGCCATCCGACCGCGACCTCGCCGTCGTCGGTCCGATGGCGCGCACCGCCCGCGACCTCACGCTGCTGCTGGAGGTGATGGCTGGACCGGACCCGCTGACACTCGGCGTCGCGTTCGACTTGACTCTGCCGGCCGCGCGCCACGAGCGGCTCTGCGACTTCCGTGTCCTGGTCCTCGACGAGCACCCGCTCATTCCGACCGGGTCCGCCGTGCGGACTGCCGTGAACCGAGTCGCCGACGCGCTCGTCGTCGCCGGCGCCCGCGTCGAACGGCACAGTCCGCTGCTGCCCGATCTGACCGAAGCCGCGACGCTCTACACACAGCTACTGCTTTCGAACCTCGCCGCAAGCTATCCCGCGGACAGATACGAGCAGCTACGGACCCACGCCGCCGGACTGAACGCGGACGACCAAGGTCTCGACGCGGCGCGGTTGCGTGGCGGCGTGTTCAGCCACCGCGACTGGATCGAGGCGAACAACCGTCGCGAACTCCACCGCCACGGCTGGCGGCAGCTGTTCGCCGAGTTCGATGCCGTGGTGTGTCCGATCACGCCGACTCCCGCCTTCCCGCACGACCACAACCCCCAACCAGAGGAACGCCGGATCGACATCGACGGCGTCGCGTACCCGTTCGGCGACCAGCTCGTCTGGGCCGGTCTGGCCACCATGCCCGGCCTGCCCGCCACCGCCATACCCGCGGGCCGATCCCCCGAGGGGCTGCCGGTGGGAGTGCAGCTCATCGGTCCGATGTTCGAGGACCGCACCCCGCTGCGGCTGGCCGAACTGCTCGAGCAGAAGATCGGCGGCTTCCAGGCACCGACGCCCCCATCCCACCGATACCAGAAGCACCCACGTCTACTTCCCTCTACCTCGCCATGATCCGCTTCGGGCACCCTCCTCGAACTAGCCTTGACGTGTTGATTCAGCGGTAGCGGTCAGCTCGTACCGCATGAACACGTCCGCGCGCTGGTACGGCATCGGCCCGATCTGCTCGCTCGGCACGTGCACGAAACCGATCGATTCGTACAGATGCACCGCGTTGGGCAGTTTGGTGCTGCTTCCGAGGAACAGCGCTCTCACGCCGCGGCGACGGGCATAGTCGATGGCCGCCCGCAGGATGAGCCGGCCGAGGCCACGGCCACGGCGGTCCCGCGCCACGGCCATCTTCGTCAGCTCGAACACGCCGTCGCCCTCCGGCATCAGCGCCACACATCCGACGATGTCCGCGCCGTCGCGGGCGATCAGCACCTGCCCGCCCTTGGCGACGATCTCACGCTCCGGGTCGTCCAGTTTGGCGGAGTCGGCGGGCTCGAGCGAGAACAGCTCGACAATCCAGTCCTCGTTGAGCTTCTTGAACGCCTGGGCGTCGACCGGGCCCGACATCGGCTCGATGACGATGGTGTCGGTCCACCCGGCGGCTGTGCGTTCGGTCTGCTGTACCACGTCGTCAGCATGCCCGGCATCGAACCATCACGTCCAATACTTGATAGGTCCAATTGATAGGCTGAACTTATGGCTAATGGGGTGGAGCTACGGCACCTGCGCTACTTCCTGGCAGTCGCCGAGGAATTGCATTTCGGCCGGGCGGCTACCCGGCTGCACATTGCTCAACCCGCGCTGACCCAGCAAATTCAGCGCCTGGAGATGTTGCTGGGAACTCGCCTGTTCGACCGCACCTCGCGCAGCGTCGCCCTCACACCCGCCGGGAAAGTCCTGCGCGAGCGGGCCGCGGCGATCCTCGGTCACGCGGCCCGCGACCTCGACGAGGTCGCGGGCATCGGTCAGGGCAGTCAGGGTCGGCTGTATCTGGGCTTCGTCCCGTCGGTGCTGCCGCTGAAACCGCTGCGGAGCGTCCGGCAGTTCCGGGACCGCTATCCGCTGGTCCACATTGAACTCATCGAGGGTTACACCAGCCACATGGTGGCTCAGCTCAGTCATGGCGCGCTCGACATGGCAATCGTGCGGGATCCCGACGATGAACCAGGCATCGTCGTGTTCCCGCTGGTCACTGAGCCGTTCATGGCGGTACTGCCGGTCGACCACCCGCAGGCGGACCACGCCGTCCTCACCGGCCCCGAACTCGCCGACGACCCGTTGGTGTTCTTTCCTCGGGCCGCCGGCGCCCATGCCCACGACAAGAACCTGCGGCCCTTGGTGGAGGCCGGCTGCCGGCCCCGCATCGTGCAGGAGGGCAACAACTGGACCACCATCCTCTACCTCGTGAGTGAGGGGCTGGGCGTCACCATCGCGCCACGCAGCGCGACGTTCACCGCGCCGCAGTCGGTGCGCATCGTCCCGCTCGCCGAAACCGACGCCACAACAACGGTTTACGTGGCGCACCGGGTCGATGACGATCGGGCTCTCGTGCGCAACTTCCTGGCGCTGCTGCCGAACGGTGAGGCTCAGCCGAGCGGCCGGGAGGATCGAAGGGCGGGCGCGACAGCCCATCTCGCGACAGTGGTCGAGTAGTCGGCCGCACACACCATCGTGCCGATTGCTACGTACCCGATCCGCAGTGGCACTGAGGTTCGAGCTGGCCACTCTTGGTTGGCAGCCCGCGGAATGTCCGCATTCGCCGATTATGTGATGTCTGCTCGGTGGAATGCCGCATCGAGCGCTGTGAATGCCGCCGCGGCCAGGATCAATACCGCCGAAACCAGCAATGCCACATCGAGTCCGTGGTGGAATGCCGCCTTTCCGGTTTTGAGCACGTCGGACACCTTCGACAGATATTGGAGATACGGGGTGATGTCCACGCCCTCGGGTATGCGGCCACGTTCGACGGCGTCGATCGCGCTGGGCTGCAGCGCGGTGGGCAAACCCAGTTCGTTCATCCGCGCCTTCAAATCCGACGTGAGGAACGAATTCACCAGTGCCCCGAGCACAGCGACACCGAACGCCGAACCGACCTGGCGCATCGTGTTGGTCACCGCGGCGGCCATGCCCGAGTGCTCCGCCGGCACCCCGGAAAGCACGGCCGACGTCAACGGCACCACAGCGATCCCGAATCCGAACCCCGCCACCGCCATCCCACCTGCCAGCGGAAGGTCGTGCAGTGGGCCGGCGAGAGCATGGCGGGTCAGCAGGATCCCGCCGGCACCGACCGCGCAACCGATGATCATGGGAGTGCGCGCTCCACGACGCCCCACCCAGAAGCCCGCGGCCAGCGATCCGAGGATGATCGCGATGGCCATCGGCGCGAAGACCGTGGCCGTGCGTGCGCCCGAATAAGACTGCATCACTTGCAGATACAGTGCGGTGAAGAAGAAGATCGAGAAGATGCCGAAGTAGACGGCGAAGGCGACCACCAGCGCACCGCGCACCGCCGGCAGGCGCAGATATCGAAAGTCGAGCATGGGAGCGCGGGCCCGTGCTTCGACGGCGACGAAACCGACGAACGCGATACCACCCAGCACGAACAGCGCGATCACCGAAGGCGCGGTGTAGCCCCGATCCTCGCCGGTGGTCGCGGCGTAGATCACCGACCCGAGAAAGGCGGCGCCGAGCAGGGCTCCGGCCCAGTCGATGGGCCCCTGGCGGGGGTCGGCGCTTTCCGGGACGGACCACAGCGCGGCAGCGAGCGCCACCGCCCCGATCACCAGGTTGAACCAGAAGATCGAGCGCCACCCGTACGCGTGAACCAGCACTCCGCCCAGTACCGGTCCGGCCGCCAGCGCCAGCCCGGACACCGCCGCCCATACGCCGAGCGCCCTGGCGCGAGCCCGCTCATCCGGGAAGATGTGTCGCAGTACCGACAGGGTGCCTGGTTCGGAGGCGGCTGCTCCCAAGCCCATGATCGCGCGACCGGCGATGAGCACCGACACACTGGCCGCCAGCGCCGCAATCACCGATCCGGCACAGAAGATCACCAAGCCGACGATCATAACCCGCTTGCGACCCCAGCGGTCGCCGAGTGATCCGCCTGCCAGCATGAGGCCGGCGAAGACCACGGTGTAGGCATTGACCACCCACTGCAGCAACGTCACGTCGGTACTCAGCTCGTGCCGGATATCGCCGAGCGCGACACTGACGACCGTGGTGTCCAGGAAGGTTACGAACAGTACGGCAGTGACCGCTGCCAGTGCAATGCCCGGTCGCGCCGCCCTGCTCGGTGCATTGTCCATCGTCCCCACCGGCACAGGCTACTGGCCGAGGCCGTTGGGCGCACAGCGATATCGCCGCACGGGTTTTCAGAGGTCGGTGATGGCCGCGAGTGGTGGCGTGCTCGCCGCACGCACCGCAGGCCAGAGTGCGGCGAGCACACCGACGATCGCCGAGCTGATCAGGACGAGCACCAGCTGCGCCCACGGAATGGAGATCTGGTCGAGCCCGAAATCGCGCAGCGTCCGCAGGAATCCCACGCCCAGCCCGAGGCCCAGCGCCATGCCGACGACGGCGCCGAATATCGCGATCAGCATGGATTCCAGGTAGATCGTCCTGCGCACCTGGGCGCGCTGCATGCCGACGGCGCGCAACATGCCGATCTCGCGTCGCCGCTCTACCACCGACAGCGCGAGTGTATTCACGATGCCGAGGATCGCGATCACCACCGCCAGAGCGAGCAGCCCGTAGAGGATGGCCAGTAGCGTGTTGATCTGCCGGCCCTGCGCGCCTTTGAACTCTTCGCGGTCCTGCACCTGCACTACGACGTACTGCTCGGTCGCCTTCTCCAGGTCGGTGCGCATCTCGGTGAGGTTCGCGCCCGGCTTCGCCTTGATCAGCACCAGGTAGTTGGTCCGGAAGTTGAGCGGCACCAGTTCCTCGAACACGGTCTTCGACATCACCATCGGGCCGAGCAACGGTGTCTTCTTGTACACGCCGACCACCGTCAGCGGAATCTTCTTGCCGTCGAAGCCGGTCACGGTGACTTGCCTGCCGACCTGCCAACCACGATCGTCGGCCTCGTCCTCCGACACCAGCACGTCGTGGCCACCGACGGTGTTGCTGCCGCGCACGATGTCGTAGCTCAGCACCCGGTCCAGCGGTCCGTCCGCCGAGGTGCCCATGATCTGTTCGTCATCGATCTTGAACCCGACGCCGCGCACCCCGACCACCTCGGCCACACCGGGCACTGACGTGCGGACCGCGTCGGCGGCGCCGAACGGCACTCCGAGCAGCTGCGGACCCGCCAGCACGTAATCGGCCCGCACGCCCTTGTCCACCAGAACGCCGACGCTGGCCTTCGCCGACGCGCCGAGCATCCCGATCGCCGACACCAGCATCAGCCCGAGGGTGAGCGCGAAAGCCGTCGCGGCGGTGCGGCGGGGGTTGCGCGCCGCGTTGTTACGCGCCATCCGCCCGATCGGCCCGAACGGTCGAACCAGCGCACCGAGCACGGACACCACCGGCCGCGACAGCGCGGGTGCGGCGAGCAACACCGCGAAGATCAGGCCGAGCGCGCCGACTCCGACGGTCGCGGCCGCGGTGCCCCCTGCGGATTGCGCACCCACCACGACGAATCCGGCACCGAGCACGGCCAGCACAGCACCGATCGCGGTCCGCGGTCGCAGCGATTCACCGGCCGATGCGAACTCCTCGCGCATGGCCTGCACGGGCGGAATCCTCGACGCCCGGCGCGCGGGCGCGTAGGCGCTGACCATCGTCACCGCGAGACCGACGAGCAAGCCGACCAGAATGGTGCGCGGCAGCACGGCCATCGACCCGGTCGGCAGACCGAGGTCGAAGGCGTTCAGCAGCGCCGACAACCCGAACGCCAATCCGACGCCACCCGCGAGACCGATCGCACTGCCGATCAGCCCGATGACGAATGCCTCGGCCACCACCGACCTGCCGACCTGCTGACGGCTCGCGCCGACCGCGCGCAACAGTGCCAGCTCACGCAGTCGCTGCGCGACGATCATCGAGAAGGTGTTGTAGATGATGAACGTGCCGACGATCAGCGCGATCGCGCCGAACGCGAGCAGGAAGTAGTTGATGAAGTTGAGTGCGTTGGAGACTTCCTTTTTCAGGTCCGCGCGGACCTGTTCGCCGTTCTGCACCTTGTAGTTCGGCAGCGCCTCGGCCAGATTGTCGCGCAGCTCGTCGCCAGGTATCCCGGACGCCGCCAGGTCCACGTAGGCGACGTGCAGGCCGTCGGTGAACAACTTGCGCGCCTGCGCGTCGTCGAACAGCACGGCGATGAAACCGCCGGTATCCGAACTAACTTCGTAGATGCCGGTCAGGGTCACCTCGATGGGGTCGGGCAGCGACGGAATAAGGATCTTGGTCCGATCACCGATTTTCAGCCCGGCCCGCTCGGCCCCACCGGTGTTCAGCGCGATCTCACCGGGCCGGGCGGGCGGGACGCCCTGCACGAACTTGTCCGGCTCCGCGACCGCCTTCTCCGGTGGCAGGTACGACTGGCCGATGCTGGGCGCTCCGCCGGTCTGCACCGCCTTCTTGCCCGCGGGATCGAGCAGCACCACGGGGCCGTTCACACTGGGCGCTACCGTGCGGACACCGGGGTACTTCGCGAGCTCGTCCACCACATTGTTCGGAATGCCTTGCGCCTGACGCTCTTTCGGGCTCACCCGAACATCGACGCCCTTGGCCTGGCTGGCGAAGATCCCGTCGAAGGTGCGCTGCAGCGTGTCGGTGAACACGAACGAGCCTGCGATGAAGGCGGTGCCGAGCACCACCGACAACAGGGTCAGGGCCAAGCGGACTTTATGCGCGGCGAGATTGCGCAGCGCCACCTTGCGCATCGGACTACCGGCCATCACTATCACGCCTGCTCCAACGCCTTCATCCGGTCGAGCACGGTGTCCGCGGTCGGATCGCGCATCTCGTCCACGATGCGTCCGTCGGCGAGGAAGATCACTCGATCGGCGAACCCGGCCGCGTGCGGCTCGTGCGTGACGATGACAACCGTCTGCCCGAACTCGTCCACCGCGGCGCGGAGGATCGACAGCACCTCCTCAGAGGCACGTGAGTCCAGGTTGCCGGTCGGCTCGTCGCCGAAGATGATCTCCGGTTTGCCCGCGAGTGCCCGCGCGCACGCCACCCGCTGCTGCTGCCCGCCGGACAGTTCGCTGGGACGGTGGGTGAGCCGATCAGTCAGCCCGAGCCGTTTCAGGACGGTGTCCAGCCAGTCCTGGTCCGGCTTACGCCCCGCGATGTCCAGCGGCAGCGTGATGTTCTCCAACGCCGTGAGCGTCGGGACCAGGTTGAAAGCCTGGAAAACGAACCCGATCCGGTCCCTGCGCAGCCGCGTCATCTGCTTGTCGGACAAGGTGGTGAGGTCGGTGTCCCCGATACGCACGGCCCCAGAGCTGGGGCTGTCGAGTCCGGCCAAGCAATGCATCAGGGTCGACTTACCCGAACCGGACGGGCCCATGATCGCGGTGAACTCCCCCTTCGCGAACTCGGTCGACACTCCGTCCAATGCCCTGACCTGGGTATCTCCCGAACCGTAGACCTTGGTCAGTTCGATTGCGCGGGCGGCGACATCGGTCTGAGCCACCGCCTCGGCGGCGTCGGCGTGCATGGCTTGCGAAGTCATGCCGTCCAGTCTTACCGGGTTCGCGCCCATGTGCCATCAGGGAAGTGCTTGTGTCTATTTGCCGCGGCTGCGCCGCGGCGTGTTCGCGGCCCCCTTATGGCTCGCGAACGGGCCATGCTTGGTCTCGCTTCGCTCGGAAATGGGAGTCAGGCTGATGTGGTTACGTAGGTTGCAATCCGCGCATCGGGGGTTTGCCGTCTGTCGATATTCCGGGCTGTGTTTGTGCTGCAACGTCTGCGCCGCTGGGTGTTCGCGGCCATGCTTGGTCTCGCTCAGCTCGGAAGCGGGAGCCGTGTGGTTGTGTGGGGTGGCCACCGATCCGGCTAGGTGAGAGCCCGCTCGACGACCCACTCGAAGGCCGACGCCTTCGACCGCGCGCCCTCCACGGCACGGGAACGGTTGGGTTCGCCGAGTTCGACGAGCAACTCCTCCGACAGCGCGACCAGCGCGGCCAGCGTCGCGGGGTCGAACCACTCCGGTCGCGTCGCGAAGAGGATGTCCTCGGAAGAAGTGTTGCCACTCGCACCCGGCGCGAAGGGGCAGCCGCCGAGGCCGCCGAGCGCCCCGTCGACCATGTCCGCGCCCGCGGCGACGGCGGCCAGGGTGTTGGCCACGCCCATCCCCCAGGTGTCGTGGCCGTGGAAGACGATGCGCCGCTGCGGGGTTCGGTCTCGCACCGCCGCGACCAGCGCCGCGACCTGTCCCGGATACGCCTGTCCGAGCGTGTCGGCGATGACGATATCTTCCGTACCCTCGGTACGCGGGTCGCGGGCGATGGCAAGCACCCGCTCCGGATCGGTCGGCCCGTCGAACGGACAAGTGAAAGCCGTTGCCAGACACAGCTGAATCGACCCGTCCACCGCCCTGGCCAATCGCACCGCGTCCGGCAGCACGGCGACACTGTCCTCCGTGTCGCGCCCGATGTTCGCCCTGTTGTGCGCGTCCGACACCGAAAAGCAGTACTGAAAGTTGCGCACCCCCGCCGCGGCCGCCTTCTCGACGTGCCTCGGTGTCGCCACCCATACCCAACAGCGTTCCAACTCTTCTGGAGTCAGCTCGGCGACGAGCTCCATCGTGTTCGCCATCGGCGCGACCAAGTCCGGCCGCGCCATAGAGCCGATTTCCAACGCGGGCACCCCGAGCGCGAGCAGGCGGCGCACGACGTCCACCTTCCGTTCCACCGACAGCAGTTTGCCGGTGAGCTGCAGTCCGTCACGCAGCGTCACGTCGCGCAGCACCGGCGCGGTCATCACTGCCCGCTCGCCTTGCGGCGTCCACACATCACGCCACCCCACGGTTTCTCGCTCGCCCCAGTCGAATTCGGCTGCACCGCGGGCCTGCTGCTGCCCGGTGAACGCAGTTCCCGTGCGCCGCGACCCTGGGGTCGCCGACGGTCTTGTCGTTGCGTACTCATTGCGCCTCCTGTGTCTCGCGGGACACCCGCACCCGGTCGGGCTCGATGAGCGCTGGGTGACTGTGTCTCATCACACCTCCAACGCATCGATCTCGGCTTCGCTCATGCCGAGCAATCCCGACAGGACCTCTCGGGTGTGCTCTCCCAGATCAGGCCCGACATTGCGGATGGGCAGGGACTGTTCACCGATCACCGGGACGATGCCGGGGAAGCCGACCGTCTTCGGTTCCGGCGCACCGACATCCACCGCGAACGGCTGGATCATGTTGCGCGCCCGGTACTGCTCGTCACCCACGATGTCGGCGGCGGTATAGATCGGGCCGCACGGAATAGCCGCCGCCTCCAGCAGTTTCAGCGCCTCGGCGCGGGTGTGCCGGATCGTCCACTCGCCGATCGCCGCGTCGAGCCGCTCACGGTGACGCCAGCGGCCCGCGTTGTCCTGGAGCTCCTGGTCGGCGGCCAGGTCCGGGCGCTCGATGACCGCCATATAGCGCCGGAAAATGGCATCGCCGTTGCCGCCGATGATGATGCTGGTTCCGTCACCACACGGGTAGGCGTTGCTCGGCGCGATGCCCTCCATCCGGCCGCCGACGCGTTCACGCTGGATGCCGTAGGCGAGGTAGTCCGGCACCAGCGACTCCATCACGGACAGGATCGCCTCGTTGAGCGCCACGTCGACCACACGCTCTGGCAGGGGGATCGTCGCCTCTTGCGCGGCGCGGCGTTCGCGCTGGAACAGCATCATCACGGTGCCGAAGGCGGCGTAGATGCCCGCGATGGAATCGCCGATCGAGACCCCGGTGCGCACCGGAGGACGATCCGGGTCGCCCACCAGCTCGCGCAGGCCGCCGACCGCCTCCGCCACGGCGGCGAACCCGGGACGCGCGGACAGCGGCCCGGTCTGCCCGTAGGCGGAGATTCTGGTGATCACGAGGTCCGGATTCGCCTCGTTCAGCACCGCAGGCCCCAGGCCCCACTTCTCCAGCATGCCGGGCCGAAAGTTTTCCAGCAGCACATCACACCGCCGGATCAGGTCGAGCACGATGCGGCGCCCCACCTCGCTGCGCAGATCCAGCGTGATGGACTTCTTGTTGCGGTTGATGGTCCGATAGAGCATCGAGGTGTCGCCGCCGTAGAGCCGCCAGTTGCGCAGCTCATCACCGGCTTTCGGCCGTTCCACCTTGATCACCTCGGCACCGAAGTCGCCGAGGATTCGCCCGGCGGTCGGCGCGGCGATGTAGTTGCCGAGTTCCAGGACGCGCACCCCGTCCAGCGGCCGAATACTCATGATCACAAGTGTGGACCATGCCACGAACGGCCTAGGCGCGACCTCACGGCTCGGCAACGGTGGGCGATGCCCCTGGCCCGGTCGGCAAGCCCGGCCTTACCGCGACCGAGCCGGAAACCCACACCGTCACCCGGGCGCGCCCGCCACCCGGCAGCGCGACATCGCCCGGCTTCGCGATTCCCCGCCTCGTTCGGTACCCGCCCGGCCCCGCGACTACTGCAGTTGGCTCCCCCACCGCGACAACCATGCGGTGCCGACTACGACGCGAGCAGCTACGTGTCCTCAACGATCGAGTAGTGCTCGGCGCCGCCGACGATGACGGTGCTCGCGGCGCCGTCCACCCCGACGGGGATACCGCCCGCCAGGGTGATGCGGGTCAGCTTGCGCGGCTGGTCACCCGATGGCGAGCACCGTTCGCAGCGCCGCAGATCAAACGCAGTGTTCGCGCAGGTAGGCCAGATCGTCCGCGACGCCTTCGGCGGGGGTCTCCAGAATCACCGGGGCGTCCGCCGTCTTGCACACCTCGGCGAGCAGCTGCGGATCGATGGTGCCGTCGGCGAAGTTGGCGTGCTGGTCGGCACCGGAGTTGAACGCGTCTCGCGAGGAGTTCAGGTGCACCAGGTCGATCCGCCCGGTGATCGCCTTGATTCGGTCGACGACGCCGACCAGTTCCTCACCGCCCGCCCAGGCGTGGCAGGTGTCCAGGCAGAAGCCGGCGCCGTAGTCGCCGACGGCGTCCCACAGCCGGGCGATCGAATCGAAGTGCCGCGCCAAGGCGTGACTGCCGCCCGCGGTGTTCTCGATCAGGATCGGCACCGCGAAGCCACCCTTGTCTTGCTGGCGTTCGAACAGCTTGCGCCAGTTGTCCACTCCGGTCTCCAGCTCGGCGTCGGAGCGCACGTGCCCGCCGTGCACCACGAGGCCGAGCGCGCCGAGCTCCGCGGCAGCCTTCGCCTGCTGCGCGACCGCGTTGCGCGAGGGCATGCGCAGCCGGTTGTTCAGGCTCGCCACGTTGATCTGGTAGGAGGAGTGCACCACCACGTCGATCGGACTCGCGCGGATCTCCTCGGTGCGCGGATGGGGGGTGGGTTTGTCCCAGCCCCGGGGATCGACGACGAACAGCTGGATGACGTCGGCGCCCAGTTTTTCACCGAAGCCGATCGGATCGCTGTCGAGCCGGACATGTGCTCCAATGCGCATAATGGTCAGCCTAATAGGAGCAGTTGGATGAAGTCTGTCCACAGACCCGCAGCCTCCGCCGGTAGGCCTGTCGCCCTCGCCACCCCCGTTCGACGGGCGACCGGGAGCTGCGTAATAGCTGCTATGGTTTCGATGTTTTCCGTGGTCGGGCCCGTCCCGGATCGCGTGTTCTTATGCTGTACGCCTGTTCGCCGGTGGGTCCCGGCGGGCGGCGGGAAGTGGAGCGGTCATGCTGGCCAGCGGTGACATTTTCGCCGGCTATGTCATCGAGCGGCAACTGGGTCGTGGTGGCATGGGTTCGGTATACCTGGCGAAACATCCGCGGCTGCCGCGGATGACGGCGCTGAAGCTGCTGAACCGGGAGATGTTCTTCGACAAGGAGGTGCGGGCGCGGTTCGAACGGGAGGCGGATCTGGTCGCCCAGCTCGATCACCCGAACATTGTCACGGTCTACGACCGCGGGCTCGATGATGAGCAGCTGTGGATCTCGATGCAGTACATCGACGGCATCGACGCCGCCTCGGTGGAGACGAAGTCGCTGCCGCCCGAACGCGCGGTGCAGATCGTCGAAGCGACCGCGGACGCGCTGGACTACGCGCACGGCAGCGGCGTGCTGCACCGGGATGTGAAACCCGCGAACATCCTGCTCGCCCGCTCCGGCGCGGGCCGCGGTGAGAGGGTGTATCTCACGGACTTCGGCATCGCGCGGCTGCGCGACGACACCGGTCATCTCACCCAGACCGGTACCTTCACCGCGACTCTCGCCTACGCCTCGCCCGAACAACTCACCGGCGCCTCGCTCGACCACCGGTCCGACCAGTACTCGCTGGCCTGCTCGCTGTTCTGGCTGCTCACCGGCACCGGCCCGTTCAAGGCGACGAACCCCGCGACGGTGATCCAGGGGCATCTGCAAGGCGCGCCGCCCGCGCTGAGCAGCGTCCGCCCCGGCCTGTCCTACGCGCTGGACGGCGTGCTGGCCAGGGCGATGGCCAAGCGCCCCGACGACAGATACGCCAGCTGCGCGGAGTTCGCCGCAGCCGCCAAGCACACGCTGACCACTCCGAGCGTGCCCTCGATGCCGGTGGTGGGTGGTCCCCGTCCGGTCACCGGCGGACCGCGCCCGACGACCGGCCCGGGGCCAATCAGCGGACCGCATATCCCGGTCGCCGGCATGCCTTTCCCGATGGCGCACAGCCCCGGCCCACAGACCAGCGGACCCAATCAGCTTGCCGTATCCACATCGTCGCCGACGCCGCCGCCGGCGACGATGGTGAACCAGCCGCCGCGCACCGGCCCCGCGCCGCAGCCGACGCCCGCCAACCCCTATACCCGGCAGTCCGGGTTCTCCGCGTTCACCGCGCCGCCCGCTCCGCCGCGCGGCGTGCCCACGCATCTGTCGGCCGGACCGCCGCGCAAGAAGAACACCGGTTTGATCGTCGGCGTCTCGGTGGGCGCCGTCGTGCTGATCCTGATGGTGCTCGGCATCATCGGCGTGGTCACCAACTCGAGCTCGAACAACGGCAGCAGTACGACCACCTCGACAGTGCAGCCGAACAGCGTCGGCGCGACCGCGGAGTCGATCAGCGCGGAGTTCCCCAGGATGGTGCCCGCGACCAAGACCGAAGAGGCTGGATACAACGGCGCCGAATGCTGGCTGGCCTCGGCTAGCTCGCCGCCGTCACCGTCCAAGGGCGAACCGGACTTCGGCGACTGGGCCGCGCAGTGGCGCTGCTTCAAGGGCGGCAACAACAAGGACCCGTACTACCGCATCTACGCCTACAAGACACCCGCCGCCGTGCAGAACGTGCTGAAGGGGCTGCCCGCGCAGGCCACCAAATCGACCGACAGCAACGCCGGAAAGTCCTACACCAACTACAAGTATGTGGACGACGGCGCCAAGATGGTCACCGCGTTCACCGGCGACCCGGATCGGACCCAGTTCCTGATGTACACCGACGGCTTCAGCTCCACCACCATCGACGAGCTGTTGCGATGGTGGCGCTCGGCGCCGCTGCACTGATACATGCCATGCACCCGGTGCGGTCTCGCCGGATACATTCGAGCGCCTACTCGGTGAGGATGGGATCGGTGGCCCTGTCCCGGCATCCGTGACTGTCCCGGTGGACCTGAGCGCTTGCGTGTCCCCCTGGGGGAGACCCCAAGGTAGGGACATGGACGACACCCGCTTCACCATCGGAGCCGTGGCCGAGCGAACCGGTCTCAGCGTCAAGACGATCCGGTTCTACGCCGACAAGGGGATCGTCCTGCCCACCGAATACAGCCCGACCGGCTACCGCCTGTACGACGTCCGCGCGCTCGCGCAGCTGGATCTGGTGCGGACGCTACGCGATCTCGGCCTCGACCTGGCCACCGTCCGCCGTGTGCTCGCACACGAGCTCTCGGTGGCCGAGGTTGCCGCAGCCCACGCCGATGCCCTCGATACCCAGATCCGGATCCTGCGCCTGCGGCGGGCGGTGCTGCGCGCGGTGGCCGGGCCGGGCTCAACCCCTGAGGAGTTGGATCTCATGCACAAGCTCGTCACCCTGTCGGCCGAGGAACGCCGCCGTCTCATCGAGGATTTCGTCGACGCCACCTTCGGCGGCGTGGACGCCAATCCGGAGATGGCCGAGCTGATCCGCTCGTCGCTGCCGGAACTGCCGGACGACCCGACGCCGGAGCAAGTCGCCGCGTGGGTCCAGCTCGCGGAACTGACCAGCGACTCCGACTTTCGCGCGGCGAGCCGGCGGATGGCCGAGTACCAGGCCCGCGAGCGCGCCGACGGCGACAAGACCGGACTACACCACGATCTGACCGAGGCCGTGCGTGGGCGGGTCGGCGCGGCTCTCGACGAGGGCATCGCACCCGATTCTCCCGCGGCGACCGCGGTGGTCACCGACCTCGCCGCCCAATACGCCGCGACCTTCGCCAAGAGCGATGACGACGCGCTGCGCGGCTGGATGCTGGAGCGGCTCGAAGTGGCGAACGATCCGCGGGTGGAGCACTACTGGCAGCTGCTCGCGGCCGTCAACGGCTGGCCCGCACCACCGAGCCTCGCGCCGGTGTTCGCGTGGTTCACCGCCGCGCTGCGCGCCAACCGGACGAGCCCGGCACCTGGCTAGTCGAAGACGTAGTGCACGAAGTCGTGGGTCGGGTGGAAACCGATGGTTCGGTAGATCCGGTTGGCCGTGGTGTTGGCGGTGTCGGCGAACAAGCAGACGTCTAGGCCGTCGCCTCTCAGGAGCTGCGCCACGTGCGCGGTCACGGCGCTGGCGTAGCCGTGGCCGCGCGCGTCGGGTGGGGTGTAGACCGGTCCGATCCGCGACCAGCCGTGCACGGGAACCTGATGGGCGGCAAGGCTCACCGACTCGCCGGCCCGTTCCCACAGCCACCAGCGGCCCGCCGCCACGCGGCGCCGGATCGCGGCCTCGTTCAGTCCGGGTGGCGGCATCCCGGACTCAGCGCGCATGGCCGCGAGCCAGTCCACGCACAGCGGGATGTCGGATGCGACTGCGGGGCGCGGGATTCCGGAAGCGTCGGGGACGCGCAACCCGCCCAGACGGTGCAGCCGGACGGTGTAGGCCTCGTGAAAACCCGTGCCGAGCAACTTACACCAGTGTTGGGCGAAGGCGGTGGCCTCGCCGACGACGCCCTCGACGCCCCCGCTTTCGGGGACCACCTCAGCCAGCGCCTCGACCACCTCGGCCACGCTGTCCGGAGGTAGCTCGCCGAGATACAGTTCACGACCGGCCACGCGCATGGCTGCACCCACCACGGAGGCGTCCTCGGCGTGCACGGACAGGAACCGCGAGGGCTCGGCAGCGGAGTCGATGCCCGCGACGCGATTCGCGATGGTCGTTGTGATCACAGTGTGTCGCAGCGGATCACGGTGCAGAAACGACTCCGCGCGCGAGCGGAATTCGTCGACGTCCGTGGTGATCTGGACCTTCATGCGGACAACGGTAAGTGCCTGAAGTGTTGTGCGCGCCGGTTTCTCGGGCACAGCGCGCGACCGACCGGTCGTTTCAGTCGGCTTCGCTGCCACCCGTGCGGAGTTTGAGCAGGACCAGTCCCGCGGTGCACGCGAGAATGAGACCGGCAACGGTGATTTCGACGTGCAAGCCGGCGATACCGAGGACCGCCCCGGCGATACCGCCGACAAAGATCAACCAGGCAAGGGTCCGCGACACAATCGTGGACAGCGCGTGCGCCGGCTGGTTCGACTCCAGATGCTGTGCAGTTGCCGACACCGCATCCTCCGTGGCGCGGGAAGACCTGCGCCGCGATGTTGTCGAGTAAGCTCCCATCATCTACTCCTCGATGACGCCGGTCAGAGAACCGCTTTCACGTTCTCACACAACGTGTCTCTCATCCTGATACAGGCGTCTCACGCGTAACTTTGCTCACACACGCTACGACTCCGGCACGTCGGATGATAGCGACACGTGCCCGCGACACGCCGACGAGATCAATTCGATATCTGAATCAGGACTGTTTTAACGCGCCGCCCGGCGCCTTTCCAGTGACCACTTGCCTCGCCTGGCCGACCGGCCTCGAGTAAGGTGAGGCCACTCGATACCCACGAGGAGTTGTTACCGATGGAGAACAGCAGGGCCAAGATCGCCGGTCCGGCGATCGCCGCGGGAGCAGTTTCCATCGGACTCGTTCTCATCGGCGCATGCGGCGTAGGCAGGCACGACACCTATGTCCCACCGCCGCCGCTGAAGGCTGGTGAGTACGTCGAGCCCGCGGCCCACGAGGGCTCCACCGGCTCGACGACGCCGAGAGTGATCATCCCGCCCTCGCCGACCTGGAAGATCGCGCCGTACCAGCAACGCCCAGCCACGCCGTTCTCGGGCTTCAGCAGCACCACCACCACCTCTGCCGAGTCCTCGCCGCGGATACTGCACGACGGCGCGGCACCCGAGGACTCGAGGCCGCCGATCAGCACACGACCGGCCGCGGTCGAGCCGCCCGTGATGACGCCGAACGAGCCGGCCGCGAACGAGTGACCCGCGGTGGCGCGCGCGGCGCGCACACACCACCGCGTCGGCCCTACAGTTCGGCCAGCTCGTAGTCGCCGACCCGAGCGCTGAGCACTCGCAGATGCTCGAGCCCGCCACCCAGCGTGCGCTCGATCGCGGTCAACCGGGCCACATAGTGGCCGACCGGATATTCGGCGGTGACGCCGATACCACCGTGCATCTGAATCGCTTCCTGCCCGATGTGCCGCGCCGCGCGGCCGACCTGCAAGCGCGCACGGGACGCGATCACGGGGTCGTAGACTCCGTCCACCAGCGATGCCGTGGCATACAGGCTCATGCTGCGCGCCAGCTCCAGCGAAACGTACATGTTGGCCGCGCGCTGGGTGAGCGTCTGGAACTTCGACAGCGTGACACCGAACTGCTTGCGCTGCCGGAGGTATTCGGTGGTCAGCCGGAGCGCCTCCGCCATCGCGCCGACCGATTCCGCGCACAGGCTGGCTTGCGCGTGCCCCAGCACCGACGCGACCGTCTCCGTGGCGTCCGCGCCGCCGAGACGTTCGGCGGGCGCCTTGTCCAGCTCCACCTGCGCACCGCGCTGACCGTCCACCGTGCGGTAGGGCTTGCGGACCACGCCGGTGGCGTCCGACGCGACCAAGAACAGCCCGATCCCGCCAGCCGGCAGCGCGGCGCTGACCACGAGCTCGTCGGCGCTACCGCCGTGCGGGACCGGGTTCTTGACGCCGGTCAGCTCGTAAGAACCCCCCGCGGCGGTAGCGACGGACCCCGCGGACGACGCCATCGGCACGGCCGCCGCAGCGGTGGTCGCCAGCTCGGTGGACGGCCAGCGCACACCCGGCTCGGCGTGTGCGAAGGCGAGCAGCTTCGTGCCCGCGGCGACCTCCGGCAGGATCCGCTGCCGCTGTTCAGCGCTGCCCGCCCTGGCGACGAGCCCGCCGGGCACGAGCACCGCGTCCAGGATCGGCTCCGGCACGAGCCTGCGGCCGACCTCTTCCAGCACCACCATCGTTTCCACCGGACCAGCGCCGACACCGCCGTCCTCCTCGCTGAAGCTCAGCCCGAGCACGCCGAGATCGGCGAGCTGGCGCCATACGTCGCGGCTCCAGCCGAGCTCGGAATCGGTAACCTTCAGCCGCGACTCGGCGTCGTAGCTGTGCGCGAGCAGGTCGCGGACCGTGTCCCGGAGCATGACCTGCTCATCGGTGAGATCGAAATCCATGGTGTCGCCTCACAATCCGAGGATCGTGGAGGCGATGATGGTGCGCTGCACCTCGCTGGAGCCTCCGTAGATGGTTGTCTTGCGGTAGTTCAGGTAAGCGGGGCCGCTGCGCTGCGCCCAGCCGGGCGAGGCGATGTCGTCCGCGTTCACCGGAATGGCATCCGGTCCCGCGATGTCGGCCAGCAGCTCGGTGGCCGCCTGCTGCAGCTCGGAGCCGCGCAGCTTGAGCACCGACGAAGCCGGATTCGGCTTGCCGTCCGAGGAGTTGGAGACCACACGCAGCTGGGTGAGCTCCAACGCGAGCAGTTCGTTCTCCAGCTCGGCGACCCGCGCCGCGAACACCGGGTCCTCCAGGAGCGTGCCGCTGCCCGATCTGATCTGCGCCGCGTACTGTTTCGCGACGCCGATCTTGACCTTGGTACGGCCGACGCCGGTGATGCCGGTGCGCTCGTTGCCGAGGAGGAACTTGGCGTAGGTCCAGCCCATATTTTCCTCGCCGACCAGCTGATCGGCGGGTACCCGGACGTTTTCGAAGAAGACCTCGTTCACCTCGTACCCGCCGTCGATCAGCTTGATCGGGCGGATGGTGACGCCGGGCGACTTCACGTCGAACAGCAGGAACGAGATGCCCGCCTGCTTCTTCGGCGCGTTCGGGTCGGTGCGGACCAGACAGAAGATCCAGTCCGCGTACTGGGCCAGCGTGGTCCAGATCTTCTGACCGTTGACGATGTAAGAGTCGCCGTCGCGGACCGCGGTGGTCCGCAGTGCGGCCAGGTCGGAACCGGCGTCGGGCTCGGAGAAGCCTTGGCACCACCAGATGTCCAACGCGGCGGTGGCAGGGAGGAACCGCTCCTTCAACTCCTGCGAACCGAACTGGGCGATCACCGGGCCGACCATCTGCGCGTTGAACGTCAGCGGCTCGGGCACCGAGGCGAGCTGCATCTCGTCCTGCCAGATATGCCGCTGCATCGGCGTCCAGTCCTTGCCGCCCCACTCGACGGGCCAGTTCGGCACTGCCAGGCCGTGGTCGTTGAGGATCTTGTTCGCGGTGACGATGTCGTCGCGGGACAGCTCATGGCCGTTCCGGACGCGCTCGCGGATGTCGGCCGGAATCTCGGTCCGATAGAAATTACGCAGTTCGTCGCGGAAGGCGACGTCTTCGGGGGACAAGGATAGTTTCATACGCATCTCCCAGCGTGTCTCGTACTTCCCGCTCCAACCTACCCTTCGGTAATCCCACATCGGCGACTGGATCACATCGGTAGGTCCCGCGTATTCGTGCCGCGTGATGGACCCGCTTCTGCCGTCGGCTACCGACGCCCCGCTACCCTCGGGCGACAGAACCGACGAGCTGGTACGTTGCTGGTCATGGGTCGAGGACCCCGAAAGGTTCGGTATCGAGGAGAGCTAGTGAACGGCAGAACCATCGCACGCGCCATCACGGCTGCGACAGCTCTCGGCATCGGGGCGGTTCTGACCTTCTCCGGCACGGCCGCCGCTGACGAAACACGGACACCGCTGGACTCGGGGCTCGGCCACCTCACCGAGATCGCCCCGCCCGACCCCGCCGCGCAGGCGGGCGTCGACGCGCTCACGCGGTACACCACCCTGGTCGACGTCGCGGAGCTGCGCCACGTCTCGAGCGTATTCACACCGTTCGCCTACGCTGCGCCGACCTTCGGCTGCGGCAGCAACGGCCCCATCACCACGATCATCGCCGCCGCGACCACCGACGGGCCGGGCACCACGCCGGACCTGAACGTCGCGGCGGGCACGCTGCGGTTCAGCGCCACCCCCTCGCACTCCGGCGCGCCGCTGGCCTCGGGCCTCGTCGTCGCGTGGGTGAACGTGAACACCGGCGCCAGCGGCATCGCCCCGCTCGACGACCTGACCGAGTACCGCCAGCCGTCACTGTCCAGGACGGTCAACAGTGGTCCAGGCACTGTCATCGCCTCGATGTGGGGCATCATCGACTACCCGTTCGCACACTGTGTGATGACGCCGACGGTGGGCCTTTTCGTGGTCCCGGACAAGCCGGTCGGCGTCCCCGCCGCGCCGCCGCCTCGCACACCGGGCCTGATCACACCGGGCCCCAACGGCACCGAGGTCGGTCCCGCGCCCGCACCCGAAACCGCACCGAGTGCGCCTGCCGGGGCCGAGGAGCAGGCCGAACCCGCTCGCTGACGACGTCTCGGCACGCTCCGGGATCACCGCGGGCGGTGCCGCTCGCGCGTACTCACCGAAGAACAGCGAAGAACGCTCGGATATCGGCAACGTGCGCGGCCGGAAGTTCCATCGCGACGAAGTGATTGCCGGTGTTGCCCTCCGGCCAGTGCACGATGGTGTTGTCCCGCTCGGCCAGTCGGCGCATCAGCGCGGAGCCACCGCCGTAGGTGCCGGTGGGAACCAGCTTCTGACCCTTCGGCCACGCGAACCCACCATCACCGAGACCGTTGTACATCGGCCAGGACGACGAGGCCACGGTATTGGTAAACCAGTACAGACTGACATTGGTCAGCAGGTGGTCGCGGTCTATCGCGTCCTCGGCGCGGTCGGCCAAAGGGGTGAACTCGGTGAACTTGTGCATCAGCCAGGCGAGCAGACCCACCGGCGAGTCGGTCCAGGCGTGCGCGAAGGTCTGCGGTGCGGCGTGCAGCAGTACGTGGTGGTTCACACCGGTCATCCACTTCTGCATGAGGTCCCACTCGACGCGTTCGTCCGGCGTCATGGTGGGCACGTCGGCCTCGGTCGGCATCCCGACACCGCCGTCGAGGTGCACGCCGATCACGCGGTCCGGCGCCGCGATCGCCAGTTCCGGTGCGACGTAGGCGCCGAGATCCCCGCCCTGCGCGCCGAAACGGGGGTACCCGAGTCGGTCCATCAGCACCAGCCACATCTGCGCCACCTTGCGTGGCGTCATCCCGAGTTCGTGCGGGCCCTCGGAAAAGGCGAACCCGGGGACCGACGGCACCACGACGTGGAACGCCTGCGCGGGGTCGACGCCGTGGGCCCGGGGATCGGCCAGCAGGCCGATGGTCTTGGTGAATTCGACGAACGAGTTCGGCCAGCCGTGGGTCAGAATCAGCGGCGTCGCGTCCGGCTCCGGCGAGCGCACGTGCAGGAAATGCAGGTCGAGACCATCGATCCGCGTCGTGAACTGGGGAAACTCGTTGAGCGCCGCTTCCTCTGCGCGCCAATCGAACTCCGTCCGCCAGTACTCGGCCAGCTCCTTCAGGTAGTCGACCGGGATGCCGCGATCCCAGCCTTCGCCGGGCAACTGCGCCGACCAGCGGGTGCGGGCGAGCCGGTCGTGCAGGTCGTCCAGATCGGCTTGCGGGATCTGGATGCGAAACGGGCGGATGTCAGCGGAGTTGCTGGTCACCAGTGGGACTCCTTGCCGGTAGGTTTGCGATCCAAAACCACGGTAAGGACGATGTAGGACAGCCCGTGTCCTATTTATCTGGAATTCTCGGAATCATGAACGACGTCCCCGCTCGTCTGCTGAGCTTGCTGTCGCTGCTGCAGACTCCGCGCGAATGGCCGGGCAGCGAGCTTGCCGAACGCCTCGGCGTCACCGACCGCACGGTGCGCCGCGATATCGACCGGTTGCGCGAGCTCGGGTATCCGGTCACGGCGACGATGGGCGCGACGGGCGGCTACCGACTGAAGGCCGGGTCGGCTCTGCCGCCGCTGCTGGTCGAGAACGACGAGGCGGTCGCCATCGCGGTCGGGCTACGCGCCGCCGCCGGGTCCGCCGTGGTCGGGATCGAAGAAGCGTCGGTGCGGGCACTTGCGAAGCTGGAGCAGGTGCTACCTGTGAAGTTGCGTCGCAAGGTGCGGGTATTCGGCACCGCACTGAGCGCACCGACCGACAACGGGCCCACCGTGGACCCGGAGGTACTCACCACGCTCGCCGCGACCGTAACCAACTGCGAGCGTGTGCGCTTCGCCTACCGCGACGGGTCCGGCACCGAAAGCAGGCGCAACGCTGAGCCGGTGGGCCTGGTGCCCGTCCTGCGGCGCTGGTACCTGGTCGGCTATGACATCGACCGCGACAACTGGCGGGCCTACCGTGTCGACCGGATCGACCAGCCACAGCCCACCGCTGCCCGCTTCACCCCGCGCGCCCTGCCCGCCGCCGACGCCGCCGCCTATGTCGTCGGCCAACGGACCGACTGGGGCACACCGGCATTCCGACTGCGACTGACCATCGACGCCCCTGCCGAGCAGATCGCGGGGCGCCTGGGCGACAGCGAGGATGAAGTCGTCGCGATCGATGCGCACTCCTGCCGAATCGATACCGTGCGGGATGATTCACCGGACTGGTTGGCGCACAGATTGATCGGCCTCGGGGTGGACTTCCGGGTACACGAACCACCGGAGCTGATCGAGCGATTGCGCGCGGTCGCACTCCGCATCAAACACGCGGTCGCCACAAACACGCCGCCGAACACCGCCACCACACGAACTCGATGACCGAATCGAGCCGATCACCAGCGCTCGCCACCGAGTGCGCAGGTTGAGTCCGGCGGGCGCCGATCGTGACCGGACCCAGGTCCTCAGAACAACCAGCTGAACAGCTGAGGAAAGCCGCGCACGTCTCGGAGTGCCGCGCACCGAGGAACCGGTGCGCGGCAGCTCTATAGGTACGTGATCCGGCGATTCGGCTTCGACCACCCCGTCATCTGTGCGCTGGGCATCAGCGCCGGTACATGTCGCGCATAGCGTTGTCGGTCAGTGGACGGTCGATCCACTGGGTGTCAGCACACGGCGTATGACCTCTGCGCCGGCGGCGGGCGCGAGTGACGACGAGGTGGGCGGTTCATCAGCGGGACAGGCGGATGCGCAGGAGAGCGCCACTTTCAGTGCCCGCGAGCAATTCGTCCGGGTGTCCAGGTACGGCGACGACCGCGGTCATCGGCTGGCCGCTGAGGACCACGCACGCGGCACCGCTCGTCGGATCGACCCGGACAAGTTGGCCCGCGAGAGTCGTCACGTAGAGGATGCCGGCCGGGTCGACCAGGAGGTCGTCGGCGAAATCCGGCAGACCGGGCAACGGCGAGGACAGATCGGCGACAGTGCTGCGATCGGCGGGCGCGGCGATCGGGACGCGGACGATCCGGCCGAGCGGGCCGCCGTTGGTGGTCACGTACAGCACGCCGTCGTACTCGGCAACGCCGTTGGCGGCGAGCCCGGCCACCGACTCGCCCCACGCGATGTCGACGCCGGCGTCGGAACGGACCCGAACCACGCCGGACATGGTCGCGACGTAGAGGTTGCCGCTCGGGTCGAACGCGGCGCCGTTCGGCATGGTGAACCCGGCGACGAACACCTCGGGTTTCGGCACGGCGTCCGAGGGGACGAAGCGGACTACACCGCCGGGCCGAACAACGCTGGTGGGAGTGTCGCCATAGACGACGTAGAGGAGTCCGTCCGGACCGAGCCGGACCGCTCCTGGAAATTCGACCGGGACGGTCGCGGTAAGCGTACCCGCCGAGTCGTAGCGTTGAACCTCGTTGCGGTAAAGACGAGAAACCCACAAGTTGCCCTGCGCGTCGTACCCCACGTTCTCCGACCAGTCGAGCAACGGCAGCCCGGCGGGCACCGCGGTCGCGGACGCGGCGGGCGCGCAGGAGGCGATCATCGAGGCGGCTGGGTCGGCGGTCGCGCTCGGCGGTGACGTGAAGGTCAGCGCGAGCACGGCGGCGGGTAGGAGCAAGGCGCCTGGACGGCGGGAGGTTCTCAACGGGCACCTCAGCTCGGCGATAGGGGAAGGTCGCCGCGCAGTGTAGCGAGCTTCTCCGAGTACACGTGGCGTCCCATGACCAGCGGGATCTTTGGCAAGATCGACGAATGCCATTCTTCGACGGCGCCCGCGGCCGGATGCACTATCGGTGGTGGCCGACCGAAAACCCGGTACTCACCGTCGTTCTGCTGCCTGGAATGGGCCAGCACAGCGGCCACTATCACCGTCTCGCCCGCACCCTGCAACCTGCCAACATCCAGATGTGGGCGTTGGACACCTCGGGGCACGGGCTGAGCGAGGGCGACGCAGACCGGCCGGGCACCCTCGTCGAGCTGGTAGCCGACGCGCTGCATCTGGTCGAGCTAGCCCGCGCCGCACAGCCGCACACGCCGCTGATCCTGATGGGCCACTCACTCGGCGCGGTCACCGCACTGGGCATGCTCGGCGCCGCGGTGCCGGATTCAACGGAGGCGACACCGGATTCGGCCGTCCTCGAGCGGGCCTACCCGCTGCGACCTGCCCTGCCCACGAACACGCTAGCGGGGCTGGTGCTGTCCGGCGTGCCGAAGCGCGCACTCGGCGGCGGTACGCCCGGCGCGCCGGGAACGCCGCTGCCACGCCGGCTTCCGGTGTTGGCGGTGCACGGTGTCGAAGATCGGCGCGCGCCGATCGATGCGATCAGGGTCTGGACTAGCCGCCACGAATCGGTACATTTGCGGGAGTACACCGACGCCGGGCACGACCTGCTGCACGAGCCGGTGCACGCGCGGGTCGCTGCTGATATCGCGGACTGGATGCAGGGTGTCGTCGTGGGGTCGGCGCGACATCCGTGAACCGAACACGCTTCGGGTGAGGAAGGGGGACGGCGCACATGCCATCGAACGAGAACGGGTTCGGCGGAGTGCCACCCGCCGAGGTCACGGCGCCCGGTGTCGACGTCGCCGCGCTGAATCGGGCGGTCGACGAGGGGACATTGTGGATCGACGGTCTCCTCGTGGCGGACGGCGCACACGAACGGTGCGCGCGCCGGTACGAGCAGCTCGCCGACCAGGTCGAAGCGCAGATCCGAGTGCTGAACGCGGCGACCTCGCTACCCGGCTTCGGCGGGTTCGCCTCCGGTGACGCCCTGCGCGCCGGTTTCGAGCGCAAAGCCGACGGCGCGATCGCCCGGCTGCGGGAATACGCCACGGGGGCCAGGGAACTCGCACAGACCTTCCGTGCGGCGGCGGCCGCCTACCAGGGTGCCGACCACGCCCTCGCCGCGGCGGTCGATCGGATCGACGTGACGGGAGCCACGCATGCGTAAGATGCCGCGCGCCGCCGAGCGGGCCACGCACCGGCGCACCGACCCCGCCTACGCGCCGAACGTCGAAATCTTCGACAACCTCACCCACGCCGAGATCCACGCCGAAGTCCAGCTGCTGAACCCCGCGGTGCTCGCCGGCGGCGAGCAGGCGTGGGCCGATTCCGCCGCCGGCCTGGCGGACGCGATCTTCCAGGCGCACACCGAGATTCGCGCCGCCATCGCCGACGGCTGGCGCGGCGGCGCGGCCGAGAGCGCGGTCGCCGTGGTGCGCGTGTTCGAGCAGAGCGGCCAGGACCTCGCCGATGTGCTCGCGGTGGTCTCGCAGCGCCTCGGTCAGGCGAGCGACGCGGCGGAGGCGCTGCGGGCCGCGGTGTCGGAGCCGTCCGGAGTCACGCCGGATCTTGCCGCGGCCCTCCTGGATCCGACCCAGGCGACCAGCAACATCGACGGACAGAAGGAGGGTGAGCACGCACGCCAGGACGTCGTGCGTGCGATGAACGACATCTATGCGGGAGTGTTCATCCAGACGGGCACCGATGTCCCCGCGTTCGCCGACGAGGCGGACGACGTGGCGCCCGGCGCGCCGACCGGTGCGTCGGCGGCCGAGGTGACCAGCACCAGCCCGAAAGCACTCGACGCACAGTTTTCTTCGCTCCACATGCCCGCACAGGGAACCAGATCGGCGGACTCGAGCGCGGACGGGGCGCCCACCGACCAGACGCCTGCCGCCGCACCCGCGACAACGACCGCCGGAGCCACTCCGACCGACACCGTCGTCCAGGCCGACACGCCGACGAACGCACCCCGCGTCGCGTCTGCCGCCGCCGAGGCTCCACAGTCGGTGATCCCGGCAGGTACCCGGCTCCGCACCGCTCCCGCCACGAGCACACCCGCGCCGACGACGACGACGGCCGCGACTCCAGCGCCGATCGTCGTATCGACCACCCCGGGCACGAGCAACCCAGCTCCGGCGGAGGAGCGCAAACGCGAGGAGCGACGCACGGACAACGCGGGCAACGACACGGTCACCGGTCTCGGAGCGGGGGCTGTCGGCGGTCTGATGGGCGGCGCGCTGGCCACCACCGACACCCCCAGACCAGGCTCGAGCGTCGCCGCGAACGCGGTGGGCGCACGAACCGTGCACGTCGACGACGAGGACGACGAGTTCGACCTCGACGACCTCCCGACTTACCTCGAGCCCTCCGACGACGGCGGCGAACTGATCGGGTCGCTCGATCCGACGACACCGCCCGTGCTCGGTGAATGGACCGAGTACGAGTGAACTGGACGCTGACCCCGGACCAGTTCGCGCTGGCCTGGTCGCGCACTGACGGCGATCGGATCCCCTACCCGCTGGCCATCCGCCTGTCCGCGCGCGACACCGGCGAGCGCGCCGC
Source organism: Nocardia sp. NBC_00881 (assembly GCF_045207455.1). Lineage (NCBI taxonomy): Bacteria > Bacillati > Actinomycetota > Actinomycetes > Mycobacteriales > Nocardiaceae > Nocardia > Nocardia sp. NBC_00881. The sequence goes on from NZ_CP108798.1 coordinate 4,339,766, forward strand.
GCAACTACCCGCGCTCAGCGGCTGGTGCGATCGCGTGCTGGACGCGGATCTGGAAGCGGCGCTGCGCATCCTCGCTCAGCCGGACCTGCGCATCGAGGTGTTCGGTCAGCAGCGGGATCCGGTGCCGATCCCGCACGAACCGGGTCCGCGCTGGGATGGTGGTCCACTGGCGCCACCCCCCACACCGGAGGCAGAAGGCGGGCAGGCACCCAGTTCGCCGGCGCGGCCGGTCCGGATTCTCGGCGCCGCATGCGGGAACATCGCGGTGGTCGCGGCGCAGCGTCCAAGCGCGACCCCGGACCGCGGCGATGCGGTGCGGTTGTTCGTCGGCAGCCCGAAAAGCCTTGCCGCGCGTGTAGTTTCGACACTGCCGGAGAACACTCCCGGCACACTTCCGCGCCTGACCGCCCTCCGTGCCCAGGTCGGCGAGGACAGCCGCGGCCTGGTCACCGTCCCCGTCGCCGGACCGTCGCCATCGGCCAGAATCCGCAAGCTGCTGAAGCAGCCGCGCGAGGGCATCGGCCAGATCGTCGTCTCCGCCCGCAGCGGTGCGGGCGAGCCGCGCCCGTTCGGCGTACTGTGCTGGATCGACGTGGTCGGAGACGGGCGATACGCGGTCCGCACCGGCACCGACGTCGACATCGTCGCCGTGACAGCGGAAGGGTTCGCCGCCCACCTGCGCCCCATGGTCACCGCGGCCACGCGCACCATCACGTCGTACGCAGAGCGCTGATCCACCGCGATGTGCGGCCGGTAGAGACCACGACGCGCGGCGAACGCTGACGCTACGTGGAGCTGGCGCAGCCGCGAACGCATCGCCGAGAGCTGAGCCCCGCTCAGCACAGCAGCGCGGTGACCTCGTCGTCCGCGAGCTGATGGAAGTCACGGTAGGCGGCGCCGACACCGCCGAGCGAGCGCGGCACCCACGGGCAGACCACCTCGTCGGCCTCGGCGGTGACGCGCTGCAACGCCTCCTCGGAGGAGACCGGGATCGCGGCCACGATCCGCGCGGGCTGGTGCAGACGCGCCACACGGCAGGCGGCCACGACGGTGGCCCCGGTCGCCATCCCGTCATCCACGATCACCACCGTGCGCCCGTCCAGCGCAACCGGTGGCGCGTCGCCACGCAGCACCAGCCTGCGCCGCTCCAGTTCAGCGCGCTCCGCGTTCTCGATCGAGGCAAGTCGCCGGGGCGAGACCGCGGTGTGCGACAGCACATCCGGATTCAGCACCCGCACGCCGTACTCGCCGACGGCGCCCATCGCCAGCTCCGGCTGCCAGGGCACTCCGAGCTTGCGGACCAAGAGGATGTCGAGATCACCGCCGATCACCTCACGCACCGCGGCGGCCACCGGGACGCCGCCGCGCGGCAGACCGAGCACCAGCGGGTTCGACGCCCGCAGGTGTTCCAGAAGCGCACCGAGCGTGCGACCGGCCGATGCCCGATCGGAGTAGACCATCCACCCGGACGCTACTCCGGTCCGCGCTCGGTGATCGCGAATCGGCGCAAGGCGAGGCTGGGGTTGACGGTGCGGACCTTGCCCAGATGCGCAAGGTCGATTCCGGCGGTAAGGACACCCGGCTCATCGCCGAGTTCGGTGAGCACAACGCCGGTCGGGTCGACGATCATCGAGGCACCCGCGCCGCGCGGCACGGCCTGATCGGCGGCGGCCACATACACGGTGTTCTCGATGGCGCGCGCCCGCACCAGCGTGGTCCATTGGTCGACCTTGGCCGGGCCGGGAATCCACTGCGCCGGCAGCAGCAGCACGTGCGCACCCGCCGCCGCGACCCGGCGAACGCCTTCGGGGAAGCGCAGATCGAAGCAGGTCTGCATGCCGAATGTCACATCTGCGACGGTGAAGGTGACCGGCGTCTCGATCGCGCCGGGCTCGACCACGTCGGATTCGAGGTGTCCGAAGGCGTCATAAAGGTGCACTTTCCGATAGCGCGCGACGAGGGTTCCGTCGGGTCCGAGCACCACGAGTGTGTTGCGGATCCGATCGCCGCCGGGAGCGACCTCCTCCACCATTCCGGCGACCAGGAACACTCCGGAATCGCGCGCGATGCCGCCGAGGCCGGTGACGAACGGCCCGGTCAGCGGTTCGGCGACGGCAACGACGCGCTCGTCAAGCCGGGTGACGGCATACATCGAGTACTCCGGCGCGACGACCACCCGCGCGCCGCGGTCGCGGGCCGTGCGCACGTGCTCGCGTAGTGCGGCGAGGTTGGCTGATGGGTCGGTCGACGGGGCGAACTGGACGACCGCCACGTCCAGCTGGTTCGGCGTCGGGTCGCGATGTCCGCGCGAGTTGTCCAGTCGCATAGGTCTCACCGTATTGGGGCCCTGGCCTTGTCGACCAGCACGAGGCAGTAAACTCCTGGTCAATGAGTACCAATCAGGTCGACAGCGTTCCTGGCGACAACGACAGGGACACCGACGGCCCGTCTTTCGCCGATCTCGGTATCGATGACCGCATCCTCGCGGCCATCGCCGATGTCGGTTACGAGTCGCCCTCGCCGATCCAGGCCGCGACGATTCCCCCATTGCTCTCCGGCGCGGACGTCGTCGGTCTCGCGCAGACCGGTACCGGCAAGACTGCCGCCTTCGCCATTCCGATCCTGATGGGCCTGGAAGTCGTCGGCAGGCATCCTCGCGCCCTCGTGCTGGCCCCGACCCGCGAGCTCGCGATCCAGGTCGCCGAGGCATTCGGCCGCTACGCCGCGCACATCCCAGGCCTGCACGTACTGCCGATCTACGGCGGCCAGAGCTACGGCGTCCAGCTGTCCGGCCTACGCCGCGGCGCGCACGTCGTGGTCGGCACGCCAGGCCGCGTGATCGATCATCTGGAGAAGGGCACGCTCGACCTGTCGCAGCTGCAGTACCTGGTGCTCGACGAGGCCGACGAGATGCTGAAGATGGGCTTCCAGGAGGATGTCGAGCGCATCCTCGCGGACACGCCGTCGGACAAGCAGGTGGCGCTGTTTTCCGCGACCATGCCCGCCGCGATCCGCAAGATCTCCAAGCAGTATCTGCACGACCCGGTCGAGATCACGGTCAAGTCGAAGACCTCGACGGCGACCAATATCACGCAGCGCTGGGTGCAGGTCTCGCATCAGCGCAAGCTGGACGCGCTCACCCGGATCCTCGAGGTCGAGTCGTTCGAGGCGATGATCATCTTCGTTCGGACCAAGCAGGCCACCGAGGAGCTGGCCGAAAAACTGCGCGCCAGGGGCTTTTCCGCCGCCGCGATCAACGGAGACATCGCGCAGAACCAGCGCGAGCGCACCATCGGCCAGCTCAAGTCCGGTGCGCTGGATATCCTCGTCGCCACCGACGTCGCCGCGCGTGGACTGGACGTGGACCGCATCTCACACGTGGTCAACTACGACATCCCGCACGACACCGAGTCTTACGTGCACCGCATCGGCCGCACCGGGCGGGCCGGGCGCAGCGGCGAGGCATTGCTGTTCGTCGCACCGCGCGAGCGGCACCTACTCAAGTCGATCGAGCGGGCCACCAGGCACCCGCTGGCCGAAATGCAGCTGCCCAGTGTGGAAGACGTCAACGCACAGCGCGTCACCAAGTTCGGTGACACCATCACCGAGAATCTCGCCTCGGCGAACCTGCCGCTGTTCCGCAAGCTGATCGAGGACTACGAGCGCGAGCACAACATCCCGCTGGCCGACATCGCGGCGGCGCTGGCCGTCGGCTCCTACGACGGCGACAACTTCTTCATGGAACCCGAGCCCGAGCCGGTCGAGCGCCCGCAGCGCGACCGGACTCCGCGCGAGCGGCCCGCACGGCATTTCGAGGACGACCGACAGGGCGGCGGTGTACACCGCGCCACCGGAACAGAGCTGGCGACCTACCGGATCAGCGTCGGCAAACGGCATCGCGTCGTGCCCGGCGCGATCGTCGGCGCCATCGCCAACGAGGGCGGCCTGCGCCGCAGCGACTTCGGGCATATCAGCATCCGTCCCGACCACAGCCTGGTAGAGCTGCCCGCGCAGCTGCCGGCCGAAACGCTGGAAGCATTGCGGCGCACCAGGATCGGTGGCGTGTTGATCCAGCTGCAGCTCGACCAGGGTCCGCCGCAGCAACGCTCGTTCACCCGCGGTCCGCGACGGGAGCGCGACGGCGTCAAGCGAACGGAGCGGCGTAAGCCACGCTCCTGAACCGGGGAGGGTACGCCGAGGTCAGACGCGCTAGCTACAGTGTTGCCGTCGGTGCGTAATGAGGCGCACACCGGCAGCGGGTGTCCCGCGAAGACACAGGAGGGCGGCGGTTGTTCCTGTTCGGTGATCGTGTTGTCTGCACCGCCGTCGATCTCGTGCGCGCGGCGCGTTGCGAATTCGCGCTGCTACGCGCCCTCGACACCGAACTGGGCACCATCCAGGCCGAATCCGATGGCGCCGAACGGGCGCCCGAGCCGCCGAACATATTCGACGATCCCCTGGAACGCCGCCTCGCCGACTACCGCGCGCGGTTCGTCGGCGCGATGGTGGAGATCGACCGTCCACCCGACCACCCCGGCGAACCCGCCGAGCGGATCGATGCGCTGACGGCCGCGCACGCTCAGACCGTCGCGGCGCTACGCGCAGGCGTGCCCGTGATCCACGGCGCGACCTTCTTCGACGGCCGATTCGACTACTCCTGCGACTTCCTCGTCCGCGCGGACCATCGGGTCCGCTACACCGTGCACGGCACCGCGCCCACCGGGACGGACCGGGTCGGCGCCGCGGTGGAGCTCGCCGCGTGCGCCGACGCCCTCGACCGCTCCGGCGCGCTGGCCGCGCCGCTGATCCGGCTGCACCTTGCCGAGGGGAGCAGCGCCCACACGTTGAGCGAGCTGCTTCCCGTGTATCGCGCGCGCAGGCGCCGGGTAGAACGCATTCTGGGCGAGAAGCTCAGTGAGCTGCTACCGGTGCAGTGGGGCGACCCTCGCTATCTCGCCTGTGGCCGCTGCCGGACCTGCACCGCCGCTCTCTCCGCCGCGCGCGACCTGCTGCTCGTGGCGGGCATGCCGTCGGCGACGCGCACCCGTCTGCGCGAAGCAGGCGTGAGCACCATCGATCGGCTGGTCGCCGGCGATATCTCGGTGCCAGGCGTGCCGCCGCGCACTTTGTCCGCACTGCGCCGCCAGGCGGAAATCCAACTGCGGCATGAGGTCTCGGGCCGGCCGACGCACAGCCTGGTGGACGCGATCGCGCTCGGCGCGCTGCCGCCGCCGTCCCCCGGCGATCTCTCGCTCACTATCGAGGGCGGCGGGCGACTTCCGCTTACCGTGGAGGTGGGCGGGCCAGGCACCGTGCACCTGTCGTTCCGCGGCCCGTTCGGTGCGGCGGGCGGGCCGGACAGCGAGACAGCCGGACAGCGCCGCGCGATCGAGCAGGTGCTCGACTATCTCGTGCGGCGGCGGCGGATGTATCCGGACCTGCACGTGTACCACTACACCTCGGCGGTCCGTACGGCACTGCTGCACTGCACCGGGCGGCACGGCGTCGGTGAGGAGATCGTGGATGAGCTGCTGTGCGACGGCGTCTTCGTCGACCTGTACCCGATCGTCCGCAACGCCATGATCATCGGCGAGCGGTCCTACCGGCTGCGCAGACTGCGGCGGCTACTCGCCGGTGCGGCGCATTCGCCCGCCGCCGAACGTGATTGCCTGACCGTACTTCGGCTGCGCGACTGGTTACTGGACCGCGCCGCCGAGCAGCGCATCGACCCGCAGGCGGTGACGCTGGAGCAGGCCAGCTCGTGGTGCACGGTCGCAGGCCCCGACGAGTCGGAGTCCGTGCCCCCGTCCCGTCCGTCGTCTCTGGAGGCCGCGCTCGCGGAATATGCCGCAGGCTTCGGCGATCCGCTGCACACCTCCACCATGATGGCCGCGGCGCTCGGCTACCACCGGCGCGAACGGCAGCCGCTGTGGTGGGCGCACGCCGACCGGCTCAGCCATCCCGTGGACGAATGGGCCGACGCGCCTGGCGTTCTGGTCGCCGACTGGGGCACGGTCGACACCAAGTGGCATCGCCGCCCGGACCGGCCGGCCATGCGGCGGTATCTGACGCTGACCGGCCGGATCGCAAGGAGCTGGAGCGGCGCGGCAGGGCCGAGCGCGCTGACTCCCGGCACCGCCGTCTACACCTTCTACGATCAACCGGTCGCCGCGGGCATGGTCACTGCCGTCGGTCGGCGCGCCACCGCGACTGCGACGGTGCTCGGCTGCTCGGTGGACGCCGAGTTCGACGACACCGTCCGATTGGAGGAACTACTGCCCGACGGCTGCGAACCTTACGACGAGCTGCCGACCGCGATCGCGCCCGGCCTGCCAGCCTGGGATGAGAACGCCGAGATGGCGGTCGAATTCGCTGCTCAGCAGTTGCTCATGACGTTGCCGGACGCGCCGCGAGAGGCGATCTTCGACATTCTCGTGCGTCGCCCGCCCCGGCTGCGCGGGGACGCCGGGCTGCCCGCGGTGCACGGCGACTACGCCGCGGCTATCACCGCCGCCGTTCGCGAGCTCGACCGTTCCTATCTCGCGGTACAGGGACCGTCCGGCACCGGCAAGACTTCGACAGCTGCCCGGGTGCTGGAGCACCTGGTCACCCGCCACAAATGGCGGATCGGCATTGTCGCGCAGGCACATTCGACCGTGGAGAATCTGCTCGACGCGATCGTGCGGATCGGCGTGCTCCCGGAGCTGGTCGCCAAGAAGGATGTCGCGGCGGTCGCCCCGGAGTGGGCCGTGATCGACGCCGATCGCTATCCGCGCTTCCTGGACAACGCCATCAGCGGCTGTGTTCTCGGCGGCATCCCAGCCGATTTCGCGAACGCGGACGTGGTGCCGCGCGCGAGCCTCGACCTGCTCGTGGTCGCCGACGCGGGCCGCCTGTCGTTGGCCGACACCGTGGCCGTCGCGGCAAGCGCGCGAAACCTGCTGCTGCTCGGCGATCCCATGCCATCGGCCGCCCGCAGCGCCCATCCGGCCCCGGTCGGCGAGTCGGTGCTCGGCTGGTTGGCCGAGGGCCGCCAGACCTTGCCCGCACAGCGCGGCTACTTTCTGGACCGGACCTGGCGGATGCATCCCGCGGTGTGCGAGCCGCTCTCCCGGCTGTACTACGACGGCCGCCTGCGGTCCAACGAAACCGTCACGCTCGCGCGGCAGCTCGACGGCGAGGAACCCGGCGTGTGCACCGTCCTGGTGGACCATCACGGCAACTCCACCGAATCGGTGGCCGAGGCCCGCGAGGTGGTGCGCCGGGTCCGCACGCTGCTGGGCATGTCGTGGACGATCGGTGCGACGACCCGCCGACTGCATCCGCACGACATCTTCGTGGTGGCTCCGTACGCCGCGCAGGTCGGGCGGATGAAGACCATGCTGGCCCGCGCGAAGATCGAGGACGTGCTGGTGGGGACACCGGACCGGTTCCGAGGCAGGGAAGCGGCCGTGGTGCTGCTCTCGATGACCACGTCCAGCCCTGCCGACGCCCCTTACGGCATGCCGTTCCTGTTGTCACGCAATCTGCTCCACGCCGCGCTGTGCCGCGCGATGTGGAAGGCGATCATCATTCGGTCGCCATTGCTCACCGAATACCTGCCCGCCGCACCCGACGACCTGGCCGACCTGGCCGGGTTCTTGCGGCTGGGCTGAGCTGGGTCAGCCGAAGCAGGCGCCCTCGCCGCGGTAGGTCGGCACGGAGCTGCGGGAGCCGTCGGCCTCCACCAGGTGCACGATGTCGAACCGTTCGCAGAGTTCACCGGCCTTCGCGTGCCGAAACCACACCCGATCGCCGATGCGCAGCTCCGCGGCCCCTGACAGCGGGGTCTGCACCTCTCCCGCGCCTTCGGTGCCGAGCAGCTTCAACCTGCTGGGCCACACTGGTTTCGGCACCCGCGACGGCCCGGTCGGGCCGGAGGCTGGGTAGCCGCCCGCGAAGACGGTGGCTATGGTCGGCGTCGGTCGCCGCAACACAGAGGTGGCGAAATACAGTGCAGGCCTCGGGGTGAACGATCGGTAGTGGTCGAAGAGTGTCGGCACGTACAAGCCGGAACCCGCGGTCACCTCGGTGACGTCCGGGTCGGCGACGCTGACCTCGATCGACCCGGTGCCGCCGCTGTTCACGATCTCCAGCTTGCCGGTCACCGAGCGGACCGCGTCGAGCACCTTCGCGCGGCGCTTGGCGATCTCCGCCGCGGACGCCCGCTTCACCAGGCGCACCGCGACAGTGGTGTCGGGCAGCCCGGCGATCTGCGCCTCATAGGTCATCACGCCGACTACGTCGAACCCACGGCGCAGCGCCTCGCTCGCCAATGCGACGGCCTGTTCGGGTGTCCGCACCGGGGAGCGGCGTACACCGAGATGGATCGGGCCGATCCGCAACGAGGCATCGACGTCCAGGCAGACCCGTGGGCGCACCCGGTCGGTGCCGACGGCGGCGCGGATCAGGTCGAGTTGGGCGACGTCGTCGATCATCAGCGTGATGGAACGCAGCAGTGTGTCGTCGGCGGCCAGTTCGGCCAGCGCCGCGCGGTCCACACTCGGGTAGCCGAGCAGGACGTCGCGGGCTCCGCGATGTACCAGCCAGATGGCTTCGCGTAGGGAGTAGGACATGATGCCCGCGAAGCCGCCCGCGGCGGTGAGATCCGCGCCGAGCACTTCTTCGAGCACGGTGCGGCAGCGCACGGATTTGCTGGCCACACGCACCGGTATGCCTGCGGCGCGGCGCACCAGATCGGCGGCATTCGCGCGCAGGACAACCAGGTCCAGGACGGCCAGCGGCGGATCCAGCTCGGCGGTGGCCGCGTGCAGGGCTACGATCGGCGACGTTTCGGTCACCAGAAATACTCAACCACCGAACTGGTCAGACGTCCAGTATTTACTAGATCTCGATGGCCTTTGTAGTCAACACGCTGACCAGATCATCCAGCACCACCAGCATGGTTTCGTCGTTGCCATCGGCCAGCCAGCGCAAAACGGCACCCCGGACCAGCGATACGACGTATGCGGCGATCGCCCCGACCGGTTCGAGCCACTGTGTTCCCGATCGCTCCGCGCACAGCTCGAGGAATGCCGCGACCTCGGTGTCCATCTCCTGATAGGCCGCCGACGCGATCGGGTCCGCGGCGCAGCTTGTCCGCACCCCCCAGCGAGTGCACAGCGTCTGCACTGTCGCCTCATATGCCCGGAGATGCTTGGTCGGAGCAGCCGTGATCAACGGCCAGTACGCGCTGATCCCGGAGTGCAGCAGCACCCGCAGTGCGCGGACCCCCGTGTGATCCAGCGTGGCCGCGGCCTCGTCGACCGCCGCGCAGATGGTCGGCCGCAACCCCGCCTCTGCCACTACTTCTCCACGTGTGCTCAACGACGACTCCCTCGGCGAAAAAATTTCGCGCACCTTCGTCGGCGCGACTCGCTGAACAGGCGGGCCATCTCGGGAACCCCCAGGCTGCCCGGTCCAACGTTCGTCAATGGTAGTGGTTTTTCGGGTTTTGAGAACGGCTTCAGTGGGTATTTCAGACTCAAAGAATGTTTTGTTACCCAAACGCGATACCGCCGGGACGCGACGAGGCTCTCCGAAAATCGCGCCATGACGGTCGATCTCGGCCCCTCTGCCGTACGACAGACGGTGTAGTACTCTACGGTACCGGCCTCCGCGCACCCGAATCGTGTGATCGATCCCACACCCGAACCACTCAAATCGGGCACCCGTTCGTATGGCGCTCGATCCGGTAACGACGCCTTTTCCTACCGGAAGGCCGATAGCCTGGACCGGTGACTCTCTCGCCGCCCGCCGACCAGTACTTTCTCTCCGGCACGTTCAACTTCCGAGACACCGGCGGACTGCGCACCGTCGACGGCGCGAAGGTCCGCCCCGGCGTGCTGCTGCGTTCGGCTCAGCTGAGCGGCCTCGACGCCGCAGGCCACACGGCGCTGCACGACCTGAGCGTCAGCGACGTGCACGACCTGCGCGGACAGCGCGAGATCGAGCATATCGGCGCGGATCGGCTACCCGAGGACGTCCGGCTGACCGTCACACCGTTCGACTCCAGAATGGCCGAGGCGCCCCCACACGAGGCCACCGCGCAGACCGCGTTCACGTACATGCTCGAGGTCTATCGGATGTTCCCCGCGCTGCCCGAGGCGAACGCCGCGATCCTCGCCATCGCCGAATCCATCGTGCGCGGCGACGGCGCCGTGCTCGTACACTGCGCGGCGGGCAAGGACCGCACCGGCTGGGCGATCGCCACACTCCTGCGCGCGGTCGGCGTCACCGAGGCCGACGTGCTCGCCGACTTCCTGCTCAGCAACGGAGCCATCCCCGCGCTGCGCTCCCTGATGACGACGAAACTGCTCGGCGGTGAAGAAGTGTCGGTGGATCTACTCGGCGTGCGTGAGGAATACCTCGACACCGCAAGCGGCGCGATGCGCGACCTGCACGGCAACTCCGACGGTTACCTCGCCGCCGTCGGGCTGACGCCCGAGCTGCGCGCCCGGCTGCGCGCGCGAATGCTGGAGTGAGCCCGAATCATTCGGCGAGCGCCGCTCCCCTGCGGACCAAGCCGTCTGCGTCGATGGTCACCTGGTCACCGGTGTGGAACCAGGTTCCGGTGAACCGCGCCGCGGTGGTGGTCGGATCGTTCCAGTAGCGCGGCGTGACATTCGGTCCACGGCACAGCAGTTCACCGCGGCCTGCCGTCGCGCGCGGCCCCCACAGCGCCAATTCCGTACCACCGAACGGGAATCCGAGCACCGCGTCGGCGCCGGAGGGGTCCTCCGCCTGTTCGGCGTCGTCCACGGCGAGCCCGATGCCGCTGGTCTCGGTCGCGCCCCAGACCGACCATTGTCGGGCGGTGGGGAACATGCCACGCAGTTCGGCGGTCAGGTCGGCGGGCGTAGCGGCTGCGGCGGCGCGCTCGCCGCGGTGACCGGCTTTGCTGATCCGGGCGATGCCCTCGGTACACAACCCCTCGGCGCGCAACTCGGCCAGTTCCGGTAGTAGGCCCGCGAAAATCCGCGGCGTCGCCGAGACCATGTCGATCCGTTCGACCGCGATGGCTTCCGCGAGCGCGCGGGTGTCCCGGGCGAGCACGACGGTGCCGCCGACCGCGAAGGTCGGCAGCAGTTGATCGACACAGCCGCTGGCGTGCGCCAACGGAAGCAGCACCAGGTTGCGCAGGCCGTCGGTCGGCAGATCCAGTGCGGCGACCATCGACCGCACGGCCGAAAGCAGGTTTTCGTTGGTCAGTTCCACGCCCTTGGAGGTGGTGGTTCCGCTGGTGTAGCACAGCAGCGCCAAATCCCCCAGTGCGGCGCCGTCATCGATGTACGCGGCCCCGTCGGGCAGTTCGGCCCCCGCGCGCGCCCGCCCGAGCACGAAATCGGCGCGGCTGTCGGCGATCACGCGCTCGGCGACTGCCTCAGGCAGACCGTCGTGCACCAGCACCGGCACCGCGCCGCTGAGCAATGCGCCGAGAAAGGCCTGCACCCAGCGCGCACCGGAGGGCATGTGGATGGCGACGCGGTCGCCGTAGCCGATGCCATGCTCTTGCAGCCCACCGGCGATCCGCGAGGCGGAGTGCCACAGTTCCCGGTAGGTCAGGCGTGGCCCGCCGACCTCGACCACCGCCTCGCGGGTCGAGAACGCGTGGACCTGAAGATCCAGCAGTTCGGTCAGCGCGGGCGTGAGGTTTCCGTAGCGCAACACCCCGTCCGCGCCGCGGGCCAGTGGGTTGTCCCAGACATGCGGGCGGGTCAGGGGGTATTCGATCAGCAACTGCGACATTCGTCCTCCGCGTGCCTCGAGTCAGCAGGCACTGCGACTATATGATGCATGTCACAATCTCGCTGGGATAGCAGACGAACGTGTCCGACCTGTCACCGGCCGGAGTAGCCGGCCATCCCTGGACCCACCTCGAGGAAGCTGCGCACCGCACCCTTCAGGTCGTCGGTGGCGAACAGCGCGCCGGACGCCTCCGGTGTCACCGAATCCGCATGCGCCACACCACCGGAACGCCACGCCTCGATGATCTTCTTGGTCGCGGCGTGCGCCTTTGTCGGGCCGTGGGCCAGACGGTGGGTCAGTTCCTTCGCCGCCGCGTCGACGTCGTCGTGCACGGCATTCACCACGCCCCAGTCCGCCATGGTGGCAGCGTCGTAGAGATCGCCGGTCATCACGAATTCGCGGGCCCGGCCCGAACCCGCGCGCTCGGCGAGGCGCTGCGGGCCGCCCATCGACGGTGTCAGCCCGACCACGGTCTCCACCAGCCCGAACTTAGCCTTCGGCGCGGCGAGCAGGATGTCGCAGGCGAGCGCGATCTCGAAGGCGGCGGTCAGGGTCAAGCCGTGCGCGGCGAACACCACCGGACACGGCAGCGCCTCCAACGGGTGGATGATCTGCGCGAACAACGTGCGCCACAGCTCGGCGCTCTGCTCGATGGTCAGCCCGTCGAACACGTGCACGTCGACGCCGCCGGACACCACCTTGCCTTCGGCGCGCAGCAGCACCGCGCGCGGCGGGCGGCCCGACAGCTCGCCGATATCGGCGATCAGCGCGTCCAGCATGGACCGATCGAACAGGTTGAGCGGCGGATGGGCGAGGGTGAGGGTCGCCACCTCCGCCCCGCCGTCAGTGATCTCGCGCTCCAGCCGAGTGGCCTTCGTTTCACTCATCCGGTCAGCCTAGGCGTACCTCCGCCTTCGCTCCGGCCCCGCGCGACTGGGGACGGGCTACGTCCGACAGCGCCCACCAAGACGTCGATCTGCGAGACTGTCCAGGTGACCAAGTCGGCCAGTGAAAACGGTTCCTACGTCGAGCCGGGCGAGTTCAAGCGGGACACCAACTACATCACCACCAGGATCACGGCCGACGGCCGAGACGGCTACCCGGTGGAGCCGGGCCGCTACCGCCTGGTCGCCGCCCGGGCCTGCCCGTGGGCCAATCGCACGCTGATCGTGCGCCGGCTGCTCGGACTGGAGGACGTGCTCTCGCTCGGCCTGTGTGGGCCCACCCACGACAAGCTCAGCTGGACCTTCGATCTGGATCCCGGCGGTGTCGACCCGGTGCTCGGCATCCCCCGGCTGCGTGACGCGTACCTGGCGCGGTTCCCTGACTATCCGCGCGGCATCACAGTGCCTGCGATCGTGGACGTGCCGACCGGCCGAGTCGTCACCAATGACTACGCGCGGATCACTCTCGACTTCTCCATCGAGTGGACTGCCTACCACCGGCCCGGTGCGCCGCAGTTGTACCCCGAGGCGTTGCGCACCGAGATCGATGAGGTGAATCGCGCAGTGTTCCGCGATGTCAACAACGGCGTCTACCGCTGCGGTTTCGCCGGGTCGCAGGACGCCTACGACGAAGCATACGACCGGCTCTTCTATCGGCTGGACCAGCTCTCCGAACGCCTTGCGGCGCAACGATATCTGGTCGGCGACACGATCACCGAGGCTGATGTTCGGCTGTTCACCACGCTGGTGCGGTTCGACCCGGTGTATCACGGGCACTTCAAGTGCAACCGGTCGAAGCTCGCCGAGATGCCGGTGCTGTGGGCGTACGCGCGTGACCTGTACCAGACCCCTGGTTTCGGCGACACCATCGATTTCGGGCAGATCAAGACGCACTACTACGTGGTGCACCGGGACATCAACCCGACCGGGATCGTCCCGAAGGGGCCCGAGCCGGCGAACTGGCTGACCCCGCACGGCAGGGAAGCCCTCGGCGGCAGGCCGTTCGGAGAGGGGACCCCGCCGCCTCCTCCTCCGTTGGCCGACCGCGTGCCCGCGCTGCACCGTCCGGCGTAGTGGAACCGATCCGGCTGGGTAGTTCGTTGTCATGACGAGCTGACGGCCGCCGGTGCCCTACAGTTCACCAAGCAGACGGGAAGAGGAGGATGCCGCCGATGGTCAAAGGCGCGTTCGAGAAGACGGTGGTTCAGCTGCTCGATACCGGGTCCCGCCTGCAGGCACCCGCGGTCGCCAAGTACGTCGACCGAATCCGGCGCTCCCATCCCGACGAAACCCCCGCACGAATCATCGAGCGGTTGGAGAAGCAGTACCTGCTCGCGGTCACCGGCAGCGGTAGCGCGGTCGGTGCGACGGCCGCGGTGCCCGGTGTCGGCACCGTCGCCGCGATCGCGGCGGTCAGCGCCGAGACCACGTTCTTCATGGAGGCGTCGGCGGTGTTCACCCTCGCGGTGGCGGCGGTGCACGGCATCTCACCGGAGGACCGGGAACAGCGCAGGGCGCTGGTGCTCGCCGTCGTACTCGGCGAGAGCGGCATGGAGATCGTGCAGAAGAGCGTCGGCACCTCGGCGAAGAACTGGGGCACGGTGTTCGCCAACCGGATTCCCGGTCTGTCGAGCATGAACGATTCGCTGGTGAAGCGGTTCATCGTCCGGTTCATCACCAAACGTGCGGCGCTCATGGCGGGCAAAGTACTGCCCGCGGGTATCGGCGCGCTGATCGGAGGCGCGGGTAACCGCGCGCTGGGCAAGTCCACGATCACCAACGCGCGCAAGGCATTCGGTCCCCCGCCCGTAGTGTGGCCCGCCGACCGGCATCTCGTCGTCGACGCCGATCCACTCACCGCGATCGACCCGGGGCAGCCGAAACCCCCGAAGACGCCGAAATGAGCGGGGCGCGTCCGCTCGCGTTCTCGGTCCAGGCGTTGACGAAGTGGTACGACCTGACACCCGCCGTGGAGAACGTGAGCTTCACCGTGTCATCCGGCACCACGGCGGCGCTGGTCGGTCCGCGAGGCGCGGGCAAGACCACCGTCCTGCGGCTGCTGCTCGGCCTGCTCGCCCCCACCTCCGGGACCGCCGTCGTCGGTGGCCCCAGGTCGACCAGGCAGGACGCGGCCGGATCCTCCCGCATGGTCGGCGGCGTGCTCACGCCACGCGGTCTGCATCCGGCAAGGACGGCGCGGGACCATCTGTGGAGCTACGCCGCCGCGGTCGATGTCGCGGACGCACGGGTCCCCGAGGTGCTGGAGATCGTCGGGCTGGACGAGGAAGCAAACACCAAGATCAGCGGCCTGTCGGCCGGGCAGCAGACCAGGCTGGCGCTGGCGACCGCGTTGCTCCCCGATCCCCCGCTGCTGGTGCTCGACGACCCGATGGACGGACTCGACGCCGCGGAACGTGGTTGGTTGCAGGACTTTCTGCGCGGGCACGCTCGGCAAGGCGGCAGTGCGCTGCTGTCCAGCGAAAGTCTCGCAGCGGTGCTGCCCAGCGCCGACACCCTGATCGTCCTGAAAGAGGGCACGGTGGTGTACCAGGGCAGCCCCGCACGGCTGCGGCGCGGACATCCGGACCGGCTGGTCGTCGCGGCGTCCACACCGATCGCGCTGGCGACCATGCTTGCCGCACAAGGCTTTACCGACGCGGTGATCCGGACGGACGGGCGACTCGCCGTGGCCGAGGCGACGGAAGCGCAGATCAGGGCGGCAGCCGCGGCGGCGCAGGTGCGGTTGGACAGCATCGTCCCCGACCCGATCCACCCCGACCGGGTTCTCGCGTCGCTGACCAAATCCACCGCCGCACCCGCGCCGCAGTACCCGGGCCTCGCCGTGCCCGCCGGAATCGGCACTCAGCAACCGTCGCCGATGCCCTACGGAATCCCACGATGATCACCCTCCTGCCTGCGGACCTGGTGCCGACCGTCAACTCCGAGGTCCGCAAGGTCCTCACCCTGCCGCAGGGCCGGGTGGTCGTCGGCGCGATCCTCGCGATCGCGCTGCTCGCGGGCATCGTGTCCGCGAGCCTTGCCGGACCTGCGGCCCCGAAGGGCGAGCCCGCCACCGGGGCCGCGACGATCGGGCTCTACGTGGGTCTCGCGGTGGTCGTGCTGGCGGGCGCGATCTTCGGCGCGGTGAGCAGCGGCACGGAGTACCGGCACCACACCATGGCGGTGACCACGCTGTTCGCCGCCGACCGCGACCGGCTCGCCGCCGCCAAGTTCCTGGTCACCGGGTGCGTCGCGCTGGCGACCGCGTTCGCGGTCGAGCTGGTCACCCTCGCCGGTCTGCTCGTCTTCGGCCGGGGCAAGTTCGGTTTCACCGCCGAGTTGTTCGCCGCGCTCGGCGGCGGGCTGCTTGCCGCGGTCTGCTGGTCGCTGATCGGGGCGAGTGTCGGCCTCTTGCTGCGGTCGTCCGCCGCCGCGGTCGGGCTGCTGCTGGGCTGGATCGCCGTCGCGGAACCACTGTTGTGGCTGATCGCGCGGGGCATCGGTATGGCCGGCGGCGTGACCCTGCTGCCGCTTTCCGCCACCGTCAGCACCGTGGCCGTCGGCTCCTACCCCGACAGTGATTTCCTCGCCCCCGCCCCGGCCGCCGTCGTGGTCCTGCTGCTGTGGACCATCAGCTTCGGCGCCGCGACCTGGTGGAGCTTGCGTACTCGCGATCTCTGACTCGAAGGGTCTGAAGGGTCTCAGGGAGCAACGACGTGTCGGCGGGTGGCGGTACCGTCGCTGTGTAGCGCGGTACAACCAAAGGGGCGAGCAGGCGACGTGGACGGGGGCGACAGACCGGGATGGATACGCAGGCTGTGGGCTGAGTGCAGGCCGCACGGCACGGTGCTCGCCGGGCTCGCGGCGGCGTTGCTCGTCGGCGCGGTGACCGAGACCGCGGGCCCGCTGCTGATCAAACGGGCGGTCGACGCGGCAGTCATCGGTGACACGTCGGCGATCGGCGCGGTCGCGGGACTGATCGTGCTGCTGGGGATCGGCCGGTCCGCGGCGGGGTTCGGTCGGCGGCTGCTGGCCGGGCGGATGGCACTGGACGTGCAGCACACGCTGCGGCTGGACATCCTCGGGTCGTTACAGCGACTGGACGGCATCGGGCAGGACACGATCCGCACCGGGCAGGTGGTATCGCGCTCGATCACGGATCTCCAGCTGGTGCAGGGACTGATGGCGATGGCGCCGCTGTCGGGCATGGCTTTGCTGGAGTTCGTGCTCGCCGCCGCGGTCATGCTCTGGCTCTCCCCGCCGCTGGCGGCCGTTGCGCTGCTGGTGGTTCCCGCGATCGGTCTGGTGGTCTACCGGGTGCGACCACGGCTGCACGCGGCTACTTGGTCGGCGCAGCAGCGCGCCGCCGATCTGGCCCAGCACGTCGAGGAGACGGTCACCGGCGTGCGTGTGGTCAAGGGCTTCGGGCAGGAAGCGCGGATGGTCGGTCTGCTGGAGCGGCTGGGCCGCACGCTGTTCGCGGAGCGCATGCGCGCCGCGCGGATCGATGCACGGTTCGCGCCGAGCATCGCGGCGATTCCGCAGGTCGGCATGGTCGCGGTGATCGTGCTCGGTGGCCTGCTCGCGCTGCACGGCCTGATCGGCATCGGCACCTTCGTCGCGTTCGCCGCCTACGTCGCCACCATGACCGGTACCGCGCGCATCCTCTCGTCGGTGATCGTCATGGCCCAGCTGACCAGGGCCGCGGCCGAGCGGGTCTTCCAGGTGATCGATACCGCGCCCGTCATCGCGGACCCCGAACGTCCGGTCGCGCTGCCGGACGGGCCGCTCGGGATCGACATCGAGACGCTCACTTTCGGTTTCGACCCCCAGCAGCCTGTGCTCCGTGAGATGGACCTGCGCGTGCGGCCCGGCGAGACGGTGGCGATCATCGGCCCGGCGGGTTCGGGCAAGTCCACGCTAGCCCTGCTCCTCCCCAGGTTCTACGCGCCGGATTCCGGCAGCATCCAGCTGTTCTCCGAGCGCACCGACTCACCTCGGACCAACGGAGCAGGCGCCTCCGCCGCGCACACCGATCCGCACGCCGACGCGACCCGCGCAGCCGACGTCGTCGGGGTCGACATCGCCGACGTTCGCGCCGCCGACCTGCGCGCGGCGATCGGCGTCGTCTTCGACGATCCGTTCCTGTTCTCCGACACCATCGCCGCCAACATCGCGCTCGGGCGACCGGAGGCGACCGACGAGGAGATCCGGCAGGCGGCGATCCAGGCCGCCGCCGACGACTTCATCGCCGAGTTGCCCGACGGATACGACACCGTAGTCGGCGAGCGCGGGCTCACGCTCTCCGGCGGACAGCGACAGCGGATCGCGGTGGCCAGGGCGCTGCTGGCGCGCCCGCGCATCCTCGTGCTCGACGACGCCACCTCGGCGGTGGACGCGGTCACCGAGGCCGCGATCTTCGACGCGCTGTCCGACCGCGGGGGACGAACCACGCTGATCCTGGCGCACCGGGAATCGACCCTCGCCCACGCCGATCGCATCATTCGGCTACCCGCGCCCGCAGGGCACATCGCCTCGGCGCCGGACGCCGCCACGACCACGGTGCGGGCCGGGCAGACGCCGCCCCCGCATTCGGGCGGCGGCCGCTTCGCGGGCGCGACAGCGGATCTCAGTGAGACGCCCGAGCTGCGCCGCACGATCGAACACCTGCCACCCGCCACCGAGCAGCCGGGCCTGGACGCACAACGGTTGCGCGAGCCGGATCCAGGGTTCCGGCTGACCCGCATGCTGCGCCCGGTCCGCTGGCTGGTGCTGATGGTGATGGCACTGCTCACGGCGGACGCGGTGATCGGCATCGCTTTCCCGCCGCTGGTGCGCTACGCGATCGACAACGGCGTGGTCGGCGACCACGCGGAGGTGCTGGTCCGCGTGGCCCTGCTCGGCGCGGTGCTCGCCGCCGTGGGCTGGGCGGTCGGCGCGGCGACCACGGTGCTGACCGCGCGCACCGGGGAGCGGGTGCTCTTCGCGCTGCGAGTGCGCAGTTTCGCGCATCTGCAACGACTCGGCCTGGACTACTACGAACGCGAACTCTCCGGCCGGATCATGACCAGGATGACCACCGACGTCGACGCAATGTCGACGTTTCTGCAGACCGGGGTGGCCACCGCCCTGGTCGGCGTGCTGACGCTGGCCGGCATCGCGGTCGCGCTGCTCGCCATCGATGTCTCGCTGGCCCTCGTTGTACTGGTGATGCTGCCTGCCCTGGTGATCGCGACGGCGCTGTTCCGGCGGGTGTCGTCCACCGCATACATGGTGTCGCGGGAGCACGTGTCGGCGGTCAACGCCGATTTCCAAGAGAACGTCACCGGATTGCGCGCGGTGCAGGCAAACCGGCATGAGCCACGTGCCGCCCGCCGCTTCGCCGAGTACTCCCAGCGCTACCGCGACAGCCGGTTGCGCGCGCAGCGGGCGATCGCGCTGTATTTCGCGTTCGTGGTGGGGTGGGCGGATCTGGCGTTGGCCGCGGTGGTGTTCGTCGGTGCGCGCGAGGTCGCCCACGGTATGACCAGCGCGGGAACGCTGGTCGCGTTCGTGCTGTATCTGCAGCTGCTGTTCGTGCCGATCCTGCAGCTATCACAGGTGTTCGACGGGTATCAGCAGGCCAAGGTGGGCCTGCGCCGCATAGGGGATCTCCTGCGCACGCCCTCTTCGATCGCCGCCGACCGAGCCGAGCCGGTGCCGATCGACCGGGGGCTGCGCGGTGATGTCGCCTTCGACGATGTCCGATTCCGGTACGCGGGCAGCCTGGTTCCGGCTCTGGACGGCGTCTCGCTGCGGATCCCGGCGGGTTCCACACTGGCGCTGGTCGGACCGACCGGCGCGGGCAAGTCGACCGTCGTCAAGTTGCTCGCGCGTCTGTACGACCTGCCCGAGGATGTGACGAACGGCACGGGCGGTCATCCGGAGTCTGGTGCGCTGAGCAAGGCCGAGCAGAGCGGCGACGGTGCCGATGCGCGGAACGGTGCCGCCGCGGCCGAGCGGAACATTCCCGGAACGACCGAGCAGAACAGTGGTTCGAGCAGGTCAGGGGCGATCCGGGTCGACGGCGTCGACATCCGCGACTACCGCCTCGCCGAATACCGCTCCCGCCTCGGCATCGTCCCGCAGGAAGCTCACCTGTTCACCGGCGATGTGGCGAGCAACATCGCATTCGGAAAACCGTCCGCCACCGCCGAGGAGGTCGCCGCGGCCGCTGCCGCGGTGGGCGCGACCGCCATGATCGCCGCTCTCCCGCTCGGTATTGGTCAGCCGGTCGGAGAGCGAGGCCGCGGCCTGTCGGCGGGCCAGCGCCAGCTGATCGCGCTCGCCCGGGCCGAACTGGTCGCGCCGGACTTGCTGCTGCTCGACGAAGCCACCGCGACGCTCGATCCGGACGCCGAGGCATCGGTGCTGGCAGCGAGCCGATCGGTGAGCCGGGACCGCACTACGGTAATCGTCGCGCACCGGCTCGGCACGGCCGCACGCGCTGATCGGATCGCTGTCGTCGACCACGGCCGAATCGTAGAATTCGGTCCGCACGCCGCACTGCTCGCCGCCGGGGGGCCCTATGCCCGGCTCTGGGCAGCGGCCCGCGAGACCGGGGGAATATTCTCGGGTATCGACGAGTCGTCACCTATGAGGTCGGGGGTGTCGGGTGGTGGTCAGTAGATCCGCCGATTTGCTGCTGGGCCTATCCTCAGACAGGGCGTATCGGCGCGTATCCGCTGATCCCTGTGCCGGGCACGTCACAAACGTCGCAGCGCGAAGAACGAAATGAGGCGAACACCTGCTGTGAGCAGCTCAACTTCCCAGTTCGGACAGAACCAGTGGCTAGTCGACGAGATGTATCAGAAGTTCAAACAGGATCCATCCTCGGTCGACGAGAGCTGGCACGAGTTCCTGGCCGACTACACGCCTGAGGTGAGTGGTGATTCTGGTAACAGCCAGACCGCCGCCGCACCCGCGCAGGCTGCCGCCCCGGCTCCGGCGGCCGCGCCTTCAGCAGCTCCGGCTGCCGCTGCCCCCGCGGCTCCGAAGACGCCCACCTCCGCGGCCCCGAAGCCTGCCGCGCCCGCGAAGGCCGCCGCGCCCGCCAAGGTCACCGCGCGCACCCCGCACACCACCCCGGCGCCCACCTCGAACGCGACGCCGACCTCCGGCCCGAAGCAGGCCGACACCGCCACCGACGAGGCCAAGGTGTTGCGTGGCGCCGCCGCGGCCGTGGCGAAGAACATGGCAGCCTCGCTGGCCATCCCCACCGCGACCAGCGTGCGCGCCATCCCCGCCAAGCTGATGATCGACAACCGTCTGGTCATCAACAATCACCTCGCCCGCACCCGGGGCGGCAAGATCTCCTTCACCCATCTGCTGGGTTACGCCATCGTCCAGGCCGTCAGGGCCTTCCCGAACATGAACCGGCACTACGCCGAGATCGACGGCAAGCCGAACTCGGTCACCCCTGCCCACACCAACCTCGGTCTCGCCATCGACCTGCCCGGCAAGGACGGCAGCCGCTCGCTCGTCGTCGCCGCCATCAAGGGCTGCGAGACAATGACCTTCGGGCAGTTCCACACCGCCTACGAAGACATCGTGCGTCGTGCCCGCGACGGCAAGCTGACCGCCGAGGACTTCTCCGGTGTCACCATCTCGCTGACCAACCCGGGCACCATCGGCACCGTCCACTCGGTGCCCCGCCTGATGAACGGCCAGGGCGCGATCATCGGCGCGGGCGCCATGGAGTACCCGGCCGAGTTCCAGGGCATGAGCGACGAGCGAATCGCGGAATTCGGCGTCGGCAAGCTGATGACGCTCACCTCCACCTACGACCACCGCATCATCCAGGGTGCGGAGTCAGGTGACTTCCTGCGAACCATCCACCAGCTGCTGATTTCCGACGAGTTCTACGACGAGATCTTCCACGGCCTCGGTGTGCCCTACGAGCCGGTCCGCTGGCGCAAGGACATCCGCGAGCGGGGCGTCGACAAGAGCTCGCGCGTGCTGGAGATGATCGCGGCCTACCGCAACCGCGGCCACCTGATGGCCGACACCGATCCACTGCGTCTGGTCAAGGACAAGTTCCGCAGCCACCCGGATCTCGATGTCACCCAGCACGGCTTGACCCTGTGGGACTTGGACCGCACGTTCAACGTCGCCGGCTTCCACGGTCAAGAGCAGATGAAGCTGCGCGAGGTGCTCTCCATCCTGCGTGACGCATACTGTCGCCACATCGGTGTGGAGTACACCCACATTCTCGATTCCGAGCAGCTGCAGTGGATCCAGGAACGGGTCGAGCAGAAGCACGTCAAGCCGACTGTCGCGCAACAGAAGTACATCCTGAACCGGCTGAACGCGGCGGAAGCCTTCGAAACCTTCCTGCAGACCAAGTACGTCGGGCAGAAGCGCTTTTCGCTGGAGGGCGCCGAGACGGTCATCCCGATGATGGACGCGGTGATCGACCAGTGCGCCGAGCATTCGCTCGACGAGGTCGTCATCGGCATGCCGCACCGTGGCAGGCTGAACGTGCTCGCCAACATCGTCGGCAAGCCGTACTCGAAGATTTTCACCGAGTTCGAAGGCAACATGAACCCGGCCGGTGCGCACGGCTCGGGCGACGTGAAGTACCACCTCGGTGCGCACGGCACCTACCTGCAGATGTTCGGCGACAACGAGATCGCGGTCTCGCTGACCGCCAACCCCTCGCACCTGGAGGCGGTCGACCCGGTCCTGGAGGGCCTGGTCCGTGCCAAGCAGGACTTGTTGGACAAGGGCGACGGGCCGCAGGGCTACTCGGTCGTACCGCTGATGCTGCACGGTGACGCCGCGTTCGCGGGTCAGGGCGTGGTCGCCGAGACGCTGAACCTGTCGGGTCTGCGTGGCTACCGGGTCGGCGGCACCATTCACATCGTGGTCAACAACCAGATCGGCTTCACCACCGCGCCGGAGAACAGCCGCTCCACCGAATATTCCACGGACATCGCGAAGTTCATCGGTGCGCCGATCTTCCACGTGAACGGTGACGACCCGGAAGCCTGTGACTGGGTGGCCCGCTTGGCGGTGGACTTCAAGCAGAAGTTCCGCAAGGACGTCGTGATCGACATGATCTGCTACCGGCGCCGCGGACACAACGAGGGTGACGACCCGTCGATGACGCAGCCTTACATGTACGACGTCATCGACACCAAGCGCAGCGTCCGCAAGGCGTACACCGAGAGCCTGATCGGCCGTGGTGACATCTCGCTCAAAGAGGCTGAGGACGCCCTGCGCGACTACCAGGGCCAGCTGGAGCGGGTGTTCAACGAGGTCCGCGAGCTGGAGAAGTACACACCGGAGCCGAGCGAATCGGTCGAAGACGACCAGCCGGTGCCCGCGACCGTCGTGACGGCCGTGGACAAGACGATCCTGCAGCGCATCGGTGACGCGTTCCTCCATGTGCCCGAGGGCTTCAATGTGCACCCACGCGTCAAGCCGGTGTTGGAGAAGCGCCGCGAGATGGCCTACGAGGGCAAGGTCGACTGGGCCTTCGCCGAGCTGCTCGCCTTCGGCACATTGATCGATGAGGGTCATGCGGTCCGTCTGACCGGCCAGGACTCCCGGCGTGGCACGTTCACTCAGCGGCACTCGGTGATCATCGACCGCAAGACGGCCGAGGAGTACACCCCGCTGCACAACATCGGCAGCGAGAACCCGGGCTGGTTCGCGGTGCACGACTCGGCGCTGAGCGAATACGCCGCCGTCGGTTTCGAATACGGCTACTCGCTGGGCAACCCCAACGCGCTCGTGTTGTGGGAAGCGCAGTTCGGTGACTTCGTCAACGGAGCCCAGTCGATCATCGATGAGTTCATCTCCTCTGGTGAAGCCAAATGGGGCCAGCTGTCGGATGTCGTGCTCCTGCTGCCGCACGGTCACGAAGGCCAGGGCCCGGACCACACCTCCGGCCGCATCGAGCGCTTCCTGCAGCTGTGCGCGGAAGGTTCGATGACCGTCGCGGTGCCGTCCACCCCGGCGAACTACTTCCACTTGCTGCGCCGCCACGCGCTGGATGGCATCCGCCGTCCGCTGATCGTCTTCACCCCGAAGTCGATGCTGCGCAACAAGGCCGTGGTGTCGGATCTGAAAGACTTCACCGAGAGCAAGTTCCGCTCGGTGTTCGACGAACCTGCCTACGAGCAGGGCATCGGCGACCGAGGCAAGGTGAAGCGGGTCCTGCTGACCAGCGGCAAACTCTACTACGAGCTGGCCGCGGAGAAGACGAAGCAGAAGCGCGAGGACGTCGCGGTCGTGCGGATCGAGCAGCTCTACCCGCTGCCCACCTTCCGCCTGAACGAGTCGCTCGACCGCTACCCCAACGCCACCGACATCGCCTGGGTGCAGGAGGAACCGGCCAACCAGGGTGCTTGGCCCTTCTTCGGCCTCAACCTCCCGGAGGTCCTCCCCGACCGCCTCGGCAAACTGCGCCGCATCTCCCGCCGTGCCATGTCGGCCCCGTCCTCGGGTTCGAGCAAGGTACATGCGGTGGAGCAGGCCGAGATCGTCGCGGAAGCGTTCGAACCGACCGCGTAGTTTCCAGACCTGACGCCGGGTCGAATCGCTCTCTTCCTAGAGCGATTCGACCCGGCGTTCGTCCTTTCTACACGTGCTGGTGAAGAGGTCCAGCGCAACGCATCGGCAGCTACGTCAGCAATCGGATCGGAACGGGAGGCACAGCGGCAGCAAATTCAGTGGTGCCGGTGTTTCCGCGACGGTCGGAGGTGGTCCGACGACCTCGGTGGTCGACACGGGCGATGGTCTCTGCTCTACGGCGTCATCGTGTGGGGTCGAGCAGGCGGCGGCCAACAGCCAGATGGCGCCGATGATGACCGCGATCAACACCGCGGCCGCGATCTGCTGCGGCCGATGGCGGATCGGCCGTGGTTGTCCGCTTGCGCGGCCGGTAATACTCAGGAGCAGTGGGGTGATTCGCCGGCGATCCGCGATGCGTGGTCGACGCTCGACGATGGCCGGGGTGGTCGGCCGCCGCAGTGGCCGCGCTTCGGTAATCGACGTGGATCGCGGCGGCAGCCGATGTGGCACTGGTGGCGGTGTTGGGCGCGAGCGCAAGGATGCCGGGTGAGGGCGTAGTGGCCGGTCGGCGTCGGATTCGATCCAGGACGACCACCGGTCTGTGAAGGGTGACGACAACGGGGACGCTGACTGTGCAGCGGGATCGAGTGCCGGGTCCGACGAAAGGGGATTCGATACCGAGTGTTCTGGTGCGGAGGGCTTCGGCGCGATAGATTTCGGCGCTACTGATCCAGTTACGAAGGGTTTCGGCGCATAGGGTTCGGGTGCACAAGGTTGCGGCTCTGCGGGTTGCGTCCGCGCGGGCCCTACAGTGGATAGCCCCTCCGAGTAATGCGACTCCGGCGCCGACGCCACCGGACCGTCTTCTGGCACGTCCGCGGTACCGAGCGGCTGCTGATCCGTAAGAGCCGACGGTGGGCGGGCTGCCCACTCTCGGCTTTCCAGACCGGCTTGGACTGTCGCGCCCGACGCCACGGGCTCCGACACCGCAGGTTCCGAGACGTCCGATTCCGAGACGTCGGATCGCGCCCGCAAGTGTGCCGCGGCGAGCGGCGGACTCTGCCACGCTGATACCGCCTGATCGTCTTCGTCTGTCATATCATCGGTCTCGGCCTGCTGTATCCCGCTGGATTCGTTGAGCTGCGGCGCAATCGGCGCCGTGTCCGACTGCTCGACTGTGGAATGGGCTGGCGGGACGTCCCCATTCGCAGGCACACCGGAGGCGTTCGAGATTTCGGGTGAAGGCGTGTCATCGACCGGACGAGGCTCGCGCGTTGCGCTCTCGAGCGTCGCCAACGCTTTCCCGGCACGCAGCTTCCGCTCCAGGGGAAAGCCGTCCGCTACCAGGTCTTCGAGAGTCACCTGATCGGCTAGGTTCAAGTCGCCGAGCAGGGCGTGCACGCGCTCGGCGGTCCAGACGAGCTTTCGGCTCGCGGTGCGGTGGAACCAGGCGCGCAGCTCGCGAGGACTGGATCCGAGCACCACCCCGCAACCTCGCCTGCGCGTTTCGATGTTCAGCGTGATGTTCGAATCTCTGGGCGGCACCACGACGATCAAGCCGTCGACGAAGGCGTCGGTGTCGTGCTTGCGCACCAGTTCCTCTAGGTTGAAGACATTGCTCGATACCTGGTCGAACGGGCTGCTGTCGTGGTCGCGCACGTGGATCGGGTCACCCTCGAAGCCGGACAGCCGCCAGCGCCCGTTGGCCTGCACCGAGAGAACGCCTGTCATGGCTTCCGGCGTGGTCCCCTTCACCTCGACCACGACCACAGCCCTAGGCGTGATCACGACCAGATCGGCTTTCTGCGCCTCTCCCTTGCCATTGTGGTCTGGTAGGTAGCACCCCGAGATCGCCAGTCCCACAATGACGTACTGCCCGGTCCAGGTCCGCATCCAGTCGAGCACACGCTGCTCGGATCGCGGCGTCGTCGTTCGTTCGTTGATGACCAACATCACCGGCCACCTCCATCGCGTTTCACACAATCGACCACTCCACGATATTCGGTGCGAAGTCCGCCGATGAATCGAAAGCCACTGTAAGAGCAGGGTATTGGCAGCACTAGGGCAGACCATGTCCGGTATGGGGGCAGGGGACCGTGACAGCGTGCGCGTCACGCTCACGGTCAGGAATGTCTGCGCGACCAGAGAATTCCGACGGCGTGTAGCGGTAGAGCTGGCTACACGTGAACGATCACCGCATCGCGGTGATCGGGTGTTCCACGTCGACCTACTCGATAGGCACCGACCCGCACAACGCCGTAAGCACTTCGGCGAATTACCGCACGTCGTCCGCCGACAAAAGGGCCGGCGGTCAGCCACGCAGCGCGGCCGCCAGCGCCGGGTCGACGGAAAAGGCTATGGCGATGAGGGATTCGACGAGTAGATCGATGAGGTCGTCGCGCGGGACAGGTTCGGTGTGCAACCAGGTGAGGGTGGTTTCCTCGACGAAGGCGATCCAGCCGCGCATGGCGAGCGTGAGGCGGGGCCGGCCGGCGTCGTCGACAGGGATGGAAGCCTCGGTAAGGATGATGCCGATGATGGCGTCGCGGGTCTGGTCGGCCAGCGGGGCAAGGTCGGGGCTGACGCTGGTGGGGCCGCGCAGCAGCGCGAGGTACGAGGTGCGGTTCTCACTGACGTATTCGACATAACGCTCGATCGAGTCGCGCAACATCTCGAAGACGCCCAGACTGCGGTCCGGGGTGACGCGCTCGAGCAGTTCGGCATTGGCATGCCGCACGATCGCCAGCTGAAAGTCCTGCTTGGTCGGGAAGTAGTGGAAGAGCAGACCGCGGGAGATGCCTGCCTTTTCGGCGATCTCGCTGACGGAGATGTCTTCGATGGCTCGATCGCCGAGCATCCTGGCGCCCAAGGCAATCAGCTGCTCGCGGCGTTCGTCCGGACTCATGCGGACCCGTTTGGCGGCTTCCCCGGAACTCCTCCTGCTCACCGGACTATGCTACCGACGCTTACTGAACGCTAGTCAATACTGTTGACTGCCACTCAGCTGAACCGTATCCTCAGATACATGAGTCGCAAGGTTACAGACAAAATAGTCGCCGACCGGCCCACCCGCCACGCCAAGACGATCATCATCGGCAGCGGGTTCGCGGGTCTGGGTCTGGCCATCCGACTGGCCCAGCAGGGTCGCGATGATTACCTTGTGCTGGAACGCGGCAGCGATGTCGGCGGTACCTGGCGCGACAACACCTACCCCGGCGCGGCCTGCGACGTCCCCTCGCACCTGTATTCGTACTCCTTCGAACTCAACCCGGACTGGACGCGGTCGTTCTCCTGTCAAAGCGAGATCCAGCAGTACATCGAGAACGTGTCCACCCGCTACGGCGTGCGCGATAAGCACATCTTCGACTGCGACGTGACCCGTGCCCGCTGGAACAACGACTCCGCGGTGTGGGAGATCGAATCCAGCCAGGGCAGCTTCACCGCGGACACCGTGGTGTCCGCGGTCGGCGCACTGTGCGAGCCCGCGCTGCCGGACATCAAGGGCATCAACGGGTTCGAGGGCGAAATCTTCCACTCCGCGCGGTGGAACCACGACGCCGACCTCACCGGCAAGCGGGTCGCCATCATCGGCACCGGCGCCTCGGCCATCCAGATTGTGCCAGCCATCGCCCCGAAGGTCGGCCGGCTGGACGTCTACCAGCGCACCGCGCCCTGGCTGCTGCCGCGCCTGGACCGCTCGTACACCAAGGCCGAGCGGCTGGCCTTCAGGTACGTGCCCGGCCTACAGCGTCTATCCCGTGCGGCGATCTACGCCGCGCGCGAGACCCAGGTGGTCGGCCTCGCCAAGTTTCCCGCGTTGATGCAGGTGTTCGAGCTGCTCGCGAAGGCGAAGCTGCGGCGGGAGATCCGCGATCCCGAGCTACGCGCCAAAGTCACCCCGAACTTCCGGATCGGCTGCAAGCGCATGCTGATTTCCAACGACTACTATCCGACGCTGGCCCGGCCCAACGTGGACGTGATCACCGACGGCATCGCCGAGGTCCGCAAGAACTCGATCGTCACCAAGGACGGCACCGCGCGGGAGATCGACGCCCTGATCGTCGCGACCGGCTTCCACGTCACCGACTCGCCGACCTACAACACGATCGCAGGCCGCGATGGTCGCACCCTGTCGGAGGTCTTCGACGAGATCGGCCAGCAGGGCTATAAGGGCAGCACGATCGCCAACTTCCCCAATATGTTCTTCCTACTCGGCCCGAACGTCGGCCTCGGGCACACATCGATGGTGTACATGATCGAATCGCAGATCAACTACGTCGCCGACGCGCTGGCCACCATCGACCGAATGGGACTTCGGACCGTTGAGGTCCGCCGCGATATGCAGGATGCTTACAACAAGGACCTGCAGCAGAAGCTGTCCGGCAGCGTCTGGGTGACCGGCGGCTGCTCCAGCTGGTACCTGGACAAGCACGGCAACAACACCACACTGTGGCCTGACTTCACTTTCGAATTCCGCAGGCGG
Source organism: Nocardia sp. NBC_00881 (assembly GCF_045207455.1). Classification (NCBI taxonomy): domain Bacteria; kingdom Bacillati; phylum Actinomycetota; class Actinomycetes; order Mycobacteriales; family Nocardiaceae; genus Nocardia; species Nocardia sp. NBC_00881. Next base: position 4,368,539 of record NZ_CP108798.1, read on the forward strand.
ACCAAGAGATTCGACGTGGCCGCTTACGACGTATCCCTCTCCCGAGCCGACCTGAAAGCGGTAGCACAGTGAGCAATGACGCTTACTTCAAGAACAAAGTCTGTGTGATCACCGGAGCGGGCTCCGGTATCGGTCGCGCGCTGGCCGAGAATCTCGCCGCGCGCGGCGCCAAACTGGCCCTGTCCGATATCGACACCGAGGGGCTCGCCGAGACAACGCGCCGTTGCGAACAGCTCGGCGCCGAAGTCGAATCCGACCGGCTGAACGTGGTCGAGCGCGAAGCGGTGCTGCACTACGCCGACACGGTGAAGGCGCACTTCGGCACGGTGCACCAGGTCTACAACAACGCGGGCATCGCCCACCACGGCGAGGTGATCCGTTCGAAATTCAAGGACTTCGAGCGCGTCATGGACGTCGACTTCTGGGGTGTCGTCAACGGCACCAAGGCGTTCCTGCCGATGGTCATCGAATCCGGCGACGGCCACATCGTCAATGTGTCCAGCCTGTTCGGCCTGATCGCGATTCCCGGCCAGAGCGCATACAACGCGGCCAAGTTCGCGGTGCGCGGCTTTACCGAGTCGCTGCGCCAGGAAATGCTGGTCGCCCGGTACCCGGTCAAGGTGACCTGTGTGCACCCCGGCGGCATCAAGACGGCAGTGGCGCGTAACGCCAGCTACGCCGAAGGCATCGACAGCACGTCGGCCGCGGCGATGTTCGACAAGAAGTTGGCCATTCACACCGCGGAGATGGCCGCGCAGGCCATCACCGAAGGCGTGCGCAAGGGGCAGGGCCGCGTGCTGATCGGCTGGGAGGCCAAGCTGCTCGACGTCTTCGTGCGGGTCACCGCGTCGGGCTACCAGCGCATCGCGGCCGGCGTCGAGCGCCGCTTCCTGCCCTGATCCGGATTCGAGGAACAACATGCGGGACATCAACCTTCCGCTGCCCGTGGCGCGGGCAGTACTGAATCCGATCTTCCGGGTCACGCTCAACAAGGGGTTGTCGTTTCCGATGCAACGCCTACTGCTCGACGTGAGTTCGCGGGCGCAGCCGGTGCCCGGGGGCAGCGTCGTGCGAACGATGCGTCTCGGCGGCAGGCCGGCGGAGCGGATCACCGGCGGAGACTTTTCCTCGCGGGGCGCCGTGCTCTACCTGCACGGCGGCGGGTACGTGGTCGGTTCCCTCGCGACACACCGTTCGCTGGCAGCCCGGCTCGCGCGCGACACCGGCTGCCCGGTCTACGTCCTCGACTACCGGCTGGCGCCGGAGTACCCGTTCCCCGCCGCGCTGGACGACGCCGAGGCGGCATTCCTCGAGCTGGTGTCGAGCGCGGGCTACCGCCCGGATCAGATCACCGTCTCCGGTGACTCCGCGGGCGGCGGACTCTCGCTGGCGCTGGCGCAGCGTCTGATCGCGCGGCACGGGCACACTCCCGCCGCGCTCGGCCTGATCGCGCCGTGGGGAGATCCCAACCTGATCCCCGACCGCGAGCGCGATCTGGTGATCAACACACCGTGGTCGCGGGCGTGCGCGGCCGCATATCTGGGTGCCGGAAACCCGACCGATCCCGGCTACGCTCCGCTGACCGGTGAGCTGCGCGGCCTGCCGCCGACCTATGTGCAGGTCGACGTCAGCGAGCTGCTGCACGGGCAGTGCGTCGACCTGGTCGCCGCGCTGCGGGCGGCGGGCGTACAAGTCCGCTTCACCGAGAGCGCGGGCCTCTGGCACGTCGCGCAGTTGCAGGCCGCGCTGGTGGCGCCCGCTGCCGCCGCGTTGCGCGAACTCGCCGAGTTCCTTCGCGAAGCGATCCAGCCAGCGGACCTGCGCGACCTAGGATGAATATAGAGCGTATCCATTCTCCACTATCGGGTACGGATCCGTTTTTCGGTGGTTGTCACCACGGCCCCAGCCCGGGTGTCGTAGATTACTGGCGAGTAAACACACGTGGAAGGGCACTGATGCGAGAGTTCGAAGTCCCGGCTTCATTCACCATTCCGGACGACGCGAACAATTCCGATAATGTCTTCCGCTTCGGCGAACAGACACCGAACGCGGTGCTGTTCAACGTACCGAACGGCAGCGGCGGCTGGCGGGACGTGACGGCCGCGGAATTCGCGAAAACCGTTACCGGCGTGGCGAAGGGCTTGATCGCCTCCGGCATCGAACTCGGCGAGCGCGTCGCCATTATGGCCCCGACCCGGTACGAGTGGGCCGTGCTCGACTTCGCCATCTGGGCCGCGGGCGGGTGCACTGTCGCTATCTACGACAGCTCCGCTGCCGAGCAGGCCAAGTGGATCCTGCAGGACTCCGCGACCAAGTTGCTCATCCTGGACAACGACAAGCACCGCAAGGTCATCGACGAGATCGAAACCGGGTCGCTTCCCGACCTGCAGGAGATCCTGCAGATCGACAAGGACGCGCTCGACGACCTGACCAAGCGAGGCGCCGAGCTGGACGACCAAGCGGTGCACGATCGCCGCGCTCAGGTCAACGCCGCGTCGCCGGCCACCCTGATCTACACCTCCGGCACCACCGGCAGGCCCAAGGGCGTGATGCTCTCGCACGCCAACCTCTACGCCGAGTCCGTAGCCGGCCGGATCGCGCTGGGCAAGTACATCGCCGAGGGTAAGAAGACCCTCGAGTTCCTTCCGCTGGCGCACGTCTTCGCGCGCGGCCTGGCATTGGCCGCGTTCGACGCCAAGGTGATCGTCGCGCACACCGCCGACTGGTCCACCCTGGTCGAGCAGTTCGGCAGTTACCGGCCGCACTTCATCGTCTCGGTGCCGCGCGTCTTCGAGAAGGTGTTCAACAGCGCCAGGCAGAAGGCGCACGACGGCGGCAAGGGCAAGATCTTCGACGCGGCCGCGGACACCGCCATCGCGTGGAGCGAGTCGATCGACAACGGCGGCCCCGGTCTCGTGCTCAGGCTGAAGCACGCCCTGTTCGACAAGCTGGTCTACAGCAAGCTGCGGGCCGTGCTCGGCGGCCAGTGCGAGGCGACTATGTCCGGCGGGGGCCCGCTCGGCGCGCGCCTCGGCCATTTCTTCCGCGGCGCCGGCTTGAATATCTTCGAGGGCTACGGCCTCACCGAGACCACCGCGGCCGTCGCCGCGAACACTCCGGATTACAACCGGATCGGCACGGTCGGACGCCCGTTGGAGGGCCACGCCGCCAAGATCGCCGAAGACGGCGAGCTGCTGCTTCGCGGCCCGGTGGTGTTCAATGGCTACTGGGGCAATGCCGAGGCAACCGAGGAAGCGTTCGAGGACGGCTGGTTCAAGACCGGTGACCTGGGTGCCATCGATGCGGACGGCTTCATTACGATCACCGGCCGCAAAAAGGAGATCATCGTCACCGCCGGTGGCAAGAATGTCTCCCCGGCACTGCTCGAGGACTCGCTGCGGGCCCACCCGCTGATCAGCCAGGTGATGGTGGTCGGGGACGGCCAGCCGTTCATCGGTGCGCTGATCACCCTCGACCCGGAGACTCTGTCCGGCTGGAAGGAGCGCAACAACCTGCCCGCCGACACCCCCATCGAGAAACTCATCGAGAACCAAGACCTGGTCGCCGAGATCAACGCCGCGGTGGCCGAGACGAACAAGAAAGTCTCGCACGCCGAGCAGATCAAGAAGATCCGCATCCTGCCGATCGACTGGACCCAGGAGACCGGCGAGCTCACCCCGAAGATGTCGCTCAAGCGTGCGATCGTCATGAAGCAACACGCTGAGGACGTGGCGAACCTCTACGGCTGACCCAGCGAGGCACTGTCCGCATGTTGCGCGGGCAGCGCCTTCCTCCTTTCCGGACCTCGGCGACCGCGTCGGGTGGAGCCGGACACCTCGCCGCGACCGGCAGTAGGCTCGAGCTCATGGCCGATCTGCGACTGCGGGTGGTGGCCGGGACCGTCTCGGCGGGGCTGACGCTCGGCGTCGCCGAACTGCTCGCGGCGTTCTCGGGGGCCGGGAGCGCCCCGCTCAACGCCCTCGGCTCCGTCGTGATCGATCACACGCCCGACGGCCTACGCGAGTGGGCTATCGATACCTTCGGGACCAACGACAAGTCAGTGCTGTACCTGATCATGGGCGTTGTTGCCCTGGTCGTCGCCGGGCTGGCGGGGGCGGTCGAACGCCCGACCCGTGCCGTGGGCTCTCTGTTGCTCACCGCCGTCGGAGTAATCGCCGCAGGCGCGGCGGTGGCCCGCACCAGCATCGCCAGTGCGCTACCGACGGTCGTCGGTGTCGCCGTCGGTATCTATACGCTGCGGGTGCTGACCCACCGGATCGAGAGCAAGTCCGAGGCCGAAAAGTCTTCTGCGTTCGAGCGGCGAGAACGCGGAATACAGGACGGGGGAAGCGAATCCGGCAAGCCGAACGACGAAGCCACGCCCGTCGGCGCTGCGCCGGTGCCGGCCGCGTCATCCGCGACGGCGGTCGACCCGGCGCAGCGGGGCGCCGCCCCGGAGCGGCGGCAGGTTTTGCAAGGTCTGCTGGTGGCGGGCGGTTCGGCCGTGGTGACCGGGTTCGGCGGGCGGCTCCTAGGTGCCCGGCGGCGAGATGTGTCCGGTGAGCGCGCCACGGTGCGGCTGCCGGAGCCGAGCGCTCCCGCGCAGCCTCTCGCGCCTGGCGTGGACCTGCGTGTTCCCGGGCTGACGCCGTACCTGACCGCGAACGATGACTTCTACCGGATCGACACCGCGCTGATCGTGCCCCAGGTGTCCAAGGATTCCTGGTCACTGCGCATCCACGGCATGGTGGACCGCGAACTCGAGCTCACCTGGGCGGATCTGGCCGATCGGCCGGTGGAGGAACGTCTGGTCACCCTGGCCTGTGTGTCGAACCCGGTCGGCGGCGACCTGATCGGCAACGCCCGCTGGCTCGGCTACCGCCTGGACCGGTTGCTCGCCGAGGCGGGACCGCACGCGGACGCCGACATGGTGCTCTCGCACAGCACCGACGGCTGGACCGCGGGTACTCCGCTGTCGGTGCTCACCGACGGACGCGATGCTCTGCTTGCCGTCGGCATGAACGGCGAACCACTTCCGGTGCGACACGGCTACCCCGCCCGCCTGGTCGTCCCGGGTCTCTACGGCTACGTCTCGGCCACCAAATGGGTGACCGAACTGGAAGTCACCCGCTTCGACCGCGCCACCGCCTACTGGACCCGCCGCGGCTGGTCGGCCCTCGGCCCGATCAAGACCGGCACCCGCATCGACACCCCGCGCGTCCGCGGTCGCATCGAGCCGGGCCGCCGCCCCATCGCCGGTGTCGCTTGGGCACAGCATCGCGGCATCCGCGGCGTGGAGGTGCAGATCGACAACGGCGGGTGGCAGCAGGCCCGCCTAGCCGGCGAACAATCCGTCGACACCTGGCGACAGTGGGTCTTCGACTGGGATGCCACCGCCGGCCAGCACACCATCCGCGCCCGCGCCACCGACGGCACCGGCGAAACCCAGACCGCCGAGCGCCGCGACGTGGTCCCCGACGGCGCCACCGGCTATCCCGCAGTCACGATCCAGGTCGGCTGAGCTGATCATCGACCGGTGTCCGCCGGTTCCTCGACCCCGGACACCACGGGGCGAGGGCCCCCATTGGCCACCGCGTTCGGTGCGCCCCAGCGAGAAGTGAGCTCGTTGTCGATGCCGAACTGGTCGAGAACCCGCGCGACGATGTGCATGACAAGGTCATCTACCGACTGTGGGAGGTTGTAGAAGGCCGGAACGGGTGGCACCACCGACACTCCCGCATCACTGAGGGAAAGCATGTTTCGCAGGTGGATGGAGCTGAGCGGGGTTTCCCGGGGCACGATCACGAGCCTCCGCCGTTCCTTGATCGTCACATCGGCTGCCCGCGCGATCAAGTTCTCCGACAGACCATGAGCGATCGCGGCCAGCGTATTCATACTGCAGGGAGCGATGATCATCCCGTCGGTTCGGAACGAACCGCTCGATATCGGTGCTGCTTGGTTCGAATGCTGGTAGTGCCGGTGGGCGAGAGCCAGCACATCTGGTACGGAGTAGTCGGTCTCGATCCGGATCGTGCGCTTCGCCCACTCGCTGAGTACCAGATGCACCTCGACCTCGAGGGCCCGCAGCGCCTCGAGCAGACGGATCCCGATGATGGCTCCCGTTGCCCCGGTCATCGCGACGATCAGTCGCTGCTCGCGCATCACCGCTGCCCGTAACCGTATTCAGCCCAGCGATCGAGAACGAGTCGCTGAATGTCTTCGGTCCAGCCGTCCGCGAAGTCGACTACCCGGGTGTGTTTGTGCCGGTACTCCGAAGTCCAGCTGGTGGGGAAGGTTGCATCCATGATCCACGCACTGTTCTCCCACATGCTTCGCTCTTCTGGCGTCAGGTGTGGCAAGAGCGGGTTCGTCACGGGAAGCCTCCGGACCACTTCGAAACGGTCCGGGTGCAACCGGGTCGCGATCGCCCACCACACTTGGTCCATGTCAGTGATGTCGACGTCCTCGTCCACCAGGACCAAACCCGAGGAGAACATCCGGTAACCCGAGAACACCGAGGCGAAGACACGCTTTGCGAGACCAGGACGTGCCTTGGCTGAAACTACGGTGACAATCGGTGGAGACGGCAGGAAGACGGATGCACCCGGTACACCGGCGGCTTCCAGCCGGCTCTTGATCAAGGCGCTGACCATCAGTGACATCGGCGTTCCGTTGTCGTCGTACGGCTTGCTCGGATTAGCCATCGTGAAGATCGGATTTGCTCGGTGGGTGATGCACGAGACTCTGGCGACCGGACTCAGACCGCTGTGCGCGGCGTGACCGGTGTACTCGCCGAAAGGTCCTTCCATGGCGAGATCGCCGGGATGCACTTCCGCCTCGATGACGAACTCCGCGGTCGCCGGGACCAGAAGATCACTTGTTTCACACTCGACGAGGGAAACCGGGGATCCTTTCAGCGCGCCCGCCATAGCGGACTCACTCACCCCTTTCTCGAAAGGCGTCATCGCTGCCAGGCTGGAGTGCGGATCCGCGCCGATCACAACAGCGATGGGCATGGGCTTGCCGGCAGACTTGTACCTTTCCAGAATCCCGCCGCCGTGTTGCTCGCTCGGCAGCAGCAGGATGCCGAAGCTGCGCTCGTCGTGCAGCATGCATCGATATGTGCCCCAGTTCGTCCAACCGGTGTCCGGATCCTTGGTCACAACGATGCAAGACGTCCCAAGATAGCGTCCGCCGTCGATCGATTTGATCCACGGCACTGGCAGATCCAGCAGGTTGGCGTCATCCCCCCGGTGGATTGTCTCTTTGCAGGGGGCGGAACCGCGGTCGACGACAACCGGCTCGACTGGCCTGCTCAGCTTCGTCCGAATCGACTCGATCAGCTCCAGCGGGTGAGTATCTATGGGACGTTCGAGTGCAGTCGCCACCCGACCGAACAACGATGACGAGTCCGGCCCCATTGCCACCCCAAGCACGCGGTGCCCCGGATATCCCTTGATATTCTCGAAAAGCGGTGCAGGCGCCCGTCGTTCACAAGCCAGCCGCGTGATGGCACCGAGCTCTTGGTTCCAGTCGACCTCAGCGGTGATCCGGAGCAGCTGCTGTCGCCGTTCGAGCTGCTCGATGTAGTCCCGTAGATCTTCCATGTCGTCCTTCCGTCCGAGGCGGACCGATGATGATGCCGCGATGGCAACGAAGAGCGAGCGGAGGAATCAACGCCCGCCGGTAACGGGCATGTGGATGGCAGCCCTTAATTGTTGGTCGGTAACTGGTTGGTATCCAGGAACAGCCCGACCGGTTGCAGGTGAGAGGTGAACTGCTCGATGACCTCAGCGCCTGGAGTGGGAGCCAGTTGGTAGCGGCGCAGGATAGCCGCGGTGGACAAGGTGGCGACCGCGTGTACCCAATGAGTTCCCTTGCAGTAACTGGTGCCCAGTGAGAACGGCAGGAATGCATTAGCGGGTCCAGCCAGGTCCGGGTCGGCCCAGCGCTCCGGCCGGAAAGCTTCGGGGTCGAGGTAATTGGCAGGGTCCCGTTGGATGGGGTACACGGCGATGCGAACCTGCATCCCCGGTTCCAGGTGTTGGTCACCGATGTCGACCGCCCGGCACGCGACCCACCCTTGGATCCATGCGGTCGGGTAGAGACGCAGAGTCTCGTCCATGGCGTGGCCGGTGGAAATCAGCTCGGCCGGGTTGAGCACTTCGGGCGTCCCGGTTCTACCGAGAACAGCGAAGGCTTCCTGGCGGAGCCGACTCTGATGGTCAGGGTGTTTTGCTAGTTCGTGCAGCATCCACGCGGTGACGAGGCCGGGCCCGGTCTCCACTCGCCACAAGGCATGTGCCACTGCGAAGACCACGCTGCGCAGATCGGTTTGGCCACGTTTGTGGGCGGCGGCCAGCAGAGTCGACAATAGATCGGGACTGTCGACGTCGACACCGCCGCGTCGCCGGTCGACGGCACGCTGAACGCGGGACCCGATCCCGGCCGCGGCCTGTGCAAAACGGGCCTTCGCATCGGAGTCATTGGGTTGGCCGACGCCACGCACGACACCGGGAGCGGCCGCGCGCATGGTGGTGTGCAGACCAGTCACCAGATCGGCGTCAGGTCCCAGGCAGAGCAATGCAGCCAGCCGGGAGCTGAGTTCCAGCGCGCCCTCCAGGGCAGGCCAACCAGTTGCCGCCGGTGGATGAGCGTCGAGGGCCTCATCGGCCGCGGCCAGCATCGCCGGGGCGAGCTTGCGCACAGAGGCAGCCGTCCACGCCGGCGTCATCCACGATTGCACGGTAGCTCGGCCGGGCGGCAGCTCGGCCGATGTCCGCGCGCCGCCGGAGCCATCAGCCGTGTCGACGTAAAACCTGCTCGGAAGAATGTAGGTGCCCCGAGGAGCGCGCAGTACCTCCTCGGCGAGGGCGGCATCGACGATCACCAACGTGGAGGCGTCGTACCACCAACAGCGTGGCAACGGGCGGGTCTCCGGAGCGCGCAGCAGAGAAATCCACCCGCGCTCCTGACGACCCGTCTCCGCGCTCGAGGTGTCCACTAACAACACCTATTCGACACAGTAGCTATTGATCTGACCGATCAGTCGTGGCTGACCGAGTTCTCGACGAACAGGCCTTCCGGTACCCCGGGGCCGTCGGTCACTCCCCACCCGTACTCCCACGTGGGAAGCTCCGTGCGCTCAACCGCCTCAGCTGGCACAGCATCCATGATCTTGTCCTCCGTCCTAGCAAACCACCCCAGGTGAATGTTGCTACGTGGCAGCTTCGTTCACATATCACACGTTATCGTGATGGGGGTCTACAGGGTATCGCGACTGTCGCCCCCCTACAACTTTTACTTTTTTGAACCACTTGCCAGGACCTGGGACTCGGTCTTCGGCCGTCCACGAGAACATCCAGGAAGTGCTCGACTGCACTTGATCAGCCCCGAGGCCGGGGAGCCCCAGGATGGCGGCAGAGTGGCGAAATGAGGGCTTTACCTGCGATTTCGGTCCACCCCATCGGGCGGGGTCGGCCGCTTGCGGTAGCGATCTTGGTTACCGTGCCGGTCCGTTCCGAAAGTCCTTGCCGTGCCTGCGTTGTCATCGTCTCTCGACCTCCTCGCCGATACCGAGCCGGGCCATGCCCAGGGAGAGACGGACAACGATCCTTCAGCGAGTCGCTGATTCCTGTGTGGTTGCTGGAGGTGTTGAAGACGCTCGGCGATCCACCCGAGCGGCGCGGAATCCACAATCAGGCCGGGCACCGCGCCAGCCGTGATGCCCGACGGCGACGCGACCGGCGCGCGGTCGTTCGCCGCGATCACCCAGTGGGCTCCTGACGCGCCTGTCGGCGTCATGGTGCAGCTGGGTCCGGCTGGCCGAACGCCGTCGGATGCGACGATCCGCAGGCTGCTACACCAGGTGCCGCAACACCCTCGACAAGGTAGGTGATGTGTGGATGTGGCTGCGCACCAGCATTATCCGGCAGCGGATGGACGATCGGATTCGACGGCAAGACCATGCTCGGCACACGTGACACCACGGAACCTGATGCATCCGACAGCCGGGCTGTGCCAGCATGCCGGTCGCGCTCCCACAGATCGCCGTCGGCGTGGACCAGCGAAATATGTTGCCTGCAGGTGCTTTCGACATGTTTGTACATCACCCGCGCGGTGATCACCCCGATTCCATATACTGCCAGCGCGACACCACCCGGATGATCACCGACGGCGGTGACCACTACATCCGCACCGTCCAGACTGATCGACACAACTTCCATCAGCGCGTCAAAGCTTCGTCCTGGAAGGACATTTCGCTGCTGGTGATCTCGGCCGAACACGGTCACGGCCGGCGGACACCCCGTACGCTGACGGCGACGGACATCTCCGAGGGCCTCGGGTTCCCGGTGCGGCACAGGTGCTGCGGCTGACCCGCACTCGTCCGCGGCGCAAGCCCGGCAAACGGATCCGTGAAACCGTCTACACCGCCACCAGCCGCATTGTCGCCGACACACCCCCGTACAGGTCGCCGGATGGTTGCAGGGCATTGGAAGATCGAGGATCAGCCGCACTGGATCCGCATGGTTTCCTTCGATGAGGGCCGCTGGCGAATCCGCACCGTTCCACTCCCGCACGGTATGGCTCCCTCGGCGACATCGCCATCGGCCTGCTGCGGCTGTCGGGCACACTGATATCGCCGCCGCGCCGCGACACCACACCCACGATTTCGACCGGCCCGTCGAATTACCGCTCACCTGCCGACCCTGGGATCGCCCCCTGGACTCGACCACCTTCGGGTGTAAAGATCCCTGGTAACGAAACGCTCACACGATAGCGCAAGAGGGACACCAGGAGATACATATGAACCTATTGGACGACGCTCGTGAAATGGGTCCCGAACTTCGGCATCTACGCCGAGAAATACACCGCGACCCGGAGGTCGGCCTCTCTTTACCGAATACCAGAGAGAAAGTTCTCAAAGCTCTGGATAGCGTTCCTCTGGAAATATCGACCGGGATCGAGAGTACCTCGATCACGGCAGTACTTCGCGGAACAGCCGAGTCTCCGTCTGATGGCGAGCGAAGCACAGTCCTGTTGCGCGGTGACATGGATGCGCTACCAATTCGCGAGCAGTCTGGTGAAGACTTCGCTGCGACGAACGGCGCGATGCACGCCTGTGGCCACGATCTGCATACCACCGCGTTGGTAGGCGCCGCGCGCCTACTGGCCGCACAGAGAAACCGGCTCTCCGGCGACGTGGTATTCATGTTTCAACCCGGCGAAGAAGGGTGGAACGGCGCCGAGACAATGATCCGAGAAGGAGTGCTCGATGCCGCGGGACGACGGGCCGACCATGCCTATGCTATTCACGTCTCGGCTAGCCAGTCTCCCAACGGTCTGGTGGTCAGCCGTCCCGGAGTAGTGCTGGCCGCTGCATATACGCTCGAGGTTACGGTCTCCGGCCCGGGTGGACACGGTGCGATGCCGGACAAGACGAGGGACCCGATCACCGCGATTGCCGAGATGATCGGTGCACTGCAGACTGCGGTTACCCGGAATTTCAACGTGTTCGATCCAGTCATACTTACGGTCGGCACGTTACATGCGGGTACTCGTCACAACATCATCCCAGAGGTCGCATCATTCGAAGCGACCGTCCGCACGTTCTCCTCTGATTCAGAGCCCAGATTACGAGAGATATTCACCCGCTGTCTCAAAGGTCTGGCTATGGCGCATGATGTCGATATCGACATTCGGTTCGAACCAGAGTTCTCGGCAACAGTCAACGACTCCGGTGAAGTCGAGTTCGCCGCTGATGTGGTCCGAGAACTACTGGGAGAGCGACGTTATGCCACAGCGCCGCACCCGATCAACGCATCGGAGGACTTCTCCTTGGTATTGGATGCCGTGCCCGGTGCAATGCTACTGTTCGGCGCTTGTCCGCCGGACGCGGATCCCGATCGTGCACCAGGAAACCACTCTCCATCGGCCCGATTCGATGACGCAATACTGCCGGAGGTTGCCGCGCTGTTATCAGGGTTTGCCATGGCTCGATTGACCGAGTAGTGAGTTCGAGCTCATGGCATTATCCGGTCGAGGGGGAGGCTGGATTCGGTGCGGAATCCGCAGAGGATCGGGCCGACCAGCGTGGCCAGGCTCGCGACGCCATCCCACAGGCCCATGTCCGCGCCGCGCCGATCCCGCGGAAATGTCCTGGTGATCACCGCCATGGTCGGTGGCGTCATCAGCAGGCTCGTCGCCACAACGGTTGGCGACCGTCGTGCGCCAGCGGCCCGCTCGACGGCCCATCGAAGGCCCCCGGAGAACAGCGGATCATGCTCCTGGGGACACCCGGGACCTACAGCGCGTGCTCGTCCAACCAGGCGCGTGCGACCTCGCCCGGCGCGGCACCATCGTCCCGGACCCGACGGATCATGACGGCCAGGTCCTCCGTCCTCAGCTCGCCCGCGACATAATTCAGCTTCTTGATCTGCCGCTGGTCGAGCAGTCCCTTGCGGAACAGCGGCAGCACATTCTCGGCGCGCAATGCGTAGTCGTCGTCGGACAGAGCGGCGAGCCCGCCGGTGGCGCCGGGAGCGAGTTCGGGTGGACCGGTCAGCAAACCGACTTGAATCTGCCCGTCCAGCAACGCCCTTCGCAGCGCGGCCGAATCCGGAAACGCCGCGGTCGCCGCGAAGTCGCATCCGATGACCCGATCGAGTCCGGCCGGAAGCGGCAGCAGTCCGGGGGCGGACGCCACGCCGACGGTCAGCTCACCGCAGCGCGGTGCCAGATCGTCGACGGATCGCACGTTGTCACGCGCGGCGGCCTGCTCGGTCAATAGCACCCGTGGCCGCAGATCGGCACCGTCTGCGATGTCGGACACCAGCAGTCCCTCGGGCAGCGCGGCACTCAGCGCGCTCGCCACCTTCGCGGGCAGGCGATCGGCCGCATGCTCGTCGAGATGGGCGAGCAACGCGCCGGTGTGCTCCCCCACCACATCGACCCGGCCCGCGTCGAGCGCGGCCAGGTGATCCGAGCGACCACCCAGACGCGATTCGACCGCGGTCCGCGCGCCCGTTCGCGCCAGCGCGCCCGCATAGATTTCGGCGAGCACCGCGGACTCCACCGAATCGCCCGCGCCGACCGTGATCAGCGGCCCCGAATCGTCGTTCCCGCAGGATACGACCAGCGCGACGGCCACGACCACCAGAAATTGCGCGACCATCCGCACCGACGTGGCCAACATCATACGGCGACACCAACTCTCCGACGGACCGTCTCAGCCAACAGGAACACCCGGAAGCGGGCAGTATGGACACCCTGAATGTACCGGTGGACGCACGGCCTCCAGACCGCGCACCGCCCGCCATGCCGGAAGGACTCCCGTGAAATCCACCCGCACCACCGATGCCGCCAGGCACGGGCGCTCCGCGCTGCGCATCGTGTTGCGCGCCTCGCGCGTCCTTGCTGCCGCCGCGGCCCTCGCCGTCGCGATGATCCTGTCCTCCTGTGGCAATTCCGATCCGCTCGGGGCCAAGGGCAGCTGCGAAGGCGAAGGCCTGATCGTCGGCTCAGCGAACTTCCCGGAGTCCGAGACCATCGCCAACGTGTACGCGGAGGTGTTGCGGGTGAACGGATTCACCGTGGACACCAAGCTCAACATCGGCAGCCGGGAGGCATATATCCCGGCGCTGCGGCAGTGCGCCATCTCGGTGGTCCCCGAGTACACCGGCAACCTGCTCCAGTACCTGGACGAGAACGCGACGGCGACCACCGCCGCCGACGTGGACAGCGCGCTCGGCAAGGCGATCGGCTCCGACCTGGCCATCGGCACCCCTGCCCCTGGCGAGGACTCCGACGCGGTCGTTGTCACCCGCGCCACCGCCCAACGCTGGAACTTGCGCACGATCGCGGACCTGGCCGCGCATTCGGCCGAGGTGAAGTTCGGCGCGCCCGCCGAATTCCAGGAGCGCCCGGTCGGTCTGCCCGGTCTGAAGAAGAACTACGGTCTCGACATCGCCGCGAACAACTTCGTGCCGATCGCCGACGGCGGCGGGCCCGCCACGGTGCGCGCACTGGTGGACGGCCAGGTGACCGCCGCCAATATCTTCACCACCTCGCCCGCCATCGCGCAGAACGACCTGGTGGTCTTGGCGGATCCGAAGCACAACTTCCCGGCGCAGAACATCGTCCCGCTGGTCAACGTGGCCAAGAAGTCGGACAAGGCGCTCGCCGCACTCAATGCGGCGTCGGCCGCGCTGACCACCGCCGAGCTGATCAAGCTGAACGACGCGGTCTCGGGCACCAGCAAGACCGAGCCCAAGGCCGCGGCCGTGGCCTGGGTGGCTGCCCAGGGGCTGAACAGGCCGAACGGATAGGAGAAGCAGCGTTGTCCGATATCGAGTTCTCCGGTATCAGCAAGACCTATCCGGATGGCACGCATGCCGTCACCGACCTCGATCTGCGCATCGAATCGGGTTCGTTCACCGTGTTCGTCGGTCCATCCGGCTGCGGCAAGACCACCTCCATGCGGATGATCAACCGGATGATCACCCCCAGCTCGGGCACGATCACCGTGGCCGAACAAGATATTTCGACGGTCGATCCGGTCCGGCTACGCCTCGGTATCGGGTACGTGATCCAAAGCGGCGGGCTGCTGCCGCACCGCACGGTCCTCGACAACGTGGCCACCGTTCCGGTGCTACGCGGCGACTCGCGACGCGCGGCCCGGTCCGCGGCCCTCGAGGTGCTGGACCGGGTCGGCCTGGACCGGTCACTGGCCGGGCGGTATCCGGCGCAGCTGTCCGGCGGTCAGCAACAACGCGTCGGCGTGGCGCGCGCCCTGGCCGCCGACCCGCCGGTTCTGCTGATGGACGAGCCGTTCAGCGCGGTCGACCCGGTGGTGCGTGCCGAATTGCAAGTCGAAATGCAAAGACTGCAAGCCGAATTGCACAAGACCATCGTGTTCGTGACACACGACATCGACGAGGCGATCACCCTCGGCGACCGGGTAGCGGTGTTCGGCCGCGGCGGAGTGTTGCAGCAACACGACCCGCCGCGGCATCTGCTCGCCCAGCCCGCCACCGATTTCGTCGCCGATTTCGTCGGTCGCGACCGCGGGTATCGGGGCTTGTCCTTCCGCATCGCCAACGACGTGCCGCTGCAGGAGATCCGGACGGCGGTGGCCGAGGAGGTGAGCACGCTACGGCTGGACCGTGGGGATTGGGTGCTGGTGGTCGACGCGACCGGCAAGCCGATCGGCTGGGTGGACGTGACCGGCGTCGAGGCGCTGCGCTCCGGACGTTCGCTCGCCGACAGCATGTCCGCGGGCGGCTCGCTGTTCACCCCTGCCGGCGACCTGCGCCAAGCGCTGGACGCCGCGATCTCCTCCCCATCCGGAATCGGGGTCGCGGTGGACGATGCGGGGGCAGTCCGCGGCGGCGTATTGGCCACCGAGGTGGTGCGGCAGTTGGCGAACCAGCGCGCGGACGAGGACGCCGAACGCAACCGACACTTCTTCGAACAGGAAGCGCGGTGAGCGGCGGTCGGATGCCCGAGATCCGGAGGACGGCATGAAGTACCTCGTCGACAACTTCTCGGAGATCATGGGTTTCACCGGAACCCATCTGTATCTCGCGCTGGTGCCGCTGATGCTGGGGTTGGTGATCGCGATTCCGGTCGGCGCACTGGTGCGCCGCGTGTCGGTGTTGCGGCGGGTCACGGTGACCGTGGCGAGCCTGGCCTACACCATCCCCTCGTTGGCGCTGTTCGTGATCATCCCTCCGCTGGTGGGAATTTCGGCCATCGATCCGCTGAATGTGATCATCGCGCTCACCATCTACTCGACGGCGCTGCTGGTGATCGCCGTCCCCGCCGCCCTGGATTCGGTGCCCGCCACCGTGCTCGACGCGGCCGACGCGGTCGGCTTCGGCTCGCTGCGGCGCACACTCACCGTCGACATGCCACTGGCCGTCCCGGTGTTCGTGTCCAGCCTGCGGGTGGTGGTGGTCACCAACATCGCCATGGTGTCGGTCGGCGCGCTGATCGGCGTCGGTGGGCTCGGCAAGCTGTTCACCCAGGGGTATCAGCGCGACTATCCGGACGAGATCATCGCGGGCATCATCGTGACGCTGGCGCTCGCATTGATCGCCGATCGGGTGGTGTATGCGCTCGGACGCTGGTCGACACCGTGGATGCGCGCCGATGCCAGGACCTCGAACGCGAAAGCCGCTGCCGCATGAACCTTTTCCTCGACGCCTGGCACTACCTCACCGACGGTGCGAACTGGAACGGCCCAGCGGGCATCGGCAGCAGGATCGCTCAGCACCTCTGGTACAGCTTCCTGACCATCGCCATCTCCGCGGTGATCGCGCTCCCGCTCGGCTTGGTCATCGGCCACACCAGGCGGGGAGCGGCGGTGCTGGTCGGCTTCGCCAACGCCATGCGCGCCCTGCCGACACTCGGCCTGCTGACCTTCCTGGTGCTGCTGCTCGGCCTCGGCCTCATCCCGCCCCTGCTGGCACTTATCACGGTCGGCGTACCGCCGCTGCTGGCCGGCGCCTACGCCGGGATCGCCAATGTCCCGGACGATGTCGTGGACGCCTCGCGCGCCATGGGCATGACCGAACGCCAGATCCTGTTCCGCGTGGAAGTGCCCAACGCCCTGCCCATCCTGCTCACCGGCCTGCGTGGCGCCACCCTCCAGGTGGTCGCCACCGCGACCATCGCTGCCTACGTCAACCTCGGCGGGCTCGGACGCTACATCTTCGACGGCATCAGTCTCTACCGCTACGACCGCGTTCTGGTCGGCGCCCTCCTGGTGGCGGTGCTCGCGATGCTGCTCGACGGCTTGCTCGCGTTCACGGTGTGGGCCGGCGCACCGGGGACCGGCCGCTTGCGCCGGCCACCGCGTCTGGCCGTCGCTCCCGCGGTCGATTTGCGGACTGCGGACTGACTCCCGCCGGCCGCAACGCATCGGATTCGATACGAACGACCGAGGCGTCCCGCTCGAATCGAGCGGGACGCCTCGGTCGATACGCGGAGAAGCCGGTCAGGCGACGCCCTCGACATGGGCAGCCGCGACGCCCTCGGCATGGGCAGCCGCGGCGACGGCCTCGGCGACGGCCGGGGCGACCCGGGGGTCCAGCGGGCTGGGGACGATCTTCTCAGGGCCCAGTTCGTCGGCGACGACGCCGAGGATGGCGTTGGCGGCGGCGATCTTCATGCCCTCGGTGATCCGGCGAGCACCCGCGTCCAACGCGCCCTTGAAAACGCCGGGGAACGCCAGCACGTTGTTGATCTGATTCGGGAAGTCGCTGCGGCCGGTGGCCACGATCGAGGCGTACTTGCGCGCCACCTCGGGGTGGATCTCCGGGTCCGGGTTGGACATGGCGAACACGATCGACTCCGGCGCCATCGAAGCGATGAGCTCCTCGGCGATCAGGCCGGCGGACAGGCCGAGGAACACGTCGGCGCCCGCCAGCGCTTCGGCGGCGCTTCCGGTGCGCCCCCGTGGGTTGGTGCGGGTGGCCAGCTCGGCCTTCACCTCGTTGAGGTCACCGCGGTCCTTGCTGACGATGCCCTTCGAGTCCAGCACGGTGACGTCCAGGACGCCTGCGGCAAGCAGGATGTTCGTGCACGCGACCCCCGCCGCGCCCGCGCCGGACACCACGACCTTCAGGCCCTGGATGTCGCGGCCCTGCACCTTGGCGGCGCCGTTGAGGGCTGCGAGCACCACGATCGCGGTGCCGTGCTGGTCGTCGTGCATGACCGGGCAGTCCAGCGCTTCGATGACTCGCTTCTCGATCTCGAAGCAGCGCGGCGCGGAAATGTCCTCCAGGTTCACCGCGCCGAAACTCGGACGCAGGCGGATCAGCGTCTCGACGATCTCGTCGACGTCCTTGGTGTCCAGCACGATCGGGATCGAGTTCAGGCCGGCGAACTTCTTGAACAGCGCGGCCTTGCCCTCCATCACCGGCAGCGAGGCGCGCGGGCCGATGTCCCCGAGGCCGAGCACGGCGGTGCCGTCGCTGACCACGACCACCAGTCGATCCGTCCAGGTGTAGCGCTTGGCCAGCGCCTCTTCCTGCGCGATCGCGCGGCTGACCTGGGCGACACCCGGCGTGTAGGCGATCGAGAGGTCGCGCTGGGTCTCCAAGGGCGCGCTGAGTTCGACCGAAAGTTTGCCGCCGAGATGACCCGCGAAAATTTCGTCGTGTGTGATTTCGGAAAGGTTTGCGGTGGCATTCGGTGCGTCAGTCACAGGTGACACGATTTCACTCCTGCTCGGGTCGGGCTAAACCGGGGGACGGTTACCACCGGGTAATAGGTATAAGTGGATTCACTGCGCTCATCGAATGCGCTGACCGGGACGTTTCGAGGCGGCTGCGAGCAAAACGAACACGGCTCGCCGATATCTCGATGACGTGTCACGGCACTGCTGCGCGGAGCAAGAACCGGACGGGTGGTCCGGACAGAACATGCGGCGTGAACCTCGCGTCGCGACGGTGTGTCGCGAGGCGGAGATCTCCGTAGCTCCCTTACCCGGCGGTGGCATAAGTAAGGAATCCGCACATTCTGCCAGCCCGACAGGGAAGTTGCCAAACCTGGTATGCCCTGGGCCGTGTCGCGCGCCATCACCCCACGGTAAAGGCCTCGGAATTGCCCTGGGTGCGCGGAAACTCGCACCGCACAGCCACTTGCCCAGTGAGCTGTCGCACCATGCGGCGGTGCATGCCGCGGCTCTCGGTCCGCATCAGCGCGCTGTCTTTGGTGTACCGCGCCACCGCGAGCAGTGCGGCGGCCTGCCCTGGCGTGCAGCCGGTCCACACCGCTACCGCCGAGATCGAATTCCGCACCGGGCCACATCGCGTCCAGTTCGCCGATGCTGTCGCGCAGGCTGCCCGCGCTGCGCCAGTAGCTGCGGCGCAGCGGCAGGGTGTGCTCCTGCACCAACCCGACCACGGCCTCAGGGTCGATCCGCGCCACGGCATTGAGCCCGGCGCCCGGCATCTCCCGAGCAGGCGCGCGCCGCTCCGCGGTACGCGCGAACTTCGCAGCCGCCGCGCCCGCCCACACGCCGGAGGCGACGGCCCACGCACCGCCCTGCCCGCCGAACCCGCTGATGGCGCCAGTGATCGGCTCCCGGCTGGTGACGTCACCGGCGGCGTACAGTCCGGCGACCGTAGTGGCGCAATCCGGTCCGGTCATCCGCAGTCCCCCGGTTCCGCGCACGGTGCCCTCCAACACGGCTTGCAGCGGAACTCGCCCGGTGCGATCGACCACTTGTTGCCGTATCAGCCGGTTGCGCAGGGCATCCGGGATGTCGTCGAGCGCGGCGTACGCGATGCATCCACTCCGGATCCCTGAGCCCGCCACCGTGCGCGTACCCCCGTTGCACCGCCTCGTCCCGCGCAGGCCCGGCGGAATATTCCACAGCGAAGTGGTGCCGAACGCCGTCGGCCCACTCGAGCCGCATCGCGCTTTGTCGGCGAGGACGACACCGGCCCCAGCGGCGGCCGCCGAGACGGCCGCCCAGGTCCCGGCGGGGCCACCACCGAGAACCAGTACGTCCGTCTCGAGTTCACTCATACAGAGAAATGCTCGGCCACGATTCACCTGGCCGCAACCAATACCGCGATCTCAGCTCCACCATTGTGTCCAAAGCAATACGCCTGCCATGACGAAAACAAGCGCGGATCCGGAAAGGGCCGCGAAACCCCGGTGCCTATCCGAATACATCTGCGCCGCAACGACTATCGCGGCGATCACGGCATGCCAGGCGACCGACTCCCCGCCGGGTCCTGGGAACCCGCGCCGGTCCGCGATCACCGAGGCGCCGACAACGACGAGCATGAGTACGAAGGTGCCGGCGGCAACGATTCCGCTGAGCCCACGCACCACTCTCACGAGGCGATCACCGGCACCCCGGTCGCCTTGCCGACCAACTTCTCGAATTGGGCGGCGTCGGTGGTGAATTCACCGAGCCGGATGGTCTTGTTCGCGCCGTGGTAGTCCGATGAACCGGTGGTGAGCAGACCGAGTTCGGCGGCCAAGTCGGTCAGCAGCGCACGATCGGCCGCCGAGTGGTCGGGATGATCGATCTCCAGACCGCCCAGCCCCAGGGTGGCCAGCTCGCGGATGTCCGAGAGCGCGAGCAACCTGCCCCGCTTGCGCGCCCTGGTGTGCGCGAGCACGCTCACCCCACCGGCGGTGGCGATCATCTCGACCGCGCGACGCAGGGGCGTGTCGGCCTTCTCCGCGTAATAGCGACCGTGTGGGGCGAGCAGCTCGGTGAACGCGGCGTCCACGCTCGGCACCACGCCCGCCGCCACCAGTGCGCGCGCCAGATGCGGACGGCCCGCGGACGGCCCGGCCGAGGCGAGCACGGCATCGGGGTCGATCGGCAATCCGTCGGCCGCCATCCGCTCCGCCATGGCACGCAGGCGCTCCACCCGTTCGGCGCGCAGCCGCTCACGTTCGTCGGCGAAACAACGATCGGCCGGATCGAACAGGTAGGCGAGCAAATGCACGGGAACCGGCCAGCCGTCCGCGCCGAGCCCGACGCAGGACATCTCCATGCCGCGGACCAGCGTCATCCCCTTCGGTAGCGCGTCGACTGCCTCCGCCCATCCGGCCGTAGTGTCGTGGTCGGTAATCGCGACGACGTCCAAGCCCGCGGCGGCCGCCTTCCGTACCAATTCGGCCGGAGTGTCGGTACCGTCGGACGCCGTCGAATGGGTATGCAGGTCGATGCGCACGTTCCCAGTCTTACAGTTCGCGGATCCGTGCCCACACACGCAGGCGACGTAGCATCGTCACCGTGCCCTCCTTTTCCCCGCTGTCATTTCGCGGATACGGCCGTACGCCGACGTCGCCGGGAGTGCCTCCGGTACCGACGGCGCGTGCGATCGTGGACTGCGCGGTGTATGTGGACGGCAAACGGCTGCCCGGCCGGTTCAGCCACGAGGAGGCGTTGGCAGAAGTCCGCGGCAAGGGAACCGGATATGTCTGGGTCGGTTTGCACGATCCGGATCGGACGCAAATGGCCGACATCGCCACAGCCTTCGGACTGCACCATCTGGCCGTGGAGAACGCGGTGAAAACCCACCAGCGGCCGAAATTGGAGCGCTACGACGACCTGCTGCTGCTGGTGTTGCGCACCGTGAGCTACGTCGAGCATGACATGGACAGCGTCAGCGAGATCGTGGAGACCGGCGAGATCGTCGTGTTCACCGGCGCCGACTTCGTTGTCGCGGTGCGACACGGGGAGCACTCGGGGCTCGCCGAGGTGCGCAGGGCGTTGGAGGAGGACCCGGCCCAGTTGTCGCTCGGTCCCGGCGCCGTATTGCACGCGATCGCCGATCGGGTGGTCGACTCCTACATCGAGGTGGCCCAATCGGTCGAGAACGACATCGACGCGATGGAAGAGGAAGTCTTCACCCCGCACAGCCAGGTCACCGTCGAATCGATCTATCAGCTCAAGCGCGAGGTCGTGGAGCTGCGGCGCGCGGTTAATCCACTCGCCGCGCCGTTGCAACTGCTCAGCCACAAACCGGATCTGCCGGTGTCCAAGGAGGTGCGGCGCTATCTGCGTGACGTCGCCGAGCGCCACACCACCGTCGCGGAGCGCATCAACGACTTCGATGAGGCGCTCAGTGCGCTGATCAGCGCGGCGCTGGCCAAGATCGGTGTGCAACAGAACACCGATATGCGCAAGATCTCGGCGTGGGTCGCGATCGCGGCCGTGCCGACGATGATCGCGGGTATCTACGGCATGAACTTCGATCACATGTGGGAGTTGCACCAAGTCTGGGGTTATCCGGCGGTGTGGCTGCTCATCGTCACCATATGCACGGGCCTGCTCGTCACCTTTCGCCGCAACAAGTGGCTGTAGCCCGACGCCTGCTCACAGGCTCGCGGCGCCCCGTTCCGGATCGCGCACGTCGATGCCCGCCTCCCGCCACGCGTCCCGCAGTGCCTGCGCGCCGCGTACCCGCACCCACGCCGCCTCGGTAGCGGTCACCGGCGTCACCGCGAAGTACCGCACCGGCTCGGCCGGTTCGGGCAGGACTACGTCGGGGATGTCACTGCCGCCGAGCAGGACCGCGGTGAACGGCGCGTTCCGCCACATCGGCTCACCCAGGTCCATCAGCGCATCCGCCTGCAGCACAACGCCTTCCACCGCGGGCGCGGCGGCGAGCACACCCAGCGACTTGGCCAGTCCCGCGCTCGCGCCCACTCCGGACCGCATGGTCAACACCAGTTCGGCTCGCGCCCCACGCACCGGATCCGCATGCAGCGCCGTGGGATCGCCCATCGGATGCCGGGACCCGCCCAGTGTGGCGTAGTGCACCACATCGCCCTCGACGATGCGCAGGATCTCGATCGGTTCCAAGCCGAGAAACGTCACCGACGCCGAGTCGATGCTCGCCGGATCCACCCCGAAATGGCCCAGCAACCCGGTGCGGACCGCCTCCGTCACTTCCACGTGTCAGATAGCCAACCGAGCGAGCAGGTCACGCGCCTGCTCGGCCGACTTCGGGTCGCACAGCACGTCGTAGCGGCCCGCGACCAACTGCATGGTGGACGCGAAATCGCGCTGTCCTCTGGTCGCCGCGTACGGAATCGAGGTCGAGATGACGCCGAAGATGATGCCGCCGATCAGGCCGACGAGCAGCGGACCCAGCGCGCCACTCGTGGTGAACAGACTCAGCAGAAGACCGAGGAACAGGCCGAGCCAGGCACCCGACACCACGCCGCCGCCGATGACCTTGCCCCAAGTCAGCCGGTAGAGGACCCGCTCCACCTGCATCAGATCGACGCCGACGATGGTCACGTCCTGCACCGGGAACTGGTTGTCGGCCAGGTAATCCACCGCTTTCTGCGCCTCGGCGTAGGTCGGGTAGGAGCCGACCGGCCAGCCGGTGGGCGGCGTCGGCAGGCCCTGCCGAGCACGGTTCGAGTTCCCCATGGGATTCGTCATCTCTCTATTCTGCTATTTCGACCGCTGCTCCGGTGGCGTGAATCGCGTGGTGCGCGTCATTCCGGCGGCGCGGCCCTGCTGCGCGATCACCTGCGCCATCTTGGCGCTCGCCTCATCGATCATCTCGTCGCCGAGCATCACCGCGCCCCGCGCGCCCCCCACCACCGAGGTGTGGAAGGCGTACGCGTCCAGAATCAGCTCGGCGCGATCGTAGTCCGCCTGGCGCGGACTGAAGATTTCGTTCGCCGCCTCGATCTGGCCGGGATGCAGCACCCACTTGCCGTCGAAGCCGAGCGCAGCGGTGCGCGCGGCCGCCCGCCGGAAGCCCTCCACGTCGCGGATCTGCAGGTACGGGCCGTCGATCGCCTGCAGTCCGTGCGCGCGGGCGGCAAGCAGAATGGTCATCAGGATGTGATGGTAGGCATCGCCGATGTCGTAGCCCTCCGGCTGTTCGCCGACCACGAGGGTGCGCATGTTGATGCTGGCCATGAAGTCGGCCGGGCCGAACACCAGGGTCTGCATTCGGGGGCTTGCGGTGGCGATCTCGTCGATGTTGCGCAGGCCGAGCGCGTTCTCGATTTGTGGCTCGATGCCGATGCGCCCGACCTCGAGGCCGCAGGTCTTCTCCAGCTGGGTCAGCAGCAGGTCGAGGGCGCGCACCTGACCCGCGTCGGTCACCTTGGGCAGCAGGATCGCGTCCAGCACCGCGCCCGCGCCCTCGACCACGGAGATCACGTCGGTGTAGGTCCAGGCGGTGCTCCAGTCGTTCACCCGGACCACCCGCAGCTGCGTTCCCCACCCGGAATCGTTCAGCGCCGCCACGATGTTCGCGCGCGCCTCGGCCTTGGCGGCTGGTGCGACCGCGTCCTCCAGATCGAGAAACACCTCGTCGACGGGCAGCCGTTTGGCCTTGTCGATCATCTTCTTGTTGCTGCCGGGGCAGGCGAGCACCGAACGGCGCGGCTTCATGGATCACTCCCGTCGATGGTGGCGCGGTGCGAGCGCCCGCCCGCGAACCTCTAGCCTGGCAGCATGGCAGCTACCAGGGTGTACGTCGCCAGGCTGGCCGGCCTGGTGGTGTTGGGACCGGACGGCGAGTCTATCGGCCGGATCCGCGACGTCGTCGTGGCCATCCGGTATGACCGTCAACAACCCCGGGTGCACGGCCTCGTCGTCGAATTGCCCACCCGGCGGCGCATTTTCGTGCCGATCCTGCGGGTCACCGCGATCGAGCCCGGCGTCGTCACGCTGAACACCGGAACGGTGAGCCTGCGCCGGTTCACCCAGCGCCCCGGCGAAATGCTCGCGCTGGCGCAGATCGTGGATTCCACGGTGCGGGTGCACGACCCGGATCTGCCGGACCTGGACGGCGTGGACGTGCACGTGGTCGATCTCGGCATCGAGCAGATTCGCACCAGAGACTGGCTGGTCACCAGGGTCGCGGTGCGCGGCCACCGCAGGCTGGGGCGCCGCCGCACCGTGCACGTGGTCGACTGGACCATGGTGTCCGGCCTGACCCCGTACGAAATCGGCAGGCCGGGACAGGACGTCACCCAGCTGCTGGAACAGTTCGAGGGGTTGCGCGCGGCCGACGTCGCACATCTGCTGCGCGAGCTGCCGGAGAAGCGGCGCGTCGAGGTGTCCGTCGCGCTCGACGACGAACGCCTCGCCGACGTCGTGCAGGAGTTGCCCGACGACGAGCAGGTCGAACTGCTCAGCCATCTCGAGGTGCGCAGGGCGGCCGACGTGCTGGAGGCGATGGACCCCGACGACGCCGCCGACCTGCTCGGCGAGCTGCCCGAGAGCGAGGCCGAATCGCTGCTCGCTCTGATGGACCCGGAGGAATCCGAGCCGGTCCGCAGATTGCTCGAGCACTCGCCCTACAGCGCGGGCGGCCTGATGACCCCGAAGCCGGTCATCCTGACACCGGCCACCACGGTGGCCGAGGCACTGGCACGGGTGCGCAATCCCGATCTGACTCCCGCGCTGGCCTCGATGGTCTTCGTAGTCCGTCCGCCCACCGCGACGCCGACCGGCCGTTACCTCGGATCGGTGCACATCCAGCAGCTACTTCGGGAACCGCCTGCCCATCTGGTCGGCGGCATCCTCGACGCCGACCTCGCGCCGCTGCGCCCCGACGTCCCACTGGCCGCCGTGACCCGCTACTTCGCGACCTACAACCTGGTCTGCGGGCCGGTGGTGGACGAGGAGAACCACCTGCTGGGGGCGGTCAGCGTCGACGACGTGCTCGACCACCTGCTACCCGACAACTGGCGCGACGAAGAAGAGATACACGAAGGAGTGCCTGGGCATGAGTGACAAGGACCCGGCACGGGGGCTCGGCTACAGCAGCGCGCGCCAGCGCTTGGAGACGCCCATGGAAACCCGGTTCCGATTGGACTGGGACGCCGAGGCAGTAGCCCGCAGCAGCGAGCGGGTGGCGCGGTTCCTCGGCACCGGGCGCTATCTGGCGATCCAGACGATCGCCGTGATGGTCTGGATCGCCCTCAACGTCTTCGTGGTCGCGCTGCGGTGGGACCCGTACCCGTTCATCCTGTTGAATCTGGCGTTCTCCACCCAGGCCGCCTACGCCGCGCCGCTGATCCTGCTCGCGCAGAACCGGCAGGACAACCGCGACCGGGTCGCGCTGGAGGAGGACCGGATGCGGGCCGCACAGACCAAGGCGGACACCGAGTTTCTCGCCCGCGAACTCGCGGCATTACGCCTCGCGGTCGGCGAAGTGGCCACGCGCGACTACTTGCGCCGTGAATTGGAAGAGATGAAGGAGATTTTGGACCGGATCGAGGCCGCCGAATCTCGGGACCAGGAGACGCACGCGGAAAAGTCCGCTCGAAAGAAATCCTCCGGCCGAAAGCAGTCCGCGGTTCCGGTTTCACCGCCCGGCGCCGATGATTGACCGAAAATACCGAACAATCATCTGACCGGTGGGTAACCTGGACAGCGTTGTCCTGAGCGGCCCGGCCGGGATGTCCCGGACAACCGCTCCCCGCGACGTCGAGGATGGTGTGGCCGAATGCGTATTTCTGCTCCGATAACCGTCTCGGCCTTGGTTGTTGCTGGTGTGGTGGTGAGTGGTTCGGCGGCGGAGTCGTCGTCGGTGGCGCGGTCGGCGCGGGTGTTGTCGGCGTCGTCGGCCAGTGGGGTGGGTGGGCGGGATGTGCTGAAGGAGGGGTTGTCCGGGACGCCGGGGTTGTTGCCGGTGACCGGGGAGGCGCCGCGCAGGCTTCGGGCGTTGATTCCGCGGGGGGAGGCTCCGTACGCGGGTGTGGTTCCGTTGCGGGATATTTCGTTGCCGGGGATGGGGGGTGCGTTGGGGATTCCGGAGATTGTGTTGGCGGCGTATCGGAATGCGGAATTGGCGTTGGAGTCCTCGATGCCCGGCTGTGGGGTGTCGTGGAGTTTGCTGGCGGGGATCGGGCGGATCGAGTCGGGACACGCGGGGGGTGGGCGTACGGACGCGGCGGGGACGACGGTGCGTCCGATCTTCGGCCCGGCGTTGGATGGTCATCTGCCGGGCAACGAGGTGATCGGGTCGGTGGAGAGTGGGTTTGTGCGGGCGATCGGTCCGATGCAATTTCTGCCGGGTACGTGGAAAACGTATGCCGCTGACGGGAACGCCGATGGGGTGGCTGATCCGAACAATGTGTTCGACGCGGCGTTGGGTGCGGCGAAATATTTGTGTTCGGATGGATTGAATTTGCGTGATCCGGTCCAAGAGTTGCGGGCGGTGCTGCGGTACAACAATTCGATGGCGTATGCGGGGAATGTGCTGAGTTGGTCGGCGGCCTACCGCACGGGGGGTTCTCCCACCCAGGTGGTGGTGTCACCGGAGCTGGTCGAGCCCGGTGCCCTCGGGCCGCTGCCGGATATGCCCCCGACCCCGGCCCCGAATTCCGCCGAGCAGTCCGGGGTGCAGGTGCCGGCCCCGGTGGTCCCCGCTCCGGCCGAGGTGATGATCACGATCCCGGGGCTGCCGCCGATCCCGTGTGGCATCTTCTGTCCAGCCCCGCCCGTACCGGTAGATCCCTGTGTGGCGCGGGTAGTGCCCGCGCCGATGCCGCGCCCCGACATACCCGTTCCCGTCCCGCCGCTGCCCCCCATCCCGCCGGGCCGCAGCTACGGCGCAGGCACCGGCGAACCCTACGACCGCCAGATTCAGTTTCAGAACCCCCGGGTGCAGGATCCCCGCGACCCCCAGGCCGCCACCTGCACCCAACCCAGCACCCCACCCGACAGACAACCCGACGCAGCACCGGCCGAAGGACCCCGCCGAGACACCCCCGCCGAACCGGCCGAAACACACCAACCCGAACCCGGCCCCGACGAACCCGCAGAATCCACCCCACCCACACCCACCCCACCACCCGGCATCACCCTCCCCTTCGGCATCGTCATCCCCCTACCCACACCCCAAATGTGACCTAAACGCACAGCGGATCACGAAGCAGTAACAAAACAATCTCGAATGCGGTAACCTTCCTTCGTCCGTCGCGAAGGGCTCACGACGAGCCATTGGAGGGTCACCGCACCGTGGGACGTCATCGAAAACAGCCGCCTGCCACTGCCAGACGGAGTTCCGTTATCGCATTGACCGGATTGGTTCCCGCTGGACTCGT
This sequence comes from Nocardia sp. NBC_00881, assembly GCF_045207455.1. Classification (NCBI taxonomy): domain Bacteria; kingdom Bacillati; phylum Actinomycetota; class Actinomycetes; order Mycobacteriales; family Nocardiaceae; genus Nocardia; species Nocardia sp. NBC_00881. Next base: position 4,396,109 of record NZ_CP108798.1, read on the forward strand.
GGCCGTCACGGCCGCGTCCGATGTGGGCAGCGTGACCGCGTCCGCGTCTGTGGTTCAGGCACCGGGAGCCGATCAGGACGTGCAGGGCGCCAGACCCCGGATCATCGCGGAACCCGTCGCGACGGGTGAATTCGTCGCTCACGCAATGGCGAAGCCCGCGCCCACCGTGGCGCCGGTGGTGAAAACCGTTGCGCTGCCGAACGGAAGGCAACTCGCCGCATTGCCGGCCGGGCCGGTCGGTGTTCCCGGCGTGGCTGTCGCGGCCTATCAGAACGCCGAACGTGTTCTGGCCGCGGAGAATCCGGTGTGTGGGATGCCGTGGTCGCTGCTGGCGGGCATCGGCCGGGTCGAGTCGACGCACGCGTTCGGCGGCAAGGCCGACACCGACGGCAATCCGCTGACCCCGGTCTACGGCCCGGTGCTGGACGGATCGCTGACCGGCAACCACGTCGTCCGCGACTCCGACGACGGCGCGCTGGACGGCCTGGCCGGATACGACCGCGCGATCGGCCCGATGCAGTTTCTGCCGCAAACCTGGAAGCGCTACGCCGCCGACGGCAACGGCGACGGCATCGCCGATCCGCAGAATCTTTTCGACGCCGCCCTGACCGCGGGAAAATACCTGTGTGAAGGCGGATTGAACATGCGCGACCTGGCCCAACAGTCGCGCGCGATCCTGCGGTACAACCACTCCATGGCCTACGTCGCGAACGTCATGGCCTGGGAAACCTCCTACGGCACCGGGGTCGCACCCCGGCCCGGAGACCTGCCCAGAATTTGACACGCCTAAAATTCCTGCCATGCCATTGGTTACGGAATCGGATGTGCGGGGCGCACTCGCGAAGGTCGACGACCCGGAGATCCGCAGGCCGATCACCGAGCTGGGCATGGTGAAAAGCGTCGCGATCGGCGCCGACAGCAATGTCCACGTGGAGATCTACCTGACGACGGCGGGCTGCCCGCTGCGCACCGAGATCACGCAGCGAGTTACCAGAGCCATCGCCGACGTGCCGGGTGCCGGTGCGGTGACCGTCGAACTCGACGTAATGAGCGACGAGCAGCGCACCGAGCTGCGCAAGCAGTTGCGCGGCGACTCGGCCGACCCGGTTATCCCGTTCGCCCAGCCTGGCTCGCTGACCCGTGTCTACGCGGTCGCGTCAGGCAAGGGCGGCGTCGGAAAATCCAGTGTCACGGTGAACCTCGCCGCCGCCATGGCCGCGCGCGGCCTCTCGGTGGGCGTGCTGGACGCCGATATCTACGGGCACTCGATCCCGCGCATGCTCGGCACCGACGCCAGGCCGACCCAGGTCGAGCGGATGATCATGCCGCCGGTCGCGCACGACGTGAAGATGATCTCGATCGCGCAGTTCACCAAGGGCAACACCCCTGTGGTGTGGCGCGGGCCGATGTTGCACCGAGCGCTGCAACAGTTCCTCGCCGACGTGTTCTGGGGTGACCTGGACATCCTGCTGCTCGACCTGCCGCCAGGCACCGGGGACGTCGCCATCTCCATCGCGCAGCTGATCCCGAACGCGGAGATCCTGGTCGTCACCACTCCGCAGCCGGCCGCCGCTGAGGTGGCCGAGCGCGCGGGAGCAATCGCTCTGCAAACCCGTCAGCGGATCGCGGGCGTGGTGGAGAACATGTCCTGGCTGGACCTGCCGGACGGGACCCGGATGGACCTGTACGGCTCCGGCGGTGGCCAAGCCGTCGCCGACCGGCTGACCCGCGCCGTCGGCGCGAACGTGCCGCTGCTCGGTCAGATCCCGATCGAACAGGCACTGCGTGAGTCGGGCGACGAGGGCACCCCGATCGTGCTGCGCGATCCCGACAACCCAGCCGCGAAGGCGCTGCAGGATGTCGCCGACAAACTCGCCGTCCGCCGCCGCGGCCTCGCGGGCATGTCGCTCGGCATCGATACCACCCGTTCTTGACCTTCGGCGCTGCCTGTTCGCAGCCTCTTGACGGCTCCCTGGCGGCCATCCGTCCACGGCTACCGACAACCACCAGCTACCACCCCACGCAACCACATCGGCCCACCCGCTCCTGAGCAAAGCTGGACCGAACATTGCGTGTTCGCGAGGGATAAGGGGCCTACGCAGCACACAGCGACAGGCCGAACAACTCGCCACCGCGCCCACCCTTAACGCAACACATCGGCCCACTCCCGCTTCCGAGCGAAGCGAGACCTTCCATTGCCCGTTCGCGGCCCGGCTCGCGTCCGAGCGGCCGACGCGTCCGCTACGGAGTCGCCAGCGGCGGTCGCTCGGACGCGAGCCAATAGGGGGCCGCGAACACCCAGCGCCGCAGGCGCTGGAAAAATTACAGCATGCTCACGATACTGCTGTACGTGCTGATCGTCGGCTTGGTCGCCGCGGTGCTGTTCCTGCTTGCCAGTGCGGTCTTCGGGCGGTCCGAGGAGTTGGGGCCGTTGCCGGAGGGGACGACGGCCACGCTGCTGCCCGCCGGGGGAATCACCGGAGCGGACGTGCGCGCGCTGCGCTTCCAGCAGGTGGTGCGGGGGTACAAGGCCGCAGAGGTGGACTGGGCGCTGGCCAGGCTGGCCGCCAGGATCGACGAACTCCAGCGCCAAGTGGCCGAGGCGCAGGCCATCGGATGGCAGACACCGGTCGCGCCGGAGTCGAAATGAGCGCACCCGCCGACGACGGCCGAATTCGGTGCGCGTGGCCGCTGGAGTCCGAGCTGTACCGGGATTACCACGACTACGAGTGGGGCATGCCGCTGCACGGCGACGACGCCCTGTTCGAGCGGCTGTGTCTGGAGGCGTTTCAGTCGGGACTGTCCTGGATCACCATCCTGCGGAAACGGCCCGCGTTCCGCGCGGCGTTCGCCGGGTTCTCGATCGAGCGCGTCGCGGAGTTCGGCGACGCCGACGTCGCCAGGCTGCTGGCCGACGCGGGTATCGTCCGCAATCGGCTCAAGATCGAGGCCGCCATCGCGAACGCCAGGGTCGCCCGCACGCTCGACATCGGACTGGACGAACTGCTCTGGTCATTCGCGCCGCCGCCGCGACCGCGGCCGCGCACCGGTGCGGACGTGCCCACCAGCACCACCGAATCCTTAGCTCTGGCAAAAGAATTGAAACGGCGCGGGTTCCGATTCGTCGGACCTACCACCGCTTACGCGATGATGCAGGCGACTGGAATGGTCGACGATCACCTGGCCGATTGCTGGGTGGGCAGTGACCTGCCGGACCCGGGCCGACCGGTCACTTTTTGAACTCAGGTATCCGTCCACATCCGCGATAGGGAAGAATGGGACGGGTGTAGCTCGCCAAATGCCGGCGAGCTCACTAGTTGGTGACAACTGGAGTTCCAAGAAAGTGCGCAGCAGACCGCGCAGATCTGGAGGGAGCAGAGGATGGCGGCCATGAAGCCCCGCACCGGGGACGGTCCCCTCGAGGCAACCAAGGAAGGGCGTGGAATTGTCATGCGGGTTCCACTCGAGGGTGGCGGGCGGCTGGTCGTCGAACTCACGCCGGACGAGGCAGCGGCGCTGGGTGACGAACTGAAGAGCGTCACCAGCTGAGTGTCACCAGCTGAACACCCGGCTCTCGCCGCGGTGGCCGGTCTACTGGCCTGTCCCGAATGCGTGCGTTCGCAGCGGTCGCACGAGGATGCCTCGGCGCTCGTGCTCGAATCGCGCGATCGGGCGCTGCGGTGCCGGCGAGGGCACAGCTTCGACGTCGCACGGCAGGGCTATGTCAGCCTCCTGACCGGCGCGTCGACCAAAATGACCGGTGACACCGCGGTCATGCTGGACGCGCGCGCCGCTTTCCAGAGCGGGGGGCACTTCGCGCCGATCGTCGATGTGGTGGCTCGCGCCGTCACGGCGACCCGACGACCCGACGGTGCGGTGCTGGAAGTCGGCGCCGGCACGGGCTACTACCTCGCCGGTGTGCTCGACGCCGCCCCTCCGGCTGTCGGCATCGCGCTGGACGTGGCCAAGCCCGCCGTCCGGCGGTGCGCCCGCGCCCACCCGCGCGCCGCGGCGGTGCTGGCAGACGCATGGCGCGGGTTGCCGATCCGCGACGGCGTGCTCGACCGAGTCCTCTCCGTCTTCGCCCCACGCAATCCCGGCGAGGTAGCCCGGGTGCTCGGCGACGACGGCCGTTTCGTCGTCGCCACACCCACCGAACGCCACCTGGGCGAGTTGATCGAGCCGCTGGACATGGTGCGCGTGGACCCGGACAAGGATCGCAGGCTCGAGGCCGCGCTGTCGGGTCACTTCGAGGCGGTCGAGAGCGCGCTTGTCGAGTATCCGATGAAACTCGGCCGGGGCGAGGTCGCGAACGTGGTGGGTATGGGACCATCCGCGCATCACGCGGCCGCCGCGGACGCGCGCCTGGCGAATCTGCCGGATACCGTCGAGGTGACCGCGTCGGTTGCCGTGGGCACCTACCGCCCGGTGTCGTGACCGCGCCGCTCCCGGCGCGGAGTCACACCCTTCGGATCTTGTCGTAGACCTCGATGGTGCGCGCCGCAACCTGCCCCCAGTCGAACTCGGAGACCGCCCGCGCGCGGCCCGCGGCGCCGAACTCGGCGGCCAGCCCGGGATCGCAGGCGACCTCGTTGACGGCGGCGGCCAGGTCACGCTCATAGTCCTCGGCAGCGCCCGGGTCGTAATGCACCAGCCGTCCGTTGCGGCCGTCCTCGACCACCTCGGGAATGCCGCCGACGTCGGAGGCGACCACCGCGGTCGCGCAAGCCATCGCCTCCAGGTTCACGATGCCGAGCGGCTCGTAAACCGACGGGCATACGAACACGGCCGCGGCCGCTAGGATCTGGCGGATCTGCTCGGTCGGCAGCATCTCGCGAACCCAGTACACGTTGCCACGCCGCCGCCGCAACTCGTCCACCGCGGCGGCGACCTCCTGCGCCAACTCCGGCGTGTCGGGGGCGCCCGCGCACAGCACGAGCTGGATGTCGCGGTCGAAGTCCCGGGCGGCGGCCAGCAGATGGCCGACGCCCTTCTGCCGCGTGATGCGGCCGACGAACGCCACGATGGGCCGGTCGGTGCGCACACCGAGCGTGTCGAGTACCGACGATGTGCCCGCGGCCCCCTGCTCCGGATGCCAGATGCTCCCGTCGATGCCGTTGTGCACAACGTGTACCCGATCCGGGTCGACGGCCGGGTAGGCGTCGAGCACGTCACGGCGCATGCCCTCGCTCACCGCGATGAGGGCGTCGGCGTGTTCGACGGCGGTGCGCTCCGACCACGACGAGAGCCGGTAGCCGCCGCCGAGCTGCTCGGCCTTCCATGGCCTGCGCGGCTCCAGCGAATGCGCGGTCAAGACGTGCGGGATCCCGTAGAGCGTCGCGGCCAGGTGCCCCGCCAGGCCGGTGTACCAGGTGTGCGAGTGCACGACGTCGACCTCGCCCGCGGCATCGGCCATCCGCAGCTGCGCGGACATCATCTGCAACGCGGTGTTGGCGGCGTGCAGCGTCGGATCCGGTTGGTGTACTACGGCGTCAGTGCGCGCGACGCCCATGCAGTGCACGGTCACTTCGCACAGCTCGCGCAAACGCGCGGTCAACTGCGTTACGTGTACCCCGGCTCCGCCGTACACCTCGGGCGGATACTCGCGGGTCAGCATTGCGACCCGAAGCCGGTCCGGCTCGCCGGAATCCACCGCCGAGTGCCCACCGTAAGTGCCGAAACTCACCGGTTCAAAGTAGACGTTCGGTTCGGCGGAGGCCACTCCCGGGCGCTTTACCCGGTAGTTTGGCAGGTGTGAGGAGCCAGCCGCACGTACTCGGGATCGTGCTCGCCGGTGGCGAGGGCAAGCGACTCTTTCCACTCACGGCGGACCGCGCCAAGCCAGCGGTCCCGTTCGGCGGCGCCTACCGCCTCATCGACTTCGTGCTCAGCAATCTGGTCAACGCGGGCTTTCTGCGGCTGTGCGTGCTCACCCAGTACAAGTCGCACTCGCTGGACCGGCACATCTCGCAAACCTGGCGGCTATCCGGCTTCGCGGGCGAATACATCACCCCGGTTCCTGCGCAGCAGCGGCTCGGGCCACGCTGGTACACCGGTAGCGCGGATGCGATCATGCAGTCGCTGAACCTGATCTACGACGAGGACCCGGACTACATCGTGGTGTTCGGCGCCGATCACGTCTATCGGATGGATCCGGAGCAGATGGTGCACCACCACATCGACTCCGGGGCGGGCGTGACCGTGGCCGGCATCCGGGTGCCACGCAGCGAGGCGAGCGCGTTCGGCTGCATCGATACCGACGACTCGGGCCGGATCACCCAGTTCCTGGAGAAGCCTGCGCACCCGCCGGGAACCCCGGACGACCCGAACGTCACATTCGCGTCCATGGGCAATTACGTCTTCACCACCAAGGTGCTTGTGGATTCGATCAAGGCGGACGCGGACAACTCCGACTCCGACCACGACATGGGCGGCGACATCATCCCGTCGCTGGTCGCCGCCGGCCAGGCGGGCGTCTACGACTTCGCCCACAACGACGTGCCCGGCGCCACCGAACGCGACCGCGGCTACTGGCGCGATGTCGGAACGATCGACGCGTTCTACGACGCGCACATGGATCTGGTCTCGGTGCACCCGGTGTTCAACCTCTACAACCGGCACTGGCCGATCCGCGGCGCGGCCGAGAACTGGCCGCCGGCCAAATTCGCCCAGGGCGGGTTGGCACAGGAGTGCATCGTCGCCGCGGGCAGCATCCTGTCCGCGGCCACCGTGCGCAACTCGGTGCTCAGTTTCAATGTCATGGTCGACGACGGTGCCACCGTGGAGGGCTGCGTGCTCATGCCCGGTGTCCGCATCGGGCGCGGCGCGGTGGTGCGGCACGCCATTCTGGACAAGAACGTGGTGGTCAGTGAGGGCGAGATCATCGGGGTGGACCTGGAGCGCGACCGCAGCCGGTTCGCCGTGAGCAACGGCGGCGTGGTCACGGTGGGCAAGGGCGTGTGGGTCTAGGGCTGGTCCGCTGGCCCGCCTCTCCGGGTCTTCAGGCCGTACCAGTCAGGTGACACGGGATTTGCGTTCAGGTCCTACGATGGGTACCGCTCGAGTTCTGGGCGTGCCCGACGAGTTACCCATGTTCTTACGAAATCAGTAGTTGCGTGGCGAGCTGTATCAGGGTGCCCCCGGCTCCGGAGTGGGGGATCCGGTGCAGAACGGTGCGCATGGGCCCGGCGTGCGCGGCACGGTCGTCTTCGAGGTGCCGAAATCGGCTGTGCTGACCAGATATACCGCCAGCACCGCCAACAGAAGCACTCCGGCGAGGGCTACCATCGTCCGACCCCAGTGGATCGGGCGTGGGCGGCGCTCGTCGTCGTCCCAGAGGAACATCACCGCACTGCACCTTCTTCCGGATGCCTCGCTCGGAGGATCAACCCGCTAGTACCCCGTTCGCATGCTTCCTGAAGAATGCGCCGGACAGCCGGCGCGTGTCGGGGTATTCGATGGGTTGGCCGATCACGGCCTGATGAAAAAGTGCAGAAGCGACGGGATCTGCCCTTCGAACCCGCGTGGGCACCCGGTCTCGGAGGCGGGCGTTCGAGGGCGACTTACGGTCCCGGCGGCGCGACAGTCTGCGTGCAGAATGGCTCGCATGGCCCCTGTGTCGGAGTAACTTTCGGAGGTCCACTGTCGAAATCGGCATTGCTGACCACGAGTAGCACCAGAACAGCACCCAGGATTACGAACAGGAAGGCAATTACGGTCGGCCGCAGCCAACTCGATCGTCGCTCCACGACGACATCACCCATGTAAACAACCTCGACGGCATCGAGTTCACGCATCTTGACAACCTCGCTGACTTGTTTCCCAGCGGGTACCCGCGATTCGGCTTTGAAATCAGCTCGTATCGAACATGGCGAAAATCGCTAACCACGTGAGGCGCAGAGCAATCCGTCCCCGACCGGGATCAGCACGCTGGTGAGTTCGGGGTGCTCTGCGATGGCGCGGGTGGCCGCGCGCACGGCTTGTGTTGCCGGATCGCGCTGCGCTGTGTCTGGAACCCGTCCGCCGAGCAGCGCATTGTGCAGCACGATGGCCCCGCCGTCACGCAGCAGCCGCACCGCTTGGGCGACATACTCCGGATGCTCCAGCGGCGCCGCGTCGATGAAGACCAGATCGTAGGCGCCGTCGGCCAGGCGCGGCAGCACATCGAGCGCGCGTCCGTTGATCAGCCGGGTCCGTGCGGGCGGGATCTCGGCGGCGCGGAACGCCTCCCTGGCCGCGCGCTGGTGCTCCGGCTCGGAATCGATGGTGGTCAGCGTTCCGTCCTCGCGCATACCGTCGAGCAGCCACAGCCCGCTGATGCCCGCGCCGGTGCCCACCTCGACTACGGCACGTGCGCCGAGCAACTGTGCGTAGATACTCAGCAGCGCCCCCACCGAAGGCGGCACGGGTGCCACGCCGAGTTCGGTGGCCCGTTCGCGCGCACTGACGAGGATCTCGTCTTCCACGACGGATTGCTCCACGTAGGCGAGATTTCGCTCCAGATTCGATGCCACGGGTATGAGGCTAACGCCGGGCGGCTGGTCTCGGCGTTCCGTTCAACACGCGCCGCCCGCCATTCTCGCGGCCAATTTTCTCAGGTGTCCCTCAGGATCTCCATACCCCGGCCATATCAGGACAGGAGAGAGTATGGGCAACGCAAGACCACCGACCGTGTCTAACACGGGACGCGGGAACAACGACATACAGGTCGTCGGTTGTATCCGTACGCGACGGTCCGCAGATCCGGGCCACCGCGAGTTCCGACGTTTGCGGTCCCTAGTAGGAGGTAGCTCCATCCACATGGTCGATGCGGCGCACCAGTACGCCACCCTGCCCGAGCAGATCCTGCCGATCGAAGCCGAGGCCTCCGAGGAGTCCGTCGAGTCCGTCGAGTCCGTCGAGCTGAGCGGTACTGCTGCCTTCGATGCCACCGGTGACCGGTCGGCCATGCCGTCCTGGGACGAGCTGGTCCGCGAGCATGCCGATCGGGTCTACCGCCTAGCCTACCGCCTCTCCGGCGACGCCCAGGACGCCGACGACCTCACCCAGGAGACGTTCATCCGGGTGTTTCGCTCGCTGTCGAACTACCAGCCGGGCACCTTCGAGGGCTGGCTGCACCGCATCACCACCAACCTGTTCCTGGACATGGTTCGCAGACGCAACCGGATCAGGATGGAAGCGCTGCCCGAGGACTACGACCGCGTGCCCGCTGAGGGCCCGGGCCCCGAGCAGGCATACCACGATGCCCGGCTGGATCCCGACCTGCAATCCGCGCTGGATTCGCTGGCACCCGAGTTCCGCGCCGCTGTCGTGCTGTGTGACATCGAAGGGCTGTCCTACGAGGAGATCGGCGCTACGCTCGGCGTGAAACTGGGCACCGTGCGCAGTCGGATTCACCGTGGGCGCCAGGCACTGCGTGACTACCTTGCGCATAATGGAAGTGAGCAGCGGTTCGCCGCTGAAGCGAACAACATCGGGTGATCGTCGGAAGCCGGCATTGCCCAACAAATCGGATGATGTCGGTTGAAAGGGTGAGCACCGAATGAGTGGCGACTCCAGTACGTCCGGTCGTCGTCCGCCTCGTTTCAGCCCCACCGAGCATCTGGCGAGCGAGGCGATCGCGGCCTATGTGGACGGCGAGTTGCGGATGAACGCCTATCTGCGTGCCGCCCAGCATCTGTCTCTGTGCCCCGAATGTGCGGCGGAAGTCGACGCACAGCAACAGGCGCGCATCGCGTTGCGCCATGCGGGCCATGTCGCGATACCCACCGGGCTGCACGACAGTCTGACCAGGATTCCCCTCGCCGAACTGCCGGGTGGCGCGAGCAACGGGCGGACCCCCGCCTCGGGTTCCGACGGGACCCCACGCAACGAGGCGGTTTTCGGCTTTCTGACCGATTCGTTCACCGCGACCCGGTGGACAACATGGTGGCGGAAGTAGAGTTTCCCGAGTGACCACCGAATCTACGAATTCCGGATCGGCCGACACCTCGGATTCGGCGGCCAACCGCGGGAATCTCCGTCCATCGGACGCGCCCGTGCTCGGTCCGCGCCCGGTCTACCGGCCCCATGTCGACACGCACACCGCACGCGCCTTCCGCAGGCCGTCCGGCCTATCCGGTTCGTTCGCCGATCCGCTGCCGATCCGCACCGCGGGTGCGGCACCGCAGGTGGGTCCGGAACTGCACAACCGCCCCCCGGACGCGGTGCTCGCGGAGGCGTTCGGCCGCCCCGAAGGTTCCAGCGAGCTGCTGCAGCGCGATCCCGACGCCGCCGACGGCACAGCCACAGTCGCGGGGCCGCCGGATCCGTGGCGTGATCCCGATGCCGCCGTGCGCCTCGGCGCGCCCGCGGTGCCGACGCCCACACCACAGCCGCTGCCCCAGGCCGAGAAGCTCACCGCACGCCAGGTGCTGTTCGGGTCCCGGGTCGCACCCAAGGCGCTGGCTCTGCTCGCACTCGTCGCGCTCGTGATCGGCCTGCTCGGCGGTCTGGTCGGCAGGCTGACCGCGGAGACGGCCTCCACGCTCACCTCGCGCAAGGTCGCCTTGGAGCAGAACAGCGATGCCGACCGTCCGCACGGACTGATCGCGCAGGTCGCGAACGCCGTGTTGCCCTCGGTCGTTTCGATCCGGGTCACCGTCGGCGACAATGGCGCCACCGGGTCCGGAGTGGTGATCGACGGCGGAGGCTACGTCGTCACGAACAACCACGTCATCTCGATGGCCGCGCAGGACAAGAGCAATCGCGCCACGATCCAGGTCCAGTTCTCCGACGGCACCCGGGTGCCCGCTCAGACCGTCGGCCGCGACCCGAAGACCGACCTCGCGGTGCTGAAGGTCGATGTGAAGAATCTCACTGTCGCCAAGCTCGGTAAGTCCGGCGACGTCCAGGTCGGCGACGATGTCTTGGCTATCGGCTCGCCCCTCGGACTGAGCAAGACGGTCACCTCCGGCATCGTCAGCGCGCTGCACCGCCCGGTGAAGTTGCAGGGCGAGGGCAGCGACACGAACGCCGTGATCGACGCCGTGCAGACGGACGCGTCGATCAACCCGGGTAACTCCGGTGGCGCACTGGTGGACATGGAGGGCCGAGTCATCGGTATCAACTCCGCCATTCGCAGCGAGACCGGTGGCTCGGTCGGTCTCGGCTTCGCCATCCCGGTGGACATGATGACCCAAGTCGCCCAGACTCTGATCCGCGATGGTGTGATTCATCATCCGAGACTGGGCATCAGCCCGCGCACCAAACAGGTGGCGAATGAGACGACGAGCGGCGCGGAAGTGGCCGATGTAGCACCCGGCAGCCCTGCGGCGAAGGCAGGGATCGTCGAGGGCGACGTCATTGTGAAGATCGGCGATCGCGAGGTGACCGGCCCCGAGGAGCTGGTCGTCGCGGTGCAGTCGCGCAAGATCGGAGAGACGGTGAACGTGGTCTTGATCCGCGATGGCCGGCAGGTGGACGTGCCGGTCACGCTGGAATCCGACTGACCCGCTGGTAGGACTCCCGGGTAGCCTGATTACGTGTTCAGCAACATCGGCTGGAGCGAGATGGTCATTCTGCTCGTCGCCGCCCTAGTGATTCTCGGACCGGAGCGCCTGCCCGGTGCGGTGCGGTGGACCACTCGCAGCCTGCGCCAGGTGCGCGACTATGCCAGCGGTGCGACCTCACAGCTGAAGCAGGAGCTCGGTCCCGAGTTCGAGGATCTACGCAAGCCGCTGGCCGACCTGAACGAACTGCGCGGTATGACTCCGCGCGGGATGGTGACCAAACACCTTCTCAACGGCGACGATTCGCTGTTCAAGGATTGGGAAGGCACGCTGCTCGACAAAAAGGACCTGTACAGCACGAACAGCGGAATGCCCAACTATCCGATGCCTGAGGTCGATAAGCCGTTGGAGCGCAACGAACGTCCGCCGATCGACACGGACGCCACCTGATCTGTCAAGAAGTCTAGACACCATGACCAGTTCAGCTGTCTAGACTTCGCACATGTCGGCCGATGACGTGGCGCGCGTGTTCGCGATCGAGGACAGGGTCGAACGACTGAAGGCGGCCACCGACGGGGTGGCGGCGGCCCAGCAGACCATCAACGAACTGACCAGGATTCGCCGTGCCGTGATCAGGGAGCTCCATGCCGATGGCTGGACGTTCGCCAGAATCGGTGCGGCGGCGGGGCTTTCTCGCGCCCGGATCCATCAGGTGAGTACGCAGGGACCATCGCCGGAGGGGCTGTTCTTCGGGCACGGTTCGCTCACCGTTCTGGTCCCGGAGGTGCGGGCCGGGCGGGTAGTCGGTGCGCCGGACCCGGCTGCGCCGCACCGTCTTGTCGAACTACTCCGCGAACTCGGCTTCACCGCCGCGATCGAACACTTCCTACCCGGCCGCCTGATCGACCTGAAGCGCAACGGGTTGATCGTGTTGGGTGGCCCGGAACTCTCCCCCAGCCTGCGCCAGCTGATCACCGCCGATCCGCGGCTGCGGCGCGCGGTGGCCAGGGCGGGCGACACCCGCCGTGGCATCGAAGACCGGGCGGCACGCCGGGTGTACCGGCCCGGCGGGCCGGAACCGCACGACATCGCCTATCTGGCCAGGCTGCCCAGACCCGATGGGCGTGGCAGCGTGTTGATGATCGACGGCATGCATCCGCCCGGATCACTCGGCGCCATACGGCTACTCGCCACCCGTCTGGCAACCCTGCACGAGCGTGCGAGCACACACCTGTTCTCGGTGCTGGTCGCCTGCCGGTTCGACCGGGCCACCGGCGAGCCGTTGGAGGCCGATTTGCTCACGCCGGTGTATCGCCATGACGCCGAAACCCGGTTTCCCGCAAAAGGTGTGCGCCGCTGACCCACGGCGAACCGCGATCACTCGAGCCAGAGGGCATCACTGGCCCGCAACGACGAGTTGCGCGGGGTCTCGCCGTGATTCGGCGGTAACGTGCCGAATGCCGAAGAGCGGCTGAGAACTTCAGGACCGCGGCGATCATCGTCGGTCCGCCCTGCTTGGATCGTCCCTACCAACCGCCCGAGGCCCACCCGGAGCGCAGGGTTCAACTGCCGGTCCGAGGAATAGCCAGTCCGGCCACGGCCAACGAATGCCATCCACCTGCGCAAACCTTATCTCGAAGAGCTTGTGACACGCAGGGTTCCAAGGGTATGCGACACGTGATAACGCCCTCGGGTAGGGTGCCTCCTGCGCCGATGCTTAAATTGCCGAAAGATAACTATTTCGATGGGCGGGCTCTGATGCGTGTTCGAGGTTCGATATCTGAGAGTTCGGTGTCCACACTTTCCCCGCTGCGGCGCGACCAGCTCGATCCCGGTGCCGCGCTGCGTACCGCCGACCCGGCGCTGATCACCCACCGGGTCACCTACAGCGACCGGCTGAAGGTCTTCCTCGGCCCCGGCGAGACGGTCGACAGCTTCCTGCGCCCGCTGCGCAGGCTCGACGGCTACCACCGCTACTCGGTGAACATGACCCGGCTCGCCGCGGCCATGCGGCCCGCCGACATCAGCCCAGTGATCAGCTCCGCGCCTGGGCGGAACTACCTGCAGTGCACCGGCTCGGCCGGGGCACTTGCCATCGAATTGCGCAGCACCGTCGGCGCCGCGCCGCGCCTGTTCGCCGTCGGTCTGCCCGGCGACCGGATCGGCGCACCGAGCATCGACGTCCCAGTGCCGGTCGGTGTACCCGCTCCGCTGATCTATCCGGACGAGTTGTTCACCGCCGAGCAGGCGGCCGAGATCTTCACAGCGTACTTCGAGACCGGTGACGTCCTGCCCTACCTTCAGCTCCGCGAGACGACCGCGTGATGCCCTCTTCGAGGAGGCAACGGTGAACTCGCTCGTGCTCGTCGGTATCGCCGGGCTGGCGACCGGGCTGCTCACCCTGGTCGTCGCCGTGCTGCTGCGGCCGACGGCGTCGCACCGGCAGCTGACCGTCGCCGAGCTGCGGGGCCGCCTCGCGAAGGAGGCGGCCGTAGCGCCGCCCGCGAACGCCGCCGACGACGAGCCGCAGGTCGGGCCCGCGGTGGCCGAGCCGCTTCCCGAGCAGCGCCGTCGCGCCGAATAGCCTCCGGGTAGGCGGCTGCTTCGCTCGACCCGGCGCAGGCCACAGGCGAACTTCCCGGCGACGGCCCCATTAGGGTGGAGATATCGGCGGAAATCCGCCGCTCGTCTCCGGCCCGATGCACGGCCGGATCCGCTCGGGAGAGGACCGGTTCCTGTGCGCGCGATACTCGGGCAATTGATCACCCTGCTGCCGCATGGTCCGGTCGCGCTGGCCCGCGTGGTGGACACGACCGGGCCCGGCCCGCGCGAGCCGGGAGCTGCGATGATCGTCACCGAATCCGGCGAGGTTCACGGCTCGTTGTCGGGCGGTTGCGTCGAGGCCGCGGTCGTAGCGTCGGCGCGCGAGGTATTGGCGACCGGCCACGCGGTGACCGACAGGTTCGGCTACTCCGATGGCGATGGTTTCGCCGTCGGATTGACCTGTGGCGGCGAGATCGAGGTTTTCGTCGAGCGGATCCGCCCCGATCGGCTTTCGCTCCTTTCCTCCCTGCGGCAGCGGATCGGCGATGGTTCCCCGGTCGGGGTCGCCACCACGATGGACGCCCGGCCGGAATGGAAGCTGCTGCTGCCCGGCGGTGCCGATCCGTGGCACGGCGTGGACCGCGACGCGCGGGCGCTGCTGGTCGCCGGCCGCAGCGGCGTCGTGGGCGCCGACGAGTGCGAGGCAGACAGCTCGCCGCGCCCCCGGACTTTCGTGCAGGTCTTCGCGGCACCGGCCCGTATGATCCTGGCGGGCGCCAACGACTTCGTTCGCGCACTGAGCCGCACCGGCCGCCAGCTCGGTTACCGGGTGACTGTGGTCGACGCGCGCGAAACCTTCGCCACCGCGGCCCGATTCCCCTCCGCCCACGAGGTGGTCGTGGACTGGCCGCACCGCTATCTGCGCGCGGAGAACGAGGCGGGACGGATCGACGGTCGCACCGTGGTCTGTGTTCTCACCCACGACGCCAAGTTCGACGTGCCGACCGTGGTCGCAGCACTCGAGTGCGTGGAGCTCGGCTTCGTCGGCGCTCTCGGGTCCCGCCGCACCCACACCGAGCGCGTCGAACGTCTCCGGGCCGCCGGTGTCGCCGACGAGCAGCTGGCCCGGCTGAAAAGCCCGGTGGGGCTGGATCTCAACGCGCGGACACCGGACGAGACCGCGATCTCCATCGCTGCCCAGATCCTGGCGGAGCGCGGCGGCGCCTCCGCCCGCCCACTGGACGACACGGAGGGCCCCATCCACCGCTGAGCCGGAGCCTGCCCCAGCGACTCGCCGCTCATCACATCGGCACCGAAAGCCTCACCGCCGAAGTAGATTCGACACGCACCGCGGCTACCCGACCGGTACCGGTGGGCAGCGCACCTCACCGCTACGCGGCCGCCCGACACCTCCGCGCGGCTCGTGCCCCGAAACACTCGAGGTTCAGGCGGCCGCCCGCGCGGGTCGCAGCGTGTTCATCGGCGGACGGTCGGTCAGCGACACCTCGATACTGTGCGCGGTGAATTCATCGCCGATGAGCGGGAACTGGGTGAGCGCCGCGCCGGAGTCCTGCACGCCGCTGCGACCGAGCGCGGTGCCCAGGATTTGGCGGCTCATCACACCCAGGTCGGCCAGCGGCCGGTTGCGATGCGTCCGGACGCCCAGGTTGACCTGCCCGATCGCGGACATGCCGAGCCGGTCATAGGTGTCGAGCAGCAGCCCGATCTCCACGCCGTAGCCAGGGGCGAACGGCACCGAGGTGAGCAGATCGCGGGTGCCCGCGTATTCACCGCCCAGCGGCTGCAGCACCTGCGACAACTCGGGCCGCAGCGCCGCGAGCAGCGGACGCGCGACCAGCTCGGTGACGCGGCCGCCGCCGTGCGCGTCCACCGCGCCGCCTTGCCGCAGTGGCCTGCGGTAGTAAGCCTTGGCCAGCTGCACGTCGTCGACCGTGAGCAGCGGGCCGAGCAGTTTCGGCACGAAAGCCGGATCCGGATCGATGAGATCGGAGTCGACAAAGGCAACCAGGTCGCCGCTGGTCACAGCTAGCGAGCGCCACAGCACCTCGCCCTTGCCCCCGACCGGCTCCAGCTCGGGTACCGCCTGCTCGCGGCTGATCACCTCGGCCCCCGCTGCGCGGGCGCGCTGCGCCGTCGCGTCCGTCGAGCCGGAGTCGAGCACGATCAGTT
Source organism: Nocardia sp. NBC_00881 (assembly GCF_045207455.1). Lineage (NCBI taxonomy): Bacteria > Bacillati > Actinomycetota > Actinomycetes > Mycobacteriales > Nocardiaceae > Nocardia > Nocardia sp. NBC_00881. The sequence goes on from NZ_CP108798.1 coordinate 4,412,332, forward strand.
CGTCGACCAGCGTGCCGAGCAGCGGCCGGATGCTCGCCACCACCTCGGCCACGGTGCGTTCTTCGTTCAGTGCGGGCAGCACCACCGACACAGTGCGGCCCGCTTTGGCGGCGACGAGCTCGTCCACCGTCCAGTCCGGGATGTCCCAGGTATTGGTCGTCGCCCAGGCGGGCTCACGGTGTTGGATTTTCATACCAGACCTCGCAAGGTTCGTGCGGGGGGCCGGATGCCCTGGATCGAGGCGATCATGTCCACGACCCGCCGGGTCGCGGCGACTTCGTGCACTCGGAAGACTCGGGCGCCTGCGGCCGCCGACCATGCTGTTGCTGCCAATGTGCCCTCCAGCCGTTCGGAAAGATCGACACCTAAAGTCTCCCCGATGAAATCCTTGTTGCTCAGCGCCATCAAGACTGGCCATCCGGTATTTACAAGAACGTCGACTCCGCGCAACAACTCGAGACCGTGATAGGTGTTTTTGCCGAAGTCATGCGTCGGATCGATCAGTATCGAGTCCTCACACACCCCCGCCGCGTGCGCGTTCTCGGCGGCACGCACCACGGTATCGGCGACTTCGCCCACGGCGTCCGCGTAGCGAACCCGGTGCGGCCTGGTCCGCGGCACCGCACCGCCGGTGTGGCTACACACCACCCCGGCGCCGTGCTCGGCGGCGACGAGCACCAAGTCCGGGTCGGCGCCCGCCCACGTGTCGTTGATCAGGTCTGCGCCCGCACCGACAGCGGCCAACGCCACGTCCGCGCGCCAGGTGTCGACGCTGATCAGTAGCTGCGGGTACTTCGCACGAATGGCGGCAACGAATGGGACCACCCGCGCGGCCTCCTCGGTCGCGTCGACGATGGCACCCGGCCCTGCCTTCACGCCACCGATGTCGACCAGGTCGGCGCCCTCGTCTACCGCGCGCGCCACGGCGTCCAAGGCCGCCGCGTCGGTGAAGGTCGCACCCTGGTCGTAAAAGGAGTCCGGCGTGCGATTCACGATAGCCATCACCAGGGCACGATCCGTCGCCACCGGCCTGCCGCACAGGGTGGGAAGCGGCGCCGCGGTGGAGCTGAACATGTCCACGACTGTAGCTAGTCCGCCTCTCCGGGGCTCCAGGCCGTACTGGTCGGTGGCACGGGACTCGCTCCCCCGCCTCTCCGCGAACTCAGGCCGTACTAGCCGAACTCACCGTCGCGCGGGCGTCGGTGCTCACGTCGTCGGCTCACCGGATCAGGCGGTACGCGGTGCCTCCAGTGCCTCGAACGCGGACGGGAGATCGGTCACCACGGTGATCCGGGACAAGGCTGTTCGGGGCACGAACTTCCGGTCGTACAGCTCGTCCAGCCAGGAGAACAACCCTGCGAAGAATCCATTGGGATCCAGCACGACAACGGGCTTCTCATGCTGCCCCAGATAGCCACCGGTCCAGGTCTCGAAGAACTCCTCGAGAGTGCCGATGCCACCCGGCAGCGTCAGGAACGCGTCGGCGCGATCCTCCATGACCTGTTTGCGCTGGCGCATGGTGTCGGTGACCACCAGCTCGTCGGCGTCGACGTCGGCGACCTCCCGGTGCACCAGGTGTTTCGGGATCACACCGACGGTGTTCGCGCCGCCGGCGCGAGCCGCGGTCGCAACCGCTCCCATCATCGAGACGTGACCACCACCGGAAACCAATTGCCAACCGCGCCGGGCAATTTCGGTACCGACCCGGGCGGCCAGCGTGAGGTAATCGGGGTGCATGGTGCTCGCCGAGCAGTACACGCAGACGGCGAAGGGCTGTTCGCTCATGCCTGCGCCTCGCTGGCGCTCGGCTCCGGCATGCGCGATGCGCGCTGTGCCATGATTCGCTCGCTACGCTCGCTCACCACTGGTCCTCCGTGCCGATCGCGTCCTCGGCGGCGCCTGCCTCCGCGTTGGCCTGGATGATCCCGACCACGTCTTCGACGCTGTCGGTGACGTGCAGCAGGCCGAGCTCACCCGGAGAGATCTTGCCGGAGCCGCCGAGCGAATCGCGCAGCCAGTCGACCAGCCCGGACCAGTACCTGCTGCCGAACAGGATGATCGGGAAGCGGGTGATCTTGCGGGTCTGCACCAGCGTGAGCGCCTCGAACAACTCGTCGAGGGTCCCGAAACCACCGGGCAGGCAGACGAACGCTTGGGAATACTTCACGAACATCGTCTTGCGGACGAAGAAGTAGCGGAAGTTGATGCCCAGATCGACCCACTCATTGAGGCCCTGCTCGAACGGCAGCTCGATGCCGAGGCCGATCGAGTAGCCACCGGCCTCGCAGGCGCCACGGTTGGCCGCCTCCATCGCGCCGGGCCCGCCGCCGGTGATCACCGCGAAGCCCGCCCGAGCCAGCGCCGCGCCGATCGCCCGGCCCGCCTGGTACTCGGGATGGTCGACGGAGGTGCGCGCGGAACCGAAAACGGTCACCGCGCGCGGCACCTCGGCCAGCGCGCCGAAACCCTCGACGAACTCGGCTTGGATGCGCAGCACGCGCCACGGGTCGGTGTGTACCCAGTCGGTGTCGCCGCGCTGGTCCAGCAGATTCCGGTCGGCGGTACCGAGACCGTCCTTGCGTTCGCGGCGGAACATTATCGGTCCGCGGAACTTCGCTGTCGACTTCGGCTTGTTGGCGACCTCACGGTCGGCGGCGTCGGTGGACATGCGTTCCACGCTACCGTCCGGCGGCGCGGACGCCGGGGGCGAGGCGAGAAGTAGTCCGCCATTCAGGTCCGGCGCATCGGTGCGAACCTCGATCAGCCGACTCGGTATGCACATCAGCGGCGTGAGACGCCGGAGCAGCTCGAGGAGGCACCGCGGGCGGTGACGCGGGTGTGCCTGTCGTGGGATTCGACGAGTCTGTCGATACCGTTGTCGCCGCGTATCGAGGTCGTCTCCGCCGGGGCGATGATCTGATGGGATCGACGCGTTCGGTGTGCGGGTGGGCGATCGGGTCGTCCGCGGGGTGGCGACGTCCTCCACGACACGCTCGCGCCGATCCGGCGTTCACGAATGTATCCACCTGGCTGTGGTGAAAATTGTCCTATCCCAAGGTTAGTGAAAAACGTTCTATACGTTGCATGCTGGATGCGGCTGAATATATATAGGTCAACGCGGATCGGTTTCAGCCGATAAAAGAGGAGCATGTCCGGCATACGAGGCACAGTTCGAATCAGCGGCGTAGCACGCGCCTTGATGTAGCCCGCGGTGTATGCGGAAGACGGGTTCGGCTCGAAGATCGCCGCTGCGTACGAACCGTAGACATTTCGATCGCGTTTCCGACATTCGCCGGCGGGTGATCGATGCCCGATCCGCGAGAGGAAAAAATGTTATACCTCAACGATTTTCTGTACGGAGCGATATTTATTATTCGCAACATCGGCGTCGCGTTGATCATCCTCCTGACAATCTTGACATTTATCTATGTCGCCGCAAAGGATAGGCTGTCGCCCTCCAAGCTCGGCCTGGTAGCGTGCTCCGGAATCGTCGCTATTGTTGTCCTTTGGACCCTTCCGACGATTCTGCTGAAGGTGCGATCCGAGGCCGACAGTGTCAGTCGCATCGGCACCGTCTACACGAACGGTGGATACCGATGATCAAGGTGTTTCCGGACCTCGCGCGTGTGCTCGGCGTCTTGATGGTTATCGATTCGCTGCTGCTGATGGTGCTCTATACCGGTGGCCTATGGACCGATGTCGCCTTCCTGATTGTTGGACTGGCCAGCTGGCTCAGTGGACATCGTATGCGAGCTGCCGGAAATGGAGTCTGGCGCAGCAAAATCGCAATGCGCGCCTTCCGACTTCCCGTCCTGCGGATGCTGGCGCCTGTCGGCGTGAAGTGTGTCGGCGACTGACCAACCTGTCCGAGAAGGCAATCTTCCGCGTCGCCCCGATCGGGTTCCGATTCCCGTCAGACCGTGTCTTACGTAAAAGCTTCGTAGCTATCCAGATGCGTCGGGTGGAGTAGGCGTGGCCGGCAAGGGGCATGGTCGGGGGTGATTCTCAACAGGCGAAAACCCCGGAGCGAGTCGGGAATGAAGCAGTAGCGGCTGCATGTTGATCACCGCTGACCGACCCTCCTACCCGGGAAGAAGGCAGGCCATGACGTCCTCGCCGACTACTATGCGCGCCGTCCGGCTCTCCGCCCCCGGCCCCATCGAGAACTTACGGCTGACCACTCTGCCTCTCCCGCCCGAGAGAGACGGTTGGGTGCGCATCCGCGTCGAGGCGTTCGGCCTCAACCGCTCGGAGTTGAAGCTTCGGCTGGGTGTGAGCGTGGGCGTCAGTTTTCCCCGGGTGCCGGGCATCGAGGCGACCGGCACCGTCGACGCGGCGCCGGCCGGCAGCGGGCCACCCGTCTCGCTTCGCTGAAGGAGCACGGTATCGACCATCCGCTGCTCGACACCGGCGAGGTCGCGCCCGCCGTGCGCGAGCTGTACCCGGACGGCGTCGACGCCGCCCTTGATCTCGTCGGCACGCCGACCCTGCCAGACACATTGCGCGCGGTGCGCGTGCACGGCACGGCCTGCTTCAGCGGCAGCCTGTCCAACCAGTGGACGGTGCGGGACTTCTCTCCCAACGAGTACCTGCCCAGGGGTGTACGCCTGGCGGGCTACTTCGGCGACGCCGCCGACCTGCCTCGGGAAGCCTTCCAAAAGATCCTCGATGCGGTCGCGGGCGGCGAGCTCGCCTTCCTACCGGGTCTACGACGGCTTGGAGCAGGTGACGCAGGCCCACGACGACATGGAGCACGACCGCGCCACCGGCAAACTCGTCGTCCGCGTCCGACATCAGGCCGTGTTCAGAAGCTCCGTAGCCAGACGTTGATGGCAACGATCTGTGCGGTCGCGATGAAGCGGACGACGAGTTGGTCGAACCTCGTTGCCACAGCACGGTTGCGGTAGCCCACCGGTCGAGCCCTTCCTGCGGCGGTGGGCGGCCTGGTCGGCGCTGGCCCAGCGGCTGCAATTCGAACTGGTCGGCATGGTCCGGTGATCCTGTGGATCACGTCCCTACTCAGGTTCAGTTCTGTGGGATCTGGCAGGTGAATGATGGTGTGGGTGAAGTGGTCCGGGAGATTGCGAGGTATTGTGTCGGTGTTACTCCGGTGAACTCGCGGAAGTCGCGGTTGAGGTGTGATTGGTCGGCGTAGCCGCGGTCTGTGGCGATTTCTTGTAGTGGTAGTCGTGGTTTCTCGTCGAGGAGTTGGCATCGGGCTCGGTCGAAACGGGTGATCCGTGCCGCGGTCTTGGGTGGGAGTCCGACATGGTTGGTGAATCTGGTGATGAGGTGTTTGTGGCTCCATCCCACCTCCTCGGCGATATGCGCGATCGGCATGAGGCCTCCGGAACTCTTCAGCAGCGTCCAGGCTCGGCGGACCTCCCGTAGTGGGGAGCGGCCACTTTCGGCGCGTTCCAGTAGGAAACGGTCGAGGATGTCGAAGCGTTCGCACCAAGTCCGCTCGTCACGGATCCGGCCCGCAAGCTCCCGCCCCGCGGGCCCGAGGACATCGCCGAGGTCGACCAGCTGCCCGCTCAGTTCGACCGCGGAGGTACCAAGCAATGTATGGGCCGAGAGTGGGTCGAGCCACACTTCCAAATGCGCCGGAATGCGGGAATCGCTGAGCGATATGGGTGCGTCTCGCGGGCCCATAATGAACCCGTGCGGGCAGAAATCCGTTTCGTCCACATGCACGGCCACCAGAACCGATGTGGTGGCGGAGAACACGATATTCTTCTCAGGTTCCGGATTCCCGTCGTAGCCGGAATAGTCTCGCACCACCATCGGAGCCAGTCGCCCGTGCGGATTCCCGATCACCCGTGGCGGTCGAAACTCTTCCAGCTCTTCACTAGGCATTCGTCTTTCCTGCACAATCATCACATAACTACTGCCTGCAGAACCACACGGGACACTAAATCTGAATACACCTTGGAATGATCTCTCCTCCCAGAGAACTACAAGCGAACTCCCACGCCGAATCCCGACTGGCGTGGGACCACGCGCACCCCGAACGCGTTGATAACTTCAGCACAAGTCACTACATCGCGCTGAGACTATTCAGCCCTAACTCGAGCTCGAGATATAGAACAATCTTCACCAGAGCCATGACGGTAGGTGAAAATTGTTCTATATCGGCTTTCATTGGTTTAGGCGACTCATCCCGTGAGCGTCATACCCATCCACATAGCACGCATTGGCAACTTTATTCAGCTCCCCAGTTTTGGGAAGTCGCGCAGGCATCCCCGCCGTGGCCGGTGGTTCAACCGAACAACTGCTGGCCCTGCTCGACGACCGGACCACCGAAGTCACCGTATGACCGGCAAAACACGTTCTACATCCAGCTGCGGGCGAGTCCCAGAAGACTCCTCCTCCACCGGCGCTCAGAGTGCCGCATTCGGCGCCGGCGGCGCTGCTCTGATGGCCGGCATTCAGGCGACGTGGGTGTCGTGCTTCTCGCGGTTGGCGAGTACTTCGTCCATATGTGCCTCGGCCCAGTCCTTGATGCCACCCATCACGTGGTGAGCGAGAGACCGAGTTCGGTCAGCTCGTAAGTGACCGTGACCGGCACGGTCGGCGTCACGGTGCGGGTGAGCAGGCCGTCACGCTCGAGCGAGCGCAGGGTCTGGGTTGCCCGTCGGCACCCGGGTCGCCGGATTTGTGGGTGGCTTCGACCGCGACTTCGGCAGCTACGCCGAGCAGCTGGTCGTGCCTGCCGCCGACCTCGCCGTCGTGCCCGACGGGCTGGACTTGGTCGCGGCGTCGACGGTGCCGCTCAACGGGCTGGCCGCGGCCCAGATCGTCGACCTGCTCGGCGACGCGCCCACCGACCGCAACCGGCTGCTGGTGACCGGGGCGGCCGGCGCGGTCGGGGGTACGTCGCCTCGCTCGCCCCCGACCGCGGCTGGCAGGTGACCGGCCTGGCCAGAGCCGAGGACGAGGAGTTCGTCCGCAGCCTCGGCGCCGGCTTCACCACACACGCCGAGCCGGGCTGGGACGCGGTCGCCGACGGTGCGGTATTGCAGGAGCGGGGCCTCGCCTTGGTCCGCGACGGCGGGGCGTTCGTCGGCGTCCGGCCGAATGCCAAGCCGTCCACGGAGCGCGGAATCACCATGGCCGTCGTGGAAACACACCCCGACGGCCCTCGATTGGGCGACCTGCTCGCCCGCACCATGTCCGGCGAACTGCCGGCCCGGGTGCACGCGGTCGTGCCGCTGGCCCGAGTCGCCGACGCCCATCGGGCCGTGGCCGAAGGCGGGGTGCGCGGTCGCTACGTGCTCGAGCCCTGACCAGTTCCTCCATCCGAAGCACTCGTGCTATTCACCCGCGCCGAGACCAAGCCTCGGATACACGGTGGGGATTTGTCCGCCGACGCGGGCGCGTCCCCACCGATGCCATTCATTCGGCCTGACGGATGCACTGGTAGGTGATGACGGCGAGGCTTTCACCGACGGTGCGAGTATCGACAAGGCGCAGAGGCTTCGGACGTAGGGGTTGTGGGTTGCCGGTCTGGTCGAAGAGGCGATTGCCTGCCCCCATCATGAGCGGGAAAATCGCCAACCGCAGCTCGTCGACAAGATCATGCTCGATCAGCGTCTGCACCAGCTGGGAGCTGGCGTAGACGCGGATCTCGCCGTTGACCGTGTGCTTCAGCTTCGAAACCTCATCCCCTATTTCGCCTTTCAGCACGGTCGAGTTATTCCAGCCGGGATCGGCGAGGGTGGCGGAGACGACGTACTTGGGCAGGCTGTTCATCCTGTCCGCCAACTCGCCGGTGCGGTGTGGATACCGTGCGGCGAAGAATTCGTAGCTGCGTCGGCCCAGCAGCAGGGCCTGGGCTGCCAGCGCGTCGTCGAGGACGAGCTTTGCCCATTCTTCGCGGTCGGTCGGGGCGAGACCGGCACGCCAGTCGTCGCGGCTGAAACCCTCCTCGCCGGTCGGGTCCTGCGTGGCTCCATCGAGCGAGACGTTCTCGAAGACAACGATCGTTCCCATGTCGGTGCTCCCATGTCGGTGTTGTGGGGACTACTGATGTAGAAACCGCAACATCGGGAAACTGGTCGCGCCCCGGCCGCCCAGTTCATCCCTCGGCAAGTGTCCATACCCAGTGGAAGTGCCATGAGGTGCGGGAGAAGGTGACATGAGGATGGTGACCGCCGACTTGATGTCGAAGGCACGGGCCGGGGACGGCGACGCGTTCCGAGCATTGACCGAGCCGTACCGCGCAGAGTTGCGGGTGCACTGCTACCGGATGCTCGGATCATTCCAGGACGCCGAGGATGCCCTGCAGGACACGATGCTGGCCGCCTGGCAAGGTCTCGGCGGGTTCGAGGAGCGCGCCTCGGTGCGCACCTGGCTTTACCGGATCGCCACCAACCGCTGCCTCAACGCGCGTCGCTCGGCAACCCGACGCCAGGCCAAGGAGTGGAACGTGCCCGATGTCGAACCGCCCGAGCCGACCCGGCTCGGCGAGGTCGTCTGGCTGCAGCCCTATCCCGACACCCTGCTCGAGGGCGCAATCGACGCACCACTCGGGCCGGAGGCCCGCTACGAGCAGGCCGAATCGATCTCCCTGGCGTTCATCACCGCTGTGCAGGTGCTGCCGCCGCGCCAGGTTGCCGTCCTCGTCCTGCGTGACGTGCTCGGATTTCACGCCAGAGAGGTGGCCCACATGCTGGACTCGACCGTCGACTCGGTCAACAGCGCCCTCAAACGAGCCCGCGCCACCCTGCAACGCCACCGACCGCCGATGACCAACCGCGAACCGCCGCCCGCCGCTGACTCGAACTCCGAGGACGCGATGGTGGCGAAGTTCGTTCGCGCGTGGGAGTCCGCCGATCTCGACGCGCTGGTCGATCTTCTGACCGACGACGTCTTCATCTCGATGCCGCCGGTACCCTTCGAGTACGAGGGCCGAGATCTGGCTGCCCGCTTCTGCGCCAGCATCTTCCGCGCAGGCCGCAGGTTCGACCTCGTATCCACGCGAGCCAACGGCCAGCCGGCGTTCGGCGCGTACCTGCGCGCCCCCAACGGCATCAGCCATGGAACCGGCCTGTACGTTCTCACCCTCGCCGGCGACCGAATCCGCGCCATGACCCGATTCGACAACGCAGTGTTGCCCTGGTTCGGGCTTCCGCGCTCACTCCCGACGCGGTAGACACCCGGACGGCAGGTCCGAGCAGGTGCAGCGTCCTGGCCACAACGGCTTTCATCCGCCCGGTTCCGCAGCAGCTGGTGGTGACGAGGGTGGCTCATCTTCAGCGGCAGGGCGGTGGTGGGAGGTTGTCACCGAGGGTGACAACCGGATACCTCAGCCGTGGGTACCGTTGCCGTTCGCGACGGTGAAGTCCGCCGCATACCGCCGGGCGAACTCGGCGAAGGTCGTCGGCTCGACACCGAATTCTCGGTGCGCACCGAGATCGACCCGGGAATCCGGGGAAGCGAGCCGACCGCGGTAGATCTCGTCGAGTAGGTCGAGCACCTCGGGCGGCAGGCCTTCGGCTGCATGTAGGGCGCGCTTGCGCTCCGGCGTCACCGATTCGTAGCGGAACGTGCGGCCGGTGGCCTCGCTGATCCGGTCGGTGATTTCGGTCATGGTGAGCGCTTCCGGTCCGGTCATGTCGTAGGCCTTGCCCTCGATGCCCTCGGCCTGCATCATCGCCACCGCCACCTGCGCGATGTCCGCGATGTCGACCGGGGACAATCGGCTTTCGCTGATCGGCATGACCAGCGCCTGCCGGTGCGGGTCCACGCCGGTGAGCGTGCCGGGAAGGTAGAACTGCATGAACTGGCTGGGCCGCAGGTGCGTCCATGCCACACCGGAGTTCTCCAGGTACTTCTCGATCTCGAGGTGCCAGCGGGTGCCGCGGAAGGCGTTGGCGTCGAAGGTAGTTCCGGATTCCTTGCCACCGAACTTGACGATATGGCCGACGCCGGCCGCCTGGGCGGCGTCGATGAAGCGACATTGGGTCTGCACCATATTGTCGCGGGGTGAGGAGATCATCAGTACACGGTCGACATCGTCGAACGCGTCGGTGAGGGATTCCGGTACGAGCATGTCACCGTGCACTACCTCGACTGTCGGCAGGTCGCGGATCCATGCCGCTGTGCCGGGATCACGGACGAGTACTCGGACCGGGATCTGTTGGCGGGCGAACTCGCGCAGCACGATCGAGCCAGCGTGTCCGGTGGCACCTGTTAGAAGTCGCATTGTCGTTCTACTTTCCTAGTCGACCGAGTGTTTGCCAGGTGTGAGATGGGGCAGTCCGAAGCGAGGAAACAGCGTCGGATCGTGGATCATGTCGATCCGGGCCACCCCTGCCGGGGCGATGGTCAGCAGTTGCAGCGCGTGGGCGCGGTGGACGCCGCCATGTCCGCGCACGTAAAGGCCATAAGCCGCTTGGCCGTTGGCGGTGATCGGCACCAGGCGCAGCGCGCCGGGCTGGGTGAGCCGGGTACGCAGGAACCGCGCGATGTGGTCGCGTCCGCGGAACCAGGTCGGCACCGGCGGCATTTCCAGCACCGCGTCCTCGGCCAGAATCTGCACCAGCTCAGTGATATCGGCGTTTTCGAAGGCGGTGGCATAGCGCTCGAGCAGCGCGCGGCGCAGCGGGTCCGCCGGTTCGGTGAGGTTGTAGCCGAGGGGTGCGGTCTTGGCCAGCTGGGCGCGGGCGCGCTGCAACGCGCTGTTGACGGCGGCGGTCGTGGTATCCAGGAGGTCGGCGACCTCGTCGGCGCGAAACATCAGTACATCGCGCAGGACCAGCACCGCCCGCTGCCGCCCGGGTAGGTGCTGTAGTGCGGCGATGAAGGCCAACCGGATGGTGTGGCGAGCTTCGACGAGGGTCGCCGGATCGAGTTCGGCATCGGAAACCGGTTCGACCCACGTGGTTTCGGCGCGCCGCGGCGCCAACGGGCCGGTCGGGTCGGCGGTCGGACCACCCAGCCCGGAGGGCAGCGCCCGCCGTGTCCGGCGTTGCATCGCGTGCAAACAGGCTCGGGTGGCGATCCGGTACAGCCATGTGCGTAGCGCTGCACGGCCCTGGAACCCGTCGTAGCCGCGCCAGGCCCGCAGATATGTCTCCTGGACCGCGTCCTCGGCGTCGTGTGGTGAGCCGAGCATGCGGTAGCAGTACCCGAACAGTTCGCCCCGGTACTGGTTGGCGGCGATCTCGAAAAGCTCCTGCGCCTGCGTCACGGAGTGACCTGACGGGAGTCGAACACCACGGTATCCGAGGCGACCCGGCCGTTCCGCAGGACGACGTGGTCCACCGTGCGCAGCGTCCCGAACGGGCCGGTGTGCATGTCGTAGTAGACCAGCGCGCGCCCCTCGTCGCCGAAGGCGTCGATGATGTCGACCCCGGTAACGACGTCGGCGAACTCGGTGAGCGCGGCCAAAACCGCCGCGGCGCCCGTGAGCCGGGTGCGCGGGCTCTCGAACACGACATCCTCGTGCAGCAGGCCCGCCACCGCGGACATGTCCCGCTTGCCGAACGCCTCGACGAACGCGACCGCGACCGCGACGCCCACCGCGACCGGACGGTAGGAACCGATCACTGCGGCCTCGCAGACCTCCGGCTCGCCCAGCACCCGCCCTCCGATATCGCGCTGGAACTGCGCGAACGAGCGGAGGCCCGGCAGAACCTCCGCGTCGGTGGTGGTCGCGGTGTGCACGAACTCCGCCCCGTCGTCGAGCTGGAAGGCGGTGTACTCCAGTCCGGTGGGCCGCTCTCGATGCAGTTGTGCGAACACCGCCTCGACCAGCCGCTGATTCTCCGCAATCGCCTCGTCCCGTGTCCGGTACTGCACCACAACTGTTCTGCTCACGTCGAACTCCTCCAGGTCGATACCATTCACCGATACAGATCCGGGAGAGCGCCCAAACTCATCGGTCCTGGGCCGCCGTCGGCGTTCCGGTGGTTGTCGGCTGGAGGGTGATCGGTATCGCCTTCATGACTTCGCCCAGGTCACGCAAGACTCGCAACCTCACACGGAAGCCGTGTGTGTCGATCTCGATCACAGACCGTACGCGACCGCAAGTGATGGCCCATATCCGTGGCTGCGCCGAATGCCCGGTCGGCGACGTGGCATGGACGATTATTGATCGAACCTCGCGCGAGTACACAGGTGAACCCCACTCCTGTGCGCACGGATCGGGTGGTCTTCCTCGCCCATATGTAGATTCATGATTTCGGCTGACGGAAAACTGGAGCCTACGCTCACTCGACAAGACAGCGTTGCGACGACCACTTGAACTCGATCAACAAATATCGGTCATATTCACTGAGGTGATCTCCGCAAGCTCGGCGGTTGATTTTGACGGCAGACCGCATTCTCTCCTCGGGGCGGTCTCGATGCGCTGATGCCGGAAAATGCTCTGCGGGAGCGGTGACCGGTCGACCACGCTTACCTACCTAAGCATTCCTTAAGAATTCCTTAAGTCCGATCGGCGAGGGTGATCGTGGAACCAGCGTCTACTTATGGATTTCACCGAACTCGGATTACGAGACCGAAAGTCGCTTCCTATCGCGACAGTGATTTCGATTTCGAAAGGGCCTTGATGCACGCACCCCGCCTTGCTCTCCTATGGCTTTCCGCGCTCGTGGTGACTACTACTGCCGGCCTGGCGGAGGCTCACACTGCCGCGGCGCAAGCGGCGCTGCCCCCACATCTTCGTCCGGATGGCCGACGGACGCGGCGTAGTGCTCGATCACGCTGCGATGATTTTCGCGGCCATGCGTCGTCTACTTCGATATGACCACGAAGGCGCGCAGATTTGTCTTGATCCCGGGTGCCGGCGGGGCCGGGTGGTACTGGAGCCGCGTGGCGGCCGGTTTGACCGGCGCCGGCCACTGCGCAATCCCTGTCGATTTACCTGGTGACGATGAGCGCTCGGGGCTCGCGGAATACCGCGATATCGTGCTCGAGCACGCGGTAGACGGCGACGTGATCGTGGCCCAGTCGCTCGGTGCGTTCACTGCGGGCCCCGTGTGCGAACAGATCACCCCGTCGGCGCTGGTATTCGTCAACGCGATGATTCCCATGCCCGGTGAAACGGCGGGACAGTGGTGGGACAACGTCGGATCACTCGACGCCCGTAACGCCGCCGCCGACGCGAACGGCTACAGCCGCGAATTCGACTTGGAGACATACTTTCTCCACGACGTCGGGCGGGAGATCGCGCTCGAAGGGGAGCCGTATCAACGCCCCGAGTCCGATCGGGTCTTCGGCGAGCCGTGTCCTTTCGACGCGTGGCCGCAGGTGCCGATTCATGTCCTGGCCGGTGCTGATGACCGCTTCTTTCCGGTCGCCCTGCAGCAACGCGTCGCACGGGAGCGGCTCGGACTCGAAGCCGGCGTCGTCCCCGGTGGTCACCTCGTTGCCTTGTCGAACCCGACCAGGATCATCGACTATCTACTTGAATATTGAACCTTCGGGCGCTCGACAGTCGTTGAGTTCCTGAGCCTGTCGAACTACTGGAGAATAGATGACACAGCTTGCTCCCGAGGTGGAGTCGACCGCGGATGCGGGCGGGTTCATCGGTCGTGACAGGGAGCTGGACACAGTCTTCACGCTGCTGCCCGGCCAGGCGCGGCTGATCACGTTGGTCGGCGCGGGCGGGATCGGAAAGACCCGACTCGCCGCGGAGGTGGCGCGGCGTTATCACCGGGCCCGCCGAGTTCCGGTGCGGTGGGCCCGGCTCGCGCGCCTGGCGAGGGGCTGTGACCGGTCTGCGATCGAGGAGACGATCGCCCACGCGGTGGTCGACTTCAACTGCCCGGAACGGTCCTCCTGGTATGCGATTGTGGACGCCCTCACCCGTAGCGATTCGACGGGCCGGGTGTGGCCGACGGTGCTGGTGCTGGACAACTGCGAACACGTACTGGATGCCGTTGCCGAGGTGATCACCGACCTGCTCGACGCGGCACCGGGGTTGACGGTTCTGGCCACCAGCCGCGAAGCCATCGGATGGGCCGACGAGTACCTGGTGAATGTTCCGCCGCTGCAACACCGCGAAGCGGCGGCGCTGTTTCTCGAACGCGCCGAAGCTGCCGGGCGACGCATCACCGATGCCGGTGATATCGCTACCGCGCAGAGCATTTGCCGCCATCTGCACAACAACCCATTGTTCATCAAGCTGGCGGCCGCCCGGCTGCTGCGCCGCCCTATCGCAGTACTCCTGCAGGAGTTGAATGGCACAGACGACGACCAGCGGTTGCGGTGGTCGCACGGCACCAGGATGGGCGATGGGCCCCGCCACCGTGGCATCGGCGACGCCATCACCTGGTCATACGATCTGTGTCCGGACGACGAACGGCTGCTGTTCGAGCGAATGTCGGTCTTCGCGCCGGGATGTCCCGTCAATTCCGACGACGATGCCAACCACGCCACCTGCGACGTCGGAATCGATCTGGAAGCGATCCAGGCCGTCTGTGCCGATCCGGGCCGGCTGGCGCCGCACCGTATCCAGGACATCCTCGATCGGCTTGCCAATCGTTCGTTGGTGTCCGTACATTTCACGCGGACGACCGCGCGCTATTCTTTGCTCGAGTCCCTCCAGGTGTTCGCGCGGCAGCAACACGAAGAGCGCACCAGACGTAGCCCGGACGAGTCGACACTGGTCGCCGAGCGGCACCTGAGTTACTACCGCGACAAAGTCGTCGACACCGCGACCCACTGGTTCGGTCCGCGGGAGCAGGAACTCATGAGTTGGATCCGTGCATCGTGGGAAAACGTACTCACCGCACTCCGGACCAGTGTGGAAGACCCGGCACGCTCCGCACTGGGCCTGCAGATCTGCATCGGCTTGCTGGCACTGCCTGTCCCGTTCATCAGTTCATTCCGAGACGTCCGGCTGTGGACCGAACGCATGCTGGCTGCCACCGATACGGTGATGGACCGCCCCACCGAATCGCGCCTTACCGCGATGGCGTTGCTGGTGGTGGTCCTGTTGCGCCAGGGTGCCCAGGACGACGCCGAAAGGATGCTCGAGAACTGCGTCGCCGCCAGCTCGGTCGAACCCGATAACAAGCGACACTGGCGCGACACCATGGAGACCGACATCGGATTGCCCGCCGCGGTCGAACTGGCATGGGGCCTGGAGCTGTGGCTGGTCCGATACGATGGCCGGGCGGTCACCGTGCTTACCCGCGCCGCCGCGAAGGCCGGTCACAACGGTGACCGCGGCTTATCCGGGTACTGCGAGATGTCCGCTGCGGGCGCGGCGGCAATGCTCGGTGCGGACTCCGCCGACCACCTGACCGAATCCTTCCTGGATCACGCCACCACGGCCGGGTCACCATGGGCCACGGCGTGGGCCGGACTCACCCGGGCGGTAATCCACATGAGACGCGGAGATGACGCCCCTGCGCTGGACCTGGTTCGAGACTCGTTGGCCTACTACGTCTCCACAGATGAATGGGGCAGCATGTGGGCGGTGCAGCTGCGCATATTGGCGTTGGCCGCGACCGTCACCGACGACGCCGACCGTCACACACTGGCCGGACCGGCCACTGAGATCGCTTACCTCGCAGGCGGATTGGACACGCTGCGGGCCCGATACGGGAGCAACATCCAAACACCACCTGAATTCACCGAACGGACCGCAGAGGCGATCGCCCGTGCTCGCGATCTGCTCGGTGCCGACGCATTCACGAGCGCGCAGGAGCGCGGCGCCCAGTTGCGTCCCGAGCTGGACGAAGTGCAGCAGCTGGCGCTCGGCAGACTGCAAATCCCCCGCTCCGAGCCACCTACCGCAAAGCCCCTCGAAACCCGAAGACGCTCGCCCTGGAGCGAACTGACCCAGGCCGAACAGGACGTCGCGACACTCGCCGCCGCGGGATGGACGAACGCGGCAATCGCTGAGCGTCGCGGAACATCGCTGCGCACCGTCGAAGCCCAACTTGCCGCCATCCTGCATAAACTCGCGCTCGGATCCCGACGCGAAATCGCGGAGCTGGTTCCCGAAAGTCGAACTGCCGCAGTGCGGAATGAAGCTGCCCGATGGGCAAGCCGACGCGAAGCCCCGAAGTCATAGGCAGGCGGTTGTCTCCCCGAAGGCGATCCGCCTGGGTGGGATATCCGGGGACACACGTAGACAGCGACGAACCGTTCGTGGTCGGCACTGCTATCCGGGTCGCCGCGACGGCTGACTCGTCAGGGCCCCGGTCTTTCATGCTCATCCCCAGCGTGAAGTGCCCGTCATTGATTACGGCCTCGGATCGGCGAACAACTCGATCATGGCTGCGTAACTGTTGTCGGCGTACCCCTTGGCGATGACCCGCTCCGCCAGGTCATGGACAAAAGCGGGTAGCTCGGTGTTGATTCCCTGCGCTCGACTCTCATGCAGTAGATGCTCCATCGACGCGAAATGGGTGGACAACTTGGCGTCGTTCGCTGGGTACGCACCGTCACCGGCATCGATCTGAGCCGCGTAGTCGGCGGCGAAGGTCTTGACAGCATCGACCCATCCGGTAGCCCACGGCAGAAAAGCCATGGTATCGATGTTGGCGGATTTCAGCAGCGCAGCGCCGTGGATGAAGCTGTTCAATGTTCCCCACATAACCCCGAGCAGGGCAACGTCATACAGCACCGCAAGGCCGGGATCCGCGCCCACATATGTGGTGTGGCCGCCCAGCAGTCTCAGTGACGGCTCATGGGTTATGAAGGCTGTCTCCGATCCGCTGTAGAACAGCACCGCGTCCGCGCGCCCGATGCCCGCGGGCACGGTCATGATTGCCCCGTCGAGGTATTCGGCGCCCCGCTCCTCGGCCCATACCGCGGTCGCACGCGCCTGTTCCGAGGATCCGGAGGTCAGATTTGCGATCACTCGGCCCGACAAGATGCCGCTGAGCGGATCGAGGATAGTGTGCACCACCTCGTAGGTTGTCAGGCAGATAACAACCAGATCACTGGCGGTCACCGCCTCGGCAGCCGTGGCAGCGAGGACCGCCCCCTGACCGACAAGCTCATCGGCCTTGTCCGGTGATCGGTTCCATACCGTCGTCGGGTGTCCCGCCTTCAAGAACGCGGCAGCCAATGCCCTCCCCATCAGCCCCAAACCGATGACCGTAACCGGCATTCGATCGTTGCCTGTCATACGCCACTCCATTCCCTAGGTATCTGGACCCGACTTGATCGTCACTCTCGCTCGTCGACCAGCTCGGCGGTTGACGAACCCGATCACGCTCGCACACTCGTTCGATGACGAACAAGCACCTACTTCGAAGTGCGTGGTTACCCCGAGGTAAGCGTCGGCGGGACTGCTTGCCGGTAGGACGCCGGCGGCGCAAGGATGACGGTAAATTCTGTTCTAGGACGCGGTTTCCAAAAATGAAAAGATCCCGTTGTGAAAAAATTACTTGGAACCCTTGCATGTTTGACGGCGGCGACGGGCATCGCGCTCGGTGCGGCCACCGGCACCGCAGCCGCGGATTGGAAGGGGTCTTTCTACGACAACCAATACGGCGGATCGGTGGCAAGCGGGGCGGCCTGCGAGCGGGAGGCGGCCGGCTGGCGTAGCAGCGATCTGGGTGCTAGCTGCGTCCGCGTCGAGGTCCGCGACAGATGGGATCTAATCACTTGGTCGATCGGCGGCTGAGTTGGGGACGGGCAGGGTAAATGCGAGCCATCGAAAGTGGTGGGTCCTCGCCGCGCATCACTGCTGCTGCGCGCAAAGGGCGACCGTGTGAGTGATTCTGCGCGCAATATCTTCGAGCGCCTGCTGTGGGCGAAACCGCCCGAAGCACCCGAGTCCCGATTCGGTGCCGTATGCGTCCTCGGCGGCAGTATCGCCGGCCTCCTTGCCGCGCGTGTGCTTGCCGACTATGCGCGGCGGGTGGTCGTGATCGAGCGGGACGATGTCGGTGCGGGACACCGGATTCGCACCGGTGTCCCGCAAGACCAGCAGGTGCATGTGCTGCTACCCGCCGGATTAGTGCGGATCGAGCGCCTGCTACCCGGCTTTGCCGCTGAGGCATATGCGCTGGGCGCGGTGCCCGCCGAGCCGGAGAGGGCCCGCCTGCACTTCGACGACCGCCCAGCCCTGCAGACCCGGCACGAACCGCTGATGCTGGCGACCCGGCCGTTTCTGGAATCCCGGATACGTACACGGGTGCTGGCGCTGCCCAACGTCGTGGTCGAGCGGGGGCGGGCGGTCGGGCTGGACTGCCGGGACGGCGTGGTCTCCGGCGTACGGTACCTGGTCGACGGAGCCGAAAACCTGCTCACCACCGACTTCGTCGTCGACGCCATGGGGCGTAGCAGCAAGCTTTCCGACTGGCTCGAGCAGGCCGGGTTCGACCGCCCACGGCTGCAACGGTTGCACAGTGGAATCAACTACGCCACAGCATTGTTCGAACGCGAGCGCGACGACGAGCTCTCCTGGGCCACCACGCTGGTGCAGCACTCACCGGAACGCGGGCCGCGGGGCATCGCGCTGTCGGTGACGAGCGCGGTCGAGAGCGGGCGCTGGATTGTGATGCTGATGGCGCACCACCCGGTCAAACCGCCGCGGACCGTCGAAGAGTTCCGCGAGTTGTGCGCTCACATGCCGCCCCCCTTCCCGGAGGCGGTCGGCGGGACGCTCGTGCGCGAAATCGTCACCTACCACCAGGGGGACAGCCGCCGAAGGGATTTCGCCGGACCGCTGAACCTGCCGGCCCGCCTGGTGAGCGTGGGTGATGCCGTGGCCTCGTTCAATCCGGCATTCGGGCAGGGTATGTCGTCGGCGGCGTTGCACAGTTCTTGCTTGTCCGAGTACCTGCGCGCAGAGCCGGACCTGAACTCGCCCGCGCGAGAGTTCTTCGAACTGCAACAGGTCGTGGTGGACGCGGCCTGGCAGGTGTCGGCCGGAAGCGACGCGGCCCGGCTCGATGCGCTCAACGGTGCCGAGGTACCTGAGGAAGTGCGGCGCCGGCGGTGGGCGCTCGAGCAAATCATGGCCGCCAGCGTGACCGATCAGCAGGTCGCGCAGGTGTTCCGGGACGTGACGTTCATGCTCGAACACCCCGACAGGCTGGCCGATCCGGCGCTGCTCGAACGGGCCGTCACCGCCAACGGCGGAAACACTCGCCCGTAACCACGGTCCTCGATTCACGGCATCGGCCGAGCGCCACCTCATCACCACACCCGCTCGAGGGAGAATCTCATGACCGCTATGCACGGCCGTCGTGTCCTTGTCACCGGCGCCAGCAAAGGTATCGGTAAAGGAATTGCCACCGAATTCGCGCGAGCGGGCGCGCATGTCGTCATTACGGGTCGGCACCGCGAGGCGCTCGAAACCACCGAGACAGGTATCCGAGATGCCACCGGCGGCACCGTCACCGGCATTGTCGCCGACGTTGCCGATCCGGACGACATTCGGCGTAGTGCGCGGGACGCCGAGCAGATCCTCGGTGGTATCGATGTGCTGTGCTGCAATGCCGGGATCTTTCCCGGGCGGCCCCTGGTCGAACTCACCGCCGAAGACATCGATGCGGTGCTGAACGTCAACCTGCGCGGAACCATCCTTACCGTCGTCGCGTGCCTGGACGCCCTCAAACGCAGTGGCCGCGGCCGAGTCGTGGTCACGTCGTCGATCACCGGTGCGATTACCGGATATCCCGGCTGGTCGCACTACGCGGCCAGCAAAGCCGGGCAGCTCGGGTTCGTGCGTTCGGCTGCGCTGGAGTTGGCCGCCGACGGTATCACCATCAACGCCGTGCTGCCCGGCAATGTGTTGACGGAAGGTGTCGAAGAGCTCGGTCAAGCGTATGTCGACGAGATGGCCCGCACGATTCCCCTCGGCCGGTTGGCCACCATCGACGAGATCGGACAAGCCGCGTTGTTTCTCGCCTCCGATCAGGCTGGGTATATCACCGGGCAGACGCTGGTCGTGGACGGTGGTCAGGTACTCCCCGAATCGCTCGGAGGCTAGCCGCCGGACGGCTGACGTGTTGGTGGAGGCCACGCCTGCAACGCGATCTCCACGATCCTGCGGAGTTGATCGGGCGACGTGCCAGCGACTGCCTGGACGGCGATGCCGTCGGAGACGGTCATGAGGAATCGGGCCAAGTCGCCGGGGTCGCTGTCGTGGGGTAGGTCGCCGTCGGCGTGTGCCTGATCGAGTCGCAGGCGCAGGGCAGCCTCGGCGGCGAGCCGTCGGGCGAGCGCCTGTGCGCGGCTCGGTTCGGCGTCCGGACCACAGACTTGCACACTTCGCACGGACAGGCAGCCGGGTGCACTGCTGCTGGTGGTCAGTTCGATCGCGCCGTACAGCAGAGCTGCCGCGACTTCCCTGGCGGATGAGAGCCGTAGCGCTTCGGCAGCGTAGCTGCCTGGGCCGGCGATATACCGGTCCAGCACAATGCCGAACAGTTCCGCCTTGTTGCCGAAGGTGGCATACATGCTCGGCCGGTTGATTCCCATCGCCGCTGTCAGTTCCGACAGTGCGGCGCCTTCGTATCCGTGTCGCCAGAACACAGCCAGCGCGCGATCCAGTGCGGCATCGATGTCGAAGGCCCGTGGCCGACCTCCCGGCATGGTTGACCTCCCAGTTTTTTACCTATCGGTACTTTACTCCTTGACCTGGTCGGCGCGAGCCCGATAGTTTCTTACCGAATGGTACATATCTAGGAGGCCCGCTATGCCCGGTCTTGTTCCGGATCCGATCCGCGTCGGTATCGTCGGCGCGAATCCCGCAGGGAGTTGGGCCGCCGCGACCCATCTACCCGCTCTCGCCCAATTGCGGGAATTCGTGATCACAGCGGTGGCGACCACTCGGGCCGAGTCGGCCGCAGCGGCCGCCGCCGCCACCGGAGCTCGACTGGCCTTCACCAACAGCGACGAACTCGTCGCACACACCGAGGTGGATCTCGTCGTCGCCGCAGTCAAATCATCCGGACAGGCGGATATTGTTCGCGCAGCCCTCGCCGCCGGTAAGCACGTCGTATGTGAATGGCCTCTGGGTGCCGGCACCGCCGAAGCGACGGAGCTGACAGCCGCTGCGCAGACAGCCGGCGTCGTCAACACCGTCGTGCTACAGGGTTACTACTCGCCGTCGGTCAACTACGTCAAAGATTTGCTCGCGGCAGGCCGGATCGGCGGAATCGCCTCCGTCACGATCATCGCAGCCGGGGACCCCTTCGGCGGCAGCAGCATTCCGCAAAACCTCGCATGGACCATCGACCCGACCAAGGGTAGCGGCCTGCTCACCATCATGGCCGGCCACGTGCTGGCAACAGTGGAACACCTTGCCGGAGGGCTGGTCGAGGTATCCGCGGAACTCACCAACCTGCACGAGACCATCACCGTGCTCGAAACCGGGCAGCGCATTGCCAACTCGCAGGCTGGTCAGCTGGCTCTGGCGGGTCGACTGGCCGACGGCGGGCTGGTCGCACTAACCCTCCACGGCGGCCACGACGATCAGCCCGATGGGTTCTACCTCCACATCCGAGGTTCGGAAGGCACGATCACAGTGACACCGGTACAGACTGGGATGTACCTGCACTGGGCCGACTGGAATATCCGCTTACGGACCGTGGATGGACATATCAGCAGGCTCACGGTGCCCGACGTGTACCGCACGGCACCGGCGACCCTGCCGTCGGGGCCTACCGCACACGTGGCCGGTATCTACCGCGAGACCGCCAGCGCCATCACCGAAGGCCGGGCGGCACAGCCGGACTTCGCCATCGGGCTGCGCCAGCATCACCTGCTCGACGCCATCGAGTACGCTTCCGCGACCGGGAGCCGCCGAGCAATCACCCTTGAATAAACCTGCTCGGACGGGAAAGGTCGGCTGGATGCGCAGGTAGGAATGCGAGCCACCAATCGAAGACCGGATCGGCGGAACAGGCGCCCACTCAGATCGGCCTCCAGCCGCCCTGCTCGCCAGGCCTCGACCTTACCCGACCGGCGAAAGAACCCGGCCACCCCGCACCGTTCAACCTCGACACCGAAGGCCCTACCTATTCCACACCGATGCGCAGACTCGATGACTGAGCCAGCCTGAGAGAGTGGACATGATGAGCGGGAGCTGCTCCGATGAGCAGCCGCACCGGGAACCCTCGGCGCTGCAGTGGCGACCGGGGGTGAAACACAGTCCGACCAGTGCAGCCCAGGGGCTTGTACAGGCTCCGGAGAATCACCCGCAAGAGCGCCGGAAGGGACTGCTGCCCGTACCGTTGGGGGTGTGGCTATGATGGCTTCCCGCCATCATCCACCGGGCCGACACGCACCGTATAGTCCAAGTGCGGCCGAACCCGAGTCGAGAACTCGCCGCCACAACACTCCAATTCCACTGGCGTACCGTTACGCGCTTGAATTCGCATTCTACAAAGAATTCTGGAGTGGGGTATACCACTGCCCCAACTTTGGTGAAAATAGTCCTATACGCCCGCGAGGAGCCATGGCTAAATGGTCACAGCTCACTGCCGTTCTTGCGACTCGATAAGAATCTGTCGGCGAGCATCTGCCGCTTCCCGTCAATCCAGGATCGGAGAGTGGGGGTTCTGAATCATAGTACTCGGTACAAGAACCGACTCAAAGGAGTATTTCGTGTTGGCAACCGATCCTGATAACGTTGCCGAAAAGTATGTTGCACCCCATCGAGCACCGCGACTATTCCGTGGCCGGCCAGAAGAGTTCCGATCACCTCAAATTACCGCGTCTCCACATCGAAAACTAGCGCCGATGATGGTGCGAGACTACGCGGTCCACCAGGGGCATCCAGATAAAGGTGTAGGAATTGTTTTCGCGGCCACCACCGCGGTGCTGATCGTTGTGAACCTGAAGGGAACGGCTTGTTACCCGGCTGAATTCGTTATCAGGCCGAGGGATTCGCCGGTGACACTCGACAGCTCCTTCGCCGCATCGTATCTGGAACTGTGGCTGGACCCCCTTGCGGCTTACAGGTTGCGCGGCACTCGCGATATCAAACTGCACGAACCTATCACCGACCTCGGTGATGCCCTAGGGCCAGGTGGCCGCGAGCTGGTGGGTCGAATCCGTGACGAGCCGACGTGGAGTGGCCGATTCGAACTCCTCGACAACTTTCTGCTC
Source organism: Nocardia sp. NBC_00881 (assembly GCF_045207455.1). Lineage (NCBI taxonomy): Bacteria > Bacillati > Actinomycetota > Actinomycetes > Mycobacteriales > Nocardiaceae > Nocardia > Nocardia sp. NBC_00881. The sequence continues at coordinate 4,435,372 of NZ_CP108798.1, forward strand.
AACAGTTTCCAATCACTTCCACACGTACTCCCAGAAATTCGCCGAGCATGGATGCTGCTGACGAGCTCCGGGGGGATGGCACCGATTTCCTGGATTGCGGACGAGGTGGGATGGAGTCATAAACACCTCATAACAAAGTTCACCCGACAAATCGGCCTTACTCCGAAAACAGCAGCACGGATCATTCGTTTCGACCGCGCCCGCGATCTTCTCGTCAAGCAATCCAGGATTCCACTGCACGAGATCGCGGCCGAGTGTGGTTACGCGGACCAATCGCATCTCAACCGCGACTTTCGGAAGTTCAGCGGTGTAACACCTACCGGATACATTCAGCGCTGCCGAAATAGACGGGTCATGCCGCTGGCCGGGGTCCCGGTAGTAACCGCGCAAAAAACAACGGATATGGCCTAATGCCTTGCTGGTAGGCAGTTTCCACGTTCGGGGTGCGGGTCGGACTGGTTGGTGCTTGGCTTGCCGATGTTGTTGATCGGCGCTGGAGGTGAGAGTTCGTGGCGACGCGGGTGTTCGCAGACGAAGAACTCGAACGTCTGCGGGGATTCCCGGAGATCAGCCGCGAGGAGTTGTTCCGGTACTTCACGCTGAGCCCGGCCGATGCCGCGTTCAGCGATCCTGGGCGCGGCCGCGGTCCGGCCGATCGGCTGGGTATCGCGATCGCGTTGTGCACGCTGCCAAGGCTGGCGTTCGTGCCTGATCGCGTGGTGACCGCCCCGCCGGTGGCGGTGGCACGGCTGGCCGAGCAGCTGAAGATCGACAGCACCGAGATCGGTTCCTACGGCCGCCGCGCCCAGACCCGCACCGAGCACGTGCGGCTGGTCGCGCGATACCCGGGCTGGCGCTCGGCGGTGACGATGGAGTTCAAGGAACTCGACGAATTCCTGCTCGCGCGGGCGATGGAGCACGATTCCCCGACCCTGCTGTTCCGGTTGGCACGCGAGTACCTGATCTCGGCGCGGGTGATCCGGCCCAGCCCCGACACCCTGGTCCGGCGCGTCGCGCACTCCAGAGAACAGGCCCAGCGCGAGACCTATGCCCGCTTGGCCCACGAGTTCACACCGCCCCGCTGCGGGGAGCTGGACGCGCTGCTGGTGACCGATGCCTCGCTGGGGATCTCGCGGTTGCGGTGGCTGTCGACCGGGCCGGTGGAGGCCTCGGCGGCCGCGGTGCGCGCCGAGGTCGACAAGCTGGCGTTTCTGCGCGGCCTGGGTGCTGATCGCCTGGATATGTCGGTGCTGCCCGCTGAGCGGCGCCGGTTGCTGGCGGGCATGGGCCGCCGGCTGACCCCGCAAGCCCTCGAACGCCGCGACCCGCAGCGCCGGCCGGTATCCGATCCTGCTCACCGTGCTCGCCCAGTCCGGCACCGACGTGCTCGACGAGGTCGTGGCGTTGTTCGATCAGGCGATCTCGGCGAAATTCGGTGCCGCCGAACGCAAGATGCAGCAAGAGCTGGCCGAGCGCGGCAAGTCCGGGGAGGATCGCCAAGCCCTGCTCGATGACCTCCTGGAAATCGTCACCGACCCGGCGGTGGCCGATGAGGAGATCGGCGCGCTGATCCGCGGCGAGAAGATCGGCTGGGAGCAACGTTCTGAACAGCAGGTTTCCCGGTGGCCAGCCCATTTCTGCGAAAACCGGCGCTAAGCGGTGACCGCGCATAGGTTCCGACTACGTGCGGTAACCCTTAATGCCGACCTGGGGAAACGACTCTTACCGGAGTGCGACGACTCCGGAAATTGTGTGCGGTAAGGCTTTCCGCCAGATCTGACGGACTTGGACCCCACTGGCCGAATCAAGGGTGGTCGAGACAACCGGTTCGGGCCGGGACCGAACACCTTCAAAACGAGACGGCGAAGTGGGGTGGTGGGGAGGTGGTCCGGGCGTCTTATCCGTCGACCAGGTCGCTCCAGCTGCGTTTCCTGAATGTGGTTTCCGATCCGAACGGGTCCCAGCCATCGCCGTAGTGGACAGCCACCATGTAGGCCCTGCGCTCGACCTTGTCCTGCATTCGAACGCTTCCGGTGGTGTGCTGGTCGGAGATCCAGGCGTCACCGCGGTGGGCGATGTCCATCCGCAACGCGAATCGGATCTGGTCGTCGTAGACGTTGCAGCGTTCGACGACACGCATAGGGTCGCCGCTGCCCCGGCTGATGTAGAAGTTCTGCCCTAAGACTGTGTCTTACGTGGTTGTGATTGGTTTGTGTTGTGCCGGAATCGGCTGTGCTGCATGATGTTCGACTCGTGGTCGATGAGTTGTCGAAACGTCTTGTTCCGGACGAGTTGTGGGCTTTGGTAGAGCCGTTGCTTCCGGAGTTCACTGCGCGTCCGCAGGGTGGTGGCACCGCCCCGGCCGACGAGCGTGCAGTGTTCACGGCGGTGGTGTTCGTGCTGGTCAGTGGTTGTGCGTGGCGGATGCTGCCGCCGTCGTTCGGGGTTACGGTGCCCACGGCGCACCGCCGGTTCAGCGTGTGGACCGAGGCCGGACTGTGGCGGCGTTTACACAACGCCGTCCTGGACGAGCTGGGCAGCCGAGGCTTGATCGACTGGTCGCGGGCGGTGATCGACGCAGCGAGTGTTCGGGCGAAAAAGGGGGACCTTTGACCGGTCCGAGCCCAGTCGATCGCGGCAAGCCCGGCTCGAAGCTTCACGTCCTGTCCGACCGCGCGGGAATCCCTCTGTCGGTGGGTGTTTCGGCGGCCAACACCAACGACGCCGAAGCGCTGCGGCCGCTGGTTAAAGCGGTCCCAGCCATCCGGTCGCGGCGCGGTCCGCGCCGACGCAAACCCGGTAAGCTGCACGCCGACAAGGCATACGACACGGCCGAACTCCGGCAATGGGTGCGAGACCGCGGCATCGGCGTCCGCATCGCCCGCAAAGGCATCGAATCCTCCCAGCGCCTCGGACGCCACCGGTGGGTGATCGAGCGCACGATCTCCTGGTTGACCGGCTACCACCGCCTCAACATCCGCTACGACCACAAGGCCACCCACTTCCTCGCCTTCCTCACCCTCGCCGCGACACTGACCTGCTATAAGAAACTCGCGAAATCAACCACATGAGACATTGTCTAAGCGCTGTGCCGGATTCCGCCATTCGTCTCTTCGTCTCCCGCAGAACAGGATCGAGCCCTTGATGTCGCCTGCGGTGAGGTTTTGATCCCACTTGTCGCTACCCGGATCGAACATGAACTCCAGCACATCGGCTCTGGCCACCTCATCCTTAGGGCTGAAATCCAAGTGGCTCTCCACGCCCATGGGATAGAACCAGCTGTTGCCCTGGGGGTTCCAGTACAGCAGAAACCGCTGTCCACCTTTGAGCGGGCGCTTGACGTTGCGATGGCGGAATTGGAGGTATCCGTTGGAAGCGGCGCCCGATTCGTAGGTCTCGGCCGCCGCGGAGAGGTCGGGAGTCACCGGCTCGGGAGCCCTGCCGGTTTCGTCGAGAGGCGCGTACTGGTCGGGCATGTGATCTCCTTCGTCTCGAACGGTTGATCACCGCGGGCCGTAGCGCTGCCGCTGGCCGGTCGGTGTGCGGACTGCTTCCGAGGCCGGGCGACCTCGGGGACTGTCCTTTGTGTTCGGCGTTGGACATCGAGCGAATGGAGTTGTGACAGTTGTCAATGGCCACTTTCAGGTCGCCGCTGGTGGCCGGGGTTGAAGTCCCCACCCCTTTGCTGGGGGTGGGGTGGTTAGTTCAGGGGCGGTCACCTCGTTTGTTGCGGTGTTTCATGCGGTAGGAGTCGCCGTCGGTGATGACGACGGTGGCGTGGTGCAGGAGCCGGTCGAGGATGCTGGCGGCGGTGGTGTGTTCGGGCAGGAACCGGCCCCATTGCTCGAACGGCCAGTGCGACGCGACGGCCAGCGAGCGGCGTTCGTAGGCGGCTGCGACCAGCCGGAACAGCAGCTGGGTGCCGGTGTCGTCCAGTGGCGCGAACCCGATCTCGTCGAGGATCACGAGGTCCGCGCGCAGCAGGGTGTCGATGATTCGGCCGACGGTGTTGTCTGCCAGGCCGCGGTAGAGGGTGTCGACTACATCGGCGGCGGTGAAGTAGCGGACCTTGTGGCCGGCGGTGACCGCAGCGTGGCCGAGCCCGATCAGGGTGTGGCTCTTGCCTGTCCCCGGTGGACCGATAATCGCGAGATTGTGTTGCGCGCGAACCCATTCCAGACTCGACAGGTAGTCGAAGGTGGCTTGCGGGATCGACGACGCCGACACGTCGAAGCTGTCGAGAGTCTTGGTCACCGGGAACGCGGCGGCCTTGAGCCGGTTGGCCGCGTTGGAGGCGTCGCGGGCAGCCAACTCGGCCTCGATCAGAGTCCGCAGCACCTCTTCCGGTGTCCAGCGCTGGGTTTTCGCGACCGCCAGCACCTCCGGCGCGGTGCGCCGGACCGTGGCCAGCTTCAACCGCCGCAGCCCAGCGTCGAGATCGGCGGCGAGTTCCGGAATCGGCTTGGGAGCGACGATTTTCGATCGAGCTGTGGTCACGAGGCGCTCCCGTCACGAGTGATCTTGTAGGCATCCAGGGACCGGATCGGTGCGGTGGGCAGGTCCAGCACCAGCGCGTCACCGGCCCCCCGCGGCTGCGGGGTGCCGGTGCCAGCGGCGAGGATGGAGCGGACGTCGGCGGCGCGGAACCGCCCGAACGCGACCGCCCGCCGCAACGCCGCGACCAGCGCGGCTTCGCCGTGGGCGGCGCCGAGCGCGAGCAGGATCTCCAACTCGGCGCCGAGGCGGGTGTTGCCGATCGCGGCCGCGCCGACCAGGAACGCTTCCGCGTCCGGCCCGAGGGCGCAGAACTGCTGTTCTGCAGTGGTTTTCGGACGCGGCCCGCGGTTGGGCGCGGGCCGGGGCCCGTCGTAGTGGTCATCGAGGATCGACGCGTCACCGGGAGCGACGAGTTCGTGCTCGGCCACGATCACCCCGGTCGCCGGTTCGAGCACCAGCAGCGCGCCGCAGTCGAGGACGATCTGCACTTTCTCACCGATCAGGCGGGTCGGCACCGAGTAGCGGGCCGACCCGTAACGCACACACGAGAGCCGGTCGACCGTGCGCGTCACCGCCGGTGCACCGACCTCGAGCCGCAGCGACGGCAATCCCCGCAACAACTCCCGCTCGACGACCAGGCGTTCGTCGGGGACGGCACAGATCTCCGAATGCACCAGCGAGTTCACCTCCGCGCACCAGGTCCTCGCCGCCGCGTTGGCCTCGCGCAGGCTCACGGCCGTCCCGGTCATCGCGGCCTCGGTCAGCAGCGGGACCGCCAGATCCCGCTGGGCATAGCCACACAGGTTCTCCACGATGCCCTTGGACTGCGGATCGCTGCCGTGACACCAGTCGGGACGAAAACCGTAATGTGTTGCGAACCGAACGTATTCGGGTGTCGGGACGACCACGTTCGCGACCACCCCGCCCTTCAGGCAGCCCATCCGGTCGGCGAGCACCCGGGCGGGGACGCCGCCGATCGCGGTGAACGCTTCGGCGAGCATGGCCAGGGTGGTCGACTGTTTCTGGTCGGTGGCGAACGCGGTGAACCGCCACCGCGAGAACGCCAGCACCGCACAAAACAGCTGCAACCCAGGCGCGGCCTCGGCCCAATCGATCACCAGATACTCACCCGCCGACCACACCGCCGGACGACGACCCCGATGATTATCCTTGCGCCACAACGCTTTCTGCTCCGACACCAGGCGCCGGAAATTCCGTGGCGACCCCTCGTAACCGGCAGCGCGAGCGGCCGGTAACAGCCGCTTGGCCGAGATCCGGCCCTTCGACTTGGCGACCCGTTCGGCGACCAGATCCTGCACCGAGTCGTAATTTCGGGACCGCGGTGCCCGCTCCGGCGGCCGGCCGCCGGCCTCGACACGCTCGACGACCCGTTTCACCGTCTTGTGCGTGGTGCCGCACAGCTCGGCGGCCCCCCGATAGGTTCCGACCTCTCGATAGGCGGAAATGATGTCCATTCGCTCCCTCGCAGACTTCAATGGAACTCCCTGGGCAGTGACGGAATGACAGTTGGCGCTATCACCGTCACCGCCCAGGCCATGAGCTCCGGGCATGACACGACGAGCAAGAGGAATGGGGACTTCTACCTGGCCGCCAGCGGCGACCTACAACCAGCCACCAGCGGGGACTTTGTCACGGCCATGGACAACAGTCGTTATCGTCGCATTTCGCGCCAGACATGGGTTCAAATCTCGGCAAAAGAGGCAACTACCTCGGCTCAGCACCGGATCGATGCATCAGCGTCGAATGGGTTCAGCAGCAGCTGGAAGAGTTCATCCAGCACAAAGCGCCGGTGAACCAAACGTGTTTCACGACCGACTTCCGGGCATCCCGTGCGTAGGCCCCATATCCGTCCAGAATTCGGCCGATGCTGCGGCGACCCCAACAAGCCGCCACTGCCGTCGAAATCAACGGACAAGCGCGGTTCGTATTCGTGGACGCTGCGGTAGTGCCGAGCGAACCAGGACCAGTGTGGGTCCCGCTGGTCAGACCTTGTAGCCCAATTGCCGCAGAGCCGCCAGAAGGCCCCCATCCCGGTCGTTGGCATGGCCCCAGCAGAGGCCGACGAGTTTCCACATGGTGCCCTTGCGGACCATGTCCATCAGGGCCGCTTGGACCTCCGGGTGGCCTTTCACTGCGGGGTTGTTGGGAAACGGACCGTCGTAGCCACCCTCTGCCCCCTCCGGCACCGGCGGTGAGAACAGGGACGACAGAATGTTCGTGAGGATCGCTTTCGCTTCATTCTGTGCTGCGCGCTCGACTTCGGTGATCTCGCTGCTTTGCTGAGTCATTCTCATCTCCTATCGGTGTGCTGGTGATTCCTTCCGGAGAGGCAGCTGCCCTACAGTTCTTCCGCTCACAGCGAAATGCACGGTGTCGCATTGGTTTTGGTGCCCGATGCCTGACGCGGTCCAGTCCTCAGTGCCATCGCGGTGTCCAGCCCGCCGCAAGGCGAGAGGCTGCCGCGGTGACCAGCCGCCACGAAGGGTCTCTTAAACGATCGTTGCCTCGAATCTTCGGCGCTGGCGGGAAACGCCCATTTGGATGGGTTGCCCAACCGGATCTCAATTGCATCGTCCGAAGGACGACCAGGTCGTCGCAGCTGTGTCCATCAACCGATCGGTTCTCGACATCCCAGGCCGCCGCCGGAGGAACCACCCCGAGTGTCGGAGCGAACAGCGTTCCGGCGGGCGCGGGCGGCACCTCCCGCCGGAACACCAGTCCGCCTCGAAACTCTCGGATCAGGCGAAGGAACTCACGTTGTTCTGGTTCGGCCGCAGGGTCAGCGCGGCCTGGTAGTAGCCGGTGAACATAAAGCTGTCAGGATGCCACTGGATCTGCTGATGGTAGCCGCTCTCTATCCACAACAGGGCTGCCCAGGAGCCGTCATCGAAGGAGTCGCTGGTAGCACCAGGAGCCAACGTGATGAGGTGCTTCGGATAGCCCTGCCGCCCGTCGCTGATGTAGATCGAGGCGTGGGAATCGGTGTCGTTGTGCAGCGTGTACGAGCCCAAGCTCCGCTCAACAGGCTCTTTGGCCTCGGACATAGACACGGTCATTTGCTTGACCGGCATTTCCATTCTGGTCATGTGCCCTCCAACAGTCGATGCGCTGACCGCGCAGGTAGTCGGGTCCACGCGAGCCCGATCGGATCGCCGAAGCTCACGCTGCCTGATATCCGAGCCGACCGGTCAGATCACCGAGAACAGTGACCAGCGCGGCGGCTCCAAAACTCTTCTCGTTCGCACAGTGAGCGTATGAGCAGCTGACCCAGACCCAACTCACCCGATACGGGTGAATTCTGCGAAGTCTCGCTTCCGGAGTGCGACGCATGGTGACGTCAGATCGGCGCACCGATTGAACAGACACTGACTGATCCCCGACGGCTCCACCGGCATTCGCAACACGAAGCGTGAGGGCATCGCGGCGGCGAAGGCCCGCGGCGCCTACACCGGCCGCAAACCAACGCTCACCGCCGAGCAGGCCGCCCAGTTGCGTGTCCGGGCGGCCGGCGGGGAGTCGAAAGCGGCGCTGGCCAAGGAGTTCGGCGTCAGCCGCGAAACCGTCTACGCGTACTTGCGGCTCGACGCTGCCACGTCCTGGCCAGCGAATTGTCGCCGGTCAGGGGTGCGCACCAACTGCCGCAGATCATCGAGATTGCGGGCCAGGCGATCCATGGAATGCACGATCACGGTGTCGCCGTCGCGGACGAACCCGATCAGCTCCTCCAGCTGCGGGTGTGTGGTGTCCTTGCCGGAGGCCTTGTCGATGAAGATGCGCTCGACCTCGATCCCGTCGAGCTGCCTGACGGTGTTCTGATCGACCGTACCCCAGATACCCATGCCGACCAGGCGATACCCCAAATGCGCACCGACAGCGTCCCGTTCGCGGAGGTAGGCCCACTCTGGCCAAAGCGCCGCTTATTGCGTTCGTCCTCCCGTCGATGGGGGTGTGGGGTCGGGCCCGTTTGTGCACGGTCTCAGTGGATTCGAGGGCCTGGGCCCAGCGATGGGCCGGTAACAGACGTCGCGGTCGGCGCCCCACCGGAGGTGTGTGATGCCGTGTAGATCCAGTCCTGCGAGGGCCATTTTCCGCGAGATGTTCTTGGTTTCGCGATGCACACTGCATCGGTGACTACGTTGCGAGAGTTGTTGCGGGATACAGCTGGGTTCGCTGCCGATTTCCTCGATGGGTTGGATACGCGGCCGGTACCGGTCAATGCCGGCGTCGCGGAACTGCGTGGAAGGCTGTGGTACGAGTTGACTGATGAGCCGACCGAGCCTTCTCAGGTGATAGGTGAGTTGGTGCGAGACGCAGATCCCGGGTTGCTGGGTAGTTCGGGGGGACGTTTCTTCGGTTGGGTGATCGGTGGCTCGGTGCCCGCCGCTTTGGCTGCGGACTGGTTGACCTCGGCGTGGGATCAGAATGCCGCGCTGTACTCGTGTGCACCTGCGGAGGCGGTGGTCGAGGAGGTCTGCGGAGTGTGGTTGAAAGACTTGCTCGGATTGCCTGAGCAAGCCTCGTTCGCGCTGGTCACGGGATCGCAGATGGGTCACGTCACGGCGCTGGCCGCCGCCCGCAACAAGTTGCTCGCCGAGCGGGACTGGGATGTCGAGCGCCGAGGGCTCGCGGGTGCACCGGCACTGCGGATCATCACCGGCGGCCAGCAGCACGGTTCGATCGATCGCGCCGTTCGTCTGCTGGGTGTTGGCACAGAAGCGATCACCACAGTCGCAGCCAGTGCCGATGGTCGCCTCGATGTGAACGTTTTGGCCGGGTATCTGAAGGCCGTCGATGGACCGACGATCGTGTGCCTACAGGCCGGGGAAATCAATACCGGCTCGTTCGACGACTTCGACGAGGCTTGCCGAATTGCCCATGATTACGGCGCCTGGGTGCACGTCGATGGCGCCTATGGTCTGTGGGCAGCGGCAAGCCGACGCCATCGGCACTTGGTCGCAGGCATCGAGAACGCTGATTCCTGGGTGACCGACGCCCACAAGTGGCTCAATGTTCCGTTCGACTGCGGATTGGTTTTCACTGCCCACCCCGCTCACCACAGAGCCGCTTTGTCCATCACAGCCAGTTACCTCATCCACGCCGCCGATCCCGAGGCCGACACGCCGCCGCGGGACCAGATCGACTACAACCCCGAATGGTCGCGCCGAGGCCGCGGGTTCGCTGTCTATGCCGCAATACGTTCTCTCGGACGCTCCGGCATCGCAAAGATCATCGACGACTGCTGCACACACGCCCGTCGGCTGACTGCCGCTATCGGCACGCTTCCCGGCGTCGAAATCGTGCACGAACCGCAGCTCAATCAGGGCCTCGTCCGCTTCATCGACCGCGACGGCGCCGACCGCACCGATCGTGTCGTCGACCGCGTCCAGCACAACGGGACTGCCTGGTTCGGTGCCACCACGTTCAATGGCCAACGTGCCATGCGTATCTCGGTGGTCAGCCACCGCACAACCGAACTCGACGTCGACAGAACCATCGAAGCCGTTGCCACTGCTCTGACCGAAATCGACCGCTCGTAAGAGATGCGGGTAGTCGCCGACAGGAGCAGCGACCATCCATCAGATCGCCGAAGGGCGCGTCTGGGGCGGGTCTTGTTCACTGTTGGTCGGGGGGGTATCCGCTGGTGGGTGGTGAGCAGGACATGGTCGGACCTGCTGACCACATCCGGTGGGCACGGTGGCAGCAACGCCAGGTCGGTGACCAGCTGCGCGGCCAGTACCCGCAGTTTGGTGTTGTGCTGATTCAGCGCTGGAGCGCACCGGCACAGATCGCCCCGCAACGTAGATCGGCGCATCCATCGGGCGCGGGATCAGGTGGTCGAGCGCTGGGCCTTGTGACGGTCCCGCCGGGTACGCCGACTGTCCGGGTTGAGCCTGCGGCGCATTTCCTCGGACGCATCCGGACCGGCGACGAACTCGGCCCTCATCGAGGACAGCGGTCGGCCACTGTGGTGATCGACGAACTCGGGGACGATCTCTGATCCGGTGACCTGATCGACCAGGACGACGTTGCGGGCCTCGTCCGCTGTGTTCTTGATCCCCCACAGGTACAACGCAATGATGACCGGGCGCAGGTCACGCCCCTTTTCTGTGACGATGTACTCGTAGCGGGCTGGTTTGGTCGAATACTGAACGCGTTCGAGCAGTCCGTCATCACTCAACGCCCGCAGCCGCCGGGTCAGCATATTCGGTGCGATCCCCAGATTGGCCTCGAACTCGTCGAACCGCGTGAACCCGTCGAGGGCATCACGCATGATCAGCAAACTCCACCATTCGCCCACATGGTCGAGCGCCCCGGCGATCGGGCATTCCATCGACGCGAAACTGCTGCGACGCACCTTCTACCTCCTACGCCTTTCCTCGTCGAACCTAGCCTCGGCCCACGCGGCGCACCCCGCCGAGCAGACGATGCACCGCCGTGCGGTTCGGCCCGCCGATACCGACTCCATAGTAACTTGCATGATGATAGTAACTCGGTAGGGTCCTGTCTTGCGGCGCGGTGACCGCGCAGGCGCATCAGAGTTCTTCCACGACGAAAAGGACGAGAGCACGTGTCTTCGAATACATCCCAACCGACAGTGTTGGTAATCGGCGCTACGGGCCGCCACGGACGCACCGGCGCAAGGGTCGTCGAACAGCTCATCAACCACAACCGAGCGGTTCGAGTCCTGGTACGCAGCGACGACGACCGGGCAACGCAGTTGCGTCAGCTGGGCGCCAAGACCCTCGTCGGCGATCTACACGATCGGCGCACGCTCATCCCGGCCGTCGAGGATGTGGAATCGGTGTACTTCACCTACCCGGTTGCGGCCGGTATCGTCCCTGCTGCGGCGAATCTCGCATCAGCGATACGGCAGGTGGGCATCACCCCGCACATGGTGGTGATGTCGATGGGCGTGTCGGCCGCCGACAGCCCGAGCGGACTGGGCCGCGCCCAATGGAGCGCCGAGGAGATCTTGGCCTGGGCGGGCCTGCATCCCACGGTTCTGCGCGTCGCCGGCCTGTTCTACGAGAACATCGTGACCCTGCACTCAGAATCGATTCGGGCAAACGACTGCTTCGCCAACAGCTTCGCAGACGCGCCGGCGCCGTGGATCAGCGGCCAGGACGCGGCCGACATCGGCGTCACAGCCTTGCTCCATCCTGAGCGATTCGCGGAGTCTCCGATCTCTTTCCCGCCCGCGGCCGAGCTGCACAGTCATGCCACGATCGCCGCAATAATCAGCAAGATCGTCGATCGCGAGATCCGCTACCAACACATCTCACAACAACAGTGGCAGGCAGCACTCGAACACGCCGCTACTCGCGGTCATTCCACCATCAACCTGGCCATGGCACAACACATCTCCACGATCGGCGCCGGACTGGCTCACGCGGGGGCGAACAGTCACCGCACCGCGAACCCTATGGCCGTGCAGGATCTTATCGGCCGCACACCGATGACTCTCGAGCAATTCCTGACCGAGAACAGCGCGCAGTTCGTCTCCTAGTAATCCACCCGGGCACACCCCAGGACGGCACATGGGGTCCAGTGGCGCGGAAAGTCGCGCTCAGCGTTTCGGCTGGTGATTCCCGGCTCAGGGGTCGTGATTGATCATGACGACGGCCTCGGGGAGCAATGGAACAGTGGTTGGCGTTAAGCATTGACCGACGTCATGGACGCCGTTGACGGCAGGCGTTCCCGCCGGTTACCCGTGCTTGTCCGGTTCGGCGTCGGCGAAGGCGCAGCACAGCGAGGCGACAGAGGGATGTCGCCCGGCGTTCTTGCCGGTCTTGATCGTGATCTTCTTGGCGATCTCGGACACGGGGACGCCCTTGTCCTTAAGCGCCTGCGCGAACGTCAGCATGTCTTCGTCGATGACCTTGGGGCGTCCGCCGTGGTTGCTTTCGCCGCGGCGGTGGCTTGGCCTTCGAGAGTCTTCTCGCGGATGTAGTTGCGTTCGATCTGGGCTGCGGCAGCCAGGACGGCGAAGAACGTGGCGCCCATGCCGTTCGGGTCGTGGATGTCGGTGAGCGGGCCGGTGAGCAGTGCGCCATCCTAGCGCAGCCAGACGCGCCCCTGGGCTACTTCAACAACAGAAGAACCGCAGATCGAAACCCCTCGAAAGATGTCTTGACCTGCGGTTCTTCAAACTGTATATCAGTACTCTGAGTACCCCCGACGGGGCACTCGGCAGATGGATGCAGGATGCGCCCCTGAAGCCTTGTGTTCGCTGGACCGATCTGTCGTGTGAGAAGCGGTTCGCTTCGGGTGAGGGTGAGTTTCGTCGACGAGGTCAGCGAGACCGTCCAGCTGGCCCGGACGTCGCGTCGCTTCTTCGATCCGCTCGACAGGGGTCAGCCGTCGAGGACGTCGACGGCGAACTGGGACGCGGGGCATCGCTTCGAACTCGTCTCGTGAGTCGTCGTTCAGCGCCGTGTGCGTATCAGGTGACAGATGCTCAGCGATGGCTGGGCCCGCCGGTCAGTCGATGCCTTCGATGATGCGGAAGTCGCGCTCGACGCCGTCGGGGAGGGCCACCAGCGCCTTCTGGTATGCCTCGCTCTCGTATGCCGCGACGGCCTGTTCAAAGGTGTCGAACTCGATCAGAACGACGCGTTGCGTGATTCCGGCCTCGTGGGCGACGACTCGACCGCCACGGGACGGGAGGAGGGACAGGGTGCGCCCGCCCCCAGCCTGGACAGCCGGACCGGCCAGCTTGTCGTAGGCAGTCAGCCTCTCAGGGTCGGAAATGGCGGGGTAGACACTGACCCAGTAGCCCTTAGCCATGGAAACCTCCTGTGTTCGGCCGGACACGTCCGACTTCGAATTGACACTCAGATCGATCGATCCCGGCGACCGGTACTGCGGTCAGTTGAATCGTCATATGCGCAGGTTAGGGCTTGATGTGCGGTCGAGGGAAAGACCGGTACGCGATAGGCTCAGAACGGATCGTTATCAATCGGCAGGGAGGGCATGTGGCGCCGGATACGGTAAGCCTGCGGTACTTTCTGGTGCTGGCGCAGGAGTTGAACTTCACCCGCGCGGCCGCACGGATCGGTATCGCACAGCCCGCACTCAGCGCCCGGATGCGCCGATTGGAGGCGGAACTCGGTACGGCCCTGCTGGTCCGCAACACGCGTAGCGTCGTATTGACCACGGCCGGTGCGGCTTTGGCGGAGTCCGCGCCGCCCGCGCTGGCGGCGCTGGACCGGGCATGGGACACCGCCCGGAATGCGGGGGCCGGTGAACTGGGCACGCTGCGCATCGGATACAGCCTCAGCGCGGGGGCCGGGACGGCACCGGCCCTGGTGGACAGGCTCATTCGCGGCAACAGCGGACTCGAGGTCGGCGCGGTCCCGATGGCGACACCGGAGATCTCCCCCGCGGTCGCCGACGGCCGCATCGATGCCGGGATCACCCGCGGTGAACAGCCGGGCCGTGGCGTGCGCCGGTTCCTGCTGCGGCGTGAGCGCATCGGGGTCCAGCTGGCGCAGCACCATCCGCTGGTCGAACACCCGGAGATCGAGATCGCCGACGCGGCCGCGTATCCACTGCGACTCCCGGGCCGCGCGGCCAACCCCGTGATCCACGATCAGCTGTCCGCACTGTTCCGCGACACCCGACCACACCCCCGATTCCACACGCCCGCAGTCTCTTTCGACATGTCTCAGCGCGACCTACACGACAGGGTCACCCTCGCCCCGGCCGGAGAAACCGCGGCCACGGCACAACCGGCCGGTCTCACCTGGCGACCGCTGCGGGGCGCGCCCAGCCTGACGTTCCACCTGGTCCTCCCACGCGAGCAGTCGCCACTACACCGCCGCATCCGTGCCGTCGCCAAAACCCTGGCGCACGAGCTGCACTGGCTGCCGGACTGACGCGCAAGAGGTCAAGCGAGACGGACGCCTGCGGTGGCGAGGCCGAAAACCTTACGCCCGGCGGACTTCGCGGTGATGACGACGACGGCGGTCTTGCTGAATGTCCGACACGACCTCGCTACACCGGCACCTCCAGCGGGTCCAATAGCGGACCGTCACAAGCTGGACGGCGAACCCCAGTCGATTGCTGTCGCGGCGGCGCTCGGCAATCAGCTCCCGGTCCTGCTCGTCGAGATGGAAAAACCGTTCCAGCTCGGCCCGCGTCAGCACCCCGTATTGGCCGTACCCCGGCACCACACCCTCATCACGCACAGCCGCTCATGAAACCACCAGCGCCACAACGACGCTCAGTAACCACACCAAATCAGCAGAACCGGGCAGGCTTAGCGCGACTTTTCGCGCCACTGGACCCCACATGCCGGAACCAAACTTGATCTGGCCTGCGAACACGGCCTGCGTCCGTTGTCACTGCTGCTCACCGCCGGTCAAGCCGGCGACAGCCCCCAGTTCGCCGCGGTCCTCGACGGCATCCGGGTCCCTCGCCTGGGACGTGGACGGGCACGCGTGCGTCCGGACCGGGTGTTGGCGGACAAAGCGTATTCCTCGGCCGCCAACCGCGCCTACCTGCGCGAGCGTGGCATTCCCGCCACGATCCCGGTCCCGGCAGATCAAGCAGGACACCGCCGCAATCGCGGCCGCCGGGGCGGACGACCACCGGCGTTCGATCGTGAGATCTACCGGCACCGCAACACCATCGAAGGCGGCATCAACCGGCTCAAACAACACCGCGCCGTCGCCACCCGCTACGAGAAATTCGCCACCCGCTACCTCGCCATCATCCAGATCGCCGCCACCGACCAATGGCTATGACCTCGACACCTACTTCGAGACACCGCCTAGTAGTGCTTTGTTAGGTGTGAGGTGGTTGTTTTCGGGTGGGTAGGGGTTGGTGGCAGGTGTGGCAGTGTCCGGTCCAGGTGGCGAGTAGGTGTTGGAGTCGGCGCAGGACGGCGTAGAGGGTCAGGCCTGCGCAGGGGCTTTTGGGGTGTGGCGCAGTGTGGTGCAGATGGCTTGGGCGATGGAGGCGAGGGTGACGTGACGGTGCCAGCCGGTCCAGGATCGGCCTTCGAAGTGGTCCAGACCCAGGCCGTCTTTGAGTTCGCGGTAATCGTGCTCGATGCGCCAACGGATTTTCGCCAGCTGCACGAGATCTCGTAGCGGGATGCTCGGTGGCAGGGTGGCCAGCCAGTAGTCGGTGGGTTCCGGGGCTCCGGTGGGCCATTCGGCCAGCAGCCAGCATTCGGGCAGGCTGCCGTCGGGTGCGCGGGTGATGTTGCGGTTGGCCGGGCGCACCCGCAGTGCGAGGAACCGTGACCGCATCACCGCGCCGGGATTTCCTGGGGTCTTGCGGCTGCCGCGCCGCCAGGTGACGAACCGTCCTGCCGCGCGGCCGGCGGTGGTGATCATCGTCTTCGCGGTCATGGGTTTGTCGGGGTAGTCGGTGCGGGTTCTGGGCCGTCCGAACCCGGAGTAGGTCGGTGCCACCGGTCGGGCGGTGGCGGGATGGACGCTGGTCGAGGCCGAGACGGCCAGCACATAGGCCAGTCCTCGGTCGGTGAGCCCGGCGCGGAAGGCGGTGCTGTCGCCGTAGGCGGCATCAGCGATCACCGGGCGTGCGGGCATGCCCCAGGCGGCGACTTCGTCGAGCATGTCCAGGGCCAGTCGCCATTTCTCCCGGAACCGGGCGTGGCCGGGGATCGCGCAGCGTGCTCGCAGCGCCGCGATCCGCTGGGCTTCGGCGGGGTCGGTGGCGGTGTGGTCGTCCCAGGAACGGGGCAGATACAGCCGCCAATCCAGCGCGGCCGAGGACCAGTCGGTGACCGCGTGCACGCTCACCCCGATCTGACAGTTCCCGCGCTTGCCCAGCGCCCCGCAATACATCCGCGCCACCCCGGGTGAGGATGTGCCGTCCTTCGGGAAACCGGTGTCATCGACCACCAATGCGTCGGGATCGACGAACCGTGCCGCCCACCTGGTCAGCCGCGCCCTCACCTGGCTGTGGTCCCACGTCGAGGTCGTCACGAACTGCTGCAACTGCTGATGATCCACCCCCAGCCGTGCCGCCATGGGCTGCATCGACTTGCGCTTACCGTCGCAGAGTAGGCCCCGCAGATACAACTGTCCCTTTGCTCGCTGATCCCGACGGGCGAACCCGGCGAACATCTCCGCCGCGAACTCCTCGATCACCGGACGAACCAACTCCATCTCCTCACCCAACACCGTTCAACCACAACACATCTCGCACCACCTAACAAAGCACTACTAGCTGACGCCGCCGCGTACACGGCAACCGTTGCGCTCGTACCTCGGGGTCGAGGAACATCCACGAGAAAAGTCACGCTACGGCCGAGAGGATCGCCGTGGACAGGCCCGGCTCAGCGCGGGCGTGCCACGTTCTGGGGGAACTGCCCCTCTACGTTGCCGGCTGGGTTGTAGAGACCGACGACGGCAGTCCAGCCGCCCTCCGAGGCGTACCCGATACCGAGTCGGGTGCTGGCCTTCCACACCAACTGCGTGAAATGACCCGTTGACATGCCGAACCCGGGGTTGTTGAAGTCGTAGTCCTTGATCTCGTTGTACCACAGCTTCGTGCCCGTCTTGACAAAGGAGACAGCGTCCCAGCTGCCCTCTCCTCCGACGAGGTTCTCCCCGGCCCCGTTCTTGTAGGGGCAGCTGTGATCGATCACGCGCTTTTGGGCGTAGTACTGCGCGCATTTCTGGGCCTGGTTGTTCAGGTTCTGGGTCAAGGTCATGGCGGGGGAACCGTGCTTGGCCCGGTAGTTGTTGTGCAGGGTGAGCCCGGTCTGCGCGTAATCGCTCTGTCCGGCGGCAGGGCCCCCGCCGGTGACGAGCGCGGCGAGCATCACCGCGGCAATAACCGAAACCAATCGACCGACACGCACGACGACCTCCCAAGACAGAGCAGGACACAACAGAAACGAACCACACGGACCTCGGAACCCCCTCAGGCCGTAGCGTTTCGGGATCAGGTGAGCATACTCGGGCTCGCTGCCCTGCTCCTCAAATCCCCCGGCATGCGCTCGTCCGCTGATGGAGGTAGCCACTTCCCGGGGCTCGAGGAACATCGGCGCAAAGAAGTACCGGCAGCAGCCCATCTGTACACGAGAGCCTGAATCGCCTGAGTCGCGCCGACGCTACCGCAGATAGTTTCGCGACTCGATCGCCCGACGGGGGTCCCGGTAGAAACGGCGCGAAAAACAACGACAATGGCTTGACCAGCAGCGATGGCGAGAGTTTTGCCGAATATGCGGGCGCACATTCTGTAATCAGATGTCTTGCAATAGCTTACGGACTCGACCCGAATACGTCGGCAAGGGCAATGGTCGATCATGCCGTCCCATCGCTCGCATCTGATGCGAGATCGGCACGGTTCCGCATGACGGGGGTTCACTGGAACAAGTTTCGGAACACCTCACCGGAACACCCGTACCAGCAGCGGAGGGCTCGATGCCGGTGTTCCGCTGGACGAAGGTCTTACGGAACACCAGCCTCGACCGTGCATGAGTGCCGAATGCACAGGTCAAGCGAACTTCGTTGTTTTTTCCGCGAAAACTACCGGGACCCCTGGCCGCCGAGATCCGCCAACTGCCCCCAGGGCAATAGCCACGACAACGGGATCTCAGGCCCTTGTCCAGTTATTTCCTGAGGTATGCGAAGAAGCTCGTTCCCGCAGCACGATCGGACCCGGGTTCGATTGCATCGCTCTTCGAACCCACATGTCGGGCGAGACGCCCGACCCAGCCCGGTCGGTGTCAAACGCCGCCTTCGTCCTTGATGACGCGGACTACTTCGGCGATCTTGGTATTGATCATGGCGGTCAGACGTTTTCGGTCCGCTGCCACCGCGGCCAATGGATTCTGCACGGCTATCACGTAGCGACCGTCGCCTTCCACATCCCGCCACTGGAGCACATGCCGTGTGACACCACGGGGTCCGAATCGCGATCGGCCCTGAATGATCTCGATCGCTCCGATGACAGACAACGAAGACTCGAGAAACCGTTGCGACCGCTGTCCGACCGAATTCTCGAAGGTAGCCTGCTCCACCCTGGATCTACCGTACGAGTAATCCATGTCGTCGGCCGAACGTTCGGGAACCAACGTGATGTCGGCGAGCTTGCCCGGCCCTATATCGGGAAGCTCGGCAACGACCGCGTCGGCGAGACGCACCGCACTGCATTCGGTGATCGTGAATCCGGCGCTGTGCCGGATGGTTTCGCCGGGACGTTGCTTCACGACATACCCGCTGTCGCCGCTTCTGGTCGCGAGGATACGAATACTGCCTGCCGGGTCGTCGAGGTCTTTGCCGTTGCGGCCCTGCACTGCCAGGCGGACGTCCGGACGGGCAATAGCAGCGAGCGCGTCCCCGAGCGAGCCGTCCACCGTCGAGCGCAACCGATCCCAGATCTGCGCCTTTTCCCGGGCAAGGTCATCGTGCAGCCGAATGCGGCTGGTGAACATGAGCGGATGCGGGAGAAAATCCTCCTCGAGTCTCTCCCAGAGAACGACGAACTCGAGATCTGTGAAACTCCAGGTACGGCTCATTGGTCCAGAACAGGTTTGACGGCCATCGGCTCGCCGATCGCTTCCTCCAGATGCTCTGCCGAGTCGAGGAAGTCGGGGCGCTTGTGTTCCTTGCCCTGGTCCTTGTTGCCCGCACCCTGCGGCGCCCCCGCCGAACCTGGTGTGCCCGGCGCCCCGGCCATCGGAGCCATACCCGTACGTCCGATCGGCATGCCGGCAGCCGTTCCGGGAAGGCCCGCCCGCGGAAACAGCTTCGACTGCGCCGCATCCCTCGCCAAGGCCGCTTCCTTGGCAAGCGCCGCTGCGGGACCGCCCGGCCCTCCCCCCTTCAGACCGGCTAGCCGACTCGCTTTGGCCGCATCCGCAGCCGCATTGGGCGCATTCATGCTGCCCATAGGTGGTACGGCCGGGTGACCTGCCGCCTGAGCAGCCTGAGCGGCGGTTTGGGCACCCGACATAGCCTGCTGGGCAATATTGGACAATTGGCCGAGATCCGAACCCGATGGCGAGGTGGGCAGCTGGGCCGACGGTTCGCCGATGCCGGAGACCGGAGCGGGACTGCCACCGGCAGTTGGCAGCGCACCAGTAAGACCGGAAGTGTCCACACCGGCGGCGGTGAGTCCAGGGCCTCCGACCCCGCCGGGATAACCACTGCTGAGCCCAGGGCCTCCGACCCCGCCGGGATAACCGCTGCTGACGCCGGATGGGTCAGCGGTTCTCTCCGGCGCGGCGTCACCTGTGCTGTCGGTGACCGGATCGGGCACTGGCAGCACAGGGATGTTGACCATCGATTCGTTA
The DNA here is from genome assembly GCF_045207455.1 of Nocardia sp. NBC_00881. Taxonomy (NCBI): domain Bacteria; kingdom Bacillati; phylum Actinomycetota; class Actinomycetes; order Mycobacteriales; family Nocardiaceae; genus Nocardia; species Nocardia sp. NBC_00881. The sequence goes on from NZ_CP108798.1 coordinate 4,455,170, forward strand.
AAACCGTCCCGATAGTGGAAATCGTAGTTATCTCGATAGCGCGGAAGAGGGTCTTCTGTCGAAGCCGAATTGGAAACCTCCCCGAGCCCGGAGATAGGCCCCGCCAGGACGGCGTTGTCCGGGATCTCCGGCCCGGTCTGCGGCATGCTATTTTTCGCGCCGTACAGCCAACTCGAAGCGTATTGGAGATTGTTGCCGATCTTTGTCATATTGTCGACCAGGGGCTCTGTCGCCGCCTGATAATCCCGAGCGGCCTTGCGGGCAGCGTCTCCACCGACTCCCGACCACGATTTCTCCGATGCGACGATCTTGTCCGTGAGGCCCGAGAACACGCCCTTCAGTTGTTCAGCCAGGTAGAGCCACGCGCTGCCGGCATCGGCGATCGGCTGGGGTCTGATGCTGCGGCCGAGGTGGTACAGGGCCGCGTAGCTGAGCGATTGGCCGGCTTCGGGGGATGGGATATCGCCGTTGCCGACGCCGATGTATTTGGGCACCAGAGACCTTGTGTTGTGCCTCCTGAGGGACATCTGGGCGATTCTTTTCGGCTTGCCCGAAAGCTTTGCCGGGACGACGTTGGCGAAGTTCGTACGGGACTCCAATTCGGCGTTGGTGTATAGTTTTTCCGCCAGCGCGAATGTCTCTGCCATGTCGGCCACGATGGCGAAATGTGACCCCAGTATATTGCTGAGATGTGTCGCCCTGCGATTGAACGCGCCTGCCATGCTGATGCCGGAAGCAAGGTTGCCGAATGTGGGAAGGCTATCCAGCGGCTGGCCGTCGGCCGGCGGAGCGGAAATATAGCCCTGGATCGCTTTCAGGCCGGAAAGTGCGGTTTCGCACGCCTGGCGACACACCTGGGCCTGGTTCTCGTCGAATTCGAGCTCGCCGGACGACGCCTGTCCCGCCAGAGTTGACCAGCGCTTCCGCAGATCGTCGAGTTCACCCATCGGTCCTACTCCTGACTATCTTGTCTCTCTCGGTGTTCATCCCTCGCCGGGTCTGCGATTGCCCGGCTCCCCGTCGGCAAGTGTCACGAAAAGCGCGGTCACCTTCATGCCAGATTCCAATTCGTCGCCGAGGATCCGCAGGTGCTGGGTCTCCTTCGCGATCGAAACGGTCGCCTCGATGGGTCGAGCGCAGGATCCGTGGGTTTCACGCAGCGGATCAGTCAGTCTGTTCTCAGGATCGATCAGTAGCCGGTCACCACCGGCCAGCCAGCGGACATCCCACAAATCTGCAATCGTGCGAGTCACTTGCCGGCACAGGGGCCACCGGAACTCGGCGACCCGCTGTGATCCCACAAGCCCGCGCCGTACAGAACGGCCACACCAGGAGTCATGTAGACCATCGCCCTAGTTCCTTGTCTCAGCTCACAGCGCAATCCACGAAATCGGTCAGGCCTCACCCACCACAGATAGGGACGACGACCAGTATGGGCGGACAGGAAGGGCCGCGCATCGGTAGCCAATAGGTGTCCCGTAGGACGGCGAAGTTGAGTGTGAACTTCCGAAGGCTCGCTCCTACCGGCCTCCCACGGCAAAGCGATTGACCGCTCCGCATCGCCATGGATGCGCCTCTCTCGGGATGCGAGCCTGAACGCAATGCGTGGCAAGCTTTCCGGCGGCAACGCATCGAGATAGCCCTGAAGAGCACTATGGTCACGCGTCCGAAATCACCTGCGCGAAGCGCCGACCCGGTACCTGCGCTCCAGCGAGCGTATTCGCTCTAGTTCCAGACCCGCCGACAGAAGGGAACCGGCGCCGAAAGCGATGGCTGAATGACTGGCAAGCCTGCCGTTTCTGTACGGGGTGCGCGCCGGGAAATGCGCGCATGTCCGGGCTGAGCCAAGAGGGCACGCGGATACCTCGCACCGCGATCGGTCCACACTCGAGGCACACTGCCCGTTCGACGACAACTCGTGAAAGATCGCACTTCCGACGTCGAATCGAGTGTTGATCCCGCCAAAACAAGAGCCGCGTCCCATCCACCGGCGACGAGACCAACACGCTAATTGCTGCACCAGTTCAGACACCCAAGCTCGGCCGCCCGGACCAGCCCGTGCCGGCTCGCTTAACAAACCGGGCTGCGCGGCATCGGCGCGCACGTGAACTCGCTGCCGACTGGATCGTCTGCCGTGCCGACTGCAGTCAGTGCGAGGTTCACACAGAGCTGGTCGGCTGGTCCTGGCTCGATCGGCCGTGCAGGATCAGGGCCAGCTGCCGTTTCGCCACTGTCCTGCTCATTGCACGTGCTCCCAATTCAGGCCCAGCAGCGGCATATGCAGCCGGCGGTTGCCCTTGGTTTGGTTCCATGCGTCGTAGATCAAGGTGTCCGGATCCGGTATGCGGAAACAGTCTCGCAGTCCGATGACAACCATGTCGGAAAGGTGACGATCGACAGCGGTGGACAGCGGCCAGGAAAGTTCGATCCACCAATTCTCGTTGTGCGGGCTGTCGGGGTACTGCCAGCCGGCGTCGATGAGGCGCCGCTGCCCCGCATGGCCAGGCCTGGCGGCAGCGTCGAGATAGGTGTCGCCAGTGAGCTGTGCCTCCAGCAAGTCAGCTGTCTGCCGGAACTGAACATACCGGTATTCGTTGTCCGGCTTGCCTGACTCCTTGATGACCACGAGAGCCCCGTCGGGCAGCATTGCCAGCTCCTCTGCGAGCCCCTCGGCGAACCTCGTCCAGTCGGTCATACCAGTCCTCGCTCCTCGAGCTCGATCGCTTGGTCCTCCTTGGCCAGGTACGAGTTGGCGGTCAGACATAGCTGCACGGATCTCGACAAACCGACCAGTCGTAGGGTTGCTTCTGCACCGACCCAACGGATTTCGGGTGACCTTCCAGGCTTGCGGCTGGTTGGCTCGCCCAACGCGCCCGTGAGCACCGCCGCCATTCGGGCGAGCGCATCGCGCGCCTGCGCGCGGCCGTCGACATCGTTGGACGCAACGCTGGTCAGTGCCAGTTCGATGCTTTCGGCTCGTCCGTCGCGGCCGATCACCTCGCCGCTATCCATTCCGAATCCGTTGTCGAGCGTGACCGAGTTCGGATGTGCCGTCAAGACCTGCCAGCCGAACGCTGCCGCCAGCTCAGGCACGTCCGCAATGCGCCACGACCAGTCGACAGACTGCAAACGTGATGCCAGGTCGACGATCTCGGCATCGGTCGATTCCCGCCATTGCGCCATACAACCACCCTAATCCCGCTCTGTCGCTCGCCGTTATCAGGCGCACTACTCGTTTCACTGGTCACACCCGTATTCGAGCCCGAGTTGTTGTATCCGGTCCGGCTCCGGCTCCGACTCGCGGAGTCTGCGTCCTCCGACCGCTGCGCGACCCTGACGCCGTAGGCGACGGCGAGTGAGAGGTCCGGTCTGCCCGTCGATCGGTTACGCGGGCTGCCGCAAGCCGCTAGGAGATCCATTCCCACGTGGCGTTCTTCATGACGTACCGCCTGCCTATACCATGTATGACAGTGTCTTCATCTGTCTGGAGGTCGGCGTCACCGCCTTCCTCGACGAGGTTACCGGTGAGCTCGAAGGCGGCATACTGTTCGCTGTCGTCCCATTTGGAAAGACCATCGATATAAACGTGAGAGGCCGCACCGCATCGAAGAACGGCACCAGCGGCGGCGTTCTCGGCGATCCCGAACAGTGTGGCAGTGTCGTCGACGTAATCGGCCAGATCCATGATCAAATCCTAACTAACGTACCGGGCATGCGCGGCAGGTATCCCGCCGATGCTTCGCCGCTCATTCGGTATTCTTGACGAATCCGATACAAATTACCGCGCTGTCGAAATCGGAGTAACTGGAGAAAAACCTTTCCGGAGTGCTCTGATACACTTTCATCGGATCGAGCGGGTCTCCGCCAACTGAATAAACTCTGTAATCTGCATGATTGGCATGCCACCAGCTCCCCGTCTGTTCGTCGTATATTCCGTAATCGAAATTCGCATACCCAGGTTTGCCCCAGTTGTGATCCCCTGACATGTTGACTTGACCTGTCGTCAGGTCCGGTGCGAATCGGGTGGGATCGGGAGTCTGCGTGGCCCGTGTTACGACCTTTCCCCCCTCGGTAACGACGGGATACCCTTTGCTGTCGAGTACCAGTTCCTGGCCGGACCAAAAGTGTTTCGAGAAGATTATCGGCTTCCATTCCGATGGGTCGCCGGTCGGTAGGTGATAATCCACGCCTCGTAACTGGGAGAGTTCGGGGTCCGCTTTCACCAGGCGCATGAATTCGCCGACATCCGCCGGCCTGGTTGCCAGGATGTCCTTGAATTTCTGCACATAATTTTGAACTTTTTCAAAGGTGCGCCGGTCGCCCTCGATCCTCGCCTCACGCCGAGCGTCCAGCATTCCCTTGATGTGCCCCTTGGCGAGATCAGACCATATTTCCCTCGCTTCCGCACGTGCTCGCTCCAGGTTGTCCTCGAGATACTGGATACGCTCAGAAGCGCTACTTATGTTTCCATCGCTGTACTCGTACGACCAGTTCATGCCGCGTTCCCTCACGATGTTCTTCGCTTCATTGAGTCGTTTCCGCCAGAACCTCACCTCTGCGTTGGCCACTTCCCCAGGCGCCAACACATTCTCAGCATACTGAATCACCCGATGCGAATCCGGATCAGCGAAGGCGAGATTCATCGGCGGTAATGAATTGAGTTCCGTCTGGCCGATACCGATCTTTGTGACGCCGATACACCCTTGAAATAGGACTTTCTGTTCCTCAGGAGTCATCTCCCGGCCGTGCTGGCGCTCCCACATCTTGATGTAATCGTCCACCAGATAGCGGCGCTGGGTTTCCGGAAGACCATAACGGTTGACGACGTTTTGAGGGTCGAGCGGGGAAGCCAGCAGGCGTTCCGACCCTCGTCCCGTCTGCCGATCCTCATCGGACACAGATCGGCTACCCGCGGCACCGGAATCGGCGGGCTCAGCGAGGGCTCTCGGCTGGTCGAGTGTGGTGGGAATAGGCGTCCCGAGTGGGTCACCAACGGGCGGGTCGGCAGAGAATGTTCTTTCATAGTATTCTCTCAGCAGCTGAGCGAGATCCGTGCGGCCGCAGACCATTCGGAGTAGGTAGCGGTCGCCGTGAAGCATGCAGGCGTAGCCTTCAACGAGGCATTCTTTTCGATCATCGAGGTAGTTCCACCAGCTTGATTCGTTGCCCACCTCTTTCATGAGGAGTGCGTGTATCTCTTTCCACTCGCTCTGGTCGCTGAGCGGGACCCCCTGTTTATCCTGGTACGCCCAATTAGCTGCGTGTGCCCACTCGTGCAGCCCGGTAGGCCCGTCCTCCGGCCCTCTTGCGTTGATAAGTATGCGCCGATTCTCTGGGAAAAAGACTCCGCCTAGGTCTTCATCGGTAAAATTGTGAATGGTTTCGCCTCCGGGCATCGTCATCACGCTTCGATGGCCGCCGATGAATACGCCGCCCTCGGGCGATTGCTCGATGAAATCCATGACTTTGTCGAACACGTGTGGTGGGAGCAGCGCGAGGTAGTCGCGGTGTTGTAGTGCCACCGGGCTACGGTCGAGCAGAGTGATGAAGTCGGGTGTTGTCGGTTCGGCAAAGTTCACCGTGACGTCGAGGTCCCCGATGCCGATTGTGTCGCCGTCGCGCAGGGAAACCTTTCGGCGCGGCTCGATTTCGGCGCCGTTGACGAACGTGCGGCTCGCCGAGTGGTTGTCGCGGATCCACGCTCGACCCGAGGGGTACACGCCGACGCTGACGTGGGCCGCGGACACAGCAGGATGCCCCGCCAGAAGGCCGGCAAGCGGGCCGCCCTCCTTTCCAAGGATGTGCGATTTTCCGGTTATGAACGGCACGGAGATCTCGTCGCTTTCACCGCCGAGGTGAAATCGCATCTCCAGTGGATTCGGCTCCGAGTCAAGCCACCGAATGAAGCGCTTCATGACGGCATGGACCATCCTGAATTTGGTCGGCGCGTACGGATCGGAGTGCGAAGTGGTATCGGTCGCCACATAGGCCATCGTGTCGTCGATGTACGGGATCGACGCCTCGTCGAAATCAACAACGACTTTGTGATGGCCGAGCCAGATCTCGTCGCCGCTGCGTAGCCTCGCCTGCTGCGTCGTATCGAGGAGGTCTTCATTCACCCAGACTCGACCCGCCGCTCCATTGTCGCGGATCCACACCCGCCCGTTCGAGTCGATTCCGATACCGGCGTGGTTCGCGGACAGAATCTCCGAGATCCGATCGGGCATCGTCTTCGAGGAGGGCCCCAGATCCACTGCCGTTCCAGGTCGGACCGACAGCACCGCGGTATCACTCCCATAGGAGAGACGTATATCGATCGGCCCCTGGGCGGGGTATGCGGCGTGGTGCGCGGGAACCGGCATCACAGCACTCTCCGTCAGGTTCTCGGGGGGTAAACCTGACGGCCCGCTATCCGGCCCTGGCTGCGGGCTTCGGTGTATTCCCTCATGATCATCGGGGAAGGTCGGGTCGGCCTCACCCTCTGTCCGCGCCACAGTGCGAAGACGGCCCGCACCCACGGCAGACGAGGGTCTTGCCTCAAAGGAGGCGGCATCGGCCGCGTCCGGAGCGACCGTCACCGCATCGAGCACTTCCGCGTGCGCTTGCCGTGCTATTTCTTTTCCGAACGCGCTTTCCGCTATCCCGAGGGTGCGCGCCCGTTCGGCCTCGATGGCTTGAAGCACAAGCCGTTCATGCTGAGGGTTCAGACCCAATTCCTGTACTGCGCGGGCTTCAATTTCCTGCTCGTTCCGGATGACATCCTGTACTGCATCGAAGTCTTTCTGCACCTGCGTCAGGTCCGGATTCTTTCCTTGCGCGACCAATTTGTCGAGCGCCCGCACTTGCTCCATGTGGTGCTGCACGAATCGCGCACGATCTCTCAGCCGGATTTCCCGGTATTCCAATGCTTGCCGGGTTGCCCGCTCGACAAGGTGGCGCTCGGCGATATCCAGCTCAGCTCTGATCGAACGATCTCTTTCCGCGATATCGAGGGCAAGCATCTTTTCGACCGTCGTTTCCTGGTACTCCAGATCGAGCTCATGGGCTGTCGCGAAGCGGCTGTCGAGTTCCAGCCGCTGCGCGGCAGCCAGATGTTCTCGTGCCAGCGCAATTTCCTTGCTCGCCTGTCCAAGCGGAGCGTCCTGCTCGACAGCCCGCCTTGCTCGCTCCATCGCCCCGTCGAGGTGCAAGCGCTCCAGAGCAGCCTGGACATCGGACAATAGATTGGCGTCGATGAATTCTAGTACAGATCTGACGAATTCACGCCCAGGCGGGTTCAGCCATTCCAGAACTCGCGCCCGTTGCTCGTCAATTTCTCGAGCGAGTATCTGTTCACGTTCGGAGACGAGTACGTCGCGAGGAGTGCGGGCCCGTTCGACTCCACCGAGGTTGTTGATCTGTACGAGAACTCCATCGCGTTCCAGGCTGAACTTTGTTACTGAGAGATTTCCATTTATGTCGGCATGGACCCGATGATACTCGAAACGAAGCGTACCGCCGTGATATGCGCGCAGCAATTCCTCTTTCGCCTTTATCAGCTTTTGACCTTCGGCGCTCTCCGGATCGATTCCGCGCTCATGCATCTGGTCGAGTGTCTCGCGCAGGCGATACGCGAGATTCTGGTCGATGGCAGCGGTGCGTTGCGCATATTCCGGTGAACCTTGTTGCGCCCTTCCGGTCTCGGTCATCGCGCTGCCCAGTTGGGAACCGACGCCCTTGTTCTCGACAAGAAGCAGTGTCGGGGGCGTGTTCTCCGTGGCTGGGACGTACGACGCGGTATCAAAGGTGTCCCTGCCGTCGAAAGCACCGTCGAACGGAGTCAGCAGCAAGGCGCCGGGGCGATCCACGGGATCTACGGCATATGCGTTACCTCCGAGTTCCGCCATCTCCTTGGAGGTGGCGACCATCTCCACGCCGAGGAGGTTGTATTTTCGCGCATATTCGCCCATTTCGCGTAGACGATCGAGCTTGGCTTGCTTGTCGACATCGCTGAGCGATGGGTCCTCGCGAATCTCTTCACGCAAATCCTGAATAACATTCTTGAGTTCACCGGCTTTGAGCTCATGGATATTTTCGATCCCGAACTCTGACATATGACCTTTAACCACATCTGCAGCGCGGTCACGGTTGATCTGCTGCTTGTTCCGTTCAACGCTCAGGGCATCGATCTTGTTCTGTATGTCTGGGTCCTTCACCTGATACGGTATTTCAGGTCCGAGTTGAGCCCTGTAGGTGAGACCATCCTCCGATAGGTGGTCACGAATAAAATGGCCTTTAGCATTATGCAGGCCGAAGCCCTCGTCGCGGAACGTGTTCTCCGGGTCAGTGATATGATGCAACTTCCCGTCGCGAGTACGGTAAGTGTTATCCCGGTCTCCTGGCCGATGCAACAGTCGATCATTCTCACCGCGGTACATACCATTCGGCGGTGGAAGGTCGTCCAGTTCCGGAACCGCTGGCGTCGGCCGAGTCGAAGACTGGCCAGGAACGTGATACAGGTTTTCGAGCTGAATCAGGTTGGCGATGCTCGCGTCAGCGCCGTCATCGCTTCGCAAGGCGAGGAAGTCCGGGGCATTCGCCGACATTCCGATGTTCACGCTCGGCAGCGGGTCGTTCTCCATCTCGGCGGTCAACGGTTCGATCGCCCGACGGAACTTGTCGAACTCCGCCACCCAGCTGCGGACCACGACCCGGTCGGTGACAGGTGGATACGGGTGGTAGCGGTTGCGGCCCGGATCGAACACCATGACCTCGCCGTCGACATTCACCAACCGGAAGACGTGCGCCCCCACCCGTTTCCCGTCGATCACCTTGTGCTGATGCTCGGCATACTCGTGGAGGATCGCCGCCTGAGCACCGTCACCTGCCTCCAGCAGCCGCTGTTTGATCGCCGCATGCGGGTCATCCGGGTCGGCCGGATCGCGTTGGATTGGAACCAGCCTCGCGCCCAAGGCTTTCCGGAACACCTTCGGTTCCACTCCGGCCGGTCCGACCTCGCCGAGGTCCTCTAACCTCACCCCGGCGTATCCGGCGGCTTGCATCTGCGCCAAGACCAGCACCGCGCACTGGTTGCGCAGATACGCCTGCGCCAGTGGCGGGCTCCAGTCGGTGTCGCCGTCGGCGGTGGTGAATACCGGGTCAGCCATGACCGGTCGGGTGTCCAGATGCGCCAGACCGGCCTCTGTTGCGGCATTCCAGGCAGCAGTACCCAATTGCGAGTATTTCCGGCTGTAGTAGACCGCGCGTTCTTCCAGCCACGCAGGTTTCGGTGATCGCGGCAGTTGGCGGACGGTGACCTGGCCTTGGTCGTCGACCGAAACATGGTGGTAGATCACCGTGATACCGGCCTCGGCCAGTTGACTGCTCGTCGCCCCGGTCGCCTGCCGCAACACCGACCCCAGACCCGCCACCGGGGCAGCGACCACGATTCGTGGCACCTTGCCCAGCACTAACGTGACGCCTTCACCGAGCCGGACCCCCCGTTCCCCGGCGATGACATCGCGAGCGGCCAACACCCCGGCGGCCAACCGCGCTTCGGGATGATGCAGCCGGGTGGCGACAGCCGCTGGCCAGGCGCCTCGACCCGCGCCCGGTTCCCACGCCTTCCAAGCCGGATCTGGGCGGGCCTCACCTATCGACTGCGGCTGCTGACCCACCTCGGATTCGAGGGTGCCCGGTTGCGCCACAGCGATTTCCACATCCGGATCACGCAGCGCGACTTCGACGGCGCCTGCCAGTTCGCGCTCGCTGATGGTGGTCCGCAAGTTTCCGAATCGGGCCGCCAGCACCTGGCTGGGACCGTTCCCGTCCCCAAAGCTGCGGTACACGACCCGATAGACACCGTCCCTGTCGCGGTTCATCACGATATCGATCGGGAACCCGGCGATCTCGATGCGGATGCTGCGCCCGCCGCGCAGCCCGCCACTCGGGGGTTCGTAGACCAGGTATCGACCGTTGATCTCCCTGCTGACCAGTTTGCGGGCCACTTCCTGGGCGCTGTACGGGTCATAGGGCCCGTCGCCGACCCGACCGGCCAGTACGGCGAGAGTGGTTCGGGCGTCGACCCGTCCCAACGGTCTGATCCAGGTGCCGAAATCCACACCGCGCAGCTTCCCTTCGGCGCGGTGATCCAGATACGCCTCGAGCAATACGGCACGAATCTGGGTATTGTCCGGCTCTCGATACCCCGGCTCGAGCGTCTCGACCTTGTCGATCTCGATACCGACATCCGCATCTGACCGGCTCGGACTGCTGGTGTCCAGCTCGAGCCGGGCGAACACTACCCGGTAAGGCGGATTCGGGCCCAAGACGCTCGCGTACCCCGGGTTCTCGGCGAGAGCGTCGAGTGCCGCATCAGGGCGGTGCGCAGTCGTAAACACCACCAGCACATCTGGTTCCGTCTCGGCGGTCCGCAGATGCAACACATGCTCGCTCACCCGCTCCGGTCGTTGGGGTGTCAAGCCGCTCCGCCGCAGGACCTGCGCCACGACCTGCTCGTCGGCCATGGCGCGCCGCGACATCTCCCGGTCGAACACCGCCCTCGCGTGATGACGTTCGGCGACAAGCTCGACGAACCGCAGGCGGCGCTCGATCGCCGTGCGCCGCTCCGCCCACCCCAGCAACACACCGGCCAGCCAGGTGTTCCGTAGGCTATCGCGCCGCAACCATTGCTTAGGGTCGATATCGGCCAGCGTCACCGGGTCCACCGACAACTCGTCGGCCAACGCACGCCGATCCGCCTCGGCACGGCGGCGCAATTCGACCAGCCCCGGGGAATCCGGGCGCAACGACAACACGTCACCAGCACCCAATTCCCGGCCCAGCCGAGACAATGCGACGTTCAGATCCTCGATGCGCAAGTCGAGCAACTCGACATCCGGGCGGATGTTCTCCACTCCACGCACCGTCCCGTACGCGGGCACCGACACGAGAAGCGCCGACTGCGGTACGCCGAGCTCCGCCATCAGCTGCCGCTGCCGGTCCAGTATCTGTTCCAGCCGAGTCAATTCGGCGAGCCGCGACCGGATGCTGTCCCGGTTATCGATCAACCGCAGCCCCTCCAACCTGGACAGGGTCACCTTGTCCAGATCCTCGACGCGGACGTCACCCACTCTGATCGCCAACTCCGCCCGCACAGCCTCCAGCTGCTCGCGCGCGGTGGCAATCGCCTCACGCACCGGCACCGTGGGCGCCTTGCCTGGCGCACCGCGCATACCCAGCTTCGACAGCAGCTCGTCGCGGCGGCCCTCTACCTCCACCAGTTGGTCCATAGCGGTCGCGCTGCCGGCACCAAACGCCGGAACCGGCGTAGTGGCCCCGCTGAAAGTTGAGCTTTCGGCCCCACTCTCGGACACAACCCCATCCCGGACACCCCCCAACTCCGGTGCCTCGAGCAGTCCCGCCAGCTCCCGCCTCAGCTCCTCTACCCTGCGGTTCAATTCCTGTGCTTCAGGGTCCATCCAACCGGGTGCACGCGCCCGCCCGGTCTCGCCATACAGTCCCGCTAGGGCGGCGTAGACTTCGTCCAACGTCGTCTTGCGCGTCGCCATCCACTCATCGAGCGAGCCGAGTAGCTTCTTCAGTTTGCCGTCGAGTTCCTCTTGCAGTGCATCGGTGTGCTGCCACAGGTCGGCCAGGCTGGGTTCCGTGGCGTCAGGTTCAGCACCGGGTTCGGAGACACCGCTGTTGCGCTCAGGCGCACCATCTGTGCCAGCCACCGGGAACATCGGTAGAACGGGTCGACCCGGCAGTCGTTGAACCACTCCCTGGTGGTCGTAGAGAACCGCGACCTTGTCCCCGTCCTCCGACAGATCCAAGTCCGCAGGGCGCTGCCCGAACTCGTACACCCACGGCAGGTTGGAGTCCGGATCGAAGAACTCCAGTTTCCCCCGGTGCTCCTTGCTGTGCGACAACACGACAACGTGCGAACCCGGCCCCCTGTCGGACAAGCCGAATTCGTGCGAATCAGCATCCACCAACTGCCGCACCACCAAGAACGTCGCCCCCGGCTCCATCCTCAACAGCCGCTGTTCCAACAACCCCCAGGCACCCACCTCACAGAACTCGCCTCTGCTGGCTCGCTGCGCCGCCAACGGAAACACACCCCGCGCACCGATCTCCCCCGGGCCCAGATCACCCACCGCGCCGGTGTTGCCGGTGTTCGCGCGCACACGCTCGAGCCCCTTCACCAAACACTCGACCGCTCGCGTCCCACCAGGGGCTACACCCGACCCCCGCCAAACATCCGAACCGTCACCACCAACAATCCCGCCCGACTCGGGGCCGGAACCATCAACATCCGACCCCGCGGCAGCGTTCTCCCACTCGCCCCGAACGGCAATCCGCGCCGCCACCTCACCCAACAACCGATCCAGCTCGGCGTTCCGTGATTCGAGTTCAGCAGCGTGCGCGTCGGATGCCACCGCGGCTTCGACTATCTCATCGAGTTCCCGAACCCGACGGGCCTGCTCGAGTACCACTTCCCTACCCGGCGACGAACTCTCCCGCAACCGGTCGACCACCCGCCACACCTGGTCCGGGCTCGACGTTCCACCACCGACCTCGCCCGGCTCGACAGCTACCTCATCGACCTTTCTGACCAACACATCCCAGGCGTCCTGCCGCATCCGACGCAGTAGGTCACCGCGTAACGTGCCGGGCAAGGTGTAAACCTCATGCAGCACACCGACAGCCCGGGCCAGAACCATGACCTGATCCTCGGTTGCCCTCCGTCCCGCCACAGCCTCCGCTCGCGCCGCGGCCACACCATCGAGCTGCTTCGCCCATTTGATCAGCTGACCGGACCACTGCTCGAGCGCTTCTGGGGAATCGGCCGACCCCCGCACCGCGTACTCGGCCTCGCTCCACCGAGCCTTGCTGATCGCCTCATACAGCGTGTCGATGGCCCGAGCCCACGCGTCGTACCGATGGAACCGGCGCGCGTTCTCAACCACCGACGCGAGGTTTTGGAACTTGACGATGGCGCTGTGCTCTATCGGATCATCCGGAGAATGACGGTCGATTTCCGTGAGTCGCTGCTCGGCCCGCTCGGCGGTCACCGCCGCCGGAAGGCACTTCCATATCTCGGCAAGGTGTTCACGTGCGCGCTGAAGCGCATCGTCCAGATGCGCCTGCCCGTCGGATCCTGGAAGAACATTCCATACCGACCGGAACTCGAACGGCCTTTCCCTCTCGGAAAAGTCACGGATGGCGTCCGCAGATGCCTCGACGGATGTTTTGCGCAGTTCGGCCAGACTGTCACCCCGCGTGAATGCGCGCGCCACATCGCGCGAGTCGCTGCCATCGGTGGACCGGATACCGGCCAAGCCCCGCACCGCGTCGGCCAGACCAGTGTCCAACTCGACGTCCAGCCGACGAGACTCCTCGACCTTCGCGGCATTCACGGCTATCCGGCGAAGTTCCACATAATCCTGCACCAGGCTCGGCGCCAGCTTCGCTTTCAGCGAATCCCACAAATTGGGCGGTATCGTGTCGATACGGTACGGATTGATCTTCCCCTGTTCATCCAGAAGACTCGGCTGACCCGACGGTTGGTCCTGACGCCTCGCGAGTTTCCTCAGCTCCTTATCGTCGATGGTCGCCGGATCGAGCCCGAGCGCGGTTGTCACCCGATCACGCGCGGTAGCCAGTTCGCGGTTCAACCGTTCCTGTTCGTCCCAGCCCGGACGCAATCGCCACAACCGGAAGCCATGCTTCTCGCACAGCTGATCGAGCATTTTGTGGTCCCGTTCCGGCAGGGGGTCCCGCTTACCGGCCAGCTGGTCGAGTCGATGGGCCTGCGCGGCCAGTCGGTGGAAACGACTGGCCAGCATGTCGCCGGGAACGCCTTGTGCGCCGGCCCGGTCCAGCCATGAGCGGATGTCTCGCAATGCCGCGTCCAGCTCATCGATATGGCGCGCACGCAAGTTGTGGCGGTCGACGTCGTTCACCGCGTTCATCACGCGAAACCGTGCCGCAAAATCCTCATAAGTCGCGATCGTCTCGGCCGACAGGTCTCCTCGCTCGAGACGGTCGAAGTCTTCTACCATCCAGCGCATTTGCTCGTAGATGGTCAGACCCTCGACAGGTACGTCGATCATCTGCGCCAACTCATGACGCTCCGCGTCGAGTTTCCGCCACCATTCGGTTCGGGTCGACGAGTCTCCATGCAGCAATTCGTCGAGATCATCGTCGGACATCGAGAGACGATCAAGCGACTGAGTCATTTCGGGAAGCGGACTCCGGGAAATACTGTCGGCCGCACGCCGCGCCCTATCCAGCTCGCTACCCAATTCGAACCCGGCACGCTCCACGAATTCTCGGACCACCTTCTGCAGGTCCTTGTCGAAGTTGTTCTGGTCGATGCGCAGCTGGTCCACCAGCTCTCGAGTCGAGTCGAGCTGTGTCCGCGCCTCGGTGAGCTCCGACCGGGCCATGCGGATGGCTGTCGCCTGCTGCTCGAGCTCCTGGACTTTCTCCTGGAGCCTCTGGAGCAGATCTCGGCGGTATTCGAAGTCCTCGATGGCGACGACCACCGCATCGAGCTCCCGCAACCGATCGTCGGCCTCGATCGCCCCGCCGCCCTGCCACGCCGGGTCCACTCGCAGATCCTCGACACGCTGGGACAAACCCAGCAGGCCAAGCAGCGACCCGAGATCGTCCCGGACCGCGTCGCGCAACCGAGGTATGCCGTTCAGCTCTTCCGATCCAGGGCGCACGACCCGCTCGTCCAAATCCCGACACTCGGCAATACGTGCGGTGAGATTCGCTTCGGCCCGCTGCCGCTGCGCATACGCCTCACCCAGCGCCGCCGCCAACACATCGATCCGGCCGACACGCTCCCGCAACTGAGCCGATGAGACCCCGCCGACCTCCGACGCCAGGGCATTCACCAGCGTGTAGTCCGGATCGTTGTCGAACTTGTCGGCGGTCGCGGCATGGTCACGGCGCATATCGCGGTTGCCCAGGTCGGCATCGGCCCCCGGCGCCTCACCGATCACACCACGACGGTCGAGCTCGACCACCGCGTCCGCACGCGCCCACCCGAGGTGTTGCGGCAGCAGTTCTTCGTTGCCTTCCGTGGAGCCGCTGTCGAGATCGAACCGCTGTTCCGGCTGTTCGTCGCTTGGGCGCTCATCGCGCTGCCGCTCGTCGTCTGCGGACATACCGACATTCACGTCCGGCAGCCAGTCGTTTGCCATCGCATCCGGGGTCAATAGATCCAGCGGCTGAACGAACATGTCGAACTTCGCCATCAGGGCGCCGACCACGACACGGTCTTCCTTCGGCGGATAAGGATGGTAGAGGTTACGGCCCGGGTCGAGAACCATGGGCTCGCCTTCGACGTTCATCAACCTGAGCACGTGTGCGCCCACTCGCTGTCCGTCGATGATCTCGTGCTCATGCTCGGCGTAGAGCTGAACGATCACCAGTTGTTCGCCATCGGGATGACCAGCCAGCCAGTTTCTGGCCGCTGCATACCGATCGTCGGGCTCGAGCGGGTCGGTCGGGATCGGGACCATCCGCGCCCCCAGGGCATCCCGGAAAACCCTCAGCGGGTGCCCAGCCAATCCGGCCTTCTTCAGCTGTCCGTACTTCACCATTGGCGCCGCGCTGGCTTCCATCTGCGCCTTCACCAGATCCCCGCACTGGTTGTGCTCATTCGCCCGCTGCGCCAGCGGAGAGATCCATCCGCTGTCGCCGTCGGCGGTGGTCACGACCGCGGGCGGTTCCGGCGCTCGAGTATCGAGCGGCGCCAGGTCGGCCTCGACCGCGGCATGCCAGGCAGCGGTGGACAGGTGCTGGAATCCCAAGTCGTAATACTTCACCGGCACATCCGGCCGCGCACTCGCGGAAGTCGGCGACCACGGCACCTGGTGCACGGTTTCCTGTCCGGAGCCGTCGACCGATATGAAGTGGTAGGTCACGGTGATCCCGTTGCGGCTCAGCTCCCGGCCCGACATACCGGTCGTGAGCCACAGCAGCGCCTCCAGCTCCCGCACCGGTGCGGCGACGACTATTCGCAACGGGCGGGCGAGCACGATTCCGACGCCTTCACCGAGCGGGAACGCGCCCTCGGCGGCGAGAACATCGCGACCGGCCAATACCCCCGCGACCAGGCGAGCTTCGGGATGGTGCAGCCGGGTGGCGACGGCCGCGGGTAGGTCACGCCAAGCCCACCGGTTCCCTTCATCCGCGTGCTGGACCTGATCGTGCTCGGCTTGGGTGGTGTCGGACTGTGCGGTAGCAATGTCCACACCGGGGTTACGGAGTGCCGCCTTGATGGTTTTCGCCAGCTTCTTCTCGTCGGCGGCCTGCAGGCCCTCGAACTGAGCCGCCACAACCTGGCTGGTGCCCTCGGCCGAGAGAAATTGTTGGTATGCGACCCGACAACCGCCCTGCTCATCCCGGTCGACCCCAATCTCGATCGGGAACCCGGCGATCCGGGTTCGGACAGTTCGCCAACCGGTCTTCTTGCCGCGCGGCGGGGCGTTTCGCGACCGCAGGTCACGACCGTTGATCGCACCGCCCACCAACCGCCGCGCCACGTCCTGAGGTCCGAATGGATCGCTGGGGCCCGACGCCCTGCGGTCCAGCCGCGCGGCCAAGTCGGTGAGGGTGGTTTTGGCACTGATTCGCCCCAACGGTTTGATCCACTTGTCGAACCCGACCGATACCTGTCCCTTACTGCGAAGCAGCAGATACTCCTGCAGGAACACAGAGCGGATCTGCGCATTGGTCGGCTCCTGATACCACGGCTCGACCTCCTCGATGCGGCCGTCGAGCTCGATCCCGGCGTCCGTAGTCGCTCCATTGCGCTCGTCCACTCGGAGCCGGGCGAACAGCACCCGGAACGGCGGATTCGGTCCTAGGACGGCCGCGAACTTCGGGTGCTGTTCGACCAAGGCGTCGAGTGTCGCTTCGGGGCGATAATCGGTCGTAAAGACCAGCAGCACATCGGGTTCCGACCCCGCGGTCGCGACATGCAGCACATGCTCGTTCACCCGGTCGGCCTGCATGGGATCCACTCCGGTCTGCCCGCGAACAGCCGCCACGATCTGCTCGTCGGACAGGGCACGCCAGGACACTTCGGTGTCGAACACCGTCCGCGCGTGGTGGTATTCGGCGACCACGTCGACGAACCGTAGATGCTGCTGAATCTTCGCACGCCGCCGCGCCAGCCTATCCAGCTCCCGGGCCAAGTTGGTGTTCCGTATATCGCCGTAGCCCGAGAACGGTTTCAGGTCGATATCCGACAACACCGCCGGATCAACCCGCACTTCGGCCGCCAACGCCGCCCAATCCGACTCGGCACGGCGGCGCACCTCGACCACCTCCGGCGAATCCGGACGCAGCGTCAGATAGTCGATGACGTCCAATTCACCGGCCAGCCTTTGCAATTCGTAGGTCAGGTTGTCGATCCGCTGCTTCACCAAGAGCACGTTCGGCTGGGCGTTCTCGGCCCCGTCGGCGGACCTGTACCACGGCACCATGAGTTCCCGCGGCGGTGCCCCGACCTGCGCCAGCAACGACTCGTGCCGGTCGAGCACTCGTTCCAACTGCGCCACTTGCTCGAACTTACTGTGGTATCCAGCTCGATTGTCGCGCCCGCGCAGCTCGTACCCGGACAACGTGGCAGAGTCCAGGTCCTCGACGGGGACCCCGATTTCGATCGCCAACGCCTTCCGGTCGGCCGCCAACCTGTCACGCGACAGCGCGATCGCCTCCCGTACCGGCACCCACTGCGGGACCGGACCCCACGATTCGTCAAGCCCCAGGTGCCACAGCAGTCGATCTCGGAGACCCTCCAATTCCGCGAGTTGCTCGACCACCGGTGATGGAACCGGCATAGGCTTTTGCGGCGATCCGTCCGTCACCCGGTCCAAGGCCGCCGGCGCCGCTTCTGGCTCGGTGAAGTGTGGCTCGTCTTTGTTGGGATCCGGTGGGTTGTTTGGGGGGTAGCCGGCGGCGCGGGAGGTGAAGCGGTCGATGCCGGCGGTGGTTGCGGGTTCCTGTCCGGGTGCCAGAGGGTGTTCGGCTTGGTTGTCGGTGCCCCAGAAGGTGCCGTAGACGTCGGATACGGCGGTGTCGTGTTCGCGTGCCCAAGCCAGGACGTTGTCGTAGCCTTCCGTGCGGGTTTCCTTGCCGTCGGACCGTTGGAAGAGCACCACGGTGCCGGGCGCGATATCGAACGGGTTGTCTTCGGCCATTTCGGCGACCACGACCACGTGTGTTCCCACAGCGTCCGGATGTTTCAAACGCGGAAACTCCATGCCCACCAACATCGTCCCGCCCTCGGTGTGCACGCGGTGGACCGCCGCGGTCAGCGATTTTTGCCGACGGGAATCCGCCCTCGCCGCTTTCGCGAGGTCCGCCGACCCCACCCCCTGCATCATGGCCGCGTCACCAGCCACCCGCTGCGGCACGATCGCGATGTTCCTGGTGATTTTCCGGACGATCTGCAATGCGTACAGGGCGCAGTCCTTCGCACCGTTGCCGACCAGCAGCGACAATTGCGCGTCATCGCTGCTGTGCGCGCCCTGATCCACCATGTCGGCGACGGGGACAGGCCCATCGACACCTCGCCCGCCCATCTCGCCGGAAACCACGCCACCGGCGAGTCCGGGACCGGTACTCGGCACCGCCGCCGCCCCGCCATGAATCAGTTGGGGTTCGAACGGCGGGATGGTGAAGGGTTTGTCCGGGTCGTTGTCGGACGGAGCGGTACCGTCACCGAAACCTTCCGGACCCGTGTGTGTGTCACCTCGGCGGTCATCGCCAGGGCGCGGCCTTTGGTCATCACCCGCCATCGGTTTGGAGGTGGGTGATGGCACGGACCGGACCGGTTTGGTCGGGTTCGAACCTGTTGCGGCACTGGGTGGGGGGGAGTGTGGTTCGCCCCGATCCCCGGGGCCGGCCGTGGCTTCACCCTCCACGGCGGCGAGGGCGGCCGGGGGATTCGGTGTCGCGCCCAGCGGTGTGACAACCGCATCGGGGGCGGGGTCGAGCGGGATGGTCGGCGCGGGGTGCGACGCAGGCGCAGGCGCCTCGTCGATGGCATCGGCATTCGGCACCTGCTTGCCCGCCGCAGCGCCTGCCCCGGCCTCGCCCGCCGAGAAACCCGACCCGTCACCCACTTCGATCGAGCTGCCCGGTCGTCCGGCACTGTTCACTGCCGCACTGAGCAGGCCGGTGGGCTGGCTGTCGGTTTGGCTGAGGTCGGCGCGCACTGCGCCCGCGCCGCTCCCGAGCCCAGCAGCGACCCCACCGGCGGCTCGACCCGCTCCGCTGGACGAACCGGACCCACCCGCGTCCGTCGCTGTCGATGCGCCACTACTTGTGGTGGACGGGGGGGTACTGCTCGCTGCGGCCGGCCGGTTCTCCTGCGGTGCCGGCGTAGAAACCCATCGCTCACGCAAGGAGTTCAGTTCGGCTAGATTTACCGGCTTGCCCGCCTTCGCCGCCGCTTCCACCCTGTTGTACGCCGCGGTCGCTTCCGACGCGAATGCCTGACGAGACGCAATACTTTCCCGCCCCACAGCCGCACCCGCGCTTCGCACATGATCGGAACGCGCGTCACTCAACAACTGGCGATACAGGGCCTTCGCCTGCTCCGGAGTCGGGTGATCGGGTTTCAATGCCGGCGCGGTCGGCTGGACCCGCGGTAGTTGCGGATGCCCGGGCATCGATGCGCGCTTGCCCTCGGTGACCGCTTCGAGTGACCCCTCGCCCACGCCCGCCAGGACACTGGCCAAACCGAACCCTGTTGTATCGAGCCGTGGTGCACCCGAGGCCAGCTGTGCCGCGATGCCCCCCGCCCAACCTCCCGCTTCTCCCGCTACCCCTGAGCCTGCCCCGACCGCCATCATCCGTACCCACCACGGACCCGACCACCCCGCCACCACCGGACTGATCCCCTTGGCGGCCCAGTGCCCCGCCGGGAAGGCTAACGCGTAGGAGAGCGTGAAGCTCACCATTTCCGAGGTGTTCCAACGGTCTCTTTGACCAGTCGCCTTCTGCAGGCCCTGCGTCCCGAGCTGGAGGCTGCCCCCGAACGCGGCGCCTTTCATCATCGTATTACCGAGAATCTTCCCCACCATCGGAAGCGGTACCGCGATCTTCTTCAGCAGCGGCATCAGCACATTCTTCAGCCATGCCCGCGCGGCATCGGCCGCCAAATTCGCCGTCAACTTCACCGACGCGGCCCGCACCGACTCCCGGCCGATCGCATGAACGGCAGGTACCATCACGGGGATCAACGCCGCCCCGCCCGGTGTCGCCATCAACAACGCCACAAGTTTATAGATCGTGTACAAGGTCATCGCGGCGAAAAGCAGCTGCAAGATCTTCGCGCTCTGGAAACTCGCCGCACTGTCCCGGACCGAGTTCCCCATCTGTTCCATCGCGTCCGCCAGCACATCCAGTGAATAATCGCCGCGCAGCAACAGGTCTAGATTCTCTTGGACCGCGGCACCGCTCTCCCCTTCGAGGAATTCGGGGACCTCGTCTCGGATTTCCCGTAGCAGTGACACCAATTCCCGTAGCATCCCCGCGCTATCGAGCCAAGAATTTCCGATTCCGTCGGCTAATTCACCTTCCCGAACATCGATATGTTCCGCACCGGTCCAGTCGAAATTCAGTACCGCCGCCATCCCGGCCAACCATCCCGGAATCTCCAAGGTGATCACCGCAACCCCCCGACCCCGACCGCGGAACCGAGCGCTGCTGCCCGACGGCAGTGAACCCGGCGGTATCCACAACCACCCGAACCGGCGAACCGGACAAACGGATCCAGCAAGAACTCGACACGCACAATGACACCCCGCCTACCGCGATAGCCGACAGCACCGGCGACCGAACCACCGAGTGATCCCATCCCATACACCGCACCCAGAAATCCGTCGCCACCGCGGTACCACCACAACACCAGCGGATATCCCCATGAATCCGCGACAGTGAGAATCTCTCCCCGACATGAGGTCCACCGGGACCCGGCAATGCGCTGCGACTCCCACGGACCTGCGTCGTAGGCGGCGACGACGCCAGGAGTCATACCGACCATCGCCTCAGTTCCTCATCACAGCTCACAACGCAAACCCACGAAAGCGGCTGGCGCTCGCCGACCGCAGACAGGGACTATCAGTATTGGTGGATAGGTGGGGTTCGAGCATCGGTAGCCAATAGGTGGTAGCCACTCCTGTCAGAACCGACCACCCGAAACCACAGGGCTGCAACGACCAACCATGCACACCCGTCCACAATCGCGTGACCTTGCGTGCCGGCACCGTACGCCGACATCCAGCCGCCCTCCCTGACAGCTCCACCGACCCCCGGTTGCGGCACCGGGCGCCGGTCAGGCGCACGACCGGTGGGGGGTGACGGCACGCGGCAGGGTCGTGTGGACACGGCCACTGTCATTTTCTGCTGTCCCGCTCGACGGCTGCGGTTGCCCGGAGGTCGTGGGCCTAGGCTAGCGGCGGAGCGTTCATTACCGATGATAGGGATCGCGCAGTGGGTCGACTGTCGGCCGGACCTGTTCGGTGCGCTGCCGCAACATCTCCGACGCGACGTAATACCGTCCACGGGTTTCGCCGCGCTGCTCCACCAATCCGGCTCGCAACAGCTCGCGCAGGTCACGCGCCGCCTGGTCTAGGCTCAGCCGTTCGTCGCGCTGGTAGCCGGTGCGGCGCACTCGCCCACCTTTCGCGGCTTCGAACAGCACAGTCACCGTCCGTTCGGGCAAACCCATTGCCGACGCGAGTTCGTCCACCACGAGCCACAGACGGGCGGCATCATCGAGTCTGCGCTGCACCAGCTGCGTCTGCAGGTGATGCGCTCGCAGACAGAACCGCACCCACGACAGTGTGTCGCCGTGCGGACGGAACTCACCGTGCTGCACCGTTTTCAGTGCATCGTAATAGTCATAGGTGTTACGCCCCGCGCCGAGCCACTCCTCGATGGAGGAGAACTCCGGCGCGAGTACTCCACTGCGGGCCAGTACCAACGTGTGGACACACCGTGACATCCGCCCGTTGCCGTCTCGCCAGGGGTGGATACTGACGAGATTCAGATGCGCCATCGCGGCACGTATGTAGAAGTGGGCGTCGAGGTCTCCGTTGTCGAGCCAGTCGCACAGCTCCCGCATGAGGTCCGGCACCGCATCGGCATCGGGACCCCGATACACGGCCGTACCTGTCGTGGAGTCGGTGACATAAATCCCGCCGGGACGGTACCGGCCCGGGCCGATCAGCATCCGGTGCCGTAGCAACATGAAGTGCAGCGCGCTGAAAAGCATGTGCTGCCACTGAAACTGCTCGTTCGAACCGAGCTGCTGCACATAGGTCAGCGCATCGCGATAACCGATGATTTCGGCCCAGGTGTCCGGATCGGCATCCATCGGCTCCGCCCCCTGCAGCGCCGCCTCGGCGTCATCCTGGGTGACCTGATATCCCTCGATGGAATTGGACCCGCGAATCGCGGCCGCAATAAGACTGCGCCGCAGCAGACCGGTCCACCGCCGCGGCTCGGCGACCTGATGCCGCAGGTCCTGCCGGATGGCGTCCAGCTGCACGAGGACGTCTTGGTCGACGTCCTCCAGCTCCGGCACCTCATACAGCATGATCACCATCATACACAGATGCGTATATTATCTACGCACCGATGGATGTCGCGATCGACACTCCGGATTTGACGGCTCCCCAGCCTCGTTGCACCCGGTTCCATGTGTTCTGACCGGGGCTACTTGTATACCGGGCCAGTTCCGCGGGCGCGCGCTATGCCGGGCGGTTGAACTCGCCATCGATGCACGCTGGCGGTGAATGCATCCCACTCGCCCAGCAAGAAGATCAGCGCAGGACCAGCCGGTAGCTCGAGAGCTTACCTTTCCGCAGCCTGCTCGACATCGGTGAGCCGAGTCACTGCCCGCCGACCTCCGGGCTCATCGAACCCGAACGCATCTCTTCGGATCCCACCGGTTCCGCGCGACCCTGTACGCTTCCGCTCCGGAAGCCTGCCACTGTGTGAAGCCGGGCATAATCGGCAGGTGTCCACAGCTCTCCTGCCTTCTGGTTGTTGAATTCAACCACTTTTCGATAGTTTTCCTGTTCGGCCTCAACAGTCTCGAATTCCGGATCTGGAAACCTTATCCCTTCTATCCAATAATGTTGATTCCGGTCGGTGAGCGTGAGCTTCATGCTTTCGTCCAAGTCGGTGTCGAACACGTGGTAGAAGTTGACCAGACCGGATATCTCAGTTTCATAAATCGTGTCTCCTGGTACCTCGATTGGGTAGCCGGCGACATCACCGTTCATCAGTTTATCCAGCCAGTACTGTCTGTCTTCGACCAAGTCTCCGGTGGACGAAACCGATATGACCATTTCCCCCCGGGGATGGGTGAGAGAACCAAGGGTCTCGAAGAGGCGTGATCGTGCCAGGACTCCGGGGGTATGGCTCACGGAGCCGTACCACGAGGAGGTGACGGTTACTTTTTTTCCATCGTTGGCGTCAATTATCAGCCGTTGGACCGATTCTAGTGGATCGCTTTCGTGCCCGTGAATAAAACGAAATCTAGTGTTCACACCGTTGATGATCCGACTCAGGTCCCCCATGACGTAGCCGTAGGTTTGCGCCTTTCTCAACGAAAATGATCCTTGGAACCCGTGAAGATCCCTTAACATGGACGCCGAATTGGCCAATCCGACCCCCGAAACATCGTATGCGAGGACTAGCAGATCCTTTCGATCACCGGGTAAGGTTGGATGGCTCAATGCGAAATCCTTGGTGACTCTCCCTGTCCCATAGCCGAAGTCGAACAACGAGATGACATCGGCATGCGGATTTGATTTCATCGCGCGCTCCACCGCTCCGCGGACGGCCGACATCTCACTAGTCAAAACATGCACCGCAGAGCGATTGTCGTAATCACCCTGCTGGTACCTGAGGTCATAAATCTGTTGTTGTGAAAACTCGTGGTGCTGAAAGCGATTCGTCTCCACCAATCTTCGAGCGTGGTCGTCGAGGCCTTCAATTCGCCGAGTTCCCTGACCGATTTCATCACTCAGCCGCGGGAAATCGGCGGCACTGGTACTGCCGAAACCAGCTGCTATGGGCCAGCGGGCGGCGTCGAATTCAGCGCCCAGGTGGAGGTCGTACTGCATCTCGATGTCTCGTAGGGTGCCTACCACCCTGTGGGCTTGTGACTTGCCGGTGGGCCGGAATCCTGTCCGCAGATATAGGTTTATGGCGTGCTCGTTGTTCTCGCGTACCCAGAGATTGACGGCGCGATAGCCACGGTCACGGGCGAACTTCAAGGCCGTATGTATCATTCGATCTCCAGTGCCCGTGCCACGAGCCACTGGATCGACCCGCACCGCTACCAACTGCAGTACCTGCTCCAGCACCTGCGGATCTTCTTTATAGACCAGCCGAACTCGCCCGATGGGCTGGCCTTCGTGGAACGCGACGAAAGTCTCCAGGTCATCGAAGTCGTTTCGGAAGTCCTGCTCGGTCCGGCTTGCCACCCACTCCGGGGTGGAGCTGAAGTCGAGCGGATCCTGCCCGACGGACTTCTTCATCCAATCCCTGTTCACCTCCCATTGGCTACGGTCCAGTAGACGCACTTCATCAGCCGCCAGCCGATTGCGGCCACTTCGCGCATCACGGGAGGGACCGGCGGTCAGCTGTCGTGCTCGGCTGAGGGATTCCAGCACACCCTGGTCTGCGACGGCGAGATCGGCCAACACCAGGTGATGGTCTGTATTAGTGGGTACGACAAGGCTGTCTACCGTGATGAATTCGCGTGTGAAGTACACCTGGTCAGGTGAACCGTCCCACCCGGGCACAGTCTTCGTATCAGGTTCCAACACTGGCCTCAGGCCCATGTCGTCGAAGTGCTCTTTGTACACCACATCAGGGCGGGGGGTATTGATATCACCGCCGATCGCGGCAGGCCCTTCGATCATCAGTTTCAGCGTCTGCGCGACCTCCGCGGCGTGCCGCATGCCTCCGCCCGCCTCGTAACTGTGTCCGAGGACACCGAGCGGTATCGGAAACGCATTGACGACGGTGATACCGGAAATCTTGGCGCCCTGCATATACCGGGGAAGCGGTTTTACCGGCTTGCCACTCAATGTGAGGATAAGGTCGGGATCCGGAATCCTTCGCGCCCATGTTTGCTCGAACGGCAACATGCTCATGATCGCCATAGACAAGTCATTGTCACCCGACATATGTGACCTGGATATTACGGTCTCGTGTATGTACGGGTAGCCGAGTGCCTTGGCCAGATCTCGTAGGTCCGATTTGGCCAGACCTGGCTGCCCCTCGTAGAAAACGCGACCTACCTGCCCTTCCTGAAAAAGGAGGACATCGGGCATCGGGTGCACACTTTTGAGCACTTCGGCGAAGTACTCGATGTCCCGCGGGTTGTAATCCCACATGCCGTGCGACCGGATCGTCTGAAGTCCGGCGACATTCCAGGTCCCGATACGTAGAGGCCGCCGGAGGTCGGTGGCACTGCTTGTACCGAAACCACGGGCTGCGGCCAGCTCGGGCAGGTCACCGCTTGGCGGGCTCGACTCGACTCGAGCGGCCGATGCGCCAGCACTGCTTTCGCCGCCAGTTCTACCGTCGCCGACCACCGGAACCGATTCCGGCTCCGGAACACCACCGGTATCCGGCCGCACAGACGACAGCTGCCTCGCCGCGTCCGGACCGGTGGTCACCGCATCCGCCACCTCCCGATGCGGTGGCGGCGCGGGATATTGCTCGGCGGGGGCAACGGCACGCGGCAGGGTTGTGTGGACACGACCACTGTCACTTTGTGCTGTCTCGCTCGACGGCTGCGGTGCCCGGACGTCGTGGGCCGAGTCGGACGTTATCGAGGGCGGAACCTCCCATCGAGGCCCGCCGTGCCTACGCCATGGCATCATGGCCCAGTGGCCAGCAGTTTCGCGCGCGCCCTTGGCATCCTCAACAATTGGCTTCTGGGTCTCGGCTAGCCATTGAGAGATGCGATCGATGTATTGTTCGCGGAACCGGGGTTCCCCCAGCGCAGTACGCAGCAACTGCCTCGCGATGAGGAGTTGCCGTTTCACCACGCGGTTCCCGCGGTCCATCACGGTCGCATTGCCCGGAGGACGCGTGTCGGTTAAGAGGTCCTCCAGATTCGAGTCGTGCGCGAGCCGCTCGATATCCCGTTCGATCAGCTTCGCCGCGGCACTCAGCAGCTTCCCCATTGCCCCGACCTCGAGCCGGAGCATTCCGGTTTTCGCGGGATCGGGCTCGTACACCCCGTTACGCGCGGCAGCGAGGACTGCCACGGCGGCGAATCGGCCAGTGACGTCCTCGATCTGCTTCGCATCCGGTGTAGCGCTCACGAACGGCAGACCCACCACTGTTCGCGCAAACTCGACGTACTCGAAGTTGAGTGGCGTTCGTTGGTCGCTATCCGGAAACAACGCTGTCAATTGCAGCTCGGGCGACACATGCTCGGCGATATAGCGATCCACCATCTCAAGCTTGGCGATCGCCTTGACATCGGATTCATGCCAGTGGAGGAACGCGTCCGCGACCTTCCGTGCGCGTACCTCGGGCTCGGTTTTTTCGAGCCCTGGAGTGATCGATGCGATGAAGGAGTCGAACAGTTCCGGCGTATTTCTTTCGGCCGCAATCAGCTTGAACCGCTCCAACACAATTATCGAGTTCGACTCCAGCGCATTCAGCTCTGCCGCAAGGAGATTGAGCGCGGGCGGCACAAATGTCGAGTTCGACTCCAGCGCATTCAGCTCGGACTCAATGCGATTGAGCAGCTCCCGCAGAATCGCTAATTTTTCCTCCCGCACCTTGTGCAGCTCCCTGAACACTGAAACGGGTGACACGTCCCCACGCATGACCGGAAGCCCCGTTTCATCGAAGGCTTCGAGGATGCGTCGACCCAGCTCCAACGTATCGGCGAGGAGCTTTTTCACTTCGGACTCGAACTCGGCCAGACTGGTCGGGCTTTTCTTCAGGGCTATTTTTTCGTCGATCTTTTCGGATTTGACCGACCCGAAGTGCTCGTAGATGTTTTGGGCATGTATGTACAGCTGGTTTGAGATGGGAGAGGCAACGCCGGAGAGCAGCAGACCGAACGCCAAAGGCTCCAGGCCTGGAACCAGGTAACCTACGGCGGAAAAAGGCGACGATAGTATCGAAGTGGCCGCCCCGCTCTTCAAACCCGGGAGGGGGCTGGCGAGCTTTCGTTTCGCGGCGGGTAGTGGGTCCGGTAGATTCGGCTCAACATCAAGCAGTTCACCGAGTCGAGATCGAGCTTCCAGGGTTGCATCGTCTGCTCTCTTAGTGAGGTAGGCATTATTGCCCCGCGCCCGACCGATTCGTTCCCGGGCCTTTTCCCGCTCGTTATGAGCCCGGAGCAGGGCCTCGAAAACCCGGTCGGACACTGGTCGCAGCCCCAACGCGGCCAGATTGCCTTGGCCGGCCAATGCTGCGGCCCCTCCGGCCACCGCCGTCGCGATCGCCGCTGGTGATACTTGGGTCACGAGGAGTCGCGACGTACTGGGCGCACGCAGTGGTGCTGCCTTGGTGCGTAGCGCGGCAGGGTCCAGCCCGAGGCGATCGTTCAGGTCTCCCACCATGCGGGATGCGGTCTGATAGACGCGGAGGAGTTCCGCGACGTCCGCCAACTCCTCATCAGCAAACGCCACGGTCTCCGCATCGAGGAGCTCGAGCAGACCCCGGTGCAGCAGCAAGGATCTTTTCTGTAACTTAACGAATTCATCGACCGCCTCGCCACGCCTGGCTACTGCCAGAGCCTGAGAAGCCAAATCCACGGGGGCGTTGAACTCGGGCTGGGTGAGGGCAGCGCTTATCCCGTTCCCAACACCTCCCACAAGTCGCCTTATGGCGATCTCGGTGAGCAGCGCCGGATTGGTCGGGGCGCCGACGCCGCTGAGGACGATGTCGGCTCCCACTCGGACCCCCACATCCACTACCGCCCCACTGATATGGGCGAAGAGATACTCGCCGGAGCGGTCGCGATAAACCAGATATGGAGGAGCGGTGTCCGCCGACTCCTGCGCAAGCTTCCGGTCGACAAAAAAACGGTTGACGGCCTTGCCCCAGGAGCCGGTGACCGCGCCGCCGTAATAGCGCACCTGTTGACCTTCATCATCGGTGAGCACGGCAGCCGGAAGGTTCGACGCGCTGGCGACGAAGGCCAGCGAAGTCTGTACGGCGAGCCCGGGACCGCGGGAGTCCAGTATGAGCGGTTTCCGCCTCTTCAGCCTGCTCCCGTGCCACCGCATCACATGCTCGAGGACCGGTTCCATCTCATACAGCGCGTCGCGACGTTCGCGCCACGCGTGGGACGGGCCGGTGGCGATCTGAAGCCGGTCGAGGACCTCACGACGGAGTTCGAACAGATGCCGCCGCTGCCAACCCGGCAGAGTCTTCATCGCCAGTAGCTGCTCGGCCTGAAGCAACTCCATTGCGTCCAAGCGAGCCGCCTTGGTGGCTACCAGCTTGCCCTCCGTGTCTCGGATATACCGCGGGTCCGACGGCGATATCTCCGGGTATCCGCGATCCCGGCTCACGACCCGACCCAGTGCAACTCCCAGCGCCCTCGTGACGGCGACCTCGACCGTGTGCGGCGCAGCGGCTCGGGGCGCCCAGATCGGCACAGACTCGGTAAGCCGACCATCCATAGAGGTCACCGCGAGACGAGGGCTGACCGGATTGACACGGACGGCGAACCGGGCGGAGGAGCCGTCATCGAACCCCACAATAAGGGAGTCGCCGGAGATCCGGCCATCGACGGAGACTTCCGTGACAACGGAGATTTCCGTGACCCCCAAGCCCAAGGGGCGAAATGTCCCGGCTACGGTGGGTGCGACACGTCGGATCTTCTGCTGGGCGACGTCAGCATTGGGTGACGCTTCCGGCAAGCGCGCCAGCTTCCGCAGTGCCGGGTCTCGTCGGGACGAGACCTCGACAACCTCGGCGGTCCAGTCGCCGTCGGGGGTCGGCCTACTGAGTTGGATGACAGCCTCGGTTACCGACGGTCGCCGGCCGCCTACCACTGTCCTGTCGGGAGCCCGCTCGAATTCACGGAAGGCAAACGCCCGCACACGACTCCGGTCACCGTCGGGCGTCACCTCGACCACGTCGTCATACCGGTGAAGTATTCGTCCCACAAGCCTGTGAGCGAGACGCAACTTGTCGGCATCGGCGACGACGGCCCGCACGAGATCGTCGGTGTCGGAGACTCGAGCCGTTGTGTGGAGCCGAACATGATGCTCAGCTGCTGAGCCGATGTCCGGCACCACAGCCGACGACACGGGCGGCGACGACGGTGTCTTTGACGCAGGACGGAGGTCCTCCGTGTGACGCTCATCCTCCGTGGCCGCGCCGGTCGGACGATCCGAGCTCTCGCTGTTGCTTTCGGTGGTAGGGCGGGATGTTGCGATCTGCAGATCAGGAAACGATTCGACGCACTCGGCGACGCTCACACTGCCGTCCGAGTACGCATCGAGATAAGCACCCACTGTTGCTGTGGACGGTATAACGCTTCCCAACTCGTGGCCGCGCATCATGGCACTGGTCATCCCGGCGACCGCGGCCGCCTGCTCGAGCGTGGCACCGGATTCCTGCCGGAGGTACTCGAGATACTCTCCGATATTCCGGTATCCCTCGGGATACCGTGGTACACGAGGAGTCAACGCAAGAAGATACGCCTCTACCATTTCCTGGGAAGGCTCTAGTACTCCGGTCTCGATCCTATTGATCGTCGCCGGCGCCATATTCGTCTTTTCGGCAATATGCTGCAGGCTGAGTTCGGCATCGAAGCGGAAGGTCGCAAGACAGGCTCCGAGGGGAACGCCTTCGTCGACTCTAACCAACGAACTCGACGCCGATATACGCGCCTTCCATGCGTGTCGCGAAGGCAGCAGAGACGCCAACGCCCGCAGATGCGCGTCCCACTCCTCCCGCGAAGACAGGAGTTGAGGCATTGCTTCGCGCCTACCAATCGTCGCGGGCTGTACACCCAGCCGCACCGCGACCTGCTCCTGCTGGAGGCCCGCACGTTCCCTGATCGCCTGCAAACTCGAGCCGACCATGTGTGGAGACGTCTCGAGATCTGGGAAGAAGCGGTCACTGAGGGACGAATAGAGCTCACGGGCACCGGGAATGCGTCGCAGCAAAGTGCGCACCTGACCGATGGTCAGATCCGACTCTCCGCTTTCTACCGCACGCCACGTTCCGCCCTGCGCGCCGATGAGTTCGTCCATCTGCTCGGGATCCACGACGAGAAAGCGACGAACATTGTGCGCCCAGTTCTCGATGAGGTTGTAGGCATGCGGATGCGGTACCGGCGTGTCGAGTTCTTCAGCGATGTCGGCAGGGTCGACTCCCAACTCTGCCAGCCATTGCCGCACAGTCTCCTCACCCCGATGATTCATTTCCATGAGCTCGCGCAACCAGGCTGCCCGCGCAGCAGGGTCCGCCTCTGGGCCGAACACTTGACCCCGTATCCGGAGGAAGACCGGGTCGTCCTCACCCTCACGCCGCGCCACAGTCCCGGTTTGGTGCGCCGCCAGGCCGGATCGGCTACCGGTATCACGGGAATCGGCGAGCTCTGTCCACTGGTCGAGCGTGGTGAGAATAGGTGTCCCGGGAGGGCCGGGGGGCGGGCTGGAAGGGAAACGCGTCAAATTATCCTGACGGGAAAGCCACGCATACACGCCGGGCTTGATATCCATCCCACCTAAATGGCCGACTTCTTCGCCTGGAACCATATAGAGTCGCCCTTGTCCAGGCGAAAACTGCCCGGCGATCCTCTCAGCATACGCTGGCGGCGTAAACCCGTCCCCGCTGGCAGTCCAGACGATAACTTCACAGTTTATGTCACTGAATTCAAACCCCCAGTCCCTATTCTTTCTATTCATATCCCCGTCCCAGCCCGCAGTACCCTCCCTCAGACCTTCAGCGTAATTTCGACAGAGGTCCTCCGAATATTTTTCGACAATCTCCCTGTCTATCTCGCCGAGTTGATCACGAGGAATACCGATAATCGTCATCGGATCGGTAGGATTTTTGTAGAAGTCTTCGCGTCGATTCGCTCTCACCTCGTCGAGCCGCTTACCCTTGTCGGCTTGCTGAGTAGTGCCCACGTCGTACTTGTCCCCCATCAGGACAGCAGGCGCGTTGGGGACGAGAAGCGCGACCCGCGTAACCCGATCAGGCAATCCAGCAGCCGCTGCCGCCGCATAGGCGGACCCGCCTGATCGGCCGACGACGGCGAACCTATCGATGCCGAGATGGTCGGCGATCGCTCGGATGTGCGTTGCGCCTGAGGCAACATCGAGACCCTCCTGCGGGTCCGAGCCGCCATAACCCGGTCTGTCATACGTGATCAGACGCACCTTCAGTCGATCGAGCAGCTCCGCTGGGGCAGTGTCTACGCGACTGCCGGGCGATCCGTGAAGTTGGAATATCGGCGCCCCGTCTTCCGGACCTTCGACGCGACACTGCAACCTGCACCCGTTCGGGAGGGTGACAACGAAATCTCCAGGATGCTCAACAGCGACGCCCGTCTCGGGTCCGGACCGCACGCGGTCCGCATCGTCGGGCTCCGTCGGCCGATCCTTGCCGGACGCGCCAACAGAGAAGTCGCGGTCGCTGGTCCGCACGACGCCGTCGGCGTCGGCGACTTCCACCCGCTCACCGTTGGAGTCGAGAAACGTGCCGAACATCGGATGACCGGCCGACCCCCGGGGGGGCACAAAATTGGGTTGAAGCACGCCCTTGCCCGGGTCGCGCTGCTCGATCCGCACGGTTCCTGCCGCGCCCACCCGACGGACCAGCCAGTACGTGTGGCCGAGATCCCCGCCCTGTCCCGTGTACGTCGGATCGAACACAAGCAGGCCCACGTTCCGGCCGCTGCCCGGATTTTCCGCGTCGCGCCGTGCGCCCCATTCCCGCAGCTGGGCGACGGCCTCGCCGATATCCGTGAAAACTTGTTTGGGGCCGCCCATCTTTTTCTCGATGCGGCTGACCAGCACTCCCTTGGGTCCGGTGGTGAACCCGTCGAGATCGTCCCTGCCTGTCACAGCGCCGATGTCCCGCATCGTCAACAAACCGCACAGGTTGTGCTCATGCGGCCACGGCACATCCGGGCGCTGGTAGGTCCCGTCACCCACGGCGGCGGGCGCCGGGCCGCGCACTTTCGCGAACAGCCGCCGCAGCCAATCTCGGCTCTCGCCGGCAGCCGACACCCCCGGCCGATCGACCCGGTGCGCCTCCTCCCAAGCCGCCATGGTTTTCGCGAACTCTTCCGCGTCGAGTCGATGCGACAACGCGTGCACCACCCGCGCCGGATCAGTCAACGGCAGCGACACGTCCACCGCCCCGGCCTTGCTCCCCTCCGCCAGCACCTTCTTGTTTTCCCACCCCTCTGCCGGGTCGCCGTCGACGAAGGCATCGAGTGGAAGTCGCCGCGACCAAGTGTCGAATCCGGTGTCCGACGGCATCAACCCGCGGCTGCGATAAACATTGAAGGCCTTTTTCAACGCCTCTCGCATGCTGTCGCCGACTATGATACGGCGGTATTGATCCACTACATGGACGAATTTGTGGCGCAGGACCGAGGAGATCGAATCCCCTGGCGATCGACTCCACACGCCGTCCGCGTGCGAATCCTGCAATATATCCGCCGACCATTCATGGCTGACAACCGTTCTTCGATCGATCGCGATGACCGCGTAGTAGCTCTCGTTCTTCGCGCCATAACGTAACCCGCAGAAATACGCCACTGCCGTGAATTGTTCCCCGTACCGTTCTTTCATTGAATTCTCATCGACGAAGCGCACTTCTCGAAGGTTGTGCCTGCCACCGTATTCCGCGATCAGGTCCCGCAATGTGCGATCGGCGGAAGCCAGCGCGTCCACGTGGACATCCTCTTCGTCCCATCCGAGCAACCGGACATGATGATCGTCGTACAGTTTCTCGACTATCCGTTTCTTGGCCTCGAAATCCCGTGTCAGATGGTCCGGTGGCTCCACCTCCTGGCCGCCGTCGACGGGACGCCACATCGATTCGTCCACGACGCGCGGCTCTTCGAAATGCGCCCAGACTCCCCGTGCGGCTCCACCCCCGACCGCGCGGCAGCCTGCAGCGACCGGTAGACCTCCGCACCCACCGCGTTGGCACTGTGCTGCGGCACAAGTTCCACAGTTTTGGCGAATGATTCATAGAGCAGCGGCCCCAATGGGCGGAGTTGATTGCATTCGACGGACACATGCAGCGATCGGACATCGGCATCCTCCGACAATCGCAGCGTCAATTGCACCCGTGGCGATGACACCAAGTCGCGGACGGTGACATATTCCGGACTCCGTCCCGGGCGAGCACTCTCGAATGTTCTGTAGCGCGCCTCCGAATTCATGTACTGTCCCAACTCCTCCGGTGCGGGGAAGTCTGTTACGAATCGCAGCGCGTCGAGTCCGGCGTTACGCACCACCTCCATCGCCGCGGCGATCCGATCCTGGTCACGCCAGCCCCACTCCCGCAGCTTGTCCCCCAACGCCAACGCGGCCGCCTCCACCGCCCGCCCTTCACCCCAATTGAACGCCACGGTCGCTGCCGGCCGGTCTGCCGACAAGCTCTGAATTCGTCGCACGGCGCCGGATTCACTCGGATCCACGGTGGCAACGCGGCTTTCCACCACGGCGTCATGTGCGGCGATTTCCTTCTCCAAAAAAAGGAAAAAATACCTGCGGGAGAATTCGCTCAGCGCCGAGAACAGCTCTTGATAGGCGCGATCCGGAATCCGTCCCTTCAGCATTTCCAACTCGGTCTCTGCCCGGGCCGCCGACTGCAGCGCCACCAAGTCGGCGCCCGCCGCCTCGGCAGCCTCCCGCAGTACTCGCAGCGCTTCCCCCCGGTACAACACCGCGCGGGCATGCCTCTCCAACAACCCATGCCGCCACGGCGTCGCATCCTTCGACACCGCACCGAATTCCTCGAGCCGACCGACCATAGCGGCAACCTCGCGGTAACGAATTTTTGCCGCCCGCAGGTCCGTGTCACCTCGGTCTCCGTTGATTACCCCTTGTTCTTGCAAACCTCGAAGTGAAGCTCCCCGCTTCCGTTCGTATCCCTCCGACTTCAAGGTCTCCAGATCGGCGTCCCTGTTCCCAGCAATCCTCGCCAACTCCGCCGCCACCTCGGCCCGTTCGGCGATCAGATCCTCATAGGTCTTCCGGTAGACATCGCTGACTGCACCGCGATCTTCGAGTACCTGCAGTGCCGCCTCGTGATTCGTGTCGCGGGCGAAGGAGTTCACCGCCGACTCACTCGAATGTGTGCTCTTCGCAGTGGAATTCGGATCCATCCGACCACGTGGCACGTCTGGGTCACGTTCGGGGGAGGCATCGGTCCGCTCACCGTCATCCACCGCACCAGCATCCGGCCGCTGTACCGCACCGACACCCACCGCGGGAACCGGCGTAGCGGCACCGGCGGGGGTTGAGCTTTCGACCCGGCTCTCGGACACAATCCCATCTGACCGGACAACAGAATTGGGTCGAGGCTCATCAGGTGATCGATAGTCGGCAACCCCATCATCGGGCTCCATCGGTCGATCATCGATCGACGACCCCTGCCGTAATCCCTCGTCCGTCCCGGATGACGCAGGCAAAGCCTCCGGACCACCACGTTTCTGCCCAGCAGGCGGCAGTTCACCTACGGTGATCCGCGCCAACTGTTGTGGGTCGCCGTCGATCTTGTCTGCCCCTAGTTTCCTCGGATCGACACCGGTGGGCTTGGGCGATACCGATCGAGGCACGCCTTGCTTGGATGCGACCGACAGGTGCAGGCCGGCCAAACCGCCCCGATCGGTTGCCGGGCCTGCCGTCGTTCCCATGAACGTCACCGCTGTCACGCCCGGTAGGCCGCCGTGTTCGGCCGCGTAGCCCACTGCATGCCCTGCCCAGCCATACGGGACCAGATGAATCGTCCCTTCCCGCAGAACCTGCCAGCCGACCAACTCGCCCAACAGGCCTCGCCCGAACAATCTGGCGGCCTCGGCGCCGCGCAGCTTCCTGCCCTCGTGCTGCGGTGGAACCTCCGCACCGATTCACAGCACCACCGCCCCCGACTCCTGCCCGCGCTGCATCTCCTCGTACCCGTCAATCGCGCGTGGTACAAGTGTCCGGCGGGCATACTCGAGCAGATCGGGACACGATCTCCCCTGCAGGACATGCACCTCACAATGGGCAGCGTCGAAGTCTCCGATGACTATCGTCAGCTCGGTCACCCGCGGCTCGGCTTCGTGACTCACTCGATAAGACAACACACTGACCTGCGTACCGAGCGGACAACGCGCCTCCGCCTCCTGAACAAGACCTATCGCGTCTACGAACCCTCGACCTGGCGCATCCCCCCATCGACTCACATCCTGATGTAGTTGCCACTGATTGATCGCATTGCGCACCGGCGTCGGAATGCCCGGCAGATTGCCCAACATGCGGGCGTAATCGAACACCAACCCGCTTGCGGCGGTGCTCGTTTCGCTGCTCTTCAGCTCCTGATACCACTGCTCGACAGCCTCCACCTGAGCGCGGGCAGAGAGCACCAGCGCTTCGTCAGACCACCAGTTGACCGCCGATACACTCACCAGTTGCTCGCGGCCCAGCTTCATCAACTCGAGCTGGGCCGCCGCGACCTGCGCCGACGTCCGCTCCAACACACGACCATCGGGCTCGACCTCACCATTCACCAGATCAAGTGCGCGCGTGAGCCATTCGGCAGCCTCGTCATCCAGGGGACTGTCGTTGTGGGATAGGACGGCAACCGACGCCGAAACATCGGTCCGCTCGCGGATGACCACATGGGCGATCGGTGAATCGTCCATATCGGGTTCGTTGTAGCGGAATACCGATATGCCGACTTCCCGTCGTCCCGCTGGTCCGGATATAGCGATTTCCAGTCGCCCGGTCTCGATTCCGCCCACGGAGGCTTTCCCTGCCTGCACAACCTGGGCGACGCCAGCCTGCATCTCAGCGGCCGAGATTTTTGACAAGTGGCCGGCCAGCCCCTCGATCACAAGGTTCAGGTCCTGGACTCGAGTGGGTCCGCCGCACAACACCACACGCAACTGCGCACCCTCGTCGGAACCTGCGTTGTCGCCATGTGGGATACGCAGTCGCACCGTTCCCGCAAGCCGATGCCCGTCGCGCTCCCGTAGCGTTACGACCGCAGCATGGAAATCGGTCGATCCTTCTGCCGCCGCGTGCGACACCATGAACATCACACGGCTAGCATCCGGAACGCTCGACCCGTACGACAGCAGAAGCGTCGCCGCGTGCGCTGACAACGCATCCGCGAACTGCGGATTATCCTCCGCCAAAGCGAGCAGAGTCGTCATATGCTCGCCCTTCGGCACGGCGACCACCAGCACGCCGCCCGCACCGCCCGCCGGATCCGGGAAATACCCGACGCCGTTGTTCCACTGCTGCCCGTCGCCCCTGCTGTCGAGCTCCGCCGCGACGACGCGGCTCGTGAGCACCGCGTCTCGCGCACTCCGGGCATCCGACATGGCGGTTGCCACCTGTTCATGCTGCTCGACGAGATCGAAGAACTCCCGAATGTCGGACTCCCGCTGAAGAATTTCGGCTCGGACCGAGGCATCAGCGTCCGACATGCAGACCGATTCCAACTCCATCGGGTCTATACCGAGTTCGCCGGCCACAGCTTCCCGACGGACCGTCACCGGCTCCCACAGCTCCACGAATGCCTGTTGGCGGGCTTCGGGATCGGCACCCAAGCCCAGCCGGCCCGGATTCGACACACCGAGCCGGTCGGCGAGGGCATCGCGCTTCTGTCGCCACACCCGCAACTGTTCGGCGGCATTGCCCACAAGCCGCACCACGTCCTCGTACTCACGAAGCCCTTCCGGCGACAACACCACCCCCGGAAGGGAACGATGGACCGAGCCCTCGGCGGGCTCCCGCTCGATGACGTGCGCCGCATTCCCCGCCTGCTCGCCACCGGCCTCCGCGATGTGCGAGGTCTGTGACTCGGGCACGATGTGCGGGCCCGGCTCCACGTGGTGGTGGGTCGGCCGAACAGCGTGGACGAACGACCCGCCGTGCGCGTCGATGACGACATGGCGGTAGTGGAATCGGGCGTTGCGGCGTGTCAGCTCTTCGCGGATCTCTGGCGCCACCTTTTCCAGTACTCGATCCAGGCCCGACACCGGTCCCACCACGAACACCTGCGGCGGTTCGCCGTCGGCCTCCACTACCGCCACACCAGGGGCCAGTTGTCGTCCCCCCTGCGCCTCGATTACGTCCCGCTGGATCAACTCATGCGCGATCGCCGTTGCCGCCTCGGCGCGCACGGTGCGTTCGGCGGCGTACGCGTAATCGAATAATTTGAAGCACTCCAGAATGTCATTGCCGAGATTTTCGACGTGGAAGGCTTCGGCTTCCGCCCTCTCTTTCTGGTTGGACAGCGGCGGCTGATCCCGGAATGTGTGGGCCCGGTCCTGGTACTCGGCGATCAGGCGAGCAACAGCCGTCTTCAGCTCACGCGGGCTCAGGTTGTCCGGATCCTCCACTCCGAGCAGGCGAGCCCGCTCGACGATATTGTCGAACACCCGACTGCGCTTGGTCGCGGCTTCGGTGATCCGCCGGCCCCACTTATGCAACTCGGCGTTGGTCGCCTGGGTCGGTTCATATACCTGCGGATCACCTACCGACACCCAGTCAGGGCGCCCGCGTTGGCGTTCCGCTGAATTCCCTTCTAGCTCCGCGACCATCTGATCGTGCACAGGAGGAATCTGGCCCAGCTGTGCACCTAAGCGGATGCACTCGTCGGCGTACTGGAGTAGGAAGTGCAGATTTCGGTAGCGCACCGCATCGTGTCGCTTCTGGTAGATCTCAGAAGCCCGGTCCCAATCCTTTCTCGTTCCGCCCGTCGGTCGCCCCCATTCGGTATCCCACTCATCCTTGGCTCGCTGCACCGATCCAACGGTGGGTTTACCCGTGGGGGAGGTACCGGCCAGTTGCTCTGTCAGCGCAGCGAACTCACGACGTAACGACTCGAGCCTCGAATTCAACTCCGTCGGCTTCACGCCGCACAGTTCGGCCCATCTGTCCCGCAGGTTCCGGACCCGAGTCAGCTCGTCGAGCCGGCGAACCATCGCATCCACGTCCGCGACAGGCTCGATGGCGTTCGACTGTCGCTGTAGCTGCCTTGCTTCGTTCTCTGAAGCACCGGAATCGGCCCGCTCCAGCGATGATATGGCCATCGATTCACGAACACGTGGGTCGAGGGTCGCAGCCGCATCTTTATAGTCCTCGAAAGCACTGACCAACTTCTCGACGTCACTCCGCGAATACCGCGAGTCGGCTCGCACAGCCTCGATTTGCTGCACCATTCGCCATGCGTTGGAAGGCCGTGCATCGATACCGAACTCCGCGGCGACCAACCGCAACCGGCATCCTTGCTGGTGGTAGCGGGCCTTGGCGTGAGCCAGTTCGAGTCGACTGATCCGCGAGTCCAGATCATCGTCCGTGTCGATCCCCTCGACCGACGCCGCACGCTGCCGTTCGAGACCGGCCAACTCGAGTCGGGCTTGCTCCGCACGAAGCCGACCGATCTCCATCCCCATCCGCTCGAGCTCGAAAGGAAGCTCGAGCATCCGGCCGATCTCGAGGTAAGCCGTTACCGCATTGACCAGTTTCCCGATATCACTGGATCCCGCGGTCGCACCCAGCAGCCGCCACTCGGCCAATGGATCCCCACCCGCGACGACCTCACCGCCCGGCTGCAGGTTCTGCTCCGTCACCCCGAACAGTTTGGCCAAGTCTGGGTAATGGTAATGAGCACGACCAGTACGCCTGTGGTCGAGCTGCAATGTCGAGACCAAGACCTCGAAATTAACCCCACGAACGATCGCGCGACTCTCGAAGTCGACAAGCCCACCTGTTCTCAGCCTTTGCGTGAAATCCTGCCAGCCCGCATGGCCCAGAGCCCGCAATCCGTTTTGCAGACTATCGATCACCCGAGACAGCTGCGGCCGTGGCGGCCACCCCTTCCGGAACAGCCGAGTCAGCTCTGCGGTCTTGATTTCGAACTCGCGCTTCAGAGTATTCAATTCCGCCGAGCCCAGGTGCAAGGACTGCGGATCCCCACCCCGCATCTCGGCCAATCGATCCAGCTCACCTTTCGACGCGGCCTGCGCCTCCTCCATCGCCGTGGCCTGCTGATCCAGCTGGCCGATCGGATCGACAGAACCCTCTGTCGCGGAATTCACCGCGTCGACACCGTCGTCGGGACTGCCGTCACCGGATGGGGGCCCCGACAAAACCGACCCGCCACGTCGGACAAGCGCGGGATCCGAGTCGTTCCTAGGCGGCGTCTCGCGATCGGCATGACCATTCGCCGACATGTTGACGTTCACGCCCGGCAGCGGGGGCTCATCGCGGCCATCAGCGGTCACCGCATCCGCGACATCATGGCCGCTGTCCCCCGACTGGTCGAGCTCGCGTACGGCTGGTTGGCTCGTGAACACGATCCAATCGGCCGAGTCCCCGACCGGCTCCGCCGAAAATACACCGGTCTTTTCCAACAGGAGCAGCTGCGTGGGCATACCCGTGACAACAACACGGATATGCTTTCGAGCACCCAATTCCGCGAGTCGATCCACAAGCATGCCCACTGCTTCTCCCTTCGCTTTCCAGCGGACCGGGCTGTAAAGGTAGAAAACTGTGCAGTCAGGAAGCGCCGCATCGAGCGCGTCCGCGTTCACGATTTCCACGTCCAAGCCCAGCTTGCTTGCGCGCGCAGCGGCATCAAGCGCGTATTCGGGCTCTATCTCGATCCCGACAACCCGATTGACCGGGGTGAACGCCGCGAAGAACAGGCAGGCCTTACCGAGGGCCGCGCCGATGTCGCACACGGAATCGTCGCGGGTCAAGTCCAGTGCTCCCAAGACCGTGACCAGGGCGGCGAACTTCGAGGGCTGCGGCC
The DNA here is from genome assembly GCF_045207455.1 of Nocardia sp. NBC_00881. Lineage (NCBI taxonomy): Bacteria > Bacillati > Actinomycetota > Actinomycetes > Mycobacteriales > Nocardiaceae > Nocardia > Nocardia sp. NBC_00881. The sequence goes on from NZ_CP108798.1 coordinate 4,495,202, forward strand.
CGCTGACATCCGGCCGCCCTGTGATCCTCGGAGAAAGACCGGCATACGGCTTGTTCGATCGCGCCCCGAGCGGATTGTCGTGATCCCCGAATTCCGGCAGTTCCACGACGCGCTCGAAAAAGTAGTCCGCCAATTCGCCGTAGCCCAGGTCCGTCAGTTCCACGAGCTCGCGGAGCCATGCTGCCCGCGCAGCAGGGTCCGCCCCTGGGCCGAATACTCGGCTCCGTATCTGACGGAAGACCGGGTCGTCCTCATCGTCACCCTCACGCCGCGCCGCAGTCCCGGCAGCAGGCGCCTGCGTCTTCGATTGTGCCGCCACCGCCGTGGGCGATTCCTCGAAGGCAGCGAGCAGTTCGCTGGTCGCGGCCTGCACGTGCTGCGCGACCTGCGCCAGTGGCGGCCTCCAGTCGGTGTCGCCGTCGGCGGTGGTGAATACCGGGTCAGTCACGACCGGTCGGGTGTCCAGATGCGCCAGACCAGCCTCTGTTGCGGCATTCCAGGCAGCAGCACCCAAATGCCAGTACTCCCAGCTGTAGTAGACCGCGGGTTCTTTCGACCATTCGGATTTCGGTGATCGCGGCAGGTGACCGACGGTGACCCGGCCTTGGTCGTCGACCGAAACATGGTGGTAGATCACCGTGATACCGGCCTCGGCCAGTTGGCTGCTCGTCGCCGCGGTCGCACGCCGTAACACCGACTCCAGATCCGCCACCGGGGCAGCGACCACGATTCGTGGCACCTTGCCCAGCACGAGCGTGACGCCTTCACCGAGCCGGAACCCTCCTTCCGCGGCGATGACATCGCGGGCGGCCAGCACCCCGGCGGCCAACCGCGCTTCGGGATGATGCAGCCGGGTGGCGACAGCCGCCGGCCAGGCGCCTCGACCGGCGCCCGGTTCCCACACCTTCCAGGCCGGGTCCGGGCGGACCTCTTCCGTTGACCGTGGCTGCTTGTCCACCCCGGATTCGACGGTATCCGGTTGTGCCACAGCGATTTCCACATCCGGATCACGCAGCGCGGATTTGACGGCGCCCGCCAGTTTGCGCTCGCTGGTGGTCCGCAAGTTTCCGAATCGGGCCGCCAGCACCTGGCTGGGACCGTTCCCGTCCCCAAAGCTGCGGTACACGACTCGATAGACACCGTCCCTGTCGCGGTTCATCACGATATCGATCGGGAACCCGGCGATCTCGATGCGGACACTATGCCCGCCGCGCAGCCCGCCGCTCGGGGGTTCGTAGACCAGGTACCGACCATTGATCTCCCCGCTGACCAGTTTGCGAGCCACTTTCTGAGCGCTGTACGGATCATGAGGCCCTGCACCGACCCGACCGGCCAGAACGGCGAGGGTAGTCCGGGCGTCGACCCGCCCCAACGGTGCGATCCAGTTGTCGAACCCAACACCGGACAGCTTCCCCTCAGCGCGGTGATCCAGATACGCCTCCAGCAGAACGGCACGAATCTGGGTGTGGTCCGGCTCCTGGTACCGCGGCTCGAGCGTCTGGACCTCATCGATCTCGATACCGACATCCTCGCCCGACCGGCGTGGCCTGCTGGTGTCCAGCTTGGGCCGGGCGAACACCACCTGGTACGGCGGATTCGGGCCCAAAACACTCGCATACGACGGGTTGTCGCCCAAAGCGTCGAGTACCGCATCAGGGCGGTGCGCAGTCGTAAACACCACCAGCACATCGCGTTCCGTCTCGGCGGTCCGCAGATGCAACACATGCTCGCTCACCCGCTCCCATCGTTGGGATGTCAAGCCGCTCCGCCGCAGGACCTGCGCCACGACCTGCTCGTCGGCCATGGCGCGCCGAGACATCTCCCGGTCGAACACCGCCCTCGCGTGATGCCGTTCGGCGACAAGCTCAACAAACCGCAAGCGGCGCTCGATCGCCGTGCGCCGCTGCGCCAGCGCCAGCAATACACCGGCCAGCGATGTGTTCCGTAGGCTATCGCTCCGCAACCATCGCTTAGCACCATCCGGGAGGATCTCCGGACCGATACCGGCCAGCGTCGCCGGGTCCACCGACAACTCGTCGGCCAACGCACGCCGATCCGCCTCGGCACGGCGGCGCAACTCGACCAGCCATGGGGAATCCGGGCGCAGCCACAGCACGTCACCGACACCCAACTCCCGGTCCAGCTCGCTCATTTCGAAGGTCAGAGCCTTGATGCGCAAGTCGAGCAACTCGACATCCGGGCGGATGTTCTCCACCCCACGCACCGTCCCGTACACGGGCACCGACACGAGAAGTGCCGGCTCCGGTACGCCGAGCTCCGCCATCAGCTGCTGGTGCCGGTCCAGTATCTGTTCCAGCTGAGTCAATTCGGCCAGCCGCGACCTGATCCTGTCCCGATCATCGATCGCCCGCAGCCCTCCCAGCTCGGACAGGGTGATCTTGTCCAGATCCTCGACAGGGACGTCACCGATCCTGATCGCAAACTCCGCCCGCATGGCCTCCAGCTGCTCGCGCGCAGTGGCAATCGCCGCACGCACCGGCACCGTGGGCGCCTCGCCCGGCACACCGCGCATACCCAGCTTCGACAGCAACTCGTCGCGGCGGCCCTCCACCTCCGCCAGTTCATCCGTAACAGTCACACGGCCGTCGTGAATCGCCGGAATTGGTGCAGTGCTGGCGCCGGGTGGTGATCCGTCTCTCGGAGCAGTCCTGACAAGAGGACCATCAACCACCGCAGCCGACGCACCGGCCCCCGTAGCCTCATCCAGCGGAAACCGCACCTGGTCGTCGTTCGTGTCCATGGACTGGCCGACCGGGAACATCGGTAGAACGGGTCGACCCGGCAGTTTGTGAACCACTCCCTGGTGGTCGTAGAGAACCGCGACCTTGTCCCCGTCTTCTGACAGATCCAAATCCGCAGGGCGCTGCCCGACATTATACACCCACGGCAGGTCGAAGTCCGGATCGAAGAACTCCAGTTTCCCCCGGTACTCCTTGCTGTGCGACAACACGACAACGTGCGAACCCGGCCCCCTGTCGGACAAGCCGAATTCGTGCGAATCAGCATCCACCAACTGCCGGACCACCAAGAATGTCGCCCCCGGCTCCATCCTCAGCAGCCGCTGTTCCAACAACCCCCAGGCCCCCACCTCACAGAACTCGCCTTTGCTGGCGCGCTGCGCCGCCAACGGAAACACACCCCGCGCACCGATCTCCCCCGGCCTCAGATCACCCACCGCGCCGGTGTTGCCGGTGTTCGCGCGCACACGCTCGAGTCCCTTCACCAAACACTCGACCGCTCGCGTCCCGCCAGGAGCAACACCCGATTCCCGCCAAACATCCGAACCGTCACCACCAACAATCCCGCCCGCCTCGGGACCGGAACCATCATCGCGCCCTGGCGCCATCGGATTCCACGGCTGCGCCCCGGGCCGCACCACCCGCTGCACGCGGAAACCGCCGTACTTCTCCCCCATCCGTTTGGCATGCTCCTGCGCCTCCTCGAGGGCATTCACCAGCGTGTAGTCCGGATCGTTGTCGAGCTTGTCGGCGATCTCACGTATCTTCGCGGCGTGGTCACGGCGCATATCGCGATTGCCCAGAACCCAGCCGTCGGGATAGCGATAACCCGTGTCCGGGTCGAGGAACCCGGCGTTGCCTCGCAGCCGTGCGATAAACGCCTGCCTGACCGTCGGGCCGTCGGCGCCGATACCGCCCGGTCGAAGGTGGCGATACTTGTCGGCCAGCCGCAACATTTCCTCGAGTTGGCTGATTCGTTTTCCCAATCGGCCCATGACGCTGACCCGAATCCCCACTCGGGCCAGGACACGGCCGAATACCCGCTCCTCGTTGTAGCGTCGTGACATCAGGTCCTCGGCCGCCAGCGCAATGGTGCCGACCAGGGCATCCGGCTCCGACAAAGTCTGCAGGTCCGCCCCTGCCACCCAGCGACCGATGCGGAGAGCCAAAGGGTGCATGGACTCGTCGGAGAGCCACCGCCACAACAACTCGTCGGGAGACTCGATCGCCTGTCGGCCGGTGGTTTCGTCGAATGCGGTAGCGTTCACCGCGAATCCCAGAACTGCCGCCGTAGACAGGTCGTACCCGTGCAGTTGAGCACGCTCGAAAAGCAGCTCAGCCGCCGCCTTTTCGTCGTATCCCTCCGGGTTGTTGCTTCGACGTCCGCCACCGTAGACAATGTCGCTCCACGCGTCGGCGGTCATCGCCAACAGAATGTCGCCGATATCTGCCTTCTGCTGGATGCCGTTGTCCAGAATTCTGTGCAGGTCCTCGGCGACGCCGAAACCGTTGTGATAGAAAGCGCCGACCTGATACTCGGACAATTCGAACGAACCGTAAATCTGATTCACACGCCCGATATCAGAGTCCCCGTACAACGTCCGGTTGATGTACAAGCCCTCCGCGATGAGCCGGATGGCCCGCTGGACGTCGGGGGAGAGGATAGCTTCCGCGGACAAGTGTGTACGCAGAATTCCGGTGACCTCGGTGATCTCCCGAGACAGCACCTCCACCGGCAGCGGCGCGCACGTCCTGCTGAGCAGGAAATCCTTCACCCACTGGGCGGATTCGACATCGACCGGCAGGTCTCGCTCGCGTTTCCAGCGGTAGTCGGGCAGTCCGGCGACGCGCAACCCGTGTGACGTCCGCCATGCCCGGCGCCGCAGGTCTTTGTGCTTCACCAGGTCTTGCCACCCCACCGAAACCCGAAACCGGCCGTGCCCGAGCACCGGGCGGCGTTCGACACGTCTCGGCCACCGGCGGGTGGAACGTCCTTCGACCAGCCGATGCGGGTGCTCGTCGCCGGTACTCGGCACCGGCGTCCACTCCGACTGCGCCGCAATCCGCCGATACATACTCACAGGCACCGACAATTCGATGATCTCGTCCTGTCCGGGCGGTCGCTGACCCAGCGCAGCTTCCACGGCGGCGTCGCCCACGACGACGGCCTCCTCGCGCAGCATGTCACCGACGTCGCCCAGCCTTCCCAGCTCGTCCCACAGCCCGGCACCCTCCAGAAGCCCATCCGGTCGGCCACCGCCATCCATGCCGGGGGACTGATGTCGCTGGGCCGACGGTTGTTCCGGCGCAGTCAGGCCATCGCCCTGGTCTTTCGGTGGTTTCGTGGTGTGCCTATCAATAGTTCGACCGCTCTGCACGCCGGATACCACGGCACCGGACAGGTCAGAGCCGGTCAGGTCCGGCGCTGCTGCCCCGTCGCCGCCAAGAATCGACCCGGTGTCGAACTCGGGGATAGTGAAGAGTTTGTCCGGGCTGTCGTGTGGACTTGTGTGTGTGTCATCTCGGCTGTCGTCGTGTAGACGCTGCCGGTGGCTGTTACCCGTCTTGGAGGCGGGCATCGACCAGAGCGGGCTGGTTGGTGCCGGAGCTGTTGCGGCATTGTTTGGGGCGGAGTCTGGTTCGCCGCGGTGCCCGGGGACGACTGTGCCTTCAACCTCGACGGCGGCATGCGCCATCGGGAGGGCCGGTGTCCCGGCGACCGGCGTACCTACCGCATCGCGGGCGGGGTTCCCCACCGGGACAATCTCCGGGCTCGGTGCGGGTGCAGACGTCTCTTCGCTGCCATCGCCGGCCTGTTTGCCCGCTGCAGTATCCGGCTCGCCGGTCGAGGAAGCCGGACCGTGGCCCACTTCGACCGGGCGGTGTGGTCCGGCAGCAATATTCACCGCTGCACCGGGCCCGCCGATGGACGGGCCGACGGTTCGACCGCCGCCGTCGGAATGCACCGTGTCTTCTCCACGCCCAGTCCCGGCACCGACCCCACCAGCAGCTCGATTCGCACCGACCGACGAACCGGACCCACCCGCGTCCGTCGCTGTCGATACACCACCACTCCCGGTGGACAGGGCGGCACTGCTCGCCGCGGCCGACCGGTTCTCCTGCGGGTTCGGCGTCGAAACCCATCTCTTGCCCAACGATTCCCGTGGGGCCGGAGGATCCCCCGGCTTGCCTGCCTTCGGCGCCTCGTCCGCAATCCTGGCCGCCGCGGTCGCCTGCTCCTTGCGATACGCAACCTCCGGCCCCGCACCCGCACCCTGCGCATAACCGATATCCGGATCATTCGGAGTACGCCTCAACTGGCCGCTCAGGGCTTGCGCCGCTGCGGGGGTGTTGTGATCGGGTTTCAATGCCGGCGCGGTCGGCTGGACCCGCGGTAGTTGCGGATGCCCGGACATCGACGCGCGCTTGCCCTCGGTGACCGCTTCGAGTGACCCCTCGCCCACGCCCGCCAGGACACTGGCCAAACCGAACCCTGTTGTATCGAGCCGTGGTGCACCCGAGGCCAGCTGCGCTGCGATGCCCCCCGCCCAACCTCCCGCTTCTCCCGCTACCCCTGAGCCTGCCCCGACCGCCATCATCCGTACCCACCACGGACCCGACCACCCCGCCACCACCGGACTGATCCCCTTGGCGGCCCAGTGCCCCGCCGGGAAGGCTAACGCGTAGGAGAGCGTGAAGCTCACCATTTCCGAGGTGTTCCAACGGTCTCTTTGACCAGTCGCCTTCTGCAGGCCCTGCGTCCCGAGCTGGAGGCTGCCCCCGAACGCGGCGCCTTTCATCATCGTATTACCGAGAATCTTCCCCACCATCGGAAGCGGTACCGCGATCTTCTTCAGCAGCGGCATCAGCACATTCTTCAGCCATGCCCGCGCGGCATCGGCCGCCAAATTCGCCGTCAACTTCACCGACGCGGCCCGCACCGACTCCCGGCCGATCGCATGAACGGCAGGTACCATCACGGGGATCAACGCCGCCCCGCCCGGTGTCGCCATCAACAACGCCACAAGTTTATAGATCGTGTACAAGGTCATCGCGGCGAAAAGCAGCTGCAAGATCTTCGCGCTCTGGAAACTCGCCGCACTGTCCCGGACCGAGTTCCCCATCTGTTCCATCGCGTCCGCCAGCACATCCAGTGAATAATCGCCGCGCAGCAACAGGTCTAGATTCTCTTGGACCGCGGCCCCGCTCTCCCCTTCGAGGAATTCGGGGACCTCGTCTCGGATTTCCCGTAGCAGTGACACCAATTCCCGTAGCATCCCCGCGCTATCGAGCCAAGAATTTCCGATTCCGTCGGCTAATTCACCTTCCCGAACATCGATATGTTCCGCACCGGTCCAGTCGAAATTCAGTACCGCCGCCATCCCGGCCAACCATCCCGGAATCTCCAAGGTGATCACCGCAACCCCCCGACCCCGGCCCCGGTCATATCCACACCCCGATACGGCATCATCGCCCGGCAGAAGAAGCCCGCGGGTAATGGGCTGATATCACATCCATTCAACACCCGTCGAACACCATGGCCTACCCGCGATGTGCTCGCCAGTGCCCCCGTGACCACCATCGTCATCGAGATGCGCCGACCGCTCTCGACCGCGAAACGGAGCGCTGCCACCCGATGCCAGTGAATCCGGCGGTGTCCACGACCACCGCAACCAGCGGACCGGACAACCAGATCCAGCAAGAACTCGACACGCACAATGACACCCCGCCTACCGCGATGGTCGACAGCATCGGCGACCGCACCATCGAGTGGTCCCCTCCCATACACCGCACCGGAACATCCGTGGCCGCCGCGATACCACCACCACGCCAGCGGATATACCCATGGATCGGCGACAGTGCGAGTCACTCCCCGACATGAGGTCCACCGGAATCCCGCGCCGCGCTGCGACTTTCCCGAACCTGTGTCGTAGACAGCGACGACGCCAGGAGTCATACCGACCATCGCCTCAGTTCCTCATCACAGCTCACAGCGCAAACCCACGAAAGCGGTCAGACCTCGCCGACCGAAGACAGGGATTACCAGTATTGGTGGATAGGTAGCGTTCGAGCATCCGTAGCCAATAGGTGGCAGCAGCCACCCTCACACCACGCAACACATCGTGAATTCGTTGCCACACATCGGCTTCCGTCCACCGCCGATAGATTTCATACACGGATTTGCGGGCGGGAAATCATGCGGCAGCTGCGTCGACGCGATTCCGCAGCGCACCAGGCAGAAGACCGCCTCGCAGATCAGCCGCCGCGGCCGTCCGCCACAGCGGGCGTGATTGCCCGGCGGCGGAAGTGGCTCGAGTAGCGCCCAAGGTCGGCCAACGGGGCCCGCCCAGCGCTGGCGGAAAGCGATGGCAGGGTCGGAACAGTCTGGGATATCGTCGCTTGATGTGTACCTACGCTTTCGTGCACTACAAATTGCACTACGTGTGCGCGGCGTGCCGGGTGTCGTTCAAGCGTCACCCCCTCGATGCTGGTGTAGCGCACCGCTGTCCGCGGTGCGCTACACCAATGCGGTGTGCCGGACATGATTTCGCGGCGCCGCCTCGCCGTGACACCCGAGCTTGGTCGGTAGTGGCTGCTGTGGTCGGCGCCGGACTGCGTTACGAGGGTTTCGAACCGTGCGGCTGCGGTCGAGTACCGAAGTACCGGCCGCGGACCCGGGCCGAACTTCGCGCCCGCCGCAAGTTCGCCGCACGCAACGTCGTTTCGCTCGATGATGCGCTTGCCCGCCGTAACGTGTGAACACATTGCCCAATCTCACAGCGGCCGGTCGAACGCGCCGCACCACAGCCGGACACGACCCCGAAGATAAGGATCGGAACCGAATAACCTCAAAACACACCCGAGTTCTCAGATACGCTCCGAGACGTCTAGATCGGTCGAGATCAGGTAATGGTCGGCACTGGTGGGTGCGGCAAGGCTGTCAACCGTGATGAATTCGTGTGTGAGTACACCTGGTCGAGTGAGCCGTCCCGCCCTTGATCGGTTCTCTTACCAGGTTCCAAGGCGTGCCGCAGGCCTGTGTCGTCGAAGTACTGTCACCGCCACCTGCCAGACGCCACGATGCTCGCGACTTCCTCGTCAGTGACACCCCGCTACACCCTGATCAGTCGGCCACCCGCGACCGCGAAACGTCGGGTCGCTGTTCGACGTCGGTGAACTCGGCAGCGTCCGCAACCACCTGAGCTTGCGAACCGGACAGATCCGCTACTCGAGACCGCGAAACGGAGCGTTGTTGCTCGACATCGGTGAACTCGGCAGCGTCCGCGGCCTTCCAGTCCGGTGAATCGGGCGGCGCGAGCGATGCCTCGGGCGGTTTAGGAATCAGGTCGAAAATATCCGGGGCACCTGGAGTTAGTTCCGAGAGTTTCGGCACCAGGGGGTTGTGCTCCTGCAGCGGCTGCATCAGTTCCGCTGTTTTGCGCCGCATTTCCGCGATAGCGTCCTGCGCGGCGGCCGTGACAGCATTTCCGATCTGGTCGTAGGTCAGTTTGTGGATGTCGCCGGTGAGTTTGGTTTCGATCACGGCGCCATCTGCGTTGACCGTTACCTTGACGCGGTTGTTCGCCGCGGTGCCGACCCCGGTCAACAGGACACGCTGCTGCTGCATTTTATCGATCGATTTCATGCCGGCCTGGACGGTATCCAACAGGTCAGCCAGCCGGGCCATCGATGCGTCGTTCGTCAATCCATCCCCCGCTCGCCGCTACGACCGGAGAGCAGTCCGATCCAGCGTGGTTGTCTTCAGTATCTGCGCTTACGCCTTGCCGCGGACCGAATGCCCGATTTCCCCCGCAGAGAAATCCTCTGTGGCGCGGGCTACCTTTGCCGTAGCGTCCAGCCCGCTCGAGAGCCCCTCGCCTCCGAGTAGAAAGTCGACAAGGGACCTGCCCGTGTCCTCCAAGACTTTCGCTCCGGCAAGGTAGCCATCCGGACCGTTGAGGAACTGTTGCGAGGATTTGCTGTCCCCGAAGCAGTAGTCCAAGTACTTTTTGTGCGCCGCCTCCACCCGAGAGACCGCTTTCTCGATGCCTTCGCCCAGATCCCGCACCTTCTGCGCGGCGCGCTCTATCCCTGCGTAATCGGCCTTGAAGTGTTCCGCGGGCATGCCCTACCTCCTCTGAATTCACTCGGCCAGCATTGATTCTGGCACCAACCCTCCTGGAGGCACTCCCACCGAAGGGAAGGACGGCCCACGGCCACGCCACAGTAGCGCCCCGACCCACTCCACCGACACCGACACCGACACCGAGAGTCGAACCTATTATTCACAGCCGCGGCGTCCAGGATATCAACGCCGAACCGAGTACGGTCGCTGCCACGATCCTCCGTCCGGTACTAGACCGCAGCCGGGGCCACTCAGGGGCGCACCCCGGGCTCCGGGCGGATGTCGCATCTGCTGGCGAGCACCAGCACGATGTAAGACGAGCACATCGCCTCCAGCGCGAGATTCGGGTCGACCGCGCGGCCCCTGCCAGGCTTTGGCGTTGTGTGCGTGCATGACCGCTGTCGGTGTACGACGGCATGGACTACGCTGGCGCGGTCCATGCGCTGTGCGGTGCGCACATCGCGCGGGAGCTGATCGCCGCCACCGACGCCGACCCGACCAACGCCTGACCCAAGGCCGCGTCGGATATGTTGTATGAGCTCAATACCGCCGCCCACCAGGCCCGCGCGTTGGACCAGACGAGGAGTGCGGCCGAGGTCCTCGACCCGCTGCTACACCGCTGGCGACACGCCCTGCTGTCGCGGCTGACAATCCCCGCCGCGAAGGACCCAAACAGTCCAAACTCGCAACCTGTTGTTGAACAGGTTGACCGCTCGCGCGGACCGGGTATTGCACTTCACCCGAGGTCTCAGGGGCGGCTTCACGAACAATCAGGCCGAGCGCAATATTCGCCCGCGAAAACCCAACTGAAAATATCAGGCTGCCACCGCTCGAGCAATGAGGCACGGGCATGGCTTCGAATCCGCGACTCAAAAAATTCAGGCTAACTCAGCCCATCTGCGGAACAGTGCGCGCAATTCATCCCGTGAAATATCAGGCCAAGGTTCGGAATGTCGAGACAATCGCGTGTGGTACCAGTCGACCCACTCCTCGAAGAGGCTTGGGTTCTCGGCAAAGCTATGCAGCATTGTCTCAGCATTCATCACCGTTCCTCTCCAGTCTTCGAAACTGCCGTACATGCGAAGGGCTACTTCGGTATCAACAGCAGGATTCAAAGACATCCGCTCGATCCACATCGCAGTGGCCCGAGCACGGGTTGCTTCATCCTGCCATATCACACGCTCGAGGAAGAACGCTGCATTATAGAGCGGATCACCGGGTCCGGCATATTCCCAATCAAAAATCCACAGTTTCCCTTGGTCATCGAGCTGAAGGTTGGGTGGATAAAGGTCGTTGTGGGCGAAGACGACCGGTTCACCCGAACGACTATGGTCTGGCTGAACATACTCCGATAACGGCCCGATCCCGAGTTCATCGAGCTTCGACAGATGATTCTGTGGCAGGTTGTGATACGCGTCGTCGGCATACTGGATCATCTGCTGCTGCCACCCTGGAACGTCCAGTTCCATTCCTGCCGGTACGGGGTGCGAGGACATCGACGTCACCTGATCCAGAAGATCTGGTAACCAATTCATCAGCTCGGGATCATCGAAACCCCGCGTTTCACCGGAAATATATTGCATGATTGTGAACTCCCCGCCAGTAGTCGGGTCCGCCCCAGCGTAGAGAATCTTAGGTGTTCTCACGTCGCACTCACGTGCGTATTCTATGGCCGCGTTCTCGGGCATCCATTTCTTCAAGAAAACCACCGTCGGTTGTTTTTTACTGGTTCTGACCACAGCTGGGCCTGAGTTTGTGTCGACCAGGTGCACCCGATTACCGGTCCCAGCGAAATCCGGTTCCCGATTCCCGACCAGCTCATACAGCTCCTGGGCCTCTTCCGGAGATATTTCGAATCGGCCGCGACCGTTTCGGTGTATCTGCTCCTCGATGGGCAAGTCCAGAAATCCGTCCTCAGCGGTAGGGTCCGACCGCGCGGGGTCTACATCGTCGGGCCCTCGTCCCGCCGACCGATCCTTGCCGGACACCCCGACAGAGAAGTCGCGGTCGCTGGTCCGCACGACGCCGTATGCGTCGGCGACTTCCACCCGCCCGCCGTTGGGGTCGAGGAACATGCCGAACACCGCACGACCGGCCGACTCCGGCGCGGGCACAAAATTGGGTCGGAACACCCCCTTGCCCTTGTCGCGCAGCTCGATCCACACGGCCCCGTCCGCCTCCACCCGGCGGACCAGCCAGTACGTGTGGCCGAGATCCCCTTGTTCCCCGCCCTCTCTGGTGTACGTCGGATCGAACACCAGCATGCCCACGTCCCGGCCGCTGCCCGGGTTCTCCGCATCGCGCCGTGCGCCCCACTCCCGCAGCCGGGCGACGGCCTCGCCGATATCCGTGAAAACCTGTTTGCGCCCGCCCATCACCCCCTCGATGCGGCTGACCAGCATCCCGCTGGACCCAGCGGTGAACCCGCCGAGATCGTCCCTGCCCGTCACAGCGCCGATGTCCTGCATCGTCAATGGACCGCACAGGTTCTGCTCATGCGGCCACGGCACATCCGGGCGCTCGTACTTCCCGCCGCCTTCACCGGCGGGCACCGTGCCGCGCACTTTCGGCCGGTCTGCCGGCAAGTTCTGCGACAACGCCTCGCCATCGCCACCGTGCACCACCACATCAGCGATGTCGGCAACGGGCACACGCCCATCAACACCTCGGCCGCCCGCCTTACCGGAAACGCCACCGGCCGGGCCGGGACCGGTCAGACCTGGCGGCGCCGCTGCCCCGTCGCCCCCATGAATCCACCCGGTACCGAACGCCGGGATAGTGAAGGGTTTGTCCGGGCTCTCGGACCAAGCGGTCGCACCGGTACCACCATCGCCGAAACTTTCCCGACCCGTGCGCGTGTCATCTCGGCCGGTACCGTCCGGTTGCTGCCTGCGGCCGGCACCCGCCACCGGCCTGGAGGTAGGCTGCGGCCGGACCGGGCTGGTCGGTGCCGAACCTATTGCGACACCGTGTGGGTCGAAGTCCAGTGCTCCCAGATCCCCGATGCCGGCCGTGTCCGCACGCCCCACAGGCGCCGGGCCCACCGGGGGAACCAGCGTCCCGGCCAACGGCGTGACAACCACGGGGTTCTCGACCGAGACAACTGGCGCCGGGCGCGACGCAGGCACAGGCGCCTCATCGCTGCCACCGCCATTCCCCACCTCTGTGCCCCCCACAGCGCCCGGCCCGGTGCCGCCCACCGAGGAACCCGCTCCGTCGCCCACCACGACCGGAATGTCCGATCCTCTGGCAACAACATTCACCACGCCGGGCTCGCCGACGGACTGACCACCGGCTGGACCGCCGCCGGCACGCCCCGCATCCGCTCCACCCGCAGGCCCGGCACCGACCCCACCGGCGGACCGCCCCGCACCACCCGACGAACCGGACCCACCCGCCTCCGGTGCCGCCGATGCACCACCCCCCGCGGACAAGGCGGCACTACCCGCCGCGGCCGGCCAGTTCTCCTGCAAAATCGGCGTATCCCATTGCTTGCGCAAAGATTCCACTGGGACCGCAACCACCGGCTTGCCCGCCTTCGCCACCTCACCCACAACTTTGGACGCCACAGTCGCCTGCTCCTTGCGATGCACAACCTCACTCGCACCCTGCGCATAACTGGTATCCGGAGCACGCATCAACTGACCGCTCAGGGCCTTCGCCTCCGCCGGCGTCCCGTGATCCGGCCTCGCCGGCGCAGTCGGATCCACCCACGGCAACTCCGGGTATCCCTGCGTCGACATCGACACACCCTTATCCCTACGAGACCCTTCGAGCACCCCCTCGCTCACACCCGCCAGAAAACTCGCCGAACTGACCGTCGTATCGATCCGTGGCGCACCTGAGATGACCTGCGCCGCAATACCCCCTGCCCAGCCCCCCGCTTCCCCTGCCAGCCCCGATACCGCCCCCACTGTCATCTTCCGGACCCACCACGGACCCGACCACCCCGCCACCACCCGACTCATCCCCACCGCAGCCCTATGCCCCGCCGGGAAAGCGAGCGCGTACGCAAACGCGGAGTTCACTATCTCCGACGTATTCCAACCGTCGATCTGGCCGGCCCCCTCCTGGAGGCCATGCACCCCGACCTGCAAACTGCCCCCGAGAATCGCGCCTTTCATCATCGTATTACCGAGAATCTTCCCCAACACCGGAAGCGGCACCGCGATCTTATTCACCAACGGCATCAGCACATTCTTCAGCCACGCCCGGGCGGCATCGGCCGCCAAATTCGCCGTCAACTTCACCGACGCGCCCCGCACCAACTCCCGGCCAACCGCCTGGATGGCAGGCACCACCACAGGAACCAACGCCTGCCCACCCGGCGATGCCATCAACGACGCCACAACTGTATAGATCGTGTGCAAAGTCATCGCAGCAAAAATCAACTGCATGATCTTCGCCCTCTGGAAACTCGCCGCACTATCCCGAACGGAATTACCCATCTGCTCCATCGCATCCGCCAGCACATCCAGCGAATACTCACCACTCAACAAAAGATCTAAATTATCCTGAAGCGCGACTTCACCCGCACCCTCGATAAATTCCGGAACCTCATCCCGAAGCTCCCGCAGCCACGGCACCAACTCCCGCAACATACCCGCGCTATCCAGATAAGAATTCCCGATCTCATCCGCCAATACACCTTCACGAACATCGATATGTTCCTCACCAAGGAAATCGAAATTCAACACCGCTGCAATCCCGGCCAACCATCCCGGAATCTCCAATGTAATCACTACGAACCCCCACTAAAACAGAGCACCGCTACTCGACGACAGTGATGCTTATTTCAGGCACGGCATATCGCAACGACGGCCGACGATCGGACCTGCGGAGATGTCCGACACGCGCTTGTTCTGAATGACCCTCAGTGCACCCGGGAGTACCCCCGAAGAGGTCGAAAACATCCGGGGCACCCGGAACCAGTTCGGAGAGTTTCGGCACCAAGGGCTTGCGCTTCTGCAGCGGCCGGATCAGTTCTGTCGTTTTGCGCCGCATTTCCGCGATAGCGTCCTGCGCGGCGGATGTGACGGCATCCCCGATGCGGTCATAGGCCAGTTTGTGGATGTCGCCGGTGAGCCTGGTTTCGATCACGGCGCCATCGGCGTTGACCGTGACCTTGACACGGTTGTTCGCCGCAGTGCGGACGCCGGTCAACAGGGCCCGATGCTGCTGCATTTTCTCGATCGATTTCATGCCGGCCTGGACGGTATCCAGCAGATCCGCCAGCCGGGCCATCGATGCCTCGTTCGTCATCCGATCCCCCGCTCGCCCTACGACCGCAGAGCAGCCCGATCCAGCGTGGTGGTCTTCAGTATTCTGCGCTTACGCCTTGCCGCCGACCGAATGCTCGATTTCCGCCGCGGACAAGTCTTCTGCGGCGCGGAAGACCTTTGCCGTAGCGTCCAGTCCGCTCGAGAGCCCCTCGCCTCCGCGTAGAAAGTCGACAAGGGACATGCCGATCTCATGCAAGATCTTCGCTCCGGCGCGGAAGCCATCCGGACCGTTGAGGAACTGTTGCGAGGATTTGCAGTCCCCGAAGCAGTCGTCCAAGTAGTTCTTCTGTTTCTCCTCCACGTGAGAGACCGCTTTCCAGACTCCTTCGCCAAGATCTCCCACCTCCTTCGCGGCGCGCTCTATCGCTGCACAATCGGCCTTGATTCGCTCGTAGGGCATGCCCTACCTCCTCTGGATCCACTCGGGCCAGCATCGATTCTGGGACGAGCCTGGCTGGAGGCACTCCCACTGAGGGACGGGTGGCCCACGACAACACCGCGACCCACTACATCGGCACCAAGTGCCGAACCAATATGCGGCGCAGCAATATTCAGAACGATGGCGTTCAGGATATCACCGCCGAACCGAGTACGGTCGCCGCCACGATCCACCGTCCGCTATCCGACCACAACTGGGGCCGCAAGGCGGCCGTACCCCCGGGAGCAATTGTCAAATGTTGTGGATGGGTGCCTTTGCTCGGTGAAACGTGCGCCAGTAGAGGGCGGGCGAGACGCCGATCGCCATGCGGAGGTGGTGTCGCAGCGAGGATGCGGTGGCGAATCCGGCACCCCGTAGTTCCGCCTGAGCGGTAGCAGGCAGCCACCGCGCAGCGGCCACCGGGTGTCAGCGCGCGGCGCCGGTGAGATAGTTGCGCAGTATCGCGGTGACGTTGGTGATCTGGTCGACCGGGACATGCTCGTCGCGCTTGTGGGCGAGGTTGGGGTCGCCGGGACCGAAGTTGACAGCGGGGATGCCGCGGGCGGCGAAACGGGAGACGTCGGTCCAGCCGAACTTGGCACGCACACCGCCGCCGCCGTGGCGGTGCACCGAGGCGACGAGGTCCTTGGCGGCGGGGGCGGTCAGTCCGGGGAGCGCGCCGGGCGCGAAGTCGAATACCTCGAAGGAGATGTCGAGGCCGGCGAAGACCTCGCGGACGTGATCGACGGCCTGGTCCACCGTGCGGTCCGGGGCGAAGCGGAAGTTGACGTCGATCTCGGCCAGGTCCGGTACCACATTGCCCGCAACGCCACCGGAGACGCGGACGCCGGACAGCCCCTCGCGATAGACACAGCCGTCGATGTCGACCTCACGCGCCCGGTAATCCGCCAGCCGCTGCAGAATCGGGGCAAGCCGGTGAATCGCGTTGTCGCCGAGCCACGCTCGCGCCGAGTGCGCGCGGACGCCGGATGTGCTCAACCGAACCCGCAGCGTTCCTTGGCAACCCGCCTCGATCCAGCCGCCGGACGGTTCGCCGAGCACCGCGAGATCACCGGCCAGCCAGCTGGGGTGGTCGCGTTCGATGTGGCCCAGCCCGTTGAACTCCGCGGCGATCTCCTCGCAGTCATAGAAAATCAACGTCAGATCGTGCATCGGCTCGGCGACGGTCGCGGCTAGGTGCAGGAACACCGCGTTGCCGGATTTCATGTCGACCGAGCCGCACCCGTAGAGCACTCGCTCGCCCGCCGGACCGACGGCGAAGTGACCCGGCACGTTGTCGGCGATGGGAACGGTGTCCAGGTGCCCGGCCAGGATCACCCGGGTCGGCAATCCGCGATTCGTCCGGGCCAGCACCACGTTCCCGTGCCGCAGCACCTCGAACCCGGTCGTCTGCTCCCGCAGTGCCCGCTCGATCCTGTCGGTTATCGCCGCCTCACCCTGGGAGACGCTCGGGATGTCGACGAGCGCGGCGGTCAGCGTGATCGGGTCGGCATGCAGGTCGATGGTCACGCCCTTCACCCTACGACCGCCCGCACCCGCACCCGCGCACCCCACCGCATCGAACTAACTTCAGGTCGACGCATCCAGCAGGGTTCGCTCCGCGCATCCGTCGCACGGTCCGCCGACCGCACCGCCACCGAATAGGTCCGTCCGACCAGCACCATCGCCGCCGCCTGGATCACGTGTCGATCGCCGTTCCGCAGATCAGGTCCGGCTCGGCGAACCCGACGCCGAAGCTCGCGACGCAGATCGCGGGGACGGGCGCGGACAGCATCGACGCTGCTGGCGGCGGTCATCAGTACCGAGCACGCAGCGCCGGTGATCGCCGGAAGACGGTTGCGTGCCGGCAAGACCGGCTCGATTAAAGGGGGTTGGCCGCATGGTCGCCCAAGCAATCGCTACCGCGCGGGCGGCCGGGATCACTGGCGAGATACTCGTTCGCGGCGCCTCGGCCTATGGCACCCGCGCCGTGATCGGTGCGAGCCGCCGCGCCGGGGCGGGGTTCGCACACGCGCTACCTATTGGTTACCGATGTGGGGTGCCTGCTTCCACGCCACGCTAGTTGTCGTGCAGGGAAACGAAGCCCCGGGGGAGAACGGTGTCCCCGGACGACCTTGCCGTGCCGACGGCGTCACCAGGGTCGATAACGAAGTCGTCACAATAAATCCGGCGCTGGCAAGCTACCGCAGACAAGTTGACCATCATCCGCAGTACGTCGGTCGCGATGTTGCCACACCGTACCCGTACGGAGTGACTCCGCAGTCCAGCAGCGGTAGCGAAAGCGTCGGAGCCGAACGGCGGAAAGGGGCGGTTGATGACCGATCTGACTGACACCGAAGTGACGCCACTGAGGCGGGCGGCGATGGACGCAGCGGCGGCGGGACGGGTTCGGGTGCTGGGCGGTCACTGGCTGCCAAAGGATCAACTCGACTCCGAATTGTTCTTCGACGACAACGACGGTTTGGGGGATGCAGTGAACCTTCTTCTCCAGGACTGGGCCATCCGGCTCGTCGATCCGAACGACCCCAGCGACTTCACCGAGCGACTCCACAGCGGAAACCTCACGGGAGATGAGAAGAGAACCTTTTACCTGAAGTGCCTAACCGTGCAAAAAGCCGTCTCCACTTACATCGACGGAATCATCAGTGATACCGGCGACGCCGCCATGATATGCGGCGCCCAGATAGCAGACGTGGCGTCCGCGATGGGCATCACCCGCCAAGGGGTGCAGAAGCGCTGGGGCCGACGGGCGAGAGGTTGGATGAAGGCCGCGGTCGTCATCTTCCGACCCGACAGTAGCTACGAATTCGACGACTCAGGCCGATCCTTCGGCGAGGTCGGGGTCCCCGACCAATACGACGGTGACCGAGGGTGGTGGCTGATCGGCAAGGAAGTGCGCGCTCGAGCCCGGTACGCCGTCGTCGGTGTCAACGGCACCGTGCAGCGCGTCTACGAGATCGACGCCGACAGCTGGATCCGCTCCGAGAACGGAAAATGGCAGTTCCGCGCTGTTGACGACCGCCCGCTTACCGAGGAGGAGATCTCCGCCGCCTATGCCACCGGATACCTGCCGATGGTGCCCGGCAATAGCTGCCAAACCCACCCACGCGCCGCCTACCGACCGCACTGGTTCCCATGAGACGCGGCGCGGAGGACGGTGCAAGCAAGGTCACTGACTGGTATCGCAGCTACCGGTTTGCGGCATAGAGGGCCGCGAGCACACCGCTCGAAGGCGCGGCAAAACAAGCACAGTAATCTCTTGTGACGTGAGCATCGAGGGAGCAGCAGCAGTCGGTATCGCCAACGTGACCGCGGACGGGACCGTACTGGACACGTGGTACCCGAACCCGCGGCTGGGCGAGTTCGCCGAGACCGGCACCAAGCGGCTGGACGAGGCGCCCGTCGAGTACGCGGCACTGCTCGGGTTCGACGAGGCGCGCGGGGTCGACGTGGTCGCTGTGCGCACGACGATCGCCGACCTGTCCGCCGCCCCGGTCGACGCGCACGACGTCTACCTGCGCCTGCACCTGCTGTCGCACCGTTTGGTCAAGCCACACGAAGTGAGCCTGGAGGGCCAGTTCGGGTTGCTGAGCAATGTCGTATGGACCAACCACGGGCCCGCCGCGGTGGAGGGGTTCGAGATCACCCGAACCAAGCTGCGCGCCCGCGGCCCCGTCACGGTGTACAGCATCGACAAGTTCCCGCGCATGGTCGACTACGTGATTCCCTCGGGTGTGCGCATCGGCGACGCCGGCCGGGTTCGCCTCGGTGCGCACCTGGCCTCGGGCACCACGGTCATGCACGAGGGCTTCGTCAACTTCAACGCGGGCACTCTCGGCTCGTCCATGGTCGAGGGCCGCGTGTCCGCGGGTGTCGTGGTCGGCGACGGCTCCGACATCGGCGGCGGCGCGTCCATCATGGGCACGCTGTCCGGCGGCGGCACGACGGTGGTCTCGATCGGCGAGCGGTCGCTGCTCGGCGCCAACTCCGGCCTCGGCATCCCACTCGGCGACGACTGCGTCGTGGAGGCCGGCCTCTACCTGACCTCGGGCACCAAGGTCACCACCCCCGACGGCACCTTGGTCAAAGCCGCCGAACTCAGCGGCCGCGCCAACCTGCTGTTCCGCCGCAACTCCACCACCGGCGCGGTCGAGGTCGTTCCCCGCAAGGGCACCGGCATCGAACTCAACGCCGATTTGCACGCCAACGACTGAGCGCTGTTCCGCCTCTCCGGGTATTCAGGCCGTACCAGTTGGGTGGCACGGGATTTTCGTTCAGGTCCTGCGTTGGGTGCCGCTCGTGTTTTGGGCGTTCCCGGTGAGTTACCCATGTGCTCACTGGTTGTGCCCCCGCTGGTCATGGCACCTAACCTATCGGCCTACCGGTGTCCGGTTGACACTTAGTCGTCAAGAAATCCGTTCACGTACCGTACCGGGCACAAACTACCCCGCCCGGTACCCGATCCGGTTTCACCGACGATCCGGCATTCTACCGCCATGATGCCACCGTCCGGCACGCCAGCCGCCGTCCCGGGCGGTCCGGTTCCCCCGGCGGCCCCGGGCGGGGTGTGCGCGGTTCCATGCCGCAGCGTGGCGAGAGAAGTCGGATATGGGCCGAGGCGAAGGGGCTGGCACCACCGTTGTTCACGGTGGTGCCAGCCCCTTCTGCGTAATGCCGCGCCGGGCACGGCGCGGCGTGGTCTCAGCTGGCCCGGCGGCGGGCTACTTCGTCCAGCGCTGATGCGAGTCGGTTCCCGATCAGTTCGGTGACGTCGGCGTGTGGTTGGTGCCGTCGGACGTAGGCGTTGCGCAGGACGCGTGCGGTGTTGCCTAGTTGGTCGGCGACTTTGGTGGCGTCGAGTCTGGCCTCGACCGCTTCGGTACCGACGTGTTTACGCAGACTGTGCGGTGTCACCCCGTCCGGCAGGCCCAGGGCGGCGGCCAGCCGCCGCCACCGGCGGCTCATGGATTTGAGGTTGCGTGTGGTAGTCCTGCCCGTTGGGGCGGGCCACCACATTGCCGGTGCGGGCCGGGACCGCCGGGGAGGCGGCCGGGGCGGGGGTGGTGTTCTTGGTCGGGCGGGCCGGTTTCGCCTTGCGGGGGGCAGGGGCCGCCGGGGCGGGGGCAGTAGCGGCCGGGCGGCGGCGGTGGCAGTGGTGGCGGTGACCCGGTAGCGACGCGGGGCCGCCGAGGTGAGGTCGGCGTGCCCGCTCTTGACCAACGCCTCGAGGGCGTTGCCGACCGCACCGGACGACCGACCGAGCCCTGCGGCGATCTCCCGGGGCGACTGTTCGCGGACCGGCTCGGCGGCCAGCGCGGCGGCTACCAACCGCCGCAATTCCCCGTTCGGCAGGCGACCAGCGGCGGCAGCGGTAGCGGTGGTGGATGTGGTGGACATTGCGGCTCCTGAAAATCCGTTCCGAATTTGTGCGCCGTTTCCGGCACACGTGCAGCGGGGCCGCCATTCGGATTTGATGCGAATTCCCCGGCGAATTCCGGGAACGGCTCGACGCTAGCTCGACCTCGAACGAGCTCACAACCCGAAAAGCGCACGAATTTCCCGGAATTTTTCCGGACAAGCACGAGTCCGACAGTGCAATATGAAGATGCGATTCGCGCGAACCCTTCCCGGTGCCTGCGACAGCGCGGTCCAACAATGACCGGCAGAGCAGAAGAAATGACAGTAAGAGGGAAGGAATGGCGAATCAGTACGGAAGTCGTGAGCAATAGGCGCAGCGCAGGACGTTGCCGAATGTGCCGGTCAGGCACCGGACGAGCATGTCTATACATCATTGTGTATAGACAATCCCCGCTCCTATCCAACCGGATATATGGCCTGCTACCTGCGCATTCCGGGTGTTGGGGTGGGTGGTTTTGATCCTCGCACCGAGTCACGCACGGAACCTCACCACCGAACGACCCACGGATCGACTGTCATCGAGCCACCCAGGCAGCCAGAATCTACAACCCCGAGAATAGGTCGAATTCTCCTGCGCAGACGACCGGGCTGCTTCGGAATTCCCGGGAAAGTTTCCGAACCACCACGGTGGATGTAACCCCACCATTCTCAGAAGCGGTGAAACCCCTACCTGCACACTAATCGATAATGATGCGAAATGCGGATCACCTTAATGCGCTCTATCGATTTTACAGCCTGGCGAACAATTTCGAGGGGCTGTCGGATTGCCAAACTCGGGACCTCACTCAGCCAGCCCAGTTGTGCCAGACCGACCGGACGCCGGTCGAAACCATCTCCCGCACCCTCACAGGTCGCAGATCAGCGGAGTAGGTCACGGGATCGGCTCCCAGCCACTCCACGGCCGGGGCCCGACTCGACCTCGCAGGCAATCGACACGGTGCTGGGCCTGCGCCGTATGCGCAGGGTTCGATCCAGCGGCTTGGGCCGCCATGCACGTCATGCGCAACTCGCGGATTCCGCGCAATAGTGAGAAGCCCGACCACGTGGTCACGTCGTAGCCATATTCGCGCCAGAATGCCTCATAGCGCGAGGTGGAAATCCAACCGAATGAACTGTGTTTGATCGCGGTCGAGGTCAGGTCCCATTCCGGCGGCCCGATCGAGGCGCGCTCCAGGTCCAGGAACGTCGTCACACCCAGGTCGACGGTGGTGACGACATTGCCCTCCCATGCATCGCCGTGGATCGGCCCCCAGGGCCGACCTGGATCCAAGCCTGCCCACTCCGCGTGCAGCTCGGATAGGCGGTCCCGCAGCCACTGCCGGTCGTCCGGCGAAATGGTGGCGGCGGCGTCAATCCGCTCGGTCAGGCGCACAAAAGGCTTCACTTCGTTCAAGAAACCGGGTGCTGGCAGCGAGTGAAGGGCTCGCAGCGCTGTAGCGATTTCTCGTTCGGTGCCTGGCCGGTGCGGGCCCAATTCGCGCCAAAAGGTGACCGGGCGCTCGTCGATGACAACGAGATCCGATCCGGTGCCCGCAGGCCGAACAGCCGCGACGGCGTTGTCCTGGAGCCATCCGGCCACCTCGAGTTCACGACGCGCTGCGGCTGATTGCCCGGCGCGGGCCACACGGACCACCAGTTGATGCTCAGGCAGTCGATAGATACCGTTCTCGGCCACCTTGATCGGGACCAGGTGAGGTGCGGCAATTCCCGCTGCTGCACAGGCTTTCTGCGCGATCTGCGCGATATCCGCATCGCTCACGACGACGCTGCCATGACGTCGACACCGGCCCGGCGAGCGTATCGGCGCAATTCGCTGACGTCTTCGGCTGCGCGGCGCGACCTCAGTGCGTTGGCACGGGTCAGCGCGGCTGACCCGATCGAGCACGCTTCGTCAGGATCTCCCGTGGCCATCACCAATGAGGCGAGCTTGATAGACGACATCGTGCGCGATCGTGCAGCCTGATCGGAGTGACCACGCACTGCGGTAGACAGGCGGTCCCGTGCCTCGCCAGCGAAACTGCCCTTCACCGCGATATCGAACAACGCGTGCCCTGTATCGCCTGCGTGTTGGGCTCGGTCGTAGTAGTGCATCCATACCGGATCGTTGGCAGGCGAGGCGTTGCTGAACTGCTCGTCGGCGTGTCCAACTGCGGTGAGAACGGCCTGGACCTCACCGAGCTTGGCTCGGACACGGGCCTCGGTGGTGTAGAGCATCGCCCGCTCGGTTGCGGTCAGGTGAGGAGCCAGGTCGAAGGCCTTCTGGACATGGGAGAGGCCGTCGTAGTTGTTGCCGATCCAGATAGCGTGGCGAGCCATCGAGAAGAGGACTTTCGCGTGCAGATGCACCGCGCCGGCCTGCTCGGCGCAGTCGTGGGCGAGCGTGAACATCTCCGTGGCATCGCTGTGTGCGCAGGCGTCGAAGGCCATGAACGCTGCGGTGTGAGCGAGGGATCCAACGGCAGAAAAGAGGTCGGCGCGCTCACCTGAGGAGCATTCGGCGCCCAGGTACCCCTGCGCGATGCGTAGCTGTGTTTTGACGACGTCGCGGACCAGTTCGCCTCCGTAAACGGCGTCCCATTTCGCGAATAGCTGTGCGGCTTCCCGGATTTGAGCTATTTCGACCGCGCCCACTCGTGAAGGCATGGGCGTGGCTCTGGTCTCGTCCAGCAAACGCATCATGCTGCCCGGCGAGACCACGGCGGTGGCGGCGGTGGCGGCGGCCACGCGCAGGAATCCTTGGCGGTCCACGTCGTCCACGGTATCCCTCTTCGGAAGCCTGAACCACAGCAGCTCCTCCGGGATATGCAGAATGGTTGCCCACCTGATCAGCTTGGACATGATCTCGGGTGCGTCGCCGGTTTCGATGCGACTCAGCGTGGCCTGCGAAATGTCAAGCCAGTTCGCGACATCGAGCTGGGTGATCGTGGCCTCGTGCATCGGGTGCGTGCGCCAGGCATAGATCACCCGGCCCATGTGCCAGGATGCGAGGGCATCGCGCATATGATCGCTGGCCCAAAACTCCGCTGGCATTACGGGTGCCCCGGTGGCGGGAGCTGTTCTTGCGCAGCTGCTGCATGTCTTGCCGGTGTTGTATCGACTCAAACGGTTACCGCACGCCGTGCAGTTCCGCTCACCTTCGCTCGTCCGCGTCATCCGCCCCGCTCCAGCGATCTCGCCGTCCCCAACGATTTGCCAGACGGTACCACCTGGGATACCCAGCGGATATACGACCGGCGTATATCCGCAGATGTCCGATATTCGTTGCCTGTATAGCCCTTTGGTGCCTTGCCCAGCGATCGTCGTGGTGTCCGTTACGAAATCTCCGGAAGGGGCGACATGGCGCTATCCCTCGTGGTGCCGATCCTCGGGCCACCGGCGTCCGGCAAGACCACATTGACCCTCACACTCGGCAGGGATCCAGATCGGCACGTGTTCCGCCTCCGGGAACATGTGCCACCAGAAGTCGTCATGGCCACCGCGAGCAACGGTCCGCGAGATCTCGGCTGGATCGATGAATCCGTTGTGGCCCCTGCTGTTCGCGCCTACATGGAGACGGTGGTCGAAGATCCTCAGATCCACACGGTGTTGATGGACAACTACCCCGGTACCGCAGAGCAGGTTCACACGCTCCTGGGCATCATCGAATCCCTCACACCCCGGTGCGCTATCGAACCGGTCGAACTCGTTCTCGATCCCAAGGTTCGGCGCAAGCGAGCGCAGGCCCGCCGCGTCTGCCACAGATGCGAGCACGACCCTGCCGCCGACCCGCGCATCCCGGCGGCCGCCTCCAAGATCGGCGGATGGATCTGCGCGAACTGCAACGCCCTGCTGCACCCTCGCCGCGGCGACTCACCGACTCTGTTCGCCGCCCGCAGCCAACGCCACCACGACACCGTCAATCACGTGCGCGCCGCATTCACCAAGGCAGGCATCGCCACCACAACCCTCGACGCCGCAGCTGCGGCCCCCACGATCGCGAATCGCGTCGAACCACTGCTGATCGCTAGGAGCACCACCGCGTGACCACCTCGAGCACCACGCCGCTGCCATTCCCGATCGCGCGGCCCTTCCGCCCCGAAACCTACGGCAAGAACAGCTACGGGCACGCCCGGATGCCCCGCAACACCACCCAGCCGGAACCGAACCGCATCGACAAGGTCGCCTACGGGCGTTTCCGGAACCTCTACCTCTACATAACCGAAGCGTGCCAGCTCCGATGCGATCACTGCTACATGGGTGAACGTCTCGAGCGGGCATTGAAGATGACTCCACAGCAGATCGTGGACACCTTGACCACCTGGCGGCAGCTCGGCAGCGACAAGCTCACCATTCTCGGCGGAGAAGCGACCCTGCACCCGTGGTACGTCGACGCGATCAAGGCCTCTCGGGCCATCGGCTACCAACACGTCATCACCACCACCAATGCACAGAAGATCGCGCAGAAGAAAGTTCGCCAAGCTTACCCCGGACGACTTCGCCTACGTGCAGGTCAGCATGGACGGCGGTAGCGCGACGACCCACGACACCGTGCGCGGGGAGGGCACCTTCGACCAGGCGATGGAAACCAGCGCCGAGCTGTGCGCGCGCGGATTCGACACACGCATCATCTGCACGGTCAACAAGGCCAACGAGGGCGACGTCCTGAGGCTGCTCGAAATTGCCGATGAGATCGGCGCCAGCCTGGTGAAGTTCCACGTCTTCTCCACGATCGGCACCGGACACGGCAACGCCGACATGGCGATGACGCCGCCCGAGTGGGTCGACTTCTGCGCACGGCTCGAACAAGTCGCGCCCGAGTACAAGTCGCGGGTCTGGTTCCAGCCCACCTACGCCCGAATCGACCAGATGGGTCGATACGCCGACGAGGGATACCAGGGATGCATCGGCCGGACGCTGGACCGGATCTCGGTGTTCCCGGATGGCCGCGCCTACATCTGTTCCTACCTCTTCGACACAGATATGTACTTCGCGAAGATGCAGGACGGCCAGGTCCTCATCAACAGAGAGACATCCGGCAATGAGTTCGACCTGTTCACCCTGCCTCTGACCAACAGCGCATGCAGCGGCTGCAAGGCCACGGCCTGCCTGGGTGGGTGCCCCGCCGAGAAGGTCGTCATGGGGGAATCGTCCTGCTCTGCCTACCCCGACATCGTGCCCGTCTGTCGACTGTGGAAGTCCAGCGCCAAGCCTGAGTAGGAGACCCCCATGCACACCATGGGTACAATTGTCGAGCCCCTTCGCACCCTGGATTGGAATGACGTCGAAGCCGTCGACTCGGCCACCCGAAAGGCCTTCGACCACCTGGCAGGAAACAAGTATCTGCTGCGCCGGGCACTGAATGCGCTGCCGCACAATCCCGACCTCACTCCGCTGTGCGAGCACTACGACATCCTCGACAAGATCGTGCTGCACGACGATCCGGAATCCGGAATCCGGTTGCGGCTACACATCTTCGGACCCGACTATATCGACCGTCCTCACAACCACCGGTGGACCTACGCCAGCAACATCCTGCGCGGTGAATACCGCCACCGCATCTACGGTGAGGCCAAGCTCAACACCAGCATCGACGTCTCGATGTTGCGCGCCGTGCATGTCCGCCACGAACAAGTCGGCGCCAGCTACGCGCTGCACCACAGCGCCATTCACGCCGTCGTCGCGGAACCGGGAACCGTGTCTCTGGTGCTGCGAGGTCCTGCGATCAACGACCGGTTCCTCGTGATGGACGCCAAGACCGGCCAGTCGTGGTGGCAGTACGGCGCGACCCAAGAATCCCTCGAAGACGCCGCGAAGAAGCGTATGTCGCCGCAACGCCTCGAGGAGCTGACTGCCTTGCTCGGTGAATGGAACCTCATCTGAGCAAGGCCGGGAACGGTGGAGTCGTCGAGACAACCGTGAGAGGCGGCGCCCCCACCGTGACCACTACCAGCCGTACAGCGAGATGGTGTCCCCGGAAGCGATGCGATCCAACGCTTCTCGGCAGTACGGAATCATCTCGTCCGGCAACGCGTCGACCGCGAACCACTCCAACGAGTCGCACTTGTCCGGCTCACGGTTGTCCGGCACACCCTGCCATCGAGCGACCCGGAAGAAGAACGCCACCCGGCCACCAGATGAGGAGTTGTGCATGACGTGCACGAACTCGACATCACCCGGCGCGATCTCGACACCGATCTCCTCGGCCGCTTCCCGCACCAGCGCGTCGACCACGGACTCATCGGCCTCGAGATGCCCCGACGGCGGGTGGTAGGCACCGTCTGCGAAACCCGTATTGGCGCGCCGACCGAACAAGATCCGTCCCTGTTCGTCGGTGAGCAGCAGGTGCACGTCCCCGATCAGTTTGTGCCGCTCGACGCTGGCCACAGCCATCTCCAACCCCGTTCTCTCGATGCGCCCGACCTGAGCGCGAGGCCGACCGTAGGCCAATCACCACCAAATGACTATGCGCCCGACGCATATCGCACCCGGAGTCCCAATGACGACCCAACCAACGCGCTACAAGCGCAGTAGCCAGCTGCGGATATTGCCCCGCAGCACCCCGGAACACGTCCGTGCCGTGGCCACCGTCTGGGAGGCGGCCAGCCTCGGCCGCCGCGACGCGCGCATACCAGAAGGGCACCGCACCGGCTACCGCCGAATGAACGCCTCTATCCCCTCCGGCCGTCACCGGACAGGGGAATGACGGGATGGATCCGACAAACCTGCCCGACCCACATCGAGCCGACACCGAACCCATGGACCTGCTGCCGCTGTTTGACCTCTACCACGCCATTCAGGACCTGGCCGACTGCGGCCTCTTGACGATCACCGATGATCCGACGGAAGGAAAATGAGATGTTCTGGGCATCTATCTGCATCCTCGCGCTCGCGGGCGGCACCGTCGCGCTGCTTGCCAGCATCCTGCCCGTTTCCCCCCACAATCTGGAGCCCAGCTGTCTTCGCGTCGTCCGCCGCCGTCGCCGGAACTTTCAGCTGGCCGAGCTTGCGCCACTCGACCACTCCGCGCCGGATGAACCGATGTCAGTCGCTGATGCCCATCGGGTCCAGCAGATACACGTCGCGTGCCCGCCCTGGCTGTGCCCAGCCAAGACGGTTGCGATGTATGTCCTCACCGCCAACAACCGCCGCACCCCCAGCAGGACGATCCTATGAACATTCCCCACGAGCAATCGCTGCTGCCCAAGCGTGACCCCTTCACCGGTCCGCCCATCGAGTTGGCGCCGAGTTCCACGTACAAGCGAGACGCGGCAACTCTGGCCAAGGTGATCGCTGGACTCGCCAGCCTCAACCCTCCCAAACCCGCGTGAGGGCACATGGGCTCCAGCCCGTCCAGGGCGCGCCTCCGGAGGCGTGCCTGCGACAGGGTGGCCACGAGATAGTCCCAGTCCTCCGACCGGCGCGCGGTGTGGTTGCTGCCCAACCGTTGTAGCTTGTCATCAAACCTGCCATTTAATGGCTGACGTCGCCCAACCACGTTCGCGGACCCCAACGCTACCGATCACTATCGGTACACGAAGAGGCGAACGCACGGCATATCCACAGGTCAGGGGTTCACGGCGTCAAGCGCACCCAACCCTGTTTGTTCTTGACAACAGCACCAGCCGTAAGCTAAGCCGATGTGAGTACATGGAGTTACCCATGTGCTTGCGAAATCAGTTGGTGCGTTGGGATTGCGGATCGATCCGCGCGGGACGGTTCTCGAGCCCAGATCCGCACCAACCGCGCGACGGCGCCGGGTGATTCGGGGCGGCTGCCTCGCCTTCACCCGGCCGGCGCGGGGCTTGAGACAGCTTCGTCCGACTGTGCCCACTAGGCGGCGTCGGCGGCGAGGCCGAAGGCGATGATGCGGTGGGGGTGGATGCGGATCATTTGGCGGGAGACGCCGGAGATGTAGGGGTCTATGTCGGTCAGCGCTTCGGCGCTGCCGCGGATTTCGAGGCAGCGGACGCGCCAGGGTTGGATCGAGGCGACGTCGTCGACGACGAAGGCGACATGGTCGTTGGTGGCGAGATTGCGGAATTTATACGAGGCGCCCATGTTCCAGCCGGCGATATCGATGGTGCCGAACTCGGCGTTGTAGTGAAAACCGACCGGGTTGTTCTGCGGCGTGCCGTCGGGCCGGACAGTGGCCAGGCGGCCGAGGCGCTGGGTGCGCAGGTAGTCGATCTGTTCGGGCGTGAAGGTCGATGTCATACCCGCGACCGTAGAACCTCTACCTAACTCGAGGTCAACCCCGCGGTGCGCGCTCAGCCGAGCAGCTTCTTCTGCACCTTGCCCATCGCGTTGCGCGGCAGCGTGTCCACCACCCGAATCTCGCGCGGGCGCTTGTGCACCGAAAGCTGCTCGGCGACATGGTCGATCAGTGCGCGCTCTGTTGCGCTGTCGCGCAGCACGACGAAGGCGGTGATGCGCTGGCCGAGATCATCGTCGGGCAGCCCTACCACCGCGACCTCCGCGACCGCGGGGTGCCCGAGCAGCACGGTTTCCACCTCGCCCGCCCCGACGCGATAGCCGCCGGACTTGATGAGGTCCACCGATTCCCGGCCGACAATGCGATGGAAGCCGTCCGGATCGATGGCGGCGACGTCACCGGTTTTGAACCAGCCGTCGTTGGTCCAACTCTCGGCGGTCACCTCCGGCCGGTTCAAATAGCCGTCGAACAGCATACGGCCGCTCACTTGGAGGCCGCCGATACTCTGGCCGTCGTGCGGCACCGTGGCGCCGTCCTCGTCTCTGAGCCGGGTCCGCACGCCGCGCACCGGCGTGCCGACCCAGCCGGGCCTGCGCTCGCCGTCGGCCCGGGTGGACAGGGTGATCATGGTTTCACTCATGCCGTAGCGCTCGATCGGCGCATGCCCGGTGAGTTCGCGCAGCTTTTCGAAGACCGGCACCGGCAGCGGCGCGCTGCCGGAGATCAACAGCCTGGCGCCGGCCAATTGCTTTGCCGCGTCCGGGTCGTCGACCATTCGCGACCATACGGTGGGCACGCCGAAGTAGAGCGAGCCCTTGGCCGAGGCGTACGCGGCCGGGGTCGGTTTGCCGGTGTGCACCAGCGGGCTGCCCACGCGCAGCGGGCCGAGCACACCGAGAATCAACCCGTGCACGTGGAACAACGGAAGACCATGCACCAGAACGTCTTTCGCGGTCCATGCCCAGGCGTCGGCGAGCGCGTCCAGACCCGCCGCCACGGCGCCGCGATTGAGCACGACCCCCTTGGGAAGGCCGGTGGTTCCCGAGGTGTAGAGCACGAAAGCCGATGTCGCGGGATCGGGTTCGGGGTATGTGTGCCAGGACCTGGCATGCCGCCGCACCGGGACCACGGGCAGCGCGGTGTTCTCCGGCGCCTTTCCGAGCCAGGCCTGCGCGCCTGAGTCGGCGAGAATGTGCGCCAGCTCGGCGGTGCCCGAGTCCGGCGGCACTGGTACCACCGTCACGCCCGCGATCAGGCAGCCGACCACCGCGAGCACGGTGGTGACGGTCGGCTCGGCCAGCACCGCGACGCGCTCCGCCCTGGCGACACGCTCGGCCACCGAGGTCGCCGCGCCGAGCAGGTCGCTGCGCGACAGTGCCGCACCGTCGATCGTCACGGCATTCGGAATGTCCGCTCCGCCTGCGACGGCGAGCGGATCAAGGGAACTGAGCAGCAGGGGCGGACCGAACGACATTCGACCACGCTACTGCGCCGACCCCGCGCACTGTCACGACATCCGGCCGAGCGCCGCGCGCGACCTACGGCTGTGACGGTTGACACCCGATGGCATCGCCGGTTTCCTCGGTGGCACCGCGAACGTCATCATGCAGCTCAGCGCCCCACCGGTCGGCTACGGCGTAGTGGAGAGCACGGTCGCCGGCGGCAAGGTCATGCTGCACCCGATCAAACGGCTGCGGACCACACTCACCCACCTTTCCGTGGCGATGCTCGGCAGCGACGAGGAGCGCGCGACCTACCGGCAATCATTCAGCATCCACGTGCCGTACCGCACTATGATGCCTGCACCAGTGTTATCTCGAAGAACACCAACTGATGCCGCACCAAAACGAGCCAGGAGAGAACTATGGGCTATCGAATGACGGCGATCACGCTCTTGGCGGTAGGCACTTGCCTCGCATTGGTCGCGCCGGTCGCGAACGCGGAGCCCAGCGAAGCCGCCGCACCGCCCCGCACGGCAATCTCCATACGCACCGTCGTCGGCATCGGATGGGGCAGCGCGAACGAACACGAGCAGCGCTCGGCCCTGTCGCTGATCAAGCTCTATCTGGCCGACTACGCGTTGCGGCACGGCGACGGCTCGGCGAGCGACCGCGATCTCGCCGAACGGATGATCCGCTATTCCGACGACGGCGCGGCGAGCCTGATGGCGGCCAAGTATCCGGAGGCCGTCGGCGCCGTCGCGAACGAATACGGCCTCACCGAGACCCGTCCCGGCGCGGACTGGGGCGCCGGGACGACAAGCGCAGCGGATGTGTCCGATTTTCTCGCGAGCAAACTGCGCACCGATCCAGGGTCGCCGATCTTCGATTGGATGGCCTCCGCGGGATCGACCGCCCGCGGCACCGGACAGGATTGGGGCACCGCGCAATTGCCTTTGGTGCTCGGGACGAAATGGGGCTGGTCCGATTTCGGTGCGTCCGAGGTCGCGTCAGCGTCCTACGGTCCAGGTTTCGCGGTCACCGCGCACACTCGCGGCACCGCTGCCGAGCAGACCGCCGACGTCCTCGCCGCACTTCCGGCGATCGCCGCTGGTCTGATGTCCTTACGCTGAGCGGTTCACGCGGCAGTCCGCCCCTCGGGACCGCTACCGCACCCGGAATGACACCACCACATGGTCCCGAGCGAACTGCCGGATGGCCGCGTCGTCACCGAGTGGGATCACGGTCTGCGGCGTCAACGCCAGGGAAAGCGCCGTTCGGGCGATCATTTCCGCCAAGGGCTCCGGATCGTATTCCGGCAGTTTGCCTTCCTGCTGCAGCCGCGTGATGAACTCGGCGAGATAGTCCCGGCCGAGTTCGATGACCGGGGCGCCCTCGGTGGTCAAGTAGGGCAACACGAGTTCCGGCTCGGTCGCCAGTAGCCGGTGGATCAGCTGGTTGCCGCGCAGGCCGGTGATGAACGCGGCGAACAGCTCGACGATTTGATCCTCCGCGCCGGCGTCCCGATCGAGCTGCCGTTGCAGCGCGGCATCGACCTCCCCGATGAACTCGCGGGTCTGTCGCAGCCCGACGGCCTTGATCAGATCGGACTTGCTCGCGAAACGCCGGTACAGCGTGGCCAGCGACAACCCGCAGCGGCGCGCGACCTCGACCATGCTGGTGCGCTTGATACCGAAATCCAGAAATGCCAGCAACGCCGCGTCCAGCACCCGCGCCTGGTTGCGGTCCTCCGGAGCCGCGCCGCGGACCAGCGGCAGCAGTCTGGTCAGCCTCGCCATGCCTCCACCCTATCCGCATCGGCGAAACGATGATATTGCCAGCATCGCATACCATCATCGCGGTTGACACCCCCTAGAAGCAATGAGAGAGTGGCGTAGCAATCTTCTCACCGTCCACTCCGCGGCGAGCGGGCGGACACAGAAAGACGAGGTCGACGATGACCGCCCCGCTGCCCGCGTCCGAGAACGAGCCGGACTCGAGTCAGACCCTCACCCCGGAAACCGCTCGAGAGTATGTGGACGGAATCGCCCCTTTCCTCGGCGGCACCGCCAATGTGATCATGCAGCTGAGCTTGCGGCCGGTCGGACGCGGCGTCCTGGAGAGCACCGTCGACAGCGGCAAGGTCACCCTGCACCCGATCAAGCGGCTGCGCACCACGCTGACCTACATCGCGGTCGCACTGATGGGTTCGGACGAGGAACGCGCCGCCTACCGCGACGCGGTCAACGTGTCGCACCGCCCGGTGCACTCCACTCCGGCGAGCCCGGTGCAATACAACGCCTTCGACCCGAACTTGCAACTATGGGTCGCCGCCTGCCTGTACTGGGGCATCGAAGACCTCTACACCCGAATGCACGGCCCGATGGACCCCGCCACCGCCGACGCCTTCTACCGCTACGGCGCGCGGTTCGGGACAACACTGCAGATGCGGCCCGAGATGTGGCCCGCGAATCGTGCGGAGTTCCAGCGGTATTGGGACGAACACCTGGCACAGCGCAGCATCGAGCCCGAGCTCCGGGACTACTTCGACGATCTGATCGATCTGAAGATGGTGCCGCGCCCGGTCCGGTTCGCCTTCGCGAGGCTGCAGCGCTTCTTCGTTACCGGCCTTCTCCCACAACACTTGCGCGACGAGATGGCCATGTCCTGGACTGAACGCGACCAGCACCGATTCGATCGAGTGCTGCGGGCCATCACTGCGATACACACCTGTTTGCCCAAACAAGCACGGATGTTCCCGCTGAACGCGTATCTTTTCGACCTGAGAAGGCGTCTTCGCCTGGGTAGACCACTGGTGTAGAAAAGTCGGATACGTTACACCAGAGGGTAGGTGGGCAGGGCATCTGCCCTGCCCACTTTCCGGTGCTGTCACGAATTATGAGTCACAGCGCGCAGGAAGAATGTGAGATTCGCGGGCCGTTCCGCCAGCCGTCGGGTCAGATAGCCGTACCACTGGCGGCCGTAGGGCACGTAGACCCGCACCGCCCGGCCCTCGCACGCCAGCCGCAGCTGCTCGCCGTTCCGTATCCCGTACAACATCTGATACTCGAATCGGCTTGGGCCACGGCGATATTCGGCGACCATCCGCTCGGTAGCGGCGATCGATATCGGATCGTGCGAGGCCACCATCGGATAGCCTTCCCCCCGCATCAGGATATCCAGACAGCGCAGGAAGGATTCCGTCACCTCGCCCGCACGCTGGAACGCCACCTCCCGCGGCTCCCGATAAGCACCCTTGCACAGTCGGATTCGCGATCCTGCGCGCGTGAACCCGCGGCAGTCCGCCTCGGTGCGGTGCAGATAGGACTGGAGCACCGCGCCGAGCCAGGGGAACTCGGCACGCAGTTCGCGCACCGCCGCCAATGTGGCGTCGGTGGTCGAGCGGTCCTCCGCGTCGACGGTCACCCACACCCCTGCACGCTCGGCCTCGGTAGACAGGACGCGCAGGTTTTCGGTCGCGACGGCGGGTCCGTCGGCGGGGAGCGCCTGACCGAGCGCCGACAGCTTCACCGAGACCTCCACAGGTGTAGCCATGATGCCGGGCAGCGCAGGCCGGTCCAGCGCGGCCAGATCTCGGATCAGCGCACGGTATTCGGCGACCGTGGCCTCCGCCTGTGCCCGGTCGGTGGTGTTCTCGCCGAGAAAGTCCACGCTGACCATCCGGCCACCGGCCAGCAATCCGGCAGCGACACCGAGAAGCTCGCTCCTCGTCTCACCCGCAACGAAGCGGCGCACGATCTCCGCGGTGATCGGGAACCTGGTGAGCAGCCGTTTCATCCGCGGCGATGACGACGCGGCCAGGATCATGGGCCGCAGCGGATTCACCGCACCACCTTCCCGTCCGCCGACGCGCCGCGCATCATGCCCCCATATGCGGGTAGCGGTAGTCCACCGGCGGAACGAAGGTTTCCTTGATCGTGCGCGGCGCGACCCAGCGCAGCAGGTTCAGCGGCGAGCCGGCCTTGTCGTCGGTGCCGGAGGCGCGCGCACCGCCGAACGGCTGCTGACCCACCACCGCGCCGGTCGGCTTGTCGTTGACGTAGAAATTGCCCGCCGCGAATCGCAGTGCGGCGTCGGCCTGTTCGATCGCGTAGCGGTCCTGCGCGAACACCGCGCCGGTCAGCGCGTACGGCGCCGCCGACTCGACCTCGGCGAGAATCGCGCTGTAGGAGCCGGGTTCGGCGTCGTCGTAGACGTACACCGCGAGGATGGGTCCGAAGTACTCGGTGGCGAACGACTCGTCGTGCGGATTGTCCACCACCAACACGGTCGGCCGGACGAACCAGCCTTCGCTGTCGTCGTAGGTGCCGCCGATCGGGATGGTGATGCCCGCTTCCCTCGCCCGCCGGATCGCCGCCGCACTCTTGTCGAACGCGCGCCGATCGATCAGGGCCCCGCCGAAATTGGACAGATCCGCGACGTCGCCGTAGCTCAGCTGGTCGGTCTGGTGCAGGAAGTCGTCGCCGATCTCGCGCCACACCGAACGGGCGATGTAGGCGCGCGAGGCCGCCGAACATTTCTGGCCCTGGTACTCGTAAGCCCCGCGAATCAAGGCGGTGCGCAACGCATCCGGCTCGGCGGAGGAGTGGGCGACGATGAAGTCCTTGCCGCCGGTCTCCCCGACCAGGCGCGGATAGCCATGGTAGCGGCGGATATTCGCGCCGACCTGCTGCCACAGGTACTGGAATGTCTTCGTGGAACCGGTGAAGTGGATGCCTGCCAGCCGGGGATCGGCCAGCGCCACCTCGGACAGCTGCACGCCGTCGCCGGTCACCATGTTGATCACACCCGGAGGCAGGCCCGCCGCCTCCAGCAACCGCATCGTGTAGAAGGCCGACAACGTCTGTGTGGGCGAAGGTTTCCACACCACGGTGTTACCCATCAGCGCGGGTGCGGTCGGCAGGTTCCCTGCGATCGCGGTGAAGTTGAACGGCGTGATGGCGTAGACGAACCCCTCGAGCGGCCGATAGTCCATGCGGTTCCACACCCCGGCGCTGGACTGTGGCTGCTGCTCCAGGATTCCGCGCGCGAAAGCGACATTGAACCGCCAGAAGTCGACCAGCTCACAGGGCGCGTCGATCTCGGCCTGCTGAACCGATTTCGACTGGCCGAGCATGGTGGCCGCGGCGACGGTCTCCCGCCACGGCCCGGCCAGCAGGTCGGCCGCGCGCAACAGGACCGCGGCGCGTTCCTCGAAGGGCATCGCCCGCCAACCAGGCGCGGCCGCCATCGCGGCATCGATGGCTCCATGTGCTTCCGAGTGAGTGGTGTCGGTGTAGGTCCCCAGCACGTGCCTGCGGCGATGCGGCGCGACGATGTCGTGCCGTTCGCCGATCCCCGGCCGGTGCTTGCCGCCGATCACCAGCGGCACGTCGACGGGTTCGGCGTACAACTCGGCAAGTTTGCCGAGCAGTAGCTCCCGCTCGGGGCTCCTCGGCGCGTAGGAGTGCACCGGCTCGTTGCCGGGCGTGGGGACAACCGTGACAGCGTCCATACACTTCAGGCTAGCTCGCCCGACGCAGCGCGTGCGTTGCGTCAGTGGCGGTTCGCGTACCAGGCCTTTCAGCCCGCGCTGAGCCGTTCGGCAGCCGTGGCGACGCGCTCGTCGGTCGCGGTCAGCGCGATCCGCACGTGCGCACCTGAGCTGGGGCCGTAGAAGTCGCCCGGCGCGGCGAGGATGCCGCGGTCGGCCAGCCAATCCAATGTGGTCCGGCACGGTTCGCCGCGGGTCGACCACAGATACAGGCCCGCCTCCGAGTGATCGATCCGGAAACCCGCCTCCACAAGTGCCTTCCGCAATACGTCACGACGTGCCCGATACCGCTCACGCTGCCGCGCCTCGTGCGCGTCGTCGCTGAGCGCGGCCGTCATCGCCGCCTGGATCGGGAACGGCACCATCATGCCCGCGTGTTTGCGCACCTCGAGCAGCTCGGCGACGAGGGCGGGATCCCCCGCCACGAAACCGGCGCGGTAGCTGGCGAGATTGGAGGTCTTGGACAGCGAATGCACCGCGAGCAGGTTGGTGTGGTCACCCTCGGACACCTCGGGGTCCAGGAGCGATACGGCACGGCCCTCCCAGGACAGGCCCAGGTAGCACTCGTCGGACGCCACGATCGCTCCGCGCTCACGGGCGAAGGCCACTACTTTGCGCAAGTGGTCGACGCCGAGCACGCGGCCGGTCGGGTTGGACGGGGAGTTTACGAAGATCAGCGCGGGCGTCTGCGGTCCGAGCCGGGTCAGTCCGTCGGCACGCAGCACCAGCGCGCCCGCCAGCAGCGCGCCCACCTCGTAGGTGGGGTAGGCGACCTCGGGGATGACCACCAGGTCACCCACGCCGAAACCGAGCAGGCGGGGCATTCCCGCGATCAGCTCCTTGGTGCCGATCGCGGGCAGCACCGCCGCCGGGTCGAGACCGGTGATCCCGTAACGCCGCTTCAGCGCGTCGACCGCGGCCGTGCGGAGTTCGGGTGTGCCGTGCGTGGTCGGATACCCGGGCACCTCGGCGACCGAACTCAATGCCGTCCGAATCACCGGGTCGACAGGGTCGACGGGGGTACCGACGGACAGATCGACGATCCCGTCGGGATGGGCCGCCGCCTTCGCCTTCACCGAAGCGATGGTGTCCCAGGGAAAATCGGGCAGCAGACTGCTGACCCGGCCACGCGGTGACACGTCAGATCTCATTCACTCGCCATCGGAGGCAGTTCCTTGATGAACGGTGGATCGTAATCGACCTTGCCGACCTTCGTCGCGCCGCCCGGCGAGCCCAGCTCGTCGAAGAAGTCGACGTTGGCGTTCACGTATCCGCTCCACTGGTCCGGGGTGTCGTCTTCGTAGAAGATCGCCTCCACCGGGCACACCGGCTCACATGCACCACAGTCCACGCACTCGTCGGGATGGATGTACAGCATGCGACCACCCTCGTAGATGCAATCCACGGGGCATTCCTCGATGCATGCCTTGTCCTTCACGTCAACGCACGGTTCAGCGATGATGTACGGCACTGCCGCTCTCCTAGTCTGTCCTCGCCCTGCGGGATAGTCCGCCCGGCGAAACCCTATCCCGGCACCCCACGCTACTACTGGTAAGTCTGCCCTAATAGCGGCAGCCTGTTCCGCCTCTCCGGGTCTTCAGGCGGTACCAGTTGGGTAGCGCGGGATTTGCGTTCAGGTCCTGCGTTGAGCGCCGTTCGAGTTCCGGGCGTTCCCGGTGAGTTACCCATGTGCCCCCGCCTCTCCGGATCTTCAGGCCGTACCAGTGGGACGACACGGGATTTTCGTTCAGGTCCCGTGTTCGGTACCGCCTCAGTTCTGGGCGTACCCGGTGAGTTACCCATGTGCTCACGAAACCACTTGTTGCGTTCGGAATCCCGGGCGGCCCGCGTTGATGGGGCCACCCCATACGACGGCGTGCCAGCAACCGTAGGTCCAGGGCCGGGTGACCGGCGCGATGACCGGGTGGCCGAGCAACGCAATCACGACGGAGCACGGCCCGTCGGCATTATCCCACCGTCAATGGTAGCGCCGACATCTTGTGCTTCGGCACACCGTAGGTGGTGGTCCGCTCGCGGGCCGGACGCCCGATACCCGAGGCGATCTCGACCAGGTCGGCGACGGTCTTGGCGGACCCATGCTGTGAGCCGGCCATTCTGGAGATGGTTTCCTCCATCAACGTACCGCCGAGATCATTGGCGCCGCTGTTGAGCATGACCCTGGTGCCGGTGGTGCCGAGTTTGACCCAGCTGGTCTGGATATTGGGGATTCGACCATGCAGCATGATCCGCGAGAGTGCGTGCGCGGCCCGATTGTCCCGGTTCGTCGGCCCCGGCCGCGCGGCGCCCGCCAGGTATAGCGGCGCACTCTGGTGCACGAACGGCAGCAGCACGAACTCGGTGAACCCGCCGGTCTCGTCCTGGATTCCGCGCAGTACACGCAGGTGGCCGACCCAGTGCTTCGGATTGTCCACGTGGCCGTACATCATCGTGGAGCTGGAACGCAGACCCACCTGGTGGGCGGTGGTGATCACCTCGATCCAGGCCGAGGAGGGCAGTTTGCCCTTGGTGAGCACCCAGCGAACCTCGTCGTCCAGGATCTCCGCGGCGGTACCGGGGATGGTGTCCAGGCCGGCCTCCTTCAGCGCGACCAACCAGTCTCGGATGCTTTGCCCGCCGCGGGAAGCGCCGTTCACGATTTCCATCGGGCTGAACGCGTGCACATGCATCGACGGCACCCGCCGTTTGACCGCCCGCACCAGATCGGCATACCCGGTGACCGGCAGATCCGGGTCGATGCCACCCTGCATGCATACCTCGGTGGCGCCGTCGACGTGCGCCTCCCATGCTCGATCGGCGACATCGTCCACGCTGAGGGTGAATGCGTCCGCATCGCCCTTGCGCTGGGCGAACGCGCAGAACCGGCAGCCGGTGTAGCAGATGTTGGTGAAGTTGATATTCCGGTTCACCACGTAGGTGACCTCGTCACCCACGGTGTCGCGGCGCAGCTGATCTGCCAGCGCGGCCACCGCGTCGAGTTCACGGCCCTCGGCCGTGGCCAAAGCCAAATACTCGGCGTCGGTCAGTCCCGCCGGATCCCGCTCTGCCGCACGCAGCGCGGCGAGCACGTCGGCGTCCAGCCGCTGCGGCGTCGCGGCCGCGAGATCACGCGCCTGCTCGCGGATCGTGTCCCAGTCACCGAAAGCGCCGACGATGTCCGTGTCCGATCGGCGGCCTGCACGGATCTCTTCGTGGTTATGCAGGCTGCCGCCTCCGGGCCCGTCGCTCACACCGCTGTGTTGATCAGCGGTGTTCGCGGGCCCTTCGTGGTTACGCAGGCTCCCGCCTCCGGGCCCGTCGCTCACACCGCGGGGACCGAGCGCGGAATCGCTGCGGCTTTCGGTGTTGCGTCCCTCGGTGTCGATCGAGGTGTTCAGGTCGACGCGTCCGGCGGATTCCCAGGACTCGTCCGGCTCCTGCCAGGGCAGGCCCACCGGCGTCGCGGCCGGGTTCGCCAGCCCGGTCGTCGGATCGGTCAGAGCCGCGACGTGTGCGCCGATGCGTGGATCGACCCATGGGTTGCCCGCGCGCACATACTTCGGATGCGCGGAGGTCCGCTCGACCAGCTGATAGCCCGCTGCCTCGGTGATCTCCCGCAGCGTGTCCAGATTCGGCCACGGCCGCTCCGGGTTCACGTGGTCCGGCGTCACGGGCGACACGCCACCCCAGTCATCGATGCCCGCATCGATCAGCGCACGGCACTCGGCGTGCGACACCAGATTCGGCGGCGCCTGCACCGGCACGTCCGGACCCAGCAGGATTCGAGTGACGGCGACGGTGGCCAAGAACTCGTCGATGCCGGCGTCCGGCACATCCCGCATCACGGTGTCGTCCTTGGCACGGAAGTTCTGGATGATGACTTCCTGGATGTGCCCGAAAGCCTTGTGCTGCTTACGGATCGCCATGATGGACTCGGCCCGCTCCGCCATCGTCTCGCCGATGCCGACGAGGATGCCGGTGGTGTAGGGCACGGAAAGCCGACCCGCATCGGTGATGGCGCGCAGCCGCACCGCGGGATCCTTGTCCGGGCTGCCGTAATGGCAGTTGCCCTTCTCGGTGAACAGCCGGGTGGCGGTGGTCTCCAGCATCATGCCCATCGACTGCGCCACCGGCTTGAGCCGCGAGATCTCCTCCCACGACATCACGCCCGGGTTCAGGTGCGGCAGCAGGCCGGTCTCCTCCAGCACCATGATCGACACGGCGCGCAGGTAGTCCAGCGTCGAGTCGTACCCGCGCTCATCCAGCCACTGCGCGGCTTCCGGCCAGCGATCCTCGGGCCGGTCACCGAGCGTGAACAGCGCCTCCTTGCAACCCAGGGCCGCGCCTCGGCGTGCGATATCGAGAACCTCCTCGGGCTCGAGGAACATGCCCTTGCCCTCGGCACGCAGCTTGCCGGGCACGGTGACGAAAGTGCAGTAGTGACACTTGTCGCGGCAGAGGCGGGTCAGCGGGATGAAGACGTTGCGCGAATAGCTGATCGTCTTCGGACGACCCGCCGACGCCAGCCCGGCATCACGCACCCGCGCGGCGCTGCGGCACAGGTCCAGCAGGTCATCGGCGGTCGCGTGCAGCAGCACCGCTGCCTCGTCCACGTTCAATGTGACACCGTCGCGGGCCCGGCGCAGCGCCCGGCGCATGGCCGACGTACTGGGCGGTGCGGATGGGACGCTCGGGTTCGGTAGGTCGGTCACGCCCTCGATCATGCGCTACACATCCGGAACTGTCTCCCTCCAGTGCTTGTGAGTGACGCGAAGTCGACGATCCACTTGGTCGACGGATCCGCTCACAACGGAACCCGAGCGGGACGCGCGGCACCGTTGAGCGTTGACAACTGTGCGGCACCGACGGCTATTCCGAGGACCCGCACCGGGTGTTCGAAGCGCGCGGCGCGCCAGCCCTCGACTCGGACCCGGCGAGCACTGCTCCACGGACCGTTCCACGACTGTGGAGTCGGTCGTTGGTGCCGTCCGGGGTGATCAATCCCTGCGACGAGCCCACCTGTCAGGCGAATCCTTTGCCGTACAGCGGAACAGACATCGGCGACGACGGGCGCCGCTCCCTCGCCGAGAGGCTGTTCCCGCGGACGCACAGCGTCACGCTGACCTGTCGATGTTTGCGGGCGCCAACCGGCGCGTGGTCGTGCAACCATGGCAGTTATGCCGCAGCCGCGCACAATCATGGCCGATCCGGCCTGGCGCCCCAGCCCGAAGGCGAAGCTCCTGTGGACAGTGCAGGCCGCGCTGGCTTGGGCGGTCCCGTTCGCGGCGCAGATCATCTGGGCCTTGGTCGACTCCGGGCATCGGGGTTGGCAACTCGGGATCTTGCTGGTGACCTTTGTGCCGGCCGCGCTGAACGTCGCCGTGGTGCCGTGGTGGCGGTACGCGGTGCACCGCTGGGAGGTCACCGACGATGCGGTGTACACCCGGGTCGGCTGGCTCACCCAGGAGAACCGGGTTGCGCCGATTTCCCGGGTGCAGACCGTCGACACCGAACGCGGCCCGCTGGAACGCCTGCTCGGGCTGGCGACGGTCACCGTGACCACGGCCTCCTCCGCCGGCGCCGTGCAGATCAGCGCCCTCGACCTCGCCCTGGCCGAGGAGACCGTGACGCGCCTGACCCGGATCGCCGCCCAGCACCGCGGGGATGCGACGTGAGTGAGCGTCAGCGAGCGAACCGAGGACACGGTGCGCGGTCGCGCACGACGGAGCCGAGTGGCTGCGAGGCACGGTCGTGACCGAAACCGCGCGGACCGACCAGCCATGGCTGCGGCTGGACAAACGGATGCTGCTGGTCCATCCGATCACCGAGGTGGTGAAGTTCATCCCGGTGCTGATCGGCTCGGTGATCCTCGGCACCAGCAGCGGCAATCACGTGTGGAGCATCATCCCGATAACACTGATCGTGGGATTCGCGCTCACCCGCTGGTTCACCACGACGTATCGGGTCGGACCGACCCACGTCGAGCTGCGGACCGGGTTGGTGCAGCGCAAGAAGCTATCCGTGCCGAGGTCGCGGATCCGGTCGGTGGACATCGAGGCGGATCTGCTGCACCGGGTGCTCGGGCTGGCCGTGCTGGCGATCGGGACCGGTCAGCAGGCGGAT
This sequence comes from Nocardia sp. NBC_00881, assembly GCF_045207455.1. NCBI lineage: Bacteria > Bacillati > Actinomycetota > Actinomycetes > Mycobacteriales > Nocardiaceae > Nocardia > Nocardia sp. NBC_00881. The sequence goes on from NZ_CP108798.1 coordinate 4,537,530, forward strand.
TCGGGGGAGAAGTTCAAGCTCGACGCACTGAACGCCCGGGTGGTGCCGCAGCTGCGCACGGCCTTGCTCGCGCACACCGCGGGGCCGGCGGTGCAGGACGAGGAACGAACCGAACTGCCGGAGAACGCGGACGGCGGTTTCGCGACAGCAAGGACCCCTGCGCACGAGATCGGACACTGGAAGCCGGGGTGGGTGCGGTACGCGCCGCTGTCGCTGACCGGATTCGCGATCATCGCGCCGATCGTGGGCGTAGCGTTCCAGTACGGGCTCGGCGAAATAGTGTTCCGGTCGGACGCGGTGCGGAACGTCGAGAACGGCAGCGCCGTCGTGCTGGCGATTGCCGGTGCCGCACTGTTGCTCACTGTCGTCATCGTGGTCAGCGTCTCGTCCTGCGCGCACTACCTGGCCACCTATTTCGGACTCCGCGTCACCGACAACGGGAAGACCATGCAACTACGCCACGGTCTGTTCACCACCCGGCAAATCACGCTCGACCTGGCCCGGCTGCGCGGTGCGACAGTGAAGGAGCCGCTGCTGCTGCGCTTGGCCGCGGCCGCCCAGCTGGAGGCGATCATGACCGGCGAGAACCCGCGTCAGAAGATCCTGCCCCAGGCCCCGCGCGGCGCCATCGAGCACACCCTGAGCCACCTGCTCGCGCCGAAAGCGCTGCGGGACAACGGATTTTCGACTACATCGAAAGTAGCGGCAAGCGGTACACGGCAGTTCGGCTCGCCCGCGTCGTGTCCGGGCACCGACGCGGGGGCACGGTCGGATGCGGCGCCGAACGTCCCGGCAACCGGCCGAGAAACGCGATCAGACAAGGCACCCAACGGCCCGACAACCGGCCGAGAAACGCAATCGGATGCGGTACCGAACAACCCGGCAGTCGGCACGGAAGCGCTCTTCGAGGCGGCACTGAGCACCCCCGCACAACGCCCTATCACCACCCGCGACGCACAATCGTACAGCGCACCCGGTAGCGCGCCGCTGACGTCGCACGGCCCTGCGGCCCGGCGCCGCCGATATACCCGCGCGCTCCTTCCGGTCGTCGTAGCGGCGGTGGTGCTGATCGGCTCTTCCCTTGCGGGAATCGACTATTCGCCGTGGTGGTGGCTGGTACCCGGCCTGCCCATTCCGATCGCCATCGCGCTGGCGGAGGACCGCTACCGCGGTCTCGGGCACACCGTGCTGCCCGCCACTGCGACCACCCCCACCTGGTTGATCACCCGCTCCGGATCGCTCGATCGAGAGCGGGACTGTTTGGAGGCGCCCGGTGTGATCGGCTGGACCGTACGGCAGACCTTCTTCCAGCGGCGTGCCGGACTCGCCACGGTGGTCGCGGCGACCGCCGCGGGCAAGAAGCGCTATTCGGTGGTCGATATTCCGTTCGACGCGGCATGGGAACTCATCGAAGCCGTCGCGCCGGGACAGCTCGGCACGCGCTGACCCACCGGGACGGCTCGGTATCCGGGCCATGAGCACCGCCGACCACCAGGGCAACCTGGTATCGCCGCCATCGCCTCCCGCACACTCCACGCGGGGACCGGTGGTGACCGCCGCCCTACGCCCGCGCACCCACGCCGGCGTAGCCCTCCGGTGGGGTGGAGCTCGCCTGAATTCCAGGAACCCGCTGCTCAGCTCCTACGGAACAGACCGGAGTTGATCCGGAAGTAGATGTACGCCAGGGGCGGCACCAGCCCGCAGAACAGCAGAAGCACGGTGCGCCAATCACTGCCGAGCATGATGTCGCCACCCGGGCCGGTGCTCGCGCAGATCAGGAAGCCGAGCGTCCATGCGAGCAGCGGAAGGAACATGGCCGCGGTGCGAGGGGAAACCGAACGTGCCCCCAGGACGAGCAGGAGGTTGACCCCCCCGGCTAGGACGCCGGAGAGCGGAAAGGCGATCGCTCCGAGATACGTCGGCAGGTACAAGACCTCGAGAAACAGGGTGATCAGGCCGTTCAGGACCAGGAGAACGAGGACCACCGGTGCCAGCGCGTCCAGGATTCGACCCGCACCGGATTCCACGGCGGCGCTATCGCCCGCGTAATCGTCGACCTTCGTTGTCACGGTGCCGGCGGATAGCCGAGGAGGGTCAGCAGGTGGCTTTGCATGTCGACGAAGCCGTACAGCACTGTCATGTACAGGTCGTGCTGCGCCGGCCAGTGCGGCTTCATGCTGTCGACGAACGCCACGATCGCGTCCTGGAGCTGCCAGTTGTACATAGGCCCGAGTCTATTCCGGCGTTTCCACGCGCACGATCAGTTCTCTCCGTCCACTGGGATGTTCGCGACGACCGGGAACTCGCCGGTGTATCCCGTGCGCTGCTCAGCAATTGCCAGCACCCGTTTACGGGTAGCGAACCAGCCGACGATCAGCGCCGGGATGATCAGCGCGAGGCTCGCGACTGTCCAGGTCCCCACCGGATAGTCCAATCCGGTGAGCACGACGACGAGGAACAAGAACAGCAGGGTGAGCAGGCCGGTGTAGGGCGCGCCGAACATCCGGAACGCGGGCCGCTCGATGCGTCCCTGCGTGGACCAGCGCCAGAGCTGCAGCTGGCACAGCACGATGGTGGCCCAGGAGGCGACGATGCCCAGCGAGGCCATGTTGAGCACGATCTCGAACGCACTGTCCGGGACGACGCCGTTGAGTGCGATGCCGACCAACGCGATCAGACTGGTGAGCAGGATGCCGCCATAGGGAACCCCGTTACGGCCCATCACGCCGGTGAACTTCGGCGCGCTGCCGTTCATCGACATCGAGCGCAGGATGCGTCCGGTCGAGTACAGGCCGGCGTTCAGACTGGAGAACGCGGCGGTCAAGACGACGAGATTCATCACGCTGCCGATACCAGGCACGCCGAGCATGGTGAAGAAGGTGACGAACGGGCTCTCCTTGGCGGTGTACTTCGTGTACGGCAGCAGCAGCGCGAGCAGCACCAGCGAGCCGACGTAGAAGACCGCGATCCGGGCGATCACCGAGTTGATGGCACGGGGCATGATCTTGGCCGGGTTCTCCGTCTCACCCGCCGCGGTCCCGACCAGTTCGACGGCGGCATAGGCGAACACGACACCGGAGACCACCACGACCAGCGGCATGATGCCGGTCGGTAGCAGGCCGCCGTGGTCGGTGATCACACTGGGGCCGGTCGAGTCGCCCTGCACGGTGAACCGGCCGAGCAGGAAGACCGTGCCGACGATCAGGAACGCGCTGAGCGCGAACACCTTCACCAGCGCGGCCCAGAACTCCATCTCGCCGAACCACTTCACCGAGATCAGGTTGACGCCGAGCACGAGGACCAGCGCGATCAGCGCGAGCACCCACTGCGGGATGTGGCCGAACCCGGACCAGTAGTGGAAGTACTGCGCGATCGCGGTGGTGTCGGCGATACCGGTCATCGACCAATTCAAGAAGTACATCCAGCCAGCCACGAACGCGGCCTTCTCGCCGAAGAATTCGCGTGCGTAGGAGACGAACGAGCCGGACGAGGGCCGGTGCAACACCAGCTCACCGAGCGCCCGCAGAATGAGGAAGGCGAATAATCCGCACACTCCGTAGACCAGGAACAGTCCTGGTCCGGCATTGGCGAGCCGTCCACCCGCGCCGAGGAACAAGCCGGTGCCGATGGCGCCGCCGATCGCGATCATCTGTAGCTGCCGCGGCTTGAGACTCTTGTGGTATCCGTGGTCCTCGATGCTGAGGTGAGCCTTGTCGCCGACCGCTGTCATGAAGTTGAACCTTCCACATCGATATCGCGAGATCACGGGAACGGTACCCGTCGCGCGGATCCGTCGCGACAGCAACCCGGAGCGTGTGAATCCGCGCAGGTCGGCGGTACTTCGGAAAGCGGGGGTTACTGCGCGAATTGTCCGGACAAGCTGAAACGCACGCTGCTCACTCGGCGTGATTGGGTCAGTCCAAGCCCGCGAACAGATCGTGCTCACGGCCGTCGGGCCCGACCGGACCACGCCGGCCGTGCACGAGGATGAAGTGCTCTTCCGGCAGTACCGGCTGAGCGACATTGTTGGACAGTGCGAACTCGCGCCCGGACGGCGCGACGGTGACCTGGGTGGCGTGCGCCCGCAGCGCGGCGCGCTTGGCTGCGAGCGCGTCGGAGACGTCGATCGTCGTGGTCACGGTGTGGCTCGGCACGCTCGCGAGTTCCCCGTCCGCGGGCAGCCGCCAGCCCGGCGGCAGCCCGCCGGGCAACCCGTCGACGGTGCGCTTGGCCAGGGCGCCGGTGTGCACGCGCAGCATGTCGGCGTCGGTGACGGTCCAGTAGAACTTCGGGGTGTTCCAGCCCGCGGCCGCAGCGGCGTGCACGGCGGCCGTGGTGATCTCATGGGCCCGTATGTGGTCGGGATGGCCATAGCCGCCGTTCGGGTCGTAACCGACCACCACACGCGGCCGCACTTCCAGCACCAGCTCCGTGAGGGCCGACACCGCCTCGTCGCCGGACCGCACAAACACCCTCGGTTTGTTCGCCGCGGGGGTGCCCGCCATGCCGGAATCGCGCCAGCGCCCTGCACCGCCGAGGAACAGTGGAGGCGCCGCGCCCAGGGCGGACAGCGCATGGGTCAGCTCCTGGATCCGATATCCGCCGAGTTGGTCGGCGTGATCGGCGACCAGTTGCGCCCACTCGTCGCCGATCACCTCGCCCTCTTCACCGAGGGTGCAGGTCACCACGGTGACCGGCACACCAAGTCGGCGATAGTGCGCGATCGTGCCTCCGGTGGTGATGGATTCGTCGTCGGGGTGGGCATGCACCAGCAGCAGTCCGCCCGTCGCCGCGGCGGTCACGGAATTCTGCGCCACATGGAGGCGTCGCCGAAGATGCCGACCTGGATGGCGCCGCTGAGCGAGGCGCCGTCCACCCGTGGCCCGGACACCGCGACGGCGTTGTCCTGCACGATCGGCAGCACCGTGGCCATGGCCCACAGCTTGGGTTCGGCATCGGCGAGCACCCGGCCCACCTCGACACCGCGCAGCGCTTCGTCGAACGCGGGCTGCAGGGTCGGATCGCATACACCGGAGAGGTTGCTGGGCGCGCGCGCGGCGGCCTCGGCGATGGCCTGCGCGATTCCGGTGAGTTCCGGCAGCGCGGGCGGTGGACAGCCGTAGCGGGACGCCAGGACGGTCGCCGGATCGGAACCGGCCACCTCCCAGCCGACGATCGCGTCGACCGTGCCGTCGATCAATTCCTTGCCGTACAGCTCGTCGGCGGCGACGCTGCGCACCGTCGCGTCGATTCCGGCGCTACGCAATTGGTCGGCGGCGGTGTTGGCCACGGCGAGCGCGGTGGCGTCCTTGTCGGCCGCGCCGATCCGCACGGCGAGCGGCTTACCGTCCTTGCCGATCGTTCTCGGCTGCGGCGCGGGCGAGGTCGGCGACGTCACCGGCGGTGGCTCCGGCGCGCGACCGAAACCCGCGGCGGCGAGCAAAGCGAAAGCCTCGTCCGCGGACGGCCTCGGCGGAGCGGTCGGGACATAGCCGGGGTCGGACGGTGCGAGCACTTGGGCGCGCGCCGGTTCCACCCAGTTACCGGTCTGCGCACCGACCGCCGCCAGCAACGCTGGGTCCAGCAACGCGAGCACCCCGGACCGAACCCGCGGATCACCGAGTTCGCCTCTGCGTCCGTTGAGCACCAGTTGCAGCACCCGCGACTGCGGCATGATGGCGGTCCGCACCGAGGGAATCGCACCGAGTTGAGCTTGGGTCGCCACGGCGCCGTGGACAAGCGCCATCTGGACATCGCCGGTGCGGAGCGAACCCGCCAGCTGAGCGGTCGTGCCGCCGCGGCGCAGCAGAATCTGGCCGGGCATGGCCGGGGTACCCCAGAAGCGGTCGTTGCGTTCCAGCAACATCTCGTCCCGTCCTGGGTCGGCCGATCGGATCCCGAACGGTCCTCCGGATACTCGAACACCGCTCACCTGGCCGTTCATCCCACGGGCGAACCCGCCCGGAGCGTCCTTCAACAGATGCGAGGGCAGCAGATCCGTAAACAGCTCCCGCCAGCCGGGATAGGGCTGCGACATCACGACGGTCACCGTCTTGCCACCAGCCGACGAGTTCACATCCGAGATGAGCCGATAGGCCGCCGGATCGACGACCCCCGGTTCCGAGATCATCTCCTGCCACAGATATCGGAAGTCCTCGGCCGCGATCGGCGCCCCGTCGGACCAGGACGCTTCGTTGCGCAGCCGATAGGTGATCGTGAAAGGTTCCTGCGCGGTGACATCGGCGGAAACCAGCAAAGACGAGTCCGGCACCCACGCCGTCGTCCCCGGCGTGGTCGGGCTCGGGACCGGCCGGAACGGACTCGGCAGCACCAGCGAGGCGATCGCGGAGGTGGCGGCCGACTGGTCGGACCGCAGATGCGGATTGAAGGCCGTTCCGATGGTGTCCAGCGCGACGACCACCGTCGTCTCCGCGGGTTTCACCGGCGTGGTCTTCGGGCTGTCGGTGCTCTCGATGGGCGGCGGCGGGTTCGCCGCGCAGCTGCTGATCAGCATCAGCACTGCCACGGTCGGCAACAACGTGCGCCACGCTGTGCGTTTTCCTGCGCCCACTTTCACGCTCGGGAACTCTACCGCACGTTCGAGTCCGCGCGCAGAATCACGGCATCGCAGCCGATCAACCGCGATACCGCCTCCCATATATGTCCTGCGGAACGCACCGAAGAGGTCGTTCCGCCCGGAAACTATTGCACATTTAATACTCGGGCAAACTTTCGGCTCACAGATCCAGTGCCTTATGCGATATCGACGCCCCACCAATCGCAGGGGCAACGGCGCAATGATGGAACGGCGCGCGCCCGAACATCGCCGCACGATGGCATTCAGACTCGGGCGGAGAGCGTCCTGATTTACCGGCCCGGCAAGAAAGTGTGCACACTCGCGCAGGTCGACCCCTCCGTGATCATCACCGCGGCCCTTGCCGCAATCAAATCCCCTGTATGAGCACAGTATTTCCTGGCCGCAGCATGGCACCACACCACAGGGATCGCACAATACAAACGGCGATCCTTCATCCCGAAGACAGCGCACACGCTGTAGTCGCTCTCAGGAACTCGATTTCCCAATGATACTCACGGATGAGAGCGTCCGATAACTCTTCGTGAAAACAAATTTTGGCCGCGCACAGAGAGCTCGACTACGTCCACCTAAAGCTATTGCGCAGCATATTTCAGAATCATGCCCGCGCTCCGGAGCATCCAGACCCCCTCCTGAATTGCCTCACCAACCGAACGCGTCCGTATTCGTATGCCATGAACGGGACTATCCATCACTGATGTTCCGATCTCTGATACCGGATCGCTCTGTCCAGCACCTTTTCGATAACGTACGAGAGGAATTCTCGGGCCGCAACGAATTCCGACCCGCCAACCCATACGATCGATTCGAGACCGCCCGAGACCAGGTCTCACCAACCTCCGATCCTGGTGATCCCCGCGCGGCCACCATCCGTGATCCGGGCAGAAAAAATCCGGCGCCGCACAGTGACGCCGGATTCCCTTCTGCGACAAAAAATTACAGCGCCGCGCGATCTCTCGCCTTGCGCCGAGACGTTTCCCGCGCACGCTCGTTCTGACCGAGAATCACCTTGCGCACCCGGATCACCTCCGGGGTGACCTCCACACATTCGTCGGCGGCGCAGAACTCCATCGCGCCCTCCAGATCCAGCTGCAGCGGCTTGGCCAGGGTCTCCATCACGTCGGCAGTGGAGCTTCGCATGTTGGTCAGCTTCTTCTCGCGGGTGACGTTGATGTCGAGATCCTCGGCACGCGGGTTGATCCCGACGACCATGCCCTCGTAGGTGTCCGCGCCCGGCTCGACGAAGAACTGGCCGCGGTCGGACAGCTGGATCATCGCGAACGGGGTCACCGAGCCCGCGCGGTCGGAAACCAGCGAGCCGGTGTGCCTGGCCCGGATCTCACCGGCCCACGGCGCGTAGCCGTGCGAGACCGCGTTGGCGATGCCCGTGCCTCGGGTCTCGGTGAGGAAGTCGGTGCGAAAGCCGATCAGACCGCGCGAGGGGACGATGAACTCCATCCGCACCCAGCCCGCGGCGTGGTTGCTCATCTGCACCATCTTGCCCTTGCGGGCGGCGAGCAGCTGGGTGATAGCGCCGAGGTACTCGTCGGGGCAGTCGATGGTCAGCTCTTCGTACGGCTCGTGCACCTTGCCATCAACCTGCTTGGTGACCACCTGCGGCTTGCCGACAGTCAGCTCGAAGCCCTCGCGGCGCATGGTCTCGACCAGGATGGCCAGCGCCAGCTCGCCACGGCCCTGCACCTCCCAGGCATCCGGTCGTCCGATGTCGAGCACGCGCAGCGACACGTTGCCGACCAGTTCCTGGTCCAGCCGCGCCTTCACCATGCGTGCGGTCAGCTTGTGGCCCTGCACCCTGCCGACCAACGGCGAGGTGTTGGTGCCGATGGTGACCGAGATGGCGGGCTCGTCGACCGTGATGCGCGGCAGTGCGACGGGCTCGTCGATGTCCGCGAGGGTGTCACCGATCATGATGTCGGGGATGCCCGCGATGGCGACGATGTCGCCTGCCACCGCGATCTCGCCCGGCTGTCGCTCGACGCCGATGGTCTGCAGCAGCTCGGTGATCTTCACCTGCTTGACGCCGTCTGCGTGCATCCAGGCGACATTCTGGCCTTTGCGCAGCTCGCCGTTGTGAATGCGGACCAGCGCGAGGCGGCCGAGGAACGCGGAGGCGTCCAGGTTGGTGACGTGCGCCTGCAGCGGCGCGGCCGGATCGCCCTTCGGCGCCGGGATGTTCTCCAGCAGCACCTCGAACAGCGCGTCGAGGTTCTCCGCGTCCGGCGCGTTGCCGTTCTCCGGGCGCTCCTTGGACGCCTTGCCCTCGCGGCCGGACGCGTACAGCACCGGCAGGTCGAGCGCGAGCTCGGCGGCCTCGGCGGCGGCGTCGTCCAGATCGGAGGCCAAGTCGAGGAGCAGGTCATGGCTTTCTTCGACGACCTCCTCGATGCGGGCATCGGGACGGTCGGTCTTGTTCACGACCAGGATCACCGGCAACGACGCGGCCAGTGCCTTACGCAAGACGAACCGGGTCTGCGGCAGCGGGCCTTCGGACGCGTCGACGAGGAGCACGACGCCGTCGACCATGGACAGGCCGCGCTCCACCTCACCACCGAAGTCGGCGTGGCCCGGGGTGTCGATCACGTTGATCACGGTGACCGAGCCGTCCGGGTGGTGGCGGTGTACCGCCGTGTTCTTGGCGAGAATGGTGATGCCCTTCTCGCGTTCCAGGTCGCCGGAGTCCATCACACGATCGACGGGCTCGGCCCGCTCGGCGAAGGCGCCCGACTGGCGCAACATGGCGTCGACCAGGGTCGTCTTGCCGTGGTCGACGTGGGCCACGATGGCGACGTTGCGAAAATCGCGCGCAGACGACACGCTGAATCCTCCTGCTGTTAGGTGTTGGTGCCGGCCGACCCCTGCAAACAGGTGGAGAATCGAAACTCACCGGGCATTGCGGCCAGCTCCACCCTACCGGCAGCCCGGTTGCCGCAACGTTTCAGGCTTTGTACTTAGGGTAAGCTAACCGCCGTGGGCAAGGTCAAAGCCAAGAAGGTTTCGAGTCTGAAACCGAAGAAGAAGTGCTGTCGCAAGAAGACGCGCTGCTTGAAGTGCCCGGTCGTCATCATGCGTATGAAAAAGTGCGAAGCCGCTGGTATCTGCGGTAAAGATCTGAAGAAGGCACTCAAGCAGGCCCGCGCCGCCTGACCACATCCCGCCGCCCTTTCCGATGCGGCCGGAAGCGGGTAGTAAGGAGATATGGCGCAGCAGACACTGCTCTCCGACATCGAAATCGCCGACGCGCTCACCGAGCTGACGGGCTGGGCTCGATCGGGAGACAGCCTGACCCGCACCGTCGAGGCGTCCACTTTTCCGGCGGGCATCGAACTGGTGCGGCAGGTCGCCGAGGTCGCCGAGGAGGCGAACCATCACCCGGACATCGATATCCGTTGGCGCAAGGTCACGTTCACGCTGTCCACCCACTCGGCCGGCGGGCTCACCGCCCTGGACGTCGCGCTGGCTCGCGAGATAGATCGCCTTACGGCGCAATCCGGCTGAGCCGTGTTGTTCGGCCGCCCCTACTGCGCCGCGAACGGGTAATGGTCGGTCTCGCTGCGCTCGAAAACGGGGGTTGAGCCTGGAAGTTACGTTTGAGCTGCGAACCCGGTTCGCGGCCCCTGAAGCTCATGTCGGCTGACCGCATTCAGCTATGTCTATACGCCGCGTGTGGCGCCCTCCGCAGTCACGCGCGCCCGCTCCTCCGGGCCTGACCGCACACGCTGGCGCCCCGACCGAATCACCCACAGATAGAACACCACGACACCGAGCACGTCGACGGCGCCCAGCCAGGCGAGCGCGCCAGGGCGGGAGATCGTCCAGATCGAATCCTGGAAGAACGACAGCACCCACGGCACGCCGACGAGCATGGTCACCAACCAGTACCCCGCCATGATCCGCGCGCCTGGCGCGGTACGCAGCGGCCCGTAGACCAGCCACAGCACCATCGGCAGTAGCCACACCCAGTGGTGCGACCACGAGATGGGCGAGACCATCAGCCCGAACAGCTGCACCACGATCAGCGTGCCGAGCCGGTCGTCGGTTCCGAGCGCACGCCATGCCAGAAAAGCCAGGACCGCGACCACCACCACCGCCGCGATCCACCACGGTCCGGATTCGACGTCGTCACCGAGGATCCGGCTCAGTGCGCCGCGCAGTGACTGGTTCCACACCGAACCCACCGGCCCGATCCGGTCGGCGTCCCCGAGTAGCGTGCCGAAGTACTGCCGCGCTTCGTTGGGCGCGATCAAGAAGCTCAGTCCCACCGTCGCACCGAAAACGAGCGCCGACGCGAGGACGGTCGTCCAGCGCCGCCGTGCGACGAAATACAGCCCGGTGATCGCGGGTGTCAGCTTGATCCCGGCGACGATGCCGACCAGCCCGCCGGAGACCCACCATCGCGAACTGCGCACCGCGAGCATTCCGCCGAGTACCAGGAACACGTTGACCTGGCCGTAGTCGATCGTGGTCCGCACCGGTTCCAGCCACATCCCCACCGCGGTCCAGGCGACCGTCGCGGCCTGCCACCGCGGCGCGCGCAACGCCTCCGTGCCCAGCATCAGCTCGAAACTGATGTGCACCACCGCATACAGCGCTGCGGCGATGGCCAGCAGCCACGCCACCGCCACCACGGTGAACGGCAGATAGTGCAGCGGAAAGAACACCAGCGCCGCGAACGGCGGGTAGGTGAACGGCAGTGGGAAGTCCGGGGTCTTCTCCGCATAGGTGAAGTCGTAGAGGTGATCGGTCAGCAGCGCGGCCGACCCACCGACGTAGACGTGCAGGTCGACGAGGTTCATTCCATTCTCGGACAGCAACATCCAGAGCAACCGCGCCAGCACGGAAAGTCCGAGCACCGACACAGCCCATCGAAGGTGACGATTCAAAGCGCTGGCTTTCGGCTAGGGTGCGGTACGTCGGTTCGGCACGCCCGGAGTTCCGGGGGTCCGGCGACAGGGCGGACGGCAGGATTAGATTAACCGCAGCGCACATCATCCATTCCACCCGCGAGCCATTGATAACATTTGCATCAACTTTCACACCAGCAACACCTCGGCGCGCTACGTTCTGCTAACACTGATCGTCCACAGCACCTTTCCGGCGCCCAGCTGTACACACAGCCGTGATGTCCCTAGAGTGACCCCGAAACGATGGCTTTTAGCAATCGGACCCAGATGTACCCGAGGTAAGGACGGCTAGACCAGTGCTTCGCACCCGAGGATCGCGGATCGCATTGTCCGCACTCGCCATCGCGGCGAGTGCCACGCTCGCCGCGCCGACGACGGCAGTCGCGGCCCCCGCGCCCGCATCCGCGGCGACTACGAACAGCGTTCCGATGGTCCCCGAGGGCGTTCCAGTGGATGTGCTGGCCGCACTCGCCCCCGCCATCGTGGGGTCCATCGCCGGTCCCGCCGATATCGCCGGCCCGCAGTCGGCGATTCTCGACCAGGCGCGCAGGCTGCTCGCCACGCTGAATCTGCCGCCGCAGATCAAGTCGACGCTCGAGCGGATCATCACCTTCCTCGACGGCAGCGGCGGCGGCGGCCCCGAGGTACCACAGGACGGTCCGACGATCGCGCAGTTCCTGTACCCCACCATTGGCAAGGGCTGCATCGGTCCGACCGCCGACTCGGTCGGCACCGCGCTGGCCGTGCCCGGCCCGGCCACCCTGCCGCCACCGGGACCGAAGGCCGGTCAGACCGGATTCGTGTTCACTGCGCTCGGCACCAAGTCGCCGACGCCGGTACAGAACCCGCCCATGACGGTGCAGTGGCTGAACCTGGACACCCGCCAGGGCGGCGCCCTGCCGCTGACCGACGAGGCCAGGATCAACCCGGGCGGCCCGGCCACGCTGTCCGCGATCGCCGACACCGGCTCGGGCCGCGTCGTCGCGGTCATCGGCGGCTCACTGACCACCAAGGCCGACGACGCCGACCCGCGGACCTGCTCGTTCCTGCCGACGCTCGGTTTCTTCGTCGTGTAATTTCTGTGTTTTCTGCCGCGCGGGCGCGGCGTGTTCGCGGCCCCCTTCTGGCTCGCGTCCGAGCGACCGCCGCTAGCGACTTCGTCGCGGACGCGGCGGCCGCTCGGACGCGAGCCGGGCCGCGAACGGGCAATGGTCGGTCTCGCTGCGCTCGGAAACGGGAGTCGGGCCGAGTGGTTGCGGCTAGCAGGTGAGCGCTTTGTCGGACGCGCCTGTGGCGCGGCGAACGGGGGAATTCCTGGCCTCGCCTTCTCTCACGAACAACAGAGGGTTCGCCGACTGCGGTCCTCCGTATTTTCGGTGGCTTGCGGGCTCCGTGACACTCTCGAAAGGACCTGCCGCGATGTCGCATGAGTCTTCCAGACTGTGGTAGACCGCTAACTATGGCGACCATCGATCGTTCGACACGGCCGGGTCACTCGATCCGGAGCAGGCGTTCGCACCGCTCGATATTGTCGATCCGCTCGGAGGGTTCGATCCTGTCGATCGGCTCGGCCTACTCGATCCTGTCCGTCGGCAGCGTCGGCTCGATCCTGTCGATCGGTTCTGTCGGGTCGCTCGGGTCGGCTATCTCGTCGTTTTCGTTCACCAGCCTCGGTTCGGCGTTCTCCGGCCTGTCCCGGTGGTCGCTGTTCTCGTGGCTCGGTGACCACGAAGCGCCGGACAGCCGTCCGACGCTGCGGGTTGTTCCGGACGACGAGCCCGACCTGCGCGTGACACCGGCGAGCCACTGCCAGACCTGACCGATCGACCACCCGGCCCAGCCGCTCAGTCGGCCGGGCCGCTCACCACTGTCCGTACTCGGCGGCGAGCACGTTGTTCAGGTCGATGGCTACCCCGTCGATGGATCGTTCGTCGATTTCGAACTGGTGCAGGTGCGCCGCAGGGTGCACGAAACCCGTCGGCGTGCCCCAGTCATGCTGCCAGTACCAAGAACACAGACCCGCCGCGGTGGCAAGCTCGATGGTCGGCGCGTTCGCGTAGACGCCGGTGTTCTCCCGGCCGAGCACCGACTGCCAACCCAGTAGGTATGGCGCGATCATGGTGGCGAAGTCGACCGGCGACGGGTTGTCATCGATGGAGGCGTAGATCGGCGCGTCGTCCGGGCCGCCCGCCGCACGGTGCAGTTCGAGCCCGCGCGCCGCGTGCCTCTTCCCCGCCTCCAGTCCGCCGCGCCAGTCCGCGGTCGGCCCCTTGCCGAACTGGTAGCAGGAGACGATCTTCAGGCCCGCCGCGTTCAACTGCTCGACCTCCCTGGCGTGCAGCGGCTTGCCCGCCATCCACTCGGCGCCAGGCCTGCGATCGGAGACGTAGCGGAGCACACCGAGGTGGCCGGCGTCCTTGATCGCCGCGGCGGAGGGAACCCCGCCCGCGTAATCGATCAGGGTGCCGAGCGAGGTTCTGGTGGCGGAAGCCGGGATTGCCGCCGCGGTCACGCCGACCGCGGCCGCCGCGGCCGCGAAAGCGAAAAGCTCACGCCGGGACACCGAATTGGAACGCATCGTGGACTCCTTCGCGCAACCCGACATGGATGGCAGCGTGCCCGGCGCACCTTCCCCTATCCAATGCGCGCCGGGAGCCTCGAACGTGGACTCATTTCACCATATTCACATTGGAACCGCTAGACCCACAGGACACACAGTTCACATTCGCCACAACTGCTAGGCCACACCGTCGATGCGCGCGGCGACGTCGATGGTCCGGCCACTAGGATCGGCGAGTTCGTTGCCGACCACCCTGGCCACCTGCGCCACGATCTGCTTCTTGATACCCGCGAGCGCACCGAGGGTCGCCGCGCGTATGCCATGCGCCGTGAAATCCATCCGGATGTCGCCGAGGTCCGGCGGCGGCACGTCGATCACGAGCAGCAGCGGGTCGGCGGCCCGCGCGGTCAGCACCAACGGCACCTCGACATCGGCGCGGTAGTGGTTGGCCTTCAGTACGTCGACGGTGATGTCCAGACACACCGGAAGCGTCAGGTCGAACGCCACCGGTTTCGCCGATCTGTCCACCAGCCGCGGCATCCGGACGGATCCGCGGACCGTCACCGTCGCGGCGTTGCGCGGCCCGGTCGACAACGGACCGACCTCGATGGACCGCCCCGCCAGCCGCTCCACCACCTCGAACACGCGGTCCCGCCTCACGACGCGCGAGAAGAACCGGTCGCCGAACTCGGCGTAGCCGATCCAGTCGAATTCGGCCTTGTCCCGATGCTGCGAACGGGTTCCGTCGACCATGGCTTCGACGTCGAACACCAAGCCGCGACGAGTCTGCGGATCGGCGAGCATGGCGTTCACCCGGGACGCGACCTCGCGCTGCACCACGCCCGCGATCGGGTCGAGCAGCCACTCCCAGGCCGACTCCACCGCCTGCGCGCGCAGCACAAAGCTGATATCGCGCTGGGTGATCGGCGGAATGTCGATGACGATGAGCAGCGGATCGGCGGTGTGGGCGTGCAGCGTCAGATCGATCTCGACCCTGGCCTCCAGCCGCAGCTTCTTGCCGCCGAGCAGCACCTTCACCACGAGCGACACCGGAATGGTGACCTCGAACGTCAGATGCGGTCCACTGTGCAGGACGACCGGTGTGCCCACCTTGCCCTCGGCGACGAAACCGGCGAGTCCGGCCGGACCGATCGAGACCGGACCGATCGTCATGCCACGGCCTGTCATGCCGGACACCGCGGCCTCGATTCGGGCGGCGGCCACGGCATGCCTGACGAAACGCTCGCCGAACTCGGCATAGTCGATCCAGGCCGGCTCACTACTCGATTCGTCGGTCGGCTGCATCAGTAGTTCCGAAACCCCTCACCTCTCGATGGACAACCGACACGGTACGCGACAGATATGCGGCTGCCTCGCCTTCGCTCGGCCCGGCGCGGGCTACGGGCGGACTTCGCCCGGCTGCACCCGAAATGCGGCTGCCTCGCCTTCGCTCGGCCCGGCGCGGGCTACGGGCGGACTTCGCCCGGCTGCACCCGAAATGCGGCTGCCTCGCCTTCACTCGGCCCGGCGCGGGCTGCGGACCGACACATCCGGTTGCGCCTGACATGGCGTCGAATTCGGGACGCCCTGAGGCCGAAATCCCCGTCCTGCCGATGAGGGGGAAGCAGGGCGGGGATCGGCGACGGCGCTGCCGAACACATCGTAGGACTATCCGCCAGGCGATTTCACGTGCGTACCGGGGGGATCCGCCTTTGCGGAGCAACAATTGTCACAGTCGCCCGAACCCCACCACACCGGGCACATCGGCCAGGGTGAATCGGTGGATGCGGACGTCGCCGAATTCGTTGCCGCCTATTGTGGTCACCTCGCCGCCATCAGCACGCAGCACGATGTTCGTGTGCTGGCCGAACGGACTGGATTGCCGGTACAGCAGCACGTCACCGGTGCGCGGGTGGTAGCCGGACCCGATCGGGGCGAACCGGTCTGCGCCTTCGTAGTACTCCTGCAGCGTGTACACACCCGGGATCCGCCATGAGCCCGAATGGGGATTGACCAGCGGAGTGCCCGCCTCGCGCAGCACCCAGCTGACGAAGTCGGCGCACCACGCCTCGTCGATCCCCTCGGCGTATTTCGTGCCCGCGCCCGGACTGCCGAACTCGCGCTCGGCCACCGCGACGATCCTGGCCTGTTTCGGATCGAGCGCCGCGCGATCGAGGGCCGGGAACTCGGTGCGGCGCTCGCCGACAATGGCCTGGCGGTTCGATCGGTCCTCCCACCAGCGGACGCCTGCGATCCCGGAGGCGGCGAGCGCGAACAGCACCAGGCCGAGCAAGATCCACCGACGTATTCGGCGCGGGCCGAGCTGCTCTCGAGACATCGCTTCCTCGAATTCGTTCTCATATCGCCGACTTTCGGGCCTTATGGAGTTCGACGATAGAACGGAGTCGATGGTTCCGCGCCAGACCGAGTGGTTTCGATCACCGTCTTGCGGGGCAACCACTGCGAGCTGGGATCCCGTCCGGCCGCGCGGAAATCGCGATAGTCTCCGAGGAAACCAGGCGAGGGAAAGGTCCGGCCCTGGACACGCTGTGGACATTCGTGGTGCACCGACGACACCAGCTGCTCGTCGACTCCTATCTGCATGTCTCGGCGGTGGTGCAATCGGTCCTGCTGGCTACGGCCGTGTCGGTGCTGATCGGAATTCTGGTCTACCGCAGCCCGCTCGGTTCCTCGATAGCGACCGCGGTGGCCAGCGCGGTTCTCACCGTTCCGTCGTTCGCGCTACTCGGCCTGCTGATCCCGTTCCTCGGCCTCGGCGTCGCGCCGACCATCACCGCACTCGTGGTCTACGCGTTGCTTCCGATCATGCGCAACACCATCCTCGGACTGGCCTCGGTGGACCCCGCCGTCACCGACGCGGCACGCGGCGTCGGGATGAATCGGCTCCGCATGCTCATCAGCATCGAACTGCCGCTCGCCTGGCCCGCGATCCTGGCCGGCATGCGGGTGAGCACGCAGATGATCATGGGCATCCTCGCGATCGCCGCGTACGCCAAGGGCCCCGGTCTCGGCAACCTGATCTTCTCCGGTCTCGCACGGCTCGGCAGCCCGAACGCGATGCCTCAGGCCTTGGTCGGAACGATCCTCATCGTCTTGCTGGCACTCGTTCTAGACGGGATCTACGTCCTGGTCGGACGGCTCACCACCTCGAGGGGAATCCGTGACTGACACCGAAACCCACACCGGCGTCGCCGCATCGGCTGTGTCCGGCGTCGAGATCGTGCTCGACTCGGTCACCAAACACTATCCTGGCCAATGCGACCCAGCCGTCGACCGCGTCTCGCTGACCATTCCGGCGGGTGAGATCGTGGTCCTGGTCGGGCCTTCCGGCTGCGGCAAGACGACCACCATGCGGATGATCAACCGGCTGATCGAGCCCACCTCGGGCACCATAACGATCGGCGGACGCGACGCATCCTCGATGAATCCCGACCGGCTGCGGCGTGGCATCGGCTATTCGATCCAGCAAGCCGGGCTCTTCCCGCACTTGACCGTGGCGAAGAACGTGGCGACCGTTCCCGGTCTGATCGGCTGGGACCGCCAGCGGATCGGGGCACGGGTCGACGAAATGCTCGAGCTGGTCGGCCTCGACCCGGATACCTACCGCGGACGCTACCCGCGCCAGCTGTCCGGGGGCCAACAGCAGCGTGTCGGGGTAGCACGGGCGCTGGCGGCCGATCCGCCGGTGCTGCTGATGGACGAGCCGTTCGGCGCTGTCGACCCGATCACCCGAGGCCTGCTGCAGGACGAGTTGCTGCGCCTCCAAGGTGAACTGGGCAAGACCATCGTGTTCGTGACACACGATTTCACCGAGGCGGTCAAGCTCGGCGATCGAATAGCGGTGCTGGGCAACCAGTCCCGGATTCTGCAGTACGACACGCCTGCCGCGATCCTGGCCGACCCCGCCGGCGAGACGGTCGCCGGTTTCGTCGGCGCGGACGCCTCGCTCAAGCAGCTCACGCTGACCCGCGTCCGAGATGTCGAACTCGGCCAGTGCCCTACCGCCGCCGAGCAAGACCCTGTCGACGATCTGCGCAGCACGCTCGCCAACCGGGACTGGCCGTGGGCTCTGGTGCTCGACGGCCACCACCGCCCACGGCGCTGGGTGTCGTCCCAGCAGCTGGCACACGCGAACTCGTTGCGCGACATCGGATCGCCGATCGGCGCGACGTTGTCGCCGCAGTCAACCCTGCAGGATGCTCTCGAAGCGCTGCTCGCCGAACAGACCGCGACCGCGGTGGTGACCGGAACACGCGGCGAGTACGTCGGGCTGATCACGATCGACACCCTCGTCGCACACCTGTCGGCCCTGCGCGCGGAACACGGAGCGGACCGCGTCGCAACGGACGGCAGACCATGACGTCCACCGCCGCCACGACGTCACCCGCCACCCAGCGCCGGGCCGAGCGCATCCGGTTGTTCGTCCAACCCGTACTCGTTCTTGTGCTCACCGCGGGCGTGCTGGTGTGGGCGTTCGCCCGCGACCTCACCACTACCCAGCAGGCCAGCCTCAACGGCGCCGATGTCGCGACCGCCACGTGGCAGCACGTGTCGATCACCGCGACCGTGATGCTGATCGTCATCGCGGTGGCGGTTCCACTCGGCACCCTGCTCACGAGGCCGGGATTTCGCCGTCTCGCACCACTTTTCGTCGGCATCGCCAATATCGGTGCGGCCGCGCCCGCCATCGGCCTGATCGTGCTGTGTTACCTCGCCACCCGTACGACCGGCTTCTGGATCGGTGTCGCGCCGATCGCGTTCTATTCACTGCTTCCGGTGCTGCGCAACACGATCCTGGGCTACCACCAGGTGGACCGGACCCTGATCGATGCGGGGCGCGGGCAGGGGATGTCGGCGGCCACGGTGCTGCGCCGCATCGAATTCCCGCTCGCCGTGCCCTACATCCTGGCCGGATTGCGCACCTCGCTGGTGCTCGCGGTCGGCACCGCGACGCTGTCGTTCCTGGTGAGCGCGGGTGGTCTCGGCATCCTGATCGATACCGGCTACAAGCTGCGCGACAACGTCACCCTGGTGGTCGGGGCGGTGCTCGCGGTATCGCTGGCGCTGCTGGTCGACTGGCTCGGCGCGCTCGCCGAAGAGTTTCTCGGACCGAGGGGGCTGAGATGAGCCGGGCCTGGCGCACCTTCGTGCTCGCGTTCGGTCTGGCACTGGTCGGCGCCTGCGGGCTGCAATCCGGCGGTGCGGTGCCGCTGCGGGTCGGCCCGGGCAGTATCCAGCCGGTGCCCGAACTCGCGGGCGTGCGCGTCATCGTCGGTTCCAAGGACTTCACCGAGCAGAACATCCTCGGATATCTCATCGAGTTCGCCCTGTCGGCGGCGGGCGCGGACGTGCGCGACCTGACGAACATCCAAGGTTCCAACAGCATGCGGGACGCCCAGCTGCACGGGCAGATCGACGTCGTCTACGACTACACCGGCACCGGCTGGGTCAACTACCTCGGCAACGAGGAGCCGATACCCGACGAGGTCGGCCAGTTCGAGGCGGTCCGCGACGCCGACCTCGCCGCGCACGGCATGGTGTGGGCGGGTATGGCGCCGATGAACAATACCTACGCGCTGGCCATGAGTTCCCGGACCGCGCAGGAGACCGGGGTGCGCACGCTGTCGGACTACGTCAGGCTGGTCGACTCCGACCCCGCCGCGGCCGCCCTCTGTGTGGGCACCGAATTCAACGTCCGGCAGGACGGTTTCCCCGGCCTGACCCGCGAGTACGCGATCGACCCCGGCAAGGTGCGCAAGCAGATCGTCCAGGACGCTGTGGTGTACCAGGCCACCGCCGACGGCAAGCAGTGCCACTTCGGTTCCGTCGCCGCCACCGACGGCCGGATTCTCGCTTTGAATCTCATTCTGCTGCAAGATGATCGCGGCTTCTTTCCGAAGTACAACGCGGCACTGGTGATACGCAAGGCGTTCGCCGACGCGCATCCGGAGGTAGCCACCGTCATGGCGCCGATCTCCCGGCGCCTCACCAACGAAGCCATCACCGAACTCAACCGGCAGGTAGACGTCGACGGACGCGAGCCCGCCGAGGTGGCGCGGGACTGGATGATCACCCAAGGATTCGTCACCGCGCGCTGAGTCGACGCGTCCTCAGGTACGGCGACCAGGCCCGCGGAATCGTCGCCAGGGGGACGCGGCCCCCGCGCGGGTTCGTGGCTCAGCAGCGCGGTACAACGTGCGAATCGCAAACCCGTACAGCACGGTCCCACACCCAGGTCCCAATCCGGACAGCACGGTCCCGCAGGCCGCGACCAAGGCGACGCGGTCAAGCGCTCGAGTCGCGGCCCAGCGTCACGATCAGGCGAGGGGGTCGCGGCCCAAGTAACGCAGGAGCGCGGCGATGGCTGTGTCGTCGGCCGGGCCTTCGACGATCGGGGCGTAGGCGCCCCATTGGCGCAGGGGCTCGACCATTTCGGCTTGCTCACCGCTGCCGGGGGCTGGGTGGACGGTGCGGGCCGCGGTGAGCAAGTGGGCGGCGAGGTCGTCGGTCAGGGGCGAGGGCTGGCGCGTGGCGATCGCGATATCCCAGGCGTGCACGGCGGCATCCAGCGCACACATGACGGCGGCGACCGGCGTGGCGAGCGCGCCGTGCGGCAGCGGAGTCGGCACGGTTTCGGAGTCGTCGGCGACCGTTGCCCAGGCGGCGGAGACCTGTTCGATCGCTTCGCGCACGAGGTCCGACGGAGAGCCGTCGACGTCACCCGACGGCGCGAACGGGTTGTCGGCCGGACCATCGCCTATGCCGAGGCATTCGGCGTACGCGAGCTGATCGCCCGCGGCGTGCTGAACAACCTGCGTCACATCCCATTCCGAGCACGGGGTGGGCAGCTGCCACTGATCGTCTCCGACACCCGCGACGACTGTTTCGAGCGCGCGGTAGGAGGAGGCGAGGACGTCCCGCCAGACGGGCCGCAGTGTGGCGACGGCGGTGGTGGCTGTGGCGTTCATATCAGGGCCTTTCGCGTTGTTTCCTTGGGCTGACACGAGCCTATGGGCCAATTAGGCTAATTTCGTTCCTAATTTTGGAGGCAAAGTGGCAGCATCCACCACACGTGTCCTTCGTTTGCTCGCGCTGCTCCAGGATCGCGCGCACACCGGACGCGACCTTGCCGCTCGACTCGGCGTCACCGACCGCACACTGCGCTATGACATCCAGCGGCTGCGCGAGCTGGGCTACCCGGTGCAGGCGGAGCGCGGCGCGATCGGCGGCTACCGGCTCGGCCGCGGCACGACCATGCCACCCCTGCTGCTGGACGACGACGAAGCAGTGGCCGTCGCGGTAGCGGTCGGGTTGGCCGAGGATGGTTCCACCGGCATCGCGGACATTGCGGACCACGCCACCAGAGCACTGGCCAAACTGGACAAAATTCTGCCGAAACGCTTGCAGCGCAAGGTGACCGCTCTACGCGACGCCACGGCGATCGGCCCGGCGACCACCGGTTCCCGCGAACCCGACGCCCCGGTGCCCGCCGGGGTGCTCACCGCCCTGGCGGACGCCATCCGCGACGGCGCCACTGTCCGCATCGAGGAGGCCGCCGCGAGCCAGCCCGTATCGGAGGTTGAGCCTTATCGCCTCATCAACTGGCAGCGCCGCTGGTACCTGGTCGCCTACAGCCTCGAAAGCCATTCCTGGCGTGCGATTCCCGTCGCTCGGATTCCCCAGGCCGCGCAGGGCTCCCGCCGCTTCGCCGCACGCTCGCTTCCGAACGACGATCTGGTCGCCTTCGTCATGCGCCACATCGCCACCGCCGGCTGGCGGGTGCAGGCGCGGGTCACCGTGCTGGCTCCGGCCGAGACCGTGATCGCCCGCATCAATCCCGCGGTCGGTGTCGTCGAAGCAGCGGATGCCGACACCTGCGTCCTCTACACCGGCGCGGACGCACTGGAAACCGTCGCCATCTACCTATCCATGCTGATGATGGACTTCCGCGTGGACAGTCCGCCGGAACTCGTCGCCCACATCCGCACCCTTGCCCACCGGTACACCGACGCGGTCGCCGACGCGCCATAGCGGAAGCAGCACCGACGGTAGTGGCGGCCACGCAGGACGTGAGCCCTCAGGGACCAGCTAGTGGAACGTGAACAGGGCCGGCGTGGGACGACGCCGGTCGCCGAACCCAGACACGGTCGAGGACGCGTAGGCGACAACACTCACATGTGTACGGCACATATGGCATGTATCGTGCACAATTTGATATCGACGTGAGGCACGCGACATAGTGTCGACATGTCCGATTCCGGTCCCGCCGACAGCACACCGCTCACTCGCCTCGCCTTCGAGCTGTCGCTGCTGGCCAGACACTTCCCCGCCGCCCTGCTGCGCCGCCCCGGCTTCCAGCTGGACCGCTCGGCCTATCTGATCCTGACCCGGCTCGAGCTCGACGCCCCGCTGAGCCTGCGCGAGCTGTCCGAGGCGTTTCAGCTCGACATCTCCACGATCAACCGCCAGGTCGGGGCAATGCTCAAACAAGGACTGGTCGACCGAGTGCCCGACCCCGACGGCGGCATCGCCCGCAAGATCCGCGCCAGCGCCAAGGGTCTGGAACTGCTGGCCGCCGATCGAGTACAGAGCCGCCAGGGCATCGGCTCGGTTGTGGCCGACTGGGCCGACGCGGACATCGATCAATTGAGCAGGCTCATAGCGCGATTCAACCAGTCAGTCGAGCACATCGAGGACAACCCCTGGCCGCGCCCACCGGATCTGCGCTGACATGGGGCTGGTGTAGCGGACTCAGGCGGTCGACCGCACCCGGTAGAGCTCGACCCGCAACCATGACGGCGCCAAGCCGCAGGCCAGAAGGAGAATTGCCACCACCGCGGCGGATGCCACCACCGCGGGTGTGTTCGACTCGGTCCCTTCCTCGGTGAACGTCAACCAGGGGTACATGGCCACCCATACCCCCGCGAACATGCCAACAAGTTGTGCGAGCAGAACCGGCAGCGCCGTCCGTGCTCGTATCCCTTGCAGTGTGGCCGCCGGCACGCTACCCGCGAACACCGCGCACACCCGACGCCAGCCCGACCAATTCAGTAGCAGTGCGACGATGTCGAAACCCAAAGAGACAAGCGCGATCACCATGGGCGCAGGCGGAGCGAGTAACGACGGATCGGGCATCATCGGGTTGTCGGTAGTGGCCAAGCCGACGGCCAGCACCACCCCGACCAACGCCGCACCGAACCAGAACACCAACCATCGCAGCTTGGACTGCGCGAGGGAGAGGGTCGCTCGACGTTGCTCAGGTGACCACGCCTCGTACCAGCCGGGTGCACCAACGGGAATCGTCATGAGCTCCCTCTCGTCCCAGGAACCG
Organism: Nocardia sp. NBC_00881; assembly: GCF_045207455.1. Lineage (NCBI taxonomy): Bacteria > Bacillati > Actinomycetota > Actinomycetes > Mycobacteriales > Nocardiaceae > Nocardia > Nocardia sp. NBC_00881. The sequence goes on from NZ_CP108798.1 coordinate 4,560,959, forward strand.
GTGCAGTCAGAATATCGAAAATCATTGCGCCACGGACAAATCAGACCTTTCTCGCCATACTCGGTGCCGCGACCGATGACCTGCCGACGGCCCGATCTTCACCTCGTTTGCGCTGATCACCGTGGAGATGGCCGATCCGCACCTTCCCAGCGCCGGGTTGATCCCGCTCCAGCGCTCGAGCGAGTTCACCGACAGGCGCGTGATCTGTTACTGCCTATCCGCGACCGCGTCGATGTCGGCGAGGATCACTCGCAGCCCACGGCTACCAGGCTGTGCACGGCGGCCAGAGCGATGCCCGCCGCACCCATACACGGACCACCGGACATGGGCGGTCATGCCGACTCCCCGTCCACTCGAACCGTGTCCTTTACCGCCGCACCGCCGAGCAGTTTTCTCCGCAGGAAATGCAGTTGGTGCTCCACGGCCGGTTCGAAGAATTCTTTACCGTCGAAAACATCGAAGTGGTCGCACGGATAATGACGGACTTCGGCGCGCGCCTTGAACGCCGCCTTTGCCGCCGCCCGCGGTGGCGCCGCGCGATCGAAGTCGGCGATCTGGACCAGTACCGGTGCGCCGATACGGTCCACCCACCGGTCGGCGCGGTAACTGCCGAGTTCGACGCCGACGGAGGCATCGACCTCGTTGCGCCAGGACGGACCGGCCAGCGAGAGGTAGCTCTCGTAGTAACCGTCGGCCGTCAGCGCGGCCCGTTCACCCGGCAGACCGACCAGCGGCATCGTGGTCCGAGGTCGACCGGCACGACCGGCAAGCGCACTGCGCACACTCGCGACCGTCGACCTCGCGACCGCACCCACACCGACCTGCGTCAGCGCGTATCGCCCAGCCGCCAAACCGTTGACGAGCGGGACAACGGCGATGACCGCGCACACATCCACGCGGTCGGTGGCGACCATCATGGCGTGCCCGCCGGATTGGGAAATACCCCATAGCACGATGCGATTCGGGTCGACTCCCGGCTGCCGCGCGGCCGCTGCGACGGCGGCACGATAGTCCTCGATCTGTCCGGACATCGACACCTTCTGCCGCGGCTCCCCCGCCGAGGTGCCGAAGCCACGGTAGTCGAAGGCGAAGACGGCCAGTCCGGCATCGGAGAAGCGCTGCGCGAAGGCCTCGAGCCCGGAATCCTTTGTGCCGCCGAAACCGTGGGCCATGACCACCACCGGTCGGCCCGTGGCCCGATCGAAAAGGCTCGCCTGGTCTGAAATGAAACTCCACGCGTCACAGACGACTCCGTTCGAATCGAAGCTCACCTGCTGATAACTCGTGTTCACTTCCGAACCCCCGTCGGCACGTCGAGCGCTTCAGCCACCCGCGCCCACCGCGGTGGACCTTGGGTGCGGGCACGGCGGGCCCCGGCCGGTATCTCACGCACCCGCATGTCGTGTTCATAGAGGAAGTAGTCGACCTGTTGCGTGTGCCGGGGCCGATCCAGCATGTGCCCGGTGTAGCGCTGCTGGTCTGCGACTATGACGCGGTGCATTTCGTCCGGTGACGGCAACCGGTACCGGCCTACGGCGTAGGCGCCGATGAGGCGGGCCTGACATTCCACGAACGGGAACAGGGTCGGCGTCGCCTGAGCGAAGCCGGCGAAGACCAGATCATCGATACCGGGTGCGAACATCCGCTTATACAAGTCGATTCGGTTGTTCGGGGCGCTGACGAAGTCGGGATCGAAGAACGGGAAGCTGATGTTGTATCCGGTGGCGTAGATGATGACGTCGAAGTCGTCGGAGGTCCCGTCTGCGAAGTGCACGGTTTTTCCGTCCAGCCGGACAATATCGGGCTTGGGGACCACGTCGCCCGAGCCGAGCCGTAGCGGCAGTTCCACCGATTGCGTCGGATGCGCCTCGAAAAACTTGTGGTTGGGCGTGGGTAGCCCGTACATCTCCGGCCGGCCCGCGGTGAATGGTTGACCCCATTGCGCGATCTTGCGCTGCCAGGAGAACGGAATGTAGGGACTTGTGCGGTAATACTTGTCGGCCGGGCGACCCGCGATGTACTTCGGTACGATCCAGGCGCCGGACCTGGTCGATAGCGTCAGCTTGGTACCGAGCGCCTTCGACGAGAGTTCGACCGCGATATCGGCGGCGCTGTTACCGAGTCCCACCACGAGGATTCGCTGGTCGGTGAAGTCCAGCGGAGTCCGAGGATCGATGTAGTGGTGCGCGTGGAGCGTCTCGCCGGTGAACTCACCCGGGAAGTCGGGATAGCGCGGATCCCAGTGGTGGCCGTTGGCAACCACCAGCAGGTCGAAGTGCCGGACCTCGCCGCGCTCGGTCTCGAGTTCCCACCCGCCGCCGGAAAGACGGCGGGCGTGCTCGACACTGTTCTGGAATTCGATGGCCCTCGTGAGATCGAACGCCGCGCAATAGTCGTCGAGGTACTGCTTTATCTGCGTATGGTGCGGGAAGTCCGGATAGTCCTCTGGCATCGGGAAGTCGCGGAAAGACAACTGATGCTTGGAGGTGTCGATGTGCAGCGAACGGTAGGCGCTGCTGCGCCCATTCGGGTTACCGAATGCCCAGTTACCGCCGATTCGGTCGGACGATTCGAAGCACACATATGGCACGCCGTAGTCGTTGAGCATCTTGCCCGCGGTCAAACCGCTGATGCCGGCCCCGATGACCGCTGTCCGCGGTTGATACATCCTCAATCCCTTCACGCCGGGTGTAGACAGATTGCACATTCTGTCTACCAGTAGTCAGATTCTCAGATCTGTCCACTCTTTGCTACGGTTTTCGCAAAACCCGGTGGTTCCGACGCTCTACCGAAAGCGAGGCGCGTGACCGAGGCACCAACAGCCACAGTGGTGGATCGACTACTCGACGCCGCCCAGAAGCTACTGGCAAACAAGGGAATCCGCGCCACCACCGTCATCGAGGTCGCCGAGGAGGCGGGCGTCTCGCGCGCATGGCTGTACCGGCACTTCCCGGACAAGGTGTCACTGCTGGGTGCGGCGATCGTGCGGCTGACCGACACATTCTGGAACGACGCGAGGGCCGAACTGGACACCATCGGCACGTTCGCCGAGCAAGTCGCCGCAGGGGTCCGCATCGGGCGCGGCGCCTACGACGACCCCGGCGCACTGCTGATGCGGCTCCGCATCTCCGAACCGGAGGAATTCGCGGCGTGCGCGGGCGCCGGTGTCTCCGGCCTCGTGCCTGATCTCGCCGCCTTCTGGCGACCCTACGTCGAAACCGCGGCGGCCCGCGGTGAGATCCACCCCGGCCATGACCTCGCCGAGGTCTCCGAGTGGGTGGCTCGGTTCCTGATCAGCGTGGGCACGGTGCCGGGCGAGACGATCGATCCCGACGACACCGCGGCAGTCCTGCGCTATGTGCGGCGTTACGTTCTACCCGCACTGCAGGCAAACCCGGCGCTGCCCGGCAATCCGTCAACCGACTGACCTGAAGCCGAATACAAGTTCGCACTGCCGTCGGACTTCGCCCACGTCGAAAACCATGAGTACTACGAAGGCGTTGGCGGTAGAAGCACGCCATGATGGCGGTCGGCGCGCCGGGTGACCGCAGTCCTACGCGTCCGATCAGACGACTGCGTACGGGTAGGCCGCGGCACGGCCCTGGAACGAAAGGATCCGTGGGTTTTGGACGTGGCCCGCACGGATCTCGATCGCGCGCCGGACCGTCGCACTGCCGTCCCAGGCGTCGGGGCCGGCCATCACGATCGGCAGGTAATCCAGCAGCGCCTCGGAATTCTCCCAAGTGGCGGAGTTCCACAGGTATGAGGGGCTGTGGTCGACGCCGTAGTAGTACAGGTCATCGCCGACGGTGAACATCGGGTCCGCGAACGACGTCGGACGAGCCCACTCGAAGCCCATTCCCTCGTCACAGGAGACATCGACGAACAGTGTTCCGCGCGGGAACAGGTGTAGATCCTCGTCCAGCACGAACAGCAGCGGCTCCTCGGTGTCCTGCAGAATGCAGTTGACGACCACGTCGTATTGGGCCAGCATCTCCGCCAGCGGCCCCGGTTCGGGTGCCTTCAGGGCAAGGGTTCGGCTCGGGTTCCGTGGGTCGCGCTCGAACTGCCGCATCCGCACCGACGCGAACGGCGAGGCAACCGCCGAGACGCTGCGCTGCGTCAGTACCGTCACGTCACTGATCCCGAGCGCCGAGAGCGCGCGGACAGCGCCGCGGGCGGTGGAACCGAAGCTGATAACGGCCGCTCGCAACCGTCGACCGTAGTCCCCGGTGGACCCCCGCAGCTGCAGGGCGTGCAGGACCGAGCAGTAGCCGGCCAGCTCGTTGTTCTTGTGGAAGACGTGGAGGCTGAAGTTGCCCTCCTTGGTCCAGTGGTTCATCGCCTCCCAGGCGATCAGGGTCAGGCCGCGATCGACTGCCAGCTGGGTCATCCGCGCGTCCTGTACGCAGTGCGGCCACCCCCACACGACCTGCCCGGGGCGCAGGTTCTCGAGGTCCTCAGCCAGCGGCTTCGGCAACAGCAGCACGTCGCACTCGGCGAACAACTCCTCGCGCGTACGGTGTCCGGCAATCAGCGGCGCCAGCCGCTCATCGGAGTAGCCGAATCGGTCCCCGTAGCCGTTTTCGAGGAAAACACCGCCGCGAAGCCCCGGGGCGATCCGGTTGAAGTGCGCCGGGTGGATCGCCAGCCGGTGCTCGTCCTCTTTGCGAGAGGTTGCTACGACGCCGATCGTTAGTTGTTTCACCAAAGGAGTCTACGCGCGGCCGAATGCGCGCGGGCTGTCGCAGACGCTTCGAGTGCTGACTCCAAGCGCAGCCGGCCACCGGGCCGGCGGTCTGATTCGGCGCGAACGACGCAAGCATCAGTCTCGGAGCGCCAACTCGGTTCGTCGAGTTCGGGCTCCCGCCTACAGTGCGCGAACGAACTCCTCACGGCTGTCTCGTTCACACGCGGCGCACAGCGCTTCCGCGCGCGATCGCCGAGCGGTTGGTGAGCCAGACGGGAGAGACCGCGGAGGGCGCGGCAGGCTCGTCATCCGTGATCGGTACCTGATCGTCGCCGATGTAGTCCAAGTCGTGCGCGGCGATCCGCGCGCGATCGGTTCCTCGCTCAGACGGTTTGTGATCGGCGATCGGATGCGCGGTCACTTGCGCTGATTCCGGCTCGTCGGCGTGTGGTGCCGTCGCGGCAGGGGTGGTGTCTCCGGTTTCGCGGGCGATCGGTGACGTGTCTTCGGCCGCGATCGGTGCATTCTGGACGGCGCGCGGCGCGCGATCGGTTTCGCGCGCGATCAGTGCGGGGTCGTCGTCCGCGCGCGCGGAGATCGGCTCACGCGTGGCGCGCGCGATCGATTCGGGGTGTACCTCGGCTGTCTCCGCACGCGTGACATGTTTGTCTTCCGCCGCTGAGGAAGCAGGGGCGCTCCACTCGTGCTCGACAGAATCGGAGCGCTCCGCCGGCGGCACAGGCGGCGACTGCCCGCTGATCTGTATATGGGCGAGCGTCTGCCGCAACGCCGCCTCCAGCCTCGCATCCAGGTGAGCCTCACCCGCATCGGCCTCGGCAGACTCTTCCCGGCCGCTCGGGGTCCCTCCGAAGGTCGGCTCGGCCGCTGGGGTCGGCGTTGTGGCCAGCACCAGTTCAGTGATCATCTGCTCGGACATCGCGGCAGCGGGATCCGCGGTGGACGCCGCGATCTGCGTCCCGGCGGTGGCGCGCTGCGCGGTGGCAGCTGGAGTGCTCCGTTCGCGCTCGACGGTATCGGCACGATGCCACACCGGGAGAGCCTGCTCCGCGGAGACCTTCTCAGCGTCGGCCGGTTGCTCTGTAGCACCAGCGGAGTGCTCCGAAGCGCGGCCAGCGGTCGTGGGCTGCGCGGTGAGGATGCTCGGCAGGATCTGGTTCCCGGCGCCGCCGACCTGGGTGAGCGCCGCGAGCCGGGCCTGGAGGTCTTCATGGTCGGGCACGGCAGCAGTCGCCTGCTCGATCGCACGTCCGTACCGCTCGGCGACGAGCCGGTGGGTGACGAGCGCGACGCCGATCATGATCGGCGCGATCGCGTGGATCCCGATACCGGTCACGTCGCCTACCTTGATGTAGGGGAAGGTATTCAGCGCGATGCTCGCTGTCAGCAGAACGCCCTCGACGGTGTAGATCTGCCACAGTCTGTCGATCACACCCCACTCGGCGGTATCGCCGGTGGACAGCATCAGCGCGACAAGTACCGCGCTGATCAAGGCTTCCAAGCCGTAGGACAACCACCACATCGGGTTGGCTATGCCGCCGGTCGGCGCGATGTTCTGCTGCACGGTGACCGCGGAGAACAGCATCGAGAACGCCACGACACCGGCGAGCAGCCCGAGCACACGCGGCTTGCGCTGGTGCAGACGGGCCACTTTCGCGTGCGGGCTGCTGCTGCGTCGCTGCTCCCCGATCGCCTCCGCGGCGCGCAGCAGGTCCGCGGCTTCGCGTTCGGCCAAGGCGGCCGCCGTGCGGCGTACCCGCTCCGCGGCATCGGCGGCCGCCTGGATACGTGCACGGTGCTCGTAACGTTCGTGGTCACGCACGAGCTCGGCCAACTCGCGGGAGGCGGCGAGCTCACGCTCCGACAATGCTTCCAGCAGAGCCGGATCGTCCTGGTGCGCCAACCGCTCATGCGCAATCTGCACCCGGTCCGGCAGCGCGCCGGCCACCAAATCGTCCACTGGCGGCGCCGCGGCGGACGAGAGGGTCGTGAAACGACGGATCATCAGCAAGAACCTTTCCGATGATGGAGTGTTCCAGATTTAGCGAGCCAGAACGACATCCGGCCGTCGATGTCCCTCCGTCGAGCGCGACGAGCCACCTCGGCCGCAACGAGGATGCCGCTCAATTAGAACAGCGGCGTCGGGGAAGAGCACGCCGGCCGCTGATCCGGCGCGATGACATCGGTGTTGTTGCCCGAGTCGAAAACGGATGCACTCGGGCCGTAGATTTTCGGATGACCTGTCCTGCAATGATTCTGGTGACTGATGGCTGACGCCCCACGCAAGCAACTTCAGGTTTGCCGTCCTGTCCGAATTCGAGAACGACAGGATTGCCGCCGGCCTGAATCAGGTGGTGATGGACTACGTGGTGGATGCCGTCGACCGCAACGGTGCGACCGAGCTGGTATTCCGCAGCGGCGCAACGAAGCCGATCGCGCCGGGCAGTTGGATCGTGAACTGCACCGGCTACATCCTGCACGACCACCACCCCTACGAGCCGTATCTTTCCCCTGGTGGCGCCGTCCTGTCGATACATACGCGGTCGGCGACGCTCACCATCCAGGTAGGCGAAATCCCGCTATACGAACTCGACATGGTGGATCTGGCGAAGAAGTCGACTACGGCATTCCACCCTACGGCGATATCGCTCTCCCACTACAACGCGGGCCTCATCGCCGACGGTGTGCCAGCTCGGGTACTCCTGGACTTCGGACTCGACCAAGACCGCCGGTACCCGCTGCCGCGCCAGGCGGCGAACATTGCGCGGCACGCGCTTGGGCGGCACCGGATACACCGCGACCATCATCGCCGCACCCTGGACACCGTCCGTGACAGGTTCGATGTTCGTTGCGGCCCGCTGGAAACCTTCTCTGCCGGAAGGTAGTTCCCACGGCGGCGCGACCGATCACAAGTGGTACGCATGTGCTGGGCTAGGGGTTTCTCTCCGAGCCGAGCAAGCAGATCGCTCGGCGCTCAGAAACGATCTTTGTGTTCCGTCACCCATTCCGCGAAAGTGCGGGCGGGCCGACCGAGTATCCGCTCGACGGTGCCATCCGGAGTCCGCGCCGACTCCGGCGGATCGGCGTACCAGCCGACGACGTACTCGGCGTCGGCCCGCGACACCCCTTTCTGCTGTAACCGCTCGATCGCCTGCTCATTGCCGATCTGTTCGAACGCGAGGTCCCGGTCTAGCGCGTCGGCGACCATCGCGACGCGCTCACTCGTGGTCAGCGCCTGAGGTCCGTTGAGGTTGTACGCCCGGCCCGCGTGCCCGTCTTCGATCAAGGCGGTCGCGGCCACCGCGCCGATATCGGCCTCGTGCACAATCGCACTGGGGAAGTCGAAAGGCTCACGCACCACGGCCTCTGCTCGGATCGAGTCGACCCAGGTGAGTGCGTTGGACATGAACTCCTGCGGCTCGAGCCTCGTCCAGGCCACACCCGAGTCCGCGACCGCGGTTTCCGCGGCGCCGACGTACCCGCCCCACAGGATGGTGATGCGCTCGACGCCGGCGGACACCGCCCGGCGGACCAACTCGGGTCCGGTCTCGGCCACTCCGGCGGTCACGGTGATGTGCAGCCCGGTGACACCGTCCAGCGCGGCGTCGAGTGTGCCCGGCTCGGTGTGGGTGCCCGCCACCAATTCCACACCCGCAGGCAGTAAATTCGCGGCGCGCTGTGGATCGCGGGTCAGCGCACGCACTGCTCGACCCCTCCGCAGCAGCTCGGCCACCACCTGCCGTCCGGTGTTTCCCGTTGCGCCCGTTACCAATATCGTCACAGTGAGCTCCTTTCCGAGCGCAACGCTATAACCTCAACAAGCATTGAGGTCAAGCGATGCTCGCCGGCGATACCGCGTTCGGGCGCGAGTGACTACTTCGCTACTAGTCATCGGCTGGTGCGGCTGTAGCGCCATTGCCCGAAAAGTATCGGGCTTCCGCGCCTGCCCACTCCTCCAGCCCTGCCCAACCTCTCCTTGGTCAGACCCGCGCCGAGACAGATCGTCGGTCGGCCCGCACGGCCGATGGTGACAGCATCCCTGCTGGGATCGCAGATCGCGACGACAAACTACTGACGCAGATGGAATCACTCTCGGGCGGTGCGAGTCGGTTGCGGTCGTCCGAGACTTCCACGGGGGAACGGGAAATTTCGAAACAGAGTGAACCATCATGTGGTGCACAGCGTTTCTTCTGGTAAGCCCTCGACGGTGTGTCAATAGCGTCGAGCGCCGTTCGGAGATCTTGCGCTACCCGCGTACGCGAGACTGCACGTCAAGAAGAAGAGGTTTCTACGTGATCAACGCCAAGAAGACAATTGCCGTGTGTGCGAGCGTAGTCGGAATCACTGCCGGGATGGCGGTATTCCTCCCCGCGACGGCATCCGCGGCAACCTACGGTGGTCAGTGCGGTAAGGGATATGACGTGATCGATTCGCACGACCTCGTCGGTGGCACCGCCTTTCTGACCTTTAACGGTAAGAACAATTGCGTTGTCACCGTCCGGGACCAGCCGGGGAAACCCGTGCGGATGGGCGCCGGGCTCCGGCGGTCAGGGGATCGTCGCGCCGTAGTCGTCGACGACGCCAAATACACCGAGTTCGCGGGTCCGGTGAAGGTCGAGGCAAAGGGCGAATGCATCGACTGGGGCGGCCTCATCGGTGACGACGAGTGGCAGGTATTCAAAGTGCACTGCGGCTGAACGGCACGTGCCCGTACCTGCTCAAACCAGGCCGGTACGGGCTCGTGCGTACGCGATGATGTTCTCCGCGTAGGCCGACTCGTCCCGGTCCGAGAGGCACGCCCGGAGTTGGATGAATGCGTCGTCCAGTTGCGGTCCTGGTCCGCGGTCGGCGAGCAGGACGACGATCGCCTCCCAGGTCGCGATCCGCGGTTCCGGGTCGGCCAACAGTTCGTCGAGGTACCGGTCCGGTTCCAACAGCCGCAGCGCCCGGCGCGCGTAGGCGTGCACGCGCCGGGGCAGCTCGGCGCGGATGGCATCGACGTCTGTCTGCAGCACGTGCCGGCCCGGTTGTGTCGGATCGAGCCGCAGGGACCACAACTCGGTCAGATCATCCGGCATGCCGTGGTCGCTGATCAGGCCTGGGCCGGTCGCCTGCTCGAGCGGCGTGAGCGGAAGACCCCGCTGCGCGTTGCACCAGTTCCGAAATTCCCACCAGGCAGTCGGTGTAGCGCTCAGGCACAGGCCGAATCCGAGTACCTGCTGCCCGCCAGTCCAGGTGCGCAGTGTCCGGGTGCGGCCGACCGCCGCCACACCCCCCGGCATGACTCGCACCCACATTGCCTCCGAGCCGTGAAAGCCGTACGGCTGCAGCAGCTTCCCAGTCTCACGCATCAGTCGGCGCAGCGCCGAGTCCGGTCCGACCATGCCAGCAGACTAGCGGCACGCACAGACACACACGGAACGGCAAGCATCCCACTGCATTTCGTTCAAGGCAGACTCCACCCTGCCGGTCTGTGCTCGATCTCGCCGAATTCAGTGGATCGGCTTCTCCACTGATGGATCCGATGACTTCGCCGGTGGCGGCTCGCGGTCGTAGCGGGATCGAAGTGCGAGGCGGCGCCAGTCGCCCGGGCCGTGTGGTAGCAGGCCGACCTCCACACTCGGCTGTGGTCCGACGAAACATTATCGTCGTTCCTCGCCGTCGCGTGATCACCGCAGTTCAGCCCGCTTTCCATGGCCGTAGTTTCTCCGGATTGCGGATCGCCCAGAGGCGAGTGATCCTGCCGTCGGCGATGTCGAAGGCGTAGACCGACACGATGGTGTCGGCGAGCTGCGCCACCAGGCCGGGTTGGCCGTTCACCGTGCGCTCGAGCAGCGTCACCTCGGGGCCCAGGGCGGCGATTTCGATCCAGGCGCGGGCGATCTGCTCGCCGCCGGTAATCGGGTGGCGGAAAGCCGGGGCCAGGCCGCCGCTGTCGGCAGTCGCGGTCGCCTGCGGATCGAGCAAATTGATCAGGGTCTCGATATCCCTCGTCTCCCAGGCTCTTTTGAAGTCCCTGACCACCTCGGCACGCTGGGTGCTCGACGGGCCCTGCGACGTACGGATGCGGCGGCGGGCGCAGAAGGCGAGCTGGCGGCAGGCCGCGGGGGTGCGCCCAACGATGTCGGCGACCTCGGCGAAGGAGTAGCGGAAGACGTCGTGCAGGACAAACGCCACCCGCTCGGCCGGCGTCATGGAATCCAGCACGACGAGGAAGGCCATACTGATCGACTCGTCGAGGGTGACCTGGTCGGCGGGGTCGCAGGGGGCGGGACCACCGAGCCATTCGGAACGGTCGGGTACCGGCTCCGGAATCCATTCGCCCACGTACCGCTCCCGCCTGGCTCGCGCCGAACCGAGCAGATCGAGGCAGATGCGGCCGGCGACCGTCGTCAGCCAAGCGCCGGGCGCCGCCACATCCTGCCGCTGCCGCTCGGACAACGCGTACCAGCGCGCGTAGGTCTCCTGCACCACGTCCTCGGCCTCGGCCAGCGAGCCGAGCAGCCGGTAGGCGAGATTGATCAGCTGACGGCGTTCGCTGATCACCGAGCGCAGGTTCGGATCGGTCATGGTGTCGGCTCCTTCGGTCGATGCGGCCCTCACCTAATTGACGAAACAGCGACCCGAATTGTGAGACCGCCTGACATTCCAGCCGTCTGCGTCGTCGGAAGGTCGTGACACTTTCAGCAGAGCAGGAGTTCCGGACATGATCAGAATCGGCATCATTCTCGGCAGCACCCGGCCTAACCGCAACGGTCCGCAGGTCGCCCGGTGGGTTCTGGACACGGCATCGCGGCGCGGCGACGCCGAGTTCGAACTGATCGACCTGCGCGACCACCCGCTACCGCATCTGGACGAGCCGGTGGCGCCGATGTTCGGCCCCTCCGTACATGAGCACACCCGCGCCTGGGCCGAGCGGATCGCCCCGTTCGACGGGTTCGTGATGGTGACCCCTGAGTACAACCACTCGGCCCCCGGAGTGTTGAAGAACGCCATCGACCACTTGTTCGCGCAGTGGGCCGACAAGGCGGTCGGATTCGTCTCCTACGGCGCGGGTGGCGGCGTCCGGGCGGTGGAGCATCTGCGACTGGTCTGCAGCGCGCTGCGCATGGCCGATGTGAGCCACCAGGTCGCGATCTCGGTCCTCACCGATTTCGAGAACTACACCGTCTTCACACCGGGCGACCACCACACCACAGCTCTGAACACGCTGCTGGATCAGGTCCTCGCATGGAGCGCCGCGCTCGCGCCGTTACGGCGGGCCGGCGCCGAAACCACTCTCATCAATTCCTGAGGAGCCGATCATGCTGACAACACACGACTTTCGGTCACTCGCCGACCGTATCGAGATCGAAGCGCTCGGCGGTGAATTCACCGATGCGGTGATGATGCGCGACTTCGACCGCCTGGCGGCACTGTTCGCCGACGATGGGGTGCTACGCATCCCCGACGCGGGTATCGAACTCGCCGGCCGCGCCGAATTCCAGACCGGAATGCGGCGAATGCAAGACGCCTGGGACTACTTCGTTCAGCACACCCATCCCGGCGTGATCGAAATCGACGGCGACACCGCCTCCGGCCGCGCCCACATCTGTGAGTTCGGCCGGTTGCGAAACGGTAGTTCACATTTGAACTACGCGATCTACCACGATCGCTACCGGCGAACAGCCGAGGGCTGGAGGTTCACCGAACGGGTCTACGAGATCCGATACCTCGACAACTCGCCGTTGGCGGGCTCGCCGCCGGGAGAGAACGGACTAGGTGTGGACGTATCCGCTGTGCACCTACACGGGTGATCCTCGCTGCCCGCGGGGCCGCCACAACCACAAGCAGTCCCCTTGGGCAGCATCGCGTCCCACTGGCCTCGTCGGCGGTAGATCAGGTCCCGACGTCGGAGTGAGCGATAGTTGGCACGGCTCGGCCAGCACCCCGAGAGGTCAAGCGGGGACGGTCGCCAGATCAGAATCATCGAAGGGCGGATAGCTTTCGCTGCCCCTCCGCTCGGCCGCATCGATGTAGTCGGCGAGAGCGTCGCGCGATTGCGCGAGCCTGTCGATCTGGTCGTCCAATCGCCGTAGCCGGGATCGCATAGCCGTCAGCAACTCTGGACACCCGGGCAGCTTCGGCGCTTCTCCTACCGCGCAGGGCAGCAAGTACGCGATGTCCTCGGAGGAAAGCCCAGCACCGAGCAAGTGCCGGATCTGCTTCACCCGCAACACGGCGTTGTCGTCATAGTCGCGGTAGCCATTGGCCCGGCGGTCGGCCACCAGCAGGCCTTGAGCCTCGTAGTAGCGCAGTTGATGGGTGTTGACGCCCGTCCGACGACCCAGTTCTCCGATCCGCATCGAAACCTCACTTGACCTTCACACCGGTATCAACGTTGACGATACTGCCATGAACAAAACCGATACACCCGTGACAGTCATCGGCCTCGGACTGATGGGCCGAGCACTCGCTCGCGCGTTCCTGAAAGCCGGGCATCCCACCACCGTGTGGAACCGTACGACTTCCAAGGCCGCCCGTTTGGTGGCAGAGGGTGCACGGCTCGCGCCGACGGTCGGCGACGCGCTCGCAGCAGGATCGCCGGCGATCATCTGCGTCACCGACTACCAGGCCATGCGAGAGCTCTTCGGCGCGAACGAAATCGGGCTGGACGGTATGCAATTGATCAACCTGACCTCGGGCAATTCGCCCCAGGCACGGGAGGCCGCCCGATGGGCCGAACAGCGCGGAGCCCGCTATCTGGACGGCGCCATCATGGCAATTCCCTCGGCGATCGGAACCGACGAGGCCGTGATTCTGCACAGCGGGCCGCAATCGGATTTCGAGGTGCACAAGGAAGCTCTCACATCGCTCGGCACCGTCACCTACCTCGGTGCGGACCACGGGCTGGCGTCCCTGTACGACGTGGCCGGGCTGGCCATGATGTGGAGTGTTCTCAACGCCTGGCTCCAGGGCACCGCCCTGCTCAGGACCGCCGGCGTCGACGCCGCGACGTATGCGCCGTTCGCTCAGCGGATCGCCGCCGGGGTGGCCGAATGGCTGCCCGGATATGCCGAACAGATCGACCACGGCTCCTTTCCAGCAGAGGTGTCAGCCCTGGAGACCGACGCACGGGCAATGGAACACCTGATCGAGGAGAGCGAGGCATTGGCGATCAACGCCGAATTGCCCAGGCTGATCAAGGCGATGGCCGACCGCGCGATCGCGGCCGGACACGGTGGAGAGCAGTACCCCGTGCTGATCGAAGAATTCGGCAAGCCCGGCAACGACTGACTTCAGTGCGACTGGGCCGACCTCCCGATGCCGATAAATGGGCAGCGAGGCCATACTGCGCTATGGTGATTGTATGGCCACCAAGAAGGTTACTATCACCCTAGATGAATCGCTGGTCGAAGCGCTGGCCGGAGCCGCCGAGGAGGAAGGCATCCCGCTCTCCCGACTTGTCGCCGGGGCAGCCGAACGGGAGCTGCGGTGGCGAGCCGGCCGGGCCGTGGTGCAGGAGTGGCAGGCAGAGCACGGCGCGTTCACGCCGGAGGAACTCGCCGCCGCCCGCGTCGACCTGGCCGACGCCGACGCCGAGTATCTCAGCAGCTCCGGGACCTCGGCCGCGTGAACATCCCCTACCTGTACGACGCCGGGACATTGATCGCCATCGACAACGACGACCGGCGCATGTGGGCTCGCCACAGCCTGGCTCTCGAGGACGGGCGCGACATCCATGTCCCCTCCGTCGTCGTCGGCCAGGCATGGCGGGATTCTCGTCGCCAGGTCAGGCTCGGCAAGTTTCTTGCCGGGTGCCACGTCGTGCCCGTCGATCTCGAAACCGCCAAAGCGGCAGGCATTCTTTGCGGCAAGGCAGGCACCGCAGATATCGTCGACGCCACCGTCGTCACCATGGCGGCCCGTCTCGGCGGCATCATCTGGACCTCCGACCCGGACGACATCCGGGCCCTCATCGACGCCCAGGACATCAAGCCTGCCCCCGTCATCCGCACGGTCTGACCTCCCACTCAGGTTCCGACGTCGCAGCAGCCGGTCCGATCCCCTGGTCGAGGTACCGTCCAGCCACAGGCTCATGGAAGGGACTGTTACGAGCGTCCGCGCCCGACATGCACAGGTAGCCCGGGATATCGACCGGCACCATTATTCTGATCGGGAATGACCGCCGTTTCCCGCTGATGCCGAACCCGTTGGCGAGTAAGATTTTCGGCTCGTTTGTACAAGCCTCGCACAGGCATCGCAGGGCACCCCTGGTGCGAAACTGGAGAATCGCGACAAAGCCAAGGCACGGTCCGGAATACATCGGGCCTCATACCTTCAGTGTTGAGGTCCGTCGAAATGGAACTCGACCAGATCGACCTACGGCCACTGCCGTGCGTGCACTGCATCGAAGACCGACCGGCACAACGCTTGCCGAGGAGTAAGGAAGGCACAAGTCCTCCGCATCTCATCGAAGTTCACATCTCGCTCCGCAAGCTTCGTCCGAAACGCTCGTTCCTTGCCAGAGGCCCCTTCCCGGCCCGCATGTTCTTACTGACCTCCGTTAATCTATCCCCTCTATATAGCTCACAAGATCCTTTCGAAACCGGTAACGACACCTTCTATCGAGTCGATCCCAACTATTGCGTCGCCCGAATTCAATGATAATACGAGACTCGTATCCGTTGGATCGACATCACACCTGTGGACGATCATGTTTCTACGCTGAACGACGACACTTAGAGCCGTCTTTTTTTGAGTTTGCGGCAGTGCCGAATGCCGCAGACCACATTCTTCTCACTCCAACCATAGCGATATCATCCGGCTTCTGAAACGTCTGAGCTTGATGATCTGGCAGGCATCAACGTAGATTGTGAGCTAGACGTTGAAGCAGAACTCGACGAGGACGGCTCGGTTCGATCGCTCGCCCGTGAGCGCTCGGGCACGCTCGATGAGCTGCGGATCCAGGTCGACGCTGGTGACTGCCATGATTATATATCGGGCGGCGTCACGGGGCCGCCCCAGCCGTACCGGGACTCCGGCTCGAGCGTGGGAACCAAAGCCACCGACCCGAGCCACCGCGCTCTCACTCGCTGCGGTTTCTGTTCCACAGCTGATGCGTCAGACCGCTGGATGTGCTGATGGACTCAACACTGAATCGCTCTTCCAAGCCAGTGAGGTGATCCCAGATCCGAACACCAGCACCGAGCACGATCGGAATGATCGACACGTGCAGAAAATCAATGAGATCGGCCTGGAGGAACTCACTCACGGTGGACGGCCCGCCGCCGATCCGGACGTCCAACCCGGCGGCTGCATCTTGCGCCAAGCGAAGCGCCTCCTGCGGCGAGGCATCCACGAAGTGGAAACTGGTGCCGTTGTCGAACTCGAGTGCTTCGTGCGGGAAATGGGTCAGAACGAAGACCGGGGTGCGGAAGGGCGGCGCATCTCCCCACCATCCCGTCCAGCCGTCGTCCGGCCATTCGCCCGCCTGCGGGCCGAACTTGCGACGACCCATGATCTCCGCCCCGACACCCTGGCCCCACATGCTGAACATGGCGCGGTCCACGGTCACCGGTTCGTCGATTCCGTGAATGCCGTGGATGACACGTCCGTCGAACTTGCCGAAGAGCGCCCCCGCTCCGCCGATCGGCGCTTCGAGCGTCACGTGATCACCGGCGGCATACCCGTCCGAGGAGACGAAGAGGTTGTGGACTCGCGTACGGGACATAATGGCTCCAAGACAGGTGGTTGCAAAATGAAATCACTCGCATCCTAGCGTAGAGTGATTTCTATCTGCAATCACTTTGGAGGTCGGATGGTGAGAGAACAACCCCGATCAGGGTGCGCGATCAATGCGGCGGTCGAGGTGCTGGGCGACGCCTGGAGCCTCATCGTGCTTCGCGACATCGTTTTCGGCGGTCGCCGACACTTCCGCGAGCTCCTGACGCGCAACGACGAAGGCATCGCGTCGAACATCCTCGCCAACCGCCTCCGAAATCTGGTCGAGGAGGGCCTGCTGTCTCGTGACGATGCGACGCGGGGGCAGCGGGCGGCGTATTCACTCACCGAGGCAGGGATTCAGACGGTTCCGGTGATGGTGGCCCTCGGGACCTGGGGCATGCATCATCGAGCCACGTCACACGCATTGAGCGTGCGCGCTCGCATCCTGGCCGAGTCCCCCGACCTAGTCGACGACCTCATGGACGAGCTCCGCGAGATTCACCTCGGCATTCCGCGACCTGCCCCCGAACGCCCCCTTGCGTCCGAACGACTGCAGCACGCGTTCGAGGCCGCCACAGAGAGAGCGGGGGCATGGTCCAGTGGCAGCGACGCGCCCGAACCAGCAAGCTCGAACCGAAACGCGACTACACGTTGAAGCGAAACTCGACCACGTCGCCATCCGCCATGACGTAGTCCTTGCCTTCCATCCGCACCTTGCCCGCAGCCTTGGCGGCAGCCATGGACCCGGCCGCGACCAAATCGTCGAATGCCACGACTTCGGCCTTGATGAATCCGCGTTCGAAATCGGTGTGAATGACGCCAGCCGCCTTGGGTGCGGTGTCACCCTGGTGAATTGTCCAGGCGCGCGACTCTTTCGGGCCCGCGGTGAGGTAGGTCTGCAAGCCGAGGGTGTGGAAACCCGCACGGGCCAGAGCATGCAGACCAGGCTCGGCTTGGCCGATGGACTCCAGCAGTTCGATAGCCGACTCCTCGTCCAACTCGAGCAGTTCGGCTTCCACCTTCGCATCGAGAAACACCGAATCAGCCGGAGCCACAGAAGCTGTCAGCGCCGCGACCTTCGCCTCGTCGGTGAGCACCGACTCATCGGCGTTGAAGACGTAAAGGAACGGCTTGGTGGTGAGCAGCGAAAGTTCTTTCAGGAGTTCGGTATCCACCTTATCGCTCGCCGCGAACAAGGTGGTGCCGCTGTCGAGGATCTCCTGCGCCGCCTTGGCAGCGTCGGCGACGGGCTTGCGTTCCTTCTTGACCCTGGCTTCCTTCTCCAGCCGCACGACCGCCTTCTCCAAGGTCTGCAGGTCGGCGAGGATGAGCTCGGTCTCGATCACTTCGATGTCGGCGGCCGGGTCGACACGGCCGTCGACGTGCACCACGTCATCATCGGCGAAGACTCGCACCACCTGACAGATGGCGTCGGCCTCACGGATGTTGGCAAGGAACTTGTTACCGAGTCCCGCACCCTCGGAAGCACCCTTCACAATGCCCGCGATATCGACGAACGACACGGTGGCGGGCACGATACGCTCGGAACCGAAGATCTCGGCCAGTCGGTTCAGCCGCGGATCGGGCAGCGGGACCACGCCGACGTTCGGCTCGATGGTCGCGAACGGGTAGTTCGCGGCGAGCACGTCGTTCTTGGTCAACGCGTTGAACAGCGTCGACTTTCCGACGTTGGGCAGGCCGACGATTCCGAGGGTGAGACTCACGAGGAACAGAGTCTACGCGGCACACGGACCGCTCCACCCTGCGCCCACCCGAAGCGATCACCTGCCGATGCGAAGCGACACAGCACCAACTGACCATCTGCGGCGTCAACCCGACACGACAGGCACACGAACTCGACAGGCTGCGACACCCCCACCACTCCGTACCAATCCGACGCGAACCCGCCGACCAACATTCGCCGGACCAACCCGACGGACCACGCCCATGAGAGCTCCGGCCCGCGAGCCGCCGACGAAACGACGCTATCCGGGGATCAGAACAACCTTGCCGAGGTTGCGCCGCCCCTCGATAACGGCGTGCGCCTCGGCCGCGTCTTCCAACGCGAACTCTGCGTGCACGGCGGGGCGCAACTGGCTCGACGCGTAGTACTGCCACAGCTCCTGACGCCACTGCTCATACACATCGGGCCGCCCCCGAGCGATGCGGGCCATCTGGAAGCCGATCACCGATTTGGCGCCGACGAGCAGGTCGTATGCCTGGATGGTTCCGCCACCGGAGCTGTAGGCGACCAGACGTCCACCGGGAGCCATGGCCGCGATAGCCGGTGTGAGCAGGTCACCGCCGACGGCGTCCAACACGTAGTCGGTCGGAGCGCCCCAGGACTCCTGGCTGTACTCGACCACCTCGTCGGCGCCGAGGTTCTGCACGAACTCCGCCTTGGCGAGATTCGACACCGCACCGACTACCCGTGCGGCGCCGCGCACCCGCGCCAACTGGACCGCGAGGTGTCCGACTCCGCTCGCGGCGGCGGTGATGAGTGCCGACTCCCCCTCCTTCGGGGACGCGGCGTCGAGCGCACCGAGCGCGACCAGGCCACTACGTACCAGCGCGACAGCGTCGACCGCCGAAGCTCCGTCCGGAATCGGCGAGGCCATGGCCGCCGAAAGCAGCGCATAGTCGGCGTAGCCGTGCCCGAACACCAAGCCGGTGACCCGATATCCAGGCGCGTACCCGTCGACGCCCTCGCCGACCGCGACCACCTCACCGGCGATCTCGCCACCCAACGCGATCGGTTCGCGCTGCTCGCGCACCTTCCGCACCACCGGCAAGGTCACCCCGACCGCGTCGACGCGTACCAGGAGTTCCCCCGGCCCGGGCGTCGGCAGCTCGACCGAGACGAGTTCGAGCACTTCGGGACTACCGCTGCGCTCGTATTGCACCCGCCGCATCGCACCTCCAGAAATCGTTAGAAGGCGCAACGGTAACCGGATCACAGCGCGCAGCCACGCCCCATTACGTGCGGGAGTGCTCGATCTCACCGTTGGCCGGCACCCGCGCAGAACCTGCCCACGTGGTGTGCGTCATCGACATCACCCGCGACGACTTCGCCACCTACCTGCTCGATCCGGCCACCGATGAGGCGGCGATCCGCAAGCACGCCGACGGCGCGAACTCATCGCCGTCGCATCGGAGACCTTCGCCGAGTTCATCTTGCGGTAGGCGAGGTGCGGCGTAGCGTGACCGGTATGGAGCCGACCACAGAAGTGGTGACGGCGCGTCCGGCACCAATGCTGGCGGCGTTCATCGACCGCTACGTCGGCTACCGCATGTTCGGGTTCGCCGCGGCGGTGCATCGCGGGTTGCCCTCGCGGCACATGACTTTCATCGTCGCCGTCGGTCCCACCATCGATGTCGTCGAGCAGACCGATCCGCGTCAGTCCCCGCAGGACTACCGCTGCGTGGTGAGCGGTCTACAGGCGAGCACTGCGCTCATCGCGCACAACGGACACCAGGAAGGCGTGGCCGTTGAGCTGACACCGCTGGGCTGCCGCACTCTGTTCGGCATGCCCGCGGCGGCGTTGTGGGACACGTCGATCGAATTCGCCGACCTGGCCGGGCCCGCGGGTCTGGAACTCTGGGAGCGTGTGCAGCATGCGCCGACGTGGCCGGAACGCTTCGCGGCGTGCGACCGGGTCCTCTCGGCACTCGCCGACCCGGACCGCACCGTCGGCCCCGAGCTGACGTGGGCATGGCGCACCATGGTCCGTTCCCGCGGCGGCATCTCGGTCGGCCCGCTGGCCGAGGAGATCGGGTGGAGCAGGCAGCATCTCACCCGCCGCTTCAGCCGGGAATTCGGCCTGAGCCCGAAGCTGGCGGCCAGGATCACCCGGTTCGAGCGGACGCGGCGGATGCTCGAGCACCCGCCGTCGTTCGTCACCATCGCACAGGTTGCCGCTGCCTGCGGCTACTACGACCAGGCTCATCTCGATCGCGACTTCGCCGAATTGGCCGGGACCAGCCCGACGAGATGGCTGGCCGAGGAGATTCCATCCGTCCAAGACTCCGAGGGGTCCGCGGGATGACGATGAGCGACATGACTACTGAAACCAGCACCCGAACCGCCGTCTGGCCAACCCTGATCTTCCGCGACGCCCACGCCATGGCCACCTTCCTCGTCGAGGCGTTCGGCTTCCAGCAGACCGCGCTCTACGCCAGTGCGGACGACCCATCGATCGTCGAACACGGTGAACTGCGCTGGCCCCTGGGCGGCGGCATCATGTTCGGCTCGGCGGGCAAGGACGACAGCGCGTTCGGCACCCGCCCGCCCGGCCACGACTCGGTCTACATCGTCTGCGAGGACCCCGACGCCCTGTTCTCCCGGGCCACCGCCGCGGGCGCCGAGCTGGTCCGCGGCCTGCGCGACGAGGACTACGGCTCGCGCGGCTTCACCGTTCGTGACCCGGAGGGCAACCTCTGGAGCTTCGGCACCTACTGGGGTTCCTAACGACCGCCGAGTCCCGACATGGCGATGCCGCGAATGAACGCGCGCTGGCCGATCGCATAGATCACTAGCAGCGGAAGCAGGATGACGACCGCGGCGGCCATGAGGATGGGCCACTGGGTATGGTACTGGCCTTGCAGCCGGACCAGACCCAGTGTGGCGGTGGCGATATCGTTGCGCTGGATCATGACCAGCGGCCAGAGGAAGTCGTTCCACACGGTGATCCACGTGAGCACGGCGAGCACCATGAGAGCGGGCCGGGTGTGCGGCAGCAGGACCCGCCAGTAGACCTGCCAGGTGGAGCAGCCGTCCAGGATGGCCGCCTCCTCCAGTTCCGCCGGTAGCGTACGGAAGAACTGGCGCATCAGGTAGGTGCCGAAAGCGCTGCCGAACAGGCCGGGCACGATCATCGCCCACGGAGTATCCACCCAGCCGAATCCGCGCATCAGCAGGAACTGCGGAATCACCGTCACGGTCAGTGGCACCATCAGCGTCGCGAGGTAAGCGAGGAACAATACGTCTCGTCCCCGGAAACGCAAGCGGGCAAAGGCATATCCAGCCAAAGAGCAGAAGAAGACCTGTCCCGCCGTGACGCACAGCGCATAGACCGTGGTGTTGAGCAGCATCCGGCCCAGCGGCAGCAGGTCGAATACTTTGCCGTAGTTCGACCACCGCGGACGCTCCGGAAGCAACGTGGCGTCGGCGATCTCGCCGTCCTGCTTCAGTGACCCGGACACCGCCCACAGGATCGGTGCGAGCGCACACCACGCGACGCCGACGAGCGTGGCGTATACCGCGGCGCCGCGCACCATCCGCCGCATGATCGCCCGCTCTACCCGGCTGCGGACGAGAAGCGCGCTATCGCGCCGGACCGGCAGCGAGCGCCGCACCGCCTCGCAGGCGTTCATTGTTCGACCTCCGCCCGCCGGGCCATCCGCAGCTGCAGCAGCGTCAGCAGGAAGAGGATCGCGAAAATCACCCAGGCCAGCGCGGACGCGTAGCCGACCTCATAGAAGCCGAACGCGTTCTGGAACAACATGATCCCGAGCAGGTAGGTGCCCGTCTCCGGCCCGCCGTTACCGCCGGTCAGTGCGTAGGCCTGGTCGAATGCCTGCACCGAGTTGATGATCGTGATGATGAAGACGAACGACAGCGGCCCTCGGATCAGCGGCAGGGTGATCGAGGTGAACCGGCGCAGCGTTCCGGCGCCGTCGATTTGCGCCGCCTCGTAGAGCGTCTCGGGCACGCCCTGCATGGCGGCGAGCAGGATGACCGTCGCGAACGGGACACTCTTCCACACGGTGACCAGGCTGAGCGAGACCAGCGCCCAGTCCGGATCGATCAGCCACGGCACCGCGTCGATCCCGACCCAGCCGAGCGCGAGGTTCAGCAGCCCGTCCTCGGTGAAGATGAACCGCCACACCACCGCCATCGCGACGGTGGAGGCGACCAACGGCAGGAACGCGATCGTCCGAAATATTCCGATACCGCGCAACTTCCGATTCAGAACCGTGGCGACCCCGAGGCCGATCGCCACGGTGGGCACCAACGTCAGCACGGTGAAAACGGCCGTGTTGCGCAACGCGATGAGAAACAACGGGTCCGAACCGAACAACCGGTGATAGTTGTCCACACCGACAAACCGCATGGGGCTGAACAAGTCCCACGAATGAAAACTCAGATAGAGCGAGAAAACCAACGGTAACAACAAGAAAACGGCGACGGCGCCCATATTGGGCGCGATAAATGCCCAACCTGCCCGTTCCCGCCGCCTGGCCAAATGGGAGGGCGCGCCGGCCGGGGCCTGGCGGAGGACTTTGCCGACGGTTTGCGACCACTGTGCTCTCTTCATGGCACAGCCAGGAGCGCGTCGACGTCGGAGGCGAAGCTGCCGTTCAGGGAGGCTGCAGTGGCGGCGCCGCGCAGGACCCGGTTGGAGCCGCGCTCCAGCAGCGCGGAGACCTTGCCCCACGCAGGAGTCACCGGCAGCGGGCGGGAGTTGGCCGGGCCATCGGTGAACACCTCGAGGTTGCGGATCTCGCGATGTGCGGCGGCGAAACCCGGCGCGCCCATGGCGGATCTCAGCACCGGCACGAACAGGCCGGACGCAGCGATAATCGCCTGCCCCACCGGTCCGGTCGCGAATTTGACGAACTCCCAAGCCTGTTCGATATGCGGGCTGTCCGCCGCGATGGACAAGCCCGTGCTGCCGACATCGGTGATCGCGCCGGGGCCGCCGTGCGGGCCGACCGGCAGCACCGTGACGTCGATGGCGAGATCGTCGTGCCCGGCGAATTCGGAGTACAGCCAGTGCCCACCCATAACCATGGCCGCCCGGCCGCGCCGGAACAGGTCCGGCGCCGAAACCGACTGCGTATCCGCCACTTTCGGTGCTACGCGGTGGCGCACCGCGAGATCGGCGTAGAACTGGAACCCTTCAGCGAACTTGGGATCACCGAGGTTCGTCCTGGTCGGACGCACCGGCGGCGTGAACCACTCGGCACCGTTGTTCCTGCCGAAGCAGGCCGCCGAGAAGTACGGCACCCAGGCGTCGGCGAAGCCCCACCTGGTCCGCCCGGAGGACTCGTGACTGGTCAACGCGCGGGCGGCAGCGAGGAATTCGTCGAACGGCCAGGCATCGCGCCAGCGGGCGGGCGGGGTGAGCCCCGCGTCGGCGAACAGCTCGCGGTTGTAATAGAGGAACACCCCTGACCATTGTTCGGGCAAGGCGTACTGACCACCCGCGTAGGTGAAGGTGTCGTACAGCGCCGGATAGCTGTCGGCCCGCAGCGCGGCGGCGTAGGCCGGATCGCGGTCGAGCAGCGTGTTCAGATCCAGCAGTACGCCACGCTCGGCCAAGCCGGAATACAGCAGTTCCCAGGCCATCATCACGTCCGGGCACTTACCGCCCGCGCAGTAGGTGAGCATCTGCTGCAGCGGGTCCGGGCCGGACATGATGGTGCGAATCCTGATGTCCGGGTGCCGTTTCCGGAACTCGTCGATGATCTTCAGCCGCACCCGCGCCTCCTCCGGCCTGGCCTGGAAGAAAAAAGTCAGCGCGTCGTCGGGAGATCCGCACCCGGCGCCGGCGGCCAGCGGCGCGGCCAGCGCCGACCCGAGCAGCGTCCGACGACGGACCGGGGCAGCGGGGGTAGGACGCGACACAACCCTCCTCGGGGGCGGATGTGGAGCTTCTCGAACCGCATGGCAGCATACTTTCGGCTACATCAGCGTGACGGCCGACACATGAACAATATTTCACGACGGTCAGCCCGGATGCGGAATCGGCACACGGGGGACACCGATCGGATACGTTGTCACATGTTTCGGCAGGGTCCTGCGCGTTTTACAGGAGAGTAAATAGATGGCGACAATCGAATATCTGCGGACCGATCCCGATCTGCCGCCTGTCGGCGTGGTCGACAAGTCACCGATCACTCCGGCCAAGAAAGCGATCTTCGCCGGGATCGCCGTACTCGGCGCCATCGCATGGGCGGTGCTTGCCATCTCGCGTGGCGAATCGGTCAACGCCGTGTGGATCGTGATCGCCGCGGTCAGCACCTACATCATCGCGTACCGGTTCTACGCCAGGTTCATCGAACGCAAGATCACCAAACCGCGTGACGACCTGGCCACGCCCGCCGAGATCCTGGAGAACGGCAAGGATTACATGCCGATGGACCGGCGGGTGCTCTACGGGCACCATTTCGCCGCCATCGCGGGCGCAGGCCCGCTGGTCGGCCCGGTCCTCGCCGCGCAGATGGGCTACCTGCCAGGCACGATCTGGATCGTGGTCGGCGTTGTGCTGGCCGGTGCGGTGCAGGACTACTTGGTGCTGTGGGTCTCGATGAAGCGGCGCGGACGCAGCCTCGGGCAGATGGCCCGCGACGAACTCGGCGTGATCGGCGGCTGGTCGGCCATCGTCGGCGTACTCGTGATCATGATGATCCTGCTCGCGGTGCTCGCGCTGGTAGTGGTCAACGCGCTCGCCCACAGCCCGTGGGGCGTCTTTTCGATCGGCATGACCATTCCGATCGCGCTGTTCATGGGTGTGTACCTACGATTCCTGCGACCGGGCAAGGTCGGCGAAGTTTCCGCCATCGGGTTCGCACTGCTGATCCTGGCCATCCTCGGCGGTGGCTGGGTGTCGGAAACGGACTGGGGCACCGACTGGTTCACGCTCTCGCCGGTCACCATCTCCTGGCTGCTGATCGCCTACGGCTTCGTCGCCTCGGTGCTTCCGGTGTGGCTGCTGCTCGCGCCGCGTGACTATCTGTCCACCTTTATGAAGGTCGGCACCATTATCCTGCTCGCGGTCGGCATCCTGGTCACGCTTCCGGTGCTGAAGGCGCCCGCCGTCTCGGATTTCGCGGCATCCGGCACCGGCCCCGCCTTCGCGGGCTCACTGTTCCCGTTCCTGTTCATCACCATCGCCTGCGGCGCGCTGAGCGGTTTCCACGCGCTGGTCTCCTCCGGCACCACGCCGAAGCTGCTGGAGAAGGAATCGCACGCGAAGATGATCGGCTACGGCGGCATGCTGATGGAGTCGTTCGTCGCGGTCATGGCCATCATCACCGCCTCGATCATCGACCAGCACCTGTATTTCGCGATGAACGCACCGCTCGGACTCACCGGCGGCACGGCGGAGAAGGCCGCGGCCTACACCAACAGCCTGGGGCTGAGCGGTCCACCCGCGACACCGGCCGAACTGAGCCAAGCCGCGAGCGATGTCGGCGAGACAAGCATCATCTCCCGCACGGGCGGCGCGCCGACGCTGGCCATCGGCATCTCCGAGGTGTTTCACCAGTTCCTCGGTGGCACGAGCATGAAGTCGTTCTGGTACCACTTCGCGATCATGTTCGAGGCGCTGTTCATCCTCACCACGATCGACGCGGGAACTCGCGTCGCCCGCTTCATGCTGTCGGACGCGCTGGGCAACTTCGGCGGTGCGGCGAAGAAGTTCCGTGACCCGTCCTGGCGGGTCGGCGCGTGGCTGTGCTCGGCCGTCGTGGTCGCGGCGTGGGGTTCGATCCTGCTGATGGGCGTCACCGACCCGCTGGGCGGCATCAACACGCTGTTCCCACTGTTCGGCATCGCCAACCAGCTGCTCGCGGCGATGGCGCTGACCGTGGTTCTGGTGATCGTGGTAAAGAAGGGCCTGGCCAAGTGGGCATGGATTCCGGCCATTCCGCTGGTCTGGGACCTCGCGGTGACCATGAGCGCGTCCTGGCAGAAGATTTTCTCCGACGATCCGAAACTCGGATACTGGAAGCAGCACAGCATCTGCCAGACGGCGCAGGACGCCGGGAAGTTGTGCCTGACGGCGAAGACCCAGGACGATATGAACGCGATCGTGCGCAACACCTTCATCCAAGGCACGCTGTCGGTTCTGTTCGCGGCGCTGGTGCTGATCGTCGCGGTCGTCGGCGCGGTGGTGGCGTTCCGCGCCTGGCGCTCCGGCCGGACCACGACCACCGAAACTCCGGAGGAGCCGTCGAAGATCTTCGCGCCCAGCGGTTTCGTCGCCACCTCGGCGGAGAAGGAAGTCCAGAAGCAGTGGGACGAGCTGATCGCGGCCGGAAAGGTTCGCGCGCCCGGCGCGGCGCACGCGCACGCGCGATGAGCGGCGCCATGTCGCCGCGTGCCGGCCGGTCCACGCGACCGGCCGGCACGCGGCTGCGCGCCGCGGCACATGCCTGCGTCGGCGGCGCTCGCGCCGGCGTCTGGTGGTTCAACTCGATCCTGGGCGGGCAGGATTACCAGCGGTATGTCGATCATCTGCGGCGCAATCATCCAGGTTGCGAGATTCCGACCGAACGGGAGTACTGGCGGCAGCGCCATGCCGACGCGGACAACAATCCCACCAATCGCTGCTGCTGAGTCCGACCGAGGGCACTGATTTTTCAGTGCGCGCCGCCGCATGTCGAGTTGGTAGTTCACACAGCACTTGGCCGCTTGATCGTTGTGCGATGTCACGGCGGTCGTGCGAAGCACGGACCTCAGCGCGGGATGGTGGCCGATTTCCGCGAGCACAGGTCGGCCGTAGCTGACATTGTGGTTGGCGTGACGATCACGGCATTGGATTTCGAGCGCTGCTATCGGGCGGTGTCGACCAGAGACTCCCGCTTCGACGGGCAATTCTTCACCGCGGTGCGCACCACCGGAATCTATTGCCGTCCTTCGTGTCCGGCTATTACGCCGAAGCGCGCCAACGTGTCGTTCCTGCCGACCGCCGCCGCGGCGCAGCAGGCGGGCTACCGCGCTTGCCGCCGCTGTCTGCCGGACGCAGCGCCCGGCTCGCCGTTGTGGAACACCAGGGCGGATCTGGCCGCGCGGGCGATGCGGTTGATCGGCGACGGCGTCATCGAACGCGGCGGGGTGCCCGCGCTGGCCGCCACGCTGGGCTATTCGCAGCGGCAGCTCACCCGCGTGCTGACCACCGAGTTGGGCGCCGGACCGTTGGCGCTGGCCCGTGCGCACCGTGCGCACACCGCGCGGCTGCTGATCCAGACCACGGCGATGCCCATGTCGGACATCGCGTTCGCTGCCGGGTTCGCCTCCATCCGCCAGTTCAACGACACGGTGCGCGAGGTGTTCGCGGTCAGCCCGACCACTATGCGGACCGAGGCTCAACGCGCGAGAAACGGGTCCGCGGCACGCCAGGCGCCCGCCACCAACGGATCGCTCACCCTGCGGCTGCCCTACCGGGAGCCGCTGGACCGCGCCTGGCTGGAGTGGTTCTTCTCGGCGCACGCCGCCCCCGGTGTGGAGCTGTGGGAGAACCGCGCCTACACCAGAAACCTGCGCACCCCGCACGGGCACGCCACAACACGGCTGAGCTTCCAGCGCGACCACGTGCGTGCAGAGTTGTCCCTGCATGACATGCGCGACCTGGCACCGACGGTGGCGCGGTTGCGGCATCTGCTGGATCTGGACGCCGATCCGATCGGCATCGACGAGGCGCTCGGCGTCGGGCCCGCTCAGCCCGGGCCGTCTGCCCAACGGCTGTCGGACAACCACACCGAGCAGCTGCCGGACGCGGGTGCGGGTTCGCCACCGGATGCCGAGGCGATGCCCGAGGTCAGCCGTTCCGGCACGCGGCGGCCCTCGTTCACGCCGGGCATTCGGGTGCCCGGCTGCCTCGACGCAGCCGAGCTGTTGCTCCGCACCATGATCGGACAGCAGATCTCGGTGTCCGCTGCCGCCACGCACACCGCCCGGCTGGTGGAAACGCTCGGCGAGCGAGTGGACGGGCCGCTCCCCCTGCTGTTCCCAGCCCCGGATGTGATCGCCGAACGCGGCGCCGAGGTGTTGACCGGTCCTGCGCGGCGGGTCCGGTCGATCGTCGCCGCGGCGGAGGCGCTCGCCTCGGGTGAACTGGTGCTGCACCAAGGTCGCACCGCCGTCGATCTGCGCCGCGAACTGCTCGCGCTGGATGGCGTGGGGCCGTGGACGGCCGACTATGTGACCATGCGCCTGCTCGCCGAGCCGGACGTCCTCCTCGGCACCGACCTGGTTGTCCGCCAGGGCGCGAACCTGCTCGGCATCGACCTGAAGGACACCGCACGCTGGGCGCCGTGGAGGTCGTATCTATCAATGCACCTATGGAAGGCAGCGTTGGCGGAACGGGCCACACAACCGAGAACTTCCCCGCGCGCCACGACGAAAGGCAGTGTCGAAACATGAACGCCCCCACCACAATTCGCTCCAGCATTGACGAAACGCGCAACCGCACCGCCGACTTCGCCGTCGTCGCCACCCCGATCGGACCGTTCACCACACTCGTGGATGCGGACGGAGCCGTTCTCGCCTCCGGATGGACCGCCGACGCGGAGAACCTACGCGGCCTGGTCCATCCCACGCTGCGCCCGGCCGCGCTGCGGCAACGGGAGTCACTGGGCGAGGTGACCAGCGCGGTCACCGCATACCACGAAGGCGACCTCACAGCGATCGATTCGATTCCCGTTCGCCAGCAATCCGGACAGTTCCTGGTGCACGCCTGGGCCGTGCTGCGCACGGCCCAGCCGGGTAGCCCGCTCACCTACACCGAATTCGCCGCCCGCGCCGGCCGCCCCGAGGCCACCCGCGCGGCGGCCAATGCGTGTGCCCGCAATGCCGCCGCGCTGTTCGTGCCCTGCCACCGGGTCCTCCGCATCGGCGGAGCACTCGGCGGGTTCCGCTGGGGCCTCGACGTGAAGCGCTGGCTGCTGAGCCACGAGGCGTGAGGATGCACGATCCGCCAGTGCGCATCCACTGTCGGGCGCCACCGATCCGCACGAAGATCGAATGTTCGGCCGCCGGGCAGCCAAGCATGCTACGACGCCTGTAGCAGTCCGTAGTAATTGCGTAGCCCAGCCCTCGCCCTGTGGCTAGCCTGGAAACATGACCGCTCCTGCCGAACTCCCCGAGATCCCGCAACGCGAACTCCGCAATCACGCGAGCCGCGTGCTGCGCGAGGTCGGGGCCGGGCGCTCGTACACCATTACCGTCGACGGAACGCCGATCGCGGATCTGATTCCGCACCGTAATGCGAGGCGGCGGACAGCAGTGCCACGCGACGAAGTATTCGCCGCCTTCGCCGGATTGTCGTCCGTTGGGAAGACTTGCCGCGACGATGCCGACCGGTACGTCGATGATGCGCTCTACGATCCTTACGATCGCGCGCACCGCCGAGGCGAATTCGCGGTGGAGGACGGCGAGTGACGCTCTCCCCGGAGCGCGGCTTGGTCGACACCAATGTCGTGATTCTTCTCGATGATCTCGACTCGGGCGAACTGCCTCCCGAGATACTGATCAGCTCGGTGACGATGGCCGAACTCGCGGCAGGACCGCACTACACCGATGATTCCGGGGAACGTGCCCGACGCATCGAACGGCTGCAGAACGCCGAGGCGCTGTTCGAGCCGCTCCCCTTTGATACCTGGGCCGCACGCCGCTACGGGCACATTGTCGCTGCCGTGCTGGCCGCCGGGCGTAGTCCCAAGCCTCGCCGCATTGATCTGCTGATCGCGGCGATCGCATCGACCAATCGTCTGCCTCTTTTCACTGTCAACCCGAAGGATTTCGCGGGCCTGGAGAATCTCGTCACCATATCCGCAGTGACCCATCCGGACGATCGCCGACAAGCCGCTCGCTCGTCAGGTAACGGTAGCTTCCAGGTGGGAGCCGGTGCGGCCGCGCAGGACGTGTAGGCGGCTGGGGATGCGCTGGCGCATCTCGTCCACGTGGCTGACCACACCGACTACCCGCCCACCGGCACGGAGTTCGTCGAGCACACCCATCACGGCATCGAGGGTGTCCGCGTCGAGACCGCCGAACCCCTCGTCGATGAAGAGGGTGTCCAGTACGAGGCCGCCGGATTCGGCCGCGACGGTGTCGGCCAGGCCGAGCGCCAACGACAGCGAGGCCATGAATGTTTCACCGCCGGAGAGTGTCTTGGCCGGTCGGACGACGCCGGTGTAGTCGTCGCGGATGTCGAGCCCGAGCCCGCCTCGACGACCGCGCGGCCCCGCTTTGTCGGAGTGGACGAATTCATAGCGGCCACCGGACATTCTGCGCAGCCGCAGCGACCCGGCCTGCGCCACCTCTTCCAGGCGGGCGGCAAGGACATAGGAGCGCAGCGACATGCGCCGATTGTTCTCGCCCCGCCCTGCGACGACCTCCGCGAGACCGGCCAGTTCCGCATAGGCCTGCTGTGCAGGGGCGATTCGGTCGACGGCGGCCCAGAGCTGGCCGCCGAGATCCTCGAGCAGGCTCACCCGCTTGCTCGCTTCGGCGTGGGTAGCGACCGCGGCGTTCAACCTGTCCTGCGCGGCAGCGACCTGTGCGTCGAGTTCAGCAAGGTCGCCAGGCTCCAGCGCCGCCGCCGCCTCGATCTCCGGCTCCGCCAGAACCGCTTCCGCATGGGCACGGGCACGGTCGGCTGCCACGAGTTCCGCCTCGAGCTCGGCCTGCCGCTCTGGGGTACGGGAGGCAGCGGTGACCACCTTCGCGTAGGCGGTCAGCACCGCGACGTCATTGCGCGGAGCACTGGTCGCGGCGCGGACCGAAACCTCGCGGGTATCGCGTACCGAGTCGACTTCGGCGTCAGCAGCGGCGTCGGGCGCGGCAGCGCCGTCGGCGGCGGAAGCAGTGCCGACGTCGGCCGCCGCGGCATCGCTGTCAGCGGCGGACGATTCCGCGGACAAGGCAAAGGCTTCGCCGGACCGGAGCACATTGCCCGCCGTCGCGTCCGCGGCGGCCGAACGATGTGCCGCTGCCGCGCAGCCGCCGCTGCCGGGCCCCAGATCACCGATCGGCACTTCTGGTACGAAACCTGCTGCGCAGGCAAGATTCTCGACCCGGTTGGCGATAATCGACACCTGATCACGGGCCGCCGCCGCCGCTACCCGGGCATCGCGCAGAGCGGTGGCGTCCGCGACGAGGGCACTGAACCTGGCACGACGGCGGTCGATGGTCTCGTCGGAGCCCGCCGCTGTGCGCAGGCGGTCGATGAGTTCGGCGAGGCGCACGTCGGCGGAGGCGATGGTGGCGGCGACGGCGCTGCGGCGGGCGGTGGCCTCGCGCAGCTCGTTGTGCAGGCGAGCTTCTTCGCCGCGCAGCCTCGCCAGTTCGGCAGCGCGGTCGTCGGTGCGCGCCGCCAGCTCGGCGGTGTCCTCGTAGCGGTCGGTGGCGGCGCGCAGCGCGGCGGCGAGCTCGACGCGGTCGGTGTCGCCGCCGCGCGCGATGAGCGCTTCGATTTCCCGTTCGAGCCCGGTGATGTGGGCAAGCACCCGGTCTCGGGTGTCTTCCGCCGAGCGCTCGGCCGCCACGGCGGCGTCCTCTTCGGGCTTGGACACCGCGGTGCCGGTGGGCTGGGCCGGCACGGGATGGTCGGCTGACCCGCAGACCGCGCACGGTCGGCCGTCGACCAACTCGCCGGCAAGTTCGGCGGCCATGCCGGTCAGCCTGCGCTCGCGCAGGTCGAGCACAAGCTCCTTGGCATCGAGGTGGGCCGTGCGGGCGGTCTCCAACTCGACCCTGGCGTGGTCGAGTGCCGTTCGGCGAGTGGCCAGTTCGACGGCGGCCGTCGCGGCGGTCTGCAGTCGTTCGGTTTCCGCGGTGAACCCCGGCAGCGCCGCGACCGCTTCGGCCGCCTCGCGCAGCCTGTCCTCGGCGGTGGCGAGCGCGGCCGGAAGCACGTCGCGCAGCTCGGTGAGCTTCGTGATCCTCGTGGCCAGCGCCGCGTCCTCGTCGCGCAGCGCGTTCAGCTCGCCACTGAGACGGGTGGCGGTCGCGGCATCGGTGCGCACTTCGTCCAACGCGCCGATCTGCCCGCTCCAACGCCGGATGGCCACGTCGAGGTCGGCGTCCTCCCGTACCTCCGGCGCACCCTCGCTCGCGGTACCTGCGAATCGGACCAGCTCGGTGCCACCGAGATCGCCGCCCGCCGGCTCGAGCAGTCGGACCGCCAATTTCTCTGCTGCGCTGCGGTTTTCGCCATCCTTGCGGCGCAACGCCAGCACCGACGAGCGCGCATCGCCGATCGCGGCGGCGACCGGTTCGGCGCGGCGCGCGAGCTCGAGTTCTGTTCGCAAGGCGGCGCGCTGGTCGGCTCTCGCAGCGTAGTCGTCGAGCTGCCGACGGGCCGCGGCCATGCGGCGGTGCAGCTCGTGCAGCCGGCGCTGTTCCTCGGCTCTCGCGCGCGTCCGTGCCGAATCCTGGTGGCAGTGTTCGGTTTCCCTGGCGGACGTGGTCAGATCGGCGCGCGCGGTGGACAGCAGATCCTGCGACCACCCGACGGCTTCCAGCGTGTCGACCGACTCCGCCACTGCGGCCCCGGCCGCCATACCGATCTGGGTGATCAGCCGATCGATACCCTGCTTACGCGATTCCAATTCGACTTCCGCGGCACGGCGTTTATCCGCCAGCCACTGCTCGGCGGTACCGAAACGCCGGGTGTCGAAGAGCTTTTCGAGCAGCTTCTCCCGGTCTTCGTTCTCCGCCCGCAGAAATCGGGCGAAATCGCCCTGTGGCAGCAACACCACCTGGAAGAACTGGTCGGCGCTCATGCCGAGCAGGCGAAGGATTTCGTCACCGATATCGCCGATTCGGGAGAGGTTTTCGCCGCGGCCGTCCAACCAGGTCAGCGTCGCCTTGGGGGGTTCGGTGCGCATGCCGGTGCCGCGCCGTTTGGGCCGCTCGAATTCGGGGATGCGGGTCACGCGCAGCCGCCGCCCGCCAAGTGTCGCCTCGAGCACGACCTGCGGCGGCGTCTGCTCCGGCGCGTGATCGGAGTGCAGCCGCTTGCTCTCGCCGCGCGCACCCGGAACTCGGCCGTAGAGCGCGAAGGCGATCGCGTCCAGCACGGTCGTTTTGCCCGCGCCGGTCTGGCCGTGTAGCAAAAACAGCCCGTCGGCGCCGAGCACGTCGAAGTCGACGACCGTGGCCTCGGCGAACGGGCCGAAAGCGGTCATCTCCAGCTTGTGCAGCCTCATGCCGCCGCGCCCATGCCGATACCCGGATACGGCACGGTCATGCGGACAATTCCCCGCTCGTGGCGGCGACTGCCGCTTCCGGCTCCCGTTCCGCGACGGCGGCGGAGAGCGCGCGTTCCAGCCATGCCATTTCGCCACCGCTCGGGGCGCCGCGGACGTCTGTGAGGAAGCTGTGGGCGACTTCGGTGTCGCGGCGGCCGTGCACCCGCTCACGGTAGCGCAATTCCGGGTTGCCATCGGGCCGCATCCATTCCACGTGTACCGCGAACGGGAATCGTTCCCGCAGCTTGCGCATGGCGTCGACGGGACGGGCGATGTCGGTGAGCACCGCCGAGACGTAGTGCTGCTCGGCAGTGGTGTAGTCCGCGTCGGTCAGCAACTCGTCGAGGGTGCCGGTGATTTTGCTCAGTCCACGTACCACCGGCAGATCCCGGCGCCGGACCGAGTGCAATCCGGTCTTGTCCAGTTCGGCGATCCACACCGCCTTGCTATGCGAGTTCTCCGCGAAGGAATACGGCAGCGGCGAGCCTGAGTAGCGCACCGACTCCGACAGCGCCTGCGGCGAATGCAGGTGGCCCAGCGCCACGTAGTCGATGCCCTCGAAGGCGGTCAGCGGCACCGTTTCGACTCCGCCCACCGAGATCGACCGTTCCGATCCCGTGGCCTCCCCGCCGACGACGAAGGCGTGCGCAAGCACGACCGTCCGCACGTTGTCGCGGCCGGCGATGTCCGCGCGGATCCGGCCCATCGCGGCGTAGAGGACCTCGGCATGCGAATGCGCCTGCGGCACATCGAGTTCGGTGCGGGTAATCTCCGGCTCCAGGTAGGGGATGCCATAGAACGCCACCGGTCCGTGCTCGTCCTCGAGCAGAACCGGTCGGTCGGCATCGGCAACGGTGGTGCGCAGATGCAGCCCACCCGCCGCGGCGAAACTCGCGCCCGCCCCGAGCCGCGCGGGCGAATCGTGGTTGCCCGACGTCGCGACGATATGTGCCCCGGCCGCGCGGATGGCCTCGAATCCCCGGTTGCACACCGCGATCGCGTCGGCGCTGGGGATGGACCGGTCATACACGTCCCCCGGCAGCACGACGACCTCGACCGACTCCTCGACCACCAGCTCCGCGATCGCGGCCAGTGAACGGGCCTGGTCGGCAAGCAGATCCACGCCGTGGAACGTGCGCCCGATATGCCAGTCCGAGGTGTGCAGCATCCGCATGCCGCGAAACCGTAGGCCAACCCACCGACAGACTCCAATTGCCGCGCCGCCTCAGCGGATTTGCCGTGCCGCCGCACGGCGTGTTATGGCGTGTCCAGGCCAGCGAGTTCGACATGCGCCGAGCCGAGCGAAGGCTCGAGGCAGCCGCCTATGCGCCGGGCCGAACAACAGCGAGGCAACCGCTTACGCACCGAGCCGAGCGAAGGCTCGAGGCAGCCGCTTATGCACCGGGCCGAACAACAGCGAGGCAACCGCTTATGCACCGGGCCGAGCGAAGGCTCGAGGCAGCCGCCTATCTGGACGCCAGCGCGACCCGACGACCCCGGACCCGCGGGGGAGCTGCTCACCAGGCACGTCCCAACATATTGGGCGCACATCGCTGGCCGAGAAGGCGTACTGGGCAGTTTTCGATCCGGCGCCGGAGTTCGTGCCGTTCGTGCCGGCGATCCGTTTCCTGGATGCGGCGCTGACCACCGACTCGGGGTTGCTGGAGTATCTGTTCGGCCGGAACGTGATCCTCGCCCCACCCCGATCGCGTTGCTGCGCACGGTCGTGTTCGGCTGGCGTCAGGAATGTTCTTCACGGGCATGAAGACGATGCGGCACCTGGGCCGCGAGCTCTGCCAATGAACGGCATGACCGGCAGGCGCCTGGGCCGGGTCGGCGCGCAGCTGGGCATGGCGTGCTTTCAACGACATCGTCGCTCCCGTGGAGTCGCGGGTTATGGTCACCGTACGCACACTGCACGACCTGAAAATAGCTGGACAGAAGGTGCCCACGATCCCACGGGCGGGTTCCTGGCCACGTCCGGTGGGCTTCGCCGACACCGACGAGTAGCCGGGCAACGGCCCTGCCGTCACGCCGCTGATCACTGCGGCGGTTAGTGTGCATATCGTGGCTGCTTCCCAACGTGTGCGATCCCGGGTGCCCGCGCCGCAACGTTCGATCCTGCCGTCGGTGCCGGGCCTCCCGGTCGGCGCGGTGGTCCTGATCGCGGTTGCCTGCACGTTTGTGGGATTTCTGATCGATGCCGGCGGCGACGGCGGCGAATTGACCGGCTCGTTCACCGCGCTGTACATCGTCGGGTGTGTGGCCGCCGTCGCTGCCGTGCGCTACCGCGGGTTGTTCAGCACGATGGTGTTGCCGCCGCTGCTGCTGTTCGTCGCGGTGCCGCTGGCCTACCAGCAACTCTCCGGGCGAGGCTCGACCTCCCTGAAGGACATCTTGCTGAACCTTGCGATTCCACTGGTGAACCGGTTTCCGACCATGGTGCTGGCCACCGTCATCGTTCTGCTGATCAGCGGCGGCCGAATCATGATGCACCGCCGCGAGGAGGCGGAGGCCCGGTCACCGGCGTCGCGTCGTGGCGAGAGCCGGGGCAGGCCCGCGGCCAAGCGGCCACGGCCCGGCCGCCCCTCCGGCTCGCTCGCGGAACGCCGCAGGACACGCCGCCCGAAAGATGATGCCGACGCGCCCGGCTTGGACGAGGAAGCTCCCCGCCCGGCCCGCCGCCCCGCAACACAGGTCGCCGACGCCCCGCCCCGGGTCGCGCCGTCCCGTCCACGGGAGGGCCGAACCCCCGCCCGCGGCATCTCCCGCCCGACGGCGGCCATGCCCCGCGCGGAGGGCGAACCGCCGCGGGCCGCGGGCCGCCGCCGCGATGTGCCCCCGCATCCCCAGCCCAATGTCCGCTACCGCGAACGCGATTCGAGCCGCACCGAGCGGCGCAGACCGGAAAACCTATAGCGGCAGCTGCCTCGTCGTCGCGTCTGGGGAAAAACTCTCAGCCCGCTGCCTCAGCCGCTCGTGAAGCTCGTCATCGGATCCCTTCCGCGGCGTCGCCGGATGCGATTCGCTCAGCGGCGCGCGGTGCGCAATTCTCGGGGCAGCGCGAAGACCAGGGTCTCGTTCGCGGTGGTGACCGGCTGAACATCGCTGTAACCGTGCTCGGCCAGCATGTCCAGGACGCCGCGGACCAGGATTTCCGGGACC
The DNA here is from genome assembly GCF_045207455.1 of Nocardia sp. NBC_00881. Taxonomy (NCBI): domain Bacteria; kingdom Bacillati; phylum Actinomycetota; class Actinomycetes; order Mycobacteriales; family Nocardiaceae; genus Nocardia; species Nocardia sp. NBC_00881. The sequence continues at coordinate 4,597,521 of NZ_CP108798.1, forward strand.
GACGCGCCGGAGGTGATGCCGATCGTGCGCACGCCGTCGAGCCAGGCCTGGTCGACCTCGCGGGCGAAGTCCACCAGGTGGGCCGCCTTGGCGCCGGCACCGAGCGCGACCTCGACCAAGCGCACCGAGTTCGAGGAGTTGCGGGAGCCGACCACGATCACGAGATCGCATTCCGGCGCCATCGCCTTCACCGCGACCTGGCGGTTCTGCGTGGCGTAGCAGATGTCGTCGCTCGGCGGGTCTTGCAGGCCGGGGAACCGGTCGCGCAGCCGCTGCACCGTCTCCATCGTCTCGTCCACGCTCAGGGTGGTCTGCGAGAGCCAGATCACTTTCGACTCGTCGCGCACACTGACCCTGTCGACCGCGTCGGGGCCATCGACCAGCTGCACATGGTCGGGTGCCTCACCGGCGGTGCCCTCGACCTCCTCATGGCCCTCGTGGCCGATCAGCAGGATGTCGTAGTCGTCGCGGGCGAACCGCTTCGCCTCCTGGTGCACCTTCGTCACCAGCGGGCAGGTCGCGTCGATGGTGTGCAGATTGCGCGCGGCGGCGGATTCGTGCACCGCGGGCGAGACACCGTGCGCGGAAAACACGACCACCGCACCCTCGGGCACCTCGTCGGTCTCGTCGACGAAGACGACGCCGCGCTCGCGCAGCGTTTCCACCACGTGCCGGTTGTGCACGATCTCCTTGCGCACATAGATCGGCGCGCCATGCTTCTCCAGCGTCTTTTCGACGGTTTCGACCGCACGATCGACACCGGCGCAGTACCCGCGTGGCTCGGCGAGCAGCACTCGCTTACCGCCGTCGGCATCGGCGTTTCCGGCGCCTGCCGAGCGGGCGATTCCGACGTTCAAGGAAATGGCCGAGGACATGCCCACAGGATACGTGCGGGCCCCATCCCCGCCACGTCCGGGAGTTGTCCGTCACAATCACCGCTCGTCGTGCGGTATCGACCGGTCAAGGGCTGCGAAATGGGGCGGAAGGCGGTCGCGAGCGAAGTCCGGCGGCGCAGGACCCGATGGCGACTCGTGCCGGGATCGACGTTCGTTCTCCGCCTCCGCAGGCCACATCTCGCAATGCCGGCCGATCCGTCGCGCCTGGATAGACGAATACGCGAACCGCGCGCGCCCCATCCTTTGAATAACACACCATTTCGGGCAGGCTAGAACCATGTTCCGACCACCGTTTCTGGCCCGGGTCGCCGCCGGTGCCGCCGTATACGCCCTCGAGGAATCCCGCAGGCTACCCACGGCGGCAATGAATTTCCCGATCACGGCCATCAGTCAGATGCTGCAGACGACGATGCACGTCCAGCAGTTCGTGACCAGCCTGGCGCTGAAGGGCGACGCGGTTTTCGACCGGTTGTCCAACAACCCGGTGGAGCAGCCGGAGTGGGCCACTTTCGATGAGGACCTCACCGATGACCCGAACCCAGGGCCCACTCGCACCAGCCGTTTCGACCTGTACGCCGCCGACGAGCCCGCGCCGTCCCCATTCGGCGCACCCGAACCGTTCCCCGCGGAAACCGTCTCCCGTGCCACCGAGACCAACGGACACACCTCCTCGGCGTCGATCTTCGAGCCAGAGACCGCCGAGCCGGAAACCTCCGAGCCGGAAACCGCTGAGCCGGAAACCGCCCCCGCCGCTGCCGGGGTCGTCGAGCCGGATGTCGCCATCCGCTACGGCTACGCCACGATGACGCTGGCCCAGCTGCGCGCCCGCCTGCGCATGCTGACGGTCGAGGACCTCACCGCGTTGCTGGAGTACGAACAGCGCACTGGCGCCAGGGCGCCATTCGTGACCATGCTGACGAATCGAATCGCCACTGTGCAGGCCCAGTGACCGAACCGAAACACCCTCCTCCACCGTGTTGGCCGAGATAAGCTCCGGGCAGTCTCCTCGGCGTATGCCCCCTGACCGCATGACATGCGTGTATGCCTGCCCCTTCGCGTATACCCGACCACTCGAAACAGGACGGCTCCCCATGACATGCGTGTACGCCTGACCGCATGACTACAGGACGGTTCTTCATATCAGGACGGCTCCCTATGACAGATTCCGCGTATGCCTGACCGGACGGCCCAGGACGGCCCACAGACTGGGGCAGGGACGCGGGCCAATTCCGCCGAACAACCGTGGCCGGTGCGTTCGGTGGCCATCAAGGTTGCCCAATGGATCGACCGGCTCGGCAGCATCTGGGTCGAGGGGCAGATCACCCAGATCAATATGCGCCCCGGCACGCGCACCGCGTTCTTGGTGCTGCGCGACCCGTCTGCCGACATGTCTCTTTCCGTGACGTGCGACCCGGATCTCCTCCGCAATTCCGCGGTCCCGCTGCAGGAGGGCAGCAGGGTGGTGGTCTACGGCAAGCTCTCGTTCTTCACCGGTCGCGGCACGATCTCGTTGCGCATAATCGAGATTCGCCCCATCGGCATCGGCGAGTTGCTGGCCCGCGTCGAGCGGCTCAAGGCGCTGCTGGCCGCCGAGGGTCTGTTCGATCCCCGGCTCAAGCGTCCGATTCCGTTCCTGCCCGCGACGATCGGCCTGATCACAGGGCGCGCGAGCGCCGCCGAGCGCGACGTCCTGACTGTCGCGCGAAATCGTTGGCCCGCAGTGCGTTTCGAGATTCGCAATACCGCGGTGCAAGGTCCGACCGCGGTACCGCAGATGCTCGCCGCACTGGCCGAGCTGGATCGCGATCCGGCCGTCGACGTAATCGTGCTCGCGCGTGGCGGCGGCAGCGTCGAGGACCTGCTGCCGTTCTCCGACGAGGCGCTGTGCCGCGCCATCGTGGCCGCGACCACCCCTGTTGTGAGCGCGATCGGCCACGAACCCGACAACCCGCTCAGCGACTTCGTGGCCGATCTCCGCGCGGCCACTCCGACCGATGCCGCCAAGCGCGTCGTCCCCGACGCCGCCGCCGAGTTGGCCGGCGTCCGTGAGCTGCGTGCTCGCACCGCCGCCGCGCTGCGCGGGTGGGTCGACCGCGAGACCGAGGCGCTGGCCCAGCTGCGATCCCGGCCGGTGCTGGCCGACCCACTGCGCGAACTCGACCTCCGCCACCAGGAGGTCGAGCGCCTGCGAACGGCGGCGCGCCGCTGCACCGAGCAACTCATCCGCACCGAATCCACGGCCGCCAGGCATTTGCGCGAGAAACTCACCGCCGTGGGCCCGGCCGCGACACTGGCCCGTGGCTACGCTGTCGTACAACGCGTCACCGGTCCGGAGCGGCATGTGGTGCGCACGATCGAGGACACGCCCGCGGGCAGCCAGTTGCGCATCAGGGTCGCCGACGGCGCCGTCACGGCCGCCGCGCTCGGTACCCAGGCCCTCGGCGCCGAGCACACCGACACAGGGAGGAACTGACCTTGGCCGATCCCGGCAAGTCCACGGGTGGGAACGGAAAAGGAGCAGACCCGGCCGCCGAGCAGGCCGAGGTCGCGGGCTTCGGCTACGAACGCGCCCGCGACGAACTGGTCAACGTCGTGAAGATCCTCGAACAGGGCGGCCTCGACCTGGATGAGTCCCTCGCTCTGTGGGAACGCGGCGAGGCGCTGGCCCACCGCTGCGAAGAACACCTGGCCGGCGCTCGCAAGCGAGTGGAGGACGCGCTGCACCGCACCGACCTGGAGGAGCGGCAATGAGCATCCGCCGCGCCACCCCGGACGTCCGCGCCACCGACATGGAAGCCAGCCTCGACTTCTACCGACTGCTGGGCTTCCACGAAGCGATGGACCTGGGCTGGGTCGTGACGATGGTGTCGCCGTCCAACCCGACTGCCCAGGTCCTGCTGATGGGTCCGGACGCGGAGCAGCTCCAGCCGACCATGAGCGTGGAGGTCGACGACGTCGACGCCGTGCACGAGGCGATGACCGCCGCGGGCGCCGACATCGTCTACCCCCTACGCGACGAGCCATGGGGCGTACGCCGCTTCTTCGTCCGCGACCCCAGCGGAGCCATCGTCAACGTGGTGAGCCACCGCTGACCGACGGCGCCGCCAGGCCACCACTATCGGCGTGTCGCCGCGGCGCAGTACCGTGCGATGCCGTCCTGCACGCTCAGCCGCACGAACCCAGCTTTCTCCAGCACACGAACCGAGGGTGGGTTGGCCAACTCCACCTCGGCGGAGACCGTGTGGACCTCGGGCGCGGTCAGTGCGTGGGCGGCAAGTGCCCTGGTCGCCTCGGTGGCGTAACCACGACCCCGGCGCGATGCGACGATGCCGTACCCGATCTCCAGTTGCCCGTCGGTCGCAGGCCAGAACAACCCGATCGACCCGACGACGAATCCGCTCACGCGCTCGATGATCAATCGATGCCCGAATGGACCGAGCCAGTCCGGATGTTTGGTGAGCAGTCCCGCGATGACCCGATCTCCCTCGGCAGGGAAGTCGGCGGCCCACACGGCGCCGCGTCGGTCACCGAGTACGGCAGCCGCCTCGTCTGAGGTCCACGACCGCAGCACGAGACGCTCGGTGGTCAGCTCGGTGGAAAGAGAAAAAGACACGTGACACTCCTGGTCATCGAAGAAGACCCGGTTCGCGTCGAAGCGTCTGCGGAATCAGACGTGCGCGAACCGGAGGAAGGCATGCGAAAAACGGCTGAGGGCAGCCATATTCATCGACCTCCGACTTCGGTTCGGCACGTGTCTCGCACCTGCCGCAACGCTAACGGCGGAGGCGAGAGAAGGCAAGGCGCGGTCATCGGCGGCAGGTCGACCCGCGCCGACAGCCAGGCGAGCGCGGCGTTGCAGGCATTGCGCGACGACGAGCGCTACTGATGCTGTGCCGCCGTGCGAAGTCTCGATGCACTTCATCTGGCCACCGCGTTGGAACTGGCCGATGATCTGACCGCCGTCATGACCTACGACAAACGGTTCGGCGATGCGGCGCAGGTCGCTGGGGTTGACCTGGGTCGCGCCCAGTTGATCAGCGCGTCAGCGGTGTGGCGCCGGCGATCGCTTGGGCGAGCGTCGCGAACGCCGAATGGTTGCCCGCGCCGGTGATCAGCACCCTGGACTGACCGAGATCCGCGATCCACGCGGTCTCCGAGCCCTGCTCGGCGTACACGATCCACTTCTGCTCGCCGATCTGCTCGGTGCCGCTCGCGTATCGGGACCCGAGCACAAACCTCGCCAGCGCCTCCTCGGTCGCGTTGCTCTGACTGAACCTCATATAGGTGCCCTGCGGTGTGATGTAGCCGATGGTGCTGACCGGTCCGCCGCCGGTACTGCCGATGGATTCGCGGCTGCCGGAGTTCGGCGTCCAGTCGGCGGGCAGGTCCGGATTGCGGATCGGGAACGGCAGCGAGCGCGCGTCCGCGGTGAGAGCGGCCTGCGCATCGAAATGCGGAATCTGCCCCTGTGTCGGCCCGTTGGCGGCGAAACTGCATTGACTGGCAAGACCCGCGAAAACCACGGCGATCAACACCAACGGGATCAGCGACCAGAACAGATCCCGGTAGTCGTTCAGAATGCGTGGCTTTTGGTACGACACGCTCCCAGTATCCACTCGTCGGGCGGCACTTCCCCGCGCACCCCGATCCATGGAACAGGTGCACGACCGTGCCACATCGAATGAGACAATTGACCGGTACGTACCGACGCACAGGAGGCACCTCGCAATGACGGCATCTTCCCCGAAACCGAGCCGCCGCGAGGCGCCCGACCGCAACCTCGCGCTCGAACTGGTCCGTGTGACCGAAGCCGGAGCGATGGCCGCGGGCCGCTGGGTCGGACGCGGCGACAAAGAGGGGGGCGACGGCGCCGCCGTCGATGCCATGCGGCAGCTGGTCAGCTCGGTGTCCATGCGCGGCGTCGTCGTCATCGGTGAGGGCGAGAAGGACGAAGCGCCCATGCTCTACAACGGCGAGGCCGTCGGCGACGGCACCGGCCCCGAAGTGGACTTCGCAGTGGACCCGATCGACGGCACCACACTGATGTCCAAGGGCTCGCCCGGCGCGATTGCCGTGCTCGCGGTCGCCGAGCGCGGCGCGATGTTCGACCCTTCGGCGGTGTTCTACATGCGCAAGATCGCCGTCGGCCCGGACGCCGCCCACGTGGTCGATATCTCGGTCCCGATCCGCGAGAACATCAGGCGAGTCGCCAAGGCCAAGAACTCCTTGAAATCCGACCTGACCGTCTGCATCCTGGACCGTCCCCGGCACGCCGAACTGATCCAGCAGGTGCGTGACGCGGGCGCCCGCATCCGCCTGATCTCCGACGGCGACGTCGCGGGCGCGATCGCCGCGGCCCGCCCGGACTCCGGCACCGACATCCTGGTCGGCACCGGCGGCACGCCAGAGGGCATCATCGCCGCCGCCGCGATGCGCTGTATGGGTGGCGAACTACAGGGCATGCTTGCCCCCAAGGACGACGAGGAACGACAGAAGGCCATCGACGCCGGACACGACCTCGACCGCGTGCTCAGCACCGAAGATCTGGTCTCCGGTGACAACGTCTTCTTCTGCGCCACCGGCGTCACCGACGGCGATCTGCTGCGCGGAGTGCGCTACTACGGAGGCGGCGCGTCGACCCAGTCGATCGTCATGCGCTCCAAGTCCGGCACGGTCCGCATGATCGATGCCTACCACCGCCTGACCAAGCTGCACGAGTACTCGTCGGTCGACTTCATCGGTGACGAGGACGCGGTACCTCCGCTGCCGTAATTTCGGCCGCGCGGGCGCGGCGTGTTCGCGGATGCTCGGTCTCGCTTCGCTCGGCGGCGGGAGCGGGGCCGATCGGGTACGCGAAGCCGCACTTGCAGGGTGGTTCAGTCGAGGATGTCCAGATGATCGGCCCGGCGCCGGAGATCTGCGGCTATCTCGTCCCAGTCGGGTCCGTGCAGATACAGACTGTCTGCCGCTTCACGCATCAGAGCTGGGTCGTCGGGCCGTTGGAGCACGGCCAGTCGGTAGGCCAGGTTCCGGATCCAGACCGGCAGGAACCCGTCGACCACATGCGGGGACAGCTCATGGAACATCGCGAGAATCTCGTCCGCGTCGGCGAAGGTCAGCTCCTCGACGAACCAGCTTTCCCGGTGTTCCTGCTCGCACTTCGTTGCCGGGCAATACTCGTCGCCGTAGAGGCAGCGGGCATGTTCCGTCAACGTGTTGTGCATGGCGCAGAGGCTACGGCAGCAGCGGAAGCCCGAAACTCGCCACGGCTCCCATCCTGATGCCACCGCGTCGGTCCCACGCCCGCTTCCGAGCGCAGCGAGACCAAGCATTCCCCGCTCGCGGCCCGGCTCATGTCCGACCGGCCGCCGCGGCCGCGCGGCCGACAAGCACAGCACCCAGCGCCGAAGGCGCTGGCAAAACATAGACTCACCTTATGACCGAGGAGACGCAGTACCGCATCGAGCACGACACCATGGGCGAAGTTCGAGTTCCGGTGGACGCTTTGTGGCGGGCGCAGACCCAGCGGGCCGTGGAGAATTTCCCGATCAGCGGACGCGGCCTGGAGCGGGCGCAGATCCGCGCGCTCGGCCTGCTGAAGGCCGCGTGTGCCACGGTGAACCGCGACCTGGGTCTGCTCGATCCCGCGAAGGCCGACGCCATCATCGCCGCGGCGAACGAGATCGCGGAGGGTAAGCACGACGACCAGTTCCCGATCGATGTCTTCCAAACCGGTTCGGGCACCAGCTCGAATATGAACGCCAACGAGGTGATCGCCTCGCTCGCCAAGGCGAACGGCGTCACCGTGCACCCGAACGACGACGTCAACATGTCGCAGTCGTCCAACGACACCTTCCCCACCGCAACACATCTCGCCGCCACCGAAGGAGTCATCACCGAGCTTGTCCCGGCGCTCGAGCACCTGCGGCTCGCGCTGCTGGACAAGGCCACCGAGTGGCGGACCGTGGTGAAGTCCGGACGCACCCACTTGATGGACGCGGTGCCGGTGACTCTCGGTCAGGAGTTCGGCGGCTACACCCGGCAGATCGCGGCGAGTATCGATCGCATCATGGCGACGCTGCCGCGGCTGGGCGAGCTGCCGATCGGCGGTACCGCGGTCGGCACCGGCTTGAACGCACCGGAGGGCTTCGGCGCGAAGGTCGTCGCGGAACTGGTGCTCGCCACCGACATCGACGCGCTGCGCGAGGCCGAGGACCACTTCGAGGCGCAGGCCGCACGGGACGGTCTGGTCGAGGCGTCCGGCGCGCTCCGCACGATCGCGGTCAGCCTCACCAAGATCGCCAACGACATCCGGTGGATGGGCTCGGGCCCGCTGACCGGACTGGCCGAACTTCAGCTGCCCGACCTGCAGCCGGGCAGCTCGATCATGCCAGGCAAAGTGAATCCCGTTCTGCCCGAGGCGGTTACCCAGGTTGCCGCACAGGTGATCGGCAACGACGCGGCAGTCGCCTTCGGCGGCGCGAACGGCGCCTTCGAGCTGAACGTCTACATCCCCGTGATGGCGCGCAACCTGCTGGAGTCGATTCGACTGCTGGCCAACGTGTCTCGGCTGTTCGCCGACAAGTGCGTGCGCGGCCTGGTCGCCAACGTCGAGCACCTGCGCACCCTTGCCGAGTCCTCGCCCTCGATCGTCACACCACTGAACTCGGCGATCGGCTATGAGGAGGCGGCCGCGGTCGCCAAGGAAGCACTGAAGCAGAGGAAGACCATCCGCCAGACCGTCATCGATCGCGGCCTGCTCGACGAGAAGCTGACGGAGGAGGAACTCGACCGTCGCCTCGACGTGCTCTCCATGGCGAAGGTGAAAGACGGGGAGTAATCCGCGCACAAACGCCACGTTGGACACCCTCGTCTGCTCCAACGTGGCATTCGTCCCTTTTGGCTTCCGCATGAAGCGGATACTCAGTTAGTCCATGTGGAATCCGAAGGTGTTACAGCCGTAGCAACCGTTGTCGCCGACCACAGGCACGAGGGTGCCGAAACACCGAACGCTCGACCCACTCCGACAGAAATCCCGGCGAACCTTCCGCTACAGGAAGGCTTCGCCGGGATTCACCTACGGAAAGGCACTGTCGAAATGTTCGTGGCCTGATCAGCTGCGCAGATGCGCGAGTTCGTCGCGCGCCTTTTCCCCTTCGGGGCCGAAGTCGGTGCGGCTGAACACAGTCCAGCGCTTCAAGAGCGGAGCGAAGACCAGTTCGCCTTCCTTGGCGGGGTCGTAGATACCGGCCTCGGCGAGGACCTCGTCGCTTGTGCGACCATCCGCCAGCGTCACCGTGGGGACGTGGAAATCCGCGACCCGGTCGGCGATGGCGCGCATGGTCTGGTCCGGCGCCAGATCGAGGCCGGCCGCGACCAGGTCCGCGAAGAAGACCGACTGCAGTTCGTCGTCCAACGCGATGCGCTCGGCGATGGCGGTGACCATCGGGTTGTCGCCGAGTGCCGCGATATTGCGATGCCGGATCGCGCTGGCCGCCTCCTCGAACGCACAGGTGGCCAGCACGTCGAGCAGGTGCATCGCCGGGCGGCGGAAGCCCTTGGTCATGTGGTCCATCCGCAGCCGCTCCAGTTGGACCGGGTCGACCGACCTGGTGACCATGAGGTAGTTGCGGATCATGATCTCGTGCCGGTTCTCCTCGGCCGTCCAGCGACCGACCCAGCGCCACCAGGCGCCGGTCCGCAGGTACTTGCCGACCTCCCGGTGATACGAGGGCAGATTGTCGGCGATCAGCACGGAGACGGTCAACGCCAACTTCGTGACGTCGCTGAGCTCGGATTGTTCCGGTTCCCAATCGACGCCGCCGAGGAAGGCGAAGTTGCGCCCGTCGTTCCACGGCACGAAATCGTGCGGCTGCCAGCCGTCGGCGACATCGACGTGCTTGCGCAGATTCAGTTCTACGTCCACCGCGAGTGATTCGAGCAGTTCGCGATCGGTCAAGAGAGTTTGCACCAAGACAACCTAGCGGCTGGGCCCGCGAAGCGGGGATCTGGGAATGGGACCGGACAGGCGTTCCGGGGCCGTCGGGCGGCCGCGGACGCCGGAAACCGAATCACTTCGGCGTGACGGTGATATTACCGTCTACCCAGGTGATGGTTCCGCCACTGAAATCGCTCTGTTTGCCGCCTGGGATGGTTTTCTCGTCGCTGATCGGGTAGCCGAACTTGCCGTTGGCGCCGCCGTTTGCTTCCCATGCTGCGCGGATCTCACCCCACACGATCTGCGGTTCGCCGTCCTTCGGCTCGTAGATCGTGCCGCCGACGAAGTCCTGGAACTCGCCGTCGTCGGGTCCGTCCGCTTTGGCTTCCAACGGCGGGCCCAGCGGGCCGGTGGGGCCGCCGCTCGCCAGGTACTTCTCATAGATGTCGCCGGAGACGGTGACGGGCTCGCCACCTTGTGCCGGAATCCTGGTTTCCTCTGCGGCGCCGTGCGGAGTGGCCTCGCCGGTGTGGGTCGCGGTGTGGGTCGCGGCGACCGAAGTCGTCAGTACGCCCGGGGCGATAGAGGTGATCGAGGCGGCGCTGCCGTCCTTGTCGTTGTCGTCGCCACAGCCGACGGCGACGAAACCGGCCGCGGCGATCAATGCGGTGAAACCAGCCGTTCGTCGAGCGAAGTGGTGCATTTCCATCCTCTCGAAATCGGCCGCGCGGAGTGCCACGTAATCCGTGGCGCTCCGCGCGACCCAGGCCGATGTTCGGATATGACCCGGCTAGCAACTCGCCTGGTCATACCGAACAGCTATCGCGGCGGATAATACCCGCCGGCTATGAGGTGAAACACACCGCGGCGCCGGCCGCCCGATCAGGCGTTGGGACCGTACTCCTCCAGCATCTCGGTAACCAGGGCCGCGATCGGCGAGCGCTCGCTACGGGTCAGCGTGACATGGGCGAACAGCGGGTGACCCTTGAGCTTCTCGACCACCGCCGCCACCCCGTCATGCCGGCCGACGCGCAGGTTGTCGCGCTGAGCCACATCATGGGTGAGCACCACCCGCGACCCGGTGCCGAGGCGGCTGAGCACCGTGAGCAGCACGTTGCGCTCCAGCGACTGGGCCTCGTCCACGATCACGAAGGAGTCGTGCAGCGACCGTCCACGAATGTGGGTCAGCGGCAACACTTCCAGCATGTCGCGGCTTAGCACCTCCTCCATCACCTCGCGGCTGGCCAACCCGTCGAGCGTGTCGAAGACCGCCTGCGCCCAGGGGCCCATCTTCTCGCTCTCGGTGCCGGGCAGGTAACCCAACTCCTGGCCACCGACCGCATACAGCGGACGGAAGACCACCACCTTGCGCTGCGTTCGCCGTTCCAGCACCGCCTCCAGCCCTGCGGTCAGCGCGAGTGCGGACTTACCCGTGCCCGCCCGGCCGCCGAGCGACACAATGCCGACACTCTCATCCAGCAGCAGATCCAGGGCTATGCGCTGCTCGGCGGAGCGGCCGTGCAGCCCGAACGCCTCGCGCTCGCGCACCAGCTGCACACGTTTGTCCGGGGTGACCCGGCCCAGGGCACTGGAGCTGGTGCCTAGCAACCGGATGCCGGTGTGGCAGGGCAGTTCTCGCGCGGCATCGAGGTCGATCACCGACTCGGCGTAGAGCTGATCGACCTGCGCAGTGCTGACGTCCAGCTCCACCATGCCGGACCAACCGGAGGTGACGACGTCCTGCGCGTGGTACTCGTCGGCGTGCAAACCCACCGCACTCGCCTTGACCCGCAGCGGAATATCCTTGGACACCAGCACCACTTCGCGGCCCTCGGCCGCGAGGTTGAGCGCACAGGCCAGGATTCTGGAGTCGTTGTTGTCGGTGCGGAACCCGACTGGAAGGACCGCGGGATCGGTATGGTTCAGTTCCACCTGCAGCGTTCCGCCCTCGGTGCCGATCGGCACCTGTTGATCCAGCCTGCCGTACTGCAGGCGTAGATCGTCCAGGTTGCGCAAAGCCTCCCGCGCGAACCAGCCCAATTCGTGGTGGTGCCGTTTGCCTTCGAGTTCGCTGATGACCACCAGCGGTAGCACCACGTCGTGTCCGCCGAACCTGGTGTACGCCCAGGGATCCGAGAGCAGAACGGAGGTGTCGATGACAAAGGTGTTGCCGGGTAATTGCGAGGGGCGGGCCCCCTTCGCGGCGGCTCCGCCTTTCGCGGAGCGGGATTGCGCCGAGGGAGCGGAAACGGAGCGTGTAGCAGTCACGGTGGGCTCCTATGTGTTCGTGCGGCACTCGCACGAACGATCTCGCTGGACCGGTCCGTCCTGATGGACCCCGACGTTGCCGTCAGGCGCCACGAGGGCCGGGTGCCGGCCCCCTCGTACTGAGTAGCTCAGTCACGGTCAGGACCTCCCGTACGAGCCACACCGCCGCGGCCCGCATACACGACGCTACCTTCGAAACCCACTTCCGCGCTCGGGGACAGGTACACATGTCCGTGAACTTGTCGTAAACCGGAGCTGTGCGAGGGCTCGGCGCAGCATGTCGAGCAGCACAGGAACATGGCTGCGCACCGGATTTTATACGGCTGCGAGCAAGGCGACCGGACCTTCGGCGGCAAGCGCATGCAGTTCCCGCAAATCTTGCTGAACCTCCGACGCCGCGAGTTCGGCGCGGTAGCGGCGGACGAACGCGCCGCCGCGCACGTCACGGTCGACAGGAAACCAGCGACGAAGTTCGTTCGACGGGGTCAGCGTTTGGGCCAGCGGTCGACGCGCGCTTGCTCTTTGGTGATCCCGCGCCGCCGGAGCCGATCGAACGGCACCCGGATGCCGTCATCCGGGTCCGGGGTTTCGTAGATGCGTTTCACCCGAAAACCGGGCGGTGGTTCGAGTGTCATGGCAGTAATCGCGGCACAGCATCGCCGGGCTGGTGGGTTACGCCACACGGTCGCTGCCGCCCGGTAAGGAGGTTAGAGTCGCTGGTATGGCGGGTAACGAGGAGCTGGAGAAGCTGTCGTCGAAGGAGCTGCACGACCGCGCGGTGAAGGTGGCCGTGCGCCATGGGGATGTCAAGTTCCTGTGGCGGCTGCTCACCTCGATCCCCGCCGCGGAGGCCGCCGCGGGCAATCTCGGCGAGAGCGAGGCGGACATCAAGTACGTGCTCCCGATGATCGACGACTACTTTCACGCGGGCGACGGCGCGATCGCCGAGGTGCTGCGGCCGTTCTACCTGGAGTACCTGATCCAGCACTCCTGAGATCGCTCAGCCGCGGGTACGTGCCGCGCGCCAGAGGCCGACGACGGTGCCGCGCAGGAAATTACCCCAGCTGAAATGGTCGTGCCACAGGATGATTCGGCCGTCGCGTAGCTCGAACGTGCCGGCCACCCAGAACCCGACGCGCACCGGGCCCACGCGCAAGTAATCGGTACGGTCGGTGAGCACGATGTCGCCGTCGGCGGCGATGTGGTGCATGTCGACGGCGAACCCGATCCACCCCCGGCTCAGCCCGCGCAACATGCCGCCGACCCTGCGGATACCCCGCACGTCGGGCAGCGAGGTGTTCTTCCAGACGATGTCCGGGTGCAGCAGGTCGAGTGCCTCCCCGGATGCGTTCACCTCCAGCGCGGCGAAGAACTCCCGCACCGTGGTGATCGAGTCCTGTTTCACGAGTTCTTCGGTCATGATCCGAGCGTAGGCCCCGGTGCTCCGGCGCGGCGTGCGACGAGCACGGCCAACCCGTCGAGGATGCGTCCGATGCCGAACTTCAGTGCGCCTTCGCCACCCACGACCGCTCCTTCCTCGGCGAACGCTGCCGCCGCCGTGGGGTAACGCTGGGCCGCGGCGGCCACCATGTCGGCGAGCTGTCCCGCGATCTGCTTCTCGAACGCCTCCGCATCAACCACGCGGACCTGCTGCACCAGGCTGCGCGCGTGCCCGGTCAGCAGGACGATGGTGTCCAGGCGTTCGGCATTCGTGAGCCGCGTCGACGCGAGTGCGCCCAGCGCGGACTCCATCCAAGCCATTTCGTTCGGACCGAACGGCCGCACCCCTACGGACACCTCCAGCGACCACGGGTGGGCGTGGAAACGTTCGTAGAGCGTCTCGCACCACAGGCCCAGCTGTCCACGCCATGCCTCTTCGGTCGAAACATCGTCGGCGGCGGGCAACTCCGGCGGCACGCCCAGCGCGGTATCCAGCATCAGCGCGACCAACTCGGCCTTGCCCGGTACGTAGCGGTACAGCGACATCTTCGTGAAGCCGAGACGCTCCGCCAGCCGCTGCATGGACAGATTGGCCAACCCGTCGGCATCGGCGAGCACGATCGCCTCGGCGACGATCCCCTCCAGTGACAGGGCGGGCTTGGGCCCGCGCTTGGGGCGCTGCTGGGTGCCCCAGAGTAGTTCGACTGCGGTAGGTGTCGGCATGCCCGAATCCTTCCGGATAACGACTTGACGAAAAACTGTGTCTATCATACGCTAATTTGTGTCCATCGGAAACAGAATCTGCCGGACACTGATTTGAACCATAAGGGAGTCACCGTGCCCAACTCGACCGTCCTCGTCTCCGGCGCCAGCATCGCTGGGCCCGCCCTGGCCTATTGGCTGCACTGCTACGGCTTCGCCGTCACCGTCGTCGAGCGCGCCCCGGCGCTGCGCCCCGGCGGCCAGGCCATCGACTTCAAGGGCCGCACCCACTTCACCGTCCTGGAGCGGATGGGCATCCTGGACGAGATCGAGGAGCGCAGGACCGGCGCCACCGACACCGTCTTCGTCGACGAGAACGGCAAGCAGCTCGCCGTCATGTCCGGCGACTTCACCGGCGGCGACGTAGAGATCCTGCGCGGCGACCTGGCCGAGATCATGTACAAGCGAACCGCCGAACACTGCGAGTACCTGTTCGGCGACTCGATCAGCGCGCTCACCGAGACCACCGACGGCGTGCACGTCGAGTTCGAGCACGGGCCTGCGCGCACCTTCGATCTCGTTTTCGGCGCCGACGGTATCCACTCCCGGGTGCGCAGGCTGGCTTTCGGCCCGGAGGAGGACTTCGTGAAGCACCTGGGCTACTACTACTGCGTCGCGGGCGCCGACCCATGGGGCCAGGACGCGACGGGTCCACGCGAACGGGCGATCGCCTACGGCCACAACGCTCCCGGCAAGCTCGCGATCAGCGGCGGCTCGAAGGCACAGCAGCTGTATATGTTCGCCGCGCCCGAGCTCGAGTTCTCCCGCGACGACAGCGCCGCGCAGCGGCGCATCATCGAGCAGGTCTACGCGGACGTCGCATGGGAGGTGCCACGGATGCTCGACGAGGTGGCCGACTTCGACGACTTCTACCTGGATTCGATCAGCCAGGTCCGGATGAAGGGCGGCTACACCAAGGGGCGCGTCGCGTTGGTCGGCGACTCCGCGTACGGAAACACGCTGGGCGGCTTCGGCACCGGGCTCGCGGTAGTCGGCGCGTACGTCGTCGCGGGTGAATTGGCCCTCGCCGATGGCGATCACGCGGTCGCCTTCGCCCGCTACAACGAGATCATGAAGCGCTATGCCAAGATCGCGGGCAACAGCAACGCGGGGCGCTTCCTCGCCCCGAAGACCGCACGCGGCATCAAGCTGCGTAACTGGTTCTTCGGTTCTCGCTTGTTCACGTTGATGCTGAAGTACAGCGACAATGCCGCCAATGACATCGACCTGAGGGACTACCCGGCGTTGGTCGGCGCGACGGACATCGACTGAGACCGAGACCGTGCATCGACCGAAGGGCCACCGCGGCTTCGGCGACCGCGACGACGGTACGGTGAGATCCCCACCTTCCTGCGCGACCACAAGTGACGACATCTTCAGCCCACCGGCGGGTCGGCGGGCGAACGCTCGGACGCTGCCCCACCAACCGACCGGAGAATTGGTCGCCGGCCAGTACGCGACCGGGAACCCGGCCCCTGGCAACCCGGCGGCAGGGCCTGACAGTTCAGCCGAGGAGGTGCCAGTCCTCCAGGCCGTTGTACAGGGGAACGTCATTGGCCAGCTTGCTCACCCTGGCGCGCAACGCGTCCACGTCGGAACCGCCCGCCAGTGCGGTCGCGATGATGTCGGCGACCTCGGTGAACTCGGTGTCGCCGAACCCACGGGTGGCCAGGGCCGCGGTGCCGATGCGCAGGCCGGAGGTGACCATCGGCGGACGCGGGTCGAACGGAACGGCGTTGCGGTTCACCGTGATTCCGATCTCGTGCAGCAGATCTTCGCCCTGCTGGCCGTCGAGCTCGGAGTTACGCAGGTCGACGAGCACCAGGTGCACGTCGGTGCCGCCGGTGAGCACGCTGATGCCCTTGTCCTTGACGTCGGCGGCGGTGAGGCGCTCGGCGAGGATCTTCGCACCGGAGAGGGTGCGCTCCTGACGGTTCTTGAACTCCTCGGTCGCGGCGATCTTGAAGGCGACCGCCTTGGCGGCGATCGCGTGCATGAGCGGCCCGCCCTGCTGGCCGGGAAACACCGAGCTGTTCAGCTTCTTGGCGTACTCCTGCTTGGCCAGGATCAGACCGGAGCGAGGCCCGCCGAGCGTCTTGTGCACGGTGGAGGACACCACGTCGGCGTAGGGCACTGGCGAGGGGTGCAGCCCGGCCGCGACCAGACCGGCGAAGTGCGCCATGTCCACCCACAAGTAAGCGCCGACCTCGTCGGCGATCGAGCGGAACGCCGCGAAATCCTGGTGACGCGGGTAGGCCGACCAGCCCGCCACGATCACCTTCGGGCGCGCGCCGAGGGCGATGGTGCGCACCTCGTCCATGTCGACGCGGTGGTCTTCCTTGCTCACCCCGTAGGAGTGCACCTCGTAGAGCTTGCCGGAGAAGTTCAGGCGCATGCCGTGCGTGAGGTGACCACCGTGCGCAAGGTCGAGACCGAGCAGTTTGTCACCAGGCTCCATCAGCGCCATCAGCACCGCGGCGTTCGCCTGCGCGCCGGAATGCGGCTGCACATTGGCGAAGTCGGCGGCGAACAACTCCTTGGCGCGGTTACGCGCCAGCGTCTCGACGACGTCGACGTGCTCGCAGCCGCCATAGTACCGCCGACCCGGATAGCCTTCGGCGTACTTGTTGGTGAGCACGCTCCCCTGCGCCTGCAGCACCGCGCGCGGCACGAAGTTCTCGGAGGCGATCATCTCGAGGGTGTCGCGTTCGCGGGCGAGTTCGCCTGCCATCGCGGCGGCGAGCTCCGGATCGAGCTCACCGAGGGACTGGGAATTGACAGAGGCGGTCGTCTGCGTCACGGGCTCAGTCTATGGGCCGGATGCCAGCTCCCGGCCAGGGGGTTCATCCCGCCGTCCGGAACAGGCCGCGGGCTGTGATCCGGAACTCAACCCTGCGCTTCGTCGCGTTCACCCGCGGGCAGGTAGTTCTCCAACAGCACTGTGAGGTGCTTTTGCGCGGCCTCGAGCGGACGGGTGGATTTCGTCGCCCGCGCCTGCACGATGGCGCCCTCCAGCGCACTGAACACGAAGCTGCTGAAGGAGTGCGCCTCCGCGGCGGGCATGCCCGCCGCGGAGAGGGCGGCGCCGAAACGTTGATGCCAGTCCTCGAAGACCGCGCCCGCGGCGGCCTGCACGCCGGGCTCTGCCTCGGCGAGAGCGGCCCCGACGATCGGGCACCCCGCGCGATAGCCGGTCTTCTCCAACGCGGAGACCCACCAACCGATGAGCGCACCGAACCAGCGTTCCGGCGGGGCAGCCGTGATCTTGTCGATCACGTCGTTGATCCGGGCACCCGCGACCTGGGTCGCGGTCTCGACCAGCTCGCTCTTGCCGGAGGGGAAGTGCTGGTAGAGCGAGTTGCGCGAGGCCTTGCTCCGATCGAGCAGGGCGGAAAGACCCGCGGCGTGCACGCCCTGCTCGCGCACCAACTCGATGGCGCTCTCGATCAGCCTGGTGCGCGGCCCGGCGGCTGTGTCGATAGTTCGCTCGCCTCCGTCGCTCATTACTCCTCCTTGCCGCACGGTTGCATGAACCGATCGGTTCATGCTCCAATCATGTCAGATGTGGACCGATCGGTTCATCGAAAGGATGGAATTCATGTCCGAAGCCACGATCGACCCGGCTCAGCTGTCCGGGCTGGAGCTGCTGCGGACCGCGATGACGATGCCGAGCCGCCCACCGTTCATCGGTGACCTGCTCGGGATGGAGGTCGAAGAGCTCGAGCAGGGCAGGGTGGTCTTCGCGCTGCGGACCCGGCCCGATTTCGCCAACCCGCTCGGCACCACGCACGGCGGCATCTGCGCCACCCTGCTCGATTCCGTGATGGGTTGCGCGGTGCACACCACACTGGAGGCGGGCGCCGGATACACGACGCTCGAACTGAAAGTCAACTACATCCGCGCTGTCCCCACCGGCGGACAGCGGCTCATCGCCACTGGCACCACGATCCATGTCGGCCGAACCACCGCGACCGCCGAGGGGCGTGTGGTCGACGAACAGGGGCGGCTGGTCGCGCACGCCACGACCACTTGCGTCATCTTCCGCGCAAACCGCTGATACTCGGGGCACCCCGAGTATTCGGGCCCCAGGTTTACGGGGCACGACAAGTCGTAACGAGAAGGTGCGGCCCAACCGGTTTCCTAGGTGACATCTACTTGCGATCACCTTGCGAAGGAACAGACATGGTCACCATGATTTCGGTACCCAACTCCCCGGTCGAGGCGCTGCTGCGCAGCCTTTCGCAACTACTGTGCACCATCTCCGCCGGTGGACAGGGGTGCGCGGTCATCATGTAGCGCGCCCACCGGCGTGACACCGCCCGGGCCACCGACGGTCCGCGCGAAGCCGCCCGCGCCGGTCACAAGGCGCGCACAGCGCCGGGCGTGAGCGGTTCGTCGAGGAGTCTGCGGAACCGGTCGGCCCGATCGTCGGCGTCGACCGCGCGATCGAGCCATCCGCCCAGCAGCCGATAACCCTCTACGTAGGTGGAGATGTAGGCCCGCCACAGCGGCGAGGACAGGAACCGAAGCGACTGCCGCGCTCGATCCGGCGTCACCAGGCTCCAGGTCTGCAAGAACTCCGCCACCTCGTCGGGGGTGCGACGCCGGTCGTGCAACAACAGCGCGGCGTCCTGTCGCACACCGAGCAGCTTGGCCGAAGCGTTCGAGAGCCGTTCGGCCCGTTCGCCGTCGAAGCGCAAGCCGAGGTCGGCGTAGATCTCCTGCGCCCATACACCCCAACCGGGGCCGACGATGGAGCGCAGCGCCAGATCGGCGAGACCTTCGGCCATCAGGCACTGTGGCGTGTTCACCAGGAACAGCGTCTGCTCGGCCTGCCCGTCCGCGACCAGCCCTGCCTCCTTACGGCAGTGCTCGGTGTGGTGTCCTGGGTACGACTCGTGGGCGATCAGGTGCGGCAGGTGCGCCATGTGTTGTTTGAGGTCGGAGTTGATCGCGACCCGGGAGTGATAGTTGCCCAGGTAGTAGTTGAACCCGGACCAGGGCTTGTCCCCGACCACCTCGTAGCTGACGTGCTCGTGGTCGGGCAGCGGATACCTGGCGCGGACCAGTTCGCGCAACGCGCCGGAGAACGCCTCGACGCAGGCGGACAGGCGCTCGGGCGGGATCTCGTCGGCCTTGCGATGCGCGGCCGCTCGCTCGGCCAACGGCCCCTCTCCCGCGAGCACCTCATCCATCTGCCGGTGCGCCTCGCGGTAGTCATCCACGTCGCCGGGTGCGATGTCGACGTCGAAATACGCCCGCACCTCGTCGACGAATCCGATCTCGTCTCCGGCGAACTTACGACCGGAACATTCCAACGCGCGCAGATGCACGTCGAGGAATTCGGCGCGTTCCGGTGGCAGCCCGGCTTCGGGCACTTCAGCGCGCAACTCGGCGGCGCGGTGGGCCAGCGTTCGCGGCGGCGATGCCGGCGCGTTCGCTACCTCCCGCCGCAGCGCGGGATCACCGGTATAGGCGTCGACGAACCCTTCCTCGAGCTGGTCGAAGGCCAGGCCGAGCCGCAGGTATTCGGACACGAGCGGATGCGCTTCCATGGCAGCCGACATTAGCCGCTCACCTCCGTGCCATCGACCCGGTTACCAAGGGCTAGTGGTACCCCACTTATCCCACGATGGCGACGCGGAGCAGAATTCGGCTATGCGGCGACAGCTAGACCGAATCTCACCAGACCCGCACGGTAAGTCTGCGTGTTTGCCGAAGTGGAGCGTCGGGTAAATGGCACGGATGAGCGAGCCGAGTCCATACGTGGAATTCGACCGGAAACAGTGGCGAACCCTGCGTAAATCGACTCCCCTTGTGCTCACCGAAGAAGAACTGATCGGCCTGCGCGGTCTCGGGGAACAGATTGATCTCGAGGAAGTCGCCGAGGTCTATCTCCCGCTCGCTCGTCTCATTCACCTGCAAGTGGCCGCGCGCCAGCGCCTGTTCGCCGCCACCGCGACCTTTCTCGGCGAAACCCATCCGGACGAGCAGGTCCCGTTCGTCATCGGCGTCGCGGGCAGCGTCGCGGTCGGCAAGTCGACCACCGCCCGCGTGCTGCAGGCACTGCTGGCCCGCTGGGATCATCACCCGCGCGTCGACCTGGTCACCACCGACGGATTTCTCTATCCCACCGCGGAACTCACCCGCCGCGGCATCATGCACCGCAAGGGTTTTCCGGAGAGCTACGACCGCCGCAAGCTGCTGCGATTCGTCACAGAGGTGAAATCCGGCGCGGCGGAAGTGTGCGCGCCGGTGTATTCACACATCTCCTATGACATCGTGCCGGACAAGCTGCACTGTGTACGTCAGCCCGACATTCTGATCGTGGAGGGCCTGAACGTACTGCAGACCGGTCCGCGGCTGATGGTCTCGGATCTGTTCGACTTCTCGATCTATGTCGACGCGCGCATCGAGGACATCGAGAAGTGGTACGTGCAACGGTTTCTCACGTTGCGCAACACCGCGTTCGCCGACCCGAACGCGCATTTCCACCACTACTCCGGATTCACCGACGAGCAGGCGACCTCCGCCGCGCAGGAGATCTGGAACAACACCAACCGCCCGAATCTGGTGGAGAATATTTTGCCCACCCGACCGCGCGCCACCTTGGTGTTGCGCAAGGACGCCGACCACAGCATCAATCGGCTGCGCCTGCGCAAATTGTGATTCCGATTACAATTTCCACGCCTCGTCGAGGCGTCGTGCGACATCGATATCGCGAGCCGCGGCGATATGCGGTCTGCGGATCTCGGTGGAGATATAGCGGGCGACGAACCGCCTGATCTCGTGGTCCACGCTCGCGAGGATGCGCAGCAACTGTCCACGCCTGGTCGCGCTGGCGACGTTGACGTGCACGTCTCCGGGACGCGGCTCGGCGATGTCGATCAGCACGCGCAACGGTGCGGCGGTGCGCACCGTCAGATGCAGGTGGATGGCCCCCTCGACATGGAAGCGATGCCGGTCGACGGCCAGATCGAGAAGCAGGTCGACATTCAGCGGGATGACCAACTCGAACGAGATGGCCTCCTCGATGTGGCGGCGCACCCGTGGCTCACCGAGCTGAACCTGCGCGGACACCTTGGCCAGTCGTCCCGGCCCCATCCCGATCGGTCCGAAATCGAAGGCGGTGCCGGTCAACTGGCCGAATGCTCCGGCGATACGCTCCGCGGAGGCCGCGTACTCCAGGAAACGCCTGCCGAACTCCTCATAGCTGATGTCGGCCCCGCCCGGCCCCCGGTGCGCGGACTCGGGCGGCCCGCCAGGCCGAGTGTCGTACACGCTCATCCCTGCGCCTCGCTGACGCTCGGCTCCGGCACGATCGCGCCGGCGGCCGTGTCGATGGTTCGCTCGCCCATGAGACCGCACGGTACGCGAGAAGGGCGGAGCTGGAGCCGGATTCACGGCACCGAGATCGGATCAGACCCCGAAACGGCGATGGCGCGCGGCGTATTCGCGCAGCGCTCGCAGAAAATCCACCCGCCGGAACTCCGGCCAGTACGCCTCAGTGAACCATATTTCCGAATAGGCGCTCTGCCACAGCAGGAAACCGGACAGCCGCTGCTCGCCAGAGGTGCGGATGACCAGGTCGGGGTCCGGCTGGCCGGAGGTGTAGAGGTGCTGGCCGATGGCGTTCACGGTGATCGACTGAACCAGATCCTCGCCGGTTTCCCCCGCCGCGATCTCCTGGCGGACCAGCGACCGCACCGCGTCGGCGATCTCCTGCCTGCCCCCGTAGCCGACCGCGACGTTGACGTGCACGCCACCACGCTCCTCGGTGCGCTCGGCCGCGGTACGCAACCGCTTCGCGATCAGCTCGGGAAAGCCGTCCAGCGAGCCGACGATGCGGACGCTCCAGTTCTGTTCCGGCGCCGACAACTCCTCGACCACGTCGGTGATCACCTCGAACAGCGTCTCCAGCTCGTCCGGATCACGCTGCAGATTTTCGGTGGAGAGCAGGTAGACGGTCACCATCTCGATGCCCTCGGCTTCGCACCAGCCGACCAGCTCCGCGATCTTCAGCGCGCCGACCCGATGACCGTGACTGACATCGGTGAAACCGTTCTCCCGGGCCCACCGGCGATTGCCGTCACACATCACCGCGACGTGCCGGGGATGCTGCTTGTCTGCCAGCTGCTTGGACAGCCGGGCCTCGTAGACGCGATACGGCAGACCCCGCACCTGACTCGGAAGTTCCACCCGGGCAACCCTACGCCTCACCGATGCGATCTAGGCACCGACCGCGCGGCCCCGGTACAGTAGCGAATAACTCAAACTTACGGTCGCGTAGGTTACTGGCGGGTTTATCTAGGAGGTAACTCGTGTCCGAACCGGTCGGCGCCCCCGACGCGGCACTTGTCGCAGCACCTGCCTCGGCGGGCGAAACACTCGCTGCGGTACTCGGCAAACCACGCATGCGTGGCTGGATCCACACCTGGGCGGTCGGCATCGCCGCCGTCGCGGCCGTCGTTCTGGTCACCGAGGCGGCCACGGTCTCGGCGACCGCAGGATGGTCGACTCTGGTCTACGGCGTTACCGTATGCGCGCTGTTCGGCATCAGCGCGGTCTACCACCGGGTGACCTGGCCGAGCACGCGCGCCCGCATCCGGATGAAGCGGGCGGACCATTCGATGATCTTCCTGTTCATCGCGGGCAGCTACACACCGTTCGCCCTGCTCGGCCTCCCTGGCGGCACCGGGCAGACGCTGCTGACCGTGGTCTGGGCCGGTGCGCTGGCCGGAGTGGCGCTGAAACTGCTGTGGCCGACCGCGCCCCGCTGGGTCGGCGTTCCGCTGTACCTGCTGCTCGGCTGGGCCATCGTCCCGGTCGCCGGCCAACTCAACAACGAGATCGGCATCGCGCCGCTGATCCTGCTGCTGATCGGAGGGTTGATCTACAGCGGAGGCGCGATCCTCTACGCCACCAAGTGGCCGAACCCCTGGCCGACCGTGTTCGGACACCACGAGTTCTTCCACGCGGCCACGGTGCTCGCCGCGCTCACCCATTACGCGGCGGTCTGGCTCGTGGTCCTGCGCTGACCTGTGCGCATGCGCACCGATAGGTCCTCAGATCCGCTGCAGCGCCGAGCGAAGTTCCTCCGGGGTGGAGACCGGCTGATCGCAGACCGAGCCGCGGCATATGTAGGCGGCGTCGGTATCGCGGATCAATGGACGGTGGGCCAGGAGTGGTACCGCGTTCGGGGCGGCGGCGAGGACCACGGAGCCGCCGGGCGCCGCGACTCGGGCTGCTGTGAGCAGTTCGGTGGGGCGACCGAGGGATTCGGCTGTGGCGATGGCGACCTGCAAGGGCCCGCGCAGGGCCGCCTCAGCGACGGCAAGCCACTGACCCGCCGACCGTGGCGCCCGCGCAAGGACGATAGCCCCGCGGTCGAGTGCGCGGTCGGCGAGGTCGCGGTAGCGGGCGGCGCGCTCCGGGTCGCTCGCGGCCGCGGCGGTCAACAGGGCTTCAGCGAGCGAGGAGACGCCGGCGGGGGTGGCGCCGTCGATCGGATCGCGTGGCCGGGCGACGAGTGTCTCGGCGTCGTCAGCGGTGTCGAACCAGCTGCCCGGCGCGTCCGGGTCGGCGAAATGCTCGATCGCCTTGTCCAGCAATCGTTGTGCGTCCTCGAGCCAGCCGAGCTCGCCGGTGGCTTGGTGCAGAGCGAGCAAACCGGTGACCAACCACGCGTAATCCTCCAGGATGCCGGGCGCGGAGCCGACCACACCGCCGAGCGAGGCGCGGCGCAGGCGTCCGTCCACAACATGCTCGGCCAGCAGGAAGCGCGCGCAACGTACGGCGGCGGCGATCCAGTCCGGCTCGCCCAGCGCCGACCCGCCCTCGGCGAGCGCGGTGACGGCCATCCCGTTCCACGCGGTCACCACCTTGTCGTCGCGCTCCGGTTGGGGACGGCGGGCACGGGCCGCGTACAGCGCTGCCTTGATGCGCTCCAGGCGAGCGTCGTCCTTCTCGGTGACCGGCTCGGAATGCCTGGTGAGCACCGACGTGCCCTGTTCGAAGTTCCCCGCGGTGGTGACGCCGAAGAATTCGGCGGCCCACGCCCCCTCGATCGGACCGAGCGCGCCGGTCAGCTCGGCGGGCGTCCAGACGTAGGTAGCGCCTTCGACGCCTGGGCCGCCCGGCTCCAAACGGGTATCGGCATCCAAGGCCGAGGCGAAGCCACCCTGTTCGGTACCCAGGTCTTCGATGATGAACTGCACAGTCTCCCTGGCCACCCGGTGCGACAACGATTCCGGCAGCACCGACATACTGCGCCGCGCCAGATGGGCGTAAGCACGCAGCAACTGGGCGTTGTCGTAGAGCATCTTCTCGAAATGCGGCACCACCCACGCGGCGTCGACCGAGTACCGGGCGAAACCACCGCGCAACTGGTCGTAGATCCCGCCGCGCGCCATTGCCTCCGCCGTGCGGGAGACCATGTCGAACACCGCGGTGCTACCGGTCCGCTCCCAGTGCCGAAGGAGCCCCTCCAGCAGCGCCGACGGCGGGAACTTCGGCGCACCGCCCAACCCGCCGTGCTTGTCGTCCTCGTCGCGCAGCACGGCGGCGACGGCGTGGTCGAGCAGCTCGGCCGTAATCGTCAGGTCCGCGTCGGGCAGCCTTGCCGTCTGCGCGCGCAGAGCCTCGGCCGCCTGCGTGGACGCTTGGTGCACCTCGTCGCGGCGGGTGTGCCAAGTGTCGGCGATCGCGGTGAGCAGCTGGGTGAACGACGGCATCCCGCCGCGCGGGAACTTCGGGTAGTAGGTGCCGCAGTAGAACGGTTCGCCGTCGGGTGTGAGGAAGCAGGTCATGGGCCAGCCACCCTGGCCGGTCATCGCGACGGTGGCGTTCATGTAGACCGCGTCGAGATCGGGCCGCTCCTCCCGGTCGACCTTCACACAGACGAAGTTCTCGTTCATCTGCTCGGCGGTCGCCGCGTCCTCGAACGACTCGTGCGCCATCACATGGCACCAGTGGCAGGACGCGTACCCGACCGAAAGCAGGATCGGCACATCCCGTTCCCGCGCCTCGTCCAGCGCGGCGGCATCCCATTCCCGCCAGTGCACCGGATTGTCCGCATGTTGGCGCAGATACGGAGACGTCGCGTTCCCGAGCCGGTTCATAGCTCCACCGTACGGCCTCTCGGCCGGGCAGATCGGAGGTGCCGGACCGGACGCGCTCGGACTTCCCCGGCATCGGACCCGGGTGAATCGGATCATCTATTGCGGCAGTCGACTTTTCCAGCGATCTGGGCGACCAGCTAGGTACTCGCGCGGACTCGTAGGCGTCCACCAGCAACGCGCCGAACGGCGACGAGTCCGGTTCGCCGCGGGCCGGTGCGCGCACGGCCAAGCCGAGCGGGACACGACGGGCGCAGCGCATGTCTCATTTGACTCTCCTGTGGCGGGAGGGAAGACGGTCGGGTAATGAAAATTGATCTGGTACGAGAGGACCACCACTACTACGGCGCGGGCACGGAGCCGGTGCTGCGGACGTTCGCGGCGTACGACTACGTGACGGTCGACGGGTCGGGATCGCCCGGCGGACCGGTGTACACCGCCGCACTGGAAACGCTCTACCGTGCTGTGTACGGGGCCAAGAAGGCCGCGAAGGCCGCGGGACGCGACTTCGTCGTGCCGAAACTCGAGGGCCTGTGGTGGGTCGAATCCGATGCGCCGCCGCTGTCGGTGCCGCGCGAGCAGTGGCAGTGGAAGCTGATGATCCGCGTGCCGGAGGTGGTCACCGCTGAGATGGTGACCGGGGCGTCCTTCGAGCGGATCACCGAGGGCGAGGCGATCCAGGCACTGCATGTCGGCCCGTATGCGACCGAACCGCAGACGCTGGCGCGGATGGATGCGCTCATGGCGGCCGAGGGATGGGCGATGAACGGGCGTCACCACGAGATCTACCTGTCCGACCCACGGAGATCCCCTGGCACGACGACGAAGACGATCCTGCGCCACCCGGTGCACCGCCCAGATCGAAAATAAAGCTGCGAAACGCGAATTCGACCAGCAACAGTGCCAACGGCGCCCGGTGCGCGAGAAACGGCGACTTCCTTGTCCGAAGCTGTAGGCGGCGTCCGGGATGCCGCGGGCCCGCCCAGCAGTTCGTATTCTTTGTGAATTCGTCGGTGCCGACTACGGAGTCCGGGACAACACCTCTCGCCCGACATAGGCCAAGAGTCGACGGTGCGCCGGTTCATCCCCGGCGACAACGACTTCCGGACCGAAAATGCCAGGGGCGCGGAAGGAATCGATGCCGCCCATCGCCTGCATGGTGGCGAGCAATTCGCCACACAACCCGTCGTCGGCCAGATCCAGCCGGTCGATGGCCACCGCGATATCGACGCCGTGGACGAGAACCTCGGTGAGATGCGCCAGCGCCGCCGCGGGCCCTGGCAGTTCGCCCAGCGAAATGCCCACCGTGGCGTCCAGCGCGTCCGGCCGATGCCACGCGGCGCGATCTACCTCCGCCGCTGCGGCGAACGCGCCCTGCGGATCGCCGCCCAGCCAGTCGGATTCGTGGTCGGCGCCCGCATCCGTGCCGCTCAGCGCGGCAGCGAACAGATGCATGCCACCCACGGTGTGGTTGAGGACGGTCCGCACATCCCAATCCGGGCACGGCGTCGGCGCGGCCAAGCCCGCGTCTCCCACGGCGGCGACGATCGCTCCGGTCGCGTCCAGTGCGCGGTCGATCTGTCCGATCACGTTGTCCATGAGCTTCCTTCGGTCGAGCGGTATCGCTGAATTGGTAACACAGGACACCGACCGGCGCGCGATATTGCGAACACCACTTTGCGCCGAAATGGTTGCCAACGGTGTGCTTCAGGGCGACCGCGGAAATAGTGGGCTGCGCAGTGCGACACCGGGCCCGCTAGAGCAGCTCAGCAGCGGTTGCGCAGGTCAGCTCGACTCGGTGCGTCACTCGGAGTCTGCGTCGTCCGATTCGTCGCCCGGCCGGCGCGTGATGCCGTGCTCGGTCCCCTCGTCGGCCTCTTGGTCCGGTTCGGGGTGCTCGGGCTCGAAGGTCGCGGGCAGCCCCTTGATGTGCCGGTTCATCGATCGGACCAGCAAGAACGTGCCCGCGAGCAAAACAAGGATGATGACCAGGCCGAGCGGCGATGCCTTGCCGAATTCGGGCCCGGTCGGGGTACCGGGCGTCTGGGCGAGCAGAACCAGCGTCACAGCCGCTCGTCCTCGATGCCCGCGAACAGGTCGGTCTCTGGCAATGCGGTGCGCACCCGGGTTTGGGCCAGCTCGAATTCCTCGGTCGGCCACAGTCGCTGCTGCATCTCGATCGGAATGGCGAAGAATGCGCCGTTCGGGTCGATCTGCGTCGCGTGCGCGCGCAAGGCGTCGTCGCGCTGTGGGAAGTACTTGGCGCACTCGATCTGCGTGGTGACCCGAGAAAGCACGTCACCGCGCTCCGCGGCGAACTTGCGCATCCGATCCAGCCACTCCTGCAGCGGGAACGGCTCGCCGGCGCGGTCGAACTCATCGGCGAACACCTCCATTCGCCGCATGCTGAACCCGTGGTCGTAGTACAGCTTCAGCGGCGTCCACGGCTCGCCCGCGTCGGGGAAGCGCTCCGGATCGCCTGCGGCCTCGAACGCGGCGACCGACACCTCATGGCAGCGGATGTGGTCCGGATGCGGGTAGCCCCCGGTCTCGTCGTAGGTCGTCATCACATGCGGCTTGAACTCACGCACCACCCGCACCAACGCCTCGGTGGCCTCCTCCAGTGGAACCAGCGCGAAGCTGCCGTCGGGCACCGGCGGCAGCGGGTCGCCCTCCGGCAGGCCCGAGTCGACGAAACCGAGCCAGTGCTGGCGCACACCGAGCGCGTGAGCCGCGGCCGCCATCTCCTCACGGCGGATCTCGTTGATCCGCTCCAGGACGCCCGGCGTGTCCATGGCCGGGTTGAGGATGCTTCCCCGTTCTCCGCCGGTCAGCGTGACGACGAGGACGTCGTGTCCTTCGTCGGCGTAGCGGGCGGTCGTCGCCGCACCCTTGCTGGATTCGTCGTCAGGGTGGGCATGCACCGCCATGAGGCGAAGGCCACTCACGTTTTTGTTCACCTCGTCGCTCTCGGTCGCGGGTGTCGGGTCTTAGTTCCCTATAGTTCCATTCGATCGACATTTGTTCCGACTTACCCCCCGGGAGCGACTACAGATGACCGAGCCCGCGCCGGAAACCGGCGGTGACGCGACGGCCGCGGCTCCGGCGCCGAGCCGACGGCCCGCCGACCGGTACGGCACGAAACCACCGGTGCGCCGCCGGTGGATTCCGCTGGTCCTGGGCGCGCTCGTGGTGCTGGCCGGGCTCGGTGTCGCCTACCTGGGCTACCAGAAGTACGGTCCGAAGGACATCGACGCCGAGCAACTCGGGTATACCGTCGTCGACGACTCGACCATGACCATCCGGCTCAAGGTCACCCGCAAGAACCCCGCGCAGCCGGTGGTGTGTTTCGTTCGCGCGATGGCACGCGACGGCTCCGAGCTCGGCCGCCGGGAGGTGCTGGTCGAACCCTCGACCAGTGGCACGGTCGAGCTGACCACCATCGTGCGCGCGTCCGCTCGGCCCGCGTCGGGCAGCATTTACGCGTGTAGCGGTCAGGTACCCCGCTATCTTCGGGCAGGGTGATCCGCCGATTTTTCGCGTCGGCAGGCCTCGAAATTAACTCCGACCTGCACGTTTATGATTCATGCTAAAATGGTGTGATACACGGTTCCGGGGCTCGGAGCCGTGTTTGCTGCATTGGCGGCCGGCGCTGTCGGTTCGGGCTTGCGAGTTCGCCCGAAACCTGGGCCTGTAGGGGTTCGATGAACTTCCCAGGATTGCTCTTGCCGTCGACTGGTGCGTGCCCGCCTACGGGTGGGCACGCACCAGTGCTCAGGGAATCCCGGCCTGCCGGGAACAACTACTAGGGAGTGATCGAGATGACTGAGACGCAAGTGACCTGGCTGACCCCGGAGTCGCACGACAGGCTCAAGGGCGAACTCGACGCGCTCATCGCCAATCGTCCGGTCATCGCCGCCGAGATCAACGAACGCCGTGAAGAGGGTGACCTGAAGGAGAACGGCGGTTACCACGCCGCGCGCGAAGAGCAGGGCCAGCAGGAGGCGCGGATCCGCCAGCTGCAGGAGCTGCTGAACAACGCCAAGGTCGGCGTCGCGCCCACCAAGTCCGGCGTCGCGCTCCCCGGTTCGGTCGTCAAGGTCTACTACGACGGTGACGAGTCCGACACCGAAACCTTCTTGATCGCCACCCGTGAAGAGGGTCTCAGCGACTCCAAGCTGGAGACCTACTCGCCGAGCTCCCCACTCGGCGGCGCGCTGATCAACGCCAAGGTGGGCGAGACCCGGGAATACACGCTGCCCAATGGCAACATCATGAAAGTCACGTTGCTCAGCGCCGAGCCCTACCACAGCTGACACTCGCGGCCGTGGCGCTCCGCACGGCCGATGCTGCCGCCGCGGACCCGAGCGGCCGCGCCCGATCACCGGGTGCGGCCGCTTCATCATGTCGTGAACCTAGCGCAATGCCTGCTCGACGTCCGAGAGCAGGTCGCTGGCATCCTCGATACCGACCGACAACCGCACCAGATCCGCCGGCACCTCCAGCAGGGACCCTTCGGTGGACGCGTGTGTCATCGCGGCCGGGTGCTCGATCAGCGATTCCACGCCGCCCAACGATTCGGCCAGGGTGAACACCTCGGTCCGTGAGCAGAACTTGCGTGCTGCCTCGACGTCGCCGTGCAGGCGTACCGAGATCATCCCGCCGAACCGCCGCATCTGCTTGTCGGCGATGCCATGGCCCGGGTGCTCCGGTAACCCTGGGTAGATCACCTGGGAGATCGCGGGATGTCCGGACAGAAATTCCGCGAGGGTTTCGGCGTTGTCGCAGTGCCGGTCCATCCGCACCGCGAGCGTCTTGGTGCCGCGCAAGGTGAGGAAGGCGTCGAACGGGCCGGGGACCGCGCCCGCGCCGTTCTGCAGGAACGCGAAAGCCGCGTCGAGTTCAGGATCGTTGGTGATCAGCGCGCCGCCGATGACGTCGGAGTGGCCACCCAGGTATTTGGTGGTGGAGTGCACCACGATGTCCGCGCCGAGCAGTAGCGGCTGTTGCAGATACGGGGTCGCGAAAGTGTTGTCCACCACCAGCTTCGCGCCCGCGGCGTGCGCCACGTCGGCCAGTGCGGGGATGTCGCCGATGCTCAGCAGCGGGTTGGTCGGGGTCTCGATCCACACCAGTTTGGTGTTCGGCCGGATTGCGGCGCGCATCTCGTCCACGTTGAACACGTGCGCGGGCGAGTGCTCGATACCCCACTGGCTGAATACCTTGTCGATCAGCCGGAAGGTGCCGCCGTAGGCGTCGTCGGGGATCACGATGTGGTCGCCCGGACGCAGCGTGGCGCGCAGCGCACAGTCGGTGGCGGCCATGCCCGAGGCGAACGCGCGTCCGTAGCGGCCCGATTCGAGCGCGGCGAGGTTCGCCTCCAGTGCCGTCCGCGTCGGGTTGCCGGTGCGACCGTACTCGAAACCGCCGCGCAGCCCACCCACGCCGTCCTGGGCGAACGTCGAACTCGCGTAGATGGGCACGTTGACCGCGCCGGTCTGGGGGTCGGGATCGTACCCGGCGTGCACGGCTCGTGTGGAGAATCCCAGCTCGCTCATAGCCTCAGCCTAATCGGGGCGATTCCCGGGCAACTTCCCGGGGAAGGCGACCCGCGCGATGGGTTCGGCTGAACCGCAGGATCGGTCGCACAGAGCGAAATCTCGCCGCTCGTCCGATCATGTTGCAAGGCGATGGCGGCCGAACCGGAAATCGTGCGCCGAGAGGGTGACGTGAGCGCGGTCTCACCGGTCCGGCCCCGTTTAGGCTGAGCCAATGGTCACTGTCGAAGAGCTGTTCGCAACCGACGCGCTGTTGTCCGAGGACGAGCGTGAGATCCGCGACACCGTCGCCGCATTCGCGGCCCATCGGCTGCGACCGCACATCGCGGACTGGTTCGAGGCAGGCACATTTCCGGCCAAGGAGATCGCACCGGAGTTCGGCAAGCTCGGGCTGCTCGGCATGCATCTGGAGGGCTACGGCTGCGCCGGGATGTCGGCGACCACCTATGGTCTGGCCTGCCAGGAACTGGAAGCGGTCGACTCGGGCGTGCGCAGCATGGTTTCGGTGCAGGGCTCGCTGGCGATGACCGCGATCCACAAGTACGGCTCCGAGGAGCAGAAACAGCGGTGGCTGCCGGAGCTGGCCTCGGGCCGTGCGCTCGGCTGTTTCGGGCTCACCGAACCGGACTTCGGCTCCAACCCCGGCGGCATGCGGACCAGGGCGAAGCGCGACGGCGCCGACTGGGTGCTGAACGGTTCGAAGATGTGGATCACCAACGGCTCGGTGGCCGATGTCGCGGTGGTCTGGGCACAGACCGAGGACGAGGGCAAACAGGTGATCCGTGGGTTCCTTGTTCCGGCCGGTGCGTCTGGCTTCACCGCGCGGGAGATGCATCGCAAGCTGTCCCTGCGCGCGTCGGTCACCGCGGAGCTGGACTTCGACGATGTCCGCCTGCCCGCGGACGCGGTACTTCCGCGATCGCGCGGCCTCGCCTCGCCGCTCGCCTGCTTGAGCGAAGCGCGTTTCGGCATCGTCTTCGGTGCGCTCGGCGCGGCCCGCGACTGCCTCGCGGCGACCATCGAATACGCCAGGACGCGCGAAGTGTTCGACAAGCCACTGGCCGCCTACCAGCTGACCCAAGCGAAGCTGGCCGACATGGCGCTGGAGTTCGGCAAAGGCCAGCTGCTGGCACTGCATATCGGGCGTCTGAAGGACCGTGGCGAGGTCACCCCGGAGCAGGTGAGCGCGGGGAAACTGAACAGCACGCGTGAGGCCATCGCGATCGCCCGTGAATGCCGCACCATTCTCGGCGCCAACGGCATAACGCTCGACTACCCGGTGCTTCGTCATGCGAACAACCTGGAGTCGGTGCTGACCTATGAGGGCACTGCGGAGGTGCACCAGCTGGTGCTCGGCCGGGCACTGACCGACGCGAATGCTTTTCGCTGACAAGTCTTTCCGCAAGGCGGATTTGCTGAGCGCGATATTTCCGGCGATCACGACTGCGGCAAAAGTCACAGTTCTATAAATATTGAATGATTGCTAGGATACGAAGATGTTTCTGATCGGCCCCGCGCTGCTCGAAGTGTCGGCGCACAGGATTTTGCACCGACTACACGAGACGCACGGAGAGCCCGCGCTCGCCGCGGCAGCGGCGATTCCCGCGCTTTCGGCGGCGTTGGACCAGCACGCAGCGGCGGTCCGCGACATTCTCCGGCACGGTGTGCCGGGAGCGTCGAAAGTTCCCGCGGCGGTACTCCTCGCGGGTTATGCGCGTGGACTGCTCGATCAGGTACGCGAGACGAGTGCCACCGAGCGCGCGATCGACGAGCCGAGCCGGGTCCCGACGATGCGCGGACACGCACCGGGAGATCTCACCGGCTGGGCTGCGGCCGACTGGGCCCAGCTGCGCCTCGCCGGGGTATGCCTGCACGCCATGCGTCAACCGGCCTGAGACGCCGCCTATAGACCTGTATTCCGGGTTGCCGGAGCCCGGTGACAGGAGTGCGGCCGCCGCAGGTATTCCTACGGCGGCCGCACTTGTCTCAATAGTTCAGCGCACGTCGCCGGGGTCGCGATAACCCGGGTACTCGCCGGGCTGCGTGTACCCGCCGGCCGGTGTTGTCGAGCTTTGGCTCCATTGCTGCTCCTGACCGCGAGCGGCCTGCTGGTCGATCAACAACTGCTCACGGGCGGCGTCCTCACGACCGCGCTGGTAGGCCTCGGCTTGGCCCTTCACCGCGGGGATCTCCTGTTCCAGGCCGCTGAGCCAGTTCTCCCAGCGCTGCTGCATCGGGCGGATCATGCCGCCACCGACGCCGACCACCAGGATGCCGCCGAGGGTGGCAAGCACCGTGATCAGGATCGGCATGGTGACCGCCGTGGCCACCCCGATCTGGTTCAGCGCGGCAACGATGCCGACGCCCCAAACGAACACGCCGGCGATCCGGCCGACCATCGGGCCGTAGGACAGGCCGCCGAGCATGGTGCCGACCATCTCGCGAACCGCGTGGGCGATGGCGCCGGCGATCACCACGATGATGATCGCTACCGCCGCTTTCGGCAGCCAGGCGACGATGCCGTTGAGCATGTTGCTCACCGGGTTCGGCCCGAAAACACCGAAACCGAGCTGCAGCGCGATCAGCAGGATCGCGTAATACGCCAGCTTCGCCAGCAGGTCGGAGGCGTCGTAGCGACTGCGCGACAGCATCCGCTGAATCCCGCCGCGTTCGACGAGCCGGTCGAACCCGACGCGCTCGAGCACCTTGTCGACGATAGTCGCCACCACCTTCGCGACGATCCAGCCGATGAGCAGGATGACGAGAAAACCGACCAGCTTGGGGACGAACGTGGCGACGGAACTCCACGCATCGGAGAACCCCTGCTGGAAATCAATAGCCAAACTAGAGGTGTGCATGCCCATCCCTTCGCTCTCCGATGACGCCACGGCAATTTGCCACAGCTACGTCAAGCCCCGCTATACCCCTACGTCTGCACTCGAATCTGACATTTGCGGCTCAATTGCCTACCACCGGATTCGACGTAACCGAGACAAAATTCTTCGCGCCACGGTCGACCGCATGGCCGCGGCACACGTACGCGCCGGCTGCCGCCCAGGGATACGCCGCGCGCGCCCTTTACTGCGGTCCGCCATGCTCTCAGGAGCGGCCCCGATGGGGGCGGATCTTCCCGCCCCGCAACTGGCCGGCCCACTCGGGCCGCGTGGCGAGCGCCCGACGGCTGACGCGATCGGCTGATCGGGCGCCGGCTACTTTCCGATGGTTCCGGTGCTGAGGAATCCGAGCAGATCGTGGCGGGTGATGACGCCGACGGGCTTGCCGTCTTCGACCACCATCAGGGCGTCGGTGTCCGACAGTGCCTTCGTCGCGGCCGAGAGTGGTTCGCCGGAACCGATCAGCGGAAACGACGGGCTCATGTGCTGGGCCACCGAATCCGTGAGATGTGCACGGCCTTCGAATACCGCCGACAGCAGATCGCGCTCGGTCACGCTGCCCGCCACCTCACCCGCCATCACCGGCGGCTCGGCGCCGACGACGGGCATCTGCGACACCCCGTACTCGCGCAGGATCTCGATCGCGTCGCGCAGCGTTTCCGAAGGATGGGTGTGCACCAGGTCGGGCAGCTCGCCCGACTTTCCGCGCAGCACGTCGCCGACCAGCGGCTCGGCGACGCCGTCCATTCGCTCACGGAGGAAGCCGTAGGAACTCATCCACCGGTCGTTGAAGATCTTCGACAGGTAACCGCGTCCGCCGTCGGGCAGCAACACCACGACTACGGCGCCAGGATCGCGCCGCGCCACCTCGATGGCGGCCACCACCGCCATACCGCACGAGCCGCCGACCAGCAGCCCCTCTTCGCGGGCCAGCCGCCGGGTCATGTCGAAGGAGTCGGCGTCGGACACCGCGATGATCTCGTCCGGCACGGCGGGGTCGTAGGCGGACGGCCAGAAGTCCTCGCCGACGCCCTCGACCAGATAGGGCCGTCCCGTGCCGCCGGAGTACACCGATCCCTCCGGATCGGCGCCGATGATCTTCACCTTCCCGCCGGAGACCTCCTTGAGGTAGCGACCGGCGCCGGTGATGGTGCCGCCGGTGCCGACACCCGCGACGAAGTGGGTCACCTGACCGTCGGTGTCCCGCCAGATCTCCGGGCCGGTGGTCTCATAATGGCTGTCCGGGCCGCCCGGGTTGGAGTACTGGTCCGGCTTCCACGCACCGGCAATCTCGCGGACCAAGCGGTCGGAAACGCTGTAGTAGCTGTCCGGATGGTCCGGCGGCACGGCGGTCGGGCACACCACGACCTCGGCGCCGTAAGCGCGCAGCACATTGCGCTTGTCCTCACTGACCTTGTCCGGGCAGACGAATACGCAGTTGTAGCCACGCTGCTGCGCGACGAGCGCCAGGCCGACGCCCGTGTTACCGGAGGTGGGTTCGACGATGGTGCCGCCGGGGCGTAGCTTCCCGGACTTCTCGGCGGCGTCGATCATCTTCACCGCGATCCGGTCCTTGGAACTGCCGCCGGGGTTGAGGTATTCGATCTTGGCCGCTACCAGGCCCGCGTTCGATCCCACCACCGAGTTCAACCGGACCAACGGCGTATTACCGATGAGGTCCACGACATGATCCGCGATGCGCATGCCCCCATAGTTGCAGACGCACCAACTGTGCGTTCGCGCACGCCGCACGCGACTGGTCGCGGCTACCGATAAATCGGCACCCCCACCTTTAAGATCGCAGCCATGAGGCAGCCGAACATCGCCCGTGCCGCCACCATTCTGGCCGGATCGGCGGTGGCCCTGGTGGCCGGGTCCGGCGCGCAGGCGGACGCGACGAGCGTCGAATTCCCGCAGGTGCCCACGCTCGCGCGCGGTGGTCTGTGCTGGACGAGTATCCGCACCTGGGCCGATACCAGCTCCGAATGGCCGGGCCGCGCCATCCTCAACGTGCGCGCGCTACCCGTCTCCGGTCTGGGACCGGGCGTCTACCCGCTCGCCCCGCTGTGCGAGGTTCGCACGACCGTCGCCTGGCGCAACACCACCACCGGCGTGACGGGCAGCTACGACAACATCGTGGTCACCGGCATCTACGGCAGCATCCAGTACGCGCTGTTCCAGGACACCGGCCCCGGCCTCGTCGAAGTCACCGTCTCCACCGACACCGCCAACATCCCGGCACGCGGCCAGTTCGTCGTACCGGGCTGACCCGAGCCGACGGTCGCGCCGAAGTCGCGCACCGGCCACACGCTGAGGGAGGCCGCCCGCTTCCCGCACACCGCGACGAGACGTAGATTCGATATGAACCCGCGAGTAACGACACGGTTCGCACAGACCGTTCGACAAAGGAGTCCTCATGCCTGAGGCCGTCATCGTTTCGACCGCACGCTCCCCGATCGGCCGGGCCCGCAAAGGCTCGCTGGTCGACCTGCGGCCCGATGATCTGACCACGCAGATCGTGCGGGCAGCGCTCGACAAGGTGCCCGCCCTGGACCCCGCCCAGATCGACGACCTGATCCTGGGCTGCGGTTCTCCCGGCGGCGAGCAGGGCTTCAACATCGCCCGCATCGTCGCGGTGCAGCTCGGCTACGACTTCGTGCCCGGCACCACTGTGCACCGCTACTGTGCCTCGTCGCTGCAGTCCACTCGGATGGCGTTCCACGCGATCAAGGCAGGTGAGGGTGATGTATTCGTCTCCGCCGGCGTGGAGACGGTGTCCCGCTACGTGAACGGCTCCGCCGACAGCTGGCCGAACACGCAGAACCCGGTGTTCGAAGCGGCGCAGGCGCGCACGGCGAAGACCGCCGAGGGCGGCGCGGGGATCTGGCATGACCCGCGCGAGGACGGCCTTGTCCCCGACGCCTACATCGCGATGGGCCAGACCGCCGAGAACGTCGCGACCTTCACCGGCATCACCCGCGAGGAGCAGGACCGCTGGGGCGTCCGCTCGCAGAACCGGGCCGAGGAGGCTATCAAGAACGGCTTCTTCGAGCGCGAGATCACCCCCGTGACGCTGCCGGACGGCACCGTGGTCAGCACGGACGACGGTCCGCGTGCCGGTGTCACCTACGAGGCGGTCTCCGGGCTGAAGCCGGTGTTCCGCCCGGACGGCACCATCACCGCCGGCAACTGCTGCCCGCTCAACGATGGCGCTGCCGCGCTGGTCGTCATGAGCGACACCAAAGCCGCGGAGCTGGGCCTGACCCCGCTGGCCCGTATCGTGTCCACTGGTGTGTCCGGCCTGTCGCCGGAGATCATGGGTCTCGGCCCGATCGAGGCGTGCAAGCGCGCGCTGGCGCTGGCGGGCAAAACCATCGACGACATCGACCTGGTCGAGATCAACGAGGCGTTCGCGGTGCAGGTACTCGGCTCGGCCCGCGAGCTGAAGATCGACGAGGACAAGCTGAACGTCTCCGGCGGCGCTATCGCGCTGGGCCACCCGTTCGGCATGACCGGCGCCCGGATCACCACCACGCTGATCAACAACCTGCAGACCTACGACAAGCAGTTCGGCCTGGAGACCATGTGCGTCGGCGGCGGCCAGGGCATGGCGATGGTCATCGAGCGCCTGAGCTGAGACAACGAAAGGGCGGTCGCCGGGATTCCGGCGACCGCCCTTTCGCTCATTCGCTAGTCGTTCTGGAAGTAGCTCAGCAGTCGCAGGATCTCGACGTAGAGCCACACCAGGGTGACGGTCAGGCCGAGGGCGACGCCCCAGGCCGCCCGCTCGGGCGCCTGCGCGCGGATCAGCTGATCGGCGGCGTCGAAGTCGAGCAGGAAGCTGAACGCGGCGATGGCGATGCACACCAAGCTGAAGACGATCGCCAGCGGGCCGCCGTCACGCAAACCCAGACCGCCGGAGATGAAGAAGCCGGCAATCAGATTGCCCAGCACGAGTACCAGGATTCCGATCATGGCGCCGACGATGACCCTGGTGAACCGCGGCGTCACCCGGATGGCACCGGTCTTGTAGACCACCAACATGCCCGCGAACACCCCGAACGTGCCGAGCACCGCCTGACCGATCAGCGCACTGCCGCCGACGCCGCCGAACTCGATATTGGTGAACATGAACGACAGCGCACCGAGGAACAGACCCTCGGCGACCGCGTAGGACAGCACCAGCACCGGGTTGTCCATCTTGTTCGCGAAGGTCGCGATCAGCACAAGCACCAGGCCGACCAGCCCGCCGACGATCACGAACAGCGGCGCGAGCGAAGTGTTCGCATTGGTGAGGCCATAAGAGACGATCGCGGACAGGGCGAGCACACCAAGCGTGACGCCGGTCTTGGTCACCACGTCGTCGATGGTCATCGCCCTGGTGGCGGGGGCCTGCTGATAGGGCTGCGGGGGCTGGCCGTACGGCTGCTGGCCGTACGGCGGCTGGCCGTACTGGTTGCCGAACTGCCCCGCGGTGGTTACGCCGGAACCGAAGCCGGCGTACCCACCACCCTCCTGCCTCGGCAGGTTCCTGAAAACCGGATTGCTCGTGGTACGCACGGCGTCCCTTTCTGGAGTCGTTGCCGCTGTTCATCGAGTAGGTGCACTCGATATCCAACTGCTCTGTCCAACGTTTGTCATCGGTAGCGAGTTCCCCGGAAACTCACTCAGCCAGACAATTCGGACTCTACCGCTGGCGCGGGTCGTGGAGGCCACGCACGGACCGAGTCACTGTGAATTTCCGGTTGCGGCCGACCACTTCGGTCCGGCCCACCATCCGTTCGACCACGTCCCGATAGTTCAGATGTGAGTTGTAGACGGTCCACAGCTCTCCGCCGGGCCGCAGCACCCGGCCGGTCTCGGCGAACATCTTGATCGCCGATCCGGTGTGCACGGCGGCGCCGACGTGGAACGGCGGATTGCACAGCACCAGGTCGGCGCTGTTGTCCGCGGCCGAGGACATCGCGTCGTCGCGCACCACGGTCACCCGGTCGGCGACCTGGTTCGCTTCGGCGGTCTCGCGCGCCGAAGCCACCGCCGCGGCGGACTGATCGGTACCGACCACCTTGATCCCCGGCCGCGCCTTGGCCAGCGCGACGGCCAGGATGCCGGTGCCACAGCCGAGGTCGATGGCGTCGCGGGCATCCGGCTTCATCCACTTCAGGTGCTGGAGCAGGAACCTGGTTCCGATGTCGAGCCGGGCGCCGGAGAAGGCCGCGCCGTGCGCCACCACGTCGATATCCAGCTCGTCGAGGCGAGCGCACACTGGGAACGGCGGGTCGCCGACCGGTTTGGGCCCGCCGACCAGCAGGGTGCGCGACTTCTGCCTGCCGCGGCTGGCGCGCACCTCGGAGAACGACTGGGCGAGAACGTCATTCATCGACTTGGTCAGATGCTTGTCCCGGCCACCCGCGAACAACTCGACTTCGGGGTCGGCGTAGCGGGCGATGGCGTCGGCGACCTCGGCCAGCCCGGCGAGCGCACGCGGCAGGCGAAGCAACACAACCCGGACATCGCCCAGCAAATGGCTGCCGAGCGGGTGGGCGGTGTAGCGATCC
Organism: Nocardia sp. NBC_00881; assembly: GCF_045207455.1. Lineage (NCBI taxonomy): Bacteria > Bacillati > Actinomycetota > Actinomycetes > Mycobacteriales > Nocardiaceae > Nocardia > Nocardia sp. NBC_00881. The sequence continues at coordinate 4,636,952 of NZ_CP108798.1, forward strand.
GACAGGCCGGCCGTGCGGGCGTTATTGGCGAGGGCGAGCTCGCCGGTCAGCAGATCCTGGTGCACCCGGACGTCACGGAGGTCGTGGCCCGCGATGGCGCCGAGGGTCAGCGCGCCATAGGCGTCGCCAATGACGGCTACCCTTCCGCTATCGACGGTCGCGAGCGCATCGGCGGCGACGTCGAGGATCAACCGATCGGCGGCATCCACGGCGTAGAGATTCAGCGCCTCCACATCCGGATACCGCCGCAGCCGGCTCAGTACATCCTCGACATGTCCCACACCTCAAGTGTGCTAGATCGTTGCCGCATCGTCGCGCCCACCCCGGCGAATCGACGCGTCGCAGCTTCGCGGTTACCAGTTGACGCGGCATAGCTCCACTGGTGCAGGCGAATTCGGGCAAGGCGGGAAGGAACGTGACGTACTCGATGGTCGACGGCCCTGAGACCGGGCAGGTCCCGTAGCCGAGCAGAGCACGCGCCCGCTCGCGGCAGGAGGCACGCGAGGGTCGAACGCGTGCGTCCGGCGACTCCGCACGAGCCTTCGGCACATCGGATCCCACGGGCGCGGCGGCCGTACACGAGATCACCTGCGCCACTCGACCCGAGCAGCGAGCCGGCGCCGGTCACCTTTCGGCACGCATTCGATGTCGCGTGCGACCGCAGTGTCCGCACCGATCGCGCGGACACTTGACCGGTCCCGCGAAAGACGCTGCCCGACACATGGTTTCTCGGAGGCGATGCGCAGCACCGGGTTGACGACGTTGGGCCCGAGCGAGGGCGAACCATTGCCCCTGCCGGTGCCGCGCGGCTCGCCGCGTCGTTGTCCCCAGGGCGACTTTCCTGCCGACATTTCACCAGTTTCAGGAGCTGGCAATTACATAGCAACCGTCGGCGACCTTCATCGTGAGGCGTGGGCCGTCCGCCGCACCTTCGCCCACGACCGATCTGCGGCCGCCCGACGACGAAATCCGATGCGGCGACAGTCGCACCATTCGACACCCGTCTTGCGTAACATCAGCCCCATGCGCAACAGGATGGTGCTCACTCTCGCGACCGCCGCAGTAGTACTGGCGGGCTGCGGCAACGGCGGGACCACCCCGGGCGCCCCGCTCGCCTCGATCCCCGCTCCGTCGGCCGAAGCGACGTCGGCCACGCCGGAGAATGCCCAACCCAAGCGGGGCACGGCCTCCGCCGACGCCGGGCTCACGGTCACGAATATCCGACTCGGCCACCAACCCGGCTTCGATCGCGTGGTCTACGAGCTCGGCGGCACAGGCTTGCCCGGCTGGCTCGTCCAGTACGCCGACCACGCGGTGCAGGATGGCAGCGGCAACCCGGTCGAGGTGGCGGGCCGGTCGATCCTCGAGGTGCGAATCCTCGGCTCGGCCTACCCCTTCGACAGCGGGGTGACGCCGTACTCCGGCCCCGACCCCGCAATGGACCCGTCTGTGCCAGGAGTCGCGGGTGTCTACCGGACAATGGTGTTCGAGGGCACCACACAGTCTTTCATCGGCGTACAGGCCGACCGGCCCGCCTTCGCCGTGAGCACCCTGTCCAACCCGACCCGGTTGGTCGTCGACATCGCCACACCGTAGGCCGATACCATACGGTCTAGGGGTATGTGGCGGCGGCGCATCGACGGTCGATAGACTCGCTCCTTGTGGTCCACCACACGCTCCGGCTGCCGCGGATAACCGTGCCGCACTCCACCGACCTGGCGGTGTTCACGGTGAACGCGGTCGCGGCCGGCGGCTCCTGGATCCTCCGTGCGACCAGGCGCGCCCGGCTGCTCGGTGTGCTGGCGTTGCTCATTGGGATCGTCGCCATGCACTCGGCCGTCTTCGGGATCTCCGGCCACGCCCATGCGACCGCCGACCGCGCCGCCATGGCCGTGCCGAACGACAACACGAGCCCGATGCCGCCGTTCGCCGTCGTCTCCTCGGATGCGCCGGGGCGCGCCACTGCCGCGATATTCGGTGCCGCCTCCTCGGCCGAACCCGACCAGCGCGAACCCGAGCCGAGCCGCGACCGAACCCAACGAGGCCGCGACACGGCTCAGCCAGGCGGAAACAGCGAATTCTCGGGCTCGGTGGTCAGGAAAGACCACATACACAAAGCGCAGGGTGATCGCGAAATCAATCAGGCGACCAGGCCGAGTGGTACCCCCGGACGCCCGCCCGCTCCGACCACACTGCCTGTCGACGCGGCGGCGCTCGACACCGTCAGTGTGGCAGCGGACCTGGGCTGCGCGGGCGACCAGTGCGGCGGCGCCCACGGCGGTATGCATGGCTGCGTGTTCATCCTTGCCACCGTCACCGTGCTGTTCGCGCTAGTTCTGCTCTATCGGATGGCGGTCGACCGGCCCGGCAGCGGTGTCGCGCTGCCGCGGCACTGGCGCCCGCGGCGGAGCCGACCGCCGCCATGGACCGTGCCCACCCTGGCCGAATTGGCGATTCTGCGGATCTGACAGCTCCGCCGCGTCCATGTGTCCGAACCACGGTCGCGGCGTGGTCCCCTCTGTCAGACTTCCCAGTTCGCAAGGAGCAACCCCCATGTTCATCACCCGAACCCGCGTAACCCTCGCTGTCACCGTGATAGTCACGTTGACCCTCGCCGGATGTGGCGGCGACGATGCCGACACCATGCCCGGCATGGAGCATGGCGCGTCGAGCGTGGCGCCGACCCCGAGCACGCAGGCCCGCAGTGATTTCAACAGCGCCGACGTAATGTTTCTCCAGATGATGTACCCGCATCACGCGCAGGCCGTCGACATGGCGAAGCTGGTACCGAGCCGCAGCCGCAATCCACAGCTGCTCGCACTCGCCGCTGCCGTCGAGCAGGCACAGGAGCCGGAGATGCGGCAGATCACCACACTGCTGCAGAGCTTCGGCAAGCCCGTACCCACGCCTGGTGACGGGCATACGAGCCATGGCATGCCAGGCATGATGTCCGCCGAGCGCATGTCGGCTTTGCAGGCAGCGTCCGGTCCGGACTTCGACCGCCAATGGCTGACCATGATGATCGAACACCATGCCGGTGCCGTCACAATGGCCGAAACCGAGCTGACCACCGGCGCGAACGCCGACGCGCAGACGCTCGCCCGCGCGATCGTCGCGAATCAACAGGCTGAGATCGACCAGATGCGCACCATGCTCGGTCAGAGCTGAGCGCGCGACCGCGCCGATATCGGTTGACTATCGATATCGGCGCGGACCGGGCGGACACAGATCCCACCGTGACCGACAAGGTCGTTGCCACCGAGACCAACGCGCTGGTGGCGTGCCGGGCTCACCAAGGCCTCTGGCCACATCGCGGCCGACCTCCGATCCGTCGACCTGCTCGCCCCCGCGACTCACCCGAAACCGCCCGGACCAGCCGGCACGCAGAACCGGGATCGGATCAGATCGAGCGTGGACTCGCGTTGATCGCCGACCCACAGGGTAGCCGCGAACCCGGGGAGCCATCGAGAACCAGTTCGACGTCCTCGGTGTCGGGCGACTCCGGCCCGGCCGAACCCCTGCGTCCCACCGGCTCCCGAGCGTCCATGTCGCCCTTCTCATCCATGGCGAGCGATACCGGCTGGTTATAGCATCACCGAGTTACAGGCACTCCGAACGGACGACGACATGACGAGCGGTAGCGGGGAAACTCGTCCACCCGTCCGTATTGGGCATCGCCGGTCGGCCGAGCCGGTCATCCCAACGCTCGGTGCCTTGCTCGCGGCGGCGGCGGCGCACAATCCCGACGGCATCGCCGTGGTGTGCGCGGAGACCGAGATCACCTACCGGGACCTCGATGCCCGCTCGTCCCAGCTGGCGCGAACCCTGCTGGGAATGGGCGCCGGTCCCGAAACCACGGTGGCGGTGGCACTGCCGCGCTCGCTCGACTCGGTGCTCGCCGTGTGGGCGGTCGCGAAGACCGGCGCCGCGTTCGTGCCGATCGATCCGGGCTTTCCGCCCGCGCGGATCGAGTTCGAGGTCGCCGACTGCGGCGCCACGCTCGGCCTGACCCGGTGCGCATCCGCGCCGTCGCTGCCCGCGGACGTGCGATGGCTCGTGCTGGACGACCCCGAGGTGTCGGCGCGGGTGTCGGCGCATCCCGCGAACCCGATCGCGTACTTCGATCGGCCCACCCGACTGCGCGCGTCGAATATCGCCTACGTGATCTACACGTCGGGTTCGACCGGACGACCGAAAGGCGTTGCCGTCCCTCACACCGGGCTGGCTCCGCTGTGCGCCGAGCTGGCCGCACGGCACTCGCTCGACAAGGATGCGCGGGTCCTGCACTTCGCGTCGCCGAGCTTCGATGCCTCGGTGCTGGAGCTGCTGCTCGCGGTCTGTTCCGCCGCCACGATGGTGATCGCCCCGCCGACCGTCTACGGTGGCAGTGCCCTGGCGGACCTGCTCGCGCGGCACGCGATCACCCATGCCTTTCTGACGCCGTCCGCGCTGGCCTCGCTCCATCCGAGCGGACTCACCGCGCTGCGCTCGGTCATGGTGGGCGGCGAGGCGTGTCCTCCGATGCTGGTGCGGCACTGGGCTGATGGCCGCCGGTTCCACAATGCCTACGGTCCGACCGAATCCACGATCTTGGCCACGCTCAGCTCCGCGTTGTCCCCCGATGCATCGGTCACCATCGGTTCGGCGGTACGTGGCATGCGCTGCCACGTGCTCGACCAGCGATTACGCCCGGTCGATGTCGGGGTGGCCGGCGAGTTGTACGTCTCCGGGCCCGGTGTGGCCAGGGGATACCACGGGCGGCCCGGTCTGACCGCGCAACGCTTCCTCGCCGATCCGTTCGGACCTCCTGGCTCCAGGATGTATCGCACCGGTGATCTGGTCCGCAAAAACACCTCGAGCGAATTGGACTATCTCGGCCGCAGCGACGACCAGATCAAGGTGCGGGGTTTCCGGGTCGAACTCGGCGAAATAGACGCCATCCTGTCCACGCAGCCTGGTGTCCGGCTGGCCGTGACCGTCGATCGCAAAAGCAGCACAGGCGAGACGAGCCTGGCAACATTCATCCAGCCCGAACCCGGATACGCTCCGGACCCCGCCGCGCTGGCGGACGCCCTCGCCGCGCTGCTGCCGGAATATTCGCAGCCGAACACGATCACCCTCATGGACCTGATCCCACGGACCCCGACGGGCAAGGCCGATCGATCGGCGCTGCGCGGCCGCGCGCTCGACCAGCCCGGCTATCGGCCGGTGTCCGATCTCGGCGAGGAACTGGTCGCCGAGGTATTCGCCCGTGTCCTCGGTCGGGAACGGTTCGGCGCCGACGCCGATTTCTTTGCGGCGGGCGGCAATTCGCTGCTGGCCACCCAGGTTGCCGCACAGCTCGGTGAGACATGGCACGTGCGGATACCCCCACGACTGGTGTTCGACCATCCGACCGTCGCCGCGCTCGCCAAGGCCATCCGCTCGCAGCAGTTCGACGCGGCCCGCCCGGCGCTCCTGGCGCGGTCACGCCCGGAGCGAATCCCACTCTCTCCCGCCCAGCTTCGGTTATGGCTACGCAATCAGTTCGATACGACGTCGTCGGTGGACAACATCGGCTTCGCGCTGCGGCTGTCGGACCTGGATGTCCCCGCATTGCGCGCGGCGTTCGCCGACACTGTCGAACGGCACGAGTCGCTGCGCACGATGTACCCCGCCGACGAGACGGGTCCGCGCCAGCTGATCCTCGAAACCGAGCGCGTAGTTTGCGATTTGGCGGTCGAGGAACTCCTCGACGACACGGTGCCCGGCCGGGTGAACGCCACCCTGCGCCGTGGTTTCGACGTATCCGCCGAAGTGCCGCTGCGGGTTCGGCTGCTGCGTACGCCTCAGGAGTACATCCTGGTGTGCGCCCTGCACCACATCTGCGCCGACGGTTCCTCGCTGGCGCCGCTGGCCCGCGACGTCGCACTCGCCTACGCCGCGCGAAGCGAGGGCCTTGCCCCCGCCTGGCGGCCGCCGGCCGTGCAGTACGCCGACTACGCGCTGTGGCAGCAGGACCTGCTCGGCACCAGGGATGACCCGGATTCGATGCTCTCCCGGCAACTCGAGTATTGGACACGGGAGCTGGCCGGCCTGCCCGACGAACTCGACTTACCCGCCGACCGGCCGCGCCCTGCGGTCGCGTCGCTGCGCGGCTCGGCGATCGATCGGTCGGTGCCCGCGACGCTGCACCGCGACCTGCTCGCCGTCGCGGGCGCCCATCGCGCGACACTGTTCATGGTGATGCGGGCGGCGCTGGCCGTGCTGCTCGCCCGGCTTTCCGGCAGCACCGACATCGCCATCGGTGTGCCGATGACCAACCGTGCCGAGCCGGCACTCGCGGACGTCGTCGGCCTGTTCGTCAACACCACCGTGGCGCGGACCAGCATCGACCCGGGTGAGAGCTTCACAGCGCTGCTCGACCGGACCAGGGAACGGGACCTGACGAACTTCGCGCACTCCGAGGTTCCGTTCGAGCATGTCGTGGACGCGGTCGACCCGACACGCTCGCCTGGGCGGCACGCGCTGTACCAGGTCGGCTTCGCGTTTCAGAACTTCGCGCAGGCCACGCTCGAGCTGTCCGGTCCAGGTTTCTCGTTCCTCGACGTAGACGCCGACACAGCGAAGACCGATCTGCACATCGGTGTGGTGGATGCTCACGACACCGATGGCGCCCCCGGCGAGATCATCATCCGGTTCGGTTACAGCACCGATCTTTTCGACGAGCACACCGTGCAGCGATTCCTCGATGGCTACCTTCGCATCCTCGTGCAGATCGCGGCCGACCCCGCCGCCGCGGTCGGTGACCTCGACATCATGGACCCGGTCGAACACAAGCGGATCCGGTCCTGGGGCGCCGGGCCTGAGCACGACCTGCCCCCCGAACCGCTCACCGCGGCGCTGGGGCGACATGCCGCGGCGACGCCGGACGCGATTGCTGTGGCGTGTGGGCCGGAGACGATCACCTACGGTCAGCTACGCGATCGATCCACGCGACTAGCCCGGTGGCTGATCGGGCAGGGGGTCGGTCCGGAGACGGTCGTCGCGGTGGCCATGCGCCGGTCGGTGGAGCAGGTTGTCGCGCTGTACGCGATCGGCGTGGCGGGAGCGGCCTGGGTACCGATCGATCCGGATCATCCGGCCGAACGCATCCGGCAGGTGCTCGAATTTGCCGCACCCCGTTGTGTGCTGACCACCGGCGCGGACGGCTTCACGAAAGCCGCGGCGCACGCCGTCGACACCCTCGACCTGAACGGCATCGATCCCACGCCCGTCACCGACGACGAACGCCTCGCGCGACTGCACGGCGATCACCCTGCCTACGTGATGTACACCTCCGGGTCCACCGGGCACCCGAAAGGGGTTGTGGTCAGCCACCGGGCGATCGTGCACCAGCTCGCTTGGATGCAGCACGAATACGGCATCGACGCCGGGGATGTGTATCTACAGAAAACATCGGCGACCATTGATGTGTCGCTGTGGGGATACTTTCTTGCGCTGCGCGCAGGTGGGCGCCTCGTGCTTGCGGGCCCCGCCGAGCAACGCGACCCTCGCGCCCTGTGCCGGCTCATTGCCGAACATGGGGTGACGCTCACCGATTTCGTTCCCGCCATGCTCACGGTATTCGCCGAGCACGCGACGACAACCGAATTGGCCTCACTGCGCGCGATCTTCGTCATCGGAGAAGCGCTGCACCCGGAGACTGCTCGGAGCTTCGCGCTGGTCAGTCCAGCCGACGTGCACAACCTGTACGGTCCGGCGGAAGCCGCGGTGAGCATCACTCAGCACTTGGTCTCCGCTGCGGATCTGGAGGCCACCGATATGCCGATCGGCGTGCCGGAATGGAATTCCCAGTGCCTCGTCCTCGACGACCGACTGCGGCCGGTTCCGGTGGGCGTGGCGGGGGAGCTCTATGTGGCCGGAGCGCAACTCGCCCGCGGCTACCACGGCGCGCCGGGTCTCACCGCGGGCCGGTTCGTCGCGAATCCGCTCGGCGGCCCCAGCGAGCGAATGTACCGCACCGGGGACCTGGTTCGCTGGAACCGTAACGGGACGCTGAACTATCTGGGGCGCATGGACTTTCAGGTCAAGATCCGCGGCCACCGCATCGAGCTCGGTGAAATCGAGGCGGCGCTGCTCGCCGATCCCGCTGTCGGTCAGGCGGCGGTCGCGGTCAAGGCTTCGGATCTGGGGGATCGGCTCGTCGGCTACGTCGCGGCTGCGCAAGGCGCGGTGGTCGATCAGAATAACTTGCGGCACAATGTATCTCGTTCAATGCCCGGGTATTTGGTGCCATCCGCCGTGGTGGTGCTCGACGCGTTACCAGTCAGCACAAGCGGCAAACTCGACCGTGCCGCCTTACCGCAACCGGCGTTCTCGACGCGCACCGACGCCCTGCCGGGCACACCGCTCGAACGGACGATCGCCGAGGAGTTCGCCGACGTGCTGGCGGTGTCCCCGATCGGGGTCACCGATGACTTCTTCGAACTCGGCGGGTCGTCACTGCTCGCGTTCACCCTGCACCAACGGTTGTCGTTCCGGCTCGCGCGGGATGTGCCGATGTCGGCGATCCTCACCACCCCCACCGTCACCGGCCTCGCCGCGCGGCTGACCGGGAGGAACGAGCCGGATGCCCCGCCGACGCCCGACACCGATGCCGTGCTGGAGCCCGAATTCGACGTCAGCGGATGCGCATCCGCGCACAGCGGGCCGCCGCAGGAAGTCCTGCTGACCGGTGCCACCGGCTTCCTCGGCGCGCATCTTCTGCACGAACTGCTGGAACGCACCGACGCCCGGGTCTGGTGTGTGGTCCGCGCGGACAGCGCCGAGGAAGGCATCGATCGAATCCTGCGGGCGCAACGCTACTATCGCCTGTCCGGCGAGACCGCCGTGGAGCGGATCGTCGTCGTAGCGGGCGATCTGACCGCCCCGCGGCTGGGTCTCGACACCACCGACTACGACTGCCTCGCCGATAGCGTCGACGCGATCTATCACAACGGGGCACGCGTCAACCACATCGAGCCGTACGCGCGGCTGCGGCCTGCCAACGTGGCGGGCACGCGGGAGTTACTGCGGCTGGCCACTACCCGGCGGGTCAAGCCGGTGCACTTCATCTCCACGATCGGCGCCGCGGTCACGGCCACCCCGTCAGGTGTCGTCGCCGAAGATATCCGGCTGCGCGCGGACCAGCTGTCCGGCAACGGCTACCTCGCCTCCAAGTGGGTGGGCGAGGAACTGGTCCGCCAGGCCGGTGAGCGCGGCGTGCCCATCGCCATCTTTCGGCCGGGCACGATCTGTGGCGACCCGTGCGTCGGCGTGAACAGCACCGACGACGCGTTCTGGAATATGGTCCGCGCCGCCGCGATTCTCGGCATGGCGCCCGACGTAGCCGACGCTAAGGTCTCGCTGGTCCCGGTGAGTTACGTGGCCCGAGCGATCGTGGAGATCTCCGCGCACCCACGCGCCGAAATCGTGTACCACCTGGTCAATCGGACGCCGGTACCGGTAAGCGAAATCCTCGCCAGTATGCGTGCGCACGGGCTGCCGATGGCGACGACCCCGCTGGAAGTGATGCGGGAAAGCCTGCTTCGGGAATCCCGCCGACGCAACACGGTCGGGGACGATTCGCTCGTGCGTGCCGCACTGCTCTCTCCGAACTTGGCCGACCTCGCCGGGCACCTCGATTGCGCCGACGCGCACAGTCGCGCCGCGTTGACGGGCACCGGTGTGCACTGCCCGCCCGTGAATCGCCAGGCGATCGACATGTACGTCGGCGAGTTCATCGAATCCGGCTTCCTGCCACAGGACTGATCGGCGCAGGTCGTCAGCCCTGCGGCGGAACGATGGTCTGCCAAGCGGGCGCGGGCTCCTGGCCCGCTTCCTGCCTCGCCCTGCGGCGTCGGCGTAGACGTTCGATGACGACGAGTGTGACCCCGGCCAGCAACGCGACCAAGGCGATGATCGTTGCCACGATCGCGGCACGGCCGAGCCCCCAGCCCGCGATCACCGCGGCGGCGACCGCGACCGCCGCCGCGACCATCAGCAGCCCGTACCCCGGCCAGTTCCTGGTGTCGGCCAAAGTTTCGCCTGGTTGCGCCGCAGAGCCGCGCGCGATGTCCGGTGCGTCGTCGAGCGGGGGGATCTCCCACGGCTCATCATCCGCTGTCATGGTGCCACCTCACGCCGCGATACCGACCGGCTGATCCGGTACCTGATGCGACGAGAATGCCCGGATCGGGCCCGTCGAAACGGCCCCGCTTCCCTACACCGGATCAGCCGACCCAGATCAGTTGTCGGACTTGGTGACTCCTACACACATTCTGCTCAGGCCTATCAACGCGCGCTGAAGGTGGTCTGCCCTGGCATCCCGGATCGCGAGCGCGGCACCGAGAGTGTGAGATAGTCCGTCCACTCGGTCGGGCAGGCACTCGTCGTGCCGGTGGGCGGTATGGTCGGCGAATCGGTGTTGGAAGGAGACTCCGCATGTCCCGTGTTGCCGTAGTCACCGGTGCTTCGTCCGGAATCGGAAAGGCGACCGCCGCCGTACTGGTCGAGCGCGGGTATCGCGTGATCGGGACCAGCCGTAATCCGGACACGATCGGTGCGGACGCCGCGGTTGCCGGAGTCCGGTATCGGGCGCTCGATCTGACCGACAAGGCGTCGGTGGAGGCATTCGTCGCTGGGCTCGGCGAGGTCGACGTGCTGGTCAACAATGCGGGAGAAAGCCAGGCGGGACCGCTGGCCGAACTGCCCGGCGAGGCAGTCGAGCGACTGTTCCAGCTGAACGTGCTCGGCCCCATCGCCCTGACCCAGGCACTGCTGCCCGGTATGCGGGAACGCGAATACGGACGCGTGGTGATGGTCGGGTCGATGCTCGCGAGCTTCCCGATGCCGTATCGCTCCTCGTACGTCGCGACAAAGGCCGCACTGCGCGGCTTCGCGGTGGCCGCGCGCTTCGAAGAGTCGCCGTTCGGCGTGTGGATCACCGCCGTCGAACCAGGCCAGATCGACACCGGCCTGCGGGAGCGACGCACGAAATATCTCACGGAGGGTTCCGCTCACACCGCCGACTTCACCACTTTCATGGCGAACCTGGACGAAAAGCAGGCGAAAGGCATTACGCCCGAGAAGGTTGCCAACACCATCGTGCGAGCGATCGAGGCCGAGCGCCCCCGCCCGCTCTACGCCGTCGGCAGCAACGCCCCCGTACTCTTCACCCTCCGCCGCCTGCTTTCCCGCACGGTGATGGAACGCATCATCGCTCGCGCCCATGGCCTTTCGCGCTGAACCGGGCGATCAGCAGCAACAGCGCGTGTGTGGCCGAAGGTCGGCGATCATGATCCGGCCGAACGTGGTCGGCGAGACGGTCTGAGCGCCTACGTCTGCGCGACGGGCTCGTACTCCTCGGCGCTGAGCCCGAAGGTCCACGCCACGCCGGCGCGTGCGGTGCGCGTGTCGGGCGGCACCCGCAGCCAGTAGGTTCGGCTGGTGCCGTCGGGTTCGGGCGTCGAGTTGATCACCTCGACCATCACCACGTCCTCGTCGCCGTCGAGTTCGATGCGCCAGAGCACGCCGGTCTCGTCGCGATGGATCGGACGCGCACCGCATTCGTCGAGATAGCGGTCGTAGCCGTAGTACTCGAGCATCACCCGGCGCAGTTCGGCATTCTCCTCGGTGCGGATGCGTTCGGCCGTCAGAGTGGGCAGGCTGTCGAGGAATTCGGCGGGGACGGGCATACCGCGCCAGGCGAAGAGTTCGAATCCGTCGGCGTAGGCGAGGGCGGGGCCCGCGCCACTGTCGAGCCGACCCGCCTCGTCGCGGTGCAGTTCGGTCGGCCGCTCGCTGATCACCGCGACCTTCTCGAAGGGCCACCACCAGCCCGCCTCGCGGGCGACGCGCGCCAGCGCGTGCAGCGGTGCACCGGGTCCGCTACCGAACGCCGATAGCCACGCGGCGTCGTGCTGACCGAGGACGGCGTCGAGCAGAAGCAGGCGAATCATCGTCTGCTCTTGACGATTACGCGCCACCGCGTCGATGACCCCGGCCCTGATCCGGTCGATGATGGTCCCGGTCAGCTCCCACAGGTCCGCGCCGGTCGCACTCCAGTGCTCGCTGAATCCCCTGGGACCGAGTTCGGTGTGGACGCGTTCGCGTTCGGCCGCGAGCGGGGCGTTGCGCAGCGCCTCACGCACACACACGCCGGTATCCGAACCGGACCCCGCGTCCCGCAGTATCCGCACTGCCTCGAGGGGCGACCGCGCCCACACAACGGATTCGGGCTCGGCGAGCCCGGCCTGCCGGTAGGCCGACCGCACCGCGTCCTCGGCCGCCGCCCTGTCCCCGGGTCCGGTCGCCGTCGACACCGACCGCCATTCGTCCCGCTTCGTCATGTACTCGCTCGATTCTGTACTCACCGATAGTCTTTCGTCCGCGCACGTCAGTCCGCGACGATGCGGACCGAGCCGGGCATGTACTCCCGCTGCCGCACCACCCGGAACCACCCCTTCGGCAACGTGATAGCCGCGTGCTCCTCGTGGACGACGCGGCCGCCCTCAGGCAGATGCAACAGCATCGGCCCCGTCGCCCCGGATTCGCGGATCAGCCTGCCCGGGCCCCGCACCGCGTGCGCGTGGCCGGTGACCTCGCCCAATGCGAGGACCAACCGGCCGCGCGGATCCCGCGCCACCGAGGGCGCGTGCAGCAGTGCCGGTGGTACAGCGTTTTCCGCTACGGGCGCGATCAGGACATCACCTTGCCGATACATGAATTTCCTCCCGTCACGGCGCGAGTTCGCCGCCGTTGCCCGAGACCGTAGCGCCCGGCACCGACAGACCGCCCGAGTCGCCCTGTGTCGGTGCGACTTGGTAGAAACCTCCTGACGATCACGGGCACTGCCGGAAGGGGCGGGCACATCACATGACCATCGGCGACCATCTGCAGGAGTTCGGCGGCCTACCCGCCTTCACCTTTCCCGATGCCGAGACCGACGAGAAGAAGGCGGTCGTCCTACCGGAGCCGAACTCGGTCGCGTGGCGGTTGAGCGTCGACACCTATGACGCCGAGGAGACGTGGGGGGAATGTTTCACCCGCTTCCTGTACGCCGTCGACACAGCGAAGGTGACCGCCCTGATCGTCGGGACGTGGAAGGACGTGTACGACAACGGTTCCGACGAGGTCATCGAGGCACTGTGCGCGGCCGAGGACCGCCTGCCCGCGTTGCGCGCACTGTTCCTCGGCGACATTGTCGGGGAGGAATGCGAGATCTCCTGGATCAACCAGGGTCTGGTGACCCCGCTGCTCGAGAATTTCCCCGAACTGGAGGTCTTCGGTGTGCGCGGCGGTCAGAACCTGGAGTTCCCCGCCGTGCGGCATGAGCGGCTGCACACCCTCGTCGTCGAGGCGGGCGGTCTGCCCGCCGCGGTCGTGCGTGGCATCGCGGCCAGCGACCTGCCCGCGCTGACGCACCTCGACCTGTGGCTCGGCACCTCGGAGTATGGCGGCGACAGCGAGGTGGCCGATCTCGCGCCGATCCTTTCGGGTGACCGGCTGCCCGCACTGAAGCATCTGGCCCTGCGCAACAGCGAGACCCAAGACGACATCTGCACCGCACTCGCGGCGGCGCCCGTGGTCGCCCGGCTGGACAGCCTGAACGTCTCGATGGGCGTGCTCACCGACGACGGTGTCGCGGCCCTGCTCTCCGGTCAGCCGCTGAGCCATCTGAGCGTCCTCGACATGCACTACAACTACCTGTCCGACGCGATGCGCACCAAGCTGCGCGAGACTCTCGAACCCGCGGGCGTGCGCCTCGAACTCGACTCCGACGACGCCGAAGAGGACAGCGACGAGGAAGACGGCACCGTGTGGCGGTTCGTCTCCGTCGGTGAGTGAGACGTGTACGCGTCCGCAACACCGCCGCTCCCGCCGCGCTGGGTGATCGTCGGCAACGGCGAGAACCGGCGCGTCCGGATGTTCACCGAGGCCGCCCGGTCTGCCGGGGCGGCGACCATCCGGGTGGTCGAATGGCGTGACGTGCTGCGCGAAGGCCGCCACGATTTCGCCGACGACGAGGTCGTGCGTCTGGATTCCCCCGGTGAGAACGCACAGGTGGATCGCCTGTTGCGCGAGACCTACGAACCGACGCGGGTCGAGGGTTCGGCCCGCTGGTACACACGGTTCCTCGACGCGGTGCGCTCGTTGCGCGGCGGATTCCGGCTCGACGACACCGAGGACCTGGCCGTGTTGTTCGACAAGCGGCTGTGCCATGCCCGGCTGTCACACGCGGGTGTACCGGTTCCGTCCTCGCCCACCTCGGGCGGACGCACTCCCGTGCGCGGGTGGGCGGATGTGCGCGGCCATATGCGCGACGCCGAGATGCCGCGCGTGTTCGTCAAACTCGCGCACGGATCGTCGGCCTCGGGTGTCCTCGCCATCGAATCCACCCGCGACGGACGGCTGCGCGCGACCACCTCGGTGGAGATCACGACGGAAGGTCATCTGCACAACTCGCTGCGCATCCGGCGCTACACCTCCGAACGGGAGATCGCGTCCATCGTCGACCGGTTGGCCCCGGACGGACTGCACCTGGAGCGCTGGATTCCCAAGGTTTCCCAGGACGGCCGGTCCGCCGATCTACGCGTCGTGGTGATCGGTGGGCGCGCCACCCACGTCGTCGTCAGGACGAGCCGCGCGCCGCTGACCAACCTGCATCTCGGCGGTGCGCGTGGGGATCTCGCGGCCTTCCGCGCCGCCGCCGGCGATCACTGGGCGAAGGCACTGTCGATCTGCGAACGAGCCGCGGCCTGTTTCCCCACTACGCTGTGCGTCGGCGTGGATCTGCTGCCCGCGGTCGGTTGGCGACGCTTCGTGGTGGGTGAGGTCAACGCGTTCGGGGATCTGCTGCCCCGGCTGACCGGGCTGCCCGAGAGACCCGCCGCCGGACTCGACACCTATACGGCGCAGGTCATCGCCGCGACCAGCCGCTATCACAATGCACGACAGACCAGTTCGCGCGAGCTGGTCGGAGCGCTCCGGGGTGTCCCGCTGTGACGATCTCGGAACCCCTACTATCCCAGCCGGATATGAACACGGTCGTCGGCCGGGACGACCTGCTGCTGCTCACTCTCGACACCCTGCGCTACGACGTCGCGGTCGAGTCGGCGGCGGCGGGTCGTCTGCCGAATCTGACGGCCCATCTCCCCGGCAACGTCTGGCAGAAGTGCCACGCCCCCGGCAATTTCACCTACGCCGCGCATCACGCCATCTTTGCCGGATTCCTTCCGACGCCCGCGGCGCCGGGCCCGCACCCACGGCTGTTCGCCGCGCGATTCGCGGGCAGCGAGACTACCGCCGAGCGCACCTTCGTCTTCGACGAACCCGATCTGGTGACCGCACTCGCCGCGCGCGGATATCACACGGCCTGCGTCGGCGGCGTCGGCTTCTTCAACAAACGGGGCGCGCTGGGCAATGTCCTGCCCGGCCTGTTCGCCGAAAGCCATTGGGAATCGGAGTTCTCCGTGGCATCACCCACCTCGTTCGAAGCCCAGGTGACGTGTGCCGAACGGGTGGTGACTGCCTTGCCCGCCGAGCGGCCGCTGTTCCTGTTCGTCAATGTCTCGGCCCTCCACCAGCCCAACTGGTTCCACCTGCCCGGCGCTACCCGCGACACCGGCGACAACGTGAGCACCCACGCCGCCGCACTGGAATACGTCGACCGGCATGTGGGCCGACTGTTCGACGTGATGCGTTCGCGGCGGCGCTGTTTCGCCATCGTGTGCTCCGATCACGGCACGGCCTACGGCGACGACGGTTACACCGGCCACCGGCTCGGACACGAATCCGTCTGGACGGTTCCCTACGGACATTTCTTCCTGGAGCCACCCTCATGACACGCACGATCACCCTGCCCCGGCCGTATCAGAACTACGTCTACGCCTATCCGCACAAGACCGCCTACCGCGCGCTCACACCGCGGCCCGCGCTCGCCGAACTCTGGGCCGGTGAATCGCGACGAGCCCTCTCGCTGTATCTGCACATTCCGTTCTGCGAGGTGCGCTGCGGATTCTGCAATCTGTTCACCCGGGTCGGCTCGCCCGACGGCCTCACCGGGCGCTATCTGGACGCGCTGACCCGCCAGGCCGAGGCTGTCCGCGCGGCACTGGGGGACGCCGAAACACCGCACTTCGCCACCGCCGCTTTCGGCGGCGGCACCCCCACCTTCCTGGAGGCCGATGAACTGACCCGACTGTGCGATACCGCTGAGGACATCATGGGCGCGGACCTGCGCGCCATCCCACTCTCGGTCGAGGCGTCCCCCACCACCGTCACCGCAGATCGTCTCGCCGTGCTGGCCGAACGCGGGACGACGCGGCTGAGTCTGGGCGTGCAGAGTTTCATCGAACAGGAGGCGCGCGCCGCTGTGCGACCGCAGCGACGCGCGGACGTCGAGGCGGCGCTGGACCGCATCCGCGATGTCGCGATACCCGTCCTCAACATCGACCTCATCTACGGCATCGACGGTCAGACCGCGGCGACGTGGCGAGAGTCGCTCGACGCCGCGCTGGCGTGGCGGCCCGAGGAGATCTACCTCTACCCGCTCTACGTCCGTCCGCTCACCGGACTGAACCGGCACGCCGATCCCGCTGCGGCCGAACGAGTTTGGGACGACCAACGGCTCCGTCGCTACGCCGAGGGCCGCGACCACCTGCTCGCCCGAGGCTACGCGCAGATCTCCATGCGCATGTTCCGCCGGACCGACGCGCCGCCCCAGGGGCCGGACGACTACGCCTGCCAGACCGACGGCATGATCGGTCTCGGCTGCGGAGCCCGCTCCTACACGTCGGGAACGCATTATTCCTTCGACTACGCCGTCGCTCCGCGCGAGGTGCGTGCGATCATCGACACCTACACGACCACCGCGGATTTCACCCGCGCCGTCTACGGACGGACGATCGACGGCGACGAAGCCGAGCGGCGCTACCTGCTGCAATCCCTGCTCCAAGCCGAGGGTTTCGCGGTGGCAGACTACCGGCAGCGCTTCGGTCACGTACCGCGCGACAGCTTCCCTGCCGAGTTGGACGCCCTCGCCGAGCGTGGCTGGCTCGCCGACCCAGAATCAGGCCACCTGCGTCTGACCCCCGAGGGACTGGCCTACTCCGACGCCATCGGCCCCGAATTCTTCTCCCCCGCGGTCCGCGCCGCGATGGCCGCCTACGAACATCGGTGACCGGCAGTGGATCTCACTATTCTCTACCGCGGCCCCCTGGCCTCCTGCGATTACGACTGCCCATACTGTCCCTTCGCAAAGCGCCGCGACTCGACCACCCAGCTCCGCGCCGACCGCGCCGCCCTCGAACGATTCACCCGGTGGGCGTGCGCGCAGACCGAGGATCGCCTCTCGATCCTGTTCACCCCGTGGGGCGAAGGACTCGTGCGATCCTGGTACCGCCGCGCCCTGGTCGAGTTGTCCCGGCAGCCGCACATCAACCGCGTCGCCATCCAGACCAACCTGAGCTGCCGCACCGAATGGCTCGCCGACGCCGACCTGGACACCGTCGCCCTCTGGTGCACCTACCACCCCGACCAGACCCCCTACGACCGCTTCCTCGACAAGACCACCCACCTCGGCCGCGCCGGCGTACGCTTCAGCGTCGGAATAGTCGGCCTCCCCGACCATCTCGACCACGCCCGCCGCCTGCGCGCCGACCTGCCCGACCACATCTACCTGTGGATCAACGCCGCCGAAGGCCACACTTACACCGACGAAGCCGCGTCCACCTGGACCGCCGTCGACCCGCTTTTCCCGTTCAGCCGCCACCCTCACCGCTCAGCGGGCCTACCCTGCCGCACCGGCTCCTCGGTGATCTCGATAGACGGCGAAGGCACTGTCCGCCGCTGTCACTTCGTCCCCACTCCCCTGGGCAACCTCTACGACAACACCTACCGCCGAGCCCTCACCCCCCGCTCCTGCCCCCGCACCGAATGCGACTGCCACATCGGCTACGTCCACCTGGAAGCCCTACCGCTCTACGACATCTTCGCGGGCGGAGTACTGGAGCGCATCCCGGCTCTTCTCCACCGCGGCAGCCCCGCTGCCGTCCTCCCCTCGCTGAGCCTCCCGATCAGACCGGCTCACGCCTGAACTCGGCGGATCCCAACACAACCCACTGTTTCAGCGGCGGCGTGCTTCTTGCGGTGTCAATCCGAACCGTTCCTTGAAGGAGGCGCCGAAGGCACTGAGCGAGCTGAAACCGCTGGCGTAGGCGATTTCGGCTACGGTCCGGTCGGCGGAAGCCTCGCGAAGATGGCGGCGTGCTCGGTCCAGCCGCTCAGTACGGATCAGTTGACTCGGTGTCGTACCGGTGCCGTGCAGTGCCAGCTGGACCTGCCGCAGGGACCAGCCGAGGTTGTGCGCGATCAGGGTCGGGGTGAGTTCGGGGTCTGTGGCGTGTCGGCGGATGTAGTCACGGACTGCGGTGTCGACTGCTGCCAGAGTGGTGGGCAACTTTTCACCGGGACGCAGGCACAGTCTGAACAGATCGATCATCACATCGCACGTCGTGGCAAAGCCGAGCCCATCAATGACGTTGCGCTGCTTGCTGAGCTCGCCGATCATGCCGAAGGCAACCGATCCCAGGCCCTGTCTCAGGTCGATCACCGCAGGTCCGGCGCCGGCGGCGAGGGGCAGCGCGCCGGCGGGGATGTTCATCACCCACCCTTGTGCGTTCTGCGGCTGTGCGACATCGACCGGACGTGCTTTCGTGACCAGTGCGCCCTGTCCGGGCACGACCTGAACGGTGCTGTCGTCTTGTCGTAAATTCATCGCGCCCCGGGTCGGAACTATTATGCGCAGGCTCGCATCGTCATCCCGGCGTATATCTGTGCGCGTTCGCGAGTAGGTGATGCTGGCGGACCGAAAGCCGATCAACTGGTATTCCGCGTAGTGTTGGGCCCTCGTGCTGCCGTGGAATGTCGACGCACTGCCGAAACGGAACTGCAGGGTGCCCTGGTTACGGAGGATGTGCTCGACCCAGAAGTCGGTGGACTCGCGGGCCGAGACCACGGCGGTGTCGGCCTCCTGCACGAGGTACTGCTCAGAAAGTGCCATGAGCAATCCTCCAGCGGCTTGCGCGTTTCCGTGCGTCACATGCGCGGAAAAGGTCGAACGAGCACAGGTGCCCTCATAACGTTTGAGTCAGTCTACTGACACCGATCACAACAAGGAAGACACCACGCCCCGCCCCAACCTGCCACCAGGTCGGTGAAGACCAGTAGGTGAGAACGATTACGGCCCCTGCGGTGCACAACGGCGTGCAGCCGAATTGAGCAACGGCGCTCGGTGGGGCCGTAATCGCACTGACCGATAGTTGTCCGCATGACGAGTACCTCGAATCGACGTCATGCTCGGAAATTCGATAAGCGGTAATGCGACACGACTGCACGCCGAGTCGACGGCACACAGGTGCGCATCTGCCGCCCTACGATGACAGACTCGTCCGGCTGCCAGAGGTACCTCTCGTAGCCGGCCGGCCGGAGGACCGGATAGATTCGATGACTGCTCTCCTACCTCTCGCCTACGGATACCTGCGGGACGGTTTACCTTCGCGACTCGAATCCGAGCGAAAACAGACTGCGGACCGCCGCAGGTCACTCGGGAAAGTCGAAAGGTAAGTATTTTGCAAATTTAATACCTCCTCGGTCGAGGATCGAGGAGAGGTCGACGCTGCACCGGGTTTGCCTTCGGTTTATGACGGCGGGTGCCGACGGGTCATCGAAACGACATTTCCACCACAGGTCGGCTACCGGTGATTGTATGGGCTGGAGCCGTCCTGAATTCTATTCTTCTACATTTTATTTCTGTGCGGCGCCGAGAACGGTGTGGATTTCGGCGAGGCACGTGGACGAAATCGCAAGACTTATAGTTCTTGCCCATCCGTTGGCAATCGGGCAACCTGCAGCAGTGCACCAGCGGCTGCTGAATCTACCAGGGGGATAGCAACATACGCAGCCGAGAGCTCGAAGCAGCCCGGACATCAGGAGTGCGGGCTCGTAGCCCCGAATCCGATCCCACGACCAACGGTTCAGCCCTGGACAGCAACAGCCGATTGTTCGTCGCGGAAGACTTTCGGCGACCTGGGCTTTGTTCTTTTTCAGATCTACTCCGAGCAGAGTGGGCGGAATTATGCATTATGACAATGACTCATCCAAAGGCGTTATTCTCTTTACTGGGAACCGAATGGTTGCTCTCAGCACATAGCTCCGATTATAAAATTAGAATTCCGAGCACCGGGGTAGATGCGCTTATCGCCCCGCCGTAGAGTTACGACTGGAAGCAGAATCAATGGCCTCGACCGCGCAAGACTTCTTATCACACCCACGCATGCAACAGCGCCACATCCGGATCGGCGAGTCTTCGTTTCCATACCTGTTCAGCAGCAACTGTCTCGACGCCATCGCAGAAACCCTGCACACGCTCGACGCGGACAGATTCGTGGTCGTTACCGACGATCACGTCTTCGGCCTGCACGGACAAGCATTGCTTCGCGCTCTGGGAACCGGGACGCCTGTCACGATTCTTCGTCATGAGCCCGGTGAGGCGATGAAGACACTTCCGTCTCTTGCTGAGCATATCGAGCACGCTTTGGGCGATGGCGCCACACGAAGATCAGTCGTCGTCTCCTTCGGTGGAGGCGTGCCGGGAAATCTGGCGGGATTGATGGCAAGTCTGTTGTTCCGCGGGGTACGACTGGTCCATATCCCCACCACAACCGTCAGCGCTATGGATTCGGTACTGTCGCTCAAACAGGCCATAAATAGTAGAGTCGGCAAGAATCATGTCGGTAGCTACTACACGCCAACCGCAGTACTCACCGACGTAGAACTCTTCGGCACCCTGTCTCCTCGAGAACTTCGCTCCGGACTCTGCGAGATGGCCAAGAATTGTTTGGCCATCAAGCCTGAGATTATTTCCGAACTACAAGAAATCTTGACCACGGGGAATCTGGCCGCGCCCGAGTCGCTCCTGTGGCTATTGGATGCCAGTATCAGCGCGAAGGGGCAGGTAACGAAGAACGACACGTACGAGCGAAAAGACGGTCTCGTTCTCGAATACGGCCATACAGTCGGACACGCCATCGAGCTGCTCGACCATCGGCAACGCGATGCCGATGGGCTTTCACATGGGGAATCCATTGCACTCGGTATGTTGATTGCCGCGCGAATATCGTGTGCTCGCGGATGGCTGACGGAAGCAGATGTCCGCATCCACGACGAACTCGTGGCGAGCCTCGGCGTAACGACGAGTATCCCCGAAGGAGTCACAGCGGACCGCATCATCGACACGATTCGAGACGACAACAAACGGGGATACTTGCCGCTGCCGGACGATGCCGCGGCTTTCGTGCTCCTCGAGCAGCTCGGCGTACCTGCGCGATCGGGTGAACTGCCACTGGTTTCGGTCGGCTTTCAAGAGGTGCAGGACGCATTGGACGCGTTCGACGCAGCAGGGCGCGAAATCCTGTCCCTTGCCCCGGCGGATTCGGTTCGATAACTACTCGGAGCAGATTCGGATCGGGTGGGTAACAGCGCATTACCCTGCATGGTTGCGTGGTGGATCCAGCGCATCGCTGCCGCAAGGTCTTCGGCTTCTTCGCTGTGCGAACTCGATGACTCGGCGTGCTGTCGGTAGAACTGCACTATAACGCCTTCGGCCCCTCACCGGAATTCGGGTGAGGGGCCGAATGGTCGTGAGGGATCAGCCGACCAGCACCGGCTCCCGAAGCGTCACCGCGTCGCGGTCGCGCTGCCGGAGTTCGCGTGGCTTACTTCCCTCACGTCGATACCCGGCAGGATCCTTCCGTCGCGGATCAGTCCAGCTGCGGCGCGATCTCGGCGGCCACCAGGTCAAGGTGGTCGAGGTCCGAGAGGTCCAAGTACTGAAGGTATAGACGGGTGATACCGGTCGCCTCGCGATAGCGGCCGATCTTGTCGACCACCTCGGCGGGGGTACCGACAAGCTCGCTCTGCCGCTTCAGATCGGTGACCTCACGGCCTATGGTGTCGGCACGGCGGGCGACTTCAGCGTCGTCGCGGCCGACGCACAGCGTGAGCGCAACCGACCGAGTGATCTCCTTCGGATCGCGCCCGATCTCACGGGCCGCCGCATCCACCCGCTCGAATTGCCGTGCGGCCGTGGCGGAGTCGACGAACGGTAGATTGAATTCGTCGGCAAATCGGGCGGCCAGCGCCGGAGTGCGCTTCTTGCCGACACCGCCGACGATCACCGGCGGGCGCGGACGCTGCGCCGGCTTCGGCAGGGCCGGAGCGTCTTCCAACCGATAGTGTTTGCCGAGGAAGGTGAAGGTCGAACCGTCCGGCGTCTCCCACAGGCCGGTCACGATTTCCAATTGCTCGGCATAGCGGTCGAAACGCTCGCCGAACTCGGGCAGTTCGATGCCGTAGGCGGTGTGCTCGGCATCGAACCAACCCGAGCCGAGGGCGAATTCGATGCGGCCGCCGGACATCTGATCTACCTGTGCCACCGAGATGGCCAGCACCGACGGGTGCCGGAAGGTGGCGGAAGTGACCAGGGTTCCGAGCCGGATCCGGGACGTTTCGCGCGCCAGACCGGCGAGCGTGATCCAGGCATCGGTCGGCCCGGGCAGCCCAGACGCCACACCCATTTTCAGATAGTGATCCGACCGGAAGAACGCGTCGAATCCGGCGTCCTCGGTGGCCATCGCGACGCGAAGCAATTGATCGTAGCTGGCCCCCTGCTGGGGTTCGGTAAAGATCCGTAGGTCCACCCGCTCCACCGTAGTCGTGCTCGCGAAGCGATCCGACTCGCGAGCGGTAGCGGGCCGCATCGAGCGGCCGGGTGGCCGAACAACTGCCGGCGTGGGACGCCACCGCCGTCAACGGCAACCGGATGGATCCCTTGGGAGTCGCGCGCTAGGTGTGGGCGCAAGGTCAGCCCACGACGTGATCCGGCTGGATGTGGAGGATCACCCGCTCGACATTCCGTCGCTGCTCGTAGGGGTAGGTGTCCAGATCTAGATACTTGCGCGCGAGCTGGTCCAGGAATGTCTTCCCGGGATCTGGCTCGATCTCGACGACACGCCCGCGGACTTCCAGGTAACGATAGGGGTCGTCCGGATCGAGGATCGAGACCGACACCCGCGGATCCCGCTGGATGTTGCGGTATTTTTGCCGGTCGGTGCCAGTTGAGACGAGCAGCTGCCCGTGGGCGGCGTCGAAGTCGAACCATACCGGGTGTGACTGCGGCTCACCGTCCGGCCCCAGAGACGCGAGGTGCGCGAAGCCTTTCTTGTCGAGAATGTCGGTATGGCTGCCGGAGATCGTGGCAGACCGTGTCTGTCTGCTGCGTGTCCGCCGGTTGATGTCGTCGACATCGTCCGCCTTGCTGCGGATCTCAGCCATCGTTTCTCCTTGCTGTCGTGAATTCGGAGCCAAAGTCGGCGCGACCGCACCCTTTCGTGAGGATCATCCACCTCCGGCGTGTCAGCATGTTGACACACACAGTGTGTGTCAACATGCTGACATGAGTCAAGAGGAGATCGTGGGCGACCTGGAGCAGTCGGTGGGCTACGTCCTCAAACAGGCCCAGGCCGCACTGCACTCCGCCATGGACGCGGTGCTGCGCCCGCTGGAGCTGACCGTGGCGCAATACGCCTGCCTCGAACAGCTCGGCCGATACCCCGGAAGATCCAACTCCGAGCTCGCCCGTGGCGCGTTTGTCACCCGCCAATCGATGAACCTCGTACTCCGCGGCTTACAAGACCGCGGCCTGCTCACCCGACCCGAGCGGGCGCCCCAAGGCAGCGCGCTGCCCACCCAGCTCACGAGCGCCGGGCAGGAAAAGCTGCACGCCGCCAGCGTGGCCGTGCGCACCATCGAACGGCAAATGTTCTCTCCGCTGTCTGCGGAAGAACAACGTCGGCTGCGCAACGACCTTGCCGTCTGTGTTGCCGCCATTCCCCCGGCCAAACCCAAGTAGTAACAGCCCAGCTGATAGACGCCCGCCAGGATCCGCCGCGCCTTCCTGCGTCGGTCCAGGGACGCGAGCAGACTGCTGCGCGTCCCTGATCAGATCAGGAAGCAGGGCGCCAAGACCTGCGCGGAAGTCCGTACACTCGCCGGCGTGGTCGTCACCAAACGTCCGTTCCCGCTGTTGCACCCCGCATCAATGTCCGACCCAGCGGCCATCCGCGAGAACGATTGGGCCGCGTTCCGCCAGCTCGCGGCAGTGCATGACCATTGGGCCCTGACAAAGCGGATGGGAAGAAGGAAGTCCTGGAAGGATGATGAGGGGAATACGTACGAGTGGGACTATCAACACGGCGCGGTAGAGAAGTACAACAAGAACGGCAAACATCTCGGCGAATACGATGCCGAGACCGGCGCTCAAACCAAGCCTGGCGACTCGACGCGCAAGCCGCAGTGGAAGAAGTGATATGTGGTACTTAGAAGCGTTCGATAAGAAGACCGAATTTCTGGTGCGGGACCATCCTTTGCAGGGCCTCGACACGCCGACTTTGCAAGGCATCCTTCACTTCGACGATAGCTGCGAGATCGACGGTGTCAATTACCCCCCGGAGGCCGGGGGGTACGACGTCCCGCCATCGAAGCTACCGAAGCTCGCTCCGTATCTGCCAACCGATTTCGTTGTCGACGAATCATGCGATTATCAGGTTGCTTACTACCGGGAATAACCGCGGGGCGGCAGCCCATGTTCTGACGTCTTCTTTTGAAAGCCTGAGGTGTGCTGTCATGGACTATTTGAACCAGTGGAATGAGGACCAGCGCCGGCTCGTCGCGGAATGGAAGAGCAAGTACCAGACTTTGCGACGCGGGCTGGCACAAATCGCCGTTCGCGCCAGTTCCCGCGGTGGCGAGTTGGGCGTGACCGTGGACGCGCAAGGCAACGTAACCGATTTGCGGCTTACACCGCAGGCGTTGCGCCTCGGCGACGCACAGCTCGGCCGGGTACTGCTCGAGACGATTCAGCGTGCCCAGTCGGAGGCTCACCAACAGGCAGAAGCCGCTGCACGGTCCTATACCGAAAATCCGGAGTCTGCTGCTGCGATGAAGTTCATTCAGAACCTCCTCGACCCCGACAACGCGCCGACCACAGGTAGGCCTTGAGCTGCCATCAATAGATGGGCGGTGGATGTCTAGCTGACACCGATGCGCTGGCCCCGGCTGATCTAATCGTCGACAGGATCGGGTGGATCGCCCAGCCGAGTTCGAACGGGTACATCCGGTATTCCCGGCTCGCGCCGAACGCTTCGATCAGGTATTGCTTGGCTTGTTCCGGGGTGAGAATCGGTTCTGCTGACATATGGGCTCGTATCATGTTTCAGCGGTACGGAACTATTCCAATCAATGGACCGCCAGCTGTAGTCACCGGTGCGAGTTACCGTCCCGGCCAGCTGATCGTCTTCTCAGCACTCAGCGGATTTCCGTCAGCGTCGACTTCTTCATAGTCGACGCTGAACTCAAGACCAGCGCTTCTGCAGTGCTCGGCAAGATTCAGAAACCTACCAACCGCCACCTCGGTCAGGCCGTCGATATGTCCTTCGAGAAGGAAGTATGTGGGCGTACCCAACCCCCCGGCATCGTAACAATAGAGTTCGAATCCGTCGGTCTCGTAGTAAACTTGGAACCCGCGGTGCGGCCTCATCTGCAAATCGTTGATCGACAGCCATGATCTAAGTATCTGTTCCACAATTTCCGGGCTATCCGTATAGAAAGTTCCATGGTACGAGGTAATTGCCATTGATCTCCTTTGTTAAATGCAATGGACGTGGCTTGAACTTATACTTGGTTATCCCAGGGTTGAGTCGCACAATGACACGGACAGAGGGGTTGGGGCTAGTGAGTTTCTATGCCGGTCCATTCGATCTGCGGAGGCGTTCCCGAGGCGCGTGCGGTGGTTCACCGTAGGTTTCGATGAGCGCCGTCGAGGCTCAAGAGCTCCCCGCTCAAATCGTTTATGGCATAGCGATTTTCGAGTACAAGGCAGGTCTTCGATCGATACAAGTCCTCGGTGGGCCCGCTGGTGGTTGGCAATGACACGCCCACAGGCGTCGGCACCGGCGCGTTGGGGTGCATTCGATCATCTCGTCCGGTTTCTCATAGATCCGTCTTTGTGCTATCTGAACTTCTTTGCTGACACCGCGCCCGGCGTGCTGCGCCTTACGATCTTCATCACCGACGGCCCGCCAACTGACAGTTGATGTGCCAGCGGCGTCTGACCCCGCGGAATCGCCGAAGCGTAAGCGCCGCGTCGGCGCCCTGGATCCGGTGCCAGACGAGAAGGCAAGCAGTGCAACGACATCCCGCCGCACGACGGGTCGCGAATGTGGCGGAAGACCACCACCACCGGCCAGTCATCCGGGTCCTCGCCCTCGGTCAGCCAGCACAGCATGTCGCCGTTGTAATTGCCGCCCCACCGCAGCAGGCCGCCCGGTGCCGGATACCCGGGAAAGGGCACCTCCAAGGCTTCGTAAACGCCATAGCCGTTGTCCTCTTCGGCCACATCCACCAAGGTCATCAGAGTCGACGTGTCATCCTGCTGCCAGGCGGGGTAGTTGACGCTGAGTTCGTCGTTGATCGCGCCGTCGCCGTACAGATCGATGAAGTCCCGATAGTCGCGCGGCAGCCCGACCCCATCGCCTTCTCGATTCGTGCCCAGGGCGGGGCGATCACCGGACCCAGCGGCGAAGGCGGCATGACCGCACTCAGCTGCGCTACGGCAGGATGCACGAGACGCCTTCCTTCCAGACCCGATGCGGTCCGGACGCAGATACCTGTTCGCTTCGATCCGGGGCCGTGCCGGCGGCCCGGCCGAGGTGGTTCGAAGTCGACAACAGCAGGGTGTGCGGTCAGGAACAATCGAACCAGTGACCGATCGGGCGACCGGGGCACGATGGGCACTCGAAGATGTACACGCCGCCCATATCTCCCAGCATCAGACCGGCTGCATCCCACGCCGCCTTGCCCTGTTCGGAGCGCCACGGCTCCTGTGCGTCGTCGACCGCCCGGTCCTCGATAGGAAGCCAGGTGCGCCAGGACTCCCCGTCGTACTCCCGGCTGTCCACTGTGAGGAGATGATGCATACGCTGGCCGCACGAGTCACAGTCGGGCCATACCGGTTCCTGGGTCCAGCCCGGATAGCCACCCAGTTTGATCCCGGGGGCGCCGGCGAGATGGTAGTGATAGCGCCAGCCCGTGTCGCTTTTCAGCTGCGCGAACCGGTCCTTGAGCGCGGCCCAAACGTCGTCCGGCAGATCCCAGCTAGGGTACTCGGTCACCTGCTCGGGATGCACCACACACGGATTGGGAAGGTGGTCCTCCGGCGCTTCGGCAGGCGCCGCAGGAGTTGCCGTCACCTGGTCGACCGCGCGGGCGTCACGCCAATAGACCCGCGGCAGCGGGTAATAGCTATCACCGTGCTCGAACGGGCACCACAGCACCTGCAGCAGATCACATCCCTGCGGGAACGACATGCTGGGAGCATCGGCCTGATACAGCTGCACGATCGGCACGAATGGAACCGCGGCATCATGGACGTCGGGTTCTTCGGTGCACATCGGCCAGGGTTCCTCGGCCGGCCACAGCAATGGGCCTCCGACCGAACTATCACGATAGGTGGGGTCGCCCGAACGTGGGTGAAGTCGCACTGTACTTCTGCGTAGGGGTATCAGCTCGGGAAACAACTCCTCAACTGCGACTGGCCGAGGCGGCGTGTGGCGGGCCATTCACATCTCCTACAGGGCTGGTCCGAGTCGGCAACAGCGTAGGGAACTCGATCTCGGGGTGCCGTTAAGGCCCACCACGTCTGAGAAGTCATCGAGCTGAAACGTCTTGATGCCCTGCGCGTGGAGGGCACGTATCAGTGATCGGGAGCCGCGACAGCCGCCGCTTGCAGGAGGTGCTGCAGCTGCGGTGGTGGACCGGCAGACTTCGCACCGGACACATCCGACCCCACAGACAACTCGAGAACGTCCGGTAACGAAGGTTCACGAGGCACCCCTGGCCGCAGCTGGTTTCCACAGGCCAGAACTGTAAAGGTTGCCGTGTACGCAGCAACGTGAACCTGTCGGGGGTTCGCAATACACTTGCGGGCCATGCGCATCGGCTACGGGCGGGTCTCCACCCGCGACCAACACCCCGAAGCCCAACACGACGCGCTCACCGTGGCCGGCTGCGAACAGATCTTCATCGACAAGGCCTCCGGCAAACTCGCCTCCCGCCCCGAACTGAGCAAAGCCCTGCTGGTAGCCAATCGGCCCAAAGACCAACTGGTGGTGACCAAAATCGACCGACTCGGCCGCTCACTCGAGCACCTGATCGAGCTGTCCAATGCGCTCCGGGACCGTGGCGTGGATCTGGTCGTGCTGGACCAGGGCATCGACACCTCCACCGCCGTCGGACGCATGTTCTTCCAAATCCTCGGCGCGATAGCCGAATTCGAACGCACCCGCGACGGGCTGGCAGCAGCCCGCGCCCGCGGACGTACCGGCGGCCAGAAACCCAAACTCGGACCCGCCAGGTCCAACTTGCCCGGCAGATTTACGACGAACTCGACGAACACGGCAAGCGCCGCTACACCGTCGACCAGATCGCCGCCGAGTTCGGCGTCACCCGCCCCACTATCTACCGGCACCTCAACAAGACGACCCCCATAGCGTCACCACACCGGGGCTGACCAGGAACTACGCGAACTTCGTTGGATTTTCGGCGATTACTACCGGGACCCCACCCAGGTCACAGCCCGACGGATGGCTCATCTTCATAGGCACAGGACGCCGGCCTAACTGTCGACGACGCGATCGAACTCGGCGAGATGCTGACTATCATCGACCAATGGCTAACCGACAGCGACCAGGCCGTGGTGCAGTCCTTCCGGCTGGCCCTACCGCCTCGAGGAAACCGCCGAGCTGCTCGCTCACCAGATGCGTACGAGCAAGAGCAGTTCCGCCGATGAAGTGCAGTCGGTCGCCGAACCCGCGGCTGATAGTCGCCAGCAGATGGGAGATCAGATGGTCGCGCTCGACCTGCTCGGGTGAAACTCCGAATTGAACTGCGACACTGTCACGTTCGTCGATGCTCATGCCCCACCCAACCTTCCGCACGCCGAAGCGCCGCACCCCGACGCTGGTCCGTAGCGAGCTGCGTAAGCCTCGCCGAATCACTACGGCGGTAGAGCGTCTCGATCGCCGGACGAACCTCCGTTTCGGCGTTGCCCAGTTCCGGACGCTGGGCAAGATCGAGCACCGTCTGCTCCGGCGTCGTGACGAGCGCCGGGCCCAGCGGCGTTTCGACACGCTCCGCGTCGAGCGCTTCGGTATCGCGGCGGACGAACCGGACTTGCGCCGAGCGGTCGGTCAGCGCGATCGGCCGATGCTGGCGCGGTACCGCGACAACTGCGGTCGCCAGTGCACGAGGCGCGGCTCCCAGCACACGAGCCGCGCTGATTCCCATGACAATGGCCTGATCCGTCCCGTAAATCGACGATGCGATACCCGCGGCGACCGCCTCGAGGCCAGGCAGCCAGGTCCGGCCTACATAGTCCGGCGGGACGATGACGTAGTAGCCGTGAGCAACGCGGTGCAGCACGCCCCGATCGACGAGACGCGCGATCTCGGGCCGCGGTTGGGCGTAGATGCCGGCCAAGTCCTGCGGCCGTAGGGTTCGAAGCGGTGCTCGCCAGAGCTCACTGGGCAGCACGGTGCTGCGATACTCGGCCATCAACACCACCTCCGACATAGTATGCATATAGTTGGCTAACACCCAACGAAATGCATACTACCAAAGAGGTGGTGTCCCCTCATCCACCAACTCGATTTGTCGCCGGTCTAGAGGTTGCCGATGGATACAGCGTGATCGGCAACGTTCAGACCAGATACATCTCCGCAATGACCAGGCGTTTTCCGGTTGCCCATGTTTTGCGTGTCCTGCCCAGGGCACGTCACAGAGCCGCGACCAACTAACCAGCGGACCAGAGCATCGTCGAGACCGACACAAAGAACCACACATCACGGTCGGTGCCGGTACGCCCTTCCTGGCCGAACTGCTGGCGGCAGACCTTGACGGCCGGACCAGTGCACCCTTGGTGTTCGAGAGTCGCACCGGTGGTCATCTGCCGTTGGGCGAGTTCCGTTGGGCCTTCGACCAAGCGGCGACTGCGATCGGCCTCGACGGTGTTGTTCCGCATGGCCTGCGCCACACTGCGGCGTCGTTGGCGATCAGTGCGAGCGCGACCATCAAGGTCGTGCAAGTGCCCCCAGTCGGACTCGAAACAACTTTGACGCCCTGGTCAGGGGGCAGAAATCGCCTCTACCAGCAAAAACACATCACCGTGATTCACGGTAGATCACCATGTTTCATGGGCAATTGTGGGCAATACATGGGCAGCCTTGCCCGCTACGCCCCGTCCAGACCAGCGGGCATATAGCCCGTAGCCCATCGGGCATAGGTCTGCTCAGGCGACACGGTGATTACATCGGCCACGGCCACGAGTTCCGCAGGGACTGCCGCCCATGCAGGGTCGAAGTGATGTCCGCTGGGCGCGATTACGGCGTCGACGCCGAGACGGGTAACAACCACCCGCAACCGGTAGATCGGGTCGGCGGTGCGCTCGTTGAACACGATGGTCTTGCGCAAGTCATAGCCGAGCCGCTTGGCGGTGCTGCGAATTTGCATCTCGTCCCACTTCTGCCGCACACCGGAGATGTCACAGCGTACGTACCCGATCGCGCCGGGCTTTGATGTCATGAGGTCCCCTCTGCTCGTGTGGTAAGCACCCGCCGCCGGGGAACCGATACCAGGGCCGGTTCGACCCGGCGGCGGGGCTACGGGAAAGTGTGTTCTGCCAGCACCGTTCGTTGAACGGGCTTAGTGTTTGCCTGTGTTTACTGATTCGGGGGTGACCGGCGAGCTGCTGCGCGAGCTGCGCACAATCGCCGATATCGGCCTGCGACGCATGGCGAGCAGGACTTGCTTCACCCCTGGCTATCTATCCCTGATCGAGACCGGACAGCGGCCCGTAACGGTAGCGGTGCTCGACGCGTACAGGTCGGTGCTGACCGATCCTGTGCTGGGCATGGAATCCGTTGACCTGGAACGGCTCGGCGCGACTGTAGGTGACCCGTCCAGCGCGGGCCGTGCAGGATTGGAAGACCTCTCGGCGATCCTGGACCGCACACGGCATCTAGAGGACATTGTCGGGGCCGCATCCGTCGTGCAGCTGGTTCGCGGCATGGATGCGACAGCGCGCACCCTGGCGCGGCACCGAGCGGGCGGTACCGCATCTGCCAGCCTTGCATCTGAAGTCGCGCGATACCGAGGATGGCTGGAGCACGCCACGCAGCAAGCGCATCTCGCCGACCGCGTACTCAGCGACGCCGCCAAGCTCGCAGAGGACGGCAACGATCCGTCACAGCTCGCACACGCGCACAGCTTCCGCGCATACACGGCCCGCCACAACGGCGACCTACAGCGCGCTGTAGACCTCACGGAGTCGGCGATAGCCGTCACACGTGCCCACCCGATTCTCGGCGTGTACGACCGCTATCAACGCGCCGAACTGCTCGCGCTGCAAGGAGACCGACGTCGAGCGGCGCGAGCGCTACACCACGCCGACGCGGCAGCGGCAGCAACAGAAGGGATCGACCTTCCCGCATTCGGGTACTGGTACACGCCGGGCTTCTGGGGCCTCGAACGCGGCGTGGTGCTCGCAGCGATGGGCCGTACTCCCGACGCGATACGGGAAGCCGAGACCGGATACGCGGTGCTGCCAGAGGACCACAAGGGCACCGACTGGGCACGCTCGATGCTTGCCCAGATCGACCCGGACATGGGCACGCACTGAGACGTTACGCAACGGGGTATTGTCCGGGTCGATCTGCATACAGCGGGTCCCGGGCAGGCTCAAGTTCGAGGCTGGAGAGTCGTTGCACGGCATCGGGATATGGCCTGCCGAACACCCTACGGTCTCCGAGGCTGGGGGCCACGACGGATAATTCATTCCAATGTGCGTAACGCACGGCGAATACGCCGTCGTCGGGCAGGGAATCGCGCAACCGGGCAATCAATGTGATCCGCTCGGACGGATGGAGGTGGAGCCAGACATTGCGCAGCATGATCACGTCGGCAGGGGCCACGCCTTCATAGGGGAGCATTTGTGTCGTCGGCACGAATTCGATTAGGCCGCGAACATCTGCACGGACGCTGAGATATTTGTCGTCGGTATCCGGGACGTAATACTCACGAAAGTGTGGGGAGAGTCGACCCATGCGAAAATCAATGCTTATCTCTGACGCCCGGTACACGCCGCGTGTGGCGATAGCCTGACGGTCGGCCTGGGCATCGTGGGCGATGATCCGCACATCGGCTATCCCTGCGTCGAGTAGGTGCATAGCCAGGACATACGCATCACCGCCGAGTTGATTGCCTGCCGCAATGACCGTAACCGGCCGCTTCATAGCCCCGATCAGGGTAGCGAGCCTCGCGAACCGCGAGGGGTATATGCCGTGACCCGTGACCTTGAGGCGTAGGAAGTCCTTGTCCATGGGGCAATTCCTCTCTTGAAAAGGTTTGCCGCCCGGGAAGTGTGGCACGTTCCCCCAGTGGGAACGGAGTAAAGCACCGGGGGAAACACTTCCTGGGCGGCAGGGAATCGCCTACTACGTCGTAGGCGACGACTCGGTTTCGAGTTCAGCAAGGCGTGCTCGTGCGTAGCTGAGCATCAAGTTCAGCTGCGCATTGTCGGGCTCTCCGGTGAACTGTTTAGGCGGGCCTGCGAGCGCGTGCACTATCGCTTCTTCGGCTCGCTGAGCTGTCGCAAGTCTCTCCCGATTTACCTCGGTCTGACTCATGCCGAAAACCCCGGCGCGACCCATATTCCGGACGACGCCGAAATGCTCAGCGGCGAGTTCACGCAGTGTCAGCATTTCAGTTGCCATCCTTCATCTTCACAGGACTGTAAGAGCGCTTCCGGCCGCCCCGGACTTCCATAGCGCCAGCTCGCAATGCGTCAGCCGCCCGCTTGGCCTTATCGGTGCCACGGCGTTCAATCGCGTTTGCGGTCTGCTCTCGACACTGCCCTTCACTGACACCTCGAACGGTGAATTGCTTGTGGCCACCACGCGCGGTCTGCTTCTCGTGCTCCGACCACGCTCGTTCCAGGATGCGGGCATACTTCTCACGCGCGGCACGTCCAGCCGGGGTGTGCAGATACGGATCACGCACCGGGGCACAATCATCGTCGATATCAAAGCTTTCGGAAACGTCCTTGTCGAGAAACAAGCCGTCGAAATCATCGGCGAAACCCCCGGCAGCCTGCGCCATATTCGCTCGCGCCTCATGCACCGACATCGGGGGTCGACGGATACCGCGAAGGCCCATGTCCTCAATCCGCTGAAACATGGTCATGCTCCCTGAAAATATGCGTGACGAAGTGCGATAGCGTCACGACGGGCAGTATCCAGACGCGCCTTCGCTTGCTCTCGTCGTTCGAATGTCAGCTCGTCGATATGGAGGGTCCTACGCCCCTGCTTGTCGATGCTTTCGTGTGCGGACCAGTTTTCCGGCCGCTTCGACGCGAGATATTCCGCCTCCGCCTGCTCGACGCGCTTTTCCGCATCGAGCAAATCTTGAATCCTGATCATTTTGGTAAATCTCTCTTTCTACTGCGAGCCACACCACGGGCACGCTGCCTTGCCCTGGTCGAGTAATCCCACCTGCCACCACTTGCGCGCCCTTACCGGCTCGATAGACGCACCTGGGCCGATGTAGGGCCTATCTGTGCCGCACACCACGCACGGGACCCATTCCGGGGCGGAACTTTTGCGTCCGAACATCTCTTCCGTCATGCTCCGCGTCCGTTCCGTCCCAGGTGGTTAGGGATCGGGGACTTAGCCGCTTGCGGGACGTGCCTGGCGCGGATCTGGGCGAGCTTGCCGCTATGCTGATCGGCCTTGGGTTTGCCGTGCCGCTGAATATCCTTCAGCGCGGACAGAAACACCGTGACGAGCCGGGTAGACGGCCCGTTTGGTGCCGCGTCGCATTGATCGGCGATCGTGCGCGCTAATTCCCCCAGTGCGGGGATCACGTCATATTCGGCAAGAGTGCGTTCGATCGCTTCCCGATGAGTTCCTGGTCGATTCGGTGGAATTCGTCGAATCTCGGACATTTCTGCGGTACCTTTCGCGCGCGATGGGGCTATAAATCCAGGGGAGAGAGCTCAGCTGCCTGGCGGACGTGTCAGGGCCAAGGGTCTTTGAGGTTTCACTAGGCCCCTCCCTTCTTCCTGCTCGCGCTGTAGTCAGTGACCACGGACCTATCGAATGTCCACGACTTACCTACAAGCTTCCCGTCCAAGTCTTTTGCGATATAACGGACTCGTCGTTGCGAGCATCCGAGTATTCGAGCTGCCTCGACCGAGCCGATTGATTCTGATTTCAATTCTGAAGAACCCGGCGTCAATGAAGTTCCCGTGGCGGAACCAAGCAATTCGAGTTCGATAGCCAGTCGCATATCCATTCGCTGCAACACATCGGGCACCGACCCGTAATGCTGCCGATGCCGGATCATTTCACCTACGACATAACGGAGCATTCGAACGTCGTCGATATCTAGGAACATGAGACGCCCTCTTGAAGCTCGGTCGGCGTACGTAAATGACCCGCCCATATTCCTTGTGCCTGGTCGCCCAGATTCTCAGCGGCGGCAGAGCAACGGCCCATTACCGGACATACACGACATACCCCCACCCCCCGGTGGTGCCTTGCTTCCCGCTGCTCTGGGTCCTCCCCAAATACATCTAGGTCGAATAGGGGTGCCATCCCTATACAGGCGGCATCATCGAGGGCGGCGCCGATGTCAGTGAGTGGTGCGGCTATACGAGGCCAGCGGCGCCGGGGCTTGCGGCGATAGCGAGACGTCATGCCGCACCGCCGTCGACAATGCGTCGATCCCACTCGGGGCGACAGGTGAGATGAGTGGGTCCGTTGCCAGCGGAGTATCCGAGCTGCGTGCCGCAGACTGGGCACCGATCGGTGGGCTTCGATCGGCCAGACGAGTCTCTATCTTTGCCAACGCGGGGGGCATATCCCCTAGGTGGCACAGATGGCATAGATGGCATAGATGGCATAGATGGCATAGATGCTGGTAGAGCAACTATGCCACTCGTAGGAGGTGGCATAGTTGACTGACCGAGTGGCATAGTTGGCTGACCTGCATCTATGCCATCTATGCCATCTGTGCCACTCCCCGGGACATGGGGTCGATGTGGCACAGATGGCAGCTCCCAATAGCTTCGTGGGGGGGAACCTTCGAGTCGAGGCTTGACGCCGAGCCTCTTCCTCGCTCGCTGTAGCGTCCGCTCGGAAAT
The DNA here is from genome assembly GCF_045207455.1 of Nocardia sp. NBC_00881. Taxonomy (NCBI): domain Bacteria; kingdom Bacillati; phylum Actinomycetota; class Actinomycetes; order Mycobacteriales; family Nocardiaceae; genus Nocardia; species Nocardia sp. NBC_00881. The sequence continues at coordinate 4,672,347 of NZ_CP108798.1, forward strand.
ATCCGCTCCCCTGGCAGCCTTCTTGACCTCAGCCGAATCTGTGCCCGGTTTCTCAGTCAAGAATCTCGTAAGCCATGCTTCAGCTCCGGTCCGATCGTCGGCGTCCTCGCTACCGGATTTCGATTGCGATCGAAGGACATCGCCGACCGTCCGATCCGATGCGCCGACGATGACGAACCGACCTACATCAGCAGACCGGCCCGAATCCGTCGTGACAGTCGTAGATTCAATTCGATACATCAGCGCAAGGTCTTCTTCGCCCAGCGAATTCTTCTCCTGGGACATGATTCGGTCACCATCTTCGGATTCAGGGTCCTTCGTGAATCCGAAGATTGCCCTCGCTACTTCACCGAAAGCGGAGGAGCCATTTATTCCTGCAACAATGTCGCCATTGCCGGACTTATTGAGGTGAGCAATTCCGAGTACCACTCCATCGATTTTCTCGGCGAGTTTCGCCCAGGGCTCGATAAGTGAACGGACCTCGTTATTCCGGTTGATGTCGGTTTTTGATCCGATCGTTGACATAAGCGGATCAACGATGACGAGCTTCACGTCATGAGCAATGAGTTCACGAGTGAGATTGTCCATGTCGTGCGCGGACAGGAATCGCACTTCTTCACCGTCAAGATTGACCTTCGGCATGAATACTCGGCCCATACTCGCTCCCGCCGCACGCAAACCAGGTTTGACTATGTACTTGGCCGATTCCTCAGCGGCTATGTACGCGACACTGACCGGATGGCCGTACCAATGACCTTCGAGAGTTCCGTTACTCGCCTGTGCGGCAGCCCAGCGCCCAGCAGTGGACTTACCAGCGCCAGGTCTGCCAGCAAACAAGGCGAGCGCACCCACTGCTATCCGCCCTTTGCCCCCGTACTCCCACGCCCAGACCGGCACATCGTCATATTCGTCCGCGAACGAGACGAGACGAACCGATCGTTGCTTCGCGCTCACCTCCTTGAGAGCCGCTTGCAGCTGCGGCGCCTCGGGTTGAGTCAGGTCGTCAATGCCGTATTTCGCATCTAGGTGGGCGATGAAGTCTGCGCATCCCTTTGCAGGTTCGGCGACATCGACATCCACCGCGATACCTTCCAGCCGTCTGCGTAGCTTCTCGGCCTGCGCGCGCGAAGCCTCGTTTCGATCCGAGACGATATATACCGTCCGACCTCTCGCCCATTCGGTCGAACCATTCGGCTCAGGGCAGACCGCATATATTCCCGCTGACCGGGCAGCGACTACGCTTTTCCGGCTCGACACGGCGAGGACAGGCGCGTCACAGTCCTCTGGCAGCTCCGAACCGCTTTCGAGGAAGTCGGCGCCAGGCGCATTAGAATTGGTCATATCGGAAAACTCCTGAATTTTCGATGTACGGCCCGGCGGGTGTTGGTTCCTACTCGCCGGGCCGACTACTGGGTGCAGGCCCTTTTTCGAATTACAGGGGGGTGATCAACCTTTCGTGCTCGCGATCTAGTAACTCGGCAGCCGAGACGCCGAGCATTCGCGCGATGACCATCAGCTCACCCACGGTCAATGCACGCCCTTCGGTCGCGAGGGCATCGGCGATTCCGGCGCATGTCGCCCGGGTCGCTGCGGCATCCCATTCGACGCACTCACAGCACGAAAAGACCTGTCCACGAGGGCCGAACCCGGCGGGCTGAGACATGAGCCCCGGAACGTCCAGGTCTCGATCACAGTCGATGCACGAGAGCCCCTCGCTCTGCCGTTCGGATAAGTCTTCGGCCTCGAACCGGCGGGCGTGGTGAGTAAAGTTAGACATGACTTCTTCTCCTGTGAGTTGGGGTGGTCGTCGATGGCCCGGGTAGCGGTGGCCGCCGCTCCCGGGCCGCTTGGTCTTGGGGTAGGTCCGGTCGACCGTCACGCGGCCCCCGGCTTCCTGGTGTTGGCATCCACCCAGGCGTCGACGGACTCCCAGGTGTAGAAAATGCGCCTACCCAGGGATAGAAACGCTGGCCCGGTACCCCGGTAACGCTCCTGTGCTAGTGCGGCGACTGTGGTCCGCCGGAATTCGGCAACCTCTTTCGGCGTCGCCAGCGGCGACCGGTGATACCTCTCGGTCATGTCCGAGCCTCTCGTTAATCGGTATGGCGAGTAATGAGAACAATGAAAGCACCGAGGTTCACTCTTGTCAACACTCGGTAACCCGACTAATGTGACCACCCATGACAGCCAGGGAAAACGCCAGTGACCACGAGTCGACCGTGGCCGAGATAGTCGGTCAGAACGCCAAACGTCTACGCGGCGATCACACCGCCGAACGGCTTGCAAGCCACGCACAATGGGCAGGACTCAAGTGGAACTCCGGCCGCGTTGCAGACCTCGAGGCTGGCCGAACGAGTCCTACCGTGCCGACTCTGATTGCGCTGACGATCGCCTTTCGGACCCTTCTCGGCCGTCCGGTCACGTTGGTGGACCTCCTCCAATGCGAGGGGCGTGTCGAACTCAACGACACCGTGTCGATTCCCGCCGAGGATCTGACGCGATTCTTCTCAGCCGAGCCGGTCGAGATCACAGCATCGGGCGTCCCCCTGTCTGTCGCGGAGGCTTCCACGGACCTTGTCCGCGGGTTCTTCGACAATCCTGAACAGTGGCAAGGGGTCGATGAGGAAGACCTGCACAAAGAACTTCGCAAGGCGACAGGCGCGGAAGTGCGCGCGGCGAAGGATGTCGGCATCTCGTCCACGAGCCTTGTAGTCGAAGCGCTCAAGCTCTGGGGCCGAGGATTCACCGAAGAACGCGATGCCAGAGCGGGTGAGGATGCAAGCAAACAGAAGCGCGGGCGCATCGCTCGTGTACTGAAAGACGAACTGTCTCAAGCAATTAAACGACAGGAAGACTCGCACCGTGGCGACAATTGAGCCCTACGAGACCAAGTCAGGGAAGCGCTACCGCGTCCGCTACCGCAAGCCGGACGGCAAGCAGACCGACAAGCGCGGCTTCAAGCGCAAGGTCGACGCCGAGCGGTTCGCCAACACTGTCGAGGTCGACAAGCTCATGGGCAGCTACATCCCCCCGACTGCCGGACGGGTCACAATCGGCGAACTCGGACCTGATTGGCTGAAACGTCAAGGCGCACACGTGAAACCGTCCTCGTTGCACTCGATCGAGTCCGCATGGAAGGTGCACGTCGAGCCTGTTTGGGGCCGCACTCGGATCAACGCGATCAAGCACAGCGGGGTCCAATCATGGATAGCTGAGCTGTCGTTGAGGCGGAGCCCATCATTAGTCCGAGACGCGCATTCGGTACTGGCGCGCATATTGGATGACGCCGTACGCGATCGACAGCTCGCCAGCAATCCGGCACGTGAGGTCAAGCTGCCACCGAAGCGCCGCGCACCGAACAAGTACCTCACGGCGAAACAAATGGTGATGCTGGCGCAGGAGTCCGGCCGCTACGGGTCACTAGTCCTGCTGCTGTCCCTTGTCGGGCTGCGCTGGGGTGAGGCGGCGGGCCTGCGAGTGCAGGATATCGATTTCCTTCGCCGAACAGCCGTGCTGCACGAGAACGCCGTACGTGTCGGCAGTGAGACACATGTCGGTTCACTGAAGTCGCATAAGCATCGAACTGTGCCTCTGCCGAAGACTGTGGCTACCGAACTGGCGCGATCTTGTGAAGGCAAGGGACGCGAAGACCTGCTATGGCCATCGTCGAAGGGGAAGCATCTCGGCCCCCCGTCGTCGCATGACTCGTGGTTATCCGGGGCTGTGAGTCGGTGCAGGAAGATCGACGAGACGTTTCCTCGGGTCACTGCACACGACCTGCGGCACACTGCGGCCAGCTTGGCAGTGGCGTCAGGTGCGAATGTGAAGGCCATTCAAAGGATGCTCGGACACGCTTCGGCGGCCATGACGCTGGACGTGTACGCCGATCTGTTCGACGACGATCTAGAGGCCGTAGCCAGAAAGCTTGAGAAGGTTGTGGGCAGAATGTGGGCAGAGTCGAAATCCAGACCGGCCTAGAGTTCCCGGTTACGCCTTCTACCTGCACCGTTGCGCAAGTACCACCGGTGCCCCCAGTCGGACTCGAACCGACACTTGGCGGATTTTAAGTCCGCTGCCTCTGCCAATTGGGCTATGGGGGCCGTCCGGGACAGCGTACCGAGTCGTACGGGTGTACCGGAATCCCGAGTGTTCGTCGGGTGGCGGGGCGTGGCCGTTGCCGAGGTAGTGGTCGGTTCGGTGGTGCGATCGGTGCGGACTGGTCGTTCGGCTCGGTGTTGGCGGGCGTCCCAGATAACTAGATCGTTGGCGGCGGCCAAGCGTTAGCGTCGGCGGCCGAATTCGATGGGACGAAAGTTCAGCGGCGGGGTGGCAGCGGGATTCGCGTGAGGTCGGCGGCGATGTGGATTTCGCCGGGAAAGTACTTCGCTGCTTCGGTCAGGTGCTCATCGAGGTCGCGGTAGCGCTGGGAGAAGTGGGTGAGGACGAGGGTGCGGACGCCTGCGTCGGCGGCGGCCCTGGCGGCCTGGCCCGCGGTGAGGTGGCCGTATTCCGTGGCCAGGTGGGCGTCGGCGTCCAGGAAGGTGGCCTCGATGACGAGCATGTCGGCGTCGGCGGCCAGTTCCTGAACGCCGGCGCAGAGCCGGGTGTCCATGACGAAGGCGAAGTTCTGGCCGGGGCGCGGCTCGCTGATCTCGTCCAGAGTGATTGTGCGACCCGCGAATTCGATGCTGCCCTGCTGTTGCAGTTCGGAGATGACCGGGCCGCGCAGACCGAGGGCGCGCAACCGGTCCGGCAGGATGCGGCGGCCGGGCGGCTCGCTGAGCCGGTAGCCGAAAGTGTCGACCGGATGGGAGAGCCGGGCCGCGGTGATCGTGAAAGGCGTGCCGGGCAGGTCCACCACGCCCGGGCCGATGACCGGGTGAGGTCGCAGCTCGGCGCGGTGATAGTAGGAGGTCGCGTTGACGAGTCGGTCGTAGTACTGGGTGCCCGAGGCCGGGAACCACACGTCGACCGGATGCGGCACTCGGTCGAGATTGATCCGCTGCACCACTCCGGCCAGCCCGAGACTGTGGTCGCCGTGGAAATGGGTGATGCCGATACGGGTGAGACCGGTGACGGTGACACCGGCATACGTCATCTGCCGCTGCGTTCCCTCGCCCGGATCGAACAGAACCGACTCGTCATCCCACCGAAGCAGGTAACCGTTGTGGTTTCGCTGTTTCGTCGGGACCTGGCTAGCGGTCCCGAGAACAACCAACTCACGCTGCGACACCGCGCCAGGCTATCCCCCGCTCCCCGACCGGGACATGGTGGTGGGGCTTTCTCGGGTCCGCCACCGCCATGTCCCGCTCGCGGGCTACTCGGCGGGGGTCTGCCGGAGCAGGGAGTGACGGCGGGAATAGGTGAAGTAGATGACGAAGCCGATAGCCATCCAGACCAGGAAGCGCAGCCAGGTCTCCACCGACAGGTTCAGCATCAGCCACAGGCAGGCCAGCACCGCGAGGACCGGGACCAGCGGAACGAGCGGAACGCGGAAGCCGCGCGGCAGGTCGGGGCGGGTGCGGCGCAGGATGAGGACGCCGATCGAGACCAGCACGAAGGCGAAGAGCGTTCCGATGTTGACCATCTCTTCCAGGGTGCCGAAGTCCACGAAACCGGCCAGCAGAGCGCACCCCACGCCGACGACGGCGGTGATGCGCACCGGCGTGCCCTTCTTGCCGGTGTGGGCAAGTTTGCGCGGCATAAGGCCGTCGCGCGCCATCGCGAAGAGCACGCGGGTCTGCCCGAGGAACATCACCATCACGACGGTGGTGAGTCCGGCCAGTGCGCCGATCGAGATGATGTTCTTCACCCAGGTCGCGCCATGGATGGCGAACGCCGTGGCCAATGTGGCGTTTTTGCCGGTCAGCTCGGTGTAGGGCACCATGCCGGTGAGTACGAGCGACACCGCGACGTACAGGATGGTGACGATCAGCAGCGAGCCGAGGATGCCGCGCGGGACCGCGCGCTGCGGGTTCTTGGTCTCCTCCGCGGTGGTGGCGACGACGTCGAAACCGATGAACGCGAAGAACACCAGGCTGGCCGCGGCGAGCAGGCCGTACCAGCCGAAGTTGCTGTGCCCGGCGCCGGTCAGATAGGAGAACAGCGACTGCCGCAGGCCCTCACCTTCCTTCCCGGCCTGGGACGGTGGGATATACGGCGTGAGGTTCGAGGCCTTGAAGTGGGTGCAGCCGACGATCAGCACGAGCGCGATCACGCCGAGTTTGATGGCCACCGCCACCGCCGACACCCGCGAGGACACCTTGGTACCCGTCGCGAGCAGCACGCCGAGCACCGCGATCAGCAGCACCGCGCCCCAATCGAACGACACGGGGCCGAAGTGCGCGACCGGCGAGGTGGTGCCGAGCACCTCACCGAGGTACTGCGACCAGCCCTTGGCCACCACCGACGCGGCGAGCGCGAACTCCAGGATCAGGTCCCAGCCGATGATCCAGGCGACGATCTCGCCGAAGGTGGCGTAGGAGAACGTGTACGCGCTGCCCGCCACGGGGACGGTGGAGGCGAATTCGGCATAGCAGAGCGCGGTCAACCCGCAGGCGATCGCGGCGAAGACGAAGGCGATCGAGATGGAGGGACCCGCGACGTCGCCCGCGGTGCGGGCGGTGAGCGTGAAGATGCCCGCGCCGACCACCACGGCGACACCGAAAACGGTGAGATCCCAGGCGGTCAAGTCCTTGCGTAGTTTCGAGTCGGGTTCGTCGGTGTCACGGATAGACTGTTCGACGGATTTGGTGCGGAACAGACCGCCCCATCGAGACGAGACATCACCCGTCGTGCCGGCTCTAGGCCTGGGGTTCGTCACACGTCCTCCTTCATAATGCTGTCGAGCATCTGTTCGCCTCGACAGCGCTAGTGCACGCCCGCCATGAACCTGCTGATCCACGGCGCGATAGCGGCGACGAGCAACCCCGCACACACCACGACCGTCCCGGTGATACCGAAGTAGGCGAATTCGTGGCCTGGGTCATAGAACCGAGCCAAAGTACCCGACATCGACGTTCCGAGGCCAACAGAGAAAAAATACAATGCCATCATCTGAGCCCGAAAAGCTTCCGGTGCCAGTCGAGTCGTAGCCGCGAGACCGACAGGCGAAAGCAGCAGTTCGGAGATCGCGAACACGGCCATGATCGCCAGCACGAGCAGTGCGGGCACGGCTCGTCCGGTGGTGCCGGACATGGGCACGAACAACCAGAACGCGGCACCCATGCCGATCACGCCGAGCGCGAATTTCCGCGGCGTGCTCGGTGCGCGCTGCCCCAGCGTGGTCCAGAGGAGCGCGAACAGCGGCGACAGCAGCAGGACCCATACCGGCTGGACCGAACCGATCCAGCTCGAGGGCGCGGTCCAACCGAAGATGTTCCAGTTCATCCGTTCGTCGGAGTAGACCGCCAGCACCGTGAAGATCTGCTTGAACAGCGACCAGAACACCGCATTGGCGAGAAACAGTGGAAGAAACGCGCGCACCCGGCTGCGCTCGAGCTGGGTGACCTTGGCGCTGGTGAGCAGCACAGCGAAGTACCCGGCCGAAGCGGCGACAATGACGCCGGTCGTCACCTCGGGCAGGTTGTCCAGCGTGACCACGCCGGTCACGCACACCACCGCGACGAGCATCGCAGCCCCGACCGCTCCGGCCACCAACGGCCCGACAGCGTTACGCGAGAGCGGGTTCGGCACCGCGCGGCCGTGCGTGCCGAGGTTACGGCGGAACACCATGTACTGGGTGAGGCCGAGCGCCATACCGATCGCTGCCGCGCCGAAGCCGAAATGGAAGCCGAGATCGGTCTGCAGCAGACCGGTGAGCAGCGGGCCGAAAAACGCGCCGAGATTGATGCCCAGATAGAACAGCGTGAACCCGCCGTCGGCGCGCGCGTCCCCCTTCGAATAGAGGGTGCCGAGCAGCGAGGACGCGTTCGCCTTCAGCCCACCGCTGCCGAGCGCGACCAGCACCAGACCGACCCCGACGCCGGCCAGTCCGGGCAGCACGGCCAGCGCGATGTGCCCGGCCATGACCACGGCGCCGCCGTAGAGCAGGGTTCTTTCCATGCCGAGCAGCCGGTCGGCTATCCAGCCGCCGAGCACCGTGGACAGGTAGACCAGACCGCCGTAGGCGCCGACGAGGCCGACCGCGGTGTCCTTGGCCAGACCCAGACCGCCGTCGGTCGCCGAGTAGTACAGGTAGTACCCGAGAATGGTGACCATCCCGTAGAACGAAAAACGCTCCCACAGCTCCACTCCGAAGAGGTTGACCAGCCCGATCGGGTGGCCGAACAGCGCTCGGGTCTCCGCTGATTCCTGCGATGTTGCCGCTTCAACCATCCCCGAACGATCGCACGCAGGTCATCGATTCCGCAGGCAACTGAGACTGAACGTTGTGAACGTTTGTCCCTTCCGCGGCCGGGCATTCAGGAGGCAGCCGGCGAATCCACCACGATCAGCCCCCGCCCAGAAAGCGTTGTGCTTATGGCCCACGTCGAACACATGGTGCAGGCATCGGCGGAAGACACCTTCGCTGTCCTTTCCGACGGCTGGTCGTACGCGGCCTGGGTGGTCGGTGCCACCCATATCCGCGACGTCGACCCCGGCTGGCCCGCGGAGGGCACCCGGCTGCACTACCGCGCCGGTGTGTGGCCATTCACGGTGGACGACATCACGCAGGTCAGTGCGGTCGATCCGCCGCGACTGCTGGAACTGGAGGCCAAGCTCCGACCGTTCGGCTCCGCGTGGATCCGGTTGGAACTCACCGAGACGGCACCCGGCCGGACCCGGGTCCGCATGCACGAGCACACCAAGCACGGCCCGGGCACGTGGGTGCCCGACATCATCCAGGAACTGCTGCTGCTGCCGCGCAATCAGGAATCCTTGTCCAGGCTCGCCGACATCGTGGTCGGCAGATCGCGCGACACAGCCGATGGCGATCAGGATCAGGACACCTCCCGTGCCTGAGCGCCGCGCCCCTGTTCAGGGGATGCTCAGGCGATGGACAGTGCGATGCCGTCGAGAATGTCGTGTTCACTGACGACCAGCTCGGAAATTCCGGCGCGACGGGATAATTCCTCCGCGAGTACCTCCGTGATGACCGCGCCGCCACCGATCACGTCGACCCGGCCCGGGTGCATCGGGCCGAGGGCGGCGCGCTGGTCGTGGTCCATGGCGATCAGCCGGTCGCAGACGGCGCGGACTTGGTCCAGTGTCAGCCGCGCGAGATGAACCTTCTTCGCGTCGTATTCGGGGAGGTCGAGCGCGACCGCGGCGATGGTGGTCATCGTGCCCGCCACACCGACCCACGTATGTGCCCCCTCCACGGGAACACGCGCGAACGCTTCCGCCAGTCGCTCGGCGGCGAATGCGCGAGCTGCCGCGATCTGGTCGGCCGTCGGCGGATTGCCGGTGAGGCAGCGCTCGGTGATCCGGACACAGCCGATGTCGGCGGAATAGGCGGCCCGCACGCCCGCATTGTCGCCGAACACCAGCTCGGTCGAGCCGCCGCCCAGGTCTACGACCACGAAAGGTGCTGACTCGCTTGATAATTCGCCGATCGCGCCGGCGAACGACAGCCGAGCCTCTTCGTCACCGGTAATCACCTCGGCTTCGGCGCCCGGCACCACTATGCCGAGTTCGGCACGCGCCATGGCGAAGAAATCTTCGCGGTTGGCGGCGTCCCGGGTCGCGGAGGTAGCGACCATCCGCACCCGGCCGACACCTGCCTCGCGCATCAGCGCCGCGTAGTCGGCCAAGGCGACGCGGGTGCGTTCGATCGCCTCCGGCGCGAGCGAGCCGGTCGCGTCGACCCCCTGCCCGAGGCGGACGATCCGCATCTCTCGGTGCACGTCGGCCAAGCGGCCGTCGCCGAGCACGTCGGCGATCAGCAGTCGGATGGAGTTCGTGCCACAGTCGACGGCGGCTACCCGGTTACTCATTACCGCACTTCCTTGTCTCGTGGGCCGCTCGGCTCGTACTTCGGCCAGTCCGCCGGAATAGCGGTGCCGCGCAAGCCGTGGTCGGCGGCCAGCGCCACCGCCTCGTCACCGAGCGGGTTCACGCCCGGCCCTTTGGCCAGCGAGTGCGCGATCAGGACGTGCAGGCACTTGACCCGCTCGGGCATCCCGCCACCGGTGAAATCGGTGCCGAGCGAGTCGATCGCGTCGCGCTCGGCCAAATAGCTCTCATGCGCCGCGCGGTAGCCGGCGGCCAATTCCGGGTCGGCGCCGAGCCGTTCAGTCATCTCGCGCATCACACCGGCGGATTCCTGCCTGCTCGCCTCCGCGGTGAGCCGGGGATCGGTCAGATAGTAGAGGGTCGGGAAAGGGGTACCGTCCGGCAGCCGAGGGGCGGTCTTCACAACGGCCGGGAGCCCATCCGGGGTGCGGTAAGCGATGGCAAGCACACCGCGCGGTGCACGGCCCAACTGCTCGGCGATGATCGCGAGATCCTGGTCGTTCGGTGCGGTCACCTGGGTCCTTCCCGTCCTGGCGGCGCGGCCGCGGGCGTCGGCTGCGGCTCGGAGATGCTGCGCCACAGCTGGGTGTACCAGGGATCGGGCTCCCTGAACTTGGTGGGCGCCGCGGGCGGCGCGGGTGCCTCGATGCCGGGCACCTGCACGATGTACGGCGTCTCGCCGGGCAGCACCAGACGAAGCCGGTCCCGGGCCTCCGAGCGGATGTAGGCGGGATCCTGTTGCTGCGCACGGCGATCGCGCAACCGCGCGAGGTCGGCCTCCAGCTCGTCGCGCTGTTGCGCCAGCTGGGCTGCCTCGGCACGCTGGGTGAAGTAGGTGCGCATCGGCACGGCGAGGGTGAGGGCGAGCGCGCACACCACGATCGCGAGGATTACCGCCTTGCCGGTAGACAGCCCGAGGATGGTGTGGTCGTGCTTGTCGCCCGCGGAACCCCGTTCGCTCTTGCGCGGCCCCGGCTTCTTCTCCGCGGAGTCGGCCCGCCTGCGGCTGCGCTTGGCCGCGGCGTCGGCCGGGCGCGATCTGGTGGCACGCGACGTGCGGCGGTCTCCGCGTCCGGCTGGACTGGTACCACGCGCACGTCGCTCCGTCATGTCAGGTCGTACCGCGGGGTCAGCCCTCGAACGCGAATCGAGGGAACGCGACGTCGCCCGCATAGCGCGCCGAATCCCCGAGTGCGTCCTCGATGCGCAGCAGCTGGTTGTACTTGGCCACACGCTCGCTGCGCGCGGGAGCACCCGTCTTGATCTGACCACTGCCGACCGCGACGGCGAGATCGGCGATGGTGGTGTCCTCGGTCTCGCCGGATCGGTGCGACATCATGGTCTTGTAGCCGTTGCGGTGGGCCAGCTCGACGGCGTCCAAAGTCTCGGTGAGCGTGCCGATCTGGTTCACCTTGACCAGCAGCGCGTTGGCCGCGCCCTTGGCGATGCCCTCTTCCAAGCGCTCCGGGTTGGTGACGAACAGGTCGTCGCCGACCAGCTGGATCTTGTCGCCGATCTCGTCGGTCAGCGCCACCCAGCCGTCCCAGTCGTCCTCCGACAGCGGGTCCTCGATGGAGACCAGTGGGTAGTCGGTGAGCAGTTCCGCGTAGAACCGCGCCATCTCCTCGGCCGAACGCAGACTGCCCTCGAACTTGTAGCCGCTGCCCGTCGTGTAGAACTCGGTGGCCGCGACGTCGAGCGCGAGCGCCACGTCACTGCCCAGCCTCAGGCCGGTCTTCGCGATCGCCGAGCTGATCAGATCCAGCGCGTCCCGGGTGCCTGCCACGTCGGGGGCGAAGCCGCCCTCGTCGCCGAGGCCGGTGGCCAGGCCCTTGGCCTTCAGCACCGACTTGAGCGCGTGGTAAACCTCCGTACCCCAGCGCAGCGACTCCTTGAAGGTCGGCGCGCCGATCGGGGCGACCATGAACTCCTGTACGTCGACGCCGGTGTCGGCATGCGCGCCGCCGTTGAGGATGTTCATCATCGGCACCGGCAGCACGTGGGCGTTCGGGCCACCGAGGTAGCGGAACAACTCCAGACCCGAGGACTCGGCGGCCGCGCGGGCCACGGCCAGCGAAACGCCCAGCAGAGCGTTGGCGCCGAGGCGGGACTTGTCGGGGGTGCCGTCCAAGTCGAGCAGCACCTGGTCGACGGTGCGCTGCTCGACCGCGTCCAGACCGATGACTGCCGGCGCGACCTCGTCGAGCACACCCTCGACGGCCTTACGCACACCCTTGCCGCCGTACCGCTCGTCACCGTCGCGCAGCTCGACAGCCTCGTGCTCGCCGGTAGACGCCCCGGACGGCACGGCCGCCCTGGTCAGGGTGCCGTCGTCGAGGGCGATCTCGACCTCCACGGTGGGATTTCCGCGCGAATCAAGGATTTCGCGAGCTCCGACCTGTTCGATGATGGCCACGAAAACGACACTCCTTCGGCTGCGGACACGGTAGGTCTCACGGGATTGGCCGTGCGCTGCGAGCCTATCGTCCTCGCGGCCGGCTCGGTAACCGGCACTCCGGCGAGCGGCGGATCACGCTCTGCGCCCGACGCTGTAGACGGCGGCGCAATCGCGCACCGTGTGCAAGTAGCTGAGCGACTGGTTGTAGGTGAGCAACGCCTGCCGCCAGCCGTGCTCGGAGGTGAGATCGCCGCCGCTGGTGCACAAGTAGCGGGCCGCGGTGAGCGCTGCGTCGTCGATGTTCTGTGGGTCGGCGACCCCGTCGCCGTTGGCGTCGACGCCCCAGCGCTTCCAGGTTTCCGGAATGAACTGCAACGGACCGACGGCTCGGTCGAAAACCGGATCGCCGTCGAGCGCACCAGCATCGGTGTCCTCGACCAGCGCGACGCCGGGCGAGCCGTCCAGCGCGACCCCGATGATCGGCGGGCGGACCGTGCCGTCGGCGCCGACCTCCGCCCCGCGGTGGGTGCCGTGCTTGCTCTCCACGCTGGCGATGCCCGCGAGCGTCGTCCACGCGATGCCGCAGTCGGGACGTGCCCTGGCCAGTACCGCCGCCGCGTAGCCGTATGCCTCCAGCGCGACGGCGGGAATGCCCAGCCGATCAACCTGCTCGTCGGCCCAGCCGCGCAGCTGGACGGCAGTGCGCCCGGGCGCGTCCAGGTCGATGACGGGCAGCGGGGTGCCCGGGCCGGGCGGAATCCCCTCCGGGATCGGGGTGTGGTCGCGATCGATCCCGCAACCGGCGAGCGCGAGGATCACCATGGCGGCGGCCAAGGCGCCGGTCTTCTTCAGGAACACACCTTCCATCATCCAGATGGGCGCCTGCGCCAGGGCCCACCGTCGATCGCCGAAGGAACCGTCGCCGGCGACCCCATCGGTCGGCGCCGGATACTCGTTCCGCGCGGCAGCCTCAGCCGAGTAGCTCGCGGGTAGCGGTACGGGTCGGCGCGGCGAGAACGGTTCCGGTGTCACCCGACTCGACGACGCGACCGTGGTCGAGGACGAGAAGGCGAGAGCAGTGTTCGGCAACCAAGCCCATGTCGTGGCTGATGATCAGCAGCGCGGTGCCGTGGTCGGCGCGGACGCGGTCGAGGAGAGCCATGATCGAGGCAGCGGTGGTGTGGTCGAGGGCCGAGGTGATCTCGTCGCAGAGCAGCACAGCTGGTTCGGCGGCGAGGGCCCGGGCCAGGGCGATTCGTTGACGTTGGCCACCGGAAAGCTCGTGCGGGTAGCGACCGGCCAGGTCGGCGGGCAGTTCGACCGAGGCGAGGAGCTCGGTGATGTGCTGTGGCAGTCGTCGTCTCGGGACGCCGCCGATGCGACGCAGCGGACGGCCGAGGGTTTGCGCGACGGTGCGGCGCGGGTTGAGAGCCGATCGCGGATTCTGGGTGACCAGCTGGATACCCCCTGCGCCGTGCGAGATTCGCCGTCCCCGACCCACCGAGATCGGCGCGCCGCGCAGTTCGAGATATCCGGTCGCGCAGCGATGCAGACCCGCGACGACGCGGGCCAAGGTGGTCTTGCCCGCGCCGGACGCGCCGACCACGGCGAGGGCCGCGCCTGCGCACAGCTCGAAACCGACGTCGGCGAGCACCTGGTGGCCATCGACCGATGCGCCGATACCCTGTGCGCGCAAGGCGAATTCGTCCTGGCCGAATCCGTCCTTCACGGCGGCGCCGAGCGAACCACGCCGTCCGTTGCGGACCAGGTCTGCGTCGGTGCCGATCGGATGATCGCCTGCCCGGTCGCCGACCGAATCCGTGTCGAGCAATACCGGCACCCCGGGGGCTCGGTCGGGCAACGTGACGACCGGCGAGGCGTGCGCTGTTTCGACGAAAGCGTCCGCGATTCTCGACTGAGTGCCGGTTCCGTCCCGAAACTTCGCTGTTCGCCCCTCAGGATGGCCGGAGGGAACCAGTGCTCGTGGCGGCCCGGCCTCGGTCAGGTCGGTGACGGCGCCGAGTTCGACGACTTGGTCGGCGATCGAGTGCACGAGGGTGGTGTCGTGGCCGGACAGCAGGATCGCCGCCGAACGTCGCCGCGCTATGTCGACCAGCTGTCCCGCGATGTCGGTGCGCAGGGCGCCGTGTAACCCGGCGAGTGGTTCATCCAGCACCAATACGCCGGTGTCGCGGATCAGCGCCCTGGCGAGGGCGACTCGGCGTTGCTGGCCACCGGAAAGTTCGCTCGGACGGCGGCGCAGGTACTCCGCCGACAGGCCGACCAACGCGAGGGTGTCGACCAGGGTGGCCATGGCTGCGTCCGGCGCGACCTCGCGCAGGAGTGCGCGCACCCGCAGCAGCGGGTTCAGCGCCGACCCGGGGTCTTGCCCGACATAGGCGATGTGCATACGCCGGAAACGTTGCAATGCAACATGATTCAGCGAGAACACATCGTTTCCGGCGACCGAGGCCGTCCCCGTGGCCCGGGCCGTGACGGACGGCAGCCGGCCGAGCAGCGCACGCATCACCGTGGTCTTGCCCGATCCGGACGGCCCGGTGAGCGCGGTGACCGTGCCCGCAGGTATCCGGAAGGTCGCTGGACCGACCAATTTCTGCCCGTTCGAAGCGAGCACGGTCAGCCTGTCGACCAGGACGAGATCACTCAATTTCCGCACCCCGACGGCAGCCGGACCGGTACGAATCAACCTTCGCCACAGGGGCGACGACAAGGCTCGTAGCGATTTTCATGTCCGCTCCTCCTGACCGAACGCGGACACCGCCAGGTTCACGCTCACCGCGACGATCGCGATCGCCAGACCGGGTGCCAGCGCCGCCCAGGGATTGAGCAGCATCCCCGAGGCGTTTTCGCGCACCATGACCGCCCAGTTGCTCGCACCCAGCGTGGTGGGCAGCTGCAGAAACGACGCAGTGCTCACCAGGTAGACCGCCGCGACGAAACGCAGGCCGAGCTGAGTCGCCAGCACGGCACGCAGATTCGGGATGACTTCCCGGAAGACCAGGTGGGGCAGCGACTCACCGCCGGCCTCCGCACTTTCCACGTATCCCGACGCCGCTACCCCCGCGGCCGCAGCCGCGAAAACCCGCCCACAATATGGAACCCCGAAAAGCAGTGCCACGATGATCAGCCCATAGACGCCCGCGTCCGGCCAGGAGGTCAGCACCAGCAGGATGCCGAGTACCGCGGGCAGCAGAATGACGAAGTCGGTGCCCAGTTCGATCACGGCCCCGATCCGCGGGCGCAGCGCGACGACCGCGCCGAGCACGCAGGACAACCCGGTCACCACCACCGCGATAACCGCCGACAGCAGCAGCAGTCCCCAACCGCCGAACAACAGTTGGCTGACCACGTCCCTGCCGAGCCGGTCGGTGCCGAGCCACGCGCTGTCGCCGGGATCGCCGAACGGTATACCCACTGCCTCCTCGGCCGGGCGCGGCGCCAGCGTCGGCCCGAGTACCGCGAGCACGGTGATCAGCAGGGCGGGCACGATAGTCCATATCCGGAGCCGTCGCTTCGGCGGACCAGCAGTGTGGATCGAACGAAGACCGGTCATCGGGTCCCCCGCAGCGACCAAGCCCGAATGCCGTCGGCGATAGCGAGCATGCCCATGATGACTACGCCGGATAGCGCGACCACCGCGGCGACCACCGAGGTATCGCGGTCGCCGACCGAGCCGGCCAGCACCGCCCCGAGGCCCGGGTAGTTGAAGATGGTCTCCACCACCAGTGAGCCGCCGAGCATCATCCCGACCGTGGTGGCGAAACTGGCGACGATCGTCGGCAGTGCGAACGGCAGGACGTGCCGCGCGAGGACAACGCGGGTCGAAATCCCATCCAGTACCGCGCTTTCCACGTGCGGCGCCTGAGCCGCGTCGGCCAGCGCGGCGCGCACCACCCGAGTGTTCCAGCCGATCTGCGGCACCGCCAGCGCGAGCACCGGCAGCACCAGCATGTCGGGACGGGACGGGAACCCGGACCGGCCGGTGATGGTGACCGGGGGCAACCAGCCGAGCGCCAGCGCGAACACCAGAATCAGCAAGGTCGCGACGACGAACTCGGGGACCGCGACCGCCATCGTCGTCACGGGCTGTAACAGCCGCGTCGAGGCACCGCCCTGCCGCACCGCCCACCACGCGCCGAGTACCAGCGACGCCAGCACGGTCACCGCGAGGGCCGTTCCGCCGAGCAGCAGCGTCGGCGGGAACTTGTCGACCAGCAATTCGTTGACCGAACGCCCCCGTGCGGTACGGCCGAAATCGCCGGTCGCGACGCCGGATATCCAGTTCCAGAAGCGCACCGCCAGCGGTCGGTCCACACCGAGTTCGCGCTCCTTGGCCGCGATCAGTTCCGGCGTGGCATCGCGACCGAGAACGGCACGGGCGGTGTTGCCCGGCAGCAGGTCCACGGCCACGAACACAGTCGCCAGCAGCGTCACCAGGAGGGTGACACGCCGGATGAGGAGTCGTGCGAAGGAGATCACTCCGCCAGCCAGGCTCGTTCCAGCTGGACCCTGGCGAACCCGCCGAGCGTCGGCAGGTCGCGCACCCGGGTGGTGGCGATGTCGATGCCGTCGGCCATCCCCCACACCAGGTATCCGCCGCGGTCGTATTGGATGCGTTGTAGGTCACGACTGGCCGCGATGTACTCGGAGTCGGTGTGTGCACCCAGCGCTTTGACCGTCGCGGCATCGAAACCGGCTTCTTTGAAATCGGTTTCGTTGCGGTTGGATCCGTTCGTCATCAGCTTGCTCGCGAAAAACAGCGTGGAATCGTTGGTGCCCCAGGAGACCGTGTAGAGCGGGGCCTTCAGCCAGGTCTGATCGTAGAAGGCGTTGGGTTCCTGCGGGACGACACCGAGCCGCACACCGATCTCGGCGAGTTGGGTGGCGATCACCTTCGCCGATTCGACCTCGCCGGGCGCCTCGGCCTTGGTGACCAGCGGATAGCTGCGTCCGGTGTCGAAATTCGCGTCGCGCAGCAAGGATTTCGCGCGGTCGACATCGCGGGTGCGCTGCGCGATCGAGGTGTCGTAGACCGGGTCACCGGTGCCCAGAATGTCATTGGCGACCGTGCCGTAACCGGAATGCACCTGATTTACCAGGGCCTTGCGGTCGACACCGAGCCGCAGCGCGGTACGAACCCGCACGTCGGCGAAGGGCCCGTCAGAAGTGCGCATGGCTACCCCGACCATGGTGTCGTTCGCGCGACGGATCACCGCCAAATCGCCGCGCCTTTCCGCGGCACGGCCCGCGATGGCGCCCACGTTGGAGGCGAGGTCGATCTGTCCGCCGAGCACGGCGTTGCCGAGTGCGGTCACGCTTTCGAACATGGTGACCTCGATCGCGTCCAGCAGCGGCGGCGTGCCGTGCCACTGGTCGTTGCGCACCAGCCGCGCGTTGCCGCCCTGATAGGACTCCAGGCGGAACGGTCCGGTGCCGACAGCCTTCGTGAAGTCCGCGGTCTCCTTCTTGACGGTGAAAGTCATCAGTCGGAGCAGTAGCGGAAGCTGGGTGTTCGGCTCGGGGACCGCGAGCAGTACCCGATTCGGCCCGTCGGTGGTGATTTCCTCCACCGCCACCGGCATTTTCGAGGCTCCGCCGACCGTCCGCAGTCGGCGCAGCGACCACACCACGTCCTCCGAGGTGACCGGCGTCCCGTCGTGGAAGGTCGCGCCGTCGGCCAGGGTGAAGCTCCAGCGGCGCCGATCGGCGTCCGGCTCCCACCGGGTGGCGAGGCGCGGTGCGACATTCGGGTCGGCTCCCGGCACGGTCAAGGCGTCGTAGACCAGCGAGGTGATCAGGAAGTCGCTATCGTTGCTGAGGTTGGCGTGCGGATCACGTTCGATGCGCGCCGAGGTGCCGAGCGCACCGACTCGCAGTGTGCCGCCACGCCGGGCGGGGCCGGGCGCCTCCGCGCCGTCCGAACACGCGGCGACGAGTAGTACCGCTCCCACCCCGAGACTCGACTGCAAAAGCTGCCGTCGATTCAAACCCATTGCGTTGCCTTCTTCCTGGACGAATCCCGCGCCCCACCGGCATATTTCAGGTTACGGATCAGGACAGGCTAGCCTAATCATGCGGAAGACTCCCCGGTACCGCCAACAAATGGCGCGACAGGGCAGACCGCCCGCAAAGCCCAAAACAGCTCCACCAAGACCATCGGCAGCCTAACCTCGGTCGCATCGCAGTTATACAACTCGGCTATATTTCACGGCGCGCTTAGGTAAGCCTTGCTTGGCTCTGCGAGAACGGCTAACTTCGCAGATCGAATCGTCACCCTGCATGTCAAACCCTATGCGAAGAAGGGACACTCCGGTGAAAAGCGTTCTCTCCGAACGTAAGACGCTTCACCCGCAGAATGTCGAACGACGTGAGCTCCCCGCGGCCGCAGGCCAGGCGGTGCGCGAGCTCGCCAGAGAAATATCCACCACACTCGACGCGACCCTCGGCGAAGCCGACGCCGCGCGCACGCTCACCCATCCGGCGTTGATCGAGCAGATCGATGCCCGGGTCGCGGAGCTTCCCCGCGAGGTACGCCAGGCCGTGCGCCCGCCCGCTACCGCGCATGGCGCGACCATCGTCAGCCGTCTTCCCGTGACCGACAAAGAATTCGGCCCTACACCGCCGAGCTGGCGCGAGGCCGCGCGATGGAGTGGCGAGCCGGCGACGCGCGCGAACTCGCTCCAGTTCGACCTCGTCATGCTGCTGCTCGCACGCAGCGCGGGTGAGCCGTTCGGCTGGCAAGGCCAGCAGGGCGGGCGGCTGGTCAACAACATCGTCCCGGCGGCGGGCCACGAGCACGAGCAGTCCGGTGCCAGCAGTAAGACGCTGCTGAGCCCGCACACCGAGGACGCGTTCCATCCCGAGCGTGCCCACCTGCTGATGCTCGGCTGCCTGCGCAACCCGGGACTGGTCGGCACCACAGTGTCGTCGGTGCGCCGGGTCGAACTCTCCGCCGAACAACGCGGGCTGCTGAGCACACCCGTCCTGCCGATCCTGCCCGACGTCTCCTACGGTGGCGGATACGAAAAGTGCTCGGCTACACCGATACCCACACTCTGGAGCGCGGCCGGCCCGGACGAGCAGACCCTCCGCTACGACCCGGCATATACCCCGCTCGACGACGCCGCGCCCGAGTTCCGCGCGGCCTACGCACGACTCACCGCGGAGCTGGAGCGCGTCTGCGTGACCGCCGCGCTCGCTCCGGGCGAGGTGCTGCTGGTGGACAACGACGTCACCGTACACGGACGCGTGCCGTTCACCGCGCGCTACGACGGCACCGATCGGTGGCTGAAGCGGGTGAACATCCGTCTCCCGGAACGACAGCGGCGGACCGCGGAAGCCGACGAGAATAGCTACGGGCAACGGATCGTCGCCCCGTTCCGATCGGCAGGCACCCTGCCGATCGAGCGTGGCACTCATGAGTGGGATGTAGTACCGAATGATCGAGGAACCCTTGAACACTCGTGACCGAAGCACACCGCTGCGGGTGTTGAGCCGCAGCGATCTGGCCGACGTGCCCATCACACCCGCCGAAGTCGTGCGCGCCGTGGAAGAGGCGTATCTGGCGTTCGCCGCGGGTGATTCGGACAATCCGCGCAAGCTCAGCGTCGCGAACCCGGACGGCTGGTCGGTCGCCTACGCCATGCTCGGCCGGGACGGCCGTAGGCGGGTGGTGGCGATGAAGACCTCCTACAAATTCGACCCCGGCCACGACCGCAGCACCAAGCGGTACTACACGACCATCACGCTCTACGACGACACCACCGGTGCGCCGATCGCGATGATGGACTGCGCCAGGGTCGGCGCGCTGCGCACACCGGCGGTGTCGGCGCTGCTGGTCCGCGAGACCGCACGCCGCGGAGCCGAAAGCGTGCTGCTGATCGGCACCGGAACGCAGGGCCGCAACGCCCTTCCACACCTGCTCGCCGCGAATCCGCAGCTGCGCAAGCTGATGCTGTACGGAACGCACCCGGAGGGACTGGAAGCCGTGGGCCGCAGGCTCGCCGAGCATTACCCGCACGCCTTGCTCGAGACGGTGCAGGATCCGCGTGCCGCGGCGGCGACCGCCGACGTCGTCCTCGCCACCGCGGGCCCTGGTACCGAGGTCGCGCTCGAATCCGATGATCTCGCACCGGGTTCGGTGGCCGTGCTGGTCGGCTACGGGCTCGCGCCCTCGACGCTGGTCGACGCCGATCGTGTGATCGCGACCAGCGCCGAGCAGATGGCACTGACCGGTACCGACATGGTGGGTCCGGACGGGACGCTGCGCTCGGTGGACGCGGAACTGCCGCGGATCCTGAGCAGGCGCGCAGTGGCGCGGCGCACGGACGACGAGCGCATCTTCGTCTACAACAGCGGGCTGGTGCTCACCGACATCGCCGTCGCCCACGCCCTGGCGGAGCGGGCCATCGCGGAGGGCCGTGGCACGGAGGTGCCCCTGTGGGATTGACGGCGGGCCTCGGCGGCGAGGCGCCCACGGCCGGCGGCCCGGTCGTCCTCGCCGCCGCGGTGCCGGCGCGAGGCGGTACGGACAACGTCGGCAACGCCGCGCACGACACCGTCAGTGCGGCACCGATGCCAGCGCATCTCGATCCGTGGGAACATCGCCTGCTCGACGACCCGAATCTGCTCGGCGACATCGCCTTCGCGATCGGCGGCCCGTTCCACGTCATGTACCCGCCGCGCGTGGCGCACAACATCCGGGAATTCCGCGCTGCGTTCGAGCGGGCCGGGGTGCACGGCTTCGTCTACTACGGCAAGAAGGCGAACAAGGCCGCCTGCGCCACCCGGGCCTGCGCGGAAAACGGCGCGGGCGTGGACGTCTCCAGTGTCGGCGAGCTGACCGGCGCGCTCGCTCATGGCATTCGCGGCGACGAACTGATGGTGACCGGTCCGGCCAAGGCGGACGAATTGCTCTGGCTGGCCACCCGGCACGGCGCGCTGATCGCCGTGGACGATCTCGCGGAGCTCGAGCGGCTCGCCGCACTGGGCTCCCCTGCCGCGCCTGCGCGGGTGCTGCTTCGAGTGCTGCCTGCCGCCTCGGCGAGCCGGTTCGGCATGACCTCCGACGAGATCGATGGCGCGCTCGCGTTGCACGGCGACCACGATTCGATTCTTCTGGAGGGCTTCAGCTTCCACCTGTCGGGGTATGACGCGGTGGCGCGGGCCGAACTGGCGGGCGAGCTGATCGCCCGGTGTCTGCACGCGCGCACGCTCGGGCATCCGGCCACGACCGTGTCGATCGGCGGCGGGTTCGGCGTCGACTACGTTCCAGCCGACGCGGCCGCGGAGTTCACCGAGCGGGTCGGCAGGCAGTGGTTCCACTCGGGCAAGTCGTTCGATTCGTACTATCCGTACCACTTTCCCGCTCCCGGCCCGGCCATGCTGGCCCAGATCCTGCACCACGACGATCTCGCCGGTCGGCTGCGCGACAACGCCATCCGGCTCGCGATCGAGCCCGGACGCGCCCTGCTCGCACACGCCGGCTGCACCGTCTTCCGTGTGCAGGGCAGCAAGACCAGGCACGCGCACGGGCAGCCGTACCGGCTGCTCACGGTCGACGGCAGCAGCCTGAGCCTCTCCGAGCAGTGGTTCGACAGCGAATATCTGCCCGATCCGATGCTGTGGCCAAGGCGACCCGGCACACCGACGCCGACCAGTGTCGGTGCGGCAACCTGCCTGGATTCCGACATGCTCAGCTGGCGTCGCGTGCCGCTGCCGCGCGCCGCGGAGATCGGCGATCTGCTGATCTACCCCAATACCGCCGGCTACCAGATGGATTCCAACGAGTCCTCCTTCCACGAACTGCCGATCCCACCCAAGGTGGTGCTGCACGACGCATCCGGCGATCGCTTCCGCTGGGCCCGCGACGGTAGCTAGCCCCCTGACCGACACGAACGAGGAGTTCCACCCATGCCGCTCGTCACGCGTGTGACGGATCTGATCGGCCGCACGCCGCTGTTCGAGCTCGCGGCCACATCGACCGGCACCCGGCTACTGCTCAAGCTGGAGCAGTTCAACCCGACCGGCGCGGCCAAGATCAGGATGGCGCGCGAAATGGTGCTCGACGCCGAGCGCCGCGGTTTGCTGGCCAGTGGCGGGCATATCATCGAATCCACATCCGGGAACACTGGGCTCGGCCTGGCTGTGGTGGCTGCCGAACGTGGGTATCGCTTCACCGCGGTGGTCGACCACCACGCATGTAAGGACAAACTGCGCGCGATGCGAGCAATGGGTGCGGAACTGGTGTTCGTCGCGGATGAGGACGACGACACCCTGGCCACCTCGGCGCGGGAGGATCTGGCCGAGGCGATGGCGGACGAGCGGGACGACGCGTATTTCACCGAGCAGCACAACAACGACGCCAACGCGGTCGGCTACTACGCGGTGGCCGAGGAATTGCTCGAGGACGTGGAGCGGGTCGATATCCTGCTGTCGGCGGTGGGCACCGGCGGTTCTCTGTTCGGCACCGCGACCAGGCTGCGCCAGCTCGGCTGCACGCCCTATGTGATCGGTGTCGAGCCGATCGGTTCGATCGCGTTCGGCGGACCTGGCGGGCCGTACTGGCAGTCCGGCACCGGTACACCGCCGGGCGCCACCATCGGTACCGCTGTGGACTATGCCCTGCTCGACGAGGGCGTGAAGGTCTCCGACGCAGCTGCGTTCGCGACCGCGCGCGCGGTGGCGAACACGCTCGGCCTGATGATCGGCGGGTCCGCGGGGGGTTCGGTGCATGCCGCGCTCGCCAGACTCGAGGAGTTTCCACCTGGCTCCACCGTGGTCACCATCGTCTGCGACGGCGGGGAGAAGTACCTGGACACCGTCTTCGACGACGACTGGATGAACGACCGCGACCTGCTCGACTCCGACGCCGAACGCGAGGTGCTGGACATGCTGGAGCGTTACACTCCCGCCGCCCGGCGTGGCGGTCTCGTGGAGGCTCGATGAGTCACCATCGCGCAGCGCTCATCGAGCCGACGGGGTGCGACCATCGCGTGGCACTCTCGGCCTGTGTGATCTCGCGCCGGCTGGTAATTCCATCGACACCGGGCTCGACGATGAGCCCATCGCCCGCCGAGGAGGGCCGGTGAACCTGTCGAGCTTCCGCACCGACGGACGGCGACTGACCGCGCTCGCGACCCCGATCGCCCTCACCCAGCTCGCGCAGATCGCGGTGTCCACCACGAACATCGCGCTGATGGGCACGCTCGGCGTGCGGCAGGTGGCCGCGGGCGGTTTGGCGATCGTGCTGTTCAACCAGATCCGCACCATGTGCGTCGGGCTGATCACCGCGAGCGGCAACCAGATCGCCACCGCGGTGAGCGCCGCGGGAAAGCGCGGCGAGGCGCCGGATCGAGAGATCCGGGACCTGTTGCGGTCGAGCTTCCTGATCGCCACGGTCGCCGGCATCGCCGGTGGAGCGGTGCTGATCGGGCTCGGCTGGGCGTTGCCCCGGCTCGGGCAGGACCCCGGCGTACTCGCCGACGCACGGCCGCTGATGGTGGCGCTCGCGCCGGGTCTTCTGCCCTGCCTGTGGTTCCAGGTATTGCGCCAATACACCGTCGGCATGCAGCGCCCGCAGGCACTGCTGCTGGTGACGATCGGGTCGGTCGTGCTGAATCTGCTGCTCGCGCTCGGCTTCATCCACGGCAGGGCCGGGCTGCCCGCGCTGGGACTCACCGGCATCGGTGTCTCGACCTCGCTGGTCTTCCTGATCACCTTCGGCGTGTTCTGGGCGATGGTGTGGCGCGACGACCAACTCGGCCGCACCCTCCCTATGCGTCCGCTGCCGGTGCGACCGGCCACGGTCCGCGCCGAACTGAAGCTGGGCGCGCCGATCGCACTCACCTACGGCTCCGAGGCGGGGATGTTCTCGGTGCTCGCCCTCGTGATGGGCAGCATCGGACCCGCCGCGCTGGCCGCGCACAACGTCGTCTACCAGATCATCTACATCGTCTTCCAGGTCGCGATCGGTCTCTCGCACGGTGCGTCGATCCTGGTCAGCCACGCCGTCGCCCGCGACGAATTCGGGCACGCCCGCGCACTCGCCTGGCTCGCGCTGCGGCATGCGGCGGTGGTCGCGGCCGTGACCGGCGCGGTGTATGTGATCACCCCTGATCTGATGCTGCGTCCCTTCCTGGATTCCTCCGACACCGACACCATCCGGATCGCGCATACACTGCTGCTGACCGGGATCGTGCTGCAGTTTTTCGACGCCGCCCAGAATATCGGCACCGGTCTGCTGCGTGGGCTCAAAGCGACCAACGCGGGCTTCCGGCTTTCACTGATCGGCTACTGGGGTGTTGGTCTGCCCGTCGCCCTGCTGCTCGCGTTCCCGCTCGGTCTCGACGCCGCGGGCGTGTGGTGGGGGCTCACCGCGGGCCTGGCCACCACCGCGATCCTGATGCTCCGCCGCTACTTCGCGCTGCTCGACAGCAAGGAGCGCGACCGGCCACGCTTACTCCCGGAAACCCTCACCGCCCCGAGCTGATCGCGCATAGACCGCGGCATCAGTCCGACGCGGTCTATCCGCTGTTCACCGTGGACGTTCCGATGATGGTCGACGCGCTGCGCACCGCCGACGCGCTCGGCGGGCGGTGACGCCCGCCCGTTCGGTCAGCAGGCTGATTTCGCGCTGTTCGACACCGAACGCTCACCTTCCCGCAAGCATGTCGTCACCAGGCACTGGGAATCCTGTCCATAGGCCTCGCTATCCTGGCGACGGAATCCAAGCACCAATGGCGGGCAAACCGCCGGGAGGGACGTTCGGTCCGGTGCCCATCACCAGAGTCGCGGAGCACCCGCGTCCGGATCACGTGTTGTTCCATTTCAGTGACACTCATCTCATCGCCGGTGACGACGCGCTGTACGGCGATGTCGACGCCGACCTGCGGTTACGGCAGCTGCTGGAGCAGGCAGCTGCCAGCCACATCCGGCCGACCGCGATCGTGTTCACCGGCGACCTCACCGACCAGGGCGAACCCGCCGCATACGACAAGCTCAAAGCAATCGTCGAGCCTTTTGCTAGAAGTTTGCGAGCGCCGATCGTGTGGGTTACCGGCAACCACGACGACCGCAGTGCGCTACGCGCCCGGCTGCTCGGCGAGCGCGCTTCGACCTCGCCTCTGGACCGCGTCCACCTGATCGACGGCCTGCGCGTCATCGCCCTGGACACCTCGGTCCCCGGACACCACTACGGCGAAATCACCGACGACCAGCTGGCCTGGCTCCGCTCGGTGCTGGCCGAGCCCGCCCCGTTCGGCACCATCCTGGCCATGCACCACCCGCCCGTTCCCTGCGTGCTCGACCTCGCCGTCACTGTCGAGCTGCGCGACCAGCGCAGGCTGGCCGACGTACTCGACGGCAGCGACGTGCGCGCCATCCTCGCGGGCCACCTGCACTACTCCACCAGCGCCACCTTCGCAGGCATCCCGGTCTCGGTGGCGTCGGCGACCTGCTACAGCCAGGACCTCGGCGTCGCGCAGGGTGGCACGCGTGGCCGGGACGGCGCACAGGCCTTCAACTACGTGCACATCTACCCGGACACCGTGGTGCACTCCGTGGTCCCGATCGACCGTGGTCCCACGGTCGGCACCCCGGCGACGCCGGAGGAAGCGAACCGGAAGCTGGCGGAGGATGGCATCGTGATACCGCCCGCCGCGGGCATCCCGCAGGTTATGCGGCGCCCGGCGTCGACTCCGGAATCGGATGACGAGGCGGTGCACTGAGCCGCTCCCACGGCGCGGTATCCGGGTAGTACTCGGCGAGGAACTCCGACACCGCCTGGACTCGCTCGGCCTCCGCGATCTCGGGAAAGCTGCCGTCGTTCAGGCAGAAGAAGTCGACGTCCCGGCGGCGCGCCAAACCCTCCAACAGGGCAAGGCCCCGGTAGCTCGTCGTATCGACGTAGCGAACCTTCGCCGCCTCCTGTGGTACCGCGCGACCGGTCAGCAGCGCGTAGTAGTGGTACAGGGAATTAGTTACCGAAATATCGGTCGCCGAGCGGAATCGACTCGCGCTGGTTCGTGCGAAATCGGCCGCGAATTCCTCCTCCATCTCCAGCAGTACGCTGCGGCACAGTGGAACCGGCGTATGTTCCAGATGCCGGGTGATGACCTGCCCGAAATGTTCGGCGAGCAGTGCGCGATTCACCCGTGCGGCGTTCTCGAATCCGCTGCGCCGCTCGTCGTTCCGTCCAGGGCCGATCCTGGTGTCTGCCTCGATGAATCGGCTCACTCCGGCCGGAGTGAAGAACATGGACGGGCGCACCGGACGCGCGAAGAACATGTCGTCGTTGGCGTACAGGAAGTGCTCGCTGAGCCCTTCGATGTGCTGCAACTGGCATTCCACCGCGTGCGAATTGAAGGTCGGCAAGGCTGCGGTGTCACGGAAATGGTCGACCGCGCGCACCACCGTCACCTTCGGATGCGCGGTCAGCCAATCCGGTGCCGTGGAATCGGTCGCGATGAAGATACGCCGGATCCACGGCGCGTTCTTGTGCACCGACCGCAGCGCGTACTTCAGCTCGTCGATCTGCCGGATCCTGGCGTCCGCGTCGTCCCCTTCCCCCACCACGACCTGGGCGAGCATTCCGGCTCGACGGGCGCGGAATTCTGGATCGGAGCCGTCCACCCAGGAGAACACCAGGTCGATGTCGAAGTCGACGTCGGTCGGCTGGGGCGCGAACATGTCCACCAGGGTCGGCCAGGTGCGGTCGAACAAACGCACCTGCGTGGCCTGGACGTCGGCGAGGTCGAAGACGGCGCGCGTCAACGCGTTCGGGCGTGGGCAGGTCACTGTGTCACCGTGGTATTCCCACAGTTCCAGATCGACGTGGTGGGCCGGGTCACGGTCACGACCGAGCCGGAATACGTTGTGCTCCAATTCCATACAAGAGAATCCCGCGGAGATAGCCGCCGCCGTCACCCTGCGCACCATGACATGGTGCGCTGCGTCGGCCGCGAGCACGAACCGGTCTCGGCTGTCGCGCACGAGCAGGAACGGCACCTCCGCCACCGCCAATTCCGCCCGCAGATAGGCGAGATCCTCGATCATCGCGGTCGATACGGCGAGATTGGCCGCCGCCCGCCGCGCCACCATTTCTACCGCCCCCGAATTCACTGCTCCCTTGTCCATCATGGCTGTCTCCACATCCGTCCATACGCCGGTTTTCGTTCATATCCGGGGTCCGCGCCGATGTCCGGCGGCGCCTGGAGTCGATGCCGCGGCATCGACTCCGGGCGGCCGCGCTCGGCGCGACATTCAGAAGTGGGGAAGGGTGCCGAAGCGCAGGAACGAATTGCTCACCTGATATCCAGACGACTGGTAAACCATTTCGTTTTCACCTCACTCACGGCCGGACGCCGAAGCGTCATAGATGGAAGCGCTGCACTCGTGCGCGGCGACGCCGGTGACGGCGTGAGCCGCAGCACGCGGAGCCGGACAGTCATCGGCCGGCAGCAAAATAGTGGACGGTCCCCGACAAAACGGGGCTCCGTTACGAATAATGCAACGCGGGCGGCATTACGTCAATCGGAACGTTCGGTTTCCACCTGCCCTTCCGCTGCCCCTCCGCTGCGACCGGCGAACCCTTGGTCGTGACACACCCGAGACGCGTAGTTAGGATAGGCTCACCATACCGCCCGTAAGGAGTAGTGCCAGTGCGTGTCGTCGTTTTGTTCGGAACCGAGATGGGGACCGCGGAGGCCGCCGCGGACAGCATCGCCGACGAGCTCTCGTCGGCGCACGAGGTCTCGGTCTACGACATGACCGACTTCGACGTCGACGACCTCGACGCGCACGACTTCCACATCATCGTCTGCTCGACCTACGGCGACGGTGATCTGCCGACCAGCGCCGAGCCGTTCTCCGACGCGCTCGACCGCCGCCCACCGCGGCTGACCGGGCTGCGGTTCGCCGTGTTCGGGCTCGGCGACACCGTGTACGGCGACACCTTCAACCGCGGTGGTGAAATCATCGCCGAAAAGCTCATTGCGTGCGGGGCCACGCAGGCCGGCGAGCACGGGCGGCACGACGCCTCGACCGAGGTTCGTGCCAGGGACATGGCACAAGAGTGGGCCGCGACGCTCGACATCCCCACCCTCGTCTCGGCCTGAAGAGCTCGGTCGACATCACTCCTCCGGCTGCGGCCACCGACGCGAACCGCTTGACCGGTGCCAGGTTGCCCAGCGTTCCGCCGAGCAGCGCGACGAAACGCCGACCGCGATCGCCTCGGACAGCTTGCTGCGGGGTGAATCCTTTCGTGCTGATACTCGACCGGCACTCCGGGTGGAGAAGCGCTCGAATTACCAGGATCGGGACGCACGGCGTCCGCCGTGTGGTCGCATGGACAAGGCGGACGTGCCGAGACACACCGGATTCGGGGGAACATGACCGGAGCCGGGGCCATCGGCCGACAGCTGGAGGACCTGCTGTGCTCGCGGCCCCGCGATGGCATCGATGCGGCAGGTCTTGTGCCAACCGAAAGGCATCAGATGGACCCGTTCGCCGCGTTCTTCCAGTCGTTCGGCGAATTCCGCAAGGACGTCGAGGGTGTCGGCGAGCTCGGAAAGCACATCTACTTCCGCGGGGGCATTCGCGATGTCACCGGGTAGTGGCAGGTTGGCTACGCCGTCGACGACAACCTGCCACGCATCGGTCTCGTCGACGATGCGCCGAACGACCCGCACCGCCGCGCCCGCCAAGGTGAGATCACCGTGGCCGACGCCAACGGTCACGAGTAGGCAATCGTGGAAATACCTGCGTACCCAGACGGCCGACGGCTCCAGATCGACCGCGCACGGGCTCGGCTCCGTCACCATGTATTCGAACGTGTGGCAACGATTACTGATGAGCTGCACGGATTACCCCGCTTCCTCGATCGCTTTCGCGGCATCGAGGTCCAGCACCGCGCTGGCGGTGCGCTCGATGATGCCGAGGCAGATCTCGTCCGGTTGATACTTCGGCTGAATCGCGCTGTGGCCGATGGTCGCCAACCAGATGAAATACGGATACAACGCCTGCTGCCGGTAAGCCAGCCACGCCGTGTCGAAATCGGGTGCCGGAGCGCCGCAGGCCGCCAAGCGCTCGAGATACACGGCCAGCAACTCACGCACCCAGTCCCGCCGATCGTCCACGGTGAGGCCGGAGTTGACCACATAGGCGAAGTCATACGCCCAGCTGCCGCGCAGCACGACTTGCCAGTCGGTAAACCCCATGCGACCGCGGGAGGTCATGTAGGTGTTACCGATGTGACTGTCGCCGTGCAAGAAGGTCTGTGCACCAGTGCTGGCGATCTCCAAGGATCGCTGCAGCGCCCGATACAGCCGATCATGGTCGTCCGGCAGCGTTTGCGGCAGCACCGCGGCTGCCCGCCGGGCCCCCACCTGGGCTCGTTTCGACATGCCGATCAACCGGTCGAGATTGGCGAAGTGCGCCCGCGGCGGCTTCAGCCACCGATGCTGCTCGAGCTCGGCATCGTTCCAGTAGCGCGCATGCCAGGTCGCCATGGTGCACAACAGATCCTCGATCTGAGTGCGGTCGATCGGGGTCTGCGGCGTGCAGAAGGTGGCGCCCTTGGTGCTGACGATATCCTCGAGCAGCGAGATCGTCCGGCCCGACCGATGATCGATCGCGCTGTGGTAACCGCGCGGCGCTTCGATGTCCAGCGTCGGCCGCACGTAGCTGAAGAAACCCGGCTCACCGCCGAGGATCCCGGCCAGCTCCAAGGTGAGGCGCTGTTTGAAGCCCGCGGTGGTCTTCGCGAACAGTTGCTCCGGCAGGCCCGCGGCTCGGCCGGCATCGTTGTAGCTCACGCTGAGCTTCCAACGGGTGGAGGTGCCGGCACTCACGTCCTGCGTGTCGAACGCTTCGACCTCTGCGCCGGGATGTCCGGCACACAGCACCGCGGTCAGCCATTCCGCTGTCACCTCACGGCCGGTCACCGGGACGTCGGTCGCGACACGGGCCCGAGGCCGTGCGAGCGATTCCTTGGCGACATGACCACCTATGCGGCCGATCCCCCGCATCACCTCCAGCACGGGGTTACGGGTGGCAGCACTGGACGCCAACGAATATCTCCTCTACTCAGTTGTTTTCGATTGCCGCGACCGATGGAGTTCTGGGTATCGGGCCGCTATCAGGGACGCTATGGCACGTGCGGGAGCGGAACATCCGTCGCACCGGAAAGAAATATCCGCACGGTCGGTCCCGCCGAACGACAGTTCGCCCGGCCACCCGCGCCCGAGATGCCTAAGCTCACCTGCATGCAGGAGTCCTTCGCGACGGTCTTCGTGGGTCGTGATGCCGAGATCGAGAATCTGGCGTCCCTCGCGGGCCGAGTCGCCGCGGGACAGGGAGCCGTCGTGCTCGTGGAAGGTGAGCCCGGTATCGGCAAGACGTCGCTACTCGAAGCGGCCCGGACCCGGTTTGCCGCAGCGGGTCTGCAGGTGCGCATCGGCGCCGCCATGGAACTGCAGCGCGACGTACCATTCGCCGCGGTGCGCTCCTGGCTGGACGTCGAGGGCACTCCATCCGGCTCGGGCTCGGATCCGATTCGCGCGCTGCTCAACAGCGGGGATCGGGCGGGCGACGCGGCGGCGACCCACGAGTTCACCATCACCGAGGCGATTTTGGATCACATCGACACCTGGTGTGTCGCCGCTCCGGTCGCACTGATCATGGATGACGTCCACTGGGCGGACGCGTCGAGCCTGTTGGTGCTGCGCCGGCTCTGCGCCCTCATCACACCGCTGCCGCTGCTGCTCCTGCTCGCGGCCCGCCCGCTGCCCCGAGACCGGGCGTTCGCCGCGCTGTCGGCCGAACTGGTCGAACGTCGCGCCCCGATGATCCGGCTCGACGCACTTCCCGACTCGGCTGCGGCGACCCTGGTGCGGCATATGGTCGGTGCCGCCCCTGGCCCGAGTTTGCTGCGAAAAGTGGCTGGTGCGGGCGGCAATCCGCTGCACATCACCGAATTGGTGGCCGCGTTGTTGCGCGATGAGGCGATCATGGTGGTCGCCGAGATCGCCGCCCCGAGGGAAACAGCCGCCGGCGACTGGCCGGCCGCCTCGCTGGCGGACGCGATCGCACAGCGGCTGGAATTCCTGTCCCGCCCGACGCGAGACGTGCTGCCGATGGCCGCTGCCCTGGGACCGGCCATCAATGTCGCGGAACTGGCGGCAGTGCTGAACAGCCCCCTTCTGGATGTCTGGAGCGCCGTCACCGAGGCGATGGACGGCGGGCTGCTTACTCGGGTGAATTCCGAACTGGTGTTCCGGCACGATCTGATCCGCGACGTGCTGGCCGACCAGGTACCCGCTTCGCTACGCTCGGATCTGCTCAGGCGGGCGGGGCAGGTCCTGCAAGCAACCGATGCGCCGATCGAGCGAGTCGCCTACTATCTATCGGCCGGTGGCCACGAACTCGACAAGACCAGCCTCGACTGGCTGGTGGCGGTGGCCGACAGGCTGATCGTGCGGGCGCCCGAGCTGGCGGTGCAGCTGCTGAACCGCGTGGCGACCACGATGGATCTCGACAGCGCCATGCGTTCGGTGCTGATCCGCTGGCAGACCCGCGCATTGCTGTGGAACGGCCGGGCCGCCGAAGCCGAGGCCGTGGTGCGCGCCGCGCTGCACACCCGGCCGGAACACAGCCACGACGTCGAACTGCGGTGGCTGCTCGTCCAAGTCTGTCAAGCGCAGGGCCGGTTGGCAGACGCTGTCGTCGTCGCCGAAACAGCGCTGTCCACCATGGATCTCGATGCCGAAGACGCGGGCCGATTCCTGGGAATGTGCGGACTGGACAATTTCTTCCTCGAGCGGTTCGAGGCAGCGGAGCAAGCCGGTAGACGGGCGGTGTCGATGGGGCAGAGCAGTGGGAACCCGCTCGCCACCGCATACGGTCTCCTGGCTCTGGGTGCGGTCCGCTACACCCAGGGCCACCTCGACGAGGCGCTGGATCTGAGCACCCGGATCCTCACCATCTTCGAGGACGGGACCGGGTCGGACCAGTTCGATCCGTATGTGCTGTACGCACACTGCCTGATCGAGCTCGATCGGCTCACCGATGCCGAAGAGACGTTGAAGACGGCCATCGGGCACAACCGCCGGATGCACGGGGTGTACCTGTCCCCGAACCTGCTCGCCAAGGCGCGGCTGTACCTGCTGGACGGCCGCTGGGACGATGCGCTGGCCGAATGCACGGCGAGTATGGAGGCGCCCGACGCGCTCGGGTACGCGCCGGTCGCGCACAGCCTGGCAGCACTCATCGGAATTCACCGCGGCACCTTCCTGCCGGACCCGGACGGTATTCCCGCACCGGATGACCGCTTGGGCAGCACCGGCTATGCGCAGCTCCACCCCTGGGTCAAAGCCTTGACGCACGAGGCGCGCGGTCACCCGGACGTGGCGCTGAAACTGCTCGTCGACACCCATCAGCGACTGGCCGATGGTTTGACCGCGTCCACGCTGCACTACATCTTCCCGGACATCGCCCGGCTGGCCGTGGATGTCGGTGACAAGGATGCGGCCCGGTCGGTGGTGGACAGCGCGGAGGAGCTCCTGGCGCGACGGGCGACCGCCGCCAGAAAAGGAACGGCCCTGCTGTGCCGAGGCCTGGCCGACCATGATCCCGACACCCTCTTCATGGCCGTCCACGCATTCCAGCAGTCCGGGTGGCCGCTCTACGAAGCGCAGGCACAGGAGAACGCCGCCGTGCTGCTCGCTGCCGCCGGACGAGATGCCGACGCCCGCAGCGCGCTGGCAACCGCGATAAGGCTCTACAACCGACTGGGCGCATCATGGGATGCCGGCCGCGCGGTCGCACGCGTGCGGCCGTACGGGATTCGGCTGGGTGTCCGCGGCCCGCGCAACCGCCCGAAGTCCGGGTGGGCTGCCCTGACCGATACCGAGCGCAAGGTCGCCGCGCTGGTGACCGAAGGCTGCTCCAATTCCGACATCGCGGCGCAGATGTTCTTGTCGCGTCGCACGATTCAGTCGCACGTGTCGAATATCCTGGCGAAACTCGACCTACGGTCACGGCGCGAGATCGCCGCGGCCATGCCACGTACTCGGTGATTCTGTGGACCACAAGGTGCCGAATCCGTGCGCCGATTCGGTAACCGGCTCGGCGACAATGCGATCCAACACCACATGCCGGACCTACCTGGACTCACTCAGGCGGGTGCCGCCGCAGTACTAGACTGCTATGAAGCGTGGCACAGCCCGCCGCGCGCGACGATCCATGAGGTGACGAAGATGGCAGCCGGAGCGAGCCCTGTTCAACGTCAAGACCACTCGTTAGATCATCCCGAGCTGGACGTGCTCCCGGAATGGCCCTTGGAGACAATCGGCGTGCTGGTCACGACCGATCCCGCACCGCACGCGATCCCGGTGTCCTGGCCGGTGCGTGCGGGCGATCGGCAGATCTTGATCAGCCTCAAGTACGACCGCGGCTCGCTGGCCCGGCTCCGGGAGCGGCCCGACGTTGCAGTACTGATCCTCGGCGGGGGCAATGTGGCGATGTGCGCGCGGGGCACCGCGCACGTGGTCGCCGAGGAGATGCCGGACGCCGCCGATTACGTGGCGGTCCGGATCGATGTCGAGGTGATCGACGACCACCGCCAGTCGGCCTTCGCCGTCGCACAGGGCATTCAGCGCACTGTGCTCGACGACGAGAGCGAGCTGCGTGCACTGAAAGGGCGTGTGACCACGCTGCAATCCTGGATAGACAGCAAGAACTGACTCGGCACAACAGTTCTCTCGATAGCAACGGAGATAGGCGGCACCGGTGTGCCGCGCGAAAGGGGATCATGAGCGTCACTTTGGCCAAAGGCGGCAATGTTTCGCTGTCCAAGCAGGCGGCGAATCTCACCAAGGTGTCGGTGGGTCTCGGCTGGGACGTGCGCACCACCACCGGCGCCGACTACGACCTCGATGCGAGCGCCCTGGCATGCGGACCGAACCTGAAAGTACTGTCCGACCAGCACTTCATCTTCTACAACAACCTGCGTTCGCCGGAAGGATCGATCGAGCACACCGGCGACAATCTCACCGGCGCGGGCGAAGGCGACGACGAGGTGATCAACGTCGATCTCACGGCCACCCCGCCGACCATCACCAACATCTTCTTCCCGGTGTCCATCCACGACGCCGACGCGCGGGGACAGTCGTTCGGCCAGATCCGTAACGCGTTCATCCGGGTAGTGGACGCCGCCACCGGCGTCGAGTTGGCCCGCTACGACCTGACCGAGGACGCCTCCGTCGAGACCGCGATGGTGTTCGGCGAGTTGTACCGGCACGGTGACGAGTGGAAATTCCGCGCCATCGGCCAGGGGTATGCGTCGGGTCTCGGGGGTATCGCCCGCGACTACGGCGTGAACGTCTGACGACTCTCGAATTCCACGATCGCGGGACGGGTCTTCCGCTCGATGGAGTGCAACACATCGAGTTCCGGAATGCCCGTCGCCGGATCCGCACGTGTGCTGCGCGGGGTCGCGCTCGCGGTCAGCCGAAGTAGCCGTTGAACAGGATTTCACTGATCTTGGTTGTGGTCTCCATGCCGACCTTGTCACCGCCCTCGATCACCCGAGTGTTGTCCATGATTGCCAACGTGTACCGCTCGTCCGGACCGACAAAGCCCACTGAATTCATCAGCCAGGAACCGTCGGCGTTGTCGTCGGACCAGCCGTTCTTGTTCCCCGGCCGCGCCTTCGCGCCAGCACCCCAGACCCCCCATTGCTGGTTGACATCGACCGAACGCATCTCACCGACGATGTAGTCCCGATGCTGCGCAGGCAGCTTCTCCAGCACGTAGTTGATCAGACGGTCGAGATCGTTCGCTGTGGTCAGGATCCAGCCCCAATAATGCTTGTGTTGGTCGGTGAATTTCATGTCGGTCATGCCGTAGGAAGGAAATCGCGTCGGGTACTCCGCCTCACCGCCATAGCGGTACCACATCGTCGTGGCCGCCTCGTTGTCGCTGGAGTTCAGCATCGTGCGCATCAGCTCGCGGTCCTCCGCGGTCAGCGTGATCGCGCCGGAGTCGTTGCGTAGCAGCAAATCCACCACCATGGCCAGCTTCGGCGTGGAACAAGCCCAGATGAGCGCGCCCGCGTCCGCGCTGCGCCATACCGCACCGGTCGTACGGTCGCGGACCACGATTCCCGCAAACCCGGGACGGGTCCTTGCGTACGCTTCGGCCTGCGCGATGCGGACCAGCAGCGCCGGATCGAACCCCGTGCTGCTTTGGGAGAACTGTGCGTCGTCGGTTGCGGTGTGAGCTCGGATCGTCACCGCGGTCACGGTCGACAACGCTGCCGACAACACACCCGACAGCACCATAAGGAATCGTCTTCTCCCCCGGTGTTCGAAAATCGCGATAGAACGCATGGGCTTTCCTTCCGTCCCTGATCTCCGGATGTAGCCGCGCCGATTCCGAACAGACGAGCCTTACGGCCAGAGTAAGCTCCCGGGGCGGGCAATTGTTTCAGCCATTCGCGGTGCTGTGGGCGGTGGCTTTCCTTGCGATTGTGGATGCGTTGAATTTCCGCGCACCGCGACCGAGACAGGGCCGCGATAATTCAATCCGAAGGATCATCACCTGGGCGATCACGCAGGCCAGCACCTTCGCCAATCCTCAGGTGCAAGCGGAAGGCGTTGGCCGCGAGTCTTTTCCGCGGCATCCTCCGCCGCGCGGATACGGGCGGCGAAGGCCAGAGTCTCTTTGCGAAGACGCTCTTCCGCACTGTCCGGGCCACCCAGGTGAACGACGCGCAGCCCTTCCGGGACAAGGTCCGGCGGGAGGCCTGCTTTGGTGCTGCGGGAGACGATCTTCTCAGCCAGAGCCAAGGCAGGTTGGGCCATGGCAATGCCGTCCAGGCAAGAGGCGCGGGACTTCTCAGCGGATTTGCGTTCTTCCCAAGCGCGTTCCTGGGCGGCGATCTTCTCCTCGATGGTGGCGTCGGGGGCGAAATCGGCGTCACGCAGGTGGGGGCTGCGGTTGACGAGTTTGGCAACCAGGGCGGCGGCTACGTCGTCGACAGTGAATTCGCCTGCGGCTTGGGCGATTCGGGAATGGAAGAGGACCTGGAGCAGCAAGTCACCGAGTTCTTCCTTGATGGTCTCGGCATCCTCGTGCTGGATGGCGTCGAGGAGTTCGTAGGTTTCCTCGAGCAGGTAGGGGCGCAAGGAGTCGTGCGTCTGGGTGACCTCCCAACCACCGAAATTCCACAGACGATCCATGACCTCGACAGCTCCGGCGAGACCGGCCGCGACAACCGCCGTGTCGCTCGGCGCCTGCCGATCACCGCTGGACAGCGCACGGCCGGAGGCGGCGTGCCGTGCGGCACGCAATATGGATTCGTCGCGAGTCGAACTCATCGGACCGACATCTCGGTGGCGACAGTGAGATCGACTGCCCCCTGGGCCTTCCCGTCCAGGGCGAGCAGCAGGTCGGCCACGAACTGGAGCAACACCACGTCGCGGACCCGCTCGGCACCGACGCTGTCCTCCACACGCGGCAGCGGAAGTTGCACCACGCCGGAGGCGGCACGGTATCCCGCGCTCGGGTAGATCCGCTTGAGGCGCAGCTGTTTGGAATCCGGCAGATGAAGCGGTGAGATCTTCAATGTCGTTCCCGTGACAGCGATTTCGGTGACCCCGTACGCACGGGCGAGCAGCCGCAGCTTGGCGACCGAAACAAGGCGGCCGACCTCTACCGGCAGCGGACCATACCGGTCGACAAGTTCCTCGACGACCAGCGCGAGCGCCGAATCATCCTGGGCGGCGGCAAGTTTCCGGTACGCCTCCAGGCGGAGGCGGTCGCTGGCGACGTAATCAGGCGGGATGTGCGCGTCGACGGGCAAGTCGATGCGCACCTCTTTGATCTCCTCGGTGGTGATCGGCTTGCCGTCGGCGGCGGCGCGATAGGCCTCGACCGCCTCGCCGACCAGGCGGACGTACAGATCGAACCCGACGCCCGCGACATGGCCGGACTGTTCGGCGCCGAGCACGTTGCCCGCACCGCGGATCTCGAGATCCTTCATCGCCACGGCCATGCCCGCACCCAGGTCCGAGTTCTGCGAAATGGTGGCCAGGCGGTCGTAGGCCGTCTCGGTGAGCGGCTTCTCCGGCGGGTATAGGAAATAGGCGTAGCCGCGCTCTCTACTGCGCCCCACCCGGCCGCGCAGCTGATGCAGCTGCGAGAGGCCGAGGGCGTCGGCGCGTTCCACGAGCAGTGTGTTGGCGTTGGAGATGTCCAATCCGGTCTCGATGATCGTGGTACAGACCAGCACGTCGAACTCGCGCTGCCAGAACCCCTGGACGGTGGACTCCAGCACGTCCTCGTTCATCTGCCCGTGCGCGACCACGACCCGCGCCTCCGGCACGAGATCGCGAATCCGCTTGGCCGCCTTGTCGATCGACGACACCCGGTTGTGCACGTAGAACACCTGACCGTCGCGCAGCAGCTCGCGCCGGATGGCGGCGGTGACCTGCTTGTCGTTGTACCCGCCGACGTAGGTGAGCACCGGGTGGCGCTCCTCGGGCGGTGTGAGGATCGTGGACATCTCGCGGATGCCGGCCAGGCTCATTTCCAGGGTGCGTGGAATCGGCGTCGCGGACATGGTGAGCACGTCGACGTGGGTGCGCAGCGCCTTGATGTGTTCCTTGTGCTCGACGCCGAACCGCTGCTCCTCGTCGACCACCACCAAGCCGAGGTCCTTCCAGCGCACGCCCGTCTGCAGCAGCCGATGCGTGCCGACCACGATGTCGACGCTGCCGTCGGCCATGCCCTCCAGCACGGCGCGGGCGTCGGGCGGATCGGTGAAGCGCGACAGCCCCCGCACGGTGATCGGGAAGCCGGAGACGCGTTCGGTGAAGGTCTGCAGGTGCTGTTGCGCGAGCAACGTGGTCGGCACGAGCACGACGACCTGCTTGCCGTCCTGCACCGCCTTGAACGCGGCGCGCACGGCTATCTCGGTCTTGCCGTAGCCGACGTCGCCGCACACCACTCGGTCCATCGGGACCGGCTTCTCCATGTCCGCCTTCACCTCGGCGATGGCCGTCATCTGATCGACGGTCTCGGTGAACGCGAACGCGTCCTCCATCTCTTGCTGCCATGGCGTGTCCCGCCCGAACGCGTGTCCCGGCGCGGCCTGGCGGGCGGCGTACAGCTGCACGAGCTCGCCCGCGATCTCGCGAACGGCCTTGCGCGCCTTGCGTTTCGTATTGGCCCAGTCCGAGCCGCCGAGCTTGGACAGGCTCGGCATCTCACCGCCGACGTAGCGGGAGAGCTGATCGAGCGACTCCATCGGCACGAACAAGCGGTCGCCGGGCTGACCGCGCTTACTCGGCGCGTATTCGATAACCAGGTATTCGCGCCGCGCCCCGCCGACGGTGCGCTCGATCATCTCGACGAACTTGCCGATGCCGTGCTGGTCGTGCACCACCATGTCGCCCGCGTTGAGCGCCAGCGGATCGACCTGGTTGCGCCGCTTGGCGGGCATCCGCTTGCCCTCGGCAGGCGCGGTGACCCGGTTGCCGGTGAGGTCGGATTCGGCGACGACCACCAGCCCGGCGTCGTCGAACACCAGACCGTCGTGCAGCGAGCCGCACAGCACGCCGACGACGCCGGTGCTCGGCTCGGCGCCCGATTCCAGCGCCGCCGCGGGCACGTCGGCATCGGCGAGCCGTTCCAGAATGCGTTGCGCCGTCCCCTGTCCCGCGACGACCACGACCGCCCTGCCACCGGTGGACACGTGCGCGCGCAGCGAGGCGAAGATGGTCGCCACCAGCTCGTCGGAACCGCGCGCAGCGGGACCCGCCAGTACCGGGAGGACGACCTCGGCCGGGTCGCCAGAGGTGAGAGGGCTCAGCGTCCACCAGGGCAGGCCCTGCCGGTCGGCGCTGGCGTGGATCTCGGGCAGCGGACGGTAGGCCGAGGCCGCGAGGTCGAGCCCGTGCCCGCCGAGCGGGGCGGCGCCGCCGAACGAGGCCGCCGTCCAGGATGCCTCCAGGAACTCCTCTCCGGTGCGCACCAGATCGGCCGCGCGGGTGCGAATTTTCTCCGGATCGCAGAGCAGCACGTGGGTTTCCTCGGGCAGCACCTCGGTGAGCAGGCGCAGTTGCCCGGGTTGCAGTACCGGGAGCAGCGCCTCCATGCCGTCGACCGGGATGCCCTGCGCCAGCTTGTCCAGCATCTCGACCAGCGCCGCGTCCGCCGCGTTGGCGACGGCGACCTCGGCGGCGCGCTCCCGCACGGCGGCGGTGAGCAGCAGTTCACGGCACGGCGGCGCGACGACGACATCCACCGCGACGTC
The DNA here is from genome assembly GCF_045207455.1 of Nocardia sp. NBC_00881. Taxonomy (NCBI): domain Bacteria; kingdom Bacillati; phylum Actinomycetota; class Actinomycetes; order Mycobacteriales; family Nocardiaceae; genus Nocardia; species Nocardia sp. NBC_00881. The sequence continues at coordinate 4,712,039 of NZ_CP108798.1, forward strand.
CGGCAGCGAGCGCTGGTCGGCGACGGCGAACGGCCGCAGCTCGGTGATCTCGTCGCCCCAGAACTCCACGCGCACCGGATGATCGGCGATCGGCGGGAAAACGTCCAGGATGCCGCCGCGCACCGCGAACTCGCCACGCTTGCCTACCATGTCGACTCGGGTATAGGCGAATTCGACCAGGCGCGTGAGCAATTCGTCGAAGTCGAGTTCGACACCGACGCGCAGCACGATAGGCTCGATATCGCCGAGCCCGCCCGCCATCGGCTGCATGAGCGACCGCACTGTGGTCACCACCACGCGCAACGGCTCCGGGAACGTCGAATCGTCGGGGTGCGCGATCCTGCGCAGCACCTCGAGCCTGCGCCCCACCGTGTCGGCACCGGGCGAGAGTCGCTCGTGCGGCAGCGTCTCCCAGGACGGGAACTGCGCGACGGCGGCGCCCAGCATCTCCTCGAGCTCGACGGTCAGATCATCGGCCTCGCGCCCGGTCGCGGTGACCACCACCAACGGCTGCTCGGCCGCGACGGTCGCCGCCACGAACGGCCGCACCGCGGACGGCGCGACCAGCTCGACCGACGCAGTGCCGATCAGCTCCGCGACAGTCCGTAGCGAGGTATCGGCACCGGCCACGGCGGCCAGTCCCGCCAACGGCGGGCGGTGGGTGAACATCGACAACTCCTGAGCGCAGGCGGGCGTTTCGAGCGGCGGTGTTATTTTTGCAGCGCCCGCGGCGCTGCGTGTTCGCGGGCTGTGTTTTCGGCCGCGCGGGCGCGGCGGGTTCGCGGCTCGGCTCGCGTCCGAGCGGGCCGACACGCCCGCGACGAACTCACCAGCAGCGTCGCCCGGACACGAACCACAAGCAGGCCGCCACCCCGCAACCCCGCAGACGAGGCCACAACACAACACTCGCCTTCTACCGCAACCACAGCGGCCAGACCTCCGGTTCCGAGCGCAGCGAGACCGAGCATTCCCCGTTCGCGGCCCGGCTCGCGTCCGAGCGGCCGACGCGTCCGCGACGAAGTCGCCAGCGGCGGTCGCTCGGACGCGAGCCACAAGGGGGCCGCGAACCCGCCGCGCCCGCGCGGCCGAAATTACGGCACGTAGCGGCGGAGCCTGCGGGCGGCGAACTCGCGGAAGTACGACAGCTTCTCCGCGGGGACGAGCGACGGCAGCAGGAAGAACCAGGCGCGTTCCATCCTGATCGCCATCTGGTCGATGGTCTCGGTGCCGACTGCGGTGATGTGGACGCCCGCGGTCACCTCTTGCAGCAGTAGGCCGATGACCTCAGGGTCGAGGTGGGACTCCAGATCGCCCTGGGCGATGGCCCGCTCGGAGAGCAGCCGGTAGGTGTCGCCCCACGTTTTGGCGATGTTGTCGCCCTGCGCGCCGCGATAGTCGCCGATCTGGTGGGTCAGCTTCAGCATGGCGCCGACCATCGGGTCGTTCATCGATAGGTCCGCGACGACGTAGGTGATGCCGATGCACGCTTCCAGTGCGGGCACTCTGGGATCGAAGAATCCCTGACACGAGCTGATCAGTCGCTCGTTGCCCTGGTCGACCACGGCGCGCGCCAGCTCTTCCTTCGAGCCGAAGTGAAAGTACAAGGCGCCCTTGGTTACGTTGGACTGCGCGATGATCTCGCTCAGGCTCGCATTCGCATATCCCAAGCGCAGAAAGACATCGGCAGCGCCAGCAAGGACGGAATCGCGGGTGATCTCCGCGCGCGCTTGCCTAGCCATCAGATCCGCCTGTCATCCCAAAACCAGCCATCCTGAAGTAGACCGACATCCCGAAGTAGACCGACTTACCGCTCGAACAGCACCCAGAGGATGGGTGAACCGTACCATCAGGCGCCCGCCCGGCAGCGAATTCGAGCATTCAATCAGACCTACCGAGCAATTTGCTGGTTAACATCCGAGTCGCTCCCCGGTGCCGCGCGCCATTCCGAGCTGAGTCGCGGATGGGCTTCCAGATGGCTGAGTCCGTTCCAGCAGAGGTTCACCAGATGTGCCGCGACAACCTCTTTCGACGGTGTGCGCTCGTCGAGCCACCAGGTGGCGGCGGTGGCGACCTGACCGACCAGTGCCTGCGCATACAGCGTGGACAGGCTGGTGTCGAAGCCGCGGCGTTCGAAATCGCCCGCCAGTATGTGCGCCACCTGGTTGGTCGCCTCGTTGAGGAGGCTGGAATACCGGCCTTCGGCAGCGGCGGCGGGTTGATCGCGCACCAGAATTCGAAACCCATCGGTCCGTTCTTCGATATAGGTCAGCAGCGCGAGCGCGACCTGTTCCAGCCGAATTCGGGAACGATTCTGTGTCAGCGAGGACGTGATCATGTCGAGCAGCATCGACATCTCGCGATCGACGACGACCGCGTACAGCCCCTCTTTGCCGCCGAAGTGTTCGTACACCACAGGCTTCGAGACCTGGGCACGCTGCGCGATCTCCTCGATCGAGGTCGCGTCGTATCCGCGCTCGGCGAACAGCGCGCGGCCGATCTCGATCAACTGCTGGCGCCGCTGGGTACCCGTCATCCGCGGTCGGGACACACTGTTCCGCCTCTCCGAGTTTTTCGCCGGTCGTGCGTGCCTCGACGGTTTCGCGCCGGACCCACGGTCACGTGCCCGGCTGGGTGTTGGGTGTCCCCGGCGAGTTGCCCATGTTCGTGCGAAATCAGCCGTCGCGTTCGGGAAGCTTGCGGTGTACCTGGCCGCCCTCCCGCACACACGACATTACCGTCCGGCAACAACTGCTCCACAGCCCCTGCCACCTGCTTGGCAACGTGGCGGGATCCCGAGCCCACTGCGGATCCCGGTGACCGCCAGGGACAGCTCTACACGTCTGGCCCGAACGATGAGATCCGAACAATGAGATCGGAGATCACCACCCCGAAGGTGTGCCAGATTTCCCGACGCAACACCGGATCTCGCACGTACATGGGTAACTCGCCGGGTACGCCCAGAACACCAGCAGCACCCAACGCAGGACCTGAACGCAAATCTCACGCCACCGACTGGTACGGCCTGAAGACCCGGAGAGGCGGGGGAGCACATGGGTAACTCGCCGGGTACGCCCAGAACACCAGCAGCACCCAACGCAGGACCTGAACGCAAATCTCGCGCCACCCGACTGGTACGGCCCGAAGACCCGGAGAGGCGGGGGAGCGGGGGAGCATTCGCGGGGAAGCGGGCGAGTATGCGAGGATCTTTCCCGTGCCGTGGCACAGCGGCGGGGGTTTCCCGAACCGCCGATGTGGCAATCCGCCGTGGTGTAATGGCAGCACCTCTGATTTTGGTTCAGATAGTTCAGGTTCGAGTCCTGGCGGCGGAGCTCGAGAGCACGATGACTTGCGTTGGCTCGCACATCGCTGACCATGCACGACGATAGCCCCGCACGAGGACAGGCAGCCGAGGGAGATCCATGCCACAGCAGACCGCCGTCGTCGTTCTCGCAGCCGGTGCCGGGACACGAATGCGGTCGAAGACCCCCAAGGTGCTGCATTCGCTGGCCGGTCGGAGCATGCTCGCGCACGCGTTGCATGCGGCGAACGAGATCGACCCCGGTTACCTCATCACCGTGGTGGGGCACGACCGTGAACAGGTCGGTGCGGCGGTGTCCGCGATAGCCGACGACCTGGGCCGGGGTATCACGACTGCCATTCAGGAGGAGCAGCTCGGCACGGGGCACGCGGTGCAGTGCGCGCTGGCCGCGCTGCCCGTCGGTTTCACCGGCGACGTCCTGGTCACCTCCGCCGACGTGCCGCTGCTGGACGGGCACACGCTCGCGGCTCTGCTCGACGAGCACCGTAGCTACGCCGAACGCTCGGCGGTCACCGTGCTGACCTTCGTGCCCGACGACCCGAACGGGTACGGCCGCATTGTGCGCAACGCGAACGGACAGCTGGTCGAGATCGTCGAGCATGCCGACGCCTCTCCGAAGCAGGCCGCGATCCCCGAGGTGAATTCCGGCGTCTACGCGTTCGACGCCGCGATCCTGCGGACCATGATCAGCAGGCTCTCCACCGCCAACGCCCAGCACGAGCTGTATCTGACCGACGTGCTGCGACTGGCACATGAGGCAGGCCACCCCGTGCACGGGGCCCGTCTGCTCGACGCGGCCAAGGTCACCGGCGTCAACGACCGGGTGCAGCTGGCCTCGGCGGCGAGCAGGCTCAACCGCTACATCCTGGAACGGCACATGCGCGCCGGCGTCACCATCATGGACCCGGCCTCCACCTGGGTGGATGCCAGCGTGCGGATCGGGAGGGACGCGGTGCTGCGCCCCGGCGTGCAGCTGCTCGGCACCACCGTGATCGGCGAGGACGCCGAGGTCGGCCCGGACAGCACACTCACCGACGTCATCGTGGGCAACGGCGCCACAGTGGTCCGCACCCACGGTGAGGGCGCGACCGTCGGGCCGCACGCCAGCATCGGCCCGTTCAGCTATCTGCGTCCCGGCACCATGGTCGGCGATTCGGGCAAGCTGGGCGCCTTCGTGGAGACAAAGAACGCCTCGATCGGCGCGCATTCCAAGGTGCCGCATCTGACCTACGTCGGCGATGCCACCATCGGTGAGCACAGCAACATCGGCGCTTCCAGCGTTTTCGTCAATTACGACGGTGTTGCCAAACACCACACAACAGTTGGCTCGCACGTGCGCACCGGCAGCGACACCATGTTCGTCGCGCCTGTGACGGTGGGTGACGGCGCGTATACGGCGGCGGGTACTGTACTGCGCAGAAGTGTTCCGCCCGGGGCTCTCGCGGTGTCCGGTGGACCGCAGAAGAACATCGAGGGCTGGGTGCAGCAACACCGTCCAGGGACGGACGCGGCGCTCGCGGCGGCGGAAGCCATCGCTGCCAAGGAGATGTCGGGTCAGGCAATCGAGCAAAAGGATGGCAAACAGCAGTGACCGCGTCATGGATCGACAACCAGAAGAACCTCATGCTCTTCTCGGGACGCGCCCATCCTGAGCTGGCCGAGCAGGTCGCCAAGGAACTCGACGTGCACGTCACGCCGCAGACCGCCCGCGACTTCGCCAATGGCGAGATCTTTGTCCGGTTCGAGGAGTCGGTGCGCGGATCCGACGCCTTCCTCCTGCAGAGCTTCCCCGCGCCGCTGAACCAGTGGCTGATGGAGCAGCTCATCATGATCGACGCGCTCAAGCGCGGCTCGGCCAAGCGGATCACCGCGGTGCTGCCCTTCTACCCGTACGCCCGCCAGGACAAGAAGCACCGCGGCCGCGAACCGATCTCGGCCCGCCTGGTCGCCGACCTGCTGAAGACCGCGGGCGCGGACCGGATCATCACCGTCGACCTGCACACCGATCAGATCCAGGGCTTCTTCGACGGCCCGGTGGATCACATGCACGCTCAGCTGCAGCTGGCGGAGTACGTTCGCAGCAATTACAGCCTGGAGCACATCACCGTCGTGTCACCCGACTCGGGACGCGTGCGCGTCGCCGAGAAGTGGGCCGACTCGCTGGGTGGCTCACCGCTGGCATTCATCCACAAGACGCGCGACCCGCTGGTGCCGAACCAGGTGAAGTCCAACCGCGTGGTGGGTGAAGTCGAGGGACGCACCTGTATTTTGATCGACGACATGATCGACACCGGTGGCACCATCGCAGGCGCGGTCAACGTGTTGAAGGAGGCAGGCGCCGGTGACGTGGTGATCGCCGCGACCCACGGCGTGCTGAGCCCGCCCGCCGCCGAGCGCCTCACCTCCTGCGGCGCCAAAGAGGTCGTGGTGACCAACACCCTGCCGATCAGCGAGGAGAAGAAGTTCCCGCAGCTGACCGTGCTCTCCATCGCGCCCCTGCTGGCCCGCACCATCCGTGAGGTCTTCGAGAACGGCTCGGTTACCGGCCTTTTCAACGGCAACGCTTGACCGCCTCTCCGAGTATTCAGGCCGTACCGGTCGGGTAAGACGGGGTTTGCGTTCAGGTCCTGCGTTGGATACCGCGCAGGTTCTGGGCGTACCCGGTGAGTTACCCATGTCCGCACCAGATCAGTTATTGCGTTGGAAGTGTTGAGGTTCTTTGCGTCCTGCACCCGTTAGTCCCTGCGATCGGTGGGGATACTGACGGTATGGACCGTGACCCGTTGGATACCGACATGGGGGACGACGACCAAGAGGACGAGATCCGCGCGTACGAGCGCAACGTCGAGGATCCGCCCGATGACCTGCTCATCCCCTATCGCGAGAACGACGACGACGGCAGGCTCGGCATCGGAGACGAGCTCGATCAAGAGTGGACGCGGCGCGGGCAACGCGCCGAAGCCGCCGAGCAGGACGACCGACCCGCCGAGGTGGCCGCTATCGAGATCGTAAACGACGAGGATCTCTGAGACCCGACGCGCGCCACGCTGCCGCAATCGGCGATGGCGAAGAGTTTGCCGTGGTACGCATAGGTGGCGTGACCGGGACGATACGAGGAGGGTGCGATGAGCACGCCGAAGGATCCGGAACCCAAGAACAACGCGCCGGGGCAGGAGGCCGCGTCATCATCGCTGTCGAAGAACGCCCGGGACGCACCCGGCGAGGAGTCCACGCCGCCTACCTCCGAGGACGCGGCGGCCGCTCCCGGCGACGAATCCGACGCGCCGCCACCCGCTGAGCAAGCACCCGGTTCCGCATCGGGCCAGCCAGTCGAGCAATGGTGGCAACCCACCGACACTCCACCAGCGGGACCGCTGGGTGGGCAGTGGGGCGCGGAGCCGAGCGGGCAGCCGGCCGAACCTCGAGCATGGGGAGCCGACAGCCCCGGCGGTCAGCAGTCGTGGGGCGCGGAACCCGCCGCACCCGGTCAGCCGTGGGGCGCCGCCGCGTCGGGCGGCTCGGCACCGCAGATGCCGCCCGGCGAATCGACTCGGCCATTCACACCCGACGATCACGCGCAGTACGGGTCTGGCGGTGGGCCGCAGTACCCTTCGGGCGGACAGCCCCCTTCGGAGGCCCAGCAGCAGTACCCGCCCAGCGGTCAACCGCAGTACCCCGAGGGCGGCGTATACAACTATCCGCCGACCGCCGGACCGCAAAATCCGCAGTACGGCGGCTATCCGTCCTATCCTCAGCAGGAGTATCAGCCGTACGGCGAGCCACTGCGGCAGCCAGGCAGCCAGGTGTACTCGATCATCGGATTCGCCTGCGCGGCGATCGCGGTGCTGTTCTGCCCGATCCTGTTCGGGCCTGCCGGGATCGTCCTCGGCGTGGTCGGGCACAACAAGGGCGAATCGCTCGGCAAATGGGCGGCCATCGCGGCGGCCATCGGCACGGTGATCGGCTTCATCGTCGGCTTCGTGGTGTTCTCCGGAGACTTGACAACGTAGATTCTCGGTATGCGTCGACTCAGTGGATTCCCACTGCCCGTCATCAGCGCGGCGGGGGGCCGGTCATGACCGGATTCGCGGGCTTTCCACTGGCGAGCCTGGACTTCTACGAGGACCTCGAGGCCGACAACTCGAAGGCATTCTGGATCGCGCACAAGGACACCTACGCGCGAGCGGTGAAGGAGCCGATGACCGCGCTGATCGCCGAGCTGGAGTCGGGTTTCGGGGCAGGGAAAATCTTCCGCCCGTACCGCGACGTCAGATTTTCCAAGGACAAGTCGCCCTACAAGACCGCCCAAGGCGCGGTGGTCGGCGCCGCGCAGAACGTCGGCTGGTACGTCCAGATCGGCGCCGCCGGGCTGTACGTCGGCGGCGGTTTCTACCAGGGCTCCCCCGCCCAGCTCACGCTGTTGCGGGCAACCATCGACGACGATGTCCGGGGGCCCGAGCTCGCGGCGATTCTCGCGAAACTCACCAAGGCGGGCTTCACCGTCGGCGGCGAGAAGCTGAAGACCACACCGAAGGGCTACGGCGCCGACCATCCGCGCATCGACCTGCTGCGGCACAAATCCCTCACGTGCGGCAAGGAATTCGGCGCACCGGCCTGGCTGGACACGCCGCGCGCCGCCGAGGAGATCCGCACCGCGTGGGAGACGACGCGGCCGCTGATCGAATGGCTGGCGGCGGTGGTCGGCGGCGGCTCGCCGTCGTGGTAACGCGCGACGTCAGCCCGGACCAGGTGGAGAATATGCCCCGTCAGCACCGTCTGGCGAGCACCAGCGCGAAGCGATCGTCCGGGTCGGTCCACACGTGTTCGGTGCCGAAACCGGCAATCGTCAGTTCGGCGCTCAGGCCCTCGACCAGGAACTTCGCCGAGATCTCGGTGCGCATCTGCTCGCCGCGGGCAAACCGCGCGGTGAGGTCGAGGGCACGGACCGTGACCGTCATATCCTCGGTGGCCTCGAGGCGCATCTCGATCCACTCGTGCACCGAGTCCCAGATCGCGATGTGCCGAAACTTCTCCGGGGCGAAGTCTGCGTCGAGCCGGGAGTTCAGCACATGCAGCACGTTGCGGTTGAACTCGGCGGTGATTCCCGCCGCGTCGTCGTAGGCGGGGACGAGCACTGCGGGGTCGATGACCAGGCCCGCACCGAGCAGCAACTGCTCGCCCGGCTCGAGCACGTCGCGGATGCTCGTCAGGAATTCGGCCCGCTCATCGGGGACCAGATTGCCGATGGTGCCGCCGAGGAAAGCGATCATCCTGCGACCTCCGCGGGGCAGGTTGTGCAGGGTATCGGTGAAATCGCTGACCACACCGTGCACGGCCAACCCGGGGAACTCGGCCGCGACGGCATCCGCCGCCGCGCGCAGTGCTGCCGCCGAAACATCCTGCGGGACATAGGTTTTCAGTGGGGCATGGGTGGTCAGCGCGGTGAGCAGCAGCCTGGTCTTGGCCGCCGAACCGGCGCCGAGCTCGACCAGCACCTCGGCCTGCGCAGCACGCGCGATCTCGCCGACCACTCGCTCCAGCAGCGTGCGCTCGGTGCGTGTCGGGTAGTACTCGGGCAGTTCGGTGATCCGCTCGAACAGCTCACTACCCCTGGCGTCGTAGAACCATTTGGGCGGCAGCCACTTCGGATTCGCGGTGAGGCCCAGTCGGGCGTCCGAGCGCAACGCCGCGGTCAGGTCGTCGTCGGATAGATGGATATCCAGCGTCGGTGCGGTCATGGCACGGGCCTTTCGGTGTCAGAGGAGAGCGTCGACGGATAGCGCGCCGGGCCTGGCGGTGACCAGGCTGCGGTCCGGGACCGACTGCCATCGGGGGTCGTCGTCGAACGGTTCAGAGGACAGAATCGCGAAAGTGTCGGTGACCAGTGCCGACAACGAGTGGTCGCAGGTGGTCGCCCACAGTTGCGCACCGTCGGACAGCAGGAAATTCAGACGCGCGTCCGGTACTCGGTCGAGCACCGCCCCGACGAGCAGCTTCAGTGCCGCCGGGGCGGCCGACCACGCACCGTCCGGCGATCCGGTCGCCAGCAGATCGCACAGGATCACCCAGAGCGTGGCGGTGTCGGTGGCGGCTTCTGCCTCCAGCAGCCGGTTCGGGGCGAACAGTGCCTCCGCGCCGAGTTCGACGGCGGTGTGCGCGAACTCGGCCGCCACCGCGGTCAGCGTGCCGCGCCAGTCCGGCACCACACCGTTGTGGCTGAATGCCCAGCGCCCGAGGGTGAGCGGTGCGCACGCGGACCGCTCCACCGGCATCCCGACGGTCGCCGAACGCACCGCACCGAGTACCGCCCAGGATTCCAGTTGTGGCAGCACCTCGTCCACGGCCGGATCTGTCCAGATCGGCGCGGCATTGCGGTAGCGGCTGACGGTGACCGAGTCGTCCTCGGTCTCGCGCCACCACGCGACACCGAAACCGTCGGCGTTGATGGTGCCGCCGCGGCGCATGTCTCGGGGAGCCCATGCCTGGTTGCGTAAGGAATGCGATCCGAGGGTCAGCATGTCGCCGACCCGGACCGGCGGGCCGATGTAGCCCAGATGTCTACACACCGGCAACCGTCCTCGTCTCCGGACGGATTGCCACGGCGCACAGTCCCCAGTTCCGCGCTCCACTCGGACGGGCGTCGCTCACTCGCCTTCCCCCGGTCGCAGATCCCGCGCCAAGCGGAAACCGGCGAAGATCTGGCGGCGGATCGGGTGGTCCCAGTTGCGGAAAGTGCCGCGACAGGCGACCGGGTCGGTGCCGAAAGAACCGCCGCGCAGGACGCGATAATCACCGCCGAAGAAGACCTCGGAGTACTCCTTGTACGGGAAGGCGCGGAAACCCGGGTAGGGCTCGAAGCTCGAAGCGGTCCACTCCCAGACGTCGCCGATCAACTGGTGCACTCCTGCCGGGGACGCACCCGCCGGATAGGCGCCGACCTCAGCGGGTTCCAGATGGCGTTGACCGAGATTAGCGGTGCAGACCTCGGGCTCGGTATCTCCCCAGGGGAATCGACGGGACGCGCCCGTCGCCGGGTCGAACCTGGCCGCCTTTTCCCATTCGGCTTCCGTGGGTAGTCGCTTGCCCGCCCAGTTCGCGTACGCCTCGGCCTCGAACCAGCACACATGCACCACCGGCTGGTGCGGGCGCAGCGGGGCCATCACCCCGAAGACCCTGCGCCACCAATGCCCGGCCGGGTCGCGTTCCCAGAACTGTGGCGCGACCAGACCCGCTTCCCTGCGGTGCGCCCAGCCACGCACGGACCACAATTCGGGACGGTCGTAGCCACCGTCGTCTACAAAGGCCAGATACTGCTCGTTGGTCACGGGCGCTGCATCGATCGCGAAGCCGGGCACCGACACCCGGTGGGCGGGGCGCTCATTGTCGAGCGCCCACGCGTCGGTCGAGGTACCCATGGTGAATTCTCCTGCGGGAATGACGATTTCACCGGCGGCCGGAGCCGATGCGGTCGGCACGGCCGCTCCGGAGAGCACGGCGGCACCGGTGCGCAGCTGGTGGGTGGCCAGCATGGTCTCGTCGTGCTGCTGCTCGTGCTGGGCGATCATTCCGAACGCGAAACCGCCGTCGACCAGCGGTCCGCCCTGCAACTCGCTGCACTTCAGCACATCCCATACCTTCTCACGTACCACGGCGACGTAGTCGCGGGCCTGGGTGGGATCGAGCAGGGGCAGCTGGGGACGGTTCGCGCGGGCGTGTTTGAAGGCGTCGTAGAGTTCGTCGAGGTCGGCGCGCACGGGTTCGCGGCTGCCGACGTCGCGGACGAGCCACAGTTCTTCCTGGTTGCCGATGTGCGCGAGATCCCAGACCAGCGGGCTCATCAGGCGCGAATGCTGGGCCACCAGCTCGGCCTCGTCGATACAGCCGGTGAGAGTAAGGGTGCGTTGTCGCGCGCGACTGAGCACGTCGGCGATCCGGTCCCGTAGCTGTTCGGACCCGGAACTGTCAGTCGGTGCGGGGTACTGAGTGGTCACGAGAAATGTCTCCGAGTTGTCACGAGAAATGTCTCCGAGTGGTCACGAGAAATGTCTCCGAGTGGTCACGAGAAATGTCTCCGAGTTGTCACGAGAAATGTCTCCGAGATCGGTTCTGATCGGCGTCGTCACGGTCGCGAACGAGTGCGCGGGGCGCGACGATTCGGCCCTTGCCGGCCAAGTCGACCGGCCCGCGGTCGTCGATGCGCGACAGGCATGCTGTCACGTGCCGGCCCCCGGTCGGTCCGGCCCTGCGCCGTTCCTGGTGCGGTCGTCGGTCGGGGTGCGGCCGCTGCGACATCGTTCGGCGGCGGATTCGATCTCCGTGGCGCCCGCCGCGGTGGCCGCGTGGGCCGCGGCGAGCCGCATCAGGTCGACCGCGGCGGACCGGATGTCCTGGTCGGCCAGGCCATAGCGGGCGGCGTCGAGCCAGTGGCCCGCGAGCGGCGCGGCGACCGATGTCGCCTCGGCGACCACGGGCGGGCTCGACATGAGCGCTTCGATCACCTGGACCGGCGTAGTCCAGGTGTCGCCCGGCTGGGCGTCGACGTAGCGGACCTCCAGATGCCCAGATGCGCGCACCGGCGGGAACATCGTGGTCAGGTGGTAGTCCAGGTCGCTGACGTCGGGGCGGCGCCCCACCTCGTCGTCCAGAGCGCCCGACAGCCAGTCGCCGAACGTCGCGCCTGGCGGAGCAGACCACCCGGTATTGCGACCGTCCCCCTCTGCGCCAGGACTTCGCACGCACAGCAGCGGGACGTCCAGCGCCCATTTGCTGTACCCGGCCACCGGATCGGTCCAGTCCATCACGGGCGGGCGGGTGCGCACGTTGTCCAGCCGCAGCCATGCTCGCATGCGCTGCGAAGCCCAGGCGCCGGCCGGGGCCCCGCGCAGGTCAGGCGAGCAGGCGAAGGCGGCCAGCAAAGCCGGACCGACGGCATACAGTGCGGTCCACCGCGCGGTCACCTCCGCGTGGTCGGCGCCCGCGTCGACGCTGACCTGTGCGGCGGCGGTATTGCACATCATCAACTTGCCGAACGGGCCGACGCCACCGAAGGCATGCTCCATGGCGCGGTAGCGCGGCAGCCGCAGGATTCGTTTGGGCCGGCGGTCCGCGTCGGCGGCAAGGGAAACGGTACGGATGGACCGGGTTTCGAGAAGTTTCCGCAACAGGCGGGCATCGTCGCGCAGTCGGTCGCACAGCCGCGCGGCATCAGCGTAAGGAGCGCTGGAGAGTTCTATTTGACCACCGGGTTCCAGGCTGACCCGGCTGCCCCCCGGTAGTGCGAGCGCCGGAGAATCGGGGGCGATGGACCGCGGTGCGTACGGTCCCAGGGCATCCGCCAGGGCGGCCAGCGGCGGACGCGGGGCGGACGCGGGGCCTGACGCCGAACACTCACCCTGCACGGTGAGCCACTCGAGTTCGGCACCGATCAGACTCGGTGGTCCGAGCTTGAAGCAGACGCCGCCGACGTAGGCCTCCGCCGCCGCGCGAGAAGACAGTTCTCCCTGCTCTGGCGCACAATGAGCCGACTCAGGTGTATCGAGCGTGACCGCCATGCCAACCTCCACTGCGCGTTCCGAGTTGCAGGGGATTCGAGTCCGCTGCTATTCGGTTATCCCCATACCGCTCGGTCCTATTCCACTCCGATGCCGGATTCCGAGCGCGGCGATCCATCCAGGGTAGCCACGGCAACTGACATGAAATCGACGAGAAGCCGAACTTCACACCGGATAGGGTCGGCGGCATGCTGGATGACGATCGTGTACGAGCCGACACTCCCGGATGCGCGTCCGGATCCGACCTCGGTCCGGTGTTTCTCGACAGCGCCGGATCCTCGCTGCCGCCGCAGGTCGTCACCGATACCGTCATCGGTCACCTGCTGCGTGAGGCGGAGATCGGTGGCTACCGCGCCGCTAACGAGAGGCTCGATGATCTCGCCGCGGTGAAGACCTCGATCGGCACGCTGATCAACGCCGCGCCGACGAGCATCGCGCTCAGCGACAGCGCCACCCGCTCCTGGGCGGATTTCTTCTACTCGGTTCCGCTGGCGGCCGGCGATCGCATCCTGGTCTCCGAGGCCGATTACGCGAGCAATGCCATCGCCGCCCTACAGCGCGCCCGCGCCACCGGTGCGACGGTGCAGAAGATTCCGAGTGACGGCAGCGGGCAGATCGACCTCGACGCGCTTGCCGCGCTGGTCGACGAACGGGTCAAACTGGTGTCGGTACTGCACGTGCCGACCAACGGCGGACTGGTGAACCCGGCCGCCGAGGCTACGAGAATCGCGCACTCGGTCGGCGCACTCGTGCTGCTGGACGCCTGCCAGTCCGCTGGGCAGCTGCCACTGGATGTGGCCGAGCTCGGCGTCGACGCGCTGTCTGTCACCGGTCGCAAGTGGCTGCGCGGCCCCCGCGGAACCGGATTCCTGTACCTGCGGCCGGAGTTGGCACAGTCCATGGAGCCTGAGCGGCTCGACCTGCACGGCGCGGAGTGGACCGGCCCGGACGACTACCGTCTGGCGCCGGATGCCAGCCGTTTCGAATTCTGGGAGTGCGACGTCGCAGGGCGGCTCGGTTTGGGCGCCGCGGTGCGATATCTGCTCGACCTGGGGCCGGACAACGTGTACGCCGCGATCGCGGCACGCGCCGAGCACCTGCGCAAGGCACTGCCGGAGATCCCCGGCGTGACGGTGCACGACATCGGCATCCGGCACAGCGGCATCGTGTCGTTCACCGTCGACGGCATCGAACCCACCCAGGTGCGCGACCAGCTGCTGACGCAGGACATCACGGTCACGGTCAGCCACGCCCGTTCGACCCTGCTCGACATGACGAGCCGGGGCCTGGCATCGGTGGTCCGCGCCTCTCCGCACTGTTTCGTCAGTTTCGACGAACTGGACCGGTTCGTCGCCGCGGTCGCGGCGCTCCAGGGTCCTCCGGTACGCCCGGAAAGCGCCGCCGAGTAGCCCTTTTCAGGCCAAATGCGCGTCCAGCGCCCTGGCCACCAGTGCCGCGACGCCGGCACCCGGGCCGACCAGGCGCAGGCTGCGGTTGGCCTGTAAGGCGGCGATACCGTGCAGGTTGGTCCACAGGGCCATGGGCGGATCTATCGCGGTCGCACCGGTGCCCTGCGGGTGGCGATGACGACCGGGGCGCCCGTCGTTCCGGCGACCTCTCGGGCACCGATCTGGTGAACCCGCGCCACACCCGCCTGCTGCGCTTCGGCAAGGTGCGCATCGACTTCGGCGCGCCGCGCCACTACCCGCCCGTCGCACAGCGCGATGCGGTGCGCACCGCCACCGACGAGCTGATGCGCGAACTGGCCACGCAGTCCGGCCGGTGCTGTGTCGACCGCTACGCGGCCACCTTCGCGCCCGGCGATACGGTCCTGACCTGCGATCTTCAGAAGGGGGGTTAACGCAGCGCGGCGATCGCGGGATAGTTGGTGGAGGCCGGGTCTCGGCCGACGGTGGGTGATGAGGAGTTGAGGTTTTGAGCAGGTTCACCGACGAGATGTACGCCACGGCGCAGACCTCCGAGCGGGGCCTGGTGACCGGCGAGCCGGCCGCCCCGCTGCGCCGCACCTGGGCGGAGATTCACCGGATCGCCCGCCGCATGGCGGGCGGCTTGGCCGCGGCGGGAATCGGCCACGGCGACGCGGTCGGCGTGCTGGCCGGGATGCCGGTCGATATCGCCCCGGCCTGCCAGGCTATCTGGATGCGCGGCGCGTCGATCACCATGCTGCATCAACCGACCCCGCGCACCGATCTCGCACTCTGGGCTCGTGACACCGAGACGGTGCTGACCATGATCGAGGCGCGCGCTGTCGTCCTCGGCGCGCCGTTCGAGGCGGCCGAGCCGCTGTTGCGCGAGCGCGGCATCACCGTGGTGCGCATCGACCAGCTGCCCGACAGCCCCGACATCGACCCGGTGCCCACCGGCGAGGACGATATCGCGTTGCAGCAGTTGACCTCCGGCTCGACCGGCTCGCCCAAGGCGGTGCGGATCACGCACGAAAACTTCTTCGTCAACGCCTATGCCATGTTCGACCGGGTGAAGTTCCAGCTCGACGACGACGTGATGATCAGCTGGCTTCCGCTGTTCCACGACATGGGCATGGTCGGATTCCTCACCGTCCCTATGCAATTCGGCGCGGAAGTGGTCTGCGTGACGCCGCTGGACTTCCTGACCCGCCCGCTGCTGTGGGCCGAGCTGATCGACAAATACCGCGGCACCGTCACCGCGGCACCGAATTTCGCGTACTCACTATTGGCCCGACGGCTACGACAGGCCGACGACGCCGCATTCGACCTCAGCAGCGTGCGTTACATGTGGAACGGCGCGGAACCGGTCGACCCGGACACCATGGACGCGCTGGCCACGGCCGGAAGACGGTTCGGACTCAACCCGACTGCGCTCACCCCGGTCTACGGCATGGCGGAGACCACGCTCGCCGTCTCGGTCCCCGACCCCGGCCTCGGCCAAGTGGTGGACGTGATCGACGCCGATCTACTCGAAGCGATCGGCAAGGCGGTGCCGGTGCCGGACCAGCACGGGCACGCCGGCAACGTCCGCAGGCTGGCAACCCTGGGCTACCTCGTCGACAATCTGGAAGGCCGGATCGTCGACAGCGAGCGTCAGCCGCTGCCGATCCGCTCGGTGGGTGTCATCGAATTGCGCGGCCCGGCGGTCGCATCCGGCTACGTGACGATGGACGGATTCCGTCCCGCCCAGGACGCCGACGGCTGGTTGGACACCGGCGACATCGGCTACTTCACCGAGGAGGGCCTGATCGTGGTGTGCGGCCGGATCAAGGACGTCATCATCATGGGCGGCCGCAACATCTATCCCACCGACATCGAACGCGCCGCGACCAGGGTGACCGGTGTCCGCCCCGGCAACGCGGTCGCGGTACGCCTCAACGCGGGCCAGAAGCGGGAGAGCTTTGCCGTGGTGGTGGAGAGCAACAGCCATCAGAACCCCGACGAGGTCAAACGAATCGAGCACGAGATCGTGCACGAGGTGTTCTCCGAGGTGGGAGTTCGGCCGCGCACCGTGGCGGTGCTGGGTCCTGGTGCGCTGCCGAAGACCTCGTCGGGCAAACTGCGCCGCGCAGCCACCGCCATCCACGTGGAATGAACGATCCGCGAACTGCGCGCTGAGCGTTGCGGCGCGGGGTCAGTGGAGCTGGTTCTGCGCGGTCTCCAGACCGACCCGAAGCAGCAGCTCCACCGCGTCGGCGGCCTGCTCGACGATCACCGGGACCTCTTTGCGTTCCGGCGCCGAGAACGGCTTCAGCACGTAGTCGGCCGGATCCTGCCGCCCCGGCGGACGGCCGATGCCGATGCGGGTGCGCAGGTAATCCTTGGTGGTCAAGGCGCTGGAGACGGAGCGGAGCCCGTTGTGGCCGCCCTCGCCGCCGCCGCGCTTGAGCCGGATAGCGCCGAACGGAAGGTCGAGTTCGTCGTGCACGACGATCACCTCGGTCGGCGACACGGAGAAGAACCTGGCCAGCGCCGCCACCGCCCGACCGGACAGGTTCATGAACGACCGCGGCTTGGCGATCAATACCTGGCGGCCGTCCAGCCGGGCCTGCAGTAGGTCCGTGCCGGATTTCTTGTGCACACCAAAACGGCCGCCGACGCGCTCAGCGAGCACGTCGGCGACCAGAAAACCGACATTGTGCCGGGTGCGCTCGTATTCGGGACCTGGGTTACCCAGTCCGACAACGAGCGCGGGCCCGGTCGACGATTCGGTGTTATTCAGCGCTCTCGGCCTCGCCGGCCGCACCCTCGGTTTCGGCCGCGGCGGCAGGGGCGGCGATAACGTTGACGATCAGTGTCTCCGGATCGGCGGCCAGGCCGACACCGGCGGGCAGCTCCAGTGCGCCCGCGGTGATCTGGGTACCCGGCTCGACGCCCTCGACGGAGACCTCGATGGTCTCCGGAAGCTTCATCGCGTCGGCCTCGATGGACACGGTGGTGGCCTCCTGGGTGACCAGGGTGCCCGGGGCGGCATCGCCGACGACGGCGATGATCACGTCGGCGGTGACCTTCTCGCCGCGCTTGATGATCAGCAGGTCGGCATGCTCGATGTAGCGGCGAATCGGGTGCACCACAACGGATTTGGTCAGCGCGAGTTGCTTCTTACCGTCGATGACGAGGTTCAGCACCGCGTTGGTGCCGTGCTCGCGCAGGATCGCGGCGAAAGCCTGGGCGTTGACCGACAGGTGCTGCGGGTCGGCCTGATGGCCGTAGAGCACCGCCGGGACGTTGCCCGCGCGGCGGGTGCGGCGGGCGGCACCCTTGCCGAACTCGGTGCGTACGGCGGCTTCGAGAAGGTTGGCGTCGGACATGACTGGATCTACTCCTACGGCTCTTCCGGACTGTCAACGGTTACACGTCAGGGGCTGCTCACACCTGACCGGGTTGGTCTACTCGTCGGGCGAAGACCGAACGAGGACGGCCGGAAGCCGAGCCGCGTCGATCACGGTGCGCAAACAGGTCTGCGGTCACCCTCGCCGAGACAACCCGAACACCATACCGCAGCGCACAGCCGTGACTGGAATCGGGTGGTCACCAGCGCGTCGGGTCGCCCTCATGTCTGTCACGTACGCTGGCGTGGTTGCCGATCGGTTGTCTGTGAAAGGTTGTTTCCGTTGAGCGCCTCCCCTGAGGGTGTCGTCGCGCCCGCCCCCCGCGGATTGACTGCCGAGGTCGCCCGGCGGCGCACGTTCGCGGTCATCTCCCATCCTGACGCGGGCAAATCGACCCTCACCGAAGCACTCGCCCTACACGCCAGGATGATCTCCGAGGCGGGCGCGATCCACGGCAAGGCCGGACGCAAGTCCACGGTCTCGGACTGGATGGAGATGGAGAAGGCGCGCGGCATCTCGGTCAGCTCGACGGCGCTCCAGTTCAACTATCGTCCCGCGGGCTCGGACGTCGACAGCGTGATCAACCTGGTCGACACCCCCGGCCACTCCGATTTCTCCGAGGACACCTACCGGGTGCTCACCGCCGTCGACGCCGCGGTGATGCTGATCGACGCCGCCAAGGGCCTGGAACCGCAGACCTTGAAGCTGTTCCAGGTCTGCCGCCACCGCGGCATCCCGGTGATCACGGTGATCAACAAGTGGGACCGTCCCGGACAGGCGCCGCTGGAACTGCTCGACGAGATCAACGAGCGAATCGGCCTCACCCCGACCCCGCTGTTCCTTCCGGTCGGCATCGCGGGCGATTTCCGCGGCCTGCTGCGCCGCGGTCCCGGCGGGGCGCCTCTCGAATACATCCACTTCACCCGCACCGCCGGCGGCGCGACCATCGCGCCGGAGGAGTCGCTGACCCCGGAGTCCGCGCAGGCGCGGGAGGGCGAGCCATGGACCACCGCCGTCGAGGAGAGTGAGCTGCTTTCGGCCATCGGGCAGGACCATGACCAGGAGCTGTTCCTCGCCGGACAGACCTCGCCGGTGGTCTACGCCTCCGCGATGCTGAACTTCGGCGTGCGGCAACTGCTGGAGACCCTGGTCGCGCTGGCGCCCGCGCCGGGCCCGCGCCCGGATGTCGGCGGAACCCCGCGCGATACCTCCGACCCGTTCAGCGCGGTCGTGTTCAAGGTGCAGGCGGGTATGGACGCGGCGCACCGCGACCGACTTGCCTTCATGCGGATCGTGTCCGGTGAGTTCGAGCGCGGCATGGTGGTCACACACGCACAGACCGGACGGCCGTTCGCGACCAAGTACGCGCTTACCGTGTTCGGCCGCGAGCGCGCCACCGTCGACACCGCCTACCCCGGCGACGTGGTCGGCCTGGTGAACGCGACGGCGCTGGCACCGGGCCACACCCTGTTCGTGGACAAGAAGGTGGAGTTCCCGCCGATCCCATCCTTCGCGCCGGAGCATTTCGCGGTGTTGCGCGCGCGGAGCGCGGGCAAGTACAAGCAGTTCCGCAAGGCCATCGATCAACTCGACTCCGAGGGTGTCGTCCAGGTGCTGCGCAACGAACTGCGCGGTGACGCCTCGCCGGTTCTCGCGGCGGTCGGCCCGATGCAGTTCGAGGTGGTCACCACGCGCATGCTCGCGGAGTTCACTGTCGAGACCACGATGGAGCATCTCGGCTACTCGCTCGCTCGGCGTACCGACGCCGCCTCGGCGGAGGAACTCGGGCGTCAGCGCGGGGTCGAGGTGTTCACCCGCAGCGACGGCGCGCTGCTCGCGCTGTTCAGCGACAAGTGGCGGCTGCAATACATCGAGAAGGAACATCCGACGCTGACATTGGAACCGCTGGTCGCCACCGCGGACTGAGTCACTCGGCTTCGGGCTCGGGCGGCCGCGGCGCGGCACCCGGCTCGCGCTGGACCGAGGCGATGCCGTCATCCCGCGCGATCAGACCCCACCTGCTGGAGGTCAGGCGCAGACTCGGCAGGTCGCTCAGCGAGAGCACCACCTCGTAGGTGCGCTCGTAACCGGTATGCGAAATCCGCCAGCAGCCGTCGTCGCAGCGAACATAGCGGTCGGAATAGAAGGCCGCGCCGCGCAGCAGCATGTTGTGGCTGGGGATCAGGACGGTGTCGGCGAGGTACCAGGTGCCGGTCGCCGAGTCGCCGTCGACATCGATCTCGGGATGGTCGCATCGGTGCTCGGTGATCACGTGCGGACCGAGGGTGTTGCGCATGAACGCGAGAAACGCGTCGCGCGATTCGAACTGGAGATATTCGCTGTAGGTGGCGGTGGCCTCGGGAACCATGGTGTCCACGAACTCGTCCCACGATTTGGTGTCCAGGCTGCGCAGATAACGATACTTCAGCCGACTGATGGCGGCGACGTCACCCATTTCCCGCTCGTCGCGGCCACGTTTGGCTCTCGGATCGTCGCGTACCTGCCCGAAATCGATCGGCCCCGCGTCGAAACGCAGCTGCCCACCGGCGTCCAGGTTCCCGCTTTCGGACGAGCTGGCGCGCATCGCCTGGTCACCGCGTTCGGACGCACCGGCGCGCAGTGCTTGGTCACCGCGTTCCGACGCGCCGGCGCGCATTCGCTGGTCGCCGCCCTCCTGTTCACCGGTGCCTGCACCCCGGTCCCTACGCACCTGCGCGCCGATCCCTACGCCTGGGTCGCCGCGCTCCTGCCCGCCGGTTCCCTGATCCATACCTCCACAATCCCATCCGAAGCCACGCCACTTCACGAATTGGGAGATTTGTATCAGATTGCTATCACAGTTCGGGGAATATCCCTGAAGATCAACTAGACGGTCAACCTCCGATGGTGAAGCACGTGCGGCAGAAGTCCTCGCCGAACTCGGTGAGCCGCAGACTCTTGCGCACTATTTTGGGCGCCCGGCCCGCCTTTTTCAGCGCCGCCTCCACCACGGGCTGCACCTCGAGCACCATGTACCGGCTCAATACCACCGGATCGTCCGAGGTCAGCGTCAGGCCGAGGCGGTTGAGGTTGATCAGATACGAGCGCGCGCGATCCGGGTAGCGCACACCCGCCTGCTCGGGCACGGAGGTGAGGTCGCCCTGCACCAGCTCCGCGCCGATGCCGAGCGGGCGGTTGGTGCGCACGTCTACCGACGGTTGCGGACCGTTGAGCGCCATGAAGCGCAGCATGCGCGCCTCGTCCGGAGCGAGCTGGTCGAGGATGCGGTCATAGGCCGGGTGCACGTCCTCGGTGAAGTACACATCCGCGGATCTGGCCAGCAGTGCGTCGCCGCGGCGACGCAGTTCCTCCGTGCTCGCCGAGCGGAGCTGGGACCCGACGGCCAGCGCCTGCTGCGAGCCTGGACCGTTGGACGTCGGCACATAGCTGACGACCTCGCGCACGGATCCCTCGTTGACGCCGAGCGCACTGCGGGCTATGGAACGCAACGCGTTTCCGGTCCGCTCGGCGATCTCTGCCGACGACTCGCCGTCCAACGCTGCCTGGGTGATCTCCTTGGTCACATCGACGGTGGTGCCGACGGCCCACTGACCACCGCGCACGACCGTGCCCGCGGCCAGTCCTGCCGCACGGAACACGCCGCGGATCAGTCGCGCCTCGTTGCTGATCTGCCGCTGTTCGACATCCGAGCTGCGCTCGACGGCGCGGGAACCGGCCCGGGCCACGTCCTGTCCGGTCCTGTCGTCTGCCACATTTTCTCCGATATCGCCAGGTGAACGAATCCGCCCCACAGATTACTTCCCCCTGTGTCGCCGGTCATTGTCGCCTGACTCGGACAGCGCGGCATTCCGGACGATCACGGTGACCGATAGCTCGACAACCGTCCCTACGGGGGCGTACTCGCGGTGTAAGCAGGCCCTCCGCTCGCAATCGCGTTGCTTTGCCGAGAGAGTGCTAGTTTATGGTGCCGGTGAGGCGGCGGTCACCGGTGTATCGGCAGGAGGGTGTCGTGTTAGAGAGCGTTTTCGGAATCCACCCCACGTTCCTCCTCGAGCTTGTGACAATCCCCCTTTTCACGGGGGTCATCGGCTACATCACCAACTGGACCGGCGTGCTCATGCTCTTCAAGCCCGTCGCCTTCCACGGCATTCACGTCCCTGGCCTGCGCGCGCTATATCCGTTCCTCCCCAAACGAATTCAAGTACTGCCGTTGCTGAGCTACGACGGCAGATTCGGTTGGCAGGGCATCGTCCCGTCGCGTGCCGACAAGATGGCCAGCATCGCGGTGGACAAGGGCCTTGCCAAACTCGGCAGCGTCGCCGACTTCTACCGCGAGCTGGAGCCGGACAAGCTGGCCGAGCATCTGGCCGGCATCGCCGATGCGCAGATCAAGGACATCGTCGAGGAAATCCTGCGGCGCGAACATCCCCAGCTCTGGTACAACCTGCCGAATCAGGTCCGTGACATGGTGCACGCCAGGGTGCGCCAGCAACTGCCGGAGATCCTGCGCGAGCTCACCGAAGAATTGGGCGCGAATATCGATCAGCTGCTCGATGTGAAGCAGATGGTGATCCGGTACTTCCAGGCCCGCCCGCACCTGCTCAACACGCTGTTCCAGGTGCTCGGCGCCAAGGAATTGCGATTCATGCAGAACTTCGGTTTCTACTTCGGCGCGCCCATGGGCGCGGTGTTGGTCGCCGTCCTGCATACGACCGGATGGTCCAGCCTCGTCGTGCTGCCGATCGGTGGGGTGATCATCGGCTGGGTAGTCAACTGGATCGGGATCAACATGATCTTCGCGCCCGCCTATCCGAAGTGGTGGTGCCCGTGGCGGCAGGGTCTACTGATCAAACGCAAATCCGAAATCACCGATGGCTACGCGGAATTGGTGTCCAGTCAGGTGATCACCGTGGCGAATATCGGCGACGAGTTGCTCAACGGCCCGCGCTCCGATCGCACCATGCAGATGCTCGAGGACACTTTGCGACCCGCCGCCGATCGCGCGCTCGGGCCTGCCCGCTCCGCGGTCAAGTTCGTGCTCGGCAGTCGCGAATACGACTCGTTGCAATCGACGCTCACCACCGAGGCCATGGCTATCGCGCCGATCGCGTTCGCCGACCCCGAGTTCAACATCCGTCAGGGCAGGCAGATCAACGAGTACATCGCCAAACAGATGTCGGCGTTGTCGCCCCCGGACTTCGTAGACATGCTGAGAGCCGCCATCAAACAGGATGAATGGTTGCTTTTCGTGCATGGCGGCGTGCTCGGGCTGTTTGCCGGATACGCTCATATCCTGATCTTCGGAACAGGAGTGGCGACATCATGGCTGTAGCGGGTCCGGACGGCGGCGACATCGAAGCCGTCGAGCACCCCGACGCGACGGAGGCGAACGCCGGGCCATCCCGGGAGATCGCACGGCGGCCCACCTCGGACGTCGTTCGTACCAGCGAACTACCTCCACGAATATCGGTGCCCGTCGCCACCGTGCGTGCGGCGACCGGTGTCGCCCTGGTCGCCTGGGCCGCCGTCGCCGAGGTTACCGCCTGGGGCGTCGGCACCGCGGTCGGCGTGGCCTCCACCGTCGTGCGGCGCAGCATCGAGGGAGCGCCGCCCCGAGAAGTATTCGCTGAGGCCGAGTCCGAGGTGCGCGACGCGATGCGCAAGGTGCTCGGACTGCCCACAACCCCGGAAACGCCTGCGCAGGACGGTGTGCCGACGCTGCGCGAGCAGGGCGCCGCGCTTCTGCGTTTGTCGGCGAGCACGCACGACGAGGACACGAACCACCCGGCCTTCGCGGGCATGCTCGCCGAGCTGACCCCGGACGAGGCGCGCATTCTGCGTTTCCTGCGTCTGGACGGACCACAGCCCTCGATCGACGTCCGCACCGGACGTCCGCGTGCGCTCGGCGCGGAACGAATCGGCTCAATGCTCACGCTGGTCGGCGAGCAGGCGGGCCTGCGCTTCCCGAATCGGATCCAGCAGTACCTGACCAACTTGCGCAGGCTCGGCCTGGTCGAGCACACGCGCGAGCCGATCGGCAATCCGAACCGCTACCAGCTGCTGGAGGCGCAGTCGCCGGTGCGGGAGATGCTGAAGCGCTCCGGGTTCGGTACCAAGGTGATCTATCGCAGCGTGGTGCTCACGGATTTCGGCCGGGACTTCGTGCGAACCTGCCTGCCGGTAGTCGTGCAGGACGGACGCGCCTCCGGGCATTAGGCGCGTGGGCTACACACCGTCGGCAAGTTCCAACCAGCGCTCCTCGGCCGTCTCCTTCTCCACGAGTACCTGTTTGAGCTCCGCACCCAAGGTGATCAGTTTGTCCGGATCGGTGGAGGCGTCGGCCAGCGCGGCGTGCAGACGCTGTTCCCGGTCGGACAGCTTGTCGATCGCGCGTTCGAGGCGGGTCAGCTCCTTGCGGGCCGCACGATAGGTCGCGGAATCGGTGGCCGAGGCGTCGACAGGCTTGGTCTCCGGCGCGGTGGCGCGGACTCGGCCCGCACTGAGGGCCGCGCGCTTGTTCAGATACTCCTCGATGCCGCCGGGCAGATTGGTGAGCTTGCCATCGCCGAACAGCGCCCAGGTCGAGTCGCAGATGCGCTCGATCAGGTAGCGGTCGTGGCTGATCACCACCAGGGTGCCCGCCCAGTTGTCGAGCAGATCCTCCAGCTGTTGCAGGGTGTCGATATCCAGGTCGTTTGTCGGCTCGTCGAGCAGCAGGACGTTCGGCTCGGACATGAGGATGCGAGTCAGCTGCAGGCGCCGGCGCTCGCCGCCGGACAGGTCGCCGACGGGAGTGCGCTGGCGGGCGGGGCTGAAGCCGAGCCGCTCGGCCAGTTGGCCCGCCGAAACCTCCTTGTCGCCGAGCATGATTCGCTGCGCGACCTGCTGCACTGCCTCCAACACACGCAGATCGGTCGGCAGGTCGTCGAGTTCTTGGCGCAGCCAGCCGATCTGCACGGTCTGGCCCTGGATCCGTTTGCCCTCGGCGAGCACGGGGCCGTTTGCGCCGTCGTCTCCGGCCAGCGCGCGCAGCAGCGTTGTCTTGCCGGACCCGTTGACGCCGACCAGGCCGACCCGCTCCCCCGGCGACAGCCGCCAAGTCAGGTCGCGCACCAATTCCCTGCCGTCCGGGGTGGCGAGAGTGGCGTCCTCCAATTCGATCACCACGCGGCCGAGGCGCTTTCGCGCGAAGGCGGCCAGCGAGACGCTGTCGCGCGGCGGGGGGACGTCGGCGATCAGCGACTCCGCGGCCTCAACCCGATAGCGTGGCTTGGACGTGCGCGCCTGCGGGCCGCGCCGCAGCCACGCCAGCTCCTTACGGGCGAGGTTGCGCCGTCGCGCCTCGGAGGAGTCTGCCTGGCGGGCGCGCTCGGCGCGGGCGAAGATCCAGTCGCCGTATCCGCCCTCGTAGCTTTCCACCTTGCCGCCGACCACCTCCCAGGTGTTGGTGGCGACGGTGTCGAGGAACCAGCGGTCGTGAGTCACCACGACCAGCGCGCTGCGGCGGCTCAGCAGATGCTCGGCCAGCCACTGCACGCCTTCCACGTCGAGGTGGTTGGTCGGCTCGTCCAGCACGAGCAGGTCGAGTTCACGCACCAGCGCGGCGGCGAGCGCGACCCGGCGGCGCTCGCCGCCGGAGAGATTGTCGACCGGGGCGTCCATGCCTAGATCGGCGATGCCGATGCCGTCCAGCACCGAGCGGATGCGAGGGTTGGCGGCCCATTCGTGTTCGGCCATATCGTCGGTCATGGCGTCGTCGGCCAGACCGGCCAGCACCACCGAGCCGACAGTCGAGCCCTCGGGCAGGACGCCGCGCTGCGTCACCACCGCTGAGCGCAGTCCGCCGACCCTACTGACCCGGCCACTGTCGGGCGCCTCGATGCCGGTGAGCACCTCGAGCAGGGTGGTCTTCCCGCCGCCGTTGAGGCCGACTACGCCGATCCGTTCACCCGCGTGCACGCCGAGCGACACATTGTCCAGTAGTGGGGTGATCCCGAAGCTCTTGTGGACCTGTTCGAGATTGATCAGGTTGGACATGGATCCTTCCGGGTCTTGCGGCGGCGGGCTGATATGTGCCCGGAGCCAGCGTACCGACCGTGCCGACCGATCCTCCGCCCGGCGAACGGCGGGGAAACTCGCTGGCGAGACTTGCGAAACGAACGTTGTTCGTTCAGAATTATCTCGACGAACACCGTTCGTTCCAAGGAATCCGATCCGGCGCTCCCCAGAAAGTACTGCCGCAGCGTGGGAGCCCACCTCGTCGCATCGAGGTGTCGGTGGGCGGCACCCTTACTTTCCCTTGCTCTGTTGGAGGTTCTCCATGCACGTCGGCCTCGGCCTGCCCATTTCCGATCCCGCCGCCCTGCTCCACTGGGCCCGGCGCGCCGATACGGGCCCATTTCGCACGCTCGGCCTGCTCGACCGGCTTGTCTATGGCAACCCCGAACCACTCATCGCGCTGGCCATGGTCGCCGGTGCGACCAGCCACGTCCGCGTACAGACCGAAGTGCTGCTCGCGCCACTACGCGATCCGGTGTTGCTCGCGAAACAGGTTGCGACACTTGATCGAATGTCCGACGGACGCTTGGTGCTCGGCCTCGGCGTCGGCGGTCGCGCGGATGACCACCTCGCCTCCGGCACCGACCTGCGCACCCGCGGTAGACGGATGGACGAGCAGCTCGCGATCATGCGGCGCCTGTGGGCGGGTGAGCCCTACAGCACCGAGTGCGGGCCGATCGGCCCGGCGCCACTGCGACCCGAAGGCCCGGAGATGCTGTTCGGCGGCTTTCAGCCAGCCGCACTCGACCGAGTCGGCCGTTGGGGCGGAGGGTTCCTCGCCGCCGTGCCGCCGTCCTGGGCGGGCAGACTGTTCGACACGGTGCGCCGCTCTTGGAAGGACAACGGCAGGTCTGGTGAGCCACGCATCGTCGCCCAGGTCAACGTCGCGCTCGGCCCACAGGACGTGATCGGCGACGCCCGAGCCGCCATGGGCGCATACTACGCGTTCAGCGACTACGCCGAGACCGTGCTCGCTGGAATGCTGACCACGCCGACGGAAATCCGCACGGCCCTCGCGGAATTCGACGGTCTCGGCGTCGACGAGGTGATGTTCTACTGCTACGGGCGCGATGCCGATCAGGTCGATCGCCTGGCCGACGCCGTCTCCTGAACATCCATACCGGAACACTGACACCCGGCGTCGATGGGTTGCGCCCAGCTCTGCGTTCCACCCAGCCT
This sequence comes from Nocardia sp. NBC_00881, assembly GCF_045207455.1. NCBI lineage: Bacteria > Bacillati > Actinomycetota > Actinomycetes > Mycobacteriales > Nocardiaceae > Nocardia > Nocardia sp. NBC_00881. Next base: position 4,738,965 of record NZ_CP108798.1, read on the forward strand.
GGGTGTAGTGCAGGATCAGTGTTTTCCCGACGGCCCGTCGCTGACAATGCGCGCACCCGGTACCGGGCCGCTGGCCGTCCGGACACTGCGGCACACGCCCGCACCCGCGAGTTCGGCCGCCACCGACACCGCGGATTCCTCGCTCTCACAGAGGAAGGCGCAGGTGGGCCCAGAGCCGGATACCAGTCCAGCCAGCGCGCCCGCGGACAGACCAGCACGCAGGGTGCGGCGCAGTTCCGGCTTCAGCGACAGCGCCGCCGCCTGCAAATCATTACCGAGCAGAGGTGCGAGCTGTTGTGGATCTCCAGAGGCCAGCGCCTGCATCAGCTGCTGTGGTTCGCCGAGCCGGGGCGGTTTGCCGAGCTCACGCAAGCGGTCGAGCTCGGCGAACACGGCCGGAGTCGGCAGGCCGCCCTTAGCGAGGGCGAGCACCCAGTGAAACGTGTTGCGCGATAGCACGGGAAGCAGCCGTTCGCCGCGGCCGGTGCCCAGCGCGGTGCCGCCGTGCAACGCGAACGGCACGTCACTGCCGAGTTCGGCCGCCAGCGCGACGAGCTCGTCCCTGGACAGGCCGAGATCCCACAGCGCGTTCAGCCCGACCAGCGCGGCGGCGGCGTCCGCGCTGCCGCCCGCCATGCCGCCCGCCACCGGAATGCCTTTGGCGATGGCGATTTCCACCAGCGGGGCCCGTCCGCCGATGTGCGCGAGCCGGACGGCCGCCTTCCACACCAGGTTCTTACGATCGGTCGGCACGTCCGCGGCGCCTTCACCCGTGACCCGCACGGCCAGCGAAGCCGACGGAGCGATCCGCAGATCGTCGCTCAGGGACAGCGCCTGGAACACCGTGGTCAGGTCGTGATAGCCATCGGCACGTAGGTCGCCGACTCCGAGATGGAGGTTCACCTTCGACGGCGCGCGCACGGCGACGGGACTCGGCACTACTGACAGCACGGTGCTCAAGCCTAATGGGCTCAGCCGGACGAAGTCTGTCCGAAGCCCGCGCCGGGCCGCGCGAAGCCGGGGCAGCCGCATAACGGGCGCAGCTGGAAGAAGTCCATCCGAAGCCCGCGCCGGGCCGAACGAAGCCGAGGCAGCTGCATAACCGCTGCACCATCCGACCGCTCGGCTCGTTTACAGCAGCGCACCACCGGTGGCGTCGATCCACTGCCCGGTCACCCACCGTGCGTCGTCGGAGGCGAGAAAACCGACGACATCGGCCACATCGGCGGGTTGACCGACCCGATCGAGCGGGGACCAGGCCGCCACTGTCGCCTCGGTTTCGGCGTTGCGCAGCCAGGACGCGTTCATGTCGGTGTCGATCACACCGGGCGCTACCGCGTTCACCGTGATGCCGCGCGCGCCGACGTCCTTGGCGAGCACGCTGGTGAAGCTGTCGATCGCCGCCTTGGACATGGTGTAGGCGATCAGCTGCGGCATGTGCGCGCCATGAGTGAGACCGGTGGAGATGTTGATGATCCGGCCGCCCCCGCGAAGTCGATCGAGTCCGAGCCGTGTGACGAAGAACGGCGCCTTGGCGTTGACCGCGAAGACCCGGTCGAACGCCGCCTCGTCGGTGCCTGCGATCGACTCGCGGATGCCGTCGATGCCCACGTTGTTCACCAGGATGTCCAGACCGTCGGCGTGGGTGTCGAAGGCGGCCCACAGTGCCGCGGCGTCGCCGGGCACGCCCAGTTCGGTGCGGATGGCGAACGCCTCACCGCCTGCGGCCTCGATCGCGGCGACGGTTTCTTCGGCCGCCTTCTCGTTGCTGTTGTAGTGGACTGCGACCTGCGCGCCGTCGCGACCCAGCCGTTCGGCGACGGCCCGACCGATCCCTCGACTGCCTCCGGTCACCAACGCCGTCTTGCCCGTCAGTGCGCCCATCACGGAACCTTTCTCTAGCGATCGCTACAGAAACCAAGTTACCATGTTCTCTAGCGATCGCTATAAAATGGGTGGTGTGAGCACAGCGAGCCGGGGACGGCCCCGATCCTTCGATCGGGACGCGGCACTGGAACAGGCCATGCTGCTGTTCTGGGCGCACGGATACGAGGCCACCTCAATCGCGGACCTGACCGCCGCCATGGACATCGGGCCCCCGAGCCTGTATGCGGCGTTCGGCGACAAGGCGACATTGTTCGTCGAGGCCGTCACGAACTTCGGCGCGCGCTACGGCGGGTTCGTCGCGCGCGCACTCGCCGAGGAGCCGACGGCCGAGGCAACCGTCCGGCGCATCCTGCGCGAAGCGGCCACGGAGTACACCAGGCCTGACCGCCCGCACGGCTGCCTGGTGATCAACGCGGGAGTCAACACCACCAACGTCGAGATCGCGGACTTGCTACGAGGCATGCGCGAGCGGAACATCGAGTCGATCGCCGCGCGTATCCAGGTCGACATCGATGCGGGCATCCTGCCGGAACATTTCGGCGCGCACACGCTGGCCCGCTACGTGGGCACCGTCATGCAGGGCATGTCCCAGGCAGCCACGGACGGCGCGAGCCGGGCCGAACTGGAGAAGGTGGCCGAGCTGGCCATGCGGGGCTGGGGTGCATAGCCGCACGTCGCGGCCGCCGAGAGAGCCCCTTGCGATTCATACCCACAGGGGGTATGTTTGCTACGGCCGATATACCCCCCGGCCGTATGATCACCATCGAGCTGAGGAGTCGGCAATGTCCACCACCACCTACACCGTCACGGGGATGACCTGCGGGCACTGCGTCAGCTCCGTAAAGACCGAGATCGGGAAGATCGACGGCGTCACCAGCGTCGACATCGACCTCGCCAGCGGCGCGGTCCGAGTCGACAGCACCACCCCGATCCCCACCGACACGATCATCGCCGCCGTAGACGAAGCCGGCTACCAACTCGCCGTCTGACACTCCTTCACACAAGGGGCGTGGCTCCGCGCACACCTAGAACCGTTGTATGCGGAGCCACAACGGTTTGCGCAGCGCTACGTCTGGGCCGCGAGGCGAACGAAGGCCGCGGTGTCCAAGGTTTCACCGCGGGCGGTGGGGGCGATACCGGCCGCGAGCAGGCGGCGTTCGGCTTCGGCGGGCGAGCCCGCCCAGGTCGCGAGTGCGGCGCGAAGGGTCTTGCGACGCTGCGCGAAGGCTGCGTCGACGACTTCGAAGACCCGGCGGCGGTGGTCGATGTCCGTCGACCAAGGCGGCTCGGCGTAGCGCTCGATCCGGACCAGACCCGAGTCCACGCGCGGGACCGGCCAGAACACCTGGGTGCCGACCGCGCCCGCGCGCCGGACCGCGCCGAAGAAGCCCGCTTTGACGCTGGGTACACCGTAGGTCCGGTTGCCGGGCTCGGCGGCGAGCCGATCGGCAACCTCGGCCTGCACCATCACCAAAGCGACTGCGATGCTTGGCAATTCGGCCAGCAGATGCAGCAGGACCGGCACCGCGACGTTGTAGGGCAGGTTGGCGACGAGGGCGGTCGGCGCGGCGGGCAGATCCGCGGCGTCAACCCGCAACGCGTCCGCCTGGACCACCGACAGCCGCTCGGCCAGCCGCGGCGCGCGGTCCGCGATGGTTACCGGCAGATGCCGGGCGAGCACAGGATCGATCTCGACCGCGACCACCGAATCCACTACGTCCAGCAGCGCGAGGGTCAGCGAGCCGAGACCGGGCCCGACCTCGAGTACCACGTCGGCACGTCCCACCCCCGCGGCCGCGACGATCCGCCGCACCGTGTTCGCGTCGTGCACGAAGTTCTGCCCGAGTTGCTTGGTCGGCCGCACCCCGAGCCGCTCGGCCAGCGCCCGCACCTCGGCGGGCCCGAGCAACGCGGCACTCCCACGAGCGGCAATTTCAGATTCGGACACGTCGGAAACCTACCAACCCGGCGGTGACCGCGACGTCTCCGACCGCTGTGGCCGGGCGCGCGCGGCCCGCGGCTGCCTCGCCGTCAGTGAGACTCCCGGCGTCGTGACACGTAATTCTCCGTATCGAGACGCTATGCATCATTCGCTTCACAGCTGCCCTGACACGCGCGCGTTCGCCTTGCGGGACGGGACGTCGGTCAGTCGTTGATGCCGAGCCTGCTGGTGCACGCAGGCCAGGCGCCCCAGCCCTGCCTCGCGCGGGTGACCTCCGCGACGGCGATCTGCTCTTCCCTGGTGGCCAGGTCGGCGCGTGGCGCGTACTTCAGACCGCCCTGCCGCTCCCACGTGCCCTGGTCGAATTGCACGCCGCCGTAATAGCCGTTGCCGGTGTTGATCCCCCAGTTGCCGGTCGATTCACAGCGCGCGAGCGCGTCCCAGATCGCGCCGTCGCGCACCGGCGGCACCTCGGTTCCCGGCTTGGCGCCCTTGCGGACGGTTTTCGGCTGCGCGGTCACCTTCACCGTCGATCCGATCGGCTCGCGGTGCACTTCCTTGCCGTTGACCATGGTGACCGCGAAGGTGACGTCTTGGACGCCGGGCGCGCCGGTGGCTTCCACCACCGTGCGGCTCATGTTCATGGTCGGGTCCTCGATGATGTTCTCCGGCGGGTCCAGCGGCACCGTCTCGGTGCGGTGCTCGACCCGCTTGCGCGTCACTTTGATTCGCAGACCGTCGGTCAGCGGGGTGGACGCAGCGGGCTCGACCGAGTCCTGCTCGATCAGCGGGATACCCGCGACGGTGAGGAATTCGCCGACAGTGGGGGCGGCCAGACGCACATCCACCGGGTTGCCGAGGCCGTCCGTCAGCGCGACCGTGTGCGGGGTCGCGATGCGCAGCGCCGCGCCCGCCAGCGGCAGTTTCTCGGTGCGCGCTGGCGAGACGTACACCTCCGAGGAAATCCTCAGCTGTTCGAGCGCTTCCCCCGCAGTCAGTCCGGTGGTCCACACCTTCTGGGTCATCCCGTCGACCAGCAGGTCGACCTCACGGGCGCGGTTCAACGTAATGGTCGCGCCGTTCCCGATGTGCGCGGCGAGCGCCGGAGCCACCTTGTCCCGGTCGCTCACCACGAAGCCCGCGGTCTTCAATACGCCGCGCACATCGCGCGACATGGTGGTCTGGAACAGCTTTTCGCCGTCCACGACGACGGTCACCGTCTTACGATTCACAATCGCGAGTCCGGCGCCGACGATCAGCGTCAGCAGGAGCGCACCGACCGCCGCGTATAGCAGCGGGGAACGCGACTGGTTGATCCTCGCGAATGGAGACATGGTCACAGGACGATAACGAAAAGGTCGGGATCCGGCAACCGTAAGCTGTGGAGCAGCGCCTTTTCATTATTACGAACAGATATAGACGCCGCAGGTAAATCACAAATCGGAGCATCTGAAGTGATATAGAACACATCGCACATACCCCGCCTCTTGGGGGCACTCGTGCATGTCACCTGGATATGCGCGTGCGGAATCTCGACCGGAAACGGGCGGCGTCAGATGCGATAGACGCGACGTGCGTTGGCGGTGGTGATCTTCGCCAATTCCACGGGATCCTGTTCCCGCAGTTCGGCCAGCGCTCGCATCGTGTACGGCAGGCAGTACGGCTCGTTCGGCGCGCCGCGGAACGGATGCGGGGTCAGATACGGCGCGTCCGTCTCGACCAGAATCTGATCGTCTGGCACGACTTTGGCCGCTTCGCGTAGCTCGTGCGCGTTCTTGAAGCTGACCGACCCGGAGAAACTCAGAATGTAGCCTTCGGCGATACACGACAGCGCCATATTCGTGTCCGAGGAAAAGCAGTGAAAAATCACGGTGTCCGGCGGGCCCTCGTCCAGCAGCACCGTGAGCAGGTCGTGGTCGGCCTCGCGGTTGTGGATCATCAGGGGTTTGCGGATTCGCTTGGCCAGGTCGATGTGCCAGCGAAAGCCCTCGATCTGTGTCTCGATATCGGCGCAGCCGTCCAGCTTGCCCGGCCAGTAGTAATCGAGGCCGGTCTCCCCGACCGCGACTACACGCGGGTCGGCGGCCAGGCCCTCCAGCTCCGTCTTCGCGGCGTCGTCGAGAGCGTTCGCCCTGGTCGGATGCAGTGCGACGGCGGCGAACACGCGATCGTCCCAGTGCGCGGCCCGCACAGCCCACTGCGCGGCGGCCAGGTCATCGGCAACGGTGACCACTTGGCCGACGCCGACCGACGCGGCACGGTCCACGATCACCGCGGTGGAGGCCGCGTCGCCGGCCCCGCAGGCGTCCAGGTGGGTGTGCGCGTCCACGAGCGGCGCGAGCGGCTCGGGCAATTTCGGCGCGGGGCGTTCGGCGCTCATCGGCGACCGCCGCCGAGAACCGTGGACCGAATGCCGGATCCGGGCGCGGCGATCCGCGGAGGGACGCCGGGGATGCTCACGCGAGCGAAGGAAAGCACGCACATTACAGTAGACACACCATGAGCGAAGCTGACCGTCCCGCCTTCTACATCAGCACGGCCATCGCGTACCCGAACGGTGCGCCGCACATCGGGCATGCGTACGAGTACATCTCGGCCGACGCCATCGCCCGCTTCAAGCGGCTCGACGGGTACGACGTCTTCTTCATGACCGGCACCGACGAGCACGGCCAGAAGATGCAGCAGGCGGCGCTCGCCGAGGGCATCCCGGTGGAGGAACTCGCGGCACGCAACTCGGACGTGTTCGAGGCACTGGACAAGACACTCGACATCTCCTTCGACCGGTTCATCCGCACGACCGACGAGGACCACCAGGCCGCCAGCGTCGCGATCTGGGAGCGGATGCGGGCCAACGGCGACATCTACCTCGGCAACTACTCGGGCTGGTACTCGGTGCGCGACGAGGCGTTCTACACCGAGGAGGAGACCGTGGTGCTCGCGGACGGCACCCGTATCTCCTCCGAGTCCAAGACACCGGTCACCTGGACCGAGGAGTCGAACTATTTCTTCCAACTCTCGGCCTACCAGGACAAGCTGCTCGCGCTCTACGACGAGCATCCCGAGTTCATCGCGCCCGCAACGCGTCGCAACGAGATCGTCAGTTACGTCAAGGCGGGTCTGAAGGATCTGTCCATTTCACGCACCACCTTCGACTGGGGTGTGCCGGTGCCCGACCACCCGGATCACGTGATGTACGTGTGGGTGGACGCGCTGACCAACTACGTCACCGGTGTCGGCTTTCCGAACACCGAATCCGCGGCCTTCCAGAAGTTCTGGCCGGCCGACGTGCACATCATCGGCAAGGACATCACACGGTTCCACACCGTGTACTGGCCGGCGTTCCTGATGTCGGCCGGTCTGGAGCTGCCGAAGCGCGTGTTCGTACACGGGTTCCTGTACAACAAGGGCGAGAAGATGTCCAAGTCGGTCGGCAACGTCGTCGACCCGCTGGAGCTGGTCGAGAACTACGGCTTGGACGCGGTGCGCTTCTTCCTGCTGCGTGAGATCTCCTATGGTCAGGACGGCAGCTACAGCCACGAGGCCATCGTCGGCCGAATCAACAGCGATTTGGCCAACGAGTTCGGCAATCTGGTGCAACGCAGTACCAAACTGGTCGCACGCGACTGCGGTGGCGTGGTGCCGAAGCCGGGCGAGTTCAGCGATGACGACCGCGCCCTGCTCGACCTCGCGGCCGGCCTGCTGGAGCGCTGCCGCACCGAATTCGACGCCCAGCAGATGCATCTCGCGCTGGAGGCGATCTGGCTGACGCTCGGTGAGACGAACAAGTACTTCTCCGCGCAGGCGCCGTGGGCGCTGGCGAAGTCCGGCACGCCGGAGGATCTGGCCCGCGAGGCCACCGTGCTGTACGTGACACTGGAGGTGCTGCGGATCGTCGCGATCCTGGTGCAGCCGGTGGTGCCGGGTTCGGCGGGCCGGATCCTCGATCAGTTGGGCCAGCAGAACCGGACCTTCGCCGACATCGCGACGCCGATCGCGCCCGATGTGGCGTTGCCCGCGCCGGAACCGGTGTACCCCAAGTACCTCGAGCCGAAAGACTGACTCACGCTGGTCCGGCACCACGGCGGCGCCGGACCATGGCGTGCCGCGTCGGTACACACTGTCGGACCACCACGGGGCGCGGCAGTGGTCGACCGACGAGCTGCGCCGAAAACGTCTCCGCGGCATCCTGGACACGTCGATCGCTATAGAGTCGGAATACGCCGAACAGCAACGCGCCCAACGCCGCTGCGGCGTTCTCCAGTAGCTTCTTCACCGCACTCTCCCCAGGTTTGTACCGGACAGTACTTCGAGCAGGTCCGACGGTACCCTCCACGTGCGGAAGGCGGGCCTGGTTCGACCACTTCGTCCGCCACGGAACGTGTTGTCGGATAATGAAACACCGGTTCGCGGCCAGAGGGCGCCCGGACCGTGTGCGATCGGAACAACGGCGTCCCGTTCGGTATCGGTTCCGGTACAGAGAGGGCATACATGCGCCAGGAGCATGCGACTGCGTCAAACCAGCGGACGAGCTTCGCCGAGCGGCATCGCGCAGCGCGCGAAGCCGTTCTCACCTCGCAGCGCGGCAGGCTGGTGGAGGCGATGGTCGAATGCGTGGACCGCAAAGGCTACTCCGCGACCACGCTCACCGACATCGTTGCCAGCGCGCGGGTTTCGCGCACCACCTTCTACGATCACTTCGCCAACAAAGAGCAATGTTTCGCCGAGGCGGTGCACACCGGGGTCGACATCGTCGCAACCCGGATCGCAGAGGAACTCGCCCAGCTCCCACCGACCGCCGATGCGTACGCCAAGATCGAATCGATCGTCATGACGTTCTGCCGGACCGTCGCCACCGAGCCGGATTTCACGCGGCTGGTGCTGGTGGAGTCCTTCAAGGTGAACGAGGCCGCCGTCGGCTACCGTGACCTGGCCGTCGACCGGTTCGCCCAGCTGTATCGGGTGTTCTACGACGAGGCTCGCTCGGCGGATCCCGCGCTACCGGAGATCTCGGACGAGCTGATCGCGCTGATCCCGGACGCGATCGGCGAGCGGACGCGCCGGGTCATCGTGTCCGACGGGCCCGCGCGGGTGCCGGAGCTGGCACCACTGTTCATCCAGCTGGTTGCGACGGTGCTCGGACTACCCGTTCGAACCTGACGCCGTCCCGCCGCTTGGCGATTCATGGCCGGATGAGTTCGCCCTGCGCCACACCCTCGACGGCTCGCACGTAAGCATCGGCCACCTCGGCGGCGGGCGTGCCCGGTGTCGCGTCCATACCCAGTTGGACCAAGGTCTCGCGGATCCATCCCGGGCTGATCAGGTTGATGCGCAGCCCACGCGGAAGTTCGGCGGAGACGTTGCGAACGAAACCTTCCAGACCGGAATTGATGAGCGCGCCCAGCGAAGCCCCCGGAAACGGCGCGACGAATGTCCCACCGGTCAAGGTGATCGAACCGCCGTCGCGCAGGTGCCGCAGCGCGCGGCGCGCCAGCGCGACCTGTCCGAGCAGTTTTCCCTGGATGCCGGTGACGATCTCGTCGTCCGTCACCGTGGCGAGGTCGACGAGCGGCCCACTGGCGGCGCAGCAGATGACGGCGTCCAGGTACGGCAGTTCGGCGAAAAGCGCGTCCATCGACGACGGATCCGACACATCGACTTGAACCGGTCCGTTGCGCGAGGCTCGAATTACCTGATGGGCCCCTTCCAGCGCCGTGGCCACCGCACTGCCGAGCGTCCCGCTCGCTCCGATCACAAGCACCTGCACGGTTAGATCCTGCCAAATGCTGCGCAGGTCACACCCATCCGCCTCCCGTGCGAAGACGGAGGAGTGTGGCCGCTACGTGCTTACTTCCAGCGGTCGAGCAGTCGGTCGATCTCGGCGGTCAGCGCGAACTGCAGGAACGGGCCGAAGCTGATGCGGGCGACGCCTTGGTCGGCGAGAGCGGCCTTGTCGGCTTGGTCCGGGAGAACAGTGGCGCTGATCGGCAGCGGCAGTTCGGCGGTCAGGCGGCGCATATCGGCGTCGGCGTGGCGTCCCGCCGGGAACAACACGTCCGCGCCCGCATCGGCGGCCAGTTTCAAGCGCTCGATGGCGCGATCGACACGGTCGGCATCGTCACCGTCCTTGCGCAGGAACAGATCGGTTCTGGCGTTGACCACCACGTGCACGCCGGACGCGTCGGCGAACTGCCGCAATCCGCGTACCAGGTGGGCGTGTTCTTGCGCGGTGCGCAGCCGCCCGCCCTCGCTGTGCACGGTGTCCTCGATATTCAGCCCGATCGCGCCGGCCGCGAGCAGGCCCTCGATCAGCTGCGCAGGTTCGAGCCCGTACCCCGACTCGATGTCGACCGACACCGGAACGTCCACCGCCGCGGTGATCTGCCGAACCCGAGTCAAGGACTCGGCGAACGTCATCCCCTCCCCGTCCGGGCGGCCGATCGAATCGGCAACCGGATGACTACCCACCGTCAACGCCGAGAACCCCGCCGCCACAGCGACTTTCGCGGACCAGGCATCCCACACCGTCGGAAAAACCCCGGGATCCCCTGGCCGATGCGACTCGAGAAACGCCTTCGCCTTGCTCTCCAGAGAAGTCATACAAACGATCATGCCCGCCCTCCCCGCTCCCGGCCCCTACTGCCCCTGCTTCGCACAAAGGTGCAGCACTTCACCCATTCGACCACTCCATCGGTGGCTCGGCCGGGGTCAGGTGTCCGCGGCGCGACGGGCGGCGAGGACGGCGTCGTACAGTTCGCGGCGGGAGACGGTGTGGGCGGCGGCAATTTCGGCACACGCGTCCTTGAGGCGGATGCCGGTGGCGATGCGGGCCTCAACCTGGTCGACCAGGTCGGCGGGGTCAACCGATTTCGGCTGGGCGCCCGCCAGGACCACCGTGATTTCACCGCGCGCGCCCTCGACCGCCCAGGCGGCGAGTTCGGCAAGGGTGCCGCGGACGACCTCCTCGTAGGTCTTGGTCAGCTCACGGCAGACGGCGCCACGGCGGTCGGCGCCGAGTACCTCGACCGCGTCGGCCAAGCAGTCGGCGAGGCGGTGCGGCGCCTCGAAGAAGACGCAGGCCCGCGGCTCGCCGGCCAAAGTACGCAACCACTCCCGGCGCTGGCCGGATTTGCGCGGCGGGAATCCGTCGAAGCAGAACCGTTCCACGGGCAGGGCCGACAACGCGAGTGCCGTGGTCACCGCCGAGGGGCCGGGCAGGCAGGTCACCGGCAGGTCGCGTGCGACGCACGCCGCGACCATCCGATAGCCGGGATCGCTGACCGACGGCATGCCCGCGTCGGTCACCAGCAGCACTGTGCGCCCGCTTTCGATGTCCTCGAGCAGCGCCGGAATCCGGCTGGTCTCCACGTGGTCGTAGAAACTCACCACTCGCCCGGTGATCTCCACCTCCAGTGCCTTTGCCAGCGCCCTGGTCCGTCGGGTGTCCTCGGCCGCTACGACATCGGCGGAGCAGAGCGCGTCCCGCAACCGCTGTGACGCGTCGCCGATGTCGCCCATGGGCGTTGCCGCCAGCACCAGCCGCCCTGCCGTCGCCTCCGTCACCACACTCCTGTCCTCTTCGCATACATTCTCCCGGAGCGGCGGATCCACCGGGCCACAGCGATGGACGCATCCCCTGATGCGCCCGTGACAACCCTCACCGAGCTACGCAGCAGACCTTAAGGTATGCGCGGCCTTCGCCGCGAAACGAATTGCTCTCGCGAGTACATGGGTAACTCGCCGGGTACCCCCAGCGCTCGACCCGCACTCAACGCAGGACCTGAACGAAAATCCCTCGTCGCCCGACTAGTACGGCCTGAAGACCCGGAGAGGCGGGACAGCATACGATCGGGGCGTGACCCAGGTGACCGACCAGCGCGCGACCGCACCGTTCGGGGCCGTGCCCTCCTGGTCGAGCCCCGGACCGCTGCGGCCGTCACCCGACTTCGGACCGACCGACCGCCTGCGCGGCTGGCTGGTCACGGCGTTCCTTACCGCGATCGCGGCGGTGACCCGGTTTACGATGCTCAACTATCCGACCGACGCGGGCACCCCGGTGTTCGACGAGAAGCACTACGCCCCACAGGGCTGGCAGCTGCTCACAGGCGGCTGGGTGGAGGACAACCCCGGCTACGGCCTGGTGGTGCACCCGCCGGTCGGCAAACAGCTCATCGCGATCGGGGAGGCGATATTCGGCTACAACGGCTGGGGCTGGCGCTTCGCCTCCGCGGTCGCCGGAACCCTGCTGGTGCTGTTGGTGATCCGGATCGTGCGGCGGATGTCGCGCTCCACTCTGGTCGGCGCGATCGCGGGCATCCTTCTGATCGCGGACGGCCTCACCTTCGTCTCGTCTCGCATCGGCATGCTCGACATATTCCTCGCGCTGTTCGTGACCGCGGCTTTCGGCTGCCTGATCGTCGACCGCGACGAGGTGCGGGCGAGGATCGCCAAGGCCGACGCCGAAGGCCGCATCGATGAAACCCCGTGGGGCCCGCGGTTGGGCGTGCGCTGGTGGCGATTCGGCGCCGGCGTACTGCTCGGATCAGCGTGCGGCACGAAATGGTCCGGGATCTACTTCATCGTCGCCTTCGGCCTCCTGAGCGTCTGCTTCGATCTGGCGACCAGGCGGGCGTACGGAGTGCGCAGCCCTTGGCTCGGCACAGCTGTTCGCGATGTGGGGCCTGCCCTGTACGCGCTGGTGCTCGTGCCGCTCGGTGTGTACCTGTCGACCTACTGGGCCTGGTTCTCCAGCGAGACCGGCGTCTACCGATACGCGGTGGGCAACCAGGTGGGCACCGGAGGTCCGATGGCATGGATACCGGACGCGCTACGTTCGCTGTGGTTCTACAGCGGCGAGGTGCTGCAGTTCCACGACAGCCTCACCAACTCGGCGGGCAACCATCACCCCTGGGAGTCCAAGCCGTGGACCTGGCCGATGGGGCTGCGACCGATGCTCTACTACTACGCCGACACCAACGTCACCGGATGCAGCCAGACACAGTGCGTGAAAGCGGTGATGCTGATCGGCACGCCCGCCATCTGGTGGATCGCGTTACCGATGCTCGCCTGGGCACTGTGGCGCACAGCGGTGCGCCGCGACTGGCGATACGCCGCGGTACTCACCGGTTACGGCGCCGCCCTGCTGCCCTGGTTCTTCACCCTGGACCGGCAGATGTACTACTTCTACGCCGTGGCCCTTGCGCCGTTCCTGGCGATGGGTGTCGCGCTGGCGCTCGGTGACGCGCTCGGGTCGACCCGGCGAACAACCGTGCCACGCAGTTCCGTCGGCACCTATCTGCCGGTGGCCCCGGACGAAAGGCACGCCCTCGGCCTGCTCGCGGTCTGTCTCTACCTCGGCGTAGTGATCGCCAATTTCATCTGGTTGTGGCCGATCCTTACCGGGCTACCCATCACGCCGGGCAATTGGCACGACCACCTCTGGCTACCCAGTTGGCGGTAATTTGGCCGCGCGGGCGCGGCGTGTTCGCGGCCCCCTTATGGCTCGCGTCCGAGCGACCGACGCTGGCGACTTCGTCGCGAACGCGTCGGCCGCTCGGACGCGAGCCGGGCCGCGAACGGGCAATGCTCGTTCTCGCTGCGCTCGAAAGTCGGGGTTGGACCGAGTAGTTGCTCGAGGGGGCGTCTGCGGCATCCGGTGTGCCGTATTTCGTGGCTCGCTTCCGAGTTGTATGTCAGCCTTCCAGCGCTGCCCGCACATACCGTAGAGCGGCCTCGTCGTCCAACCCCAACCTGCGCACTGTCGCGACATACGCGGTAGCCGCCCGCCCCGCTACGTCCCGCGTCGTGTCACCCGACGAAGCGATGAAAGACCCCTGCCTGCCTCGGGTTTCGATCACCCCTTCAGCCTCCAGTTCGCGGTATGCCCGCGCCACCGTGTTCGGGGCGAGACCGAGTCGGGCGGCCAGTGCGCGGACGGTGGGGATCTTGGTTCCGGCCGTCAGCTCGCCGGAACGCACCTGGGCGATGACGCCGAGGCGAAGCTGTTCGTAGGGCGGCACGGCCGACTCGTGCGACACCGTGATCGTGAACATGCGGACTCACCTGTCATTCCGGGACAGCGGACAGGACAGGCAGCGCGGTCCGCCTCGGCCGGATCCCAGCTCGGAACCGGGGATGCGCAGCACCTCGATGCCCGCCTCCTCCAGTCTGGCGTTGGTCATCTCGTTGCGCTCGTACGCGACCACCACGCCGGGGGCGAGGGCGAGAGTGTTGTTGCCGTCGTCCCATTGCTCGCGTTCAGCGGTGACGCCGTCGAGCCCGGTGTCGATCACCCGTAGCTTGTCGATGCCCATCGCGGTGGCGGCGGCGGGCAGAAACGGGTCGGAACCGCTCATGCTGACCCGACCGTCACCCTCCTTGCGAATTGTGAACGCGCGCAATGACTCCCGCGCGGCGGGATACATCACCACGGCATCGGCGTCGACCATCGTGCACACGGTGTCCAGGTGCATGGTCGCGCGACTCTGCGCGATCGGGACCACGAGCACGGTGTGCGCGAGGTCGTCGTCGAACAGGCTGCGCGCCAGCGCTTCCGCGCCTGCGGGCGAGGTACGTTCGCCGACGCCCACCGCGACGACGCCGTGGGAGAGCAGCAGCACGTCTCCGCCCTCGATCGGCGCGGTGTGCGATTCGTAGGCACGGCGCACGCCGAGAAAGCGGGGATGGAAGGCGTAGATGAGGTCGGTCAGCGAGGTCTCTCTGCTCCTGGCGGGCAGCGCGAGCGAGGTGATCGCGACACGCGGGCCGACCCAGAACGAGGAGTCCCTGGTGAACAGGAGATTGGGCAGCGGATCGATGACGAAGTCCGCGCCGTGGTGCATGCGGCGGACCAGCGAGGTGGCGTCGGGCCCGAACGGCAACTCATCGAAGGTCATCCCCGCCATCAAAATGCCTGCCAGTTCCCTGGCCTGAACGCCGCGCAGAAAGGCAGCCAGCTCGTCGGCGAGCGCGTGCCCGAGCCTGCGCGCGTCCACCGCGGCCGAGATGCCCTGGATGCGGGCGGCGCCGCTGACCGCGAGCGTCTCCGCGAGCAGGTCCGACAGCAACAGCACCTCGGTACCACGTTCGCGCAGAACGCCCGCAAACGTGTCGTGTTCCTGCTGTGCTCGCTCCACCCACGGGATGCCGTCGAATAACAGCTGATCGTTGTTGCGCGGCGTAAGCCTGCGCAGCTCGTCGCCCGGCCGATGCAGCAGCACCGTATGCAGGGTGCCCACTTCGGACGTCACCGCGAGTCGTGGGCCGTCCGGCTCGGGATCGGGCCCCGCCGGGTTCGGATCCTCTCTGTGCCGCGTAGGCACAGCGTCTGCTCCCATGATCAGACCGTAGTTCGCCGCGGCCCCGAGAGCACGGAATTCTCGTCGTTGGCGCCGATCGGCCCGCACTGTCGGATTCCGACCCCAGCCCATCCTAACCTGAAGTATTGTTGAGGTGAACTGAGGAGAGTGCATGTCGACAGCCGATTGGCGAGCGAAGGAGCTGACCCCCGGGCAGCTCTCCGAGCGTAGTGGAGTCGCGGTATCCGCGTTGCACTTCTACGAACGCGAAGGGCTGATCACGAGCAGACGCACCAGCGGGAACCAGCGCAGGTACGCCCGCGAGACGCTGCGCCGAGTGGCCTTCATCCGCATTTCCCAGCGAGTCGGCATCCCGCTGAGCGAAATCCGGGACGCCCTCGATCAGCTCCCGGAGGGCCGCAACCCCACCCGGCGCGACTGGGAGACGCTCTCCACCACATGGCGTGCGGACCTCGACGACCGGATCACTCAGCTGACCCGCCTGCGCGACAACCTCACCGGCTGCATCGGCTGCGGCTGCCTGTCGCTGGGCAGCTGCCGCCTGGTCAACGAGCACGACCGGCTCGGCGCCGAGGGCCCCGGCGCCCGCGTACTCGACGTGCACCTCAACTGCCCGACGAAGCCAGCAACCTGCTGAACCGCGCACTGGTACGCCGCATGACGAACTCGTACGGGAAGGCGAACTTGCGCGCCCACCAATAGCCGAACCGGATGTCGAACGAGGTGTAGACCAGAAAGCGGTTGCGCTCGATCCCGCGCAGGATCGCCGTCGCCACCCGCTCCGGCGCCACCGCATGCTCGGCGAAGGTCGCGGTGAGCCGCTTGATCCTCGGGTCCTCCCTGTTCACTCCGACCAGCTCGACGCTGCGCACCAGCGGTGTGTTCACCGCGCCGGGCACCACCAGGTGCACTGTGATGCCGTGCTGTGCGAGATCGAAGCGCAGCACCTCCGACACACCGCGAATGCCGTACTTGCCCGCGCTGTAGGCCGCGTGCCAGGGCAGGGCGAGTAGCCCCGCCGCCGACGACACGTTCACCAGTGCGCCGCCCCGACCAGCGCGCACCATCGGCGGCACGAAGTTCTCGATCACGTGGATCGGGCCCATCAGGTTGACCTCGACCATCCGCCGCCAGTGTCGGTGCTCCAGGTTCTCGACCGTCCCCCACGCGGAGATGCCCGCGACGTTCATGACCACGTCGAGGCTGCCGAGTTGAGCGTGCACCTGCTCGGCGAAGGCGGTGACCGCGTCGTAGTCGGTGATGTCGAGCACCTCGGCCACAGCGACGACACCACCGGACTTACGGATGTCGGCCACCGTCTCGGCCAAGCCGGCCGCGTCGACGTCGGTGAGCACCAGCTCGGCGCCGGCCGCGGCGGCGGCCTGCGCCGTCGCCCTGCCTATCCCGCTGGCAGCGCCCGTGACCAGAACCCTTGCGCCGCGCACCGTCTTGCGGCCCGCTCGCCCGCGACCAATACCAAGCACTGCGCATCCCATCTCGAATCGCCGAATCGGTTTCCCGCAGGGTAGTCGAGCATCCGAGTCGGACGGCCACCGCCGCTAACGGCCGAGCACCGCGAGCATGCCCGCGACAGCCCGCGGCCAGGTGAATTGTTCCGCGCGACTGCGCGCCGCCTTGCGCCGGCCTGCTTGCGGCATGGCCAGCACATCGGTCACCGCCCGCGCGAACGCCGACGGATGGTCGGCGGCGACCGCGCCGCAGTCGGAGGTGACGATGTCGGCCAGCGCCGAGGACCGGCTCGCCACCACCGGCGTGCCCGCCGCGAGCGCCTCCAGCGCGGCGAGCCCGAACGTCTCGTGCGGGCCCGGCGCCAGCGAGACATCCGCGGTGGCGAGCAGTTTCGCGACCATCGGGCGCTCGGAGACGAACCCCGTGAAATGCACGGCGGGCAGCCCGCCCGGCAGCGGAGGCAACGCCCGCGCTCGCCGCTGCAGCGCCTCACGCCGCGGCCCGTCCCCCGCAACCACCAGCCGGGCCTCGATTCCGGTTTTGCGCAGCGCGCCGACCGCCTCGATACTGCGATCCACCCGCTTCTCCACCGACAACCTGCCACAGTGGACCAGCAGCGGATACCCGGCCACACCGAGATCCGCGCGCAGTCCGTGGTCGCGCCTGCTCGGGCTGAACAGCTCCAGATCCACTCCCAGCGGCACCAGCTCGACATTCGACGCGCCGATCCGCAGGAACTCCTGGCGAGCGAATGCGGTGGTGCAGACGACGATGTCGTAGTCGGCGGCGGTGCGCCGGTTGGCCACATCGGCGCAGCGCCGCGCCGCAGGACCGGGCAGCACCTGGCCCAGCAGCCGATCGAGCCGCTCATGCGAGATCATCACCCCCGCGACGTCGCGCCGCCGCGCCCAGCGGCCGAATCCGCGCAGTGTCAGCCGGTCGGACACCTCGAGCACGTCGGGACGCAGCCCGGCCAGCACATCGGCCACCCGCCACGGGTCCGCGGCCCGGTAGCCACCGGTCCGGGGAATGGCCACCGCGGGCAACGTGATCCGAAGGACCCCTGTGGGCAGCACCTTCTCGGACCGCCGCGAACCCGGGACGATCAGCACCACCTCGTGTCCCGCGGCGACATAGCCATCGCCGAGGTGGTGCAACGCGGTGCGCAACCCACCCGACCGGGGGCCGTAGAAGTTCGCAAGCTGAACAATGCGCACTTCGCCGATCGTGCAGCGGATCGGGTTACCGCAGGAACCGATGCGCCCAACGGGGTGTGAACAACCGTGAAAGAACCGACTAACCAGCGGATCGACCCGATCTATGGTCCGGGCGCCACCGGTGACAAGAATGTCGTACCTCGGATTTCCCGAGCGTTTCGAGAAACAGTCACTGCCGGACACGCGGGCCGCGATTCAGTGCGTAGCCAATCCGCGACCCGCACGGGGCAGATCCAGGTCGAGCGCGATCTTGCCGACGGCGAGATGGGCTTCGACCTGCTCGGCGGGCATCGGCCGCGCGATCAGGAAACCCTGCGCCCGATAGCATCCGAGGCCGACCAGCGTCCGCGCGGCGACCGCGGTCTCCACGCCTTCGCCGACCACGCCGAGGCCGAACGAACCGGCAAGGCCGATAATGGATTTCACGATGGCCAGATCGTCCGTGCTCGCGCCGAGGCGCTGCACGAAGCCCCGGTCGATCTTCACCGCGTCTACGGGCAGCGCTTTGAGGTGTGAGAGCGAGCTGTATCCGGTACCGAAGTCGTCGATGGCGATCTGCACACCCATTCGCTTCAGTCCGCGCAGCGTGACCTGGGTTCTGGCCAGATCCTGCACCACGACGTGCTCGGTGATCTCGAGACACACCGAACTTCCGTCGATGCCGAACAGCCGCAGGATGTCTTCGATTCGCTCGACGAAATCGAGGCTGACCAACTGCACCGGTGACACATTGATCCGCATCACGACATTGGCTGCCATGCCGCGGCGCCGCCATTCGGCGAACTGCGCACACGCCGACCGGATCACCCAGCGCCCCAGCTCGCCTGCCAGATTGGTGGCCTCGGCGACGGTGACGAACGCGCCGGGCGGCAACAGTCCCCTGGTCGGATGCAACCAGCGAACCAGCGCCTCCAACGCGACGATGCGACCGGTGCGCAGGTCTACCTCGGGCTGATAGTGCAGCAGCAGCGAGCCGTCCGAGACCGCACCGCGCAGGTTGAGTTCCACGTCGTCTTGTAGTTCGAACTGGGCGCGCATGGTGTCGGTGAACACCGCGACGCCGTTGCCGCCGCCGGACTTCGCAGAGAGCAGCGCGTGATCGGCGCGGCGGAGCACGTCGGCAACGGTAGTCTCGCCTGGATTTCCGAGCGCCACGCCGACGCTGGCAGCGCGACTGACGGATTCTCCTCCGACGGTCACGCGCCGGGCGATCAACTGCTGGATGCGGTTCGCCTCGTACTCGGCGGCCACCGCGTCCATCGGTTTGGCGGGAACGATAACGAATTCGTCGCCGCCCAGTCGGGCGATCATGTCGTTCGGGTCCAGGTTTTCCCGCAGCCGCGTCGACAGCGTGCGGATGAAGTTGTCCCCCGCGGTGTGACCGAGGAAATCGTTGAGTGCCTTCAGACGATCGAGGTCGAGGAAGAAAGCCGCCACTGGACCGGGGCTTCCGGTACGCAATCTTTCTTCCATATGCTCGAGCAGCGCCCGCCGATTGGCCAACCCGGTCAGGTCGTCGTGCAGCGCGATATATCGGAGCCGTTCCTCGGCGACCACCCGCGCCTGTAACTGAGCAAAGAGCGCCGCGATGGCCTTGAGAACATTGATTTCACGAGTGCTCCACTCCCGATCGCCCTCCTTCACGAACCCTAGGGCACCGGTCGGCTCACCCCTGGACAGCAGTGGCACGGCCGCCGAGGTCACCGCCGCGATGCCGGACGCCCGCCGGACCGTCTCCTGGTAATCGGCGAACTCCGGCGTCGGACGCGCGACCATCGGCTCGGTCGCATTCTCCAGCGCGCGGAATACCGGGTCGGCGGTGTCGAAATAGATCACGCCCAAGGGGTCCGGATCGGGCACGTTCTGCCGGTGCGGCCACTCCGCGACGAGGACGGTTGCTCGACGTTCGCGGTCGGTGTGTCGCACATAGCTGAAATCCACGTCGAAGTATTCGACCAATTGAGCGAGCACACGTTCGGTCGCGGCCACCATCGTCGTGGCGTCCACACCCATCAGCTCCGAGGCGACCTGGGTCACCAACGAGTCGAGTGTCCGCCGTGGCACATTGTCTCCGATCGCGCTAGCTACTGGTGTCCACACCGAGCACCGGACGCCGCCTGCTGCGAACCGTGGCGGCGGAGGCGTAGCTCAGGCGAAGCACCAACGCCATGATCTCATGCTCAGGCACTTCCAGCAGGTTCAGGAAACGGCCCTGAAGTGACGCTAGTGTATCCACGAAGTCGGGAGAAATCGCGGTAAGTTCGCCAGGGAGTCGGGCATACAGGTATACGGGCGAAATCGGTTGTACGCACAATCCGAGCCGCTCGGCGTGCACCCAAACCGAAGCAGCCGCGGCACCGGCCTCGGCATACTCGGTCAACCGCGGGTTCGCGCCATCGAATGTCACTGCCACAATGGCGGAGCTGGACAGCACGCGGTCGCGGGTGTATTTCCCCAGAGCCGCACCTCCCGACCAGGATCGCAACTGCGCCATGACATCGGCGCGCGTGATGATCTCGAATGCCGCCCACTCGTCATCGGTGAGTTCAAGGCTGCGCGCGTCGATACCGGTTTCCGGGTCGTCGTCGGGCCAGCGGACTTCGGCGAGCATTTCCTCGTATAACCGCGGCGTGAGATAGCGGATTCGATCAGAGTCGCCCAGCAAACGTGCAGCCTGTTCGATTCCCGGTCGATCGACCACGGCGCGAAGATGCGCACCAGCCGATTCGGCGGCCGTGACAAGCGAATCCAGCACGCCGTCGGCAAGGCGGGCGCCGGTACCGACCCGGCGGTTGGTCGCGCGGCGCAACACCGCGGGGTAGTCGGCGGCGAGCGCCGGATTCCGATCACCGCCCAGCCGAAGATTCGCGACGAGCTCGCCGGAGCCGGGCGCGCCCTCGATGAACTCGTGCGGGCCGAGAATGCCGTGCGCGGCGGCCGCGACGCGCGCGTTGTACACGGCCGCGCCCAGCGCGACAGCGCTACCGCGATAGCCGATATCCATCGCCGACGTGTACTCAGGCGCCAGCTCGATGCGAATGTCACCCGACTCGGCACGCAGTAACCAGGGCTGCATGTTCCCCCCCGACGGCGCGCGCTGTGCACACGCGAGCACACTGTCGATCGGGCCGTCGACGGAGTCGGCCACGGCCTCCTTCCAAACCTGTTCACCGGCGGGTGACGGGTCGGCCAACTCGTCCAGATGGCGTTCCAGATCCACCCGGATGCGACCGGAATTCAGCGGCATCCCGAGTCCGATACGCCGGACGGCGGCGGCGACACTCGCGGCGCCCAGGGTGACGTCGCCGGCCAGCTGCGGCCAGCTGGTCACGGTCTCACCGACTTCGACCAGGCTCGCGCCCAGCCGCGGCGACAGCCCGGCGGCACCGAGCAGCTTCACCACGAACGGCGCCTTCTCCCTCGCGGTCAGCCCGCGCAGGTCAGCCGCGTGGATATCGCCGAGCAAACCGTGGAATGCGGGGCGCTGTGGCTCGATATCGAAACGCTCGACATCCAGCAAACCGCGGTCACTTGTCTCCATCAGCAATGGAATACCGTGTCTCGCGGCCGCCTCGCGGATCACGAGCTTCATATCGAGGGAATCACATTCCTCCACGATGATCGAGAGACCGTCCACGAACTCGTCCACCGAATTTTCGTCTACGCCTGCGCCGAAGATCTCCACCGGCAGATAGGGATCCAGTTCGGCGATACGTCGGGCCGTCACGACCGCCTTGTTGACGCCGATGTCGAACAGCGTTCCCGGAACCCGGTTGAGATTGGACAACTCGATATCGTCCAAGTCGGCCAACCGCAAACTTCCGCATACACCTTCGAGTGCGAGGAGGTGCGCTATGGCATGTCCGGCACTTTGTCCGACAACTCCGATCGCGAGATTCGCCAGGCGCTCCTGCTCGGGTCTGGTCAGCTTGTTCCGGTTTCGGTCGAGCCGAATCATTCGAAAAGTTTGCGGGCCTGGCAATCCGATCACCGCGGCCCGCCACGGGTAGTAGATCCACCGGTCCGCCTCGGAGCCCTCCGAAATATTCGGGGCCGCAACCATTTTACCGATTTCAGCACGTAGCAACCCCCGAAGGTCGGTGAATTCGAGGTGCGGATCCGTGCGCAGCGCGGCAAGTGTCCGAGCGTCTTCCGGATCGGTCCGGTCGAGAATCAGTGGCCGATGACGCGCCAGCCGGCTCCGGTCATCGCCCATGTCGGTGCCGAGCCTCCCTTCCCCTTCCAGTCCCTCGCCGCAGCTCTGGCGGACAGGCACCCGGTATGCCGAACGCCTCCTGCTCGAGTTCGACCAGCGACCGCTGCGGCTCCTCGGCAAACGCCTGATATGTCCGAGTGTCCCACCAGAGCGGGACGGTCTCGTAGCGCTCGTCCGGATACGGCACCGCGGGGATTCGCTCAGCGGGCACCGCTCCGCATGCCCGATGTCTGGCCACGGTGTAGGAAGCCACCGTGGCGAAGCCGTAACGCGCCCCGAGCAAGCGCGCGCCGTGCAGCACCGTGCGCGAGATGGCAGCGCTCAACTCGGAGCGGTGCGCCGCATCGCGAGCGACCCATGCGCCCTTGGCTTCGACCACGCCCTCCGATATCCGATCGGCAATCATCGTGCGCAGATCGTTCTCGCCGGCATGGCCTCTCCACTCGACCAACGCGTGCACCTGCCCGACATCCGCGTAGGGCCCTTGCAACCGCACGCCGGCGACCACTTCCCCTGCGGAGTCGACCGCGACGAAGAACAGCGAAGTCGACCGACCGTCGGCGACCGCGTCGTATTCGAGTGCGTGTTCCACCCCGAAACGCCGGTAAACCTCCAGCGCTCCGCCCAGATATCTGTTCCAGAGCACCGGCCGGACATCCGGCTGGGAGGCAAAGAACGCGCACTCGGATTGCCTGTCGTAATACCGCAGCACTCCCCGCCCAAGGGAGTTCGCCGGCACGACTGCAATCACTTCCACAGTCATGTTGTTCCCTACTCCATCGCCGCGCCGCAATGCGCGATAGTCCAGCCTCATGCAGCACCCCGCGGCCCATGAGCCGAGATGACGTTGCCCAGGGCAGTATCCGTCATCCGACAGGAATTGACCAGCCGGCCGGCTAATCTTCCGAAAACTCCCGGCGCGATGAGATCTTTTAGCAGGTCAGAACAGCCGACGTCGAGACAGAATAGAACATGGAGACCAGTCGGTTCTTAGACAGCTACCAATTAGCAATCTAGACCAGAATAGAGATGAACAGCTCGACCGACTCCGGCCCCCGCCAGATCTCGATCTCTTCACGGTAGGCGCGGGTAATTTCGGCCGACGCCGTTGCGTCGTCGACCTGCGCCCACACATCCTCCATCGGATCGTGATAATCACCGTTCGGCGCGAAACGGGCGTAGACGCCTTTCGGCACACGCACCAGAACGTCACCCACCGGAACGGCCTCCGCCGCCGGGTATTCGAAGCAGACCACCGCGTTGTAGTTCCCAGCCGGATCGGGCACGTACACCGTGTACATCGGTTGATCCGCGCCGACCCGGTCACGCAGCCGGTCCTTGAGGAACTCGATCAGGTCGCTGTTGCTGACCTTAAAACTCGGACGCACCCGCGGAACGACCAGCCCGCCGTAGATCGCCTCGGCACGCACCACGATCGCATAGGTCATCGCGCCTCGACCGCCAGGTAGAGGTCGATCTTGTACGCGTGCGGATAACACTCGAAATCGCCGGTATACGTCCGTTTGATCTGCTTGTGCTCCTCGGCGTAGGCGATCTGCGTCCACAGGTCGGTCATCACCTGCGGGAAGTTACCGACCGAGGAGAACCGGGCGTAGCGGCCACGCCGCAACCGGGCGACCAAGTGACCGCGGGTGACTTTGTCGAACGACGCGCACTGGTAGCCGACGATCTGCGTGTTGTAGGTGCCGAGCTCGCCGGAGTAGTCGGTGTAGGCGCTGGCCAGCGGGCCGCCGAGTTCCTGGTGCAAAACGGCCGCCCACGCGGCCTCCAGATCACGGTCACGCAGTTCTCCGAGCGCACGCTTCGGGCTGCGCACCGGTAGCCCGGCAACCCACGTCTCGTCCCGCTCGACGATTTCAAACTGCATGGAGGACTCTTTCGAGGTGAATCCGGGGGTGAGAACCCGCTTCCGGTCGGTTAGGAAGGCCATGCTACCAACACGGACCGAGTGGTACCGATCACATGTCCGGCTCGTTATCCGCCGACGCCACCCCCGCCGAACTGGACAGATGACCGATGGATGCGATCCAGTCCGATTGAAAAAGAGCCGATCGAGCCGCGCTAGGTGATGCATAGTGAGCATGATGGTCCGACTCACCGATCATGTGGCAGCACAGCTACCACCGAACGGAGTCTTATGCAGGACAGCCGGAGCCGCACCACCCTGATCACCGGAGTGCGACCGCACGCGGCGTACAACCACCCTGCCCTCATGCCGAGCTGACATGTGCCGCACTATCGCCGAACTCGACGCCGCGGTCGCGGACTGCTTCGCCTGCCCGCGGCTGGTTGCATGGCGTGAGTTCGCCGCCAGGGAGAAACGCGCCGCCTTCCGGAACCAAACCTATTGGGGTCGTGCCGTTCCCGGATTCGGACCGGCGGAGGCACAGATGCTGATCGTCGGTCTGGCGCCCGCCGCGCACGGCGGCAACCGGACCGGGCGCATGTTCACCGGAGACCGCAGCGGCGACGTGCTCTTCGCCGCGCTGCACGCCGTAGGCTTGGCCAACCAGCCGACGGCCACCAGCATCGACGACGGGCTGCGGCTGTCCGGCGTGCGGGTCACCGCCCCGGTGCACTGCGCTCCACCGGGCAACAAGCCGACCCCCGACGAGCGGGACCGCTGCCGTCACTGGTTGGACACCGAATTATCTCTGCTGACACCGACATTGCGCTCGGTGGTGGTGCTCGGGGCGTTCGGCTGGCAGGCACTGCTCCCGGTGCTGGCCGACACGGGCTGGCTCGTGCCGCGACCGCGACCGCGGTTCGGCCACGGAGCGCACGTGGAACTGGCCCCGGTCGACGTCGACCGGGCGCCGCTGCACCTGTTCGGTTGCTATCACGTGAGCCAGCAGAACACCTTCACCGGGCGGCTCACACCGGCCATGCTCGAGGCAGTGCTCAGCGACGCCGCTGCGGCCGCGGGGATCGGCGGACATTCCGCGCCCCCACCTCGTCGGTGAATCCTTCAGACCAATGCCACTCCTTCGGCCTAGACGTGGTCCACCAAGGCTGGGTGTCCCGCCTCGTGAGCGCAGTGCGCGCAGCAGAAATAGTCTCCACTCGCCTCGACGCCGTGCCCGAGGATCCGGCAAGAGCAGTGCGTGCACACCGGGGCGAGCGCGGTGATCGCGCATTCGAAGCTGTCGAAGATGGCTGATCGGCCGTCACGGGTGATCGTGAACGTCTTGTCGTACTCGTTTCCGCAGGTGTCGCAGGTGGCCATGGGGCATCACCTCTCCTCTCGAATCGATTGACAGCCAGTCCCGCTTCGCGGTACCCACAGGTGACGGTGCGAAACGAACGCGGAAGAAATGACGACGCCCGCTCGGCAGCGCGCTGGGCGCCGTCGAGGCCGACGTGGACACACCGATCGACCCGGCATACCTTCGTCGGGAACGGCTACCTCGGCCTACGAGTGCCACTATGCGGCATCGGCACGCCGCGACCGGCGAAATGAACGACCGGGCGCCGCTCTGCACACCCGCCTGCGATGGTGCCTGCATCGCCGGGCCGCACACCCCTACCCCGCTGTCGCGGACGACCGCGAAGTCGCCGTGGCCATCGCGAATGGTCCGCGCTGCCTGGATGGGCGTCGACCGTGCCGACCCGCCGTCCCGACCGACAACCTCGCCCGCCGCATGTCGGTCGGCAACGGGATCTCATCCCAGCCGTAGCGCCTGGACCGGGCAGGTGTCGACGGCGAGTTCGATCACTGCGTGACCCGACGCGGACACCGCATCGGCAAGCGGAACGACGATCCCGTCGTCGCCGACCCGGAATACATCGGGTGCCAAGGCTTCACACATGCCGTGCCCCTCGCAGATCGCGCGGTCGGCGATGACCTTCATCGGGCGATCCGTTCCAGGTGAATCGGCAGTCCATCAGCGGGCGTAGGGCCGGTTCCTGCGACCAAGGGCACCCGGTAGCCGTCGGAAATGCTCCAGCGATAGTTCAACAACATCTGGTGCACAAGAGCTTTCACAGTCATCGCGCCGAAGTAGAGGCCGATGCATTTGTGCGCGCCACCACCGAAGGGAGCCCATGCGAAGCGGTGCGATTTGTCCTCACGGCGGTCGTCGGCGAAACGCTCCGGGTCGAAGACATCCGCATCGTGCCAGTACTCGTCGGTGCGCATGATGGCGTACGTGCCGCTCAGGACGAGCGTCCCTTTCGGCAGAAAGTAACCGAGAAGCTCGGTATCCCTGAGGGTTTCGCGCACCTGCTGGGCCACCGGCGAATAGATCCGCAGTGCCTCCTTGAACGCAAGGTCCAGCGAGGGCAGGCGATCGAGATCGTCGTAGTCGAGCGAAGGCTTCCCCAGCGCGACGGATTCGGCCCGCAGCCGATTCTGCCATTCGGGGTGCCTGGCGAGTTCGTAGACCAGCATGGACGCGGCGATGGTACTGGTGTCGTGCGCGGCCATCATCACGAAGATCATGTGCTCGACCACCTCGACGTCGGTGAAGGTATGTCCCTCCTCCGTGGTCGCCCGGCACAGCACGCTGAACAGATCGTTGCCTTTGCCCGCACGTTTCTTCGGTAGCTCACGGCGTAGGTATCTCTCGAGCGTTCGCCGCCCGCGCAAACCGCGGGCCCACACACCACCCGGCATGTTCGTCCGGATCAGCGCCGCTCCACCGCGCACCGCGTCCTCGAAGGCATGCTCCAACCGAGCGGCCTCCCTGCCGAGTTCGGCGCCCGCGAACACCTCCGTGGCCTGCTGGAGCAGCAGTTTCTTGATCGCGCTGTACACGCGGAAGTCGCTGCCGGGCCGCCAGCCCGCGATCGCGCTGGTGATGCGCGGGGTGGTCAGATCCAGGTAGCCGATCAACCGTGGCCTGGTGAAAGCCTGCTGCATGATGCGCCGATGGAACAGATGCTCGTCGAAATCGCGGAGCAGGAGCCCACCGCGGAAGAACGGGCCGATCAGGAAGTCCCAACCGCGCTGCGCCGACAATGCCTTGTTCCGGTCCATCATGACCGCCTCGAGCCCCTCCGGACTGCCGATCCCGACCACGCGGCGACCGAGCAGCCCGAACCACTGGATCGGCCCCCACTGATCGAATCTCTTGCGTGAGAATTGAATCGGATCAGCCAACGCATGCAAGGTGTACCCGATTCCGGGAAGACCGAAGTCTCCCGACACCGGTTTCAGTCCGCTACCCGATGGCGGCTCGGCCAGCGGCCGCGCTGAGACGGGGTAGCGCTCGGCCAGCCGCGCACCGGCCCGCTGCGCGCGCCAGGCCAACCTGGCCCGCGCCTGGCGGACACGGTCGGCAACCTCGTTGATCGTCTGGGGCACAAGAAGATTCATAGCCTTCATCCCTACGCGATACTGCGAACCCCTCGACCATATCGGAAGCTATCCTCACCGTGGCGATGATCGATCGACTGCCCGCGCTCACGGGACGGCCTGCTGGTCCCGCACCAGAGTCGTGATCAAAGACATCAGTGGCTCGCGCAGACCCGGCAGTGCGGCACAGTCGCCCGTGACAATGCGGTTGGTCGCCAAGGAGACGACCGCGCCGATCACCGCCTCGCTCACCAACCGCGGATCGGTCCGGGTCGCGCCGAGCACCGCGGCGAATCGGTCCACCACCACCGCCTGCGTCGCCAGTCGCCGCTCCAGCACAGCCGTTCCCGCCGCGTACACCTCCACCAGGAAGACTTTCGCGACCTCCGGCTCCTGCGCCAATGTCGAGAAATACGCGTCGAGCGCGCGGGCGATGCGCTCGAGCGGAGCGCCGCCGGCCCCCAGCGCGGCCGCGGTGCGCGTCATCACGATCTCGACGGCCAGGTCGTAGGCGGCGAGGAAGCACGCCTCCTTGTTCGCGAAATGCTGATAGAAGGTCATCCGAGAGACCTCGGCCCGCTTCAGTACATCCGCCACCGTCGCCGCCGCGTATCCCTTGGCGGCGGCCGCCTCGATCATCGCCACCAGCATGCGCCCGCGCTGCGCCGCCATGACATCTTCCGGCGCGATCCCATGATTGCCGCCGTGTAGTTTCCCACCGGCTCGCGCCTTCAGCAACGATCCTCGCTCCACACATCCGATGCTAGGCATTCGCGCGAGTCGAGCCGGGCCGGAACCGGCGAACTGCGCGAATTGTCCGGAAGCGATCGGCCCGGGATTCGAGCAGATGTCTCTGCCGAGGGCACTGGCGTCATCAACGCCGCCCAGCGGTCGATAGCCTCCACCCAACGCAACCGCGCCCGGTCGATCTCGTCGGTCTCCCCGGCTGGCCGGCGCAATCGTGCCTCGTGCAGCTCCGCGAGTTCACCAGCCACGGTCAGGATCGGGTTGCCGCCCTTGGGCCGGCCTCGGCACGCCTCCAGCAACGAATCTTTGCCCGGCAGCATGCATTCGTGACGCTGCGCGGTCACCGGCCCTCCCCGCCGGTACCGGCAGTCTCCGCACCCCGTCGACGACCTGCGCGGCCAGATCGTTGTATCCGTCGACCAGCTCGGCCAGTCGGAACCAGGCGGCGTGGACACGAGGATCTCCGGCGTTCGTGCAGGTCATGAGCATGGCATCGGCATGAACCTGGGCATCGGCGATGCGATCGATCACCGATCCGAGCGTCTCGGTATGCAGTGCCACACCCTGGTGGTGCTGCGGTACCTGCTGCTCGGTCCACACGTCGATCGCATGCACGAGAGAGCCACGCTCACCACCATTCTCGGGCGCGACGACCGCTTCCTCGCGGGCGAGCATGGCCGCGCGATGCACGCCGGCGAGCAGGCACGCCCACCGCGCCAACGGATGGTCACCAACGCGATCACCGCGGATGGCCCGCAGCAGCTCCGCACCGGACAACAACGGTTCCATCCGGTCCACTATCGTTCGTTGCGGCGGAGCGTTCATTTCCCGAATACCCTTGCCGTTGCCGTTGCCGTGATGACAGTTTCCGTTTCGGCACCGCGAACGCCTGGAGAGATGATGGTGGCCATGGTTCCTCATTGATGATCTCGGGTACGGTACCGGCATCGGCCTCCTTTGTGCGTCTTTCCACCGGAATGCACGCAGCGAGGCCGTGGGAGGCTTTCATGCCTATTTCACAGAAACGCGGCGAGAGCCTTGTTGAAGCGCTCCGGTTCCTCGGAGAACGGGGCATGACCACTTTGCTCGAATGGCACCGCCTCCGCATTCGGAAGCTGCGAGGCAAGCCATTCGGCGAGTGGGCCCGGGAATATCTTGCTTTGTGCGCCATAGATCAGCAGTGCCGGTACCGTAACCTCGGGCAGTACCGGCCGGAAATCGGCGAAGGCCATGTCGTACCAAATCGCGCATGCCGCCGAAGTCGACATCTTCGTCGTCTCCGCATACACAGCGTCGATGACCTCGCCAGGCGGTGTTTCGGCGAAGCAGGCGGCGATGAACGGCTTGATCACCGACGGGCGGGCGTGCTTCACCGCCTGAACGAACACTGCGAGGTCGCTCTCGGTATAGCCCCCTTGGAGCGGGAAGTCCCAGCCCCGCCCGCTGAGGAAACGCGGTGACTGATCGACGAAGGCCACCGATCGCAGCTGCCCGCATCCGAACTGTCCCACGTACGCGAGTATCACCGCGGTGCCCATCGACCAGCCCACCAGGCACACGTCATCGAGCGCGAGATGCCGCAGCAGGCTCCGGATGTCACGCGCGTACTGCGCCAGGGTATGGCCGTCGTCGGTCTTCCCGGAAGCACCGTGCCCGCGAAGGTCCACAGTTATCACACGATTGCCCTCCGACAGTGCAGGGACGTTCTGCGCCCAGAAGGTGGTGTTCATCGTCCAGCCGTGAATAAGCACGACGGGACGACCGGCACCGTGATCCTCGTAGTACATCGGCACGCCATCCGGCAGTTCCAGGTAGGGCATCAATGACCTCCAGCTCGTGGAAAATTGTCTTCTCGTACCATGGCGTGCCCGCCGTCACCGGCCAAGGCGGCCGGGAGGGGTTGCGTACACGTTGCACGAGACCAATTGGTTGCGGAGGGATAGCAATGAGGTAGCCGGCCGCGACCTCAGGACCACATAGTTGAATGGACAACTGCTTGCCACTGCCGGATCGGAGAGGTTGCCCAAGCGCTCGGATACCGAAGCCGAATTCCCATTGTTCTGGCGTGATGCGCGAACCTACCGGCTTACTCACATTGCTGCAGAGAGAGCGTGTCTGCGGCGATCACCCGATTACCAGACTGCGCGCGGTCGCGGTTGCCGAAAAGCCCGAAATGTGGCTTTCATTGTCCAGCTGTGAATCATTGGAAGCGCCTTGCTCACATGGCATGCCTGCCGTCGCAAAGCAAGGCGGAAACGTGGGGTTGCATAAACGTTGCAGCGATGACGTCGCCGTTGCAGCGAAATTGCAACGGGGTTAAGCTCTTTCGACGCCGTGAACGATTCAGCGGGGAAGACCGGCGGGACAATCCCGAGCCGACTGGCATGACACGAGGCAGACGCGGTTGGTGACGAGGCAGACACGGTTGGTGCGTGCGGACGTACGCGCCTCATGGGATCGTGCGCAACGCTGGGGTCTGCATCCCGACCGGCATCTCCCGGAAGTGGGTTTGGCTGAAGACGAGGTTCGCACCTGGCGCCGCGAACATCAGATGGCCAGCATCTGGCCGACGCTGTTCGCGAGCCTGGAGACCGCGGCGTCGATGCCGGGCCACGTGTTGTTCGGTGCCGACGCCGACGGCCATCTCCTCTGGATCCATGGCGATTCCGACGCCCGCCATGTGGCGGAACGGGCAAACCTCGTCCCAGGAGCACGCTGGCACGAAACCGAAGCGGGCACCAATGGTGTCGGCACCGCCCTGGCCCTCGGCAGACCCTTCCAAGTCCGCGGCACCGAGCACTACCTGTCCGTTGCCGCGGACTTCACCTGCACCGCGGCCCCTATCCGGGACCCGGCCACCGGTTCGGTGATCGGAGTCGTCGACATCACCAGCAAACTGCGCAACACGAGTTCGCTTGCGCTGCCGCTGGTCACGACGGCAGCCCGCCTCGCGGAGGCGCATCTGCGTGACCTCGTCCGGCAGCGTGATGCGGAATCACGCATTCGTTACCTCGACCGCGTCCTCAACCGTGTCGGCGGCCACTGTGCCCTGTTGTCGGAAGAGGGACGATTGCTGCATGCGGCGCCTTCGGGGTGGCTTCCCGCCAAGTGGCCCGCACCGATGATAGAGGGAGTAACCAGACTGCCCGATGGACGTCGGGTCGTCGTCGAACGACTGTCACCGGGCGGCCCGTTCTCCGTCTACGCACTGCCGAACGACGTTTCAGGCGACCTAGCCCCACGAGTGAGCGCGCTGGGTCGTGACCGCGCCGTGCTGTGGATGGACGGGATCGCCCACGAACTCAGCCTCCGGCACAGCGAGCTGGTAGTTCTCCTGCTGGCCAACCCGGACGGACTGACCGCGGCAACCTTGGCCCGAGAGCTGTACGGCAGCGCCGGAAAAGAAGTGACGGTCCGAGCGGAACTCGCACGGCTTCGACGAATTGTCGGGTACCGCCTGTCCTCGGATCCCTACCGCCTCGACAGCCGAATCGGCACCGATTTCCAGCAGCTGGAGGCAGAAGTCGCCAAGGGCCTCCTGGGCGATCTTCATGGCAGATACTCGGGCGAGTTACTACCGGCATCACAGGCCCCTGGTGTTCGGCGGTTGCGGGAGCGACTCCGTAACCAGCTGGCGTCCAGCGGCTCGGCGGAGTAGTCAGTTCCGGGGCGGACCATCGCCGGCAGGCATGTGAGCCGCGCTGGCACAGTAACGCGATCACAAGGCCTTGCCGACACTCCTGATTCGACGTGAAAGGACAGTGTGGCGACGATGCACGACCAGTCCAGTCAGGTAGGAATACGGCTCAACCCCTCCTTGGCGAGCGCCGCACGAACGGCCGGGACGATCTCGCCGCCCCACCGCTGCAAGGAGTCCAGATCCTGCGTACCCCCCTCGGGCGAGAAAAGGATGAATCCTGAGGCATCGTGGTCGAGCACGGCGCCGGTCAGTTCCTCGACCCACTGGTCTACGGAGCCGCCGATCCAACGACCCTCGTTGTCACGCGTGGCCAAGAGCGGTCGGTCGGTGATCCGACCGGGGAAGTTGAATACCGTGCGGACTTCCCGTGGTTGGCGGCCTGCCGCTGCCGCGGCCTCATCGATGATCGGGCGCGAATGCCGGTACCTCGCACTGAGCCAGTCCGCTGCGTGTCCGGGGATCCAGCCATCGGCGACGCGTCCGGTAGCGGCCAGCGATTTCCCGCCGACGGACCCGGTCCACACCGGCGGTGCGGCGACAGGCGCGGGCTCGATCCGGTCCAGCTGGTAGTGGCGTCCTCGGTGCGTGATCGCGTTTCCACCCCCAGACAGTTTCCGGATCACGGTGATCGCCTCTTCGAACGCCTCGACGGCCTCGCCCGGTGACAGCCGCGGCACGCCCATGGCGGCGATGCGATCCCACAACCCGCCCGCTCCCATGCCGACGACGATGCGGCCGCCGGACAAGGCCGACAGTGACGTCACTGTCCGGGCCAGCATCGGTGCGGGGCGGGTGGGCAGGTTGGTGACGTTTGCTAAACCCGAGATTCTTTGTGTACCACCGAGAATAAACGCAATGGCGGCATAGGCGTCCAGGCGTTCACCGATGTAAGGGTGATCCGACAGCGAGAAGATGTCGAGTCCGTCGTTGTCGGCCTGTTGCGCCATCCGCAGCAGCTGTGGCCGGTCGTCGATGCTGCTGTGCGCTCCGAAACCGAATATGACTTCTGGCCTGTTCACGGGTACTGCCTTTCGTTGCAAGAAGGTCGGTCGATGGTGAGGTCCTCTGCCCACGGTGCGGGTGCGCGGACGGGCATGGTCACCAGGCATAGGCCTCGGGCGCGGGCTTCGCGCCGTTCAGGCCGGGTGGCGGAAACAGTTCGTCGAGCTCGGCGAGCGTTCCGGCGTCGAGCCTCACGTCGAGTGCTCGCACGGAGCTTTCGACCTGTTCGATGGTGCGGGGGCCGATGATCGGACCGGTGACGCCGTCCTGCGCGAGCAGCCACGCCAGTCCGACATGAGCGGGATCCACGCCGATCAGCGCGCACAACTTCTCGTATGCCGCGATGGTTTCCCGGTGTTCGGCCACGGTTGCCACCGACCGCCCGGAGCTGCCGCGAGCGGATCTGCCGTCAAGCTGTTTGCGCAGGACCCCGCCGAGTACTCCAGCGTTCAGCGGCGACCATGCGATGACGCCGATACCGTAGTCGCGTGCCGCGGGCAATACTTCCAGTTCGATCCAGCGGTTCATCAGGTTGTAGATCGACTGCTCGCTGACCAAGCCGAGGAAATGCCGCGTCCGCGCGGCCTCCTGTGCCTGCGCGATGTGCCAGCCGGCGAAATTGGATGAGCCGAAGTAGAGCACCTTGCCCTGCTGACGCAGTACGGTGAACGCTTCCCAGATCTCCTCCCAGGGCGTGTTCCGGTCGATATGGTGCATCTGGTACAGATCGATGTGGTCGGTTTGTAGCCGTCGCAGGGAGGATTCGCAGGCGCCCATGATATGGCGCGCGGACAGTCCGCCGTTGTTGGGCCACTCACCTGTCGGGAGATAGACCTTGGTGGCCAGGACCGTTTTGTCCCGCCGGCCGCCGCCGCGCTCGAACCAGCGGCCGATGATCTGCTCGGTGACTCCTCCAGCTGGTCTGGCGCCGTAGACGTCGGCGGTGTCGAAAAAGTTGATGCCGTGCTCGTGTGCGGAGTCCATGACGGCGTGACTGTCTGTTTCGGAGGTTTCCGGCCCGAAGTTCATGGTTCCCAGAACGAGTCGGGACACCGATAGCCCACTGCGACCGAGGCGGGTGTATTCCATTGCGTGTCAAGCCTTTCAGACTGCGGTCGGACCGAACTGTTCGGTGAACCGTCCGGTGCGCAGATCGGCGCCCCTACACTGGGCGACCGTCGCGGCGTCCACCGGGGACGCCCGTCCGGACCTGGGAACTGTCCGACGTCACCGCGTAACGAGAAATTATGTTCGTAGTACGAACCATATTAGTTCGTACTACGAACCGCAAGTCCGATCGCGGCCACGATCTGGACGAGGTCGCGATCCCGGCGTGAAGGTCGCCGCGATCTCGGGTGACCGCCCGGCAACCCAGACTTTGCTCGGCGTCGTGACGCTCGCGCGGCTCGGCACGAAGTTCGAAGTCGACGCCGTCGCCAGCCGAGGCTGAACGCACGGTATCCAGCAGGCGTGGCCCGTCACCCCGCCCGCCCGCTGTATCCGCGGGTGTCCGTCCAGAAATGCGGTGAGACCAAGTAGTTCGCCCCACGAACTGAGCACGGTAGACTTTGCGATATGGGCAGACACGCAGACGGAATGAGCGTAGTCACCGGACTGGTGAGATCGGCGTTTCTGGTGAATGCCGTGTACGCCGAATCCGGACGTGAATACGGGCTCACCCCACAACAGGGCCAGCTGCTTTGCGTACTGATGGCGCGGCCATACGGCATGGGGGAACTCGGGTCGCTGCTCAACCTGGCCAAATCCAGCCTCACCGGCATGGTCGACCGCACCGAACGCAACGGCCTGCTCCAACGCGAGCCGGGCGAGCACGACGCGCGCTCGGTACGAGTCGCCTTGACTCCCAAAGGCCGCGAACTCGCCGAAGACTTCTACACCGAAACCTGCCGCCGAATCGACCAACTTTCCGCAGGCCTGACTCCCGCCGAGCGGGACGCGCTGACAGACCTACTCGGCCGCATCGTGGTCGACAACAAGGCCCCGGTCGTGTTCATGGAGTACAACGAGGTCCCCTCCACCATCTAGATGTTCGGGTCATGACGTTGGCGTCCTGATCCAATGCTCCCGGGAGTCGGTCGATCCGATCACCACCCTCGGCGTAGGAATCCGCTTGCGCCTTTGCTCGATGTCTCGAGTATGCGGGTGGGTCGAGGGTTAGAGGCCGCTGGCTGCCAATCGTGGGCTGCGCTCCCACACCGCCTGTCCGCGATACCCCTCCCCCAACCACCCACCGACCCCAACACCCACACATGAACAAACCCCAACCGGAGGAAGACCGCCGGTCAGGGCCTCATAGAAAAATGTTCACGCAATGACAAGCTTGGTGGAGCTAAGGGGAATCGAACCCCTGACCTTCTCGATGCGAACGAGACGCGCTACCAACTGCGCTATAGCCCCGTGCGGCTCCGGGGAACCGCGCTGTGACACTGTATCAGGCCACCGGTGGAGTCTCCGAATCGGTGGGCTGAACTGCCCGGATGGTGGTGCTACTCGCCCGCGGCGCGGCGGATGTCGCCGCTGGTGCGGGTGCGCAGGGCGCGGGCGGCGGCGGGGTCGAAGGGGTCGAGGTGGTCGAACATGGGGTCATCGTCATCGGGCTCCACGAGTGCGGAGCGGCGGCGGAGGGCACGCGCGGTGTCGCGGTCCATGCTGCTGTGCGGTACGCGGGCGCCGGCTTGGCGTGGGCGGTGACCTGCGTCGCCGAGCTGCTGGCTGCGGGAGAGGCGGGCGGCCCGCCTGCGGCGGATCTCCTCTTCCATTCGCACCTGCTTGCGCAGATAAGCGAGGTAGCCCACCAGCACGACCGTGGCGAGCCCGGAGGCCCACCACAGCAGCGGGGTGAACACGACCGCGAGGGCGCCGCACAGGATGGCCGCGAGTACGAGGCCGAGCACGGCACGCTGGCGGAAGGTGTAGCGGGCCGCGCGGGCGATGGCGTCGGCCTCAGGGTCGAAACCGCCGCGGCCGCGGCGCGTGGGAACGAATTCGGGGTCGTCCGAATAGGTTTCGTCGTCTTCGTCGTGGGTCTGGCGGGCCGGCGCGGTGGAGCGCGCGGGCGGGATTCTCGCCGCGGTCGATTCGGGGTGGTATTCGCCCACGCCGTCATCATCGGTCGCCGCGTCGTTCCGCGCAGCGACTTCGGCGGCTTCGTAGTCATCCGACTCGTAATCCGCCGATTCGTAATCCGACTCGTAATCCGCCGACTCGTCGTCCGATTCGACGGACTCGAGGTCTGCGTCGGCTGCCTCGATGTCATCCGATTCGGCGTCAGCGATGTCGAATTCCGCGGACTCGGCGGCCGCGGTGGTGTCTTCCTCGTCAGCCTCGGTGACGGGCTCGTCGGCCGGTGTTGTCATCCGGTCCTCCGCATCATCGCTGTGGGAATACTTT
Organism: Nocardia sp. NBC_00881; assembly: GCF_045207455.1. Taxonomy (NCBI): domain Bacteria; kingdom Bacillati; phylum Actinomycetota; class Actinomycetes; order Mycobacteriales; family Nocardiaceae; genus Nocardia; species Nocardia sp. NBC_00881. The sequence goes on from NZ_CP108798.1 coordinate 4,775,189, forward strand.
CTCGGTACGCGGCGGGGCCGCCAGTTCGGGTCGGTTTCATGCCCGGCAGCCGGGCCTTTTCTGAGACGTCGTTTGCCGCCGCCACGGTGCAGGACCCTGGTCGCCAGCGCGGCGTCGGTGGTCCGGCGGATTCTCGGGTGGCGGTCGGCGAGAATCGGGAACAGGACGAAGACCCAGAGCACGACCAGACCGATCCACAGGATCGAATTCGGCATCTCGGTCAGCACCTCCGTCCCCGCCTGGATTTGTCCGGCTCGGCCCGCGAGCGGTGCGTAACACGCCCCGCGTCCCTCCGGTCTCCATCCGACGCAGCGGCTGGACGCCGGTCGCCTCGCAGGCTCCCTGCCGATGGCACAAGACGCACCATCGACGTCCGTAGGCTAATTCCGGGTAGCGGCAAGATCCGGCAGGCGCGCCGTGCACATCCGCCACATCCGTCACATTCCCACCACTCTCATCGCGCCTCGGGAACACTGGCGCGCCGGGTTCACAGCAGGCTGGCCCGCCCCTCCCGAACCAGCCGGTCCAGGACCGTTCCGGCCACCTCCTCGACGGTCAGGCCGACCAGCAGGTGATCCCGCCACGCACCGTCGACGTCGAGGTAGCGCCGCAGCAGCCCCTCCTCCCGGAACCCGACATTGCGCAGCACCGCCTGGCTGGCCATATTCTCCGGTCGCACGGTCGCCTCGACTCGGTGCAGACCGACCGGTCCGAAGCAATGATCGAGGCCGAGCGCCAGCGCCGCGGTCGCCACCCCCTGTCCGCTGAGGTCCTTGGCGACCCAGTAGCCGATCCAGGCCGAGCGCAGCGCACCGCGCATGATATTTCCGATGGTCAGCTGCCCGCTGAACGCGCCGTCGACCTCGATCACCAACGGGATCATCGCGCCACGCCGCGCCTCCGCCTTCAGGCTCGACCACAGCGAGGGCCAGTTGGACGCGTGGTTGCGCGCCTCCCAGGCACCGCGACCGGTCGGCTCCCACGGCTCGAGATGTGCCCTGTCGCGCAAACGAATTCGGCTCCACGCCGCCGCGTCGCGCAGCCGCACCGGACGCAAGGTCACCTGTCCCGCCGCGACACCCACCGGGCCGAGTCGCGCGGGCCACCCCGGATGCTGCGTGGCCCGGAAGACGTTCATCGCTTCCACGTCTCAGCCACGCTGTGCGAGAAAAGCGACCTGGACCTCGTCGCCGGTGCGAATCTCGATGTCTTCCGGGTCTATCACGATCAGGCTGTTCGCCTCGGCGAGCGTCGCGAGCAGGTGCGAGGACGAATTCGTGGTGCCGAGGGGCTGCACCAGGTAATCGCCGGTCGCCTCGTCGCGCATGAGCTGTGCACGCAGATACCCCTTGCGCCCGGCCATGGAGTTGATCGGCGTGATGGTCCTGGCGTGGATGACCCGGCGCATGGGATGCCTGCGCCCCAAAGCGATTCGGATCAGCGGCCGCACCATCACCTCGAAGACCACCAGCGCGCCGACCGGGTTGGACGGCAGCAGAAAGGTCGGCACCTCGTCGCGACCGAGCTTGCCGAAACCTTGCACCGATCCAGGATGCATGGCCACGCGGGTGATTTCGAGTTCCCCCAGGCCTTCGAGCGCCTCACAGACCTGCTCGGAGGCCCAGCCGCCGACCGCACCCGCGATGACGACGACCTCGGAGCGCACCAACTGCCCCTCGACGACGTCGCGCAGTCGGCGCGGATCGGAACTCACGATGCCGACGCGGTTCACGTCCGCGCCGGCGTCCCGCGCGGCCGCGGCCAGCGCGTAGGAGTTCACGTCGTAGACCTGTCCCGGGCCGGGTGTGCGATCGATGTCGATCAACTCGCCGCCGATCGAGATCACCGACAGCCGGGGACGCGGGTGCACCAGCACCTTGTCCTGCCCGACCGCGGCGAGCAGACCCACCTGGGCCGCACCGATGATGGTTCCCGCGCGCACCGCGACGTCGCCCGGCTGCACGTCGTCGCCGATGCGCCGCACGTAGTCGCCGGAGCGTACCGGCTCGTACACCTTGATTCTGGACCGCCCGCCGTCGGTGAAGTCCAGCGGAAGCACGGCGTCGGCGAGGGTGGGCATCGGCGCGCCGGTGTCCACCCGAACGGTCTGACGCGGCTGCAGCCGAATCGGCTGACGCGATCCGGCCACCACCTCGCCGACGACGGGGAGCGTCAGGTCGACGAGATCGCCGTCCTCATTGCGGATGTCGGCTCCCGCGGAGGCGACGTCGACGCTGCGCACCGCGTAACCGTCGATCGCGGCCTGATCGAAGCCGGGCAGCGGCCGCTCGGTGACGACATCCTCGGCGCACAACAGCCCCTGGGCCTCGGAAATCGCGACCCGGACCGGCCGAGGCGCGACCGCCGCCGCGGTCACCTTGATCTGCTGATCCTCAACCGAGCGCATCCAGCCCTTCCTGATCCTCTCCGCACTCCATCCGACTCCGCCACATCGTGATCGCGCGGCGCACCCGCGTTCGCGCGCACCGCGGTGAACCCTCATTCGTACCCGACGGTCCACGCTCGGCGAAACCCGACCGAACCGTCGTCAGTCGTAGGTCGTCAGCTGCGGATCCCAGTCCGGACCGAGGCGGTGCTGCAGCCACTCCCGTAGGGCGGGGCCGTATTCCTCACGTTCCAAAGCGAAATCGACCGCAGCACGAAGATAACCGCCCGGGTTGCCCAAATCGTGGCGCGACCCACGGTGCACAACGACGTGAACCGGATGTCCCTCGGAGATGAGCAGTGCGACGGCGTCGGTGAGTTGCAGCTCGCCGCCGGCGCCGGGCTCGATGCGGCGCAGCGCATCGAAGATGGCGCGGTCCAAGAGGTACCGGCCGGCGGCGGCGAAGGTCGAGGGCGCCTCGGCGAGGGCAGGCTTCTCCACCATTCCGTTGACGCGCAGCACATTCGGGTTCACGGCGTCGGGCACCGTCGCGACGTCGAACACACCGTAGGCGCTGACCTCGTTCTTCGGTACGTCGATGGCGCACAGCACCGTTCCGCCGCGCTTGCGGCGCACCCGGCTCATCACGTCGAGCACACCGCAGGGCAGCACGAGATCGTCCGGCAGCAGCACCGCGATCGCGTCCTCGTCGTCATCGAGGACCTTCTCCGCCTGGGCGACCGCGTGGCCGAGTCCGAGCGGCTCCTCCTGCACGACGGAGGTGACGTCGAGCAGTCCCGGCGCCTTGCGCACCTTCTCCAGCAGGTGGAACTTGCCGCGCTCGGCCAGCGTGCTCTCCAGCACCAGGTCTTCGACGAAGTGCGCGACGACGCCGTCCTTGCCCGGGGAGGTGACGATCACCAGCCGCTCGGCGCCCGAGCTCGCGGCCTCGGTGGCGACCAGTTCGATACCCGGGGTGTCCACCACCGGGAGGAGTTCCTTGGGCACTGTCTTGGTAGCGGGCAGGAACCGTGTTCCGAGCCCGGCCGCGGGCACCACGGCCGTGCGGAAGCACGACACCAACGCGGTGTCACCAGGCTGTCCGGCCTTTGCTGTCATGCGCATACCCTATCCGTCCATCACGCCGCCGGAACGGCATCGCGCCGACCCGGCACCCGGTGAGCCTATGGTGATCACTGTGGAGATGCCCGGCCAGCGCGACAAACATGCATGGCGCGCCGAACTGGTCGCCCGGCGGGCTGTGGTGAGCGCCACGGAACGGGAGCACGAGGCACTCGAATTGGCCGCGGCGGTCGGTACGCTCGGCGCGCGGGAGTGGGTATGCGCGTACGTGCCGGTCGGGCTGGAGCCTGGGTCGACGGCGATGCTGGAGGCCTTGCGGGCGGGCGGTGCGCAGGTAATGCTGCCGGTCACCGGCCCGCCCGGACCGCTGAGCTGGGCCGAGTACACCGGCGGGGAGACACTGCGCCGGGCGCGCTATGGGCTGCTGGAACCAACCGGCGCGGTGCTGCCGCCTGCCGCTGTCGGCCGGGCCGAGCTGATCCTGGTCCCCGCTCTCGCGGTCGACCGGCGCGGCGTCCGCCTAGGACGCGGCGCGGGCTACTACGACCGAACCCTGTCGGCCGCACGCTCCGACGCCCGGTTGGTCGCGGTGATAAGGGACGACGAACTCGTCGAGCGACTGCCGGAGGAACCTCATGATCTGCGCATGGGCTGGGTCCTCACTCCGCGCCACGGACTGCGACGACTGGGCGGCGATGTGGCCGCGGAATGAAACATCGATTGGCGGTGTTGGCACTGTCGGCTGTAGAGTGCCAGATTGACGAACCCGCGGGAGGATCCTGTGCCAACTTACTCGTATGCGTGCACCCAGTGTGATAACCGCTTCGACATCGTTCAGTCCTTCTCCGACGAGGCACTGAGCGTGTGCTCGGAGTGCTCGGGGAAGCTGCGCAAGCTGTTCAACTCGGTCGGCATCGTCTTCAAGGGCAGCGGCTTCTACCGGACCGACAGCCGCGGCGGCGGCTCCACCGCGAGCGACCCCGCCAAGTCCGACAGCGGCTCGGGCAGTTCGTCCTCCGATTCCAGTTCGTCCTCCGATTCCAGCTCGTCGAGCGGCTCCTCCGCCTCGACCAGCACCGCCGTGGCCAGCTGATTCGACGGTTTTCCACAGGCATTCCACTATCCACAACCCGCCGTTCTCCCGCCGGGTCGGCCTGCACCCGGCCATAAGATCCGGCCATGACTCGCGCACTCGCCGACCTCGGCCGGGGCGGCTGGCACCCGGCGTGGCAGCGCCCATCCTGGGCTGACGCCCTGCTCGCTCGACGGCTGCTCGCCGCCGCTCTCGCCGTACTCGCAGCATTCCTTTTCTTCCGCGGCGACCCTGGCGCCGAGCGAACGACGGTCATCGTCGCAGGCCGGGATCTGACGCCGGGACGCCTCCTGGAAGCGGGCGATCTGCGCTCGGCGGCGCGCGAAGCGAGCACACTGCCCGCAGGCACGGTGGCCGATCCGACCGCGCTGATCGGTGCGACACTGACCGGCGCCATGCATCAGGGCGAAGTCTTCACCGACCTGCGCGTCGTCGGTCCACGGCTGGCCGCGGCAGCGACGGGCGCGCGAGACGCCAGGATCGTACCGATCCGGCTGGCCGATACCGCGGTCGCCGAAATCCTGCGCGCGGGCGACCGAGTCGACGTGGTCGGCGCCGAGGAATCGAATGGACCCGGCACCCGACCGGCCAGAACCCTGGCTGCCGATGCCTCCGTCATCCTGGTCTCCAGCCCTGGCGACGGGCGCGGCGCCGCCGAACGCGTGGTGCTTGTCGCGATGGACGCCGAACATGCGACCGCCGTAGCCGTCGCCTCGCTGCGCACGGCGCTCACCGTCGTCTTCCATTGACCGAGGACATACCGATCAGTCAAGTTAACCCGCAATTTGCTATGTAGATCATCTAGCATCTGAAATACCGGCAGGCGGGACCGCCGAGCACAACTGGTCAGCTCCACACGAAGAGGAGACATCGGCAATGCTCAAGGGTTTCAAGGAGTTTCTCTTCCGCGGAAATGTCATCAACTTGGTGGTTTCCGTGGTCATAGGCATTGCGTTCGTCGCGATCATCACCGCGTTCACGAATGCCGTCATCAATCCGATCCTCGCCGTCTTGTACGGCAATGACGAGAAACATATCGGTTTCTGGCTGGTTGCCGACAACCCGGAGACGTTCGTTCAGATCGGTCCGATCATCACGGCTGTGCTCAACTTCCTCATCATCGCCGCAGCGCTGTACCTCATGCTCGCGCTCCCCGCGACGCACCTGAAGAAGCGGTTCAGGCCCGACGACACCACACTCACCGATTCGGAGGTGCTGATTCAGATCCGCGATCTGCTCACCGAGAGCCAGACCAGCGGGGGCGGACGGCACGAGTTCTGAAATTCCTGCGCCGCAGGAGGCAACGGGCCCGTCGCGATAGCGACGGGCCCATTCGCATGGGGGTGGCGTTCGGCGCTCAGCCGAGGCTGAACGGCGCTCCCCACAGCGTCACCCAGGTGATGACGTTTTCGGTCTCCACTTCGACGCTGACGAATGCCCGCGCCTGCGCATAACCACCACAGCCGGACAGACCGATGGTCTCGTCCGCCCAGGTGACCGAGCCACTGTCGCCCCTGAACCGGATGCGCTTCTTGTGCGACTCGTTGCCGAAGTCGTCCGACTGCTCGAGATCGAGCACGTAGAACGACCTGGCCTGGCCGGGGCCGAGCGACAGATTGCCGCCCGTGTTCGCCCCGGCACTCGGCCGCACGTTCCGCCCATCGTTCCAGTTGACACCGCCGTCGACACCGCCGGTGGCACCGCCGCCCGCGATATTGACCTGACAACCCACGGTATAGCCGGGAAAGATGGACCCGCCTGCCGCGCCGGACAACTCGACCTGAGCACTACCGGACACCCACGCGTTGCGGTGCACCGGCGTCGCGCCGAGAGACGGGCTGATGGCGGCGGACTCACCGACCAGACGAATCGTCACCACGGTGCCGTCGGACAGCGTCTTGGTGACCTCGCCGCCCGGCAGGGGGACGAAGGTGTCGGCGTTGGCCGGGCCGGTCGACAGCAGGCCCATAGTGATGACCGCAGACGCGCACAGCCCGGCCGCGCGCGCCAGCTTCGTACGATCGATCATGACGTCGTTACCCTTCGAGGATTGAGTTCGCTTCAGCGAAAAGAGATTTCACAGATACTACCGACGTCGGCCGATGCTGAACGCATCCCGTCGAGGGTGTCCGAGCGACGGGTAGATCAGGGCGCGTCGACAGCTGCCCGCCCCAGGCGCTCGAGGCGAACATGTCCCGCCAGAGCCGACAGCACTTCGAATGTTCTCTCCGCCAAGTGATCTGCGTGGGATCCCTTTTTTCTCGAAATTTCGGGCAAACAGTGACATACGGTGTCAACCGGACTTTTCGGGAACTTCGAGCAAGTTGTGTCGAAACGCAAGCGATGCCGTTAGCATCGCGGGTGATGTTCTGTGGCAATCGTTTTCACATGGAAATGGGCCCGTCGCAGCTGCGACGGGCCCATTTCCTTGGTGCTCGCGGGTCTTTCACCCGCGTTCGATCAGCCGAGGCTGAAGGGCTGACCCCACAGCGTCACCCAGGTGATGACGTTGTCGGTCTCGACCTCGACGCTGACGAACGCCCGTGCTTGCGCGTAGCCGCCACAGCCGGACAGGCCGATGGTCTCGTCGGACCAGGTGACCGAGCCACTGGTGCCCTGGAAGGCGTTGCGGGTCTTGTGCGCCTCGTTGCCGTAGTCGTCGGGTTGCTCGAGATCGAGGACGTAGAAGGACTTCGCCTGGCCGGGTCCGAGCGCCAGGATGCCGCCGGAGTTGGCGCCGACGCCGCCGGTGACATTCTGGCCGTCGCTCCAGTCCATGTTGCCGTCGACACCGCCGACGGCACCGCCACCGGCGATGTTGACCTGGCAGCCCACGGTGTATCCGGGGAAGATCTTGCCGCCGGCCGTGCCGGACAGCTCGACCTGGGCGCTACCGGACACCCACGCGTTGCGGTGCACCGGCGTGTCGCCCAGGGACGGGTTGATGTTGGCCGACTCGCCGACGAGGCGAATCGTCACCACGGTGCCGTCGGACAGCGTCTTGGTGAGCTCGCCGCCCGGCAGGGGGACGAAGGTGTCGGCATTGGCCGCACCGGTGGAGAACAGGCCCATGGCGATGGTGGCAGCGGCGCCGACACCGGCCATCCGTGCCAACTTCTTACGGTTGATCATGCTTGGTACCCCTCGAGGGTTGAGTCCGCTTCAGCGGGAAGATCGTTCGTGTGGATTCGACAGACGTCAGCCGATGCTGAAGGGCATCCCATAGAGGGTGGTCTTCGAGTAGTGGTCGCCGATGATCTCGACAACCGTGTAGGCACGTGCCTGCGCGTAGCCCGCGCAGCCCTGGATCTGGATCTCGGCGTCCTGGTACTCGACGGAGTAGACACCCGGCTTGAGGATGTCCTTGTAGTCGATCTGAACGAACTTGACCTCACCGGGGCCGAGGTTGAGACCGATCGAGCCACCGGCGCTGGCACCGCTGAGGTTGACGCTACCGGACACACCCGCGGAGATCGCATCGTCGGCGATGCTGACCTGGCAGCCGACGACGTAGCCGGTGCTCAGCTGAGACGCGCCGTGGGTCGAGGAGTTGTTGGTACCGGGGCCCCCGGCCGGACCGTTGTTGGGTCCGACGGTGCCTTCCGGCGTGACGGAGACATCGGCAGCGGCGTTGCCCGACACCCAGACGACGCGACCAGCGCCGTTTGCGGCCATAGAGGGCGAAATAAGGGCACGCTCTCCCGTCCGGGTAATCGTCACGCCAGGCCCCGCCTTCTGGCCGTCCGGCAACGGCACGAAGGTATCGGCGTTGGCAGCACCGGTCGAAAGCAGGCCCATGGCAACGGCCGCGGCAGCGCCGATGCCCGCGACGCGGGCACCGCGGCGCACACCAATGGTGCGGTTCTCGCTCATACTTCCCCTCATCAGGTTTAAAACAATCAACCTCGACCATCGAGGCTGGACAGTGGTCCTCTCAGGCCCAGCTCAGTGTGTCGCTCCTTTGTTGCCGACATGTAACCAGCTGTAATTTCGGCGCGACGGCCCAGGTGGCAGTGGAACCGAGCCGGGTCCCGCCAGGCCGCCACGCACGCGCGGTACCCAAGCCTTCGGGGTCCAGTGGTGGTGACTCGATGGCGAACATTAAACGCTCGGTAACCACACTGCAATGTGAGCTTTCATAATGTTCAACGTGACGTAGATCACAGTTGCGAACATCTGAATATGGTTTGACGTGCATAGATAAAAGACTGGTACCCCGAGGCGGACACATTCAATCGGGAATCAACACAGAAGTGCCAGTGATCAGATGCGACACAGGGTCGAAAAGATTTCACCGCAATTACTTTGATTCGGAAGTAATCTCGGGCCGATCACGACATCGGGAGCGCGCAAATACGTAGCAACTACGTAGATAACTGGCTCAACCGTGATGCGGAGGCACCTGAGCGCGCAGCCAGTCATCGGAGGACCGGCCGTCGCCGCGGTCGTCGCCGCGGTCGTCGCCGCGGTCGTCGCCGCGGTCGTCGCCGCGGTCGTCGCTCGTGGTCTCGGGGAGAGCGTCACCGAAAATTTCGGCGAGACGCGCAGCATCCCTCGCCCGGCGGGCCGCCGGGCGAGGGTCGTCGGAGGGGGTGGCAGCCGCGATTATTCGACCAATCCGGACAGCTCACCGATCACCTTGCTGGCGAGCGGCCCGAGCGTGGCCATACCGTCGCGAATCGCGGAACGAGTGCCAGGCAGATTGACCACCAACGTGCTGCCGGATACGCCTGCCACCCCACGGGACAGACCGGCGTCCAGCGAACCCGCGACCCGGCCGGAGGAGCGCAGCGCCTCACTGATTCCCGGCAGCTCACGGTCGAGTACTTGCGAGGTGGCCTCCGGCGTGACGTCGCGCGGGGACATGCCTGTGCCGCCGACCGAGATCACCAAGTCGACACCGCCGATCACCGCGGTGTTGAGCGCGTTGCGGATCTCCACCTCATCGGCCTGCACCGACACCGACGCGTCCACGAGGAAACCCGCCTCGGTGAGCAGCTCGGTGACCAGCGGGCCGAGAGAGTCAACACCTCCATGCGCCGTTCGATCGTCGACGACCACCACCAGAGCACGCCCCGCCACAGGAGCATCGATTTCCATGCTGCTCACCGTAGCGCCTGCGTCGAACAGCTCGGCGGCCGCGCCGAGAACGTCGGCGTCGACCTCGACCAACGGGGCTCGCCCACCGGGCAGCACTCGCATCATCGGCCACCGTCCGCGGGCGCGCCGGTGAGGGTGACCTCGACCGTCTTGGGGTTGTTGCCTTGTTCGTCGGTGTAGGTGATCTTCACCTTGTCTCCTGGTTGGTGGGAGCGGACCGCGGCGACCAGAGCATTCCCGGAATCGATCGGCCGGTCGTCGACCTTCGTGACGATCGAGCCTGCGGGGATACCCGCTTTGGCGGCCGGGCCGTCGGGCGTGGGCTCCAGCACCCTGGCACCGGTGACGGTGTCCTGCGGCCGGATCTTGATGCCGATCTGCGCATAGGTCGCGTGGCCGGTCTTGATCAGCTCGTCGGCGACCCGCCGGGCCTGGTCCACCGGGATGGCGAAGCCGAGGCCGATGGAGCCACTCTGCTGTCCGCTCGTCTCGTCGGCACCAAGGCTGGCGATGGCGGTGTTGATGCCGATCAGCTTGCCGCTGCCATCGACGAGGGCACCGCCGGAGTTACCCGGGTTGATCGCGGCGTCGGTCTGGACAGCGTCGATCACCGGCTGCACCGCCGTCGGGTTCTGGTCGCCCGCGCCCATGGTCGAGACCGGACGGTTCAGCGCCGACACGATGCCGGTGGTGACCGTGCCCGCCAAGCCGAGCGGCGAGCCGATCGCGATGACCGGCTGGCCGACCTGCAGGGTCGCCGAGGTGCCCAACTCGATCGGGGTCAGACCGGACTTGCCTGATACCTTGACGACGGCCAGGTCGGAGACCGGATCTGCGCCGACCAGCGTCGCAGGTGCGGTGCTGCCGTCGGAGAACCTGACCTCCATCTTGGCGTTCGGGCCGCCGCCCGCGGCCACGTGGTTGTTCGTCAGGACGAGTCCGTCGGAGGACAGCACCACCCCGGAGCCCTCGCCTTCCGCCCTGCTGCTCGCCACCTTGATCATGACCACGCTCGGCAGTACCTTCTGCGCGACCGCCTGGGTGGATCCGGCCGGGGCGTTGGAGACATTGCCGATATTCGGCTTCGGCGCGTCCAACGCGTTGGCGACCGGTGCACGGCCGTCATCGCCGCGGGTACTCAGCGCGCCGACCGCGCCGCCGAGGCCACCGCTGACCAGAGCGAGCGCTACGGCGCCGACGACGAGGCCGGTGCGGAACGGGCGGGGTGGAACGGCGGGATGGGCACCGTAGGCAGCACCCCTCGATGGGTCGAAGGGGGCGGCGTATTGCGGGCGCGGGAACTGCTGGGTCGGATCGTGCTGCGGCGGATAGTGCGCCTGCGGGCCATAACCGTGGCTGTGCGCCTCCCGCGGCTCGAATACTCCGCCCTGCGGCGCATCTCCGGTCGCACCACCGAACGGGGCGTCTGTCGGTGCGCCGTGGATCTGCTCGGGAGGCCGGTGGTCCTTTCCGGCGTTCGCCGTCCCCAGCTCCTCCCGGCGATCATTCGAATCCTCGGTCATGGACTCCTCGTTTCTGCTCACGTCTGCCCACCAGCTTGGCTACGACGACTGAGAACGGACTGAGACCGCGCTTTCAGTTCTCCGAGATCTGTCCGTGCGTCCCGGTGGCCGCACCGGACGAAAGTACGATACGCAGATCCGGAGCCACAGCCCCGATCGCGTTCCCCGCCTCGGCGATATGGCGACACCGCGTGGCGAAAGCAAATCTCGGGTCGATCCCTGAAATATCTTACTTTCGGTAAATATTGAATGCCCGACCTGACTCATTGCGGTAGAAATTGGCCACCCTCGACACTGCCGTTCCGCCGCGACGGGCTCGTGCAGACCGCCTGACGCGATTCGCCTTCGTCACTCGGACGCGGGTGCCCCGGCCTCGCCCGGCAGCACGATCCGGACCAATGTGCCACCGCGATCCGAGGTATCGATAGCAATCGTGCCGCCGTGTTTTGTCACCACCTGCTTTACGATCGCCAAGCCGAGACCGGAACCCGGTAGCGACCGCGACGACGTGGTCCGATAGAAACGCTCGAACACCAACTCACGCTCCCCCGAGGGAATTCCGGGACCGGCGTCATCGATGGTCAACTCGAGCAGACCCGGACCGGTCTCGCGCATACCGACGCGGACCGGCGCACCGATGGGGTTCCACTTCGCCGCGTTGTCGAGGACGTTGAGCACCGCGCGCTCCAGACCGGCATCGTGCCCATAGACGAACCATGGGCGCAGTTCCGCGACGAACTCGATTCCGGTCCGACGGCGCCGGGCGCGCTCCAGTGCGCGCTCCACCACCTCCCCGAGATCCACGCGCTCGAAGACGGTTTCCGGCGCGTCTTCGCGAGCGAGGTCGACCAGGTCTCCCACCAGCGTCGACAACTCTTCGATCTGGGCGATGACATCCGAGCGCAATCCGGCCATATCCTCGTCCGGTATTCGAGGCGCGCCCGGACGACCCGCTGCGATGAGCAGCTCCATATTCGTACGCAATGACGTCAGCGGCGTACGCAATTCGTGCCCCGCATCGGCGACCAGCCTGCGCTGCCGATCGCGCGACTCGGTCAATGCGCGCAACATGGTGTTGAAACTCTCGGTGAGTCGGGCGAGTTCGTCATCTCCGGTCACCGGGATCGGCGTGAGATCGTCAGTTCGCGCGACCCGCTCGGTCGCCGCGGTCAACCGTCCGATCGGGCGCAATCCGGTGCGGCCGACGGCAGTGCCTGCCGCGGCGGCCAACACGACACCGCAACCGCCGACCACGAAAAGCAACCAGGCGAGCCGGTCGAGCACCTCCCGGGTCGGATCCAGCCGCTGGGAGATAACCAACGTCGCACCGAGGTTGGTCCGGACAGCCAGCACGCGCTGGTTGCCGACCGTCCGCAGCGACGAACTCGCCTCGCCGTGGGCCACCGCGAGTTCCTGCGAGCCCACCGGCGGATCGGTCGATTGCGGCGGCGAATACGGCTTGAGGTCGGGAAAGATCAGTGCGATGCCGGTGTCGTTATAGAAAGCTGTGGCGACCATCAGATTCTGGATATTGAATCCGTACGGGTTACTGGCGATCACGGCGCTGGCCCGGTTACGCAGCTGGGCGTCAACGTCGGCGTACAACGCTCGCGCCACCAAGGCGTAGGCCGCGATCGAGGTCACCGCCACCGCGATCGCCACGACGGAGGCGGCGAGCAGGGTGACCCGCCAGCGCAGCGAGATCGAGCGGGTCAGCGGCATCGGCGGCCGCATGTCGGAGGGCTCGGGCGGTCGCTGGCCGAGCGCGGCGACCACAGGGTGTTTGGGAACTGTTCGTGCCATAACCGGCGGCCTACGGGGGTGTTTCCCGTAGCACGTAGCCGACGCCGCGCACGGTGTGGATAAGCCGCGATTCGCCCTCGGACTCGGTCTTGCGGCGCAGGTAGCCGATGTACACCTCTAGCGCGTTTCCGGAGGTCGGGAAGTCGTAGCCCCACACTTCCTCGAGGATGCGGCTGCGGGTGAGCACCCGGCGCGGGTTCGCCATCAGCATTTCCAACAGCGAGAACTCGGTACGGGTGAGACTAATCTGGCGGGCGCCGCGGGACACCTCGCGTGTCACCGGATCCAGCGACAGATCGGCGAACTTCATTGCCTCCGAGACATCACCCGGATCGACGGTGGTACGTCGCAGCAAAGCACGCAGACGCGCCAGCAATTCCTCCAGCGCGAAGGGCTTCGGCAAATAGTCGTCGGCCCCGGCATCGAGTCCGGCAACCCGCTCGGACACCGAATCACGCGCCGTCAGAACCAGTATCGGGAGATCATCACCCGTGCTGCGCAGGCGCCGGCAGACTTCGAGCCCGTCCAGCCGAGGCATCATCACATCCAACACGAGCGCATCCGGTCGCTGGATGGTTGCTTTCTCCAGCGCGTCCACGCCATCCACCGCGAGATCGACGGAGTAGCCGTTGAAGGTGAGCGACCGCCGCAGCGATTCCCGGACGGCGCGATCGTCGTCGACTACCAGAATGCGCATGCCACCAGTTTGACCGCACCGACTGAGAGGTAACTGAGAGGGTCATCAATGACACGCCGCGGCGCGTCCTCGGCGAGCGGCCTTCGGCGCGTCACGTCGGCCGGCCTCGGTGACCAGCGACTTCCAGGCGGCACCGAGATGTTGACGCGTCCCTATCGCATTCCGATGCGAATCATGTTCTCTATAGCCATATTCGGTAATTTGCGGACCGGATCCCCCAGATTGCCGATGATCACTGTGCACGGTATGTTCCGTGCGGTAAAAAGAAGACCTCTAGTTGGTTCTTTGCGGGTTGAATCAATACTGAACAGCCACGCGCAACCGAGGTCACTCGCGAAGCGGAGGCGACGGAAGCGGATGGAAGCTGCACCGGGGTCCTGGCAATTCAGCCTGTCGAACTGGTCGGTCACCCGCAAGGTCGGCGTGGTACTGGTGCTTCCCGTGCTCTTGGCCACCGTCTTCGCCGTACTCCGAATCAACAACGAACTGCGTACCATGGCGCAGCTCGACGCGGCCACCGAACAAGCCATCATCATCCGTCCGATCATCAAGTTCGGTTCGGCCACCGAACAACTCGGCGTCATCGCGACCGCCACGTGGGGCAACACCGCCGACCCGCAGACCGACGCCGCACTGACGAAGTTCGACCAGGCGCTGGCCGACCTGGAGTCCGCGTTGCACGCCACCAAGGCCACCGGCCGGGTCACCTCGGAACTCGCCTCTGCCGTCGCGACCGGCACAACCATGCGCAACAGTCTGCGCAACGGCTCGCCTGCGATGGTCGGCGAGCAGGCCGACGAGATCATGGTGCGGATCGGCAACGCGCTCGCGCTTTCCCCGTCCGTGGACGACCTGGTCATCCAGCGATACTTCCAGCAGTTGGCGTCGGTGCAGACCGCGCGCCGCGTGCTCACCCAGCAGCGCATGCTGATCGGCTCGCCCGACGCGGGCCGTAACCCGAGCGTGCGGCCACGCGTGCTGGTCGCCGCGGGCGCCGAGATCACCATGATCTACCAGTACGCGCAGATCCTGCCGGATTACGCGGGCAACATGCGCCCGCTGCTCGACGCGGTGCAAACCCGCCTCGGCACGTTCAGCCAGAACGTCGCCGATCCGGCGACCAACCCCGCTGTGCTCGACTCGCTTCTGGTCAGTTCGGACACCTACGAGAAGACCACGGCGCAGCTGATCGACACCATCGACAAGGCACTGGCCGCACGCACCATCGAGGCGCAGACCGGCGCGCTGCGCGAGACGACGATCGTCATCGGCATGCTCCTCGCGGGCCTTGCGTTGGCTCTCTCCGTAGCGCGCACCCTGGTCGTCCCGGTCCGCCGCCTGCGCCGCGACGCGCTCGAGGTCGCACATGTCAAGCTGCCCGACGAGCTCGCCGTGGTGCGCGCGGGCGGCACCACCCCGGAGATCACCCCGGTCGGGGTGCACACGACCGACGAAATCGGCCAGCTGGCCCGTGCCGTCGACGAGATCCATGAGCAGGCCCTCAACCTCGCCGCCGACCAGGCCCGCATGCGTCTGCAGATCGGCAACATGTTCGAAACCCTCTCCCGCCGCAGCCAATCTCTCGTGGAGCAGCAGTTGGCGCTGATCGAGGACCTCGAGCACGACGAGGACGACACCGACCGGTTGCAGAGCCTGTTCCGCCTCGACCACCTGGCCACCCGCATGCGCCGCAACGGCGACAACCTGCTCGTGCTGGCGGGTACCGCGCTGCGCCGAGGTCTGCTGCACCCGGTGCCGCTGTCGGACATGCTGTGGAGCGCGGTCTCTCAGGTCGAGGACTACCAGCGAGCCGAGATCGGCGCGGTGCCCGACGGCATCGTCGCGGGCGAGCCCGCGGTGGACATCGAGCACCTGCTCGCCGAGCTGATCGACAACGCGCTGCGCTACTCCCCGCCGACTACGCCGGTCACGGTAACCGTGTCGCGCGCGGTGGACGGCGGCTACCTGATCGAGATCACCGACCGCGGCCTCGGCATGTCGCTGGAGGACCTACAGACGACCAATGACCGGCTCGCCTCCGGTGGTGAGGTCACCGTCGAAACCGCGCGCCGCATGGGTCTGTTCGTCGTCGGCCGACTGGCCAAGCGGCATACCATCACGGTCAGCCTGCGGCGCACCTCGACAATGGCGCAGCAGCCCGGCATCACCGCCAGCGTCCATCTGCCCGGCGCTCTGGTCGCGCCGCCGATGGACGCCACCGACCCGGCAGGCAAGCCGCTCGACCTCACCGTCGAGCATCAGCTTCCCCCGCTCGCCCCACCACCCGCGGCGCAGCGGAACCTGGTGCCGGTACCGAGCCTGCCGCAGCGCGACACAGCGCGGTTCGGTGTGACGAGTTCCGGCTTGCCGCAGCGCCGACCGGTCGTTCGCGTCGCCGACGGACCCGACCAGCCCACGGTCTCCGCGCCGATCGGCCGCAACGAAGACCCGGCGGATCAGCCTTCCACCCAGCCGTGGCCGGTGATCACGCCCCGCGCGGAGGGCGACCGTGCGCCGATCGGCCCGCCGGCGCCCGCCGCGAATGAGCAGTCCGGCGGTGGGAAGCAGAAATCCACGCGCACAGATATGTGGTCCGAGGTCGACGACAGCGACGAAATCACGGGCCCGAACCCGACGGTGCCGAGGGAAACCGCCGCACCCCAGACCACCGCCCGGTCCGGCCTTCCGATCCGGAAGCCGACCACCCCACCCGACGACGCGCCGCCAGACGGGACACCAGAACCCGCGACGGTCACCTCCCCCCGGCTGCAGCCGGTCGCCGGCGCGTCGCCGACCCCGATCTACCAGCGCATGGTCTCGGAATGGCTGGTCGAGCCCTCTACTTCGCAATCGTCGGACAGCACGTGGTCCTCGCCTGGTGACGCGGGCTGGCTGGCCGCCGAGGATGCCAGCCACCCGACGACGTCGGCGCGCACCGTCGGCGGCCTGCCGATTCGCAGGCCGGGCGCCCAGTTGGTGCCCGGTGGCCTGGCACCGACAGACGAAGCCGCGCCTCGTGATCCCGAAGAAATTCGCACCAACTTGACCAGGCATCTGAGTGGGGTCCGCAGCGGGCGGGCCAATGCGCAGTACAACGACGGAGGGCTCGCATGACCAACGCGAACAACAGCACCACGGACGAGAATCTGAATTGGCTGGTCGCCCGCTTCACCCGGGACGTGCCCGGTGTGTCCCACGCGGTGCTGGTGTCAGCGGACGGCTTATTGCAGGCCACCAGCCCGAATTTACCCAGCGACCGAGCCGAGCAGCTCGCCGCCGTCACCGCGGGACTCGCCAGCCTCTCCATGGGCGCGGCCTCCTTGTTCGACGGCGGCAAGGTGATGCAGTCGATCGTGGAGATGCAACGCGGCTACCTGCTGGTGATGAGCGTCGGCAACGGCTCGCACCTGGCCGTGCTGGCCAACAAATCACACGACATCGGCCGCATCGGCTACGAGATGGCACTGTTGGTCGATCGGGTGGGCTCGGTGGTCACCGCCACCGCCCGTACTGCTGTCTGAGTGTGATGTCCAACCCATACGGACCCGGACCACGACCAACCACGCGCGTCCGGCCCTATGCCCTGACCTCAGGGCGTACCGAACCGGCGGTCGCCCTGCCGCTCGAGGCGGTGATCGAAACCCTGTCGTACACTGCACATCTCGACTGGCCGACCGGTGACATCCGAACTGAAATACTGCGACTCGGCGCGCACCAACTGTCGGTCGCCGAGATCGCGGCGCATCTCGACCGGCCCCTCGGCATGGTTCGGGTGGTGATCGGCGATCTCGTCGTCGACGGCACCGTGCGCGTCCATTCGACCCTGACCGACGAGGCGAGTTATGACGAGCGTCGTTCCCTAATGGAGAGGACATTGCGTGGACTCCGCGCCCTATAAGAATCTGGGGCCCAGTGGAAATCCCGGGCCAAGTGGGAATTCCGGACCGGGCGGCACCTCGGGGCCGGACGGCGTCGATAACCGGGTCGCTTCGACGAAGATCGTTGTCGCGGGCGGCTTCGGCGCGGGGAAGACCACATTCGTCGGTGCCGTGTCGGAGATAGTTCCGCTGCGCACCGAGGCGATGGTGACTCGCTTCTCCGACGGTATCGACGATCTCGCCGATACGCCGGAGAAGGAAACCACGACGGTCGCGATGGATTTCGGCCGGATCATCCTGCCTGGCAACCTGGTGCTCTATCTGTTCGGCACCCCTGGTCAGCGGCGTTTCTGGTTTATGTGGGACGACCTGATCCGCGGTGCGATCGGCGCCGTGGTGCTGATCGACACCAGGCGGCTGGAAGACAGCTTCGCCGCGGTCGACTTCTTCGAAGCCCGCAAGCTGCCGTTCCTGATCGCGGTCAACCGGTTCCCCGACGCGCCGCGCTTTCCCATCGCCGAACTGCGCGAGGCGCTTTCGGTGCGCGAGGGCGTGCCGATCGTGGATATCGATGCGCGCAACGCGCTCGAGGTGCGCCAGTCGCTGGCGGCGGTCACCGAGTACGCGATCGCCCAGCTCAAATCGGGCGAACTGGAAGGAACTGCCCGGCATGCATGAGGTCGCGGTGCTGGCCACAGCCACCGACGCGAGCCCGGCCGTCGACCAGTTCGCCATGGGCTACTGGCTGGTCGTGCTGTCGTTGGGAATCTCACTGCTCGGCGCGTTGGTTGGGCTCGCATGCGTTGCGCACGCTGCGCGCTCGGCGCAGTTCCGGCTGGTGTGGCTGGCCTCCGCGGCGGTGTCGCTCGGTGGGGTCGGGGTGTGGCTCGCCACGTCGGTAGCCATGCTCGGCCTGAAAGTTCCTGGTAGCGCGATTCGTTACGACTCGGGCAGGTTGGTCGCCGCCATGGTGGTCTCGATTGTCACGGTGTTCGCGACGCTGCTGATCATTGGACGCAGCCTGCGCCTTCCGCTGCTGTTTCCCGGCGGCCTGGTACTGGGCCTCGGCATCGGACTGACGCACTACCTCGGTATCGGCTCGATCGAGATCCAGGGTTCGGTCGGCGTGACGATGTGGCTGGCCACCATCTCGGCCGTGATCGCGGTGATCACCGCGACGGCGACGTTGTGGTCCTTCCAGGCACTGCGCCTCCCGCTGGCCCGGACCGTCACCTTGCTGCTATTCGGAGTCGGCGTGGCCGCGACGTACTACACCGCACTTGCCGCACTGCATTTCGATGTGGACCGGTCGGCGAATGTGCCTTCGGGTGTGGAGTTGTTCGACTTCGTATTCCCGATGTTCGTCATCGGCTTGCTGGCGCTGGCGGTGCCGATCTCCGCGGTCCTGATCGCTCCGGACCGCCGCGAGTTCGCGACTGCGTCGAAGCGCTCGCGACCGAGCCTGGAGCCCGTGCGCTGACGTGAAGGCGCACGACTCGTGCGCTGACGCGGATACGCTTGATCGGCCGAATCACGCTGAAGCCGACCTTATTCCGCGCTGCGGCCGACCTGGACCGGCGGATTCACAGGGAACGGACCCTGGAGTCCACATCGGATGCCGTCCAGTCGACCCCGGTTCCACGATGTCCGGGAATCCGCCGGTCGGCCGACTTACAGTGGGAGTCATGCGTTTCGGTCTGACCGCGCCGCCGAATGCCTAGGGGCCGCGGCGGGTTCGACTCCGTGGTGCGGAATCTGTTCGGTGGCGGCCCGACCCTGCCTGATGGGTTGCGGACCGCGGCCGAGGCGGATGATCGCGGGCGCACGGCATTTCGAGCATTCGGTGGACAGGAGGACCCGTAGGTGACGCCGGAACAAGAGGCAGTGCTGCGCGACATCCAGATTCAGCTGCGCGGGCCCGACCTGTCCGGGTGGCCGCAGCTCGGCACCGAAGCGAACGGCCGCCATCGCACTCTGGTGGAGGGGCTGGCCGCGGCGCTGATTCGGATCGAGCAGTTGGAGAGCGAGTCCGCCGAAATGCGAACGCAGATCGGCGAATTACGTACCGAGATCAGCGAACTGGAGGCTACGACGGCCGAGCTCGCCGACCGGGTGGAGCGGTGCAACGGGCGGGATTGGCCGTGGCCGCTGTCCCTGATCGAGGGGCCCGCTGCGCTGGTCGGTGAGCAGTTGGCTCGGCTGGAGGCACTGTTGCCACACTTGCCCGGTTTCCCGGGTCACGGTGGCGACAATCGGTACGCCCCGAGCGACAGCAGCGTGCCCACGGAGCTGACCTCGAAGAACTGACCGCCGCACAGAGAGAACTGCCGTGAATACGCAACCGACTGCAGGAGAAAGGAATCGGAAGATCGTAATCGGCGAGAAGCCGGAAGCTTTGGCGATGAGCGGGTTCTCCTGGGGGCCAGGAGAACCCGCCCTCCCGCATGAGGGTACCGGTGTCAGGCCACGAATGCATCACTTCCGCAGGACTTTTCCGCCTACAAAAACGAACTCTCAGTAGGTATTCCATCCACCAGCTATCTTGCCGCAATCACTTCATACGCCATGTTGCCATATGGCATACGTCACATCGGTAGCCACCAGATTGCCATCTCGGTGCGTCGCGGCCACAAACTTTTTCTCAGATTCGCGCTGTCGCCGGTTCGGTCCATCGACCATCGACCGACTCGTTCGGCACCTACGGCATTTCGCGGCCCGGCTCGCGTCCGAGCGGCCGACGCGTCCACGACGAAGTCGCCGGCGTCGGCCGCTCGGACGCGAGCCATCAGGGGGCCGAGACCACGCAGCGCCGCAGGCGCTGCAGAACAAACACAGCGTCAGATCAGGCCGCGCCGCACGGCAGCGACCAGCCTGCGCGGCACTCGGCGCACGACGCCCCCGACTGTCACCGGCACCAGATCCGGAGGGGTCGCCTTCCAGTTCGCCCGGCGGCTGCGGGTGTTCGACCGCGACATCTTCCGCTTCGGAACCGCCATGTCAGACCTCCCTTTTGTGCGCGACGCGCTTGCCGTACTTGCGCTCGAACTTCTCCACCCGACCCTGGGCGTCCAGCACGCGGTGGGCGCCGGTCCAGAACGGGTGCGAGTCGGCGGTCACATCCACCGTCAGCAATGGGTGGGTGTTGCCGTCGGTCCACTGCACAGTGCGCGCGCTGGTGGCGGTGGATCGAGTGCGGAACCGCTTTCCGGTGCTCGCGTCCTCGAAGACCACCGGGTGATATTCCGGATGGATACCCTTCTTCATTTCGCCTCTCCTCTCGAGCTCTTTCCGTCTTCCACAGGCACGCCCGCCGTCTCGTCGCTCTCGCATGGGTCGGCGTGCCACTCCCCGAACGGGTCCTCCCATTCGGCAACCCGATCCGGCGCCCGCTCGACCAGCCGCAGCTCCTCGTCTTCCACCAGCGCCCAGTGCAGCGCCGCGCGGATCTCGGCAGGATCCGCGTCGTGTACCAGGATCGCCAGCGAGATGTCCCGGTCCCCGAAGCGCTCGTCCCAGCGCATCGCGGCCATCGCCCTCCGCTCCGGATCCGCCTCGGCCAATTCGTCCTCGGACATGGCCGCCAGCCAGCGCCCCGCGCCGCCAACTCGCAGGCCACCGCCCGCGGACTCCAGCCACACCACCTCGTCGGGCTGGGTGGCCAGCCAGATCCGCCCGCGGGCGGTCACCACGCCGTCGAACAGCACGTCCAGTGCCTCGTGCAGGCGGGCGGGGTGGAACGGCCTTCCGGCGGCGAATTCCATGAGCACGACACCGTAGTCGCTGGTCAACGGCGGTCGGCCGCGCAGGAGCGGTGCATGCGCGTCGAAGACCCGGCCGCGCCGCGAGTCGGCGGGGACGCGCTCGAGCAGCGTCTCGACGCAAGTGAGCGTGAGTTCGCTCGGATTGTCCACCCAGGCGACCGGCGCACCGGGCGCCAGGCGGGCCAGCACCGCGGCGAGCTTGCCCCGATCCGCCTGCACGCCGCCCGCCATGTCCACGGCGCCCACAGCGAACACGACATCGGCAAACTCGACCTGACCGACGGCCAGCTGCGCGACCGTCCGGTCATCGTCGGCGTACGCGAGACCGCGCTCGGCGAGGGTCTCGTCACCGATCGCATCGGCCAGCCAGGCGGCGGAGTCCAGGCAGGTGAGTACCGCCTGCACGCGCACGTCTCGCCCGGCCGGACCGTCAAGGCGACCGATCACGCCGGTGACCACTACCTGCTCGATGGCCTGGCATACGGCTTCCGCCTCGAAGGCGGGGTCCAGCGCGAGCACGATGCGGTCGACCGAGTCGCGCTGGGCGAGCGTGCACAGCAGTGGGAGCAGGTCCATGCGCAGCGTGCAGGAGACGCAGCCGTGCGCGAGTTCGAGCACGGCCGAGGTCTCCTGTGTCGTTGTGCGCACGGTGCGGCGCACGACACCTTCCCGCAGCTGGGCGAGATCGTGCCGTACGACGACGGTGCCCGCCGTCTCGCGCAGCGCGGCGGCCGCGTGATCCACGCCGTCCGCGGCGAGTCCCGCGAAGCCGGCGAGTACCACCACAGGCGTCCTCCGGTCGGACTCGGGTGGGAGCAGGGCGGAATCCACCGAAACCCCTTTCGGTAACGATTTTCATTTGCTGTTGAGCAACGGTACATTGTCGAACAGCCGTTGTCGAAAATGATTGTCATCTACTGGAGGGAGTCCGCATGTCGGCCCACTGCCAGGTCACCGGACGCAAACCCGGATTCGGCAAGTCCGTGTCGCACTCACATAAGCGGACAAGCCGGCGCTGGAACCCGAACGTCCAGCGCAAGACCTACTACCTGCCCAGCGAGGGCCGTCGCATCACTCTGACGGTCTCCGCCAAGGGCATCAAGACCATCGACCGGGACGGAATCGAGGCTGTAGTTGCCCGAATCCGGGCGCGCGGCGACAAGATCTGAGGAGCATTCCCATGGCGTCGAAATCGACCGACATCCGCCCGATCGTCAAGCTGAAGTCGACGGCGGGCACCGGGTATACCTATGTGACCCGCAAGAACCGCCGCAACGACCCGGACCGCATGGTGCTGCGCAAGTACGACCCGGTCGTGCGCAAGCACGTCGACTTCCGTGAGGAGCGCTGAGATGGCCAAGAAGTCGAAGATCGCGCGCGACCAACAGCGCAGGGCAATCGTGGCACGCTACGCCGAACGCCGCGCCGAACTGAAGGAACTCATACGAAATCCGGGCACATCGGACAGCGGCCGCGCCGCCGCCCAGGCCGAACTGCGACGACAGCCGCGAAACGCCAGTCCGGTAAGATTGCGCAATCGGGACGCCGCCGACGGACGACCGCGCGGTCATCTCAGGAAGTTCGGACTCTCCCGTGTGCGTGTGCGCGAGATGGCCCACCGGGGCGAATTGCCCGGTGTGCACAAATCGAGCTGGTAAACAAACCACTGATCTCGTGAGAAGGAACCCGTCATATGGCAGTAAAGCGAGCACCGTCTAAGAAGGTTCGCGCCGAGCAGGCCCGCCGTCCCAAGAAGAACCCGCTCATCGCCGCGGGTATCGAGACGGTCGACTACAAAGACGTGAACCTGCTGCGTACGTTCATCTCCGACCGCGGCAAGATTCGCAGCCGCCGAGTCACCGGACTCACCCCGCAGCAGCAGCGTCAGGTCGCTATCGCGGTGAAGAACGCCCGTGAGATGGCGCTCCTGCCGTTCACCAGCCGGTAGGCACCAGCTCCGACACCAACGGAAACGCAAGCCCCCCGATGCGCGAGCGCCGGGGGGCTTGTCGTCGCTGCCGAGGAAGCCGACTCACAGAATGGGCAGCAGCCCGCGCCGAACGGACAGCTACGCCAACTAGGGTTGAGGGCATGGATCGGATCCCGGCCGGACGCGCCGTCGCAGCTGTCGCCGTAGTGCTCGCCTGTCTCACCGCCGCGGGCTGCGGAGGCTCGAACGACGAGGGGAAACAGCAGAACACGAGCACCACGAGTGCCACGGCACCGAGTACGCCGATAGAGGACCCGAAAGGCAACCAGGGCAACGGGTTCACTGCCGACCCGACGATCGTCAGCCCGCACCCGATCCCGTTCAGATCATGGACGAGGTTGGCGGACAACCGGATCGCGGTGAATTTCGAGACAGGAGCGCCGGAGTGTTACGGCGTGGACGCATCGGTCACCGAGACCGATGCGACAGTGACCATCGAACTCCGCTCGGGCACCCGCGCAGACGCAGTGGGCCGAATGTGCACGATGATAGCGGTTTTCGGCACCTTGGAGGTGCAGTTGAAAGCGCCGCTCGGCAACCGGACAGTACTCAGCGCAGTCTAGTAAGCCACGGCCGGTGGCTGCCTGCGCAGTACCTGGCCGCCGGGGTGATCGACCAGGTGCCCGGCGAGGCCGCCGCCCGCGCCATGATCCACTACGTCGCGCCGGTCGGGGAGAAAAAGAACGCGGTCGAGCGGGTGTTCTCCGCCATTCGGGCCGGCGACCGGCAACCTGTCGCCCAACTGTAGGCACGAACGTACAAACGTCGACCGCCAACACCGGCACAACGGACGACATGGGAGTTCATGAGCCCACGGTCCGGCTACGCGGATCAGGGGTCGCCGTAGCATCCGGCGAAAACCGGGGCGGACAGTGCGGCGACCCCTACGAAAACCGAACGCCGTGTCGGATCAGTAGCCCGACACGGCGTTTCTGGTCGACTGACGACCTCAGTGGGCGAAGTGGCGAGCGCCGGTGAGGTAGAGGGTTACGCCCGCTTCGCGGGCGAGGTCGATTGTCTCCTGGTCGCGGACGGAGCCGCCGGGTTGGACGATGGCGCGGACGCCGGCCTGAATCAGGGTTTGCGGGCCGTCCGGGAACGGGAAGTAGGCGTCGGAGGCGGCCACCGAGCCCTTGGCGCGATCTCCTGCCCGCTGAACCGCGAGGCCGACCGCGTCCACTCGATTGACCTGACCCATGCCGACGCCAACGGATGCGCCGTCGTGGGCGAGCAGGATCGCGTTGGACTTCACGGCACGACAAGCGCGCCAGGCGAATTCGAGATCAGCCAGGGTTTCCGGATCGGCGGGCTCGCCCGCGGCCAGGGTCCAGTTGGCCGGGTTGTCGCCGATGGCGTCGAGTACATCGCGCTGCTGCAGCAGCACGCCTCCGCTGATCGGGCGCAGTTCGGCGCCCCCGCGACGCGGCGGCTGCGCGACCAGGATGCGCACGTTCTTCTTGCGCTGCAACACTTCCACGGCGCCATCGGCGTAGGACGG